>CAVTWH010000001.1:2500-59257 GCA_963738365.1 uncultured Actinomycetota bacterium
CAGGCAAGACGGCAGCACCAGCGCCCTCGGCAGCCACTCCGCGCCGGCAGCCCACTCCGCGCGACCGACCAGCCGATCGGCGCCAGCCCGCCGTCGAGGCATTCGCCCAGCGACCCCGACGATCCCGCCCGGTCCAGCTGGCACCCCGTCAAGCAGAGCAACGCCGGCCCACTGAGACTGCCCCGTCAACCCACCGACGCCAGCCCACTGAGACTGCCCCGTCAACCCACCGACGCCAGCCCACTGAGACTGCCCCGTCAACCCACCAGCTCGGCCCCCGCGATACTGCGCTTGCCCTTGCGGAGTACCAGGAAGCGCCCGTGCAGGAGGGCGTCGGCCGGCGGCGGGGCGTCGGCGTCGGTGACCCGGACGTTGTTGACGTACGCGCCGCCCTCCTTCACCGTGCGGCGCGCCTCGTTCGCGCTGGCGACCAGACCAGACTCCTTGAACAGCGCGGACACCGGCGGCAGTTCGCCGCGTACCTGCACCAGTCCGGCCTCGGACAGCGCCGAGCGCAGCGTGGCCGGCGACAGCTCGTCCAGCGCCCCGCGGCCGAACAGCGCCTGCGAGGCGGCGATCACCTGGCGGGTCTCCGCCTCGCCGTGTACCAGCGTGGTCAGCTCCTCCGCCAGGGCCCGCTGGGCGAGGCGGGCAGCCGGGCGTTCCGCGGTCTGCTTGGCCAGGTCGTCGATCTCGTCCCGGGAGGCGAAGCTGAAGATCTTCAGGTACCGGAGGATGTCCACGTCGTCGGCGTTGACCCAGAACTGGTAGAAGGCGTACGGGCTGGTCATGGCGGGATCCAGCCAGAGGGACATGCCCTGGGCGCTCTTGCCGAACTTGGTGCCGTCGGCCCGGGTGATGATCGGCGTGGTGAAGGCGTGCACGCCGCGTACCCCTCGGCGCCGGTTGTAGTCGACCCCGGCGATGATGTTGCCCCACTGGTCCGAGCCGCCGTGCTGCAGGGTGCAGCCGTACCGGCGGTTGAGCTCGTAGAAGTCGTTGGCCTGCAGGATCTGGTAGCTGAACTCGGTGAAGCTGATGCCGGCCTCCAGCCGGGCCCGGACCACCTCGCGGCCGAGCATCTGGTTCACCGGGAAGTGCTTGCCGACGTCGCGGAGGAACTCCACGGCGGACATCGGGCCGGTCCAGTCCAGGTTGTTCACCATGGTGGCGGCGTTCGGGCCGGTGAAGTCGAAGTACGGCTCGACCTGCCCACGGATGCGGTCCACCCAGCCGGCCACCACCGACGTGTCGTTGAGGGTGCGCTCGCCCTCCTCCTTCGGGTCGCCGATCAGGCCGGTGGCCCCGCCGACCAGCAGCAGCGGGCGGTGCCCGGCGCGCTGCAGGCGACGCGCGGTGAGGATCTGCACCAGGTTGCCGACCTGCAGGCTGGGCGCGGTCGGGTCGAAGCCGGCGTAGAAGGTCACCGGCCCGGCGGCCAGGTGCGCGCGCAGCTCCTGCAGGTCGGTGGAGTCCTGCAGCAGGCCGCGCCAGTGCAGTTCGTCGATCACGTCGGTCACACCCGCCATTGTTCCCCATCCGGCGACCGCATTTCGGCCGGCGTCCGCGAGCCCGGCGGGTCAGCCGGCCGGGCGGCGGCGCGGCGCGTGTGCCCGGTAGGCGCTCACCGACGCCTCATCGGCCAGCCAGAACCGCCACGGGATGTCCCGGCCGCCGGCCACCCCGACCCGGGGTCCGCTGCGCACGAGCGAGCTGTCCACCGGCTCCGGGGGCGGGGCCAGCAGCAGCGGCCCCGACCCGTCGAGCAGGAACGTGCCGGTCATCGAGCCGTCCACGGCGAGCGCCTGGCACAGCCGGGCGGGCCCGCGGGCCAGGTCGGCGTCGCGGCGCGCGGCCGGCCGGCGGGAGCGGGCCAGCTCCAGCCCGTCGACCACGGTGCCGGCCCGTAGCAGCACCGCGGCGGCGGTGCCGGGCTGGCCGGTGACCACGTTCATGCACCAGTGCATGCCGTAGCTGAAGTAGACGTAGGCGTAGCCGGCCGGGCCGAACATGACGGCGTTGCGGGGGGTACGGCCGCGGTGGGCGTGCGAGGCGGGGTCGACGCCGGTGCCCGAGTACGCCTCCACCTCGGTCACCCGTACCGCCACCGGCCCGGCCCGCAGGTGTGCACCCAGCAGCGAGCGGGCGGCGCTATCCGGGGCGGCGGTCAGGTTCAGCGGGGTACCACCGACGTCGCGGCCCACTCCCGCCAGCCCTCCAGCCGGTCCTGCACCGCCGCCAACTGGTCGGCCACCGGGCCGGGCCCGGTCGAGCCGGGGGTGATCCGGGCGGCCAGCGCCCCGCGTACCGACAGCACCTGCCGGACCTCCGGGGTGAGCTGCTCGGACACCAGGGCGAGGTCGGCGTCGTCCACCTCGTCCAGGCCGCACTCGCGGGCGGCGCACAGTGCCACCAGCTTGCCGGTGATCTCGTGCGCGTCGCGGAACGGCACGCCCGCGCCGGACCAGCCAGTCGGCGACCTCGGTGGCCAGGGTGAAGCCGACGGGCGCGGCGGCGACGAGTCGGTCCACCCGTACCGTCAAGGTGGAGATCATGCCGGCGAGTGCGGGCAGCACCAGTTCCAGGGTGTCCACCGCGTCGAAGGCGGGCTCCTTGTCCTCCTGCATGTCCCGGTCATAGGTCAGCGGCAGGCCCTTGAGCATGGTGAGCACGGTGACCAGGCCGCCGATGAGCCGGCCGGACTTGCCCCGGGCCAGCTCGGCGATGTCGGCGTTCTTCTTCTGCGGCATGATCGACGAGCCGGTGGCGAACGCGTCGTCCAGCTCCACCCAGCCGAACTCCTGCGACGTCCACAGCACCACCTCCTCGCCCAGCCGGGACAGGTGCACGCCGATCAGTGCGGTGACGAAGAGGAACTCGGCGACGAAGTCGCGGTCGGCCACGGCGTCCATCGAGTTCGCCGCGGCCACGTCGAAGCCCAGCTCCTTGGCGACCAGTACCGGGTCCAGCGGCAGCGACGAGCCGGCCAGGGCGCCGGAGCCCAGCGGGCGAGACGGCCGCCCGGGCGTCCCAGTCCCGCAGCCGGTCCAGGTCGCGCAGCAGCGGCTGCACGTGTGCCAGCAGCCAGTGGCCGAAGCTGACCGGCTGGGCGTGCTGCAGGTGGGTCATGCCGGGGGCCGGCGTGTCCACGTGCCGGGCCGCCTGTTCGGTGATCGCGTCGGCCAGCTCGACCAGCCGGCCGGCCACGCCCCGGGCGTGGTCGCGCAGGTAGAGCCGCAGGTCGGTGGCGACCTGGTCGTTGCGGGAGCGGCCGGCGCGCAGCTTGCCGCCGAGCGCGCCGAGGCGCTCCAGCAGGCCGCGCTCCAGCGCGGTGTGCACGTCCTCGTCCTCGACGGTGGGGCGGAACGCGCCGCTGGCGCAGGACGCCTCCAGGTCGTCCAGGGCGGCCAGCATCCGGCCCAGCTCGTCGGCGTCCAGCAGGCCGGCGCGGGCCAGTACCCGGGCGTGTGCCCGGGACGCGGCCAGGTCGTAGGGGGCCAGCCGCCAGTCGAACTGGACGCTGACCGACAGCCGGGCCAGCGCCTCGGCGGGGCCGCCCGCGAACCGTCCGCCCCACAGCCGGGTACTGCTCTGACTCGCCGCCACGTTGTGCTGTCCTTCCAGGTACTTACCGCCGGGAACACCGTAACCCACGGTCGGAGTTCATGATCGGGTGCTCACTCCTCGCGGGCCGCCCAGCCGGCGAGCTTGGCCGCCAGCTGCCGTCCGGTGGTGCTGCCGTCGGCGCTCTCCCGGGCCACCACGAGGATCGTGTCGTCGCCGGCGATGGTGCCGACGATCGTCCGGCAGGCCGCACCGGTCCAGCGCGCTGGCCAGGAACTGCGCCGCCCCGGGCGGGGTACGCAGCACCGCCAGGTTGCCGCTGGCGTCGGCGCCGGTGAGCAGCTCGCGCAGCAGCCGCACCAGCCGGGCCGGAGCCTGCTCGGCGCGGCGCAGGGCGCGGTTGCCGTCCTCCGGGATGAGGTACGCGGCCGGTTCGCCGTCGGCGCGGCGTACCTTCACCGCGCCCAGCTCCTCCAGGTCCCGCGAGAGGGTGGCCTGGGTGACCTGGACCCCGTCGCCGGCCAGCAGCTCGGCCAGCTCGGTCTGCGAGCGCACCGCCCGGTCCCGGATCAGCGCCGCGATCCGGGCGTGCCGGGCGGCGCGGGTCACCGCCGGTGTGCTCACCGGCGGTCTCCGGGGTAGCCGACCAGCCAGGCCAGCAGCGCCTTCTGCGCGTGCAGCCGGTTCTCCGCCTGGTCGAACAGGGCGCTGGCGCGGGCCGTCCATCACCTCGTCGGTGATCTCCTCGCCCCGGTGCGCGGGCAGGCAGTGCAGCACGATCGCGTCCGGCCGGGCCGCCGCCAGCAGCTTGGCGTTGACCTGGTACGGGCAGGAACGGCGTGATCCGGTCCAGCCCGTCGTTCTCCTGGCCCATCGAGGTCCAGGTGTCGGTGGCCACCACGTCGGCGTCCTCGACCGCCTCGTACCGGGTCGCGCAGCGTCTCCACCGAGCCGCCGGTCCACGCGGCGATCTCGGCGGCCCGGCTGACCACGGCCGGGTCCGGGTCGTACCCGCCGGCCCGGCGACCCGCACCCGCATGCCGGCGGTCGCCCCGGCCAGCAGGTACGAGTGCGCCATGTTGTTGGCCGCGTCGCCGACGTACGCCAGCGTGCCGCCCCGGCGTGCCGCCCAGCCGCTCCCGGACGGTGAGCAGGTCGGCGAGCAGCTGGCAGGGGTGGAAGCCGTCGGTGAGCGCGTTGACCACCGGCACGGTCGCTGCCCTGGCGCGAGCTCGGCGGATCCGGTCGTCGGCGTAGGTGCGGATGACGATCGCGGCGACGTAGCGGGACAGCACCTGCGGCGGCGTCGCTCGATCGTCTCGCCCCGGCCGAAGTGGGTGCTCTGCGCGTCGATGACGAGCGGGTGGCCGCCCAGCTCGGCGATGCCGGCCTCGAACGAGACCCGGGTGCGCAGGCGACGGCTTCTCGAAGATGACCGCGACCGGCTCCGGGCCGGCGAGCGGCTTGTGCTCGTAGCGGTCGGCCTTCATCCGCGGCGGCCAGGTCGAGCACCTCGCCCTGCTCGGCCGGGGTGAGGTCGTCGTCGCGCAGGAAGTGCCGGGTCACCGGGCACCGCCTGCGGCGGCGTCCAGCGCGGCGGGCAGCGCGGCGACGAAGGCGTCGGCCTGCTCGGCGGTGAGGATCAGCGGCGGGGCGAGCCGCAGCACGTCCGGCTGTACCGGGTTGACCAGGAAGCCGGCGTCGCGCAGGGCGCCGCGGCGACGGCGGCCGAGACCGGCGGCGGTGAGCACGATGCCGAGCAGCAGGCCGGCGCCGCGCACCTCGCCGACCAGCGGGTGGCCCAGCGCCTCGACGCCGCGGCGCAGCCGCTCGCCGAGCCGCTTGACGTGGTCGAGCAGCCCCTCGGCTGGCGATGGTGCCGAGCACCGCGAGGGCGGCGGCGCAGCCGACCGGGTTGCCGCCGAAGGTGGAGCCGTGCTGGCCGGGGCCGAGCAGCTCGGCGGCCGGGCCGAAGGCCAGGCAGGCGCCGATGCGGCAGCCCGCCGCCGAGCCCCTTGGCGAGGGTGACCACGTCCGGCTCGACGCCCTCGGCCTGGTGGGCGAACCAGTGCCCGGTACGCCCGATGCCGGTCTGCACCTCGTCGAGGACGAGCAGCGCGCCGTGCCGGCGCGGTGATCTCCCGGGCCGCGGCCAGGTAGCCGGCCGGCGGGACGACCACGCCGTTCTCGCCCTGGATCGGCTCCAGGATCACCATCGCGGTGTCGTCGGTGACCGCGGCCGCGCAGCGCCTCGACGTCGCCGTACGCGCACGTGGGTGACCTCGCCGGGCAGCGGCCGGAACGGGTCGGCCTTGGCCGGCTGCCCGGTCAGCGCCAGCGCCCCCATCGTCCGGCCGTGGAAGCCGCCCTGCGGTGGCGACCATCCTGGTGCGCCCGGTGAGCCGGGACAGCTTGAACGCCGCCTCGTTGGCCTCGGCGCCGGAGTTGCCGAAGAACACCCGGCCGGGCCGGCCGGCCAGGGCCAGCAGCAGCTCGGCCAGGGCCACCGGCGGCTCGGCGACGTAGAGGTTGGAGACGTGCCCGAGGGTGGCGATCTGCGTCGTGACGGCGGCGACCACCGCCGGGTGGGCGTGGCCGAGCACGTTGACCGCGATCCCGCCGAGCAGGTCGACGATAGGACCTGCCGGCCTCGTCGACCGACCACCGCGCCCTCGCCGCGGACCAGCGCCAGCGGCGGCGTGCCGTAGTTGTCCATCATCGACGCTCGCGCGACCAGCGTTCGTCGATGCGAGTCCGTCACTGCCGCGCACCACCATCGTTCCGAATCCCTCCGAGGTGAAGACTTCCAGCAGGATCGAGTGCGGCGACCCGGCCGTCGACGACGTGCGCGGCGGGCACCCCGCCCTGCACCGCCCGCAGGCAGGCCTCCATCTTCGGCACCATGCCCGACTCCAGGCGTCGGCAGCAGCTTCGGCCAGCTCGTCCGCGCCGATCTGCGGAGACCAGGCTGGACGTCGTCCGGCCAGTGCGCGTACAGCCCCGGCACGTCGGTGAGGACGACCAGCTTGCGGGCGTTCAGCGCGATGGCCAGCGCGGCGGCGGCGGTGTCGGCGTTGAGGTTGTGCAGCACGCCGTCGGCGTCCGGCGCGACGGTGGAGATCACCGGGATCCGGCCGGCCTGCGATGAGGTCGGCCACCGCGCTGACGTTGACGTCGGCTCGACGTCGCCGACCTGGCCGACGTCGACCGGCTGCCCGTCGACGCATGGCCGGGCGGCGCACCGCGGTGAACAGCCCGGCGTCCTCGCCGGACAGGCCGACCGCGAACGGGCCGTGCTCGTTGATCAGCCCGACCAGCTCCCGGCCGACCTGGCCGACCAGCACCATCCGGACCACGTCCATGGCCTCCGGGCGTGGTGACCCGCAGGCCGCCCCGGAACTCGCTGGCGATGCCGAGCCGGCCGAGCATGGCCGAGATCTGCGGGCCGCCGCCGTGCACCACGACCGGCTTGAGGCCGGCGTAGCGCAGGAACACCATGTCGGCGGCGAACGCCCGCTGCAGCTCGGGTCGAGGTCATCGCGTTGCCGCCGTACTTGACCACGATGGTGGCGCCGGGGAAGCGGGCCAGCCAGGGCAGCGCCTCGATCAGCGTGTCCGCCTTGGCCTGGGCGGCGGCCAGGTCCCGGGGCAGCGCGCTCACGTCGAGTACGCCGAGTTCTCGTGCACGTACGCCGTGCGACAGGTCGTTGGTCCAGACGGTCGCGGCGGCGGCACCGGCGTGCAGGTCGACGGTGATGGTGACGGCGCGGCCGGTGAGGTCGACCTTGGAGCGGTCCTCGGCCGCGGCGCCGCCCCGGCAGACCCACACCCCGTTGACCGCCACGTCGAGCTCGTCGGGCTCGAAGACGGCCGCGGTGGTGCCGACCGCGGCGAGGATGCGGCCCCAGTTCGGGTCGTTGCCGAACAGCGCGGTCTTGACCAGGTTGTTGCGGGCCACCGACCGGCCCACCTCGACCGCGTCGTCCTCGCTGGCGGCGCCGGTGACCTCGATGGCGATCTCCTTGGTGGCGCCCTCGGCGTCGGCGATCAGCTGCTGGGCCAGGTCGTGGCAGGCGGCGGTGACCGCGGCGGTCAGCTCCTCCGGCGGTCGGCTCGACCCCGGACGCGCCGCTGGCCAGCAGCAGCACGGTGTCGTTGGTGGACATGCAGCCGTCGGAGTCGATCCGGTCGAAGGTGACCCGGGTGGCGGCGCGCAGCGCGGCGTCCAGCGGCGGCGGCGTCGGCCACCGCGTCGGTGGTCAGCACCACCAGCATGGTGGCCAGGCCGGGGGCGAGCATGCCGGCGCCCTTGGCCATCCCGCCGACGGTCCAGCCGCCGCCGCTGTGACGCGGTGGTCTTCGGCCGGGTGTCGGTGGTCATGATCGCCTCGGCGGCGGCCGGGCCGCCGTCGCGGGCCAGCGCTTCGGCGGCCGCGCTCACCCCGGGCAGCAGCTTGCTGCATCGGCAGCCGCTCGCCGATCAGCCCGGTGGAGCAGACCGCGACGTCGCCGGCGCCGACCAGGTCCAGACCGGTGCTGGCGACGGCAGCACCGCGGCGGTGTGCTCGGCGGTGGCGTGGGTGTCCTGGAAGCCGGCCGGGCCGGTGCAGGCGTTGGCGCCGCCGGAGTTGAGCACCACGGCGCGCACGCTCGCCGCCGCGCGAGCACCTGCTGGCTCCAGCAGCACCGGCGCGGCCTTGACCCGGTTGGCGGTGAAGACGCCGGCCGCGGCGGCCGACGGGCCGTCGTTGACGACCAGGGCCACGTCGCGGCCGGCCGGTGGCTTTGAGCCCGGCGGCGACCCCGGCGGCCCGGAAGCCCCGGGGGGCGGTGACGGTCACGGCGCGACTCCGTTCGCGGACAGGCCGGCGGTCTCCGGCAGGCCGAGCATCAGGTTGGCGTTCTGCACGGCCTGGCCGGCGGCGCCCTTGCCGAGGTTGTCGATCGCGCTGACCACGATGATCCGGCCCGAGTCGACGTCCACGGTGGCCTGCAGGTGGGCGGCGTTGCTGCCGAACGTGGCGCCGGTGTGCGGCCAGCGCCCCTCGGGCAGCACGTGCACGAACGGCTCGTCGGCGTACGCCTTGGCCAGCACGGCGCGCGCGTCGGCCAGGCTCACCCCGGCGTCGGCCGGGCGCAGGTGCACGGTGGCCAGGATGCCCCGCGGCATCGGCGCGAGGACCGGCGTCAGCGACAGCGAGTGCGCCCCGGTGGCCTGCTTGATCTCCGGCACGTGCTGGTGCGCGCCGACCTTGTACGGCGACAGGTCCCCCATCACCTCGCTGCCCAGCAGGTGCGCCTTGGCCGAGCGCCCGGCGCCGGAGGTGCCGGAGGCGGCGACCACCACCACGTCGTCCGGGGCGGCCACCCCGGCGGCGATCAGCGGCGCGAGCGCGAGGCGTGATCGCCACCGCGTAGCAGCCGGTGTTGGCGACCCGGTCGGCGGCGGCGATCGCGGCGCGCTGGCCGGGCAGCTCGGGCAGGCCGTAGGTCCAGGTGCCGGCGTGGGCGCCGCCGTAGTAGCGGCGCCAGGCGGCGGCGTCGCGCAGCCGGAAGTCGGCGCCGAGGTCGACGATCTTGACCGGTCGCCGGCAGCTGGGCGGCCAGGGCCGCCGACTCGCCGTGCGGCAGGGCCAGGAAGACCAGGTCGGCGTCGGCCAGGGCGGCCGCCGAGGTCGGCCGCCAGCACCACGTCCGCGAGGGTCACCAGCTGCGGGTGGACCGCGCCGACCGCGGTACCGGCCTGGCTGTGCGCGGTGGCCGCGTGCCAGCTCGAGGTCTGGGTGCCCGGCGATCAGGCGGAGCAGCTCCCCGCCGGCGTACCCGCTGGCGCCCGCGACGGCGACCCGGCTAACCATGACACTCCCCCGCCCGTGCGGAACGCCGACCTGGCGGCGCGGCGACGCGGCGTTCGCATCGCTATGCGGGTGAGCGTATCACCATGCAGTGCGCTGTGTCACCCGCCGGACTCCAGGGTACGGGCCAGCTGATCCCGGTTGCGCACCCCGTACCGGCGGTACAGCCGGGTCAGGTTGGCCTCCACCGCCTTGATCGACAGGAACGTGCTGCGGGCGATGTCCCGGTTGGTGGCGCCGGACCGGACCAGCTCCACGATGCGCTGCTCGGTCGGGGACAGCGCGCCGCTGCGCCCGCCGTCCAGCCGGGCCAGGTCGGCGGCGACCGCCTCGCGCCAGGGGCTGGCACCGATCGCCGAGTAGCGCCCGTGCGCCTCGCTGAACGCCTCCCGGGCGGCCGCCCGGCGGTGCGCCCGGCGCTCCACCGCGCCCAGCACGTGCCAGGCCCGGGCCACCTCGAAGGGGTACGGGTGGGTGGCCCACCGGCGCAGCGACGCCTCCAGCGCCTCGCCGGCGCCACGCGGGTCACCGCTGGCCGCGGCGAGCAGCGCCTCCGCCCGGTCCAGGCCGAGCAGCACCACGTCACGCCCCAACCGGTGCGCCTGCGCCCGTACGTCGGCCAGCAGCCCGGCCGCCTCCTCCCGCGCCCCGGCGCCGACCAGCGCCTCGACGAAGTCGGCGTGCCAGATGAACATGGCCGGGTCCACCGGGCCCCGGCGCTGCTCCCACTGCCAGGCCACCCGCATCTGCTCGACCGCCGCGACCGGGTCGCCGCGCAGCAGCAGCACCTGGCCGAGAGTGGCGTACCCGGCCTTGATCCAGTCGTCGTCGCCGGCGGAGGTACTGGCCCGGATCGCCTGCCGGGCGAAGCTCTCGGCGGCGTCCAGGGTGCCGCCGCCCAGCTCCACCAGGGCACCGACCAGCAGACCCGGGCCGGAGGCGGCGACCGCGAGGTCGTTGAACAGCCGCAGGCAGTACCGACCGGCGGCCAGCGCGTCGGCGGCCCGCCCGGCCCGGCTGTACACCGAGGCAACCATATGCAGCACGCCGGCGAGGTCGTACACGGTGCCGGAGCGCTCGACGGCCACCCGCAGCGCCTCCACCCGGCGGACCGCCTCGGGCACGTCGCCGCGGCGCAGTCGGGCGCCGGTGGCCAGCTGGCGGGCGGTGACCACGCCGGAGGTGAGCGGCAGCCCGCGGGACAGCGTGGCGGCCCGTTCGAGCACCTCTTCGCTGCCCTGCATGTTCAGCGGCGCCTCGATGATCCCGCGCAGCGCCAGCACCTCGACCAGGGTCTCGGTGGCGGCCGCCTGCTCGGCCACCGGCTCGGCCAGTTTCAGCTCGGCCAGCGCCTCCTCGATGTCGCCGTCGTACTGCGCCTTCCAGGCCCGGTAGAGGCGCACCCGGGCGGCCAGCTCGGGGACGTCCTCGGCGTCGCAGAAGGCGGCCTCCAGCAGCGGGGAGACCCGCGACCGGTCCTGCCCGGCGAGGTCCACCAGGAGCAGCCGGGCGCCCACCCGGGTGGCCCGGCAGGCCTCGTCGCTGCCGTCCGCGCCGCGCAGCGCCGCACCGGCCAGCTGCTGGGCGTCGGTGAGCAGACCGGCGGCGTAGGCGTGCCGGGCGGCTTCCAGCCGGCGGCGGGCCGCGCGGTGCCCGTCCGGGGTCCGGTCGGCGGCCTGCCGGGCCAGGTCGGCGGCGATGTGCGGGGCGCCCCGGCGGCGGGCCACCACGGCGGCGTCGGCCAGCGTGTCGGCCAGCCCCTCGTCCGGGTGCGGGCGGGCCAGGGCCAGGTGGCGGGCCCGCTCCACCGGGTCGTCGACCACGGTGGCCAGCGTCGCGTGTGCGGTCAGCCGGGCCGCCGGGGCAGCGTCGGCGTAGACCATCTCGCGCAGCAACGGGTGGGTGAAGCCGACGCTGTCGCTGCCCAGCCGCAGCACGCCGGCCTCGATCGGCGCGGCGAGGTCGGTCTCGGCGTGCACGCCGGCCCGCTCCATCAGCGCCCGGGTGGGCCGGGCGGCGGCGGCCACCAGCAGCAGTGCGGGCGCGGTGACCGGGGGCAGCGCGGCCAGCCGGGCGGAGAGCAGCCGGCGCAGCCGGTCGGGGACCGGCAGCGGCGCCACCGGGGCCGCCGGCTCGCCGTGCTCCACCGCGGCCCGGCCCAGCTCGACCGCGAAGAGCGGGTTGCCGTCGCAGGCGTCGGCGATGCGGCCCAGGGTGGCCCGGGACAGCAGGCCGGCGAAGCGGTCCCGCAGCAGCGCGTCGACCTCGTCGGCGGCCAGCGGCGCCACCGGCAGCTCGGCGGCCGGCTGGGGAAGCAGCTCGGTACGGGTGGGTGAGGCGCCCCGCTCGGCGGCCAGCACCCGCACCGCCAGCCCGCCGACCCGGCGGGCCACGAAGCGCAGCACCCCGGCGCTCGGCTCGTCCACCCACTGGGCGTCGTCCAGCACGATCAGCACCGGCCCGGCGGCGGCCAGGACCCGCACCAGCTCCAGGGTGGCCAGCCGGACCGCCAGTTCGTCCTGGGCGCTGGCCGGCGGGGCGGTACGCAGCAGCGCGGCGTCCAGGGCGGCGCGCAGGTGGCCGGGGAGCAGCGAACCGAACTCGGCCAGCGCCGCGCCGAACAGGTCCACCAGGGTGAGGTACGGCAGCCCGGACTCCACCTCGGCGGCGGCGGCGCGCAGTACCCGGGTGCGGCCCGGCGCCGCGTCCCGTACGGCGGCACCGAGAGCGTCCAGCACCGTCGACTTGCCGATGCCGGCCGGTCCGTAGACCAGGACGCTCTGCCCGGCGAGCAGCTGCGCGTACGCGGATCCGATCAGGTCGGTCCGGCCCGACGAGGAGGGTGACCGTGACTGTCCCACTCTGGGGAGTCTGCCCTCTCCGGCGCCGATCGGCACCTGCCGACCCAGCCTTGTAGCAAAAGAGCAACCATCGCGTTGCAGTCAGCTATCAGCCCTTGACCCGACGGCTGCCGTCAGGGTCCCGCCGGGAAGCACCGTGATGCAGAACTTGCAAGCAATGTGCATGAGTTTTCCGGCATCTCGAAGGGATTTGCAGGACTGCGCCACACCCGAGCGTGGCTGACCCGGCCCCGATGCTGCGGGTCGGGGGTAGGGCCGGGAGGGGTACCGGCAGGGTGGTGTGGCCAGCCGGTTGTCCGTAGCGTCGAGGCGTCCATACGTGACACACGACGGGGGTCGACCTTTGGACATGGCTGCCGCCGCGCCCGGCGCCCACCCGACCGAGCCCGCAGCCCTGCCCGGCGCACCGGAGCCCGACCGGTCGCCACCCCGCTCCGCCCCCGGCCCGGCCGAACTCGACGCGATCGCCGAAGCGCTGCTCGCCGCCATCGTGGCCGCCTGGCCGGTGTCGGCCACGGTGAAGGGCCTGGCCGGGGCGCATGACCGGCTCCTCACCGACTACAGCGCGGCCGGGCAGGCAGCGCTGTCGGCGCGGGCCGCGCAGCTCGCCAGTCGCGCGGAGGCGGTCGATCCGGGCACGCTCAGCCAGCAACAGCGGGTCACCCGGGCGGTCATCCGGCAACGGGCCACCGACCTGGTGACCCGGCTCGACGGCCGGCTGGTGGAGTTCGGGGTCGCCGCCCTGACCACCGCACCCGCCGCCGAGCTGCTGGCCAGCCTGCCGATGATCACGCTGACCAGGCCGGGCCAGGCGGAGGCGTACCTGGACCGGCTGGCCGCCGTGCCGGCGGCGCTGCGGACCGCGGCGCAGCGCCACCGCGACGGGCTCGCCGACGGGCTGCTGCCGGTACGCCACCTCGTCCTGGCCGCCGCCGACCAGGTGGACCTCTACCTGGCCAGCGACGCCGACCCGTTGGCGGCGACCACCCCGGGCGGGGACGCCGCGGTGGACCCCGACGACTTCGCCGACCGGCGTGCCCGCCTGCTCGCCGACGCGGTACGCCCGGCCTTCGCGCGCTACCGCGACGCCCTGCGTACCGACATCGCCCCGGGCAGCCGGGACGCCGACCGCCCGGGCCTGTGCCACCTGCCGGGCGGCGCGCAGCTGTACTCCCGGCTGGCGGCGCTGCACACCACCACCGCACACAGCCCCGAGCAGCTGCACCGCACCGGCCTGGACGCGATCGCCCGGCTGGCCGAGGAGTACCGCCAGGTCGGCGCCCGCGCCTTCGGGCTGACCACGCTGCCGGAGATCTTCGACCGGCTGCGCACCGACCCGGCGCTGCGCTGGCGGGACGCCGACGAACTGCTCGCGGCGGCCCGCGCGGCGATCACCCGGGCGGAGGCCGTCGCACCGGCCTGGTTCGGCCGGCTGCCGGCCACGCCGTGCCAGGTGCGGCCGGTCCCGGCCGAGCAGGCGCCGGCCGCGATGCCGGCCTACTACCTGCCCCCCGCGCTGGACGGCAGCCGGCCGGGCATCTACTTCGCCAACACCCACCGGGCCGCCGAACGGCTACGGACCACCGGCGAGGCGACCGCCTTCCACGAGGCGGTCCCCGGCCACCACACGCAGTTGAGCCTGTTCCGGCAGCTCACCGACCTGCCGCCGGTACGCCGGCTGACCCTGTTCACCGCCTGCAGCGAAGGCTGGGGGCTCTATGCCGAGCGGCTGGCCGCCGAGATGGGCCTCTACTCAGGCGAGGTGGACCTGCTCGGCATGCTCTCCCTGGATTCGCTGCGGGCCGCCCGGCTGGTGGTGGACACCGGCCTGCACGCCCTGGGCTGGACCCGGGCGCAGGCGGTGCGGTTCATGCTGGAACACACCCCGGTCCCGCCGCTGGAGGTGCAGACCGAGGTGGACCGCTACATCGCGGCGCCCGGTCAGGCGCTGGCCTATCTGGTCGGCCGGCTGGAGATCGAACGCCTGCGCGCGCAGGCGTCCGGCCGCCTCGGCGCCGCCTTCGACATCCGGGCCTTCCACGACACCCTGCTCGGGTACGGCTCGCTGCCGCTGACCACGCTCGGCGAGGTGGTCGACGACTGGGTCCGCGCCCAGCTGACCGGCGCCTGACCGGGCCGGGTCGACGCCGCGACGGTGCCGGTCAGGATCGTCAGGCGCCGCGCAGGGTCGCGCCGAAGCGCTGTGCGGCCACCGCCACCGCGGCGTCCCGGGCGGCCACCGCCTCCTCGCCGGTCAGCGTGCGGTCCGGTGCCCGGAACGTCAGCTTGTACGCCAACGACTTGCGCCCCTGCCCCACCTGCTCGGAGGTGTACACGTCGAACAGCCGCACCGTCTCCAGCAGCGCACCGGCGCCGTCCACCAGGGCCTGGCGGACCTCACCGGCCGGGGTACCGGCCGGTACCACCAGCGCCACGTCGATCAGCGCGGGCGGATAGGTGGAGAACCGGGGCGCCGGGGTGACCCCGGGCAGCGGCAGCGCGTCCAGGTTCAGCTCCATCGCGCAGGTACGCTTCGGCAGCTCCAGCGCGGCGCAGACGACCGGGTGCAGCTCACCGGCGTACCCGACGACGGTGCCGGCCACCGACAGCTCGGCGCACCGGCCCGGGTGCCAGGGCGCCCGGTCGGCCGCGGCCACCGCCAGCTCGACCCCGGCGGTGTCCGCCACGATCCGCGCGGCCTGTACCGCGTCCGCCCAGCCGGCCGCCCGGCCAGGTCCCCACCAGCCGGCCGGCTCGACCTCCCCGGCCAGCACGGCGGCCACGTGCCACGGCTGCACCGGGATGACCGCCTCGGCGGCGGCCAGGTCGGCCTCCGACGGGCGGCCGAGCACTCCCATCGCCGGCGCCGGGGTGCTCACCCCGGTCGGCTGGAAGACCAGGCCCAGCTCGTAGAGGGCGACGTCGCGCTGGCCCCGGCCGAGGTTGCGGCGCAGCACGCCGAGCAGCGGGGGCAGCAGCGTGGTACGCAGCAGCGGCTCGGTCGTCGGCCAGCGGGTTGGCCACCCGGACGGCGCTGCGGCGCTCGTCGTCGGCGGGCAGGCCGAGCGCGTCGAAGACGTCCGGCGCGACGAACGGGTAGGACAGCACCTCGACGTAGCCGGCCTCGGCCAGCGCCCGGCCGACACTGCACGGCGGCGCTGTACCGGGGTCAGCCCGTTGCCGGGCGGGGCGACCGGCAGCACGCTGGGCACCTTGTCGTACCCGTCCAGCCGGACCACCTCCTCGACCAGGTCGGCCGGCGCCAGCAGGTCGGGCCGCCAGGACGGCGGGGTGACCCGCAGCTGCACCGGCTCCGGGGCGTCCGCCGTGACCAGCACCTCGCAGCCGATCGCGGTGAGCGTCTGCACCACCCGGGACGTCGGGTAGTCCACCCCGGCCAGCCGGGACGGCGCGTCGGCCGGCAGCAGCACCGGCACCGGCGGGCGGACGTGGTCGATGTCCAGCACACCGGCGTGCACGGTGCCGCCGCGCGTACTCGGTGAGCAGGGTGACGGCGCGCTGCAGGGCGACCAGCGGCAGCTGCGGGTCGACGCCGCGCTCCCAGCGCTTGGCCGCCTCGCTGAGCAGCCGGTGCCGGCGGGCGGTGCGGGACACCGTGACCGGGTCCCAGTGCGCCGCCTCGAACAGCACGTTCACCGTGTCCGGCTGCATCTCGCTGGTCTCGCCGCCCATCACGGCGGCCAGCGAGACCGGTACCCCGTGGCTGTCCGCGCCGGGCAGGCCAAGGTCGCAGATGACCATGTCCTCCGGGTCCAGCGCGCGGTCCACGCCGTCCAGGGTGGTCAGCCGCTCCCCCGGCCGGGCCCGGCGGACCAGCAGGTCACCGGCGAGCCGGTCCGGGTCGAAGGCGTGCATCGGCTGGCCCAGCTCGAGCATCACGTAGTTGGTGATGTCGACGGCCAGGAGATCGAGCGGATGCCGGCGACGGTGAGCCGGCGGCGCATCCAGTCCGGCGCTGTGACCGCCGGGTCGATCCCGCGGACCAGCCGGGCGGCGAACCGGTCGCAGCCCACCGGGTCGGCGCACGCTGACCGGGTACGGCGGCTGCGCGGTCGCGCCGGGCGCGTCGATGCCCGCCGCCGGGTCGCGGAACGGCACGCCGAGCGCGTGCGACAGCTCCCGGGCCAGCCCGCGCACCGAGTGGCAGTACCCCCGGTCGGGGGTGATCTCCAGCTCGACCACGACGTCGTCCAGGCCGACCAGCGGCCGGGCCTGGTCACCCGGCTGCCCGCTGCCCTCGGCGGCAGCACGATGATGCCGGCGTGGTCGTCGCAGATGCCCAGCTCCCGGCCGGAGCAGATCATGCCGTCGGAGAGGTGGCCCGTAGGTCTGGCGGGCGGCGATGGCGAAGCCGCCCGGCAGCACCGCGCCGGGCAGGGCCACCACGACCAGGTCGCCGGCGGCGAAGTTGGGGGCGCCGCAGACGATCGCCGCGCGGCGCCGCGCTCGCCGACGTCGACCGGGCAGTACCGGATCGGCTTCTTGAACTCGGTCAGCTCCTCGGTCGGTGAGCACCCGGCCGACCACCAGCGGACCCTGCACGCTGGCCCGCAGGTCGGTGACCTCCTCGACCTCGATGCCCAGGCCGACCAGGGCGCGCTCCAGCGCGGCCGGATCGGTCGGCGCGTCGACATACTCGCGCAGCCAGGAGACCGATACCCGCATGCTCAGCTCACCCATCCCGAACGCCCGGGTGAACCGGGCGTCGCCCTCGACCATGTCGTGCATGTCGCTGACCCCGTTGCGGAACATCAGGGTGCGCTCGATGCCCATGCCGAACGCGAAGCCGGAGTAGACCTCCGGGTCGATGCCGCAGGCGCGCAGCACCCGCGGGTTGACCATGCCGCAGCCGCCCCACTCGACCCAGCGCGGGCCGTCGCGGTGCTCGGCGAACCACACGTCGAACTCGGCCGACGGCTCGGTGAACGGGAAGTAGTGCGGCCGCCAGCGGGTCCGCGCCTCGGCGCCGAACATGGCCCGGGCGAAGTGGTCCAGCGTGCCGCGCAGGTGCGCCATGGTGATGCCCTTGTCCACCACCAGGCCCTCGACCTGGTGGAAGACCGGGGTGTGGGTGGCGTCCAGCTCGTCGGTGCGGTAGGTGCGCCCGGGCACGACCACGTAGATCGGCGGCTGCCGGGTCAGCATGGTGCGGGCCTGCACCGGCGAGGTGTGGGTCCGCAGCACCAGGCCGGCGGACTGTCGGCGACGATGTAGAAGGTGTCCATCAGGCCGCGCGCCGGGTGGTCGGGGTGGATGTTGAGCGCGTCGAAGTTGTACCACTCGGGCTCGACCTCGGGGCCTTCGGCGACCTCGTACCCCATCCCGACGAACAGGTCGCCGATGCGCTCCATCAGGGTGGTCAGCGGGTGCCGGGCGCCGCGCGGGCGGCGGTCCCACGGCAGCGTGACGTCGACCGCCTCCTCGACCAGCACCCGGCGGGCCTGGTCGGCGGCCAGCTGCGCGGCGCGCTCGGCGAACGCGGGCTGTGATGGCGGCGCGGGCGGCGTTGACCCGCTGCCCGGCGTCGGCCTTGGCGTGCGGCGGCAGCGCGCCGATCTCCCGCCGGGCCAGCGACACCGGCGACCGGTCGCCCAGGTGCGGCGGGCTTCAGCGCGGTCAGCGCGTCCAGGTCGCCGGCGTCGGCGAACGCCTTCTCGGCGGCCGAGACGGCCTCGTCGAGCGCGGCCTGGTCGAGCAGCGCGACCTGCTTGGGGTCGTAGGGATCATTGCGGTACGTCATCTTGTCTCCCACCGGGGCCGGAACCTGGACAGTCTACGGACGCGCGGGGTACCCGCCGTCCGCCGGTCGCGGCTTCGCCGCCGCCCGCAGGTCAGGGTGTGGGAGAGGAAGGAGTCAGGCGCCCATCGTCCGCCCGCCGGGACCGGCGGGCTGGCTAAAGCTCTGGCTGGGGCGCACGCGATCAGATCCTTCGACGAAGTTCTCTGGCTGAAGAGTACAGGCACACCGCCGCGGCCGCAGCGAGGTTGAGGCTCTCCGCGCGCCCGTGGAGCGGTACCCGGACCCGGGCGTCGGCAGGCGGCGGCGACCTCATCCGGCAGGCCGTGCGCCTCCGAGCCGAACAGCCACGCGGTGGGCTGCGCCAGCGCGCCGGCGTCGGCCAGCTCGTCCAGGTCGTCCTCGCCGTACCCGTCGGCGGCCAGCACCTTGAGGCCCGCCGCGCGCAACGCTGCCACCAGGGCCAGCGGCGCTTCGGCCCGGACCACGTCGACGTGGAACAGGCTGCCGGCCGAGGCCCGCACGCACTTGCCGTTGTACGGGTCGACCGCGTCACCGGCGAAGACGACCGCGCCGGCGCCGGCCGCGTCGGCGGTGCGCAGCACCGTGCCGGCGTTGCCCGGGTCGCGGATCTCCGGCCAGCACGGCGACCAGGCGCGGCCGGCGGGCCAGCGCCGCCGGCAGCGGGGTGTCGAGGATGTCGCAGACCGCGACCAGGCCCTGCGGCGTGACCGTCTCGGCCAGCGCGGCCAGCGCGTCGTCGGTGACCGACGGAGACGACCGGTCGGCGCCGCGTCGATCAGCTCCGGGTAACGGGCCAGCGCCTCGGCGGTGCCGAACAGTTCGACGACGCCGGCTAGCGCCTCCCGGACGGCCTGCGGGCCCTCGGCCAGGAACCGCCGGGCGGCCTCCCGGTCCCGGCGGCGGTGCAGTCGGCGGGCAGCGACGACCCGGGGCGTCCGCGCGTGAACGGAGCCACCCCGGGCTGTCGGGTGTCGGGCAACTGGCTCAGGCAGCCGGCGGCGGCGCCGCCGGTGCCTTCGGCCGCCACGGCGGCCCGGGCCAGCTCGACGATGGCGGCGAAGGCGGCCTCGTCGTTGACGGCCAGGTCGGCGAGGATCTTGCGGTCGACCTCGATGCCGGCCAGCCGCAGACCCTGGATCAGCCGGTTGTAGGTCATGCCCGTTGGCGCGGGCGCCGGCGTTGATCCGGGTGATCCACAGCTGCCGGAAGTCGCCCTTGCGGTCCCGGCGGTCCCGGTAGGCGTACTGCATCGAGTGCAGCATCTGCTCCTTGGCCTTGCGGTACAGGCGGGAGCGCTGGCCGCGGTAACCGCTGGCGCCCTCCAGGACGGTACGGCGCTTCTTCTGGGCGTTGACAGCCCGCTTGACGCGTGCCACGTCGGTTACTCCTAGTCGTCAGTGGCGCGCGTCAGCGGCCGAGCAGCTTCTTGATGCGCTTGGTGTCGACCTTGGAGATCTCGACCGTGCCGGTCAGCCGGCGGGTACGCGGGAGGACTTGACCTCCAGCTGGTGGCGCATGCCGGCCTGCTCGGGAAACGATCTTGCCCGTGCCGGTCACCTTGACCCGCTTGCCCATGCCGGTGTGGGGCTTCATCTTCGGCATCGTGTGTTCTCTTCCTATTACTGGCTACTGGTCGCCCGGTGCCGGCTCGGCTCCGGGGGGAGCCGGCTGCTCCGCGTCCTCGCCGGCCGCCTCCGGGTGCGTCCGGGTGGCGGTTGCCGTCCCGGCGCGGAGCGCGGCCGCCTTGGTGGCGCGGTGCGGAGCGATCACCATGATCATGTTTCGGCCGTCCTGCTTCGGTGCGGCCTCGACAAACCCCAGCTCCGCGATCTCTTCCTCGAGCCGGCGCAGGAGCCGGTAACCCAGCTCCGGGCGGCTCTGCTCGCGACCGCGGAACATGATCGTCACCTTGACCTTGTCGCCCGCCTTGAGGAACCGCACGACGTGACCCTTCTTGGTCTCGTAGTCGTGCGAGTCGATCTTCGGCCGGAGCTTCATTTCCTTGATGACGGTCTGCTGCTGGTTGCGCCGCGCTTCGCGCGCCTTGAGTGCGCTCTCGTACTTGAACTTGCCGAAGTCCATGAGCTTGCACACCGGCGGGCGCGCCATGGGCGCAACCTCGACCAGATCCAGGTCGACATCGGCGGCCAGCTGCAGGGCGCGCTCCAGGGGGACGATGCCCACCTGCTCGCCCTCCGGGCCGACCAGCCGGACCTCACGCGCCCGGATCTGTTCGTTCACGCGTGGTTCGACGCTGATGGGGCCTCCTAGAGTTTCGTGAGCTTCGCGCCGACCGACCCAGCAGGCCATCCATGCAGAAGGCCCCGGCGCATGCCGGGGCCCGCTCGACCGGTCCTGCGTCCATAGGGCGACGCACCGCACGCCGGTGGATCTCCCACCAGGGCGGTTGACCGGACCCGACGGCCGTGGTGCACGCCGCGCGGGTGGGAGCGGGAGCTCCGCTTGGATCACTGCGCTCCGGGTGACGACGCCCGCTCAGGGCGCACGACAGGATCGGGACACAGTGGGTCGACCTCAGAACTATAGCAGGCGTCACCGCGGGCGACCGCGGCACTGCCCGACGGCGCGGCGCGGCGGGCCCGGTCAGCCCGATACGGGCGCTGACCAGGGCGGCGTGCAGGCGCCGGGTGCTGGCCGGGGCGGCGTGCAGGCGCCGGGCAGGGCGGCGTCACCAGCCCGGCGTCCGGCCGGCCCGAGGCTCGTCGCCGTCGCGCGGGGCCGGGACGGCACCCGCCTGGTGGGCGGCGAGCAGGGCGCGCAGGCCGCGGACCGCCTCCACGGCGTACAGCTTGTCGGCCGCCTGGATCGCCATGATCGCCACCAGGTCGTCGTCGCGCAGCTCCAGGCTGGCCCAGGGCGAGCCGCGCTGGAAGACCACCGCGCGGACCACGTTCCAGGGCAGGTCGTAGCCGCCGACGATGTTGCGGATCCGGATGCCCTGCGCGTCGGCGCGGCACCGGGGCCGGGTGAACAGCAGGATTCCGGCGGCCGCGAGCAGCCCCAGGCCGACCATCGCGATCTGGTCCGAGGTCTGGAAGACGCCCTGCTCCCCCTCGGTACGCCCGTGCAGCGCGGTGGCCACCGCGGCGAAGATCAGCGCCACCACCACGGCCAGGATCCGGGCCACCCGGGTGGCCCGGCGGGCGCGTGCGGTGACCTCGGACGGTGGGGCGCTCACCGGGCCGAGTCTGCCACGCGGGCCTGCCAGGTGTCGGTGAGGGTGGCGACGCGCCGCTCCACCACCGGGCGCTGCTTGTCGGCCAGCGACATCACCGACAGCCGGCCGCCCGAGGGCCCGGGGTCGGCCACGGCGACGTGCAGCTCCGGCGCGAAGATCTTGAACCGGGGTACCGAGCGCAGCGACACGTCCAGCACGTCGCCCCAGGCGACCCGGCGGGTCCGGGTCAGCTCCCGGACCACCAGGTGCTCCGGTGCGCACACCACGCCGACCCGGGCGCCGCGTACCGCCCAGCCGGCCAGTACCAGCGCCACCAGGGCGGCGACCACCTGTACCGGCCAGCCGGGGGCGGCCACCGCGACCAGGGCGGCGACCAGCGCGCCGCCGGCCATGCCGAGCACGTTGAAGACCCGGTTGTGCAGGGAGCGCAGCCGCAGGTCGGCACCGGGTGCGATGGGGTTGGCCACGCAGACATGCTAGCCACGCGCGCCGGCCGGCGGCCGTGGCGCCGACGGTCCCCGGACGGCAACGGACGCCCGGGGACGAACCGGTCAGAGCCGGCAGGCGTGGATGTCGGTGACCAGGATGGCCCGGGCGCCGACGTCGTAGAGCTCGTCCATGATCCGGTGCACCTCGCTGCGGGCCACCATCGCCTGCACCGCCACCCAGCCCTCCCGGTGCAGCGGCGAGATGGTGGGCGACTCGATCCCGGGGGTGAGCTGCACCGCCTCGTCCAGGTGGTCGGCGCGTACGTCGTAGGCGAGCATCACGTACCGGCGCGCCACCAGGACCCCCTGCAGCCGGCGCAGCAGCTGGTTGACCTGGCCGTCGGCCGGGGTGTCCCGGCGCCGGATGAGCACCGCCGAGGACTCCAGGATCGGCTCACCGATGATCGCCAGGCCGGCCTGGCGCAGCGTGGCGCCGGTCTCCACCACGTCGGCCACCACGTCGGCCACGCCCAGCCGGATGGCGTTCTCCACCGCCCCCTCCAGCCGTACCACGGTGGCGGTGATGCCGTGCTCGGCCAGGTGCCGGCCGACCAGGCCCGGGTAGGACGTGGCGATCCGCCGGCCGGCCAGCTGGGTCACGTCGCTCAGCTCCTCCGGGCGGGCGGCGAACCGGAAGGTGGCCGCACCGAAGCGCAGGTCGAGCAGCTCCCCCGCCGCGCTGCCGGAGTCCAGCAGCAGGTCCCGGCCGGTGATGCCGAGGTCCAGGTCGCCGGAGCCGACGTAGGTGGCGATGTCGCTCGGGCGCAGGTAGAAGAACTCGACGTCGTTGCCGGTGTCGCGGTGGACCAGGTCACGGTCGCCCGAGCGCTGGGCGTAACCGGCTTCGCGCAGCATCTGCGCGGCGGGTGCGGACAGAGTGCCCTTGTTGGGCACGGCGATACGCAGCATGGGAGTTCCTTCGTGGCTCGACGTGGGCGGCGGCGGGGCGGGCGCTCACAGATGTCGGTACACGTCAGCCGGCTCCAGATCCAGGGCGAGCATCAGCACCTGGGTGTGGTAGAGCAGCTGGGAGATCTCCTCGGCGGCGCGCTCGCGCCCCTCGTGCTCGGCGGCCATCCAGGACTCGGCGGCCTCCTCGACGACCTTCTTGCCGATCGAGTGCACGCCCCGGCGCAGCGCCGCCACGGTGCCGGAGTCCTCGGCGCCGTGCTGCGCCTTCTCCCGCAGCTCGGAGTACAGCTCGTCGAACGTCTTCACGCCGGCCATTGTGGCAAACCCGTAATCGCCCCGACGCCGCCGGCCGGTCGCCGGGGCATATCGTGGGACGACCGCGCGCTTCCCGGGCGCCGGCACGGTGGGGGCCGGAGGCGTGCAGGGGGACTATCGGGTGCGAACTGTCGAGGACTTGCTGGCGGCCTCCCGGTCCGCCGGGGCGGACGAGCTGGCCGGGCTGGTACGGGCCGCAGCCGGGCTGGCCGGCGCCACCGACGCGCGGGTGTACCTGATCGACTACGACCGGCTCTGGCTGGTGGCACTGGCCGAAACCGGCCCGCAGCGCGAGGAGCTGCCCGTGCTGGCCACCCCCGCCGGCCGCTGCTACGTCACCGGCGAGCCGCAACAGTCCGGCCGGGACTGCTGGGTACCGCTGGCCGACGGTCCCCGCCGGCTCGGGGTGCTGCGGCTGACCGGCCCCGGCACCGACCCGGCCGCCGGAGCGCACCTGGCCGACCTGACCGCCCTGCTGCTGACCAGCCGGCAGTCCTACAGCGACCTGGTGGAGCAGGCAAGCGACGCCAGCGCATGGGCCTGGCCGCCGAGGTGCTGTGGAGCCTGCTGCCGCCGGTGACCGTGCAGACCGACACGTTGACCGTCGCCGGCGTGCTCGAGCCCTGCTACGGGGTCGGCGGGGACGCCTTCGACTACGCGATCAACGGCCCGGTGGCGCACTGGGCGATCTTCGACGCGATGGGGCACGGCCTGCCGGCCAGCCTGCAGGCCACCGTGGCGGTCAACGGCTACCGCAACGCCCGCCGCGCCGGGCTGGGCCTGCCCGACATCTACCGGGCCGTGGACGCGGCGCTGCGCGAGGCCGTGCCCGGCACCTTCGTCACCGCCATGCTGGCCGAACTGGACACCACCGGCGGGCAGCTGCGCTACCTGGCCGCCGGCCACCCGGCCCCGCTGCTGCTGCGCGACGGCGCGCTGGTCCGCACCCTGGCCAGCCCCACCGCGATGCCGCTGGGCCTGGCCGACCAGGCGCCCCGGGCGCTGCGGTCGCCACGGGTACTCAGCGAGCCGCTGCGCCCGGGCGACCGGATCCTCAGCTACACCGACGGCGTGGTGGAGGCCCGCAACGCCGACGGCGTGTTCTTCGGCCGGGACCAGTTGGCCGCGTTCGTCGGCCGAGGGCTCTCCGAGGCGACCTCCACGGCGGAGCTGCTGCGCCGGCTCATCCACCGGGTGATGGAGCACCAGCACACGCCACTACGCGACGACGCCAGCGCCCTGCTGGTGCACTGGCACCCTGAGCCCCTGCCGGTGCCGGCGGCACCTCTGCTCCCCTGCCGGTGCCGGTGGCACCCTGGCGCCCCTGCCGGTGCGGCGGCAGGCCGGAGCGCGGCCGGGCGCCGGGGCTGGGCGGCACGGCACACGCCAGTGGCGGAGCGCCACGCGGACGCCCCGCCACTGGTGTTCCGGGTCAGCGGATCGTGAACTGGTGGTCGTCCAGTTGCTGGACGCTGCTGTCCCGAGCGGAGTAGACGAAGCCGGAGATGGTGTACCGGCCGGGCGGCAGGGTGAAGGTGACCGTGGCGGTGGCCCGGTTCGGCACCGCCAGCGACCCGACGTGGATGGACTGCTCCTTGACCACGGCGCCGGCCGAGTCGGTGATCCGGACCACGGCCGCCGCCTCGAACGCCGACCCCTCGACCTTCGCGGTGAAGGTGGACCCCGACCGTGGCGTTCTGCTGCGGGTCGATCACCTGGATCAGCGCCTGCACGTCCAGCCAGCTGCCCCGGTGCAGGTCACCGGAGGTGGGCAGCAGGTTCCACAGCTTGGCCACCGGCTGGCCGTCGAGCAGCAGCCGCATCGTCGAGTTGGGTACCACCGCGGTGGCCGTCCAGATCAGCTGCTGCAGCGCGGCCTGCTCGGTGGGCGGGTCGTAGGCGTTCACCGCCGCCCCGGACAGGTCCACGGTGATCGACGTGCCGGTGACCGTGGCGCCGCGGACCGCGGTGCTGGCCGGCCAGGAGCTGTGGTAGTCGGGGTCCAGCGCGGTACGCCCGTCGAGCATCTCGGTGACCGCGGCGCGGACCTGCGCCGCCGCCCCGCCGTCGCCGGCCGGCAGCTGGTGGAACTCCCGGTACAGCCGGTTGTTCGCCCCGAGGTAGTAGACGGCCAGGTTGGCCTGCTTGGCGGCGGTTGACGGGGCGTTCGACGTGGCGGTGGAGGCGCTGGACGAGGCGCCCGAGCCGGCCGGCTGCGGAGTGGCGTTCTCCGGCGTGCACTGGACGCTGCCGGCGGCGACCGCGACCACCGTCGCGGCGGTGGCCACCAGGGTGGCCGTACTGACGGTGAACATTCGTCCTCCTCGGAGGGTGGTCGGAGTGCGCAGGGTGGACGGGGCGGGGAAGGGAAAGAAGCGGCGGGCCCGCCGCCGGGCGATCTCGCGCCGGATCGTCGGCAGGGCGTCCGGGTCGACTTCGATCGCGTCGGCCCGGGCCTGCAACGCCTGACGCAGCAGCTGCTCGTTCATGACCGGCGCTCCAGGCTCTGTCGCAGGGCGGCGACGCCCCGGGCGGTGTGACTCTTCACGGCACCCCGGCTGATCCCCATGACGTCGGCGATCTCCGCCTCGGACAGGTCGGCGTAGTAGCGCAGCACCAGCGCCTCACGCTGGCGGCCGGGCAGCCGGCGCAGCGCGGCGAGCATCGCCTGCTGCGCCAGCGAGCCCAGCACGCTGGACTCGGCGCTCGGCACATCCGGCGGCGGAGCCTCGGCGGCGGCGTAGCGGCGGGCCACGCCCCGGCGGCGCAGCGCCGAACGGCCCCCGTTGACCACGGTGGCCCGCAGGTACGCCAGCGCCTTGTCCGGCTCGCGCAGCCGCCGCCAACTCTGGTGCAGCCGCACGAAGGCGTCCTGCACCAGCTCCTCGGCGGCGCCCGGGTCGTCGACGAGCAGTACCGCCAGCCGTACCAGCGGCCGGTAGTGCGCGCTGAACAGGTAGGTGACCGCTTCGTCGGCGCTCCACGCCTGCGCGCGCGCCACCGTCACGGTTCCTCCGTCCCACGCCTGGGACATCAGTCTGGGTGTCACGCGGTATGGACGCGCAAGTACGCCAACCGGTTTACCGCGCCGACCGGTTACCGCCCTGACCGGCCGGTCAGGGCGCGAGCGCCACCGGAGCCGAGTCGGCCAGCCGGGAACCGTCCGCGGCCAGCGCCGTCACGGCGGCGTACCGGGCGCCGGCTGGTACCGCCACCGCGGTCTCGAAACCCTTGCGGGGCAAGGTTTCCGTCGGGGCCAGGGCGTCCGCCGAGGCTCCGGTTCGCAGCTGCCAGCGGGCCACCTGCGTGGCGCCGTTCCAGCTGGCGTAGCCGGTCGGGCCGGAGCCGTCGCGGCGCACCGCGAACGCCGGAGTGTCGCCAGGTTGACCGATCCAGTGCACCCGCGCGGCCCGGTAGGAGGAGCTGTCCGGCGGCAGGTGCCCGGCGAAGACCACCGCACCGTCGGCGGCGAACTCGGTGAACCACGGCTGTACCCCCCAGCCCACGAAGGTGGCGTCGCCGGGCAGCTCCCGGACGCTGCCCTGGGTAGCGGCGGACAGCCGCTGCGGCTGCCCCAGCGCCCGGGCCAGGGTGGCGGTACCCGCCTGCTCGTCGACGGCGAGCAGCAGGCCCCGGGAGGAGGGCTCCTCGGCGGTGATCCCGGCGCCGTTGTCGAAGACCGACAGCGTGCCGTCGGCGCGACGCCGGGCGTCGTGCTGGTACCAGAACCGGGCACCGGTGCCGAACCGGAAGTCGCCGCGCCGGCCGCCGAGGCGCCACAGCACCCGCCCGGTGCCCCGCTCGACCTTGTACACGCAGCAGGTGTGCCGGGCCGAGACGAGCAGGTTTCCGTCGCTGTCCAGGCCCACCGAGTTGAGGTGGAGGTAGTCGTAGGCCAGCGGCCCGGTCGGGGCGCCGGGGGACGCGGACGGCGCGGTGGAGCCGATCGGCTGGTAGGACTCGGCCACCTCGACGTGCTCGCTGGCCCGCCAGCTCCACAGCACCCGGCCGGTGGCCACGTCCAGCTCGTGCACCACGCCGTCGTAGATCTGCTGGCCGGGGGCGCCGCCGACGCTGGTGAGGTCGGCGGTGACCTGCTCGTAGGTCAGGCACAGGGCGGTACCGGCCGGGGTGAGGGTGAACTCGTGCAGGTCGGCCGGCGCCCCACCGACGGCCAGCCGGGCGACGTCGCGGTACCCGCTGTCCACGATGACCAGCTCGCCCCGGCCGATGCCGCGCGGGCTGACCGTCCCCTGCCACCAGGTCAGCACCGGGCGGCCCTGGTACTGCTGGAGCTGCAGGTTGGTGGCGATCCGGTCCGGCCCGGTGACCGGCGCGGTCCATACCAGCTCGCCGGCCGGGTCGACCATCATCGGCCCGCGCAGCCCGACGCCGGTGGCCGGGGTGAGCAGCACCTGGCCACCGGCGTCCGGCTGTGCGGCGGTGGTGACGGCGACCACCGGCTGGTCGATGTCCGGCCGGGAGACGTAGCGGCGGGTGCGCGGGGCGGACCGCCCGGTGCCGCCCGGTGCCGGCCGGTCCCGGCGACCCGGGTTGACGGCGATGCCGGCGGCCGCCGCGGCGGCCACCACCCCGGCCGCGCCGGCCAGCACCGCCCGCCGGCTCACCCCGCCCGGCCCCTGCGTGGTCACGCCTCATCTTGACCCGGTACGCGCCGCGCCGCCCGCCGAACGGACCGGGTTCAGAACCGCACCGGCACGCTGGTTCCGGTGTCCCGGGCCTGCTCGGCGGCGGCCAGGATGGCCACCACCTGATGGCCGAAGTGGATGTCGCAGCGCCGGTCCACCCCGCCCAGCAGGGCGGTGATCGCGTTCTGGCAGGCGGTGACGGCGTCCACCTCCTGCGGGGGGACCGCCCGCCAGCCGGCGTCGCCGAAGAACACGGTCTCGTACCGGGCCGCCGCCGGTGGCGCGTCGACGGTCAGCACCATCCCGCTGACCGCCCCACCGGCGTGGGTCAGGGTGACGTGGGTGGTGTCCCGGGGCCCCGGCACGGCGCTCACCCGCTCCACCGGGCCGAGGACCGGCAGCAGCAGGGACAGCCCGTGCGGACCGACGTCCCACAGCCCGCCGTTGGCCCGCCGCCACGGTGAGCGCCCGAAGTCGTTGCCCGGTACGAAGATCGACGAGAACAGCGTGTGCCGCCCGCCGTCCCAGCCGCCGACGGCGGCCGCCTGGTCCAGGAAGCCCTCGATGGTGGGGCAGAACCGGCGGGTGAAGAAGACCACCGAGCGCACTCCGGCGGCGTCGACGGCGTCCACCACCGCCCGGCTGTCCCGCACGGTGAGCGCGACAGGCTTGTCCAGCAGCAGGTGCCGGCCGGCGGTGGCGGCCTGTACCGCCCGGGCCGCCTGGACGTCGGGGGGCAGCGCGAACGCCACCGCTTCGACGTCGGCGAGCAGGTCCGGGACGGAGTCGTAGGCGCGCACCCGGTGCTCCTCGGCGATGACCTTGGCCTTGTCCGGGTCGCGTCCCCAGACGCCCACGAATTCCACGCCCGGGTGGGCCGCCAGCGCGGGCGCCTGGGTGCGTACCGCCCACGGGCCGGTACCGAGCAGACCGAATCGCACAGCACCCACTCTAGGTGGCCGCTCGCGGGCGGCGACGTGGTCCGGTGTCCATCGACCCCGGTCAGCCGCGGCCCCGCCCGGGCCGACCGACCCCGGCAGCGGCGGGCAGCCGTTCAGAAGTCGAGCACCGAGGCCACTCCGGTGACCGGGATGACGACGTAGCTGTCCAGCACGCCGCTGCCGCTGGCCGGGCCGGCGATCCCGCTGGCCGTGGTGGCCAGCAGGGCCAGGCCGGCGAAGCCGGTCTCCCGGTCGGTGACGTCCACCCGGGGCAGGGTGAGGCGGACCTGCCGGCCGGTGCGGTCCGGTGCGCCGGGCAGCGCGGCCGTCACCTCGTGCCCGAACGGGGTGGAGTTGAGGGTGGCGCCGTCGACCGCCTCGCCGCCGACGGACAGCACGATCATCGGCTGGCCGGTGAAGCTCGTGGTGTCCAGTTCGCCGGCGACGGCGCCGTCGAGGACGTAGCGGTTGGCCAGGGTCATCGGACCTCCTCGTTGCCGGTACCGCGCCGGGACGGCACGGGACGCCTGGCGATCGTAGGGCAACGAAACGGCTACGGAGCGTCAAACGGCCGGGCCTGGCGCAGCTGGGCAGCCGGAAGCGCCGCTCCACGCTCCCCGGCGCCGCCCACGACAACGGCACCCATCGATTGACACCCCTACGGTACCGGTCTACGGTGCCGTGAGAAAGCGCTTTCCTGGCCACCCTGGAACGTCCCCCCGATGGAGGATCGCTCGTGAACGCGCACCACTCCGCACCCCCACCGCACGGCCGGCCCCGTCGCCGGCTGCGCTGGGCCGTGGCCGGCGCAGCCGCGCTCGTCGCCGCGGCCGCCGCTACCGTCGGCATCACCCAGCTGGCCTTCGCCGACACCCTCTACTCCGCCAACTTCGAGAACGGCTCGATCAGCGACTGGTCCAAGTCGGGCGGCACCTGGTCGGTGACGACCGACGGCTCCAAAGTCGCCCAGCAGAGCAACGCCGGCAGCGAGAACGCCCGGCTGTTCACCGGCTCGACCAGCTGGACGGCGTACACCGTGACCGCCCGGGTCAAGCCGCTGTCGCTGGGCTCCGGGGGCCTGGCCGGCCTGCTCGCCCGCGCCTCGGGCAGCACGAAGTTCTACCGGCTCGCCCTCGTCCCCGGCAACCTGGTGCAACTCCAGGCGGTCAACGGCAGCAGCGTCACGGTGCTCGGCCAGTCCAACCGGAGCGTCACCACCGGCACCTGGTACACGCTGTCCGTCAGCGTCTCCGGCAGCAGCATCTCCGGCAGCGTGGACGGCGCGGCGGTGGGCTCGGCCAGCGACAGCATGGTCGGCGCCGGACGGATCGGGCTGCAGACGCTCTACTCGTCGGCCAACTTCGACGACGTCACGGTCGCCACCGGCGGCGGCTCCACCGGCAGCCCCACGCCGACCGCCACGAAGACCGGCTCCCCCACGCCGACGGCGACCAGGACCAGCTCCCCCACGCCCACCCCGACCCGGTCGGCCACCCCGACACCGACCTCGACCGGCGGCGGTACCCCCACCGGCGCCTGGCCCAGCGCGACCGGCTCGGTCAGCGTCTCCGGCACCATCTCCGTCTCCGGCACCTTCGACGGCGGGATGAAGCGCTACTGCTGCATCGGTGACGGCGGCCAGAGCGAGAGCCAGGACCCGATGTTCGAGCTGGCCGACGGCGCCACCATCAAGAACGTCATCATCGGCTCGCCGGCCGGCGACGGCGTGCACTGCCTGGGCCGGTGCACCATCCAGAACGTCTGGTGGGAGGACGTCGGCGAGGACGCCGCCACCTTCCTGGCCACCAACGGCGACTCCTACGTCATCGGCGGCGGCGCCCGCTCCGCCAGCGACAAGGTGTTCCAGCACAACGGCTCCGGAACGGTGCACATCTCCGGGTTCTACGCGCAGAACATCGGCAAGCTCTACCGGGCCTGCGGCAACTGCACCAACTCCTACCAGCGCCACGTCACCGTGGACAACGTCCTGCTGGACTCCGCCAAGTACGTGGTGGGCATCAACACCAACTGGGGCGACACCGCGACCCTGTCGCGCATCGTCCTGGTCAACGGCTCCAGCACGCACATCTGCGCCGAGTACAAGGGCGTGGCGAAGGGCAGTGAACCCACCTACCTCGGCGACGGCCAGGGCGACGGGCACTGCAACTACTCCCCGTCCGACATCACGTACCGCTGACAGCGGCGGGTACCAAGCCTCTCCTGGCGGTCGCGGCCGGCTCCCCCTTCCCGGGGCGCCGGCCGCGGTCGCGTCCCGACCGGGCGGTCCCCCGGGCGTGGACAGCGGCGTATGCAGCCGGCAGGATCTGTGCATGCGGTCTCGGACGGATGGCATGTGGTGGGGTACCGCCATCGAAGCGCCGGACCCCGCCGCCCTGGCGCGGTTCTACGCCCAGCTGCTCGGCTGGCCGATCGGCCACGAGGAGCCCGGCACGTGCATCGTCGCCGCCCCGCGGGGCGGCGCTTTCCTGGTCTTCCAGCAGGCGACCGACTACCGGGCGCCGGTCTGGCCGCCGGTCGACGGGCAGCAGCGCCCGATGATGCACTTCGACTTCCAGGTGGGTGACCTCGACTCCGCCGTCGCGGAGGCCGTCGCCCTGGGCGCCACGCTCGCCGCGCACCAGCCGCAGGAGCACGTCCGGGTGCTGCTCGACCCGGCCGGCCACCCGTTCTGCCTCTGCCTGGACGAAGGCTGAGCGGGCCAGCCGAACGCAGCCGGTGGGGCGCCCGGATCGGGCTTTCCCGGCAGCGGGAAACAGAGATGGGGGCGCGGGGTGACGATCGCCCCCGTGCCCGTCGTCACCGCGCCCCGCATGACGAGACCACCAGACGGACCGGTGACAGGCAAGCGCATTACCGCCCGCTGGACACCCGCGACGCACACCGCCATCCGGCCCGCTCCGGTCCACACCCCGCCGGGAACCGGGCCGGAAAGCGGGCGGGGTCGGTGCCTGCGGCTACGTCGCCGGAGCCAGCCCGGACACCTCCGCGGCCACGCTGTGGTAGGCGGCGATGGTGGCGGCGAGGATCTCGGCCCCCGGGCGCTGCCAGAGCTGGGCGTTGAAGACCTCCACCTCGACCGGGCCGGCGTAGCCGGCGGCAGTGACGGCGCGCCACAGCCGGGCCAGCTGTACGCAGCCCTCGCCGGGCAGGGCGCGCCCGGTGAGCACCCCCTCCGGCAACGGCGTCACCCAGTCGGCCAGCTGAAAGCTGGCGATGCGTTCGCCGGCCCGGGCGATCTGGGCGTACACCTGGTCGTCCCACCACAGGTGGTACGTGTCGACGACCACGCCGACCACGCCGGGCGGGTGCTGCTCGGCGATGTCCAGCGCCTGCGCCAGGGTGGAGACGACGCACCGGTCGGCGGCGTACATCGGGTGCAGCGCTTCGATGGCCAGGCACACGCCGGCTGCCTGGGCGTAGGGGGCGAGGGTGGCGATCGCGTCGGCGACCTGTGCCCGGGCGCCGTCGACGTCCCGACTGCCGGCCGGCAGTCCCCCGCTGACCAGCACCAGGACCGGCGCTCCCAGGGTGGCGGCCTCGTCGATCGCGCGCCGGTTGTCGGCCAGCCAGTCCGGTGTGGTGAAGAAGCCGCCCCGGCACAGCGTGCTGACCGTCAGCCCGGCCGCGCGGACGGCCGCCGCGGTGCGCGCCAGGCCGTACTCGGCGGTCTGCTCACGCCACAGCCCGACCTGGGCGACGCCGGCCGCGGCACAGCCGGCGATCAGGTCGGGCGTCGGCCACCGGGTGGCGGTGGCCTGGTTGAAGGAGAAGGCTCACTGGTCCACTCCGGCGGTGGTGAAGTAGGCCCGGGCCCGGGCGGCAGCCAGCTCCGGGTCAGGCAGCAGGCCGGCCGCGTCGGCCAGCACCAGCAGCTCGCCGAGGTGGGCCGGCGAGCGGTGCGCCTGAAGCCCGCCGACCATGACGAAGTGCCGTCTGGTACCCGGCAAGCCAGGCGAGAAAGACGATCCCCGTCTTGTACGCCGGTGTCGGCGCGCCGAAGATGTGCCGGGACAGCGGCACCGTCGGGGCGAACACGGCGTCGTAGCGGGCGGTGTTCCCGGCGTCCAGGGCGGCCAGCGCGGTGGCGGCGGCCGGCGCGATGGCGGCGAAGATGCCCAGCAGCGCGTCGGAGTGGCCCGCCTCGTCGCCCTTGATCAGCTGTGGGTAGTGGAAGTCGTCGCCGGTGTAGAGCCGCACCCCGGGCGGCAGCGCCCGGCGCAGCGCCACTTCGCGGGCCTCGTCCAGCAGCGACACCTTGATGCCGGCGATCCGGTGGGCGTGGGCGCCGATGAGGTCGAGCACGGTGGCGGTGGCGGCGTCCAGGTCGGTGCTGCCCCAGTAGCCGGCGCAGCGCCGGGTCGAACGCCTCGCCCAGCCAGTGCAGGATCACCGGCTGGCTACTCTGCCCGATCAGGCCGGCGTAGACCTTCAGGTAGTCCTCGGCGTCGCGGGTCGCCGCCGGCCAGGTGGCGGCTGCACATCAGCACCGGGGTGGCGCCCGCGTCCAGGACGTCGGCGAGCTGCTCGGTGTAGGCCCCGGCGACGGCGTCGAGGGTGGCGGGGCCGGCGGGCAGCTGGTCGGTGGCGACCCCGGCGCACGATGGCGCCGCCGCGCTGCGCGGGCCAGCGCGGCGCTGCGGCGGATCAGTTCCCGGCTGGCCGGGTAGTCCAGGCCCATCCCGCGCTGGGCGGTGTCCATCGCCTCGGCGACGCCGAAGCCGTACCGCCACAGGTGCTCGCGGAAGGCCAGGGTGGCGTCCCAGTCCAGGGCGGCCGGGGCGCCCGGGGTGTTCTCGGCGCGCGGGTCGGCGACCACGTGCGCGGCGGCGTAGCAGGACCGGCTGGTGAACGGCTGCTGCGGCGGGATGTACCCGGCGCCGGTGCGCAGCCGTACCTGACGCCCGTCGGGGAGCCGGACGGCGGTGCTCATCCGGCCAGCTCCGGGATCTCCACCCGGCGCCCCTCGCGGGCCGAGCGGAGGCCGGCCTCGGCGAGCTGGACACCGCGGGCGCCGGCGAAGAAGTCCCACGGGAACGGGGCGCCGTCCACCACGTGCCGCAGGAACGCCTCCCACTGCACCTGGAAGCCGTTGTCGAACTCCTCGTTGTCCGGAACCACCTGCCACTGCGCCCGGAAGTCCTCGGTGGCCGGCAGGTCCGGGTTCCACACCGGCTTGGGGGTGGCGCGCCCGGTGCTGGATGCGGCAGTTGCGCAGGCCGGCAACGGCCGATGCCGTGGGTACCGTCGACCTGGAACTCGACCAGCTCGTCGCGGTAGACCCGCACCGCCCAGGACGAGTTGATCTGCGCGACGACGCCGCCGTCCAGCTCGAAGATGCCGTAGGCGGCGTCGTCGGCGGTCGCCTCGTACTCCGCGCCGGACTCGTCGACCCGGCGCGGGATGTGCGTGGCGATGTGCGCGGTCACCGCGCGTACCCGGCCGAAGAGCTGTTCCAGCAGGTAGTGCCAGTGCGGGAACATGTCCAGCACGATGCCGCCGCCGTCGGCGGTGCGGTAGTTCCAGGACGGGCGCTGGGCCGGCTGCCAGTCGCCCTCGAAGACCCAGTAGCCGAACTCGCCGCGTACCGACAGGATCCGGCCGAAGAAGCCGCCGTCGACCAGCCGCTTCAGCTTGCGCAGGCCGGGCAGGAAGAGCTTGTCCTGCACGACGCCGTGGCGTACCCCGGCGTCGCGGGCCAGCCGGGCCAGGGCCAGCGCCGTTTCGGTGCTCTCGGCCAGCGGCTTCTCGGTGTAGACGTGCTTGCCGGCGGCGATCGCGGCCCGGATCGCCTTCTCCCGGGCCTGGGTGAGCTGGGCGTCGAAGTAGATCTGCACGTCGTCGCGGGCCAGCGCGGCGTCCAGGTCGGTGGTCCAGTCGGTCAGGCCGTGCTGCTGCGGCGATCTCGGCGAGCTCGGCCCGGGTTGCGCCCGACCAGCACCAGCTCCGGCCAGATCCGGGAGCCGTCCGCCGCGGGCAGGCCGCCGTGCTCGCGGATCGCCAGCAGCGACCGGACCAGATGCTGGCGGTACCCCATCCGGCCGGTCACGCCGTTGACGGCGACGGTGACGGGTCGAAGCGTCACGAAAGCCCCTCCTCATTGGCCGAAAGCGCACGGAAAGCGCTTTCCTCAAACTCTAGGGGACGCGATCCCCAGGTGGCAAGCGGCGCCCGGGCAAAGGACGCTGCGCTGGCCGGACCGACACAGCCGGTATCCGCCGCCGGTACCCACGCCCGCCGGCGATCACCGCCCGGTATCGTGTCGACCCATGCGCGCACGTCAGGTGGGCAGATGAGCGAGCCGGCCGGCACCGTGACCCTGGCTGACGTGGCCCGGCGGGCCAGAGTCTCGCCGGCCACCGCCTCCCGGGTCATCAACGGCTGCCACCAAGCCGGTCGCCGACGAGCTGCGCGAGCGCGTCCTGAAGGCGGTCGACGAGCTGCACTACGTGCCCAACGCGCACGCCCGGATGCTGGCCCGGGCCGAGCGCGGCGCGATCGGCGTGATCGTGCACGACGTCTCCGACCCGTACTTCGCCGAGATCACCCGGGGCCTGCAGCGGGTGGCCACCGAGCACGGCACCCTGCTGGTGATCTGCAACAGCTACCGCGACCCGGCCCGCGAACGCGACTACGTGGAGATGCTGCGCGCCCAGCGGATGACCGCCATCGTGCTGGCCGGCTCCGGCTACCACGACGCCCGGGCCACCCGGGCGCTGCACTCCTCGCTGGAGACCTACCAGCGCAGCGGCGGCCGGGTGGCGGTGATCGGCCGGCACGCGCTGCCCGGCGACGCCATCGCCCCGGCCAACGCCGAAGGCTCCCGGCTGCTCGGCGAGTACCTGTTCGGCCAGGGGCACCGGGTGATCGGCGTGATCGCCGGCCCGCAGGAGCTGACCACCACCACCGACCGGCTGGGCGGCCTGCGGGCGGCGGCCCGCGCGGCGGGCCGCACGGTGCCCGCACGGCGGGTGGTCTACACCGACTTCACCCGCGACGGCGGCGCCCGGGCGGCCGCCCGGCTGCTGGACGCCGAACCGGAGCTGACCGCGCTGGCCGCGCAGAACGACGCGATGGCGATCGGCGCGCTGTCCATCGCCCGGGACCGGGGCCTGTCGGTCCCCGGCGACCTGAGCATCGTCGGCTTCGACGACATGCCCATCGCCCAGGACGTCACCCCGGCGCTGACCACCGTCCGGCTGCCCCTGGTGGAGATGGGGGTACGCGCGCTCACCCTGGCGCTGGGCACCCACCCGACCGGCGAACCACTGGTCGAGACCGCCCCGGCCACCCTGGTGGTACGCGCCAGCGCCGGTCCCGCCAGAGCCTGACCCCGTACCCGGGCGGTCCGCTGCAACAAAGTTGCACATGCCTCGACATTGACGCCGACCGCGCCAGGATGCAACCGTGTGGCCGAGGAATGCGCTTTCCACGGCCAAGGAGACTTCATGCGCAAGTCCATACCGCTCGCCGCCGGGCTCACCGCCGGCATCCTGGGCGTCACCCTCACCGTCGCACTGACCACCGCACAGGCGGCCACCACCCCGTCCACCGCGGCGCTCGCGGTCGCCCGGCAGGCGCTGGCGCCCGGCGACGGCTGGGCCTCGGACGGCACCGGCACCACCGGCGGCCAGGCCGCCGACGGCGCGCACATCTCCGTGGTGCACAACCGCGCCGAGCTGGTCACCGCCCTGGGCGGCGACAACGCCACCAACGGGAAGAACGCCACCCCGAAGATCATCTTCGTGAGCGGCGGCATCGACGCCAACGTCGACGACACCGACGCACCCCTGACCTGCGCCGACTACGCCGATCCCGGGTACACCCTGGATGCCTTCCTGGCCGCCTACGACCCGGCGGTATGGGGCCGTACCAGCAAGCCGTCCGGGCCGTTGGAGGACGCCCGGGTGCGCTCCGCGAAGAACCAGGGCGCCCGGATCACCATCAACGTCGGCGCCAACACCACCATCGTCGGGCTGGGCGGGTCGAAGATCACCGGGGCGAACCTCATCGTCGGCTCCGCCGCCAGCAACGTCATCCTGCGCAACCTGCGACTGGAGGACGCGCACGACTGCTTCCCGTCCTGGGACCCCACCGACGGGGCGACCGGCAACTGGAACTCGCTCTACGACCTGGTCTCGGTCACCGGCGGCAGCCACGTCTGGGTCGACCACGTCAACTTCAGCGACGCCGACAACAGCGACGCCAGCCAGCCGCTCTACTTCGGCCGGCCGTACCAGGTGCACGACGGGGCGCTGGACATCACCAAGGCGGCCGACCTGGTCACCGTCTCCTGGAACAACTTCTTCGACCACGACAAGACCATGCTCATCGGCTCCACCAACACCGTCGGCGCCGACGTCGGCAAGCTGCGGGTGACCATCCACCACAACCGGTTCGCAGAAACCGGCCAACGGGTCCCCCGGGTGCGCTTCGGCCAGGTGGACGTCTACGACAACTACTACTACTACTACGCCACCGACGAGGACACCTTCACCTACTCCATCGGCGTCGGCGTCTACTCCTCGGTCTACGCCGAGAACAACTTCGTGCTGCGCAGCGCCGACATCCCCCTCGACGCCGTGGTCTACGACTGGCGCGGCACCGCACCGGGCGGGATCACCGAGGTCGGCTCGCTGACCCGGGTCGGCACCGGGCCGGTGCAGGCGGTCAGCTTCGTGGCGGCGTACAACGCCACCCACGAGCCGGACCTCACGCCCACCGACTGGGTACCCACGCTGCGCACCGGGGTGGACCCGACGGCGAGCGTACCCACGCTGGTGAGCGCGCACGCGGGCGCCGGGAAGCTGGGCATCTGAGCCACGGGGCCACCGTCGCCCGGGCTCGGTGGCCCCGTCGCCTAAAGCCGGTGCACCGTGCGGCTGGCCACGGCGGCGAGCTTGTCGGGGTTGGCCACGTTCAGGATGCCGGCGATCCGGCCCTGGTCGTCCAGGTCGAGGCTGAGCGTGGCGATCACCCGGTCGCCGGCGCGGAACACGATCCCCGGTACGCCGTTGAGCTCGCCAGCTCCACCTGCATGTCGGCGGGGAGCACGCCCTGGTACGGCCGCGAGCTGACGCCGGCGAACCAGGCCGCCACCCGGGACGCCCCGGTGACCGGACGGGTCGCCTGGCGTACCTTGCCGCCGCCGTCGGTCCACAGGGTGACGTCCGGCGCCAGCAGCTCCATCAGGGCGTTGAGGTCACCGCCGGCCGTGGCGGCGAGGAACCGCTCGGTGACCTCCCGCTGCCGGGCCCGGTCCGGCTGGAACCGCGGCCGCCGGGCCCGCACGTGCTCGCGGGCCCGCTGCGCGGCCTGGCGTACCGTCGTCCGCCGAGCGGTCGACCGCCTCGGCGATCTCGGCGTAGCTGAAGTCGAACGCCTCCCGGAGCACGAACACGGCGCGCTCCAGCGGCTCAGCGTCTCCAGCACCACCAGCAGCGCCATCGACACCGAGTGCGCGGCGGCCGCCTGCTCGGCGGTGTCGCTGCTGGTCAGGATCGGCTCGGGCAGCCACGGGCCGAGGTAGGTCTCGCGCCGGCGCCCGGGCCGCGCGCAGCCGGTCCAGCGCCACGTTGGACACGATCCGCACCAGGTACGCCTTCGGGTCGGTGACCCGCGAGCGGTCCGCCGCCGACCACTTCAGCCAGGTGTCCTGCACGGCGTCCTCGGCGTCGGCCGCGCTGCCGAGGATCCGGTAGGCGACCGCGAAGAGCAGGCTCCGGTGCTCGTCGAAGCGCGTCGCTCACCGGGTGTACCTGCCGCCGCCGGCGCCAGCCGAGCGGCGCCCATCGCCGGGATGCCTGATCAGTCGGCGCGTACGTCGGCCACGGCGCTGAGCTCACCGTCTCCTTGTACCAGACGGCCGCCCGCCCGGTCAGGAACCATCGCCTGGGGCTGTCGTCGGGGTGGGTGAACTGGATGACCGCGTCGTGTCGGCCGAGGCTGACCGGCTGGTGGAGGTAGCCGAAGCGGAACGGCCGGGGCTGCCCGCCGGCCAGTTGCCGGGCGATCGACGCGGCGACGTGCACGCCGGTCGGCATGCCGCTCTGGCAGGTGCCGTGCATGCACCCCGAAGCCCTGCCGGACGGCGGCCGCGTCGCCGACGGCGTACACCTCGGGGTGGGACACCGAGCGCAGGGTGGCGTCGGTGACGATCCGGCCGCGCTCGTCGACCTCCAGTCCGGCGCCGGCCGCCAGCGGGGACACCCGCACGCCGGCCGTCCACAGCACCGCGTCGGCGCGGACCTCGTCGCCGCCGGCCAGCTGCACCGATCCGGGCAGCACCTTGACGATCTCGCACGTCGCTGCGCACCCGGACACCGAGCCGCGCCAGCGCCCCGGCGCAGGTACGCCCGGGCCCGGGGCCCCATCGCGGCGCCCGGTTCGGCCCGGCCGAGCAGAACGACCTCCAGGGCGGGTGCTGCTCGGCGATCTCGGCCGCCGCCTCCACCCCGGTCAGCCCGGTGCCGCACACCGCCACCGTGCCGCCGGCCAGCGCGGCCAGCCGCCGGGCCAGCAACTGCGCGTCGTCCACGCTGGTCGAGCGTGTAGGCGTGGGCGTCCACGCCGGGTACGCCCGTGGTGTCGGGGGCGCCGCCCAGGGCGTAAACGAGCAGGTCGTACTCCAGAATCCGCTCGTCGTCGATGCGGACCGTGCGGGCGGCGGCGTCGACGCCGGTCACCCAGCCGCGCACGAACTGTGCCCCGCTGCCGTCCAGCAGCTGCCGGGATGCGCAGGTCGGCCAGCTCCTCCCCGGCGGCGTTCTGGTGCAGCCGGAGCCGTTCGGTGAACCGCTCGTCGGCGTTGACCACGGTGATCGCCACGTCGTCGCGACCCTTGGTCCGGGCGGCCAGGCTGACCGCTGCTGCCATGCCCGCGTAGCCGGCGCCGAGTACCACGATCTTCGTCATGTCCCTGCCCTCTCCCTGGTTGTCGTCAACCACGGGACGCAATGGGCGGGGAGCGCCGTGAGCCGGCGTGACCCGGGTCACACGGCAGGGTGCAGCGCGGCCGGGGTGCGGTGGACCGGTCAGGGCGCGTGGCCGGCGGTGTCGGGCTCGGCGGCGGTGTCGGGCCCGGCGGCGGCGGTCTGCTCGGCCGGCTCGCTCTCGCCGGCAGCCGCGAGGCCCAGCAGCCCGGCGATCGACAACAGCGCCAGCACCGGACCGACCAGCGCCAGCCACCAGGGCACCCGGCCGAAGAAGGTCTCCGGACGCACCTTGCCGTCCCCGTCGGCGTAGGCCGTGCCGCCCAGGGCGTGCGCCGGGTAGCTGTGTCCGGCGTCCACCTCACCGATGTCCTTGAGTCGGAACATGAGCTTGCCCCGGTGCGTCGTGCCGCCGCTGTCCCAGGTCGCGTTCTTGCAGGTGATATCGCTGTCCTCGGTCCGCTGGTGCTTGACGTAGCTGCAGTCGCTGTCCTGGTGGACGGTGGCGTGGACCGGCTGCCCGTACTTCTTGCCGTAGTCGTACTCGTTGAGCCAGTGCACGCCGGAGCTGACCAGGCCGGCCACGGTCCCGGCCGCCGACCCGGCGAGCAGCACCGCCAGCGGGAGCGCCGCGAGCGCCGCCGGCACCCGGTAGCGCTCCCGGGAGGCGGCCGCCACGGTGAGGCCCAGGCCGAAGGCGAGCCCGATGACGCCGACGGCGGCGGTCAGCGTGACCAGGCCCTGGGCGCCCAGGCTGTCGGTGCAGCAGAAGAGGGTCAGCCCGACGAGCGCGGCGCCGACCGCGAGGACCACCGGGCCGAGTGCCAGGCCGCCGACCAGAGTGCCGCGCTTGGCCGGGGCGGGTGGGGTGGACGGCTGGTCCGGGCTGTCCGGCGTGTTCCCGGTCATCGCTTCTCCAGGTCGGGCGGCTGTCAAGATCGCGCGCAGTATGGCACAGCGGCGTCCGGCCCACCGCCCCCTGACCAGCCTTCGGTCACCGGCCCCGGGGAGCCGCCCCGCCTACTGTTCGTCGAGGTAGCGACCGGTTTCCGGGTCCTGGCCGAGGATCCGCCGTACCCCGTGGATGAACTCCCGCTCCTGCTCCGCGGTCGGCCAGCGCACCGACGGGTCCACCTCGGCGCCGGCCGGGGCGTGCTCGACCTCGTCCAGGCCGTGCCGGTCCAGCCACTCCCGGCGCCACCGGGCGATCGCGAGGTTCTGCCGGCGCCGCTCGTCGAGCAGGGTGGTCGCGGGACCGGTCGCGCTGGACACCATGGCCGTCCAGCGGGCGAGGTCGGCCGGATCCAGCACTGCCGCCGGGTCGGCGTCGACCGCCACGGCCCAGGTGCCCACCTGTAGCCGGAGCAGCCGCATCACCACCGCAGGCTGGCCGGACGGCGTGAGCCGCCGCTCGCCGAAGTTCCAGGCGTGCCGGTCCGCCGGGTCGCCACGCCCGTCGAGCCCCAGCTCGCGGCGCAGCCGGTCCTGATCGGCCGGGCTGAGCTCGCGGCGCAGCAGGACAAACAGCGCGCGGGTCGGCTGCGGGCCGATGGGACCGGGGCGCGACTCCACCACCGTCAGGCCGGCCGCGACGGCGGCCGCTTCGATGCGCTCGACCCAGGCGGCCACTTCGACGTCGGTCAGCCCGGTAGCCCCGTCCGCCTCCACCAGGATCCGCCAGCGCGGCCCGCCGTCCCCGGGTTGTTCGTCGTAGCGCCACAGCCGCAGGGTGGCCGCCTGCTCCGCCCCGACGGTGATCACCCGGTAGCCGAAGTCGGCGTCCTCCAGGTCGGTCAGCCGGCCGCGCCGCTGCATGCCGAGCGCGGCCCGCAGGCCGTTCAGCCGGGCCGCGTCCAACTCGCCCACCAGGTGAACGGCGTGCAGCCGGGTCATCGGAGTCTCCCAGGTCGGCGGACTTGCGGCCGGGGCGGCGCAGTCCGGCCGAGCGCGCAGGTGAGCACCGTACCAACGATCACCATTGCGGGGTGTCCGCTTCCACGGGACCTGCTTGTCTGACGCAACTGACTACCGGTACCCGATTCGGATGCTCACCACGGGCCCGTTACCGGCCACCGGACGCCGCCGCTCAGCGCTGTACGCGCGCCCCCGCCCCGGCGACCAGCCGGCGTACCTCGGCCAGGGTGGCCATCGAGGTGTCCCCCGGGGTGGTCATCGCCAGCGCCCCGTGGGCCGCGCCGTACTCCACCGCCTCGGCCAGGTCGAGGCCGCTGAGCAGGGCGTAGATCAGGCCGGAGGCGAACGAGTCGCCGCCGCCCACCCGGTCGAAGATCTCCAGTCCGGGCCGGTGCGTGGCGGTGACGAAGCCCTCCTTCGCCGACCAGGCGATCGCGCCCCAGTCGTTGACCGTGGCCGAGCGCACCGCCCGCAGCGTGGTGGCCACCACCGCGAAGTTGGGGTACGCCGCCGTCACGGCGCCGATCATCGCCTGGAAGTTGGCGGTGTCCAGGTCGTCCAGGGCGGCCGAGGTGTTCGGCACCGGGAAGCCCAGGCAGGCGGTGAAGTCCTCCTCGTTGCCGATCATCACGTCGACCAGCGGCGCGAGCAGCTTGTTGACCTCCCGGGCCCGGGGCTGGCCGCCGATCGAGCGCCACAGGCTCGGCCGGTAGTTGAGGTCGTAGGAGACCACGGTGCCGTAGCGGTGGGCGGCGGCCAGCGCCTCGGCGACCACCTCGGGGGTGGTGTCCGACAGGGCGGCGCAGATGCCGCCGGTGTGCAGCCAGCGCACGCCCACCGTGCCGAACAGGTGGTCCCAGTCCACGTCGCCGGGGCGCAGCTGGCTCACCGCCGTCTGCCCCCGGTCGGAGACGCCGACCGCGCCGCGTACCCCGAAGCCGCGCTCGGTGAAGTTGAGCCCGTTGCGGACGGTCCGCCCGACCCCGTCGTCGGCCACCCAGCGGATCAACGAGGAGTCCACGCCGCCCTGCAGGATCAGGTCCTCGACCAGCCGGCCCACCTCGTTGTCCACCAGCGCGGTCACCACCGCCGTGGTCAGCCCGAAGCAGCGGCGCAGGCCCCGGGCCACGTTGTACTCGCCGCCGCCCTCCCAGACGCGGAAACCGCGGGTGGTGCGGATCCGCCCGTCGCCGGGGTCCAGCCGCAGCATCACCTCGCCGAGGGAGACCGCGTCGTAGCGGCAGGTCTGCGGGTCACGTAGTCGCATCGCCGCCCCCGTCCCCGGCCGCCGCGACGGCTGCCGCGGTCAGCGCCCTCACCTCGTCGAAGCGCTTGGCCCGCAGCAGCTGCGGCGCCACCATCCAGCTGCCGCCCACCGCCGCCACCGCCGGCACGGCCAGGTAATCGGGCAGCAGCTCGGCGGTGATCCCGCCGGTCGGCACGAAGCGCACCCCGCCGAACGGCGCGGCCAGCGCCCGCAGCATCGGCACCCCGCCGAGCGCCTGGGCCGGGAAGAACTTCACCAGCTCGACCCCCTCGTCCAGGGCCGCCATCAGCTCGGTGGCGGTGGCCACGCCGGGGAGTACGGGGACGCCGAGTTCGCGGCAGCGGCGTACCACGGTGGGACTGAAGCCCGGGGAGACGATGAACCGGGCGCCGGCCGCCACCGCCTGCTCGGCCTGCCCGGCGGTGACCACCGTGCCGGCGCCGACCAGCAGGCGCGGCTGCGCGGCCAGCTCGCGCAGCGCGGCCAGCGCGGCCGGGGTGCGCAGGGTCACTTCCGCGCAGCCCAGGCCGCCGGCCAGCAGCGCCTCCCCCAGCGGCGCGGCCAGCGCCGGATCGTCGATCACCACCACCGGGACGACACGCGCCCCGCCCAGCGGATCAGTCATCGGGTACCCCCTGAGACGGCCGCCGGGCGGTGCGCCGCCCAGGGCAGGTTCAACTCGGAGAACAGCGCCAGGTCCCGGGTCGCGGCCGCGACGGCGGCGTTGACGCCGCTGATCACCAGCCGGGGCGAGGCCAGGTCGTGCCCGGTGGTCAGGTACGCCGGATCGACCGCGCTGACCGGCGCGCCGGTGACCGGCCCGAGCACCGTGGTGAACGCCGCCGTCCGCGCCAGCGGCACCAGCAGCGGCACGCGCGCCGGGTCGGCCCGGTGGTCGAGCAGGTTGGCCAGCAGGTTGACCCGGCCCGGCCGCCCGGTCGCCGTGGGCTCACCGGGCAGCTGGAGCGTGTCGGTGGGGTACCCGTGCACCGCCCGGCCCGCCGTCCCGGTCACCACGATCTCGCCGGGCACGTACTCCTCGGCGCACAGGGTCACCGCGAGCAGGGCGCGCAGCCCGTCCGGGAAGGTCAGCCGCAGCGTGGCGGTGTCGTCCACCTCGATGTCCCGGGTCCGGTAGCGCTCCACCTCGACCCTGGCGGGCAGCGCCCGGGCGATGGCCAGCACCTGCATCACCGCGTGCGCGAACGGGTTGGCCAGCGCCCCGTCCAGCGTCGGGTGACCGTCCACAGTGGACCGGCCGACCCAGGCGGAGCGGGCGAAGTACGCCTCGTCGCGGAACCAGGCGCCGCGCATGGTGATGCCGCGCAGCTGCCCCAGCCCGCCGGCGTCGACGAAGTCCAGCAGCTCGGCCAGGGCCGGCGAGGCCAGCGCCTGGAACCCGACCTGGCAGCTGCGGCCGGTCTCCGCCAGCACCCGGGCCAGCGCCGCATGCTCCGCCAGGTCGAGTACCGGCGGCTTCTCCAGCAGCACGTCCGCCCCGGCGCGCAGCGCGTCCGTGGCGATCGGCGCGTGCGTGTGCGGCGGGGTGCAGACCACCACCACCTCGGGGTGCGCCTGCGCCAGCAGCTCCCGGTGGTCGGCGAAGACCGGCACCCCCGGGGGTACGTCCGGCACCGCGCGCAGGTCGCCCAGGGCCACCAGGCGGACCCGGCCGGCCTGCTCCAGTTCGGCGATGACCCGCCGGTGCCAGCCGCCGTGCCCGCTGGCGCCGACCAGCGCCACCCGGGTCGGCCCGCCCCCCCCAACCCTCACCCTCCCCCCCGGCCCCCCCCGGGGTCGGGGCGCTCACCGGCCGACCGCCGCGACGGTCCCGGCGGCGCCGTCCCGGCGCAGCTGCGCCAACCGGTCCGCCACCAGCCGCACGAAGTCGTCATCGGCGGCCAGCTCCGGCGGCACGAAACTGGCCAGCCCGAACACCGCCCGTACGGCGGCGACCGGGTCGTCCCCGGCGCCGGCCAACGCGGCGCGGAGCTCGCCGGCCAGCGGGTCGTCCAGCGGCAGCTCCCGGCCGTCGTCGGCGACCCCGGCGGCGAACCGCAGCCAGCCGGCCAGCGCCAGCGCCAGCAACGCCGGTTGGGCACCGGCGGCGCGCCGCTGCGCGGCCGTGGCGAACAGCCGCTGCGGCAGCTTCTGCGAGCCGTCCATGGCGATCTGCAGGGTCCGGTGCCGGGTGGCCGGGTTGCCGAAGCGGTGCAGCACCGACTCACCGTAGCTGTCCACCCGGACGCCGGCCGGCGGGTCCAGCGTCGGCGCGATGTCGACGGCGATCAGGTCGCGCAGGAAGGTCCGCATCCCGGGCAGTTCGATCGCCTCGGCGATGGTCTCCCGCCCGGCCAGCGCCCCCAGGTACGCCAGCGTCGAGTGCACGCCGTTGAGCACCCGCAGCTTGACCCGCTCGTAGCCGCCGACCTCGGCGGAGAACACCGCGCCCGCCGACTCCCAGGCCGGGCGCCCGCCCGGGAAGTCGTCCTGGAGCACCCACTGCCGGTACGGCTCGGCCGCCACCGCGGCCAGGTCGCGCACGCCCAGCGCGGCGGCCGCCGCGTCGAGGGTCTGCGCCGTGCTGGCCGGCACGATCCGGTCGATCATCGTGCTCGGGAAGCTGACCCAGTCGGGCAGCTCCCCACCCAGCGCCTGGCGCACCGCCGAGCGCAGCCGTACCCCGTTGGCCGGCAGGTTGTCGCAGCTGACCACGGCCAGCGGCGGGCCACCGGCGGCGGCCCGGGCGCGCAGCGCGCGGGCCAGCAGCCCGGGTACGGTCCGCGGCGGCGCCCCGCCGGCCAGGTCGGCGCGTAGCGCCGGATCGTCGCGCAGCCGGCCGGTACCGGCGTCGAGCAGGTACGCCTTCTCGGTCACGGTCAGCGTCACCACCCGGATCGCCGGGTCGGCCAGCAGCGCCACGATCGCCTCCCCCTCGGTCGGCAGGTGGCGTACCCCGGCCAGCGCCCCGATCACCCGGGTGTGCGCGCTGGCCCCGTCCAGTGAGGTGACGCTGAACAGGCAGTCCTGCTCGGCCAGGGTGGCCACCACATCGGCCGAGCGCGGGGCGACGGCCACGATGCCCCAGTCGCCGCCGGCCGCCGCCATCGCCTCCTCGGTGTAGACCGCCTGGTGGGCCCGGTGGAACGCGCCGAGCCCCAGGTGCACGACGCCGGGGCGGGGGCGGCGGACCAGCGGGCCGGTCCCGGCCGGCAGCCGGTCCAGCGCGGCGGCGCCCAGCCGGGCCAGGCTCACCGCCACGCGGCACCGTCCGGGAAGCTGTACTGCGCGATCGAGGCCGGGTGCATTTCGACGCTGTAGCCGGGCGCCCCGGGCAGCTGATAGTGGCCGTCGCGGATGGTTACCGGGTCGGTGAAGTGCTCGTGCAGGTGGTCCACGTACTCCACCATGCGCCCGTCCAGGCTGGCCCCGACCCGCAGGTAGTCGAAGATCGACAGGTGTTGGACGTACTCGCAGAGCCCCACCCCGCCGGCGTGCGGGCAGACCGGCACGCCGAACTTGGCGGCCAGCAGCAGGACCGCCAGCACCTCGTTCACCCCGGCCACCCGGCAGGCGTCGACCTGGCAGGTGCCGATCGCGCCGGCCTGCAGCAGCTGTTTGAAGATGACCCGGTTGGCGGCCACCTCGCCGGTGGCCACGCGGCACCGCCCGCCGGTCTGCTCGGCCACCGCGCGGGCGATCCGGGCGTGGCCGAGCACGTCGTCTGCGTGCGTCGGCTCCTCGATCCAGTACGGGTCGGCGCCGGCCAGCCGGGCCATGTTGGCGATCGCCTCGTCGACGTCCCACACCTGGTTGGCGTCCATCATCAGCAGCCGGTCGGGGCCGATCTCGGCGCGGATCAGCCCGGCGCGCCGGACGTCGTCGGCGATCGGGCCGCCGACCTTCATCTTCACCGCAGTCCAGCCGTCGGCCACCGCCTGGCGGGTCAGCGCCCGCACCTTCTCGTCGGGGTAGCCGAGCCAGCCGACCGAGGTGGTGTACGCGGGGAAGCCCTGCCGGGTCAGTACGGCGAGGCGGTCGTCGTAGCCGGGGGCGGCCTTCTCCAGCAGCTCCAGCGCCTCGTCGGGGGTGAGCGCGTCGCTGATGTGGTGGAAGTCGACGCTGGCCACCAGCTCCGGCGCGGGCAGCTCGGCGAGCAGCCGCCACATAGGCTTGCCGGCCAGCCGGGCGCGCAGGTCCCAGGCGGCGTTGACCAGCGCGCCGCCGGCCATCGCGATGACCCCCTTCTCCGGGCCGAGCCAGCGCAGCTGCGGGTCGGCGGTGACCGTCCGGCTGAACGCCACCGGGTCGGCGAACAGCTCCTCCACGGTGCGGCCGCGCACGTGGTGGGCCAGCGCCCGGACCGCCGCGCAGGTGATCTCGTTGCCCCGGCCGTTGGTGAAGGTGAGGCCGCTGCCGGTGACCCCGGCGTCGGTACGCAGCTGCACATAGCTGGCCGAGTAGTCGCCCCGGTTGATGGCGTCCGAGCCGTCACCCGCGGCGGCGGTGGGGAACCGCACGTCGTGGACGTCGACCCCGGTGATGGTGGTGGGCATCTGCTCAGTTCTCCAGTCGGAAGACGCGCTTGGGCAGGTGGTAGGCGAGGTCGGCGATGGTCTCGGCGGCCTCGTCCACGGGCAGCCGCCCCTCCGCGACCAGCCGGGCCAGGAACGCCGCGTCGACCCGGCGGGCCACCTGGTGGCGTACCGGGATCGAGCAGAACGCCCGGGTGTCGTCGACGAAGCCGCTGGTGTTGGCGAAGCCGGCGGTCTCCGTGGTGGCCTCCCGGAACCGGCGCAGCCCCTCCGGCGAGTCCAGGAACCACCACGGCGCGCCCAGGTAGACGGCCGGGTACCCGCCGGCCAGCGGGGCCAGCTCCCGGCTGAACGCGGTCTCGTCCAGGGTGTAGAGCACCAGCCGCAGCCGGGGATCGTTGCCGAACCGGGCCAGCAGCGGGGCGAGCTGGTGGGTGAAGCCGGTGGCCTGCGGGATGTCGCCGCCCACGTCCTTGCCGTGCCGGGCGTGCAGGTCCCGGTTGTGGTCCCGGACCGAGCCCGGGTGCAGCTGCATGACCAGGCCGTCCTCGACCGACATGCGGGCCGACTCGAAGAGCAGGTGGGCGCGGAAGTCGTCGGCGTCGGCGGCGCTGGCGGTGCCGGCCAGGCCGCGCTCGAACAGCGCCCGGGCCTGCTCAGGAGTGAGTTCGAGGGTGCGCGCGGTCGGGGCGCCGTGGTCGGTGCTGCGCGCTCCGGCCGCCCGGAACGCCGCCCGGCGCGCCTGGATGCCGGCGATGAACCCGGCGTACCCGCCGGTGTCCTCGCCGGTCAGCTCACCCAGCCGGGCCACCCGGTCGGCCCAGCCGGGGCTGCCCAGGTCGAACAGGTCGTCCGGGCGGAACGTGGTGATCACCCGGCCGCCCGGCCCGCCCCAGCCGTCGGCGGCCAGCTTCGCGTGCGCGGCCAGCTCGTCCAGCGGGAACTCGGTGGTGGCCAGCGTCTCGATGCGGAACCGCTCGAACAGCGCCCGCGGCCGGAACTCGGGCCGGGCCAGCCGCTCGGACAGCGCGTCGTACACCGCGTCGGCGGTCTCCGGGCGCAGCGGGGTGTCCACCCCGAACACGTCGGTGAAGGCCAGCTCCAGCCAGAGCCGGGACGGGGTGCCGCGGAAGGCGGACCAGTGCTGCGCCAACCGCCGCCAGATGGTCCGCCCATCGGTCTCCACCTCGCCCCCGTCCACCCGGGGCACGCCCAGCCCGGCCGGTGGGACGCCCTGGCTGAGCAGCATCCGGGTGACGTAGTGGTCGGGTACCACGAACAGCCGCGCCGGATCGGGGAAGGCCCGGTCGTCGGCCAGCAGCCACGGGTCGACGTGCCCGTGCGGCGAGATGATCGGCAGGTCCCGGGCGTGCGCGAACAGCTCGCGGGCGATGTCGCGGACCCGGGGCTCGGCCGGGAACAGCAGGTCGGGGTCGGTCACGATGCTCCTTGCGGGTCGGACGGTGGCGCAGGTGCGGGTCGGACGGTGGCGCAGGTGCGGGTCGGACGGTGGCGCAGACGCTCAGGCCAGCGGCTGGCGGTCGATGGCCAGCAGCTGCGGGTCGATCAGGTCGGCCACAACCACCGGGGCGCCGCGCTCCGCGGAGGCGTTCGCGGCCAGGCCGGTGAGCAGGGCCAGGGCGCCGTCCCGTTCGGTGGCGCTGCGGCCGAGCGGGTCGGGGGTGGCGGCGCGGCCGGCGAAGATGTCGGCGGTCATCCGCGCGTCGGCGCCGCCGTGCCCCTCCCGGACCAGGCCGGGCAGCTGCACCTCGGTAGGCGGCTGCCAGAACGGGTGCAGGGTGAGCCGGACGCCGCCGTGCTCGGCGGCCGCGTTCACCCCGTGCAGCGCGGCGGTCGCCCGGCCGGGACCGCCCTTGACGGTACGGGCCTGGTCGGGGTCGACGAAGTCGCTCTCCACCACCTGCAGCTCCAGCCGGCCCCGGGAGCCGTTGACCATCAGCCGGTACCCCTCCCAGGGGGCGTAGGCGGTCAGGTGGTAGCTCATCGTGGCGCCGGTGTCGTAGCGCACCAGCACCGCCATGTCGTCGTCGATGTCCACGCCGTCGGCGAAGACGCTGCGGTCGCGCAGGTAGCCGTCCTGCGCCTCGGCGTCCAGGTAGAGCTCGCGCAGCCGGGGGTTGGCGGCCAGGTCCAGGGCCAGCGGGTCGTCGGCGGCGGCCGGGTCTCCGTGCGCCCGGGCCCAGCCGCGGTCGTAGCCGTGCCGGGCGCCGCCGTCGGGGCCGTAGAAGAACAGCCGGTGCTGCGCATACACGCTCACCGGGCGGGCGCCCAGCCACCAGTTGACCAGGTCGAAGTGGTGGCTGGCCTTATGCACCAGCAGGCCGCCGGAGTTGCCCCGCTCGCGGTGCCAGCGGCGGAAGTAGTCGGCGCCGTGGCGCACGTCCAGCAGCCACTCGAAGTGCACCGAGCCGATCTCCCCGACGGCTCCGCCGGCCAGCAGCTCGCGCACCTTCTCGTGCACCGGGTTGTACCGGTAGTTGAAGGTGACCGCGACCGACCCGGCGCCCCGTGCCCGGGCCCGCCGGGCGGCGCGCAGGATGCGTTCGCAGCGGGGCGCGTCGACGGTCATCGGCTTCTCGGTGACGACGTCCCGGCCGGCGTCCAGGGCGGCCACGATGTACCCGTCGTGGGTGGCGTCGACCGAGGTCACGATGACCACGTCGACGCGCTCCTTGTCGAGCATGGCGGCGAAGTCTTCCACCGGGTGGCCGGGGACCTCGGGGTGGCCGAGTTCGGCGAGCCAGCGGTTGTGCGCGCGGATGCGGGCCGGGTTGGGGTCGGCGAAGGCGACCAGGGCCGCCTGGTCGGCGTGGTCGAGGACGAGGGCGCGGACGAACATCTCGGCCCGGGCTCCGGTACCCACCACGGCGTAGCGCCGGCGCTGCATCGCGTACCCTCTCGGGCGGCCAGGGGCCTGGCCACCGCGTCTACAAACGATTGCAGCGAGCCTAGTCCCCGACCGCGCCGCGGCGTCAATACCCGCCATCCCACGAGTCCATTTTGGTCAGGAAAGCGCTTGCTCAGCCAAAGATCGATACCCGATCGCGACAGATCGAGCTCCGGAAACCGTTGACACTGGCACAACCGTTTGCATTAATGAGCCATCCGTCACCGCCGACGGGCTTCGCGACCCGGTCGGCGCCCGTCCGGCGGTGCCCGTCACCCATCCGATGCGCCCGAGGGAAGGGAGTGCCCCGTGCCCAGCACCATCCGGGACGTGGCCCGCGCCTCCGGCGTGCACGTCTCCACGGTGTCCCGTACCTTCTCCGCACCGCACCTGGTCAACCCGGAGACCCGCAGCCGGGTGCTGGCCACCGCGGAGAGCATGGGGTACCGGCCCAACCGGGCCGCCCGGGCACTGATCACCGGGCGTACCGGCAACGTCGGGCTGATCGTGGCCGACATCGCCAACCCCTACTTCCCGCCGATGATCAAAGCCGCGGAGAGCCAGGCCCGCCAGCGCGACTACCACGTCTTCGTGGCCGACACCGACGAGGACCCGTTGGTCGAGGAGGAGCTGGTGCAGGCGATGGCCAAGCAGGTGGACGGGGTGCTGCTGTGCAGCCCCCGGATGGCCAACAGCGCCATCGAACGGCTGGCCCGCGAGGTACCCCTCGTCGTGGTCAACCGCGCGGTCGCCGACCTGCCCACCGTGGTGATGGACGTGGCCCAGGGCGCCGGTGACGCCATCGCGCACCTGGTCGGCTACGGCCACCGCGACCTGCTCTACCTGGCCGGCCCGCGCGGCTCCTGGACCAACCGGGAGATCCGCCGGGCGGCGCTGGCCGGCGCCCGGGCGGCCGGCGCCCGGATCGACGTGGTCGGCCCGAACCCGCCCACCAGGGACGGCGGCCAGGCGCTGGCCCGCCGGGTCCGCGACAGCGGCGTCACCGCCGTCCTGGCCTACAACGACCTGATGGCGATCGGCCTGCTGGAGGGCCTGCACGACCTCGGCGTCGCGGTGCCGGACGAGATCAGCGTCGTCGGGATCGACGACACCATCCTGTCCACCCTGGTCAAGCCGCGGCTCACCACGGTCGCCACGCCGACCGTGGCGGCTGGCCGGGCGGCCGTGGACATGCTGCTGCAACAGGACATCGCGCCACGGGCCGGCCGCACGGCCGGGAGCACCGCCAGCCCGGCCGGCGGCCGGCGCACCGCCGTTCAAGTGATCCTGCAAACCACACTGGTCCCCCGCGAGTCGACCGGACCCGCGCCCCGCGCGGCAGCGCGCGGCCCCATCGCCGTACCCGTCCCGTCGTCCGGTCCCTCCGACCGGACACGGGGGGCGGCCCGCCGACTCGCACCCTCAGCCAAGGAGTAGTGGTCATGTCGTCGCACACACCCCCCACGCCCCCCGGTGGCGCCACCCGCCGTACCCTGCTGACCGCCCTCGGGCTCGGCGTACCACTGGCCGTCGCCGGCTGCGCCAGCAGCGGCGAGAAGCCCACCGCGGCGCCCTCGGTGGAACCGGTCGAGAGCGGCCCGGTGGAGTTGTCCGTCTTCTGGTGGGGCGGGGACGCCCGCGGCAAGCTGACCGAAGACGTCCTCGCGCTCTACACGCGCAAGCACCCGAACGTCACGTTCAAGCACACCTGGCAGGCCAACTCGGGCTACATCGACAAGCTGAACACCAACCTGGCCGCCGGCTCCGCGGCCGACATCTTCCAGCTCGACGACAACATGCTGGGCGGCGTGGCGGCCCGCAACCAGACCCTGGACCTGACCAACTACGTGGCCGCCAAGCGCATCGACACCAGCAAGCTCTCCCCCAGCCTGGTCGACTACGGCAAGGTGGACGGCAAGCTGGCCGCCCTGGCGCTGGCCGAGAACACCCCCGGCATGGTCTACAGCAAGACCCTGGTGCAGAAGTGGGGCGTCGAGGAGCCGCAGATCGGCTGGTCCTGGGAGAAGCTGATCAGCTGGGCCACCGACTTCAGCTCGAAGACCAACTACACCGTCTTCGGCACCATGGACCCGTCCGCCGACTACAAGGCGCTCTGGGTCTGGCTGCGCCAGCAGGGCAAGGACTTCTACTCCGGGACGAAGCTCGGCTTCTCGGCGGACGACCTGACCAGGTGGTTCCAGCTGTGGAAGGACGCCCGGGACGCCAAGGCCACCCCGACCGCCGACGTCATCCACGTGGCCAACGCCGGTGACGTCACCAAGCAGCTGGTGGTCACCGGGAAGGCGGCGACCTCGTTCGTCTGGTCCAACCAGATGCCCGAGCTGGCCAAGAGCACCAAGGACCAGCTCGGCGTGGTCTCCTACCCGGGTGACCCGAAGGGCCAGTGGGCCCGGGCCGCGCTCTACTTCGCCGGGTACGCCAAGACCAAGCACCCGGGCGTCGTGGTGGACGTGATGAACTTCTTCGTCAACGACCCGGACGCCGGCAAGATCCTCGGCACCGAGCGGGGCCTGCCCGCCAACACCGAGATCCGCTCCACCGTGCAGGCCGCGCTCACCGACCCCAACATGAAGGCCACGGTCGACTTCGAGAACGCCATCCAGGCGAAGTTCGGCCCCGCCCCGGCGGTGCCGCCGAACGGCCAGTCGGCGATCCGCCCGCTGTTCACCCAGGAGGCCGAGAAGGTGCAGTTCGGACAGCTCTCCCCGGCCGACGCGGCCAAGGAGTTCCTGCAGCAGGCCGCGCTGAAGCTCACCGCCTGAGGTCCCGGCGGACCTCCCGGCCGCCGTCGCCCGCTCGCGGCGGCGGCCGGCTCCCTACCCGGCAGCACCACCACCCCGGCAGCACCACCACCACTCATGAGAGGAGCCGCAGGCGTGGCCACCACCCACGCGCCGGCCCGCACCCCGCACGCCGCAGCCGCGCGCCGCAGCACCGCCCGACGGCGGGGCCAGGCGGTGAGCCGCCGGCGGGAGGCAGCAGCCGGGTACGTCTTCCTGACGCCCTGGCTGATCGGCTTCCTGGTCATCACGGCGATCCCGATGCTGTACTCGCTCTACCTGAGCTTCACCAACTGGGACCTGATCTCCAACTCGGGCCAGTACGTGGGCCTGCGCAACTACCGGCGGATGTTCACCGTCGACACGTCCTTCTGGCGATCCATCAAGATCACCGCCGAGTACGCGCTGGTGGCCACCCCGCTCAAGCTCGCCGTGGCGCTCGGCGTCGCGCTGCTGCTGGCCCGCAGCCGGCGCGGCAACGGCACCGTCCGGGCGCTGTTCTACCTGCCCTCCCTGCTCGGCAGCAGTGTCGCGCTGGCGCTGGTCTGGCAGTCGCTGTTCAGCGGCGACGGCGTGGTCAACCACTTCCTGAGCTGGTTCGGCATCCACGGCAAGCCGTGGGTCAACGACCCCAGCTACGTGCTGTGGACGATCGTGCTGCTGGGCGCCTGGCAGTTCGGCGCGCCGATGGTCATCTTCCTCGCCGGTCTCAAGCAGATCCCCGGTGAGCTCTACGAAGCGGCGTCGGTCGACGGCGCCGGCAGCTGGCGCAAGTTCGTCAGCATCACGCTGCCCTCGCTGTCGCCGGTGATCTTCTTCAACCTGGTGCTGGAGACCATCCACGGCTTCCAGGGCTTCACCTCGGCGTACGTCATCAGCGGCGGCCCGGGCGGCCCGGTCGACTCCACCCTGATGTACACGCTCAACCTCTACCTGGAGGGCTTCACCGAGTCGACATCGGCTACGCCTCGGCGCTGGCCTGGGTGTTCCTGTTCGCCATCGGCATGGTCACCGTCCTGCTGTTCAGCACCGGCCGGTTCTGGGTGCACTACGCCGACGGAGGAGCAATGATGGCCACCACCGCCTACCCGCGCGCCGCCCAGGTCAACCGCCGCCGGGAGCGGCGCGGTGCCGGCCGCTCGGCGATCGCGCCCTGGCCCTGCTGCTGCTCCTTGCTGTGGTGCTCTACCCGCTGGTCTGGCTGGTCGGCTCGTCGCTCAAGTACCGACCGAGATCGCCGCCAACCTCTCGGTCATCCCGCACGCGCCGACCCCGGGCAACTACGTCGACGGCTGGACCTCAAGACGGTCAGCTTCGGCCGGTTCTTCCTCAACAGCGCGGTCGTCGCCACCTGCGTGGTCGTCGGCAACGCGTGTCCTGCCTGCTCGCCGCGTACGCCTTCGCCCGGCTGCGGTTCCCGCTGCGGGGCCTGTGGTTCGCCGTCATGATCGGCACGCTGCTGCTGCCCGGCCACGTGCTGATCGTCCCGCAGTTCATCCTGTTCAAGTCCTCGGCTGGTCGGCACCCCGCTGCCGCTGATCGTGCCGAAGTTCCTGGCCACCGAGGCGTTCTTCGTCTTCCTCATGGTGCAGTTCATGCGCGGCATCCCGCGCGAGCTGGACGAGGCGGCGAAGATCGACGGCTGCTCGCCGTTCGGCGTCTTCCGGCACGTGATCCTGCCGCTGTGCCGGCCGGCGCTGGTGACCACCGCGATCTTCTCGTTCATCTGGACCTGGAACGACTTCTTCCGCCAGCTGGTCTACCTCGCCAAGCCGGACGACTACACGGTGCCGGTGGCCTGCGGCTGTTCATCGACTCGAGGGCCAGACCGAGCTGGGCCCGATGTTCGCCATGTCGGTGCTGTCCCTGCTGCCGGTGTTCCTGTTCTTCCTGGCCTTCCAGCGGATGCTCGTCGAGGGCATCAACACCGGCGGGCTGAAGGGATGACCGCGGTAACGCCGGGAGCGGACAGGCAGGCGGCGGGGCCGGACGAGGCCGGGCGCGTCATGGCCGGATCAGGCCGCTGCCCCGGCTGGACGACCCGATGCCCCGGCCGGACTGGCGGGAGTCGCTGACCCTCGCCGCCGACCTGGCGCTGCTCGGCATCGTGCTCACCCTCGCCTGCGCGCTGCTGGTCACCGCCGGTGCCGCGCTGGTCACCGCGTCGGTGGCGGTGGACCAGGTGTGTACCCACCGCAGCTTCCCCGGGGTGCGGGAGTTGGCCCGGACCGCCCGCCGCACCGCCCTGCGCGGGCTCGCCGCCGTGCTGGTGGCGCTGCTGGCCGCCGGTGCGCTGGCGCTGGACGCCGCGGCCCTGCGGACCGGCGCCGTCCCCGGCGGACCGGTGCTGCTCGCGGTCACGGTGGCGCTGGCGGCGGCCGGCGGCGCGGTGGCCGCGGTGGCGCTGGTCCGGCTGGGCCAGACCGGCGGGGGTGGCTACCGGGCGGCGCTGCGCTGGTCGGTGCGCCTGCTCACCACCCGGCCGGTGGTCGCGATCGGCGCACTGGTCACCACCGGGCTGCCGGCGCTGCTGGCGGTGACCATTCCGGCCACGGCACCGCTGCTGCCGGCGTTTGTCCTGTTTGGACTACACGCGGTGGTTCGCCGCGCCACCAGTGACAAACTGCCGGGTTCGGCGCACACGCTGTGCGCTGACCGCGCAAATGTCCTCGCGGACAGTGACGTGACACTTTCGCAGGGTGCCATCGCGGGTAACGGCAGTGTTAACTTTTCCGGGTGCCGACATCGTTCCCAACCGATGAATCGGGTCAGGCTGCCCCACTGGACATCCACCGCGCCGTGACCGGTTCCGCCCCCGAAGTCTCCGAACGCAGCCCTCGACCTCGACCTCGCCACCGCCCGCGGTGGCCTGCACCGGCTGTCCAGACGTGGCTGGCTCGGATACGCACTATGGATCTTCGCTCCGCTGGGCGTGGCCCTGGTCATCGCGGCCATAAGCTCGCTGCCCGGCTCCCCGACCGGCCGGCCGTTCGCAGGCGACGGGGCGAGCGCGCTGCCGCCCGATCCGACCCCCGGACCGCAACTGACCTCAGCCGCGCCGGTGCTGTCGGCGACGCCGACGCGGCAGGCCGCCACGCCGGGCCCGGCCGCCACCACCGGGCAGCCCCCGGCCGGGCCGACCAGCCGACCACCGGGAGCCGATGCGACCCTACCCACCGACGCGGCGCCCGTCCTCGTCTCCAACACCAGCGCCGCGACCAGCTTCTCCTTTGCCATCGAGGCGGAGGTGGCCACGCGCGGCAAGCTGGTAGAGGTCGAGCAGCTGACCGGCGCCTCCGGTGGCTCGGTGGTGGGCGGCGTGGGCAAAGGGGGCCAGCGGTTCCTGACCGTCTCCGGCATCCAGGCGCCCGTTGCTGCCAGCTACCAGCTGGACATCGCCTACCAGGCCACCGCGTCCGCAACACTGACCCTGAAGACCTCCGACGGCACGGACTCGACTGTGACCTGCCCGGCGACCGGCGACTCGGTCGGCTGGTGCGCAGCGCAGGTCAAGCTCGCCTCCGGGGCCAATACGGTGACCCTCGGAGCCACCCGCAACAACTCCGGCCTGTTCCTCGACCGGATCACCCTGTCGTGACCGCCGCCGCCTCGCGGGCCGCCTCCTCGGCCTCGCCGGCCAGCGCCAGCGCCGCCACCTCGGCCACCCTGGCCTGTTCCTGAGCGGTACGCGCGGTAGCCGCCGCCTGCTCGTAGGCGCGCCGCGCCGCGCGTACCAGGGCAGCCCGGCGGCGCTGTTCGCGCTCCCGCTCGGCGGCGTCGGGATCGCGGTCCTCCGGCCGTCCCCAGACCCGGCGCA
>CAVTWH010000002.1:0-36438 GCA_963738365.1 uncultured Actinomycetota bacterium
GGCGACCCGCTGCTCCAGCAGGTCCCGCAGGGCGGCGGTACGGGTGGCCCGATCCATGGCTGCCTCCGATCGTTGTCGGAGGCGCCCTTTGGTGTGTGGTACGCGGGCCGAGCGTGGCGGGTCTCCCCGTTGCAGCGCCTCTCGGCCCGTGCCGATCAGGATACCCGCTGCGCCTGGCGATCGGCTGGTGACGTCCCGCCCGCGCGGCTGGCGAGCAGGTCCAGCAGGTCGGCGGCGCTGCGCAGGACAGCAAGCTGGGAGTCGTCGAGGGTGCGCAGCGCGCCGGCGAGCCAGGCGTCGCGGCGGGCCATGTCGGCGCGCAGGGCGCGGGCGCCCGCGTCGGTGAGGGTCAGCAGGGCGGCCCGCCCGTCCCGGCTGCTGCGCTGGCGGCGCAGGTAGCCGTCGTGTTCCAGGTCGGTGAAGGTGCGGGTCAGCGACTGGGGCCGCTGGCCGTCGGCGGCGGCGATCTGGCCGGGGGTGGCCGGTCCCTCCCGGTACAGGTGGGCCAGGACGGCGACCTTGTTGGTGGATAGGGCGCCCGGGCCGCGTTCCGAGCGCAGCCGCCGGGCCAGCCGCAGCACGCTGGCGCGCAACTGTGCCGCCTCCGCGTGTCGCACAGATAGTACGCTATCACGTACTATCTGCCGGGTGAGGATGCCGGCCGCGGTGCGTACCGAACTGGTGGCCACCGCGCTGACGACGGCGGCCGCCCTGGTCAGCTTCGCGGTGGCGCTGCTGCTGCCCGGCCGGGGCGACGGCGCGCTGGCCGTCCTCGCCGTGGTCGTCGTCCTCAGCGTCAGCCGGGCCGCCCGCCGGCATCCGCTGGGCGTCACCCAGCTGCTCGTCCTCCCCCCGCTCGGCGTGCTGGCCGCCGCCGTCGGCGCGCTGATGGTGGCCTGGCCGGCGGTCGGCGACCCGTTGTTCGTGGCCGTCATGGCCGGGGCGGTGTGGCTGCGCCGCTTCGGCGCCCGGGCCGCCCGCATCGGCACGCTGGCCGCACTGCCGTTCGTGGCCATGCTGGTCACCCCGGTACCCCCCGGTCACGGCCCGGGCCAACTGCTGCGGGCGGCGCTGGTGTCCGCCGTCGCCGTCGCCGCGGTGGCGGCGACCCAGCCGCTGCTGCGCCGGCTGAGCCCGGCTACGGCCACACCGCCGGCACCCGCCCGGCCCCGCCCCGGTCGCCGCCTCTCCCCCGCCACCCGGATGGCCGCCCAGCTGGCGGTGGCCCTCGGCGCCGCGCTGCTCGCCGGGCGGCTGCTGTTCCCCGGCCGCTGGCCCTGGCTGGTGCTGTCGGCCTACCTGGTCAACGCCGGCGCGGCCGGCCGGGGCGACGTCGCCCACAAGGCGGTGCTGCGGCTGGCCGGCGCAGCCGGCGGGACCGCCCTGGCGACCCTGCTGGCCGCCGCCGTACCGGCGCACCGGCCCGGCACCGTGGTGGCCATCTTCGCCGTACTCGCCGTCGCCGCCGCCCTGCGGGCACACAGCTACACCTGGTGGGCGGCCGGCGTCACCACGGCGCTGAGCCTGCTCTACGGCTACTACGGCCGGGCCGCGCCCACGCTGCTGGCCGACCGGCTCGCCGCCATCGCGCTCGGCGCCGCCCTCGGCGTGGCCGCCGCCTGGCTGGTGCTGCCCATTCGCAGCCGCGATGTGCTGCGCCGTCGGGTGGCCGACGCGCTGGCCGCCCTCACCGACTACCTGACCACCGCCGGCCACGACCCGAGCGGCCTGCCCGGCCACAGCGAACGTGTCCAGGCAGCCCTCGGCGACCTGGAACGCATCCGCCCGGCGCTGGCCGCCCAGCACCGTCTGACCCCCGCCCGCCTGGTGCGGCGGGGCAGCCCTCACCCCGTCCACGCGGTCACCGCGCTGCTCGACTGCCGGCCGGCGCTTACCGCGCTGACCAGCCAACTGACCGCCAACCCCGCCGATGCACGGCTGTCCGGCGGGCTGCGCCGGCTGCGCGCCGACGTGGTGGCGCTGCGCCGCGCGCTGGCCGCCCGCGAACCCGCCGGCACCGCCGAACCCACGGCCACGCATCCCGCCCTTGCCGACCTGCACCACGCGGTCGCCGCCGTCGGCGCCGCCCTGGCCGGCTACTCCCAGCCGCCCGCCAGCGCAGTAGCTAGCAGCGTCGCCAGCGGCGCCGAAGCACCGTCCCTGGCGCCCTCCCCCACGATCAGCGGCGGGTCGGCCGGCGCCGGCCGCACCCCCGCCAGCCGTCCACGCAGCGACGCCGGCACGCCCAGTACGTAGTACCCGCCGTCCTCGCCGACCGCCACCGAGCGGTCCGGGTGGATGTACCAGCCGCGCAGCCCGGTGCGGTAACTGCCGCCACCGGAGTACGGCAGCGCCCGCAGCTCCCGGCTGGGCAGGCCGGCGGCGCGGGCGTCCCGGACGAAGCGGGCGACCAGTTCCCGGGCCTGTACCGTCTCGGCGGCCCGGCGCTGCGCGAGCGCCCGACCGTGCTCGGCCACCGCCCGGGCCCGCTGCTCACGCCAGGACGCGGCGTCCCCGCTCACCACTGCTCCCGCGGGTAGAGGCCACGCACCCGGGCGGCCAGGCGGGACAGGCCCAGCAGCGTGTCCAGGCTGGGCGTGGGCACCCCGACCCGGGCGCCGATCTCGGCCACCGCGCCCAGCAGCGCGTCCAGCTCCAGCGGCCGGCCCGCCTCGGCGTCCTGCAGCATCGAGGTCTTGAACGCCCCGAGCCGGCGGGTCACCGCTATCCGCTCGGTGCCGCTCTGCGCGATCGGACAGCCCACCCGCTCCCCGATCGCCGCCGCCTCCGCCATCACCGCCAGGCAGAACCGGTTCACCAGCGGATCGTCCAGGATCCGGTCCGCGGTCGCCCCGGTCAGCGCCGAGATCGGATTCATCGTCATGTTCCCCCACAGCTTGTACCAGATGTCGGTACGCACGTCGGTGCTCGCGGTCGCCTCGAACCCGGCGCCGGCCAGCGCCTCGACCACGGCCCGGCAGCGAGCCGAGTCCCCGCCGTCCGGCTCGCCCACGATCAGGCCGTTGCCGCTGGTGTGCCGGACCAGCCCCGGCTCCGGCTGGACGGCGGCGAAGTGCACCACGCAGCCCAGTACCTGCGAGCGTGGGATCGCCGCGGCCACCGCGCCGTCCGGGTCCACGCTGCGCAGCGGGGCGTCGGCCAGGAACCACCAGGGCACGCCGTTCATCGCCGGCAGCACCACGGTCTGCGGGCCCAGCAGCGCGCCCACCGCCGGCGCTGCCGCCGGCAGCGCCGGCGCCTTCACCGCCACCACCACCAGGTCCACCGGCCCGACCTCGGCCGGCTGCGCCACCGCCCGCACCGGTGCCCGCTGGCCGGACTCCAGCCGCCAGCCGTGCCCGGCCAGCGCCCCCAGCGTCGCCCCCCGGGCCAGCGCCGCCGTGTCGTGCCCGGCCAGCGCCAGCCGACCACCGATCAGCCCGCCGACCGCGCCGGCACCCACCACACACACCCTCACGGGCAGCAACGCTACGACGCCCTACCGGCCGGCGCACCGCCCGGTAGCGTGACGGGCATGAAGATCGGATTCGCCGCGCCGGTCTCCGGCTCCTGGGCCACCCCGGACAACGTACGCCGGGTCGCCCAGCGCGCCGACCAGCTCGGGTACCACAGCCTGTGGACATTCCAGCGGCTGCTGTCCCCCGTCGACGGCTCGTGGGGTGAGCCCTACCGGGCGGTCCTCGACCCGGTCGCCACGCTCGGCTACCTGGCCGCGCTGACCAGCCGCGCCCGGCTCGGCGTGGCGGTGCTCAACGCGCCGTTCACCTCGCCTGTGCTGCTGGCCAAGCAGCTGTCCACAGTGGACGTGCTCAGCGCCGGGCGGCTGGACATCGGGCTGGGCAATGGCTGGGCGGAGCTGGAGTTCACCGCCAGCGGCGTCGACCCCGGCCGGCGCGGCCGGCGGGCCGAGGAGTTCCTCGACGCCCTCACCGCCCTGTTCGGCCCCGACCCGGTCAGCTACCAGGGCGAGTTCTACCAGATCCCGGCCAGCTCGGCGGCGCCCAAGCCGGTGCAGCGGCCGTACCCGCCGATCCTGCTGGGCGGCTCGGCCCCGGCGGCGCTGCGCCGGGCCGGCCGGCGGGCGGCCGGCTGGATCTCCTCCAGCCGCGTCGACCTGGCCGGCATCGCGGCGGCGGTGGCCACCGTCCGGGCGGCCGCGCAGCAGGCCGGGCGGGACGCCGACGAGCTGCGGATGATCTGCCGGGGCGCGGTGAAACTGCGCCCCGATCCGGGACCCGACCGGGGCTGGCTGACCGGGACGCCGGAGCAGATCCACACCGACATCGAGGCGCTGGGCAGCGCCGGGGTGACCGAGTTCTTCGTCGACCTCAACTTCGACCCGCAGGTCGGCTCGCCGGACGCCGACCCGGAGGCCGCGATGGACCGCGCCGAGCGGGCGCTGGAGGCGTTCGCCGTCAGCTGATGCGGACCCGGGCTACTCGGCGCACGGCGGGCAGCCGTGTCGCAGCCGGTCCCGGACCAGGCTGAGACAGTGCCCCAGCTGGTCCAGCTGCTCGGTGGAGAGCACGTCCAGCAGGTGCTCGCGGGCCACCGCCTCGACGCACGGGCCGGCGCCGGCCACGGCCTGCCGCCCGGCCTCGGTGATCTCCGCGTTGACGCCGCGCCGGTCGTCGGTGGGGCAGCTGGAGCGGCAGACCAGGCAGGCCTTGACCAGCTGGGTGACCTGGTAGGTGAGGCCGCTCTTGGTGGTGACCATGCGCTCGCTAAGCTCCATCATCCGCAGCCGGCCGCCGGGCGCCTTCGACAGGTGCAGCAGGATCTCGAACTGCGGGTGGGTCAGCCCGGTCTCGGCCCGCAGCCGCGCCTCCATCCGGCGGTCGAGCAGCTGGCTCGCCTCCAGGAAGGTACGCCAGACCTCGCCCTCCTGGGCGGTGAAGTCGACGACGCGGGCCATCCACCCAGGTTACACCGCCAGTTGTTCAAATTTGAACGTTAGGCTATCGTCGGCACCGCGGTTCAAATTTGAACTACTTCGGAGGCGCTTGATATGTCCACCACCGGGACCGACACCCTGGCCATCGACCAGCAGACCCAGGAGCTGCTGTTCACCGCCGCCCGCACGGCCAACGCCTTCACCGACGAGCCGGTCGGCGAAGACCAGGTGCGCGCCATCTACGAGCTGGTCAAGTACGGGCCCACCGGCATGAACGCGCAGCCGCTGCGCCTGCTGCTGGTCCGTAGCCCGCAGGCGCGGGCCCGGCTGGTCGAGCACATGGCCGGCGTCAACAAGGCCAAGACCGCTACCGCTCCCCTGGTCGCCGTGCTCGCCGCCGACACCGACTTCCACGACGAACTGCACCGCATCTTCCCCATCTACCCCAACGCCCGCGACGGGTTCCTCGACGACCAGCGACGCGAAGACCTCGCCCGGTTCAACGCCACCCTGCAGGCCGGCTACTTCATCGTCGGAGTCCGGGCCGCCGGGCTCGCCGCCGGACCGATGGGCGGCTTCGACGGGCCCGGCATCGACGCCGAGTTCTTCCCCGACGGCAAGCACCGCACCATCCTGGTGGTCAACATCGGCAAGCCCGCCGAGGGCGCCTGGTACGACCGGCTGCCCCGGCTCGACTACGACGAGGTCGTCACCGAGGTGTGAGCGCTGATCCTCCCGGGGCGTACCGCGCTGCCGGGAGGACCAGCGCTGGCCGGCGCGCGCAGCCGCCCGTTAGGCTGGCCGCCGGCAACCCCCCGGAGGTACCCATGCTGCTCAAGGCCCTGTGCTGCCTGCTCGTCGTGGGCGCGGTGGTCGCCATCCTGGGCAGCCGGCTGCGTACCCCCACCGCCCGCCGGCAGGGCCGGCCACCGCAGCCGCCCCGGTGACCGTGGCACACGTGGCCACCCTGCTGCTCGCCGCGGCCGGGGCCGGCGCCGTGGACGCCGTGGTCGGCGGCGGCGGACTGGTCCTCCTCCCGGCCCTGCTGGTCGCCTTCCCGAACACCCCGACCGCCACCCTGCTCGGCACCAACAAGCTCGCCGCCATCTGCGGCACCTCGACGGCCGCCGTCACCTACCTGCGGCGTACCAAGGTCGACTGGCGGGTACTCGGGCCGACCGTGGGATTGGCGCTGCTCTGCGCCGCGGCCGGCGCACTGGTCGCCGGGGCGGTACCGGCGCAGGTGTACCGGCCGGTCGTCATCGGCGTGCTGGCCGCGGTGGCCGTCGTGGTGATCGCCCGCCCCGGCCTGGGTACGGTCAGCCACGAACACCGGGCCGGCCGTGCCCGGGTGGCCATCACCGTGGGGCTGGCCGGTGGCCTGATCGCCCTCTACGACGGCGCTGTCGGGCCGGGCACCGGGACGTTCCTCATCCTCAGCTTCACCGCCCTGCTCGGGGTGGACTTCCTGCACGGCTCGGCGATGGCCAAGGCGGTCAACGTCGCCACCAACCTGGGCGCCTTCTGCGTCTTCGCGGCCGGCGGCCACGTGATGTGGCTGCTCGGCGCCGGCATGGCCGGGTGCAACATGGTCGGCGCCCGGCTGGGTGCCCGCCTGGCGCTGCGCCGCGGCGCGCGGTTCATCCGCGTCATCCTGCTGGTCGTGGTCTTCGCCCTGCTGGCCAAGCTGAGCTGGGACCAACTGCTCGGCTGAGCGGCCCCGCTCCCCGCCCGGGAAACCCTTGTTTTTCGGTGAGTCAGGAGTCTTCCTTATGGGTTTGGGGGTCACACCCTGCAAGGCGTCCTAGGATGCTAGGTTGTGGGTGGCGTCCGGGTGCTCCGGGCGGCCAGTAGCCTGGATCGTGATGATCACGCTGGGGGACGCCGAGGCCGCTGTGCTGGCGCGGCTGTGGGGGGCGCTGTGTCGTGAACAGCTCCCCGGACCGGTGGCACCCAGCGGGGGCGGGCAGCTGCGGATGCTGCTGCCGGACGGGCGCCAGCTGTGCGGCGATGCCGCTGCCGGGCGGGCCTTCGCCGCCGCGCCGGCCGGGCTGGCAGTCAGCCTGGACGACCGGCCGTACAGCTCGCCGGGTGCGCTGGTCCGGGCGCTGGCGCCGGGGCCGCACAGCGAGCGGTTCGCCGCCGAACTCGACGACAGCGTCGCCAACCTGGCCCGCGCCCGGGCCGCCCAGCCACCACCGGACGGCGGGCACGCCTACCTCAGCCGCCGGGTCAGCCTCGCCGACATCGAACAGTGCGTGGTGGACGGCCACCCGCTGCACCCGCTGTGCCGCACCCGGAGCGGCATGAGCGCCGCGGAGGTGCGCGCCTACGCGCCCGAGTACCGGCCGGTCGTCGAACTGCCGGTGGTCGCCGTGCCGGCCGGGCGCTGGCTGTCCACCGGCACCGGGCTGCCGCCCCGGCTGGTGCTGCACCCGTGGCAGGCGGCGCACCTGCTGGACCGCTACCCGTTCCTGCGCCCCACCGGCGAGACGCTGGCCGCCCGGCCGCTGATGTCGCTGCGTACCCTCGCCCTGCGCGACACACCGGGGCTGCACCTCAAGACGGCCGTGGACGTCCAGATGACCTCGGCGGTACGCATCGTCTCGCCGGCCGCCGTACACAACGGTCCGCTGGTCTCCGCCCTGCTGGCGCCGCTGGCCGCCCAGGTCGGCGTGGAGCTGCTGACCGAGCCGGCGGCCGGTGCCGTCCTCGTCGACGGCCAGCCCTGCCGCAGCCTGGCGGTCCTGCACCGGCGGGCGCCTGCGCTGCGCCCCAGCGAACGCATCGCCCCGCTGGCGGCGCTGGCCGCACCCTCCCCCGCCAGCGGCCGGGCGCTGCTCACCGAGCTGCCCGACCCGCCGGCCCGGCTGCGTGAACTGCTGCACCTGCTGCTGCCGGCCCTGCTGCGGCTGCTGCGCCTCGGCGTGGCGCTGGAGGCGCACGGGCAGAACATGCTGGTGGTCCTCGCCGACGGGCGCCCGGTCCGGCTGGCCTACCGTGACCTCGGCGGGGTACGCCTGCACCCGGGGCGGCTGGCCGCGGCCGGCTGCCAGCTGCCGCCGCTGCACGGGGACCTTCTCACCGGGGACGAGGAGGAGCTGCGTACCAAGGTCTTCGCGGCGGCCGTCGGCACCGTCTGCGCCGAGTTGGCCGCCACCGCCGAACGGGAGCTGGGCCTGTCGCCGCAGGCGTTCTGGGCCGACGCGGCGGCCGCCGCCCGGCGGGTGCCGGGCCCGGACACCGACGCCCTGTTCGGACCGGTGCTGCCGGTCAAGGCGATGGTCCGGATGCGGCTGTCCGGCCATCCCATCGACGACCAGTGGGTACCGGTGCCCAACCCGCTCGCCGGCCACTGACCGGCAAGCCGGCCGAGACCGCGAGCCGACCCGAGACCCCTGGCAGGACCGATGACCACCACCACCGACCCGGTGGCCCTGGCCACCACCGCCCTGGCTGACGCCGCCCCCGAACTGGTGGCCGGCTTCACCGCGGCACTCGGCGCCGCCACCGACGTGGTGAGCCGGCGGCTGCTGGCCGCCGCGTACCGGGAAGACCTGCACGGCAGCCGCAGCGGGGCGATCTGGTCGGCCGACGGCGAGCAGGTGCTGCTCCCCAGCGGCCTGCACCGGGCCCGCCGGCACGGCTTCGACCAGCTGGAGCTGCTCGATCCGGTGGCCACCCCGCCCGAGCGGCTGCTCGCCGACCTGGTGCCCGACCCGACGGCCCGCGCCGGGATGGCCGCCGAACTGGCCGATGCCCGGGTCAACCTGGCGCTCGCACTGGCCCGCCGGCCGGCGCTCGCCGCCCCGCTGCGGGCCACCGGCGCCGGCGACCTGGCCGGCGCACTGGCCGGGCTGCCGGCCGACGAGCAGCTGCTGGCCTACGAGCAGCTGTGCACCGAGGGCCACAACCTGCACCCGTGCGGGCGTACCCGGCTGGGCTGGACGATCGCCGACACGCTGCGCTACGACCAGGAGGCCGGCGGCATCGGCGTGGACTTCGTCGCCGTCCGCGAGGAGCTGTCCACCGGGGACGACCTGGGCGCCGCGCTGCGCCCCGGCTACCCGCAGCTGCCGGTGGCGCCGCCCGGCTACCGGCTGCACCCGGTGCACCCGTGGCAGTTGGCCAACGTGCTGCCCGGCCGCTACGCCGACGAGCTGGCCAGCGGCGCCATCCGGCGGCTCCCCGGGGTGCGGCTGACCGGCCGGCCGACCACGGCGCTGCGCACCGTACTGCTCGACCGGGGCCTCGACGGGGTGCCCCGCTACCTCAAGCTGTCGCTGGACATCCAGGTCACCTCCACCCGGCGCGGCATCTCGGTGGCCAGTGCCCGCAACGGCCCGGCGATCTCCGCCCTGCTGGCGACGCTGCTGGCCGACCAGCCGGAGGTGCTGGTCCTGCCCGAGGTGGCCGGCGCCGCGCTGGACGCCGGGCCGGGGCGGCAGCGCGACCTCTCCGCGATCCTGCGGCTCGGCCTGCACGGGCGGCTGGAGCCGGGCGAGACGCCGGTGCCCGCCGCCGCGCTGGCTGCCCGCTCGCCGCTGTCCGGGCGCACCGTGCTGGCCGAACTGCTGGACCGCCACCCGGGCGAGCCGGTGGACTTCCTGGCCGGGTACGCGCGGCTGCTGCTGCGCCCGGTGCTGCGGCTGGCCGCCGCCGGGATCGGGCTGGAGGCGCACCTGCAGAACAGCCTGCCCACGTTCCGCCACGGGCGGCCGTACCGGATGGCCTTCCGGGACCTGGCCGGGCTGCGGCTGTACCCGCCCCGGCTGCGCCGGCACGCGCCCGGGCTGGCGCTGTGGCCCGGCTCGGTGACCGTCACCGACGACCTGGACGTGCTGCGCGCCAAGGTCGGCTACACCGCCCTGCAGGCACACCTCGGCGAGCTGGTACGGCTGCTGGCCGACGCCGGTGTCCGGCCGGCGCGCGCCTGGCGGGTGGTGCGGGCGGTGCTCGACGAGGAGCGCGTCGACCCCGGCGACCACGCCTTCCTCACCGCCGCCACGGTGCCGCACAAGGCGCTGGTCCGGATGCGGCTGGCCGGCGCGGGCGAGGAGTACCTGCCGGTGGCCAACCCGTTGCACCGGGCCGGTCAGCGTGCTGCCTGACCGGGTGGCGGCGGCGCTGGCGGCCCGGCCGGAGTGCAGCTACCTCTACGACGGCCGGACCCTGGCGCGCCGCGCCGCGGCGGTGAAGGCGGCACTGCCGCCCGGCGCCACGCTGCTGTACGCGGTGAAGGCCAACGGCGACCCGCGGGTGGTGGCCGCCCTCGCCGCGGCCTGCGACGGGCTGGAGGTGGCCTCCGGCGGCGAGCTGGAGCTGGCGGTGGCCGCCGGTGCGCGGCGGATCGCCTTCGCCGGCCCGGCCAAGACCGACGCCGAGCTGGCCGCGGCGCTGCGGCACGGGGTGCGCGTCAACGTCGAGTCGGAGCTGGAGCTGCGCCGGCTGGCCGCGCTCGCGGCCGGCCGGGAGGTGGCCGTGGCGCTGCGGGTCAACCGGGCCGGCGCCGGGCCGTCCGGCAGCCACCGGATGACGGGGGTACCCACGCCGTTCGGCATCGCCGAGGACCAGCTGCCCGGGGTGCTCGCCGTGGCCGACGCGCTGGGCGTGCGGGTGGACGGGGTGCATCTGCACGCGGTGTCGAACAACCTGGACGCGGTGGCGCACGCCGCGTTCGTCCGGGACTGCCTGGACTGGGCGGGGCGGTTGGGGCGCCCGCTGCGCACGGTGAACGTCGGCGGCGGCTTCGGGCTGGACTACACCGGGGACGCCGCCTTCGACCTGACGGCGCTGCGCAGCGGGCTGGCCGGCACGCCGCCCGAACCGGGGCTGGTCTTCGAACTGGGCCGCTACCTGGCCGGGCCGGCCGGCTGGTACGCCGCCCCGGTGCTCGACCTCAAGTACACCCACGGCCGCTGGTTCGCGGTGCTGCGCGGCGGTACCCACCACTTCCGGCTACCGGCCGCGTGGGGGTATTCGCACCCGTTCACCGTGCTGCCGATCGAGGGCTGGGAGTACCCGTTCGACCGGCCGGAGGTACGCGACGTGCCGGTCGACGCGGTGGGTGAGCTGTGCACGCCCCGCGACGTACTGACCCGGGGGCAGCGGGTGGACCGGCTGCGGGTCGGGGACCTGCTGGTGTTCGCCGACGCCGGGGCGTACGGCTGGGACATCTCGCACCACGCGTTCCTGCGCCACCCGTACCCCCGGATGGTGTTCCTGCCCGCGGACGGTGACGCACCGGTCACCTGAGTAAGATCAGGGTCATGTCGGCCGATACCGCAGGTCTGCCCGCGTCGCTGCGGTTGGCGGAGCTGCCCCCGGCGGCGGTACGGCTGGCCGGCTGCGGATTCTTCTTCGACTTCGACGGCACGCTGGCCGAGATCTGCGACGACCCGCAGGCCGCGGCGCCGGTGACCGGGGTGCTGCCCCGGCTGGCGGCGCTGGCCGCCCGGGCCGCCCGGGTCGGGGTGGTCTCCGCCCGGCCGGTGGAGTTCCTACGCTCCCGCTTCGAACAGGCGCCGCAGCTGCGCCTGTTCGGCCTGTACGGGCTGGAGACGGCGGTGGGCGGCCAGGTGCGGGTGCACCCGGACGCGGCCGGCTACCTGGAGCTGATGGCCGCGCTGGTGGCGCAGGCCCGGGCGCAGCTGCCGGCCGGCGTCGTGGTGGAGGACAAACGGCTCACCGTGGCGCTGCACTACCGCCGGGCGCCCGAGCTGGCCGGCGCGGTCCACGACTGGGCGGTCCGGCAGCGCGCCCGGCACGGCCTGCGGCTGCAGGAGGGCCGGATGGTGGTCGAGTTGAAGCCGCCGGGCGACCGCAACAAGGGCAGCGTGCTGCGGGAGGAGTCGGCGGACCTGGACGGCGCCTGGTACTTCGGCGACGACCTCGGTGACGTGGCCGCCTTCGACGCGCTCTCCGCCGCCCGCCGCGAGCGGCCGGGCTTCGGCGCGGTCCGGGTGCTGGTGGTCAACGCCGAGACCGGCGCCGGCCTCACCGGCCACGCGGATCTGGTGCTGGACGCCCCCGGGCGGGTACCGGCCCTGCTGGACTGGCTGCTCGCCCAGCCGGACCGGGAGCGCTAACCGGCCGGGGTGGGGCGCGCCCAGGCGGACGAGCGGATGTCGCGCAGCGCCTGGCGGCGGGCCTCACCGCGCAGCGTGTCGACGTAGAGCTGGCCGGCCAGGTGACCGGCCTCGTGCTGCAGCGCCCGGGCCAGGAACCCGGTGCCCTCGACGGTGACCGGCTCGCCGTACTGGTCGAAGCCGCGCGCCACGGCGTGGGCGGCCCGCGGCGTCGGATAGTAGAGCCCGGGCAGCGACAGGCAACCCTCCTCGCCCTGCTGTACCTCCTCGCCCACCTCCAGCTGCGGGTTGACCAGGTGGCCGGTGCTGCCGTCGGCTTTCCAGACGAACACCTGGGCCGCCACGCCGATCTGGTTGGCCGCCACGCCGGCCCGCCCGGGCGCGCCGAGCAGGGTGTCCATCAGGTCGGTAACCAGCGCCCGCAGGGCCGCGTCGAAGCTGGTGACCGGGTCGCACGCGGTCCGCAGGACCGGGTCGCCGAGCAGCCGGATGTCCCGCATCGCCATGCCAGGCACCCTACCGGCCGGCGCCCCGCGCTACCGGCCGGCGCCGCACGGCCGGCTGACAGCCGCCGGGCCACGCCGACCGCGCCGGGCCACGCCGACAGCCGACGGGCGCGCTACCGGCCGGTGGGGGCCAGGGCGGCGCGGATCGGGGCAGCCTTGGCGGCCGCCTCGGCGACCTCGGCAGACGGGTCGCTGTCCCAGACGATGCCGCCGCCGGCCCACACGTGCAGGGCATGCCCGTCGGCGGCCACGGTACGGATGGTCAGGCCCAGGTCGACCCGGCCGGCGCCGACCCAGCCGAGCGCACCCATGCTGGGGCCCCGGCCGACCGGCTCCAGACCGGCGATGACGTCCAGGGCGGCCAGCTTGGGGGTGCCGGTGACCGAGGCGCCCGGGCAGACGGCGCGCAGCAGGTCGGCCAGGCCGGTGCCGGGGCGCAGCCGGGCCGACACGGTCGACTCCGCCTGCCACAGGTCACACCAGCGGCGCACCGCGAACAGCTCGGTGACCGCGACCGAGCCGACAGCGGCGAGCCGGCCCAGGTCGTTGCGGACCATGTCGACGATCATGACGTGCTCGGCCCGCTCCTTGGCCGAGCCCAGCAGCTGCGCCCGGCCGCCGGCGGTGGCCGGGCGGGTGCCCTTGATCGGCCGGCTGTGGACCACCCCGTCGGCCACCTCGACCAGCGTCTCCGGGCTGGCGCAGGCCAGCGCCCAGCCGGCCCCGGTGAGCAGGCCCGGATACCGGGCGCCGGGCAGGGCGGCCACCCGGCGCAGCGCCGCCCTCGGGTCGCCGGAGTACCGGGCGGTGGCGTGCCCGACGAGGTTGGCCTGGTACACCTCCCCCTGCGCGATGGCGGCCCGGACCTGGCGCACCGCGTCGGCATGCCGCGCCGGGCTCCAGGACGGCCGCCACCGGCCGAGCCGGTAACCGCCGTCCACGGGCGGCGGGTGGGGCGGCGGGGCGCCGTGGGCGTACACCACGGCGACCAGGTCGGGGACGGCCGGGGCAGGGCCGGGCGGGCCGGTAGCGGCGCCGGCCAGTACGGCAGCGGCGGCGGCCGAGACGAACAGGGCGGCCCCGCACACCGGCGCACTGTCGTGCCCGGCCCGGTCGGCCGCAGTCAGACCGGTCGGCGCGTCGGCGGCGGGAAAATTACCGGCACCGGGGCGCAGGGCGCTGACCACTTCCGGACGGCCGGTAGCTGCCTGCGGCCGGTCACCGGCCGATCGCGGCGAGCCGGACGCCAGCTCGGTCACGGGCAGGCCGGCGGCTGCGAGGAAGGCCTCCACCAGGGCGGCCGGGTCGCCAGGGTCGCCGAGACGCCACTCCAGCCGGGAACGTTCCCAGATCCTGCCGGCGCAGCGGGGCGGCGCGCCCGGCACGGACACCGCCAGCGTGGGCGCCGCGGGTACGACTATCGGTCGGAGTGGGCTCATCCGATTGGTGGAATCTCCTCATGTCGGGCCGCTCGGCGCGCGAAACCGCGTTGTACGAAGGAGTAGCGTGCAAGACAGTGCATGTGAGAATGCACACAAGAGCAGGTGCGAGCCGCCGACAACGTCGCTGACGACCCGCACGCACCACGGCACCATGACCCGATGACCGGAGACCCCCGATGTGTCAGCACCAGCCCTCCTGCCCGACCGCCGACGCTGTCGACCGGGATGCAGCCCGAGTAGTCGCGTCGTTCCCCGAACAGGGTTGGAGCCTGCTCTGCAACGGTGTCATCGCGTTTGACGACACCGGCGAGCTGCTGCCCGACGGAAGCACTGTCGCTCCGCACCGCGGCCCCGCGCCGCACACGCTGATCGCCGCCTGAGCGGCCCCCGGCCGGGCAGCGCTGCCCGGCCGGCCCCCCAACGTTCCCGTACGCCGGTTCGTATCCGGCAGCGCTGCGCTGTGCACCGACACCCCCGGACCGCCGGTCAGTCCGCAGCGGCCGGGGCGGCGAACGCCTCCGGCGGCGGGCAGGCGCAGACCAGATTCCGGTCCCCGTACGCGCCGTCGATGCGCCGTACCGGCGGCCAGTACTTGGCGCCGGCCCGACCGGCCGGCCACGCCGCCAGCGAACGCGGGTAGCCGTGCAGCCAGTCGTCGGCGCTCACCATCGCGGCCGTGTGCGGCGCCTGGGCCAGCGGGTTGTCCCCGGCCGGCCAGTCACCGGCGGCCACCCGGTCGATCTCGCCCCGGATGGCGATCATGGCGTCCACGAAGCGGTCCAGCTCGGCCAGGTCCTCCGACTCGGTCGGCTCCACCATCAACGTGCCGGCCACCGGGAACGACATGGTCGGCGCGTGGAAGCCGTAGTCGATCAGGCGCTTGGCCACGTCGTCCACGGTCACACCGGTGGCCTTCGTGATCGGGCGCAGGTCCAGGATGCACTCGTGCGCCACCAGGCCCTTGTTGCCGGCGTAGAGCACCGGGAAGTGCCCGGCCAGCCGGGCGGCCAGGTAGTTGGCGGCCAGCACGGCGGTCGCGGTCGCCGTGGCCAGCCCGTCCGGCCCCATCATCCGCAGGTACGCCCAGGAGATCGGCAGGATGCCGGCCGATCCGTACGGGGCGGCCGAGATCGCGTGCCCCTCGCCGGTCAGCGGGTCACCCGGCAGGTACGGCGCCAGGTGCGAACGCACCGCCACCGGCCCGACGCCCGGCCCGCCCCCGCCGTGCGGAATGCAGAACGTCTTGTGCAGGTTCAGGTGCGACACGTCGGCGCCGAAGGCTCCCGGGCGGGCGTAGCCGACCAGGGCGTTGAGGTTGGCGCCGTCGACGTAGACCTGACCGCCCGCGGCGTGTACCCGCTCGCACAGCGCGGCGATGCCCTCCTCGTAGACGCCGTGGGTGGAGGGGTAGGTGACCATGATCGCGGCGAGCCGGCCGGCCTGCGCGTCGATCTTGCGGTCCAGGTCGGCCAGGTCCACGTTGCCGTCGCTGTCGCAGGCCACCACGACCACCCGCATGCCGGCCATCACGGCGCTGGCTGCGTTGGTGCCGTGCGCGCTGGACGGGATCAGGCACACGTCCCGCTGCGCGTCGCCCCGGGCCAGGTGGTAGCTGCGGATGGCCAGCAGGCCGGCCAGCTCCCCCTGGGAGCCGGCGTTGGGCTGCAGGCTGACCGCGTCGTACCCGGTGAGCTCGGCCAGCCAGACTTCCAGCTGGGCCACCAGGCGGGCGTACCCGGCGGTCTGGTCGGCCGGGGCGAACGGGTGCAGGTTGGCGAACTCGGGCCAGCTGACCGGCTCCATCTCGGTGGTGGCGTTGAGCTTCATGGTGCACGAGCCGAGCGGGATCATGCCCCGGTCCAGGGCGTAGTCCGAGTCGGACAGCCGGCGCAGGTAGCGCAGCATGGCGGTTTCCGACCGGTGCCGGTGAAACACCGGGTGGCGCAGGTAGTCGACGTCCCGGCGGGCCCAGTCGGGACGGCTGGCCGGCACCGGGTCGACGGCGGCCGCGCCGAACGCCGCGCAGACCGCGGCGAGCTGCTCGGCCGTGGTGGTCTCGTCGCAGGCCACGCCGACCCGGTCGGCGTCCACCCGGCGCAGGTTCACCCCGCGCTGTGCGGCGGCGGTCACAACGGCGTCGGCGCGGCCGGGCACCACGGCGGTCAGGGTGTCGAAGAAGTCGTCGTGGGCCAGGCGTACGCCCCCGGTGCGCAGGGCGGCGGCCAGGGTGGCGGCCCGGTCGGCCACCGCGGAGGCGATCGCGCGCAGCCCGTCGGGGCCGTGGTAGACGGCGTACATGCTGGCGATCACGGCGAGCAGCACCTGGGCGGTGCAGATGTTGCTGGTCGCCTTCTCCCGCCGGATGTGCTGTTCGCGGGTCTGCAGGGCGAGCCGGTAGGCGGGCGCACCGGCGGCGTCCCGGGACACGCCGACCAGCCGGCCGGGCAGCATCCGCTCCAAGCCGGAGCGCACCGCCAGGAAGCCGGCGTGCGGGCCGCCGAAGCCCATCGGTACGCCGAAGCGCTGGCTGGTCCCCACGGCGATGTCGGCGCCGGCCGCGCCCGGGGCGCGCAGCAGGGTCAGCGCCAGCAGGTCGGCGGCGACGGTGACCAGGGCGCCACGGGCGTGCACCGCCTCGATCAGCGCCGCGTGGTCGCGCACGGCGCCGGAGGCGCCCGGGTACTGCAGGTGGATGCCGAAGAAGCCGTCCGGCAGGTCCCGCGGGTCCAGGGTGTCCAGGTCGACCGGGCGCACCTCGATGCCCAGCGGCTCGGCCCGGGTGGCGATCACCGACACGGTCTGTGGGAACGTGTCGGCGTCCACCAGGTAGACCTGGCCGGTGACCTTGGCACTGCGCCGGGCCAGGGTCATCGCCTCCGCCGCGGCGGTGCCCTCGTCGAGCATCGAGGCGTTGGCGATCGGCAGGCCGGTGAGGTCCTCGACCACGGTCTGGAAGTTCAGCAGCGCCTCCAACCGGCCCTGGCTGATCTCCGGCTGGTACGGCGTGTACGCCGTGTACCAGGCCGGGTTCTCCAGCACGTTGCGGCGGATCACCGCCGGGGTGTGCGTGCCGTAGTAACCCAGCCCGATCATCGGGGCGAGTACCCGGTTGCTGGCGGCCAGCTCGCGCAGTTCGGCGATGGCCTGCGGCTCGCTGGCGGCGGCGGGCAGATCCAGCCGGCCGTGCCAGCGGATGCTCTCCGGGATGGCCGCGTCCATCAGCTCCTCGACGGAGCCGGCGCCGATCGCGTCGAGCATGGTGGCGATGTCGTCAGGCGCCGGTCCGATGTGCCGGCGCGCGAAGGGCAGGTCAGTCATGGCGCACACTCCGTAAGAGGCAGTCGGTTACGCCCTCCCCCTCTGTCGTACCCGCCTCCAGAGTCCGCTGCCCGACCCGTGCTCCTTTTGCCTGAGAGGTTCCGGGGAGGATTTGCCCCTTCGGCGCCACGGTCGGCGAACGCTCGCCGTGGTCTCTCACACGCGGGTGTAGCGGCGTAGGCAAGGCTACCAGCGGCGGCCGGCACGCTGCCCGTGGCGACGCGCCGGGGACGCCGGTGCCGCATGTCACAACAAGCTCCGGGCGTCGGTCCGCCCCGGATCAGCCCGCGCGCAGGGCGTCCTCGACGCCGGTCTCGTGCGGGCCGAGGAAGACCGGGTCCCGGCGCACCGTGAGGTCGCCGACCGCCTTGACGCAGGCGCCCTGCTCCCGGATGGTGCCGCGCCACCAGGAGACCAGGCGGTCCCGGACCGAGTCGTCGCCCACGCCGTCGGCGTCGATGCCCAGGTGCCGGCAGAGCGACACGGCGCGCTGGATGTGGTAGCTCTGGGTGACCACGATCAGCCGGGTCACTCCGAAGATCAATTTGGCCCGGGCGCAGGAGTCGTAGGTGTCGAAGCCGGCGTAGTCGGCGACCACCTTGCCGGCCGGTACGCCGTGCGCCACCAGCCAGCTGGTCATCCCGCCGGGCTCGTTGTAGTCGGGGCGGCTGTTGTCCCCGGAGACCAGGATGACCTTGGCGGTACCGGCGGCGTAGAGCCGGCGGGCCAACTCCAGCCGGGCGGCCAGGAACGGCGACGGCACGTCGCCCGGCTCGTAGACCTGGGCGCCCAGGACGAGCACCACGGGCGCGGCGGGCACCCGGTCGACGGTGAAGACGTGGCCACGGGCGCCCCGGTCGACGTAGACGACGCTGGCCACCACCACGACCGCCACGAGCACCCCCGCCACCAGGCCGGCAAGTACCAGTCGACGCAGCCAGCGCCGCAGCCTCGGCCGGCGCCGCCCGGCGCGGACAGGCCCGGTGGCGGTCTCGGCGCTCGGTTCGGCCGCGCTGCTCGGCGCTTCGATCGCGCTGCTTCGCGCAGCATCCGGGTGGACCGCCGGCACGGCGGCGGCGACCGCTTGGGCCGCCGGCACGGCGGCGGCGACCGCTTGGGCCGCCGGCACGGCGGCGGCGACCGCTTGGGCCGCCGGCACGGCGGCGGCGACCGCTTGGGCCGCCGGCACGGCGGCGCTGTCCGCTTCTGCCACGCGGGCGGTGGCGTGCGGTGTGCGGGGAGGCGGTTCGGTGGAGTCTGGTTCGGTAGGGGGTGTCACAGCGGCCGCGCGGCTCAGCCGGCGCGGCGGCGGGCGCGGCGAGCCGCCAGCTCATCGGCCAGGTCGGTGGTGGCCGCGGGGGGCAACGCTTCGGGGGCTTCGACACCGGGCCGCTCCACCTCGGCGCGCTCCGAGGGAAGGTGCGCCAGCGAGCCCTGGATCTCCTTGAAGGCGCCGCCGATGGCGATGCCGAAGACGCCCTGGCCGCCCTGCAACAGGTCGACGACCTCCTCCGGGGAGCGGCACTCGTAGACCGTGGTGCCGTCGGAGATGAGGGTGATCTGCGCCAGGTCCTCCACGCCGCGGGAGCGCAGCGCGTCGATGGCCTTGCGGATGTTCTGCAGGGAGACCCCGGCGTCCAGCAGCCGCTTGACGACTTTGAGCACCACCAGGTCGCGGAACGAGTAGAGCCGCTGGGTACCCGAGCCGGAGGCGTCCCGGATGCTCGGCACCACCAGGGCGGTCCGCGCCCAGTAGTCCAGCTGCCGGTAGCTGATGCTGACGGCGTGGCAGGCGGCCACTCCCCGGTATCCCACCGCGTCGGCGTCGTCGCGCTCGACCGCACCGGGTTCCGGATCTCGCGGCTCGTCCACTTCCGTCAACCTCCCGCGTCGTGCCAGCTAGCGGTGGCATCGGTTTCCTGCGGCCAACCCTAGTACCCGGCCGGCGCCCGGACGGGTCCGTTCCGGCGCGACACGCCGGGGCGGAAACGCCGGTACGGTGCCCGCTGCGACCAGTGTGCCGGCGGGCGCGCGCTCAGCCGGCGAAGTCCTCCGGGGTCACGCCTTCGAGGAACTCGCGGAACTTCTCCACTTCGTCCTCCTGCTCGTCCGGGATGATGATGCCAGCCTCGCTGAGCACCTCCTCGGTGCACCAGATGGTGGCTCCGGAGCGCAGGGCCAGGGCGATCGAGTCGCTGGGGCGGGCCGACACGCGTACCCCGGATTCGCCGATGACCAGGTCGGCGTAGTAGATGTTCTCTTTCATCTCCATGATCTCGACCGCCTTCAGCGGCTGCCGCAGGGCGGTCAGGATGTCGCGCATCAGGTCGTGCGTCAGCGGCCGCGGGGACTTCATTCCCTGCTGCTCGTAGGCGATCGCGGTGGCCTCCACCGCGCCGATCCAGATCGGCAGGTAACGGTCGCCGCCGACCTCTTTGAGCAGGACGATCGGCTGGTTGCTGGGTAGCTCCACCCGGACCCCGACCACGCTCAGCTCGCGCACCGCTGCCTCCATCAGCCCACCGTCCCACGTCGCCCGCGACGCACACGAACGATGTGTCGTCCCTCTTCCCTGCACGGTACACGCGATCACGACAGGCGCGGACGGTGGCCGGTGCCGATGTTCATGTGGCCCGGCCCGGCCCTGGTCAGCCGCCGAGGGTGCCGCGCAGGCCGACCCGCAGCAGCGCGGCGTGCAGCTGTTCGGACAGCGCCGAGACCTCGCGGACCGTCTGGGCGGCGCGGTCCCGGGCGGCCGGGGTGTTCTGCCGGGCCAGCGGGGCGACCAGCTGGGTCAGCAGGCCGACTTCGCGGTCCGCCGCCGCCTGGTAGCCGCGCAGGTGGCGCGGCTCGATGCCGTAGCCGGCCAGGTGGGCCACCACCAGGGCGATGGTCAGCGCGTCCTCGTCGTAGCTGCCGCCGTGCGGGGTGACCAGGCCCTGCTTCTCCAGCACGGTCAGGGTCGCCTCGGCCAGCCCAGAGCGCTCCAGCAGCTCGGTGCGGGACAGCCGCAGGGTGAGCCCGGCCGGGGTCGACCCGTCCACCTCGCGCAGCGCGGGACGGCGCCCGGCCAGCCCGGTCACGGTGGCACCGCGACCGGTGTCGGGGCGGCCATCGCCGGCCGCCAGCACGGCGCGGACCACGGCGGCGGTGGGCTCGCCGCGGTCCAGCGCGGCCAGCTGCTCGCGGATCACCCGCAGCGGCAGGTAGTGGTCGCGTTGGGCGGCCAGGATCACCCGCAGCCGGGTGACGTCCGGCCAGCTGTACTTGCGGTAGCCGGCGGGCGTGCGCTGCGGCTCGACCAGCCCCTCCGCCTCCAGGAAACGCAGCTTGGAGATGGTGATGTCGGGAAACTCGCCGCGCAGCTGGTCGAGCACCTCGCCGATGCTCATGACAGCATCGCCACGCGCCGCCGCCGGCTGGCTCCCGGGTGCCGTCATCGCCGTGTGTCGGTCAGCTCTCGTCGGCCCGCGGACCGGACAGGAACACCAGCCGGAACTTGCCGATCTGCACCTCGTCGCCGTTGGCCAGGGTGGCCGCCTCGACCCGCTCGCGGTTGACGTAGGTGCCGTTGAGGCTGCCCACGTCGCGGACGGTGAAGGTGACGCCCTCGCGGTGGAACTCGGCGTGCCGGCGGGAGACGGTCACGTCGTCGAGGAAGATGTCACTGTCCGGGTGCCGGCCGCTGGTGGTCACGTCGTGGTCGAGCAGGAACCGGGCTCCGGCGTTCGGGCCGCGCCGCACGACCAGCAACGCCATGCCGTGCGGCAGCGAACCGGAGACGCGGCCCGGCGCCACGTCGGCGTCCGTACCCTCGAGCACCTCATCGATGTTGCCGATGCTCATCGTGGACGTGACGTCGAGCGGGGGGAACTCGTCGTCTGGGCGCGTCATCGGGACCACCTTTTGCGTCAAGGGCCGGCGTCGGAGCAGGCGCGCGGCGACACGGCTGGCCACCACAGGTGACCTGTGGTGCGACTCCCCCGCGTCGCCCGTCGTGGTCCGTACGCGCGACCGCGGGTTCACGGTCGACTGAGCGAGCCTACTCATGGTCGAAATGTAGGGTCAACCGGACGCGCAGAGATCTCCACGCCTCACCAACGGAGATCGGTCACATCCGGTTACTCCTGCGCCGGCAGTTACTGCTCGGTCAGTTTCTGGTACGCGGCGGCGTCCAGCAGCCCGTCGAGCGCGTCGGCGTCCGCCGGCTGTAGCCGGACCAGCCAACCTTCGCCGTGCGGATCACTGTTTATCAATTCGGGGGTCTCCAGCAGCGCCTCGTTGCGGGCCACCACGGTACCGGCGAAGGGGGCGTAGATCTCCGAGACGCTCTTGGTCGACTCGATCTCGCCCAGCGGGTCGCCGGCGGCCACCACGGCGCCGATCTCCGGCAGTTGGACGTAGACGATGTCGCCGAGGGCGTCCTGGGCGAAGTCGGTGATGCCGACGGTGGGGGCCGGCTCGCCGGGCGCCACCCACTCGTGCTCGCTGGTGTAGCGCAGCTGCTCGGGTATCACGGGCGTCGTCCCTCCAGGGTCGTCCGGCCGGGTCACTTGACCGGTTTGGCGTACTTCGGTGGGGTCACCGTGGCGGTGGTGGCGACCCGCACCGTGCCCGGCGCGGTCACCGTCACCGTACCGCCCGCGTTGCGGACCACGTCGACGACACCACCGGCGATGTTCAACGCCGGCCGCAGGGTCTGCGGGTCGCCGATGGCGGTGAGCGTGTACGGCCCGGCCAGCGACACCCCGTCCGCCTCGATCCGGCCGCCGTCGATGTCCACGAAGTAGGTGGAGGCGACCACCCGTACCGAGCCGCCGTTACCGTCGAGCTGCATCGCCTCGGCGCCCGCGTCGCGCAGCTCCTCCACCATGTCCAGCAGCGTGGCAGCCTTCACCGGCTGCTGGCCGGCCTGCACCCGGATCACCACGCCGGGCCCCTGGGCGGCCAGGGTACCGGCCAGGATGCCCAGCTCGTTGGCGCGCTGGGTGGCCGCCTGCAGGGCTGCTTCGCGGCTCTGCGAACCCACCTGCAGTTGCTGCTTGGTGGTCTGCAGGTTGCTGATCTCCAGGCGGAGCCGGTCCTGTCGGGAGTCCAGGTCGGAGAGGATCTGTACCAGGTCCTCGGGGCGCTCGTTGGCCAGCTGGGCGTCACCGGCGTTGGAGCGCAGCTGAACCGCCAGGGCGAAGCCGAGCAGGGCGAGCAGCACGCCGATGAAAGCCCCGGCCGCGGTGACCCGGCGCCGGGGCGTCCGGGCGCCGTCCCCGGCGTCCGATCCGTTCTCCGGCGCGGACGCGGCGACCCGGCCGGCGTCCACGGCGGCACCCGCCGCCCGAGCCCGATCGTCGTCGGCGGCGTCCGCCGCCCCGGTCCGGTCGTCGTCACCGGCGGCGTCCGGCGTCCCGGACGGGTCGCCATGGGTGGCCGCGGCACCGGTCGGGCCGACCCCGGCGAACGGGTCGGATGAAGCCTGCGAGGACGACGGCTCCCCCGGTACGCCGGACGAAGCCGGCCCGGAGGAAGCCTCCGCGGACCGGCCCGCCGAGGTCTCCGGGTCGGACGCCGGCTCCGGGGCCGGTCCGGTTGTCGCGGCCGGCCCGGTTGTCGGGGCCGGTCCGGTTGTCGCGGCCGGTCCGGTTGTCGCGGCCGGTCCGGTTGTCGCGGCCGGTCCGGTTGTCGCGGCTGATCCGGTTGTCGGGGCGTCGGGCTGTGTCGGGCCGGCGGGCCGGTAGGGCGGGGCGTCGGCGGGCCCGGTCGGCTGCTCCGGCGCGGGGCCGGCGCCGTACTGCTGATCGTCGCTCATCGTGGCTTGCTCCGTCGCTGCTGGGACCAGTCGCCGTCGGTCCGGGCCGCCGCCACCGCCCGGCTCATGCCCGGAACAGGTGCCGGCGGATCGCGGCCACGTTGCCGAAGATACGCACGCCCAGCACGACCACCACACCGGTGGACAGCTGGCTGCCCACGCCCAGTTGGTCACCGAGGTAGACGATGAGCGCGGCCACCAGCACGTTGGAGATGAACGAGACGACGAACTGCTTGTCGTCGAAGACCCGGTCCAGCCGCGCCCGGATGCCGCCGAAGACGGCGTCCAGCGCCGCCACCACGGCGATCGGCAGGTAGGGCTGCAGGCCCAGGGGTACCGACGGCTCGAAGATCACCCCGAGCACCACGCCGGCGAGCAGGGCGAGTACGGCGAACATCAACGTCCTCCCGAGGGCGTGGGGGTGGCCGGCCCGGACGGCTTGCCGGTGGCCGGCCGGCCGGGCGTGGCGGTGGGGGTGGGCGAGGGTGAGCCGGTGGGGACCGGGACGGCGTAGAGCAGCCGGGGATCCGGCCCCGGCGCAAGAGTGATCTTGGAGCGGTGCTTCACCGACACGGCCATGCCGTAGCGGTCGGCGTACGCGGTGAACAGCTGCCCGGTGGTCGACCGGCTGAACCGTTTGTCCAGGTCCTTGGGGCCGATCGCGACCACCTCGTACGGGCTGCTGATCGGCCGGAAGTCCACCAGGATGGTCGTTCCGGCGGTACGGATGGTGGAGGTGCTGGTCAGCCGCTCCCCGTTGATGGCGATCGCCTCGGCACCCTGGCGCCAGAGTTCGTTGGCGACCGCCTGCAGGTCCAGGTCGAGCACCTTGCCCAGGTTCTGTTTACTGGTCGACTGACCGGTCACCGGGTCCACCGGCTGCGGCGCGTCGCCCAGGCGTACCACCGCGCCGTCGCCCTTGACCTCGACCAGGCCGGCGGCCACTTCCAGGTTGGCCAGCGCCTCGGCGTTGACGCCGGTACCCGCCAGCGCCGCGTCCCGCTCGGCGGCCACCCCGCTGCGCAGCGTGTCGGCCTGCCGCTGCAGGTCGTCGGCCTGGGTACGGGAGTGCTTGACGTCGGCCACCAGGCCGTTGCGGACCCGGGTGCTCTCCGGCTTGGCCGCCACCGTCTGGTGGTAGGCAACGGCGAGCAGGAAGCCGGTGGCGAGCAGCACGACGGTACGGGCGAGCCGACCCCAGCGCACCCGGGTCGGCGAGTCCGGCCCCTCCCGGCGCCGCCGCTCGGCGGCCTCGGCGTAGCCGGCGTCCAGCGGGTTGCGGAACATCTCGGTGAGGAAGTCGGGGGCGAACCGGCTGGACTGCCGGGCCCGCTCGGCCTCGTCCTCGTCCTCGGGCGCGGCCGTGGTCCCGGGTGGCGCACTGCTCACGCCGGCGCCGCCGGTCGGGGCGCCGGGTCGCGGACCACGCCGGCCACCTGCACGACGTAGAACAGGCCGGCGATCCAGTACAGGCCCAGCCCCCACCAGGCCAGCGCCCAGCCGACCGGGCCGGCCCAGCCGGCCGCCGCGTCGCTGGCGTAGGCCAGCAGCAGCACCGGGAAGGCGAACAGCAGGATGAACGTGGCGGTCTTGCCCAGGTAGTGCACCGGCGGCGGGCCGTACCCGGCGCGGCGCAGCACGCCCAGGCAGACCAGCAGCATCGCCTCCCGGGCCAGCAGCGCGATGGTGAACCACCAGGGCAGCACGCCACGGATCGAGAAGGCCAGCAGGGTGGCCAGGATGTAGAGCCGGTCGGCGGCCGGGTCGAGCAGTTCGCCGAGGCGGCTGACCTGCCCGAGCCGGCGGGCCAGGTAGCCGTCCACCCAGTCGGTGCTACCCCCGACGGCGAGCACCACGACGGCGGCGATGTCGGCCTGCGGCCCGAGGATGAGGTAGAGGAACAGCGGTACCCCGGCCAGCCGGGCGAAGGTCACCAGGTTGGGGAGGGTCCAGATCCGACTCGACGTCTGCGCTGTCATCGCCGGCCACAGCCTCCCCGGGCGCCCTCGTCCGGGCGCGCCGCCCGCCCACGTGGACCGGTCCCGCCCGACAACCGGGCCACTATAACCGACCACCGGCTACGCCACGTTGATCGCCGTCCCGCGTTGCTCAGCCGGCCGGCACCCGGGCCAGGTCGGCGGCGACGCCGTCCAACCACACCAGTACGTCGGCGTCGGCGACCAGCTCGGACCCGCCGCCCGGCCAGGCGCCGTCGGTACGCCCGTCCGGACCGGTGTCACCGACGGCCAACGGCAGCGCCGGCGCCGGAGCGGCGCCGTCCAGTACCCGGCCGGCGAGCAGCGTGCTGGCCGCCGCCAGCTGGTCGGCCCGGGCCAGCAGGCCGGGGCTGCACGGCTCCCGCTCGGTACGCAGCGCCCGGCCGCCGTTGACGATGTGGTGGCCGGCCACGAACAGGGCCTGCCAGTCGACCGGGGACATCCGCGGGTCGGGGCGCTCGGACTGGTACATGCTGAACGACGCCTCGGCCAGCCGCAGGTCCAACCCGGTCCGGCGGAGCGCGGCGACGGTGGCCGGCGCCGCGCCGGTGGCCACCGCGGCGGTTTCCCGGATCGTCGCGGCCGCCCCGCGGAGCAGCCGGGCGGCGTCCCGGCGCAGTTCGCCGGCGCCGCCCCGGGGCCAGGCGCAGACTCCGGCGGCCACCCCGACCGCCGCGCCGGCCAGCACGTCGACCACCCGCGCCTCGACCAGCCGCCAGCTGGCCGGGGCGAGCTGGGCGAAGAGGGTACCCACGGTGACCGTGAAGCCGGCCTGTGCCCAGCCGGGGCCGAGCAGCGGGCCGGCGACGAAGGCGAAGAGCATGACCAGCGGCAGCGCCACCACGTAGACGCCGCTGTGACCGCCTACGACGAGTAGCACGACGGTCATCACCAGCGCCCCGGCCAGGGTGCCGAGCAACGCCGGGCGCAGCGCGGTGCGGGTGTCGGCGGCCCGCGTGCGCAGCACCGTGAGTGTGGCCAGCAGCACCCAGAAGCCGTGCGCCAGCTCCAGGCCACCGGCCACCAGCCGGGCGGCGGCCAGTGCCAGGGCCACCCGGACCGCGCCCTGCAGGTACACCGACCGGGGCGTCAGGTGCACGCCCAGCCGGTGCGCCAGCAGCCCGAAGGGGCCGCGCCCGGCGTACCAGAAGCGGTCGTCGAGGTAGGCGCGTGCGGCGGTGTCCGGTGCGGCGCCCAGGTACACCCGCAGCGCGTTGGCGACGGTCCACACGCCGTCGGCGGCGGCCAGCAGCAGGGCGCGCTGGCGCGCCGTGGTGGCGCTGGCCGGGGGTGGACCGGAGTGCAGCCGGTGCGCCTCGACGGCCAGCAGGGCCGGTTGTGGCAGCGGGCCGCCGCGCAGCGCCGCCGCACTGGCCGAGGTCAGCCGGCCCAACTCGGGCAGCTCCTCGGTGGGGCGGCCCAGCGCGTGCCGGTCGGCGAGCCGGGCCAGGGCGAAGCGTAGCGCCCCGGCGGCCTGGCTGAGTGCCTGGTCACGGCGGGTGGCGGCGGCGGGGCGCAGGTACGCCGGTACCCGTGAGGGGCGCAGGTCCTCGGCTGCCCGGGCGGCAGCGGCGAAGGCGTCCGGGCCGGCCGGCGGGCCACCGGGCGTGCAGCCGGTCAACTCGTCCAGCGCCACGGCGAGCCGATCGGTGTACCCACCGCGGGCCGGCTCGGGCGCGACCAGCAGTTCGGCGGCGATCAGGGCGCCGGCGCCGAGGCACAGGCCGAGCAGGCGGGCGCCGAGCAGACCGGGTGCGTAGGGCGGGAAGCACGGCAGGATGTAGAGCAGCTGCAGGCCGTTGGCGACGCCAACGACGACCGGGCCGCCGACTCCGGCGTAGCTGATGGCGAAGCCGACCAGGGCCATGCCGGCCACCGCTGTCCAGGTGTGGACGGCGGCGAGGGTGCCCAGGCAAATCAGCAGCGCGCCGACCGGCGCAGCGGCGAGCAGGGTGATGGCCCGCCGGTGGGCGCCGGAGGGCAGCTGGGCCAGGGCGCCCAGGGCGATGACGCCGAAAAGCGCGTAGCTGGCCAGTGCGGAGCTGTGCAGGGCGAACCGGCCGAGGTAGAAGCCCAGGCAGCCCACCACGGTGACGCGTACCGCGCGGACGAACGCGGTCCGGTCGGCCCGGGCGGCCACGGTGGCGGGCCAGCCACGCAGCGCCGCCCACCGGCGGGCAGGCGGGCCGGCGGTCACAGACGCCCGGGTCGGCATGGCGCGATCGTAGGGGGCCCGGATGTCAGCGGTATCACGCGGCCGCGTCCGCGGCGCGCCGGTCCGGGTCCGCGTCGGTGGGCCGCTCCACAGTGGACAGATCGTGGTAGACCCAGACGTTGGGCTCCACGTACACGCCGAGGTCGCGCTCCAGGTCGCAGTGCACCGGAACGAGGCCCTGCGGGATGGTCACCGGCCCGGTGCGGTCGAACGGCAGCCCGGTCCAGCGTCGCCAACTCGCCAGCGGCTCCGCCACGGTCATCGACCGGGGCGCGAGGCCCACCAGCCGGGCGCCGGCACGCACATGCACCCGCAGCCACGGATCCGCCGGCAGCCCGTCCGGCCGGACCCGGGCGACGTAGCCGGCGAACGACTCGTCGGGGTGCTCGTGCTTGCGGTTGGGGCGCACCGGGACCACCAGCGCCGGGTACCCGGCCGCGGCCGCCCGGGCGCGCAGCTCCCGCAGCATCAGCCCGGACAGGCCGGTACCGCGCAGGTCGGGGCGCACGGTCACCTCCAGCGCCGCGGCCACGTTGCCGGTACGCCCGGCCAGCCGGTCCCGGGCACCGCCGATCAGCACGTCGTCGTACCCGCCGGGGGGCAGGCCGGCCGGCACGCCGCTGGCGGTCGCCGCAGCGCTGTCCGGGGCCGCCGGATCGAGCACCGTGGCGGAGTCCGCCAGCCGGGTCGGGTCGGCACAGCTGAAGGCGAATCCGCAGGCCCGGGCGAGCGGGCGGTGCGGCTCCGCCGGGTCCACGGCGAACAGGCTGAGCTGCGGGTTGGCCGCCACCAGGGGGTCGAAGAAGGCCACCGACACCGGGTCGTGGTACATGAATTCCGGCCAGGAGTCGGGAAACTGGTCGAAGTAGTCGGAAAACTCCGGCTGCTGCGCGAGGCTGCGGATGACCGGCTGCACCGCGTACCCCCTTCGTCCGCCAGTTCCGCCTCATCCGGGCGGCTGAACCTCGTGATCATTGTGCCGGATTCGCTGCGCCGAGCACCTACTATGGTCAGCACCGGAGGGCGCTGACCACGCGCCGGGGAGGAGAGCCGGTGTCGGCCCGGAAGTGGTCCGCCGTCTACTGGGCGTGGATGGCGGTTCTGACCGCGGGCTACTATGCGCTCCCGGACTGGCACATCCTCATCTGGAGCACCATCGGCATCAGCAGTTGCGCCGCCATCACCGTGGGCGTCGTGCGCAACCGGCCCCGGCGGCCGGTCCCCTGGCTGCTGCTGGCCGGCGCCGTGCTGTGCTTCGCCGCCGGGGACACCACGTACAACCTGCTGACCACGGTGGGCCACCAGAACAACCCGTTCCCTTCACTGGCCGACATCTTCTACGGCGCGACCTGCGCGCTGAACGTGGCCGGGATGTTCGGCCTGGTGCGCTCCGGCGCGCGGGCCAGGGACAGCGCCAACCTCATCGACAGCCTCATCATCACCTCCGGTGTGGCGCTGCTGTTCTGGCTCGCGGTGATCAGCCCGTCGGTGGCCCGGCAGGACCTCGGTCCGCTGGAGAAGCTGGTCGCCGTCGCCTACCCGATCAGCGACGTGCTGGTGCTGGTGCTGCTCACCCGGCTGGTGGTGAGCGTGCCGCGGTCGCGCTCGGTGCTGCTGCTCGGGGTGGGTACCGCCGGCCTGCTCGCCGCCGATGTGGCCTACGGGATCAACCAGAGCGGTGGCGCCTGGCACATCGGCGGCCCGGTGGACCTCGGTTGGATCGTGCTCTACAGCTGCTGGGGGGCGGCCGCCCTGGAGCCTTCCATGGTGGGCATCACCGAGCCGCGCAACCGGCCCCAGCCGGGGATCAGCGCCACCCGGCTGACCGTGCTGGGGGCGTGTTCGCTGGTCGCACCGGTGGTGCTGATGGTGGAGCTGAGTCGGGAGGGGACCCAGGCGGCGCTGCTCACCGGGGTGCTCTCCTGCGTGGTGTTCCTGCTCGTGCTGGCCCGGCTGGCCGGCTCCGCGGACGGGTACCGGCGCTCCCTGGCCAGCGCCCGGGAGCTGCGTGCCGCGGGCACGGCGCTGGTCTCGGCCACCGACGCCGAGCAGGTGCTGGACACCGTGCAGGTGGCCGTCAGCGCGCTGGTACCGGCCAAGTCCGAGCACCGGCTGGTGCTCATCCAGCACGGCACGGCCAGCCCGGACGGGCACCCGGGCGCCGCGCTGGCGCCGGGCGCCACCCGGCTGGTCTCGACCGGCCGGATGGCCGGCGACCTGGCGGCCCGGCTGGCCCCCTTCGACACGACGCTGCTGGCGGAGCTGGGGCCGCCCGAGTCGGACACCGACGAGCCGGGCTGGATGCTGGCGTTGGCCGCCGACGAGAGCGTGCTGCTGCCGCTGCGCGAACCGGTCGAGGTGCTGGCCGCCCAGGCGGCCCTGGGGCTGGCCCGCATCGCGCTGACCGCGACGCTGGCCCAGGCCACCAGCGAGACCTACTTCCGGACGCTGGTCCACAACACCGCCGACGTGATCCTCATCGTCGCCGACGACAACACCGTCCGCTACGCCAGCCCGTCCGCCGCCGCCATCTTCGGACCCGGACCGATCGAGGGGCTGGTGCTGACCGAGGCGATCGACTCGGACAACCGGGCGCTGGCCTCGCAGCTGCTGGACCTGGTCCGGGTCGGCCAGCACCCGGGGGGCGCCGACTGGGGGCTGACCCGGCCGGACGGTACCCCCGTGCAGGTCGAGGTGGACTGTCGTGACCTGCGCGCCGAGCCGACGGTCCGCGGCCTGGTGGTGACCCTGCGGGACGTCACCGAGCGCCGCCGGCTGGAGCAGGAGCTGCGGCACCGGGCCTTCCACGACTCGCTGACCGGGCTGGCCAACCGGACCCTGTTCCACGACCGGGTCCAGCAGGCCGCGGTACGGTCCCGGCGGGCCGGCGGCATCGTCGGCGTGCTCTTCCTCGACCTCGACGACTTCAAAGTGGTCAACGACACCCTCGGCCACCAGGTCGGCGACCAGCTGCTGGTGGCCGTCGCCGAGCGGTTGACCCGGGTACTGCGCCCGCAGGACAGCGCGGCCCGGCTGGGCGGCGACGAGTTCGCCGCGCTGATCCAGGATGCCGTCGACCCGGACGAGGTGGAGCGGGTGGCGGCGCGCATCGTCACGGCCATGGCCGAGCCGTTCCGGATCGGCTCCGTGCTGGCCGGCGGCGGGGTCAGCGTCGGGGTGGCCACCACGGTGGACGCGAATGACGACACCGACCTGCTGCGCCAGGCGGACCTCGCGCTCTACGTGGCCAAGGGCGCCGGCAAGGGTCAGTGGCGGCGCTACCAGGCGGCGCTGCACACCGCGGTGCTGGAGCGGATGAAGCTGCGCACCGAGTTGGACCAGGCCGTGCAGCTGGCCGAGCTGGAGCTGGCGTACCAGCCGATCGTGGCGCTGGACAGCGGGATCACCGTCGGCTTCGAGGCGCTGGCCCGCTGGCGGCACCCCACCCGGGGGGTGATCATGCCGGACCAGTTCATCGAGGTGGCCGAGGAGACCGGGCTGATCGTGGAGATCGGCGACACGATGCTGCGGGCGGCGCTGGCCGCCGCCTGCCACTGGCGCGACACCGAGCCCGGGCAGGCACCGTACGTCGGCGTGAACGTCTCGGTCCGGCAGTTCCGCTCCCCCGGCTTCGTCGACAAGGTGCGCAAGCGGCTGGACGAGGCTGGCCTGTCCGCCCGGCTGCTGCTGCTGGAGATCACCGAGAGCCTGCTGCTGCCGGACGAGGAGCAGGTCTGGGAGGGGCTGGAGCAGCTGCGACAGATGGGGGTACGAGTGGCCATCGACGACTTCGGCACCGGTTACTCGTCGCTGTCCTACCTGCAGAAGGTGCCGCTGGACGTGGTGAAGGTGGACCGCTCGTTCATCGAGCCGATCAGCGACTCGCCGGAGCAGCGGGCACTGGTCGAGGGCATCGTCCGGCTGGGCGGAACGCTGGGGTTGCAGGTGATTGCCGAAGGCATCGAGAGTACCGTCGAGCGGGAGTTGTTGATGGCGATGGGCTGCCCGCTCGGGCAGGGATACCTCTTCTCCCGCCCGATGAGCTACCCGGACAGCCTGGAGTGGCTGCGAGCGGAGCGGGTCGCCGCCTGAAGCACCGACCGCCACCCGGACCCAAGCGTTGCCGGGTGGGCACACCCGTCACGCCGGTGGCCGCCGGCGGTGGCGCCGATCCCGCCGGCCGGGCGTGGATGACCAGGAGGAGCCGTGCTCACCCGTAGTGAAGCAGCGACCGCGCACATCCGCCGCTCGGGGCGGTGGGACGCGCTGCGTGAACTGCGTGACCAGACACCGATGTACGACGCGGTGATCGACCAGATCGACGGACGGCGCATCCGGGTGGGCCCGGACTGGCTGACCGACTACGCCTCCTGCAACTACCTCGGCTTCGACCTGGATGGCGAGATCATCGACGCGGTGGACGCGCAGCTGCGCCGTTGGGGCACCCACCCCAGCTGGTCCCGGCTGCTGGGCAACCCGCGGCTCTACCCGCAGATCGAGGAGCGGCTCACCGAGCTGGTCGGCGCCCCGGACACCCTGGTGCTGCCGACGATCACCCACATCCACATGTCGGTGCTGCCGATCCTGGCCGGCCAGGGCAGCGTGCTGGTCGAGCACACCGCACACAAGACCGTCTACGACGGCTGCGTCTACGCCCGCGGCCTGGGCGCGACCCTGCACAAGTTCGACGGGGACGACCCGGACAACCTGATCGACGCGCTGAACGCCACGCCGGTCGGGGGCGGCCGGGTGGTGTGCGTGGACGGGGTCAACAGTATGAGCGGGAACCTGCCCGACCTGGCCGCCCTGGCCCGCATCTGCCGCGACCACGACGCGCTGCTCTACGTCGACGACGCGCACGGCTTCGGGGTGGTCGGCGAGCGCCGGCCGGACGAGACCAGCCCTTACGGGATGCGCGGTAACAGCATCGTGCGCCACCTGGGCGAGGACTACGACAACATCGTGCTGGTGGGCGGGTTCTCCAAGGCGTACTCGTCGCTGCTGGCGTTCCTCGCGGTGCCGACCTGGCTGAAGAACCACCTGAAGGTGGCCGCGCCGCCGTACCTCTACTCCGGCCCGTCGCCGACGGCCTCGCTGGCCACGGTGCTGGCCGGCTTCGACGTCAACGAGGTACGCGGAGACGCGCTGCGGGCGGACCTCTACCGGATGACCCGGACGGTGCTGGACGCGCTGACGGCGATGGGGGTGCACACGCCCAACCACACCGGTACCCCCGTCATCGAGGTACCGCTGGCCAACTCCGACCAGCTGGCCACGGTGGCCGACGCGCTCTGGCGCGACGGGATCTACGTGACCCTGGCCGCGTACCCCCTGGTGCCGCGCGACCAGGTCGGTTTCCGCATCCAGCTGACCGCCGCGCACACCGACGAGCAGGTCGACGATTTGGTGGCCGCGCTGCGCCGGTTGGCCGACCGGGACCTGTTGAGCCGCGGCTGACGGACCGTCGGGCGGTCCGCAGCCGGCCGAGCCCTCGGCCGGGTCGCAGCCGGCGGGACCCTCGGGCGGGCCTGAGCCGGCGCGGTGCGGCCGGCGTGAGACAGTCCTGACGTGCTGATCGCGCTGCCGCCCTCGGAGGGCAAGACGCCTGCGCGCCGGGGCGCGCCACTGGACCTGGCCGGGCTGAGCCTGCCGGAGCTGACGCCGGCCCGGGAGAAGGTGCTCGACGCGCTGACCGGGCTGTGCGCCGACGACCCGGCCGGGGCCGCTGCCGCGCTGGGCCTGGGCGACGCGCAGGTGGCCGGCAACGCCGGACTGCGCCGGGCCGCCACGGTGGCCGCCGAGCGGCTCTACTCGGGCGTGCTCTACCAGGCGCTGGACCTGGCCGGCCTGGACGGGCGGGCGCGTCGGCGGGCGCGCGCGACGCTGCTGGTCTTCTCCGGCCTGTGGGGGGCAGTCCGTCCCGGCGACCGGCTGCCGGCCTACCGGCTGCCGGCCGGCAGCCGGCTGCCCGGCATCGGCCCGGTCACCTCGTTCTGGCGCGGCGAACTGGACCGGGCGCTCGCCCCACTGGCCGGCACCGGCCTGGTGCTGGACCTGCGCAGCAGCGGGTACGCGCCGATGTGGCGGCCCGGCGGGCCGGGCGTGGTGACCGTGCGGGTACTGCACGAGCAGCGGGTCGGCGGCGTGCTGCGCCGGGCGGTGGTCAGCCACTTCAACAAGGCGACCAAGGGGCGGCTGGTCCGCGCCCTGCTGACCGGGGCACGGCTGCCGTCTTCGCCGGCCGAGCTGGCCGCCACGCTGGTCGAGCTGGGGTTCGCCGTGGAGCCGGGCGAGCGCCCGGGGCAGCTGGACGTGGTCGTCACGCAGCTGTGAGCCGCGGGCGCTACCGGGCGGGCCGGTGGTGGTCGAGTTCGGCGTGCTGGTGGGCGTCCGGGCCGGCCGGGTCGGCGTGGACCAGGGCGGCGTAGAGGCGGGGTACCGCGTGCAGCAGGCGGTGCTCGGCGTCCACGGCGATGGCGTGTGCCTGGGTGACGGTGCAGTCGGCGTCGACGGCGATCTCGCACTCGGCCCGCAGCTGGTGGCCGATCCAGCGCAGCCGTACCGCGCCGACGCCCAGCACCCCGGCGGTACCGGCGAGGGTGGCTTCGGCGGTGTCGACCAGCGCCGGGTCGACGGCGTCCATCAGCCGGCGGTACACCTCGCGGGCCGCGTCCCGCAGCACGTAGAGGATGGCCACGGTGATCAGCAGGCCGACCGCCGGGTCGGCCCAGCGCCAGCCCAGCGCCACGCCGCCGGCGCCCACCAGGACGGCCAGTGAGGTGAACCCGTCGGTACGGGCGTGCAGCCCGTCCGCGACCAGGGCCGCCGAGCCGATCCGCCGGCCGACGGTGATCCGGTACCGGGCCACCGCCTCGTTGCCGGCGAAGCCCAGCAGCGCGGCGCACGCCACCGCCCACAGGTGGGTGACGTCGGCCGGGTGCAGCAGCCGGTGCAGCGCCTGGGCACCGGCGAGCACCGCCGAGGCGGTGATGACCGCGACGATGACGATGCCGGCCAGGTCCTCGGCCCGGCCGAAGCCGTAGGTGTAGCGCCGGGTGGCCGCCCGCCGCCCGAGCACGAACGCGATCCCGAGCGGCAGCGCGGTCAGCGCGTCGGCGACGTTGTGCAGGGTGTCCCCGAGCAGCGCCACCGAGCCGGACAGCGCGGCCACCACGGCCTGCCCGGCGGCGGTCACCCCGAGTACGGCCAGCGACCACCACAGTGCCCGGATGCCCTCCCGGCTGCCCTCCATCGCCTGGTCGACCTTGTCGGCCACGTCGTGCGAGTGCGGCCGCACCAGCTGGGTCACCCGGCCCCACAGCCCGCCGGGGTGCTCGTGGTCGTGTGCCTCGTGGTCGTGCGCGTCGTGACCGTGCGCCTCGTGGTCGTGGGCCTCGTGGTGGTGGGCGTGGTCGTGCCCGTGCGGTGCGGTGGAGGCGCCAGCCATGAAACGGATCATAGGCGGCAACGGGTCGAGCTTCTCGGCGACGGGTCGGCGATTCCGCGTTGCGGTGCGCCGGCGACCCGCACATCATGCTGGGGTGGCCCGCGTGACTACGGCACATACCGCGCAGCTGCCCGCGGAGGTCCTGGACCGGGTCCGGCGACTGCTCTTTCTGGTCTTCGACGACATCACCGAGGAGGACTGGGAACACGCCCTCGGCGGCATCCACGCGCTGTGCCGGGAGGGCGACGAGCTGATCGGGCACGCCTGCCTGATCCAGCGCCGCCTGCTGCACCAGGGGCGGGCGCTGCGCACCGGGTACGTCGAGGCGGTCGCCGTCCGCCGGGACCGCCAGCGCCAGGGGCACGGCCGGGCGCTGATGGCCGCGCTGGAGCCCTACCTGCGGGGCGGGTACGACCTCGGGGCGCTCGGCGCCAGCCACGCGGCGCTGGCCTTCTACCCGACGCTGGGCTGGCAGGTGTGGCGTGGTCCGCTATCGGCGTTGACCCCGTCCGGGGTGGTACCGACGCCGGACGAGCAGGGCAGCGTCATGGTGCTGCCGGGCGCCGTACCGCTGGACCTGGATGCGGGCCTGACCGCCGACTGGCGCCCGGGTGACCTCTGGTGACGCCGCCGGAGGCGGTGGTACTGCCCGGCGGTGGCGGGCACGGGCCGTCGGCCGGGTTCGTGCACTACGCCGGTGAGGTGCCCGCCCGACGCGGCGCCCTGGTGCACCGGCACTTCTGGTCCGGGCCCGCGCCGCAGTTCGGCCCGGACCTGGCGCACTGGGTGGCCGGCGAGGCGGAGCCGCTGCTGGCGGAGCGGACCGCCCTGGTGATCGGCAAGTCGCTGGGCACGCTGGCGGCCGGCCTGACCGCGGCCCGCGGGCTGCCCGCCGTGTGGCTGACGCCGCTGCTGGCGGTGCCCTGGGCGGTCCCGCCGCTGCGCCGGGCCAGCGCACCGTTTCTGCTGGTGGGCGGTACCGCCGACCAGCTGTGGGACGGGGCGCTGGCGCGCTCGCTCAGCCCGCACGTGCTGGAGGTCGAGGGCGCCGACCACGGCATGCTGCTGCCGGGGCCGGTGGGTGCCTCGGTGCCGGTGCTGGGCCAGGTGGTGGCCGCCGTCGAGGAGTTCCTCGACGCGCTCGGCTGGCCGGCGGCCGGCGGCTGACCAGTGGCGGGTGCCGCGGAGTCGTCGGACGCCCGGGGAGTACCGGTACCGGCAGTTGCCCGCTCGAGCGCGACATAACCGGGTAACCCGGCGGCAAAGTTCCGGCACCGGTAGCGCGGGCGGGGGCCGGCACGGTACAAACGCTCCAGTCCTTAATTCACGGCTTGGCTCAAGTCGGGAAACGCGGTCTGCCGCCACGGTCCGCGCCCGGGTTCCGGGTCGCGCCGTCCGTCTCGATAGGCAGGTCCATGGAATCCGACACCGATGCGCCACAGCCGGCGCGTACCCGCCCGGGCCTGTCCCGGCGCGGCCTGCTCACCCTGGCCGCCGCGGCCGGCGCCGCCACCGCGACCGACCTGGTGATGCAGCCCGGCGCGGCGGCCGCCGCGGTCCCGGCCGGCGGGCCCGACTTCGGCCCGAACGTCTTCGTGTACGACACCGGCACGCCGACCGCCACCATCCAGGCCAAGCTGGACGAGCTCTACAACCTGCAACACGCCAACGAGATGGGTACCAACCGGTTCGCGGTGCTGTTCAAGC
>CAVTWH010000003.1:0-6245 GCA_963738365.1 uncultured Actinomycetota bacterium
TGGTGGCGGCTGCGCGGTCGGCGTGGCCACCTCGTGCGCCGGGTCGTTGCGGTCGGCCAGTGTCGTCATGTCAGCTCTCCATCTCGATGGGGTCCGCCGGCTGGCGGCGCGGTCGGCGGCCGAACACCCAGCCGCGGAACAGGACGAAGCGGGCCACTGTGGCGACCGCGTTGGCGGCCACCAGCACAGCCAGTTCAGCCAGCCGGCCGGGGGCCGGGTCGGCGGCGTGCAGGGCGGCCAGCGCGCCGCTGGTCAGCGCGGTGCCCAGGGCGAACAGCAGCAGCCCCTGCGCCTGGTGCCGGGCCGCGCCGGCGGAGCCCACCACCCCGAAGGTGTACCGCCGGTTCACCGCCGTGTTGCCGACCGCGGTCAGCGCCAGCGCCGCCAGGTTGGCCGCCTGCGCCCCCAGGCCGGCGCGCAGCAGCAGGAACAGCACCAGGTACGCCAGCGTGCTGAGCACCCCGATGACGGCGAACCGGATCGCCTGCCGGGCCAGCCCGGCCGGTACCCCCTGGGCGCCCACGGTCAGCGGTGCCCGGCCCAGCTGGCGGCGCAGCGCCGCCACCGGGATAGCCCCGGTGGCCAGCCCCCGGCCGAGCCGGCACACGCCGCGCAGGTCGGCCAGGGCGGTGGCGAGGAGGTCGACCCGGCTGTCCGGGTCGTCCACCCAGTCCACCGGGACCTCGTGGATGCGCAGCCCGGCCCGTTCGGCCAGGACCAGCAGCTCGGTGTCGAAGAACCAGCCGGTGTCCTCCACCATCGGCAGCAGCTGCCGGGCCACGTCACCCCGGATCGCCTTGAACCCGCACTGCGCGTCGGAGAAGCGGGCGGCGAGGGTACCCCGCAGGAGCAGGTTGTAGCAGCGGGAGATCACCTCGCGCCTGGGGCCGCGGACCACCCGCGAGCCGCGCCCCAGCCGGGTGCCGATGGCCACGTCGGAGTGCCCGCTGATGAGCGGCGCGACCAGCGGCAGCAGCGCCGCCAGGTCGGTGGACAGGTCGACGTCCAGGTAGGCCAGCACCGGGGCGGGCGCCTGCGACCAGACCGCCCGCAGCGCCCGGCCCCGACCCTTCCCGGCCAGGTGCACCGCGCGGACGCCCGGGACGGTACCGGCCAGCCGGTCGGCGATCGCCGCCGTGCCGTCGGTGCTGGCGTTGTCGGCGATGGTCACCTGGAACGGGTAGGGGAAGCCGCGGGACAGGTAGCCGTGCAGCCGGCGTACGCACGGCTCCAGGTCGTTCTCCTCGTTGTACACCGGGATCACGATGTCCAGGACGGCCACCGGCGCGGCGTCGCACACCGCCCGGGCGGGGGTACCAACTGTCATGGCACCCAGCGTCTGCGCGCCCGCTGTGCCGTCCGGCAGGCTGGCCTGTGGGGCAGCTGTGAAGCGCGGCGACGCTCCAGCCGGGCTCAGCGGGCCGGCAGGTGCACGGCGAAGACCGTGTCGCCGGGGCGGCTGGCCACCTCCACCCGGCCGCCGTGCGCGGCCACCACGGCGTCCACAATGGACAGCCCCAGTCCGGTGCTGCCGGCGGCCCGGGAGCGCGACGTGTCGGCCCGGGCGAAGCGCTGGAAGATGTCCGGCAGCAGAGCCGGCGGGATACCCGGACCGTTGTCCGCCACGGTCAGCCGCACCTCGTCGGCGCCGCCGGCCAGCGCCACCGTGACCAGCGTCTCCGGCGGCGTGTGGGTACGCGCGTTGGCCAGCAGGTTGGCCAGTACCTGGTGCAGTCGCTGCTCGTCGCCGGGCGCGACCACCGGCTCCGCCGGCAGGTCCAGTTGGTAGCGGCGCGACGGGTCGGCGATATGCGCGTCGCCCACCGCGTCCACCACCAGCCGGGACAGCTCGACCGGCTCGCGGGCCAGCGGCCGGCCGGAGTCCAGTCGGGCCAGCAGCAGCAGGTCCTCCACCAGCGTGGTCATCCGGGCCGCCTCGGACTCGACCCGGCCGATGGCGTGCGTGACGTCCGGCGGTACCTCGTCGCGTACCCGCCGGGTCAGTTCGGCGTACCCGCGGATGGCCGCGAGCGGGGTACGCAGCTCGTGGCTGGCGTCCGCGACGAACTGGCGGACCCGCTGCTCGCTGGCGTGCCGGGCGGCCAGCGCCCGCTCCACGTGCCGCAGCATCCGGTTCATCGCCGCACCCACCTGGCCCACCTCGGTACCCGGGTCGGCGTCCGGTACCCGCACCGACAGCGCCACCTCGCCGCGAGTCCAGCGGCAGCGCGGCGACCCGCCGCGCGGTGGCGGCCACCCGGTTGAGCGGCCGCAGCGCCCGGCGCAGGATCAGCGCGCCGGCCAGCCCGGCCAGGATCAGCGCGGCCGCCGACACCAGCGCCTCGACCAGCACCAGCGTGGACAGGATGTGCTGGGTACGGGCCAGCGGCAGCCCGGTGACCACCTGGGCCCCGGCCACCGGGTCGACCTTGACCAGCACCCGGTAGTCGCCGAGCGCGCCGAGGTCACTGGTGTGCGGGTGCCCGTCCGCCGGTACCGCCAGCAGGGCCTGCTGCTGCTGGGTGGTGAGGGAGGCGGCGTCGCCGGAGATCTGCACGTGGCTGAGGGTGCCGTCGGCGCGCAGCGCGATCAGGGTCTGCTCGGCCTGGATGGGCGGGCTGCCGATGCCGGCCCCGACGCGTTGGTCCGGCGGGTGGTCGGTGTTCTGCCCCACCGCGGCCAGCGACCGGTTGGACGCGGCGCGCAGCTGGTCGTCGACCTGGTCGAGCAGCACGCCGCGCAGGGTCACCGTGGTGACCACACCGATCACCAGGCAGACCACGGCGAACAGGGCGATCAGCGCGGCCAGCAGCCGGGTACGCAGCTTCCACCGGGCCGGGCGCAGGCGCCCGGAGCGCGTCTCAGCCGACCGGCTTGAGGACATAGCCGGCGCCGCGCAGGGTGTGGATCATCGGCTCCCGCCCCGCGTCGATCTTCTTGCGCAGGTACGAGATGTACAGCTCCACCACGTTGGCCTGGCCGCCGAAGTCGTAGTTCCACACCCGGTCCAGGATCTGTGCCTTGGACAGCACCCGGCGCGGGTTGCGCATCAGGTAGCGCAGCAGCTCGAACTCGGTGGCGGTGAGCCCGATCGGGTCGCCGCCCCGGCGTACCTCGTGGGCGTCCTCGTCCAGCTCCAGATCCCCGACGGTGAGCACCGAGCCGGCCTGCGCGGTCAGCGTGCTGACCCGGCGCAGCAGCCCGCGCAGCCGGGCCACCACCTCCTCCAGGCTGAACGGCTTGGTCACGTAGTCGTCGCCGCCCGCGGTGAGCCCGGCGACCCGGTCCTCCACGGCGTCCCGGGCGGTGAGGAACAGCACCGGCAGCGCCGGGGTCTGGGCGCGCAGCTTGCGCAGCACCTCCAGCCCGTCGATGTCGGGCAGCATCACGTCGAGGATCACCACGTCGGGAGCGAAGTCCCGGGCGGCCTTCAGCGCACCCCGGCCGTCGGCGGCGGTACGCACCTCCCAGCCCTCGTAGCGCAGCGCCATGGCGAGCAGCTCGGCCAGCGTGGGCTCGTCGTCGACCACGAGCACCCGGACCGCGCCCCCGTCGGGGTGGCGCAGCTGCTCCCGGCCCGCCGGCCCGCCGGGTCCGGTCGCTGGAGTGGTCACGAACGCCATGCTGCCATGGTGGCCACGGCTGCTGTGCCGGTGCTGCGGACAACCTGTGCACCCGCTGTGCGCCGGGCGCCTGTCCGGCGCAGGGGATCAGCGTGCGGAGATCACCGTGTCGGCGCCGAGCCGGCCGTGCTCGGGCGTGCGCTGCGCCTGCCCCGCCAGCAGCATCGCCTGGACCGCCCGGACCGCCTCGGCGGCCCGGTAGATGGTCCGTTCCCGGGTGTGTTCGCGCAGCTGCGCCACGGTACGCGGACCGCCGGACAGGGCCGTTGCCAGCGCCCGGCGCAGCGGGCCCAGCCCCGGGCGCAGCGAGATGTCCAGCGTCGTGTGCTCCGGGTCGGCCGGGTCGCGGTAGCGCACGCCGGCGTACTCGTCGACGGCCCACAGGGCGTCCTTGACCGCCTCCAGGTGCCGGCCGGCGTTGCTGGCGAACAGCAGCAGCCGCGGCTGCCCGTCCCCGGCGACCAGGTGCACCGCGACGCTGTGCGCGAAGCCGGCGGCGGTACCGGCCCCCGGGTCGCCGCTGGCGGCGATCACCAGCGCGTCGCTGCCCGGGTTGGTGGCCAGCGCGCGCAGGGCGTCGGCGAGCCCGGCCAGGTCGCCGGAGAGGTCGGCGTAGGCCAGCACGGGGGTACCGAGCGCGCCCGAGGCGCGCAGCGCCGCCAGCAGGCTCCCGTCGACCGGGTGCAGCTGGCACGGCAGCGCGAGGCGGTCCCGGGCGGCGCTGACCGCGTCCCGACCGGCCGATCCGGCGCCGGCCAGCACCAGGTGCAGCTGGTGCCGGGCCAGCAGGTCCGGGAACTCGGCGAAGACGGCGAGCGCGGCCACCGCCGCGGGCTCGTCGGCCGGCGGGTCGGCGTACTCGGCGTAGGTCAGCCGGCGCGCCGCGTGCAGCAGCGGGGGAGCGCACCCGTCGAGGTAGCGGATGAGCAGTTCCCGGCTGATCGCGCGGTACCCGTCGGCGGCCGCCATACCCTCATGATGCGGCCGGGCGCCTGTCGTTGTCGCCCCGTCCCGGTGTACGTCCTCAGCCGCGCGCCCGGGGCCGCACGGAAATCTTCCACGCGGGGCGGTTGCGGATGGCCCGGATCAGCCGCCGGAGATGGCCAGGATGCCGGCCATGCCGAGCAGCACGATGATCCCGACGAGGTAGAGCAGCCCCTGGCCGTCATCGGCCACCGTCTCCACCATCTTCAGCTCGTCCATGGCCGTTCCTCCCCGGTGAACCTGTTCACGTGCCAGCAGGCCGCTTCGTCGCGGGCCGACGGTGGCCGCGGGCGCCGCCGGACAATGCGCTTGCCACGGTCGCCCGGCACGCCTGCCAACGGCACATGCCCAGGTCTGACGGTAGGCAAACTTTGGCCCGTCCGGGTCCCGGATTCGTGCCGTCCAATGGCATGGACGAAACGGCTCGATATCCGGTACGCTCCGGTGACCCGGTCGAGGACCCGCGGAGGGTCCGGCGGCCAGCGACAGGCCCCGAGGTTGCCGTTCCCCCGTGCGGCAACCTCGGTCGCTTTTCCGGCCCCGGTTGCCCGGCCCCACTGACCTTCACCGGCTCCGCCGGGCGCGCCGCGCCCGACCCGCCTACATTGGGTGGGTGCTCGGGCTTCCCGCACGCGTGACCGCCTGCCTGTTCGACCTGGACGGGGTACTCACCCGTACCGCCGCGGTGCACGACGCCGCCTGGGCGCAAACCTTCGACGCCTTCCTTGCCGAGCGGGCCGCCCGGACCGGCGGGGAGTACCGGCCGTTCGACCAGGACGCCGACTACCGCGCCTACGTCGACGGCCGCCCACGCGCCGACGGGGTACGCGCCTTCCTCGCCTCGCGCGGCATCACCCTGCCCGACGGCGCCCCGGACGACCCGCCCGACGCGCTCACCGTGCACGGCCTGGGCAACCGGAAGAACGCCAACCTGCTGCGCCGCATCCGTCGCGACGGGGTGGCCGTCTACGCCGGCTCGGTGGCCTACCTGCGCGCCGCCCGGGCCGCCGGGCTGCGCACGGCGGTCGTCTCGGCCAGCGCCAACACCCGCGACGTGCTGGCCACCACCGGGCTGGCCGGGCTGCTGGACGTCGTGGTGGACGGCGTGCTGGCCGCCGAGCGCGGCCTGGCCGGCAAGCCGGCCCCGGACACCTACCTGGCCGGCGCCGGCCAGCTGGGCGCGGCTCCGGCCGCCGCGGCGGTCTTCGAGGACGCCCTGGCCGGGGTGGCGGCCGGCCGCGGCGGTGGCTTCTTCGTGGTCGGCCTGAACCGGGTCGTCGGCGGGGACCGGCAGGAGCACGCCGACGAGCTGCGCCGGCACGGCGCCGACCTGGTGGTCGCCGACCTCGCCGAGCTGCTGGAGCGGCCGTGATCCGCCACCTGGAGTACCCGGTCGAGCCGTGGCGGGTCCGCGAGACCTCCCTCAACCTGGACCTGCTGGCCCAGTCCGAATCGGTGTTCGCGCTGGCCAACGGCCACATCGGGCTGCGCGGCAACCTGGACGAGGGGGAGCCGCACGGGCTGCCCGGCAGCTACCTCAACTCCTTCTACGAGCTGCGCCCGCTGCCCTACGCCGAGGCCGGCTACGGCTTCCCGGAGGCCGGGCAGACCGTGGTGAACGTGACCAACGGCAAGCTC
>CAVTWH010000004.1:0-229900 GCA_963738365.1 uncultured Actinomycetota bacterium
CCAGCTGCTGGCCTACCCGCCCGCCGACAGCGAGGCCCGCCGGCCCCGCGACGTGGTGCTGCTGCTGGACCGTTCCGGCAGCATGGGCGGCTGGAAGATGGTGGCCGCCCGACGCGCCGCCGCCCGGATCGTGGACACCCTGCTCGACGCCGACCGGTTCGCCGTGCTCGCCTTCGACGACCGGATCGAGCACCCCGAGGGCCTGCCCGCCGGCCTGGTACCGGCCAGCGACCGGCACCGCTACCGGGCCGTGGAGCACCTGGCCCGGATGGACGCCCGGGGCGGTACCGAACTGCTCGCCCCGCTGCGCGACGGGCTGGCGCTGCTCGGCGACAGCCAGCGCGACCGGGTGCTGGTGCTGGTCACCGACGGGCAGGTGGGCAACGAGGACCACATCCTGCGGGAGGTCGCCGGGGCGCTCGGCGGCGTGCGGGTGCACACCGTCGGCATCGACCAGGCCGTCAACGCCGGGTTCCTGGGCCGGCTGGCCAGCGCCGGGCACGGCCGGTGCGAACTGGTCGAGTCGGAGGACCGGCTGGACGCGGCGATGGAGCGCATCCACCGGCGCATCGGCGCCCCGGCGGTCACCGGGCTGCGGCTGGACGGCACCGGCGTCACCCCGGGGACCGTGACCGGGCTGGGCGACCTGTTCCCCGGCGTGCCGCTGGTGGTGGCCGGCCGTTACCAGGGCGAGCCGGCCGGGCTGGCGCTGCGCGGGCGTACCGCCGACGACGAGCAGTGGAGCAGCGCCCCGGCGCCCCGGCGGGTGGCCGGCGACGCGGTCACCCCGTGCTGGGCGCGGGCGTACCTGCGAGATCTGGAGGACCGCTACACGGTCACCCGGGACCCGCAGCTGGAGCAGGAGATCACCGCGGCCTCGCTGCGCTACGGGGTGCTCTGCCGGTTCACCGCGTACGTCGCCGTGGACACCCGGGTGGTCACCGACGGCAGCGCGCCGCACCGGGTGACGCAGCCGGTCGAGCAGCCGGCCGGCTGGCAGCCGGCGCCCGTCGGCGCCCCGCCGCCGCTGCTGTCCCCGATGGCGTACCCGCTGTCGGCCAGCTCGCCCTTCGCGGGCGGGCCGGCCGCCGCCCCGCCGCCGGCGCCAGGCCGGGCCGCGCCGTTCCGGGCGAAGCTGGCCGGGCTGGCGCGCTCGACCCCGCCGGAGCCCACCGGGACGGCCAGCTACATCGACAGCGAGCTGCCCATCGGCGGGTACATCGACGGTGAGCTGTCGCTGGCCCGGGTCACCGTGCTGCCGGTCCTGGCCGAGGAGCACCGCGCTCTGACGGCCGCCGCCCAGGCGCCGCTGCGCCAGCGCCGCGAACTCCTCGACGACCTGGCCAGCCGGCTGGCCGCGCTGGCCCACGACCCGGGCTCCGGCCAGCACGCCGCCACCCTCGCCGACCTGGTGCGCCTGCTGCGCGACGAATCGGTCCCGTTCGAGACCCGCTGGGCGCGGGCCGTGCAGGTCCTCGCCGACCTGGCCGGCGGGACCGGCCCGACCGGAGGATCCGGCGGGGGCGACCCGAGCGGGGAGTCCCGGCGCAGCGGGTTCTGGCGGTAGCTGGCGAGCGGGTGGCGGTGCGGATGCCGGCGGGCGGGCTCAGGCCGCCGGCATCCGCAGCACCCAGCGGTACGCCTGCACCAGGCCGGTGTCGAAGCCGGCGGCCGAGCCCCACAGGAACAGCCGGAACCGGCGGTACAGCGGGTCGCCCCAGCGCCGGACCACGTCGTCCCGGGCGGCGTCCAGCCGCTGCGCCCAGCGCCGGCAGGTCAGGTAGTAGTTGTGCCGGTCGTCGTCGACGCTGACCAGCTCGAACGGCGACCGGGCCACCTCCCGCAGGTACTGGTGCAGCAGCAGCGGGGAGGAGCCGCCCGGGTAGACGTAGCGGCTCATGAAGGTGGAGACCCGGTGCTTGGCGCGCATCGCCAGCGCGTCCAGGTACACCCCGCCGCCCGGCTTGACCAGCTCGGCGTACTTGCGCAGGGTGGTGCGGTAGTCGGGCAGGTGCTCGGTGACGCCCATGTTGACGATCGCGTCGTAGCGGGTCGGGCTGGTGTAGCCGAAGATGTGCTGGCGGACCACCCGGGCCGGCAGCCCTTCCCGTTCGATCAGGCCGTTGAGGTAGCGCTCCGACTCCACCGACAGCGTGGTGGTGGTGACCTCGATACCCTGCCGGGCGGCGAACTCGGTGAAGGCGCCCCAGCCGCCACCCACCTCCAGCACGTGGTCGCCGGGCTTGAGGCCGAGCGCGTCCACCGCGATCTGCATCTTGCGGGTCATCGCGTCTTCCAGCGGCTCGTCGTCGGAGGCGAAGACGCCCTCGGTGTAGCAGCGGTGCCGGGTGTCCAGGAAGGTCAGGAAGAAGTCGGAGTCCTCGTCGTAGTGGTGCGAGATGGAGCGCCGGTCGTGCTCCTTGCGCCCGCGCAGCAGCGCCGGGGCGAACCGGGACAGCCAGGCGACCGGGTGGATGTCCCGGAAGAAGCGGCGCATCCGCAGCGCCGCCGCCAGGTCGCCGTCGACGTCCAGCCAGCCCTCCAGGTAGGCCACCGCCACGCCGAACTGGTCCAGGCTGGCCAGCGCCCGCGCACCCCGGCCGTCCCGCACGGTGATGGTGAAGGCGGGGCTACCGGAGCCGAACAGGTGGGCAGGGGCGCCGGGCGCGGGCGCCACGGCGAATGGGATCGCCGGCTGGGCGGCGAAGTACTCACGGTACCGGCGCTGCAGCGCCGAGATCATCTGCTGGGCGGACACGCCGACAATCTAACGCCGACAGCGCCGCAGCGCGCCGGGTGCCGGCCGGCGGAAGTGTGAACCGGCCGACCCGTGGCCCGGCGGATCGGGCGCACCGGCCGATCTGCCAGGCCACGGTCGGGCCGGTGCGGCCGACCGGCCGATCTCCGTGGCCGGGCGTCGGAAGGTGTGCAAGCCTGGATGGAGAAAGCCCGCCGTCGGTGCGCGCCGGGCACAGGGGGTGGGCGGTGCGGTCGCTGGCGGCGGGGGTACGGCTGCAGCTGCGGCTGGGGATGCGTACGCTGCGCGACTGGCGGCTGACGGTGGCCTGGGCCCGATCCCTGGTCCGCAGCTTCGTCACCTCCTTCGTGGTGCTCTCGGTGACCTTCTGGCTGATGCCCGGCGTCACCGCGACCGGCGGCCCGTGGGCGATGGTCGGGCTGGTCATCCTGGTGGCCCTGATCGGCGCGCTGCTGCGCCCGCTGCTGGTGGCCCTGGCCGTCGCCTTCGGCGGAGTGGTTGCCCTGGTCATCGGGGTGTGCCTGCAGGCGCTGGTGATGTACATCGCGCTGCGGCTGGCCTCCGGCGTCACCGTGCACGGCGGCGTGCTTTCGGCGGCCGGCGTGGCCTGGGTGGCGGCGGCGCTGCAGGCGATGGTCAACTGGCTCGCCGACGCCGGCAGCGAGGACGTCTTCCTCGGTGAGGTACGCCGCCGGATGGCCCGCACGGCGGCCGGCTCGCCGGTCGTCGACCGCCCGCCCGGCCTGCTCATCGTGCAGCTGGACGGGCTGGCCGCGCCGCTGCTGCGCTGGGCGGTGCAGACCGGCAACCTGCCCAACCTGCGCCGTTTCCTGCACGGCGAGCCGCTCCCTCCGGGGCGCACGATCCGCCGCACCCACCCGGGCCGCCCGCCCCGCGGCACCGCCCCCGCCTCGCACCGCTTCGCCAGCTGGCACACCGGGCTGCCGTCGACCACTCCGGCCGGCCAGGCCGGCCTGCTCTACGGCGACACCAGCCAGGTACCGGCGTTCCGCTGGTACGAGAAGCGCTCCGGCCGGCTGATGGTGGCCAACCGGCCCCGGGACGCGGCGGTGATCGAGGCGCGGCTGGCCGCCCGGGGCGCCGGGCTGCTGACCGGTGGCGGGGTCAGCATCTCCAACATGTTCTCCGGCGGGGCGGGCATCGGCCTGCTCAACGTCAGCAGCGCGGCGCTGCCCGGCCGGGCGGTGCGCGGGTACGCGACGTTCATGGTCAACCCGTACGGGCTGGTCCGCGCCGTGGTGCTGTCGATCGGCGAGATCATCAAGGAGCTGCAGCAGGCGCGCCGGCAGAAGCGCCGCAACGTCTACCCGCGGGTCTCCCGGTTCGGCGCCTACGTGCTGCTGCGGCCGCTGTCCAACATCCTGCTGCGCGACCTCAACGTGGCGCTGATCGCCGAGCAGATGGGCAACGGCGCGCCGGCCATCTTCTGCGACTTCGTCGACTACGACGAGGTGGCCCACCACGCCGGACCGGGCCGGCCGGAGGCGATGCAGACCCTGGAGGGGCTGGACCGGGTGCTCGGCACCCTGCACCGGATCAGCGCCGACGCGGCCCGCGCCTACGAGCTGGTGGTGCTCTCCGACCACGGGCAGAGCCAGGGGCCGCCGTTCGCCCAGCGGCACGGCGAGCGGCTGGAGTCGGTGGTGCACCGGCTCACCGCCGGGGACAGCGCCGTGGCCGCCACCGGTGAGGTGGAGAGCTGGGGTCCGCTGAACACGCTGCTGGCCAGCCTCGCCGGCCGGCACGGGGTGACCGGGGCGGCGGCCCGCGCCTGGAAGCGCCGGGACAGCACGCTCGGCCCGGCCGACCGGGAGGAGCGGGCGGTGGCGGCCGGCGCGGAGGTGGTGGTGGTCGCCTCCGGGAACCTGGCGATGGTGTACCTGACCGAGATCCCGCACCGGGCCACCCTGGACGAGCTGCTGATCCGCTACCCCGATCTGGTACCGGGCCTGGCCAGCCACCCGGGCATCGGGGTGGTGGTGGTACGCACCGTCGACCACGGGCCGGTGGCGATCGGCGCGGCCGGCAGCCACCGGCTGGTCGACGGCGTGGTGGAAGGGGTGGACCCGCTGCTGCCCTACGGCCCGTTCGCCGCCCGGGACGTACTCGCCCACCAGCACCTGGACAACGTCGGTGACCTCGTGGTGATCAGCTCGTACGACCCGGTGACCGAGGAGGTGTGCGCCTTCGAGGAGCTGGTCGGCTGCCACGGCGGCCTGGGCGGCTGGCAGACCGAGGCGGTGCTGGTCTACCCGTCCCGGTTCACCCTGCGCGAGCCGATCCTGGTCGGCCCGGACGCGGTCTACCGGGAGCTGGCCGGCTGGCTCACCGAGCTGGGGCTGCGCGAGCCGGTGGGGGCCGACGCGCAGGCGCTGCCGGCGGAGTCAGGTGACCGCCTCGTCGGCCTCCCGGCGGCGGCGGATCCAGCCGGCCAGCTGGGTGAAGAGCAGGATGAGCAGCACCGCGGCCACGATGCCCTGCCAGGGCTCGGCGAAGAGGGAGCCGCTGAGCAGGCCGATCGTGGCGTACACCGCTGACCACAGCAGGCACGCCCAGGCGTTGGCCACGGCGAACCGGCGCCACCCGACACCCAGCACCGCGGCGGCCAGCAGCACCGGCACCCGGCCGCCCGGCACCAGCCGGGACACCAGCAGCACCGGGGTCGGGCTGGCGGACAGCCGCTGCGCCACCGGCTCCAGCCGCTGCCCGCTCTCCCGGATCAGCCGTAGCTTGCTGGCCAGCGCCACGCCGCCGGAGCGGCAGATCCAGTAGGTACCGGCGTCGCCCAGGTAGGCGCCGAGCGCCCCGGCCAGCACGATGATCAGCACCGTGTACGCCTCCCGGTGCACCGCCACCACCGCGGCGGCGCTGACCGCCGCCCCGGTGGGCAGCACTGGAATGGCGGAGCCGAGGGCGACGAGCAGGAGCAGCGAACCGGCGGCGGCGAACGCGGTGGCGAGAGTGTTCACGGAACGGTGGCCGGTCGGACGGTCAGCGACTCCCCGGGGTTCAGCACGTGCACGATGGTGTTCGGGCTGATCTCGGCGGCGCACTGCGCGAACCGGCGGCCGGGCGGTTCGAACAGCTCCGGGCGTATCTTGTCCAGGCCGTAGGGCCACAGCGTGCCGTAGTGGATCGGCACGGCGCTGCTGGCCGCGCTGCGCCGGACCGCCTCGGCGGCTCGGCGCGGGTCGAGGTGCCCCGGCCCGAGCGACGGCCCCCAGCCGCCCACCGGGACCAGTGCGAGATCCAGGTGGCCCAGGTCGGTCATCCCGGCGAACAGGTCGGTGTCCCCGGCGAACCAGACGCTGCAGTCGCCCTCGACGACATAGCCGACGGCCGCCGCCCGGTGCCGTGACCAGGGGTGGCGCAGGTCGGTGTGGTTCGCCGGGACGGCCCGCACGCGCAGGTCACCGACGGTGATCTCGGCGCCGGGGGAGAGCTCGTGACAGGGCCGGCGGTGCCCGAGGGTACGCCGCACGAACGCCCCGGCGCCGTGCGGCACGACCAGCGGCACCCCGGGCAGCTGCCGGATCGAGGCCACGTCGAAGTGGTCGGCGTGCAGGTGCGAAATCAGGATCGCGTCGACCGGGCTGGGCAGCACCGGGCGGGTGCCGCGGCGACGGCGCAGGTGGGCGATGCGGTTGCCGAGGACCGGGTCGGTGAGCAGGTGCCCGCCGCCGTCGGTGATGCTCACGGTGGCATGCCCCCACCAGGTGACCTGCACGAGGCGTACCCCCTCCGGGTTGTCGCCCTCGACCTTACCCAGGGCGGGCGCCGGCCGCCGACCGTGGCGCGGCGGTTAGCATCTGCCGTACAGCCGTTTCGTCCCTGCCTGAGGAGAGCGTCGTGTCCGCACCCGCAGTGTCCCGTCCGGTGGCCGAGCCCGTCGTCGTGGCCGCCGGGACGACGGCCGGCGCGGCGGTGGCCGCCGCCGGGCTGCCGGCGACCGGGCCGCGGGCGGTGGTGGTGGTCCGCGACGCTGCCGGCCAGCTGCGCGACCTGGACTGGACACCCGACACCGAGGTGACCGTCATCCCGGTCGCCCTCGACTCCCCGGACGGCCTGGCGGTGCTGCGCCACTCCACCGCGCACGTGCTCGCCCAGGCCGTGCAGGAGATCTTCCCGGAGGCGAAGCTGGGCATCGGCCCGCCCATCGAGAACGGCTTCTACTACGACTTCCAGGTGCCCCGGCCGTTCCAGCCGGAGGACCTCGACAAGGTCGAGAAGAAGATGCAGGAGATCGTCAAGTCCGGGCAGAGCTTCCGCCGTCGCCGCTTCGACTCCCTCGACCAGGCCCGGTCTGAACTGGCCGCCGAGCCGTTCAAGCTGGAGCTCGTCGATCTCAAGGGCGACGTCGACGACGCCGAGGTGATGGAGGTGGGCGGCGGCGAGCTGACCATCTACGACAACCTCGACCGGGACGGCAACCGCCGCTGGGGCGACCTGTGCCGGGGGCCGCACCTGCCCAGCACCCGGCTGATCGGCGCGTTCAAGCTGATGCGCAGCGCCGCCGCCTACTGGCGCGGCTCGGAGAAGAACCCCCAACTGCAACGGGTGTACGGCACCGCCTGGCCGACCCGGGACGCCCTCAAGGACTATCTCAAGCTGCTGGAGGAGGCGGCCCGCCGCGACCACCGCAAGCTCGGCGCCGACCTGGACCTGTTCAGCTTCCCCGACGAGATCGGTTCCGGGCTGGCCGTTTTCCACCCCAAGGGCGGCATCATCCGCCGGGAGATGGAGAACTACTCCCGGCTGGCGCACGAGCGGGCCGGGTACTCCTTCGTCAACACCCCGCACATCAGCAAGGCCAACCTGTTCCAGACCTCGGGGCACCTGCCGTACTACGCCGAGACGATGTTCCCGCCGATGGAGATGGAGGGGGCGCAGTACTACCTCAAGGCGATGAACTGCCCCATGCACAACCTGATCTTCCGGTCCCGTGGCCGGTCGTACCGGGAGCTGCCGCTGCGGCTGTTCGAGTTCGGCTCGGTGTACCGCTACGAGAAGTCCGGCGTGGTGCACGGGCTGACCCGGGTACGCGGGATGACCCAGGACGACGCGCACATCTACTGCACCAAGGAGCAGATGCCCGGCGAGCTGCGCAGCCTGCTCAGCTTCGTGCTGGACCTGCTGCGCGACTTCGGCCTCACCGACTTCTACCTGGAACTGTCCACCCGGGACGATTCGCCGAAGTTCATCGGCGACGACGCCCAGTGGGCGGAGGCCACCGAGGCGCTGCGCCAGGCGGCCGTGGAGTCCGGGCTGGAGCTGGTCCCCGACCCGGGCGGCGCGGCCTTCTACGGTCCGAAGATCTCCGTGCAGGCCCGCGACGCGATCGGGCGTACCTGGCAGATGTCGACCATCCAGGTGGACTTCAACCAGCCGGCCCGGTTCGGGCTGGAGTTCCAGGCCGAGGGCGGCCGGCAGCAGCCCGTCATGATCCACCGGGCGCTGTTCGGCTCCATCGAGCGCTTCGTCGGCCTGCTCACCGAGCACTACGCGGGCGCCTTCCCGGCCTGGCTGGCGCCGGTGCAGGTGGTCGGCATCCCGATCCGGGACGACCACGCCGACTACCTCGACGGCTTCGTGGCGCGGCTGCGCGAGCAGGGCATCCGGGCCGAGGTGGACACCTCCGACGACCGGATGCAGAAGAAGATCCGCACCGCCCAGCAGCAGAAGATCCCGTTCATGGCGATCGCCGGCGACGACGACGTGGCCGCCGGCACAGTCTCCTTCCGCTACCGCGACGGCACCCAGCGCAACGGAGTCCCCCTGGACGAAGCGGTCTCCCACGTCGCCGCCACCATCCGCTCCCGCACCAACACCGGCCCCTCAGCCAGCTGATCTCCGCTGCCCGCCACGCGGCCGGGGTGATCATGGGTTTGTGGCTGTGTCACGGGCGGCCGAGACAGCCACAAGCCCAAGATCCCCGGTTGCGGGTCACGTGGCGAGTTGGTCGAGGTCGGGGAGGAGGAACTCCAGTTCCTCCGGGTCGGTGATGGCGGCCGCGGCGGCCTGGGCCAGCGCCAGGTGCTCGGCCTGGCGGGCCGGGTCGCCGGCTACCCGGTAGCCGCGGGCGATCGCCTCGTGGGCGTAGGCGCGGTCGAAGGGTGCCAGCCCGTGTGCGTCGACCAGGGTGAGGTAGCGCAGGCCGTGGTGCAGCGCGGGTTCGGCGCGGCCGAGGACGGCGTAGACGCGGGAGATCTGCCATTCGCCACGGGCCCAGTGCACCGGCTGCCCCACCACGCCCCAGTGGTAGCGGCTGGCGTGCGCGGCGTGCAGCATGGCGAAGTCGTCGTCGGTGCTGCGGACGGGGCGTTCCAACAGCTCCCAGACGCCGTTGAACAGCTGCGCGGCCAGCCGGCGCTCGTCGCCCGGGTCGAGCGCGGCGGTACTCAACGGCCGCCGGTCCGGTCCCTCGCTGTGCGTGTGCCCTTCCGGGTGCTCGTGCCCGTGCTCGTGGTCAGCCGGCTGGTCGTGGTCGTGCGGGTGGCCGTGGTCGTGCGGGTGGCTGGGGTCGTGCGGGTGGCTGTGGTCGTGGGGGTGGTCGTGCGGGTGGTCGTGGTCGGGGGCGTGCGTCGGGGTGGCGGTGGTTTCGGGCACGGGGGTCTCCTCGGTGTAGTGGGCGAGTCGGTGGGACTGCCGTTGCAGGCGCCAGACCTGGGCCTCCAGCTCCGCGCGGTAGCGGCGCAGCCGCTGGCGGACCTCGACCGCCGGCACCTCCAGCAGTTGCCGGATGAGGGGCAGCGGTACCTCCAGGTCACGCAGCGCCGCGATGCGCCGGGCGGCGGGTGCCTGGGCGGCGGTGTACGAGCGGTACCCGGTGTGCGGGTCGACCCGGGCCGGCGGCAGCAGGCCGATCTGCGCGTAGTGCCGCAGGGCGCCGACGGACAGCCCGGTGAGCCGGGCGAAGCGACCGATGGGCAACAGCGCTGACATGCGCAAAGGCTAGAACTCTCGGGCTGGGCGAGAGTCAACCCGGCCGGTCGGCTCAGCCGTCCGGGGCGCCGGACACTACGATCGCTCAGGTGACGTCGCCCGGGGTACCCGATGATCTGGAACGGATCTGGACGCCGCACCGGCTGGCCTACGTCAGCGGGTCGGACCGCGATGACGGGCCGGGGTACGAGACACCGGCCGGCTGCCCGTTCTGCCTCGCGCCTTCGCAGCCGGCGGAGACCAGCCTGGTGGTTGCCCGGGGCGAGCGCGTGTACGCGGTCCTCAACCTGTACCCCTACAACCCCGGTCACCTGCTCGTCTGCCCGTACCGGCATGTACCGGACTACACCGAACTGGACGCCGCCGAGGTGGCCGAGTTCGGCGCCTTCACCCAGACGGCGATGCGGGTGGTCCGACGGGGCAGCGGTGCGCACGGCTTCAACATCGGGATGAACCAGGGCTCGGTGGCCGGCGCGGGCATCGCCGCGCACCTGCACCAGCACGTGGTACCCCGGTGGGGCGGGGACACCAACTTCATGGCGGTGGTGGGGCGGACCAGGGTGCTCCCGCAGCTGCTGCACGACACCCGGGTGGTACTGACGAAGCTGTGGGGTGACTCACAGTAGTCATCAGAATCGGGTAAAGTTTGCTTCAGGCAACTAAAGTACCCCCATGGCGCAGCGCTTCGATCGCGATCACCCCCGGTACAAATGGGTGGCCCTGTCCAACACCACGCTCGGCATGCTGCTGGCGACGGTGAACTCGTCCATCGTGATCATCTCGCTGCCGGCCATCTTCAACGGCATCGACCTCGACCCGCTCGCCCCCGGCAACGTCAGCTACCTGCTCTGGATGCTGATGGGCTTCCTGCTGGTGTCGGCGGTGCTGGTGGTGGCGCTGGGGCGCCTCGGCGACATGTACGGCCGGGTCAAGCTCTACAACTGGGGCTTCGTGATCTTCTCGCTGGCCTCGGTCGCGCTGTCGCTGGACCCGTTCGTGCACGCGGCCGGTGCGCTCTGGCTGATCGGCTGGCGGGTGGTCCAGGCGGTCGGCGGCGCGATGATCTTCGCCAACTCCACCGCCATCCTCACTGACGCCTTCCCGGCCCGCCAGCGTGGCATGGCGCTGGGCGTCAACCAGGTGGCCGCCATCGCCGGCTCGTTCATCGGGCTGGTGCTCGGCGGGCTGCTCGCCGAGTGGGACTGGCGGGCCGTCTTCTGGGTCAGCGTGCCGATCGGGCTGGCCGGCACTGTCTGGGCCTTGCTGTCCCTGCACGAGCTGGGCGAGCGGCGCGGCGGCCGGCTCGACTGGTGGGGCAACGTCACCTTCGCCGTCGGCCTGACCGCCCTGCTCACCGGCATCACGTACGGCATCCAGCCGTATGGCGACCACACCACCGGCTGGACCAACCCGTGGGTACTGGCCGGTCTCTTCGGCGGCGCCGCGCTGCTCGTGCTGTTCTGCGTGGTGGAGACCCGGGTCGCCGACCCGATGTTCCACCTGGCGCTGTTCCGCGATCGCACCTTCGCCAGCGGCAACCTGGCCGGGCTGCTGGCCGCGATCAGCCGGGGCGGCATGCAGTTCATGCTGATCATCTGGCTGCAGGGCATCTGGCTGCCGCTGCACGGCTACGACTACGCCGACACCCCGCTGTGGGCCGGCATCTACCTGCTCCCGCTGACCGTCGGCTTCCTGGTCGCCGGACCGCTCTCCGGCGCCCTGTCCGACAGGTACGGCCCCCGGGTCTTCGCCGTCGGTGGCGCACTCGTGGTGGCCGCCAGCTTCATCGGCCTGGTGCTGCTCCCGGTGGACTTCCCGTACTGGCTGTTCGGTGCACTGATCGCCGTCAACGGGCTGGGTTCGGGCATCTTCTCCGCGCCCAACACCAGCGCCGTGATGGGCGCCGTCCCGGCCCACCAGCGCGGCGCGGCCGCCGGCATGCGGGGTACCTTCTTCAACTCCGGTGCTGCGCTGTCCATCGGCATCTTCTTCTCACTCATGATCGTCGGCCTGGCCGCCACCCTGCCGGACACGCTCACCAGCGGGCTGATCGCGCAGGGCGTACCCGCTCAGGCGGCCGCCCAGGTCGGTGCGCTGCCGCCGGTGGGTTCACTGTTCGCCGCGTTCCTCGGCTACAACCCGCTGGCCGAACTGCTCGGCCCCAGCGGCGTGCTGGACAGCCTGCCGGCCGCCAACCGGGCCACCCTGACCGGCAAGGAGTTCTTCCCGCACCTGATCTCCGGCCCGTTCCACTCCGGCCTGGTGGTGGTGTTCCTGGCCGCGGCGGCGATGAGCGTCATCGCGGCGATCGCCTCCGCCTTCACCGCCGCCCCGCGCCGCCCGGTCCCGGACGAGGCGCGGGTACCGGCGGAGCGCGCCGCCGAGCCGGTGGCCACCGCTGCGGACACCGCGGCGCCGACCCGTCGGTAGGTGGCCGGCGGGTGGCCAGTCGGCAACTGGCCCGGTGCGCTGTGCCCCAGCGTTGGACCCCGGGTATCACATCTCCGCGAGTACCTGACGGATGCGCTGGTCCAGCGGCCCCGGGGTCGGCTTCGCGCGGAGCCGTAGCGCCTCTTCCAGGTGCGCGCGGCCGCCCTCCCGGTCACCGCGCTTGAGCAGGCACAGGCCCAGGCCGTAGAGGGTCATGGCAATGCCGGGCTTGTCGCCCAGCGAACGGGCGATGGCCAGGGCCGCCCGGCACTGCTCCTCCGCCTCGGCCTGGCGGCCCTGGCGTAACCGCAGCTGGCCGTGCCAGAACAGGGTGACCGCTCCGCCCAGCGCACTGGCCTCCGTCCGGAAGATCGACAACGCCTGGCTGAGGTACTCGTCCGCCGTGTCCAGGTCGCCGTCATCCATCGCCACCTGACCCAGCGAGCGGATGGCGAAGCCCAGCGACCGGCGGGAAGAGGCTCCGCCCAGCAGCGGCAGAGCCTTCTGGAACCACTCCCGAGCCGCCGCGTTACGGTCCCGGATGCGCTCGGCGATCCCCAGCGACATCATCGTCCGCCCGGTAATGGCCGGCTCCTCGCGGTCGGCGAAGTACCGGTATGCGGCATGCAGGTTGCGCAGTCCGTCCTCCCGGTGGTTACGGTCCATGTCAGCGATGCCCTGCGCGTGGCGGATCAACGCCTCGGCGCGCGCGTCACCGGTTGCCTCGGCGGCGTCCAACGCCAGCCGTAGCAGGTCCTGCCAGATTTCGTTCTCCCGACGCATCTGCAACGCGGGCGACAGCGTGACCGCCAGCTGCCAGCACTGGCCGGTGGCCGGGGTGGTGGCGCTGCGCCGTACCAGGGCCTCGACCAGTTGAAGTTCCTGCTCCAGCCAGGCGGTCGAGTGTGCCATCAACGCCTCGGCCGTGGCCTCCGGCAGCGGCCAGCAGGCGTCTGCTGTGGCCACCGGGATCCAGATGCCGCTGTCCACCTGGGCCGTCACGGCGGCGACAAGGTGCAGCAGCGCACCTGCGGCCCGCTGGGTGGCGGCGGCCAGCTCCTGCGGGCTCTGTTGGTGGTGTGCCTGTTCGCGGGCGTAGAGGCGGACCAGGTCGTGCATCCGGAACCGGGGCTGGCCGTTCTGCTCGCTGCCGACGATGTCGAGCAACTGGGCGTCGAACAGCTCCTCGCACAGCGCCTCGGCGGCCGGCACGCCTGTGTCCAGCAGCGCCGCGGCGAGCCACACCGGGTACTCCCCCGCACCCTGCTCGGCCAGTCGGCCGAGCAGGGTGCGGGCCTGCGTGGACAGTTCGCGGTAGCTCAACCCGACGCTGGCCCGCACGTCCAGGTGCCCGTAGCTGAACTGGTCCAGCCGCCCGTGCTCGTCGGCGAGCAGGCCGGCCAGCTTGGCGATGCCCCAGTGCGGCTTGGTGGCCAGTTTCGCCCCGGCCACCCGGATGGCCAGCGGCAGCAGGCCGCAGCGGGTACAGAGCTCGGCAGCCGCCTGCGGCTCCGCGCTCACCCGCTGCTGCCCGGCCAGGACGGCCAACAGGTCGGCCGCCTGGTCCGGGGCGAGCACCTCCAGCGGCAGGCCGACCGCCCCCAGCGTGGCGCCCAGCCGACGCCGCGAAGTGAGGATGACGCCGCACCCGGCATCGCCCGGGATCAGCGGGGCCACCTGGTCCTCGTCGGCCACGTTGTCCAGTACCAGCAGTACCCGGCGACCGGCGAGCAGGTTGCGGTAGAGGTCGACCCGCTCCTCGAACGAAGCCGGCAGCGCGGCGGAGTCGACGCCCAGCGCCCGCAGGAAACGCAGCAGGATCTCGGCGGGGCGGGCCGGCCGGTCCTCTTCGATGCCGCGCAGGTTGGCGTAGAGCCGGCCGTCGGGGTAGACGTCCGCGAGGCTGTGCGCCACGTGCAGGGCCAACGCGGTCTTGCCGACGCCACCCGGGCCGCTGACGGCCACCACCCGCATCCGCGCCGGTGCCGGATCGATGAGCAGGCCCCGGGCCAGGTCCACCTCAGCGGTACGCCCGGTGAAGTCCGCGATGTCCGGCGGCAGCGTGTTGACCACGGCTGGCGCGGCGGCTGGGAGGTCGGCCGCGGGTGGCGCCTGGTCGCCGCCGGCCAGCCCGGCGTACGGGTCGGTCGGGTCGGCGGGTAGTTGTGCGGCGCTGCGTAGCAGGGCCAGGTGCAGGGCGTGTAGTTCGTTGGACGGGTCGACGCCGTATTCGTCGCGTAGCCAGCGCCGCCATTGGTCGTAGTGGGCCAGGGCCTGGGTGCTGCGCCCGGCGGCGTGCAGGGCGCGCAGGGCCAGCCCGGCCAGGCGTTCCCGCTCGGGATGGGACAGCGATTCGGTGACGGCCCGGTCAGCCATCCGGCCAGCGTCGCCGAGGTGCAGTTCGACGGTGAGCAGGTCTTCGACGGCGGTCAGTCGCGCGGACTCCAGCGCCAGGCCGTAGGAGGTCCAGATGGAGCCGGACGGCTCGGTGTCCAGGACGGGTCCGCGCCACAGGGCCAGCGCGGCCCGTAGTGCGCGCGCGGACTCGGTCAGGCTGGTCGCGGACCGGGCCTGCCCGGCCAGCGCCGTGAACCGGGCACTGTCGATGCTGTCCGGTTCGGCGTGCAGCAGGTAGCTGGTGCCGCTGGATTCCAGCCGCAGGAGTCCCGGGTCGGCGGCCAGCACGCCGATCGCGGCGCGCAGCTCCGAGATGCGGGTCTGTAGCACCGGGCGGGCCTGTGCGGGCGGCGAGTCGCTCCACAGTAGGTGGACCAGGCGGTCCACCGAGACGGGTGTGCCGGCTTCGAGGATCAGGATGCCGAGCAGTTGGCGCTGCTGGCGACGGCGCAGCACCAGTTGCCGGCCGGCGTGCCACACCTCGACCGGACCGAGTACCCGCAGATCGATCGCCGACATCGAAATCCCCCCAAGGCGAAGCCAACCTATCGCACCGGCCACCCGATGGCAGGTTGGCCTGGTACCGGCGTCCCGCACAGCGGAGGTGAGGCCCCGGCCCGCCCCGCGGCTGGCCGGTCAGGTCACAGCTCGGCCAGCTGCTGCTCCAGGAACTGCTCGAGGATGGTCGGGCGCGGGCTGCGGAGCAGCGCCAGCGCCTCGGTGAAGAGTTGCCGTGCTTCGTCGCGGTTACCCCGGTGCAGCTCACACCGCCCGAAAATATCCAGACAGTGCGCGATGCCGGGCTTGTCGCCGAACTGTACGGCCACCGCCAGCGCCGCCCGGCCCAGCTCCTCCGCCTCGTCCACCCGGCCCTGCCGCAGCCGGAGCCGGGCATGCCAGGACCGTAGGATCGCGAGGTTGAGCCGGTTGCCGCTCGGTTCGACGACGGACATCGCTTCGGCGAAGTAGCGCTCCGCCGCCTCCACAGCTCCCGAACGCAGTTCGAGCTGACCCAGTGCCCGCAGCGACATGCCGACCACGTGGACATGGCCGGTGGCCCGGGCGACGGCCAGTGAACGCTGGTAGTGCTCCCGGGCTTCGTCCAGACGATCGCAGTAGCGCAGCATGTTGCCGGTGTGCACGAGCACCACCGCGATCCCGTGGCCGTGGTCCAGCTCCTGGAAGATGCGCTGCGCCGCGTCCAGATGCTCGGTGGCCTCGGCGAAGTCGGTCCGGTCAATGGCGATGATGCCGAGCATGTGCCGGATTCGCGCTTCCCCGTAGCGGTCGCCGGCCGCACAGGCCGCCGGCAGGGTGACGTCGAGGAGCGCCTGCCAGTCGTCGTAGAGCCGGTACATCTCGAACATCATGGTGAGGGCCGCCGGGATCTCCCAGCTCAGTCCCGTCTCCGGCTGCCCGGCCACCCGGCGGGTGAGCGTGCCGATGGTCGGGCTCTCACGCTCCAGCCACCGCCGGGGATCGGCGACCAGCGCATCGACCGTGACCGGGTCCAGCGGCCACTCCTGCGCCTCGCCGGGCGCTTCGATCAACATGAGTCCGCTGTCCGACGGACGGGCCGCCGCACGGCACAGGGCCAGCAGCGCACCGGCGGCCCGGCGGTCGACCGCGGCCAACTCCTGCGGGCTGTCCTCCAGCCGCGCCCGCTCGCTGCCGTAGAGCCGGACCAGGTCGTGGATGCAGTAGCGGGGCTGGCCGTTCTGCTCGTCACCCGCGATGTTGATCAGCTGCGCGTCGAACAGCTCCTCGCAGACGGCTTCGGCGGCGTCGAGGTCGGTGTCCAGCGCGGCGGCCGCCAGCCAGACGGGGTACTCGGGCAGGTTCAACCCGGCCAGGTGGCGCAGCAGACGGCGGGCGTCGTCGGAGAGTTCGCGGTAGCTGAGCCCGATGCTGGCGCGTACGTCCAGGGCGCCGAGGCTGAACTGGTCGAGCCGGTCGAGTTCGTCGTTGAGCTGGGTGACCAGTTTCGCCACCGACCAGTGCGGCTTGGCCGCCAGTTTGGCGCCGGCGATGCGGATGGCCAGTGGGAGCAGTCCGCAACGGCTACACAGCTGGGCGGCGGCTTCGGGTTCGGCGGCCAACCGGGGTGCGCCGGCGAGCACGCCCAACAGGGCGGCGGCCTGCTCGCGCCGGAGTACGTCCAGCGGCAGCACCCGGGCGCCCAGCGCCGTCCCCACCCGTCGGCGTGAGGTGACCAGCGCGGCCGAGCCGGGGGTGCCGGGTAGCAGCGGGGCGATCTGGTTGTCGTCGGCGACGTTGTCCAGCACCAGTAGCAGCCGCCGGCTGGCCAGCACGCTGCGGTACACGTCGACCCGCTCGTCGAAGGAAGCGGGTAGGGCGGCGCCGTCCACGCCGAGAGCGCGCAGGAACCGGGCCAGTACCTCCGCCGGGCTGGCTGGCTGCTGCTCCTCGACGCCGTGCAGGTTGGCGTAGAGCTGGCCGTCCGGATAGGCGTTGCGCACCTGGTGGGCCACGTGCAGCACCAGGGCCGTCTTGCCGACTCCGCCCGGTCCACAGACGGCGAGCACCGGCGCCCGCTCCGGCGCGGCCTCCAGCAGCGCGGAGCGCAGCAGCTCGATCTCCGCCGTACGCCCGGTGAAGTCCGCGATGTCGGCGGGCAGGGTGCTCACCGCCGCGCCCGGGCCGGAGACGCCGGCACGGGCGGCGGCCGGGGCGGCGAGCAGGCCGGCGTACGGGTCGTCGGGGTCGGGCGGCAGCTGCGGGTCGCCACGGACCAGCGCCAGGTGCAGCTGCTGGAGCGTGGGGGAGGGGTCGATGCCCAGTTCGCGGCGCAGCCAACGGCGCCAGTCGTCGTAGTGGTGCAGCGCCTGGCTGCTCCGGCCGGTGGCGTGCAGGCCGCGCAGCGCCAGGCTGAGCAGCCGGTCCCGGTCGGGATGGGCCAGCGATTCGGTGACCGCGCGGTCGACGCTGCCGTGCGGGTCGGTGTGCAGGCCGACGGTGAGCAGGTCCTCCACGGCGGTCAGCCGGGCCGACTCCAGCGGCCGGCCGAGCACCGTCCACAGCCGGCCGCCCGGTTCGGCCTCCAGGACCGGGCCGCGCCACAGGTCCAGTGCCGTTTGGAGCAGGCGCTGGGCGTCGGCCAGCCGGCCCGCGTCGCGGGCCTGCCGGGTGAGGGTCAGGAACCGCTGGCTGTCCACGGCGTCGGGGTCGGCGTGCAGGGTGTAGCCGGTGCCGTGCGAATCCAGGCGCACCGTGCCAGGGTCGACCGGGAACGCCGCGAGCGCGGCGCGCAGCTCGGAGATGCGGGTCTGTATCACCGGCCGGGCGCGGCGCGGGGGTTCGTCGTCCCAGAGCAGGTCGATGAGGCGGTCGACGGAGACCTGCGCTCCGACGTGGAGGATGAGGATGCCGAGCAGTTGGCGCTGCTGGCGCCGGCCCAGCACCAGGCGCCGCCCGGCGTGTCGCAGCTCCACAGGTCCAAGTACCCGAAGATCTACCACCGTCATCGCGCCGCGTCCCCCCAGTGCCAGGCCAACCTACCGTAGCGGTCAATGGGAAGCGAACGGGAAGCGCCCGGTGAGCCGACTGCCCGAGGCTGATCACTGCCCGGACAAGTCACCGGCGCCACGGGGGCGCCGGTTGCTGTTCCGGGCCGGTACGTGCCGCACCCCCCTCGCGGTCGCCCCGTCGAAATACCGCTGGTACCCGGGGAGGCTGGCCATCCTCCCTGCCTTCCCGGGCAGCCGGCGCCGCGCAGGGGAGACCGTCGCGGGTTCGCCACGGGCGAACGCCTCCCGGCCGTCGCGGGCAGCCGGCTCACCCGGGTCGTGACAGGCTTGGCCGATGACAGCGACAGCAACCACCCGCAGCCTCGGCCGCAGCGGCATCACCGTGAGCGCGCTGGGTCTGGGCTGCTGGGCGATCGGCGGACCGTTCTGGTCCGGTGACACCCCGCTCGGCTGGGGCGAGGTCGACGACGCCGAGTCGACCCGGGCCATCCGCCGCGGCCTCGATCTCGGCGTGACCTTCTTCGACACCGCCAACGTCTACGGAGCCGGCCACAGCGAACGCGTCCTGGGCCGGGCACTGGGCGCCGACCGGAGCCGGGTGGTCATCGCCACCAAGTGGGGTAACACCTTCGACGAGCAGAGTCGGCAGACGTACGCCCCGGATCCGAGCCCGGAGCACGTCGGCCGGGCGGTACGCGCCAGCCTGGCCCGGCTCGGCACCGACTACATCGACCTGTACCAGCTCCACCTCAACGACGCGCCGATCCCCCAGGCGCTGGAGCTGGTGCCGGCCCTGGAGAAGCTGGTCGACGAGGGCCTGATCCGCAGCTACGGCTGGAGTACCGACTTTCCCGGGCGGGCCGAGGCGTTCGCGGCCGCCGGCCAGCACGTGGCCGCCGTCCAGTTCCAGGCCAACGTGCTGGACCAGGCGCGGGACATGACGGCGCTGTGCGAGCGGCTGGGGCTGGCCGGCATCAACCGCGGACCGCTGGCCATGGGCCTGCTGACCGGCAAGTTCTCCGGCGCGGCCAGGCCGGCACTGGGCAGCGACGACGTGCGCGGCAAGACGCCCGAGTGGATGAGCTACTTCACCGACGGCGTCCCCGCACCGCAGTACCTGCGCCGCATCGCGGCCGTCCGCGAGGTGCTCACCGCCGGTGGCCGTACCCTCGCCCAGGGCGCCCTGGCGTGGCTGTGGGGGGTCAGCCCGGTACTCATCCCGATCCCCGGCTTCCGCACGGTGGCCCAGGTCGAGGAGAACGTCGGGGCGCTGGCCCACGGCCCGCTCACCCCGCAGCAGCTGACCGAGATTGACACCCTCCTGGGCGGCGGGTGAACCGGACCGGTGAACTGACGGTCCACGGGTGTGGTCCCGCACGGTATCGGCGGCATCGGAGGCTGGCGTCACGCCGGCCTCCGCGCCGCCTGTCAGCTGTGCGTACCCGCGTGCTCCTTGCGGGCCTGCTCGGCGAGGTGGCTGGGCATCGGCTCGTGCCGGACGAACTCGCGCCGGAACGACCCCGTCCCCGACGTCATCGCCCGCAGCTCCACCAGATACCGCACCAGCTCGGTGGCCGGCACCTCGGCCCGCACCACCGACCGCTCCGAGCCGTCCTCGGCCGCCTCGGTACCCAGCACCCGTCCGCGCCGCCCGGACAGGTCGCTCATCACCGCCCCGACGAACGAGTCGGGCACCCGGATGCTCACCTCGTCCACCGGTTCGAGGAGGGTCACCTGACCCTTCTCGGCCGCGTCCTTGAGGGCCAGCTGGCCGGCGGTCTGGAAGGCGGCATCGGAGGAGTCGACCGAGTGGGCCTTGCCGTCGACCAGGGTGACCCGCAGGTCGACCACCGGGTACCCGGCGACGATGCCGCGCTCCATCTGCGCCCGTACCCCCTTCTCCACGCTGGGGACGTAGTTGTTCGGCACGGCGCCGCCGACCACCTTGTCGACGAACTCGAAGCCGGCGCCGCGGGGCAGCGGCTCGACGTCGATGTCGCAGACGGCGTACTGGCCGTGCCCGCCGGACTGCTTGACGTGCCGGCCGTGCCCCTTGGAGCCGGCCGCGAAGGTTTCCCGCAGGGCCACCTTGACCGGCTCGGTGCCCAGGTCCACGCCGCCGCCGCGCAGCCGTTCCAGGACGACGTCGGCGTGCGCCTCGCCCATGCACCAGAGCACCAGCTGGTGGGTCTCCGGGTTGCGCTCCAGCCGCAGGGTGGGGTCGCCGGCGACCAGCCGGGCCAGGTTCTTGGCCAGGGCGTCCTCGTCGGAGCGGGTCTTGGCGACGATGGCCACCGGGAGCAGCGGTTCGGGCATCTCCCAGGCCTCGACCAGCAGCGGGCTGTCCTTGGCGGAGATGGTGTCGCCGGTTTCGGCGGTGCCGGACTTGGTGATGGCGCAGATGTCGCCGGCCACGCAGTAGGGAACTTCGCGCAGGTTGGCGCCGAGCGGGCTGAACAGGTGGGCGACCCGTTCGTCGGCATCGTGGTCGGCGTGGCCGCGTTCCGACATGCCGTGGCCGGCGATGTGCACGGCGGTCTCCGGGCGCAGCGTGCCGGAGAAGACCCGGACCAGGGAGACCCGGCCGACGTACGGGTCGATGGTGGTCTTGACCACCTCGGCGACCAGCGGCCCGGACGGGTCGCAGGCCAGCGGCTCCTTCGGCTCGCCGGCCAGCCCGGCGACGGTGGGCAGGTCGTGCTCCAGGGGCGACGGGAAACCGCTGACCAGCAGCTCCAGCAGGGCGTCCAGGCCGACGGAGGTGTCCGCACAGACCGGGATCACCGGGTAGAAGGTGCCCCGGGCCACGGCCTTCTCCAGGTCGGCCACCAGGACCGCGGTGTCGATCTCCTCGCCACCCAGGTAGCGGTCCATCAGCGACTCGTCCTCGCTCTCCGCGATGATCCCTTCGATCAGCTCGGCGCGGGATTCGGCGATGGCCGGCAGGTGCTCGGCGTCGGGCTCGCGGACCTGCGGCGGGTGCCCCTGGGTGTAGTCGAAGACCCGCTGGGTGATCAGGCCGATCAGGCCGGCCACCGAGGTGCCGTCGTCGCCGTGCATGGGCAGGTAGAGCGGCAGCACGTTGTCGCCGAAGACGCGCTGGCAGAGCGCGACGGCCTCGTCGAAGTCGGCGCGCGGGTGGTCGAGCCGGCTGACCGCGACGGCCCGGGGCATGCCGACGGCGGCGCACTCCTCCCACAGCGCGGCGGTGGCGGCGTCCATGCCGTCGGCGGCGCTGACCACGAACAGCGCCGCGTCGGCGGCGCGCAGCCCGGCGCGCAGTTCCCCGACGAAGTCGGCGTAGCCGGGGGAGTCCAGTAGGTTGATCTTGGTCGTACCGGCCTGGAGCGGTGCGCAGGACAGCGCCACCGAGCGCTGCTGGCGTACCGCCGCGGGGTCGTGGTCGCCGGTGGTGGTGCCGTCCTGCACCGACCCGGCCCGGGGGATGGTGCCGGTCGCGGCGAGCAGCGCCTCGACCAGCGTCGTCTTTCCGGCCCCCGAGTGCCCCACCAGGACCACGTTGCGTACCCTGCCGGGCTCATCAACCACCGGCGCGCCGGTGAGCCCCTTCTCCTGGGTCTTCTGCGCCATTGGCGCACCTCCCTGCCCGCTGAGCCTGACGGTCGCAGTACCTTACGTGCCGAGAAGATCGGTTCTGAAGCAGGCTGCGACCGGGCGCCGTTTATGACGGTCTTGTTGCCGATCCCACACCCGCCCGGGTCACCACACAACCCCGTCCAGTAATTTCCCGTCCCCGGTGTGTCGCTCCGGGCGTCACCGGCGCGATTTGCGTCCGGCCCGGCGTGCCGGTTCCGGCCTGCGCGCCGCTATCGTGAGAGCCGCTATGGCAAAGATCTTCAGTGTGGCGGGCAAGGTCGTCCTCGGCCGGTTGCTCGACCCGGTGGCGAACACCCTCCTGCGGCTGCGGGTCACCCCCAACATGGTGACCACCGCCGGTACCGTCGGCGTGCTGGTCGGCGCGCTCGGCTTCGCGACGCGCGGCCACTTCATCATCGGCCTCACCATCGTCACGCTCAGTTGCTTCACGGACACAATAGACGGGCTGATGGCCCGCAAGCGCGGCGGTACCGGCAAGTTCGGCGCGCTGCTCGACTCGTCGATGGACCGCATCTCCGACGGCGCGATCTTCGGCTCGGTCGCCTACTGGCTGGCCACCCAGCACCGCTACTGGGCCATGGCGGCGGCCCTGCTGTCCCTGGTCACCGGCCAGGTCGTCTCCTATGTCAAGGCGCGCGCCGAGGGCCTGGGGTATACGGCCAACGTCGGCATCGCCGAGCGCACCGAGCGGCTGATCCTGGCCGGCATCGGCGGCCTCGGCCAGGGGCTGGGCCTGTGGTATGTGCTCGACGCGGCGCTGTGGGTGCTGTTCGTCCTCGGCGCGATCACCGTCGGCCAGCGGATGTGGAGCGTCTACCAGCAGGACCGGGCCGCCCACCCGTTCACCCCGCCGCCCGGTCCGGCGACCGGCGGGGCCGGCAGTCCGGCCGCGGCGGCCCGGCGGTGACGCTGCGCCGCGGCGCCCCGCCGGCCCGGGAACGGCTCGCCGGCTGGGGGTACGCGGCGGGCTGGGCCGGGATCCGGGCGCTGCCCGCTCCGGTGGCCGCCGCCGGCTTCCGGGCCGGCGCCGACTGGGCGGTCCGCCGCGGCGGCCCCAGCGTCGACCGGCTGCGGGCCAACCTGGCCCGGGTGGTCGACACCGAGGAAGACCTTGATCTTCTGGTACGCGACGCGATGCGCTCCTACCTGCGCTACTGGCTGGAGGCGTTCCGGCTGCCGTCGGTCCCCGCCGACCGGCTCACCACGATGTTCCAGCTGGTCGACGGCGGTGAGCAGGTGCTGGCCGACGGGGTGGCCGCCGGCCGGGGCATGGTCGTCGCGCTGCCGCACGCCGGCAACTGGGACGCCGCCGGGGCGTACGTGGCCGGGCACGGCTGGCCGATCGTCACGGTCGCCGAACGGCTCCGTCCGGAGAGCCTCTACCAGCGCTTCCTCGCCTTCCGGGAGACGCTGGGCATGGAGATCCTGCCGCTGCACGGCGGCGTCCGCCCGCCGCTGGACGTGCTCACCGAGAAGCTGGCCGACGGGTACATCGTGCCGCTGCTGGCCGACCGGGACCTGTCCGCGCGCGGCGTCCAGGTGCGCTTCTTCGGCGGGCGTACCCGGATGCCGGCCGGCCCGGCCGTGCTGGCCCTGCGCACCGGCGCCCCGCTGTTCACCGTCGACATGTGGTACGAGCCCGCAGGCCCCCGGGGGCGCCTGCGCGGGCCGCTGGCGTTGCCCACCGAAGGTGCCCTGGACGAGCGGGTCCGCGCCACCACCCAGCTGATCGCCGACAACCTGGCGGTGGGCATCGCCGCCCATCCGGTCGACTGGCACATGCTGGCGCGCCTCTGGCTGGATGAGCCGGTACCCGCCGCCTCCGACGCACGGAGCGGCTGACGTGCGCATCGGCATGGTCAGCCCGTACTCGTTCGACATCCCGGGCGGGGTGCAGAACCACGTCCGGGACCTCAGCGAGACGCTGCTCGCGCTCGGCCACCAGGTCAGCGTGCTGGCCCCGGCCGACGACGACGAGGCGCTGCCGCCGTACGTGGTCTCCGCCGGTCGGGCCGTGCCGGTGCCGTACAACGGGTCGGTGGCCCGGCTGGCCTTCGGCCCGATCTCCGCCGCCCGGGTACGCCGCTGGCTGGCCGACGGCGACTTCGACGTGCTGCACGTGCACGAGCCGTTCAGCCCGAGCCTGGCCATGCTCGCCGTGATGTACGCCAAGACCCCGGTGGTGGCCACCTTCCACACCGCGATTACCCGGTCCCGGGCAATGGCCGCCGCCCAGGGGGTCCTGCAACTGCTCCTGGAGAAGATCACCGCGCGGATCGCGGTGAGTGACCTCGCCCGCCGGGTAGCCGTCGAGCACATGGCCAGCGGCGCCTGGGAGATCCCCAACGGCGTCGCGGTGTCCCGCTTCGCCCACGCCGTACCACTGCCCGGCTGGCCCGGCCCCGGCGGCGCACTGGGGTTCCTGGGCCGGTTCACCGAGCCGCGCAAGGGCTTCGCCACCCTGCTGGCCGCCTTCGACCGCCTCGCCCCGGTCCGCCCGGGGCTGCGCCTGCTGGTGGCCGGTCCGGGGGAGCCGGCGGAGGCCGAGGTGCCCGACCACCTGGCGGGTCGGGTGTGTTTCCTCGGCACGGTCTCCGAGGCCGACAAGCCCCGCATGCTCAGCAGCGTCGACCTGTACGTGGCGCCCAACACCGGCGGCGAGTCGTTCGGGATGATCCTCACCGAGGCGATGGCGGCCGGCACCCCGGTGGTCGCCAGCGACCTGGACGCCTTCCGCCGGGTCCTGGACGGCGGCCGGGCCGGCGCGCTGTTCCCGGTCGAGGACGCCGCGGCGCTCGCCGCGACGGTGGCCGGCCTGCTGGACGACCCGGTCGAGCGGGCCCGGCTGTCGGCGCACGCCAGCCTGGTGGTGAGCGCCTTCGACTGGCCGGCGGTCGCCGAGCGGGTGGCCGAGGTGTACGCCGCCGCCATCGAGGCCACCCCGCAGCTCGCCACCGACGCCGACTGACCGCGCCCCCGCTACGCTCTGCGCTCATGTGGTGGATCGTCGGCGTGGTGGCCGTGGTGGTACTGGCTGCCACCTATGTGACCTGGCTGGCCGCCCGGGTCGACCGGCTGCACGCCCGGGCCGCCGGGGCGCAGCAGGCGCTCGACGCCCACCTGCTGCGCCGGGCCGCCGCGGCGCTGGAGCTGGCCGAGGCGGCCGGCGCCGCACCGCTGCGCCGGGCCGCGCACGCCGCGCTGACCAGCGCCCCGACCGACGGCGCGGCAGAGGACCGTTCGGCGGTGGAGAACGACCTCACCCGCGCGCTGCGCGAGCTGCCCGCGCCGGTACCGGCGCCGGCCGGGTCCGCGTACGAGGCGGTGGTGGCCGCCAGTCGCCGGGTGGCGCTCGGCCGCCAGCTGCACAGCGACCTGGTCCGGGACGCCCTCGGTATGCGCCGTCGCCGCCTGGTCCGGCTGCTGCGGCTGACCCGCCGGCACCCGGAACCGCGCTACTTCGACGTGGACGACCCGATGCTGACCCGGTCCGCGCCGGTGGCCGGCGGCTGAGAACGTCCCCGGTCAGGACCACTGACCGGGCTGGTAGTCGCCTGCCGGCTGCCGGCTGATGACGTTCACCCGGTTGTAGGCGTTGATCAGGGCAATGAGGGACACCAGGGCGGCGAGCTGGTCGTCGTCGTAGTGCTGGGCGGCGGTCGCCCAGGCCTCGTCGGTGACCCCACCGGCGGCGTCGGCGATCCGGGTGCCCTGCTCGGTGAGTTCCAGGGCGGCCCGCTCGGCGTCGGTGAAGACGATCGCGTCCCGCCAGGCCGCGACCAGGTTGAGCCGCACGGAGCTCTGTCCCGCGCGGGCGGCGTCCTTGGTGTGCATGTCGGTGCAGGCGCCGCAGCCGTTGATCTGGCTGGCCCGGATCTTCACCAGCTCCTGCGTGGCGGCCGGCAGCGGCGATTCGGTCAGGACCCGTCCGGACGAGTTGATGTACTTCACGAAGCTGGCCGCGACGGAGTTGCCGTGGTAGTCGAAGCGGGCGCTCATGGTGATCTCCCTGGGGTAGTCGCGAGTAGTCCGCTGATATGACGAGCGGCGCGGCAGGAAGGGGACCGTGGGCGCGGCGTAGCCCGGTCACCTTTGCCCGGTCCGGTCCGTCATCCAGGGGAGAGTTCGAAGGAGGATGTGGCCGTGGACGCCAGCGACTTTCTGGCCAGCCGATTCGAGGAACACCGCAGCCGTCTCACGGCGGTGGCCCATCGGATGCTCGGTACGCGGGCCGAGGCTGACGACGCCCTCCAGGAGGCATGGCTGCGGCTGAGCCGCACCGTAACCGGCGACGCCCATACCGGAGACACAGGCACCGGCGACATCGATACCGGCGACATCGATACCGGCGACATCGATACCGGCGACATCGACAACCTGGGCGGCTGGCTGACCACGGTCGTCGGCCGGATCTGCCTGGACCTGCTCCGGGCCCGCGCCGCACGCCGTGAAGACCCGCTGGAGCGCCTACCGGACCCGGTCATCGGCCGCGATGACCGCGGCGACCCCGAACAGCAGGCGCTGATCGCCGACTCGGTGGGGCTCGCGCTGCTGGTGGTGCTGGAGTCACTGAGCCCCGCCGAGCGGCTGGCGTTCGTCCTGCACGACATGTTCGCGGTGCCCTTCGAGGAGATCGCCACGATCGTGGACCGCTCGCCGGCGACCGCCAAGAAACTGGCCAGCCGGGCACGCCAGCGGGTACGGGGTACGGCGCCGCCGGCCGATCCTGACCCGAGCCGGCACCGCCAGGCGGTCGAAGCGTTCCTGACCGCCGCGCGTGGCGGTGACTACACCGCGTTGCTGGCCATCCTGGATCCCGACGTGGTGATGCGCATCGACGCCGGGGCCGGCGCCGGTGGTGGGATGTGGACGATCAGGGGTGCCGCCGAGGTAGCCGGTCGGGCGGGCAGCTTCCAACGGTTCACCGCCGGTCACGCCGTGGAACGGGTGCTGGTCAACGGAGCCCCGGGGCTGGCCGGGATGCGGGACGGGCGGCCGATATCGATCATGAGTTTCACCGTCAGCGGCGGCAGGATCATCGCCCTCGACATCTTCGCCGATCCCGACCGGGTCGCCCGACTCGACGCAGCCGGCGGAGGACCGTCCGCGAAGATCATGTGATCGGTGAACGACCTGGACGGTGCTGCGCGCCGGCTGGACAACACCCGGTGGGGCGGGTGGGCAGGCCACCGCGCCCCGATTGGCTGTCGGATCGGTCCGGCCGGCTGCGTAGCCTTGCCTGTGCGTAGCAGTCCGCAGCGAGAGAGGGAGCACCGTGGCAGAGCACAGCAGTCCGGTCACCGGCACCGGCCGCGTCAAGCGTGGCATGGCCGAAATGCTCAAGGGCGGCGTGATCATGGATGTGGTCACCGCCGAGCAGGCCAAGATCGCTGAGGACGCCGGTGCGGTCGCGGTGATGGCGCTGGAGCGGGTACCCGCCGACATCCGCGCCCAGGGTGGCGTGTCCCGGATGTCCGACCCGGACATGATCGACGGGATCATCAACGCCGTCTCCATCCCGGTGATGGCCAAGGCCCGCATCGGGCACTTCGTCGAGGCGCAGATCCTGCAGTCCCTCGGCGTGGACTACGTCGACGAGTCGGAGGTGCTCACCCCGGCCGACTACGCCAACCACATCGACAAGTGGGCGTTCACCGTGCCGTTCGTGTGCGGCGCCACCAACCTCGGCGAGGCGCTGCGCCGGATCACCGAAGGCGCCGCGATGATCCGTTCCAAGGGTGAGGCCGGCACCGGCGACGTCTCCAACGCGACCACCCACATGCGCCAGATCCGGGCCGAGATCAAGCGCCTCACCGCGCTGCCCACCGACGAGCTCTACGTCGCCGCCAAGGAGCTGCAGGCCCCGTACGAGCTGGTCAAGGAGATCGCCGAGACCGGCAAGCTGCCCGTCGTGCTGTTCACCGCGGGCGGCATCGCCACCCCGGCCGACGCCGCGATGATGATGCAGCTGGGCGCCGAGGGGGTGTTCGTCGGATCGGGCATCTTCAAGGCCGGCAACCCGGCGCAGCGGGCCGCCGCCATCGTCAAGGCCACCACCTTCTACGACGACCCGGACGTGCTGGCCAAGGTGTCACGCGGGCTGGGCGAGGCGATGGTGGGGATCAACGTGGAGGAGATCGCGCAGCCGCATCGGTTGGCTACGCGGGGCTGGTAGGTCCTCTGGCTGGGTGGCTTCGTGGGGGCGGGGGTGACCACTCCGGGCGGTCAGGCTTGATCCCTGCGTGGTCACCCCCGCCCCCACGAAGCCCGGTGCCGGGCCGCGTCGGTGCGGGCATTGGAGGCGCTGGACTCGCGGGGGCGCTGGGCGCCGGGTTGCCGGCGGAGCGCTGGGCGGTGTCATGGCTGCTCGGCGGGTGTCAGCGTTGGCTCGGCGGTGTCACGGCTGGGCGGTGTCACGGCTGGGCGGTGGCTGGGCTGGGCTGGGCTGGGCGGTGTCACGGCTGGGCGGTGGCTGGGCTGGGCGGTTTCGGGGCTCGTGGGTGCTTGGTAGTGGTGCGGGTGGCTGCGGTGTGGGCGCCGGTGGGTGTGGATCTGTGGGGCTTGCGGATGGGGTGTGTGGTGGGTGGGGAGCCGGTTGTCGGGGTGCTCGCGGTGCAGGGGGATGTCCGGGAGCATCTGCGGGCGTTGGCGGAGTGTGACGTGGTGGGGCGGCCGGTGCGGCGGGCGGCGGAGTTGGACGCGGTCGATGCGCTGGTGATTCCGGGTGGGGAGTCGACGACGATCTCCAAGCTCTGCGTGGAGTTCGGGCTGGCCGGGCCGGTGCGGGAGCGGCTGGCGGCGGGGATGCCGGGGTACGGGTCGTGTGCCGGCATGATCCTGCTCGCGGCGCAGGTGCTGGACGGGCGGCCGGACCAGGTCTGCTTCGGCGGGATCGAGATGACGGTGCGGCGCAACGCGTTCGGGCGGCAGGTCGACTCGTTCGAGGCGCCGGTGGCGCTGGACGGGCTGGGGGACGAGCCGGTACCGGCGGTATTCATCCGGGCACCTTGGGTCGAAACGGTCAGCGAGCGCGTCGAGGTGCTGGGCCGGGTCGCGGCCGGGCCGGCCACGGGTAGGATTGTCGCGGTTCGGCAGGGCAGTCTGCTCGCGACCTCCTTCCATCCGGAGCTGACCGGGGACCTGCGCGTCCACCGGCTGTTTGTGGGAATGGTGCGGGACGCGGTCGCGGTGGCGGGCACCGTCGCCGGGTAGACAGTCGCTGGAAGGCACCGATTTTCGGAGGGGTAATGAGCGGCCACTCAAAGTGGGCGACGACCAAGCACAAGAAGGCCGCCATCGACGCCAAGCGCGGCAAGCTCTTCGCCCGCCTCATCAAGAACATCGAGGTGGCGGCGCGCAGCGGCGGCGCGGACCTGGCGGGGAACCCCACCCTCTTCGACGCCGTCCAGAAAGCCAAGAAGAACTCGGTACCCAACGACAACATCGACCGGGCGCTGAAGCGCGGTGCCGGCCTCGAAGGCGGCGGCGCCGACTGGCAGACCGTCATGTACGAGGGGTACGGCCCGAGCGGCGTGGCGCTGCTCATCGAGTGCCTCACCGACAACCGCAACCGGGCGGCCACTGACGTGCGGACCGCGCTCACCCGCAACGGCGGCAGCCTGGCCGACGCCGGCAGCGTGTCCTACCTGTTCTCCCGCAAGGGTGTGGTGCTGGTCGCCAAGACCGGCGAGCTGACCGAGGACGACGTGCTGCTGGCGGTGCTGGACGCCGGCGCCGAGGAGGTCAACGACCTCGGGGAGTCGTTCGAGGTGATCAGCGAGCCGACCGACCTGATCGCGGTGCGTACCGCGCTGCAGGGCGCCGGCATCGACTACGAGTCGGCCGAGTCGTCGTTCGTCCCGAGCGTCACCGTGCCGCTGGACGAGGAGCCCGCCCGCAAGGTCTTCAAGCTCATCGACGTCCTGGACGACTGCGACGACGTCCAGAACGTCTACGCCAACTTCGACGTCAGTGATGACGTGATGGCGCTCATCGACGCCTGACAGTCTCGGGTCGTGGATATCCGTTGCTAAAACGTATATCCCTTGGCGGCGGAGGTGGAGTATGGCTAAGACGCTGCTTGACCTGGACGAGGATCTACTGGCCGAGGCCACGACGGCGCTCGGCACCGTCACCAAGAAGGACACTGTCAACGAGGCGCTGCGCAAGGTGGTCGAGGACAGTCGCGCCCGTCGGGTCCGAGCACTGCGCAATCTCCAGCGCATCGCTGACGAAGGTGGGTTCAACTTTGACCTGCTCGATGAGCTCGACCCGTGAGGTATCTGGTCGATACGAGCGCGCTGGTGCAGATCATTCGCCGGCAGGCGGACCCCCGGTGGTACGACGCGGTCGGCTCTGGACATCTGGCACTCTGCGAGCCGGTGCTCACGGAGACCCTGACCATCGCGGATGCGAAGTCCTACGACAAGGTGGAGACGCAACTGCGCGACGCCTATCCGTGGGTGCCGGTCGTCGACGATGTCTGGAGCGTCGTGGCGTCGGTTCGTCGCGAACTGGCCCAACACAGTCAGCACCATGGCCTGTCCGTAGCGGATTACCTGGTGGCGGCGACCGCGATCAGGTTGAAGCTCGTGGTGCTCCACGCGGATGCGGACTTCGAGACGGTGTCCCGGCTCGTGCCCCAACTGAGCCAGGAACGGATCACCGGAGGGTTGTGAACCCGTCTCGTTCGACGTCTCCGACGACGTGATGGCACTCATCGACGCCTGACCGGCCCACCGGGACGACCGGGCCGTCAGTGGCCCGGTGTCAGCACCGTGGCGTCGGTGAGGACGAGCGGCCCCCAGGTCGGTACGCCCACGCGGCCGTGCCGGGGGTCGATGGCCACGAACGGGTGCCCGCCCACCGGCGTCCAGGAGTGTCGGACCGCCGGGTCGAGCCGGGTGATCGCGGCCACCTCGGCCGGGCACTCCCAGCGGGTGAAGGCGTCGTCGAGCAGCGCGCAGTGCCCGTGGACCTGCCCGAACGGGGTCTGTCGGCCGTGCGCCGCCCGGTGCAGCCAGGGCTGGCGCAGTTCCCAGCCGGCCTCGGCCCACAGCGGTCCGGCGTCCGGGCGGGGCGGACCGCCACCCAGCCGCATCCCGGTACGCCAGAGCGCCGAGCCCGGGTGCCGGGGCAGCGCGTCGAGCGCGGCCGCCGCTGCCCCGGCGGTGGCCGGCCGGCCCAGCTCCCGCCACAGCGGCAGGGTCAGCCCGGCGTGGCTGACCAGCAGGTCCCCGAGGCTGGCCGAGCGCACCGCCGCGGCCACCCGTAGGGTCCCGGCGCGCCACCAGTCGCGTAGCCGTTCGGCCTGGTCGGGGGCGAGCGGCTCGGGCCAGTGGAAACGGGAGGCGCCGGGCAGGTACTGGGCCTCGTGGTTGCCGATCAGTTGGATCCACCGGGCCGGCTGGTCGGCCAGGGCGCGCTCGGCGATGTCCAGCACGCCGGGGGAGTCGGGGCCGCGGTGCACCAGGTCGCCGACCTGGATCACGGTGAGGTCGGCGGGCAGCCCCAGGTCGGCGGGGTCGGCGCCGAGCGCCAGCAGGGCGTGGCGGAGCAGATCGGCGTGGCCGCCGACATCGCCGATGATCGCTAGCCGGGGCACCGGGCCAGTCTGCCGGAGCCGATCACCGGCGCGCCACCGGACTCGCCACCCGCGGCGTGAACCCCGGCAGTCCGACGCCAGTTGGGCAGCGGCCGTGAGCGGCGTCACCCCGGTGGTCATTACGGAACGGTTCCGTATCGCTGGCGGGTGGCGTAGCGTCACTCTCAAATACGGAACCGTTGCGTATCGCAAATGGGGGACTCGTGGACAACGCAACACCCGACAGCGGCCATCCGCGTCGCTGGACCATCCTGGCCGTCCTGGTGGTCAGCCTGGTCGTGGTCGTACTCGACAACACCGTGCTCAACGTGGCCCTGCGCACCATCGCCGACCCGGCCCACGGCCTGGGCGCCAGCCAGAGCCAGCTGGAGTGGGCGATCAACTCGTACACCCTGGTCTTCGCGGGTCTGCTCTTCACCGCCGGCGTCCTCGGCGACCGCTGGGGCCGGCGCTCCATGCTGATCGCCGGCATGGCCACCTTCGGCCTGGCCTCGCTGGCCTCCTCCTACGCCGGCTCGCCCGACCAGCTGATCGCGGCCCGGGCGGTGATGGGCCTGGGTGCCGCCGCCATCATGCCGGCCACCCTGTCCATCATCTCCAACGTCTTCGACCCGCGTGAGCGGGCCCGCGCCATCGGCGTGTGGGCCGGCGCGGTCGGTCTGGGCGTGGCGATCGGGCCGGTGGTCGGCGGGCTGCTGCTCGAACACTTCTGGTGGGGCTCGGTTTTCCTGATCAACGTGCCGATCGTGGTGGCCGGACTGGTCGCTATCGTGGCCCTGGTGCCCAACTCGCGTGACCCGCGCCCGGGCCGGGTCGACGTGGCCGGGGTGCTGCTGTCCATCGCCGGGCTGGTGCTCGTCGTGTACGGCATCATCAACGGCGGCGACCACGGCTTCGGCCGCCCGCAGGCCTGGGGCAGCCTGGTCGGCGGTCTGGCCATCCTGGTGGCGTTCGTGCTGGTGGAGCGCTGGGTGGCGTTCCCCTCGCTGGACGTCGGACTGTTCCGCAATCCGCGCTTCTCGGCGGCTGTCGGAGCGGTCGGCCTGATCTTCTTCGCGGCCATGGGGTCGATGTTCTTCCTGGCCTTCTACCTGCAGCTGGTCCGGGGATACAGCCCGCTGGCGGCCGGCGCGCTGATGACCCCGTTCGCCGCCGCGCAGTTGATCTTCGCTCCGCGCAGCGCCGCCGCGGTGCGCCGCTTCGGCGCCAAGGCGGTGTGCGGCGTCGGGCTGGCTCTGGTCACCCTGGGTCTGGCCGGATTCCTGGTGGTGGACACCGACACCCCGATCTGGGTGGTCGCACTGCTCGCCTTCATCCAGGGTGCCGGGATGGCCAACGTGATCCCGCCGGCCACCGAGTCGATCATGTCCACCCTGCCCCGGGAGAAGGCCGGCGTCGGCTCGGCCGTCTCCAACACGGTGCGTCAGGTGGGTGGCGCCCTGGGCGTCGCGGTGCTGGGCTCCATCCTCAGCGCCGTCTACCGCAGCCAGATCAAGCCCGACCTGGCCGGCCTGCCGGCACCGGTGCGCTCCGCCGCCGCCGAATCCATCTCCGGTACGTACGCCGCCGCCGCGCACGCCGGCCCGGCCGCACCGGCCCTGCTCCGGGCCGGGAACAGCGCCTTCGTCGACGCCATGCACGCCGGGGCGCTGGGTTCGGTGTTCGTCGGGGTGGTGGGCGTGGCCGTGGTGCTGCGCTGGCTGCCCGGCCGGCAGCGGGGACCGGTCCAGCCGGTCGCCACGCCGCTGGAGAGCCTGGGTGAACAGCTGGAACTAGCCGAAGCCTAGACGGGTCAGCAACAATATGGACATGACGTCCAGCGCTGCGTCGGCCGACCAGGAGCGCAAGACTCCTGGCCGGCCGCGCAGCGCGCGCGCCGACGAGGCGATCATCGAGGCCACCCTGGACCTGCTGGCCGGCGGGACCCCGGTCGAGGCGCTGTCCATCGAGGCGGTCGCAGCCCGGGCCGGGGTCGGCAAGGCGACCATCTACCGCCGCTGGGCCAACAAGGAGTCGCTGATCGTCGACGCTGTGGCCAGCATCAAGGGTGAAGCGCCGCCGTTCATCGGCGGCGGCACGGTGCGGGAGGACCTGATCGAGGCGCTACGCCCGGTCGGCCACGCCGGGCACAACAGGTTCGGCACGATCATGCCGTGCCTGCTCGGGGAGCTGAAGCGCAATCCGGAGCTGGCCCGCTCGTACGGCAAACTCACCGAACCGCGTCGCGAACTGCTGCGCCAGGTGATCCGTCGGGGCATGCTGATCGGCGAGATCCGCGCCGACCTCGACGTCGAGGTGGCCGTGTCGATGCTGGTGGCCCCGATCATCCTGCAGAACATGATGTCCTGGAACCCGGCGCTGGACGGCGTCGACCTGCCAATGGCGCTGGTGGACGCGCTGCTGGTCCCGGCGGCTGACCGGGGCCCGGCAAACGCTGCCGGACCCCGGGGTGGGGGCTAGCGCAGGTCGTACCGGCCGGCGCGGGCGTCGGCCACGAAGGCCACCCAGCTCGCCCGGTCGAAGCGCAGCACGCCACCGTCGCGGTTCTTGGAGTCCCGCACCCCGATGACCGGGTGCAGGTCGGCGACCTCGACGCAGTTGCCGCCGTTGTCAGCGCTGTAGGAGCTGGTGCGCCACGAAGCGCACTTTGCGATGTCGGACATCCGCTGTCAGACCTTCCCTTTTCGCTACTGGATACTCTTTCCTGCTGCCCTGATCCGTTCGACGGACTGCCGGGGTGGCAGCGCCGCCGCGATCAGGTGGTTGAACGCGCGGTCGTAGACCGCGACCTCGTGCGGCTTCTCCAGATAGAGCGCTCCGGTCAGGTGGTCGAGGAACACCACGTCCGGGTCGGCCCGTTCGGGGAAGCCGATGATCACGAAGGGGGTTGCCATCGCCGGGTGCGCGCCCGATTCGTTGGGGATCACCTGAACCGTGACGTTGTCCAGCTCGGCCAGCTCGGCTACGTGCAGCAGCTGGTCGCGCATCACCTCGGGGCCGCCGACCAGGCGGCACAGCGCCGCCTCGCTGACGATCGCCCAGTACGTGCAGGAGTGCTCCGCGTGCAGCAGCTGCTGGCGCGACTGGCGCAGCGAGATGATCCGCTCGGTGTTCTGCGGGGACTGCGCCACCGCCTGCTCCAGCAGCGCCCGGATGTACCCCTCGGTCTGCAGCAGGCCCGGGATGAGCTGGATCTCGTAGGTCCGGATGGCGTTGGCGGCCGCCTCCATCCCCAGGAACGTCTCGAACCAGTCCGGGACGGCGTCGTCGAAGCTCTGCCACCAGTCCGGCGTCTTGGCGTCCCGGGCCAGCTGGACCAGCTGCTCGGTCTGCGCGGCGTCGGCCCGGTAGAGCTGGCACAGCGCCTGGACGTCGATCAGCCGGGCCGGCACCCGGGCGTTCTCCATCCGGCTGATCTTCGAGGTGGAGCAGCCCAGGTGCTCGGCCGCCTGCTCGCAGGTGATGCCCGCATACTCGCGCAGCCGGCGCAGCTCGGTACCCAGGCGGCGCCGCCGCACCGTGGGACTGTGCCGTACCGACATGCGCACAGCTTTTCGCTCCGCACGCATCGACGCAACCGTGAAGGCGTGTCGGGCGATGCGGTCGCACGCGTTGTGCGACACCGGAAACAGGCCGGCAACAGGACCGTTACCCGGTTCTGACATACGGACAGCCGGTCCGGTGGGCGGGACGGCTGGGCGCTGGCGTGGCGACCACCGCGCCCCGCCGGCCCGGGCGCTACAGTGTCGAACAAACGTTTGAGCGGGGCCGGCCGGGATCGGAGCTGGCCGGGGAGGACGCGGGGTGCGGGTGCTGGGGGTCGATCCGGGGCTGACCCGCTGCGGGGTCGGCATCGTCGAGGGCCGACCCGGGCGGGCCTGCACACTGGTCGCCTACTACGTCATCACCTCCGACCCGGACGAGGAGCTGTCCGCCCGGCTGCTGCACCTGGACCGGTCGCTGGCCGAGCTGGTGACCGAGCACCAGCCGGAGAGCATCGCCGTCGAGCGGGTGTTCAGCCAGCACAACGTGCGTACGGTGATGGGTACGGCGCAGGCCGGCGCGGTGGCGGTGCTGGCCGCCGCCAAGCGCGACATCCCGGTCCAGCTCTATACGCCCAGCGAGGTCAAGGCCGCCGTCACCGGCTCCGGCCAGGCCGACAAGGCACAGGTGACGGCGATGGTGACCCGGCTGCTCAAGCTGTCCTCCCCGCCCCGTCCGGCGGACGCCGCCGACGCCCTGGCGCTGGCCATCTGCCACGTCTGGAAGGGTGGTACCCGGGCCCGGCTGGCTGCGGCGGTGGCCGGGCAGAGCGGCCTGATCCGAGGAGCGGCACGATGATCGCGAGCCTGCGTGGCGTGGTGGCCGCGGTGGCACCGGACGCCGCCGTACTGGAGGTCGGCGGCGTCGGGCTGGCGGTGCACTGCACCCCCGGTACCCTCGCCGGGCTGCGCGTCGGGCAGCCCGCCCGGCTGGCCACCACGCTGGTCGTCAGGGAGGATTCGCTCACCCTCTACGGCTTCGCCGACGACGACGAGAAGCACCTCTTCGAGCTGCTCCAGACGGCCAGCGGGGTGGGGCCACGGCTGGCCCAGGCGGCGCTTGCGGTGCTCGCGCCGGACCAGATCCGCAAGGCCATCGCGGGCGCCGACACCGGCGTGCTCACCCGGGTGCCCGGGATCGGCAAGAAGGGCGCCGAGCGGATCATCCTGGAGCTGCGCGACAAGATCGGCCCGGCGCTGATCGGCGGGCCGCAGTCGGCCGCCGGCCCCGGCGCGTCCGCCTGGCCTGAGCAGGTCCGCCAGGCGCTGGTCGGGCTGGGCTGGACGGCCGGCCAGGCCGACCAGGCGGTGGCCGCGGTCGGCGAAACCGTCACCGGGGACACCCCGCCGGTCGCCGACCTGCTGCGCCAGGCCATCCGGCTGCTCGGGCGGGCCCGGTGAGCGAGCTGGTCTCCGCCTTCGCCGACCCCGGCGAAGTCGACGCCGAGGCGAGTGTCCGGCCCCGCCGGCTGGCCGACTTCGTCGGCCAGCACCGCGTCCGGGAGCAGCTGGAGCTGCTGCTGCACAGCGCCCTGCGGCGCGGTTCGCCGCCCGATCACATCCTGCTGTCCGGCTCGCCCGGACTGGGTAAGACCACGCTGGCCATGATCGTCGCGGCCGAGCTGGGCGCCGGCCTGCGGATCACCAGCGGGCCGGCGATCGAGCGCTCCGGCGACCTGGCCGCGGTGCTGACCAGCCTGACCACCGGGGACGTACTGTTCATCGACGAGATCCACCGGATCGCCAAGCCGGCCGAGGAGCTGCTCTACAGCGCCATGGAGGACTTCCGGGTGGACGTGGTGGTCGGCAAGGGTCCGGGGGCCACCGCCATCCCGCTGGACGTGGAGCCGTTCACCCTGGTGGGCGCCACCACCCGGGCCGGGCTGCTGACCGGCCCGATGCGCGACCGGTTCGGCTTCGTGGCGCACCTGGACTTCTACGAGGCCGCCGAACTGGAGCAGGTGATCATCCGGTCGGCCCGGATCCTCGGCGTCCCGGTCACCGGTGACGGCGCCGCCGAGATCGCCGGCCGGTCCCGGGGGACCCCGCGGATCGCCAACCGGCTGCTGCGCCGGGTCCGGGACTTCGCGGAGGTACGCGGTCAGGGCGTGGTGGACCTGGCCACGGCGCGCGGGGCGCTGCGCGTCTACGACGTGGACGAGCTGGGCCTGGACCGGCTGGACCGGGCGGTGCTCACCGCCCTGTGCCGGCACTTCGGCGGCGGCCCGGTCGGGCTCTCCACGCTCGCCGTCGCGGTCGGGGAGCAGCCGGACACCGTGGAGGAGGTGTGTGAGCCGTTCCTGGTCCGGGAAGGGCTGCTGGCCCGGACCCCGCGGGGCCGGGTGGCCACCGCCGGTGGGTGGCGTCACCTGGGCCTAACGCCGCCAACTGGTACTTTTGGGTCGGGCGCCGAGACGACGCCCGACCTGTTCAGCGCCGAGCCATAGACGCGGGCAGGGGGTCCCGCTAGGCCGGCGGAGCGTTCCCGTAATCTGAACGTGATCTACGCCGCTTTCGGGGTTCCCGGCTTGACCGACTAGACTCGCCGCGGTCTGAACGGGACGAATATCTGGCTGCCCTGCGCGCTGGCGCGCGGCGTGGCCCCATCGGAAGGCTTAACACGGTGTTCTTGGCAGCAGGCGGCGGCGGCGGCAGTTACAGCACGTTGCTTCTCTTCATTCTGATCCCGGTCGCGCTCTACTTCCTCATGATCCGGCCGCAGCAGCGCCGGGCCAAGGAGGCGCAGGCGATGCAGAGCAGCCTCGAACCCGGCGCCGAGGTGATGACCAGCAGCGGAATTTACGGCACCGTCGCCGAGGTGGACGCCGAGGAGGGCACCGTCTCGGTGGAGGTCTCGCCGGACATCTACATCACCTTCGCCCGTGGCGCCATCAGCCGGGTCATCACCCCGGCACCGGCGATCGCCACCGACGACGAGGCCGACTCCGACGCTGACAGCGCCACGAGCACCCTGCAGGTGGACGAGGCCAACCCCGTGATCGAGCGGCGCAAGGACTGACGGTCGCCCCCACGACCCGCCCGTCCCATCCCGCGCACCCAACTCACTATCGGAAGACGAGACAACCGTGGCCGCACCCTCCGGACAGATGAAGGTCTCGCGGTACTTTCTGGTACTCGCGGGCATCCTGATTCTGATTTATGGGCTGGTTTTCCTGACCGGCAACAAGAAGCCGCACCCCAAGTTGGGGCTGGACCTCAAGGGCGGGACGACGCTGACGTTGACCGCCACCAATCAGGCCAACGGCAAGCCGCCGACGAAGGACAACCTGGACCAGTCGCGCTCGATCATCGCCCAGCGCGTGGACGCCACCGGTGTGGCCGAGGCCGAGGTCGTCACCGATGGCAACAACCACATCATCGTCAACGTCGCCCAGGGCATCAGCGAGGACGACCTGAAAAAGCTGGTCTCACCCTCCCAGCTGATGTTCCGCAAGGTGCTCTCCACGGGCACCGACCACCCGTACACGGCTCCGTCGGCCAGCGCGTCCGCGTCGGGGTCCGCGTCGGCCAGCGGGTCGGCATCGCCCAGCGTGTCGGAGTCGGCGAGCGTGTCGCCCAGCGCGTCGGCGTCGGCCAGCGCCTCACCCAGCGCGAGCGCCTCGGCGTCGGCCGCCGCCTCGGCCAGCCCCAGCGCGTCGCTGAACCCCTCCGAGCAGGCGGCGGAGCAGCAGCAGGAGAAGCTCTTCGCGCAGGCCCAGACCAAGCTCGGTGACGAGCTGGGCCTGGCGGAGCAGGTAATCCAAGGGCTGCAGCAGCAGCAGGTCACCATGGACCAGATCAACCAGAACTACACGTCGTTCGACAAGTTCGCCACGCTGACGCCGGCCGAGGTCGGCGCGCTGCCTCCGACGGTGCAGTTCATCGTCCCCACGATCACCTGCGAGCAGCTCAACGCGCGTGACCCCGGCGCCGTGGGGGACAAGAGCAAGCAGGTGGTGGCCTGCGGCAACGAGGACCAGGCGCACACCAAGTACATGCTGGACGCCGCGAAGGTGGTCGGTACCGACGTCAAGTCCGCGAGCAGCGGGTTCGACACCGCCGAAGGCTGGCACACCAGTATCCAGTTCACCGGGGCGGGCGGCAGCAAGTGGACCAAGCTGACCCAGGAGATCGCTGACGCCAACACCTCCGGCGGGCAGCCGGGCGCTCTGGCCATCGTGCTGGACAACGTGGTCGTCACGGCCCCCACGGTGTCCAAGACGATCGTCGGTGACGCGATCATCAACGGTGGCGGGATCAACGAGCAGAGCGCCAAGCTGCTGGCCAACCAGCTGAAGTTCGGCGCGCTGCCGGTCAACTTCAAGATCGAGTCGGTGGACAGCGTGAGCGCCACCCTCGGCATCCAGCAGCTCAAGTACGGCCTGCTGGCCGGCGCGATCGGGCTGGCGCTGGTCGTCCTGTACTGCCTGTTCTACTACCGGGCGCTGGGCCTGGTGGTGATCGCCAGCCTCGCGGTCTCCGGCCTCATCATCTTCGGGACCCTGGTGCTGCTCGGCCGGTGGATGGGCTTCACCCTGAGCCTGGCCGGTATCGCTGGTTTCATCGTGGCCATCGGTATCACCGCCGACTCGTTCGTGGTGTTCTTCGAACGACTCAAAGACGAGGTCAAGAGCGGTCGGTCGGTGCGCAGTTCGGTGCCCCGGGCGTGGCAGAAGGCCCGGCGGACGATCCTGTCCGCGGACGCGGTGTCGTTCCTGGCGGCCGCCGTGCTCTACGTGCTGGCGGCTGGACAGGTGAAGGGTTTCGCGTTCACCCTGGGTATATCCACCATCATCGACCTGATCGTGGTGTTCCTGTTCACCCACCCGCTGGTGGCGCTGCTGGCCCGGTCCCCGGCCTTCACCTCGCCGAGGATCTCCGGGCTGGGTAACCTGCGGCACGACCGCGATGTCGAGCCGGCCACCGCGTCGGCCGCGCGCCTGCGCACCGTTCGTACGAAGGAGTCCTGACGATGGCGGCACGAACGGAATCCGTCCGGGGTGTGCTCGGCCGGCTGTACCGGGGCGAGACCAACTTCAACCTGGTGGGCAACCGCAAGCGGTGGTATCTGGCGTCCGCGATCATCATCCTGATCTGCCTGGTCAGCATGGTGTTCCGCGGGTTCAACGTGGGCATCGAGTTCGCCGGCGGCAACCAGTACCTGCTCGACGTCAAGCCGGGCACCACGCTGTCCCAGGTGCGCGGCGCGGTGGAGGGCGAAGGGATCCAGGTCTCCAGCGCCCAGACCGCGGGCCGGGGCGCCACCCAGAAGTACGTCATCCGCACCGAGAAGCTGAACCCGCAGAGCGACGCCTCCAAGATCAACGCCGTGGAGGCGGCGCTCAAGCAGGCCGGCAAGGTCGACACGGTCAACTACAGCCAGGTCAGCTCCTCCTGGGGCAAGGAGATCACCCAGAAGGCGATCATCGCCCTGGTGGTCTTCCTGATCGTGGTCAGCGCCTTCCTGTGGATCCGGTTCCGGGAGATCAGGGTGGCCGGAGCGGCCACCCTGGCGCTGCTGCACGACCTGATCCTCACCGCCGGGGTCTACTCCCTCGTCGGCTTCGAGGTCACCCCCGGCACGGTGGTGGGTCTGCTGACCATCCTCGGTTACTCGCTCTACGACACCGTGGTCGTCTTCGACAAGGTCGACGAGAACACCAAGGGCATCCTCGGCCACACCCGCTACACCTACGCCGAGGCCGCCAACAGCGCCGTCAACCAGACCCTCATGCGCTCCATCAACACCTCGATCATCGGCCTGCTGCCGGTGGCCGGGCTGCTCTTCGTGGGCGCCGGCATCTTCGGGGTGGGCACGCTGGAGGACCTGGCCCTGGTGCTCTTCGTCGGTATGCTCACCGGCGCGTACTCGTCGCTGTTCCTGGCCACGCCGTGGCTGGTGGACTTCCAGATGCTCGACGCCCGCTACAAGAACCACGCCCGCCGGGTGGAGGCGCGCCGCAGTGCCGACCTGGTCAAGGCCGGAACGGTCGCCAAGGCGGCGGTGGCCACCCGCAAGGGCGGCGTCGACGAGCTGGCCGACGGCGAGGAGCCGGCGGTCGAGGACGACGTCGAGGATGACGAGGACGTGCAGTCGCGCATCGACGCGCTCGCCGGGGCGACTCCCCGGCCCGGCGCCAAGCCGGTCGCCCGGCCGGTCAAGCGGGCGCCCAGCCGGGCCACCCGGCCGGGTACCCCGAAGAAGCGACACTGAACGACCCGCGCAAGCGGTGACCATCCGCGCGACGGGCGCTCCCTGGCAGACCGGGGAGCGCCCGTCGCAGCGTGCGGGCAGGTCCGCGCAAAGGCCGGGCGGTCGGCCCGGATCGACGGGCCCCCGGGGCCGGGTGAGCAGAGGGGGATCAGATGAGTGACGGCGAGGACCGGGCCGCCGGGTACATCACCGGCGCGATGCTCGACGTCCGGGACTTCCCGCAGCCCGGGGTGGTGTTCAAGGACCTCACCCCGCTGTTCGCCGACGGGCCGGCCTTCGCCGGGGTGATCGATGCCATCGTGGCTCGCTACCGCGGGCAGTTCGACGTCGTGGTGGGCGTGGAGGCGCGCGGGTTCGTGATCGCCGCCGCAGTGGCCTACGCGGCCGGCGTGGGGGTCGTGCCGGTCCGCAAGCGGGGCAAGCTGCCCCGGGCCACCTTCTCCGCCTCGTACGCGCTGGAGTACGGCGAGGCGACCCTGGAGGTCCACCAGGACGCCTTCATCGCCGGGCAGCGGGTGCTGCTGCTCGACGACGTGCTGGCCACCGGGGGTACCGTCGAGGCCGCCGCCTCGCTGGTGGAGCGGGCCGGCGGTGCCGTGGCCGGGGTGTGCGTGCTGCTGGAGCTGTCCTTCCTGGGCGGCCGGACGCGCCTGGGTGACCTGCCGCTGACCGCCCTGGTGACGGTCTGACCGGGCGCCGGGCGGTGCCGGCGGCACCGGCCGCTCGGACCGGTCCCGGGGAGCTGCGTCCCAGGTAGCATGGCTGGTCAGGGGGAGCGGGCCGGCGTACCCGGAAACCGGAAGAGAACGCGGCGCCCGCTGGTTACTACGCTGGGTACCCGGCCGTGTGCCGGTCGGTGAAATCGTCGGTGAGGTGAGGAGCGGACGTGGCGAATGAGGTGGCGCCGGCGGTGGCGGACTCTCCGCAGCCCGCGGTGCCGGCCGATCCGGACGGCGTACCGGCGGCTGTCGAGGCCACGCCCACGCCGTCGGAAGCGTCCCGGGCGGCCGCCGCCGAGGCCGACGGGGAGACCCCGCCGGGCGGTGGTGCGCTCTCGCTCGGCCTGGTCGGCACGCCCACCGGGCGCCGGGTCCGCGCCCGGCTCGCCCGGTTCAACGCCCCGTGGCAGAGCCAGCAGGTCAGCGAGGTGCTGGAGCCGCTCATCGCGACCCACCGGGCCACCCACGCCAAGGCCGACGTCCGGCTGCTCCAGCGGGCGTACGAGACCGCCGCGCGCTGGCACGAGGGGCAGTACCGCAAGTCCGGCGACCCCTACATCACCCACCCGCTGGCCGTCGCCAACGTGCTGGCGGACCTGGGCATGGACACCACCACCCTGGTCGCCGCGCTGCTGCACGACACCATCGAGGACACCCCCTACACGCTGGAGGAGATGCAGGCCGAGTTCGGCGAGGAGGTCGCCCTGCTGGTCGACGGGGTGACCAAGCTGGACAAGGTCAAGCTGGGCGACGCGGCCAAGGCCGAGACCATCCGCAAGATGGTGGTGGCGATGGCCAAGGACCCCCGGGTACTGGTCATCAAGCTGGCCGACCGGCTGCACAACATGCGTACCCTCACCTTCCTGCCGCGCGCCAAGCAGGAGCAGAAGGCCAAGGAGACGCTGGAGATCCTGGCCCCGCTGGCGCACCGGCTCGGTATGAACACGATCAAGTGGGAGCTGGAGGACCTGTCCTTCGCGACCCTGTTCCCGAAGAAGTTCGAGGAGATCAGCCGGCTCATCAACGAGCACGCCCCGCAGCGCGACGCCCTGGTCAAGCAGGTCACCGGCAAGGTCGGGACAGACCTGAAGGGCTCGAAGATCAAGGCGGAGGTCACCGGGCGCCCCAAGCACCTGTACTCCATCTACCAGAAGATGATCAGCCGCAGCCGCGAGTTCGGCGAGATCAACGACCTGGTGGGGGTACGCATCCTGGTGGACAGCGTGCGCGACTGCTACGCCGCGCTCGGCGTGGTCCACGCCACCTGGCAGCCCATGCCGGGGCGGTTCAAGGACTACATCGCGATGCCCAAGTTCAACATGTACCAGTCGCTGCACACCACCGTGATCGGCCCCAACGGCAAGCCGGTGGAGATGCAGATCCGCACCTGGGCCATGCACCGCACCGCCGAGTACGGCATCGCCGCGCACTGGCGCTACAAGGAGACCAAGGGCGCCCCGGTGGTCGGCCCGCCGGCGCACATCGACGACATGACCTGGCTGCGTCAGCTGCTCGACTGGCAGCGGGAGGCCAGCGACCCGAGCGACTTCCTGGACGCGCTGCGCTACGACCTGTCCAGCCAGGAGGTCTACGTCTTCACGCCGAAGGGCGACGTGGTGGCGCTGCCCAGCGGCTCCACCCCGGTCGACTTCGCCTACGCCGTGCACACCGAGGTCGGGCACAAGTGCATCGGCGCCCGGGTCAACGGCAAGCTGGTGCCGCTGGAGTCGGAGCTGTCCAACGGCGACGTGATCGACATCTTCACCTCCAAGTCGGAGACCGCCGGCCCCACCCAGGACTGGCTCGGCTTCGTCAAGAGCCCCCGGGCGCGTACCAAGATCCGGCAGTACTTCAACAAGGAGCGCCGGGAAGAGGCCATCGAGGCCGGCAAGGAGCAGCTCACCAAGGCCATGCGCAAGCAGGGCCTGCCGCTGCAGCGGATGGCCACCAGCGACACCCTGCTGACCATCGCGCGGGACCTGCACCTGGCCGACGTCGCCTCGCTCTACGCCGCCATCGGCGAGGGCCAGTTCTCCGCGCAGAGCGTCGTGCACCGCCTGGTGGCCACCTACGGCGGCGAGGAGGGCGCGGTCGAGGACATCGCCGAGACCGCGGTGGCCACCCGGCCGCCCCGGGCCCGACCGGCTGCCTACGACCCGGGCGTGGTGGTCAAGGGCGTCGACGACGTCTGGATCAAGCTGGCCAAGTGCTGCACGCCGGTACCGCCGGACGCGATCTTCGGCTTCGTCACCCGTACCGGCGGGGTGAGCGTGCACCGCGACGACTGCGCCAACGCCGAGGAACTGCGCCGGCAGTCGGAGCGGATGGTGGAGGTCAGCTGGAAGGTCACCGGCGCCTCGACGTTCCTGGTGGCCATCCAGGTGGAGGCGCTGGACCGGCACAAGCTGCTGGCCGACGTCACCCGGGTGCTCTCCGAGGAGCGGGTGAGCATCCTCTCCGCCACCGTGGCCACCACCCGGGACCGGGTGGCGGTCAGCCGGTTCACCTTCGAGATGGCCGACCCGAAGCACCTGGGTCACCTGCTCTCCGCCGTCCGCAAGGTGGACGGTGTATACGACGCGTACCGCGTCACGTCAGGCGCCTGAGGGGCACCTCACCCGGCGGGGACTGTCTGGACATGGTGCGACCCCCGGGAGCGAGGCTCCCGGGGGTCGGTGCTTGTTCGGTGGAGCCGCCGGTCAGGAGGCCGACGGGGCGGGGCTGGCCGAGGCGGCGGCCGACGGGGCCGCCGGCGCGGTCACCGCGAGGCTGCTGATGTTGACCGGGATCTTCGGCTTGCCGTCGCCGCTGTCGCCCGCAACGCCGCCCGCGCCGACCCTCTGCACCGCCTCGATGCCGGCCGTCACGTGCCCGACGAGGGTGTAGTCCGCAGGCAGTGCCGAGGCCGGCTGGCCGCTGCCGTCGTCCTGACCGTCCGGGGTGTTCTGGTAGACGATGAAGAACTGGCTGCCGTTGCTGTTCTCCGCCTGCGAGTGGGCGATCGCGATGTCGCCGGTCACGTAGGTCGGGCGCTTGCCGGTGGGCAGGTTCTCGGTGGCGTAGCTGTAGGTCGGGCCGCCCTGGCCGGTGGCGGACGGGTCACCGCACTGCAACACGTAGAAGGGCTGGGTGGTCAGGCGGTGGCAGGTGGTGTTGTTGTAGAAGCCCTTGCTGGCCAGGTAAGCCAGGCTGGCCGAGGCGCACGGCGCCTTGGCCACGTCCAGGGTGGCGGTGATGGTGCCCTGGTTGGTGGTGATCGTCATGGTCGAGTCACCGGAGTTGGGCACCGTGGTGGGCGGCTTGCCGACGTCCTTGAGGTTCGGGTTGGCTGCCGGCGCGGGCGACGCGCTCGGGTCCGGGTCGGGCAGCCAGTTGCAGGTGGCCGCGTTGGCCGCGCCCGACGGCGTGGGCGCGGCGGTGGGCTTCTTGTCGCTCCCGCCGGCCACCGCCACGATGAGCCAGATGAGCAGGATCAGCACCACCACGCCGGCCACGGCGCTGGCGATGATCGTGCCCTGCTTGCGGCGCTGCTTGGCCTGCGCCGCCCGCTCGGCCATCTCCCGCTCGAGCCGGGCGCGGGCTGCCGCGCGCTGACGGTCCTTGATGGTACTCATGCTGGTCGAACCTCTTCGGATGTCGGAGCGTACGGAAGGTGTGGTCGCCGGTGGCGTCAGCTGGACGCGGCCGGTGCGGCGCTGGACGAAGCGGTGGGCGAGGTGCTCGGGGCGGCACTGGGTGCGGCGCTCTGGTCGGGCGGCGTACCCACGGTCAGCGCGGTGATCGTGACGGCAGTGTTCGGTGGACCGTCGGTGGCCGACTTGCCGCCGGCCGCCACGCCGCCCGCGGCCACCTTCTCCACCAGGTCCATGCCGGCGGTCACGGTGCCGAGCACGGTGTAGGTGGCCGGCAGCTTGGTGTCCTTGTAGACGATGAAGAACTGGCTGCCGTTGGTGTTCGGGCCGCCGGTCTGGGCCATCACCACGGTGCCGCGCGGGTAGGTGTACGTCCCGGTGGCTTCCGGGTCCGGTGAGGCCGAGGCGCTCGCCGACGGGGCGGCGCTGGCGCTCGGGTCGACCGGGTCCGCCGCCGGCACGTTCTCGTCGACCGAGGTGTAGCCGGGGGTACCGCTGCCGTCGCCGACCGGGTCACCGCAGTACAACAGGTACATGTCGGCCGTGGTCAGCCGGCTGCACTTGGTGTTGCTGTAGAAGCCCTTGCCGGCCAGGTAGGACAGGCTCGCCGCGGTGCACGGGGTCTTCGCCCGGTCGATGGTGGCGCTGATCCTGCCCAGGTTGGTGTCCATGGTCAGGGTGTCGGTACCCGACTTGACGACGCCGGTGGTCGGCGGCTGGGCGATGCCCTGCACCGACGAGGTGCCGGTCGAGGTCCACAGGCAGTCGGCGGCCGTGGTCTTCTTCTTGTCGCTGGAGAAGACGCCGCCGAGGTACAGCGCACCGAACAGCAGCACCAGCACGACGACGCCGATGGCCACACCGGCCTGGGTCTGCCGACGGCGGCGGGCCTTGTGCGCCCGCCGGACGAGCTGACGCTCCACCTTCGCGCGCGCGATCTTGCGCTGCCTGGACTTGCTGGAAGCCACGGAGTGCTCCCCTTCTCACGGTCACCGGGACGGTATGAGCTTGGCGGGCCGGGCGCCCGGGTGAGGCACGCGACACATCCGCCAGAGTGTACGGGTAGCCCGATCCCTCCGGGTGGGGTAGGCGGCCCCTACTGTGCCCGAGAAAAGACGTTTCAGCCAGCCGGTAGGCTCTTCTCCCAGCGACTTGTTACCACGCGCTCGTCATTGACGGCGATGGAAGTGGTCAGTGGGGAGGGTGTGACGTGCTGGTCGAGGGGTTCCCGGCGCCCGGCTTCGGCACCAACTGCTACGTGGTGGCCACCGGCCCCGGCGAGGAGTGCCTGGTCATCGACCCGGGCATCGGCGCGCTCGACCAGCTGGAGGCGGTGCTCGCCCGGCACCGGCTGCGCCCCGCTGCCGTCCTGCTCACCCACGGGCACCTGGACCACACCTTCTCGGTGGCGCCGCTGTGCGGTACCCACGGCATCCCCGCCTACATCCACCCGGACGACGACGAGCTGCTGGCCGACCCGGAGCGGGCGCTGTCGATGGACCTGACCGAGCTGTTCGGTGGCCGGCTGGAGTTCGCCGAGCCGGAGGAGGTCGAACCGCTCACCGACGGCGCCACGCTGTCGCTGGCCGGCGTCGAGCTGACCGTCGACCACGCCCCCGGCCATACCGGCGGGTCGGTGCTGCTGCGCGGGGCGCGCGACGGCCGGCCGCTGTGCTTCAGCGGTGACGTGCTGTTCGCCGGCTCCGTCGGGCGCACCGACCTGCCGGGCGGCGACAGCCGGGCGATGCAGGCCAGCCTCCGGGACAAGATCCTCCCGCTGGCCGACGAGACCCTGGTGCTGCCCGGCCACGGCCCGTCCACGACCATCGGCCGCGAGCGCGTCAGCAACCCGTACCTGCGCAACCTTCCCGAGGACAGCGCAGCGGCCCCCAACCGAGGCTGGTAACCACCGACATGGCACGCATCGCTCCGCTCTCCGGCTTCCCGGAGTGGCTGCCGGCGCAGCAGATCGTCGAGCAGCAGCTCATCGACCGTATCCGGCGCACCTTCGAGCTCTACGGCTTCGCCCCGCTGAACACCCGCGCGGTGGAGCCGCTGGACCAGTTGCTGCGCAAAGGGGAGACCTCGAAGGAGGTGTACCTGCTGCGCCGGCTGCAGGGCGACCCGGACAGCGCGGACACCGACGACGCGCTGGGCCTGCACTTCGACCTGACCGTGCCGTTCGCCCGGTATGTCGTTGAGAATGCCGGAAAGCTGCCCTTCCCGTTCCGCCGGTACCAGATCCAGAAGGTCTGGCGGGGGGAGCGGCCGCAGGAGGGGCGCTACCGCGAGTTCACCCAGGCGGACATCGACATCGTCGATCGGGACAGCCTGCCGTTCCACTACGAGGTCGAGATACCGCTGGTGATCATCGACGCGCTCGCCGCCCTGCCGATCCCGCCCATCCGGGTGCAGGTCAACAACCGCAAGCTGTGTGAGGGCTTCTACCGGGGCCTGGGGCTGGCCGAGCCGGACGCGGCGCTGCGCGCCGTGGACAAGCTCGACAAGATCGGCCCGGCCAAGGTGGCGCAGCTGCTCGCCGACACCGCCGGGGCCACCGACGCGCAGGCCAAGGCGTGCCTGGCGCTGGCCGAGATCTCCGCCGAGGACACCTCGTTCGTCGACGCCGTTCGCGCGCTCGGGGTCAGCGACCCGCTGCTGGACGAGGGGCTGGACGAGCTGGCCCGGGTGGTCGAGGCGGCCCGGGAGCACGCCCCCGGCCGGCTGGTCGCCGAGTTGAAGATCGCCCGGGGCCTGGACTACTACACCGGCACCGTCTACGAGACCCAGCTGCTCGGGTACGAGCGGTTCGGCTCGATCTGCTCCGGCGGCCGGTACGACAACCTGGCCAGCTCCGGTGCCGAGACCTACCCCGGCGTGGGCATCTCCATCGGGGTGACCCGGCTGCTCGGGCTGCTCTTCGGGGCCGGGGCGCTGGGCGCCTCCCGGTCCGTACCCACCTGTGTGCTGGTGGCCCTGCCGGACGAGGAGTCCCGGCCGGCCTGCGACCGGATCGCCGCCCGGCTGCGCTCCCGCGGCATCGCCACCGAGGTGGCCCCCGTTCCGGCCAAGTTCGGCAAGCAGATCCGCTTCGCCGAACGCCGGGGCATCCCCTACGTCTGGTTCCCAGGCGCCTCGCTGGGCGAGATCACCACGCCTGACCAGGTCAAGGACATCCGCTCGGGCGACCAGACGGAGGCCGACCCGGCCAGCTGGAGCCCGCCCGCCGCCGACCTCACCGCCAACGTCACCACTGCCTAGCACTCGGCCCCCTGGCACCCGGCCCGGCCCGGCCCGTCCGGCGTGCCGGGCCCGGGGCGGGAGCCGGGTCCGCGGGTTCCGGGTGGTGGCCGTGTCCGGGGGCTGAGCGGAGCACCAGCCCCGAGATCGCTGAGCCCGCAAGATCGCTGAGCGACCAGGGGAAAAGTGGGCCGCGGCGGGGTGGAAGAATGCGGGACGACCGACGAGTTGAAGGAGTAGTTGTGATCCGCAGCCAGAACGCCGGCAGCCTGCGCGCCTCGGATGTCGGCAGCACGGTCACCCTGGCCGGCTGGGTGGCCCGCCGGCGTGACCACGGCGGCGTGATCTTCGTCGACCTGCGGGACGCCTCCGGTGTGGTCCAGATCGTCTTCCGCGAGGGGCCGGTCGCCGAGCAGGCGCACGCGCTGCGCAACGAGTACTGCGTGAAGGTCACCGGCGCGGTGGAGCGCCGCCCGGCCGGCAACGAGAACCCGGAGCTGCCCACCGGCGAGGTCGAGGTCACCGTCACCGAGCTGGAGATCCTCTCCGAGGCGGCGCCGCTGCCCATCCCGGTGGACGACCACGTGGACGCCGGCGACGACCTGCGGCTGCGCTTCCGCTACCTGGACCTGCGCCGCAGCGGCCCGGCCGCCGCGTTGAAGCTGCGCAGCCGGGCCAACCGGATCGCCCGCGACGTGCTCGACGCCCGGGACTTCGTCGAGATCGAGACCCCGACGCTGACCCGCTCGACGCCGGAGGGGGCGCGCGACTTCCTGGTTCCGGTGCGCCTTCAGCCGGGCAGCTGGTACGCCCTGCCGCAGTCGCCGCAGCTGTTCAAGCAGCTGCTCATGGTGGCCGGCATGGAGCGCTACTACCAGATCGCCCGGTGCTACCGGGACGAGGACTTCCGCGCCGACCGGCAGCCCGAGTTCACCCAGCTGGACATCGAGATGTCCTTCGTCACCGAGGACGACGTGATCGAGCTGGGTACCGACATCGTCCGGGCGCTCTGGGCCGACCTGGCGGGGCACCCGATCACCGCGCCGATCCCGCGGCTGACCTGGCACGAGGCGATGGCCCGGTACGGCTCCGACAAGCCCGACCTGCGCTACGGCGTGGAGCTCACCGACCTCACCGGCTACCTGCGGGGCACCGAGTTCCGGGTGTTCGCCGGCGCCATCGCGGCCGGCGGGTACGTCGGCGCCGTGGTGATGCCGGGCGGCGCCGCCCAGACCCGCAAGGAGCTGGACGGCTGGCAGGACTGGGCGCGCTCGCGCGGCGCCAAGGGCCTGGCCTACGTGGTGCTGGACGCGGAGACCGGCGAGCCGCGCGGCCCGGTCGCCAAGAACCTCTCCGAGGCGCACCTGTCCGGCCTGGCCGACGCGGTGGGCGCCAAGCCGGGCGACGCGATCTTCTTCGCCGCCGCCGACCGGGCGCGGGAGGCGCAGGAGCTGCTCGGCGCCGCCCGGGTGGAGATCGCCAAGCGGGCCGGCCTGGCCGACCCGGCCGCCTGGGCGTTCTGCTGGATCGTGGACGCACCGATGTTCGAGCCGGCCATCGACGACAACGGGGTGCAGGTCGGCTGGGCCGCCGTGCACCACCCGTTCACCTCGCCCAACGGCGAGTGGATCGACCGCTTCGAGGAGGCGCCGGACCGGGCGCTGGCCTATGCGTACGACATCGTCTGCAACGGCAACGAGATCGGCGGCGGCTCGGTCCGTATCCACAGCGCCGCCGTGCAGCGGCGGGTCTTCACCACCCTGGGCATCAGCGAGGCGGAGGCCAGCGAGAAGTTCGGCTTCCTGCTGGAGGCGTTCAAGTACGGCCCGCCGCCGCATGGCGGCATCGCCTTCGGCTGGGACCGCATCTGCATGCTGCTGGCCGGCGCGGACTCGATCCGCGAGGTGATCGCGTTCCCGAAGACCCGGGGCGGCTTCGACCCGCTGACCGGGGCGCCCACGCCGATCACCGCGGTGCAGCGCCGGGAGGCGGGCATCGACGGCAAGCCCAAGGGGGTGCCGGCGGCGCCCGGCGCCTGATCTGTCGTCAGTGGAGCCCCGGGCCGCCCCGTGCGCCCGGGGCTCCACTGTGTCCGCCGGGCTCCGCTGTTCGGTCAGGTTCCACCCAAGGTGTCGGCGTGTTGATTGACGGCGCGCCTGTCGCGGCCCACGGTGTGAACGCCTGTCGGCCGATGTCCTGAGTGGACATGGGTCGAGTTCGAACGTTCCATGGGGAGGTACGCGCCATGCCTGAGGCGCACGACCAACGACTGACCCTGCACATCCTCACCCACGTGCCCGAGCATGAGCCCCGTGAGGACGACCCGCACTACCACCTGTTCGAGCAGGTCAAGGCCCGGATGAAGCGGCAGGGCCTGTGGAAGTGTGTGATCAACGACGACTACTGTGACGGCAACGTCGAGCTGCACCACTCGCATGTGGAGTTCTCGCAGGTCAACAGCATCGACATCAAACGGGTTAACACACAGCTCGGCCTGGACCTGGACGACGACAAGGAGTTCCAGGAGTGGATCGAGTCGCCCGGCAACCTTGAGCCGCTGTGCACCGTGCACCACCGTACCCACTTCGGCGTGCACGTGATCCCCGGCCCGCTCTGGGAGCCGCTGCGCTACCGGCGCAAGGGCGCCAAGCCGTCCGCCGAGTTCCTCACCGCCGACGAGGCGATGGCCGACCCGGACAACACGGTGGTCGAGAAGACGGTGAAGACCACCACCACCCGGCGTCGCCCCACCGCCGCCGGGGTCGAGGCGGACACCAGGACCGACGTGAAGAAGGCGGTCAAGGTGGTCGCGCCGGATCACCACACGGTCGAGGCGAAGGTGGAGCACCGTACCGCCGTGGAGCACGTGGAGGCGTCGGTACCCCGGCAGCGGGCGCCGAGGAAGGAGAAGAAGGGCTTCTTCGGCCGGCTGTTCGGCGGCTGACCTGGGGCCACCGCGACGGCGCGGGCCAGCGGTTCGTTTCGATGACCGGGGTGCGGGGTATCGCCTGCGGCAACCTGATCTCGATCTCCTCACCTCTCGGAGGCACCCATGCTGGCCGTCATCGCGGCGATTCTGTTCGCCCTGGCCCTGATCTTCAAATTGGCCAAGGTCGGCGGCGACGTCATCAACGGCGACACCCTGAGCACCGCCGGCCTGCTGTTCGTGGCGCTGCACCTGGCCGGCGCGCTGGGCTGGGGCACCACCCGCTACCACGGCTACCGTGGCCGCCGCCCCGGCCGGGGCTGACCCACCGCCTGTTCCGGCCCGGCCGCCGTCGCGGCCGGGCCGGTAGTCTTGCGCCCGATGGACGCTGACGCCCTGTTCGCACTCGACCCGCCCGCACCGGCGCACTCGGCGCCGGCGGCCGGGCAGGGGCGTGCCGACTTCACCGAGCCCGGCCCGGACGCGCCGCTGGCTGTCCGGATGCGCCCGGCCAACCTGGACGAGCTCGTCGGACAGGAGCACCTGCTGGCCCCGGGCGCGCCGCTGCGGCAGCTGGTGGACGGCGCGGCGATGGTCTCCACCATCCTCTGGGGGCCGCCCGGTACCGGCAAGACCACCATCGCGCACCTGGTCGGCGCGCGCCGCCGACCGGCGGTTCGTGGCGCTGTCGGCGCTCTCGGCCGGAGTCAAGGACGTCCGTGCGGTGATCGACACGGCCCGCCGGGCGCGGCGCGGTGGCGCGCCGCCCACGGTGCTGTTCATCGACGAGGTGCACCGGTTCTCCAAGACCCAGCAGGACTCGCTACTCGTCCGCGGTCGAGGACCGGACGGTCACGCTGCTGGCGGCCACCACGGAGAACCCGTACTTTTCGGTCATCTCGCCGTTGCTGTCCCGGTGCGTACTGCTCACCCTCAAGCCGCTCGACGACGCCGCGGTGCGTGACCTCGTCCGCCGCGCCCTGGTCGACAAGCGTGGCCTGGCCGGCGCGGTGCAGCTACGCCCGGAGGCCGAGGAGCACCTGGTCCGGCTCTCCGGCGGGGACGTCCGCAAGGCGCTGACCGCGCTGGAGGCGGCCGCCGGGGCCGCCGTCGGCGCCACCGGGCGTCCGGCCGGCGCCGGCCCGGTCGTCATCGACCTGGCCGCGGTGGAGCGCGCCGTGGACGTGGCGGCCCTGCGCTATGACCGGGACGGCGACGGCCACTACGACGTGACCAGCGCGTTCATCAAGAGCCTGCGCGGCTCGGATGTCGACGCGGCGCTGCACTACCTGGCCCGGATGCTGGTGGCGGGGGAGGATCCGCGGTTCATCGCCCGGCGGCTGGTCATCTTCGCCAGCGAGGACGTCGGCATGGCGGACCCCGACGGCACTGGCGACGGCCACCGCCGCGGCCCAGGCGGTGGCCCTCATCGGCATGCCGGAGGCGCAGCTCAACCTCGCGCACGCCGTGGTCCACCTGGCCACCGCCGCCAAGTCGAACGCGGTCACCACGGCGCTCGGCGCCGCCCTGGCCGACGTGCGTGCCGGGCGCGCGGGACTGGTCCCGCCGCACCTGCGCGACGCACACTATGCGGGCGCCGCGAAGATCGGCCACGGTGGCGGGTACGCCTACCCCCACGACGACCCGCGCGGCGTGGTGACCCAGCAGTACCCACCGGACGACGTGGTCGGGCGCGACTACTACCAGCCCACGACGCACGGCGCCGAGCGGGCCGTCGCCCAGCGGCTGCCCCGGCTGCGCCGGCTGGTCCGGGGCCTGCCCGAGCCGCCGGACGGTACCGAAGACCCGTCGAGCCAGCCGACGGCCCGCAGCCAGGAGGACGACCAGTGACCGGACCACAGCACCCCGGGTCGGGCGAGGACCCGAGGCAGGTGGGTCCTGGCTGGGACGAGGGCACCGACGGCACCGGCCGGCTACGCCGGGTACCCGGCGGACGACGCGGCCGGGACCGCTTCAGCGACACCGGCGCACAGCCGGTGGTACCCCCGCCCGGGCAGACCCGGCCCGCCGAGCCGGGTTCGGCCGGCCGGACCGGTGACGCGCCGGGCAGCCCACCGCGCCCGCCGACCGGCGAACGCCCGGCAGCCGCCCCCCGCGGACAGGCGCCCGGCAGCCGGTTCGTTTCGATGCGCGGCGTCCGGGGTCCGGCGGCTGCCGGTGAACCGCTGCGCCTGGACCCGTTGACGCCGGGTGATCCGCCACGCCGGGGCCCGTCCCCGGACGAGCCGGTACGCCGCGCTCCGTCGAGCCCGGCTGATTCAGTGCGCCAGCGTCCGCCAACCCCGACCGAGCCGGTTCGTGGCGGCTCGCCGATGCCCGTTGAACCAGCGCGCCGGCCCGCGACGGGCCCAGCTGAACCACCGCGCCGGCCTGCGACCGGCCCTGCTGAAGCGGCGCGCCGTGGTCCAGCGGCCCCCGCCGAGCCGGTGCGCCGTGGTCCCGCGCCTCCTGCTGAGCCGGTGCGCCGTGGTCCCGTGCCCCCTGCTGAGCCGGTGCGCCGTGGTCCCGTGCCCCCTGCTGAGCCGGTGCGCCGGACTCCGGCGGATCCGGTCGAGCCGGTCCGTCGGGGTCTGTCGACCGCCGACGAGACGTTGCGTCGGGTGCCGGGCGTCGGTGCACCGGGCGGACCACCGGCGCGTACCGGCGGGGAGCCTCCCCGACCGCCTGCCGATACGCCGCGCCGGGCCGGTGAGCCGCCGCACACCGCCGGACCGGGAATCCCGGGTCGCGCGGTGCCTGCTGCCGGTGAGCCACCCGGTGGCGCCCCTGCCGGGCCGGTAGGTCGGGTGGGCGGGCAGCAGCGTCGGGGTGCGGCCGAGCCGACGGAGCGGGAGATCCGCCGTCGCGGGCCGGGCGGCCCGCAGGAGCGTCGGTTACCGCTCGGTGGCGATGGTGCCGACGCCGTCGGCCCGAGCGCGCCGGTCTCCGGCCCGGCCCGGCCCGGGCGTCCGCCCGGTGTGCCGGCGGGCCCGGGCGACCCGGCCAGCCGACCGGGCGCCGGTGGGCCGGTCCGGCCCGAGTCCGCCGCCGAGGGCCGGCCACGCCCTCGGGAGATGGGCGCCTGGACCGAGATCCCCAGCGCCGAGCAGCCGATCGTGCGCCGTCGGGTACCGCCGGTGCGTCCGCAGCCGGGTGGCCGGGTGGCGGGGCCGCCGACGGCGCGTCCCGGTGCGCCCGGCGCGCGCCCGGCCGGCGGCCCGCCGCTGGCGCCCGGCGGCCCCGTCCCGCCCCCGCCGCTGGCGCCCGGCGGCTCCCTACCGCCCCCGCCGGACGCGCGTGCGGGCACCGGGGCCGCGGTCCGTGGCCCGGTCGCTCCCGGGGCGCCGGTCTCAGGTCCGGCAGACCCGCGTCCGGTCAGCGGGCCGGCAGGCCGTGGTCCGGTGACGTCCGCGGCGTCGGTCCCGCCAGCAGCCGATGCCCGTCCGGTCGGCGGCCCCGTGGAACGGGGTCCGGCCAGCCCCGGAGGGCCCGTCGCGGCGCCGGGTCGGCGGCCCGAGCGGTCGACCCCGCCGCCCGGTCCGGTGCCGGTACCTGTCCGCCAGCCGGAGCGGGCGCCGACCGACCTGCCGCCTGCCGGCGCCCGGGGCGTCGAGATGCCGGTCAGGCGGGTACCGGTCAGCCGGGAACAGCGCCAGCGCGCCCTGATCACCCTGGTGGTCGCTGTTCTCGGCCTGCTGCTGGTGCTGCCCGCCGCGCTGCTGCTGTGGCAGCGCAGCGGCGATCCGCTGGCCGCCCAGCTGGACGCGCTGGGGGTACCGGCCGCGGTGGATCTGCACCACTCGGACTCCGGCGCGCAGAGTCCGGCCTGCGTACACAGCTGTGCCTGGCTCAAGCGCATCTACCAGTCGGGCCAGCCGGCCCAGCAGACCGACGCCGCCTTCCGGGCGGCGCTGCGGGCGCACGGCTGGCGCCCCGCCGACGGTACCTGCCCGAAGGCCAGCGACGGCAACTACAGCTGCTGGCAGCGCGACCAGTACGTGCTCGACCTGTGGGTACGCCCGGCCGGCTGCGAAAGCTCGGCCTACCACCCGCTGCCGGTGCCGTCCGAGTCGCGGCCGCCGGCCGAGGGTGACGCCCAGCCGAGCGCGGCGCCGAGCCCCGCCGGCCCGGCCGACGCGCAGTGCCCGGCGGCCCAGGCCAGCCTGCTGCTGGGCAACGCCGCCGACCCCGCCTGGCGGGTCCGGCACTGACAGCGCCGGTGCCGTTGTGGCGCCTCGAGTTTCGTTTTGCGTCACGGACGGTACTGTCAACCCGTTGGCCAGCTGTGTAGATCCGTGACGAAAGGGGCAGCGCGTGGACGCGGGAGATGTGGCCGGGCTGATCGCGGCGGGGGCGTTCCTGATGCTCGTGCTGGTGCTCGCGGTGCCGGTCCTGCGGCTGCGCCGCACGGTGGACGCGGCCACCCGGGCCATCGACGACCTCAACGACCGGACCGAGCCGCTGCTGGGCAACCTCAACCAGACGGTGGTCGGGATCAACGCCACGCTCGGCCAGGTGGGCAGCTCGCTGGACGGGCTGAACCTGCAGCTGGAGCGGCTGGACACGATCACCGGGCACGCCGCGACGGTGAGCGCCAACGTGGCCAACCTGGCCACCGTGGTCACCGCCACGGCGTCCAGCCCGCTGGTCAAGGCGGCCGCCTTCACCTACGGGATACGCAAGGCCGCCGCCGCGCGCCGCTCCGCCGACGAGGACAAAGAGGTACGCGCCGAGCTCAAGGCCCGGCACCGTTCCCGCCGCGCCGGCTGACGCCCACGGCCACCGCATCCGCCATCCCGCCCGGCGGCGAGGCACCAGCCACGCCGCCGGGCGTCACGGGCAACGCATCCGCCGTGCGGCCGAGCGTCACAGGCAAGGTATCCACCGTGCGGGCGAGCCTCACGGGCAAGGTATCCACCGTGCGGGCGAGCCTCACGGGCAAGGTATCCGCCGTGCGGCCGGGCGTCGCGGGCAAGGCATCGGAATGCGCAGCACCAGCCGCCGCCCCGCTCACCCGGGGCGCCGCTGGGCGGCCGGCGCGACAGCCGGAACAGACACCGCCGCAGGCGCTTGGCCGGGGCGCCGCGGGGCGCCATCCGGTCGGCGGTATTTTCACCAGGTACCCATGACGGAGAGGTAGGCCATGAAACGCGTGGTGTGGCTGGGCATCGGCTTGGCAGTGGGCGCGCTGGTGTTCCGCGCGGTGTCGCGCAAGGCGCGGGCGTACACCCCGACCGGCATCGCCGCGACGGCCCGGGATTCCGCTGGCGGACTGGTGCAGAGCGTCCGTAGCTTTATCGACGACGTCCGCGACGGAATGGCCGAGCGGGAGGACGAGATCCACAACGCTTTCCTGGAAGGGGTCTCGCTGGAGGAGGGCGACCACCGCCGATGAAGACCGCGGAGATCAAGCGACGGTTCCTGGCGTACTTCGAGGCCAACGGCCACACCGTTGTGCCCAGTGCGCCGCTGCCGGCGGTGGACGACCCGAACCTGCTGTTCGTCAACGCCGGCATGGTGCAGTTCGTGCCCTTCTTCCTGGGCCAGCGCACCCCGCCGTACTCCCGCGCCGCCAGCGTGCAGAAGGTGCTGCGTACCCCGGATATCGACGAGGTGGGCAAGACCTCGCGGCACGGCACGTTCTTCCAGATGAACGGCAACTTCTCGTTCGGCGACTACTTCAAGGAGCAGGCCATCCCGCTGGCCTGGAACCTGATCACCAGGCCGGTGGCCGAGGGTGGCTACGGGCTGGACCCCGACAAGGTCTGGGCCACCGTCTACCTGGACGACGACGAGGCCATCGACATCTGGCACCGCACCGGCCTGCCGCTGGAGCGCATCGTGCGCCGCGGCAAGGCCGACAACTTCTGGTCGATGGGCATCCCCGGCCCGTGCGGCCCGTGCTCGGAGATCTACATCGACCGGGGCCCGGCCTACGGCCGCGAGGGCGGCCCGGCGGTCGACGAGGACCGCTACATGGAGATCTGGAACAACGTCTTCATGCAGTTCGAGCGCGGCCCGGGCAGCGACAAGGAGAACTACCCGATCCTGGGCGAGCTGCCGGCGAAGAACATCGACACCGGCATGGGCCTGGAGCGGATGGCCGCGATCCTGCAGGGCGTCGACAACCTGTACGAGATCGACGAGGTACGCCCGATCCTGGACAAGGCGGTGGAGCTGACCGGCCGCCGATACGGGGTGAACCCGTCGCACGTGGCGGCCGAGTCGCACCCTGACGACGTGCGGCTGCGGGTCATCGCCGACCACGTCCGCACCGGCCTCATGCTGATCTCCGACGGCGTCACACCGGGCAACGAGGGGCGCGGCTACGTGCTGCGGCGCATCCTGCGCCGGGCGGTCCGTTCGATCCGGCTGCTCGGCTTCGAGGAGCCGGCGCTGCCGCACCTGCTGCCGGTGGCGCGGGACTGCATGGCCCCCTCCTACCCCGAGGTGGAAAGCGACTTCCAGCGCATCTCGTCCTACGCCTACGGCGAGGAGGAGGCGTTCCTGTCCACCCTGCGCGCCGGTACCACCATTCTCGACCTGGCCATCGGCGAGGCGAAGCAGGAGCAGCGCGGCGTGCTGGCCGGGCAGCAGGCGTTCCTGCTGCACGACACCTACGGCTTCCCCATCGACCTGACCCTGGAGATCGCCGCCGAGCAGGGGCTGCAGGTCGACGAGGAGGGCTTCCGCGCGCTGATGACGCAGCAGCGCAAGCGGGCCAAGGCCGATGCGCAGGCGCGCAAGACCGGGCACGTGGACCTGTCGGCGTACCGGTCGGTGCTGGACGCGGGCGGTCCGGTGGACTTCACCGGGTACACCGAGGCGTCCCGGGAGAGCCGGCTGCGGGCGCTGCTGGACGACGCCGGCAACCCGCTCACCGAGGTCGGCGCGGGCGAACTGGTCGAGCTGGTGCTGGACGCCACCCCGTTCTACGCCGAGGGCGGTGGCCAGCAGCCCGACCAGGGCCTGATCAGCTTCGCCAACGGCCGGATCGAGGTCTTCGACGTGCAGCAGCCGGTACCGGGGCTGATCGTGCACAAGGCGAAGGTGGTGGAGGGCAGCGTCCGGGTCGGCGAGGAGGCGCTCGCCGAGATCGACCTGGGGCGCCGCCGGGCCATCTCGCGCGCGCACACCGCGACCCACCTGGTGCACCAGACGATGCGGGCGTTCCTCGGCGAGTCGGCCACCCAGGCCGGGTCGCTGAACGCGCCGGGGCGGCTGCGGTTCGACTTCAACACCCCCTCGGCAGTCCCGCCGAGCGTGCTCGGTGACGTCGAGGCCCAGGTCAACGACGTGCTGATGCGGGACCTGGAGGTGCACGCCTACATCACCACCCAGGAGGAGGCGCGCCGCTCCGGCGCGATGGCGCTGTTCGGCGAGAAGTACGGCGACCGGGTCCGGGTGGTCGAGGTGGGTGACTACGCGCGCGAGCTGTGCGGTGGTACGCACACCGCCCGCTCGGGACAGCTGGGGCTGGTGAAGATCCTCTCCGAGGCGTCCATCGGCTCCGGGGTGCGCCGGGTGGAGGCGCTGGTCGGCACCGACGCGTTCACCTACCTGGCCAAGGAGCACCTGCTGGTGTCCCGGCTCGCGGAGCTCTACCGGGTACCCAACGAGCAGGTGGCCGACCGGGTGGAGCAGACCGTGGCGGCGCTGCGCGACGCCGAGCGGGAGCTGGAGAAGCTGCGCGCCCAGCTGGTGCTGGGCAACGTCGGAGCGCTCGCCGGGCAGGCCCGTGACCTGCGCGGGGTGGCGTTCGTAGGTACCGAGGCGCCGGACGGCACGTCGGCGAACGACGTGCGTACCCTCGCTCAGGAGATCCGGGGCCGGATCGCCGGTGGGCCGGCGGTGGTGGCGGTGGCCGCCCGTGCCGGGGGGAAGGCGTCCCTGGTGGTGGCGGTGAACCCGGCCGCGCGGGATCGCGGCCTGTCCGCGGCCGACCTGGTGAAGGGTGCGCTGTCCGGGCGCGGCGGCGGCAGCGCCGAGCTGGCCCAGGGCGGCGGCGTCCCGGCTGACGCGGCGCCCGCCCTGCTGGCCGCGGTGGAGCAGTCGCTCCTTGGCTGACGGGGGTGCCGGTCCCGGGGAGCGGGGCCGGGTGCTCGGAGTCGACGTGGGCCGGGTGCGCGTCGGGGTGGCGATCTGCGACCCCGACCGCATCCTGGCCACCCCGCTGGTGACTCTGCGTCGCGATCTGGTGGCGGAGGAACCTGCCATCCCGTCCGATATAGCGCAGATCCTGCAGCTCATGGCCGAGTATGAGGCGGTGGCGGTGGTGGTCGGCCTGCCGGTGACGCTCGCCGGTGGGCACGGCCAGGCCGCAGATGAGGTACGTCGTTACGCCACGAAATTGGCCGAAATGGTGGCCCCGGCCCCGGTCCATCTGGCCGACGAGAGGATGTCGACCGTGGTCGCCTCCCGTAGGCTGTCCGAGCGAGGCGTCCGGGGACGGCGTCAACGGGCGGTAGTCGACCAGGTCGCGGCGGTGGAGATCCTGCAGACCTGGCTCGATACGCGGCGGAGGACGGCGAGATGATCGACGAGTTGGACCTGTACTTCGACGACCACGACCGGGGTCGTAGCAGACACCGGCGTGGCGCCCGCGCCACCCCGCCGCCCGGTCGCGCCCCCAACGGTCGTCAGCGCAAGAAGAAGGGCCGCTCCGGGCTCGCCATGTTCCTGGTGCTGTTCCTGCTCGCCGCCCTGGCCGGCGGCGGCTACGTCGGCTACACCAAGGTCAAGGGCTACTTCGGTACCGAGGACTACAGCGGCGCCGGCACCGGCGAGGCCCAGATCCAGGTGGTCAAGGACGAGTCGCTCACCGCGATCGGCAACCAGCTGCAGCAGAAGGACGTCGTCAAGAGCACCAAGGCATTCATCGCGGCGGCCGAAGCCAACCCGAAGGCCAAGTCCATCGAAGTGGGCTACTACAAGCTGAAGAAGCAGATGAAGGCCAGCCTGGCGCTGAGCGCCCTGCTCGCCCGCAACGCCGACGGCTCGCTGGCGAACAAGGTGTCCACCAAGATCACTATCCCCGAGGGCACCATCGCCCAGGACATCTACCCGCTGCTGGCCAAGGCCACCAACCTGCCGGTGCAGAACTTCATCGACGCCGCCAAGGACCCGCTCGCGCTGGGCGTCCCGGACTGGTGGTACAAGCGCCAGGACGGCAAGCCGCAGCAGAACCCGCCGTCGGTGGAGGGCTTCCTCTACCCGGCGACCTACGACTTCGACCCGGGCGCCGACGCCAAGACCATCCTCACCGACATGGTCACCCAGTTCCTCACCGTCACCGGCGAACTGAAGTTCGCCGAAACCGTCCAATCCGGGCTCGGCCTGTCGCCGTACGAGGCGCTGGTCGCCGCGTCGATCGCCCAGAAGGAGGCGCTGTTCCCGCAGGATATGGCCGGCGTCGCCCGGGTGCTCTACAACCGCGCGTACAAGGACTACGCCTGCCACTGCCTGGGACTGGACAGCACCGTGAACTACTGGCTGATCGTTTCCGGAAAGGAGGCCAAGGAGTCCGGCGACCTCTCCAACTCCCAGCTGCACGATCCGAACAACCCGTACAACACCTACGACAAGCCGGGGCTGCCGCCGACTCCGATCAGCAATCCGGGCAAGGACGCGCTGTCCGCGGCGATGAGTCCGCCGTCCTCGAACAACTACTACTTCCTGGCCATCGACACCGCCGGTCACACCGCCTTCGCCAGCACGTATCACCAGTTCTGCCAGCTGACCCACCAGGCCAAGACCAACGGAGTCAACATTGGTACCTGCAGCGCCTGACCGGGCGGCGGTGCTCGGCAAGCCGATCGGGCACTCGCTGTCGCCGGTGATCCACAACGCCGGGTACGCCGCCGCCGGGCTGGACGGCTGGTCGTACACGGCGGTGGAGTGCGCCGAGTCGGAGCTGGCCGCGCTGGTGGCCGGGCTGGACGACAGCTGGCGCGGGCTGTCGCTGACCATGCCGCTCAAGGAGGTGGCGCTGACCGTCGCCGACCGGATCGACCCGGTGGCGGCCGCGCTCGGCGCCGCCAACACCCTGGCCCCCCGGTTGGGCGGTTGGTACGCCACCAACACCGACGCCCCGGGCATGGTGGACGCGCTGCGCACGGCCGGCGTCGCCGCGGTGGACTCGGTCGCCGTCCTCGGCGCGGGTGGTACCGCCCGCGCCGCCCTGGCCGCCGCCGCCCGCCTGGGCGCCGCCGAGGTCACCGTCTACGCCCGCCGCCCCGAGGCGGTCAAGGCACTCGCCCCGGTGGCCGCCGCCGTCGGCGTCCGGCTGCGCCGGGGCGACCTGGGTGCCGTCTGGATGGCCGCCGCCGCTGACGTGGTGATCTCCACGCTGCCGGCCGGTGTGGCCGACGACTTCGCGCTCGACTGGCGCCCCGGCACGGTCCTCTTCGACGCCATCTACCACCCGTGGCCGACCCGGCTGGCGGCCGGTGCGGCGCGGGCGGGGCTGGCCATCGTCTCCGGCCTGGACCTGCTGCTGGCCCAGGCCGTCCACCAGTTCGAGCTGTTCACCGGGGTGGACGCCCCGGTGGCCGCGATGCGCGCCGCGCTGGACTCGGCCGTCTAGCTTTCGTTCGACCCGGCCGGCCGTCGGAGCGCGCTCGCCGGCCCGACCGCAGCTGCCACCACCGCGGCGCGTCGCCCGCGAGCGCAGGGCGCCCCGCCGGACGCGCCAGAGCGATTGTTCCGAGCGGCCGCTGGGCGTGGCTGCCGGGGCGCGCCCACCCGCCGGGGCGCGCCCACCCGGCGGGCGCGACCAACCGCTGGGTTGCGCCCACCCGGCGGGCGCGACCACCCGCCGGGCGCGCTGGTGCCGACGGGCCGAGAATGGATCGGTGAGTACTCACACGCCACCGGCCAGCGGACCGGACACTTCCGCGCTGGCGGACTTCGGGCGGGACCTGTGGGAGTCGGTCAAGCCGCAGCGGCCGCCCGCGTCCACCCCGGCGTCGCGCCGGCTGCGCCGGCTGATCTTCCTGACCGCCGTCGCCGTCGTCGTGGTCGACCTGGGCAACCTGCACTACGCCGAGGCCGGCGGCTGGTCCCTGACGGTACGCACGTTCTGGGCGCTGGCCCGGGCGGTCGGCTTCCTGTTCCTGGCCCGGGCGGTGCGCTACGGCCGGATGTCGGCCAAGCCGTTCGGGCTGATCCTGGCGGCCACCACGGTGTTCGCGGTGTTCCGGCTGGCCGAGCCGGCGTCCGGGCGGCTGCTGCCGCCGGTGCCGGTGATCGCCGGGTTCGTCGCGCTCGGCGCGCTGTGCGGTGCCGTGGTGTGGCTGCTGTACCGCTCGGACGCGGTGCACGAGCACCTGTCGGCCCGGCAGGCGCGCCGGCACCTCGACCCGTGGGCGCTGACCGCCCGGGTGGCGGCGCTGGCCTACTCGGCGCTGCTGGTGGTGCCGTTCCTGGTGGCGATCGGGGCGGTGGTGCACCACCGGGCCGGGTCGCTGGGGCCGTCGCTGCTAACGGTGTGGGCGGCGCTGGTGCTGCTCACCGCGGCGGTGGTGCCGGTGAGTTCGCTGTTCGTGCTCTACGCCAAGGGCTGGGCGCGGTTCCTGCTCGGCCTGTTCAGCGTGTTCCTCATGGTGGCCCAGCCGGTGCTGTGCTGGCTGCTGCTGGGCCGCGACGGGGTGGTGCGGGACGGCGTACCGATGGTGCTGGCGACCGCCGTGACGCTGCACGCGCTGTGGCGCTCGCGCGGTCGGCGCAGCGGGTACCGGCTGCCCCGCCAGCCCCGCGCGGCCTGACGTCCCGCCAGGTGGAGCGGGCCCGGCCGGGTGGCGGTCGGCACGGCGGCGCGTGCCACACTGGGCGGCGTGTTGCGCTGGTTGACCGCTGGAGAATCACACGGGCAGGCGCTGGTCGCGCTCCTCGACGGGGTACCCGCCGGAGTCGAGCTGACCAGCGCGGACATCGGCCGGGAGCTGGCCCGTCGCCGGCTGGGCTACGGCCGGGGCGCCCGGATGTCCTTCGAACAGGACACCGTCACCATCCTCGGCGGGGTACGCCACGGGGTGACCCTGGGCAGCCCGGTCGCCGTCGAGGTGGGCAACAGCGAGTGGCCCAAGTGGCAGACGGTGATGTCGGCCGACCCGGTCGACGCCGACCTGCTCGCCGCACAGGCCCGCAACGCCCCCCTGACCCGGCCCCGCCCCGGCCACGCCGACCTGGCCGGGATGCAGAAGTACGGGCACACCGACGTGCGCCCGATCCTGGAGCGGGCCAGCGCCCGGGAGACCGCCGCCCGGGTGGCCGTCGGCACCATCGCCAAGGCGCTGCTCAAGCAGGCGCTGGGCATCGAGATCGTGTCGCACGTGGTGGAGCTGGGCAGCGTCGCGGTCAAGGCCGGCGTGCAGCCGCTCCCGGACGACGCGCAGCGCATCGACGCCGACCCGCTGCGCTGTCTCGACCCGGAGGCCAGTGCCCGGATGGTCGAGGAGGTCGACGCGGCGAAGCGGGACGCGGACACCCTCGGCGGCATCGTCGAGGTGCTGGCCTACGGCGTACCCCCGGGTCTGGGCAGCCACACCCAGTGGGACCGCAAGCTGGACGCCCGGCTGGCCACCGCGCTGATGTCCATCCAGGCGATCAAGGGGGTGGAGATCGGCGACGCCTTCACCCAGGCCCGTTCGCGCGGCTCGAAGGCGCACGACGAGATCGTGCCGGGCGAGCACGGCGTACGCCGGCTCACCGACCGGGCCGGCGGTCTGGAGGGCGGCATCACCAGCGGCGAGCCGCTGCGGGTGAAGGCCGCGATGAAGCCGATCTCGTCGCTCAACCGGGCGCTGCAGACCATCGACACGGTCACCGGCGAGGCGACCACCGCCATCAACCAGCGCTCCGACGTGTGTGCGGTGCCGGCCGCCGCCGTGGTGGCCGAGGCCATGGTGGCGCTGGTGCTGGCGGAGGCGGCGACCGAGAAGTTCGGCGGCGACTCGGTCGCCGAGATCCGCCGCAACCTGGCCGGCTACCTGGACAACCTGGTGGTCCGGTGACCCGCCCGGTGGCCGTGCTGGTCGGGCCGCCGGGCTCCGGCAAGACCACCATCGGTACGGCGCTGGCCCGGGCGCTCGGGCGACCGTTCCGGGACACCGACGCCGACATCGAGGCGGTCGCCGGCAAGCCCATCGCGGAGATCTTCTACGACGAGGGCGAGGAGCACTTCCGCACCCTGGAGAAGAACGCGGTGGCCGCCGCGCTCGGCGAGCATGGCGGGGTGCTGTCCCTCGGCGGCGGCGCGGTGCTCGCCCCGCAGACCCGGGCGGCGCTGGCCGGACACACGGTGATCTTTCTCTCCGTGGAGCTGACCGACGCGGTGCACCGCACCGGCCTGTCCGCCGCGCGCCCGCTGCTGGCCATCAACCCCCGGGCCACCCTCAAGGCCATGCTGGACGCCCGCCGCCCGCTCTACGAGGAGGTCGCCGGCATCGTGGTGAAGACCGACGGGCGCACCCCGGAGGAGATCACCGCCGAACTGCTGGCCGCCCTGACCGGCTGACGGAAGTCCGTTCCGCCGCCGGTGTCCCGGCCGGCTCGGCGGCGGGCCGTCGATTTCCGACCGGCTCCGCGGCGGCCTGGTCCGGCCGGCGCTGCCCGTGGCCGGCTGAGCCGGGCACCACCGCCGACCTGACCACCGGCCGCAGCGGGGCCGGTGGTGGTCGATAGGCTCTGCGGCGATGACCGCACATACCCGGATCACCGTCGGCGGCGAGCGCCCCTATGACGTGCTCGTCGGCCGTGACCTGCTGGCCAGCCTGCCGCCGCTGGTCGCCCCGGCCGCCCAGGCCGCCGTGCTCTACGCCGCGCCGCTCAAGGCGCTCGCCGACAGCGTGGCCGACGCGCTCGCCACGGCGGGGGTACGCCCGCTGCCGGTCGAAGTGCCCGACGCCGAGGCGGGTAAGGACATCGCCGTGGCCGCCCGGTGCTGGGAGGCGCTGGGCGCGGCCAACTTCACCCGGACCGACGCCGTGGTCGGGGTGGGCGGCGGGGCCGTCACCGACCTGGCCGGTTTCGTGGCCGCCTGCTGGCTGCGCGGGGTGCCGGTGGTGCAGGTACCGACCAGCCTGCTGGGCATGGTCGACGCCGCGGTGGGCGGCAAGACCGGGGTGAACACGGCCGCCGGCAAGAACCTGGTGGGCGCCTTCCACCCGCCGGCCGGCGTGCTCTGCGAACTGTCCACGCTGGACAGCCTGCCGGCGCTCGACCTGGCCGCCGGCCTGGCCGAGGTGGTGAAGTGCGGGTTCATCGCCGACCCGGTGATCCTGGACCGGATCGAGGGCGACCCGGCCGGCGCGCTGGACCCGGCCGGTGCCGTGGTCCGCGAGCTGGTGGAGCGCTCGGTGGCGGTGAAGGCCCGGGTGGTCTCCGCCGACCTGCGGGAGAACGGGCTGCGGGAGATCCTCAACTACGGGCACACGCTGGCCCACGCGATCGAGAAGCGGGAGCACTTCGGCTGGCGGCACGGGCACGCGGTGGCCGTCGGCCTGGTGTACGCCGCCGAACTGGGCCGGCTCGCCGGCCGCCTGGACGCCGCCACCGCTGCCCGGCACCGCAGCGTGCTGGAGCTGGTCGGCCTGCCGGTGGCCTACGCCGCCGACGCCTGGCCGCAGCTGCACTCGGCGATGCGGGTGGACAAGAAGGCGCGCGGTGCCCGGCTGCGCTTCGTGGTCCTCGACGGGCTGGCCGCCCCGGGCATCCTGGACAGCCCCGACGACGAGCTGCTGCGGGCGGCGTACCAGGCGGTGGCGGCGTGAAGGTCTACGTCCTCAACGGCCCCAACCTGGGCCGCCTCGGCACCCGGGAGCCGCAGACCTACGGCAGCACCAGCCACGCCGAGCTGGCGCAGGAGTGCCTGGCCAACGGCGCCCAGCTGGGCCTGGACGTCGAGGTACGGCAGACCGACGCCGAGCACGAGATGCTCGGCTGGCTGCACGCGGCGGCCGACGAGGGGGCGGCCGTGGTGCTCAACCCGGGCGCCTGGTCGCACTACTCGTACGCGCTGCGGGACGCCTGCGCGATGCTCACCGGCCCGCTGGTGGAGGTACACATCTCCAACATCCACAAGCGCGAGGAGTTCCGGCACCACTCGGTGGTCTCGGCGGTGGCCACCGGAGTGATCTGCGGCCTGGGCATCGACGGTTACCGGCTGGCGCTTCAGCACCTGTCCACCCGGCGCGGTTGACCGTCCCGGCGTCGCCGCCTCAGTCCAGCGCCTCGTGGTACCAGCGGGCCAGCAGCTCGCAGACCGGCCGCCAGCGGCGCGCCCGCTCGGCCGGCCCGTCGGTGTCGTAGCTGCCGGCCGGCGCGGCACGGGCCAACCCCGGCAGGGCGCGCGGGGCGAACCAGCAGTACTTGGCCGCGCCGGTGACCGCCACCGCCCGCCGGACCAGCGCCGGGTCCAGGTCGGCACCGGCCCCGGCCAGCCCGGCGAGGTACCCGGCCTGGACGGCGGCTTCGATCTCCGGCAGCCGCTCCACCGGGGTGTGCCCGTCGGCCACGCTGTCCAGCACGAGGTTGGCCGGGTCCTCGCCGAGCGCCCCGGGGCCGACGAACGCCCAGTCCAGCAGCACCGGACCGGCTTGCGACCAGATCAGGTTCATCGGCCAGACGTCGTGGTGACACAGCGTCCGCGGCAGCGTGTCGGCCAGCGCGAACAGCTCCGCCCGGCGCCGCCACAGCGCGGCCAGGTCGGCGCGCAGCCGCTCCGGCCAGTCGGCCAGCAGCGGATGCTCCCAGGGCACCGCCTCCCGGACCGGGCGTGACCCGGCGTAGGCGCGCAGCCAGTCCCGGGCCAGCCAGCCGGTCAGCTGGCCGTCCGGCAGCGTGCCGGGCGGGACCGGCCGTCGAGCCAGCCGGCCTGCCCGGCGCCCAGCCGGCGGGCGAACTCGCCGAGCTGGCCGGTGCTCCACCGGGTGCCCGGGGTGCCGGGGACGTCGGCCAGCCGCAGCGCCACCGAGCCGTCCGGCCGCTCGTCGCAGCGCAGCAGCCGGGGCGCGCCGATGCCCGGGTACGCGGTGGCGGGCAGGTCGGCCCGGTAGGCCAGCGCTTCCCGGCGCCAGAAGTTCCAGTGGCCGGGATCCTCGTCGGTACCCCAGTGGGTGACGCCGTCCGGCCGCCCCGGCGTGGCGATCTTGAGGATGCTGGTCCCGGCCGGGCCGCTGACCCGCCAGATGCCGCCGGTGGCCTGGTTGAGCTCGTTGTGCGTGAGTGGCTCGGCCGATTCGCCGGGCGCCAGCAGCTCGGCCGGGGGAGCGGGCATCGGGCCAGGGTAACCGCGCCGCGGTCCGGGTGTCCGCCCCGCAGCGCAGCCACGGTGCGGGTCGACGGGTCCGGCCGGGTGCCCCGCCCCGTGCCGGCGCCGCGGCGCGGGTAAACTTGCACGGTCCACCAGCGAATGAAGGCGAGCGATGGCCACCACGAACGACCTCAAGAACGGTCTGGTGCTCAACCTCGACGGCGAGCTCTGGGCCGTCGTGGAGTTCCAGCACGTCAAGCCCGGCAAGGGCGGCGCGTTCGTGCGCACCACGCTGAAGAACGTGCTCTCCGGCAAGGTGGTCGACAAGACCTTCAACGCCGGTACCAAGGTCGAGACGGCCACCGTCGACAAGCGGACCATGCAGTACCTGTACGCCGACGGCGACGACTACATCTTCATGGACCTGAGCACCTACGAGCAGATCACGGTGCCCCGGCGCCACGGTCGGCGACGCGGCGAAGTACCTGCTGCCCGAGGCCGAGGTGACGGTGGCCACGCACGAGGGCGTGCCGCTCTACGTCGAGCTGCCGACCAGCGTGGTGCTCGAGGTCACCTACACCGAGCCGGGCCTGCAGGGCGACCGCTCCACCGGCGGCAACAAGCCGGCCACGGTGGAGACCGGCGCGACCGTGATGGTGCCGCTGTTCATCACCACCGGCGAGAAGATCAAGGTCGACACCCGCGACGGCCGCTACCTCGGTCGTTCCTGATCCGGTGGCTGAAGGACCGAAGACCCCGATGCCCTCCCGCCGCAAGGCGCGAAGCGGGCACTCGACGTGCTGTACGAGGCCGACCTGCGCGATGCCCCGCTCGGCCGATGCTGGCCGAGGCGTTCGGCCGGATCGCCGCCGGCCGACCGGCCGGTGCACCTGGCCTACGCGGTCGACTGGTCGAGGGCGTCGAGCAGCACCGGGACCGGATCGACGAGCTGATCGCCAGCTATGCCGAGGGCTGGACGCTGGACCGGATGCCGGTCGTCGACCGCAACCTGGCCCGCATCGCCGTCTACGAGCTGCTGTACGTGCGACGAGATCGACGACGCGGTGGCGATCACCGAGGCGGTCGAGCTGGCCCGGCAGACTCTCCACCGACGACTCCGCCGCGCTTCCTCAACGGCGTGCTCGGCCGGATCGCCGAGTACGCCACCCGCTGAGCGGCACGACTGGCAAGACTGACCGGCGGGGGCGGCCCTCAGTCGGGGCCGCCCTCGGCCGTCGCCGCACGTCGTGCCGACAGCGCGCCGGTCAGGAGCTGAACAGCGCCCGCGGGTCGGCGACCAGCACGCCGTGCTCGTTGAGCCGCTCGACCAGGCCGTGGCGGGGAGACGTCGTAGACGATCGCCAGCGCGCGCAGGTCGTCGGCGCGGATCGAGAGCACCCGGCCGTTGTAGTCGCCGCGCTGCTGCTGGATGGCCCGGGCGTACTTGGCCACGTAGGCCAGGTCGTCGTGGGCCGTGGTCGTAGAGCTTCTCCAGGTCGAGCACGATCTTGCCGGCGGCTCGTCCTGGCGGATGCCGCTGCCCTCGGGCAGCAGTTCGGCCACCGGTACCCGGTAGAAGTCGGCCAGCTCGGCCAGCCGGGAGACGGTCACGGCGCGGTCGCCGCGCTCGTAGGAGCCCGACGACGACGGCCTTCCAGCGCCCGGCCGACTTCTCCTCGACGCCCTGCAGCGACAGACCCTGCTGCTGGCGGATGGAGCGCAGGCGGGCACCGAGCGACTTGGCGTAGTCAGACGGCATTCGGACACTCCCAGTCACTGGCCCGAGGGGTCTCCCCAGCGATCGCTACGGAGCGTGACGGTACTTGCCCGGCGACACGCGGTCAAGTGTTGGGACCTCATCCGTTCCTTGCATCACGGTCAGCTGGTAGGCTCTCGGCCCGAGGCTGCGGTGCTGCACTCGACGGCCGTTCATCGACATCCTTTAACGACCCGTCCCGTGAGGCGGGGAAGGAGGTCCGCTTGGCCTATCCAACGAGCCATGACCGGCGACAAGATCATTCTCATCCGGCGCCGACCTCGCGCGGGTGGTGGACCGGATCGCCCACCAGATCCTGGAGAAGACCGAGGGCGCCCGCGACACCGTCCTGCTCGGCATCCCGACCCGCGGCGTTCCGCTGGCCCGCCGGCTGGCCGCCCGGATCGCCGCCTTCGAGGGTGTCGGGTCCCGGTCGGCGCCCTCGACGTCACCCTCTACCGCGACGACCTGCGGCTGCGCGGCGCCCGCGCGCTCGGGCCGACCGAGATGCCCGCCGGCGGCATCGACGGCAAGCGGGTGATCCTGGTCGACGACGTGCTCTTCTCCGGGCGTACCGTCCGGGCCGCGCTGGACGCGCTGGGCGACCTCGGCCGCCCCCGCTCGGTCCAGCTGGCCGTGCTGGTCGACCGGGGCCACCGGGAGCTGCCCATCCGCGCCGACTACGTCGGCAAGAACATCCCGACCGCGCTGGACGAGAGCGTGCGGGTGCGCTCGCCGAGACCGACGGCGCCGACGAGGTCAGGCTGCCGGCGAGGCCGGAGAGCCGTCGTGATCACGCTGCACCTGCTCTCCGGCGGCCGACCTGGACGCGCGCCACCGCGACCGCTGGTGCTCGACACCGCGACCGAGATGGCCGCGCATGGCCGGCCGCGAGGTGAAGAAGCTGCCCACGCTGCGCGGCCGCACCGTGGTGAACCTGTTCTACGAGGACTCGACCCGGACCCGGATCTCGTTCGAGGCGGCGGCCAAGCGGCTGTCCGCCGACGTGATCAACTTCTCGGCCAAGGGCTCGAGCGTGTCCAAGGGGGAGAGCCTCAAGGACACCGCGCTGACCCTGCAGGCGATGGGCGCCGACGCGGTGGTCATCCGGCACTCCGGCCTCGGGCGCCCCGCACCGGCTGGCCAACTGGGTCGACGGCAGCGTGGTCAACGCCGGCGACGGTACCCACGAGCACCCGACCCAGGCGCTGCTGGACGCGTACACGATGCGCTGCCGGCTGGGCCGCCTCGACGGGCTGAAGGTCGCCATCGTCGGCGACGTGCTGCACAGCCGGGTGGCCCGCTCCAACGTGCTGCTGCTGCACACCCTGGGCGCCCAGCGTCACGCTGGTCGCGCCGCCCACGCTGCTGCCGGTCGGGGTCGACGCCTGGCCGGGCCGACGTCGCTACGACCTGGACGCCGTGCTGCCCGACGTCGGACGTGGTGATGATGCTGCGGGTGCAGCGCGAGCGGATGGACGACTCGTTCTTCCCGTCCGAGCGCGCGAGTACGCCCGCCGGTACGGGCTGGACGCGGCCCGGGCGCGCCGGCTGCCCGAGCACGCCATCGTCATGCACCCCGGCCCGATGAACCGGGGCATGGAGATCGCGCCCGAGGTCGCCGACTCGCCGCGATCCACGATCGTCGAGCAGGTCGCCAACGGCGTCTCGCGTCCGGATGGCCGTGCTGTACCTGATGCTGGGAGGGGCCAAAGTGACCGGCACGTACCTGATCAGGGCGGCTTCGCGCTGGTCGGCGCGGCGCCGACCGATCGTGCTGATCCGCGACGGCGGTGGTCGCGGCCATCGGCGCCGGGCTGAGTGCGGCCGGACGCCGAGCGGGTGGACGGCGCGACGGCCTGGTCGCCCTGCCCGGCCTGGTCGACCTGCACACCCACCTGCGCGAGCCGGGCCGGGAGGACGCCGAGACGGTCGAGTCCGGCTCCCGGGCGGCGGCGCTCGGCGGCTACACGGCGGTCTGCGCGATGGCGAACACCTCCCCGGTCGCCGACACCGCCGGCGTGGTCGAGCAGGTGTGGCGGCTGGGCCGCGAGGCCGGGCTGGTCGACGTGCAGCCGATCGGCGCGGTCACCGTCGGGCTGGCCGGCGAGCGGCTGGCCGAGCTCGGCGCGATGGCCGACTCGCGCCGCGCGGGTGCGGATCTTCTCCGACGACGGGCACTGCGTGGCCGACCCGCGGCTGATGCGCCGGGCGCTGGAGTACGTGAAGGCGTTCGACGGGGTGATCGCCCAGCACGCCGAGGAGCCCCGGCTCACCGCCGGCGCGCAGATGCACGAGGGCGAGGTCTCGGCCCGGCTCGGCCTGGCCGGCTGGCCGGCGGTCGCCGAGGAGGCGATCATCGCCCGGGACGTGCTGCTGGCCGGGCACGTCGGCGCCCGGCTGCACATCTGCCACGTGTCCACCGCCGGCAGCGTGGAGATCCTGCGCTGGGCCAAGCGTCGCGGGCATCCGGGTCACCGCCGAGGTCACCCCGCACCACCTGCTGCTCACCGACGACCGCGGCGGACGGCTACGACCCGGTGTTCAAGGTCAACCCGCCGCTGCGCACCGACGCCGACGTGGCGGCGCTGCGCGCCGCCCTGGTCGAGGGCGTGATCGACGTGGTCGCCACCGACCACGCCCCGCACGCCGTGGAGGACAAGGAGTGCGAGTGGGCGTACGCCCGGCCGGGCATGCTCGGGCTGGAGACCGCGCTGTCGGTCGTGCGCCCACGGTCCTGCTCGAGCGAGCTCGGCTGGGACGGCATCGCCGAGCGGATGTCCCGGCCGCCGGCCCGGATCGCCGGGCTGGCCGGGCACGGGCACGACCCGGCGCCGGGCAGGCCGGCGAACCTGACGCTGGTCGACCCGGCCGCACCGTGGACGGTCGAGCCGGCCGCGCTGGCCAGCCGCAGCCGCAACACCCCGTACGCCGGGATGACGCTGCCCGGTCCGGGTGGTGGCCACGTTCCTGCGGGGCGACCGCGACGGTGCTCGACGGAAAGGCGGTCCGGTGAGGCGCCGGGAAGCCAGTGCTGGTGCTGGAGGACGGGCGCACCTTCCGCGGCGAGGCGTACGGCAGCGTGGGGGAGACGTTCGGCGAGGCGGTCTTCACCACCGCGCATGACCGGCTACCAGGAGACGCTGACCGACCCGTCCTACCACCGCCAGGTCGTGGTGCAGACCGCCCCGCACATCGGCAACACCGGCGTCAACGACGAGGACGACGAGTCCGAGCCGGATCTGGGTGGCCGGCTACGTGGTCCGCGACCCGGCCCGGACCCCGTCCAACTGGCGCGCCACCGGCGAGCCTGGAGGACCGGCTCGGCCGCCGAGGGCGTGGTCGGCATCAGCGGCATCGACACCCGGGCGCTGACCCGGCACCTGCGCGAACGCGGCGCGATGCGGGTCGGCGTGTCCAGTGTGGACACCGACCCGACGGCGCTGCGGCAGCGGGTCCTGGCCTCGCCGCCGATGGTCGGCGCCGACCTGTCGGCCGAGGTCAGCACGCCGACCCGGTACACGGTGGCGGCGCAGGGCGAGCACCGGTTCACGGTCGCCGCGCTGGACCTGGGCATCAAGCGCAACGTGCCCGGCGGCTGGCCGCCCGCGGCGTGACCACGCACGTGCTGCCGGCCGTCGTCCACCGTCGACGACCTGCTGGCCGTCGGCGCCGGACGCGGTGTTCTTCTCGCCCGGCCCGGGCGACCCGGCCACCGCCGACGCACCCGGTGGCGCTGGCCCGGGCGGTGCATGCGCGCGCCGGGTGCCGCTGTTCGGCATCTGCTTCGGCAGCCAGATCCTCGGCCGCGCGCTGGGCTTCGGCACCTACAAGCTCGGCTACGGCCACCGCGGCATCAACCAGCCGGTGCTCGACCGGGTCACCGGCAAGGTCGAGGTGACCGCGCACAACCACGGCTTCGCCGTCGACGCGCCGCTGGACGGGACGCGCCAGACCACCGAGTTCGGCGGCGGTCGAGGTCAGCCACGTCTGCCTCAACGACAACGTGGTCGAGGGGCTGCGCTGCCTGGACGTGCCGGCGTTCACCGTGCAGTACCACCCGGAGGCGGCGGCCGGCCCGCACGACGCCGACTACCTGTTCGACCGGTTCGTGGACCTGCGTCAGCGAGGACGCCCATGCCTAAGCGGACCGACATCCGGCACGTCCTGGTGATCGGCTCCGGGCCCGATCGTGATCGGCCAGGCGTGCGAGTTCGACTACTCGGGTACCCAGGCCTGCCGGGTGCTGCGGGCCGAGGGGCTGCCGGGTCAGCCTGGTCAACTCCAACCCGGCCACCATCATGACCGACCCCGAGTTCGCCGACGCCACCTACGTCGAGCCGATCACGCCGGAGTTCGTGGAGCAGGTGATCGCCCGGGAGCGGCCGGACGCGCTGCTGGCCACCCTGGGCGGGCAGACCGCGCTGAACACCGCGGTCGCGCTGCACGAGGCCGGCGTGCTGGACAAGTACGGCGTCGAGCTGATCGGCGCCAACATCGACGCCATCCGGCGCGGCGAGGACCGGCAGCTGTTCAAGGAGATCGTGGCGCTGGCCGGCGCCGGCTGGGCCTGCACGACCCGGCGGCGCTGGTACCCCGCGCCGGGTCTGCCACTCGATGGACGAGGTCCGGGCGACGGTGGCCGAGCTGGGGCTGCCGGTGGTGATCCGGCCGTCGTTCACCATGGGCGGGCTCGGCTCCGGGATGGCGCACACCGACGGCGACCTGGAGCGGCTGGCCGGCGGCGGGCTGGCCGCAGCCCCGGTGCACGAGGTGCTGATCGAGGAGAGCGTGCTCGGCTGGAAGGAGTACGAGCTCGAGCTGATGCGTGACCAGCACGACAACGTGGTGGTGGTCTGCTCGATCGAGAACGTCGACGCGATGGGCGTGCACACCGGCGACTCGGTGACCGTGGCGCCGGCGATGACCCTGACCGACCGGGAGTACCAGCGCCTGCGCGACCTCGGCATCGCGGTGCTGCGCGAGGTCGGCGTGGACACCGGCGGCTGCAACATCCAGTTCGCGGTCAACCCGGTCGACGGCCGGCTGGTCGTGATCGAGATGAACCCGCGGGTGTCCCGCTCCTCGGCGCTGGCCTCGAAGGCGACCGGCTTCCCGATCGCGAAGATCGCGGCGAAGCTGGCCATCGGGTACACCCTGGACGAGATCCCCAACGACATCACCCTGAAGACGCCGGCCGCGTTCGAGCCGTCGCTGGACTACGTGGTGGTGAAGATCCCGCGGTTCGCGTTCGAGAAGTTCCCCGGCGCCGACACGGAACTGACCACCACGATGAAGTCGGTCGGCGAGGCGATGAGCCTGGGCCGCAACTTCACCGAGGCGCTGGGCAAGGCGATGCGCTCGATGGAGACGAAGGAGGCCGGCTTCTGGACCCGGCCCGACCCGGACGGCGCCACCCTGGAGAACACCCTGGCCGCGCTGCGCACCCCGCACGACGGCCGGCTCTACACGGTGGAGCGGGCACTGCGCCTGGGCGCCACCATCGAGCAGGTCTGCACGGCGTCCGGGCTGCGACCCGTGGTTCGTCGACCAGATCGCCGCCCTGGTGGACCTGCGCGCCGAGATCATGGCGGCGCCGGTGCTGGACGAGGCGCTGCTGCGCCGGGCCAAGCGGGCCGGCCTGTCCGACCGGCAGATCGCCGCGCTGCGCCCGGAGCTGGCCGGCGAGGACGGGGTACGCACGCTGCGGCACCGGCTGGGGCTGCGGCCGGTGTACAAGACGGTGGACACCTGCGCCGCCGAGTTCGCCGCCACCACCCCGTACCACTACTCGTCCTACGACGAGGAGACCGAGGTGGCCCCGTCCGACCGGCCGAAGGTGCTCATCCTCGGCTCCGGCCCGAACCGGATCGGCCAGGGCATCGAGTTCGACTACTCGTGCGTACACGCCGTGCAGGCGCTGCGCGCGGTCGACTTCGAGACCGTCATGGTCAACTGCAACCCGGAGACCGTCTCCACCGACTACGACACCGCCGACCGGCTCTACTTCGAGCCGCTCACCTTCGAGGACGTGCTGGAGGTCTGGCACGCCGAGGACTCCTCCGGCCGGGCGGCCGGCGGCCCCGGCGTGGTCGGGGTGATCGTCCAGCTGGGCGGGCAGACGCCGCTGGGGCTGGCGCAGCGGCTCAAGGACGCCGGGGTGCCGATCGTCGGTACCAGCCCCGAGTCGATCAACCTGGCCGAGGACCGGGGCGCGTTCGGCGCGGTGCTGGCGCAGGCCGGGTTGCCGGCACCGGCGTACGGCACCGCGACCAGCTTCGCCGGAGGCGAAGAAGATCGCCGACGACGATCGGGTACCCGGTGCTGGTCCGCCCCTCCTACGTGCTCGGCGGGCGCGGCATGGAGATCGTCTACGACGACGCCACGCTGCGTGACTACATCGGTCGGGCCACCGACATCTCGCCGTCGCACCCGGTACTGGTGGACCGGTTCCTGGACGACGCCATCGAGATCGACGTGGACGCGCTCTGCGACGCCGACGGCGACGGTCTACCTGGGCGGGGTGATGGAGCACATCGAGGAGGCCGGCATCCACTCCGGTGACTCCTCCTGCGCGCTGCCGCCGATCACGCTGGGTAGCGCACACCTGGCGGCGGTGCGCCGGTACACCGCCGCGATCGCCCACGGCGTCGGGGTCCGCGGCCTACTCAACGTGCAGTACGCGCTGAAGGACGACAGCCTCTACGTGCTGGAGGCCAACCCGCGGGCATCCCGGACGGTGCCGTTCGTCTCCAAGGCCACGGCGGTACCGCTGGCCAAGGCGGCCGCCCGGATCATGCTCGGAGCCACCATCGCCGACCTGCGCGCCGAGGGCGTGCTCCGGCCGGTGGGGGACGGGGCGGACACCCCGGACGGGGCGCCGATCGCGGTGAAGGAGGCGGTGCTGCCGTTCAAGCGGTTCCGTACCCCGGCCGGCAAGGGCGTGGACAGCCTGCTCGGGCCGGAGATGAAGTCCACCGGCGAGGTGATGGGCATCGACACCACCTTCGGGCACGCGTTCGCCAAGTCGCAGGCGGCGGCCTACGGGTCGCTGCCGGTCACCGGGCGGATCCTGGTGACCGTGGCCAACCGGGACAAGCGCGGGATGATCTTCCCGGTGAAGCGCCTGGCCGACCTGGGTTTCGAGATCGTCGCCACCGAGGGCACCGGCGGGGTGCTGCGCCGGCACGGCATCCCGTGCGAGATCGTGGCCAAGCACTACGAGACCGGCGAGCAGGCCCGCAACGCGGTCGGGCTGATCAGCTCGGGCGAGGTTGCGCTGGTCATCAACACTCCGCAGGGGGCCGGCGGCCGGCAGGACGGGTACGAGATCCGGTCGGCCGCGGTGGCCGCCGACATCCCGTGCATCACCACGGTGCCCGGCGCGTCGGCCGCCGTGATGGGCATCGAGGCGCTCATCCGTGGCGAGATGTCGGTACGCCCGCTGCAGGAACTGCACGCCGCGCTGCGCTCCCTGGACGCGCGATGATCGCGCTGCGCTTCCCTGGACGCGCGATGATCGCGCTGCGCTTCCCTGGACGCGCGATGATCGCGCTGCGCTTCCCTGGACGCGCGATGATCGCGCTGCGCTTCCCTGGACGCGCGTCCTTCCTGGACGCGCGATGAGTGCGCTGGACGCCCGTTGTTGACTCAGTCGACCCTCCCCGGTGGCGAGGTGCGGACCTCGTCGCCGGGGCGCTCGGCCGGGTACCGGCGGCTGGCCGAGGGGGTGCTGTTCCGGCTGGGCCGCGGGGACGCCGAGGTGGCGCACGAGACGACGCTGCGCTGGCTGGCCCGGCTCGCTCACCGCCCCGCGCTGCTGCGCCGGCTGCACGCCCGGTACGCCACCCAGGCCCCGGTGGACGTCTTCGGGGTGCGGTTTGCCAACCCGGTGGGGCTGGCGGCCGGGTTGGACAAGGACGGCCGGGCGCTGCCGGTGTGGCCGGCGCTGGGCTTCGGCTTCACCGAGGTGGGTACCGTCACCGCCCGGCCGCAGCCGGGCAACGACCGGCCGCGGCTGTTCCGGCTGACCGCCAGCGAGGCGATCATCAACCGGATGGGCTTCAACAACCGGGGCGCGGCGGCGCTCGCCGAGCGGCTGGCCGCGCTCGGCCCGCTGCCCACCCCGCTGGGGATCAGCCTGGGCAAGTCCAAGATCACGCCGCTGGACGGGGCGGTCGGCGACTACCTGACCTCGCTGTCCCTGCTGCGCCCGTACGCCGACTACGTCGCAGTGAACGTCAGCTCGCCGAACACGCCGGGCCTGCGCAGCCTGCAGGACCGCGGGCAGCTGGCGGAGCTGCTCGGCGCGCTGCGCGGTGCCGCCGGGGCCACGCCGGTGCTGGTGAAGATCGCGCCGGACCTGACCGAGCACGCCGTGGGCGAGGTGCTGGAGGTGTGCGCGCACACCGGGGTGGCCGGCCTGATCGCCACCAACACCACCCTCGGGCGGGACGGCCTGGCCCCCGCTGACGCGGCATGGGCGGGGCAGGCCGGCGGGCTGTCCGGTCGCCCGCTGGCGGCGCGGGCCCGGGAGGTAGTCACTTTCATCACGCAACGCAGTCCGCTTCCGGTGATCGGCGTGGGCGGGATCGTCGACCCGGACGACGCCGCCCGGTTGTTCGACGCCGGCGCCGCCCTGGTCCAGCTCTACACCGGCTTCATCTACCGCGGACCGGCCCTGGTCCGGGCCGCGGCGGCCGTCGGTCCCGGCACCCCGGCATGAACGCCGCCGACCCGGCCGGTCCCGCGCCCGGTTCGGCGGAGCAGCTGCTCGCCCTCGACCGGGCGCACGTGTGGCACCCGTACGCGTCCATGCCCGGCCAGCGCGACGTGTACCTGGTCGAGTCGGCCGCCGGGGTACGGCTGCGGCTGGCCGACGGGCGCGAACTGGTGGACGGAATGTCCTCCTGGTGGGCCGCGATCCACGGCTACCGGCACCCGGTACTCGACGCCGCCGTGGCCGACCAGGTGGGCCGGATGAGCCACGTGATGTTCGGCGGGCTCACCCACGAGCCGGCCGTCCGGCTGGCCACCACCCTGGTCGCGCTGACCGGGATGGACCACGTTTTCCTCTGCGACTCCGGCTCGGTGAGCGTGGAGGTGGCGCTGAAGATGTGCCTGCAGTACTGGCGTTCGCGCGGCCGGCCGGCCAAGCGCCGGGCACTGACCTGGCGGGGTGGGTACCACGGCGACACCTTCCACCCGATGAGCGTGTGCGATCCGGACGGCGGCATGCACGCGCTGTGGCGGGGTGTCCTACCCGAGCAGGTGTTCGTCCCGCCGCCGCCGGACGGGTTCGACGCCCTACCCGACCCGGCCTACCTGGCGCTGCTGCACGACACCGTCGCCGCGCACCGGGACGAGCTGGCCTGCGTGATCGTGGAGCCGGTGGTGCAGGGCGCGGGTGGCATGCGCTTCCACGCTCCGGCGTACCTGCGGGCGCTGCGTGAGGCCTGCGACGCGTACGGGGTGCTGCTGGTCTTCGACGAGATCGCCACCGGCTTCGGCCGCAGCGGCGCACTCTTCGCGGCCGGCCACGCCGGGGTACGTCCCGACGTCATGTGCGTCGGCAAGGCGCTGACCGGCGGATACCTGTCGCTCGCCGCGGCGCTGTGCAGCGCCCGGGTGGCCGAGGGCATCTCCCGCGGTGCGGTCCCGGTGCTCGCGCACGGCCCCACCTTCATGGGCAATCCGCTGGCCTGTGCGGTCGCGAACGCCTCCCTGGCGCTGCTGACCGCCGACCCGCAGGAGCAGCCCCGCCGCTCGGCCGGCGGTCCCGGTGAAAACCCCCGCGCCCTCGCCTCCCCGGCCCTCAGCGGCGCTCTCAACCGGCCGCACGGCCCCCCGACAACGCGTAGTGGCGCGCCCCGGGCGACGGCCGCGCCGGACGGCGACGCCCCCGGCTGCGACGTTGCCGGCCCGAGCCCGGACGCCGAGCCGGTCTGGCGCAGTGCGGTCCGCCGGATCGAGGCCGGGCTGCGTGCCGGGCTCGCGGGCGCCCGGGACCTGTCCGGGGTCCGGGACGTGCGGGTGCTCGGCGCGATCGGGGTGATCCAGCTCGACCATGACGTCGACGTCAGCACGGCCACCCGGGCGGCCGTCGCAGAGGGAGTGTGGCTTCGTCCGTTCCGTGACCTGGTGTACGTAATGCCGCCTTACGTGACGGCTGACGTAGACGTGACATTAATCACCAATGCCATGGTCGCGGCTGCCGCGGCCGGATGACGAGAAGGTCGCGGCAGCGCCCGGCCGGAGGAGGAGACCCACAATGGCGAGCTTCGGCACCCGCCTCGCCGGCGCCGTGGCCCAGCGTGGACCGCTGTGCGTCGGCATCGATGCGCACCCGGCCCTGTTGGCCGCCTGGGGCCTCCCGGACGACCCGGATGGCCTGCGGAGATTCACCGAGATAGTGATCGAGGCACTGGCTGACCGGGTGGCCGTGCTCAAGCCGCAGTCGGCGTTCTACGAGCGGCACGGTTCGCGCGGAATCGCAGTTCTTGAGTCAAATATCCGACAGATTCGCTCGGCGGGTGCGCTTGCGCTCCTCGACGTCAAACGCGGTGACGTGGGCTCGACGGCCGCCGCGTACGCCGACGCATACCTCGATCCGGCCAGCCCACTGGCTGCCGACGCCATCACTGCGAGCCCCTACCTGGGCTTCGGCTCGGTACTCCCGATGATCGACAAGGCGCTCGAACACGACGCCGGGGTGTTCGTCCTCGGGCTCACCTCCAACCCCGAGGCGCCGGCCGTGCAGCACGCCCGACGGGATGACGGGCGGACCGTGGCGCAGGCGGTCCTCGACGAGATTTCCCAGCTCAACGTGGGTGCGCACCCGCTCGGCAGCATCGGTGTGGTGGTCGGCGCGACCATCGGAGTGACCGGTCATGACTTCAGCGCCGTCAATGGCCCGATCCTGGTTCCGGGGCTCGGCGCGCAGGGCGGCACACCCGCTGGGCTGCGGGAAATCTTCGGCGCCGAGCTGTCCCGCCTGCTCCCGTCCACCTCCCGCGAGGTGCTCGCCGCCGGGCCGACGGTGTCCGCGCTGCGTGACGCCGCCGCCCGGGTGCTCTACGCCTATCGGGCGGTAGTCGGCAATGCTGAATGATCGTAAATTCGTACCGGGCCGACGCGCCACGTTGCCGAAAGCTCCGCTGACCGCTAGTTTTCGCTGCTGCTGGGAAATCACTCGCACAACACGAGCCACTGCGTCCCTTGCGACCTGCGAGGACGCGCAACACCCCCGAGGAGAACTGGTGCCGCTCCCCACGCTGAGCCCGGAACAGCGCGCTGCCGCGCTGGAGAAGGCCGCAGAGATCCGCAAGGCCCGCGCCGAGCTGAAGGATCAGCTCAAGTCGGGCAAGACCACCCTGTCCGCCGTGCTCGCCCGCGCCGAGTCCGACGAGGTCGTCGGCAAGCTCAAGGTGTCGGCTGTGCTGCAGGCACTGCCTGGAATTGGCAAGATCCGGGCTACCCAGATCATGGAAAAGCTCAAGATCGCCGAGAGCCGCCGCCTGCGCGGGCTCGGTGAGCAGCAGCGTAAGGCCCTTCTGGGGGAGTTCGCTGCCGGCAAGTGAGCCGGACGGGGTAGAAACAAGCAGTGAGCAATGACGAGGAAGCGCGTCCGGCGGCTCGACTCACGGTCCTGTCCGGCCCCTCCGGGGTCGGCAAGGACAGCGTGATCGAGCTGATCCGGGCGCGCTCGCCTTGGGTCTGGCTGTCGGTCTCGGTGACCACCCGGCCCAAGCGCGACTACGAGATCGACGGAGTGCACTACCACTTCGTCGACCGGGCCCAGTTCCACCAGCTGGTCGAGACCGACGAGCTGTTGGAGTGGGCCGAATTCGCCGGAAACCTGTACGGCACCCCCCGAGCCCAGGTGCTCGACCAGCTGGCCACCGGCCGGCCGGCCCTACTCAAGATCGATCTGCAGGGCGCCCGCCAGGTGCGCAAGGCGATGCCCGAGGCGCAGCTGGTGTTCCTCGCCCCGCCGAGCGTCGAGGAGCTCAAGCGCCGCCTCGTCGGCCGGGGTACCGAGGACGCCGAGACGCTGCGGCTGCGGCTGGACCACGCCGACGAGGAGCTGGCCGCAGAGCCGGAGTTCGACTTCACCGTGATCAACGACTCGGTCGAGCGCGCCGCGGACGAGTTGGTACGATTGCTCGGTTCATTACCGGTTTCCTGAAGCCAGGAACCCCCCAGTTGTCGAAAGAGGGCACCCGTGACGGTCGCCAGTCCCGAGGGCATCACCAACCCGCCGATCGACGAGCTGCTGGACAAGACGTCGTCCAAGTACGCCCTGGTCATCTTCGCCGCCAAGCGTGCCCGCCAGGTCAACGCCTACTACAGCCAGCTCGGCGAGGGCCTGCTGGAGTATGTCGGTCCGCTGGTCGAGACCACTCCCCAGGAGAAGCCGCTGTCGATCGCCATGCGCGAGATCAACGCCGGCCTGCTGGTGGCTGAGCCGACCGAGGGCTGAGACCCGGTGGCGGACAGCTCCGCTGCACAGGCATCGTCGGTCCCGCCGCGCCGGCCCAGGGTGATCCTGGGCGTGGCCGGCGGGATCGCCGCGTACAAGGCCTGTGAACTGCTCCGGCTGCTCACCGAGTCGGGCCACGACGTGCGGGTGGTCCCCACCGCCGCGGCGCTGCGCTTCGTCGGCCGCCCCACCTGGGAGGCGCTCTCCGGCCAGCCGGTCACCGAGGACGTCTGGACCGGTGCCGACGAGGTGCCGCACGTGGCGCTCGGCCGCTCCGCCGACCTGGTCCTGGTCGCCCCGGCCACCGCCGACGTGCTGGCCCGGGCGGCCCACGGGATCGCCGACGACCTGCTCACCAACACCCTGTTGACCGCGCGCTGCCCGGTCGTCTTCGCCCCGGCCATGCACACCGAGATGTGGGAGCACCCGGCCACCGTCGCCAACGTGGCCATCCTGCGGGAGCGGGGTGCGCTGGTCGTCGAGCCGGCGGTCGGGCGGCTCACCGGCGCCGACACCGGCAAGGGGCGGCTGCCCGAGCCGACGGAGATCTTCGCGGTGGCCCGCCGGGTGCTGCGCCGCGGCATCGACCCGGCCGATCTCGCCGGCCGGCACGTGGTGGTCACCGCCGGGGGTACCCGTGAACCGCTGGACCCGGTGCGCTTCCTGGGCAACCGCTCCTCCGGCAAGCAGGGCTACGCGTTCGCCCGGGCCGCCCTGGCCCGCGGGGCCCGGGTCACCCTGGTGGCCGCCAACGTGACCCTGCCCGATCCGGCCGGGGTGACGGTGCGCGCCGTGGGCACCACCGAGGAGCTGCGCAAGGCCACCGTGGAGGCGGCCGCCGACGCCGACGTGGTGGTGATGGCCGCCGCACCGGCGGACTTCCGGCCGGCCAGCTACCAGGCCACGAAGATCAAGAAGGTGGCCGACGGCTCCGCCCCGACGCTGGCGCTGGTCACCACCCCGGACATCGCCGCCGAACTCGGTGACCGCAAGCACCCGGGCCAGCTGCTGGTGGCCTTCGCCGCGGAGACCCACGACGCGCTCACCCACGGCCGGGACAAGCTGGTCCGCAAGCGCGCCGACCTGATCGTGGTCAACGAGGTGGGGGCGGAGCGCGGCTTCGGCACGGACGTCAACGCGGCCACGGTGATCGGCGCCGACGGCTCCCAGACGGTCATCCCGGAGCAGTCCAAGGAAGGCCTCGCCGACGCCGTGTGGGACCTGGTCGTCGCCCGGTTGCCGGAAAAAGGACAGCCAAGACCAACCGTTCCGCACTCTGGACACGCGCCCTGAACTGGACCGCTTCTATAGGGTGAGCGCGTAAACTCGGCGCGTTCCTTTGACAGAACCTGGAGGGCCAGTGGCACGACGCCTGTTCACGTCAGAGTCGGTGACCGAGGGGCACCCGGACAAGATTGCTGACCAGATCAGTGACGGCGTTCTCGACGCCCTGCTCGCGGCTGACCCGCGCAGCCGGGTCGCGGTCGAAACCCTGATCACCACGGGCCAGGTCCACGTGGCCGGTGAGGTCACCACCAAGGCCTGGGCCGACATCCCCAGCATCGTGCGGGAGACCATCCTGCGCATCGGGTACGACTCCTCGAAGAAGGGCTTCGACGGGGCGTCCTGTGGGGTCAACATCGCCATCGGCGCCCAGTCACCGGACATCGCCCAGGGCGTCGACAGCGCGCTCGAGCTGCGCAGCGGCGAGTCCGACGCCATGCTGGACGCGCAGGGCGCGGGCGACCAGGGCATGATGTTCGGCTTCGCCTGCTCGGAGACGCCCGAGCTGATGCCGCTGCCGATCGCGCTGGCGCACCGGCTGTCCCGCCGGCTGTCCGTGGTCCGCAAGGACGGCACCATCCCGTACCTGCGGCCGGACGGCAAGACGCAGGTCACCATCGAGTACGACGGGCTGCGCCCGGTACGGCTCAACACCGTGGTGGTCTCCTCCCAGCACGCCCCGGACATCTCGCTGGAGTCGCTGCTCACCCCGGACGTGCGCGAGCACGTCATCACCCCGGAGCTGGAGGGGCTGGGGCTGGACACCGAGGGGTACCGGCTGCTGGTCAACCCCACCGGGCGGTTCGAGATCGGCGGCCCGATGGGCGACGCCGGCCTGACCGGCCGGAAGATCATCGTCGACACCTACGGCGGGTACGCCCGGCACGGCGGCGGCGCCTTCTCCGGCAAGGACCCGTCCAAGGTGGACCGCTCCGCCGCCTACGCGATGCGCTGGGTGGCCAAGAACGTGGTGGCCGCCGGGCTCGCCGAGCGCTGTGAGGCGCAGGTGGCCTACGCCATCGGCAAGGCCCACCCGGTGAGCCTGTTCGTGGAGACCTTCGGTACCGAGACGGTGCCGGTGGAGCGCATCGAGGCCGCCATCGCGGAGGTCTTCGACCTGCGCCCGGCCGCCATCATCCGCGACCTGGAGCTGCTGCGCCCGATCTACCAGCAGACCGCCGCCTACGGCCACTTCGGTCGTGAGCTGCCGGACTTCACCTGGGAGCGGACCGACCGGGTGGCCGACCTGAAGTCCGCGGCCGGCGCCTGAGCGCCAGCCGACCCCGCACCAGCCGCCGCCCGCCCCGCTCCGGGGCGGGCGGACGCGTCGGCGCACCGGGGTGTCAGCGCCGTCTGGTAGACCCGTGCCATGCCCCCGCGCCCCAGACCTGAGCGCCGCCCGGCCGACACCGAGCCGGTCGCCCGGGTCTGCGTGGACGTCGGCCTGCCGCACCTGGACCGGCCGTTCGAGTACCTCGTCCCGGCGGCCGAGGATGAGCGGGCCCGGGCCGGCGTACGGGTCCGGGTGCGCTTCGCCGGTCAGCTCGTCGACGGGTACCTGCTGGAGCGGGCGCAGACCGCCGAGCACCCCGGCCGGCTGGCCTACCTGGAGCGGGTGGTCTCCCCGGAGCGCGTGCTCAGCGCGGACGTGGCGGTGCTGGCCCGCGCGGTCGCCGACCGGTACGCCGGCACCCTGGCCGACGTGCTGCGACTGGCCGTACCGCCCCGGCACGCGCGGACCGAACAGACTCCCCGCCCCGCCCCGGCGACCGACGCCCACCCGGCCAGCCCGGCCGCCGACCACCCCGCCACCCGGGCGACCGACGGCGACCCGGCCACGCCTGCGGCCGACGGCCACTCCGCTACGCCTGCGGCCGACGGCCACTCCGCTACGCCTGCGGCCGACGGCCACCCCGCTACGCCTGCGGCCGACGGCCACCCCGCTACGCCTGCGGCCGACGGCCACCCCGCTACGCCTGCGGCCGACGGCCACCCCGCTACGCCTGCGGCCGACCGCGGCCCGTCAGCCGGGGGCGGTGCCCTGGACGCACCGGCCGGCGAAGGCTGGGCCGCCTATCCGGCCGGCCCCGGTTTTCTGGCGGCACTGACCAGCGCCAAGTTCCCCCGCGCGGTGTGGACCGCGCTGCCCGGCGAAGACTGGCCGGCAAGGTACGCCGAGGCGGCCGCCACCGCGCTGCGCGCCGGCCTCGGGGCCCTGCTGATCGTCGCGGACGCCCGTGACCTCGACCGGCTGGACGCCGCCCTGGCCACCGCGCTCGGCCCGGGGCGGCACGTGGCGCTCTCCGCCGCGCTCGGTCCGGCACAGCGCTACCAGCGCTTCCTCGCCGCCGCCCGGGGCGACGTGCGGGTGGTCGCCGGTACCCGGGCCGCTGCGTTCGCCCCGGTCGACCAGCTCGGCCTGGTCGCCATCTGGGACGACGGCGACGACCTGCACGCCGAGCCCAGGGCGCCGTACCCGCACGCCCGCGAGGTGCTGCTGCTGCGCGCCCAGCTCGGCGGCGCGGCCGCCCTGCTCGGCGGGTACGCCCGCAGCGTGGAGGCGCAGTCGCTGGTCGCCACCGGCTGGGCGAAGGAGCTGGTGGCCGCCCGGGAGACGGTCCGCCTGCGCGCCCCGGCCGTGGTCGCCGCCAGTGACGACCCGCGTGAGTACGCCGCCGCCCGGCTGCCCTCGCTGGCCTGGCGGGCGGCCCGGGACGCGCTGGCCGCCGGCGCGCCGGTGCTGGTCCAGGTACCCCGGCGCGGGTACCTGCCGGCGGTGGCCTGCGCCGACTGCCACACCCCCGCCCGCTGCCCGCACTGCCAGGGGCCGCTGGCCCTGCCCGCCGGGACGGCCGCCACCCCGGCCTGCCGCTGGTGCGGTCGGGCGGCCGCCGGCTACGCCTGCCCGGCCTGCTCCTCCCGGCGGCTGCGGGCCGCCGTGGTCGGCGCCCGGCGCACCGCCGAGGAGCTGGGCCGCGCCTTCCCGGACACCACCGTGCGCACCTCCGGCCGGGACGCCGTGCTGGCCAGCGTGCCGGCCGAGCCGGCCGTGGTGGTCTGCACGCCGGGCGCCGAGCCGGTGGCCGAGCCGCCCGGCTACGGCGCCGTGCTCCTGCTGGACACCTGGGCCCTGCTCACCCGGGCCGACCTGCGGGCCGGCGAGGAGACCCTGCGCCGCTGGCTGGCCGCCGCCGCGCTGGCCCGGCCGGCCGGCGCCGGTGGCCGGGTGGTGGTGGTCGCCGACGCCGCGCTGGCCCCGGTGCAGGCGCTGCGCCGCTTCGACCCGGGCTGGCTCGCCGAGCGGGAACTGGCCGGCCGTCGCGAGCTGGGATTCCCGCCGACGGTCCGGATCGCCGCGCTGACCGGTACCCCGCAGGCCATCGACGACCTGCTGCACGCCGCCCGGCTACCGGACAACGTGGAGCGGCTCGGGCCGGTACCGTTGCCGGACGGGCAGGAGCGGCTGCTGCTGCGGACCACCCGGCGGGGCGGCGCGGCACTCGCCGAGGCGCTGCGCGCCGCGTCCGGGGTGCGCAGCGCCCGCAAGCGCCCCGATCCGGTACGCATCCACCTCGACCCGGGAGAGCTGCTGTGACCAGCGCCGAAGAGGCCCTCGGCCGGCTTGTCGGCGGCCCCGGGCGGGCGGATCCCTACCCCCTCTACGAGGTGCTGCGCAGCCAGGGCCCGGTCTACCGGGCGGCGCCCGAGTGGTTCGCGGTGGTCGGCTGGCAGCCGGCGGACGCGGTGCTGCGCGACCCGGCCTTCCTGGTGGAGGACGTCGCCCGGCTGGACCGCAGCTGGCCGCAGTGGCGCGACCACGCCTCGATGCGGCTGCTCAGCGCCTCACTGCTGGTCACCAACTCGCCCACGCACGAGCGGCTGCGGCGGCTGGCGGCCGGGGCGTTCACCGCGCGCCGGGTGGCCGGGCTGCGCGCGGCGGTCAGCCGGCTGGCTGGCGAGTGCGCCGACCGGCTGGCCGACGGCGGGCCGGTGGACTTCGTCGCCGAGTTCGCCTTCCCGCTGCCCATCGCGGTGATCTGCGAGCTGCTCGGTATCCCGCCGGCCGACCGGGACTGGTTCCGGCCCCGGGCCGCGGCGCTGACCGAGGCGCTGGAGTTCGTGGCCGCCGACGACCTGGGTCCGGCCGACCGGGCCGCCGACGAACTGTCCGACTACTTCCTCGAACTGGTCGCCGAGCGCGGCCGTCACCCCGGCGACGACCTGACCAGCGCACTGGTGGCGGCGCACCGGGCCGACCCCGGGCAGCTCTCCGCCCGGGAACTGCTGGCCAACCTGGCCATCCTGCTGGTGGCCGGCTTCGAGACCACCACCAACCTGCTCGGCAGCGGCCTGTACGCGCTGCTGAACCACCCCCGGGAACTGGCCGCCCTGCGCGCCGAGCCGGACCGGGTCGGCCGGGTGGTGGAGGAGATGCTGCGCTACGACTCGCCGGTGCAGCTCACCTCCCGTACCGCCGGTACCGACCGTGACCTGGCCGGCTTGCGGGTACCGGCCGGCGCGGCGGTGCTGGTGCTGCTCGGCGCCGCCAACCGGGATCCGGGGCGGTTCACCGACCCGGACCGGTTCGACCCGGACCGCCCCGGCAACCAGTCGCTGTCCTTCGGCGCGGGCGCGCACTTCTGCCTGGGCGCGGCCCTGGCCAGGTTGGAGGCCCAGGTGGCCTTCCCGGCGCTGCTGCGCCGCTTCGACCGGCTGGAGTTGGCCGGCGAGCCGACCCGGCGGGACCGGCTCACCCTGCGCGGCCTGCGTACGCTGCCGGTCTCGGTGTCCGGACAGTGACCGCGGCCGGTGGGCACCGCTCACCTGTCGCGTGCCGCCGCACCGAGATCCGTAGGATGGTCGGGTGACCGTCACGCCCATCCGCCTGCTCGGCGACCCGATCCTGCGCAGCCCCGCCGACCCGGTGGTGGATTTCGACAAGGAACTGCGCGGCCTCGTCCGGGACCTCACCGACACGCTCCTCGACGCACAGGGCGCCGGCCTGGCCGCGCCGCAGCTCGGGGTGGGGCTGCGGGTGTTCGTCTTCGACGTCGACGACGTGCAGGGGCACCTGGTCAATCCGGTGCTGGAGTTCCCCGACGAGGAGGAGCAGGACGGCCAGGAGGGCTGCCTGTCCATCCCCGGGGTCTACATCGACACGGTGCGCCGGCAGCACGTGGTCGCCAAGGGGTACACCGAGCTCGGCGATCCGGTGCAGATCGTGGGGACCGGCATGATGGCCCGCTGCCTGCAGCACGAGACCGACCATCTGGACGGGGTGCTGTTCCTGGAGCGGCTCGACGCCCAGCGGCGCAAGCAGGCGATGAAGGAGGTCCGGGCGGCGGACTGGTACCGGGAAGGGTTGACCATCAAGGTCAGCCCGCACGGGGGCTGACCGCCGTGCGCCTGGTCTTCGCCGGTACCCCCGAGGTCGCCGTGCCCTCCCTGGACGCCATCGCCGCCTCCGGGCACGAGCTGCTGGCCGTGCTCACCCGACCGGACGCGCCGGCCGGGCGGGGCCGCCGGCTGCTGCGCTCGCCGGTCGGCGCCTGGGCCGACGAGCGGGGTATCGAAGTGCTCACCCCGGCCCGGCCCCGCGAGCCGCAGTTCCTGGAGCGGCTGCGCCAGCTGGCCCCGGACTGCGTCCCGGTGGTCGCCTACGGCGCGCTGGTGCCGCCGGTGGCCCTGGAGATCCCCAGCCACGGCTGGGTGAACCTGCACTTCTCCCTGCTGCCGGCCTGGCGTGGGGCGGCGCCGGTGCAGCACGCCGTGCTGCACGGCGACGAGCTCACCGGGGCCTGCGTGTTCCAGCTGGAGGCCGGCCTGGACACCGGGCCGGTGTTCGGCACGCTCACCGAGCCGGTGGGCGCCGCCGACACCGCCGGCGACCTGCTCGGCCGGCTCGCCGTGGCCGGCGCGAAGCTGCTGGTGGAGGTGCTGGACGGGATCGCGTCGGGGGAGCTCGCCCCGGTGCCGCAGCCGGCCGAGGGGGTGTCGCTGGCCCCCAAGCTGACCGTGGAGGACGCCCAGATCCGCTGGTCCGAGCCGGCCTTCGCGGTGGACCGGCGGATCCGCGCCGCCACCCCCGCCCCCGGCGCGTGGACCACGCTGCGCGGCGAGCGGGTCAAGCTCGGCCCGGTGCGCCGGCAGTCGGCCGGCTCGCTGCCGCCCGGCGAGATCCACGTCGAGCGGGGCCGGGTGCTGGTGGGTACGGCAACCGTGCCGGTGCAGCTGGGCGAGGTGCGGGCGGCGGGTAAGAAGCCGATGCCGGCCGACGCCTGGGCGCGCGGCGTGCGGCCCGAGCCGGGCGAGGTGTTCGGATGAGCCACCCCGGGGGTACCGGCGGGGGCGGTCCCCGGTTCGAGCGGCGGGAGAACCCCCGCCACGACCGTCGTGACGAGCACCGCAACGCCACCCGGCCGCCGCGCGGCGGCCGGCCGCTGGTCGACCCGGCGCGCCAGGCGGCCTACGAGGCGCTGGCCGCCGTGCACCGCGACGACGCCTACGCCAACATCGCCCTCCCGGCCATCCTGCGCGACTACGGCCTCTACGGCCGGGACGCGGCCTTCGCCACCGAGCTGACCTACGGCTCGCTGCGGGCCACCGGCACCCTGGACGCGATCGTGGCGAGCGCCGCCGGGCGGGAGATGGCGCGCATCGACCCGCCGGTCCGCGACGCCCTGCGGCTGGGCGCCTACCAGCTGCTCTACACCCGGGTCCCGGCGCACGCGGCGGTGTCGGCCACGGTCGACCTGGTCCGCGCGGTGCAGGGCACCGGGGCCACCGGGTTCGCCAACGCGGTACTGCGCAGCATCACCGAGAAGTCGCTGGACGAGTGGCTGGGCCAGCTGGCGCCGCCGTACGAGACGGATCCGGTCGGCAACCTGGCGCTGGTGCAGCACCATCCGCAGTGGATCGTGCGGGCCTTCGCCGAGGCGCTCGGCGGCGACCTGGCCGAAGTCGCCGAGCTGCTCAAGGAGGACAACGAGCGGCCCGCCGTGCACCTGTGCGCCCGGCCCGGCCGGGCCGACGCGGTGGAGCTGGCCGACGAGGTGGGCGGCGCCCCGGGCGCCTTCTCCCCGTACGCGGTCTACCTGCCCGGCGGCGCCCCCGGCGAGCTGGCCGCGCTGCGCGACGGCCGGGCACACGTCCAGGACGAAGGCTCCCAGCTGGTGGCGCTGGCACTGGCCGACGCCCCGGTGGACGGCGAGGACAGTCGCTGGCTGGACCTGTGCGCCGGCCCCGGTGGCAAGGCCGCCCTGCTCGGCGCCCTGGCCGGGCTGCGCGGGGCGCGGCTGACCGCGGTGGAGATCGCCCCGCACCGGGCCGAGCTGGTCCGCCAGGCCACCTGGGGCATGCCGGTGGAGGTGCTCACCGACGACGGACGCGACGTCGGCGGCGCCATCGCCGAGCAGGGCTTCGACCGGGTACTGGTGGACGCGCCGTGCACCGGGCTGGGTTCGCTGCGTCGCCGGCCCGAGTCGCGCTGGCGCCGTACGCCGGCCGACCTGCCGCCGCTGACCCGGCTGCAGCGGGAGCTGCTCGGGGCGGCGCTGCGCGCGGTGCGCCCGGGCGGCCTGGTGGGCTACGTCACCTGCTCGCCGCACATCGTCGAGACGCACGTGACGGCCACCGAGTCGGTGCGCCGGGCGCCGTTCGAGGTGGAGCTGGTCGACGCCCGGCCGTACCTGCCGCCGGCCATGCCGCGGCTGGGCAGCGGCCCGGCGGTGCAGCTGTGGCCGCACCGGCACGGTACCGACGCGATGTTCCTGGCGCTGCTGCGGCGTACCGGCTGAGCTGCGGCGAACCGGCCGTCCGGGCGGCCCGGCGTCGGTAGGCTCGCAGGGGCGGCCAGGGCGGCGCCCGCCTGGCCGGGGAGCTGGACCGGCGTGGGGCGAGGAGCGCAGCCAGTGGCCACTGCCGATCCTCGGGACGAGCCGGCCACCGCCGGTCCTCGGGACGGTCCGGTCGGCGACCGGGGTGCCCGGCATCGCGCGATCCCGGCTGCCGGACCGGCCCGCTGGTGCGCCCGGCTCGGCCCACCGCTGCTCTATCTGCTGCTGGCGGTGTGGCTGTTCCGGCCGATGCTGGCCGCCCCGCGCAGCCGGCTGTTCGCCGGCGCGGGCGGCTCGGACCAGGTGGCGGCGCAGTGGTTCCTGGCGCACACCGCGCAGGCGCTGGTCCACCTGCGGGATCCGTTCGTCACCGGTGCGCTCGACGCGCCGCGCGGGGTGAACCTGGCGGCGCAGGCCGCCCTGGTCGGCGTCGGGGTACCGCTGGCGCCGCTGACCCTGCTGGTCGGCGTGCAGGTGAGCTACCTGGTGGTGCTGGTCGCCAGTTTGGCCGGGACCGCCACCGGGTGGTACTGGCTGCTCTGGTCCCGGCTGCGCCGGCACTGGCTGGCGGCCACCCTGGCCGGGGCGTACTGCGGCTTCCATCCGCACCTGGTGGCCGAGGCGGCCGGGCGCAACCACGTGGCGCTGCAGGTGCTCGTACCGGTGATCGTCTGGCACGTGGTGCGGCTGGGCGAGCCGGACCATCCGCTGCGCCGGGGGCTGCTGCTCGGCGCGCTGATCGCCTGGCAGGCGCTGATCGGCGAGGAGGTGCTGCTGCTCACCGCGCTCGGCACCGCCGTCTTCGGGGCGGCCTATCTGGCGCAGCGCCGCGACCTGCTCCGGCTGGCCGGCCGGTACGCCCGGGGCCTGGGCACCGCCGCCGCGACGGCGGCGGTGCTGCTGGCGTACCCGCTGGGTCGGCAGTTCTTCGGCCCCGGCCGGGTGGACGGCTTCCCGATCGAGCTGTGGGGGCAGAGCACCGCGCTGTCCATGTGGCTCGGCCTGCCCGTCCAGTGGGCGCCCTGGCTGCCCGGCCGGTACGCCACCAGCCAGTGGTGGGCCGTCACCGGCTACCCGGTGCTCGGCCTGCCGTTGCTGGCCCTGCTCGCCGGCACCGTGCTGGCGCTGCGCCGCCGCCCGGTGGTACCGGCGTGCGCGGTGGTGGTGCTGTTCTTCGCCGTCGCCTCGCTGGGCAGCCGGATCGCGCTGGGCCCGCACGGCGCGGTGGCCGGCCCGTGGCGGCTGGTCGCCGCCGCGCCGCTGGCCCGGGTGATGGTGCCCGAGCGGCTGGCCCTGGGTGCCGTGGCGGCGGCCGGTGTGCTCGTCGGCTACGGGCTGGACGCGCTGCTGCGCTGGTCCGGGGCGGCGCTGGTGGCCCGCCGGCCGTGGTGGCGGCAGCAGTTGGCCGCCGGGGCGCTGGCGACCGGGGTGGTCCTGGTGACCGCGGCGGCGGTGCAGCTGTGGCCGCCCCGGCCGCCGGTGTGGAGTCCGCAGCCGGTACCGGCCTTCGTCACCTCGGGGGCCTACCGGCCGTACCTGGCCGGCGGGCGGACGCTGGTGAGCGCACCGCTGGCCAGCCAGTTCTGGATCGACGGGCAGCGCTGGGCGGTGGCCGCGGACGCCCGGTTAGCCATCCCGGGCGGGTACTTCATCGGCCCGGCGCCGGGCGGCCACGGGGCACTGTGGGGCGCACCGCCGCGCTGGACGACGACCTACCTGGAGCAGACGGTCACCGCCGGGCAGCCACCGGCGGCGCAACCGGGGGACCGCGAGCGGTTCCTGGCCGACCTGCGGTACTGGCGGGCCGGGGTGCTGGTGCTGGCACCCGGTCAGGTGCACTGGGCGGCGCTGGCCGACGCGGTGACCCGGTTCCTCGGGCCGCCGGTCCTGCTGGCCGGCGCCTGGATCTGGGACGTGCGCGCGCTCACCTGAAGGTGACGTCACCGGCGCCCGGCCAGCCTCGTTGATCGATACGGCACCTGGCGGTGCACACCCGGACGTTCGCCGGCGACGAGGAGCGCAGCGTGGCAGCACTGCCCAATGAGGTGTCCACGGCCGTGCTGCCCGCCCAGTCGGCGGGCAGCACCGCGACGGACATCCGGATCCGCGAGGTTCCCGCCCGTGGACGCCGACGCCGTCCCCGGCGGGTGACCTGGCTGCCGGACACCGCGATCCTGGCCGGCTACCTGGCTTGCGCCTTCTGGGTGCTCGGCCACCTGGTGGTCGAGCCGAACCAGCGGATCATCGCGGCGAACGGCAACGACCAGGCGTTCTTCGAGTGGACCCTGGCGCACGGGGCGCGGGTGCTGGCGCACGGGGCGAACCCGTTCTTCTCCACCCAGCTGGGCTCGCCGGACGGCGTCAACCTGATGGCGAACACCTCGATCCTCGGCCTGTCGCTGCCGCTGGCGCCGCTGACCCTGCTGGTGGGTACCCGGGTCACCTTCCTGGTGCTGCTGCTGGTGGCCCTGTTCGCCACCGCAACCAGCTGGTACGCCCTGTTCACCCGGGCCATGCGGCTGGACCGCGGGCCGGCCGCGCTGGGCGCCGCGCTGTGCGGACTGGGCCCGGCGATGGTGTCGCACACCAACGCGCACCCCAACATCGTGGCCCAGTTCCTGCTGCCGTGGATCTTCTGGCAACTGCTGGCGCTGGCCCGGGGAGTGCGTCCGGTGCGCGCGGGGCTGATCCTGGCGGCCCTGGTGACCTGGCAGTTCTTCATCAACGAGGAGCTGCTGTTCATCACCGGGCTGACCTTCGCCTGCTTCGGCGCGGCCTGGCTGGCGCAGCGCCCGGTCGGCGCCCGGCTGGCGGTGCGGCAACTGCTGCGTGGCCTGCTGCTGCCGGTGGCGGTGCTGCTGCCGGCGCTGGCGTACCCGCTGTGGGTCCAGTTCTTCGGCGCCCAGCACTACCGGGGGATGTCGCCGCAGGCCCAGGACTTCGGTACCGACCTGGTGGCGTTCTTCAGCTTCGCCAGCCGTTCGGTCGGCGGCAGCCCGCTGACCATCGGCCACGTGGCGCAGAACGCCGCCGAGGAGAACACCTTCCTCGGCATCCCGCTGCTGGTGCTGCTGGCGCTGTGCTGCTGGTACCTGCGCCGCCGGCCGGTGGTGCCGGCGCTGGCCTGCGCCGCCGTCGCGCTGAGCGTCCTCTCCCTCGGCGCCCACCTGCGCGTCCAGGGAGTGCTGACCCGGGTGCCGGGACCCTACTACCCGCTGCGGCACGTGCCGCTGTTCGACACCATGATCCCCACCCGGCTGGCGTTGGCGGTCACCCCGCTGGCCGGGGTGCTGCTGGCGCTGGGCTGCGCGCAGCTGTTCCCGGCGCTGCGCGCCGCGGGTCGTCCGGGCGGCGTCCCGGTCCGGCCGATCGCCATCGCACTGCTGGTGGCGGCGCTGGCGCCGCTGACGCCCACCCCATTGCGCGCCACCGACGCGCCGTACACGCCCCACCTGATCACCAGTGGTGCCTGGCGGGCCTACGTGCCGGCCGGGTCGGCGCTGGTGACCGTGCCGCTGCCGCAGCCCTACAGCGTGGCGCCGATGCGCTGGGCCGCGGTCACCGGTGACGAGCTGCGGCTGGCCGGCGGCTATTTCCTGGGGCCGCTGGACCATCCGGGGCAGCCCGACGACCGGCAGGCCGCGTTCACCCCGGCGCCCCGCCCGACGGCTGCGCTGTTCGATGCGGTGGCCACCAGCGGGCAGACGCCGCCGATCGGCCCGGCCGATCTGGTCCGGTTCCGGGCCGACATGGCGTACTGGCGCTCCAGCGTCCTGGTGATGGCTCCCGGCCGGCACCGTGACCTGCTGTGGCAGGTGGTGACCACGCTGGTGGGCGCCCCACCGGTGTGGGCCGACGGCCTCTGGCTCTGGACCCTGCGCTCCTGAGGCGTGCGGCCCCACCCCCGCCGGGCAGATGCCGCAAAACCCGACGGGAGCTCATCTTTGCCCTGAATACTGGCGCTTGTGCCGCCGGACCGCCGGGTCGCACCGGTGGCCCGCGGGTCGCCAGGACGGGGAGGAGCGGGGATGACCGATGCTCAGGTGGTGGCCATCGGGGCCGGCCCGGCCGGCCTGACCGCCGCGTACGAGCTGGTCCGCAGGCGGGCCAGGGTACGCGTCTTCGAGGCCGACCTGACCCTCGGCGGCATCTCCCGCACGGTGCACCGGGACGGCTGGCGCTTCGACATCGGCGGCCACCGGTTCTTCACCAAGGTCGACCGGGTGGAGCGGTTCTGGCACGAGATCCTGCCGGGCGAGGACTTCATGGTGCGCCCCCGGATGAGCCGCATCTACTACCGCGGCAAGCTGTTCGACTATCCGCTGCGCGCCGGCAACGCGCTGCGCGGGTTGGGCCTGCTGGAGGCGGCGCGCTGCGTCGGCTCGTACGCCCGGGCCCGGCTGCGGCCGCCCCGGGACCAGTCCACCTTCGCCGGCTGGGTGACCGCGCGGTTCGGCCGGCGGCTCTATTCGATCTTCTTCAAGACCTACACCGAGAAGGTCTGGGGAGTGTCGGGGGACAAGATCCAGGCGGACTGGGCGGCGCAGCGGATCAAGAACCTGTCGCTGTCCCGGGCGGTCGCCAACGCGCTGCTGCCGCACCGCGGCCGGACCGACGTGACCAGCCTCATCGAGCAGTTCCGCTACCCGAAGCTGGGGCCCGGAATGATGTGGGAACGCTGCGCCGACCTGGTGGAGAAGCGCGGCGGGGTGATCGAGACCGGGACCGCGGTGGTACGGGTGGACTGGGGCCCCGGTGGAGTCAGCGGCCTGCTCGTCGACGACGGCACCGGGCCGCGCGCCGTACCGGCGCGACATGTGATCTCCTCGATGCCGTTACGCACCCTGGTGCGCTCGCTGTCCCCGCCGCCCCCGGCCGCCGTCCGGCGCGCCGCCGACGAGCTGGCCTACCGCGACTTCCTCACGGTGGCCCTGGTGGTGCCGCAGGAGTTCAGCTTCCCCGACAACTGGATCTACATCCACGACCCCGGGGTCCGGGTCGGTCGGATCCAGAACTTCGGCTCCTGGTCGCCCTACCTGGTCAAGGACGGGCGGACCTGCCTGGGGCTGGAGTACTTCGTCAACGAGGGCGACGAGGTCTGGTCGCTGCCCGACGACCGGCTGGTCGAGCTGGCCGTCACCGAGCTGGAGCGGCTGCGGCTGGTCCGACCGGCAGCGTGCAGGCCGGCTACCCGGTGCGGGTGCCCAAGGCCTACCCGGTCTACGACGAGGCGTACCCGGCCAACATCGCGGTCGTCCGCGACTGGCTCGGTGCCCACCTGCCCAACCTGCATCCGGTGGGGCGCAACGGCATGCACCGCTACAACAACCAGGACCACTCGATGCTCACCGCCATGCTCGCGGTGGAGAACATCCTGGACGGCGCCGGGCACGACATCTGGTCGGTCAACGTCGAGGAGACCTACCACGAGCACCGCTCCGGCGGCACCGGCCGGGACGCGCCGGTCACCCCCCGGCCGGCGGCCATGGCGGGACGGCGGTAGCCGCCGTGGCGCTCCTGAGTGACCTGGCCCGGCGCCGCAAGCTGGAGTACTTCCTCGGCCGGCTGCCGCGCACCGCACGGATCCTGGAGATCGGCTGCGCCGACGGCTGGGTCGGCCGGTACGCGGTGGCCCACGGCTGGCGCGACTACACCGGTATCGACGTGCTGACCCCGCCGCGACCGCTGCCGCACGCCTTCGTGCACGGCGACGTCAACGACTGGCAGCGGCTGGGCCTGCGTCCGGCCGGCTACGACGCGGTGATCGCCTTCGAGGTGATCGAGCACGGCGACTTCTTCGCCGCCATCCAGGCGCTGCTGCGCCCCGGCGGGCTGCTGCTGGTCACCACGCCGGTGCCGCGGATGGACTGGGCCTGCCGGTTCCTCGAAGCCGTCCGGCTCAACCAGCGCCGCTCCAGCCCGCACACGCACCTCATCGCACTGCGCGACCTGCCGGCGCCGCTGCGCCCGGTGCAGATCCAGGTGAAGGCCGGCATTTCCCAGTGGGGGTGTTCCAGCTGGCGCCCCGGACCGCGCCGGCGCTGCGCGGTACCCCGAACGGGGGGTAGCCGCCGGAGCTCCGGTCCGCCGCGCCGGCCTGGCGAACACTGTGACCCGTGGGCGAAACGACAACCGTCCGACGCATCGGACCGGCCCGTTGACCCGGTCGGACATCTGGCCGGCGGAGGCCGGCGCGCCGACCGGACCGGCGCCGCCGCAGCCGCGGCCGGACCCGCCGCGCCGCCGGCTGCCGCGCCGCGCCGGCCGTGTACTGGCCTGGCTGCTGCCCCCCGCCGGCTACCTGGCGCTGGCGCTCTATGTGTCCTGGCCCTTCGTCTGGGCCCCGCGCAGCCGGCTCTCGCCCGGCGGGACCGGTTCGGACGAGACGCTGACCCAGTGGTTCCTGGCGCACACCGCGTATGCGCTGAGCCACCTGCGCGACCCGTTCACCACCGACCACCTCAACGTGCCGGTCGGGGTGAACCTGGCGGCCCAGGCCAGCATGGTCGGGCTGGGCGCTCCGCTGGCCCCGGTGACCCTGCTCTTCGGCGCCCCGGTTGCGCTGGCCGTGCTCATCGTGGCCAGCCCCGCGGCCACCGCCACCGCCTGGTACTGGCTGCTGTGGCGCAAGCTGCGGCTGCATCCGCTGGCCGCCGCCCCGGCGGCGCTGCTGTGCGGGTTCAACCCACAGCTGCTGCTGGAGGCGACCGGCCGCAACCACATGGCGATGCAGGCGCTGCTGCCGGTACTGATCTGGTGCGTCGTGCGGCTGGGCCAGCCGGACCATCCGGTACGCCGGGGTGTGCTGCTCGGGCTGCTGGTCACCTGGCAGGCGCTGATCGGTGAGGAGGCCCTGCTGCTGGCCGCCCTCGCCGGCACCGTCTTCGGCGCCGCCTACGTCGCCCAGCGCCCGGGCACCCTCCGGCTGGCCGGCCGCTACGCCCGGGGCCTGGCGATCGCCGCCGCGGTGGCCGTACCGCTGCTGGCCTACCCGCTGTGGCGCCAGTTCCTCGGCCCCGGTCACGTCACCGACTTCCCCGGCTACGAGGCCTACCACGCCACGGTCGGCAGCTACCTGGGGCTGCCGCCGCAGTGGGCGGCGTGGGTCGGCGACGCCTGGTGGACCGTCCCGTCACCGGCCCTGGTCGGGCTGCCCGTGCTGGCCTCGCTGCTGCTGACCGCGGTCGCGCTGTACCGCCGCCCCACCGTGGTGGCCTGCGCCCTGGTGGCGGTGGTCTTCGCCGTGCTGTCCCTCGGCTCGCGCATCGACCTGGGGCCGGCGCGCGCGGTGACCGGGCCGTGGCGCTGGTTCGCCGGTGTCCCGGTGCTCCAGGCGGCGCTGCCCAGCCGGATGGTGCTGGTGGTGGCCACGGCGGGCGCCGTGGTGCTGGGCTACGGCCTGGACGCCGGGCTGCGTGCCAGCTGGTCGGCGCTGGCCGGCGCGCGCCACCGGCCGGCGGCGCTGCTGCGCGCGGTGCCGCCGCTGGCCGGCTTGTCCACGCTGGTGCTGCTGGTGGGCGCGGCGGCGATCCAGCTGGCGCCGGCCCGGTACCCGACCTGGCGACCGGCGGCGGTACCGGCGTTCGTCACCGCCGGGCACTGGCGGCCGTACCTGGCCGGCGGGCGCAGCCTGGTGACCGTCCCGGTCACTTCGATGTTCTGGGGCGACGGCCAGCGGATGGCCACCGCCACCGGCACCGAGATGGCCATCGCGGGCGGCTACTTCCTCGCCGCCGACCCGGTCACCGGCGCCGTGGCGCCGACCGCGCCGCCGACCTGGACGTCGACCTACCTGGAGCAGATCGTCGCCGCCGGAGCACCGCCGGCACCCGTCCCCGGCGACCGCGCCCGGCTGCTGGCGGACCTGCGCCGCTGGCGGGCCGGGGTACTGGTGCTGCTGGCCGGGCAGGTGCATGTGGCGGCGCTGCGGGACGGGGTGGCCCGGCTGCTGGGGCCGCCCCGCTGGGATGCCGGCGTCTGGCTCTGGGACGTGCGTGCGCTGACCGCCGACTGACCGGCCCTGGCCCGCGGGCTGGCAGGTCGCGGGCGGCCGGTCCGCCTCACGGCGGCAGCGGCAGGTCGACCGCCTCGATCCCGAGCTGCGGCCGGTCCGCCTGGATGGCGCGCACCTCGGCGAGCAGTGCGGCGTTGTCGGTGACCAGGCGCAGCCGTACCGGCGCGAGATGGTCGGCGAACTTCTCGATGTCGGCGCGCGCCAGTCCGGTGGCCGGTTCGCGCCACACCCATACGTAGCCGGCGGTGGTGACGGCGGTAGTGCGGCCGAGGATGTTCACCCACTGCGTGGTCTGGGTCGGCAGACCCCGGTCGGCCCAGACCACGGTGACCGTGTCGGATCGCGCCGGTACCGCGGTGACGACCCGGTAGACGGTCTGTCCCACCCACTCCTGGGCCAGTTGCCTGCGCAGGTAGGCGTAGGTGTAGCTGGTGACGTTGCCGCCCGGGCGGGTGGGCGCGAAGGCCAGTACCGCGGTGGCCGCGAGACCCACGGAAGCCGCCAGCGCGCCGGCCCGGTCAGCGACCCGGCGCCCTCCGCTGACCGGCCGGGCGGCGCGGACCGGCCGGGTGAGGATGCGCGCGGCGAGGCCGAGGCCGACGATCGCCACCACCGCCACCACGTGTTCGGCTTTGAAGTAGTAGTACGAGGGCGCCACGCCGGAGCGGCGCTGATGCACGCCGATGGCCGCGAGCAGCACGCCGGTCAGCGCCAGGGCCGGTGGCGCGGCCCGCCACCGGCTGGAGCGCCACCGGCCGCGCCAGCAGAACCCGGCCACCGCCAGCAGCGCGAAGATCAGCGCGACCTGGCCGTTGGGGACGATGATGCCGCCGCCCTCCAGCAGCCGCTCGCCGACCGGGGTGAAGCGCACGCTGATCCACGGCATCAACACCGCCACCGGCGCGGCGGCCACGCACACCACGCCGAACAGGCCACGCACCCGGGCCAGCCGGCGCCGGTACCGCAGGCACCAGAGCGTGGCCAGCAGCAGCGCGATCGGCAGCAGCAGGAAGTACGTCGCGCTGATCGCCACCAGCAGCGCCGCCAGCACGACCACCTGTTCCCGGGTACGGGGCAGCGGCCGGGCGCAGACGGCGATGAGGACGGCCAGCTCGGCCAGGCCGAGCATCTCGGCCAGCGCGCCCAGCCACATGATCATCAGTAGGTCGCCGCCGACCAGGTAGCCGGTGCTCAGCGCCGCCACCGGCAGCACGGCCAGCGCGCCGACGCCGGGGCCGGCCAGCCGGCGCAGCGCCCACAGCGTGCAGAGCACCAGCAACAGGTAGGCGGCCGGCTCGAACCACAGGAAGGTGTCCAGCGCCGGCAGCACCGGGCCGCGCGACGACGTCGACTGCAGCGCGTTGAGCAGCACCGCACAGACGATGTGGGCGCCCTCGGGGTAGGTGCGCAGGCCCTCGGAGAGCGAACCGACGACCGGGGAGGTGCCGTGCAGGACGACGTACCCCCCGGCGCCGCGGATGGCGTCCACGATGGCGAAGTGGTTGGCGAAGTCCGCCCCGGTGGCCTCCATGCCCAGCCGGCTCGCCGGCGACAGGCCCCGGAACGGCCACAGCACGGTACCGGCGGCCAGCGCGGTGCACAGCAGTACCACCCGGTCGGCGCCGGGCAGCCGCAGCGGCAGCGCCGGGCGGCGGCGTAGCGCGACGGCGATCAGCCAGAGGCCGGTCAGCGCGCCCACGCCGACCGCGACCGGGTGCAGGTGCCACGGCCAGACGGACAGCACCAGCCCGGCCGCGCAGGTGCTGCCCAGCAGGATCATCAGGGCCAGGATCAGCCGGTCGAGCAGGGTGGCGCCGGAGCGCAGCAGCGCGGCGACGCCGAGCAGTACCAGCGGCGGTACCAGCCAGTCCAGCCGCACCGCGTGCGCCAGCAGCGGCACCGCCCAGCAGGCGAGCAGCGCCGCCAGCGCCACCGGGTACCGCCGGCCGCCGTGCTCCGCCGGCCGGGGCACCGGTGCCGGTGCCGTCCTCAGGTCGAGGGCCATCTACGACCGCCTCGGGTACGTGTCGGGCCGGCCCGACGGCCCACCCCAACCGTGTCCAACTCGACGGTGTTGGCGAAGTTACGCCGCCCGGCCCGGTCCCCTCGGCGGGTACCGGACGGAGCAGCCGCGGGGCGAGCGCCCGTACACTGTCGAGGTGACCGGATCGTCGCTCGTCGTCGCGCCCAGCCTGCTCGCGTCCGACTTCTCCCGGCTGGGGGAGGAGGCCAGGGCGGTCGAGTCGGAGGCCGACTGGCTGCACGTGGACGTGATGGACAACCATTTCGTCCCCAACCTGACCATCGGCCTGCCGGTGGTGCAGAGCCTGCGCAAGGCGACCAGCCTGCCGCTTCGACGTGCATCTGATGATCGAGATCGCCGGAGCGCTGGGCGCCCGGCTACGCCGAGGCCGGCGCCTACAACGTCACCTTCCACGCCGAGGCGGCCGACGACCCGGTGGCGCTGGCCCGGGACCTGCGCGCGGCCGGCGCAAGGCCGGGCCTGGCCGTCGACCGGGACACCCCGGTGGAGCCGTACCTGGAGCTGCTGCCCGAGTTCGACACGCTGCTGGTGATGACGATCAAGGCCGGCTTCGGCGGGCAGTCCTTCCTGCCGGAGATGCTGGCCAAGGTACGCACGCTGCGCGCGCACGCCGCCGCCGGGCACCTGGAGCTGCGCATCGAGGTGGACGGCGGGATCGCCGAGGACACCATCGAGGCGGCCGCCCGGGCCGGCGCGGACGCCTTCGTCGCCGGTACCGCCGTCTACGGCGCGGCCGACCCGGCCGCCGCCGTCCGGGCGCTGCGTGAGCGGGCCGGGGGCCGGGCACGGTGAGACCGCCCGGCCCGGCGCAGCGAAGTCATCATGGTCGTCGACGACGACACCGACATCGCCCGGTTCATCGAGGTGAACCTGCGGGTGCACGGGTTCGAAGTGGTGGTGGCCCACGACGGCGAGCAGGCCCTGGAGCTGGCCCTGCAGCGGCCGCCGGACCTGGCCCTGGTGGACCTGATGATGCCGAAGCTGAGCGGCCTGGAGCTGACCAAGCGGCTGCGCGCCAGCCCGCTGACCACGGCGATGCCGGTGATCATGCTGACCGCCAAGGGGCTGACCGCCGACAAGGTGCTCGGGCTCACCGCGGGCGCCGACGACTACCTGGTCAAGCCGTTCGACGTCTCCGAGCTGGTGGCCCGGATCTTCGCCACGCTGCGCCGCAACCAGGAGTACCGGGAGATCTCGCCGCTGACCGGGCTGCCCGGCAACACCCGCATCCAGCAGGAGATCTCCGACCGGCTGGCGGCCGGGGCCGAGTTCGCGGTCGGGCACATCGACATCGACCGGTTCAAGAGCGTCAACGACGCCTACGGCTTCGGCCGCGGCGACGAGTTCATCTCGGCGCTGGCCCGGTCGCTGCGCCGGGCGGTGGTCGAGGTGGGGCTGCCCCCGGCGTTCCTCGGGCACGTCGGCGGCGACGACTTCGTCATCGTCTGCGACCCCCGGCAGCTGCGCCCGTTCACCGAGCGCGCGGTGCTCGACTTCGAACGGGCCGCCGACGGGCTCTACGACCCGGGCGACGCGGCGCGCGGCTACCTGGAGCTGACCGACCGGCGCGGCCTGGTGCAGCGCTCCAACCTGGTGACCATCTCGATCGGCGTGGCGACCTCGTTCAACCGCCGGTACACCGATCCGCGGGAAGTGATCCAGGTGGCCTCCGAGATGAAGATGGAGGCCAAGAAGCACCCGGGCAGCTACGTCTTCATCGACCGGCGCAGCGCACTGGACCCGGCCGACGGCTCCGCACTGGCCCCGACCCGCCGCCTGAGCCGAGCCGGGCCGGAAACCGGCCGGGTCACGGTGTGAGTTGGATCGCCTGGAAGAACCACGCCGCGCGCGGGCGTGAGATACTTGTCGGTACCCACCACGCGCTGGCGGGACTCGGTGAAATTCCGAACCGGCGGTGATCCGGGCAGCAGCCCGGTCAGCCCGCGACCCGGTCACTTCCAGTGGCCGGTGGACCTGGTGAGAACCCAGGGCCGACGGTCACAGTCCGGATGGGAGACAGCGCGCGGAACCAGGGACGCCGTTGCTGGGCGTGACACGTCCGGCGTACGGTGTGCCCGCCGTTTCGTACCCTCCCGCCAGTGCGTTCCCGGGCTGGCGTGTGAGAGGGGGCGGCGTGGCAACCACAGCGGAGATCGCGGCGATGGACCACGCCCTCGCCCTGTGCGCCGAGGGGCTCGGCCAGACCAGCCCCAACCCGAGCGTGGGCGCCGTCATCCTGTCCGCCGACGGCGAGTTGGCGGGCGTGGGGCGTACCGCGCCGGCCGGCGGACCGCACGCCGAGGTAGGCGCGCTGGCACAGGCCGGCCCGGCGGCCCGCGGCGGGACCGCCGTGGTCACCCTCGAACCCTGCAACCACACCGGGCGTACCGGGCCGTGCTCACGCGCGCTGATCGCGGCCGGCGTGGCCCGCGTCGTGGTCGGCGTGCGGGACCCGCATCCGGTGGCCGCGGGCGGCGTCGAGACGCTGCGGGCCGCGGGCGTCGACGTCGAGGTGGGGGTACGCGCGGAGCAGGCCGCACACACCATGCGCTACTGGCTGACCGCGGTACGCCGGGGCCGGCCCTACCTGATCTGGAAGTACGCCGCCACGCTGGACGGGCGCTCGGCGGCCGCCGACGGCACCTCGAAGTGGATCACCTCCGAGGCCGCCCGGGCGGACGTGCACCGGCTGCGCGCCACAGTGGACGCCGTCGTCGCCGGGGTCGGCACGGTGCTAGCCGACGACGCGGCGCTCACCGTACGCCTGCCCGACGTGCGACGCCGGCCGCTGCGGGTGGTGGTCGACTCGGCCGGGCGTACCCCCGCCGGGGCGCGCGTGCGCGACGACGCCGCGCCCACCTGGATCGCCACCACCGACGAGGTCGGGGCGGGGCCGGACGGCCGGGTCGACCTGGACAAGCTGCTGGCCGCCCTGTACGCCCGGGGCGTGCGCGCCGCGCTGCTGGAGGGCGGCCCCACCCTGGCCGGCGCGGCGCTGGCCGCCGGTCTGGTCGACGAGGTGGTCGGCTACCTGGCTCCGAAGCTGCTCGGCGCGGGCGCCGCGGCGCTCGGACCGGCCGGGGTCACCTCGATCGCGGAGGCCGTCGAGCTGACCGTCGTGGACGTCACCCGCATCGGGCCGGACCTCCGGCTGACCGCGCGAAGGAGTGGATGAATGTTCACCGGCATCGTGGAAGAGCTGGGCAGCGTCGTGGCTGTCAAGGAACTCGGCGACGCGGCCCGCATCGAGGTACGCGGTCCGCTGGTCGTCGGTGACGCCCGGCACGGTGATTCGATCGCCGTCAACGGCGTCTGTCTCACCGTCCTGGACGTGGTCGGGGAGGGGTTCACGGCCGACGTCATGAAGGAGACGCTGGACCGCTCGTCACTGGGCGCGCTGCGCCCCGGCGACCCGGTGAACCTGGAGCGGGCCGCCACCCTGGGCACCCGGCTCGGCGGCCACCTGGTCCAGGGGCACGTGGACGGCCTCGGGACGCTGCTGTCCCGCGAGGCGTCGCAGCAGTGGGAGGTACTCACCATCGGGCTGCCCGAGCGGCTGTCCCGGTATCTGGTGGAGAAGGGTTCGATCACGGTGGACGGGGTGTCGCTGACGGTGGTGTCGGTGGCCGCGGAGCAGTTCACGGTGAGCCTGATCCCCACCACGTTGCGGTTCACCACGCTCGGCGCCAAGCGCCCGGGCGACCCGGTGAACCTCGAGGTCGACGTGCTGGCGAAGTACGTCGAGCGGCTGTTGGAGGCGCGCGCATGACATTCAGCTCGATCGAGGAAGCGGTGGCCCAGGTCGCCGCCGGCCGGCCGGTGGTCGTGGTGGACGACGCGGACCGGGAGAACGAGGGCGACCTCATCTTCGCCGCCGAACTGGCCACCCCGGAGATGCTGGCCCTGATGGTCCGCTACACCTCCGGCTTCATCTGCGTACCGCTCACCGAGGCTGACGCCGACCGGCTGGAGCTGCCGCCGATGTACCGGGTCAACCAGGACAAGCGGGGGACGGCGTACACCGTCACGGTGGACGCCCGGGAGGGCGTGAGCACGGGTATCTCGGCGGCCGACCGGGCGCGCACCATCCGGCTGCTGGCCGACCCGGCCACCACGCCCGGTGAGCTGTCCCGCCCCGGGCACGTGGTGCCGCTGCGCGCCCGCCCGGGCGGGGTGCTGCGCCGGCCCGGGCACACCGAGGCCGCCATCGACCTGACCACGCTGGCCGGGCTGCGCCCGGCCGGGGTGCTGTGCGAGCTGGTCAACGACGACGGCACCATGATGCGGCTGCCCGAGCTGACCATCTTCGCCAAGGAGCACGACCTGGCGCTGATCACCATCGCCGACCTGATCGCCTACCGGCGGCGGATCGAGATGCAGGTCGACCGGGTGGCGCAGGCCCGGCTGCCCACCGAGTACGGCGACTTCACCGCCGTGGGCTACCGCTCCCGCACCGACGGCGCCGAGCAGATCGCACTGGTCTACGGCGACCTCGGCGACGGCGAGGATGTGCTGGTCCGGGTGCACTCGGAGTGCCTGACCGGGGACGTGTTCGCCTCCCTGCGCTGCGACTGCGGGCCGCAGCTGCACGCCGCCCTGGAACTGGTGGCGGCCGAGGGGCGCGGCGTGGTGCTCTACATCCGCGGCCACGAGGGGCGCGGCATCGGCCTGCTCTCCAAGCTTCAGGCCTACCAGCTTCAGGACCAGGGTCACGACACGGTGGACGCCAACGTGCTGCTCGGCCTGCCCGCCGACGCCCGCGACTACGGCACCGGCGCGCAGATCCTCTACGACATCGGGGTACGCACCATGCGGCTGCTCACCAACAACCCGGCCAAGCGGGTGGGGCTGGAGGGCTACGGGCTGTCGGTGACCGGCCGGGTGCCGCTGCCGGTGCGCCCGCACCCGGAGAACCTGCGCTACCTGCGTACCAAGCGGGACCGGATGGGCCACCTGCTGGAGGAGCTGGACGAACTGGACGCGATGGAAGCGCTGAACGAGATCGTCGAGGGGCGCGCCTGATGGCCGGCTTCGGGGCGCCGGAACTGTCCACCGTGGACGCCCGCGGGCTGAGTCTCGGCGTCGCCGTGGCCCGCTGGCACCACGAGATCACCGACCAGCTGCTGGACCGGGCGCTGCTGGCCGCCAAGGCGTGCGGCGTCGAGGACGTCCGGGTGCTGCGGGTGGCCGGTTCGGTCGAGTTGCCGGTGGTGGCGCAGGGGCTGGCCCGCCGGTACGACGCGGTGGTGGCGCTCGGGGTGGTGATCCGCGGGGAGACGGCGCACTTCGACTACGTCTGCCGGTCGGTCACCGACGGGCTGACCCGGGTGGCGCTGGACTTCGCGACGCCGGTGGCGCACGGGGTGCTCACCGTCGACCGGGTGGACCAGGCGCTAGCCCGGGCCGGGCTGCCCGACTCGCCGGAGGACAAGGCGTGGGACTGCGTGGTGGCCGCGCTCGATGCGGCCCTGGCGCTGCGTTCCCTGGACTGAGCGGGTGGAGTACGCCTGGCGCGGCGCTTTCGGCAACGACGAGCTGAACGCGCTGCACGCCGAGGGGTTCGCCCACCGGCTGCTGGCGGACGACTGGTGGGGCCAGGTCAACCGGCACAGCCTCGGCTGGGTGTGCGCCCGCGACGGCGCCGCCCTGGTCGGCTTTGTCAACGTGGCCTGGGACGGCGGGGTGCACTCCTTCCTACTGGACACCCTGGTCACCGCCGGGTACCGGCGGGCTGGCGTGGGTACCCGGCTGGTCGGCGTGGCGGCCGGGGCGGCCCGGGCGGCCGGCTGTGAGTGGCTGCACGTGGACTTCGAGCCGCACCTGCGCGGCTTCTACCTCGACGGCTGCGGCTTCACCGCCACCGGGGCCGGACTGATCCAGCTGGCGGAGTGACCCGGCCAGCTCCGGCTGAGCCCGACGAGGTCGGGCTGGGGCTGGCCGTCCTGCGGCTGGGCTGGGGCTGTGCTGGGCTGGGGCTGGCCGCTCTGTGGCTGTGCTGGGCTGGGGCTGGCCGCCCTGTGGCTGGGCTGGGGCGGGCAGCCGTGTGGCGGGGCGGGCGCTGGCAGCCATGTGGCTGGGCTGGGCCACCTCCGGGTGCGGCAGGTCGGTTCCGGCTGGGTAGCTGGTCGCCCGTCAGCGTCGGGCCAGCGCCTGAACCTGGGTGGCGACGTCGCCGGTGCCGGGCAGCAGGGCGATGACGGGCGTGGTCACGCCGGCCGCGAGGTAGCGGGCCAGGTGCTCGCGGCACTGCTCGGGAGCGCCGTGCACGACCAGGTCGTCGACCACGCTGTCCGGGACGGCGGCCAGGGCGCCGCGCCGGTCGCCGGCCGCCCAGGCCGTCCACAGCCCGCGGAGCGCTTCGCCGCGCCCCAGCCACTCGTGGAACGCCCGGTACACCGGGACGTTGAGGTAGGCCGCGATGAGCTGGCGGCCGACCGCCCGGGCGGCCTCGGCGTCGGCGGTCGGCACGACGAAGATCCGGGCGGCGATCTCCCGGCTCGTCCCGGCCGGCGCCGCCGCGCTGACCAGCGGCGCCACGGTACGGACGTCGTCGGCGGAGAGCCAGTTGAGGACGGCGCCGTCGGCCTCCCGGCCGGCCAGCCCCAGCATCCCCGGGCGCAGCGCCGCCACCAGCAGCTGCGGCGCCGTGGCGGGCGGGTTGGCCAGCCGGAAGTTGCGTACCTCGAAGGAGGCGTACCGCTGGCTCACCTTCGCCCCGGACAGCGCGGCCCGCAGGAACCGCAGGGTGTCCCGGACCCGTTGGTACGGCCGGGCGAAGTCCAGGCCGTTCCAGTCGGAGACGATGACCTCCGAGGAGCTACCCAGGCCGAGGGCGACCCGGCCGGGGGCGAGCCCGGCCAGGGTGGCCGCCGACTGGGCCAGCAGCGCCGGCCCCCGGGTGAACACCGGCACGACGGCGGTGCCCAGCCGTAGCGCCGGTGCCCACTGGCTGGCCAGGACCAGCGGGGTGAAGGCGTCGGCGCCGTCCACCTCGGAGCTCCACACGTCGGTGTAGCCCAGGTCGGGCAGGGACTCGACGAGCGCACGCTGCCGGTCCAGCGCCACACCGGGCAACGGGATGGTGATGCCGTAGCGCATGCCGCCTCCTGTGGCGTCGACACACCCGGGTCACCGCCGCCTACCGGCGACCGCGACGCGGCCGCTATCGTCGGCATGTTACCGGCAGGTCACCGCCTGCGGGCAGGTCACGACGACGTGATGCGGGGGGTGCGCGGGTGGGCGCTGACGACGGGGCCGGCGGTGCGCTGGCCGGGCAGGTGGCGGTGGTGACCGGCGGGGCCAGCGGCATCGGCGCGGCGCTGGCCAGCCGGTTTGCCGCTGAGGGCGCCGCCGTCGTGGTGCTCGACCGGCGCTCGCCGGGGCCGGGTGGGTACGCCGTGGACGTCGGGGACGAGACGGCGCTGGCGCACACCGTGGAGATCATCGAACGCGAGGTCGGACCGATCGACCTGTGGTGCTCCAACGCCGGCCTGGCCACCCCGCCCGGGCTGGGCAGCGACGCCGACTGGGCGCTGTCCTGGCGGGTACACCTGCTGGCCCATCTCTACGCCGCCCGGCACGTGCTGCCCCGGATGCGCGACCGGGGCCGGGGCCGGTTCCTGGTGACCGCGTCGGCGGCGGGGCTGCTGGCGGAGGCGGACGTGGCGGCGTACTCGGTGACCAAGCACGCCGCGGTGGCGTTGACCGAGTGGCTGGCGATCGAGTACGGCGACGCCGGTATCGACTTCCACTGCCTGTGCCCGCAGGGCGTGCGTACCCCCCTGTTGGACGGGGTTTCGGCGGGTGAGTCGGTGACCGTGGCGGCGGGCGGGCTGCTGGAGCCCGAGCAGGTGGCCGAGGCGGTGCTGGTGGCCTTCGCCCAGCGCCGGTTCCTGATCCTGCCGCACCCGGAGGTGGCCGGCTACGAGCGGCAGCGGGCCGACGACCGGGACCGCTGGCTGGCCGGCATGCGTCGGCTCAAGCACCGCGTCCACGGCCGGACGCACGAGGATCAGCAGAATCACCGTCACCAGCAGGATCAGGAGGAGACACCGACATGACAGTCGCCATCGTCACCGGGGCAGCGCGGGGGATCGGGGCCGCGGTCGCGGCCCGGCTGGCCGCCGACGGCATGGCCGTGGCCGTCGTCGACCTGGACGAGGCGGCCTGCGCCGACACCGTGGCCACCATCACCGCTGCCGGCGGCAGCGCGCTGGCGGTCGGCGCGGACGTCTCCGACGTGGGCGCGGTGACCGCCGCCGTGGCCCGGGTCGCGGCCAGCCTCGGCGCGCCGACGGTGCTGGTCAACAATGCCGGGGTACTGCGCGACAACCTGCTGTTCAAGATGTCCGACGAGGACTGGGACACGGTCATCGACGTCCACCTCAAGGGCAGTTTCCTGATGTCCCGGGCGGTGCAGGAGCACATGGTGGCGGCGCACTACGGCCGCATCGTCAACCTGTCCAGCACCTCGGCGCTGGGCAACCGGGGCCAGGCCAACTACTCGGCCGCCAAGGCGGGGCTGCAGGGGCTGACCAAGACACTGGCGATCGAGTTGGGGCCGTTCGGGGTCACCGCGAACGCCATCGCGCCCGGGTTCATCGCCACCGACATGACCGCCGCCACCGCCGCCCGGCTGAAGGTCTCCTTCGACGACCTGGCCCGGCACACCGCCGAGCAGATCCCGGTCCGCCGGGTCGGTACCCCGGCCGACATCGCGCACACCGCGTCGTTCCTGTGCAGCGAGGGTGCCGGCTTCGTATCCGGCCAGGTGATCTACGTCGCGGGCGGCCCGCGCGCCTGACTGGTTCTCGCTGTGGCCCGGGGTGCGTTCTGCCCCCGGGCCACTCTTGTGTCCACCAAATAGTTGACACTGACTAGTCAGAACTGGATACTCGAACCTGACCACAACCCGCTTCGGCACGGAGGGATCACAGCGATGACCACCACCACCACCCCGGTACGCATCTCCGGGCACCACACCGTCAGCAAGCACCTCGGCCGCTGGACGGCCGAACGGGACTTCCAGGTCCGGGCGCACCGCGGGCTGGTCGTCCTCGACCTGCGCTCGCCGGAGATCCCGGCCGGCGACATCCGGGTCGACGTCGACCTCGACCACGCCGTCCTCAAGCTGCTGGTCGCCGCCGACGCGGTGATCGAGGACTGGGACCTGCGCCGCACCGGCCGGGGACGGATCAAGGACGCGGAAGGGGCGCACCTGCACGGCGTCGACCCGGGCCCGGCCCGCCGTGTCGTGCTCACCGGGCAGCTCGCGGGCGCCGAGATCCGGATCCACCGGGGCGGGATCGCCCAGCTCTCCGCGATGTTCTCCCGGGCGTACCTGGACGACCTGCGGCGGGCACACCGCGACGGCGGGTACCCGACGGTGGATGATCCCACCCGTACCCGCTGACGCCACAGAGCACCCGGGCAGCGCCCCGCCGGAGGAACCATGACCAGCAAGCGGAAGGTCGGCAACCTGCTCGGGCTCGCCGTCCTGTCCTACCTGACCCAGCGCCCCATGCACCCGTACGAGCTGAGCCGCACGCTGCGCGACCACGGCGACGCGCGCAGTATCAAGTTCAACCACGGCTCGCTCTACATGGTGGTGCAGCAGCTGGAGAAGGCCGGCTTCATCGCCGCGCAGGAGACCAACCGCGACGGCCAGCGCCCCGAACGCACCGTCTACGCACTCACCGACACCGGCCGCGCCGAACTCCTCGACTGGCTCCGTGAACTGGTCGAACAGCCACAGCACGAGTACCCGCACTTCGTGGCGGCGCTGGCTTTCATCGGCACGCTGCCGCCCAGCCAGGCGCTGGCCCTGCTGCGCAGCCGGCTGGCCCACCTGGCCCGCGAGCGCGCCGAGATCCAGCAGCTGGTGGACGGCGCACTGGGCCAGGGGGTCCCCGAACTGTTCCTGGTCGAGGAGGAGTACCGCCTCGCCCTGCTGGACGCCGACGCCACCTTCGTCCGGCAACTCGTCGACAAGATCACCGATCCGGACGGCTGGGGACGCCAGTGGTACGACTTCCACGGCGAGGCCGGCCCACCACAAGGGGACAACGATGGCTGACACCCGTACCGCACTCGTCATCGGCGGCGGCATCGCCGGCCCGGTGACCGCCCTCGCCCTGGCCCGCGCAGGCATCGACGCGAGCGTCCACGAGGCGTACCCGACCAGCGCCGAAGGCGTCGGCGGCGGTCTGAGCATCGCGCCCAACGGCCTGACCGCGCTCGCCGTGCTCGACGCCCGACAGGCCGTGGCCGACATCGGGGAACCGATGACCGCCCTGGTCATGCAGAGTTGGACCGGCAAGCGACTGGCCGAATTCGGCAGCCCGCCCAACCTGCCGACCATGCAGTTCGTCTGGCGCCCGCAGCTCTACCGGGCGCTGACCGACCTCGCCCAGCAGCGCGGCATCCCGGTCCGGCACGGCCGGCGCCTCATCGGCCTGACCCAGGACCACGACGGCGTCAGCGCACACTTCGCCGACGGCAGCCAGGAGCACGCCGACATCCTGGTGGGCGCCGACGGCATCCGCTCGACCGTGCGCGGCCTGATCGACCCGGCCGCACCGACCCCCCGCTACGCCGGCCTGCTCAGCTTCGGCGGCGAGCTGGCCGACACCGGGCTACCGTCGACCGGCGGCAAGATGTTCATGGTCTTCGGTAAGCGCGCCTTCTTCGGCTACCTGGTACGCGAGGACGGCAGCGGCGGCTGGTTCGTCAACCTGCCCAGCCGGGAGGCGGTGCCGCTGGCCCGGCTGCGGGAGACCGGCCCGCGCGCCTGGCTGGACCGGCTCGCCGAGGTGTTCGACGGTGATCGGGTACCGGCCGCCGAGCTGGTGCGCCGGACCCGCCCCGAGGACCTGCTGATCGTCGGGCCGATGGAGGACATTCCGACGGTACCCACCTGGAGCCGGGGCCGGGTGGTGCTGGTCGGGGACGCCGCCCACGCCACCTCGCCCAGCTCCGGTCAGGGCGCCTCGCTGGCCATCGAGAGCGCCGTCCAGCTGGCCCGCTGCCTACGCGACCTGCCGCACGAGGCGGCCTTCGCCCGCTACGAGCAGCTGCGCCGGGCACGGGTCGAGCGGATCATCAAGGCGGCCGCGCGTGCCAACGCCGACAAGGCGGCCGGGCCGGTAGCCCGGGTACTGCGCGACGCGCTGCTGCCGGTGGCGATGAAGCTGCTCGCCAAGCCGGAGAAGATGGCCTGGCAGTTCGACCACCCGATCGACTGGGCCGCTCCGGTCGGCCCGGTGGAGGTACCGGTCCGGGGCTGACCGGGTGCCATCGCGACGAATCCGACTGCAGAGGACAGGTGGGACAGCAGGTAGGCGGGCGGTCGTCGTCGAGCCGATATGCCGGTGATCGTAGGTGCTGTCACCGGATACTGTCGACGCTCGGGTCCGGGGGAGGAGTCGCCGGGGGTGTCGACGCCCAACTTGCCACCGTTGAGCATTCTGGGGCCGCTGCAGGTGATGCAGGACGGTGCGGCAGTAGCCATCGCGCGTCCCCGGCAGCGCAGCGTCCTCGCCTATCTGCTGCTGCGAGCCGGGCAGGTGGTGCCCGTCAGCGCGCTGGTCGACGCCGTGTGGGGTGAGCGTGTACCAGCTACCGCCCGGTCACAGGTCCAAGCGGACATTGCCTCGATCCGCAAGGCGTTGCCGGCGCGCTGGGCGGCCCGGCTGGAGACGGTCGCGGCCGGATACCGGTTCTCGGCCGGGCCGGCCGACGTGGACGCGCTGGCCTTCGCCGAAGGGGTCCGCACCGCGGTCGCGAGCGCCGACGAGGTCGCGATCACCGTGCTGCGCGCATCGCTGGCACTGTGGCGGGGTCCGGCGCTGTGCGACATCGACGCTCCGTTCGTCGAAGCTGCCCGCGCGCACCTGCAGGAGCAGCGGCTGGTCGGCTACGAACGGCTGATCGACGCGGAGTTGCGACGTGGCGGCGAGGCCGTGGTCGCGGACGTGCTCGCCGAGCTGGTGCGCACCGAGCCGCTGCGGGAGCGGCTGCACGAACAGCTCATGATCGTCTATTACCGTACCGGTCGCCGCGTCGAGGCGCTGGCGGTCGCCCGCCGACTGCGCCGCCGGCTGGCCGACGAGTGCGGTCTCGACCCCAGCACAGCGGTACAGGACATCGAACGGCGAATCCTGCGCGATGACCCGCAGCTGCTCGCGGCGCCCGGAGCGGAGCAGGCCCGAGCCGCCGCTGTACCCCGGGAGTTGCCGGCTGCCACCGCCGACTTCGTCGGCCGGACCGATCACCTGGCCGAGCTGGCCGCCGCGCTCGCACCCGGCGGGACGGCACCGCTGGTCATCATCGCCGGGCCGGCTGGGGCGGGCAAGACCACCCTGGCCGTACGAGCGGCACACGCCGCCGCGGCGGACTATCCGGACGGGCAGATCTTCGTGCGGCTGCACGCCGCCTCCGCGCACCCGGTGTCCACTGTGGACGCACTGCGCCACCTGCTGCGCGCGCTCGGCGTGGACGACGCGCGACTGCCGGCCGGCGCGGACGAGTGCGCCGCCCGACTGCGTACGCTGCTCGCCAGCCGGCGAGTGCTGCTGGTCCTGGACGACATCGGCGACGCGGAGCAGGTGAGCCAACTACTGCCCGGGTCGGCGGGGTGCGCGGTGCTCATGACCGGACGCAGCCGGCTGGTGTATCCGCCCGGTGTCCGCCTGGTGGAGCTGTCGGGCTTCAGCGATGCCGAGGCGGCCGAGTTCCTGACGGTGGCGACCGGGCGTCCAACGGCGGCGGAGCAGGACGCCGTCGCGGAAGTGGTGCGGCTGTGCCGGCACCTGCCGCTCGCCCTGCGCGTGGTGGGTGGGCAGCTGCGGGCCTACCCGCACCGCTCCGTCGGGGACATGGCGTCCAGGCTGCGCAACGAGCGGCACCGGCTGGCCGTGCTCACCCACGGCGACCTCGACGTCGGGGCCAGCATCGGGGCGTCGGTGGCGGCGCTGGCCGAGGTTGACCAGCGGGTACTTGCCGGGCTGGCGGTCGCCGGGCTGCCCGGGACGGCGGCGTGGTTGGCCGCCTGGCGGGAGGAGCTGCCCGAGCCGGCGGCTGCCGCCTCCCTCGACCGGCTCACCGGCCGGTACCTGGTCAGCCCGGGTACCGGCCCGGCGTTCAGCTGCCACGACCTGGTCCGGCTCTGGCTACGCGAGCAGCTGACGGCAGCCGACCGACGACGTATCGCGGAGGCCACCTTCGCCGCGTACCACGACCTGGCGCTGACCACCCGCGCCGCCCTCGCACCGCAGATGCGGGTGGCGCCCGGGCAGCCGAGCGGACGGCTGCCGGCCCAGCCGGACGCCCTCCTGCCGCTGCTCGACGCGGAAATCGACAACTTCGTGCTGGTGGTCCAGCAGGCCGCCGCCGAGCACCGCACCGAGCTGGTGTGGCAGCTGTCCTACCTGCTGTTCGGCTACTTCGACCGTGGCCGGCACCTGGCCAACGCCGTGACGATCACCGAGTGCGCCGTACGCTCCGCCCGGCACGCGGGCGATCTGGACGCCCAGCGCATCATGAGTGGACACCACGCCGCCACTTGCAACATGGCCCGCCGGCACGAGGAGGCACTGGAGAGCCTGCGCACGGTGCTGGAGCTGGCCGAGGAGAGCGGCGTGCCGCGGGCCCGTATGGTCGGGCACGCCGGACTCGCCCGCACCCTGCGGCAACTCGGCAGACTGCCGGAGGCGATCGTGCACTACCGCGCGGCGGCCCGGCTCGCCGACGAGCGCTCGGACGCCCAGGCGCAGACGGTGCTGCTGCACAACCTCGGCGCCGCCTACGCCGACCTGGGCGAACTGCCCGCCGCCTCGACGGCGCTGAAGACGGCACAGCGGCTGGCCCGTAGCCGCAGCGACACCGGCATGCAGGCGCGGGCTGCGCACACTCTCGGCGAGGTGGCCGCAGCCCGCGGTGACCTGGCCGAAGCGCTGGAGTTGACGGCAGCGTCCCGGCGGATGGCCGGCCGGACCGGCCACCAGGAACTGGAGGCACAGGCGGCGCAGTCACTCGGCGTGCTGCACCACCAGCGGGGCGACCACGACCGGGCGATCGAGGCGTTGCTGGACAGCCTCACCCTCTACAGCCGGACAGGCGCCGAGACCGGGCTGATCACCACGCTACGGGCGCTCGCAGCCGCCTACCACGACGCCGCCGACCCCGACCGGTACCGGGACTACGCCCACCGCGCTCTCCTGCTCTGCCGCGACATCCCCAGCTGACCGGGGGGACCTGTCGGATCACCCGCAGGCGCGGGTACAGCGCGCGTATGGCGCGCGTATGGGCGACGTATGGCGCGGTGGGCGACGCTGTTTCTCGTCGTTGCCGCCATCCCACCGCCACGGGGGCGGTGGAAAGGGCACATTCGTTTACCGAATGGGCCCGGCGGCCAACGATCGAACGATGATCAGCCTTCTGCATCATCTGCCGGCTTCCGGGGTGAAGCCGAGACGCTGATCCGGCAGACGGCTGCGGGCCGGCCCAGGCGATGGGTGAGCCCGCAGCCGTCCGGGCCCAGTTACGCGCTGGCCGTCTGCGCGGTGGGGCGCGACGCCGGGCGGCCCGACCGCGCCTGGTCGGAGAAAATGCGGGTGATCTCCTCCACCGACTTGTGCTTGGTCTCCGGCAGGTACCGGTAGACGAAGCCGATGGCCATCACCGACAGCGCCGCGAACATCACCATCACCCAGGGCAGCCCGATGCCGCTCTGCAGGGTCGGGAAGATCTCGATGATGGCGAAGTTGGCCAGCCAGTCCACCGAGGCACCGGTGGCCGCCGCCTGGCCGCGTACCGAAGTGGGGAACACTTCCCCCTGGATCAGCCAGCCGGTACCGCCGACGCCGACGGCGAAGCTGGCGATGAAGGCGCACAGCCCGATCATCACCACCCAGATCTCGGCGTGCCCGGACAGGAACGCCAGCCCGGCCGCCGACACCAGCGCGAACACGGCCATCCCGGCGTATCCGCCGATGGCCAGCGGGCGCCGCCCGGCCCGGTCGATGTAGCGGAACGCGAAGTAGGTGGCCAGCACGTTGACCACGGTCATGATGGCGGTCACCTCGACACCGGCGATGGTGGCCGCGACCAGTGAGCTGTTGTCCCCCTGGAACAGCGGGCCGAGCAGGTGCGGACCGTAGTAGAGCGGCACGTTGATGCCGGTGATCTGCTGGAACACGAAGAACGTGCAGACCACCATCAGGGCGCGGCGTACCCCTGGGGTCCACAGTTGTCGCCGGCTGGCCTTGGCTGCCACCTGCTCGTCTTCCTGGTGCAGGTCGCGGGCGGTGCGCTCGATGTCCTCGCGGGACGCCTCGACGCCCAGCTTGGCCAGCGCCTGCTGGACGTCGTCGTAGCGGCCCTGACGCAGCAGCCAGCGCGGCGACTCCGGCATGTCGGCGCGCATCACCACGCCGATCAGCGCCGGAACGGCGCCCAGGCCGAGGATCAGTCGCCAGTCCAGGCCGCCGGCCCGGTCCGGCATCGCCTTGAGGATGATCAGTGCCGCCAGGTACGCCACCAGGATGCCCACCGTGATCATCCACTGCTGCAGCATGCTCAGCGCGCCACGGCGCTTGACCGGCGCGTACTCGGCGATGTAGGAGGTGGCGATCGCTGAATCGGCGCCGATGGCCAGGCCGATGAGGGTACGGGCGATGATCAGCACGGCCGCGTTGGGTGCCACCGCGGACAGCAGCGCGCCCGCGGCGTAGATCGCGGCGTCGGCGACGAGCAGCGACTTGCGGCCGAACCGGTCGGTCAGCGGACCGGCGGCCAGCGCGCCGGCCGCCGCGCCGAGCGACGCCCCGGCGACCACGTAGCCGGTCCAGAAACCGTTGAGGTGGTACGGCAGGAAGGGCAGCGCCGATCCGATGTTGGCGGTGTCGTAGCCGAACAGGAAACCGCCCAGGGTGGCGAGCAGGGTGAGCCGCCAGTAGAAGGAGCTGGGGGAGCGGGAGTCCAGCGCGTCGAGGATGTTGCCCCGCGCGGCCGTGGCTGAGGACATCTGTGGCCTCCGAGGGTGCTTCGGGGCCGTGCCCGGCCCCGGACGGGGGGATTACTGGGCGACTACCCCCAACCGGCTGAGACAAACGTGAGCCGGCCTCTCGGCGGCGACAATGGTTGCGGGGGTGAGGCGTGATCAGGTGGCTGGACAACCGGCGGGCCCGCCTCGCGCAGGCGGGCAGCACGGGGCATCGCCAGGTAAGAGCGGGCGTCGTGCGGGCTGGCCCCGGGCGGGTGGGCGTCGTGCGGGTTGGTCTCGGGCCGGTGGGCGTCGTGCGGGTCTGCTCCGCGTGGGCCGGCACGGCGGCGCTGATACCGGCCCTGGCCGTGGTTGCCGGCTGCGGGCCGGTCCGGTCGGCGCCGGTAGCGCTGCCGTGGCGCCCGGTGTCGCTGCCGTCCGCCGGAGCGGGCCGCACGGTGCTGCGCGACGTCACCGCCTGCGCCGGGCGCTGGTACGCGGTCGGTGGCTCGGTCACCGCCGAGGGCGCCACGCCCGCCGTCTGGTCCAGTTCGGACGGTGTCGCCTGGCGCGCGCTGCCCACCCAGCCGGTCTCCCTGTACGGCCGGCAGAGCGTGCTGTCCGCGGTGGCCTGCCGGGGCGGCACCGTGGTTGCCCTGGGCGCGGCGGCCGGCGGGGCGCACGGCAACCCGCGTACCGCCACCTGGCGCGGTGACGAGCGCGCCGGGCTGACCGAGAACCCGACGCCGGTGGACCTGTTCGGCGGCGACGACGCGGTCGGGGTGGGGCCGTTGACCGCCGGCCCGGCCGGCTTCCTGGTCGGCGGCGGCTGGGTGGACGCCGACCGGCACCCGGGCGCGGCGGTCTGGTGGTCGGCCGACGGTACGGCCTTCCAGCGCGTCGACGCCGACCCGGCGCTGGAGTCGGGGGACGGCGGGGCGCGGGTGCTCACCGGGCTGGCCGGCGTACCGGAGGGGTTCCTGGCGGTGGGCAGCTTCGCCCCGGCGGACGGGGGTCCCCGGCAGGCGCAGGTGTGGCGCTCGTCCGACGGCCGGCACTGGGCCGCGGACCCGGTGGAGCCGGCCGGTGCCGACGCCGAGCCGCAGGCGCTGTCGGCCGGCGCCGGGGCTCGCTGCGCCGCCGGGGTGCTGGCGGCGGGGTTCGGCGTGTGGTGCGCCGACGCCGGGCGGTGGCGGCTGGCCGGCCGCTTCGGGCACGGCACCGGGGGCACTTCGCCGCCCCGTGTTACCGGGTTGGTCGAGGCGGGTGGGGTGAGCTATCTGGTGGCCGGCGACGGCACCGGCTTCGGCCTGTGGACCGGCACCGACCCGGCCAGCTGGCGCAGCCGGCCGCTGCCCCGGGCGGTGGCGCAGGGCGGTGGGCGTACCGTCCGGATCGCCGCCGCCGACGACCACCTGCTGCTCGCCGTCGACGACGGCGCAGCGGCACAGCTGTGGCTGCTGCCCACTCGGTGAGCGGCCGCCCACCGCGCGGGCTGCTCCACCGTGCGGCTGCTGCACCGTGCGGCTGCTGCACCGTGCGGCTGCTGCACCGTGCGGCTGCTGCACCGTGCGGCTGCTGCACCGTGCGGCTGCTCCACCGCGCTGCTGCTGCACCGCGCTGCTCCACCGGGTGGCTGTGCACGCCACGCGGATGTCTCCCCGATCGGCGCGATGCGGGTCCACGGGCCCCGTCCCGGAGCGTCGGCGGATACATTCAGCCGCATGACCATCCCGGGACCGCGCAGCGTCCGTACCGGGGACCGTCGACGTCCGACGTCGCCCGACCGGGCGGTCGTCCCGGTTCGGACCGTGGCTGACCGGGCGGCGCGCGGGTTCACCGAGGTGTTCGCGCCGGCCGTGCTGGCCGCCGCGATGCCGGTGACCGTCGCCCTGCACGACAGCGACAGTGTGCCGGCGGGGCTCGGCTGGGGGCTGCTGGCGGCCGGGTTCAGCGCGGTGATCCCGTTCGGGGTGATCCTGCTGGGGGTACGCCGGGGGCGGCTCACCGACCGGCACATCACGGTCCGCGAGCAGCGCCGTACCCCACTGCTGATCGGGCTGGCCTCGGTGCTGGTCGGGGTGCTGGTGCTGGCCCTGGCCGGGGCGCCCGGGCGGCTGGTCACCCTGGTGATCGGGATGTTCCTGGTGTTGCTCGCGGTAACCGCGATCAACCACTGGTGGAAGCTGTCCGCGCACGCCGCCGTGGCGTCCGCGTCCGCCGTGCTGCTGGTGGCGCTGTTCGGGCCGGTGGCGCTGGTCGGCGTCGCGGGGGTGGCGGCGGTGGGCTGGTCCCGGGTCCGGCTGCGTGACCACACCCCGGCGCAGGTGCTGGCCGGCGTGCTGGCCGGCAGCGTGCTCGCCGTGGTGATCTTCGCGCTGCTCTGGCGGTGACGCGGGTTCAGCGGCCGGCGGCCCAGAGCAGCCCGCGCCCGATGATGTCGCGGGTCTGCGGCACCGCCAGGTCCTCGGGGGAGTGGCCGAGGGTACAGACGAACACCCGGCCGGCGCCGAAGTGGCGCAGCCACACCACCGGTATCACCGCCCCGGCCGTCTCCGGCGCCCCGTGTGCGCCGGTGAACGTGGTGCTGGCCAGTACCGTCAGCGTCGGGTCCAGGTGGCAGAAGTACTGCTCGGTGTGGACGGCGAAGTCGCCGATGCCGGCCACCACCGGGTGCCCGGCGGTGACGTTGACGGTGTAGTCGACGAAGCCGCCCGGGTGGCAGACGAACCGGCCGCCCACCAGGTACTGGTAGCCGGGTGAGTCGTAGCAGGTGGCCACGGCACCGCCGTGCCAGCCGGCGAAGCCGGTACCGGCGCGGACGGCGGTGAGCAGCCCGTCCTCCTGAGCCTGGGTGAGCACGCCGCCGGTCCAGCACTGCACCACGAGATCCAGCCCGGTCATCGCGTCGGGGTCGGCGTAGACGTCCAGGGTCTCCGCGACGGTGACCGCGTACCCGTGGTGGCGCAGGTGGCCGGTGAACAGTTCGGTGCACTCCACTGGCCGGTGTCCGGCCCAGCCGCCCCGCACGATCAATGCCCGCATGCCGACACCCTAGGCGGAGGGTTGTTTTCCGCGCCGGTGCGCTGTCCGGCTGGGTAGGCTGGATGCAGCGATGCCCGTTTTGTCGGCTGCTGTCGTTCCTCGGACACCCCCGACCGGGCCGGTACGGAAAAAGGGGGCGGATCCGATGACACCTGCGTCCGGGGCACTGGACGGCGTACTCGTCGAGGCCGCGACGGTCGCCGGGCGGGCCCCGTCGATCCACAACACCCAACCGTGGCGGTGGCGGGTGACCGGCGACGTGCTGCAGCTGTGGGCGGTGCCGGAGCGCCGGCTGCCGGCCACCGACCCGGACGGCCGGATGGCGGCGATCAGCTGCGGCGCCGCCCTGCACCACGCCCGGGTGACCCTGGCCGCGCTCGGGTACCCGGCGCAGGTCGCCCGGACGCCCGACCCGGACCGGCCGCTGCTGCTCGCCGTACTGACCACCGGCGAGCGGCGGGTTCCCAGCCCGCAGGCGATCCGTGACTACCAGACCATCGCCCTGCGGGTGACCGACCGGCGCCCGGTCGCCGACCAGCCGGCCACCCCGCGCAGCCTGGAGAAGGTCGCCGAGGCGGCCCGCGCCCAGGGCGAGCACCTGCACCTGCTGCACCCCGACCAGGTCATCGAACTGGCCTCGGCCGCCTCCTACGCCCAGCGCACCGAGGACGCCGACGAGGGGCTGCGGGAGGAGCTTGCCTACTGGGTCGCTGACGGGCGCCCGGCCGGTACCGGCATCCCGGCGGAGAACCTGCCCGACGAACCGCCGCAGACCACCATCCCCGGACGGGACTTCGGTCGGCCCGGCACCCTGGCGACCGGCCCGGCGCACGACCGGGCGGCCAGCTACGGCCTGCTCTACAGCGACCGGGACGACCCGGCCGGCTGGCTGATCGCCGGGGAGGGCGTGTCGGCGGCCTGGCTGACAGCGGTCGAGCAGGGGCTCGCCATGCTGCCGCTGTCGGCGGTGGTGGAGGTGCCGGCCACCCGGGAGCGGCTACGGTCGATGCTGACGCCGCAGTCCTTCCCGCATCTGGTGGTGCGGCTGGGCCGGCCGGATCCGCAGGCGCCGCCGCCCGGGCACACGCCGCGCCTGCCGGCCGCCGAGACGGTGCAGGTCGGCCCGGAGGCGCCGGCGTGACGGCCGCGGCCACCACCCGGCTGTCCCGGGACGAGTTCCTCACCGCGGTGGGCGCGGCGGTGCTTGCCCCGTCGGTGTACAACAGCCAGCCGTGGCGGTTCCGGCTCGCCGACGGCGCGATGCAGGTGCGCCCCGACCCGGCGCGGCGCCTGCCGGTCGCCGACCCGCACGACTGGGGGGTACGCCTGGCCTGCGGTGCCGCGACAGCCAATGCCCAGCTGGCGCTGGCCGCGGCAGGGGTCCGGGTGGTGACCCGGTTCCTGCCCGACCCGGGCGAGCCGGAGCTGCTGGCCCAGCTGTCCGCGGCCGGCGCACACCCGCCCACCCCGCAGGAGCAGGCGCTGGCCGAAGCCATCCCGCGCCGGCACAGCAACCGCCGCCCGTTCTCCGACACCCGGGTCCCGCCGGACGTGCAGGCGGCGCTGCGGGCCGCCGCCACCGAACACGGCGCCTGGCTGGAGCTGCTGGACGGGCCGGGTCCGCTGGCCGTGGTGGGCGAGATCATCCGCTCGGCCGACCGGGTGCTGCGCGCCGACGAGCCGTACCTGCACGAGCTGGCGGCCTGGACCCGGGACCCGGCCGGTGGGGTGCCCGACTACGCCGCCGGGGTGGTCCCGGCGCCCGAGGACCCGTTGGCGCTGCGCGACTTCGGCGGACCGCCGCGCGCCCGGTTCGAGCGCTTCGAGGCCGAGCCGCTGGTCGGCGTGCTCGGCGCGGCCGGCGACGAACCGCACGACCAGCTGGTGGCCGGGGCGGCGCTGCAGCACGTCCTGCTCACCGCCACCGTGCTGGGGCTGGCGGCGTCGTTGGTGTCGCAGCCCATCGAGGTACCCGCCGCGCGGGAGAAGCTGCGCCGGGGGCTGGGCCGGCCCGGGACGCCGCAGCTGCTGCTCCGGCTGGGCTTCGGGCAGCCGGCGTTCGGGGCGCCGCGCCGCCCACTGGCCGACGTGCTGGACGGCTGACCAGCACCCGGCCACGGGCTGCGGCACGATGGCGTTCGCCGGAGCCACCGGCTCCGCACGATGGGTCCGCGGGAGCCGCGGGCTCAGGCACGGTGCGTTCGCCGGAGCCACGGGCTGCGGCACGATGGATTCGCCGACGGGTGCGGCGGGTGGAGGGGAGGCGGGATGCTCGCCTGGCGGGTCGCCACGCCGGGGCCGATGGCCGGCCGGCCGCTGCGCGCGGTGGACGCCCCGGTGCCGCATCCGGGCCCGGGTGAGCTGCTGGTCGGGGTACTGGCCTGCGGGGTGTGCCGGACCGACCTGCACGTGGCCGAGGGCGACCTGCCGGCGCACGCGCCCGGCGTGGCCCCGGGGCACGAGGTCGTCGGCGAAGTGGTGGGCTCGGGCCCCGGGGTGACCGGGTCACGCGCCGGGTGACCGGGTGGGCATCGCGTGGCTGCGGTACACCTGCGGCAGCTGCCGCTACTGCCGGCGCGGGCGCGGAGAACCTGTGCCCGGCGTCCCGCTACACCGGCTGGGACGCCGACGGCGGCTACGCCGAGTACGCCCTGGTCCCGGCCGACTTCGCGTACCGGCTGCCGGACGGGTACTCCGACGTGGAGCTGGCTCCGCTGCTGTGCGCCGGCATCATCGGCTACCGTGCGCTGCGCCGGGCGCGAGCTGCCGCCCGGCGGCCGGCTGGGGATCTACGGCTTCGGCGCCTCCGCGCACCTGACCGCCCAGGTGGCGCATCGCCCAGGGGGCGCGGGTGCACGTGCTCACCCGGGCGCCGGCGGCCCGGGAGCTGGCCCTCGAGCTGGGCGCCGCGTCGGCCGGCGACGCCACGACGAGCCGCCCGAGCCGCTGGACGCGGCGATCCTGTTCGCGCCCGGTCGGCGACCTGGTACCGGTGGCGCTGGGGGCGCTGGACCGGGGCGGCACGCTGGCCGTGGCCGGCATCCACCTGACCGACATCCCGGCACTGAACTACGAACGCGACCTGTTCCAGGAGCGGACGCTGCGCAGCGTCACGGCGAACACCCGGGCGGACGGGCGCGGACTTCCTGGCGTTCGCGGCCGGGCACCGCCTGCCGTGACCACCACGCCGTACCCGCTGGCCCGGGCCGACCAGGCGCTGGCGCGACCTGGCGGCCGACCGGGTGAGCGGGGCGGCGGTACTGGTCCCGGGTATCTCCTAGCTAGTTGACATATCCCATCGTCTTAGTAGACTTTAGCCATGCCGCACACCCCGCACCTCACCACCCGGGTGCACATCGACCTGCTCCGGGTCGCCTCGGCAGCCTGTCCGGGTCGCTGACCGCGCCTGCGCCGCCTCGGCGCCCGGTGCTGCCCTGTCGCCTTCCGGCGGCCCGGTGCTGGCCGCCTGCCTTGCGGCGGCCCGGCGGCGCCGGCCCGCCGATCGTCCGGAGTGCACTGCCGCTCTCCTGTTGACGCGCACTGCGAGCAATTCACTCCCAGGTGCGCCGCCCGCAATTTCCGTCGCTGTCGCGCGCACAATTCCCGGACTGTTGACCGACCTATTTCAGTCGTCGATTGTTGACAGTCTGATAGACAGATAGCCATCATTAGGTAGGCGTTGAGCAGCGAAGATGCTGCGACACCAGCGCATTAGGCATCGTCCGAAGCAAATGCTGAAGCGCTTGGAATCCATTTCTCGGAGGTCGTCCATGACTATCACGCTGCCCGAAGTCGACCAATTGGAACTTGATCCGGACTCATTCCGGCAGGCATTTCGCCGGCATCCGGCCGGCGTCGTGGTCATCACCTGTGACGGCGGACGGGGTCCGGCCGGCTTCACCGCCACCTCGCTCACCTCGCTGTCGCTGCAGCCGCCGCTGGTCTGCTTCGGCATCTCCGCCGGTGCGTCCAGCTGGCCCCACCTGGCCGACGCCGACACCGCTGTCGTCAACTTCCTCGACGCCGGCCAGGAGCAGCTGGCCCGCCGCTTCGCCACCAGTGGTATCGACCGGTTCGCCGAGCCCACCGACTGGCACCGGCTGCCCGGCGGCGAGCCGGTGCTCGACGGGGTGGCCGGCTGGCTGCGCGTCAGGCTGCACAGCCGGCTGCCGGCCGGCGACCACCGCATCGTCGTCGCCCAGGTCACCGCCGCCCGGCTGCACCCCGGCCGGTCACCCCTGGTCTACCTGGACGGCCGCTACCACACCCTGCCTGCCGCACCGCGTACCCCCTGAAGGAGAACCCATGCAACCGGTCCTGAGCAGACGTTCCCTGCTGGGCGGTGCCCTCGGCGCCGCCACACTGGCCGCGCTGGCCGGCTGCGCCAAGGACGCGCAGGCGCAGACCACCCTCGACCTGACCGCGCCGCTGCCCACCCAGGTGCCCAAGCGGACCTCGCTGATCATCGCCGGGCCGGCCAACCAGCTCGCCCTGCAACTGTCCGGGCTGGACAAGAAGCTGCCCTTCAGCGTGCCGCAGTGGCCGAACATCGCTGCCGGCCCGGACGTCATCAACGCCTTCCGGGCCAAGTCGCTGGAGCTGGCCAGCAACGCCGGCATCCCGCCGATCCAGGCGCACGGCTTCGGGGTGCAGGCGAAGATCGTCGCGGTCCGGCTCGACCCCAAGCCGATCTACTACTTCGCCACCGCGCCGGGCAGCGCCATCGCATCCGCCGCCGACCTGCGGGGCAAGAAGATCGCCTTCTCGTCAGGGCCAGGCCCAGGGCGTGGTGGTGCTGCGGGCGCTCAAGCAGGCCGGCATCGCCACCAGCGAGGTGACCCTGGTCCCGCTGACCAGCACCCAGTTCCTCACCGCCCTGCAGGCCCGGCAGGTCGACGTGGCCCCGCTCGGCGCCACCGACGCGTTCAAGTACCTCAAGCAGTACGGCAAGGACGGCGCCCGGCGGCTGGACACCGACGTGGTGGACCTGCTCAGCATCCTGTGGGCGCCGACCACGGTGCTGCAGGACGCGGCCAAGGCGGCCGCCATCCGCGCCTACATCCCGATCTGGGCACAGGGCGGCGTCTGGGCAGTGGGAGCACCCGGACACCTGGATCGACAAGTACTACGTCGAGAACCAGGGCGTCACCCTGGAGCAGGGCCAGCAGATCGTGCTGGCCAGCAACAAGCCCAACTTCCCGGCCAGCTGGGACAAGGCCATCGCCTGGGAGCAGGAGACCATCGACCTGCTCGCCCAGCGGCGGCTTCGTACAAGCACTTCGACGCCGCGACCCTCTTCGACCGCCGCTTCGAGCCATGGCCTCGGCGGCCGTATCCAGCGAGTACCGGGGGTGACCAGCATGACCGACGTGATCTCCGCGCCACGGCCGCTGACCGTGCGTGCCCCGACCGCGCCGCGACCACGGCCCTGGCACCGGCGCGTGGCCGGCTGCGCCGGCTCGGCCCGGGCCGGGCCATCCCCTACGGCCGGCTGCTCGGCCCGCTGCTGGTGGTCGCCGTCTGGTCGGCCGCCTCCGCGGCGCGGCCTGCTCGACCCGCGGATCCTGCCGGCGCCGTGGACGTCGTGGCCACCACCGGCCGACCTGTCAGCTCCGGCCGGCTGCAGACCAACCTGCTCACCTCGCTGCACCGCGCCGCGCTCGGCTTCGCCATCGGCGCTGGTGGCCGGCATGGTGCTCGCCCTGGTCGGCCGGGCTCAGCCGGATCGGCGAGGCGCTGGTCGACGGCACGGTCCAGGTCAAGCGGGCCATCCCGACGCTGGGCCTGATCCCGCTGTTCATCCTCTGGCTGGGCATCGGCGAGAAGTTCAAGGTGGCGATCATCGCCATCGGCGTCTCCATCCCGATCTACATCAACACCCACGCCGCGCTGACCGGCATCGACAGCCGCTACGTCGAACTGGCCGAGGTACTGCGGCTGCCCCGGCGGCAGTTCATCCGCCAGGTCGTGGTGCCCGGCGCGCTGCCCGGGTTCTTCGTCGGCCTGCGGCTCGGCGGTCACCGGCTCCTGGCTCTCCTGGTGGTGCTCGAGCAGATCAACGCCACCAGCGGCATCGGCTACATGATGTTCCAGGCGCAGAACTACGGCCAGACCGACGTCATCGTGGTCGGCCTGATCGTCTACGGCGTCTTCGGCTTCGTCTCGGACGCGCTGGTCCGACTCCTCGAACGGAGGGTGCTGTCATGGCGGCGGACACTGGGCAGCTGACCGGCGGCGGCCAGCCGCCGTCCGCGGTACGGCGGGCTGCGCCGCGGCTTCGGCGAGCGGGACGGTGCTGGCCGGCTCGACCTGGACATCCACGCCGGACAGTTCGTCGCCCTGCTCGGGCGCAGCGGCTCGGGCAAGAGCACCCTGCTGCGGGCGCTCGCCGGGCTCGACCACGACGCAGCCGGGCAGCGGCGCGATCGAGGTGCCCGAGCAGGTGTCGGTCGTCTTCCAGGACTCCCGGCTGCTGCCCTGGCTGCGGGTGCTGGACAACGTCACTGCTCGGGCTCGCGCGGCGCCGACGCCCGCGAGCGGGGCCGGGCCGCGCTGGCCGAGGTCGGGCCTGGCCGGGCGGGAACGGGCCTGGCCCCGCGAGCTGTCCGGCGGCGAGGCGCAGCGCGCCGCGCTGGCCCGCTCGCTGGTCTGGCGAGCCCCGAGCTGCTGCTGGCCGACGAGCCGTTCGGCGCGCTCGACGCGCTGACCCGGATCAAGATGCACGACCTGCTGCGCGAGCTGTGCGCAGCGGCACCGCCCGGCCGTGCTGCTGGTCACCCACGACGTGGACGAGGCGGTCGTGCTCGCCGACCGGGTCCTCGTGCTCGACGACGGCCGGATCGCCCTCGACCTGCCGCATCGACCTGCCCGGACCGCGTTCGCTGCACGACGACCCGCGTTCGCGGCGTACCGCGAACGACCTGCTCGGCGCCCTCGGCGTGGCCACCGACGGAGGCTCCGATGCCTGAGGCGGGCGCACCGCGCACCCTGCACCTCAACGCCTTCCTGATGAGCGTCGGCCACCACGAGGCGGCCTGGCGGCTGCCGGAGAGCGACCCGTCCGCGCAACACCGACATCGAGCACTACCAGGAGCTGGCCCGGATCGCCGAGCGCGGCAAGCTCGACTCGCTGTTCCTCGCCGACGGCCCGGTGCTGTGCGGCGAGCGTCGGGCGGCGCCCGTCCGGCACGCTGGAGCCGACCGTGCTGCTCACCGCGCTGGCCGGCGTCACCGAGCACATCGGGCTGATCGCCACCGCCTCGACCACCTACAACGAGCCGTACAACCTGGCCCGCCGGTTCGCCTCGCTGGACCACATCAGCGGCGGCCGGGCCGGCTGGAACATCGTCACCACCGCCGGCGCCGACGCCGGCCGCGCAACTTCGGCCTCGACGACGTGCCCGCGCACCGCGAGCGCTACGAGCGGGCCGCCGAGTTCGTCGAGGTGTCGCCAGCAGCTGTGGGACAGCTGGGAGGACGACGCGCTCGTCGCCGACAAGGAGACCGGCGTCTGGGGCGACGACGCCAAGATCCACCGGTCGAGCACGCCGGGCGGTTCTTCCGGGTCGCCGGCCCGCTGAACGTGCCCCGCTCGCCGCAGGGCTACCCGCTGCTCGTGCAGGCCGGCTCGTCCGAGGACGGCAAGGACTTCGCGGCCCGCTACGCCGAGGCGGTCTTCACCGCCCAGCAGACCCTGGCGGACGCGCAGGCGTTCTACGCCGACATCAAGGCCGCGCGCCGCCGCGCTCGGCCGCGACCCGGACGGCGTCAAGATCCTGCCCGGCATCGTCCCGGTCATCGGCGACACCGAGGCCGAGGCGCCGCGCGCTGGACGAGGAGCTGGACCGCCTGATCAAGCCCGAGTACGCCAAGCGCCAGCTGGCCAACACGCTCCGCCTGCACCCGGACGAGCTGGACCTGGACCGGGAGCTGCCGGCCGACCTGCCCACCGAGGACGAGATCGAGGGCGCCAAGAGCCGCTTCACCCTGGTCGTCGAGCTGGCCCGGCGCGAGCGGCTGACCGTGCGCCAGCTGATCGGCCGGCTGGGCGGCGGTCGCGGCCACCGCACCTTCGCCGGCACGCCCGAGCAGGTCGCCGACGCGATCGAGCACTGGTTCGACGCCGGCGCCGCGGACGGCTTCAACATCATGCCGCCGGTCCTGCCCTCGGGGCTGGAGCGCCTTCGTCGACCAGGTGGTGCCGATCCTGCGCGAGCGCGGCCTGTTCCGCACCGAGTACACCGGCGCCACCCTGCGCGAGCACTACGGCCTGCCCCGGCCCGCCAACCAGTTCACCCGCGCCCTGGCCGGCGCGGCCAGCTGAGGAGCCACACCCCATGTCACAGCGACAACTGGTGCTGAACGCCTTCGTCATGGTGCCCGGGCACCACGCCGCCGCCTGGCGGCACCCACTGTCCACCCCCGAGCGCAACCTGGACCTCGACTACTACGCCGGCATCGCGCGGGCCGCCGAGCGGGCCACCATCGACTCGCTGTTCCTGGCCGACGGCCTGTCCGGCGGCCGGCGGCGCAACGCCCGGGGCGGCCTGGAGCCGCTCACCCTGCTCTCCGCGCTGGCCGCGGTGACCGAGCGGATCGGGCTGATCGCCACCGCCTCGACCACCTGGACCGACCCCTACACGCTGGCCCGGGCGTTCGCCTCGCTGGACCACCTGAGCAAGGGCCGGGCCGGCTGGAACATCGTCACGTCGGCCGACACCGAGGCCGCCGCCAACTTCAGCCGCCAGGCCGTGCCGCACGACGCCCGCTACCGCCGGGCGCGCGAGTACCTGCAGGTCGCCACCGGCCTGTGGGACAGCTGGGAGGACGGCGCCCGGATCCTGGACAAGGAGTCCGGGCAGGCCGTCGACGGCGACCGGGTGCACGAGCTGGACCACGTCGGCGAACACTTCCAGGTGCGTGGGCCGCTCAACAGCCCACGCTCCCCGCAGGGCTGGCCGCTGCTGGTCCAGGCCGGCTCGTCGGAGGACGGCAAGGACTTTGCCGCGCAGTGGGCCGAGGCCATCTTCACCGCCCAGCTGACCCTGCGTGACGCGCAGGAGTTCTACGCCGACGTCAAGGCCCGGGTCACGGCCGCCGGCCGCGATCCGGAGCAGGTGCTGGTGCTGCCCGGGCTGTCACCCTTCATCGGCTCCACCGAGGCGGAGGCCCGGGCGCTGCAGGACGAGCTGGACGACCTGGCGGTGCCGCAGGACGGCGCGGCCACCCAGGTGTGGCGGCAGCTCGGCGACATCGACCTGACCCAGTTCCCGCTGGACGGGCCGGTGCCGTTCCACCTGTTGCCCAAGGAGACCGAGGTGCAGGGCAACCGCAGTCGGTTCGCGCTGATCGTGGAGCTGGCCCGGCGCGAGGAGCTGACCATCCGGCAGCTGCTGCGGCGGCTGGCCGGGGCGCGCGGTCACTTCACCTTCGCCGGTACGCCCGAGCAGGTCGCGGACCTGATCGAGGAGTGGTTCACGCACGGGGCGGCCGACGGGTTCAACATCATGCCGCCGCTGTACCCCAGCCAGTTCGAGGTCTTCACCGAGCAGGTGGTGCCGATCCTGCAGCGGCGCGGCCTGTTCCACACCGAGTACCGGGGCACCACCCTGCGCGAGCACTACGGCCTGCCGCGCCCCGCCAACCAGTTCGCCCGTACCCCCCAGCCGGCATAGCCGGCACCCCTGAAAGGACCCCGATGACCCTGCGCAACTTCGGCCGTACCGGCCTGAAGGTCAGCCCGCTCACGCTGGGCGCGATGAACTTCGGCGCGCGCGGCAACACCGACCACGAGGACAGCGTCCGGATCATCCACCACGCGCTGGACTCCGGCATCAACATCATCGACACCGCCGACGTCTACTCCGACGGCGAGTCGGAGACCATCGTCGGCAAGGCGCTCGCCGGTGGCCGTCGCGACAACGTCATCCTGGCCACCAAGTTCCACGGCAAGGTGGGCGAGGACCCGAACACCCGGGGCAACTCGCGCCGCTGGATCTTCCAGGAGGTGGAGCACAGCCTGCGCCGGCTGGGTACCGACTGGATCGACCTCTACCAGGTGCACCGCCCCGAGCCGGACACCGACATCGACGACACCCTGGGCGCCCTGACCGACCTGGTGCACCAGGGCAAGATCCGGTACTTCGGCACCTCCACCTTCGAGCCGTCGGCGATCGTGGAGGCGCAGTGGACGGCGCAGCGCCGGCACCGCGAGCGCCCGGTCTCCGAGCAGCCGCCGTACTCCATCCTGGTGCGCGGCATCGAGCGGGAGGTGCTGCCGGTGGCGCAGCGCTACAACCTGGCGGTGCTGCCCTGGAGCCCGCTGGCCGGCGGCTGGCTGACCGGGAAGTACCGGGTCGGCGGCGAGCAGCCGGAGAGCCGGCGCGGCAGCCGCTTCCCGGGCCGCTTCGACATCGCCGACCAGGCCAACGCCGGCAAGCTGGCCGCCGCCGACGCGCTGGCCCGGCTGGCCGACGAGGCCGGCCTGTCGCTGATCCACCTGGCCCTGGCGTTCGTCCTGGAGCACCCGGCGGTCACCTCGGCCATCATCGGCCCGCGCACCCTGGAGCAGCTGGACAGCCAGCTCGGCGCGGCAGACGTCAAGCTCGGCTGGGACCTGCTGGACCGCATCGACGAGATCGTGCCGCCGGGGACCAACGCCTCGGCCCGGGACGGCGGCTACACCCCGCCGTCGATCAACGACCGCTCCACCCGGCGCCGCACCACCCCGGAGGGCTGACCCTCCCGGAGGTTCAGGAACCACCAGGGCCCGCCGGTGACCAGCACCACCGGCGGGCTCCGGTGCCGCGCCGCTACAGTGCCTCCATGATCCGGTGGATGTACGCCTTCCTGGACCGTCCGCGCGCCGTCTACGACGAGGCGTGCGCCTTCTGGGCGGCGGTGACCGGAGCGACGCGCTCGGCCCCGCGCGGTGACGCCGGTGAGTTCGCTACCCTGCTGCCGGCCGACGGCGACCCGTACCTGAAGACCCAGGCGGTCGGCGACGACGGCGGTACCCACCTGGACCTGTGCGTCGACGACGTGGACGCGCTGCGCGGCGCCGCCCTGGCCCTGGGCGCCGCGCCGGTGGCCGAGCGGGACGGCTACCACGTACTGCGCTCACCGGGCGGCGTGCTGTTCTGCGCGGTGCCCTGGCACGGCGAGTTGACCCGGCCCGAGCCGCGTACCGGCCCGCACGGTGGCCGCAGCCGCCTCGACCAGGTGTGCCTGGATGTGCCGGAGCAGGCGGCGGACGCGGAGGCCGACTTCTGGGCGCGGCTGACCGGCTGGCAGCGGGTGACCGGTTCGCTGCCCGAGTTCACCGTGGTCCAGTCGCCGCCCGGGGCGCCGCTGCGGCTGCTGGTGCAGCGGCTGGGGTCCGGCGCGCCGGGCGCCCATCTGGATCTTTCCTGCGGGACCGACATCGAGACGGTGCGGGCGGCGCACGAGGCGCTGGGCGCCACTGTGGACGACGTACGTCCGCGCTGGACGGTGCTGCGTGACCCGGCCGGCGTGCGCTACTGCCTCACCGCCCGCGACCAGGACACCGGCCTGGTACGCCACTGAAGCGGTCCCCGGCGCCGCCGCTGCTTGCCCGGGCGTACGGCGGTGGCGTTGGATGGGGGTGAATGCCCCTCATGATCGCTGGAGCCACGATGACGCTACCGCGGACGACGCACCCCCTGGATCGCCTGACCGCCGAGGAGATCGACCGGACCCGCACCCTGTGTGCCGAGGCCGGCCTGGTCGACGAGTACACCCGGTTCGCCTACCTCGGTCTGGACGAGCCGGCCAAGCAGGACGTGCTGGGCTGGCAGCCGGGCGATCCGGCCCCGGACCGCCGGGTCCGCGTCGTGCTGCTGGCGCTTTCCACCGGAACCGGCCGGGACGTGCTGGTGTCCCTGACCGAAGGCAAGATTGTCGCCGATCGGCTGCTGGACGCCGGGGTGGACGGCCAACCGCCGATCGTGCTCGAAGAGTTCATGCTGGTGGACGAGATCGTCAAGGCCGACGCCGGCTGGCGGGCCGCGATGACCGCCCGTGGCATCGAGGACCTGGCGATGGTCTGCCCGTGCCCGCTGTCGGCCGGCGCGTTCGACATCGACGGCGAGTCCGGGCGCCGGATGCTGCGGGTGCTGTCGTTCCTGACGGACCACGAGAAGGACCACCCGTGGGCGCACCCGATCGACGGCGTGGTGGCCTACGTCGACCTGACCGCCAAGCAGGTGGTCAAGCTCATCGACCACGCCGACCTGCCGATCCCGCGGGAGGCGGGCAACTTCGACGACCCGGAGTACGTCGGCCCGCAGCGCACCAGCCTGCGCCCGATCGAGATCACCCAGCCGGACGGCCCCAGCTTCACCGTCGACGGCGACCTGGTCAGCTGGGAGGGTTGGCAGTTCCGGGTCGGTTTCGACGCCCGTGAGGGCCTGGTGCTGCACCAGTTGGGCATCAACGGCCGCCCGGTGGTCTACCGCGCCTCGGTGGCCGAGATGGTGGTCCCGTACGCCGACCCCAGCCCCGTGCGGTTCTGGCAGAACTACTTCGACGCCGGTGAGTACAAGCTCGGTGAGCAGGTCAACCAGCTCTCCCTGGGGTGCGACTGCCTGGGCGAGATCTACTACTTCGACGCGCTGCTGGCCGACCAGCTGGGCAACCCGGAGGTGCGCTCCAACGCGATCTGCATGCACGAGGAGGACTTCGGGGTGCTGTGGAAGCACACCGACCTGTTCACCCAGTCGCAGGAGACGCGCCGGCAGCGCCGGCTGGTCATCTCGTTCTTCGTCACCGTGGGCAACTACGACTACGGCTTCTACTGGTACCTCTACCTGGACGGCACCATCGAGCTGGAGGCCAAGGCGACCGGCGTGCTGTTCGCCTCGGCGTACCAGCCGGGCTCGCCGTACGCCAGCGAGGTCGCCCCGGGCCTGGGCGCGCCGTACCACCAGCACCTGTTCTCCGCCCGGCTGGACATGACGGTGGACGGGGTGGCCAACCGGGTGGACGAGGTGAGCCTGCAGCGCCTGCCGGTGGGGCCGGACAACCCGTACGGCAACGCGTTCACCCGGGGCACGGACGCGGCTGGCCAGCGAGGCCGACGGTGGCCGGCTGGCCGACCCGCTGCGTGGCCTGCACTGGCTGGTCAGCAGCGCCGAGCACAGCAACCGGCTGGGCCAGCCCACCGGCTACGCCCTGTACCCGCAGGGCCAGCCGGTGCTGGCCGCCGACCCGGGCTCGTCGATCGCCCGGCGGGCCGCCTTCGCCAGCCGGCACCTGTGGGTCACCGCGTACCACCCGGACGAGCGCTACCCGGCCGGTGACCTGCCCAACCAGCACCCGGGCGACGCCGGCCTGCCCAGCTGGACCAGCCAGGACCGGCCGCTGGACGGCGCCGACGTGGTGCTCTGGCACACCTTCGGGCTGACCCACTTCCCCCGCCCCGAGGACTGGCCGGTGATGCCGGTGGACCGCTGCGGCTTCACCATGAAGCCGGTCGGCTTCTTCGACCGCAACCCCACCCTGGACGTCCCGGCCAGCACGGCCGCCCACTGCGCACCCGCCAGCTGCGCACCCGCCAGCGCGGGGGAGAGCCCCAGCGGGGAGCACAGCGGCGCCGAGGGGCACTGCCACTGACGGTGGCCGCACGCAAACCGGGCCCCTGCCGTCGCAGCTGACGGCGGGGGCCCGGTCTGTTGTGGTCGGTGCGTTCGGTGCGGCACTACTCGTAGTTCATTCCGCCCTTGCCGATGCCCTCGTAGATGCGCGGCTTGGCGGCCCGGAGGATGAGCCCCCAGAGCACGCCGGCCACGAGGGCGGCGAAGACGATACCGGGCAGGACGTAGGTGAGCACGGAGCCCTTCTCGGTCCCGAGCAGCGCGTCGGCGTTGGCGGCGGTGATCACGGTGATGATGCCGAGCGCGATGATGGCCAGCACCGGGGCGATCGTCTTCTGCCAGACCGACTCCTGGTCACCGTGGCGGTTGAGGTACACCAGCACGGCGATGGAGGTACCCAGCATGAGCAGCAGCACCCCGACGGCGGAGATGTAGCTCAGCCAGGTGAACAGCTCGAGGATCGGGTCCCGGTTGAGCAGCGCGAAGGCGGCCACCGTGATGACCGCGACGACGGTCTGCAGCAGCGAGCCGAAGACCGGGGCGTTCTGGCGGTAGCTGGTGCGGGCCAGCAGCGGCGGCAGCACCCGCTCGCGGCCGGCGGCGTAGAGGTAGCGGGCAACGGTGTTGTGGAACGACAGCAGCGCGGCGAAGACCGAGGTCAGCAGCAGCGCGTTGGCGATGTCGGCGATGACATTGCCGTAGTTGGAGGCCATCAGCGAGAACGGGATGCCGGAGGCGGGGTCGCGGCTGGTGTCGACGATCTTGTCCGACCCCACCGCTACTTCCAGGCCCCACGCCGAGACGGTGTAGAGCACCGAGGTGATCACGACCGCGGCGGCCAGCGCCCGGCCGACGGTACGGCGCGGGTCCCGCGCCTCCTCGGCGTAGTCCCCGGCGCTCTCGAAGCCGGTGAACGCCGCGATGCCGAAGGCCAGGACGCCGCCGAGGCCGGAGACGAACAGGTTGCCCGGCTTGAGCCCGTCGATGGAGATGGAGCCGCCGGCCGGGTGGGTGAAGGCGCCCAGGTCGAACAGCAGTACCGCGGCCACCTCGGCGACCAGCAGGACGGCCAGCACCTTGGCGTTGAGGTCCACCCGGAGCAGGCCCAGGATGGCCACCAGGGCCATCGCCAGGAACGCCCAGACCTCCCAGGACCAGGTCAGCCCGGTCTTGGCGTTGATGAACCCGCCGGCGGCGGCGCCGAACAGGCCGTACAGGCCGACCTGGATGGCGTTGTAGGCGGCCAGGGCGACGAACGACGCGCCGACCCCCAGCGCGCCCCCCAGCCCCTGGCTGATGTAGGCGTAGAACACGCCCGCGTTGACCACGTGCCGGCTCATCGCCGCGTACCCCACCGCGAACAGCGCCAGCGCGATGCCGAGGATGGGGAAGGAGAGTGGGACACCGAGGTTGCCAGTGACCGCGAACATGGCGACGACGCCACCGGCGAGCACTGTCATGGGTGCGGATGCGGATACCGTGAAGAAGACGAGCGAGCCGGCGCCGAGGCGGCCGCGGGCCAGACCTCTCGGGGTGGCGCCGGGATCCACCAGGCCTTCGGCGCCGGTGGGTACGAACGGCCTCGCGGGTGCGGAAGGTTGCATGGCACTACCTCACTGAGGGGAATGTGACCGAGGCATCTTATGGCCAATCGTCTAAATGGCTCAATGCCTGCCGTTCATCCAACTAACCTGTTGTTCCAGCTCTGTTACGCGCGGTTGCGCATCCCGTTGAGCTTCGATACCTTAGCCCGCGACTGAACAGAGCTGAGCTGAACCCGACGTCAGGTGGTTGGGACCATGGCGCATCGTGGCGTGGCACTGAATGACTTCCGTGAACTGTCACTAGTGGACTGGACGTTCGTGGCCTGCCACGACGACCGGACCGGCAAACCCCGCATCGATCTCGACGTGCTGGGCGCCGGTCTGGTGGCGGCCGGCCTGGTGCAGTTGCTGGAGGCGGGTGCCGTCGACATCAAGGACACCGGACAGGTGTTCCGTACCACCGACCGGCACCAGCGTGATGAAACCTCCAACTACCTGCTCGACCAGGTCTACGCGGCCGAGCCGAAGATGTACCCGGCCGCCGACTGGATCACGGTGCTGCGCGGCGAGCTCTACGCGGGTGTCGGGCTGGGCCTGGCGACTGCCGGAGTGGTGCAGATGGAGAAGTCGGCGATCGGTCGCGCGGTCCGCTACATCGCACCGCAGCGCCTGGCCACCCAGCCGATGACCTGGGTGTACGGCCTGCTGCGCACGCCGAACGCGGCGTTGGGCAACGTGCCGCCGCACCAGCGCCACGTCACCGCCATCATCGCCTCGCTCGGCGTGGCACCGGCGGTGACCCCGCTGCCGGCGCAGGAGGTGGAGGCGCACCTGCCGGTGCTGCTGCAGCAGTGCAGCCCGGCGGTGGCCGAGATCATGGCAGCCACCCGGCAGGTCAAGCAGAAAATCGCGATGACGGTGCGCCGGTAGGCGCGCCGGCCACCGACCGGCGCGCCTACCGCGATCAGAAATCGTCGTCGAAGCGCACCGTGCCGGTGACCCCGACCTGGTAGGCCGACACCCGGCGTTCGAAGAAGTTCGCCAGCTCCTGGACGTCCTGCAGCTCCATGAAGGCCAGCGGGTTGGCGGAGCCGTAGAGCGGCGGCAGGCCCAGCTGGGCGAGCCTGCGGTCGGCCACGTGCTCCAGGTAGCGGCGCATGTCGGCCACCGGCAGCCCGGACACCCCGGCGCCGAGCAGGTCCTGCGCGAACTGGGTCTCGCACTCCACCGCCTCGGCGAGCATCTGCCGTACCTGCTCGGCCATGCCGTCGTCGAAGAGCTCGGGCTCCTCCCGGCGGACCGTCTCGACCACGTCGAAGGCGAACGCCATGTGCAGCGACTCGTCCCGGAACACCCAGTTGGTCCCCGAGGCCAGCCCGAGCAGCAGCCCCCGGGAGCGCAGGAAGTAGACGTAGGCGAAGGCGCCGTAGAAGAACAACCCCTCGATGCAGGCGGCGAAGCAGATGACGTTGAGCAGGAACGCCCGCCGGTCGTCCCGGGTGGACAGCCGGCGCAGCTCGAAGACGGAGTCCAGCCAGCGCAGGCAGAAGTCGGCCTTGCGCTTGATCGACGGGATGTGGTCGACGGCCGCGAAGGCCCGTGCCCGCTCCTGCTCGTCGGGCACGTAGGTGTCCAGCAGGTTCAGGTAGAACTGGACGTGCACCGCCTCCTCGAACAGCTGCCGGGACAGGTAGAGCCGCCCCTCGGGGCTGTTGATGTGCTGGTAGAGGTTGAGTACGAGGTTGTTGGCGACGATGGTGTCGCCGGTGGCGAAGAACGCCACCAGCCGGCTGACCAGGTGCCGCTCGGCCGGCGAGAGCCGGTCCAGGTCGGCCAGGTCGGTGTGCAGGTCGACCTCCTCGACGGTCCAGGTGTTGCGGATGGCGTCGGTGAACCGGTCGAAGAACTGCGGGTAGCGCATCGGCCGCAGGGTGAGGTCCAGCCCGGGGTCGAGCAGCAGCGCCCGGCCGGTGCCGCGCTGGGTTGGGCGGTGTTCGGTGGCGGTCACTGGCAGGCCTCGCAGTACTCGGGGTTCTCCACGGCGCCGGCCAGCGCGGCCGGCAGCCGGCCCGGTTCGGCCAGTGGCAGCACCGCCGGCCGGGTGAGCGCGGTGGACCGGGACGGCGGGGTGTCGGCAGCGGCGTCGAGCGGTGCGACGGTGGCCTGCTGGATCCGGGTGGCCGGCCGGGAGCGCAGGTAGTACGTCGTCTTCAGGCCGGCCTGCCAGGCGTAGAGGTACATCGAGGAGAGCCGGTCGATGGTGGGGGAGGCGACGAACAGGTTCAGTGACTGGCTCTGGTCGATGTAGGGCGCCCGGGCGGCGGCCAGGTCGATCAGCGCCCGCTGCGGCAGCTCCCAGGCGGTCCGGTAGACCGCCTTGACCTCGGCCGGCAGGTCCAGCCCCTGCACCGAACCCTCGGCCCGCTTGATCGCCGCGCGGACCGGCGCGGTCCACCGGCCCAGCGCCTTCAGCTCGGCCACCAGCGCCGAGTTGATCTGCAGGAACTCCCCCGACAGCGTCTCCCGCTTGAACAGGTTGGACACCTGCGGCTCGACGCACTCGTAGCAGCCGGCGATGGCGGCGATGGTGGCGGTCGGCGCGATCGCCACCAGCAGCGAGTTGCGCAGCCCGTGCGCCGCGATCCGCTGCCGGAGCGCGGCCCAGCGGCCGGCCTGGGCGCCGGTCACCCCCCACAGGTCCGGCTGCAGCTGCCCGCGGGCCGCCCGGGTCAGCGGGTACGCCGGGTGCGCGCCGTGCTGCTCCGCCAGGTCGGCGGAGGTCTCCAGGGCGGTCAGGTAGATCTCCTCGGCGAGCCGGGTGGACAGCTCCCGGGCGGCGGCCGAGTCGAACGGCAGCCGCAGCGCGAAGAACACGTCCTGCAGCCCCATCACGCCCAGCCCGACCGGGCGCCAGCGCGGGTTGCTGGTGGCGGCCTGACTGGTCGGGTAGTAGTTGATGTCGACCACCCGGTCCAGGAAGGTGACCGCGGTGCGTACCGTGTCGCGCAGCCGCGCCCAGTCCACCGCCGCCGCCGGGTCGCCGGCCGGCCGGTCGGGCAGCAGGTGGGCGGCCAGGTTCACCGAGCCGAGGTTGCACACCGCCGTCTCGGTGTCGCTGGACACCTCCAGGATCTCGGTGCACAGGTTGGACAGGTGCACGGTGCCGCCGCCCGCGCCGGTCTGGTTGCAGGTGCGGTTGGCGGTGTCCTTGAAGGCCAGCCAGCCGTTGCCGGTCTGGGCGAGGGTACGCATCATCCGGCCGAACAGCTCGCGGGCCGGCAGCTGGCGCACGTACCGGCCGGCCGCCTCGGCCGCCCGGTAGGCGGCGTCGAACTCGGCGCCCCACAGGTCGGGCAGCTGCGGGCAGTCGTCCGGGTCGATGAGCGACCAGACACCGTCGTCGCGGACCCGGCGCATGAACTCGTCCGGCACCCAGTTGGCCAGGTTGAGATTGTGGGTACGCCGGGCCTCCTCGCCGGTGTTGTCCCGCAGCTGCAGGAACTCCTCGATGTCCGGGTGCCAGGTCTCCAGGTAGACAGCTGCCGCCCCCTTGCGCCGGCCGCCCTGGTTGACCGCCGCCACGCTGGCGTCCAGCGTGCGCAGGAACGGCACGATGCCGTTGGAGCGCCCGTTCGTGCCCCGGATCAGCGCACCCCGCGAGCGCACCCGGCTGAACGAGATGCCGATCCCCCCGGCGAACTTGGACAGCCGGGCCACCTCGCCGTAGCGCTGGTAGATGGAGTCCAGCTCGTCGCGCGGCGAGTCGACCAGGTAGCAGGAGGACAGCTGGGTGTGCCGGGTGCCGGCGTTGAACAGCGTCGGCGAGCTGGGCAGGTAGGCCAGCGAGGCCATCAGCCGGTAGAGGCGCAGGGTCTCGTCCAGGTCGCGGGCCAGCCCGCAGGCCACCCGCAGCAGCCAGTGCTGCGGGGTCTCCAGCACGGTCCGGCGCCGTGGGTGGCGCAGCAGGTAGCGGTCATAGACGGTACGCAGACCGAAGTACTCGAAGCGGCGGTCGTTGCCGGGCTGCACGGCGGCGTCCAGCGCGTCGGCGTGCGCGGCGACGAACGCGGCCGTCGCGTCGCCGATCAGCCCCAGCTGGTGGCCGAGCCGGATGCCGGCGCTGAACGAGTCGACGCCCTCGGCGTCCACTTCGGCCGCGAGGCACCGGGACAGCAGCCGGGCGGCCAGCCGGGAGTACTGCGGCTCCTCCCCGGTCAGTTCGGCGGCGGTGAGCACCACCAGCCGGTCGGCGTCGCCGTCCCCGGCACCGGCCGGCAGCCCGGCGACGGTGCGGTCGACCACCCGGTCGATGTCGACATCGGGCAACCCGTCGGCGCACTCCCGTACGGCTCGGTCCAGCCGTCCGGTGGCGGCTGCCACGGGTTCGGCCTCGGTGACGGTCATGGCGTTCTCCTCGCACGTCGGTCCGTCGGCCCGGGGCGCGCACGGGCAGCCGCCGACGCGAGGGCGCGCCGATGCGGCCGTGGACTCGTCCCGCGCGGTCCGGGCCAGCCGCGCACGGGTGTGCGCGGCACGGCTGGCAGGTCTTCGGACTCCCGGGCACGGACAGGCGCCCAAGCGCCACGTCCTCCTACTGGCCGTCACTTCCCAGGCGCAGTCCACAGTGGACGCACACCCAGTGTGATCGACGACGGTCGTTCCCGGTCACCGCTGCGGGGCAGTCCCGGATTCGCACCGGGTTCCCTGTTGTCCCGGCCCGCCCGTCGTGGGCGGACCGAACCAGTCGCACGATCACCGTATCTTGTGGCTCTGGCGATGTCACGCCCAAGATGTCGTGTCGGCGTGTCACTCCACGTGGATGTCGAGGAGTTCGGCGAGTCCGGCCGTGCCGGCCGGGGTGACCCGTACCGCCCGCCCCGAGCCGATCCGACGGACCCAGTCGAGGGCGAACAGCCGGTGACACAGCGCCGCGCCGGCCGCGCCGGCCAGGTGGGTCCGCCGCTCCGTCCAGTCCAGACAGGCCCGGGCCAGCGGGCGCCGACCGGGGCGCAGCAGCAGCAGCTCCGGGGGCACGCCCAGCGGCCCGGTCAGCCACTCGACGCCGCTGTCGGTCAGCGCGCAGCCGCGGGCCATGTCGAGCAGGCCGGTGCCGGTCATCGCGTCGGTCAGCGTCACGCCGAGCCGGCCGGCGAGATGGTCGTAGCAGGTCCGGGCGCGGGCCAGGGCGTTCCCGGCAGCCACCAGGCGCAGCGACCCGGTGGGCGCCGTGGCCGGCCGCAGCGACGCGGTCAGCTCCTCCAGCAGCTGGGCTACACCCTCGTCGGCCAGCTGCACGTAGCGGTGCCGGCCCTGGTGCCGCTGCACCACCAGGCCGGCCTCGACCAGCCGGTGCACGTGCCCGGTCGCCGTCGAGGCCGCCACCCCGGCGTGGGAGGCCAGCTCACCGACGGTCCACGCGCGCCCGTCCAGCAGCGCCAGGCAGAACGCCGCCCGGGTCCGGTCGGCCAGCACCCGGGCCAGCTCCGCCAGGCCGTGCGCGTCACCCATCCCGCCATTGTGCGCCCGGCACACTTCGGCGGGCGCCGAAGCGTGCCGGGGCTAGCGTCGCCGGCATGCTCACCGTGTACCGGCACGCCGAGGTCAGCGCGGTGCTCGCCGCACCGCAGTTCCAGGTCACCGCCGCGCCACCGGGCGGGCAGGGGCTGGCCTGGCTGCGCGGCTCGGTGAGCCGGTTCAGCACCGGCCCCACCCATCGGCGCCGCCGCGCGCTGGTGCGGGCCGTGCTGCCCGGACCCGCCGCCCTGCGCGCGGCGGCCGAGCGCGCCACGGCCGTGACGCTGGGCGGCGCCTTCCCGGCAGACGGGGGTACGGCCGTGGCCCGCTCGGTACCGGTCGACGTGCTGGCCGCTGCGCTCGGCTTCACCGGCCCGGTGGCCGGCCCGGTGGCCGCCGTCGCGGCGCTCTACCTGCCCGGCGCTCAGGACGCCGGGCCGGACGCCGTGGCCGCCGCCGACGCCGGTGTGGCCGCCCTGCTCCGCGCAGGCTCCGGGGCTCCGGACGAGGAGAGCGCCGCCCGGATCGGCGCGCTGGTACAGGCCTTCGACGCCACCGCCACGCTGATCGGCAACGCGCTGCGGGAGCTGGCCCGGTACCGGCCGGCCGCCACCATCCCCGCCGTGCTGGCCGAGACGCTGCGCTACGCCCCGCCGGTGCCCGTGCAGCGGCGCGTCTGCGTGGCCGACACCCGGATCGGCACAGCGCCGGTCGCCGCGGGTACCCCCGTGGTCCTGGACATCGCCGCGGCCAACCGCGACCCGGACGTCTTCACCGACCCGGACCGCTTCGACCCCGGCCGCAGCGACGCCGACCGGCAGCTCACCTTCGGCGCGGGCCTGCGCCCCTGCCCCGGGGCCGGCCAGGCGCTCGCGCTGGCCGCCGGTGTCCTGGACGCCCTGCTGGCCACGGTCGGCCCGGACAGCGGCCCCGAGCCGCACCGGGTGGCCGCTGCCGCCGCCGGCCTGGCGGCGCGCCTGGCAACGGCGGACCAGGCAACGGCGGACCGTGCAGCGCCCGGTCCGGCAGCGGCCGGTCCGGCAGCGGCGGGCCGGATGCCGGCAGGGCCGGTCGAGGCCGGGTCGCGATGAGCGCGTTCGCCGAACTGCACCGGGCCGGGGCGCCGTTGCTGCTGCCCAACGCCTGGGACTACGGCTCCGCCGCGGTGCTCGCCGCCGCCGGCTTCCCCGCGCTGGGCACCACCAGCCTGGGGGTGGCCGGCGTCGCCGGGGTACCGGACGGGCGCGGCGCCACCCGGGACGCCACCGTGGCCCTCACCGCCCGCCTGGCCGGGCTGCCCAGCCTGCTCACCGTGGACATCGAGGGCGGGTTCAGCGAGCAACCGGAGGAGGTGGCGCGGCTGGTCGCCGAGCTGGCCGGGCTCGGCGCGGTCGGGGTCAACCTGGAGGACGGCCGCCCCGACGGCAGCCTCACCCCGCTGGCCGCCCAGTGCGCCACCATCGCCGCGATCCGCGAGCGGGTACCGGCGATCTTCGTCAACGCCCGCACCGATACCCACTGGTGCAACCCCACCGATCCGCCGCCGCTGCGGGTCACCGTGGCGCGCTGCGCGGCGTACCTGTCGGCCGGCGCCGACGGCGTGTTCGTGCCGGGGCTGGCCGAACCGGCCGGCATCCGGGCGCTGACCGGTGCGCTGGACGCCCCGGTCAACCTGCTCTACCAGCCCGGCCGGCTCAGCCTCGCCGAACTCACCGACCTGGGGGTACGCCGGGTCAGCTGCGGCTCGCTGCTGTACCGGGCGGCGCTGGGTGCCGCGCTGGCGACCGTCGCGGCGATCGCCGCCGGTACGCCGGTCGACCCCGGCGGGCCGAGCTACGCCGAGGTCAGCGCACTGCTGGAGCGGGCCGGTCCAGCCGGCGGGCCATGACCGCGACGCGGTAGGGCCGGGGCTGCTCGGGGAACCGCCACCCGGGAGCGGACCCGCCGGATCCAGTCGGGCCGCTGGGAGAACGGCGTGTCGCCCCACTGGTCGGTGCGCCCCTGGGCGACCAGCCAGGCCACCCGCTCGTTGTAGCGGGCAAGTACCGCGTCCGCGTCGGCGGCGTCGGCCGGGCGTACCGTCAGGCCCACGGCTGGTCGGCCACCGTGATCCGTTCGCCGGTCCGCGCCGATTCGCCGATCGCCACCGAGATGGCGTGATCCTGGCAGCCGCTGGCCAGCGGGTAGGGTGGCGGCTCCTGGTCGCGCGCCCAGGCGCCGGTCCGCTCCAGGAGGTCGGCGACCGCGATGTCGTCGTCGGACATGCCGGAGCCGACGAACGGGTTGCGGTAGACCACCTGACCGTCGTGGCTGATGTGCTTGAGGTCCAGGCCCTCCAGGTTGAGGTCGTGGCCGGTCTGCCGGCGGGCCAGCGGCGAGGTGACCGGGGTGGCCGGGTCCAGCAGCCGGGTCACCTGGTCGTCGACGATCTCGCCGTGGCTGCCGCGGATCACCATGCGGCGCGCCCGCAGCGGGTTCCACCACTGGTTGTCGGTGAAGTCGTAGAGCCCCATCGGGCCGCCGAAGTCCAGCGTGGCGAGCGTCGTGGTGGCCGGTTTCGCGGTGATCTCCCGGCTCCAGCCGGCCGGGGTGAGCGGGTCCACCAGCGGCGCCACGAACTCCTGGGCGTGTACCCGGACCGGCGCGGTGTCCACCCCGAGCAGGCCGCGGATCAGCGACACCGCGTGGTAGAGGTGGGTGGAGGACAGCTGCACCGAGCTGGGCTCCCCGATCGCCCCGTCGCCCAGGACGGCGAGCCGGGCGGCGTGCATCGGCATCAGCAGGTACTGCTCGGCCACCTGGACCAGGCCGGTGTGCCCGACGTCGGACCAGAGCGCGTGCAGGCCGGCCAGGTCCGGCGCCGGTGGCGTCTCGGCCAGCACCGGCACCCCGCGCCCGACCAGGTCGCGGATCACGTCGGGGCTGGCCTGCCAGGGCACCGAGACGATCACATAGTCCGGCCGCCCGGCCGCCAGCAGCTCCCCGATGCCCAGGTGGACCGGCACGTCACTGTCGGCGGCCAGCTGCGCGGCGCGCTGCGGGGTACGGGTGACCAGGCCGGTCGCGCGCAGCCGGTCCGGCACGAGTCGGGCCAGCCGCAGGAAGAACCGGGCCCGCCAGCCGGTCCCGACGATGCCGAAGGTGGTGGTGACCGTACCCATGCCGTCCTCCTGTGCTCCGGGCACACGTTGCCACGGGGCGCTTGTCCCCGCAGCACCCGGGTCGGACCGACCGCCCGGGGAGGATATCTATGCTGCCCCGGTGGAGACGTCCATCGCGGTGGTGACCGAGGTCGACAGCGACGAGCTGGTGCAGCTGTACGCGGCGGTCGGCTGGACCGCCTACACCCGCGACCCGGCTCTGCTGGCCGCAGCGGTGCGCGGCTCGACCCACGTGGTGACGGCGCGCCGCGGTGGCCGGCTGGTCGGGCTGGCCCGGGCCCTGTCCGACGAGGCAACCGTCTGCTACCTGCAGGACATCCTGGTCCACCCGGACGCCCGGCGCCGGGGCCTGGGCCGGGCGCTGCTGCTGGCCATCCGCGAGCGCTGCGGCCCGGTCCGCCAGCAGGTGCTGCTCACCGACGACGAGCCCGGCCAGCGGGCGTTCTACGAGTCGCTGGGCTTCGCCGAGATCAGTGCCGTGGCGGCCGGCACCCTGCGCGCCTTCGTCCGGTTCGACGCGGCGCCGCCCAGCCCGTCGGGGCCGGGCTGACCGTGCCGGTCCCGGCCCGTGGCGCCGGCCCACCGGTTGCCGGGGTGAAGTTGCCCGGGCCGGGCGGTAGTGCGGGGGCGGGGGCGTTCGTCGTTCCGGGGAAACAAGCGCCGCGTGACGGCAGTGACAGGTGAGGAGACAGCGATGAAGTACCTGCTGATGGTGTGCGTGGAGGCCGAGTACAACGGGCCGGAGTTCCTGGATCCGGAGCCCTGGATCGCCGAGATGACCGAGCGCGGCATCCGGGTGACCGGCGACCGGCTGCGCCCGCCGGGCGACGCCACCACGGTACGGGTGCGCGGCGGCGAGACGCTGGTCTCGGACGGCCCGTACGCCGAGACCAAGGAGCAGATGGGCGGCTTCGACATCCTGGACTGCGCCGACCTGGACGAGGCGATCGAGGTGGCCGCCAAGCACCCGCTGGCCCCGTACGGGATGCTGGAGCTGCGCCCGTTCTGGCAGGCGTGAGCCGGCATGGACGATGCCGGGCGCACCGCCCGGGTGGGTGCGGTGCTGGCCGCGGTCCACGCCGACCAGTGGGGCCGGATCGTGGCCAGCCTGATCCGCCTCACCGGCGACTGGGACCTGGCCGAGGAGTGCGCGCAGGACGCCTTCGCCCGGGCCCTGGAGCGCTGGCCGCGCGACGGGCTCCCGGACAACCCGGGCGCCTGGCTGACCACCGCGGCGCGTAACCGGGCGCTGGACCGGCTGCGCCGGGGCGCGGTGGAGGCGGCCAAGCTGCGGGAGGTGGCCACCGCGCCGGAGCCGGGGCCGCCGGCGCGGGACGACAGCGGCGTCCCGGACGACCGGCTGCTGCTGATGTTCACCTGCTGCCATCCGGCGCTGGCCATCGAGGCGCAGGTGGCGTTGACGCTGCGGACCCTGGCCGGGCTGTCCACGGCGGAGATTGCCCGGGCGTTCCTGGTGAGCGAGAAGACGATGGCGCAGCGGCTGTTCCGGGCGAAGGCGAAGGTACGCCACGCCGCCATCCCGTTCCGGGTGCCGCCGGACCATCTGCTGCCCGAGCGCACCGGCGCCGTGCTGGCCGTGCTGTACCTGCTGTTCAACGAGGGGTACTCGGCGAGCGCGGGGGAGCGGCTGATCCGCCGGCAGCTGGCGGACGAGGCGATCCGGCTGGCCCGGGTGCTGGTCGCGCTGATGCCGGACGAGCCGGAGGCGCTCGGCCTGCTGGCCCTGCTGCTGTTGCAGGACAGCCGGTCGGCGGCCCGGCTGGCGCCGGACGGCGCGCTGGTACCACTGGAGGAGCAGGACCGCTGCGCGTGGAGCCGGGCGGCGATCGACGAAGGACTGGTGCTGGTGGAGCGGGCGCTGCGCCGGGGCCGGCCGGGGCCGTACCAGATCCAGGCGGCGATCGCCGCCTGTCACGCCGAGGCGGCCCACCCGGCCGACACCGACTGGGCGCAGATCGCCCTGCTGTACCGCCAGCTCGCCGGGTTCGCGGCGAGTCCGGTGGTGGAGCTGAACCGGGCGGTGGCGGTGGCCATGGCGCACGGCCCGGCGGCCGGCCTGGTGCTGCTGGACGGGCTGGAGCGCGACGGCGCCCTGGCCGGATACCACCTGCTCCCGGCGACCCGGGCGGACCTGCTGCGCCGGGCCGGCCGGCGGGCCGAGGCGGCGGCCGCCTACCGGGCCGCGCTGGCGCTGGCGCCGACCGACGTGGAGCGCGCCTATCTCGGCCGCCGGCTGGCGGAGGTGGCCGCGAACTGACGGGGGACGGCGATCGGCCCGGCCGGGGGGAACGGCCGGGCCGATCGCGTATCGGAACTATTCGGCGGCGGTACCGGACTCGACGGCCGGGGCGCCGGCCGCGCCCGCGGTCACCGGGATGCGGTGGGCCTGCCGGCCGGCGTAGGCACCGGCGACCCGGACGCTGAGCACGCCCGCGTCGTAGGAGGCGCTGACCGCCTCGGCGGTCACGTGGCCCGGCAGCGTGAAGCTGCGCTGGAAGCTGCCGTAGCGGACCTCCCGGACGGTACGGCCGTCGGCCTCCTCGGCGCGCTCGTCGCGGCGCTCGCCGCGCACCACCAGCCGACCCCGGTCGATCTCGACGGTGACGTCCTGGTCGACGTCCACGCCGGGCAGCTCCAGGCGGACCACCGCGTCGTCACCGTCGCGGTTGACCTCGGCGGCCGGCGTGAAGCCGGCGCTGCGCAGCGGCACGGTGGCGCCGAAGGCGCGCCGCACGAACGAGTCGAAGAACGGGTCGACGTCCGCCCCACGCAGCGGCCGCCCCCACACGGATACAGCACTCATCGGTGAACTCCTTGTCGTAACCCCGGCCCAGCTGAGCCGACACCCGGCATAACTTGAGCCGACCCGACTCAATTCCGGGGGTACGCTGTGGTCCCGCTCACGCCTCGCCGCGGCGCTCGAAGCCGGGCGGGACCGAGCCGCCGCGCAGCCGGGACGGGTCGAAGCCCGCCCACGGGTCGTAGTCGACCTCCAGCGGCTCCTGCTCCGGGCGCTGGTCGGCCGGGACGTTGCGCAGGTTCAGCCGGATCCGGGTCCACGTGCTGCTGCGCCCGCGCATCGAGTCGACCAGCACGTCCGCCTCGTCGAGCTGCTCGACGATCCCGGGGTGGCGCTGCTTCCAGCGCTCCAGCCCGGCCATCGCCTCGCCCACCGTGGCGCTCCGCGCGATCTCGATGAGCGGCATGGTCGACTGGCGCCGCCCGCCGGCCGCCGGGTGCCCGCCCTTCGGCGGTTCCTCGAACTCGCCCGAGGCCTGCTGCTGCTCGGCCAGTTCGAGCAGGGCGGACAGGTCCTCGGCGGTGTCCTCGATGCCGGCCCACGGGTCACCGGCGGCGGCCACCCGGGCCGGCACGGTGGCCACCGTGTACCCCGCCGGGTCGCAGTCGGGCACCTCGTCCCAGGCCAGCGGGGTGGACACCCGGGCGTCCGGGGTGGGGCGTACCGACCAGGCGCCGACCGTGGTGCGGTCCTTGGCGTTCTGGTTGTAGTCCAGGAAGACGCCGTGCCGCTCCTCCTTCCACCAGCGGCTGGTGGCCAGCTGTGGCACCCGCGTCTCCACCTCCCGGGCCACCGCCAGCCCGGCGGTGCGGACCTGGGCGAAGCTCCACTGCCGGCGCAGCCGGGCGTAGACGTGGAACCCGCGCGAGCCGGAGGTCTTCGGCCAGCCGGTCAGCCCGTAGTCGGCGAGCACGTCGCGGACCACCAGGGCCACCTCGCGGACCTGCGGCCAGCGCACCCCGGGAATCGGGTCGAGGTCGATGCGCAGCTCGTCCGGGTGGGTCAGGTCGTCGGCGCGGACCGCGTGCGGATGCAGGTCGACGCAGCCGAGGTTGACCACCCAGGCCAGCTGCGCGGCGTCGGTGAGCACCAGCTCGTCGGCGCTGCGCCCGGACGGGTAGCTCAGGCGGACCGTGGCCAGCCACTCCGGGCGGTTGTCGGGGGCCCGTTTCTGGTAGAAGGCCGGCTTCTCGATGCCGTTGACGTAGCGCTTGAGCGCCATCGGCCGGTCGCCGACCGCGCGCAGCACCGGCTCGGCCAGGTCCAGGTAGTAGCGCACCAGGTCGAGCTTGGTCAGGCCGATCGCCGGGAAGTAGACCTTGCCGGGATTGCTGACGGTCACCTCGACACCGGCGACCTCGATGATCTCCTTGGAGCTGGCCACTTTCCCACGATAGGGCAGCCGGCCGGGCCGGGCGCCCCGGTCGGGGCAGCGGTTCAGCGGGTCGCTGCGGCCGGCAGGTCGAGGGTGGAGCCGGCCGGGTAGCCACGACGCGGCCCCTCGCCGAGCACCCACACCGACTGGCGCCCCTGCACGGTGAACCGTTCCGGGCCGCCGACCAGCGCGGTGTCCTCGTCCACGCCGATCAGGTGCACGCCCGGGTCAGGGCGCAGGAACGGCCGGGTGAACAGGTCGGGCATCCGCCCCACCATGCGGTCGAAGTGCGGCAGCACCTGCAGGTGCGGCAGCAGGCCCAGACCCGACCGGCCGGTCCCGCCCGGCCGGCGCAGCGCCGGTACCCGGGCCGCCATGGCCATCGCCCCGGCGCTACAGCCGGCCAGCGCCGCCCCGTCGTGCCAGGCGGCCACGATCGCCGCCCACAGCGCGGTGTCCCGCAGCGTGTCGGCGAGGAAGCCGGGGTCCCCACCGGAGAGGTAGATCAGGCCGGCGCCGGCCAGCTGCGCCGCGACCGCCGGATCGTCGGCCTCGGCGCGGGTGGTGACCCGCAGCGGTACCGCCTCGACACCCAGCCGGTCTGCCTGCTCGCGGCCCAGCCGTACCCAGTAGTCCAGCCGGGCCGGTGCCTCCTGGCCGGCGGCGGTGGGGATCTGCACGTAGCGGGGCGGCCGGCCGGCGATCAGCGCCGCCTCCACCGCCAGCATCGCTGCGGTGTACTCGCCCGAGCCCACCAGCGCGACCGGTCCCGCCATCTGCCCCGCGCCCCCTGCCCTCGGCTGCCCCCCGGGTCGTGCCGGCCGGCTGCGACGAGGCTACCCCGCGCTGCGCCCGGCCCGGCCCGGGCCGCCCCCGGCGGCGGGCGCCGGCTGTGCCGCGCCCCGCGGCGTGGCCGGCTCGGGCGCCGGTGGCGGGTCGATCACCATGATGACCACATAGGACAGCACGGCGGCCACGATGCTCAGCGGCAGCGCCTCGGTGCCGGCCGGGCCGAACAGCAGCGTGCCCAGCACGAGCGAGCTGATCGGCAGCCGGAGCATGCCGGTGGTCATCGCGGTGACGCCGATCGCCGCCCCGGTCACCAGCGGCAGCCCGGGCAGGTGCGACAGGGCGACCCCGCCGGCCACGCCGAGGAACACCGCCGGGAAGATCGGGCCGCCCCGGAAGGCGGCCAGGCTCACCGTGTACGCCAGCGCCTTGGCCAGCACCAGCAACACCATGATCCACGCTGGTACGCCACCGCCATTGCGCAGCAGGTCGGGCAGCGCCTCCTGCCCGGAATAGAGCACCTGCGCGGCCGGGTGGTCGGTGGCCAGGTCGTACCCGATCGCGATGAGCGCCACCACGACCCCGGCCAGCGGGGTGAGCAGCAGCGGCCGGGCGTTCACCGGTCCGGCCAGCAGCCGCGCCCCCCGGCGCAGCCCGGCGCAGAGCAGCGGGGCGGCCAGCCCGATCCCCACCGCCCAGAGCAGCTGCGGCACGGTCGGCGTACCGGCGGCCGGCAGCGACCCCACGGTCAGCGACAGCGGCTTGAGCCCGGTGATGTTGCCCAGCCCGGTGAAGACCAGCGCCCCGACGCCGGAGGCGAGCAGGCCGGGGGCGAGCAGCACGGCGGCGGTGACCCCGCCCAGCCCGGAGGCTTCCAGCAGGAACACCGCGCCGACCAGCGGCGAGCCGAGCAGCGTACTGATCGCCGCGAAGCTGCCGGTGACGCTGATCAGCTTCGCGGGCTGCCCGGTGACGGCGGCGCGCCGCAGCGCCCGGACGGCCAGCAGGGCCAGCCCGCCGCCGATGGCGATGGTGGGGCCTTCCGGTCCGATCACCGGGCCGAGGCCGACGCTGGCGGTGGCGGCCAGCACGATCCCGACCAGCTCGACCGGGCCGACCAGGCTGCCCGGGTGCAGGCCGTCGACCGGTGTCGGGCCGCCGCGCCCCGGGAAGTACCGGGCGATCAGGCCCACCGCGAGCCCGGCGACCAGCAGCGGTACCAGCGGCCACCAGCGCGGGACCGGGTCCAGCCCGAGCGCCTTCGGCAGGCCCTGCGCCGACCACGGCTGCGCCTTGTTGAGCAGCGCCAGGAAGAAGTAGGCGGCGGCCGCGATCGGTGCGCCGAGCAGCGCCGAGGTGACCAGCAGCCGGCCGTACCGGCGGGTGTGCAGCAGGGTGACGGCGCCTTCCGGCGTGGTCACGGGGCGCGTCCGGCGGCGCGCTGCGGTGGCATGGCACCAGGGTAAATGGCGAAACCGCACAATCGCCGCAGAACGCCGAACCGGCTGTTTGCTGCCCGATCCCCCGGGGTACCCGTCCCGGTGCCGGGTGCCGCGACGCCGGGACCTGCCGGCGACCCGCCCGGCCGTGGTGAGTGAGGAGGCGCGCATGAGCAGTGGAGCTCTGTCGACCGGGCAGGCACAGGACACTGTCCGAACCAACGTACCGGCCCGCCTGGACCGGCTGCCGTGGACCCGCTGGCACTGGATCATCGTGATCGGCCTGGGCACCGTCTGGATCCTGGACGGCCTGGAGGTCACCATCGTCGGCAACCTCTCCGGGCAGCTGGCCAAGCCGGGCAGCGGCGTGGACATCACGCAGAGCCAGGTGACCGGCTTCGGTGCCGCCTCCTACGTGCTCGGCGCCTGCGTCGGCGCGCTGTTCTTCGGCTGGCTCACCGACCGGTTCGGCCGTAAGAAGCTGTTCCTCATCACCCTCGGCGTCTACCTCGGCGGTACGGCGCTCACCGCGCTGTCGTTCAGCTCCTGGTGGTTCTTCCTGTTCCGGTTCGTCACCGGCCTGGGCATCGGCGGGGAGTACGCGGCCATCAACTCGGCCATCGACGAACTCATCCCGGCCCGGCACCGGGGGCGTATCGACATCGTCATCAACGGCACCTTCTGGGCCGGGGCGGCGATCGGTGCGCTGATCACCATTCCGATGATCAGCAACTTCCCGGTCAACGTCGGCTGGCGGCTCGCCTTCGGCCTGGGCGTGGTGCTCGGCGTGGTGATCCTGCTGGTCCGCCGCTCGGTGCCGGAGAGCCCGCGCTGGCTGTTCATCCACGGCCGGGGCGAGGAGGCCGAATCCCTGGTCGACGGCGTGGAGCAGGAGGTACGCCAGCGCACCGGCCGCGACCTGGAGCCGGCCGAGAAGTACCTGAGCATCCACCAGCGCCGCTCCGTCGGCATCTTCGAGGTGGCCCGGACACTGTTCGTCCGCTACCCCAAGCGCTCCGTGCTGGGGCTGGCCCTCTTCGTCGGTCAGGCGTTCCTCTACAACGCCGTCACCTTCGGCTACGCCCAGATCCTGGAGACGTTCTTCCACGTCGAGTCCGGAAAGACCGGCTACTACTTCGTCGCCATCGCGATCGGCAACCTGCTCGGCCCGCTGCTGCTCGGGCCGCTGTTCGACTCGCTCGGCCGGCGTCCGATGATCGCCGGGACGTACCTGCTCTCCGGGGCGCTGCTGTTCGGCACGGCCTGGCTGTTCCACAACGGTTCGCTGTCGGCCACCACGATGACCGCCTGCTGGTGCGTGGTGCTCTTCTTCGCCTCGGCGGGGGCCAGCTCGGCGTACCTGACGGTCAGCGAGGTGTTCCCGATGGAGACCCGGGCGCTGGCCATCGCGGTGTTCTACGCCATCGGCACCGGCGTCGGCGGGATCACCGGGCCGCTGCTGTTCTCCAAGCTGGTCGGTACCGGCAAGGTCGGCGACACGGTGCTGGCGTTCAGCGTCGGCGCCGGGCTGATGATGGCCGCCGGCCTGGTCGAGGTGCTCCTCGGGGTGCGCGCGGAGCGCCGCGGGCTGGAGGACATCGCCACGCCGCTGACGGCTCGCGACGTCGAGACCGCAACCGCTACCGTCTGATCGTTGAACCACTCCGGCCGGCGCCCGCACCCGGGCGCCGGCCGTGGGCCACCTGGGAAGGCGCACGATGGCAGAGGACAGTACGGCCGTGGCCGTCTCGGCTCACCGGCAGCGGGGCGGCGAGACCCGGCTACCCGCCGCCATTGCCACGCTGACCGCGATCCTGCTCTACGCACTGCTGCCGGAGCGCCTGGTGGTCGGACCCCGGTTCGTCATCCCGGTGCTGGAGCTGGCCCTGCTGGTGTTCCTGATCGCGGTGAACCCGGTCCGGATGAGCCGGCAGAACCGCATCGCCCGGTCCCTCGCCCTCGCCATGGTGGTGCTCATCGCCGCCACCAACCTGGTCTCCCTCGGGCTGCTGCTGCACACCCTGGTGACCAGTAAGACCGGCGGCGCCGACCTGCTGCTGGCGGCGCTGCAGGTGTGGGCCACCAACGTGATCGTCTTCGCGCTGGCCTTCTGGGAGATCGACCGGGGCGGCCCGGTGGTCCGGCACCTGCAGAAGCGCTCCCAACTGCCGCTGGCCGAGTTCCGCTTCTCCCAGGACGAGGACCGGGACACCGTCACCGAGGTGCACCGCGGCGCCAGCGACGTGAGCGGCTGGATGCCCACCTACCTGGACTACCTCTACGTCTCGCTGACCAACTCCTCCGCCTTCAGCCCCACCGACTGCATGCCGTTGTCCCACCGGGCCAAGCTGCTGATGGGGGTGGAAGCCACCGCCGCCCTGGTCACCTCCATCGTGGTGATCGCCAAAGGGGTCGGCAGCCTGAGCTGACCCCGGTTTACCGGGGCCGGCACGGGGGAAGCAGGCAAGGTATGGCCAAGACAACATGGCACCCCGTCGACAAGCACGGTGAGCTGGACGCCGGTGACCGCAACAAGCTGCCGGACAGCGCGTACGCCTTCCCGGACAAGCGCAAGGAGCCGCTCACCGACGCCAGCCACGTCCGCAACGCGCTGGCCCGCTTCGACCAGGTGCAGGACGTCACGGACGCCGAGCGCGACCAGGCGTTCGCCAACATCCGCAAGGCGGCCCGACACTACGATGTCGAGATCACCGAGAACGACTGGCGGGAGCTGGGCAAGCCGTCCTGACCGGCTAGCATCTCAGCCGGTGGAGGACGACTCGGTACTCGACCGCCCGGCGCCCGGCCCGGACCGCACCGTGTCCTACGGCCCGGCCGCTGAGCAGGTGCTCGACGTGTGGGCCGGCGACCCCGGCCGGCCGCTGGTGCTGTTCCTGCACGGCGGCTTCTGGCGCCCCGGCTACGACCGGCTGCACACCTACCCGCTGGCCAACGCGCTGCGCACCGCCGGCTACCCGGTCGCCAGCGCCGAGTACCGGCGGGTCCCCGGCCAGCCCCACCTCAGCACCGGCGACGTGGCCGCCGCCCTGGCCACCCGGCTGCCGGTGCGGTACGACGGTGTGCTGCTGGCCGGGCACTCGGCCGGCGGGCAGCTGGCGCTGTGGGCGGCGACCACCGCCCCGCCCCCGGCGCTGCGCGGCGTGCTGGCCCTCGCCCCGGTGGCGGACCTGGTGGCCGCCGACGAGCTGGGCGTCGGCCACGGCGCGGTGGCCGCCTTCCTCGGCGCCCGCGCGCGCAACCACCCGGAGCTGGACCCGGCGCAGCTGCCCACCCCCGCCTGTCCCACCGTGCTGCTGCACGGCGGGCGCGACGAGACGCTGCCGGTATCCGTGTCCCGCTCCTACGCCGCCCGGCATCCGGCCGCCCGGCTGACAGTGCTCCCGGACGCCGACCACTACGCGCTCATCGACCCGCTGTCGGCCGCCTGGCCGGAGGTGCTCGCGGCGATCCCGGCCGGGTGAGGCGACGCTACGCCGGGGCGTCGGCGAACAGTGCCAAGGTGGCGGCCAGCTGCGAGTGCGCCGGCCGGGGCGGATCGGCCGGGTCGTACCAGCCCAGCGCGTCGAACTTGGCCGGCTCGCCGATGGCCACCCCGGCCGGGTCCACCTGGACCGCGAAGACCAGCGCCACCCAGTGCGAGCCGGGGCGGATGACGTTGCGCACGCCGAGCAGCCGGATCTGGCCGGCCCGCGCCGAATACTCCTCGGCCACCTCGCGGGCGACGGCGGCCTCGAAGGACTCGCCGTACTCCAGCGCGCCGGCACCGGTGTCCCAGCTGCCCGGCTCGTCCCGGGCGCCGGCCGCGCGCCGGGCCAGCAGTACCCGGCCGGAACCGTCGTGGCAGACGAAGACGCAGGAGACACCGGGACGGGGCAGCGCGTTCATCCGACGATCATAGAGCGGTCAGTGCCGTGTACCGGCGCACCACAGCTGCCGCCCCCGGTCCACCACGCAGACGTCGCCGTCGGCCTGTAGTACCAGGACGGCGCCCGGGTGCCCGGCCGTTCCGCTGGTCCACAGTGGCTGCTGAGCCCGGGTGTACACGACGAAGTTGCCGTCGTCCTGGAAGGTCGCCTGGTAGCCGGCCCGGTCCGGGCGCGGGTCGTCGGTGCCGGTGTGCCACAGCCGCCGCCCGATCGCGTCGGTGACCACCAGGTCCCCGTCGGCCCGCATGGTCAGGACCGTGCCGAAGGTCCGTAGCGACTGGCCGGCGAAGAGCGGCGTGGTGGCCCGGACCGTCAACGACGCCGGGCCGGCCGGGCTGCGGGTGGCGCTCGGGCCGGCCGGTGTCGGCGCCGGCACCGGGGCGCTGGTCCGCGGCTTCGGGCTGCCGGACGGGCGTGGCGACCGTGAGGTGACGTCCGCCGCACCGGGAAACGACGCGGCCCGGGCAGTGCTGCCGGCCGTGCCGGGCGGGGCGACGCTGACCGGCAGCGACGGTACCGGCGCTGCCGGGTTGGCCGGATCCCTGTCCCGGGAGAGCAGCGTGAACGCCGCCGGTATCAGGGCCAGCAGGAGGGTGGCGCCGAGCACGATCCACCACCGGTCGAGCAGGCTGTGCCGGGGGCGGAGCGGGTCGGTGTCGGGGGCCGGCTGGTCGGGGACCGGGGTGGCCGGTTCGTCGGTCATCGCTGCGCCACCGCCGGGTAGGGTCGCCGTGCTGTGTTCACGGCGACCCTACCCGGGTCCCGCGGATCGGCGCGCACCGGCCGGGTGGGCGCCGATCAGGCGGGGGTGACCGGGGCGGGAGCGGCCGGCACCCGGCCCCGGTACGTGCTGGCTAGAACCCGGCGGTGCCGTTCGGCGTGCCCAGTCCGGTGGGGCCGTCCCAGCCGGTCCGGGCGGTGCACCACTGGCTGGTCGGGCAGGTGCCGTTGCTGCCGGAGGTGACGTCGAAGAAGCTCGCCGCGTGCGCGTACGGGTAGTTGTTGTCGATGCTGGCCGCGTTGCCCGCCAGCGCGTAGACGCCGGCGATGATGGGCGCCGAGGCGCTGGTGCCGCCCACCACCCACCAGCCGGAGCGGCCCTGGTAGGACACGGTGTCGTAGACCGAAACCCCGGTGGCGGGGTCGGCTACCGCGGAGACGTCGGCCACCGCGCGCTTCGCGCAGCCGGTACCGGCGCCGGCCGCGCCGGACAGGGCGGTGTTAAGCGTGGAGCAGCCGCTGCCGGCCCCGCTCCACGCCTTCTCCGTCCAGCCGCGGGTGCCGCCGCCGCTGGTCAGCGTGGTGCCGCCGACCGCCGTCACGTAGTGCGAGGAGGCCGGGTATTCAGCGCCGTACCCGGCGTCGCCCGAGCTGACCGTGATGGCCACTCCCGGGTGGTTGAAGTACGAGCCGTAGGTCGAGTCGGCCGCGTCCGAACCGCCCCAGCTGTTGCTGACCACGGTCGCGCCCAGGGTGACCGCCCGGTTCTCGGCCGCGCCCAGGTTGGCGAACGAGTTGGTCTTCGCCTCCACCAGCAGGATGTGGCAGCTCGGGCAGATCGCCGAGGCCATGTCCAGGTCCAGGGAGACCTCCAGCGCCCAGCCGGCGTCCTTGCGCGGATACCCGGTACCGCCGTTCTGGTCGACCTTGCGGAAGCAGCCGTTGGCGGTGGTACACGCCGGCAGCCCGAACTGGCTGCGGTAGACGGCCAGGTCGGCCTCGGCGGTCGGGTCGTCGTAGGCGTCCACGATGGCGATGGTCTGGCTGGCCGAACCCGACGAGGTCAGGTTGTAGGCGGAGCGCAGTGACGCCGGCCCGAGACCGGCCGGGGTGGCCTGGGGCGCGGCGTCGGTCCGCGCCCAGGCATGGCAGGCCGCCGTGCCCGGTGCGGTGGCGGCACAGACTTTGACGGCGTGGGCGTTGGCCGTGGGTGACGGCGCCGCTTGGGCGGCCTGGCCGATGGCCACAGTGGACGCCACGGTCAGCAGCGTCACCAGAGCCACGGCCGTGCGCAACGGAGTGCGCATGGGACCTCCGGGGGTAGGGGGGTCGTGCCGCGCGGGTCACGCGGTATTGAAGGAGCGCACCGGGGCGGCTGGCCGTTACTGCGGTCCGTGCTCAGCCGGATACGCCCACGCCGCGGGCGGCGCGGTGCGCGGCGGCGCCGATACGCTCCAGCCGCTGCCAGCGCAGCGTCCTGCGCTGCGGTCGGCGAAGACCGGTGCGTGCGGGCGCAACTGCATGTGTTCCCACCTGTCCGCTCATCCATCCGGCATCCCGGCGCGGGTTGGGGCCGCGCCGGGATGCCGGATCCCCCCACCCGCGGAACGGCCCGGGGGAGCGGGTCGTCCCGCGGAGGTACGGATCAGTGCTTCGGCGTGGTGTGGTCCTTCGGGCTCTTCTTGGCCTTTCCCGGCTTGGCGGTGGTGGACGTGGTCGGCGTGCCGGTGGGCTTGTCGTTCTTGTCGCCGCCCAGCAGTTGTGCGCAGAACGGTGTGATCCGCTCCGCCGAGCCGGCAGCGGCGGCGAGCGCGGCCTCGTCGGCGGTGGGCAGCGCAGTGCTGTGCTGGCCGCCGGTGTGCGCGTCCCACCATGCCTGACACAGCTGTACCAGCGTGGGGTCGGCGGTGACGGCCGGGGTCCGGACCGCCGACGGCCCGGTGGTCGGGCCGAGCTGGCTCGGGCGGCCGGCGGTGGAGGGGCCGGCGGAAGTCCCGGCGACGAACGGGAACGTGTCGTGCAGGCGCTGCTGCGCGCCGGCCGGCAGGTTGCCGGTCTGGGCGGCGAACGCGGTGCCGCTGACCAGCGTGGCGGCGACACCGGCCGAGACCTTCACCAGTGTCATCGCGCCGCGACGTGCCCGGCCGGTCGGGCGTCCGGGGGGGATCCGACCGGCCGGGGCCTCGCGGCGAACCCGGGTGTACCCGGTGACCGCCTGTCGTTCGTGGACCAACTCCTCCGGACTGGCCGGCGCTGACACGTCGGCCAGCAGCAGGTCGAGCCCGGAGCGCGGCGCACGGGTGCCGCGCGGCCGGTCGGCCGTGCGGAGGCCCATGGGTCCACCTCGCCAAGCGCGCATTGCACCGATAAGAGCGCTCCAGCCACGCATCGCGTTACACCCCCTCCGTCCGGCTTGCCTGCACCGGCGCCGACCGCCGCTGCTCCGGCGCGCCCCGCGCCACCACCTCCGGGTGTGCGGCCAGCCGGCGCAGCCCCCGCATGGTGGCGATGCGTACCGCGCCGGCGCGCTTGCCCAGCACCGTCGCGGTGGCCGCGACGTCCAGCCCGGCCACCACCCGTAGCATCACCGCCTCGGCCTGGTCGCGCGGGAGCGTGCCGATCAGGCGCAGCGCCCAGCCGGTGCCGTGCCGCTCCATCAGCTCCGCGGCGGCGTCCGGCGCGGCGGCGTGCCCGGCATCGGTGAGCGACAGCTCCCGGGGCTCCTCCCGACGGCGGCCGAGCCGGCGCTGCTCGTCGATGGCCCGGTTGCGGGCCACCCGGAACAGCCACACCCGGAAGGCGGTCGCCCCGCCGTCGAAGCCGCCCAGGTCCCGGGCCACCTGCAGCCAGGTCTCGGAGGCCACGTCGTCGGCGCCCTCGCCGACCACCACGCGCAGGTAACGCAGCAGAGCCGGGTGCAGCGCCCGCCACAGCCGGCCGAAGGCATCCTCGTCGCCGCCGATCGCGTCAACGAGGGCAGCCCCCAGGTCGTCGTCATCGAACGTGCTGATCGCCGTACACCCCCCAGCGGCCGGAGCCCGTCCCGGCCAGCACCGTACACCGCCGGCACGATGAAGGTGAATGGAACGCGGACGTCTGGCGCGTCGTGCCGCATACGGTTGCCGGCGTCGGAGCCCGCGCCCGCAACGCACACCCGGACGGCAACGCCGTCCGGACGGCCCATGGCACCCGGCCACCGCGCCGGTAGCCTGGGCCTGCGCCTGGGGACGCCGGTATCCGTCGACGGCAGAGGAGCCTGGCTATGCGCGCGGTCGTCGCCGGTGGTCCCGCCGCCGGGCCGACGCTGGTGGACACAGTGGAGCCGCTGGTGGGGCCGGGGGACATCCGGGTCAAGGTGCACTCCGCTTCGCTGAACGGTTTCGACCTGGCGCTGGCCGCCGGGTACCTGGTCGATGTGCTGCCGCACGGGTACCCGGTGACGCTGGGTCGCGACTTCGCCGGGATCGTCGACCAGCTCGGCGAGGGCGTGCGTGACTTCGCCCTGGGCGACGAGGTCTTCGGGGTGGTGCCCGTCCAGCCACTGCACGCCGGCTCCTTCGCCGAATTCCTGGTCCTGTCGCAGCTCCACCAGGCCGCCCTGGTCCCGCCCGGGCTGGACCTGGCCACCGCCGGGGTGCTCGGGCTGGCCGGCTCGGCGGCCTACGCCATGCTCGCCGTGCTCGCCCCGGTCGGCGGGCGGACCCTGCTGGTCAGCGGCGCCACCGGTGGAGTCGGGGCGTTCGCCGTCCAGCTCGCTGTCGCGGCCGGCGCCACGGTCATCGCCACCGCCAGCCCCGGCCGGGAGACCGACCACGTCCGCGCCCTCGGCGCACACCACGCGGTGGACCGCACCGAGCTGACCACCGCGGTGCCGCGGCTGGCCCCGGGCGGGGTCGACATGGCGCTGCACCTGGCCGGCGACGCGGCGCAGCTGGCCGGCCTGGTGGCGCCGGACGGCCGGTTGGCGTCGTTGCTGCTGCCCGGCCCGGACAGCTGCGCCGCGCGCAGCGTCACCGGCCCGGGGTTGACCACCTGGGCGGTGGCCGCCGACCCCCGGCGCGCCGTGCTGGACGACATCGCCGCAGCAGTGGCCGACGGGCGCCTGCGGGTACCGGTACAGCGGGTGTACGGGCTCACCGAGGTGCCCCGGGCGTTCGCCGACTTCGCCACCGGCACGCTGGGCAAACTCGCGGTACGGGTCCGCTGAGGCGGCCTGGGTGGAGCGTCGGGGCGGTCTGGGTGGAGGGTCGGGGCGGTCTAGGTGGAGTGTCGGCGGCCCGGGAAGGTGCTGCCCAGCTCCCCGGAGATGTCAGCGAGTCGCTCCGGCACCAGGGTGTAGTAGATCCAGGTGCCTCTGCGTTCGGGGCTTACCAGCCCCGCCTCCCGCAGCACCCGCAGGTGGTGGGAGAGGGTGGGGCCGGTGACATGGAAGTCCTGGGCCAGTTCGAGGACGCTGACCTTGCCTTCCGCGTGCGAGCCGATGAGTGAGATCAGGCGCAACCGGATCGGGTCGGCGAGCGCCTTGAGCCTGCGTGCGAGTTGGTCGGCGTGGGTGCCGGTGAAGCCGTCGGGGAGGGTGAGCGCCGGTGGGCCGGTGAGGTCCGGGTGGACCCCGGCCCGGGGCGCCGAGGTGTTGGCTGACACCGGGGCAGTCTGGCAAACGTGAGCAAGCGGGGGCAACCTTCACGATCACCCTGCGTTGTCGTGAGCTCGCTGACCTGCGGTGTTAGCGCTCACCTGTGGTATTGATAACAGAATGAAGTTGACGAGTCACTATTTGTTGCCGGGAGGTTTGCTGCCGATACCTTCGGTGTACGCGTCCAGCAGGCGCTGCGCCGCCGACGCCGGACTCAGCTCGCCGGCCGCCACCGCCTCCTCCACGCCAGGCGCCAGCGCGCGGACCCCCGGATCGCGCTGATAGGCCTCCAGCAGCGCGTCGCGGACCAGCGAACACACCCAGCCGACCTGCTGCCGGCGCCGGCGCCGGTCGAGTTCGCCGGTGGCCGCCAGGGCGTCCTGGTGCCGCAGCAGATGTTGCCACACCGTGTCGATCCCGGTGCCCTCCAGGGCGCTGCAGGTGAGCACCGGCGGCTGCCAGCCGGTCCGCGCGCAGCAGCCGCAGCGCCCCGGCCAGCTCCCGGGCCGCCGACTTCGCCTCGGTCGCGTGTGGACCGTCGGCCTTGTTGACCGCGATCACGTCCGCCAGCTCCAGTACGCCCTTCTTGATGCCCTGCAGCGAGTCCCCGGTACGGGCCAGGCTGAGCAGCAGGAAGCTGTCCACCATCTCGGCCACCGTGGTCTCCGACTGGCCCACCCCGACCGTCTCGACCAGTACCACGTCGTAGCCGGCCGCCTCGACCACGGCCATCGCCTCCCGGGTCGCCCGGGCCACCCCGCCCAGCGTGCCGGCGGTCGGCGACGGGCGTACGAAGGCGGCCGGGTCGGTGGCCAGCCGGGCCATCCGGGTCTTGTCGCCCAGGATGCTGCCGCCGGTACGGGTCGACGACGGGTCCACCGCCAGCACCGCCACCCGGTGCCCCTGGCCGGTCAGGTGGGTGCCGAGGGCGTCGATGAAGGTCGACTTGCCCACCCCGGGTACCCCGGTGATGCCGACCCGCCGGGTCGGGCCGGCGCGGGCGCAGCTGGTCCAGCAGCCGCTGGGCGGCCGCCCGGTGGTCCGGCCGGGTCGACTCGACCAGGGTGATGGCCCGGGCGATCCAGCGCCCGGTCGCCGGCCCGTACCCCGGCCGCGTACGCCGTCGACATCCGCAGCGGCTCACCGTGGCTGCGGGTGCCCGAGCCGCTGGGTCAGCTCGGCCAGCAGGTCCAGCGCCGCCTCGGCGATCACCGTGCCCGGGCGGGAAGATGGCCGCCGCCCCGGCCGCGCGCAGCGTCGTCGTAGTCCTGCGGCGGGATCACCCCGCCGGCGATCGACCATGATGTCCGGCCGCCCGGCCGCGGCCAGCTCCTCGCGCAGCGCCGGGACCAGGGTCAGGTGCCCGGCGGCCAGGGTGGAGACCCCGACGATGTGGACGTCGGCCTCGACCGCCTGCCGGGCCACCTCGCGCCGGCGTCTGGAACAGCGGGCCCACGTCGACGTCGAAGCCGAGGTCGGCGAAGGCGGTGGCGATCACCTTCTGGCCGCGGTCGTGCCCGTCCTGGCCCATCTTGGCCACCAGGATGCGGGGCCGGCGCCCCTCGGCGGCGGCGAACTCGGCGGCGGCGTCGCGTACCCGCTCGACGTCGCCGTCGGTCCCCGGCCTCCTCGCGGTACACCCCGGCGATGGTACGGATCTGTGCGGCGTGCCGCCCGTACACCCGCTCCAGCGCGTCCGAGATCTCGCCGACCGTGGCCGTGCGCCCGGGCCGCGTCCACCGCCAGGGCCAGCAGGTTGGCGTCCGGGCCGGGCTCGGCGGCGGCGGCCCGGGTCAGCGCCGCCAGGGCGGCGGCGCAGGCCGGCTCGTCCCGCTCGGCGCGCAGCCGGCGCAGCTTGGCCACCTGCTCGGCGCGGACCGCGCTGTTGTCCACCTTGCAGCACGTCGATCGGCCTCGTCGGCGTCGGCCCGGTACTGGTTGACCCCGATCACCGGCTGGCGGCCGGAGTCGATCCGGGCCTGGGTCCGGGCGGCCGCCTCCTCCACCCGCAGCTTCGGGATGCCGGCGTCGATCGCGCGCGGCCATGCCGCCGGCCGCCTCCACCTCCTCGATGTGCTGCCAGGCGCGCCGGGCCAGGTCGTAGGTGAGCCGCTCCACGATAGGACGATCCGCCCCACGGGTCGATCACCTGCGTGGTACCGGACTCCTGCTGCAGCAGCAGCTGGGTGTTGCGGGCGATCCGGGCGGAGAAGTCGGTGGGCAGCGCCAGCGCCTCGTCCAGCGCGTTGGTGTGCAGCGACTGGGTGTGCCCCTGGGTGGCCGCCATCGCCTCGACGCAGGTACGCGCCACGTTGTTGAACACGTCCTGGGCGGTCAGCGACCAGCCGGAGGTCTGGCAGTGGGTGCGCAGGCTCAGCGACCGCGGGTCGGCTTCGGGTCGAACGGCTTGACCAGCTTGGCCCACAGCAGCCGGGCCGCCCGCAGCTTGGCGATCTCCATGAAGAAGTTCATGCCGATCGCCCAGAAGAACGACAGCCGGGGCGCGAACGCGTCGATGTCCAGCCCGGCGGCGAGCCCGGCGCGGAGGTACTCGACGCCGTCGGCCAGCGTGTAGGCCAGCTCCAGGTCGGCCGTCGCGCCGGCCTCCTGGATGTGGTAGCCGGAGATCGAGATCGAGTTGAAGCGCGGCATCTGCGTCGAGGTGTAGGCGAAGATGTCGGAGATGATCCGCATCGACGGCTGCGGCGGGTAGATGTAGGTGTTGCGGACCATGAACTCCTTGAGGATGTCGTTCTGGATGGTCCCGGACAGCTGCTCCGGGCGCCACCCCCTGCTCCTCGGCGGCCACGATGTAGAGCGCCAGGATCGGCAGCACGGCGCCGTTCATGGTCATCGACACGCTCATCCGGTCCAGCGGGATGCCGTCGAAGAGCTGCCGCATGTCGCAGGATGGAGTCGATGGCCACGCCGGCCATGCCGACGTCGCCGGCGACCCGCGGATGGTCGGAGTCGTAGCCCCGGTGGGTGGGCAGGTCGAAGGCGACCGACAGGCCCTTCTGCCCGGCCGCCAGGTTGCGCCGGTAGAAGGCGTTGGACTCCGCGGCGGTGGAGAAGCCGGCGTACTGGCGGATGGTCCACGGCTGGGTGGTGTACATCGTCGGGTAGGGGCCGCGCAGGTACGGGCGGGATCCCCGGCCAGGTGTCCAGGAAGTCGACGTCGGCCAGGTCGTCGGCGGTGTAGAGCGGCCGAACCGGGATGCCCTCCGGGGTGTGCCAGCTGCGCTCCCCGGTGTCGGCCGGGGCCACCGCCGGGCCGGTCGCGGCGACCGGCGGCGGGCCCAGCTCGACGGCGCCGAAGTCCGGGATCAGCGGGTACGCCTGCGTCATGCACGGATGCTAAGTCCGCCGGCCCGCCCCCGGGGCGGCTGTGACCACATTCTCCGGCCCCGCCGCTGGCCAGTACCGGCCAACTCAGACGGTACGGGTCAGGAAGACGCTGTTGTCGTCGGGCAGGTAGTCGCCGAACGGCGGGCACAGCGTGAAGCCGTGCCGCTGGTAGAGCCGGCGGGCCGGGGCGAAGAACTCCTGCGCGCCGGTCTCCAGGCTGAGCCGCCGGTACCCGCGCCCGGCGGCGGTGCTCAGCAGGTGACCGAGGATGCCGGTGGCCACCCCGCGCCCGCGCGCCGCCGGGCTGGTGCGCATGGACTTGATCTCGGCGTGGGTCGGGTCCAGCTCCTTGAGCGCCCCGCAGCCGAGCAGCACACCGTCCACCCGGGCGGTCCAGAAGGTGACGGCCGGCGCGGTGAGCGCGGTCGGGTCCAGCGCGTGCACGCTCTCCGGCGGCGACGTGGCGTACATGTCCGCCAGGTGCTCGGTGAGCAGCGCCAGCACGTCCGCCCGGGTGGGCTCGTCGACCTCGATGTGCACCTGAGCGCCCTCCCTCGTCGCCGGCCGTGGCGGCCCGGGCGCAGTATCGTGCCGGGACCGACCTGCCGGCCAGGGGGCACCGGCGAAGGTGATCGAGCCCACGCCGGGTCGGCAACTCCGTCGCGCCGCGGGAGCCACAGCTGCCGCCCGACCCGGGGGCGTAGCGTGGGCGGCGTGCGCGTGGGCCCGCAGTCCAAGCCGATCGGCGGCGGCTTCCGCGAATCTGCCGACGGCGTTGCCGGTGCGGCTGTGCGCGGCCGGGTTCGGGCCTATCTGGGCTATCAACAGGACACCCCGGTGCCGGCGCCTCGGCGGGAGACACCGGCGGCTGAGTTCATCATGATCATCAGCCGTGGCGACGGCTTCCGGGCGCAGCCTACGCCCGGCGCGCAGGAGTTGGTGGCGTACTCGTCCTTCGTCGCCGGGGTACATGATCGACCGACCTGGACCGAGCACCACGGCCGCCAGTGCGGGGTGCAGGTCCGGTTGGATCCGCTCGCGGCCTTCTCGCTGTTCGGTGTGCCCGTGCACGAGTTGGGTAACCGGGTCGTGGAGTTGTCCGACCTGATCGGAGCCGATGCCGGGCGGTGGGCTGAGCGCCTCGGCGAAGCGCGGCCCTGGCCGGCCCGCTTCGAGGTACTCGACGGCCTGCTCGCGGCGAGGATGGCCGCCGGTCCGTCCCCGTCCCCGGAGCTCGCCTGGGCGTGGCGGACGATGCGGCGGGCCGGCGGGGCTGTCCGGGTGGCGGACCTGGTGGCCGCTACAGGCCGCAGCCACCGGCACCTGATTGCCCTGTTCCGTGAGCAGGTCGGGACGACTCCCAAGATCGCGGCGCGGGTGCTGCGCCAGGAACGGGCGGCGCGCCTGCTGGCGCGCGGCGGCATGTCGCTGGCGCAGGTGGCGGCCGGCTGCGGTTACGCGGACCAGTCGCACCTGACCCGGGAGTTCACCACCTTGGCCGGCATCACGCCCGCGCAGGCATTGGGCCCGATGCCGTGACCCCGGGAGGGTCAATTTCCGTCAAGAGTTCCGGGGCGTTCCGACGTAGCTTTCCCACGTCACTGTCCGCAGATTCGTGAAGGAGCACAGCTGTGTACGACCCGGAACGTGGCTATCCGACCGTGGTGCCCTGTGTGCTGTACGACGACCCGATGGCGGTTGTCGGCTGGCTGACCGAGGTGCTCGGGGTGCGCGAGGTGGTCCGGGCGTCGCTGCCCGACGGCTGGGTCGGACACGTCGAACTGGAGCGGGACGGCTCTGTGATTCTGTTGGGCCGACGTGGCGGCCAGCTTGCCGACACCTCGAGCCTGACCCAGGTGTTCGTCGAGGATGTTGCCGCGGCCTGCCGACGGGCAGCCCGGGCCGGCGGCGCCGTCATCGACGAGCCGGGCGATCGCCCCTGGGGTGTGCGGCAGGCCGTGGTCGTCGACCCCGGGCACCAGCGGTGGGCGCTCACCCAACACCTCCGCGACGTCGACCCGAAGGAATGGTACGGACAGATCCTCGGACCGGTGCCCGGCTGAACCGCTGCGTGCAGCGCGGTCCGGACTCCCAGAGCGAAGCCCTCCGAAGGGCGCGGCCCGGCGGGCGGCACTGCGGGCGACGCAGTCCGCGCCGACCGAGCCAGCCTGTGCGCCCGGCTCAGCTCAGCCGGCCAGGTGCCCCCAGCGGTCGGCGAGCTCCAGCCAGCTGCCCTGAGCCACCGCCCGGCCGCCCTGCAGCACGACCACCCGGTCGGCCCGGGCCAGTGCCGCCCGCTTGGAGGTGGAGCCGATCACGGTGAGCCCGTGCTCGCGCAGCACCCGCCACAGCTCCAGCTCGGTGGTCACGTCCAGCGCCGAGGAGACGTCGTCGGCGATGAGCAGTTCGGTGCGCGCCGCCAGCGCCCGGGCCAGCGCCAGCCGCTGCAGCTGGCCGCCGGAGAGCCGCACGCCCTTGTGCCCGACGAGCAGCCCCAGCCCGCCACCGGCGGCGCGCAGGTCGTGGTCGAGCTGGGCGGCGCTGACCGCGCTGGCGGCGTCCAGGTCGTGGTCGAGCTGGATGTTGTCGGCCACCGTACCGGAGAGCACCCGGGGCAGCTGGGCGACGTACCCGACCTGGCCGGGGCGTAGGAAGATCTCCGGCTCGGTCACCGGCTCGCCGTTCCAGCGCAGCTGCCCGGTGTGGTGCACGATGCCGGCCAGGGCCCGCAGCAGCGAGGACTTCCCGGCGCCGACCGGCCCGACCACCAGCACCAGCTCGCCCCGGCCGACCGTCAGGTCGATGTCCCGGGCGGCGACCGTGCCGTCCTCGTGCACGGCGGTGAAGCCGGACAGCTCCAGTTGGCGCAGCGGCGTGCGCGGCGGTACCACCGGCGCCGGTGCGGTCCCGGCGGACAGGTCGACTCCCGGGACCGAGGCCGAGTAGTCGCCGATGCCGGCCATCGCCACGGTGCGCCGGGTCCACACCCGGGCCGAGGGCAGCTGCGACACCAGTGACGCGGTGGTCCAGGCGAACCAGCGGGCCGCGCCGAGCGTGGAGACGGCCACCAGCGCCGCGCTGGCGGACAGGTCGCCGGCCAGGTAGAGCGCCCACACGCCGATCGGGAACAGGCCGCTGGCCATGGCCGGCGTCGAGCGGGCCCACACCTGTACGGCGATCTCCCGGCGCTGGGTCTCGCTGCGGGTCGCGTCCAGTCGGGCCAGGTGGTCCAGCACCGACCGGGAGGCACCGGCGAGCTTCACCGTGCGGGCGGCCGACAGGCAGGACACCAGGGCGGTGGCGAACGCCGCGCGGGTGGCCACCGTGCGGGCGGCGGCCTTGGCCAGCAGCGGCCCGAACAGCGTGGCGGCCAGCCCGGAGATGACCATGGTGCCGACGAAGAACAGCCCGGGCACCACGGTCCACGTCACCACCGTCATCACCACCAGGACGACGGAGGCGATGAACTGGTCGACCACGTTGTCGGCGAGCTCCACCACCCGTTCGGTGTTGCCGCCCTGGGCCACCACCTCAGCCGGGGTGTGCCCGCTGATCCGGCGCGGCCCGGTCTGGCCGTAGACCAGCCGGGCGCCGATGCGCAGCATCTGCCGGACCCACCACTCCGGATACCAGGTCCCCGCGTAGTAGGGCACGGGCACCACCACGGCGAGGGCGAGCACGATGCCCAGCGCCGGCCACAGCACGCTGCCCCGCCCGTCCACCAGATGCGCCCACAGCCAGGGCAGCACCGCGCCGTCCAGGCCGAAGACCACCATCACCAGGAACAGCGCCACGCCGGCCGCGCCCCACCGGGGATCGTTGGTGACCAGTCGGCAGATCTCCCGCAGGGTACGCACCGGCGGCAGCGGCGGCTGTGGCGGCGGAGCCACCTTCACCGGCGCCTGCCCCGCCCCGCGCCCGATGGCCTGCTCCCCGCCCCCGGCCTGCTCCCCGCTCCCGGCCGGCGTCCTGTCCAGGTCAGCCGCGGCCACGCTGGCGGCCGGTGCACGGTCGCCCGACGCGGCACCCCGGTCCCCGGCGGCTGGCCCGAGGTCGACCAGCGCAGTGCCCCGGTCCGGGCCCGAGCCGCTGGGCGGGCCTGCGGTGCCCACCGCGGCGCCGACCGGCACCGCGATCTCCGAGCTGGCCAGCAGCTCGGCGAAGCGCTCGGACGCGCCCAGCGGCCCGGCCTCCAGCACCGCGCCGTCGGCGAGTACCACCACGTCGTCGCAGCGGCGGACCGAGGAGAGCCGGTGGGCGATGACGATGCCGATCCGGTCGCGCAGCAGCCGGTCGGTGGCCCGCTGCACGTACCCCTCGGTCACCGGGTCCATCCGGGCGGTGGCCTCGTCCAGGATGACCACCTGGGGGTCGCGCACCAGGATCCGGGCGAATGCCACCAGCTGCTCCTGGCCGGCGGAGAGCACGTACCCGCCGTCGCCGAGCCGGGTGCCCAGCCCGTCCGGCAGCTGCGCCACCCAGGGGGCCAGGCCCAGCTCGTCCAGGGCCCGGCCGGCCGCGTCGAGCAGCTCCGGGTCGAACAGGGCGACGTTCTCGGCGAGGGTACCGGCGAGGATCTCGGTCCGCTGCGGCACGATCGCCACCCAGCGCCGCAGCTGCTCCAGGTCCAGGTCGAGCACGTCGTGCCCGGCGAGCCGGACCGTCCCGGCCGGGATGTCCACGGCCCGGGTGAGCACCTTGGCCAGCGTCGACTTGCCCGAGCCGGTGCGCCCGACGACCGCGTAGGAGTGCCCGCGCCGGAACGTCAGGTCGACCCCGACCAGCGCCGGTCGCCGCTGCCCGTCCCCGGCCCGGGCCGGGTACGCGAAGGTCAGGTCGCGGATCTCCAGGTCGCCGGGGGTCGGCGCGGTGCCGCCCAGCGGCTCCTGCCGGGCGGCCCGCAGCAGGGTGACCCGGCCCCAGGCGCCCAGCGCGTTCTGCAACTCGGGGATCATCCGGCTGACGTGGTCGACGGTGAAGGTGAACGAGAGGACCAGCAGCCACACCGTGGTCAGCCGGGCGGCGTCCAGCCGGCCGGCGGCCAGCGCCCAGGCGCCGCCGAGCACCACCAGCGCGACGGCGACGCGCATCACCCCGGCCGCGGTGGCCGAGATGCGTGCCGAGCGGGTCCACACCTGTCGGCCCCGGGCCAGCACCTCGGCGGCCCTGCGGGCGTAGAGCCGCACCACGTACGGGCGGGCCAGGCTGGTGCGGATGTCGTCCTGGCCGTGGATGGACTCCTCCATCGCCGCCGCCAGGTCCGACCAGGCCTCCTCCTCGGCGATCCGGATCGGCCCGATCTGCCGGACCCGCCCGGCCAGCCCGATGATCAGCAGCGTGGCGACCACCACCATGCCCACCCCGGCCGGCCACCAGACGACCGCCGCGGTGACGATGGACAGCACGCCGACGGCCAGCCCCTGGGCGATCCGGACGCCGCTGCCGCGCACCTCCGACGCCACCTGGTACACGTCGCCGTCGATGCGGTCGAGCAGCTCGCCGACCGGCGTGGTCTCCAGCGTGGGCAGGTCCTGGCCGAAGGCCACCCGGCACAGCCGCCGGCGCAGGTCGGCCGACCAGTCGGCGGTGAGCCGGGCGGTCACCAGCCCGACCGCGAGGTCGCCCAGCGTGGTCACCACCAGCCCGAGCGCCAGTAGCAGGAACAGCGGCCAGGAGCGGTGCACCAGCACCGGTCCGGCCAGCGCCGAGGCGGCCGCCTGTCCGCAGGCGCCCAGCACGACGAGGGCCGCCACCAGCGCGGTACGCCGCGGCGAGGTGGCCCACAGGTCGCGGAGCAGGCGCATGGGACTCCTCGGATCGCGGGGGAGGGGGTGGGCCGGACGGCTGGTGGTCCCAGCGTGCGGCCGCCGGTACCGCCAACTCAACGCATTTTCGCCGGTCACCCGGTCAGCGACCAGCCGGGATGGTCGGTGTTGTCACCGGTCACAGTCGCGGCGAACATTGGTCCGGACACCCCGCATGCGCCCGGCGACCCGATCCGACCGGGCAGGCTCCGGTCGGCCCGCTCCCGCGGCTTGGAGCCGGTGGCTCGGACCGGTGCCGTCAGGCGCCGAGCTGGTCCAGGCAGGTGGTGAGGACCTCGACTGCGTTGACGCCGGTGTAGAGGTAGCCGAAGACGCCGGGGTGGTCGGCCGGCTTGCCGGCCAGCCAGACCGGGGTGCCGGTGGTGGCCAGCGCGGCCGCCGCCGCGGTGCCCAGCTCGGCGTAGCTGCGGTCGCTGCCGCACAGGCAGGCCAGCTCGGCGCCGCTGGCGGCGAACACGGCGGGCAGCTGGGCCGGGTCGTCGACCGGCCCGCTGCCGACGGTGGCGATGCCACCGGCGGCGAACAGGTTGGCGGCGAAGCTGGCCCGCGCGGTGTGCGCGGCCACCGGGCCGAGGGTGGCCAGGAAGACGGTCGGGCGTACGCCGTGCTTGGCGGTGTAGGTGTCGGCCCGGTCGCGCAGCGCCTCGAACTGCTCGGCGTAGCGGTGCCGGGGCAGTCCGGTGGGGCCGGGCTCGACCCGCGGCGCCGGGCGCCGGCTGGGCAGGGTCTCCTCCAGGTTGGGGTACTCGCTGACGCCGGTGAGCGGGTCGCGCCGGTGCGCCAGGTTGTCTGCGCGGCGCTGCCAGGTCTGCTCGAGGCGCTGCGCCACCCAGCCGCTGGCCAGCGCCGTGGCTGCCCCGCCGAGCCGCTCCACCTCGGTGAACAGCTCCCAGGCGGCCCGCGCGAGGGCCTCGGTGCGCGCCTCGACGTACCACGAGCCACCGGCCGGGTCGACCACCCGGCCCACGCCGGCCTCGTCCAGCAGTACCGCCTGGGTGTTGCGGGCGATCCGGCGGGCGAAGGCGTCCGGCAGGCCCAGCCGGGTGTCGAACGGCAGCACGGTGACCGCGCCGGCGCCGCCGACCCCGGCGGCCACGCAGGCCACCGTGGCGCGCAGCATGTTCACCCACGGGTCGCGGGCGGTCATCATGGCCGCCGAGGTGACCGCGTGCTGGGCCTGCGCACCGGCGTCGAGCGCCCCGCACTCCTGCGCCACCCGGGCCCACAGGCGGCGGGCGGCGCGCAGCTTGGCGACGGTGGCGAACTGGTCGACGCCCGCGGCGTAGCGGAACTCCAGCTGCCCCAGGGCGGCCGGCACGTCGAGCCCCGTGGCGGTGAGTTCGCGCAGGTACGCCACGCCGGTGGCGAGCGCCAGGGCCAGCTCCTCGGCGTCTGAGCCGCCGGCCTCGTGGTAGGCCGTGGCGTCCACGGTCGCCGCCCGCAGCCCGGGCAGCCCAGCGCACCGGCCGGCCAGTTCCCGCAGGTCGGCGTAGTCGGTGGCGGCGCCGGTACGGGCGGTCAGCCCGAGCGGGTCGGCGCCCAGGTTGCCGTGCACCGTGGCCGGGTCGACGCCCCGGGCGCGGAGCAGGTCGAACAGCGCGTCGGCGGCGGCGCCGGTGTGCTCGCCGGCGTCCAGCACGATGCCGGCCAGGTCCAGGTACACCCCGTCCAGCACGCTGCCCAGCGCCGGCACCGGCAGGCCGGCCGGGCCGAGCACCAGCCACAGCGAGGTGACCCCGTTCTCCAGGTCGGCGAGGATCGCCTCCCGGGTGGCGGACGGGTCGGGGTCGTCGTGGCGCTGCCGGACGTCCCAGCCACCCGCGGTCGTCACGCCCCGGGTGAACGGTGCCCGCCCGGGCACCCCGGCGTCCGGCACCGGCACACCCGGGCTGTACAGCGGCGCCAGGGTGAGCCCGTCGTAGGTGCCGGTGCCCAGCGCGTCGACGACCTGGTGCGGCCCGATGTCCGGATCGCTCTTGCGCAGTACGGCGCCGGCCAGCCGGAGCCAGTCGGCGTCGGTGGCCGGCGGGAAGTCGGCGGCCAGCGACAGCCGGGCCGGCAGCGGCGGCTCGGGCGGCGGGGCGTCGGTCATCGCGGGTCCGCCGGCGTGCGGGCATCGGCCATAACCGGATGCTAAGGCCGGTGGACCGGTTCCCGGCAGCCTTGGCCGACCGCAGCTTCCTGCCAGCAACCGGTGACCCGTCCGCACCGCCTGCCGGGCCGGCGGTCCGGGGGCGCGACAATGGCTCCTGGACGGGGCGCGCGACGTAGACTCGCTAACCGCCCGCGCCGGGCCACGGCGCGGGCGGGACGCGGCATGGAAGGGCAGTGGTGACGGTGGTGCAGTCGGTACCCGGTGCCGCCCGCAACACCCGCCAGCGCGCCGAGGTGCTGGCCCTGCTGGAGTGCACCGACGACTTCCGCAGCGCCCAGCAACTGCACGCCGCCCTGCGCGCCCAGGGCGCCAAGGTGGGGCTCACCACGGTGTACCGGACGCTGCAGCGGCTGGCCGAGGCCGGCGAGGTGGACCAGATGCGGATGCCGGCCGGGGAGCAGCTCTACCGGCGCTGCGGCCGGGGCCGCCACCATCACCATCTGGTCTGCCGGGGCTGCGGGGCGACGGTCGAGCTGGAGGGTCCGGACGTGGAGCGCTGGGCCGAGCAGCAGGCCGCCGAGCACGGCTTCACCGACGCCATCCACACCGTGGAGATCTTCGGTACCTGCGCCGCCTGCGCCGCCCGCTGAGCCCGGCCGTCGCACACATGCCGTCGGCCGCATTTGTTAACGGAAACGATTGTCGTTAGCGTCGGTGCGGTGAGGACTCCGCAGGCCGCCCGACGCGCCGGTGCGCTGCTCGCGGTCCTGCTCGTCGCCACCGCCGGGTGCGCGACCACGCCGGCCCACCCCGGGGTCAACGACCCGCGCCTGGTCCGGGTGGTGGCCGCCGAGAACTTCTGGGGCAGCCTCGCCGCCCAACTCGGTGGCCAGCACGCCGCCGTCACCAGCATCATCGACAACCCGGACGCCGACCCGCACGACTACGAAGCCACCGCCGCCGACGGCATCGCCATCGCCCGCGCCCGGATCACCCTGGTCAACGGCGTCGGCTACGACACCTGGGCCAGCCGGCTGGTGGCCACCGGCGGCAGCGCCGGCCGCAGCGACCTGGTCGTCGGGGACATCGTCGGCGCCCGGCCGGGCGACAACCCGCACCGCTGGTACCGGCCGGCCGACGTGCGCGCCGTGATCGCCCGGGTGGCCGACGCCTACCAGCGCGCCGACCCGGCCGACGCGCAGTACTTCGCCGCGCGCCGGGACGCGCTGCTGAGCACCGGGTTGGGCGGCTATTTCGGGCTCATCGACGAGATCCGGGCCGGCTGGTCCGGTACCCCGGTGGGCGCCTCGGAGTCGATCGTCGCCCTGCTCACCCCGGCGCTCGGCCTGGATCTGCGTACCCCGCCCCGGTTCCTCACCGCGGTCAGCGAGGGCACCGACCCGACGGTGGCCGACAAGGCCACCGTCGACGCGCAGATCGCCGAAGGGCAGATCAAGGTCTACATCTACAACAGCCAGAACGCGACGCCGGACGTCCGGGCCCAGGTGGCCGCCGCGCGCCGGCACGGCATCCCGGTCACCGCCGTCACCGAGACGCTGGTCCCGGCCGGCGCCGACTTCCAGGACTGGCAGGTCGCCCAGCTGACCGCGCTGCGCGGCGCGCTGGCCACGGCGACCGGAAAGTAGGGGTTTCCATGCGTACGTCCCAGCGACCCGCCCCGGACAATCAGGCGGCGGGTGGGCCAACCGCCGAGGCGGTGGTCGAGGTGCGCGGCGCCCGGGTTCGGCGCGCCGGCCGGACCATCTGGTCCGACCTGGACGCCACCGTGTACGCCGGGGAGTTCGTCGCCGTCCTCGGCCCCAACGGGGTCGGCAAGTCCACCCTGCTCAAGGTCGTGCTCGGGCTGGTCGCACCGGCCGCCGGCACGGTACGCCTGCTGGGTCGCCCGCCCGGGCAGGCCAACCACGAGATCGGGTACCTGCCGCAGCGGCGCAGCTTCGACTCCGGCCTGCGCATCCGCGGCGTCGACGTGGTCCGCCTCGGGCTGGACGGGCACCGCTGGGGACTGCCGCTGCCCGGGCGCCGGTCCCGCGCCGACGCCCGCCGGGTCGACGAGCTGGTCGAACTGGTCGGCGCGGGCGGGTACGCGCACCGCCCGATCGGGCAGCTCTCCGGCGGCGAACAGCAGCGCCTGCTGATCGCCCAGGCGCTGGCCCGCCGACCCCGGCTGCTGCTCCTGGACGAGCCGCTGGACAGCCTGGATCTCCCCAACCAGGCCGCCGTCGCGGCGCTCATCGGCGACATCTGCCGCGCCGAGCGGATCGCCGTGATGATCGTGGCGCACGACGTCAACCCGATCCTGCCCTACCTGGACCGGGTGATCTACCTGGGGCTGGGCGGCGCCGCCTGCGGCACGCCGGCCGAGGTGATCACCCCGGAGACCCTGAGCCGGCTCTACGGCACCCCGATCGAGGTGCTGGCCACCCGGGACGGCCGGCTGATCGTGGTCGGCCAGCCGGAGGCCCCCGCCCACCACACCGACCGGCACGGCCACCCGTGACCCCGTTCAGCTGGAACCTGCCGGCCGACCTGCGCGACATGTGGTCGCTGCCGTTCATGGTCAACGCCTACCGGGCCGGCACCCTGGTCGCCGTGCTGGCCGCCCTGGTCGGCTGGTTCATGGTGCTGCGCCGGCAGGCGTTCGCCGGGCACGCGCTGGCCGTGGTCGGCTTCCCGGGCGCCGCCGGGGCACTGCTCATCGGCGCCTCGGCCGGCACCGGCTACCTCGTCTTCTGCGTGCTGGCCGCGCTGGCCATCGCGCTGGCGCCCCGGCGCGGCGGGCGCGGCTACTCGGAGGAGTCGGCGGTGGTGGGTACCGTGCAGGCCTTCGCGCTCGCACTCGGGCTGCTGTTCGTCTCGCTCTACCAGGGCTTCGCCGCCGGTGCGTCGGCCCTGCTCTTCGGTACCTTCCTCGGCGTCAGCGACCGGCAGGTGCTGGTGCTGGCCGGGGTCGGCGTGGTGGTGCTGGGCGGGCTGGCGGTGATCGGCCGGCCGCTGCTGTTCAGCTCCGTGGACGCCGACACGGCAGCCGCCCACGGGCTGCCGGTCCGCGCCCTCGGCGTGGCGTTCCTGCTGCTGCTCGGTGCGGCCACCGCGGCGGTCAGCCAGATCACCGGGGCGCTGCTGGTGTTCGCGCTGCTGGTGCTGCCACCGGCCACCGCGCAGCGGCTGACCGCCCGGCCGCTGGCCGGGCTCGCGCTCAGTGTGCTGTTCGCGCTGGTGACCGTGTGGTTGGCGCTGTTCGTCGGGTACTACTCGGCGTACCCGATCGGATTCTGGCTGACCAGCGTCGCCTTCGGCGGCTATCTCCTGGCCGTGGCCGGCCACGGCGCGTGGCGGCGCCGGCCGGCGGGGGTGGCGGCATGAGGCTGCACAGTCCGGTGGACGCGCTCGGCCAGCCGTTCCTGCAGCACGCCCTGCTCGCCGGTACCCTCGTCGGCCTGGCCTGCGGCCTGATCGGCTACTTCCTGGTGCTGCGCGGCCAGGTCTTCACCGCGGACGCGCTCTCCCACGTGGCCTTCACCGGCGCGCTCGCCGCGCTCGCCTTCGGCCTCGACCCGCGGCTGGGTGTCTTCGTGCTGACCGTCGCCGTCGCCCTCGGCATGGGGGTGCTGGGCCGCCGCGGCCGCCCCGACGACGTGGTGATCGGTGGGGTGTTCGCCTGGCTGCTCGGGCTCGGCGTCTTCTTTCTCAACATCTACGCCAACAGCCGCAGCGGCTCGGGCAACGGCTCGGCCAGCGTCGCCGTGCTGTTCGGCTCCATTTTCGGCCTGTCCGGCCGGCGGGCGCTGGTCACCGCCCTGGTCGCCGCGCTGATCTGCGGCCTGCTGCTGCTGATCGCCCGCCCGCTGCTGTTCGCCAGCCTGGACGAGGCGGTGGCGGCGGCCCGCGGGGTCCCGGTCCGCCTGCTGGGGCTGGGCTTCCTCGCCCTGGTCGGCGCTACCGCCGCCGAGGCCAGCCAGGTGGTCGGGGCGCTGCTCATCCTCGGCCTGTTGGCCGCCCCGGCCGGGGCGGCCAACAGGCTGACCAGCCGGCCGTGGCGGGCGTTGGCGCTGTCCGCCGCCGCCGCCGTACTCAGCGTCTGGCTCGGCCTGCTGGCCAGCGCGGCGGTGGACCAGCTGCCGCCGAGCTTCGCCATCCTCGCCGTCGCCACCCTGATCTACCTGCTCGCCGGCGCGCTCAGCGCGTGGCCGCGGCGCCCGGCCGCGTCGCCGGTCGGCGCGGCGGTCCCGGAGCGGACCGGATGAGCCGGACCACCGGCAGGTAGCCGGCCGGTCGGCAACGGTAGCGTCGCGGCGTGGACATCGGCATGATCGTGGCGGTCGTGGTGCTCCTGGCGATCATCCCGACCAGCCACTGGTACCTGTGGCGCCGGCTGGTCCGGGACACCATGCCGTCACGGGCCGCCCGGATCACCGGCGCGGTGCTGCTCACCCTGCTGGCGCTGGCCGTCCCGGCGGCCGTGGCCAGCCGCAGCGCGCTGCCGGGGCTGGCCGTCGTCGGGTACCTCTGGCTGGCCCTGTGGTTCTACGCCCTGCTGGCGCTGGCGGTCACCGAACTGATCCGCCCGGTACTCAACCGAACCCTGCGCCGCCGCGCCGTCGCGCGGAGCGCTGCCCCGGTGAGCGTCGCCTCACCACCCGACGCGGTGAGCAGCGAGCCGGCCCCGCCCGACAGTGCCGGGCCAGGCGAGGGGCGGCCCGGCCGGGGTGCTGACGTCGCCCCGGATCCCGGGCGGCGGCTGCTGGTGAGCCGGACGCTGGCCGTCGGGGCCGGCCTGGTCGCCGCCGGTACCGTCGGCTACGGCGCCACCCAGGCGCTGGGCCGGCCGCGCATCCGCCGGGTCACCGTCGAACTGGCCAAGCTGCCCCGCGCCCGGGACGGCTACCGCATCGCGCTCATCTCCGACCTGCACCTCGGCCCGCTCAACGGGCGCGGTCGCACCGAACGGATCGTGGCGCTGGTCAACAGCCTCTCCGCCGACGCGGTGGCGATCTGCGGTGACCTCGTCGACGGCACCGTCGCGGAGCTGGGCGCGGCGGCGGCGCCGCTGGCCGGGCTACGCGCCCGGGACGGCGCCTTCTTCGTCACCGGTAACCACGACTACTACTCCGGCTACCGGCCGTGGCTGGACGAGGTGGCGTCACTGGGCATCAAGCCGCTGCACAACGCCCGTACCGACCTGGGCGGCCTGATCCTGGCCGGGGTGAACGACGCCACCGGCGGCGGCTACGGCGACCCGCCCGACTACCCCGGCACGCTGGCCGGCCGGGACACCACCGTGCCGGTGGTGCTGCTGGCCCACCAACCGGTCCAGGTGCACGAGGCCGCCCGGTACGGGGTGGATCTGCAGCTGTCCGGGCACACCCACGGCGGGCAGATGGTGCCGTTCAACTTCGTGGTCCGGGCGGTGCAGCCGGTTGTCTCCGGGTACGCCGTGGTCGACGGGGTGCAGCTGTTCGTCACCAACGGGGTGGGCTTCTGGGGGCCGCCGGTCCGGGTCGGCGCGCCGGCCGACGTCACCCTGGTACGGCTGCGCGCCCCGGCCTGAACCGGGCACTAGCCTGGGGGCGTGCTGTGTCAGCGGATCGGGTTGGTGGTCCACCAGGGTCGGCGCGCCGCCGTGCAGGCGGCCACGCAGGTCCGCGACTGGGCCGCGGGCCAGGGCATCGAGGTGAGCGACGTCGACGTCTGGGACTTCGACTGGGTCTCCGGGCGCCGGCGCAACGCGCGGGAGGAGGTGGCCGCCTCCGGCCACCCGGACCTGATCCTCACCATCGGCGGCGACGGCACCTTCCTGCGCGGTGCCCGGATCGCGATGGCCGACGGGGTACCGGTGCTGGGCGTCAACGTGGGCCGGGTCGGCTTCCTCACCGAGGTCGAGCCGGCCGACGTGTGCCCGGCGCTGGAGTCGTTCCGGCAGGGGCGGGCGCGGATCGAGGAGCGGCTGGTCCTCACCGCCCGGGCGGCCCGGCCGCTGGAGATCCCCGAGCAGATGCAGGCCCTGCTCTGCTACGGGCGGGGTCCGCTGCTGCCCCCGCCGCCGTACCGGCGCGACGACGGCCCGGGCCTGGAGTTGGACGTGCACGCGGTCAACGACATCGTCTTCGAGAAGCTGGCCCGGGACCGGCAGGCCAGCCTCGCGGTGGAGGTGGACGGTACGCCGTTCGCCGCCTACTCGGCCGATGCGCTGATGGTGGCCAGCCCCACCGGCTCGACGGCGTACAACTTCGCCGCCGGAGGGCCGGTGGTCTCCCCGCGTACCCGGGCCATGGTCTTCACCCCGGTGGCCCCGCACATGGTGTTCAACCGCAGCGTGGTGGTCTCCGCCGAGGAGGCGGTGCGGGTCCGGGTGCTGCGCCGCTCCGGCCAGGTGGCGGTCAGCGTGGACGGGCAGCTGCGCGGCGTACTCGATCCGGGTGACTGGGTCAGCGTGCAGGCCGCGGCGCAGCCGCTGCGGCTGGTCCGCATCCACCCGGTCGACTTCTACGCCCGGCTGCGCCAGCGTTTCGGCTTCACCGACGCCCCGGCGGCCGTTGTCGACGGCGCCCCGGCGGACCGGGCTGTCGCGGACGACGCCGGTTCGCTCTGACCTCGGGCGTGGGCCGAGGTAAACCCGGTGGCGCGGCGGCCGGGCGCGGGTAAGGATGGTCGGTTGTGTCCGCTGTATTCGCAGCTCAGGCCGACGGCCAGGGCAAATCCGCAGAATCTACGCCGGCCCTGAGAGCCACCGGGCTGGTCAAGGCCTACCGGCGCGGTCGCGCCGTGGACGGGGTCGACCTCACTGTCGCCCGGGGCGAACGGGTCGGGCTGCTCGGCCCCAACGGCGCCGGCAAGACCACCACCCTGCTCATGTGCCTGGGCGTGGTACGCCCGGACGCCGGCACCGTGGACATCCTCGGCCACCGGCTGCCCCGCCAGCGCACCGCCGCGCTCAACCGGGTCGGCTTCGGCGCCGGCTACCTGCCGCTGCCGGAGAAGATGCGGGTGATCGAGTACCTGCAGATGTTCGCCCGGCTGGCCGGCCTGCGCCGACCGCAGGCGGCGGTCCGGGCGACCCTGGAGCGCTTCGGCATCGGGCACCTGGCCCGGGCCATGGGCACCGAGATGTCCAGTGGCCAGAAGACGCTGGTCGGCATCGCCAAGTCCGTGCTGCACGCGCCCGACCTGCTGATCCTGGACGAGCCGACGGCCTCCCTCGACCCGGACGTGGCGCTGCGGGTGCGTACCGCGCTGCGCGAGATCAGCGCCGAGCGGGGCACTGCGCTGCTGGTGACCAGCCACAACATGGTCGAGGTGGAGCGGCTGTGCGAGCGGATCGTGTTCCTGTCCTTCGGCCGGGTGGTGGCCGACGGCACCGCCGCGCAGATCACCGAGCGCTTCGGCCGCGCCGACCTGGAAGAGGTCTTCCTCCACCTTGCCGACCTGCGCGACGCCGCCGCGCGGGGTGCCGACCTGCGCGACGCCGCCGCGCGGGGTGCCGACCTGCGCGACGCCGCCGCGCGCGATGCCGACCTACACGACGGTGACCTTCAAGGAGTGAAGCGGTGAGCAGCGACATCTACGCCAGCTACGGTCCGGCGGCCGCCTCGTTCTGGCGGGTGATGGCGATCGTCCGGCGGCACGCCTGGGTGCTGTGGCGCAGCCCGCACCGGCTCTTCGACGTGGTGGTGTGGCCGGCCGTGGACGTGGTGCTGTTCGGCTCGATCGGGCTGTTCGCGGCCAGCCGGGCCACCACCGGTACCAGCCAGGTGGCGCTCTACCTGATGGTCGGCGTGGTGCTCTGGCACGTGGTGTACCAGGCACAGATCTCACTCGCCACCGGCGTGCTGGAGGAGACGTGGTCGCGCAGCGTGCTCAACCTGCTCGCCACGCCGATGAAGGAGTGGGAGTACGTCGCCGGGGTGGCGCTGTTCGGCCTGGTGAAGCTGGTCGCCGGGGTCGGCTGCGTGGCGCTGATCGCCTGGCTGGCGTATTCGTTCAGCATCACCTCGGTGGGCTTCGGGCTGATCCCGATCGCGCTGCTGCTGCTCTTCATCGGCTGGGCGATCGCACTGTTCGTGACCGGTCTGGTGCTGCGCTTCGGCAACGGTGCGGAGGCGTTCGCCTGGGGGGTGCTGTTCGTGGTGATGCCGCTGTCCGGGGTGTTCTACCCGGTGCAGGCGCTGCCGGCGGTGCTGCGCCCGATCGGCCAGGTGCTGCCCACCACGCACGCCTTCGCGGCCGGTCGGGCGTTTGCCCTGGGCGAGCCGGTGCCCTGGCACGAGCTGGCGCTGGCCACCGTCGGTACCGCGGTGGCGGTCGCGGTGAGCCTGGCCTACCTGGGCTGGATGCTGCGGGTCTTCCGTAGCCGGGGGTATGTGACCCGCTACTCCTGACCGGCCCGGCTCAGCGTTCCTGCGGGACGAGGGCGTTGGGCGGCGGCAGCGGAGACTCGGTGGCCCGGGCGTCGTCCACCGGCCGGGCCCCGGCGACGAACTTCGCCAGGTCGCCGCCGTGCAGCACCCGGCCGGGGAAGACGTCGCGGGCCGCCGCCCGGGTGAGCGCCGTCAGCGGCAGCTCCCGCTGGGCGGCGGCGAGCACCACGTTGCCGTACCGGCGCCCGCGCAGCATCCCCGGGTCGGCCAGCAGGTAGACCTGGGCGAAGGCGGTACCCAGGGTGGCCACCTGGGTACGGGTGAACGACAGCGGCGGCAGGTCGGCGATGTTGGCGGCGAACGTGCCGTGCGGCCGCAGTACCCGGGCCACCTGGGCGGCGAACTCGCTGCTGGCCACCGAGCGGGGCATCTGCGCGGCGCTGTAGACGTCGGCGATGACCAGGTCGTACCGGGCCTCGCCGGTGGCTTCGACGACCTCGCGGGCGTCGCCCGCGCGGACCCGGATGTCGGCGCCGCGGGGCAGCGGCAGCTCGCGGCGGACCAGCGCGGTCAGCTCCGGGTCGCGTTCGACCACCCGCTGGCGCGAGCCGGGGCGGGTGGCCGCGACGTAGCGGGCCATGCTCAGCGCACCCCCGCCCAGGTGCAGCACGGACAGCGGCGCGCCGGCCGGCGCCGCGGTGTCGATGAGGCTGGCCAGCCGGCGCATGTACTCGAACTCCAGCCGGGTCGGGTCGGCCAGGTCGACGTGCGACTGGGGCACGCCGTCGACCAGCAGGGTGTAGCTGTCCGCGCGGTCGCGGTCGGGGACCAGGGCGACGGTGCCGTAGCGGGTGCGGTGTCCGGGCGCCGCGGTGTCCCGCCGCGCGGTCACCGCCGGGCCCGCACCGGCGTGGCGGCCGGGACCGCCGCCGGGTCGGGCGCGGCGCGGTCCGGCCCGTCTGCCGGCTCGCCGGCCTGGCAGAGCACCCGCAGCGCCTGGCAGACCAGCTCCAGGTCGGTGGGGGAGATGCGGGCGAGGCGCTGGCGCAGCCGCTGGGTACCGGCGGTGACGATGCTGTCGCCCAGCCGGGCGCCCTCCTCGGTCAGGTCGATCCGGCGTACCCGCCGGTCGTTGGGGTCCTCGCGGCGGGTGACCAGGCCGTGGGCGACCATCCGGTCCACGATGCCGGTCAGGGTGGCGAGGCTGATGCCCAGGCCGCGGGCCAACTCCTGGCCGCCGGCCGGCCCGTCGTGGTGCAGGGTGAGCAGCAGCCGCAGCTGCGACATGGTCAGCGCGGAGTGGAACAGCGGGTTGGTGCGGTCGCTTGCGAAACTGCGCTGAAGTTGGCGCTGGGCATCGATGATCTCGCTGATCAGCGCATCCGTGTCGGTCATCACACCTCCTCTCGTCGGCCGGCAGGAGCAGGCTGTTGCCGGCGCAACCGGGGGCGCCGGGTGCCGGCGTGGGGCGGCTCCTCAGCAACGTATCAGGCTCCCCACGGACAATGAACTATTCGGGTAGCGCATACTGTTTGCGCTGGCCAGAGTAAATGTACCCGCCGGGTCGGCAGCCGTACGGGGCGGCTGGGCCGGTGCGTCGCTCACTGTCGGCCACCGTGTGGGACTGCGGGTAACGGGGTCGCCGGGAGCGCCGACACACGACAAAATGAACACCCCGTCCGCGTGCGGATGGCGGTGAGCTGACATCCTGGGTAACTCGGGAACGCGCTGCTTGATCAACACGCGTCCGCGTTACTCCCCACGGAGAAACGGAGGCTTGTCCGGTGGCGCAGGAGGCCCTCACCGAAGCATCCATCCACCCGTCCGTCCCGCCCGCCCAGCAGCGTCGACCGCTGGCGGTGCTGCGTGCCCTGGTCGTCGAGGTCGTCCTGCTCGGCGTCATGTTCGCCGTGTACGAGCTGGGCCGGCATCTGGCCGACGCCGAGTCCGACGAGGCGATCGTGCACGCGCACCGGGTCTGGCACCTGGAACGGCTGCTCGCGCTCCCCTCCGAGCTCAGCATCCAGCACTGGGTGCTGGCCCAGGCCGACGACGTCGCCCGGCTGGCCAACCTCTACTACGTCGGCGTGCACTTCCCGGCCACCTTCGCCGTGCTGGCCTGGCTGTTCGTCTGGCACCGGGGGCAGTACCTGCGGGTCCGTACCGAGCTGATCCTCTCGACGGCGATCGCGCTGCTCATCCACATGAACTACCCGCTGGCGCCGCCCCGGCTGGTGCCCGAATTCGGCATCGTGGACACCATGGTGACCGTCGGCCCGTCGGCCTATCCGGAGAGCACCACCAGCGGCTTCGCCAACCAGTTCGCAGCGATGCCGTCCCTGCACGTCGGCTGGGCGGTGCTGGTGGCGATCGCGGTGATCCGGGTGTACCGCAGCCGGTGGCGCTGGGCCGCCCTGCTCTACCCGACCGCCACCTGGTCGGTGGTGGTGATCACCGGCAACCACTACATCCTCGACGGGATCATCGGCAGCCTCATCGTGATCGTCGCGGTCGCCGCCTGCGGACTGGTCCCGCGCTGGCGGGGTGGCCGTTACCCGGTACCGGCGACCCGGACCACGGCGCCTGTCCCGGCCACCGCCCTGGCCCTGCTCACCGACCCGCTGATCCGGGCCGCCGGCCGGCTCGGCCCGCTGTCCAGCCTGGCTCCGCAGCGGCCGGAGACGCACCCCGTGGGGGTACCCGGGGCGGAGGCGGCCGGGCTCGACGTCAAGCTGCCGGCCAGCCGACCCGCGTCCCGACACTCGGGTGACGAGCTCCAGGACGCCCGCTCGCACTGAACCACCAGCTGTACGGTGAGTGCCGTGCGCCCGATCCTCGTTCTCAACGCCGGCTCGTCCTCGGTGAAGTTCCGCCTCCTCGACGGCGACGACACCGTCCGGGCCGGGGTGATGGAGCGCATCGGCGAGCCCGGTTCGCCGGTCGCCGACCACGAACAGGCGATCGAGCGCATCCTCACCGACCTGCCGGACGGCGAGCTGGCGGCGGTCGGCCACCGGGTGGTGCACGGCGGCACCCGGTTCCGCGAGCCGGTGCTGGTGGACGAGGCGGTGCTGGCCACCATCGAGGAGCTGACCCCGCTGGCGCCGCTGCACAACCCGGCCAACCTGGCCGGCATCCGGGTGGCCCGGCAGCGGCTGCCCGGTACCCCACAGGTGGCCGTCTTCGACACCGCCTTCCACGCCGGCCTCCCCGAGCCGGCCCACACCTACGCCATCTCCCGCGAGGTGGCCGCGAAGTTCGGCATCCGCCGATACGGCTTCCACGGCATCTCGGTGCGCTACGTCGTCGGGGCGGCCGCCGGGCTGCTCGGCCGGCCGGCGGGCGAGCTGGCCATGGTGGTGCTGCACCTGGGCAACGGGGCCAGCGCCACGGCGGTGGACGGAGGCCGCAGCGTGGAGACCTCGATGGGGCTCACCCCGCTGGAAGGGCTGGTGATGGGTACCCGCTCCGGTGACCTGGACCCGGCGGTGATCTTCCACCTGGCCCGGGGCGGGGTACCGCTGGACGAGATCGAGCAGCTGCTGCAGCACCAGGGCGGACTCGCCGGGCTGGCCGGGGACAACGACATGCGCACCGTCGAGCAGCGCGCCGCGGACGGCGACCGGGACGCGGTCGGGGCGCTGGCGGTCTACTGCCACCGCATCCGCAAGTACCTGGGCGCCTACCTGGCCGTGCTCGGCCGGCTGGACGCGGTGGTGTTCACCGCCGGTGTCGGCGAGCACAGCGCCGGGATCCGCCAGCGCGCCCTGGCCGGCCTGTCCGGCCTGGGTATCCGGGTCGATCCGGAGCGCAACGCCCGGCACGCACCGGTGATCTCGCCGGACGGTGCCCCGGTCACCGTCTGCGTGGTCCCCACCGACGAGGAGCGCGGCATCGCCGCCGAGGTGCGCGCCCTGCTCGGCGGAGCCTGAGCGGCAAACCGTCTCGTACCCACGTTGATCGGACGTATCGTGATGTGGCCGTGCGGACGGCCGGTTCCTGGGCGAGCATGGAACCCGAGGCAGGCAACGGCAGACGAGCACGGAGGGGGCCGCGATGTCCACGGCTGAGTCGCAGGAGCCGCTGCTGGCGGAGCTGCGCACGGTGGAGCAGGAGACGCAGCAGGCCCGGGCGGCCCTGGACGCGGCCCGCCGGGGCCTCGGCGGCGCCGACACCGGTGCCGTCGACGCGGCCGAGAGCGCGGCGGACCTGACCGCGGTCGAGGAGCAGGCGGCCCTGGTCTACGCCCTCGAACTGCGCGAACGCGGCCTCCGGGAGCGGCTCGGCCTGCCCCCGCAGTAGCCGCCGCCAAGGGGAGGGTGCCGTGCGGTCGTATCTGTATGTCCCGATCGAGGGGTCGGAGGTGGCGCGCCCGGCGCACCAGGCCGCGGACGCGGTCATCGTGGACCTGACCGGAGCCCGGGCGGCACGCGACCGGCCGGCCGCGCACGCGGTGGTCGGCGGCTGGCTCGACGCCCGTCCGCCGTCCTCGGTGTGGGCTCAGGTCAACATCGGCGACGCCGGGGTACCGGACATCCGCGCCGTGGTCGACGCGCAGCTGGCCGGCGTCTGCGTGGCCGGCGCCGAGTCGGCCAACGAACTGGCCGTGCTGGCCGTGGCGCTGGCCGAGGCGGAGGAAGCGGTCGGGCTGCCGATCGGCACCACCAAGATCACGGCGCTGCTGCAGAGCGCCGCCGCGGTCTTCGCCGCCGCGCAGATGGCCCGCGCCCCCCGGGTCACCCGGCTGCTGCTGGGCGAGGCTGAACTCTGCGCCGACCTGGGCATCGACCCCGGCCCGGACGAGCGGGAACTGCTCTGGCTGCGGTCGCAGACGGTGGCGGCCAGCGCCGCCGCCGGCATCGCCGCCCCGATCGGCGCCGCCTGCCCGCACCGGGCCGGCCCGGAGGCGCTGCGCCGCTCGTCCGTGGCGCTGCGCCAGCTGGGCTTCCGCGGCCGGGCCTGCGTCCACCCCGACCAGCTGCCGGTCGTCCACGAGGTGTTCGCCGGCGTCGGGCCGCCGGCCACCCAGCCGGACACCCGGTGACCCGACGTTCACCACCGGATCATCCGGTGTTCGCCCCGCCTGCCTAACCTTCGGCCCACCCCCTCACGGCGCCTGGAGTCCCCCCGATGAGTGACGACCTGCTGGCCGGCTACACGGTCCGCGACGACGACGATGACGATCCGGTGCTGGTCACCGCCGACGGCGTCCCGGTGGACACCTGGCGCGAGGACTACCCCTACGACGAGCGGATGACCAGGCAGGAGTACGACCGGGTCAAGCGGCTGCTCCAGATCGAGCTGCTCAAGCTGCAGAACTGGGTGAAGGAGCGGGGCGAGCGGCTGGTGATCCTCTTCGAGGGGCGCGACGCGGCCGGCAAGGGCGGCACCATCAAGCGCTTCATGGAGCACCTCAACCCGCGCGGCGCCCGGGTGGTGGCGCTGGAGAAGCCCAGCGAGCGCGAGCGGACCCAGTGGTACTTCCAGCGCTACGTGGCCCACCTGCCGTCGGCCGGCGAGATGGTGCTGTTCGACCGGTCCTGGTACAACCGGGCCGGAGTGGAGCGGGTGATGGGCTTCTGCGACCGGGTCGAGTACCTGGAGTTCATGCGGCAGGCGCCGGAGCTGGAGCGGATGCTGGTGCGCGCCGGGACGCACCTGGTGAAGTTCTGGTTCTCGGTGTCCCAGGACGAGCAGCGGACCCGCTTCATGATCCGCCAGGTGGATCCGGTACGCCAGTGGAAGCTGTCCCCGATGGACCTCGCCTCGCTGGACAAGTGGGACGAGTACACCGAGGCCAAGGAGGCGATGTTCTTCTCCACCGACACCGCCGACGCGCCCTGGACGGTGGTGAAGAGCAACGACAAGAAGCGGGCCCGGGTCGAGGCGATGCGGCACGTCCTGCACCGGTTCCCCTACGCCGGGCGCGACGACGAGGTGGTCGGCGCACCCGACCCGCTCATCGTGGGACCGGCCTCGCTTGTGGTGGAGAAGCCGCGCGTCGACCGGGTCTTCCGGTAGCTGACGCTGACCCGGGCGGAGTTCAGCCGCAGGCGTGTTCGTCGATGGAGCAGCCGGTCGGCGGGCCGCCGAGCAGCGCGTCGACGTCGAAGGTGAACGCCACCGAGCCGGCGCCGGGCACGGTCACGCTGCCGGCGGCCGGGGTGAAGGTGACCGTGTCGGCGTCCTGCCGGTAGTCGGCGCCGTCGGCCGCGGCGACGTGCTGGCCGTGCGGCAGCACGATGGTGACCGTCCAGCCGCCGACCGACAGCTCGCCGGGGTTGCTGACGGTCACCCGTCCCCGGTAGCCGGTCAGGCCGAGTGCGCCGGTGTTGCCGACGGTCTCGTACCGGGCGGTCAGCGGTGGTGGCGGCTGGGCCGCGGCGCTGGCCGGGGCGTTGGCGCTCGGGCTGGCGCTGGCCTGCGCGTCGGCGGAGGGCCCGGTCGGGCCGGCATCGGTGCCGGTGGCCGCCTCGCCCGCCGCCGGTGCGGCGGAGGTGGCCAGCGGCCCGGGGGCGCTGGTCTGCGCCACCCCGTGCGGCGGTGGCAGGCTGATCGTCCCGGTGGGCTGGCGGCGCTGTACAGCCAGCAGCAGCCCGGCGAGCACCACGACGATCAGCACCAGCAGCGCGACGAACAGCCAGACCAGCCGCCGCCGGCCGCCGGTGGCCGGCGGCCCGCCCGGGGCGGCCGGCGGCGGCGTTGCGGGCGGGCCGGCCGGCGCCGGAACCGGGCTGGTCACGGGGGCCGGCTGGCGCCGGACGATGAGGGGGTACCCGCCGGTGGGCTCCATCAGCGGCTCCACCTCGGCCAGGTACCCGAGCACACTGCTGCGCCGCTTCGGCAGCGGGCCGGGTGGCGCGGCGGGATAGGCAGGTTTGCTGGGGCTTGCCGGGGCTGGCGGCGCCTCGGTGACCGGCTGACCCGGTGCGGGCACTGTCCGGCCGGCCTCGGCGATAGGCGCCGTGGCGGGCTCAGCGGGGGTTGGCGTAGCGGGCTCAGCGGGGGTTGGCGTAGCGGGCTCAGCGGGGGTTGGCGTGGCGGGCTCAGCGGGGGTTGGCGTGGTCGGGCCGGAGTCGGCCGACGGCTCGGTGGGGGAGTCCGGGTCGGGGCTCGACCTGCCCCCGGTTCCGGCCGGCCGGGCGACGCCGGGTGCCGGCGCCGGTTCGGACGGTGCCTCGTCGGGAGCGGCCGGGACAGGTGCGGCTACCTGACCGATGGCCGCATCGCCCGGCTCGCCGGACTCGGCCGTCTGGTCAACGGCCGTCGGATCGCCTGCATGGTCAGGCCGCGCCGACGGCTGCACGGCGGCTGCCGTGGCCGGGGCCGGTCCGGCGGTGGGCCGCTGACGCGGGGGTACCGGCTGTCCGGGGAGCGTCGTGGGTACACCGTTGCCGGGGCCCGGCTGCGCGGTACCGGCCCTGTCGATCTCTGTTCCCCCCTGTGCCACGCAGAGATACTGACCGCACCTGTGCGATCTCGGCAAGCCGTGGGAGCGGATTGTCGGCAATGACCGCCGGGTGAGGCGTCAGCGGGCGGCCAGCCACTGGGCCGGATGCTCCAGCACGGTACGCAGCGCGGTCCGCGCGGCGCCCACCACCGTCGCCCGGGTACCCAGCGCCGACGGGCGTACCGTCACCGGCGCCCAGGCGGCGGTGACCACCCGGGTGGCCAGTTCGTCGGCCAGCCAGGGGCGCAGCCAGGGTTCCAGGACGGCGTACCCGCCGCCGAGCACGACGGTCTGTACGTCGAGCAGGTTGACCGCGCCGGCCACGGCGACGCCCAGGGCGCGGCCGGCGCGTTGCAGGGCGGCCAGCATGGCCGGCTCGCCGGCGCCGGCCCGGTCCTGCATGAGGCGCAGCGCCGCCTGCCCGGTGGCCCGTGGCGCTCCGGCGGCGCGCAGGATCGCCTCCTGGCCGGCGTACTGCTCCAGGCAGCCGCGGGCGCCGCAGCGGCAGGCGGGGCCGTCGGGCTCGACGGTGAGGTGGCCGATCTCGCCGCTCCAGCCCTGTACGCCCCGGTACAGCGCGCCGTCCAGCACGATGCCGGCGCCGATGCCGATCTCGCCGGAGACGTAGAGGAAGCTGGCCGGCCCGTCGCCGGCCAGCTGCGCCGCCTCGCCCAGGGCGGCCAGGTTGGCCTCGTTGTCCACGAGTACGCCCAGCCCGGCGGTGACCGGGGCGTCGGCGAGCAGCGCGGCCAGGGGTACCTCGCGCCAGTCGAGGTTGGGCGCCAGCCGCACCGTACCCCCGTGGACCAGGCCGGGCACCGCGACGCAGGCGCCGGCCGCGGCCAGGCCCTCGGCGTCGGCCGCGGCCAGGGCCTCGGCGGCGACCGCGGTGAGCTGGGTGACCACCGCGGCGGCCGGCTGGCCGCGCAGGTCGGCGTCGCGGACCACGGCTGCCGGACCGCGCCGGTCAGGTCGACCACGCAGGCGGCCAGGTAGTCGACGTTGATCTCCAGGCCGAGCCCGGCCGGCCCGGCGTCGGCCAGCGCCAGGCCGGCGGCGGGGCGGCCGGCCCCCACCGGGGCGTGGGGCCGACTTCGCGGAGCAGGCCACCGGCGAGCAGGTCGTCGGCGAGGCGGAGACGGTGGCCCGGGTCAGGCCGGTGATCGCGGACAGGTCGGCCCGGGAGAGCGGGCCGGGCTGTGCGCGATGGTCCGCAGGGCCAGGGCGAGGTTGTGTTCGCGCAGCGTGCCCTGCCGGATCGCGGCGCCCCGCCGGACCGGCACGGCGGGTCCGGCGTCGGGTGGGACGGGCGGCGGCGTGGCGCCGTCCGGTCGGCCGGTGCCGGGGCGGGTGAAGGCGGCCACGTCCTTGACACTCTCACACCCGGGCTATATGTTCAACGGGCATACAAATACACACCCCAAGGAGTACACCATGGCACCCACACCTAGCAGGGACGACAAGTTCACCTTCGGCCTGTGGACCGTCGGCTGGCAGGCCCGCGACCCGTTCGGCGACGCCACCCGCCCGGCGCTCGACCCGGTCGAGGCCGTGCACCGGCTCGCCGAGCTCGGCGCGTACGGCGTCACCTTCCACGACGACGACCTGATCCCGTTCGGCGCCGACGACGACACCCGGGCCAAGGCGATCGCCCGGTTCAAGGAGCGCTCGACGAGACCGGCCTGGTCGTCCCGATGGTGACCACCAACCTGTTCACCCACCCGGTGTTCAAGGACGGCGGCGTTCACCAGCAACGACCGCGACATCCGCCGGTACGCGCTGCGCAAGGTCATGCGCAACATCGACCTCGCCGCCGAGCTGGGCGCCAAGACCTACGTGTTCTGGGGCGGCCGGGAGGGCGCCGAGTACGACGTCGCCAAGGACATCCGCGCCGCCCTCGACCGCTACCGCGAGGGCATCGACCTGCTGGCCCAGTACGTGATCGACAAGGGCTACGACCTCCGCTTCGCCATCGAGCCCAAGCCCAACGAGCCGCGCGGCGACATCCTGCTGCCCACCGTCGGCCACGCGCTCGCGTTCATCTCCAAGCTGGAGCACCCCGAGATGGTCGGCCTCAACCCCGAGGTCGGCCACGAGCAGATGGCCGGGCTCAACTTCGCCGCCGGCATCGCCCAGGCGCTCTGGCAGGGCAAGCTGTTCCACATCGACCTCAACGGCCAGCGCGGCATCAAGTTCGACCAGGACCTGGTGTTCGGCCACGGCGACCTGCTCAACGCGTTCTTCCTGGTCGACCTGCTGGAGAACGGCGGCTCGACGGCGCCGGCCTACGACGGCCCCGGCACTTCGACTACAAGCCGTCCCGCACCGAGGACATCACCGGCGTGTGGGCGTCGGCCGCCGCCAACATGCGCACGTACCTGCTGCTCAAGGAGCGGGCCGCGGCGTTCCGGGCCGACCCGCAGGTGCCAGGAGGCGCTGGCCGCGAGCCGGGTCGCCGAGCTGTCGCCAGCCGACCCTGGCCCCCGGCGAGACGTACGAGGACCTGCTGGCCGACCGGTCCGCGTTCGAGGACTTCGACGTCGACGCGGCGGGCGCCCGCGGGCTCGGCTCCGTCCGGCTGAACCAGCTGGCGGTCGAGCACCTGCTCGGCGCCCGATGAGCCGCACCCTCGTCGCCGGGGTCGACTCGTCGACCCAGTCCTGCAAGGTGGTCATCCGGGACGCGGAGACCGGGGCGCTGGTCCGCTAGGGCCGCGCCGCCCACCCGGACGGCACCGAGGTCCACCCGGACGCCTGGTGGGCCGCGCTGGGCGAGGCCATCGCGGCGGCCGGCGGGCTGGCCGACGTGGCCGCCGTCTCGGTCGGCGCCCAGCAGCACGGCATGGTCTGCCTGGACGAGGACGGCGAGGTGGTCCGCCCGGCGCTGCTGTGGAACGACACCCGCTCCGCCGGCGCCGCCGCCGACCTGGTCCGGCGAGCTGGGGCGGCCGGCGTGCCTGGGCCGACGCGGTCGGCATCGTGCCGGTGGCCATCGTTCACCATCACCAAGCTGCGCTGGCTGGCCGAGCACGAGCCGGCCAACGCGGACCGGATGGCCGCCGTCTGCCTGCCGCACGACTGGCTGACCTGGCGGCTGGCCGGCGCCGGTGCGCTGGACGCGCTGCGGACCGACCGCGGCGACGCCAGCGGCACCGGCTACTGGTCGCCGGCCACCAGCAACAGTACCGGCCGGACCTGCTGGAGCGGGCCTTCGGCCGGCAGCCGGCGCTGCCCCGGGTGCTGGCCCCGGCGCAGGCCGGCGGCGCCACCGCCCGACGGTGTGCCGCTCGGGCCGGGTACCGGCGACAACGCCGCCGCCGCGCTCGGCGTCGGTGCGGTGCCCGGCGACGTGATCGTCTCGATCGGCACCTCCGGCACGGTGTTCAGCCGGCGCCGACGCCCGGCGGCCGACCCGACCGGCACGGTGGCCGGCTTCGCCGACGCCACCGGCGGCTTCCTGCCGCTGGTCGCCACGCTCAACGCCGCCCGGGTGCTCGACGCGGCGGCCCGGCTGCTCGGCGTCGACCTGGCGAGCTGTCCGACCTGGCGCTGTCCGCGCCGGCCGGCGCGGACGGGCTGGTCGCTGGTGCCGTACCTGGAGGGCGAGCGCACGCCCAACCGGCCGGACGCCACCGGCGCGCTGCACGGCCTGCGGCTGGCCACCGCCACCCCGGCGCACCTGGCCCGGGCGGCGGTCGAGGGCATGCTCTGCGCCCTGGCCGACGGGCTGGACGCGCTGGTGGCCCAGGGGGTGCCGGTGCGCCGGGTGATCCTGGTCGGCGGCGGCGCCCAGTCGGCCGCGGTGCGGCGCATCGCGCCGACCGTCTTCGGCGTCCCGGTACTGGTCCCGCCGCCCGGCGAGTACGTGGCCGACGGCGCCGCCCGGCAGGCGGCCTGGGTACTCGCCGGTGGCGCTACACCGCCGGCGTGGCAGCTGTCCACAGTGGAGCGTTACGAGGCCGACCCGGTCCCCGCCGTCCGCGCCCGCTACGCCGAGGCCCGCGACCTCACCGTCAACCGCCCCACCTGACCGAGGGAGCCGACGTAGGACGGTACAGCCCCGGGTACCAGCGACCCGGGGCTGTACCACAGCTGGCCCTGTGCGGGTGCAACTCGACCGCGAGTCAGCCACGCGCAGGCGGCGCAGTCCCAGGCCGCGGTCTGCGCCCGCAGCACCCGCCGGTCGCGTAGCTCGATGGGGCCGACACTCCCGCGGGTAGGGTCGCTGTCCGGTTGAGGGCGTGCCTCCCGACCCGCACACTGGGAATGTGGCTCTGACGACGCGGATGCTGACAGCCGAGACCTGGAGTGACTTCGCCGCCCTTGTCGAGGCGAACAACGGTGTGTGGGGCGGCTGCTGGTGCATGGGATTCCACCCGGAGGGTGTCGGTAAAGGCTGCACCTACGAGGGAAACCGGGACGCGAAGCGCCGGCACGTCGAGTCCGGGACGGTCCACCAGGTCCTCGTCTACGACGGCGATCGTTGTGTCGGCTGGTGTCAGTTCGGGGCGCCGGCGGAGCTGCCCACCATCAAGAATCCGGGTGCGTACGAGCGAGGGCTGCAGGACCTGCCGGACTGGCGGATCGGCTGCGTCTTCACCAATTCGAAGGATCGCGGGAAGGGTGTCGCCGCCGCCGCAGTCGCGGCTGCCCTCGACGAGATCAGAAGCGCCGGCGGCGGCGTAGTCGAGGCCTATCCGGAACAGACTGAGGACCGCCCGGCCCAGCGCGGCGCCTACTTCCACACCGGCCCGGAGGAGCTGTTCGCCCGGCACGGCTTCGAGAGGGTGCGCCGCATCGCCAAGTGGCGCTGGGTCATGCGGGCGACCCTGACCAAGCGACGCCGCACAACCACCCGCGGCGAGTGACATCGAGACTGGGCGTCCGTCAACGACGGCGCGTCGGTCACCGCCCCGATCTGACGGCCTACGCGACCGCGATTGGCGAGAGCCGCCCAATGATCGTGGAGCCAGGCGACTGACACGTCGATGGACGATTGACCTACCCAGCCCCATGACTGTCCGTCATCGGTGTCGACGGGTGGCCATCTGCGTCGTACCGTCGATGCAACGACGGGAGGCCGGGCGATGGATACCACACCGGGCGACAAGATTCGGGCCGCGCGCAGGCGGCGAGGGCTGACGGTGGAAGCAGCTGCCGCGCTCTGTGGCCGGTCGGTCGGGTGGTTGAAGAAGATCGAATCTGGCGAACGTGGACTGCCTCGCATCGCTGACCTGATCAAGCTGTGCTCGGTCGTCGGAATCGGCGACCTGGCCGAGATCACCGGTGACACGACTTCGGCGACATTGACCGCGCTGGGGCGGCCCACCAACGACACCCTGCCCGCGATCCGGGCCACCTTGACCGCGTACCGGCTGACCGCTGACGACGACGGTCCGGCCGAACAGGTCGAGCACCTGCGTACCCGGGTGGCCGCCGCCTGGCGGTTGTGGCACACCTCGCCCAACCAGCGCACGGACGTGGGCCGGCTGCTGCCGGCGTTGTTGACCGACGCCCAACTCTCCGCGCGTTCGGGCGATGGTCGGGCGCTCGCCGTGCTTGCCGACGTGTATCACCTGGCGCAGCAGATGCTGGCGAGCTGGGCCGAGCCGGAGATGGTGTGGGTCGCGGCCGACCGGGGCATGTCGACCGCCCAGGCATCTGACGACAAGCTGACCACCAGCAGTGCGGCGTGGTGCGCGGCGAACATGCTCCGCGCGGTCGGGCGCACGGATGAAGCGACAGACCTGGTGCTGGAAGCGGCATCGGTGATCGACCGGGACAACCGGCCGGAAGCGCAGGCCATGCGCGGTGCTCTGTTCGCCCATGCGTCGGTCTCCGCCGCGAAGGACTTCGCCTACGGGGACGCCTGGCGGTACTGGGACCGAGCGGCGGGAGCGATCGAAGGCATCGCGGACTACGTGCATCCGTGGACCGTCTTCGGGACGACCAACCTCGCTATCCACGCCGTGTCGATCGAGGTCGACTCTGGCCGGTACCGGGAAGCGGTCGACCGGTTCGACCGGCTGAACCTGGAGACGGTGCCCTCGCGGGAACGCCGGGCCCGTGCCCTGGTCGAGGGTGTCCGGGCGCACGTCGGGTCCGGTTCTGACATCGCCGGGTTGCACCTGTTGGAGCGGGCCGAGGGGATCAGCCCGGAGTCGGTGAAGTACACGACGCCGGTCCGGTCGCTGGTGCCCAAGATGTTGTCCCGGGCTGGCACATCAACCCGTCCCGAGCTGGAGGATCTTGCACGCCGGCTGGAGCTTGCAGCCTGACGGCCCCGAGCCGGGGCGGCCCCACAGTGGGGCCATCGCACAGTAGTCACTCCCCTACGGTTCGTCGCGGATTGATGTCCGCTCGACCGGAGGTGCCGGGGTGCAATCGTATGAGGCGTACCGCGAAGGGTTCCGCAGAGCGCTGTTCCGGAGGCATCGGCCCCGGTTCTCCTGGGCGAAGCTTGGCAAGGTGTGCGGGTGTGGCCGGGAACTGCCGTGCTCGGTGAAGGTCAGCGCCCTCAACTCGCTGGAGCAGTGGTGACCAGCCACAACCCGATCCGCCCCGGTTGGTCATGCGGCGGCTGCGGTACACCCTGGCCATGCCCCTCCCGCCAACGCCAACTTCAAGCCGAATACACCCACACAGGCGTCTCCCTGACCCTCTACCTCGCCGCCTGCATGGTCGACGCCGCCTTCGACCTCCCGATCGCCCCGGCCGGCGCGCTCTACGACCGATTCTTGGGCTGGGTTCGCCGCTGACGTGACCCGCCCTGAGAAACCCCGTGTACGTGGCGTGTCGGCGCTGCGTACCTTGGGCTCCTGACTGGTCGTGAGGGGGTGACGGATGGTTCGCCGGAGTCCACCGGAGAAGAAGGCGCTGAGCTATGCCAGGGACCGCCGCAACGCGTATGGCGAGAACGACAAGAGCTCCCGCAAGAACATCCGGCGCAACAAGCGCATCCCCAACCGGTCCGACCGGCATCGGGAGCATCAGGTGCTCGGGATCGCCACCGGGATCCGGGTCATTCCTGAGGTCGTCGAGCATGCCGAGATGAAACTGCTCGCCAAGAAGTCGATGTGGATGACCAGGAGGTGGCGCAAGCGCCCCGACTTTCCGCTCGCCGACATCGTCGAGTACCGGCTGCGGCAGCGGGTGCGGCTGGGTATGGACGATCCGGGCACGGCCGAGGCGCGCATCGAGCGGGTCCGGCAGCGAGGTACCCGCCGGGGTACCTGATCACGCTGGCCGGACTGCTCACCCCTCGCTGTCGCGGCGGGCGCGGGCGCGGCGTTTGCCCTCGTGCATGGCCTGGACCCGGGCGACCGGGATGGTGTGTCCCTGGGCGACCAGGTCGGCGGGTAGTTTCTGCGGCTCCGGCATGGCGGCCCACGGGTCGGCGTCGCCCAGCAGCGCGGTGGCGGTACGGACAGTGAAGTCACCCGGCGCCACCCCGTCCAGGTCGGACCAGTCGACCGGGAAGGAGACCGGCACGCCGGGACGGGCGCGGGGACTGTAGACGGCCGCCACCGTGGCGCCGCCGGCCCGGGTGGCGTCCAGGAACACCTTGCCGCCCCGCTCGGTGAGCACGTACGCCGTGGTGGCCAGGTCGGGGTCGAGCGCCTCGGCGCGTACCGCGAGCGCCCGGGTGGCCGCCGCCACGTCGGCCACGTCGAGGTCGGGGACCAGCGGGACGAAGATGTGCAGGCCCTTGGCGCCGCTGGTCTTCACCGCCCCGGCCAGCCCGGCGTCGGCCAGCGCCCGGCGGACCAGCGCGGCGGCGGCCACCGCGCGGCGGAAGCTGTCGGTGCCCGCGGGCGGGTCGAGATCCATGATCAGGTGAGTGGTGTGCGCGCCCACCTGTAGCGCCGGGTGGAATTCGACGGCCCGCTGGTTGGCCAGCCAGAGCAGGGTGCGCCGGTCGTCGCAGACCGGGTAGGAGACCTCGCGGTGGGAGCGCTCGGCCCACACCGGGACGGTACGGATCCAGTCCGGGGCGTAGGCGGGCAGGTTTTTCTGCATGAACGGCGGCTGGCCGGGGCGTGCCCGGATCACTGAGAGCGGGCGGTCGCGCAGCACCGGCAGCAGCCGGTCGCGGACCGCGTCGAGGTAGTCGACCAGGTCGCGCTTGGTCACCCCGGCGCCGTCGAACAGCTCCACGTCCAGGTGGGTCAGGCCCACCCCGTCCCTCGTCTCGTCTGCCGCCATGGCTCCAGCCTGGCAGCAACCGGGCACTCTTGTGTGGACGGTAGGCGAATCGGTACGGTCGCCGTGCTCGGGGCGCGACACAGGGTAGCGGGGAGGATCCGATGCGGCAGTCGACACTGGCGCGGATCCTCGATGCCCTGCGCACGCTGGTGCGCCGGCCGGGCTGGCTGGTGCTGCTCACGGTCGGGCTGCTCGGCTCCGCCGCGCTGGTGGCCTACGGCACCCTGCACACCGAGGAGGGCGTGGCCAACGCGGCGCTCAACCTGGGTACCGGCGGCCTCGGCGCGATCCTCACCGTAGCGATCATCGGTCCGGTGCTGCGCTACGTGCAGGAGGGCGCGGTCCGCGAGCACGACCGGCTGGACTACGCCTGGTTCACCGGCCAGGTGGCCACCGCGAGCCGGCAGGTGCAGATCCTCACCACCTTCTCCAACGTGCTGGACCACGCGGTCACCGACCGGTTCCTGCGGCACCTGCGGGCCGCCCTGGAGCGCGGCGCCCGGGTGGAGATCCTGCTGCTCAACCCGGGCTCGCTGGCGGTGGACGTGCGCCAGCAGGAGCTGGCCGGGGCGACCGTCCGGCTGAACGTGCAGCGCGAGATCATGCGTAACCTGCGTCGGTTGACGGCCTTCGCCGACGCCCTGGGCGAGTCGGAGCGCCGGCACTTCGAGGTGCGCCTCTACGACGCCGCCGCCTCGATCACCCTCTACCGCTGGGACGACCGGGCGCTGGTGTCGTTCCTGCCGATCGGGCGCTTCTCCGAGTTCGGTGCCCAGCTGGAGGTGACCACCCGGTCGCCGCTGGGGGAGTTCCTGGAGCAGCGCTTCCGCGACCTGTGGGAGGGCACCGGCACGATCGGCATGGCCGAGTTCCTGAATATCACCATCACCCTGGTGGAGGACGAGAACAGCGCCCGCAGCTTCCGCAGCCGGTTCGTCGTACACCAGGACGTGTACTACGTGGTACACACCGAGGTGCTGGCGGCGATGGCCCGCCGGCCGGCCCGGCTGCTGGCGTTCCTGCGCGGTGACGCGGCGAGGATGCACGACCTGGTTATCGTGGATGGTCAGGATCCGGAGCTGCACGGGGCACTGGACGCCGCTTTCATGGAGAAATACGACGCGCACGCACACGCCTTCGTCGGCCTGCGGCCGGCGGCCTGAGTCCGCTGCGGCTCCGGTCGCCTGATGGCGCGTCTGCTGGTCGTGGGTACCGGGTCGCTGGCCCGGGCCACCTGCGCGGCACTGTCCACAATGGACGGTGTGGGTGAGGTCACCGTGCTCGGCCGGGCCTGGCGGCGCAGCGTCGACGTCTGCGCGGTGGCCACGCTGGCGTCGGCCGCCGCGGGTCGGCGGGTGTCCTTCACGCCGGTGGTCGCGGCCCTGGACCGGCCCGACGAACTGGCCGGGGTGCTCGCCTCGGCGCGGCCGGACGTGCTGCTGGCGGTCGCCTCCAGCCAGTCGCCGTGGGAGCGGCTGACCGCCCCGTCGCCGTGGACCCGGCTGGTGCAGCGCGCCGGCTTCGGCCTGACCCTGGCGTTCCAGGCGGAGATCGCGCTGGCGGTGAGCCGGGCGGCGACCGCCGCGTGCCCCGGTGTGCCGGTGGTCAACGGCTGTTTCCCGGACGCGGTGAACCCGCTGCTGGCGCAGGCGGGCGCCGGGGTGCTCGCCGGGGTCGGCAACGTGGGGCTGCTGGCCACCGCGGCGCAGGCGGCGCTGGGCCGCACCGATGCGGCGGGGCTGGCGCTGCTGGGCCACCACCTGCACCTGTACGAGCCACCCGACCCGGCCCAGGAGGCGGTCCTGCTGGTCGACGGGGAGCCGCGCGCCGACGTGGCCGCGCTGCTGGCGGGGGTACGCGCGGCGGACCGTCCCGGGCTCAACACGGTGACCGGGGCGCTCGCCGCCCAGTTGCTGGTGGACCTGGCCACCGGGGCCAGCCGGGACACCCACCTGCCCGGCGTGGCCGGCCTGCCGGGCGGCTGGCCGGTGCGGGTGCACGGCGGCGGCGTGCAGTTGCGGCTGCCGGCGCAGTGGCCGCTGGCCCGGGCGCTGCCGGTGCAGCAGGCGTGGTCCCGGCTGGACGGGGTACTGGTGGGGGAGGGTCGGGTGGAGTTCGGCCCGGCCGCGCGGGCGGCGCTGGCACCGCTGCTGCCGGAGCTGGCGGCCGGCTTCGCGGTCGCCGACCTGGCCGCGGTGACCGGGGAACTCGGGCGCTTGCGGGACCGGCTACGGGCCGGCGAGGATAAGGGATGATCATGGGCGACCGGGAGTACGCGGGCAATCTGCTGATCGACTTCTACCACCGGCTGCCCGAGGTGATCGCGGCGTGCGTGGCCGATCCCCGGCCGGTCGACGAGCCGGGCGCGTTCAGCCCCGGCTTCGCGCTACCGGCGCTGGACGACGCGCTGGCCCGGTTCTTCGCGGTGGCCGGTGCCCGCTGGCAGCCGGTCGGCGACTACGGCGGCCACCCGGTGACCCTGCTGGACCTGACCGGCAACCCCGGCACGGGCACCACCAAGACGTACGCCTCACTGCTCATCGTGGCCCGCGCGGTAGCGCACATCCGGCGTACCGGGCGGCCGGTGCTGATCGTGACGCCGACCTCGGCCAACAAGGGCGTGGCGCTGCGCGACGCGGTGCTGCGCGCGATCGACTGCGGCCTGGTCGCCCCGGAGCAGCTGCGGGTGGCGGTGCTGGCGCCGCTGTCCGGCCGGGCGAAGCTGCGCGCCAGCCGGCTGTCCACCGACCCGGCGCTGCGCGCGCTGAACCCGATGCTGGTCTCCACCGCCAAGGAGCCGGAGGCGGTCAAGGCGCTGGCCCGCGACTTCGTCCGGGAGCACGCCGGGGGACTGGCCGCCCGACACGGCGTGGACACCTGGTTCTCCCTGGACCTGGCCAACTACCTGGTGGCCGACGCGACCCGGGCGCTGTTCGAGCACCGGGCGGCGCCGGCCGACGCGCCGCGGGTGCACGCGCACGCGGTGTCGTCGGCCTTCGGGCTGCTCGGCTACCACGCGGGCCGGCGGCTGCTGGAGGACGCGGGCGAGGCCAGCCCGGCCACCCGGCCGGCCAGCCTGCTGGTGCAGCATCTGGCCACCCCGGACATGGTGCTGGCGCTGCGCTACGGGCCGGCGCCACAGGACTGGCGGATGCCGGCGTACCCGCTGGATCCGGCGACCGGCCTGTACCGGCGGGCCGGCGACGACCCGCGCTTCCCCGAGGTCACCTACGACCCGGCCGAGGTGCTGGACCCGACCTTCTACACGCACCGCCCGGCGACCTCGGCGGCGATGAACGAGATCATCGCCGGGTACGGCGGCGACGGGATCGTGGTGTCCCTGGCCGAGTGCGTGGCCCGCTACCCGTACCTGCGCTCCTGGCTCGGGGCGGCGCTGCCGGGCCTGCCGGCGGACCTGCGTACCCTGCGCGAGTGGTCGACGGTGATGGCGCTGACCGGGATGGCCGGCGCGGTGGACCGGGGCCTGCTGGCGCCGGGCCGCCAGATCGTCGTGCACCACACCGGCTGCTACTCCGACGCGGACTTCGAACCGCTCTGCGGGGAGGCGGTGACCGAGGTCGCCGACATCGCCGGCATCGCGGAGGCGGTGGGCTGAGTTCTGCGCGCAGGTGCGCCGCCCGGTCGGCTGGCCAGGCGTGGCGCCGCTTGACGGCGGCCGGGCCGGGCCCTATGTTTAACGCATTCGTTAATTAACAGCAGGGCTAAGAAGCATGACGACCGACCGGCTCAGTGTGATCTTCGCAGCGCTGGCCGACCCCACCCGCCGTGCCATCCTGGCCCGGCTGGCTGAGGGCGACGCCACCGTCACCGAGCTGGCCGAACCGTTCCCGATCAGCCTGCCGGCCATCTCCCGCCACCTCAAAGTGCTCGAACAGGCCGGCCTGATCTCCCGGAGCCGTTCGGCGCAGTGGCGCTCCAGCACTCTCAACGCCGAACCGCTGCGCGAGGTGGTTGACTGGATGGAGCGCTACCGGCGGTTCTGGGACGTCAACTTCGCCCGTCTCGACGCACACCTCAAGCAGATGCAGCGGCCCGACAGCAGGGAACAGGACTAGCACCATGCCGGAGAACGAACTGGTCATCACCCGCATCTTCGACGCGCCCCGGGAGCTGGTGTGGCGGGCCTTCACCGACCCCGACGAGCTGTCCCAGTGGTTCGGGCCGGTGGGTTGGTCGGTGCCCCGCGACACGGTGGAGATGAAGGTCGCCGTCGGTGGGCACGAGCGGTTCACGATGGTCAACGACGCGGACCCGTCGCTCACCTCGCCGGTGAACGCGGTCTTCACCGAGGTGGTCGAGCAGGAGCTGCTGGTCGGCGCGGAAGAGCTGCCCGACGGCACGGTGCTGACCGTGCGGTTCGAGTTCTCCGAAGCCGATGGCGGCCGGACCCGGCTGGAGCTGCGGCAGAGTCCGTTCCCACCCGCGGGCATGGCTGGCGCCCGGGAAGGCTGGGGCAGCTCGTTCAGCAAGCTGGACGCGCTGCTGGCGGCCTGACCGCACGCTCCGCGACGTCCCCGGCGACCGGCAGGCCCGGCGACCTGAAGGCCCGGCCGTCGTCGGTGACCGCCGCGGTGTGCAGGCCGGGGTGCACGGCTTCCAGCCGGGCCAGCCAGTCCAGCCCGGCCGGCCCCATGGCCAGCGCCGCGGTCGCGTAGGCGTCCGCGGTGCCCAGGTCGACCCCGGCGCAGCCGCCCACGACGGTCACCGAGGCCAGCCCGGCGGCGGGTCGTCCGGTGTGCGGGTCGACCACGTGGGTACCCCTGGCGTAGCTGCCCGAGGTGGCCACCACCAGGTCCGCCCCGGTCACCACCCAGGCCACCGCGTCGGGCCGGAACGGGTGCTGGATGCCGATGCGCCACAGCCGCTCGGGCGCCGGGCGGCCCCGGGCCACCAGGTCGCCCCCCGCGTTGACCTGGTGGTTGCCGACCCCGGCCGCGACCAGCGCGTCGGAGGCGCGCTGCACCGCCCAGCCCTTGACGTACCCGGACGGGTCCAGCGCGCCGGTGGCGTAGACGTCGAAGTAGCCGTCGGTGTCGCGCCACAGCTGTGCGCAGCGCTCCAGCACGCCGGCCAGCTCGTCGTCCAGCCCGGCCAGCGGCGCGCCGGCCGCCAGCCGGCACACGTCGGAGTCGGGACGGTAGGTGGAGAAGACCGCGTCCACCCGGCGCAGCCAGGCGTACACCTGGTCGGCCAGCGGTTCCAGGTCGGCCGTGGGGACAGGTTCGGCCAGGTGCAGGGTGACCGGCATGCCCATCACCTGCTCCACCCGGTGCAGGCCGGTGCTCATGAGCGGAAGTGCGCCGCGTCCAGCGCCGCCTGCAGCGAGCGCCTGTACCCGTCGCTGGTCACGGTGGCCCCGCTCACCCCGTCGATGTCGGCCGACTGGGCGGAGAGCACCTCTTCGCGCAGCTGCGGCAGGGCATAGGAGTTGATCTCCCGGTCCTCCCGGTTGCCGTTCGGCTGCTGCAGCACGGTGACCTCGGTGATCTTGCCGCCGGTGATGGTCACCTGGACCTGCACCGGACCCCACCGGGTCTGCGCGGCGGACCCGTTGACCACCAGAGCGCCGCTGTCGGCCGCGGAGCCGCTGGTCGAGCCGCTGCCGGCGGAGCCGGTCGGGGTCGGGGCGGCGCCGGCCGCCGGGGAGGAGACGATGCCGGCGCCGCTGCCGGTACCCGCCACCGCGTTGCCGTTGCCCGGTCCGGAGGTGCTGGTGCGGTAGCTGAACAGCAGCACCAGGACCGCCACCGTGCTGATGAACCAGAGCGTGATCCGTCGCATCGTGCCCCCCTACCAGGCGAACTGTTCGGTGTGCAGCTGCTGCTCGGGCACGCCGAGGGCGCGGGCGGCGCGCAGCACGGCGGCCATCCACAGCGGTGGACCGCACACGTAGACGTCGGTGCGGCGCAGGTCGGGGGCCAGCCGGTGGAGCAGGTCGACGTCCCGGCCGGCGCCGGCCGGCGCCCAGGAGTCGGCGTCGGCCCGGGGGCCGGGCAGCAGGAACAGCCGGATGCCGCGCTGCCGGGCCAGCCGGTCCAGCTCGTCGCGGAAGGTGAAGTCGGCCGCGGTGCGGGCCCGGTAGATCAGCGTGGCGTGCCCGGGCCGGTAGCGCAGCTCCTCCAGCAGGGCGCGCAGCGGCGTCACGCCGATCCCGCTGGCCAGCATGGTCACCGCGGCTGCCCGGCGGCGCTGGCCGGTCAGCGCGCCGTACGGGCCCTCGATCAGCACCCGGGTACCGGGACGCAGGTGCCGGACGAGCGCCGAGTCGTCGCCCAACTCCTTGACGGTGATCCGCAGCCGGTCCCGGCGCGGCGCGGCGGACAGCGAGTAGGGGTGCGCCCTGCTCCACGTCGGCCCGGTCAGGAACCGCCAGTGGAAGAACTGCCCGGCCCGCAGCGGCAGCCGGTCCAGCGCCCGGCCGGCCAGCCACACCGACCACACCCCGGGGCTCTCCGGCACCACCCGCTCGACCCGCAGCCCGTGCCGGGCGCTGCGGTAGAGCGGCAGGCCGAGCCGGTAGGCCAGGATGGCGCCGGCCGCCGCGGCGTAGATCGTCCACCAGTAGGCGGTGGCCCAGCCGGAGGCCGTGAAGTCGGCTCCGGTCCACAGCTCGTGCGGGATGGCCAGCCCGACGCCCAGGTAGGCGTAGAGGTGCAGCAGGTGCCAGGACTCGTAGCGCAGTCTCCGCCGGGCCAGCCGGATCGAGGTGACGGCGACCATGACCAGGGCCACCGTGGCGGCCAGCGCCAGCAGCATGCCCGGGTAGGTGATGATCAGGTCCCAGAACTCGCGCAGCACGCCGGTATGCGCCTGGGCGGCGTAGCCGAGTGTGATCAGCAGCACGTGGGCGAGCACCAGGTCGAACGAGGTGAAGCCGACCAGCCGGTGCCAGCGGGCCAGGCTGTCCCGGCCGTAGCTGCGCTCGACGGCCGGGATGCGGGCCATCAGCAGCACCTGGATGAGCAGCAGGTCGGCGCTGACCAGCCCGGTCAGCCGACCGAGGCTGGTGAGCGCGCCGCCGGTGCCCTGTGTCAGCTGCTGCAGCCCCTGCCCGTGTACCCACAGCGCCGCCACCACCAGCACGGTGCCGGCGGTGACGGTCCCGATCAGGTCCGGCCACCAGGAGCGGCGGGCGGTGACGGCTGGCGCGGTGACGACGGTCATGACAGCAATTCTGGGAAGGACATCTTGGTGATCTCTTACGGTCGGCTGTGCGCCGCCTGTGAGGGCAGCCGGCGTCAGGGCGCTGTGTCCCGGAAGGTGCGCAGCTGGGTGAGGCGTCCGTCGGCCACCGAGAACAGCCAGACCAGCCGGCTGCCGGCGGCCGGGTCGGCCGTCGTGGTGGCCGCCCCGACCACGGCCACCCGGTCGGCGTCGCCGAGGACCGCGTCGATCCGGAACCACAGCCGTGGCCGGGCAGCCCGGACCGCTCGGACGGTCTGCGCCACCGCTTCGGGCGTACCCACCTCGGGGTGGGCATGGTCGACCCAGGTCGGGGCGAGGATCTCGGCCACCCGGGCGGTCTGCCCGCTGTTCCACATGTCGAAGTACGCGCTGGCCAGCGCCGTGGAGTCCATGGTGGCCGAGGATAGGCCGGCGGACCGGGCGGCGTCCGGCCCGGACGGCTGATCACAGGCCGGCAACCCGGCCGTAATTGCTGAGAAACGACCCGGCGGTCTACTGTTCCCGACCCGCCGCGCTCCGGCGGGGCGCGCCTAGGGTTCCGCCGCGATCGCGGGTCTGGTCCGAGAGGTGCAGGTCATCCGGCCCAGCGCCGGTCCGGATGGCTCCACGGCGGGACAAAAGCCCGGGAGACAGCCAACTCAGCCTGGCTGCTCCCACCCAGTCGGGCCGTTCTCCCGGAGGCGCTGTGCACAGCCACCACCACAAGCACCCAGGTGAAGCCCACCTGCACGACAACTACGGCCCGGAGGCCCGCTACGCGGTAGCCGCCGAAGAGTCCCTACCCACCACGAAATGGGACGAGGAGATCGCCCGCGGGCTGGAGTACGGCCTGCCCGGCGCCGACTCGATCGTGGACAAGCGCATCCCCACCTTCTCCCGTGGCGAGTTGCCGCACTTCGCCGGCATCAACACCTTCCTCAAGGCCCCCTACCTGGAGGACGTGCGCCGCTGCGGGGAGTACGACGTGGCCGTGCTGGGGGCGCCGTTCGACGGCGGTACCACCTACCGCTCCGGCACCCGCTTCGGCCCGCAGGGCATCCGCAAGATCTCCGCCCTCTACGGCCCCTACTCCTTCGAGCTCGGCGTGGACCTGCGCGAGTCGATCACCATCGCCGACCTGGGCGACATCTTCACCATCCCGGCCAACATCGAGAAGACCTTCGACCAGATCTCCAAGGCGGTCGCGCACGTCTACGAGTCCGGGGCGTTCCCGGTGGTGCTCGGCGGCGACCACTCGATCGGCTACCCCACCGTCCGCGGCGTCGCCCAGCATATGCAGGGCAAGCTGGGCATCATCCACTTCGACCGGCACGTGGACACCCAGGAGACCGACCTGGACGAGCGGATGCACACCACGCCGTGGTTCCACGCCACCGACATCCCCAACGTGCCGCCGAAGAACCTCGTGCAGATCGGCATCGGCGGCTGGCAGGCGCCCCGCCCCGGGGTCAAGGTCGGCCGGGAGCGCGGTACCACCATCATGACCGTCACCGACTCCGTCGAGATGGGCATCGAGGCCGCCGCCGAGCGGGCCCTCGAAGTGGCCTGGGACGGCGCCGACGCGGTGTGGCTGTCGTTCGACGTGGACTGCCTCGACGCCGCCTTCGTGCCCGGTACCGGCTGGCCCGAGCCGGGCGGCTTCCTGCCCCGCGAAGTGCTCAAGTTCATCCAGTTGATCGCCGAGAAGCCGCTGGCCGGCATCGAGGTGGTCGAGTGCTCCCCGCCGTACGACAACGCCGAGATCACCGCGCTCATCGCCACCCGGGTCATCTGCGACACCCTGGGCTGCCTGGTGCGCGCCGGTCACCTTCCCCGCAACCGCGCCTGACCTCCCGGGAGATAGCGATGAACCGCACCGCACGCGGACGGCTCGCCGCCGCTCTGCTCGCCGTCGTGACGCTGGCCGCCCTGGTCGGCTGTGGCCCGGAGAAGGCGGCCTCCGCCTCGGGCAAGGTGACCCTCGGGTTCAGCGCCTGGCCCGGCTGGTTCCCCTGGCAGGTGGCCCAGGACCAGGGGCTCTTCGCCAAGAACGGCGTGGACGTGGAGCTGAAGTACTTCGACAACTACCTGGACAGCCTGACCGCCCTGTCCACCGGCAACCTGTCGGCCAACAGCCAGACCCTCAACGACACGCTCATCTCCGTCAGTGGGGGCGCCAAGCAGACCATCGTGCTGGTCAACGACAACTCCACCGGCAACGACCAGATCATCGCCGCCCCCGGCATCAGCTCGGTGGCGCAGCTGCGCGGCAAGACCATCGCCGTGGAGGCCGGCACCGTCGACCACTTCCTGCTCCTGCTGGTGCTGCAGAAGGCCGGGCTGACCGCCAAGGACGTGACCATCAAGGCGCTGCCCACCGCGGACGCGGCGGCGGCGTTCAAGACCGGTCAGGTGGACGCGGTGGGCGCGTTCGCGCCGTTCACCACGACCGCCCTGGAGCGCTCGGGCAGCACCGCGATCGCCAGCTCGAAGGACTTCCCCGGAGCCATCCCCGATCACCTGGTCTTCGGCGCCGACTTCGTGGCCAAGCACCCCAAGGAGGTCCAGGCGGTGGTGCAGACCTGGTTCGACACCCTCAAGTGGATCGCTGCGAACAAGGACAAGGCGGTGGGCATCATGGCCGGCAAGGCCGGCGTGAGCGTGGCCGACTACGCCAGTTACGACGCGGGTACCACCATCTTCACCCGGGAGCAGAACCTGTCCGCGTTCGCCTCCGGCGGTGCGTCGACCAACCTGGACCACCAGGCCGGCCAGATCGCCCAGTTCCTGGTGGACACCGGCCTGGCACAGAGCAAGCCGTCGCTGGACGGGTTGCTGGAGGCCAAGTTCGTGCAGGCGGTGTCGTCATGATCGACACGATGCGGGCGGCGCCGGTCGACGGCGGGCGGGGCGCCTGGGCGGCGCTGCCCCGCCGTCGCCCCGCCGCCCGCCCGGCCCGCCTGCTGGCCATCCGTACCCCCATCAGCCGCCCGGCCACCATCGCGCTCACCGTGCTGTCCATCCTGGTACCGCTGGCGGTGTGGCAGGTGCTCAGCGCGGTGGTGGACGGCCAGCCCGACTACCTGCCCTCCCCGGCGCAGGCGGTGCAGGCCGGCTGGGAGATGGCCCGCACCGGGCAGCTGTGGACCGACACCTGGGCCAGCCTCCAGCGGGTACTGGAGGGCTTCGGCATCGCGGTGGCCATCTCGATCCCGCTGGGCATCGTGATGGGCAGCTTCGTCGCCGGCAACGCGGCACTGGAGCCGTTCCTCGGCCTGGTCCGCTACCTGCCGGCCGCCGCCTTCACCCCGCTGCTGCTGCTCTGGCTGGGGCTGGGGGAGGCGCCGAAGCTGGCGCTGATCGCCGTCGGCACGGTCTTCTTCAACACCCTGATGACCGCCGACGTGGTACGCCAGGTGCCCCGGGCGCTCATCGACGTGTCGTACACGCTCGGCGCCCGGCGGGGCGAGGTGCTCTGGAAAGTGATCATCCCGCACTCGTTACCCGGGCTGATCGACGCCGTCCGGGTCAACTTCGCCGCCGCCTGGAACCTCCTGGTAGTGGCCGAGCTGCTGGCCGCCGAGGCGGGCCTGGGCTTCCGGATCGCCCGCAGCGCCCGGTTCGTGCACGTGGACCAGATCTTCGCGGTGCTCATCGTGATCGGCCTGATCGGCGTGGTCACCGACGTGTCGCTGCGGGCACTGCGCGACCGGGTGGGGCGGTGGGTACCGTGAGCGGAACCCTGCAACTGGCCGCGGTGGGCAAGGACTTCACCACCCGCTCCGGACCGGTACAGGCGCTGGACTCCATCGACCTGACCGTCCCCAGTGGACAGTTCGTCTGCGTGGTCGGTGCCAGCGGCTCCGGCAAGTCGACCCTGCTGTCACTGATCGCCGGCCTGGCGGCGCCCAGCTCCGGCCAGGTGCTGCTGGACGGCGCCCCGGTCACCGGACCCGGCCCGGACCGGGGCTGCGTCACCCAGGGCGGCGCGGTCTACCCGTGGCGCACCGTCGAACGCAACGTCGCCTTCGGCCTGGAACTGCTCCGCCTGCCGAAGTCCGAACGGGAGCAGCGGGTCTCCTGGTACCTGGCCGAGACCGGGCTCACCGGGCTGCGCCGGGCACTGCCCAAACAGCTGTCCGGCGGGCAGCGCCAGCGGGTGGCGATCGCCCGGGCACTGGTCTGCGAGCCGCAGATCCTGCTGCTCGACGAGCCGTTCGGCGCCCTGGACGTGCAGACCAAGGAGGACATGCAGGTCTTCCTGCGCCGGGTGTGGCGGGACACCGGTACCACCGTGCTGATGGTCACCCACGACGTGGAGGAGGCGGTCTTCCTCGGCGAACGGGTGGTGGTGCTGGCCAGCGACCCCGGCCGGGTGGCCGCCGACATCGTCGTCGACCTGCCCGCCGAGCGGGACCTCACGCTCAAGCGGGACCCGCACTTCCTGGCCCTGCGCGCCCAGGTCGAGGACCTGGTCCGCACCTTCCACCACGCCAGCTGACCCGCGGCGCACGACACGCGGCTGCGATCCGACCACCCCGGCCGGATCGCAGCTGCCGCTGCGCATTCCGGCGCGGGCTCACGCCTCGGTGATGTGCTGGACGATGTCCAGGGTCACCACGCCGGCCTGGCCGAGCAGCACACCGAGCGCCAGCAGGCTGGCCACGCCGCAGCGGCGGCACAGGTCGTCCAGGCGACGGCGCACCGTGCGTTCACTGATGCGTAGGCTCTTGGCGATGTATTGATGCGTCTTGCCCGTTACCAGATGGTTCACCAGGAGCCGGTCCTGGAGGCTGAGATCGGTGACGCTCAGTTGGGTCGGTAAGTGGTCCACTGCGCGCCCTCCACGCTTGCCCCCGTGTGCAGGGATTCTGGCAGTTCACCAGGTCCGGCCGGTAGGGCTCTGCCGTGTGAGAGTTGCCGGCGTCGATGGGACTTCCGCAGCCCAGCGGGGGTGGGTAACATCCGGGCGGCTCGGACACGTGGCGAACGGGGGAACGCAACCATGCGCTGGCCGCGACGCAGGGTCCTGGTGGCAGGCGCCATCGCAGTGGTGGCCCTGGCGGCCGCCGGGATCTGGGCACTGTGGCCGGACCACCGGCCGGCACCGCCGCGGGCACGCCAGTACACGGCGTTCTCCGCGTGTCTGGCCACCGATCCGCAGGGGGTCACCGGCCAACCGGCCGCCGCGGTGTGGGCCGGCATGCAGGACGCTTCGCTGAAGACCCTGATGAAGGTCTCCTACCTGGCGGTCCCCGGACAGCGCAGCGCCGACAACATCCGTCCGTACCTCGCCGGCCTGGTGCAGAAGAAGTGCGACATCGTGGTGGCCGCCGATCCGCTGACCGTGACCACAGCCGCCGACTCGGCGGCTGCCTTCCCCACCACCAGGTTCCTGTTGGTGGGAACGGCAGCGAGCGGCCGCAACGTGGTGACGGTGCCGGGCGATCCGGCGGCGCTGCGCGCATCGGTCGCCACTGAGCTGGAACGCCTGGCCGCCTAGGAACTGTTGTCGTGGCCGGTTCCGGTCAACAGTTCTGCGAGCCATTGATCAAGCCCACCGGGTAGCCCCAGAATCACCCTAAGTAACGGGGTGAGGGAGAGCAGCGTGAAGACACGCGGGCGGCGGAACCGGCGGCTGCGCGCTGCGGGCGGCCGATGGTTGGCCACGGTACTCACCGTCACGGTGATGTTCACCATCGCTGTCCCGGCGCAGAACGCCACGCACATGGGCCCGTTCTCCTTCTCCCTGTCCAGGCTGCTCGACTGGATCGGGACGCCGGTGGCGTGGGGCGCTCCACCGATGCCGCCCACGCCCAAACAGGCCGGTGGCACGGCCAAGGGCGTCACCCACCGCGCCACCACGGCCCAGACCCGGGCCGGATCCGGGGCCGGTCACGCGCCGGGCCGCGGCGCCGGTGAGCTGGCCAAATACCACACCCCGAAGGGCCCTGCGGCACAGGGCAAGAGCGGCCCGTCCGGCGGCGGCACGTTCGACCCGGCGACCAGTAAGCGTCAGGCCGACCAGTCCTCCGCCACCACGGACGTCTACCTCAACGCCGACGGCTCCCGCACCAGGCGGGTCTACGAGGGACCGGCCAACTACCGGGCCACCGACGGCACCTGGCAGCCCATCGACCTATCCCTGGCGACTGGCAAGGACGGCCGCCTCGACACCCGCACTCCCGCAGCGGCAGCGGTGACCTTCGCCCGCAGCGCCGCCGATCCGGTCCTCGAGTCGGTGTCCGCCGGCGCCGGACAGTCCATCGGGTACGGCCTGCAGGGCGCCGCCGCGGTCGTCCCCACCGTCGACGGATCGACGGCCACCTACCCGTCCGTCCTCACCGGCACCGACCTGCAGTTGCAGACCTTCGCCGGTGGCTACAAGGAGACCCTCGTCCTGACCTCGGCCGACGCGCCGACCAGCTGGGTCTTTCCGCTCACCCTGCACGGCCTCGCCGCCCGCCTGACCACCGGTGGCGACGTGCAGTTCGTCGACGCCAAGGGCACCGTGGTGCAGACCACCCCGGCAGCCTTCATGACCGACTCGAAGTTCGACCCCCAGTCCGGGGAGCCGGCGCTGTCCCGGGCGGTCAGCTACAGCCTGGTCGACCTGCCGGACGGCGGGACCGGGCTGAAGATGACCGCCGACCCGTCCTGGATCCACGACCCGGCCCGCGTCCTACCCATCCGCGTCGACCCCAGCACAACCAACGAGTACCCGGGCGGCGGCACCTACGCGGAAAGCTCCAACCCGGGGGACAACCACATGGCCAACGAGCTGAAGGTGGGTACCTCCGACGGCAGCTCGGTCCACGCATACTCCTTCCTGAAATTCAGCTCCTTCGGCACCGACTACGCCAACACCCACATCACCGCCGTGAGGCTGCACATCTTCGACTTCTGGGCATGGACCTGCACGGCCAAGCCGTTCTCGGTCAACCCGATCACCCAGAGCTGGACGACGCCGGGGGTCACCTCCTACCCCGGCCCGTCGTTCGGCGGCTCCATCGGGTCGGTGACCGCCAACCCGGGTGCCGCCTGTAGCAACACGGCTCACAACCCCGCCGTCGGGACCTGGATGGCGGTGTGGCTGGATACCACCACGTTCAACTCGTGGGCCCGCGGCGGTACCAACAACGGCCTGGCGATCACCGCGTCGCAGAGCGACAAGACGCAGTGGAAGCAGTTCGCCTCGACGAACACCGGCAACATGCCATACCTCGAGGTCACCTACGACGTGAACACCCCGCCGGTGGTGGACCAGCAGTACCCTCCGGCCAACTATGCCGCGCCGACCCTGACGCCCGAGCTGATCGCCGCCGGTCACGACCCGGACAACTTCCCCAACTCCACCGTGAACTGGGACTTCAAGATCTACCAGGCGGACGCCAACGGCGCCCTGACGATGATCAAGGATTCGGGTTGGCAGGCCAACGGTGACTACGTGGTCCCGTCCGGAGTCCTGCAGTGGGGGAAGACCTACTTCTGGCAACCCATTTCCGGTGACGGGTCGATCGGCAGCGACTACTACGACGCCTACAGCTACCTCACTCCGATCAGCACCACAGTCCCACAGCCGCTGATCACGTCGCAGCTGTCCCAGAACGACGGCCACGGGTTCGACCCGAGTATCGGCAACTTCACCACCTCGGCGACGGACGCACAGCTCAACGGGGTCGGGCCGGCCGTGGCCATCGAGCGCAACTACAACAGCCGCGATCCCCGGGTCAGCCAGGCCACTGGGGCGGGCTGGTCGACCGTGCTGGACGCCCGAGCCACCGTGGACGCGGCCGGCAACGTGGTGGTGACCTACCCGGACGGCCAGGAAGTCGGATTCGGCAAGAACGCCGACGGTACCTTCTCGCCGCCGTCCGGCCGGTTCGCCACCCTGAAGGTGACCACCACGCCGGCCGGCTACACCCTGACCGACAAGCAGGGCCTCACCTACGCGTTCAGCCAGTCGCTCGGCACCGGCGTCTACGGCCTCAGCTCCGTCACCGACGTCGCCGGCCGCGCCGAGACGCTCACCTACACCGCCAACCAGGTCACCACGGTGGCCTCCTCGGTCTCCGGGCGCGCCCTGCACCTGACCTGGTCGACACCGACCGGCGCCACCGCCGCCCACGTCGCCACGATCGTCACCGACCCGGTCACCGCCGGCAGCCCGGCCACCGCGCTCACCTGGATCTACAACTACACCGGCGACAAGCTCACCAAGGTCTGCCCGCCGACCTCGACGACCAACTGCGTCACCTACACCTACACCACCACCACCCAGTACCCGAACACGGTCACCGACCTGGGGCCGCACTCGTACTGGCGGATGGCCGACCCGGCCGGCAGCGCCACCGCGGCCAACAGCGTGCTGATCAACACCGCGGACGGTCCGGCCAGCTACAACAACGTGACCCTCGGCCAGCCCGGCCCGCTGCCCGGCAGCTCCGGAACCTCTGCCAGCTTCAACGGGTCGTCGTCGTTCGTGCAGCTGCCCAAGAGCCTGGTCACCACCGCCAGCTACCAGAGCGTGAGCCTGTGGTTCAAGACCTCCACGCCCAATGGCGTCCTGTTCAGCTACCAGAACGATCCGGTCACCAACGCGAGCACCCCCAACAACTACACACCCGCGCTCTACATCGGCTCGGACGGCAAGTTGCAGGGCATGTTCTGGACGGCGGACGGCCTCACCGTCCCACCGATGGCCAGCACCGCGTCCGTGGCCGACGGCCAGTGGCACCAGGTCGTGCTCAGCGGCGCCGGTAACACCCAGTCGCTCTACCTCGACGGCACCAGGCTGGCCACCCGCGCCGGTCAGATCAGCGGCGGGGCGACCAGCAACACACTGGTGGGCGCCGGCTTCCTGGGCGGCTCCTGGCCGGACCAGCCGCATTACCCGCCCGTGAACAACACCGGTTACGCCACCTTCTACAACGGGCTGATCTCCGACTTCGCGGTCTTCGACCAGACCCTCGGGCAGAGCGCGGTGACCGCGCTCTACGGATCCGGCCACAGCAGCGGCGTGGTGCTCGCCTCCGTCCTGCGGCCGTCCGTCAACCCGCTGGCCCAGGTCAACTACGACAGCCTGACCGGCATCGTCACCCAGGTCACCGACGAGAACGGCGGCGTCTGGCACGTCGACGCGCCGAAGGTACAGGGGTCGAGCGCCGCCTACGACGGGGCGGTGCTGGGCCAGCGGCCCGCCGACTACTGGCGGCTGTCCGACCCGGTGGGTGTCGGGACGGCGGCCAACACGGTGCACGGCGGCACCGCCACCTACACGAACACGACGCTGGGCGCGCCGGCGCCGTTCAACGTCACCGACGCCACCGCCGCGAACTTCGACGGCTCCAGCTCGTACGTGACCCTGCCGTCGAACTTCGCCAGTACCAACGGCAACCAGACGCTGTCGCTGTGGTTCCGCACCACCACCACCAACGGCGTGATCTTCTCGTACCAGCAGGCGGCCATCAGCGCCGGCTCGACCACCTTCAACTACACCCCGGCGCTCTACGTCGGGTCGGACGGCAAGTTGTGCGCCGGCTGGTGGAGCAGCAGCGGTCTCGGCCCCATCGCCAGCCCCGCGGCGGTCACCGACGGCAAGTGGCACCACGTGGTGATGGCTGCCGCGAGCTCCACCCAGACCGTCTACCTCGACAGCAGTGCCATCGGTACGCGCGCCGCGCCCGTCGGCGTCGCCGGGCAGGCCAACGCCTACCTCGGCACCGGGTACATCGCCGGCGCCTGGCCCGACCAGCCGCACACCGGCAGCACCGCGACGCCGATGTACTTCTCCGGCACCATCGCCGACGTCGCCCTGTTCAACACGCAGCTGACCGCCAGCCAGGTCAGCGACGAGTACGACGCGCTGCACAGCACGCTCACCGCGGCTGACGGCTCCAGCCTGGCGCCGGTCTCGCAGACGGTGAAGATCACCGACCCGGGCAACCACTCGGTGTCCAACGTCTACGACCCGCTGAACGGGTTCCGCCAGGTCGCCCAGGTCGACGACGCCGGCGACACCACGACCTACGGCTTCGACAGCGGCGGGTTCCTCAACACCACCACCGACCCGAACGGCAACGTCACCACCACGGGCCACGACGTACGGGGCAACACCACGTCCCAGACGACCTGCCAGGACCAGGTCAACAACAAGTGCGCCACGGTGTACTTCACCTACTACCCCGACGACACCACCGCGACGCTCACCACCGCGGACCCCCGCAACGACCTGGTGCTGACCACGCGGGACGGGCGTTCGGCGTCGGCGACGGACAACACCTACCTGACCTCGTTCAGCTACGACACCCTGGGCAACCGCACCGGCGTGACCTCGCCGGCAGTGGCGGGCAGCCCGTCCGGCCGCACCACCACCACCGCGTACACCGACGGGACCACGGTCGCCGCCTACGACACCGGCTTCGCGCCGAAGGGGCTGCCCTACCGGGCCACCACGCCGGGCGGCGGTGTCCAGACCACCGTCTACTACCACAACGGCGACATCGCCCAGGTCACCGACGCGGCCGGTCAGGTCACCCGGTACAGCTACGACAACCTGGGTCGGCCGGTGGCCAGCACGGTCATCTCCAACGCCTATCCCGCCGGCCTGACCACCTCGTTCACCTTCGACGGCCTGGGCCAGGTGCTCACCGAGACCGACCCGCCGGTCACCAACCAGGTCACCGGCGCCATCCACACGGCGCGGACCACCAATGTCTACGACGTGGACGGCAACGTCCTCACCCAGACCGTGGCGGACCTGACCGGCGGCGACGCCTCCCGGACGGTGACCACCACCTACACCATCCACGACCAGGTGAAGACGGTCACCGACCCCACCACCGCGCTGACGACCTACACCTACGACGCGTACGGCAACCGCGCCACCCAGGTCGACCCGAACGGCGTCGAGACCGACTACACCTACGACGCGCACGCCCACCTGCTGACGTCGACCCTCAAGGGCTACACCGGCGACCCGAACCACCCGAGCGCCCCCACCGACCTGCTCGAGTCCTGGCGCTTCTACGACCCGGCCGGCCGGCTGGCCTCCATCAAGGACTCGATGGGCTGGGTGACCGCCTACCAGTACTACGACGACGGCCACGTCTTCACCATCACCCGCAGCAACCCGGCGACCGGGGAGTCCTTCGAACAGCAGCGCAACACCTACGACGCGGCCGGCAACCCGGACACGACGATCAACAACAACGGCGCCACCACCACGAAATACACGGTGGACGCCGGCGGGCGTACCACCCAGGTGGCGCTCGATCCGACCGGGGTGAACCGCACCACCAGCTACACCTACTCGCCGGACGATCTGATCACCAGTACCACGATCGCCGGCGCGGGCGGCAGCGCTGTCACCGACGCAACCTACGACCCGCTAGGCCGGATGACGTCGCAGACCCTGCACAGTCCCGGCCTCACCCCGATCGGCCGGTGGCCGCTCAACGACGGCGCGGGCAACACTGCGCGGGACACCTTCGGCAACGATCAGGCATCGAGCTCGGGGCCGCAGGGCTGGTCGAGTGAGCACGGCGGGTCCGCCACCTTCAACGGAACGCCGCCGGCGCTGACTACGGCAGGTCCGGTGGTCGACACGATGAAGAGTTTCACCGTGTCGGCGTGGACGAAGCTGACCGGCACCAGCGACACCGGCGTGGCGGTCAGCCAGGACGGTGACCAGCCGGCCGCCTTCACCCTGCGGTACGACCAGCCGAGCAACACCTGGGCGTTCACCCGTGCAGCGGCCGACGCCGCGAACGCCGGGATCATCCGGGCGCGATCGCAGACCACGCCGGCGCTGAACACCTGGACCCACCTCGTCGGGGTGTACGACAGTTCAGCCGCGCTGATGACGCTCTACGTCAACGGCGTCGCGGAGGCCACGGCATTCTACAACACACCGTTCCCGACCAAGGGCAGCCTGGTCATCGGCGCCGGCAAGTGGAACGGCGTGCGGGGGAACGCCCTGCAGGGCTCGGTGAGCGACGTACAGGTCTACGACACCGCGCTGAGCGCGGCCCAGGTACAGAGCGTGTACGGCGGGACACTGCCGACGGCCGGGACCGCGCGGATCCGGACCAGTTGGATGCTGGACCAGCGCGGTGTGCCCACTTCCCGGACCGACCCGGACGGCAACACCACCACCCTCACCTACGACGAGGCCGGCCGGTTGGCCGTCAGCTCGGCGCCGGCCGTCCTCACCGAGGTCAACGGCGGTACGCCGGTGCTGACCCACCCGATCACCACGGTGGGCTACGACACCTTCGGCAGCCAGGTGGAGTCCTCCGACGCCAACGGCAACGAGACGATCACCGTCGTCGACGCCGCCGGGCGACCGCTGTCGACCACGCTGCCCAACTACACGCCACCGGGGTCCTCGACGCCGATCACGGCGGTGACCAGCCGTACCTACAACGGCTCCGGTCAGGTGCGTACGGCCATCGACCCGCTCGGCCACCAGACCAGCTACACCTACGACCAGCTGGGCTCCGTGGCCAAGGTGGTCGCGCCGAACACCGGTGTCACCACCTTCACCCACGACACCAACGGCGACCAGCTCAGCGTCACCGACCCCACCGGCGCGCAGGCGCAGAACACCTACGACTGGCTGGGCCGCCGGGCCACCAGCACGCAGCTGGTCCGCCAGCCCAGCCCGGCCGCCTACACCACAACCTTCCACTACAACAGCGCCGGGCTGCAGGACTCGGCGACCGCCCCGAACGGCGAGCAGTCGCAGACCACGTACAACTCCGTGGGGGAGGTGGCCACCAGCCGGGACGGCGCGGGCAACACCACCACGTACACCTATGACTTCGCCGGCCGGGTGGTCAGGACGCAGCTGCCCGACAACCGGGGCAACTCCGCGACCTACGATGTGGCCGGCCGGACGCTGTCCACCAGCCAGCTCGACAACGCCGGGACCGTCCTGACCACCCGGTCACAGACCTACGACCCGGCCGGCAATGTGCTGACCTCCACCGACGGCAACGGCTACACCTCGACGTTCAGTTACGATGCGACGAATCTGCTCACCGGTGAGGTGCAGCCGGTCACCGCGTCCACCGGGATTTCCACGTCGTTCGGGTATGACGCGGCGGGTAACCGCACCCGGTACACCGACGGGCGGGGTAACGCTTTCCGTTACACGTACAACAGCTGGAATCTGCCTGAGTCGACGATCGAGCCGTCGACCGCCGCGTACCCCAATCTGAGTGACCGGACCTTCACCACGGTGTACAACGCCGCCGGCCAGGTCGCCTCGACCACCGCCCCCGGCGGGGTCACCGTGACCAACAGCTACAACGCCGTCGGCAACCTGACCGGCCAGACCGGGACGGGCGCCGACGCGACCACCGCGGCCCGCAGCATCGACTACGACCTCGCCGGTCACCCGACCTCCGTCTCGGCGCCGGGCGGGACGGACACCTTCAGCTGGGACGACCGCGGCCTGCTGCTGTCGGCCACCGGCCCGTCGGGTGCCTCGTCATTCAGCTACAACTCGGACGGGATGATGGCCTCGCGCACCGACGCCGCGGGGACCACCAGCTACACCTACGACAACGACCTGCGACCCTCGACCGTCACCAACAGCGGCACCGGGGTGTCCGCGACCTACACCTACAACTCAGTGTCGCTGCCGCAGACGGTCAGCTACTCCAACGGCAACAGCCGCAACTTCATCTACAACACCCGGCACCTGGCGACCAGCGACACGCTCAAGAACAGCAGCGGCACCACGATCGCCTCGATCGCCTACGGCTGGGACAACGAGGGTCAGCTCACCTCCAAGAACACCACCGGCCTGGCGGGCGCCGCGAACAACACCTACACCTACGACCGGGCCGGCCGGCTCGCCTCGTGGAACAACGGCACCACCACCCTCGGCTACGGCTACGACGCCTCCGGCAACCGCACCCAGGTCGGGGCGCAGACCTACACCTACGACGCCCGCGACGAGCTGCTCTCCGGCAACGGCGTCAGCTACGCCTACACCGCGCGCGGCACGCTGAAGTCCAGCACTGCTGGTGGTACCACGACGCAGTCGACCACCGACGCGTTCGGCCAGACCATCACGTCGGGCAGCCGTACCTACGGTTACGACGCGCTCGGGCGGGTGGTGACGGCCAGCGGGCTGAGCGGGATCGCCTACACCGGTGCCGGGAACAACCTGGCGTCCGACGGCAGCACGCTCTACACCCGGGGTTCGGGCGACAACATCATCGGGGAGAAGTCGGGCAGCAGTTCGCTGATCGTCTGGACGGACAACCACGCGGACGTGGTGGGTCAGTTCACCCCCACCGGCACCAGCCTGGCCGGCTCCCGCAGTTATGACCCGCTTGGCAATGTGCTGGCCAGCACGGGCATGGTCGGCAACCTCGGCTTCCAGTCCGGTTGGACCGACCCGACCAGCGGTCAGGTCAACATGCTGTCCCGCTGGTACAACCCGGCCAACGGGCAGTTCACGACGCGGGACAGCGCTTCGGTGTCGCCGTCGCCGGATTCCGCCGCTGCCAACCCGTTCGCCTACGTCGGCGACAGCCCGCTCATGGGTACCGACCCGATGGGTACCTGCTCCAGCTGGAACCTCGCCTGCCGGGCGGTGAAGGCCGCGAGCAACGTGGTCTCCACCGCCGCCAGCTACGTGTCCACGGCTGCCAGCTACGTCGCCTCGGCGGCCAGTGCCGTCGGTAGCTGGGTTGTCTCGGCCGCGTCGTCGGCGTGGAACTTCGTCACGAAGGTCGCTTCGGCGGTGTACTCGGCGGCGAAGTCTGTCGTGTCGACGGCCGCGCATCTGGTGAAGAGGACCGTGCAGGCGGCGAACCGGGCCGTGCAGACGGTCAGCAACAAGGTCGCCGATGCGGCCAGAGCCGCGGCACAAAGGGCGGTCGCTGCCGCGAACGACATCAAACGCGCGGCCAGCAATGTGGTCCACGCCTATGTGGAGGTCATTCGGGACCCGGGCAAGGCGATGTCGACCGCGTGGGAGACGGCGAAGAAGGCCACCTCGGTGGGGGCTGCGTATCTGAAGGCGCATGCGGCGTCGATCGCGTCGTTCGTGGTTTCCACGGTGGCCTTCATGGGCTGTGAGGCGCTGATCGGGGAGAGCGGGCCGGCTGGTCTGGCGGTGTGCGGGGCCATCTCGGGTGCGTTGGGTTCGATTACCGAGTATGCGGTGGGTGCGGCGCAGTCCGGGAAGTTCTCCTGGGGCGCGATGGGTAAGGCGGCGCTGACGGGTGCGGTCAGTGGGGCGCTGGGTGGCGTGCTCGGCGCTGTCGGTGGGAAGGTGTTGGCGTTCGCCGGCAAGAAGATCGGCGGGATGCTGGGTAAGGCCGCCACGGACGTGGTCGAGGGTGGTGCGGAGGCGGCCACTTCTGACGCCACCGCCGAAGCAGCCAGCACTGTTGGTGGCGACGCCGCCGAGACTGCTGGCGGTCGGGCGGCCGACGAGGGCGCCGCGGCGGCGGAAGGCGGCGGCGGCGAAGCGGCCGGCGCGGAAGCCAGTGGGGAGCCGAGCGCCGGCACGGAGGAACCGGCCAGCTCCACGCCTGAAAAGGCGGGTTGTCACAGCTTCCAGCCGGACACGAAGGTGCTGCTCGCTGACGGTACAGCCAAGGCGATCGGTGACATCCAGCTCGGCGATGAGGTGGCGTCGACCGATCCGGTCAAGGGTGGTGTGGTCGGTCAGCCGGTGGTGGCCCTGCACGACAACAACGACACCGACATGGCCGACGTCACCGTGCAGGACGAGCACGGCAAGAGCACCACGCTGCACACGACACAGCACCACCCGTTCTGGGACTCGACCTCAGCCAAGTGGGTGGACGCAAAGGACCTGCCAGCCGGCGATGCCCTGCGGGCCGAGGACAGCGATCAACACACCGTCAAGGTCGTGGCGGTCAAGACCTGGACCGCGCTGCACCATATGCGCGACCTCACCGTCAACGCCATCCACACGTACTATGTACTGGCAGGGACCACGGCCCTACTCGTACACAATGTTGATGACGCATGCGAAATCTTCGTCCATAGGAGCAAGTATCCAGAGTCCGCTCAACACATTGAGGATGCGCAGGCCGCAGGCAAGCCAACTCAACTGACGATCGATCGTGCTGGTGCGGACGCGCGCCGCGCAGAATCGATGAAGGGGAACCCTCCGGTGAGTGGTAAGGACCGCGACGAGTATCCACCGGCCATGTTTAAGGAAGGTGGCACAGGATCAAGCGTGCGGCCTATTGGCCCTAGCGACAACCGTGGTGCTGGATCTTCCATTGGACGACAATGCCGAGGACTTCCAGACAATACTGTGGTGACGATAGCGGTGTGTGATTAGCATGAGTCAGTATGTAGAGAAGCTGTTGTCCATTGCAGGTACTCCAATCGGTCCCAGAATAGACGCGAAAGCCGATTTCGGTGGCGCGCCGTACCACGACTTAGTGCGCTCATTGTTGCGCTACGCTAATGGTTTTTACGCCTTCGAGTCGGCTTTGCATGTGTTCCCCCTCTCTGCGTACCTTGGTAATCAAGGCATCGATTCTTGGAATGCTCCTGACTTATGGAAAGACCATTACCGCGGTATGGCAGACGAAGTCGTCTTCTTCGCCGAGGACAGCTTCGGCGGACAGTTCGGGATGAAGGGGGAGGCCGTATACACGCTTGATCCGGAGACGGGCGATTCTTCCCTGTTTGCGGGATCAATAGGTGAATGGGCACAGAAGATTCTGGAGAACTACGAGTTTCACACCGGCTATCCACTCGCGCATGAGTGGCAGTTGGCGAACGGGCCACTCGCGATGGGCGAGCGCTTGATTCCGAAACGTCCGTTCGTCCTGGGTGGCCAGTATGACTTGGCGAATCTTGCAAGCTTGGACGCTGTCAAGGGGATGCGCTTCCGAGGTGATTTGGCCGTCCAAATTCGTGACTTGCCCGACGGTGCATCGATTGTTTTCGACATTGTCGACTGAGCTCATCTCCAGCTCAGACGGGTTGGGGCACACCATCCGCAGGTTGGGGCGAGCTTCGCATCACCGCTAATCGATGTGACGGCGAGCATGTGCTGTTGACGTGGAGCTGCCGGGTAGGAATCGGGCGGCTGCGAGTCCGATGAGGCCGATGAGAGCCAGTACCGCCACGGCGCGAGCACGTAGGAGCGCTGGGTATGGCGGTGATGTCTCAGCCAGGTAGGTGGAGGCAAAAGCGGCGGTGCGCTGGGTCCAGGACAGCGATCAACACGCCGTCAAGGTCGCGGCGGTCAAGACCTGGACCGCACTCCACCATATGCGCGACCTCACCGTCAACGACATCCACACCTACTATGTGCTCGCCGGCGCAACGCCGGTACTGGTGCATAACTGTGGTGGGTTGGATTGGAGCCGCGCGAAAGTTAATGAAGGCGGTGTGAATGCGGGTGGAGCGACACCTTAATAGATTTGCAGAAGGTGGTTCTCTTGAGCCGGCTGAACAAGGAATACTGAACCGTCTTCGGAGCATTTCCTCGGGTGACCCAGAAGCTACTCCGCATGACCTTCGGTTCTATACCCATGAGCTTCGGGAATCCGTGCTCTATCGGAAGGCCGGGTATCCGACCGGGCAACCAACGGATGACTCGTATGAGCTTTGGGATCAACTGCATACGCAGGCCCTGAAAGATTACGGGCTAACGCGGGTCGGGGCGCCGAATGATCTCTATCATCCAAGCGTGCGGTGAATGCGATGAATATGATTCCGACCCGGCTCGCATTGGAAGTTGTCCGGGATGGCGTAGGTCAGTGGGACACCCGAAGGATTGACCTAGAGCTAGGAAGGCGCGGAGCTCGAATTGAGGCTGGAATCTTGGCTGATTTGCGCATGCTTGCAGATCGGCAACTGATCGAGGAAGACAATTTGGAGCCGCGCGGCACTGGTCCTCGGTGGCGCCTGACGGACGCCGGAGCGGCATGGCTTGAGTCGCCGCCCCACACAGAGGAGTGACCGTTTGACGGGTCGGCTGCCAACTCTCGGCGATGGTTTCTTGGGTCATCCAGACGTCATTGTCGGCGATCACACTGCGTAGCTGGCTGCTGTCGGGGCCTGCTGTGGTCTGCCCTGGTTCCCGTCACGGTTGCCGTCAGCGCAGGGCAAAAATCTGCGACTATCAATAGACTTGTCCAGTACCACGGTCCGGGGCCGAGAGGTCTGTTGTTGGCATGTCGTGTTGCGGTGTGGTGGCCAATCTCCGGTCCATCGTCGGGCGTGGCTGATGAAGAGATCGACATCCGCGATCGTGAACATGCCGGAGCCGCTCGTCTGCGGGAGGTCGAGAAGGCGATTTTGCGCCGCATCTCCGAGCTTCGTAGCTGAGCTCAATGCAATTGATGCGTCGTCAAATCGCTCCCGTGGTACCTGTTCGCCCAGTCATTCGGCGTCGGCGTGGGTCGAGGGCTGTCCGGGGCTTGCTGCCGCGCGGGTGGCGCGAGGTAGGAACAGGGCTGCTGCGAGTCCGATGAGTCCGACGACGGCCAGCACCGCCATCGCCAGCCCGTACGAGCGTTCGGGTGTGGCGGTGATGCCAGCGACGATGATCGTGCCCGCGATGGCCGTACCCAGGGATGAGCCGAGGTTGGAGACGCTCCGCGACAGCCCGGAGATCTCCCCCTGCTGCTCCTCGCCGAAGCTGGACTGCACCAGGTTCACCGACGGGGTGAGCATCAGCCCCAGGCCGAATCCGATCAGCAGCAGGCCCGGCGTGCAGGCCCACACGCCGGGATGACCGGCGACCAGGGCCAGCAGCGCGACGATCCCGACAATGGCGATGATGAACCCGGCCACGATGAGGGTCCGCTGGCTGCGCCGCTTGGCGAAGCGCTCGGCGCCGAATGAGGAGACGAGCAGGCCGACGGTGGCGGCGGTGAGGATGACGCCGGTCTGGATGGCGTTGTAGCCGCGTACCACCTGCAGGTATGCCGAGACCACGAAGGAGGTGCCGAGCAGCATCAGCCACTGCACGTTCTGGGTGACCAGGCCCAGGTTGGAGACGCGGTTGCGGAACAGTGACAGGGACAGCAGCGGCTCGTCACCGGCGCGTTCCTTGGCGCGTACCGACAAGAAGAACAGGGCGAGCACGAGTGCGCCGGCCACCAGCAGGGCGAGCATCACCCAGCCGTTGTTGTCGGCGGCCAGGATGCCCATCACGATGAGGATCAGGCCGAGTGCGGAGAGCAGTGCGCCGCGTACGTCGAAGCGCCTGCTCGGGTCGGCCGGCAGCGGGTCGCGCAGGCCGCGGCTGAGCCAGATGATCGCGGCGATCACCAGCGCCTGGAAGACGAAGGCGAAGCGCCAGCTCAGCGCCGAGGTGATCAGGCCGCCGATGAGTGGTCCGGCGGCGGCACCGATGCCGCCCATGGCGCTGATCGCGCCGAACGCCTTGGCCCGCTGGGTGAGGCTGGGGTAGAGCAGCGTGGTGAGGATGTAGACGGGCGGGATGAGCAGCGCGGTGCCGAGGCCTTCGAAGATGGAGTTGCCGAGGATGAGGATGCCGATGCCGGGGGAGACGGCGCTGAGCAGCGCGCCGACGCCGTAGAGCGCGAGGCCGACGAGGAAGCAGCGCTTGCGGCCGTACCGGTCGGTGAGCTTGCCGCCGGGGATCATGAACGCGGCCATCACCAGCAGGAAGATCGTGATGGCGATCTGGATGCCCTGGACGGTGGTGTCCAGGTCGGCGCTCATGTCGTTGATCATCACGTTCATGTTGGAGCCGGCGAAGCTGCAGATGAACTGTGCCAACGCCAGCGGCAGCAGCACCTGCCGCGGGGGACCGGGCGGGGACGCCGCGCCCGGCCCGTCAGTCGCCGGCCGTGCCATGCGGCAGCACCGGCTCCACCGAGCCGGGTCCGTGGTCGAGCTGATAGTCCAGGTTCATCGCCGCGCTGATCAGGGACAGGTGGCTGAACGCCTGCGGGAAGTTGCCGATCTGTTCGCCGGTCGGGGCGATCTCCTCCGAGTACAGGCCCAGGTGGTTGCTGTAGGTGAGCATCTTCTCGAAGGCCAGCCGGGCGTCGTCCAGGCGACCGGAGCGGGCCAGCGCGTCGACGTACCAGAAGGAGCAGATGGTGAACGTGCCTTCGGAGCCGCGCAGGCCGTCGGGTGAGGCGGCCGGGTCGTAGCGGTAGACCAGGCTGTCGGAGACCAGTTCGGAGTCCATCGCCCGCAGCGTGGAGCGCCAGCGCGGGTCGGTGGGGGAGATGAAGTTCACCAGCGGCATGTACAGCAGCGAGGCGTCCAGCACGTCGGTGTCGTAGTGCTGCACGAACGCCTCGCGCTTCGGGTGGAAGCCCCGGTTCATGATCTGGTGGTAGATCTCGTCCCGGCGGGCCGTCCAGCGCGGGATATCGCCGGGCAGGCCGCGGCCGTGGGCGATGCGGATGGCCCGGTCGAAGGCGACCCAGCTCATCAGCCGGCCGTAGGTGAAGTCCTGCCGGTCGCCGCGGGTCTCCCAGATGCCGTCCTCGGGCTCGTCCCAGTGCTCGGAGAGCCAGTCCATCAGGAAGTTGAGGTTGCCCCAGGCCTCGTGCGACATCCGCAGCCCGTGCGTGTCGGCCAGGTGGACCGAGTCCAGCGCCTCGCCGTAGATGTCCAGCTGCAATTGGCCGGCGGCGCCGTTGCCGATGCGCACCGGACGGGAGCCCTTGTACCCCTCCCAGTGGTCGAGGATCTCCTCCTCCAGGTCGGGGGTGCCGTCGACGCGGTACATGATCTGCAGCGGCGAGGAGTCGTCGGCGGCCTGCTGGATGCGCGCGTTGAGCCAGCCCAGGAAGGCCCGCGCCTCGTCGGTGTAACCGAGGCCGAGCAGGGCGTACACGGAGAAGGAGGCGTCCCGGATCCAGGTGAACCGGTAGTCCCAGTTGCGTTCCCCGCCCACCTGCTCGGGCAGCCCGGCGGTGGGGGCGGCCACCAGGGCGCCGGTCGGCGCGTAGGTCATCAGCTTCAGCGCCAGCGCCGAGCGCTCCACCATCTCCCGCCAGCGGCCCTTGTACCGGCAGCGGGCCAGCCAGCTGCGCCAGTAGTCCCGGGTGCTCTGGAACAGCTCCAGGATCTCCGGCACCGGGATGGCGCGCGGCGGCCCGTCCGGCGCGGTCTCGATCACCATGCCGCCGGTGTCCCCGGCCCGCAGGTTGGCGAACGCCTGTACCCCGGCCTCGGTGCGCTTGATGTCCTCGGTGCGGACCAGCCGGTCGCCCTGTCGGGAGCGGCTGACGTTGAGGGTGAGCGACGAGCTGCGGAAGGTGGCGCCGTCGGTGGTGATCTCGATCTCGGCGCTGTCCCGGCCGTAGTTGAACCGCGGCTCGCACTCCAGCCGGAAGCGCATCTGGCCGCGGACCACCCGGACCATCCGGACGATGCGGTGCCGGTCGGTGGCGACGGACCCGGCGATCGGCATGAAGTCGACCACCTCGCCCACGCCGTCGGCGCTGAGGAACCGGGTGATCAGGATCGGGGTACCGGGCAGGTAGAGCTGCCGGGTGGTGTAGTCGACGCCGTCCGGGGCGACCCGGAAGTGGCCGCCGGAGCGCTGGTCCAGCAGGGCGGCGAAGACGCTCGGCGAGTCGAACCGGGGCGAGCAGAACCAGTCGATGGTCCCGTCGGTGGCGACCAGCGCCGCCGTCTGCAGATCGCCGATGAGACCGTGGTCCTCGATCGCCGGGTACCCGCTCATCCACGCCCCTCCCACCGGCCCTCGCAGCCGTCAGCACCAGCATGGGTCGCGCTGCGCGGCGGCTACGCCGGAACCGGGAAAGTACCCCCGTGCGGGGAGCCTCAGCGGGCGGCCGCCGCCCGGTCCTCCGCGATCCGTTGGGTACGCACGGCCGCCCCGTAGCCGGCTGCCAGCGGCGCCAGTGGACCCTCCACCGCCCAGGCGAGCAGCGCGTCGGCCAGTTCCGGGTTGCGGGCCAGTACCGGCCCGTGCAGCCAGGTACCCACCACCCGGCCGGTGACCGCGCCGTCGGTGCCGTCCCCGTTGCCGACTCCCAGCTCCACCCGGGCCAGTGCGGCGGCGTCGGGGCCGAGACCGGCGCGGGCGCTGTGCGACTCGTACCCGCTCAGCGACGGCAGGCCCAGCGCGCCACCGGGCAGCGTCACCACCGGGCCGGTGACCGCCTCCCCGGACGTGCAGCGCACGTCCAGCAACTCGGCGCCGGCGTGCTGCTGCCCGTCCGCCGTGGTGAACCACTCGCCCAGCACCTGGTACCCGGCGCCGACCCCGAAGGCCACCGCGCCCCGGCCGACCGCCCGGCGCAGCGTGCCCTCGTTGCGCAGCCGGGCCGCCAGCTCCACCTGGCCGAACTGGTCGACGCCGCCGAGCAGGTAGATGTCGGCCGAGGGCAGCCGGTCGTCGCCGTGCACGGTCAGCAGCGTGGTCGGGATGCCCCGGGCCACCGCCCGGTGCCGCAGCACCCGGGCGTTGCCCTCGTCGCCCTGGGCGCCGGTGAACAGCGGGTGGACGGTGACGACGATGAGGCCGAGGCTGCTCACTGGTCCCCCTCGGCGGCCAGCCGCAGCCGGGCCCGCAGCGCGGTGAAGGCCGGCCGGTTGGCGGCCAGCAGTACGTCGCCGAGCGGCAGCGCGGCCACCGCCGCGAGCGGATCCTCCACCACGCCGGCCACCTCCACGCCGCACACCTCCAGCCAGGTCGCCAGGTCCAGTCGGCGCTGCCCGGCCACTGTCACCGCGACGCCGTGCAGCAGTTCACCCGGGGCGTCCCAGAGCACCGTGCTGTCGCTGACCCCGTGCGCGTCCATGGCGAAGACGACCGGCGTCTCGCCGGTGCCGGCCAGCTCGATCACCTCACGCCAGGCGGCCGGGTTGTCGGCCAGGTGCAGCCGGACGCTGTGCCCGCCGGCCGGGTAGCTGGCGTACCGGCCGTCCACGTCGAGGACCCGGGTCATCGCCCGGCTGGCGTCGCGTACCCCGGCGCCCAGGGTGTGCGCGGCGGCCACCGCGAGCAGCGCATCGGCGCCGGCGGCCCGGCCGGCGATGCCGACCCGCAGCGGTGCGGTGACCTCGGGGCCGACCACCAGGTCGTCGTCGGTGAGCTGCCAGGCGGGCTCCGGGCGGCTGGCCCCGCACAGTTCGCACCACCAGCGCGGGCCGCTCCACCGCAGGCGTACCCCGCAGTCCGGGCAGAGCAGCGCGTCCGGCGGCCAGAACAGTCCGGCGGCCACGCCGAGCAGCCGGGGCGCATTGGCGGCCGCCCAGGCGACCAGCGGGTCGTCCAGGTTGGCCACCACGGTGCACGGCCAGTCCAGCGAGTCGAACAGTTCCCGCCACTGGGCCAGCACCGGGGACAGGCCCCGACCCGGTGGGTACTGGCGGGACAGGTTGAGCAGGACGATCACCGCCGGGCGGGTGGCCCGGGCGATGCCGGCCAGGGCGTGCTCGTCGACCTCCAGCACCGCCCGGGCGGCGAGACGTTCCCGGGTGAGCGCCGCGACCACCCCCTGCTCGCTGGCTGCGCCGGTGCGGGTGCAGGCGACCGGCCCCAGGCTGCGCAGCGCCTCGCCGAGCATCCGGGTCACCGTGGACTTGCCGTTGGTACCACTGACCAGGGCGATGGTCCGCCCGGTCGCGAGCCGCCTGGTGAGCCGGGGATCCACCCGCAGCGCCACGCCGCCACCGATCCGGGCGCCCCAGCCGCGCCCGAGCGCCTGGCAGGCCCGGACGGTGGCCCGCCCGGCGGTCACCGCGAGCCGGGCCCGGACCGGCAGGCCGGGCAGGTCGGCGGCGGGCGGCCGGGCCCGGTGCTGGGTGGGGATGACCGCATCGGACCGGACGGGCCGGGCAGAGGTGTCGGCGTTCGGTCGGTGCTGCCCCATGACGGCTCCTCGCCGCTCGCCGGATCTGACGGCCTGACCAACGAGCCAGGGCAGGCAGTGTGACGATCCGCGCGAACTACCTGGATGGGCGATAACCCGCCAAGCCGGGGCTATTGCGGAGAGTATTCATTCACTCTCAGAGCGTGTCGCTCGCCACCCGCTCCCAACCGTCGGCTCCGCCCCGGGCTGTGCCGCGTCGGCACCGCCTCGCCGGCCTGGACGGCCTGCGCGCACTGGCCGTCGTCGCGGTGCTGGTCTACCACGCGGATCCGGCCTGGCTGCCCGGCGGTTTCCTCGGCGTCGACGTGTTCTTCGTGGTCAGCGGCTTCCTCATCACCCGGCAGCTGCTGGTCGAGTACGCCACCCGCGGCACCGTCGCGCTCGGCGCCTTCTACCTGCGCCGGGCCCGCCGGCTGCTGCCCGCGCTCGGCGTGCTGGTCGCCGCCGTGGCGCTGGCCGGGCTGCTGATCTGGCGGGACCGGGCCGGCGCGCTGCGCGAAGACCTCGCCGCCACCCTGGGGTACGCCACCAACTGGTGGTTCATCGTCCGGCACCACTCCTACTTCCTCACCGCCGGACCGGCCTCGCCGGTGCAGCACCTGTGGTCGCTCGCCGTGGAGGAGCAGTTCTACCTGCTCTGGCCGGCCGTCCTGCTGCTCGCCCTGCGCCGCCGTCGGCGCCGGTTCACCGCTCCGGCCGCCGTCGGGCTGCTGGCCCTGGCCGGGGCGCTGGCCAGCGCGGCGCTGATGGGGCTGCTGGCCTGGCGCGGTGGGGTGCCGTACCGGACCGACTCGTCCCGGCTCTACTTCGGCACCGACACGCACGCCAGCGGACTGCTGCTCGGCGCCGCGCTGGCCGGTGCGCTGGGCCGGCACGGCCGGCTGCTGCGGCGGGTACCGCCCTGGCTGGCCGAGTGCGTCGGCGGTGCCGCCCTGCTGGCCCTGCTGGGCTGCCTGCTGCGCGTCACCGAATACCAGCCGGGCCTCTACCGGGGCGGCTTCCTGGCCGTCAGCGCGCTGGCCGCGCTGCTGGTGGCGGCCTGCGCCCACCCCGGCGCGCTGGCCGGCACCGCGCTGCAGGTGCGTCCGCTGCGCTGGCTCGGCCAGCGCAGCTACGAGATCTACCTCTGGCACTGGCCGGTCTACCTGCTCGTCGGCGGCGACGCCGACGCCGGCTGGCGGGTGGCGCTGGCCGACGCCCCGCTGCGGGCGCTGCTCACCCTGGTGCTGGCCGACCTGACCCACCGGTACGTGACGCTGCCGGTGTGGCGCGGCTGGGTCACCGCCCCGCCGGTACGCCGCTGGCTGCGCCCGGCCACCGTGCTGGTCGCGGCCGGCGCGGCGGTGGCCGGGCTGGTCGCCGTCCGGCCCGCGCCGCCCGTCCGGCCCGGCTCCGCCCTGGCCGCCGGGGGAGTGCTGGCCGCCCGAGTGCCGGCCCCGCTGCCCGCGCCGTCGGGCCCGACGCCGGCCCCGCCGGGAGTGGCTCCCGCGCCGTCCGGCGGCGCCGTCGCGCCCGACCTGGTCACCGTGCCGGTGACTGCGTTCGGTGACTCGGTGCTGCTCGGCGCCTCGCCCGCGCTGCGCACGCTGATGCCGCTGCTGTCCGTACGGGCCACCGTCGGGGTGCAGTCCGGCGTGGTGTTCGGCCGGATCCGGGGGGCGCTGCGCGGGCTCGGCCCGGTGGTGCTGGTGCACACCGGCAACAACGGCGTGGTCAGCGGCGACGACCTCGGGCGGCTGCTCGGGCAGCTGGCCGGGGAGCAGCTGGTGGTGGTGGTCAACGACCACCTGCCCCGCAGCTGGCAGGCGGTCAACAACCGGGTCTTCGCCGCCGTGGTGCCGGGCCACCGCAACGCGGTGCTGGTCGACTGGTACACGGCGGCCGACCCGCACCCCGAGTGGTTCACCCCCGACCGGGTACACCTGCAGCCGGCCGGCGCACAGGCGTACGCGGCCCTCATCTGCGCCCAGGTCAGCGCGCGGCTGCGTACCGACGCAACCGGCTGAGCGACCGGGCGGTCAGCCGCCGGCGAGGCCGGTTTCCAGCAGCTCCACGAACTGGGCGATGATGTCCGACCGGGCCTGGGCCATCTCCACGCCGGTCAGTTCGACGTCCGGGGGCAGCGGCAGCACCGGGGTGTGCACGTGCCCGCCCAGGGTCGGGCCGGCGGCGCCGGCCAGCAGCAGGGTGTTGCGGTAGGCGATCTCGTTGGACAGGTAGCCGCCCCCGCCGCCGGCCACCGCGACCGCCTCCGGTGCCGGTTCGGCGGCCTCCTGCGGCAGCCCGCCGGGCAGCAGCTGGATCACCGAGCTGTTCAGCACCACCGGGTACGCGCCGCCCTCGGCGCCGGCCATCGTCGGGAACGGCAGGCTGGCCCGGACGAACTCCGGACCGCTGGGCATCCCGGGCGGCACCAGCGGCTCGGTGGGCCGGCCGCCGCCGAACTCGCCGTTGTTGTCGGGCCGGTCGGCGCTGCGCCGCCGTCCGTTCCACAGCTCCAGGTCGAACTGGTCGGGGCGGCCCTGGCTGACCGTCACGATCCAGGCGACCCGGCCGGCGTACCCGCCGAGGATCCGCTCCACGAGGCCGGCGTCGAACTCGGCGTAGCGCACCGGGAAGACCATGCCGCGCACGGGGTGCCCGGCCACCGTCCGGCCGTCCAGGGCCAGTGCGATCGCCGCCGACGGGTTGCCGTGCCGGACGTCCTCGTCCAGCTTGTACGGGTCGAAACCGGTGACCAGCACGGTGGCCGGGTCGGTCGGCTCGGGGCCGTCCGCCGGCATGCCGCGGGCAGCCAGCTGGAAGCCGGTCGGGTCGACACCGCGCTCGCGCAGCGCCGCGGCGACCCGCAGCCGGGCCCAGTAGAGCGGCCGGTCGTCGTCGTCGGCGTCGCTGCTGGCTGTGCGCCACAGCCGGGTGCCCAGCTCGACCGGGTCGTCGTCGAGCCGGTCGACCAGCGGCCGGAGGGCGTGGCCGTCCAGGATGGCCCGGGCGACGGACTCGGTGGCGCGGCGCTCCTCGACGTTCACGGTTCCTCCTCGCCCCGCCCGGTCGGCCGCCGCCGTTGGTGGCCGGGTGATGGTCGGTGACATGAGGTGATTATTCCGGTTCGCCCTGCGCCGGGTAGGCGGTTGTCTCGCTAGCCTTCACCACCGCCCAGATCTCCTGCCCCGGAGTGAGGCGCAGCTGGGCGGCGGCGGCCGGTGTCACGTCCGCGGCCACCGGCAGCTCCCCGACCAGGTGCACGCGGATGCTGTCGCCGTGGCGCTCCACCCCGGCCACCGTCGCCGCCCAGGCGTTACGCGGGCTGCCGGCCGGCGGCTGCCGGTAGAGGGCCACCGCCGAGGGGCGGAAAGCGACCAGGACCGCGCCGCTGGCCGGCTCGGCCACCGTGATCGTCCCCCCGCCCTCGGTCAGCACGGTGGTACCGTCCGCGACGCCCCGGTACAGGTTGAGCCCCACCAGCCGGGCCACGTACGGGCTGCGCGGGTGCGCGGTGATCTGCTCCGGCGTGCCGTCCTGCACCAGCCGGCCGTCCTCGATCACCACGATCCGGTCGGCCAGCACCATGGCGTCCAGCGGATCGTGGGTGACCAGGATCGTCACCCGGTCCGGCGCCGCCAGGTGCCGGGCCAGCTGGGCGCGGACCAGTGGCCGGGTACCGGCGTCCAGCGCGGCCAGCGGCTCGTCCAGCAGCAGCAGCCGGGGGCCGACGGCCAGCGCCCGGGCCAGCGCCACCCGCTGCGCCTGCCCGCCGGAGAGCTGGCGCGGCTT
>CAVTWH010000005.1:0-17904 GCA_963738365.1 uncultured Actinomycetota bacterium
CAGCGCCGCCGCGCTCGCGATGCTGACGCTGGTCGGCGGCAGCGCCGCCTACGCCCTGCCGACGGCGGCGACGGCGCACACCGGCAGCATCCCCAGCGCCGGCCCGGCCGGCGCCGCGACCGGCGGCTTCGGCCGCCTGCAGGGCGACGGCGCCGGCCCGCCCGGCGGGCTCTCCGGCCAGCAGCCCAACGCCGGGACGCTACCGGGCGGTGCCACCGGCTCCGCCCGGGGCCAGGGCAGCGCGCCGGGACAGGGCGGTGCTGCGGGGCAGTCGGGTGGCGGGGCCTCCGGCGCGCAGGGGGGCGGCCCCGGCGTGCTGACCGTCAACAGCGCACTGGCCGCGCTGCTGCGCGCGGCGGGTACCCGCTGGTCGGCGGCGACCACCGGGGACCAGTCGGCGGCCGGGCTGGAGCTGGCGTCGGGCACCGCGGTGATGGCCCTCGGCGGCTGGTCGGGCGACGACCCGACACCCACCCTGGCGCGGTTCCAGCAGTGGGTACGCGACGGCGCCGTGCACTACTACGTGCCGGGCGGCGGCCCCGGCCGCGGCGGGGACGAGATCGTCGCCTGGGTGCAGTCCTCGTTCACCGCCAGCACGGTCGGCGGGCAGACGGTCTACGACCTCACCCGACCTGTCACCGGATGACCCGGTGCCCGTGCGTCGGGCACACCGGCCGGCGCCGGTCCCGACGCACGGGCACCGCTGGTGTCCGGGTCGCGACGCTGCGTCGGGACCGGTGTGCGGGGGCGCGGCGCACGTCGTACCGTCGGCTGATGAGTGACCGGGAACGCGACGCCGGCGGGCCGGTGGACCGGGTGGCCGCGATCTGCCTGGCGTTCCCGGAGACCAGCCGGCGCCCCAGCCACGGCGCGGAAGCATTCTTCATCCGCGGCCGGACCAACTTCGTCGCCGTGTACCCGCACGGCCACCACAGCAACGAGTTCCCGCACCTGTGGTGCGCCGCGCCGCCCGGCGCGCAGCAGGAGCTCGTCGCGCAGGATCCGCGGCGCTTCTTCCGGCCGCCCTACGTCGGGCACCGCGGCTGGCTGGGGGTACGCCTGGCCGGCGATGTGGACTGGGCCGAGGTCGCCGAGTTGTGCCAGGACGCCTACCGCACCGTGGCACCGGCCCGGCTGGTGGCGCGGCTGGACGCGGGCGAGGGTTAGCCGACCCGGCAATCGGGTATCAGCGAGGCAACCACTGTTGCCTATGGAGGTGCCCCGTGCGGTACGGAGCCGGCGCTGTCATTCTCGTCATCTGGCTGGTCGTCGGATTCATCGCGGCCGGCCAGCGCGGATACTTCAACTCTTCGGACACCAACTGTGCCAAGGCCGGGACGACGATCGTCACGATCATCGCCGGTCCGCTCAACTACGTCGGCGTGAACCCCCAGGTGCACTGCAAGACCCCCACGCCGTCCCAGTGAAGCCTGGTCCGATCCGGTAATACTCTGTCAACACCCTTGCGGGGAGTGGGCCGGGGAAACATCGAGGTAACAGCCGGGGTACTGCGGTGACGCGGGAAAGCGGTTAGCTTCGGCGTACATCCCCTGCCCACCCCCGGAAGAGGGCAACCTCATGACAACAACCTCAGCACCGGACGCGGCGGTCGGTATCCCGGCCGAGATCCGCGAAGGCGAGTACGGCTCCCGCATCGTCGCGGTGGAGCCCGGCGGCGCCGAGTTCATCCCGTTGTCCGAGCGGCACGGTCGGCCGCTGGACCTGTTCTGGACCTGGATGTCGCCGAACCTGGAGTTCGCCACCATCTTCGTGGGCGTGCTCGCGGTGGTCGCGTTCGGACAGTCGTTCTGGCAGGCGGTGGCGGCCATCGTGCTGGGCACCGCGCTCGGCTCGGCCAGCCACGGCGTGCTGTCGGCGCGCGGGCCGGCGTTCGGCGTACCGCAGATGATCCTGTCCCGGATCGGCTTCGGCTGGTTCGGCAACGCGCTGCCGGCCGGGCTCAACGCGATCGTGGCCGGCGTGGGCTGGTTCGCGGTCAACAGCGTCAGCGGCGCGCTGGCCCTGTCCACCCTCACCACACTGCCCGACTGGCTGTGCCTGATCCTGGTGGTGGCCGCGCAGATCGCCGTCGCCTTCTTCGGCCACAACCTGGTGCACGTCTTCGAACGCCTGCTGTTCCCGCTGCTCGCCGTGGTCTTCCTGGTCACCTCGGTGGTCATCCTGGCCAAGTCGCACCCGGGCTACGCAGCCCGAGCACGGCCTGGGCGTCGGCGGCTTCCTGCTGACCCTGGGCGCCACCTTCGGCTACGCGGCCGGCTGGAACCCCTACGCCACCGACTACACCCGCTACCTGCCGCCGTCGACCAGCAAGCGGGCCGTCGGGGTGTGGGCCGGGCTGGGCGTCTTCGTCTCCTGCACGGTGCTGGAGATCGTCGGTGCCGCCTCGGCGACGCTGCTCTCCCCCGCCGACGCCAGCCCGACCGCGGCGTTCACCGGGCACCTGGCCGGCTGGCTGGCGAAGCTGACGCTGCTGTGCATCGCGCTCGGTGCCGTCTGCGCCAACGCCATCAACATCTACTCCGGCGCGGTGTCGTTCCTGGCGCTGGGTTTCAAGCTGCCGCTGGCGCTGCGCCGGGCGATCGTGGCCGCGGTGGCCGGTGTGATCGGCTTCGCGGTGGCCCTGTCCAGCCTGCACGACCCCGAGCGGTACGAGGACTTCCTGCTCATCATCGCCTACTGGATCGGCCCCTGGCTGGCGGTCTACCTCACCGACTGGTACCTGCGCCGCGGTACCGAGGTATCCGGCTACGTAGCCGACCGCCGGCACAACCCGTGGGCCGGCGTCACCGCGATGGCCGTCGGTACGGCCGTCTCCGTGCTGCTCTTCGCCAACCAGGTGAAGTTCCAGGGGTACGTGGTGCGCCACCACCAGGGCCTGGGTGACATCGCGTTCGAGGTGGGCTTCGTGCTCAGCGCCGCGCTCTACGCGCTGTTCTTCAAGCTCAGCGCCAAGCAGCCGGCGGAGAAGCTGGTCATCGCAGGAACGTGACCTCCTCCTCGGTCCCGTGCCAGCGGACCGAGGTCTGTGCGGGCCGGGTACGCGCCACCACGCGCCCGGCCCGCAGCACCAGCAGCCGCGGCGCCACCAGGCGCAGCGCGTCGGCGGCGCTGGGCGCGTCGAAGACGACGAGGTCGGCCGGGCCGCCCTCGCGCAGGCCGTAGTCGGGCACGCCGAGCGCGGCGGCCGGGTTGACGGTGATCATGTCGATCAGCCGGCGCAGCTCGCCGTCGCCGGACAGCTGGCCCAGGTGGGCCAGCACGAAGGCGGCCTGCAGCGGGTCGCCGTAGCCCAGCGGGTACCACGGGTCCATCACCGAGTCGTGCCCGATGCAGACGTTGACCCCCGCCTCGTGCAGCTGCTTGACCCTGGTGTGGCCGCGCCGGATCGGGCCGGTGTCGAAGCGCCCCTGCAGCACCGCGTTGTCCAGCGGGTTGGTCACCATGTGCAGCCCGGCCCGGGCGATGTTGCCGATCAGCCGGTACGCGTAGGCGTTGTTGTAGGAGTGCATGGCGGTGGTGTGGCTGGCGGTGACCCGGCCGGACATGCCGCGCCGGATCGTCTCGGCGACCATCACCTCCACGAACCGGGAGTGCTCGTCGTCGGTCTCGTCGCAGTGGATGTCCACCCGCAGGCCGTGTTCGTCGGCCAGCGCCATGGCGAAGCGGACCGACTCGACGCCGTCCTCCCGGGTCAGCTCGTAGTGCGGGATGGCGCCCACCACGTCGGCGCCCAGCTCGACCGCCCGGACCATCAGCTCCCGGCCGCCGTCGAAGCCCAGGATGCCCTGCTGCGGGAAGGCGACCAGCTGCAGGTCCACCAGGCCGCGGGCCTCCTCGCGCAGCTCGACCAGCGCCCGCAGGGCGCGCAGCTGCGGGTCGCACACGTCGACGTGGCTGCGCACGTGCTGCACCCCGCTGGCCAGCTGCCAGCGCAGCACCCGGCGGGCCCGCTGCGCCACGTCCTCGACGGTGAGGTCGCGGGCCCGCTCGGCCCACACCGCGATGCCTTCGAAGAGCGAGCCGGAGTGGTTGGGGCGCGGCTGGCCGACGGTGAGCACCGCGTCCAGGTGGATGTGCGGTTCGACCAGCGGCGGGGTGACCAGCCGGCCGTCCAGGTCGAGCACCTCCCGGGCCTGCTCCGGCGGGACCGGCGCGACCAGCCGGCCGTCCCGCACGGCGAGGTCCACCAGCGGGGCGTCCGGCCGGGCGCTGTCGTGCACCCGGGCGTTGCGCAGCAGCAGGTCGGCCATCACGCGCGCCCCGCCCGGGCCACGAAGCCGGAGAGCACCCGGCGCAGCGCCACGCCCAACCGGTCGGCGCGCACGTGTAGCTCGTCGCGGGGGCGCAGGGGCAGGCCGGGCAGCACCATGCCGCACTGCAGGGCCAGATCCTCGGCGAGCACCGCCTGCTCGAAGGCGATCTCGGCGGCCAGTGTCGCCGGGTCCGGGTCGGCGACGCCGCCGATGCCGTGCAGCAGCATCTTGGTGTAGATCCGGGTACTGCGCAGGTCTTCCGGCTGGGCGAAGAAGAGGATCGTCTTGACCGCCCCGGCGTCCAGCTCCGTCAGGCGCAGCAGCAGCTGGAACGGCGCGCGGTAGACATAGCTGGCGCGGCGGCGCTGGCGCAGCGGGCGGACCCCGGCGGCCACCCCCGGGTCGCCGGGGTTGTCGAACCACTGCACCTGCGCGCTACGGCAGCCGTCGGCGTCCACGCTCACCTCGTAGCCGTCCACCGCCTTCGCCTCGGCCGCGCCGAAGGTACCGGCGTGCACGAACGGGAAGTGCGCCACGTCGAGGAAGTTGTCGGCGACCGCTCCGGCGCTGGCCGGCGTCCGCTCCGGCGGCAGCCAGCCGCCGACGTACGCGGCGTCCTCGGCGTCCGGGTCGTCGAAGAGCGGCACCAGCGGCTCCTCGGGGGCCAGCCAGACCAGCCCCCAGCGCTCGGTCAGGCCGGCCGGCTCCGGGTCGGCGCGCAGCCCGCCGTCGGCCCGGGACAGCCGCCAGCCGGTGCCCAGCAGCGTCGCCTGATAGGGCTCGGCGCAGACCTCGGTGGACAGCGCCACCGGGTGCCAGGCGCGGGCCAGTGCCGGGTCGAGGTTGGTCAGCAGCGGTGGCTCGGGCTGCGCCGGGGGCGGGAGCAGCCAGACGCCGCCGTCGTCCTCCCGGACCGGGACGGCGGTCAGCGCCGAGCGGGGCGGCCCGGCCACTGCCGGCCCAGCGGACGGGAGTTCCACGCAGCGGCCGGCGTCGTCGAACTCCCAGCCGTGGTAGGCGCAGCGCAGCCGCCCGCTGTGGACGGCGCCGACGGTCAGCGGTACCAGCCGGTGGGGGCAGTGGTCGACGAAGGCCCGCACCGGGCCGTCCGCCCGCAGCCGCAGCACGGCCACCCGCTGCCCGCCGACGGTGACCGGCAGCGGCGCGGTGCCGACCCCGGCCGCGTCGGCCACCCGGATCCAGTCAGTCACCGGCACAGTCTGCACCGGCACAGTGTGCCGCGGCCACATGTCGGCCGTGCTACGCCGCCCCCGCCGCGGCCCCGGCCGACCCGCTACGGTGCGCTACGGAGCTGCTACGGCGGAGCCGGGCTGGCCGGGCTCCGCCGTAGCACGCCGGTCAGTTGTTGCTCAGTACGGCGCTCAGGCAGCAGCAGACGATGAACAGGCCGACCAGGCCCAGCATCAGCCACAGCACCCACAGGCCGTTGTACTTCTGCGGCGGTGCGCCCAGCGACCCCTTCATGAAGACGACGGCCGGCACCTTGTATTCCAGCTCGACGGTCTGCCCGGGGGCGACCGGCACGTCCAGGGCGGACTGGCCGACCTTCGGCGGCAGGAAGTACGGGGTGTAGACCTCCAGGTGGTACTGGCCCGGCTGCACCGGGATGACCTGGCGGCCCCAGCCCTGCTGCGGCAGCTCGTGCCCGTTGAGGACGACCTTCGGCTTGAAGAAGTAGAGGATGAAGGCGAGCGGGATGAACTTGGTGGTCACCGCGATCGCCGAGCCGCCCGGCGCGGCGGGCGGGTTCTGGTAGTAGGGGGCGGTCAAGAAGGACTCTCCTTTCGAGGGGTCGCGCACACGATACCGACACAATGCCGGTCTACGCTGCACTGATGTGTGGGGCAACGATCGCCCGGCGCGGACAGCGCCGGGCGATCGCGGGCCGGAGTCAGGCGAAAACGCCCAGCGGCTTGTACTTGTAGCCGGGGAAGATCGGGCCCACGTCGCCCAGCCCGAACCGCCGGGTCAGCGCGTCGCCGAGCACGTCCCGGTAGTCGTTGGCGCCGGCCACGTCACCGTGGTCGAGCGCCGCCGGGGCCAGCCCGGGCCACTTGCCGTGCACCTGGCCGCCGTTGAGGCCGCCGCCGAGCAGCAGCATGACGCCGCCGTGGCCGTGGTCGACACCGGCGTTGCCGTTCTGCTCCACCCGGCGGCCGAACTCACTCATCGTCACCACGGTGGTGTCGGTGAACGCCGGGCCGAGGTCGTTCACGAAGGCGGCCAGCGCGGTGGACAGCGACCCGAGGTTGTCCTTCATCGCCCCGGCGTCGACGTTGCCCAGGTTGGTGTGCATGTCCCAGCCGCCCACGTCGAGGGCGGCCACCCGCAGGCCGACCTTGGCCTTGACCAGCCGGGCGACGTCGCGCAGGCCGTCGGCGAAGCCACCGCCCGGGTACTGGGCGGCGGCGCCCGCGGTGCCCACCTTGCGGGCCGCCGCCATCGCGGTGATCGTCTCCCGGGCCTGCCCGGCCAGCGGGTGGTCCAGCCCGGTGTAGAGCGCCTGCAGCGCGGCGATGCTCTTGTCCCGGACGGTGCCGCTGCCCTGCAGGGTGAAGTTCTGTACCCCCTGCAGCACGATGGCCGGCTCGTTGCCGACCAGCGACCGGGGCAGCGAGTTGCCCTCCGAGATGGCCCGGAACGTGGTGCCCGGCCCCATCGCCTGCAGCACCCGGTCCAGCCAGCCGGTGCTGACCGCCACGTCGGCGGCGCCCCGCTCGATGCAGTCCTGGGCCTGGAAGTGGCTGCGGCTGGCGTCCGGGGTGGCGACCGCGTGCACGGCCGCCATGGTGCCGGCCTTCCAGTAGGGCTGCAGCGGGGCGAGCGCCGGGTTGAGGCCGAAGCCGCGCCCGGCCGGCAGCAGCGCGTCCGGCGCGATGGTGCCCCGGCCGGGCGGCCCGCAGGTTGCTGTCGTCGGCCGGCTGTACCACGGACAGCCCGTCCATGCCGCCGCGCAGGAAGACCACCACCAGGGTACGGCTGGTGCTGGCCGGGTCGGCGAAGGCCACCCGGGTGGTGACCAGCTGCGCGCCGAGCGCCGCGATGCCGGCGCTGGCCACCCCGAACAGGGTGCGGCGCCGGGTGAAGCCGCGCTCCCAGCGGCGCTTCTGCGCGGTGAGGTCGGCGCTGACCTGCTGCGCGTGAAGCCGGACCGCCGCCTCGGCCGGGGTGGGGCCGTACCGGGCCAGTTCGGCGGCGCTGCGCGGCCGGGGGATCTCGTCCATGGGCGACCTCACCGCAGCGCGTGGTAGACGGAGTCGAGGATCAGCGGTACGACGTACTGCAGCTTTCCGCCCAGGTCGGGGCTCTTGACCGGCGCGCTTTCCGGCACGCCCAGGAAGGTCAGCAGCGCCGCCCGGTCAGCTGCGCGCATCGGCTGGCCGACCAGCCGCACGGCCAGCGCGTCCAGGTACGCCCCGGTGGTGGCCGGCGGGGTGCCGACCAGCGCGGTGAGTTTCGGGTAGGTCAGCCCCTTGGTCTGCGCCTGGGCCCAGGAACGGTGGCTGTTCCACAGCCCGAGCATGCCCTGCGCCGAGCTCCAGGCGACCGCCACGTCGGGGAAGCCGTTGGGCTGCGCCCAGTTCATCGGGGCCTGGCCGACCTGGGAGAGCCGGAAGATCAGGCTCTCCAGCGCCGACTTGGTGTCCGCGCCGGGAGTGACGCCGAGGGTGCGCGCGGTGGCGATGTAGTTCTCCAGCGGGCGGCGGGTCTTCAGCCCGGTGGCGATCCAGAACTCCATCGAGCGGAACAGCGTCTGCAGCACCGGCACGATCGCGGTGCCGTTGTCCAGGTACGCCTTGGCCAGCCGGTCGGTGAGCGAGGTGGGCGGGGTGTCGCTGACGAAGCGCACCGCCAGCTTGTGCGCGATGTACCGGGCGGTGGACGGGTGGGTGGCCAGGTAGGTGACGTAGGCGTCGCCCATGGCCAGTCCCTTGGCGGCGGAGCTGTTCGGGTCGGTGAAGCCCAGTACCTTCACCGCACCGGTGCGGTGCTTGCGCGCCTGGTAGGAGAACGCGCCGTTGTTGTCGATGGTGCGCCCGGTCAGGATGTAGGCGCTGTTGCGCACGTCGGTCTCGGTGTACCCGCCGTCCACCCCGACGGAGTGCAGCTCCAGCAGCTCGCGGCCGTAGTTCTCGTTGACCGAGCGCTTGTCCGACTGGTCGTTGTTGAGGTAGCGCAGCATCGCCGGGTGCCGGGCGGCGGCCAGCAGCATGGTGCTGAACCGGCCGAACGCGTTGGCCCGGATCACCTCGTTGTCATACGGGCTGCGGCTGTCCCACACGGCGTCGAACGGGTTGGTGATGTGCAGCAGGTTGTTCCAGAAGTCGACCATCACCTCGAACAGCTGCCGGCTGCTCCAGATCTGCCGGGCCAGGGTGGCCTGGGCCAGCGCCACCATCGCGTCGAAGGAGCCGTTGGGGATGGTCTTGCGCACCTGCGCGATGCTCATGCCGATGGTCGGGTAGGCGGCCAGTACCTTGTCGGCCACCGGGTCGGCGATCGAGGTGGGGTTGAACTGTTGCTCCAGCCAGCCGTCGATGCCGGCGGCGTCCAGGTCGGCGGCGTCGGCCGCGGTGGGGCCGAAGGTGATCCGGCGCAGCAGGTGCGGCTTGGGGTCGCGGACCAGCGGGCTGGTGTAGATCGGGGTGGCGGCCAGCGCCCGGTTGGCGGCCTCGGCGGCGGTGTTGGCCAGGCCGCGCACGCCCAGGTCGTCACCGGCGGCCTGGCCGACGAAGCTGGAGTCGCGGTCGAGGTAGGCCGGCCCGGCGCCGGGCCGGTTGTCGGCCACGGCCTGCAACGGGTCGCCCTGGGCGAACAGCGCCAGCGTGCCGCCGACGCCGCCGGCCACCACGGTACCCAGGCCGATGCCGGTGAGCACCTGGCGGCGGTGCCGCAGCACCCAGTGGGCGGCCGGTCGGGCGGCCCGGATGGCGGTCTCCTCGGCCCGCTGCCGGCGCAGCGCCGCCTCCTGCGCCCGCCGGGCCCGCTCGGCGGGATCCTCCGCCCGCCGGTCGCGGCCGGTCGGGGCGCCGGGCCGCCCCGGTTCCCCGGTCTCCGGCAGCCCGGCGGAGGTGGCGGCCCAGCGGCGGCTCGGCGGGTCGTCGCCGTCGTCGGGGGTACCGGCGTCGGCGGGCGGCCCGGGCCGGTCGTCCGGGTGGTCGGGGAGGTGGTCGGCCCAGGCCGAGCGCTGGGGGCGCCGGGGCGTCACGTCAACCATGCCTACCCGCACCGCCTTCATCACCGTGAGTTATTCACCTTCTGAAGTCCGATGGCACCATAGCGAGCCGCCGATGGACAAGGCAACAGTCGACCGCGCCAATCCGTCACGCGCCGTGACGCCCGGGCAGGTAACGGTCCACTCAGGGCAGCAGCGGGTCCCCGGGCAAGGCCGCGTACGCCCGGCCCAGTGCCGCGATGCCCGGGTCCGCCGGGTCCAGCCGGTGGTGGTCGATCGCGGCCACCGGGCGTACCCCGGCGACGGCGTTGGTCAGCACGGCGGCCGGGAATCCGGGTACCTCGTCGACCCGGACCGGCGCCTCCACTGTGGACAGTCCCGCGTCCGCGGCCACCTGGCGCAGCAGCGCCTCGGTGACGCCGGGCAGCGCCGGGCCGACCGGCAGCACCAGGCGCTCGCCGGCCAGCAGCGCCAGGTTGGCGGTGACCGCCTCGGTCAGTTCGCCGTCGGGGGTGACCAGCAGGGCGTCGTCGTACCCGGCCCGCTGCGCCAGGGCGCGCTGGTGCAGCGCGCCGAGCAGCCCGACGTGCTTGACCGGGGCCAGGTCGCGGGTGTGCACGGCGGTGCGCAGCCGGACCGGCGACGGCGGACCGGACGGGGCGGGGCGGGTGGTGACCAGCAGGCGCGGGTGCCCGGTCCGGCCCGGGCGCTCCCGGTCGAGGTCCGGGTCGAGCACGGTGACCCGGACGACCACCGGCCCGGCGCCGGCCCGGGCGGCCAGCTCGCGTACCCGGTCGGTGTCCAGTTCGGCCGCGAACAGCTCCCGGCAGTCGCCGGCCAGCCGGTGCAGGTGCAGCGGCAGGCCACGGACCCGCCCGTCGACCACCAGCATGGTGGTGTAGCAGGCGTACCCGGTGAGCAGCGCGCCGCTCAGCTCGGACCCGCTGGGCGCCCGACCGTCCAACTCGATCACCCGGGCATCCTCGCACGCCGACCGGCTCCGGCCGGGCCTCGCCGCGACCGGAGCGGGCAGCGCGGCACCTCACCCGGGCTGTCCGCCGGGGCCACCGCGCGCGGCGGTCGGCTGGCATTCTCGGCACCGGCGATAGCGGTGTCGACCACGGCCTAAACTAGCGTCGTTAGTTTGTTGCTAACCTGGGCCCTTCGGCCGGTAGTAAGGAGGTGCGGTGCCCCGCCCACGCCAGGCGCTGCTCACCCGGGAACGGATCGTGGCAGCGGCGATCGACCTGCTGGACGCCGAGGGCCTGGCCGCCCTGTCCACCCGCCGCCTCGCCGACGAGCTGGGCGTGCGCGCACCGTCGCTCTACAACCACTTCGCCACCAAGGACGAGATCCTGGAGGCGGTGGCCGACGCCATCACCGCCACGGTGGACACCTCCCCGTTCGAGCGGCTGCCCTGGCCCGAGGCGCTGGCCGGATGGGCGCGCGGCTACCGGGCCGCCGTGGTGGCCCACCCCAACGGCATCCCGCTGCTGGCGACCGGCCCCGGCCTGCGCCCCACCGCGCTGCGGATGGCCGACGCCGTCTACGGCGCGCTGGTCGGCGCCGGCTGGCCGGCCGGCTACGCCACCCGGATCGGCGCGGCCATCCGGTACCTGGTGGTGGGCTCGGCGCTGGGCTCGTTCGCCGGTGGCTTCGTCGCCGACCCGGCCGTCTACGCCGCCGACTACCCGCACCTGCACGAGGCGCACCGCCTCGCCGAGCACCGCGACCGGGTCGACGTGGGCGCCTTCGAGCTGGCCCTGACCTCGCTGATCGACGGCCTGGTGACCCGCTACCCCGCGGTCGCCGCCAGCCCACCCGCGCAGCGCTGACTCCCCCACCCCGCCCGCCGCCGTCGACCGGCACGGCGAGGGCGGCCGATGGGAATCCCACCGGTCCGGTTACCGTTGTCGGCAGCAGAGGCCGCCCGCCGCGGGACCCAGGGTCGCGACGGCAGAGGACAGGAGAGTCCCGACGTGCTCGATCCGCGCCAGCTGTTCAGCGTCACCGGGGAGGTGGCCGACCTCGGCCAACCGGTGATGATCGAGGCGCTGACCGGCTTCGTGGACGCCGGCAATGCCACCCGGCTGGCCCGCGAACACCTGCTGGCGAGCCTGGACGCCCGCCCCGTGCTGCGCTTCGACCTCGACCAGCTGATGGACTACCGGTCCCGCCGGCCGCTCATGCAGTTCGACGGGGACCACTGGGAGTCCTACGACGAGCCGGGCATCACCCTGCACGTCCTGCGCGACCGCCAGGACACCCCGTTCCTGCTGCTCGAAGGGGTCGAGCCGGACCTGCAGTGGGAGCGGTTCATCGCGGCGCTCTCGCTCATCGTCTCCGACTTCGGGGTACGCCTGTCCATCGGGCTGTCCGCCATCCCGATGGGCGTACCGCACACCCGCCCGGCCGGGGTCACCGCACACGCCACCGTGCCCGAGCTGATCACCGGCTACGAGCCGTGGTTGCAGCGGGTCCAGGTGCCGGCCAGCGCGGCGAACCTGTTGGAGTACCGGCTCGGCCAGCAGGGCAAGCCGGCCATGGGGTTCGCCGTGCACGTCCCGCACTACCTGGCCCAGGCCGAGTACCCACCGGCCGCCGAGACGCTGCTCACCTCCATCTCCAAGGCCACCGGGCTGCTGCTGCCGACCGAGGAGCTGCGCCGCTCCGGCGAGACCATCCGCGCCGACATCGACCGGCAGGTCGCCGCCAACCCGGAAGCCGCCGAGCTGGTGGCCGGGCTGGAGCAGCAGTACGACGCCTTCGTCCGCGGCCGCACCGGCACCAACCTGCTGGCCGAGGCCGGCCCGCTGCCCACCGCCGAGGAGCTCGGCGCGGAGCTGGAGCGGTTCCTCGCCGAGCACGGCAACGGCGGTCAGGACAACTGACCCCGCTGCCGCGGGGACTGGGCGCATACCTTCCGGTGCATGGGGCATGATCTGAGCCGGGGGTACCTGCTGTGCCGACGCCGCGGCGGCGCCGGCGCTCCGCGCCCGGGCGGCGCGGGCCCGCCCACCGCCCGCGTGGGCGGCCCGGGGGCAGGCCAGCGACGCACAGGGAGCGGGACATGCAACTCGGGATGATCGGCCTGGGCCGGATGGGCGCCAACATGGTGCGCCGGCTCATGCAGGCAGGACACGACCTGGTCGTCTTCGACGTGTCGCCGGAGGCGGTCAAGACGCTGGCGGAGGCCGGCGCGACCGGGGCGAGCTCGCTGGAGGAGTTCGCGGCCAAGCTCAGCGCCCCGCGCAACGCCTGGATCATGGTACCGGCCGGCTTCACCGGCGAGACCGTGCGCAAGCTGGCCGGCTACTTCAGCTCCGGCGACACCATCATCGACGGCGGCAACTCCTACTACCGCGACGACATCGACCTGGCCAAGGAGCTGCGCCCGCAGGGCATCCACTACGTCGACGTGGGTACCTCGGGCGGGGTGTACGGGCTGGAGCGTGGCTACTGCCTGATGGTCGGCGGCGACGACGAGGCGGTGACCCGGCTGGACCCGGTCCTGGCGGATCTGGCGCCGGGCGTGGGCGCGGCCGACCGTACCCCCGGGTTGACCGGGGAGCCGTCCACCGCCGAGCAGGGGTACCTGCACTGCGGCCCGACCGGCGCCGGGCACTTCACCAAGATGGTGCACAACGGCATCGAGTACGCCATCATGGCCGCCTACGCCGAGGGCCTGAACATCCTGCGCGGCGCCGGCGTCGGCCGGCAGACCCACGACGTGGACGCCGAGACCACCCCGCTGCGGCACGCCGAGTACTACCAGTTCGACATCGACACCGCCGAGGTGGCCGAGGTGTGGCGGCGCGGCTCGGTGATCGGCTCCTGGCTGCTCGACCTCACCGCGCTGGCCCTGCGCGCCGACCCGCACCTGGAGAACTACGCCGGCCGGGTCTCCGACTCCGGTGAGGGCCGCTGGACCTCCATCGCGGCGATCGAGGAGGGGGTACCGGCGCCGGTGCTGACCGAGGCGCTCTACTCCCGGTTCGTCTCGCGGGGCCTGGCCGACTACGCCTTCAAGGTGCAGTCCGCGCAGCGCCAGGCGTTCGGCGGCCACATCGAGAAGAAGGACTGACGACACCGTGTCCATCGACCCGACCACCACCCCGGCCTGGCAGACGCTGGCGAGCCTGGCCGCCAAGGCCACCGACACGCACCTGCGCGAGCTGTTCGCCGCCGACCCGCGGCGCGGTACCCGCTACACCGCCACCGCTGGTGACCTCTACGTCGACTACTCCAAGAACCTGGTCACCGACGAGGTGGTATACGCCCTGGTGCAGCTCGCCGACGAGGTGGGGCTGACCGAGCGGATCGCCGCGATGTTCGCCGGGGAGCACATCAACACCAGCGAGGACCGGGCGGTCCTGCACACCGCGCTGCGGCTACCCCGGGACGCCCGGCTGACGGTGGACGGGCAGGACGTGGTGGCCGACGTGCACGGCGTACTGGACCGGATGTACGACTTCGCCCAGCGGGTGCGCTCCGGTCAGTGGCGCGGCGCCACCGGGGCGCCGATCCGTACTGTGGTGAACATCGGTATCGGCGGCTCCGACCTCGGCCCGGTGATGGCCTACGAGGCGCTGTCCGCCTATCTGGAGACCGACCTGCGCTGCCGGTTCGTCTCCAACATCGACCCCACCGACATCTGGGCCGCCACCCACGACCTGGACCCGGCCAGCACGCTGTTCATCGTGGCGTCCAAGACGTTCTCCACGCTGGAGACGCTGACCAACGCCGGGCAGGCCCGCGACTGGCTGCTGGCCGGGTTGGGCGAGGCCGCCGGGGACGACGCGGTGGCCCGGCACTTCGTGGCGGTCTCCACCAACGAGGCGCGGGTGCGCGACTTCGGCATCGACCCGGCGAACATGTTCGGCTTCTGGGACTGGGTGGGCGGGCGCTACTCGTTCGACTCGGCGGTCGGGCTGTCGCTGATCCTGGCGGTCGGGCCGGAGCGCTTCGCCGAGCTGCTGGCCGGCTTCCACACCATCGACGAGCACTTCCGCACCGCCCCGGTGCGGGACAACGTCCCGGCCCTGCTCGGCCTGCTCAACGTCTGGTACGACGACTTCCTCGGCGCCCAGACGCACGCGGTGCTGCCCTACTCGCAGTACCTGCACCGGTTCCCGGCCTACCTGCAGCAGCTGACCATGGAGTCCAACGGCAAGTCGGTGCGCGCCGACGGCACCCCGGTGGCGTACCAGACCGGGGAGGTGTTCTGGGGCGAACCGGGTACCAACGGCCAGCACGCCTTCTACCAGCTGCTGCACCAGGGCACCAAGCTGGTGCCGGCCGACTTCATCGGCTTCGCGGAGCCCAACCACGACCTGGACGCCATGCACGACCTGTTCATGTCGAACTACTTCGCGCAGACCGCCGCGCTGGCCTTCGGCCGCAGCCGGGAGGAGATCCTCGACGAGGGGGTGTCCCCGGCGGTGGTGCCGCACAAGGTGATGCCCGGCAACCACCCGAGCACCTCGATCCTGGCGCCCAAGCTGACCCCGTCGACGCTGGGCCAGCTGGTCGCCCTCTACGAGCACATCACCTTCACCCAGGGTGTGGTGTGGGGCATCGACTCGTTCGACCAGTGGGGCGTGGAGCTGGGCAAGGTGATGGCCAAGCAGGTGGAGCCGCTGCTCACCGGCGACCGGCCGGAGCTGGACCGGGACTCCTCCACCAATGCGCTGATCGCCCGCTACCGCGCCCAGCGCGGCCGCTGACCGGGCCGGGAGTCCGGCCCGGCCGTCCGGCCCGGCCGCCGGCCACGCCAACCGGCCGACCCCGACCGACCAGCCCCGACCGACCAGCCTCAACCGATCCGACCCGGCTCGCTCACGCACCGGCCCGTCGTGCCCGACACGGCGGGCCGGTGCGCATCCGCCCGCGACGACATCGCCCGGCCGGGGGTCTCCCGCCGCACCGGTGTCGCTTGAGAGACTGTGCGGCGTGGCAGTGGTGTCGGTGATCAACTACAAGGGCGGCGTCGGCAAGACGACGGTGACGGCGAACCTCGGCGCGGCGCTGGCCATGCGCGGCCAGCGGGTCCTGCTCATCGACCTGGACCCGCAGGCCAGCCTCACCTTCTCGCTCTACAGCCCGGCCGACTGGGAGACCGAGCTGGCCGACGGGCGCACCATCATGGCCTGGTACGCCTCGGTCGGCGCAGGCGCGCTGACCGGCCTGGCCGAGCTGGTGGTCACCCCGCCGATCGTCAACAAGCAGTTGGCCGGCTACGGCGGCCGGCTCGACCTGCTCGCCTCGCACCTGGGGCTGATCGACGCCGACGCCGAACTCGGCGCCGTGCTGGCCGGTACGCACGCCGGGGACAGCGCCGCCTACCTGCGGGTGCACCGGCGCCTGGCGGCCGGCCTGGCCGAGCTGCCCGGGTACGACACGGTGCTGATCGACTGCCCGCCCAACTTCGGCACGGTCACCCGGACCGCCATCGTGGCCAGCGAGTGGGTACTCGTCCCGGCCCGCCCCGACCACCTGTCCACGCTCGGCCTGGACTACCTGCGCGGCAGCCTCACCAAGCTGGTCACCGCGTACAACCGGCACGCCGGCGCCGACGAGATCAACCCGGCCATCCTCGGGGTGGTCTTCACCATGGTGCAGCGCACCAACGAGGAGGTGACCCGGCACCTGCGTCCCAGCGTGGAGCGGGTCGGGAAGATCGAGATGAGGGCGTTCGACACGATGATCCGGGAAAACAAGCGGGTCTTCTCCACCAGCGCCGAAGAATGCCTGCCGGCCGTCCTCGACCCGGCCAAGAGCGCGGATATACAGTACGAACTCGATCAGCTGGCCAGCGAGTTCCTGGCCAAACAGCGCTGAGCAGAGCCGAGGAGTTCCGCTGATGGCCGACGCCGCCGCCGTACTCGTCAAGGTGGCCGAGTTTCTCCGCAAGCTGCCGGCCGACGCGCTGGACGACCTGGTGGCCGGGGAGGCGAAGCTGGAGCTGGTGCCCAAGGGCGGCCGCCCGGCGCCGCGCAGCCGGGCCGCCACCGTACAGTCCACTGTGGACAGCGCCGAGGTGCGCCGGGTGCTGGGCACCTGCACCACGGTCGCGGACGCCGCCCGCTACCTCGACGGGCTCGGCCTCAAGCTGCCCGAGCGCAAGGCGCTCGCCGCGGACCTCGGCGTCACGCTCACCGGCCGGGCCACCCTCGCCTCCGTCCGGGACGCCATCGTCCGCGCCTACGTCGGCGACCTGCTCAACTCCGACGCCATCCGCCGCCAGGCCGCCGCCGGCTGACGTACCGGCCGCTGACGTTCCGCCCGCTGACGTACCGCCCGCTGACGTTCCGCCCGGTTTCAGTCCGGACGGTGCGCATGGCGGCCGGCGCGCGGCGGCGGGGCTCCAGCTCCTCGGCCGCCGCCTGCAACACGGCCAGCCACAGCTCCGACGGGTACGCCTGCCGGATGCTCTCGGCCAGCTCCCGGCCGAAGTGCGCCACGGTCTCCTCGGAGACCCGGGGCGCCGGCACCACCGGCATCGCCGGGCGCTCCGGCGCGACCAGCGGCAGCGGGTCACCGGCGCAGACCACGTCCAGGTACCGGGTGGTGCGGGTCAGCGCCACATACAGCAGGCGTAGCCCGGCCGGGTCGTCGGCGACGATGTCCTGCGGCTCGACCACCACCACCGCGTCGAACTCCAGCCCCTTGGCGGCCCGGGGACTGAGCAGGTTGACCCGCGGACCCAGCTCGCCGCCGTCGGCGGCGTGCCAGCTCACCAGCGCGGCGTCCAGCGCCGCGGCGACCTCGTCGCGCAGGCCGGCCGGGCAGATCACGCCGACGAACCGGTCCGCCGCGGCGTGGCCGGCCGCCACCCGGGCCACCTCGGCGGCGCGTTCGCCCCGGCCGACCGGGTGCACCTCGGGCGCGGCCGGGCCGGACCGGATCGGCTGCGGGGCGCTCACCCCCGGCGCCACGGCGGCCAGCAGCGGGCTGACGAACCCGGACACCTCCCGGGGCAGCCGGTAGCTGTAGCGCAACGCCACCACCCGGGCCGGGGCCAGCGCCGGCAGGTGCTCCAGCATCTCGTCCCAGCTGCCGGCCGCGGCCGGGCCGGTGGCCTGGGCCAGGTCGCCGGCCAGGGTGAGCGAACCGGTCGGGCAGCGCCGGGCCACCGAACGCAGCTGCATGGGCGAGAGGTCCTGCACCTCGTCCACCACCACGTGCGCGTAGGTGGTCAACGGGCGGCCGTTGAGGAGAGCGTCCGCCTCGTCCAGCAGGGCCAGGTCGGCGTCGCTCCAGACCTCCTGGGTGAGCCGGTCGGCGGCGCGCCGGTGCAGCCCGGCCAGCTCCGCGCCGGTCAGGTGGCCGGCACCGGCGGCGGCCAGCCGGCGCCGGGAGCCCAGCAGGTCGGCCAGGAAGCCGGCCGCGCTCAGCTGCGGCCACAGCCGCTCCAGCAGGTTGTCCAGGCTG
>CAVTWH010000006.1:0-1133564 GCA_963738365.1 uncultured Actinomycetota bacterium
GCCCACCCTGCACCGGCTGGGCATCCAGGCGTTCGAGCCGCAGCTGGTCGAGGGCAAGGCCATCCAGATCCACCCGCTGGTGTGTACCGCCTTCAACGCCGACTTCGACGGCGACCAGATGGCCGTACACGTCCCGCTGTCGGCGGAGGCGCAGGCCGAGGCGCGCATCCTGATGCTCTCCTCGAACAACATCCTCAAGCCGGCCGACGGCAAGCCGGTCACCATGCCCACCCAGGACATGGTCATCGGCCTCTACCACCTGACCCACCGCCGGGACTCCGAGCCCGGGGCCGGGCGGGCGTTCAGCTCGCTGGCCGAGGCGCAGATGGCCCACGACAACGGCGAGCTGCACCTGCAGGCGCCGGTGACGATCCGGCTGCAGGAGATCCACGGCGTGGACAACGGGGTCGGCAAGACCCCGTGGGAGGCGCCGGAGGGCTGGGAGCCGGGCCAGCAGGTGATCATGGAGACCACCCTGGGCCGGGTGCTGTTCAACGAGACCCTGCCCAAGGGGTACCGCTTCGTCAACTACGAGATCCGCAAGAGCCAGCTCTCGGCGATCGTCAACGACCTCGCCGAGCGCTTCCCCAAGGTGGCCCTGGCGGCCACCCTGGACGCCCTCAAGTCCGCCGGTTTCCACTGGGCCACCTGGTCCGGGGTCACCATCGGCATCGAGGACGTGGTCGCTCCGCCGCGCAAGCGGGAGATCCTGGAGCGGCACGAGAAGGAGGCCGAGCGGATCGACAAGCAGTACCAGCGCGGTCTGATGACGGCCGAGGAGCGCCGGGGCGAGCTGATCGAGATCTGGACCAAGGCCACCAACGAGGTGGCCAAGGAGATGGAGACGGCGCTGCCGCAGGAGAACCCGCTGTGGATGATGATCTACTCGGGCGCCCGCGGTAACCTGCTCCAGCTGCGCCAGATCGCGGCCATCCGTGGCCTGGTGGCCAACCCCAAGGGTGAGATCATCCCGCGGCCGATCAAGGCGTCGTTCCGGGAGGGCCTGTCGGTGCTGGAGTACTTCATCTCCACCCACGGTGCCCGCAAGGGCCTGGCCGACACGGCGCTGCGGACCGCCGACTCCGGGTACCTCACCCGGCGTCTGGTGGACGTGTCGCAGGACGTCATCATCCGCGAGGAGGACTGCGGGACCGAGCGGGCCATCCCGATGGCCGTCGGTCAGCGCCAGCCCGACGGGACGCTGGTGGTACACGAGCACGCCGAGACCGGCGTGCACGCCCGTACCCTGGCCGACGACATCAAGGGCACCGACGGCACCCTGGTCGCCAAGCGGGGTGACGACGTCAACTCGCTGATCGTGGACGCCATGGTGGCCGGCGGGGTGGAGACCATCCGGGTGCGTTCGGTGCTCACCTGCGAGTCCAAGCTCGGCGTCTGCGCCGCCTGCTACGGGCGGTCGCTGCCGGCGGGCAAGACGGTCGACGTGGGCGAGGCGGTCGGCATCATCGCCGCCCAGTCCATCGGCGAGCCGGGTACCCAGCTGACCATGCGTACCTTCCACACCGGCGGTGTCGCGGGTGAGGACATCACCCAGGGTCTGCCGCGTGTCCAGGAGGTCTTCGAGGCCCGGGTACCCAAGGGCATGGCGCCGATCGCGGAGACCGCCGGCCGGATCCGGATCGAGGACGGCGACCGTTCGCGGAAGATCGTCATCATCCCGGACGACGGCAGCGAGGAGATCGTCCACGAGAAGCTGCCCAAGCGCACCAAGCTGCGGGTCAGCGACGGTGGTCGGGTCGAGGTCGGCGAGAAGCTGACCGAGGGCACCATCAACCCGCACGAGCTGCTGCGCATCCTCGGCCCCCGGGCGGTGCAGGTGCACCTCACCCAGGAGGTCCAGGAGGTCTACCGGTCGCAGGGTGTGCAGATCCACGACAAGCACATCGAGATCATCATCCGGCAGATGCTCAAGCGGGTCACGGTGATCGACTCGGGCTCCACCGACTTCCTGCCGGGGGCCCTGGTCGAGCGGGCGCTCTTCGAGTCGGAGAACCGCCGGCTGGTGGCCGAGGGCGGCGAGCCCGCGGCCGGCCGTCCGCAGCTCATGGGTATCACCAAGGCATCGCTGGCCACGGACTCGTGGCTGTCGGCGGCCTCCTTCATGGAGACCACCAAGGTGCTGACGGACGCCGCGATCAACGCCAAGAGCGACTCGTTGATCGGCCTGAAGGAGAACGTGATCATCGGCAAGCTCATCCCGGCCGGTACCGGCATCAGCAAGTACCGCAACATCCGGGTGGAGCCGACCGAGGAGGCGAAGGCCAAGGTGTACTCGATGACCGGGTACGCCGAGACCGACTACGGCTTCGGCCCGGCCAGTGGCCACGCCGTGCCGCTGGACGACTTCGACCTCGGCTCGTTCCGCTAGGCAGTACATCGGCGAAGGGGCGTCGCGGTAGCGGCGCCCCTTCGGCGTACCCGGCGGCCGGCGGCTGCCCGTCCGGTACCCCCGTCTGGTTTATTGGAGGCATGACCACGGACGCGCTGCGCCACCCCCTCGATCCGGATCCGGTGCGGTCCACCAAGGCCGTGGCGGTGTTCGTGCTGGGCGTCGCGGCCGTCGTGACCGGCTTCTTCCTGGGCGGCCTGATCCCGGCCGTGCTGGCCCTGGTGCTGGCCCGCGACGCCGAGTCGGAGCTGCGCCGCTCGGGCGGCTTCCTCACCGGCTGGCGGCTGCTGCGCGCCGGCGTCCTGCTCGCCTGGGTGGGCGTGGTGCTGGCCGCCACGGCGCTGGTGATCGCCGCGATCATCGGGCTGGTCCACCTGGCCGTGAGCCCCGGCGGCAGCGACTTCGACCCCAACGTCAACTGACCCGCTTCGTCAGGCCCGCCCCCGTACCGGCATGCAACCCGGCGGCGCGCCGCTGGCCCGCCGCGCTGTCCGGCCCGGCCTCGCACCGGCCGCAGCCTGGGTGGCGTGGCAAGATGCAGGCGTGACCGATCAGCCGCGCTGGGATGGCGGGCAGTCCGGCCCGGACGGGTGGGCACCGCCCGACCAGCCGGCATCGCAGCCCGCACCCGGTCAGCCGCCCGTCCCGGGCCCGGCGTCCGGCCCGTCCGACCCCGCCGCACCCGACCAGCCGCAGCCGGTTCGTCCCGCGGGCGTATCCGGGCCGGGCGCGGGCTATCCCGGCCCCTCCGAGCCGGGCACCGGCTATCCCCAACCTGGCTATCCTCAGCCCGGACAGCCCTATCCAGGCCCGCCTCAGCCGCACCCAGGCCCGGCCTACCCTGGCCAGCCTTATCCTGCCCAGTCCTATCCCGGTCAGTCCTATCCCGGTCAGCCCTATCCCGGTCAGCCCTATCCCGGCCAGGCCTTGTCAGGGCAGCAGTATCCCGGTCAGCCTGTCCCCGGCCAGGGGCAACCGGGCCAGGCCCATCCCGGGCAGCCTGGACAGCCGTATCCGGGACAGCCTGGACCGGCCTATCTGGGGCAGCCAGGGCAGCAGTATCCGGGGCAGCCAGGGCAGCAGTATCCGGGGCAGCCTGGACAGCCTTATCCGGGGCAGGCGTCACCGGGCTATCCGGGGGTGGGCGGAGGGGCGGTGCCCGGCAGTTACGGCGCCCCCGGGCGTCCCGAGGGCACCGGCGGCCTACGGGTGGAGCCGGTGCCCGGGACCGAGTTCGCGGTGGCGTACCTGCCGGTGCGCCCGACCGTCTACGGGGCGGCCGTGGGCAGCCTGGTGGGCGGCATCGGGTCGGTGCTCGTCGGGCTGTTCGTGCTGTGCCTGGGGATCACTCCGGCCGGTCCGCTGGCCACCGGCGCGTTCACCGTGACGGCCAGCCTTTTCGGCGTCGGCGCGCTGGTGGTGGGCCTGTCCGCCCGCCGGCACGTGGCCGCCTCGGGTGGGGCGTACACCGGTCGGGGGTTGGCCATGGCCGGGTTGGTCTGCGGCGCGATCGGGTTCGGCCTGGGCCTCCTGGGCCTGCTCCTGGCGGCGCTGCACCTCGGACGGTGACCCGGGTGCGGGCGGGGTGATCCTGGTCGCTGGCCATCGACGCTGGACAGCCGCAGTCGTCGTTTCACAGCTTCACCGCCACAGCCGCAGTCACCAACTCTGCGTCCAGAGCGTGATTGCGGCCCCGGTAGCTACCGCGGCTGGATCCGGTGCCGGTGCCCGTTCCCCGCGGCGCCGGGGGCCGGTGGGCTCGATGTGGTCGGCGCGACGACGGCCGAGCGGCTCCCCGGTCCCACGGGCTGGGGATATCGCGCGCGGGGCAGGTCGGGGGACCCGGTACACTGGTCGGTGAGTCATTCAGCGTGGTGTGTGAACCTGACCGGTGAGCCCGGTTTTGACCAGCGCCCTCACGGTGGGTACTCTTTTCCTTCGTGCCCAGGCTTGCCTGGGACCCTCAGGCGTGCGCGCGGACCGGCCCCTTCGGCTGGCGCGGGCGCGACGAGGGCGAGAAACCGGCGCTCCGTAGGGCGCGCCGGAACGTGGACCGGGCGACACGCCCGACCGCGGGGGTCGGCCAGGACGGACGCCGACCAGCAGCACGACAAGCCAGCAGTACAGACTGAACAGCAAAGGCGCGGCCACACAGGCGGTGGCCAGAGGGAGACAGGAAGCCCGTGCCCACGATCCAGCAGCTGGTCCGCAAGGGCCGCCAGGCGAAGACGAGCAAGACCAAGACGCCGGCGCTGAAGGGAAGCCCGCAGCGGCGCGGCGTGTGTACCCGCGTGTACACCACCACGCCGAAGAAGCCGAACTCGGCTCTGCGGAAGGTAGCTCGTGTCCGGCTGACCAGCCAGATCGAGGTCACCGCCTACATCCCAGGCGTCGGCCACAACCTGCAGGAGCACTCGATCGTGCTCGTGCGCGGCGGCCGGGTGAAGGATCTTCCCGGTGTCCGTTACAAGATCATCCGTGGGTCCCTGGACACCCAGGGCGTCCGCAACCGTAAGCAGGCTCGCAGCCGGTACGGCGCGAAGCTCGTGAAGGAGAAGAGCTGACATGCCGCGCAAGGGCCCCGCTCCGCGCCGTCCGCTGGTCGCGGATCCGGTCTACAACTCGCAGCTGGTCACCCAGCTGATCAACAAGATCCTCTCCGAGGGCAAGCGCCAGCTGGCCGAGCGCATCGTCTACGGCGCGCTGGAGGTGTGCCGGGAGAAGTCCGGCACCGACCCGGTGGTCACCCTCAAGCGCGCGATGGACAATGTGAAGCCCACCCTCGAGGTGCGCAGCCGCCGCGTCGGTGGCGCCACCTACCAGGTGCCGGTCGAGGTGCGCGCACCGCGCGCCGTCACCCTCGGGCTGCGCTGGCTGGTGAGCTACTCGCAGGCCCGCCGGGAGAAGACCATGGTCGAGCGGCTCGCCAACGAGCTGCTGGACGCCAGCAACGGCCTGGGCGCCGCGGTCAAGCGGCGTGAGGACACGCACAAGATGGCCGAGTCCAACAAGGCCTTCGCGCACTACCGCTGGTAACAGCACCCGCCCGCCGACCGTCGGGTCGGCGGGCTGCGCCCCCGCCGGGGCCGACCGGCCGGAGCCACAGGCACCGGACCCGCCCGACGCCCATACCGCCGGGCACACCGTACGAGACGAAGTAGGGATTGCAGTGGCCGCCGCAGACGCGCTCGCCAAGGTACGCAACATCGGCATCATGGCGCACATCGACGCTGGTAAGACCACGACCACCGAGCGGATCCTGTTCTACACCGGCATCACGTACAAGATCGGCGAGGTCCACGAGGGCGCCGCCGTCATGGACTGGATGGAGCAGGAGCAGGAGCGCGGGATCACGATCACCTCCGCCGCCACCAAGTGCGAGTGGAAAGATCACACGATCCAGATCATCGACACGCCGGGCCACGTCGACTTCACCGTCGAGGTGGAGCGTTCGCTGCGCGTGCTCGATGGTGCGGTGGCGGTCTACGACGGTGTCGCGGGCGTCGAACCGCAGACCGAGAACGTCTGGCGGCAGGCGGACAAGTACCACGTGCCCCGGATGTGCTTCGTCAACAAGCTGGACCGTACCGGCGCCGACTTCTTCCGGTGCGTGCAGATGATGCGGGAGCGGCTCAACGCCACCCCGCTGGTGCTGCAGATTCCGATCGGCCTCGAGGGTGACCACATCGGCGTCGTCGACCTGATCGGGATGCGCGCGCTCACCTGGCGCGGGGAGACCCAGAAGGGCGAGGACTACGCCGTCGAGGAGATCCCGGCCAGCCTGCTCGACCAGGCGAACGAGTACCGCGAGCTGCTGATCGAGACGCTCGCCGACGTCGACGACGCGGTGATGGAGAAGTACCTGGAGGGCGAGGAGCTCTCGGTGGAGGAGATCAGGGCCGGCATCCGCCGCGCCACGATCGCCTCCAAGGCCAACCCGGTGGTCTGCGGCTCCGCGTTCAAGAACAAGGGCGTGCAGCCCATGCTCGACGCGGTCGTCGACTACCTGCCCTCGCCGCTGGACATCCCGGCGGTCGAGGGTACGGCCATGGACGGCGAGACGCCGGTCTTCCGCAAGCCCTCGCGGTCCGAGCCGTTCTCGGCACTGGCGTTCAAGATCCAGACCGACAAGCACCTGGGCAAGCTCACCTACGTCCGGGTCTACTCCGGCACGCTCGAGTCCGGGTCCCCGGTGGCCAACTCCACCAAGGACCGCAAGGAGCGCATCGGCAAGATCTACCAGATGCACGCCAACAAGCGTGAGGAGCGCCCGAGCGCGTACGCGGGTGACATCATCGCCGTGCAGGGTCTCAAGCAGACCACCACCGGCGACACCCTCTGCGACCCGGCGCACCAGGTGATCCTGGAGTCGATGACGTTCCCGGAGCCGGTCATCTCGGTGGCCATCGAGCCGAAGTCCAAGGCCGACCAGGAGAAGCTGGGCACAGCCATCCAGCGGCTGGCCGAGGAGGACCCGACCTTCCGCGTCCGCAACGACGAGGAGACCGGCCAGACGGTCATCTCCGGCATGGGCGAGCTGCACCTGGACATCCTGGTGGACCGGATGCGCCGCGAGTTCAACGTCGAGGCCAACATCGGCAAGCCGCAGGTGGCCTACCGGGAGACCGTCCGCCGCAAGGTGGAGAAGGTCGAGTACACCCACAAGAAGCAGACCGGTGGCTCGGGGCAGTACGCCCGGGTCCTGGTCAGCCTGGAGCCGCTGCCGCTGGCCAGCGACGGCCCGACGTACGAGTTCGTGAACGCGGTCACCGGTGGCCGGATCCCGAAGGAGTTCATCCCCTCGGTGGACCACGGTGCCCAGGACGCCATGCAGTACGGCGTGCTGGCCGGGTACCCGCTGGTCGGTGTCAAGCTGACGCTGACCGACGGCCAGTACCACGAGGTCGACTCGTCGGAAATGGCGTTCAAGATCGCCGGTTCGATGGTGCTGAAGGAGGCGGCCCGCAGGGCCGACCCGGTGCTCCTCGAGCCGATGATGTCGGTCGAGGTCGTCACCCCGGAGGAGAACATGGGTGACGTCATCGGCGACCTCAACTCCCGTCGTGGGATCATCCAGGCGATGGAGGAGCGCTCCGGCGCTCGCGTCGTCCGGGCACTGGTGCCGCTGTCGGAGATGTTCGGCTACGTCGGCGACCTGCGGTCGAAGACCCAGGGCCGGGCGAGCTACTCGATGCAGTTCGACTCCTACGCCGAGGTTCCGCAGAGCGTCGCGAAGGAGATCATCGCGAAGGCGACGGGCGAGTGAGCTGACGCTGCGCCGGTGGTGCCCGCCACCACCGGCGCAGCGGGCTCCCCGCCCCGGGCCAACCGGTCGACCGCCTCCGGGCGGCGAGATGCAAGGGCCGCCCACCCGGCGGCATGAAGTACAGGCCGCCATCCGGCGGCGGGATCGCAAGCGCCGCCAGCTGGCGGCAGGATCCACAAGGGCCGCCGTCTGGCGGCGGTATCGCAAGGGCCGCCAACCGGCGGCGGATCAGCAAAGAAGCACGTACACGTCCCGGCGGCTAGTACCGCACCGGACAGTCACAGGAGGACACCAGTGGCGAAGGCGAAGTTCGAGCGGACTAAGCCGCACGTCAACATCGGCACCATTGGTCATATCGACCACGGGAAGACGACGCTGACCGCGGCCATCACCAAGGTCCTGCACGACAAGATGCCCAACCTCAACCCGTACACGCCGTTCGACGAGATCGACAAGGCGCCGGAGGAGAAGGCCCGCGGCATCACAATCTCGATCGCACACGTCGAGTACCAGACCGAGGCGCGGCACTACGCCCACGTCGACTGTCCTGGTCACGCCGACTACATCAAGAACATGATCACCGGTGCCGCCCAGATGGACGGCGCGATCCTGGTGGTCGCCGCGACTGACGGCCCGATGCCGCAGACCCGCGAGCACGTCCTGCTGGCCCGCCAGGTCGGCGTCCCGTACATCGTCGTGGCGCTCAACAAGAGCGACATGGTCGACGACGAGGAGCTGCTGGAGCTGGTCGAGCTCGAGGTGCGCGAGCTGCTGTCGAGCCAGGAGTACCCGGGCGACGACCTGCCGGTCGTGCGCGTCTCGGCGCTGCGGGCGCTCGAGGGCGACGAGAAGTGGTCCGAGGCGCTCATGGAGCTGATGAACGCGGTGGACACCGCGATCCCGCAGCCCGTGCGCGAGATCGACCGGCCGTTCCTGATGCCGATCGAGGATGTCTTCACGATCACCGGCCGCGGCACCGTGGTGACCGGTCGCGCCGAGCGTGGCGTGCTGAAGCCGAACGAGGAAGTCGAGATCGTCGGCATCCGGCCGAAGTCGATGAAGACCGTCTGCACCGGCATCGAGATGTTCCGCAAGCTGCTCGACGAGGCCCGTGCGGGCGAGAACGTCGGTCTGCTGCTGCGCGGCATCAAGCGCGAGGACGTCGAGCGCGGCATGGTCGTGGTCAAGCCCGGCACGAACACCCCGCACACCGACTTCGAGGCGCAGGTCTACATCCTGTCGAAGGAGGAGGGCGGCCGGCACACGCCGTTCTTCCAGAACTACCGTCCCCAGTTCTACTTCCGGACCACCGACGTGACCGGCGTGGTGACCCTCCCCGAGGGCACCGAGATGGTCATGCCGGGCGACAACACCGGCATGACGGTGGCGCTGATCCAGCCCATCGCCATGGAAGAGGGCCTGAAGTTCGCCATCCGCGAGGGTGGCCGGACGGTCGGCGCCGGCCGGGTCGTCAAGATCCTCAAGTGAACTAGGTAACCCCGATTTCATGCGCCGTGCCACGGTACGGCATAATGGTGGGGTTGCGCTTTGGCGCGGGGTGGTTGGCTGCCCAGCTGACCACCCCCGCGTGGCGCCCGTGCCTCGGCGGAGTTGATTCCGTCCGGGGGCCGCGGGTGCCGGGCTCACCGCGACAACCAGGACGACGCTCCGCCACCGAAGTTGGCTGACAGCCAACCGAGCGTGGGCGCACGGGGCGGAGCCTGGCTCCGCAGGGCGACACGCCCGAGCGCGGGGGTCGGTGAAGCCCCGGTCCACCTACTCGGACCTGGGACTTCACCTCACGTCGGGACCGATTTGGACCCGGAACACAGCGGCATCGAGAGAAGGAACTAGAAGCCATCATGGCGGGACAGAAGATCCGCATTCGGCTCAAGGCCTACGACCACGAGGTCGTCGACTCGTCGGCACGCAAGATCGTCGAGACGGTGACGCGGACCGGTGCGTCGGTCGCGGGCCCGGTGCCGCTGCCCACGGAGATCAACCGTTTCTGCGTCATCCGCTCGCCGCACAAGTACAAGGACTCGCGCGAGCACTTCGAGATGCGTACGCACAAGCGTCTGATCGACATCATCGACCCGACTCCGAAGACGGTGGACTCGCTGATGCGTCTCGACCTGCCGGCCGGCGTCGACATCGAGATCAAGCTGTAGGGACTGGAACTCATGGACAGGCAAGTCAAGGGCATCCTGGGCGCCAAGCTCGGCATGACCCAGGTATGGGACAACAACAAGGTTGTCCCGGTGACCGTCGTGCAGGCCGGACCGTGCGTCGTGACCCAGGTCCGCACAGCTGACAAGGACGGGTACTCGGCCGTCCAACTGGCCTTCGGTGCCATCGACCCGCGCAAGGTCAACAAGCCGAAGTCCGGCCACTTCGCCAAGGCCAACGTGGCGCCGCGCCGGCACGTCGTCGAGCTGCGCACCTCCGACGCCAGCGAGTACACCCTGGGCGCCGAGGTCAGCGTCGACACCTTCGCCGCCGGTCAGGCCATCGACGTGACCGGGCGGACCAAGGGCAAGGGCTTCGCCGGTGTGATGAAGCGACACGGCTTCAAGGGCCTGGGCTCCGGCCACGGCGTCGAGCGCAAGCACCGCTCGCCGGGCTCGATCGGCGCCTGCGCCACCCCGGGCCGGGTCTTCAAGGGCGTCCGGATGGCCGGTCGGATGGGTGGCGTGCGCTACACCGTGCAGAACCTCACCGTCCAGGCGATCGACACCGAGAACAACCTGCTGCTGGTCAAGGGCGCCATCCCGGGCCCGGCCGGCGCGTTGATCCTGGTCCGCACCGCGGCCAAGGCGCAGAAGAAGGTGGTGGCCAAGTGAGCTCGGTAGACGTGGTCGACGCCACCGGCAGCAAGGCCGGCACCGTCGAACTGCCCGCCGACGTCTTCGACGTCCAGGCGAACATCCCGCTGATGCACCAGGTGGTGGTCGCTCAGCTGGCCGCCGCGCGGCAGGGCACCCACAAGACCAAGACCCGGGGCGAAGTCTCCGGTGGTGGCCGCAAGCCGTACAAGCAGAAGGGCACCGGCCGCGCCCGGCAGGGCTCGACCCGCGCCCCGCAGTTCGCCGGCGGTGGCGTCGTGCACGGGCCCGTCCCGCGCGACTACGCCCAGCGCACGCCCAAGAAGATGAAGGCCGCCGCGCTGCGCGGCGCGCTCTCCGACCGGGCCCGCGACGGCCGGGTGGCGGTCATCGAGTCCTTCGTGGACGGCGAGACCCCGTCCACCAAGGCGGCGCTGACCGCGCTGGCCGCGGTGGCCAGCACCGAGAAGGTGCTGATCGTGCTGAGCGCCGAGGACGAGATCAACTGGCTGTCGCTGCGAAACGTGCCGACCGTGCACCTGATCGAGGCGAACCAGCTCAACACGTACGACGTGCTGGTGGCCGACGAGGTCGTCTTCACCCGGAGCGCCCTGGACGAGTTCCTCGGCGTACCGGCCGGCGACGCGGCCAGTGAGGAGAGCGACCAGTGAGCACCATCGCCGACCCGCGCGACATCATCTTCGCGCCGGTGGTCTCCGAGAAGAGCTACACCGAGCTCAACAAGAACTGGTACACGTTCCTGGTCCACCCGGACGCGAACAAGACCGCCATCAAGATCGCCATCCAGCAGATCTTCAACGTGCGCGTCGAGACCGTGAACACCATCAACCGGCAGGGCAAGCGCAAGCGCACCCGGACGGGCTTCGGAAAGCGGAAGGACACCAAGCGCGCGCTCGTGAAGCTCGCCGAGGGCGACCGCATCGAAGCCTTCGGCGGACCGGTCAGCTGAGGGGTCGAGAGTAATGGCTATCCGTAAGTACAAGCCGACGACGCCCGGTCGTCGCGGTGCCAGTGTCGCCGACTTCGCCGAGATCACCCGTACGGGCTCGGAGAAGTCGCTGACCCTGCCGCTGACCAGCAAGGGCGGCCGCAACGCCCACGGTCGGGTCACCACCCGGCACCAGGGCGGCGGACACAAGCGCCAGTACCGTCTGGTGGACTTCAAGCGGGTCGACAAGGACGGCGTACCGGCCAAGGTCGCGCACATCGAGTACGACCCGAACCGCACCGCGCGCATCGCGCTGCTGCACTACGCCGACGGCGAGAAGCGCTACATCATCGCGCCGAAGGACCTCAAGCAGGGCGACGCGGTGGAGTCCGGCCCCGGTGCCGACATCAAGCCCGGCAACAACCTGCCGCTGCGCAACATCCCGGTGGGTACCACCGTCCACGCGGTGGAGCTGCGTCCGGGCGGCGGTGCCAAGCTGGCCCGCTCGGCCGGCGTCGGAATCCAGCTGCTGGGCCGCGAGGCGGACTACGCCACGCTGCGCATGCCCTCCGGTGAGATCCGGCGGGTGCTGGTCGGCTGCCGCGCCACGGTCGGCGAGATCGGCAACGCCGAGCAGTCAAACATCAACTGGGGCAAGGCTGGCCGGATGCGGTGGAAGGGCAAGCGCCCGTCCGTCCGTGGTGTGGCCATGAACCCGATCGACCACCCGCACGGTGGTGGTGAGGGCAAGACCTCCGGTGGTCGCCACCCGGTCAACCCCAAGGGCAAGCCCGAGGGGCGTACCCGTAAGAAGGACCAGCCGAGCGACAAGTTGATCGTTCGCCGGCGCTACGCGACGCGCAAGCGCGGCTAGGGGAGATAGAGAATGCCTCGCAGCCTGAAGAAGGGCCCGTTCGTCGACGGCCACCTGCTCAAGAAGGTGGAAGTCCAGAACGAGAAGAACTCCAAGAACGTCATCAAGACCTGGTCTCGGCGCTCGACGATCATCCCCGACATGCTCGGGCACACGATCGCCGTGCACGACGGGCGCAAGCACGTCCCGGTGTTCATCACCGAGTCGATGGTCGGGCACAAGCTCGGCGAGTTCTCGCTGACCCGGACGTTCAAGGGTCACGAGAAGGACGACCGCAAGAGCCGGCGCCGGTAGCCGCGGGCTTAAGGAAGAGGATTCGAGATGCCAAGCAAGAGCGACGTCGCGCTGCCCGGCGCGCGTGCGGTTGCGCGCCACGTGCGCGTGTCCGCCTCCAAGGCGCGCCGCGTGGTGAACCTCGTCCGCGGGATGTCCGCGCGGCAGGCGCTCACCGTGCTGCAGTTCGCGCCGCAGGCCGCGAGCGAGCCGGTGTACAAGGTGGTCGCCTCGGCGATCGCCAACGCCGAGAACAACGAGCGGCTGGACGGGGACTCGCTGCTGATCAGTGAGATCTTCGTGGACGAGGGCCCGACGCTGAAGCGGTTCCGGCCGCGGGCACAGGGCCGCGCCTACCGCATCCGCAAGCGCACCTGCCACATCACCGTGGTGGTCGAGTCGGTGGTGGCCGGTGCGCCGCGGGCGCTCAAGGTCGGCTCGCCGGCCCGCAAGGCCGCCCCGACGACCGGGGCGTCCGGACAGGCCGAGACGGTCGAGGAGACCAGCCCGGCTCCGGCCGCCAAGACGGCGGCGCCGGCCAAGAAGGCGGCCAAGGCCGCTCCCGCCGCGGTCGAGGACGTCGACACCGTTGAGGACGTCGACACCGTGGACACGGTCGAGGATGTCGACGCTGTCGACACCGTCGACGGGGCCGGGACGGCTGAAGAGGAGAGTGCCGAGTAATGGGCCAGAAAGTTCATCCGCACGGCTTCCGGCTCGGCATCTCGTCCGAGTGGAAGAGCCGCTGGTACGCCGACAAGCTCTACAAGGACTACATCGCCGAGGATGTCAAGATCCGTAAGCTGATGTCCAAGGGCCTGGAGCGGGCCGGCATCTCCAAGGTGGAGATCGAGCGCACCCGGGACCGGGTCCGCATCGACATCCACACCGCCCGGCCGGGCATCGTCATCGGTCGCAAGGGCGCCGAGGCCGACCGGATCCGCGGCGACCTGGAGAAGCTGACCGGCAAGCAGGTCCAGCTCAACATCCTCGAGGTGAAGAACCCCGAGTCGGACGCGCAGCTGGTCGCCCAGGGCGTGGCCGAGCAGCTCGCCTCCCGGGTCAGCTTCCGTCGGGCGATGCGCAAGGCGATGCAGTCGGCGATGAAGAACCCGCTCGTGAAGGGCATCCGGGTGCAGTGCTCGGGTCGCCTGGGCGGTGCCGAGATGTCCCGCAGCGAGTTCTACCGCGAGGGTCGGGTACCGCTGCACACGCTGCGCGCCAACATCGAGTACGGCTTCTTCGAGGCGCGTACCACCTTCGGCCGGATCGGCGTGAAGGTACTGATCTACAAGGGTGACGCGGTTCCGGGTCGGGAGACTCCGGCCGAGGCGCCGGGCGGTGGCCGTCCGCGCCGCGACCGGGCGGACCGTCCCGAGCGGCCGCGCCGGCTGCGCTCCGGCTCCTCGGGTACCACCGCCGGTGGTACCGAGGCGGGCCGGGCCGCCGGCTCCGGACCGGAGACCGCGCCGGTCAGCACAGAGGCTGTCTCGGCCCCGGTCGAGCCGGCCCCCAGCACAGGGCAGGAGGGCTGAGTCATGCTGGTGCCCCGTAAGCCACCGGGTGGCTTCCGCAAGCCGCACCACCCGCACCGCACCGGTGCGGCCAAGGGCGGCACCCGCGTGGTCTTCGGTGAGTTCGGCATCCAGGCGCTGGAGTCGGCCTACCTGACCAACCGGCAGATCGAGGCGGCCCGTATCGCCATGACCCGGCACATCAAGCGTGGTGGCAAGGTCTGGATCAACGTGTTCCCGGACCGCGCCATCACCAAGAAGCCGGCCGAGACCCGGATGGGTTCCGGCAAGGGTTCGCCGGAGTGGTGGGTGGCCAACATCAAGCCGGGCCGGGTGCTGTTCGAGATGTCGTTCCCGAACGAGGTGACCGCGCGCGAGGCCATGCGGCGCGCGATCCACAAGCTCCCGATGAAGTGCCGGATTGTGACACGCGAAGTGGGTGATAGCTGATGGCAGCGGGTGTGGCAGCGGCTGAGCTGCGCGAACTGCCAACCGAGGACCTGACTTCCCGGCTTCGGGAGGCCAAGGCCGAGCTGTTCAACCTCCGCGTGCAGGGCGCGACCGGGCAGCTGGACAACAACCGTCGGCTCCAGGTGATCCGCAAGGAGATCGCCCGGATCTACACGATCATGCGAGAGCGCGAGCTGGGCCTGGCGGCCGAGCCGACCGAGGTGGCTTGATGAGCGAGAACAGCACCGACACCGACGAGCGCAACCGCCGTAAGGTCCGGGAGGGCCTGGTGGTCAGCGACAAGATGGACAAGACCGTCGTCGTCGCGGTCGAGGACCGGGTCAAGCACCCGCTGTACGGCAAGGTGATGCGCCGTACCAGCAAGCTGAAGGCGCACGACGAGCAGAACACGTGCGGCATCGGCGACCGGGTACTGCTGATGGAGACCCGTCCGCTCTCCGCCACCAAGCGGTGGCGGGTCGTGGAGATCCTCGAAAAGGCCAAGTGAGTCCCGGGGTCGCCCAGCGACCCCGGCTCAGAACGTTCCGCCAAGCTCGCAGCCCGCTTCGGGGCGGAGAACTGGCAGACATAGGAGACTGACGTGATTCAGCAGGAGACGCGACTGCGCGTCGCCGACAACACCGGGGCACGGGAGATCCTGTGCATCCGGGTGCTCGGCGGCTCCGGTCGGCGCTACGCCGGCATCGGCGACGTCATCGTCGCCACCGTGAAGGACGCCATTCCGGGTGCCGGCGTGAAGAAGGGCGAGGTGGTCAAGGCCGTCGTCGTCCGGACCACCAAGGAGCGGCGCCGCCCGGACGGTTCGTACATCCGCTTCGACGAGAACGCGGCCGTCATCATCAAGGACGGCGGCGACCCCCGTGGTACCCGCATCTTCGGCCCGGTCGGCCGGGAGCTGCGGGACAAGCGGTTCATGAAGATCATCAGCCTGGCTCCGGAGGTGTTGTAGGCCGTGAAGATCAAGAAGGGCGACACGGTCGTCATCCTCGCCGGTCGGGACAAGGACCGTCAGGGCAAGGTCATCGCGGCCTTCCCGCGACAGGACAAGGTGCTCGTCGAGGGCGTCAACGTGGTCAAGCGGCACACCCGGGTCCAGCAGACCCAGCGTGGGGCGAAGACCGGCGGCATCATCACCACCGAGGCGCCGATCCACGTCTCGAACGTGGCCATCGTCGACGAGCACGGCAAGCCCACGCGCGTCGGGTACCGCTACGACGAAGAGGGTCAGAAGATCCGCGTCGCGCGCAGTACCGGTAAGGACCTGTGATGACCAGCGCAACCGCAGAAAAGACCCTGCCGCGCCTCAAGGAGCGGTACCGCAACGACATCATCGGGCAGCTCCGGCAGCAGTTCGAGTACGGCAACCCGATGCAGGTACCGGGGCTCGTCAAGATCGTGGTGAACATGGGTGTGGGCGAGGCCGCCCGCGACGCCAAGCTCATCGACGGCGCCGTCCGCGACCTGACCGCGATCACCGGCCAGAAGCCGCAGATCCGCCGGGCCACCAAGTCCATCGCCCAGTTCAAGCTGCGCGAGGGTATGCCGATCGGCGCCAAGGTGACGCTGCGCGGCGACCGGATGTGGGAGTTCCTGGACCGGCTGCTGTCCATCGCGCTGCCGCGTATCCGTGACTTCCGCGGCCTGGACGGGCGCAAGCTCGACGGCAACGGCAACTACACGTTCGGGCTGACCGAACAGTCGGTGTTCCACGAGATCGACCAGGACCGGATCGATCGGACCCGGGGCATGGACATCACCGTGGTGACCACCGCAAAGACCGACGCGGAGGGCCGGGCGCTGCTCAAGCTCCTCGGCTTCCCGTTCAAGGAGAACTGAGAACATGGCCAAGAAGGCGCTGATCATCAAGGCGGCCGCGAAGCCCAAGTTCGCGGTCCGCGCCTACACCCGCTGCCAGCGGTGCGGCCGGCCGAAGGCGGTGTACCGCAAGTTCGGCCTGTGCCGCATCTGCATCCGGGAGATGGCCCACCGCGGCGAACTCCCCGGTGTGTCGAAGGCCTCCTGGTAAAACGCTTCGCCGCAGGCCCCGTGCGGGAACCACGGCGAGAAGGGTATGACAACCAATGACCATGACTGACCCGATCGCAGACATGCTGACCCGTCTGCGCAACGCCAACCAGGCGTACCACGACAAGGTGACCATGCCGTACTCGAAGATCAAGGCGAACATCGCCGAGGTCCTCAAGGCGGAGGGCTACATCGCGGCGTGGCAGGTCCTGGAGCCGGCCGAGGGTGCCGTCGGCAAGACGCTGACGCTGGACCTGAAGTTCGGCCCGAACCGCGAGCGCAGCCTCGCCGGCATCCGCCGGGTGTCCAAGCCCGGCCTGCGGGTGTACGCGAAGTCCACCGAGATGCCCCGGGTGTTGGGTGGCCTCGGCGTCGCGATCGTCTCGACGTCTCAGGGGCTGCTGACCGACCGGCAGGCCCGCAAGCGGAACGTAGGCGGGGAAGTCCTCGCCTGGGTCTGGTAACGGAGGATCAGCGAAATGTCGCGTATTGGACGTAAGCCGATCACGGTACCGGCCGGTGTCGAGCTCACCATCGACGGGCCGACCGTGCGGGTCAAGGGCCCGAAGGGCCAGCTCCAGCACACCCTCGCCGCGCCCATCACGGCGGAGCGGGACGAGGACGGCACCATCAACGTGGTGCGCCCGAACGACGAGCGCAAGGCCAAGGAGCTGCACGGCCTGTCTCGTACCCTGATCAACAACATGATCGTCGGGGTGACCGAGGGGTACCGCAAGACCCTGGAGATCGCCGGCACCGGCTACCGCGTCACCGCCAAGGGCTCGGACCTGGAGTTTGCGCTCGGCTTCTCGCACCCGGTGCTGGTCCCGGCGCCCGCCGGCATCACCTTCGCGGTGGAGCGGCCGACCCTGTTCAGCGTGTCGGGCATCGACAAGCAGCAGGTCGGCGAGGTCGCCGCGAACATCCGGAAGATCCGGCCGCCGGAGCCCTACAAGGGCAAGGGCGTGAAGTACCAGGGCGAGGTCATCCGCCGCAAGGCTGGGAAGGCAGGTAAGAAGTGAGCGCCACGCTGCTCAAGCGCACCCGGGGCGTCGCGGCGCAGCGGCGGGTCGGCAAGGCCCGCCGGCACTTCCGGGTCCGCAAGAACGTCACCGGCACCGCCGAGCGTCCGCGCCTGGTGGTCACCCGGTCGCTGCGGCACATCGTGGCCCAGATCGTGGACGACGCCAAGGGGTTCACCCTGGCGTCCGCCTCGACCCTGGACCCGTCGCTGCGGTCGGCGAGCACCAGCAAGAGCGAGCAGGCCGGCAAGGTGGGCGAACTGCTCGCCGAGCGGGCCCGGGCCGCTGGTATCAGCAAGGTCGTCTTCGACCGCGGTGGCAACAAGTACGCCGGGCGCATCGCCGCCCTGGCGGCTGCCGCGCGTGAAGCCGGACTCGAGTTCTAGGGAGAAACGTCTCATGCCAGGTCCACAGCGCAGGGGCGGCGGGTCCGGGGGTAACACCGAGGGCGGCGGCCGCCGGGAGGGCCGGGGCCGCGACAACCGTCGCGACCAGCCGGTCGAGAAGACTCCGCACCTGGAGCGGGTCGTCACCATCAACCGGGTCGCCAAGGTCGTCAAGGGCGGCCGGCGGTTCAGCTTCACCGCGCTGGTCGTGGTGGGCGACGGTGACGGCACCGTGGGTGTCGGGTACGGCAAGGCCAAGGAGGTGCCCGCGGCCATCGCCAAGGGCGTCGAGGAGGCCAAGAAGCACTTCTTCAAGGTGCCCCGGATCGCCTCCACGATCCCGCACCCGATCACGGGTGAGGCCGCCGCGGGTGTCGTGCTGCTCAAGCCGGCCAGCGCGGGTACCGGTGTCATCGCCGGTGGCCCGGTGCGCGCCGTGCTGGAGTGCGCGGGCATCCACGACGTGCTCTCCAAGAGCCTCGGCTCGTCCAACCCGATCAACATCGTGCACGCCACGGTGGCGGCGCTGAAGGGGCTGGAGTCCCCGGAGGCGGTCGCCGCCCGGCGTGGCCTGCCGGTCGAGGACGTCGCCCCGGCGAAGATGCTGCAGCTGCGTGCCGGGGTGAGTGTGTGATGGCGCGGTTGAAGGTCACCCAGGTCCGGTCCGAGATCGGCCGCAAGCGCAACCAGCGCGAGACGCTGCGTTCGCTCGGGCTGAAGCGGATCAACGACGTGGTGGTGAAGGAGGACCGCCCCGAAATCCGGGGCATGATCTTCACGGTGAGCCACCTCGTAAAGTTCGAGGAGGTCGAGTAAATGGCGATCAAGGTTCACCACCTGCGGCCGGCGCCGGGAGCCAAGACCAACAAGACCCGGGTGGGTCGTGGCGAGGGCTCCAAGGGCAAGACCGCCGGTCGCGGTACCAAGGGCACCAAGGCCCGGTACCAGGTTCCGGCCGCCTTCGAGGGTGGGCAGATGCCCATCCACATGCGGCTGCCGAAGCTCAAGGGCTTCAAGAACAAGAACAAGGTCGTCTTCCAGGTGGTCAACCTGGACCGGCTGGCCGAGCTGTTCCCGCAGGGCGGCCAGGTGGGCCCGGCCGAGCTGGCCGACGCCGGCGCGGTGCGCCGGGGCCAGCCGGTGAAGGTGCTCGGCGCCGGTGACCTCGGCGGGGTCAAGCTCCAGGTGTCCGCCCACGGTTTCAGTGGGTCGGCCAAGGAGAAGATCGAATCCGCCGGTGGTACGGCCACTGAGCTGTAGTAAGACCAGTGCCGATCGTGGCGTCCGGGGCCGGGCGCCACGATCGGCATCTATCCCCAGGGCATATACTCCGGGGCCGGGCCTGCTGCTAGAGTCCGATCCCAGTTAGCATTACCAGTCCAGACCGGTGCTCCACCTCGACACCGGGTCTACCCGTCACGCCGGACCATCGGCTGCTCCGCGCAGGAGGAAGAACCTTGCTTTCCGCCTTCATCAGTGCGTTCAGGACGCCTGACCTGCGCAAGAAGCTGCTCTTTACGCTCGGCATGATTGCCATCTACCGGCTCGGCGCCACGGTGCCCAGCCCCGGCGTGTCCTACCCCAACGTGCACGCCTGCATCAAGGTGCTGGAGAACGGCAGCGGCAACGGGCTGTTCACCCTGTTGAACCTGTTCTCCGGTGGGGCGCTGCTGCAGCTGTCGATCTTCGCGCTCGGCATCATGCCCTACATCACCGCCAGCATCATCCTGCAGCTGCTCACCGTGGTGATTCCCCGGTTGGAGTCGCTGCGCAAGGAAGGCCAGTCCGGGACTGCCAAGATCACCCAGTACACCCGGTACCTGACCCTGGGCCTGGCGATCCTGCAGGCGTCGGCGTTCGTCGCGCTGGCCCGCTCCGGCCAGCTGTTCAGCTCCGGCGGCTCCAGCCAGTGCGACTTCGACAACAAGCCGATCATCCCCACCGGCCCCGACTTCATGCCCACCTGGGTGACGGTCAGCCTGATCGTGATCACGATGACGGCGGGTACCGGCGTCATCATGTGGCTCGGCGAGATGGTCACCGACCGGGGCATCGGCAACGGCATGTCCGTCCTGATCTTCACCTCGATCGCGGCCCGGCTCCCCGCCGAGGGCTGGGCGATCTACAAGCAGGGCAAGACGACCTTCGCGCTGATCATCCTGATCGGCATCGTGGTCATCACCGCGGTGGTCTTCATCGAGCAGTCCCAGCGCCGGGTGCCCGTGCAGTACGCCAAGCGCATGGTCGGCCGCCGGATGTACGGCGGCACCTCGACCTACATCCCGCTGAAGGTGAACACCGCCGGTGTCATCCCGGTCATCTTCGCCTCGTCGCTGCTCTACCTGCCGCAGCTGGTGCTGCAGCTGATGAACTCGGACAAGCCCAGCAGCACCTACAAGTTCATCAGCAACCACATCGTCAACCCGGCCGACTGGGTCAACATCAGCCTGTACTTCCTGCTGATCATCTTCTTCACGTACTTCTACGTCTCGATCAGCTTCAACCCGACCGACGTCGCGGACAACATGAAGAAGTACGGCGGCTTCGTGCCCGGTATCCGGCCGGGTAAGCCGACCGCCGAGTACCTCGACTTCATCCTCAGTCGGATCACCCTGCCCGGCGCCCTCTACCTGGCCGTGATCTCGATCCTGCCGAACCTGTTCATGGGCATGGTCGGCGGTGTGAAGCAGAACTTCCCGTTCGGTGGCACGGCCGTCCTGATCATCGTGGGTGTCGGCCTGGAGACGGTGAAGCAGATCGAGAGCCAGCTGATGCAGCGTAACTACGAAGGGTTCCTGCGCTAGTGCGACTGGTGTTGGTCGGTCCCCCGGGCGCGGGCAAGGGGACCCAGGCCGAGTTCATCGCCGCTCAACTCGCTGTGCCCAAGATCTCGACCGGTGACATCTTCCGGGCCAACATGCGCGAAGGAACTCCGCTCGGCCAGGAGGCCAAGCGCTACATGGACGCCGGTCAGCTGGTACCCGACGAAGTCACCATCAACATGGTCCGCGGCCGGCTGGCCGAGCCGGACGCCGCCGACGGTTTCCTGCTCGACGGCTTCCCGCGCACCCTGCCGCAGGCCGTGGAGCTGGACAAGATCCTCGCCGACCTGGGTACCCAGCTGGACATCGTGCTGGAGCTGGTGGTCGACGAGGACGAGGTGGTCCGCCGGCTCTCCGGGCGGCGCAACTGCCGGGGCTGCTCCAAGATCTGGCACGTCGAGTTCGACGCCACCGAGCGGGAGGGCGTCTGCGACCGCTGCGGCGGCGAGCTCTACCAGCGCGACGACGACAAGCCCGAGGTCATCGAGGAGCGGCTGCGGGTCTACCACCGCGACACCGCCCCGCTGGTGGACTTCTACGGCGCCCAGAGCAAGGTGGTCGGCATCGACGCCACCGGGCCGGTGGAAGATGTCACCACCCGGGCACTGGACGCGCTGCGCTCCTACGGCGGCTGATCGGGCACACTGGCAGCCGTGCGTACCGCGACGTTGGAGATCGAACTCAAGACCCCCGAGCAGTTGGTCAAGATGCGGGCGGCCGGCCTGGTGGTCGCCGCCGTGCTGGCCCGGCTGCGGGAGGCGGTGGCCCCCGGGGTGAGCACCGGCGAGCTCGACGAGATCGCCGAGGAGGCGATCCGGGCGGCCGGCGCGGTGCCCTCGTTCAAGGGCTACCACGGATACCCCGCATCGCTGTGCACCTCGGTCAACGAGCAGATCGTGCACGCCATCCCGGCCCGTAGCCAGGTGCTGCGGGACGGCGACATCATCTCCATCGACTGCGGGGCGATCCTGGAAGGCTGGCACGCCGACTCGGCGATCACCGTCCCGGTCGGGCAGGTACGCCCCGACCTGACCCGGATGACCCAGGTGGCCGAGGAGGCGCTCTGGGCCGGCATCACCGCCGCCGCCAAGGGCCTGCGCTCCGGCAAGGGCCGGCTCACCGACATCTCGGCCGCCATCGAGGCACAGGTCCGCAAGGGCGGCCGGTACGGCATCGTGCGCGGCTACGGCGGCCACGGCATCGGTACCCAGATGCACCAGGACCCGCACATCAGCAACTTCGGCCGGCCCGGTAAGGGCCCGAGCCTGGTGCCCGGCCTGGCGCTGGCGATCGAGCCGATGATCACCCTGGGCACCGCGGTGGGCGTCGAGCAGGCCGACGGCTGGACCGTGGTGACCCGGGACGGCTCGGCCGCCGCGCACGTGGAGCACACGGTGGCGTTCTTCCCGGACGGCGTGCTGGTTACCACCGCCGCCGACGGCGGCCGCTCCCGGCTGCCGGCCGAGCTGTTGACCAGCGCATCGGCCTAGCCGCGCCCGGTTGCATCCAGGGGTGGAGTCGGACCCGCGCGGATCCCACCCACGTTGGGTCGCCGGCACTGGAGCACGCATGCGATCCTCGATGTGTGGTGGAGCGGCGGGAAGACCTGCGGGCAGCGGACAAGGACCGTCAGTTCGTGGCTGAGCAACTGCGTCAGGCCCTCGACGAGGGCCGCCTTGACCTGACCGAGTACGACGAGCGCGTGCAGCGCACCTACGCTGCCCGTACCTACGGCGACCTGGACGGCATCCTGGACGACCTGCCCGGGGTGGTGCCGGTGAGCGCCTCCCAGGTGGTCCCGGCCGGTGTGCCGGCCGGGCGCCAGCCCGGTCAGCTGCCCCGCTGGCTCGGACTGGTCTGGGGGAGCTGGTTCAGCGCCTCGGTCATCACCACGGTGATCTGGTTCCTGGGCGGCACCGACTCGGACTTCTGGCCGCGCTGGGTGATCTTTCCGTGGGGCGCCGTGCTGCTCATCCGGACCATCGCCGGCCTCGCTTCCGGCGCGCACCGCGCCCCGCGCACGGACGCCCCGGAGGGCCCCGGCGGGGAAACCGGTCGCACCGACCTGCGCCGGGACCTGGGCCGGGACCTGGGCCGGGCCCGGGCCGAGCGGGAGCGTCGCCGCGCCGACCCGCGCCGCCGGTACTGACGCAACCCGGGGCGTCCGACACCCCGGACCAGCCCGGTTTGGCGTTGCCCGGTCCGCGCGCGTAGACTAACCGATCGGCGCACAGCGTCCACTCTGTCATGCCTGCCACGCGTTTCGGCCAGGCTGACAGAACCGCGGCTGGCGCAGCTCCCCACCCGGGGAAGCTGCGATGGGCACTGTGAGCTTGTCATGAGACCTGACGTCAGGTAGCGGAGGACATGCCGAAAAAAGATGGGGCCATCGAGATCGAGGGCCGAGTGATCGAACCACTCCCGAACGCCATGTTCCGGGTGGAGCTATCCAATGGCCACAAGGTCTTGGCACACATCAGCGGCAAGATGCGGCAGCACTACATCCGCATCCTGCCCGAGGACCGGGTCGTCGTCGAGCTTTCGCCGTACGACCTCACTCGTGGACGCATCGTCTACCGCTACAAGTAACCAGGTCGGCCGTCACCAGAAGTAAGGCAACCCGTGAAGGTCAAGCCGAGCGTCAAGCGGATCTGCAACAAGTGCCGGGTCATCCGCCGGCACGGCCGGGTCATGGTCATCTGCACCGACCCGCGCCACAAGCAGCGCCAGGGCTGAGCCCCGGTACCGCCTGACACAAGACAACCTGACAAGCCCATCCCAGCCGCGGACCATGCGCGGCTCACCCCTGGTCGGAGGCCGGGGCCCCGTCGAACGCGACGGGGGCGGGATGCGGCACAGACCTCCGTGAACAAGCACGAGGAGTACGCCCACACATGGCGCGTCTAGTCGGCGTCGACCTCCCCCGCGAAAAGCGGATGGAGATCGCGCTCACCTACATCTTCGGGATCGGCCGTACCCGGGCGGGCGAAGCGCTCGCCGCAACCGGCGTCTCGGCGGACAAGCGGGTCAAGGACCTGACCGACGAGGAAGTCGTGCTGCTGCGCGACTACATCCAGGCCAACTTCAAGGTCGAGGGCGACCTGCGCCGCGAGGTCGCCGCGGACATCCGCCGCAAGGTAGAGATCGGTTGCTACCAGGGCATCCGGCACCGCAGGGGGCTGCCCGTGCGAGGGCAGCGCACCCGTACCAACGCGCGTACCCGCAAGGGTCCCAAGCGCACGGTCGCCGGCAAGAAGAAGCCCGGCAAGAAGTAGCACCCGATCGCGTCGGCGCCACCCCGGTGGCCCGGCGCGGTACCAGCCGCAGGAAACCACACAGGAGCGCACACATACATGCCACCCAAGGCACGCACCGGCCCGGCCGCCGTCAAGAAGGTACGGCGTAAGGAGCGCAAGAACGTCGCGCACGGCCAGGCCCACATCAAGTCCACGTTCAACAACACCATCGTGTCGATCACCGACCCCACCGGGGCCGTCATCTCCTGGGCCTCCGCCGGCCAGGTCGGCTTCAAGGGCTCGCGCAAGTCGACCCCGTTCGCCGCGCAGCTGGCCGCCGAGGCCGCCGCGCGTCGGGCCATGGAGCACGGCATGCGTAAGGTCGACGTCTTCGTCAAGGGCCCCGGCTCCGGCCGGGAGACAGCCATCCGTTCGCTGCAGGCCGCTGGGCTGGAGGTCGGCCAGATCGCCGACGTCACGCCGCAGCCGCACAACGGGTGCCGTCCGCCGAAGCGTCGCAGGGTCTGAGAGGTTATACAGAGATGGCTCGTTATACAGGTGCCGACTGCCGCCGCTGCCGTCGGGAGAAGATGAAGCTCTTCCTCAAGGGCAGCAAGTGCGATGGGCCGAAGTGCCCGTTTGAGTCTCGTCCCTTCCCGCCCGGCCAGCACGGCCGCGGTCGACCGAAGGAGACGGAGTACCTGCTGCAGCTGCGCGAGAAGCAGAAGGCCCGCCGCGTCTACGGCGTGCTGGAGAAGCAGTTCCGCGGCTACTACGAGGAAGCCAACCGCAAGCAGGGCAAGACCGGTGAGGTCCTGCTGCAGATCCTCGAATCGCGGCTGGACAACGTGGTCTACCGGGCCGGCTACGCCCAGTCCCGCGACCACGCCCGCCAGCTGGTCAAGCACGGGCACTTCCAGGTCAACGGCAAGAAGGTCGACATCCCGTCGTACCGGGTGACCGCCCACGACATCGTCGAGGTCCGCGAGAAGTCGCGGGAACTGACGCCGTTCGTGGTGGCCACCGCGCAGGCCGGTAGCCGGGCCGTGCCGGCCTGGCTGGAGTCGATCCCCAGCCAGCTGAAGGTCCTGATCCACTCGCTGCCGGCGCGCCAGGTGATCGACACCCAGGTGCAAGAGCAACTGATCGTCGAGCTCTACTCCAAGTAGGGGAGGGCACCCGCTGCGCACCCGCTGGCCGCGTTGCTCGATACCTTGTGTGCCTCCAGCACACGGCGGCATCGAGCGCCTTGCCAGCGGGCACGCATCGGGCGCCACCGGCGTCAGATCAAAGGCAAGACCAAAGGCAAGATCCGAAGTTGTACTACCAGGTGCCGTCAAATAGCGGGCGGCCCGACAGAAAAGAGATTGAGAAGTGCTCATCACGCAGCGGCCGACCCTGGCCGAGGAGCCGATCAGCGAGACCCGGTCGCGGTTCACCATCGAACCGCTGGAGCCGGGGTTCGGGTACACCCTGGGCAACTCCCTGCGGCGTACCCTGCTGTCGTCCATCCCGGGCGCGGCGGTCACCAGCATCAAGGTCGACGGCGTCCTGCACGAGTTCACCACGATCCCCGGTGTCAAGGAGGACGTGGTCGAGCTGGTCATGAACATCAAGGAGCTGTGCGTCAGCTCCGAGCACGACGAGCCGGTCTCCATGTACCTGCGCAAGCAGGGGCCGGGCGACGTCACCGCCGGTGACATCCAGCCGCCGGCCGGGGTGACCGTGCACAACGGCGACCTCAAGCTGGCCACGCTGAACAGCAAGGGCCGCGTCGACATGGAGCTGACCGTCGAGCGCGGTCGCGGTTACGTGACGGCGGCGCAGAACAAGCAGTCCGGCGCCGAGATCGGCCGCATCCCGGTCGACTCGATCTACTCGCCGGTCCTCAAGGTCACCTACCGCGTCGAGGCCACCCGCGTCGAGCAGCGCACCGACTTCGACCGGCTGATCATCGACGTGGAGACCAAGGCGTCGCTGTCTCCGCGGACCGCGCTGGCCTCGGCCGGCTCCACCCTCGTCGAGCTGTTCGGGCTGGCCCGGGAGCTGGACGAGACCGCCGAGGGCATCGACATCGGCCCCTCGCCGCAGGACGCTCAGCTCGCCGCTGACCTGGCCCTGCCGATCGAGGAGCTGGACCTCACCGTCCGGTCGTACAACTGCCTCAAGCGCGAAGGCATCAACACCGTCGGCGAACTGATCGGCCGGACCGAGGCGGACCTGCTGGACATCCGCAACTTCGGCCAGAAGTCGATCGACGAGGTCAAGATGAAGCTGGCCGGGATGGGCCTGGGGCTGAAGGACTCGGCCCCGGCGTTCGACCCCGCGCACGTCGTGGACACCTTCTCCGAGGTCGATTACGACACCGACGACTACCGCGAGACCGAGCAGCTGTAATCCGGCCTGGCCTCGGCGAAATAACCAAGGAGCACCAATGCCCACGCCCACCAAGGGTCCCCGCCTCGGCGGCAGTCCGGCGCACCAGAAGCTGATGCTGGCCAACCTGGCCCTGTCGCTGTTCAAGCACGGCCGGATCACCACGACGGAGACGAAGGCGAAGCGGCTGCGCCCGCTCGCCGAGCGGCTCATCACCCAGGCCAAGCACGACGATCTCGCGTCGCGCCGCCGGGTGCGTCGGGTGATCCGCGAGAAGGACACGTTCGTGTCGCTGTTCGAGGAGATCGCGCCGCGGTTCGCCAACCGCGAGGGTGGCTACACCCGGATCGTCAAGACCGGGCCGCGCAAGGGTGACGCCGCTCCGATGGCGATCATCGAGCTGGTCGAGGAGCTGGTTGTCGCGGCTCCGGCGAAGGCCACCAAGTCCACCGCCCGTAAGGCGGCCAAGGCGGACGCGGTCGCCGCGCTGGCCGGGGACGAGGACGAGGCCACGCCGGTCTCCCGCCCGGCGGCTGCGGCCGCCGACGAGCCGGAGGCCGACACGGCCGAGGACGAGGCCTGACCGGCGGTACGACACCGGACGAGCCCGGTACCCACACGGGTACCGGGCTCGTCCGTCTGCGCCTGTCGGTCGGCTACGACGGCACCGACTTCTCCGGCTGGGCCGCGCAGCCCGGCCGGCGCACCGTGGCGGGGGTACTCCAGCAGGAGCTGGACCGGCTGTTCGGCGCCGGGGGCGCGGTCGGGCTGACCGTGGCCGGGCGTACCGACGCGGGGGTGCACGCGACGGGGCAGGTGTGCCACGTGGACGTACCGGCCGCCGGCTGGGACGCGCTGGCCGGCTCACTGGTACGCCGACTGGCCGGCCTGCTCCCCACCGACGTCCGGGTCAGCGCCGTCACGCCGGTCGGGGAGGACTTCGACGCCCGGTTCTCCGCGCTGTCCCGCCGCTACGAGTACCGCGTCGCCGACGCCCCGTGGGGCGCTCCGCCGCTGCGCGCCCGGGACACCCTGGCCTGGCCCCGCCCGCTGGACGTGGCCCGGCTCAGTGCCGCCTCCGCCGGCCTGCTGGGCGAGCACGACTTCGCGGCCTACTGCCGGCGCAAGGAGAACGCCACCACCATCCGGGCGGTCACCGAGCTGTCCTGGCACCGGGACGAGCACGGCATCGTGCTCGCCACCGTCGCCGCCGACGCCTTCTGCCAGGCCATGGTGCGCAGCCTGGTGGGTGCGCTGCTGCCGGTCGGGGACGGGCGCCGGCCGGTCCACTGGCCGGCCGAACTGCTCGGGCGCAGCCGGCGCGCGGACGAAGTGACGGTGGCGCCACCGCACGGGCTCACCCTGGTCGCCGTCGGTTACCCGGACCAGACCGGGTACGCCGCCCGCGCCCTGCTCACCCGCGCCCGCCGCGGCTGACCCGCACTTACCGGGCTGGGCTGGCTACCCGGCCGGGCTGGCTACCCGGCCGGGCTGGCTACCCGGCCGGGCTGGCTACTTGGCTGGGCTGGCTACTTGGCTGGGCTGGTCGGGGCTGCACCGCTGCCGGAGGGCACCGGCGGGGGGGTGAGGGTGCGGTTGGTCAGCACGGTCTCGTTGAGGAAGCTCTCCACCAGGTCCGCGACGATCCCGGTCACCGCCGGGTTGCGGGCGTCCGGGTCGGCGCCGTCCGCCCGGGCGATCACGCAGTAGAGCAGGAAGTGCCCGCGGGTGTCCCAGGCCAGCTGGGTCTTGGCCCGGCCGATGATGTCGGTCGCGCCGCCCGCCATGAAGCCGGTGAAGCGCCCCTTGGTGGTGTCCACCACGCCCTTGACGCTGTCGCCGGTCTGCTTGGCGGTGGTCGCGTCACGCAGGTTGAACAGCCCCGTGGTGACCACGTACTGCCCGTCGGCGGTGGTCAGGGTGGCGCGTACCACCTGGCTGCAACCGGCGTTGGCGAGCAGCGTGGTGAGATCGCCCACCGCGGCGGTCTTGCACTCGGCGGCCTCCGACTTCACCACGGTGTACGGCTGCACGCCGGCCGGGGCGGCGGACCCCGACGGGTTGGCCGCCGGGGCGCTGGCCTTCCCGTCGCCGGTGACCGTGATCGTGGCGGCCGGGAAGACCTCGGCCACCGTCAGCGGCGCCGGGTCGACGGTCTGGCTGGAGATGTCGTGCACGGTGGGACCGGAGCGTCCGTCCGGCCCGGGGCGGCCACCCAGGAAGGTGACGTAGAACCCGACGCCGCAGACCGCCAGCAGGGCCACCGCCGCCAGCACGGCAAGCGCCGGTACCCAGGGGCTGCGCCGCCGCGGTGCACCCTGGTCCGCCCAGTCCTCGGCGGGGCGCTCCCCGGCACTACGCGGCCGGGGCGGCCCGGCCGGCCGGGTGTACGGGTCGGCCGGCGGGTACGGCTCGGTGGCTGTCCCCGCGCCGTAGACGCTGCCGCGGCTGGCGCGCGGGTCGGCGGGGCCGCCGCGGGGGGCGTCGTCGTAGCGCGGGCGGTCCCCGTAGAGGTCGGTCTGCCACGCCTGTGGCGGCCGGCCGGTGCTCCGGGCCTCGCCCCACTGCGACTCGCGCTGAGGTTCGCGCTGGACGCCGGGGCCTTCCGGGCGGCGGGCGTACCCGGTGGTCTCGGCGTCCCAGGCGGGCTCCGGGCTGCCCGGGCGGCGGGGCGGCGGGGCAGCCCGGCCGACGGAGCCACGCTCGGCCGGCGGCGGCGGGTAGGCCCGGTCGGTCGGCGGCTCCGGCTGGTCGCCCGGGCGCAGGTCACCGCCGGCGGGGGGCGCGCCGTAGCCGCCGGGGCGGAAGCTGTCCTCGGCCGGCGGCTCGCCGTAGCCGGCAACCCGGAAGCCCCGGTCGGTGGGGGGTTCCTGGAAACCGCCACGGAAGCCCCGGCCGGCCTCCCGGGCAGCGCCGTAACCCCGATCGTCGCCGGCCCGCGGCTCGCCGGCCGAGCCGTAGCCCCGCGGGGGCTCGTCGACCGGGCGGTAGCCACGCTCAGCCTCGCCGGCGGGGCCGTAGCTCCGCTGGGGCTCGTTGGGGCCGTAGGGCCGCTGGGGCTCGTTGGTGGGTCCGTAGGCCCGCGGGGGCTCGTTGGTGGGGCCGTAGCCCTGTGTGGGTCCGCTCGCCGGGCCGTAGCCACGGTCGGGCTCGTCGGCGGCGTAGGCGCGCTGGGGTTCGCTGGGCGGGCCGTAGCGCCGGTCGGGGGGCGCCGCGTAGCCGCGTCCGGGCGGCGGTGACCAGGACTGGTCGGTGCCGTCGCCGGGGTGCTCGGGGCGCCGGCCGGTGGGCCAGCCGTCGTCCGGGGCGTCGTCCGGCTCACGCCGGCCGCTCCGGGCCGGGTCAGGCTCCGGCCAGCCGCCGGTGGAGTCCCCGTACCCGTAAGTCATGGGGGCGAGGATACCGAAGCCGGCGCCGGTGGGGTACGCGCGCGGACCCGGCCGCCCGGAGGGCAGAATTCTGGCATGGCCAGCGATCACTACTTCACCGCCGAACCGGGCGCACCGGCCACCCGCAGCAGCGTCGAGTTCACCGCGTTCGGGACCGACTTTTCGCTGGTCGCCGCCGGTGGCGTGTTCTCCGCGCAGCGGCTGGACCCGGGGACGGCCGTACTGCTGCGCAAAGCCACCCCGCCGACCGCCCGGGGCGGGGTCTACCTCGACCTCGGCTGCGGGTACGGGCCGATCGCGGTCAGCCTGGCCAGCACCTCGCCGAAGGCCACCGTGTACGCCGTGGACGTCAACCAGCGGGCGCTGGAGCTGGTCGCGGAGAACGCCCGGCGGGCGGGCGTGGCGGACCGGGTACGGCCGGGCACACCGCAGGACGTACCCCCGGATGTGGTCTTCGACGAGATCTGGAGCAACCCGCCGATCCGGATCGGCAAGGCCGGCCTGCACGAGATGTTGCTGCGCTGGCTGCCCCGGCTGGCGCCGGACGGCGTCGGCTGGCTGGTCGTCGCCCACCACCTGGGCAGCGACTCGCTGCAGGCGTGGCTGACCGGGCAGGGTTTCCCGACCCGCCGGCACGCCTCGCAGAAGGGCTACCGGGTGCTGGCGGTCAGCCGGCCGGAATCGGGGTGACCGCCGGCCGCGCGGCAGGCACACTCGCTGCGTGGGCTTCGTCGACGTGGCGGCTGTGGGCTGCACCCTGCCGGACGGCCGGGTGCTCTTCTCCGACGTCTCGTTCCGGGTCGGCGACGGCGCCAAGATCGCCCTGGTGGGGCCGAACGGCGCGGGGAAGACCACGCTGCTGCGGATGGTCGCCGGGGACATCCCCACGCCGGTCGGGGCGATCGCCCGCGCCGGCGGCCTCGGGGTGATGCGGCAGTTCATCGGCCTGATCGCCGACGAGAGCACGCTCGGCGACCTGGCCCTGTCGCTGTCCGCGCCGCTGCTGCGCGAGGCCGGCGCCCGGCTGGTCGCGGCGCAGGCCCGGCTGACCGCCGCGCCCGACGACGACCGGGCCCAGCTGGGGTACGCGCACGCCCTGCACGCCTGGGGCGAAGCCGGTGGGTACGACGCCGAGGTGCGCTTCGACACCGTCGCGGTGGCCGTCCTCGGGCGAGCCTGGGACGAGGTACGCGACCGGCCGGTGGCCACCTGCTCCGGCGGCCAGCAGAAGCGTTTCGCACTGGAGCTGCTGCTGCGCGGCGACGACGAGGTGCTGCTGCTGGACGAGCCGGACAACTTCCTCGACGTACCCGGCAAGCGCTGGCTGGAGCAGCGGCTGCGGGAGACCGGCAAGTCGGTGCTCTACGTCTCGCACGACCGGGAGCTGCTGGCCCGTACCGCCGACCGGGTGGTGGCGGTGGAGGGCGGGTCGGCGTGGGTCCACCCGGGTGGCTTCGCCAGCTGGCACGCCGCCCGGGCCGGCCGGCACGCCCGGATGGAGGAGACCCGGCGCCGCTGGGACGAGGAGCACGAGAAGCTGCGCCAACTGATGCTCATGTACAAGCAGAAGGCGGCCTACAACGACGCCATGGCCTCCCGCTACCAGGCCGCGGTTACCCGGCTGCGCCGGTTCGCCGAGGCCGGCCCGCCGCCGCTGCCGCCGAAGGAGCAGGACATCCGGATGCGGCTGGCCGGCGGCCGGACCGGCAAGCGCGCCGTGGTCTGCGAGCAGCTGGAGCTGGACGGTCTCACCTACCCCTTCGACCTGGAACTCTGGTACGGCGACCGGCTGGCCGTGCTGGGCGGCAACGGCACCGGCAAGTCGCACTTCCTGCGGCTGCTGGCGGCCGGCGGTACCGACCCCGATCCGGCGCTGCCGCTGCTGTCCCGGGTGGCCCCGGTGGCCGCCTCCGGCCTGGCGCGGCTCGGCGCCCGGGTGGTCCCCGGGCACTTCTCCCAGACCCACGACCGGCCGGAGCTGCTGGACCGTACCCTCGTCGAGATCCTCTGGCGGGGCGACGACCTGCGGACCGGGCTGGACCGGCACGGCGCGATGCGGGTGCTCAACCGCTACGACCTGGCCGGTCAGGGCGACCAGCGGTTCGGCACGCTCTCCGGCGGCCAGCAGGCCCGCTTCCTGGTGCTGCTGCTCGAACTGTCCGGGGCCACCCTGCTGCTGCTCGACGAGCCGACCGACAACCTGGACCTGGCCTCGGCGGAGGCGCTGGAGGAGGGGCTGGCCGCGTTCGAGGGGACCGTCATCGCGGTCACCCATGACCGCTGGTTCACCCGGTCGTTCGACCGGTTCGTGCTGTTCCGTGGCGACGGCGAGGTTGTCCAGACCCCCGAACCGGTATGGGACCTGGCCTGAGTATCCGTGGCGGCTGACCGGATAGCCGGCGCCGGTTGTTGTGCCGGCGGCTGAGCAGGTCGTAAGGTCTGGGCCGAGCATCCCGGCCGGGGTACCCGTTCGGCGGAGCCCCAGCGGTGTCGGACGCGGGGGGAGGGCAGGGGCATGACGCAGTTGGGTCGGCTGCACCTGATCACCGACGCGCGTCCCGGGCGGGACCCGCTGCCGATCGTGCGCGCCGTGCTCCGGGTCGGCGTCCCGGTGGTGCAGGTACGGGTCAGCGACTACGTGACCGACCGGGAGGCGTACGACCTCACCTGCCGCATCCTCGACCTGTGCCGCGCCGCCGGAGCCACCTGCCTGGTCAACGACCGGCTGCACGTGGGCCTCGCGGCCGGCGCCGACGGCGGCCTGGTCGGCGGGGACGACCTGCCCGTCGCCGCGGCCCGTCGGGTACTCGGCCCGGACGCGCTGCTGGGCGCCACCGCGCGGGACCCCGACTCGGCGAAGGCCGCCGTGGCGGCCGGGGCCAGCTACCTGTCGGTCGGGCCGGCGTTCTCCACCCGGGTCCGGCCCGGGCAGCCGGTACCGCTCGGGCTGCCGGGTATCACCGCCATCGCCAGCTCCGTGGACGTGCCGTTGATCGCCAGCGGCGGCGTCACCCTGCAGACCACTCCGCAGCTGCTCGCCGCCGGGGCGCACGGCGTGGCCGTGGTGGCCGCGATCAGCGACGCCTCCGACCCGGTGGCCGCCGCGGCGCACCTGCTCGCCGTCATCAACAACAGCGTCGAGGCAGCGCCGACCGGCTGACGCCCGACCCTTGCCTGCCCCGACAGGCGGCCCCACCGGGCGTCGGGCGGCTTGGCGGACGGGCGTCCGGCCCGGGCGGTCAGTCGCCCTTGCCGCGCAGATCCTTCAGCCAGTCGTCGTAGTCGGCGTCCTTGCGGCGGGCCACCGGAGCCTCCTGGGTCGCGCGGCCGCGCCGGCCGCGCCGGCCCGGCTTTCCCGCGGGTACCGGCTCGGGCTCCGGCTCGGACCACCCGGTCAGCGCTACCGGCGCCGGACTGGTCGGCGCGGTCTCGGGTAGCGCGGCCGGCTCGTCGTCGGGCTGGTCCGCCGCGTCGGAGTGCCGGCCCGCCGGTGCCTCGTCGGTCACCGGTTCAGGGTCGAAGAGCGAGCCGGCCCGGCCCCGGCTGACCGGTGCGGTGGGAACGTCGGGCGCGGGTGCGGACTCGAAGAACGACGCCCGCCGGCCGCCGGTATCACCGGCCGGTGGATCGAAGGCGTGCGGCGTCGACGGGCTGGTCGCAGCCCGCAGGTAGCTCGCCGAACCCGCCGACCCGGACGAACTCAGCCACGAGTTGGCGGAGGCCTCGCTACTCGACCAGGAGGTCGAGGCTGGCTCACTAGTCGACCGGGAGGTGGCGGGGGGCTCGCTGCTCGATCGGGAGGTCGAGGCTGGCTCGTTGCTCGATCGGGAGGTCGAGGCTGGCTCGCTGTTCGACCAGGAGGTCGCGGGGGGCTCGCTGTTCGACCAGGAGGTCGCGGGGGGCTCGCTCGGACGGGGGGTGGCGGGCGGGGCGGCAGCCGGCTCAGGGGTGGGCCAGCGGGTGGCCGAGGTGTCCGGGCCGGGCACCGGGGGCGACGGGGGGTCGACGACCGATCGGGGCGTCGGCGGGGCGTCCAGCGTCGACCAGGAGGGCGCCGGGGCGTCGACGGTGGACGGCGCCGTGGACGGGGGGTCGAGGACCGCTCTCAGCGGACGGCTGACCTCCAGGCTGTCGTAGGCGGGCCGGCTCGGCGACGGGGCGTCCAGCGTTGAACGCGGGGACGGCACGGGATCGGGATCGTCCCGGTCCCAGCTGTTCCGGTGCCGGTGGCTGCCGGTCGACCCGGCGTCCGGGTCGTTCGTCCCCCACAGGTCGGCCACCGCCCGGTCGGCGGCGGCTGAGCCGGTCAGTGACGTCTCCCCGGAATGTCCGCCGGACAGGTAGCCGGCGGAGCCGTCGTCGTACCGGCTCTCGGCGGCCCGGTGGTGGGTGATCGGGCGGTCCTCGGTGGGTGCCCGCAGTGCCCGGGCCAGCCGGCCATCGTCGTCCGCCGGATCGGTCGCCGCGTCCGGCTGCGCGTCCGGGTCGGCGTCCCAGGGCCGGTCAGGGGTACGGGACGGGAAGTAGCTCGGGGTCGCCAGGCGGGTGTGCCGGGCCAGCGCCACGAACGCCGAGGCGGCGACGCCCACCGCCACGCCGGCCAGCGAGCACCAGTACGCCACGCCCTGCCCCGCCGGTCCGGCGATCACGTAGGCCCCGGCGACCAGTAGCGGACCGGCCGCCCCCGAGTACGCCACGGCCAGCCGCCCGCCCCCGCCGAAGCGGCTGACCAGCGCCGCCAGCAGGCCGATCGCCGCCGGTGCGGTGAGCAGCAGCACGATCGAGGTGACCGTACCGGCCGGTGGGAGCAGTCCGAGCCGGCCGGCCGCGTGCTCCACCGGCCCCGGTGCGGTGCCGACGTCGCTGTGCCGGCCCAGCGTCCACAGCGCGCTGGCCAGCGCGGCCAGCCAGAGCCAGATGGCGTAGGTGACGACGTTGCCGGCGACGGCCGGTACGGACAGCGTCGCGTACCCCACCGCCACGCCGAGCACCAGCGCGAGCAGCATCGCCGTGCTGGCCGCCGTGCCGGCGGGGCCGGGCTCGGGCAGGTGTACGCCGTGCGCCGGGCGGGTACCCACCGGGATGACGGCGGCCGCACCGAGCGCGGCGGCGGCGCACAGCGCGGCCCGCGCCCAGCGGGGTTCCCGCTCGGTCAGGGTGGTGCCGGCGAAGCCGGCCGGCGCCCACCGGCCGGCCGCCGCGCCGGCCACCGTGGCCAGCGCGGTGAGGAAGGCCAGCCAGGCCAGCTGGGAGTGCCAGGCGGCGCGGCTGGCGAAGTCGCCGTCCCAGCGCAGCAACCCCAGCCCGGTACCCACACCGAACTGGCCCGCGGCGGCGAGGAAGGCGGCGCCGGCAGCTGTGCCGAGCGTCTGCGCCCAGGTCCGAAAGGCCATGCGGGTCAGCCTACGGACCACCGCGCGTAGGCGCGAGCCACCGACCGGCCGGGCTACGCCACCCCACCGCCCGACCCACTGCGTGCGGCCCACGCTGGCAGATGAAAGGCCGCCCGGCCGGGCGCGTCAGGCCCGCGTTGGCAGATGACTGCTAGCCCGGCCCGCCGCGTGCGGCCGTGGTGGCAGATGGCAGGTCGCCCGGCCCGCCGCGTGCGGCCGTGGTGGCAGATGGCAGGTCGCCCGGCCCGCGGCGCGGGTGACTGGGCCGTCCGGCACTGCCGCAGGAGCCCCGGTTTGCGCACGAGCGGACCTGTCCGCGCGGTTTGCCTGTCCCCGAGGCTTCCGTTGGTGGCACTCCGCATGGTGGAATCGCGGCCGTGCCGCCTGGGGAGATGGAGCCCGAGCACCGACCCCGCCAGCCGACCCCCGGGTCGACCGGCGGGCTGTCCCTGCGCGCCTCGGCCGCCCTGGTCATCGCCCCGCTGGTGCTGGCGCTGGTGGTGCTGGCCGGCGCGGTGATGGCCACCGGGCGGATCTCCGGCGAGACGGTGGTGGCCGGCGCCACCCTGCTCATCGTGCTGTCGCTGGCGCTGGCCGGCACGTACACCCTGATCGGTGGGTTGGCCCGGCTGCGGGACGGCGCGTTGACCGCCGCCAACCGGGTGCTGCCGGAGAAGGTGGTGCAGCTGCGCCAGCCCCGGGCGCTCGGCGAGCGCAGCCCCGAGGACGTGGCCCTGGACGCCGCCGACCCGGTACCGGTGCCGGTCCACGACGAGCTGGGCCAGGTGGCGTACGCGGTCAACTCGATGTACCGGGAGGCGCTACTGGTCGCCGCCCAGCAGGCGCAGCTGCGCGGCGACGTCAACGCGATGGTCTTCAGCCTGGCCCGGCGCTCGCAGGCGCTGGTGGACCGGATGGCCGGCATCCTGGCCGAGGCGCGCGGCGCGGAGCGCGACCCGGACCGGCTGGGCCGGCTGTTCGAGCTGGAGCGGCTGGCGGTGCGGATGCGCCGCAACGACGAGAACATGCTCACCCTGGCCGGCGTCGACTCGGGCGTCGTGCAGGAGGACTACCTGCTGCTCACCGACGTGGTGGCGGCGGCCCGGCGGGAGATCGAACAGCACAGCCGGGTGGAGGCCGGCACGGTGGACGACGACGTGGCGGTGGCCGCGCACGCCGCCGCCGACGTCACCCGGCTGGTGGCCGAGCTGCTGGACAACGCCACCCGGTTCTCCCCGCCGACCACGGCGGTGCTGGTCGACGGCCGGCGCATCGGTGACTACGTGCTGGTCGAGATCGAGGACCGCGGGCTGGGCATGAGCCCCGCCCAGCTGGAGGGGTACAACCAGCGGCTGGCCGATCCGCCGCCGGCGGACGTCTCGGACTGCCGGATGATGGGGCTGGGCGTGGTCGGCCGGCTGGCCGAACGGCACCAGATCAAGGTGACCCTGCGCCCCAACTCCTACGGCGGCACGGTGGTCAGCGTGACCCTGCCGACCCCGCTGCTGGTGCTGCCCAGCCGGCGCTTCGACCGGGCGCTGCCCAGCCAGCGGCTGCCCGAGCTGCCGGCCGCCGCGCCGCCGGGCTGGCCGCTGGTGAGCGCCGCCTCGGCCGCCCGCCCGGCCGCCCTGCCCGCCGGTACGGGCGGGATCGGCGCCCTTCCGCCGCGTACCAACGCGCTGCCCGCCGGCCCGGCGCACGCCGACGAAGCGCCCCGGGAGCCGGCGCACGCCTCGCCCGGCACCGAACTGCCCCGGCACACCGAGCTGGGTCAGGCGCTGGCGGCTACCGAAGGTGAGGGCCCCGGTTCCCCCGTGGCCGGCGACGGCGACGAACCGGTGATCTTCAAGGAGCTGCGCGCCCGCTGGTTCGGCGAACCGGCGTCCGGCGCCGCGGCGAACGGGTCATCCCCGGCTGGAAAGGAGTCCGCGGAGTCCATGGACGACGAGTACGGCTGGCGCTCCGCGGGCGACGACGGCTGGAAGGCTGCCTCGGCGGCGGCGGCCCCGCAGCCGGCCGGAGTGACCCCGGCCGGGCTGCCCCGGCGTACCCCGGCGGCGCAGCTGGTTCCCGGAGGGGTACCGCCGGCAGAGCCCAGCGCCGGGCGGCGGGATCCGGACGAGGTACGCGGCGTGCTGGCCGCGTACCACCGAGGCGTGAAGCGTGGGCGCGGCGGCGGTGAGGCACAATCGTCGGGCCACCCGAGGTCGGCTGACGAGGAGACGCACTGATGACCAGGCCGGGCACGATGCAGGACATGAGCTGGCTGCTCTCCAACTTCGCCGATCAGGTACCCGGTGTGGCGCACGTGGTGGCGGTCTCCGCCGACGGCATCCTGCTGGCCAGCTCGCGCGGGCTGCCGACGGACCGGGCCGACCAGCTCTCCGCGATCGCGGCCGGGGTGATCAGCCTGACCCAGGGCACCGCCCGCTACTTCAACGGCGGCGGCGTGCTGCAGACGATCATCGAGATGGAGGCCGGGTACCTCTTCCTGATGTCCATCAGCGACGGCTCGTGCCTGGGCGTACTGGCCGGCCGGGCGTGTGACGTGGGCCAGGTCGGCTACGAGATGGCGCTGCTGGTGGAGCGGGTGGGGCAGGCGCTGGTGCCGGCCGCCCGGTCGGACGTCCCGCCGGTGGTGCAGGGGTACCAGACCCCGCCGCCCCCGCCGCCGGCCGCCTACCCGCCGGCTCCGGCCCCGCCGCCGCCGGCCTACCCGCCCGCTGCGGCCCCGCCGCCGGCCGCCTACCCGCCGCCACCGGCGTCGGGCGGCGGGTACGGCAACCCGCCCGGCGGGCGCCCCTACAACCAGGGCTCCTACGGCAACTACCCGACCACGTAGCCGCTCAGTCGACCCGCAGCCGGTACCCGCGCTTGGCGACGGTCTGCACGAACGCGGTGCCGCCCAGCGCGGCGCGCAGCCGGGCCACCGCCATCTCCACCGCGTGCTCGTCGCCGCTGCGCGGCAGCGCGGCCAGCAGCGCGGCCCGGGACAGCACCCGGCCGGGGGTGGCGGCCAGTGCCCGCAGCACCGCCATCGGAGCCGGTGCCAGTGGCTTGAGCGAGCCGTCGACCAGTGCGGCGTGCCCGCGCAGGGTGACCTCCTGACCGGCCACCTGGAGCGTGGGCGCCCGCTTGGGCAGCTCGTCCACCAGCAGCTTGACCATGGCGGAGAGCCGGGCCCGGTTCGGCACGCACACCGGCACGCCCCGGCGGACCAGCGGGCCGGCGGTGACCGGGCCGAGGCAGGCGGCGAGCACGTCGCCGCGCAGCGCGGCGAGCAGCGCCTCGGTGTCCGGCCCGGCGATCCGCAGCAGCGCGCCGACGGCCGGGGCGGAGGTGAACGCCACCGCGTCGACCAGCCGGCTGACGGCGAGGTCGACCAGGCGGCGCAGCGGGGTCGGGTCGCTCGGCGGGATCCACCGGTGCACGGCCACCTCGACCACGTCGGCGCCGGCCGCGCGCAGCGCGCTGACCAGTTCGGGCTGCGGTTCGCCGTGCAGCTGGACGGCGATGCGCCGGCCGGCCACCCCGTCGTCCAGCAGCTGCCCGATCACGTCGTCGCAGCAGTCCTGGTCGGCGGCGGGCGCTGCGGGGTCGCGGCTGACCAGCCGGGCACCGGCGATCACGGCGCGCAGCGGGTCGGCCAGGCCCCAGCCCTCGGCGGCGGCCAGCCAGCCGCGCAGGCCGACGCCGGTACACGCGATGACGATGTCGGGCGGGCTGTCCACCAGCGCCCCGGTGACGGTACGCAGCTCGGTGTCGTCGGCCAGCGGCACGATCCGCAGGGCGGGGGCGAGCACCACCCGGGCGCCCCGGCGCTCCAGCAGGCCGCCCAGCTCGTCCCGGCGCCGGTCGGCGGTGACTGCGACGGTGAAGCCTCTCAGCGGATCCGGATCGTCCACCGGGTCTCCCGTAACGGCCCTGTCCGGCTGCGTACGCCGTGGCGGGTTACCTCCGGCACCGCGCGTCCTCCCCCGTCCGGGCGGCGTGGCGCGCAGCACGGGCTGGGCACCGCGACCGCAGGCATGCACAGAAGCGTCACCGCGGGGCGTTTCGCCGGCGGGTCCGAGGTGTTTCCGGCCTGCTAAGAGCCGCTCACAGTCGGGCCGGACCGGCCGGTCCCGCAGGTCAGCAGGCTTCCAGCTCGTGGCCGGGGCGGGACAGCCGGCCGGCGGGTGTCGCACCGCCGGCCGGGCGGGCCATCCGGCCGGCCGCCAGCAGCTCCAGCGGCGGGGCCGGCAGCGGCTCGCCGACCAGCCCGCGCAGCAGGGGGTACGCGCTGGCGTCGCCGACCAGCACGCCGCCGAGCAGGCGTACCCCGTCGGCGGCCAGCACCAGCCGGGCGTAGCTGCCGGTGGCCGGGTCGGTGAAGGTGACGTCCAGCCCGCCGTCCAGGCTGCCGAACCGGGCCGCCTCGGCGCCGGCCAGCCGCAGGCGTACCGAGCTGTCCGCGCCGGTGTACCGGGCCGAGCCGCCGAGCAGCCGGTCCACCGCCACCTCGGCCATGCACAGCCCGGCGGGGAGCAGGCCCGGGCTGCCACCGGGCGGCTCGGCACAGCCGCCGACCGCGTAGATCGTCTCGTCGGAGCTGCGGCAGCCGTCGTCGACGGCTACCCCGCCGCGGGCGCCGATCCGCAGCCCGGCCTGGCGCGCCAGGTCGTCGCGGGGACGCAGGCCGCAGGCGAAGACCACCACGCCGGCCTGCAGAACCGCGCCGTCGGTGCAGGCCACCTGACGGACCGCGCCGCCCGGGTCGGCCACCAGGCGGACGGGCCGGCGGCCGGGCTGCACGGTGATGCCGAGCGCCTCGAACCGGCCGCGCAGCGCCGCCGCGCCGGCCGCGTCCAGGTGCCCGGGCAGCAGCCCCGGCGCCTGCTCCAGCACGGTGGTCCGCAGCCCGAGCAGGTGCAGCGAGTACGCCGCCTCCAGGCCGAGCAGCCCGCCGCCGACCACCACGGCGCTGCGCCGGCCCAGCGCGTACGCCTCCAGGTCGGCCAGGTCGTCCAGGGTGTGGTAGGTGAAGCAGCCGGTCAGCCCGGCCCCCGGCAGCGCCGGGATGTACGGGTACGCCCCGGTGGCCAGCACCACGGCGTCGTAGCGGTACTCGGCGTCCCGGGTGATCACCACCCGGCGTTCCCGGTCGATCTGCTCGACAGGTCGGCCGAGCCGGACGGTGACGTCGGGAACCGGGGTGAGGCGCAGCGCGCTGGGCGGCATCCCGCGGAAGTACTCGGACAGCCGGGTCCGGTCGTACGCGGGCAGCAGCTCCTCGGCGAGCACGGTCACTTCCCAGCGCCCGGCGGGGTCCCGGTCGCGGAGTCTGGTGACGAGATGGTGCCCGACCGGTCCGTTGCCGACGACCACGAGCTTCATGAGCTGACCTCCGGAGCGAGCAGCAGGTCCGCAAGGCTGCCGCCGGTCGGTGACGGGCCGGAAGTGTGGAGCGGCCGGGAAGTTTGGAGAGCTGCGGCATGCCCAGGCGGTCGTCCGCGGGTAGCGGTCGGCCCTGCCGTCGGAGCGTCTGATCGCTCACGAGCATCACGCCTGCGGGGTAGCGTCCGGTCCCCCCGCCCGGGCACGCCGCAGCTTTCGAAACAGCGGTACACACCGGGCGTCGTCGGCGTGTCCCGCTTCGCCGAGCGGCCAACTCGGCGTACACCGACGGGTCCGTCCCTTGCCCCGTCGGTGGTCTGGCAGCAGCTCCGAGTCACCCGGCCCACCCGACGGGCGGCCTGTTACTGCGAAGCGGCTGTGAGTAATCATGCCGGCGCTTGGTTTCCGTTCGGCAACCCCTTGATTTCGGGCGCTTTAAAAGGTCCCGGCGCCGCCGGTGCCGGATTGACCGGACACGGACGCCCATAACGCCGGACCGGGTGGGGGCCACTTTGACCCTGCTCGCCGCCACCGGGTATCGTGGGGTGCTGTTGTGCGAAGGCTCAGGCGTCTCCGCTGTCGGGTACGCTGAACAGTCGCGGTGCCGGTGGTTGCCCGCGCACGCACGCAAGGCGCGATAACCGACGAGAAGGTAGACCTGTGGGTACGTACAGCCCGAAGCCGGGTGAGATCGAGCGTCAGTGGCACGTCATCGACGCTTCTGACGTCGTGTTGGGCCGTCTGGCCACGCACGCCGCAACGCTGCTGCGTGGTAAGCACAAGCCGACCTTCGCGCCGCACGTCGACACCGGCGACTTCGTGATCGTCATCAACGCGGGCAAGGTGGCGCTGACCGGTAACAAGCGTCAGACCAAGATCGCCTACCGGCACTCCGGCTTTCCCGGTGGCCTCAAGGCGGTCTCCTACGGCGAACTGCTCGACAAGCGCCCGGAGCGGGCGATCGAGCTGGCCGTCAAGGGCATGCTCCCGCACAACCGGCTGGCCCGTCAGCTGATCAAGAAGCTGAAGGTCTATCCGGGCGCCGAGCACCCGCACGCCGCGCAGCAGCCCCAGCCGTTCGAGATCAAGCAGGTCGCGCAGTAGCGCGGGCGAGGATTACGAGTACATGACCGAGAGCATCGAGACGCCGGCCGAAGTCGCCGACAGCGTCGAAACCGGGGCCGTCGAGGTCGTCGTCCCCACCCCCGCCCCGACCGCGGCCCGCACCGCCCCGCGCGGCGGGCGCCCGATCCAGACCGTGGGCCGCCGCAAGGAGGCCATCGTCCGGGTCCGCCTGATGGGCGGGACCGGGTCCTTCACCCTCAACGGGCGCGCCCTGGACAACTACTTCCCCAGCAAGGTCCAGCAGCAGATGGTGCGTGAACCGCTGGTGGTGGCCGAGCGCGCCGACAGCGTGGACATCTTCGCCAACCTGCGCGGCGGGGGCACCACCGGGCAGGCCGGCGCGCTGCGCCTGGCGATCGCCCGGGCCCTGATCGAGCTGGACCCGGACACCCGTCCGGCGCTGAAGAAGGCCGGCTTCCTGACCCGGGACGCCCGCGTCACCGAGAGCAAGAAGTACGGCCTCAAGAAGGCCCGCAAGGCTCCGCAGTACTCGAAGCGCTAGCCCGCCTTCGTGTCCTGACCCAGCGGCCGGGTACGCCTCCGTCGACCTGTTCGACGGCGGGGTACCCGGCCGTTTCTTCTTTCGTCTGCGGAGGTGCTCTCGATGGGTCGACTGTTCGGCACCGACGGGGTACGCGGGCTGGCCAACGCCGACCTGTCCCCGGAACTGGCGCTGCGGCTCGCCGTCTCCGCCGCGCACACCCTCGCCGAGCACGTCCAGGGGCGCCCGCCGGTGGCCCTGGTCGGCCGGGATCCGCGGGCCAGCGGCGAGATGCTGGAGGCGGCCGTGGTGGCCGGCCTGACCAGCGCCGGAGCCATGGTGGTACGGCTCGGTGTGCTGCCCACCCCGGCGGTGGCGTTCCTCACCGCCGAGTCCCGCGCCGATCTGGGCGTGATGATCTCCGCCTCGCACAACCCGATGCCGGACAACGGGATCAAGTTGTTCGCCGCCGGTGGGCAGAAGCTGCCCGACGACATTGAGGCGGAGATCGAGGCCGGCCTGGACACCGAGTTCGTCCGCCCCACGGGCGAGCGGGTGGGGCGGGTGGACGACCTCCTCGACGGCGCCGCCCACTACGTGTCCCACCTGGTCAAAGCCGTTCCGCACCGGTTGGACGGGCTGCGCGTGGTGGTCGACTGCGCCAACGGGGCGGCCAGTGAGGTGGGTCCGGCGGCGTACACCGAGGCGGGCGCGACCGTCATTCCGATCCACGCCGAGCCGGACGGCATCAACATCAACGACGGCTGCGGCTCCACCCACCTGGGCCAGTTGACCGCCGCTGTCCTGGAGCACGGTGCCGACCTGGGTATCGCCCACGACGGTGACGCCGACCGCTGCCTGGCCGTGGACGCGGCCGGCAACGAGATCGACGGTGACCAGATCCTGGCGATCCTGGCGCTGGCCATGCGGGACGCCGGGACGCTGGCCGGGGACACCCTGGTCGCCACCGTGATGAGCAACCTCGGGCTGCGGCTGGCCTGCCAGCGGGAGGGTATCCACCTGATCGAGACCCGGGTGGGTGACCGGTACGTGCTGGAGGCGCTGCGCAACGGCGGCTACAGCCTGGGCGGCGAGCAGAGCGGCCACGTGGTGCTGCCGGAGCACGCGACCACGGGCGACGGCGTACTCACCGGGCTGTTGCTGATGTCCCGGATGGCGGCCACCGGGCGCAGCCTGGCCGACCTTGCCTCGGTGGTCCGCAAGCTGCCGCAGGTCCTGATCAACGTGCCGGTGGCCGACCGGGCCGGCGCCGCCGCGGCCGGGCGGGTGCTGGACGCGGTCCGTGAGGCTGAAGCCGAGCTGGGCGGCGAGGGTCGGGTGCTGCTGCGCCCGTCCGGCACCGAGCAGCTGGTCCGGGTGATGGTCGAGGCGCCGAGCGAGGAGACCGCGCACGCGGTCGCCGAACGCATCGCCGATCTGGTCCGCACCGCCAGCCCGCGCGGCTGAGCGCGCGAACCACCAACCGGGACGAGGCGTTCGGCGGGTCCGCCGACCGGGTGCCTTTCCGTTTCCTCTTCGACACCTTCCTCCTCGACACCCCGCCCGCGCCGCTGGCCGGAGCCGTCGCCGACCCGCTGACGGGTGCAGCGTTTCCGGCGGGCTCGGTTGTCAGGATCGGTGGAGGCACCCGGCTGGTGGAGGACGTCGTTGGACGCGGAAGAACGTGAGTTCGGCGAGTTCGTCGCCGTGGCCGGTCCGGGGCTGCTGAAGACCGCCCGGCTGCTGACCGGCGACTGGTACACCGGTGAGGATCTGGTGCAGACCACCCTTGCCAAGGTGTACCTGCGCTGGGACCGGTTCCCCGACTGGGAATCGCCGCAGGCGTACGCCCGCAAGGTCATGGTCAACACGTACTGCACCTGGCACCGGCGGCGCTGGCGTGGGGAGCTGGCTCACCCAGATCCGGCGGCGGTCGAGCCGGTCGGTGACGTGGCCGACGCTGTCGTGGCCGCGGACGCCCTCCGGCGCGCCCTGGCTGGCCTGAGCCGGCGCGAGCGGGCGGTGATCGTCCTGCGGTACTTCGAGGACCTGCCGGTCGCGCAGATTGCCGACCTGCTCGGCTGTCCGCCGGGAACCGTCTCCAGCCTTGTCTCCCGGGGGCTGGCCCAGTTGCGCCTGGACGCGTCCCGCTGGCGCAGCGCCGAGGTGGAGGAGTGGTAGCGATGTCCGAGGAAGACGATATCCGGCGGGGACTACGCACGCTGGTGGGCAACCCGCCGCCGGTCGGTCCGCTGGCCGCAGCGGCGACGCGCCGCGCGCGGGCGGCCCGCAGCCGGCAGCGAGCCGTCCTGGTCGCGACGGCGCTGGTGGTGGTCGCCGGTACTGCGACGGTGGCCGCCACCTGGCGCGGCGGTGACCAGGCGTCCCGGCTTGGAACGACATCCACATCGGCCGCCGTGACAGAATCGCCGCCGCCGGCCATGAGCGATCCGGCCACGCCCACGATCGGCACCGCCTACCCGTACCAGCTCTTCGTCCACTGTGGCGTCCGGTACGCGCTGTTCGGTGGCCGCTGGTGGGAGGCCACGCCGCCGCAGTCCCCCCCGCCCGGCCCGCCGGGGCGGGACGGCAACTATGTGACCGGCACCATGACGCTCACCCGGGCCGACCGGGTGCACTTCCGGAGCACGGACCCGCCGCTGGAGGTCGACTTTCGGCCCGCGCCCGCCCAACCCCCACTGTGCCAGTGACCACCTCGCTACCGCCGCCGGGTCGGGGCGGTAGCGAAGCGCGTTTCGCGACCTACGCCGGGCCTCCGGCGTCGCCCCTGGCAACGTTCCCGATGTCCGGTTGGCGACGCACCAGGGCTGCGCCGTTCGCTGCGGAGGCCCAGGTGACAGGCGGTATCCGAGGGGCAACCGCGCAGGCGCTGTGATCGAAACCGGCCTCTTCGCGCATTGCACCTGCGCGAAACTCTGCTACCGTCGGTCGCGTGTGTGGAATCGTGGGGTACGCCGGCGCTCGCCCGGCGCTGGGCATCGTGTTGGACGGACTGCGCCGTCTGGAGTACCGCGGGTACGACTCGGGTGGAGTCGCCATCCTCGCCGACGGCGGCCTGCTGACCGAGAAACGGGCCGGCAAGCTGGCCAACCTGTCCCAGGCGCTGCTCGCCTCGGACAGCCGGGCCGGGCTGTCCACCGGGACCACCGGCATCGGGCACACCCGCTGGGCCACCCACGGCGGCCCGACCGACCGCAACGCACACCCGCACGTCTCGGTCGACGGCCGGGTCGCGGTGATCCACAACGGGATCATCGAGAACTTCGCCAAGCTGCGCCTGGAGATCGAGGCGGCCGGGGTGGAGTTCACCAGCGACACCGACACCGAGTGCGTCGCCCACCTGCTGCGCCAGGAGCTGGGCGAGGCCGCCGACCTGACGGCCGCCATGCAGCGCGTGGTACGCCGGCTGGAGGGCGCCTTCACGCTGCTCGCCGTGGACGCGCAGGAGCCCGGCCTGGTGGTCGGCGCGCGGCGCAACTCCCCCCTGGTGGTGGGCCGCGGCGTCGGCGAGAACTACCTGGCCAGCGACGTGTCCGCGTTCATCGAGCACACCCGCGAGGCGATCGAGCTGGGTCAGGACCAGATCGTCACGATCACCCCGGACGACATCCGGATCACCGACTTCGCCGGGGTCCCGGTGGACGGGCGCGAGTTCCACGTCACCTGGGACGCCGCCGCCGCCGAGAAGGGCGGCTACCAGCACTTCATGCTCAAGGAGATCGCCGAGCAGCCGCGCGCCGTGGCGGACACCCTGCTCGGCCGGGTCGACGAGCACGGCCAGATCCAGCTCGACGAGGTCCGCCTCACCGACCAGGACCTGCGCGACGTGGACAAGGTGTTCATCGTCGCCTGTGGTACCGCCTACCACGCCGGCCTGGTCGCCAAGTACGCCATCGAGCACTGGACCCGGATCCCCTGCGAGGTCGAGCTGGCCAGCGAGTTCCGCTACCGCGACCCGGTCCTCGACCGGTCCACCCTGGTGGTGGCCATCTCGCAGAGCGGCGAGACGATGGACACCCTGATGGCGCTGCGCCACGCCAAGCAGCAGAAGGCTCGGGTGCTGGCCATCTGCAACACCAACGGCTCGACCATCCCGCGCGAGTCCGACGCGGTGCTCTACACGCACGGCGGCCCGGAGATCGCGGTCGCCTCCACCAAGGCGTTCCTCACCCAGCTCACCGCCTGCTACCTGGTCGGCCTGCACCTGGCCCAGGTGCGCGGGGTCAAGTACGCCGACGAGGTGAGCGCCGTGGTCGACCAGCTGCGCCAGGCGCCGGAGAAGCTGGCCAAGCTGCTCACCACCATGGAGCCGGTCCGGGAACTGGCCCGCGAGCTGGCCGGACAGAGCACCGTGCTGTTCATCGGCCGGCACGTCGGATATCCGGTCGCCCTGGAAGGGGCGCTCAAGCTCAAGGAGCTGGCGTACATGCACGCCGAGGGGTTCGCCGCTGGCGAGCTCAAGCACGGGCCGATCGCGCTGATCGACGCCGGTACGCCGGTGATCTGCGTGGTGCCCTCGCCGGCTGGGCGCGGCGTGCTGCACGACAAGATCGTCTCGAACATCCAGGAGGTACGCGCCCGGGGCGCCCGGACCATCGTGATCGCCGAGGAGGGCGACGAGGCCGTGGTGCCCTACGCCGACCACCTGATCCGGGTGCCGGCCACCCCCACGCTGCTCGCCCCGCTGGTGACCACCGTGCCGCTGCAGGTCTTCGCCGCCGAGATCGCCGACGCCCGGGGCCACGACGTCGACCAGCCCCGCAACCTCGCCAAGTCGGTCACCGTCGAGTAGCCGGTGAGCCTCCACCAGCCGGCGGCCGCTCGGCGGCCGCGCTGTCCCAGGTGATCCGGGGCGTCACGCGGTCGACGTGAGCCGGGAGTAGTGCCGTCCAGGTGATCGACCCGCCGGGCCGACCGGCCCGCCGCGCCGGGACCGGCGACCCTTCCGCCGCCCGGGAGCGCGGCCGAGGCTGGGGATGAGGCGCCGGATGAGGCGTCCGAGACCGGTTCCGGGCGCCGAGCCGGGCGCCCGCAGGAGGTGGTTGCGGTGATGCACTGGGGTCCCGGAATGGGCTACGGCGGCGGGCTGGCGATGGGCTTCGGCAGCCTGTTCGGGCTGGTGCTGCTCGCGGTCGGGGTGGCGGTGCTGGTGCGCCTGCTGACCGGCCAGCGCACCACGCCGGCCTGGTATCCGCCGGCCACGCCGCGGCAGGTACTCGCCGACAGGTTCGCCCAGGGCGAGATCGACGAGCCGGAGTACCTGCGGCGCGTGCAGGTACTCGACGGCGCACCGCTGCCTGCCCACCCGGCTGCGCCGAGCTGATCCCATCCGGTAGCCGCTACCGGAGCAGCGCACGGTGGCGGGATTGCGGATGCGGTCGGGGTGGCGGATCGGGTAGAACCTGGGCGTGCTGGCTTTCGCGCTGTTCGCCGCCGTCCTGACGGTTACTCCCGGGCTGGACACCATGTTGGTGGTACGCACCGCGGCGGCCAGTGGCCGGTGGCCCGCGCTGGCCGCCGCGCTCGGTGTCGGTACCGGCTGCCTGGCCTGGGCGCTGGCCGGCGCGCTGGGCATCACCGCCCTGCTCACCGCCTCCGAACTGGCCTACCAGGCGCTGCGCTGGGCCGGCGCGGCGTACCTCGGCTACCTGGGGCTGGGCCTGCTGTGGCGTTCCCGTCGACCGTCGGCCGACACCAGCGAGCAGCAGGTGGACCGCGCCGTCCACAGTGGTGCCGTCCCGGGTGGCGCCGGGCGGGCGTACCGGGTGGGGTTGGGGACCAACCTGCTCAACCCCAAGATCGGCGTGTTCTACCTCTCGGTCCTGCCGCAGTTCATTCCGGCCGGCGCCGCGCCGTTGCCGTACTCGCTGGCTCTGGCGCTGATCCACGACGCCGAGGGGATGCTCTGGTTCACGGCGCTGGTGCTACTGGTCGGGCGGGTTGCCGGCTGGCTCGCCCGGCCGGCCGTGCGGCGCCGGCTGGACCAGCTCACCGGGGTGGTCTTCGTCGCCTTCGGGGTACGCCTCGCGGTGCAGCGCACCCCCTGAGGCGACCGGGCGCCACGGGCCGCCGCCACCCGTAAGGTGGACCCGTGATCGTGGCGGTGGGCATGGACGTGGTGCTGGTCGAGCGCTTCCTGGCGGCGCTGGCCCGGACGCCGTCGCTGGTCGACCGGCTGTTCACGGCCACTGAGCGCACCACCACCTCGGGTAACGCGCGGCCGTCGGAGTCGCTGGCCGCCCGGTTCGCCGCCAAGGAGGCGGTGGCCAAGGCGCTCGGCGCGCCGAGCGGGCTGTACTGGCACGACTGCGAGATCGTCTCCGACCCGGACGGTCGCCCCTGGCTGAAGGTCTCCGGGACGGTCGCGGCGGCCGCCGCCGAGCGTGGCGTCGACCGCTGGCACCTGTCGCTGTCGCACGATGGCGGGATCGCCTCGGCCATGGTGGTGGCCGAACACATCGACGGCCAGCCCGGGGCCGGCGGCTGACACCCCCGGCCGCGGTGGCCGGGGCATGGGCGGAGGGAGCAGGCGTTGCGGCAGGCGTGGCGGGTCGCCGAGGTACGGGCGGCGGAGAAGGCGCTGCTGGCCCGGCTGCCCGAGGGCACCCTGATGCAGCGGGCGGCGGCCGGCCTGGCCCGCCGCTGCGCGCTGCTGCTCGCCGACCGGTACGGCGCCGTCTACGCCCGCCGGGTGCTGCTGCTCGTCGGCTCCGGTGACAACGGCGGCGACGCGCTCTACGCGGGCGCCCTGCTGGCCCGGCGCGGCGTGCGGGTGGAGGCGCTGCCGCTGGACCCCGAGCGGGTCCACCCGGGCGGCCTGGCCGCACTGCGCGCCGCGGGCGGGGTGCTGGTCGACGCCGTACGGCCGACGGATCTGGTGCTGGACGGCATCGTCGGGATCGGCGGCCGGGGCGGGCTGCGCGAGGCGGCGGCCGGGGCGGTCCGCGCGGCAGCCGCCACGGGTGCCCCGCTGGTCGCTGTCGACGTGCCTTCCGGCGTGCACTCCGACACCGGCGACGTACCGGGCGAAGCGGTGCACGCCGACGTCACGGTCACCTTCGGCTGCCTGAAGCCGGGGCTGGTGGTGGGCCCCGGGGCGGTCCGGGCCGGGCTGGTGGAGCTGGTCGACATCGGACTGCGTCCGTACCTGCCGCAGCACTCGGCGCTGTGCCTGGCCGAGGCGGCGGAGATCGCCGCCTGGTGGCCGCACCCGGAGGCGAATTCGGACAAGTACACCCGGGGCGTGGTCGGGCTGGCCACCGGATCGGCCGGCTACCCGGGCGCCGCCCTGCTCGGCGTGGTCGGGGCGCTGGCGGGGCCGGCCGGCCTGGTCCGCTACGCCGGGACAGCCCGGGACGCGGTGGTCACCGCACACCCCAGCGTCATCGGCAGCGACCGGGTGGCGGACGCCGGACGGGTACAGGCCTGGGTGTGCGGCTCGGGGCTGGGTACCGACGAGCGGGGCCGCACCGAACTGCGTGCCGTGCTGGCCGCGCCGGTACCGGCCTGTCTGGACGCCGACGCGCTGACCCTGCTCGCCGGCCCCGACTTCGCCGGGGAGCTGGCGGGCCGGGAGGCGCCGGCGGTGCTCACCCCGCACGACCGGGAGTACGCCCGGCTCGCCGGCCGGGAGCCCGGCCCCGACCGGGTGGCCGCCGCCCTCGACCTGGCCCACCAGCTTCAGGCCACCGTGCTGCTCAAAGGCGACCGTACGGTGGTCGCCTCGCCGGCCGGCGAGGTCTGGGTGAACCCGACCGGTACCCCGGCGCTGGCCACCGCCGGCAGCGGGGACGTGCTGGGCGGCCTGCTCGGCTCGCTGCTCGCCGGTGGCCTGGGCGCGGTGGAGGCGGCGGTCGCGGCTGCCTACCTGCACGGGCTGGCCGGCCGGGCAGCCGCCCGGGGCGGCCCGGCGAGCGCCGTCGACGTGGCCACGGCGCTGCGCGGCGTGGTGGCCCGGCTGCTGTCCGGTGCATGATCGCGGACCGCTCGTACCGGCCGGTAGGCTGGTTGGCATGTGGCAGGCCGAGATCCGGGTCGACCTGGACGCCATCCGGCACAACGTGACCCGACTGTGCGCCGCGACCACGGCCGAGGTGATGGCCGTGGTCAAGGGCGACGGGTACGGGCACGGCATGCTGCCGGTGGCCCGGGCGGCGCTGGCGGCCGGCGCCACCTGGCTGGGCGGCTGCACCCTGACCGAGGCGCTGGAGCTGCGCGCCGCCGGGATCGACGCGCCGGTGCTGGCCTGGCTGCTGGCCCCCGGGCTGCCGCTGCGCGACGCGGTGCGCCGCGACGTGGACCTCTCGGCGGCCGGGGTGCCGCTGCTGGACGAGATCGTCGGGGCGGCTCGCGAGGCGGGCCGGGCGGCGCGCGTACACCTGAAGATCGACACCGGCCTGGGGCGCGGCGGGGCGGCCCCGGGCGACTGGGTGCCGCTGCTGGAAGCGGCGGCGAAGGCGCAGGCCAACGGGGCGATCGAGGTGGTCGGGGTGTGGAGCCACCTGGCCCGCTCGGACGAGCCGGGGCACCCCACCAACGACCGCGCAGCTGGCCGCCTTCCACGACGGGCTGGCGGTGGCCGAGCGGCTCGGGCTGCGGCCCCGCTTTCGGCACATGGCCAACTCGGCGGCCACCCTGACCCGCCCCGGAGACCCACTTCGACCTGGTCCGGCCGGGCATCGCCGTGTACGGCCTGAGCCCGGTCGCCGGTGCGCGACTTCGGCCTGCGCCCGGCCATGACGCTGCGTGCCCGGGTGACCCACACCAAGCGGGTACCGGCCGGCCAGGGCGTCTCCTACGGCCACACCTACACCACCCCCACGGCGACCACGCTGGCCGTGGTGCCGCTCGGGTACGCCGACGGCGTGCCCCGGCACGCCTCCAACGCCGGGCCGGTGCTGCTGGCCGGGGCGCGGCGCCGGGTCGCCGGCCGGGTCTGCATGGACCAGATCGTGGTGGACTGCGGCGACGACGAGGTACACCCCGGCGACGTGGCGGTCCTGTTCGGACCGGGCGACGACGGCGAACCCACCGCCGACGACTGGGCCGACGCGGCCGGCACCATCAACTACGAGATCGTCACCCGGATCGGCAGCGCCCGGGTCGAACGGGTGGTCGTGGAGGGCGGCGCGTGAACGCCCTCGAACCCGCCGCCAACCGCCGGCGCAAGGCGGCGAAGACAGCCGGCCTGGTCTCCGCGCTGGTCGGCGTCGCCGCCGCCGGGGTAGCAGCAGGTGTGGCCACGGAACGACTGCTGCTGCGCCGATCCCGGCGCCCCGACCCCCAGGACCCGCACGCCGAGGAGCCGTTCGGGCAGCTGCCCTACGACGAGTGCCTGACCGTGCGTACCTCCGACGGCATCGACCTCTACGTCGAGGTGGTGGAGCCGAACGACGGCATCGACGTCGACTTCGACTACCTCGACCTGCCGCACTCCACCAGCATCGACCCGACCCTGGTGTTCGTGCACGGCTTCTGCCTGGACATGGGTACCTTCCACTTCCAGCGCTCGCGCGCTGACCCGGCGCGGCGACTGCCGGATGGTCTTCTACGACCAGCCCGGGCACGGCCGCTCCGGCCGCCTGGACACCGGCGAGTACACGCTCGACGACGCTGGCCGAAGGGCTCAAGCGGGTGATCGACGAGACCACCCCGACCGGCCCGATCGTCCTGATCGGACACTCGATGGGCGGCATGACCATCATGGCGCTGGCGGACGCCTACCCCGAGCTGTTCCTGGACCGGGTGGCCGGCGTCGTCTTCATCTCCACCTCGGCCGGCGAGCTGGCCCAGGTCAGCTTCGGCATGCCGGACTTCGTCGCCCGGTTCACCCGCCCGCTGCTGCCGGTGCTCATCGGCTCCGGCCGGCTCACCTCCGGCGTCGTGGACAGCGTCCGGCGCGCCTCCACCGACCTGGCCTGGCTGCTCACCCGCCGGTACGGCTTCGGCTCCGCCCCGGCCAGCCGCGCCCTGGTGTCCTACGTGGAGCAGATGAACTCCCGGACCAGCACCGAAGTGGTCGCGCGCTACCTGCGTACCGTCTACACCCACGAGCGGATCGCCGCGCTGGACGAGCTCAAGCGCACCAAGGTGCTGGTGATCTGCGGTGACGACGACAAGCTGACCCCGCCGTCGCACTCGGAGGAGATCGTCCGGCACCTGCCGGACGCCCGGTTCGTGGTCGTGCCCGAGGCCGGGCACGTCGCGCTGCTGGAGCGCCCCGAGATCGTCAACGCGGCCCTGCTGGAGTTCCTGGAAGCGGTCTGAGACAGCGGGTGGAGGAGTCGAGGGGGATGGAGCTGCCGACCGCTGACGACACCCGGGCGTTCGGGCGAGCGGCTGGCCGGCCTGCTGCGCGCCGGTGACCTGGTGGTGCTGAGCGGCCCGCTCGGCGCCGGCAAGACCGCGCTGGCCCAGGGCATCGGCGCCGGGCTCGGCGTACGCGGCGCGGTCACCTCGCCCACGTTCGTCATCGCCCGGGTGCACCGGCCGGTCGGCCGGCGGGTGCCGCTGGTGCACGTCGACGCGTACCGGCTCGGCGCGGTCAGCGACCCGGTCGGCGAGGTCGACGACCTCGACCTGGACGCCTCGATGGACGAGTCGGTGACCCTGGTCGAGTGGGGCGACGGCATGGTCGAACAGCTCGCCGACGCCTACCTGGAGGTCCGCATCGACCGCCGCGACGACGAGACCCGGGTAGTCGACCTGCTGCCGCGCGGCGGCGACTGGGTCCGCCGGATCGAGGCGCTGGCCGGATAGCCGCCGCCGCAGGCGCCTGGGCGGGGTGCCCGGTTAGGGTGCATGTCGTGCTGGTTGTCGTGGTGGACTCGGCGACGCCGGCGATCACCGCGGCCGCTGGTCGAGGTCGACCGCCGATGCGGTCGACGCCGCTGGTCGCTGCGGGTGACCGTCGACGCCCGCGCCCACGGCGAGCTGCTCGCCCCGGCGTGCCGCGACGTGCTGGCCGAGGCCGGCGCCACGGCCGGCGACCTCGGCGCGGTCGTCGCCGGCGTCGGGCCGGGGCCGTTCACCGGGCTGCGGGTCGGGCTGGTCACCGCGGCCACGCTCGGCGACGCGCTGGGCATCCCGGCCTACGGCGTCTGCTCCCTCGACGGGCTCGGCGCCGGTACCGGCCCGGGCCGGTGCTGGTCGCGACCGACGCCCGCCGCAGGGAGGTCTACTGGGCGGTGTACGACGACGGCCGGCGCATCACCGACCCGGCCGTGCGACCGCCCCGCCGATCTGGACCTGCCGACCGGCGTGCTGGCCGCCGTCGGCGACGGCGCGCCTGCGCTACGCCGACGTGCTCGGCCTGCCGGTGCCGCCCGCAGCCCGCGCTACCCGACGCCGCTGGCGCTCGCCGCGGCTGGCCGCCGACCGGATCCGTCGCCGGCGCCGCCCGGCGAGCCGCTGACCCCGCTCTACCTGCGCCGCCCCGACGCGGTCGAGCCGGGCGCCCGGAAGCCGGCGTCGTGACGCCGGTCCGACACGGCCCGGCGCCGTCGACATCGCGCCGCTGCGCTGGTGGCACATCGAGCGAGCTGCTGCCGATCGAGGACGACCTGTTCGGCGCCGAGCAGTGGTCGGCCGGCGATGTTCTGGAACGAGCTGGCCGCCGGGCACTACTACCTGGTCGCGCTCGAGCCGAGCGGCGAGGTCGTCGGCTACGCCGGGCTGGCCGGTCGCCGCCGGACGAGGCGTGGGTGCAGAACATCGCGGTGCGCCGGGACGCGCAGCGCCGCGGGCATCGGCCGCGCGCTGCTGACGGCCTGCTGGCCGAGGCCGGCCGCCGGGTATCCGGCCGTGCTGCTGGAGGTCGCGGTCGACAACGCGCCGGCCCAGCGCCTCTACGCACGCGTACGGGTTCGAGGTGATCGGCGTGCGCAGGGCTACTACCAGCCCAGCAACACCGACGCCCTGGTGATGACGCCGGGAGTGAGCAGCGTGACTGACGAACCGTTGGTGCTCGGCATCGAGACGTCCTGCGACGAGACCGGCATCGGCATCGTGCGCGGGCACACGCTGCTCGCCGACGCGGTCGCGTCCAGCGTGGACGAGCACGCCCGGTTCGGCGGCGTGGTGCCGGAGGTCGCCAGCCGCGCCCACCTGGAGGCGATGGTACCGACGATGCACCGGGCGCTGGCCGACCGCCGGCGTGACACTGTCCGACATGGACGCGATCGCGGTGACCGCCGGGCCCGGGCCTGGCCGGCGCGCTGCTGGTCGGGGTCGCCGCGGCCAAGGGGTACGCGCTGGCCGCCGGAGAAGCCGATCTACGGCGTGAACCACCTGGCCGCGCACGTGGCCGTCGACACCCTGGAGCACGGCCCGCTGCCCGAGCCGGCGATCGCGCTGCTGGTCTCCGGCGGCCACTCGTCGCCTGCTGCTGCGTCGACGATCTGGCCGCGCGGCGTCACGCCGCTCGGCGCGACCATCGACGACGCGGCCGGCGAGGCGTTCGACAAGGTGGCGCGGCTGCTCGGGATGCCGTTCCCGGGCGGCCCGCCGATCGACCGGGCGGCGCGCGCCGGCGACGCCGGCCGCGATCGCGTTCCCGCGCGGCCTGACCGCCGCCCGGGACCTGGCCGAGCACCGGTTCGACTTCTCGTTCTCCGGCCTGAAGACGGCGGTCGCCCGCTGGGTGGAGGCCCGGCAGCGGGCCGGCGAGCCGGTGCCGGTCAACGACGTCGCGGCCAGCTTCCAGGAGGCGGTCTGCGACGTGCTCACCGCCAAGGCGATCGACGCCTGCCGGCACGCACGGCATCGACACCCTGGTCATCGGCGGCGGCGTGGCGGCCAACTCCCGGATGCGGGCGCTCGCGGCGCGAGCGCGCCGAGCCGTACGGCATCACGGTGCGGGTACCCCGGCCGGGGCTGTGCACCGACAACGGCGCGATGGTGGCCGCGCTGGGCTCGCACCTGGTCGCGGCCGGGGTGGCGCCAGCCGGCTGGACCTGCCGGCCGACTCGGCGATGCCGCTCACCCTGGTGACCGTGTAGCGTCGGCGTGATCGTGCGGATGTGGGAGGTCGACGGCCGTACCCGGACGGCTTCGCCGAGCTGATCGCGTGGGTGTGCGAGTCGGCGTTCCCGCGGATCGAGGTCAACCCGCTGCACGTCTCCAGCGAGGTGTTCAGCTCCACCGACCATCGGGTGGTGGTGATCTCGCAAGTGGCGGCAGCAGCCCGGTCGAGCTGCCCGCGCCGCCCCGCATCTGGTCGGCCCGCCCGCCGCACTCGCTGGGACTTCAGCCCCGTCGACCGGTGACGTCCAGCAGCTGCGCCAGGGCCGCGATGGTCGGCCCCGGCCAGTCCGGGGCGGAGTCGGCGAACTCGGTGGTCCGCAGGACCGTCGCGCCCGCTTCCAGCGCTCCGGCCAGCTCCCGGTCGGCGCCGTCGCCGACGTAGAGGCAGTCGGCCGGGGTGACGCCGAGCGCCTGCGCGGCGTGCCGGTAGATCGCCGGGTCGGGCTTGCCCACCCCCAGCTCGCAGGAGAACGCGGTGGCGTCGAACCGCGCGCCCAGCGGCGAAGCCGGCCACACCTGCGCCACCTCCACCGTGCAGTTGCTCACCACCGCGAGCCGCACGCCCTTGGCCCGCAAGGCATCCAGCGTGGCCAGCGTGCCCGCCGGGGCAGCACCCAGCAGCGCCGACGCGAGCCCGGTACGCAGTCGGACCGCCCGCTCGACCGCCTCGTCATCCGGCGCCCCGCCCAGCTCCACCGCGAACGCCCGCACCATCTCCGCCAGCGGCCCGTACCCCCCGGTCAGCCGCTCCTGCCACCGACGGTGGAGCAGCCCGGTGAACGCGTCCGGATCAACCCCCAACACGCCCGCCATCCGCCGGGTCACCTCGTCCCGGGCCGCCCCGCCCCCGTCATCCACCAGCGTGTTGAACAGATCCAGCAGCACAGCCCCAGACACGCCGCGCAGCCTACCGGGAAAGCCAGTTCGCCGAGATGGCTGGTACCGGTGCCGGATTGGCAGCCATTCGGGCAAGGTCCCGGGCGCGGGCTGCCCGGTTGGCGGGCAAGGGCGCCGGGTCGGAGGCGGAGCTGGTCAGGTGGTGGCGATGGCGGCGGTGCGGGCGTTGGTGAGGTGGATCAGGTCGGCGGGGGACACCTCGACCTGGAGGCCGCGTCGGCCGCCGGAGACGTAGACCGTGGGGAAGGCGGTGGCTGAGGCGTCGACCACCAGTGGCAGGCGGGTGCGCTGCGCGAAGGGGGAGATGCCGCCGGTCACGTAGCCGGTGGCGCGCTCGGCGGCGGCCGGGTCGGCCATCGTGGCCCGCTTCCCGCCCAGCGCGGCGGCCAGCGCCTTGAGGTCCAGGGTCGCCGACACGGGTACCACGCCCACCGCGAGCCGCCCGTCGACGCTGGCCACCAGGGTCTTGAAGACGCGCTGCGGGGCGACGCCGAGCGCCGCGGCGGCTGCCTCACCGTACGAGGACGCCTTCGAGTCTACGGTGTAGCGGTGCCCGGTGAAGGAGATCTTCTGCCTGGTCAGCAGCGCGGTCGCCGGAGTGCCCTGGGATGCCACGGTGGGCAGGTTACTCCGGCTGGCACAGCAGCGCGGTGGGGCGCCCGGCCACCCGGGTGAGTACCACGGTGGCCTCGTGCGGGCCGCCCAGGCGCAGTTGCCGGCGCAGCTGCTCCGGTTCCAGCGCCGAGCCGCGCTTCTTGACGGTCAGCCGACCGACGCCCCGCTCCCGCAGCGTTGCCCGCAGCCCCTTGAGCGAGAACGGCAGCACATCGGTGATCCGGTACCGCCGGGCGAACGGCGTGTCCCGTGCGGTGTCGGTATAGACGTAGGCGATCTCCGGGTCGGCCAGCACACCGTCCACCGTGGCGGCGAACTCGGCGACCAGGTGGGAGCGGACCACCGCGCCGTCCGGGTCGTAGAGGTAGGCGCCGACGGCGCCGACCGGGGCGGCCCGGGTGCCGGAGCCGGTCAGCTCCGCACCGCCGGGCAGCAGGGTTGCCCGGTGCCGCACGCCGGCCAGCGGCCCGCACCACAGCGCCGCCTCCACCACCTCGCCGCCCACCGACACCCACTGCGCCTCGGCACCGGCCGGCACCAGCCGGTGGTCCAGGCCGGGAGCCAGCTTGAGCACGGTGGCCGGTACCCGCTCGACCAGCTCCATCAGGAACGACCAGGGCGGCGAGTAGGCGCGCGGGTCGAACACCCGGCCGGCGCCGGTGCGCCGGGCCGGGTCGCAGAACGCCGCGTCCACAGTGGACAGATCGAACTCTTCGGCGGTGCCGCACGCCACCTGCGCCCGGCCGGTCAGGCGCAGGGCGGCGACGTTGGCGGCGGCGATGGCGGCGGTGGCCGGGTCGGCGTCCACCGCGCGTACCCGCAGACCGGCCCGGGCCAGCGCGACCGTCTCCGCGCCGACTCCGCAACCCAGGTCGGCGATGCCGGCCACCCCGGCGGCGGCCAGCCGGGCGGCCCGCCGGTCCGCGACCAGCGAGCGGGTGGCCTGCTCCAGGCCGGCCCGGGTGAACAGCAGCCGGGCCGCGTCGGGGCCGAACTTGCCGACCGCCCGGCGGCGCAGCGCGGCCTGGGTGAGCGCGGCGGCGGCCAGCTCGGGCGGGATGCCGGCGGCCCGCAGGGTGGCGCTCGCGGCGAGCGGGTCGGCCGGGTCGGTCCGGTCCGCCGCCGCCAGCGCCGCCACCCCCTCGGGGGTACCCAGCCGGGCCACCAGCTCCACGTCCACCCGGACATTCAACCGTCCCGGCTCGTTCGCTGGTCCGCTCGGGGGTGCTGGACGCGACCGGGCGGGAACGGGGATGCCGCGCCGGACGATCCCGGTCAGGCGTGCGGGGTGTAGAGCACCCGCTGGATGAGCCCGTGCCGGTTGGCCGGCGGAGACACCAGGTCGGGGTTGGCGAACTCGAAGGACAACTGGTTCCCCGCGCCGTCGGAGAAAGTGACGTACCCGTGGCCGGCGGCCCCGTCGGTGCCGGTGAAGGTGAACGCAGACGTGCGCAGCGCGGCGGGTACGGCCGCGAAGGCGGTGTCGCCCGGCTTGCCGGTGAGCAGTGCGACGGCCGCGCTGTTGTGCGCCTGCCAGGCGTCCAGCGCCTCCTTGGCGTAGGCCTGGACGTCCCCGGGGAAGGTGATCGGGATGAGGGTGCCGCCCACGATGGCGTGTGGCTTGCCGATCAGCTCGTTGCGCAGTTGCAGGCGCAGCGTGTCGCCCACGGTGTTGTAGTACGTGCAGTAGGTGGAGCCGGCGGCGCCTTCGCAGGTCTCCAGCGTGTCGAAGCGCTTGTCGTAGTTGCCCAGGTCGAGGCTGTGGAAGACGGTGTCGCTGGGCGCGTTGAGGTTGTTCAGCGCGCCGGCGTCGTGGCTGCGCCAGGCGGCGACGGCCAGCCGGGCGTAGGCGTCGGCGTCGGCGGGGAGGCTGGTCGCAGTGGGGTGCGCGCTGGTGGCTGGGGTGCCGCTGGGCGCGGGCAGGTCGCCGACGGAGCTGTCCGCACCGGACGGTCCGGGGCTCGGTGAGCCGGCCGCGCCGGGCGTCGGGTGGCCGGCCGTGCAGCCGGCGAGAGCGCCGAGCGCACTGGCTGCGCCGATGCATATGGCAACGAGCCTGGTCCGGAACATTTGGTGCCTCCCCTTTTCGATCCCCCGTTGGGCAACGACCGAAGGGTAGGTACCGGACGGGGCGAGGTCGATCTCCAGTCGCGAACGCGACTACGGATCGGTACTCAGCCCGCCTGCCCGAGCTCCATCGGGTCGGCCAGCAGCGGCTGGAAGGCCAGCTCGGCGGCGCCGATGAGCGGCGCGTCCTCGCCCAGGTCGGGGGTCCGCAGCCGGACGTGCTCCCGGCAGGCGGGCAGGGCGTTGCGGTTGACCCGGCTACGGACCTGCGCGGCGGCGGCGAGGAAGACGTCGCGCAGCGATCCACCGAAGATCACTGTCTCCGGGTTGAAGATGTTCACCAGGTTCGCCACGCCGAAGCCGAGCCAGTCGCCGACCTGGCGGACGGCCGACTTGGCCAGCGCGTCGCCGCGGTCGGCGGCGTCCACCACGGCGAGGATTCCTTCCCGGCCGGTACCGGCCCGGTCGGCCAGGGTGAGCAGGGCGTCCTCGCCGACCTCGGTCATCCAGCAGCCGCGGGCGCCGCAGATGCACAGCTTGCCGTTCGGGTTGACGATCATGTGACCGATCTCGCCGCCGTAGCCGCCGTAGCCGGACAGTGGCCGGCCACCGGCGATGATGCCGCCGCCGACGCCCACGTCGCCCTGGACGTAGATGATGTTCGCGGCGTCGGTGGCGCAGCCGCGGGTGTGCTCGGCGAGCGCGGCCAGGTCGGCGTCGTTGCCCACGTGCAGCGGGGCGGCCACCGGAAGGACGTCGCGTAGCGCGCTGCCCAGCGGCTCGTGCACCCAGCCGCTGGTGGGGCCCATCAGCAGCAGGCCGTCGTCGCGTCGGACGATGCCGGCCACGGCCACGCCGCTGCCGATGCAGATGGCGTCCGGCGGGGCGGCGCGCTGCATCTGCCGGGCGAACTCGGCCAGCGGCTTGATCACCTCGTTGGGGCTGAACTCGCCGCGCCCGCGGACCGACTCGCGCCGGTCGAGGATGGCGCCGCCCAGCCCGACCCGGGCGGCCACGATCCGGTCGACGCCGACCGCGAAGGCATAGACGAAGACCCGGCCCTGCTCCGGGCGTACCACCAGGGAGGGGCGGCCGGCGCCGCTGCGCTCGGCCGGCAGGGCTTCCCGGACCAGCCCGACGGAGACCAGGTCGGCCACGAGCGCGCCGATGGTGGACCGGTTGAGGCCCAGTTCAGCGGTGAGTTCCGCGCGCGACAGCGGGCCCCGGATGTGCACCTGGCGCAGCAGGGCTCCGAGGTTCTGTCGCCGGATCTCCTCCTGGCTCGGGCCGGCCCGCATGGTTTCGCACTCTCCAGAGCTGGGGGGATGGTTGCCCAGGCCCGCCGGAGGACGCCCGGCGGGCCTGTCGAGCGTCGGGACGCTATCGCAGGCCGGAGGCGGCTGCCCGCCGCCGGGTCAGCGCGTCCACGCCGGCAGCCGCCAGCAGCACGATGCCGGTGATGATGTACTTCACGCCGGAGCTGTACCCCAGCAGCCCCATGCCGTTGTCGATCACCGCGATGACCGCGCCGCCGAGCAGCGCGTCGAGCACCCGGCCCTTGCCGCCGAAGAGGCTGGTGCCACCGATGACGGCGGCGCCCACCGCGTACAGCAGCACGTTGCTGCCGCCGGTGTTGGGGTCGACGGAGCGCAGCCGGGAGACCGCGACGATGCCGCCGATGGCGGCCATGCTGGAGCAGATCACGAACGCCGAGATCTTGATCCGGTCCACCGTGATACCGGCGCGGCGGGCCGCCTCGATGTTGCCACCGACGGCGTACATGTGCCGGCCGTAGGAGGTGCGTCCGAGGACGAAGGTCCAGGTGAGGAACAGCACCAGGATAATCACGACGACGATCGGCACGCCCTTGAGCGAGACCCCGAGCACCCGGCCGCTGGGGGTCAGGTGCGGCGGGTTGTTGCTGCGCTCCTGGCTCAGCGCGTAGACGGCCAGGCCGCCGATGACCAGCAGGGCGGCGGTACGCACGACGATCAGCAGGATCGGCTCGGTGGCCAGTCCGCGCCGGATCCGGCCGCTGCGCTTGAGCAGCTGGCTGAGCACGTAGGCGAGGACGCCCACGATGAGCAGCGCCCAGCCGAGCCAGATCGGCAGGTTCTTGTTCTCGATGGCGTTGATGATCTTGCCATCGGGGTTGTCCGGGATGGTGATGTTCTTGCCGCCGCCGAGGAACAGCAGCTGCACACCCTGGAAGGCGAGGAACGCCGCGAGCGTCACCACGAACGACGGGATCCGTACCTTGGCGACCAGCGTGCCCAGCGTCAGGCCGATCACCACGCCGGTGACCAGCGCCGCCAGCACCGCCAGATACCAGGGCCAGCCGTGGTCCACCAGCAGCACCGACATGATCGTGGCGCAGACGCCCGAGGCGAAGCCGGCCGACAGGTCGATCTCGCCGAGCAGCAGGACGAAGACCAGCCCCATCGCGATGACGGTGACCGCGGCGCCCTGGGTCAGCAGGTTGGCGAAGTTGCGGGCGGTGAGGAAGACGTCGTCCGCCGCGCCGAAGACGGCGCACAGCACCACCAGGCCGGAGATGGCCGGCAGCGCACCGAGGTCACCGCCGCGCAGGCGGCGGCCGTAGTTGCGGGCGTAGTCGCCGAGCGACTGGTTGCGCTCGCCGGGGATCGGCGGGGGCGGGGTGTGGGTCTCTACGGCGGCCATCACAGTGCTCCGTTCGGGTCGCCGTCGGTGTCGGCGAGCGGGCTGGCGGTCGGGTCGACGCCGTTGCTCGCGCCCACGGCGGCCGACGCGAGGCCGATGTCGCCGCTACGGCCAGCGGTGATCAGCTCCACGACCTGCGAGTACGTCACGTCGGTTGCCTTGACCTGGGCGGCCGTCTGGCCGAGGAACAGGGTGGCGATCCGATCGGCGACGGCGAAGACGTCGTTCATGTTGTGCGAGATGAGCACCACGCCGAGGCCCTGGTCGGCGAGCTGGCGGACCAGCTCCAGCACCTGGGCGGTCTGGGCGACGCCCAGCGCGGCGGTCGGCTCGTCGAGGATGACCAGCTTGCTGTTCCACAGCACCGCCTTGGCGATGGCCACGGTCTGCCGCTGGCCGCCGGAGAGGCTGGCCACGAGCTGGCGCAGCGACCGGACGGTACGCACCGACAGGCGCTCCAGCGTCTCGCCCGCCATCCGCTCCATGGTCGGCTCGTCGAGCACCACGCCCCGGGTCTTCTCCCGGCCCAGGAACATGTTCTGCACGATGTCGAGGTTGTCGCAGAGGGCCAGGTCCTGGTACACGATCTCGACGCCGAGCGCGGCAGCGTCGCGGGGGCTGTGCACGGTGACCGGGTGCCCCTCGAAAAGGTACTGGCCGGAGTCGATCGAGTAGATCCCGCCGATGCACTTGACCAGCGTGGACTTGCCCGCGCCGTTGTCACCGACGAGGGCCGTCACCTCGCCGGGGTAGGCGGTGAAGTCGACGTTGCGCAGGACCTGGACGGGACCAAAGCTCTTATTGATCCCGTGCAGCTCCAGCAGTGGGGAACTGGTCACGGATGGTGCTCCTTGTGATGACTACGGCTCACGCGCTGCGGAGTCGACTCCCTGTGGTGACCTGCCGATGTCCCGGTACCCCGCCGGCTGGGCGGGGTACCGGGACGATCAACCGCTTGGTTAGCTGATGCCAGCGGTGGTGCACTTGGCGGCGTAGGCGCCGGCGCACAGCTGGTCCTTGGTGACGCCACCGGCGGTGACGACGTCCTTGACGTTGTCCTTGTAGATCGCTGCCGGGGTCTCCAGCACCGACTTGACGTCGGCCTTGGAGACCGGGTCGGTGATCGAGGTGACCTTCAGGTCGGACGGCGGCTGGGTGCCCTTGGCCAGCGCGATGGCCAGCTTGCTGGCGGCGTCGGCCTCCAGCTTGGTGTCCTTGAAGACGGTCATGCACTGGTCGCCGTCGAGGATGTGCTGCAGGCCCTGCACGGTGGCGTCCTGGCCGGTGATCGGCAGCTGCAGGTTGTTCTTCTTCAGCACCGAGATGGCCGCGTTGGCCAGGCCGTCGTTGGCCGACAGCACGCCCTTGATGTCCGGGTTACCGGTCAGCATCTGCTCGAAGATGGTGCCCGCCTGGGCGTTGTCCCAGTCCGGTACGGACTGGTTCGGGCCCTTGACGTAGGTGCCGGCCGCGTACAGCGGGTTCAGGACCGAGTCGTAGCCCTGGGCGAACAGGGTGGCGTTGTTGTCGGTCGGGGAGCCGTTGAGCTCGGCGACCTTCGGCTTGGCGGTGCCCGCGGCGGTGAGGCACTTCTGCAGGCCCTCGCCCTGGAGCTTGCCGACCTGCACGTTGTCGAAGGACACGTAGTAGTCGGCGCCGCCGCCGGCGGTGAGCCGGTCGTAGTCGATGACCGGGACGCCCTGGTCCTTGGCCTTCTTGATGACCGCGCCGCCGGAGCCGGCGTCCAGGTCGGTGATGATCAGGACGTTCACGCCCTCGGAGAGCATGCTCTCGGCGATGGTGCCGAACTGGGTCTTGTCGCCCTGGGCGTTCTGGATGTCGTACTTGACACCGGCGGCCTTGAACGCGGCCTCCAGGTTCGGCTTGTCAGCTGTCTCCCAGCGGACCGACGACTTGGTGTCGGGCAGGATGACGCCGACGTACGGTGCCTTGCCGGTGCTGCTGCTGCTCGGGCTCGCGCCCTTGTTGTCGTCGCCGCAGGCGGCGAGGCCGCCGAGGGCCACCGCACCAACGGTGGCTACGACGAGGATCCCCTTGCGCATGGCATGGGTCCTTTCGGGGTATGCGCCGCGGGTGCGGCGGTCGGTGTCGTGCGCGTGGTCGTTGCGCTTGCTGTGTACGCAGGGTGTTGACTGCGTGTGTCGCACCGGCCGGGTTCCGGACCCCGGCCGGGCAGAATTTCGTTGTTTGTTGTGTCCGGCAACGTATTCCCCCTGCGGTATCCCACGCAAGATGACCCTCGGGTTAAGTTTGTTGCTAGCGGTAACAATTCAGCAACGCGACTTAGGCCTACCGTACGCGCGTTACTACCCTGAGTAGTCTCGTGGGGGAGATCCCGGAAGTCCGACACGCCGGTGAGGATTGGCACTCTCCTTGACGGAGTGCCAACCAGCGACATAGCCTGCCATTAGCACTCTCGCCATGAGGGTGCCAGCCGGCCGGCTTACGGCCGGTGACTGCCTTGGTGGCGCCGGCACCCGCGACGACGGCGACCCGCCGGGCGGTAACAGGGAGAAGAAGCTGATCAGTACCCCAGGAGGGTATCCCGTGACTACCGCGACCAAGGTTGCGATCAAGCCGCTCGAGGACCGCATCGTGGTCCAGGCGAACGAGGCTGAGACCACGACCGCGTCGGGGCTCGTGATCCCCGACACCGCCAAGGAGAAGCCGCAGGAGGGCACCGTCCTCGCTGTCGGTCCGGGCCGCGTCGACGACAAGGGCAACCGGGTGCCGATCGACGTCAACGTCGGCGACGTCGTCCTCTACTCGAAGTACGGCGGCACCGAGGTCAAGTACGCGGGCGAGGAGTACCTGGTGCTCTCCGCCCGTGACGTGCTCGCGGTCATCGAGAAGTGAACCCGGCCGGGCGCCCGGCGCCCGGCAACCCGCGACGTGAGAACCAGTGCCGCCCCGGTCCCGGAACACCGGGCCGGGGCGGCACTGTGCTTGTGAAGACTGTGCTGTGAAAGGACAGGCATGGCGAAGATCCTGAGCTTCTCGGACGAGGCACGGCACCTACTGGAGCACGGCGTGAACGCGTTGGCCGACACGGTCAAGGTCACGCTGGGCCCGAAGGGGCGCAACGTCGTCCTGGACAAGAAGTTCGGCGCTCCCGTGATCACCAATGACGGCGTCACCATCGCCAAGGAGATCGAGCTCACCAACCCCTACGAGAACCTGGGCGCGCAGCTGGTCAAGGAGGTGGCCACCAAGACCAACGACATCGCGGGCGACGGCACCACCACGGCCACCGTGCTGGCCCAGGCCATGGTGCGCGAGGGCCTGCGCAACGTGACGGCCGGCGCGAACCCGGGCAGCCTCAAGCGCGGCATCGAAGCGGCCGTGGCCGCGGTGAACGATGCGCTGCTGGCCAACGCCGTCGAGGTCGCCGGCCGGACCGAGATCGCCCACGTGGCCACCATCTCGGCCCAGGACGCCGCCATCGGCGAGCTGATCGCCGAGGCGATGGAGAAGGTCGGCCGTACCGGCGTCATCTCCTGCGAGGACGGCTCCACGCTCGCCAACGAGCTGGAGATCACCGAGGGTATGCAGTTCGACAAGGGCTACGTGTCCCCGCACTTCGTCACCGACGCCGAGGCCGGCGAAGCGGTGCTGGACGACCCCTACATCCTGATCACCCCGCAGAAGATCAGCGCCATCGAGGAGCTGCTGCCGATCCTGGAGAAGGTCGTCCAGGCCAGCAAGCCACTGCTGATCGTGGCCGAGGACATCGACGGCCAGGCGCTGGCCACCCTGGTGGTCAACTCGATCCGCAAGACCCTCAAGGTCGTCGCGGTCAAGGCGCCCGCCTTCGGTGACCGGCGCAAGGCGATGCTGCAGGACCTGGCCATCCTGACCGGCGGCGAGCTGGTCTCCACCGAGCTCGGCCAGCAGCTGGAGAGCGCCACCCTGGAGCAGCTGGGTCGGGCCCGCCGGGTGGTGGTCGACAAGGACACCACCACCGTGGTCGACGGCGGCGGCCGCAGCGATGAGGTCACCGCCCGGATCGAGCAGATCCGCAAGGAGATCGAGGCCTCCGACTCCGACTGGGACAAGGAGAAGCTCAACGAGCGGCTGGCCAAGCTGGCCGGCGGCGTGGCTGTCATCCGGGTCGGCGCCGCCACCGAGGTGGAGCTCAAGGAGAAGCGGCACCGCATCGAGGACGCCATCTCCGCCACCAAGGCGGCCGTCGAGGAGGGCATCGTGCCCGGCGGTGGCGCGGCACTGGTGCAGGCGGCCACCGTGCTCGCCGACAACCTCGGCCGCACCGGCGACGAGGCCACCGGCGTGAGCATCGTGGCCAAGGCGCTGGTCGAGCCGCTGCGCTGGATCGCCCAGAATGCCGGGCTGGACGGCTACGTGGTGGTCGACAAGGTGCGCTCGGGCGGGTGGGGGCGCGGCCTCAACGCCGCCACCGGCGAGTATGTCGACCTGGTCGCGGCCGGCATCGTCGACCCGGTGAAGGTGACCCGCAACGCGGTCGCCAACGCCGCCTCGATCGCCGCCCTGCTGCTGACCACCGAGACATTGGTGGTCGAGAAGCCCAAGGCGTCGGAGGCCCCGGCCGGTGGCGGTCATTCGCACGGCGGCCACGGCCACCAGCACGGTCCGGGGTTCTGAGCCAATCCGCATCCGTCCCACTGGGGGTCTGCTCACCGGGGACTGCGAACACAGCAGGGCCGGGTACGCCACGGCGTGCCCGGCCCTGCTGTGTGTCTGCCTCAGCTCACCGGTTGGCCGGTCGGCTGGCCCGACCCGGTCCAGCGGACCGGCGGTGCCCCGGCGCGGGGCGCAGGTCCGACCGGCCGGTACCGGCAGTTGCCCGGCTGGACCAGACTGGGCAGCGTGGCAACTGACGTGGAAGCGCCGGCCGGGGCCGGTACCCGCCGGTGGTGGGTCGGGGCGCTGGCCGGGGTGGCCGCGGCCGGGGTGGCGCTGGCCGCGGCCGAGCTGGTGGCGATCCTCACCGGCCCGGTCTCCGCACCGTTGATCAGTGTCGGCGGCGTGGTCATCGACCATGTGCCGCTGCCGGTCAAGGAGTTCGCCACCGGCACCTTCGGTGTCCACGACAAGGCGGCCCTGCTGATCGGCACGGTGCTGCTGCTGGCCCTGTTCGGCGCCGGGATCGGCGTGCTGGCGGTCCGTCGCCCCTGGGTGGGGTATCTGGGCGTGGCGCTGTTCGGCGCGGTGGGCGCGCTGGCCGCGTACACCCGGGAGCAGGGCGGGCCGGTGGCCATCCTGCCGTCGCTGATCGGCGCCGGGCTCGGCGGGTACCTGCTGGACCGGCTGCTGCGGCCGCCGGGCGGCGGCGGGCCGGGCGGCGGCGACCGGCGGCGCTTCCTGTGGACCTCGGGCGGCGTGCTGGCCGGCGCTGTGCTGGTCGGCGGCGGCGCGCAGTACGTGCTCAACCAGCGGGACGTGGCCGACAAGCGGGCGGCGGTGCGGCTGCCGGCTCCGGCCACGCCGGCCAGCCCGCCGCCGGAGGGCGCCCAGGTCGCGCCGGACACCCCGTTCGTCACCCCGAACAAGGACTTCTACCGCATCGACACGGCGCTGGCCGTGCCGCAGGTCAACCCGGACACCTGGAAGCTGCGGGTGCACGGCCGGGTGGACCACCCCTACTCGATCACCTACAGCGAGCTGCTGGCCATGCCGATGATCGAGCGCTACATCACGCTCGCCTGCGTCTCCAACGAGGTGGGTGGCGACCTGGTGGGCAACGCCAAGTGGCTCGGGGTGCCGCTCAAGGGGCTGCTGGAGCGGGCCGGCATCCAGGCCGGTGCCGATCAGGTAGTGGGCCGGGCGGTGGACGGGTTCACCGTCGGGACCCCCACCGAGGTGCTGCTGGACGGCCGGGACGCGCTGCTCGCGGTCGGCATGAACGGCCAGCCGCTGCCGATCGAGCACGGTTTCCCGGTCCGCGTGGTGGTCCCCGGCCTCTACGGCTACGTCTCGGCCACCAAGTGGATCTCGGAGCTGGAGCTGACCAGCTTCGCCGACTTCGACGCCTACTGGGTACGCCAGGGCTGGGCACGGCGCGCCCCGATCAAGACGCAGTCGCGGATCGACACCCCGCGCGCCGGTTCGCACCCGCGCGCCGGGACGGTGACCGTGGCCGGCGTGGCCTGGGCGCAGCACCGGGGGATCAGCCGGGTCGAGGTACGGGTGGACGACGGCGGCTGGCAGGTGGCCACGCTGGGCGAGGCGCCTTCGGTGGACACCTGGCGGCTGTGGTCCTGGCAGTGGCCGGCCACCCCCGGTAGCCACCAGCTGACCGTGCGGGCCACCGACAACGCCGGCGCCACCCAGCCCGAGGAGCAGACCTCGGTGGCGCCGGACGGCGCTACCGGCTGGCACAGCATCAAGGTCGACGTGCGTTGACCGTGAGGCCGGTGCCCCGCGCGGGGCACCGGCCTCACGGTCGGAAGGTTTGCGGGAGGGCCTCAGGCCGCCGCGCTGGGCGGGCCGAGGCGCCGGGTCAGCGCGGTCAGGTCGACCCGACGGCGGTACCGGTCGGCGGTGTCCTCCCAGCCGAGAGCCAGCAGGCGCTGCCGCTCGGTCTCGGAGAAGCCGCCCCAGACGCCGTACGGCTCGTGGGCCTTGAGGGCGTGCGCGGCGCACTGGGCCCGGACCGGGCAGCGGAAGCACGTCTCCTTCGCCTTCATCTCGCGGCGCAGCCGCGAGGAGCCGCGCTCGCCGTCCGGATGGAAGAACTGCGCACTGTCCCGGCCGCGGCACAGGCCCAGGGCCTGCCACTCCCAGATGTCAGCGATGGGTCCCGGAAGTCGTTGGACGTTCGCCATCACTGTTCCTCTCTGCTCACCGCCGGTCGGGCCGGCGCGGAAAAGTCTCTCTGCGGTGCGTGAGGTGTTCAGGGGTCAGTGGTGCGTGCCGGGTACCTACCCCGGTGACAGCCGAACTAATCAACCGCGCGATCACGAATTTCTGTCGGGTCGGGGGATGGCGGAAGGCGCCCTGGCACAAATTAGGGTGATTTGGCCACATATTCTGCTGAAATGCCCACAGCCGGGGGATTCGGATGATCCAATCGCAGAGGGAGAGGGGGCTGACGTGCGCACAGTTCTGGTTGGGGTACGGACGGCAGCGGCGGCTCATGCGATCGCCGGCTTCGCCGAACGGGTCGGTTCGGCCGGCGCCGTGCGTACCGCCGTCACGGCCGCCGAGGCGGCCACCCGGCTCCGTGAACACCCCGCGGAACTGGTGCTGCTCGACACGGCCCTGACCCGCCCCGACGCGGCCGGCGTGGTACGCCGGCTGCTCAGCCTCTCGCCCGGGGCCACCGTGGTGCTGTTCGGTCCGGAGGACGCCCAGGCAGCCGCCGCCGCGCTGGGCGCCGGGGCGCGGGGCGTCATCCGTGGCGGCGACGACCTGGTCAGCTCGGTGACCAAGGGCCTGCTGCTGCTCCTGCAGCCGCACGCCGAAGCGGCCGCGGCCGGATCCGCGTCGGCCGCCGCCGCGGCGCCGGGCGAACGGGCCGGCGCCGGCGCTGTCGGACGCCCGGGCACCCTGGTCGAGCACGACCTGCTGGTACCGGCGCAGCGCGGGGACGCCGCCCCGCCGCCCCTGCTCACCGAGCGCGAGCTGCAGGTGCTGCGCGGGATGGCGGACGGGCACAGCAACGCCGAGATCGGCAAGCAGCTGTTCGTCTCCGAGGACACCGTGAAGACGCACGCCCGCCGGCTGTTCCGCAAGCTTGGCGCCCGGGACCGGGCGCACGCCGTGGCGGCCGGCTTCCGCGCCGGCCTGGTCCGCTGAGGCTCCTGTTCCACTGAAGGCGCCTGAGGTCCGCTCAGGCGGCGCTTGTGCTGAGGCGGCTGTTCCGCTGAGGCGGCTACTCGTCTGTGCTGTCGGCCAGTGCGTCGTGCACGCCGTCGGCGTACCCGCGGGCGTAGTCCCAGGTGACGTAGTGGTCGGGGTCGGGGTCGTAGGCCGGCTCGTGGACCCGCGGGCGCCCCGAGTCGAGCAGGTGGCGCAGGTTGCCGCGCAGCAGGTCCCAGTCGAAGTAGTGCGGCTCGTGGCAGTCCTCGCACTCGATCACCAGACCGCGTACCCCCACGGGCGTGAGCAGCGCCTGGTAGACCTCCAGATCGGCGAGGTCCTCCAGGACGTCCTCCCGCTCCGTCGTGCTCAGCGGTCCGTCGGCCTCCTCCTCCGGCTCGTCCAGTTCGGCGAGCTCGTTGGCGGGGTCGGCCGGGTCGCCGGCGAAGGGGTCGATCGGCTCTTCGTGCACCCCTCCACGGTAGTCCCCACCGGGCAGGTCCGTACTCCTGCGTCGGGCCCTTCGCGCCCAGGCGGCGACCGGTCCGGCGGCGGGACGGCGGGCCGGGTCGGCTCATCCGGTTTGGGTAGGATGGCGGCTACCGCCGCCGAAGAGAAGAGAGCCGCCGTGGACCTGTCCTCCGCTGTCGAGATTCCGCTCGGACTGACCTTCGACGATGTGCTGCTGTTGCCCGCCGAGTCGGATGTGGCCCCCAGTGACGCGTCGACCCGGACCCGGCTCACCAGGGAGATCGACATCGCGATCCCGCTGGTCTCCAGCGCGATGGACACCGTCACCGAGGCCCGGATGGCGGTCGCCATGGCCCGCAACGGCGGTATCGGCGTGCTGCACCGCAACCTCTCCATCGAGGACCAGGCCCAGCAGGTCGACCTGGTCAAGCGCTCCGAGTCCGGCATGATCACCAATCCGGTGACCTGCGGCCCCGAGGACACCGTGCGGGACGTCGACCGGCTCTGCGCCAAGTACCGCATCTCCGGCCTGCCGGTGACCGACGCCGGGGGCGCCCTGGTCGGCATCATCACCAACCGGGACATGCGCTTCGTCACCGACCCCGGCACCGTCGTCCGGGAGATCATGACCACGCCGCCGCTGGTCACCGCCCCGGTCGGGGTCAGCAAGGCGGCCGCGCTGGAGCTGCTGCGTAGGCACAAGGTGGAGAAACTTCCGCTGGTCGACGACGCCGGCCGGCTGCGCGGCCTGATCACCGTCAAGGACTTCACCAAGAGCGAGCAGTTCCCGCTGGCCACCAAGGACGACTCCGGCCGGCTGCGGGTGGCGGCCGCGATCGGCTGGGGCGAGGAGTCGTACAAGCGGGCCCGGACCCTGGTCGACGCCGGCGTCGACGTGATCGTGGCAGACGTGGCGCACGGGCACAGCCGGGCCATCGTGGAGATGATCCAGCGGCTCAAGAAGGAGACCGAGGTCCAGGTCATCGGCGGCAACACGGCCACCTACGAGGCTGCCCGGGCGCTGGCCGAGGCGGGCGCCGACGCGGTCAAGGTGGGCGTCGGGCCGGGCTCCATCTGCACCACCCGGGTGGTGGCCGGGGTGGGCGTACCGCAGATCACCGCGATCATGGAGGCGGCCCGGGCCTGCCGGCCGCTGGGCGTACCGGTGGTGGCCGACGGGGGCATGCAGTACAGCGGCGACATCGCCAAGGCGATCGTGGCCGGCGCCGACTCGGTGATGCTGGGCAGCTTGCTGGCCGGCTGCGAGGAGAGCCCCGGCGAGCTGATCTTCATCAACGGCAAGCAGTTCAAGTCGTACCGGGGCATGGGCTCGTTGGGCGCCATGCAGAACCGGGGAGCCGCCAAGTCCTACTCCAAGGACCGCTACTTCCAGGACGACGTGGTCTCCGACGACAAGCTCATCCCCGAGGGCATCGAGGGCCAGGTACCTTACCGCGGCCCACTGGCCGCCGTGGCCCACCAGCTCATCGGCGGCCTGCGCCAGGGCATGTTCTACAGTGGCGCGGCCACCATCGCGCAGCTGCACGAGCGTGGCCGGCTCATCCGGATCACCGCGGCCGGGCTCAAGGAGAGCCACCCGCACGACATCCAGATGACTGTCGAAGCACCGAACTACCACTCGCGGTGAGCGACGCCACCGTGGCTACCGGAGCGCACTGAAGGAGTACCCCGTGCGGGACATGGTCGAGATCGGCATGGGCAAGACCGCCCAGCGCGGGTACCACCTGGACGACGTGGCGATCGTGCCCAGCCGGCGGACCCGCGACGTGGACGACGTCTCCACCGCCTGGCAGCTGGACGCGTACCCGTTCAGCATCCCCTGCGTCGCGCACCCGAGCGACGCCACGATGAGCCCGGCCACGGCGGTGGCGCTGGGCCGCCTCGGCGGCCTCGGCGTGCTCAACGCCGAAGGCCTGTGGGCCCGCTACGACGACCCGGCCAGCGTGCTCAAGGAGCTGGTGCACGTCGACGACGCCGAGGCCACCCGCCGGCTGCAGGAGGTCTACGCCGAGCCGATCCAGCCGCACCTGATCGGCGAACGGGTCCGCGAGATGCGGGCCGGCGGCGTCACCGTGGCCGTCCGGGTCTCGCCCCAGCACACCCTGGCGCTGGCCCCGGTCATCCTCGACGCCGGCGTGGACATCCTGGTCATCCAGGGCACCATCGTCTCCGCCGAGCACGTGTCCAGCGTGGACGAGCCGCTCAACCTCAAGGAGTTCATCGCCGACCTGGACCTGCCGGTCGTGGTGGGCGGCTGCACCGACTACAAGACCGCGCTGCACCTGATGCGTACCGGCGCCGCCGGGGTGATCGTGGGCATCGGCGCGGACGAGGCGTCCACCTCGGACACGGTGCTCGGCATCCGGGTACCGATGGCCACCGCCATCGCCGACGCGGCCGCCGCCCGGCGCGACTACCTGGACGAGACCGGCGGACGCTACGTCCACCTGATCGCCGACGGGGACATCACCACCTCGGGCGACATCGCCAAGGCGCTGGGCTGCGGGGCCGACGCGGTGATGCTCGGGGCGCCGCTGTCGGTGGCCAACGAGGCACCGGCCGCCGGCTCCTGGTGGCACTCCTCGGCCAGCCACCCGAAGCTGCCGCGCGGCGCCTTCGGCGTCACCGGCGAGCCGCTGGGCACCCTGGAGAAGCTGCTCTACGGCCCGTCCGACAACCCGTACGGCAGGCTCAACCTCTTCGGTGGCCTCAAGCGCGCGATGGCCAAGTGCGGGTACCGCGACCTCAAGGAGTTCCAGCGGGTGGGGCTGGTCCTGGACCGCTGAGCGGCCACGGGCCGGTAGGGGTGGCGCATCGACGGTAGGCTCCGGACGGCCCTTCCCCGCCGCCAGGAGTCACCGTGCCCGCTGCTGACGTCCCCGCGCCGCGCCGCGGTGTGCTCGCCGCGCACGCCGGCTGGGAGTCGTTGCTCCTGCTCACCTGTGTGGTGCTGGCCGTCATGCTGGTCGCTGACGGCCACGACTGGCCGGTCTGGCGCGCACTGGTCGGCGTGCTCAGCGGCGTCGCCCTGCAGGTGCTCGCCGTCGCCGCGTCGCTGCGCACCGGATATGTCAACCTGGCGGTGGTCGGGATCGCCGTCCTGGCGGGAATCCTCGTCGTCCACTGGACCAACCAGTCGGGCCTGTCGCTGTTCGGGGCGGTGCTCCTGGTGACGGTCCTGGCGACCGTGGTGGGCCTGGTGGTCGGAGCGCTGGCCGGGCTGACCGGCGTACCCGGCTGGGCGGCGTCGCTGGTGCTGCTCGCCGGCACTGCCGCTGTCGCCAGCGCCCGGCGGTACAAGCTTGCACCGCTGCCCGACCCGGACGGCAGCCAGACCTGGCTGAGCCTGCTGGCGCTGGCGGCCCTGACGGCCAGCGTGGCCGGCGGCATGCTCTGGCTGTACGCGCCGGTGCGGCGGGCCCTCGGCCGCGACGGCCGGCCGGGCGGGCTCGGCGCCCGGGTGCTGGCCGGCGTGGTCGGGCTCGGGCTCTCCACCGTGCTGGCCGCGCTGGCCGGCGTCGCTTCGGTGCTGTACGCCCTGATGGCCAACGGACCGATCGGTACTCAACTGCCACTGGTCCCGTTCGCCCTGGTGATCTTCGGCGGGGTCAGCGTGCGGACCGGCCGGGGCGGCGTCGCCGGCACGGCGCTGGCCGCCGTGGCCTTCACCCTGGTGAGCATTCTCGGCTTCGAGCACGCCTGGCCAAGCTGGACGTACGCCTACCTGCTCCCCGCGGTGCTGCTGGTGATCGGCCTGGCCCTCGGCCGGCTGCGGGACCAGTTGGACCCCGACCCCGGCCAGCTTGTCCCCGGCCCCCAGCCCCCGCCTGGGCCGCACTGGGCTGCGCCCGGACCACATTCAGCCCTGCCGGAGCCACAGTCGCCTTCGGCTGGACCGCAGTGGACGGGCGCACCGCCGCCCGGTTTCGGACCGCTGCCCCAGTTTCCGCCGGCCGCCCGGGAGCACCCACCACAGCCGCGCCGGGGCGGTGGAGAGTCAGGCGGGGACGAGGTCGGCGGCCGGGGCGGTGGAGAGTTCGGTACCGACCAGGGCCAGTAGTGCCTCGGTGAGGTCCGGGTGCCGGCGGGCCACCCGCAGCGCCAGGCTGGGCGACCACTCCACGGTGCGTACCGGCATGCCGTCGGCCGTGGCCACCAGCCAGGCCCGGGCCGCCGCGCGGGCCGCCGTGGCGGGGTCGGTGAGGTGCCCGGCCGCGTGGTCGGCGTACTGCTCCACGGCGGCGGAGAAGGCGTCCAGTTCGCGGAGCACCCGGCTGTCGTACCTGCCGGGGTCGATCGTGGAAGCCGAGCGCACCCACTGGCTGTACAGCGCGATCTCCAGCTGGGGCCGGGCCAGCACGGAGAGCTCGTGGGCGACCAGGGCGCGCAGCTCGGCGGCGGTGAGCCGGTCGACCAGCGGGGCGCCCAGCAGCAGTTCGCCGCGACCCCACCCGGCGCGCGCCCGGACCACCGGGGCGGTGCACAGGGCCACCCGGGCCGGCGGCGGCACGCCGACCGCGCCGGCCGTGTCCAGCACCAGCCGGGCCAGGTCGGGCCGGCGCCGCCGGCCGATCCGCCGGCCGCCGGTCAGCACCGCGTAGCCTGCCGCCCCGAGCAGCGCCAGCAGCAGCGGTGCCCGCCACACTGGCGGCTGGACAAGATCGACACAGTTGGCCAGGGCGAGGATGATGACCAGGAGGACGAGCGGGCGGCGCGCGAGCAGCCGGAGCGCCCGCCAGCGGGGGAGCTGGCCGGGGAGGCGATGCACTGAGTAATCGTTTGGGTTCGGACCCGGCCTGGTCAAGCGGTCGGGACGCAGTTCACAGTGGTGATTGACGCCCGCTGCGGGGGCGACGAGACTCGCGTTACGCGCTGGTAACAAGGGGCGCGCCGGGATGGGGGAGTCGCGATGACCGACGTCGACGTGCTGGTGGTCGGCTCCGGCTTCGGCGGCAGCGTCGCGGCGCTGCGGCTGGCCGAGAAGGGGTACAGCGTGGCCGTGCTGGAGGCCGGCCGGCGCTTTGCCGACGACGAGTTCCCCGAGCACGCCATGAAGCTCCGTTCCTTCCTCTGGGCGCCGGCCCTGCGCGCCTTCGGCATCCAGCGGCTCAACCTGCTCCGCAACGTGCTGGTGCTCTCCGGCGCCGGGGTCGGCGGCGGCTCCCTGGTCTACGCCAACACCCTCTACCGGCCGCTGCCGCCGTTCTACGCCGACCCCCAGTGGCGGACCATCACCGACTGGCGCGACGAGCTGGCCCCCTGGTACGACCAGGCCGAACGGATGCTCGGCGTGACCACCTACCCGCGCAGCACGGCGGCCGACGAGGCGGTCCGCGCGGTGGCCGACAAGATGGGCGTCGGCGACACGTTCCACGCCACCCCGGTCGGGGTCTTCTTCGGCCGTCCGGGCGCCGAGCAGCCCGACCCGTTCTTCGGCGGCGCCGGCCCGACCCGCAGCGGCTGCACGCACTGCGGCGCCTGCATGACTGGCTGCCGCTTCGGCGCCAAGAACACCCTGGTCAAGAACTACCTCTACCTGGCCGAGCGGTTGGGCGTCACGGTCCACCCGCTGACCACGGTCACCGACGTGCGCCCCGCGCCGGACGGCGGCTACCTGGTGACCGCGCGGCGCACCGGCGGGCGGCGGCGCAGCACCTTCCGGGCCGGACAGGTGGTGTTCGCGGCCGGTGCGCTGGGTACCCAGCGGCTGCTGCACCGGCTCAAGGCGACCGGGGCGCTGCCGGGCCTGTCCGACCGGCTCGGGCACCTCACCCGGACCAACTCCGAGGCGCTGCTGGGCGCCGGCTCGCTGCGCCGGGACGTGGACTTCACCGACGGGGTGGCGATCACCAGCTCGTTCCACCCGGACGAGCACACCCACATCGAGCCGGTCCGCTACGGCAAGGGCCCCAACTCGATGGCCCTGCTGCAGACCGTCCTGGTGGACGGCGACCGGTGGCGGGCGCTGCGCGCGCTCGGCGCGTTCGCCCGGCACCCGGTCCGCAACCTGCGCGTGCTCAGCCCCCGCCGGTGGTCACAGCGCACCGTGATCGCTCTGGTCATGCAGACCCTGGACAACTCGCTCACCACCTCGTACCGGCGCAACTGGCTGGGCCGGCGGCGGCTGACCACCCGGCAGGGCCTGGGCGAGCCGAACCCGCGCTGGATCCCGGCCGGTCACCGGGCGGTCCGGCTGCTCGCCGAGGAGATCGGCGGCGTGCCCGGCGGGACCTGGGGCGACGTGTTCAACATCCCGATGACCGCGCACATCCTGGGCGGCGCGGTGATCGGTGCGACCCCCGCCGAGGGGGTTGTCGACCCCTACCACCGGGTGTACGGCCACCCCGGGCTGCACGTGGTGGACGGCGCGGCGGTCTGCGCCAACCTGGGGGTGAACCCGTCGCTGACCATCACCGCGCAGGCCGAGCGCGCCCTGTCGCTCTGGCCCAACAAGGGCGAGTCCGACCAGCGCCCCGAACCGGGGCAGGGGTACCGGCGGCTGGCACCGGTACCCCCGAAATCCCCGGCCGTGCCCGCCGCCGCGCCGGCGGCGCTGCGACTGACCCCGGTCTCCCCGGAGCCGACGGCCTGACCCTCAGCGGTCGGCGTCGACCAGCCCGGGGTGGGCGGCGACCCAGGCGTCCACGGTGTCCCCCTTGACCGCGTTGAGCAGCGCCCTGCCGTCGGCGGTGAGCTGCTCGGGTGCGTCAGCGGCGGTAGCGCCCGGGGCGGCGGGGGCGCCCGACGCGGTGGGGGCGCCCGGGGCGCCGATGCTCCGGATGGCGGTGACGCCGCTGGCGAGCGCGGCCAGGGCGGCGAGCGTCGCGCCGCCGGTGTCCAGGGCCGCCCCGCCGTGCTGTGCGGCGCTGGTCAGGGCCTGCAGCGTCGCCGGGTCGTCCAGCGCCTTCCTGGACATGATCGTCTTCCCCACCGCCCGGAGGAGCTGGCGGACGTGCCGGTCCCGGGCGTAGACGCCGTTCGGCTCGCCTTCGATGAAGTAGCGCTGGCGGACGTAGTCCAACGCCTGCGCGCCGGTGAGGTGGTGGTATCCGACCTGGTAGACGAAGGGTGCCACACCGGGAACCGGCTGTGGAGGCTTACCCGGGATGAACGGCCTCGCCGGGCGCCCGTCCTTGTCGGCGCCCAGATAGATCGAGGTGGTCCGGGCGTCCACGTACAGGTCGACGCCGCCGATCGCGTCGATCACCTTGATCAGGCTGTCGTAGGTGAAGGTGGCCGTCGCGTTGACGTGGATGCCGAAGTTCTGCTCGATCGTCCGGGCCGCCAGTGGGGCGCCGCCCCAGGCGTACGCGGCATTGATCTTGTCTGTGCCCGCCGGCTGCGTGCCGGCGGGGATGCTGACCAGGGTGTTCCGGTCGATGGTGACCACGTCGGCTCGGTCGTGGTCGGCCGGGAGGTGCACCACCGCGACGATGTCGCTGCGCAGCAGGTCGTTGTCGCCGTCGAGGCCCAGGACGAGCAGGTTGACCGCGGCGCCGGCGGCGACCGCGGCGGTGGGGCCGGCGCCCGGCTGGCCCCGGCGGCTGGTCTTCGCACCGCTGACCTGCTCCGCCGCGTACGCGGAGCCGCCCAGCAGCGCTACGACCAGCAGCGCCGCGCCGGTGGCCCGCAATCCCAGCCGGCGCTGACGGCGCCGGCGGTAGCCCTGCTCGATGCCGGGCAGCACCGCCGACGCGGTCGGGGTCAGGTGCTCGTGGCGGGCGAAGGCGGCGCGCAGTTCATCCTCGATCATGACAACCCTCCGGCGGTGGACGCGGGGGCCAGTTCGGCCCGCAGTGTGGCCAGCGCGCGGGAGATGTACCCACGCACGGTACCGACGGCACAGCCGAGCACCTCGGCGATCTCGGCGTCGGGCAGCTCCTCGTAGAAGCGCAGCACCACCGCGGCCCGCTGGCGCGGCGGCAGCCCGCTGAGCAGGTGCCACATCCGGTCCCGCTCAGCGGCGTGCTCGGCGTGGTCCGGTACCGCCGGTGGCTCCGTCGGCTCGGCCCGCAGCACCACCCGGCGCAGCCACGAGCCGCGCCGGGTGTCCAGGAAGACGTTGGTGAGCATGCGGCGCACGTACCGCTCGGGAGCCGCGCTGCGGACCACGTGGGACAGCTGGACCCGGATCATGGTCTCCTGGACGACGTCGGTCGCCGTGTGCGGATCACCGGTGAGCATGGTCGCGTAGCGCAGCAGGGCGGGGAGCCGGGAGTTGACGAACTCCTCATATGTCACGGCGTACCTCCGTTGGCCTCGACCCTAGAGACGGGTCGGGGCCAACGGAACATTGCGTCGCCGGGCGGGCCGGTTCAGCCCGGCGGCTCGACGGCCTCCTCGCCGAGCAGGTCGAGCAGCGTGCCGCCGTTGCGCTGGGCCTGGTCGCCGCGGCAGTTGTTCATCACCACGTAGGTCCGGTCGGCCTCTGCGGCGAGCGCGCGCAGCTTCGGCGCCCACTCGCGCAGCTGCTCGTCGGAGTAGTCCCAGTCGAACTTTTCCTCCACCTTCTTGCTGGTCCACAGCTTGCTGTGGCCGTGGAAGCGCATCACCGCCGTGTCGGCCGTGGCGGCCAGCAGCGGCGGAACGGAGTTGCGGTACCCCTGCGGCATGTCCACGCAGACCCAGGGCAGCTGGTGCTGGCGCAGGAAGTCCAGCGTCTCGGCCGCGTTGTCGCCGTGGAACCAGCTCTCGTGGCGCAGCTCCACGGCGATGGGCAGCGGCCGGCAGCGCTTGGCCACCTCCAGGAGGTACTGCTTGTTGTCCCGGCGGATGGTGAACCAGGGCGGAAACTGGAACAGCACCAGCCCGAGCTTGCCGGCCTCGTGCAGCGGCTCCAGCGCGGACAGGAACCGGGTCCAGATCTCCTCGTAGACCTGCGGCTCCAGGTCGTTCGGGTAGATGTTGCGCTTGTCGGTCTCCGGTCGCAGGTCCTTGTACAGCTTCGCCGGCTGGGTCGGGTGCCCGGTCAGCAGGCTGAACGCCTTGATGTTGAAGACAAACCCCGGCGGGGTACGCGCCACCCACAGCGCCGCGGTCTGCTCGGCCGGCGGCGAATAGTACGTCGAGTCGACTTCGACCAGCGGGAACCGGGTGGCGTAGTAACCCAGCCGCGCCTGTGCACTGGTCGCGTCCTTCGGGTACCACCCCGAGTCGAGCAGGGTCTTGTCCGTCCACCCGGCCGTACCCACCCGGATGCTGCCCATCGCCTCACCTTCCCGCCGGGGCCTCCGGCCGGAGGACCCGGGCCACCTCGGTCCGCGACCCCACCTCCAGTTTGCGGAGAATGTTGGAGACGTGCACGGCGGCGGTCCGCGGCGAGATGTAGAGCCGGCGGGCCAGCTCGGCATTGGTCAGCCCGTCGGCGATGAGTTGGGCGACCTCGCGCTCGCGCGGGGTGAGCGCTTCGGCGCCGGTCACCGCGCAGGCGTCGGCCGGCATGCCGGCGCGCTCGCGCACCGCCGCCAGCTGCTCCACCCGCCAGCCCGACCACTGGGCCAGCAGCCCCGTCGCCGCGGTGATCTCCACCTGCGCCTCGTCCAGCCGGCGCTGGTCGTCCAGCCGGCCCAGGGCGAGCAGGCAGCGGGCGGCACCCACGTGTGCGCTGCCGCGGACCGCCGGGGGGATCACCGGGTCCGCGGCCGCGGCGCGGTAGCCGCCCAGCGCCTCGGCCAGGTCGCCGTCGGCCTCGGCCAGCTGCGCCTCCACCAGGGCCTGCCAGCTCGGCTGCCCGTCGCCGCCGGAGGCGGCCTTGGCCAGGTCACGGACCCGGTCCAGCGGTACCCCGCCGGCCAGCGCCGCGCTGACCAGGTCGTGCGCCAGGTCGCCGGAGCCGGACTTGGGGAACTGGCCCAGCTCGTCCAGCAGGGTCGGCAGGATGGCCAGTGCCCGGGCGGTGTCGCCGCGCCGGCAGGCCAGGTGGAAGGCGAGGCCGGCACCGGCCGGCCGGGGCGGCTGCTGGGCGGCGGTCAGCTCGGCCACCAGGTCGGCGGCCAGCGCCAGATCACCGGCCTCCAGCGCCAGGCCGGCGCGGAACACGCCGTGGTAGTTGGTCGGCCGGCCCCGGCGGGCGTACCGGCCGGCCCGCAGGCTGCCCTCGGCCAGCGCCTCCCGGGCGGCGGCCAGTTCGCCGCTGTCCGCCGCGACCGCGGCGATGCCCTGGAAGTAGGCGGCCACCGCGAACTGGTCGGCGCCGGCCTGCTCGGCGTCGTGGCGCATCCGTTCCAGCATCTGCGCCTGCTGGCTGGACTCCAGCGGCAGGTGGAAGGCCACGTTGTAGAGCGCCCGGCAGGCCAGGATCCACTCGCTGGCATGCTCGGCCTCGTCGGCCGCGTCGATGAGCAGGCGCCGCCCCTCGTCCAGCCGGCCGTCCACGGCGAGCAGGATGGAGCCCTTCTCCACCCGGGCGGCCAGCGCCGTGAGCGGCAGGTCGTACTCGGCGGCCAGGGCCAGTGCCCGGTCCGCCCAGGCCAGCCCGGTCTCCGTGTCGCCGCGCAGCATGTACGACTGGGCCACCGTGGCCATCGCCCGGCCGCGCTGCTCACCCGGCGGCAGCCCGTCCACCAGCAGCTCGATCTCGCTGGTCAGGGTGCGTACCCGGGGCTGGGCGTCGGTCTCCCAGGCCAGCCGGAAGAGCAGCACCAGGGCGCGTACCTCCTCCTCGTCGCCGTCGGCCCGCTCCCGCCAGCGGTGGGCGTAGCCGATGGCGTCGTCCAGCAGCCCGGCCAGCCAGGCCGCCTGGGCGGCGGTGGCCAGCAGCGCGGTGTCCCCGGCGGCCTGCTGGAGTCCCAGCTCGGCCAGTTGCAGGGCCGGGTAGACCGAGCCGCGGTCGAGGTAGCGGGCGCTGCCGGCGCGGGCCGCCGCCACCATGTCCTCGTAGCGTCGGGCGGCGTGCGCGTGGTGGGCCACCAGCGCCGGGTCGAAGCTGGCGCAAGGCCGACCCGGGCCGGCGGTGCTCAGCAGGGCGTCCAGCGCCGCCTCGTGCAGCCGGCGGCGTTCCCGACCGAGCAGCGAGGCGGTGAGCACCTCGCGCAGCAGCGCGTGCCGGAAGCTGAACTCGTCCTCGCCGGTCTCGGTCAGCACGCCCCGGCGGACCAGTTCGCGCAGCGCCCAGATGAGCGCCTTCTCCTGCGCCCCGGTCACCGCCGCCAACAGGTCGAACGGGATGCGCTGGCCGAGCACGGCGGCCGCCTCGACGATCCGCAGCGTCTGCTCGTCCAGGTCGGCCAGCTGCTGGCGGAGTACCTCGGCGAGGCTCCACGGCAGCGGCTGGTCGGCCAGCTCCCCGACGTCGCTGTCGGCGCAGGCGCGCAGCAGCTCCTCCAGGTAGAACGGGTTGCCCCCGGTGCGCTGGTGCAGCGCCATCACGGTGCGGTACGACGGGGTGGCGCCCCGGGCGGCAGCCAGCAGGGCGGAGGTCTCGTCCGGGGTGAGCCGGTCGAGCAGCAGGTGGGTGACCGAGTGCCGGCGGTCCAGCCGGACCAGCAGGGCGTCCACCGGTGCCCGGGTGGTCACCTCGGCCGGCCGGTAGCTGCCGATCAGCAGGCGCCGCCCGGGCCGGTCGGCGAGCTGCTCGAAGAAGGTGATGCTCTCCGCGTCGGCCCAGTGCAGGTCCTCGAAGACCAGCACGGCCGGGCGGTCGCCGTAGAGCGCTTCGACGATCTCCAGGGCCAGCCGCTGCCGGTCGGCGCCGCTGCCGCGCCCCGGGTCGGCCAGCGCGGCCAGCTTGCCGGCCGGCACCGGCTGCCCGTCCAGGGCGTCCAGCAGCAGCTCGTACGGCCGGCCCATGGAGCCGGGCTGCGCCTCGCCGCGCAGTACCACGGTGTCGGCGGGCAGGCCGTCGAGCAGCTCGAGGATGAGCCGGGTCTTGCCGATGCCCGGTTCGCCGGCCACCACGGCGACCTCCGGGCGCGAGCTGGCCCCGAGTCGCCGCAACCGCTGCAACTCGGGGCCCCGCCCGATCATCACCCGGCTGGCTCCGCCACGGACACCCCGCACGTGACCAGGCTACCGGCCGGGTACGACGCCCCGGGTAGGTGATTCTCCCGGGCGTCGCGGTGGTGGCCGGCCGGGCCGGGTAGGTGATTCTCCCGGGGGTCGCGGTGGTGGCCGGCCGGCCCGGGTAGGTGAATCTCCCCGGGGTCGCGGTGGTGGCCGGCGTTGCGCCGGCTGTGCCGCGCGGCCCGGCGGCCGCGCTGCACGGCGCGGACCAGGGCGGCGTCGTGCGCCTGTTCGATCAGCTCGGACTGACGCTGCCGGCTCAGGTCGAAAAGAATCTCCGGGTGCGTGAACATCTGTGTCCCCCTTGGCTTGTCAGCCGCCCCGCTGTCAGCCGCTGTGCTGCCAGGTCTGGTGGCTGTCGGTTTCCTTCTTGACGAATCCATCCTCGAAAATCCGACAGCCCGGGACATCGGTAGCGGTTGCGTAACTGCGCGGCCGGCGACCGCGTACGCCCCACGAAACGCCCGGCTAGGTATGCCTATGACCGCGGTCACCCGCCCGCTCCGCCGACGGCCCCGCGCGGCGCGCTGCATAGGATCGGTGCATGAGTACGCCCAGGCCGGTCCTTGTCGTCGACTTCGGCGCCCAGTACGCCCAGCTGATCGCCCGGCGCGTGCGCGAGGCGCGCGTCTACTCCGAGATCGTGCCGTCGTCGATGCCGGCCGCGCAGATGCTGGCCCGCAACCCTGCCGCGATCATCCTCTCCGGCGGCCCGGCCAGCGTGTACGAGCCCGCCGCCCCCCAGCTCGACGAGGCGGTGTTCGCCGCCGACGTACCGGTCTTCGGCATCTGCTACGGCTTCCAGGCGATGGCCCGGGCGCTGGGCGGCACCGTGGCGCACACCGGCGGCCGGGAGTTCGGCGCCACTGCGGTCACCGTCCGCGACAGTGTGCTGTTCCGGGGCCTGCCGACCGAGCAGAACGTGTGGATGAGCCACGGCGACTGCGTCACCGTCGCCCCGGCGGGGTACGCGGTCACCGCGCAGAGCCCGGGCGCCCCGATCGCCGGCTTCGAGCACCTGCCCAGCCGCCGCGCCGGGGTGCAGTTCCACCCCGAGGTGGCGCACACGGCGTACGGCCAGCGGATGCTGGAGCGCTTCCTGCACGAGATCGCCGGCATCGAACCCACCTGGACCAACGCCAACATCATCGAGGAGCAGGTGGCGGCCATCCGGGCCCAGGTGGGCGACAAGGAGGTCATCTGCGGCCTGTCCGGCGGGGTTGACTCGGCGGTCGCCGCGGCGCTCGTCCACAAGGCCGTCGGCGATCAGCTCACCTGCGTCTTCGTCGACCACGGGCTGCTGCGCGCGGGTGAGGCCGAGCAGGTGGAGAAGGACTACGTAGCGGCCACCGGGATCCGGCTCAAGGTGGTCGACGCGTCGGAGACCTTCCTCGCCGCGCTGTCCGGAGTCACCGACCCGGAGCGCAAGCGCAAGATCATCGGACGCGAGTTCATCCGGTCGTTCGAGGCGGCGGCCCGCGAGATCGCCTCCCACGGCGACGTCGAGTACCTCGTCCAGGGCACCCTCTACCCCGACGTGGTGGAGTCCGGCGGCGGTACCGGCACCGCCAACATCAAGAGCCACCACAACGTCGGCGGCCTCCCCGAGGACCTGAAGTTCCAGCTGGTCGAGCCGCTGCGCACGCTGTTCAAGGACGAGGTGCGCGCGGTCGGCGCCGCGCTCGGGCTGCCCGAGGCGATGGTCTGGCGGCACCCGTTCCCCGGCCCGGGGCTGGCCATCAGGATCATCGGGGAGGTCACCCGGGACCGGCTGGAGCTGCTGCGCGCTGCCGACCTCATCGCCCGCCAGGAGTTGACCGCCGCCGGCCTGGACCGCGACGTCTGGCAGTTCCCGGTGGTACTCCTCGCCGACGTGCGCTCGGTCGGCGTGCAGGGCGACGGGCGCACCTACGGACACCCGGTGGTGCTGCGGCCGGTGTCCAGTGAGGACGCGATGACGGCCGACTGGTCACGGCTGCCGTACGAGCTGATCGGGCGGATCTCCACCCGGATCACCAACGAGGTGCCTGAGGTCAACCGGGTGGTGCTGGATGTGACCAGTAAGCCGCCGGGGACTATCGAGTGGGAGTGAGCCCTCTTTGGCTCGGCTCCGGGTGGGGCCGGGGTGCCCACGCCGGGGCGTCAGGCTTGATCCCCGTCGTGGGCACCCCGGCCCCACCCGGCGGTGCTTGCGGCCGACCGGGGTGGGGCATCGGGAGTGCTGTGGCGGCGTGCGGTGCTCGGTCGCGTGGTGGCGGCGGGTCACGGTGTCGGCGAGGATTTTGTGATCTTCGAGCGGTGTCCGTGTAGCGCCGTGCCCGAGAGGACACCCACGGGTGGGTCTCGGGCCGGGTGCAGCCGCCGCTCCTGTCCTGTGTCCGAGAGCCCTGGTGTCACTGCGGCTTGCGGATTCCGGTGACCCGGGTGGGTCAGTCCTCGGGCTGGGTGGGCTGGGCAGTGGTGGGTGGTGTCGTGTGGGCGTAGCCGGGGGGCTGGTAGGCGGCGGCTGGTGGGTAGGTGGGCTGGGCAGGTGTGCCGGTGGGGTCCTCGGGCATGACGAGCCAGGCGATCAGGTAGGCGAGTAGGGCGGTGCCGCCGCTGAAGACGGCCAGGACGACGAAGAGCACGCGCGAGGCCACCGGGTCGATGCCCAGGTAGCGGCCGACACCGGCACAGATGCCGGCGACCACGCGGTCGTCGCGGGAGCGGCGCAGCTGCTTGGACGGCTGCTGGGTGAAGGGCTGCTGTGTCATGGCTCCACGGTGCGCTGCGGCGGGGTGACGGCGCCTCGGTGAGCCGCCGGATCCGTACCCTGACTTCTGTCTCCGGGATGACCCTACTGTCAGCAATCCGACAGTACATCCCGCCCGAACGGTCAGCCTGCGGACAATCATGTCTCGTGACGCCCGCACTGGATCCCCTGCGGCGTATCGCCGCATATGCCATCTGTCGCAACCAGGACGATGATGTCCTGCTGGTTCGCGCCTCCCAGAGCGCGGGTACCCCCGGTGTCTGGTCCCTGCCCGGCGGCGCCGTCGACCACGGCGAGAACCCCACCGACACGGTGGTCCGCGAGACCGCCGCGGAAACCGGCCTCTCGGTGGCCGTCACCGGCCTGGCGGATGTGTACGCCGACATGCGGGCGCTGCCGCACCGGGGCGTCACCATCCACACCGACCGGGTCTTCTACCGCACCCGGCTGCGCGGCGGCGCGCTGGCCGACCGGCTCGGCCAGCCCACCGACCTGGCCCGCTGGGTACCCCTGGCGGACGCCGTCGAGCTGCCGCTGCGCCAGTTCACCGCGGTGGCGCTCGGGCTCCCGCCGGCCCTGGCCGACCTGCGCCCCGACGAAGCCCCCGACTTCCCCTCCTTCTATGCCGTGCCGGGCCCCGACGGCCTGCACCGCGCTCAGCGCTTCGCCGCCTACGGCCTGGTCACCGACGTCGCCGGGCGGGTCCTGCTGACCCGCATCGCCGACGGCTACCCGGGCGCCGGCCGGTGGCACCTGCCGGGCGGCGGTACCGACTTCGGCGAGCAGCCGGGCGCGGCGCTGATCCGGGAACTCGCCGAAGAGACCGGGCAGCACGGTCGCCTGGTGGCGCTGCTGGGCGTGGCCAGCCACCGGGACGCCGCCTCGCTCGGCCCGGAGGGGTACCCCATCGACTGGCACGGCGTCCGCGCCTTCTACCAGGTCGCGGTGGAGACGGCGGGTGACCCGAAGGTGTACGACGTCGGCGGCTCCACCGCCGAGGCCCGCTGGTTCTCCCGCGCCGAGGTCGGCGGCCTCCCGGTCACCGAAGTCACCGCCGAAGCCCTGGCCGCCGCCGGCTGACCTACTCAGGCCGGCCCCGCCGGCCGCCGCCTTTTCGGCACGGCCGTGCCTCGTGCGCCCGCCGGGCTGCCGGCCGCCTGCTCAGCGTGGGGCGGTCGGGCGACAGTCGGCGCGTTAGCCTGCACGAGTGCGACAGATGCGGCGGATCGCGGCCTACGGGGTGTGCCATGACGAGGCGGGCCGGATCCTGCTGACCCGCGCCTCCGTGCTGGACGACGAGCCGGGTATCTGGGGCCTGCCGGGCGGCGGCATCGAGCACGGCGAGGCGCCCGCCGACGCCCTGGTCCGCGAGTTCGCCGAGGAGACCGGGCTGGCCGTCGAGGTCACCGGCGTCCGGGACGCGGTCGCCGACCTGACCGTGCTGCCCCGCCGGGGCCTGGTGATGCACACCGACCGGGTGCTCTTCGACGTCCGGATCACCGGCGGCCAGCTGCGCCCCGAGCAGAACGGCACCACCGACCTGGCCGAGTGGGTGGAGCCGACCCGGGTGGCGGGGCTGCGCCGCACCGGCTACCTCTGCGCGCTGCTCGGCCTGCCGGTGGCCGGCTCCGAACAGGTCCCGGTGGCGGAGGCCGTGGTCGACCCGGCCGCCAGCCGGCGCCAGCGCTTCGCCGCGTACGGGCTGGCCACCGACCCGGCCGGTCGGGTGCTGCTGACCCGGATCGCGCCCGGCTACCCGGGCGCCGGCAGCTGGCACCTGCCGGGCGGCGGTACCGACTGGGGGGAGGCGCCGCGCACCGCGCTGCTACGCGAGCTGGCCGAGGAGACCGATCAGCGGGGCGAGGTGGTCGAGCTGCTGGCGGCCACGGCGTACCACAATCCGGCGGCGCTCGGGCCGGAGGGCCGGCCGATCGACTGGCACACCGTGCGCACCCTGTTCCGGGTCCGGATCCCCCGGCCGACGGCGCCCCGGGTGGTGGAGGCCCGCGGCGGCTCCACCGCCGAGTGCCGCTGGTACCTGCCGGAGGAGCTGGGCCGGGTACGGCTCAACGAATTCGCCCGGGGTGCGGTCACTGGTTACCTTCGGTAACTGGAGTGTCGGAAATTCCCATCAGTGACCACCGTGACAGCCGGCATCTGCGTCGATGGGCAGCGAGTATTATTGACGACGCGCAGTACGGTCGTGACGTCGGGTAATCAGCGATGGAAGGGGCCGTTCGCCGCGTGCCGGACGAACCAGCCTGGGTCGGACCGGACGGACAGGAAAAGATCCCGGTCGGGGCATCGCCAAGGCGTACCACTGTGTGCGATGGTGTAGCTCGCGAAACCGGGAAACCACAACGCTGGGACGCCCGCACGACCGATGAGGCGTTTCCGTACTGGAGGGAAACCGTGCCGAGAACCCCGTGGGTTCGGCGCCGCCGTGCGACCGACAGCCCCCGCCCCGCGGGCCGCCGGTGGGCCGGTCGACTGCGGCAACGCAGCTCGCTGGCGCGCCAGGCAATCCTGGTCAAAGTCACTCGCCGTGGCCGCCGGACGACCACCGCGCTGCCGGTTACGGACAGTCACCTGCTGCTGCCGATGGATCTCGACCCCGCCGTGGTGGCACCGGTCAGCCCGGCCCTGCCCCCGCTGCAGCTGTCCCGCCCGACAGGTGGTGGCCCGGTCCGCGCGGTGCCGCTGCTGCCCGGCGCCCGGACCCCGATCCGCCGGATCCGCTTCGCGCTGGTCAACGCCTGCACGCTGAGCAGCCTCTTCCTCGGCATGTCGGCGATCTTCCTGAGCCTGCAGCACGAGGTGCGCATCGCCGCGCTGTGCCTGGTCGGCTGCGTGATCTTCGACGGTATGGACGGTGCACTGGCCCGCCGGCTGGGCGTGGCCAGCCCGTTCGGCGCCCAGATGGACTCGCTGGCCGACATGTGCTCGTTCGGCATCGCCGCGCCGATCGTGGCCTACGCCGGCCTGCACGGCGAAGCCCCGGCCGCGGCGGTGGCCGCCGCCTGCGCCCTGGTGGCCGCCTGCGCGGCGATCCGGCTCGCCCGGTTCAACGTCTCGCCCAAGGACGGCCGGTTCTTCTGCGGCGTACCCACCACGATGGCCGCCGCCGTGCTCAGCCTGGCCATGCTGATGGGCCTGGAGCTGCCCGGCCCGGTCGCGGTCGGCGCCGTGGCGCTGCTGGCGCTGGCCATGGTGTCCAGCTTCCCGTACGCCAAGCTGGCCCGGATCGTCCGGCTGCCGGTCTGGCTGTTCGCCCTGCCGGTGGTGGGCTTCCTGCTCGACTACCGGACCACCTTCCTCGCCCTGGTCGGCCTCTACCTGGTCAGCGGCCCGCTGCTGTGGCTGCGCGAGCGCCGGGTGCCGGTGGCCGACTAGCCACCGAACGACGACGAAGGCCCCGGCGCGAGCCGGGGCCTTCGCACTTTCCGGGCCGGATCAGCTGGTCCAGCGGGCAATCACGGTCGACCCGCCGCGTACGGTGTCGCCCGCCGCCACGGTGGCCTGCGCCGCGTCGGCCGGCAGGTACACGTCGGTACGCGAGCCGAACCGGATCAGCCCGAAGCGCTCACCCTTGGCCAGCAGGGCGCCCACCGGGGCGCGCTGCACGATGCGCCGGGCGATCAGGCCGGTGCGCTGCGCCACCACCACCGTGCCGTGCGCCGTGTCCAGCACTGTGTACGCCGCCACATTGTGCTCGGCCGCCGGCTTCATGGCGGCCGCGAACCCGCCGTCCTCGACGAAGTAGTCGGCCACCCGGCCGGCTACCGGCGCCCGGTTGACGTGCACGTCCAGGACCGACAGGAAGACCGCGACGCGCAGGTACTCGGCGTCGCCGAAGCGGACGTCCCGGCGCCGCTCCACCGAGAGCACCTTGCCGTCCGAGGCGGCCACCACGGCCGCGTCGTCCTCCGGGATCTCCCGCTCCGGGTCCCGGAAGAACGCCGCCACCGGCAGCGCCAGCGCGGCCGGCAGCAGCCACAGCTTCGACGACGGCCGGGCCGCCCGGGTGGCGGCCGCCAGCCCCACCGCGATACCGGCGGCGGCGACGCCGTTGGAGTCGATGTTCATGCTCCGGGTCAGCGGCACGCTGGACGGCCGGCGGGCCGGCGCCAGCCGCTCCAGCACCGCCAGCGGCGCCGGCGTGTACCGCAGCCGGTGCACCCGCAGCGGCGGGGAGTTGCGCAGCACCAGGTCCGCTCCGGCGCCGGAGAACGCCTGCTGGCGCTCCAGCTCGGCGCTCGCCCCGTCAGCGAGCCCCGGCACGGCGAGCACGGCGACCGCCAGCACCCCGCCCTCGGCCAGGTGCTTGGCCAGCTCGTCCAGCCGCGCCCGGGTCGCCTCGGCGCTGCCCTGCAGCGGCTGGGCCAGGATCACCACGTCGGCCGGGTCGGCCTCGCCGAGGCTCTCCAGCACGGTGATCTTCCGGGCGGCCCACGGGCCCTGCTCCTCGATCGCGGCGCGCACCCCGTCGGCGGCGCCGGCCGCGGGTACCACCGCGATGTCGTCGCCCGGCAGCAGGTCGCCGAGCACGGCGCGGAGCACGGCCGAGTCGGCGTCCGCCTCGACGATCAGGCCGCGCTTCGGACCGGCGTGCCGGGACAGTTCGAGGGTGAGCACCCCGGCCACCCGGTCACCGACGCGGGCCGGGCCGAACAGTCCGGCCACGGCGGGCAGCGGCGGCTGGGCGGGCTCGGCGGGCGACTGACTCATCGTCAACTCCTGATGGATCGCGGACTGGCCGGCGGCGGCGCCGCAGCGCCCCCGCCGGCCAGCATAGGCCGTGTCAGTCCTGCGGGCCGTCGGCAGGCGCGGCTGCCGGCTCGTCTTCCCGGCCGCCGCGTACCGCCCCCACCAGACCCACCGCGCCCAGCGTGATCAGGGCGGCGGCGGCCAGCCAGCCCACCGCCGGCAGGTTCACGTCCAGCCAGCCGGCCAGTACCTGGCGGGCGGCGATCAGGACGAACACCACCCCGAAGACCAGTGACACGAGATCCGCACGGTGCCGCTTCATCGATGTACCTCCAGTCCACCGGCGTTGATCCGGATGTTGAGGACCAGCGAGCCGCCGCCCGCGCCGTCGGCGCCCAGGTCGGTGACGGTCTGCTCGCCGGTGTTCACGCCGTCCCACTGGTGGCTGAAGACGTCGCCGTCGCCCGCGTCGACCCGGGCGTGTACCTCGACGTCGACGTCGGCCGGCAGGATCACCTGCACGTCGCCCACGTTGCTGCGCAGGTCGACGGTGGCGCTGTGCCCGGCGAAGTCGACCTTCGACAGGTCCAGGGTGACGTCACCGAGCCCGTGGGTGTACTCGTCGGCCAGCTGCTCGATGCTGGTCGGCGCCCAGGTGATGTCACCGGCGCCCCGGTGCATGCCGCCGCTGTCCACGCGTCCCACCAGGCCGGTGACCGCCACCGCCACGGCCAGCACCAGGCCCAGGCCGATCAGCCCGCGGGCCCGGCCCAGCCAGGTACCGACGATCATGCCGAGCCCGACCACGCCCAGCGCCAGCGCCAGGTACGCCCCCAGCGGGACGCTCAGCCCGGCCAGATCGAGCACGCCCAGTACGCCCAGCGTGAGCACGGCAACCGAGCAGGTCAGCGCGGACAGCCGGGACCGCTCACGGGGCGGCTTGGGTGGCCGGGGCGCCGGCTGCGCCAGCCCCGGGTAGGGGTACTGCGGGCGCTGCGGGGGCGGCGCCCCGGCCGGCGGCGGAGTGGGCACGTAGGGGCCGTGCGGTGCGAACGGCGGCCGGTACGTCGGTGGCGTGCCGGGCGGCGACACGGTCGCCGTCTGCCACTGCGGTGCCGGCGTGGGCGGGTACCCCGGGTACGGGGGCGTCTGCGGCGGATACGGGCCCAGCGGCCGGCTCCCGGGCAGGTGCCCGTTGCGGGCACCCACCACCACCAGCACCACCGCCACGCCGACCACCAGCAGCACCGACCAGAACCGGTGCTGGCTGACGACCAGGCTCAGCCCGATCGCCGCACCGACCGTGCCGATCAGCACGGCCAGCGGATTCGTGCTGGTCCGGCCGCGGCCGAAGAGCGCCTCCAGCGGTGAACCGGAGTCGCCTTCGGCCGGGATGAGCAGCCAGCCGATCAGGTACAGCACGATGCCCAGGCCACCGGCCAGGCCGAAGACGGCGAACAGCACCCGCCACAGCACCGGGTCGGTGTTGCTGGCCCGTCCGATCGCCGCACACACTCCGGCCAGCACCCGGCCCTGGGCCGGGCGCGCCAGCCCGTAGCGGATGGCGAAGCCGTCGGTACCCGCGGCGAAGCCCCAGCCGCCCGGGGGCGGGGTACCGAAGCGCGGCCCGTCACCCGGCGGCGGCCCGGGTGGGGCGGAGCCCGGTGGCGGGGGAACGTTGGGCGGCGGGTAGTTGGGCGGTGGGTAGTTGGGCGGTGGGTAGTTGGGCGGGTAGTTCGGCGGTGGGAAGGTGCCGCCGCCCAGCCTGCTTTCACCGGCTCCCCGGTATCCACCGGCCCCCCCGGCCGGTGCTCCGGCGGCGGCCGGGGGAGTGTCGGTGGCGCCGCTGGACGCGCCCGCGCCGGCCGCCCCGAGCCGCGCCGTGTCGGCGGCGGCCGTCCCGGGCTCCGGCTCGCCGCCCGGCCACCCGGGCTCCGGCTCGCCGCCCGGCCACCCGGGCTCGGCTGCGCTCCCGGTTCGCGCCGTGCCGGACTCGGCGTCGGCGCTGTCCGATCCGGCCGTGCCGGACTCGGACCCGTCCGCCACGATCCCGGGTCCGGCGGTGCCGGGGTGGGGCTGGTCGGCGACGGTGCGGGGCTCGTGGGCGGCGGTCCGGGGCTCGGTGGTGTCGGGCCCGGGCTCGTCGGCCGATGGGTCCTGCTGCGCGTCGGCGCCGGTCTGCCGTGGCGTACGGGCGGGGTCCACCCCGCCAGGCTCGTTGGTCATGCTCCGATACTCGTCGCTGTGGCACCCGAGCTGCCTCAGGACCGTACCCTGACGCCACCCTGAGATGTCCCCGCCGAATGTCCGGGCGGTCCCTGTGGTGGCCGCGTCGGCCGGCGTGTGACGATCGGATCAACCAAGTTCGAGGAGTCCCGTGCCCGCCGCCGTTCGTCGCCTGTACCGCAACCCGCAACGCCGGGTGGTCGCGGGGGTGGCCGCCGGCCTGGCCGAGCACCTGCGGCTGCCGGTGTTCGCGGTACGGATCGCCTTCGTGGCACTGCTCATCCCCAACGGGCTCGGCGCGGTGCTCTACGCGGCCTTCTGGGCCGTGCTGCCCCGGAGCCCGATGGCCGGTCAGCCCAGCGGCCGGGACCGTCGCCAGGTGATGCCGTTCGTGCTGCTCTGTGCCGGGGTGCTGCTGCTGCAGGCGCTGGCCGGCTGGGGTGGCTGGGACGTGGTGCTCGGCTGGCTGGTGGCGATGGTGGCGGTGGGCGCCGGTACCATCTGGCATCTCGCCGACCCGATCCGCCGCCGCCGGTGGAGCGAGCAGCTGCCCAACGCGCCGTGGATGGGCGTGGTCGTCGACGGCAACGACCGCCGCTCCTACGTGCTGCGCCTGGTGGGCGGGGGCATCTGCGTCATCGTCGGCCTGATCGGGGTGGCCGTGGTGCTCTCCCCGAGCGGCGGGGTCGGCTTCGCCGACATCGGTACCGGCATGGTGTTCGGCCTCATCGGCCTGGCCGGCCTGGCCCTGGTGCTGGCGCCGCTGCTGTTCCGGACCTTCAACCAGCTGCGTACCGAGCGCGAGGCGCGCATCCGCGAGCAGGAGCGGGCCGAGGTCGCCGCGGTCGTGCACGACCAGGTGCTGCACACCCTGGCGCTGATCCAGCGCAACGCGGCCGACACCAAGACGGTCATCCGGCTGGCCCGGGGCCAGGAGCGCAGCCTGCGCAACTGGCTCTACAAGCCGACCGCCGCCGCCAGCGAGACGTTCGCCGCCGCCATCGAGGAGGCGGTCGCCGAGGTGGAGGACTCCTTCGGGCTGGCGGTGGAGTCGGTGGTGGTCGGCGACCGGGCGATGGACGAGCGGATCGGCGCGCTGGTGGCCGCCGCCCGGGAGGCGATGGTCAACGCGGCCAAACATGCCAAGGTGGAGACCATCTCGCTCTACGCCGAAGTGGAGTGCCGCGAGATCAGCGTCTTCGTGCGGGACCGGGGGGTCGGCTTCGACCCGGACCACCTGGACACCGACCGGCAGGGGCTGCGCGGGTCGATCATCGGCCGGATGAGCCGGCACGGCGGGCGCGCCGAGGTACGCAGCGAGCCCGGCGAGGGTACCGAGGTGCGGCTGTTCATGCCCATCCCGGAGCAGCAGAGCGAGGCAGAGGCGGAGAAGTCATGACGGAGACGACAGGCGACCGGGCGCTGCGGGTGTTCCTGGTCGACGACCACGCGATGTTCCGCGCCGGGGTACGCGCCGAGCTGGGCGGCCGGGGCGTCGGGGCGGCCACCGTCGAGGTGGTGGGCGAGGCCAGTTCGGTCAGCCAGGCGGTGACCGCCATCGCCGCCACCCTGCCCGACGTCGTGCTGCTCGACGTGCACATGCCCGACGGCGGCGGCCGGGCGGTCCTGGAGGCGGTCCGGCGTACCCATCCGCAGGTGAAGTTCCTGGCGCTGTCGGTGTCCGACTCGGCCGAGGACGTCATCGGGCTGATCCGGGCCGGGGCGCGCGGGTACGTCACCAAGACCATCTCGCCGGACGACCTGACGGCGGCGATCCGCCGGGTGGCCGACGGGGACGCCGTGTTCAGTCCCCGGCTCGCCGGGTTTCGTGCTGGACGCCTTCGCGGCCCGGCCGGACGCCCCGGTCGCCGACCCGGAGCTGGATCAGCTCACCAACCGGGAGCGCGAGGTGCTGCGGCTGCTGGCCCGCGGGTACGCCTACAAGGAGATCGCCAAGGAGCTGTACATCTCCATCAAGACGGTGGAGACGCACGTCTCCAACGTGCTGCGCAAGCTGCAGATGTCCAACCGCTACGAGCTGTCCCGCTGGGCCGCCGACCGCCGGCTCGTCTAACCGGCGGCTCAGGCGGTGGAGAAGACGCTGAACGCCTCGGCGTAGCGGCCCTCCGGCAGCCCGAGCTGGGCGGCCACCGCGGCCAGCCGCTCGCGCACCATCGTCGCCACGTCGAAGTGGCTGACCTGGCGTGGCGTGCGCGCGCAGCGCGGCGAGCTTGGCGTCGAGCTGGTCGGTGATGTCGACGGCGTGGTCCGGGTCGGGTCCGGCGGTGTACCAGACCTCGCGCACCGTCCACGGCTTCAGCCCCTCGTCGCGCAGCAGCTCGGGCAGGGCGAACTCGTTGCGCGCGTCCGGGTAGATGGCGCAGGTGGTGGCCTCGCCGACGGCCAGGTGGTCCGGGTGGCTGGGGCCGGCGATGCGGTCGTAGCGGCGCAGCGGGGACGAGGTGAGCACCCGGTCCGGCCGGTACCGGCGGATCGCCCGGACGATCTCCTTGCGCAGCTCCAGCGACGGCGTGACGCTGCCGTCGCGAGTACCCCTCCAGGAACTCCACGCTGGTCACCCCGACGGCGGCCGCGGCGGCCCGCTGCTCGGCTTCGCGCAGCGCCGGCATCTGGTCGCGCGGGGTGGCGTCGAAGCCGCCCGAGTCGCCCCGGGTGACCAGCAGGTAGCTGACCTCGATGCCGGCGGCCACCCAGCCGGCGATGGTGCCGGCGGCGCCGAAGTCGACGTCGTCCGGGTGGGCGGCGACCACCAGGGCGCGCTCGGCGTCGGTGATGGGCGTCGCGGAGGGTGGGAAGCTCACGGACACCGAGCCTAACGGCCGCCGCACCGCCAGCCCCGGCGCCCCCGCGACCGCTTCGGACGCGCTGGATTTGCCAGCCGCTTTCCGGCGCGCCGGGTCTGCCAGCCGCAGCCGGCCCGGGACGGGAGCTGGACGTGGCCGAGACGAGTGCCGGCCGGGGGACCGGGGTGGCGCCGATCTGTCGGTTCGGCCGGCGTGGACGACACCGGCCGCCCCGGGGGTCAACCGATGCTGCACACGAACATGCTCACCGTGCCGCCGACGTTCTCCGGGGTCGTGGTTCCGTAAAAGGCGAATTGGGCGCTCGCGCCGGGTGGGAGCGCGTTGTCGTAGGACGTGGCGGAGAACCAACCGTCACCGTACTCGGGCATTGGTTGCACGCCCCACCAGAAATTGTTGGACGTGCCCGGTGGCAGCGAGATGTAGACGACCCAGTTGGTCGACGTCACCCGGCCGGTGTTCTTGATGCTCGCACTGACCTCGAACTGCGGCCCCGGCTGCCACGGATCGCTCCAGAAGCTCGCGTCGTAGGTCAGTTCACAGGGGATGGCGGCCTGGCTCGGCGTGACGAGGGCGAGCGAGCCGACTGCGCCGACCATGGCGGCCGCCAGGCCGGCGATCAGGCGCCGTACGGCACGACGGTGAGCAGGTGGGTGCTTCATGCGATTCTCCACTCAGGAAACCCCGATCCGCCGGCCAGCCGACAGAATGGCGGAATCCTAGCGGTTACATCGATGTGGGTCAATCAATGTGGCGGCTCGTTGCAGTACCGGCCTGCTGCGGGTACTAGAGCCGGCCGCGGCCGGCGCGCAGGATCAGCAGGGCGAGCTGGGTGCCGTCCTCGCCCAGGGCGTCGCGGAAGCGTTCCATGATCTCCCGCTCGCGGGAGAGCACCAGGCGGGTACCGCCGGAGGCGACCCGGGTGGCGCCGACCTCCCGGGAGATGGCCGCCCGCTCCTGCCAGAGCGCGATGATCGCCGCGTCGATCTCGTCGATGCGCTGGCGCAGGCCGGCGATGTGCTGGTCGGCGCCAGCGCCGGTGCCGCCGGCCGGCTGCCCGGCCGCGTCGGGCCCGCTGGGGCCGCTGTCGTCCGAGCCGCCCGGCTGCGGCTGGTCCAGGATGGTGGCGCTCATCGGTGCTCCTTCGTCAGGTACGGGCGAGTGGGCCCGGTGCACGCCCGGAACGCAGCAACGCCCCGGGCTGGTGAGCCCGGGGCGTTTCGCAGGTCTGTCGATCAGGAGCGACCCACGGCTGCCGGACTCCCGACGCCGTAGGCAAAAAATCGCCGCTGACTGCTCACGTTGACGAGTATGCCACCGGGGCCTGGGCGGACGTCAACCGGGCACACCCCCGTCGGGCGTCTTGCGTCGTGCGGAGTACCACAGCCAGGCCAGGCCGACGACGGGCAGGACCAGCGGCACGTAGCCGTACCCCTGGCCGTAGTCGGACCAGACGGTGGCGTCCGGGAAGGCGTCCGCGCGACCAGCAGCTGGCTGTCCCGACGGCGAGCACGCCGGCCAGTTCGAAGCTGACGCAGCCGAGCGCCAGCCGCCGGTTGTCCCGGGCCAGCGCCACGGTCGCCACGATGTAGACCACCCCGGCGAGCGCGGAGAGCAGGTACGCCAGCGGCGCCTCGGAGAACTTGGTGGCGATCTGGACGGCGGCGCGGGCAGTCGGCGGAGAGCGCGAAGAGCCCGTACACGGCGACGAGCACCCGCCCCGGGCCCGCGTTGATCTTCTCGGTCAGCCATGCCACACCTGGTTCAACCGGACCACCAGTACCGGATCGACCAGGCAGGCGACTGCGGCGATGATTGACCCCCAGCGGGTCGGCTCCAACTGCGCCAGCACGATCCCGGCCGGCACGATCAGCGCGATGGTGGCCAGGTAGCCGGCGAACGGCACCGGCTCGGCGGGGCTGCCGGCGCCGGCCGCGCGCAGCACGCTGGCCGCCACATGCACCAGTACCAGCAGCTCGACCACGCGCCAGCCCGACCAGCTCCCGCCGGCCGGGGGCGCGGTCCCGCGCGGCCAGCAGCAGGCACCACGCCGCCATCAGCGAGTGCGCAGACCACGACCGCCGTACCGGTCCAGTCCGTCATGGCGGTTGACTGTATGGCCGGGGCTGCGTCCCGGCTCGGCGGGGTCCGGCGGGGCTGCGTCCCGGCTCGGCGGGGTCCGGCGGGGCTGCGTCCCGGCTCGGCGGGGTCCGGCGGGGTTGCGTCCCGGCTCGGCGGGGCTGCGTTCCAGCTGGGCGGGGTCGGCCGGGGCGGCGGGGCGGCCGCCCGGGGTCGGTGCGGAGTGTGCCGCTTGGGGCTGCCGGGGTGCCAGGGGCGGCCAGGCCCGGCGGGGATGTCGGGGCGCGGGCATAGACTCGGGCCGCGATGCAGTCTCTCTTCGAACCCCATCGCCCAGCCGGCGCCCCGGCCGACCGGCCCGCCGGTTCCGGCCGTAGCGTCCGCTCCGCCACCGCCCCGGATCCGGACAGTCCCGGCGTCGCGCCGCCGCGCGGCGGGCCGGCCCACGCCGAGCGGGAACCGGCCGGTGACCGGCCGGCGCGGCGCCCCCGGCTGTCCGGGGAGCAGCTGCTGGCCGGACTCAACGAGCCACAGCGGCAGGCGGTCCTGCACGCCGGTGGGCCGCTGCTCATCGTGGCCGGTGCGGGCTCGGGCAAGACCCGGGTGCTCACCAACCGGATCGCGTACCTGCTCGCCGAGCGGGGCGCGCACCCGGGGCGAGATCCTGGCGATCACGTTCACCAACAAGGCCGCCGGGGAGATGAAGGAGCGGGTGGCGCACCTGGTCGGCAACCGCGCCCGGCTGATGTGGGTGTCCACCTTCCACTCGGCGTGCGTGCGCATCCTGCGCGCCGAGCACCGGCACGCTGGGCCTGAAGTCGACGTTCTCCATCTACGACGCGGACGACTCCCGGCGGCTCATGCAGCTGGTGGCCCGCGAGCTGGACCTGGACCCGAAGCGGTACCCGGCCCGGGCGCTGGCGGCCGCCGGTGTCGAACCTGAAGAACGAGCTGATCGACCCGGACGCGGCGGCGGCCGCCGCGAAGAACGCCGCGGAGCGCGCCGTCGCCGAGGCGTACGCCCTCTACCAGCGCCGCCTCGCCGAGGCACACGCGCTGGACTTCGACGACCTGATCATGAGCGATGGTGCACCTGCTGCAGGCCTTCCCCGCAGTGGCGGAGACACTACCGGCGGCGCTTCCGGCACGTCCTCGTCGACGAGTACCAGGACACCAACCACGCCCAGTACATGCTGGTCAAGGAGCTGGTCGGGGCCGGCGCGGGGGAGCTGCCCCCGGCTGAGCTGTGCGTGGTGGGCGACGCCGACCAGTCGATCTACGCGTTCCGCGGCGCCACCATCCGCAACATCCTGGAGTTCGAGCGGGACTTCCCGGCCGCCCGGACCATCCTGCTGGAGCAGAACTACCGCTCCACCCAGACCATCCTGTCCGCGGCCAACGCGGTGATCGACCGCAACACCGAGCGCAAGCCCAAGCGGCTGTGGAGCGACCAGGGCGAGGGCGAGCAGATCGTCGGCTACGTGGCCGACACCGAGCACGCCGAAGCCGACTGGGTCGCCCGGGAGATCGACCGGCTGTGCGACCGCGGGCGACGCCGAAGCCCCGGGACGTGGCCGTCTTCTACCGCACCAACGCCCAGTCCCGGGTGTTCGAGGAGGTGTTCATCCGGATCGGCCTGCCCTACAAGGTGGTCGGCGGGGTGCGCTTCTACGAGCGCAAGGAGGTCCGCGACACGCTGGCCTACCTGCGGGCGATCGACAACCCGGACGACACGGTGAGCATGCGGCGCATCCTCAACACCCCCCGGCGCGGTATCGGCGACCGGGCGGAGGCGTGCGTCGAGGCGCTGTCCAGCCGGGAACGGATCTCCTTCGGCGCCGCGCTGCGCCGGGCCGCCGAGGCGCCGGGCATCGCGCCGCGCTCGGTCGGCGGCCGATCGCCGAGTTCGTGGCGGCTGCTCGACGAGCTGCGCGAGTTGTCGCAGGCGGGCACGCCGGAGGAGGTGGTCGAGGCGGCGCTGCAGCGCTCCGGCTACCTGGCCGAGCTGGAGGAGAGCGCCGACCCGCAGGACGAGGGCCGGGTGGAGAACCTCCAGGAGCTGGTCAGCGTCGCCCGCGAGTACACCGAACGGGTGGCCGCCACGGTCGCGGCCGACGCCCGCGCGGCCGACGACGCTGCCGGCGAGGAGGCCGCCGGTGAGGCTGGGCCGCCGGCCGGTGCCGCGCCGCTGGCCTACGTCGCCGGGGCGACCGACGCCGCCTCGCCGGACGGGGTCCGGGCCACCCTGGCCGGCTTCCTGGAGCAGGTGTCCCTGGTCGCCGACGCCGACCAGATCCCCTCCGACGATCCGGACCACGAGGGCGTGGTCACCCTGATGACCCTGCACACGGCCAAGGGGCTGGAGTTCCCGGTGGTCTTCCTGACCGGGCTGGAGGACGGCGTCTTCCCGCACCTGCGCTCGCTGGGCAACAGCCGGGAGCTGGAGGAGGAGCGCCGGCTGGCCTACGTGGGCATCACCCGGGCCCGCCACCGGCTCTACCTGTCCCGGGCGGTGACCCGCAGCGCCTGGGGCGCGCCGCAGTACAACCCGGCGTCCCGGTTCCTGGAGGAGCTGCCGGAGGAGCTGACCCGCTGGGAGCGCACCGAGGGCGGCGTACACGTCGCTGGTCGGGCAGCGGCGGCGGCGTCGGTGGTCGCGGCTCCTTCGTGGGCACCGCCGCGCGGCGGCGTCCGCCGGGCGCTGCCCGGATCGCGCAGCGGCTGGGCATCGACGCCGCCGGCCTGTCCACCGCCAGCGAGCTGGCCCAGGTGAGGTGCCCAGCCTGAGCCGCGGGCGACCGGGTCAACCACCAGCGCTGGGGGCTGGGCCGGGTGCTGGTGGTCCAGGGCGCCGGCGCGCGTGCGCAGGCCCAGATCGACTTCGGCGACCAGGTGATGTGGCTGGTCCTGCGGCACGCCCCGATCGAGAAGATCTAGCGCCGCGGAACGCCGATGGCCCGGACGCTGTCGCGTCGGGCCATCGGACCGGGGCAGCGCGGGGTGCGCAGGTCTTTTGTCAGCAGCCGGGCAGGTTGACGCCGCGGTCGCGGAGGAAGGCGGCCGGCTCGATCCGGCTCCACATGCCGTTCCACACCTCGAAGTGCAGGTGCGGGCCGGTGGAGTCGCCGGTGGTGCCCTCCAGGGCGATCGGCTGGCCGGCGCTCGACGTGCTGGCCGGCGAGACCAGCACCTTCTCGGCGTGCCCGTAGAGGGTGTAGGTGCTGTTGCCGTGGTCGATGACGACGAAGTTGCCGTAGCCGCCGTTGTTCCAGCCGGCCAGCAGCACCGTGCCGGCGCCGGCGGCCAGTTCGGGGGTGCCGGCCACGTTGGCGAAGTCGATGCCCTGGTGCTCGGTACCCCAGCGGGGTCCGTAGCAGGAGGTCAGCTCGTACTGGCCCATCGGGGCGACCCAGGACGGCGGCGGCGCCGGGGCGGGCGCGGCGGGTGCCGGCGCGGCCGGCGCGGGGGCAGCCTGGACCGGAGCGGCGGGGGCGTCGGTGGGCGGGGCGGGGGCCTGCGGCCGGGTGGCCCGGTCGGCCCGGTCGGCGGCCGAGCGCTCGGCGTCGATTGCCGCCACCTGGCTGCTGTGCGAGGTGCCGTGCTGGGTGGCGGTGTACACCGAGGTGGTGACGGCGCCGGCCAGGCCGGTCCCGACGAGGGCGACGCTGGCCAGGAGTGCGGTCCGACCACGTCCGCTCAGGTTCGTCTGGTCGAGCTCGCGAACGGTGCTGACCAGGGACTGGACCCGGGCGGGGAGGTTTGAGCGGACCCAGGCGGGGGTACGGGTGATCCGCTCGGTGGCGCGATCGATCCATTCTGTGGCGCGATGCTGCACGGGGGGATTCCTTCCATCACCGTTGACTCGGTGGGTCAACAGTGCCGGGCAGCCCCGTTCCACGGCGGCCGCGAGCCGGACCCGGTGTGACGCAAGGCACAGCGCGATTCGCCCGAATCGCTCCTGATATCGACGGTTGAGGAGCGAAAGAAGCAAGAATCCGCAGGTGACGCCGGACACACCTCGAACGGTGACGTCCGCCACACCTACGGATTCGGTGAAGGTTTCCTACCGGAAATTTCCGGCTGATAGCCCGTTATCCGGGCGAAAGCGACGCGCTCAGTTGTCCACCGGCTGCGTGCTGTTGTCGATGTCAACCCCTCGTTGGAGGAGAAACGCCCGCGGCTCGACGGCCTTGTTTTTCACCCGAACCTCGAAATACAAGCCGTCACCGAAAGCATACCCACTGTCACCGACGAGTCCCAATGCCTCGCCGGCCAGCACCTGCTGGCCCTCGTTGACGAAGATCTTCGAGGAGTGGCCGTAGAGGATCGTGGTGCCGTCGCCCAGGTCCAGCACGACGGCGTACCCGTACCCGCCATCGCGCGGGCCAGCTTCACCGTGCCGGCGTGCGTGGCGTAGTACGGCGTGCCGCCCCGGGCTGCCAGGTCGACGCCCGGGTGCAGGTTGGACGCGTCCACGCTGAACGGCGTGGAGACGGTGTAGTTCTGCAGCGGGAGCATCCACAGGTCGACCGCGGCCTGGTCGGCGGAGAGCAGGTCGACCCGGGAGGAGTCACGGTTGGCGCGGTCGGCGGCGGCGAGGCGGTCGGCGTCGCTGGTGAAACTGGCGGCGCGGGCCGCCGTCTCCGGCGTGGCGTCGTGCATCGAGTGGGCCGCACCCAGCGCCACGATTCCGGCGCCGACGAAGGCCGTCGTGACGACGGCGGCATAGCGGGAACGGGGTGGTGTCGGTGCTCTGCGGCGCCCGCGGTAGCGACCGCTATCTTCGCGAGAAGACACGCACACCCTCCGAATCGGCTGCTGAACGGCGACCGGTTCGCCAGGGGGAAGACGGCTCTCCGGTCGCGTGTCGTCCGGACGTCGATGCCCCTGCCGGCTGGCGGGAAGCTGTGGCCCAGATGACAACAGGTGACACCGTAGCCAACCTGTGACCCGGAAAACAAGCTGCGTCGCAGGTTTCGGTGTGCCAGCGTGACGGTGGGCCGGTCGAAGTACCCGGTTGGTCACTTTGGCGCAGTCGGAATTGTTGTGCACCAACGCATTCAGTCATCGTTTCCCTACTTTGGGTACGTAGTCCGATGGTGACGCGGTGTAGCCGTGGAGCGTCGCAGCGCAGTGCCGCGCCGAGGCGGTACGGTGCTACCTGAACGAAAGCTCAGGCCCGGACGTGCGAGCCGGGACGGCAGCGAAGGACGGTCGACGATGGGCGCTCCGTTGCGCGTGGTGGTCGCCAAGCCCGGCCTCGACGGGCACGACCGTGGCGTCAAAGTGGTGGCCCGCGCCCTGCGCGACGCCGGCATGGAGGTCATCTACACCGGGCTGCACCAGACCCCGGAGCAGATCGTGCAGACGGCCATCCAGGAGGATGCCGACGCGATCGGGCTGTCCGTGCTGTCCGGCGCGCACATGACCCTCTTCGCCCGGGTCATCGAGCTGCTCCGGGAGCGCGACGCGGCCGACATCGTGGTCTTCGGTGGCGGGATCATCCCCGACGCCGACCTGCCGGAGTTGACCCGCATGGGGGTCGCCAAGATCTTCACGCCCGGCGCGACCACCCAGGCGATCGTCGACTGGGTCCGCACCACGCTCGGCGCCCCGGTCGGCTGACCAGGGCCTGCGACACGAGAGCTGGGAAACGGGGAGACAGGCTAAAGGCGGGTGGCCGGACGCACCCCTCACACGCCCGGCCACCCTATGCACGACGCCCCGCCGCCACCCCTCGACCGACAGGGCATCGGCCGCCTTGTCAGGCTCTGCGAATTTCTTCGCCGCCGACGTACAGCACAACGAGCCCTCGACGGCGGGGGTTACGCGGGCCGCCGATAATTCTTGACCGGGCGCTTGTGCGGTAAGGCACACCGGCCGCCCGGCGCGCGGCCCGACGTAAACGGACGATTAGGCTGCGGCCATCAGCCCGTCTGTAGAAGAAGAGGGTGTACGTGGACCTGTTCGAGTACCAGGGGCGCGACCTGTTCGCCAAGCACGGGCTGCCCGTGCTGGACGGCGGCGTCGCGACGACCCCGGAGGAGGCCCGCGCCATCGCCGAGCGGCTGGGCGGCCAGGTGGTCGTCAAGGCCCAGGTGAAGGTCGGCGGGCGTGGCAAGGCCGGCGGTGTGAAGCTGGCCGACGGGGTGGACGAGGCGCAGGCGCGTGCCGCCGACATCCTCGGTATGGACATCAAGGGCCACACCGTCCACAAGGTGATGGTCACCACCACCGCGCAGATCGTCGAGGAGTACTACTTCTCCTACCTGCTGGACCGGGCGAACCGTACCTTCCTCTGCATCGCCAGCACGGCCGGCGGCATGGAGATCGAGCAGGTCGCCGAGGAATCCCCGGAGAAGGTCGTCAAGGAGCCGATCGACGTGAACGTCGGCGTCGACGCGGCCAAGGCGCACGAGATCGTCGCCCGGGCCGGTTTCCCGGCCGACGTCGCCGAGCAGGTCGAGGCCATCGCGGTGAAGCTCTGGCAGACCTTCGTCGCCGAGGACGCCCTGCTGGTCGAGGTGAACCCGCTGGCGAAGGTCAGCGACGGACGGGTGCTGCTGCTGGACGCGAAGGTCACCTTCGACGGCAACGCCGGCTTCCGGCACCCCGACCACGAGGCGCTGGAGGACACCTCCGCCGTCGACGCGCTGGAGCAGCGGGCCAAGGAGCGCGACCTCAACTACGTCAAGCTCGACGGCGAGGTCGGCATCATCGGTAACGGCGCCGGCCTGGTGATGTCCACTCTGGACGTGGTCGCCTACGCCGGCGAAGCGCACGGCGGGGTACGCCCGGCCAACTTCCTCGACATCGGCGGCGGTGCCAGCGCCGAGGTGATGGCCAACGGCCTGGAGATCGTGCTCTCCGACCCGGGCGTCAGCAGCGTGTTCGTCAACGTGTTCGGCGGTATCACCGCCTGCGACGCGGTCGCCAACGGCATCCTGCAGGCCCTCAAGCTGCTCGGTGACCGGGGCGAGGCGGTCGCCAAGCCGTTGGTCGTCCGGCTCGACGGCAACAACGCCGAGGCCGGCCGGGCCATCCTGGACGGCGCCGACAACCCGCTGGTCGAGCGGGTCGACACGATGGACGGCGCCGCCCAGCGCGCCGCCGAGCTCGCGGCCGCCGCGCGGGGCTCGCGCGTAGCCAACGAAGGGGCGTGACATGGCAATCTGGCTGACCAGGGACTCGAAGGTGATCGTCCAGGGCATCACCGGCTCGGAGGGGTCCAAGCACACCCGCCGGATGCTGCGCGCCGGGACGACCATCGTCGGGGGTACCAACCCGCGCAAGGCCGGGACCAAGGTGGACTTCGACGGCCATCAGGTACCCGTCTTCGGTGGCGTGGCCGAGGCCATGAAGGAGACCGGCGCGGACGTGTCGGTGATCTTCGTACCGCCGGCCTTCGCCAAGGCCGCGATGATCGAGGCGATCGACGCGCAGATCCCGCTTGCCGTAGTGATCACCGAAGGTATCCCGGTGCACGACTCCACCGCCGCCTGGGCGCACAACGTGGCCAGCGGCAACCGCACCAGGGTGGTCGGCCCGAACTGCCCCGGGGTGGCCTCGCCGGGCGCCTCCAACGCCGGCATCATCCCGGCCGACATCGCCGGGCCCGGCCGCATCGGACTGGTCTCCAAGTCCGGCACGCTGACCTACCAGATGATGTACGAGCTGCGCGACCTCGGCTTCTCCACCTGCGTCGGGATCGGCGGCGACCCGGTCATCGGCACCACCCACATCGACGCGCTGGCCGCCTTCCAGGACGACCCGGAGACCGACGCCATCGTCATGATCGGTGAGATCGGCGGGGACGCCGAGGAGCGCGCCGCCGACTTCATCAAGGCCAGCGTCAGCAAGCCCGTGGTCGGCTACATCGCCGGGTTCACCGCCCCGCCCGGAAAGACCATGGGCCACGCCGGTGCCATCATCTCCGGCTCGTCCGGTACCGCCGAGGCGAAGAAATCGGCGCTGGAAGCCGCCGGCGTGAAGGTCGGCAAGACCCCCACCGAGACGGCGCTGCTCATGCGTGAGGTCATCACCTCGCTGTAGCGCCGCCCCGGACGGGCAAAGACCCGGGAAACACCGCGCCGGTACGGGCGCGTACACCCCGGAAAGTCGCCGTGATGACGGCCGGTCGCAGTGACCGGCCGTCATCTGTTTGAGAAAGTCGAGGGGATGTCTGGCACCCCTGGCGAGCGCACCACCGACCACCCCGACGCCCCCGACCCGATCCCCGCCGGGGACGGCGACCCGGCCGGTGCGGTGTGGCGCTCGATCGTGCCCGGCGCCCGGCTGGACCGGGAGGCACCGGACCGGACCCGGCTCGACCGGGAGGCGCCCGATCGCCTGCCGCCCGATCGGGAAGCGCTGGAGCGCGCCGGGCCGGACCGGGACGGTGCGCCGGGCGGTGAAGCCGTCGACGATCGCCCGGACGACCGCCGCGGCGACCGGGATCGGCGTACGGGCGCCTCGCCACCGCAGCGCCCCGGACGCGGTGGCCGAACCGCCGACGGTGCGCCGGGCGCCGGCGGACCCCGGGCGGGCCGGCGGGGAGCCGGTGGCCTGGGCACGGCAGCCTCGGCGCAGCGCCAGCGGCCCGCGGGGCGGCGGGGCGGCGAGCGCGGCGGGGCGGGGCCGGCCCGGCGCGGCCGGGCGCCGGTACTCGTCGCGGCGGCCGTCACCAGCGCGCTGGGGGCGCTGGCCGGTTGGCTGCCGGTGCTGGTCGTGGTGCTGTTGGTGAGCATGCCGGGGCCGGGCGGGCCCGGTGTCGTCGGTGCGCTCCGCGGGAGCCTGGCGCTGTGGCTGCTCGGGCACGGGGTACCGGCGACGGTGGCGGGGGCGAAGCTGTCGGTTGCGCCGCTCGTACTCAGCGCCCTGGCGGCCTGGCGGGTGAGCCGGGCCGGGGTGCACACCGCGCGCGCGGTGGACGCCCGGCGGCGCCGTGGAGCCTGGCCGGTCCTGGCCGCCGCGGGTGCGGTGGCGATCGGGTACGCCGCGCTCGGCGCGCTGGCCGCCCGGCTCACCGCCGCCGGCGGGGTACACGTCGGGCCGGCCGGTGCGGCGCTGCGGCTGGGCGTCTTCGCTGTCGTGTTCGGTGGCGCCGGGGCGGCGGCCGAGGCGGGGCTGCCGGGCCGACTGCTGCGCCGCACGCCGCAGCTGCTACGCGACGCGCTGCGCACCGGGCTGGTCAGCGGCGGGCTGGTACTGGCCGCCGGGGCGGGACTCGGCGGGCTGGCCCTGGCCACGCACGCCGGCGACGCCACCGACGTGCTGCGCGCGTACCACGCCGGGGTGGCCGGGCAGGCCGGGCTCACCCTGGTCTGCCTGAGCTACGCGCCGAACCTGGCCGCCTGGGCCGCGGCGTACCTGATCGGTCCGGGCTTCGCGGTGGGGGCCGGGACGTCGGTCAGCGCGGCCAGCGTGACGCTGGGGCCGCTGCCGGCCCTGCCGGTGCTGGCCGGACTGCCGCGCAGCGCCGCCTCCGGCGTCGGTGTGCTGCTGCTCGGCCTCCCGGTGGCGGCCGGCATGGTGGCCGGCGGGCTGCTGGCCCGGCGGCAGCTGCGCGGGCCCGACGCGCCGCCGCCGCGCTGGCTCGCGCTCACCGGCGCCAGCCTGCTCGCCGGGCCGGTCGCCGGGGCACTGCTCGGCCTTGCCGCGCTGGTCTCCACCGGGGACCTGGGCACCGGCCGGCTCACCGGGCTCGGCCCGGTCCCCTGGCAGGTCGCCCTGGTGGCCACCGGAGTGGTCGGGCTCGGCGCGCTGCTCGGCGCGGCGGCCACGGCGGTGGCCATGGGGTCCCGCCAGCCCCGTCGCAGCCGCCCCACCCGTCCGGCGTCGACCCCGCCGACCCGACGCCGGTGACCTGGCCTGCGGGCCGGTGGAGTCACCCGGCCGCCGGGTTCAGTAGCGGTTGAACAGGATGCTGCCGTTGTAGACAAGGGCGAAGACGATGCTCGCCAGTCCCAGCGCGGTGCCGATCGCGCCGCAGATGAGGCCGGCCAGCGCCATTCCGCCGTTGTCGGCCAGGCCCTGGGCGGCCTTGCGGCGGCCGATGATGCCGAGGATGACGCCGGCGATACCGGCCCCGATGCCGAGCACGCTGCAGCAGCCCGCCAGCGGCAGCGACGCGATACCGAAGATCAGCGCGAGCACCCCCTGGCTGTTGCTGCGGCTGGCGGGCGGCGCGTATCCCGGCACCGTGTACCCGGCCGGGTACACGACCGGCGCCTGGTAGCCGTAGCCCGGCTGGGCGTAGCCGGGCTGCTGGTCGTACCCGGGCTGGGGATAGCCGGACTGCGGGGGATAGCCGGGCTGCGGGGGGTAGCCGGGCTGCGGGGGATAACCGGGCTGCTGGGGGTAGCCGGGCTGTTGGGGGTAGCCCGGCTGGGGGTAGCCGCTCTCCGGGTCGTAGGGCTGGGCGCTCACCGGGGGCTGGACGTACGGCTGGGCGTAGGGCTGGCCGCTGACCGCGGGCTGGCCGTGGGGCTGGGCGCTGACCGAGGGCTGGCCGTACGGCTGGGCGTAGGGCTGGGCGTACGGGTCGGGCTGGGCGGGGTAGCCGCCGTAGCCGGGCGTGTCGTACGGGTTGGCCGGCGGCGGGGCGGTCGGATCCTGACCGGGGTAGCCAGGCTGCATGGGGGTGGTCCTTCCGGGATGAGCGGCGCGCCGGTCAGCGGCGTGCCCGCCGAGCGTAGCCGCTGCCCGGGGGTGCCGGCTGCCCTCCCGCGGCCGCCGCCGGGGCGGTGACATCCCCGGCGGCGCGCGGGTCGCCTGCGCGCTACGAGTTGAGCTGGCCGGCGATCAACAGGATCAGGAAGCCCAGGCTCAGCAGCGCGCCGATGCCGCCGGTGATCAGGCCGGCGATGGCCATGCCCCGGTTGCCGGCGTTCTCGTTCTTCACCTTCTGCAGGCCGAGGAAGCCCAGCACCAGCGCCACGCCGCCGAGGACCAGGCCGATGCCGTAGCAGCAGAGCACGATCGAGGCGATGCCCAGGATCATCGAGACCAGGGCGAGGGTGTTGCTACCTGTCGGCGCCGGGGCACCGTAGCCGGGCCCGCCCGGGTAGACCACCGGCTGCTGGTAGCCCGGGGCCGGCGGGTAGCCCTGCTGGTAGCCGGGGGCCGGCGGGTAGCTGGTCGGCGGCGCCGACTGGGGCTGCTGGGAGTACGGGTCGTAGGGCTGGCCGCTGGTGGGCGGCTGGACCGAATACTCCTGCGGCGGCGCGTACGGGTCCTGGTAGGGCGCGCCGGGCGCCGGCTGCTGGGGCTGTCCGTACGGGTCCTGGTTCGACGGCGGGTACTGCCCGTAGCCCGGCGCGTTGAACGGGTCGGACGGTGGCTGCTGGTTGTACGGATCCTGGCCGGAGCCGGGGTAGCCAGGCTGCATGGCGCGTTCCCTTCACGGGTCGTTCCACCGCGTTGTCGGACATGGCACGGCCGGACACGGCGTTTCGGTTACGGCGCGTTACGGCGCCCAAGCCTCGCAGCCTAGCTGAGCAGCGCGACAGTTCCCAGGTACCCGCTCCGGGCGCCGACCGGGCGGCCGGTAGGGTGGGGTGCCGTGAGCGCCCGCCTGGTAGTCCTGGTGTCCGGCTCCGGCAGCAACCTGCAGTCCCTCCTGGACGCCTGCGCCGATCCGGCCTACGGCGCCACAGTGGTGGCCGTGGGCGCCGACCGGGACGGCATCGCCGGCCTGGACCGGGCCGCGCGGTCGGGCGTACCCACCTTCGTGGAGCGGCTGCGCGACCACCCGCTGCGGGCCGACTGGGACGCCGCGCTCACCGCGGCCGTCGCCGCCCACAAGCCGGACCTGGTGATCTCCGCAGGCTTCCTCAAACTCGTCGGGCCGGCCTTCCTCGCCGAGTTCGGCGACCGCTACCTGAACACCCACAACGCCCTGCTGCCCGCCTTCCCCGGCATCCACGGCCCGCGCGACGCGCTGGCCTACGGGGTCAAGGTGTCCGGGGCGACGCTGTTCTTCGTCGACGCCGGGGTGGACACCGGCCCGATCGTGGCGCAGACCACCGTCCCGGTGCTCGACGACGACACCGAGGAGACGCTCACCGAGCGGATCAAGGACGCCGAGCGCCGGCAACTCGTTGAGTCCATCGGTCGGCTGGTCCGCGAGGGCTGGACCGTCACCGGCAGAAAGGTGACCATCCCGTGAACGACCTGCGCCCGATCCGCCGCGCGCTGCTGAGCGTCTGGTCCAAGGACGGCCTGGAGGAGCTGGCCCGGGCGCTGCACGCGGCCGGCGCCGAGCTGGTCTCCACCGGCAACACGGCCGCCCACCTGACCGGCCTGGGCCTGCCGGTGACGCCGGTGGAGCAGCTCACCGGCTTCCCCGAGTGCCTGGACGGCCGGGTCAAGACGCTGCACCCGAAGGTGCACGCCGGGCTGCTGGCCGACCTGCGGCTGGACGCCCACCGCGGGCAGCTCGACGAGCTGGGCATCGAACCGTTCGACCTGCTGGTCTCCAACCTGTACCCGTTCACCGAGACGCTCGCCGCCGGTGGCACGGAGGAGGAGATCATCGAGAAGATCGACATCGGTGGCCCGGCGATGGTCCGCTCGGCTGCGAAGAACCACGCCAGCGTCGCCGTGCTCACCGACCCGGCGGCCTACCCGCTGATCGTCGGGGCGCTCGCCGCCGGGGGTACCACGCTGGCGCTGCGCCGGTCGCTGGCGGCCCGGGCGTTCGCCGACATCGCCGCCTACGATGTGGCCATCGCGCAGTGGTGCGCCACCGCCCTGACCGCCGACGACTCGGGCTGGCCGCAGTTCACCGGTCAGGCGCTGACCCGGCGCGCGGTGCTGCGCTACGGCGAGAATCCGCACCAGCGCGCCGCCCTCTACACCGACCCGGCCCGCCCGGCCGGCCTGGCCCAGGCCGTCCAGCTGACCGGCAAGGAGATGTCGTACAACAACTACGTCGACGCGGACGCCGCCTGGCGCGCCTGCAACGACTTCACCGACCCGTGCGTGGCGATCATCAAGCACGCCAACCCGTGCGGCATCGCGGTGGGCGCCGACGTGGCGCAGGCGCACCGCAAGGCGCACGCCTGCGACCCGGGCTCGGCCTACGGCGGCGTGGTGGCCGTCAACGGCGAGGTCACCGGCGCCCTGGTGGACCAGCTCAAGGGCGTGTTCACCGAGGTGGTGGTGGCGCCGGCCTACACCCCGGAGGCGCTGGAACGGTTGCAGACCCGCAAGAACACCCGGGTGCTCATCGCTCCACAGTGGACCGCGGAGCCGACCGAGTCCCGGCAGGTCTCCGGCGGCCTGCTGGTGCAGGGCGCCGACCGGGTGGACGCGGCCGGCGACGACCCGGCCGGCTGGACGCTGGTCTCCGGGCAGCCGGCCGACCCGGCAACCCTGGCCGACCTGGCTTTCGCCTGGCGGGCGATCCGGTCGGTGAAGTCCAACGCCATCCTGCTGGCCGCCGACGGCGCCTCGGTGGGCGTGGGCATGGGCCAGGTGAACCGGGTGGACTCCTGCCGGCTCGCGGTCTCCCGGGCCGGCGATCGGGCCAAGGGTTCGGTGGCCGCCAGCGACGCCTACTTCCCGTTCGCCGACGGCCTGCAGATCCTGCTGGACGCCGGGGTGAGTGCCGTCGTCGAGCCGGGCGGCTCGATCCGGGACGAAGAGGTCGTGGCGGCGGCGCGGGCGGCCGGCGTGACGCTCTACTTCACCGGCACCCGCCACTTCTTCCACTGAGGTCGCGCCGGCCCCGCCGGCCGCCGCAGCCACGCTGGTCGAGGGGTGGCTGATCGGGTTGGTGCCCTGGCACGATTCCGGGATCCGCCGGCTGCGGCGGGGACGTAATGTTCACTCCGTCAGACCGAGAGCGATCTTCCAGGGAGTCTTTGATGAGCGAGTTCTATGAGGCGGACGTCGACCACGACGGGCACGTCGACCAGATCGAGGTGGACCACAACGCCGACGGCACCGACACCTATCTGGTGGACACCGACGGCGACGGCATCGCCAACTACGAGGTGACCGCCGACGGTGACAACGTGGTCGAGGTGGACGCCGACACCGACGGCGACGGCTACTACGACGTGGCGGCCACCGACACCAACAACGACGGCGTCCTCGACCACGTGGTCGCCGACACCGACGGCGACGGCTCCATCGACTACGAGGGCAGCTACACCGAAGCCTGAGCACATCCCCGACATCACGCGGCCCTGCCCCGGTCACCGGAGCGGGGCCGCGGGCTTTACCCCCGGTCCGTGACCGGGGGCCGTGGGCTTTACCCCCGGTCCGTGACCGGGGGCCGTGGGCTGTGCGGCGTCAGGCCACCACCTGCCGGTACTCGGCGAAGTGGCAGGCGCTCGGGTGCGGGTCGGCCGGCCGGGCGACCAGCGGCGGGTCCTCCCGCGCGCAGATCTCCTGGGCCTTCCAGCAGCGGGTACGGAACCGGCAGCCGGACGGCGGGTTGGCCGGCGACGGCACGTCCCCGACCAGCCGGATGATGTCCCGGTGCGCCCGGGCCTGCGGGTCGGGTACCGGCACGGCGGACAGCAGCGCCTGGGTGTACGGGTGCGTGGTGTGCGCGTAGATCTCGTCCTCGGTGCCGATCTCGACGATCCGGCCCAGGTACATCACAGCCACCCGGTCGGCGATGTGCCGCACCACGGACAGGTCGTGGGCGATGAAGACGTAGGACAGCCCCAGCTCGTCCTGTAGCCGCTCCAGCAGGTTGATCACCTGCGCCTGGATGGAGACGTCGAGGGCGGACACCGGCTCGTCGCAGACGATCACCTCGGGGCGCAGGGCGAGCGCCCGGGCGATGCCGATGCGCTGGCGCTGCCCGCCGGAGAACTGGTGCGGGTACCGGCTGATGTGCTCCGGGTTGAGGCCGACCAGGTCGAGCAGTTCCCGGGTGCGGCGGCGGCGGTCGCCCCGCGGGGCGACCTCCGGGTGGATGTCGAACGGCTCCCCGATGATGTCCCCGACGGTCATCCGCGGGTTCAGCGACGTGTACGGGTCCTGCATCACCATCTGGATCCGGCGGCGCAGCCGACGCAGGTCGCCACCGCTGAGCTTGAAGATGTCCCGGTCTTCGAAGGTGACCGTGCCGGCGGTCGGCTTCTCCAGCCGCATGAGCAGCTTGGCCAGGGTGGACTTGCCGCAGCCGGATTCGCCGACGACGCCGAGGGTCTCGCCCCGGCGCAGCTCGAAGGAGACCCCGTCGACCGCCTTCACCGCGCCGATCTGCTTCTTGAACAGGATCCCCTGGGTGATCGGGAAGTGCTTGACCAGCCCGTCCACCGTGATGATCGGCTCACCGAGGGGCCGGCCGGTGGTGGTCGCCGCGGCCGGCGGGACGGCCGACCCGCTGCGCGCCGGACCGGGGGCGGCGTGCCGGCCGACCGGATCAGGCGAGGCGACCATCGAGTACCTCCTCGGCGAAGTGGCAGGCGGAGTAGCGCCCGCCGCCCAGCTGGTGGTCGGGCGGCACAGTGTCCACACAGACCGGCTGGGCGTAGGGGCAGCGCGGGTGGAACGGGCAGCCGCTGGGGATGCGCATCAGGTTGGGCGGCAGCCCCTTGATGGTGGCCAGCTCCTCGCCCTTGGCGTCGAGCCGGGGGATCGACTCCAGCAGCCCCTTGGTGTACGGGTGCGCCGGTGCCTTGTAGAGCTCGTGCACGTCGGCGTGCTCGACGATGCGGCCGGCGTACATGACCGCGATGCGGTCCGCGACGTCGGCCACCACGCCCAGGTCGTGGGTGATCAGGATCATCGCCATGCCGAGGTCCCGGCGCAGCTCGCCGAGCAGGTCCATGATCTGCGCCTGGACGGTGACGTCCAGCGCGGTGGTCGGCTCGTCGGCGATCAGCACGCTGGGGTTCTGCGCCAGCGACATGGCGATCATGACGCGCTGCCGCATGCCGCCGGAGAACTGGTGCGGGTACTCCCGCACGCGCTGCCGGGCGGCCGGGATCTGCACCAGGTCCATCAGCTCGACGGCCCGCTCCCGGGCGTCGGCCTTGCTCAACCCTCCCCGGGTACGCAGCGTCTCGGCGATCTGGTACCCCACGGTGAAGACCGGGTTGAGGGCGGACAGGGCGTCCTGGAAGATCATGGCGATCTCCTTGCCGCGGATCTGCCGGCGCTCCTCCTCCTTCATGGCCAGCAGGTCCCGGCCGCGGAACAGGATCCGGCCGCCGGAGACGTGCCCGGGCGGGATGTCCAGGATGCCCATGATGGTCTGCGCGGTGACCGACTTGCCGGAGCCGGACTCGCCCAGCACCGCCAGCGTCTCCCCGGCGTCCAGGTGGTAGCTGACCCCGTTGATGACCCGGGCCACGCCGTCCCGGGTGCGGAACTCGACGTACAGGTCGGCCACCTCCAGCAGGTGCGCGGCCGCGGTGGGTGCGCCGATCACGATGTCCGCCATGCCACTCACCGCAGCCTCGGGTCGAACGCCTCGCGGACCGCCTCGCCGAGCATGCTGAACGCCAGCACGGTCAGCGCCAGGAAGGCCGCCGGGAAGAGCAGTGGCCACGGCTTCTGCTGGAACCGCCCCTGCGCGGCGGCGATGTCGCCGCCCCAGGAGATGGTCGGCGGTCGCAGCCCGACGCCGAGGAAGGACAGCGTCGCCTCGGTGGAGATGAACACGCCCAGCGCGATGGTGAGCACCACGATCATCGGGGCGAGCGCGTTGGGCAGGATGTGCCGGCTCATGATCCGTCCGTTGCCGGCCCCGAGCATCCGGGCCGCCTGCACGTAGTCCTGCTGCTTGGCGCTGATCACCGAGGACCGGATGACCCGCGCGGCGGTGGTCCAGCCGAGCAGGCCGAGCACGATCACCACCGGCCAGACGCTCTGGCTGGCGAAGGAACGGCCGAAGACGATGGCGGCCAGCAGCAGCGGGATGCCGAGCACGATGTCGATGATCCGGGCCAGGATGCCGTCCACCCAGCCGCCGTAGAAGCCGGCCGCCATGCCCACCAGGATGGCCAGGCCGCCGGCGAGCAGGGTGGAGAGCACGCCGACGGAGATGGAGGCGCGGGCGCCGTAGATGGTGCGGGCGTAGACGTCGCAGCCCTGCACGTCGGTGCCGAACCAGTGCTGGCCGCCCGGGGACTGCAGGGAGACGGCCAGGTCGCAGGAGTGCGGGTCGGTGGACGTGTACACCTGTGGGAAGACGGCCATCACCAGGAACGCGAGCACCAGCACGGCGGCGATCCAGAACAGCGGCTTGCGGCGCAGGTCCCGCCAGGCGTCACCGGCCAGGCTGCGCGCCTTGCCGAGGTTGACCTCCAGTGGCCGCATGGCGGTGCCGTTGCCGCCGCTGGGGTACCCGTCGGAGGTGACCACGGCTTCGATGTCACTCATAGCGGATCCTCGGGTCCAGGACGGCGTACAGGATGTCGACGACGAGGTTGGCGATCAGGTAGATGATCACCAGGATGCTCACGATGGAGACGACGGTCGGCCCGTCCTGGATCCGGATGCCCTGGTAGAGCTGGAAGCCGATGCCGGGGATGTTGAAGATCTTCTCGGTCACCACGGCGCCGCTCATCAGGTCGCCGACCGTGATGCCGAGGAACGTGATCACCGGGATGAGCGAGTTGCGCAGCACGTGTACGCCGACCACCCGGCGCCGGGGCAGCCCCTTGGCCTTCGCGGTCCGCACATAGTCCGAGCGCAGGTTCTCCGCGATCGAGGTACGGGTGAGCCGGACCGCCGTGGCCAGCGCCAGCGCACCGAGGATGATCCCGGGCAGGATGTAGGCGCTGATCCCGGCGTCGGAGTTGACCACCGAGATCGGGGCGATCTTCCACTTCACCCCGAACAGGTACTGCAGGTTGAAGCCCAGCACGAAGGTCGGGATACCGATGATCACCAACGTGATCACCAGTGTGCTGTTGTCGAAGATCCCGCCCCGCCGGATGCCCGCCACCACGCCGGCGGTGATCCCGATGAAGATCACCACGAACAGCGCCACGGAGGCCAGCCGCAGCGTGTACGGCCACGCCTGCTCCAGGATCTGCGCGATGTCGCGGCCGCTGATCTGGGTACCGAAGTCGCCGCGCAGCAGGTTTCCCATGTAGCGCAGGTACTGCACGACGAACGGGTCGTTGAGGTGGTACTGCTCGGTGAGGGTGGTCCGCAGCGCCGGGCTGACCGGGCGCTCCCCGGCCAGCGCCTGGATCGGGTCGGAGGAGCCGGCGAACATCAGCGCGTAGACGATGAAGGTGGTCCCGAAGAACACCAGGATCATCTGGAGCAGGCGGCGCACGACGTACCTGAACATCGCTGCCTTTCACGTCCGGACCGGGCAACCGGCGCGGGCGGCACGAGCCGCCCGCGCCGGTCGCTGCTAGTTGCGCTCCAGCGAGAGCACGTCGACGTTGGCGAACAGGTCAACGTTGACGGTCTTGATGTTGGGCGACGAACCGTAGATGTTCTGCTTGAACCACATCGGGATGACCGGCAGGTCCTTGGCGACCATGTCCTCGGCCTTCTGGTACTCGGTGATGGCCTTGGACTCGTCGGTGGTCTGGTCAGCCTTCTGCATCTGCTGGTCGAGCGCCGGGTTGGTGTACCCGGAGTCGTTCGACGAGGCGTTGGTGACGAACAGCGGCGTGAGGTAGTCCTCGATCGACGGGTAGTCGAACGCCCAGGCGCCCCGCAGCGGAGCGTTCAGGGTGTGCGCACGGGCCTGCTTGCGCAGGTCGGCGAATTGCGCCACCGGCTGGCCGGTGCAGGTCACACCGAGGTTCTTGCTGACCTGGTTGCAGACCGCGTCCACCCACTCCTTGTGGCCGCCGTCGGCGTTGTAGTACAGGTCGACCTTGTTGCCGGGCAGCCCACCCGCCTGGGTGTAGAGCTGCTTGGCGGCGGTCGGGTCGAACTTGCAGGCGTCGCCGCAGGTGTTGTCCCGGGCGCCCTGCACGATCGGCGAGACGAAGCTGGCGGCCGGCGTGTACGCGCCCTGGAAGATCTTGTCCACGATCTCCTGGCGGTTGATGGCCTTGGAGATCGCCTTGCGGATGTCCGGCTTCTGGTAGGCCGGGTCGTACATCGGCAGGCTGATGAAGCCGAAGTAGGACGACGGGCTCTTCTGCAGCCGGTCACCCAGGTCGGTGCCGGCGCTGGCCAGCTTGTCCGACGGGATCGTCGGCTGGACGTCCAGGTTGCCAGCGATCAGGTCGTTGTACATGGTGTCCTGGTCCTGGTAGATCTTGAAGTCGATCTCCTGGACGTTGGGCTTGTCGAGCTTGTAGTCGTCGTAGCGGACGACGTTGATGCTCTGGTTGTGGTTCCACGAGCCGCTCATCTTGAACGGGCCGTTGCCCACGGGGGCGTCCTCGTAGGTCTTCGACAGCGTGCCGTCGGCGTTGAACGCCACGTCCGGCAGCGGGTTGAAGACGGTGTAGCCCAGCACCTTCTCGAACTCGACGAACGGGTCCGTCAGGGTGATCTGGATGGTCTGGTCGTCGATCTTCTTGACGCCGGACAGCTCCTTGGCCTTCGGCTCGGCCTTGCCGTCCGGGGACTGCATGTCGTCGTAGCCGGCGATCCGGGTGAAGAACGGGTCGGCGCCGATCTGCGCGTTCGGGCCGTAGGCGGTGTAGTTCCACGACTTGAGGTAGCTGTCGGCGGTGACCTTCTGGCCGTTGTGGAAGGTCATGCCGTCCTTCAGCTTGACCGTCCAGACCTTCTTGTCGTCGCTGCTGATCGACTCGGCCGCGCCCTGGGAGTAGTCCGACGACCCGTCGTCCTTGAACCGCAGCAGCGGGGTGAACAGCGCGGCGTCCACCTGGGAGCCGTTGCTCTCCACCGTGTTGCCCGGGAGCAGGTGCTCGGGTTCGGTGATACCAATCGTCGCGGTACCACCGCCAGTGGAGTTGTTGCTCCCCGAGTTGCCACTGCCGCAGGCGCTCACGCCGACAGCCACAGCGACCGGGAGGGCGACCCAGGCGGCGAGCCTGCGAACGTTCATGTGCCTCTCCAATCTCGTCACACAGCGCTACGGCACCCGATCGGGGTCACGCTGCGCAGTGTCGGATCACAGTAGATCGCTGTCGTGCGTACACCCCAATCACAGCCTCCTCCACGGCCCTCCGGAGCGGCCGTAAGGATTGGCGAACGGCGGCGTTCTGTGCTAGTTGATCCCTGCCCGCTCGCGGACAATACGGAAATTATCGAACACTACACCCGGTCTGGCACGGTATCCCGCGAGATTGCCTCGGCGGACGGCGTGGCGGCCAAATGTCCGCTATGTTCTCTCACATAATGGAATGGCATCTCTGTCAATAACTTTGCGTGATGAACTTAACCTAACCCAAAGTATGGGTGAGTGATCTTCGCATTTTATGGACAGCGACCTACATCGATGTGTCACCCGGCCGGCGGCGGTGCGGGCCGGTGTGCGCCTCTGCCAATGGAGACCGCCACGTCGAGCAAGCGGTTGCACGTCGTAGCGTCCGGATCACCATCCGCTACGCCGAATGAACGCGATCGAGTGGTGGACGGCCTGCCCGACGCCGACCGGGGTCTGCGGGTGGGAACCGGGGCGGACAACCGCCCGCACGGTCAGCCGACGGCGGTCAGGGCCAGCTGGGTGTCCCGCTGCTCGGCCAGGACCAGGACGCCGGAGCCGACCGCCAGCGTCACCGGGCGCTGGCCGCAGAGGGTACGGCCGTCGCTGCCCGGGCGGCAGCTGGACAGGTCGGCCGGCAGCACCGTGCTCGCCGTCAACTGGCCGGTGCCCAGGTTGAGCGCCACCACGCCCAGCGGGCCGCCGTCGCCGTTGACCCGGCCGTCGTCCGGCGCCGCGCGCCAGGCCAGGTAGGCGGTGCCCCCGGTCACCCGACCGGCGACCGGGTGGAAACCGGCCATCGGGCGCAGCGACGTCGACCAGTGCACTTTTCCGCTGGCCAGGTCGACGCCGACCGCCGCGCCGTCCAGGTAGACCGCGGTGGAGGCGCCGGCGACCAGCAGGGTCCCGGGCACCCGGAACTCCGGCCCGGCCGTGCCGGTCGCCGGATCCAGCAGCGAACCGCTGCGCGGCACGTCGGCCACCACCGGGCCGTCCCCGGTCGCCTGGGGTCGCTCGCCGTACTCGACCAGGACGCCGGTACCGGCGCCGGTCAGCGCCAGCGGCTCCGTCGCGGTGTACCCGGCCGGGTACGGCGGCTGCCAGCGCCAGCGCTGCGCCCCGTCCCGGGCGGCCACGCCGACCACCGCGTCCGAGCCGGCGCAGCGCAGCCCCACGGCCAGCACGTCACCCGCCCCGGCCAGGCCGGTGACCGTACAGCCGTCGGGGAGCCGGGGCGCCCGGCGGCCGGCGCCCGGCGAGCCGGCGTCCACCAGGCGGGCCGGATGGCCGGCGTCCAGCTCGACGGCGGCCACGCCGTCCGGCAGCGCGGCCAGCGTGCCGGCGCTCCACGGGTCGGCGGCCGGCGCGTTGAGCTGGCGTGCCCAGTGCTGGCGGCCGGTACCGGCGTCCAGGCTGACCGCCAGCACGCCCCGGCCCTGGGCGTAGAAGAGCAGCACGGAGCGGCCGTCGGCGGTGCCGGCCGCGTTCACCGGGCGCAGGTCGGAGCGCAGGTAGTGCCAGCGCTCCCGGCCGCTGGCCGGGTCCAGCCCGCGCACCCCGTGGCTGTCCCGGATGACCAGCGCGCCGCCGACCAGGCCGACCAGCTGGTCGGCGCTGACCGTGCGCTGCCAGCGCCGCTGCGCCAGGCTCTCCGGGCCGCGCAGCGGGCTGGGCGCCACGGCGGCCGCCGGGTCGGCGTCCACGAAGCGCTCCTGGGTGAACCACAGCTGCCCGGCCCAGGCGGCGTTGCCGACCAGCAGCGCGGTGCCCGCGAGCACGATCCAGCCGGGTACCCGGGCGATGCCGGCCCGGTCGGCCGGGCGTAGCGGCGGGCCGCCGGCCAGCCAGCCGGCGGCCAGCGCCAGCGCGCCGAGGACGGTGAGCGGGCCGCCCGCGCCGTACCCCTGGACCGGTCTGATCGTGACGAGCTGCAGCACCGCGAAGGCCGCCACCGCGAGGGCGCCCAGCGCGGCCACCCGCCGTGCGGCCGGCGCCAGCCGCACCGCCACCCGACCCACCGGCGCTGCCGGCTGCCCTGCCGGCCCCACCGGCGCTGCCGGCTGCCCTGCCGGCCCCACCGGCGCTGCCGGCTGCCCTGCCGGCCCCACCGGCGCTGCCGGCTGCCCTGCCGGCCCCACCGGCGCTGCCGGCTGCCGCCTGGCGGCGCTCACGGCCGCGGCCAGCAGGCTCAGGCCCGGGCCCAGGACGGCGCAGGCCGCGCGCAGCCCGACCGGCGGCCAGTGCCCGCCGGCCGGGTCGAAGCGGCTCCACGGCAGGACGAAGCCGGCCACCACGCCGGCGACCCCGAGCAGCACCAGGGCCCCGGCCGCGACCCGGGTCAGCGGTCGGGCCCAGGCGAGAGTGCCCTGCTGGGCGGGCGGGTTGGCCATGCGTCACTCCGAGGGGGTCGCGGGCGGTGCGGTGTGCCACACAGCATGCCCCGCGCGGGCCGGCAGGGACACTCCGCGTTATGTTTCGGAACGTCGCATTCCCGAGCTGGAAAGACGTGCATCCATGGGTAAGAAGGTCACCGTCGTCGGCGCCGGCTTCTACGGCTCCACGACCGCGCAGCGCCTGGCCGAGTACGACGTCTTCGACACCGTCGTACTGACCGACATCATCGAGGGACGGCCGGCGGGGCTCGCCCTGGACCTCAACCAGTCTCGCGCCATCGAGGGCTTCGAGACGCGCGTCGTCGGCGTCACCACCGGGCCGAACGGCGAGGGGTACGAGGCGATCGAGGGCTCCGACGTCGTCGTGATCACCGCCGGCCTGGCCCGCAAGCCCGGGATGAGCCGGATGGACCTGCTGGAGGTCAATGCCAAGATCGTGCGTGGCGTCGCCGAGCAGGTCGCCAAGTACGCGCCCAATGCCGTCATCGTGGTGGTCTCCAACCCGCTGGACGAGATGACCGCGCTCACCCAGGCCGCTTCGGCGTTCCCGAAGAACCGGGTGCTCGGCCAGGCCGGCGTGCTGGACACCGCCCGGTTCACCAACTCCGTCGCGGAGAAGCTGAACGTGCCGGTCAAGTCGGTGAAGACGCTGACTCTCGGCTCGCACGGCGACACCATGGTGCCGGTCCCGTCACAGTGCACTGTGGACGGTCGCCCGCTCACTGAGCTGCTCTCCGCCGAGGAGATCGAGGAGCTGGTGGTGCGTACCCGCAACGGCGGCGCCGAGGTGGTCGCGCTGCTCAAGACCGGCTCGGCCTACTACGCCCCGTCGGCCGCCGCCGCCCGGATGGCCCGGGCCATCGCCGAGGACTCCGGCGAGATCTGGCCGGTCTGCGCCTGGGTCGACGGCGAGTACGGCATCTCCGGCGTGTACCTCGGCGTGCTGGCCGAGCTGGGCGCCGAGGGCGTGCGCAGCGTGATCGAGACCCCGCTCACCGACACCGAACTGGCCTCGCTCAAGGAGGCCGCCGAGGCGGTCCGCGCCAAGCAGGCCGACGTCGCCAACCTCTGAGCACGTCGCCGCCCCGGGCCGCCGCGCCGGCCCGGGGCGCGAACCCCGGACGTCGTACCCGATCTTTAGGCTGGGCGCCATGTCCACCGACCTGTTGGAGTCGCTGCCGGCCGACTGGCGCGACGCGATGAAGCCCTATCTCGACCCCGACCAGCTCGCCGCGCTCGGCGACTTCGTCGCCGCCGAGTACGCCGTACACGCCGTGTTCCCGCCGCTGCCCGAGGTCTTCGCGGCGTTCCGGCTGTGCCCGCTGGACCGGGCCCGGGTGCTGCTGCTCGGCCAGGACCCCTACCACAAGGCGGGGCAGGCGCACGGGTTGAGTTTCAGCGTGCCGGCCGGCGTCAGCGTGCCGCCGTCGCTGCGCCAGGTGTACAAGGAGATGGGCGCCGACCTGGGTGTCGAGCGCCCCACGGACGGCGACCTGACCCGCTGGGCGCGGCAGGGGGTGCTGCTGCTCAACGCGGTACTCACCGTCCGGGCGGCCAGCCCCGCCTCGCACGCCGGCAAGGGCTGGGAGCACCTCACCGACGCGGCCATCGCAGCCCTCAACGACCGGCCGCAGCGGGTCGTCTTCCTGCTCTGGGGCGCCTACGCCCGGCGCAAGGCGACCCTGGTGACCGCCCCGCAGCACGTCGTGCTGGAGGCCGGTCACCCCAGCCCGATGAACCCGCGCGGCTTCCTCGGTTCGCGCCCGTTCTCGGCCGCCAACGCGGCGCTGGTGGAGTCCGGCCAGTCGCCGATCGACTGGACCTGACGGCGCCGTCCGTCTCCGGATGGCGATCGGACGCACCAGCGCAGGCGCGGGCGGCGGCATCCCGGGCGGTGGTGCATGTCGGCCGCCGCCGTCGGGTCTGCCGTCCGGGCTCGCCGTACCCGGCCGTCGGCGCCGCGTGTAAGGTGGCACCCGGACGTTGCAGTACGCTCGTACTGTTTGCCACCGCGTGACGCGAAGGGAGCGGCGGGAACATGGCGAAGATCAAGGTGGAGAAGCCGGTCGTCGAGCTCGACGGCGACGAGATGACCCGGATCATCTGGAAGCAGATCCGCGAGCAGTTGATCCTGCCCTACCTCGACGTCGAGTTGGACTACTACGACCTCGGCATCGAGCACCGCGACGCGACCGACGACCAGGTCACCGTCGACTCGGCCAACGCCATCAAGCGGCACGGGGTGGGCGTCAAGTGCGCCACCATCACCCCGGACGAGGCCCGGGTGCAGGAGTTCGGCCTGAAGAAGATGTGGCGCTCGCCGAACGGCACCATCCGCAACATCCTCGGCGGCGTGGTCTTCCGCGAGCCGATCATCATGGCCAACGTGCCCCGGCTGGTCCCCGGCTGGACCAAGCCCATCGTCATCGGCCGCCACGCCCACGGCGACCAGTACAAGGCGACCGACTTCGTGGTACCCGGCCCCGGCACGGTGACCATCACCTACACCCCGACCGACGGTAGCGAGCCGGTGCAGCTGGAGGTGGCGAAGTTCGCCGGTGGCGGCGTCGCCATGGGCATGTACAACTTCGACGACTCGATCCGCGACTTCGCCCGCGCCTCGCTGCGCTACGGTCTCGACCGCGGGTACCCGGTCTACCTGTCCACCAAGAACACCATCCTCAAGGCCTACGACGGCCGCTTCAAGGACCTCTTCGCCGAGGTCTTCGCCACCGAGTTCCAGGCCGACTTCGAAGCCGCCGGCATCACCTACGAGCACCGGCTCATCGACGACATGGTGGCCGCCGCGCTGAAGTGGGAGGGCGGCTTCGTCTGGGCCTGCAAGAACTACGACGGTGACGTGCAGTCCGACACGGTGGCGCAGGGCTTCGGCTCGCTGGGCCTGATGACCTCGGTGCTGATGACCCCGGACGGCGCCACCGTCGAGGCGGAGGCCGCGCACGGCACCGTCACCCGGCACTACCGGCAGTGGCAGAAGGGTCAGAAGACCTCCACCAACCCGATCGCCTCGATCTTCGCCTGGACCCGGGGCCTGGCGCACCGGGGCAAGCTGGACGGCACCCCGGCGGTCACCGAGTTCGCCGGCCAGCTGGAGCGGGTGTGCGTGGAGACCGTCGAGGGCGGCCAGATGACCAAGGACCTGGCGCTGCTCATCGCGCCGGACGCGCCCTGGCTGTCGACCGACGAGTTCATGAATGCCCTGGACGCCAACCTGGCCCGCAAGCTCGCCTCCTGAACCGCCCCTGCGGAGCCATCCGCGCGGCCCGGAGCTGTTGGACATCCCAGCGGCCCCGGGCCGCGCTGCGTCCAGGCCCGGCCGCACGCCGTCCCGACCGTGGACAGCACCGCCCGGCAGGCGGAGTGTGCCAATAACGCCTAAATGAGCAGGGACCGTGCGATATGTCCGTCACTGCCCCCCGGCGAGCTTCGTTTCTCCTGGTGAGAGCGGTGCCAGCCGTGATCACGTGTGATGGCTCCCAGCGTGCCGTCCCTTCCCTCGCGGCGGGTCCGGAAAGTCCGGGCCCGCCGCGCCTCCCCTCCCCTGCACCGCACCCGGCCGCTTGCTTCCCGCCGCACTGGCGCACCGCGCCGTCGAGCCGGGCGGCGCGGGCGCCGTCGGGGAGGTCAGCGCAGGTGCCAGCGGGCGCCGTCGGGGGTGTCGCGTACCTCCACGCCGGCGGCGTCGAGCCGGTCGCGGATCCAGTCCGAGGTGGCGAAGTCCCGGCTGCCCCGGGCCCGGGAACGCAGCTCCAGCAGCGCCTCCACGAACGGGCCGGCGCCCACCGAGGCGAGCTGCCCGAGGCGTACCACCATCCGGCGCAGGGTGGCCCGCGCCTGCTCGCCTTCGGGCGAGGTGAGCGTGTCCGCCGACCAGTCCAGCAACACCTGCTCCAGGTCGAGGACGGCCGCCACGCAGCCGTCGATGTCCTGGGCGTCGGCCGCCGCCGTGAACGCCGCCTCCAGGCGCTGCGCCGCCCCGGCCAGCGAGTCGCCGGCCGGATCCGGATCAGGCTCCACAGTGGACGGACCGGTCACCGCGACCGGAGCCGGCCCGCCGGACTGCCCGCTGGCCAGCTCGGCGAAGCTGAGCACGCTGCCGGTCGGGTACACGCTGCTGCGGCCGTGCCGGCGGACGGTCAGCCCGCCGTTGCCGATCACCGTGGCGCTGCGGGCGTCCAGGTCCAGCACGACGCCGGTGTGCTCGTCCACGCCCAGGATGAACGCCTCACCGGGCAGCTCGGCCTCCAGCGCGGCCAGCCGGCGCTCACCCAGGTAGCAGAAGCGGGTGTCGTGGTGGCCGCCCTCGGCGTTGTCGTAGTGCGGGATCACCACCGCGGGCAGGCCGGTGGCGCGCCGGACCAGATCCAGGCCGGGCGTCCAGGCTGGGGTGGAGCCGGCCTTGTAGATCTCGTACACCGGAACCGTGTGGGAGCCGAGGGTGAGCGCGGCGGCGCTGGCGAAGACCACCGCCCCGCCGCTGGACAGCTTGTCCCGCAACAGCTCCGGGATCGGGCTGTCGCGCCACTGGCGGAGCGCGTAGGTGGGGCTGCCGGGGCCGGCGAAGACCCAGCAGGCCGCCTGGATCGCGGCGAGCGCCCGCTCGCGCTCCAGGCCCGGCGGCGGGGCGTAGCGCCAGGAAGCCACCTCGACGGTCCGGCCCACGCTGGCGGCGAAATACCCCACCGCCTTGTGCGAGATGTCCTCCGCGTTCTCCTGGAAGCCGTACGGCGTGTCGAGGATGACCGCCGGCCCGGGGCCCAGCCGCTCGAACAGTGCCCGGTGCGGCTTCACCATGGTCGGCGCGGTCTCGCCGCTGCCCATCACCACCAGCAGTCGGGCCATCAGGCGGCGACCCGGTCGGCCAGCGCCAGCAGATCGTCGGCCAGCGACTGCGGGTGCTGGGCGTGCAGGTCGTGGTCGGCGGCCGGATACTCCCGGACGGCTGCGTCGGCGAACTGCGCGGCGGCCGCGCGTACCTGGGCGCGTTTGGCCTCGGCGGCCTGCGGGTCGGCCGGCAGCGCCGGGATGAGCAGCACCGGCGCGGTGACCGCGGCATACCACTGCTGCGGAGGCTGCTCCCACATGCTGCGCACGATCTGCATGTGCCGCGGGATGCTCAGCCGTCGGCCGAGCGTGCCGTCCGGCCACACCCGCAGGTTGGCCACGGTGGCCCGGATCGCCGTCTCGGACCAGTCCGGATGGGCTGAGCGCAGGAAGCCGTCCAGCTGGGCGGCTGGCAGCCCGTCGATCTCGGGCGGACGCAGCGCCTCCTCGCAGGTCGCCCAGTCGGGGAACTCGGCGGGCAGGTCGATCCAGCCGCCGTCGACCAGGGCCAGCGCCGCCACCATTTCGGGGTGCGTGGCCGCGTAGGCCACCGCGACGTTGCCGCCCCACGACTGGCCCACCACGATGGCGTCGTCGATGTCGATGCGGGCCAGGTCGGCGGCGGCGGTGAGGGTGTCGTACCCGCCCGGTGGGGCGTCACTGTCCCCATGGGAGCGCAGGTCCACGGCGTGCGCCGCGTGCCCGGCGGCGGCCAGCCGGGCCGCCGTCTCGTCCCACAGCCGGGCGTTGGAGGACAGGCCGTGCACCAGCAGGTACGGCCGGCCGGCGGCGGGCCAGCAGCGCACGTGCAGATATACCCCGTCGTCGACCTTGACCCGCTCGTCAGAGGGCTGCATGGGGACAACACTAGCCAGCCGGTCCGACATCGACGCCCCACCCGGGTGCTCAGATTCCCCGTCCCCGGCGGCCCAGCAGGGCCAGTACCGACTCCACCCGGATCAGGCCGGCCGCGGCGGCCACCGCGATGGCGGCGCGCGGCTCGCGCCAGTTCTGTGCCAGCGCGGCCCGGGCGTAGCGCCAGGCGGCGTCCCGGTCCCCGGCCGCGGCCGACCAGCAGGCGAGCTTGCCGTAGACCACGGCGGCGCCGGGCCGGTAGCCGACGATCTCCGGGTGCCGGGCCATCATCCAGCGCAGCGAGTCGATCCGCCGGCCGTACCGGTCCGGTTCGCCGGACGCCCCGGGCCGGGGCCAGCGGACCAGCGTGAGCGGCTCGTCCAGGTGCGCCACCGGGGCCCGCCGAACGGCCCGCAGCAGCAGGTCCCAGGCGTCGTTCTGGCCACCCGGCGCATCCTCCGCGAACAGCCCCAGCTCGCCCAGCAGGGCGTCGCGCCGGGCCAGGAAGGTGGACGGGTGCAGCACCACCGGGCGGGCCCGGTGCAGCCGCTGCGCCGGTACCCGGTTGCTGCCCAACCGGCGGACCGCGGTGCGGCGCTGGGAGCGCACCGCGATGGCGGTGGTGGCCAGCTCGGCGCCCGGCGTGGCGAGCAGCGCCCGGACCTGGGCGCGCAGCTTGCCGGGGCGCCAGCGGTCGGCGTCGTCGCAGAACGCGACCAGCTCGGTGTCCAGCGCCAGCACGCCGGTGTTGCGGGCCCCCGCCACCCCGGGGGTACGCCAGTTGGCCAGCACCATCCGGGGCCGGGGGATGAACCGGGCGAGCAGCCAGTCCGGTGCCGCGTCGTCGTAGACGACGATGGTGCGCAGCCGGCCCGGGTAGTCCTGGGCTTCGATGGCTGCCAGGGTGACCGGCAGTGGCCGGTCACCGCCTGCCGTTGGTACCACCACGCCGATGCTCGGCCAATCCATGCCGTCCCCCTCCGCACGTCGCCATACTGGTCAACGAACGAAGCGGCGTCCCAGGGGGCGTTCCAGGAACTCGTCGGTTGGGATGACGAACAGTCATACCGCAGGTATGCTTCGCGGCATGACTGCAAAGGTGACCCTGTCGTTCTCAGACGACACCATCGTCGAAGCACGCCGCTGGGCGGAGAAAGAGGGCGTCTCCCTCTCCGCCTGGATGGACCAGGCAGCGAGAGAGAAGACGCTGCGCGAGATCTTCTCCGGACACGCCGAAGCGGTCCGCCGCGCCGGCCTCTACGCCGAACACGACGCGCTCGCCGACGAACGCGAGATCGCCATGGTCGACGACGAGGTATACCGTTCTGGCCGTGCAGCGCGGTGAGATCTGGTTGATCGAGGGTGCCCGGCGACGCCTCGGTCTGGTCATCAGCTCGGACGTCTACAACAGCACCGACGTACCTGTCGTGCTGGTGGCCGAGGTGGTCGAGAAAGGACGGTTGCGTGACTCGCCGCTGTCCGTCGACTCCGGCGACTATGTGGTGATGCCCGACCGGCTCTCCTCACCCATGAAGAAATGGTTCGTGGAGCAGGTCGATGTCGCCGACACCGCCACCATGCGCCAGGTCTCCCGCGCGCTGCGCATCATCCAGGACCTCTGAGCCGCCCCCGGGCGGCCTCCAGGACCTCTGAGCCGCCCCGGGCGCTGAGCCACCCTCCGGCGGCTCAGCGCGTGTGGAAGTACCCCTGGCTGCCCATGGCCGCGAACGCGGCCAGCGCCAGTGGGTCGCCGCGCAGGTGGTACTGCCGGTTCGGGCCGTTGCCGTCCGGGTCGGAGTCGAAGTAGCAGACCGCCTTCACCTGCGGGTTGTCCTGGAAGACCTGAGCCGCCTCGGCCAGCCACTCGGACCGGGCCGTTCCGCCCCAGGCCACCGCGACGCCGTACTCGCCGACGACGATCGGCTTGCGGTGCCCGGCAGCCCAGGAGAAGAACGGCCGCAGCAGGTCCGCCGGGCGGGTCATCCGGCTGCCCGCGTAGGCGTCCACGCAGACCCAGTCCACCTCGTCGTCGCCGGGGTAGAAGTCCTGCGCGTAGCCGCCCTCGAAGCCGTCGATCGTCGGGCACCACACCCAGGACACGTTGGTCACCCCCTGGCCGGCGAAGACGTCGCGCACGTGCCGCCAGGCGGCCACGTAGTCGGCGCCGGAGTGCATGGCGGCGCGCAGGTTCGGCCGGTCCATCTCCCAACGCAGCCGCACCAGCAGCGGGTACCCGAAGTCGCGCAGCCGCGCCGCCCAGTCGCGCAGCGCCGGGTCATCCCGACCGGACGACACCTGCTGCGTGTCGTTGACCACCCAGCTGAGCATCAGGCGTGCGCCCGCCGGCCGCGAAGTCCCGGTCCGAACTGGTCGGGAAGGGCTCCTCGAAGCGCCGGTACGTGTTGACGATGTCCAGCTTCCGCCCGATGGCGCTCTCCAGCCCGGTGACCGCCGACACCCGACCCGCCTGGCTCAGGTCACCGTCGTGCACCCAGGCGCCGAACAGCGCCCCGTGCGCCGGCACCGGGACCGGTCCGGTGACCACCGGTGCCGACGGCCCCGAGGGCGCCGACGGATACGGCGACGCCGCGCCGAACCGGGCGGTCGGCTGCCCGCCGCCGCCCACCGACAGGGTCACCACCACCACGACAATGGCCAGCGCCAGCGCCAGCAGCGTGACGATCAGCGCGTACCGGCGGGCCGGTGCAGCCGGCGGTGGTGGCTCGGGTGGCGCCACCGCGGGCCAGCGACACGCTCACGACGGCTGGCCCGGGTGCCGGCGCGCCACGTAGAGCACGTCGGTGGCGAACGGGCTGAGCGGACGGACCCGGGTCAGCAGGTCGTCCAGCCGGCTGACCAGCGGACGCAGCCAGCGCCGCCGGTACGCGCCCGGGGGCAGCAGCGCGAAGCCCTGCCGGCGCACCACCCGGAACCCGTGCCGGGCCAGCAGCCGGCGGACCTCGGCGTGGGTCATCTCGTTGAACCACGGGTCACCGGCGTGCCGACGGCGGGACAGGTGCCGCAGCGACGCCGCGTTGCCGTGGTTCTCCACCACCAGCACGCCCGACTCCGGCTCCGGCAGCGCCCCGGCGGCGAACTCGATGGCCCGCTCCCGGGTCGCCAGCGGTGCGTTGAGCAGCACCCGGAACACCGTCACCACGGCCGGCCCCTCGGTGGCCACCGGACGCGGCGGCGGCCCCGACTCGGGGACCTGGTGCCACTGGGCGGCCAGCCCCTCACCACGCGCCCGCTCCAGCATCGCCGGCGACGAGTCGTACCCGTGCGCCTGCCGGACCAGCCCGGACAGCAGCCGGACGGCCCGCCCCGTACCGCAGCCGAAGTCGTGCTGCACCGGGCGGCGCTGCCGGTACTCCCGGTTGATCAGACGGCGCAGGTAGGCCCGCTGGCGCCGGCTGATCGCCGAGGCGTAGGTGCCCGGCGCGTAGACGACGGCCGCGTACTTGTGTGCCGCCACCGGATCCTGGAACACCTCGCTGTAGTCCGCCCGCATGTCCTTCCCCCTTCATCTCCGGCCGGGACCGCCGCCCCGGCGCAGCGCCAGGAAGGCGTCGATGTTGAGCGGGACCCGCAGCCGGGACACCGCCAGCGCGTAGAGCACGGTGCCGGCGACCGCACCCAGCGCGGCGCTGGCCGGGTTCGCGCCCACGGCGAGCACCACGAGGAGGGGGAGCAGGCCGAAGCAGCCGGCGGCCAGCGCGCCGGAGAGCACGGTGGCCCGGCCGAACGGGTGCAGGCCCAGCACCAGGGAGATCTGGGCCAGCGGGACCAGGTTGTTCGCCAGCAGCGCGCAGGCCAGCCCGATCGCCGCGCCGAGCGCCCCGAGGCGGGGGATGAGCAGCAGGTCGACGACGACGTTGACGGTCACCGCGGTCAGCACGTTCGCCAGGTTCCAGGAGGTACGCCCGGCCATCGCGAGCACGATGTCGACCATGCCGCAGCCGCTGGCCACCACCATGGCGCCGGCCAGCACCAGCACCACGGCGCCGGCCCGGGCGTAGCCGGGGCCGAACAGGCGCAGGTAGACCGGGGCGAAGACGGCGATGCCGAAGTAGAGCGGCCAGACGGCCAGCACCAGCCAGCCGGTCGCGATCCGGTAGAGCTGGTTGGCGCCGGCCCGGTCGTCCAGCGCCAGCCGCTCCGCGATGCGGGGCTGGATCGACTGGTTGATCGCCTGGTTGGCGAACTGCCCGAGCACGATGAACCGGCCGGCGACCGCGTAGAGCGCCGCCGCGCGCAGCCCGGCCAGGGCGGCCAGCAGCACCACGTCGAACCGGTTCAGCGCCAGCTGCGCCACGCTGGCCAGCGCGCGCGGGCCGGTGAAGCGCCAGAACTCGGCCGGGGCGACGCCGCCGTACGCCTCGTCCTCCTCGCCCCGGGGCAGCCGCTCGTGCAGCGCCACCGCCGCCAGAACCGCGCTGAGCAGGTAGGGCGCCACCCAGGCGAAGGTGTACGCCGGTGCCGTGCGGGTGGTCAGCAGGGTCAGCCCGGCCAGCCCCAGCACCTGGGCACACGGGCGCAGGATCTTGTCCAGGACCACCGTGGGGCGCATCGCCCGCAGCCCCCGGGTGGCCGCCAGCAGGGTGTCCGAGAGCACCCCGAGCGGCAGGAACACCGCCAGTACCCGCAGCTGCGTGATGTAGCCCGGGTGCGCCGTGCCGTGCGCGGTCAACCGGGCCAGCTGCGGGGCGAACACCGCCATCAGCACCCCGGTGAGCACCGCCGCCACGGCCACCGGAGCCAGGCCGGTATGCACGCAGCGGCGCAGCGCCGCCACTGGGGCGCCGCCGGCCCGCAGCCGGGCCAGGAAGTACACCAGGCTGGTCTGGGTGCCCAGCTTGGCCAGCATGCCGAGCATGACGAAGGCGGCCGTACCGGTGAAGAACCCGCCCGCCTCGTAGCCGCCCAGGCCCCGGGCCACCAGCCAGGTGGCGGCGAACCCGGCGACCCCCGCGACAGCGGCGCCGGCCAGGTTGGCCAGCCCGCCCCGGGCCGCGTCACGCAGCTCCTCGGTAGGGGCCGACGGCGGTGGCGGGATCAGTACCGGTACCGGTCGGGTCACCGGCCCTCCACCGCGTCCAGCAGGTGCGGCAGCAGCCAGGCGCCGAGGACGCCGAGCCGACCACCGGACCGCTGGTCGTCCAGGAACCGGGTGGCCAGCTCCACCAGATACAGCAGCGCGGTGAGCCGCACCGCCGCCGGTACCAGCACGTCGAACGGCTCCAGCAGCGCCGGTGCCCGGGCCAGCAGCTGGCGTACCGCCACGCCCGGGTCACTGCTGCGGCGCAGCGCGCTGTGCAGCGCGTGGTGCAGGGCGTCGAAGCCGACCGGGACCCCGGTACCGAACCGGTCCCAGTCCCATACCAGGATGCCGTACTCCTGCACCGACATGTTCCACGGTGTCCAGTCGCCGTGCCAGGCGCCGAAGGTCAGCTCCACGTCGCCGAGGGTGGCCACCAGCAGGTCACCGGCGAGCGCCAGTGGCCGGGTCTGCGCCTGTAGCGGATCGTCGGCGTCCCCGGTCGGGGCGGTGCGCTCGCGCAGCCGCTGCCAGTAGCCGCTGGCGGCCAGCGAGCCGCGCATGGTGCCCAGGCCGGTGGCGATCTCCCGCTGGGCGGCGGCCAGCCGGGGCGCGGCGATCGCCCGGCTGCGCCCGGTGGTCGGCAGCGCGCCCTGCACCAGCACCTCGTAGTCGCGCCAGCGGCCGGTATGCAGGATCGGCGGGACCACCACATCGCAGGGCAGCAGGTGGGACAGCGCGGTGAGGGCGGCGGTCTCCCGGCGTACCAGGCCGGCGGTGAGTGCGGTGACGCCGAGCTTGGCGTAGCCGAAGGTGTGCCCGTCCGGGCCGAGCAGCTGTAGCAGCGGCTTGCGGCTGGGCCGCGCCGGTCCGATGTGGACGGCCACCGCGAGGTCACGGCCGAGCACGTCGGTCAGGTACGTCTCCACCGTGTCGAGCGGCCCGCCCGCCAGGTCGCGCAGCACCCGGACCCGGTCCGGCAGCACCATCCCGGACAGCCCGGTCCGCAGCGCCGCCGCCGCCACGGTGCGCTTGAGCCGGCCCAGCGGTGCCGCGGTCGGCCCGCCCGCGCGGACGGCGGCGGCGGCCACCCGGGCCAGCTGCGCGGGTACCAGCAGTCGGGGCCGACGGGCGTCCGGCACCACGTGGAACTGGGTCACCAGCGCGCCGAACTCGGGCGCGTCGTCCGGGTCGGTGCTGCACGGGCGCGGATAGAGCAGCCGGAGCACCTCGGCCAGGTACTCGCTGCGCCGCAGCGCGTCGGAGCCGGCCAGCTCGGCCGGGGCGGTCCGCACCGGACTCATCGGCCCACCCGCGCCGGCATGGAGGCGGGGCGTCGCGCCGGCATCGCGGTGGTGCGTCGCGCCGGCCCGGTGGTGGTGCGTCGCGCCGGCACGGCGGCGCGTTCGGGCGAGACCTGTTCGCCGGCCAGCTGGTCGTTGCGCCACAGCAGGGCGTAGCCGAGCAGCGCGAAGCACAGCGGGGTGACCAGGGCGTTGTACCAGAGGCTGGCGACCATGGCGCTGACCAGCGCGGTGGTACCGGCGATGCCGATCGCGGTGCGGTCGCGCCGGAAGCGCCACAGACCGTAGGCGAAGAAGCCGAAGAAGGCCACCGTACCGGCCAGCCCGTGGGCGTAGATGACCTGCCAGAGCTGGCCGTTGCCGCCGATGGTGAAGTTGCCGCAGCGCGGGCAGTCCTGGCTCTCGCCGACCGTGATCGACTGCCGGCCGCCCAGGGTGTTGCGGGTGGAGCCGTAGCCGATCACCGGCGAACCGGCCAGGCCGCCCAGGGCGTGCTCGGTGAGGTAGAGGCGCACGCCGTTGGACTTGCCGTTGTCCAGCCGGCTGGCCACCGTCGTGCCGAGCGGGGTGACCGCTATCGCGCCGGCCACCACGGCGCCGGCCAGCGCCACCCCGAGCAGGGCGGCCAGCCGGCCACGGACCGCGAAGCGCAGCGCGACCAGGATGGCGGCCACGCCGAGCCCGATCCACAGGCCCCGGTTGAGCGAGTACACCACCGGGACCAGCCCGACGGCGAGCACGCCGACGGCGAGCAGCTTCGTCCGGGCCCGGGTACCCACGAACCCGGCGACGATGAACCACACCGCCAGCAGGAGGAAGTTGTTGCCCCAGGTGTTGGTGTACCCCCACGGCGCGGCCGGCCGGGGCGTCTGGTGCCCGAGCACCCCGGACATCTGCGCGGCGGCGGGGTGTACCAGCGTCTTGACCCAGGAGTTGCTGCGGATGTTGCCGGGCAGCGCCAGCTCCAGTGGGGAGCTGAAGGACAGCCGCCCGTCGAAGACGCCGAGCAGCCCGCCGGCCACGGTGACCGCGAACAGCCAGGCGAGCAGGAAGACCAGGCGGCGCCGGGGCAGCTCGCGGCCGGTGAGGTTGCCGGCGTAGAGGAAGATCACGGTGAGCGAGGCGTACTCGACGATCCGGAACCCGGCCGGCAGTAGCCGGGCGCCGAAGCTGCCCGGTACCGTCCCCGGCGGGTCGATCCCCAGCGCCGCCAGGCCGAGCAGCACCACCAGCAGGAAGACCAGCCACAGCGGGAAGCCCGGCGGTACCCGCAGCGGCCGCCCGTGCGCGCTGTTGCGCACCAGGATCACCAGCATCGGTAGGGCGGCCAGCGGGAAGATCAGCGTGTTGAACCCCAGCGCCCACCACAGCGGGTAGCCCAGCAGCAGGCCGACCAGCGGCCAGCCGGGCGGCAGCGCGAGGAAGCGCACCGTCCGGGGCCGGGTCAGCGCCGCCCGGTGGTGACCGGCCGGCACGGCGCCGTACCGGCGAGGGGTGGCCAGGGTCATCGGCCGGCCTTGTCGCCCTGGTCGGCGTCGTCGATGCGGCTGATCACGGCAGTCTCGTCGGTGGCCCGGCCGGGCTGCGGCCCGACCGGCCGGCCGGCCCGGGGGCCGTCTGCCGGTCGCTCGGCCGCCACCGTGGCCGTCGCCTGCCCGGTGCCGGTGTACGGCCGGTCGGCGCCCGTCGTCGTCCGCTCCGCCGACCGGCCCGGCGCATCCGCCCGCTCCGCCGCCCGGGCCGACGCGTCCGACCGGATCGCCGACCGGCCCGCACCATCCGGGCGGTCGGCCGCGTCAGTGCGGCCTGAGGCGTCCGTGCGACCCGAGACGTCACCGCGGCCCGAGACGTCACCGTGGCCCGAGACGTCACTGCGGCCTGAGACGTCACTGCGGCTTCCGGCGTCTGCGCGGCTTGCGGTGTCCGACCGGGTGGCGGTCGGGCGGGTGGGCGCCTCGGCCCGGCTCGGGGCGGTGCGTGGCGCCGGGGTGTTCAGCGGGCGTACCTGGCGGTGCTGGGTGCGGGCCGGGCCGTTCTCGGCGTCGGTCTGCAACCGGGGCATGATGACCGCGCCCAGCACCGGGGTACCCACCCGGCGCATCTGCTCGGCCGCGTCGACCACCTCGGCGTGGCTGGTACGCCGCAGCTCCACCGCCACGATGGCGGCGTCGGCCAGGCTGGCCAGGCTCTGCGCGTCCGCACTGGCCGAGGTGGAGGGCGCCTCGACGACGATGTACTCGGCGTCGGAGCGCAGTCGGTCCAGCGTCTCCCGCAGCGCAGGGGACTGCAGCAGCCCACCGGCGCTGGCCGTCCCCCCGGTGGTGAGCACCCGCAGCCACGGGTTACGCGGCGCCCGCTGCACCGCCTCGTCCAGGGCCACCTTGCCGGCCAGCACGTCGGACAGGCCGGGCGTGGCGCGTACCCCGAGCAGCCGGGTGGCCGGCGCGGTGTCCAGCAGGCTCTCCGGCAGGTGCGCGCAGATCAGCACCACCTCGCTGCCCGAGCGGCCCAGCGACGCGGCCAGGTTGGCGGCCACCAGGGTGGACGCGGCGCCCCGGCTGGCCCCGGTCACCACGATCACCTGGTCGCCGGGGCGCAGGCTGGCCAGCGCCTCGTTGCGCAGCCGGTTGAACATCCGGCCGGCCGCCCCGAACGGCGGGAAGACGTCGTCCAGCCGGATCTGGGTACGCGGCGGCAGTTGCCCGAGTACCGGCATGTCGGCCCGGCGGGCCAGGTCGACACCGCGGCGTACCCGCCGGTCGGTGCGCTGGCGCAGGGCCGCCACGGCGACCCCGAGCAGCAGCCCGAGCAGGGCGCCACTGGCTGCGAAGAGCGGGATGCTTGGCCGGGCCGGGCTGCCCGGCAGGGCCGCGTCGCTGATGATCCGCCCCGGCGTGACGGCGGTCGTGGTCAGCTCGTTCTGCCGGGTGGTGAGCGCGTTGATCTGGGTGGTCAGGGTGTTGATCTGGGAGCTGACGCTGGCCCGGTTCGGGTCGTTGACGGGCATCGTGGCCAGCCGGCCGGAGAGCTGGTTCAGGCTGGCCTGGTACTGGGTCAGCTTGGTGGTGAGCGTGGTCAGCTCGGCGGTGACCTCGGCCTGGGCGGCGTTGCCGCGGGCGGCCAGGTACGCGATGGCGAACGCGTGCGCCCCCGACTGGGCGGCGGCGGCCGTACCCGCCGAGTAGGTGATGTCCAGGACGGTGGTGTTGGCCGGCACGCTGACCCGGACGTTCCCGGCCAGGTCGGCCGGTGGCGTGCTCACCTTCAGCGCCCCGCCGGCCGCCGTGGCCACGTCGGTCGAGGTGACCAGCTGCGCCTCGGTGTCCAGGTTGATCGCGGCGTTGGTACGCCCACCGCTGGCATTGGCGTCCTGGCTGCCCACCGGCGAGACCAGGACGGAAGCGGTCGACTCGTACACCTTCGGCTGGGTACGGGCGCCGAGCGTGGCGCCCACCGCACCGGCCAGCAGGAAGGCGAGCACGATCCACCAGTGCCGCCGCACCATGCCGAGGTAGTCGGACACGTCGTACGAGGCTGGGCGGGGGATGTCCATGGCGCGCAGGCCCTTCCGTGACACAGATCGGTCGCGGCCGGCGCATTCATGCCGGTCCGTCTCGACTGGCTAACGGTCGGTGCTACGCGGACGTAACTGGCGGTTCACCTATCCGGGCCAACTCGACGGCCGGTGCTCAGACGTTCGGCTGGCCGGATCCACTCTCAGCACCGCCCCGCCGCGCGCCGGCAGGACGGCTGCACGCCCGGGGCTCGGGGGCTGCGCGGTCGCACACCGGGCCTGAGGGCGGGCCGGTCAGCGGGTCCCGGGCTGCACGGAGTCGCGCGAGCCGGCGCGGGCGTCGGCCGGCGCGGCGTCGGCCAACAGCGCCGCCTCGGTGCCGGGCAGCACGGGCAGGCCGGCCCGGCGGCGTAGCAGCGCCCAGCCGAGCGGCGCCGCGGCGGCGGCCACCACCAGCGCCACGACCAGGTCGACGTTGGAGACGTTGAGCAGCTTCAGCGCGCTGGCCAGCAGGACGAACGCCAGCGCGCGGCGGATCAGCCGGCTGGAGCCCCGGCTGGAGACCTGGGCGCCGAGCCAGGCGCCGGGGACCGCGCCGACCAGCAGCGCGCCGGTGATCCCGGCGCGGAAGTCGCCGAACAGCAGGTGCCCGAGCGACGCGGCGGCCACCAGCGGCACCGCCTGGACCAGGTCGGTACCGACCAGGTCGCCGGCCTTGAGGGCCGGGTACATCAACAGCAGGATGACGATGATCAGCGAGCCGGAGCCGACGCTGGTCATCCCGACCACGATCCCGCCCCCGGCGCCGAGCAGCACGGTGGCCAGCGGCTTGACCCGGACCTGGGGGGCGTCCCCGGCACCCTGCTGCGGCACCGGGGCGCCGGAGCGCCGGGCCCGGAAGACGCGCGCCTGGCTGCCCAGGTTGAGGCAGGCCCGGGCGATCAGTCCGACGACGGCGAGCAGCAGGGCGCAGCCGAGTGCGATCTTGACGGTGTGCTCCAGCCGCGCCCCGCCCACCGCCCGGGTGATCAGTACCCCGCTGAACGCCCCGGGCACCGAGCCGACGCACAGCCAGCCGACCAGTCCCCAGTTCACCGTGCCGCGCCGAATGTGAACAAATGAACCGACCGGCTTCATCACCGCGCTGGCCACCAGGTCGCTGGAGACCGCGGCGAGCGGGGGAACCCCGAAGAAGAGCACCAGGATAGGCGTCATCAGGGCGCCGCCACCCATCCCGGTGAGCCCGACGACGACGCCGACGCCCAGGCCGGCCGCGGTCAACGTCCAGTTCATGTGAACAGGATGGCGGGCATTCGCGGGAAAACCAAGTTGCCCGATCGGAATTACTCGACGGGTGGGAAAGGCGGTCAGGCCCGGCGCTCGGTCCAGCCCTGGTCCGCCAGGTAGGTCAGCACGCCCCGGACCGCCTCGTCCAGGCTCACCTGGGCGGTGTCGATCACCAGGTCGGCGTCGGCGGGCGCCTCGTACGGGTCGTCGATGCCGGTCATCCCGGTGATCTGGCCGGCCCGCGCCTTGGCGTAGAGGCCCTTGCGGTCCCGGGCCTCGCACACCTCCAACGGCGTGGACACCCACACCAGCACGAAGCCGGCCCCGGCCGCCCGGGCCATCCGGCGCGCCGTCTGCCGCGCCTCGTCGTACGGGGCGATCGGGCAGGCCAGCGCCATCCCGCCGTGCCGGGCCACTTCGGCGGCCACCCAGCCGATCCGGCGTACGTTGAGGTCCCGGTCGGCCTTGGAGAAGGTCAGGCCGGCGGACAGCTCCCGGCGAACCACGTCGCCGTCGAGGAAGGTCAGGCTCCGTTCCCCGTTCTCCAACAGGGCGTCCGCGACCGACCGGGCGATGGTCGACTTGCCCGACCCGGACAGGCCGGTGAACAGCACCACCACTCCGCGCTGGCGGCGCGGCGGCCGGCTGCGGTGCAGCTCCCGGGCCACCGCCGGCGGCGTGTGCCACTCCGGCAGCACGATGCCCTGGTCCAGCAGGTCGTCGATCTCCGCCTGGGTGAGCGCCAGCCGGCGGAACCGGGGCGGGATGTCGTCCCGGCCGCGCCACTGCCCGTCCCGGGTGTCGTAGGACAGCTCCCGGGGGACCAGCACCCGCGGCCCGCCCCCGGAGATCGGCGTCTCGCCGGTGGACAGCAGGTGCGTCACTCCGTAGGCGGCGGCAACCTTGGCCCGCAGCAGCGCGTCGCGGATCTCGTCGCCGTGCGGTGCCAGCGGCACCGCCACAATGGTGGCCTGCGGGATCCGGTCCCGGGCCGCCAGGATCGTGCGCACCACGGCCTCCGGCGGCAGCCCGTCGGCGTTGGCCACCGCCACCGGGATCAGCACCACCAGATGACCATTGAGGGTACGCACCGCGTGCGCGATCTGGGCCAGCTGCGGGCGGTGCAGCGGCCGGTCGGCGATCACCCCGAGCACCCGTCCGGCCGGCAGCGACTTGCGCACCTCATCCGGGGTACGCCGCAGCCGCCGGAACGGCCCGTGCCCGCCGTCGCCCATCTTCCGTACCCGGCCACCGACCCCGATCCGGTCCGCTCCGGTGGGCCACATGTCCGCCGCGTCGATCGCGGCCACCGGCGCGCTCTCCTGGTCGGTGAGGATCAGCGCCCGCTTCAGCGGGTTCCCCGGATCCAGCCGCTCGGCGAGCGCCGCCGGGATCTCCAACGTCACCGGCACCGGCCAGGGCGTACCGTCGGCCAGCCGCCCGGCGCGCCGCACGCCCGCCAGGTCGGCCCGGCTCAGGAACCCGGTCAGTGGCGCGTACGCCCCGCTGACCAGCAACTCCAGGTCGGCCAGCTCGGGCGGGCGCGGGGAGTAGATCGGCGCGTCGCGCAGCACTTCCTCCGGCAGAACCCAGCCGCTGTTCACTGCCACCCCTTGCTCGCCGTCCGGCCCCGTGGATCTCGCCCAGTCTTCCAGGCAACCCCCGCCCGGTCGAGCCGGGCACGCCCCACCCCGCCCCGCACACCCTTGTGCGATCTTGGGGTTGTGGTGGTGACCGGGCGGGCCGTCAGCGCCAGAGGCCCTAGATCAGCGGGCGCGTCAGGGTGTGGTGGGTGAGGAGGGTGCGGAGGGCGGTGACGAGGGCGGGCGGGTCGTGGAGGTCGGCGGCGGTGACGGGGTAGACGTACCAGCCGAGGGCGTTGAGGGTGCGCAGGCGGCGGCGGTCGCGGCCCAGTTGGCCGGGGTCGGCGTGCCAGTGGCCGTCGTACTCGACGGCGATGCGCAGGCGGGGCCAGGCGAGGTCGACCCGGGCGACGAACTCGCCGAAGCTGTCGAGGACGTGGTACTGGGGGACGGGGGGCGGCAGGCCGGCCAGGGTCAGCCAGAGCCGGACCCGGGACTCGGGCGGCGACTCGGCCCGCGGGTCACACAGCGCCAGCGCCTGCGAGGCGATCCGCCAGCCGGTCTCGCCCAGGTGGTCGGCACAGTGCGCGAGGAGGTCACGCCGGCTCAATGCGCGGGTGTGCGCGAGCGCGTCGACCCAGACCACCGCCTGCTCCAGCGGCAGCGACCGGGCCAGCTCGTAGCCGGTGGCGAGCGTGGTGGTCACCGGCGTGCCGGTGTAGCGCCGCCGGTCCGTGGGCCGCAGCTGGTGCTGTCGGATGCGCAGCCCCGCGACCGGCCCGAACGGCGTCGTGGTGACCACCTCGACCGGGTCGGTGGGCGCCGCGAGCGTTGCACCGTAGAGGTGTGCGGCCGAGCGCCCGGCCACCACCGCGCCGTCCGGGAGCAGCAGCGCGGCGCCGAGCACCCGCACCCGGTGGTCGTCCGGGACCCGCGCGTCCACGTACACATCCCGGAACATCCGCCGCCACCCCGAGGACCGCAGCTGCCCCCGTGTGATCACCCCGTCCCGCATCGCCACCGACCCGAGAAACGGCCGCCCCCCGAGACCCGGCGGACGAAACGGCTGAGGCGGCACCCCCAAACCCTCTCGAACCCCACCCCCCACCGCCACCACCCAACCGCCCCCTGTGGACAACCACAGAGGATCTCGGGGTTTTGGCGCTCACAGCCAACCGTGACACCGCCACAACCCCAAGATCAGGAAGGGTCAGCCGGTGTTGCGCATGCCGGCGGCGATGCCGTTGATGGTGGAGAGGAGGGCGCGTTGGAGGGTGGGGTCGGTTGTTGCCGGGCGGATGCTGCCCGGGGTGGTGCGGCCGGCGCGGTACTGGGCGAGCAGGGCGACCTGGAGGTGGTGGAGGGGTTCGAGGTAGGTGTCGCGGACTTCCAGGGTGCGCTTGAGGACGGGTTGGCCGCCGAGGAGGGCAGCGGAGCCGGTGAGGGCCAGGATTTCGGTGACGGTGCGGTCGTACTCCTGCTTGATCTTGTCGAAGATGTGGTGGAGTTCGGTGGGGACCAGGGTCTCGACGTAGCGGGCGGCGATCGTCAGGTCGGTCTTGGTGAGCATCATCTGCACGTTCGAGACGAAGGTCTGGAAGAACTGCCAGCGTCCCAGCATGTCGGCGACCTGGTCGGAGAGGCCGGCCTCGCGGGCGGCGGCCAGGCCGGTACCCACACCGAACCAGCCGGGCACGATCTGCCGGGTCTGGGTCCAGCCGAACACCCACGGGATGGCCCGCAGGCCGCCCAGGCCGGCGCCCGAGTCGGGGCGCTTGGCCGGCCGGGAGCCGATGTTCAGCGCGCCCAGCAGCTCGGTCGGGGTGGCCGCCCAGAAGTAGCGGGCCAGGTCCGGGTCCTCCACCAGGGCCCGGTACGCGGCGAACGCGGCACCCGAGACGGTGTCCATGGTGGCGTCCCAGCCGGCGATCTCCTCCAGCGGCTGGCGCGGCGTGGTGTGCAGCAGCGTGGCCTGCAGCACCGCGGCCACGGTCAGCTCCAGGTTCTCCCGGGCCAGCACCGGCAGGGTGTACTTGTCGGAGATCACCTCACCCTGCTCGGTGACCTTGATGGCACCGTCCAGCGTGCCGAACGGCTGGGCCAGGATCGCCTCGTGCGTCGGGCCGCCACCGCGTCCCACCGTGCCGCCCCGGCCGTGGAACAGCCGCAGCCGTACCCCGTGCTTGGCGGCCACGTCGCGCAGCGCCCGCTGGGCCTTGTGGATGGACCACTGCGAGGTGGTGATGCCGGCCTCCTTGTTGGAGTCGGAGTAGCCCAGCATCACCTCCTGGATGTCGCCCCGGCCCCGCACCAGCGACCGGTACGCCGGCATGGACAGCAGCTCGTCCAGCAGTTCGCCGCCGGCGTCCAGCTCGGCCGGCGTCTCCAGCAGCGGCACCAGCCCGATCTTCGCGGCGCCGCTGTGCACGTCCACCAGCCCCGCCTCGCGGGCCAGGATCACGGCGGCCAGTACGTCGTCCACGCCGAGGGTCATCGAGATGATGTACGACTCGATCACGTCGGCGCCGAAGCGCTCCTGCGCCTGCCGGATGGTGTGGAACACGTCGAAGGTCTTCCGGGCGGCGTCGGAGAGCACCGTGTGCACCCCGGACAGCGGGCGGCGCCCGGTCAGCTCACCGGCCAGCAGCTCGGTGCGCTCGGCGCGGGAGAGCTGGTGATAGTCGGTGACCTCGCCGGTGGACTGGTAGAGCTGGGCCAGCACGTTGTGGTGCGCCTCGGCATGCTCGCGGACGTCCATGGTGGCCAGGTGCAGCCCGAACGCCGAGACCGCCCGGATCACCTGGGCCAGCTTGCCGGTGGCGGCCAGCTGGCCGGCGTTGCGGGCCAGCGAGGCGCGCATCAACTCCAGGTCGGCCACCAGCTGGTCGCCGCTGCGGTAGTCGCGTCCGGGGACGTGCGGCGACTGGGCGGCGAAGCGTTCCCGGGTGTGCTGGATCTTCACCTTGATGCACCGGGCCTTGAGCCGGTAGGGCTCCTCGGCGTTGGTCCGGCGGAACCGGTCCGCCAGCTCCGGCAGCTTCTCCAGGTCGCCGGCCAGGCTCGCGGACAGGTCCAGGGACACCCCGCGCAGCCTGCGGGACACGCTGAGTTCGTCGATCAGCTCGTCGAGTACCTTCTCGGCGGCGCGCAGCCCGTGCTCGTGCTGGATGATCAGCACGTCCCGGGTGACGGCGGGGGTGACGTAGGGGTTGCCGTCCCGGTCGCCGCCGATCCAGGTGCCGAAGGTCAGCGGGCGGGCCGTCGGGGCGGTCTGCACGCCCAGCCCGCGCAGCGTCTCGGCCAGGTCGCTGAGCACCCGGGGCGCCGCGTCGGCGTACAGGTCGGCCAGGTAGAAGACGGCGTTGCGGGCCTCGTCGGTCGGGTCCGGCCGGTCCAGGCGCAGCTCGTCGGTCTGCCAGAGCAGGTCGATCAGCTCGGCGATGCGCCGGTCGGCGGGGGTGCTGCGGCCGTAGAGCGCCTCGTGGGCCGCCTCCAGGTCCAGCTCGTCGGCGATGGCCCGCAGCTTGGACAGGATGGAGCGGCGGGCCGCCTCGGTCGGGTGCGCGGTGAACACCGGCCGGATGGCCAGCCGGCGGGCAGCGGCGGCCACCTCGTCGGCGGGTACGCCGCGCTCGCTGATCAGCCGGGCCGCCTGGTCCAGCCAGCCGCCGTTACGGGCCCGGGCCCGGCTCAGCTCCCGGGCCCGGTGCACCTGCTCGGTGACGTTGGCCAGATGGAAGTACGTGGAGAAGGCGCGGGCCAGCTTGGTGCCGGTACCCACGTCGACCGCGGCCAGCCGGGCCGCCGCCGCTGCCGGGTCGCTGCGCACCTGGGCGCGCACGTCCTCGACCAGATCCAGCAACGCCTGCCCTTCCTGGCGGACCAGGGTGTGCCCGAGCAGCGTCCCCAGGCGGCGGATGTCGGCGCGCAGGGCGGCGTCGTCGGGCTGCGGGGTCGCGTCGGGCTGGGCGGCTGCTGAGTCGGTCACCGGCTGCTCCTTCTCGGGTGGGCGTCACGGGAGAGGGACGGCACTGTCCGGCATGGGCATCCTACCGGCTGGCCTGAACCCGGCGGCCCAGCGCCGCTGTGGCTCCCAGCACGCCGAGCACCGCCGCCAGCGCCCAGCCGACCAGGCCGGCCAGCGGCCAGCCGATCGCGTGCCGGTCGAAGTAGGCGACGCCGCGCAGCAGGTCGGCGGCCATCCCGGTGGGGTTCCACCAGTGCACGGTGCGGTAGAAGCCGGGCAGGAACTGGGGCGCGAACACCCCGCCCGAGCCGGGGTTGCCGACGATGAACAGCAGCAGCATCGCCACGCCGGTGCCGATCAGGCCCAGCCAGGACTCCAGGGCGGCGGTGAGCACCGCGCCGACGAAGGCGATCAGCGCCCCGGCCAGCCAGAGGCCGACGAAGCGCCCGCTGAAGATGTCGTACACCGGCCCGTCCAGCAGGGCGGCGGCCAGGCCGAGCAGCAGCGCGAAGGCGCCGAAGGCGGCCAGCCGCAGGCCGAGCCGGTCCAGGTCGCGGGGGACGGTACCGAGGATCACGGCCAGCGCGGTGGCCGCCAGGTAGCCGCCGACCAGTAGCCCCACCACGGTGTAGAAGGTGGTCAGGCCGCGCGGGTCGCCGGTGGTCAGCGGGTACGCGTCCCGGACGACCAGGGCCAGCTGGGCGCTGCCGGCGGCGGCTGTCACCGCGCGGGTGATCACATCGGCGGCGCCCGGGGCGGCGGCTGTGGCCAGGGTCAGCTCCAGCCCCGGGGCCGGGGCGGCGCCGTCCGAGACGAGCAGGGCGTACGCCCGCCGCCGGGCCAGCGCGTCGGCGGCCGCCTGCCGGCTCGGGTAGACCTTGGCCAGCAGTACCGGACCGGCCTGGGCGCGTACCCCCGCGATCAGCTGCTGCGCGGTGGCGTCCCCGGCCACCACGGCGACCGGCAGGTCCCTGGGCGTCGGGTCGTGCAGGGCGCCGACATACGAGGCGATGAACGCCGTCCCGAGCAGCAGCACACCGAACAGCAGCGCCACCGCCCGCCCCAGCCAGCTGCGCCAGAAGTCGACCAGTTCCGGTTCCCGGATGTGGCCGACCGCGCTGTCACCCCGCGAGCGCCGGTGACTGCGCGGCCCCCCGGCCTCCCCGCCCGCCCCGGCTCCAGTGGCCGGCGCTGGCACCCCACCGCCGCCCGGCCCGGTCGCGGCGCCGGCCGGCTCGGCCGGTTCCACCGGCTCGGCCGGCTGGGCTGGTTCGGCCGGTTCCGCTGGTTCGGCCGGTTCCGCTGGTTCGGCTGGTTCGGCTGGTTCGGCTGGTTCGGCCGGCTCGTCCCCGGCGAGCAGGCCGGTCTCCGCCGCGGCGATCTCCCTCTCGGCTCCGGCGGCCAACGGCCGCTCGTCGACCTCCTCGGCGAACGCGCCGCTCGGCTCGATGCCGACGGGCGCCATATCCAAAGCCTCGGCCGCCGGCCCGGCGCTCGCCGCCTCGTCGGCCGCCCGGCCGCCCGGCCGCGCCCCACCCGTCGATCCGGTGTCGGCCGGGTCCTCGCGTGGTCGCTGCCTGCCCGTCGAGCCGGCGTCGGTCGGTTCCGTGCTGGGCCGTTCCCCGCCCGCTGGGCCCCCGTCCAGCGGCTCGGCGTCGGCCGTCTCGCCGGTCGCCGGCTCGTCGCCCGGCCCTCGCGCGTCCGCCGGTGTTGGACGCGCTGGCGGCGGGTCCGGCGGTTCGCCGCCGGGGGCCCCGCCGACCTGCGGTCCGTCGGCCGGTGCGCCGGGGTCCGGGCCGTGTGCGCTGGGCGGATCCTCGGCCATGCCCGTGAGCTTATGCGGTACTTCAGGATGTTCTGTGAGTTTTGCCCGGTACTGCCGCGCCGGGAATCGGCCCAGACCGCCCCTGTCGGTGGCCACCGGTAGGCTGAAGGGGCACGGAACACCCCCGGCCGCACTCGGTCGGGGGTCAAACGGCGTGCCCTGGAGGCTGCACCATGTCCCTCGTCGGGCTCCTCGACGCGGCCCTCGCCGACCCCGCCCTGACCGCCGCCCGCGACCTTGCCCGCCGGGGCGTACCCGAGCCGGTGGACGTCACCGCGCCCCCGGCGTCCCGGCCGTTGCTCGCCGCCGCGCTGGCAGCCGCGCAGGACGCGGGCGGCGCCGGGCGTCCGCTGCTGGTCGTCACCGCCACCTCCCGGGAGGCAGACGACCTGGTCACGGCCCTCGGTGGGCTGCTGGCGCCGGAGTCGGTGACCGCCTTCCCGTCCTGGGAGACGCTGCCGCACGAGCGGCTGTCGCCGCGCTCGGACACGGTCGGCCGGCGGCTGGCCGTGCTGCGCCGACTGGCCCACCCGGAGGAGGCCGGCGAGCTGCGCGTGGTGGTCGCCCCGGTGCGCTCGGTACTCCAGCCGCAGCTGCGCGGGCTCGGCGATCTGGAACCGGTGGCGTTGGCCGCCGGCTCGTCCGCCGACCTCGAAGAGGTGTCCCGGCGACTGACCGAGATCGCGTACACCCGGGTGGACCTGGTGGAGAAGCGCGGCGAGTTCGCTGTCCGCGGCGGCATCCTGGACGTCTTCCCGCCCACCGAGGAGCACCCGCTGCGGGTGGAGTTCTGGGGCGACGACGTGGAGGAGATCCGCTCGTTCGCCGTTGCCGACCAGCGCACCCTGGAAAAGGTCGACCGCCTGTGGGCGCCGGCCTGCCGGGAACTCCTGCTCACCCCGGAGGTACGCGCCCGCGCGGCGGCCCTGGCCGAGCAGCACCCGGGCCTGGCTGAGCTGCTGGACAAGCTGGCCGAGGGCATCCCGGTGGAGGGCATGGAGTCGTTCTCCCCGGTGCTCGTCACGGGTCAGCTGGAGCTGCTGGTCGACTGCATGCCGGCGGGCACCGTGGTGCTGCTGTGCGACCCGGAACGCATCCGGACCCGGGCGCATGATCTCGTCCGTACCAGCGAGGAGTTTCTGGACGCCAGCTGGGCGGCGGCCGCGGTCGGCGGGAAGGCACCGATCGACCTGGGCGCCTCGTCCTTCCGGACACTTTCCGACGTGCGCGCCACCGCCGTCGGGCTCGGCTTCGCCTGGTGGTCGGTGGCCCCGTTCGGGGCGGTCGCCGGGCCGGCCGCCGACGACCGGCCGTGGGAGGACCCGCTGCCCACGCTGGACGTGGCCGACGACGCCCGGGCGCTGTCGCTGGCCGCCCAGGCCGCCCCGCTCTACCACGGCGAGACCGACCGGCTGCTGGCCGACCTGCGGCGCTGGGCCGGCGACGGCTGGCGCACGGTGCTGGTCTTCCCCGGGCACGGGCCGGCCAACCGGGCCGTCGAGGTGATCCGGGACGCCGGGCTCGGCGTGTCCCTGCTGGACGACCTGGCCGCCGCCCCGCAGCCGGGCGCCCCGGTGGTCACCTGCGGCCCGCTGGAGGTCGGCTTCGTCGACGAGGTGGCCCGGCTGGCCGTCCTCACCGGCAGCGACATCTCCGGCGGACGCGGCGCCAGTACCCGCGACATGCGCAAGATGCCCAGCCGACGGCGCAACACCATCGACCCGCTGGAGCTGCGCGCCGGTGACTTCGTGGTACACGAGCAGCACGGCATCGGCAGATACGTGGAGCTGGTGCAGCGGGTCGTCAACGGCGCCGAGCGCGAATACCTGGTGCTGGAGTACGCCGCCAGCAAGCGCGGCCAGCCCGGCGACCGGCTGTTCGTCCCCACCGACTCCCTCGACCAGCTGTCCCGCTACGTCGGCGGGGAGAGCCCGCAGCTGCACAAGCTCGGCGGCTCCGACTGGGCCAAGTCCAAAGCACGTGCCCGCAAGGCGGTCCGCGAGATCGCCGCCCAGCTCATCCAGCTCTACGCCGCCCGGCAGAACGCCCAGGGCCACGCCTTCGGCCCGGACACCCCGTGGCAGCGCGAGCTGGAGGACGCCTTCCCCTACCACGAGACCCCCGACCAGCTCTCGGCCATCGAGGAGGTCAAGGCCGACATGGAGAAGCCGGTCCCGATGGACCGGCTGATCTGCGGCGACGTCGGCTACGGCAAGACCGAGATCGCGGTACGCGCGGCGTTCAAGGCGGTCCAGGACGGCAAGCAGGTGGCCATACTGGTGCCCACCACGCTGCTGGCGCAGCAGCACTTCAACACGTTCACCGAGCGGATGAACCAGTTCCCGCTGGCGATCCGGCAGCTGTCCCGGTTCGCCACCCCCAAGGAGGCGGAGCAGACGGTCGCGATGGCCGGCGACGGGACCGCCGACATCGTCATCGGCACCCACCGGCTGCTCCAGCAGTCCACCCGGTTCAAACAGCTCGGCATGGTCATCGTGGACGAGGAGCAGCGCTTCGGCGTGGAGCACAAGGAGTATCTGAAGCAGCTGCGGACCAGCGTCGACGTGCTGACCATGTCGGCCACCCCGATCCCGCGCACGCTGGAGATGGCGATCACCGGCATCCGCGAGATGTCCACCATCGCCACCCCGCCGGAGGAGCGCCACCCGGTGCTCACCTTCGTCGGCGCCTACGACGACAAGCAGGTGGCCGCCGCCATCCACCGCGAACTCCTCCGCGACGGCCAGGTCTTCTACCTGCACAACCGGGTCGAGTCGATCGAGCGGGCGGCGCGCCGGCTGCGCGAACTGGTCCCCGAGGCGCGCATCGCCGTGGCGCACGGCCAGCTCGGCGAGGACGCCCTGGAAAAGATCATGGTCGGCTTCTGGGAGAAGGAGTTCGACGTCCTGGTGTGCACCACGATCGTCGAGTCCGGCATCGACATCCCGAACGCCAACACCCTCATCGTGGAGCGGGCCGACCTGCTCGGCCTGGCCCAGCTGCACCAGATCCGGGGCCGGGTCGGCCGCGGCCGGGAACGCGCCTACGCGTACTTCCTCTACCCCGGCGAGAAGCCGCTCACCGAGCACGCGCACGAGCGGCTGGCCACCATCGCCCAGCACACCGAGCTGGGCGCCGGCATGTACGTGGCGATGAAGGACCTGGAGATCCGGGGCGCCGGCAACCTGCTCGGCGGCGAGCAGTCCGGGCACATCGAGGGCGTCGGCTTCGACCTCTACGTGCGGATGGTCGGCGAGGCGGTGTCCCAGTTCAAGGGCGAGGCGCCGGCCGAGGAGACGGACGTCAAGATCGACCTGCCGGTGGACGCGCACATCCCGCACTCGTACATCGAGGTGGAGCGGCTGCGCCTGGAGATGTACCGGAAACTCGCGTCGGCCCGCACCGAGCAGGCCCTGACCGAGACGGTCACCGAGATGAACGACCGCTACGGCGCCCCGCCCGAGCCGGTCGCCAACCTGATCGCGGTGGCCCGTTTCCGGCTGCTGGCCCGCTCGCACGGGCTGTCCGACGTGTCGCTGCAGGGCCGGCACATCCGGTTCTCCCCGATGCCGCTGCCCGACTCCAAGCAGCTGCGCCTCAAGCGCCTCTACCCCGATGCCGTCTACAAACACGCCACCGACCAGATCTCCCTCCCCCGCCCGGAAACCCGCCGCCTCGGCGGCGACCCGCTACGCGACACCCCCCTCCTCACCTGGTGCGCCGACCTCATCACCACCATCCTCACCCCCACCACCCCCACCCCCACCCCGGCCCGCTGATCCCCTCCCGAACGGCTGGGCCGGGGTGGAAGTGCACTTATTGCTGTTTCGACTGGCCCCATAACAGCAACAGGTGCACCAGCGCCCATGCCGACCAGGCCCATGCCGACCAGGCCCATGCCGACCAGGCCCATGCCGACCAGGCCCGGGGCGGGCCCAGGCCCGGGGCGGGCCAGGCCCGGCCCCGGCCGGGTCGGCCGGGAGGGGCGGCCGGGGAGGCCGTGGGGGGTTGGAGGGGCGGGGGTGGGGGGTGTCGGGGGGCGTGAGAGAGTGGCGGCGGATCATTCGGACCTTCCGGGAGGTTGGCATGCGCCGCCCACGCCTCGTTGTCGTCGTGTTGGCGGCTGCCCTTGCGCTCGGCGGATTGGGCGGCTGCCGGTCGGAGCCGGGCAGCGCTGCGTTCGTGGGTGACACCCGGATCACCACCGACCAGGTCGACCACATCCTCGACGAGGTCAAGGCGGACGGCGGCACGGTGGACCCGTCCGACGAGGGGACGCTGCGCCGCCAGGTCGCCTCCGCCATGGTCTTCGTCGAAGTGGCCAAGCGGTACGTCGCGGAGCAGAACCTGCCCGCCCCGCAGCCCGACTACCAGGCCGTCGCCGCCCGGGTCCAGCTGCCCGCGGACGACCCGCTGGTACGCCTCATCGCCGACTCGCAGACGTACCTGAACCTGCTGACCAGCAGCGTGCCGCCGGCGCAGCTCACCGACGCCGACTACAACGCCACCGCCGACCTGCTGGTCAACCAGGGGGTCGAGGGCGGAAAGGCGGCCATCGTCGGGCAGCTGAAGTCGGGCTACGCCGAGCAGCTCGCCGCCGGCGTAGGGGTGCGCAACGCGCTGCTCCCGCTGATGAAGAAGTACGACGTGACGGTGAACCCGCGCTACGGCCCGGCGTCGCTGGCGCTCACCTCCACCCAGGGCGGGCTGGCCCTGGTCGCGCTGCCGCTGACGTCGGACACCTCCGCCTCGCCGGCCGTGGTCGACCTGGTCAACCCCGAGTAGTCCGGTGCCTGCGCGGATCGTCCTGCTGGTCACCTCGCCGCGCCTGCCGGCCGGACTGCTCACCGCCGCCGCCTGGGACGCGCTGCGGACCTTCCCCGTGTACGCCGCCCGCCCGGCACCCGAGCTGACCGCCCAGGGCGTCGCCGTGACGGTCACCACCACGCCACTGGACGACCTGCTGGCCGGCGGCGACCGGGTGTGGCTGGCCGGCCCGGACGGTGACGAGGCGCTGGCCCGGGAACTCGGCCTGCGCCTGGCCCGCCAGCCCGGCCTGGCCGACCTGGAGCTGATGTACGGCTCCTGGGATCCCCCCGGCGCCCGGCTGCTGGACACCGTCACCGTGATGGACCGGCTCGCCTCGCCGGGCGGCGACCCGTGGAAGCGTGCGCAGACCCACCGCAGCCTGGCGCACTTCCTGCTGGAGGAGGCGTACGAGGCGTACGACGCGATCGTCGCCGAGGACACCGACGCGCTCCGGGAGGAGTTGGGCGACGTGCTGCTCCAGGTGGTCCTGCATGCCCGGATGGCGGAGAACCTGCCGGAGCCGGCCGCCTGGAGCATCGACGACCTGGCCGGTGAACTGGTCGACAAGCTGGTCCGCCGTAACCCGCACGTGTTCGGCGACGCCGCCACCCAGGACATCGACGAGATCATCGAGCAGTGGGAGCGGATCAAGAAGGCGGAGAAGCGCCGCGAGTCGGCGCTGGCGGGCATCGCCTGGGCCCAGCCGTCGCTGGCGCTGGCCGCCAAGGTGGTCAGCCGGGCCCGCCGGGCCGGTACAGCGCCCGCCCTGCCGTCCGGGGACGCCCTGGGCGAGCGCCTGTTGCGCCTGGTCGCCACCGAGCCGGAGGACGCCGAGGGCGCCCTGCGCGCCGCCACCCTGGCCTACGCCGATGCGGTCCGCGCCGTCGAGTCCCGTACCGGTGGGTCCCCGGGGGCAACCGCCGCGGATGACGACCCGTCACAGCCCGGCTCCGACTGAGCGAAGCCTCGGGCGCCCGGGGCCGGCCGCGGTGCGGTGACGGGGGGCGGCCGGGCCGGTACCTTGATCCGATGGCTGAGGAGTTTCCATCCGTCGCCGAGCGCATCGTGGACGCCCTGCTGGAGTCCCGCCCGGCGACGGCGGCGTTCGCCGGTGACCACCGCTTCGACGACCGGCTGCCCGACCTGTCCGCCGACGGCGTGGCCCGCGACGTCGCCATGCTCCGGGAGGCCTCGGACGCCCTTGCGCAGGTCGACGACTCGGCCCTGGACCCGGCCGAGCGGGTGGACCACGCGGTGCTCTCCTCGCTGGTCGACCGGTCGCTGTTCGAGCTGACCGAGATCCGCGAGCAGGAGTGGAACCCGCTGGTACACAACCCGGGCGAGCTGTTCTACACGCTGCTGGCGCGGGAGTTCGCCCCGGCCGGGCAGCGCCTGGAGAGCCTCGCCGCCCGGCTGGACGCGCTGCCCGACGCGCTGGCCGGTGCCCGGGCCACGCTGGCCGACTGCCCGCGGATCCATCTGGAGACCGCGCTCGGCCAGTTCGCCGGTACCGCCGAACTGCTCAGGAGCGAGCTGCCGGGGCTGGCCGCGCAGGTTCCGGCGCTGGCTGCCCGGGCCACCGCCACGGCCGACCAGGCCATCGCCGCGCTGGGCGAGTTCCAGGACTGGCTGCGCGGGCAGCTCGCCGCGGGCGGCGACGGCCGCGACCCCCGGCTGGGCCGGGAGCTGTGGCAGGCCCGGCTCTGGCACACCCTGGACACCGAGTTGACCGCGGCCGACGTGCTGCGCCGGGCCTGGGCCAACGTCGAGGAGGTGACCGCGCAGCTGCGGGAGGCCGCCGCCGGGCTGGTGGGCGGTCCGGCCGACGACGCGACGGTACGCCGGGCGCTGGACCGGCTCGGCGACGAGCATCCGGACGACGCCACCATCGTCGGGCACGCCCGGGACACCCTCGCCGAGGCGACGCAGTTCGTCCGGGCGCACGATCTCGTCACGGTCATCGACGACCCGTGCGTCATCCAGGAGATGCCGGAGTTCGCCCGGGGCGTGGCGGTGGCCTACTGCGACCCGCCCGGCCCGCTGGAGACCGCGCCGGTACCCACCTTCTACTGCATCTCGCCCACCCCGGCGGACTGGTCGCCGGAGCGGGTCACCTCGTTCTACCGCGAGTACAACAACCACATGATCCGCAACCTCACGGTGCACGAGGCGATGCCGGGCCACTTCCTGCAGCTGGCGCACTCGCGGCGGTACCGGGGCAGCACAAGGGTCCGGGCGCTGGGCTTCTCCAGCCCGATCGTGGAGGGCTGGGCGGTCTACGCCGAGGAGGTCATGGTCGACCACGGCTTCGGCGGCCTACCGGTGCGCCTGCAGCAGCTCAAGATGCAGCTGCGCACCTCGCTCAACGCCATCCTGGACCAGCTGGTGCACTGTGCCGGGCTGGTCGAGGAGGAGGCGATGGCGCTGATGCGCGACCGGGGCTTCCAGGAGGAGGGCGAGGCCGCCGGCAAGTGGCGCCGGGCGCTGCTCACCTCCACCCAGCTGTCCACCTACTTCGTGGGGTACCTGGAGATGGCGGCGATCGGTCGGGCCCGCCCGGCCGGGGTGGGCGTGCGGGACTGGCACGACCGGATGCTCTCCTACGGCTCGCCGCCGCCCCGGCACATCGCCGGACTCCTCGGCGTCTAGGCCGTCCGCCGCCAGCGGGTCAGGAGTGGCCGGGCAGCGGGGAGCCGGTGAGGTGGGCGCCGGTCGGCAGGGCGAAGGCGCTGTCCTCGGCGCTGGGCTGGTAGCGGATGAGCCGGATGTCCACCGGCTGGTTGTTCACGTCGCCGGTGAAGCTGGCCAGCACTCCGGCGGCGGTGATGCAGGCGGAGAACTGCGCGGCCGGGGTGTTGTCGATGCCGCTGACGTCGACGCAGGTGGCGTACTGGCCGGCGACGGTGGTGTCGTGCTCGGTGATGGTGGCGTCCGCGTCCAGCGCGGCGGCGCCGAGCAGCCCCACCACGGTGCTCGGTGGGATCAGGCCACGCCGGGCGACCGCGTCCAGCAGGGCCTTGGGTACGTCGGAGTCGGGTGAGGGTGGCGGCGTCAGGGCGCAGGAGGCGGACCCGCCCTCGCCCCCGCAGTCGGCGGTCCAGTCGGGCGTCACCACCAGCCGGCCGTCCGGGTAGCTGAACGCCGCCCGGCTGGGGTGCTGGGCCTGGCTGAGCGTGCCGGTCTGCCCGTCCCGCAGCTGGTACGTCGCCGTGTAGGTCAGTGAGCCGGCCTGGGCCAGCCGGTTGGCCAGGTCGTTGACCAGACTGGAGCGGTCCATGACGCGCTGGGCGTCGCCCACCGCGCCGCACCCGGCCAGCCCCACGCTGCCCAGGACGGCAGCGCTGAGCAGGACGGCGAGCGCGGGCAGCCGGATGGACGGGCGAGCACGCATGGTGACTAACCTTGCTCGCCCTACCTGGGTGGCGGCAAGTTCGCCGAGCCGAATGTCCGGTTCTGGAGCCGGTGTGTTGACCATCTTGTGACCTCGCTACGCTCCCAGCGACGAGAATTCCCACGTACGGGTGCCGCACCGGCGCGGCCGTGGCACCCGGTGCGCAGGCCCAGCCGCGTGCCGGGGTGCCCAGGGAGAAACGCCTGATCGACAGGAGCGGACCAACAGTGGCCACTATTGAGGCAATCGTCGCCCGGGAGATCCTGGACTCGCGCGGCAACCCGACCGTCGAGGTCGAGGTCGGCCTGGACGACGGCACGATCGCCCGCGCGGCGGTCCCGTCCGGCGCGTCGACCGGCGCGTTCGAGGCGATCGAACTGCGCGACGGCGACAAGGCCGCTACCTCGGCAAGGGCGTCGAGAAGGCGGTCGACCAACATCGAGGACACGCATCTACCCGGAGCTGGTCGGGTACGAGGCGAGCCGACCAGCGGGCGATCGACCAGCAAGATGCTCGACCTGGACGGCACCCCGGACAAGTCGAACCTCGGCGCCAACGCCATCCTCGGCGTCTCGCTCGCGGTGGCCAAGGCCGCCGCCGACTCGGCCGGGCTGCGCCTGTTCCGCTACCTGGGCGGCCCCAACGCGCACCTGCTGCCGGTGCCGATGATGAACATCCTCAACGGCGGCGCGCACGCCGACTCCAATGTGGACATCCAGGAGTTCATGATCGCGCCGATCGGCGCGCCGACCTTCCGCGAGGCGCTGCGCTGCGGCGCCGAGGTGTACCACGCGCTCAAGGCGGTGCTGAAGAAGAAGGGGCTACGCCACCGGCCTCGGCGACGAGGGCGGCTTCGCGCCCAACCTGCCGGCCAACGCCGCCGCGCTGGACCTGATCGCCGAGGCGGTCGCAGCCGCCGGCTACACGCTGGGTAGCGACATCGTGCCTGGCGCTGGACGTGGCGGCCACCGAGTTCTACGCCGACGGCGGCGTACACCTTCGAGGGGGTGCGGCAAGTCGGCCGAGGAGATGATCGCCTACTACGCCAAGCTGGTCGAGACCTACCCGATCGTCTCCATCGAGGACCCGCTGTCGGAGGAGGACTGGGCCGGCTGGAGCGCGATGACCGCCCAGCTCGGCGACCGGATCCAGATCGTCGGCGACGACCTGTTCGTCACCAACCCGACCGCGGCTCGCCCGCGGCATCGCCGAGAAGTCGGCCAACGCGGTGCTGGTCAAGGTGAACCAGATCGGCTCGCTGACCGAGACGCTCGACGCGGTGGAGCTGGCCCACCGGGCCGGCTTCAAGACCATGATGAGCCACCGCTCCGGCGAGACCGAGGACACCACCATCGCCGACCTGGCCGTCGCGGTCGGCTCCGGCCAGATCAAGACCGGCGCGCCGGCCCGCTCCGAGCGGGTCGCGAAGTACAACCAGCTGCTGCGCATCGAGGAGGAGCTGGGCGACGCGGCGCGGTACGCCGGCGCGGCCGCCTTCCCGCGGTACCGTCGGGGCTGATCGTCAACGCCGGACGGGCGATGGGTGTGCCGCCCACCGCCCGTCCGGCGCGGCCGACGGGGGAGGACAGCATGCCAGGACAGCCGCGGCGCGGCAGCGGGCGCCCGACCCCGGGCGTCGGGATCCGTGGCCCGGGCCAGCGGCCCCGTACCCCGGTGCGCGCAGCGTCGGTGCGCGGCACCGAACCGGCGGCGCCCCGGCCGGTCCGGATCGGCGCGCCCAAGCCGGTGGCCGGTCCCCGGGCGCGGACCCAGGCCCGACCGGGCACCGCCCGGCGCTCGGCGCCGGCGGCGCCGCGGGCGCGGACCGGCGCAGCCGAACCGGTTCACCGGCCGGGCCACCGTGCTGGCCCTGGTGCTCGGCGCGCTGCTGCTGGCGTACGCCTACCCGGTGCGGGTCTACCTCACCCAGCAGGCGGAGATCGCCGCGCTGCGCGAGCAGCCAGCGCGCCCAGCAGGAGCACATCGCCGGGTTGCAGGCCGAGTCGGCCAAGTGGAACGACCCGGACTACGTGGAGTCCCAGGCGCGCAGCCGGCTGCACATGTGCCGCCCGGGCGACACCCTCTACATCGTCGTCGGCGGTGACCCGGCCGGTGCCAGCCCCGGCGCCGCGCCGGCCGCCACCGACCGGCCCTGGTACGACAAGCTCTGGTCGAGCGTCGACGCTGCCGCCGACCACCCGGGACAGCAGAAGTGACCTCGCCACCGGCCACCCCGGCCGACCTCGCCGTCGTCGGCGCCCAGCTCGGCCGCACCCCGCGGGGCACCCGGGCGGTGGCGCACCGCTGCCCGTGCGGCCTGCCCGACGTGGTGGAGACCACGCCGCGGCTGGCCGACGGCACCCCGTTCCCGACGCTGTACTACCTGACCTGCCCGCGGCCACGGCGGCGTGCAGCCGGCTGGAGTCGGCCGGGCTGATGCGCGAGAGGCCGCCCGGCTGGCCGAGGATCCCGGCGCTGCGCGCCGCGTACCAGGCGGCGCACGAGGACTACCTGGCCAAGCGGCGAGGCGGTCGGGCACGTGCCGGAGATCGCCGGGGTCTCGGCCGGCGGCATGCCGACCCGGGTCAAGTGCCTGCACGTCCACCTGGGCCACGCGCTGGCCGCCGGCCCGGGCGTGAACCCGTTCGGTGACGAGGTCCGCGAGCTGGTCGAGCCCTGGTGGACCGGCGGCCCGTGCGTGCCCCCGCCGGCCTGAACCGCGCTCAGCTGCTGGGTGAGTCGGCGGGGACGGCTCCCAGGTCGGTGATCCTGGCGCCGGCCGGCAGCTGGAACAGGCTGCTGTCGACCTTCGTGGAGTAGCTGGTCAGCTCCACGCCCTGCGGCTTGCCGTCGGAGCCGGTACCGGTGAACCGGGCCAGCACCCCGTCGTCGGTGATGCAGACGGTGAAGTCGTGCAGCCGCTGTGTCGCCGGCTCGTCCTGCTGCGCCGACTCCAGGTTGCTCACCGTGGCGCAGCTCGACTTCTGGCCGGCGATCGTCTTGTCCGACTTCTCCACCTTGGCCGCGGGCACCAGGATCGCCGTGGCCAGGACGGCCAGCGCCAGCGGCGCGGAGACGAACCCGGCACCGATCCCGGCCATCACGGCCGCGTCCCCGGACGGGTCGGCGGCGTCCCGCGGGGTGCGTTCGCAGTCCGTCCGCCGCTGTCGGTGGCGCACCACAGGTAGGCGTCGGCGGTGACCAGGTAGCGGCCGGTGGCGCCGATGGCGGCGGCCTGCGGCGGCTGCTGGGCGACGGTGACCGTGCTGCCGTCGTGCAGCTTGTACTGCGCCTGGTAGGTGAGCTTCTCGGCGTTGTTCAGCTTGTCCGACAGGTCGCCGAGGGTGGCCGCGTTGTCGGCGATGTTCTTCGCCGAGCTGATGGCGCCACAGCCGAGGCTGCCGGCGACCAGGAGGCCGGCGGCGACGCCGGTGAGGATTCTGCTCCGGGGGATGGTCATGCCCGCCGATGTGGCGCCGGCGCCGCAGGCCCGCAACGAACTGTCAATATCCACAGCGCCCGCTGTCGCCGGTACGACAGGCGCCCGGTGCGCGGGCGCCCCGTCGGGGCAGCGCGGTGGGCGGTCCGGCGCCCTGGATAGGCTCGTGCACATGGAGGTCGTCATCCGGCGGGCCCGGACCGGCGATGTCCGCGCCATCCGCCGCCTGATCGACCTCTACTCCGACGACCGCCGGCTGCTCTCCAAGGCGACCGTGGCGCTCTTCGAGTCGATCCAGGAGTTCTGGGTGGCGGCCCGCGCCGACGACGGGTCGGTGGTCGGCTGCGGCGCGCTGCACGTGATGTGGGAGGACCTGGCCGAGGTCCGCACGGTCGCCGTCGACCCGGAGCTGCGCGGTCGCAGGATCGGCCACCAGATCGTGGCGGCGCTGCTCGCCACGGCCCGCGAGTTGGGGGTACGCCGGGTCTTCTGCCTGACCTTCGAGACCCGGTTCTTCGGCTCCTTCGGGTTCGTCGAGATCGACGGCGCGCCGGTCCCGCCCCGGGTCTACGAGGAGCTGCTGCGCTCGTACGACGAGGGTGTCGCCGAGTTCCTCGACCTGGAGCGGGTCAAGCCCAACACCCTCGGCAACACCCGGATGCTGCTGCACCTGGAGGAGACCGTGATGCGGCTGGCCGCGATCGACTGTGGCACCAACTCGATCCGTCTGCTGGTCGCCGACGCTGGCGGCCGACGGCGGCGCTGACCGACGTGACCCGGCGAGATGGAGATCGTCCGGCTGGGCGAGGGCGTGGACCGCACCGGCCGGCTGGCGCCGGAGGCGATCGAGCGCACCCGGGTGGCGCTGGCCGACTACGCCGCCCAGATCGCCGCGCTGGGCGCGGCGAACGGGTGCGGATGGTGGCCACCTCGGCCAGCCGGGACGCGGCCAACGCCGACGAGTTCCGGGCCATGGTGCAGGCCACCCTCGGCGCACTGCCGGAGGTGGTCGTCCGGCGACGAGGAGGCCCGGCTGTCGTTCGCCGGCGCGGTACGGGGGTTGCCGTTCCCCGGGCCGTACCTGGTGGTCGACATCGGCGGCGGCTCGACCGAGTTCGTCGTCGGGCGCTGCGCCGCGGGGCGGTCCACTGTGGACGACGCGATCAGCGTGGACATCGGCTGCGTCCGGATGACCGAGCGGCACCTGCACGACGACCCGCCGACCGCCGGCGCAGATCGCTGCGCCGCGACGGCGGACATCGAGGCGGCCGTCGACCGCGCGCTGGCCGCGGTGGACTGGACAGCGGGCCGCCACCGTGGTCGGCCTGGCCGGGTCGGTGACCACGGTCGCCGGCATCGCGCTCGGCCTCGCCGAGTACGACCCGCAGCGGCATCCACCACGCGTCGGATCCCGACCGAGCAGGTGCGCCGGGTCACCGCCGACCTGCTCGCGATGACCAGGCAGCAGCGGCTGGCCATCCCGGTGATGCACCCGGGCCGGGCCGACGTGATCGGCGCCGGTGCGCTGATCCTGCGTATCGTGCTCGACCGGCTGGCCACCGACGCGGTGGTGGCCAGCGAGCACGACATCCTCGACGGCATCGCCTACAGCCTGCTGTAGCGCGTGGCGCGCACCGGTCGCGACGCGGGCCTATGCTGGCCGCGACCCCTCACCGGAAGGATCCGCTGATGAGTACCCCCACCCCGCCCGACCAACCTGACCAGGGCATCACCGACGTACCGCCGGACCAGGGCATCACCGACGTACCGCCGGACCAGGGCGTGAGCAACGTGCCCGGCAAGTCCCGTACCACGCTGCTGGTGGGGATCGGCGCCGCCATCGTCGTCGTGATCGGCATCATCGCCGCCGTCTTCCACTGAACCGCCCGGCCGGGCAGGCGTGGGGGGCGCGCTGCCCGGTGCCGCGCCGGGGTCAGCCGGTCCGGCGGACCTCGGCGCGGGACTGCTCGCTGGGGTGCGCCTCGTCGCGGGCGTACCACCAGCTGTAGGTGAGCGCCCCGGGGCCGGGGATGGCGACCACGATCCGCGCGGTGAACGGGCCGTCGTAGGAGGTGAACTCCCCGCTGCCGGTCTCCTTGAAGCGCACCATCCCGGGCAGTTCCAGGCAGGCCACGTGCAGTTCCAGCCGGCCGTTCTCGCCGGGGATGAGCACGCTGTGTTCCAGGTGCTGCAGGCCGTTACGGTCGTTGGAGGCCTCGTAGTCCAGCAGGATGGCGCGTCCGCGCAGTCCGGCGGTGACCTGGATGCGGGCGACGAAGGGTCCGCTCTCCGGGCCGTCCCCGCGACCGCGGTACAGGCCCGGCGCGGAACCCAGCGCGGAGAGCAGATCTGTCACGCCGCGCAGCGTACCGAAGCCGCGCACCGGCCGAGCGCCTGCCGCGGTTGCAACTGGGTCGCGGCCGGCCGGGCCGGGGCGCCGGGGAGAACCCGGGCCGGCTAAGGTTCCCAGGCGAACCACCGAAAGGACTTCACGTGTCCCAGCCGCAGTACCCGGCGGATCCCGGTCAGCCCGGTCAGCAGCCGTATCCTGCCCAGCCCGGCCAGCAGCCGTACCCGCCGCAGCCGTATCCGCCGCAGGCCGGTCAGCAGCCCTATCCTCTGCACCCCGGCCAGCAGCCGGCTCCGGGCCAGGCGGGCGCGGCGGCGTTCGGCTCGCCGGCCGCCCCGCCGGTCCGCAAGCGGCCGAAGATCCGGCTCATCCTCTCCCTCATCGTCGCGCTGTTCGTCGTGGTGCTGGTCCTCGTCGGCTACGTGGCTTCCCGCGACGACGCATCGAAGGCCAAGGTCAACGACTGCCTGGCCGGCCAGGACGAGAAGAGCCTGAAGAAGGTCGACTGCGCCAAGGCGCACGACTGGAAGGTCGTCGGGAAGATCGACGACAAGTCGGAGACCGAGTTCGACGAGAACACCTGCGCCGCCTACCAGGAATCGACGGCCGCCTACTGGTGGGGCGACAAGGGCAAGAAGGGCAGCGTGCTCTGCCTGGCCCCGGCGAACTGACCCCGCGCCGGCCATAGCGCACGCGCCGTTACCGCGCCGCGGTAACGGCGCGTTTTCCCAGGCGACGTACACCACCCCATCGACACCTGTTCAGCGCTGCCTCCGGCATGGTTGGCTACCTTCCTGCAACCTCTGCGCCACCAGCCAACGACGACTGACTGACAGGAGGCGGCCCCATGGGCGAGCGTGTCAGCTACCCGAGCAACGGCGGGACCAGCGAGGGGTATCTCGCGGTCCCGGCCTCCGGGTCAGGCCCCGCGGTCATCGTCATCCAGGAGTGGTGGGGGCTGGTCCCGCACATCCGGTCGCTGGCCGACCGGTTCGCCGAGCCGGCTTCGTCGCGCTCGCCCCGGACCTCTACCACGGCGTCCAGGCCACCGAGCCGGACGAGGCCGGCAAGCTGATGATGGGCCTGGCGATGGACCAGGCGGCCAAGGACATCGCCGGCGCGGCCGACTACCTCGCCGGCCGGCCGGAGGTCACCGGCCCGATCGGCGCCGTCGGCTTCTGCATGGGCGGCAGCCTGGCGCTGTGGTCGGCCACGCTGTCCGACGCAGATCGTCGCCACGGTCGGCTTCTACCCGGCGGTGCCGTGGGAGCGGATGGCCCCGAGTGGGCCAACTACGCCGGCAAGGCCGCGCTGATCCACTGCTCCGAGGGCGACGGCACCTCCGCGGCGCCGGGCATCCAGCAGGCGGTGGCGGCGATCGAGGCGGCCGGCGGCCGGGTCGCCGTCTACGACTACCCGGGCACCGCGCACGCCTTCTTCAACGACGACCGGCCGGAGGCCTACCACCGGGCGGCGGCCACCGCGCCTGGGCCCGCACCCTGGAGTTCTTCCGCGCGCCGCTTGGCTGACCGGGCGCTCGTGACAGGCTGCGCCGGCGTGCAGCGACGCTGGCCGCCCTCGACCGCGCGATCACCGACTGCCGGGCCTGCCCGCGGCTGGTCGCGTGGCGGGAGGAGGTCGCCCGGGACCAGCCGGGCGGCGTTCCGCGACCAGGAGTACTGGGGCCGGCCGGTGCCCGGCTTCGGCCCGGCCGACGCCCGGATCGGCATCCTCGGGCTGGCGCCGGCCGCGCACGGCGGCAACCGCACCGGCCGGATCTTCACCGGCGACCGCTCCGGCGACGTGCTCTTCGCCGCGCTGCACCGGGCCGGCCTGGCCAACCAGCCGACCAGCGTGGCCCGCGACGACGGGCTGGCGCTGCGGCGACCCGGATCTTCGCCGCCGTGCGCTGCGCGCCGCCGGACAACAAGCCGACCCCGGCCGAGCGGGACACCTGCGCGCCCTGGCTGCACCGCGAGGTGAGCTGCGCTCGCGCCCACGCTGCGGGTGGTGGTCGCGCTGGGCGCGTTCGCCTGGGCCGCGTGGTGGCCGGCGCTGCGCGCCGGTGTACGGGCTGCGCCCGCCGGTCCCGCGGCCGGCGTTCGGCCACGGCGCCTGCGCAGGCCGGAGACGGGCGGCGACCCGTGCTGCTGGGCTGCTACCACGTCAGCCAGCAGAACACCTTCACCGGCCGGCTCACGCCGGCGATGCTGGACGACGTCTGCGCCCGGGCGAAGCAGCTCGCCGGGCTCGAGACTGACGGGGTATGACAGGTGCGAGGGGCCACGCGAGCCGGGCTGGTTGCCGCTGCTGGCGCGTCGGTGCCGCTCGTCTCGGCTCGGTCGTCGCCGCCGGCCTGTCCACCGTGCAGTTGCACGGCAGTCACCGCTGCCGAAGCTCAGCCGACCGCACCGAGGGCCCCAGCGCCAGCCGACCGCGCCCAGGCGCCGGGTCGCGCCGGACGGCCAGGCGGCACGGCTCCGATCCCGGCATCCAGCTGCCCGCCTGGGTGGGCGCCGGTGCTGCTCACGGCTGATCGCCGCGCTGCTGCTGGTCGCCATCGTGGTGCTGGTCGTGCTGCTGGTACGCCAGCGCGCGACCGCACCCGGCGCGAGCGCCGCGCTGTCGTCGACGACCCGCAGGACCAGCCTGGTACAGCAGCGCGCCGAGCGAGGTGCTGGCCGCCCTCGACGCCGGCCTGGTCGAGCTCGACGACGGCGACACCGACCCGCGCCGGCGGTGATCGCCTGCTGGGTGCGGCTGGAGGAGGCCGCGGCCGCCGCCGGTACCCCGCGCGAGCCCGGCGACACCCCCGACCGACCTGGTCGCCGCGGCTGCTCGGCGGCGCACCAGGTCAGCCGCCGGCGTCCTGGACGGCTTCGCCGACGTCTACCGGCAGGCCCGGTACGCCACGCACGCCGTCGACGAGCGGCATGCGCGACCAGGCCCGGCGCCGCGCTGGGCCAGCTGCGCGCCGAACTGACCGCCGCGGCCGGCGCGAGGTGCACGACCGGATGAGCTGGTCAGCCTCGACGAGCTGCTCGACGTCGGCGAGCCGAGGTGCCGCGCCGCGAGCCGGCCGGCGAGCGCCTGGCCGGGCGCCGGCGCTGGCTGCGTCCGGACTGGCGCTGCTGGCGCGCCGGTCTGGCGCCGGTGCGCTGGCGGCGCTGTTCGCTGCGGGTCGGTCGCCGTCGCGCTCGGTGCCGTACCTGCTGCTGTTCCGTCGGGCTGTCCTGGCGGTGCGAGATCGCTGGTCGCGGTGCTGCCTGGGTGCGCCGTCCGCGGCTGCCGGCAGCCGCTGCCGGTCCCGGACCGGCACCGCCCGCCGGGCCGGCGAGGCCGCCGAGCGCGGACGGGCTGCGTGACGCGCCAGTCCGGCGCTGGCACCGGCGACCTGGCCTGGTACGGCCTGCAGGGCGAACGACGACCCGACGGTTCGCGCGCACCGTGCTGCCCCGGCTGGCCGAGCTGGTCGACGAGCGGCTGCGCCAGCGGCACGGCGTCACCCGCGCCGGCGACCCGGCCCGGGCCCGGGGCTGCTCGGCGAGCAGCTGTGGACGCTGCCGTCACGCCGCCGGCCCGCCGTACCCCGTCCGCGCGGGACGTCGCGTGCGATCGTCGGCGAACATGGAGGCGACTATGAACGACGCTGGCACCGGCGACGAGGTCGGCCGGCTGGGCCGGGCGGTGCTGGACGCGGTCGGCACGGTGGTGGTCGGCAAGCGCGACGCGCTGGAGCTGGTGCTCGCCGGCATCCTCGCCGGTGGCCACGTGCTGCTGGAGGACCTGCCCGGGCTGGGCAAGACGCTGACCGCGCGCTCGCTTCGCCCAGGCGCTCGGCATCGACTTCCGCCGGCTGCAGTTCACCCCCGACCTGCTGCCCGCCGACGTCACCGGCTCGTTCCTCTACGACCAGCGCAACCACGACTTCACCTTCCGGCCGGGCCCGATCTTCACCAACCTGCTGCTCGCCGACGAGATCAACCGGACGCCGCCGAAGACCCAGTCGGCGCTGCTGGAGGCGATGCAGGAGAAGCAGGTCTCGGTCGAGGGCACCACCTACCGGCTGGACGCCGCCGTTCCACGTGCTGGCCACCGCCAACCCGATCGAGTACGAGGGCACCTACCCGCTGCCCGAGGCGCAGCTCGACCGGTTCCTGCTGCGGGTCTCGTTCGGCTACCCGGAGCCGCGACGAGGAGTGGGAGGTGCTGCGCCGGCGGATGGCCCGCCGCCGGGAGGAGGCCGCAGCTCGACGCCGGTGGTCGACGCGCGACACGCTGCTGGCGATGCAGGCGCGCGCTGGAGGACGTGGTGGTGGAGGACTCGATCGGCCGGTACATCGTCGACCTGACCGCCGCCACCCGCGAGCACCCGCAGGTGCTGGTCGGCGCCTCGCCCGCGCGGCTCGCTGGCGCTGCTGCTGCTGTCCCGGGCCCGGGCGGCGCTGCGCCGGCCGCGACTACGTGATCCCGGAGGACGTCAAGGCGGTGGCCGTGCCCGCCCTGGCGCACCGGATCACGCTGCGGCCGGAGATGTGGCTGCGCCGGGTCGACCCGGCCTCGTGGTCGCCGAGGTGCTGGCGACAGACGCCGGCCCCGGCCAGCGGCGCGCTGCCCAGCTACGCCGGCCGGCGCACGGCCCCGGTGCGCCCGGTGACCGGGCCGACCGTCGGTACCGCGCACGCTGCGCGGCGTCCGAGCCGCGCGGCCGGCGGGTCCGACGCGCCGAGCGGGCCGGCACGCGTCCGCGCTGTGGCGCCGACCCGGGCGCTCGGCCGGGCGGTGCTGCTCACCGGGCTGCTGCTGATCGCCGGTGCTGCTCGGCCGGCGTCGACCTGGTCGTGCTGGCCGCGCCGTTCGCGCTCGGCGCCGCGCTGGCGCTGCTGGCGCCGGCCGCGCCGCGGCCCGCAGGTCGGCATGCACCGCGGCGACGAGCCGCTGGTCGAGGGGGCGACGCTGCCGGCGCGCGTCGACGTCGGCAACCCCGACCCGGTCGCGCTACGACCTGGTGGTGGTGCGGCTGCGCGCTGTCCGGCTGCATCGACGCGCCGGCGCGGCCGACCGGCCCGTACGCGGTCGCCGTCGACGGCCGGGCAGCGCCGCCGGCCGTCGAGCTCGACCGGCCAGCGCCCTGCGCTGGGGCCGGCACCCGCTCGGCCCGGCGGCGCGCACGCGGTCGCCGCCGACGGGCTGCTGGTCGTGCCGCGTCGGTGAGCGCCGGCCGCTGTCGCGTCAAGGTCTACCCGGCGACCGAGCCGTTCGAGGCGACGAGGCGATGCCCCGGGCCGCCGGGCTGGTCGGCGCGCACCGCTCCCGCCGGCCGGGCGAGGGCGGCGAGCTGGCCGGCGTACGCGTCTTCGCGCCCCGGCGACCGGCTGCGCCGCATCGACTGGCGGGTCTCGCTGCGCACCCGGCAACTGCACGTGGCGGCGACCCTCTCCGACCGGGACGCCGAGGTGGTCGCTGCTGCTCGACGTGCTGCACGAGGCGGGGCGCTCCGGCGGCGTCGACGGCGCGCGCGTCGGTGCTGGACACCACGGTGCGGGCCGCCGCCGGCGATCGCCGAGCACTACCTGCACCGGGGCGACCGGGTGTCGCTGCTGGAGTACGGCTGACCGGGCCCGCCGGCTGCGCCCGGCCAGCGGCCGCCGGCAGTACCTGACCGTGCTGGAGTGGCTGCTCGACGTGCGAGGCCGACCGCCGGCGCCGTACGAGCCGCCGCCGCACGTCTTCGGCGCCGCAGCTGATCTCCCCGAACGCGCTGGTGGTGGTGCTCACCCCGCTGCTCGACGAGCGCTCCGCGCGAGATGCTGGCCCGGCTGGCCCGCTCCGGGCGGTTCGTGGTGGCGGTGGACACCCTGCCGACCGAGCTGACCGCGGCCGGCAGCGACCGGCCTGGGCGAGGTGGCGCACCGGCTGTGGCGGCTGGAGCGGGAGAACGATCGATCGGGCAGCTCGCGCGAGCACGGCGTGCCGGTGGTGCGCTGGGCCGGCGCCGGCAGCCTGGACCAGGTGCTGCGGGACGTGGCCCGGCTGGCCTCCGCCCCCGAAGGTGGCACTGCGATGACAGTGGCCCTGCGATGACGGTGGCCTGCGAGACGGTGGTCAGCGATGACCGGTGGTCAGCGATGACGGTGGTTCAGCGGTGACCGCGAAGCTTCAGTGGCTGCTGGCGACGGCGCGGCGTACCACCGCGGCGTCCTGCTGCTGCGGCTCGGCGTGTTCCTGGTGACGCTGGCCGCGCTGCTGGTCGCCGCACCGTTCCCGGTGGTGGCGAGCCGCTGGGCGGCGGCGCTGGTGCTGGTGGCGCTGCTGCCGGCGGCCTGGCCACGGACCGGCGCGGTGACCGCGGTGCTGCTGGTGGCGATCCTCGGCTGGCTGGCGGCCACCACGGTGTACGGCGAGCCGGTCGGGTTCTTCCGGCTGGTGGCGCTGGCCGCCCTGCTCTACGCGCGCACGTGCTGGCGGCGCTGGCCGCGGTGATGCCGAACGACGCCGATCGTGGCGCCCCGGGCGCTGCTGAGCTGGCTGCTGCGTACCGGCCTGCTGCTCGCCGTGACCGCCCTGGTGGCCCTGCTCGGCGCGACCCTGCCGGACCTGGTGGGCGGGCAGCGCTTCCTGGTCGCCTCGCTGGTGGGCCTGGCGCTGATGGCCGGCCTGGCCTACTACCTGGCCCGGCTGGTGAACCGGTCGTGAGCCACGACCCGGACTTCGGACCGCGCCCGCGCGGCCGGGCCGGCGCACAGCTCGGTTCCCGACGCACCCTGCTGGTGGTGCTGGCGGTGACGCTGGTCGTCATCGCGGCGGTGCTGCTGCTGGTGCGCCGCGGGCAGCAGGCGCCGGCCAGCTGCGCCGACGGCGGGTCGGTGGCGTGCGATTTCGCCGCGAAGTTCACGGTCACCGGGTACCACCTGACCCACCGGACGGTCGGCCCCGGGCGGACCGCGGTGGCCAGCTACTACGTCGGGCCGCCGAGCGACCGGCCGGTGGAGCTGATCGCTGCGCCCGGGCTGGCGCTGTCCGCGCCGGCCAAGCCGACCGGGACCGACAAGGCGCCGGTGGTCGCCGTGGGGGCCTCCACCGATCCGGCCTACGCCGGCTGCGCCGTGCTGGTCTACCGGCTCGCCACGCCGCCGGCCGGGGTGGTCGACGGCGACGACGCCGACGGGGTGAACCAGGGCCGGCTCTCTCTGCTTGAAGTAGGCCTGACCTGCGGTTCCTGACCGGCTTCGTGTCGCCGTCGTCACGTTTTCGCGCCCCGCTGGACGGTACCCTCGCGTCGGTCCGCACGACCCTGGATGATGGAGGACGTGAATCCGCAGCGGATCCTCGTCGTCGGTGCCGGGCACGTCGGTCTCTACGCGGCCCTGCGCCTGTCGAAGAAGCTCAGCTCGCGTGAGGCCGAGGTCATCGTCGTCGACCCGCAGCCGCACATGACCTACCAGCCGTTCCTGCCGGAGGCGGCGGCCGGCAACATCTCGCCGCGGCACGCCGTGGTGCCGCTGCGCCGGGAGCTGCGCAAGCTGCCGCGTGCGTCGTCCGGCACGGTCACCCGGATCGAGCACGGCCGCAAGGTGGCCACCGTGCAGCCGATCAGTCGGCCCGGCCACGGGAGGTCGCCTACGACCACGATCGATCGTGGCGCCCGGCTCGGTCTCCCGGACCCTGCCGATCCCCGGCCTGCGCGAGAACGCGGCATCGGCTTCAAGACCATCGGCGAGGCGATCTACCTGCGCAACCACGTGCTGGACCGGCTCGACGTGGCGGCCGCCACCACCGACCCGGACGGTCCGGCGCGCGGCGCTGACCTTCGTCTTCGTCGGCGGCGGGTACGCCGGCATCGAGGCGCTGGCCGAGATGGAGGACATGGCCCGCGACGCGCTGCGCTACTACCCGGAGCTCGACGCCGGAGGACATGCGCTGGGTGCTGGTCGAGGCGACCCAGCGGATCCTGCCCGAGGTCGACCGGGACATGGGCGCCTACACCGTGCAGCAGCTGCTGCAAGCGCAACATGGACATCCGGCTGGACACCCGGCTGGAGTCCTGCGTCGACGGGCGTGGTCAAGCTCTCCGACGGCGACAGCTTCCGGGCCGACACGATCGTCTGGACGGCCGGCGTGAAGCCGTCGCCGATGCTGGACGCGCACCGACCTGCCCGCGCGACGACAAGCGGCCGGGTCACCTGCCTGCCCACCCTGCAGGTCGTCGACGGCGACCGGGTCGTCGAGGGCGCGTGGAGCGCCGGCGACTGCGCGGCCGTGCCGGACCTGACCAAGGAGCCGGGCGCGTTCTGCTCGCCGAGCGCCCAGCACGCGGTGCGCCAGGCCGCCCGGATGGCCGACAACATCGCGCCGTGATCCGCGGGCGGCGAGCCGGTGCGAACTACAAGCACAAGCACGCCGGCAGCGTGGCCAGCCTCGGCCTGCACAAGGGCGTCGCCCAGGTGTACGGCATCAAGATAACGGGCTGCCGGCGTGGTTCATGCACCGGACGTACCACATGAGCCGGATCCCGTCGTTCAACCGCAAGGTCCGGGTGGTGGTCGACTGGACGCTGGCGTTCTTCCTCAAGCGCGAGGTGGTCGCGCTGGGCCAGCTGCACGACCCGAAGGAGAGCTTCGAGGAGGTCACCCCGGCGGTGCGCTGACCCCCGTTCGGCGGGCACGCCCGGGGTACGGGAGTGGCGTGCGCGCCGGGTACCCGAACCGCTACGGTGGGCTCGGTCCCGGGGTTGCGCGGAGCGCCGCGGGGCCGCGCCCGGGTGGTGGAATGGCAGACACAACCGCCTTAAAAGCGGTGGCCGCAAGGCGTGTGGGTTCGAATCCCGCCCCGGGCACGAGATCACGTGTCCGAGCCGGCGGCGCGCCCTGCTGACCGCTGAAACCACTGGTCGAGTCGGCTGTCGCGGTCCGGAAAGAGCGCCGGACCTGCTGGTCCGGCGCTCTCTTCCCTGGAGGGGAATCCGTGGAGCGGGTGTCAGTACACGCTGACCCCGTAGGCGCTGAGCGCCTCGGTGACCGGCTGGAAGAAAGTCGTACCACCCGACGAGCAGTTGCCGCTACCACCCGAGGTCAGGCCCAGTGCGGTGGTGCCGCTGTAGAGCGGGCCGCCGCTGTCGCCGCCCTCGGCGCAGACAGTGGTACGGATGAGCCCGTAGACGGTGCCCTCAGAGTAGTTGACCGTGGCGTTGAGCGCGGTCACCGTGCCGCTGTGCACGCCGGTGGTGCTGCCACTGCGGCGTACCGACTCGCCGACGTAGGCGTTGCCCGCGCTGGTGATGTCCTGGCTGCCGGAGTAGGTGTAGACGGTGCCGTCGTGGGTGACGCCGCTGGCGTAGCGCACGATGGCGTAGTCGTTGCCGGGGAAGCTGGAGCCGGCGGTGTTGCCCAGCAGGCTGGTGTGCGACGAGTTGCTGTACCACGCCGAGGCGATGTTGCCGCAGTGCCCGGCGGTCAGGAAGTAGTAGGTGCTGCCGCTGCGGACGTTGAACCCGAGCGAGCAGCGGTACTGGCCGCCGTAGATGGCCTGGCCACCGGCGATCTCCAGGCGCAGCACGCCGGGTGTGGACTCGACGCGTACCTTGCTGCCCAGCGCCCGGGTGGCCTGGGTGAGGGTGGCCAGCTTGGCGCCGGTCACGGTGCTGTCGATGGTGACGACCACCTGGTGGGTGGCCGCGTCGACGACCCAGGAGCTGCCGGCCACCCGGGCCGAGCCGGTGAGGACGTCGCTGGCGTAGCTGGCGTCGGCGCTGCTCAGCGATGGGCCGCTGGCGGCCTGCGCGGTCGCGGGTCCATACAGGACACCGGCGACGACGGCGGCCGCGGCGACGATCAGGAGTCTGCTGGCGCGCGGGTGCGGGGACCTTGTGGGTCGCACGGGGGAACCTCCGTTGTGTGGGAGACACGGGGGGCGTGGGTCTGGTGCGGGGGCCCGGCGGATCAGGCTCTGCGCCACGGTCGTGAAGGAAAGCCCGTATACCGCCCGGTATGAAAAGGAAGGCTGACAGCATCTCGATAAATAGACAAGACTGGATTCCTCTGCGGAACCGGACTAGACTCCCGTAGCGCCCCAACTGATCAAAATCACCCGGCCCGTTGCCGGTCGGTGCGCTGCTACGGCATGCTGCCCCGGTGCACGCACACCCGGCGGACCTGCGCGAACTCCACCCGGCGCGGCTGCGCGAATGTATTGCCCGGCTGCCCGAAGCCCCGGGTGTGTACCGCTTCCGCGACGCCCGCGGCCGGGTGCTCTACCTGGGCCGGGCCACCGGGCTGCGATCCCGGGTCCGGTCCTACTGGAGTGACCTGGGCGGGCGGCGGCACCTGGCGGCGATGGTCCGCGCGGTCGCCGCGATCGAAGCGGTGCCCTGCGACTCCGTCCACGAGGCCGGTTGGCTGGAGCGCAACCTGCTGGAGACGGCGCTGCCCCGGTGGAACCGCACCCGCGGCGGTCAGGAGTCGCCGGTCCGCATCCGGATGGACCTGAGCGCTTCGGCGCCCGGGCTGTCCACCCTGCACGAGGGCGAGCCGGCGCCGCCCGGACCGGTGTTCGGCCCCTACCTGGGTGGCCTGCAGGTGCGCCGGGCGGTCGCCGGGCTGCACCGGGTGCTGCCGCTGGCGTACACCGGGCAGCGGTTGGTCGGCTCGGCCCGGGACATGGCGCGCAAGCTGGCCCCGGACGACGGGGCGGACCCGGCCGCCTGGCGCGCCGCGATCGCCGCCCGGCTCGGGGCCGTCCTGGCCGGCGAACCCGCCGCCACCCGACAGGTGCTCGACGACCTGGCGGCGGCCCGGGACCGGGCCGCCGCCGCGCAGGCGTACGAGCTGGCCGGGCGGGTCCAGGACGAGATCCGGGCCGTCGAGTGGATCACCAGCCCGCAGCGGGTCACCGTCGCCGACGGCCCGGACGCCCAGGTGTACGGCTACGCCGACGGGGTGCTCACGCACTTCGAGGTGGCCGGTGGGCGGCTACGCCGGTGGCGCCAGCGCGCCGGCACCGAGCGGCTGGCCCGGCCGCTGGTCGCCGGTACCCCCGCCGACTGGCAGCCGTTCGCCGCCCGGGCCGCCCGGCTCGCCGCCCAGCTGCGCGCCGGCTGACTCCACCGCCGGGTGGGCCGGCGGGCGCTGTGGTCACTGGATCTGCGCGGGCCGCCCGGCGCTGGCTACCATGGGGACGGGTTGTCTTTCTCCTCAAGGAGCGTGCGACGGTGCAGAGTTCCAACCCGGTACTGACCCGGCTGGGCGAGACGGCCGAGCGGGAACGGCGGGTCAGCTACGCCCAGCGACCCGCCGGCTACGACCAGCCGCCGCCCGGCAGCCCCGACTACCGCAACTACCCGCCGATCTACGCGCCCTCCCCGGTCCAGCCGGCCGGTGGCGGCGGCTACGGCGCCGGGGCGCCCGCCGAACGGGCGATGACCCTCGACGACGTGGTCACCCGTACCGTCGCGCTGATCCTGCTCACCGTCGCATCGGCCGCCTTCGCCTGGGTGGCGCTGCGCGGCGGCGCCTGGCTGGGGCTGGCCACCTTCGGCTCGGTCATCGCCGGCCTGGTGCTGGGCCTTGCCATCTCCTTCATGCGGATCACCAACCCGCTGGTCATCTCGGTGTACGCGGTCCTGCAGGGCGTGCTGCTCGGCGTGGTCAGCCGGGTCTTCGAGCAGGCGTACCCGGGCATCGTGGTGCAGGCGGTGGCGGCCACCTTCGGGGTCTTCCTGGTGATGGCGGTGCTCTACAAGGTCCGCGCGCTGCGGGCCACCCCGCGCTTCACCCGGTTCGTCATCGGCGCGCTCTTCGGCGTGGTCGCGCTCAGCCTGGTCAACTGGCTGCTCTCGCTGTTCGGCCACAACCTCGGCATCGTCTACTACAGCCCCACCGACAAGGGCGGCGGCCTGGCCATCGTCTTCTCCCTGGTGTGCATCGCCGTCGGGGCGCTCACCTTCATCCTCGACTTCGACGCCGTCGAGCAGGGCATCCGCTACGGCCTGCCGCACCGCTACGCCTGGTACTGCGCCTTCGGGCTGCTGGTCGGCCTGATCTTCCTGTACTGGCAGATCCTGCGCCTGCTCGGCTACCTGCGCCGGTGACCCCCGGCGCGACGACGACGCCCGAGCAGCTGGCCCGGGCGGTGGAGCAGGTGGTCCGCCGGGTGGCGCACTGGACGGCGCCGCGCTGGACCGCCACCGGCGCGTCCGCTCCGGTGCACGCCCTGGTGCAGCGCCTGGCCGATCTCGGCGCGGCGACCGAGGGCCGGCCGAGTCGGCCGGTGCCCCGGCTGGACTCCGACCTGTCCCTGCCGGACCAGCTCACCGTGGTCACCGTCGACCTGCTCGCCGCCTCCCCGCCCGCCGAGACCCTCGGCGAGGCGCTGGCCGCCGTCCAGGGGCTGCGCCTGGAGCGCTGAGCCGCAACCTTTCCGTCCGCCCGGGCGTCGTGGCAGCGTGGTCGCCTGCGGGGAGGGGATGTGGTGAGCGGTGACTGGGAAGCGGTCTACACCGGCCAGTACCGGAGGCTCGTGGTGCTGGTCAGCGCCGTGTGCGGCTCGGTACCGGAGGCCGAGGAGGCCGTCCAGGAGGCGTTCGTGCGCGCCCTCGGCCTGACCGGCCGCCGGGTCGAGGACCCGGCCGGCTGGCTCTACCGGGTGGCCGTCAACCAGCTGCGGTCGCGCTGGCGGCACGCCCGGGTGGCCCGGCGGGTACACGAGCGGCTGGCCGCCCAGCCGGAGCCGACGCTGCGCCCCGACGTGCAGGTCGACCAGCGGGAAGCGCTGCACCGGGCGCTGCGCCGGCTGCCCTTCGGCCAGCGCGAGGCGCTCGTCCTGCACTACCTGGCCGACCTGCCGGTGGAGGCGATCGCGAAGCACTGCGCCGTCCCGCCCGGCACCGTGAAGGCCCGGCTCTCCCGGGGCCGCCACGCGCTGGCCGCGCTGCTGGCCGAGCAGCCCGAGGGAGTACCGGCCGGACTGCTGGCCGGGGGTGAGCGGGATGCCTGAGCCGTCCTTCACCGCGCTCGCCGAGCGCCTCGCCGGGCAGGTGCGCCAGCCGGACTTCGCCCTGCTGCGCGCCCGACGGCGGCGGCGCAGCCAGCGCCACGCGGTGGCCGGGGTGACGGCGCTGGCCGTCCTGGTGGTGCTCGGTGGCGCCCTGGTGACCCGGCGCCCCAGCCCCGCGCCGCCACTGGTGACGCTGCCGTCCGCGACGACGATGTACCGGGCCACGCCGACGTTCTTCGGTTCCGCGCCGCTGGTCCGGGACGGTGCGGTGTACGCGATCGTCGCGGAGGACCACCGGGTGCCCGGTTCGACCGGCCTGGACTCCAGCGTCTCGTGGCGGCTGGTCCGCAGCACCGACCTGGGCGCCCGGTGGACCACCGTCAGCGACCTGACCTGGGTCTCCGGCCGCACTGCTCCGTACCTGTACGGCGGCTGGGCCGGCTTGTGGGTCTACGACCCGGGCTCGCAGCTGATCGGCTTCGCCGCTGACGGGCAGAACTTCCGGGCCCGGTCCGTCGCGTCGATCTTCGGCAACGCGTCTGGACCTGGGGAACTGAGTTTCCTGTCGTCGCCGGACGGCGCCGTGGTGTGGGGGCGAAGAGATGGGCGGCTGGCCCGCCTCGACGGCCCGACCGGCCAGGCGCGCCTGGCCGACCTGCCGAGCCGCACAGCGGCGACGCTGTACGTCCCGCTGGACGGCGATCGCCTGTTGCTACGCGGCCAGCAGGCCGGACCGGAGGCCGCCTGGTACCTGACGGTTGACGGGGCGCACAGCTGGCTCCCGGTGGGCGATCCGTGCGCGGGTACCAGCCACCCGGCCACCGAGCGGGAATGGGCTTCGGTGGGCGGCGGCGCCGTCTGGTTCGGCTGCGGACCGCCGGGCAACACCAGCGGCAGGGGCGTCGACTTCGTCTCGGGTACCGACGGCCGCACCTGGCAGTCCCGGGGCACTGATCCTGCCATCGCAGCGACCAAGGTCTTTCCGCTGTCGCCGACGGTGGCCTGGCGGCTCGGCGGCTACGGCACCGTGTACCGCACCACCGACGGCAGGAGCTGGCAGTCCGCCGGGATCCCCGGTGTGCCGACAGTGAGGGGACTGCTGTGCGCGGTGGTCGACCCGGCCAGCGCAGTCTGTCTGGAGGACGTGCAGGTGACACCGGCCGCGCTGCACAGCACCACGGACGGGGGAGCGCACTGGACGGCGGTGACGCCGCTGTTCGGCTGAGCGCCGGTGCGGCGGCGCCGGCGTGGCAGCCGGGTCAGGGCGGGGTCAGCTCAGGCGTTCGAGCAGCATGGCCATGCCCTGGCCGCCGCCTACGCACATGGTCTCCAGGCCGATCGTGGCGTCCCGCCAGTTCAGCGCGTTGAGCAGGGTGCCGGTGATGCGGGCGCCGGTCATCCCGAACGGGTGGCCGACGGCGATCGCCCCGCCCATCACGTTCAGCTTGTCGAGCGGGATGTCCAGGTCCCGGTAGGACGGGATGACCTGGGCGGCGAACGCCTCGTTGATCTCCACGAGGTCGACGTCGGCGATCGACATGCCGGCCCGGGCCAGTGCCTGCTTCGACGCCTCCACCGGGCCCAGGCCCATGATCTCCGGGGAGAGCGCGGTGACGCCGGTGGAGATGATCCGGGCCAGCGGGGTGATGCCCAGCTCGCGGGCCCTGGTGTCGCTCATGACGATGACGGCGGCGGCGCCGTCGTTGAGCGGGCAGCAGTTGCCGGCGGTGATCCGGCCGTCCGGGCGGAACACCGGCTTGAGCGCGGCCACCGCCTCCATCGTCACGCCGGGCCGGGGGCCGTCGTCGGAGCTGACGAGGGTACCGTCGGGTAGCGCCACCGCAGTGATCTCCCGGGCCCACACGCCCGCCGCGATGGCCTGCTCGGCGAGGTTCTGGCTGCGTACCCCGAATTCGTCCATGTCCTGGCGGGTGACGCCCTTGAGCTGGGCGAGGTTCTCGGCGGTCTGGCCCATCGGCAGGTAGATGTCGGGCAGTTCGCCGTCGGCGCGCGGGTCGTGCCAGTCCTCGGCGCCCCCCGCCGCGCGCTTGGCGCTGCGCTCCCGCGCCGGGTCGTAGGCCGGGTTCTCCCAGCCGCCGCCGACCTGCTCGGCGGCGGCCGGCGGCAGCCAGTCGGAGTTGCCCCGGCTGTACCGGCTGACCATCTCCACCCCGGCCGAGATGAACACGTCGCCCTCGCCGGCCCGGATCGCGTGCATGGCCATCCGGGTGGTCTGCAGCGACGAGGCGCAGTAGCGGGTGACCGTGGCGGCCGGCAGCCGGTCGTAGCCGAGCAGGGTGGCGACCACCCGGGCCTGGTTGAAGCCCTGCTCCCCGCCGGGCAGCCCACAGCCGAGGTAGAGGTCGTCGATGTCGGCCGGGTCCAGCTGCGGCACCTTGGCCAGCGCGGCGGCGATGATGGTGGCGGCGAGGTCGTCGGGGCGCAACTCGCGCAGCGACCCCTTGTGGGCCCGACCGATGGGCGACCGCGCGGTGGCGACGATGACAGCTTCCGGCATGCCGCCCATGTTACCGCCGGGTAGCCGTGGTTACGAGGCGCGGGGCGCGCCGAGCGCTTCGACCACCGTCGGATAGAGCGCATGCGCCCAGACGCGGTAGCCGTCGGCCGAGGGGTGGAAGCCGTCCCGGCACAGCGTGCCCGAGTCGGCCCGGAACACCGGGCCGGTGGTCTGCCCCAGATCCACCGCTACCCCGCCCGCAGCCACCACGGCCTGCGCCTGTACCCGCGCCATCTGGCGCCCGACCAGCCCGGCCAGCTGGCGCAGCGGCGGCGCGAAGGCGCGCACCGCACCCAGGTCCGGGCAGGTACCGACGACCACCACAGCGCCCGCCTCGACCAGCCGGCGCACCGCCGCCGCCAGGTGCCCGGCGCTGTACGCCGGCCGGTGCAGCCGCAGTACGTCGTTCGCGCCCACCAGGATCACCGCCACGTCCGGGCGCTCGCCGAGCAGCGCACGGGCGACCTGGGTACCCAGGTCGGCGGCGCGGGAACCGGAGACGGCCACCGAGGACAGCTCCACCCGGCGCCCGCCGGAGCCGCCGTCCCCGGCGCTGAGCAGCTCGGCCAGCCGCCCGCCGACCGTCTCAGCCACCCGGTCCACGCCCACGCCGAGCGCCGACGAGTCACCGAGCAGCACCAGGCGCAGCGGCGGCGCGTCCGGCTCGCCGACCGTGGTCCGCATGGCCAGCCGCAGGTCCGGCTGTGCGTAGCGGCGGGCCCGGGCGGCCAGCGCCTCGGCGCCGAGCAGCGCCGCACCGCCGACCGTACCGGCGATCAGGGTCACCGCCGTGGTCCTACCGATCCGCCTCGCCCACCGACCCATGGCCGCCTCCTGCACTCCTCGTCCGCGGTCGCGGCGCCGGACCGTCCCCGGCCGGCGGCTCCGGGTCGGCCCGCCGCTCGGTGAGCTGGTGTACCCGGTGCCGCAGCTGGGCCCACCGGCCCGCCGGTCCGTGCTCGCGTCCGGCCACCCGGGCAGCGCTGACCTCGGTGCCGGCGCGGTCGGCCGCCTCGGCGGCCGCCTGCGCCAACGACCGTACCCCCTCGCCGCGCGCCAGGCTGAGTCGATCAACCGGCACCGGCTCGTCCCCGGCCAGCGCGGTGACCCGCTCCGCGGCGCTGACCAGCGACGGAAGCAGGGCGGCTGCGGCCGTGGCATACCCGTCGCCGGACGGGTGGAACCGGTCGGCGGCGAACATGTGCACCGGGTCCGCGTGGAACGCCGGGCCGATCAGGTCGCCGAGGGACACCGTGGCGCCGCCGGCCTCCACCACGCCCACGGTCTGCGCGGCGGCCAGTTCCCGGCTCCACCGGCGGGCCACCCAGCGCAGCGGCTGGTGGATCGGGCGGATCACCCCGAGGTCGGGGCAGGTACCCACGACCACCTCGGTGCCGGCGGCGCGCAGCGCGCGGACCGCGTCGGCCAGGTGACGCACCGACACCTCGGTACGGATCCGGTGCGTCACGTCGTTGGCGCCCACCAGGATGACGGCGAGATCCGGGGCGAACTCGACCGCCAGCTCGACCTGCGGCGCCATCCCCGTGGTGACCGCCCCGACGACCGCGAAGCAGCGCAGCGACACCGGCCGGTGTACCCGCTCGACGAGGCCGGCGGCCAGCAGCGCACCGGGGGTGTCCCGGGCCCGCTCGGCGCCGTACCCGGCCGCCGTCGAGTCGCCCAGGACAGCCAGGCGCAGCGGTTCGCCGGGGTGCTCGGTGCCGTAGAAGCCGTCGCAGCGCGGCGCGGGGGATTCGGCGCGCGGAATGACCCGACGGGCCAGCCGCGCCTGCCCGACCAGCAGCCCGGCGGCGAGCGCGCCGGCCAGGCCGACCCCGCCGCCGCCGTAGGCGAGCGCCAGCGCGAAGCGGCGGGCTAGCGTGCGGCCCGGCGCCAGGGCTGCTGCGCTGGTCACCGTGGCCTCCCGTCCCCCCGGGTCCCCATGATCTGTCAGCCTAACTCTGCCGCCGCGCGGCTGCCCGGCGTTGATCGTGGCGGGCCGCCGGCCGACGCCGCTACCCCGAAGCTGCGTACCGGCGCCGGTGCTGCTCCGACCGTGTATGCCGGCCCCGGTCAGCCCGGTCGGCCCGGGGCTGCCGCTGCGCTCACCGTGGCTCATGGGAAAAGTGTGCAACGTCGCGGCCACCGATGTGCTCCGCCGGGCGGCGGTCTGTCCGGCCGAGGGCGGTCCTGGCGCGGACCGGGCACACTGGAGGGAAGTTCGTGGGGCGGCGTGGGTGGGAGACCAGATGGCAAAGCTCGGTCGCAAGGAGAAGCTGGACGCCCTGTGGGCCCAGATGACCGGGGAGAAGGGCGGCCCGCCGCTGGGCCAGCGGATCGGCGCCTTCCCCCGGCTGGTCAAGGAGACCTTCGCCGGCCGGTACGACGGCAAGGGGCGGCTGGCCGCGATCATCGGTGGCCTGCTCTACATCATCTCGCCGATCGACCTGGTGCCGGAGGCGGCGCTGCTGGTCTTCGGCCTGGCCGACGACGCGGTGGTGGCCGTCGTGGTGGCCCGGCTGATCCTCACCGAGACGGAGCGGTTCCTGATCTGGGAGCGCAGCCGCACCGGCAGCCTCGGCGCGCGGTACGCCCGCCGCTGACACCGTCCCGGGTGCTGCGGCGTCCGGGTGGATAGGCTGGCGCCATGCGCTATGTCGACAACGTCGTCGACCTGATCGGCGATACGCCGCTGGTTCGACTCCGCAGTGTCACCCGTGACATTGATGCCCTGGTCCTGGCCAAGGTCGAATACTTCAATCCGGGCGGCAGCGTCAAGGACCGGATAGCGCTGCGGATGGTGGAGCAGGCCGAGAAGGCCGGGCTGCTGGCCGAGGGCGGCACCATCGTGGAGCCCACCTCCGGCAACACCGGCGTCGGCCTGGCGCTGGTCGCCCAGACCCGGGGGTACCGCTGCGTCTTCGTCTGCCCGGACAAGGTGTCGGCGGACAAGCAGGACGCCATGCGCGCCTACGGCGCCGAAGTGGTGGTCTGCCCGACCGCCGTGTCGCCGGAGGACCCGCGCTCCTACTACAGCGTCTCCGACCGGCTGGCCCGGGAGATCCCCGGCGCCTGGAAGCCCGACCAGTACGCCAACCCGAACAATCCGCTGTCGCACTACGAGTCGACCGGCCCCGAGGTGTGGGAGCAGACCGGCGGCCGGGTCACCCACTTCGTCACCGGCGTCGGTACCGGCGGCACGATCACCGGGACCGGCCGGTACCTCAAGGAGGTCTCCGGCGGCTCGGTACGGATCGTGGGCGCCGACCCGGAGGGCTCGGTCTACTCCGGCGGCACCGGGCGGCCGTACCTGGTCGAGGGGGTGGGCGAGGACTTCTGGCCGACCACGTACGACCGGTCGGTGGCCGACGAGATCATCGAGGTCTCCGACAAGGAGTCCTTCGAGATGACCCGCCGGCTGGCCCGGGAGGAGGGGCTGCTGGTGGGTGGCTCCTGCGGGATGGCCGTGGTGGCCGCGCTGCGGGTGGCCCAGGCCGCGGGAGCCGGCGCGGTGGTGGTGGTGCTGCTGCCGGACGGCGGCCGCGGGTACCTGTCGAAGATCTTCAACGACGACTGGATGGCCCGGTACGGCTTCCTCTCTTCGCACACCGCCGAGGGGACCGTGGGTGACGTGCTCGCCGCCAAGGGTTCCGGCATGCCGGAGCTGGTGCACCTGCACCCGAAGCAGACGGTCCGCGACGCCATCGACCTGTTCCGCGAGTACGGCGTCTCGCAGTTGCCGGTGCTGAAGGCCGAGCCGCCGGTGGTGACCGGTGAGGTGGCCGGCTCGATCGCCGAGAAGGCGCTGCTGGACCGGCTCTTCGGCGGCGGTGCGCAGCTGCACGACACGATCGAACGGCACATGGACGGGCCGCTGCCGATGATCGGTGGTGGCCAGCCGATCGCCGAGGCGGTGGCGCTGCTGGAGCGCTCGGACGCCGCCCTGGTACTGGTCGACGGCAAGCCGGTCGGTGTGATCACCCGGCAGGACCTGCTCATCCACCTCGGTACCGGCTGACCCGCGGCTCTCCCCTGCCGCCCATGCCCCGATGCGCACACTCTGTGCGACATCGATTGCTCTGCGTTGCCTATCGTCAGGCGTAGCTGTTAGAGCAGTCGGAGCACAACACATCGGCGATCGTCGGCCGGGACACCTGCCCCTTGCCGGGGCCGGCCACCCGGGCGGAGGTCGGAAGGGGGGAGCACGTGACCATCTATGGCCGACCCCGCGAGGCCCGCGAAGTGGTTGACCGCCTGCTCTGGCGCGACGCGCAGCTGATGCTCAGTCGGCACAGCGGCCTGGACCGTTGGGGCAATTGCGCGTGGTGCCGGATGCCCCAGCCCTGCCCGGCGCGCCGGTTGGCGCAGCGCGCCCAAGCGGTGGCCTACGAACCGGACGGCACCCAGCCGGTACAACTTCATCCTGCGGTGACACCGCGGCGCCCCGCCAGCGCCGCATAGTCCCGCACCTGCCCGCGCCCGGTTCTCGGTAGGCGACGAGCCTCCGCACGCCGCCGAGCGTCTCCGGCCAGACGCACACCGGGAGCGGGCAACTGGCGGGCGGGGACGTATGAGCCCAACGGTTCCCCCGGGTTCAGGTGTTCATGTGTCCCCGCCCGCCCACTACCGCGCGAAGGCCCGGCCCGCACGGGCCGGGCCTTCATCAGTGCCGGGTCACCGGGTGGCGCCGAGCTCGGCGGGGACGGCGACCACGTCGACGAAGGCGCCCTTGCGCAGCAGGGTGATCGGCAGCCGGGCACCGATCGCCGGTCCCAGCATCAGCCGCTGCAGGGCCTGCACCGACTCGACCGGCCGCCCACCCGCCGTCACGATCAGGTCGCCCAGGTAGATGCCGGCCACGCCGGCCGGGCTGCCCGGTACCACTTCGGCCACCCGCAGGCAGCGCCGCTGCCCGAGCCGCGTCGCCACGTCGGGCGGCAACGGCGTCGGCGCGCCGGCCACGCCCAGCCAGGCGCGGCGTACCCGCCCGGTGGCGAGCAGTTCGGTGATGATCTGCCGGGTGGTCGGGTTCACCGGCACGGCCAGGCCCAGGCCGTACCCTGCCACCGCGGTGTTGACGCCGACCACCCGGGCGTCGGCGGTGGCCAGCGCGCCCCCGGAGTTGCCCGGGTTGAGCGCCGCATCGGTCTGGATGACGTCGTCGATGAGACGCACGTGCCGCCCGTCCCGCGCCGGGATCGACCGGCCGAGCCCGCTGACCACCCCCGCGGTCACTGAACCGGCCAGCCCCAACGGATTGCCCACGGCCACCACCAGTTGACCGATCCGGAGCGAGTCGGCGTCCCCCAGCACGGCCGGCGGGGCCGCGACCGACCGGGTCCGCAGCACCGCCAGGTCGGCCAGCGGGTCGGCGCCCACCACGTCGAACCGGGTTTCGCTGCCGTCGGCGAAGGCGGCCGTACCCCCGCCGGCGCCGGCCACCACGTGCGCGCTGGTGAGCAGGAAGCCGTCGGCGGTGAACACCACCCCGGAGCCCGCCCCCTGGCCCTGCGGCGTACGCACCGACAGCGCCACGACGCTCGGCAGCACCCGCTCCGCCACCGACGTCACCGCCTGGCTGTACGCGTCGAGAGGTTCCATGCCGCCTGCAACACCGGATCGAGGCCGGGCGATTCCGCCGTTCTTGCGCCCTGAGCGAACCCGGTGCCCGCAGACATAAGACAAAGTGTCATACGTGCTGTGTTTCGTTGGCGTACGAAGGTGAGCCCCCGACCAAAGGGGCCGAGGGCTCAACACGTTTCAGCAGGTCAATGCTCGGCTGTCGCCACTCGCGCGACGCCTACTGGGCAGGTCATCCCGTTCGGGCCGTGGTTGCAGTAGCCGCCCGGGTTCTTGTCGAGATACTGCTGGTGGTAGTCCTCGGCGTAGTAGTAGTCGCCGAGCGGCCCGATCTCGGTGGTGATGTCGCCGTGGCCGGCGGCGCGTACCACCGGGTTGAATGCCTCCCGGGACGCCTGCGCCTCGGTCAGCTGCTCGTCGGTGGTGGTGTAGATCGCCGAGCGGTACTGCGTGCCGACGTCGTTGCCCTGGCGCATGCCCTGGGTCGGGTCGTGGTTCTCCCAGAACGCCTTGAGCAGGTCGGCGTAGGCGATCTTGGCCGGGTCGTAGACCACCTCCACCACCTCGGTGTGGCCGGTGTAGCCGGAGCAGACCTCTTCATAGGTCGGGTTCGGGGTGATGCCGCCCGCGTACCCGACCGAAGTGGTGATGACCCCGGGCAGCCGCCAGAAGATCCGCTCGGCCCCCCAGAAACACCCCATCCCGAAAACGGCCACCCGGGCACCCTCACGCCAGGGCCCCTTCAACGGGGTACCCAGCACGGTGTGCCGCCCCGCCACCGGCACGGCGACACCCCGACCCGGCAGCGCCTCCTCAACACCAGGCAACTCAAGCTTCTTCAACCGTCGCAGGAACAAGATCCCCAGCTCCTTCCAGCCACCCCACACAAGCCGGCCACCCCCCGGCCTATTCCCCGGACGCCAAGGTCAAGAGGCAGTTATCGCGCTTATTCAACCCCGGAAAACAGCAGCAACTACATCATGATCTTGAGGCCATCCCGGGAGCCGCCCCGGGAGCCGGTCCGGACCTGGGTCGGGGCCGGCGGTCGCGGGTGGGAGGGCGGCTCGGATGCGGTCGGCGTGGGTGGTGGCGTCGGTGTCGGAGGGGTACTTGTGGCGGGGCCAGAAGAAGCCGCGCAGGCCGTCCTTGCGGCGCCGGGGTACGACGTGGGTGTGCAGGTGCGGCACGCTCTGGCTGACCTTGTTGTTGATCGCCACGAAGGTGCCGTCGGCGGCCAGCCCGGCCTCGACGGCGACGGCGATCCGCTGGACGAGGGCGAAGTAGCCGGGAGCGCGTCCGCCGGCAGGTCGGCCAGGGTCGCCAGGTGGGGCCGCGGGACGACCAGGGCGTGCCCGGTGAAGACCGGGCCGGGTGTCGAGGAAGGCCAGCCCGGCCGGTTCGTCCGCGACCACGAAACGCGGGCAGCGTACCGGCCACGATGGCGCAGAAGACGCAGGACGTCACGGCAGCGAGGCTAACCTGTCGGGATGACCAACGGAGTTCATGACCCGCAGCCCGGCCGGTTCCCGCAGGCGCACGGCTTCGAGACGCTCGCCATCCACGCCGGGCAGGAGCCCGAGCCGCGTACCGGCGCGGTGGTGCCGCCGATCTACCAGACCTCCACCTACGCGCAGGACGCGGTCGGGGCGCCGCGGCTGGGCTACGAGTACTCGCGGACCGCCAACCCGACCCGGGACGCGCTGCAGGAGTGCCTGGCCGCGCTCGAGGGCGGCCGGCGCGGCGCTCGCCTTCGCCAGCGGGCTGGCCGCCGAGGACACCCTGCTGCGGGCCGTGTGCCAGCCGGGCGACCACGTGGTGATCCCGGACGACGCGTACGGCGGCACGTACCGGCTGTTCGCCAAGGTGGCCCAGCGCTGGGGCCTGACCTTCACCGCCGGCGCACGCTGTCCGACGTGGACGCGGTCCGGGCGGCGATGCACCGGCCGACGAGGATCGTCTGGGTGGAGACGCCGACCAACCCGCTGCTCGGCATCGCCGACATCGCCGCGCTGGCCGCAGGTGGCGCACGACCGGGGCGCGCTGCTGGTGGTGGACAACACCTTCGCCAGCCCGTACCTGCAGCAGCCGCTGGCCCTCGGCGCCGACGTGGTGGTGCACTCGACCACCAAGTACGTCGGCGGCCACTCCGACGTGGTCGGCGGCGCGCTGGTCGTCGCGCGACGACGAGCTCGGCGAGCGAGCTGGCGTTCCACCAGAACGCGATGGGCGCGATCAGCGGGCCGTTCGACGCCTGGCTGACCCTGCGCGGCATCAAGACCCTCGGGGTACGGATGGACCGGCACTGCGACAACGCCGAGCGGGTCGTCGACTACCTCAGCCGGCACCGCGCCGTGGCGCCAGGTGCTCTACCCGGGCCTGCCCGAGCACCCGGGGCACGAGGTCGCGGCCAAGCAGATGCGCCGCTTCGGCGGCATGGTCAGCTTCCGGCGGCCGGCGGCGAGGCGGCGCGGTCGACATCTGCAACCGGGCCAAGCTGTTCGTGCTGGGCGAGTCGCTGGGCGGCGTCGAGTCGCTGATCGAGCACCCGGGCCGGATGACGCACGCCAGCGCCGCCGGCTCGCCGCTGGAGGTGCCCGGCGACCTGGTGCGGCTGTCGGTCGGCATCGAGACGGTGGACGATCTGCTCGCGGATCTGGAGCAGGCGCTGCGGCTGAGCGCGTCGGCAGCGGAGATCGCGGCGGGCATGGAGCTACGTGACGACTGGTGACCTGGGTCGGGGCGACCGCGAAGCAGATCGCCCGGGCGGTGCGCCGCGGCGACACCTCGGCCACCGAGGTCGTCGCCGACCACCTCGAGCACATCGAGCGGGCGACCGGACTGCTCGACGCGTTCCGGCTGTCGCGGCCGCGAGGCGATGGCCGAGGCGGAGGCGGTCGACGAGCAGGAGGAGCTGGCGCAACCTGCCGCTGGCCGGGGTGCCGGTGCGGTCAAGGAGAACACCCCGGTCGCCGGCCTGCCGACCTGGAACGGCTCGGCGGCCGCCGCCGGCCCGGTCGCCGACGCCGACCACGAGGTGGTACGCCGGCTGCGCGGCGCCGGCGCGGTCGTCGTCGGCGTGACCCGGATGCCGGAGCTGGGCATCTGGGCGCTCACCGACGACGCCACGGCGGTCGACCCGCAACCCGTGGCGCACCGACCGTACCCCCGGCGGCTCGTCCGGCGGCGCGGCCGCCGCGGTGGCGGCCGGGCTGGTGCCGATCGCGCACGGCAACGACGGGCTCGGCTCGATCCGCATCCCGGCCGCCTGCTGCGGCCTGGTCGGCATCAAGCCGGGCCGGGGCGTGGTGCCCGCCGACGCTCGGCGCGGACGACTGGTTCGGCCTGGCCGAGCACGGCATGCTGGCCACCACCGTCGCCGACGCGGCGGTCGGCTTCGCCGTGCTGGCCGGCTGGGCGCCGCCGCGGCTGACCGAGCCGGAGCGGCTGCGGATCGCCGTCTCGCTGCGCTCGCCGGTGCGCGGCGTCCGCCCGACCGGCCGGCCGGGAGGCGCGTGGCCACGGCCGCCCGGCTGCTGGTCGCGGCCGGGCACGACACGGTCACCGGCGACCCGTCGTACCCGGCCAGGCTGGGCCTGCACGCATCGCCACCTGGTGCGCCGCCGCCGCCGGCGACGTCGACGAGGCCGGCCTCGACCGGCGCGGCCTGCAGCCGCGCACCCGGCGGCACGCCGCGCTGGGCGCGCTGGGCGCAGCGCGCGGGGCTGGTCCGGGAGGCCGACCGGGCCGGTTGGCGGGACGCGCTGCGTGGCCTGGTTCGCCGACTACGACGTCGACTGCGTCACCCCGGCGCTGGCCGGCAGCCCGCCGGCGGCCGACGCGCTGGACCGGCGCGGTCCTGGCGGCGAACCTGCTGACCTGCATCCGGTTCGCGCCCTACGCCGCGCCGTGGAACGTCGCCGGCCTGCCGGCCGTGGTGGTGCCCGTCGGGGTCCGCCCGGACGGCCTGCCGGTCGCCGTCCAGCTGGTCGGCCCGCCCGGCTCGGAGCTGCTCCTGCTGGCCGTCGCCGGCCAGCTCGAGCAGGCCTCCCCCTGGCTGCGCCACGCTCCCGGCTACCCCCGCCCGGCGGCGGCGGCCGCCCGCTGAAGCCGCGCCCCCCGGCGGCCCCGGTGTGCCCGGCCGTGCTGTCGCCCGCTCCCGCCTGCCGCCCGGCTGCCCGGTACCGCCCGGCTCCGGTGCCGCCCGGCCTCGGTGCCGCGCTGCCGCCGGCTGTCCCGCCGCTCGGCTGCCCCGGTGCGGCCCGGCCGTCCTGGCGCCCGGCTCCCGCCCTGCCGCGCCGGCTGCCCGGTGCCGCCCGGCCTCGGTGCCGCGCTGCCGCCGGCTGTCCCGCCGCTCGGCTGCCCGCGGTGCGCCCGGCGCGTCCTGGCGCCGCGCTCCCGACCACTGCCGCCCGGCTGCCCGGTACCGCCCGGCTCCGGTGCCGCCCGGCCTCGGTGCCCTGCTGCCGCGGGCTGTCCCGGCTGCCGCGCAGCGCAGTGCCGATCGCCACTGGCCGGCCCGGCGCCACCACCGGCCAGTCGGTAGCGGCCGCGGCCGGCCAGCCGGCCGGCGCGTCACGGGAATGCGAGGATCGGGGGATGACCGATCTGGTGACGCTGGAGGACGTGCGAGGCCGCCCGGCAGCTGCTCACCGACGTGGTACGGCTGACCCCGCTGGAGCCGTGCCGGCCGCTGTCCGCCAAGCTCGGCGGCCCGGCCTGGCTCAAGTGCGAGAACGTCCAGCGCGCCGGCTCCTACAAGGTGCGCGGCGCGTACGTGCGGATCTCCCGGCTCTCGCGCCGAGCGAGCGGGCCCGTGGGGTGGTCGCGGCCAGCGCCGGCAACCACGCCCAGGGCGTCGCGCTGGCGGCCAGCCTGCTGGGCGCGGCCAGACGGTGTTCATGCCGGTCGGGGCGCCGCTGCCGAAGGTGGCCGCCACCAAGGGGTACGGCGCCACAGGTGCGGCTGGTCGGCGACACCGTGGACGACGCGCTGCTGGCGGCCGCAGGAGTTCGCCGAGCGTACCGGGGCGGTGTTCATCCACCCGTTCGACCATCCGGACGTGATCGCCGGGCAGGGCACGGTGGCGCTGGAGATCCTCGAGCAGTGCCCGGAGGTGCGGACCATCGTCACCGGCGTCGGCGGCGGCGGGCTGGTCTCCGGCATCGCGGTCGTGGTCAAGGCGCTGCGCCCGGACGTCCGGGTGATCGGCGTACAGGCGGCCGGCGCCGCCGCCTTCCCGCCGTCGCTGGCGGCCGGGCGGCCGGTACGCATCTGCCCGGTACCGCACGATCGCCGACGGCATCGCGGTCGGCCGCCCCGGCGAGCTGACCTTCGCGCACGTCAGCAAGCTTGTCGACGAGGTCGTCACGGTCACCGAGGAGGACATCTCGCGGGCCCTGCTGATGCTGCTGGAGCGCTGCAAGCTGGTGGTCGAGCCGGCCGGCTGCGGTCGGCGTGGCGGCGCTGCTGGCCGGCGTGGTCCAGGTCGACACCCCGGCGGTCGCGGTGCTCTCCGGCGGCAACATCGACCCGCTGCTGATGCTCAAGGTGATCGAGCACGGGCTGGCCGCCGCCGGCCGGTACCTGCGCTTCACGGTGCGCTGCGCGGACCGCCCCGGCCAGCTGGCCGCGCTGCTCGCGCAGATCGCCGACCAGGGCGCCAACGTGGTCGACGTGGAGCACCTGCGCCACGACCCGCACCTGCGCCTGGGCGAGGTGGAGGTGGCGCTGTCGGTGGAGACCCGCGGCTCGGAGCACTCCGACCGGGTCCTGGGCGCGCTTCGCGTCGGCCGGCTACACGGTCACGATGAGCCGCTGACCCGGCTGTCGCCGCGTCACGATGAGCTGCCGACCTGGCTCAGCCGCCGAACGGCTCGAAGCTGACCACGGTGACCTTGATCTCCGCGCCGTTGGGCGCGGTGTAGGTGACCGTGTCGCCGGTGCGGGCGCCGAGGATGGCCCGGCCCATCGCCGAGTCGGGGCTGTAGACGGTGTAGGTCGGTGGTGGCCGCGATCTCCCGGGAGCCGAGCAGGAAGATCTCGGTGTCGTCGGCGTCGTCGTCGAAGTAGATGGTGACGACCATCCCGGGGCCGATCGACGTCGGCCTGCGGCGCCTCGCCCACGTGCGCGTTGCGCAGGAACTCCTTGAGGTAGCGGATGCGCCCCTCCTGCTTGCCCTGCTCCTCCCGGGCGGCGTGGTAGCCGCCGTTCTCGCGCAGGTCGCCCTCTTCGCGGCGGGCGTTGATCTCCGCCGCGATCGCCGGGCGGTTGGCGATGAGTTCGTCGAGTTCAGCCTGGAGCCGGTCGTATGCGTCCTGGGACAGCCAGGTGCTCGGCGCCTCGCGGTCGGCGGTGGACACAGTTGAACTCCTCGTGGTCGGACAGAACATGGAAACTACCAAGCTACCAGTGACCGTCACCACCACAGCCTGTCCTGTTGCGGCGTGCTGCGCGCCGCCGGATCCGGTCAGTGAACCGCTTTCCCGCCGCAACCGTGCCCGCTGGTCAGCGTGTGGCGCAGCCCAGCACGTCGGCGGCGTACGGGCCGGCCGGTGGTGGGCAGGCTGACGGTGACGGTCAAGTCCCGGCCGGCGCCGACCGGGGCGTCGGCGTAGCCCACCGGGACGCCGCTGTAGTCGCGTGCCCGTACCCGGCAGCTGCCGCTGCTCGTCGGCGCTCTTGTGCACGGTGAACCGGACCGTGACCGTCGCGTCAGTGACCTCCACCACAGTCGCCGGCGACGGGTTGAAGGTCGGGCGACCGTACTGCTGGTAGAGCGTCCAGGCCACCCAGACGCCGGCCAGCAGCACAACGGCCAGTACCGGAATCGCCAACCACCGGCGCGGCCCGGCGGGCTCCCGCCGACGCCCGTAGCGGCCGGGCGGGAATACCGGGGTCGGGGCGGGTGTCACGGTCTGGCGGTCACTGCGGACGCGCCCTCGGCGCTGTCGGTGGTGTCAGGTAGAAATGAACGGCGTGTGACGCCGTCCGGCGGCCCATTCGTGGCAGCCGCCCGGCGTCCCGCGCCGGCCGGGCACGTCAGGGGTCCGGCCGGGGGACGGGGAACGGGTTCGCCCGGGGAGGACACAGCGGTGGAAGAGCAGCTGCGGCTGATGGCGGTGCACGCGCACCCCGACGACGAGTCGAGCAAGGGCGCGGCCACCATGGCCAAGTACGTCGCCGAGGGCGTCGACGTCCTGGTCGCCACGTGCACCGGCGGCGAGCGCGGCAGCGTGCTGAACAAGAAGCTGGACCGGCCGGAGATCTGGGCCAACATCACCGAGATCCGCCGGCAGGAGATGGACGCGCGCCCGGGAGATCCTCGGCGTCCGGCAGGAGTGGCTGGGCTTCGTCGACTCCGGGCTGCCCGAGGGCGACCCGCTGCCGCCGCTGCCCGAGGGCTGCTTCGGCCTGGTCGACCCGGAAGTGGCCGCCGAGCCGCTGGTCCGGTTGATCCGCGAGTTCCGCCCGCACGTGGTCACCACGTACGACGAGAACGGCGGGTACCCGCACCCCGACCACATCATGACCCACAAGATCACCATGGTGGCGTTCGAGGCGGCCGGTGACCCGACCCGGTATCCCGCAGGCCGGGCGAGCCGTGGCAGCCGCTGAAGCTCTACTACCACATGTGGGCCCGGCAGCGGATGGTCGCCATGCACGAGGCGATGCTGGCCGCCGGCCTGGAGTCGCCGTACGTCGAGTTGCTGCAAGCGCTGGCAGGAGCGCGAGGACAACAGCGCCCGGATCACCACCCGGGTGCGAGTGCGCCGCCTGGTTCGAGACCCGCGACGACGCCCTGCGGGCGCACGCCACCCAGGTCGACCCGGACGGCTTCTTCTTCCACACCCCGCTGGAGATCCAGCAGAAGGTCTGGCCGACCGAGGACTACGAGCTGGTCCGCTCGCATGGTGGACACCGCGACCTGCCGGAGGACGACCTGTTCGCCGGGGTCCGCGAGGCCGTCCTCGCCGGCCCTGCGACCGGGGCGTAGCCTGGGGTGATGACCACGGTGCTGGCCCAGAACAGCTTCGGCGACACCCAGCCCGACGGGATCGCCGGGCCGCTCGGCCTGTTCGTCATCGTGCTCCTCGTGGTCGCCACGGTGCTGCTCATCCGTAACATGAACAAGCGCATCAAGCGCCTGCCGGAGGAGTTCCCGCCGCCTCCCGCCAAGGACACCGACAGCACCCGGTGACCCGCCGGCCATGGCCGGCCCGGCGCCGGTCCAGCCGACGACATCGCGTCGATGACGGGCTATCGCACAGCTTTGCGTCTGTCTATTGAGGGCTGCCTGCCCTAAAGTCACCAGAGTGGGTTCGGCCGGCGCTCTGCGCGCCGGTCGGGCAGACCGTTCGTACCCGGGCGAAGGGTAGGGGGCCGTCCGTCGCCGGGCGTCGCGATCGTGGGCGGAGGATGCGCCGTGGCCAGTGCTGAGCAGCCGGATCGGCGTTGGGCCGTCGGTATGCTTGCCGCCGCCCTCGCGGTGCTGGCCGTCAGCCTGCTGACCTGGCAGAGCGCGCCACTGACCCGGGAACGGGCGATCGCCTTCGCGGCCGCCGTCGCGCTGGCCGCCGTCGCCCAGGTCGCCGCCGTGTCGCTGCGGATGGGCGGCGCGCTGCTGCGCCTGGGCTGGGGCGAGGCCGCCCTCATCATCGCGCTCTACCTGCTGCCCAGCGGCTGGGTACCGCTGGCCATCTGTCTCGGTGTGGCGCTGGCCCGAGCGCTGGACCCGCTGCTCGGGCACCGGATCACCGGCTGGGGAGCGGTCCGCAACACCGCCCAGCTGACCGTCACCACCGCCGCCGCCTGCCTGGTGGCCTGCGTCATCCGGGAGCCGTTCAGCGCCCAGATGACCCCCCGGACAGCCGCCGCCCTGGTCGCCGCCGCCGGCATCTACTACCTGGTGGGTGCGGCGCTGGTCAGCGTGCCGGCGGCCCGCCGGGCCGGCCTGCGCTACCGCACCGTGCTGCGCGGCGCGCTGGCCGCCAAGGCGTACATGGGCGTCGGCAACCTGGCCGTGGGCATGGTGGTGGTCGCCGTCCTGGGCGCGCACATGACCTGGTTCGTGGTGCTCACCCCGCTGCTGTGGGTGCTGCGGATCACCTTCCGGGGCCAGCTGACCGCGCACGGGGACCGGACCTCGTGGCGCCTGTTCACCGAAGCCCAGCAGCAGCTCAGCCAGCCCGACGAGGCCGGCGTGGCGCGGGCCGGCAGCCAAGGGCTGATCCAGGTGCTCGGCGCGGCCAGCGTGCTCATCCGGGTGGTCGGGCCGGACGGCGTGGAGCGCAGTTACGCCCACGGCACCCCGGCCGGCACCGAGCCGGTACGCCAGCCGCTGCTGGTCGGTGGCGAGCCGGTGGGCGAGCTGGAGCTGACCCGGCCCGAGCCGATGCACCCCCGGGAGCAGGCGCAGCTGGTGGTCTTCGCCGGTGCGGTGGCGGTCGCCCTGCACGACGCCGGAGTGCAGCGCGCCCTGCGTACCCTCGCCGAACAGGCCGCTCACGACGCCGCGCACGACCCGCTCACCGGCATCGCCAACCGGCCGGGCTTCCTGGCCGCCGCCGAGCAGGTGCTGCGCGCCGTCGACCCGGACGCCCGGGTGGCGCTGGTGCTCATCGACGTCAACAACTTCAAAGCGGTCAACGAGACGCTCGGCCACGGCGGCGGCGACGACCTGCTGCGGATGATGGCCCGCCGGCTGCGCGCCACAGTGGAGCCGACCGACCCGGTGGCCCGGCTGGGCGGCGACGAGTTCGCCCTGCTGATCGTCGTCCCGGCCGGACGGGCCGACACGGTACGGGCGGCCGCCGAGCACGCCATGGACCGGGCGCGCGGCGTCGGCAGCCTGCTCAGCAACCCGATCGCGGCGGCCGGCTCGGCGGTGGTGGTCGAGGTCAGCTGCGGCGTCGTGGTGGCCGGCCCGGGCGAGTGCTCGGTACCCGAGCTGCTGCGCCGCGCCGACATCGCGCTCAACCAGGCCCGCCGGGTGGGTACCGCGGTGGCCTGCTACGACCCCGGCCTGGAGACGGCCAGCACCGACCGGCTGCTGCTGCTGGCCGAGCTGCGCGAGGCGCTGGCCACCGACGACCAGCTCACCCTGGTGCTGCAGCCGGTGGTGGAGCTGGCCACCGGGGCGGCGATCGGGGTGGAGGCGCTGGTGCGCTGGGCCCATCCGCGCCGCGGCGAGCTGCGCCCCGACCAGTTCATGGCGGTGGTCGAGCAGAGCGAGCTGGTGGGCGCGTTCACCCGGTACGTGCTGGACAAGGCGCTGGCCATCGCCGGGCAGTGGCGGGCGCAGGGCAGCCCGACCCCGATCTCGGTCAACCTGTCCCCGCGCAACCTGCTCGACTCCGGCCTGCCCAACGAGGTGGCCCGCCTGCTGGCGGCCCACCGGGTCCCCGGTGAGCTGCTCACCCTGGAGATCACCGAGACGGTCCGGATGCCCGACTTCGCCGTGGTGCTGGCCGTCCTGGAGCAGCTACGGCTGCTGCGGGTACGGCTGTCCGTCGACGACTTCGGTACCGGCTTCTCATCGCTGGCGTTCATCGCCGAGGTGCCGGTGGACGAGGTGAAGGTGGACCGCAGCTTCGTGGCGCAGATGGCCGACTCCCCGGTGGCCGCTGCGATCGTCAAGGCCACTCTGGACATGGCGCGGCACATGGGGGTGCGGGTGGTGGCCGAAGGGGTGGAGACGGTCGAGCAGCGCGACCGGCTGCGCTCGCTGGGCTGCGCCGCGGCCCAGGGGTACCACTTCTACCGGCCGATGAGCCCGGAGCGGGCGCGGGCCGCGCTGGACAGCGCCCCGGCGGGCGGCACGGTCATCACCCTGCGGACCGACGAGGCGTCGTAGTACCGCGGGCCCCTCGGTCGCCCGGCGGCCGACCGAGCGCCGGGCGACCGAGCGCCGTCGTCAGCTGCGGGCGGTCCATTTCTGGTTGGCGTCGTTGAGGCCACTGCCAGTGCCGGACCTTGGTGCCGTCGGTAGTGCCGGAGGCTGCGCTGTTACGGCTGCGGTCAGGTCCCTGGTCCGGAAATTCGGCGGGACGGGGTGCGTCCGTCGTCCCGACCGGTCCGAGGCGCCGCGCGCAGGAGGTCAGCGCGGTTGGGACGGACCCGTACTGCCGCGCAGGACCAGGGTGGCGTCCGGGTGGTGCAGGGCCTCCACCCGACCGTCGTCCACGGCGGCCAGCAGCAGCCGGGCGGCTGCCGCCCCGTAGCCACTGGGGTCGCGGTCCAGTGCGGTCAGCGGCGGGCGGACCACCTGGCACAGCGCCGAGTCCTCCCAGGACGCCACGGACAGGGCGGCTGGCACCGGTACCCCCATCTCGATGGCGACGCCCAGGCCGGCCACCGCCATGACGTCGGTGTCGTAGACGATCGCGTCGGGGCGGCGCGCTGCGCTGAGCTCCTGCCGGGTGACCCGGGCCGCCACCGCCCCGCTCTGATCGGTGTGGCGGACCGTCGCGGCCAGCCCGATGCGCTGGCAGGCGGCGGTGAAGGCGGCCGCCCGGCGGGCCGGGTCCAGCCGCCCGGCAGCCCCGGCCACCAGCACCAGCCGCCGGTGGCCGAGCGCCGCCAGGTGCCCGGACAGCGCCGTGGCCGGGCCGGTCTCGTCGCTGCCCAGCCAGGACAGGCCGGGCTGCGGGTCACCGCCGACCAGCACCGCGGGCAGGCCGAGGCCGGCCACCGCGGCCGGTCGCGGGTCATCGGTCACCAGGTCGGTGACCAGCACGCCGTCCACCCGCCGCTCGGCCCGCCAGCGGCGGTAGAGCGCCAGCTCCTCGGCGGGGCCGGCGACGAACTGGAGCGCCAGGCCGAACCGGCGACCGGACAGCTCGGCCTGCAGGCCGGCGATGAAGCCACGGTGGTACCCGCTGACGCCGGCCGCCGGGGTGGCCAGCGCCAGGCCGACGGTCTGCGCACAGGCGCCCTTGAGCGCCAGTGCGGTGGTGTTGGCGGAGAAGCCGATCTCCTCGGCGATGCGCAGGATCCGGGCGCGTACCTCGGCGGAGACGCCGGGGCGGCCGTTGAGCGCGTAGGAGACGGCCACCCGGGACACCCCGGCGCGGTCGGCGATGTCGCTCATCGTGATCCGACGGGCCATCCCGCCCCTCCCGCAGCACCGGTCCGGAGTGCCAGCGTAGCCGCCTGTCGGGGGGTCAGGCGGTCGGCGGTGGCGCGGTGCTCTCCCGGCGTGCCAGTTGGGCCGGTGGCGCCTCGTACGACCCGGTCGGCTCCCCGGCCAGCTCGCTGAGCAGGGTACGGGCGGCGCAGGCTCCGTAGGCCTGGATGTCCCGGGACAGCGCGGTGAGCGCCGGGAAGATCATCTCGCAGAGCTGGGAGTCGTCACCGGCCACGATGGACAACTGCTCGGGTACGGCCACGCCGAGCTTGCGGGCGATGCTGAGCCCGGCGGTGGCCATGACGTCGTTGTCGAACGCGATCGCCGTCGGCGGTGTCCGACCGGCCAGCAGCTGCTGGGTGGCCCGGGCACCCGCCTCCCAGCTGTAGTCGGTGTCCACTACCCGGGCCGAGCGCAGCTTGTGCCGGGCGGCGGCGGCCCGGAACGCCGCGGTGCGCACCTGGGTGTGTTCCAGCGCGGAGAACCCGGCCACCCGGGCGATCCGCCGGTGGCCCAGACCGACGAGGTAGTCGACCACTTCGGTGACGGCCGCCGCGTCGTCGCTCCACACCGCCGGCCGGGTGCTGTCGGTGCGTGGCCGGCCGACCAGGACGGCCGGGATGCCGGCGCGCTCCAGGGCGGCGACCCGGGCGTCCACGCCCCACAGGTCGGTGACGATCATCCCGTCGATGCGCCGCTCAGCCCACCAGGTGCCGGTCGCCTCGATCGCCTTGGCGTGGTCCTCGACGACCTGCAGCAGCAGCGCGGTACGGGCACTGGCCAGCTCGGCCTCCAGGCCGGCGATGAACTTCATGAAGAACGGCTCGACGCCCAGGGTGGCTGCGTTGCGGGCGAGCACCAGCCCGACGGCGTGCGCCCGGGAGGCGGACAGGCCCCGGGCGGCGGCGTTGGGGCGCCAGCCGAGCTCGTTGGCGATAGCCATGATCCGCTGGCGGGTCTCCTCGGAGACGCCCGGCCGGTTGTTGAGTGCGAACGAGACCGCCCCGATCGACACCCCGGCGCGCTGCGCGATGTCGCTGATGGTGGGTCGTTTCACGCGGCCTATCCTCCGACTGGCAGCCAGTGCCGCCTGGACCGTAGCACGCCCACCGCAGGCCTCCTTGCGCTCGCCGGGCGGCCGGTCACTTGGCCGCTCCGGCGGTGAAGCCGTTGTAGATGAACCGTTGCAGCAGCAGGAAGATCACCAGGGTGGGGAGGATGGGTGAACAGCTCGACGTAGTTGTGCACGCCGACGAAGATGCGGGTCAGAGCCGAGCCCGTCCCAGTCGGTGGAGCTGGAGGAGACGATGTCCAGGGCCGGCGGCGCCGGGGCACTAGTTCCCGCCGCCGGCCGCCGCGTTGCCGGCGGCTGGGCGGCGCCGGTGTGCGCGCCGCCTGGGCGGTCCGAGGCCGGTGCGGTCAGCTCGGTCGTGCGGTTCCTCCGGGGGTACGACCCCGGGTGGCCCGATCAGCACCGGGCCGCCCCGGGGTCGCCCAGCGTGGGCCGGGCGTCAGGAGCCGGCAAGTTGAACGCCGTTGGCCCACTTCCTGGCCAGGTCAGCCTGGCCAGGTCAGCGAAGACGCTGGTGAGGTCGCCCGGGGGCGGCGCCCCAGGCGACGTCGACAAGGTGCTGCCGGGGTGACGGCGAGCCAGCTCGCTGAAGCGCTTTAGTCCGTGGTGATGGGAAATATCGCACTGCCGCAGTGCGGAGCTCAATGCTTTCAGTTCCGTCGATATCGAACCGTTACGGCACGGCTTCGCGATCGGGCAGACGGCGTGCCCGGCAGTCCGCTGGTGGGCAGTGGTCAGCGGTCAGCGGTCAGTGGTCAGCGGTGCCGGTTTGCGGGGGCTGGTCGCCGGCGCGGTGCGGACGAGGGCTGCCGGGCCGGTGGTCCCCGGCGCGGGTGCGGAGGGCGGTGGCGGGGCGGGAGGTTCGGGGTGCTGGTCGGCTCGGACCGGGCGGGGCCGGTCAGGTCCGGGCGGCGCCGGTCAGGTCCGGGCGGGGCCGGTCAGGTCCGGGCGGGGCCGGTCAGGATCGGGCGGCGCCGGTCAGGATCGGGCCGGCGCCGCCGGGCCGGTACTGCCCCGGGGCGTGAGCTGCGCGGGGGCGGCCTGCTGGCTGGCCACCGGCTCGCCCGCCAGGGCCGCCAGCAGCAGTCGGGCGGCGTGCGCGCCGTACCCCCTGATGTCCCGGGTCAGCGCGGTCAGCGGCGGGTGCACCAACTCGCACACCGGCGAGTCGTCCCAGGCCACCACCGACAGGTCGGCCGGTACCCGCAGCCCCAGGTCCTGGGCCACGGTCAGCCCGGCGATCGCCATGATGTCGTTGTCGAAGATCAGCGCGGTCGGGCGGGGCGAGCCGGCCAGCAGCTCCCGGGTGGCCGCCGCGCCCGCCTCGCCGGTGTAGTCGGTCGGCACCGTCACCGCCCCGGCCAGGCCCAGTGCCGCGCAGGCAGCGGTGAACGCCCCGGTCCGGATCACCGTGTGCGCCAGGCCGGCGATGCCGCCGACCCGGGCGATCCGGCGGTGCCCGAGCGCCGCCAGGTAGCGCACCGCCTCCACCAGGGAGGCGGCGTCGTCGGACCACACGCTGGGCAGCGCGCCGCCGGCCTGCGGCGGTCCGATCACCACCGCCGGCAGGCCCAGTGCGGCCAGGTCGCTGACCCGGCGGTCGTCGGGCAGCACGTCGCAGACGAGTACCCCGTCCACCCGGTGCTCGGCCAGCCAGCGCCGGTAGCAGGCGATCTCCTCGTCCTGGTCGGCGACCATCTGCAGCAGCAGCGCGTAGGACCGGGTGGACAGCTCCGCCTCCAGGCCGCTGACCAGCTCCATGAAGAACGGCTCCAGGGCCAGCGTGCGGGCCGGCCGGCGCAGGGTCAGCCCGACCACCCGGGACGCCGCGCCGGCCAGCGCCCGGGCCGCGCTGCTGGCCCGGAAGCTGCGCCGTTCGACGATGTCGAGGATCCGCCGCCGGGTCGCCGCGGAGACGCCCGGCTGGCCGTTGAGCGCGTAGGACACCGCACCCTTGGACACGCCGGCCTCGCGGGCGATGTCCGCGATGGTGGGCCGTCTCTCCACGGGCGCTCCGCTCCGCTGCGGCAGGGTGACTTTCTCGGTTCATCGATGGTACGCGGAACCCGCCGGTCCTCGGCAGCCGTGCGGGGTGGATCGTTGACGCTGCGTACGCCGCGGACGTAGAGTCGGCGGACTTACTCGGTTCAGCGCACTCGGTTCAGCGCACTCGGTTCAGCGCACCACCGGCAAGGGGAGTACATGTACCGTCCACTGCACTCCGGCTGGCGGCTGAGCCCCGCCGCGCCCGGGCAGCCCCTGCCGATCCCCGCCGACCTCGACCTCCCGGCGACCGTACCCGGCTGCGTGCACACCGACCTGCTGGCCGCCGGCCTGATCGAGGACCCGTACCGGGACGACAACGAGACCCGGCTGGGCTGGATCGGGCGCACCGACTGGCGCTACCGCACCACCGTCGACTGGGCGCCGGACGGGCACGAGCGCGTCGACCTGGTCTGCGACGGCCTCGACACGGTCGCCACCGTGCTGGTCAACGGCGTCCAGGTGGGGCACACCGCGAACATGCACCGGGGGTACCGGTTCGCCGTGCGGGACCTGGTGCGCCCCGGCGCCAACACCGTCGAGGTGGTCTTCACCGCGCCTTACCGCTACGCCGAGCAGCTGCGCGACGAGCTCGGCGACCGGCCCGGGTCGTACAGCGAGCCGTATCCGTTCATCCGCAAGATGGCCAGCAACTTCGGCTGGGACTGGGGGCCCACCCTGGTGACCAGCGGCATCTGGCGGGCCATCGGCCTGCACTCCTGGTCCGGCGCCCGGCTGGCGCAGGTGCGGCCGCTTGTTCGCACCGACGGCGTGGACGTGCACGTCAGCGTCGAGCGCTGCGGCGACGGTCCGGTCTCGGTCAGCGCCGAGGTCGACGGGGTCGGCGCCGAGCTGAAGCTCGTCGACGGCGTCACCGACGGGGTGCTGAGCCTGGACGTGCCGGACGCCCGGCTGTGGTGGCCACGCGGCTACGGCGACCAGCCGCTGTCCCAGCTCACCGTGGCCACCGGCGGGGACACCTGGACCGGGCGGATCGGGTTCCGCAGTGTCGAGCTGGACCCCGACGCCTTCCGGCTGATCGTCAACGGCCAGCCGGTGTTCGTCCGCGGCTTCAACTGGATCCCGGACGACTGCTTCCCGGCCCGGGTCACCCCGGCGCGCCTGGCCCAGCGCTTCGACCAGGCGGCCGGCGCCGGGGCCAACACCCTGCGGGTGTGGGGCGGCGGCGGCTACGAGTCCGAGGAGTTCTACCGCCTGGCCGACGAGCGCGGACTGCTGATCTGGCAGGACTTCCCGTTCGCCTGCGCCGCCTACCCGGAGGACGAGCCGCTGCGCGGCGAGGTGGAGGCCGAGGCCCGGCAGAACGTGGCCCGGCTGTCCGCCCACCCGAGCCTGGTGCTGTGGTGCGGCAACAACGAGAACATCGAAGGTCACCAGCACTGGGGCTGGCAGGCCCCGCTGGCCGGGCGCAGCTGGGGCGCCGGCTACTACTACCACCTGCTGCCCGGCATCGTCGCCGAGCTGGACCCGACCCGGCCGTACTGGCCGGGCAGCCCGTACTCGGGGGCGCCGGAGCGCGACGTGCGCCGGCAGGACACCGGCACGGTACACATCTGGTCGGTGTGGAACAGCGAGGACTACACGCACTACGGGGCGTACACGCCGCGCTTCGTGGCCGAGTTCGGCTTCCAGGGGCCGCCCAGCTACGCCACCCTGCGCGCAGCCGTCTCCGACGACCCGCTCACCCCACAGTCGCCCGGCGTCGCCCACCACCAGAAGGCCCTGGACGGCAACGCCAAGCTGTTACGCGGCCTCGGCGCCCACCTGCCCCAGCCGACCGGCTTCGACGACTGGCACTACTACACCCAGCTCAACCAGGCCCGCGCGATGGCCTACGGGGTACAGCGCTTCCGGGCCCTGGCGCCCTACTGCATGGGCGCCATCGTCTGGCAGCTCAACGACTGCTGGCCGGTCACCTCGTGGGCCGCCGTCGACGGCGCCGGCCGCCGCAAACCACTGTGGTACGCGCTGCGCCGCTCCTTCGCCGACCGCCTGATCACCGCCCTGGACGGCGAGATCGCCCTGGTCAACGACGCGCCCACCGAGTGGACGGGGCACCTGGTGCTGACCCGGCGGCAGCTGTCCGGGGCTGTCCTGGAGCTCGCCAGCGCCCCGGTCGCCGTCCCGCCCCGGGGGGTGACCAGGGTCGCCCTGCCCGCACCCGACGACCCCACCCGGGAACTGCTCACCGCCGAGCTGGACGGTCACCGGCTGGTCCACTTCTGGGCCGAGGACCCCGAGGTGGCGTACCCACCGGCTCGTTTCGAGGCGCGGACCGTGCCGGTCCCCGGTGGCCTGCGGGTCGAGGTGACCGCCCGCACCCTGCTGCGGGAACTGGCCCTGCACCCGGACCGGCTGGACCCGGCCGCCGCCGTGGACGACCAGCTGGTCACCGTCCTGCCCGGCGAGACCGCCACCTTCCTGATCCACACCGGCGCCGCGCTGGACCCCGCCGCCCTGACCAGCTATCCGGTGCTGCGCTGCGTCAACGAGTCGCGTCCGGGACAGCGGGCGGGTGAGGAAATCGGGTGAGCGGCTGCGGTCGGCGCAGCGGACCGGTAGCAAGGAGGCAGGACCGCTACCCGAGGAGAGCGCGATGCAGAAGATCAGCCCGTTCCTGTGGTTCGACACCCAGGCCGAGGAGGCCGCCGCGCTGTACACCGGCATCTTCCCCGGGTCGCGGATCACCGACGTGACCCGCTACGGCGAGGCCGGCCCGGGGGAGCCGGGCTCGGTGATGACGGTCAGCTTCGAGCTGGCCGGCCAGCAGTTCACCGCGCTCAACGGCGGGCCGCAGCACTTCACCTTCAACGAGGCCATCTCGTTCTCGGTCAGCTGCGCCGACCAGGCCGAGGTGGACGAGCTGTGGGAGCGGCTGACCGCCGAGGGCGGCCAGCCCGGTCCGTGCGGCTGGCTCAAGGACCGCTTCGGCGTCTCCTGGCAGATCGTCCCCACCGAGCTGCCCGAACTGCTGTCCCAGCCGGATCCGCAGCGGACCCAGCGGGTAGTGACGGCGATGCTCGCGATGCAGAAGATCGACATCCAGGCGCTCCGGGACGCGGCCGGCTGACCTGCCCGGGACCCTGGCGGCGGCCCGCGCACAGGGTGGGAGAGGATGAGGAGTCGGTGGCGGCAGGCCACCGCGCCACCCGGGGGAGCAGATGAGCAGCGAAGCGAGCCTTGACGCGGGACGCCCCGGCAGCGCGCCGGACGAATCGGGTGTCTACAGCCACCGGCAGATCATGACCATCCTGGCCGGCCTGCTGATGGGCATGTTCCTGGCCGCGCTGGACCAGACCATCGTCAGCGTGGCGATGCGGACCATCGCCGACGACCTGTCCGGCTTCCAGCTACAGGCCTGGGCCACCACGGCGTTCCTGATCACCTCGACGATCTCCACGCCGCTCTACGGCAAGCTCTCCGACATCTACGGCCGCAAGCCGTTCTTCCTCTTCGCCATCGGGATCTTCATCGTCGGCTCGGTGCTGTGCGGGCTGGCCCAGTCGATGTACGAGCTGGCCGGTTTCCGGGCTATCCAGGGCATCGGCGCCGGTGGCCTGTTCTCGCTGTCGCTGGCCATCATCGGCGACATCGTGCCGCCCCGGGAGCGGGCCAAGTACCAGGGCTACTTCCTGGCCGTCTTCGGTACCTCCAGCGTGCTGGGCCCGGTACTGGGCGGCTTCTTCGCCGGTGCCGACAGCATCCTCGGGGTGCCGGGCTGGCGCTGGATCTTCTACATCAACGTGCCGATCGCGGCGGCCGCGATCCTCGTGGTGAGCAAATTCCTGCACCTGCCCCGGCACCACACCGACCACCGGATCGACTGGCCGGGCGCGGTCGCCCTGATCGTCGGCTTGGTACCGCTGCTGACCGTGGCGGAGCAGGGCCGCTCCTGGGGCTGGGACTCGCCGCGCTCGCTGGCCTGCTTCGTGATCGGCGCGATCGGCCTGGTCGGCTTCGTCGTGGTCGAGCACCGCTACGGCGACGAGGCGCTGCTGCCGCTGCGGCTGTTCCGCAACCGTACCTTCGCGGTCGGCTCCAGCAGCAGCTTCATCCTCGGCATGGCGATGTTCGGCGGCCTGCTGATCCTGCCGCTCTACCTGCAGATCGTGAAGGGCGCCACGCCCACCGTGGCCGGGCTGGAGTCGATGCCGCTGGTGCTCGGCATCATGGCCGGGTCGATCGTGTCCGGTCAGCTCATCGCCCGTACCGGGCGCTACCGGATCTTCCCGATCATCGGCAGCGCGCTGATGCTGGTCGCCCTGCTGTTCTTCTCCCGGATCGGCGCGGACACCCCGCTCTGGCAGATCATGATGATCATGGCGCTGATGGGGCTCGGCCTCGGCGGCAACATGCAGCCGATGATCACCGCCGTGCAGAACGCCGTGTCGCCGCGCGAGATCGGCGTCTCCACCTCGTCGGTGACCTTCTTCCGCTCGATGGGCGGCACGCTCGGCGCCGCGGTCTTCCTGTCGATCCTGTTCTCCATCATCGGCGACCGGATCCAGCACGCCTTCGCGGTCGCCTCGCAGCGGCCCGGCTTCGCCGCCGCGGCGGCTCCCGACCAGTCGCAGCTGCACGCGGTGAGCGGCGGCGGCAGCAGCTCGCTGAGCGACACGTCGTTCATCAACCGGCTGCCGGGGATCGTGGCGCACCCGTTCAAGGTCGGCTTCTCCGACGCCATGAGCGTCGTCTTCCTGGTGGCCGCCGTGATCATGGTGGTCGGGCTGGTGGTCATCTGGTTCCTGCCCGAGCTGCCGCTGCGCGGCGAGTCGGCGGTCCAGGCGCGGGCCGCCGAGGATGCGGAGGAGGCCAGGGAGGCGGAGCCGGCCGACGTCCCGGAGCCGCTGCACTAGCGGGACCTGCTGGGACGTTGCGGTGGCAGGCGTAGCGGCCACGGGCGACGGGTCAGCGCGAGCGGTAGGCGTCGGCGCGATGCTCGATGGCTGTCACCGTGACGATGAACTGCGCGTCGTCGATCTCGTACAGGATGCGGTACGTGCCACGCCTGGCTGACCAGGTGCCTTCGTAGGGTGCAAGGAGCAACCGTTTCCCCACTCGAGGGGGGTTATCCAGCAACGCTGTGGTGATGAATTCGTATGCGGCGGACGCGATCTTCTCCGGTAGTCGACCGGCAAGCGCGCGGGCGGCCGGTCCGGTGATGCGTAGCTGGTAGTCGTGGGGGTGGTCGGTCTCGCTCACCGCCTCCGCCTGGACCGCGCAGCCATAAGTGCGGCGAGGTCTTCGGCGTCGAGCACGTCGTCGGTCGCGACAGCTTCCCGAGATTCGGCGAGTTGACGCATCGCTTCCGGGCTGGAGAGGACGTCAAGGCTCTCCTCCAGCGCGGCGAGATCATCTGGTGAGATGAGAACGGCGACCGCATGGCCATGACGGGTGATCTCCACGCGCTCATGCGTCCGCTCGACCTCATCGATGAGTTCCGAGAGCCGGTTACGGGCGTCGGTGAAGGGCATGACAGTCATGTCGAAACGTTAGCCGGTAAACTGGCGTGATATCAAGGCAGATGAGGCAGCACAAGGACAACCCGGTGAACTGGTGGGAGTGGAGGCCGCCGGCGTTCGCCGAAGCCCGGCACCCGGACGTACCGGTGCTCGTCTGCGTCGGGTACGCGGCCTGGCATCGGTGTCCCGTCACCGCTTGGTAGGCCGGGCTCAGTGTGCTGGTCTCGCCACGGCGCGGTGATCCGGCGTCCGGCGTGCCGGGGCTGAGCCGATCAGAGGGCTGAGCGGCGTGAGAGGCTGGGGAGATGGCCAACCGTCTCGCCGACGCCACGTCGCCTTACCTGCAGCAGCACAAGGACAACCCGGTGGACTGGTGGGAGTGGGGGCCGGCAGCGTTCACCGAGGCCCGGCGCCGGGATGTCCCCGTGTTGATCTCCGTCGGGTACGCGGCCTGCCACTGGTGCCACGTGATGGCGCACGAGTCGTTCGAGGACGACAACGTGGCCGCCGTACTCAACCGGGACTTCGTGGCCGTCAAGGTGGACCGGGAGGAGCGCCCCGACGTCGACGCCGTCTACATGACCGCCACTCAGGCGATGACCGGCCAGGGCGGCTGGCCGATGACGGTGTTCGCCACGCCGGACGGCGAGCCGTTCTTCTGCGGTACCTACTACCCGCGCGAGCACTTCCTGCGCCTGCTGGCCGGAGTGGCGCAGGCGTGGCGGGAGCAGCGCGGCCAGGTGGTCGAGCAGGCCGGTCAGGTGGCGCAGGCGATCTCCGGGCTGCTCGGCGCGGCCACTCCGGCCGGGGCGGTGGACGCCGACCTGCTGGACTCGGCGGTGGCCGGGCTGTCGGCAGACTTCGACGGGGTGTACGGCGGCTTCGGCGGGGCGCCCAAGTTCCCGCCGTCGATGGTGCTGCTGTTCCTGCTGCGCCACTGGCAGCGCACGGGCAGCCCGCAGGCGCTGGAGCTGATCCGGCACACCGCCGAGCAGATGGCCCGGGGCGGTCTCTACGACCAGCTGGCCGGCGGCTTCGCCCGGTACAGCGTGGACGAGCGCTGGCTGGTACCGCACTTCGAGAAGATGCTCTACGACAATGCGCTGTTGCTGCGGGCGTACACCCTGCTGTGGCGGTTGACCGGGGACCGGCTGGCGGAGCGGGTGGCCCGGGCCACGGCGGGTTTCCTGCGCCGGGAGCTGGCCACGGCGCAGGGCGGGCTGGCGTCGTCGCTGGACGCGGACACCGGTGGGGTGGAGGGCGCCAGCTACGTCTGGACCCCGGGGCAGCTGGCCGAGGCGCTGGGCGCCGACGACGGGGCGTTCGCGGCCGACCTGTTCGGGGTGACCACGGCGGGCACCTTCGAGCACGGCACCTCGGTGCTGCGGCTGACCCGGGACGTCGACGACGCCGACCCGGCGGTCCGGGAGCGCTACACCCGGGTCCGGGCGGCCCTGCTGGCGGCCCGTGACCGGCGCCCGCAGCCGGGCCGGGACGACAAGGTGGTGGCCGCCTGGAACGGCCTCGCCGTGACCGCGCTGGTCGAGTTCGGCTGGCAGGCCGCCGGCGGTGAGGCGGCCGACGATGCGGAGACGGCCGGCGGACCGGCGGGGCAGCCGCGCGACGCCGATGCCGAAGCCGCCTGGGCGCTGGCCCGGTCGGTCGGGGAGCTGCTGCGCGACCGGCACCTCGTGGACGGGCGGCTGCGCCGGGTGTCCCGTGACGGCGCAGTCGGCGAACCGGACGGGCGTCCTGGACGACTACGGCGCGGTGGCCGAGGCGTTCTGCGCGCTGCACCAGCTCACCGGCGAGGGCGGCTGGCTGGCCGCGGCGGGCGGGCTGCTGGACACCGCGCTGGCGCACTTCGGCGACGGCGAGGGCGGCTTCTTCGACACCGCCGACTTCGCCGAGACGCTGGTGGCCCGCCCGGCCGACCCGACCGACAACGCCTCCCCGGCCGGCGTGTCCGTGCTGGCAGCGGCGCTGACGGCGTACACGGCGCTGTCCGGGGAGCCGGCCTACCGGGACGCGGCGGAGCGGGCGCTGGCCAAGGTGTCCGGGGTGATCGGGAAGTACCCGCGCTACGCCGGCTACGCCTGCGCGGTGGCCGAGGCGCAGCTGTCCGGCCCGTACGAGATCGCGGTGGTGGGGGCCGGGGCGGAGCTGCTGGCGACGGCGTGGCGACTGGCCCCGCCCGGGGCGGTGGTGGTCGCCGGGGTGCCGGACGCGCCGGGGGTGCCGCTGCTGGCGGACCGGCCGCTGGTCGACGGGGTGGCGACGGCGTACGTGTGCCGGGGGTTCGTCTGCGACCGGCCGGTGACCGATGCCCGTTCGCTGGCGGCGCAACTGGCAGGGGCGCCCGGCCGTTGACGGTGCTTGCACGGTAGCGCTGTAATTCTGTAATCGGACGCATCCAGCGGACGGGACAGAGGGGCTGGCGCCATGGCACGCGATCAACAGCATGTGGGGGCAGCGGCAGGAGCCGCCGCCCGCCGACGACGCGGCGGGCTGGATCACCGGAGCGGTACCGGACGACTGGTTCGTCGAGCCGCCCCGGGTGACCATCGACCGGGACGAGATCACCATCGTCGGGCGGCTGGCCGACCCGGCGATGGGCGAGGAGAGCACCGCGGCCGACCTGGCCGCCGCCGAGGAGGGCCGGATCAGCAGCTTCCGGGAGGCCACCCGGGAGCGCCGCATCGGCATCGCCCAGCAGGTGGAGTACCGCTACCGGCGCAAGGTCGCCTGGGGCGCCGCCTGCGGACACCGCGAGGAGGTCTTCACCTCGTTGGCCGCCCCGGCGATGACCCGACTGCGCCAGCCGGAACGCCAGATCCTCGACACCCTGGTCGACGCCGGGGTGGCCCGGTCCCGGTCGGAGGCGCTGGCCTGGTGCGTCCGGCTGGTCGGCGAGCACACCGACGCCTGGCTGACGCAGCTGCGCGACGCGCTCGGCGCGGTGGAGACGCTGCGCCGCCAGGGCCCGGCGCTCTGAGCGCCGTCGGGCGCCCCGGGCGGCAGCCGGCCCGCCCGGGGCACCCGATAGGCTGACGACCACGATGGATACCCGTACCGGACTTCCCGTGGTCGGCATGGTGGGCGGGGGGCAGCTGGCCCGGATGACCCACCAGGCGGCCATCGCGCTCGGCCAGTCGCTGCGCGTACTGGCCGAGTCCCCCGACGACGGCGGCCGCGCTGGTCGCCGCCGACGTGCACCTCGGCGGGCACACCGACCTGGAGGCGCTGCGCGCCTTCGTCAAGGGCTGCGAGGTGGTCACCTTCGACCACGAGCACGTCCCCGGCGAGCACATCCGCACCCTCGCCGCCGAGGGCGTCAAGCTCTTCCCGGCCGCGCGACGCGCTGCGGTACGCCCAGGACAAGCGGGCCATGCGGGAACGCCTCACCGAGCTGGGCGCGCCGGTGCCGCGCTGGCAGCGGTGGCCGACCGCCGGCGACATCGCGGCGTTCGGCGCGCGAGGTCGGCTGGCCGGTGATCGCCAAGTCGACCACCGGCGGGTACGACGGCCGCGGCGTGTTCGTGCTCGACGCGGACGGCGCGCCACCCGCCGGTGGAGCTGATCGTGGAGGAGAAGGTGGCGCTGCGCCGGGAGCTCGCGGCGCTCGTCGCGCGCTCCCCGTTCGGGCAGGTGGCGGCGTACCCGGTGGTGGAGACCGTGCAGCGGGACGGCATCTGTGTCGAGGTGCTCGCCCCGGCGCCGGGGCTGCCCGAGGAGCGGGCCGTGCAGGCCCAGCAGCTGGCCATCCGGCTGGCCACCGAGCTGGACGTGGTGGGGCTGCTGGCCGTCGAACTGTTCGAGACCACCAGCGGCGAACTGCTGGTCAACGAGCTGGCCATGCGGCCGCACAACTCCGGGCACTGGACCATCGAGGGCGCCCGTACCAGCCAGTTCGAGCAGCACCTGCGGGCGGTGCTGGACTACCCGCTGGGCGACACCGGCGCTGGCCGCGCCGGTGGTGGTGATGGCCAACGTGCTCGGCGGGCCGTCCGGCGGGATGACGGTCGACGAGCGGCTGCACCACCTGTTCGCCGCCGACCCGGCGATCAAGGTGCACCTCTACGGCAAGCAGATCCGCCCCGGCCGCAAGATCGGGCACGTCACGGCGCTGGGTGACGACCTGGAAAGCACCCGCGCCCGGGCGGTCGCGGCGGCCCGCTGGCTGCGGGAGGGGTACGCGATGACGGTCGTCGGGCTGATCATGGGCAGCGACTCGGACTGGCCGGTGATGAAGGGCGCCGCCGAGGCGCTCGCCGAGTTCGAGGTGGCCTACGAGGTCGGCGTGGTGTCGGCGCACCGTACCCCGCAGAAGATGATCGCCTACGGCACGACCGCCGCCGACCGGGGCCTGCGGGTCATCATCGCCGGGGCGGGCGGCGCCGCCCACCTGCCCGGCATGGTCGCCTCGGTGACCCCGCTGCCGGTGATCGGCGTACCGGTGCCGCTGAAGTACCTGGACGGGCATGGACTCGCTGCTGTCCATCGTGCAGATGCCGGCCGGCATCCCGGTGGCCATGCGTCTCGATCGGCAACGCCCGCAACGCCGGCCTGCTGGCGGTGCGCATCCTCGGCGCCAGCGATCCGGTGCTGCGCAACCGGATGGCCGACTACCAGGACTCCCTCAAGGATCTGGTGGCCGAGAAGGAAGAGGCGCTGCGCGCCACGCTGTGACGCCCGGCGGCGGGCTCCCGGCCCGGTGGTTGCGTCAGCGCGCGCCGGTGATGCTTCAGCGGAGTCTTGCGCGGGCGCCGCGCAGCTGTTCGGAGCGGCGGCGTCGCTGCTCGGTGCCGGCGCCCAGCGCCACCAGCATCGCCGCGACCAGCGCCAGTACGGCGCCCAGCAGCGCGGCGGTGGAGAACACCCACAGCTCGTAGAGCGCCGCGATGACCAGGGCCGCGCCGCCGATCACGATGGGCGCCTGCTGCCGGCGCAGCGACCCGAAGGCCACCGTGCCGGCCGCCCCGGTGATCAGCAGGATGCGCCGCCACACGGTGCTGTCCCCGCCGTCCAGCAGCAGCGTCAGGCTGGGCAGGAAGGCGGCGACCAGGGCCACCCCGTACGCCGCCCAGCTGGAGAGCTCCGGTCGCCGTCGGGTCTCCAACCAGCCGATCACCAGCGCCCCGACCGCCACCGCGAGGCTGTACGCCTCGATCACGTGTACCCCGGACAGGTGCAGGTAGAGCCACCAGGCGGCCACCTCGTGCGCCACCGCGAACCAGGTCAGCGTGCGCCGGTAGAAGCACCGAGCGGTCGGGCCGGGCGGCGGCCACCCCGAGCACCACCCCCCAGGCCGTGCAGAACACCGCCAGGTAGGGCAGCGACCGGCTGGCCAGCAGCAGCGCGAAGAACGCCCCGGCGTACGCGGTGGCCTCCACCGTCACCGACTCGCTCGAGCGCCTCCCGGGTACGCAGCTGCGGCAGCAGGGCGGCGAGCAGCAGCAGCCCGGCCGCCACCCCGGCGACCAGGAACGCCGACTGGTAGACGGGCAGGTCGGCGACCCGGCCGAGGACCAGCGCCAGCAGGTGCCCGGCCACGCCGGTGACCAGCCAGCCGATGATCCGGTCGGTCCGGCCCTGCCCGCGCAGCGCCGCCACCAGCCCACAGGCGGTGGCGATGGCCAGGCTGGTGAGCGTCATGTCCCGGGTGGCCAGCGCCCCGCTGAGCCCGGCCGCCGCGGCGAGTACGCAGATGAGCACCACCACGCGGCGGGCGTCGGCCAGCGGCGAGCCGGGCGACTGCGGCGGCTGGGTGAGCGCCACGCCGAGCCCGCACAGCGCCGCCACCAGCAGCGCGGCCAGCGGCTGCGCGGCCCAGCCGAGGCCGAGCGCGGCCGGCGCGATGAGCAGCGTCACCGCGATCCCGGGGATGACCACCGCCACGGCCCGCTCGCTCAGCTGCCGACCCGGGTCGACGACGACGACGGCGCTCTGCCGGCGGACCGGCTCGGTGGGGGTACGGCTGCCGTAGGCGGGGCGGCCGGCGAAGCCGGTGCGGGGCGCCCGCCCCGGACCCGCCAGGCCGCCGCCGAGGCCGATGACCCCGAGCGCCCCGGCAAGGGTGAGCAGCAGCGCGGCCACCACCGCGTTGCCGTCCCCGGCCCAGCCCGACAGGTGCCCCAGCCCCTGCTGCGCGGTGGTCGGCGGATGCGCCGGCCAGACGTGGTTGACCTGCCCGTACGGGCCGAACAGGGCGGCCAGTACGCGCGGTGCGAGCCACACCACGGCCAGCGCCATGGCCGGGCCGGCGGCGAACAGCACGGTGTAGCCGGAGCGGGCGCGCAGCGCGTCCAGCCGGTCGGAGGCGCGCGGGCGCAGCCGGGCGCCGGGCGGCGCGCTTGTCCAGCACCGCCGAGCGCATCAGCTCGCTGAGCACCACCAGCAGCGCGGCGGCTGCCGCGTACACCTCGACCGGCAGCCCGGCGCGCAGGGTACCGACGGCGATGGCGGTGCCGCCGAGCGCCACGGCGACCGTCACGTGCAGCAGCAGCGCCGGTTCGTCGACGCAGGACAGCGCGGCGACGGCGAAGGCGAGGCAGAGCCCGGCGAGCGCGGCGGTGAGCACCATCGGCTGCGACGCGTGCCGGGTGGCCGCCAGGCAGGCGAAGCCGGCCGGTACGCAGCAGTACGGCGGTGGCCAGCGCGCCGCCGCCGATCAGCGCCAGGTGCGGCGGCGGTACCTTCACCACGTCGATACGCGCCGGGTGACCGCCGCGGTGCCGGCCACCGCCGCGTTGATCAGCGCCGAGGCGAACAGCGTGTTGGTGGTGGTGGCCGGGGCCACCAGGCTGGCCGCCACGGTATCGGCGAAGAGCAGCGCGGCGACGCCGAAGCGTACCCAGGCGACCCGCGGGTCCCGGGCGGTGGCGGCGGTGATGCCGAAGACGGTGGCGGCGGCGCCACTGAGCATGATCGGCGACCACCAGGGCAGCCCGAGCGCGGCCGGGGCGGCGAGCGCCGCCAGGCCGACACCGACCGCCACGCCCTGCTGCGACCAGGGCCTGGGCAGGCCGATGGCGGCGGCCGCGGCGAGCAGGACCAGCGCCAGCGGCACCTGGTGGGCTAGCTGCCCGGGGCGCTCGCCGACCAGCTGCGCGAGGTCGGTGTGCCAGATCGGGCGTACCGCCTGGATGACGGCGAGGCCGGCGCGGACCGCGGTCACCCCGGCGATCAGCCCGACCACGGCGGAGACGGCCACCGTGCCGACGATCGGGCCGCGTCGCCAGCTGTCCGGGATGCCACGGATACCGATCGCCACCGCCAGCACCACGACGGCAGCGCTGGCCAGCGCGTACCGGGGGACGACGAGCGCGCCGACCCGGGTGACGGCGGCGATCGCGGCGGTGGTCACCGCCACCGCCGAGACGTCCGAACCGCTCAGCCGGCCGAGTACCGGGCCACCCCCGGCGGGCGATCCACCGCCGGCCGGGCCCACGCCGCTGCGGCCGGGGAACAGCCACGGCTCGAAGAGCAGCACCGCGCCGGCCACCAGGAGCAGCAGCGCCACGGCGCGGTCGAGCACGTCGACGTTGGTACGCACGGCCGCGCCGGTGAGCACCGCGGCGCCGAGCATGGTCCCCAGCGCGATGAGCCGGCTGGGCTGGGGCAGCTCACGGGTACGGGTGCTCCGGTCCCAGGCGACCTGGGACAGCGCGGTGGCCACCAGGGTTCCGGTGACCGCCAGCATGGTGGAAGCGATGATCGGTCGGGCGCCGGCCACCAGCGGGGAGAGCGCGGCCGTCGCGCAGGCCACCGCGCCGGGCAGGGCGAAGGCCGCGCCCGCCAGGGCGAGGTCCCCGGCGGTGGCCCGGGCCGCGGTGCGCCGGGCCGCGGTCACGGTGTCCACCGGCTCCGCCGCCGCGCCCGGGGCGAGCGGATCTGCCATGGTGCGGGTGGGCGCCATGACGACCGCCAGGCGGGGGGCGCTGCCCAGCACCGCACCGCCGAGGGCGAGGGTGGCCAGGGTGAGCGCCGCCGCCCCGGGCCGGGCCAGGGCCGTTCCGGCACCGGCCAGCCCGACGGCCAGCGCTGTCCCGGAGCGGATCCAGGCCGAGCGGGGCTGCTCGGCGGCGAGCGCGTACGCCCCGGCGGCCAGTGCGGCGATGGTCGGCCAGCAGCGGCGCCACTGCCCAGGGCAGCCCCAGGCCGGCGGGGGCGAGCAGGATCGCGAGGCCGCCGAAGGCGGTCACCACGTCACCCCGGTCGCGGCGGGCGAAGATGATGGCGGTACCGGCCAGCAGCAGCGCGGCCAGCACCAGCTGGGCGCCGTGCGGCCCGACCGCCGCGGACAGCCGGCCGGCGTACCGGCCGAGGTCGGCGTGCCAGAACGGCCTGGACGCGCGTACCGGGGCAAGGATGCCCGCGCCGCCGCGCAGCAGCACCAGCAGGCCCACGGTGGCGGCCGCGAGCAGGCCGGCCCAGTGGGCGCCGCGCCGTCCGGCCACCGGCTGCCGTCCGCCGTCCGCCCGCGGCGGCCGGCGCTTCGCCGCCGCCTGTCCCGGGCGCCTGCGCTTCGTCGTGGGCCGAGCCGCGTCGCGGTCCGCGCCCGGCGCCTCGGCGGCCGGCCGGGCCGGCGAGCCGGGCAGCGGGCAGAGCGCGACGGCGGTCGCCGACCGGGGCCAGCGCCGCGACGAACAGGCCACGGCCGGGCGCGACCGCGGCGGCCACGCCGGCCGAGCCGCGCCGACCAACGCGCGAGGGTGGCCAGCGCCACCCCGGCGTCGGGCAGCGGCGGGCGGCGCAGCAGCAGGCCGCCGCCCATCCCGACGACGGCCGCGATGAGCAGTGCGGCGGCGCCGCCGAGCACCTCGATGCCGGTGTCGGCAGGCCCAGGGCGAGGCCGCCAGCCGGTGCCGACCAGGACGCCCAGGCCGTGCAGCGCCCAGACGGCGTCGAGGAGGTACGGCGTGTGCCGGGTCAGTACCGGCTGCTTCGGCTCGGCGCGGACCAGCCCGAGCAGGCCGCTGCCGTGCTCGCGCAGGCCGGTCAGCACCAGGGCCAGGGCCAGGTCGGCGGCGGCCACGGCGGAGAACACGGTGGCCCACGCCGGAGAGGCCGCCGGATCAGCGAGAAGCCGAGCAGCGGCATCACCGGCTGGACGAGCAGCGACCGCGCGCGAAGCGCGGGGTGACCAGATGGGTCTGTGCCCGGTAGGCGGCGGCCACGCCGGCGGCGCCCAGGCACACCAGGCCGGCGTAGGCGGCGCCGGTCAGCCCGGAACCGGACAGCCAGCCCGGCCGACCAGACGTTGTACCCGTCGAGCAGCACGAAGACCAGCCCGACCGAGGCGATGGTCTCCGCGGTGGCCGGCAGCCGGGCGCGACGAGCAGCTGCGGCGCGGCCAGCGCGAGGGCGGTGAGGAGCAGGAAGATCAGTGCCCGGCCCCCGGCGCCGATGACCGGCAGCAGGTAGCCGGCGAGGACCACGGCGGCCACCGCGAACAGCAGCGCACCGAGGCCGAGCAGGATGTTCTGCGAGGAACGGGTAGAGGTCTCCGGGCCGTGCTGGTGCGGGGTGGCGTCCCCAACAGGTGCCGGGGTGGCCGGCGCGGTGGTCGGTGCGCGCTGGATGGGCGGGGTGACGGTCCGCACGTTGCCCTCGCCGCCCACCCGGTTGCGGTCGGTGGACTGCTGCTCGCCCTTGGCGTAGCCCCGCTGCCCGGGCACCGGGGTGTGCGCGGGTCCCGGCTGCCCGCCGCGCGAGGCGCGCCGGACGGCGCCCGTGACGCCCTTGCCGCTGGTCGCGCGGACTTCCTCGGAGAGCAGGCTACGGCGGGTGATCGCGCCCTGGATCCGCTTGTTCATGAGCACCCGCTGGTCGGTGAAGTCCTTGTAGCGGACCTGCATCTGGGTGATCATCAGGCTGAGCGCGGCGAGCTCCTGCTGCGGGGTGCGTCCGCAGGACCGGCAGCCGTTGTCCGAGTCGGCTTCCGCGCCACAGTTGGAGCAGTGGTACCTCACCACCGGCGGGCTGCCCTTTCTGGCCCGGGCCGCGGGCCGGGCGCCTGTGGATTTCTGCCGGGCGCGAGCCTTCCGGAGCCGATTGTCTGGTTTTCTCCAAGCAGGATGCCGGTTGAGGGCACCCGCTGACTAGTGGGCGGGGCAGAAACGGCTCCGGCCGGCGGACGCCGGGACGCCGACACCCCGGTCCGCGCGGGGGACCGGGGTGTCGGGTTGGCGACGCGGGCTCAGCCGGCGGTCGGCGCCGGGCGGCCCATGCCCCGGTACTCCCAGCCGGCGCGCACCCACAGCTGCTGGTCGAGGCAGTTGCGGGCGTCGATGACGCTGCGGGGTGGCGACCAGGGCGGCGAGGGTACCGGGGTCGGCGTTGCGGAACTCGTCCCACTCGGTGAGGACGCAGACCAGGTCGGCGCCGGAGACGGCGTCGGTGAGCGACTTGGCGTACACCGGGTCGGCCTGCTGGCGCTGTGCGTTCTCCATACCCTCCGGGTCGTAGACGGTCACGTGCGCGCCGGCGCGGACCAGCTTGCGGACCACGGCCAGGGCCGGCGAGTCGCGGACGTCGTCGGAGTTGGGCTTGAAGGTGGCGCCCAGCACGGCGATCCGGGAGCCGGTGAAGTCCGGGCCGTTCGGGCCGAACGGCCGGCCCAGCAGGTCGGCGGCGAGCTTGAGCACCCGGCCCCGGCGCCGCTCGTTGATCAGGTCCACCTCGTGCAGGAAGCGCAGCGCCTCACCGGCGCCCAGCTCCTGCGCCCGGGCCTGGAAGGCGCGGATGTCCTTGGGCAGGCAGGCGCCGCCGAAGCCGAGCCCGGCGCGGAGGAACTTGTTGCCGATCCGCGGGTCGTACCCGATGGAGCGGGCCAGCTGGGTGACGTCCGCGCCGGCCGCCTCGCACACCTCGGACATCGCGTTGATGAACGAGATCTTGGTGGCCAGGAAGGCGTTCGCGGCGACCTTGACCAGCTCGGCGGTGGCGAAGTCGGTGATCACGATCGGGACCTCGCGGTCCTCCGTGGTGGCCAGGTCGAAGGTGCCCTTGTGGGCGGCGTGCAGCATGCCCAGCGCCCACTCGCGACTTGACGCCGAAGATCACCCGGTTGGGGCGCAGCACGTCCTCGACGGCCACCCCTTCCTGGAGGAACTCGGGGCTCCACGCCACCTCGACGCCGACCCCCTCCGGGGCGTGCCGGTCGACCAGCTGCTCGACCCACTCGGCGGTGCCCACCGGCACGGTGGACTTGCCGACGATGCAGCGCCTTGCGGGTCAGGTGCGGGGCCAGGCTGGTGACGGCGCTCTCCACGTAGGTGAGGTCGGCGTTCATGCCGTCGGCCCGCTGCGGGGTACCCACGCAGATGAAGTGCACGTCGCCGAAGTCGGCGGCCTCGGCGTAGTCGGTGGAGAAGCGCAGCCGGCCGGAGGCCAGGTTCTTGTGCAGCAGCTCGTCCAGGCCGGGCTCGTGGAACGGCACCTCGCCGCCGCCCAGCTTGGCGATCTTGGCGGCGTCGACGTCGATGCCCATCACCTCGTAGCCCAGCTCGGCGAAGCAGATCGCGTAGGTCGCGCCGAGGTAGCCGGTGCCCAGGAAGGTCAGGCGCGGCCGGGGAGCGCCCGAGGGCGGGCTGATCCGGGCCGGCGGCTGCAAGGGCTGGTTGCCCGGGTACGCGATGGTCACGCTTGCTCTCCACTCGCAGGGGAAACGGGTCTGCCGCCCGGGGGAGGCGGCCACGGCGGGCCGGAGCGCTCCCGGGACGGGCCGTGCAGGGCACCGGCCCGGGTACAGGCTACCCGGCGGCCGGACGGGCCGCGTGACGCTGGTCCGACAGTACGGCCGCCGGTGGCACCCAGGTACGCCGCCGGACGCTGCCCAGGTCCGTGGCTGACCGGGACCCGCCGCGGTGTGCGGGATCACGGAGACGCACGGTTACCAGCGGGTAAGGTACCGGGTGGCGGAACCCCACCGGCACCCCGTGGAGAGACGATGAGCGCCGACTTCGACGTGTACCAGCTGCCCGAGGAGCACCGGGAGATCCGCGCCGCAGTGCGCGCGGTAGCGGACGCCAAGGTGGCGCCGGGCGCCGCCGCCGCCGACGAGCACAGCGAGTTCCCGCAGGCCGCCTACGACGCCCTGCGCGCCGCCGACTTCCACGCCCCGCACATCCCGGTCGAGTACGGCGGCGCCGGGGCCGACGCGCTGGCCACCGCGATCGTGATCGAGGAGGTGGCCCGCGCCTGCGCGTCCTCCTCGCTGATCCCGGCGGTGAACAAGCTCGGCACCCTGCCCCTGCTGCTGGCCGGCTCGCGCCGAGCTGAAGCAGCGTTACCTGCCACCGGTGGCGGCCGGTCAGGCGATGTTCTCCTACTGCCTGTCCGAGCCGGAGGCGGGCTCCGACGCGGCGGCGATGAAGACCCGGGCCGAGCGCGACGGCGACGACTACGTCCTCACCGGCGGCAAAATGTGGATCACCAACGCGGGTGTCTCGGAGTTCTACACGGTCTTCGCCGTCACCGAGCCGGGAGTGGGCGCCAAGGGCATCTCCGCCTTCGTGGTGGAGCGCGCCGACGCCGGGGTGAGCTTCGGCGCGCCGGAGAAGAAGCTCGGCATCAAGGGTTCGCCGACCCGCCAGGTGCACTTCGACAGCGTCCGTATCCCGGCCGGCCGGATGATCGGCGAGCCGGGTACCGGCTTCGCCACGGCGATGCGCACCCTGGACCACACCCGGGTCACCATCGCCGCCCAGGCGCTCGGCATCGCCCAGGGGGCGTTGGACTTCGCCAAGGGGTACGTCCGCGAGCGGCGCCAGTTCGGCCGGCCGGTCGCCGACTTCCAGGGCGTCCAGTTCATGCTCGCCGACATGGGGATGAAGCTGGAGGCGGCCCGCCAGCTGACCTACGCGGCGGCGGCCCGCTCCGAGCGCGGCGACGCCGACCTGACCTACTTCGGCGCGGCGGCCAAGTGCTTCGCCTCGGACGCGGCCATGGAGATCACCACGGACGCGGTGCAGCTGCTCGGCGGGTACGGCTACACCCGGGACTATCCGGTGGAGCGGATGATGCGCGACGCCAAGATCACCCAGATCTACGAGGGTACGAACCAGGTGCAGCGGATCGTGATGGCCCGGCAACTGCTCAAGAGCTAGTCCAGCCGGGTACCGGGATCTGGCAGGACCACTATCGGACATGTCCGGCAGGCCCTTCGTCGCGCAGAGTGGACTACACAGAGCAACTGTCCACATGCTCAACGTGAGGAGTTGTCATGGACCAGCCCACCGACGCGCGTACCGACGAGGGCAGCGGCTTACCCCGGCCGCGTACCCCCCGGACGCCCTTCGTCAATCCTGACGTCCCGCCCAACCGCTGGCGCTGCCCGTCCGGCGTGCGGCTGCGGCTGGCCGGGGCGCTCACCCCCGGCGGCGCCACTGTCGCGTACGACGTAGTCGAGCTGCACCTGCTCCGGGACGACCCCGGCGGCGTCCGACTCACCCTGGTCAACCCCGGGTTCACGCTGGTGCCGCAGCCGGTCTGGGTCAGCGGCGTGGACTTCCGGGCGGTCCGCGACCGGTGCACCCCGCTGCCCCGGCTGCTGCCCGCGCACGACGCGGTGGGCTGCTACGCCCCGATCACCGGGTCGCTGTTCACCGGCGCCGCCCACCCGCACGACGTCATCCAGGGCCACCTGGGCAGCTGCCGGACCGCCTCGGCGTTCCAGGCGCTCGCCGCCACCCCCAACGGCCCCGGCCACCTGCGCTCGCTGATCCGCGAGGTGGACGGTGGGTACGTCGTGCGGCTGCGCCCGGTGCCGCGGCCGGGCACCAGGGGCCGGGTGCTGCCGCCCATCGACGTGTTCGTCGACAGCTTCCTGCCGATCGAGGTCGCTACCGGCAAGCTGCTCTACTGCCTGTGCGGCCCGGTGCTCGCCGGTCATCCGGCGCCGTGCGCGCTGTGGCCGGCGATCCTGGAGCAGGCCCTCGCCACCCTGTGGGGCGGGTACGGCGCGCTGGAGGCCGGCGGCATCCACGAGGACCTGGTGTTCCAGGCGCTCGGCTGCCCGTACCTGGCGGTCGGCGGCAACCTGGCCGGCAAGCTGAACCTGCTCAACACCAGGGGCGTGGAGACCACCGCCACGCAGGTGCAGGAGTTCGTCACCGCGGTCGCCCGGGCCGGCGGGGCGATCACCCTGCCGGGCACGACCATCCAGCACAACTACGCGGTCGTCGCGGTGCGCCCGGACGGCGTGGTGGTGGCCGACCCGCGCACCGGCCACTCCGCCGAGGAGCTGGCCCGCTGGGCGGCCCCGAACCGGGGTACCGGCGTCGACCAGTGGATCCTCAACGATCCGGCGGTCTGGCCGATCTTCTTCAGCTGGGCCGACCTGCTCGTGAAGTTCCGCTGGCTCTACGCCTACCAGGTACCCGTCGACTGAAGCCCGGGCGCGTCGGCCGGGGGCGTCCAGCCCAGGACCCGCCAGCCGTCATGCTCCGACAGCACGGTCGCACCCAGCCGCACGAGCCGGTGGACTTTGTCGGCTCCAAGTTCTACGCCGAACAGAACTATCAACCGGACGGCGCGCAACTGGACCTGCCGGGCGCGGACGTGTGCCACCGCTCGTCGGTGGCGTACCAGTGCCGCCGGGGCGGGGTCGACTTCACCCTCTCCGGCGGCGTGACGAAGGACGTCAACTTCGCCGGCCGGAAGGGCGACCTCCTCCGCTTCTACCTCGACCACGTGCTGGTCGAGTACACGAAGTTGGTCCTCCCGAAGCTGCCCTACCGGCGGTCCGGCGCATCCCGTCAGTGGCCTGATCTGCACCGGACCCGCCCGGGTGGCGACGTTCATCGATGCATCCGCATATGACGTATGACGGCTTTAGCCTTGCGTCCTGTTTGTAGCTGAGCAGATGACAGCACCCGGCTGGGCGAAGATCGCCAACGGCACCACTGGACTCGTGCTGGACAGCGGCGGCAACGTCGCCTCCGGCTCGGACCTCAAGCAGTACCCCTACGACGGCAGCACCAACCTGCAGTGGCAGTTCGTCGACCTGGGCGGCGGCTGGTACCGGATCGTCAACCGTACCAACGCAATGGTCGTCGACAGCTGGGGCAACACCGCCAACGGCGCGCCGGCCCGGCAGACCACCTGGAACGGCGGCAACAACCAGCAGTGGCGCCTCGCCAGCGTCGGCAACGGCCGCTACCAGATCATCAACCGCGGCACCGGCACGGCGCTGGACGGCATGGGCAACGCCACCACCGGCAACACCTGCTGCCTGTGGACCCCGAACACCAGCACCAACAACCAGTGGACGATCACCGGCGTCTGATCGACCGGCGGTCGTATCCGAGGTCTGCAACCGGAAGCGGCGGGCCGGCCCCGACGGCGGCGGAATCGGGCTGCCGCAACCGGTGCGGTCCGGTACAGTCGGGGAACTTTCTACTCGGGACGGGAGGACGGTGCCATGCTCCGCAGGCCCTTCTCCCGACGACGAATCAGCACCGCGGTCTGAGCGCTGCACGCTGCGCGCGTGTCGGCCGCTCCCGCGGACCAGCCCGCCGATTCGTTCGTCCGCCGCCGGCCCGACCGGCCGGCGCTCACCGAGGGAAGATCCTGTGTCCACACTGGAGAGACTTCTTGACCAGCGGCTGCGGCCGGCATTCGCGGCGGTGGCCGGTGACCCGGTCGACCCGGTGGTGCACCCGAGCGGGTACGCCGACTTCCAGGCAGACGGGGCGTTGGCGCTGGCGCGCCGGCTGGGGCGGGCGCCCCGGGAGGTGGCCGTCGACGTCCTGGCCGCCGCCGACCTGTCCGGGGTGGCCCGGGCCATGGTCACCGGACCCGGCTTCGTCAACCTGACCGTCGAGGACGACCTGCTGGCCCGCCTGCTCGCCGACCGGGCGGCCGACCCGCGGCTGGGCGTCCCGGTCACCGCCGAACCGCAGACGGTGGTGGTCGACTACTCCGGCCCCAACGCCGCGAAGGAGATGCACGTCGGGCACCTGCGCTCGACGATCCTCGGCGATGCGCTGGTACGGCTGCTGGAGTGGTTGGGGCACACGGTGATCCGGCGCAACCACATCGGCGAGTGGGGCACCCCGTTCGGCATGCTCGTCGAGCACCTGCTGGAGGTCGGTGAGGCGCGGGCGACGCAGCAGCTCGCGATGGGCGAGCTGACCGCCTTCTACCAGGCGGCCCGCAGCCGCTTCGACAGCGATCCCGAGTTCGCCGACCGGGCGCGGGCCCGGGTGGTGACGCTACAGTCCGGTGACCCGACCAGCCGGCGGCTGTGGGCCCGGCTGGTGGCCGACTCCCGGGCCTACTTCGACAGCGTGTACGCCCAGCTCGGGGTCCGCCTCACCGCCGCCGACTACGCCGGCGAGAGCAGCTACCACGACCAGCTCGCGCCGACCCTGGCCGAACTGGACGGGCTCGGGCTGGTCCGGCACAGCGACGGCGCCGCCGTGGTGTTCCCGCCCGGCTTCCCCGGCCGGGACGGGCAGCCGCTGCCGCTGATCGTCCGCAAGCGGGACGGCGGGTACGGCTACGTCGCCACCGACCTGGCCACCGTCCGGCACCGGGTCCGCCAGCTGCGGGCCAGCCGGCTGGTCTACGTGGTCGGGCTGCCGCAGAGCCAGTACCTGGCCATGGTGTTCGCGGTCGCCGGGCAGGCCGGCTGGCTGGGCGGCCCGGTCCGCGCCGAGCACGTGGGGCACGGCAGCGTGCTCGGCCCGGACGGCACCATGCTGCGCACCCGGGCCGGCGACTCGGTGAAGCTGGTCGACCTGCTCACCGCGGCGGTGGACCGGGCGGCGGCCGTGGTCGCCGCCAAGAACCCGGATCTTCCCGCGGACGAGCGCGCGGCGCTGGCCCGGTCGGTCGGCATCGGCGCGGTGAAGTTCGCCGACCTGTCCGTGGACCGGGGCCGCGACTACGTCTTCGACCTGGACCGGGCGCTGGCCCTGGACGGCGCGACCGCCCCCTACCTGCAGTACGCCTACGTGCGTACCCGCTCCATCGCGGCCCGGGCCGCTGACTCGGTGCCGGGACAGGTCTGCCTGGTCGAGCCGGCCGAGCGCCGGCTGGCGCTGTGTCTGCTGGCCTTCGACGGGGTGGTCGCGGAGGTGGCCGGATCGCTGCGCCCGCACCGGCTGGCCCGTTACCTGCTGGAGCTGGCGGAGGCGTTCACCGGGTTCTTCGAGCAGTGTCCGGTGCTGCGCGCGCAGCCGGCGGTGCAGGCCGGCCGGTTGACGCTGTGCGACCTGACCGGCCGTACCCTCCGGCTGGGGCTGGACCTGCTGGGCATCGAGACGCCGGACCGGATGTAGCGCTCAGACCAGCCGGTACGCGGCCAGCTGCGGGCCGTACCGCCGGCACCCCACGCAGCGCTGACCAGCGGCGAAGGCGCTCACCAGGGCGCTGCGTACGGCCAGTCGGGTGCGCTGGGCGGCGTGCGGCCCCATCGTCGTCCGGTAGCTGTCCCAGTCTGCGGGGATGCCCAGCCAGTCGCCCGCCCGGACGCCCACCGCCAGGTCCGGCGGGCCGGCGGCCGGGGCGGCGGCGGGCGGGTCGGTCAGCCGCCAGTCCACCAGCAGCCGGTCACTGGCGTTGCCGGCGTCCCGCCCCGCCGTGTCCGTCCCGTAGTAGTCCGGCAGCAGGGTGCCGGAGCTCGCCCCGAGCACGTCGAAGTTGAGGTGCGCGTTGCGGGCCCGCAGCGGGTCGAAGGTCCACCGGATCAGGTCGATGCCGGCGGCCAGCGCGTGCTCCCGCTGCGCCAGCTTGAGCAGCCGCCCCACCCCGGCGTCCTGGGCGCCGGGCAGCACCGCGGTGCTCTGCGAGAACAGGTACAGCTCGCCGGGCGCGGCCGGGTCACGGGCCAGGAAGGCGTAGCAGAACCCGACCAGCTCGTCCGGTCCGCCGAACGCGCCGAGCACCAGGCCGCCGTGCCCGCTCAAGGTCAGCAGCAGCTTCGGCGGGATCGCCGCCTCACCCGGGGCGTAGCCGAAGGCGCGCTGGTAGACACCGGACGCTGCGGCCATTTCGGTGGGGGTACGCAGCGGGCGTACCTGGGTCGCGTGCACCCCACCATCCTCGCCGGGCGGTCCGGCCGGCGGCCGTCGGGCCGGGTCAGATGTGCCGGGTGGCGTCCGGGTCGTCCGGTTCGCTGCCCGGTCCGTTCGGCCACACCGGCTGCGGCGCGTTCTCCGGCCCGGCCGTGGGGGCCGCCGGCTGCTGGCTGGGGTAGTTCGGCGCTGCCTGGGGCGGCGGGGTGTAGCTGGTACCGCCCGCGGAAGGCGCCGGGTAGTTGGGCGCGGCCGGGGAGGGCGGGGTGTAGCTGACGCCGCCGGCCGACGGTGTGGAGTAGTTCGGCGCGCCCGAGGACGGCGTCGGATAGGTCGGGGCGCCGGACGACGGCGCCGGGTAGCTGGGCGCACCGGAGGAGGGACCGGGATAGTTGGGCGCACCGGAGACCGGTGCGGCGTAGCCGGAGGCGCCCGAGGACGGTGCGCCGTAGCTGGGAGCGCCCGAGGACGGTGCGCCGTAGCTGGGAGCGCCCGAGGACGGGGCGGCGTAGTTGGGGGCGGCGTAGTTGGGCGCGCCGGAGGACGGGGCGGAGTAGCTCGGGGCACCGGAGGACGGGGCCGAGTAGCTGGGCGCGCCCGAGGCGGGCGCGGCGTAGCCGGGGGTGCCGGTGGAGTACTGGGCGGGCATCACCCGGGTGCCGTCCGGGCCGGCGTTGGCCGGCGACACCGGGGAGGCGTACGGGTCGACCGGCGGGGTGGGTACCGGGTAGCCGGCGGGCTGCGGGTAGCCACCGGGGGCGGGGTAGCCGCCGGACGGCGGGGCCAGCGGTACCGGGACCGGGGGGTTGGCCGGGTACGCCGCCGGCTGCGGGTTGGCGTAGCGGCGCCAGCGGCGCGGGCTGAGCGCGGTGAGCAGCAGGGGCACCCCGGCGAAGGCGGCGATGCCGTAGGCGGCCGGCAACTCCAGCGCGTAACGCTGGCCGAACAGGGCCTTCGGCAGCACCTCGGAGGCCGCGTGCTGGCCGGTGACCAGCAGCTCCCACAGTCCGAGGGCGATCAGCAGCAGACCGACCAGCACCGGGCCGACGGGGGAGAGCCGGGGCAGCAGGGTGGCCGAGTACAGGCCCGCGGCCAGCAGGAGCAGCACCGCCAGCAGGGCCTTCGGACCGGTGGTCCCCTCGAACGCACCGTGCATGACGAACCGGCTCAGGCCCACGCCCAGCAGGACGTACCAGGCCGCCGTGAGCACGAAGGTGAGCAGGAGCGAGCCGAGGTGACGCATGGTGCCTCCAGCCGGAGCGGGTCGGTTGCGGGGCGACGCTACGCCGATTCGACCACGGTCGCTGCCGTGGGTTGTACCGGCTTATCGGGTGGAGGACCGGTCGGTGCCCTCGCCGGGCGGAGTGTCCCACGGGGAGCCGCCGCGCGCACCGGTGGCGTACCCACCAGGTTGGGCGCCGGCCACCGGCAGCCCGGCGGAGGCGGACGGCTGGCGCACCGTGGTCTCGGCCGGCTCGCGGGTCCACACCACGGTGCCGATCGGCTCGGTCTCCACGAACGGCTCGGGCGAACCGGCCTGCTGCGGCACCACCGGCATGGTGTCCGTGGTCGCCGGCCCGGCCACCGCAGACGTGTCCGTGCTGGCCGGCCCGGCGGTGATCGCGGCCGGCGAGACCGGCGCGGGCGGCGCGACCGGCTCCACCACCGGCCCGGCCGCCAGCGGCCCCGGCCAGCGGCGCCAGCGCTTGGCGCTGACCACCGCGACCAGCAGCAGCGCGCCGAGCACCGGGGCGGTACCGGTGGTGAGCGGCGTGGTCAGGTCGCCGTTGCCCTGCCCGTCCAGAAAGGACAAATGGAACGTGTAGCCGAAGGTGTCGTAGGTCCGCTCCGGCCAGAAGATCAACGCTACGTAACTGGCCAGGTACGCAAGGCCGGCGACCAGCGGACCGAGCGGTGACAGCCGCAGTGTGGCGATCACCCCGAGGATCAGTCCGGCCCCCGCCAGGAACAGCAGCGGCGGCGTGAAGTCCCCCGCGACGAAGTGGCCGGTGTCCGCCTGGTGGTCGAACTGCCTGGCCGTGCCGACCTGCCCGATGCACATGGTCAGCCAGGCCAGCGGCGCGATCAGCACCCCGGCGAGCAGGCTCCAGAGATGACGCATGGGGGCACCGTACCGTCTCGGGTGGCGCAGGTCACCCGCTGCGGCACACGCTGGGTGACCGGCGGTCGGGCCGGACCGCGCGGGCACCGTGGCGGACAATGGCCGGGACCGGCGCACCGCGGCGCCGGCTCCGGAGGGAGGACCCGATGAGCCCTGGTGACCTGCTGTGGAGCCCGCCGGCCGGAGTCCGGGACAGCTCCCGCATCGGCGCCTTCCTCGGCTGGCTGGAGGCCGAACGCGGACTCGCCTTCGACAGCTACGACCTGCTGTGGGAGTGGTCGGTCACCGACCTGGCCGGGTTCTGGGGCGCGGTCTGGGACTACTTCGAGGTCGGCCCGCCGGTGCCGGCGACCGACGTGCTCGCCGACGCCCGGATGCCCGGGACGCGCTGGTTTGCCGGGACCAGCCTGAACTGGGCGCAGCTGGTGCTGCGCGCGCCCGGCCTGGCCGACGACGCCCCGCTGGTGCTGGCCTACTCGCAGACCCGGGAGCCGGTCACGCTCACCGTGGGTGAGCTGCGCGAGCAGGTCCGCCGGGTGGCGGCCGGGCTGCGCCGGCTGGGCGTGGCGCCGGGCGAGCAGGTGGCGGCGTACACCCCGAATGTGCCCGAGACGCTGGTGCTGCTGCTGGCCGCCGCCAGCATCGGGGCGGTCTTCACCTCCTGCGCCCCCGAGTTCGGTACCCGCAGCGTGGTCGACCGCTGGCAGCAGACCGCACCGGCCGTCCTGGTCGCCGTCGACGGCTACCGCTACGGCGGCAAGGAGGTGGATCGGCGCGCCGAGGTGGCCGCCATCCGCGCCGCCCTGCCCAGCCTGCGGCACACGGTCCTGCTGCGCTACCTCTACCCGGACACCCCGGACGACTGGGCGGCACTGGCCGCCCCCACCGACGAGCCGCTGCGCTTCGCCCCGCTCCCCTTCGACCACCCGCTCTACGTGCTCTACTCGTCCGGCACCACCGGGCTGCCCAAGCCGATCGTGCACGGGCACGGCGGCATCGCGCTGGAGCACCTGAAGATGCTCGCCCTGCACCACGACCTGGGCCCCGGCGACCGGTTCTTCTGGTTCACCACGACCGGCTGGATGATGTGGAACTTCCTGGTCTCCGCGCCGGCCGTGGGCGCCGCCGTGGTGCTCTTCGACGGCGACCCGGCCGCCCCGGACCTGGCCGCGCTGTGGCGGCTGGCCGGCGCGGCCGGGGTCACCGCGTTCGGCACCTCCGCGCCGTTCCTGCTGGCCTGCCGCAAGGCGGGGGTACGCCCGCGCGAGGTGGCCGACCTGTCGGCGCTGCGGGAGCTGGGCTCCACCGGGGCGCCGCTGCCGGCCGAGGGCTTCCGTTGGGTGTACGACGCGCTCGGCCCCGACGTGCACCTGGCGTCGCTGTCCGGCGGTACCGACGTGTGTACCGGCTTCGTCGGCGGCAGCCGGCTGCTGCCGGTGTGGGAGGGCGAGATCAGCTGCCGGGCGCTGGGCGCCCGGGTGGAGTCCTACGACCCCACCGGCCACGCCGTCCTCGACCAGCTCGGCGAGCTGGTCATCACCGCGCCCATGCCGAGCATGCCGGTCGGCTTCGCGAACGACCCGGACGGCGCGAAGTACCGGGCCGCCTACTTCGACGTCTTCCCCGGCGTGTGGCGGCACGGGGACTGGATCACCATCACCCGCCGGGGCAGCTGCGTCATCACCGGACGCTCCGACGCCACCCTCAACCGCGGCGGGGTACGCCTGGGCACCGCCGAGTTCTACTCGGTGGTCGAGGCGCTGCCCGAGGTACTCGACTCGGTGGTGGTGCACCTGGAGGACCCGGCCGGCGGCCCGGGCGAGCTGCTGCTGTTCCTGGTGCTGGCCGACGGCCGGGAGCTGGACGACGCGCTGCGCGCCCGGGTGGCCGGGCAGCTGCGCTCGGCGCTGTCGCCCCGGCACGTCCCCGACGAGATCCACCAGGTCCGCGCGGTGCCCCGGACGCTGTCGGCGAAGAAGCTGGAGGTGCCGGTCAAGCGCATCCTCACCGGTACCCCGGCCGACGCGGCGGCGGCCACCGGCGCACTGGTCAACCCCGAGTCACTGACCGCCTTCGAGGCGCTGGCCGCCGCGCGCCGACGTCCCTGACCAGGCCACGCCTGACCCGGCCGACAGGTCCGGGTCCAAGCGGGTCCGGGTCCAGGCGGGTCCGGGTCCGAGCGGGTCCGGGTCCGAGCGGGTCCGGGTCCGAGCGGGTCCGGGTCCGAGCGGGTCCGGGTCCAAGCGGGTCCGGGCTCAGGCGAGGACCAGGCCGACCTGCTCGGCCGCGGCGCGCTCGTCCAGGCGGGTGCGGTCCAGCCGGCGGCAGAGCACGGTGGAGGCGCCCACCGCGAGCGGGGCGAGCAGCCAGTCCAGCGGCTCCGGATGGGCGTCCACGTCGAGCAGCACCCGGGTGCCGGCCGGGATGGCCAGCAGGTGCGCCCGTTCGGTGGCGGCGGCGACCAGCTCCTGCTGGCTGTGCAGCGGGGTGGCCGGGTCCTGTGGGCCGGCCGGGGAGCGGAAGTGGTCGCCGTGGCCGCGTACCTCGGCGGCGTAATCCGCCCAGCCGGCCGGCACGCTGCGCAGCGGCAGCGCGAACGGGTGCAGCCCGACCAGCAGCCGGTCCCCGGCGTCCAGGTCGCCCGGGGCGGCACCGCCGTCGGCGGGCGCGGCGAAGCCGACCTCGGCCGGGCCGTGTGCCACCACCCGTAGCCCGGCGCTCCAGCAGCCGAGCAGCACCACGGCGCTCTGCCAGTGCACCGGCAGGCGGACCAGGGCCACGTCGCCGGTACCCAGCCCGTAGCCGTCGACGAGCAGGTTGCCGGTCTTGGCCACCCAGTTACCGACAGTGATGCCGGACAGCTCTGTGCGCTCGCCCGTGCCGTCGTCGTAGAAGGTGACCAGCGGCTGCGCCGAGACGGCGGCGTCGAGAAGTGCGGGAATGGTGGCCATGCCGCACTCCTACCACACGCCCGCCTGCCGTGCGGGACGGCGCGGGCGTACCGGCGGAAATGGCCGGCGCGCGGCCGGCAACACGGGCTGGCGGAGCGGGCGTAGGCTGGTGGACGTGTCCGGACCTCGGGTGTTGTTCGATGCCACCAGTGTCCCTGCCGACCGTGGCGGCGTCGGCCGCTACGTCGACGGCCTGCTCGCCGCGCTGAGCCGGGCGGACGCCGATCTCGCGGTCGTCTGCCAGCGTACCGACACGGAGCGTTATCGGCGGGTGCTGCCGTCGGCGGACGTCATCTCCGCGCCGGCCGCGGTCGCCCACCGCCCGGCCCGGTTGGCCTGGGAGCAGACCGGGCTGCCGATGCTGGCCCAGCAGGTGGGCGCCGGGGTGCTGCACTCGCCGTTCTACACCTGCCCGCTGCGGGCCGGCTGCCCGGTGACGGTGACCGTGCACGACGCCACCTTCTTCACCGAGCCGGAGCACTACGACAAGTCCCGGGGCACGTTCTTCCGCAGCGCCATCAAGACTTCGCTGCGCCGGGCGGCCCGGCTGATCGTGCCCAGCAAGGCCACCCGGGACGAGCTGATCCGGCTGCTGGACGCCGACCCGGCCCGGCTGGACGTGGCGTACCACGGGGTCGACCACGAGGCGTTCCACCAGCCCGGCGATGACGAGAAGCGGCGGGTGCGGGCCCGCCTCGGGCTCGGCGACACGCCCTACGTGGCGTTCCTCGGCGCCAAGGAGCCGCGCAAGAACGTCCCGAACCTGATCCGCGGCTGGGTGGCGGCGGTGTCCCAGCGGGACAACCCGCCGGCGCTGGTGATCGCCGGCGGCTCCGGCCACGACGACGAGATCGACCAGGCGGTGGCCGAGGTGCCGGCCGGGCTGCGCCTGCTGCGCCCGGGCTACCTGCGCTATGCCGATCTGCCCGGCTTCCTCGGCGGGGCGCTGGTGGCCGCCTACCCGTCGCACGGTGAGGGCTTCGGCCTGCCGGTGCTGGAGGCGATGGCCTGCGGCGCGCCGGTGCTCACCACGCCGCGGCTGTCGCTGCCCGAGGTGGGCGGCGACGCGGTCGCCTACACCGGCGAGCGCCCCGAGGAGATCGGCCGCGACCTGGCCGCCCTGCTGGACGACGAGCACCGTCGACTGAGCCTGGCCAAGGCGGCCTTCGACCGGGCCAAGGACTTCACCTGGGAGTCCAGCGCCCGGGTCCACCTGGCCGCCTGGGCGCGCGCGGCCGGGTGATCCGGGCGTGCCCGGTTTGGTGCGGCGTGCCTCGGCTGGGCATGATGGGCCGATGCTCTACGCGGTGATCCCGGCCGGCGGTAGCGGAACCCGGCTGTGGCCGCTGTCCCGCGCCGCCAACCCCAAGTTCCTGCACGCGCTCACCGGTACGCCGGCCACGCTGCTGCAGGCCACCGTGGAGCGGCTGGCGCCGTTGACCGGGCCGGAGCACACCTACGTGGTGACCGGCGTGGCGCACGCCGCCGCGGTGGCCCGTCAGCTGCCCGACCTGCCGGAGGAGAACCTGCTGGTCGAGCCGGCGCCCCGGGATTCGTGCGCGGCCATCGGCCTGGCCGCCGCGATCATCGCCACCCGTGATCCGCAGGGGGTGATGGGCGCGTTCGCCGCCGACCACCTGATCGCCGACGGTGCCCGGTTCGTGGAGGTACTGCGCGGCGCGGTCACCGGCGCCGAGCAGGGGTACCTGATGACCGTCGGGATCCAGCCGACCCGCCCCGAGACCGGCTACGGCTACCTGGAGTGCGACGGCGTCCTGGACGGCGAGATCCGCCGGGTCGACCAGTTCAAGGAGAAGCCGTCCCAGCAGGTGGCCGAGGAGTACCTGCGCTCCGGGCACCACTTCTGGAACGCCGGCATGTTCGTCTGGCGGGTCGACGTGTTCCTCGCCGAGCTGGAGCGCCAGCAGCCGGAGCTGCACGCCGGCCTGAGCCGGATCGCGACCGCCTGGCACACGCCGGAGCGGGAGGCCGTGCTCGGCGATGTGTGGCCCACGCTGAAGAAGATCTCGGTGGACTACGCGGTGATGGAGGGCGCCGCCGGGGCGGGCCTGGTGGCCACCGTCCCCGGCGACTTCGGCTGGAACGACATCGGTGACTTCGCCACCCTGGGCGAGATCCTGCCGGGGGTCGACGGTACCGACAACGTGGTGGTGGATCCGGGGGAGAAGCCGGACGTGCTGCTGCTGGACTCGACCGGCCTGGTGGTGGTGCCGCACTCCGGCCGGCTGGTGGCCGCGCTCGGCCTGCACGACATGATCGTGGTGGACACCCCGGACGCGCTGCTGGTCTGCCCGCGGGAACGCGCCCAGGACGTGAAGCAGATCGTCGACGCCCTCAAGGAAGCCGGCCAGCACCGCCTCACCTGAGCCGCCGGTCAGTTCGGGCTGTCGGTCGGTTCAGGCCGTCGGTCACGCCTCGGTGGCCGGGTGGCCGATCGCCAGCAGCGCCACCACCAGTTGGCCCGGTGCCAGTCCGAGCCGCTCGGCCGCGTCCGGGGGTACCGGCAGCGCGGCGCTGACCAGCCCGGCCGCGGCGCAGGCGGCGCGCAGCCGGTAGGCATCCGCCCCGACCCGGGCCGCCTCGACCGGGTCGGCGGGGCAGCTGGCGGCGACCAGTTCCGCGCCGGCCGGGGCGCCGAGCGCGGCGCGCAGCTGGGCCGGCACCGGCTGGAGATCCGCCGAGCCGACGTAGCGCAGCGGGTCGGCCAGGTCCACCGGGTCGTTCGGGACGAACGCCGGGGCGTCGGTGATCCGGGCGGCGCGGCGCTGCCCGAGCGCCACCGCCTCGGCGGTACCCAGCGAGAACAGGTCGTGGTCGGCGCCGCGGACCAGCACCGCCGCGCCGGCGCCGTCGGGCGCCCCGGTGGCCGCCATGCCCCGTACGACCGCTACCGGCACCTGGTCGTACTTGCCCTTGACCAGCTCGGCGGCGGCGCTCAGCTCGTCCACCACGGCCACCTGGGTGAGGTGCAGTTCGTTGCCGTAGGCGTCGGTCTCGCCGCGGTAGTCGCGCAGCGCCGGGAGGCCGGCGGCGCCCAGCGCCACGTCGGTGAGCCCGGTCCGCCAGGGCCGGCCCATGGTGTCGCTGACCACGACGGCCACGTCCAGGGCGTACCGCTCGCGCAGCGCGGTGCGCAGCGCCCGGGCCGAGGCGTCCGGGTCGAGCGGCAGCAGCACCAGCCGGTCACGCTCCACATTGGAGGCGTCGATGCCGGCACTGGCCATCACGAAGCCGTGCCGGGTCTGCACGATCCGGGTACCGCCCCGGACGGCCACCACCCGGGCGGTCTCCGCGGCCAGTACCCGCGCCCGGTCGGCCTCCCGCGCCGGCCCCTCGGTGGCGACCTCGACCAGCCGCCCCTCCGCCTTGGAAACGATCTTGCTGGTGACCACCAGCACGTCCCCGTCGGCCAGCCACGGTGCCGCGCCGGTGATGAGTGCGGCCAGGTCGTCGCCCGCCCGCACCGGCCCGATGCCGGTGACCGGGAGCACCTGGAGCCCGGCCGGCGCCGTCCGCCCCGCCGCCCCGCCGTCGGCTACCTGACCGGTCACAGCTCGACCCCGACCAGCGCGGCGGCCGCGCGGGCCATCTCGGCGGTGGTCGGCTCGTCGGTCATCCACAGCGGCGCGACACCCACCGCCACGCCGGGTACGGCGGTGTCCGCGTCCTCCTCGGCCACCAGCCAGCCGTCCAGCACCCCGCCGGCCGACCGAGCGCCGTAGAGCGCGCCGACGCCGGCCGCGGTGCAGGCCACCCCGACCACCGCCAGGCAGGCGTCGGCCATCCCGCGTACCGGCGCCCCACCGATCACCGGCGACACCCCGACCACCGGGGCGCGCCCGGACACCAGCGCCTCCTTGAGCGCCGCCACCGCCAGCACCGGCGTCACCGACACCACCGGGTTGCTCGGGGCGAGCAGCACCACATCCGCCTCCGCCAGCGCCTCCAGCACGCCCGGCGCCGGCTCGGCGGTGTCGGCGCCGACGAAGACGAACCGCTCGGTGGGTACCTGTGCCCGGTGGCGGATCCACCACTCCTGGAAGTGGATCGCCCGTCCTTCGGTCACCACGTGCGTCTCCAGCCGGTCGTCGGTCGCCGGCAGCAGCCGGACGCCCGGCCGCCAGCGGTGGCACAGCGCCTCGGTGACGGCGGAGAGCGAGTATCCGGCGTCCAGCATCCGGGTGCGCACCAGGTGCGTGGCGACGTCCCGGTCGCCCAGTCCGAACCAGGCCGGTTCGGCGCCGTAGGCGGCCAGCTCCTCCTTGACCGTCCAGGTCTCGCCGGCCCGGCCCCAGCCGCGCTCCGGATCGGCCCCGCCGCCCAGGGTGTACATGACGCTGTCCAGGTCGGGGCAGATGCGTAGGCCGTGCATGGTCACGTCGTCGGCCACGTTCACCACGGCTGTCACCTCGGCGCCGGTACGGGCGGCCAGCGCCCGTACCCCGAGCAGGAAGCGCGCGCCGCCGATGCCCCCCGCGAGTACCACGATCCGCATGGCGCCCATCCTCGCGCACCCGTACCGGTGCCCCGAGCCGGGCCGAACAAAAACTGCGGCACACCGCTAGGCTCGGTCTGTTTGTCGAACGCTCATCCGCGCTAGGGGGAGATCGTGACCAGCCAATCGCCGTATCAGGGGTATCCCGCCCCGTCGAATCCGGCGCCCGCGCCGACCCCGGCGCCCGCCGCGGCGGGCGACAAGGACGCCCGCAAGGTGCTGGAGCCCTACCGGGAGTGGGCCGCCCTGGCGCTGCTCGGCGCGACCGCCGTCCTGGTCTTCTTCGGCCTGGTCGGCTGGCTGCTGCACACCGACTCGTTCGAAAGCTGGGTGGACAGCTCGTTCGGTGACTTCGTCAGCCTGGTGACCATCTTCTTCCCGCTGCTGGCTGTGCTGCTGGTGACGGTGGTCAAGCCGGTGACGGCGCGGGCCCGCCTGGTGGTCCTCGGCGCTCTCGTGGTGTACGCCGTGTGTGCCCTGTTCGGGCTGCTCAGCGCCCTGATCGGGTTCGTCCACCAGATCGGCCTGCCGGGTTACCCGGCCGCTGACGCCTTCCTGGGCCTGCTGACCCGGCTGGTGTGGCTGGCGCTGCTGGGCTTCGCCGGCTTCCTGGTGTTCCGCATCTTCGCGGTGTGCTACCAGACCCCGCGCCCGGTGGCGGCGGCCCCCGGCTACGGCTACCCCGGCGGCTACGCCCAGCCCGGCTACCAGCAGCAGCCCGGCTACCAGCAGCCCGGCTACCAGCAGCCCGGCTACCAGCAGCAGCCCGGCTACCCCGCCGGATATCCAGCCAGCTACCAGCAGCCGGGCGCCGGCCCGGTACCGTCGGCGCCGCCCGCACCCACCGGCTACCCGGCGCCCACCTCCGGGCCGGCCGGCTACCCGTCTTCCGGTTACCCGGCGCCGACCTCCGGCGCGGCCGGCTACCCGGCGGCGCCCACCTCGGGCTACCCGCCGGCCGGCTACCCGGCTACCCAGCCCGGCTACCCGGCCGCCCAGCCGGCTGAGGGTCAGGCGTGGAACCAGCCGGCCCCGGCGGCGCCCTACCCGCCGAACACGCCCCCGGCCGCGGGGCAGCCGGCGAGCACCCCGGCAGCGCCCCCGCAGCCGCCGGCCGAGCCGGAGTCGGCCGAGCACACCCAGGTGATCCCGCCGCTCGCGGCGCCGGCCACCGAGGTGGGCCCCGCGCAGCCGGAGGAGCCGGCCGAGCAGCAGAAGAAGGACGACAACCCCTGGGGCTGACGCCCCGGCATCCGGCCCGATGCCCCGCCCGGCCCCCGGCCCGGCGGGGCATCGTGTTCTCCGCCGGTCGGCGGGCCCGAACCGACGCGAGTGGCGCATCACCCACCCGAGCGTCCCCGGTACCGGCCGCCGGCCGGTTAGGCTGCCGTGGTGGCAGAGCACAGCGATCCGGGACTGCGGCGGGCCCTGCGGCGGGCGGCCGACGGTCGTAGCCTCGACGTCGTCGAGGCGACCGCGCTGCTGGGCGCCCGCGGCACGGCCCTGGACGAGCTGTTCGCGGTGGCCGGGGCGGTCCGCGACGCGGGGCTCGTCGACGCCGGCCGCCCGGGCGTGGTGACCTACTCCCGGAAGGTCTTCATCCCGCTCACCCGGCTGTGCCGGGACCGCTGCCACTACTGCACCTTCGTCACCGTGCCGCACCGGCTCACCGCGCCCTACCTGGAGCGCGACGAGGTGCTGGCGATCGCCCGGGCGGGCGCGGCACAGGGCTGCAAGGAGGCGCTGTTCACCCTCGGCGACCGGCCCGAGGACCGCTGGCCGCAGGCCGCCCAGTGGCTGGCCGAGCGCGGTTACGGGTCCACAGTGGACTACCTGCGCGCCTGCGCGGTGGCGGTGCTGGAGGAGACCGGCCTGCTGCCGCACCTCAACCCGGGGGTGTTGAGCTGGCAGGAGCTGCAGCGGCTCAAGCCGGTGGCGCCGAGCATGGGGATGATGCTGGAGACCACGGCGCAGCGGCTGTGGGCGCAGCCGGGTGGCCCGCACTTCGGCTCCCCGGACAAGGAGCCGGCGGTCCGGCTGCGGGTGCTGGCCGATGCCGGCCGGGTCGGCGTGCCGTTCACCACCGGGCTGCTCATCGGCATCGGCGAGACGCCGGCCGAGCGGGTGGAGTCGCTGTTCGCGCTGCGTCACCTGGCCCGCGAGTACGGCCACATCCAGGAAGTGATCGTGCAGAACTTCCGCGCCAAGCCGGACACGGCGATGCGCGCGGTGCCCGACGCCGACCTGCTGGACCTGGCAGCCACCGTGGCGGTGACCCGGATCCTGTTGGGCCCCAAGGCCCGCGTGCAGGCCCCACCGAACCTCATCACCGGCGACGCCGGTGCGCAGCCGGCCGGCCCGGACGAGTTCGAGCTGCTGCTGCGGGCCGGTATCGACGACTGGGGCGGCGTGTCGCCGGTGACCCCGGACCACGTCAACCCGGAACGCCCCTGGCCGGCGGTGCAGGAACTGGCCCGGCGCAGCGCTGCGGCCGGCTTCACGCTGCGCGAGCGGCTGACCATCTATCCGGAGTACGTGCGCCGCGGCGTCCCGTGGCTCGACCCCCGGCTGGCCGGCCACGTGGCGGCGCTGGCCGACCCGGACAGCGGGCTGGCCGTCGAGTCGGCCCGCCCGGTCGGCCGCCCGTGGCAGGAGCCGGACGCCCCGTTCCAGTCGACCGGCCGCACCGAGCTGCACACCGACATCGACGTCGCGGGCCGCAGCGCCGACCGGCGCTCCGACTTCGACGCGGTCTACGGCGACTGGGCCGAGGTGGCCGCGCACGCGGTGCGCACCAGCGCCGGCGTGGCAGCCCGGACGGACAGCTACTCCACTGTGGACAGTGAGGTGGCGGCCGGGCTGCGGCTGGCCGGATCAGATCCGGCCGCGCTGCTGCGGCCGGAGCACGCGGGTAAGGCGCTGGCGTTGCTGGAGTGTGACGGCCCGGCCCTGGACGAGCTGGCCCGCATCGCCGATGCGCTGCGCCGCGACGCGGTCGGCGACGAGGTCACCTACGTGGTGAACCGGAACATCAACTTCACCAATGTCTGCTACGTCGGCTGCCGGTTCTGCGCGTTCGCCCAACGGGACCGGGACGCCGACGCGTTCCGGCTCTCCGTGCACCAGGTGGCCGACCGGGCCGAGGAGGCCTGGCTGGCCGGCGCGACCGAGGTGTGCATGCAGGGCGGCATCGATCCGAAGCTGCCGCCTTCGGCGTATGCGGAGCTGGTCCGGGCGGTGAAGGAGCGGGTGCCGGGGCTGCACGTGCACGCGTTCTCGCCGATGGAGATCGTGACTGCGGCGGCGAAGGCCGGCGTGCCGGTCCGGGACTGGCTGGCGCAGCTGCGCGAGGCCGGCCTGGACACCATCCCCGGCACCGCGGCCGAGATCCTCGACGACGACGTGCGCTGGGTACTGACCCGGGGCAAGCTGCCGGCGGCCAGCTGGGTGGAGGTCATCACCACGGCGCACGAGCTGGGCCTGCGGTCCAGCTCCACGATGATGTACGGGCACGTCGACCATCCGCGCCAGTGGCTCGGGCACTTCCGGGTGCTGGCCGACATCCAGGACCGTACCGGCGGCTTCACCGAGTTCGTGGCGCTGCCGTTCGTGCACCACAACGCCCCGGTCTACCTGGCCGGAATCGCCCGGGCCGGGGCCAGCTGGCGGGAGAACCGGGTGGTGCACGCGATGGCCCGCATCCTGCTGCACGGCCGGATTCCGAACATCCAGTGCTCCTGGGTGAAGCTGGGCGACGAAGGGACCGCCGCGATGCTCCGGGGCGGCGCCAACGACCTGGGCGGCACGCTGATGGAGGAGACCATCTCCCGGATGGCCGGCTCGGAGCACGGCTCCCGGCGTAGCGTCGCCGAACTGACAGCGGTCGCGGCGGCCGTGGGGCGCCCGGCACGCCAGCGGACCACCACCTACGGGGCCGTGGCCGCGCGCTGACTCCTGCGCGATTTTGCTTAGCTGACGTGGCCGCGCCCTTCCGGCAGACACGCCGGGCGGCCGTTACTTTTGGCTCGCCGGCTCGATAGGAAACTGACGGCGGTGCCGACGGGTCGGGGGCTCCCGGCGCGGGCCGGGCGAATCATCCCAGCGGCCTCGCCGAACGGGCGTATTTATCAGGTTCCGCTTGACGACGTCACGCATTACACACGTGTAATTTCAGCGGGGATGTTCGAATGGACCACGTCAGATCGGTGTTATTCGGGCGATTATCGGCAGGGCTCCCGGGCGGGAAATGGTCGAGCCGTCGACATGTGGGGGGACGCGCCGGGCCTTCGGGTCCGGTGCGAGGTAAGGAGGTTGACGATGGACGGCACATTGGAAGCGGCGGATCTGCTCGGCGATGCGCCGGAGTGGCAGGAACGCGCACTGTGCTCGCAGACCGACCCGGAAGCGTTCTTCCCGGAGAAGGGCGGCTCGACCCGGGAGGCCAAGCGGATCTGCTCGCGCTGCGAGGTCCGCGGCGAGTGCCTGGAGTTCGCGCTGGGCCACGACGAGCGGTTCGGCATCTGGGGCGGCCTGTCCGAGCGGGAACGCCGCAAGCTCAAGCGCCGCGCGGCCTGACGGCGCGCCGGCCGGTCCGCCCGCTGTGGCTGACCGGCCGGTCAGCTTTCCAGCTCGTCCGGGTCGACGCCCAGCAGGTTCGCGACCTGTTCGATGATCACATCGTGGACAAGGTCGGCGAGGTCATCGCGGTCCAGCGCCCGGAACTCCAGCGGCCGCCGGTAGAGGATGATGCGCGGCGCCACGGTCTGCCGGCCACCGGTGCCGGGCAGCAGCCGGGCCAGCGGGACCTCGCCGTCCTCCAGCACGTCGGAGTCGTAGACGTTGAGGTCCGGCGGGACATCCTCGACCGCGAACTCGACGCCCGCCAGCTCCTTGGCGTGCGAGCGCTCCAGCGCCTCGACGGCGTCCAGGACTAGGTCGTCGAAGAGTTCGGCCTTGGTCCGCGAGGCCGGCAGGTTGGCCGGGACGAGCCGGCCGCGCAGTCCGCGCCCGTGCCGGTCGCGCCGCCCCCGGCGGCCGGGGCCGCCGGGCCCGCCGTAGACGGCCGGGCTGGTCATGACGTCCTGCCGGTCATCGCGTATCCACGCGGGTTGGTGATCGCGTATCCACGCGGGTTGGTCATCGCGTGCCCACGCGGTCGGTCATCGGGTGCTCAGGCGGTCGGTCATGGCTTGCTCACGCGACAAGGTTACCGCCGCGCGGGCGCGCCTCACGGCGGGTCGCGTGATCAACAGCGTCGGCGTGTCGAGGCGGCAAACCCGGGCGTGGGGAGCCCGGTAAGGGGTACGGTGCGGCCGTGAGGTCACCCCGGCGTTGTTCGCGTAACGGCTGCCCCCGCTCAGCCGTTGCGACTCTCACGTATGTCTATGCGGACTCCACCGCCGTCGTCGGGCCGCTGGCCGCCTTTGCCGAGCCCCACACGTACGACCTGTGTGAGCCGCACGCCCGCAGCCTGACCGCCCCGCGCGGCTGGGAGCTGGTCCGCCACGACGGCGAGTTCGCCCCACCGCCGCCCACCACCGACGACCTGGTCGCGCTGGCCGAGGCGGTCCGCGAGGCGGCCCGCCCGCCGGCCGCCCGCCAGTCCGAGGAGCAGTCCAACGCCGGTACCGGTCAGCACGTCACCGGGCGGCGCGGGCATCTGCGGGTGATCCCGCCGTCGCGCTGAGCTTCAGCGGCCACCCCAGGCGTAGGTCTGCTTGGCCAGCTTGAGGTAGACGAGCGTCTCCGTGGCGCGTACCCCCGGGATGGCCCGGATCTGGTCGTTGAGCAGCGCCAGCAGCTGCTCGTCGTCGGCGCACACCAGTTCGGCGAGGACGTCGTAGCGGCCAGCGCAGATGACCACGTAGTCCACCTCGGGGATCTTGGCGAGCCGTTCGGCGACCGGGCGGGTGTCGCCGTCGACCTCGAGGCCGACCATCACCTGCCGGGTGAAGCCGAGGGTCGCCGGGTCGGTGACCGCCACGATCCGCATGACGTCGCCGTCCAGCAGTCGCTGGACCCGCTGGCGGACGGCGGCCTCCGACAGGCCGACCGCCTTGCCCAGCGCCGCGTAGGACATCCGGCCGTCGCGCTGGAGCTGCTCGATGATCCGCCGGTTCACCTCGTCAAGCGGGGTGGAATCGCTCACACCCGCATTCTCGCAACAGCCGTCTGGACGTTGCAACTGAATCCGTTGCCCGAAAACGCAGGTATTGCGGAATCCGTAGCGAGCTCTTGTCGGCTGCGGCGCGGCGGTGCGACAGTGGGCGGATTCCGGCCGGTCCCGGCCGGTGCGGTCGGGGAGGGCAGCGCGGTGCGGTACGGCTCGATGTACGGCCCGGACATCACCTTCCTCGGCGTAGACCGGTGCGACGTCACCGAACCCGACAGCTTCGCCGACGCCGACGTGGTGATCCTCGGCGCCCCGTTCGACGGTGGGACCACCAACCGGCCCGGCACCCGGTTCGGCCCGGCTGCCATCCGGCGGGCCTGCTACCAGGTGCACAACGGCTCCCGGCAGAGCCTGGCGCTGCGCGTGGACGCCCTGCGCGACCTGCGCGTCTACGACGCCGGGGACGTGCGGATGTACTCCGGCGATGCGGTCGCCTCGGTGCGTGACCTGGAGGAGGCCGTGTACGCGGTGGCGCGTACCGGCGCCGTCCCGGTGGTCCTCGGCGGCGACCACACCATCGCCTGGCCGGACGCCACCGGCGTGGCCCGCCACCTGGGCTACGGCACCGTGTCGATGGTGCACTTCGACGCACACGCCGACACCGGCGAGGAGAACTTCGGCTCGCTCTACGGCCACGGCCAGCCGATGCGCCGGCTGATCGAGTCCGGCGCGCTACGCGGCGACCGGTTCCTGCAGCTCGGGCTGCGCGGCTACTGGCCCGGGCCGCAGGTGCTGCGCTGGATGGCCGAGCAGGGGATGCGCTCGTACGAGATGACCGAGATCGTGGCGCGCGGCCTGGAGGAATGCCTCACCGAGGCGTTCCGCACCGCCACCGACGGCTGCACCGGGGTGTTCCTGTCGGTCGACGTGGACGTGGTCGACCCCGGCATGGCGCCCGGCACCGGGACCCCCGAGCCCGGCGGGCTGACCGCCCGCGAACTGCTCGACGCGGTCCGCCGGTGCTGCTACGAGCTGCCCGTGGTGGGCATCGACGTGGTCGAGGTGTCGCCGCCGTACGACCACGCCGACATCACCGCCGCGCTGGCCAACCGGGTGGTGCTGGAGGCCCTGTCGGCGCTGGCCCGGCGCCGCCGCGGCGACCCCTGGGACCCGCGCCAGCCACTGCTGGCCGGCCGCTGACCCGCCCGCCGGCCGGGCGGTCAGACCAGCAGGCCGGGGTGGTTCGTGGCGAGCGCCTCGCGGGCCTGCCCGATCAGGCGCAGCAGCGGCGCCACCCGCTCCGGGCGCTCGGCGAGCAGCCGCTCGTACCGCGCCCGCCAGCAGCCCTTCTCGGCGTGCGGGTTGGGTTCGCGGACCGGCCACAGCAGCCGGGCCCGGCTGTCGGCGAAGTCCTGCTCCACGGCCGGCCCGAAGAGCCAGCCCAGCTGGTCGCCGAACCAGCCGTGCAGCTCGTCCGACTCGCTCACCGCCACGGTGGTGACCGCGGCTTCGAACGCCACTCGCATGGTCTGCATGGGACCTCCACGTACACCGGCCGGTGTCGGGGATCGACGGGGCGACGGTGCGTACCTCGATGGTGGCCGCCGGGTACCGGCGCCGCAAGACCCCTGGGCCGGTCCTCGTCAGCCCGCACCGGCCCCGGCCGGTAGGCTCCGACCAGGAGCCGGACAGCTTGGAGGAGCCGTGACGCAGCTAGACGCTTTCGTGAAGGCGTACGACGTCCGGGGTACCGTCCCGGACCAGTTGAACGCCGAGGTCGCCAAGGCGTTCGGGGCGGCGTTCGTCCGGGTGCTGGTGGCCGAGGGGCCGCTGGACCGGGTGGTGGTGGCGCACGACATGCGCCCCTCCTCGCCCGACCTGGCCCGGGCCTTCGCCGAGGGCGCCACGGCCGAGGGCGTCGACGTGGTCCTCGCCGGCCTCGGCTCCACCGACATGCTGTACTTCGGCTCCGGGGCGCTGGACGTGCCCGGGGCGATGTTCACCGCGAGTCACAACCCGGCCCGGTACAACGGCATCAAGATGTGCCGCGCCGGGGCCAAGCCGATCGGCCTGGAGACCGGCCTGGCCGACATCCGGGACCTGGCCCAGCGCCTGCTGGACGGCGCCGAACCGTACGGCGCCGGGCACGGCGACGTGCAGGAGCGCGACCTGCTCACCGCCTACGCCGAGCACCTGCGCGGCCTGGTCGACCTCAGCGGCATCCGGCCGCTCACCGTGGTGGTCGACGCCGGCAACGGCATGGGCGGCTACACGGTGCCGGTGGTCCTCGGCGACGCGGCGCTGCCCGCGCTGCCGCTGCGCATCGTGCCGATGTACTTCGAGCTGGACGGCACCTTCCCCAACCACGAGGCCAACCCGTTGGAGCCGGCCAACATCGTCGACCTGCAGCGTGCGGTCCGCGAGCAGGGCGCCGACCTCGGCATCGCGTTCGACGGCGACGCCGACCGCTGTTTCGTGGTGGACGAGCACGGCGACCCGGTCTCCCCGTCCGCCGTCACCGCCCTGGTGGCCGCCCGCGAGCTGGCCAAGCACCCGGGCGGCGTGGTGATCCACAACCTGATCACCTCCCGGGCGGTTCCGGAGATCATCACCGAACACGGCGGTACCCCGCTGCGCAGCCGGGTCGGGCACTCGTTCATCAAGGCGGAGATGGCCCGCACCGGGGCGATCTTCGGCGGCGAGCACTCGGCGCACTACTACTTCCGCGACTTCTGGGGCGCCGACACCGGCATGCTGGCCGCCATGCACGTGCTGGCAGCCCTCGGCGAACAGGACCGACCGCTGTCGCAGCTGGCCGCCGCCTACGAGCGGTACGCCGCCTCCGGCGAGATCAACTCCACCGTCGCCGACCAGCAGGCCAAGCTGGCCGAGGTGGAGAAGGAGCTGTCGGCGGCCGGTGGCGAGGTCGACCACCTGGACGGCCTGACGGTCAGTTTCCCCGACGGGGCCTGGATCAACGTCCGGGCCTCCAACACCGAGCCGCTGCTGCGGCTCAACGTCGAGGCACCCGAGAAGTCCCGCATGGCGGGCCTGCGCGATCAGGTGCTCGCCGTGATCCGCAGCGAGTCGTGAGAGGCTTCCGCCGTGGACCCCACCATCCTGGACATCCTCGCCTGCCCCGACACCCACCACGCGCCACTGGACTACGACGCCGCTGAGCAGACCCTGACCTGCACCCAGTGCGGTCGCGTCTTCGAGATCCGGGACGGCATCCCGGTGCTGCTGCTGGACGAGGCCCGGCCGGGCAGCGGCCCGGCCGCGGGAGAGGGTGACGAGCGATGATCGACGGTACGGCTGGACTGCGCGGTCACCGCCACGTCGACGAGGTGCTGCTGAACGACCCGGCCGCGATGGCCGCCGCCGACCCGGGCGAGATGCTGCGGCACACCGCCGCCGGTGGACCGCAGCTGCGCGAGTCGTTGGCGCTGGCCGCCGAGGCGAACCTGAGCGCCATCGCCGAGGAGGGGCGCCCGCGCGCCGTGGTTGTCGCCGGGCAGGGCACGGCCGCCCGTACCGGCGACATCCTGGCCACCGTGGCCGGGCCGCGCTGCCCGGTACCGGTGATCGCGCACCGCAGCACCGGCATCCCCGGCTGGGTCGGCGCGGCCGACCTGGTGATCGCCGTCTCCGCCTCGGGACGCAGCCCGGAGGCGCTCGGGGTGGCCGACGCCGCCGCCCGCCGCGGTGCCCGGCTGGTCGCCATCGGGGCACCCGACTCGCAGCTGCAGGCGGTGGCCGAACGGGCCCGGGCGCCGTTCATCCCGGTGCCCCGGCGCGCCCCGGCCCGGGCCAGCCTGTGGGCGCTGGCCGTCCCGGTGCTGCTGGCGGCGCGGGCGATCGGCCTGGTGAAGGTCACCGAGGCGGACATCGCCGAGGCCGCCACCCGGCTGGACGCCGAGGCCGAACGCTGCCGGCCGAGCGCCGAACTCTTCGTCAACCCGGCCAAGTCGCTCGCCATCGACCTGGCCGGCTCGATCCCGATCATCTGGGGCTCGTCGCCGCTGGCCACGGTGGCCGCCCGGCGCTTCGCCGACACGCTGTCGGCGAACGCCCGCTACCCCGCCGTGGCCGGTTCGCTGGGCGAGGCCGGCCGGGGCCGGGTCGGCCTGCTGGACGGCTTCTACGGCGGCCTGGCCGAAGCCGGCCGGGACATCTTCGCCGACCCCGGCGAGGCGACCGAGGAGAACACCCGGCTGCGTCTGGTGCTGCTGCGCGACGGCGGTCTCACCGACGACGACGGCAACATCGACGAGCCGATCGAGGTCGAGGAGCGGCGGGCCGAGGCGGTACAGGCCATCGCCGAGCGCCGGGGCATCCGGGTCAGCGTGATCACCGCCGAGGGCGCCTCGGTGCTGGAGCGGCTGGTGTCCCTGGTGGCGGTCCCCGACTTCGCCTCGATCTACCTGGCGCTGGCGCACGGACTGGACCCGATGGCTGTGCCGGCGATCTCCGAGGTGAAGGAGCTGTCCCGCCCGTGAGCAGCGGCGAAGGCGGTACCCGGGCGGTCGTCGCGGCGCTGGCCGCCAACCTCGGTATCGCGGTCACCAAGTTCGCCGCGGCCTTCCTGTCCGGCTCGTCGTCGATGCTGGCCGAGGCGATCCACTCGGTGGCCGACTCGGGCAACCAGGTGCTGCTGCTGATCGGTGGCAAGCGGGCCGGCCGGGACGCCACCCCGCAGCATCCGTTCGGCTACGGCCGGGAGCGCTACATCTACGCGTTCATCGTCTCGGTGGTGCTGTTCAGCGTCGGTGGCCTGTTCGCCGTCTACGAGGGCGTCCACAAGGTGCTGCACCCGGAGCCGATCGAGTCGTGGAAATGGCTGCCGGTGGCCGTGCTGGTGGTGTCGCTGGTGCTGGAGGCGTTCTCGTTCCGGACCGCGGTGACCGAGATCCGGCACGTCAAGGAGCCTGGGGTGGGCTGGTACGGCTTCGTGCGCCGGTCCCGCTCGCCGGAGCTGCCGGTGGTGCTGCTGGAGGACTCCGCCGCCCTGGTGGGCCTGGTGTTCGCCCTGTTCGGGGTGGGGCTGACGCTGATCACCGGCAACGGTGTCTTCGACGGCCTGGGTACCCTCGCCATCGGCGTGCTGCTGGTGGTGGTGGCGGTGGTCCTCGCGGTCGAGATGAAGAGCCTGCTGATCGGCGAGTCGGCTACGCCGGAGGACGAGGCGGCGATCGGTGCGGCGCTGGTCGGGCCGGGGGTACGCAGCGTCATCCACATGCGCACCCTGCACCTGGGGCCGGACGAGCTGCTGGTCGCCGCGAAGATCGCGGTGGAGTCCGACGACAGCGCCGGTTCGGTGGCCCGGGCCATCGACGACGCCGAGGTACGGGTCCGCGAGGCGGTGCCGATCGCCCGGGTGATCTACCTGGAGCCGGACATCGAGCGGGTGCGGGCGTAGCGCCATGGAGCTGTTGCACGGCCGGATCCGCGGGTACGCCTGGGGTTCGCACGAGGCCATCGCCCGGCTGCAGGGCCGGCCGGTGCCGACCGGGGAGCCGGAGGCCGAGCTGTGGCTGGGCGCCCACCCGGACAGCCCGGCCACGCTGGTGCGGGCCGGCACACGGGTGAGCCTGCTGGACGTGGTGGCCGCCGACCCGACCGCGGTGCTCGGTGCACGGGTGGTCGAGGGGTTCGGGCCACGGCTGCCGTTCCTGCTCAAAGTGCTGGCGGCGGCGCAGCCGCTGTCCATGCAGGCGCACCCGGAGGCCGGCTACGCCAGCCGGGCCTACGCCGCCGAGCGCGCCCGCGGGGCCGGCCCGTACGCCTACACCGACCCGTACCACAAGCCGGAGCTGCTGGTGGCGCTGGCCGAGTTCGACGCGTTGTGTGGCTTCCGGGCACCGGGGGTGTCCGCCGACGCGCTGGCCCGGTTGAAGGTGCCGGCGCTGGAGCCGGTGGTCGCGGCGCTGGCCGACCCGGAGCCGGCCCGCGCCCTGCGCGGCGCGGTGCAGACCCTGTTGAGCTGGCCGGAGGGCGAGCGCGCCGGGCTGATCGCCGACGCGGTGGCCGGTGCCGGTGACGATCCGGAGCTGAGCGTGGTCCCGCTGACCGCCGCCCGGTACCCGCAGGACCCGGCGGTGCTGGTCGCGCTGCTGCTCAACCGGGTGCTGCTGGAGCCGGGTCAGGCGATCTGGATGCCGGCCGGGAACCTGCACGCCTACCTGTCCGGTACCGGCGTCGAGGTGATGGCCAGCAGTGACAACGTGCTCCGCGGCGGGTTCACCCACAAGCCGGTGAACCTGCCGGAGCTGTTGCGGGTGCTGCGTTTCGAGGTGCTCGACGAGCCGCTGCTGACGCCCAGCCGGCTGGCGCCGGGGCTGACCACGTGGTCGCTGCCGGTGACCGACTTCGCGCTGTTCCAGGTGGAGTTGCCGACCGGCGACGAGCCGGGCGGGCTGGTCGAGGTCCCGGTCGAGGGCCCCGCGATCGTGTTGTGCGTGGCCGGTTCGGTGACCGCCGACGACGGCACCGGCCCGGTGGCGGTGGGCCGGGGGGCGGCGGCGTTCGCGGGCGCCACCGGGCGGCCGGTGGTGTTGGGCGGCGCGGGGAGCGCATTCGTGGCCAGCGTGGGGCGCTGAGCCGGCACCGGTCGTCCGGTTAGTAACAAAGTTCGGATATCTTCCATCCGCCCCTTGACGCTCCCGTTGCTGGGTGTCACTCTTGCACTACGCCGCGTTACGGGACTTCGGTTACCGACGCGGCGGAGAGCCAAACCGGGGGGAAGCACGGGGCGGTGGCGGTGAGAGCGGCAGTCCGCTCCGGCCACCGCCTCGTGCGTTGCGCTTTTCCCTGTGCACCTCGTGCCGGCACCGCCTACGGGTGGCGCCGGCACGGTCTGTCGAGGGATCCTCGACCTGGTGTCGGTACCGTACGTGGGTGCGCCCGCGACCGCGGATCCGGGCCGTTCCGCTTGGTCAGTACGGAATCCACCGCCGTGTGGCCCACTCAGTGTGGTGCGGGCCGTCGCGTAGGGTGGTGGACGGCATGAGATTGTCCAGATGACAGGGGAAACCATGACCAGTACCCTCCCGCCGCGTACCGGAGCCCCGGAGTCGCCGCGCCCGCACACCGTCGCCGAAGGCGACTACCGGGTCGCCGACCTGTCCCTGGCGGCCTTCGGTCGCAAGGAGATCCAGCTCGCCGAGCACGAGATGCCCGGCCTGATGGCGATCCGGGCGGAGTACGCGCAGGCCCAGCCGCTGCGTGGGGCGCGGATCACCGGTTCGCTGCACATGACCATCCAGACCGCGGTGCTGATCGAGACGCTGACCGCGCTGGGCGCGCAGGTGCGCTGGGCGTCCTGCAACATCTTCAGCACCCAGGACCACGCGGCCGCCGCGATCGTGGTCGGCCCGGACGGCACCCCCGACGCCCCCGCCGGCCTGCCGGTCTACGCCTGGAAGGGCGAGTCGCTGCCGGAGTACTGGTGGTGCACCGAGCAGGTACTGCTCTGGCCGGACGGCGGCGGCCCCAACATGATCCTCGACGACGGTGGCGACGCCACCCTGCTGGTGCACAAGGGCGCCGAGTTCGAGGAGGCCGGCGCGGTCCCCGCGACCACCGAGCAGGACTCGGAGGAGTACCAGGTCATCCTGGACGTGCTGCGCCGTTCGCTGACCGAGGACGCCGGCCGCTGGGGCCGGGTGGCCGCCGGCATCCGGGGCGTCACCGAGGAGACCACCACCGGCGTGCACCGCCTCTACGAGATGCAGCAGCGCGGCACCCTGCTGTTCCCGGCCATCAACGTCAACGACTCGGTGACCAAGTCCAAGTTCGACAACAAGTACGGCTGCCGGCACTCGCTCATCGACGGCATCAACCGCGCCACCGACGTGCTCATCGGCGGCAAGGTGGCGCTGGTGTGCGGGTACGGCGACGTGGGCAAGGGCTGTGCCGAGTCGCTGCGCGGCCAGGGCGCCCGGGTGATCATCGCCGAGGTGGACCCGATCTGCGCCCTGCAGGCGGCGATGGACGGCTACCAGGTGGCCACCGTGGACGACGTGGTCGGCTACGCCGACATCTTCGTCACCGCCACCGGCTGCTTCAACGTCATCACCGCCGACCACATGGCCCGGATGAAGCACAACGCGATCGTCGGCAACATCGGCCACTTCGACAACGAGATCGACATGGCCGGCCTGGCGAAGCGCCCGGACACCACCCGGGTGATCATCAAGCCCCAGGTCGACGAGTGGGCGTTCGCCGACGGGCACTCGATCATCGTGCTCTCCGAGGGCCGGCTGCTGAACCTGGGCAACGCCACCGGCCACCCGTCGTTCGTGATGTCGAACTCGTTCGCCAACCAGACCATCGCGCAGATCGAACTGTTCACCAAGACCGACCAGTACAAGGTGGGCGTGTACACGCTGCCCAAGGCGCTGGACGAGAAGGTGGCCCGGCTGCACCTGTCGGCGCTGGGCGTCCGCCTCACCGAACTGACCACGGCGCAGGCCGACTACCTGGGCATCCCGGTGGAGGGGCCGTACAAGCCGGAGCACTACCGGTACTGATCTTTCTGACACGACAGTGGCCCCGGGGCGATGCCCTGGGGCCACTGTCGTGTGGTGCACTCCGCGTTGCGCCGGTCCGGGGGTCGGAATATGGTATGCCTGACCTTACTAAGGTATGCCTAACCAATATGCCTACCTAGACGGTACGCCCTACCTGGACGGAGAGCCCGGTGTCGAACGCGGTACTCGCCAGCTACCTCATCGGCCTGCGGGAAGGCCTGGAGGGCACGCTGGTCGTCAGCATCCTGGTGGCGTACCTGGTCAAGTCGAACCGCCGGGACGCGCTGCGCAAGGTCTGGATCGGCGTCGCGGTGGCCCTGGCGCTGGCCATCGGCTTCGGGGCGATCCTCAGCTACGTCAACGCCGAGCTGCTCAGCGGAGCGAACCAGGAGCTGTTCGAGGCGGTCACCTCGGTGGTCGCGGTCGGCTTCGTCACCTGGATGATCTTCTGGATGCGCCGCACTGCCCGCCGGCTCAAGGGGAACCTCACCGGCAAGCTGGAAGAGGCGCTGCAGCTCGGGACGTTCGCCGTGGTCCTGGTCGGCTTCCTCACCGTGGCCCGGGAAGGGCTGGAGACCGCGCTGCTGTTCTTCAGCGCCGCCCAGGGCGCCACCAACGCCGGGCCGCTGCTGGGACTGCTCGGTGGCGTACTCACCGCGGTGGTGCTCGGCTACCTGATCTACCGCGCCGCCGTCCGGATCAACCTGAGCCGCTTCTTCACCTGGACCGGGGTACTGCTGGTGCTGGTCGCGGCCGGCATCCTCAAGTACGGCGTGCACGGCTTCCAGGAGGCCGGCGTACTCGGCGGGATGAGCCACCACGCCTTCGACATCTCCAGCTGGTACGACCCCACCGCCTGGTACGCCGCCCTGCTCACCGGCATGTTCAACATCACCGCGCAGCCCTCGGTCGCCGAAACCGTCGGCTGGGTCGGCTACGCCGTCGTGGTACTCACCCTGTTCCTGCTGCCCGGGCGCGGACACAAGCCGGCCGCGCCGGCCACCGCCACCCCGCGCGAACCGGCGTCCAGCCCCGCCTGACCCGGCCCGGCCTGTCCCCACCCGTCCGACCTCCGAGAAGCAGGAGATCCTCCACCATGCACGTTCGTGTCCTCGCCTGCGCCGCCGCCGGCCTTGCCCTGAGTGCCGGACTGGCCGGCTGCTCCGGCTCGAAGTCCGCGTCCGGCTCGGGGCCGGTCAAGGTCACCGCGACCGACACCGAGTGCACGGTGGCGACGGTCAACCTGCCGGCCGGCGCGCACGTCTTCTCGGTCCGCAACACCGGCAGCAAGGTCACCGAGTTCTACGTCTACGGCGAGGGCGACCGGGTGGTCGGCGAGGTGGAGAACATCGCCCCCGGTGTCTCCCGGGACCTGCGGGTGGAGCTGGCCGCCGGCTCGTACCAGGCGGCCTGCAAGCCGGGCATGGTGGGCGACGGTATCCGCAGCACGCTGACCGTCACCGGCTCGGCTGCGGCGCTGTCCACCGACGGGCTGCTCGGCCAGGCCGGCAAGGACTACGCACAGTACGTCCAGACGCAGGTCAACGGTCTGGTCACCAAGACCGGCGAGTTCGTCGCGGCGATCAAGGCGGGCGACGTCGCCAAGGCCAAGGCGCTCTACCCGGTCGCCCGCACCTACTACGAGCGCATCGAGCCGGTGGCGGAGAGCTTCGGCGACCTGGACCGGCAGCTCGACGCCCGGGAGGGTGACCTGGAGCCGGGCACCGAGTGGACCGGCTACCACAAGCTGGAGCAGGACCTCTGGGTGAAGGGGGAGGTGAGCGGCTCGGGTGCGGTGGCCGACAAGCTCAACGCCGACGTGGCGAAGCTGCGCACCCTGGTCGCCAGCGCCACTTTCAAGCCGCTGGAGCTGGCCAACGGGGCCAAGGAGCTGCTCGACGAGGTGGCCACCAGCAAGGTCACCGGCGAGGAGGAGCGCTACTCGCACACCGACCTGTGGGACTTCCAGGCCAATGTGGACGGTTCCAAGGCGGCGGTGGCCGCGCTGCGCCCGGCGCTGGACAAGCGCGCCCCGGACCTCGGTACCACCCTGGACACCCAGTTCGCCGCCGTCCAGGCCGAGCTGGACAAGTACCGCACCGGGGACGCCTTCCGGCCCTACACGGCGTTGAGCGCCGACCAGGTGAAGGCGCTCTCCGACGCGATCAACGGGCTGGCCGAGCCGATCAGCAGGGTCGCGGCCACCATCGCCCAGTAGCCACCATCACCCGGTAGGCCACCATCATCGGTGCGGCGGGTCCGGGCGGACCCCAGCCACCGCAGGACGACGAGGGACGACACATGCAGCGACGCAGACTGCTCACCGTGGGCGGGGTGGGCGCCGCCGGGGTGGCCGCCGGTGGGGCACTGGCCTGGGCGGCGCACGACCGCACCGGGGACGCTCCGGCGCAGGCCGCCGGCGTGGTCCCGTTCTACGGGCCGCACCAGGCCGGGATCACCACGCCCGCGCAGGACCGGCTGCACTTCGTGGCCTTCGACGTGATCACCAGCGACCGGGGCAAGCTGGTGGAGCTGCTGCGCCGGTGGACCGAGGCGGCGGCCCGGATGACCGCCGGCCAGGACGCCGGGTCGCTGGGCGCGCTCGGTGGCCCGGCGCAGGCGCCGCCGGAGGACACCGGCGAGGCGCTCGGGCTGCCGCCGGCCGCGCTGACGCTCACCTTCGGCTTCGGTACCGGCCTGTTCGTCGACGCCGCCGGGCGGGACCGGTTCGGCATCCTGGCGCGCCGCCCGGCGGCCTTCGCCGACCTGCCGCCCTTCGCCCACGACGCGCTCCAGCCGGCCATCTCCGGCGGTGACCTGTGCGTGCAGGCCTGCTCCAACGACCCCCAGGTGGCCGTGCACGCCATCCGCAACCTGGCCCGGATCGGCTTCGGCGTGGTCAGCGTGCGCTGGTCCCAGCTGGGCTTCGGGCGTACCTCGTCGACCTCGACCGCGCAGGCCACGCCGCGCAACCTGTTCGGGTTCAAGGACGGCACGGCCAACATCAAGGCCGAGGAGGCGCAGGCCCTGGCGGACCAGGTGTGGGTACCGGCGGCCGACGGCGCGGACTGGATGGTGGGCGGGTCGTATCTGGTCACCCGCAAGATCCGCATGCTGATCGAGAACTGGGACCGCACGTCGCTGGCCGAGCAGGAGGCGGTGATCGGTCGGCACAAGGGCAGCGGAGCCGGAATCGGACAGAGCGACGAGTTCGCCACCCTTGACTTGACCCGAAAATCAGTCGACGGGGACCCGACGATCCCGATAGATTCCCATGTTCGGCTGGCACACCCGACTATTAACAACGGTGCCCGGTTGCTCCGTCGAGGTTACAACTTTGTAGATGGATCGGATGGCCTGGGCCGACTCGACGCGGGGCTGTTCTTCATGGCGTATCAGCGCGATCCGCGCCGCCAGTTCGTCCCGATCCAAACGCAGCTGGCTCGTAACGATGCCATGAACGAATATGTCAGGCACGTGTCCAGCGGCTTGTTTGCCTGCCCAGCGGGGGTGTCCGGGCCGGGCGGCTACTGGGGTGCGGCACTGTTCTCATAGAACAGTCTCGATGCGCCCAGTCCTGACCGCTTTGCCAGGCTTGTCGGCAAGGTTCGGTATTGTTGGTCTAACGCTTCAGCTCTTTGCCATCGTCCGTTCGGATGATTGTCGTGACTCTAGCCGGCGTCCGCATAACGGGACAGTCACGAATCCCCCCCGACCCTTTGCTACCGGCGTTAGTCGTCGTTTCCTTTAGGCCATACAACGCAGCCGGGTTGTTCTGGGTTACCTAACAAGGGACCTCGCGTCAGCGTGTGCCGGCTGCGTCTCGACTGGAGGGGACATGCGCGCACGTACGACGAGGCTTACCGGCCTCATTGCACTTGCTGCCGCGTCCGCGCTCGTGGTAGGCGCCTGCAGCAGCAAGGGCGGCGGCACGAGCACTGGACCGGCATACTCAATTGGCTACTCGGAGTGCCAGACCAAGCCTGACACCTGCAACACCGGCCCCCGCAAGGACGGCGGCGAGATCCGGCTGGCGATCGGCAAGAAGCTGCCGAACTTCAACGTCAACTCGTCCCAGGGCAACCTGGTCGAGAGCGTCGAGGTGATGAACCTGATCCAGCCCAGCGCCTACATCTTCCTGCCCAGCGGCGCGCTCCAGTGGAACAAGGATCTCTTCGTCGACGAGCCGAAGATCACCACGGCGAGCCCGCAGACCGTGGTCTACCACATCCGGCCCGAGGCCAAGTGGGACGACGACCAGGGCATCGTCGCCGATGACTTCATCTACGCCTGGAAGACCAACAACGGGCACGACACGAAGCTCGACCCGGCCGGCACCACCGGCTACGACCAGGTCAAGTCGGTCACCGGCTCGGATAACGGCAAGACCGTGACGGTCGTTTTCGACACGCCGTACCCGGACTTCCCGGCCCTGTTCGGCCAGCTCTACCCGTCGCACATCGCCGCCAAGGCTGGCGACCTGAGCACCGACGCCGGCCTCGAGGCCGCCTGGAAGGCGTTCTTCGACAAGCCTGACTGGAGCGGTGGACCGTACAAGATCAGCAATTACGACAAGGACGCCCAGATCGAGCTCGTCAAGAACCCGAAGTGGTTCGGAGCCGACAAGCCCACCCTTGACAAGGTCATCTTCAAGTTCATCACCGACCCGGCCCAGCAGCTGCCGGCGCTGAAGAACAAGGAGATCGACGGCTTCAACGTGCAGCCGAACCTGGACCTCTACAACGGTCTGCAGGGTCTGCAGGGTGTGAACTACGAGATCACCCCCGGCTACACCTGGGAGCACGTCGACATCAACACCAAGTCGGGTGTGCTGTCCGACCAGGCGCTGCGCGAGGCGATCTTCGACGTGATCGACCGCCAGGCGATCATCGACAAGACGGTGAAGCCGTACTTCCCGGCCGCGAAGCCGCTCGGTAGCCACAACTTCGTGGACATCGAGAAGGCGTACAAGGACATCCTCACCCAGGTGGCGCCCAACCAGGGCAACGGCAAGGTGGACGCGGCCAAGAAGGTGCTCACCGACGCCGGCTACACCCTCGACGGTGGCCAGCTGAAGGACAAGACCGGCAAGGCGGTCGGACCGTTCCGGCTCGTCCACACCGGCACCAAGGCCCGGGCGGACACCTCCGCCGTCCTGCAGCAGCAGCTCAAGCAGATCGGCATCGCCGTCACCGACACGGTGACCGACGACCTGTCCGGATCGATCGACAGCAAGAACTTCGACCTGATCCTGTTCGCCTGGGCGGGCAACCCGCTGAAGTCGCCGAACGTCGCCAACTGGAGCACCGGCCAGGGCAACAACGACAGCCAGTTCAGCGACCCGAAGGTGGACGACCTGCTCAAGCAGTCCGCCACCGAGCTGGACCAGCAGAAGGTGTACGACCTGCAGAACCAGGCCGACGAGATCCTCACCAAGGCCGCGGTGGTCCTGCCGCTCTACACCAAGCCGAACCTGGAGGTCTCGACCGACCAGTTCGTCAACATCCGCGACGACAACTCCGGTAGCTACTTCACCTACAACTCCCAGCAGTGGGGCGTGAAGGCGGCGTAACGCCGAAGGGCATGTCAGCCCGGCCCCGGACGCCGAGGCGTCCGGGGCCGGGCCGCACCAGTGCTACCGCTGTCGCGAAGGAAGCGCCATGTTTGCTTACACCGTCCGCCGGCTGATCGCCGGCATCCCGATCCTGCTGGCGTCCAGCTTCATCTCGTTCTGGCTCGTCAGCATCTCGGCCGACCCGGTCCGGGCCAAGTTCGAGGGGCGCAACCCACCGCCGCCGGCCAGCACGATCGCCGCCGAGCACCACCGCATGCGGATGGACCAGGGGTATTTCAGGCAGTACTGGGACTGGCTGTGGGGACTGCTGCGGCACGGCGACTTCGGGCCCTCCGCGGTCTCCAGCAACATCAGCGTCGGCGCCGGCGTCGGGCACGCCTCGCTGGTCACACTCCGGCTGGTCAGCTGCGCAATGATCATCGCGCTGGTACTCGCCGTAGTGACCGGCGTGGTGAGCGCGTACCGCCAGTACTCGAAGCTGGACTACGCGCTGACCTTCCTCGGCTTCCTCTTCCTGGCGATGCCGACGTTCTGGATCGCCGGCCTGCTCAAGGAGTGGGCGATCAACTTCAACGACGCGGTCGAGCCGTCCCTGGGCAGCCGCCCGCTGAAGGTCACCTTCGCCAGCAGCGACCCGCTGCCGCCCGGCTTCTTCGCCAAGCTCGGCGACTACGCCGGCCACCTGGTGCTGCCCACCATCTCGCTGGCCCTGATCACCTACGCCGCGTGGAGCCGGTTCCAGCGCGCCTCCATGCTGGAGGTGCTCAACAGCGACTACATCCGGCTGGCCCGGGCCAAGGGGCTGGCGCCCCGCCGGGTCATGATCCGGCACGCGCTGCGTACCGCGCTCATCCCGATGACCACGGTCTCCGCGCTCACCATCGCCGGCATCATCGGCGGCGCCGTGGTGACCGAGACGGTCTTCCAGTGGCGCGGCATGGGTGCCTTCCTGGTCGAGGCGATCGGCGCCGGTGACCGGTACGCCATCCTCGCCTGGATGCTGATGGCCGGCGTCTTCGTCATCATTGGAAATATCGTGGCCGACCTGCTCTACGCCGTGCTCGACCCGAGGATCCGCTATGAGTGACGTCAGTTCGTTCCCCGTCCAGACCCCACCCGGCCAGGCCTACACCCCGGCCAACATCCCCACGCCGCGGGGGCCGGGCGGTGGGACGGTCGAGCGCGAGTTCACCGTCAAGGAGCGCAGCCAGCTCTCGCTGATCATGCGTCGCTTCGTCCGGCACCGCGCGGCCATGGTGAGCCTGGTCGTGCTGGTCGTGGTGGCCCTGATCTGCTACGTCGGCCGGCGCTTCTGGCCACACGACTACGAGTGGCTCAACGGCCCGGGCTCCTCCCCGCCCACCGCCCAGTACCCGATGGGTACCGACACCATCGGCCACGACTACCTGGCCCGGGTCATGCGCGGCGGCCAGCAGTCGTTCAACGTGGCCTTCCTGGTGGCGATCATGTCCTCGCTCATCGGCGCCCCCTACGGCGCCATCGCCGGCTACTACGGCGGCCGCATCGACAACTACATGATGCGCTTCGTGGACGTGCTGCTGACCCTGCCGTTCCTGGCCGTGGTCGGCGCCATGGCGCACCACTACCAGGGCCGCTGGTGGATTGTCGCGCTGCTGCTCGGCGTCCTCGGCTGGGTGGTCAACGCCCGGGTGGTCCGCGGCTCCGTGCTGTCGCTGCGCAACCAGGAGTTCGTCGAGGCGGCCCGGGCACTCGGCGCGTCGGACCTCCGGATCATCTTCCGGCACCTGCTGCCGAACGTCACCGGCGTGATCATCGTGCAGGCGACGCTCGACATCGCCGGAGCTATCCTTGCCGAGGCCGCGCTCTCCTTCGTCGGGCCTGGGCATCCACTCCCCGGACACCTCGCTGGGTTCGCTGGCCAACGACGCCCGGGATGCGCTGGGCACCCGGGACTGGCTGTTCTACTTCCCCGGCCTGATGATCATTGTGATCGCGCTGTGCATCAACTTCATCGGTGACGGCCTGCGCGACGCGCTCGACCCGCGACAGACAAGGCAACGCCGATGACCTCCGCCACCAGCATCCAGCTCGGCAAGCCCGAGCCCGGCACCTCGGCCCTGCTGGAGGTCGAGGACCTCACGGTCGCCTTCCCCACCGAGGACGGCCTGGTCAAGGCCGTCCGTGGGGTGAACTACGCGCTCCAGCCGGGCGACTCGATGGGCATCGTGGGCGAGTCCGGTTCGGGCAAGTCGGTGTCCTCCATGGCGCTGCTCGGCCTGCTGCCGCGCACCGCGCAGATCACCGGATCGGCCCGGTTCCGCGGCGAGGAGCTGCTCGGCAAGACCGAGAAGGAGTACGCCAGCCTGCGCGGCAACAAGATCGCGATGATCTTCCAGGACCCGCTGACCTCGCTCAATCCGGTCTACTCGGTCGGCTTCCAGATCAGCGAGGCGATCCTCGCGCACAACGACCTGTCCAAGCGGGCCGCCCGGGACCGCGCCATCGAACTGCTCGACACGGTCGGCATCCCGAATCCGAAGCAGCGGGTGGACAGCTATCCGCACGAGATGTCCGGCGGCATGCGCCAGCGGGCCGTCATCGCCATCGCGATGGCGAACAACCCGGACGTCATCATCGCCGACGAGCCGACCACCGCGCTCGACGTGACCGTCCAGGCGCAGGTCCTGGAGGCGCTGGAGGTGGCCCGGGCGGCGACCGGGGCGGCGCTCGTCCTGATCACCCACGACCTCGGCGTGATCGCCGGGCACACCGACCGGATCTGCGTGATGTACGCCGGCCGGCTGGTGGAGACCGGCACCGTGGACGACGTGTTCTACCACCCCCGGATGCCGTACACGCTGGGGCTGATCGGCAGCCTGCCGCGCGTGGACGAGGGCGGCAAGGCGCGGCTCACCCCGATCGTCGGAGCCCCGCCGTCGCTGCTCAACCTGCCCCCCGGCTGCACCTTCACCCCGCGCTGCCCGCTCGCCGAGCAGGTCTGCGATGAGGTCGAGCCCGACCTCTACGCGACCGACCGGGTGGCGCACCTGGCGGCCTGTCACTTCCACGACAAGCTCGCCACCGTCTCCGCTGACGAGCTGTTCGTGGCGACGTCGGCGGACACCGAAAGTCTGACGGCCGTGGAGCTGCTCGAACGCGAGCGGGACGCCACGCCGGGCGAGGAGGCACAGCCGTGACCGAAGCGACTCTCACCAGGCCGGAGCCGGCGCCCGCCGGTACCGGCGAGCCGATCGTGTCGGTACGCAACCTGGTCAAGCACTTCCCGGTCCGCTCCCGTGGGCTGATCCGCCGGCAGATCGGCGAGGTGCACGCGGTCTGCGACATCTCGTTCGACCTGTTCGGCAACGAGACGGTGGGGCTGGTCGGCGAGTCCGGCTGCGGCAAGACCACCACCGGCCGGCTGATGCTCAGCCTGCTCAAGGCGACCTCCGGCGAAGTGCGCTACCGGGGCCGGGACCTGACCAAGCTGAGCCACGGCGCGATGCGGCCGCTGCGCCGGGACCTGCAGATCGTCTTCCAGGACCCGTTCGCCTCGCTCGACCCGCGCATGACGATCAACGAGATCGTCGCCGAGCCGCTGCGCATCCACGGCCTCTACGGCGCCAAGGCCAACGGCCAGCAGCTGGTCCGCGACCTGCTCAAGCAGGTCGGGCTCAACCCGGAGCACGGCAACCGGTACGCGCACGAGTTCTCCGGCGGGCAGCGCCAGCGCATCGGCGTCGCCCGGGCGCTCGCGTTGCAGCCGAAGGTGCTGGTTCTGGACGAGCCGGTCTCCGCGCTGGACGTCTCCATCCAGGCCGGCGTCATCAACCTGCTGGAGGACCTGCAGACCGAGCTGGGGCTGTCCTACCTGTTCATCTCGCACGACCTGTCGGTGATCCGGCACATCGCCGACCGGGTCGTGGTCATGTACCTGGGCCGGATCGTCGAGACCGCCCGGGTGGAGGAGCTGTTCACCAAGGCGGCGCACCCGTACACCCAGGCGCTGATCTCGGCCATCCCGGTGCCGGACCCGCGCAAGGAGCGGGAACGTCGGCGGATCCTGCTCACCGGTGACGTGCCGTCGCCGGTGAACCCGCCGTCGGGCTGCCGGTTCCGGACCCGCTGCCCGAAGTTCCTCCAGCTGACCCAGGCTGAGCAGGGCAAGTGCGTCAACGAGCAGCCGGCCCTGATCGACCGCGGCATCGGCCACCCGGCCGCCTGCCACTACGCCGAACCGGTCAAGCTGGTCTGACCGGTAGGGCATCGACGGGGCGTCGCGCGCATGCGCGGCGCCCCGTTCGCAGTGTCGGGCGGGGCGTCGCGCGCATGCGCGGCGCCCCGCTTCGCGGTGTCGGGCTAGGCCCGCCAGCTGACCTGTTGCCGGCCTTTGCGGCCACGGCGGGGCGGTGGAACGGCGAGCTGGTACCGGGCCGGGTTCAGGGCCGCGGTGAGCTCCGGCCAGACCAGCGCGGTGGAGGCGCGGGCGACGGCCAGCCGCTGCCCGGCGCGCCGGTTCCGTTCGGCCAGGACGGCGGCCAGGTAGGCCCAGCCGGGCGTCCCGGGCGGCGGGGCGGGCGTGGTCACCGCCGCCACCTCGGCGGCCAGGCTCTGCCCGAGGCTGTCCCGGGCCGAGCGCCGCAGCCGCCGGTTGCGGCTCAGGAAGTGCCGCACGGCCAGCGCCAGGGTGTCGTCCAGGCCGGTGAGATCGAGGGTACGGGCCCAGCCGACCAGGGCCGGTGGCATGGCCGGGGCCCAGCCCCAGGTGTCCGGCGAGCGCTCGTGGATGACGATGGTGCCGGCCGCGTAGTCGCCCATCCGCTTGCCGCGCGGGCTGACCAGCATCGTCCACAGCCCGGCGCACCAGCCGACCGTCGGGAGCAGGATGCCCGGCCACTCCAGCGCCACGCCGACCAGGGTGCGCACCAGCGCGTGCCGGAACCGTACCGGGCCGCCGTCGTCGCGCACGGTGCGCAGCCCGACCGCGAGCTTGCCGAGGGTACGCCCGCCGAACAGGGTCTCGGTCAGCACCGGGTAGCCGACCAGGACCAGGGCGATCAGCACGGTGGTCAGGGTGGCGCCGAGCGCGCCGTCGAACAGCCCGACCCGGATGATGCCGCTGACCACGATGCCCAGCCCGAACAGCCCGGCGAGCAGCAGGCCCAGCTGCACGATGATGTCGACCAGCAGGGCGAGCGCCCGGGAGCCCAGCCGGGCGACGCGGACCTCGAACTCGACGGCTTCGCCGGTGGCCAGCCGGACCGCGCCGGTCAGCGCGGGATCGCTCGCAGCGGACACCCGGACAGTCAACACGAACGCTACGCTGTCCGCTACGCCCGTCCGGGCGACGAACCGTACCGGCCGCCGGTGGGCACAGTCCCCGCTGGCGCAGGGGTGCGGCCGGTAAGCCCAGCGCCGCCCGGAAGAGGACCATGGATCTCGACGCCTTTGTCACCGAGCACGCGGGGGAGTGGGCCCGGCTGGAGCGGCTGTCCCGGCGTCGCCGGCTGCCCGCCGCCGAGGTCGACGAGCTGCTCGCCCTCTACCAGCGCACCGGTACCCACCTGTCGGCGGTGCGCAGCCGGGTGCCGGACCCGGCGCTGATCGCCCGGCTGTCCCGGATCGTGCTGACCGCGCGGGCCAGCCTCACCCCCGGCCAGCGGTTCTCCTGGCGCAGCGTCGGCCGGTTCTTCACCACCACCTTCCCGCTCGCCGTCTTCCAGGCGTGGCGCTGGTGGTGCGGGGTGGCCACGGTGTTCACCGTGCTGGCCTTCGCGCTGATGGCCTACATGGGCTCCGGCCCCGAGGTGCAGCTGCGCTTCCTCTCCCAGGAACAGATCGACGACCTGCTCCAGGGCGGCTTCGCCGGCTACTACTCGACGTACCAGCCGCAGAATTTCGCCCTGCAGGTGTGGACCCACAACGCGCTGCTGACCGCCCTGGCGCTGGCCAGCGGCGTGCTCGTGGTGCCGGTGGTCTACCTGCTCTTCGAGAACCTGCTCAACGTCGGGGTGATCGGCGGCGTGATGATCGGCAACGGCCGGTCGGCCGACTTCTTCGGCCTGATCATGCCGCACGGCCTGCTGGAGCTGACCGCCGTCTTCGTCGGCGCCGGGCTGGGGCTGCGCATCGGCTGGGCGTGGATCGCGCCCGGACCGGCGCTGACCCGGGGCCGGTCGGTGGCGCAGGCCGCCCGCGCCGCCGTGCTCGGCGCCCTCGGCCTGGTCGGCGTGCTGGCCGTCAGCGGCGTGCTGGAGGCGTTCGTCACCCCGTCGCCGCTGCCCATGGTGCTGAACGTGGCCATCGGAGCGCTGGTCTGGCTGGGCTTCCTCGGCTACGTGGTGGTCCTCGGCTCCCGCGCGGCGGCCGCCCGGGACAGCGCCGACCTCGCCGGGATCGACTCGGAGGCCAGCGTCCCGACGGCGTGAGCGCCGTTGGGCGGCCGGCAGAGCCGCCGACGGTCGCAGAGCCGGCCGGCAGGGCCGCCGACCGCCGGCAGAGCCGGCCCGCAGAGCCGCCGACGGCGTCAGAGCCGGCCGGCGGCTTTGAGCCCGAGGTAGCAGTCGGCCACCGCGCCGGCGAACAGGTCCGTCGGCGCGTCCACCACGTGCACGCCACGGCGCGCCAGCGCGGCCCGGAGGCGGTCCCGTTCAGCCAGCGTGCGCTGCGCGCCGACCGCCGTGTAGAGCTGTTCCGCGCCGCCCCGGGCGGCGGCCAGCCGCTCCAGCTCCGGGTCGCTGACCGCGGCCACCACCACCATGTGCCGGGCGGCCAGCTGGCTGAGCACGGGCAGCAGCCCTTCGCCGAGCGCGCCGGGCTCCAGCGCGGTGAACAGCACCACCAGCGCCCGCTTGCGCTCCCGGCGCAGCACCTCCCCGACGACCAGGCCGAAGTCGGTCTCCACCAGCGCCGGCTGCACCGGGGCCAGCGCGGTCACCAGGCGGTTGAGCAGGGTACGGCTCGAGCCGCCGGTCACGCTGGCGCGTACCCGGGTGTCCGCCGCGAGCAGGTCCACCTGGTCGCCGGCGCGCCCGGCGAGTGCGGCGAGCAGCAGGGCCGCGTCGATGGCGGCGTCCAGCCGGGGCTCGTCAGCCGACCCGGGCGGCCGCGGTACGCCCGGTGTCCAGCACGCAGAACACCCGCCGGTCGCGCTCCGGCCGCCAGGTGCGTACCACCACGTCGGAGCGGCGGGCGGTGCCCCGCCAGTCGATCGAGCGCACGTCGTCGCCGACCACGTACTCGCGCAGGGTGTCGAACTCGGTGCCCTGGCCGCGCCCGCGGGTAGACCAGGCCCTCGATGACGCGCAGCCGGGACAGCTTCTCCGGCAGCAGCCGGCGGGAGGCGAACCGGGGCAGCACCCGCAGCCGCCAGGCCGGGGTACGGGCCTGCGCGGTGCGCCCGAGCGGCTGCCGGAAAGCCAGCCCGAGGGGGCCGTAGGAGCGCACCGTCACCCGGGCGGCCGGCCGGTCCCCGCGCCGCGTCGGGGTCAGCGTGGTCACCAGGTCGGCGCTGGCCGCCGGGTCGAGGAACAGCCGGTGGTCGAAGGGCGTGGCGCCGGCCGACGGCACCCAGGCGTCCCGCACCCGCAGCCGGGCCGGGCGCAACCCGTCGTTGGTGACGGTGAGCCTGACCTCGGCCGATTCGCCCAGGCGCAGCTGGCGGGCGCCGTCCCGGGCCAGCGTGACGTCGCCGAGCGCCCCGGCCAGCGCGGCGTCCAGCAGGACCGCGAGGGCCAGCACGGCGACCAGCCCGGCCAGGAACCACCAGGGCCACGGCGTCACCCAGGTGAACAGCGCGCCGACCGCCAGGACGGCGGCCGCCCGTCGGGTCGGGATCATCGCGGGGTGGGCACGGTGGCGAGCACCGAGTCCAGTACCGCGTCGGCGGTGACGCCCTCCAGCGACGCCTCCGGACGCAGCCGCACCCGGTGCCGCAGGGTGGCCCGGGCCAGCGCCTTGACGTCGTCGGGGATGACGTACTCCCGGCCGAGCAGCCAGGCCCACGCCTTCGCGCCGGCCAGCAGCGCGGTGGCGCCGCGCGGCGAGGCGCCCAGCTCCAGCGAGGGCGAGGTCCGGGTGGCCCGGCACAGGTCGACGATGTAGGCCAGCACCGCGTCGGCCACCCCGACCCGGCGTACCGCGGCCCGGGCGGCGGCCAGGTCGGCGGCGCCGGCCACCGGGCGTATCCCGGCGGCGACCAGGTCGCGCGGGTCGAAGCCGGCGTGGTGGGCGCGCAGCACGCCCAGCTCCTCGTCCCGGTTGGGCAGCGGTACGGCCAGCTTGAGCAGGAACCGGTCCAGCTGCGCCTCGGGCAGCGGATAGGTGCCCTCGTACTCGATCGGGTTCTGGGTGGCGGCCACCAGGAACGGGTCGGGCAGCGCCCGGCTGTCCCCGTCGACCGAGACCTGCCGCTCCTCCATCGCCTCCAGCAGCGCGGCCTGGGTCTTCGGCGGCGTGCGGTTGATCTCGTCGGCGAGCAGCAGGTTGGTGAAGACCGGCCCGGGCCGGAACTGGAACTCGGCGGTGCGGTTGTCGTAGATCAGCGAGCCGGTGACGTCGCCGGGCATCAGGTCGGGGGTGAACTGCACCCGCTTGGTGTCCAGCTCCAGCGCCGCCGCCAGCGCCCGTACCAGCAGCGTCTTCGCCACCCCGGGGACGCCTTCGAGCAGCACGTGCCCGCCGCACAGCAGCGCGATGACCACGCCGGTGACCAGCGCGTCCTGCCCGACGACCGCCTTGGCGACCTCGGCGCGCAGCCGGACCAGCGCCTGCCGGGCGGCCTCCGACTCCGGATCGGCCGGCGCCGGTGGCGCACCCGCCGGGCCGGCGGCCCGGACCGCCGGCTGCCCACCCCAGCCGGAGACCGGGGGCTGGCCGCCCGGGGCGGCGACAACGGGTTGGCCGCCCGGGGCGGCGACAGTGGGTTGGCCGCCCGGGGCGGCGACAGTGGGTTGGCCGCCCGGGCCGGGTCCGGCGGGCTGCCAGCCCGGGGCGGGGACCGGCTGGCCGCCCGGGTTCGGGGCCGGCTGGCCGGCCGGCGGGCGGGGGCCGGGCGCGGTCGCGCCGGCGCCAGGGGAGAGCGCGGCCTCGGTCATGACCACTCCTTCGCGTTCGGGTGGGGCTGGTCGGAAGTGGGCGGTGTGCCGGGTAGTACCAGCTCGACCAGCCGGTCGAGGGCGGCCACGGCGGCCACCAGCTGCTCGTCGTCGGCCGGGTCGGGGCCGTACAGGGCGGCGTCGACCTGCTCCGCTGGCAGCCCGGTGTAGCCGGACACCGCCGCCACCAGGGTCTGCCCGTCGGCGTCGGGTGCCACCGCCAGCGCGGCGCGCAGCCGCTGTCCGGCCTGCCCGCGCAGCACCCGCAGGGCGTAGCCGGGGTCCCTGGCACGGCGGTACAGCCGGCCCCGGCCGAGCGCCGTCTCGGTGCCCCGGACCACGACTGGCAGCGGCTCGGGTACCGGTGGCCCCAGCCGGCGGGCCGCCGCCACAGCGGCCAGCAGGGCGGCCAGGGCCAGCCCGGCGGCGGCCGCCTTCACCCAGCTCGGCAGCGGCAGGCTGGACCGGGGCGCCCGCTTCTGCTTGGGCGGCTTCGAGTCGTGCAGCCGGGGCAGTTCCCGCTTGTGCAGGTCCAGCCAGACCACCCTGCGGTGGCCGCCGAACAGCGACGCGGCCACCGTGGCGTTGTCCAGTTCGCCGATGCGGTTGTTGCGGAAGATGTCGTCGGCGCCGACCAGCACCAGCTCCGCCCGGCCCGGCTGGCGGTACCCGACCAGGGCGTGCTCGAAGCAGTCCCGGCTGGGCGTCAGCCAGCCGTCGTCGAGCGGCTCGTAGTGGTCCCGGTAGAGCGACGCCCGGGTGCCGGGCGTCAGTCCGGGGCAGCCGCCGGTGGCCCGGGTGGCCCACCGGCTGCGCTGCTCGACCGGCAGGTTCAACACGCCGAGGGAGAGCAGGTTCGGGCGGACCAGCAGCACCGTCACGTTCGCCGGCAGGCCGGCCAGGCTGGTCAGAATGTCCGGCCGGACCAGCTTGGGTGCCGGCACCAGCAGGGTGACGTCGCCGCCGCCGGCCAGCCGCAGCGCCTCCGGCCCGCTGGGCGCCACGGTGATCTCCCGGCCGTCGGCGGTCAGCCGTTCGGCGAGCCGGAACGAGCCGATGCCGGCGGTGCTGGTCGGGTTGAGGAAGTCCCGGTCGGCGACGGAGGGCTGCTCGACCAGGTGCACGACCAGGGTGGAGACGATGACCAGCAGCGCCACCCCGATGGGTAGCACGATGCGCAGCCAGCGCCGGTCGCCGCGGGGGGTGGTGGCGGTCGGCGGGGCGGCCAGCTGACCGGCCCGGTTGACCGGGACCGTGGTCGCGGCGCTCACCGGGGTACCCCGACCGTCAGGGCGGCGCCGACCTGGTCGGCGTATCCGCGTACCTGTGCGTCGTCGGTGGCCGTGGCCGGGCGCTGGCCGTACCAGATATCGGAGAAGAGCTGGCAGGCGGCGTCGACCGGCGGGTGGACCGGGAGCAGCGCCCAGCGCACCGCCGCGGTCAGCTCGACCACCGTGGAGCCGGGCGGCGCCTCGATCACCCCGGCCTCGACCAGGCTGCGCAGCATGCCGCGCAGGCGTTCGCGCACCGCTTCGGCGTACCGCCCGGCGGCGGCGTACCAGTCGGCCAGCGCGCGGAAGTCGGTGGCCGGCAGGTCGGGTAGCTCGTCGTCGGCGACCGCCGCGGCGACCGGGCCGGCGGGCCGGACCCTGCGACGGCGCCGCAGCGACAGCCGACCGATCCGCCAGCGCGCCCGCAGGCCGCCCCAGCGCAGGCCACGCAGCCGGGCGGGCAGCCGGCCGACGGCCCGGACCAGCCCGACAACGCCCCGCCCGACCGCTCGCAGACCCCGCCACACGGCCCGCCAGAACCGGCTCCACCAGCGCCACGGCAGCCAGGACGGGTACATGTAGAGCAGCAGCCCGACGAGCGTGCCGAGGACCAGCAGGCCCATCGCCACCAGCGAGAGCGGGATCCGGTCGTCGAGCCGGGCGGCCAGCTCGTCCCAGGCGCGGATCATCGGTGCACCACCGGCTGGGTACGCGGTCCGGGCGCCGGTCGGCGGCCGGTGCCCCGACGCGGCTGGGGCGGGACCAGCAGGGCGGCGGTCACCGGGCGGCGCTGCCGGCCGGCGATGCCGACCGCGAGGTCCAGGCCCTCCAGCCGGATCCGGGTCTCCAGGTGCAGCACCGCGTCCAGGCAGCCGGCCGCCGCGTAGGCCACCGTGTCGGCCAGCGCGTACCCGACCATCGCCAGCACCGCCTCGGCCAGGTCCGAGCGGATGTCCACGGCCAGCCGGACGGTGGCCAGCAGCCCGGTGCCCAGGGCCAGCCGGACCAGCAGCCAGGCCAGGTAGTTGAGCAGCCGGACGGCGCCCGGCCGCAGGCCGCTGCCGAAGACCAGGCCGAAGCCCCGGCCCACGGAGCGCCACAGGCCGATCGGGCGCCCCGGCGGGTCGCCGGGCCGGCCGGGACCGCCGGGCACCAGGTCCACCGCGTACACCGGGGCGATCAGGCCGGTGCAGACGATCACCACCGGCCAGCCGAGGGTGGCCAGCCCGAAGCCGACCGCACCGGCCAGCCCCAGCAGCAGCGCCAGCACCACCAGCACGGCCCAGCGCCGCACGCCGATCCGGCGCGGGCCACCGGCGGCCGGACCGAGCAGCGCCGGTACGGCGCAGCTGGCCGCCGCCGCGCCGAGCAGCGTCACGGCCACCAGCTCGGTACCCGCCCCCACGCTGAGCAGCAGCCAGAAGCCGGGAATCCCGCCGAGCCAGTTGGGCAGGTAGTGCGGGGGTACCAGGTCGGTGGAGAACCGCAGCGGCAGCAGCGCCAGCTGCTCGGCCACCGCCAGCGCGGCGGACAGCCCGAGCAGCCGGGCCGGGTGCCGGCGCAGCAGGGAGATCCCGGCATCGAGGAGTTCGCCGACGGTCAGCGGCCGCAGCGGCACGGTGGCCTCGCCCACGCTCACGCTGGTGTGCTCCCGGTTGCCGTACCGACGTCAGGTGCCCTGGCGGGCCGTGCCGGTGTGAGCACGGTCACCATCGACGCTCGCGACGGAGTAATCTCCGGCGCAGCCGCCATGAGGCGGTGCTCATCCTGACACGTTGAGGCCGACCGTGGGTACCGTCGAGAGCCGCACCGTTCAGCCAGACCTAGCTGCGCGAACGGTGTGATCTGGGTACCGGCGTTCCCGGTTGGGTCGCAGGAGATGGAATATTGGATCGTATGAGAGCCCGGGTACTGGTGGTCGACGATGACCCAGCGCTGGCCGAGATGCTCGGCATCGTGCTGCGCAGCGAGGGTTTCCTGCCCTCGTTCGTCGCGGACGGCGAACGCGCGCTGGGCGCGTTCCGGGAGGCGCGCCCCGACATCGTGCTGCTCGACCTGATGCTGCCCGGGATGAGCGGTATCGACGTATGTCGGCTGATCCGGGCCGAGTCCGGTACCCCGATCGTCATGCTGACCGCCAAGAGCGACACCGTCGACGTGGTGCTGGGCCTGGAGTCCGGGGCCGACGACTACGTGGTCAAGCCGTTCAAGCCCAAGGAGCTGGTGGCCCGGATGCGGGCCCGGCTGCGCAGCGGCGCGGACACCGCGCCGGAGCTGCTGACCATCGGGCCGGCCGGCAACCAGATCAGCGTGGACGTGCCCGCGCACACGGTCAGCCGGGACGCCGAGGAGGTCAAGCTCACCCCGCTGGAGTTCGACCTGCTGGTGGCGCTGGCCCGCAAGCCGCGCCAGGTGTTCACCCGCGAGGTGCTGCTGGAGCAGGTCTGGGGGTACCGGCACGCCGCCGATACCCGGCTGGTCAACGTGCACGTCCAGCGGCTGCGCGCCAAGATCGAGAAGGACCCGGAGCGCCCGGAGATCATCCTGACCGTCCGCGGGGTCGGCTACAAGGCCGGTACCGGATAGGTCCCCCGTGCCCCCCGCCCCCCTGAGAAACCTCCGTCTGCCCAGCATGCCGGCGCTCGCCCCGGTGCGCCGTGTGCTGCTGCGCCGCGCTGCCACGCTCACCGGCTCGGTGCGCCGGGCCTGGCGCCGTTCGCTGCAACTGCGGATGGTGGTGATCACCCTGGTGATCTCCAGCCTGCTGGTCGGGGCGTTCGGGGCGCTGGTCGGCTCGCTGATCACCCGGGGCCTGGTGGACTACAAGGTCAGCCAGGCCGGCGGCAAGGTCAGGCAGGGGGCGCAGATCGTCCAGCAGCAGCTCGACGCCGGGCCGAGCGGCAGCTGGCTGTCCAACACCGTGCAGAGCACGCTGCAGTCGCTGGCCCGTACCCCGGCCCAGGGCGCCGACGTGATCGTGGCCATCTGGCCCACCGACCCGGTCCCGTCCAGCGGCCTGACCGCCACCTCCTCGCCCGAGGTGGTGGACCTGGCCCGACTGGTCCCGGCCGACCTGCGCAGCACCGTCGGCGGACACAACAAGATCGCGCACTCGTTCGTCAGCTACGACAACGGCACCGGCGACACCCGCAAGTACCTGGTCTACGGCATCCCGGTGCACCCCTCGGTGGGCGACTTCCAGCTCTACTACGCCTACCCGCTGGACACCGAGGAGCGCGCCGCCGGGCTGGTGCAGCGCGCCGTGGTCGGGTTGGGCGCCCTGCTGGTGCTGGCGCTGAGCGTGCTGGCCGCGCTGACCACCCGACTGGTCGTCACCCCGGTCCGGATCGCCGCCCGGACCGCCCAGCGGCTCTCCGCCGGCCTGCTCGACCAGCGGATGGTGGTGCGCGGCGAGGACGACCTGGCGCTGCTCGGCGCCTCGTTCAACCAGATGGCGGAGAACCTGCAGCGGCAGATCGGCCAGCTGGAGGAGATGTCCCGGCTGCAGCGCCGGTTCACCTCCGACGTCTCGCACGAGCTGCGTACCCCGCTGACCACGGTCCGGATGGCCGCCGACCTGATCTTCTCGGCGCGCGAGGACTTCGACCCCGCGGTGGCCCGCAGCGCCGAACTGCTCCAGGCCGAGCTGGACCGCTTCGAGGGCCTGCTCACCGACCTGCTGGAGATCAGCCGCTTCGACGCCGGCTTCGCGGTGCTCGACGCCGAGCCGACCGACCTGGTGTCCATCGTCGAGCGGGTCACCGACCGGCTCTCCTCACTGGCCACCCGGTGTGGTGTCGAGCTGGTGGTGGACACCCCGGAACCGCCGGTGATCGCCGAGGTGGATCCGCGCCGGGTCGAGCGGGTACTGCGCAACCTGGTCGGTAACGCCGTCGAGCACGGCGAGTGCCGGCCGGTGGAGATCCGCCTGGGGGCCAGCGAGACGGCGGTCGCCATCACCGTCCGGGACCACGGCATCGGGCTCAAGCCGGGCGAGGAGAAGCTGGTGTTCAACCGTTTCTGGCGGGCCGACCCGTCGCGCGCCCGGCAGACCGGCGGGACCGGGCTGGGCCTGTCGATCAGCGTCGAGGACGCCCGGCTGCACGGCGGCTGGCTGGAGGCCTGGGGGGCGCCCGGGGAGGGTGCCCAGTTCCGGCTCACCCTGCCGGTCCGGGCCGGCGACCGGCTCACCTCGGCGCCGCTGCGGCTGGTCCCGGAGGACGCCGTGGTGGTCGGCCGCCGCCCCGCACTGCCCAGCCCCGCCTCGCCGATCACCTCGGTACCCGCCCCGGTGCTGAGCATCGTGGCCCGGGTCCGCGACTGGGGCGGCAGCCATGGCTGACCGGCGCCCCGACCCCGGCCTGTCCCGCCGGTCCGTGCTGCGTGGCCTGCTGCTCGGTGGCGCGGGTGCGGCCACGCTGGCCGCCTGCGGGGTGCCCTCGGCGGGCAAGCCGCACGTCGACGGCGACGGCCCGAGCGGCTACGAGGGCTCCCGCAACGACAACATGAAGCCGCCCAGCCCGGTCGGCATCACCGACGCCCAGGATTTCGTGCGGACCTTCCTGACGGCGCTGGCGGCGCCGTCGGACGAGCAGTCCCGCTCCGCCGCGATCGCCAACGCCCGGACCTTCCTCACCGCCGCCGCGCAGGACGAATGGCAGGCCGGTCCGACGCAGCTGACCATCGTGCGGGTGGTGAGCATCGGCAAGCCGGCGTTCGCGTCGGCCGGCGTCACCGTCACCGTCGACATGGTGCCGGTGGGCCAGCTGACCGCGGGCGGCTGGGTCAGCCCGGCGCCGGGTAACCCCACCACGGCCCAGTTCCAGCTGGTACACAACGACATCGGTTCGGCCGGCATCTCCTGGCGGATCGACGCACCGCTGCCACCGGCGCTCGCCAACAGCCTGCTGCTGTCCAGCGAGGGGCTCTCCGCCCCGCGCTACTATCCGCAGCTGGTCTACTACTGGGACGCCGGCAACGCCGGCCTGGTGCCGGACCTGCGGTACCTGCCCTCGGTCGGGCTGAAGCTGGAGCAGCAGCCCACCCAGATCGTCAACTGGCTGATCAAAGGCCCGTCCGAATGGCTGGAGCCGGCGGTCACCCCGCTGCCGGCCGGCACCAGCCTCAAGCTACCCAACGTGGCCATGGACAAGACCAGCAACTCCTGGGTGGTCGACTTCGCCAACCTGCAGAACGTGGACCCGGCCCGGGTGGCCGGGCAGCTGCAGTGGTCGCTGCGGCCGCGCCTGGTGCACCTGCAGATCGCCGAGCAGGACAAGCCGGCCGACCCGAGCCGGTTCCTCGACGCCAACCTGGCTGACGGGCCGGCGCTGCCGGGGGTGAACCCGGTGCCCTACTTCATCGTGGCCGGGCAGGTCCGCCAGGGGACCTTCCCGTACGACATACCGCCGCTGTTCGCCAAGGTGAACGATCCGAGTCTGGTCAGCGCCGGGGCCAGCCGGGACCTGCGACTGGGTGCCGTGGTCAAGTCGCAGAAGGGCAACCGGTTCCGGCTGCAGGTCGGCCAGCTGCCGGCCGGCGACTCCGGCCAGGGTGCGGACTTCGCCGACGTGGCGCTGGAGACCACCGGGGCCACCATGAGCCGGCCGGTGTGGCTCAACCTGGCCAGCCCCCGGCTGCTGGTGGCGGCCGACGGCGCGCTGTTCAGCGTCAGCCCCGGCGGCCAGTGGGCGAAGGTACCCATCGACGGTGGCTTCAGCTTCCAGGTGTCGGCGTTCGCGGTGGCGCCGGACGGGCGGCGTATCGCACTGGTCTCCGACCGCCGGCCGGCCGTGGCGGCGTTGACGTTCACCACCGACACGGTGGTGGTGGGTACTCCCCGCTTCATCGACGCCGGTGGCCTGACCGAGCTGACCGCGGTGGCCTGGAGCCGGGTGCACTGCCTGGCGCTGGCTGGCCGGCCCGGGCCGGACAGCTACGGCCTGGTCGAGGTCACCCTGGACGGCGCGGTAGCGGCCAGCCTCTCCACCGGCCTGTTCGACAGGCGGGTCACCCAGCTGGCGGCCTGCCCGCCGCTGCCCAGCCGGACGATGGGGCTACCAGGCCCCATCGTGGTACAGACCGAGAGCACCGCGCTGCAGGTCCAGGGCGGCAACGCCGAGCAGATGACCTACCAGCCGGCCACACCGGCCACACCGGCCCCGGGCACCACCCCGGGGCCCGGGCAGGCCACCGCACACCACCCGTTCTACCTGGACTGACGATGCCTCCTGGAACAGGCCGGGTGGGTGCCGGGTTGGCCGGCTGGCTGGGCGGTGCCGTGACCGGCGCCGCCGACCTGATCTTCGCCGGTGGCTGTGCCGGCTGCGGCGCCACCGGCGCCGGTGCGCTCTGCCAGCGGTGCCGCCACGAGCTGGACAGGTCCCGGCCGGCGCCGGCCCGGCCCAGCCCGGCGCCGGCCGGCCTGCCCGCCTGCCACGCGCTCGGCGGCTACGCCGGAGTGCTGCGCCAGGCCCTGCTCGGCTACAAAGAGCGCGGCCGGTATCCGCTCGCCGGTCCGCTCGGTGACCGCCTCGCCGCGGTGGTGGCCGCGGCCGTGCCGGACCCGGGGCGGCCGGTGCTGCTGGTGCCGGTACCCGACGCCCCGGCCGCCGCCCGTGAGCGCTACGGCGACCACCTGCGCCGCCTCGCCGACCGGGCCGCGGCCCGGCTGCGCGCCGATGGCCGGCCGGTCGCCGTGGCGCCGGTACTGCTCGCCCGGCCCCGGGCCGACTCGGCGCGGCTGGGCGCCGCCGCCCGGGCGGCCACAGCCACGTCGGCCTTCCGGGCCCGCCCGCGCGCGCTCGGGCAGCTCGCCGCGGCGGTCCGCGCCGGGGCACTCGCGGTGCCGGTGGACGACATCCTCACCACCGGCGCCACCCTGGCCGCCACCGCGCAGGTGCTGCGGGCCGGCGGCGTACCGGTGCGGCACGCCGCGGTCCTGGCGGCCACCCGCAGACGCTCGGTCCGTTGATCGTCACCCCGGGTCACCGGGGTGGACGCCGGATCATGCCGGCTCTGCCACAGCTGGGCGAATTCCGGGCCAACACGTTGGCCACTCCGGGTGACGAGACGGCGGACAAGGGCTACCGTCAGAATCCACCAGCTACCCGAGGACGGCGCTGTCGAACACCGGAGGGAGGCCACCGGCGCGCCTGTGAGGACTCCGGCCAGCGGGCACCGGGTAGCCACGGATCACCCACCAGCCAGCCGCACAACACCATCATCGTGGGGAGGTCACACGCGTGGAGATCGTTGTGAAGGGCCGCAATCTTGAGGTCCCCGATCACTACCGTCAGCACGTCGCCGACAAGCTGGACAAGCTGGAGCGATACGACCAGAAGATCATCCGGATCGACGTCGAGCTGTCCCACGAACGCAATCCGCGCCAGTCCGACAACTGCCAGCGCATCGAGATCACCTGCGTGAGCCGCGGTCCCGCGATCCGGGCGGAGGCGTGCGCCCAGGACTTCTACGCGGCGCTGGACATCGCCGTCAACAAGCTGGAGGGCCGGCTGCGCCGCAGCGCCGACCGGCGCCGTATCCACCGGGGCCGGCACACCCCCGTCGCACTCGGGGCGGCCGCGCCGTTCGACCCGGCCGAGCTGTTCACCGCCCCCCTCACCACGGTGCTGCCGGCACGCAGTGCGGTCGTCGAGGAGGAGCCGGACGAGGACCAGCCCTGGCACATCGCCCGTACCAAGGAGCACGCCGCCGAGCCGATGACCGTTGAGGACGCGCTGTCCCAGATGGAGCTCGTCGGCCACGACTTCTTCCTCTTCCTGGACAAGGACTCCGGACGCCCATCCGTGGTGTACCGGCGTCAGGCCTACGACTACGGGGTCATCTCCCTGGCCGCCTGAGACCACCGACAGCGGGCGGGCCCGGCCGACCGGCCGGGCCCGCCCGCTGTCCGGGCTGCGCCTGCCATGCGCGAGTTGCCGTCGGGTGCCATGATCCGGTGGTGCCTGATGTGATGACGAACGATGCGCCGGCGCAGCCGGAGACCCGGGGCGTTTTCGTCCGGTCCGACCTGGTGATCATCGGCGGCTCCCTGCTCATGGTCCTGGCGGCCGGCGTGACGGCGTACGTGCAGCTCGGCGCGCTCACCGCGTTCCTGTGCTCGATGGCGGCGGTCGCGCTGCTGGCCGCACTCGTCGGGCGCAGCGTCGAACAGCTGGGCGACCGGTTCGGCGCCGGGGCCACCGGAGTGCTGCAGAGCGCCCTGGGCAACCTGCCGGAGCTGTTCATCGCGTTCTTCGCGCTGCGCGCCGGGCTGCTCCAGGTGGTCCAGGCCGCCATCATCGGCTCGATGCTGGCCAACCTGCTGCTGGTACTCGGGGCGGCGTTCCTGGTCGGCGGGTTGAAGAACGGCCGGCAGGCGTTCGCCAAGTCCCGCGCCCGGGACACCGTGGTGCTGCTCAGCCTGGCCACCGCCGCCCTGGTGGTCCCCAGCGTCGCCAAGTACACCCACACGCCGGCCGAGCCGCACGTGCGGGTCCTCTCCGACATCGTGGCCGTGGTGCTGCTGGTGATCTTCGCACTCTCGTTGCCGGCCGCCATCCGCCGCGAGCAGCCGGCCGGTGACTCCGCGGAGCAGGCGCCCGCGCACAGCGAGCCGGTCCGCTGGCCGCTGTGGCTGGCCGTCGGCACGCTGGTGGTCGCCAGCGCGGCGGCCGCCTTCGTCTCCGACTGGTTCGTCAAGGCGCTGACCCCGGCGATCGAGACGCTGCACATCTCGCAGACCTTCGCCGGCCTGGTCGTGGTCGCCATCGCCGGCAACGCCATCGAGAACGTGGTGGGCGTCCAGCTGGCCTGGCGCAACCAGGCCGACTACGCGCTCGCGGTGATCGTCAACAGCCCGCTGCAGATCGCCCTGGTGCTGGCGCCGGCGCTGGTGCTGCTGAGCCTGTTCACCGCGACGACGCTGACCCTGGTGTTCGCGCCGATGCTGGTGGTGGCGGTGGTGGTCTCGGTGCTGCTGGTGAGCTTGGCGGTGTTCGACGGGGAGTCGAGCTGGCTGGAGGGGGCTACGTTGATCGGGCTCTATGTGATTATCGCGGTTTCTTTCTGGTGGGGATAGCGGCGGGGCGGGGCGGCGGGGTGCCTGCGACGGCCCGTCACGCTTGATGTCCGTCGCAGTCACCCCGCCGCCCCGCCTGGTGTGCGCAATCCGGGGGGTTGGGCATCGGGTGCGCTGGGCTCGTAGGGGTGCTGTGGCGCCGGGTGGGGTCGGGGTTGCCCTGGCCCTCCGAGAAATCGGCGGAAGCTCAGGGGGTGCTGTGGGTTGGTGTGGGGGTTGGGAGTTGGGGGTGGGTGTTGCGGAGGTTGGGGTTGAGGAGGACCCATTGGAGGTCGTCGGCGCGGGTGTTGTGGGGGGCCGGGAGGCGGGCGCGGAGGTAGCCCTCCTGGGTGAAGCCGGCGCGGCGGAGGACGGCGTGCGAGGCGTAGTTGTCGGGGGCCGTACCGGCGATGATGCGGGCCAGGCCGATCTCGGTGAAGGCCCAGGCGGTGAGCGCCTGGACGGCGCGGGTGGTGAAGCCACGACCGCGGAAGGCCGGCAGCAGGGCGTACCCGATCATGGCCTGGCTGGTGGCGGGCTCCTGGTAGAACAGGCCGATCTCGCCTGCGAAGGCGCCGGTGGCGGCGTCCAGGATGGCCAGTTCGCAGCGCTCGCCGGCCAGCCAGCGACCGTACGAGCGGGCGCACCGGGCCAGCGCCTCGGCCGGCGTGGGCGCCCGGGGTGGCACGCTGGTGTTGACCACCTCGGGCAGACTGCCCAGCTGGTACATGGCCGGGCCGTCCGGCTCGAACAGCGGGCGCAGGACCACGACACCGTCGCTGAGCTGCCCGTACGGGCCGGGGCTGGTGGGCTGGCCGGTGCTGTCCGGCGGGCCGGGCAGGTCCGGCAGGAGTCTCCGGGTGGGTGCCGGGTCGGCAGCCAGCCGCGCCCACACGATCAGGTCGTGCCGCACGCCGTCCCGGTCGACGCCGCGCCCCCGGGCCACCCCTTCGCGCTGGTACCCGCAGGCCAGCGCCACCCGCTGGCTGGGCCAGTTCTCCGCCTCGGTGAGCAGGGCCAGGCGGGCCAGGCCGTGCGCGTGTGCCCAGGCGGTCAGCGCGTGGGTGGCGTCGCTGGCCACGCCGCGGCGCCGCGCCCAGGGCGCTACCCAGTAGCCCACCTCGCCGGTGCGGGCGGCCGGATTGACGTCGTTCAGCCCGATGCTGCCGAGCACCTCGTCGCTGCCCGGGTCGACGATCACGAAACTGGCGCCGCCCTGCTCCCGGTGCGCCCGTGCGCCGTCGATCCAGGCCAGCGCGTCCGGAATGCGGTACGGGCTGGGCAGCAGCGGCAGGAACCGCACGACCGCCGGGTCGTTGCAGCCGGCCGCGATCGGCTCCGCGTCGCGGCGTTCGGGCGTGCGTAGCAGCACCCGTTCACCCAGGATCTGCTCGTGCGGCAGTACGTCCATGCCTGACCTCCCCGTCGCCCGCCCGACTGTCCGACCTTCTCCCCGGGCCGCCCGACACCTGTCTACCTGACCGGCGCCGGTGGCCGGGCGTGGGTGGCGGGTCTGTCCTTCTGACCAGTGCGGTCACCGGGGGTCGGTGGCCAGCAGGGCGGCCACCCAGGCGTCCGCCGGCCGGTCGTCGCGGTCGGTCAGGCCGCCCCGCTGCACGCCTTCCGGCCGGAACCCGGCGTTCTGCGCGACCCTGCGGGACGCCTCGTTGCCGACCGCCGCGCGCCAGCGGATCCGGTGCAGGCCGAAGCTGTCGAAACCCCAGAGCGCGAGGGTACGCAGGGCAGCCGTCGCGTATCCGCGTCCCCGGGCGGCCGGCGTCACCAGGAAGCCCACCTCGGCCGTGCGGCTGCCCGGCTCGGCCAGGCGCAGGTCGACGGTGCCGACGCAGGCGTCCGACGGGTCGGCGACGGCGAAGGTGGCGGCGGTACCCAGCGCCCAGCCGCGCGCCGCCCGGCGCCGCAGGAAGTCCTGCGCGTCGCCCCGGCTGTACGGGTGGGGCACGCTGGTCCAGCGCACCGCCTGCGGGTCGCGGCCGGCCGTGGTGAGCGCGTCCACGTCGCGGTCACCGGGCTCGCGCAGGTGACCCAGCCCGCCGGGCAGTGGCAGCGTCGGCGGCGGGGCAGCCAGCACTGCGGCCCGCCGGGCAACCAGGGAGCCGGCAGCGTAGCGGGGCGGGGTCTCGTCGGTGAGCTGGCCGGGTAGCAGCGTGCCGACCCAGCCGTCCGGCAGGCCGCCCTGCTTGCGCTGCGGGAGCTGCCAGGTGCCGTCGATGTGGAAGCCGGTCCGCAGCGCCACCAGCCGGGAGGCGTGGTTGCCGATCTCCGCCTGCCAGCTGACGCGCTCGATCGCGCGCTGCTCGAAGGCGTACCGGCAGACCAGCCGGCTGGCCCGCAGCGCCACCCCGCGACGCCGGGCCGGCGCGGCCGTCCAGTAGCCGAGTTCGGCCAGTCCGTCGCGGATCCACACCAGCCCGCAGGAGCCGAGCAGCGCGCCGGTCGCGGTGTCCAGGACGGCGAAGTTCGCGCTCGTTCCGGACTCCCAGCCGGCCGGCGACACCACCCCGACGAACTTCTCAGCATGGGACATCTGGTACACGGTGGGCAGGCTGGTGAACCGGGGGATGAGCGGATCCTGCGCCGCGCGGTACACCGCCGCGGCGTCGTCGGGCCGCCACGGCCGGAGGGTCAGGTCCCCGTCGCGAAGGTGCATGATCGTGAAACTAACGGTCGATCGGGACCGATGTCACCGGGTTTGTCGCCGCCGGGTACCCCCGCTGGCCGGCGATCGTCGACAGGCGTTCCGGCATTGAAGGCCAACGCGGGTGTGAGATCGGTCCGCCAGCCGCCTACGATGGACCGGCAGACTTGTCTAGGGAGCTTATCCGTGTCGATCTTCGAAAAGATCCTCCGCGCCGGCGAAGGGCGCATGCTGCGACGGCTGGAGGCGATCGCTGCGGCGGTCAACTCGATCGAGTCGAATTACGTCGATCTCTCCGATGCCGAGCTGCAGGAGCTGACCGAGCAGTACAAGAAGCGCTACACCGACGGCGAGAGCCTCGACGACCTGCTGCCCGAGGCGTTCGCCACGGCCCGCGAGGCGGCCAGCCGGGTGCTCGGCCAGCGCGCCTACGACGTGCAGCTGATGGGTGGCGCGTCGCTGCACTTCGGCAACATCGCCGAGATGAAGACCGGTGAGGGCAAGACCCTGACCGGGGTCTTCCCGGCGTACCTCAACGCGCTGTCCGGCGACGGTGTGCACATCATCACCACCAACGACTACCTGGCCCAGCGCGACGCCGAGTGGATGGGGCGGGTGCACAAGCTGCTCGGCCTCACCGTCGGCGTGATCCTGCCCAACCAGGACCCGGCGCTGCACCGGGCGGCCTACAACTGCGACATCACCTACGGCACGAACAACGAGTTCGGCTTCGACTACCTGCGCGACAACATGGCGTGGACCAGGGAGGACCTGGTCCAGCGCGGGCACAACTTCGCGATCGTGGACGAGGTCGACTCGATCCTCATCGACGAGGCGCGTACCCCGCTGATCATCTCCGGTCCGGCCGAGCAGTCGGCCCGCTGGTACGTCGAGTTCGCCCAGGTCGTCCAGCGGATGGAGCGCGGCAAGGAGGGCACCGGCGACTACGAGGTGGACGAGTCCAAGCGCACCGTGGCCGTCTCCGAGCGGGGCGTGAGCAAGGTCGAGGACCGGCTCGGCGTGGACAACCTCTACGAGTCGGTGAACACCCCGCTGGTCGGCTACCTGAACAACGCGATCAAGGCCAAGGAGCTGTTCAAGAAGGACAAGGACTACATCGTCTCGGACGGTGAGGTCCTGATCGTGGACGAGTTCACCGGGCGCGTGCTGCACGGCCGCCGGTACAACGAGGGCATGCACCAGGCCATCGAGGCCAAAGAGGGCGTGGAGATCAAGCAGGAGAACCAGACCCTGGCCACGGTCACCCTGCAGAACTACTTCCGGCTCTACCAGAAGCTCTCCGGCATGACCGGTACCGCCCAGACCGAGGCAGCCGAGTTCAACAAGGTCTACAACGTCGGCGTGGTCAGCATCCCGACCAACAAGAACATGATCCGGCTGGACCGCTCCGACATCATCTACAAGTCCGAGAAGGCCAAGTTCCACGCCGTCGTCGAGGACATCGTCGAGCGGCACGGCATGGGCCAGCCGATCCTGATCGGTACCGTCTCGGTGGAGAATTCCGAGCTGCTCTCCCAGATGCTGCGCAAGCGCGGCGTGCCGCACAACGTGCTGAACGCGAAGTTCCACGCCAAGGAGGCGGAGATCATCGCGCAGGCCGGTCGCAAGGGCGGCGTCACGGTGGCCACCAACATGGCCGGCCGTGGTACCGACATCCTGCTCGGCGGCAACCCCGAGTTCTTGGCCGCCGCCGAGCTGCGCAACCGCGGGCTCGACCCGGACGAGCAGCCCGACGAGTACGCGGCCGCCTGGGACGAGGTCTTCGCCAAGTGGGAGAAGCTCTGCGACGAGGAGGCCACCGAGGTCGTCGAGGTGGGCGGCCTCTACGTGCTCGGTACCGAGCGGCACGAGTCCCGGCGTATCGACAACCAGCTGCGCGGCCGCTCCGGCCGGCAGGGTGACCCGGGCGAGTCGCGGTTCTACCTGTCGCTGCAGGACGAGCTGATGCGCCGGTTCAACGCGGCAGCCGTCGAGGCGGTGATGGACCGGCTGAACATCCCCGAGGATGTGCCGATCGAGTCCAAGATGGTCAGCCGGCAGATCAAGAACGCCCAGGCTCAGATCGAGGGCCAGAACGCCGAGCAGCGCAAGAACGTCCTCAAGTACGACGAGGTGCTCAACAAGCAGCGCACGGTGATCTACGCCGAGCGCCGCCGGGTGCTCAACGGCGAAGACCTGCACGACCAGATCCGCAACATGATCGACGACGTGACCACCGCGTACGTCACCGGCGCCACCTCCACCGGGTACGCCGAGGAGTGGGACCTGGAGCAGCTGTGGTCCAGCCTGAAGCTGCTCTACCCGATCGGCATCACCATCGAGGACCTGGAAGAGGAGAACGGCGGCGGCCGGGAGAACCTGGACTCCGAGTTCATCCTGGCCCGGGTCAAGGAGGACGCGCACCAGGCGTACGACCGGCGCGAAGAGGAGCTGACCCCGGACGGCCTGCGCGAGCTGGAGCGCCGGGTGCTGCTCACCGTCATCGACCGCAAGTGGCGCGAGCACCTCTACGAGATGGACTACCTGCAGGAGGGCGTGCACCTGCGCGCCTACGCGCAGCGTGACCCACTGGTGGAGTACCAGCGCGAGGGCTTCGACATGTTCAGCCAGATGCTGGACGGGGTGAAGGAGGAGGCGGTCCGCTTCCTCTACAACCTGGAGGTCAAGGTCGAGGAGGCCACGGCGCCGGAGGGTGCCGGGGATTCGGCCGCTCCGTCACCGCCGGTACTCACCGGCCTGGTCGCGCCGCGACCCGTGCCGCGGGCGCTGCAGTACTCGGCGCCGACCATCGACGGCGAGGCCGGCAGCGGTGGCGTGGAGATCAAGCAGGAGGCGCCGGCGCTGGGCATCGGCAATGCCGCGCCGGGCCGCCCGGTACGCCGCTCGGGCCCGTCCTCGCCCACCGCCGCGGGTGCCCGCCAGCCGGCCCCCGGCCAGGCCACCGGCGCCGGTACCCCGTCGCGCAACGCGCCCTGCTTCTGCGGCTCGGGCAAGAAGTACAAGCGCTGCCACGGAGCCCCGTAGCCGGCGCCGCGCACATCCGCCTCGGCCCACCCCGCCACCATCCGGCGCGGTGGGCCGAGGCGTTTTTCCGGTCGCGGCACCGGGGCAACCTGCGCCGGCCCGGCAGGCGTGACCTGCCCGCGGTGCGCGAGCTGCAGCACGAAATGGGCTCAGACGACCTGCAGGTCGGTGCAGAGCCAGCCGTTCGCGCGGCGCTCCAGCCGGGCGGCCATGGCCCAGATCTCCTCGCCGCGGGCCAGGATGACGACCGCCTCCACAGCTCCTTCGCGGACCTGGACGAGGCGGGTATGGCGGACCTCCACCCGGCCAGCGGCGTGGGACCCGGGCCGGCCCGGTACCGGCGCCCCCGTGGCGCCGGTACCGGAACCCACCGCCCCGCCCTGACTGCCCGCCCCGCCCTGACTGCCTACACCGCCCTGACTGCCCGCCCCGCCCTGACTGCCCGCCCCGTCCTGACCGGCCGCCCTGTCCTGGCCGCTGGAGCGGCCCCGGCCGGCTCGTGCGGACGGCTCCGGCCGCGCTGGGCGCAGCCGGCCGAACAGCCCACGACGGCGAGGGCGGCGCAGCTCGGCGCTGATCCGGTCGAAGCTCTCCGGCGCGGAGAGCAGGCGCAGGTGCTGGACCGGCCGGAAGCCGTCGAGCACCTCCAGGCAGGCCCGGATGAACCGGCCGGCGGCCAGCTCGGCGGTGCTCGGCGCGGTCGGCTCGTCGGGGTGCTGCCCGCCGGTGCCGGGCGGGGTCGCGGGCCAGTCTGCCGGCAGCTCCACCCAGTCCCGGACCGCCGGCCAGTCGGGCCGCTGCCGTTCGTCGTCGAACGGCGGCTCGGCCCGGGGTGCCCGCTGGATCCGGATGCCGCGGGGCGGTGCCGAGGGGGGCGCGAGGGTGATCGTCATGGGCTGGCTCCTCTACCGCGACCGTGGAACGCCCCCGCCGGTCCTCCCGGCTCGGAGCGCTCATCCTTGCGTTTGCTTTCGTTTGCCTCCGGAATCATTCTTCTGACCTCCGCCGCCCTCGGTCAAGGTGCTTACGTTTACCTTCGTTTGCCTCCAGCGGACACAACGACAATTGCGAAAAATACCCTCATCCATGCCTGAACGGAACTGCGACCGGGCGGCGGTCGGGCGGGTGAGGACTCGGGAGAGGGTGCGGGGCGGCGGCCGTTGGGCGGCGGCTGAGGCGTCTGGAGAAGTGCGGACGGAAGCCGGGATGAGGGCGGCTTGCCGCCTACTCGGCGGTCGGCTCCTCGTCATGGCCGATGAGCGGGTTTTCCTTCACCCACTGGGCCGTGTCGGCGTACCGCTGCTCGATGTACTCCTCCAGCCGGCTGCGCTCGATCCGCCAGGCGCCCCGGCCACCGACTTTGATCGCCGGCAGTTCGCCACTGCGTACCATGTGGTAGACCTGCGAAAGGGACACCGAGAGCTCCTCGGCGACATCCTTCATCAGCAGGAACCGGCTTGTCATTGCTTTAGTTTGCCACCGATTCCCTGCGTAGCGCTGCTCCGGATGCGCGTACGCACATCCGACGACAGGAGCACCGTGGCCGTTGATCTGATCCGGGTGTACCTGCCCGCGAGCCTTCCGCAGCTGGCCGTGCTCCGGGACAGCAAGCAGTGTCCGGACGGCGCGCAGGCCCACGCGGTCACCCCCGGCCTGCGCGAGTGGTACGTCGACGGGGACGAGGAGGAGCTGGAGTACGTCGCGTTCACCCGGGCCGCCCAGGCGGCCCTGCTGCTCCTGCACCGGGACCCGGCGGCGCCCCGGCGCCGGGTGGTGATCAGCGCCGACCTGCCCAGCTCCGCCGTGGACACCACGGATCCGCAGCTCGGCGACAGCTCGGTACGCCTGCGCACCGCCGTACCGCTGAGCGCTGTGGCCGCCGTTCACGTGGACGACGCCGCGGTGGCGGAGGCCATCGGTCGGGCCGCCGAGGCCGCCGAAGCGGCGCTGGCCGGCGACGAGGACGCCCAGTTCGTGGTGGACGGAGCCGAGGACTACGACCTCGCCTGGTACGACGTCTCCGAACTGGACCAGCTCGTCGACGGCGCTAGCTGACCCGGCGGCGCTTGGGCAGGGTCCGCCCGAAGCACACCAGCGCCACCACGGCGCCCACGAAGAAGACGACCAGGGCCTGGTTGAGCCGTGAGTTCTTCCAGTAGTCGAGCAGTACCCGGTCGCCGTCGGAGAGCCCGGAGACGGCGGCGAACACCTGCTTGCCGCCGATGCGGGTGACCGCCTCGGCGACCAGCAACAGCGCCCCGGGCAGCGCCCCGGCGCACAGGTAGCCGACCATCCGGGCGCCGCTGCCCGCCCGGCGCAGGTAACCGAACGCGACCAGCCCGGCGGCCAGCCCGCCCACCAGCGCCTGGGTGACGGCGAGTCGGGTACCGGCGGTCCACTGCGACACCCCGCTGTCGCCGCCGCCGAACAGCTGGCGTAGCGGCCCCTGGAACAACTGGAGCAGGAACTCCACGAAGAACAGCGCCACCGCGGCGGCCAGCCCGGCGACCACCACGTCGCGCGCCGGCAGCCCGGCCAGCGCCCCGCCGAGCAGCCCGGCCACTCCGACGGCGGCGGCCAGCCAGAGGATCGCCGAGGCCGCGCCGTACTGGGCGACCACCAGGCCGCCGACCGCCACACCGGCCACCGCGCCCGAGCCCACCGCCGTCACCCAGCGCGCCCAGCTGGCCAGCTGAGGGCGGCGGCGCAGCACAACGTCGACCACGGCGGCCCCCAGGCATCCGGCGGCCAGCACGCTGGCGGCCACCACGGCGGGCAGCGCCACGCTGGTCCAGTCGACCGCCTCCTCGGGGGCGCTCGCCGAGTCGATGCTGACTTTGGTGCCGTAGAGCAGCACGGCGAGCCACGCCACGGCCAGGACCAGCAGCTGGACGGTCCACCGCACCGGCGCGGCCCGGCGGGGTGCCGCCGCGCTCGCGCCGGCACCCGCTGCCGGCCTGCCTCCCGCACCAGCGCGCCGGCCGCCGGGCGCCGCTGTCTCCGCCGTGCCCGCACCACCAGCCTTCGCCGGCTTCGCCGTGCTGCTCGCGCCGGTCGACCTTGCCGCGCCCGTGCTGGCTGGCTCGGTGGTGCTCGTGTTGGCTGGCGCCGTGGTGCCCGTGGTGGTCGACTTCGCGGTGCTCCTCGCGTCGGCCGGCTTGTCGGCGCTGCCCGGCCCGGTCGGCTTGGTGGCCTGCGCGGCGGTTCCCCGGGCCTTGGTGCGCCGTGCCGCGCTGCTCGTGGCTGCGTCCGGGGTGGAGGGGGACGCCGTGGCGGGGCCGTCGGTCATCTGGTCCTCCTGGCGTGCGCTGCCGGCCGGGCATGGGTCCGTCCCAGGGTACGCGGCCGGTCGGTGGCTGCCCGGAGCCGCCCGACCGGGCGAGGGTGGGCGGTCGGGACCCTGGGACGGGGCCCCGACGGGTAAGGCGTGGGAGGATGGGAGGGCCTCACCTCAACGACGAGATGCTGCGGGAGTCTGCCCATGGATGCCCAGTTCACGCCGCCGGTGCCGCACAACGAGCCGGTACTCGGGTATGCGCCCGGCTCGCCCGAACGGGCCGGTCTGCAGCGCCGGCTGGCGGAACTCGCCGCCGAGCGCGCCGAGTTGACCATGACGATCGCCGGCCGGCAACGCATGGGCGGCGGCGACCGGATCGACGTGGTACAGCCGCACCGGCACGCGCACGTGCTCGGTGTCACGCACAACGCCACCAGCGCCGACGCGCAGGCGGCCGTGGCAGCCGCCAAAGAGGCCGCGCCCGGCTGGCGGGAGCTGCCCTTCGAGGAGCGCGCCGCGATCTTCCTGCGCGCCGCCGAGCTGCTCGCCGGCCCGTGGCGGCACACCCTCAACGCCGCCACCATGCTCGGCCAGTCCAAGACGGTCCAGCAGGCGGAGATCGACTCGGCCTGCGAGCTGATCGACTTTCTGCGGTACAACGTGCACTTCGCGCACCAGCTGCTGGGCGAGCAGCCGCTGTCCTCGCCGGGGGTCTGGAACCGGACCGACCACCGGCCGCTGGAGGGTTTCGTCTACGCGATCACCCCGTTCAACTTCACCGCGATCGCCGGCAACCTGCCGACCTCGGTGGCGCTGCTGGGTAACACCGTGGTGTGGAAGCCCTCCCCCACCCAGCAACTGGCCGCGCACTACACGATGCGGCTGCTGGAAGCGGCCGGGCTGCCGCCCGGCGTGGTCAACATGGTCACCGGCGACGGCGTCGCGGTCAGCGAGGTGGCGCTGGCCGACCCGGATCTCGCCGGCATCCACTTCACCGGCTCGACGCGGACCTTCCACCTGCTGTGGCGGACGGTCGGCGCCAACATCGACCGGTACCGGTCCTACCCCCGGCTGGTCGGCGAGACGGGCGGCAAGGACTTCATCGTGGCGCACCCCAGCGCCGACGTCGACGCCCTGCACACCGCGCTGGTCCGGGGCGCCTTCGAGTACCAGGGCCAGAAGTGCTCGGCGGCCTCCCGGGCGTACCTGCCCCGGTCGCTGTGGGACGGCGGGCTGCGTGACCGGCTGGCCGCCACCGCCGACGGGCTGGCCTACGGCGACGTCACCGACTTCACCAACTTCGGCGGCGCGGTGATCGACGCGCGGGCGTACGCCCGGCAGGCCAAGGCGTTGGAGGCGTTGGCCGGTGACCCCGACTGCCGGGTCCTTGCCGGCGGCAGTGCCGACGACTCGGTCGGCTACTTCGTCCGGCCCACCGTGGTGGAGTGCACCGACCCGACCCACGAGGTGTTCAGCACCGAGTACTTCGGGCCGATCCTGTCGGTGCTCGTCTACGACGACGACCGCTTCGAGGACACCGTGCGGCAGGCCGAGTCGGCCGCCCCGTACGCGCTCACCGGGTCGATCTTCGCCACCGACCGTCGGATTGTCGACTGGGCCAGCCGGGAGCTGCGCTTCGCGGCGGGCAACTTCTACATCAACGACAAGCCGACCGGGGCCGTGGTGGGTCAGCAGCCGTTCGGCGGCGGGCGCGCCTCCGGTACCAACGACAAGGCCGGATCCTGGCAGAACCTGGTGCGCTGGATCTCGCCACGGACCATCAAGGAGACCTTCGTCCCGCCCACCGACCACGGCTACCCGCACATGGGGTGATCCTGTGACGGCGGTGGGGCGGGACCGGTACGCCGCCCGCCGGGCCGCTACTGTCTGCCCATGACCGAGCAGAACGTCGACCCGAGCGGGTCGACCGAGCAGTTCAAGGCATTCGTGCAGCAGACCGAGGCGCCGTCCACCCGGTCCTTCCCGGTCGGCGTCGTGGTCGGCATCGTGGCCGCCCTGGTCGTGATCGCCGTCGTGGTCTGGCTGGCGGTCGGCTGAGCCCGGCCGGACCAGCGTGCAACGCCTACCCGACCCGGTGCCACCGGGCGGGTCAGCCGGTGGCGACCACCGGCTACGGACTGCTGCAGTCGAACCGGTCACCGTCACCGCCCCGCGGCCGGTGCGCTGGCCGCTGCTCTCCCAGTGGTGGCGGGACCTGACCTTCCTGCACTGGCCGCTGCCGCCGGAGCGGGTGGCCCCGCTGCTGCCCGCCGGTACCCGCCCCGACGTGCTGGACGGGGTGACCTACGTCGGGCTGATCGCCTTCCGGATGTGCCGCGTCGGCCCCGGGCCCGGGCCCGGCGTGCCGTACTTCGGCGACTTCGCCGAAACCAACGTGCGGCTGTACACAGTGGACGGTGCCGGGCGGCGCGGCGTGCTGTTCCGGTCGCTGGACGCGGCCCGGCTGGCGCCGGTGCTGGTGGCCCGCTGGGGGGTCGGCCTGCCCTACCTGTGGTCCCGGATGCGGGTGGCGCGGGACGGCGCCCGGCTGCGCTACCACAGCCGGCGCCGCTGGCCCGGCCCCCGGGGCGCCCGCTGCGACCTGGCGGTGGAGGTCGGCGAGCCGATCGCCGAGCCGGACCCGCTGGAGCACTTCGTCACCGCCCGCTGGGGGCTGCACTGGTCGCCCCGGGGCCACACCCGCTACCTGCCCAACGCGCACCCCGCCTGGCGGCTGCACCGGGCCCGGCTGCTGCACCTCGACGAGGAGCTGCTCGCGGCGGCCGGTACGCCGGTCACCGGGCCGCCGGTCAGTGTGCTCTACGCCCCGGGCGTACCGGTGCGTTTCGGTCCGCCGCAGTGACAACGCTCCGGCGGGCCGGAGAACCGGCCCGCCGGGGGTTTCGTGGGCGCTGACCGGAACCGGTCAGCCGGCGTTCAGATGAGCCAGCGGTTGCGCCGCACGAAGGGGATCCTGGCCCAGATCCGGCCCAGGCCCCAGGTGTGCCCGGCGTAGGCCAGTGCGCAGACGACCAGCACCAGTGCGTAGATGAGGTGGTAGTCGGTGAGCGGGTTGGTCGAGCCGCTGGCGGCACCGGCGCTGGTGTGCCGGGCGAGCGGGAACTCCGCCAGCCACATCAGGGCCATGATGGTGGTCCCGGAGACGGCGGCCACGCGCAGGCCGATGCCGGCGATCAGGGCCACGCCCACGCCGGCCATGCCGAGCATGAACAGCCAGTTGGCCCACCAGGTGCCGGCGGCGTCGTGCGCCAGGGACTGGAACGGGCCGGCGTCCACCGAGGCCAGGAAGCCCTTGGTCGGCGAGCCGCCGTGGATCCACGCCTTGGCCGACGGGGTCGAGTAGCCGAGGCCGAAGGTCTTGTCGAGGAACGCCCAGAGGAAGACGAAGCCGGTGGCGATGCGCAGCACGGCCAGCGCCTTGGCGGCGGTCGTGGTCAGCAGCGGGCCAGGGGCGTGCGCGGTCTCCAGCGTGGCGGGCAGGGCGGGGGAGTGCTTGATGCTCATCGGGTACCTCCCGGAAGGCAACTTGTCGTTGTCTTCACCCTGCCGCGTCCGGTGGCACCGGCGCCCGGGCCGGAGCGCCCGAAGTCACCGGGACCAAAGTCCCGACCCTCCCGATTGGACACCCCCGGCCTCAGCCCATCAGGTACTCGCGGATCGCCCGGTCGAAGGCGCCCGGCGCCAGCTCCCACGGGGTACCACCGGGGCAGGCCACGCTGGCCAGCGCCCGGGGTACCACCTCGGTCCAGCGGACCAGCCCGCGGTAGCCGAACTCGGCGCGCAGCGTCGCCCCCTTGTCGGTCAGCCAGTACCGGTCGTCGCCGGCCGACCCGTCGGCCAGCCCGGCCGCCCGGAGCCGGCCGAACGCCGTGGTGAACTCCGACTCCATCGGCAGGGCGTGGTTGAGCGCGTCGGCGTACAGGATGATCTCGGTGAGCCTGGCGCCGTCGGCCGGGCCGCCGCCGGTGAGCGCGGCGAAGATCCAGGCGTCGGCGAAGTCCCAGCCGCTCACTCGTCCTCGTCGTCGGGGCGGGCCAACCAGGTGGCGAAGCGCTCGATCGGCGTCTCGAACTCCGGGTTGATGTCGACGAAGGTACGCAGCTGTTCGGCCAACCACTCGATGGTCACCGTCTCCTCGCCGCGCCGGTCGGCCAGCTCCTCGATTCCGCGATCGGTGAAGTACATGCCCGTCAGACTAAGCAGCCGGCGCCCGCCCCGTGGCCGTGGGGCGGGCGCCGGGGTGCTCAGCGCGGCAGGGCGGCCTCGATCAGCGCCGCCTGCTCCTGGTCGTGCAGCTTGGCCGAGCCGACCGCCGGGGCGGCCGCCGCCGGGCGGGAGATCCGCCGCAGCGTGACGCCGCCCAGGTGCTCCAGCAGGTTGAGCGCGATGAACGACCAGGCGCCCTGGTTGGCCGGCTCGTCCTGGACCCAGGCGAAGTCCCGGGCGGCCGGGTAGGTCGCCAGCGCCGCGTTGATCTCGTCCACCGGCATCGGGTAGAACTGCTCGACCCGGATGATCGCCGTGTTGGTCAGCCCCCGCTCGGCCCGCGCCTGGACTAGGTCGTAGTAGAGCTTCCCGGAGCAGAACAGCACCCGGGTCACCCCGGCCGGCTCGATGCTGTCGGCGATGACCGGCTGGAAGGTACCGGTGGTGAAGTCGGCCACTGCCGAGACGCACAGCTTGTGCCGCAGCAGCGACTTGGGGGTGAACACCACCAGCGGCTTCTTCTTCGGCGAGAGCGCCTGGCGGCGCAGCAGGTGGAAGTAGTTCGCCGGGGTGGACGGCTGGGCCACCCGCATGTTGTCCTCGGCGCACAGCTGCAGGAACCGCTCGATGCGGCCGGACGAGTGGTCCGGGCCCTGGCCCTCCATGCCGTGCGGCAGCAGCAGGGTCAGCGCGTTGCACTGGCCCCACTTGACCTCGCCGGAGGAGATGAACTCGTCCACCACGGTCTGCGCACCGTTGCCGAAGTCGCCGAACTGCGCCTCCCAGCAGACCAGGGCGTCCAGGTTCTCCACCGAGTAGCCGTACTCGAAGCCCATCGCCGCGTACTCGCTCAGCAGCGAGTCGTGCACGAAGAAACGGGCGTCCGGGTGCTTGACGCCGAACAGCGGCAGGTAGTCGGCGCCGGTGACCGAGTCGACCACGCTGGCGTGCCGGGAGACGAAGGTGCCCCGGCGGGAGTCCTGGCCGGCCAGGCGTACCGTGACGGCCTGGTTGAGCAGCGAGCCCAGCGCGATGATCTCGCCGAAGCCCCAGTCGATGTCGCCCTCGACGGACATCCTGGCCCGCCGCTCCAGCAGCTGCTGGACCCGCTTGTGCGGGGTGAACCCCTCGGGCAGCGTCAGGTGCGCATCCCCGATGGCCTTGACCAGGGCGGCGTCGACGGCGGTCGAGACAGGCGGCTCCGGCTCGGGCTGGCGGACCCGTCGGGCCGGCGGCGTGCTGGTGGTGTCCCGGGTGGCCTTGAACACCGTCTCCAGCTTGGCCTGGAAGTCGCGCAGCGACTCCTCGGCCTCCTCGACGGAGATGTCCCCCCGGCCGATCAGCTCCTCGGTGTAGAGCTTACGGACCGACCGCTTGCCGTCGATGATCTGGTACATCAGCGGGTTGGTCATCGACGGGTCGTCGCCCTCGTTGTGCCCGCGCCGCCGGTAGCAGAGCAGGTCGATGACGACGTCCTTGTTGAACGCCTGGCGGTACTCGAAGGCCAGCCGGGCCACCCGGACCACGGCCTCCGGGTCGTCCCCGTTGACGTGGAAGATCGGCGCCTGGATCATCCGGGCGACGTCGGTGGAGTAGAGGCTGGAGCGGCTGTACTCCGGCGCGGTGGTGAAGCCGACCTGGTTGTTGACCACCACGTGCACGGTGCCGCCGGTCCGGTAGCCGCGCAGCTGGGACAGGTTGAGCGTCTCGGCCACCACGCCCTGGCCGGCGAAGGCGGCGTCGCCGTGCACCGCGAGCGCGAGCACCGTATACCCCTCCAGGCCCAGGTCGATGCGGTCCTGCTTGGCCCGCACGATGCCCTCCAGCACCGGGTCGACGGCCTCCAGGTGCGACGGGTTGGCCACCACCGACACGGTGATCGCGTGCTCCTCGCCGGTGGTGCTGAACTTGCCGGTCATGCCCAGGTGGTACTTGACGTCGCCGGAGCCCTGCGCGCTCTTCGGGTCGAGGTGCCCCTCGAACTCGGAGAAGATCTTCTCGTACGGCTTGCCGACGATGTTGGCCAGCACCGACAGCCGGCCCCGGTGCGCCATGCCGATGACGGCCTCGTCCAGCCCGGCCACCGCGGCCTCGGAGAGGATCTCGTCCAGCAGCGGGATCAGCGACTCGCCGCCCTCCAGCGAGAAGCGCCGCTGGCCGACGTACTTGGTCTGCAGGAAGGTCTCGAACGCCTCGGCCGCGTTGAGCCGGTTGAGGATGTGCTTCTGCTCCTCGGCGCTGGGCTTGGTGTAGCGCTGCTCCACCCGCTCCTGGATCCAGTGCCGCTCCTCCGGGTCCTGGATGTGCATGTACTCCACGCCGACCCGGCGGCAGTACGAGTCGCGCAGTACGCCGAGCACGTCGCGCAGCTTCATCCGCTGCTTGCCGGCGAAGCCGCCGACCGGGAAGGTGCGGTCCAGGTCCCACAGGGTCAGCCCGTGTTCGAGCACGTCCAGGTCGGGGTGGCGGCGGATGTGGAACTCCAGCGGGTCGGTGTCGGCCATCAGGTGGCCGCGTACCCGGTAGGCGTGGATCAGCTCGTTGACCCGGGCGGTCTTGTTGAGCTGCCCCTCGGCGCCGGTGCTCACGTCGCGTACCCAGCGCACCGGCTCGTAGGGCAGCCGCAGGGCGGTGAAGATCTCGTCGTAGAAGCCGTGCTCGCCGAGCAGCAGCTGGTGCATCACCTTGAGGAACTCGCCGGACTGCGCGCCCTGGATGATGCGGTGGTCGTAGGTGCTGGTCAGCGTGATGATCTTGCTGACCGCGGAGTCGGCGAGCGCCTCGTCGGACATCCCGGCGAACTCGGCCGGATACTCCATCGCGCCGACCCCGATGATCGCCCCCTGGCCGGCCAGCAGCCTCGGCATCGAGTGCACCGTGCCGATGCCGCCCGGGTTGGTCAGCGAGATGGTGGTACCGGTGTAGTCGTCCATGGTCAGCTCGCCGCGCCGGGCGCGCCGCACGGTGTCCTCGTACGCCTGCCAGAACTGCCGGAAGTCCATCTGCCCGGCCGCCTTGATGGACGGCACCACCAGGCTCCGGGAGCCGTCCGGGCGGGCCAGGTCGATGGCGATGCCCAGGTTGACGTGCTCCGGCTCGACCAGGTTGGGCTTGCCGTCGACGACGGCGTAGGAGTTGTTCATCTCCGGGTGCGCGGCCAGCGCCTGCACCAGGGCGTACCCGATGATGTGCGTGAAGCTGACCTTGCCACCACGGCCCCGGGCCAGGTGGTTGTTGATGACGATCCGGTTGTCCGAGATCAGCTTGGCCGGGACAGCCCGGACGCTGGTCGCGGTCGGCACGGACAGCGACTGGTCCATGTTCGCCACGATCCGGGCGGCCACGCCACGCAGCGCGACGCTGCGCCCACCGGCCGGGCGGGCGGCGGGCTGCGCCGTCGCGGGCTTGCCGGCGGCCGGCGCACCGGCGACCGGCCGGGCTGCGGCCGGTGCGGTCGCGGGGGCCTTGGCCGTGGGCTTGCCGCCGGCCGGCCTGGCCGGGGTGGCGGCCGCAGCACCACCGGTGCGGGCCCCGTCGGCCTGCGCCGATCCGGCCTGTGTTGAGCCGGCCTGTGTTGAGCCGGCCGGCGCGGCGTCCGCTGCGTCGGTGGGGGCGGCCGTCGCTGGCGCCGCGGCCGGGGCGGTGCGCGAGGCGTCGGGGGAAGCGGGCTGGCCACCGTCCGGGGCGCTGCCGGTCGGCTCGAGCGCCGGCTTGTAATCGGCGAAGAAGTCGTGCCAGGCGGGGTCGACGCTGGCCGGGTCGGCCAGGTAGCGCTGGTACATGTCCTCGACGATCCACTCGTTCGGACCGAAGTCCGCGAGCGGATTCCCCTGCGATCTCTGCTGAGTCGACACTGTCGCTCTCGCCTCTTCTACGCGGTCGCTGCTGGTGGGCTGGTGCGAGCCGGGCCGGATCGGACGCAGCCGGCGCGGCGGCAACCTGAATGCGTGTTCAGGCTATCCGCTCCAGCATCCGTCGGAGTAACCGGGCGTGCCGGGTGGCACCCCTCACAGCACACCAGGCACAGCGGTCGACAACGCCCGGTACCGAAGTCGGCACCGGGCGTTGTGGATGGACGGACGGACTGGTCAGGAGACGTCCCGCTTGCGGGTGAAGTAGATGCCGATGGCACCGAAGACGATCCCGTACCCGATCATCACGGCTACCCCGACCCACTGGTCGGGGCTCTCCGGGTAGATCTTGCTCGGGCTGATCGCCACCTGCGCGGCCACCGCCGGAACGATCACCATCGAGCTGAGTACCCAGTCCTTCTTGATGAGGAAGGCGTGGATGAGCGAGAAGATGCCGATGGCCAGGTAGAGGCCCACGGTGTAGAGCAGGGCACCGGTCACGGTGGCCCCGATCTGGCTGCGGATCAGCACGCCCAGGCCCACGCCGAAGATCGCCCAGAGGGCGAACACCAGCAGGCTGAACAGCATGGCCTTGGTCACCGCGCTGTCGCCCAGATGGCTGTCGTAGCCGTCGGCGGAGAAGTAGATCGACCCCACGACCAGGTCGATGACCGTGGTCATCACCCACAGCACCGCGGCGGCGATCATGGAGATGACGAACTTGGCCGTGATCACCGTGGTCCGGTGCGGCGTGGCCAGGAAGGTCGTGGTGACCGTCTGGTGGTGGTACTCGTTGGTGATCGCCAGGATGGCCAGCAGCATGGCGAACATGGCGCCGAAGAACTGGCCGGAGGTGAAGACCCCGGCCGCGCCGGAGATCTTGTCGAAGTCCGGCGACCCGCCCTGCCCTTCCGGCCGGGCGCTGTAGTGGAAGGTCAGGATGTTGACCAGCAGCGCCAACCCGGTGGCGATGAGGGTGAACATGCCGAACAGCCACCACACGTTGGTGGTGCGCAGCTTGAGATACTCGGCCTTGAGCAGGCGCCCGAACGCCGAACCGCCCGGAGTGCCGAGCGTTGCCGCCGGTACGGTGGTCACGGTCATCGGATGCCTGCCTTGTCGTGGGTGAGTTCGAGGAACACGTTCTCCAGGTCGGGCCGCTCGTTGACCAGCTCGTGCAGCTCCACCCCGGCGGCGAAGGCGGCGGCGCCCACGGCGGCCGCGTCCAGGCCGCGGACCGAGAGCGCGCCGTTGTCCCCGGTGGCCACCTGGCCGCCACGCTCGGTCACCGCGGCGGCGAGCGCGTCCGGCTTGGGGGTGCGGACCCGCACCGACCCGCCGGTGGTGTCCATCGAGCCGAGGATCTGCTCGACGGTGCCCTGCCGGACCAGCTGCCCGGCGGCGATGATGACCAGGTCCTGGGCCAGGATCTCCATCTCGGAGAGCAGGTGGCTGGAGACCAGCACGGTGCGCCCCTGGGTGGCCAGGTACTGCAGCAGGTTGCGCATCCACCGGATGCCCTCCGGGTCGAGCCCGTTGGCCGGCTCGTCCAGGATCAGCACCTGCGGGTCACCGAGCAGCGCGTAGGCGATGCCCAGACGCTGCTTCATGCCCAGCGAATACCCCTTGAACTTGCGCTTGGCCGCGGCGTCCAGGCCGACCAGCTCGAGGACCTCGTCGGCCCGCTTGGCCGGCAGGCCGGCGGCGGCGCAGCTGACCCGCAGCGTGTTGATGCCGGTGCGGCCCTTGTGCGCCGAACTGGCCTCCAGCACGGCGCCGACGCTGCGCAGCGGGTCATGCAGGTCGGCGTAGCGCTGGCCGCCGATGGTGGCGGTGCCACCGGTCGGGGTCACCAGGTTGAGCAGCATACGCAGCGTAGTGGTCTTGCCGGCGCCGTTGGGGCCGAGGAAGCCGGTCACCCGACCCGGCTCCACTGTGAACGACAGGTCGTCCACGGCTCTGACCTTTTTGTAGACTTTGGTCAGGTGTGAGACGACGATCTGTCCGTCGGACATGGATCTCCTCCCGTTGTCGCCGCTCAGACTGGCCGAGCCGGCCGTACCGGTCAACAGGGGAAACCCCTGAGTCTCAGCGACGCTTCAGCCGACATGGTGACGCACCGTCGCCACTTCGGCTATCCCGTCCGCTCGGTGAGCCGGATGACGTTCTTCAGGGCAGACCATACGTCGTCCATGGCGCACACCTTCACGTCCACCCGCCCGTGCGCCAGGACGTGGCCGCGGACCACCTCGTCGGTCAGGTCGGTGGCCAGCCCCGACGAGCGCTTCGGCCAGGCGATCCAGAGCGCGCCGGCGGGCGTGGTCAGCGGGTGCAGCACCGGCCAGCGGCGGACCAGCCGGGCCCGGTCGGGGCAGAAGCAGACGATCACGTCGTACGGTCCGGCGCCCGCGCGGCGGGTCAGCCGGGCGCCCGGGGCGGCCAGCGCGAAGCCGGCCGGAGCGCCGTCGAGCAGCGCCGACGTGCCCGGGTGCAGGCCCAGCTTGCGGGCCAGGGGAGTAGCGGAGGAGCCGGCCACGACAGGTCACGGTAACCGTTCACCGGGACGCCACGTAAGCCTCCGTTGCCCGACACGACGTGGGCAGGTCGGGACCTTACACAGAGGGGCATGACGGTACTAGTCGCGAGCACGGCACTGGCCGCTTCGCGGTACTCCCTGCGCATCGCCGAGACCCCGGCCGAGATCCGGGCCGCCCAGCGGCTGCGCTACCAGGTGTTCGCCGGTGAACTCGGCGCCCGCCTGGACTCGCCCGTTCCCGGGCTGGACGTGGACGACTTCGACCGGCACTGCGACCATCTGATCGTGGTGGAGGAGGCCTCGGGCGAGGTGGTCGGCACCTACCGGATGCTGCCGCCGGGCCGCAGCCACAGCCGCTATTCGGCGGCCGAGTTCGACATCTCGGCGCTGGAGGGCATCGAGGGCAATCTGGTCGAGACCGGCCGCTCCTGCGTACACCCCGCCCACCGGGACGGCGCCGTGATCAACCTGATGTGGGCCGGCATCGCCCGCTACCTGCACCTCACCGGCCGGCGCTGGCTGGCCGGCTGCGCCTCGGTGGGGCTGGCCGACGGCGGCGTCACCGCGGCCGGGGTCTGGGACCTGGTGGTCCGCCGGCACCTGTCGCCACCCGCCTACCGGGTGCTGCCCCGCCGCCCGTGGAACCCGGTGGAGCGCGCCGGCCGCGTCCAGGTCCCCCCGCTGCTGCGCGGCTACCTGCGGCTGGGTGCCTGGGTCTGCGGCGCCCCGGCGCTGGACCCGGACTTCGGCTGCGCCGACTTCTTCGTCCTGCTCGACGTCGAGGCGGTCGACCCGCGCTACCTGCGGCACTTCCTGGGCCAGTCGAACCGGCCCGACCCGGCGGTCGTCGCGACGCGCCCGGCGCCCGATCCGGGCGGCCTGCCGTGACCTTCTGGCAGCCCAGCTCCGACTGCGGCGCGGACTGCCTGCTGGCCACGCCGCGGGTCGGCCGGCTGCGCCAGGTCGGCCGGCTGGTCGCCCTGGCCGGCGTGGTGGCCGGCGGCGGGGTGCTGCTGCCGCTGCTGCCGGCGCACCGCCGGGCGGCCGCGCTGCGCCGGGTGGCCGCCGCCGCGCTGCGCGCCCTGGGGATCCGGCTGCGGGTGCGCGGCACGCTGCCGGCCCGCCGCGCACTGCTGGTCGCCAACCACATCTCCTGGCTGGACATCCTGGTGCTGCTGGCCGCCGGCCGGTGCGCGCTGGTGGCCAAGGTCGAGATCCGCGACTGGCCGGTGATCGGGAAGGTGGCGGCCCGCACCGGCACGGTCTTCATCGACCGGGTACGCCCCAAGCTGCTGCCCGGCACAGTCGCCCAGGTACGCGCCCAGCTGGCTGCCGGTGCCGTGCTGGCGGCGTTCCCGGAGGCCACCACGTCCTGTGGCGCGGGCATCGGGCCGTTCCGGCCGGCGCTGTTCCAGGCGGCCCTGGACGCCGGTACCCCCGTGGTGCCCGTGCTGCTGCGGTTCACCACGGCCGGGCAGCCGGGGCCGGCCACGGCGGCCGCCTACATCGGCGCCGAGACCCTGCTCAGGTCGCTGACCCGGATCCTCGCCGCCCGGCACCTGACGGCCACGGTGCAGGTGGCCAGCGCCATCCACCCGGATTCCGGCGCCACCCGGCGGGACCTGGCCCGGCTGGCCGCCGACGCGGTACGGGCCGAGTGGCCGGCGTGGACCCCTCGGGCCACACCGACCACCACTCCGGTCACCGCCCCGACGCCCCGGTTGGCGCTGATCCACGGCGCGTCGGCCGGTCAGCGAGCCGACACCGTCTCCGGCTCCGTGGCCCAGTTGCCCCCGGCCGCCTGAGGCTCCGCCGCCCCAGCCCCGCCGCCTTCTTCGGCCGCCACGCGGCCTCCCCGGCCAGCGGCGCTCGTCGTTCCGCGAGCGCTGCTGGCCTTCTCCCATGTCCGCCCGCGGTCCCCGGTGGGCGTAAGGGCCGGTGTCCGCCTCCTGACTATCGCGATGTATCGCGTTGCTGTTACGATACATCGCGATAGCTTCGGAGGGCGGTGGGCCCGTTCCGCTGGTTCGGCGTACACGCCGGGCGGGGCGGCCGGCCGTAGGCTTCTGATCAACAAGGAGGAGCGCAATGGCGTCCTGGACGGTCACCCAACCGCAGCGCCTGGACATCGACGAAGATGTCCAGCGGCTGGACGTGACGCTGATCGGCGGCCGGCTCAACGTCGTGGGTACCGACGGACCGGCCCGGGTCGAGATCAGCAAGGTCAACGAAGTCACCCCGGTCGTCGTGTCGGTCGACCGGGGGCTGCTCACCGTCGCGAACCCGACCCCGAAGGCGTGGAGCGGTCTGCTCCAGCCGCTGTGGTGGATGATCAAGGGGCACCGGCACTTCCGGAGCGACGTCTCCATCGCCCTGCCGCACGCCGCCGTGGCTGCCGTCCTGCGGCTCACCTCGGGCACCGCCGTCGCCTCCGGCATCCACGGCGACCTGTCCGTCGACGTGGTCAGCGGCCGGATCACCCTGCTCGGCAACGACGGCCGGCTGCGCGGCAAGGTGATCTCCGGGCCGATCGAGGCGCTCGGCTGCGCCGGTGACCTCACCCTGGAGACCGTCTCCGGGGAGATCACCATCGCCGACGTCGGCCACCGAGCGGGTACACGCCAAGACGGTGTCCGGGACGCTCACTGCCGACCTGGACAACCCGCCGGGCAACAGTGACATCTACCTGGAGACGGTGTCCGGGGAGATCACCATCCGGATCCGCGAGGACAGCGACCTGTCCGTCTCGCTGGCCGCCACCAGCGGCCGGGTGACCAGCGCCTTCCCCGGCCTGCCCGGCAGCTCGGGGCAGAAGAGCTGGGGCAAGCGGATCACCGGGGTGCTCGGCGCTGGTACCGGGCGGCTGCACGCCAGCGCCATCGGTGGCGAGATCTCGCTGCTGCCCCGGCCGGTCGACGAGGACGGCTTCGGCGAAGGCGGGGACCAGCGATGAGCCGCGGTGTTCAGCCACGGCCGGCTGCGGCTCTACCTGCTCAAGCTGCTCGCCGAAGGCCCCAAGCACGGGTACGAGCTGATCCGCCTGCTGGAGAACCGGTTCCTCGGCCTCTACGCGCCCTCGGCCGGCACCATCTACCCGCGGCTGCAGCGGATGGAGGCCGAGGGGCTGGTCACCCACACCGCCGCGGGCGGGCGGAAGGTGTACGAGATCACCGCCGCCGGCCGGGCCGAGCTGGCCCGGCGGGCCGGTGAGCTGGCCGAGCTGGAGGGCGAGATCCACGCCTCGGTGGCCGACCTGTCGGTCCTCGCCGGCGAGATCGAGCAGCAGGTCAGCGGCTCGGTCCGGGACATCAAGAAGGAGCTGCGCGAGGCCACCTCGCAGGCCCGCTCCAGCCGGCCGCCCTTCCAGCGCCCGGAGACCTGGCGGGACCGGGTCACCGGCGGCGCCGGGTCGGCGGGCGGGCGTACGCCCGGGGACGGGGCCGACCACCGACGAGCCGGCGCGGGCGCTGGAGGAGGCGGTCAGCGCGCTGGCCGCGGAGGTCACCCGGCGGGCCCGGCGGGCCGGCGTGGGCGAGACCGAACTGCGGGCCGCCACCGCCGTCGTGGTCAGCGCGCTCACCAGCTGCGCCGGCTGCTGCGCTGAGGGGGCGGCGGTGAGTCTGGCGATGACCCTGCATTCCGCGGTGTCGGGGGGCGGCGGCTGGGGCAGACTGAAACTCTCAGCGGTTCCCAGGCTGACTTCAGCTTGGCACAGCAAGGGGGGCCAGGATGAAGCACATGGGGGTACGTGACGGCGTCGCACAATCCGGGGGTGCGCTGTCGTCCGGTGCGACGCAGGCTGAGGCGAGACTGCTCGTGGTCGAGGACGATCCGAACATCCTCGAGCTGCTCTCGGCCAGCCTGCGCTTCGCCGGCTTCGAGATCGTCACCGCGAGCAGCGGCGCCGACGCGGTGACCGCCGCCCGGCGACAGCCGTCCCGACCTGGTCGTCCTCGACGTGATGCTGCCCGACCTGGACGGCTTCGAGGTGATCCGCCGGCTGCGCGACGGCGGCGTCCGCATCCCGGTGGTGTTCCTGACCGCCCGGGACGCCACCGACGACAAGATCCGCGGCCTGACCCTCGGCGGCGACGACTACGTCACCAAGCCGTTCAGCCTGGAGGAGCTGACCGCCCGCATCCGGGCCGTGCTGCGGCGTACCGGCGGCGAGCCGCGGGAGCCCGGCATGACCTTCGCCGACCTGGAACTGGACGAGGAGTCGCACGAGGTGTGGCGGGCGGGGCCGTCGGGTGTCGCTGTCGCCGACCGAGTTCAAGCTGCTGCGCTACCTGATGCCCAACCCCAACCGGGTGCTGTCCAAGGCGCAGATCCTCGACCACGTGTGGAGCTACGACTTCCGCGGCGACGACAGCATCGTCGAGTCCTACATCTCCTACCTGCGTCGCAAGGTCGACATCGTCGAGCCGCGGCTGATCCACACCCTGCGCGGCGTCGGCTACGTGCTGCGCCTGCCCGCCTGACCCGCGATGCCCCGCCTGTTGCCCGCGCACCCCTGCGCACCAAGCTGGTGGCCTCGGCCGTCGCCCTGGTGCTGGCGGCGCTCGTGGTCATCGGCGTCACCTCGGCGCTGCTGCTGCGCAAGAACCTGCTCGGCCAGGTCGACGCCCAGCTGCGTGCGGCCTCCTCCGCGGCCGACTACCTGGCGCTGAACAACCCCAACGCCAAGCTCGTCCTGCCGCCCAACTACGTGGCCACCGAGACCACCCCGAGGGCGGCGGCCTGCCGCTGAACCCCAACCTGTCCGAGAAGGAACTGCCCCCGCTGATCACCGGCATGGCGAACATCCGCAAGCGGGCCAACCACCCGTACACCACGGTGGCGCCGAGCGGGGCCCGCTGGCGGATGCTGGTCACCGTGCTGCCCAACGGTTCGGTGCTGCACATCGGGGAGAGCCTGTCCACTGTGGACAAGGCCATGGGCAAGCTGGTCCTGACCGAGGTGCTGGTCGGCGTCGGCGTGCTGATGCTGCTGGGGGTCACCGCGGCGGCCATGGTCCGGGTCGGCCTGCGTCCGCTGGACGACATCGAGACCACCGCCCAGGCGATCGCGGCCGGTGACCTGACCCGACGGGTACCCGACTGGAGCCCGGGGTCGAGCACCCGCACACCGAGATGGGGCGGCTGGGGCGGTCGCTGAACAGCATGCTGGGGCAGATCGAGGCGGCGTTCACCGCCCGGGCCGCGTCCGAGGCGTCCGCCCGGCTGGCCGAGGCGCAGGCCCGGGACGCCGCCGGGCGGCTCAGCTCTCGGAGCGGCGGGCCCGGCGCTCCGAGGAGCGGATGCGGCAGTTCATCGCGGACGCCTCGCACGAGCTGCGTACCCCGCTGACCACCATCCGGGGCTTCGCCGAGCTGTACCGGCAGGGCGCGGCGCGCTCGCCCGAGCAGGTCGAGGCGCTGCTGCGCCGGATCGAGGACGAGGCGGCCCGGATGGGGCTGCTGGTCGAGGACCTGCTGCTGCTGGCCCGCCTCGACCAGGAGCGCCCGCTGCAGAGCACCCCGGTGGAGCTGCGGGTGCTCGCCGTGGACGCGGTCGCCGCGGCCCGGGCGATGGCCCCGGAGCGGGACGTCAGCCTGGCGGTGGCCGAGGGCACCGGGGCGCTGACCGTGCTCGGTGACGAGTCGCGGCTGCGCCAGGTACTGGCCAACCTGATGACCAACGCGCTGACCCACACGCCGGCCGGTACGCCGGTGTGGCTGCGGCTGTCCGGCACCGACCGGGAGGCGGTGGTGGAGGTGGCCGACGCCGGCCCGGGACTCACCACCGAGCAGGCGCGACCGGGTGTTCGAGCGGTTCTACCGGGTGGACACGGCGCGTACCCGACGCGGCGCGCAGGGCACCGGCTCGGCCAGCGGTACCGGGCTGGGGCTGGCCATCGTGGCCGCGCTGGTGGCCGCGCACGGCGGCTGGGTCGAGGTGCAGAGCGAACCGGGACAGGGCGCGACGTTCCGGGTGGTACTGCCGCGCCAGATGGTGGGCGAAACGTCCGGTCTGATGGCATCTGCTCCCAGCTAACTCGCAGGGGCTCCCAGCTTCGGCGGAGTGCCCCGGGGCAGTATGGATTCATGAGCGACAACGACACGCACCCGGAGCGCCCCGGCCAGCCGTGGCAGCCCGAGAGCCCACCCGCCGTCCGCCGGCCACCCGTCCGCCTCCGGGCCCACCGCGCCGGTATCCGGCCCGGGCGCCGACCGTCCGGCCGGCGAGGCCGCCCCGGGGCAGCCGTACGCGTCGCCGCACCCCCAGCCGACCAGCCCGTACGGGCCCGGTCAGCCCTACCCGGGCGCCAGCCAGCCCGGCTACCCGTCCGCACCGGCCGGCTACCCGGCCAGCCAGCCCGGCTACCCCGGCCAGCCCGGTCATGCCGGCCAGCCCGGCTACCCGACCACCGGCGTGCCCGGCTATGCGGCGCCGACCTCCGGCTACCCGTACCCGGGCCAGCCGGCCGAGGGCCAGCAGTCCTACGCCCCGGACCAGCCGGCGCCGGAGTCGTACCCGGCCGGCGGCTACGCCCAGCCGAGTGCGCCGCCCTACGCCCGGGCTACCCGCAGCAGCAGTACTACGGCGCGCAGCCCGCGCAGCCCCGGCGCGGCGGCGCCGGCCGGGCGTCGCCACCGGCCTGCTGGCCCTGCTGCTGGCCGGTGGCGGAGGCGTGGTCGGCGGGCTGGTCGTGCACGCCGCCGACGACCACGGCAGCGACAGCTCCACCTCCGCAGCCGCGCGGCGCCACCCAGGTGCTCGACCGCTCCTCGCTGGCCGCCATGGTGGCCAACGTCAAGCAGAGCGTGGTGGCCATCACCACCGGCACCGGCGAGGGCTCCGGCGTCGTGCTCACCTCCGACGGCTACATCGTCACCAACAACCACGTGGTCGCCGACGCCGGCAAGACCGTCAACGTCAACTTCTCGGACGGCAGCACGGTCCAGGCGAAGGTGGTCGGCACCGACCCGGCGACCGACCTCGGCGTGGTCAAGGTGGACAACGCGAAGAACCTCAGCCCGGCGAAGTTCGGCGACTCCAGCGCCCTGCAGGTCGGCGACACCGTGCTCGCCATCGGCAGCCCGCTCGGCCTGGAGGGCTCGGTGACCGCCGGTATCGTCAGCGCCCTGCAACCGCACCATCGACGAGAGCGACGAGCAACGGCCAGCGCACCGGCGTGGCCATCGCCGGGGCGATCCAGACCGACGCCGCGATCAACCCGGGCAACTCCGGTGGCGCGCTGGTCAACCTGGCCGGCCAGGTGGTCGGCATCAACACCGCGATCGCGACCTCCGGCCAGGGCGAAGGCAACATCGGCGTCGGCTTCGCCATCCCGGGCAACCGGGCCAACGAGGTCGCCCAGGCGATCATCAAGGGCGGGAAGGTGAGCCACCCGTACCTGGGCGTCTCGGTCGGCACCGCCCAGGGCAACGCCGGGGCGAAGGTCGGCGGCGTCACCGCGGCGGCCCGGCCGACGAAGGCCGGCCTGAAGACCGGCGACGTGATCACCAAGGCCGGTGACAGGACCATCCACACCAGCGACGACCTGCTCAACGTGGTGCAGACCGCCAAGGTCGGCGACAAGGTGGAGCTGGTCGTCAACCGCGGCGGCTCCACCACTCGGTCACCGTCACCATCGGCGAGGCGCCGAACTGACCTTCCGACCCTCCGCGTGAGGGGCGGCACCCGGCCCGGGTGCCGCCCCTCGCGTTGTCGAGTCTGTCCCAGCTCATCGAGCGTTCGACCGCCTTGCGCCACTGTTCGTACGCCGCCTGCCGGGCGCTCGGCGTCCATCGCCGGGCGCCAGGTGCGGTCGGCCCGCCAGTTGGCGCGCAGCTCGTCCAGGCCGGACCAGAAGCCCACGGCCAGGCCGGCGGCGTAGGCCGCGCCGAGTGCGGTGGTCTCGGCCACCGACGGGCGCACCACCGGCACGTCCAGCACGTCGGCCTGGAACTGCATGAGCAGCGTGCTGGCGGTCATCCCGCCGTCGACCTTGAGCGTCGCGGCGGCCACCCCGGACTCGGCGGCCATCGCCTCCACCACGTCCTTGACCTGCCAGGCGGTCGCCTCCAGGGCGGCCCGGGCCAGGTGCGCCCGGGTCACGTAGCCGGTCAGCCCGGCGATCACCCCGCGGGCGTCGGGGCGCCAGTAAGGCGCGTACAGGCCGGAGAAGGCCGGGACGATGTAGCAGCCGCCGTTGTCCTCCACCGGGCCGCCAGGTCGTTGATCTCGGCGGCCGTGCTGATCAGGCCGAGGTTGTCGCGCAGCCACTGGACCAGCGCCCCGGTGACCGCGATGGAGCCTTCCAGCGCGTAGACCGGCGGCTGGTCGCCGACCCGGTAGCCGACCGTGGTGATCAGGCCGCGCTCGCTGGCCACCCGGGTGGTGCCGGTGTTGAGCAGCAGGAACGAGCCGGTGCCGTAGGTGCACTTGGCCTGCCCGGGGGTGAAGCAGCTCTGCCCGAACAGGGCCGCCTGCTGGTCACCCAGCGCCCCGGCCACCGGCACACCCCACAGGTCGCCGCGGGCCTCGGCGTAGACGTGCGAGGAGGGCAGGATCTCCGGCAGCATGGCGCGCGGGATACCGAACGCGGACAGCAGCCCGTCGTCCCAGTCCAGAGTGGACAGATCCATCAGCATGGTACGGCTGGCGTTGGTCACGTCGGTGGCGTGCCGGCCGGTCATCTTCCAGATCAGCCAGGTGTCGACGGTGCCGAAGAGCACCTCGCCGGCGTGTGCCCGGCGCTCCAGCACCGGGTCGGTGTCGAGCAGCCAGCGCAGCTTGGGCCCGGCGAAGTAGGTGGCCAGTGGGAGCCCGGTGGTCGCCCGGAACCGGTCCGGCCCGGCGTCGCCGGCCAGCTCCCGGATCAGGTGGTCGGTGCGGGTGTCCTGCCAGACGATCGCGTTGCCCACCGGTTCCCCGGTCACCGCGTCCCACACCAGGGTGGTCTCGCGCTGGTTGGTGATGCCGATGGCGGCCACGTCGGCGCGGGACAGCCCGGCGTCGTCCAGCGCCGCCCGGGTCACCGCCTGGACGTTGTGCCAGATCTCGTTGGCGTCGTGCTCCACCCAGCCGGGACGGGGGTAGATCTGGCGGTGTTCCAGCTGGTCGAGGCCGACGATCTCGCCGTCGGCCGAGAAGATGATGCACCGCGTCGAGGTGGTCCCCTGGTCGATCGCGGCGATGTGTCGGGAGGTCACCCCGACAGTCTCACCCATCGGGCCGGCCACTCCGCGCCGCCGGGTCGCACGCGCCGCGTCGGGTACACGAAACGTCATCGGCCGGAAACGGACTGTACGGGTGGGCTCCCGCCGATAGCGTCGCCACCATGGGCGAACTACCTGAGCAGGACAAGAAGCAGGCCGCCGAGCAGGGCGAAGGCGAACTCCTGCACGAGGGGATCTTCACCGGCGAGAGCGGTGGCGAAGGCGGGGGCGGCGGTGAAGGCGGCGCAGGAGGCGGCCGAGGCAGTGGCGGCGGAGGCGGTCAAGGCGGCGGCGAAGGCGGGGAAGGCGAAGGCGGCGGGGATGGGGAAGGCGGCGGGGAAGAGGAAGGTGGCGGCGAGGGCGGGGACGGGAACGAGGGCGGCGAGACCGGCGAGCGCGGGGAGATCGGCGAGGACGGCGGCGGACCGGCGGTCGACGTGGTCGACGGTGAGGTCGCCGGGGAGACCTCCGACTCCGGCGTGACCATCCGGCGCGAGTACAGCCTGCAGGACGTGCAGAACTACCAGACGCCGTGGAGCTTCGGCATGACCAACATGCGGGACCGTCCGGTCAGCGTGGCGGTCAACGCACGTTCGACCAACGGTGCCGGCTCGGTGACCGTGGCACTGTTCAACGAGGAGACCGGGGCGGAGGTGAACTCCGCTGACGTCGGCATCGGATCGCCGGTCACGGTGCTGTTCACCGACGTACCGGACGGGATGTACCGGATCGTCTTCCGGGTCAACGGCGGGACGGCGGACATCAACGGCACGTACGGCATCCCGGACTCCACGCCCTGAGCACCGGCCCTGACCCGGGTGACCGGGCCAGGGCCGCGCGCCGGCTACAGGCTGCTGAACAGCTGGGAGACCAGGGCCTTCTCCTTCTCGAGCGGGGCCGGCGCGCTGATCACGATGGCCACGTCGCCCTTGCGGGCGCCGACCGAGTTGAGCGCCGCGGGGCCGGTGCCGCTGGTCGAGGTGAACGCTTCGTCCTGGAAACCGGCCACGTCGGCGGTGTTGCCGGTGAAGCCCTTGCGGATCTCGGCGAACCGGCCGGCGTCCACGACGCTCTGGAAGCGCAACAGGACCACGCCGTTGCCGGCGGTCAGTTGATAGGTGCAGACGGTGACCGGGATCTGGTCGGTCTCGGTCACCGGGCTGACGTCCACGCCCAGCGTCGACGAGACGGTGGCCTGCGGCGCCTTGTCACAGCGCAGGGCCGGCGGGCTCGGCGCGGCGGCCGGCTTCTTGGCGTCGCTGGAGCAGCCGGCCGTGAGCAGGAGGGCGCCGGCGCAGAGCGCCGCGAGAGGTAGCCGAAAATTCATAACGCCGGATGCTAGCGATCCCACGCGGCTACCGGAACGGCCGGCGGGAAATTCCGGGCGGGTCGTGGCGAAACGGCAGTAACTTACGCCGTCGGCACCCTCTCGGCGGCGCCGTGCGCGTCCGAGGCAGGTCGATCAACGTGTCGCCTTGCTTACCCAGGCTCGCCACGGTGGCGGGGAGTTCGTACGCTGCTGCCCGAACGTGCCGTGTGGGGTCAGCCGGAAGGGTAGTGCAGTGTCGGTCGTCGAGACGCGGATGAGCGTCTGGGAGGCCCTGGCCGGTCGGGCACCAGGGCAGCCGGTAGGGCCGGCCGATGCCGGCCTGTGGAGCGCCGTCGCGGAGCGCCTCAACCCGGCCCGGGCCAGGCCCGTGCTGCGCCCCGGTATCGAGGCGGCGCAGCTGACCAGCGTGCGCGACGTCGACTACGTGATGCTCCGCTCGCCGGACCGCCGGGCCGCCTGCTACCTGCGCCTCACCCCGCAGGAGTGGGCGCTGGCGCAGCTGATGGACGGTACCCGTACCGTGGCCCGGCTGGTCGCCGAGTTCGCCAAGCTCTCCGGCCGGCTCGCCCCGGACCAGGTCACCCGGGTGGTCGCCGACCTGGCCGGCAACCACATGCTCGAAGAACTGCCGGTGGACGCCTTCCGCCAGCTGGAGCGCCGCCGTCGCCGCCCCTGGCCGGCCCGGTACGCCCGCGGCCTGCTCGCCTTCGCCCAGGGGCGGCGGCTGGTGCTGGCCCGGGTCGACCCGCTGATCACGGTGCTCTACAAGGCCGGCGGCCGGCTGCTGTTCACCCGCTTCGTGGCCGCCCTGCTCGGCGTCGTCGCGCTGCTCGGCCTCGGGGTCTTCAGCTGGACCTGGTGGAACGGCGACCAGCAGGTCTTCCTGGCGCACGGCTCGTACGCCAGCGGCGCGCTCATCCTGCTCGGCCTCAACGTGCTCGCGCTGGCCTGCCACGAGCTCGGGCACGGGCTGGCGGTCAAGCACGCCGGCCGGCGGGTACCGGCCGCCGGATTCCTGGTCTACTTCGGGATCCCGTCGGTCTTCGTGGACACCACCGACGTGTGGATGGCGGGGCGCCGAGCCCGGCTGGTCACCACGGCCGCCGGTCCGGCCGCCGGGCTGTTCCTGGCCGGCGCCGCGCAGCTGGTCGGCCTGGCCGAACCATCGCTCGCCCCGTGGTGCTTCAAGCTCTCCTTCGCCTGGTACCTCAACGTCGCCTTCAACCTCAACCCGTTCCTCGCCCTCGACGGCTACTACCTGCTGATGGACTGGCTGGAGATCCCGAACCTGCGGGCCCGCGGACTGGCCTGGGTGCTGGCCCGGCTGCGCCGCCGCCCGCCCGGCTTCGGCGCGCTGGACCGGGAGGGCCGGCTGGTCGCCCTCTACGGCATGCTCGCCCTGGTCTGGCTGGTGATCGGGCTGAACATCGCCTACCGCGTCTACGTCGACCGGGTCGCCGGCCTGGTCACCGGCTTGTGGTACGCCGGCTGGTGGCGCGGGCGCTGCTGGTCGCCCTGGTGCTCGGCCTGGCCGCCCCGGCGGTCTGGGCGTCGGTGGCCTGGCTGGGCCGGCGCGCCCGGCGGCTGGCCCGGCTGGCGGCCCAGCGCCGCTCCTCCCGGGACGTGCCCCGGCGCGCCGCCGCGCTGCGCGCCAGCACCCTCGGCCGGCTGCCCGGGCCGACCGTGGCCGCGCTGGCCGCCCAGGCCCGCTGGGTACACCCGCGCACCGGGTCGCCGATGGTGTTCGCCGGGGTGGCGCAGCCGTCGGTGTTCGTGGTGGTGGACGGCGCCCTGGAGGCCCGCCGCCCGGGCGACCCGGCCGGTACCGTCCGGGAACGGGTCGGCGCCGGCGGCGTCGTCGGGCTGGGCAGCGCGCTGACCGGGGCGCCGCCGGCACTGAACTGGTTCACCGCCGGTACCACCCTGCTGGCCCTGCCGGCCGCCGCGACCGCCGCCGCCGTCGGCCCGGTCGACGGCCCGCCGCCGGGGGAGCGCGCCGAGCTGGACGCCCTGCTGGACCGGGCACCGGCGTTCGCCGGACACTCCACCGAGGAGCGGCTGGCCCTGGTGGCCCAGGCCCGTCCGGTGGTGCTCCCGCCGGGCGCTCCGCTGCCGGTCGACGACGACACGGCGGCCCTGGTCGCCGCCGGTACGCTGGCCATGCCCGGGGGCGCCACCGCCGGTCCGGGTGCGCTGGTCGGCCCGTGGCACGGCTGGCCGCTGCCGGCCCGCAGCGCGGTACGCGCCTGGCTGCTGCCGACCGCGGCGGTGTCGCTGCTGCCCGCCCCGCCGGCCGGTACCGAGCCGGGGCGCGCCTCCGCCTTCGGCGTCCACCCGCCGGCCGACTATCCGCCGCTGGCCGGGCCGCCCGGCCCGCCGCCGCCGGTGCCGGACGAGACCGACCGGCGCTTCGAACGCAAGCTGTGGTGGCTGCTCCTGCTCCTGCTGCTGCTCGCCCTCCTGATCACCGGGGGCAACCTGCTCTATCCGGGTCCGGCCTGGGGTGAGATGCCGGCCGACCGGGCGCTGCTGACGGTCAGCCGGGGCACGGTGAGCGCGGTGATCGACGGCCGCAGCGTGCTGCTGCGCCACGGCGACCAGCGCTACGTGGGCGAGGGCGACACGGTGACGGTGGCGCAGCGCTCCACCGGGCAGCTGACCTTCCGTGGCGGCGCGCTGAGCGTGCTCTGCGCCCGTTCGGCGGTCGACGTCGGCGTGCTGGTCTCCACCGGCCGCCGCCCGGTCGCCCCGGCCGGCGAACTCACCCTCAGCGCCGGCCGCCTGCTGGCCGACACCGCCAGCACGTCGGGCGCCTACCGGCCGCTCGCCCTCACCGTGCACAACCCCCAGCTGGTACGCGCGGCGGACGGCCCGGCCCGGTTCGCCGTGGACACCGGGTACGCCCAGGTGGCGCTGGGCGCCGTCCAGCTCGACGGGGCCGCCCTGCCGGTCACCGACGCCCCGCTGACCTGTGGCGACGGGGACTCCATCCCGCGCCCGGCGCCGAGCGCGACGCCCAGCGTGACCCCGTCGCCGAGCGACCCGGCCAGCCCCACGCCGTCGGACTCGCCGAGCCCGTCCGTGGTGCCCACCACGCCGGCCCCGACGACGCCCGGCCGCACCCCCACAAGGACACCGACGAAGACCCCCACGAAGACGCCGACGAAGGCGCCGACCACCGGGCCGCCCACGTCGAATCCGCCCCCGGGTGACACCACCCCGCCCACCTTCACGGGGTTCCTTGTCACTTCGGTGGTGGCCCAGTTCTACGGTGGTGAGCCGTGCACCGACCACGGGACCACGGTGTTCATCGAGGCGAGCGGCAGCGACAACTCCGGGGGCCGGGTGACCGGGTCGTTCACGTACACGATGCCCGGGGGTAAGCCGGTCGGCCCGATCGCCCTCGCCGGCACGACGACGCTCACCGGATCGTTCGACGCGCCGACCCACGGGTCCGTGCCGGAGGCCGGTGGCACCATCCTCGTCACCGTCACCATCGCGGACCCGTCCGGCAACAGGGCGGCCACGAGCGGCAGGGTGACCCTCGACAGTTGCTACATCATCCGATAGGAGCAAGGCCCATGTTGTGTTGGTTCTGCGCCAAGGCGGCGCGGGGAACGTGCCGGTTCTGCGGGCGTGGGCTCTGCGAGGACCACGTGAAGTTCGGCCCGTACCTGCTGGAGGTGCACCGCTCGGGCAAGCGCAACCGGGCCGAGGGCCTGGTGGTCGAGGACGCCGTCCAATGTGGAACGTGCCGGCCCCGGCCGCAGCCCGTACCCATGCCGGAACTTGACTAGGAGGCACCGTGAGTGACTTCGACGACGTGCTGGAGCGGCTGATCGGGGAGCCCGGTTTCCGGACCGCGCTGGCCGCCGACCCGGCCGGGGCGCTGGCCGGCTACCAGCTCTCCGCCGACGAGCTGGACCTGTTGGGCAGCCAGCTGTCGGCCGACGCCGGCGGCGCCGGCCCGGTGGAGGCGCGCACCAGCAAGGCCAGCCTGGCCGGCCTGCTGGGGCCGCTGGTCGGGCTGATCGGTGAGGCGCCCGGCGGGCACCACCTGATCGGCGCCGGACACCCGCAGCAGGGCCTCACCGAGCTCCCGGCCGACCAGGGCCTCTCCGACACCGGCCCGGACTCGGGGCTCTCCGACGTGACGCCGGACCAGGGACTGCACGACGGTGGCGCGCCCGACCAGGGGCTGCACGACGGCGCCGTCGACCAGGGGCTGAGCCAGGTGCAGCCGGAGCGGCCGAGCTTCGCGGTGAGCGGCGACCACGCCCCGGTCGGGTACCACCCGCACATCGACGCGGACGGCGACGGCCGCTGGGACCACTACACCGCCGTCCAGCACGCCGACGGCAGCGTGGACATCTCCGTCGACCGCAACCACGACGGCGTGGTGGACTTCGTCGGCCACGACCGCAACCACGACGGCCTGGTGGAGAGCGCCGACTACGACGAGAACTTCAACGGCACCTACGAAACGCACCTGCGCGACGTCAACTCCGACGGCTGGCTGGACGTGCGTACCGTCGACCCGGAGGGCTGACGGGTCAGCGGGCGGGCACCTCACCTTCTAGGATCGGCAGCCGTGTCGCACTCCATCGTGGTCTCCGACGTCCGCAAGTCCTACGGGGACACCCGGGCCGTCGACGGGGTCTCCTTCGCGGTGGAGGCCGGCGAGTTCATCGGCATCCTCGGGCCGAACGGAGCCGGCAAGACCACCCTGTTGGAGATCGTCGAAGGGCTGCGCGAGCCGGACGGCGGCTCGGTGCTCCTGCTCGACCAACAGGTCTGGCCGCGCAACCGCGGCCTGCTGCCCCGGATCGGGGTGCAGCTGCAGGCCAGCGCGTTCTTCGAGCGTCTCACCGCCCGGGAGCAGCTGCGCACCTTCGCCGCCCTCTACGGGGTGGGCGACGCGCAGGCCGACGAGACGCTGGAGCGGGTCGGCCTGACCGGCAAGGCGCAGACCCGGACCGCCCAGCTCTCCGGTGGCCAGCGGCAGCGGCTGTCGATCGCCTGCGCGCTGGTACACAAGCCGGACGTGGTGTTCCTGGACGAGCCGACCGCGGCGCTCGACCCGCAGGCCCGGCACAACCTGTGGGACCTGCTGCGCGGCATCAACGAGCAGGGCCGCACGGTGGTGCTCACCACGCACCACATGGACGAGGCCGAGGTGCTCTGCGACCGGGTGGCCATCATGGACGCCGGGCGGATCCTGCAGCTCGGGCCGCCGGCCACGCTGGTCCGCGGACTCGACGCGCCGACCCGGATCGCCATCGAGAGCGGCGTGCTGGCCCAGGCGCAGGCCCGGGAGCTGTTCCCGGACGCCACCGTGGCCGACGACGGGGTGTCGCTGACGGTGACCACCCGGCAGCCGGCGGGCGTCCTGGCCGCGCTGGCCGAGCGCAACGCGCTGCGCGGACTGGCTGTCCGCGGCGCCAACCTGGAGGACGTCTTCCTCACCCTGACCGGACGGGAGTACCGCGCGTGACCGCGTTCCTGGCGCTGTGCAGGGCGATGCTGCTGGCCTTCCGCCGCGACAAGGGGGCGATCTTCTTCACCGTGCTGTTCCCGCTGATGTTCCTGGTCCTCTTCGGCGGGATCTTCCAGGGCGGCAGCAGCCGGGCGGACGTGGTGGAGGTGGGCCGGGTGCCGGTGGTGGACTCGCTGGACGCCGCCGACCGGGCCCGGCTGGACCACTCGGTGAAGTTCGTCCCCGGCACCGACCTGGCCGCTGCCCGGGCGAAGGTGCGCAAGGGCGAGGCGGCCGCGGCCGTGGTGCAGCAGGGTGACCAGCTCACCGTCTACTACTCCCAGGCCGACCAGGTACGCGCGGCCACGGTGCTCGCCGTTTTCCAGGGCATCACCCAGGCCACCGCCGGGGCGCCGAAGGTGTCGATGGCGCCGCAGCAGGTCGAGGACCAGTCGCTGAAACCGATCCAGTACTACACCCCGGGGCTGCTCGGCTGGTCGTTGGCGACCGCCGGTACGGCCAGCGCCGCGCTGACCCTGGTGGCCTGGCGCAAGAGCCAGCTGATGCGGCGCCTGCAGTTGACCCCGATCGGCCGGTCCTCGGTGCTCGGTGCCCGGATCACCGTGAGCGTGCTGCTCGGCCTGCTGCAGATGGCGATCTTCGTGGGGGTCGGTTCGGCGTTCTTCGGACTGAAACTCTCCGGTCAGTGGTGGCTGGCCGTTCCGCTGGTGGCGGTCGGGGTGTTCGCCTTCCTGTCGGTCGGCCTGGTGGTGGCGGCGTTCGCGCGTACCGAGGACGCGGCGCAGGGGCTGGTGCAGTTCATCGTGCTGCCGATGGCGTTCCTGTCGGGCGCCTTCTTCCCGCTGGACGGAGCGCCCGGCTGGCTGCGGGCGGTGTCGCGGGTGATGCCGCTGCGGTACCTCACCGACGCGCTGCGCGACGTGATGGTGCGCGGCGGTGGCCTGCGGGATGTGCTGCCGACGCTGTTCGGCCTGCTCGCCTTCGGCACCGTCCTGACCGCTGTCGCCGGCCGCTTCTTCCGTTGGGACCAGGCCGACCGGTTGAGTTGAGCGGGCCCGTCAGGCGGGCACCGGGGTGGGGCCGGGGCCGCTGGTCGAGCGGAGCACCCGGACGGCCATCACGATCTGGGCGACGCCCAGGATGAGCAGCCAGATGCCGGCCAGCCAGGTGAGCGCTACCAGGGACGGCGCCGGCCAGACGAGGACCACCAGGGCGGCGACGATGCTCAGCAGGCCGAGCGAGAAGGCGGCCACCCGGTACCAGCCGGTGACCCCCTGCCCGAACGCGGAGAACACCTCCACCACCCCGGCCACCAGCCAGGCGATGCCGAGGATGGCCGCCAGGATGGTGACCGTGGAGAAGGCGTGCCGGATGCAGAAGACCCCGGCGATCAGGTAGAGCACGGCGCCGACCGCCTTGAGCACGCGCGTCCCGCCGCCCGCCGTCTCGGGGGCGAAGATCGCCTGCGCGAGGCTGGCGATCCCGGCGATGACCAGCCAGATCCCCAGCAGCACGGCGACCACGATGAGCGTCTCCTTGGGCCAGACGAGCAGGATGATCGCCAGGACCACCGAGACCGCCCCGCCGAGCAGCGCCAGCCGGGACCACCACTGGCGGAACAGCTCGTCGTCGGTCTCGGAGAAGGTGAACAGCGTTGCGCCCCGATCAGTAGCCATAACTCAGGCTAGTCCTTTTTGCCCGAAACAGACTTATATTGCGCTCTGCGGTCCCACCATGGGTGACATGGCGGAGCAAGCCCCTGGCGTCCGGGCAGTGCGCTGGACCGGCGCGGTGATCCTGCTGGTACTGGCCGCCGTGCTGGTCACCGGGGCGGTCACCACCAGGTTCGCGCGGTCCCAGCTGCTCGACACCGACCGGTACGTGGAGAACGTCGCGCCGCTGGCCACCGACCCGGCGATCCAGGAGGCGATCGTCAACCGGATCACCACCGAGCTGGTCAACGCCATCGACGTCCCGGCCCTGGTCCAGCAGGCCGCCCAGGCCAGCGACCTGACCCGGGCGCCGGCCATCGCCACCCTCATCAGCGGCCCGCTGTCGGACTGGCTGGAAGGGTTCATCCGGGACCGGGTGAGCGCCTTCGTGCACGGCGAGCGCTTCGCCAACCTCTGGGCCACCGTCAACCGGGTGGCGCACGGCCAGATCACCGACATCCTCACCGACCAGAGCACCGCGGTGAAGATCAAGGGCGACGAGGTGGTGGTCGACCTCGGCCCGGTGGTCAGCGCGGTCAAGGACGACCTGGTCGCGCGCGGCTTCGGGATCGTCAGCAAGGTACCGGACGTCTCCGTGACCTACCCGATCTTCCAGTCCGACCAGCTGCCCCGCATCCAGCGCGCCGCCCGGCTGCTGGACCGGCTGGCCACCTGGCTGCCGTGGCTGGCGCTGCTGGTCTTCTTCGGCGCTGTCTGGCTGGCCCCCGGCCACCGTCGGGCCGCCCTGCTCGGCTGCCTGATCGTGGCGCTGTTCATGGCCGCCGCCCTGATCGCCTACGCGCTGGCCCGCAACCGCTACGAAGACCAGATCGCCGCCCGGAACCTCAACGTGCCGGCCGCCTCCGCCGCCTACGACACGGTGCTGCGCTTCCTTGTGCACGCCCTGCAGACCTGGCTGGTGGTGGCGCTGATCATCGCGGTGTGGCTGTACCTGGCCGGCCCCGGCCGGGTCGGGCGCGGGGTGCGCGGCCTGTTGGGGCGGGGCGAGCAGTTCGCCGGGGACGGCATCGCCCGGGCCGGCTGGCGCCCCACCGGCGCGGCCCGCGTCCTGCGCCGGTACGCCCGCTGGCTGGGCTGGGCGCTGGGCATCGCGGCGGCGCTGGTCCTGCTGTTCGTCCCGACCGTGGCCGCCGCCGTCTGGCTCTCCGTCGGCGCGCTCGTCCTGCTCATCGCCCACGGCATCCTGGTGCGCATCCCCGAGGCAGAACCACTGCCGCTCACCTGAGGTGACCGCGACCCCCTGCCGCTTCACCTGAGATGACCGCGACCCCCTGCCGCTTCACCTGAGATGACCGCGACCCCCTGCCGCTTCACCTGAGATGACCGCGACCCCCTGCCGCTTCACCTGAGGTGGCCGCGAGCCGGTGCCGGTCAGGTGAGGCGGCGCTCAGGCAGGTGGGGCGACCGGGAGCAGGACGGCGCTGGGGTGCTCCGGGTCGTGGAAGACCTCGATGGTGGTCTCCTGGACGGTGGTGGCCGAGTGCAGCGGCTCGTCGGTACCGGTGTTGCGGGCGTAGCGCGGCCAGGCCGCCCCGGCCACCTGGACCCGGACCCGGTGGCCGGCGCGCCAGTGGTAGCCGATCGGCCACAGCTCCACGTCGACCTCGCGTACCCCGTCGGCGTCGACCGGCCAGGTGCCGGGGCGCACCCGGGTGAGGCCGTCGCAGACGTTCCAGGAGCGGCCCTCGGCGTCCACGTCGCAGACGCGTACCGCCACGTCGAAGTGCTCGACCGAGGCGCGTACCCGGAGCGTGGCGGTGACCGGGCCGATCGCCTCGACCGGGGCCGGCAGCGGGGCGCTGGAGTAGACCAGCACGTCGGGGCGGCGCTCGACGGGGCGGTTGTCCACCCGGCCGGCGTCCGGGGTGATCAGCGGGCCGCCCGGGGACGGGGTGGGGTCGGCCGGGTCGTAGACGAAGCTGTCCGGGTCGCCGGGCGGCGGCGGTTCGGTGCCCAGGCCGGCGTCGGGCTGCAGGTACCAGGGCTGGGCGTGCCGGTGTGGCGGCCAGTCGGGAAGGTCGCGCAGGTCGTCGCCGCCGGCGATGCGCACGCGTACCCCCGTGGGTGGCCGGCCGCCGTCGCGCAGGGTGGCGAAGAAGCGCAGCGCCGCCCGGATCGAGTAGCCGGCCAGCTCGGTGCTGGTGTGCGTCCAGTCCCCGATGACCAGGCGCGGGGTACCGCCGGCCGCCCGGACGCTCTGGTAGTCGCGCAGCTGCCAGGGCAGGAAGATGTCCTGCCAGCCGGCGATCATGAGGGTCGGGACGGACGCCTCGGCCCGGTGGTTGCGCGGCTCCCAGTACGGGTCGTCGCTCTCGGCGTGCCGCAGCCAATCCTGGTAGAAGGCGATCTCCCGGCCGCTGGCCAGCTGGTCCAGGTCGGCCAGCGGCAGCTGGCTCAGCGCGCTGCGGATGCGCGCCGCGCTGCGCCGCTGGCGGTAGGCGAGGGCCAGCGCCGAGCCGCCCTGGTTGCCGACGAACACCCCCCAGTGCAGCGTGGTGGCCAGCGAGTAGGAGCCGCCCGCGTAGGTCGGGTCGCGGAACGCGGCGATGGTCACCGGCAGCACCATGCCGCGCAGCTCCGGGCCGGCCCCGGCGGCCAGCGCCCACTGGGCGAAGCCCATGTAGCTGGGGCCGAAGGTGAAGACCCGGCCGTCGAACCACGGCTGGGCGCGCAGCCAGGCCAGCGTGTCGAGGCCGTCGTCGCGCTCGTGGCGCATGGGCTCGAAGACGCCGCCGGAGTCGAAGGTGCCCCGGCAGCTCTGGATCACCACGTGGTACCCGCGTTCGGCGAAGACCCGGCCGTGTAGCACGCCGATCATGCCGCCCCGGCCGTACGGGGTGCGGATCAGCACGGTCGGCGCGCTGGGCAGCCGGGGCTCGTAGTGGTCGGTGCGCAGCAGTACCCCGTCGCGGGTGTGTACCGGGATATTGCGGTGCGCCCGGACCGCGCGGGTGACCGGCGGCGGGAGCTTCATGATCCGTTCGAGGACGCGGCTGGTGACGCTCACCCGAGTGAGGATATCTCCGCTCTTGCGGGTCGAGTTTCGGTGAATGTGAACTAAAGACCATTTTGCGGTGATACAACCATTGCATGATCCTCGCTGATGACAGCACCTCCTTCTGGGAGTTCTTCTGGCTGCTGTTGATCTACATCCCGCTGCTGCTGATCTGGGCCTTCGCGCTGGTCGACATCTTCCGCCGGGACGACATGTCGGGCTGGCTCAAGGCGCTGTGGGTCGCCGTGGTCATCCTGGTGCCGTTCTTCGGCACGCTGATGTACCTGATCTTCCGGCCCGCCGGGGTCACCCCCGCGGAGCGGCAGGCGATCGACGAGAACAGCCGCGCGTTCGTGCAGCGCTACGCGCCGTCGAACACCACTGAACAGCTGCACACCCTCTCCGACCTGCACGATCGGGGCAAGCTCACGGACGCCGAGTTCGCCGCCGAGAAGTCCCGGGTCCTCGGCACCGCCCCACCCGGCTGAGCACCGGCACCCGCGCCACCCCGCTCAGCTCGGCAGCGACCACCCGCCCCACCCAGCGCAGCACCGGCCGACCTGCGCCGCCCCGCTCAGCCGCAGCACCGGCCTATCTGCGCCGCTCCGCTCAGCCGCAGCACCGGCCTATCTGCGCCGCCCCGCTCAGCGCAGCAGCGGCCACCCGTGCCGGCTCAGCGCCGCACCGGCGCGGGTCGGCCGGGCGCCGGGGACCGGCCCGGAGCCGGCCGGCGGATACCCTGGTGGCGTGCGTGCGTACCTGACTCCGGCCTGGCTGCTGCGGCACGCCGTGCTGCTGGTCGCGGTCGGGGTGTGCGCGGCGCTCGGCTGGTGGCAGTTCGACCGGGCCCGGGGCGGCAACACGCTCAGCTACGCCTACGCCGTCGAGTGGCCGGTCTTCGCGCTCTTCGCCATCGGCATCTGGCTGCGCGAACTGCGCCTCGCCGCGCGGGGCGACCAGCCCGGCCCGCCGCCCGCCGCCACGGAGCCCGTCGACCCGCTGCTCACCCGGGTACCCGAGCCGGTGCGCCGGGAGCCCGCCGGCACGGACGCTCGACTGCGCGCGTACAACGAGTATCTGGCCTGGCTGGCCGAGGATCCCAGCCGGCGCCCGGCCGACTACCGCCGCTGACGCGCGCCGGCCCGACCGATCCGCCCTACCATGGCGGCATGACGGCGCACCCCCGACCGCCCCGGCCGCGCGCGGTCGCCGCGCTGCTCACCCTGGTGCTCACGCTGGCCGGCTGCGCAGCCGCGAACGCCCAACCCGGCAGCCCGACCGCTCAACCCGCCCCGACCGCCTCGGCGGTGCCGGCGCCGCAGATCGCGCGCATCGTCATCCCGGACGACGCGACGCTCGCCCCGGCCGCCGCCGCCGTCTCCGCCGCCCTGGTCCAGCGCGGGCTGCCGGCCCCGGCGATCAGCCACGGCGACGCCTCGGCCGGCCCGGGCACCCTGGCGGTGCGCTTCATCGAGACGTTCGCCGCCGCCGGGGACACCTTCCTGCTCGACGACGCCGACGGTGGCCTGCTGGTCGAGGCGGCCAGCCCGGCCGGCGCCGCCGCCGGCCTGGCCACCGTCGCCCAGCGGATCAGGGCCGGTACGCAGCTGCTACCGCCCGGCGAGCGCGGCCGGTTCCAGTCGCCCAGCCCGACCGGCTGAGCCGTCCGGCCGACCCGTCAGGGTCCGGAGCGGACCGGCGGCGCCTGGTGGCTGCGCCGGTGCCCGTGCGGTCGCCAGTTGCAGCCCGGACACCACCACGGCGAAGTGGCTGAACGCCTGCGGGGTGTTGCCGAGCTGCCGGCCGGCGCGCGGGTCCCACTCCTCGCTGAGCAGCCCGACGTCGTTGCGCAGGCCCAGCAGCCGCTCGAACAGCGCCACCGCCTCGTCCCGGCGGCCGGCCGCCGTGCAGCGCGTCGACCAGCCAGAACGAGCAGGCCAGGAAGACGCCCTCGCCGCCGGGCAGGCCGTCGTCGGACGGTCCGGTGCGGTAGCGCAGCACGAACCCGTCGCTCGGTCAGCTCGCGCTGGATCGCGTCGATGGTGCCGACCACCCGCGGGTCGGTCGCCGGGCAGGAAGCCGACCCGGGGGATCAGCAGCAGCGCCGCGTCCAGCTCGGTGGAGCCGTAGGACTGCACGAAGGTGTTGCGCTCGGCGTCGAAGCCGTCGCGCCAGGACCTCGGCGCTGGATCTCGTCCCGCACGGCCTCCCAGCAGTCCACGTCGCCGGGCAGCTTGTGCTCGCGGACCGAGCCGGACCATCCGGTCGAACGCCACCCAGGCCATCACCTTGGAGTGGGTGAAGTGCCGGCGCGGGCCGCGCATCTCCCACAGCCCGTTGTCCGGCTGGTGCCAGGCGCCTTCCAGGATAGTCCAGCAGGGCGACCTGCAGGTCCCAGGCGCTGTCGCTGGCGGCCAGCCCGGCCTCCCGGGCCAGGTAGAGGCTGTCGAGCACCTCGCCCCAGACGTCGAGCTGCAGCTGGTCGGCGGCGGCGTTGCCGACCCGGACCGGGCTCGGAGCCCTCGTAGCCGGCGCAGCCAGGGCAGCTCGTACTCGGGCAGCCGGCGGGTGCCGTCCAGGCCGTACATGATCTGCAGCTCGGCCGGGTCGCCGGCGACCGCGCGCAGCAGCCAGTCCCGCCAGGCCTTCGCCTCGGCGACGTACCCGGCGGCCAGCAGCGCCTGCAGCGTGTACGTCGAGTCGCGCAGCCAGCAGTAGCGGTAGTCCCAGTTGCGCGGGCCGCCGATCTGCTCGGGCAGCGAGGTGGTGGGCGCGGCGACGATGCCGCCGGTCGGCTGCGAAGGTCAGCGCCTTGAGCGTGAGCAGCGACCGCGGTGATCGCGTCCCGCCACGGCCCTGCCGGGCTGTCGAACCGATCCACCCAGCGGGTCCAGAACTCCACCGTGTTGACCAGCTGCTCCTCGGCGTCCAGCCGGCGCGGCGCCCCGTCCTTCAGGACGGCCGCCAGGTCAGCACGAACGGCACCCGCTCGCCGGCGGCGACGGTGAAGCTCGGCGACCGTGGTCTTGCCGTCGCCCGCGCAGCGGCACCGGCGTCTGCAGCCACACCGCGTCCGGGCCGGCGACCGCCTCCAGCCCGGCGGTGCCGCGCTGGCGTACCCACGGCACCACCCGGCCGTAGTCGAAGCGCAGCACGAGCTCGGTGCGCATCCGCACGGTGCCGCTGCTCGCCCACGACGATGCGGACCATGTCGATGTCGGCGCTGCGCGGCGGCATGAAGTCGATCACCCGGACCCGGCCGGTGCCGGTCTGCCACTCGGTCTCCAGCACCAGCGTGTCGCCGTGGTACCGGCGGGTGGCCCGGGCGCCGCCGGCGGCCGGGGCGAGCAGCCAGCGGCCGGCGTCCGGGGAGTCCAGCAGCGCGGCGAAGCAGGCCGGCGAGTCGAAGTTGGGCAGGCACAGCCAGTCGATCGAGCCGTCCCGGCCGACCAGGGCGCCGGTGTGCAGGTCGCCGATGAGCGCGTAGTCCTCGATCCGGTTGCCGGTGGGGGTGGCCAGCGGAGCGCTCATCTGGCGAACTCGACGACGACTTTGACGTCCTCGGGCCGCCGGGCGAACGCGTCGGCGAAGTCGGCCACGCCGGTGCGCCGGGTGATCAGGCGGCCCAGCCAGGCCCGGTCGGCGGCGAGCAGCGCCTGCGCGGCGGCCTGGTAGTGCCGGCGGTTGGCGTTGACGGTGCCGAAGACGACGTCGTTCTCCAGCACGGAGATCCGGTTGAACAGGCCGACGTCGATGGGCAGCGGAGTGCCGGCGTTGGAGACGCCGGTCAGGCAGACGATGGCGTCGGTGGCGTTGTGGGTGATCGCGTCGAGGATCACGCCGGGTACGCCGGTGCACTCGACCACGATGTCCGGCAGCACTCCGCTGTCCGGCAGCGGCACGTGGTGGTACGTGCGCCCCGAGCGTCGGCGACCAGCTGGGGCTTCGACCCCGTCGGTGACCACGTCGAAGACGTGCATCTCCAGTCCGCGCTGGGCGCCGAGCAGCGCGGCGAGCAGCCCGATCGGGCCGGCGCCGGTGATCGCGGCGACCCGGTGCCGGGAGAAGGCGCGCGCCGAGATGCGGTCGATCTGCTCCCACGCCTTGGCCACCATCGTGGTCGGCTCCAGCAGCACCCCCACGTCGACCAGGGCGGGGTCCAGCTTCACCATGGCCTCGGCGGTGTCCCGCCAGCGCTCCCGGGCGAAGCCGTGCAGCCCGGCGATGCCGTGTTCGGTGTACCGGCCGTTGAGGCACATGTCCCACTCGCCGGCCGCGCAGGCCGGGCAGGGCACCGGGTCCGCGTGCCGGACGATGCCGACCACCAGGTCGCCCTCGGCGAGTCCGGCGCCGGGCGGCGCTTCGAGCACCCGGCCGAGGTTCTCGTGGCCGAGGACGAGCAGGTCGGCGCCGGGCGGGGCGGCGCCGTAGTCGCCGGCGACGATCTCCGTGTCGGTGCCGCACAGCCCGACGGCGAGGCTCTGCACCAGGACCGGCCCCTCGTCGGGTGCCGGTTCGGGCAGGTCGGTCAGGGCGAGGGAGTCCTTCTCGCCGGGACGCACCGTCAGCGCACGCATCGGTCCCCCCTTCGCCCCTGCCGACTACCCGCGCCGGCCTGGGCCAAACCTCACGGTACCGGCCCGGGTGGGCGGTTCCGGGCGACCGGCGCGGGTCAGAGCGCGCCGCCGCCGGTGGCCAGCCGGTCGGAGATCTCCTCGACCAGGGCGGCGAGCTTCTCCTCGACCCCCGGGTCGGTGGCCAGCAGGCGGTCCAGCTGGGCGGTCCATTCGTCGGTCTGTGCCTGGGTGGCGCCGGCGGCGACCAGGGTGGCGGAGGCCTCCAGGCGCTCCTCCCACTCGTCGGAGGCGGCCTGCGAGCCGGCCGCCAGCAGGTAGGCGAAGCCGCTCTTGGTGGCCGCCCAGACGTCGGTCCCCATGGAGCCGACGAGGGCCTGCGCGCCGGTGTCGGCGAGAGACTGAGCCATACGGGGTACCCCCAGGGGAAGGCGCGGTCGGGATGCGCTGCGCTCCCGTGTGTACCGCATCGGCGCAAACTCCGCGAGCCCGGGCCGGTGGACGCGCCGCTGCCGGGCTGCCACGGGGGGCGCCGGGCGCCGGCCCGGGCTCGCGGCCACTGCCGAGCAATCACAAGATTATTCCGCAAAACGGACTCACTACGCATTAGCCTCAAACTAGAAAGCGGGGCGGGTCGGTGCAACGGGGGTCGGCCCGCCCCGGGAACCATCGCGGCAACGTCGTCGCTGGCCCACCGGGCACGCGCGCCGCTGGCCACGGGACATGGAGGCGGCGATGACCACAGCTGACGTACCCCTCGGACGGGTACCGGCGGCAGCCAAGGCCGCCGCGCGCCCGGCGGTGGTCGCCCCGCCGAAGATCTCCTGGGTCGCCCTGGCCATGATGACCACCGCCTCGGTGGCCAGCCTGCGCGCCGCCCCCACGATGGCCGTCTACGGCCTGGCCTGCGTCTTCCTCTACCTGCTGCCGGCCGTCGTCTTCCTGCTGCCCACCGCGCTGGTCTCCGCCGAACTCGCCTCCGGCTGGAGCGGCGGGGTCTACAACTGGGTCTCCCAGGGACTGTCCAAGCCGCTGGGGTTCCTCGCCGTCTGGTGCCAGTTCGCCATGACCATCTTCTACTACCCCAGCCTGCTCGCCTACGTGGCCAGCACCCTGGCCTACGTGTTCAACCCGGCGCTGGCCAGCAGCGGGCTGTGGACCGCGGCGGTCATCATGGTGTGCTTCTGGTCCGGCGTTTACGTCTCCTCACAGGGCACCAAGTCGGTCGCCGGGCTGTCCAGCGCCGGGCTGGTCATCGGTACCCTGATCCCCGGCGTCATCCTGGTCGTGCTCGGCATGGTCTTCCTCGGTCAGGGCAACCCGTCGGCCGCCCCGATGACCGCCAGCCACCTGCTGCCCGCCTGGACCGGCCTGGCCAGCCTGGTCCTCATCGTCAACAACTTCCTGTCCTACTCGGGCATGGAGATGAACGCCGTGCACGTCAGCTCGCTGCGCAAGCCGGCCCGCGACTTCCCGAAGTCGATGTTCCTGGCGGTGGGCATGGTGCTGCTCATCTTCATCCTGCCGGCGCTGGCCATCAGCTGGGTGATCCCGTCCCAGGACCTGTCGCTGACCGCCGGGGTGATGCAGGCGTTCGACTTCGTCTTCGCCCAGTTCGGCGTGCAGTGGCTCACCCCGATCCTCGGCATCGCGCTGGTCACCGCCTCGCTCGGCGGCATGCTGACCTGGCTGGCCGGCCCGTCCAAGGGGCTGCTGCTGATCTCCCGGCAGGAGGGCTACCTGCCGCCGGTGCTGCAGAAGCTGAACAAGCACGGCGTCCAGCAGAACATCCTGGTTGCCCAGGGCGCGGTCACCACCGTCATCGCGCTGGCCTACGCCTTCATCCCGGACGTCTCCAGCGCCTACTGGATCTTCTCGGTGATCACCACGCAGGTGTACCTCATCGTGTACCTGCTGATGTTCGTCGCGGCGGTCCGGCTGCGGCGCCGCCAGCCGGACCACCCGCGCGGCTTCCGGGTCCCCGTGCTGGCCGTGGTCTGCGTGGTCGGGTTCCTCGCCTCGTCGGCTGCGCTGCTCATCGGGTTCGTCCCGTCGTCACAGTTCGGCGGCAGCAGCGTGCTGCTCTACGTGGCCATCGTGGGCGGCGGGCTGGGCATCGTCGGGCTGCTCGTCCCGTTCCTGTTCTACCGGCTGCGCAAGCCGAGCTGGAAGACCGCCGACCCGGCGCTGACCGAGGCGGTGGCCTGACGATGACCAGCATGAGCCTGGACCACAACCCGCGCCGCAAGCGGATCGTCACCTACGTCATCCTCGGTGCCGTGGTACTGATCCTGGCGCTCATCGCGCTGCTGATCGGGAAGACCGTGAAGACCAACCGGACCGCCGAGCAGCGCGCCGCGCAGCTACAGACCGCGTTCGCCACGGCCGGGCTGCCGGTGCCGAGCACCACCCAGATCACCCGGGTACTCGGCGACGACGGCGGCGCGATGTGCACCGACCCGGCCAACGCGCTGCACCAGGCCAACCTCAACGCGCAACTGGCCAACGGCGCGGGCGGTCCGGGCACCCGACCCACCACTGTGGACGGCCGGGTCATCCAGGGCGAGCTGCTGGCCATCGGCATCTACTGCCCGGAGCAGCTGGCCGACTTCACCAACTACATCAAGGACCTGAAGTTCGACGACGTGGCGGGGTGAGCATGACGGGACCGGGGAACGTCTCCGAGCGGGTCGACGCGCTGATGGGTCGGGCCCGGACGGAGCTGGCCGAACTGGTGGCCGTCAAGTCGGTCGCCGACCCCCGGCAGTACCCGCCCAGCGAGTGCGAGCGGGCCGCCACCTGGGTCCGCGACGCCTTCGCCGAGGTCGGCTTCACCGACGCGCGGCTGGCGCCCACAGTGGACGGTTCGCAGGCCGTCATCGGTTCCCGCGAGGGGCCGCCGGACGCCCCGACGGTGCTGCTCTACGCGCACTACGACGTGCAGCCGCCGCTGGACGAGAGCAGCTGGCACAGCCCGCCGTTCGAGCTCACCGAACGCGACGGCCGCTGGTACGGTCGGGGCAGCGCCGACTGCAAGGGCAACATCCTCATGCACCTGACGGCGCTGCGCGCCCTGGGCGACGCGCTGCCGGTCAACCTCAAGCTGGTGGTGGAGGGCTCGGAGGAGCAGGGCACCGGCGGCCTGGAGGACTTCGTCCCGCGCCACCCCGACCTGCTGCGCGCCGACGCCATCCTGGTCTGCGACACCGGCAACGCGGCGGTCGGCCAGCCCACCGTCACCACCAGCCTGCGCGGCCTGGCCAACGTGGTGGTGACGGTCCGCGCGCTGGCCGGCGAGGTGCACTCCGGCATGTTCGGCGGGCCGGCGCCGGATGCCCTGGCCGCGCTCATCCGCGCCCTGGCCACCCTGCGCGACGAGCACGGCAATACCACCATCGCCGGGCTGGACAGCAGCCAGACCTGGACCGGCGTGCCGTACCCGGAGGAGCAGTTCCGCGCCGACGCGGGGGTACCCGAGGGGGTGGGGCTGCTCGGCGACGGCGCGGTGGCCGACCTGGTGTGGGCCCGGCCGGCGGTGACCGTGCTGGGCATCGACGCCCCGCCGGTGGTCGGTTCGGCCGCGGCCATCCAGCCCACCGCCCGGGCCCGGCTCAACCTGCGGGTACCGCCGGGGATGGATCCCCGGCGCGCGCAGGACGCGCTGTTCGACCAGTTGACCCGCGCGGTGCCCTGGGGGGTCCGGGTGGAGGTGGAGCGGGAGGCGCTCGGCGCGCCGTTCCAGGCGGCCACCGGCGGGCCGGCGTACCGGGCGATGGGTGAGGCGATGCGCGCCGCCTACGGCCGGGAGCTGGCCTCCGCCGGGCAGGGCGGCTCCATTCCACTGTGCAACGTGTTCCAGGAGACGTTCCCTACCGCGGAGATCATCCTGATGGGCGTGGAGGAGCCGCGCTGCCTCATCCACGCGCCGAACGAGAGCGTCGACCCCACCGAGATCGCCCACCTGGCCACCGCCGAAGCGCTCTTCCTGGCCGGCTACGGAAGCCCGCCGTGACCCCTGCCACCACTGTCCCGAACGCCGGGACGCGGCGCCGCTCCGGGGATCCCGGTCGGCCGCGTCACGGCGTTGCGCGTTGCCGGAATCCTTGCGATCTGTTCCTGTCTGATCATTGTGTGGCTCTGGCAAACGACCGCCACGACGTGATTGGAGCGCTCCCATGGAGAGACCATTTCGCAACCCGCAACGCCGCCGTAACGGTTGACACCCGTTGGTAACTACGGAAAGTCTAGACGCGGAGGCCATGACCGGCCCGGACGGCAGTCCGTGGCGGTCCCATGGTTGTTCAGTCAAGGAGGACGTAATGCAGGTTTGGCACGGCACCGGCCAGGTGACGTCATGACGGCCATCGCCCGCTTCCGGGGTGTGGCCCTGGTGGCCACCGCGGCCGTGGGCGTACTGACCATTTCCGCGTGCGGGAACTCGTCCAAGAGCGCCGCACCGGTGCCCACGCTGACCGGGGACTGCGCGCAATACCAGTCTTACGCCGGGCACTCGGGCACCAAGGTGTCCATGTTCGGCTCCATCATCAGCCCGGAGTCCGACTCGCTCAACAAGTCCTGGGCGCAGTTCGAGACCTGTACCGGCATCAACATCGACTACGTGGGCGCCAACGACTTCGAGTCTCAGCTCCCGGTCCGGGTGCAGGGCGGCAACGCCCCGAACCTCGCCATCATCCCGCAGCCCGGCCTGCTGCAGAAGATGGTGCAGTCCGGCAAGGTGGTCAAGCCGCCGCAGGCGGTCGTCGACAACGTCGACAAGTACTGGAACAAGGCCTGGAAGTCCTACGGCACCGTCAACGGCACGTTCTACGCCGCTCCGATGAGCGCCAACATGAAGTCCATGGTGTGGTATTCGCCGAAGGCGTTCAGCACCGCCGGGTACAAGGTGCCGACCACCTGGGACGAGCTGACCCAGCTGTCCAACACCATCGCGGCCACCGGCAAGAAGCCGTGGTGCGGTGGCATCGGCTCGGGTACGGCCACCGGCTGGCCGGCCACCGACTGGCTGGAGGAGATCGTCCTCGGCAAGTACGGCGGCCAGGTCTACGACGACTGGGTGGCGCACAAGGTGAAGTTCAGCGACCCGCAGATCGTGGACGCGCTGAACACGCTGTCCGGCTGGATGCGCAACCCGGCGTGGGTCAACGGTGGCTACGGTGACTCGAAGACCATCGCCACCACCACGTTCCAGGACGCCGGCAAGCCGATCCTCACCGGGCAGTGCTTCCTGCTGCAGCAGGCGTCCTTCTACGGCGCCCAGTGGCCGAAGGGCACCAACGTGGGTCCGGACGGCGACGCGTTCGCCTTCTACCTGCCGTCGCAGAGCGCCAGCGTGACCACTCCGGTCGAGGGTGGCGGCGAGTTCGTCACCGCCTTCTCCAACAAGCCGGAGGTGCAGGCGGTGCAGAGCTACCTGTCCTCCAAGGAGTGGCACACCAGCCGCGTCAAGGTGGCTCCGGGCTGGGTCTCCGCCAACAACGGCGTGGACCAGAGCCTCTACACCAACGCGGTGGACGCGCTGTCGGCCAAGTACCTGACCGACCAGAACGCCACCTTCCGGTTCGACGCCTCCGACCTGATGCCGGCGGCGGTCGGTGCCGGTCAGGAGTGGAAGTCGATGACCTCGTTCTTCGCGGAGAACAAGTCGCCGGCCGACGTCGCCAAGGAGATTGACGCCGCCTGGCCGCAGTGAGGCCGCCGGTAACTCTGGCGTCAACCGCCAGGTGGTGTTAGGAAACATCTGACAGACCGTCGCGGCCCGGGGCACCGCTGCCCGGGCCGCGACGCTCGTAGTGAGGTGAGGTGGTTAGGGTGACGCTCGCCTCGACGCTGAGCGACTCCGTCTCCAAGTTCGGCGTGATGATCGCTGCCGTGGCGATCTTCCTCGCCATAGTTCTGGTCATCTTCTTCCTGGCCAGCCAGGCGTCCGGCCGGCTGAGCCGGTGGCTGGCCATCGCGGTGTTCCTCGGGCCGGCGGTGGCGTTGCTGCTGGTCGGCCTGGTCTACCCGGCGATCCGCACGCTGTGGTACAGCTTCCACGGCGAGGCCGGCACCAACTGGATCGGCTGGGGCAACTACAAGTGGATCTTCACCACCGACCGGATCGTGCACGAGGTGCTGTTCAACACCGTGCTCTGGATCGTGGTGGCCCCCACGGTGGTGACCGTCCTCGGGCTCACTCTGGCGCTGCTGGTGGACCGGCTGCGCGGCGAGGCCGTGTACAAGTCGCTGATCTTCGTGCCGATGGCCGTCTCGTTCGTCGGCGCCAGCATCATCTGGAAGTTCATCTACCAGTTCCGTGACCGCGACCAGCCGCAGATCGGCCTGCTCAACCAGGTCGCCCTGGCGGCGGGCTGGCAGCACCCGCCCAACTGGCTGCTGTCCAAGCCGCTGAACACGTTCCTGCTGATGGTGATCCTGGTGTGGGTGCAGACCGGCTTCGCCATGGTGGTGCTCTCCGCGGCCATCAAGGCCATCCCCACCGACATCGTGGAGGCCGCCGCGATGGACGGGGCGCGCGGCGTCCGGCTGCTGTTCAGCGTCAAGATCCCGCTGATCCGCAGCACCCTGATCGTCGTGCTCACCACGGTGATGATCACGACCCTGAAGATCTTCGACATCGTCCGCACCATGACCGGAGGCAACTTCGGCACGCAGGTGCTGGCGAACGAGATGTACTCCCAGTCGTTCGAGCAGTACAACACGGGCCGGGGCTCCGCCCTGGCGGTCATCCTCTTCCTGGGTGTGCTCCCGCTGGTGGCGTACAACATCCTGCAGCTGCGGAGGGAGCGTGCCAACCGATGACCAGTGCTGAGGCTGTCGAGTACCTGGCCGAGGACAGGCCGGCCGCACCGGACGGCAGCGCCCGGGTGCCCAGGAGCATGCGGGGCCGGTTCTCCGGCCCGCTGGCCACCATGTTCGTGCTCGCCGTCGCCATCTTCTGGACCATCCCCACCTTCGGCCTGCTGGTCACCTCGATCCGGCCGCAGGGGGACGTGGCCAACACCGGCTGGTGGACCTTCTTCGAGCACCCGAGCTTCACCCTGAGCAACTACAACACCGTGCTGTTCGTCAGCGGCTTCGGCGCCGAGGGCGGCCTGATGCCGTTCGTGGTGAACTCGATCGTCATCTGTATCCCGGCCACCATCTTCCCGCTGGTGATCGCCTCGATGGCGGCGTACTGCCTGTCCTGGGTGCGGTTCCGGTTCAGTGACACGATCTTCTTCATCGTGTTCGCGCTCCAGGTGGTGCCGATCCAGATGGCCCTGGTGCCGCTGCTGAAGATCTTCACCAGCATCCCGGGCGCGGGCGGCACCTACGTGCCGGTGTGGATCGCGCACACCATCTTCGCCCTGCCGCTGGCCACCTTCCTGCTGCACAACTTCATCAACCAGCTGCCCGGGGAGGTGATGGAGGCGGCGCTGGTCGACGGGGCCAGCCACTTCAGGATCTTCCGGTCGATCGTGCTGCCGCTGGCGGCCCCGGCGCTCGCCTCGTTCGCCATCTTCCAGTTCCTCTGGGTGTGGAACGACCTGCTGGTGGCGCTGACCTTCACCGGCGGCTCGGACGAGGTGGCCCCGGTGACCCAGCGCCTGGCCCAGCTCTCCGGCGGCTTCGGCAGCCACTGGGAGGTCACCACGGCCGGCGCGTTCGTGTCGATCGTCATTCCGGTCATCGTGTTCTTCTCACTGCAGCGCTACTTCGTCCGTGGCCTGCTGGCCGGCTCGGTCAAGGGCTGAGGCGGCTGCGGAGTCGACCGGGCCGGGAATCCCGGTCCCGGGTGTGACCGGCGGCGGCCGGACGGGGTGTCCCGTCCGGCCGCCGCCGTCTCATGTGGGCGATGCGGGCGACGCCTGGCGATGCGGCGTCGTCCGAGCGGCAAACGCTCCTAGGTCCAGGCGCAGATCACCCGGAAGTCGTCGAGATACGCCTGACCACCACCGTAGGGGTGGCCCGGGTAGCTGAGGTTCGAGACACGGAAGTAGACGTCCAGTGTGTACGGCGTCCAGAACGGCGAGCTGATCTGTTGCCAGCCGCTGTTGGCGACGGTCCGGGTGCCGAGGGCGATGTACGTCCAGTCCGTCGGGTTGATGACCTCGACGTTCACCTCGAGGTCATCGGTGGGAGAAAAAGGTAGCGGCTCGATCCAGATCGAAGCCCTGCATCTGGTGCCCGGGCCCGGCACGGCCGGCAGCTGAACCGACCGCCCCAGGCTCGACCAGGAATCGAGCCTCGTCCAATTCAAATACCCGATGTGCGAGGGGGAGTGCGCATCCGGGGCGGGCACGACCATGTTGTACAGGCCATCCTGCGCCTGCCACACCTGGCCGGCGTCCGGCGCCTCGAAGTTGTCGGACAGTCCGCCGTTCGCCGCGTGCGCGGGCACACCGGTGGCGACGACGAGCGCCAGTGACGCGCCGACGCTGGCGGCGAACCGACGCCACCAGCGCGGTGAAGTTGTGCCGAGCGCATGGAACACCGACATGCTGACTCCCTTGTTGTGCCTCACGACGATCTGTTGGCTCCCGGCCGACCACGGCGGTCCAGCTGTGGAGGGCGATGCGACCACAATGGACAGCGCAGTGCGCGGACCGTATCGCGCGCAGGTGACCCGGGGAAGTGTCAAATGACCCCTGTCGATGGACCTAAGGCGTTTCTCGGTTGGCCACTGTGCCGGGGCGGCGGCAACAGAGCAGGGCGCAGACATGCCCTGAGGTGCTCAGCGGGCCGGCTGGATGGTGCCGGTGACAGCACCGAAGCCGATCCGGGTACCGCCCGCCCCCGGCGCGCTGCCCCGGATGGTCACCGTGTCACCGTCGGCGAGGAAGTCGCGCCGCTGGCCGTCGGCGAGCTCCAGCGGGCGGGTACCGTCCCAGGTCAGCTCGATCAGCGACCCCCACTCGTCGGGTTCGGTGCCGGAGACGGTGCCGCTGGCGAACAGGTCCCCGGTGCGCAGCGACGCGCCGTTGCCCGTCAGGTGGGCCAGCTGCTGGGCGGCCGTCCAGTAGAGCGCGCGCGCCGGCGGCCGGGACAGCGGGGTGCCGTTGCACTCCACCGTCAGCGTCACGTCCAGTCCCCAGCGCTGCCGGCCGCGCAGGTAGGGCAGCGGCGGCGGATCCTGTGGCGGCCCGGGTACCCTGGCCGCGGCCAGCGCCGGCAGCGGTATTACCCAGGGGGAGATCGAGGTGGCGAACGACTTGCCCAGGAACGGGCCGAGCGGCACCGTTTCGAAGCGCTGGATGTCCCGGGCGCTCCAGTCGTTGACCAGCACCGCGCCCAGCACGTGCCGGGCGAAGGCATCCGCCGGCACCGGTTGGCCGAGGGGCGAACCGAGGCCCACCACGAAACCCAGCTCCGCCTCGATGTCCAGCTTCGCGGTGGGCCCGAAGTCGTCCGGCCCGCGCTGGCCGCTGGGGCGCACGATGGGCGTACCGGAGACGACCACCGTGCCGGCCCGGCCGTGGTAGCCGACCGGCAGCCGCTTCCAGTTGGGCTGCAACGGCGGCTGGCCGGGGCGGAACATCCGGCCCAGGTTGATGGCGTGCGCCTCGGCGGCGTAGAAGTCGACGAAGTCGGCCACCTGGAAGGGCAGCAGCAGCTGGACGTCGCCGGCCGGGCGCAGCAGCGGGGCGACGGCCGGGCGGTACGCCGGGTCGGTCAGCGCCTTGGTGAGCCGGGCGCGCAGCCCGGTCCAGGCGGTGCGGCCGAGTGCGGCGAAGGCGTTCAGCGCCGGCTGGGCCAGCTCGGCCGCGTACGGGGTGGCCAGCCGGGACACGTCCAGCACGTACCCGCCGATGGCGACGCCGACCCGGGGCGGGCCGGAGCCGTCGGTGAAGACGCCGTAGGGCAGGTTGGTGACCGGGAAGTCGCTCTCCGGCGCGATATCCACCCAAGCGCGCCCCGGCGGGGCGGTCACCGCTGCCGGCCCGCCCAGGTCCAGGCGTACCCCGGGTCCTCGCAGGCCAGTCCCGCCTCGCCCAGCTCCAGCGGGCGGAACGTGTCCACCATGACGGCCAGCTCGTCGAAGCGCTCGGCGCCGATGCTGGCCTCGGCGGCGCCCGGCTGCGGCCCGTGCGCGTACCCGCCCGGGTGCAGGGACACCGAGCCGAGCCCGATGCCGGAGCCCTTGCGCGCCTCGTAGTCCCCGGCGACGTAGAACATCACCTCGTCAGAGTCCACATTGGAGTGGTAGTACGGCACCGGGACGGCCAGCGGGTGGTAGTCCACCTTGCGTGGGACGAAGTTGCACACCACGAAGTTGACGCCCTCGAAGACCTGGTGCACCGGTGGCGGCTGGTGCAGCCGCCCGGTGATCGGCTCGAAGTCGGCCACGTTGAACGCGTACGGATACAGGCAGCCGTCCCAGCCGACCACGTCCAGCGGATGGGTGGCGTAGGTGAGCACCGAGCCGACCGGCCCGGTCGGGCCCCGGTGCCGGACATACACCGGCACGTCCTCGCCGTCGAGCAGCAGCGGCTCGGCGGGGGTGCGCAGGTCGCGCTCGCAGTAGGGGGAGTGCTCCAGGAACTGGCCGTAGCGGGACAGGTAGCGCTTCGGCGGGGCGATGTGGCTGTTCGCTTCGATGGCGTAGCAGCGCAGCGGCTCGTCACCGGCCGGCAGCCAGCGGTGCGTGGTGGCGCGCGGGATGAGCACATAGTCGCCCGCCCCGACGTCCAGCGCACCGAAGACCGTCTCCACGGTCGCCGCGCCGGCCTCCACGAAGACGCACTCGTCGCCCAGTCCGTTGCGGTAGAACGGCGAGGCGGCACCACTGACCACATAGGACAGTCGGACGTCGGCGTTGCCCAGCACCAGGCGGCGCCCGGTGACCGGGTCGACCGACTTCCAGTCCAGGCCGGTGAACAGGTCGTGCAGCTTCAGGTGTCGCGGGCGTAGCGGGTGGTTGGCGGTGGTCTGCTGACCCTCCAGCGGCCAGGCCTCGCTGGCCACGATGGCCGACGGGATGCCCCGGTGGTAGAGCAGCGACGAGTCGCAGGTGAAGCCCTCCTCGCCCATCAGCTCCTCGGCGTGCAGCCGCCCGTCCGGCTGCCGGAACGCCGTGTGCCGCTTCGGCGGTACCTCACCGACCCGTTGGTAGTGCGCCATCGGCTGCCTCCTCCGCCGTCACAGGTTGCCGCGGCTGGCCTGCTCGCGCTCGATCGCCTCGAAGAGCGCCTTGAAGTTGCCCTTGCCGAAGCCGAGCGAGCCGTGCCGTTCGATGATCTCGAAGAACACGGTGGGCCGGTCCTGCACCGGCTTGGTGAAGATCTGCAACAGGTAGCCGTCCTCGTCGCGGTCGGCGAGGATCTTCAGCTCGCGCAGCGTGTCCAGCGGTACCCGGGTGTCCCCGACCCACTGCCCCAGTGTGTCGTAGTAGGCGTCCGGGGTGTCCAGGAACTCCACACCCAGCTCGCGCATGGCGCGGACCGAGCCGACGATGTCGCCGGTGGCCAGCGCGATGTGCTGCACCCCGGCGCCGCCGTAGAACTCCAGGTACTCGTCGATCTGCGACTTGCGCCGGGACACCGCCGGCTCGTTGAGCGGGAACTTGACCCGGTGGTTGCCGCTGGCCACCACCTTGCTCATCAGCGCCGAGTACTCGGTGGCGATGTCGTCGCCGACGAACTCGGCCAGGTTGGTGAAGCCCATGACGGAGTTGTAGAAGGCCACCCACTCGTCCATCCGGCCCAGTTCGACGTTGCCGACGCAGTGGTCGACCGCCTGGAAGTAGCGCTTCGGGTGGCCGGCCGGCTTGGCGGTCCACAGCGGGGCGCGGCTGACGAAGCCGGGCAGGAACGGCCCCCGATAGCCGGAGCGGTCCACCAGGGTGTGCCGGGTCTGCCCGTAGGTGGCCACCGCGGCCACCCGGACGGTGCCGTGGCCGTCGGTCTCCTCGTGCGGCGCTTCCAGGCCGCGCGCGCCGTGCGCGAGCGCGTAGGCGTACCCGGCGTCCACGTCGGGGACTTCCAGGGCCAGGTCGGTGACGCCGTCGCCGTGGGCGGCCACGCTGGCGCCGACCGGGGTGCCGGCGCGGACCTCGCCGGTGAGCACGAAGCGTGCCTTGCCGGAGGTCAGCACGTACTCGGCGTGGTCGCGGAAGCCCTGCTCGGGGCCCCGGTAGGCGACGCAGGTCATGCCGAAGGCGGTGGAGTAGAAGTGGGCGGCCTGCTTGGCGTTGCCGACGGCGAACCGGACGTGGTCCAGCGCGATCACCGGGAACGGGTCGTGGCTCAGGTCGTGCGGGACCGCGCCGACCAGGGCGTCCAACCGGCCGTCGAGGTCGTCGCGGGTGAGGGCGTCGGTCATCGCCCCAGTAGAGGGCCAGCCGGCCGATCTGACAAGCTGAAGCTGGCCAAGTTGACAATCTGCCTAGCAGGGAGCTGCACATGGCCAGTTCGGATCAGCAGGACGCCCGGCTCGACGCGCTCGACGTGGCGCTGCTGCGGCTGGCCCGGGAGCACCCCCGGGTCGGCATCCTGGAGCTGTCCCGGCTGGCCGGCGTCGCCCGGGCCACCGTGCAGGGGCGGCTGGCCCGGATGGAGGCCGCCGGCGTCATCACCGGCTACGGGCCGGAGATCGACCTGGACGCGGCCGGCTACACGATGCAGGCGTTCGTGACGCTGGAGATCGCCCAGGGGCGGCTGGACGAGGTGGCCGGCCACCTGGCCGCCATCCCGGGCGTGATGGAGGCCTACGCCACCACCGGCAGCCAGGACGTGCTGTGCCGGGTGGCGGCCATCCCACCAGGCGCTGCAGGAGGTGCTGCTGGCCATCGGCGCGCGCCGACTGGTCCGCGCTCACCAGCGCGATCCTGCTCTCGGTGGTGGTACCCCCGAGGGTGTTGCCGTTGCTCACCGCGGCCGAACGCGCGGCACCCAGCCGGGCACCCGCCTACCGGCGCAGCTGAGCGATGGCTCAGCGGGCGGCGGCCGCGGTCGACGCGCAGCTGGCGTGCGGCTGCTGGGCGACCGGGCAGGGGCTCGGCGACGGCTGCCCCGGCTTCTGGTCCCCGGTGGTGATGGCCAGCCCCACGGTGCCGGTGACGACCAGGTAGACCAGCAGCACGAAGAGTCCGGCGGCGGCGAGCTTGAGCGAGGTCCAGCGGGCCTTCTGCAGCCCCTGCGCTTTACCCCGGGCCACTTTGTGATCGGACCACGTCAATGAATTTTGGCGCCATCGGGCGCCGGCACGGAATGCGACGATCACACCCACCACGATCATCGCGGCGACAATCCCCCTCATGGGCGAACCGTACTCTTATCGGATTGTTTTCGGCATAGGAAATACCGGTCGGAGTTAACCGGCCGGAAATGTGACTGCGGTGCAGGTCAGCGGCCGCGGAAACCCTCGCGGAAGCGGCGGAAGAAACCGCCCTCCATGGGCAGCGCCGGGGCCGGCGGCGGCGCGCTGGAGCGCTGCCGGGCCACCGGATGGTCATAGTCGGTCCGCACGATCGCGTCGATGACCTGCTCCTCGCCGAAATCCTCGGAGCCCTCGATCTTGGGCACGAATCCCACCAGGACGCCGTCGCGCATGACCTGCGCCTCCAGACCGGCCGTCCCGTCGGTGTCCCAGATCGCCTGCCGGCCGTCCGGCAGCATGATGCGGATGCCGAACTGGGACACCCCGGCGCGCTCCACATGCGCCGGTACGCCCCGGTCCCGCAGCCGGTCGACCACCCGTCGTGCTTCGTTCTCCTGCATCGCCCCAAAGATAGCCGGGGTTGCTGGGCGTTCGCTGGACGCGCGCCGCGACTATCCGCGCCGTCGTAGCCGGCCGCGCAGGTACGCGGCCGGGCCGCGGAGCATCCCACGCCGCCCGGCCGAGCGCAGCCGCGCCGGGAAGTCGGCCGACACGCCGGCCAGCCGCGGCCCGTCCGCCGCCCGCAGGTCACGCAGCGCCGTGGGCAGCAGGCGCAGCAGGGGTACGAGCAGCCCCGGGCGCCGCAGCAGCAGGCTGGTGTAGCCCGCCGTCAGCCCGAGGCCGTAGCCGTAGAGCTGGCGCTCCAGCTCGTCCACCCCGGCCCGGTGCCGGTGCCAGGTCAGTGCCCCCGGGTGGTACGCGATCGTCCCGCCGGCCAGCAGCAGCCGGGCGAACGCCACGGTGTCCTCGCCGCCCAGCGCCGGGCTGCCGGCGCCGAGCGCCGGATCGAAGCCGCCCAGCCGCTGCGCCACGCCCGGCCGCCAGGCCATGTTGGCCCCGGCACCGAACGGCGGCAGCGGATAGAGCGGGTGCTGCCGGTACGGCGGCGTGAACAGTGCCGGGGCCAGTCCGCGCCCCTTGCTGTGCCCGCCGTACTCCTCGAACCAGTGCTGCGCCGGGGTGGTCAGCTCGGCCGGCAGCACCGGCCCGGTCACCACGTCCGCCGCCGGGTGCTCGACCAGCGCCCGGGCCAGCTCGGCCAGCCAGTACCGGTCGGCCACCTCGTCGTCGTCCAGCCAGGCCAGCAGGTCCTGCGGTGCGGCGCGCAGGGCCGCGTTGCGGGCCCGGGACAGGCCGGGGCGCGGCTCGCAGAGGTACTCGACGCCGGGGAGGGCGGCCACCAGGCGCCGGGTGGCGTCACCGTCCGGGGCGTTGTCCACCACCAGCAGCCGCAGCCGGGGGTAGCCCTGCGCCAGCACGCTGTCCAGGCAGCGGCGCAGGCCGGCCGGCCGGTTGCGGGTACAGACCACGACGGTGATCGCCGGGGCGTCGGCCAGGGCGCGCTCCCGCCCCGCCAGGTACGGGTCCGGCCGCAGCCGGGCGGCGGCCAGCCGCTGCCACGGCGCCTCGCCGAAGGCGGCCCGGGCGGCCGAAGCCAGCTCCTCCGGCGCCAGCCCACCGGCCGGTACCGGCAGCCGCAGCACCCCAAGCGGTTCGGTGCAGACGCGCACCAGCACCCAGGCCGCGTCCACCGGCGCGCCCTGCGCCGTGTGGTCGGCCAGCCGGGGCAGCTCCCCGCCCAGCTCCACGTCCGCGACCACGGTCACCCCCGCAGCCTGCCCGACCCCGGCCCCCGCCCGCCCAGCGGGTCCGGGGTCAGCCGTCACGGCGGCCCGTCCGCTGGCCGGTGCTCCGCCGGACGCTGTCCAGTGGCCGAACGGCCGGCGTCAGTGCCCCGGCAAGCCGGTGCTGCGCCGTCGGCGCGGGTGCGGCACAGTGTGGCGGGTGACGCTGAAACCGGTGCCGTACGCCACCGTCGCGCTGTTCGTCCTGACCGCCGTACCCGGACTGGCCGCGCTGGCCAGCGGGGACCCCCGGCACGGCTACTGGCGGGATCCGGCGGCCATCCGCGACGGGCAGTGGTGGCGGCTGGGTACCTCGCTGGTGTTCCAGGACGGCGGGCTCGCCGGTACGGTCTTCAACCTGGCCACCCTGGCGCTGCTGGGGCTGGTGGCGGAGCGCAGTCTGGGCGCCTGGCGCACGCTGGCGTGCTACGCCGCCGGGGCGGTCGCCGGCCAGAGCGCCGCCATGCTCACGCACAGCGTCGGCGCCGGCAACTCCATCGCCGTCTGCGGGCTGGCCGGCGGCCTGCTGGCCAGCTACGCCCGGGGCGGCGTGGACCGGCTGCCGGCCGCCGTGTGCGCCGGCTACTGCCTGACGATGCTCAGTACCGCCGCCTCCGGCGCGCTGGCCGGCGTCCTGGCCGCGGTCGGGGCCGGGGTCGGGATCCAGCTGGTCCAGCGCCGGGCGGCGCTGCCGGCCCGGCTGTTCCCGGGCGTCGCGCTGGCCGCCGCCGTACTGCTCGCCGCGCTGGGCAACAAGCACGGCTTCGGCATGCTCGGCGGCGCCCTGGCCGGTGCGCTGCTACCGCGCCGGACTGCGCCGACGGTTGAGGTCGGCCGGTCAGCCGTGCGTGGTGAGCAGGGCGCGTAGCCGGCTGGCGTCGTCGGCGACGGCCGTCACCAGGCAGCCGGGGCCGGCCAGCGGTACCCGGGCGGCGGTACCGCCCAGCGGCGCGGCGGCCGGGCAGCCCGGCCCGACGTGCAGCAGCGACCCGGTGGCCCGGGCGCCGCCGAGCACCGCGGCGCCGGCCCAGCCGGGCGCGTTCGGACCCACCGCCAGTGACTGGCGCAGCAGCGCCACCCCGGCGTAGGTGACGTGCGTGCTCACCGTGGCGTCGCCCGGCGACTCGGCGTGCCGGCCGCAGACCAGCTCCTCCCGCCACAGCAGTCGGGCGTCCTCGTCCAGCTCCACAGTGGACAGTGCCTGGTGGGCGCAGCCGGCCGCGGCGACCAGCTGCTCCGGCAGGTACTCCAGGCTGGCCCCGGCGCCCACCCGCACGTCCAGCACGGTGCGCGACGGCGCCCCGGCGCGCCCCGGCAGCGCGATGCTGGCCGCCACGGTGCGCAGGGTCAGCGCCGCGCCGGGGCGTACCTCCACCGACAGGTGCAGCTCGTCCCCGCCCAGCGGGCCGGCCGCGCCGCCGACCAGGTGCACCGTGCGGCGCCCGTACCCGCCGATGGTCTGGCGCAGCAGCAGCGGCGACTCGCCGCGCAGCGTGGCCAGCCGGGTGCCGCCGCGGCCGTCCGGCTCGGCGACCACCCGGGCGCTGGCCCGCATCAGACGGCGACCGGGGCCAGCTGCGCCAGGACCCACTCGGCCACCGGTGTGGCGCTGCGGTCCCGGGCGATGGACAGGAAGATGGTCGGCGCGTCTCCGCGCCGCGCCCGGGCGTCCCGGTCCATCACCGACAGGTCGGCGCCGACCAGTTCGGCCAGGTCGGTCTTGTTGATCACCAGCAGGTCGGCCGAGGTGACGCCGGGGCCGCCCTTGCGCGGCACCTTGTCGCCGCCGGCCACGTCGACCACGAAGATCTGCCGGTCCACCAGGCCCCGGCTGAACGTGGCGGTCAGGTTGTCCCCGCCGCTCTCCACGATCACCAGGTCCAGCGGGCCGAGGCTGGTCTCCAGCTCCTCCACCGCGTCCAGGTTGGCGGAGATGTCGTCCCGGATCGCGGTGTGCGGGCAGCAGCCGGTCTCCACGGCGCGGATGCGCGCCGGGTCGAGCACCCCGGCCCGCTTGAGGAAGTCGGCGTCCTCGGTGGTGTAGATGTCGTTGGTCACCACGCCCAGCCGCAGCCGGTCGCCCAGTGCCCGGCACAGCGCCGCCACCAGCGCGGTCTTGCCGGAGCCGACCGGGCCGCCGATGCCCAGCCGCAGCGCGCGGGTGGCGGCGGCGGGCAGCGCCGGATGCGGGTCGACACCGGGCTCCGGATGGGTGTGCGGGACGGACTCGTCGTGCAGGTCGCCCCGAGGAATCTCGGGGACCGTGGCGTCAGGAAGCAAAGAGACGCACCTCCCAGGTGGCGTGCAGTTCGGCGGAGATGTCGGCCAGCGGGGCGCTGGCCGACGGCAGTTCAGCGGGGGGCTTGCCGGCGGCGGCGAGCGCCTCCCGGACCACCGCGTCGCAGTGCGGCGCGAGCGCGGTCAGCAGACCCTGCACCTGGTACGGGTCGAGCCCGAGCAGGCGTACCGCGGCGCTCGCCGGCCCGGTCAGCGCTGCGTAGGCGGCCAGCGCGGCGGCGTCCTCGGCGCGCAGCCCGGCGGCGGCCGTGGTGAGCCCGAGCGCCAGCGGGTGGTGCGGTCCGTCCCGGTGCCCGGACACCCGGGCCAGCTGCGGCGCGGTCGGCCAGATGCTACGCACGGCGCGCAGCTGCGCCCGCCCCTGCCGCCGCGACGCCAGCCGCAGCGCCGGGGACGGCGTCCGCGCATCCAGCTCCCCGTCGAGCACAGCCAACAGATCGGGTCGGCTCGGCCGGCTGAGCATCGAGCCAGCGCCGGCCGGGTTGCCGGGCGTCGAGCCAGCGCCGAGCGTCAGAGCCGGAGCCGGAGCCGGAGCCGGAGCCGGAGCCGGGCGGCGGGTCGGGGTCGGGCGGGTGGTCGAGGGCGGTGTGGGTGGCGGCGGCGAAGGCGGCGGCCACCAGGCCCTGGGTGGCCAGCCGGCCGGCGAGGAAGTCGCGCAGCTGGGCCAGCCCGGTCACCCGGCCGGCTGCCACGGCCGCCTCCAGGCCGCCGGAGTGCGCGTGGCCGCCGGCCGGGAACCGCCCGTCGGCCAGCAGGAGCAGCAGCGTGTCCATCTTTAGAACAGGAAGTACCGCTGGGCCATCGGCAACTCGTCCACCGGATCCGGGTCGACCACCACCCCGTCGATGCGCACCGTGAACGTGTCCGGATCCACCTCGATCCTCGGCATGGCACCGTTCTCCGGCAGGTCGGCCTTGCCCCGGGCGCGGACGTCGGCCACCGGTACCATCCGGCGGGCCAGGTCCAGCTCCAGCCCGGCCTCCAGCGCCGCGGGCGCCACGAAGGCGAGACTGGTGGCGGCCGGTACCCGGCCGTAGGCGCCGAACATGGGGCGCGGGAAGATCGGCTGCGGGGTGGGGATGGAGGCGTTGGCGTCGCCCATCTGGGCCAGCGCGATCATGCCGCCCTTGAGCACGACGTGCGGGCGTACCCCGAAGAAGGCCGGGTCCCACAGCACCAGGTCGGCCAGCTTGCCCGGGGCCACCGAGCCGATCTCGCCGTCCAGGCCGTTGGCCATTGCCGCGCAGATGGTGTACTTCGCCACGTAGCGCCGGGCCCGCAGGTTGTCCGCCGCCCCGTCGCCGGGCAGCGCGCCGACCCGGGCCTTCATCACGTGCGCGGTCTGCCAGGTACGCAGCACCACCTCGCCGATGCGCCCCATCGCCTGGGAGTCCGAGCCGATGATGGAGATGGCGCCGAGGTCGTGCAGCAGGTCCTCGGCGGCCATCGTGGACGGCCGGATCCGGCTCTCGGCGAACGCCAGGTCCTCCGGCACGGCCGGCGACAGGTGATGGCAGACCATCAGCATGTCCAGGTGCTCGGCGAGCGTGTTGCGGGTGTACGGCCGGGTCGGGTTGGTCGACGACGGCAGCACGTTGGGGTGGCTGGCCACGGTGATGATGTCCGGTGCGTGCCCGCCCCCGGCGCCCTCGGTGTGGTACGTGTGGATCGCCCGGCCGTTGATGGCGCGCAGGGTGTCCTGCACGAAACCGGCCTCGTTGAGGGTGTCGGTGTGGATGGACACCTGCACCCCGGAGGCGTCCGCCACGCGCAGGCAGGCGTCGATGACGGCGGGCGTGGTACCCCAGTCCTCGTGCAGCTTGAACCCGCCCGCCCCGGCGCGCAGCTGCTCCCACATGGCTTCTTCGCTGACGGTGTTGCCCTTGCCGAGCAGCAGCACGTTGACCGGGAAGGCATCCATCGCCTCGTGCATCCGGGCCAGGTGCCAGGCGTTCGGGGTGACCGTGGTGGCCTTGCTCCCCTCGGCCGGCCCTGTCCCCCCGCCGACCAGCGTGGTCACCCCGCCGGCCAGCGCCTCGTCCACGAGCTGCGGGCAGATGAAGTGCACGTGGGTGTCGATCGCCCCCGCGGTGAGGATCAGCCCGTTGCCGGCGAGTACCTCGGTGGCCGGCCCGATCACCAGCTGCGGGTCCACCCCCGGCATGGTGTCCGGGTTGCCGGCCTTGCCGAGCCCCACGATCCGGCCGTCCCGGATGCCCACGTCGGCCTTGACGATGCCCCAGTGGTCGAGCACCACGGCGCCGGTGATGACCAGGTCCAGGGCGCCCTCGGCCCGGGTGGCCCGGGACTGGCCCATCGACTCGCGGATCACCTTGCCGCCGCCGAAGATGGCCTCGTCGCCACCCGCGCAGTGGTCGCGCTCGACCTCGATGAGCAGGTTGGTGTCGGCGAGCCGGATCCGGTCGCCGGCGGTGGGGCCGTAGAGGGCCGCGTAGCGGTCCCGGCTGATGCTGCTCACAGGGCGCCTCCGCACTCGCCGCGTAGCCCGGGCACGATCCGGTTGCCGCCCAACGGGACCAGGTCGACCTCGCGGGCCACGCCGGGCTCGAAGCGCACCGCCGTCCCGGCCGGGATGTCCAGCCGCTGCCCCCAGGCCGCCGCCCGGTCGAAGTCGAGTCCCGGGTTGGCCTCGGCGAAGTGGTAGTGCGAGCCGACCTGGACCGGCCGGTCGGCGGTGTTGGTCACCAGCAGCGTGGTGACCGGCCGGCCGGCGTTGAGCTCGATGTCCCCCTCGCCCGGGAGGATCTCGCCGGGGATCAGCGGACCGGGTGGTGCACCGTCACCAGCTTGGTACCGTCCGGAAAGGTCGCCTCCACCTGCACCTCCTTCAGCATCTCGGGGACCCCGTCGAGGACGTCGTCGCGGGTGAGTACCTGCGCCCCGGCCTCCATCAGGTCGACCACGGTGCGCCCGTCCCGGGCGCCTTCCAGCAGGTACGCGGTGATGATGGCGACCGCCTCCGGGTAGTTGAGTTTCAGCCCCCGGTCGCGGCGCCGCTGCGCCACGTCCGCGGCCACGTGGATGAGCAGCCGCTCCTGCTCGTGCCTGGTCAGGAACATCCCGCCCCCTCGCTACCGACCGCGCTCATACCGCGAGCGCCTGACGCACGGCCGCGTCGGCCTGCGGACCGCCCTCGCCGGATGATGTCACCCGGCCGGCCTCCAGCACGTAGTACCGGCCCGCGGCGCGCAGGGCGAAGCCGACGTGCTGCTCGACCAGCAGCACCGACAGGCCGGACTCGGCGGCCAGGCTCAGGATGGTCTGCTCGATCTCGGCGACCACGCTGCGGCTGGATGCCCTCGGTGGGTTCGTCCAGCAGCAGCAGCCGGGGCCGGGTGATCAGCGCCCGGGCGATGGCCAGTTGCTGGCGCTGGCCGCCGGAGAGCAGCCCGGCCCGCCGGTGCAGCAGCGCGCGCAGCGCCGGGAACAGGTCCAGCGCCTCGGCGGTGGCGGCCCGGCCGCCGCGCCGGCCGTCGGCGACCAGTTGCAGGTTCTCCGCGGTGGTCAGGTGCGGGAAGCACTGCTGGCCCTGCGGTACGTAGGCCATGCCCCGGGCGGACCCGCTGGTGCGGGGCGAGGCGGGTGATGTCCTCGCCGTCCAGCAGGACCGGCCGGCGCGCGGCTTGAGCAGCCCGATCGCGGCGCGCAGCAGGGTGCTCTTGCCGGCGCCGTTGTGCCCGAGCACGGCGGCCACCCCGTCGGCGGGCACCGCGAGCGACACCCCGTGCAGCACGGTGGTCCGGCCGTAGCCGGCGTGTACCCCGTCGAACTCCAGCATCACGCCTCCTGTCCCGTACCCGCCGCGTGGCCCAGGTAGACCTCCTGGACCCGGGGGTCGGCCTGCACCTGGGCGACGGTGCCCTCGGCGAGCACCCGCCCGGCGTGCAGCACGGTGACCGTGCGGGCGAACCGGCGCAGGAAGTCCATGTCGTGCTCGATGACCACGACCGTGCGGTCCCGGCTGACCGACGCCGAGCAGTTCGCCGGTGGCGTCGCGCTCCTCGTGGCTCATCCCGGCGACCGGCTCGTCCAGCAGCAGCAGCCGGGCGTCCTGGACCAGCAGCATGCCGATCTCCAGCCACTGCTTCTGCCCGTGCGCGAGGACGCCGGCCGGGCGGTCGCCGCAGGCCGGTCAGCCCGATCGTCTCCAGCGCCTGCGCCACCTCCGGGGGTACGCCGCGCCGCTGGCGCAGCATGGTCCAGCGGGCCGCGCCGGGCACCGGCCGCGATGTCGAGGTTCTGCAGCACGGTCAGCTCCTCGAAGACCGCCGCCGTCTGGAAGGTACGCCCGACGCCCAGCCGGTTGATCCGGTGCACCGGGCGGCCGAGCAGTTCGTGTCGCCGAAGCGGACCGAGCCGGTGGCCTTGACCAGTCCGGTGACGGCGTCGACCAGGGTGGTCTTGCCGGCGCCGTTGGGGCCGATGAGGAACCGGATGTCGCCGGGCGCCACGTCCAGGTCGACGCCGATCGAGCTGCGGTCGAGCCGGTCGAACGCCGACCGCGCACGTACCCGTCGAAGACGACCCGCAGCCCTCGGATGGTCAGCGCCTCGCCGCTCACGCCGGCTCTCCGACCGGCTCGACGTCGATCGGTTCGGCGCCGCCCGCGTCGATCCCGTCCACCACCCGGGGCAGCGGGACCGCTGCCGGGACGGCGCTGCGCTGCCGGCGGCGCAGCAGCGTGCGCAGCGAGGCGAGCCCGCCGGGCAGGAAGGCGACCACGACCACGAACAGCAGCCCCTCGAAGTAGGTCCAGCCGCCCGGGAAGCGTTCGGAGAGCGCGGTCTGCGCCCAGGCCACCGCCACCGCGCCGAGCGCCGGGCCGAGCAGCGTGGCCCGCCCGCCGACGGCCACCCCGATCACGAACTCGATGGACGGCACGATGCCGATCAGCGCCGGGCGAGATGATGCCCACGGCGGGCACGAACAGCGCACCGGCCAGGCCCGCCATGCCGGCGGCGACGACGTAGGCGACCAGCTTGACGGTGGCCGGGTCGTAGCCGAGGAAGCGGACCCGCTCCTCGCCGTCGCGGACCGCGACCAGCAGCTCGCCGTACCGGCTGCGCATCAGCTGCCGGGCCAGCGACCAGCAGCACCAGCAGCACGGCGGCGATGATGAAGTACACCATCCGCTGGTTGACCGGGTCGTCGCAGGTCGTAGCCGAAGAAGCTCTGGATGTCGGTCATCCCGTTGGTGCCGCCGGTGGTGCCCTGCTGCCCGATGAGCAGGATCGCCAGCGCGGCGGCGAGCGCCTGGGACAGGATGGCGAAGTAGGCGCCGCGCACCCGGCGCCGGAACACCAGCGAGCCCGAGCAGCGAACGCCACCAGCATCGGCAGCAGCGACGCGGCCACGCAGCGCGAAGACCGGGCTGGCGAACGGTCTGCCACCACAGCGGCAGCTCGTCCACCTGGCCGTAGAGCTGCATGAAGTCGGGCAGCTTGCCGGGGCCGGCGTCGGCGAGCTTGAGGTGCATCGCCATCGCGTAGCCGCCGAGGCCGAAGAAGACGCCCTGGCCGAGGGTGAGCATGCCGCCCCGGCCCCAGGCCAGGCCGATGCCGACCGCGACGATCGCGAGGCACAGGTACTTGGCCAGCAGGTCGAGCCGGAAGTCGGACAGGACCGGCGGGGCGAGCCGCGAACAGCAGCGCCGCGCCGAGCGAAGCCCGGCGGCCAGCCGCAGCCGGTGAGCGAGCCGGTCGAACCGGGCCCGGGGCGCGCGCCCGATCGGCGCCGCGGTGCGGGGTCGGGGCGCTCATGCCAGGCTCCTGGTCCGCAGGGTGAACAGGCCCTGGGGCCGCCACTGCAGGAACGCGACGATGGCCACGAAGACGAGCACCTTGGCGACGCTGAGCGGTGGTCGAGTACTCGGTGACCGACTGGAGCACGCCGAGCGCGAAGGCGACGATCACGGCTGCCCTTGAGCTGGCCGATGCCGCCGACCACGACGACCAGGAAGGCGTCGATGATGACGTTGGTGCCCATCGTCGGGCCGATCGGGCCGAGCAGGGTGAGCGCGACCCCGGCGAGCCCGGCCAGGCCGGAGCCGATGAAGAAGGTGGTGCCGGTCGACCCGGGCGGTCGGGATGCCGGAGACCGCGGCCAGGTCGCGGTTCTGCACGACCGCGCGGATCCGCCGCCCGAGCGGGGTGAAGCGCAGCAGCCAGGGTCAGCGCCAGCGACCGCGGCCAGCGCCAGCGCCAGGATGAACAGCCGGTTGTTGGCCAGAGGTCAGCCGCGCCGCGCCGTCGAGCACCTGATGTTGCCGGTGAGCAGGTCGGGCGCCTGGTCTGCACGTTGGGCGCGCCGAAGATGTCCCGGGCGAGCCTGCTGCAGCATCAGCGACACGCCCCAGGTGACCAGCAGGGTGTCCAGCGGGCGGGCGTAGAGCCGGCGGATCAGCAGGATCTCCAGCAGCACCCCCATCGCGCCGGCGACCGCGAAGGCCACCGGCAGCGCGACGAGCAGCGACGAGCCCGGCGGCGGTGATGCTCTGCTGCAGCACGTACGACGGTGTAGGCGCCGGCCATGATGAACTCGCCGTGCGCCATGTTGATGACGTTCATCTGGCCGAAGGTCAGCGACAGGCCCAGCGCGATGAGCAGCAGCACCGCGCCGATGCTGATGCCGGTGAAGAGTTGACTCGCGACCAGGACTGTCACGGTGCGCACCTCCGGAACTGGTTGGGGTCGAGGACGGCGCGGTGCCGGGCGCGGCGCGGCTGCCCCGCCCGGGCCGGTGTCGTCAGCTCAGGCCGCTGGCCCAGGGGTAGTTCTTGAGGTACGGGTCCGGCTTGATCGGCTTGCCGGAGTTCCACACCTCGGTGATCAGGCCGTCCGGCGCCGATCTTGCCGATCCGGGCGGTCTTGGACGATGTGCTGGGTGGCGCCGTCGACGGTGACCAGGCCCTCGGGCGCGTCGAAGGTGATGCCGCCCGCGTCGGCGGCCGCCTTGACCTTCTCGACGTCGAACGAGCCGGCCTTCTCGACCATGGCCTTCCACAGGTAGACGCAGATGTAGGCGGCCTCCATCGGGTCGCTGGTGGGCTTGTCCGCGCCGTACTTGGCCTTGTACGCCTTGACGAACGTCTCGTTCGCCGCGCCCGGGCGTGGTCTGGTAGTAGTTCCAGGCGGTCAGCTGGCCGGCCAGGTACTGGGTGCCGATGCCCTTGACCTCCTCCTCGGCGATCGAGACCGACAGCACCGGCATCGCGTCGGCGGTCAGCCCGGCCGACTTGTACTCCTTGAAGAAGGCCACGTTGCTGTCGCCGTTGAGGGTGTTGAAGACCGCGTCGGCGCCGGCCGCCTTGACCTTGTTGACGATGGTGCCGAACTCGGTGGAGCCGAGCGGCGCGTAATCCTCGCCGAGCACCTTCATCCCGTTGGCCGCCGCGTACGCCTTGATGATCTTGTTGGCGGTGCGCGGGAAGACGTAGTCGCTGCCGACCAGGTAGACCGACTGTCTTGCCCTGCGCCTTGAGGTAGTCCAGGCCGGGCACGATCTGCTGGTTGGTGGTGGCGCCGGTGTAGAAGATGTAGGGCGACTGTTCCAGGCCCTCGTACTGCACCGGGTAGAACAGCAGCGCCTTGTTCTTCTCGAAGACCGGCTTGACCGCCTTGCGGCTGGCCGAGGTCCAGCAGCCGAAGACGGCGGCGACCTGGTCCTGGCTGATCAGCTTCTCGGCCTTCTCGGCGAAGGTCGGCCAGTCCGAGGCGCCGTCCTCGCCGACCGGCTGGATCTTCTTGCCGAGCACCCCGCCCTTGGCGTTGATCTCGTCGATCGCCAGCATGATGCGAGTCGCGCACGGTGACCTCGCTGATCGCCATCGTGCCGGACAGCGAGTTGAGCAGGCCCACCTTGATGGTGTGCCGGAGGTGTCGGCGCTGACGCCACCGGCGGCGGTCGTCGTCGGATCCGGTCTTGCTGCCGCACGCGGCCAGCGCGACAGCGGCGACGGCGACAACTGCACACGCCGCGATGCGGCGGCCGCGAACCGTGACATGCGGCCTCCTTGCCCGCGTCGGCGGGCAGCGGGTCGTAAATGCGATGGAAAAGCGAGCCTCCGCGGCGCTGCGGAATCGTCTGTGCCCGACGTGCGCACGATCGTCGACGGGGCGGTTCGACCGGCCGCCGCTTGAGGGTCTCCAGCTACCTCCGTTCGCGCGGGGTAGCCGGTTGTACCAGCGCTGACCGCCCGATTGAGGAGCACCGTCAGCGTCGGGGAATATCGTTGCGAATGCGTTTCGGCGACTTAATTGGCTGTTTCCGCGCGCCCGGAAAACGGCTGCGACCAGCAAAAAAAAGCGCCGGGCAAAGGCTGCGACAATTGTCGGCAGCGCCTTGCACCGGCGAATCACCAAGGGCCTCGGAGTGCGAGATCCTTCACGTGGGAAGTATCTTGCCGGGGCGGGTCGCGGCGCTGTCAAGCCGCTGGCGCCTCAGCGCCGGCCCGGCTCCAGACTCGGCGAGCACGTCGAACTCCAGGCCGTGCGCCTGGGCCAGGTAGATGCGCTGGTGCACGTGCCGGCGGCGCAGCCGCAGCAGCCCCCGGGGGCCGTCGTAGCTGACCGCCTCGGCGTTCGCCCCGATCGCCCGGACGTCCAGCGTGCGGGCCTGCTCGATGAGCGCGGCGAGCAGCAGCACGCCCTCGTAACAGGACTCCCCCAGGCTGCCCAGCGGCGGCGCCTCCACCCCGAAGCGGCGGGCGTACTGGCCGTGGAAGTCGAGGTTCTCCGGGGTCACCAGGCCGGCGAAGAAGCCGGCCGCGCTGTACAGCTCGCCGGTCGCCGCGGCCCCGCTGGCCAGCAGCATGTTCTCGTCCATCAGGGTGCTCAGGCGCAGGCAGCGCTGCGGCAGCCCGCACCGGGCGAACGCCCGGTTGAACCGCACCGCGTCCGCGCCGACCAGCAGCATCAGCACCGCGTCGGCGCCGCTGCGCTCGATGTCGCGCAGCACCTGCCCGAAGTCGTGAGTGCCCAGCGGCGGATACGACTCGCCGCACACCCGGCCGCCGGCCGCCACCGCGTACCGCGTGGGCCGCCCGGGCGGTCCGCCGCGGCCAGACGTAGTCGTTGCCGACGACGTACCAGCGGCGCACCCGGCGCTCCCGGGCGAGCAGCCGCATCGCCGGCCAGAGCTGGTCGATCGGCGTCTCGCTGGTGAGGAAGACCCCGTCGGTGCGCTCGCCGCCCTCGTAGAGCGCGGTGTAGACGTACGGCACCCGGTGCGCGACCCGGGGCGCCAGCGCCTGCCGTACCGACGAGATGTGCCAGCCGGTCACCCCCTGCACCGCGCCGACCGAGACCAGCGCCTCGACCTCGGCCGCCACCCGGCCCGGCGGCGCGCCGCCGTCGACCGGAACCAGCCGCAGCTCGCGGCCCAGCACCCCGCCGGAGCGGTTGACCTCCTCGGCGGCCAGCTGCGCGCACAGCTCACAGCTCGGCCCGAACATGCCGGCCGTGCCGCTCAACGGCACCACCAGGGCCACGCCCACCGCACCGGCGTCGGCCCCCACCAGCTCCGGTGCGGGCCGGGCCAGCCGGTCCGGTGCGTGGCCGGCCGGGGCCGCCAGCCGGTCCGGTGCACGGCCGGTCAGCTGGTGGGCCGGGAGCGGTGACCGGGACATGTCGTCATGGTTGCGCCTCCGCCGCATGATCTGAAGACCGGTGCGGCTGCTGCGGCCGATCTGTAGCATGAACGCGCGTACAGATGGAGGAGCAGATGACCGCCCTGCCCCCGCGCCAACCGTCCGCCGCCGGTCCCCGGACCGACCTGGCGCTCCAGCTCACGCGCGCGGACCGGCTGCTGGCCAGGCGGTTCACCGCGATCCTCGCCGACGCCGGCTGCACCGCCGAGGCGTGGCGGGTGCTCGCCCTGCTCGCCGACGGCGCCGGCCACCCGATGACCGACGTGGCCGCCGAGGTCTTCCTGCCGCCCGCCTCGCTCACCAAACTGATGGACCACCTGGTCGACGACAACCTCGTCTACCGCCGGGTGGACCAGCTGGACCGCCGTCGCATCCGCGCCTATCTCACCCCGCGCGGACGCGCCCTGCACGCCCGGCTCACCGCCCAGCTCGCCACCAGCCTGGCCGCGCTGCGCCTGCCGGCCGCCGAGCAGGAGCTGCTGGCCGGCCTGCTGGCCCGGCTCGCCGACGCGCTCGCCGACGCCCCGGCCGCCACCGCCGAGGTCGGCTAGGTTCGAGGCACCCCCACCGGGAGGCCGGGCCGGGTCCGGATCACGAAACGGCGGACCAGCAGGCCCCAGAGCACGCCCCACAGCAGGAAGTACGGCGACCAGACGGCGAGATCCCAGCGCGCGGTGTGCGCGGACGTCGCGGAGACGCCGTGCAGCAGGCGTTGACTGTCACCGATCGCCTGCAGCACGGCGCGCAGGATCATCAGGGCGGAGAGGGCGGACAGCGGCCCGATGAGCACCCAGCGGGGCAGCCGGCGACCCCAGGGGTGCACGGTCGCGAGCGCGGCACCGATGCCGACGACGGCCAGGCCGACGCTGATCCAGTGCCCGGCGACCGCCGACGGTTCCCGGGCGAGAGCCTGCTGGATGGCCGCCTGCGGCAGCGGCGCCTCGCGGAGGCCGGCGCTGCCACCCAACGCCCAGGAGAGCTTCAGCGCGCCGTATGCGGCGGTGCAGGCCGCGACGGCCGCGCACAGCGCCAGGTCGGCCCGGCTCGGGCCGCGCTGGGCCGCCCGACCGGTCAGCTGGACGGGGACGCCATTCATCCGGACCGCCGCCGCTTCAGGACCCGGGACCGCCGCTGGTACGACCAGGCCATCGCGCCCCAGACGGCCAGCTGCAGCGGCGGTCTCGACAGGCCGACCGCCCTGTCGAGAGTCGACGCGCCCCGGGTGAGGACATCGGCCACCAGGTACGGCAGGCCGGCGACCATCGGCAGCAGCGCCCCCCACAGCAAGCACAGCATCAGCCACCGTGGGATGTGCCGACCGGGCGGGGTGACGGTGGCCAGCGCCAGCAGCGCACCCGCCAGTCCCAGCCCGGCGAGCGTCCACTGCCGCAGCGCGATGTGGTGCAGCTCCTGGTACGCGGAGTCGGGCACGTGCGGGCCGCCCGGAACGCCGATCCGGCCGTGAGCGGCGTAATAGCCCTTTTCCACGGCGTAGACCAGCAGCGCGACAGCGCAGAGGTAGGCCGGCCACGCCGAGCGCGGCGCGGCCCAGCCCCACGCTGCCGGGTCGCCCTGCGCCTGGTCGTCCCTGGTGGTGCTCGTCACCAGTGGTTACCCTCTCTCGGCAGCGCGATCCGACCTGTCAGGCCAGCTGAACCATCGCGTACCGGCCGGTCACCCGCCACTGTGCGTCGGCGGCGTCCAGAGTGGACAGTCGTTGCCCGGACAGCCCCACAACGACATCCGATTTGACGGTACGCAGGGCCGCCACCCGGGTGGGGAAGTAGCCCACCGCGTCGGCGAACCGGGTGGTCCCGGGCCAGTGCCGGTCGCCCAGCAGCCGCCGGTAGTTCAGGTCCCCCTTGGACAGTACGAGATCGCAGCCGGCCAGGCTGTCCCGCAGGTCGGCGGGCATCCGGTCGTAGGCGAAGGGGACGCCGCAGAACCAGTGCGTGGCCGGGGCCAGCCGGCCCGAGCGCAGCAGCGCGTCCAGCCGGCCGGCCAGCGCCGCCGCCCCCGGCGGACCGCCGGCCAGCGCGGTCAGCACGGCGAGCAGGTCCGGCAGGGTGGCGTCCGAGATGAAGTACGGGTGCGGCTTGAGCAGCAGCTCCGCCCGCAGCCGCGGGTTGCCGGCCAGCAGGTGCTCCACGAGCACCAGGTCGGCCAGCAGCTCCCGGCCGGTGTTGTCGGCCAGCACCGCCACCCGGCGCGCTCCGGCCAGCGCGTCGACCACCGCGCCGGTGTCGTCGGCCAGCAGGTGCGACTCGGCGCCCGGCCGGCCCTCCTCACTGATCAGGAATCCCAGGTCCGCCTGGTTGCCCCAGACCGCCCCGAGCAGCAGACCCGCCGTCCGGGTACCGGGGTCCCCGGCCAGGCCCGGCGCGCCGATCGCGGCCAGGTCGGCGGCGAACTCGGCGGCGGCCAGCTCGTCGGCCTTCATCGCGGCGAACGGGTCCACCCCGGTCCACGGGTCCGGTCCCCAGAAGTCCACCGCCGTCAGCAGCTTGGTGTAGAAGTACCCCTCGGCCCACAGGAACGGGGTGTCCGTCCACGGCTTGCCGAAGTACGGCGCGCCCCAGGCATCCCAGGCCTCCTTGCCGGCCGCCCCGTCCGGCAGCGGCGCCACCGTACCGTCGGTGATCTCGGCGTGCAGCGCGTCCAGGGCACCGCGCTGCCGGGGACCGTAGGGGTGGGCCGCGCCGACCCGTTCCACGATGGTCGGGTGGCGCTGCGTGAGGACCCGCAGCGGGTACGAGCCGGGACGGTTGCTGCCGATCTCCGCCGGCAGCCCGGAACGCCCCGGCGCCAGGGCCACCACGCTGCCGTCCCCCCGCATGGCTGGCAGGCTAACAGCTACTTCGCCGGCAGGCTGCGGGCGTACCCGACGCCCCGGCGCACCCAGGCGGCCAGCTGCCGGTCCCGCGCGCAGGCGTCGGCGCGGACCAGCACGAAGCCCTTCGGCGCGTGCCGACCCATCTGGAACTCGGCCACCTCCGGCTGCGCCAGCACCGCCTCGCGCTGCGCCGGGTCGATGCGGACCAGCAGGTCGTCGCCGTAGACGCCGACCGCCATGGCGCCGTCCACCAGCATCGCCAGGCCACCGAACATGCGCTTCTCCGCCACCCCCGGCTCGGCGGCCAGGGCCGCGCGCAGCCGGACGGCCAGCGCCTCGTTGTAGGCCATCCCCGGATGATGGCACACCCGACCCCCGTCGGTGGGCCGGTCGCGGCGGCCCATGGGCGCCGGGGCGGGGGGGCGGCCCGACCGCGGCTGACCGGCGCCGGACCTCAGGCGGGCAGGCGGTAGACCGAGACGTGGTACTGGGAGTCGGCGGTGAACTCGGCGTCGGACCAGTCGGCGTGCCGGGACTCCAGCTCGAAGCCGGCGAGCTGACCCATCAGGTCCAGCTCGGCGGGCCAGATGTAGCGGTGCGGGCTGCGGAACAGCCGGGCCTGCGGGCCTTCGCCGAAGTGGAAGTGGTGCGACACCACGCGCTGCTCCAGGACGTCGTAGGCGTCCAGGCCGATGTAGCCGGAGGCGTGCTGGAACACCGTGGCCTCCCGGCCGGGCGGCAGCCGGCGCAGCTCCGGCACCCACAGTTCGATGACGAACCGGCCGCCCGGGTCCAGGTGCCGCGCCGCGTTACGGAAACAGGCCACCTGCTCGGCCTGGCTGAGCAGGTTGGAGATGGTGTTGTAGACCAGGTAGACCAGGCTGTACGTGCCCGGTGCCCGGGTGCTGGCCATGTCGCCCGGTACCACCGGCACCGCCGCCTCGTCCACCTTGGTACGCAGCTGGGCGATCATCGGCTCGGACAGTTCGATGCCGGTGACCGGCACGCCCCGTTCGGCCAGCGGGACCGCCACCCGGCCGGTACCGACGGCGAACTCCAGCGCCCGGCCGCCGTCGGCCAGCTCGGCCAGCCGATCCACCGTCGGCCCCAGCACGTCGGGGGCGAACATGCCGGTGCCGGGGGTGTCGTACCGCTGGGCCGCCCCGGTGTCCCAGATCTGATCCTGCATGCACCCACCATCGTCGGCGGGACCCGCCCGGTCCACCGGATTCGCCGAGAACCTACCGGGTGGCGCCGAGCAGGTCGTCCAGGACCAGGGTGCGCAGGTCGTCCCGGGTCGGCATGCGACCGAGGCCGCGCAGCCGCCCGGACTGGGCCTTGCGCATCGCCTCCAGCAGCCGGCGGGCCTCCCGGGCGTTGCCGAAGTTCTGGTCCCGGTCGATCTGGGCGAACCACTCCAGCAGCCCGTCGGAGAGCCCCGGGCCGAGCTGGTAGTCGTCGTTGTCGGCGATCCGGTGCACGATGAGCACCAGCTGCTCGGGGTCGTAGTTCTCGAACTCCATGGTCTTGGCGAAGCGGGACGCCAGGCCGGCGTTGGCGTCCAGGAAGTCGAGCATGTCCTTGGTGTACCCGGCGACGATGACGGCGATCTCGTCCCGGTGGTCCTCCATGAGCTTGACCAGCGAGTCCACCGCCTCCCGACCGAAGTCGTTGCCGCCGCTGGAGCGGGTCAGCGTGTACGCCTCGTCGATGAACAGCACGCCGCCCAGCGCGCTGGTGAACACCTCGGTGGTCTTCTCCGCGGTGTGCCCGATGTACTGGCCCACCAGGTCCCGGCGGCTGACCTCCTTGAAGTCACCGTTGGGCAGCACGCCGAGGGCCTTGAGCAGCTCGCCGTAGATGCGCGCCACCGTCGTCTTGCCGGTGCCCGGTGCGCCGGTGAAGATCAGGTGGTGGCTGACCGTACCGACGGACAGCCCGGCCGCCCGGCGCCACTCGTTCACCTGGATCTCGTCGATCAGCGCGCGTACCTCGTCCTTGACGCCCTGCAGGCCGATCATCGAGTCCAGGTCGGCGAGCAGCTTGTCCACCCGCTCCGGGTCCTTCTGGATGGCCCGGTCCAGCGGCTGGTGGCCGACGCTGCCGCGCTTGCCGGTACCGGCCAGCACGGTCGGATGGGCGCCCTCGTCGATCTGGATGCCCGGGGCGGCGGTGGCCTCCGTGGTGCACGCCTCGATCAGGCCGCCGCAGCCGGTGCCCACGAACACGCCGACCCCGCTGGTGTCGTGCACCCAGCACTCGCGCAGCGTGGGGGAGCTGCGCTGGGACACCGAGATGCCGGCGTCACCGGTACGGCTGATCTCGCAGCGCTCCACGGTGGGGTTGGCCGCCTGGTAGACGTAGATGCCCCGGTACCCGCAGCCGGCGATGGTGGTGTCCCGGACGGTCGGGTCGGCGCCCAGCCGGGCGATGATCCCGTCGTCGGTGATGTTGCGGATCTCGCAGCGTTCGATCACCCCGGTGGAGTCGTCCACCAGGATGCCGAACTGCGCGCCGTCCACCACCAGCTCGCTGGCCTGCACGGTGGCGCCGTGGAAGATGCCGAGCCCGGCCCCGTAGCGGGCGTGCAGCGTGCAGTGCTCCACGGTCAGGGTGCCGCCGGCCACCTCCACCGTGGCGGCGTCGCCGGAGCGCAGGGTCAGCCCGCGCAGCGTCAGCTGCGCCGAGCGGGCCTGCACGGCGGGCCGGTCGGTACCGCTGGCGTCCACGGTGACGCTGCCCGGTTCGGCCGCCACGATGCTCAGCCGCCGGCCGTCCAGCTGCAGCGCCTCGGGGTAGGTACCGGCGGCCACCGTGATCACCGCGCCGTCACCGGCCACCTCGAGGGCGTCCCGCAGCGTCGGATACGCCCCCGGCCGGTCCCCGGCCACCGTCAGTGTCTGCGCCATCGCTCCACCTGGGTCACTGCTGCACCTGCCATGTCCTGCGTCCACCGACACCTGTCATGCCGCCAGCCGGCAAACGAAGCCGACTCTACCGGCGGCCCGCTCGGGCGGGCCGCCGGTGGTCAGCCCAGGCCCCGCTCCGGCTCCGGGCGCGGAGCGCTGGCCAGCACCGAGCCGCCCGGGCTGGCCACAGTGAACGCCTGCTCGTCGGTGACCACGGCCGGCGCCTCCTCGACCGGGGCCGGCGGCTCCTGCGCAGTGGTGTACCGACGGGCAGCCAGCTCCTGCTCGCTACGGCGCCGGGTGGTGCGCTGGACAGGTGCGCTGCCGCGCACCCGGGAGCGGCGCAGCACGCCGCCGCTGCTGCCCTGCGCGGGCGGCTCGAACTTCTCCTGCTGACCGGCCAGCCGGGCGGCCCGGGCGGCGCCGTCGATGACCGGGGTGGTGGCCGGCGGCCCGTCCGCGTTGACCCAGTCACCGGGCTGGTTGGGCAGCACGTACCCGGGTCGGCCGGGGTCCCGGCGGCGCTGCGCGGCGCCGGGCGGGAAGCCGGGTGGCGCTCCGGCGCCGGGCGCACCGGCCGTCCGTGGTGCGTGCAGCACGGACGGCCCGGCCCCGTCGGGGGCGCCGGCGCGGGTCGCGGCCAGCCCCGGTACCGGCAGGCCGGCGCGGGCGAAGGTCGGGTTGTCGCTGCGGCGGGCGCCGCCGAGCACCGCCGGGGCGCTCGGCGGCGCCGCTCCGGCGGCGAGGTCGTCGACCGGTGCGCCGGTCACCGGTGCACCGTCGGGTGCCTGGTGTCCCCGTCGCCCGGTGCCCTGGGGGAGTCCGGGCGGCAGCCCACCGCCGGCCCGGCCGGTCAGCGCGTCGGAGGCGTCCGGGGTGGCCCCGTCCGGGCGGCCGAGGATGCCGCGCCGCAGGCCGGCCGCGCCGCCATGGTCGCGCTGGGACGCGGCGCGGCCGAGGCCCGGCACCCCGGGCGTCTGCGCAGCGCCCGTCGCGTCCGGGCCGGCGGCCCGGCGTGCGATCAACCCCTTGGACAGCCCGGGACTGCCCTGCAGGCCGGGTGGTAGGCCGCCGCCGGGCAGTCCGGCCTGGGACGGTGTCGCGGTGGAGATGCCCGGTGCGTTCGCGGTGGGGGCGGAGCCGGCGGGTGCGCCCCCACCGGCGAGCGCCGGAGCCAGGCCGGTGGCGGGCAGGCCGGCCAGGCCCGGTGCGGTGCCGGGCTCGGACGCGGCGCCCGGGTCCGGGGCGGCACCGGGTGCGGTGCTCGGATCGGGTGCCGTGCCGGGGTCGGGTGCGGTGCCCGGCTGGGGGGCGGTGCTGGGGTCGGGTGCGGTGGCGGGGTCCGGTGCCGTACCAGCGTCCGGCGCGTCGTCCTTGCCCGGCGTGTGGAACTGCAGGGAGGGCGGGTCGCTGGGTTGGATGGTGAAGTTGACCTGCGAGGGCTTGTCGACGTTCGGCACGCCCTGCCCACCGAGATGGGGCAGCTTACTGAATTCGTACTTCTTGATGATGTCGGCGGCCTTCTTGGGATCCACCGCTACCGCGTCCAGCGGACCCTCGTAGCGCTGCCCCCGGGCGCCGAGCAGCTTCGCGGAGATCACCTCGGTGTACGCCTGGGCCATCTGGTACTCGATGTCGAGCGCTTCGCGGGAGAACGACCGGTTGCCCGTGACGTCGAGAACCCGCCCGGCAAGGATGTCCGGCGGGTTGGCGAAGATGTACTTGGTCGGCAGTGTCCCGTCCCGGACGAAGATCATCAGGTCGATGAACCGGTCCCGACTCCACTGCTTGGCGTTCGCCAGGCTACTGGTGACATCCCCGCGGGTGTCGTGTGCCTCGTTCTGGAACTTGTCCCATTCGCGCTGTACCGCGGCGAGGGTGTCGGTGTACTGCTGGTGCAACGCCTGGATCTTTTCCTGGTAGTTGTTGATGACGGTCACCAGCGACGTCATCGCCTCCCGGTTGCGCCCAGCCGCGTCAGCCCAGTCGGTCAGGGACTTCATCGCCGCGCCCGGACCCTTGGCGGCGAACGCGTCGGCCGCCTTGGAGTTCCAGCGGTGGAACTTGCCGGTGCCGTTGAGCAGGGCGTCGGTGTTGTCGGCATAGGCTTTCCGCATATCCGCCAACGCGTTGTGCAGCTGCCCCCAGGCGGACGCGGCGGCGGCCGCCGCCGCCGGATTCTGCTTCATGATCCGCGAGTACACCGTGTCCATGTTGTCCATCGCGAAGTCGCCCGGCAGGCTGCGCGTCCCCGGGTCCACGGTCCACACCCGTTGATACTGAGAGTCCTGGTCGTAGTACAGCGGGTTACCGGGCTCACCGGTGTGGTGCCAGAGGAACAGCATGCTCTGCTGCGCCGCGTAGTCGGTCTGGTACCCGTAGTTGTTCGATGAGTCCGGCCCGGACATCGACGCCTCCCCTCAGGCGAGCAGGTTCCCGGTCACTGCCAGCTGCTGCCGCCGGCACCGTGTGAGTGGTACTTGGTCTCCAGCTTGTCGATCTCCCCCGCGTCGGCGTCGGTCGTGGTCGGCGCCGCCGGCTTGACGGTGACCGAGTTCGTGACGGGCTTGCCGTCGGCCCCGGTGCTCGTCGTGGTGATCTCCACGGAGCCGTTGTTGAGCTGGGTGGTCGACTCGCTGCTGCTGATGACCTTGCCGTCCGGGCCGACCGTCTGGCGGGTGGTGGTGGTCGTCTTCTGCCCCGAGTAGTCGTAGGACTCGCCGGTGGTGACGGTCGAGGCGGGCTTCGTCTCGCCCTTGCGGAACACGCTCACCGTCTTCGTGCTGTCGGAGATGAACGTCGATCCGGACGACGCGGTGGTGACCCGCAGCATCGAACCGTCAGCGAAGGTGTAGATGTACCCGTTGCCGGCCCACACCTTCGACGTGGCGTACTGCAGCATGCTCTCGTTGGTGGCGGCCAGGCCGGCGGCGGTGTCCTGGCCGCTGGCCGCGGCGGTGGCTTCGGAGAGCGTGGTCGCGTGTCCGTTCGCGTCGAGCGGGAACCCGTCCGGGGCGGTGCCGCCGTCGGCGAAGGCGAAGTCGACGGCCGACAGCGAACTGGCCGCCTCGCCGTCGGTGGTGGCGTAGGCCACGGCCATCGTCGTCGAGGCGGACTGGATCGCCTGCGCGCCGTTCTTGACGTCGGCCAGGAACGCCTGGAACTCGCCCATGTTCCGCTTCATGATGTTGAAGACGGTGGTGCCCTCCCTGAAGGGCGCCGTCTTCAGGCCCGGGGTGTTGAAAGCGGCCTGCCCGTTCTCGGAGATGCCGCCGTACGCCTGGGCGAGCCCGGTCTCGGCGCCGAGCACGTCACCCATGACCGTCGGACCCCACACCATCAGGTCCTCCGGAGTTACCTGCACGGAATCGTCGCCCACATCAGCCTCCCCGCGTGAACTGTCCCAGCGATGCGTCCCAACGCTGTGTGAGCGTAGTCCACCGCGCCAACTTCCGGTGTCGATGGATCCGGCCGCCGCGACCGGCGCAGCCGGCCTGGGCAGGGCCTACGCCGGGGTGTCCCGGCCGGATAGGCTGATCGGTCGAGTCGTACTGGTGGTGGGGGGTGACGGCGTGACTGATCCGGCGCTGGACGAGCAGGGCCGGCCGGGCCGGTGGATCCTGGTGGACGAACCGACCCCGGTACGGCTGGTGCGGGTACCCAGGACGCCCGAGGTCGACGGCTTCCGGCTGGCACACGTCTTCGACGACCCGACGCCGGACGGGCAGCCGTGGATCGACCCGGCCCGCGGCCGGGTGACCGACATCGAGGAGCGTCGCCGGCTGCTGGGCTACCTGCTGTCCGGCAGGGTCATCTTCGACGGCGGTGTACACACCACCGACCTGCTGGAACCCAGGCGGATCGGTGCGGTGCCCGCCGTGTACCGGACCGACGGCCGGTGGATCTGGTCCGAGGCGGTCGCCTACTACCTGCGCTGGCACCTGGTCCCGCCGGAGCCGGACTTCCTGGCGCACGTCCGCGCCGCCGGCTACCGACCGGCCCCGGTCGACGACCGCGCCGCGGCCGCCGCCGAGCAGGCCCGGGTCGCCATGGCCGGGCGCCGGGCGGCGGCCCTGGACGAGTCGCTGATCGCCGCCGGGCAGTTGGCCCATCCGGCGCGGTTCCCGATCGACTTCCAGGAACGGCTGTTGGAGCTGGGCTGGACCGCCGACCGGGACGTCTCGGAGCAGGTGGAGCAGTGGCTGGCCGAGGAGCTGCCGGGCGTGCGGTGGGCCCGGTTCGACCTGCCGGAGCCGGCCGGCTACCAGCCGTTCGAGGCGGCGCTGCGGGTGCTGTGCGAGTTCGGCGGCCTGGCCAGCAGCGACAACAGCGCCGGGGTGACGTCGGCGCGGGTGCCGTTCCGGATGATGCCGGGGCGTACCTTCGACTCCCGCACGCTGCGGCTGATGCTGGGCGATGCCGTCGACTACGGGCAGCGCCTCGGGCAGCGGGTCTTCCAGGTCGGGGTGATCGAGGACGGCACGGTGATCATCCTGGTGGCCGAGGACGGCAGCGTGCACCTGGCCGGCGCGGTGCAGCGCTGGATCGGGCACAGCTTCGACGAGGCGCTGGTCGGCATGATGAACGGCGAGCTGGCCGTCGAGGAGGAGATCGACGCGGGCTTCCCGTGGGATCCGAGCGAAGCCCAGAACTGGGGATGAGCAGCCCGGACGAGCCGTTCGCCTGGTTGCCCGGCAACCGCGTGGACGCCGAGCTCTACAGCGCCGTGGCCGCCGACGACCGGCGCCGGTTCTTCCAGATCGTGCGGGCTGCGCCCTGGTACCTGCCCGCGCCGCCACCGGACCCGGCCGGGCAGCGGTTCCTCACCCGGGAGCTGCTGGGCGCGACCTTTCTGCTGGTGTTCACCTCGGTACGGTCGCTGGCCAGCACCGTCGGGCCGGCGGTGACGGGGTACACCGTCACCGGGTACGACGAGCTGGCCCGGCGCTGGCCGGAGCCGTCCTGGCGGCTGGCGGTCAACCCGGGCACCCCGGTGGACGCCTGGGTCACCCTGGCGGCGCTGGCCGAGGCGGCCGACGGAGCCCGGGTGGTACCCACCCTCGCGCCGCGCCCGGCGGACGCCGACCCGGACACCGACGCCGCCGTGGACAGCTTCCTCGGCGCCCTGTTCCAGGCCCCGCTGCTGGTCCCGGCGACCGGCCAGCCCCCCGCCTACCAGGTGGTACGCCGGGACGGCCGGCTGCTGGTCGAGGTCTACACCTCGCTGCGCACGCTGCCCGCGGGCACCCCGTACCTGCCGGCCACCCTGGCCGACCTGGTGCTGCGCTGGCCCGGCCCGGACCACGCCCTGGCCGTCGATCCCGGCTCAGGTGCCGAGCTGCTGGTCAGCGGCGAGCAGGTACCCGGACTGCTGCTCTGGTCGCCGCAGGCCGGCGACGCCGAGCCGGGCACAGATCAGTTGCCGGGACAGCGATCGCGCTCCATTGCCGATGGTGAGTACATTGACCCTGCCGGCGCGTCGACGGAGTGGGGGTGAGACCGGTGGACAGGCCCGACTGGTCCCGGCTGCACTCCATGATGGACGACATCAAGCGCACCATCGGCTCGCTGGACGAGACGCAGCGGCAGATCGCGCAGGTCACCGGCGTCGGCTGGTCGTCGGACAAGCTGATCCGGGCGGTCGTCGGCCCGCGCGGCCAGCTGGTCGACCTGGAGATCGACCCCCGGGTGTTCCGTAACCCCGACTCGCGCGGCCTGGCCGACGCCATCCTGGCCGCGGTGGACGCCGCCATCGGCGACGCCAACGCCAAGAGCAGCACCATCGTCGACCGCGCCGTCCCGCCGGAGCTGCGCCGTGACGCCTCGCTGGGCAACGGCCACGACCGGCTCGGCGAGTTCGTCAACCGGCGCGACGCCGACCTGCGCACGCCGGGCGGCAGCGATGACTGAAGGGGGTACGGATGGGTGACTATGTACGGATCGACGGCGACCCGGCTGACATCATCGGGACCGCCACCCTCATCACCGGCGCGGCCGAGGGGCTGAAGAGCTCGCTGGGCGCTCTGATCGGCGCCGTCGAGGCGCTGGAGTCGCCGGCCGTGCTCGGCACCGACGAGTTCGGCAGGGAGTTCGTCAAGAGCTACCGGCAGGCCATCCCGGTCGGCGAGGGGAAGACCGGGGAGGTCAACACCGCCACCAAGGACAGCGCCCGGAGCCTGGCCGACGAGGCCATCCAGATCGGCAACGCGGCCAGCACGGCGATGACCGACTTCATGGTCACCGACGGTCTGGGCGAGGCCGACATCGGCTCCATCAACACCTGACGCACCGGGGGCCGCCGGCCCAGGTTTCCGCACACGGGTAGGACGACTTCGGGGGGAGGGCCGGCGTGCCGTCGCAGGATCACCTGTTCGCGGAGATCCTGGACTCCTTCGCGCAGCTGGAGAAGTGGATCCCCGGCTGCGGCACCTGGCCGGTCGACCTGATGTTCGGCAAGCTGCCCGACGCCAACCCGGCGGACATCTACCGGCTCGCCGACGCCTGGGGCGAGCTGGCGCAGCGGCTCAACGACTACTACCTCGACGTGGCGAACTACGCCGACCCGATCACCCACAACTGGCAGGGTGACGGCGCGGCGATGGCGTTCCACGACGCCTGGCTGGCCCACCTGCAGGACGCCTCGAACACCGGCCAGATGGCCTTCTCCATGCAGCAGATCTCGCAGGGGTACGGGCTGAACCTGGAGACCGAGGAGTTCTTCGTCGCCTTCTCGCTGATCCAGTTGCTGGTCGAGGCGATCATCGCGATCGTCAACGCCTTCTTCAGTTTCGGTGGGACGCTGGCCGAGCTGCCGCTGGCCTACGCCGCCGCCCGGGTGGCCATCAAGAACGCGTTCGACAAGTGCATCGAGGCTATCGTCCACCTGGGCGAGATGGTGGCCCGCGGCGAACTCAAGCAGGTGCTCAGCCGTACCGTCGTCAAGGACCTGCTGAAGAATCTCGCCAAGGACGCCGGCCGGGTCGGCTGGGACAAGGCGCGCGGCCTGCCCCGGGTGCTCTGGGACGGCGCGAAGGAGCTGGGGCCGCGCAAGCTGCTCGCCCGTAGCGCCGGGGACCGGGCGGCCGACCAGTTCCGCAGGAACGTCCTGCGCAACCTGGTCCGCAAGGAGCTCGGCAAGCAGCTCCGCGATCAGGCCGGAGAGTCGCTGGCCAAACGCGCCGAGGCCTGGTCGGCGCTGCACGCCCTGGACAAGGCCACCGAGGATCTGAGCAAGCGGGTGGCCGCCGAGGTCGAGCAGCGCCTGCTGCAGAAGTGGACGGCCAGGGCGGCCGGGCACGAGTTGGAGAACCTCGGCGAGCACACCGTCTTCAACACCACCGAACGCCTGGGCCAGCACGAGTTGGCCGACAGCACCCGGGCGGCGCTGGACACGTTCGTCCGCGAACAGGTGGAGCGCACCGGGCTGCTGGGCGCCGCCGGCCGGCATATGGCCGAGCTGTCCTGGGCCGGCGTGAAGTTCATGGGCGGTGCCGAGGTGGGCGCGCAGACCTATGAGCTGCTCAGCGGAGAGCGCAGCTCGTTCGACCCGGCCGAAGCGGCGTTCTCCATCGGGCAGGGCGCGCTGATGGGCGGCCTGATGTTCGGCCACGGCGTGCTCGGCAAGATGGCCACCGGCGGACTGGCCGGTACCGCGACGGCGGCGCTCACCGACGGCGGTCAGCTGCTGATCAGTAAGGCGACCGGGCAGCCGGTAGATATCCACTGGCGGGACGACCTGGAGAAGGGCTTCGCCGACGGGGTCCGGATGGGCCTGGTGTTCAGCGGTTCGAACATCGGCCACGGACTGGCCTCGCACCTGGTGCCGCACTTCGGCGAGCGCCCCGGCGGCGAGGTCTTCTCGCTCGACGACCCGCGCTTCGGGGCCAATGCGTTCACCGGCCACCCGGGTACCGGCGAGGGTGGTTTCGTCAGCGAGCGGGGCGGCGCGGGGTACCGGTTCGCCGACGGGTCGTTCGTCCATGTCGGTCCGGACGGTCAACTGGTCGCGGCGCACCGGGCCGGGGGCGAAGGCCCGGTGGTGACCGAGACCGACGGCGGCCTTTCGAGGGGGCTGGTGGACCGCCCGGCTCTGGAGTCCGGCGACCGTACCCCTGCCCGCACCGACGGCCCCGGGCCCCGGACCGGCGGCACCGAGCGACCGACCTCCACCGGACGCGAGCGTGACACCGACCCGGCCGCTCCGGCCGCGGGCCACCCGGCCACCGACCACGCCGTGACCGACCACGCCGTGACCGACCACGCCGTGACCGACCACGCCGTGACCGACCACACCGTCACCGACCACGCCGTGACCGACCACACCGTCACCGACCACGCCGTCACCGACCACGCGGTGACCGACCACAGCGTGACCGACCACGCGGTGACCGATCAGAGTGTCAGTGACGACAGCGTCACCGACCGGACCGGGACGGGTTCCGCTGCCCCGGGTCACTCTGACAGCGGGCAGCCGCGCGGGGTCGATCACTCCCCGGGTCGGCCCGCGGACGTCGTGCCCGGCGCCGACCATCCCACCGACAGCACGCCGACCAGCGTCCACACCGACGACGGCCACCTCGACCAGGATGGCGGCGGCGCACACGCCGACCAGCCGACCGATCTCGCTGCGAGGGACCAAGCCGCGGACGACGGGGCAGCGCGCCCCGTCGACGCCACCGGCCGGGAGTCGACCGATCTCACCGACTCGGGCCGAACCGACCTCACCGACTCGGGCCGAACCGATCTCACCGACTCCGGGCGGACCGATCTCACCGACTCCGGGCGGTCCGATCACCCGGAATCCGGCCGGGCCGGGCAGGCAGATCCCGAGCGTGGTGGGGTGGAAGCGCCACCGACCCGGGTTGAGCTACCGGCGCAGGACGTTCCGCTGCGGCGGCCACCGTCCACTGTGGACCCTACGGCCGGGCGCGGCCACGCCGAGCTGGTCCGCGCCGCCGCGCAGGACCGACAGGCGCACCCGGCGCTCCGCGAGCAGCACGACGCGTACCTCGGAGCCGCCGGCGCCGGGCACCCCGCCCACCCGCAGGAGCGCATTGCCGGCGTCGTCCACGACCTGGCGCTTGCCGGTCGGGACGCGGTCCTCGGGCACGACAGCGCCGGCCACCACCCGACCGGACCGCACGACGTGACCGGACCGCACGACGTGACCGGACCGCACGATCCGGCCGGGCCGCAGCCGGTCGGGCCGGAAGGTGGTACCCGGTGGGTGGAGGCGGCGGGGTCCGGGCTGGTCCGCGACGAGGTGACCGCGCTGCTGTTCCGGGACGTGGTCAACGCCCGGGTCCCGGGTGGTCTCGAACGGGGCGATCCGCAGCTGATCAGGGCACACACGCACGAGCTGGCCCGGCAGATCCTGGAGCACCCCTCGCGCGCCGACGACCAGGCCAAGGTCTCCAGGCGGTTGCGCGAGTACGTGGAGACGGAGCTGTCCCGGACCGATCCGACCGGCCAGCGCCAGGTCGACCGGAGCGCCACCGACCGCCTCGCCGACGCGGCCGCACAGCAGGCCCACCCGCACACCCCAGCCGACCACCAGCCGCGCAGCGACCACCAGCCCGGCGCCGACCACCAGTCCGGCACGGAACACCAGTCCGGCACGGAACACCAGTCCGGCACCGAACACCAGTCCGGCACCGAACACCAGGCTGGCAGCGAACATCAGCCCAGCGGCGAGCATCCGGGCGCCGGGCACGCGCCGGTTCATCCGGTGCTGCACGGGGAGCCGCAGCACGCGGAGAGCAGCTTCCACCGCGAGTTCCTGAAGCTGGAGAACGTCCGGCAGCCGGACGGTCAGCTGGCCCGACACTGGGTACGGGTCACCGAGACGGTCACCGAGTACCGCACCGACGCCCAGTACGAGCGGCTCGACCTGGACTCGTTCGACGGCGGTGTCGACAGCCCGCAGGCGCGGGAAGCGGCGCACCGGGCGGCCCACGACCTCGCCCAGCGCGAGTACCACCGGCTGGTGGACGCCGCCGACAAGTGGGCCGACGGCACCGGTCCGGTCGAGGAGCTGGGCAGGATCGGCGGGATGGCCGCCGCCGTGGTGCTGCCCGACGGGCGGGTCGTCGCCTCGACCAGCGTCCGGAGCCAGAGCCCGCGGCTGGTGCAGGACACCGGCCACGACAACGCCTCCTGGGAACGGCTCAACGCCGCTGCGCGCGCCGAGGTGGCCCGGGGCGCCGCGCCGTCGGCTGCCCAGGCCCGCGCCGCCCGGCCCGACGCGGTGCTGCCGGAGCACCTCCATCCGCTGGTCCGCGAGGTGCTGGGCGACATCCCGGAGAGCCTGCGCTCCACCACCCACGGCAAGTGCGCGGAGCCGTCGGTACTGAGTCAGGTGGCCCGGATGGTGGAGGCCGACGTGCAGCGCGAGCTCGGCGGCGGCGCCCCGCACCCGGGCACGCCGGAGTACCACCAGCTGCTGCGGGAACGCTTCGACCACGCGGTGCGCGACGCCAGCATCGCCAGCCACCGGGTCTCCGGCGAGGCGTACGAGCGCTCCGAGCAGTTCCCCTGCTCCACCGACGACCAGCTGATCGCCCGGGCCGGGCTGCGCTCGGACTACGTCGACCGGGCGATCGCCCAGGCACACGTCGACCCGCAGCACGGCGTGGTGGTCCTCGCCGAGCACGGTGACCTGCTCCGGGAGTACGGCGCGCGGATCCCCAACCCGGGGCCGGACCACCTCGTGGTGGTGCTGCACGCGCAGGCCGGTGCTGCCGGCATCTCGGTACGCCTGGGCGACCGGGAGGCGACCCCGGTCGAACTGGCCCGGGTGCTCAGCCGGGTCATCGAGGACCATCCGGACCTGGCGGGCCGGAAGATCGCCCTGGTCGCCTGCGAGGCCGGTGCGGAGGGTCGGGCGGTGGGCCGCAGCCAGACGACCCTGGCAGCCGAGGTGGCCAGGAGGATCGAGGCGCCCGTCGTCGCCGCCCGGACCCGGGTGGCGGTGAGCGAACACGGTGAGGTGGTGGCCACCGGAGCGGGCCGGCGGGCGGAGAGCGACGCGGACCACCTCACCCAGGACACCCCCTGGCTCGAAGCTCGGCCGGGCCCGGACGGGGTGCAGGTACGGGGGCTGGGTACGGACGAGGCGCCGTTCGGCAGCGCGCCGCACGGGCCGGCAGGACCGCACGTCTACGCGGCCGGGCAGCAGCACCCACTCGACGGCTACCGCCACCAGGCCAACGAGATCGTGGACACCCGGTTCGTGGCGGACGGCCACCGCTACGGGCCGCTGACCGAGCACGAGATCATGGAAGCCGGCGTCGCCACCGACGTACGGGACTTCGCGGGGCAGGTCAGCTCCGTCGAGCGGATCAGCTACGACGTGCTCCGGGTGGTCGACGGCGGCGGGGACGCCCACCATTTCCAGGTGCAGCTGGGCCACGACCTGCGCCACGTGGCCGGTACCACGCTGCATGCCGGTACCCACGCCGATCCGCACGTGGTGACCGTCAACGACGCCGTACACCCGGATCTGCTCACCCGGGTGTGGCTGCACGAGGTCACCGAGACCCTGGACGAGCGGGCCATGTGGGCCCAGCTGCCGGGTGAGGCCGGGCTGCTGGGCAGGCTGTCGGCGGTGCTCGGCCACGACGGCGCCGGCCATCCGCCGCCACACCCGGAGACCGGCCAACCCCGGGTGGCCCAGTCGCACGTCAACGGCCGGCTCGCCGAGCGTCGCTGGCTGGTCCGGCAGCTGCACGACCCGGCCCAGCACTGGCAGCACGAGGAGCTGCGCAATGACATCCGGGGGCTGGACCGGGAGCTGGCCGACGCCGGCTTCGACACCGGCCCGCTGGAGCGGGTCGATGCGCCGCGCACGCCGGAGTACGACCCGCACAACGAGTGGTGGCACGAGCGCCCGTGGCTGGCCGAGCAGCGCCGGGTCGCGGTCGACGAGGTGATCCCGCAGACCGTCGCGGAGCTGGACCACTGGTCCGGCGCGATCGCCGAGAGCGTGGACTCCGTGCTGGCCGGGCACACCTTCGGCGGGGCGACCGTCCGGGTGGCCGCCGAGCAGCCGGTCATCGGCTGGCGGGACCGGCTGACCGTCCGGCTGGAGATGCACGTCGGCCCGAACCGGGTGGGCGACATGGGGCTGACCCTGCGCCGCACCCCGCAGGGCCGGCTCACGGTCAGCCACGACAGCGTCGGCGTCGACCGCCACTACCGCGGCCAGGGCCTCTACCGGGAGCTCAACGCCCACCTGGAGGGCTGGTACCGGGAGTCCGGAGTGGACTTCGTCGAGCTGCGCGCCGCCGACGTCAACGGCGGCTACGCGCACGCCCGGCAGGGCACCGGGTGGGACCCCCACGCGCCGCACGACGCCCGCGAGGTGTTCAGCCGACTGCACGCCGAGTTGACCCGGCTGGCCGGCGACGACGCGGCGATCCGGCGCTGGCTGGGCGGCGACCGGTCGGTGGACATCGACGCCCTGCTGCGCCGGTACCGGGCGGCCGACCCGTACCAGGCGCTGGTCGAGATCGGCCGGCAGCACAGTGAGGGCGCCGAGGTCTACCAGCGGTCCCGGAGCGAACCGTTCGGCAGCCGGTACTACCCGACGCCGAAGGAGGTGGCCGACGCCGGCCGCCCGGTCGGCCCGGTCGGCCGGGACGACCTCTGGGCGGGCAAGCGCACCCTGCTCGGCGCCGACTGGCACGGCGTCAAGCAGATGAGCGACACCGGTCCGGTCCACACCCGCGCCGGGCACGCCGCCGAGCATCCCCGTCCGCTGGCCGAGGGTGCGCCGCCCGCGCACCCGGACCCGGCCGGGGCGCACGAACACGTACCGGTGGCCGAGGCGCCCCGGCCGGAGGCGCTGCTGCCCGACCACGAGCGGGCCTACCACGAGCTGCGCGCCCGAGGCGACGAGATCGCCGCCGAGCAGCTGGGCCTGGCCGAGCAGCTGCGCGGCGACGGCAAGTACTGGTTCACCAAGGTGTACCACTACGTCACCGTCAAGGAGCTGGCCGCCATCGACGCCGGCCTCTACCGGTACCCGGCGATGAAGCTGCAGGAGGTGGCCGCCTTCCACGAGGGCTGGAAGGTGGCCATCGAGGCGTGGATGGCCGGCGACCACGCGCGGGTGGAGCCGCACTGGCGGGCCGCCTTCGCCGCCGCCGAGCGCGCGAACGAGCACTGGTATCCGCTGCCCAGCCTGCGTGTGCTGGCCGCCATCCAGCCCAGCCTGGAGGCGCACATCCGGTTCGACCTGCCGCGCGCCATCGTGTATGCGCTGGACCGCTTCTACGGCGACACCGGCATCGGGCAGAGCGAGTTCGCCCACGACTTCGACCGGATGGGCCCGGTCTTCGACGAGGCCGCCGCCGCGCTGCGCCCGGAGATCGCCGAGCACACCTTCCGCGCCGACCCCGGCCAGTACGGCGTGGCCCAGCGCATCGGCCAGGAGTTCCTGCTCAGGGTGCCGACCACCCGGGCACACACCTGGCAGAAGGTGGAGTGGGTGATCCGGCTGCGCGAGGCGGGCATCACCGAACCGCTGCGCATGCACGCCCACCTGACCCACCAGAGCCGGCTCAGCTACGGCCGCGCCGGCCACGACGACTACCGCATCGGCGACGAGGAGATCGAGAACTTCGGCTGGCTGGAGCAGCCGGAGCCGAGGCTGACCGTCGCCCACCCCGCGCAACCCGAGCCGGGGGGGCACGGACCGCAGGTCACCGCGGCGGCGGTACCCGGGTCGCCGACGTTCCACGCGCTGGCCCGCCCGGACGCCGACCCGACGGCGGTGCGCGGCCTCGCCGAGACCGCACTGGCCGGGGAGCTGACCGGCCTGCCGCTGGACGCGCACCTGACGGTCACCGCGGTCTCCCCGCACACCCCCGACTGGCCGGGCGACGCCGTGGCGCGCAGCGTGCCGGTGGACGCCGCCGGCCACGACCTGCCGCACGGCAGCGTGCCGCCGGACGGTGGCGGGTACCGGATCGAGGTCTCCGACCGGGCGCACGACCTGGCCGTACCCCGGGCGGTCGGGCACGAGGTGGGCGAGGTACGCGAGATCCTGGCCCGGCCGGAGACCGCCGGCGTCCCGGACGCCCTGCACCGCGGCACGCTGCCCCCGCACAGCCGGCTCAGCCCGCACGACCACGGCCGGCTGGCCGAGCGGCGGGTCCTCGAAGCCCAGGCGGCCGACCACCGGCTCAGCGACGCCGACCGGGCCACGGCGCGCGACGAACTGACCGGGCTCGACCACGAACTCGGGCTGGCCGGCGACGAGCCGGCGGCCGTCGAGCGGCGTCAGCTGGTCGCCGACGCGCAGGCCGGGCAGGCCGCCGCGGCCGCCCACCGGCACCGCGTCGAGCTGTCCCTCGGTCGGCTGGAGAACAGCCTCGGCCGGGGCGGCCACGGCGACTTCATCGACCACATCGACGTCGGCCGGCACGGCGCGGTGACCGTCACGCCGCGCGACGGCGACCCGTTCCCGCTGCGGGTACGGGTCGGCGACGGCGACGGCCTGCACACCGTGCTGGCCCGCGACGGGGTACGCGAGGTGCACATCGGCAGCCGCCTGCTGGACGGCCAGCGCGGCGTGCGGGTGGACACGGTGGTGGCCCGGGCGCTCGGCCACGCGGCCGGTCAGGTGCACGCCGGTCACAGCTCCCGGCGCCTGGCGGTGCTGCGCCGCTGGGGCCAGCAGGACGCGCTCGCCGCCGACCTGGAGTCGGCCGGCCGGTCCCGGCTGTCCGCCCCCGACCTGGCCAAGGTGGGCGAGTTCCAGGGGCTGCTGCGGGTGCGGGAGAGCACCAGCGGGCCGCAGCGCACCGCGTGGGCGGAGCGCGCGATCGGCCGGTTCATCGAGGAGTACGGCCTGCGCGAGGGCCTGCCGGGCGCCGGCCAGCGGGCCGAGCTGATCCGCCCGTACCTGTCCGAGTCGGAGCAAGCAGCGCTGGAGTACCACCGGGCGGTCGGGCGCGACGCCGATCCGGCCGCGGCGCTGGGTCGCCGGTACTTCACCGCGGGGCGTCACCACCGGGCCGACCTGCGCCCGCTGGACCTGGGGCCGGGCCGGTTCGAGGGCGTCTACCGGGTGGTCCCGGACGGCTTCGAGCGCAAGGGGCGGCTGGGCTTCACCGTGCAGGTCGAGTCGGGGCGCACCGGCGACGGTTCGCTGGCCGAGCTGCGCGGTACCGGCCTGCCCCGGCATTTCCGGCTGGTCGTCGACGAGCGCCTGGTGGACGGGATGGCGCCGACCGACCCGGCCGTGCTCTACCGGGTGGACCGGGCGATCAGCGCCGCCCTGGAGCGCCGCATCGAGCTGCAGAGCAACCGGCCCCCGGAGATCCCGAGCTGGCGGGTCCGGCTGGCCGAGCGGCTCGGTACGGCCGCGTCCAGCGCCGGCGGCTTTGCCGTGGCCGAGAGGCTGGGCGCCATCGCGATGGCGTACAAGCTGGCCGGCGGAGCCAGCGGCGAGTTGGCCACCGGTCCGTGGGTGGCCCGGCGCACCGCCGTGGACATGGCGGAGGCGGCGCACCTGCGCGCCGTGGCCCGATCGGTGCACTCGCCGGAGGTCGACGCCGGGCGGGTCCGTTCCGGGCTGCGCCGGGTGCAGCGCGACGTCGAGGGGGCCGCCGACGCGCTCGGCGTCGACCGGTCGGTGCTGGCCTGGTCGCCGCCGCGCCCGGTGACCGAGCCGACCCAGTCCACCGAGCCCATCCCGGCCGACGCCGACCACACGCTGCACGAGCGGGTGCGGGGCGAGCTGGCGGCGGTGGCCCAGGACGCCAACGGCGTACGGGAGGTCACGCTCGTCCGGCACGGCTACCGGGTCGCCGTCGAGCACGGCAGGGACGCCCGGGTACGCCTGGCGGTGGCCAACACCGACGACCACAACCGGGTCACGGTGGAGCTGACGTCCCGGCGCCGGTACCGGCTGGAGGTGTCCCCGGAACTGCTCGGCGCCGACGACGCCACCTTCCACAAGGCGCTCACCAAGGCGTTCGAACGGGTCGCCCGGGACCAGTACGAGATTGAGACGCGCGCCGGCCACCCGCTCGTCCAGCACGTGCGTAACGCGGCGGTCGACGTGCTGCAGCAGGTGGCTTCGTTCCCGCTGCAGGACGTGGCGTCGCCGCACGGCGGCCTGGCCGCCGCCGGTGTCACCGTGGCGCGCAAGGCCACCGAGCTGGTCGCCACCCAGGTGGGCAACAAGGACGTCGCCGAGCTGATCCAGGCCCGCAAGCGCTACGACGAGAGCCAGCAGAACCAGGAGCTGACCACCACCGACCTGGGCAACGCCGGCCAGCGGGCGAAGGACGCCGCGCAGAACATCTCCCGCCTGGCCCGGCTGGTCGACCACCGGGCCGGGCACGGCGTGGACCCGGACCCGGCGACCCTGCTGCCCGCCGGGCGCAGCGGCGACCCGATGCCGGCGGTCCAGGAGGCGATGGCCGATGTCGGTGCCCGCCGTACCCCGGTGACGCTGGTCCGCGGGGACGGCGACCCGTCGCAGGGCCAGGCCGGCGCCACCCGGCTGCAGTACCGCATCGACGTGGCCCCGCACAACCGGGTCCGGCTGGACGTCACGCTGCACACCGACCCGTCCGGGCCGGCCCGGCTGGAGGTGCAGCGCAACGGCTGGGGTCACTTCGAGATCCGGGTGGGCGGGGACGCCCAGCCGGACACCGTGCACAAGCTGGTCCGGGCGGTGGCCGAGGGCATCATCGACCGGCGCGGTGAGGGCATTCCGTCGCTCGCCGAGCACCTGCGCAGCAAGCTGCCCAGCGCGGTGGTGAGCAGCGGTACCACTGTGATGATCTTCGCGGAGACGCACGCGGTCGCCGCCGTCACGATCGGCGGGATCGCCACGGCCGGCGGGGTGGCCAAGGGCCTGGTCGACTACCTGCACCGGGTGCACATGACGGACAAGGGCCTGGAGAAGACCTTCTCGCGGTTCGAGGCCGACCGGATCCACGCCGACGACCTGCGGTCGGCGTTCGCCGACGCCACCGCCGACGTGGAGCGCTTCGAGGCCAGGGTCGGGCAGGTGGGCCGCGAGCAGTACGCGGCGGCGGTCGGGGCGGCGGCCGACCCGTCGCTGGGCGGGCCGCAGCGGTTGCAGGCACGGGCGCGGGCCGAGGCGGTCCAGCACGCGCTGGACCGGCTGCCGCAGCCGGAGTCGGCGGTGCTGGGTCCGCTGCACGACAGCCTGCCGGCCCTGAAGTTGCCGCACCACGGCACGATCCGGCTGGCCGACCCGGTGCGGCACGTGTTCATCGCGACCGTCGACCGGCCGGGTGTGGCGGGGGCGGTCGGGCTCGGCTCCCGCGCCCGGGACTTCCTCTCCTTCGACGTGACCGTCGGCGACACCGGCGGCCGGCCGGTGTCCGTCCAGCGGGTCGACTCGGAGGTCGACCTGACGCTGGTGGTCGACCCGCACCGGTCGCCGGAGGAGATCGCCGCGGCCATCCGGGACGCCGTGGCGGTCAAGCTGGACCTGCAGGTCGCGATGCCGCCGCACACTCCGGGCGCCGGTGCGCGGATGCTGGCGGTGACCAAGGACGTCGCGGGTACCGCCGGCCAGCTTGGCGGCGCCCTGGTCGCCGACCCGGCCAAGCTGCTCGGGGCGGCGACCATCGGCGGTGGCACGGTGCTCGGCGCTCCGGTGAAGATCCTCGCGGAGACCGGCCTGGCGAACACCAGGGCCGAGCGGGAGTTCGGCGGTGAGGTCGGGGTGTACCTGCGGGCCGGCTGGGCCTCCGTCCACCAGCTGATGATCTTCGATGACCGGGCGCGTCACCTGGCGGACCGCCTGGTCGCCGCCCAGCGGCTGCTGGAGCAGCTGACCGGCGTCAAGCCCTGACCGGCACCTCGGGCCACCTGGATAGGATCTGTGGACATGGCAGTGATGCACGCGCGTTCCGGCGCCGAGGTCAGGGAGTACCTGACGCTCGCCATGGACGACTGCGACGGCGCGGTCGGCGTCGAGCACGGCGACCTGTTCGAGCACGACGGCCGGTGGGGGCAGACGTTCGTGGCGCGCTGCCTGGGCTCCGGCGTCACCCGGGACTTCGCCTTCACCATCGACCCGCCGCCCGCCGACGCCGATCCCGACCTGATCGCCGCCGGGTCGCGCCCCTCCGACCTGATCGACGCCGGCCAGTGGTACCTGATCTTCGCGCGGTACGGCGAGGAGGCCCGGGTGGCGCAGCAGGCGTTCGCTGCCGGCCGGCAGGACGTGCCGACGGCCGAGCAGCTGGTCAGCGGGTACGCCAACGCCCGGGCGGCGCTGGTGGAGGTGCTGAAGTTCATCCCGTCCGGCGCCGACGCGCCACCGGACACGGCGTACTGGACCGACCTCGGTCGCCAGGTCCGCGACCAGTACCCGCAGCAGTTGCGCCGGCCGGCGCTGGAGCCGGTGGTGACCGGGCTCGCCGAGCTGCTCCAGGAGTTCCGGGACGCCACCGACCAGGCACTGCGGGACGCCGGCTCGTGAGTCCGGTCGGCATCGACGGGCCCCGGCTGGCCCGTAGCGTCGAGGAGGCGTACCTCTTCCTCGACCTGCACCCCTGCCCGTGCGGGGGCGCCGACGCCCGCCGGGACAGCGCCGTCCGGGTCGTCGACGAGCAGTGGATCGCCCGGTACACCTGCGTCTGCGCCGCCTGCGGCGCCTCCCGCGCCGTCGAGTTCCGCGAGCCCGAGGCGCCGGTAGGCCCGCCGGCCGGCGGCTGGGCCGCCGACCGGACCCCGTCCGAGCTGGTCGACGCCGGACAGTGGCTGTGGGTCTCGGACACCTTCGGCTCGGTACCGGCCGCCCCGGACGGGCTGACCGTCGAGCAGGTCGGGCAGGCCCGGCAGGATCTCGCGCTGGCCGCCGCGGCCCTGGACGAGGTGCTCAAGTTCGTCCCGGACGGTCTCGACGAGGTACCCGGTGCCGGCTTCTGGACTGAGCAGGGGGAGCAGCTGCGGGGCGCACAGCGGCACCGCTTCACCCGGCAGTCGCTGGAGCACACCCGGGACAGCTACCGCGCCCTCGCGGCCCGGTTCCCCGCACCGGAGCCGCGGTGACCGCGCTCGCCGGTCCGCTGCTGTCCGCCCGGTCGCTGGACGAGGCGTACGAGTACCTGACGCTCACGCCGGGCGCCTGCGGCGGGGCCGCCGAGCCCGGCCCGGAGCTGGCCGTCACCGAGCTGGGCGCCGGCCGGTACCGGCTGGACTTCCCCTGCTCGCACTGCGACCGGCCGCGCAGCGAAACCGTGCAGCTCACCGAGGACCGCAGCGTGCCGGGCGCGGAGTTCGCCTACGCCCGCTCCGGCCGCCCCTCGGCGCTGCTCGACGGCGGCGGCTGGGTCGTCGTGGCGCACCGCTACTACCGCGCCGCGCTGCTCATCCTGGACCAGTTGGCCGGCCGGGCGCCGGACGACGAGACCGCCGCCAACCTGGCGATCTTCCTGACCCGGGCGGCGGCCGCCGCCGACGAGGCGCTGACCGCCCTGCCTCCGGGCGCCGCCGAGCTACCGGACGAACAGGTGGGCACCGAGCTGGCCCGGGAACTACGCGAGCAGCGGCCGGCGCTGTTCACCCGGGAGCTGCTGGAGATCGGACCGTTGCGCTGCCGCGAACAGCTCACCGACCTGATGGCGCGCTACCAGGACCGGCTGGCCTGCCCGGGGGACCGGCTGGAGCGGCTGGCCGGCGAAGCGCTGCCCTACGGCAGCCGCCCGCTCGACGGGCCACTGCCGGCGCGCACCTACTGGGAGGCGCTGCGGCACAGCGCGACCGGCGCCTGCCGCTGCGGCGCCCGCACCGTGCACACCCGGCAGAGCAGCCTGCTCGTCGACGGTCACCTGCTGACCCGGCTGTTCGGCCCCTGCGCCGGGTGCGGCCGGCCGCGCGAGTTCCTCTACCGCAACCTGGTCGACCCGGCCGCCGAGCTGTCCATGGCGCACGCCTGGCGGGTGGTGGACGACCAGCCGTCCCAGCTGTTCGACCCGGCCGCGTTCGTGGCGATCAGCCGCGAGCTCGGCGACGAAGCGGCGGCCGGCCTGGCCGCAGACGACGCCACAGCCGACCGGCTCGGCCAGTGGCTCGCCGTCCGCCACCGGCTGTGGCTGTCGGCCGAGGCGGCCCAGGAGGCGCTGGCCGCACTGCCGCCCGCGGCGCAGGGCATCGACCCCGCGTCGATCCGGCACCCGCTGGGCGCGCGGCAGTTGGCCAGCGACCCGGAGTCGCTACGCCGGGACCGCCTCGAACACCACACCGACCAGACCCGACGCGCCCTGGCCGAGTTCCTGGAGCGCTGCCCCCGGCCGGCCGACACCGATGACGACGAAGCCGCCGCCGACGAAGCCGTCGACAACGGCGCCGCGGACGACGAGGCCGCCGCCGACGAAGCCGTCGACAACGGCGCCGGGCGGCAGCCGACCCGGATCGTCGGGCAACCGTCCGGCTTGGGCGCCGGACCTTCCGACGTCGGGGGACAATCGTGAGCGACCTACCTGCGGCCCCGGTTCCGCCGCCGCTGAGCGCGGCGCTGGCCGCCGCGCACGCCGGTGACTTGGCGGCCCTGCACGCGGTGCTGAACTGGCAGCTCAGCGAGGCGCCCATCCTGGCCCGGTCGGCCGGGCGCGGCGTACCCGGGCTGCTGGTCAGCGGCCTGGATCACGGCATCGCCGAGGTGCGCGGCCGGCACCGCGAACCGGGGCTCGCCGCCGACCTGCTGCGCCCGGTCGCGCAGCGGCTGGCCGGCGCGACCGGGGCGCGGCCGGCCACGCCGGCCGAGAGCGGGCCGGTGCTGCGCGCCGCCCGGGTCGAGCCGCTGCCCGCCGAGGTCAGCGACGAGCAGCGCGCCTGGTTCGACGGGCTGCGCCGACAGGCCGCCCAACTGCGGGACGTCTGGCTGGTGGAGACCGTCGACGGGCCGTTGCCGGTGATCCTCGTGCCGGACGGCGCTACCGTGGTGCTGCCCTTCGACGCGCAGGCGTACGACTAGGGGCCTGGGGAGGTGGCGGGAAGATGGGTACGGAGCCGGACCCGGAGCAGCGTCGTCGGCTGGCGGAGCTGAGCGCCTGGCACACCGAGTGGGCGCTGCGCTGGGGCGTCGACGACTCCGACGACGGCACCGGCGTCCCGCCCGAGGCAGAGGCCGAGTACCAGCGCCGCGCCGACGAGATCATGGGCGTCGACCGGCCGGCCCCGGCGCCGCAGGTACCGGGCGTGCTGCCACCGCCGCCGGTCACGCCGCCACACTGGCAGCCGCGCCCGCCGGTGGCCCGTACCCGCGACGAGGCGCTGTTCTACCTGCAACTGCAGCGCTGCCCCGAATGCGGGGAGCAGCGCACCCGGTGGAACTCGACGATGGTGGAGGTGGACGGCGCGCTGGCCCGCCGCTACACGGGCGCCTGCGAAACCTGCGGCCAGCCCCGGGAGTACGTCTTCGGGCTGCCCGACCGGGTGGCTCCCCGGCCGCCCGGCGCCACCATGCACTACGGCGGCGACGAGCCGTCCCAGCTCATCGACGCCGGCCAGTGGCTGCTGCTCAGCGAGCCGGCCGCCGAGCAGACCCGGGCCGACCTGGCCGCCGGTGACCGCACCGCCGCCGCCCGGCACGCCGAACTGGCCATCGCCTGCGTGACCGAGGTGACCAAGTTCATCCCGCCGGGGGAGTCGGCGGTACCGGCCTCCGGCTTCTGGACCGGCACCGGGCGGGCCGCGCAGGACGCCGACCCGGCCCGGTTCACCCTGCGCCGGCTCCTGCTGCTGCTGGACATGCTGCACGACGAGTTCGACCCGCCGCTGGGCCGGGCCGGCACGGTGACGGCCGCCGGTGACCGGCGCGCCGGGCAGCCGCACGACCCGCGCGGCGACGCCCCGGCCACCGGCAGCGCACCCACCGCCGGCGCACCGACGCTCGGCGGACCGACCGGCCCGACGCCACCCGGGCCGGCTGTTGGCGGTGTGCCGGCCGGCGGCGCGGCGTCCGGACTGCCGGTCGGCCGGACCAACGCGGAGATGCATCTCTTCCTGGAACTGGCCCGGTGTGCCTGCGGTAGCACCACCGGCGGCTGGCGCAGCCGGCTGCTGCAGGTCGACGCGGAGCTGGTCGCCGCCTACACCGCCACCTGCCCGGAGTGCGGCCGGCACCGGGAGTACCAGTTCCGCCTGCCGGCCCGGACCATCCCCACCGGCCCGGAGGGCGCCGGCTTCCGCTACGGCGATGGCAACCCGTCCCAGCTGCTCGACCCGGGTGAGTGGCTGCTGGCGGCGGACCGGCTGGCCCGCTCGGCGCAGCCGCTGGCGCCGGACGCCGACGAACGCACCCAGGCCGCGTACCGCTACGCGCTCGGCCGGGCCGCCGCGGCGCTGGTCGAGGTGGCGGCGTTCGCCCCACCGGGCGCCCCGGCGGTTCCCGAGTCGGCGCTGCGCACCGAACGGGGCCGGGCGGTCTACCGGGCCGAGCCGGGCCGGTTCCGGCTGGCCCGCCTGGCCGCCGTCCGCAGCGCCTACCTGGGCCTGCTGGCCGACGCCGGGCTCTAGGTGGCCGGCCGTAGGCTGGGCGGGTCAGCGGTGCGCGGGGAGGCGGGAATGGCGGAACGGATGCGCCCCGGGGCGCAGTACGCCCTGCGCCTGGTCAACTTCGGCGCCCCGGTGGTCCGCCAGCGCTACGACCGGGGCGTGCCGGTCAACCCGGACGGCTTCCCCGACTGGGAGTTCCAGGCGCGTGCCCTGGTCGAGCTGCCCGAGCCGCCGGCCGGCCTGACCGTGGACGAGATCCGCGTGGTGGACGTGCTGGCCGCCAACGCGCTGCTGGCCCGGGACGGTACCGATCCCCTGTGGACACCGGGCGACCTGCGTACCCCACCGGGTTGGACCTGGGCGCACCTGGGCGGCGCGCGCCAGCTCGCCGCGGTCCCGATCGAGCTGCACGCCTCCTTCCGGCACGCGGGCGGGGTGAGCGAGCTGCCCGGCTCGGCCGGGCGCGGCCTGCGGGTGGACTACCAGCCGACCCCGGTCGGCGTGGCCGGCCCGCTGCAGCGGGTGATCGAGCCGGTGCTCAAGGAACTGGAGGCGCTGCTCGGGGTGGAGCTGCCGCCCCGCTACCGGGAGTTCCTGGCGCAGACCAACGGCGCCACGCCGGACGGCCCGGGCGTGCTGCCCGGCTTCGGGTTCATCGCCGACCAGCCCTTCTTCGGCCTGACCCGCCAGGATCCGGCGGAGGACCTGGTGGTCGCCAACCAGTACACCGGCGACCGGTTCACCGCCGACTTCCTCGGCATCGGCTGGGTGCAGGGCGGCACCCTGGCGGTCCGACTGCGCGGCGAGGACCGGGACTCGATCTGGTGGTACGACGACGACGATCCGCGCGCCGACGCCAGCGACGACGCCGCGGCAGTCAGCGACCGGCTGCTGCACCGCTGCGCCGACCACGTCGACCAGTTCTGGCAGCGGCTGGCCCGCCCGTCCCGGGCGCTGCTGGAGCTGGCCGCCGCCGCCCCGGTCCGCCAACTGCGCCCGGACACGCTGGGCGACAGCCTGCCGCCCGAGCGGCGCGCCCCGTGGCAGCCGCCCCGGCTGCCGGACGAGGCGTACTTCGGCGACGAGGCGGTCCGGCTGCTGCTGCTGCGCCAGGACGAGCCGGCATAGCATCATGGCGCTGGGTCGGAGGGGAGGCGGTGCCGTGCGGTACCCCCGGATGGTGGTGGCTGTCCTGCTGGCCGCGCCGCTGCTGGCTGCTGTCGCGGCGGGGCCGGCGGCGGCCGCCGACTGCGTCGCGCCGGGCACTGCGGTGGCCGAGGTCGGCTGGGCTCAGCTGGCGCTCGGCCCGGACCGCACCGGGCCGCTCAGCCAGGGCGCCGGCCAGCGGGTCGCGGTGCTGTCCACCGGCGTCGACGCCCATCAGCAGCAGCTGGCCGGCCGGGTGGAGGGCGGGGCCGACACGGCGGACGGCGGGCAGCCGGCCGGCACCGACTGCGCGGGCGCCGGGACCCAGGTGGCCGGCGTGATCGCCGCCGCCAAGCGGCCCGACGCGGGGTTCGCCGGGCTGGCACCGGCCGCCCGGATCATGCCGATCCGGGTGCTCTCCGGGCAGGGCGGCAGCACGGTCGACGCGGCCGACCTCGCGGCCGGCATCCAGGCCGCGCTGTCCGCCGGTGCCACCGTGATCTGCGCTCCGGTCGCCGTCTACGACGCCAGCGACGCGCTGCGCGGCGCGGTAACCGAGGCGCTGGCGGCCGGCGTGCCGGTGGTGGCGGCGGCCGGCGACGGCGGCAGCCGGGGCAACCCGGCGCCGTACCCGGCCGCGTACCCCGGGGTGATCGCGGTGACCGCACTCGACCCGGCCGGCTACGTGGTGCCCGACGCCGGCTCCGGTGACTTCGTCACGCTCGGCGCGCCCGGTCGGGCCGTCGACACGCTGCAGGCCGGCGGCGGGCTGATCGCGGTCGACGGTACCGGCGTGGCGGCCGGCGCGGTCGCCGGGACGGTGGCCCTGCTGCTCAGCCGCTTCCCGGGCATGCACCTGGACCAGTTGGCCCGGCGACTGACCGCGACCGCCACCCCGATCGCCGGGTACCCCGCCGATCCGGCGCTGGCCGGCATGGTCGACCCGTTCCGGGCGCTCAGCGAGGCGCCGGCCGGCGCCTCCCCGGCCGCCGTCCCCGGCTACCAGCCGGCCAGCCCCGACGCGGTGCAGGTGGCCCAGGCGGGGGTACGGGACCGGGCGCTGCTGGCCGCCGCCGGTGCCCTGCTCCTCGCCCTGCTGGTGACCTTGCTGGCCAGGTTCGCCCCGCGCGGGCGGCGGCGCTCCTGGCGGGCCACCATGGCGCCGCCGCCGGCGCCCGAGCCGCCCCCGGCCGAGGCGTCACCGCCGGTCCTGCTCTTCGAGGACCACGCCGGATCCGGCCGGTGAACCAGGTCAGCGCCGGGCAGCTGCGTAGCCTGCCCATCCCCGGGGCGCGGTATGCGCTCACCGCCTACCAGCCGGCCGCGCCCATCCTCCGGGTGCGCTACCGGGACGGGGTGGTGGTGGGCGGCGACGGGTTCCCGCTCTGGGCGCCGTACGCCCCGGTCGCGGTCACCCTGCCGCCGGTGCCGGCCGGCCGGGGCGTGGACGAGGTACGCATCCTGGACGTGGCGCTGGGCAACGCCGTGCTGGCCGCCGAGGGGCACCCGGCAGCCGCCCCGGACGGGGCCACCCCGCACGGCTGGGTGTGGGCGCACCAGGCCGGTACCCGCGCGCTGCTGCTCGTCCCGGCCGACCTGCACGCCAGCTTCGCCCACCTGGGCGGGGTGGCCGCGATGGGCGCCGACCGGGCTCGACGCGGCGTCGACGTGGCCGGCGAGCCCCGGGTCGGCGCGACCGCCACGGTGGCCCTGCCGGAGCGGGCACTGTCCACTGTGGAGGACGCACTGGGCTACCGGCTTCCGTCGGCCTACCGGGAGTTCCTGGCCGACACCAACGGCGCCCGGCCGGCCGTGCCGGCCGTCCACCCGGACTTCGGCTTCGTCGCCGACCAGTACCTGTTCGGGCTGGCCCGGCGCGACTGGATGCAGGACCTGGTCTACGCCAACGGGTTCCTCGCCGACCGGCTGACCCCGGACTTCCTCGCCGTCGGCCACGTCCAGGGCGGCCTGCTCGCGGTCCGGGTACGCGGCGCGGACACCGGCTCGGTGTGGTACCTGGACGACGACGACCCGCGCGACGCCGACCCCTTCGACGCCGCCTACCGCTGCGCCCACCTGCTGCACCGGCTGGCCGACGACTTCGCCGGGTTCTGGTCCGGGCTGCGTCCGGTCCCGGCCTGGCTGCGGCGGCTCGCCGCCGACCTGGTGGCCGAGGGCGCCGCCGCCCGCACCGAGCTACCCCACCAGGGCAGTTCGCTGCCCCGCACCGCCACGCTGTCCCAGGACCCGCCACCGCTGGTCGCGGAGCCGGCTGCGGCCAACTGACGTCGGTCGACGTCGACGTGTGTAGCGCGTCAGCGCCGGTGGCGGCATTTCGGGCTCACAGCTGAAGTGTCGGGACTCCCGGAAGGTCATGGAATCGTGCCGCGGCCCCGTGGCTGACGATGACGCGCTCTGTCTCCAGCGCATGTGCGGCGATGATCAGGTCGTGCGCCCGCCGTGGTGCACCGGTCCGCCTGACGTGTGCCAGCAGACGCGCGTGGTGAGCCGCCGTTGTCTCGGTGTACGGCAGGACATCGAGGACGGACGTGATGGTGACGAGAGCCCGTGCCCTCTCGGCGGCTCGACGGGCGGTGTCGTCAAGTTCGATACCGACCCGGTACTCCGCGAGGGTGATGGCCCCGATGGCCAGTTCGTCGTCCTCGAAAGACGTGCGGTCCAGGCTGCCGCGCTCGTAGGCGATGAGCACGTTGGTATCCAGTATCAGGCGTCGGCCCACGGGTCGGTCCTGTCATTGGTGAGCAGCGCGAGCGCTTCGGCGATGTCCGTTGCGAACCGCTCGTCGGGTGGCTCGGTACCTTCCAGCGCGGCGCGCAGATCGGCGCCTGTCCGGCGAACGGCGGGACGGATCTCGGCTACCGGGCGGTTTCCGCGGGTGATGGTGACGCTTTCGCCGTGCTCAATCGCGTCCAACAGGTCGGAGAACCGGCGGGACGCCTCGGTTGCTGTGATCGTACGCACCCTGACAGTGTCTCTGAGAATCAGATTTTCTGGGACTTCGGTCTGCTCGACCAGCAGGGGCACGGGCGCCGCGGCATCCCGTGCCCCCCGGTCAGGTTCCTCAGAACCGGGCGGCCGCGGCCGCGTCGGCCTGCTGCATGTTGGCCGCTGCGTTGCCCACCTTGGTGGACAGCGTCTGCAGGGTGGTGGCCATCTCGTTGGCCTTGCCGTGCCAGGTGTTGCTGCACCCCTGGAAGGCGTTGGCACCGGCGCCGCTCCAGCCGTTGGCCAGCAGGTTGTTGAAGGTCCGGTCGACCTCGTCGAGGTGCTGGTTCATCTGGGTGACGAACGCGGCGATCGACCCGGAGAGGGTGTCGATGCCGCTGAAGTCGTAGACCAGGCTGTCGTCGCTCACGTCGGCACTCCTTCTCAGCGCAGCTGGTTGGCGACCGGGCCGAGGCCCGGGCTGAACTCGTTGGCCACCTTGGCGATCTCCGCCGAGGCGTCGGCGTCGGTGTTACCGAACGCCTGGTTGGACTGGCTGACGTTGCCCGCCATGGTGTTCAGTGCGTCGAGCATGCCGCGCAGCTCCTGGCCCAGCTGGGCGGAGACGTTCTGGAAGGTGCTGCCGGCACCGCCCTGGAAGACCGCGGCCTGCGTCTCGATCTCGTTGAGCAGGCGTGTCAGGTTGAGCGCGATGCCCTGTCCCGCCTCTGTCGCGACCTTGGCCGCGTTGTCGAGCATCTCGGGAGTGACCCGAGTTGGTCCCGCCACTGCTACTCACCCCGTCCCGTTCGCGTGCCGCCCGGTCGGCGGCGCGTCGTTGGAATGCTTCATCGCCCGCCATCGCTAGGACCGGGCCAGTCCGAGGCTACCAACCCGCGCAAAACAGCGCCGCCCGCCGATACCGCCGGCTCAGCTGCCGGAGCCGGTCGCCGCGCGGAGGGCCAGCGTCTGGCTGAGGTCCGGGCCGGCCGGGACACGGGCCAGCACCGCCGCCGGCAGCGGGTGCGCGGTGGTCGGGTCGTAGCCGAGGAACTTCACGTCGTTGGCGGAGAGCACGCTGTAGCGGGTGCCGGCGTCGGTGACCAGGAAGTAGCCGCCGAGGGCGTAGCCGGGCGACGGCTGGGCCACCACCAGCGCCGCCCGCCCGGACGGGACGGCCACCAGGTCGGCCAGCACCGTGCCGCCGGTCGAGCGCCGCCCGGTGGGTACCCCGACCGCGGTGAGCCGGCCGCCGGTGGTCACCGTCGGGTCGCCGCCGTCCGCGTCGAACCCGACGCACACCAGGTCCCGGGGTCCGGGCGTGGCCAGCTGCGGCGGTTTGAGCGGCGGCGCCTGCGGCCCGGTCACGGCGGGCAGCGCCGACGACTTCTTCGACCGGTCGGCCATCCCGACGTCGACCACGCTGGGCTGGCCGCCGGACTTCACCGCGATGTCCTTCTGCAGTTCGGTGATCGCGGCGAGGCCGTCGTTGAAGACCAGGTAGTAGAGCGGGCCCGAGCCGGTCTGGGCGACCAGTACGTCACCGTTGTGCCGGTCCGGCACGGCGGCCGACGGCTCCCCGGCGTGCGGCACGGTGATCTCGCGGATGTCGGCGCCGGCCGGCAGCGTGTCCAGCAGCGCCGGACCCAGCGGTACGGCGGCGATGTCGGCGAACAGGAACACCCGGACCTTGGGATCCACCTGGTAGCGGTGCCCGCGCCAGAGCAGCGCCAGCGCGCCGCTGGACGAGTCGGTGGCCAGGATGCCGTCCTCGGCGTCCAGCGCCCGGGCACCGGCGGGGGTACCGACCGCGCTGAGCTGTACCAGCGCGCTGGCCGCGCCGGTGGCGTCGGTGGCCGGCACCGAGCAGGCCGACCACTCGCCGCCGACCAGGTGCTTGGCGCCGGGCAGCGAGCCCGGGGCGCCCGGGATGCCGACCGTGGTGGCGCGCGGCAGGCCGCGCAGCGACCGGGCCGCCACCCGGTGCACCACCGGCGGCCCGTGCCCGGCGGCCAGCAGCGCGGAGGCGTAGTTGACGGTCGGGTGCAGGGTGCCCTGGGAGTAGACGAAGCTGGCGCCGGTCTCCTTCTCCACCACTACGCCGCCGTCGACTTTCCAGGTGTTGCCGCCGGTCTTGGTGAGGATGCCGTAGACGCCGAAGCCGGCGGCCACCATGACGGCCAGCATGGCGCCGATGAACAGCGCCCCCACGCCCCGGCGCAGCGGGCTGGTGGCCGGGTCGGTCTCCCGCATCACGAACGCGGTGACCACCCGCTGGCTGCGGAACTGGTACGACTGGAGCTGGTCGCGGCGCGACGCCATGCCGGCTCAGCCGATCCCTGCGAAGACCGTCTGGATCGCCTGATAGACGCCGAGCAGGCCGCAGGCCAGCGGGATGAGCGCCATGATGGCCAGCACGTCGAGCACGTCGGCCATGCGTCCCAGGTAGGGCGAGGGGGTGCGCTGGCTGTAGACCAGCGTGCCGGTGAGCACGGCGGCGGCCAGCACCAGCAGGGCGACCAGCAGCGGCAGCCGGGCCGGGCCGGGGTCCAGCTGCCGGGCCCAGCCGATGCCGGCCAGCGCCACGATGAGGACCGCCGCGATGAGCTGCGGCAGCCGCTGCGCCGTGGCCGGGAACAGCCGCCCGCGCAGCAGCAGCGCCAGCGCGCCGGTGAGGGCCAGCACCTCGCCGACCGTACCCCCGTGGGCCAGCAGTAGCGCGGCGCTGGCGACGCTGACCGCGCTGGCCGCCAGCAGTGCTCCGGTGAGCAGCTCACCGGCCCGCTGGACGGCGGCGAAGACGCTGCCCCGGTCGGGCAGCGGCGCGTCCTCCAGGATCGCCTCGGCGCGGTAGGGCAGCACCGGCAGCGGCAGGTGCCCGAGCGAACTGGCCAGCAGCGGGTAGGCCGGCAGCAGCCCGATGGCCAGCGTGATGAGCACGGCGGCGGCTGCCGCGCGGGGCGCGCCGGCCAGGCAGAGCAGGCCGCCGAGCAGGCCGGCGCCGCCGATGCCGAGTCCGGCCGTGAAGATCCGGGCGAGCGCCGCGACGCCGATCATCGCCAGGGCGCTGGCCAGGATCAGCGCGGCGCTGCCGGCGATCACCTGGGGGGCGCCGAAGTCGCCGGGGTCGACCGAGTCGGGGGCGGTGATCAGGGCGCCGCCGAGGGCGGCGTAGACCAGGCCGTAGCCGGCCACCACGGCGCCGGCCACGGCGTCGCCGCCGGCCCGGGAGAGCAGCACCCCGGCCAGCGTCAGTACCGCCGCCATCAGCCAGCCCGATGACGCCGGGCAGCAGCCACGGGGAGCCGGCCCAGGCCAGCAGTGCGGCGCCGAGCACCAGCAGCGCGCCGACCACGGCCAGCCCGCAGCGCCGGGTCGCCGCGCCGCCCCAGGACCGTCCGGTCCGCCGGGCCGAGCTGGCGATGACCTCCACCACGTCGTCGTAGGCGGGCTCCGGCCAGTCCTGCCGGCGGGGCGCCAGGTGCAGCAGCTCGCCGTCGCGTACGCCCTGGGTGCCGAGGTCGCTGTCGGCGTCGAGCTCCTGGCCGGAGGTGCGGCGCAGGGTCCAGCCGCCGTGCTGGTCGTCGTCGGCGGTCTCCACGCCGGCATGGCGCAGCAGGTGCGGGAGCAGGTCGGCGACCAGGATGTGGTCGGGGAGCGCGACGTCGACGCGGCGCTGCGGGGTGGCCACGGTCACCTGGCTCAGGCCGACTCCCACCGGGGCAGTCACCAGCTCCACCTCTCCACGGTCACGCTCCGTGTGGTTCCCCGCGCGGCACGTGCGGGGCGTGCCCGGCCCAGGCCGGCGGTGCGGTTGGGCTGCCGCCGTGGGCCCGGCAAGGCGCCCAACCTAACACGACGCTGGTCTAGCATGAGTCCCGCTGCGGGGTCAGGAAGGCGGGGAGGCTGCGTGGGTCAGGTCGTTGTCCGGCGTCTACCGAGACGGCTGGCTCCCGCGTTGCCGCAGGGCGAGATCATCCTCGATCCGCCCCCGGAACTTCCCAACGCCGCGGGAAAAGTTGGGGCCGCATGGTCACCCTCATGCCGATGGCCGCGGGCGGCGCCGCGATGGGCCTGATGATGGGTTCGCAGCGCCCCGGGCCACTGTCCTATGTGGCCGGTGGCATGTACGGCGTCTCGATGCTCGGGATGATCGCCAGCCAGATCTCCAGCATGGGCGGCACGCAGAGCAAGAAGGACATGGTCGAGGCGCGCCGGCAGTACCTGCGCCGGCTCAGCCAGCAGCGGGCGCAAGTGCTCGTCACTGTACGTAAGCAGCGTGAAGCGCTGAGCTATCGGCACCCGGATCCGCAGGCGCTGTGGTCGCAGGTCTCCGGCGGCCGGCTCTGGGAGCGCCGCCGCGCCGACTCTGACTTCGGCGTCGTCCGCGTCGGGCTGGGCCCGCAGGAGCTGGCCACCCCGCTGGTACCCCCGCAGACCCGGCCGATCGACGAGCTGGAGCCGCTGTGCGCCGCCGCGCTGCGCAAGTTCGTCGCCACCTACGCGGTCGTCCCCGAGCTGCCGGTGGCCATCGCGCTGCGCGACTTCGCGCACGTCTATCTGCGCGGCCCGGCGCACCGCACCCGGGCGCTGGTCCGCGCCGTACTGGCCCAGCTGGCCACCTTCCACGCCCCCGACGACCTCGCCGTCGCGCTCTGCGTCAACGACGTGGTCCGCACCGAGTGGGAGTGGGCCAAGTGGCTGCCGCACACCCAGCACGGCAGCAAGACCGACGCGGTCGGCCCGCTGCGGCTGTTCTCGCAGGGCATCACCGCGCTGGAGGCGATGCTCGACGACGTGCTCGCCGGTCGGGGCCGGTTCAGCCCGCTCGGCTCCAACCAGCCGCAGCAGGTGGTGGTGGTCATCGACGGCGGCGTGACCGTCGGCTCGGACCACCTGATGACCGACGGCGGCGTGGACGGCGTCACCATCATCGACCTGACCAACCCGCCGCCCCGGCTGCTGGACGACGCCTCGGTGGTGCTGGACATCGCCGAGGACGGCACCGTCACCGGCACCACCATCGACGGCTCCACCCAGGTCGGACACGCCGACGCGCTGACCTTCGGCCGGGCCGAGGCGCTGGCCCGGGAACTCTCCCCGCTGCGGCTGTCCGCCGCATCGGTCGCCGAGCAGGCCACCACCAGCACCGACCTGGGCCTGGCCGAACTGCTCGAGCTGGGCGACCCGCACGAACTGGAACTGGCCCGGGCCTGGGCCGGGCGCCCCACCCGGGACCGGCTGCGGATCACCATCGGCGTCAACGAGCAGGGCCGCCCGGTCGAGCTGGACCTCAAGGAGTCGGCGCTGGACGGCATGGGCCCGCACGGGCTGCTGGTCGGCGCCACCGGCTCGGGCAAGTCGGAGCTGCTGCGTACCCTCGTGCTGGCGCTGGCCGTCACGCACAGCCCGGAGATCCTCAACTTCGTCCTCATCGACTTCAAGGGCGGCGCCACCTTCGCCACCCTGGACCGGCTGCCGCACACCAGCGCGATGATCACCAACCTGGAGGAGGAGCTGTCGCTGGTCGACCGGATGCTCGGCGCCATCTCCGGCGAACTCACCCGGCGGCAGGAGCTGCTGCGCAAGGCCGGCAACTTCGCCTCGCAGCGCGACTACGAGCGGGCCCGGGCCGCCGGCCAGCCGCTCACCCCGCTGCCCAGCCTGCTCATCATCGTCGACGAGTTCAGCGAGCTGCTCACCGCGCGCCCCGACTTCATCGACATGTTCGTGCAGATCGGCCGGGTCGGCCGGTCGCTCGGCGTGCACCTGCTGCTCGCCTCGCAGCGGCTGGACGAGGGGCGGCTGCGCGGCCTGGAGACCCACCTGTCCTACCGGATCGGCCTGCGTACCTTCTCCTCCATGGAGAGCCGGGCGGTGCTCGGCGTCGCCGACGCCTACGAGCTGCCCCGGCTGCCCGGGCACGGCTACATCAAGGCCGGCGTGGAGGGGCTGACCCGGTTCAAGGCGGCCTACGTCTCCGGCCGCTACCGCAAGGGCGGCCCGGCCCGGCTGGCCGACAGCCCCACCGTCGACCCGGTGCGGGTCTTCAACACCTGGTACGCCAGCCCGTCCGGCGAGGTCCAGGCCGCCGCCGAGCAGCCGCCGGTGGAGCAGGCCGACGAGGTGGTACGCGGGGACAGCCTGCTCGACATCCTGGTCGACCGGATGGACGGCCAGGGGGTACCGGCGCACAAGGTCTGGCTCCCGCCGCTGACCGTGTCGAACACCCTCGACCAGCTGCTGCCCGGCCTGGTCCGGTCGCCCGAGCGCGGGCTGACCGTCGCCGACCCGGCGCTGCACGGCGCCGTACACGGCATCGTCGGCCTGATCGACAAGCCGTTCGAACAGCGCCGCGAGCCGATGTGGCTGGACCTGTCCGGCAGCGCCGGCAACGTGATCGTGGCGGGCGGGCCGCAGAGCGGTAAGAGCACGCTGCTGCGTACCCTGGTCAGCTCGCTGGCGGTGACCCACACGCCGCGCGAGGCGCAGTTCTACTGCCTGGACTTCGGCGGCGGCGCGTTCGCCGCGCTGCGGGCCCTGCCGCACGTCGGCGGGGTGGCCGGGCGGCGCGAAGTGGACAAGGTCCGCCGCACCGTGGCCGAGCTCTACCTGCTGCTCCAGCAGCGGGAGTCGCAGTTCGCCGAGTGGGGCGTGGACTCGGTGGCGGCGTACCGCAAGCTCAAGCGCGAGGGCCAACTGCCGGACGAGGTACTCGGCGACGTCTTCCTGGTGGTGGACGGCTGGGGCACGCTGCGCAGCGACTACGAGGACCTGGAGCCGCAGCTGGCCGAGCTGGCCGGGCGCGGCCTCGGCTTCGGCATCCACGTGCTGGCCAGCGCCACCCGCTGGACCGAGGTCCGGCCCAACCAGCGCGACCTGTTCGGTACCCGGATCGAACTGCGGCTCGGCGAGCCCAGCGACTCGGTGATCAACCGGCGCGCCGCCGTGAACGTCCCGGAGCAGTCACCTGGCCACGGCCTGACCCCCGACGGGCTGCACTTCCTGGGCGCACTGCCCCGGGTGGACGGCGGCCAGCGCAGCGAGGACCTCTCCGCCGGGGTGGCGCACCTGGTCGGCGCGGTCAAGGCGCTGTGGCCCGGGCAGAACGCGCCGGCCGTCCGGCTGCTCCCCGACCAGCTGCCCTACGAGTCGCTGCCGCAGCGCCCCGGCTCCGCCTCCGGCCGGTTCGCCATCGGCGTCGCCGAGGCCGACCTGGCCCCGGTGCTGCTGGACTTCGACGCCGAACCGCACGCGCTGCTCTTCGGCGACGTGGAGAGCGGCAAGTCGTCGTTCCTGCGCGGGCTGGCCCGTAGCGTGGGCACCGCGTACGCGGCCAACCAGGCCAAGCTGATCGTGGTGGACTACCGGCGCAGCCTGCTCGGCGTGGCCAGCCCCGACCACCTGATCGGGTACGGCACCTCGGCGCAGGTCACCCAGGGCATCATCGACCAGGTGGTGGCCGTCATGAAGGAGCGCCTGCCCGGCCCCGACGTGACCCCCGAGCAGCTGCGCAGCCGCAGCTGGTGGACGGGTCCGCAGCTCTACCTGCTGGTCGACGACTACGACCTGGTGGCCGGCTCGGCCACCAACCCGCTGCTGCCACTGCTGGACTTCCTCTCCCAGGGGCGCGACATCGGCCTGCACGTGGTGATCGCGCGCCGGGTCGGCGGCGCCACCCGGGCGCTGTTCGACCCGCTGGTCGGGCGGATCCGGGAACTCGCCTCGCCGGGCATCCTGATGTCCGGGCCGCGCGAGGAAGGGGCGATCTTCGGGCAGGTCAAGCCGCGTCCGCTGCCGCCGGGCCGGGCCCAGCTGGTGACCCGCCGCGAAGGTACCCGCCTAATCCAGCTCGCCTGGACCCCACCAGCGGGCTGATCGGCAGCGCGGTCACCTTCCGGGCGCCCACTCCGCCAAAGCCGTCGAGGTCCGGATAGAGGGGGTCGCCTCGAGCGTTGAGTTCATCGACCACGGCTGTCTCGTGCTCGCGTTCTTCCTGGTACATGAGCTGCCTGAGGGCTTGTGCGACCAGTTCGGTCCGGCTGGCGGCGGCGCCCGACCGGACCCGGGCATCAACGCAGTCAGCCAGATGGTCCGGGATGCGCACTGTCATCCGCACGCTCATCCCAGAGACCGTAGCGAAGTCGTGGCTACGCTTCTGGTCGGGACACGGGTAGGCACTGGCGACGCAGCCAGCCAAGGAAGCGTTGGTAAAGGTCACCTGCCGGGGTGGTCGGCAGGTCATAGGCCGCGTCCACCAGGCAGGCAGCCAGATTGAGGGCCAGCGGCAGCGCGTCGCCGGAGTACTCGGCGACCAGACGGCCGCGTCGGCTCGCACACGGCCACGGCTGCGAGCATCCGGCGCAGATCCAGGTCGGTCGTAGCGGTATGTGGACGCTCATCTGGCTCCCCGACAGCGAATGGTCACCTGGCGCGCGCCGGCCGGGCCTGAGCGGCACCGGCCGGCGCGGCCCTGTCAGAAAGCTAGGGAGTGCGGGTCCGACACTGAAGGTGCGTACGGGACCGGTACCGGGGCGCTGGCGGCCCAACTGGTACGTCCTGTACCGATCGACCTGCTCAGCCGGGTAGGCCGACGGCGCCGGCCAGGGTGATGCGGTCCGCGCCGCGCAGGGCACGGCGGTCGATCAGGCCGGCGACGATGTCCCGGGCGTAGCGCTGCTGCCGCAGCCAGGAAGGCGCGTCCCGGTGCAGCTGGAGCAGGTTCCCGGTGGCCTCCCGGTACCGGCGCGCGTCGAGTTGCGCGAACGCCACATCGAGCCGGTGCCGGTTGACGTTGTTGCTGGTCGCTGCGCCGGTACGCGGAATGCGGTCAGCCAGCGTGAGTGCCCGGGCGGTGTCCCCGGCAACCACGGCGGCCTCCACGCGCTTCATCGCCACCGTGGCCGCGTCGAAGCTGCCGACCGTGCCCGGGGCGGGGGAGCGGGCGTTGCCGCGCCGGGACACTCTGACCGCCGCCGCGGCTGCCGCATCGAGGAGGTCGAGTGCCCGGTCGGCGCGATTGTCACGGGCGGCGGCGGCGCTGCCGCGCAGCAACAGCCAGCCCCAGGTGGCCAGGTGTTCGGGCGGCGCCCGAGTGAAGGACGGCTCGATGGCGTCGGCGGTGGCGACCGAGAGCCGTTCAGCTTCGTCCAGCCGGCCTTCCCGCAGCAGCAGCCAGCCGGTCGAGACGATGGTGGCGGCGGCCAGCAGGTCGTCACCGGCTGCCCGGGCGTTGCCGAGTGCGCGGTCCAGCGCCCGGTGCGCCAGGTCGAAGCGGCGCAGCTGGATGAGGACGGTACCGGCCATCTGCTCAGCCTGGGAGAGCAGCCGCAGCGCCGCCGGTCGCTGGTCGTCGCCGGCCGCCTCGACTGCCAGCCGGGCGTCGCGCAGCAACGGCGGCAGCTCGGCCAGGGCAGTGGCGTAGTCGTCGGCGTGGTACGCGCGGTCCACGGCGGCGGTCGCCGCCGTCAACGTCGCGTGGTCCGGGGCCGGGTCGCCCGTCCGGGAGTCCAGCGCCGCACCGTCGAGACCGAGGGCCGGGTACAGCTCCCGGCGCAGGGCCGACGGGCCGGGACCTACCCGGTCTCCGCCCGGGCGCCCGGCGGAGCCGAACAGTGCCGAGGTGGGTATCCGCAGCGCCCGGGCCAGTGCGTGCAGAGTGCCCAGCCGCGCCGACGTACGGACGTTGCGCTCCAGCTTCCGGATCGTCTCCACGGAGACGCCGGCCGACTCGGCCAGCTGCTCCTGGGTCAGTGAAACCTGCCGGCGCAGGGCCGCCAGCCGGTCACCGATGGTCGCGCCGTCTTCCGGCATGGGTCCACGGTACGAGCCACGCTCCCGGCCCGTCGAGGCGCCGGATCAGGTTCAGCGCTGCGGGGCGCCGAGGAGCTGGCGCTCCACGCCGGTCAGGTTGAGCCAGACGTAGCGGTTGGCGCCGCCGCCCATCAGCGCCACCATCTCCGGCTCCAGCATCTGTACCAGCTGGGTGCTCTGCGCACTCATCCGCAGCGAGTACGACGCCAGCTGCGCCTCGTCCGCCGCCAGCCGCTGCATGATGGTCAGGTCGGCGGTGGGCAGCGCCGTCATGGTGTTGTGGTCGAGCTGGCGGACCACGGTGAGCCGGGTCTGCCACGGTCCCAGCGGCGCCCGGGAGCCGCCCGGGGTGTCCCGGATGACCAGCACCGGCTGGTGCGGGGCGGCCGGCGCCAGCCGGGCGGGTTCCACAGTGGACAGATGTACCCGCTCGTGGTGCCCGACGGCGTGCGCGCCGAGACCGTCCCACGGCGCCGGCTGCGGGGTGACGGTGAAGACGGCGGCTCCCTGGGCCAGCACCCGGAAGGCGAGCAGCCGGGCCGCCCACACGCCGCCGACCAGGACCACCTCGGTGGGCTCCGGGCGGAACAGCCGGACCAGCACCGGCGCCCGGTCCCGGTCGGCACCGACCAGCAGGCCGGCGCCCGGCGACGGGGCGGTCATCAGGTCCAGGGCCGCCGGGGTGGCGACGTGCGAGCCGATCCGCAGCCGGGCCAGCCGGCGGCTCGGGGCATTCGCCGGTGCCTGGCCGGTGTGCTGGTAGACGGTGCCGCGCGGGCTGGGCGGCGGGGGCGGGGTGGCCAGCGCGTCGCCGGTACCCCGGGTGAGCACGGCACCGGCGGCCTGCTGGGCGGCCTGTGCCTGGGCCTGCGCCTGGGCGCTGCCCTGGCCGGCGCCTTCGGCGAGCGGGTACGCCTGGTAGCCGACCTCGGCGCGGGGTGCGCCGATGGTGGCCTGGCCGGGCAGGGCGGCGTGCTGGCCGGTGTCGGCGCCGCGCTGCCCCGGGACGGCCTGGGTGGCGTCGCTGCCGGCGGCCGCGCCCTGCGGCCGGTGCAGCACCTGGCCGGCCTGGTCGGCCGGGGGGTACGGGTACTGCTGGGGTGGCTGGCTCACCAGGGACCTCCGCCGGTCGGTGCGGTGGCGTAGATCGCCGGGCCGTGCTCGCCGTCCAGCCGGTGCAGCCGGCCGCCGTGTTCGCGGGCCACCCGGGTGACCGCCTCGTGGACCTGCTCCAGCCGCTCGGCCAGGGTGGCGACGCGGAGCAGGCAGCGCAGTTCGGTCTCGCCCAGCGGGGTGTCCGTGCCGTCGTCCTCGGGCGCGTTGGCCGGGACGGCGACCACGGTGGCCAGCGTGGTCTGCGCCACCGGGGTGCTGGTCAGCGCCCGCAGCAGCGCCGGGATCTGCTCGGCCGGCGGCCAGTCGCTCAGCCAGTAGGTCAGGTACGCCAGCTGGGCGCCCTGCCAGCCGCGCCACTCCTCGCGCGGCGCCTGCTGCCCTTCGGTGAGCGCGCAGCAGGAGCGCAGGGTGGCCAGCAGGGTGGGCCGGTCCAGCGCCCGGGCCGGCAGCTCGAACCGGTGCAGGGTACGCACCACCCGGCGGAGCAGTGCGGCGACCACGACCGGGGCGCGCCGGGCCGCGTCGTCGGCGCTGCCGGCGGCGGCCAGCAGCCCGGCGTCCAGCCGGACGGTGACCCAGCAGCGGCGCTCCACCGGCGGGGCCGGCGTACCGACCGCGCCGGTGAGTTCGTGGTACGAGCGGGCGGCCGGCGCGGACGGGTGCACCCCGGCGGCCGGCGCCGGCACGGCCTGGGTCACCACCTGCACGAGTACCCCGGCCTGCCCGGTGCCGGCGAGGGTACGCACCAGGACGCCGAGGGGTACCGGCCCGGTCGGGTGGTCGCCCATGGCGGCGCCGGGGCGCACCTCGGCGACCGCGTACCAGCCGGCGTCGTCCCGGGCCACCGCGACGGGCGTGGCCGCCTGCGGGTCGGTGGCGGTGCTGGGGCGCCCGCCGGGCGGCGGCAGCGCCGTGGTCTGCGCGCTGTCGGTGGCCTCGGTGGGCGTACCCCCGATTTCGGTGACGGTCAGCCCCGGCGCGAGCTGCCACAGGTCGGCCAGCTGCTCTTCCCGGCCGGCCGGCACCGGCCTGGCCCGGCCGCGGAACCGGCGGGTCATCGCCCACTGGTCCAGCCACCAGCGGCCGCGGCGGCGGGCCAGCGTGACCACGACGAGCAGCACGGCCGCGCCGGCCGCTCCGGCGGCCACCAGCGCGCCCCGGCCGGTCAGCGCGAGCGCCCCGACCACCACCGCCTCGACCACGAACAGCTGCAGGATGTGGACCGGTCCGAGCTGCCCCGGCCGGTGCCGGGCACGCAGCTGCGCGGGCTCGCCCGCGGCCGGCGCGGGCGCACCGACCCGTGCCACCGCGCGTACCCGGTTCGCCGGCCCTGTCACGATCGACCTCCCAGCCGGAATCTTGGCCCTGCCGATGCCTGCCCGCCATCATAAGGAGCCAGGGCCGATCCCCCTGCCCCGCGCACCCTCGGGTGATCGCCGGCCGCCGGGCCGGTCCGGTATGCGCGGTTTAGTCCGCCGGTCGGCGGGTAGCCGTCGCCTCACGTACCGACGAGAGAGGCGATCCGACATGACCACCACGCACGAGACCGGGCGGCAGGAGACCGTCATCGACCTGCTGGTCGCCCAGCACGAGGAGATCAAGTCCCTGTTCCGGGCGGTGGGCACCGCGACCGGCCCGCGCAAGCAGGAGCTGTTCCACGATCTGGTACGCCTGCTCGCCGTGCACGAGAGCGCCGAGGAGGAGGTGGTGCACCCGGCAGCCCGGGACACCGCCGGGGACAGCGTGGTGCAGGCCCGCCTGCACGAGGAGGACAAGGCCAAGAAGATCCTCGCCGAGCTGTACGACCTCGGGGTCGACGCGGACGGCTTCGACGCCAAGCTCAACGCCCTGGCGCTCGACGTGATCGCGCACGCCGAGCACGAGGAGCACGAGGAGTTCGTCACGCTGCGCCAGCGCAACTCCGATGAGCAGCTGCGCAAGATGGCCGGTGCGGTACGCGCCGCCGAAGCCATCGCGCCCACCCGCCCACACCCCACCGCCGGCGAGTCCGCCACCGCGAACCTGCTGGCCGGCCCGCCGCTGGCGGTCTTCGACCGGATCCGCGACGCCGTCCGCGACTGGCGCACCGGCAAGCAGACCTGACACCCGCCCGGACCGGGATCATCCTGCGGGCACCGGCCGCTACGCGGGATCATGGAACCATGAGGCATACGAAACTGGGGGGCCTGGACGTTTCGCGGCTCGGCCTGGGCACCATGGGCATGTCGGCGTTCTACACCGGCGCGGGTACCGACGACGACGAGTCCATCCGGACCATCCACCGGGCGCTCGACCTCGGCCTGACGTTCTTCGACACCGCCGAGATGTACGGCCCGTACCGCAACGAGGAGCTGCTCGGCCGCGCACTCGGCAGCCGCCGCGACGACGCGGTGGTGGCCACCAAGTGGGGCACCATCCGGCACACCGGGGACGGCCAGCGCGGCCTGGACGGCACCGCCGCCAACGCCCGGCTCGCCGTCGAAGGTTCGCTGCGCCGGCTCGGCACCGACCACATCGACCTGTACTACCAGCACCGGATGGACCCGGACACGCCCATCGAGGAGACCGCCTCGGCCATGGCCGAACTCGTCCGGGAGGGCAAGATCCGGGGGTACGGGCTGTCCGAGGCGTCCGCGGACACCATCCGCCGGGCCCACGCCGTGCACCCGGTGACCGCCGTGCAGACCGAGTACTCGCTGTGGAGCCGTGAGCCCGAGGACGAACTCATCGACGTCCTGCGGGAGCTGGGCATCGGCTTCGTGCCGTACTCCCCGCTGGGTCGGGGGTTCCTCACCGGCGCCATCCGCACCGCCGACCAGCTGGACGAGTCCGACTTCCGGCGCGGCAACCCGCGCTTCGCCGGCGACAACCTCGCCGCGAACCTGCGGATCGTGGACGAGGTGGCGGCCGTCGCCGCCGATGCCGGCGCGACCCCGGCGCAGGTGGCGCTGGCCTGGGTACTGGCGCAGGGGGAGGGCATCGCCCCGATCCCCGGCACCAAGCGGGTGTCCCGGCTGGAGGAGAACCTGGCCGCCGACGACCTGGTCCTCAGCGCCGACCAGCTGGCCCGACTGAACGCCGTCCCGGCCCCGACCGGCGACCGCTACGCCGACATGTCCACCATCCAGCGCTGACCACCGGAGGCCGCCGGGCGGTGTGCCATCGTCCACCGCCCAGCGGCCGTTCGGATCGGCACTGTGTCGGCGAAGCAGCAGCGGTACCGTGGAGCGACAGCGGGCAGCGGGGTCCGTGCGCCCGGAATGCTACCTGGGGTGGTGACCATGCCCCGTCGTGACTTCACTGTCGATCCCACCTTCGGCGCCCGACTGCGCGAGCTGCGCGCGCTGCGCGGCATGTCCTATCGGGACTTCGGAACGGTCAGCCGGAGCCACGTCCACGACCTGGAGATCGGTCGCAAGCAGCCGAGCCCCGAGGTCGCGGCCGCGTTGGACCGGGCGCTGGGCGCGGATGGGCAGTTGACCCAGCTGGTACGCCCGGTCGTCGACGGCGCCGCGGCCCCGGAGATCGCTGGGGACACGGATGAGCTTGACGCGTTCGAACTCGCGCGCCGGGTGGCCGCCAGCGACGTGGGCGCGGAGACGATCAGCCGGCTCGAGTGGGCAGTCGACCAGCTCGCCACCAGCTACTCGGTCACGCCACCGGCACAGCTGCTCGCCCGCAGCCGGCGGTACCTGTCCTACAGCGGCAAGCTGCTGGAGCCGGGCGTACGCAAGACACTGGCCGAGCACCGGCAGCTGCTGACCCTGGGTGCGTGGCTGTCACTGATCGCGGCGACGCTCCATATCGACCTTCGACAGGACGCCGCGGCGGCGGCCCGACTCGGCACCGCCGAGTCGTTGGCGCGCCATGCGGGCAATGCCGAGATTGAGGCATGGGCGTTGGAGACCCGGGCCTGGCAGGCGGTAACCGAGGGGGACCATCCCCGGGCGGTGGACCTGTCCCGGGGCGCGCAGCGGCTCGCACCCAAGGGCTCGTCGGTGGCGATCCAGGCGTCCGCACAGGAGGGCCGCGCGTGGGCGCGGCTCGGCCGGGCCAGGGAGACCTACGCCGCGATCGACCGGGTCCACCAGCTGGTGTCACCGTTGCCGGTCCCCGAGCGTCCGGAACACCACTACCGGTACGACCCCGGCAAGTCGCTGGCCTACACGGCGACAACGCTTGCCTGGCTGGGTGATCCGGCCGCCGAGCACTACGCCAGGCAGGTGATCGACCAACTCGGTAACTCGCGCGGCTGGCCACGTCGGCTCGCTGCCGCCCAGATCGACCTGGCGCTCGCGCTGATCGCCGCCAACCGCCCGGACGAGGCGGCGGGGGTGGCCCTCGAGGCGATCAGTTCCGGCCGGCTGGTCCCCTCCAACCACTGGCGCGCTCGCGAGGTGGTCGACGCGGTGCAGGACCGTGGTCTACCGGAGACGGCCGACCTGCGCAACGCATACGAGGCGTTGAGCCGAGGCGAACTGACGCCGGAACAGCTTGCCTGAAGCTGCCTCGCCAAGTAGCGGACGCGGCGGACACAACGGCGGACAGAGCACCCCTCGCTAGGGCTCGTCGCCGGCACCAGGCTGGTTCGCAGGGGCGTCAACGTCGTGGCGCAGCCGCGACTCGGCCGCTCCCAGGTGGACGCGGCTAGCCCTGCGCCGCCTGCCTTGTCGAGTGCGAGGCGGACCTTGGAGGAGATATGCAGTCATTCGAGGTGTACCAGCATGCGTTGTTGACAGCGTTGCGTCGACGGCACCATGCGCAGTACTCCTGGGCGAAATTGCGTCGCAACTGCTCCTGCGGACGGGAGTTACCGTGCGCGGTCCGGCAGGAGGCGCTGAAGGTCCTTGAGCCGCGATGAGCGCCCACATCCCGCTACGCCCCGGTTGGTCGTGTGCCGGATGCGGAGGGCAGTGGCCCTGCGGGCCGCGGCAGCGGCAGCTGCGGGCCGAGTACGGCGGGGTCAGTGTGTCGCTGGCGATGTTCCTGGCGGCCTGCATGGTGGAGGCGGCCTACGACCTGCCGGACTGCCCCGCCGGCCAGCTCTACGACAGGTTCCTCGGCTGGGTCCGACGGGATCCGGCACGGCAGTCGATGACGTCGCGTCAACTGCGGTGAACTGCCCGGTGCTCCGGCGCTGTGGGGGCGCCGGAGCACCGGGTGCGGGTCAGCTGCCCCGGCAGGTGGCGGTCACGCCGGTGGGCGACCCGCTTGCCTGGAAGCCGAAGCTGGTCGACTGCCCGGCCCCGAGCCCGCCGTTGTAGCTGGCGTTGCTGACCGCAACGGTGCCGCTGCTGCCGCTGGCCGACGCGTTCCACAGGTTGGTGATGACGTCACCGCTGGGCAGGGTGAGGCTCACCGTCCAGCCGGTGAGTGGGGTAGCGTCGGCGGTCACGTTGACCGCCCCGACGAAGCCGCCCTGCCACGAACTGGCGACGGAGAAGGTGGCCGCGCAGCTCCGCGGCGCCCCGCTCGGGCTGGCCGAGGCCGACCGGCTGGGCGAGGTCGACGGCGATGCCGAGGCCGACCGGCTGGGCGAGGTGGACACCGAGGGCGATGCCGAGGCCGACCGGCTGGCCGACACGGACGGCGACGCCGAGGCCGACCGGCTGGGTGAGGCGGAGACCGAGGCTGACCGGCTGGGGCCGGTCGAGGACGAGGGCGGGGTACCGGAGCCGATCAGCACCAGCGCCGATTCGGCCGGGACGACCACCGTTTCGCTGGTGTGGGTGCTGCTGGCGATCGTCGGATTGGCCTTGTTGTAGAGGTACTGGGTCTGGCTGGACCCGGTGATGCCCAGCTCGGAGGTGGCGAACGTGGTGGAGCTGGTCGGGTTGGCGTTGACCAGCATGACGCCGTACTGGCCGCTGGGGAGCTTGGCGTAGTAGCTGTAGATGTCGGGCTCGGGCAGCAGCAGGGTGCCGACGGTGGCGCCCTTGACGGCCAGCTTCGACGCCAGCAGGTGGCCGTAGTAGGGCGGGTAGGGGGTGTTGACGGCCGGCTCGCCGCTGGTGCCCGAGGAGAACATGCCGAAGTCGGCGGTCGGGGTGCCGTAGTTGTGCACGTCCCACCAGTCGACGCTCTGCGCGCCGAAGGACAGCCACTCCATCGCGTTGGCGGCCGCGAACAGCCCGCCGATGGGCTGCTCGTTCCACTCGTTGGCGGTCTGCGAGATGTTGGTTTCGCCAACGAGGTAGAACGCGGTCGGGTCGTACGCCGTCAGTGTTGCCTTGATCTCGGCCGCCGCCAGCGGGATGTTGTCGATCAGTGCCATGATCGACTGGTCGGTCTGCGGCGGTACCCCGTTGATCGGGTACCAGTGCACGTCGGCGCAGTCGAAGTAGGCGGCGTCCGCTTGCAGGATGGTGCTGTTCCAGGTCTGCCAGCCGTCCACTCCGGCGCCGGGGGCGAGGCCGCCGTCCATTGCGTAGTCGTAGCAGATCTTCGCGTTGGGGTCGGCCGCCTTCATCGCCTGCAGGTAGGGCACGGCGTTGCTGGCGTACGAGGCGGCGGTGTGCGGGCTGGCGTGGTTGTCGGTCTCCCAGGAGCCGTAGAGCTCGTTACCGATCTCCCACAGCGTGGTGGCCTGGCCGGGCGTGCTGGCCGCCTGTTTGACCCAGGCGCCGGCGCTGGCCGGGGTGTCCGAGCCGTAGTTGATGGTGACGAACTTCTGCCCGCCGCTGATCGCGTTGACCTGGTTGGAGAACTGGGCGAAGTTCACCGGCTGGGCGGCGCCGTTGACGGTGTTGGTCTGCCACAGGTACTGGTCGGCCCAGGAACCGCCGGGGTAGCGGATGAGCCCGGTGCTGGCGGCCGACAGGCTGGTGGCGATGGCCGGGTCGACGAAGTTGGTGTCCCAGGACGCGGTGTTCACGCCGAGCGGGGCGAGCGGGCCGGACAGCGTGGCCGAGCCGCTGCCCTGGGTCGGGCCGCTGCAGGTCAGCGTCGGGATCGGGTTGGAGCTGCCGTTGTAGGTGGCGTGGAAGCCCCAGGAGGCGGTGGCGCCGGGGGCGAGCACCCCGTTGTACGTGCCGCCCGGCGTGGCGGTGACGGTGCTGCCGGCCTGCCCGACGTTGGCGCTGAACGCCGACCCGGCGATGAGCTGCTGCCCGGCGGTGTAGTTCCAGGTCACCGTCCAGGTGCTGATGGTGTAGGGGGCGTTGTTCTTCACCGTGACGCTGACGCCGAAGTCCGGCGGGCTGTTCGACGGGGTCTGCCAGGAGATGGCGTAGGTGGCGCTGCACGCCGCGCCGGTGTCGGCGAGGGCGATGCGCACCCCCACGGCGGTGGCGGCGACGGTGGTGGCGGCGATCAACACGCGAGCCAGCAGGGCGCCGCGGCGACGCCCGCGTAGGACGTTCATGGCTGCTCCAGCGGAGATGACGAGGGTACGACAACGGGGGCGGCCCGGACCTCGTCGCCGGCGCTGATTGCCCTCATCCGCCCGCGAACGACCTGGGCGTCAGCGTACCCGCTCGGCTACCACGCGTCGCCCAGCACCGACTCCTTGAGAAAGCGCATTCCTCGGTACGCGCGGTAGAGTGCGCGTGCGCCCGGGTACCGTCGGGCCGGGCGCCGGCCGACCCGGCGGCAGGGGAGTGGGGGAGATGACCGCGACGACGCCCGCCCGGGACACCGCCGGCGAGGAGCCGCCCCGCGCCGGCCTGCACCTGCTGCACGAACAGGACCGCTCGGTACGCGTCCGCTTCGCCGGCACCGAGCTGCTGCGCTACGTGTACCAACCCTGGGACCCGCAGCTGGAGTCCCCCCGCCCCTACCTGCACCCGGTGCGCACCCTGGCCGGCGACGTGGTCAGCCTGTACCGGCCGCACGACCACTACTGGCACAAGGGCATCGCCTGGTCGCTGTCGAACGTCGGCCCGGACAACTTCTGGGGCGGGCGCACCTTCGTGCGCGGTACCGGATACACCCAGCTGCCCAACAACGGCAGCATGCGGCACCAGGGCTTCGACGCCCTCGACGTGCGCGACGGGGTGCTCCGGCTGGCCCAGCGGCTGCGCTGGTACACCCAGGACGAGCGGCCGGTCATCGACGAGCGCCGGGTGCTCGCCGTGCGGGTGTTCCCGGACGCCGACGCCTGGCAGCTGACCTTCGTGACCACCCTGGAGAACCTGGGCGACGTGCCGGTCCCGCTGGGCAGCCCCACCACCGAGGGGCGGGACAACGCCGGTTACAGCGGACTGTTCTGGCGGGGACCGCGCTCGTTCTCCGGCGGCCGGGTGCTGATGGCCGACGCCGAGGGCGCCGACGAGCTGATGGGCCGGCGCGGCCCGTGGCTGGCCTACGTCGGCCGGCACGACGGCCACGGCCGGGCGTCCACGCTGGTCTTCCGGGACGACGAGGCGAACCGGCCGGGCGGCGGCGCGGTGCGCTGGTTCGTCCGTACCGACGCGTACGCCTGCGTCTGCCCGGCGCCGTTCTTCAGCGAGGCGTACCCGCTGGCGCCCGGCGCCCCGCTGACGCTGCGCTACGACGTGCTGGTGGCCGGCGGCGCGCGCAACGCCGCCGAGTGCGCGGCGCTCGCCGGGCGCTGCGCCGACCTGGACCCGGGGCGCACCGGCTGACCGGCCGCCCCGGGTAGGCCCGTCAGGGCTGTGCGGCGAGTACGCCGTCGATCTGGCCGACCGCCAGCCGCATGCCCTCTTCCATGCCCATGTCGAGCATCTTCGCCAGCTGCTCGGCGCTGGCGAAGGTGGTCACCGAGGTCATCCGGGTTCCAGGGGCGGCCGGCTCGATGGTGACCGTGGTGTGCGTGGTGTCGGTCGGGTCGAGCGGTTCGCCGTCGTCGCCGGCGAAACCGTCGTCGAACTCCAGCCGGTGCGGCGCGTCGACGGCGGTGACGGCCCACCAGCCGTGCGCCTTCTCGCCCTCCGGGCCGGTCATGTAGTAGCGGGACTGGCCGCCGACGGTGAAATCGTGTCGTTCGAAGGTGGCCGGCCAGGTCGGCGGCCCCCACCAGCGCTCCAGCTGGCGCGGGTCGGACCAGACCTGCCAGACCCGTTCGACGCTGGCGTCGAACTCGGTGACGTAGGTGAGCGTCAGGGCCTGGGCATCTTTGTGCGAACTGACGAACGTCATGGGTTCATTCCCCTTACCGCGTGGTGTCTTCGGACAGGATCTCTTCGATGCCGCGGGTACGGTGCTGCCACAGCTGCTCGTAGCCGTCGAGGAGTCGGGCCGCCCGGGCCAGTGCGCTCATCCCGGCGCCCACCACCTGTTCCCGGCCCCGGCGCCGCTTGACCACCAGGGCGGCGCGCTCCAGTACGGCCACGTGCTTCTGCACCGCGGCGAAGCTCATCGGGTACTGCCGGGCCAGCGCGGACACCGACTGCTCGGCGCGGATCACCTGAGCGAGGATGTCGCGCCGGGTGCCGTCGGCCAGGGCGTGGAAGATCCGGTCGACGTCGTCCCCGAGAACTTCAAGTACAACCATATGGTTGTACGTTAGTCCCGTCCCCGGAGTTCCGCAACCTACTCAACGTAAGGCGTGCCGAAGCCCTCGGTGGCCGTTCAGGCGAACGGCGATGCGTTCTGTCGGACCGGGGATAGTTGGCCGTGCGGCAGGCGGCGATCGAGTCGAAGCCGGAAGGTCCCCGGGCCGGAGCGCAGCCGCCTCCGCCGTCCCTCGGAGACGGCTGCGCCGTTGTACCGAGCCGGGCCCGCTGCCGTCACGCTGCGGGGCCGGTCCGGAACCTATGGGCCGTCCGGTCCCTCGACGGCCGGCCGGTGGTGCTTCGGGACGGGTACCAGGGCGCCGCTGGCGCCCGGTGCGGTACCCGCGGCGTAAGCGTTACAGCGCGGCGCCACGGGTCTGACCAGTCGCGGACGTGACCGGAGAACCATTGGTGCCTCTTCCTGGGTGGAGTGGCCCGGGTGCTGGGCGGCACGCAGAGGGCGGTGGTGCTGGGCTACCGCCGGGCGGTACGGGGGACCGGGGCAGCCTGTGCGGCGATTCGCCAGGACCGTCGGGGGCGTCCTGGCCTCTTCAGGAGTGATCGATGTTAGCGCTAACATCCTTGGGTTATGGAAGGATACTAGCGGCATCCATGGGCTGACTCAACGGTTCAGCCACATCGATCTTTCCCGGTCGGCTGAGCGTCCCCCGCCCCCGATGTGAACGCTCGCCGTCCCCGCCGTCCGGACTGCCGGGCACCTCCTGACGCCGCGGAGCATCCTGCTCCCACCACGCAGGCGTCAGCCCGATCGCGATGCCCGAGCGGCACCGGTAGCGTCCACCGAATGAGTCATCTCGTGGAGATCGTGCTGGACTGCTGTCACGCGGCCGGACTGGCGCGGTTCTGGGAGGCCGCGCTCGGCTGGCGGATCCGGCCCTACGACGAGGCCGAGGTCGCCCGGCTCGCCGCGCTGGGCCGGACACCGCAGACCGATCCGGCGGTGGCCATCGACTCCCCGGACGGTTCGCTGGTCTTCTTCGTCCAGGAGGTTCCCGAACCGAAGCACGTGAAGAATCGCATGCACGTCGACATCCGGCTACGCGACCAGGCCCACCTGGACCAGCTCCTGCGGCTGGGTGCGACGGTGCTGTCCGAGCACGACGGCTGGCGGGTCCTGGCCGATCCGGAAGGCAACGAATTCTGCGCCAAGCACCCGGATTAGGTCGTGCCCCGAAGTCCTCGAACACCGCAGCGCCGGGCGCGCCGGCTCAGTGCAGCAGGGTGGCTGCCGCCAGGACGACGCCCAGGGCGATCAGCAGGAGGCCGGCCAGTCGCTCGGCCCGTTCCCGCCACACCTCACCGACCCGTGCCCCGAGCGCCAGCCCCACCTGGGAGGCGATCAGCGCCTGGACGGCGATCGCGGCGACCACGGCTGACACCGGCAGGCCGGTGAGTCCCAGGCTGAACCCGATCGCCAGCTCGTCCAGGCTGACCGAAAGGCCGAGACCCAGCGCCGCCCAGCCGGTGGCGGTCAGCAGACGGCTCGCGGCGGCCTCCTCGTCGTCGCTGTCCGAGCGGACCATCCAGACGCCGGTGGCGACCAGGGCCGCGGCTGCCAGGTACTCCGCTACCGAGCCGACGGCCCGGGCCAGCGGAGCGCCGAGCGCCAGCCCGACGAGCGGCATCCCGGCCTCGAAGAGGACGAACAGTGCCGACAACCGCCAACGCTGAGCCCGCCCGGGGCGCCGGGCACCGAGCGACGCCGCCACCGCGAACGAGTCCAGCGCCAGCGGCAGCACGAAGGCGGAGAGCCTGAGCATCCCACCCCCTCCGTCACAGCCCTGCGCCGAGCAGCCGACCGCGCGTCGGTCACCGCCCCGCTCAGGCGCGGTCCGCTACGGCGCGGCGCCGCTACGGCGCGGCGCCGCTACGGCGCACAGACGCTACCGCGGCGCCGCTACGGCGCACAGACGCTACCGCGGCGCCGCTCCCTCCGCTCGGGAGCCGATGCGGGGGCGTCCCGGCGTCGCGCGGGCTGGCCGGCGGCCGGCGTCTCGGCGTCGCTGGGGCGAGGTCGCGCGGGCTGGCCGGCGGGTGGCGTCTCGGCGTCGCTGGGGCGAGGTCGCGCGGGCTGGCCGGCGGATGGCGTTCGGGCGTTGCCGGGGCGAGGTCGCGCGGGGCTGGCGGCGGGTGGTGTCCCAGCGCCGCCCGGACTGTGGAGTCAGCCCATGGACTTCGCGCCGTCGAGGGCTTCCCGGATGATGTCGGCGTGGCCGGCGTGCTGGGCGGTCTCGGCAATGATGTGCAGCAGGACACGCCGCGCCGACCACACCGCACCCGGCTCGAACCACGGCGCCTGCGGCAGCGGCTGGCCGGCGTCGAGGTCCACGGTCTCCACCAGCGCATCGGTCTCCGCGGCAACCTTCTCGTACGCCGCGAGGAGGGACTGCACGGTGTCCGGCCCGTCCATCCGGAAGTTGGCCAGCCAGTCGATCTCCGGCGCATCATCGGCGTCCGGGATGACGAAGGCGGCCGGCCCCTGGCGGATGAAGGTCGCCCAACTCGCCTCGGTGGCGCTGACGTGCTTGATGAGTCCACCCAGGGTCAGGGCGCTCGGCGTGGTACGCAGCGCCGCCTGCTCGTCGGTGAGCCCGCGCAGCGTGTGCCGCAGGAAGAACCGGTGCTTGTCGAGCGACGCCCGCAGGTCGGCGCGCTCCTGACTGGTGTCCGTCATCACCCCATCCTCGGGTACCGGTACGACAGATCGGCGCTGGGCCGGCGTGGCAACTTTCGCGCCCGGTTTGACCGGCGTACCGGGCAGGCTTAAGTTTGTCGATACAATAAACTTCGATCTGCCTGGAGCTGTTGGCTGCCCCGCGAGAGCGCCGTGGGGCACCCGTCCCCGTCCCCGGTCGCCAACGACACCCGCGGCAACCAACCCCATGGAGGGTCACAGACCATGCGAAGGCGTGCTCCCGCCCTGGCGGCGGCTACGGCGGCGGTACTCGCCGCTGCCGGAGTCGGCGTCCTCAACGCACTCCCGGCGTCCGCGGCCAGCGGCTGCACCGTGCAGTACTCGATCAGCTCCACCTGGCCGGGCGGATTCGGTGCCAACGTCGCCATCACCAACCTCGGTGACGCGCTCAGCAGCTGGACACTGGTCTGGTCGTTCGGCTCCGGCCAGACGGTCACCCAGTACTGGAACGCCGCCATCACCCAGTCCGGCTCCACCGTCACCGCCAAGAGCGTCAGCTACAACAACTCGCTGGGCACCAACGCCACCACCTCGTTCGGCTTCAACGGCACGTGGAACGGCAGCAACCCGCTGCCGGGCAGCTTCACCCTCAACGGTGTCACCTGCACCGGCGGCGTCACGGCCAGCCCCAGCAGCACGTTGGTCACGCTCTCGCCGACCCGTACCGCGGCCTCCCCGACACCCAGCCGTACCCCGACGCCGACGCCGACGCGTACCCCCACGCCGACCCCCACGTCGGGTACGCCCGGCGTGCCGTCGGACGCGGTGTGGTCCGGCACCGGCCAGTGGGACAACTGGGCCAACAACGGCTACACGCTGAGCAACGACGTGTGGGGCTCCGGCGCCGGACCACAGACCATCTGGGCGCGCAGCGGTACCAACTGGGGCGTCATCGCCAACCACCCGATGACCTCCGGAGTGAAGTCCTACCCGCACACCGGCAAGAACCTCAACCGGAGCCTCAGCTCGCTGTCCACGCTCAGCTCCTCGTTCAACGTGAGCGTGCCGGGCAGCGGCAACTGGGAGACGGCGTACGACATCTGGGCCAACAACAACGCCTACGAGGTGATGCTGTGGGCCAACCAGAACGGCGCGGTGGGCCCGATCGCGGAGTCCTACGACGCCAATGGCGCCGTACCGGCGTTCCGCAACGTCAGCGTTGGCGGCCAGACCTGGAACGTCTACCGGGGCAGCAACGGCGCCAACGCGGTCTACTCCTTCCTGCGGATCGGCAACACCAACTCCGGCAGCATCGACGTGCTGGCAGTGCTGAAGTGGCTGCGCACCCAGGGCTGGTGGGGTGACGTGACCGTCGGCGACGTGCAGTTCGGCTTCGAGATCAGCGGAGACAACGGCAGCCAGGCGTTCACCGACAACAGCTTCAACATCGCGTACAGCTGATGGCTGTCCGGGCGCCCGGTCCGCTCGCGCAGGGACGGGCCGGGCGCCCGGCGTTTCCCGCCCCGCCTCCGGCGCCCGCCTTGCGCGGGGCCGGAGGCGGGGCGCATTCCGGCCCGCGCGACCCGGCCGCTGGGCGCCGGGACCGCGCTAGCCTGCTCACGTGAGAGCGCTGCCCGTCGCGTACGCCGTGTCGCTGCTGTGCTGGTGGGCGCTGGAGGTGACGCTGCAGGTCCGGGACCTGGTACGCGGGCGGCGGAAGCGGCGCCGCGACCGGGGTAGCCGGCTGGCCGTGGTGGCCACGCTCGGCGCGTCGTTCCTGCTGGCCGTGCTGATCGCAGACCGGGTACCGGCGGCGGCCACGCCGGCCCCGGTCGGCTTCGCGGTGGCCGGCCTGGTGCTGCTCTGGGCCGGGCTGGCGGTGCGGATCTGGGCGGTGGTCACGCTCGGGCGGTCGTTCTCCACATTCATCACGGTGGAGTCGGAGCAGGCGGTGGTCCGCAGTGGACCGTACCGCCGGGTGCGGCACCCGTCCTACAGCGGGCTGCTGCTGGTGGCGCTGGGCTTCGGGCTCGGTGCCGGGAACTGGCTTTCGCTGCTGGTGTGCGCGCTGCTGCCGGTCGTCGGGCTGGCGGTGCGGATCCGGGTCGAGGAGGCCGAACTGGTCCGGGTCATCGGCGAGCCGTACCGCGCGTACCAGCGCGACACCCGCCGCCTGGTGCCCGGCGTGTGGTGACCCGCGCGCCGCTCCGGTCGTTACGCCGGGTAGCGGCCGGCGCGCCGCCCCAGGCCCCGATGCCGGGAGGCAGGCATGTCCACCGTTCCGATCGTCTCGGGGCTGTCCTTCGCCCCGCCCGCCACGGTACGGCTGGGCATCGGCGCCCCGCCGCTGCACCCGGTCGACCCGACCCCGCCGCCGTTCGTCACGGAGTAACCGTCCCCCAACCTTCCGCCCGGTCGCCGCGTCGAGACTGGTGACGGAGGGAGAAGCTACGTGGAACTTCCCGGTTTCCGCGAGTTCGTGGAGCTGCGCTACGCGCAACTGCTGCGCACCGCCTACCTGCTGACCGGTTCCCGGGAGGCGGCCGAGGATCTGGTGCAGACGGCGCTGCTCACCACCATGCGGCACTGGTCCCGGGTCAACGATCCGCTGTCCTACGTGCGGCGGGCGATGGCCAACCAGCGGATCAGCCTGTGGCGCCGGATCGGCTCCCGGGAGCTGTTGACCAACTGGTTCCCGGAGCGCGGCGCGCCGGACGGCAGCCAGCAGCACGCCGACCGGGACGCCCTGCTCACCGCGCTCAACCGGCTGCCGGTGCGGATGCGCGCGGTGGTGGTGCTGCGCTACTGCGAGGACATGTCCGAGGCGGCCACCGCGCAGGCGCTGGGCTGCTCGGTCGGCACCGTGAAGAGCCAGGCAGCGGCCGGGCTGCGCCGGCTGCGCCAACTGATCAGTCCGCCGAACTCCGAGCCCAGCCCGGTACCGGCGTGGATGGGGGGTACCGAATGAACGTCGACGAGATCCGGATCGGGCTGGCCGAACTGCAGCCGCCCGTGGTCCCGGCCCCCGACCCGTACGGTCGGCTGCTGCGCCGCTCCCGCAGGTCCCGCCGCAACCGCTGGGCCGCGGGCCTGGCCGCCGCGCTCGCGCTGCTGCTGGCGGGGATCGCGTCGCCCGGCCTGGTGTCGGGGACCGCGGGACCGGTCGAGGTGACGCCGACGCCGACCGGCGGCTGGGGCGGGCAGGTGGCCGACATCACGCCGTGGCTGCGGCAGCTGCTGGACTCGCCGCCGGCCGGCTCCCTCGCCGGCGACCGCGCCTTCCTGGAGACCCTGACCGCCGGCCTGCACCCCACCGACTTCGACATGGCACCCGCCCTGGACCAGCGCACCGTCCTCTACGCCGGGGACGTCGGCAGCTACCGGGCGGTGCTGGTGACCTTCAGCTCCGACACCAAGGTGGCCGAGGTGTGGCTGGTGGCCGATGCGCGTCTGGACGCCGGGCGCTTCGTCCGGGAAGCGGCGCGGGTGACCTCGGTGCTGAAGGCCACGCCGTCGGCGCGGCTCCCGGTCCGGTTCCTCCCGCAGCAGCCGTCTGCGTTCACCAGGACCGTGGTGTCGGACCCGGATGCCGGGCGCTACCTCGGCATCGGGATGGCGCCGGCGGGCTGCCGGATCGCCAGCAAGCCGGACGGGCTCGCGACGCAGTGGAGCGACGCCGGGGGCAACACGGTCGCCCTCGCCGGTCCGGAGGCCGCCAGCGCCTACGTCATGGTCACCTGCGGCGGCGTGGAGCGGTTCGCCGGCCCACTGACCCAGAACAGCCTGATCGAGCTGGACCCCCAGACGGTGACCGATGCGATGGTCACCCGTGCCATGGCCGGGATGCGGGGAACTCCGATCGATCGGCAGCGGGTGAAGGAGCTGATCGACAAGACGGACATCGACGTCGTGCTGAAGGACAGCTGCCGGGTGCTCTACAACGGCACCGTACCCGGATCGCAGGTGACGGAGCTGGTGGTCGCGTGTGCCAGTGCCTCCGGCGGCATGATCTACCAGATTGATGTCGCGGGCGACGGGCCGGCGATCGGGCGCAGCCGGGTCCGTTTCGCCGATCCGGATGTGGTGCTCGGCTTCCCGGTCGACCTGAGGTCCGACGGGTTCGGCGGCCCGGCGTCAGAGGACCGGCTACTCATCCTCGCACCGGTCGCCGCGACGTCGTTGAAGGTGCTCAGCCCCGGGCAGGCGCCGCAGACCGTGCCGCTCTCCGGTGGCGTGGGCTCGGTGCTGGTACCGGGCAGGGCCACCGCGCAGGTGCAGGCGCTGGACGCGACCGGCGCGGTGATCGCCACGGGTGCCGTATCCAGCGTGCGGACGATCGCCGACGTCCCGGAGACGGTGGTCGACAACTGGAACTGACTCCGACCCGGCGGCCACTGCCACCGGCACAGGGACCGGTGCCGGGAGTTATCGGTGTTAACATCTGCCGGGCTATGGAACACCGGTCGGCGGTTCCACTGTGGACATCCCGCCGTTCAACGTTCGGGAGGCGCGGTGCGGATCAGCAAGCTCAGGGTGGCACTGGCCGCCGCGGTCGCCACCGGGCTGCTCGGCGGGTTGGTCACGGTGCTGGTGCTGGACTCCGGCAGCGCCGCCCGGCCGGCCAACGCGGCGCGCGCCACCGGCAGCCCGGTGCTCGGCGCCGCCCCAGCGTCGGACGGCCAGGCCAGCGGCAGCCCGACCGCGAGCCCGAGCGGCTCGGCCAGCGCCAGCCGGCCGGCGGGCGGGCCGCTGCCGTACGGCCAGCCGTCGACGGCCGCGCTGCGCGGCTCGGCGCACAAGGTCTTCGCGCACTACTTCCCGCCGTACCCGATCTCGCTGGACAACAAGGACGGCGGCAGCGACTACTACGCCCGCAACTATCTCCCCGCCAGCGGGGAGGGCGGCAAGCACACCGCCTACGGCGGCCTGCTGCGGGACCGGCCGCTGCCGCGCGCCCCACTGTCCGGTGACTGGCGGCTGGCCGACATGAAGACCGAGGTACGCCAGGCCATCGCCGCCGGCATCGACGGCTTCACCGTCGACATCCTCTCGCTGAGCAGCGACAACTGGACCCGTACCAAGCTGCTCATCCAGGCCGCCGGGCAGGTCGACGCCGGCTTCCGGATCGTGCTCATGCCGGACATGACCACGCTCGGCGGCGATGCCGGCGCGCTCGCCGCCGCGATGGCCGAGCTGGCCGCCTCCCCGTCGGTGTACCGGCTGGCCGACGGCCGGCTGGTGATCTCGCCGTTCAAGGCCGAGCAGCAGAGCGCCACCTGGTGGCAGAGCTTCCTGACGGCCATGAAGGACACCCACCACCTGCCGGTGGCGTTCGTGCCGGTGTTCCTGGACTTCGGCGCCAACCTGGCCGCGTTCGCCCCGATCAGCTACGGCTTCTCCAACTGGGGCAACCGTTCGCCCAACCAGCAGGGCGGCATCGCCGGCAACGTCAGCAAGGCGCACGCGGCCGGGAAGATCTGGATGCAGTCGGTGGCGATCCAGGACGAGCGGCCGCGCAGCGGCATCTACGACGAGGCCGACAACACCGAGAACCTCCGGACCAGCTGGGGCAACACCATCTCCGCCGGGGCCGACTGGGTTCAGCTGACCACCTGGAACGACTATTCGGAGGGTACCCAGTTCGCCCCGTCCGCCCGGCACGGCTCGGCGTACCTGGACATCTCCGGCTACTACCTGAGCCGGTTCAAGACCGGCTCCTGGCCGGCCATCTCCCGGGACGTCGTCTACCTGACCCACCGTATCCAGTTCGTCGCCGCCCGGCCCACGTCGGGCAGCCAGACGAAGTTCATGGCGCCCCGGGACGGGACCGCGTCACCTCGGGACCGGGTGGAGGTGCTCACCTTCCTGCGCGCCCCGGCGCAGCTCACCGCGACCATCGCCGGCAAGTCGAGCAGCACCCAGCTGGCGGCCGGCGTACAGACCACGCTGTTTGCCTTGGGATACGGCAGCAACGAGGCGACCGTGACCCGCAACGGTGCGACCGTGGCCGCGGTGCGCTCGCCCTACCCGGTGTCGGCGTCCTTCACTGTCCAGGATCTCCAGTACTACGCGGTGGGCAGCGGCCGCTGACCGCCCGCACCCGGGCGGAGTCGGCGGCGGATACGGGTCGTCGGGTCCGGCTTCGTCAGAGCGGTTCGCTCGCGTTGACCTTCCGGGGTCCCAGGACGGTCAGCAGGGCCAGCGTCTGCGCGTCCCGGGATCCCGGCGGCGCGGTGTAGAGGATGAGGTGCTGGTCGCGGTCGGTGAGGGCGAGCGCGTCGCAGTCGACGGTGATGTCTCCGACGGCCGGGTGGCGGAAGGTTTTCCTGAGCGTCGGCGCGGCCTGCACGTCGTGCCGTTCCCAGCGCCGGGCGAAGTCGGGGCTGGCGGAGCGGAGCTCGTCGACGAGGCCGGTCACCAGGGGATCGGTCGGGTAGCGGGCGAGCGTGGCCCGTAGTTTCACGACGACGCCGTGCCGGAACTCGGCCTCGTCGGAGATTCCGTACAGTGGCGCGTCCGGTTGCAGGAACACCTTCCGGGCGAGGTTGCGCTCCGTCGGGGCGAGTTCGGTGAAGTCCTCCAGCAGGGCCGCTGCGAGATCGTTCCAGGCGAGCACCTCGAACGCCGCGGACACCACGATCGCCGCCGTTTCCGGGAGTCGTTCGAGCAGCGCCAGGATGCTGGGACGGACGTCGCGGCGGTGTCGGCCGGTCCGGCTCGGCGCGGTACCGGCGAGCAGGTGCAGGTGGTCGGACTCCGCGTCGGTGAGCCGCAGCGCGCCCGCGATACCGGCGAGGACCTCGCCGGACGGGCGCGGCGCGCGGCCCTGCTCCAGTCGGACGTAGTACTCCGTGGAGATGTGCGCGAGGACCGCGATCTCCTCACGGCGAAGCCCCGGCGTCCTGCGCCGTGGACCGGAGGGTAGGCCGACGTCCTCGGGCCGCAGTCGCTCACGTCGGCTGCGCAGAAACGCCCCCAGCTGCTGCCTGTCCATACCCGAAGTGTGCCGCTGTGCGGCGGGGCGATCGTAGTACTGTCTGTGCCTGCATCCGGACGCCGGCCGGGACAACAGTTGTCGGCGTGACAGACACCAGTAGCACCAGCCCGGTCGGGCTGCTCGTCGGCAAGGTCGTGTTCATCACCGGCGCCAGCCGCGGCATCGGCGCGGCAGCGGCGCGGCTGTTCGTCCGGGAGGGCGCCGCCGTCGTGCTGGCTGCGCGCGGCGCCGAGGCCCTCGACCGCGTCGTCGCCGGGATCCGCGCCGACGGCGGTGTCGCCGACGCCGTCACGCTGGACCTGGCCGACCGGGCGAGCGTGCGCGCCGCCGTGGACCGGGTAGCGCAGCTGCACGGCCGGCTCGACGGCGCGTTCAACAACGGTGCGGTGCCGCAGCGGGGGTTCGGCCCGGTCGACACCACCACTGACGAGGACATCGACGAGCAGTTCACGGTGAACTTCCGCGGGCACTGGACCGCGATGACCGCCGAGGCCGCGCTGATGCGCGGCAACGGCGGCGGCGCGATCGTCAACACCTCGAGCATCGGCTCCCGCCGCGCCAATCCCGTGCTGCCCGCATACGCCGCGATGAAGCGCGCGTTGAACAGCCTCACCGAGAGCGCCGCCGTGAACTGGGCCGCGGACGGCATCCGGGTGAACGGCATCACCCCCGGCGGCACCGCCACACAGATGATCGACACGTGGGAGGCGGCCAGCCCCGGCATCGTCCGGCAGCTCACGGCGAGGATTCCGCTGGGCAGGATGGCCGAGCCGGACGAGGTCGCCGAGGTGGCGGCGTGGCTGCTCAGCGACCGTGCGCGCATGGTGACCGGCGCGATCGTGCCGGTTGACGGCGGCGCGGGCGCCTGACCGGCAGCGGGCGCTACGCGGCTGCGGCGGAACTGTCCCGGACGACCAGTTCGGTGGCCAGCTCCACCCGCGGTGACTCGATGTCCTCGCCCTGCGCCAGCCGCAGCACCATCCGGGCCGCCAACAGCCCCATCTCCGCCAGCGGCTGCCGCACCGTCGTCAGCGGCGGCGAGGCCCAGCGGCTCTCCGGCAGGTCGTCGAAGCCCACCACGGAGACGTCGTCGGGCACCCGCAGGCCGTGCCGGCGTACCGCCTCGTAGACGCCGAAGGCCATCTGGTCGCTGGAAGCGAAGATCGCGGTCGGCGGCTGGTCGAGGCCGAGCAACTCCTCGGCGCGGGCGAACCCGGATTCGTGGTAGAAGTCGCCCTGCCGGACCAGGCCGGGATCCATCTGCAGGCCGGCGGCGGCCAGCCCGGCACCGTAGCCGTCGAGGCGGGCCCGGCTGCACAGCAGGCGCTTCGGCCCGGCGATGAAGCCGATCCGGCGGTGCCCGAGCGCCAGCAGGTGCTCGGTGGCGCTGAGCCCGCCGGCCCAGTTGGTCGCGCCGATCGTCGGTACGTCGATTCCCGGCAGGCCGGCCGGGTCGACGACGGCCAACGGCACGTCGAGTCGGCGCAGCTCGGCGTGCAGCGGCGGGGTCACGTCGGAGGTCACGAAGATCACGCCGTCGGTGGACCGGGTCGCGCAGGTTCTGCAGCCACTGCCGGGCCGAGGCGGTCTGGTCGTGGATGGCAGAGACCACGGTGCCGATGCCGGTGGCGTGCGCCACCTCCTCGACGCCGCGGATGATCTCAACGGCCCACGGGCTGTCCAGGTCGTTGAAGACCAGGTCGATGAGGCGTGCGGTGGGCCGCTTGCGGCTGGCTCGCCGCTGGTAGCCGTGTTCGGCAGGATGGCCTCGACCCGCTCGCGGGTGTGCGGGGAGACGTCGGATCGTCCGTTGAGTACCCGTGACACGGTCGGCACCGAAACGCCGGCCTCCCGCGCGATCGCGGTGAGGTTGACCCTGCGTTCCTCGTCAAGTGACACAAGCGCCCCTCCACATCCGCCAGTGGTCCTCCTCCGGAGAGCCCGGCATCGGACGTGGCAGCACGCCCGTCCGGCACCATCCGCATCTTGCCTCAGTTGCCCGGCCAGCGGCAGCCCGGGTGAGGTGCGCGGGCAAGCCGGCCAGGGCGGCTCCGTCCGGCAGGACAGGGCGGCTCCGTCCGGCAGCACCGGGCGGCTCCGTCCGACCGGGTGACGGGTCGGTTCTGCGGGCAGCGCGGGAGTGGAATTTTCAGCCGCCCGGTCGGGAGCGGCCGGTACACCGAGGGGACGAACGGAGCGTAACCGCCATCCTCCGCAGCCGTGATGCTCCGATCGGCGGGAGACCCCTATGCAGGAGATATAGCTGTGTGCAGCGCTCCGTCGCGGTCGACTCGGATGATCGTCGATAGCGCAGAGTGCGACAACTTCCGGAACAGTTCCGGAAGTTGTTGACACGCCTGTGCGGCCGTTGTGTACTCGCATTGGTTCAAGTCGATCCTGGCGGGCCGCCAGCCCAGGCTTCGACGCCACGGTAACCCCCGTACCCCGTCCCTGAGCCAGCACCCGTCCCGTCCCCGTCCACCGCGTCCGGATCGTGCCTGTGCAGCGACCTGCTGCTCGCCGGACTCGACCGCAAGGGAAACGTGATGCGCCACGACGTCACAGTCACCGCCGCCCGGCCCGATCCGCGGTGCCGCGATCACCGCGCCCGGCCGGCGAGTTGGTTGTTAGCGCGCACAGCACGGTCGTAGCTGTCCCCGCCGGTCAACAGCACCACACCGAACCGGACCTGGTGGTGTGACCGCGACCGAGCCGCCCGCCCCACCTGATGGCCCGACGCCGTCCCCACCCCCGACGGAAGCGTCGAAGCCCAGCCAGTGCCCGACACCGATCACCCGGACGGGGTGATCGGAGCCAGATCAGAACCACCGCGCCGACGCCTGTCCCGCCGGTCGCGCGTCCCCCACACCAGAAAGGTGCAACCGCATGACCAACAAAGATGTCGGAGAACATAAGCGTCCGACCATGCGACGGCTTCGGCGACCGCGGGTGCTGCTGGCCGCGACCGGTGCTGTCGCGGCTGCCGCGTTGGCGTTCGTGATGGTCCCGAACGCCAACGCGGCGGCGAGCACGCTGGGCGCCGCGGCTGCCCAGTCCGGCCGCTACTTCGGCACCGCGATTGCCGCGGGCCGGCTGGGCGACGGGACGTACACCTCGATCGCCGGGCGTGAGTTCAACATGGTGACCGCCGAGAACGAGATGAAGCCCGACGCCACCGAGCCGCAGCGCGGCCAGTTCAGCTTCAACTCCGCCGACCAGATCTACAACTGGGCCACCCAGCGCGGCATGAAGGTACGCGGACACACGCTGGCCTGGCACTCGCAGCAGCCCGGCTGGATGCAGAGCCTGAGCGGCAGCAGCCTGCGCCAGGCCATGATCGACCACATCAACGGCGTGATGGCCCACTACAAGGGCAAGCTGCGCCTACTGGGACGTGGTCAACGAGGCGTTCGCCGAGAACGGCAGCCGCCGCAGCTCCAACCTGCAGAGCACCGGCAACGACTGGATCGAGGTGGCGTTCCGCACCGCCCGCAACGCCGACCCGTCGGCCAAGCTCTGCTACAACGACTACAACATCGAGAACTGGTCGTACGCCAAGACGCAGGGCGTCTACAGCATGATCAAGGACTTCAAGTCGCGCGGCGTCCCGATCGACTGCGTCGGCCTGCAGACCCACTTCACCGGCGGCAGCTCGCTGCCGAGCAACTTCCAGACCACCCTGTCCAGCTTCGCCGCCCTGGGCGTCGACGTTGCCCTCACCGAGGTCGACGTCACCAACGCCTCGACGTCGCAGTACTCCGGGCTGACCCAGGCGTGCATGAACGTGTCCCGCTGCGTCGGCATCACGGTGTGGGGCGTGCGCGACAGCGACTCCTGGCGCTCCAGCGAGAGCCCGCTGCTCTTCGACGGCAGTGGCAACAAGAAGGCGGCCTACACCTCGGTGCTGAACGCCCTCAACGCCGCCCCGCCGACCTCGCCGACGCCGACGCCCACCACGGCATCGCCGACCGTGTCGCCCACCACCTCACCGACCACCTCGCCCAGCACGTCGCCCAGCCAGCCGCCCGCGGGTGGTACCGGCGCCATCATCGGTAGCCAGTCGGGCCGGTGTATCGACATCCCCAACGCCTCGCACAACAACGGCACCCGGGTACAGCTCTGGGACTGCAACAACCAGAGCAACCAGACCTGGACCTACACCGCCAGCAAGCAGCTGACCGTCTACGGCAACATGTGCCTGGACGCGGCCGGTTCCGCCAACGGCGCCGCCATTCAGATCTACAGCTGCAACGGGCAGACCAACCAGCAGTGGAACCTCAACTCCAACGGCACCATCACCGGCGTGCAGTCCGGCCGGTGCCTGGACGTCTGGAGCACCAACAACGGACAGCAGGTCCAGCTCTACTCCTGCAGCGGCCAGGCCAACCAGCAGTTCCGGCTCGCCGCCCGCTGACCTGGGGACGACAGCCGCGTAGTACCGATGCACGGGGCCAGGTGTCGCACAACCGCGACACCTGGCCCCGACCGTGCGGGCCAGCCGGCTCGCGCCGACGACCGTGGTCGGCGGCTGACCCCCTGATCGTCGGTCCTGGAAGAAATCAGTCCAGCGCGGCCGCCTTGCGCAGCAGCACTGAGCGTTCAGGCTGGTTGGCGCAGAGCCGGGCGGCCAGTTCCAGCTCGGCGCGGGCCTCCGAAAGCCGGCCGAGGCGGGTCAGCAGCTCCCCGCGTACGGTCGCAACCAGGTGCGAACCGGGGAGCCGGTCCAACGCGATCAGCTCGTCCACGATGGCCAGGGCCGGCGCCGGACCCGACGCCATGGCCACGGCGACGGCCCGATTGAGCTCGACCACCGGTGACGGCGCGACCCGGCCGAGCGCCTCGTAGAGCAGCACGATCCGGTCCCAGTCGGTCGCCTCGACCGACGGGGCCGACGCGTGGGCGGCGGCGATCGCGGCCTGCAGACCGTACGGGCCCAGGCCCCGGGTCGATGCCTTGACCAGCGCGGCCAGCCCGCGCCCGATCGCCGAGAAGTCCCACCGCCGCCGGTCCTGGTCCGCCAGCAGCACCGGCGAGCCGTCCGGGCCGGTGCGGGCCGGGAAGCGTGCGGCGGTCAGCTCGCACAGCGCCAGCAGGCCGTGCACCTCCGGCTCGTCCGGCGCCAGCGCGGCCAGCGTGCGGGCCAGCCGGATCGCCTCGTACGCGAGGTCGGGGCGCAGCAGCCGGTCGCCCGACGTGGCCGTCGACCCCTCGGTGAAGATCACGTACAGGACGCTGAGTACGCCGCCCAGCCGCTCCCGGCGCTCGTCGGCCGTCGGCAACTCGAACGGCACCCCGGCCGCCGCGATCGTCTTCTTGCCCCGGGTGATGCGGGCCTGCACGGTGGGCACCGGCACCAGGAACGCGCGGGCGATCTCCTCGCTGGACAGGCCGCCCACCACGCGCAGGGTCAGCGCCACCCGAGCCTCGCGGGAGACCACCGGGTGGCAGCTGATGAACATCAGCGCCAGGACGTCGTCGTCGATCCGGTCCGGGTCGATGTCGTCCTCGACCGCCGGGTCGACCGCCAGCAGCGCGTACCGGTCCTGCAGGGCGGTGCGGCGGCGGATCGCGTCGATAGCCCGCCGCCGGGCCGTGGCCATCAGCCAGCCGGCCGGATTGGCCGGTGCGGCAAGCGGCCACGACACCAGCGCCTGCGCCACCGCCTCCTGGGCGGCATCCTCGGCCAGCCCGAAATCGCCGGTGAACCGGGTCAGCGCGGCGATGATCCGCGCCGACTCGATCCGCCAGACGGCCTCGACATCGGCCGTACCCATCAGATCCGGCCGCTGCTCTCGGGCGAGGCGCCGTCCTTGACGAACTTTCCGCTGTCCGTCGGGACCTCGTCCGCCCCGGGCACCCGCCGGATTTCGATCTTGGATCCGGGTACCGCCGGCACCCGCTTGGCCCACTCGACCGCCTCTTCCTTCGAGGCGACATCCAGCAGGAAAAAGCCCCCGAACAACTCCTTGGTCTCCCCGTACGGCCCGTCCGTGACCACCGGCGCCTCGTCGCCGAAGTGCACCACGACGCCCTTGTTCGGATCGTCCAACCCTTCGGCGCCGACGTAGACGCCGGCCTTGGCCGTCTCCTCAAGGAAAAGGCGGGTCGCGGCCATCAGCTCCTCGACGTTGGCCATCATGGCCGCGTTCGACTCGTCGGTACCCCGCATGATCAACATGTACTGCATCGCGTTCTCCTCATCCGGCGGGCCCGTGTCGACCCTCGCACCCGCACGTCGAACGAGCGGCCCGCAGATCGACAGGGCGCCGGAGATTCTCTCGTCCGGCAGTCAACCGTTGTTGAGCTCGGTGACGAGCGTACGCAGCCAGGACTGGGCGAGCGCGGGTTCCCGACCGATGGCGCGGGCCAGCGCGTGGCGGCCGGGTCGGCTGCGGCCGTACGCCACCAGTGCGGCGGCTTCCGCGAGCGCCTGGCGGGTACGGTCGGCACGGTCGAGCTCCGGTGCCTCGGCGAACCAATGCTCAGGGCGGAACGAGCGGGTCAGCTTGGTCTGGCTGTCGCCGAAGTACGACCAGACCCAGGGATCGAGCGACACGTTGAGCACCGCGCGGGCGGGCAGTTGACGCGTCCACGGCGCGTGTTGCTGCCACCGGTAGGTGTTCGGGCTGGTCTTCGTCCGGCTGGTCACGCCGACGAACCGTAGCTTGCGGGCAATGACCGGCCACGGTCTGCGTTCCTCGTCGATCCAGGTGCGTAGCAGGCTGTACAGGTCGCTGAAGGTCGAGCCGCGGTACACCACGTCGACAAAGGTCACCGGCCGTTCGCGGCGGGCCAGACCCGCTGGTGTCACGCCGATCTCGGCCAGGATCCGACGGGCCTGGGCCTGCTCGGCCGGGGTCAACGCGCGCCGCCGCCACTGTCGCGGGGCACCGACGCCCGGACGCTGGAACGACAGCGGCAGTCGATGCAGCTTCCGCCCGTCGCCGCGCCCGGCCAACGCACCGCCGAGGAGATCGAACATCGAGTCCAGCGACCGGCCGACGAAAACCAGGTCGCCGTTCCCGCTGCGGGCAATCACCTTGCCGGCGCAGGTGACCAGGTCGTCGAGGAACCACAGGTTGGGATCCGTGACGCCGCTGAGCAGAGTGCCGAGCTGGTCGGGAGTGATCAGATCCCAGCGGAAGGGCGTGCTCTCCTGCGCCATCGGCATGCCGCGATGGTGCCACACGGAGCATCCGCTCCGGGTCGGACCAGGATTGGGATCGGCGCTGTCCTGCGCAGGCCAGCGACCGGGCGTCGGCCGGCCACGGCGGATCACGGTCGGCGGGGAGCACAGTGCAGCGGCCGGACGTCAGGTCGACGGCCAGACGGGGAACGGCGGGCAGTGCCCAGAGGAAGTGCGTGACGGTGGCAGCGAGATCGTTGGTCGGGGGTAGGTCTGTTCGTCGCGAGTGGCGGAGGTCCGTGAAATTCTTCTGGCGGAGCGTCGAACCGGAGACGAGTCGTTCGTAACACGGGTGAGCGGCAGTCGAGGAGGCCGCCGGACAAGGAGTCATGCGATGACGCAGTACCTGATCTCGTTCAATGACGGCGCGATGGACCACATCCCCGCCGAGGACTGGCCCGACGTGGGCAAGGCCTCGCACGTGGTGGTCGAGGAGGCCGTGCACGCCGGCGTGTGGGTGTACGGCGGCGGGTTGGAAAGGCAGCAGGCGAGCATCGTGGCCACGGACGGCGTGGTCACCGACGGGCCGTACCCGGAAACCAAGGAGGTGATCGGTGGGTTCGCGGTGATCGACGTGGCCACCCGCGAGGAGGCGCTGGCCTGGGCTGCCAAGATCGCCGCTTCCTGCCGCTGCCCGCAGGAGGTCCGGGAGCTCATGCCCGACCCCGAAACAGACGAGCTGCTCCGCCGGGTGGCCGGTCGGGGCTGACCGCCCCGACGACGTCTGCTCGGGGCAGGCCCCGGGCCTGGCGGGGGTGGGTGGTCGGGAACCACGTCCGCAGGCCCGGGCGTTCCTGGCCGGGTCTGCGCTACGACTGCGCCCGAACCTTCGGCCGGCACTCGGCCCGCACAGCCGATCACGGCCGCGAATCGGTGCAGACCGCCGGACACGACAACGCCGCCCTTGACCGCGAAAGTTCTGGTCAGGGGCGGCGTTTTGGCTGGTCAGACTCACTAGCGCATTGGTGCCCCCGGCAGGATTCGAACCTGCGCCCCTGCCTCCGGAGGGCAGTGCTCTATCCCCTGAGCTACGGGGGCTCAGAGACCCCAGTACTGTAGCAGGCCCCGGAAAGGCGCCGCATCGCAGCTGCCCCACCCCCGATCCCGCTGCTCACGGCCCGGATATGGCCCGCAGCCGACACAACAGGGGCCGGCCGCCGACTCGGCGGGCCGGCCCCTGCCGGTTGCGCGTCAGTTGGCCAGCGGCGCGGCGCCGAGCTCGGAGAGCTTGCGCTGGAAGAGGTTGATCTCCGCCTGCTGGTTGCCCTTCATGGTGCGGGCCAGATCGGTGACCGTCGAGTTGTCCGACTGCTGGAGGATGCCGTCGATCATGTGTACGCCGCCCAGGTGGTGCCGGAGCATGAGCTGGCTGAACAGCACGTCGGTGGCGTGCCCGGAGGAGGCTTCCAGCTGGGCGAGCTGCTGTTTGGTGGCCATCCCGGGCATCAGGCCGTCCTTCAGTTCCTGGGTGCCGTTGGGCATCCAGGCCATCTGCGGCTGGCTACCGGTGGGGCTGAGGTGCCACTCCTTGAGCCAGGTGTTCATGATGCCGATCTCGTACTGCTGCTGCAGCACGATGTCGTACGCCACGGTCTTGAGCTCGGGGTCGGACACCCGGGTGTACGCCAGGAAGGCCATCTGGACCGCCTGGCCGTGGTGGGTGGCCATGTCCCGGGCGAAGCCGGCCTCCGGCGAGCTGTCGCCGGGGCGGGACAGCAGCGGCGTGACGTAGCCGAGGGCGAAGCCGACGACCAGCGCCAGCACCACGGAGACGGCGCCGGCAATGAGCCGTCCCCGTGGCGAGGAGGGAAGCAACTGCACGATCAGCTGCCGCTGGGCGCCGGGTTGGCCGAGCCGGGGGCGGCCGGTGCGCCGGAGGCGGGTGCGCCGGACGCGCCCGGTGCCGGGCTGCCGAGGTCGACCGGCGTGGTCCCGGTGGCTGTGATGTAGCCCCCCGACGAGCAGGTGGCCTGCTCGGGCCCGTTCACCTGGCGCAGGTCCTTGATGAACTGGTCGACCCGCTTGTCGGTGGCCTTGTCGACCTTGAGCTGGTAGCCCCAGGCCTGCAGCGAGATCGGCGAGGAGAGGCCGGGGTAGGGCGACATCAGCATGAAGTCCTTGCCGACGACCTTCTTCGTCAGCAGGTCGACCTGGTCCTTGGGCAGATCCGGGTTGTACGTGATCCAGATCGCACCGTGCTCCAGGGCGTGTACCGCGTGCTCGTTGGCGATCTGGGTGTCGTAGACGTCGCCCAGGCAGCGCTGCCAGTTGGGGTTGTGGTTGCCGCCGACCGGAGGGCTGTCCGGGTAGGTCACCTTGCCGTAGACGTGGTCGCGGGTGAGCTTGGTGCGGTCGAAGACCACGACGCCGTTGATCTGCTTTGCCTTGTCCTGCCAGCCGAGACCGTTCTGGTGGACCTGGTAGGCGGCGAAGCCGATGATCAGCAACGCGACCAGTCCGACGATCCCGAACAGGAAGATCGGCCCCCAGTTCGTGCTCTTCCTGACCTTGACCGGCCCGGACGGGCCGCGGCCACCGGGGCCGCCGGCGGCCGCGGCACCGAAGACCGGGGCACCGCTCGGCCGGGCGCCCGGCTTGGGGCGGGTACGGACAGCAGGCTTTGCGCCGGCAGCCGGGCGGCTCTTGCCGCTCCCCGACTGCGGGGTACTGATGCTCATGGGGCCTCGTCGCGCTCGGTGTGTACTGGGACGTCCGGGGTATCGCCGGCACCCGATGGCGGGCGCTGGCGGTGCTGCCAGGGGACGTCCCGCATTGTGACCAGCACGCCGGGCCGCCGCCAAGTCAGGAAGTGTACCCCCGCTAGCATTGATCGGTGACTCCTGACCAGCTCGCCGCAGCCGTCCTTGACGCCGCCCGCGCGGTCCTCCTCGATCGTGGCCTTGACCAGGCCATCCTTCCGGCGGCGACGACGGTGGAGCGACCCCGGGTGGCGGAGCACGGCGACTACGCCAGCACGCTGGCGCTGCAACTGGCGAAGAAGGCGGGGGTCCCGCCGAGGGAGCTGGCAGCCGACATTTCGGACAAGCTGGCGCAGGCGGCCGGAGTCAAGAGCGTCGATGTCGCTGGTCCGGGATTCCTCAACGTCCGGCTCGACGCCGCGGCCGCCGGGGAGCTGGCCCGGGTGGTGGTCCGCGAAGGGGAAAGTTACGGCCGCGGCGACGCGCTGGCCGGACAGGTCATCAATCTGGAGTTCGTCTCGGCCAACCCCACCGGCCCCATCCACCTCGGGCACACCCGCTGGGCGGCGGTGGGCGACTCGCTGCACCGGATCTTCGCGGCGGCCGGCGCCACGGTCACCAGCGAGCACTACATCAACGACGCCGGTGCCCAGGTCGAGCTGTTCGCCGCCTCGCTGCTGGCCGCCGCGCGCGGCGAACCGACCCCGGAGAACGGCTACGGCGGCGAGTACGTCAGCCAGATCGCCGCCCGCATCGTCGCCGGGCAGCCCGACGTGCTGGAGCGCCCGGACGCGGCGGAGGTCTTCCGCGCCGAGGGGTACCGGCTGATGCTGGCCGAGATGCGCGACAGCCTGGAGCGCTTCGGTGTCCAGTTCGACGTGTGGTTCTCCGAGCGGACCCTGCACGAGTCGGGCGCCGTCGAGCACGCCCTGGACAAGCTGCGCGCCCAGGGTCACGTCTTCGACGCCGACGGGGCGGTGTGGCTGCGTACCACCGACTTCGGCGACGACCGCGACCGGGTCCTGGTGCGGGGAAGTGGTGAGAAGACCTACTTCGCCGCCGACGCCGCCTACTACGTCAACAAGCGCGAGCGCGGCTTCGCCAAGTGCTTCTACCTGCTCGGCGCCGACCACCACGGGTACGTGGGCCGGCTCAAGGCGCTGGCCGCCTGCGCGGGCGACGACCCCGACTACAGCGTCGAGGTGCTCATCGGCCAGCTGGTCAACCTGGTCAAGGAGGGCCAGCCGGTGCGCATGTCCAAGCGCGCCGGCAACATCGTCACCCTGGACGACCTGGTCGACGCGGTGGGTACCGACGCCGCCCGGTACTCGCTGGCCCGCTCCTCCACCGACTCGCCGATGACCCTGGACATCGACGTGATCACCCGCCGCTCCAACGACAACCCGGTGTTCTACGTGCAGTACGCGCACGCCCGGATCGCCAGCCTGCTGCGCAACGCGGCCGACCTGGGCGCCACCCGGGGCGCGGACTTCGATCCCGGGCTGCTCACCCACGACAAGGAAAACGAGCTGCTCAAGGCGCTGGGCGAGTTCCCCTCGGTGGTGGCCACCGCGGCCGAGCTGCGTGAGCCGCACCGGGTCGCCCGCTACCTGGAGACGTTGGCCGGCACGTACCACCGGTTCTACGATGCCTGTCGGGTGCTGCCGCAGGGCGACGAGCCGGTCACCGAGCTCAACCGGGCCCGGCTGTGGCTGGTCGAGGCGTCCCGGGTGGTCTTCGCCAACGGTCTGGCGCTGCTCGGGGTCAGCGCCCCGGAACGGATGTAGGGATCGGATGAGCAGGGCACACGAGGCCGGCGCGCTGCACGCCGAGGCGCTGGCGCAGGGGCCGTCCTGGCTGCGTACCCCGGAGGACGTCAACGCGCTGGTGCCGCAGCTGTGGGCGGGGACCGTGCAGCGCCGCGACGACGGGGTGCTCGCGGTCGGCGGGGTGGGCGTGGACGCGCTCGCCGCTGAGCACGGCACCCCGGCGTACATCTTCGACGAGGCCGACTTCCGGCAGCGCTGCCGGGACTTCCTGGACGCCTTCGCCGACGCCGACATCTTCTACGCCGGCAAGTCCTTCATCTGCACGGCGATCGTCCGCATCCTCGCCGAGGAGGGCGCGCACCTGGACGTCTGCTCGGCGGGCGAGCTGCGGGTGGCGCTGGCCGGCGGGATGCCGCCGGAGCGCATCGGGCTGCACGGCAACAACAAGTCGGTGGCCGAGCTGACCCGGGCCGTCGAGGCGGGGGTGGGGCGCATCGTGGTCGACTCGTTCGACGAGATCGACCGGCTCACCGCCATCGCCCGGGAGCGCGGCGTCCGGCCGCGGGTGATGATCCGGGTCACCGTCGGCGTGGAGGCGCACACCCACGAATACATCGCCACCGCGCACGAGGACCAGAAGTTCGGCTTCTCGCTGGCCGGCGGGGCGGCGGCCCGGGCGGCCGAGCGGATCCTCGGTGACGGCGTGCTGGAGCTGCGCGGGCTGCACTCGCACATCGGCTCGCAGATCTTCGACACCGACGCCTTCGAGGTGGCCGCCAAGCGGGTACTCGGCCTGGCCGCCGCGATCCGCGACCGGCACGGCGTCGAGCTGCCCGAGCTGGATCTCGGCGGCGGCTTCGGCATCGCCTACACCACCCAGGACGACCCGCGCCGCCCCGGCGAGCTGGCCGACGGGCTGCGGCGCATCGTCAAGGAGGACTGCGACGCCCTCGGCCTCGCGGTACCCCGGCTGAGTTTCGAGCCCGGCCGGGCGATCGTCGGTCCGGCCATGTTCACGCTGTACGAGGTGGGCACGGTCAAAGACGTCGACGGCATCCGTACCTACGTCAGCGTCGACGGCGGGATGAGCGACAACATCCGCCCGGCCCTCTACGACGCCTCGTACTCGGCCACCGTGGCCGGCCGGGCGTCCACCGCCGGCCCGATCCTTGCCCGGGTGGTGGGAAAACATTGCGAGGCCGGGGACATCGTCGTGAAGGATGAATTCCTGCCGGCGGACGTCCGGCCCGGAGATCTTCTCGCGGTGCCCGGCACCGGGGCATACTGCCGGAGCATGGCGAGCAACTACAACCATGTGCCGCGCCCGCCGGTGGTGGCCGTCCGGGACGGAGCCTCCCGGGTGATCGTCCGCCGGGAGACCGAGGACGACCTGCTGGCTCTGGACGTGGGGTAGAGGCATGACGGTACGAGTGGCGCTGCTGGGCTGTGGCACCGTGGGCTCCGAGGTGGTCCGCCTGCTGCACGAGCAGGCCGACGACCTCACCGCCCGGGTCGGCGCCCGGCTGGAGATCGCCGGTATCGGGGTACGCCGCCTCGACCGTGACCGCACCGACCTGGCGGTGGACCCGGCGCTGTTCACCGCCGACGCGCTGGGCCTGGTCAAGCGGGACGACGTGGACGTGGTGGTCGAGGTGGTGGGCGGCATCGAGCCGGCCCGTACCTGGATCGTCGAGGCGCTGCGCAGCGGCAAGAGTGTGGTGACCGCCAACAAGGCGCTGCTCGCCGAGGACGGCGGCGCGCTGCACGACGCGGCCGCCGAGGGCGGCGCCGACCTCTACTTCGAGGCTGCCGTGGCGGGCGCCATCCCGCTGCTGCGCCCGCTGCGCGAGTCGCTGCACGGGGACCGGATCACCCGGGTCACCGGCATCGTCAACGGCACCACCAACTTCATCCTCTCCGCCATGGACGCCACCGGCTCCGGCTTCGCCGAGGCGCTGGAGGAGGCCACCGCGCTGGGCTACGCCGAGGCCGACCCGACCGCCGACGTGGAGGGCTTCGACGCCGCCGCGAAGGCGGCCATCCTGGCCTCGCTCGCCTTCCACACCCGGGTCCGCGCCGGCGACGTGTACCGGGAGGGCATCACCGAGGTGAGCGCCGCCGACATGGCCAGCGCCAAGGAGATGGGCTGCACCATCAAGCTGCTCTGCCTGGCCGAGCGGACCGACGACGCGGTGTCGGTGCGGGTGCACCCGGCGATGATCCCGCGCAACCATCCGCTGGCCAGCGTGGGCGACGCGTTCAACGCGGTGTTCGTCGAAGCGCAGGCGGCCGGCCAGCTGATGTTCTACGGCCGGGGCGCGGGCGGCGCGCCGACCGCCAGCGCGGTGCTCGGCGACCTGGTGGCGGTGGCCCGCAACCGGATCGCGGCTCCCGCGCGGCGCCCGAGTCGGCCTACGCCGCGCTGCGGATCCGCCCGATGGGCGAGGCGCGCACCCGCTACCACGTCAGCCTCGACGTGGCCGACAAGGCCGGCGTGCTGGCCGCCGTGGCCGGCGTCTTCGCCCGGCACGACGTCTCCATCGCCACGGTCCGCCAGGCCGGCCGGGGGCCGGGCGCCACGTTGGTGATCGTCACCCACTCCGCTCCGGACGCGGCGCTGGCCGCCACGGTGGAGGAACTGCGGGGGATGGACATCGTCCGCAACAGTCGCCAGCGTGCTGCGGGTCGAAGGGGAGTAGATCAGGTGGTGACCTAGGCCAGGGACTGATCGAGCGTTAGCGGGACCGGCTGCCGGTGACCGGGGCGACCCCGGTCGATCACGCTGCACGAGGGCGACACGCCGCTGGTACCGGCACCGGCGCTCTCCTCGCGTACCGGGCTGTGACGTGTATCTCAAGGTGGAGGGCGCGAACCCGACCGGCTCGTTCAAGGACCGGGGCATGACGGTGGCCGTCTCCAAGGCGGTCGAGCAGGGCGCCAAGGCGATCATCTGCGCCTCCACCGGCAACACCTCGGCGTCGGCCGCCGCCTACGCCGCGCGCGCCGGGCTGACCTGTGCGGTGCTGGTACCCCAGGGCAAGATCGCGCTGGGCAAGCTGGCCCAGGCGCTCGTGCACGGCGCCAAGCTGCTGCAGGTGACCGGCAACTTCGACGACTGCCTGGCGCTGGCCGCCAAGCTCTCCACCGACTATCCGGTGGCCCTGGTCAACTCGGTCAACCCGGACCGGCTGCACGGGCAGAAGACCGCCTCGTTCGAGATCGTCGAGGCGCTCGGCGACGCCCCGGAGATCCACTGCCTGCCGGTCGGCAACGCCGGCAACATCAGCGCCTACTGGATGGGCTACCAGGAGGACCTGGCCGCCGGCAACGCCACCCGAGCTGCCGAAGATGTACGGCTTCCAGGCCTCCGGCGCCGCCCCGATCGTCAACGGCGCGGTGGTACCCGAGCCGTCCACGATCGCCACCGCCATCCGGATCGGCAACCCGGCCTCGTGGACCAAGGCGCTGGACGCCCGGGACGCCTCCGGCGGGCTCATCGACGCCGTCACCGACCGGGACATCCTGCAGGCGTACCGGCTGCTGGCCCGCAGCGTCGGGGTCTTCGTCGAGCTGGGCAGCGCGGCCAGCGTGGCCGGGCTGCTGCAGGCGGCCGACGCGGGCAAGGTGCCGCCCGGCCGACGGTGGTCTGCACGGTCACCGGGCACGGCCTGAAGGACCCGGAGTGGGCGATCTCCACCGCGCCCGGCGCCGACCACCATCCCGGTCGACGCGCTGGCCGCCGCCCGCGCGCTCGACCTGGCCTGAGTACCCGCCGCAAAGCCCCGGGACGGTTTCCCGGGGCAACCGCGCGCGCTAAGGTACGCCGGTGCCCCCGCTCCTTACCGCCGGCCCCCTCTGCGTGCTCTCCGGAACCGCGATTTCCGGCTGTTGTTCATCGCCCAACTGGTGATGTTCGGCGGCGACTGGTTCGTCATGATCCCGCTGCTCGGCCTGCTCCAGCGACTCACCCACGGCAACCTGCTGGGCGGCCTCACGCTGGCCGCCGACACCGGCCTCAACGGCGTACTGCTGCCCTACGCCGGCACCGTCGCCGACCGGCTGGACCGGCGCAAGATCCTGGTGGTCTCCAACGTCGCGGCGCTGGTCTGCGCGCTGGCGCTGTTGCCGTGCGCAGCCCGGCGGTGGCCTTCCTCGGGCCGCTGGTGGTCGGGGCGATGGCGGTGGCCAAGGCGTTCTACTCCCCGGCGGCCGGCGCGGCGACTCCGAACCTGGTGGCGCCCGAGGACCTGTCGGCGGCCAACGCGGTCAGCGGCTCGGCGTGGGGCACGATGACCGTGGTCGGTGCGTCGCTGGGCGGGATCCTGGCGGCGTGTTCAGCCCGTACACCTGCTTCGCGCTCACCGCCGTGGGGCTGGCCGTGGCGGCCGCGCTGGCGCTGGCGTCCGGCGGCCGATGCAGCGCCCCGGGAGCGGCACGGGCACCCGCCGGCCCGGGCGGCGATCCGCGAGGCGCTGCGCTACATCCACGCCCATCCGCGGGTAGAGGCACTGGTCACGGTGAAGTCGGCGGTCGGCCTCGGCAACGGCGTGCTGGCCGTGTATCCGCTGCTGGCGGTGCTGACCACGCCGGTGCCTCGGCGGGACCGGGCTGCTGTTCGCGGTGCGTGGCCTGGGCGCCATGATCGGACCGCTGCTGCTGCGCCGGTGGCTGGCCCGGCCGCACCGGCTGGTCTGGGGCCTGGCGCTGGCGATGGCCGCCTACGGCGTGGGGTACCTGGGGATCAGCCTGGTGCACTGGTTCCCGCTGGTGCTGGCGCTGATCCTGGTGGCGCACACGGCCGGCGGCGGCAACTGGGCGATGTCCAGCCTGGCGCTGCAGGCGCAGGTACCCGACGAGCTGCGCGGCCGGGTGGTCTCGGCCGACTTCACCATCGCCAGCCTGGCCGTCGCGGTCAGCCAGGTGGCCGTCGGGCTGCTGCTCGGACACGTCGACCCGTGGCTGCTGATCGGGGCGTGCGGTGCGGCCACTCTCGGGTACGCCGTCTGCTGGCGGCTGGCCACCCTGCGGCTGCTGGACGGAGGGCCGCAGGACGGCGCACGGATCCGCCCCGCGGTGGTGCGCACGGGCTCTTGACGGCCTGGCGCCAGCGCTCTGGCGGCGCGCGGTGCCATCGTGGAACGCGCCGTCGGCATGCTTCTCCGACGCCCCGGAACGCCTGCGCGACTGGACCGTGGGCCGGAGACTGCCACCCGGGCACGTAGGATGCCCGGGTGGCAGCAGCACTGCGTACCGGCCCGGTCCGGGTCCGGGTACCGGCGACCAGCGCCAACCTGGGCCCCGGCTTCGACGCCCTGGGTCTGGCCCTGGCGCTCTACGACGAGGTGACCGCCCAGGTGACCGCGGGCGGGATCAGCGTGCGGGTCACCGGCGAGGGCGCCGGGGAGCTGCCCGGTGACGAGAGTCACCTGGTGGTGCGCTGCGCGCTGACCACCTTCGACCGGCTCGGTATCCGCCCGGCCGGCCTGGCGGTGCACTGCGCCAACGCCATCCCGCAGGCCCGCGGCCTGGGCTCCTCGTCGGCCGCCATCGTGGCCGGCATCCTCGCCGCCCGAGCCCTGGTACCCGACGGCGCCCAGCGGCTGCCCGACGCCGCCGTCCTGGACCTGGCCAACGAGATCGAGGGCCACCCGGACAACGTCGCCCCCTGCCTGCTCGGCGGCTTCACCATCGCCTGGCTGGAACCGGCGCCCGGCCCCGACCGGAAAGCCGACACCCCGGGACCTCCGGCGCCGCTGAGCATGCAGGTGCCCACGGGCACTTGGATGCCGCTGGGCAAATGAATGTCGATGGGCACCTGGATGGTGCTGGGCACTTGGATGCCGCTGGGCGCCTGGATGCCCATGGGCATCTGGATGCCGCAGGGCGCCTGGGTGTCGGTGGACACCTGGATGCCGCTGGGCGCGTGGGTGTCGGTGGAGACGCCGATGTCGCTGGGTCTGGCGGTGCTGTTGTGGCGCGGGCGGTGCGGCTGGTGCCGGCGGAGGGCGTACACCCGGTGGTTTTCATTCCGCAGGAGCGGGGGCTGACCGCGCAGGCCCGGGCGGCGCTGCCGGCGAGCGTGCCGCACGCCGACGCGGCCCGCAACGCCGGGCGGGCCGCGCTGCTGGTGCACGCGCTGACCGCTGCGCCGCAGCTGCTGCTGGCGGCCACCGAGGACCGGCTGCACCAGCGGTACCGGGCGCCCGGGGCGCCGGCCACCGCTGCGCTCGTCGACCAGCTGCGAGCCGCCGGGGTGCCCGCCGTGGTGTCCGGCGCCGGCCCCACCGTGCTGGCCTTTGCCGAGCCCGGCCAGCTGTCCGCGCCGCCCGGCTGGCGGATGCTCGCGCCGGGTATTGACACCGCGGGAGCCCAGGTAGGAGTAGACTGGCAACACGCCGAACGGGATGCTGTTGCCGCAGGCCGCGTGAGTTGATTACGCTTCAGCTAGACAAGCAGCCCCAACCGCGCGATCTGTGCGGCACGGCGCACCCCCAGAAACCTCTTTGGCGACAGCCAAGCTGACCGGACCTACCCGCATCCCGCGGGGTCCATCCGTCACCAGCGCGGATCCGCCACGGTCGTACGGGTGCTCCAGTCCGGCGAAGGGCGTCGGCTCATCGCGGCGCCGACGAAGCCACAGAGCGGCACCGGTTGCGCTTGTCACCGTCCGACACGTCTCGTGTCGACGACGTCGGGCACGACCGCGCTGCCAGGCGCTGTGTCGACGCGAAAAGACAACCCCCACGCCGCCTTTGCCGGCGGCGGGGCGGGTACACCGGGGCGGTCCAGCCACCAGAACCTGACCTGGACGGCGCCGGGACCCATCGAGGGAAGGAAACCATTGAGCGACACCACCGACGTGACGTCGGACGTTCCCACCGACCAGTCGGCGGAGGCGGGGGTCACCCGCCGTCGGCGCACTGGCAGCGGCCTGACCGCGATGCTGCTCCCTGAGTTGCAGACGATGGCCTCGTCGCTCGGCATCCCGGCACGGCGCGCATGCGCAAAGGCGAGCTGATCGCCGCCATTCAGGAACTTCAAGGTGGCGAGGGCCGGGTTCCCGGCCCCCGCGCCAATGCGGTGGCGGCTGCCCCGGCCGAGGCGCCCCGCGCCGACGCCGCCGAGCGCGCCGCCCGGGAACGCCCGGTCCAGGTGGCCGCCGCCGAGGCACCGCGTACCGAGGTCCGCGCCGAGGTGCGCGACAGCGAGCGCCGCGAGGACTCCGACCGGCGCGAGGACAGCGAGCCCGGGCCGGAGAACGGCGCCCGTTCGGCCCGGCGCTCCAGCCGGCCGGCCGGCCCGCCGGAGCCGCGGGCGGACGCCCGCACCGACGCCGAGGCGCCCGAGCGCGAGTCGCGCCAGCGCGACCGCGGCGACCGTGCCGACCGGGGCCAGAACGAGCGCACCGACCGGGGCGAGCGCGCCTCGAACGAGCGTGGCGACCGCGGCTCCAACGACCGCGGCGGCCAGGGCGACCGTGGCCAGAACGAACGCGGCAACCAGAACGATCGTGGCCAGAGCGAGCGACCGTGGCCAGAGCGGCGATCGTGGCCAGAGCGGCGATCGTGGCCGAGCGGCGATCGTGGCCGAGCGGCGATCGTGGCCAGGGCGGTGACCGGGGCCAGAGTGGCCAGGGCGGCGACCGGGGCCAGGGCGGCTACGACGGCGACGACGACGGTGACGGCAGCGGCCGGCGCAGTCGGCGCAGCCGCTTCCGGGACCGCCGGGGCCGTACCCGTGGCGACGGCCAGGGTCAGGGCAGCGAGCGCGGCGACCGCGTTAGCGGCGAGCGCGGCGACCGTGGCGACCGCAGCGAGCGGAGCGAGCGCGAGCCGCAGGTCGACCGAGGACGACGTACTGGTCCCGGTGGCCGGCATCGTCGACGTGCTGGACAACTACGCCTTCGTGCGAACCTCGGGCTACCTCGCCGGCTCCAACGATGTCTACGTCTCGATGGCCCAGGTCAAGCGCTACGGGCTGCGCCGCGGTGACGCGGTCACCGGTGCCGTGCGGGCCAACCGGGACAACGACATCTCGGCAGGGCAGGGTAGCCGGCGGGACAAGTACAACCCGCTGGTCCGGCTGGACACCATCAACGGGATGGACCTGGAGGAGGCCCGCCGCCGCCCCGAGTTCTACAAGCTCACTCCGCTGTACCCGCAGGAGCGGCTGCGGCTGGAGACCGAGCCGCAACATCCTCACCACCCGGGTCATCGACCTGGTCATGCCGATCGGCAAGGGGCAGCGGGCGCTGATCGTGTCGCCGCCCAAGGCCGGCAAGACCATGGTGCTGCAGGCGATCGCCAACGCGATCACCACCAACAACCCGGAGTGCCACCTGATGGTCGTGCTGGTGGACGAGCGACCCGAAGAGGTCACCGACATGCAGCGCTCGGTCAAGGGTGAGGTCATCGCCTCCACCTTCGACCGGCCGCCGTCGGACCACACCACGGTCTCCGAGCTGTCCATCGAGCGCGCCAAGCGGCTGGTCGAGCTGGGTCACGACGTGGTGGTGCTGCTCGACTCGATCACCCGGCTCGGGCGGGCGTACAACAACTCGTCGCCGGCTTCCGGGCGCATCCTGTCCGGTGGTATCGACTCGACCGCGCTGTACCCGCCGAAGCGGTTCCTCGGCGCGGCCCGCAACATCGAGAACGGCGGCTCGCTGACGATCATCGCCACCGCGCTGGTGGAGACCGGCTCGACCGGTGACACGGTGATCTTCGAGGAGTTCAAGGGCACCGGCAACGCCGAGCTCAAGCTCGACCGCAAGATCGCCGACAAGCGGGTGTTCCCGGCGATCGACATCGACCCGTCGAGTACCCGCAAGGAAGAGATCCTGCTGGCCCCCGAGGAGTTGGCGATCATGCTCAAGCTGCGTAAGGTGCTGCACGCGCTCGACTCGCAGCAGGCGATCGACCTGCTGCTCGACCGGCTCAAGAAGACCCGGACGAACATCGAGTTCCTGATGCAGATCGCGCAGTCCACGCCCGGCGAGTAACCGCCGCACGTCCACGACGGCCCGCCCGCGCAGCCCGCGCAGGCGGGCCGTCGTCGGCTGTCCCGGTTAGGGTGGGCCGCATGAGCATCGGGTGGGCCGAGTCGTACCTCGGTCAGCTGCGGGCGGTCGTGGGCGACCGGGTGCTGATCTTCGTGGGTACCCGGGCGGTGCTGCGGGACGAGCGGGGCCGGGTAGCGCTGATCCGCCGCTCCGACAACGGCGACTGGGCGCTGCCGGCCGGCGCGCTCGAACTCGGCGAGTCGGTGGCGCAGGGCGCCGTCCGGGAGGTCCGCGAGGAGACCGGGCTGACCGCCCGGGCGCTCACCCCGTTCGCCATGTACACCGGCCCGGCGTACACCCGGACCAACATGTACGGCGACACCTATCAGCTGCACTCGACGGCGTTCCGGGTGGACGAGTGGAGCGGGGAGCTGGTGCGGGTCACCGACGAGACCACCGACGCCGGGTTCTTCGCCGTCGACGCGCTGCCCGCCCCGCTGGCCGGCTCGGTGGCGGAGACCCTCGCCGACCTGGCCGCCTACGAGGCGTCCGGCGTCTTCGTGGTCAAGTAGCACAGGTGGTCAAGTAGCACAGCGCGTCAGCCAGCACAGCGCGACGGCCGCCCAGGCAGGCCGGGCGGCCGTCGCGCTGCGCGTAGCTGCGGGTCAGGCCCGGTTGACCGCGGCCTTGAGCAGGGTGGTCAGCTGGTCGGCGGTGACCTGCTTGCCTTCCAAGTCCACGACGATCACGGTGACCGTGTCGCTGACCTGGGAGACGGCGATGCCGCCGCCGGTGGGGGAGGGAATCGAGTAGGCCGACTTGCCGATGCCGGAGGCGGCCGCGGCACCGGTGGCAGCGGCGCGCCGGTGGCCGCCGCGCTGACCGGGGTGGCCGTCACGGTCTTGATCACCGCGATGCCGCCGGTCTTCAGGTCGATCTGCGGCTGCTGCCCGGCCAGGCCGGCCACGAACGCCAGGATCGACTGCGCCTGGCCGCCCAGCAGGGCCGGCCCGTCGGTGCTCAGGACGCACTGCGTGACGGTGGATCCGTCGTTGGCGGAGGCGCCGCCCGAGCTGGTGGAGCCGGTGACGTTCTCGCTGATCGCGCTCTTCACGTCGGCCGCGGTGAGCAGTGCGCAGGCGCCGCCGCTGGCGCCCGGCGAGGCCAGCGGGCTGCCGCTGACCGCGACGGCGGGCGTTCCGGTCGCCGTGCCGGCCGGCGTGGCCGTGCCGGCCGCCGTGGGCGTGCCGCTGTCGGAGCAGGCGGCCAGCCCTGCGGCGGTGCACAACAGCAGCGCACCGGTGGCCAACCGGCGCGGCAGGGTCGTCAGTCGCATGGTTAAACCTCGATCTGTCGGGGGGCTCACCGAGCCTAGATGCCCGTCCGGCGCGCCCCGCAAACGGAATACCCCCCGGGCGTACGGCGTTGACGCCGACGTCCGAGACAGTGGGCTGTCGCGGGGCCGGCCGAAGGGGCATGGCACACTGGTCAGGCAGCCCGGTTCCGGTTCACGTCGCGGCGCGTCCGCGACGACCCGGCGACCACCGACGAAAGGACCCAACGGCCATGAAGCCGGAAATCCACCCGCAGTACGGTGTGACCACGGTCACCTGTTCCTGCGGCAACACCTTCACCACCCGCAGCACCGCCAAGAACGGCCAGATCCACGCCGAGTCCTGCAGCGAGTGCCACCCGTTCTACACGGGCAAGCAGCGTGTCCTCGACACCGCCGGCCGGGTGGCGAAGTTCCAGCAGAAGTACGCCAAGGCCCAGGCCCAGAAGGCCAAGTAGCGACCCTGACGGCGCCCGCGCTCCCGCCCCGGGAGAGCGGGCGCCGTCGTGTTGTGCCGTCCCCGCACCATCTGCGACCGCGGAGGAACCATGAGCACCGATCGCCTGGGCAGTCTGCTCGACGAGTACTCCGAGCTGGAGCAGCGGCTGGCCGACCCGGCCATCCACGCCGACCAGGCCGCCGCGCGCCGGGTGGGGCGCCGGTTCGCCGAACTGACCCCGATCCGGAAAGCCTCCGCCGAGCTCGACCAGGCCCGCGAGGACCTGGTCGCGGCCCGCGAACTGGCCAGCTGAGGACCCGACGTTCGCGGTCGAGGCGGCGGCCATCGAGGAGCGCATGCCGCACCTGGAGGAGAAGCTCGCCGAGCTGCTCATCCCGCGCGATCCCAACGACGCCAAGGACCTCATCCTGGAGATCAAGGCGGGTGAGGGCGGCGAGGAGTCCGCCCTGTTCGCCGGTGACCTGCTGCGGATGTACCTGCGCTACGCGGAGCGGCACGGCTGGGTGACCGAGGTGCTCGACAGCCAGGAGTCCGACCTGGGCGGCTTCAAGGACGTCGCGGTGGCGATCAAGACCCGGGGGGTACCCGACGGCGGGTACGGGGTGTGGTCGCGGCTGAAGTGGGAGGGCGGCGTGCACCGGGTGCAGCGGGTACCGGCCACCGAGTCGCAGGGGCGCATCCACACCTCGGCGGCGGGTGTGCTGGTCACCCCGGAGGCGGAGGAGTCGGAGGTCACCATCGACCCGGGTGACCTGCGTATCGACGTGTTCCGCTCGTCCGGCCCGGGTGGCCAGTCGGTGAACACCACCGACTCGGCGGTGCGCATCACCCACCTGCCCACCGGTACCGTCGTCTCCTGCCAGAACGAACGCTCCCAGCTGCAGAACCGGGACCGGGCCATGCGGATGCTGCGGGCCAAGCTCGCCCAGCTGGCCCTGGAGCAGGCTGCGGCGGCCGCCTCCGACGCGCGCAAGGCGCAGGTCCGCACGGTGGACCGCTCCGAGCGGATCCGCACCTACAACTACCCGCAGAACCGTATCTCCGACCACCGCATCGGCTACACCGCCTACAACCTCGACCTGGCGCTCGCCGGCGACCTGGACAGCGTGCTGGATGCACTCACCGAGGCCGACCGGCAGGCCCGGCTGGCCGGCGAGACCGAACTCTCCCGCCACTGAGCGGGGATCAGCTGGCCAGGCCGGTGATGCTCAGTTCGGCGGTGGGGCGCGGCTTGCGGCGCCGGTCGGCCGGCTTGGCCTGCAGCATCGCCTTGTCAGCGGTGGCGAACGCCTCCTGCAGGGCGCTGCGCCCGTCGGCATAGGCCCAGCCGATGGTCACCCCGATGGGGGTACCGGGGGCGATGGACGACCAGTCCTCGGCGCTCATCGCGCGGGCGATGCGCTGCGCCACCTCCTGCCCCTCCTCGGGGCGGGCCTCCGGCATCACCACCACGAACTCGTCGCCGCCGTAGCGGGCCACCAGGTCGTCGCGGCGCATCGCCCGGGCCAGGATCGCCGCCACCCGCTGCAGCACCAGGTCGCCGATGATGTGCCCGTGCACGTCGTTGACCGCCTTGAAGCCGTCCATGTCGCAGACCGCCACCACGGCGCACCGGCCGGCCTCGGCCAGCGTCGCCAGGTGCTGCTCCAGGCCGCGCCGGTTGGCCAGGCCGGTGAGCGGGTCGGTGCTCGCCTCGCCCTGGAACTGGGCCAGCCGGCGCTGTAGCCGTTCGTGCTGCAGCCGGGCGGCGGTGCCCTCGATGAACAGCTCCCGGATGCGCTCGCCGTAGGCGCTGGCCACCCGGAAGGCGGTGCGGTCGGCGGTGTAGGCGTCCACCGGGCGGCCGGCGTGCAGGTGGGCCAGGGCGCGCAGGCGCAGCGGCTCGGCCTCGCCCACGGTGGCGGCGGCGACCTCGGTGCTGTTCAGCCGCTCCAGCGCCTCCTCGGCGCGGCCACCGGCGATGCGCAGGCAGACCTGGGCCAGGTGCCGGAAGTCGCGCACCCGGATCGAGGTGGGCGCCGGAGTCAGCAGCGGGCGCGGGTCCACGTCGACCAGTTCGCCGAGCACCGCCAGCCGGGCCAGCGCGTACCCGTAGGCGACCAGGCTGGACGGCTTCATCGGCTGGTGGCTGTCCCGGTGCACCTGCTGGTGCCAGTCCAGCTCGTCCACCACGCCGCGGAGTACCCGCTTGCACGCCTCGCTGTCGCCCAGGTGGTCGTGCGAGACGGCGAGCCGGATCCGGATGGCCGGGGTGACGTAGTCGCCCTCGCTGATGCCCGCCTCGCGGGCCCGCTTGCGGGACTCCTGCATGGCGCCCAGGGCGTAGCCGTGGAAGCCGACGTAGGAGTAGGCCATCGCCAGGTCGTGCCAGGTGCAGGCGATCTCTTCGTCCACCCGGTCCACGGTGACCAGCGCCTGGGCGCTGCGTACCAGGTGCGCCACGCAGTGCTCGAAGTGGCCGTCCAGATGCGCGATGAGCGCGGCGAAGGAGTAGAGCCGGGCGTAGCGGTCGGCGGCCGGCTCGCCGCGGACCGCGTCGGCGGCGTCGTCCAGCGCCCGCTTCATCAGTGTCCGCTGGCCCAGGTTGAAGATCCCGGCCACCCGCATCAGCAGGACGTCGGCGCGCAGGCCCGGGTCGGTGTCCCGGTCGGCGGCGACAGCCTCGGCGCGGGCGACGGCCTCCGCCGACTTCCCGCTGGTCAGCATGCCCCGTAGCAGCTTGATGACCTCGCCGGCCGTCACAGCCCGCAACCCCCTCGCCGCCTCTGGCGTTCGCTTCGGTTACATGATTATGGGGTGTCAGCCGCTCCCATGGATATGCCCGCTTCGGCGCTGGCCGCCCCGTCAGCCGTCCGCACCGCCACTGAGCTGCTGCGCAGCGCCGGAATCGAGGCTGCCCGGGTGGACGCCGAGCTGCTGGCCGGTCACGTGCTCGGGGTCCCGCGCGGCCGCCTGCCGCTGGCCCGCTTCGACCCGGCCGGCCTGGACCTGTTCCAGCGGCTGGTCCGGGCCCGCGCCGGCCGGACACCCCTGCAGCACCTGACCGGTACGGCCCCGTTCCGGCGGCTGGAGATCCCGGTCGGGCCGGGCGTGTTCATCCCCCGGCCGGAGACCGAGCTGCTGGTCGGCTGGGGGTTGGATCGACTGGCCGGGCCGGTGCCGCTGGTGCTGGACCTGTGCAGCGGCAGCGGCGCGATCGCCGCCGCCGTGGCCGACGAGGCGCCCGGCGCCCGGGTGGTGGCGGTGGAGCAGGCGGCGGTCGACTGGCTGCGGCGTACCGTCGCGGCGCTGCGCCTGCCGGTGGAGGTACGCGCGGGCGACGTCACCGACCCGGCGGTCACCGCCGACCTGGCCGGCTCGGTCGACCTGCTGCTGTGCAACCCGCCCTACGTGCCGGCCGGTACCCCGGTGCCGCCCGAGGTGGCGGAGCACGATCCGGCGGTGGCGGTCTTCGGCGGCCCGGACGGGCTGGCGGTGATCCGGCCGGTGCTGGCGCTCGGGCTGGCGCTGCTGCGCCCCGGCGGCTGGCTGGGCATCGAGCACGACGACACGCACGGGGCGGCCGTCCCGGCGCTGCTGCGCGCGGCGGGCGGGTACGCCGACATCGAGCTGCACCATGACCTGGCCGGCCGCCCCCGCTTCAGCACCGCCCGGCGGGGTGACCCGGCCGGGCCGCCCACGTGACGCGACCGACCCGCGACCTGACCGGGCCGCGCCTGCCGCCTGACCCAGCCACGCCCGCCTACCTGACCGGGCCGCGCCCGACCACCCTGACCGGGCCGCGGTTGCCGGGGTGCGGCGGCCGGCGGGAGGCCAGGGCCGGCGTGCCAGAATGCACGACGTGATGCTCTTCGACTGCCGTACCACCGCCGAGCGCGACAAGGGGATCGAGGCCGCCGTCGAGGCGGTCCGCCGGGGCGACCTGGTGGTCCTACCCACCGACACGCTCTACGGCATCGGCGCGGACGCGTTCAAGCCGTGGGCGGTCACCGCGCTGCTCAACGCCAAGGGCCGGGGCCGGCAGATGCCGCCGCCGGTGCTGGTCGGCGCCAAGAGCACCATCGACGGCCTGGTGGTGACCGTGCCGCCGACCGCCCGGGACCTGATCGACGCGTTCTGGCCGGGCGCCCTGACGATCATCGTCGAGCACGCCCCGAGCCTGCAGTGGGACCTCGGCGACCTGGACGGCACGGTGGCCATCCGGATGCCGCTGCACCCGGTCGCCCTGGAGGTGCTGCGCGAGGTCGGCCCGATGGCGGTCTCCAGCGCCAACCGGACCGGCGAGCCGGCCGCCACCACCGCCGAGGCGGCCCGGGTCCAGCTGGGCTACTCGGTGAGCGTCTACCTGGAGGCCGGGCCCACCCCGGACTCGCTGCCCAGCTCGATCGTCGACCTGACCGGGGACAGCCCGCGGCTGGTCCGGGCCGGGGCGCTGTCGGTGGACCGGCTGCGCGAGGTGGTACCGGCGCTACAGGCTCCGGGGGCCTGAGCAGATGCGGGCGCCGTTCACCGTGCTGCACGTGTGCATGGGCAACATCTGCCGGTCGCCGATGGCCGAGCGGCTGCTGGTGCAGGCGCTGGCGCCGCTGCCCGGCGCGCCGGGGGAGCTGGTACACGTGCACTCGGCGGGTACCGGCGGCTGGCACGCGGGCGAGGAGATGAACCCGCCGGCCGCCCGCGAGGTGGCCCGACGCGGCGCCGACGCGGCCGGTTTCCTGGCCCGCAAGCTGCGCGGCGAGCACCTGGACGGCTCCGACCTGATCCTCACCGCCACCGCCGAGCAGCTGCACTACGTGTTGGCGCTGCGCCCGGACGCAGGCGGCCGGTCGTTCGTGCTGGGCGAGTTCGGCCGGCTGCTGGAGGCGGTGCAGCGGGACAAGCTGCCGTCCTTCACGGCCGACCCGGACGCGGTCTACCAGCGCGGGGTGGCGCTGGTGGAGGCGGTGGACTCGGCCCGGGCCGGCCGCCCGCCGCTGGCCCGGGACGACCTGGACGACCCGTGGGGGCGCGGCGACGCGTTCTTCACCCGGGTCGGTGACGAGATCGACCGGGCGGTACGCCCGCTTGCGGTCGCCCTGCTGGACCGGTGAACGCCGACCCGGCCGGCCGCCCGGATTGGGGCCCGGTGAGCGCGGAGCAGGGCGGCCTGCCACCCGGCTGGCGCCGGGGCGGCCTGCGGGTACGCCTGCGGCACCTGCCGTCGGGGCTGCTCGCCTCGGCCGGGCTGCTGCTGCTCGGGGTGCTGCTCGGGGCGCTGCTGCGCGGCCCGGCCGGAGCGGCCGGCGCGGCCGTCGGGGTGGGCCTGGTGGCGGCCAGCTACACGCTGTCCAGCGTGGTGATCGCCTGGGCGGACCTGCGGGACCCCCGGCTGGTGTTGCCGGTGGGACTGCTCACCTATGTGCTCAAGTTCACAATCATTGGTTTTGCCCTGGCCGCACTGGCCTCGACGGACTGGGACGGCCTCCCGGCCATGGGCGTGGCGGTCATGGTGACGGCCCTGGGCTGGACGATTGCCCAGGCGGTGTGGACCTGGCGGGCTCGTATCCCTTATGTCGAGATTAATCCGCCTCGATAGCTTTGGTGCTGCGCGATTGTTTGCGCTCCGGTCGACAAACGGACACCTGACGCCGGAACCCCCTTCCGTCGTGGCGTACGGGGAGTAACGTGACCCCAGCACCGGACAGCCCCCGGTTTCCAGTCGGTTACCCCCGCCAGGCGTGACGCCGCGGGGGTCGACTCACAACTACCGACAGTCGGCTGATATGGTTCCCGCGTCATGGCCGGTGAGCAGTCCCCCCCACAGCGGCGTCAGGAAGCGGCTGACGGCGCCAATCAGGGTTGGGCCGCGGTCAGCTACATGATCGCCGGGATGGCGATCTGGGGCTTCATCGGCTGGGTGGTCGATCGCTGGTTGCACACCGGCGGCATCGCCACCGGGGTGGGTTGCGTCCTCGGCGTAGCGCTCGGGATCTACCTCACCGTCAAGCGCCTAGGCGCGTGAGTTGACTTCAGCGGCGCCGGGGCGCCGGGAGCGGATGGGAGAGCACGGTGAGCGGACAGGCACTCGTTCTCGCCGGCGGCGCGGAGGTTCCGTGGCCGCCCAGCGTGAACGACTTCTACCTGCCCAGCATTGTCGACGGCGCGTATCCGTGGCTGACCAAGTTCACGCTGCTGGTCTGGTTCGCGGTCGCGATCATCATCGTGTTCTTCCTGGTCGCCTACCGCAATCCGAAGCTGGTACCCACCCGGACGCAGTGGATCGCTGAGTCGATCTACGGCTTCGGCCGGGACACCGTCGCCAAGGAGGTGATCGGCGTCGAGGGGCTGCGCTTCGCCCCGTATCTGTCGACCCTGTTCATCTTCATCCTGGTCACCAACATCTTCGGGATCGTCCCGGGCATCCAGATCTCGCCGAACTCGCACATCGCCTACCCGGCGGTACTCGCGGTCGTCTCGTATGTGCTCTTCATCTACCTCGGCTTCAAGAAGCACGGCATCGGCTACATCAAGCACTCCCTGGTCATCCCGGGCGTCCCGCTGCCGATGCACCTGTTGCTGGTGCCGATCGAGCTGTTCTCCACCTTCATCCTGCGGCCGCTCACGCTCGCCCTGCGTTTGTTCGCCAACATGTTCGCGGGCCACGTGATCCTGCTCGTCTTCACGCTCGGCGGGTTTGTGCTCATCGAGGCTTCCTGGGGGTACGCGCCGATTTCGGTGCTCTCCTGGGTGATGGCGATCCTGCTCACCTTCTTCGAGTTGATGATCGCCGCGCTGCAGGCCTACGTCTTCGCCCTGCTGACCGCCAGCTACGTGCAGGGCGCCATCGCCGACGAGCACTGATCCGCCGCCCCGCGTCACGGTGGCGACCCGAACAAGCGCAACGGCATCACAGCAGATCCCGGTACCACCCGCACTCCCGCAACCGTCCGCGTGAAGGTCACGCGGTGACACCAGGAGGAATCCGCAGAACATGGTCACTAACCTCGCCGCCGTCAGTGGCAGCCTCGCAGCCGTCGGCTACGGTCTCGCCGCCATCGGCCCCGGTATCGGTGTGGGCATCGTGTTCGCCGCCTACATCCAGGCGACCGCCCGCCAGCCCGAGTCGGCCGGCCTGACCCGGACCTACCTGTTCCTCGGCTTCGCCGTGGTCGAGGCGCTGGCCCTGCTGGGTATCGCCTTCGGCTTCGTGTTCGGCAAGTAACACCCCCTCGGCTGCCGCGAAGGAGGTACCGATGCTTTTCCTCGCCGACGAAATCCCTCACGACCCGAACCCGGTCCTGCCCATCTGGCAGGAGCTGCTGGTCGGCACCATCGCGTTCGCCCTGCTCTGCTGGGTGCTGATGAAGTTCGTCTGGCCGCGCATGGAGGAGACCTTCAAGGCCCGGGTCGAGGCCATCGAGGGCGGGATCCTGCGCGCCGAGACCCGTCAGGCCGAGGCGGAGGCGCTGTTCCAGCAGTACCAGCGCCAGCTCGCCGAGGCCCGGACCGAGGCCGCCAAGATCCGTGACCAGGCCCGTGCGGACGCCAACGGCATCCGGGAGGACATCCTGGTGCAGGCCCGCGAGGAGAGCGAGCGGGTGATCGCGGCCGGCCGGGAACAGCTCGACGCGCAGCGCGCCAGCATCGTCCGGGAGTTGCGCGCCGAGGTGGGTACCCTCGCGGTCGACCTGGCCAGCCGGATCGTCGGCGAGTCGCTGGCCGACGAGGCCCGGCGCAAGGGCACCGTCGACCGGTTCCTCGCCGACCTTGAGACGGCGGGGCGCTGATGAAGTCCGCCAGCCGCGAGTCGTACGCCGCCGCCGCCGACAAGCTGACCGAACTGGCCGCCACGGCCACCCCGGAGCAGCTCGCCGACGGGGCGGACGCGCTGCTCGCGGTCGCCGCTCTGCTGCGCCGGGAGCACCGGCTGCGCCGGGCACTGGCCGACCCGGCCCGGACCGGCGCGGAGCGCTCCGAGCTGCTCGCCGGGGTACTCGCCGGCAAGGTCGGGCAGCGTACCCAGGACCTGCTGGGCACGCTGGTCAGCGGGCGCTGGTCGAGCGCGGCCGACCTGCTCGACGCCGTCGAGGACCTGGGCGTCGACGCGCTGCTGGCCAGCGCGGAGAAGGGCGGCGACCTGGGCGAGGTGGAGGACGAGCTGTTCCGGTTCGGCCAGGTGGTCGACGGTTCGCCGCAGCTGGCGGCAACGCTCGCGGACACCTCGGTCGAGGTGGAGCGGCGCGGCACGCTGGTCAGCAGCCTGCTGGACGGCAAGGCCCGGCCGGTCACCCTACGGCTGGCCCAGCTGGCCCTGGCCGGGTACGGCGGTCGCGGCCTGGCCGCGTCGCTCAGCCGGCTGGTCGAGGCGGCCGCCGCCCGGCGGGACCGGCAGGTCGCCTACGTCACCGTCTCGGCGCCGCTGAGCGACGCCGACGAGCAGCGGCTGGGCGCTCGCCTGTCACAGATGTACGGTCGGGAGGTCGAGTGCAAGATCACGGTCGATCCGAAGATCCTGGGCGGCGTCTCTGTCCTCGTCGGCAACGATCTCTACGACGGCACGGTGCTGCACAAGCTGCAGCAGACCCGCGCCGCCCTGGCCAGATAGCGACCGCCGAACTATGACGACAGCCTGGTCAATGACGACACCACCGATTTCCACGCTTAGAGATACAAGGGGAGCCAGCAGATGGCCGAGTTGACCATCTCCTCCGACGAGATCCGCTCCGCACTGGAGCGCTACGTCTCGTCGTACACGCCGGAGATTTCGCGCGAGGAGGTCGGCACTGTCGCCGAGGCGGGCGACGGTATCGCCCGCGTCGAGGGGCTTCCCTCGACCATGGCCAACGAGCTGTTGGAGTTCGCGGACGGCACCCTCGGTGTCGCCCTGAACCTCGACGTGCGGCAGATCGGTGTGGTCGTCCTGGGCGACTTCACCGGCATCGAGGAGGGCCAGAAGGTCAAGCGCACCGGCCGGGTGCTCTCGGTCCCGGTGGGCGACGCCTTCCTGGGCCGGGTCGTCGACCCGCTCGGTGTGCCGATCGACGGCCTGGGCGACATCGAGAGCGAGGGGTTCCGCGAGCTGGAGCTCCAGGCGCCCAACGTGATGGCCCGGCAGGGCGTCAAGGAGGCCCTGCAGACCGGCATCAAGGCGATCGACGCGATGACCGCGATCGGCCGGGGCCAGCGGCAGCTGATCATCGGCGACCGCAAGACCGGCAAGACCACCGTCGCCCTGGACACGATCATCAACCAGCGGGACAACTGGAAGTCGGGCGACCCGAAGAAGCAGGTGCGCTGCATCTACGTGGCGATCGGGCAGAAGGCCTCCACCATCTCCTCGGTGCGGGGCACGCTGGAGGAGTTCGGCGCGATGGAGTACACCACCATCGTGGCTGCTCCGGCCTCCGACCCGGCCGGCTACAAGTACCTGGCGCCGTACACCGGCTCGGCCATCGGGCAGCACTGGATGTACGCCGGCAAGCACGTGCTGATCGTCTTCGACGACCTGTCCAAGCAGGCCGAGGCGTACCGCGCCGTGTCGCTGCTGCTGCGCCGCCCGCCGGGCCGCGAGGCGTACCCCGGTGACGTGTTCTACCTGCACTCCCGGCTGCTGGAGCGGTGCGCCAAGCTCTCCGACGAGCTCGGCGGCGGCTCGATGACCGGCCTGCCGATCATCGAGACGAAGGCCGGCGACATCTCGGCCTACATCCCGACCAATGTCATCTCGATCACCGACGGCCAGATCTTCCTGGAGGCCGACCTGTTCAACTCGGGCGTCCGCCCGGCCATCAACGTGGGTACCTCGGTGTCCCGGGTCGGTGGCGCCGCGCAGGTCAAGCCGATGCGCAAGGTCGCCGGCCGGCTGCGCCTGGACCTGGCCCAGTTCCGTGAGCTGGAGGCGTTCGCCGCCTTCGCCTCCGACCTGGACCGGGCCTCGCGCAACCAGCTGGAGCGCGGTTCCCGCCTGGTGGAGCTGCTCAAGCAGCCCAACTACTCCCCGTACCCGGTGGAGGAGCAGGTGGTCTGCGTGTGGGCCGGGACAGAGGGCAAGCTGGACGACATCCCGGTCGGCGAGGTACGCCGGTTCGAGACCGAGTTCCTGCAGTTCCTGCGGCACTCCCGCAAGGAGACGCTGGCCTCGATCGCGGACAACAACTGGGACGACGACATCGCCGGTGCGCTGGACACCGCGATCGCCGAGTTCAAGCAGATGTTCCTGGCCGGCGAGGACGGCATCCGGATCAACGAGCCGCAGGCCGAGGCGATGGCCGAGGGCGTCAAGGGTCAGGAGACCGTGACCGAGTCGTCCCCCAGAAGAAGTAGCCATGGCTGGTCAGGTCCGGGTCCTCCGTCGGAAGATCGCTTCCACGAAGTCGACCAAGAAGATCACCAAGGCGATGGAGCTGGTCGCCACCAGCCGCATCGCCAAGGCGCAGGAGCGGGTCGCCGCTTCGCTGCCGTACGCCCAGGCGATCACGAACGTGCTGACCGCGCTGGCGTCGACGGCGAACATCGACCACCCGCTGCTGGTGCCGCGCGCCACCGTGCGGCGCGCCGGGGTGCTGCTCATCACCAGCGACCGGGGCCTGTGCGGCGGGTACAACTCCAACGCCATCCGGACCGCCGAACAGCTCATCGCCCGGCTGCGCGGGGAAGGCAAGGACGTCAAGCTCTACGTCATCGGGCGCAAGGGCGTGACCTACTACCGGTTCCGCAACCGGCCGATCGAGGCCAGCTGGACCGGCTTCTCCGAGCAGCCCGCCTTTGACAATGCCCGCGAGGTGGGGGAGACCCTGATCGCGGCGTTCAGCGCCGGGGCCGACGACAGCGATGACCACCACGGTGCCGACGGCATCGTCGGCATCGACGAACTGCACCTGGTGTCCACCCAGTTCAAGTCGCTGATGACCCAGTCACCGGTGGCCCGCACGGTGGCGCCCCTGCAGGTCGAGACCCGCGAGCAGGACGAGCACGTGCTGCTGCCGGCGTACGAGTACGAGCCGGACCCGGACGCGCTGCTCGACGCGCTGCTGCCCAAGTACATCAACACCCGTATCTACGCGGCGTTGCTGGACTCGGCGGCCAGCGAGTCGGCGTCCCGGCGGCGGGCCATGAAGAGCGCCACCGACAACGCCGAAGAGATGATCCGCAAGTACACGCGGGAGATGAACTCCGCGCGTCAGGCCGCGATCACCCAGGAGATCAGTGAAATCGTCGGCGGGGCGAACGCCCTCGCCGCTGCGGGAAGTGAAGTGTGAGATGACTGCTGTAGCCGAAACTGAGGCCAAGACCGGCGTCGGCCGGGTGACCCGGGTCATCGGCCCGGTCGTCGACGCCGAGTTCCCGCGCGACGCCATGCCCGAGATCTACAACGCCCTGCACGTGGACGTCGAGCTCTCCGAGGGGCGCAAGACGCTGACCCTGGAGGTCGCCCAGCACCTGGGCGACAACATGATCCGGGCGATCTCCATGCAGCCCACCGACGGTCTGGTCCGGGGCGCCGAGGTGAGCGACACCGGTTCGGCGATCTCGGTACCGGTGGGTGACGTCACCAAGGGCCATGTCTTCAACGCCATCGGTGACGTGCTCAACCTCAAGCCGGACGAGAAGTTCGAGGTCAACGAGCGCTGGGAGATCCACCGGCACGCGCCGGCGTTCAAGGACCTGGAGCCCAAGACCGAGATGCTGGAGACCGGCATCAAGGTGCTCGACCTGCTCGCCCCGTACGTCAAGGGCGGCAAGATCGGCCTGTTCGGCGGCGCCGGCGTGGGCAAGACGGTGCTCATCCAGGAGATGATCGTCCGGGTCGCCAACAACTTCGGCGGCGTCTCGGTCTTCGCCGGGGTGGGCGAGCGCACCCGCGAGGGCAACGACCTGATCGCCGAGATGACCGAGTCCGACGTGATCAGCAAGACCGCGCTGGTCTTCGGCCAGATGGACGAGCCGCCGGGCACCCGGCTGCGGGTGGCGCTGTCCGCGCTGACCATGGCCGAGTACTTCCGCGACGTGCAGAAGCAGGAGGTGCTGCTCTTCATCGACAACATCTTCCGCTTCACCCAGGCCGGTTCCGAGGTCTCCACGCTGCTCGGCCGGATGCCGTCCGCGGTGGGCTACCAGCCCACCCTGGCCGACGAGATGGGCGAGCTGCAGGAGCGCATCACCTCGGTGCGGGGCCAGGCGATCACCTCGATGCAGGCCATCTACGTGCCGGCCGACGACTACACCGACCCGGCGCCGGCCACCACCTTCACCCACCTGGACGCCACCACCAACCTGGAGCGGTCGGTGTCCGACAAGGGCATCTACCCGGCGGTGGACCCGCTGGCCTCGTCCTCGCGCATCCTCGCCCCCGAGTACGTGGGCAAGGAGCACTACGCGGTGGCCTCCGAGGTGAAGCGGATCCTGCAGCGCTACAAGGACCTGCAGGACATCATCGCCATCCTCGGCATGGACGAGCTGTCCGAGGAAGACAAGATCACGGTGAACCGGGCCCGGCGGATCGAGCGCTTCCTGTCGCAGAACACCTTCGTCGCCAAGCAGTTCACCGGCATCGAGGGCTCCTTCGTGCCGATCAAGGAGACCGTCGAGGCGTTCAAGAAGCTCAGCGAGGGCGAGTACGACCACTTCCCCGAGCAGGCGTTCTTCATGTGCGGCGGGCTGGAGGACCTGGAGCGTCAGGCCCACGCCCTGATGAAGGACTGAGGCAGGGCTCACGCGCGCCAACGGCCGTCCGGACTCCCGGGCGGCCGTTGCGCACCTACACTGGCGGTATCGCGCCGCTCACTGAGCGCACGCATGTTGACCTGCACTGATGCGCTCGTACCAGGCCCGGTCGGCCGAAGGGCCGGTTGCCGGGCGGGGTTCCGGATCACATAGACTGGTCGCCAATCCCGCACCGCACGCGGCGCGCCGCACCCGGCGGGGCGCAGTGACAACGGGTGGGGCGCACTGACAAGGAGTACTGCCGTCGTGGCCAAGCAGTTGCATGTCGACCTCGTCTCCGTCGAGGAGAAGGTCTGGTCGGGTGAGGCCGAAATGCTGGTCGCCCGGACCACCGAGGGCGAGCTGGGCGTGCTGCCCGGGCACGCGCCGCTGCTCGGCCAGCTCGCCGAGCCCGGCCAGGTGCGCATCAAGCGCGGCGACGGCCGCGACCTCGCCTACGACGTGACCGGCGGATTCCTGTCGGTGACCGAGACCGGGGTCACGGTGCTCGCCGAGAGTTGCCGCCCGGCCGAAGCCGCGGCGACGCAGCACTGAGCCGGGGCGACGCCGATGCGGATCGTGGAATGGATCGGGCTCGGCGTCTTTGTCCTGCTGGTGTTGCTGTGCAGCATCTTCGTCCGGCGTGAGCTGATTTCCCGTCGCGGCGGCACCATGGAGGTGAGCCTGCGGCTCACCCAGGCCGTCCGGGGGCGCGGCTGGTCGCCCGGCATCGCCCGGTTCGTCGGCGACGAGATGCACTGGTACCGCGTCTTCAGCCTGGCCCCCCGCCCCCGCCGCCGGCTGTCTCGGCTGGCGCTCAGCGTCCAGGAGCGGCGCGCCCCCGACGCCGCCGAACGGCTGGTGCTCCCCGAGGACTGGGTGGTGATCCGGTGCTTCACCGGCCGGGAACCGGTGGAGATCGCGATGGCCCGGACCACACTGACCGGGTTCCTGTCCTGGCTGGAGGCGGGCTCGCCGGGCCAGGGGCAGCTGCGCTTCGCCGCCTGAGTCCGGCCACCTCCACGTAGCTGGCTGGTCAGGGCTGGTCAGCGGCTGCCGCGACCAGGTCAATGATGGCGGGCAGGATGCCCGGGTTGGCCGCGAGAGTTGCCCGCGACCGGATGCTGTGCGAGATGCCGTCGGTATCGCTGACCCTCGCCCCGGCCTCGGCCGCAATGATCGCGCCTGCGGCGGTATCCCAGGGCTTGTTGGACATGATGATCACCGCGTCGACCGCGCCGCCCGCCAGCCAGGCAAGGTCGATCGCGGCCGAGCCGTGCATGCGGACCCGCTGGACGGTAGACGCCAGGCGGGCGGTGATGGTCAGGCGGTGCCGGTTGCCGTCGGCCGCATCCCGGCCGACGGCGTAGTCCCCGATCGCCACGATGGCCTGCTCCAGCGCCGTCGTGGTACTGACGTGAATCGGTGCCTTGCCCTGGAAGGCTCCCTCCCCGACTGCCGCGCTGTAACGCGTGCCGAGGAACGGCAGGTCTATGACGCCCAGGATGGGGTGGGGGCCGTCCAGTAGGCCGAGGGAAATGCCGCAGAGGGGACTGCCGTGCACGAAATTCGCGGTGCCGTCGACCGGGTCGAGGGTCCAGACGAGGTCGCCGGTGGCGCCAGTGCGGCCGTCTTCCTCGCCGAGAAAGCCGATACCGGGGGTACGCCGCTGCAGCAGATCCCGTAGCTGCCGTTCAATGGCGAAGTCGACTTCGCTTGCCATATCACGGTCACCTTTGGCGGTGAGCTGTCCGGGGGCGCGGGTGAGGAAGATGTCGTGCGCTGCGTCAACGGCATCGTGCGCGACCGCGAGCAGAGTTGCGTGATTGGTCACAACGGTTGCCGGCTTTCCCATGTCATGGTGAACAGCTGATCGAAGGTGCTGTAGAGGTCGCGGCCGCCGGCCATCGGGTTGAGGACAAAGGTGGGTGAGTCGACGCCTCGGCTTTTCGGCAGGTACGGCTGGGCGACACAGATCCGCTCATCGATGAGCAGGATATTGAAACGTACGGTGGCGTCGTAGATGCCGATCTGGAGATTGGCCTGCGTTTGGTCGGGCAGTCGGGATCGGGCCTTCTGCAAGGCGGCGAGGTTCAGCTCGTTGAGAATGCTCAGATGGCCGGTGCGGTAGCCCTCCTCGCGCTCCCGGTCTCTGATGGCCTGCCCGTCGGGGTCCAGGATCAGGGCTTGCACGGTGGCGCCGGCATCGACCATGGCGCACAGGTCGGTGTCGGAGAAATGCTGGCACAGCAGATTCAGCGACAGACCGCTGGCGCGGACGCTGCGTGCTCCGTTCAGCAGGCTCTGCAACGGAACGGCGGACATGAACTCAGACCGGCTGGCGTAGGCGGCGCTCACCCCCGCGAGATGCGCTGGTGCACGCGTTCCTGGGCGGTGGCCGCCTTGCTCGGGGTACGTACCGGCAACGCTGGTGCGGCCGAGGAAAAGCGTCAGTGCCAGGTCGTCGGGCATCGCAAGTCCCGTGCTGATTCTCGCGAGGACCTCGACGCTGATGACCTTGCGTGAGCCGCTGATGATTTCGCTGACCTGCGCCTGGCTCAAACCGGTGCAGAAGCCGAGTTGGCTCTGGGTGGCCCCGGTAGCGCGTTGCACGAGCCGGAACAGTTGGGCGATGTCGCGCCGGGCGAGAACATTGCGGACCTCGCCTGTCTCCCAAAATCCGGAGGTAAGGCTGATCTGGTGAAGAACTGACCGGGTCACGTGATCTGGCACCGCCTTGCCGTTGAGAACATGCACCGATCCCGATAGCTGCGCTGTCCCATCGTCGCATGTATCCGGCGACCGGATACAACCTATCCGGTTGGTGTTCACGGCGGCGGATGGCATCGGATTGGGCTTGCCTGACATCGTCAGATACAGCCCTTGTACGGCAAGGAGAACTGACATGACTGTCCCGCACCTGATGGACGACCTCCGGTGACGCAACGGCCGTGGGCGCCACTGTTCATGGTCGACCAGCCCACCTGCCCGGCGTTCATGGCCATGGTGACCGCAGCGTTTCCGGACCTGCGGCCGTCAGGCTCGGAGTGTCTCGACTCGACGAAGGCTGACCGGTGCACCTGCGCCGTACCGCTGCTGTGGACTGACCACCAGGGATGGGTCCACCTCGCAGATGGCCGCCGCTGTCCACTGCCACGAAAGTCACCTCAAGTGGCGGCTACCGACCTGGACCGCTCCGCGGAACAGGTGGCAAAGGCTCTGAACGACAGTGCCGCCGGCAGCGGCCTCCACATCCGCTGCTACTCCGAACTCGGTGGGGCGTCGTTGGTCAGCGCACGGGGTGAGGCATACGTCCTGCCACGTCGGGGCGGATACGCGGTCGAGGCGTGGCACCACTGCGAGGACGAGGCCTACCAGATCCGCGATTTTGCCACCCTTGCCGACGCGGTCGCTGCCGCGGCCGAGGCGGTCGGCCCGTGGTGAGCGGCACCGTGCCACCCCGGCACCGACCAGAGGCGGTTGGCTTGACGAGCGAGACCGAAGCCCAGCGGTACCCGAACCCGCTGTCCCGGGCAGTGCACCAGGTCGCCGGCCAGCTCGGCGTCCGTCCGGAGACGCTGACCGCCTGGCTCGCGGTGCTCGTACGTCCGGGCGTCGCTGGGTCGACCCGGTGGCCGCTGCTCGGGCCGCTGCGCCACAGCACCTGCGGGCTGCTGCTGCGACCGGCCCGGGACAGTCGGCGCGAGGCTGCTTACCTGTGTCCATGCACCGGAGTACTGATCCCCACTCACGTGGCCCACCTTCACCTCCTGGCAGCCGTGGGCGGCGAGGTACCACGCCTGATAGCCCGCCGGGGCCTGACTGGGCTGGCGGAGGCACTGGGCTCCATCCGCGTCGACGACGCCGGCGCCGTCGTCTCTGTCGCCTGACACGACCGCCGCGCCCTGCCGCCGTCCTATACCCAGCGGTAGCCGAGCGACGGTCCAGGGGCCGGGCCGCGTACCGCTGCGGATCATTTCGGACTAGGCAATGACCTGCGCTGGATCGCGTGACCCGCCACTGCGCCGGACCCCTCCGATTGGAGGCCGGCTCGCCCGGTCAGGCGAAGCTGCGTTCGCTGCCTGAGGACTACAGCAGCGTCGCGCTGACCGGCCCGACCCGCAGGACCCCGTCGTCCAGCGGAACACAGCGCACCCCGCCGTGGCCGCGCAGCGCCCGCATCGCCCCCGGCCCGACCGTGACGTCCATCCAGGCGCACGGGTTCGCCGGGCGGGCCACCCGCAGGCGGACCGGGCCGGCGCCGGAGTCGAGCACCAGTACCGCGCTTGCTGGCCTGGCCCCGGCGGCCAGGTCGTCGGCTTCGAGCTCGGGCAGCGGCGACTGGTTGTCGGCGGTCCGACGGGCCGGCGCGACGAGGTCGTCGACGGGCAGGCCGCGCAGCAGAATGTTGCGCCGGACCTGGCGTAGCCCGACGCCCGGCGGCAGGGACTCGGCGGCGATCAGGGTCACGCAGGCGTCCGCGTGCGCCCGGTGGCCGAAGTAGCGGTCGCCCACGATACCCAGCCCGGCCCGCAGGCGTACCTCGGTGACCAGCTCGTCGGGAGGCTCGGGGGCCGGGCCGTCGGCGGGCCGGCCGACGAACCGGTGCACCCGGGAGACGAGCAGTTCCAGGATCTCCGCCACGGTCACACCTGCGCCACGATCTCGACCTCGAAGCCGTCGGCGTTCTCCAGGTAGGCAGCGTAGTGGGCGGCGCCGCCGGCGTGCGGGTAGCCGTCGGTGAACAGCGGGCGCCAGCCGTGCTCCGGGGCGGCCCGGTGCAGCCGGTCGACCCGCTCCGGCGGGCCGCCGTGCAGCGCCAGGTGGTTGAGGCCGGGGGCCAGCCGGTCGTGCCGGCGGCCGGACAGCGCCGGTGACTGCTCGAAGACCAGGTAGGTGTCGCCGTCCCGCCAGGAGCGCCCGGCCGGCCAGTCCTGGTACGGCTGCCAACCCAGCTCGGTCAGCAGCCAGCCCCAGGACGCCACGGCGACGCCGAGGTCGGGTACCCAGATTTCGACGTGGTGCAGGCTCACGCCCGGTCGCCGCCCGGCTTCCACAGCACGTCGCCGCCCGGGTTGGCCACCCGGCACAGCACGAACAGCAGGTCGGACAGGCGGTTGAGGTACCTGATCGCCAGTACGTTGGTCCGCTCCGGGTCGACCTCGTAGAGGCCCCAGGCGTGCCGCTCGGCGCGGCGCGCCACGGTCCGCGCCACGTGTAGCAGGGCCGCCCCCGGGGTACCTCCGGGGAGAATGAACGAATCCAGGTTGGACAATTCGTCGTTGAACGAGTCGCACCAGGCCTCCAGCCTGGACAGGTAATCTTCGGTGATTCGCAGCGGAGCGTGCTTCGGATCCGGCACGATCGGATTGGACAGGTCCGCGCCCAGGTCGAACAGGTCGTTCTGCACCGCGGACAGGACGACCCGCACCCGGTCGGGCAGTTGGCCCAGTGCCAGGGCGACGCCGACGGCGGCGTTGCACTCGTCGGTGTCGGCGTAGGCCGCCAGCCGTGGATCCGTTTTGCCAACCACCGAACCGTCGGTGAGCCGCGTGGTACCGGCATCGCCGGTTCGGGTGTAGATGCGGGTGAGGTGGACAGCCATGTCGTTGAGCCTACGGGCCGGGGCGCCGGCCGGTGCGGGTCGGCTGGCCGACGGTGTCGGGCTGCTGGCGGGACTCGACCTGTTCGACGCGCCGCTTAGCATGTTCGGCGTGGATGTCATCACGGTCACCGGGGGAGCCCGGCTCGCCGGCAGCGTCGAGGTCACCGGCGCCAAGAACTCGGCCCTCAAGCTCATGGCCGCCGCGCTGCTGGCGCCCGGCCGCAATGTGATCACCAACGTGCCGCGGATCACCGACATCCTCATCATGGCCGAGGTGCTGCGCCGGCTGGGCTGCGACGTCGCCTTCCAGGACGGCGAGGTCACCGTGGACACCCCGGACAAGGTGGGCAGCGAGGCCGACTACGACCTGGTACGCCGGCTGCGCGCGTCGATCTGCGTGCTCGGGCCGCTGCTGGTACGCAGCGGGTACGTGCGGGTGGCGCACCCGGGCGGCGATGCGATCGGCTCGCGCGGCCTGGACATGCACGTGGCCGGCCTGGCCGCGATGGGCGCCGAGATCGCCGGGGAGCACGGCTTCGTCATCGCCGCCGCCCCGGCCGGCCTGCACGGCGCCCGGATCGAGCTGGAGTTTCCCAGCGTCGGCGCGACCGAGAACCTGCTGATGGCGGCGGTGCTGGCCGACGGCGTGACGGTGATCGACAACGCGGCCCGGGAGCCGGAGATCGTCGACATCTGCCAGATGCTCACCGACATGGGGGCGCAGATCGACGGCGCCGGCAGCTCCACGCTGACCGTCACCGGGGTGAGCGTGCTGCGCCCGGTGACCCACCGCACGGTGGGCGACCGGATCGTGGGCGGCACCTGGGCCTACGCCACGGCGATCACCCGGGGGCAGGTGACGGTCCACGGGGTGCGACCGGCGTACCTGGAGATCGCGCTGGAGAAGCTGGTGGACGCCGGTGCGGAGATCATGACGGAGCCCGAGTCGTTCCGGGTCACCATGGACGGGCGCCCGCGCGCCGTGGACATCTCCACGCTGCCCTATCCGGGCTTCCCGACCGACCTGCTGCCGATGGCGGTGGGGCTGGCGGCGGTGGCCGAGGGCTCCTCGCTGATCACCGAGAACATCTTCGACGGCCGGTTCATGTTCATCAACGAGATGGCCCGGCTGGGCGCGCAGATCCGCACCGACGGGCACCACGCGGCGGTATACGGCCAGGAGATGCTCTCCGGCGCCCCGGTGCGGGCCACCGACATCCGGGCCGGCGCCGGGCTGGTCATCGCCGGGCTGCGCGCGCAGGGGTACACCGAGGTGGGCAACGTGCACCACATCGACCGGGGGTACCCGACCTTCGTGGCCGACCTGGCGGCGCTGGGCGTGACGGCGAACCGCAGCACCGCCCCGGAGGAGCCGCAGTTCACCTTCTGACCACCCTGAACGTACGTTAGGGTCCGGTGCGGAGCGGGTCCGTGGGACGGAAGGGGAGTCTGGTGGCTGGTCGACTGTTCGTCGTGGGTGCGGGGCTGATGGGCGCGGGGATCGCGCAGGTCGCGGCCGGCGCCGGCTGGGACGTGACGGTACGCGACGTCTCCGCCGACGCGCTGGCGCGCGGGCTGTCCGGCATCCGGTCCTCGCTGGACCGCTTCGTCAGCAAGGAGCGGATCTCGGCCGCTGACGCCGAGGCGGCGCTGGGCCGGATCACCACCACCACCGAGCTGGACGCCGCGGCCGAGGCCGACATCGTGGTGGAGGCGGTCTTCGAGAAGCTGGAACTCAAGCAGGAGGTCTTCCGCGACCTGGACAGGCTGTGCCGGGACGGGGCGGTGCTGGCCACCAACACCAGCGCCATCCCGGTGACCCAGATCGCCGCGGTGACCGGGCGGCCGGAGGCCGTGGTGGGTACCCACTTCTTCTCGCCGGTACCGATGATGAAGCTGTGCGAGCTGGTCCGTGGGCACCGGACGGCGGACGAGACGCTGGCCACCGCGAAGGCGTTCGCCGAGGGGATCGGCAAGACCACGATCACCGTCACCCGGGACATCGCCGGCTTCGTCACCACCCGGCTGATCGCCGCGCTGGTGATGGAGGCGGTGCAGCTGGTGGAGAGCGGCGTGGTCAGCGCCGAGGACCTGGACACCGCCTGCCGGCTGGGCTTCGGGCATCCGATGGGGCCGCTGGAGACCACCGACCTGACCGGGGTGGACGTGCTGCTCAACGCTTCCCGCAACATCTACACCGACACGGCGGACGCCAAGTTCTTCCCGCCGGAACTGTTGCAGCGCATGGTGACCGCCGGTGAACTGGGTCGCAAGAGCGGTCGGGGCTTCTACTCCTACTGACGCCTGACTCAGCCCCGGGCTGCCGCGCCCGGGGCTGAGTCGGCGGTCAGGAGTCGGAGTTGTTGCGCCAGCGGAAGGTGCGCAGCGCCACGATCACGCCGCCGACCGTCCAGGCGGCCAGGACCAGCGCAACCCGGCCGTGCTCCCAGCCGTGCCCGGCCTCCTGCTGGGCGAAGCTGTCCGGCAGGAACACCGAGCGGTACCCCTGCGCGATCCACTTCAGCGGGAAGAAAGCCCCGACGTGCTGCAGGAACGGCGGCAGCGTGGTGAACACGAAGTACACGCCGGAGAGGAACTGCAGGACCAGCGCGATCGGCGTGATGGTGGCCGGCGCGGCCCGTCCGGAGCGGGGTACCGAGGAGAAGGCGATGCCCAGCATCACCCCGGCCGCCGTGCCGAGCAGGGTGACCCAGGCCAGGGTCAGCCAGCGGACGCCGTCGTGCGGCAGGTCCACCTTGCCCAGCGCCGAGGCGATTGCCAGCAGGACCACCGTCTCCAGCACCACCAGCACCAGCACGTTGATGATCTTGCCGATGAAGTACGCCGACGGCGGCATCGGCGTGCCCTGCAGCCGCTTGAGGATGCCCTTGTCCCGGTCCAGCGCGATCTGGATGGCGGTGGACTGGAACGCCACCCCGAACAGGCCGGCGGAGAGGATCCCCGGCACGAAGTACTGGTTGAAGTCGATCCCGCCGTCGATGGTGTAGTTCACGATCGACCCGAAGATCACCAGCATGATCACCGGGAAGGCCATGGTGAACACCACCGACTCGCGCTGCCGGAAGAACTCCCGGGTCTCCAGCTTGCCGCGTTCCCAACCGATCCGGGCCGCGTGCAGCGGACCGGAGCCGGCCGCTGGGCGTACCCCCTCCGTGGTTGTCATGCCTCCGCCTTCGACGAGTCGATCATGCCCAGATAGATGTCCTCCAGCGTGGGCCGGGCAACCGTGAGCCCCGGCACCTCGCCGTCGAACTGGTTGGCCAGCTTCGTCACCAGCGCCGTGGGGCTGTCGGTGTGCTCCGATTGCCGGCCGTCGGCGCCGTCCCAGGACACGATGGTCGGGGCCGTGTCCCGTCCGCCCAGCGTGGCCGGGGTGGCCACCTCGACCAGCCGGCCGGCGACGATCACGCCGACCCGGTCGGCCAGCGCCTCCGCCTCGTAGAGGTAGTGGGTGGTCAGCAGGATGGTGGTGCCGCCCGCGCGCAGGGCACGGATCAGCTCCCAGAACTCCAGCCGGGCCTCCGGGTCGAAGCCGGTGGTCGGCTCGTCCAGGAAGAGCAGCTCGGGGCTTCCGATGATGCCCAGCGCCACGTCCAGCCGGCGGCGCTGGCCGCCGGAGAGCTGGCTGGCCCGGCTGGTCGCCTTCTCGGTCAGCCCGACCGCCTCGATCACCTCCTCCGCCGGCCGGGACGCCGGGTAGTAGGTGGCGAAGTGGCGGACCACCTCGCGGACCGTCAACGCCTCGAACTCGCCGGTCGACTGCAGCACGATGCCCACCCGGGACCGCCACTCGCGGGTCGGGCTGGCCGGATCGACGCCGAGCACGGTGACCTCGCCCGCGTTGCGCGGCCGGTAACCTTCCAGGATCTCCACCGTGGTGGTCTTGCCGGCGCCGTTGGGGCCGAGCAGGGCGAAGCACTCGCCGTGCGGGATGTCGAGGTCCAGGCCGTCGACGGCGACCCGGTCCCGGTACGCCTTGCGCAGCCCGCGAACCCGGACGGCGAGGTCTGTTGTCATGCCGCACATCGTGCCTGAGCGCCGCCCCACCTGGCGACCCGCCCAGGGTGGAGGTGACCTCCACCCTGGTGGAGACCGGGGCGCCGCGGGGTTACAGCAGCGCCACCAGGGAGCAGCAGGTGAGCATGCCGCCCAGGGCGGTGAGCACGAAGCCGCCGAACTCCAGGCGGGTCCGCCACTGGCGGCGTACCCAGGCGCGGGCCACCGGCAGGCCGACGAACGGGGCCACGAAGATCATCAGCTGGGCCAGCACGGTCACCGCGACCGAGCCGCCGAACGCCAGCAGCAGACCCTTCGCCGGTACCGCCACGGCCGCCGCGCAGCCGGCGCCCAGCAGGGCCAGCAGGGCGTACCCGCTGGGCGGCACCCGGCGCGGCGCGGTGGCGTCGGCCGCACTGATCAGGTCGGCCGCCCGGGTCAGCGGGATGGCCGGGTCCAGCCGTACCGGCGGCGGATCCGGCAGCGGCAGCGGGCCGAGCCGGACCGCGCGGCTGCGCCCCACCACCCGGCCCAGCTCCTTCCACAGCGTGGCGGCGTCGGCGTCGGCGTCGGTCACCAGGGTGGCCGCCGCCCGCGTCTGTTCGGCGGTGGCACCCACCGCCTGGGCCGCCTCGGTCACCGCTCGGGCCACCGTGCCGCAACCGTCCACATAGGACTTCTCGATGTCCCGGGCGGCACTGTCCCGGTGCGTCTGGGTGTTGGCCAGCTCCTGCACCAGGGCGCGGTACGCGTGGGTCGCCTCGGTCACGGCTGCGCCCCGTACGGGATGACGACCTCGGGGTGCCGGTGCACGGCCCGGTCGAAGAACAGGCCCCGGTGCGGCCGGGGGTACCAGTGCGGCCCGCCCGGCGCCGGGGACAGCGGGGTCAACTCGGTGCCCTGCAGGTCCAGCGCCACCCAGGCGCCGATGGCGTCGAACCGGGCGGTGATCCCGCCCAGGTCGTCCCGCAGCCGGGGGACGCTGCGCCACCAGCCGAGCACGTGGGTGTGGTGCTCGGGGCCGGTGTGCAGCAGCCGGCGCAGCAGCTCGTGCCCGGTGGCGCCGGTGTCCGACCGGGTGGACAGCGCCGCTGCGGCGGCGTCCAGGGCGTAGCCGACGAGGACGTGCGGCTGCGCCTCGTCCGGCTGCTGTGCCGCCAGGAACTCCACCAGCCCGGCACGGTCCACAAAGGACGCCGCGAGCGCACTCGCCAGCGCGTGTGCCGGGGCGGACAGGCCGGAGTCGGGGCAGAGCACGCTGAAGCGCGCCTGCGGCCACTGCCGGCGGACCGCCAGGGCCGCCGAGCGCAGGATGGCGCTGGCGTCGTCGGCCCGGGTACCGAGCACCGCCAGGTTGCGTCCCGGGGCGCGGCCCAGGCGTACCACCGCCGGCCGGCCGGTCACGTCGATCAGCTCGCCGACCACGGCGGCCGGCTCGTCCGCGCCCGGCTGGTAGCCGACCAGTTGCAGGCGGGGCACCGCGTCGCCGTCGAAGAGCCGGGGCGGGGAGTCGCTGGGCGCGCGCATCTCCCACAGCTGTAGCTGTAGCGCCTGCCAGGCGTCCCGGGCGCTGGAGTTGGGCAGGCGTACCACCTGGTTGGCTTCGGCCGCCCCGGAGTCCGGGTTGACCACGGCGTGGTACCGGGGAATGGTTTCGGCCGCGATGTTGGTGTCGGCCAGGATCCGGCGGGCCTTGGGCAGCGCGATGCGCAGGGTGAACTGACCGATCAGTCCACTCCTACCCCAGAGTGCCTCGATCCCGGAGACGTCCTGGCTGGCCAGGATCAGGTGGATGCCCTGCGACCGGCCGCGCCGGGCCAGGTCCTCCAGCAGCGCCACGGTCTCCGTGGTGACCGCGTCCCGGCCGGCCAGCAGCACCTGGAACTCGTCGATCACCGCGACGATGCGCGGCCAGCGCCCGGCCGGATCCTCGGTACGCAGCTCGCTGAGCTTGGTGGCCTCGTGCCGGCGCGCTGCCGCGGCGCGGCGCTGCAACTCGGCCACCAGGAAGCGGAGCAGCCCGAGGCCGAACTCCCGGTCGTTGTTGATGTTGACGCCGACCAGCTTGACGTGCGGCAGCCAGCTGGGGTCGCGCAGGCCCGGCGCGAACCGGGCGAACGACACGCCCTCCTTGAAGTCCAACAGGTAGAGCTCCAGCTCGTCCGGGGAGTAGCGGGTGGTCAGGCCGGCCAGCCAGGCGTAGATCAGGTTGGTCTTGCCGGAGCCGGAGGCGCCGCCGATCAGCGCGTGCGGCGGGTTGTCGCCCAGCGTCAGCTCCACCAACCGGCCGTCCGGCCCTTCACCGACCGGCGCGGTCAGCTCGTCCGTGGAGCTCAGGCCCCAGAGCTTCTCCGGGATCAGGTCGGTGAAGACGGCTGGCGGCGGCCCGGCCGCCAGCCGTCGGCACGCGGCCGTCACCAGCGCAGCCGGCGGCGGTTCGTCCAGGGTCACCGGGACCGCCCCGGTCAGGCTGGTCCGCGCGGCCCCGCCCGCCCCGGGCAGCCGGATGGTCACCGCCCCGCGCAGCGGCCGGCCCCGGGTCACCAGGTGCACCCCGCAGGCCAGTCCGGTACGTACGATCCGGTCCAGCTGGGCAGCCGCCTCGGTACGCAGCTCCTCGGAGCCGAGCAGCACCACGACGCGCCACGGTTCGGGGCGCCGTCCGGTCGCCTCGGCCAGACCTGCCAGCGAGGTGTACTCGCCGGCCAGCACGTACTCGTTCACCCGGCGGATCTCGGCGACCAGCTCGTCCAGCAGCTCGGGCAGGCTGCCCGGCCCGGTCGTCTGCAGCAGCCCCGCGCCGGCCAGCGGGGCGAAGCCGGGCAGGCTGCCGCCCAGCCGTTCCGGGTCGTAGACGCGCAGCACCACCTGCCCCGGCGGGGCGCTGCCGATGGCCCGCAGCAGCAGCCCGGCGATCACCCCGTCGGCCTGGCCGGCGTCGCCACCGGTGACCGCCACGTGCGCGCTGTCCAGCAGGGGTACCAGCGCCGGCAGCGGGTGCCCGGCCAGCCGGCCGATCCGCAGCAGCCCCGGCTGCCAGCCGCGCCCCGGGCTGGCCGGCTGCCAGTCGGCCCACTCGTCGCCGGCCGCGCCCGGCGCGTACTGCGCGGCCAGCTCGGCCAGCCGGGCGGCGCTGACCTCGCGCTGCCGGTCGGTACGCCGGTGCAGCTCGGCGAGGGCGGCGGCGCGCCGGGCGTCCAGCTCGGGCATGGTGCGCGCCTGCGCGCTGCGGGCCTCGGCCAGCGCCTGGTGGGCCAGCCGGCTGCGCTCGTGCGCGTCGGTGAGGGCGGTGCGGGCGGCGGCCCGGGCCCGGGCCAGTTCGCCGCTGACCCGGGTGATGAGCGCGTCCCGCCAGTTCACGGCGCCGCCCCGTCGACCGTCTGGTCCGGGGTGTCGCCGGCAGGTCCGGATGCGTCGGCCCAGTAGTCGGTGCCGGCCCAGTAGTCGGTGTCGACGCTGTCGTCGAAGGCGTCGCCCCAGAAGGCGCCCGCGCCCACCGTCTCCGGCTCCTCGCCGGGCTCGGCCAGCTCGGTCGGCTCGTCCAGCTCCTCCGGCTCCTCGGGGCGGGACGGCCGGACCGGCCGGGGGGCGGCGGTCGGCGGCCCGGCCTGCGGGCGGCCGACCGGTGTCCGCGTACCGGCCGGTTCGCTCCGCCGGGCGGTCTCGGGCCTCCCCACGGCCGGGCGCTCGCCGGGCGGCAGGCCGATCATCTGCAGGTACTCGGCCAGTGCGTCCTGTGCCCGCAGCAACAGTCCGGTGGCCAGGTCCAGGTGCTCGCCGGCGGCGCGCAGGGTGGGTACCGCCGGCACGGCCCCGCCGTGCAGTACCTGACCCAGCCGCTGGCTCGCCTGGCCCAGCCACTGGCTGGCGGCGCGCAGCTCGGGTACCGGCAGCCCGGCGCTGGCCGCCCGCACCTGCCGGCCGACCTCGTCCACCAGGGACCCCGACCCCGAGTGGCCGGTCCGTGATCCGGCCACCGTCAGAGCGTGGCCGCGTAGGTACGGGCCTGCTCCACCGCCGCGAGCGTGGCGACCAGGCACTCCTCCAGCTCGGCGGAGGCCTGGGTGAGCGCCGCCTGGGCGGCGCCGACCGCGTCGTGCCCGCTGCCCTCCACGGCGGCGGAGAGGCTGCGCTGGGCGTCGTCGAGCCGGTCGCTGGCGGCGCGTACCGCTTCCTGGCCGTCCTGCACGTGGGTGAGCGCCGACTCGATGGCCGCCTTGACTTCTGCGACGCTTGTCACGGGCACCTCCGCACGCACAGCTGAAGTGGGGGAGGGGGTGCCCTCAGTATCCGCCAAATCAGCCGCAGAATGCGCATCTCCGCCGAAACGCCGCGCGGTGCGCCGGATCTCCGCGCGTCGCCGCGCCGGGCGGCCGGTGCTCGCCGGCCCCGTTCCGACCTGTGCCCCGCCGCGAGGCCGCTCGACGCTGCGCGCGGTGCGGGCTCAGCCGCCCGGCGGGCGGTACTGCAGCGTCTGGCCGTCCCGGGTCTGTAGCGGTACCGTCCGCTCGCCGTCGGGCGGCGGGCGCCGGTCGGCGTCGGACAGCGCCCGGCGGCCGGCGAACCAGCCCGGGCGGCGCCCCTGGGCCAGCGCCGCGGCCCGCCGCTCCCGCCGTCGCGCCCGGCGCTCCCGCAGCTTGCGCCGCAGCCAGAAGCCGAACAGGACGAACAGCGCCAGGAAAAGCAGCACCAGGATGGGCAGGATGATCGCCGCCACCGACATCACGGCGCTGAAGACGTCCTCGATGACGCTGACCACCGGGCCGCCGGTACCCACCGTGGAGACGTTGATGACCGGCCGGGCCGCCGCCTTCGTCCCGTGCACGACCAGGGCTATCAGCACCCCGGCGGCGACCGGCACCCACTGGTGTCCGGCGAAGAACGACCCCGGGTCGGCGGTCACCGTCTGCGACTCCGACGCCGCCCCGAAGGCCAGCCCACCGGCGGTCGGCCGGATCACCGTGTGCAGCACATCGTTGACCGAGTCGACCGCCGGGATCTTGTCGGCCACCACCTCGATCGCCAGCAGCACCCCGAGGATGCCCAGCGTCCAGCCGTTCTCCAGCCAGTTCCAGCCGGTCGGCAGCTCGATCATGTCGGTGTAGCGCCCGAGCAGCCCGATGGCCAGCAGCGGGATGTAGGCGTTCAGGCCGGCCGAGGCGGACAGCCCGATACCGGTCAATATGGCAAGCACGAATCCCAGTGTCACACCGCCGCGCCACCGGCGCCCGTCCAGCGCGCGTCGCGTAGTCTGCTGCGGTGCGGTTGGTGATAGCGCGGTGCACCGTGGACTACATCGGACGGCTGACGGCGCACCTGCCCGCGGCCACCCGGCTGCTGATGGTCAAGGCCGACGGCTCGGTCTCCATCCACGCCGACGATCGGGCGTACAAGCCGCTCAACTGGATGAGTCCGCCGTGCCGGATCGAAGAGGCGCCCGGCGTGTGGCGGGTGGTCAACAAGGCCGGCGAGGAGCTGCGGATCACCCTCGACGAGGTCTTCCAGGACAGCTCCTACGAGCTGGGCACCGACCCCGGCCTGCGCAAGGACGGCGTGGAGGCGCACCTGCAGGAGCTGCTGGCGGCCACCCCCAGCGTGCTCGGCGAGGGGTACACCCTGGTCCGCCGCGAGTACCCGACCGCCATCGGCCCGGTCGACCTGCTGTGCCGGGACGCCACCGGGGCGAGCGTCGCCGTCGAGATCAAGCGGCGCGGCGAGATCGACGGCGTGGAGCAGCTGACCCGGTACCTGGAGCTGCTCGGCCGGGACCCGCTGCTGGCCCCGGTGGCCGGCGTCTTCGCCGCCCAGGAGATCAAGCCGCAGGCCCGGGTGCTCGCCCAGGACCGGGGGATCCGCTGCGTGGTGCTCGACTACCACGCCCTGCGCGGCATCGAACGGGACGAACTGACTCTATTCTGACTCGCCCCCTCAGCCGGGCCTGACCACTGCCCGGCCATCGAGTACGAAGGAGCATCTGTTGGACAGCGTCACGATTCAGCCCGGCGACCTGGCAGCCGCGCCCCGTATCAGTGAGGTGATGGGCGCCGCCTTCCAAGCCGATCCGATCAGTTGCTGGCTCATCCCGGACGCAGCGGACCGGGCCGCCCGACAGCCCGCGTTCTTCCGGGTCTTCGTGGAAAAGGCGATCCTGGAGGGCCGCGGTCAGGTGGCCGGCGATTTCGGCGGGGCGGCGCTGTGGTTCGACAGTGACCCGGCCGAGCCGGACCGCCCGAGCGATGACGCCTCGCTCATCGAACGGGCGCTGGAAGAGCACCTTCCGCGCTTCCAGGTGCTCTACGAACTCATGCACCAGGCCCACCCCGTGGCCGTCCCGCATGCCTATCTGGCGTTCCTGGCGGTCCTGCCGGAGCTTCAGGGGCACGGTATCGGCTCGACCCTGCTGCGCCACCGGCTCACCGAGCTGGACGGGCTCGGCAGGCCCGCCTACCTGGAGGCCAGCTCAGCCCGCAGCGTCCCGTTGTACCGACGATTCGGGTTCGAGCTGACCGGGCCGAGCATCCAACTCCCGGACGGACCCGAGCTGTATCCGATGTGGCGGGAGCCGACGCCGCCCGGACAGTAGCGCGGATCACCAGCTGACCGGCACCGCCATCCCCTCGTGGTAGCCGGCCTGCGACTGCACGCCGACCAGGGCCCGTTCGCGCAGCTGCGCCAGGTCGGCCGCGCCGGCGTAGGTGCAGGCCGAGCGCACTCCGGCGACGATCTGGTCGAGGATGTCCTCCACCCCGGGCCGCTGCGGGTCCAGGTACATCCGGGAGCTGGAGACGCCCTCTTCGAAGAGGGCTTTGCGGGCCCGGTCGTAGGCCGAGTCGTCGGCGGTGCGCCGGGTCACCGCCTTCTTCGAGGCCATCCCGAAATTCTCCTTGTACGCCCGCCCGTCGGCGTCGCGCTGCACGTCCCCCGGCGACTCGTTGGTCCCGGCGAACCAGGACCCGACCATCACGCTGGACGCCCCGGCGGCCAGCGCCAGCGCCACGTCCCGGGGGTGGCGTACCCCGCCGTCGGCCCACACCCGGGCGCCCAGCTCCCGGGCGGCCACCGAGCACTCCAGCACCGCCGAGAACTGTGGCCGCCCCACGCCGGTCATCATCCGGGTGGTACACATCGCGCCCGGCCCGACGCCCACCTTGACGATGTCGGCGCCCGCCTCCACCAGGTCGCGGACCCCGGCGGCGGTGACCACGTTGCCGGCCACCAGCGGTACCCCGGGCGCCAGCGCCCGGACCGCCCGCAGCGCGTCGAGCATCCGCTGCTGGTGGCCGTGCGCGGTGTCCACCACCAGGACGTCCACCCCGGCGGCGAGCAGCTTGTCGGCCCGGCCGGCCGGGTCGGAGGTGATGCCCAGCGCCGCCGCCACCAGCAGCCGCCCGGTGCCGTCCACGGCCGGCGTATAGAGGCTGGCCCGCAGCGCCCCCTTGCGGGTGAGGACGCCGACCAGCCGGCCCGCCGCGTCGACCACCGGGGCCAGCTTGTGCCCGCCGCCGTCCAGCGCCTGGAACGCCGCGCGCGGCGACACCCCGTCCGGCAGCGTGGCGACCGGCGCCGACATCACCGCGCCGAGCTGGGTGAACCGGTCCACTTCGGCGCAGTCGGCCTCGGTGACCACGCCCACCGGCCGGTCGGCGTCCACCACGACGACCGCCCGGTGCGCGCGTTTGGGCAGCAGCGCCAGGGCGTCCGAGACGGTCTCGTGCGGGCTCAGCGTGATCGGCGTGTCGTAGACGGTGTGCCGTCGCTTGATCCAGCTGACCACGTCGGCCACCACGTCGACCGGGATGTCCTGCGGAATGACCGCGAGCCCGCCCCGGCGGGCCACGGTCTCGGCCATCCGCCGCCCGGCCACGGCGGTCATGTTGGCCACCACCACCGGCAGGGTGGTCCCGGTGCCGTCGTCGGTACGCAGGTCGACGTCCATCCGGGAGACCACCGTGGAGTGGCTGGGCGCCATGAACACGTCGTCGTAGGTCAGGTCGTAGCTGGGTGGCGTGGTGAGGAAGCGCATGCCGCCAGTATCGGCGCCACCCGGCCCGCCGGCCCGCCGATCAGCGGTGGCGCCGGCCACTCGTCGTCGCGTCGGCGCCCCGTCACCAGCCGACGCGTCAGCGGCGGCGCCGGCCGTACAGCAGCTTCATCGCGGAGATCATCTGCCGGATCTGCTTGTCGGTCCGGTCGAAGGTGCTGCCGGCGATCAGCGACGGCGCCCGGCGCCTGGTGATGGCCTTGGCCCGGCCGAACTCGCGCAGCCCGTCGTCGCCGTGGATGCGGCCGATACCCGAGTCGCCCACGCCGCCGAACGGCAGTGAGGGCATGCCGGCGAAGGTGAGCGGTGAGTTGATCGAGGTCATGCCGGAGCGGATCCGGCGGGCCAGCGCCATCCCGTGCCGGCGGGAGAAGACGGCGCTGCCCAGGCCGTACCGGGTGGCGTTGGCCCGCTCGACGCCCTCCTCGGCGGAGGCGACCCGGTTGACGACCAGGGTCGGACCGAACGTCTCCTCCTGCACGGCGGCGCTGGCCTCCGGCACGTCCACCAGGATCGTCGGGTAGACGTACGGCGGCGCCACCGCGTCGGGGCCGCCGAGCACCGCCCGGCCGCCGTGGGCCAGCGCGTCGTCGATGTGCCGGCGGATCACGTCGATCTGTGACGGCATGGTGATCGGGCCCAGGTCGGCGCCCGGGTCGGCGCTGACCGTCAGCTTCGCCGCCCGTTGTACCAGCTGGGCCAGGAAGTCGTCGTAGACGGCGTCGGCGACGTAGATCCGCTCGATCGCCACGCAGGCCTGGCCGGCGTTGGTCAGGCCGCCCCAGGTCGCCGCGTCGGCGGCGGCGGCCACGTCGGCGTCCTCGGCCACCACCATGGCGTCCTTGCCGCCGCACTCCAGCAGCACCGGCTTGAGGGTGGCGGCACAGGCGGCCATGATCTTCTTGCCGGTCGCGGTGGACCCGGTGAACGCCAGCTTGTCCACGGCTGACGTGGTCAGCGCGGCGCCGGTCTCCCCGGTGCCGTGGATGATCTGCAGGACCGGCTGCTCGGGCACGATCTCGTTGAACAGGTCCACGTACCACTGGCCGACGGTCGGGGTGTACTCGCTGGGCTTGAAGACCACCGCGTTGCCGGCGGCCAGGGCGTAGGAGATGGAGCCCAGCGGGGTGTGGATCGGGTAGTTCCACGGGCCGATCACGCCGACCACCCCGTACGGCTGGTACTCCAGCCAGGCCGAGTGCTCCAGCACCGGGATGGTGCTGCGTACCCGCCGCATGCCGAGCACCTTGCGGGCCCGCTTGGCGGCGAAGTTGAGGTGGTCCACGGCCACCGCGATCTCCACCACGCCTTCGGCGACCGGCTTGCCACCCTCGGCGTTGATCAGCTTGGCCAGCTCCTCCATCCGGTCGGCCAGCTCAGCCCGCCAGCGCAGCAGCCGCTCCCGGCGCCCGCTGAAGCCCAGCTGCGCCCACCACCGGGCGGCCGGCTGGGCGCGGGCCACGGCAGCGCGTACCGCCGCTTCGTCGGCGACCGGGAAGCGGCCCACCTCCGCCCCGGTCGCCGGGTTGGTGGAGATCAGCTGGCCGTCCTCGACGACGGGGACGCCCGGGGTGCGGGTCGCGGTCATGGGGCGAGTGTAGGTCCGCCTGCTACCAGTCGGTAGCCTCAATCGGGCGTGCTCAGGTGCTCGCTGACGATCTGCTCGGCCACCTGCGCCGGGGCCGCCAGCTCGCCGCGCTCGAAGCGGTCGGCGAAGCGCTGCGCCTCCGGGAAGTACACCCCGGCCGCGCCGGCCTCGCGCAGCTGCGCCTGCATCCCGGTGTCGATCACCCCAGGGTTCACGCAGGCCACGTACGTGCCGGCGCCCTCCTGCTCGGCCAGCGCCGCGTAGAACATCTCGGCGCCGGCCTTGGCGGCGCAGTAGGCCGCCCAGCCGCCGATCACCCGGTGCGCGGCGCCGGAGGAGATGTAGAGCACCGTGCGCCGGGCGCAGTCGCCGGCCGCCGCCAGGAAGGCGTTGGTGAGCACCATCGGCGCGGCCAGGTTCACCGTCACCGAGGCCACCAGGTCGGCGGGGGAGAGCGTGCCGACCGCCCCGACCGGGGTCACCACCCCGGCGTTGAGGATCAGCACCGCGTGCCCGCAGGCCCCGTGTCCGTGCAGGAAGTCGGCCAGCTCCACGGCGTCCGGCTGGGCCGGCGGGTCGGTCAGGTCGGCGTGGCGCAGCAGCACCCGCTCCGGGTCGGTGGCGGCCAGCCCCTGCTGGGCCTCGCTGAACCCGCGCCCGACCGCCAGGATCCGGTCGCCCCGGTCGTAGCACCGGTCGAACAGGGCGGCGCCCAGGCCGCGGGACACCCCGGTGATCACCACACTGCGCACTGGATCATCCTCCCATGCCGGGACGGTCCGGAAGATCGCGATGGCGGGCTGCCGCTGAGCGGGGGCGACAGAGCGCCACTGCACAGCGCCCGGTCGGGCGCCGTGCAGTGGCAGCGCGAGGCGGTCGGGGGCCGTGCCGGGTCATCTCCGGCGCGGCGGCGGGCATGGCAGACTCGGCCCAAGTGACCGTTCAGTAGGGAGGCCGTGGTGGCGCGCGAGTTCAGGTCCGTCGGCGTGGTCGGGCTGGGTACCATGGGCGCCGGCATCGTCGAGGTGTTCGCCCGGCACGGTATCGACGTGGTCGCCACCGAGGTCAACGACGCCGCCCTGGCGGCCGGACGGGCCACGCTCACCGGCTCCACCGACCGCGCGGTGGCCCGCGGCAAGCTCACCGGCGCCGACCGGGACGCCCTGCACGCGCGGATCACCTGGGCGGTCGGGCTGCCCGCGCTCGCCGGCGTCGATCTGGTCATCGAGGCGGTCCCCGAGCGCCTCGACCTCAAGCGGCGCCTCTTCGCCGACCTGGACCGGGTCTGCCGGCCCGACACCATCCTCGCCACCAACACCTCCTCGCTGTCGGTCACCGAGATCGCCGTCGCCACCCGGCGCCCGGCGCAGGTCGTCGGCCTGCACTTCTTCAACCCGGCGCCGGTGATGAAGCTGGTCGAGGTGGTACGGACGGTGGTGACCGCGCCCGACGTGGTGACCGACACCGAGGCGCTGTGCCAGCGCCTGGGCAAGACCGACGTGACGGTCGACGACCGGGCCGGCTTCATCGCCAACGCGCTGCTCTTCGGCTACCTCAACCACGCCGCCGCGCTCTACGAGGCCCGCCACGTCGACCGCGAGTCACTGGACGCCGCCGCGCGGCTGGGCTGCGGGCTGCCCATGGGGCCGCTCGCCCTGATGGACCTGATCGGCCTGGACACCACCTACGAGATCCTGGACACCATGTACCGCCGGGGTGGCCGCGACCGCCGGCACGCGCCGGTACCCCTGCTCCGGCAGCTGGTCACTGCCGGCCTGCTCGGTCGCAAGGCCGGCCGCGGCTTCTACACCTACGCCCGCCCCGGCTCCGCCGAGGTGGTGGCCGACGAGCTGACCCCGGCCGTCGGGCCGGCCGGGCCGGCCGGGCGCCCGGTGCAGACGGTCGGCGTGGTCGGCGCCGGCACCCTGGCCGGCGGTATCACCGGGGTCTTCGCCCGGGCCGGCTTCGCCGTGGTGCCGGTGGCCGACGGCACCGGGCAGCCCGGCGACCTGGCCCGGACGACCGCCCTGGAGCAGCTCTGCGATGTCGACCTCGTGGTGGAGGCCGTGGGCGGCGAGCCTGCGGCGAAGGCGGCGCTGTTCGCCGCGCTGGACGAGGCGTGCAAGCCGGGCGTCCTGCTGGCCACCGCGAGCGGGCCGGTGATCGGGTGCGCGATGGCCACCGGCCGCCCGGCCGACGTCGTCGGCCTGCACTTCGTCGACCCGGTACCGGCGACGGAGCTGGTCGAGGTGGTCCGCACCGTCCGTACCTCACCGGCTGCGGCGGCCACCGCCGTCGCAGTGGTACGCCGGCTCGGTCGGTACCCGGTGGCCTGTGCTGACCGGGCCGGGTTCGTGGTCGACGCGCTGCGCCTGCCCTACCTCAACGACGCTGTCCGGATGCTGGAGGCCGGTTACAGCACGGCCGACGACATCGACGCGGCCATGAAGCTCGGCTGCGGGTACCCGACGGGCCCGTTCGAACTGCTCGACGAGGTCGGCCTGGACGTCGCCCTGGGCATCCAGCGGGCGCTCTACCACGAGCTGCGGGAGCCGGGCCTCGCCCCGGCGCCACTGCTGGAGCACCTGGTCGCCGCCGGCTACCTGGGGCGTCAGGCCGGTCGCGGGTTCCGCGACCACAGCGCCGCCTGATCGGTGCGCACAGGCTGCCGGCGAATCGTCCGTGCCGAGACGACGGCGATCCGCAGGTGGTCGGTCAGCTCCCTGGTCCAGGGCCGGTTCGGCGCTGTGAACGGCGACCGTCCTGGGGCGTCGCGCGGTCGTCCCGGCCGGGTGCCCGGGCGTGGGCGAGGATCGATTCGACCAGGTCGCGGGCCTGCCGGGCCGGCCCGTCGACGCCCAGTGCCTGGGCGGAGGCGTTGACGCCGTCGAAGACGATCGCCAGCCGGTCCGCGAGCACGGCCGGATCCCGGACCGGGGTGGTCTCGGCCAGCCGGTCGGTCAGCTCGCCGAAGCGGTCGCGGATCCAGCTCTTGGCGGCGACTGCGAGCTGGTGGGCGGGGTGTCCGGGGTCCGGGTACTCGGCCAGGGTCATCAGGAACGCGCAGCCACGGCATCGGTCCGGCTGGATCTGCACGAGCATTTCGTCGAAGACGGCCAGGATCTGCCGGTACGCATCGGGCGCGGCGCGCTGGACCGCTTCGGTGAACCATTCGCGCGAGCCCTGGTCGGCGCGCTCGACATACGCGGCGACCAGGTCGTCCTTGGAGGAGAAGAGCCGGTAGAGCGTGGTCGGGGCGACACCGGCGTCGGCCGCGACCCGGTCGATGCCGGTGGCCCGGATGCCCTGCCAGTAGAAGAGGTCGTGGGCGACCGCAAGCACGCGTTCGCGGGTCTCGGCTGCGGTGCGTGGCATCGGGCCCCCTTTCCGGGGTGCTGCGGCGCCCCGGTGGCGCCTCGTGTTAGGGGTCGTTCCCGCCAGGCTAGTGCCGACACCCGCCAACACAAAGCTGCCGTGGTTGAGCCGGGTCGCTTGCCTGCCCGGAAGCGCGAGGCTACTGTGACCGCTGATGTTAGGGATCGTTCCCTAACATCAGCGGTCATCATATCGGGAGGTGAACATGACCAGCAGCACGCGATCCGGATCGAGCCCGTCGCGAGTCAACCTGTCGCTGTGGACGCTGTTTGCGGGGGCGTTCGTGGTCGGCAGTGCGGAGCTCGTCGTCGTCGGGATCCTGGACCTCATCGCCGCCGACCTGGCGGTTTCGATCAGCACGGCAGGCACCCTGGTCACGGCGTACGCGCTGGGCATCTCCGTCGGCGGCCCGGTGCTGTCGGCGCTGACCATCCGCTTCGGCCGGCGTCCGCTGCTGTGGCTGTCACTGGGCGCCTACCTCGTCGGCAACCTCATCGCGGTGCTCGCCACGCACGTCGGGCTGCTCCTGCTCGCCCGGGTCGTCACCGGTTCCCTGCACGGGCTGTTCATCGGTGTCGCCTTCGCTGTCGGGGTCAGCATCGTGCCGCCGGAGAAGATGGGGCGCGCCATCTCCATGGTGTTCGGCGGTATCGCCGTCTCCACCGCGCTGGGCGTGCCGCTGGGCACGCTGGTCGGGCAGGAGTGGGGTTGGCGCGCCGCGTTCGTCGCGATCCTGGTGGCGGGCGGCGTCGCACTGGTCGCGACCCTGGCAGTCATCCCGCCGGTGCCGAACGCCGGTACCGGCGGCTTCGCCGCGCAGGCCCGGCACGCACTGGCGCCCCGCGTCCTGGCCGTTCTCGGCCTGGGGTTCCTCGTCATGGGCGGCCAGTTCGCCACGCTCACCTACCTGACACCGTTCCTGGCCGAGGTCACCGGGATCTCCGGACCGCTGATCAGCGTCTTCCTGCTCGCCTACGGAGTCGCCAACGCGGTCGGCACCTTCGCCGGTGGTTGGGCCGCCGACCGCAGCGCCAGCCGGACGCTGCTGGTCGCCAACCTGGTGCTCGTCGTCGCCCTCGGCGGGCTCGCCCTCGCCGGTGCCGCGCCGGTGCTGGTCGTCCTGCTGCTCTGCCTGTGGGGCCTGGTCGGCTTCGGCCTGGTGCCCTCGCTGCAGTACCGCGTGGTCAGCCTCGCCGGCCCGGGCCGGGACTTCGCCGCCACCCTGCCGGCGTCGGCCGTGACCGCCGGGATCGCGGTCGGCGCACTCGCCGGTGGCTGGGCGGTGGACCACCACGGCCCGTCCGGTCCGGTCGTCACCGGCCTGGTGATCTGCGCGGTCGCCGTACCGGTGTCCTGGGCGACCAGCTTCCTCAAGGCGCCGGCCACCGCCCCGGCCGGGCCGGCCGCTGACCCGAGCGCCCCGGAAACGGTCGCCATCGACACGTAGGCGTCCGGCTGCCGCCGGGCCACCCGGGAAACGGGCTGCGACAAAGGCGCTCGGCCCGGCGGCTGACCCGGGGCCGGGGCGCTGCCCCGTACGCTGGTGCCGGCCGCAACCGCCGTGAACCGCATCGCGCTGTGCGGGCATCAGCAGGTGTGAGAACTACCGACGGAGAAGTAGCCATCTCCCGCGATCACGCGATCAGCCCCGCTCCGGATCCGCCCACGAGATCGACGGCCGATCGGGGACCCAGCGATGAGGTGCTGATCCGCCAGTCAGTCGAGTATCCGGAGCAGTTCGCGCACCTGTTCGACCGGCACGCCCCGGCGGTGCACAGGTACCTCGCCCGCCGGATCGGCGGGCAGGCCGATGATCTGCTGTCCGAGACGTTCCTCGTCGCCTTCCGACAGCGTCGGGCGTACCGGCCGGAGCACGTCGACGTGCGGCCTTGGCTGTACGGGATCGCGACCAACCTGCTGCGCCGCCACGTCCGGGTCGAGGAACGCAGGTGCCGCAGCCTGGCTCGGGCGGCGGCAGCGGACCGGCCGCCGACGGCCGGCGGCGAAGCCGAGGACCGGCTGGACGCCCAGGCGCTGCGCCGGCCGTTGGCGGCGGCGCTGGGCAAGCTCAGGCGCGGCGACCGGGACGTCCTGCTGCTGACGGCCTGGGCCGACCTGACCTACGCCGAGATAGCGACGGTACTGGACATCCCGATCGGGACGGTGCGTTCGCGGCTCAACCGGGCCCGCCGCCTGACCCGGGAGTGCCTTGCTCCACTGTGGACTATGGAGGGTCCCGCATGAATGACCTGACTCTGCTCCGGGAACACGGTCCGGACGCTCCGGCTGCCAGTGCTGCCGTACTGGACCGGGCGCGCGGTCGCCTGCTGGCCGATATCGGGTCCGAGCCGTCCCGTCGAGGGCGGTGGAGCGCTCGCGACGCGGGCCGCCCGGTGCGTATCCGGCTGGCCGTCGCGGCTGCGACGGTGGTGGCGGTGGCGGCCGGTGGGGGACTCGCCGCGCGGACGCACGGCGGCGCTGCGTCGAACGACACGTCGGTTGCCGGACCGGCGGTTGGCTTGCGGCTCGTCGCGTTCACCCCGCCCGAGTTCCCGGTGGATCTCAGTCCCCGGCCGGCCGGGCGGAAAGCCCCCACGATCTTCGGTGACCACGACGCTCACGGCCTGGCGTTGACGGCGGTGTACCTGACAGCCGACGGCAGCGACAGCGACGTGTACCTGGCCGTCCGGGACGGGTACGCCCCGGACCCGCACGTCTCGCCCCGGCCGCGGTCGGTCACGTTCAACGGCGCGCCCGCCTACCTCGACGAGTTTCACCTCGACGGTGCCGGTGCGACCACACTGACGTGGCAGCGCGACGGGAAGTGGATATCGCTCACCGGCAACGGCGCCCTGGCCTCCGAGGAGGCGGTGCGCCGGCTTGCCGCGACCGTGGTCGACCAGCCGCAGCCGGTGGCTCTGGAGATCCATCTCGCCCCGGCCGGTTGGCGCCTGGAGCACTTCAAGGACAGCGGCCGGATCATGACACTGCACGATCCGGCGACGGGTGAGGAGCTCGCCGTCGACCTGGTCGATGCGCCGGATCCGGACCTGTTCCACGACGTCGCGGGTGCCCGACAGGCCGGCACTGTCCAGGTCAACGGAGCGGACAGTCAGCTCATCCGAACCGACGACGGCTGGTTCCTCGAGGTTCCCGTACCCGATGGCAGGGCGCTCCACCTGCAGGCGCCGGCCGCGCTGACCAGCGACCAGGTCGTCAGCATCGCCGCAGGAGTCACCGTCGGAACCCGGTGACACAAGCCGGCCCGGAGGGTGCCGCCACGGGGGGCGCCCTCCGGACCGTCACTGACCGGCGACCGGAGTGGCCGCCGGGCCAGCTGGTCGCCGACGACGAGCACGGCACAGGTAGCTTGCCCGCCGGCAACCTACCCTGGAGGGGTGAGCCCTCGCCGTACCCGCCCCCGCCGCCCGGCCGGCCAGCCGGAGCCGACCCCGCTGGACGGTGAGCAGCTGCTGCGCGGCGTCGGCCGGGTCCAGGCGCATCCGGACGGCGACTGGCTGGTCCGCGACGTCACCGGCTCGTCAGCGGGCAAGGCGTACCGCTGCCCCGGCTGTGACCACGAGATCCGGCCCGGCGTGGCGCACCTGGTGGCCTGGCCGGCCGACGAGCGGGGCGACCTGGGTGACCGCCGGCACTGGCACAAGGGCTGCTGGCGGGCCCGGGACCGGCGGGCGCCGGGGGTGCAGCGCTCGCGCAGCGCCCCCCGCTACGGTTGACGCCATGACCGCCCGACCCATCCGCGCCAACTCGATCCTGCCGGCCCGACGCGAGGACATCGAGCTGCACACCGCGGACGGCCTCACCCTGGTCGGTGAGCTGGCGCTGCCGCAGTCGCGCCCGCCGGTGGCCACCCTGGTCTGCCTGCACCCGCTGCCCACCCACGGCGGCATGATGGACAGCCACCTGTTCCGCAAGGCCGCCTGGCGCCTGCCCGCCCTGGCCGATCTGGCCGTGCTCCGCTTCAACACCAGGGGTACGAGCAGCCTGCGCGGCACCTCCGAGGGCACCTTCGACGCCGCCGTGGGGGAGCGCTACGACGTCGCCGCCGCCATCGAGTACGCCGAGTTCGCCGAGCTGCCCGCGGTGTGGATGGTGGGCTGGTCGTTCGGCACCGACCTGGCCCTGCGGTACGGCGCCGAGCCCGGCGTCGCCGGGCTGATCCTGCTCTCCCCGCCGCTGCGCTTCGCCACCGGCGACGACCTGGCACAGTGGGCCCGGCTGGGTACCCCGGTGACCGCGCTGGTCCCCGAGTTCGACGACTACCTGCGCCCCGACGAGGCCCGGCAGCGCTTCGCGGCGATCCCGCAGGCCGAGGTGGTGGGCGTACCGGGCGCCAAGCACCTGTGGGTGGGGGACGCGGAGACGGTCCTGGACGCGATCGTGGCCCGGGTGGCGCCGGCCGCCCATCCGCTGCCCCGTACCTGGGACGGGCCGATGGAGTCCGGCGACGCCAGCGCATACGCCGACCGCACGGTGGCGGCCTTCGCGGACGTCCCGGTCGCCGGGCCGTCCGGTGAGTGACGGGGTGCCCGCCTGGGCGTACGAGAAGGCCCGCGTCTGCCCGCCCGAACCCGGCTGGGCGAGCGCCGCGGCGACCCTGCGCGACCGGCTGGCCGCCCTGCTCGCGCCATGGCTGGTCGCTCCGGTCGAGCACGTCGGCTCCACGTCCGTACCGGGCCTGGCGGCCAAGCCGATCCTCGACCTGATGGCCGCCGTGGACGCCGCCGACCCCGTCTGTGCGGACGGGCTCGACAGGGTGGCGCAGCTGGCCGGCGACGAGCTCGCCGCCGACGGCTGGTGTCCGGTCCCACCCGCCCTGGACGGCCGCCCGTGGCGACGCTTCTACGTGCTCCCCGACCCCACCGGCCAGCACCGGCGCGCGCATCTGCAGCTACTGCGCGTCGACCATCCCCGCTGGGCCGGGCAGCTCGCCTTCCGCGACGCCCTGCGCGCCGACGCGCAGCTGGCTGCCCGGTACGCCGCCCTCAAGCAGCAACTCGCCGAGCGGCACGGCGCCGACCGGGAGGCGTACACCGACGCCAAGGCCGACTTCATCCAGGGCGTACTGACGGCCACCGGCGCCTGAGCGCCGGGCCCTGTGCTACCGGGTCTCCGGCCGGTCGCCGCCCACGGTCACCTTCTGCCCGCCGGACCGGCCCCGCGGACGGGCCTGGCGCCCCGGTTGGCTGGCGAGCGCCTGGGCGTCCTCGTCATCCTCCGTCGCGGCCGGGTCGGCGCCGTCCGGTGTGATCAGCTCGGTGGCCGGCTCGCCGGCTCCGGCCGGCCGGGTCAGCACCTGGGTCGCCGAGGTATCCGCACCGTCCACCAGCACCTGGGTCGACCCGTCGAGGTCCGCGGCTTCCGCCTCGGGCTCGCCGGCCCCGTCCGGTTGAGGCTCGTCAAGGCCGGCCGTTTCCGTGTCCACGTCGTCGACGTCCGCAGCCGGTTCGTCCGCCTCGGCGTCAGGTTCGTCAGCCTCGGCCGCTTCGGCGTCAGGTTCGTCAGCCTCGGCCGCTGCCGCGTCGGCGTTGTCAACGTCTGCGGCTTCCGCGTCGACTTCGTCAACCGCAACCCCGGGTTCGTCCCCGTCTGCCGCATCCGCCTGAGTGTCTGCCGCGGGCTGGTCGAGGTCGGCCGTTTCCGCGTCGAGCTCCTCGACCTCGGGCGCTTCCGGGACGTCGACGTCGGCGGCCGCCGGGTCCACCGCTCCAGCATCCGCCGGGTCGACGTCCGCGACCTCAGCGTCGGCCGGGACCACGTCCGCGCTCAACTCTTCGTCGGTCGCCGGCTCCTCGTCGGTCGTCGGCGCGGCTTCGGCGGCGTCCGGCGTCCCGGTGCCACGCGCCCCGGCCGGGATCGCAATGGTGTCACCGGACGCGGCGGCCTCGTCGAAGAGGGACAGCGCCTCGGAGTCGGCGTCGTCCTGGGCCGGTGCGGTGGTGACCGCCGCGACCCCGGGCGGCGTTGTCGTGCTGTGCGATGGTGCGGCGGCCCGGCCGGTCACCGGCGGGGCCGGCTGGCGGTGCCGGTCGGCGAGCTTGGCCGCCTCGGCGGCGGCGGCCTGGGCCGCCTCGGCCTGCTGGTGCGCGGCTACGGCGTGCTGGTGCGCGGCGGCCGCCTGGCGCTGGGCGGCTTCCCGCTGCCGGTGCGCCTCGGCGGCCTCCGCCTGGAGCTGGGCGAGCTGCTGTAGCGCGGTACTGGCCTGCTGCTGGGCGGCGACGGCGTGGGCCTGGGCGGCCTCGGCCTGGGCAGCGGCCTCCATGCTCTGCCGCTGGTACTCCGCGGCCTGCCGGTGCGCGTCGGCGGCCTGCCGCTGCGCTTCCCCGACGATCCGCTCGGCGTGTGCCCGGGCGGCGCCGATGATCTGCTCGGCCTGTGCCCCGGCGGCCTCGACGGCGCGCCGGGCGGCGGCCTCGGCGTTGGCGCGGTCGGCGACGAGCTGCTCGTCGAAGCGGCGGCGGGCGGCCGTCTGCTCGGCTTCCAGGCTGGCCCGGCGGGTGACGATCTCCTGGTCGAGGCGGGCGCGGTGGTGCTGGACGTACGCCTCGACCTCGGAGCGGCTCTGCTCGGCGGCCGCCACGGCGGCGCTGAGGATCTCGGCGCGCTGTGCCTCGGCGGCGGCGCGAGCCTGGTCGGCCTCCTGGCGTAGCTGGGCGGCATGCTGCTGGGCGTTCTGCACGTCGGCGGCGAGCTGGCCGCGGCGCGCCTGGGCAGCCTGCTCCTCCTCGGCGCGACGGGCCGCCAGCACCGCTTCGAAGTCCCGGATCGCCTGGTTGTGCTGGTCGCGGGCGTCGGCCAGCAGCTTGGCCGCCTCGGCCCGGTCGGTCTCGATGCCGGACACGGCGTCGGCCCGGATCTGGTCGGCCTGCTCCTCGGCCATCGCCAGGATCTGCTCGACCCGCGGGCCGAGGTGCCGGAACGACACCTGGCTGGGCACGCCGGGGCTGTGGCTGCCGCGCCGACGCGCCTCGGTCAGCTCGTGCTGCAGCGCCTGCACCTGGGCGGCCAGGCCCTGGATCTGCTCGAAGGCGCTGTCCCGCTCGCCGGCCAGCGCCGCCTTCTCCGCTTCGGAGACCTGGAAGTACTGGTCAACCTGTTTCTGGTTGTACCCACGGAAGGCGAGCTCGAAGGAGGGCTCGGAGGCGACCCAGTCGCCGAGTGAGAACAATTCTCCGTCGTGCGCCATTCCACCATCCTCACACGCAGTGTCCCGCCACGCTCGGAACATCCCCGAACGGGCGGGACAGCGATCAGGTCAATCCTGACGTGTTGACTGCTGGTGAAGAGTACTCCGGTCAGCCCTTCGCCGCCGGCTTGTCCGACTGCCCGCCGGCCTCGGCAGCGGCCTGTGGCTTCGCCGGCTCGGCGGCCGGCTTGGCGGCGCCGATCCCCGGGACGATCCCGGCCAGGCCGGAGAGCATCTGGCCGAGCTGCGAGGTGACCGCGTCCTTCTGGCGGGTCAGCTCGTCGACCTCGCGGCGGGCGGTCTGGGTGGTCAGCTCGGCCTCGTTGCGGGCGTCGCTGACCAGCCGGTGCGCTTCGCTGCGGGCCTCGTTGAGCGTCTTGTCGGAGAGCGCCTTGGCGCTTTCCAGGGTCTCGTGGGCGATGCGCTCGGACTCGACCCGGCGCGCCTCGGCCCGCTGCTCGATCTCCTTGGCCCGCTCCTCGGCGTTGCGGGCACGCGCCTCACCCTCGCCGACCAGGCGCTGGGTGTTGGCCACTGCGGCGGCGTGCCGCTGGCTCTCCTCGCGCTCCGAGGTCTCCCGGCGCTCGGCCAGCTCCAGTTGCAGCGCCTGCAGGTCCTTGTCGCGCTTGTCCTTGGCGTCGGAGAGCAGCTTGGTCGCCTCGGCGCGCTTCTCCTCGGCCTCCCGCGCGGTCTTGGCGCGCAGCTGGGTGATCTCCCGCTCGGCGGTGGCCCGCAGGGTGGAGACCTCCCGCTCGGTGGTGGCCTTCAGCTCGGCGACCTCGTGCGCGGTGGCGGTGCGCAGCTGCTTGGTCTCGCGCTCGGCGTCGGCGCGCAGCGAGTCGGCCTCCCGGCGGGCGTGCACGCGCACCTCGGCGGCCTCCCGCTCGGCGGCGGTACGCAGGTTGCTCGCCTCGCGCTCGGCGGTCGCCTTCATGGCGGCGGCCTCGGCGCGCGCCTTGTCGGTGATCTCGCGGGCCTCCAGGCGGGCCGCCGAGTTGATCCCCTCGGCCTCCCGCTTGGCCTCACCGCGGTGGTCGTTGGCCTGCTCCTCGGCCAGCCGCAGGATCTGCTCCACCCGGGTACCCAGGCCGGAGAGGGTGGGGCGGCTGTTCTCCTCCAGCTGTTTGCTGGTGTCGGTGAGCTTCTGCTCCACCGAGTTGAGCCGCTGCTCGGCCTGGCGCAGGCGGCGCTGCGCGTCGTTCAGGCGCTGCTCGCTTTCCGCGCGCGCCTGCTCGCTCTGCGCGATCCCGCCGTTGAGCTTGGCGAGCTCCGCGTCGACCTGTCCTCGGTCGTATCCGCGGAGGACGATGCTGAACTCCTTGCTGGTGTTCGCATCGTCGAAGAAGGCAATGGAGGGGGACTGCTGGGCCATTGGCACATCCTGGCAGATGGCGAGGGTGACCGGAAGCCCGGATGTGCCACGAGGCGCGACGATCAGTCAGCATCTGGTAACCCGTGCGGCGGATGGGAAATCAGCCGTTTCGCGGGGTCGTGGGTCCGGTCCCGGCGGTGTCGGTGACGCCGGGTCGGTGACCGATCACACAGAGCGAAATGTGCTGGGCTACGGGGTCGCCTCAGTGCGCCGGTTCGACCAGTTCGACCAGGACGCCACCGGTGTCCTTCGGGTGCACGAAGTTGATCCGGGAGCCGGCGGTGCCGCGGCGCGGCTCGTCGTAGACCAGGCGGACGCCGCGTTCGCGCAGGGCGGCGCCGGCCGCCTCGACGTCGGCCACCGTGTAGGCCACCTGCTGCACGCCCGGCTTGTTGCGGGCCAGGAACTTGGCGATGCTGGAGTCGGGCCGGATCGAGGCGAGCAGCTGCACGCAGCCACCGGCCGGATCGGGACCCACCTGCATCATCGCCTCCCGTACCCCCTGATCGTCGTTCTCCTCGACGTGGACCAGGCGCATACCGAAGACCCGTTGGTAGAACTCGATGGCCTCGTCGAGGTCGTGCACCGCGACGCCGACGTGATCCACCCGCAGCAGGCCGATGCCTTCGGGGGTAGGTCCGGGGGCGCCCGGTGTGACGGGGGCCGCAGTGGTCGGGGAATCCGAGTGCTCAGTCATGACCGTACCCTTACCCGAACTACCGTTAAGTAGGAATGGACAGCGGGTTTCACCGGAGGCGAACCACTATGACATCCGTCATCGTCAGCGGCGCGCGTACCCCCATGGGAAAGCTGATGGGTGCCCTGAAGGACCTGCCCGCGACCGCACTGGGCGCGGTCGCCATCCGGGCCGCCCTGGAGCGCTCCGGCATCACCGGCGAGCAGGTGCAGTACGTGATCATGGGCCAGGTGCTGCAGGCCGGGGCCGGGCAGCTGCCGGCCCGGCAGGCGGCCGTCGGCGCCGGCATCCCGATGACCGTCCCGGCGTTGACCGTCAACAAGGTCTGCCTGTCCGGCCTGGACGCGATCGCCCTGGCCGACCAACTGATCCGGGCCGGCGAGTTCGACATCGTGGTGGCCGGCGGGATGGAGTCCATGACCAACGCCCCCGGCCTGCTGATGGGCCAGCGCGGCGGCTTCAGGTACGGCGACATCGTGATCCGCGACCACCTGGCCTACGACGGGCTCACCGACGCGTTCGACCAGATCGCCATGGGCCAGTCCACCGACGACCACAACCTGCGCCACCAGCTCACCCGGGCCGAGCAGGACGAGTTCGGCGCGGCCAGCCACGCCAGGGCCGCCGCCGCGCAGAAGAGCGGCGCCTTCGCCGAGGAGATCGCCCCGGTCACCATCCCGCAGCGACGCGGCGAGCCGCTGGTGGTTTCCGAGGACGAGGGCATCCGCCCGGAGACCACGGTCGAGACGCTGGCCAAGCTGCGCCCGGCGTTCCGCGCCGAGGGCACCATCACCGCTGGTACCTCCTCGCCCATCTCCGACGGCGCGGCGGCGGTCGTGGTGATGCGTAGGGAGAAGGCCGAGGAGTTGGGGCTGGACTGGCTGGCCGAGATCGGCGCGCACGGCAACGTCGCCGGGCCGGACAACTCGCTGCACGCCCAGCCGGCGAACGCGATCCGGCACGCGCTGGACAGGTCCGGGCTGGGCGTGGACGCCCTCGACCTGGTCGAAATCAACGAGGCGTTCGCGGCGGTGGGCATCGCCTCCACCCGGCTGTTGGGCCTGGATCCGGCGATCGTGAACGTCAACGGTGGAGCCATCGCACTCGGCCACCCGATCGGCGCCTCCGGGGCGCGGCTAGTACTCTGCCTGGCTATGGAGCTCAGGCGGCGCGGGGGCGGACTCGGTGCTGCTGCGTTGTGCGGCGGCGGCGGTCAGGGTGACGCTCTGCTGATCCGGGTACCCCGCAGGTGAGCTCCATCCCCCTCGAGTTCGCGGCCACCGTGGTCGGCGGACAACCGGCCACTGTGGAACAGGACGGCTTCGCCGGGTACCTGTTCGGGCTGGCCGCGCGCGCCGACGGCAGCCAGGGCAGCCTGCTGGTGCAGCGGGCCGACGAGCCGCGCCCCGAGTGGGAGCCGTACTGCCTGGTCTGGGGGGAGCAGGAGAGCACCACCTACGGCGGGGTGGAGCAGGTGGTGGTCCGCGAGGGCGAAGTGATCTTCGAGCTGTCCCGCTACCACGCCGCCGAGCTGGGGACGCCGGCCAAGTTCCGGATCGTCTTCCCCGAGCTGTCCACCGACGAGGTACGCGCCGGGCTGCGCCGCACGCTGGGCTCCGGAGTGGTCCGGTGACGGTACGTCACGCTGACGTACCCACCCTCCTCGACGCGGCCCGGGCCGGCGACCACCGCGCCGTGGCCCGGCTGATCTCACTGGTCGAGGACGCCGACCCGGCGCTGCCGCAGGTTGCCGCCGCGCTCGCGCCGCACACCGGCCGGGCCGAGGTCATCGGGGTCACCGGGGCGCCCGGCGTCGGCAAGTCCACCACCACCAACGAGCTGGTGCGCGCGCTGCGCGCCGCCGGCCGGCGGGTCGGCGTGCTGGCGGTGGACCCGTCCAGCCCGTTCACCGGCGGTGCCATCCTCGGTGACCGGGTACGCATGCAGGAGCACGCCACCGACCCCGGCGTCTACATCCGTTCCATGTCGGCGCGCGGGCACCTGGGCGGCCTGGCGGCCGCCACCCCGCAGGCGGTCCGGGTGCTGGAGGGCGCCGGCTGCCACACGGTGATCGTGGAGACCGTCGGCGTCGGGCAGGCCGAGGTGGAGATCGCCGCCCTGGCCGACACCACGCTGGTGCTGCTCGCCCCGGGCATGGGCGACGCCATCCAGGCGGTCAAGGCGGGCATCCTGGAGATCGCCGACATCTTCGTGGTGAACAAGGCCGACCGGGACGGGGCGGACGCCACGTACCACGACATCCAGGGCATGATCTCGCTGGCTGAGAGGGCCCCCGGCCAGTGGCGGCCGGCGGTGCTGCGGACCGTCGCCGCCCGCGCCGAGGGCATCGACGAGCTGGTCGCGGCGCTCGGTCGGCACCGCGAGTGGCTGACCGGCAGCGGCGAGCTGGAGCGGCGCCGGGTCGCCCGGGCCACCGCCGAGGTCGAGTCGGTGGCGCTGGCCCGGCTGCGGGCGCGCTTCACCGAGGTGCCCGGCGGCGCCGCCCTGCCCGACCTGGGGCGCCGGGTCGCTGCCGGGGAGTTGGACCCCTACGCCGCCGCCGACGAGCTGTTGAGTCGGGTAGTGATCTGAGGACTCCCCGGGCTGGCACCTGACCTGTACGCTCGCGCTCGCCAACCGCGCCCCCACCGCCCGGACCTGACCCGCCGGCCGGTACCCCTGCACCGGCGCGGGCACAGACCAGGGAGTTCACTCATATGACCGATGTCGCTTCCGAGGCGCCCGCGGCGCAGTCCGCCGACGCCGTACCCGTACAGCCGGCCGACCAGTCCACCGTGGATGAGTTCAAGGACCGGGCCGCCGAGGTGGCGGCCGACGTGAAGGAGAAGGCCGGCGAAGCCCTCGACCAGGCCGGCGAGGCCATCTCGGAGGCTGCCGACCGGGTCGCCACCGCCACCAAGGAGGCGGCCGGCAACGTCGTCACCCGGCTGCGCAACAACGCCTCGCTGCCAGCCGAGCGGGGCAAGACGGTGATCGCCAACGAGGTGGTCGAGAAGATCGCCGGCATCGCCGCCCGCGAGGTCCCCGGCGTCTACGACCTCGGCGGCGACGCGGCCCGGCTGTTCAGCTCGGTCCGCGAGCGGCTGCACCTGGGCGAGGAGAGCGCCGCTCAGGGCGTCTCGGTCCGTCTGGAGGGCAAGACCGCCGAGATCGAGGTGGTCATCGTCATCGAGTTCGGCTTCGTCGTCTACTCGGTCACCGAGAAGGTCCGCGAGAAGGTCATCAGCTCGGTGGAGAACCTGCTCGGCCTGGAGGTGCTGGCCGTCGACGTCACCGTCGACGACGTGCACATCGACGACCAGGGCCCGGTAGGCAACGACGCTGAGCGCGCCGTCGGCTACAGCTCCGAGACCAAGGCCATCGTCGTCGGCGGCTGAGCCGACGATCAGCCCATCGCCGTCGGCGGCTGAGCCGCTGATCAGGCCATTGTCGTCGGCGGCTGACGCTGACGATCAGGCCACGGTCGTCGGCGCCTGAGCCGCTGCTCCTGGCACCTGACCCGGTGGCCAGCTCCTCCCGACGCGGCCCGCTCTCCGGAGCGGGCCGCGTCGCCGTATCCGGACCCAGGGGGAGCACGCGATGAGGGACGCCGGCGCTGAAACGTACTTATTGCTGTTTTCCGAGGCGTTGAGACAACAATAAGTGCAAGATCGCGTTGGTGTGGTGGTGGGTGGGGTGGGGCGGTGGGTGGGGTGGGGTGTGGTGGGGGGGGTGGGTGGTTGGGGGTGTCGGGAGGTGGGCGGGGCGGTAGCCTCTGGCCGAGTTGGTGTTGGAGGGGGATGGGGGTGGGTGGGGTGTTGGTGGTTGAGGGCGTCACGGTGGGGTATGGCGGGGGCGCGCCGGTGTTGCGGGGGGTTTCCGTGGCGGTTCAGCCGGGTGCGGTGCTCGCGGTGACCGGGCCTTCCGGCGCGGGGAAGACCACTCTGTTGGCGACCATGGCGGGGCTGCTGCGGCCCAGCTCGGGCGCGGTCACGGTGGGCGGCGAGGCGCTGCGCGACCGGGACCATGCGGTGACCCGGGGCGTGGTGCTCATCCCACAGGACAACGGGCTGGCCGCGATCCTCACCGCCGCCGAAAACCTTCAGGTGGTACTCATGGCCCAGGGGCGTACCCCGGCCGAGGCGCGGCGGGCGACGGTGCAGGCGTTGGAGGCGCTGGGCCTGGCCGGCCAGGCTGACCAGCTGGTCGAGGAGCTGTCCGGTGGCCAGCAGCAGCGCACCGCCATCGCCCGGGGCCTGGCGCTGGCCGGCGACGTACTGCTTGCCGACGAGGTGACCAGCGAACTCGACGCGCAGAACCGCCAGCGCGTGGTGGACCTGCTGCGCGCCGAGGCCCAGCGCGGCGCGGCGGTGGTGTTCGCCACCCACGACCCGGAGGCCGCCGCCGCCTGCGACGCCGAACTGCACCTGCTCGACGGCGAAGCCGAACTCGTCCGTCGCTACCCGGTGACCGTCGGCTGACAGTGTGTACGGGATGAACCGCCTGTCCGTGGATCCGAACGGGTCACCGTCTCGTCAGAAGATGCTGCACTGGAACGAGGTCGGCGCGCCCACGAAATCCGGCGGCGGCGGATCGACCACAAGGCCGAAATTGGCGGTCTGCCCGGGCTGAATGGCCTTGACGTAGTCCGCGGCGGTGTACCAGCCGTCACCGTATTCGGGCATCGGTTTCATGTTCCAGTACAGCTCGGTGGTCGTACCCGGGGAGAAGGAGATGTACACGACCCAGCCGGTCGAGGTCACCGGGCCGGTGTTCTGGATCCTCGCATTGACGTAATACTGTGGCGCCGCCGGATCGCCCCAGTAGGTTCCGGTGTACGTGACTGCACACGGTATGGCGGCCTGACCCGGTGTGGCGATAGCGAACGAGCCGATCCCACCGACGATGACGGTGATCAGACCGGCAATCAGTCGCCGTAAGGCACGACGGTGAGCGCGTCGGTTCTGCACGGCAAGCTCCAGTCACGTGGGTCCGTCCGCCGGCCGGCACCGGTCAGGCCGAAGCCTAGCCATGACATTGAGACACGTCAATCAATCTGACTATGCTTCGCGGCGCCGACCGAGGTTCACCCAGCGCGGGGTGTGGCCCCTCCGACGCCGGAGGGGCCACACCCGTTTGTCGGCTCGCTGCTTGTCGGGCTCGTGGGATGTCGGTCAGGCCACGGTGCAGGGGATGCCGTTGAGGGTGAAGGAGGTCGGCTCGGCGGTGTTGCCGGTGTGCGTCGCCTGGAAGCCGATGTCGGTGCTGGAACCGGGAGCGATCGTGCCGTTGTAGCTGACGTTCTTGGCGCTCACCTGGCCGCTGGAGGGCGAGAAGGTGGCGTTCCAGCCGGAGGTGATGGTCTGGCCCGAGGGCAGCGTGAAGACCAGCGTCCAGCCGTTGATCGTCGAGGTGCCGGTGTTGGCGATGTTGATGTTGGCGGTGAAGCCGTTGCCCCAGCTGTTCATCGTGTACGTCACCCGGGGCGCCGTGCCATTGGACGACGGGCTGGTCGAAGGACTGGTCGACGGGCTGGTGGACGGGCTGGTCGAAGGACTGGTGGACGGGCTGGTGGACGGGCTGGTCGAGGGGCTGACCGAGGGGCTGATCGACGTGATCGACGGGCTGGGCGACGGGCCGCCGCTCAGGCTGGCCACGTAGGTCACCACGCTGCGGGCGGGGAGCGTGACGGTGAGGGAACCGTTCGACATGGTCAGCGCGCTCTGCTGCGCGACGTTGCGGTTGGCGTCGGTCACCCAGTTCGAGACGCTGCCGGACGCGGTGGTGTTCGCCAGGGTGAACTGCTGGCTCACCGACGAGGTGTTCTTGTTGACGGCGACGATGACGACGGTGTCTGCCGCTGCGGTACGCCGAGACGAAGACGTTCGTCGCCGGGTTCGCCGTCGCGTCGATCCGCACATATCCGGGGCGGACGAACCTGGAGAACTGCGCCATGATGGCGCCGCGCTTGCTGATCTGACCGTCTTCCCGTAGCGGGCCGTAGCTGCGCCGGATGTACCACCAGACGTAGGCCTGGAACTCGGCGTCCACCATGGCGTGGTGCATGTGCTCGCCCACGTCGAGCGCCCCGGGCCAGGCGTCCGCCGAATCGCTGCTGTTGGGGTAGTAGACCTCGGTCATCCAGAGTTCTTTGCCCGCGCCCTTCTGCTGGAAGAGGGGGTAGGCGAAGTTGGAGTACGGCGTGCCGTAGAGGTGCGCCCCGATGATGTCGACGTTGGCCAGCGCGGTGGCGTCGTTGAGGATCGGGTCCGACATCGACTTGATGTACTGGAAGGACTCGGGCGCGATGACCTTGGTGTTGATCGAGCCGGCGTTGTTCTTCAGGAAGTTGACGATCTCGGTGGCGGTCCACCAGGTCCAGGTCGACGCGTAGTCGGGCTCGTTCTGCACCGAGATGGCGTACAGCGGCACCCCGTTGTTGCGCAGGTAGGTGTTGAAGTCGTTCAGGTGCTGGGCATAGGCGCCGTACGAGCTGTACTTGAGGCGCTTGGCGTTGGTCTGGCTGCCGTGGGTGAAGGTCTCGGTCATGCTGGCGGGCGGGTTCCACGGCGAGGCGAAGACGGTCGCCCCGAGCGCGACCGCGCGCTGCGCTGTCGCCAGGTCGCGGCTCCAGTCCGACTGGTTCTCGTTGACCGGGATCCGGAGGATGGAGAACCCGAGATGGCCGTCGCCGGTGCCGAACGTCGTGTCCCGCTGGGCAGCCGTCAGGTCGCCGGCCCAGATCGCGTGGGTCATGCCGCCGAAGCCCTTGATCGTCTGCCGCTGCGCCGACGGATTGATGTTCGCCGTCGCGGCTTCGGCGTCCATGGTCCCCATGACGGACGCCGCGACGGCGCCGACCGATGCGGCCCCGATCGTGGTCAGCACCGTTCGCCGGCTCAGCAGCCTGCGTGCGCCGCTCACCGGCTCATTCTGATCTTGCGTCATGTCTCGCCCTTCTGGCTGTTGGTGCCGATCCGCGCCTTGACGCATCGGCCGGGTCGGCACCGCTCTGCTGCGGCGCCACGGAGTTTGACCTTGGTCCCGCTGTCGACGACCGTTTCTGATCCAATCGACTTTCGTAAATGTTCGCGCTAACAATACGTGATCTGGACGGGCACGCGAGTGCGACGGGGATCGGGACCGCCGACGGTCGGTGGCTCCAGCGGAGTGTGGTTTCGGCTCTCGCCAGGGGTCAAGGACGAGCGACAAGGTGAGCGGGCGAACCGGGAGAATGTCCTGTACCAGCAGGCAGGCGAGCCGGCGACCTGTGCGAATGCCTCGCCGAGACGTGAAAGTTCCGATCAGGAAGCTGCGGCTGAGCGTCGTCTGCGCCTGGATTCGCCGGGTCGAGGAGGAAGTCGACGACAGCCGCTCAGGAGTTCTGCGGCTGTACCGCGAGATCGGAATCCACCCCGCGGCCGGACCGTTCCGGGCGAGGGGCGTCGCGAAACTACTGGACAACTTTCCAACGACGTCGGCGTTGCGACGTCCAGCGACGCGTTCCCTGCATCGGGCTGCGGAGTCCGACATGAGGATCATGAAGACCTGGGTGCGCTGGCCGGCCGGCCTCCACCGGGCCGCCATGCGTTGCTGCTGATCGCTAGGCTGGCGCCGCATCCCGTCAATCGAGTGAGGTCCCCCCGTGGAGTACCACCCCTCGGTAGAGTCCTACATCTGCGTAGCGCTGCTCTGGTTGCTCCTCTCGCTGATCAACGCCGGCCTGGCCCAAGGTAAGGGCCGCAGCGGCCTGGTCTGGTGGCTCTGGTCGTTGCTGTTCGGGCCTTTGGCGACCCTTGTCGTTGTGATCCGACCGCGGGCTGACGGCTGAGCGGTGATGGACCCGGCGAGGGCGGGCGCCTGCCCTCATCTGCCCGGTCCGGGCGCCGGCTGCCGCCACCGGTAACCCGGCGTAGGTAGCGAGCGGAGGTCGCCGAGCGGTGATCGACGTGAGGCACATCGGCCAGCCACCAGAGGCCGAGTGCGTCGATTGTGCCGCCGTGCCTGATCGATCGTTAAGGTAGTCCGTAGACTCCGAGGTCGAGAGTAGAAGGGGTGGCGCAGATGCGGGCAGAGGAGATCGCCGAGGGGCGGGCGCGCTGGCAGGCGCGCTACGACGCGGCGAGCAAGCGGGACGCCGACTTCACCACCCTCTCCGGCGCCCCGCTGGACCCGGTGTACGGGCCGCCCGACGGCGCCGACGTGCCCGGCTTCGAGCGCATCGGCTGGCCCGGCGAGTACCCGTACACCCGGGGCCTCTATCCGACCGGCTACCGGGGACGCACCTGGACGATCCGGCAGTTCGCCGGCTTCGGCAACGCGCTACAGACCAACGAGCGGTACCGGATGATCCTCGACGCCGGTGGTGGCGGCCTGTCCGTCGCCTTCGACATGCCCACCCTGATGGGCCGCGACTCCGACGACCCGCTCGCCCTCGGCGAGGTCGGCCACTGCGGGGTGGCTATCGACTCGGCCGCCGACATGCAGATCCTCTTCGACGGCATCGACCTGGCCTCGGTCACCACCAGCATGACCATCTCCGGGCCGGCGGTGCCGGTGTTCTGCATGTACCTGGTCGCCGCCGAGCGCCAGGGCGCGGACCTGAGCCGCCTGGACGGCACCCTGCAGACCGACATCTTCAAGGAGTACATCGCCCAGAAGGAGTGGCTGTTCGCCCCGCAGCCGCACCTGCGCCTGATCGGCGACCTGATGGAGTACTGCGCCGGCAGCATCCCGCGCTACAAGCCGCTGTCGGTCTCCGGCTACCACATCCGGGAGGCCGGCTCGACCGCCGCGCAGGAGCTGGCGTACACGCTGGCCGACGGCTTCGGCTACGTCGAGCTGGGGCTCTCCCGGGGGCTGGACGTGGACACCTTCGCCCCGGGGCTGTCCTTCTTCTTCGACGCGCACGTGGACTTCTTCGAGGAGATCGCCAAGTTCCGGGCGGCCCGCCGGATCTGGGCCCGCCGGCTGCGCGAGCACTACGGCGCCACCAGCGAAAAGGCCCTCTGGCTGAAGTTCCACACGCAGACCGCCGGGGTGTCGCTGACCGCGCAGCAGCCGGTCAACAACGTGGTACGCACCGCCGTCGAGGCGCTCGCCGCGATCCTGGGCGGCACCAATTCGCTGCACACCAACGCACTCGACGAGACCCTGGCGCTGCCCACCGCCTCGTCCGCCGAGATCGCCCTGCGTACCCAGCAGGTGCTGCTGGAGGAGACCGGGGTGACCAACGTGGCCGACCCGCTCGGCGGCTCCTGGTATGTCGAGGCGCTCACCGACCGGATGGAGGCCGAAGCCGAGGCGATCTTCGCCCGGATCGAGGCGATGTCCCCGGACGGCACGATGACCGGCGGCATCCTGCGCGGCATCGAGGACGGCTGGTTCACCGGCGAGATCGCCGACGCGGCCTTCACCTACCAGCAGGCCCTGGAGAAGGGCACCAAGAAGATCGTCGGGGTGAACGCGCACACCGGCACGGTCGCCAAGGAGCTGGAGATCCTGCGGGTCTCCCACGAGGTGGAGCTGACCCAGCGCGAGGTGCTCGCCGAGCGGCGCGCCGACCGGGACGCCTCCGCCGTCGCGGCAGCCCTCGACCGCCTGGTGGCCGCCGCCGGTACCAGCGAGAACATGATCCCGGCGATGCTCGACGCGGCGCGCGCCGAGGCCACCCTCGGCGAGATCTGCGAGGCGCTGCGCGGCGTGTGGGGCAGCTACCGGGAGCCCGCCCGGTTCTGACCGCACCCGCAACCGGTCGCGGACCACCTTAGGATCGGGTTCCCCCCACCCCGTCCTGGAGGCCGCCGGTGTTCGCTGTGGCGTTCGGCGCGGTGCGTTCCCGGCCCGGCCACAGCCTGCTGCTGGCGCTGCTGGCCGCGATCCTGGCGGCCGGGGCGGCGGCGGCCCCGCTGGTCGCCGTGGTCGCCGGGGACCAGGTACGCCGGCACGACGTCGCGGCTGCCCCGGCGGACGAGCGCGCCGTGGTGGTCAGCTCGGCGGTGCACCTGGACGACGGCTCCGCCGGTCCGGTCGCGCTGTTCGTCGACGCGATCGCCCAGCGGCCCAGCTGCAACCGCTGCCCGACGGGCTGGGCGTGCGGATGACCGACTCCGGCCTCGGCACCTACCCACTGCTCATCCCCGCCGATGTCAGCTACCCGGCGGCGGCGCTGACCTCCGGGCCGCTGCCCGGCAGCGGGCTGCTGCCCGACCTGGCCGGCAACCCGCAGCCCGCCGTCGACGTGGGCCGCGAGCGGGTGCTGCCGGCGGTCGGCAGCGGCGCCGCCCTGGTCGACCTGACCGCCGCCGACCGGCTGCTGGCCAGCACCGGGCTGGTCGCGCGCCCCCGCCGACCACAGGTCTGGGTGGCGCCCGGCGCCCCCGGCGACCTCCTCGACCGGTTCACCCGGGCGGGCCTCACCGTCACCGGCGACACCACGGCAACCGGCGCGGCCGGCTACCGCCAGCGGCAGGGGCCCGGCCTGGCGCTGCGCTACCACGCGCTGGCCGCCGCGCTCGCCGTTGCCGGGGCGGTCGCGGTGCTGCTGCTGGTCGCCGGGGCCGGGCGCGGCAGCCTGCCCGCCGCCGCACTGCGCACCCAGGGGGTACCGGCCGGCAAGCTGCGCCGGGCGGCCCGGGTGGGGGCCGCGCTGCCGGTCCTCGGCGCGCTGCTGCTCGGGCCGGCCGCCACGGCGCTGGCCTGGGCCTCGACCCGCACCCGGCTGCCCACCACGCTGCCCGGCGACGCGACACTGCCGGGTCCCGGCTGGCCCGGCGCCAGCGCGCTGCTCTTGGCCGTCCCGGTGGCCGGACTGGCGCTGCTGGCGACGGCGCTGCTCGGCGCGTACGGTCTGGGGCAGCCGCGATCACCAGACGGATCACCATGGGGGAGGAACCGATGACCGGGCTCGCCGTCGCCTGCCGCCGGGTCGTGCACATCTACCGGGCCGAGGCCGGTGACGTGGTGGCGCTGGCCGGCGTCGACCTGTCGATCAGCCCCGGCGAGATGCTGGCCCTGGTCGGCCCGTCCGGCTCCGGCAAGTCGACGCTGATCTCGCTGCTGTCCGGGCTGATGCGCCCGTCCGCCGGCCGGGTCAACATCGGCACGTACGACATGGGCAAGCTCTCCGACTCGGAGGTCTCCCGGCTGCGCGGCACCGAGATCGGCGTGGTGCTGCAGGGCGCGGCCCGCAACCTGCTCGCGCTACGCCACCCTGCACCGCAACATCTGGCTGGCGCAGCGGCGCGCCGCCGCGCACCTCCGGCATCCAGCTGGACGACCCGGACCGCATCCTGGACCTGGTCGGGCTGGCCGGCATGGGCCGTGCCCGGGTCGGCGACCTGGCACCCGGCGCCCGGCAGCGGGCGGCGCTGGCCGTCGGCATCGCCGCCGGCCCCGGCCTGCTGCTGGTGGACGAGCCGACCAGCCAGCTCGACACGCACGGCCGGGACGAGGTGCTGGCGGCCCTGGAGACGGTGAACCGGGAGCGCAGCACCACCATCGTGGTGGTCACCCACGACGTCGAGGTGGGCGCCCGGCTGGGCCGCGCGGTGACCATCCGGGACGGCCGGGTCGGCGCCGAGGGGCGCGACGGCCAGGACTTCGCGGTGGTGGCCGGCGACGGCACGGTGCAGCTGCCGCCGGAGGTGCTGAGCATGTACCCGCCCGGCACGCTGTTCACCGTGGACCACGAGGACGGCTCGATCCAGCTGGTCGCCGGGGGCGCCCACGGCACCCTGGTGGCCGGCGGCCAGTAGGCCCGGGCGGTCCGTTTTCGGCGAGGGGTGCACGCCGGGTCGCGGATGGGGCGCGGTCGTCGCGGGAGCCGCGGGCGGCGTGCCAGACTAGACAACCATGAGCCAGCCGCGTCAAACGCCGTCGATTTTCACCCGTGGCGCCGTTGACCTGTCCAGCCTGCGGGCCCCGGCCGCGCCGCCCCGGCCGGCCGCCCCGCCGCCCGCCGCCCCGGCCCCACCGGGCGCCGCCGGCCCCGGCCCGGGCGGGGTCACCGTCATCGACGTCACCGAGGCCACCTTCCAGTCCGAGGTGGTCGAGCGGTCGATGACCACCCCGGTCATCATCGACTTCTGGGCCGAGTGGTGCGGGCCGTGCAAGCAGCTCTCCCCGATCCTGGAGAAGCTGGCCATCGAGGGCAACGGCTCCTGGGTGCTCGCCAAGATCGACGTGGACGCCAACCCGCGCATCCAGCAGGCGCTGCGGGTGCAGAGCATCCCCGCGGTGTACGCCGTGGTCCGCGGTGAACTGGTCCCCGGCTTCCAGGGGGTGCTCGCCGAGGCGCAGGTCCGCCAGTTCGTCGACGCCGTGCTGCAGGCCAGCGGGGTGGAGGTGGAGACGCCCGCCGACCCGCGCCTGGAGGCGGCCGACGACGCGCTGATGGACGGCGACTTCGACGCCGCCGAGCGGGCGTACAGGAAGATCCTCGCCGACCAGCCGGCCAACGCCGTGGCCGAGGCCGGGCTGGCCCAGGTCGGGCTGATGCGCCGGGTCGACCAGCTGCGACCCGAACGTGGCGCTGGCCGCCGCCCGCAGCGCCCCGGACGACGTCGACGCCCAGCTGCTGGCCGCCGACATCGAGGTGGTCTCCGGGCAGGCCGACCGGGCGTACACCCGCCTGGTGGACCTGGTGCGGCGGACCGCCGGGCCGGAGCGGGAGCGGGTACGCCAGCACCTGGTGTCGCTGTTCACCGTCGCCGGGCCGGACGACCCAGCCGTGGCCACCGCCCGCCGCGCGCTCGCCAGCGCGCTGTTCTGAGTCCCGATGCGCCGGATCGCAGTCCTCGACGCGCCGTCCAACCTCGGACTGCGGCCGCCCACCGCCACCTCGGTACCCGGCTGCGCCAAGGCGCCCGGCGCACTGCGTGACCAGGACCTGCTGCTGCGCCTCGGGGCGCGGGACGCCGGCTGCATCACCCCGCCCCGGTACGACCCGGGCGACTGGCGCCCGGGCGACGGGGTGTGCCACGCCGAGTCGATCGGCTGGTACTCCCGGCGGCTGGCCGACCGCATCGGCGAGATCGTCGACGCCGGGGAGTTCCCGCTGGTCCTCGGCGGCGACTGCTCCATCCTGCTGGGTTCGGCGCTGGCCGTGCGCCGAATGTCCGAACGGGACGAGCTGCCCTACGGGCTGGTCTACGTCGACGGGCACTCCGACTTCCGGCACCCGGGCAACGCCTCCTACGTGGGCGCCGCCGCGGGCGAGGGGCTGGCCCTGGTCACCGGCCGGGGCCAGCCGGACCTGACCAACCTGGAGGGGCTGCGCCCGTACATCCGGGACGAGCATCTGGTGCTGCTGGGCATCCGGGCGCAGGACGACTACCGGCTCGACCTGCAGGCGGCCGGGCTGTCCTTCCGGGCGGTACCGCAGCTGCGCGGCGAGGGCGCCGGGCGGACCGCCGCCTGGGCGCGCGAGCAGCTCGCCGAGTGCATGGGCTACTGGCTGCACGTGGACGTGGACGTGCTGGACCCGGCGGTGATGCCGGCGGTGGACGCCCCGGACGAGGGCGGCATCGCCTTCGCCGAGCTGCAACTGCTCATCGCCGGCCTGGTGGACACCCCGGACTGCCTGGGCATGCAGCTGACCGTCTTCGACCCGGACTACGACCCGGAGGGCGACTACGCCCGCGAGGTGGTGGCCACGCTGGTCGCCGCGCTGGAGCCGGTACGCCGCCGGGAGGCCCGGCCCGGCCGCCCGCTGGCGATGGTGATGCCGACCCAGCGCGCCGACCCCGACCCGCTGCCCGCCCCGGCCGCCCAGTCGCCCGCCGACGAAGCGGCAGCCGGCCCGGTCGTCGCCCCCGGACCGCCGACCGCGGCGCCGGCCAGCCGGGCAGGCGGCGGCACCCGGCGGCCGGACGGCGAGCGGTCCCGGGCGACCGGCTGGGTGGCGCTCGACCAGCCCGTCGCCGGGCGCCCGGAGCGGGCCGGGACAGGCTGGATCGGCGTCGAACGCCGACCGGTTGCGGCGCCGCCCGACCCGGACGGCGCCGCCGTGGCGGTCGGCCCGTGGGCCACCGAACCCGGCTCCACGCTGCCCAGCGGCGGCCTGCGCCGGCGCGCCCCGTCCCCGCCCGCTCCGACTCCGGCCGCCCCGCCGCAGGCGGACGCCCCGGACGCCGACGAGGCCAATGACCCGGACGCCCGGGACGCCGACTGACCGTTGCCGGCAACGGCCCGAGCCCGCCCCGCACGGCGCCTGCGTCCGGCTCGGTCCCGGGGGTGCGGCTTCAGGCCCGGGCGGGCGCCGCGTACCTGGCGGCCAGGGCCGTCACCGTGGCGGCCAGCCGGTCCCGCAGTGACTGCGGTGCCAGCACCTCCACCTGTGCGCCCAGGCGCAGGAAGGCACCTTCGGCGTGCTCCTGCGACTCGACGGGCACCCGGGCGACGGTCCAGCCGTCCGGCTGCGGCTCGCCCCGCGCCGCCGCCTCGGCCACCGCGTCGCCCAGCAGGTGCGCCAGCCTCGGCAGGGCCTGCGGCGCCAGCCGCACCACCGCCTCGCCCTGGTGCAGCTGCGCCCGGAACCGGGTGATGTGCCCGCGCCAGTAGGCGTCCAGGTCGAACCCGTCCGGCCGGTCGAACCGCTCCGGTGCCGTGGTCAGCTGCCGGATCTGGTTGACCCGGAAGGTGGCCACGCCCCGGGCGGCGCCCGCCACGACATACCACCGGCCGGCCTTGAGGACCAGCCCGTAGGGCTCCAGCCGATGGTCCAGGACGCCGGTCCAGCTCTCGTACCGCACACGGATCACCCGCTGCTGCCACACCGCGTCGGCTACCGCGCTGAGGTGGTCGCTGCGGTCCCCGTCGTGGTACCAGCCGGGGGCGTCGACGAGGAAGCGCCGGCGCATCTGGTCGGCCCCGTCGCGGACCGCCTCGGGCAGCGCGGCGGAGAGTTTGAGCTGCGCCGCGGCGGCCGCGCGGGCCAGGCCCAGCTCCTCGGCAGCGCCCGGCAGCCCGGCCAGGACCAGCCCGCGGGCTTCCTCCGGGGTGAGCCCGGTCAGCTGGGTACGGTAGCCGTCGACCAGGCGGTAGCCGGTGGCGTCCGCGTACACCGGGATGCCGGCGCAGCCCAGCGCCACCATGTCGCGGTAGATGGTGCGTACCGACACCTCCAGCGCGCGGGCCAGCTCACCGGCGGTGCGGTGCCCGGCGCTCTGCAGCAGCAGGACGATCGAGAGCAGGCGGTCGGCGCGCATGGCGACAGTCTCGCCGTAGGCACTGACACAACGTGTCAGCCCCCTGGTTCTAGCGTTCCGGCCATGACCGACTTCGACTTCCTCGCCGGCCGCTGGTACAGCCGCCAGCGCCGGCTCACCAGGATCCTCGCCAACTGCGACGAGTGGTACGAGTTCGCCGCCACCGTGGACACCCAGGTCGCCCTGGACGGCAAGGCCACCGTAGACGTGCTGCGCGCCCCGGAGCGCGGCATCGAGGGGATCACCGTGCGGCTGTACAGCCCCACCGAGCAGGTCTGGCGGATCTGGTGGGCGTCGGCCAACTCCGACGGCCGCCTGGACGAGCCCGTGGTCGGCCGGTTCACCGGCAACGAAGGCAGCTTCGAGTGCGACGACACCTGGCAGGGGACCCCGGTCCGGGTGCGCTACCGCTGGTCGGAGGTGGACACCGGGCACCCGCGCTGGGAACAGTCGTTCTCCCCGGACGCCGGTCGCAGCTGGGAAGTCAACTGGTCCGCCGTCTTCAGTCGCCAGGAAACCTCAGTTTGGCCGCAGGGCGCGTAGTTGGGCCAGGTGCCCGGGGACGTGCACGGTGGCGTCGATCTCCAGCAGCTTCGCCCACGGCATCGGCGCTTCGATCAGCACCCGGTCGCCGTCGCGCAGGTGCACCGGGACCTCCACCAGGCCGCGCTCGTCCAGCCGGGCAGCCTGTTCGCGCAGGGTCACCGCGGTGACGGCGATCCGGTCGGCGATCCCACGCAGGCTGCCGTAGTCGCGGGCGTAGGCGTCCAACTCCTGGGTGCGGCACTGCTCGTCGTTGTTGAAGCTGACCTCGTCACCGGCGAGGACGGCATCGGTGGCGACGATCAGCGCCTCGTGGTTGCGGGCGACGTGGGCGGCGATCTGCTCGGCGGTCCAGCCGCCGTCAACCGGCTCGCCGAAGCCGCCCGCCTCCAGCTCGGCGATGAAGTCGGCGTAGGCGTCGTCCATGCGAACAGGCTAGTGCCCGGCGCCCGGCCGGGCGAGACCGCGAACGTGCCGCCCGCCGGGCCTCAGCCGAGCAGGGTGAAGAACTGGGCGGTCAGCGGGACGGCGGCTGCGGTGCTCGCGCCGCCGTTCTCCACGAAGGTGGCGAATGCGACGTCGCCCCGGAAGCCCATGAACCAGGAGTGCGTGTGCGCCGGGTTGTTGTCGTACTCGGCCGTGCCGGTCTTGCCGTAGACCGGGGCGCCGGGGACGTTCTTGCACTTCACACCCGTCCCGTCGGTGACCACCTTGCGCATCATCAACTTCATCGCGTCGACGGTGCCCGGCTTGAGCGCCGGCCCGTCGGCGGCCGGCTTGCCCGGCGCCGGGTCGAGCAGCAGCTTCGGCTGCTTGAACTGCCCGCGCGCGATGGCCGCCGCGGCGCTGGCCATCACCAGCGGCGACACCAGCGTCTTGCCCTGGCCGAAGGCGGCCGCCGCCTGCTCGGCCGCGTCACCGTTGTACGAGACGGTGCCGGTGTAGGCGTCGATGCCGATGTCCCAGTCTTCGCCGATACCGAGCACCTTGGCGGTGTCGCGCAGCCCGGTCGGGCCCAGTTGCGGGGCGAGCGAGGCGAACGCGGTGTTGCACGACTGGGCGAAGTCGTCGATCAGCGGGACGTTGCCCAGCACCTCGCCACCGGCATTGGTGAAGGTACGCCCGCCGGCGTTGAACGACGGCGGGCAGTTGACCGGCGTGCTCGTGGTGATCTTCCCGGCGTCCAGCAGGTTGGTCGCGGTGACCGCCTTGAACATCGAGCCGGGCGGGACCTGCGCCTGCAGCGCGTAGTTGTAGGCGGCGCCGGTGGGGGCGTTGGCCACCGCGAGGATCGCGCCGTCGCTGATCCGGATGGCCACGATGGCGGAGTTCTTCGTCTGTCCGGCCAGCGCCTGCTCAGCGGCGGTCTGGGTCTTCGGGTCGAGGGTGGTCTTGACGTCCGCGCCCGGCCCGGGGTCGGTGTGGAAGGCGACCTTCGCGTTGGGGTCCGGGGTGGGCTGGGTGCCGTCGCCTGCGACGGAAGTGGCCGGGGTGATGGTGACCGAGACGCCCTCCTTGCCCTGCAGCTGGTCGTCGTAGCGGCCCTGCAGGCCGGCCGTGCCGACCTGGTCGTTGACGTCGTACTTGCCCGGGTTCTTGTCCATCTGCTCCTTGGTGACCGGAGCCACCGAGCCGAGCAGCGCGCGGGCAAAGGTCGAGCTGGGCGCCAACGACCGGGTGTAGCTGTGGAAGACGGTGCCGTCCAGGTCGTGGATCCGGGCCTTGATCTGCTGGTACACGGTGTCGCGCAGGGTCACCACCGGCACGAAGGCGGTGGGGCTGGCGGCGTGCACCTGGGCCGGCAGGCCGGACAGGTCGATGTTCTGGCCGACCGACTTGAACGCCGCGTCCAGGTCGGCGACCAGCTTGCCGAGGTCCTTCACCAGGCTGGGCTGGATGCCCACGTCGACGACGGCGCGGTTGTCGGTGATCGGGGTGCCGGCTCCGTCCAGGATCTTCCCCCGTGGGCCGTTGCTGCGCGCCACGGTGAGCTTGTCGGTCTCCTTCATGTCCGGCTCGAAGACCGTCGGCGACCACACCGCCCGCCACTTCTTGTCCTTGTAGGTCAACGGCAGCGTCGTGGTGTACGTCCAGGTCACGCCGGTGCCGACCGGCCAGGCGATGGTCAGCGGGACGGTGGCGTCCTGCTTGACCACCTTGGCCGCGCCGGCCGTGATGGTCGGCTTAGCAGTGGCCAGGTCACCGGACATGGTCTTGATCTGGGCGGCCACCGTGGCGCCGGCCAGCGGGCTGCCGCCGGGGTTGACCAGGAGCACGGTCTCCGGGAAACTGCCGGATCGCCAGCCGTCCACGAACGCCCCGATCGCCTTGTCCGGACCGGGCTGCTTGGAGCAGCCGGTCGCAGTGGCCAGGAGCAGCAGGATCAGGGCAACGGGGGCAAGGCGACGCATCGCGCCATTGTGTACCACCGGCACCACCGCCGGCAGCCCCGCCGTCCGGTGGCGGGGTGGGTGCCGGGGTGCCTGACGGGGTAACCACGCCCTAGGGTTGTGGACAGCGAGACCCACAACGACGTGGGGCGAGGGGAGCAGCGGTACCCATGCAGCGGCGCGCGACGGGCGAGGACGCCCGGTACCCGTCACCCGACCAGAGCGGTGCAGGTCACCGCGTCGGCGGCCCGGAGCGGCTCCGACGGGACTTCGCCAGCGAGTCGCCGGAGCGCTCCGGCCGCGGCGACTTCGACACCGGCTCCTCGGACCCGACCGTGACCGGGCCCCGCCCGCCGGTCGGCGCCGGCCGGGGGCGCCCCCGGGCCGCCGAGCCCGGGCCTGAGGACACCGAGTTGGACGAGCCCATGCCGGACGCCGAGCGCCTGATCGCCGACGCCGTCGCGCTGGCCGGCGAGGACCTGGACAGCGCCCAGCTGGTCCGCCGGTACTGGCGCTTCGCGCCGGACGAGGAGCTGGTCGGGCTGACCCCGGCGGAGATGCTGACCGCCGCCCGGGCACACCGGGAGCTGGCCGAGCAGCGGGTGCCGGGGCAGCTCAAGCTGCGGGTCGGGGAGACCGCCGACGGCGAGCTGACCACCCTGGAGATCGTCTCCGACGACATGCCGTTCCTGGTGGACACGGTGACCGCGGCGCTGGCCGCCCGGCGGCTCGCCGTACACCTGCTGGTCCACCCGCTGGTGGTGGTGCGCCGGGCGCCGTTGGGGCAGCTGGTCGAGGTGTGCCCCGAGGTGGAGGCGGACGACGCGATCGCCGGGGACCTGGTGGAGAGCTGGATGCGGCTGGAGATCGACCGGATCCGGGACGAGGCGGAGCGCGAGGCGCTGCGCGGGGCGGTCCGCCGGGTGCTCACCGACGTCCGGGAGGCGGTCGAGGACTGGCCGAAGATGCGTTCGGCGGCGCTGGCCATCGCCGACGAGCTGTCCGGCGCGGAGCAGTTGCCGGTGCCCGACCGGGACGTCACCGACTCGGTGGAGCTGCTGCGCTGGCTGGTCGACGGCCACTTCACCTTCCTCGGCTACCGGGAGTACCAGCTGGCTGACGGCCCGGCCGGGGCGCGCACGCAGCTGCGCGCGGTGCTGGGCACCGGGCTGGGCATCCTGCGCGCCGACCAGCAGCGGCCGCGGGCGCTGACCTCGATGACCCCGCAGGCGCAGGCGAAGATCGCCGAGAAGCGGCTGCTGGTGATCACCAAGGCCAATTCGCGCTCCACCGTGCACCGCAGCGCCTACCTGGACTACATCGGCATCAAGACCTTCGACGTGGACGGCAACGTCAACGGCGAGAAGCGCTTCCTCGGCCTGTTCTCCTCGGCCGCCTACCTCAGCTCGGTGCGCGAACTGCCGGTGGTCCGCCGCAAGGTGAACGCGGTGCTGGACCGCTCCGGGCTCTCCCCGCGCAGCCACTCCGGCCGGGACCTGCTGGCCGTGCTGGAGGACTACCCGCGCGACGAGCTGTTCCAGATCAGCACCGACGACCTGGCCGACACCGTGCTCGGCGTGCTGCGCCTGGCCGGGCGCCGGCAGCTGCGGCTGTTCGTCCGCAAGGACGGCTACGGGCGGTTCATCTCCTGCCTGGTGTTCCTGCCCCGGGACCGGTTCACCACCGCCAACCGGCTGGCCATCCAGGAGATCCTGATCCGTGAACTGCACGGCGTCGGGGTGGACTACGCCACCCGGGTGGGCGAGTCGCCGCTGGCCCGGATCCACTTCATCGTGCGTACCGACCCGTCGGCGCCGCCCGGCGCGGTGGACGTCGAGCGCATCCAGCAGCAGCTGGCCGAGGCCACCCGGGACTGGGACGACGACTTCAAGCTGGTGCTGGAGCGCAAGCTGGGCGAGGAGCAGTGCCGGCTGCTCTACCCGCGCTACGTCGACGCCTTCCCGGACAGCTACAAGGACGAGCACACCCCGTACGAGGCGGTCAAGGACATCGCCAAGCTGGAGCTGCTGGACGAGCCGGGGCAGCTGGCGATGCACGTCTACCGGCGGCGCAAGGACGACAGCAACGTCCGGTTCAAGGTGTACCGGCACACCGAGGAGATGATGCTCTCCACCGTGCTGCCCGTGCTGCACTCGCTCGGCGTCCAGGTCAGCGACGAGCGCCCCTACCAGCTCACCCGGGCCGACGCGCCCGTGCACCTCTACGACTTCGGGCTGGCCCTGCCGGCCGGCGCCCGGGACATCGTCGAGGTCCGGCCGCACCTGGAAAATGCCTTCTCGGCCGCCTGGCGGGGCGAGGCCGAGGTGGACGGCTTCAACGAGCTGGTGATCCGGGCCGGGCTGACCTGGCGCCAGGTGGTCATCCTGCGCGCCTATGCCAAGTACCTGCGCCAGGCCCGCACGGTCTACGTGCAGGAGTCGCTGGAGGCCACCTTCATCGCCTACCCGGAGCTGGCGGCCCGGCTGGTGGAGCTGTTCGAGGCCCGGTTCGCCCCGGCCGGCGGCTCCGGCGAGGAGCGCGAACTGCGCGCCAAGGAGCTGGTCACCGCCATCAACCAGGCCTTGGACGGGGTGTCCAGCCTGGACCAGGACCGGATCGTGCGCTCCTACCTGACCCTCGTCCAGGCGACCGTACGGACCTCGTTCTACCAGCGGGGCGCGGACGGGCGGCCCAAGTCGTACGTGGCGGTGAAGCTGGCCGCGCGGTCGGTGCCGGAGCTGCCGGCGCCGCGCCCGCAGCACGAGATCTTCGTCTACTCGCCCCGCTTCGAGGGGGTACACCTGCGCTTCGGCGCCGTGGCCCGGGGCGGGCTGCGCTGGTCGGACCGGCGCGACGACTTCCGTACCGAGGTCCTCGGGCTGGTCAAGGCGCAGATGGTGAAGAACGCCGTGATCGTCCCGGTAGGCGCCAAGGGCGGTTTCGTGCTCAAGCAGCCGCCCCCGCTCAGCGACCGGGAGGCGTACCAGGCCGAGGGGGTGGCCTGCTACCAGCTGTTCATCCAGGCCCTGCTGGACGTCACCGACAACCTGGTCGACGGCGTGGTGGCGCCGCCGCCCGACGTGGTCCGCCACGACGGCGACGACCCCTACCTGGTGGTGGCCGCCGACAAGGGCACCGCCACCTTCTCCGACCTGGCCAACGACATCTCGCTGGCCAACCACTTCTGGCTGGCCGACGCCTTCGCCAGCGGCGGCTCGTCCGGCTACGACCACAAGCGGATGGGCATCACCGCCCGGGGCGCCTGGGAGTCGGTGAAGCGGCACTTCCAGGAGCTGGGCCGGGACATCCACGCCGAGGACTTCACCGTCGTCGGCGTCGGCGACATGTCCGGCGACGTGTTCGGCAACGGGATGCTGCTCTCCGAGCACATCCGGCTGGTGGCCGCGTTCGACCACCGGCACATCTTCGTCGACCCCGATCCGGACGCCGGCGGTCTCGTTCGCCGAGCGGCGCCGCCTGTTCGAGCTGCCCCGCTCCTCCTGGGCCGACTACGATTCGGCGCTGATCTCCGAGCGGCGGCGGCGTCTGGCCGCGTACCGCCAAGTCGATCGCGGTGTCCGCGGCCGCTCGGGCGGCGCTCGGGCTGGGCGACGACGTGACCCCGCTCACCCCCGCCGAGCTGATGAGGGCGATCCTGCTGGCCCCGGTCGACCTGCTGTGGAACGGCGGCATCGGCACCTACGTCAAGGCCGCCACCGAGTCCAACCTCGAGGTCGGCGACAAGGCCAACGACGCGATCCGGGTGAACGGCCGGGCGCTGCGGGTCAAGGTGGTCGGCGAGGGCGGCAACCTCGGCCTGACCCAGCGCGGCCGGATCGAGTACGCGCATGGCCGGCGGCCGGATCTGCACCGACTCCATCGACAACTCGGCCGGCGTGGACTGCTCGGACCACGAGGTCAACATCAAGATCCTGCTGTCCCGGGCGGAGCTGGGCGCGCAGCCGAGCGGGACGCGCTGCTGGCGCAGATGACCGACGAGGTCGGCCCAGCTGGTGCTGCGGGACAACTACGAGCAGGCCACAGCGCTGGGCAACGCCCGCGCCCAGGCGCGCGCGCTGCTGCCGGTGCACCGCCGGCTGATCACCGAGCTGGAGCGCTCCGGCCGGCTCGACCGGGCCATCGAGGCGATGCCCACCGACGAGGAGCTGGCCGCCCGGTTCGCCGCCGGCGGCGGGCTGACCTCACCGGAGTTCGCCGTGCTGATGGCCTACGTGAAGATCGCGCTGGAGGCCGAGATGCACGGCTCGGAGCTGCCCGACGAGGAGTGGACCCATCCGGTGCTGGTCGACTACTTCCCGACGCGCGCTGCGCAGCCGCTACCGGGAGTTGATGGCCGGGCACCGGCTGCGCCGGGAGATCATCACCACCCAGCTGGTCAACGAGGCGGTCAACCGGGGCGGTACCAGCTTCGTGTTCCGGGCGGTGGAGGAGACCGGGGCGTCGCCGGCCGACGTGATCCGGGCGTACGTCATCGTCCGGGACGTCTTCGGCCTGGCCGACTTCTGGGCCCGCGGTGGAGGCGCTGGACACGGTCGTGGCCACCGACACGCCAGACCGATCTGTACCTGGCCGTCCGCCGGCTGCTCGACCGGGCGGTGCGCTGGCTGGTGACCAACCGGCGGCCACCGCTGGACGTCACCGCCGAGATCGCCCGGCTGCGCCCGGGCGTGGCCAAGCTGCTGCCCCGGCTGGATTCGCTGCTGCGCGGCGACGAGGCGGCCGCCCTGGGCCAACAGCGCGACCGGCTGGTGGCGGCCGGCGCCCCGGACGACCTCGCCCTGGACGCCGCCCGGCTGGTGTACGCCTTCGGCCTGCTCGACGTGGTGGCCTGCGCCGAGGGCACCGGCCGGGACGTGCAGGAGGTGGCCGGCGTCTACTTCGTGCTCTCCGAGCGCTTCCAGGTGGACGCCCTGCTGACCAAGATCTCCGCGCTGCCCCGGGACGACCGCTGGCAGACCCTGGCCCGGATGTCGCTGCGCTACGACCTCTACGCCTCGCTCGCCTCGCTCACCCGCGAGGTCCTCAACGCCAGCCCGCAGGGCGAACCGGACGACCGGGTGGTGCACTGGGAGCAGACCAACGCCACCGCCATCGCCCAGTCCCGCAACGCCATCGGCGAGTTCGGCGACTCCCCGGGCGACCTGGCGGCGCTGTCCGTCCTGCTCCGCCAGATCCGCACCCTGGTCAGCGCCTCAGCCTCCTGACCGCGCCGCTACCGGACGGGCAGCGCCAGCGCGCGGGCGGCGGCGGCGCCGTTGGCGTGGCTGGCGCCGTAGGTGACCAGAAGGCGCGTACCCCGGCCGGGCGCCAGGCCGACGGCCAGCCCATCTCCACCACGACCACGGGGCCGCCCGAAGCAGCGTCTCCACCAGGGCGGGGCGCCCGGCAGCCGGTGCAGGTTGCGGCCCACCACGATCACCGGGCGCCCGCCGGCCGGCGGCGCGGGGGCGCCGGAGGCGATCCGGGTGACCGGCAGCGAGGTGTGCGCGGCCAGGCCCCACGGCACCGGGCCGGCGGCGATCGAGGACTCCGACTCCACCTGGACGATCAGGGCGTCCTCCAGCGGCGGCAGGTCGCCGCTGACCCGGATGGCGCGCAGCGCGGCGTCGTAGCCGGGGCCGGCGCTGGCCAGTGCGGCGGCGCTGTAGTCGGGGCGGGCGTGGGCGGCCAGCGCGTCGACCCGGGCGGCCGCCTGTTCCAGCCGGGCGAGCGGCAGCCGGCCGTCGGCGACCGCGGCGGCCACCGCGGCGACGGTGGCCTCGACCAGCGCCTCGTCGATCTGCGCGCCGAGGCAGAGCAGGTCGGCCCCGGCCGCCAGGGCGGCCACGGCGGCGCCCGGTACCCCGCCGGCCAGCGCGGCGGCGCCGCGCATCTCCAGCGCGTCGGTGACCACGCAGCCGGTGAAGCCCAGTTCGCCGCGGAGCAGGTCGACCAGGACCCGTCGGCTGAAGGTGGCCGGGGCGTCGCCGGTGAGCACGGGTACCCGGATGTGCGCCGTCATGATCGACTTGGCGCCGGCTTTGATGGCGGCGGCGAAGGGCGGCAGTTCCCGCTCCCACAGCACATCGAGCGGGACGTCGACGGTGGGCAGCTCCAGGTGCGAGTCGGTGGCGGTGGCGCCGTGGCCGGGGAAGTGCTTGGCGCAGGCGGCCACGCCCGCCGACTGCAGGCCGGTGACGGCGGCGGCGGCGTGCGCGGCGACCAGGCCCGGGTCGGCGCCGAAGCGAGCGGGTACCGATGACCGGGTTGTCGTCCTCGACGTTGACGTCCAGGGTGGGCGCCAGGTTGAGGTTGATCCCGGCGGCGGCCAGCTCCAGCCCGATGCAGCGGTAGATCTGCTCGGTCAGCGCGGTGTCGTTGACCGCGCCGAGGGCGGCGTTTCCGGGGTACGGGCTGCCCACGGCGTGCGCCAGCCGGGTGACGTCGCCGCCCTCCTCGTCGATGCCGAGCAGCACGTGCGGGCCGGCTGCGCGGACCTGGGCGGTGAGCTGCGGCGAGCTGGCCGGCGGAGTCGATGTTGTACCCGAAGATCACCCAGCCGCCGATGCCTTCGGCGGTGAGCCGGGTGGCCCAGGCCGGGGCGCGCTGGCCGGGGAAGGCGGGGAGCAGGGTGCGCAGGACGAGTCGACGCAACACCTGATCCGTTGCCACGGTGCCCCCTTGCTGGTGCGCTGTCACGCTACTGTTCGTTCCACCCGTCTGGTCCGGACGGTGGAGTGAGTCGATCATGGGAATTAGGAAACTTTCCTAAATGATAGGGGAGTGCTGACCGGTGAGCGCCAGCCCACTTCCCGGCACACCCCGGCTGCTGCGCGCGATCAACGACCGGGCCGCCCTGGAACTGCTGCTCGCCCAGGGGCCGCTGACCCGCGCCCGGCTCGGCGAGCTGACCGGGCTGTCCAAGGTCACCGCCTCCCAGCTGGTGGAGCGGCTGGAGGAGCGCGGCCTGGTCACCCGGGTCGGCGAGCAGGCCGGCGGCCGGGGACCCAACGCCCAGCTCTACGCCGTCGTCCCGGCCAGCGCCTACGTGGTCGGCGTCGAGGTCGGCCCGAGCCAGGTCGGTCGCCGCCTGCGCCGACATCACCGGCACGGTCGCCGGCCAGGTCAGCGCCGCCACCGACGCCGACGACCCGGTGGGCGTGGTGCACCGGGCGGTGGTCGCGGCGGCCGAGGCCGCCGGGCCCCGCTGGACAAGGTCCGCCGGGTCGTGCTCGGCACCCCCGGCCTGGTCGACCCGAATACCGGCGACCTCGCCTTCGCCTTCGACCTGCCCCGCTGGCAGCGCGGCCTGCTCGCGGCGCTGCGCGACGACCTGGACCGCCCGGTGGTCCTTCGAGAACGACGTCAACCTGGCCGCGGTCGCCGAGCGCACACCGGCGCGGCGCGTCGGCGTCGACGACTTCGTGCTGGTCTGGCTCGGCCGGGGCGTCGGCCTGGCGGTCGTGCTCGGCGGCCGGCTGCACCGGGGCGTCAGCGGCGCGGCCGGCGAGATCGGCTACCTGCCGGTGGCCGGCGCGCAGGTGCCGCGCGACATCGCACAAGCGCGCCAAGGGCGGCTTCAAGGAGCTGGTCGGCGGCGAGGCGGTCCGCGGCGTGCTGGCCCGAGCACGGCTTCGCCGGCGGCGAGCCCGGAGGACGCGGTGGCCGCCGCGGTGGCGGCCGGCACGGCCGGCGCGCCGGTGCTGGACGAGCTGGCCCGCCGGCTGGCGCTCGGCCTGGCCTCGGCCTGCGTGGTGCTCGACCCGGCGCTGGTCGTGCTGGCCGGCGAGGTCGGTCAGGCCGGCGGCGCGGCGCTGGCCGCAGCGGGTGGAGCACGAGGTGGCCGCGATCGCCCCGGTGGCGCCCGAGGTGGTGCCGTCCACCGTGACCGGCCGAGCCGGTGCTGCACGGTGCGCTGCGCACCGCCCTGGAAGCCGTCCGCGACGAGGTCTTCGGCTCGATGCTCACCTGACCGGCATGCCCACCTGAGCGGCGACGCGCTGAGCTGAGCGACGAATCAGGTGATGTCGCGGCGGCGCATGCTCCAGAACGCCGCACCGGCGGTCAGCAGCACCGCGACGCCCAGCACCAGCAGGCCCTGGTTGAGGTGGATCGCCCAGTGCGGCGGCTCGCACGCCTGGTTGCGGGTGGCGTTGCAGACGTTGTAGTCGTCATGCCACTGGGCCTTATCAGCCAGGCGCCGACGTAGCTGGACAGCAAGAACCGCTCGGGCCGGGCCACGCCGCGCGATACCCAGCACGATGCGCAGCCCGAGCTCGAAGACGACCAGGTAGCCGACGGCGCGCCGAGCGCGGTCGCGGTGTGCCGGCCGAGCGAGGCGACCGCGAAGCCGATGCACGCCGCGCCAGGCCGAGCGCCAGCGCCCGGCCGCTGTCCAGGGCCAGCGAACGCCAGACTCCGGCGTCATCCGGGCGGTGCTGCCGCGCAGCGTTGCGACCGTCGCACAGTGCACGCCGATCCAGGCCCCGGCATAGAGCACGCCGGTCACGGCGAGACCGGCGAGCACTGCGGCCAGCTTGCCGGCCAGGATCGGTACCGTCGTGGCCGCCACAGCAGCAGGTTCATCATGCCGCCGGAGTTCCACTCGGCGCCGACGAAGGAGGCGCCGACCGCGAAGCCGAGCAGCGCCAGCAGGCCGCCCAGCACCATGACCATCCGTGGTGTCGCTTGCGGAAGCTGAACTCGTAGGGCAGCAGGTCGTCGACGGTCGGCAGCCACTGGCCGATCTGCGCGCAGTCGAAGTCCGGTGGGAAGTTCTTCCCCCGTCGGCCGGCGGGTTGGCCTGCTGCGCCTCGCACTGCTGCTGCTGGACGAGGTTGTCCTGGCGGTACTGCTCGACGCGCTGCTGGGCGGCCCGCAGCGCGGCCGCGTCGTGCTGGTGCGACTGCCACCCGATCCCGGCGGCGATGGCGGCCAGCACCAGCAGGATCAGGATCAGCATGAGCCGGGTGAAGCGGCGGGCGAACAGCCGGCGCAGCTCGGCGCTGAGCAGGTTCACGCGGATACCCCCACGGGTAGGTTCGCCGGCTGGTCCACCTGGCGGTGCTGTCCGGGCGCCGACGCGGTCCCGGTGAGCTGGAGGAAGACGCTCTCCAGGTCGGGGCTGATCGGGGTCAGCTCGGCCAGCCACAGCTGCCGGGCGCCGAGCGCCGCCGTGATCTCCGTCGGGTCGGTGACGCCGGCCACCACCAGGTGGTCCGGCTCCAGTCGGACCTGGGCGCCCAGCGAGGTCAGGGTGTCCGCGCCGGCCCGCAGGTCGGCCACGCGTACCCGGAACTCGCCCCGGTCCTGGGCGTGCAGCACGTCGGCCACCGGGCCGGCGGCGACCCGGCGGCCCTGCGAGATGATGGTGACCGAGTCGCAGATCTGCTGGACCTCGCCGAGGATGTGGCTGGACAGGATCACCGTGCAGCCGCGCCCGACCAGTTCGCGCATCAGGTCGCGCATCTCCCGGATGCCGGCCGGGTCCAGGCCGTTGGCCGGCTCGTCCAGGATCAGCAGGTCGGGTGACTTGAGCAGGGCGGAGGCCACCGCCAGGCGCTGCTTCATGCCCAGCGAGTAGGTCTTCACCCGGTCGCCGGCCCGGTCGCGCAGCCCGACCATCTCCAGCACCGTCTCCACCCGCCGCTGCTCCACCCCGCCGGCGCGGGCCAGCAGCGACAGCGTGCGCCGGCCGGTGAAGTTGGCGAAGAACTGCGGGCTCTCCACGATCGCGCCGACCCGGCGCAGCACGGCCGGCAGCTCGTCGGGCACCGGCTCGCCGAGCAGCCGCATGCTGCCCGCGTTGGCCCGGATCAGCCCGAGCAGGGTACGCAGCGTGGTGGTCTTGCCCGAGCCGTTGGGCCCGAGGAAGCCGTGGATCTGCCCCTGCTCGACCACCATGTCGAAGCCGTCGAGCGCCTGGCGGGGCCGGCCGACGAGCTTGCGGTAGGTCTTGCGGAGGCCGTCGATTTCCAGGACGGCGCTCACGCTCGGGGACAGTACTGGTAACGGTCGCCACGGTGGGGGAGGTTCGCCCGGGGCAACCAATGTCGTCGTGGTTGGATAGCGCCGTGGCTGAAGATCCCGACGTGGTCATCTCCGTCGCCGCCGGTACCGTCACCCGCGCCGGCCGCAACCTGCTCGACGCGGTGGACTGGCGGGTCGAGCTGGACGAGCGCTGGGTGGTCCTCGGGGCCAACGGCGCCGGCAAGACCACGCTGCTCAACCTCGTCTCAGCCCGGCTGCATCCGACCAGCGGCGTGGTGCACGTGCTCGGCGAGCAGCTCGGCCGGGTGGACGTCTTCGAGCTGCGTACCCGCATCGGCCTGGCCTCGGTCGCGGTGCACGACCGGATCCCGCCGGAGGAGAAGGTCCCCGACGTGGTGGTCACCGCCGCCTGGTCGGTGGTCGGCCGGTACCGGGAGCGCTACGACCCGCTGGACGAGCGGCGGGCCCGGGCGCTGCTGGAGCAGTTCGGCGTGCTGGGCTTCGCCGACCGGGCGTACGGGACGCTGTCGGAGGGCGAGCGCAAGCGGGTGCAGATCGCCCGGGCCCTGATGACCGACCCGGAGCTGCTGCTGCTCGACGAGCCGGCGGCCGGGCTGGACCTGGGCGGCCGGGAGGACCTGGTCCGCCGCCTCGCCGAGCTGGCCCAGGACCCGGACGCGCCGGCGACGGTGCTGGTCACCCACCACGTGGAGGAGATCCCGCCCGGCTTCACCCACGCCCTGCTGCTGCGCGACGGCGCCGTGGTGGCCGCGGGCCCGGTGACCGAGACGGTCACCAGCGAGCACCTGTCCAAGACCTTCGGCCTGCCGCTGCGGGTGGAGTACCGCGACTCCCGCTTCACCGCCCGCGCCGCCTGAGCCCGGGCGGGGTGCTCGCGCGGCGGGGCGGGGCTGCCTACGCTGTGCCGGTGACAACGCCGGAGATCGTCGTCGTGGGCAGCGCCAACATGGACCTGGTGGCCACCACCCCGAAGCTGCCCCGACCGGGGGAGACCACGCTGGGCCACGACTTCCGGCAGATCCCCGGCGGCAAGGGCGCCAACCAGGCGATCGCGGCGGTCCGTGCCGGGGGCAGGGCGGGCCTGCTCGGCGCCATCGGCTCGGACTCCCTCGGCGTCACCGTCAAGGCCCGGCTCACCTCGGCCGGCGTGGACGTCTCCCAACTCCGGGTGGTCTACGGCATCTCCGGCGTCGCCCTGATCACCGTGGACGACGCGGGCGAGAACGTCATCGTGGTGGTACCCGGCGCGAACGCCCACTTCCGTGACCTCACGGTTGCCGAGCTGGCCCGCATCGGGGCGGCCGACGTGGTGCTGGCCCAGCTGGAGACGCCGCGCTCGACCACGCTGCGGGCGGCGCAGGCCGCCCGGGAGGCGGGTACCCGGATGGTGCTCAACGCCGCTCCGGCCCGTACCCTGCCGGACGGCCTGTACGAGCTGCTCGACCTGCTCGTGGTCAACCACCTGGAGGCCCAGCAGCTGGCCGGGCTGCCCGGCGCCGAGCCGGCCGCCCTGCTCGACGCGCTGCTCGCCCGGGTACCCGCCGTCGTGGTGACCCGTGGGGCGCACGGCGCCTGGCTGGGCCGGCGGGGTGGGGCGGCGCTGCACGTGCCGGCGCCGGTGATCGGCGCAGTGGACACCACCGGGGCCGGCGACGCCTTCACCGGCGCGCTGGCCGTGGCCTGGGGCGAGGGGCGGGACCTGGCGGAGGCGGTGCGCTGGGCCTCGGCCGCCGGCGCCTGCGCGGCCCGCTCGCTGGGCGCCTCCAGCGCGCTGCCGCAGCGCCACGCCATCGACGAGTTGTACAGCGCCACCTACTGAGCCGGATCGGGGGGATACCTGAGGACGGCAGTGGCGGGGGCGAGCCATGCTCGGGGTATGCGCCTGTTGCTGAACGTCCTGTGGTTGATCTTCTTCGGCTGGTTCATCGCCCTGGCCTACGCCGTGGCCGGGCTGATCTGCTTCGTGCTGATCGTGACGATCCCGTTCGGGGTGGCGTCGTTCCGGATCGCCAACTACTCGCTCTGGCCGTTCGGCCGGGAACTTCACCGCAAGCCGGGCGCGGGCGCCGGCTCCGCGGTCGGCAACGTCATCTGGATCCTGGTGGCCGGCTGGTGGCTGGCGCTGGGGCACATCGTGACGGCGGTGGCCCAGTTCGTGACCATCATCGGCATCCCGTTCGGCATCGCCAACATCAAGCTGGTGCCGGTGTCGCTCACCCCGCTCGGCCACGAGATCCGTGACATACCCTGAGCCTCATGCTGGTGGACATCGAAGTCTCCGACGGGATCGGCACCCTGCGGCTGGACCGGCCGCCGATGAACGCGCTCAACATCGACATCCAGGAGCGCATCCGGGCGGCGGCGCACCAGCTCGCCGAGGATGCCGGGGTGGCTGCCGTGGTGGTCTACGGCGGGGAGAAGGTGTTCGCGGCGGGCGCCGACATCAAGGAGATGGCGGCGATGTCGTATGTGGACATGGCCGCCCGGGCGGTGGCCCTCTCCTCGGCCCTGGACGCGGTGGCCCGCATCCCGAAGCCGGTGGTCGCCGCGATCAACGGGTACGCCCTGGGCGGCGGCTGCGAGCTGGCGCTGGCCTGTGACTGGCGGGTGGCCGCGCAGGACGCCAAGCTCGGCCAGCCGGAGATCAACCTCGGGGTGATCCCGGGCGCCGGGGGGACCCAGCGGCTGGCCCGGCTGGTGGGCCCGGCCCGGGCCAAGGACATCGTCTTGTCCGGCCGGCTGGTGGCGGCCGACGAGGCGCTGGCGATCGGCCTGGTGGACCGGGTGGTCCCGGCCGACGAGGTCTACACCGCCGCCCGGGCGCTGGTGGCCCGCTACGTCGGCGGTCCCGCCGTGGCGCTGCGCGCCGCCAAGCAGGCGATCGACGGTGGCCTGTCCATGGACCTGGCCGCCGGCCTGGCCTGGGAGAGCCAGCTGTTCGCCGGCCTGTTCGCCACCGACGACCGGCGCGAGGGCATGGCGGCGTTCGTGGCGAAGCGCCGCCCCGACTTCACCGGGCGCTGACCGGCTCCGGTACGGCGACGCGCGGTGCCCGGTCGATGGAAGTGAACGACTCTCACGTATTCTGACGCCGTCCGGCTACCAGTCGGTAGCTGGACCGGAGCGAGAAGGGAACCGGCCGATGGGCGAGCTGGTCAGCGGGCACGGAGGCGAGTTGGCCCTGGCGGCGCTACGGGAGTACGGGGTGGGTGCGATGTTCACCCTCTCCGGTGGACACGTCTTCCCGCTCTACGACGCCGCGCACTCCACCGGCTTCCCGCTCTACGACGTCCGGCACGAGCAGTCCGCGGTCTTCGCCGCTGAGGCGGTGGCCAAGCTGACCCGCCGCCCGGGGCTCGCCGTGCTCACCGCCGGTCCCGGCGTCACCAACGGCATCTCCGGGCTGACCAGCGCGTACTTCAATGCCGCCCCGGTGGTGGTACTGGGCGGGCGGGCACCGGCGTTCCGCTGGGGCGCCGGCAGCCTGCAGGAGATGGACCACGTGCCGCTGGTCGCCCCGGTCACCAAGCACGCCGCCACGGTCCTCGCCACCGACGACATCCCGGCCGCCGTGGGTACCGCGCTTACCGCCGCGCTCACCGCCCACCGGGGGCCGGTCTTCCTGGACTTCCCGTTGGAGGTGATCTTCGGCGCCGGTGAGGCCGCACTGCCCAAGCCGGAGGTCCCGCTGGTCGAACCGGACCCGGACGAGGTCGCCCGGGCCGCCACGCTGCTCGCCTCCGCCATCCGGCCGGTCATCATCGCCGGCTCCGACGTGTACGCCGGTGACGCCGTCGCCGCCCTGCGGGAGGCCGCCGAGGCACTGGACGTGCCGGTCTTCACCAACGGCATGGGCCGCGGCGCGCTGCCCCCCGGCCACCGGCTCGCCTTCGCCAAGTCCCGGCGGGCCGCCCTGGGCGGCGCCGACGTGGTGGTCGTGGTGGGTACCCCGCTGGACTTCCGGCTCTCCTTCGGCGACTTCGGCGACGCCCTGGTGGTGCACGTCGTGGACGCGCCCAGCCAGCGCGCCCAGCACGTCAAGACGGCCGCCTCCCCGGCCGGTGACCTGCGCCTGATCCTCACCGCGCTGGCCGACCACACCGGCCCCCGGGAGGACCACCGGGACTGGATCGACACGCTGCGGGTCAGCGAGGAGAAGGCGAAGCAGCGCGACGCCGAGGCGATGCTCGCCGACAGCGACCCGATCCGCCCCGCCCGGGTCTACGGCGAACTGCGCCAGGTGCTCGACCCGGACGCGGTGACCATCGGCGACGGCGGCGACTTCGTCTCCTACGCCGGCCGCTACCTGGAGCCCACCACCCCGGGCAGCTGGCTCGACCCGGGCCCGTACGGCTGCCTCGGCACCGGCATGGGGTACGCCCTCGGCGCCCGGGTCACCTACCCCGACCGCCAGGTCTGCGTCCTGATGGGCGACGGCGCCGCCGGCTTCTCCCTGATGGACGTGGAGTCCCTGGTACGCCAGCGGCTGCCCGTGGTGATCGTGGTCGGCAACAACGGCGCCTGGGGCCTGGAGAAGCACCCCATGCAGGCCATGTACGGCTACACGGTGGCCGCCGACCTGCAGCCGGGGCTGCGCTACGACGAGGTGGTGCGCGCCCTGGGCGGCGCCGGTGAGACGGTCGCCGACGCCGACCAGCTCGGCCCCGCCCTGCGCCGGGCCTTCGACTCCGGCGTCCCGTACCTGGTCAACGTGCTCACCGACCCGACGGACGCGTACCCCCGCTCGGCGAACCTGGCCTAACGCCCGGGCGGCTCAGGGTCCGGCGGGTCCCGCCGGTCCCGGCGGCGCAGCTCGTCCTCGCGGCGGCGCAGGTCGGCCTCCCAGCGGCGGAGCAGGTCGACGTCTTCGGGGCTGGCCGGGGCGGCGGAGCCGCCGAGGGCGCGGAGGAACTCCGGGTCGTCGTCCGGCGGTCGGCTGACCGGCGCACCGGCGCCGCCCGGGTGCCCGTGCACGGCACCGGCCGGGACGGCCACCGGGCGACCGGCGAGGAACCAGGCCACCCCGCCGATCGGGGTGAAGAAGACGATGATCAGCGCCCAGACCACCCGGGGCAGGGCGCGGATCTCCTCGGCGGGTACCGAGAGACAGTCGATCAACGCGGTGGCCAGCACCACGAGATCAACGAGCGCGAAGAGGACCAGCAGCCGACCCATGCGGTCAACGTAGTACCACGAGCGCCGTCCCGACCACTGCGCAGCCGACCGTGAAGGCGGCGGTGAACGGCAGGCTGCGCCCCGGGTCCGGGGGCGGATGGGTGGCCATCGCCCGGATCCGGCGCTGGCCGACCGCCAGCGCGGCGGTCCAGGCCAGCGTGGCCAGGCCGACGGCCACCGCCGCGACCCAGTCGGCGAGACCGCTGGTGGCCAGCTTGACCAGCAGCAGTGCGCACAGGGTCTGGGTCAGCCCGGTCCGGCGCCAGGCCAGGCGGGTGCGCTCCCGGCTGGCCGGATTGACCCGGCGCGGCCCCGCCGGTGGTCGCGGCCCGGTTGGTGGCGGCGTGGGGGGTGGTGGCCCGGTCACCGGTGGCCGGGCAGCACGGCGCCCGCGATCAGCAGGACGGCGCCGGCCGCCACGGTGAGCGCCAGGATGGCCGGGAAGCGGGACGGCGGCAGCGGCCGGTCCTGCCGGATGGCCGCCTCGCAGCGGGTCCAGTGGTCCACCGCCCGGATCGCCACCGCGGCGCCGAGCAGCATCAGCGCCACGGCGAGCACCGTGCGCAGGCCCGGAACGTGCAGCTCGGGCAGGAAGCCGGCGACCGCCAGGCCGCCGCCCAGCAGCGCCAGGGCAGTACGGATCCAGGCCAGGAAGGTTCGTTCGTTGGCCAGCGAGAAGCGGTAGTCGGGGGTGGTGCCCACCTCCCGTACCTCACGCGGGTCGAACCAGCGGCGCACGGCCGCCCTGACGCCGGCGATCACGCTGTCGATTATCGCGGGGTGGCCGGGCGCGTCCGGCCGTCGTGACATCTTTCACGCGACGCTGCCGTGGAGCACAAGCTACCAATGGGTAACATCGGTGATCTGGGCGGTTGTCCGGCGGGCGGGCGTTGACCTGCTGTGCGGCCCGCGACCGGCGCCGCCTACTCTGCGTTGGGAGTACCCCGCATCACCCAGCGCAGCCCCAGCCGAGGAGGTCGTCGAAGCGCGATGAATATTGTCGTTCTCGTCAAGCAGGTGCCGGACTCCGGCGGCGACCGCAGCCTGCGCAGTGACGACCACACCATCGACCGCGGGTCGGCGGGCAACGTCATCAACGAGATGGACGAGTACGCCCTCGAGGAGGCGCTGAAGGTCCAGGAGGCGGTGGGCGGCGAAGTGACCGTGCTGACCGTCGGCCCGGCCCAGGCCGGCGAGGCCATCCGCAAGGCCCTGTCGATGGGCCCGGACAAGGCCGTCCACGTGCTGGACGACGCCCTGCACGGCTCCTGCGCGCTGGGTACCTCCACCGTCATCGCGGCCGCCCTGCGGCGGCTCAACCCGGACCTCGTGCTGGCCGGCGCCGAGTCCACCGACGCCCGCGGCCAGCTGCTGCCGCACATGCTGGCCGAGCGGCTGGGCATCGCCGCCCTCACCGGCGCGCGCAAGCTCACCGTCGACGGCGCCACCCTCACCATCGAACGGCAGACCGAGGAGGGCTACGAGGTGGTCACCGCCGCCACCCCGGCCATCGTGTCGGTCTGGGACACCATCAACGAGCCGCGGTACCCCTCCTTCAAGGGCATCATGGCGGCCAAGAAGAAGCCGCTGGACGTACTGAGCCTGGCTGACCTGGGCATCGACGCCGGGCAGGTGGGCTTCGCCGGGGCCAGCAGCGAGGTGGTCGAGGCCGCCCGGCGCCCGGCCCGGCAGTCCGGCACCAAGGTCACCGACGACGGCACCGGCGGCGCCGCCCTCGTCGAGTTCCTCAGCTCCGAGAAGTTCGTGTGACGGGCCAGCAGGGAGATTTTCGTCATGGCTGAAGTACTCGTACTAGCCGAGTCGGCCGGCGGCACCGTCAAGAAGGTGACGCTGGAGCTGCTCACCCTGGCCCGTACCCTGGGCGAGGTCTCCGCCGTCGTGCTCGGCCCCCCCGGCACCGCGGCCGGGATCACCGACAAGCTCGCCGAGTACGGCGCGGCCACGGTCTACGTCGCCGAGTCCGACGACCTGGCCGGTTACCTGGTCGCGCCGAAGGCGGCCGTGCTGGCCGAGCTGATCCGGGCGAAGAACCCGGCCGCCGTGCTGCTGCCCTCCTCCCAGGAGGGCAAGGAGATCGCCGGCCGGCTGGCCGTCAAGCTGGACAACGGCGTCCTCACCGACGTCTCCGCCCTGGCTTCGGACGGCACCGCCACCCAGGTCGTCTTCGCCGGCTCCACCATCGTCACCTCCCGGGTCAGCCGGGGCTTCCCGCTGGTGACCCTGCGCCCGAACTCACTCACCCCCAGCCCGGCCCCGGCCGCCGGCACCGTGGTCGCCGTCGAGGCGAACGTGTCCGCCGACGCCAAGCTGGCGCAGGTGGTCGAGCGCAAGGTCGAGCAGAAGGGCTCCCGCCCGGAGCTGACCGAGGCGTCCGTGGTCGTCTCCGGCGGCCGGGGCGTGGCCAGCGCGGACAACTTCAAGCTGGTCGAGGAGCTGGCCGACCTGCTCGGCGGCGCCGTCGGGGCGTCCCGGGCGGCGGTGGACTCCGGCTTCTACCCGCACCAGTTCCAGGTCGGGCAGACCGGCAAGACCGTCTCCCCGCAGCTGTACGTGGCGCTGGGCATCTCCGGCGCGATCCAGCACCGGGCCGGCATGCAGACCTCGAAGACCATCGTCGCGGTGAACAAGGACGGCGAGGCGCCGATCTTCGAGCTGGCCGACTTCGGCGTGGTGGGCGACCTGTTCAAGGTGGTACCCCAGGCCGCCGAGGAGATCCGCAAGCGCAAGTAGGACCGTCGCACCGCGAGGGCGCCCGCCGGTAGCCGGCGGGCGCCCTCCGCGCGTGCGGTGTGCCAGGTTCACTGGTACGCGCGTTCGCCGGCCTCGACCGGGACGGGCAGGCGGTTCTCCTCGGGCGCCAGCGGGCAGGCCCACCGGTCGTCGTAGGCGCAGCTCGGGTTGTACGCGTAGGCGAAGTCCAGCCGCACCTGGTCGGCGCCGAGCAGCGTGACGCCCCGCCCGAAGGTGCCCTTCACCGTGTCGGTGAGGTAGCGCCCGGCACCGTAGGCGCCGCCGGGCCGGCCGCAGCTGTCGTCCCGGAACGGCAGGAACAGCCCACCGCCGTAGGCGTCCAGCCAGAACAGGGTCAGCGCTCCCCACGGGGTGTCCGCCACGCCGACCCGGCGGTAACGCAGCACCCCGTCCGCACCACCCGTGTCGATCTCCAGGCTGCCCCCGGCCGGGCGTAGCGGCGCCTGGCAGGCGTACCCCCCGGTGTCGGGGAAGTAGCGCAGGCCGGTGAAGCCGGGCCGGTGCACGGGCGACTGGGGGTGGGTGGCGAACAGCTCGTCGCGGGCGGCCCGGAAGCCCGCCAGGTCGAGGTCGGACAGGTACATCCCGGCGACCCGGGCGCGCCAGTCGGCGAGCTGCAGCATCTGCATACCGGCAGTCAACCCCGCCGCGGCCGGCGCCACCAGCCCGGCCGGCAGGGGCAAAGGATGGGCGTGGGCGACTCGGTGCGGCGGTCGGGTCGGGCAGGTGGCTACGCTGAGGACGATGTCCTACCTCGACCACGCCGCCACCACGCCGATGCTGCCCGAGGCGCTCGACGCCTACCTGGCCACCGCGCGCCTGGTCGGCAACGCCTCCTCGCTGCACGCCGCCGGCCGGTGTGCCCGTCGGCTGGTCGAGGAGGCCCGGGAGCGCATCGCCGCCGCCGCTCGGCGCCCGGCCGTCCGAGGTCATCTTCACCAGCGGCGGTACCGAAGCCGACAACCTGGCTGTCAAGGGCATCTTCTGGGCGCGTCGGGCGGCCGACGCCGGGCGTACCCGGGTGGTGGCCAGTGCGGTCGAGCACCACGCGGTGCTGGACGCGGTGCACTGGCTGGCCGCGCACGAGGGGGCCACGCTGAGCTAGCTGCCGGTCGACCGGCTCGGCCGGATCCAGCCGGCCGCGCTCGCCGCCGAGCTGGCCGCGCACGGCGACGAGATCGCCCTGGTCACCGCCATGTGGGCGAACAACGAGGTGGGTACCGTCCAGCCGGTCACCGAGCTGGCCGAGGCGGCGGCGGCCCGGGGCGTGCCGTTCCACACCGACGCCATCCAGGCGGTCGGGCAGATCCCGGTCGACTTCGCCGCCAGCGGCGCCGCCGCGCTCGCCGTCAGCGGCCACAAGCTGGGCGGCCCGGTCGGCGTCGGCGCCCTGCTGCTCGGCCGGGACGTCGCCTGCACCCCGCTGCTGCACGGCGGCGGCCAGGAGCGCGACGTCCGCTCCGGCACCCTGGACGTGCCCGGCATCACCGCCTTCGCCACCGCCGTGGAGATCTGCGTCAAGGGCCAGCAGGAGTACGCCGCCCGGATCGGCGCCCTGCGCGACGAGCTGGTGACGCGGGTACGCCGGGTGGTGCCCGATGCGGTGCTCAACGGTGACCCGGAGCACCGGCTGCCCGGCAACGCCCACTTCTCCTTCCCCGGCTGCGAGGGCGACGCCCTGCTGCTGCTGCTGGACGCGGCCGGCGTCGCCGTCTCCACCGGCTCGGCCTGCTCGGCCGGGCTGGCCCAGCCCTCGCACGTACTGCTGGCGATGGGCGCCGACGACGACGCTGGCCCGCTCGTCACTGCGCATCACGCTCGGCCACACCTCCACCCGGGCCGACGTGGACGCCCTGGTCGCCGCCCTGCCCGGGGCGGTGGAGCGGGCCCTGCGCGCCGGCATGCTCAAGTCCACCCGCTGATCCGCTGCGCTGGCGCCGGTAGGCTGGGGGCATGCGGGTGCTGGCGGCGATGTCGGGTGGGGTGGACTCGGCGGTGGCGGCTGCCCGGGCGGTCGGCTGCCGGGCACGACGTGACCGGCGTCCACCTGGCGCTGTCCCGCAACCCGCAGACCTACCGCTCCGGCGCCCGCGGCTGCTGCACGCTGGAGGACGCCCGGGACGCCCGGCGGGCCGCCGACGTGATCGGCATCCCGTTCTACGTCTGGGACCTGGCCGAGGAGTTCCACGACGGCGTGGTGGACGACTTCGTGGCCGAGTACGCCGCCGGGCGTACCCCCAATCCTTGCCTGCGCTGCAACGAAAAGATCAAGTTCGCGGCGGTGCTGGACCGGGCGGTGGCCCTGGGCTTCGACGCGGTGGTCACCGGCCACCATGCCCGGCTGGACCCGCAGGGCCGGCTGCGCCGCAGCGTGGACGCCGGCAAGGACCAGTCCTACGTGCTCGCCGTGCTGACCCCCGGGCAGCTGGCCCGGTCGATGTTCCCGCTCGGCGACTCCACCAAGGCGCAGGTCCGCGCCGAGGCGGCCGAGCGCGGCCTGGCGGTCGCCGACAAGCCGGACTCGCACGACATCTGCTTCATCGCCGACGGCGACACCCAGGGCTTCCTGCGCGAGCGGCTGGGCGAGGCGCCCGGCGACATCGTCGACGCGGCCACCGGCGCGGTCCTCGGGCCGGCACGCCGGCGCTTACGCCTACACCGTCGGCCAGCGCAAGGGCCTGCGACCTGCGGGTACCGGCGCCGGACGGGAAGCCCCGCTACGTGCTGTCGATCACGCCGGTGGCCAACACGGTGACCGTCGGACCTGCCGAGGCGCTGGAGGTCAGCACCATCCACGGCGAGCGGCCGGTGTGGGGCGACGGCGCGGCTGTGTCCGGGCGCAGGTGCAGCTGCGGGCGCACGGCGAGGTGCACCCGGCGACCGTGACCGTCGACGGTGGGCGCCTGGTCGCCACCCTGGACCGGCCCGCCCGTGGGGTGGCCGCCGGGCAGGCGCTGGTCGCCTACGCCGCCCGACCCGGGCGGCGACATCGTGCTGGGCTGCGCCACCATCACCCGCACCGAGGCCGGCCACGCGCCGGTGGCCGCGTGAGTACCGCGCGGCCGTGGCCGGTGGGCGCGGCCACCGGGGTCGGCTCGCTGCCGGGTACCGACATCGCCGAGGCGATCCGCACCGTCCTCGGCGAGCTGCCCGACCTGCCGTACCTGCCGGAGCTGCCCGGCACGGGGCCCGGGCGCGGACATCATCGGCCGCGGCGCCGGCCTGCTCGTCGGCCTGCCGGTCGACCTGTACGTCGGCCGCTGGCGGATGGCCCCGCGCCCCGGCATCGACGCCCGCCGCACCGCCGACCTGCTGGAACGCGACCTCGACGCGCTCACCGACGCGGCCGAGGGCTACACCGGCCCGTTGAAGCTCCAGGCCGCCGGCCCGTGGACGCTGGCCGCCGGCATCGAGCTGCCGGTCGGTGGCGCGCTGGTCCGTGACCACGGCGCCGCCCGCGACCTGGCCACCTCGCTGGCCGAGGGGCTGGCCCGGTACGTCGCCGAGGTGGCCCGCCGGGTGCCCGGCGCCCAGCTGCTGCTCCAGCTCGACGAGCCGTCCCTGCCGGCGGTGCTGGCCGGCCGGGTCCGCACCGAGAGCGGGCTCTACACCTACCGGTCGGTCGCCGCCGAAACGGCCCGCGTCCGCGCTGCGCGAGGTGGTCGACGCGGTGGGGGTACCGGTAGTGGTGCACTGCTGCGCCCCGGATGCCCCGGTGGCGCTGTTCCGCGAGGCCGGCGCTGTGGCGGTGTCGCTGGACCTCGACCCGGCTGCGGCGGCATCGACCCGCTGGGCGAGGCGCTGGACGCCGGCATCGGCCTGTTCGCCGGGGTGGTACCCACCGTCCGGCCGGCCGTCGGACCAGGCGGCCGCCGACACCGTGCTGGACCTGTGGGGCAAGCTCGGCTTCCCGCTACGGGACGCGCCGGCCCAGGTGGTCGTCACGCCCGCCTGCGGGCTGGCCGGTGCCTCCCCGGCGCTGGCCCGGGCGGCCACCACGGCGGCCCGGGAGGCGGCCCGCCGCCTGCTCGACACCGCCCTCGGCTGATCACCGCTGTCGGGGGGCGCCTGCGGTGCGGTGTCGTACCGGCGGGTTAGGTTCTTGGCATGGCGGAGGAAGTGGTGCCGGCGGCGGCGGACGGGGCGGCGATCGAGGCGGCGGCCGGAGCCGATCCGACGCCCGCTGCGCGGGAGCGGCACGCGGCCCTGGCCGAGGAGCTCGACGACCACCAGTACCGCTACTACGTGCTCGACGCGCCGACCATCTCCGACGGGGAGTATGACGCGCTGATGCGCGAGCTGTCCCGGCTGGAGGACGAGTTCCCGGCGCTGCGTACGCCGGACTCGCCGACCCAGCGGGTCGGCGGCACGTACTCGACCCTGTTCACCCCGGTGCAGCACGCCGAGCGGATGCTCAGCCTGGACAACGCGTTCAGCGTCGACGAGCTGGCCGCCTGGGCGCAGCGGGTCGAGCGGGACGCCGGTGGCCCGGTCAGCTACCTGTGCGAGTTGAAGGTCGACGGCCTGGCGATCAACCTGACCTACGAGCACGGCCGGCTGGTCCGCGCCGCCACCCGGGGCGACGGGCGCACCGGCGAGGACGTCACCCCCAACGTGCGCAGCATCGGCGAGGTACCGGACCGGCTGACCGGCGACCGACCTGCCGGAGCTGCTGGAGGTGCGCGGCGAGGTGTACTTCCCGGCTGGCCGGCTTCGCCGACCTCAACGCCAGCCTGGTGGCGGCGGGCAAGGCGCCGTTCGCCAACCCGCGCAACGCCGCCGCCGGCAGCCTGCGCCAGAAGGACCCGCGGATCACCGCGTCCCGGCCGCTGCGCCTGGTGGTGCACGGCATCGGGGCGCGCAAGGGCTTCGAGATGGTCAGCCAGTCGCACGCCTACGCCACCCTGAAGGCCTGGGGCCTGCCCACCAGCGACCGCTGGCGGGTGGTCGCCGACCTGGCCGGCGTGCGGGAGTACATCGACCACTACGCCGAGCACCGGCACGACGTCGAGCACGAGATCGACGGCGTGGTGGTCAAGGTCGACGAGGTGGCGCTGCAGCGCCGGCTCGGCTCGACCAGCCGGGCGCCGCGCTGGGCCATCGCGTACAAGTACCCGCCCGAGGAGGTCACCACCAAGCTGCTCGAGATCCAGCGTCAACGTCGGCCGGACCGGCCGGGTGACGCCGTTCGCCGAGCTGACCCCGGTGAAGGTGGCCGGCTCCACGGTGGCCTTCGCGACCCTGCACAACGCCTCCGAGGTGGCCCGCAAGGGGGTGCTGATCGGCGACACCGTGGTGCTGCGCAAGGCCGGCGACGTGATCCCGGAGATCCTCGGGCCGGTGGTGGACCTGCGCGACGGCAGCGAGCGCGCGTTCGAGATGCCGACGCAGTGCCCCTCGTGCGGGACGCCGCTGGCCCCGGCCAAGGAGGGCGACGTCGACATCCGCTGCCCGAACGCGCGCGGTCTGCCCGGCGCAGCTGCCGGGAGCGGCTGTTCTACCTGGCCGGGCGCGGCGCGCTGGACATCGAGGTGCTGGGCTACAAGGCCTGCGCGGCGCTGCTGGACGACGGGGTCATCGCCGACGAGGGCGACCTGTTCGGGATCGACGCCGAGGCGCTGCGGCGCAGCGAGTTCTTCGTCAACAAGGACGGCTCGCTCGGCTCCAACGCCGTCCGGCTGCTGGCCAACCTGGCCGAGGCCGGGCAGCGCCCGCTGTGGCGGATCCTGGTGGCGCTGTCCATCCGGCACGTCGGGCCGACCGCCGCGCAGGCGCTGGCCCGCGAGTTCGGCTCGCTGGACGCCATCGCGGCGGCCAGCGCCGAGGAGCTCGGCCCGGCCGACGGGGTGGGCCCGACGATCGCCGAGTCGGTGGTGGAGTGGTTCAGCGTCGACTGGCACCGGGAGATCGTGGAGAAGTGGCGCGCGGCCGGGGTACGCCTGGCCGAGGAGCGGGTGCCGGAGGGGCCGCGCCCGCTGGCCGGGGTGACCGTCGTGGTCACCGGCAGCCTGGTGGACTTCTCCCGGGACCAGGCCGCCGAGGCGGTGACCGGGCTCGGCGGCAAGGTCAGCGGCGCGGTGTCGAAGAAGACCGGCTTCGTGGTGGTGGGTGAGGCGCCCGGCTCCAAGTACGACAAGGCGGTCCAGCTCAAGGTGCCGATCCTGGACGAGGCGGGGTTCAAGGTGCTGCTCGCCGAGGGGCCGGAGGCGGCCCGCGCGGTGGCCACCATCGGCAGCTGACGCCCGGCCCGGCGCCGGGACGTTTCGCGCAGCGAATACGTCTTATACGAAACGCCGCCCGCAGCGGTGCGAAGGAGATATTTCGACTGCGTCACGGCGCGACCGGAACGCCGACCCCAGCCCCCCGCTGCGCCTATCGTGGTGAGGTCGTCGAGAGACAGGTACGGCTGGGGGGCCGATGGAGGGGACGGCACTGCGCAACACCGCGCCGGCACACCGCGCGCGCATCTTCTTCGGTTACGTCGGCGCCGTCGTCGCGGCCGCCGCCGTCATCCTCGCCGGGCACGCCAGCGGGCTGCCCGAGTTCCTGAGCGGCGCCCCGTCGACCTTCTGGCTGATGGCCGCCCTGGCGGTGCTGGCCGACGGCCGGCCGCTGGCCACGCTCGGGCGCCGCCGGGTGTCCCCGATCTTCCCCTCCATCTGCTTCACCTTCGCCATCCAGCTCGCCTGGGGCTTCGCACCGGCGGTGCTGGTCCAGGCCACCGCGGTGGCGGTCTCCTCGCTGCTGCTGCGGCACGCGCTGTGGCGGGCGGTGTTCAACATCAGCCAGTACACGCTGGCCTTCGCCGCCTCGGCAGCGGTCATGACACTGGCCGGCCGGGCCACCTTCGCACCGGGCGGCCAGCCGGACCGGGTCGACGCGATGATCGCCTTCAGCGCCGCCTGCGCCTGGTTCGTGGTCAGCTACGGGCTGGTCACCGCACTGGTCCAGCTGCGCTTCAGCGGCAATCTGTGGCGCACGCTGCGCCGTACCCTGCCCTACGAGGCGCTCTCCGCCGGGGCGCTGCTGCTGCTCTCCCCGATCCTGGTGGCCGCCGCGCACGTCAGCGGCGCGCTCATCCCGTTCGTGCTGGTCCCGCTCTACGCGGTATGGCGGATGGCCCGGCTGGGCCGCCAGAACGAGCGGCTGGCCAGCCAGGACCCGCTCACCGGGCTGGCCAACCGCAAGGTTCTCGCCGCCGAGGTCAACGAACAGCTCGGCAGCTTCGGCGAGTTCGTCGCCCCGGCCGGCCGCGGCGGGCACCATCCCAGCTGGCGGCTCGGCCTGCTGCTGCTCGACGTCGACGGGTTCAAGCACGTCAACGACGCGCTCGGGCACGAGGTGGGGGACCGGCTGCTGATCGAGATCGGCCGCCGGCTGGTCGACGCCGTCCGCCCCGGCGACCTGGTCGCCCGGCTCGGCGGGGACGAGTTCGCCGTGGTGTGCCCGGGGGTGACCGACGTCGCCGACGCCCGCCGGCTGGCCAGCCGGCTGGTGGCCGTGCTGGCCGAGCCGGTCAGCCTGGACGGGCTGCCGCTGGACGTCAGCGGCTCCATCGGCGTGGCCGTCTTCCCCGACCACGGCCACGACTTCGCCACCCTGATGCGCCACGCCGACGTGGCCATGTACGACGCGAAAGGGCGCGGCGACGGCGTCGCCGTCTACTCCGCCGCCTCCGACCACAACTCGCCCGAGCGGCTGGCCCTGCTGGCCGACCTGCGCCGGGCACTGGAACGGCACGAGCGAGGGCCTCACCTTCTACTACCAGCCGCAGGTCGAGATGCACTCCGGCACCGTGGTCGGGGTGGAGGCGCTGCTGCGCTGGCAGCACCCGACGCTGGGCCTGGTCAACCCGGAGGAGCTGATCCGGGTCGCCGAGCACAGCGCGGTGATGCGGCTGCTCACCCTGCGGGTGGTCGACGACGTGGTGCACCAGCTGGCCAAGTGGCAGGCCGAGGGGCTGACCCTGCGTGCCTCGATCAACGTCAGCGTCCGGGACCTGCACACCGGGGAGATCGTCGAGCGCCTCGCCGACCGGCTGCGCCACCACGGGGTACCCGCGTCCCAGGTGCAGCTGGAGATCACCGAGGGGGCGCTGATGGCCGACCCGAACCGGGTCCTGGCCACCCTGCGGCGCCTGGAACGGCTCGGCGTCGCGCTGTCCCTGGACGACTTCGGCACCGGGTACTCCTCGATGCAGCATCTGCGCCGGCTGCCGTTGTCCGAGGTGAAGATCGACCGGTCGTTCGTGCTGGGCATGGCCACCGACCCGGACGACGAGGCGATCGTCCGCTCGATCACCACCCTGGCCGGGGCGCTCGGCCTGCGGGTGGTGGCCGAGGGCGTGGAGAACGAGCGCACCTGGCGGATGCTGCTCGACGCCGGCTGCGACACCGCCCAGGGCTGGTTCTACGCCCGGCCCATGCCGGCCGAGGAGCTGAGCTCCTGGCTGTCCCGGTACCGTCCGCCCCAGCAGCAACTGCCCGACTGGCCGGGCAGCGGACCGGTCGGACCGGCCACCCCCTAGACTCGCCAACGGGCGCCGCGTCGCCGACGACCGGCGCGGGCATCGATGTCGAGACAGGAGCGTGTGGGCATGGCCGCCATCTCCCGCGAGGAGGTCGCGCACCTGGCGCGCCTGTCGCGCCTGGCCGTCACCGACGAGGAGCTGGACACCTTCGCCGGGCAGCTGGACGTGATCCTGCAGGCCGTGGCCCGGGTCGGTGAGGTCGCCGCCGACGACGTCCCGCCCACCTCCCACTCGGTACCGCTGACCAATGTGCTGCGCGACGACGTGCCGGCGCCCTGCCTGCCCCGGGACGAGGCGCTCGCCGGTGCGCCCGGACGTGGCGCAGGACCGGTTCCGGGTGCCGCGCATCCTGGAGGAGGAAGCCTGATGTCCGAGCTGACCACCAAGTCGGCGGCCGAGCTCGCCGGGCTGATCGCCACCGGGGATGTCTCCTCCGTCGAGGTCACCCAGGCGCACCTGGATCGCATCGCCGCCGTGGACGACCGGGTGCACGCCTTCCTGCACGTGGACAGCGACGGCGCGCTGGCCGCCGCCCGCGCCGTCGACCAGCGCCGGGCCGCCGGGGAGCAGTTGGGCCCGCTGGCCGGGGTGCCCGTCGCGGTCAAGGACGTGCTCACCACCAGGGGAGTGCCCACCACCTGCGCGTCGAAGATCCTGGAGGGCTGGCGCCCGCCGTACGACTCCACCATCGTGGCGCGGCTGCGCGAGGCCGGGCTGGTGATCCTCGGCAAGACCAACATGGACGAGTTCGCGATGGGCTCCTCCACCGAGTACTCCGCCTACGGACCGACGCACAACCCGTGGGACCTGGACCGGATTCCGGGCGGCTCCGGTGGCGGCTCGGCCGCCGCGCTGGCCGCCTACGAGGCGCCGCTGGCCATCGGTAGCGACACCGGCGGCTCGATCCGCCAGCCCGGCGCCGTCACCGGCACCGTGGGCGCCAAGCCGACCTACGGCGGCACCTCCCGGTACGGGCTGATCGCCTTCTCCAGCTCGCTGGACACGCCCGGCCCGTGCGGGCGCGGCGTCATCGACACGGCGCTGCTGCACGCCGTCATCGCCGGGCACGACCCGCGCGACTCCACCTCGATCCCGGCGCCGGTCCCGCCGGTGGTGGCCGCCGCCGCGCAGGGCGCCATGGGCGACCTCACCGGCGTACGGATCGGGCTGGTCAGCGAGTTCTCCGGGGAGGGCGCCGAGCCCGGCGTGATGGCCGCGTTCCGGGACGCCGTGGAGGCGCTGAGCAAGCTGGGCGCCGAGGTGGTCGAGGTGTCCTGCCCGCACTTCGAGTACGCGCTGCCGGCCTACTACCTGATCGCGCCCAGCGAGTGCTCGTCCAACCTGGCCCGCTTCGACGGCGTCCGGTTCGGCCTGCGGGTCGGCGACGACGGCGAGCGGGCGCTGGAGGAGGTGATGTCGCTGACCCGGGACGCCGGCTTCGGGCCGGAGGTCAAGCGGCGCATCATGCTCGGCACCTACGCGCTGTCGTCGGGCTACTACGACGCCTACTACGGGCAGGCGCAGAAGGTGCGTACCCTGATCACCCGCGACTTCACGGCCGCCTTCGAGCAGGTCGACGTGCTGGTCGTCGCCGACCACGCCGTTCGTGGCGTTCCCGATCGGGGCGCGTACCGCCGACCCGTACCAGATGTACCTGGCCGACCTCTACACCATCCCGACCAACCTCTACGGCGGCCCGGCCATCTCCGTCCCGCTGTGGACTCTCCGACGGGCTGCCGGTCGGCCTGCAGATCATGGCGCCGACGATGGCCGACGACCGGATGTACCGGGTGGCCGCCGCGCTGGAGACGGTGCTCCCGCCACCGGTGCCGCCGGCGCTGTAACCGCGACGCGCCGGGAATCGTTTCGTGACCGGGCGGTAGGACGCTGGGGGCTGTGTACCCGATCGTCCCGCCGCCCCGTGCTCCCCGGCCCGGATGGCCCCTGCTCCTGGGTGCCGCCGTGTGCTGGCTGCTGGGGCTGTGTTCAGCGGCGTTGGCCGGCGCCGATTCGCCCGAGTCGATGAACATCTTCGCGGGCGTGTTGATGTGGCTGGTCCTGCTGGGCGGGGTGGGCGCTCTGCTGGTCGTCCTGGCCGTGCGGCAGGTGCGGCGGCGCGCCCGCTGGACGGCGGTGGCGACGCTGGCCGGCTTGGCGGTGGCACTGGCCACGCAGGTGCTGGCGCTCGTGGTGGAGCTCCGCCCGGTCTATTCCGGCTGACCGCGCTCCGCCGGGCAAGGCGGAGGCCCGACGCCGTACCGGCAGCCGGGCCCCTACCTTGTGGGTACCGCCATCGCCGAACCTCGACGGCGGTACGTCGGGGAGTGCTCAGTTCGTGTTGGACTTGCCCTGCCGCCAGGACAGCGGGCCGGGCAGGTCGACGCGGTTCTTGCGGGTCCGGGAGTTCCACGACCAACGGCCGAGCTTCAGTCCCCAGGAGGAGTACCCCTTGGAGCCGAAGTGGAACTGCAGCGGACCTACCCGGTATGTCTTGCGGAACAGGATCGCCATTCTCGCACTCCTTCCTCGCCTGTAGCAGCGGTACCCAGCGGCGTTCGGGGCTAAACCGGACTCCACTACGCTGAGCGGGTGACCACCATCGCCGCGCTGTCCTACGAGGACGCCATCGCCCGGTACGAGCCCGTCATCGGCCTGGAGACGCATGTCGAGCTGGGCACCCGTACCAAGATGTTCTGTGGCTGCCCGACCGGGTTCGGGGCGGAGCCGAACACCCAGGTCTGCCCGGTCTGCCTGGGGCTGCCCGGCAGCCTGCCGGTGGCCAACCGGGCGGCGATCGAGGCCACCATCCGCATCGGGCTCGCGCTCAACTGCTCCATCGCCACCTGGTGCCGGTTCGCCCGGAAGAACTACTTCTACCCCGACATGCCGAAGAACTTCCAGATCAGCCAGTACGACGAGCCGCTCTGCACGGACGGCTGGCTGGACGTGGAGGTCGGCGGGGAGCTGGTACGCATCGGTATCGAGCGGGTGCACCTGGAGGAGGACACCGGCAAGACGCTGCACGTCGGCGGGGCCACCGGGCGGATCCACGGGGCGACCGAGTCGCTGGTCGACTACAACCGGGCCGGCATCCCGCTGGTGGAGATCGTCACCAAGCCGGTGCCGGGGACCGGCGCGCTCGCCCCCGAGGTGGCCCGCGCGTACGTCACCGAACTGCGCGACGTGCTGCGCTCGCTGGACGTCTCGGATGTCCGGATGGAGCAGGGTTCACTGCGCTGCGACGTGAACACCTCGCTGAACCTGCCCGGCGCCGAGTGGGGCACCCGGACCGAGACCAAGAACGTCAACTCGCTGCGCAGCGTCGAGCGGGCGGTGCGCTCGGAGATCATCCGGCAGGCCGGCGTGCTCGACGCGGGTGGCCGGATCGTCCAGGAGACCCGGCACTTCCACGAGGACACCGGCGACACCAGGCCGGGGCGCAGCAAGGAGACCGCGACCGACTACCGCTACTTCCCCGAGCCCGACCTGGCCCCGCTGGCCCCCGACCCGGCCTGGGTGCTGGAGCTCAAGGCTGGCCTGCCCGAGCCGCCCCGGGAGCGCCGGCGCCGGCTGCAGGCCACCTGGGGCCTGTCCGACCAGGACATGCAGTCGGCGCTCAACGCCGGTGCGGTGGAGCTGATCGAGGCCACCGTGGCCGCCGGTGCGGCCCCCGACGCGGCCCGCAAGTGGTGGCTCGGCGAGCTGGCCCGACGGGCCAACGAGTCCGGCGTCGAGCTGTCCGCCGTGGGCGCCACCCCGGAGCACGTGGCCGAGCTGGCCCGGCTGCTCGACGAGGGCAAGCTGACCGACAAGCTGGCGCGTACCGTGCTGGACGGCGTGGTCGCCGGGGAGGGCTCGCCGAGCGCCGTGATGGCGGCCCGGGGCTTCGAGGTGGTCTCCGATACCGGCGCGCTGACCGCCGCGGTGGACGAGGCGATCGCCGCCCACCCGGACGTGGCGGCGAAGGTCCGCGAGGGCAAGGTGGCCGCGGCCGGCGTCATCGTGGGCGCGGTGATGAAGGCCACCCGCGGCCAGGCGGACGCGAAGACGGTCCGCGACCTGGTCATCAGCCGCCTGTCCTGAGCCCCGGCTCAGCGGCGACTGCGCGGTTCAGCGGGGCGACGAGCTGGTCGGGGGGATCGCCGAGCTGTCGGCGCCGGGCGCGCCGCCGGTGGGCGTGCCCGGCGAGGGCGACGGGCTGCCGGTCGGGCTGGGCGCGATCTTGGGCAGGCTGAAGATGTGCCGCTGCAGGGTCACGTCGGTACGCCCGGTGCCGCCGACGGTCACGTCGTCGTAGGCCTGGAGCTTGTGGGTCTGGCCGTCGAAGTAGAGGACGGACAGCTCCAGCGGGGTGGGCTCCTCGTGCTCCAGGCCGCGCAGCCCGGCGCCGCCGGTGGAGCCCTGCACCATCACGGCGCTGGGATCGCCGCCGGCCGGGTCGGCCAGGAAGCTGAGCTGCCGCTTGTGCAGGTGCCCGGCCAGGATCAGGGGAGCGGTACCGGCCAGCGGGCCGGCCATCGCCGGGTCGTGGACGAGCGCGATGTCCACCGGGCCGCCGCCCGCGCGGATGGTATCGGCGAGCCGGGTGCCGGTCTGCGCCAGCACGTCGGACTGCTCCTTCGTGGTCTCCGCCTCGGACTTGTCCGGGGTGAACAGCGGGTCGTCGATGCCGGCGATGCGCAGCCCGTCCTCGGTGACGATCTGGTCAGCCAGTACGACGGCGTTGCGCTGCTTGGCCACCGCCGCCGCGGTCACCGGGGAGTCGTGGTTGCCCTGGATGAACAGGTACGGCACGGACAGGTTGGAGATGGACGCGGCGTAGCCGGTCTCGGCCACCGTGCCCCAGTCGTTGAGGTCCCCGGTGTCGATCACGAAATTGATCTTGAACTGGGTCACCATGGTCTCGATCAACGGCCACGCCTGCGGGTTCAGGTGCAGGTCGGAGACGTGCAACACGCGGATCGCGCTCGGGTCCGGCTCGTAGGTGGGCAGCTCGTTGAAGGTGGCGTAGAGCTTCGTGACGTTGGCGAACAGCTTGGACAGCTGCGTCTGGTACGTGGAGTAGCGGGTGCCCAGGCTCCTGGCGTCGCCGATGATCGCCGGGGCGTTGGTGAGCAGCCCGTGGTAGGTCGGCTCCTGTACCGCGTCCGGATTGAGCGTGGCGGCCGCGACGCCGCCGGACCCGGCCAGCAGGGCCAGCGCCAGGCCGCCGCAGGTGGCCACCCGGCGCCAGTCCCGGTACACCACCGTGGCCAGCAGCAGCACGCCGGCCAGCGCGGCGAGCCCGGCACGGATCAGCACCCGGCGGACCCCCTGCTGGGTGTCGTGCACGGCGGCGGTACTGGCGTCCTGCAGGCCGTTGGGGTCGCGGGCCACGGCGACCGCGCGCTCCTGGTCGAGCTGGTCCAGCCGGACCGACAGGTGCGCCGGCCCCGAGTGGGTGGCCAGCTCCAGCGAGCCCAGCGGCGGGATCTGCACGTCCGTACCGCCGGAGAAGCCGGGGGAGACGGAGAACTCGGCGGAGAACGGCCCCACGTCCTGCCGGGCGTGCCCGCCCAGCAGCAGCCCCAGCCAGGCGCCCGCCAGGGTCACCAGCAGCATCGAGGCGGCCAGCCCGGTCCGCCGGGCGGCCCGGGTGCCGGCCACCCGGCGGACCCACGCGATGGCCGGGCCGGTCCGGCCGGCAAGCCGGGTGACCAGCTCAGCCAGGGCGCGCCGGGGCCGCTGGCCGGGGCTGCGGTCGCTGGGCTGCGTCATCCCCCATTAGTACCCGATCACGTTCGCGGCGGCGCGCGGTGTCGGGCAGCCGACGCCCGGTTCAGCTCTGCGCGGCCGCGCTGCCGGCCGGGATGATCCGCAGGATGCGGTCGTCGTCCGGGCCGGGGGTGCCCCGGCCGTCGGTGTTGGAGGTGGTCACCCAGAGCGTGTTGTCCGGCGCCACGGCCACCGTACGCAGCCGGCCGAACTGGCCGACCAGCATCGGCTGCGGCGCGCCGAGCAGGCCGCCGGAGCCGGTCAGCTGCATCGAGTACAGCCGCTGCCCGCGCAGGCAGCCGACGATCAGGGTGCTACCCACGATCGCCGCGCCCGAGCAGGAGGCGTCCTTGGGGGCGAACTGGGTGACCGGGTCGACGAAGCGCGGGTCGTGCGCGATGCCCTCGACCACCGGCCAGCCGTAGTTCTTCCCCGGCTGGATGATGTTGATCTCGTCCCAGGTGTCCTGGCCGAACTCGGTGGCCCACAGCCGGCCCTGCTGGTCCCAGGCCAGCCCCTGCACGTTGCGGTGGCCGAGGCTGAAGACCAGGTTGTTGAACGGGTTGCCCGGCGCCGGCTTGCCGTCCAGGGTCATCCGCAGGATCTTGCCGGCCAGGCTGGCCGGGTCCTGGGAGGCGTAGGTGGTGGTGCCGGTGCTGGCGTAGAGGTAGCCGTCGGGGCCGAAGGCGAGCCGGCCGCCGTTGTGGATCGAGGCGTGCGGGATGCCGGTGACGATCGGCGTCAACGCCCCGCCCAGGGTCAACGTGGCGATCCGGTTGTCGCTGCCTGCCGAGTAGTAGACGACGAGCAGGTGGTCGGTGTCGTAGTGCGGGCTCACCGCGATGCCGAGCAGGCCGCCCTCGCCGCCCGAGACGGACGGCACGTTGGCCACCTTGGTGACCTTGAGGGCGTCGCCCTGCTTGTCCGGGCCCGACCTTGACGATGTCGCCGGTGTCCCGGGAGGTGACCAGCGCCCCGCCGTCCGGCAGGAAGGCCACTCCCCACGGGGTGTCCAGGTGCGCGGCGATGACCTGGACCGCACCCTGCCCCTCGGCCGAGGTGGACGGCGACACGGTGGACGCCGGGAACGACGGCGGCGAGCCGTTACGGTCGACCGGCGGCTTGCCGAAGCTGCACCCGGCGAGGGCCAGCGCGCACGCCAGCGCCGCCGCGACAGCGGGGACGACCTTGCTCCGGAGGGCGGTCACCGGCCCAGCCTAGTCGGCGCCGGGCAGACCGGAAGGCTCCCGCCGGCCAGGTCGGAATGTGGTCACCCGGCGGCCCTGGATGGGGTGGGCACCCGGCACGGGAAGTGCTCAGCGAAGGGCGGCGAGGGCGTCGGCGACGGCCGGGGCGTCGCCCTCCAGGGTGACCCAGCGCTCGTTGGCGCCGGTCCACCAGCCGACGGTGAGGCGGACCGGGTTGACCCGCTCGCGCATCGCCTCCAGGACGGCCGCCCAGCCAGCAGTGGAAGCGACGCCGACCCGGAAGGCGCTGATCGTCGGGTGCGCCGTACTCCAGTCACAGTGGTCCAGGTCGTGCCAGGGCAGCGCCACCACGCCGCGGGCCTGCAGGGCGTCCGCCAGGTTCACCGCCTCGGCGGGGTACACCCCGCGCAGGCCGGAGATCTGCTCCGGGTAGAACGTCACGTCCTGGGCGTCGCGCAGCCGCAGGCCGGCAGGGGCATCGGCCTCATCCACCATGACCTGCGTATCCATGCCCAAAGTCTAGATCCCTATTCGGTCGCATCGAGCGCATCCGTATCAACCGGACATCCAGAAGCTGCTCCGCCGTTAGCGCCATCGGACCGGCTGATCGGCGGAGCGGGTAGCGTGATCGGACGTGGAGGCGTGGATCGCGCATGAGGAGGGGCTCCACCTGATGGGTGCCCTGCCGCGCACAGTGACGCTACGGGTACTGCGTGACGGCGCCGGGCCGCTGCCCGGTCCGGTGGACGGCGTGGAGTTCTTCGTCCCGCCGTTCCTGTCCGCCGGTGCCGCTGTCGAGCTCACCGGCAAGCTGCCCGACCTGCGGGTGATCCAGCTGCTGTCGGCCGGCGCCGACGCCTGGGTGGGGCGCATCCCGGACGGGGTACGGCTGTGCGACGCCCGGGGCGTGCACTCCTCGTCGACCGCCGAGTGGGCCGCCGCCGTCATCCTCGCCCAGCTGCGCGCCCTGCCGGTCTTCGTGCGCGCCCAGGCGGCCCGCCAGTGGCGACCGCCGGGCAGCATGCCCACCGACGAACTGGCCGGCAAGCGGGTGCTGGTGATCGGCTCGGGGGCCATCGGCGAGGCGCTGGCCGCCCGCCTCACCCCGTTCGACGTGCAGCTGACCATGGTGGCCCGGCGCGCCCGGGACGGCGTGCACGGCGTGGACGAGTTGCCCCGGCTGCTGCCGGACGCCGACGTGGTGGTGCTGCTGGTACCGCTCACGGCGGCCACCACCGGGCTGGTCGACGCCGGCTTCCTGGCCGCCATGCGCGACGGTGCGCTGCTGGTCAACGGGGCGCGCGGCCCGGTGGTCGACACCGCGGCGCTCACCGCGGAGCTGTCCACCGGCCGGCTGTCCGCCGCCGTCGACGTCACCGACCCCGAGCCGCTGCCCGCCGACCACCCGCTCTGGGAGCTGCCCAACTTCCTGCTCACCCCGCACGTGGCCGGCTCGGTGCGGGGCCTGTTGCCGCGCGCCTACGCGCTGGTCGGTGCCCAGATCCGCCGGTACCTCGCCGGGGAGGCGCTGGTCAACGAGGTGCACGAGGGGTACTGAGCTCAGTCCGGCTCGGCGGCGGCGTCGCTGTCGGCTTCGTCGTCCGGCTCGTTGGGTACCGGCACGTCGCTGGGCTGGCCACTGGCCCGCAGCAGGGCGGGCAGGTCGTCCGGGTTGACCGCCGGCAGCGGCACCGCCCGTCCGCTGGCCAGGGTGACGAGTATCCGGTCGCCGTGCCGGGTGAAGCCGTTGATCTCGGTCCACTCCAACCACCGGCTGCCCACCAGGGCCCGCACCCGCAGGCCCCGCTGGTCCACGTCGGTACCGGCGCGCAGCCCCCAGACGATCATGGTGACCGGTAGCAGCAGCACCGGGGCCAGCCACCAGCTGCTGGTGGCCAGGGCCATCCCACCACAGAACATCACCACACCGGCGACGAGGATGCTGACGTTGTACCGGTACCGGACGGTTTCCACCGCGCCATCCTGCCATCGGCCGGCTTGACCCCCGCTGGGGGTCTGACCCGCCCGTGCGGGCGATCCTGTCAGGGGCGCCGCGCATACTGCCCGGAGGACTCGACGAGGAGGTCGACGTGTCGGCGATCGTGGCTATCGGTACCGCCAAGGGGCTGTTTGTTGCCACCTCTCCCGACCGGGAGCGGTGGCAGCTGGCCGGCCCGTACCACCCGATGAACGCGGTGTACGCGGTGGCGGTGGACACCCGCCGCGGCACGCCCCGGCTGCTGGCCAGCGTGACCAGTTCGCACTTCGGCCCCAGCGTCGCGGTCAGCGACGATCTCGGCCACACCTGGACCGAGCCGGACCACGCCCCGGTGGCCTTCCCCGAGCGCACCGGCGAGGCGCTGCGCCGGGTCTGGCAGCTCGCCCCCGGCCCCGCCGACCAGCCCGACCGGGTCTACGCCGGCACCGAGCCCTCCGCGCTGTTCGTCTCCGACGACGCCGGGCAGACCTACCGCATGGTCGAGTCGCTCTGGGACCACCCGCACCGGGAACAGTGGGGTGCCGGCTTCGGCGGCCAGGCGGTGCACACCGTGCTGCCGCACCCGGCCCGGCCGGACGAGTGGCTGGTCGCCATGTCCACCGGTGGGGTCTACCGCAGCGAGGACGCCGGTGCCTCCTGGGCGCCGGCCAACACCGGCATCAAGGCCTACTTCTTCCCCGACCCGTGGCCGGAGTTCGGCCAGTGCGTGCACAAGGTGGCCCGGGACGCCGCCGACCCGGACCGGCTCTACGCCCAGAACCACCACGGCGTCTACCGCTCGGACGACGCCGGGCGCAGCTGGACGTCGATCGCGGAGGGCCTGCCCACCGACTTCGGCTTCACCATGGTGGCGCACCCGCGGGTCGGCGGGACGATCTGGAGCTTCCCGGTGGAGGCCGACGGGGTGCGCTTCCCACCCGACCGGCTGTGCCGGGTGTTCCGCTCCCGGGACGCCGGTGCGACCTGGGAGGCGTGCGCCGAGGGGCTGCCCGGCGGGGCGTACTACCCGATCGTGCTGCGTGACGCGATGTGCGCCGACGACGGCGAGCCGGCCGGCGTCTACTTCGGTACCCGCGCGGGCGACGTCTACGCCAGCGCCGACGAGGGGGAGCACTGGGGCACCGTGGCCAGCCACCTGCCCGACGTGCTGTCGATCCGGGCGGCCGTGCTGTGACCGGCCCGCTGGTGACCGTTCTGGTGCCGGCCGCCCTGCGGACCGAGTGCGACGGTGCCGGCCGGCTGGAGGTGCCGGCTCGGCCCCGGCTGGCCGACGTCCTCGACGAGGTACGCGAGCGCTGGCCCCGGCTGGAGCGCCGCCTGCGCGACGAGCGCGGCGAACTGCGCCGCTACGTCAACGTCTACGTCGACGGCGACGACTGTCGCAGCCTGGACGGCCTGGCCACGCCGGTGCCGGCCGGCGCCGAGGTACAGGTGATCCCGTCCGTGGCCGGCGGCTGACCGGGGCGATACGCGTCGCGGGCCGGCCCGCCGCGAGGGCGGAGCCGGCCCGCGACCGGGGCCTGTCGGGTCAGCCGTCGTAGCCGGGGATCGGGAAGGCGGTCAGCAGGTCCGCCACCTCACCGGCGATCTTGTCGAGGGCGCCCTCGTCGCCGGCCAGCTTGGCGGCGACGGCGGCGTCCATCCACCCGGCGACCTGGGGCATGTGGGTCTCGGTGAGGCCCCGGGTGGTCAGCGCCGGGGTGCCGAGCCGGATGCCGGACGGGTCCCAGGGCTTGCGCGGGTCGAACGGCACCGTGTTGAAGTTCAGCTCGATACCGGCCCGGTCCAGCGCCTTGGCGGCCGGCTTGCCGTTGATGCCCTTGTTGGCCAGGTTGACCAGGATCAGGTGGTTGTCGGTACCCCCGGAGACCAGGTCGAAGCCGCGCTCGACCAGAGCGGTCGCCAGTGCCCGGGCGTTGGCGACGATCTGGTGGGCGTAGCTGGCGAAGGCCGGCTGGGCCGCTTCGTGCAGGGCCACCGCGATGCCGGCGGTGGTGTGGTTGTGCGGGCCGCCCTGCAGGCCGGGGAAGACGGCCTTGTCGATGGCGGTGGCGTGCTCGGCGTCGGTGAGCAGCATGGCGCCGCGCGGGCCGCGCAGCGTCTTGTGCGTGGTGGTCGAGATCACCTGGGCGTGGCCCACCGGTGACGGGTGCGCGCCACCGGCCACCAGGCCGGCGATGTGCGCGATGTCGGCCACCAGCAGCGCGTCCACCTCGCGGGCGATGGCGCCGAAGGCGGCGAAGTCGATGGTGCGCGGGATGGCCGTACCGCCGCAGAGGATCATCTTCGGGCGCTCCCGCAGCGCCAGCTCGCGTACCTGATCCATGTCGATACGGCCGGTCGCCGGGTCGACGCCGTAGTGCACGGGGCGGAACCACTTGCCGGTCGCCGACACCGGCGAGCCGTGCGTGAGGTGCCCGCCGTGCGCCAGCTCCAGCGACAGGAAGGTGTCGCCCGGCGTCATGTACGCCAGGTAGATCGCCAGGTTGGCCGGCGAGCCGGAGTAGGGCTGCACGTTGGCGTGGTCGACGCCGAACAGCGCCTGCGCCCGCGCCACGGCCAGCTGCTCGATCGGGTCGACGAGCTGCTGGCCCTCGTAGTAGCGCTTGCCGGCGTAGCCCTCGGAGTACTTGTTGGTCAGCAGGGTGCCGGTGGCCTCCAGCACGGCGGAGGAGACGTAGTTCTCGGACGGGATCATGCGCAGCACGTCGTGCTGCCGGCGGGCCTCCCGTTCGACCAGGTCGGCCAGGGCCGGGTCGGTGGCGGTCAGGTGCGGAATCGGTGGTACGTGCACGGTGCTCCCCTTTGACGGGTGATCCGGTACCCAGGCGCGCGGTGCCGGTGTGCGTCGCTCCCCGGTGGTCTCTTCCACCCGATCCCCGTGCCGTTGCACCGGGAACCTCTGCGCCAGTCGCGAGACTCCCCGACTCTACCGGCCCCAGCCGCCCTCACCGCCCACCCACCGCGCCCTCCCCCCGACACCTTCCCGACATGGTCACCAGCGATCTTGGGGTTGTCGGGGTCTGACGAGTCGCCAGGACCCCGACAACCCCAAGATTCCTTCAGCTCACGTGCGGGTGCAGGGGGCGCCGTTGAGGGTGAACGTGGTGGGGGTGGGGTTGGTGGCGGTGTAGGTGGCCTGGAAGCCGAAGGTGGCGGCGGCGCCGGGCGCGAGGGCGGCGTTCCAGCTGGCGTTTGTCGCCGTCACCGCCTGGCCGGCCTGGGTGACGACGCCGTTCCAGGCGTTGGTGACCTGCTGGGCGCCGGTGAACGACCAGCGCAGCGTCCAGCCGTTGACCGCGCTGGTACCCCCGTTGGTGATGCTCACCGTGGCCACGAAGCCGCTGCCCCAGTCATTGACCGCGTAATTCACCGAGCACCCGCTCGAACCGGACGCCGACGGGGACGCCGACGCCGACCGGGACGCCGACGGGGACGCCGACGCCGACCGGGACGCCGAAGGGGACGGCGAGGCCGACCGGGACGCCGACGCGGACGGGGACGCCGACCGCGACACCGAGGCCGACGGGGAGGCGGACGCCGAGCGGGAGGCCGAGGCCGACGGGGAGGCCGAGCGGGACGCGGACACCGAGGGGGAGGCCGACGCCGACGGCGGGGTGCCGCCGCTCTTGGCCACCATCCGGGCCGAGTGCGCGGAGAAGACCGACAGCTCCGGGGCGCCGTGCTTGACGGCGTAGTTGTCGCCGCCGGCCTGCGGGTCCGGGTACCACCAGAAGGCGCTGCCGGCGATGTCCTGCTGCTCGATGTCGGAGTAGATGGCGCTCCACCAGGTGGAGCGGTCCACCCCCATGGTGTTGAACTCGCCGAGGAAGAACGGCTTGCCGACCAGGTTCACCGAGTCGGAGTTCCAGGCGTTGATGAGGGTGACGGTCTGCTGCAGGGTGAGCGCGGCCCAGCCCTCGTTGGGGTAGGGGTGCGCCGAGGTGAAGTCGAGGTACGGCGACTGTTGCAGGTAGACGAACGGGTTGCCCTCGTCGCCGCCGAAGCCGTACTTGCTCTGGTGCCCTTCGATGCCCGCGTACACCATGTGGTTGGGGTCGATGCCCTTGATATAGGCGCCCATCTCGTCCACCCAGGCGCGCAGCGTGACGCCGGAGCTGCTCTCGCTGCCCTGGCCCTCGTAGCGCGGCTCGTTCATCAGGTCCCAGGCGAAGATGGTCGGATCGTTGCGGTACGCCACCTCGGTGTAGTGGTTGACCCGGTTGAGGGCGTAGTTGACGTAGTTCTTGTACTGGGTGAAGCAGCCCGGGCAGGCGGTCTTGTTGAAGAACCGCCAGCGGTTGGACTGCCCGGTGCCCAGCCCCTCCCAGGACAGTCGGGTGTCGATGCCGCCGTAAGCCTCCCAGTAGTTCTCCAGGGTCGGGATGAGCCGGATGTTGTGCGCCTTGGCCGAGGCGATGATGTAGTCGAACTCGGCGAACTCCTGGTCGTTGTAGACGCCTTTGGCCGACTCGAAGCCGTGCCAGCTCTCGTGGTCGAACATCCACAGCCGCAGCACGCTCACCCCGTCGCCGGCCAGTTCGGCGAAGTGGTTGTCGATGCGGGCCTTGTCCATGTACTGGGTCTCGGTGTCGCCGTAACTTCCACCGTAGGTGAACACGTCGTAGGTGTTCGCCCCGGCGAAGTAGTAGGTCTTCCCGTTGAGGCAGAAGTGCACGCCGCAGCGGCTGACGAAGCCGTCGGTGGCGGCGGCGGCGCCCCGGGCCAGGCTCACGGCGACCCCGCCCAGCAGGGTCAGGACGGCGGCGAGCGCGGCCAGGCGGATGCGGTGGGACCGCATGAGAAATCTCCAGATCCCCGAAGTCGCCGCACCGGCCCGGACGTGAGTCGGCACGTCGTTCGGCTAGAACCATCAGGGGGTACGGCGTTGCCCCGCCGCTTACTCGGTTGAGTAAGCCGCCTCACCCACCCGCTGTCAAGCCGCCCCGTCGTCGGCCAGCCGGGTTCCGGTCAGTTCGCGGTACGCGCTGATCACCGCCTCGGTCCGCTCGGCCAGCTCCGCCGCCGGGTCGCCGGCACCGTCCCGGCCGTCCCCGGCGCTCCCGGCGCTCTCCGCCGCGAGCAGACGCTCGGTACGCCGGTGCAGGTCGGCCAGGCGTAGCCGGGCGGCCTGCGCGATCGCCTGCCGGACACAGGCGTCGGCCAGCCGGTCCAGCCGGTCCAGGCGTCCGCTGATCGAGTCCTGGACCCGGTCGAGGGCGTCGGTGAGCTGCGCCCGCCGGTGCTCGACCTCGACCCGGGCGGGTTCGGCCGGCGGCAGGTCGGTCAGCAGTTGGCGAGCGGCGTCCAGGGCGTCGTACAGCTCGGCGCGGCGGCGCAGGTCACCGGCGAGCTGCCAGAGCGCCTCGGCGAGTACCGGCGCCGGCTGCTCGTCGGCGAGCACCCCGAGTTGTGGCCAGGCCCGTTCGGTGCGCTTGATCGCCGCCCGGGCGGTGGCGAGGTCGGCGCGTCCCGGCTTGTCGGTGATCTCGCGCAGGTGCTCGCCGCGCGGCCGGAGCAGCCGGCGCGCGATCCGGCGCCCCACGATGTCGACGACGACGACACCGAACCCGACGCCGACGCCGAGGCCCGGGTTGGCCGTCGCCAGACCGCTGATCAGCCCGACGGTTGGCGCCGTCACCAGCCCGACGGCGCCGAGCTGCTCGTCGGCCAGCCGGGCGTGCCAGCGGGCCCGCCGGCTGGGATCGGGACGGCTGACGACATGACCGGGCATGCCGACGATCGTGTCAGTTCGGTGCCGTTACCGGACAGCCCTACTCGGGCACCCGCCGGTACGCACCGTCGCTGGCGGCGGTGGCCATCGAGGCGTACGCCCGCAGCGCGGCCGACACCGGGCGCTGCCGGTCCACCGGGGTGTACGGCTTGTCGCGCTTCTCCTGCGCCACCCGCCGGGCGTCCAGCACGTCGGCGGCGACGGCCAGGCGCAGCGAGCGCGCCGGGATGTCGATCTCGACGAGGTCACCGTCCTCGACCAGGGCGATCAGGCCGCCACCGGCCGCCTCGGGGGAGATGTGTCCGATGGACAGGCCGCTGGTCCCGCCGGAGAACCGGCCGTCGGTGACCAGCGCGCACGCCTTGCCCAGCCCCCGGCCCTTGAGGAACGAGGTGGGGTAGAGCATCTCCTGCATGCCCGGCCCGCCGCGGGGACCCTCGTACCGGATGACCACCACGTCGCCGGCCACGATGTCGCCGGCCAGGATGGCGGAGACGGCCGCCTCCTGCGACTCGAAGACCTTCGCCGGGCCGCTGAAGCGCCACAGCGACTCCTCCACCCCGGCGGTCTTCACCACGGCGCCGTCCGGCGCCAGGTTGCCGTGCAGGATGGCCAGGCCGCCGTCGGCGGTGTAGGCGTGCGCCAGGTCCCGGATGCAGCCGGTCGCCGCGTCGGTGTCCAGGCTGGTCCACCGGTTGTCGGTGGAGAACGGCTCGGTGGTACGCACCCCGCCGGGCGCCGCGTGGAACAGCTCCACCGCCTCCGGCGACGCCGCCCCGCTGCGGATGTCCCAGCTGGACAGCCACTGCTCGACGCTGGCCGAGTGCACCGTGCTGACGTTGCGGTGCAGCAGGCCGGCGCGGTCGAGTTCGCCGAGGATGGCCGGGATGCCGCCGGCCCGGTGCACGTCCTCCATGTGGTATTTCGGCGTGTTCGGCGCGACCTTGGCCAGGCAGGGCACCCGGCGGGAGATGGCGTCGATGTCGGCGACGGTGAAGTCCAGCTCGGCTTCCCGGGCGGCGGCCAGCAGGTGCAGCACGGTGTTGGTGGAGCCGCCCATCGCCACGTCCAGGGCGACGGCGTTCTCGAACGCCGGGCGGCTGGCGATGGCCCGGGGCAGCACGCTGGCGTCGTCGCCGTCGTAGTAGCGCTGGGCCAGCTCGACGATGAGGCTGCCGGCCCGCTCGAAGAGGGCCTTGCGGGCGGCGTGGGTGGCCAGCGTCGAGCCGTTGCCGGGCAGCGCCAGGCCGATCGCCTCGGTCAGGCAGTTCATCGAGTTGGCGGTGAACATGCCCGAGCAGGAGCCGCAGGTGGGGCAGGCGGAGCGTTCGATGGTGGCCAGCTGCTCGTCGCTGACGGCGTCGTTGGCCGAGGCGACCATGGCGTCGATGAGGTCGAGCTTGGGGTGCACCACGCCGTCGACGGCCACCGTCTTGCCGGCCTCCATCGGGCCGCCCGAGACGAACACCGTGGGGATGTTGAGCCGCAGGGCGGCCAGCAGCATGCCCGGGGTGATCTTGTCACAGTTGGAGATGCACACCAGGGCGTCCGCGCAGTGCGCGTTGACCATGTACTCCACCGCGTCGGCGATCAGCTCGCGGCTGGGCAGCGAGTAGAGCATGCCGCCGTGCCCCATGGCGATGCCGTCGTCCACGGCGATGGTGTTGAACTCGCGCCCCACCCCGCCGGCCGCCGCGATCGAATCAGCCACCAGGGCGCCGAGATTGCGCAGGTGCACATGGCCCGGGACGAACTGGGTGAAACTGTTGGCGATGGCCACGATGGGCTTGCCGAAGTCGCTGTCCGTCATGCCGGTGGCGCGCCACAGCGCGCGGGCGCCGGCCATCATGCGGCCGTGCGTGGAGGTCCTGGAGCGCAGTTCGGGCATGAACCCCAGTCTGCACCCGGAGTCCGCCATCCGGAACTGGACGCCGTCGCGGTTCCACGCTGCGGGACACCCCGGGCCCGTGTTTTTCGCGATCATCAGGCAGAGTAGGGGTGTGCCCCTCGCCGCACTGGTACCCGCTGCCCTGGGTGACGCGCGTCCGTGGGCGGGCGGAGTGTGGGCCGGCGGGGCGTGGGCCGCGGACGGGGCACTGGCGCCGGCCGCCTCTGGACGGGTCCTGCTCAGCCTCGCAGCCGCGTCGGCGCTGGTGGGGGCCGTGCTGTCGGCCCGTTGGCTGCGCCGCGGCGTCCCCGCACCGTCCGGAGCGCTGGGCGCCGCCGGGGTGCTCTGCGGTGGCGGCGGGCTGGCGCTCACCGCCGGGTACGCGGCGCTCGGCGGCGACCGGCACTCCGGCACCGCGCTGCTGCCGCTGGCCCTGGGCGTCTGCGCCGCCGGGGTGTTGCAGCTGGTCACCCTGCTCCGGCTGGCCAGCCTCGGGGACCGGCCGGAGGGGCTGCGCAGCCTGCTGGACGGCGTGCTGATCGGCGGCAGCGGCTTCTACGTGCTCTGGGACCTGGCGGTGGAGCCGATTCACCCGCGCCTGGCCGGTGAGCCGCTGGTGCTCGCCCGGCTGGCCGACTGTGTGGCGATCACGCTGCCATCGGTGGTGACGCTGCTGGTCGCCGGTACCGCCGCGGTGGTGGCCGCGCGCGGCGGCCCGGCCCGTACCGTGCTGCTGCCCGCCTGCGCCGCGGTGGCCGGGGCGGCGGTACTCGCGGTGCTCGTGGTCACCGCCGCCCGGTACGCCGGCCCGGTCGTCTTCCTGCTCGCCGCGCTGGCCTACGCCGCCGCGCTGGCCGGCGTCGGCCGGCTCGCGCCGTGGCTGGCCGGGCTGCCCCGGCCGGTACCCGAGCTGGGCCGCCCGCCGCTGCTGATCGGGCTGGCCCCGGTACTGGTCGCCGTGGTCGCCGTCGGGGCGCGGCTGGTGACGATCGGCCCGGTCGACCGGATCGGGCTGGTGGTGCTGCTCGCCCTGGCGGCCGTGGTGACGGTCCGGCAGGCGGCCACCGTGCTGCAGCTACGCCGGGTGATCGCCGCCTACCGGCACCAGGCGCAGACCGACCCGCTGACCGGGCTGCCCAACCGGCGCCGGCTGATCGAGCTGATCAACAGCGGCGGCGGCTCCCGTACCCTGCTCCTGATCGACCTGGACGGGTTCAAGAGCGTCAACGACATCCGCGGGCACGACATGGGTGACCTGGTGCTGGTCGAGGTGGCCCGGCGGCTGCGCGTCGCGGTACCCGACGACGGCCTGGTCGCCCGGCTCGGCGGCGACGAGTTCGCGGCGCTGCTGGCCGGCCCGCCGGGACAGGCCGGTCCGGTGGCCGAGGCGGTGCGTACCGCCCTGGCCCAGCCGTATCCGGTGGGCGACGCGGTGGTGTACCTGTCCGCCAGCGTCGGCGTAGCCGGCCCGGGCAGCGCCGGGGACGGGCTGGTCCGGCTGCTGGCCAACGCGGACGTGGCGCTGCGCTTCGCCAAGCGGCGCGGCAAGAACCGGGTGGAGAGCTACCTGGTGGCCGACGCCAGCTGGCTGCGCCGCCGCAACCAGGTCGAGCAGGAGCTGCGCGGCGCGGCCGGGCGGGGCGAGCTGTCCCTGGTGTTCCAGCCGATCGTGGCGCTGCCGGACGGCCGGCCGGTCGGGGTGGAGACGCTGCTGCGCTGGTCCCACCCGGAGCTGGGGCCGGTGCCGCCGGACGAGTTCATCCCGATCGCCGAGGACGCCGGGCTGATCGGCGAGCTGGACGCCTGGGTCCTCGACCAGGCGTGCCGGCAGCTGGCCCGGTGGGTCGCCGCCGGCCACCAGCCGTGGGTGGCGGTCAACATCTCGGTACGCGACCTGCAGCAGCCCGGCTACGTGCCCCGGGTGCTCCAGCTGCTGAACGCCCACCATCTGCCGCCCAGCCTGCTGGTGCTGGAGGTGACCGAGCACGCCGTGGCGCTGGACCCGGACGAGGTCACCCTGCGCCTGACCGAGCTGCGCGAACTCGGCGTCCGGGTGGCGCTGGACGACTTCGGGGCGGGGTACTCCTCGCTCGGGCTGCTGCGTACCCTGCCGGTGGACATTGTCAAGATCGACCGGGCGCTGCTGGTCGACCCGCTGCTGGACATCTGCGTGCAGCTGGCCCAGCGGCTGGGCAAGTTGCCGCTGGCCGAGGGGATCGGCGACGACGACGCGCGGGCGGCGGTGGAGCGTACCGGCTGCCCGCTCGGGCAGGGTTCGGCGATCTGCCCGCCGGTCCCCGCCGAGCAGGTCACCGCGCTGCTGGCCGGCGTACCGCCGCTGCCCGCCCAGCGGCGCGCCCACGATGCGGGACAGGTTGACTCGCGGCATGAGATGCGTCAGAGTTAGCCACATGTCTGCGACGCAGAACGCCCGAGTACTTACCTGAGCGCACTCTTCCCGCGAAGAGTGCGCTAGCCCCGTGTGACCCACACGAGGGCTTTTTTGTTGTCCTGGTGTCGTCCCCGGTGGGACCGGTGTCCCGGTCCGCGGCCGGCCGTTGGACCCGCGCGGGCCGTCGGACGACGACGCGCGAAACTGAACAGCAGCGAGACCGAACACAGTGCAGAGCAGACCGAACACAGTGCAGACCAGACCGAACACAGTGCAGACCGGAATCGGAATCCAACCGGAGCAGGTGCCCGACATGACCAGACCGACACCCGAGACCCTCGCGCACCGCGTGGGTAGCCCCGTGCCGACACCGCCCGCCCACGCGGGCGGTCCGAACGGCGCGGCGCGGGTAGCGAAGACCGTCACCGACGAACCGATGACCGGCGCGCAGTCGCTCGTCCGGTCGTTGGAGGCGCTCGGCGTAGAGGTGGTCTTCGGCATCCCGGGCGGCGCCATCCTGCCGGCCTACGACCCGCTCTTCGACTCCTCGGTGCGGCACATCCTGGTCCGCCACGAGCAGGGCGCCGGCCACGCCGCCACCGGCTACGCCCAGGCCACCGGCAAGGTCGGCGTGTGCATGGCCACCTCCGGGCCGGGCGCCACCAACCTGGTCACCCCGATCGCCGACGCGCAGATGGACTCGGTGCCGATCGTGGCCATCACCGGCCAGGTGGCGCGCAGCGCCATCGGCACCGACGCCTTCCAGGAAGCCGACATCGCCGGTATCACCGTCCCCATCACCAAGCACAACTACCTGGTGCAGGACGGCCGGGAGCTGCCCCGGATCCTGGCCGAGGCGTTCCACCTGGCGGCCACCGGCCGGCCCGGCCCGGTGCTGGTGGACATCCCCAAGGACGTGCTGCAGAACCCGACCACGTTCTCCTGGCCGCCGACCCTGGACCTGCCCGGCTACCGGCCCACCCTGCACCCGCACGGCAAGCAGATCCGGGAGGCGGCCCGGCTGATCACCGCCGCCCGCCGCCCGGTGCTCTACGTCGGCGGTGGCGTGCTCAAGGCCAAGGCCGCCGCGCAGCTGCTGGAGCTGGCCGAGCTGACCGGCGCCCCGGTGGTCACCACGCTGATGGCCCGGGGCGCGTTCCCCGACTCGCACCCGCAGCACGTGGGCATGCCCGGCATGCACGGCACCGTTTCGGCGGTGTACGCGCTGCAGAAGACCGACCTGATCGTCGCCCTGGGGGCGCGCTTCGACGACCGGGTCACCGGCAAGCTGGACTCCTTCGCCCCGCACGCCCAGATCGTGCACGCCGACATCGATCCGGCCGAGATCGGCAAGAACCGGGCCGCCGACGTGCCGATCGTGGGCGACGCCAGGTTCGTCATCGAGGAGCTGATCGGCGCGGTCGGGGTGGAGCACGCGGCCGGCCACCGGGCCGACATCGCCGACTGGTGGCGCACCCTGCGCGACCTGATGGACCGCTACCCGCTGGGCTGGGAGGAGCCGGACGACGGCACGCTGGCCCCGCAGTACGTGATCAAGCGGATCGGCGAGATCGCCGGCCCGGACGCCATCTACTGCGCCGGCGTCGGCCAGCACCAGATGTGGGCGGCCCAGTTCATCTCCTACGAGAAGCCGGCCACCTGGCTCAACTCCGGCGGCCTGGGCACCATGGGGTACGCGGTGCCGGCCGCCATGGGCGCCAAGGTGGGCCAGCCGGACACGGTGGTCTGGGCCATCGACGGCGACGGCTGCTTCCAGATGACCAACCAGGAGCTGGCCACCTGCGCCATCGAGGGCATCCCGGTGAAGATCGCCATCATCAACAACGGCAACCTGGGCATGGTCCGGCAGTGGCAGACGCTGTTCTACGACAAGCGTTACTCCAACACCGACCTGGGTACCCACAAGCACCGCATCCCCGACTTCGTCAAGCTCGCCGAGGCGCTCGGCTGCATCGGGCTGCGCTGCGAGAGCGCCGCCGACGTGGACAAGACGATCGAGGCGGCGATGGCCATCAACGACGCCCCCGTGGTCATCGACTTCGTGGTCGGCAAGGACGCCATGGTGTGGCCGATGGTGGCCGCCGGTACCAGCAACGACGAAATCCTGTTCGCCCGCGAGCAGCGGCCCGCCTTCGAGGAAGACGACCTATGACCGTCCACACGCTCTCCGTCCTGGTGGAGAACAAGCCCGGTGTGCTGGCCCGGGTGGCGCAGCTGTTCTCCCGGCGCGGGTTCAACATCGACTCACTGGCCGTCGGGGAGACCGAGAACCCCGAGGTCTCCCGGATCACCATCCGGGTGGGCGCCGACTCCGCACCGCTGGAGCAGGTGACCAAGCAGCTCAACAAGCTGGTGAACGTACTGAAGATCGTCGAGCTGGAGCAGGCCGGCAGCGTGCAGCGGGAACTGCTGCTGGTCAAGGTCCGGGCCGAGCGGACGGTGCGCGCCCAGGTGCTGGAGACGGTGAACCTGTTCCGCGCCCGGGTGGTCGACGTCGCCCCGGACACCCTGACCATCGAGGCCACCGGGACGGCTGACAAGCTGGAAGCGCTGCTGCGTGACCTGGAACCGTTCGGGATCAAGGAAATGGTGCAGTCCGGCATGGTGGCCATCGGGCGCGGCTCGCGCTCGATCACCGGCCCGGCGCTGCGTGCGGCCGCCTGAGCCGCGCACCCCAGTCCGAGAATTGCGGCTGCCCGTCCGGGCCGCTGTGTGTGGAAAGGAAAGTACATTGGCCGCTGAGGTCTACTACGACGACGACGCCGACCTGTCGATCATCCAGGGGCGCAAGGTCGCCGTCATCGGGTACGGCAGCCAGGGCCACGCCCACGCGCTGTCCCTGCGCGATTCGGGTGTCGAGGTGCGCATCGGCCTGCCGGAGGGCTCCAAGAGCCGCCCCAAGGTGGCCGAGCAGGGCCTGCCGGTGGGTACCCCCGCCGAGGTCTCCGCCTGGGCGGACGTGATCATGATCCTGGCGCCGGACACCGCCCAGCGCAAGGTCTACGCCGAGGACATCGCCCCCAACCTGACCGCCGGCAAGGCGCTCTTCTTCGGGCACGGCCTCAACATCCGGTTCGGCCTGATCGAGCCGCCGGCCGACGTCGACGTCGCCATGGTCGCCCCCAAGGGCCCCGGCCACCTGGTACGCCGCCAGTTCGTCGACGGCAAGGGCGTGCCCTGCCTGGTCGCCGTCGAACAGGACGCCACCGGCGGCGCACTGGCCCTGGCGCTGTCCTACGCCAAGGGCATCGGCGGTACCCGGGCCGGCGTCATCCGGACCACCTTCACCGAGGAGACCGAGACCGACCTCTTCGGCGAGCAGGCGGTGCTCTGTGGCGGCGCCTCGGCGCTGGTGCAGACCGGCTTCGAGGTGCTCACCGAGGCCGGGTACCAGCCCGAGGTGGCCTACTTCGAGTGCCTGCACGAGCTGAAGCTCATCGTCGACCTGATGTACGAGGGCGGCATCGCCCGGATGCGTTACAGCGTCTCGGACACCGCCGAGTACGGCGACTACACCCGCGGCCCGCGCGTCATCGACGCCCGGGTCAAGGAGGAGATGCGCCGGATCCTGGGGGAGATCCAGGACGGCACGTTCGCCCGGGAACTCATCGCCGAGGACGACAACGGGCGGCCCAACTTCACGAAGTTCCGTGAGGAGGGGGCGGCGCATCCGATCGAGGTCACCGGCAAGCAACTGCGCGGGATGATGTCGTGGGTGGATCGGCCTCTTACTGAGACTGCATAGTTCTTCCGCTTCTGCTCTTGGGTGAACGAGGAGCGGGGCGGGGGTGAGCACTCCGGGCGGTCAGGCTTGATCCCTGCGTGCTCACCCCCGCCCCGCTCCTCGTTGGTTGCCGGCCGAATCTGGTTGCTGTTTGGCATTGGGAGTGCTGTAGCACTCTTCGGCGCTGGGGTGGCTCCGCAGTGGTTTGGCGTCGTGGGGCGGTCTCGCTCCGTAGTGGGTTGCCGTTGTGGATCGGTCTCGCTCTGTGTTGTTTGGTTAACTTCGGTTCCTGGTGGGTTACCGGCAGGTTGCGGAAGGTTGCGGGGCAAACGGGACTGTCCGAACGGCTGTACCGTCGGGTCATGCGTTTGGAGCGACCACGCCTCACCGAACGGTTCGGATCGGTCAGGATCCATGAACTCCAGCGGGTGATCGAGCTCGATTCGGGCGGCTACCCGGACGACAGTGGCGAGCACGAGTGGACCAGCCAGGTGGTCGGCGCCGATGCGCTGCGCCGCGTGGAGCGCGACATGGTCGTCGTGATCCCGTGCATGAACGAGAGTCGCCGGGTGATCGAAGGGGTGCTCGCCGGGGTACCGCACGACTGCCTCATCGTGGTGGTCTCCAACTCCGACCGGGCGCCCGTCGACCGCTACGGCATGGAGTCGCAGAGCATCGAGGACTTCTGCCGCGCCACCGGCCGCCCCGCGCTCGCCGTCCACCAGCGCGACCCGGGACTGGCCGCCGCCGTGCAGGCCGCCGGCCTGCCCGAACTGCTCGACGAGACCGGGCTGGTGCGCGCCGGCAAGGGCGAGGCGATGCTGGTCGGCCTGGCCCTGGCCGCGCTGTCCGGCCGCCACTACCTCGGCTACGTGGACGCCGACAACTACGTGCCGGGCGCGGTCAACGAGTACTGCAAGGCCTATGCCGCCGGGTTCGCGCTGGCCGAGGGGCCGACGATGGTACGCATCTCCTGGCACTCCAAGCCGAAGGTGCAGGAGGGGCGGCTGTTCTTCAGCCGGCGCGGGCGTACCTCCGAGGTGACCAACCACTTCCTCAACCAGCTGGTGGCCGAGTACTCCGGTTTCGGTACCGAGGTGATCGCCACCGGCAACGCCGGTGAGCACGCGCTCTCCCTCGACCTGGGCATGCGGATGCGGCTGGCCGGCGGGTTCGCCGTCGAGCCGTACCAGTTCCTCGATCTGTTCGAGCAGTTCGGCGGGGTGCTCGCCTCGCCACACCCGGACTTCATGCCGGACGGGGTGAGCGTGCGGCAGATCGAGACCCGCAACCCGCACTTCCACGCCAACCGGGGCGACGAGCACGTCAACGACATGCGCCTGCAGGCGCTCAACGTGCTCTACCACTCGCCGGTCTGCCTGCCGGCGGTGCGCGCGGCGATCCGCGACTTCATGCTCGGCCGCGGCGCGCTGGGCGCCGACGACGAGCCGCCCACCGAGCGGGTGTACCCGCCGCTGGCCACTGCCGACCTGGACCGGCTGCACGAGGTGCTGGTCGGGCAGGCGGGCAGCTTCCGGGAGGTGGCCGGCCGGGCGCCGGTGGGGGTACGTACCCGGCTGCCCATTCTGCGCGCCCAGGGCAGCCCGGGAGCGGCCGTGGTACCGATGGCGCCACCGGACCGGGCGGCGCGGGGGCGGCGCCGGGTCACCGAGCCGGCCATCGACGCACCTGGATCAAGCCCGCGACCGGCCCGGGGCGGCAATCGCGCGAACGGCCGAGGAGCCTCGCCCGTTGTACCAGCACCGAACTGACGTCGGATTCCGTAACATCGGGGAAAGACGGCCGTAACTACGTCCAACGGCGGGCGTGGTCGCTGCGCCCCAATCCTGCGGAGGCCCGATGTCGCCCACCGACCCGCCACTTTCTGCCAGCACGCCCGCCCCCGGGCCGCGTACCCCCGTGGTCCTGGTGGCCGAGGAGCTTGCCCCGGCCGCGCTCGCCGTGCTCGCCGACGACTTCGACGTGCGCCACGTCGACGGCGTCGACCGCCCCGCCCTGCTCGCCGCGCTCGCCGACGCCGACGCCGTGATCGTCCGCAGCGCCACCCAGATCGATGCCGAGGCGATCGCCGCGGCGCCCCGGCTGCGCGTGGTGGCCCGGGCCGGGGTGGGCCTGGACAACGTCGCGGTACCGGCCGCCACGGCGCGCGGCGTCCTGGTGGTCAACGCCCCCACCTCCAACATCATCTCGGCCGCCGAGCAGGCCATCGCGCTGCTGCTCGCGGTGAGCCGGCACACCAGCGCGGCGCACGCCTCGCTGAAGGCCGGCAAGTGGCAGCGGTCGAAGTTCACCGGCATCGAGATCGCCGGCAAGACCCTCGGCGTGGTCGGCCTTGGCAAGATCGGGGTCCTTGTGGCGCAACGGATGCAGGCGTTCGGGGTGAACATCCTGGCGTACGACCCGTACGTGCAGCCGGCCCGCGCCGCGCAGCTGGGCGTGCACCTGGCGACCCTGGACGAGCTGCTGCGCGAGGCCGACCTGATCACCATCCACCTGCCCCGCACGCCGGAGACCGTGGGCCTGATCGGCGCCCGGGAGCTACGCCTGGTCAAGCCGACGGTACGCATCGTCAACGCCGCCCGGGGCGGCCTGATCGACGAGGCGGCGCTGCTGGACGCGGTCCGCGAGGGCCGGGTGGGCGGCGTCGGGCTGGACGTCTTCGCCACCGAGCCGTGCACCGACTCGCCGCTGCTGGCCTACGACAGCGTGGTGGCCGTCCCGCACCTGGGCGCCTCGACGGTTGAGGCGCAGGACAAGGCGGGGCTGGCCGTGGCGCGCAGCGTGAAGCTGGCGCTGCGCGGCGAGTTCGTCCCGGATGCGGCCAACGTGCAGGCCGGCGGCGTGGTGGCCGAGGACGTCCGGCCGTACCTGCCGCTGGCCGAGCGGCTGGGGAAGGTGTTCACCGCGGTGGCCGGCGGCGCGGCCGCCTCGGTCGACGTGGTGGTCCGCGGCGCGGTACTCGCCAACGACGTCACCGTGCTGAAGCTGGCCGCCACCAAGGGGCTCTTCGACGGCGTCGTAGAGGACCGGGTCAGCTACGTCAACGCGCCGCTGCTGGCCGCCGAGCGCGGCGTCACGGTCGGCCTGCGCACCGAACCGGAGACCCCGGAGGAGCCGGGCACCGTGGCGGTGCAGGGCGTGCTGCCGGACGGGCGCACCGTGGCGGTGCGCGGGACCCTGCACCGGGGCGCCGTGCGCCTCACCGGCGTGGACGACTACGACCTGGAGCTGTCCGCCGAGGGCATCCTGCTCTTCCTGCGCTACGCCGACCGGCCCGGCGTGGTCGGCACCGTCGGCACCATCCTGGGCGGCAGCGGCGTCAACATCGCCGCCATGCAGGTGGCCCGCCGAGCGGCCGGGGGCGAGGCGCTGATGACCCTCACCGTGGACGGCGCGGTCCCGGCCGACCTGCTGGCCAAGGCCGCCGAGGCGATCGGCGCCTCGGCCGCCGCCGCGGTCGACCTCACCGAGGAGTAGCGAGATCGGGGTCGCCGCCCGGTATCCCCACAACGCCGGGCGGCGACCCCGATCGGGTACCGGGGGCGGACACGCGCGCATGAAGCGCCTCCGCCCGGTCGGTACGCCGGGGAGGGTTCAAGCGGCCATCGCGGCCGGTGGTCGGACGGGGGTACGGGGCGCAGCCGGTGCGCGGGGCGGCAGCGGCGGGGTCGGCCGGCCGTCCAGGACCACGGCGCGGTAGCCGTCGGTGGTGGGGAACCACTCCAGCCCGGCGCCGCCCGCCGCGCACAGGGCCACCGCGTAGGCGTTGGCGTGGGCCAGCTGCGGGCCGGCCACGGCGGCCGGTCCGGCCGGATAGGCCGGTGCCCCGGTGTGCGGGTCGACGATCCGGTCCCGGGTCAGCGGGGTGGCGCCGGCCACCGCGAGCGCACCTTCGGTCAGCTCCACGGCGGCGGTACGCCGCAGCGCGTCGCCGGGGGCGGGCAGGCCGATGCGCCACGGGCCGCCGTGCGGGGCGGTGCCGTAGACCAGTCGGTCGGAGCCGGCCCGGATGGCGCAGCCGGTCACCCCGCCGGCCGCCAGCAGCAGCGCGGCCCGGTCCACCGCCCAGCCCTTGACCAGGCCCAGCGGGTCGAAGCCGCCGGGTACGGCCCAGGCGTCGAACCAGCCGTCGGTGGCGGCGCGCAGCTGCGCGCAGCGGGCCACCACCTCGGCCAGCGGCGGCGGGTACGCCTCGTGCGCCAGTTCACCCCGGCGTACCGCGCTGACCAGGGAACGCTTCTGGAACGGGCTGAACGCCGCCTCCACCGCGCGGATCTCGGCCACCGCGGCGCCCAGCGCCTCGCTGATCCGGCGGCGCGGCAGGCCGACCGGGGCGGTCAGGCAGAACGAGATCTCGGTGCCGAGAGCATGGGTACGGTGCCGGGCGACGAACACCTCGCCGGACGGTACGCCGACGATCGACGCGGGTCCGGGCTGGCCGGGGACCAGGGAAGGCCCAGGCGGCACTGGCGGGCCAGGGAACACGGTGGCCTCCTTGCGGTTCTCCACTTGTGTCACTACAGCCACAGTAAGCAGCCCAGATACGATCCGTCTGGCCCCAAGCTGGCAGTTTGCTGAGAGCTGAGAGCCTCCGGCCGGGCCCGCGCCGGGTGGGGGCGGCCGGTCGGCCGGGCGGCGGTAGCGTGAGGCCTCGCCGAGCGGTGGCGCGGTCGCCCGTACTGTGGGATTGATTTTCCGGTTTTTAGGATGTCCACCTAACGTTGGTTAGGTTCGGCAGGGATGAGGAGGCACGACGTGGCCCGGATCGCGCTGGTTCCCGGCGACGGCATCGGTACCGAGGTGGTGGCCCAGGGCGTCAAGGTCCTGCGTACCGTGCTGCCCGGTGTGGAGACCGTCGACTACGACCTGGGCGCCGCCCGCTACCACCGCACCGGCGAGGTGCTCCCCGACTCCGTGCGCGACGAGCTGGCCGGCTTCGACGGCATCCTGCTCGGCGCCGTGGGCGACCCCAGCGTGCCGCCCGGCGTGCTGGAGCGGGGCCTGCTGCTGAAGCTGCGCTTCGACTTCGACCAGTACGTCAACCTGCGCCCGTCCCGGCTCTGGCCGGGCACCACCGGCCCGCTGGGCGCGGTGAAGCCGGGTGAGATCGACTTCGTGGTGGTCCGCGAAGGTACCGAGGGGCTCTACACCGGGGCCGGCGGCGGCATGCACGTCGGCACCCCGCACGAGATCGCCACCGAGGAGAGCCTGAACACCCGGCACGGTGTGGAGCGGGTGATCCGGGACGCCTTCGCCCGGGCCGGCAAGCGCGAGCGCCGCAAGGTCACCATGGTGCACAAGACCAACGTGCTGACCCATGCCGGCGGCCTGTGGGCGCGCACCTTCGCCGAGGTGGCCCGCGACTTCCCGGACATCGCCACCGAATACCAGCACGTCGACGCCGCCGCCATGTTCATGGTGACCAACCCGTCCCGGTACGACGTGGTGGTCACCGACAACCTCTTCGGTGACATCCTCACCGACATCGCAGCCGCCGTCACCGGCGGCATCGGCCTGGCCGCGAGCGGCTGCATCAACCCGGAGCGGGCGTACCCGTCGATGTTCGAGCCGGTGCACGGCTCCGCGCCGGACATCGCCGGCCAGGGCATCGCCGACCCGGCCGCCGCCGTGCTCTCCGTCGCGCTGCTCCTCGACCACCTCGGCCACCCCGAGGAGTCGGTACGAGTAACCGAGGCGGTCGCAGCCGAGCTGGCCCAGCGCACTGTGGGGCAGCAGCTGCGTACCGCCGAGGTGGGCGACCGGCTGGCGCAGCTCGTGGGGTGATCCCCGCCCGGGTGGCGCGCGAGCCTGGTGCTCGCGCGCCACTGTCGTTGTCGGCAACGACAGTGCCCGGGCCCGCGCGCAGGGGCACCGCACCATCCCGCTGAACGACCGTTCGGGGTAGATTCCTGGCAGGGCCCGGCCGGGCAAACCGCGCTCGACACCTCCGTCGGGCGCCAGCGAAGCTGAGGATCGCGAGATGACAGTTGAGTTCGCCGTTCGCCGCAACCCGAACCCGGTCAGCGCCGCCGAGCGGGACGCCCTGATGGCCAACCCGGGCTTCGGCCGGGTCTTCACCGACCACATGGTGACCATCCGGTACGCCGAAGGTAAAGGCTGGTACGACGTCCAGGTGGGCCCCCGGGGACCCATCCCGCTCGACCCGGCAACCGCCGTGCTGCACTACGCCCAGGAGATCTTCGAAGGGCTCAAGGCGTACCACGGCGCCGACGGCGGGGTGACCATGTTCCGCCCGGACGCCAACGCCCGCCGGTTCCGCGCCTCGGCCGAGCGGATGGGCATGCCGGCGCTGCCCGACGAGCTGTTCCTCGGCTCGCTGCACGAGCTGGTGCGCATCGACCGCCAGTGGATCCCCACCACCGAGGACGGCAGCCTCTACCTGCGCCCGTTCATGTTCGCCTCGGAGGTGTTCCTCGGCGTCAAGCCGTCCGCCGAGTACCTCTACTGCGTGATCGCCTCGCCGGTCGGCGCCTACTTCACCGGCGCCCCGAAAACGGTGTCGCTGTGGGTGTCGCAGGACTACACCCGGGCGGCGCCGGGCGGCACCGGGGCGGCCAAGTGCGGCGGCAACTACGCCACCTCGCTGGTGGCCCAGGCGCAGGCCATCGACCACGACTGTGACCAGGTGGTGTTCCTCGACGCGGTGCACCGCCGCTACGTCGACGAGCTGGGCGGCATGAACATCTTCTTCGTCTACGACGGCGAGCTGGTCACCCCGCCGCTGACCGGGTCGATCCTGCCCGGCATCACCCGGGACGCCGTCATCGCCCTCGCCGCCGAGCAGGGGCTCAAGACGGTGGAGCGGCCCTATTCGATGCAGGAGTGGCGGGACGACGCGGCCAGCGGAGCGCTCAAGGAGGCGTTCGCCTGTGGTACCGCCGCCGTCATCACCCCGGTCGGCACGGTGAAGTCGCCGGACTTCGAGTTCACCGTGGGCGACGGCGAGCCGGGCGCGGTGTCGCTGGGCTTGCGCGAGCGGCTGGTGGACATCCAGCGCGGCCGGGCCGAGGACCGCTACGGCTGGGTGCAGCGGGTGCTGTAAGCGTTGCGATGCAACGGGCCCGGCCCCCGAGGGTCGGGCCCGTTGCGTGTTTGCGACGGTCGGGATCATCCAGGGTGGTGCCGGGCGGCCTCCTGTGCCGCGCGGTTCTCGGCCGCCCGGCCCTGTACGACCAGGCGGTGCAGCCGTTCGATCCACCGCAGCGCGGGCAGTGCGGCCAGCGGTGCCAGCACGGCGGCGGCGATCAGGAGGGCGTACAGGGCCGCCGGGCTCGGGCCCTGCCGTTGTTGCGGGTTCGTCTGCTCGAACCACAGGTAGGTCAGAATCTGGGCCACCACCGGGGCGGCGAGGACCAGCAGCCGTCCGGCGACCGGCGCTGGCAGGTCGACGACGACCCAGCCGAACGCCAGCACCACGACCACCAGGGCCGCCCCGGTGCCGACCTGCCAGCCCAGTGCGGCGGGTTCGCCGACGAGTGACCCGCGGGCGTACTGGGCCGCTTCGCCGCCGACGAGGCCGAGCATGGCCAGGGTGAGCGCCGCCAGGGGCCGTCGGCGGGGCAGCGGCGTGCGCCGCCCGACCACCGTCGCCGCCACCGCCAGGGTGGCCGTGCACAGCTTGATAACCGTCCCGGCGTGGACACTATCCGGACCGACCACCGCGTTGTGCAGCTCGCCGCTGGCGGCCAGCGCGGCCAGCGCCACCGCGAGGTGACCACGGCGCAGGGTGAGCGCCAGCACCGTGGCGACCCAGGCGCAGCCGGCGACCATCCGGTCCGGCGGCAGCAGCCCGACGTGGGCTTCCGGGAAGGAGACCGCGATACCGAGTGACCGGGCGAGCAGGTAGGCCTCCTTGGCGGCCATCAGCAGGGCGGCGATGAAGGCGAGCACGGTGGCCGCGACGCTCCACTGTGGACCGAAGCCGCCGCGCACCCGGGCCGGTCGCAGCACGCGGGCGCGGACCCCGTGGGCGAGCAGCTGGACGGTGTCCCGTGCGCTCGGTCGCCGCTGGCCGGGCGTGGCGCTGTCCATGAGTACCCCCAGCATCTCGTCGGCGTAGACGGCGCGGTGCGCGGGCGGGTAGGCGCGCAGCAGTCGGCGGTAGCTCCGCTCCAAGGGGCTCATCCGGCGGCCGTCCCGGTCGCCGGGCGGGTGGTACGGGCGCGGCGCAGCCGGGCGTCGGCGGCGGCTGCGTGGCGCTGGAGTCGGGCCGTCTCGGTGGCCAGCCGCTCGCGGCCGGCGCCGGTGATCCGGTAGTAGCGGCGCAGCCGGGACTGCACCACCTCCTCCCGGTCGACCTCGATGAGCCGGGCGCTGCGCAGCCGGTCCAGCAGGGCGTAGAGGGTGCCGGTGTGCAGCGACACGTCGCCGTGGGAGATCCGCCTGACCTCCTCAATCACCGCGTACCCGTGCTGTGCGCCCTCGACGAGGGCGGTGAGCACGAGGTAGGCGTTCTCACCCAGGGAGTCTTCTGCCATGGGGCGACTATATACGCCTCGCGCGTATATACGTGACCCCGCTGACGGGCCGGGCGCGGCACGGCGTGGAATGATGTGCCGGTGGCGGACGGTCCGGTCGCGTTCGTGCTGGGTGGCGGGGGCGTGCTCGGCGCCGTCGAGGTCGGCATGGTGCGCGCCCTGCTGGAGCGGGGCATCCGTCCGGACCTGATCGTGGGTACCTCGATCGGCGCGCTCAACGGCGTCCTGGTGGCCGGGCGGCCCGACGTGTCGGTGGTGGAGCGCCTGGTGGCGCTCTGGGCCTCGCCGCAGGCACGGGCGGTCTTCGGCGATTCGGCGCCCCGGCAGTTGGCCCGGCTGGCCCGGGCCGGTACCCACCTGCACTCGTCCGGCCCGCTGCGCACCATGCTGGAGCGCGAACTCGACGGGGTGACCGACTTCGCCGGGCTCGCCGTGCGCTTCGAGTGCTGCGCGGCCAGCATCGAACGCGCCGCCGAGCACTGGTTCACCGCCGGCCCGGTGATCGACGCGGTGCTCGCCTCGGCGGCCGTACCCGGGCTGCTGCCGCCCATGCACATCGACGACCAGCACTTCGTGGACGGCGGGATCGTCAACTCCATCCCGGTCGGCCGGGCCGTGGAGTCCGGCGCCCGGACCATCTTCGTACTCCAGGTGGGGCGCATCGACCGGCCGCTGGTCCCGCCGCGCAACCCGTTCGACGTGGCCCGGGTCGCCTTCGAGATTTCCCGACGGCACCGCTACGCGCGGGAGATGGCTGCCATCCCGGCCGGTGTCGACGTGCACGTGCTGCCCACCGGCGGCGGTTCGGGCCGGGACGACTCGCCGCTGGCCTACCGCGACCTGCGCTCCGCGATGCGCCGCATCACCCAGGCGTACGAGGCGACCACGGGGTACCTCAAGGAACGGCTGTGAGGCCGCCACCGCGCTGGGTACGCCGCGCCCTGCTGGCTCCGCTGGTGATGGCCCTGGCGCTCGGCCTGGTCGCCACCGCGCCGGCCTGGCTGCTGGTCACCGCCGTCTGGTCACTGCTGGTCCCCGGCCGGCTGCGTCCGCTGCGGGTGCTCTGGCTGGCGACGGTCTACCTGGCCGTCGAGGCCGGCGTGCTGATCGCCATGTTCGCGCTGTGGATGGCCGCCGGCTTCGGCCGATGGGTACGCGGCCCGGCCTTCCAGCGCGCCCACTACCGGCTCTGCGGCGCCGCGCTGCGGGTGCTCTGGCGCGCCGCCCGCTGGGTGCTGCGGCTGCACGTGGAGATCGAGGGCGCCCGCCCGGACGCCCTGCCGGCGGACCGGCCGCTGGTGGTGCTCTGCCGGCACGCCGGCCCGGGCGACTCGTTCCTGCTCGCGCACGCGCTGATCAACTGGTACGACCGCTCGCCCCGGATCGTGCTGAAGGCCGCGCTGCAGTGGGACCCGGCCATCGACCTGTTGCTCAACCGGCTGCCGAACCGGTTCATCGCCCCCGGCGGCGACGGCGCCGAGGACGAGATCGCCGCGCTGGCAACGGATCTGGACGCCGGTGACGCGCTGGTCATCTTCCCCGAGGGCGGCAACTTCACCCCGGAGCGCTGGGAGCGCGGCATCGAACGGCTGCGCCGCCTGGGTTTCCCGGCGATGGCCCGCAAGGCCGCCCGGATGCGCAACGTACTGCCGCCCCGGCCGGGTGGGGTGCTCGCGGTGCTGGACGCCGTCCCCGCCGCCGACGTGGTGCTCGTCGGCCACACCGGGGTGGACCACCTGCGGACCGTTGCCGACGTGTGGCGGGAACTGCCGATGGACAAGACGATCCGGATGCGCTGGTGGTCCGAGCCGGTGGCCGACCTGCCGACCGGCGAGGCCGACCGGATCGAGTGGCTCTACGCCTGGTGGGCCCGGATCGACAACTGGATCGAGGAGAACCGGGTGGTCCGCGCGGAGCCGGCCGACACACCCGCAGCTGCCTGACTGCTCAGTCAGCAGCCGGTTCGCAGCAGAGCCGCGGATCGCCCGGGAGGAGAACAAGCCGGTCGGTGGGCCGGGGCGCCTGCACACGGCACCGCCCGGGCCGGTGGTCGGCCAGGGCGGTGCGAGGCGGAGCTCAACGCAGGTAGACGTCCGGCGCCGGCGGGGTGGACATGCCGTTGCCGATGAAGAAGCTCGGGTGCGGCGGCTGGTTGTAGGCGGTGTTCTGCCACGCGATCGCTTCCCGGTACTGGATGTCCTGCAGCGAGGGTCCAGATCCGGCGGTCGGTCGGCGTCGGGGTGGCGTAGATGCGCAGCGCGGTGTTGTCTGCTGGTCGGCCAGATCACCTCTTCGCGCCAGTCGCCGAACAGGTCACCGGAGAGCGACGGGGTGGACTTGGTGCCGTTGTTGGAGTGCACGCTCGCTCCGGTCAGCAGCCGGGTGTCGCGCCGAGGTGCCGTACTTGTCGATGTGCGTGCCGTCGAGCAGTTCCCGGACCGGGTCGGCGTCCCACCAGGCCAGGAAGTTGATCGAGCCGGGCTTGCGGCCGACGTTCGCCCCGAGGTGTTGTAGATGCCGCTGACGGCGGCCGACCACGACTCGGCGCCGGGGCTGCCGGCCCAGACGTCGTCGGAGACGCCACGGCCGTTGTCGCAGCCGCAGGAGGCGTTGCGCCAGATCGATCGCACCGGTCCGGGCATCGGCCATCCAGGCGGCCGGTTGGTCGGTGTGCTCGTCGACCTTGAACACCTCCAGCCCCGGCCGGGACGGGATCAGGTCACCGACGTGCAGCGCGTCGCCGTGGCCGTAGCCGGTGTTCCACAGCGGCGAGCCGTTGTCGTTGATGGCCATCGCGCCGAAGATGATCTCGTCCTTGCCGTCGCCGTCGACGTCGGCGACGGACAGCTGGTGGTCGCCCTGCTCGGTGTACTGCGAGCCGGACGCTGTTGGAGTCGAACGTCCAGCGCTCGGTCAGCGTGCCGTTGCGGAAGTCCCAGGCGACGATGACGGTGCGGGTGTAGTAGCCGCGGGACATGATCAGCGACTGGGCCGGGCGCCGTCGAGGTAGGCGGTGCCGGCCAGGAACCGGTCGACCCGGTTGCCGTAGGAGTCGCCCCACGAGGAGACGGTGCCCCGGGGCGGGTCGTAGTTCACCGTCGGACATGGCCTTGCCGGTCTGCCCGTTGAACATGGTCAGGTACTCGGGGCCGGACAGGACGTAGCCCGGAGGAGTTGCGGTAGTCGGCCGACGACGGAGCCGATCACTGCGCCGGTGCCGTCCCTGGTGCCGTCGGCGGTCTTCATCGCCACCTCGGCCTTGCCGTCGCCGTCGTAGTCGTAGACCTGGAACTGGGTGTAGTGCGCGCCGGCCCGGATGTTGCGGCCCAGGTCGATGCGCCACAGCCGGGTGCCGTTGAGCTTGTAGGCGTCGACGTAGACGTCGCCGGTGTAGCCGGACTGCGAGTTGTCCTTGGCGTTGCTCGGGTCCCACTTGAGGACGATCTCGTACTGGCCGTCGCCGTCCACGTCACCGACGCTGGCGTCGTTGGCCGCGTACGTGTAGGCGACGCCGTCCGGCGTGGTGCCGCCGGCCGGCGGCGAGATCGGCACGTCCAGGTAGCCGTTGGCTGAACTGCAGCGCGGCCGGCGAGGCGGCCTGCTCGACCCCGCCCACCACGGCCCGCACCGTGTAGGCCGCGCCGGCCGCGGCGCCGCGAGTCGAGGTAGTTGGTGGAGTCGGTGATCGGGCTGGCGTTGACCTTCGTGGAGCCGCGGTAGACGTTGAAGCCGGTACTCAGCGGCTCGCGGCGAGCAGCCGCCAGGAGACCAGGTTGGCGCTGCCGGAGCGGACGCTGATCAGCCCACGGTCGAGCTTCTCCGCCTGCCGGTGCCCGGTGGGGGTGGGCGTCGAGCCGGACGGCGTGGGCGTCGGGCTGGCGCCGGTCGGGCTGGGGGTGGGGCTCGCCGCCGGGCTGGCCGTGGGGTCGGCACGGTGGGGGTCGGCGCGGCCGCGCCACCGGTGCAGATCGTGCCGTTGAGCGAAAAGCTGGCCGGTGCCGGGTTCTGCCGTGTTCCACGAGCCGTTGAAACCGAAGTGGCGGTGCCGCCGGTGGCCAGCGCCCCGTTGTAGCTGAGCGTTGGTCGCGGTGACCTGGCTACCGCTGCGTGTGACGGTGGCGTTCCACGCCGAGGTGACCGCCTGCCCGGAGGCGAAGGTCCAGGTCAGCGCCCAGCAGGTGACCGGGTCACCGAGGTTGGTGACGGTGACGTCGGCGCCGAAGCCGCCGGACCACTGGTTGGTCACCGTGTAGCGCACGGAGCACCCGGCGGTGGCGGCGTGCGCCAGGATCGTGGTGGTGGTGAGGGCACCGGCGGCGAGGGTACCGACGGCCAGCGCGGCGACCGCGCGGCGTCGGGGCCACCGGCCCGGGGACATGGGGTGCGGCATCGACTCTTCCTTCGTGGGCGCGCCGGAGCGCGGCTTCGGGAACGCCTGCGGCCGGTTCGGGGTGCGTGGCAGGCGGCACCGCACGGCATGCGCCCGTGCGGTGCGGTGACGGCGCGATGCGCGGCCCGGTCCGGGGTACCGGCGCTGCCCGCGCCACCCGTCCGGTGTGCTGGACTCCCTCCGGCGATGCTAGGTGCGTCGGGCACGCTGCGCAACAGTGACCGGCATCTATTTCGCTGAAGAAGGCGCTTTCCCGGACGCACTGTCGAGCAGATGCATACGCAGCGCACCGATCTCGGCAGCGCCCACACCGGCCGGCGCCAGGCACTGTGACACCGACCCGTAGCGGGCGCGCAGGTCCGCCAGGAACAGCAGCATGGCCTGCGGCGGGGAGGCCAGCACGTGCGCCGGCAGCTGCGGCGCCGCCGGGTCCGGGTGGTCGAGACGCCAGCGGGCACTGATCCGGCCCTGCACGGTGTCGCTGCGCGCGTAGTCCGTCGCGATCACCGCGTCGTCGACGCCGAGCAGGGAAAGTACCAGCGCCACCAGTACGCCGGTGCGGTCCTTGCCGGCCATGCAGTGCACCACCACCGGGGCGTGCCGGTCGTCGGCGATCAGGCACACCGCGCCGGCCAGGCCGGCCACCCCCTCGGCCACCATGTCCAGGTACCTGTCGGCCAGGTAGCGGGCCGCGCCGGTGACCTCGTCGTAGCGGCCGAAATCCCACTCCCGGTGCACCGGGTGCAGGTTGTGCCAGGCCATGCCGGCCAGCTGCGGGATCCGCCCGTCGGCCGCTATCTCGCGCGGGCGGCGCAGGTCGATGACGGTACGGATGCCCAGCGCGCCGAGCGTCGCGGCGTCGCGTTCGTCGACGCGGTGCAGGGTGTCCGAACGGTAGAGCCGGCCGCTGCGGACCCTCGCCCCGTCCCGGGCGCGCAGCCCTCCGACGTCCCGGAAGTTGTACGCATTGACCAGCACCGTGTCACCGTAACGTGCCGGAGGGACCGACCGTGACGGTCGGTCCCTCCGGTGGTCGGCGCCGGCCCTGACCGGTCAGCGCCGCTCGGTGACGGGCGGGTTCGCCTTACTCGACGCCGCGGGAGTCCCCGTACGTCGAGTGCTCGCCGTACGTGTCCTCGTAGTAGCCGCCGATCTTCTCGCGGTACTCCGGCCCGAACTGGTCCGGGTCGAACTCCGGCGAGTTCTTGATCTGCGCCTTGGTGCGGTCGACGTAGACCTTCTGGTCCAGGGCGTCAACGTGGTTGACGGTACCGGCGGGCAGCAGCACCCGCTTGCCGAAGATCCACGGGCCGGTGTCGACCACCAGGTAGCTCTCGCCGACCAGTGTGCTCGACTCGTCGATCTTGCCGATGTGCCCGTCGATCGCCTCCACGCCGTAGCCCACCACGTCCGCGCCGTCGCCCAGCGTGGCTTCCTCGCGGTAGTTCCACGGGTCGAAGCGCCGCTGGGTGCTCGGCGTGTCCATCGGGTAGGCGACGTCGCCCGGCATCGGGGCGACACCACCGGCGGCCGGGCTGGGGGCCGACGCCGGCATCCGGGCGTAGCCGCCCTGCGGCGCGGCCTCGTCGGCCAGCCGGCTCTCCTCCGGTACCTGCTCGTGGCGGACCAGGGAATCGCGGTCGTCATCCGGGTAGAGCCCCGGGTTCGGCCTGTCCACAGCATTACCTCCTCATCGTCGGATTGCTGTCTGCTGAGGGCTTACCCGCTCATCGCGGAGCTAACCCCCGGATTCGGGAAAACCATCGGATCGGGTGGAGCCTCGCGCCTGGCCACCGCATGGGTCGGCCCATCAGCGCAGGTCAGCGTGGTGCGGAGCGCCGCAGGCGAGGAGTAGGCCGGCCGCACCGGCGGCCCGGTCCTGAGTCACCGGACAGCCTCGTCCCGGTGCCGCAGCGCGGGAAGTCGCGGGCTGAGTCGCCGCACGGCGGGCGGCGCTGCGTTGCTCAGCTGAGCGGCCGGACAGCAGATCCGGCCGCGCCGGGCCCGGACCTCTTCCAGCCGCTCCGAACTGAGGGTGACAGCGCCGGCTGAGGGCTGGACTGAGTCGGCGGTCAGCAGACGTGAGCCACAGACTCGGCGGCCGCGTGGTGGGTGCCGGACAGCCGGACGCGATGCGACGGCGCGGAGGTCGAGGGCTTGAATTCCGGGCGTCGGGCACGCCGCGGATGGCGCGGGCGGCGGTCGCGGGGTTGCCGCCACCGCCGCCCGACTGACCGCGGGCAGCACCGGTCGGGCGCTGCCGCGCGCTTCGTGCAGACGGCCCCCCGGCCCGCCCGTCCCACCGTTCCCGGCCCCCACCGGGTTCGGCGTCCTGCCCCTGAAGCGAATCCGACCCCCGGGCGAATCCGACCCCAGGCGAATCCGACCCCGCCGTTGCGGTCCGTCAGCGGCGAACTCGGTCGGCCCGGGGAACGGTAGTGCACCGGCGGCCGGCCGGAGCCGATGGTGGCTGCTGATGCGGCGGTGATCACCTTTTCGTGGCGCAGCGTGGTGACGGCGAACACGCTTCGTTCAGAATGTGGGAACCCACATCCGGGCGCCCGTTTCGGTGGCAAGCTACGTCACGTGAACTTCGGGTACCAGGGCCTCATTATCACCTAGCGCACGCGGCAGCCTCCGCCACGTGCGCCGACCTCCCGCATCAGCGGGGGGTCTTTTTGTTGGTACCCGAGCTGACCCCCGCGACAAGGAGCGACGGACATGCCCTATCAGGTCTTCGACACCTCCCTCCGCGACGGCGCCCAGCGCGAGGGGATCACCTACTCGGTGGTCGACAAGCTCGCCGTCGCCAGGCTGCTCGACGAGCTGGGCGTCGGCTTCATCGAGGGCGGCTGGCCGGGGGCCATGCCGAAGGACACCGAGTTCTTCGCCCGTGCACGCACCGAGCTGCAGCTGAAGAACGCGGTACTGGTCGCGTTCGGCGCCACCCGCAAGGCCGGGGTGGCGGTCGAGGAGGACCCGCAGATCCGCGCGCTGGTGGAGGCGGAGACCTCGGTGGTGTGCCTGGTCGCCAAGTCCGACATCCGGCACGTCGAGCGGGCACTGCGTACCACTGCCGAGGAGAACCTGGCCATGGTGCGCGACTCGGTGCGCTACCTCACCGCACTGGGGCGCCGGGTGTTCGTCGACTGCGAGCACTTCTTCGACGGCTTCCGCTTCGATCCGGCGTTCACCGCCTCGGTGGTGCGTACCGCGCTGGACGCCGGCGCCGAGCGGGTGGTCATGTGCGACACCAACGGCGGCATGCTGCCGTCCCGGATCACCGCGGCGATCACCGAGCTGATGGCCCGCATCGACGATGACCGGCGACCAGCTGGGCATCCACTGCCAGAACGACACCGCCTGCGCGGTGGCCAACACGGTCGCCGCGGTGGAGGCCGGGGTCACCCACTTCCAGTGCACCGCCAACGGATACGGCGAGCGGCCGGGCAACGCCGACCTCTTCGCCGTCCTCGGAAACCTCCAGTTGAAGCTCGGGCTGCCGGTCCTACCGGACGGCTGCATCGAGCAGATGGTGCGCGTCTCGCACGCCATCGCGGAGATCGCGAACATCGCCCCCGACACCCACCAGGCCTATGTCGGGGCCGCGGCCTTCGCCCACAAGGCGGGGCTGCACGCGAGCGCGATCAAGGTGGATCCGGCGCTCTACAACCACGTGGACCCGGCCATCGTCGGCAACGAAATGAAGATCCTCATCACCGAGATGGCCGGCCGGGCCAGCGTCGAGCTGAAGGCTCGTGAGCTCGGGCTGGACCTGGCCGGCCATCCGGAGGCGCTGTCCCGGGTCACCGACCAGGTCAAGGAGCTGGAGGCGCGCGGGCTGGTCGTTCGAGGCCGCCGACGCCGTCCTTCGAGCTGCTGGTGCGCTCCGAGCTGCCGGAGGGCATCTCCCGGCCGTTCGCCCTGGAGTCCTACCGGGTGCTGGTGGAGCACCGGGAGGACGGCTCGGTGGTCTCCGAGGCCACCGTGAAGGTACGGGTACGCGGCGAGCGGGTGATCGAGACCGCCGAGGGCAACGGCCCGGTCAACGCGCTCGACGAGGCGCTGCGCAAGGCGCTCGACCGGCACTACCCGCAGCTGGCCGCTTCGAGCTGGCCGACTACAAGGTGCGCATCCTGGAGGGCTCGCACGGCACCGGCGCGATCACCCGGGTGCTGGTGGAGACCGTCGACACGCGCGGCGGCGACTGGATGACCGTCGGCGTGCACGAGAACGTCGTCGAGGCGAGCTGGCAGGCGCTGGTCGACTCCCTCACCTACGGCCTGACGCTACGTCCCGGCCTGAGCCGGTTAACCGACGCGCTGCCGCCGTCCCGTTCGGGGACGACGACGGCGCGTCGGCCGTTGCAGGGCAGTCAGCAGGGGGTCTGCACCGGGTCGGTGTAGACCCGTGCGCTGTCGTCGACGGACACCTTGGCGTCCGCGCCCTTGTCCTTCGTCGGGATCACCGCCACCACGGTGATCACCGCGGTCACGTGCAGCTCCTGGAAGTACCCGGTGGGCAGGGTCGACTTGCCGTCCTGGGTGTAGTAGACGCGGTAACTGTCGCACGGGCCGCTGTAGGCGCCCGGCCGGTTGTACAGCTCGTCGCGTACCCGGGCGGTGAAGGTGGTGCGCGCCGTTCCGTTGGCCAGGTACACCACCGTGCCGGCCGGGGAGACGTCGATCGGCTTGACGGTCTCGTAGAAGCTGGTGTTGCGTACCTTGTTGGCCCAGGTGACGGCGCCGGCGATGTAGGAGCCGCTGGCCGGGGCCAGCAGTGGGTCCGAGCCCAGGTCGTGGTCGGTGACCGACTTCGCCAGCCAGGTCAGGTACAGGTCCGGCAGCCCGGTCGCGTCCACCAGCAGCGGCTTGAAGTCCAGCGTCGGCGCGCCGGCCGGGTCGAGCGAGTAGTACGAGCCGGTGAGCAGCCAGGGCGCGCCCTTCGACGGGCGGTCGAAGTGCAGGTACAGGTAGGCGGTACGGCCGTCGGGGAGTACCTCGGTGGCGATCGCGTCGAAGCGCGCCGGGTACCCCTTCTGTCCGTCCGGGATCCGGATTTTGATGTTGGTCAGCGTGCCGCCGGTGGCGCCGGCCACCGCCAACAGCCCGTCCAGCACGCCCTTGGCGTCCGGGCCGACGTGCTCGGTGTTGCTGTGCTGCGCCTCGGCGAAGGTGCGGGTGAGGATGACCGTGGCGGCCGGCACGGTGAGCACGTCCTCCACCACCGCCCGGGGCTTCGGCACAGCGACCGCCGCGGTGACCGCGACGGCGGCCACGATCACCGCGCCGACCACGGCCGGGACGAAGCTGAGCACTCCGCGGCCGGCCGTCGCGCTGGTCTGGGTGCCGACCGTGGCCAGGGTGTTCAGCCCGGTCGTCGGGGAGTTGGCGGCGAGCGAGCCCAGCCCGGTCACCGCCGTCCCGGCGCCGGCCACGCCGGTGGAGGCGGCGGCCACCACGCCGGCCGGGACCAGGATCGCGCCGGTGACGGCGCCCACGGTGAGCCAGTCGGCGCCGAACGCGGCGCTGGCCGCCCGTTCCAGCTCTACGAGCAGGGCGGCGGCGCTGTCCGGTCGGGCGGACGGGTCCAGTGCCAGCGCCCAGCCGAGCAGGCCGGCCAGCGCCGGGTGCAGGCTCTGCCAGCTCGCCGGGGCGGGCAGCTCCGGCGCGATCACCGGCACCTCGCCGGTGAGCAGCTCGGCCAGCACGAGCCCGACGGTGAACAGGTCGGAGCGGGCGTCCAGGACGGCACCGGCGCGTTGCTCCGGGCTGAGGTAGGTGGCCGGCCCGGTGGGCGCCACCGGCTCGCCGCCGGGCGCCGTCAACTCGAAGTCGGCGAGCAGTGCCCGCCCCGACTGGTCGAGGTAGACGTTGGCCGGGGTGACGTCGCGGTGCACCAGGCCCAGCTCGTGGACGGCGGCCAGGCCGCGCAGCGCACCCGCCGTCACCACGGCGGCCTGCGCCCCGGTCAGCTGCCCCTTCTCGGCCAGCAGCTGGCGCAGCGGCATCCCGTCGACGTAGTCGGTCACCACCACCGGGCCGAAGGCGTCCCGGACGTGCAGGCAGTGCGGGTCGGTGAGCCGGCGCATCACGTCGGCGTCGCGCAGGAAACGCTGCTGGGTCAGGGTGAGCCCGGTCCCGGTCGGCGAGGTCGGCGCCGCGGCCAGGCCGGGGACCAGATATTCGGCCGGCTGGCCGGGCGCGCTGGTCGGGCTGCCGGCGGCGCCCAGCCGCGCGGTCTGCTCCGACCCGGGTACGCCCACCGGCGGGCTCACCGGCACTGCGCTGACCGGATCCACGGTCGTCGGCTGGGCCGGGTAGGCGCCGACCGGAGGAGCGGCGAACTCGGGCGCCTGCGGTACCGGGGCACCGGGCAACTGCACCGGTCCGGCCGGCAACTGCCCGGGCACCGTCCCGACCGGCGGCTGCACCGCCGGGTACGGCTGCACCGCCCCGAAGGGCTGTGGCGCCCCGAACGGCTGTGGCGCGAACGGTTGTGGTGCCCCGAACGATTGTGGCGCCCCGAACGGTTGCGGTGCGCCGGCTACCGCAGCGCCGGGATACTGTGGCGCCCCGAACGGTTGCGGTGCGCCGGATGGCGGCGCCCCGGGGTCCTGCGGTGCACCGAACGGTGGCGGCACAGCCGCCCCAGCCGGGACCTGTGCGCCAGCCGGAAACTGGGCGGTAGCTGGAAACTGTGCGCCAGCTGGAAACTGTGCGCTAGCCGGGACCTGTGCGCCAGCCGGAAACTGGGCGGTAGCCGGAAGCTGTGCGCCAGCCGGGAACTGGGCGGCCGTCGATGGCGCGGCGCCGACCGGGTACGGCTGCTGTGCCGGCAGCGCGCCGAGCGGCAGCGTGGCGGTCACCGGCGAACCGGGCGCCGGCAGGCCGACCGGCAGCGGCTCCGGGTGCGCGATCTTCAGCAGTACCCGCTGCTGGGTGGCCGGGTCGAAGCCCCGGTACACGGTCGCCGCCGGGGTCTGGGCGAACACCGACTCGGGCCGGTACCGGCCCAGGTCGGGCAGCGGCCCGGCGGGTAGCGCCGGACCGGCCGGCGCGCCCACCCGGCGCCCGAAGCGGGTCAACGGCAGCACCAGGGCCAGCACCACGCCCACCCCGGCCAGCCCCCAGAACAGCGGGCTGAACGGCGCGGCCACCCCGGTGTCGTAGAGCGCGGCAGCCTCGCCCAGACCGGCGAGCACCCCGGGTACCAGCGCGAGCGCCGCCCGGCGCAGCCAGCCGCCGGGCCGGCGACGGGCCAGCCAGATGAGCAGGAAGCCGAAGACGACGCCGGCCACGATGCCGACCCCGCCGAGCGCGGTGAGCAGCGGCGCACCGGACGAGCGCAGCACCAGGTCCTGGGCGGCGCAGCCGCCGGCTATCCGGATTCCGACAGTTCCGGTTGCCACCCCGGGCGCGACGGTGAAAGCGTCGCTGACCAGCCGGCCGCCCGTGACCTTTCCGTTGTCGGCCAACGGCGACCCCGCCGACGTACCCGGTGAGGGTGGGTTTCTGCTTCGGGTCGTTGGCCGTCACCACCACGATGACCTGGCTGCCCGGCTTGATCCGCCAGGCCTTCTGGCCGTCCAGGCTGACCCCGCCGCCGTCTGCCGGTGAACCGTTGCGTAGCTGGTCACGCAGGGTTTTCGCGGCGGCGGCGTCGGGGGCGGTATAGCCGGTGACCGCGCAGGTGGTGTCCGCGGCGGCGGCCGGGGTGGCCGGCGCCAGTGCCAGCACGCCGATGGTGAGCAGTAACGACGGGGCGGCCAGGCCGCGCAGCCGGATCTTCATCCGATCCTGCCTTCCGGGGGAGGATTCTGCCGCCAAGGTAGGTCAGCAGCACCACCGCGGGAATGGACCGCGCGTGCGGTCCGTCCGGCGAACGTCCACGCCTGCCGGCCGCCCGGCGCAACCGACGTGTCGTTCGGGTACGCGCCGTCGCCCGCCGTCCGGCTGACCCGGCCGGAAGCGTTCGGCTGGCGACGGCGCGGCGGCTGCTGGCATAGGCTCGCGCCCGCGCCGTCGGTACAACGACCTCGCGACGACTGCGCGGCCGGGACGACAGGGGAGAGCCAGGGTGCCGGGACGGGTGTTGGGCGTCGACTTCGGCAGTTCCTCCACGGCTGCGGTGCTGCGCTGGCCGGACGGGCGGGTCCGGCCGCTGCTGTTCGACGGTTCGCCGCTGCTGCCGTCGGCCGTCTTCGTCGACCCGCACGGCGCCCTGCTCACCGGCCGGGACGCCCGGCACGCGGCGGTGGTCGCGCCGGAGCGCTTCGAGCCCAACCCGAAGCGCCGGATCGACGAGGGTTCGGTGCTGCTCGGCGAGCAGACCTGGCCGGTCGCCGGGCTGATCGCCGCGGTGCTGCGCCGGGTCGCCGAGGAGGCGGTACGCGCCGGTGGCGGCCCGGTCGACGAGCTGGTCCTCACCCATCCGGTGGCCTGGGGCGGCCCGCGCCGCGAGGTGCTGCTGCGGGCCGCCGCGCTGGCCGGACTGCCGGAGCCCCGGCTGGTACCCGAGCCGGTGGCGGCGGCCGGCTACTTCGTCTCGGTACTCGGCCAGGCGCTGCCGGTCGGCGCCGGGGTACTCGTCTACGACCTGGGCGCCGGCACCTTCGACGCCACCGCGGTACGCCGTACCGCCCGGGGCTTCGAGGTGCTCGCCACGGCCGGCCTGCCCGACGCCGGTGGGCTGGACATCGACGCGGCGATCCTGGCACACCTGCGCGGGGCGTACCCGGACCACGACTTCGGGGTGCTCGACGGCGCGCAGCACCAGCGCGACCGGCTGCAGTTGTGGGACAACATCCGCAGCGCCAAGGAGGCGCTGTCCCGGCTGTCCGGCGACTGTGGTGCCCGTCCCGGTGCTGGGCCTGGACGCGCCGCTGGGCCGGGAGAGCCTGGACGGGATCGCCGGTCCGGTGCTGGGCCGCACGCTGGCGGCGTCCACCGCGGCGGTGCGGGCGTTCGGCGGGGTCGGCGTGCCGGTGTTCCTGGTCGGTGGGGCGAGCCGGATGCCGGCCGTGGCGCTCGGGCTGCACCGGCTGTTCGGCGCCCCGCCGGTGGTCATCGAGCAGCCGGAGCTGGTGGTCGCCGAGGGCAGCCTCTACGCCGTACCGGCCGGGTCGGAAAGTGTTGCGGCGCAATCAGATCCGGGTCCGACGCAGCCGGTGGTGGGCGGCCCGGGGTGGAGTGCGCCGGGCACCGTCGCCCAGGTCTCCGGTGGCCCGTTCGCCGCCGCGCCGGCCGGTCCACCGTCCAGCGTCGCGGTACCCGGCGGTGCGGTCCGCGCCGGACCCGCACCCGCCGGTGCCGAGCCGGGCGGTGCCGCGCCGGGGTCGTCGGGGGGCGGATGGCCGATGCCGCCCGGTGGCGCACCGGCAATGCCGCCCGGCGGTATCCGGCCGGCATTGCCGGTGCGGCGGGTCACGCCGCTGCGCCGGGCCGCCGTCCCGCTCTCGCTCGCCGCCGGACTGGTGGCCACCGTGGTGCTGGCGCCGGAGGTCGGCCGGCAGGCCGGGCAGCACGCCCTCTCGTCGGGGGTACGCGCGCTGTTCGGCCCGACCGGCGCCGTCGCCTGCCTGGCCGTGCTGTTGCTGCTGAGCCTGCGCCGGCCGGCGCCGCTGCGGCTGGTGCGGCCGGCGCCGCCGGGTCCGGCGCGGGTGCTGGCGCTGGCCGGCTGGGCCACGCTCGGGCTGGTCGGCGCGCTCGGCGCGGTGGCCGGCGCGCTGCGCGCCGGGGCCGGCTGGCGGGACCTGCCGGCGAGTGACAGCGGGGTGACCGTCGAGGTGCTGCGCGGTACCGGACGGGTGCTGCTGGTGGGCGCTCTGGCGGTCGCCGTGGGCCTGGTGGCCGCCGCGCTGCTGCTGCTCGGTGGGCGCAGCCGGGAGGACCCGTGGACGGCCGGTGGCCTACGGGCGGCCGGTGCCGGGGCGCTCGGCGGTGCGCTGGTCGCCGCCCTGGCCGCCACCCACCTGTTCGACCTGACCGACCCGTTCGCCGGCCTGTCCCGGGATCCGGTGCTGTTCCTCGCCGACCAGGTGTTGGGCGCCGCCGGCGTCCTCGCCGCCGTGCGCGCCCTCGGGCTGTTCGCGGTGGCTGCCTTCGCCGTGGTGGTGGCGCTGCTGTTCGCCACGGTGGCGCTGCGCGGCGGGGTGGACTCGCTGTCCCGGCGGGCCGGCAGCTTCGTCACCGGCGCGGGGTACGGCGTGTGCGCCGCGCTCGGCGTCTACCTCGCCGCACACGCCTGGTACGAGCTGCGCTACTGGGCCGGCGCCCCGGCCCTGCCGCAGCCGCCCGGGGTGCTCCGGGCCGGCCACGGCGCCTGGGCGGCGAGCTGGCCGTACGCGCTGGCCGTGCTGGCCGCGCTCGCCGTCACCGGCGGTGTCTGGGCCGGCCGGGGCGGGGCGTCGGTGCGCCGGTACCGGCGTTGAGGTTGGCGGCCCACAATGTCGGCGTGACTGAACATCCCACCCCGCCCGACGGCGACCCGGTCGACACCACTGCCGCCGCGATGGCGGCGCAGTTGCAGGAGCACGAGCACCTGGACGCCAGCCAGCACGGCGCGCTGAAGGTCCGGCTGGCCCGGCTGGAGCTGCTGGTCGGCCTGGGGCGCACCTCGGCCGGCAGCATCGGAGCGCACCTGCCGGCCTGGCTGCGTCCGACCCGGGGCGAACACCGCTGGTCGGTCAGCCTCGCCGTGCTGGTGGCGGTGGCGCTGCAGCTGGCCGTGCCGGCCGAGTTGGCGTTCCATCCGCGCTGGCTGCTGCCGGTGCTGGAGGGGCTGCTGTTCGTGGCGCTGACGCTGGCCAACCCGGCCCGGATCACCCGGGAGTCGACCGTGCTGCGGCTGGCCGGGCTGCTGCTGGTCGGCGCGATCAGCCTGGCGGTGGCCTGGTCGGCCGCGCAGCTGGTCTACCACCTGGCCGAGGGCCGGGGGTCGTTCCGGGACAACGCGATGGCGCTGCTGCTGACCGGCGGCGCGATCTGGCTGACCAACGTGATCGCTTTCGCGCTGTGGTACTGGGAGTTCGACCGGGGCGGCCCGGCCGCCCGGGCAGCGGCCCGCAATCCGTACCCGGACTTCCTGTTCGCTCAGATGACCGCGCTGGAGCTGGTGCACCGGGACTGGGAACCGGCCTTCCTCGACTACCTCTACCTGTCGTTCACCAACGCCACCGCTTTCAGCCCGACCGACACGCTGCCGCTGAGCCGGTGGGCGAAGCTGGCGATGATGTTCCAGTCCGGGGTGTCGCTGGCCACCGTGGCGCTGGTGGTGGCCCGTGCGGTGAACATCTTCCACTGACCCGGACGAAGCGGTGGGTCAGGGGCTGAGCCGCGGATCAGGAGCGGGGCAGCCCGACCTCGGCGTAGACGGCGCGGTGGTCGCTGCCCGGATCCGGCAGCGTGCCGAACGCGTAGGCGCGCAGCCCGGCGACCAGTACGTGGTCGATGGTCACCGGCGGCGATCCCCGCCCGTCGTACGGCCAGGTGGGCGCCAGGCCGTCGCCCAGGTGCGTCGCCACGTCGGTGTACCCGCTGCCCACCAGCGCCCGCAACGGCCCGTGGTCGAGCGTGGAGTTGAAGTCGCCGACCAGGATCTGCGGCCCGGGCCAGGCCGGCCGGCGGGGCAGCGCGGCCAGTCCGGCGCGCCAGTCGGCGGCCGTCACCCGGCCGGCGGGCGACGGCGGGTGCGCCGACTCGACCCGTACCGCGCGGCCGTCCGGCAACCGCAGCACCGCGTACGCGTCGCCGAACCCCTGCGGCAGCGTCCGGTACCCGCTGTCGGTCAACGGCAGCCGGGAGTACAGCGCCGATCCGCCCGGCTCCTGGTCGGTCGGGTACCGCACGGCGTAGGGCAGCAGGCTGTCCAGCCCGGCGGCGGCCAGCCGCCGCTGCGCGTCGGGGGTGAACTCCTGCAGCGCCAGCAGGTCCACCGAGCGCTGCCGGACCAGCCGGACCAGGTTGTCGGCGTCGGCCAGGCCGGCGTCCAGGTTGGCGCTGAGGATGCGCAGCCGGGGACCGCCCGCGTCGGCGTCGGCCCCGCCGACGGCCCGCGGCAGTACCGCCCCGCCCAGCGCCAGCAGCGCGACGAGCGCCACCGCGAACGCCACCCACCGCCGCAGCACGCCGGCCAGCAGCGCGACCGCGAACGCCACCGGCAGCAGGTAGGCGGTGAAGGCGAGCAGTTGGATCACCGGGTAGACGTTGCCGGCGCCGGTCAGCCGCAGCAGCGTCCAGGCCGTCGACGGCGCCAGCGCCAGCCAGGCCAGCGCGGCGCGCCAGTGCCGGACGACCCGGGCGCGGGAGCGGTCCGGGCCGGTGACGACCGGGCTGGTTGCGATGTCCACCCGGCGAAGGCTAGCCGGCCCGGCTGGGCGTCGTCTGGTGATGGGTGTGAAGGATGGGTGCGGGCTGCGTCACGGACTACAGTGCCGCCCATGACCGCTGTCGGTGTCTGCGCGTGGATCTGCCTGGGCGCCATCGCGCTCAGCTGGCTGCTGTCCGTGCTCACCCGGGAGTACTCCTGGGTGGACCGGATCTGGTCGCTGATCCCGGTGGGCTACCTGGCCGTCTTCGCCGGGGCGGCCGGCTTCGCCGACGCCCGGCTCGATCTGATGCTCGCCCTGGTGGCGCTCTGGGGCGCGCGGTTGACCTTCAACTTCGCCCGCAAAGGGGGGTACGCGCCGGGCGGCGAGGACTACCGCTGGGCGGTGCTGCGCGGGCGGCTGGGCGGCTGGCGGTTCCAGCTGTTCAACCTCGGCTTCATCGCCGGGTACCAGAACCTGCTGCTGTTGCTGATCTGCCTGCCCGGCTGGGCGGCGCTGCGCCACCGGGGCGGCTTCGGCGCGCCGGATGTGCTGGCCGCGCTGGTCTTCCTCGCCTGCCTGACCGGTGAGACAGTCGCCGACGAGCAGCAGTGGCGCTTCCAGCAGTGGAAGAAGGCGGAAACGGCGGCCGGTCGGCCGCCCCGCCCCGGTTTCCTGAGCAGTGGCCTGTTCGCCTGGTCCCGGCACCCGAACTTCTTCTTCGAGCAGGCCCAGTGGTGGCTGGTGTACGCCTTCGGCGCGATCGCCGTGGGCTCCCTGCTGCACTGGACGATCGTCGGCGCGGTGCTGCTGACGCTGCTGTTCGTCGGCTCCACCCGGTTCACCGAATCCATCAGCGCCGCCCGCTATCCGGAGTACGCCGCCTACCAGGCCCGCACGTCGGCACTGGTACCCCGGCCGCCCCGCCGCCAGCCGGCGGTCAGCTGAGCGGTCCGTCAGGGTGATACCCCGACCCGTGGCTCGGCCGCGTCGAGCAGGGCTGCGCAGACATCGATCAGCCGGTCGCGTAGCTGGCCGGCGCGCTGTGCGAACTCGCGTTGGCGAGTGACGTATTCGGCCTTGCCCTGCGGTGTCTCGATGGCCACCGCCGGTTCCCCGTACGAGGAGAAGTCGTAGGGGGATGCCCGCATGTCGAGGAGCCGGATGTCCCGGGCCAACTCGAAGCAGTCCACAGCCAGCTCCCCGGCAACCGCGGGGCCCAGCTTGGTTGCCCACTTGTGGCAGTCCATCGACGCGTGCAGGCAGCCCGGCTGGTCGAGCTCAACCTGGCTGTCCCTGGTCGGTTGGAGCCGGTTGAGGCGGACGGCGTCCGGGGTGAAGAACCGGAAGGCGTCGAAGTGCGTGCAGCGGATCTGGTGCGACTCGACCACCGCGTCGGTACCCTCCTGCCCGAGCCGCAACGGCAGCGGGTGCCGGTGCTCAGGTTGGCGGTACACCATTGCCCACTCGTGCAGGCCGAAGCAGCCGGTGAAGGCCGGCCGTGACGCGATCGCGGTCAGCAGTCGACGGATGAAGCGCGCCGAGTCGGCCCGGTCGGCCAGGAACGCCGCGACGTCGAGGCGCACCACGCCGTCCGGGTCGGTGGTGTACCACCGCCAGTGCCGGTGTGGGGCAGGGCCGTCCGGTGCGGGGGCCAGGGAGTTGGCCACGCCCGGGTGCCAGCGGCGGAGCACGGACGGCCGGGTGCCGTAGTAGTCGTACAGGAAGTCGTCGATCGCGTGAGGCTCGCGCCGTGCCTTGCGGGCGCGGTGTCCGGCGGTGAGCGCGTCCACCCGGGCCTCGTGCGCGGCGCGGCGCTCCCGCCACTGGCCGGCGGGCAGCACGACGGCGGGTCCGGGGCTGCTGCTCACCCGCCCAGGGTAGCCAGGCGCGGCGTGGGGACGCCGGGCGCTGTGCGGCCGGCTGCGCCGGATAGATTGGCGCTATGCGTATCGCCCGTTTCGCCCACGCCGAGTGGCCTGTCGTTCGGTGTCGTCGAGGGGGAGCCGGAGGCCGGCCCGACCGGCCTGACCGTGGCCGAGATCGAGGGGCACCCGTTCGGCCCGGTCCGGTTCACCGGCCAGCGCTGGGCGCTGGCCGACGTGCGGCTGCTCTCCGCCGATCCTGCCCAGCAAGGTGGTCTGCGTCGGGCGCAACTACGCCGACCACGCCGCCGAGCTGGGCAACGACGTGCCGAAGGAGCCGCTGCTGTTCCTCAAGCCGTCCACGTCGGTGATCGGGCCGCACGACGCGATCCGGCTGCCACCGCAGTCCAAGCAGGTCGAGCACGAGGCCGAGCTGGCGGTGGTGATCGGCGGCCGACCGGCGCCCGCCGGGTGGACCGGGCCGCGGCCGGTGCCGGCGATCTTCGGGTACACCTGCGCCAACGACGTCACCGCGCGCGACCTGCAGCGCGCCGACGTGCAGTTCACCCGGGCCAAGGGCTTCGACTCGTTCTGCCCGCTCGGGCCGTGGATCGCCACCGGCGTGGACGTCGCCGACCTGGAGGTGCGCTGCGAGGTCAACGAGGAGGTACGCCAGCTGGGCCGGACCAAGGACATGATCTTCGACGTGCCGACCCTGGTGTCCTACATCTCGCACGTGATGACGCTGCTGCCCGGCGACGTGATCCTCACCGGCACGCCGGCCGGGGTGAGCCCGATCGTCGCACGGCGACACCGTCACGCGTCTCGGATCGACGGGCATCGGCGAGCTGAGCAACCCGGTCGCGACGCTGGAGTGACCCAGCTGCCCGATACCCGATTTGGCGAGCCCTACCGGCGTCGGGTAAAGTTCTGTCTCGGCGCCGGTTCGCGGGCCAATGGGGTATGGGGTAATTGGCAGCCCAACTGATTCTGGTTCAGTTAGTCTAGGTTCGAGTCCTGGTACCCCAGCGCAACGACGGTGATCCATCTCCGGATGATCTCCGTGGTGCAACCTCCACACCAGTTCTGGCCCCGTCGTCTAGTGGCCTAGGACGCCGCCCTCTCAAGGCGGTAGCGCCGGTTCGAATCCGGTCGGGGCTACAGAAGCAAGCAACGGCCCGCGTCACCTGACGCGGGCCGTTCGCATGTCCGGGGCCGGCCGGCCCGGCGGCAACGCCGGCCCCACCAGGCGGGACAGTGCGGCTACAGGCCGGACAGGCGCTGGGCGGCTACAGGCCGGAGAGGCGCTGGCCGGCGCGGACCACGGCCATCGCGTGCCGGTCGCCGGGGCGGCGGCCGAGCCGCTCGATCGGGCCGGAGACGCTGATCGAGGCGATCACCCGGCCGGTGCGGTCGCGGATCGGCGCGGAGACGCTGGCCACGCCGGGCTCGCGCTCGGCGACGCTCTGCGCCCAGCCGCGCCGGCGGACCTCGGCCAGGGTGCGGCCGGTGAACTTGCAGCGGGGCAGCAGCGGCATGACCGCCTCCGGCGGCTCCCAGGCGAGCAGCACCTGGGCGGCCGAGCCGGCGGTCATCGGCAGCACCGAGCCGACCGGCACGGTGTCGCGCAGGCCGCTGGCGCGCTCGGCGGCGGCCACGCAGACGCGCTCGTCGGCGCGGCGCAGGTACAACTGGGCGCTTTCGCCCGTCGCGTCGCGCAGCGCGGTGAGCATCGGCTCGGCAGCGGTGAGCAGGACGTCGGGAGCGGCGTTGGCCAGCTCGCCGAGGCGCGGGCCCGGGCGCCAGCGGCCCTGCTGCGTCCCGTACGAGCATCCGGTGGATCTCCAGCGCCTGCGCCAGCCGGTGCGCGGTGGCCCGCGGCAGCTTGGTCCGCTCGACCAGTTCGGCCAGGCTGGCGCCGTCGACACAGGCGGCGAGGATCACCACCGCCTTGTCGAGCACGCCGACACCGCTCATACTGTGTCCCACACGCCGAAACATACCTCCCAAACTTTAGGATGTCCAGATGGTGGGAGAAGCACACGCAGACGGACGCTGGCCGAGAAGGTCTGGGACGCGCACGTCGTCCGCTCCGCCGACGGCGAGCCGGACCTGCTCTACATCGACCTGCACCTGGTTCACGAGGTGACCAGTCCGCAGGCCTTCGACGGGCTGCGGCTCGCCGGGCGCCCGGTGCGCCGGCCCGATCTGACGATCGCGACCGAGGACCACAACACGCCGACCGACAACCTGCTGACCATCGCCGACCCGGTCTCCCGGACCCAGATCGAGACGCTGCGCAGCAACTGCGCCGACTTCGGCGTGCGGCTGCACTCGCTCGGCGACTCCGAGCAGGGCGTCGTCCACGTGATGGGACCGCAGCTCGGGCTGACCCAGCCGGGCATGACGATCGTCTGCGGCGACTCGCACACCTCCACGCACGGCGCGTTCGGCGCGCTCGCCTTCGGCATCGGCACCAGCGAGGTCGAGCACGTGCTGGCCACCCAGACGCTGCCGCAGGCCGCAGCCGAAGACGATGGCGGTCAACGTGATCGGCGAGCTGGCCCCGGGCGTCACCGCCAAGGACCTGGTGCTGGCGCTGATCACCCAGGTCGGCACCGGCGGCGGGCGCGGCCACATCGTGGAGTACCGCGGCCCGGCCATCGAGGCGCTGTCGATGGAGGGCCGGATGACGATCTCCAACATGTCCATCGAGTGGGGCGCCCGGGCCGGCATGATCGCGCCGGACGAGACCACCTTCGCCTACCTCAAGGGCCGCCCGTACGCGCCCAAGGGCGCCGACTGGGACGCCGCCGTGGCCTACTGGCGCAGCCTGCGCACCGACGACGGCGCGGTCTTCGACACCGAGGTCACCCTGGACGCGAGCCGCCGTCACCCCGTTCGTCACCTGGGGCACCAACCCCGGCCAGGGCGCCCCGCTGTCGGCGTCGGTGCCGGACCCGGACGACTTCGACGACGACGCCGAGCGCACCGCCGCCCAGCCGGGCGCTGGAGTACATGGCGCTGACCCCGGGCACCCCGCTGCGGGACGTCCCGGTCGACGTGGTGTTCCTGGGCTCCTGCACCAACGGCCGGCTGGAGGACCTGCGGGCCGCCGCCGACGTGCTGCGCGGCCGCCGGGTCGCCGACGGCGTACGGATGCTCGTCGTGCCCGGCTCCGCCGCGGTGCGCGCCGCGGCCGAGGCGGAGGGGCTGGACGAGGTCTTCACCGACGCCGGCGCCGAGTGGCGCTTCGCCGGCTGCTCGATGTGCCTGGGCATGAACCCGGACACGCTCAAGCCGGGCCAGCGCTCCGCCTCCACCTCCAACCGCAACTTCGAGGGCCGGCAGGGCCAGGGTGGGCGTACCCACCTGGTGTCCCCGCCGGTCGCCGCCGCCACCGCCGTCGCTGGGCCGCCTGGCCGCCCCCGCCGACCTGAACTGAGAAGGAGGTCGACCAAGATGGAGAAGTTCACCGTCCACACCGGCACCGCGCGTGCCGCTGCGCCGGTCCAACGTGGACACCGACCAGATCATCCCGGCCGTGTACCTCAAGCGGGTCACCCGGACCGGCTTCGAGGACGGCCTGTTCCACGCCTGGCGGGACAGCGACGAGAAGTTCGTGCTCAACGAGCGAGCGCTACACCGGCGCCACGATCCTGGTCGCCGGCTCCGACTTCGGCACCGGCTCGTCCCGGGAGCACGCCGTCTGGGCGCTGCGGGACTGCGGATTCCGGGCGGTCATCGCGCCGCGCTTCGGCGACATCTTCCGCGGCAACGCCCTCAAGGAGGGGCTGCTGCCGGTCGAGTTGGAACTCGCCGTCATCGAGAACGCTGTGGAACGCCGTCGAACTCGATCCCGACCTGGCCGATCACGGTCGACCTGCAGGACCGCGAGGTCCGCGCGGCCGGCCGGTCGTGGCCCTTCCCGCTCGACGATTTCAGCCGCTGGCGCCTGCTGGAAGGCCTGGACGACATCGGTTTGACGCTGCGCCACGAGTCAGCGATCACCGAATTCGAGGGCGCCCGGCCGGCATTCAAGCCGGTCGTTGCCTAGTTGAAATCCCCGCACAAACTCCCCCGGATCGGTCCATCCGGTCGGGGGAGTTTCCGTTGCGACACAAGGCCTTTTTTCGGCCCAGATGTTTGATGTTCGGCGCAAAGGGCATAACGTGCGCGCAGAATGGCCGAGTGAGGCCACATTGTGTACGGGAGGGATAGTCGTGAACAAGGCCGAGCTCATCGATGCGCTCGCGACACGTCTGGGCGACAAGAAGGCCGCGACCAGCGCGCTCGACGCGGTCCTTGCTGAGATCCAGACCGCGGTCACCAAGGGCGACAAGGTGTCGATCACCGGTTTCGGTGTCTTCGAAAAGCGCGCCGGGCGGCCCGCACCGCCCGCAACCCGCGTACCGGCGAGACGGTCAAGGTGAAGAAGACCTCCGTGCCGGCCTTCCGCCCGGGCGCCAGCTTCAAGGAGCAGGTCGCCAGCGGCAAGGTTGCCAAGGCTGCACCGGCGAAGAAGACCACCGCCGCCAAGGCCACCGCCACCAAGGCGACCGCCACCAAGGCCACCGCGGCCAAGGCGACCGCCAGCCAAGGCGACCGCCGCCAAGGCCGCTCCGGCGAAGGCCGCCGGCAGCACGGCGCGCAAGACCACCGCCACCAAGGCCGCACCGGCGAAGACCACCACCGCCAAGGCGACCACCGCAAAGGCGACCACCGCCAAGGCGGCTCCGCCAAGAAGGCGACCACCACCAAGGCCGCGCCGGCCAAGAAGACCACGGCTGCAAGGCCACCACGGCCAAGGCCACCACCGCGAAGAAGACCACCGCGGCCAAGAAGACCACGGCCGCCGCGGCCGGTACCCGGCGCACCGCCACGGCCAGCACCGCCCGCAAGGCGGCGCCGCGCCGCTCCAGCTGACCGGCGGCGGTCGCGTCGCCCGGGTTCCCGGCGGCGCTACCGCACCGGCAGCACCGCAGCGCCGCACCGTACCGGTAGATCCCAGCGAAGTGGCCGGGATCCACCGGGCGGGGCAGCGGCGCCACGGCTCGACGCGGAGCCGTGCCTACTACTGAAGGCGTCCACCGGACAGGTGGACGCCTTCGGCGTTTGCGGACCCGACCGCGCGGCAGGACTCCGATGAGGGTGGCCGGGTGCAGACCGGCGCAGTGGCCCGGGCGCGACTGTGCAGCGACTCGACCCGACCGGGCCCGGCACGGTAGACGGCGCCCGGTCCCGTCAGGGCACCCGGTCCAGCGCCACCACCGGTCCCCGGCGAAGCCCAGCAGCCAGCCGGTGCCCTTGTCGGTCTCGAAACCGTCGGCCAACGGCCAGTCGGGCGGGCGTAGCGAGGCCAGCAGCGGCGGGATCACCTTGCCCTGACTGCACACCACGGTCGGCTCGCCGACCCCGGCCAGTGCCAGCAGCGCTTCCCGGGCGCCGGCAGCCCGTCCGGCGATGTCTCGTCCAGCGCCGTACACAGCTCGACCGGCACGCCCAGCCCGGCCACCGTTTCCCGGCAGCGCAGCACGCTCGCCGACACCACCCGGGCCGGCCGGAACAGCCGCAGCACCGGAGCCAGCCGCTGCACCTCGGCGCGTCCCCGGCGGGACAGCGGGCGCTGCTCGTCCGGCCCCGCCCAGCGGTGCTTGTCGCCGGCGTGCGCGTGGCGCACCAGGACCACTCGGCGGTGATCCGGGGCAGCCGGGCGAAGGCGTGCAGCACGCCCCGGTCGTGGGCGTAGGTGAGCAGGGCCGGCGCGTCCGCCGGTGGCACCCAGCGCGCCTCGGCGATCTCGTCGTCGGCGTCCCGGCCGGCGTCGTGCACCGCCCGCATCGCCCAGAAGTCGACGCTCTTCGACACGCCGGGGTCACCGGTCAGGTAATGCACGGTGGGCAGCCGTACCTGCGGCACCGCGGCGATCCCGGTCTCCTCGAGCACCTCCCGCACCGCCGCGCACAGCGGCTGCTCGCCCGGCTCCAGCTTCCCCTTGGGCAGGCGTCCAGTCGTCGTAACGGGGCCGGTGCACCAGCATCACCTCGCGCCGGGTGCCCGTCGCCCCGCCACACCACGCCGCCGGCCGAACGCACGTCGGGCACCGTGTGCTCACCGCAGCCAGCCGGTCAGCTCGGCGGTGCAGGTGTCCGCCCAGCGGGCCGGGAAGGCCGCCCGGACCCGGCGGACGGCGGCCCGTTCCCGCTCGGCGAGGCGCCCGGCGGTGACCGCAAGCGCGTGGTCGGCCGGCTCGGCAGCGGCGATCTGCCAGCCAGGTCTGGGCGGCCACCGCGGCGTCCTGGTGCTCGCCGAACAGGTTCTGTACCCGCCCCATCGCCTTCGCCAGCGCCTGCGCCGGACCGCCGGACAGCAGCGCCACCGCGTCGACGGCGTAGCGGGCCCGCTTGGCGCGGATGCGTACCTCGTGCCACTGCTCGTCGGGTGCGTGCGGGCGCAGGCCCGCGGCGCCCGGTGCCCCGCCGGTACCGTCGGCCAGCTGGCGCCACGGCTTGCCGGCCAGCCGGCAGCAGCGCCGCCAGGTCCACCGTCCCGGCCAGCCGGGGCCGCTGAGCCGCCGCCACCAGCTCGTCCAGCAGCGCGTGGTAGCGCGGCCCGGTCAGCTGGCGCTCCAGCTCGGCCATCGCGTCCTCGTAGCGCCGGCGCCAGTTCGGCGTCGATGCGGGCCACGGCGTCGGCGTCCAGCGGCGCCACCGGGTCGGCGGCGGCGGTGTGCCGCAGCCGGTCCCGCAGCACCTCGGCGTCGCGGGCCACGCCCAGCGCGTCGGCCAGCCAGCCCAGCTCGGCGCGCAGCCGGTCGGCCCAGCGCCGGTCCAGCACCGGCCGGAACGTCTTCAGGTCGCTGCGCAGCCGCCGGCAGCCCACCCGCATCTGGTGCACCGCGGTGTCCCCGTCGGGCAGCGGGATACGCAGGCGTACCAGCGGGTCGTGGTCGAAGATCGCGGCCGATGTCGCGCGCGCAGCGCCGCGACCACCGCGGCCCCCGCGTCCGGCCGCTCCGGCACCGCCGCGGCCACCGGCGAGATCGGCCGGCGGCAGGTCACCCAGCGCCCGCACGTGCTTGGCGGTGAACGACTGCGGCGCCCGGGCGCCCTGGCGCACCAGCAGCTTGCCGACGCTCTGCAGCAGCTTGGCCGGGCCGGTGTGGCGCTCCACCTCGATCTCCCGGAAGCGCTGCCGGGCCCTGGTGCCCTCCAGCACGGTGACGGTGTCGTCGTCCACCTCGGCGAGCAGCCGGTCCTTGCCGTCGCGCAGTTCGTGGACGACGCGGCGGCTGGTCAGCACGATCGACGGGCGCACCGGTGCGCCCCGGGTGTAGCGGGTGACCAGCGCGACCAGTTCGTCCGGCGGCTCGCCGGGCGGGGCCGGCCGGCAGATCTCGATGCGGATCCCGGGCACGGCGGTGGGCAGCTTGGCCGTCCACGGTTCCGGGTCGCCGCGCCGGTAGCGCAGCGAGGCGCCGGAGCGGGCCAGCCGCAGGTCGGCCGTGTCGTAGTAGGTGGCGCGCAGGGTGACCGCCGGGTTGCTGACCACCCGGCCGCCCGGCGGCAGCGCCGGGGTCAGGTCAGGCAGGATGAAGCCGGGCTCGACGTCGAACTTGCGCTCCTCCTCCAGCATTCCGCCACCCTAACCGACCGGCCCTGCTGCGCATCTGACTACGTCAATGCGTGCCGGTGTGGGTCACCTGGCGCAGCAGCGCCGTCTGCAGGTGCTCGGCGGGCTCCGCGGCCAACCCGGGGCCCCGCCAGCTGCCGTCGGCGAGCAGCTCGAAGGCGCCGGTGTGCTCCGCCATCGCCATCCGCAGCACGTCTTCCACCTGGGTGCGCGCCGTCGGGTCGGTCACCTGCACCAGCGCCTCCACCCGGCGGTCCAGGTTGCGGTGCATCAGGTCGGCCGAGCCGATCCACACCTGCGCCGGCTCGCCCTCGGCCACGCCGTCCGGGCCCGGCACCGGCCCGGTACCGAACCGGAAGATCCGCGAGTGCTCCAGGAACCGGCCGAGGATCGAGCGCACCCGGATGTGCTCCGACAGGCCCGGGACGCCGGGGCGCAGCGTGCAGATGCCGCGTACCACCAGGTCCACCTGGACGCCCGCCGTCGAGGCCCGGTAGAGCGCGTCGATGATCTCCTCGTCGACCAGCGAGTTCACCTTGATCTGCACCAGCGCCGGGCGACCGGCGGCGGCCAGCTCCGCCTGCCCGTCGATCCGCTCGACGATTCCCGAGCGCACCCCGTGCGGGGCCACCAGCAGCCGCCGGTACCCGGTCTGCCGGCTGTAGCCGGTGAGCACGTTGAACAGGTCGGTCAGGTCGGCGGCGATCTCCGGGTCGGCGGTGAGCAGCCCGAAGTCCTCGTACAGGCGGGCGGTCTTGGGGTGGTAGTTGCCGGTGCCGATGTGCGCGTAGCGGCGGATCCGGTCGCCCTCCTGGCGGACCACCAGCGCGGTCTTGCAGTGCGTCTTCAGCCCGACCAGCCCGTAGACCACGTGGCAGCCGGCTTTCTCCAGGGTCCTCGCCCAGCCGATGTTGGCCACCTCGTCGAAGCGCGCCTTGATCTCCACGATGACCACCACCTGCTTGCCCGCCTCGGCCGCGTCGACGAGCGCGTCCACCACCGGCGAGTCGCCGCTGGTGCGGTAGAGGGTCTGCTTGATGGCCAGCACGTTCGGGTCGGCGGCGGCCTGCTCGATGAAGCGCTGCACGCTGGTGGAGAACGAGTGGTACGGGTGGTGCACCAGGATGTCGCCGTCCCGCAGGGTGGCGAAGACGCTGCGCGGCGCCTCGCCCTCGGCGAAGCGCGGATGGGTGGCCGGTACGAACGGCCGGTGCTTGAGCTCGGGGCGGTCCGTCTCGTCGTACACCTGCCACAGCGCGGACAGGTCCAGCAGGCCGGGGATGCGCAGCACGTCCTGCTCGTCCATCTCCAGCTCGCGGACCAGCAGCTCCAGGACGTGTTCGGAGACCGTGGCGGCGACCTCCAGGCGGACCGGCGGCCCGAACCGGCGCCGGGCCAGTTCCCGCTCCAGCGCCTGCAGCAGGTCCTCGTCGCGGTCGTCGTCCAGCTCCACCTCGGCGTTGCGGGTGACCCGGAAGACGTGGTGCTCGACGATCTGCATGCCGGAGAACAGCTCGCCGAGGTGGGCGGCGATCAGCTCTTCCAGCGGCAGGTACCGGCCGGCGGCGGCGCGCACCAGCCGGGGCACGTTGTTGGGTACCTTCACCCGGGCGAACAGCTCCGGCCCGCCGTCCGGGTCGCGGACCAGCACCGCCAGGTTCAACGACAGCCCGGAGATGTACGGGAACGGGTGCGCCGGGTCGACCGCCAGCGGCGTGAGCACCGGGAAGATCCGGTCGCGGAAGTAGCCGCGCAGCCGGGTCCGCTCGTCGTCGGTCAGCTCTGCCCAGGTGACCAGGGCGATCCGGGTGTCCTCCAGGGCCGGCAGCACGTCGCCGAGGAAGCACCGGGCGTGCCGCTCGACCAGGTCGCCGGCCCGGGCCGCGATCCGGTCGAGCTGGTCGCGCAGCGACTGCCCGCTGCGTACCGGCAGGCCGGTCTGCAGCCGGCGCTTCAGCCCGGCCACCCGGACCATGTAGAACTCGTCCAGGTTGCTGGCGAAGATGGCGAGGAACTTGGCCCGCTCCAGCAGCGGCTCGGCGGGGTCCTCGGCCAGGGTGAGCACCCGGGCGTTGAAGTCCAGCCAGGACAGCTCCCGGTTGAGGAAGCGGTCGTCGGGCAACGCCACCAGTCCTTCCAGCGGCTCGGTCGGGGTGCGCGGCGGCCCGTCCGCGGCCGTGGCGGGCGGGGCGTCCGAGTCCCCGCCGCCCACGCCTGCCGTGGTGCTGCCCGGCGCGGCGCTGGGCAGACCCGCGCCGCCCGGCGTCGCGCTGAGCCCACCCGCGCCGGCCGGTTCCGGGAGGATGCCGTCGATGGTCGGCATGTCGGCCGGCCGGGGCCGCGCGGAGCGTCGGGGGGTACGGGCGGCCCGGTGCGCCGTGGCCCCGGCGGTACGGGCGCCCGCCCCGGCCGGTGCCGGGTCGTCGGCGGCAACCCCGTCGGCGGTGGCCCCGCTGTCCACGCCGGTCCCGTGGTCGGCGGTGGAGTGCTGCTGTGCCGGCCCGGCTTCGTCGCCCTCCGGGGAGTCAGGCGCGCCGGCGTCGGTGCCGGGGCGGCGGGGTGCGGGTGCGGTGGGGCGAGAAGCGGCTGGCATGGTTCATTTTCACGTGGCGCACTGGCCTGCGAAACGCTCTTCCCGAAAACTGTTCGGATCATCCCATTGTGATCAGTGAAATTTCGACGACCCGCTGCTCTCGGTCCACTACGATGCGCAGCCGCTGCCCCAGGCGCAGCAGGCGTAACCCGGACTGCTCGAAGGCCTCCCGGTCGAAGGCCAGCGCGCTGCCGTCGTCGCACAACAGCGTGCCGCTCGCCGTCCCGGCGTCGAAGGTGGCTACCGTCGCCTGCACGCCCACCAGGCTACGGCAGCCGGCACCGGTCGCCGGCCAGCAGCGCGCTGGTGGCCGGCCCGAGCCCGAGCGCCGCCGCGGCGGCCAGGTCGGTGGCGGTGTCCACGTCCCGGCGCAGGGTGGGCCAGCCGCCGTCCAGCGCCCGGGCGCCGGAGGCCCGGTGCGCCTGCGCCGATCCGGCGCCGAAGCGCGGTCCCAGCGCCCAGCCGGCCGGCGCCGCCAGCAGCGTCGTCCCGGACCCGGCGGCGTCCGCCACGAACGCCCGTACGGTGGCCGCGGCCAGTGCCTCGGCCAGCTCGCCGGGGTCCAGCGCGGGCAGGTCGCCGAGCAGCGCCGCGACGTTCGCACCGGCCGGTACGCAGGCCGCGGCGGAGCGCAGCGCGGCGTTGAGCCCGCCGCCGGGGTCGGCCAGCACGGTGACCCCGTCCACCCCCGGGTCGGCGCCGACCACGACCACCCGGTCGACGGCCGGGCAGCCGGCCAGCGCCCGGAGCGTGTCGCGCACCAGTGCCGCCACCAGTTCGGCGTGCGGGCCGCCGGGCAGTGCGCCGCGCAGCCGGCTCTTGGCCGCCCCGCCCGGCTTCACCGGTACCAGCACCGTCCAGCCCACCGAACAAACCTCCCGCCCGCACTCCGGCCACGCCCGTACCGGAATCCCGCCCCGCCGGCGGCGCTGTCACGCCACCCCGGCGCCGGGATCGTGGCCGCCGCGGCTGCCGGCGTGGCCGGGCTGCCGGGTGGCCGGTCCCCATTCTGCGCGAGCCGGCGGACGGCCCGCGCGGGGCGTCCGCCGGCTCGCGGACGCCCCGGACTGGCCCGGGCCTGCCGGCCGGGGCATGATCTGCAGGTGGGGCGGCGCGCGAGGCGCCAGGGCGGTGGAGGGAGCGCGGTGACAGGGCGTGGGCTGGGGTTCTGGCAACGCTTCGCGGTGGGTGTCATCAAACCCGCGATGATCGTGCTGACGCGCCGCGACTGGCGCGGCATGGAGCACATCCCGGCCGACGGCGGTGTGATCGTCGCCGCCAACCATCCCTCCGAGATGGACCCGCTGACCCTGGCGCACTACATCTACGAGGCCGGCCGCTGGCCCCAGTTCATGGGCAAGGCCAGCCTGTTCCAGGTGCCGCTGTTCGGCAGCCTGCTGCGCGCGACGAAGCAGATCCCGGTGTACCGGGGCAGCGCCGACGCGGCCAGGTCACTGATCGCCGCGGCCGCCGCGCTGCGCGCCGGGGACCTGGTCATCATCTACCCCGAGGGCACCACCCCGAAGGACCCGGAGAACCAGTTCTGGCCGCGCAAGGGCAAGACCGGCGCCGCCCGGCTGTGGCTGGAGACCGGGGCGCCGGTGGTGCCGGTGGTGTCCTGGGGACCGCAGCTGATCGTCGACCCGCGGGACGGCAAGGGCGGGCTGCACCTGCGGCCGCGTACCCCCGTCACGCTCGCGGCCGGCGCCCCGGTCGACCTGTCGGCCTGGGTCGGGGCCGAGCCCACCGCGGCCAACCTGCACGCGATCACCGCACGGATCATGGCGGCGCTCGCCGACCTGATGGCGCAGGTCCGGGCGGAGCAGCCGCCGGTGGTCGGGGCCGCGGCGGACGGTGCCGCGTGAGCGAAGGCGGCCGTGCTGGGCGCCGGCTCCTGGGGGACCGTCTTCGCCAAGGTGCTCGCCGACGCCGGTACCGAGGTGGTGCTGTGGGCGCGGCGGCCGGAGGTGGCCGACGCCGATCCGACCGGTACCGGCGCAACCCGGACTACCTGCCCGGCGCTGCGTGCTGCCGCCGACGGTGACCGCCACCGCCGACGCCGGCCGCCGCGGTGACCGGGCGCCGACCTGGTGGTGCTGGCGGTCCCGTCGCAGACGCTGCGGGCCAACCTGGGCGCCGTGGTCGCCGCTGATGGAGCCGGACGCCACGCTGGTCAGCCTGATGAAGGGCATCGAGCTGGGCACCGGCCAAGCGGATGAGCGAGGTGATCATCGAGGTGGCCGGCGTCCCGGCCGACCGGGTCGCCGTCGTCACCGGCCCCAACCTGGCCGCCGAGATCGCCGCCGAGCAGCCCGCCGCGACCGTGGTGGCGTGCACCGACGAGGCCGCGCGCCACGCGGTGCAGAAGGCGATCGCCACCCCGTACTTCCGGCCCGTACACCAACGACGACGTGATCGGCTGCGAGCTCGGCGGCGCGGTGAAGAACGTGATCGCGCTGGCCTACGGCATGGCCACCGCGCTCGGGCTTCGGCGACAACACCCGGGCCACGCTGATCACCCGGGGGCTGGCCGAGACCGCCCGGCTGGGCGTGCGCGCTGGGCGCCGACCCGCTGACCTTCGCCGGCCTGGCCGGCCTCGGCGACCTGGTCGCCACCTGCATCGTCGCCGCTGTCGCGCAACCGCACCTTCGGCGAGCACCTCGGCCGGGGCGAGACCCTGGAGCAGGCCCAGGCGGCCACCCGGCAGACCGCCGAGGGCGTCAAGAGCTGCCTGGCGATCCGCGACCTGGCCCGCGCGCACGGCGTGGAGATGCCGATCACCGAGCAGGTCGAGCGGGTCTGCCACGAGGGCGTGCGACCCGCGGGTCGCGGTGGCCGCGCTGATGAGCCGCGCGAGACCGAAGTCGGAGTGAGCGATCCGGGTGAGCCGCGAGCACTGCGGCGACTCCACCCGCGTGCGTGCACGCCGGCCTGCCGACGGCCGGTGCCCGGGCGAGCCGTTCCTGCCCGGCCCGGTGTTCGCCGCGCCGTACCACCTGGACCCGGAGCCGGGGCCGGCCGGCGCGGCCGACGGGTACGGGCGGACCGGACAACCCGACCCGGCGGCGCGCTGGAGGCGGCGATCGGCGAGCTGGAGGGCGGCGACTGCCTGGCCTTCGCCACCGGCATGGCGGCGATCAGCGCGGCTGCTGCTCACCCTGCTGCGCCCCGGCGACACGGTGGTGCTGCCGGCCGACGGCTACTACAAGACCCGCGCGCTTCGCCGCCGACACGCTGGCCGGGCTCGGCGTGACGCGTGGTGCCGGTGCCGACCGCCGGGCCGTACCCGTCGCTTCGACGGCGTCCGGCTGGTGCTGCTGGAGACGCCGGCCAACCCGGGCCTGGACGTGTGCGACATCGCCGCGCTGTCGCCGCGGCGGCGCACGCGGCCGGCGCGCTGGTCGCGGTCGACAACACCACCGCCACGCCGCTCGGGCAGCGCCCGCTCGAGCTCGGCGCCGACCTCGTGGTCGGCCTCCGGCACCAAGGCGCTGACCGGCCACTCCGATCTGCTGCTCGGCTACGTCGGCGACCCGCGATCCGGCGCTGGCCGGCGCGGATCCGGGCGTGGCGGGACACCACCGGCGCCGTGCCCGGCGCGTTCGACGCGTGGCTGGCGCACCGCTCGCTGGCCACGCTCGACCTGCGGCTGGCCCGGCAGACCGCCAACGCCGCGGCGGTGGCCGAGCTGCTCGCCGGACACCCGGCTGGTCCGCCGGTGCGCTGGCCGGGCCGGCCGGGCGACCCGGCGTACGCGGTCGCGGCGCGCGCAGATGCGCCGCGTCCCGGGCGTGGTCACGTTCGACCTGCCGTCCGCCGAGGCGCGTGGCCCGGTTCCTCGAGCGCCTCGCCGGCTGGTGAGTCGCGGCGACGTCGTTCGGCGGGCTGCACACCACGCGCCGACCGGCGGGCCCAGTGGGGCGACGCCACGCGCCCGGGGGCTGGTGCGGCTCTCCTGCGGCATCGAGGACACCGCCGACCTGGTCGCCGACATCCCGGGCGCGCTCGACCTGCGTAGCGCTCAGTCCGGCGGCGCCCCGGCGGCCAGGGCGTCGGCGAAGGTGTGGAGCCAGCGCTCCTGGGTGGGGCTGTCCGGGACGGGCAGCCCGCGGGCGTCGCGGATGCGCTGCCACGCCTGCCCGGGCGCCAGGCCCAGGCGTACCAGCACCGCCCCGACCAGCATCGAGGAGCGGCCGATCCCGGCCCGGCAGTGGGTGACCACGAACCGGCCGGCCCGCACCTGCCGGGCCAGCTCGGCGGAGAGCCGCAGCTCGTCCGGCAGGGACGGGGGGAGCGAGAGGTCCGGGATGGGGTAGCGCAGGAAGCCCAGGCCGGCGGCGCGGGCCTGCTCCTCCTCGCCGACCAGGGACAGCTCCCGCAGCTCGCTGTCGGTCAGCGCGCTGACCAGGAGGTCCACTCCGGCATCGGCGAGGCCGCCCAGGTCACCGGCGAGCAGGTCGCCGCCGTGCGGGTGGGCCATGGTCGCCAGCCGCCCGGCGGCGGGCGTGTCAACTACGTAGAGTGCCGAACGCATCCCGTCATCCTTCACGGTAGGGTCACCCCGTGACCACCCCACCGAAGATCCGCGTCGCCGTCGTCTTCGGCGGCCGCAGCACCGAACACGGCATCTCCTGCCTGTCAGCGCCGGCAGCATCCTCGGCGCGCTCGACCCCGACGAGTTCGAGGTGGTGCCGGTCGGCATCACCCGCGGCGGCCAGTGGGTGCTCACCGACGGTGACCCTGGTCACCTCGCGATCGCCGGTCGGCAGCTGCCCGAGATCACCGCCGGCTCCGGCACGGCCGTGGTGCTGCCCGGCGACCCGACCGCGGACGGCCTGGTGGTGCTCGACCCGGCCGACGGCGCCCGGGCGCTGGGCGACGTCGACGTGGTCTTCCCGGCGCTGCACGGCGCCTACGGCGAGGACGGCACCATCCAGGGCCTGCTGGAGATGGCCGGCGTCCCCTACGTCGGGGCGAACGTGTTCGCCTCCGCCGCCGCCATGGACAAGGAGTTCACCAAGAAGCTCGCCGCCGTCGAGGGCATCCCGGTCGGCCCGTACGTGGTGCTGCGCGACGGCGAGTCGCTGACCGAGCGCCGACCAGGAGCGGCTCGGGCTGCCGGTGTTCGTCAAGCCGTCCCGGGCCGGCTCCTCGCTTCGGCATCACCAAGGTCGACGACTGGGCGAGCTGGACGCGGCCGTCGCCGCCGCCCGCGCCGATCGACCCGAAGGTGCTCGTCGAGGCGGCGATCGTCGGCCGCGAGATCGAGTGCGGCGTGCTGGAGGGCGAGGCCGGCGGCGCCCCGGAGGCCTCGCTGCTGGCCGAGGTCCGGGTGGTCCGCGACCACGACTTCTACGACTTCGAGGCCAAGTACCTCGACGACGCCTGCGAGTACGACATCCCGGCCGGGCTGCCCGAGCAGGTCACCCGCCAGGTCCGGGAGTACGCCGCCGCGACGTTCACCGCGCTGGACTGCGCCGGCCTGGCCCGGGTCGACTTCTTCGTCACCCCGGACGTCGACGTCTACCTCAACGAGATCAACACGATGCCGGGGTTCACCCCGACGTCGATGTTCCCCCGGATGTGGGCGGCCACCGGCCTGGAGTACCCGAAGCTGGTCTACCGGCTGATCCGCACCGCCCTGCGCCGCGGCACCGGCCTGCACTGATCCGCCCGACCGGACGCCGCGCACCGCGCCGGACCGATGTCGTGCCTGCGCCGGCCGGACGGTGCGGTGCCTGCGCCGGCCGGACCGTGTGGTGCCTCCCCGGCCGGACAGGTGTGGCGCCGGGGTCAGGACTGCGACGGAGCTGGGGCGGTGCAGCCGCTGGGCAGCTTGTCTTCGGGAAGCGACGGCACGGCCGCCACGATCGCGGCGGTGAACTCGCGCACCCACTGGCCGTCGCTAGACCTTGGGCAGCCGCACCCGGATCGGGTACCTGGCGGTCGACCGTGGTCCAGTACGGTCGCCGCCGGGTCGCGGTCGTCGGCGTACCAGCAGACCCCGCCGACCAGGTAGAGCCCGTCGTCCGGGGGGTAGCTCGCGGCCGGGCGCCGCAGGCGGCGGTGATCGGCGGGTCGCCGTAGGCGGCGTTCTGCTGGTCGCCGCCTGCGGTCACCGGCCGCTGCGGCAGGTTGCGCAGCTTGTCCGGCAGCTGCGCGATGAAGGCCAGGCACATCGTGGCCTGGCTCGGCGACAGCCGGGTGCGGCCATCTCGACCACCCCGGTCGCCGTGCCGGTCGGGGTGGCCGCGGGCGCGGCCGCTGGCTGTGGAAGCCGCCCAGCCGCCAGAAGGCGAGCAGGCCGGCGAGCAGGGCGACCGGGACTGCGATGAGCGCGGCGGTCCGGGCCGCCCCGCGGGTTACCGGTGTCAGCCACGTCAGAGCCGGACCACCGAGCAGGTGAGGGTACGGGTGATGCCGGAGACCAGCTGCACCCGGCTGACGATCATGTTGCCCAGCTCGTCCACGTTGTGTGCCTCGGTGAGCACCACGACGTCGTAGGGGCCGGTGACCGCGTCGACCCGGACGACGCCAGGAATGTCCTGGATCGATTCGGCCACGTCACGTGCCTTTCCGACCTCGGTCTGGATGAGGATGTACGCCTGGACCACGGACGACCTCCTTCGGCGGCGAGCTGGGGCGGGGCGCCGCGGGTGAGGCGGACTCACGCCGGGCCGATCGTGAACGGTACCGCACGGTAGTCGGCTGTGGTCAGGACGGTGTTGAACGAGGGGAGACGCATGACAGTCACACAGGCCGGCGAGTTCGGACTGATCGCCCGGGTGACCGCGCGGCTGGGCGGGTCGCCCACCGTCCTGGTCGGCCCGGGCGACGACGCGGCCCTGGTGGCCGCGCCGGCGACGGGCGGGTGGTCGCCTCCACCGACGTGCTGGTCGAGGGGCGGCACTTCCGCCGGGACTGGTGCTCGGCGACGGACATCGGGCACCGGGCGGCGGCGGCCAACCTGGCCGACATCGCGGCCATGGGCGGCTACCCGACGGCGCTGCTGGTCGCCCTGTGCACCCCGCCCGAGCTGGACGTGGCCTGGGCCGAGGAGCTGGCCGACGGGCTCGCCGCCGAGGCGGCGCCGGTGCGGGGCGGGCGTGGTCGGCGGCGACATCTCGGCCAGCCCGGTGCTCACCATCGCCATCACCGCCCTGGGCGACCTGCGCGGCGCGGCCCCGTGCTGCGCCGGGCGGTGCGCAGCCCGGCGACGTGGTGGCGCATGGCCGGCCGGATCGGGTACGCGGCGGCCGGGTACACCGTGCTGTCCCGGGGCTTCCGGTCGCCCCGGGTGCTGGTGGAGGCGTACCGCCGCCCCGAGGTGCCCTACACGGCCGGGCCGCAGGCGGCGCAGCTCGGCGCCACCTCGATGATCGACGTCTCCGACGGCCTGGTGGCCGACCTGGGCCACCTCGCCGAGCAGCCAGCCGGGTCGGCCATCGACATGCGGCGCGGACGCCTTCGACGTGCCGGTGCAGATGCGCGACGCCGCCGCGGGCGCTCGGGGTGGACCCGGCCACCTGGCTGCTCACCGGCGGCGACGACCATCCGCTGGTGGCCACCTTCCCACCCGGGACGCCGCTCGCCCTGGACTGGACGGAGATCGGCACGGTCACCGCCGGTGCCGGCGTCACCGTGGACGGTCGCCCGTGGCTGGACGGGGCCGGCGGCTGGGACCACTTCCGCTGAGCGTGACGCTGCTCGCAGCCTGGGAAACGGAGCGGAGGCCGGCCGGGCGGGTGGGTACAGTCGCCGCTGTGGAGCGGACGCTGGAGATCCGGACCGAGGGGTACGCCTCGCCGGTGGCGCGCGAACTGATCGCCGAGGCGATGGCGGACCTCGCCGCCCGCTACGACGGCACCGGCGACGCCACCCCCATCGACCCGACCCACTTCGCGCCACCGCACGGCTGCTTCCTGGTCGCCTACCTCGACGACCGGCCGGTCGGCACCGGCGCCTGGCGCACCTTTGCCGGCGACCCGTCAGCGGCCGAGATCAAGCGCATGTTCGTCCGCCCGGACGCCCGCAACCAGGGTGTGGCGATGGCGCTGCTGCGGGCGGTGGAGGCGTCCGCCCGCGCGGCCGGGCGTACCCGGGCGATCCTGGAGACCGGCACCGGCCAGCCGGAGGCCATCGCTCTCTACCGCAAAGCCGGCTACCAGCCCATCGCCGACTTCGGCCACTACGCCGGCCACGCCGCCGTCCGCTCCTTCGGCCGGGACCTGTCACCAGGATCGGTAAAGAACCAGCCAGGATCGGTGCAGATGGTTGGACGCCCGGATGGCGACAACGCCACCATCCGGGAATGACGGTGACCATTCGACTGATGACAGGGAAATCGGCCGGAGTCAACCTGACTCGGTGACTTTCAACTCCGATTCCCAGGACCCCCGGCGACACGGCCCGACAAGTTCATCATTTCCTCCGGCGGGGGTGTCCGGCACCGGCGACGGCTACCCTGCGCCGCAGCACGGGCCGATTTCCCCTCCGCCGCAGCCGGTCGGATTTCCGTCATCGCCGGCCGCACCGGCGCCGCGGAAGAAGCGGACCGGGCTGATCATTGTCGGAGCCGTAGCCGCCGTTGTGGTCCTGTGCTGTGGCGTCGGCGCCATTGCTGCCGCCGTCAGCGGCAACAAGGACGCCGGTACCCACACCGCAGCTGCGGTGGGCGCGAATTCGCAGGTCCGCGCCTCGTCCGTCCCTTCCCAGGCCACGCCGTCGGCCGCCCCGCCCGCGACGAGTGCGGCGCCCGCGCAGCCGGCGCCACCGAGAGCCTGTATGGACCGTTGAAGGGTTCCGGGATCAAGAAGACCGCCACATTCGCCACCCCAGGTGAGTGGACCCTCCAGTACAGCTATGACTGTTCGACCTTCGGCTCCAAGGGGAATTTCCAGGTCATGGAGTTCGACGCGAATGGCAACATGACCGATGTCCTGGTCAATGAACTGGATAAGAAGGGTTCGGACCAGGTGCCCCAGCATGCCGATGACGGATCGCATTACTTGGAGATCAACTCTGAGTGCAAGTGGACGGTGACCGTGGTCGGCGAGTTGTCCCGACAGCGCGCACGGCTACACAACTGATCGCGGTCCGGCCCTAATGGTGCCGGGCCGCGATCGGCGCACTGACAACGGCCCTGCGGATCCGGGGCAGACCGGACTCGCCTCGCCGCGATCAGGCGACCGTCCGGTCATGCCGGCCGTCCCGGAAATCCACCACTCGGCTCAGCGAAGGCACGGCACGGCACGGCAAAAGCCCCGACGTGCGACAGCACGCCGGGGCCAACGTCCACCGCCCTCAGGCGCGGGCGACCTTGCCGGCCTTGATGCACGAGGTGCAGACCTGCAGGCGCTTGGTGGTGCCGCCACCGGCCGGGGTACGCACCGTCTGGATGTTGGGGTTCCAGCGGCGGTTGGTCCGCCGGTGCGAGTGGGACACGTTGTGGCCGAAGCCCGGTCCCTTGCCACAGACGTCGCACACGCTAGCCACGGGATATCTCCTGGGAGTTGATACGTTCGACGAGGTCGCCGGCAGGCGCTGCCCGGGCAACCTGGCCAGGTTACCCGATCCGCCCAGCCGCCCGGCGAATCGGCCTCCGCCGGGCCGCGCCGACCGACGCCGGCGCCGGTCGCTGCCAGCCGATCGTCGGTGCGCGCCAGTAGGCTTCCGGCCGTGCTGGAGAGTCTGGACGCCGCCGCCGTACGCCGCTGGTGCGCGGCCGGGCTGGCGGCGCTGCGCCGCCACCAGGGCGAGATCGACGAGCTCAACGTCTACCCGGTGCCGGACGGCGACACCGGCACCAACCTGGTGCTCACCGTCGACCTCGGCCGGCAGGCGCTGGCCGCCGAGCCGGACGGCGACGAGCCGACCGACCCCGGCGAGCCGACCCGGCTCGGCCGGGTCGCTGCGGCTGCATGGCCCGCGGCGCGCTGCTCGGCGCCCGGGGCAACTCCGGGGTGATCCTCGTCGCAGATGCTGCGCGGCCTGGCCGACGCGCTGGCGCGCGGCGCCGGCCGCCCGCGGGCGGGCGCTGGCCGGCGCGCTGCGCGGGCGGCCGCCGCCGGCGTACGCGGCGGTCGCCCGAGCCGGTCGAGGGCACGGTGCTGAGCTGGTCGCCGCCGCGGCGGCCGCCGCGGCGGCCACGGCGGCCGACTCGGACGACCTGGCCGCGGTGGCGCGGGCCGCCGCCGACGGCGCCGCGGAGGCGCTGGCCCGGACCCCGCAGCAGCTGCCGGCGCTGGCCCGGGCCGGCGTGGTCGACGCCGGCGGGCGGGGCCTGGTCCTGCTGCTGGACGCGCTGGTCGAGGTGGTCACCGGGGCACGCCCGGCGACCGCCCCGCTGGCCCGGTGGCCGCGCGACCCGGGCCCTGCTCGACGGTCGACCCGGGAGACCGGCTCGGCCGAGTTACGCCTACGAGGTGCAGTACCTGCTCGACGCCGCCGGCGCGGCCGTCGAGCGCGCTGCGGGCGGCGCTGGCCGGCGCTCGGCGACTCGCTGGTCGTCGTCGGTACGGCCTGACCGGCGCCGACGGTCCCACCTGGAACGTGCACGTGCACGTCAACGACGTCGGGGCGGCGATCGAGGCGGCGTCGGCGCCGGCCGGCCGCACCGGATCTCGGTCACCCGCTTCGCCGACCAGATCGCCGGCACCCGGCCACCCGACCGGCGCCGCGTACCGAGCCGCCGCGGCTGCCCCAGTGCGCGCCCGCCGGCGGTCGTGGTGATCGCGCGCCGGGCCCGGGCTGGCCGAGCTGTTCGCCGCCGAGGGCGGCTGCCGTGGTCGACGCCGGGCCGACCCGCAACCCGCCGACCGGCCGAGTGCTGGCCGCGATCCGGGCCACCGGCGGCGCGACCGGGTGGTGCTGCTGCCCAACGACCCGGAGCTGATCGCAGGCGGTCGCGACCGGCGGCCGCCGGCGAGGCCCGCGACGGCCGGCATCCGGGTCGGCGGTGGTGCCGACCCGCTCGCCGGTGCAGGCGCTGGCCGCGCTGGCCGTGCGCGACCCGGCGCCGGCGCTTCGACGACGACGTGATCGCGATGGCCGAGGCGGCCGGCGCCTGCCGGTACGCGCGGTCACCGTCGCCACCGGCGAGGCGCTGACGGTGGCCGGGCGGTGCCGGCCGGCGACATGCTCGCGCTGGTCGAGGGCGAGGTGAACCTGATCGGCGCGGATCTGCGCGACGCCTGCCGACGCTGCTGGACCGGATGCTCGCGCGGCGGCGGCGAGCTGGTCACCCTGCTCGTCGGCGCCGGCGCGCCGGCCGGGCTGGCGGACGCGCTGACCGGGCACCTGCGCGCAGCGCTGGCCGTTCGTCGAGGTGCAGGCTGTACCGGCGGCCAGCCGCACTATCCGCTGCTGGTGGGGTGGAATGACCGTCGTACACCTGGACACCCGCTGCAAGACGCTGGTGGGCGCGAAGACCGGCCAAGGCCCTGGCCGACCAGCTCGACCTGGCACCGCGTCGGCGACCTGGTCTACCACTTCCCGCGCCGGTACGACGAGCGCGGCGAGCACACCGACATCGCCGCGCTGGCCGTCGGCGAGGAGGTCACGGTCCTGGCCCAGGTGCAGCGCACCACCTCCGGCCGATGCGGCAGCGCCGCGGCCAGCTGCTCGAGGTGGTGGTCGGCGACGGCTCCGGCGGCACGCTGACGCTGACGTTCTTCGCAAGCCAGGCGTGGCGGGAGCGGGAGCTGCAGCCGCGGCCGGTGGGGGCTGTTCGCCGGCAAGGTGAGCCGGTTCCAGGGCAGCCGGCAGCTCAACCAGCCCGAGTACGTGCTGCTCGACGACGCGAGGACGCCGAGGTGTCGAGGAGTTCGCCGGCGCGCTGATCCCGGTGTACCCGGCGGCGGCGGCGCGTGCCGACCTGGCTGATCGCCCGCTGCGTCGGGTGGCGCTGGACACGCTGGAGCCGCCGCCCGACCCGATGCCCGTCCGGGCTGCGGGCCGAGCGGCAGCTGGTCGACCTGCCCACCGCGCTGCGCCAGATCCACCGGCCGGACAGTCGCGGGCGCTCGCTGGGCGTCGCCCGCCGCCGGCTGAAGTGGGACGAGGCGTTCGCCGTGCAGGTGGCCCTGGTGCAGCGCAAGCTGCGGGCCGCCGACTGGCCGGCGAAGCCCCGCCCGCGCCGGCCGGACGGGCTGCTCGCCGCGTTCGACGCCGGCACTGCCGTACACGCTGACCGACGGGCAGCGCGGTGGTCGGCGAGGAGATCGCCGCCGACCTGGCCACGCCGCACCCGATGCACCGGCTGCTGCAGGGCGAGGTCGGCTCCGGCAAGACGCTCTGCGCGCTGCGGGCGATGCTGCAGGTGGTCGACGCCGGCGGGCAGGCGGCGCTGCTGGCCCCGACCGAGGTGCTCGCCGCCCAGCACCACCGCAGCATGCTCGAGCTGCTCGGCCCGCTGGGCCGGGCCGGCGAGCTGGACTCGGCGGCCGACGCCACCCGGGTGGCGCTGGTCACCGGCTCGCTCGGCGCGGCGGCCCGGCGGCGGGCGCTGGCCGAGGCGGCCGCCGGCGCGGCCGGCATCGTGGTCGGCACCCACGCCCTGCTCTACGAGGGCGTCGACTTCGCCGACCTGGGCTGGTGGTGGTCGACGAGCAGCACCGCTTCGGCGTCGAGCAGCGCGACGCGCTGCGCGCCAAGGCCGACCAGCCGCCGCACGTGCTGGTCATGACGGCCACGCCGATCCCGCGCACGGTCGCCATGACGGTCTTCGGCGACCTGGAGGTCTCCACCCTGACCGAGCTGCCGCGCGGCCGGTCGCCGATCGCCATCCACGTGGTGCCGGCCGCCGAGAAGCCGGCCTACCTGGACCGCGCCTGGCGGCGGCTGCGCGAGGAGGTCGGCAGGCCGGGCACCAGGCGTACGTGGTGTGCCCGCGCATCGGCGAGGCGGGCGCCGACGAGGACGCCGACGCGCAGGAGGACGCGCCCGAGGGACGGCGCCGGGCGCCGGGCGCCGCTGGCGGTGCTCGAGGTGGCGCCGCTGCTGGCGACGGGCCGCTGCCGGGCTGCGCATCGGGGTCCTGCACGGCCGGCTGCCCGCCGACGAGAAGGACGCGGTGATGCGCGCGCTTCGCCGCCGGCAAGCTCGACGTGCTGGTGGCCACCACGGTGATCGAGGTCGGGGTCGACGTGCCCAACGCCACCGTGATGATCGTGCTGGACGCCGACCGGTTCGGCGTCTCCCAGCTGCACCAGCTGCGCGGCCGGGTCGGCCGGGGCAGCGCGCCCGGGCTCTGCCTGCTGGTCACCGAGGCGGCGGCGGACGCCCCGGCCCGGGAGCGGCTGGACGCGGTGGCCGTCCACCCTGGACGGCTTCGAGCTGGCCGAGCTCGACCTGGAGCAGCGCCGGGAGGGCGACGTCCTCGGCGTCGACCCAGTCCGGCCGCCGCTCCCACCTGCGACTGCTGTCGCTGCTGCCAGGACGCGCGAGCTGATCGGCGAGGCCCGGCTGAGCCGCGATCGGGCTGCTGGAGCCGGACCCGGAGCTGCCCGGCCACCCGCTGCTGCGCGACTGCGGTGGCCGGCTCTCGTCGACGAGGAGCGCGCCGAGTACCTGGAGAAGGGCTGAGGATGATCTTCCACTTCTGCTCGGCGGCCGACTGGGCGGCGGCCCGGGCGGCCGGCGCCTACACCGCGGATACGTTGGCCGACCAGGGGTTCATCCACCTGTCCGGGCTCGGTCAGGTGCTGCTGCCGGCGAACGCGATCGCCCGCGGGCGTACCGACCTGGTGCTGCTGGAGGTGGACAGGCGCGGCTGCCGGTCCCGGTGCGCTACGAGGACGGCGAGCGACGGAATGCTCTTCCCGCACCTCTACGCCCCGCTGCCGGCGGCCGCCGTGGTGGCGGTGCACGACTTCCCGCCCGGCCCGGACGGCACCTTCCACCTCCCGCCGGCCCTGGCGCCCCCCCGGTGACCAGGATCGTCGCCGGCAGCCTCGGCGGCCGCCGGATCGGCACGCCGGCCGGCCGGGACACCCGGCCCACCTCCGACCGGGTACGCGAGGCGCTGTTCTCCACCCTGGACACGCTCACCGACCTGGACGGCGCCCGGTTCGCCGACCTCTACGCCGGCTCCGGCGCGGTCGGGCTGGAGGCGGCGTCCCGGGGCGCCGGCCAGGTGCTGCTGGTCGAGTCGGATCCCCGGGCCGCCGCGGTGGCCGCGGCGCAACATCGCCGCCCTGGGCGTCGGCGGCACGTGCACGGCTGAGCCCGGCCCCGGTGGCCGCCGGTGCTGGCCGGTGCCCCGCCCGGCGGGCAGCCCTACGACGTGGTGTTCGCCGACCCGCCGTACGCGCTGTCCGACGACGAGGTGACCGCGGTGCTGGCCGCGCTGGCCGGAGGCGGCTGGCTGGCGCCGGACGCCGTCTGGTGGTGGAGCGTCCACCGGTCGCCCGAGCCGACCTGGGTGCCGGGCGTCACCCTGGAGCGCGTCGCGGCGCTACGGTGAGACCACGCTTTGGTACGGTCGCCGCCGCGTGACCAGGCACTGCGCGCAGGGAGGCGTCGGTGAGGCGGGCGGTCTGTCCGGGCTCGTTCGACCCGGTGACCAACGGGCACCTCGACATCATCGGCCGGGCCAGCCGGCTCTTCGACGAGGTGATCGTCGCGGTGCTGGTGAACCAGTCGAAGCAGGGCCTGTTCACCCACGACGAGCGGCTGGAGATGCTGCGCGAGGTCACCAAGACGTACGCCAACGTGCGGATCGAGCGTTCCAGGGGCTGCTGGTCGACTTCTGCCGGGCACAGGACGCCGCCGTCGTCGTCAAGGGCCTGCGGGCGGTCAGCGACTTCGACTACGAACTGCAGATGGCGCAGATGAACATCGGGCTGGCCGGGGTGGAGACGCTGTTCATGCCGACCAATCCGCTCTACTCGTTCCTGTCGTCCAGCCTGGTCAAGGACGTGGCGAAGTGGGGCGGCGACGTCGCCGCCGCACGTGCCGGAGGTGGTGGCGCACCGGCTCGCCGAGCGGCTGGGCACCCCGCCCGGGCGGTAGCGGGCGTTCGGACCTGCCACAACACCCGTTCGGCCGACCCACCCCGTCCCGCACCGAGTGTCGCCACGGCGCATCATGGATGCGGACTCATGATGGGGAATGCCGAGGCGTCGGCCCGGGAGACCGGTGGGCTGACAGGTGACAGGAGAAGCGTCAGGTGGATCCGCTCGATCGCATCGACGAGATCATCGCGCTCGTGGAGACGCCCGCTCGGTGCCGATGTCGCGCAACTGCATGCTCGACCGGGGCGAGCTGATCGGGCAGCTCGACCAGCTGCGCGCCGAGCTCCCGGCGAGCTGCGCCGCGCGGCGGCGCTGCTGGAGGAGCGCGACAAGATCCTGGACGCCGGGCAGCGCGAGGCCGAGCGGATCATCACCGAGGGCGAGGCCGAGCACGCCCGGCTGGTCTCGATCAACGAGATCACCGTCTCCGCCGAGCACGAGGCCTCCCGGATCGTCAGCGAGGCCCGGGCCGAGGCCCAGCGGCTGCGCGACGAGGTGGACGACTACGTCGACACCGCGCTGGCCAACTTCGAGCAGTTCCTGACCCGCTCGCTGGCCTCGATCGAGCGCGGCCGCGACAAGATGCACGCCCTGCGCGAGATCGGTCTCGTTCCAGTCCGACTCGCAGGACAACAACCCGCTGCCGTTCAGCTGAGCCCCGACCAGAAGGAAAGGGCGATTCGACGCCCAACCGAGCCGCTCGGGTATTGTTGTCCGACGGCCTGTCCATGGCCGGAGTCTAACGATGCCTGATACACTCGCACGACTCAGCCGCTGAATCCCCGGGCGCCGCTGGTCTTCGATACCCGAGACCTGCCGCGCCGTCCGGGTGCGATGCGTGCCGTCGACGCGGACGATCCCGGCACCGGAGGATCTCGGCCTGGAGCTGATCTCGGTGCCCCAGGGCGCCGACCTGCACCTCGACCTGCGGCTGGAGTCGGTCACCGAGGGCGTTCTCGTCTCCGGTGACGGCCACCGCGCCGGTGGAGGGGGAGTGCGGGCGCTGCCTGCGCCCGATCAGCGACACCTTGGACGTCACGTTCCAGGAGCTGTACGCCTACGCGGACAGCACCACGGACGAGACGGCCGAGGAGGACGAGGTCGGCCGGCTGCAGGGCGATCTGATCGACCTGGAGCCGGAGCTGCGGGACGCGGTGGTGCTCGCACTGCCGACCAACCCGCTGTGCCGTGCCGACTGCCCAGGGCTGTGCCCCGAGTGCGGGGTGCCGTGGGACGACCTGCCGGCTGACCACAGCCACCAGCAGGTCGACCCGCGCTGGGCGGCGCTGCGCGAGCTGTCCGCATCGGACGGCTCCACAGCTCGCAACAGCCAGACCACCACCGAGGAGTAAGACCGTGGCCGTTCCCAAGCGCAAGATGTCGCGCAGCAACACCCGCTCCCGCCGGGCGAAGTGGAAGGCGACCGCCGTGGTGACGGTCGCCTGCCCGCAGTGCCGGTCCGCCGAAGCTGCCGCACACGGCCTGCACGGTCTGCGGCACGTACAACGGCCGCCAGGTCATCGAGGTCTGACCTCGCCAGCCCGGGTGACGCGATCCGACCGGCCCCGCGCCGTGCGGATCGCCGTCGACCTCCTCGGCGGGGACGATGCTCCCGCCGCCGTGGTTGACGGCGCTCTGCGGGCGCTCGGCACCGACCCCGACCTCCACCTGCACCTCGTCGGCCCGGTCGACGCGGCGGACAGGTCTATTCCGGCTGCGCGCCGGCTGACCGCGCCCGGCTGTCCAGCCGGGTGGTCGGCGACCGGGTCGGCATGGCCGACCACGCGGTCAAGGGCGCCCGCGCCGACACCACGGTCCGGGCGGCGGTCTCCGCCGTGCTGGCCGGCGACGCCGACGCCGTGGTGTCCGCGGGCGCCAGCGGCGCCACCGTCACCGCCGCCGTCGTCGGCCTGGGCCGCCAGCCGGGGTACGCCGGCCGGCGCTGGCGGCGCTGATCCCGGGGCGCGCCGGGCCGGTGGTGCTGCTCGACGTGGGCGCCTCGCCGGACGCCTCGGCCGCGCTGCTCGTCCAGCACGCAGCGCTGGGCGTCGGGCTACGCCCGCCGGGTGCTCGGCCGCCCCACCGTGCGGGTCGGGCTGCTCAACATCGGTGTCGAGGTCGGCAAGGGGGACCGGCCGCGCCGGGCCGCCGACGCCACGCTGCGCGGCGCCACCCTGCCCGACAACACCCGCTACGTCGGCAACGTCGAGGGGCACGAGCTGACCCTCGGCTCCCGGGCCGACGTCGTGGTCACCGACGGCTTCACCGGCAATGTCCTGCTCAAGGGCATCGAAGGGGCGTACGCCCTGGCCGGCGGGGCGGTCGGCGCCTACCCGCGGGCCGCGGCCCTGCTCGGCGTGGCCGGTACCGTGGTGGTCTGCCACGGCGCGGCCGAGGGCGCCGACATCGCCTCCGGGATCCTTCTCGCCGCCCGGCTCGCCGGCGAGGCGTCCGCCACAGCCACCCCCACCGACGTCGCCGAGGTGAGCAGATGAGCGCCCGACCGTCCCCGACCCTGCTGGAGGGTGCCTTCGGGGTGGCTGTCGACCCGCCACTGCTGGAGCGCGCCCTCACCCACCGCTCGTACGCCTACGAGCACGGTGGCCTGCCCACCAACGAGCGGCTGGAGTTCCTCGGCGACTCGGTACTCAGCGTGGTGATCACCACTGCGCTGTTCCAGAACCACCTGGACCTGCCCGAGGGCCAGCTGGCCAAGCTGCGGGCCAGCGTGGTGAACATGCGGGCGCTGGCCGAGGTGGCCCGCGCGCTCGGCCCCTTCGGCCTCGGCCCGTACCTGCTGCTGGGCAAGGGCGAGGAGAGCACCGGCGGCCGGGACAAGGCGAGCATCCTGGCGGACACCCTGGAGGCGCTGCTCGGCGCCATCTACCTGCAGCACGGCCTGGACACCGTGGCCGGCGTGATCCACAAGCTGTTCGACCCGCTGATGGCCGAGGCGGCCGGGCGGGGCGCCGCCCTGGACTGGAAGACCAGCCTGCAGGAGCTGACCGCCAGCCTGGGCCTGGGCGTGCCGGAGTACCACGTGGACGAGGCCGGCCCGGACCACGCGAAGACGTTCACCGCCTGGGCGGTGGTGGCCGGTGCGCGCTACGGCGGCGTGGACGGGCGGAGCAAGAAGGAGGCCGAGCAGCGGGCCGCCGCGGCGGCCTGGCACGAGCTGTCCGGTATCCCGCCGGTCGAGGGAGAAGCGGTGGCGGTGCCGCCGCCAGGGGAGGCCGACGGCGCGGCGGCTGCTCGATGACCGACCGCCTCCCGGTCCAGCGCGAACTCGACGCCGACCCGCCCGATGACGCACCGCCGCCGTTCGACGCCGCCCCGGCAGCGCAGAGGCCGGCAGCCGCCGCGGCGGACCGGCCCTCCGACGCCTGGGACCCGGGCGGTGACCAGCCCGGACAGCCGCCCCCCGACCACCTCCGCCCGCACGACCGGGACGGCCCCGCCGGACCGCAGCTGTGGGACGGGCCCGACCGGGAGGGCTCCACCGGCCAGGAGCTGTGGGACGGGCCCGACCGGGAGGGCTCCACCGGGCCGGAGCGGTGGGACGGGCGCGACTCCTGGGACGAGCCCGAGTGGGATTTCGCGCCGCCCGGGACGGCGACCCGCCCGGCCGTCGCCTCGGGCTGGCCGCGGCTCGCCGCCGACCTGGCCTGGGTACTGGTGATCTACCTGTTCAGCCGGCTGGTGCAGTTGGTCATCCTGGGTTGGCTGGCCCCGCCCGACGACTCCACGAAGGACCGGCTGCTGGTCTGGGACGGCGGTTGGTGGATCCGGGTGGCCACCGAGGGCTACCCGCACGGCTACACCTACCTGCACGGCCGGATGGTCGGCAACGGCCTGGCCTTCTTCCCGCTGTACCCGACGCTGATCCGGCTGCTGGACGGCACCGGGCTGGACGCCGGCAGCTCGGCGCTGATCATCGCCTGGGTGGCCACCGCGGTGGCCTGCGTGCTGCTGTTCCAGTTCGGCAAGGCGCTCAGCGGCGGCAACGTCCGGGTGGGCTTCGCCCTGGTGGTGCTGTTCTGCACCCAGCCGATGTCGATCGTGCTCTCGATGGGGTACAGCGAGGCGCTGTTCATGGCGCTGGTGATCGGGGCGCTGCTGGCCTGCCGGTACCAGCAATGGTTGGTGGCCGGCCCACTGACCTGCGCCGCCGGGCTGACCCGGCCCACCGGCGCGGCCCTGGCGCTGGCCCTGCTGGTCGCGGCAGTGGTGGCGGTCGTCCGGCGGCAGGCCGGCTGGCAGGCGCTGCTCGGCGCCGGTCTCGGACTGATCGGCGTACCCGCCTACCTGATCTGGGTCGGCCTGCGGGTGGGCCAGCTGGACGCCTGGTTCCGGGTGCAGAGCTCCGGCTGGGGCACCACCACCGACTACGGCAGGTCCACCTTCGAGTTCGTCCGTACCGCGCTGCACCAGGGTGACGGCTGGGTCCCGGTGAGCATCGCGCTGCTGCTGCTCACCGCCGTGGCGGCCGTGCTGGTGGCCGTGGTCCGGCGGACCTGGCTGCCGCTGTCGGTCTACGGCGTGGTCACCCTGGCCATGGTCATCGGGCAGGCCGGCTACTACCACTCCAAGCCCCGGCTGCTGCTGCCCGTGCTGCTCACCCTGGTACCGGCGGCGTTCGCGGCGGCCCGGGCGCGCACCACCACGGCGGTGTTCGCGCTGACCGCCTACGGGCTGTTCGGAATGTGGTTCGGCGCCTACATGTTGGTGGTGTGGCACTACACGATCTGACCGGCCGGCCCGGCCGGCAGGAGCGCGAAGAGGAGCCCGGTGCCTGAACTTCCCGAGGTGGAGACCGTCCGGCAGGGGCTGGCCGGCTGGGTGGTCGGCCGCTCGATCAGCGCGGTCGAGGTGCTGCACCCGCGCGCTGTCCGCCGGCACCCGGCCGGTGCGGCCGACTTCGCCGGCGTACTCGCCGGCCGCACCATCCTGGCCGCCAACCGCCGCGGCAAGTACCTGTGGCTGCCGCTGGACTCCGGCGACGCGGTCGTCGGCCACCTGGGCATGTCCGGTCAGCTGCTGATCCAGCCGGCGACCGCGCCGGACGGGCCGCACCTGCGGGTCCGGTTCGACTTCGCCGACGGCGGGCCGCAGCTGCGCTTCGTCGACCAGCGCACGTTCGGCGGGCTGGCGGTCTCGCCGGGCGGCGCCGAGCTGCCCGGCGAGATCGCCCACATCGCCCGCGACCCGATGGACCCGCTCTTCGACGACGAGGCGTTCGTGGCCCGGCTGCGCAGCCGGCACACCGAGGTCAAGCGGGCGCTGCTGGACCAGACGCTGATCTCCGGCGTGGGCAACATCTACGCCGACGAGGCGCTCTGGCGGGCTGCCGCTGCACGGCCGGCGGGCCACCGACGCGCTCACCCGCCCCGCCGTGCGCCGGCTGCTCGGCCACGTCCGGGACGTCCTCGGCGAAGCCCTCAAACAAGGGGGTACGAGCTTCGACGCGCTCTACGTCAACGTCAACGGCGAGAGCGGCTACTTCGACCGCTCGCTGAACGCCTACGGGCGCGAGGGCTACCCTGCCGCCGCTGCGGCGCCCCGATCCGCCGGGAGGCGTTCATGAACCGCTCCTCGTTCTTCTGCCCCCGCTGCCAGCCGCCGCCCCGGCGCCCGGCGCCGCCCCGCTGACCCGGGCAGCCGGTGGGGGCGCGGTGACTCCGGCGCGCGGCGGGGGCTCGGTGACCACGGCGCCCGGTGGGGGCTCGGTGACCACGGCGACATAGGCCGGCCCGAGAGCGGCCAGGGCCGCCGCGCCGTCGACGGCCGCCCCGGGCACCGCGGTCGCGCCCGGCAGTGTGGACCCGCTGTCCACCACGTCGAGCTCGCCGGCCAGCGCCCGGGCGTCGGCCGCCGGTACCCGCAGGGCGGCGCCCAGCCGCAGGCCGCGGGCCAGCGCCAGGACGGCCCGGTCGAAGGCCAACTGGTCGGCCTGGTCGAGCGGGAACCCGCTGGCCCGCCGGTAGGCGTCCAGGGCGTAGCCGTCCACCGCGTCGAAGCCCTTCTGGCGGCACAGCCGCAGCCGGTCGCCCAGCACCGGGAGCAGCACGTCCAGCCGGCGCACGTCCAGCCAGTACCCGCCGTCCGGGGCGGCCGCGCCGCGCACCGCCGCAGGCAGCCGGTCGAAGTCGGGCCGCCCCGGCTGGTCCCCGCCCAGCGACAGCCGGCACAGCACCCGGCCGCCGCCCTGGTGCAGCCGCTCCACCTGCCCCGCGCCCGCCGAGTACGGATCCAGCTCCCACACCCCGGGGCTGCCCACCGTCCGGGCCCCCGGCGCCGGTGTACATGCGCTCAGCAGTAGCGCCACGGCGAGGGCCGGTAGCAGCCGGCCGGCACTCACCGGACCAGCGCGTGGGCGACCCAGCTGGGCAGCCGGTCGTAGGGTCGGGGCGGCCCGGCGTCGGTGACCAGGGCGAGCCCGGCGCCGCGCAGCGCCAGCAGCGCCTGTGCCTCCACCCGGTCGGCCGGCCGCACGCCGTACAGCAGGTAGGCGTCGCCCGGCTCGCCGGCCGGGGCGTCCGGCAGCGCCCCCCAGTCGCCCTCGAAGACGCACAGCTGGGCGTGCAGGCCCCGGTAGAGCGGGTCGGGCGGGCCGGCGTGGTTGAGTACCACCCGGCGCAGCCCCGCCTTGCGCGCCGTGCGTACCGCGTGCGCGATGACGCCGATCAGGTACGCACTGGTGGGTACCCGGTCGAGCAACAGGCCGTGCACCGGGTAGCCGGCCCAGCGCAGGATCTGCGCGCGGACGTCGCGTACCGGCCGGGTGCCGAGCTCGACGTTGACGTAGCCGAGCACCTCCACGCCCGATTCGACCAGCCGGCCGATGGCTGCCGTCCAGCCCGGGTCGCGCCCGGAGCCGGGACCGTCCTCGACGTTGACCAGCGCGACCGTACCCGGGCCGTGGCGCCGCACGCCGGCCCAGGCGTCAGCGGCGGTGCGGGGCGGGGCGAAGAGCGGCAGCAGGGTCTGCATCGGTACCTCCGTGGGCTCGCCCCTCCAAACGAGCCGCGCCGGACGCGGGATGCGTGCCTACTTGCTGAGGTCCTGTGTCCAGAAGTAGGTGCCGTCGGCCGCCCGGGCCACGCCGACGCCGACGGCGGTGGCGGCGCAGTCGAGCAGGTGTGCCCTGGTGGTGCCGTGGGAGAGCCAGTAGGAGACGACGTCCTGGGCGGTGGCCTGGCCACGGGCGATGTTCTCGCCCAGCGGGTCCTTCACTCCGGCCCGGGCGGCGCGCTGGGCGTAGTTGCTGCCGTCGCTGCCGGTGCTGCTGAACGTGCTGGTGGCCGCCATGTCGCCGCTGTGCGTCCGGGCGATGGCGTGCAGCCGGGAGTTGGTCCGCACGTCCTTGCAGTGCGCCTGGCGCCGGGCATCGTTGGTGAGCTTGACCACCTGGTCCTCCAGCGCGTCCGGGCGGAACCGGTCGGTCGGCGTCGGGGCCGGCGCGCTGGTCCGGACCGGGGCGTTGGGGCTGGCCTGGGTACTGACCGTCGGACCGGCCGCGGCGGGAGCGGCGCTGGCCGAGGCGGTGACCACGGTGCCGGCGGGCATCGAGTCGGCGCTGGGCGAGCCGGACACCACCGGGGCGAGTACCGCCAGGCTGATCCCCACCACGGCGAGGACCCCGCCGACGACCAGGGCCATGGTGATCGGGTCGGCGGAGCGTAGGCCGTCGGCCATGCTCCGGTGGCCGGAGCGGGACGGCCTGTCCCCGGACAGGTCGTCGATGACCATCGTCTCGCGCCGCTGGCTCACCGCCGGTTCCCTTCACTCGTCCCGCGTTCTGCACGCTGTCGCCGGCACTGGCGGCCCGGCACCGGCGACCCGGCCGCGCGCCGGGGTGGCCGCGCACCGGCATACCCCGGGCACCGGGTGCCCACACCGGCGGCACCCGACATGATCCACGGCGGCGTCCCGGGTCGGCCGGCGACCACGCGGTCCCGGTGGGTGCGCTATGTCACGTCCGGCCCGCCGGGCGGGCTGGCCAGAGGAGCGCTATCGGGTGAGCCCGGGGCGGGGCAATCACACCCGGTCACGACTGTCCAGGCTGGCATGGCCCGGTTGCCCGCCACGACTACCGGTCGTGACGGATCCAGCGGCCGCGGCTGGTCCGCCCCGGGCGGGCGGACGGGCCGGATTGCAGTTGACCCGGTGGCGCCGGGGGCATGTTCGGCCGGAGCAACTTGACGGGTGCCGGTCGACAGCGGAACATAGAGGGGTCGCCAGTCGCGCCCTTCCATGCCCACCAGGGGTAAGAGTCACAGGGCTGCGGCTTACTGGGCGCGCGTTGACCGGATGACGCCGGCAGCGCACTACAAGGAGACGATATGGCGAAGGCCCTCTTCGGCCACGTGGGCAGCGCGCCCGACCGACGGCTGCTCGACGAGGTCACCGTACTGCGTTCCAAGGTAGCCAAGCTGGAGTTCGAACTCAGCCGCCTGCGGTCCGAGAACGACCGCCTGGTCGCGGCCGCCGCGCAGCAGGACGAGCTGCTCCGACTGCCCGAGCCGGCGCTGACCTGAGCCGGGTCCCCGCCCGGGGAGCCGGACAGGCAACGACCGCATCATCCACGCACCACGACCGAACCACCCGGCGCCGGCCACCGCACCGCACGACCGGCACCGCCCAAACGCAGCACCAGCTCCGCGAAGCAGGAGTAACCAGCACCGCGAGGCACCAGCGCCGCAAGGCGAAAAGAGCACGGCTCACACCGCGCGCCGACACCCCACCCGGGGGCCGGCGCGCATCTTTTTGCCGGCCGCGCGGCGGTTCCGGGCGCTTCGGCGGCACCGTCCCGAGCCACCCGGCGGCGGGTGGGACGGGCCGCCGGCCAGGCGCCCTGCGGCGCCACGGTAACCGTCGGCTGACGGGCCCACACGCGCCGCAGCAGCCGCGGGCCGGGGACACGCGGCGCGCGGTGCCAAGCCGGTGAGCTGGGCGCCCGGGCGGTACCCTCGCGTCAGGCGGGTCCGCCCCGTCGACCCCTGCCTGCCCCGCCGCACCGGGCACCGACCGGCGCGGCCGAGACCACCCGGAGATCCGTGCACCTCAAGAGCCTGACGGTGAAGGGCTTCAAGTCCTTCGCGTCCGCGACGACGCTGAAGCTGGAGCCGGGCATCACCTGCGTGGTGGGGCCGAACGGCTCCGGCAAGTCCAACGTGGTCGACGCCATCTCCTGGGTGCTGGGCGAGCAGGGCGCGAAGGCGCTGCGCGGCGGCAAGATGGAGGACGTCATCTTCGCCGGCACCGCCGGCCGCGCCCCGCTCGGCCGCGCCGAGGTCACGCTCACCATCGACAACACCGACGGCGCGCTGCCGATCGAGTACACCGAGGTCTCGATCACCCGCCGGATGTTCCGCTCCGGCGAGAGCGAGTACGAGATCAACGGCGACTCCTGCCGGCTGCTCGACATCCAGGAGCTGCTCTCCGACTCCGGCATCGGCCGCGAGATGCACGTCATCGTCGGCCAGGGCCAGCTCGACGCCGTCCTGCACGCCAAGCCGGAGGACCGCCGCGCGTTCATCGAGGAGGCGGCCGGCGTCCTCAAGCACCGCAAGCGCAAGGAGAAGGCGCTGCGCAAGCTCGACGCGATGCAGGTCAACCTCAACCGGCTCACCGACCTCACCGCCGAGCTGCGCCGCCAGCTCAAGCCGCTGGGCCGGCAGGCCGAGGTGGCCCGCCGCGCCGCCGGCATCCAGGCCGACCTGCGCGACGCCCGGCTGCGGCTGCTCGCCGACGACCTGGCCACGCTGCGCGACGACGCTCGACAAGGAGATCGCCGACGAGACCGCGCTGCGCAGCGCCGCGAGGAGGTCGAGGCGGAGCTGCGCCGAGGTCCAGGAGCGGCTGGCCGCGCTGGAGACCGCGCACGCCGAGCGACGCGCCGGTGCTGGCCAAGGCGCAGGAGACCTGGTACCAGCTGTCCGCGCTGCAGGAGCGGTTCCGCTCCACCCAGCAGCTCGCCACCGAGCGGCTGCGGCACCTGTCGCGCCGCCGCCGAGGAGGAGCGGCCCGGCCGCGACCCCGAGCAGCTGGCCGCCGAGGCGGAGAAGGTCCGCGAGCAGGAGGCCGAGCTGCGCGCCGCGCTGGCCGCCGACCAGGAGCGCCTCGCCGAGGCGGTCGCGCGCCGCCAGCAGCTCGAGCGCCGGCTCGCCGAGGCGGAGCGGGCGCTGGTCGCGCCGTGAAGGCGATCGCCGACCGGCGCGAGGGCCTGGCCAAGCTGACCGGCCAGGTCGAACGCCGCGCGCAGCCGCGCGCACGCCGCCGACGAGGAGATCGCGCGGCTCAGCCGCGGCGCTGGACGAGGCGCCGGGAGCGCGCCGAGGTCGCCCGAGGTCGAGCTGGCCGAGGCGCGGCCGCCGAGGCCGACCGGGACGAGGGCGACCACGAGCTGGACGCCCGGCACGCCGCCGCGCGTGCACGCGCACGACGAGGCCGCCGCGCGGGCCAAGGAGCTGGCCGACGCCGAGCGCGATCGCCGAGACGGGAAGCCGCCGAGTGGAAGGCCCGCGAGGAGGCGCTCGCGCTCGGCCTGCGGCGCAAGGACGGCGCCGGCGCGCTGCTGGCCGCCGCCGAGCGGATCCCCGGCCTGCTCGGCAGCGTCGCCGCGCTGCTCGCCGTCGAGCCGGGCCACGAGGCGGCGCTGGCCGCCGCCCTCGGCGGGCTCGCCGACGCCGTCGCGGTGTCCAGCGTGGACGATGTCGCCGCCGCGGTCGGCTGCTCAAGGCCCGACGCCGGCCGGGCCACGCTGCTGGTCGGCGGCGCCGCCGCGCCGGGCACGCGCGGCTCGCCGACTCGCAGCTGCCCGGCCGGCGGCGCACGCTGGGCGCTGGACGTGGTGCGCTGCCCCGACCAGCTGCGCCCGGCGCTGGCGCGCGCGCTCGGCGACGTGGTGCTCGTCGCCGACCTGGCGGCCGGCCCGTACGCTGGTCGCCGGCCAGCCCGGAGCTGCGCGCGGTCACGCCGGACGGCGACGTGCATCGGCGCGTACGCGGCCGCCGGCGGTCGGCCAAGGCGCAGAGCTTCATCGAGGTGCAGGCCGCCGTCGAGGAGGCCCGGCAGCAAGCGCTCCGAGGCCGCGCAGCGCCGGCCGAGCTGCGCGCCCAGCTGGACGAGCGCCCGCGCGGAGGTCGCCGCAGCCAAGGACGCCGTGGCCGCCGCCGCCGCCGCCCGCAGGGAGGCCGACGGGGCGCGCAACGCGGCCGCCCGCCAGCTCGCCGAGCTGGGCGCCGCCGCCCGCTCGGCCCGCGGCCGAGGCGGACCGGCTCGGCCAGCCCGGGAGAACGCCGAGGCCGCCCGCGAGCAGGACCTGCGCCGGCCTGCGCCGAGCTGGAGGAGCGGCTGCGGCTGGCCGAGGAGACGCCGCTGGACGCCGACCCGTCCAGCGAGCGAGCGCGACGAGCTGGCCGCCGGTGCCGGCGGCCCGGCAGCACGAGATGGAGGTGCGGCTGGCGGTGCGTACCGCCGAGGAGCGGGTGGGTGCGCTCGCCGGCCGCGCCGACGCGCTGGCCCGGCAGGCCGCCGCCGAGCGGGCGGCCCGCGAACGCGCCGCCGCCCGCCGGGCCGCCCGGGCCCGGGGCGCCGCGATCGCCCGCGCCGTGGTCGCCGGCGCCGGCGAGGCGCTGACCGCGGCTCGCCGGTGCGCTGGTCGACGGCCGCGGCAGCAGCGCGACGCGGTCGCCGCCGCCCGGTCCGCCCGCGAGGCGGAGCTGGCCGGAGGTGCGCGGCGCCGCGAGCGGTTCGCCGCCGACCTGGAGCGGCTGACCTCCGAGGTGCACCGCGACGAGGTCGCCCGGGCCGAGCAGCGGCTGCGCATCGAGCAGCTGGAGGGCAAGGCGGCCGAGGACTTCGGGGTCGACGTGGAGACCCTGCTCGGCCGAGTACGGGCCCGAGCTGCCGGTACCGCCGACCGCGCTCGACCTCGCCGCCGCCGAGGCGCGACGGCAAGCCGGCGCCGCGAGCCGGTCGCCGTACGACCGGGCGACGCAGGAGAAGCGGGCCGCCAAGGCCGAGCGCGAGCTGGCCCTGCTCGGCAAGGTCAACCCGCTGGCGCTGGAGGAGTTCGCCGCGCTGGAGGAGCGCTTCAAGTTCCTCTCCGACCAGCTGGAGGACCTCAAGGCGACCCGGCGCGACCTGCTCACCGTCGTCAAGGACGTGGACGACCGGATCCTGGAGGTGTTCGCGTCCGCGTTCGCACGACACGGCGCGCGAGTTCGAGCAGGTGTTCACGGTGCTGTTCCCGGGCGGCGAGGGCCGGCTGGTGCTGACCGACCCGGACGACATGCTGACCACCGGCGTCGAGGTCGAGGCCCGGCCGCCGGGCAAGAAGATCAAGCGGCTGTCGCTGCTGTCCGGCGGCGAGCGCTCGCTGACCGCGGTGGCGCTGCTGGTGCGCGATCTTCCGGGCCCGCCCCAGCCCGTTCTACATCATGGACGAGGTCGAGGCGGCGCTCGACGACGTCAACCTCGGCCGGCTGCTCACGCTGATGGAGCAGCTGCGCGAGCGCAGCCAGCTGATCATCATCACGCACCAGAAGCGCACCATGGAGATCGCCGACGCGCTCTACGGCGTGACCATGCGCAACGGCGTGACCGAGGTGATCAGCCAGCGGCTCAACCGGGACGACGACGGACGACGTGAGCCGCGCCCGGCACGCCGACCGCGCTGCTGATCGACATCGACGGGGTGCTGCGCCACTTCGACCCGGCGTCGCCGGCGGCGGTCGGAGACGGCCACGGGCTGCCGCCGGGCGTCGCTCGCGGCGGCGCGTTCGCGCCGGAGCCGGCTGCAGCCGGCGATGCTCGGCCAGTGATCCACGCCGACTGGTCGCAGCGTGGCCGACGGCTGGTGGCGCGGCCGGCGCCGGAGCGCCCGGGCGCGGTCGCCGAGTGGCAGCGCTACCGGGGCGACGTCGATCCGGCCGTGCTCGGACTTGGTCCGGGACGCGCGGCGGCCGGCGTACCGGTGTGCGCTGGCCACGAACGCGACCGACCGGCTCGACGCCGACCTGGCCGCGTTCGGCCTCGCCGACGCCTTCGACGCGGTGGTCAACTCGTCGGTGGTCGGCGTGGCCAAGCCGTCGCCGGAGTTCTTCGCCGCCGCCTGCGCGGCGCTCGGCACGCCGCCGGAGCGGTGCCTGCTCGTCGACGACTCGGCCGCGACGTTCGTGGCCGGTGCCCGGGCGGCCGGGCTGACCGCGCACCGGTACGCCGGCCCGGCGGATCTGCGCCATGCCCGGGTGCTGCTCGGGCTCGAGGCGACGATCTGCAGGTCGTGGCTGGTGCTGTTCAGTCGGCGCCCGCCCGAGTCGGTGCAGGCCACGATGTCCTCGATCCGCACCCCGAAGCGGCCGGGCAGGTAGATGCCGGGCTCGATGGAGAAGCACATGCCGGGGACCAGCGGCTGCTCCTCGCCCTCGATCATGTAGGGCGGCTCGTGCGTGGTCAGCCCGATCCCGTGGCCGGTGCGGTGGATGAACCACTCGCCGTACCCGCGTCGGTGATCACCGCCCGGGCCGCCCGGTCCACCTCCTGGCAGGCCACGCCGGGCCGACCGCCTCGAAGCCGGCCTGCTGCGCCTCGCCGGACGACGTCGAAGACCCGCCGCTCCTCCTCGGTGGGCGTCGCCCGACGTGCACGGTCCGGGTGGTGTCCGAGCCGTACCCGTCCTTGAGCCCGCCGAAGTCGAGCACCACCATGTCGCCGTCCCGGATGGTCCGCCCGCCGGCCTCGTGGTGCGGGTTGGCGCCGTTCGGGTCCGGAGCCGACGACGGTGAAGTCGACCTGGCTGTGCCCGTGCTCCTCGAGCAGCCGGGCCAGGTCGGCGGCCACCTCGTCTCTCGGTACGCCCGGCGAAGCGCACCTTCAGGATCTCGCTCGAAGGTGGCGTCGGCGGCGGCCCCGGCGGCGGCCAGCCGGTCCAGTTCGTGGGCGTCCTTGACGGCGCGCAGCATGGGCAGCGCGTCGGTGGTCGCGTGGTAGCTGGTACCCGGGGCGGCGCGCTGCAGGCCGAGCAGGTGCAGCGCCCAGGCGGAGTCGGAGACGGCGTACCCGCCGTCCGGGCGCAGGTACTGGGCGGCCAGGGCGAACGGGTCGACGCCGTCCACCCAGTCCACGATGCGCAGCGCCCCGGCGCCGGTGGCCGCCTCGGCGTCCGGGCGCTCCAGCCGGGGTACCACCACCACCGGGTCGTGGCCGGCGGCCAGGACGAGCAGGGTGAGCCGTTCGGTGATGGCCGTCGGCCGGTACCCGCACAGGTAGGTCAGGTCGGGTCCCGGCGTGACGAGCAGCCCGGCGAGGCCCTTGTCGGCTGCCGCCCGGGTCGCCCGGGTCAACCGCGCGGTGTAGTCCTCGACGGTGAAGGCGCTGATAGGCATGTGTTGACGGTATCCACCCGGGCGCCCCGCCGTGGGGCATTCGTGCCTCGCCTCGGCGCGCCTGACCGGCTCCCGCCGGTCTGCCTGTGGCTGGCGTGGCGCCGGGTGGGCGCGCCGGGCATCGGGGCGGCCCTACGGCGGGTACCCGGCGCGTCTGGGAGGATTCTCGGCATGCAGTGGTACTGGTACCTGTTGATCGTCGCGTTCCTGTTGGTGGTCGCCGTGGCCCTGGTGGTGCCCGGCACGCTGCGCCGGCGCCGGGGAGCCGGTGGCGGGGCGCCCACCCCGCGGACCGCGCCGCCGCCGGCCGGTACCCCCACGCCGGCCGGTACCCCCACGGCGCAGGCTCCGCCGCAGGCCGCCGCCCCGACCGCCGCGCCGACCGTGCCGCCGCAGGCGCCGGTCAGCGTGGAGACGCCGGAGCCGACCGCCGGGCGGCTGGTGCGGCTGCGCGCCCGGCTGTCCCGCTCGCAGAACGTGCTGGGGCACGGGCTGCTCGCCGTGCTGTCCCGGGACCGGCTCGACGACGACGCCTGGGAGGAGATCGAGGACACCCTGATCACCGCCGACGTGGGCGTCGAGGCGACCCGGGAGATCGTCGAGCGGCTCCGGGAGCGCACCCGGGTGCTGGGTACCCGTACCGTCGCCGACGCTGCGCGGCCTGCTGGCCGAGGAGCTGGTCGCGGCGCTCGACCCGGAGCTGGACCGTTCGCTGAAGGCCACTCCGCACGACGGACGAACCCGGCGGTGGTGCTGGTCGTCGGCGTCAACGGCGCCGGGAAGACCACCACCTGCGGCAAGATCGCCCGGGTGCTGATCGCCGACGGGCACTCGCGTCGTGCTCGGCGCCGCCGACACGTTCCGCGCCGCCGCCGCCGACCAGCTCGCCACCTGGGCCAGCCGGGTCGGCGCCGAGGTGGTCCGCGGCCGGGAGGGCGGCGACCCGGCCGCGGTCGCGTTCGACGCGGTCAAGCGGGGCATCGGAGACCGGGGTCGACTCGGTGCTGATCGACACCGCCGGCCGGCTGCAGAACAAGGTCGGCCTGATGGACGAGCTGGGCAAGGTCAAGCGGGTGGTGGAGAAGCACGGCCCGGTCGACGAGACGCTGCTCATCCTGGACGCCACCACCGGCCAGAACGGCCTGGAGCAGGCCCGTGTCTTCACCGAGGTGTGCGACGTGACCGGCGTGGTGCTGACCAAGCTGGACGGCACCGCCAAGGGCGGCATCGTCATCGCCGTGCAGCGCAAGCTGGGCATCCCGGTGAAGCTGGTCGGCCTGGGCGAGGGCCCCGACGACCTGGCGCCGTTCGAGCCCAAGGCGTTCGTCGACGCGCTGCTCGGCGGGGACGAAGGATAGGCGCGTCGCCGCGTTGACGGGCCGGTCGGATTGGTGGGCGGCCGGGCGTGCCCCGGTGGCCGGAGCCGGTTAGCGTGTGCGCTGTGACGCAACAGGAGATCCCGCTGCTGGGCGGAAACACCAGCACGGTGGTACGGGTGGGCGACACGGTACGGCGCAACGCCGGCCCGTGGACGCCGGCGGTGCATGCGCTGCTGCGCCACCTGGAGTATGTCGGCTTCACCGGCGCGCCCCGGGCGCTCGGCATGGACGAGCAGGGCCGCGAGGTGCTGTCCTCACCGAGGGCGAGTGCGGGTCGTACCCGCTGGGTCCGCACTGGGTGACCGACGAGGCGCTGGTGGCCGTCGCGACCATGCTGCGGATGTTCCACGACGCGCAGTACGGTTTCCGGCCGCCGCCGAACGCGGTGTGGCGCTCGTTCGGGCCGCCGCCGCCGGACACCGAGGTGATCTGCCACCACGACGCCGCGCCGCACAACGTGATCTGGCGGCCCGACGGCACCCTGGCGCTGATCGACTTCGACCTCGCCTCGCCCGGCGCCCGGATCTACGACGTGGCGTACGCGGCGTGGACCTGGGTGCCGCTCTTCTCCGACCGGGACTCCTTCACGCTGGGCTGGAAGCACCCGAACCGGCCGCGCCGGCTGCGGCTGTTCGCCGACGCCTACGGCCTGATGCCGCGCGACCGGCGCCGGCTGGTGGGCACCATCCGCAAGCGGATCGTCGACCACATCGAGGGCATCCGCCGGATGGCGGCGGCCGGCGACCCGGCGTTCGTCCGGATCGTGCACAAGGGCCACCTGCGCCGTCCGGTGCGCGATCTGCGGCTGCTCGACCACGAGCGCTATCAGTTGGAGTACGCGCTGCGTTGAGGCGGCCGGCCCGAACAGTCAGCTCTGTAGGGCCGTTCGGGTGACGACTCCTCCACCACCTGCACAGGTGAGAGTTTCTTCACACGTACGAAACATCAAGTCACGTGACGGAAACGCAGCATGACCTCTGCGCGAAACAGGCGGGCATCAAAGTTCCGCGCAACCGGCGCTGGGGCGATGCTGCCGCCGCCGGAGGAGGGTACTCACACAAGGAGGGCAGCGTGCTTTGCTCGCTGACGGACCCACGATCGACACCGGCAACACCGCCTGGTTGCTCGCGTCGACCGCGCTGGTCCTGCTGATGACGCCCGGTCTGGCCCTGTTCTACGGTGGCCTGAACCGGTCCAAGAGTGTTCTCAACATGATGATGATGAGCTTCTCGTGTATCGGGCTCATCTCCGTGCTGTGGCTCGTCTACGGCTTCAGCATCTCGTTCGGCACCAACGACAATGCAAGCGTCAACAACGTGCTCGGCAGCTTTACGCAGTACCTGGGCACCAAGACGTTCATCAGCGAGCTGTGGCTGGCGAACGCCGACAACCCCAGCGGCATCGGCATCCCGACCTATGTGGTGCTGGCCTTCCAGATGATGTTCGCCATCATCACGGTCGCGCTGATCAGCGGCTCGATCTCGGACCGGGCCAAGTTCGGCGGCTGGCTGCTGTTCGCCTTCGGCTGGTTCACCCTCGTCTACGTGCCGGTCGCGCACTGGGTCTGGGGCGGCGGCTTCATCGGCGCCAAGCTGCACGCGCTCGACTTCGCCGGTGGTACCGCCGTGCACATCAACGCCGGTTCGGCGGCGCTGGCCTGTGCACTGGTACTCGGCAAACGGGTCGGCTGGCCGCGGGAGAGCTTCAAGCCGCACAACGTCCCGATGGTGGCGCTCGGCGCCGGCCTGCTGTGGTTCGGCTGGTTCGGCTTCAACGCCGGCTCCGAGCTGACCGCCGACGGCGTCACCGCCATCGCGTTCGTCAACACCCAGGTCGCCACGGCCGCGGCGCTGCTCGGCTGGATCATCGTGGAGTGGATCCGGGACGGGAAGCCGACCATGGTCGGTGCCTCCTCCGGTGCGGTCGCCGGCCTGGTCGCCATCACCCCGGCCTGTGGCTTCATCGCCCCGTTCGCCGCGGCCATCCTGGGCCTCGTCGCCGGTGCGGTCTGCGCCCTGGCGGTCGGCCTGAAGTACCGGCTCGGCTTCGACGACTCGCTCGACGTGGTCGGCGTGCACTTCGTCGGCGGATGGATCGGCTCGCTCTGGATCGGCCTGTTCGGCGCCGCCTCGGTCAACTCGGCCTACATCGGCGACGGCCTGGCCAGCAACGGCCTGTTCTACGGCGGCGGCGTCACCCAGCTCGGCCGGCAGGCGCTCTGCTCGGGCATCGTGACGGTGTTCTCCTTCACGGTCGCCTACGTCATCGCCAAGGTGGTCGACAAGACGGTCGGGTTCCGCGCCTCCACCGAGGCCGAGGTCGAGGGCATCGACATCGCCGAGCACGCCGAGAGCGGGTACGACTTCACCCCGACCGGTGGCAGCTCGGGAGGCGCCTTCGCGCTGGCGGGCATCGGTACCCCGGTCTCGGCGCCAACGGCGGCGCCCGAGTCACACAAGGTTGCCGGTTAGCCCGGTAGCCTCAGGTCGAGCCAGAGAATCGTCCTATGGAAGAGGGACTGAGCATGAAGCTGGTGACCGCGGTCATCAAGCCGTACCAGCTCGACGCGGTGAAGGAGGCCCTGCACGCCCTCGGCGTGGCCGGGCTGACCGTGAGCGAGGTGCAGGGGTACGGCCGGCAGAAGGGCCACACCGAGGTGTACCGGGGCGCCGAGTACACGGTGGAGTTCCTGCCGAAGATCCGGGTCGAGGTGGTGACCGACGAGCTGGACGTCGAGAAGATCGTCGACGGCATCGTGACCGCCGCCAAGACCGGCAAGATCGGTGACGGCAAGGTCTGGGTGACCACCGTCGAAGAGGTCATCCGGGTCCGTACCGGCGAGCGCGGCATCGACGCGCTCTGACATAGATGAACATAGGTTGACTGACGAATACGGCCTGGGCGCCGCCGCACGCGAACAGCGTGCGGCGGCGCTCGACCGTTGGCTGGCCACGCTGCTGCCGGCCAGCCCCGGCGTCGCCCTGGTCGCGGTCGGCGGGCTGGGCCGGCGGGAGTGCGCCCCGTACGGCGACCTCGACCTGGTGCTGCTGCACCCGGGGTGCCCGACATCGACGAGCTGGCCGCCCGGGTGTGGTACCCGATCTGGGACGCCAAGATCGGCCTCGACCACTCGGTGCGCACCATCCCGGAGGCGCTCGCGGTGGCCGCCGAGGACGTGAAGGTCGCCCTCGGCCTGCTCGACCTGCGCCATCTGCCGGCGACGCCGAAGCTGACCCGGCAGCTGCGCGCCGCCGCCGTCGAGCAGTGGCGGCGCAACGCCCCGCGCAGCATGTCGCAGCTGCGCGAGGTGACGAAAGCCCGCTGGGCGGCCCACGGCGAGCTGGCCTTCCTGCTGGAGGGCGACGTCAAGGAGGCCCGCGGCGGCCTGCGGGACGTGGCCATGCTGCGCGGCATCGGCACCGCCGGGGTCGCCGACGCCAGCCCGCCGCCGGTACGCGCGGCGCACACCCGGCTGCTGGACGTGCGGGACGCGCTGCACACCTCCGCCGGGCGACGCGTCGACCGGCTGCTCGCCCAGGAGCGCGACGCGGTGGCCACGCTGCTCGGCCTGGCCGAGCGGCGACGACGCTGCTGCGCCGCATCGCCCGGGACGCCCGCACCATCGCCTACGCCGCCGACGACGCCTGGCGCGCCGTCGACCGCTGGCGGGCCGACCGGCGCCGCTCCGGCCCACGCGCCCCGGTACGCCGGCCGATCGGCCGCGACGTGGTCGAGCAGGACGGCGAAGCGGTGCTGGCCCGCGCGGCGGTCGGCCCCGCGCCCCGACCCCAGCCTGGCGCTGCGGGTGGCGGCGGCCGCGGCGACGGTACGCCTGCCGATCGCCCGCCCGACGCTGGAGTGGCTGGCCCGGTTCTGCCCGCCGCCGCCGGTACCGTGGCCCGCCCCGGCCCGCGAGGCGCTGCTCACCCTGCTGGGCAGCGGCACCGGGCTGGTACCCGATCTGGGAGGCGTGCGACCGCTACGGCCTGGTGGTCGGCTGGCTGCCGGAGTGGAACCGGCTGCGCGGCCTGCCCCAGCACAACCCGGTGCACCGCTACACCGTCGACCGGCACCTGGTGCAGGCGGCCGCCGAGGCGGCCGCGTTCACCCGCGAGGTGGCCCGCCCCGACCTGCTGCTGCTCGGCGCGTTGCTGCACGACGTCGGCAAGGGGCTGCCGGGGGACCACAGCCGGGTCGGGGCGCCGCTGGCGCACGCCATCGCGCTCGGAGCTGGGGCTGGCGCAGGCCGACGCGGTGCAGATCGAGAAGCTGGTCCGGCTGCACCTGCTGCTGCCCGACACGGCCACCCGGCGGGACCTCACCGACCCGGTGACGATCCGCACGGTGGCCGCGCGCGGTCGGCGACGTCGAGACCCTGGACCTGCTCTACGGCCTGGCCCGGGCGGACGCCGCCGCCACCGGCCCGGGCGCCTGGTAGCGACTGGAAGGACCGGCTGGTCGCGACCTGGTGCAGCGGGTCCACCGGCTGCTGGACACCGGCGACGTACCGCCCGCCGCCGACGCCCGATCCGGCGCTGGTGGCCGGCGCCCTGCCGGCGGTGCACGTGACCGGCGACCGGGTGTCGGTGGCCGCCACCGACCGGCGCGGCCTGCTCGCCGCGGTGGCCGGCTGCCTGGCCCTGCACCGGCTCGACGTGGTCGACCGCCGACACGTCCACGGTGGACGGCCGGGCGCTGGTGCAGTGCGCGCGTGGAGTCGCGCTACGGCTCTCCGCCGGACGCCGCGGCGCTCACCGCCGACCTGCGCCGGGCGGCCCTGGGACAGCTGGGCCTGGAGCGGGTCGGCCCGGCGTACCCGGCGCGGCGGAGCGGCGCGCAGCCCCGGGTGGTGTGGCACCGCGACGTGGCCACCGACGCGGTGGTCCTGGAGCTGCGCGCCACCGACGCCCCCGGCCTGCTCTACCGGGTCGCCCGGGCGCTGGACGCGGTGGGCGCGGAGGTACGCGCGGCCCGCATCTCCACCCTGGGCGCCGACGTCGTGGACGCCTTCTACCTGGTCGGCTCGTGGACCGACCCGACGGTGCGGGCCGAGGTCACCGACGCCGTCCTCACCGGCATCACCGGGTGAGCGGCGCCACCGACGACCGCGGCAGGCGCTCGGCGCAGTCGGGCACGGGCGCACCGGCCCGGTACCCTTCGTAGCGGGCGCGTATCCGCGCCGGGAGACTCCGACATTGAGGATGAAGCGCCGTGTTTGACACGCTGAGCGACCGGCTCAACGGGATCTTCACCAAGCTGCGGGGCAAGGGCCGGCTCACCGACGCCGACATCGACGCCACCGCGCGGGAGATCCGGCTCGCCCTGCTGGAGGCCGACGTCGCGCTGCCCGTCGTGCGGGCCTTCATCAACTCCGTCAAGGAGCGCGCCCGGGGCTCCGAGGTGCACAAGGCCCTCAACCCGGCGCAGCAGGTCATCAAGATCGTGCACGAGGAGCTGGTCGGTGTCCTCGGCGGCGAGACCCGCCGGCTGCAGTTCGCCAAGCAGCCGCCGACCGTGATCATGCTCGCCGGCCTGCAGGGCTCCGGTAAGACCACGCTCGCCGGCAAGCTGGCCCGCTGGCTCAAGGGGCAGGGGCACCAGCCGCTGCTGGTCGCCTGTGACCTGCAGCGCCCCAACGCGGTCAACCAGCTCCAGGTGCTCGGCGGCCGGGCCGGCGTCGAGGTGTACGCCCCGGAGCCCGGCAACGGCGTCGGCGACCCGGTGGGGGTGGCCCGCGAGTCGATCGAGCACGCCAAGCGGCAGATGCGCGACATCGTCATCGTCGACACCGCCGGCCGGCTCGGCATCGACGCCGAGATGATGGCGCAGGCCGCCGACATCCGGGACGCGGTCGACGCCCGACGAGATCATCTTCGTCATCGACGCGATGGTCGGCCAGGACGCGGTCGCCACCGCCGAGGCGTTCCGGGACGGCGTCGGCATCACCGGCGTGGTGCTGTCCAAGCTCGACGGCGACGCCCGCGGTGGTGCGGCGCTGTCGGTCCGGCACGTCACCGGCGAGCCGATCCTGTTCGCCTCGCACCGGCGAGAAGCTGGAGGACTTCGACGTCTTCCACCCCGACCGGATGGCCAGCCGCATCCTCGGCATGGGCGACGTGCTCACCCTCATCGAGCAGGCGGAGGCCGCGTTCGACGACGATCAGAAGGAGAAGATGGCCGCCAAGCTCATCGGCGGCCAGGACTTCACCCTGGAGGACTTCCTCGACCAGCTGACCGCGCTGCGCCGGATGGGTCCGATCGCCAACATCCTCGGCATGATGCCCGGCATGGGCCAGATGAAGGACCAGCTGGCCGAGCTCGACGACAGGCACTTCGACAAGGTCACCGCGATCATCCGGTCGATGACCCCGGGCGAGCGGCAGAACCCGAAGATCCTCAACGGCTCCCGCCGGGCCCGCATCGCCAGCGGCTCCGGGGTCACCGTGATGGACGTCAACCAGCTGCTCAACCGCTTCGCCGACGCGCAGAAGATGATGAAGCAGATGGGCGGCATGATGGGCCTGCCCGGGCGCCGCAAGGCGACCAAGTCGCCGAAGAACAAGCGCAAGGGCACCAAGGGCGGCGGCCGCAGCGGCGCCCGGCTGCCGGCGGCCTGCCCGGCGCCGGCATGCCGCAGCTGCCGCCCGGCTTCGACCCGGCCGCCCTGCAGCAGCAGGCCGCGCCGGCTTCAAGCCCCCGAAGCTCGACTTCAGCAAGTACACCAACCGCGACAAGTAGGGACAGCGGGGCCTAGGCTGGCACCGATAGGGTGCGCTAGATCCGCGCGAAGGGAGTTGTCGTGACCGCAGCGCCGAAACTGCCCCAGCGCAGTGAGTGGACCGTTGACGATCTCGACGAGCTGCCGCCGGATCTGCCCTATGAGCTGATCAACGGAAGGCTGGTCGTGGCCCCCTCCGCCGTTCCGGCGCACCAGGACCTCGCTATCGAGTTGGCCCTTGCGCTACGGGCCAGCTGCCCGCCGGGGTACATGGTGAGCACCGATCAGTCGCTGCGAGTCAACCGGCACAACGAGCCCCGTCCGGATGTCGTGGCGGTGACCATTGACAACTACGGCCGCTCGCCGGTGCCCGTCGAGGACGCGGCCATCGCCATCGAGGTGATCTCCCCGACGTCACAATTCCGGGACATGGTGGAGAAGGCTGACATCTACGCGTCGGCGGGCATCGCCACCTACTGGATCGTCGACCAGAGCCGGCCGGACATCCAGCTGACTGAGATGGTGCTCGACCGGCCGCGGCGGCGCTACGTGCTCGGCGGCTCGACCACCGGGGTGTTCTCGGTGAGCGAGCCCTGGCCGGTCACCATAGACCTGCCGGCGCTGAGCCGGCGCCGGGCCGAGATGCTGGCGCGGGCGGCGAAGGCCCGTTAGCCCCGTCTGGTTGACTGGCGGCATGGCGCTGCATGTGCGGGGCGTGGTGCTCCCCGACGACGAGGTACGGGACCTGTGGCTGGACGGCGACCGGGTCAGCGCCGAGCCGCTGCCCGGGGCGCAGACCGTGCTGGACGGCGGGTTCATCCTGCCCGGTCTGGTGGACGCGCACTGTCACATCGGCATCGCGTTCGGCGGGCGCCCGGTGACCTCGGTGGAGCAGGCGCGTGGGCTGGCCCGGGTGGACCGGGACGCCGGGGTGCTGGCCATCCGGGACGCCGGCTCGCCGTTCGGCTACGCCGAGCTGGACGACGACCACGAGATGCCCCGGCTGGCCCGGGCCGGGCAGCACGTGGCGCCGGTCAAGCGCTACCTGCCGGGGATCGGCGTCGAGGTGCCGGGGGAGCAGGCCGCCCCGGAGACCGCTCGGCAGGCGGGCGCCGGCAACGGCTGGGTGAAGCTGGTCGGCGACTGGATCGACCGCTCGATCGGCGACCTGGCGCCGGCGTTCGCCCCGGACGAGCTGCGCGCCGCGGTGCTCGCAGCACACGCGGCCGGGGCCCGGGTGGCCACCCACACGTTCAGCGAGGAGGCGGTGGCCACGCTGGTCCGCGCCGGGGTCGACTCGGTGGAGCACGGCACCGGGCTGTCGGTGGAGCTGGTGGACCTGATGGCCCGCAACGGTACGGCGCTGGTACCCACGATGATCAACGTGGCGACCTTCGGCGACATCGCCGACCGGGCGGAGCAGCGGTACCCGACCTACGCCGCGCACATGCGCGCCCTGCAGGCGCGCTTCCCGGGCGTGGTACGCGCCGCCTACGAAGCCGGCGTACCCATCTACGTGGGCTCCGACGCCGGCGGCGGGATCCGGCACGGGCTGGCCGCCCGGGAGATGCTGCTGCTGCACGAGCAGGCCGGGATGGCGCCGCTGGACGTGCTGCGCGCCGGCTCCTGGGGCGCCCGCCAGTGGCTCGGCTTCCCCGGCCTGGTCCCCGGTGGCCTGGCGGATCTGGTGGCCTACCAACGGGATCCGCGCACCGACCTGACCGTGCTGCTGGAACCGGCGCGGATCATCCTGCGCGGCCGGGTGCTGCGCTGAGTCGCCGTCGGCGCTGACCAGCCGCTCGGCGGCGGGCGGTATTGCGCGCGGGAAGATCGCGGCGGTCTGGCAGGATGTGCGGTCATGGCACGTGTGCTCACTCCCCGCGCGGACGACTTCCCCCGCTGGTATCAGGACCTGATCGCCAAGGCCGAGCTGGCCGACAACGGGCCGGTGCGCGGCACCATGGTCATCCGACCGACCGGATACGCCATCTGGGAGCGCGTGCAGGCGGAGATGGACGCCCGGATCAAGGCGGCCGGCGCGCAGAACGCCTACTTCCCGCTCTTCATCCCGGAGTCGTACCTGCACCGGGAGGCCCAGCACGTGGAGGGCTTCTCGCCCGAGCTGGCCGTGGTCACCCACGGCGGCGGCAAGCAGCTGGCCGAGCCGATCGTGGTACGCCCCACCTCGGAGACGGTCATCGGCGAGTTCATGGCCAAGTGGATCGACTCCTACCGCGACCTGCCGCTGCTGCTCAACCAGTGGGCCAACGTGGTGCGCTGGGAGCTGCGCCCCCGGCTGTTCCTGCGCACCAGCGAGTTCCTCTGGCAGGAGGGGCACACGGCGCACGCCACCGAGTCCGACGCCCGTGCCTACGCCCGGCGCATCCTGCACGAGGCTTACCAGGACCTGATGGTGAACCTGCTGGCCATCCCGGTGGTGGTGGGGCTGAAGACGGCCCGCGAGCGGTTCGCCGGTGCGACGGCCACGTACACCCTGGAAGGCATGATGGGTGACGGCAAGGCGCTGCAGCTGGGCACCTCACACGAGCTGGGGCAGAATTTCGCCAAGGCGTTCAGCATCACCTACACCTCGGCCGCCGGCGCGCTGGAGCACGCCTGGACGACCTCGTGGGGCACGTCGACCCGGATGCTCGGCGGCGTGATCATGTGCCACGGCGACGACAACGGCCTGCGCGTGCCGCCCAACCTGGCGCCCATCCAGGCGTACGTGATGGTGGTCAAGGAGGGTGCCGGGGTGGCCGAGGCCGCCGCGTCGATCCGGGCCGCGCTGGCCGAGGCCGGCGTCCGGGTCGCCCTGGACGACCGGGTGGACACCCCGTTCGGCCGCCGGGCCGTCGACGCCGAGCTCAAGGGCTATCCGGTACGGGTGGAGATCGGCCCCCGCGACCTGGCCACCGGCAACGTCACGCTGGCCCGCCGGGTCCCCGGCAGCAAGACGCCGGTCACCGTGGGCAGCGTGGTGGCCGAGGTGCTGGCCGCCCTGGAGGCCGACCAGAAGTCGCTGTACGACGAGGCGCTGGCCCGCCGGCTGGACAACACGGTCGAGGTCGCCACGCTGGACGACGCGCTGGCCGCCACGGCCACCGGCTGGGCCCGGGTGCCCTGGTCGGCGGTGGGCGTCGAGGGCGAGGCGAAGGCCAACGGCCAGGGCGTCACGGTGCGCTGCCTGGTCCGCGCCGACGGCTCGGTACCCGACTCGGAGGACGAGGGCGACCTGGTGGCCTACCTGGCCCGGGCGTACTGACCCGGTGGCCTGGGAGCCCGGCCGGCTGGTGCTGCGCCGCCACTTCCTGCGCGGCCACCAGCTCGGCCGCGTCTGGGTCGGCCGGGTAGCCGCCGACGACGAGCACGGTCTGTGGATCTGGATAGCCCCCGGCAGCCCCTGGCTCGACGTGGTCACCACCGACGGCCGCCGTATTCGCGAGGTCCCCTTCCCGGAATTCGGCGCCGCCGAGAAGACCATGGCCGAATTCCACTGGCAGGGCGCCACCCTCATGCTCCACGAGAAGGACACCGCCAACAGCACCTGGCTCTTCTTCACCGACAAGAAATTCACCGGCTGGTACGTCAACCTCGAACGCCCCGGCACAAGATGGGACGACGCCACCCTCTGCGGCATCGACACCATCGACTACGACCTCGACATCCTCGTCCAACCCGACAGAAGCTGGTCCTGGAAAGACGAAGACGAATTCCAACACCACCTGTCCCACCCAGCCCACTACTGGTGCGACAACGAACAACAAGTACGAGACGAAGGCGAGCGCGTCACCAAGCTGATCGAGTCCAGCGCCTTCCCCTTCAACGGGACCCGCGTCGATTTTCAACCCCCGGCAGACTGGCCCCTCCCCACCTCCGTACCCCCCGGTTGGAACCGCCCCCGAGCCTGGTAGCCGCGAGATCACAACGACCGGCGAGCGGGGGGCCGGGGGGGTGACTGCGACGGACATCAAGCCTGACGGGCCGGCGCAGGCACCCCCGGCCCCCCGCCCGCGCGGGAGCACCCCCCACCCAAAGCGGAAGATCACAAACACGTCTGGCAGAATGGACCGCTGGTATCCGGTCCGCGACGGCGCCCTCTACCCGGCGTGGTACCAGCCCACGAGCAAGCCTGCCCGGATCAACCCCACGATCTGTGCCGGGGCGCTCAGCTGTGAAGACTCAGGAGCGAGCAAACTGTGGCCGTAAAAATCCGGCTTCTGCGGATGGGCAAGATCCGCAACCCGCAGTACCGCATCGTCGTGGCCGATTCGCGCACCAAGCGCGACGGCCGGGCGATCGAGTACCTCGGCATCTATCACCCGAAGGAGGACCCCTCGCTGATCGAGGTCAACTCCGACCGGGCGCAGTACTGGCTCTCCGTCGGCGCTCAGCCGAGCCAGCCCGTGCAGCGGATTCTGGAGAAGACCGGCGACTGGCAGAAGTTCAAGGGCCTGCCGGCGCCGCCGCCGCTGTTGGTCGCCGCCGCGCGCGCCGACCGTCAGGCGATCTACGAGTCGGAGGCGCAGGCCGCCGCCGGCGTGGCGCCGACCGAGACGGCCAAGCCGGCCCGGAAGGCCGCCAAGGCCGCTCCGGCTGCGAAGGCCGCCCCTGCCGAGGCCACCGAGGCCGCCGCCACGGAGGCTGCCCCGGCGCAGGCCGCCACCACCGAGGAGGCGCCGGGTGCAGGCGCCGGTACGCAAGCCTGACGGGGCGCTCCGGCCCGCGCTGGAGCACCTGGTCAAAGGCATCGTCGACCACCCCGACGACGTGCGGGTACGCATGGTCGACGGGCGCCGTGGCCAGCGGCTGGAGATCCGCGTCAACCCGGAGGATCTGGGTACCGTGATCGGCCGGGGCGGGCGTACCGCCAAGGCGCTGCGCCAGGTGATCACCTCCATCGGTGGTCGGGGCGTCCGGGTCGACATCCTCGACGCCTACTGATGCAGCTGGTGATCGGGCGGATCCTGCGCCCGCACGGGGTCCGCGGCGAAGTGGTGGTCGAGGTCACCACGGACGACCCGGCAGCGCGCTACGAGCTGGGTTCGGTGCTGGTCACCGAGCCCAGCTCGGCGGGGCCGCTGACCATCGACGGGATCCGTCCGCACCAGGGTCGGCTGCTGATCACCTTCGAGGGTGTCGAGGACCGGGAGCAGGCTGACGAGCTGCGCGGGGTACGCCTGTGCGTGGACTCGGCGGAGGTCGAGCCGACCGGCGACCCGGACGAGTTCCACGACTTCGAGCTGGTGGGCCTGGCCGTGGTGGACGCGGAGGGTAAGCCGCTGGGCGAGGTGCTCCGGGTGGAGCACAACCCGGGGCACGAGATGCTGGTGCTGCGGCTGGTCGACGGCCGGCAGGGGCTGGTGCCGTTCGTCACGGCGATCGTGCCCGAGGTGGATCTGGCCGGGCGACGGGTGGTGCTCACCCCGCCGGAGGGGCTGTTCGACCTGTGAAGATCGACATTGTCACGATCTTCCCGGAGTACCTGGCGCCGCTGGAACTCTCCCTCATCGGTCGGGCCCGGGCGGCCGGGCTGGTCGAGATCGCCACTCACGACCTGCGGCAGTGGACCGACGACGTGCACCGCACCGTGGACGACACGCCGTACGGCGGCGGCCCGGGCATGGTGATGAAGCCGGAGCCGTGGGGCCGGGCGCTGGACGCGCTGGGTGCCGGGCGGCTGGTGGTCCCGTCGCCGGCCGGGGTGCCGTTCCGCCAGGCGCTGGCACACGAGCTGGCCGCCGAGTCGCACCTGATCTTCGCCTGCGGCCGGTACGAGGGCCTCGACCAGCGGGTGCTGGACGAGGCCGCGACCCGGGGCCCGGTGACCGAGGTGTCGCTGGGCGACTATGTGCTCTTCGGCGGCGAGGTGGCCGTGCTGGTGATCCTGGAGGCGGTGCTGCGGCTGGTACCGGGGGTGCTGGGCAACGCCGAGTCGCTGCTGGACGAGTCGCACGCGGGCGGCCTGCTGGAGACCCCGGTCTACACCAAGCCGCGCAGCTGGCGCGGGCACGAGGTACCCGAGGTGCTGCTCAGCGGCGATCACGGCCGGATCGGGCGGTGGCGGCGGGAGCAGGGGCTGCTGCGTACCGCGCAGCGCCGGCCGGACCTGCTGGCGGCGCTCGACCCGGAGCAGTTGACCAGGCAGGACGTGGCGACGTTGGGCGGGGCCGGGTTCGAGGTGCCGCCGGGCGGTATGGCAAAGTAGAGGGGTTGCCGTCGCCGCCCGCGCCCGTGGGCGGATGACGAGGGCCCGCGGCAGCGCCGCAGGCCAGAACCACCCACGCACACCGATCGGTGTGCCGCGAGTCGCGAAGGACGAAGCGATGAACACGCTGGACGCGCTTGACGCCCAGTCGCAGCGGACCGACCTGCCCATGTTCCGCTCCGGGGACACCGTCAAGGTGCACGCCCGGGTGGTCGAGGGCAACCGGTCGCGCATCCAGGTCTTCCAGGGCGTGGTGATCCGTCGCCAGGGTGACGGGCTCCGTGAAACCTTCACGGTCCGGAAGATCAGCTTTGGCGTCGGGGTGGAGCGGACGTATCCGCTGAACTCCCCGGTGCTGGACCGTATCGAGATTGTCACCAAGGGTGACGTCCGTCGAGCCAAGCTCTACTACCTCCGCGATCTCCGCGGCAAGAAGGCCAAGATCAAGGAGCTGCGCGAGAAGGTCGCGCGCTGACCTGCGCACCACTCTGGCGGCGTCGTACCCCTGGTGCGGCGCCGCTTTTGCCATGTTGGGCAACGGTTTGCGGGCGCCACTCGAAGATCACCCCTCGGCAATCGAGGGTTGTCTCGCTTACGCTTGTCGGTAACCGGATCAGGTGATGATTCGTAACATCACCGTGCGTATTGACGTGTAATGAAGGCAGACAGGCAGGGGAGCGGCGTGGCGAACAGGGCGATCCCCCGCCATCGGGCCAGACACCGGGCCGGCACCTACCGGCGGCACCGCCGGCACATGCCGCTGTGGCAGGAGCTGCCGCTGCTGCTCATCATCGCCTTCGGGATGGCTTTCCTGATCCGGGCGTTCCTGCTGCAGGCGTTCTTCATCCCCTCCGGTTCGATGGAGTACACCCTGCACATCGGTGACCGGGTGCTGGTCAACAAGATGGTCTACGACGTCCGGGACCCGCGCCGCGGCGAGGTGATCGTCTTCCGGGGTACCGGCACCTGGGCGCCGGAGACGGCGTTCCAGCCGCCCCGCTCCACCGCCACCAAGCTGAGCCAGCAGTTCGGCAGCCTGATCGGTGTCGCCCAGCCCAGCGAGAAGGACTTCATCAAACGGATCATCGGGCTCCCCGGTGACGTGGTGCAGTGCTGTGACGCCCAGGGCCGGGTGACGGTCAACGGCGTCCCGCTGGACGAGCCGTATGTCACCGACAATTCGCCGCTGGAGGAGGAACCCGCGCCGGGGCGGTGCGGGCCGCGCAAGTTCGGCCCGATCACTGTGGAGCCCGGGCACATGTGGGTGATGGGGGACCACCGCCTGGTCTCCCAGGACTCCCGGTGTCAGGGCCAGGTGCCGCTGGACAACATCATCGGCAAGGCGTTCGTCGTGGTCTGGCCGCAGAAGAGCTGGGACACCCTGGGTACGCCGTCGACCTTCGCGCACATTCCGCAGCCGGCGCGGGCCGGGGCGCTGCCGCAACCGCGGGCTCCGGCGGGTGCCCGGGGCGGGGCGGCCGTTGTGATGGTTTTCCCCTTCCTGGTCGGGTTTGTCGTTTCTGGACGGTACAGCAGTCGCCACCGACAGCGACGACGTAGGCTTCTCGCGTGATCGATGAGGAGACCCCGAACCAGTCCAAGCCCCGCAGCGGGTCCTTCCTCCGGGAAATGCCGATCCTGCTGGGCGTGGCCATCGTGGTGGCGGTGCTGGTCCGGGCCTTCCTCCTGCAGACCTTCTTCATCCCCAGCGGCTCCATGGAGCAGACCCTCGACATCAACAACCGGGTGCTGGTCAACAAGCTGGTCTACGACTTCCGCGACCCGCGCCGGGGCGAGATCGTGGTGTTCGACTCGCCCGAGTCCTGGCGGACCAGCCCGGACGAGAAGGACTTCATCAAGCGGGTGATCGGCGTGGCCGGCGACCACGTGGTCTGCTGCGACAGCCAGCAGCGGCTGACCATCAACGGGGTGGCGGTGGACGAGCCGTTCCTGGACCAGGTGGACGCGCCGGACGGGGCGGCCGCCGCGCCCGAGCCGTTCGACATCGTGGTCCCGAAGGACCGGCTGTGGGTGATGGGCGACAACCGCTACCACTCGGCCGACTCGCTCGACCAGTACGTGCACTCCGAGAAGGACATCCAGGCCGCCACCATCGCCGTCTCCTCGGTGGTGGGCCGGGCGTTCGTGCTGTTCTGGCCGTTCAACCGGTTCGACTGGCTGACCGTACCGTCGGGATTCGACAAGGTCCCGGCGCCGGGCGGCGGCTGAGGCGCGCAGGGCGACCCCGGCGGAGCCGGGGCATCCACGGCCATGCCCTAGGCTCGGGTGGTGACCGAGTTCATCCCCCGGCGCGCGGCGCGGATCCTGCTGCTGGACGCGGAGAACCGGGTACTGATGTTCCACGGCCGCGACCCGGCCCGCCCGGAGCACACCTACTGGTTCACCCCCGGTGGCGGCCTGGTCGACGGGGAGGCCGGCGCGCAGGGCGCCGCCCGGGAACTGTTCGAGGAGACCGGGCTGCGGCTGGCCCCGGCCGACCTCGGCGAGCCGGTGTGGCGGCAGACCACCGAGTTTCCGTTCGACGGCCGGTGGTACCGCCAGGAGCAGGAGTTCTTCCTGTACCGGGTGGTCGCCTGGAGCGTCGACACCAGCGGCTTCGGCCAGGTCGAGCTGGACAGCATCGACGGGCACCGCTGGTGGCCGCCGGCCGAGCTGGCCGCCAGCGCGGAGCGCTTCTACCCGGAGGAGCTGCCGGGCCTGCTGCGCGAGCTGGTCGGCGCCTGATGCTGCGACCCAGCCGGACCATCGTCACCCGCGCCGACGGCATCTACGCCCTGGAGCGGGCGCTGCGGCGGCGTGGCTTCAGCCACATCGCCGGAGCCGACGAGGCCGGCCGTGGCGCCTGCGCCGGGCCGCTGGTGGCCGCCGCGGTGATCCTGCGCCCCGGCAAGCGTGGCGAGGTGGCCGAACTGGCCGACTCCAAGCTGCTCACCCCGCTGGCCCGGGAGCGGGTCTACGCCCAGGTGGTCGCACGGGCACTGGCCTGGTCGGTGACGGTCGTCCCACCCGGCGACGTGGACCGGCTCGGGCTGCACGTGTGCAACCTGGCGGCGATGCGCCGGGCGCTGGCCTCGCTGGCCGCCCCGCCGGAGTACGTGCTCACCGACGGCTTCCCGGTGCCCGGCCTGGGTACCCCCGGCCTGGCCGTGTGGAAGGGCGACCAGGTGGCCGCGTGCGTGGCGGCGGCCAGCGTACTGGCCAAGGTGACCCGGGACCGGATCATGACGGAACTGGACAAAGAGCATCCGGAGTACGGTTTCGCCGAGCACAAGGGCTACTGCACCGCCGAGCACCAGGCGGCCCTGCGCACCTTCGGCGCCTGCCCCGAGCACCGGTTCTCCTACGCGAACGTGGCTGCCGTTACAGGTACCCGGGCCCGGCGGGGTACCGTCAGCGTGGCGTCAGTGGACAAGCCGCCGGCGGCCGGGCCGGTGAGTGAGAATGATGCCATGTTCGGCGTCTCTGAGCTGTTTGGAACGCCCGACGAGGGGACGGATGACGTGGCTGACGGCCTGGAGGGCGGAGCGCGATGAGCGCGGAGGATCTCGAGAAGTACGAGACCGAGATGGAGCTGCAGCTCTATCGGGAGTACCGCGACATCGTCCGCCAGTTCTCCTACGTGGTCGAGACGGAGCGCCGTTTCTACCTCGCCAACCAGGTCGACCTGCACGTGCGCAACTCCGACGGCGAGGTCTACTTCGAGGTCGAGATGCACGACGCCTGGGTCTGGGACATGTACCGGCCGGCCCGGTTCGTCAAGAACGTCCGGGTGATGACCTTCAAGGACGTCAACGTCGAGGAGCTCGACAAGCCCGACATCGCGCTGCCCACCGAGTCGGGTTTCGGCACCTGAGCTTGCTTGCATTGGAAAAGGGGCCGCTGTCGCGGCCCCTTTTCGCATTTCCGGCGCCGCCGTGGGCGCCGTCAGCGGCCGATCCGGCGGCGGCCGCCGCCGGTGACCGCCTTCTTGGCGCGGCCGTAGAGGTAGATGGCGCCGCCGACCAGCACGGCTCCGACCAGGATGTAGAAGAAGGCGCCGATCAGCACGTGGAGCAGCCACCAACCGACCACTCCGACCACGAACAGGCCGGCGACGACCAGCAGGAAATTCCGGAAGCCGTGCGAGTTCTCCATGACCACAATGGTGACCCGTGCCCGCCACCGCCTGCCATAGGGGACCCCCCGGATGCCCGTGCTGATCGAACCCGCGACCCGCTGCCGACCCGCCGACCTGCTCGCTGAGCTGCTCGCCCGGCAGGACGAGTTCTGGGGCGGGCGGGACATGCGGCAGGTGCACAGCGCGCAGTGGTTCCACCAGTTCGGTCAGTGGGGCCGGCTGGCGCGCGATGCCGGCCGGATCGTCGGGTACCAGCTGGGCGTGGTCACCGCCGACGGCGTGGGGTATGTCCAGGCCATTGCCGTACTGCCGGCCTACCGCCGGGCCGGGCTGGCGGCCCGGCTGTGGCGGGACTTCGCGGCGCAGGCGGCGGCGGCCGGCGCCACCCGGCTGGCGGCGGTCACCACGCCGACGAACACGGTCTCGGTGGCCTTCCACACCAACCTCGGCATGACGAGCGAGGAGATCCCGGACTACGCCGGCCCAGGTCAACCCCGGGTGCTCCTGACCGCGCCGGTGGACATCCTGAGGTAGCGGGGTTTTCCACAGCTACCCTCGCTGTCCACATCCTGATCTTGACACCGTGGCGGACCGCCCACGGTGGCCGCCAGGCTGGCGGGCATGGGACGGGCCACGGACGCGGTGGGTGGGTACGGCGAGCGGGTGGCCGTGGCGCACCTGGTCGCACAGGGGATGCGCCTGGTCGAGCGCAACTGGCGCTGCTCGGACGGCGAGCTGGACGCCATCCTGCGCGACGGTGACGTGCTGGTGGTGGTCGAGGTCAAGACCCGCCGCGGCGACGCGTACGGCACGCCCGCCGAGGCGGTCGGCTGGCGCAAGGTGCTCCGGCTGCGCCGGCTGGCCGCGCGCTGGCTGGCCGAGCACCCGGCGGGCGGCGTCGAGGTGCGCTTCGACGTGGTCAGCGTGTGGCCGCAGCGGCGCGGCCCGGCCCGGGTGGAGCACCTGCGCGGGGCGTTCTGATGTCGTACGCGAAGGTGCTCTCCGTGGGGCTCGCCGGCACCACCGGGCACCTGGTGGAGGTGGAGGCGGACCTGGCGGCCGGGCTGCCCGGGCTGGCGCTGACCGGGCTGCCCGACACGGCGCTCAACGAAGCCCGGGACCGGGTCCGCGCCGCCCTGGTCAACTCCGGCGAGGCGTGGCCCGGCCGGCGGATCACCGTCAACCTGCTCCCCGCCACGCTGCCCAAGCAGGGATCGGCGTTCGACCTGGCCATCGCGGTGACCGTGCTGGCCGGCGCGGGCATGCTGCCGCTGGCGCCGCTGCACGGCGTGGTGCTCCTCGGCGAATTGGGCCTCGACGGCGCCGTCCGGCCGGTCCGCGGCGTGCTGCCCGCCGTGCTGGCCGCTGCCCGGGCCGGCTGCCTGCGGGTGGTCGTCCCGGCGGCCAACGTGGAGGAGGCGGCGCTGGTCCCCGGCGTCACCGTGCGGGGCACCGACACGCTGCGCCGGCTCATCGACTTCGTGCGTGGTCAGGGAGCTCTGGTGGAGCCGGCGCCCGCCGGGCCGCCGCAAGCGCCGACCGGGCCGGACCTCGCCGACGTGGTCGGGCAGGAGCTGGGCCGCCGCGCACTGGAGCTGGCCGCCGCCGGCGGTCACCACCTGTGCCTGATCGGCCCGCCCGGGGCGGGCAAGACGATGCTGGCCCAGCGCCTGCCGGGCATCCTGCCGCCGCTGGGCGAGGCGGAGGCGCTGGAGGTGACGGCCGTCCACTCGGTCGCCGGTGCGCTGCCCGACGGAGCGCCACTGATCCGGCGGCCACCGTTCCAGGCGCCGCACCACACCGCGTCGGTCAGCGCCCTGGTCGGCGGTGGCAGCGGGGTACCCCGGCCGGGCGCGGTGTCGCTGGCCCACCGGGGGGTGCTCTTCCTCGACGAGGCGCCGGAGCTCAGCGTGCGCGCGCTGGAGGCGCTGCGCCAGCCGCTGGAGGACGGCCGGGTCCTCATCTCCCGGGCGCACAGCAGCGTCGACTATCCGGCCCGGATCCAGCTCGTACTGGCCGCCAACCCGTGCCCGTGCGCCAAACCGGCCGGCGACGCGCAGTGCGAATGCACCCCGCAGGCGCGCCGACGCTATCTCGGCCGGCTCTCCGGTCCCCTGCTCGACCGGGTGGACCTGCAGGTCTCCCTCAACCCGGTGACCGCCGCCCAGTTGGCGATGGAGGGCACCGCGGCCGAGTCGACCAGCACGGTGGCCGCCCGGGTGGCCATCGCCCGGCGCGCGGCCGCGCAGCGCTGGCTGGCCGCCGGTTGGCTCACCAACGCCGAGGTACCGGGCCCCCAGCTGCGCCGTGCGCCGTGGCGGCTGCCGGCGAGCGCACTGGCGCCGCTGCACCGGGCACTGGACAGCGGCGCGTTGTCGGCCCGCGGCTTCGACCGGGTGCTGCGGGTGGCGTGGACCATCGCCGACCTGGACGGCCGGGAGCGCCCCCGGTCGGACGACGTGGACGAGGCACAGGCGCTACGGATGGGGAGGACCAGATGACCGACATCGAAGCCGACCGGCTGGCCCGGGTGGCACTCGCCTGCCTGATCGAGCCGGGCACCCGGCAGATCTACGAGCTGATCGCCGCCGACGGCCCGGTCGGTGCGCTGCACCGGGTGCTGCACGCCGATCCCGGCAGCGACCTCGGTGCCGTGGTGGCCGCCCGGCTGCGCCGGGCCGAACCCAAGCGGCTCGCCGCGACGGTGCTGCGGCGCACCGCGCAGCTGGGCGCCCGGGTGGTCACGCCGGAGGACGACGAGTGGCCGGCGCAGCTGGACGACCTGCGGATGACGGCCCGTCCCGGGGCGGCCGCGCGGGTGGACCGGGACATGTACCCGCCGGTGTGCCTCTGGGTCCGTGGTGACCTGCCGCTGGCCGCGACGGTGGAGCGCTCGGTCGCCGTGGTCGGCGCCCGGGCAGCCAGCTCCTACGGCATCCACGTCGCGACAGAACTGGGCTACGGGCTGGCCAGCCGGGGCTGGACGGTGGTCTCCGGCGGGGCGTTCGGCATCGACGCCGCCGCGCACCGTGGCGCCCTGGCGGCGCCGGGGCCCAGCGTCGCGGTGCTCGCCTGCGGGGTGGATCGGCCGTATCCGGTGGCACACACCAGCCTCTTCGACCGGCTCGGTGAGGTGGGCCTGCTGGTCAGCGAGTGGCCGCTGGGCGCCGACCCGCACCGGCACCGCTTCCTGGTGCGCAACCGGGTGATCGCGGCGCTGACCCGGGGGACGGTGATGGTGGAGGCCAGCGCCCGCAGCGGCGCCCGGCAGACGCTGGGCCGCGCCGGCCAGCTCGGCCGCTCGATCATGGTGGTACCCGGACCGGTCACCTCGGCCACCTCGGTCGGCTGCCACCAGGCCCAGCGGCAGCTGGGCGCCCGGCTGGTGACCAGCTACGCCGACGTACTGGAGGAGGTCGGCCGCATCGGCGAGGACCTGGCGCCGCTGCCCCAGGGGCGAGTGTCCCGTCGGGACGAGTTGTCCGACGAACTGGCCCGCGTCCTGGACGGCGTGCCGACCGGGCGGGCCGTAGACGTCGGCACCGTGGCGGCCGAGGCCGGGGTGGCGCTGCGCGCCGCCCTGCGCGCCCTGCCGCACCTGCGCGACCTGGGCTTCGTGCTGGAGACACCGGACGGCTGGCGAGCGCTGCACGCCCCGGCGGCCGGTGCGTCGACCGAGCCCCGGGCGGCTGTCCCGGCCTAGTCTGCGGCGACGGTAGACGCGGTCGAGGTCCCCGAGCGGTCGACGACAGAGCTTCGTAGCGTCGGCTACGGGGCTCTGTCGTGGTTGAGGACACTTCGCCCCGGAGACGGTGCCTAGGGTGTTGGCCGTTGGTGGGTGGGCCAGACGACCGGGTGGTGGGTGGCGTCCCGGTGCTGGGCCGCTTCCTCTGCTGCGCCTACCCAGGAGCAGACGCAGCAGACGGCGCTCTTGCGGAAGGCCGGCTCGCCTGCTGTCCGGGGCGTGCGCTTCGGTGGGCCGACAGCGCCGCTGTTGGTCTGGTGGAAGGGGAGGCCGGCGTTCAGCTCGTGCAGCTCGCAGAACCTGGCCCAGGTCGCGTCATCCATCGGTGCTCCCGTCGGTGATGGAAGAGGGCCGGGCCACTCCTGAGCCCGGCCCCCGGCAGCTACAGCGAAGGAGTCGCGCTCGGCATCACGGTATCTGCATGTCAAACAGCATTTCAGGGGAAACCCCGGAGTCAACTGATTCAGCTGAATCAGCTATGTTCCGCAAAACCAGGCATTCCGGGTTGACACTCTGACCGTGTGACTGCCTTCGTCCCCGACTACGCGCGCATCGCCGAGGACATCCGCCAGCAGATCCGCGACGGGCGGCTGGCGCCGGGCGACCAGCTACCACTGCGCCGCGAGCTGATCGCGCTGTATTCAGCGGCGTGGAAGCGGCGCACGCCGGTGTCGGGCACCACGATCGACAGCGCCATGTTGATCCTGAAATCTGAGGGCTGGATCATCGGACACCAGGGGCGCGGTACCTTCGTGGCCAACCGTCCGCCATCTGCGCAGCCCGACTGACACGGCGGGCCACCGAGGGCCGCCAGTGCCGCATCATGGTCGGCAACCCGGCCGAACCTGTTCGTGCCGGAGACTCCTTCCGCATCCCCCAGGTTGCTCCGCGTGGCGGCTTGACCGGGTGCTGCGCTCGGGACAGCGTCCAGGTGTGAGCCGCACCCCCGCCACCCGCTCCGTTCACGAGGCGCTGCCGGACGCCATGCGCGAGGCCGTCGACAGGTTCGCCGGTCACCTCGCGGCTGAGCGTGGCCGTTCGGCGCACACGGTGCGCGCCTACGTCACCGACGTGGTGGGGCTGCTCGACCACGCGGTCCGGATGCGCGCCACCCGCCCCGACCAGCTCGACCTGGCGACTCTGCGCAGCTGGCTGGCCCGCCAGCGCAGCATCGGGGCGGCGCGCAGCACGCTGGCCCGGCGGGCGGCCGCGGCCCGGACGTTCACTGCCTGGGCGTACCGGGAAGAGCTGCTGGCCACCGACGTCGGCGCCCGGCTGGCCAGCCCCCGGGCGCTCCGGCCGCTGCCCGGGGTGCTGCGCGACGAGCAGGTGGCCCGGCTGGTCGAGGCGCCGCCGCCGGCCGGTGACCCGGTGGCGCTGCGCGACCGGGCGGTGCTGGAGCTGCTCTACGCCACCGGCATCCGGGTCAGCGAGCTGTGCGGGCTGGACATCGGTTCGGTCGACCACACCCGCCGGGTGGTACGGGTGTTCGGCAAGGGAGCCAAGGAGCGCACCGTCCCGTACGGCGTACCCGCGCAGCGCGCACTGGACGCCTGGCTGCGCCGGGGCCGGCCGGCGCTGGTCGCCGAGCACAGCGGCCCGGCGCTGTTCGTCGGCGCCCGGGGCGGCCGGCTCAACCCGACCACCGTTCGCGCCGTGGTCGCCCGGTACGCCGAGGCCGCCGGCCTGCCGCACACCTCCCCGCACGGGCTGCGCCACTCGGCCGCCACCCACCTGCTGGAAGGCGGCGCCGACCTGCGCTCGGTCCAGGAGCTGCTGGGGCATTCGTCGCTGGCCAGTACCCAGATCTACACGCACGTGTCGATCGAGCGGCTGCGGACGGCCTACCGGCAGGCCCACCCACGCGCCTGAGACCGGATCTCACCTGCGGCCGGGGCGTTCCTGAGGCTGAGTCACGCATGGGAGCGGACTGAGCGGAGCCGGGACGGGAGTCGGCCGAGGCCGGGCGTTCGTGTGGCGGAGCGGGCCGGGACCCGGAAATTGGTCGCTGTGTTCGGTCTGGGCAGTAACTAGGCTGGGCGCGTGTCCGCCCCCACCCCGCTGCCCGGTGCCCGTGCGCTCTTCACCCTCGATCCGGCAGTCGATCATCTCAACCATGGCTCGTTCGGGTCGCCGCCGCTCGTGGTGCAGCAGGCGCAACGGGCGCTGCGCGAGGAGATGGAGGCCGACCCGGTGCGGTTCATGACCCGGGGGCTGCACGAGCGGGTGGCCGGGGCGCGTACCGAGCTGGCGGGCTTCGTAGGCGCGGATCCGGACACCACCGCGCTGGTCGGGAACACCACGGCCGGGGTCAGCGTGGTGCTGCACACGCTCGGGCTGCGGCCGGGCGACGAGGTGCTGACCACCGATCACGGGTACGGCGCGGTGGACCTCGCCATCGCCGGCCACGGTGGCCGGGTCGCCAAGGTGCCGGTGGACCTGGACGCGGGCGACGACGACGTGGTCACCGCGCTGCTCGCGGCGCTCACCCCGGCCACCCGGCTGGTGGTGCTCGACCTGATCACTTCACCGACCGCGCGGCTGTTCCCGGTCGCGAAGGCGGCTGTCGCGCTGCGCGATGCGGGGGTACCGCTGCTGGTGGACGGGGCGCACGGGCCCGGTGCGGTGGAGCTCGACGTGGCCGGCATCGGCGCGGACTTCTTCGTCGGCAACGTGCACAAGTGGGCGTACGCGCCCCGGGGCACGGCGCTGCTGTCGGTCGCGTCGTCCTGGGTACCCCGGATCCGTGCGCTGCTGGTCTCCTGGGCGCAGCCGCAGGGATTCCCGTTGGCCGTCGAGTTCGTCGGTACCGCCGACTACACCGGCTGGCTCGCCGCACCGACCGGCCCACGCTTCCTCACCGACCTGGGGGCCGACCGGGTGCGTACCCACAATGACCAGCTCGCCGCCTACGGCCAGGGGGCGATCGCCGACGCGCTGGGCGTTGCCGAGCCGCCGCAGCCGGGCGGCGCGCTGCCCATGCGGATCCTGCCGCTGCCGGCCGGCCTGCCGATCGGGGGCTACCAGCTGCGCGACCTGATCGCCGACCGGCTGGGTACCGTCGTCGCCGTCAACCCCTGGCGTGACCGCCTGTGGCTGCGCGTCTGCGCCCAGGTCTACAACAGCGCCGACCAGTACGACAGGCTGGCCGCCGCGCTGCCCGCGCTCCTCGCCGAGCTGCGCTGAGCCGGCTCGGGAGCTGACCGGGTAGAGCCGGACCGGCCCGCTACGCAGCAGCGACAGCGGATCGAGATAGTCCGCTCCGCGCCGGGCGCCCCAGTGCAGGCAGGCGGCCACCGGGCAGCCCGGGTGCCCGGCCAGCAACAGCCCGACCGCCTCCCCGGCGCCGACGACCTGCCCGACCGTGACCAGCACTGTCACCGGCTGGTACGTGGTGCGTAGGCCGTCGGGGTGGTCGATGCTCAGCGCGCCCACGCCGGCCACCACACCGGCGAACGCGACCACGCCCGCCCCGGCGGCCAGCACCTGCTCCCCGGGCGCGCCGGCCAGGTCGACCCCACGGTGCCCGGCCAGCCAGGGCCTCGGGGGCGGCTCGAACCGCCGGATCACCGTGGGGGTGCCGGCCAGGGGTAGGCGGTACCCCTGGCCGGCGGCCGGCGCTGCGGGTGCGGCGTCCACATGGCCGGCTGGTACGGGACGGGCGCTCGCGGCCAGCCACCCCGGTGTCACGCTCATCACCAGCAGCGTCACCATCGCGAACCGGAGTGCCCAGCGCCGTCCCATGCCGACCAGCGTGCCGACCGTCGGCCCGGCCACGCGACCACCCGATGATCCACATGTGGACAGCGAGGGTGGCTGTGGACAACAGCCTCAACCGGCGAGCTTGCGCAGCCGGGCGACCGCCTCCTCCAGCACCTCGACGCGCTTGCAGAAGGCGAACCGCACCACCGTGGCGCCGGCCGCCGCGTCGTCGTAGAAGACCTGCGTGGGGATGGCCACCACGCCCACCCGCTCCGGCAGCGACCGGCAGAAGTCGACCCCGTCCACGCCCGGCGCCAGCTCGGCGATGTCGGCGGTGATGAAGTAGGTGCCTTCCGGCCGGTATACCCGCAGGCCGGCCTCGGCCAGCCCCTTCGCCAGCAGGTCGCGCTTGCCCAGCAGGTCGGCCGCGAAGTCGGCGTAGTAGCTGCGCGGCAGGCCCAGGGCGTGCGCGATCGCCGGCTGAAGCGGGCCGGCGTTGACGAAGGTGAGGAACTGCTTCACCCGCAGCACGGCCGAGACCAGCTCCCGTGGGCCGCAGGCCCAGCCGACCTTCCAGCCGGTACAGGAGAAGGTCTTGCCCGCCGAGGAGATCTGCACGGTGCGCTCGGCCATGCCCGGCAGGCTGGCCAGCGGGGTGTGCGACCCGTCGAAGACCAGGTGCTCGTAGACCTCGTCGGTGACGGCGAGCGCGTCGTAGCGCTGGCACAACTCGGCGACCAGGCGCAGCTCCTCGGCGGTGAACACCTTGCCGGTCGGGTTGTGCGGGGAGTTGAGCAGTACCAGCCGGGTCTTCGGGCCGAACGCGGCGCGCAGCTGGTCAGGGTCGAAGTGGTAGCGGCCGTCCGGGCCGGGGCGCAGCGTCACCGGCCGGCGGACGGCCTGCGCCAGCGCGATCGACGCGGCGTACGAGTCGTAGTAGGGCTCGAAGCAGACCACCTCGTCGCCCGGCTCGCAGAACGCCAGCATGGCCGCCGCCACCGCCTCGGTCGCCCCGGCGGTGACCAGCACCTCGCCGTCCGGGTCGTACTCCAGCCCCCAGAACTCACGCTGGTGGGCGGCGATGGCGCGGCGCAGGGCGGGGATGCCGGGGCCGGGCGGGTACTGGTTGTGGCCCTCGCGCAGCGCCTGCGCGGCGGCGTCGAGCATGCCGGGCGGACCGTCGGTGTCCGGGAAGCCCTGGCCCAGGTTGACCGCTCCGGTACGCAACGCCAGCGCGGACATCTCGGCGAAGATGGTGGTGCCGAACGGCCGCATCCGGGCGACGAGCTGCTCCATGCGCTGAGCCTAAGCGAGCGCCGGGGCGTAGCCGTAGCGCGTCGGAGCCCAGTCCAGCCAGTCGCCGTGCGGGCCGGCGGTGCCCAGCACCTCGACCGTCGCGGTACCACCACGCCAGATCACCACGGTCGGCGCCGTCATCGCGCCGGGCGAGGCGGGCACCGGTGCGAACAGGGCGGCGCCGCACGAGGTCGCCTCGTTGACCACCACGGCCAGGTCCCGTCGCCGACCGACCGCGTCCAGCTCGCCGATCAGCTCCCGCCAGGCGTCCCCGGGCAGGTAGGTCAGCGTGTTGGAGGTCTGGACCAGCGGTAGCCCGTCGGTCCGGGCGAGCGCCGTCGGCAGCGTGTCGCGCACGTCGCCGGCGATCATGCGGGGCGGTTCGGCCGCCACCACGGCCAGGGCCGCCTCCAGCCGCACCAGCCGTTCGGTGTGCTCAGGCCACACGCAGGCCCGCAGCCAGTCGGTGGCGTCGCGGTCGTCGGCGGTGACCGGGGCCAGGTCCAGCCCGGTCCGGTCGGCGATGACCGGCTGGTCGTCCAGCCCTTCCGGTACGCCACCGCGCAGCTCGCAGCGCATCTGCAGGGCAGCCGGTGCGGTGGCCAGGCCGTGCCGGCGGCCGGCGTAGTCGTAGCCGTAGCGGTCCGGAAAGAGCAGCAGCCCTGCGCTGGTACCGATGTCGATCAGGTGGACGGGCTGTCCGGGGAAGGCCCGGGCCACCCGGCCGAGCGCTGGTCGCAGCACAGCCGCCCGGCGGGCCTCGTTGGTCTGGGTGGTACGCCCGGCGCAGAGCGCGCCGATGTCGTCGCAGTGCCGGGCGCAGAAGCCGGCGAAGGCGTCGACCAGAGCCGGGTCGGGGGAGCGCCGCCCACCCAGCGTCGGGTACCAGCCGGCCAGCGACTCGTCCGGGTTCCGCCGGAGCAGGTACTGCACGGCGGCGAAGAGCAGCAGCGCGCGTCGCTGGCCGGGCGGCGCCGCGAGCAGCGGCGCGCCGAGTTGCGGACGCTCGGCGCAGGCGCGGGCGAGTCGGTCGTAGACCGGCGACGAGCCCCGGAACTCCCGATCGGCGAAGGCGAGGAACATCCGGCTCAGGGCGGCTGTGGCTGGTGTGGTCACGGTCGTCATCATCGTCCCGGTACCCGGCGTGGGCTGCGAGCCCGGTCACAGGTGATCACAGCGTGACAAAACGACACGTCCGTCCCGCCTGTCCGGTTGGCGGGAGTCGCCAGCTTCGCCTAGCCTGCCTTGACGTGGATGGACTCGGTGGATACGCAGATGGGCCGGACAACCGCTGGCAGCGCTACCCGGAGCGGGGCGCTGGTGGGCGCGAACCGGAGCCCGAGCGCGACCCCCGGTCGTTCGGCGAGCGCCCGCCGGACGCCCGGTACGAGACCCGGCCGTTCGGGGAGCGCGAATCGGCCCGGCGCGGCGACCCGGACGAGGGATACCGGGTACCCGAGCCCCGCTTCGGTGACCTGCCCGGTCCCCGCTACCCGGACCCGGCTGACCCGCTCTTCGGTGACCGCCCGGAGCCGGGCGGCCGGCCCCGGGACGAGCGCTACGACACCGGCGCCGGGCGCTTCGAGCCGGTCCGCGACCGGGGCGTCGGGTTCGACGCGGCGCCGTTCCCGCCGCAGCAGGCGGTCCCACGCGACGAGCCCGAGCGCGGCCCGCTGCCGCCCCGGGTGGAGCCGCCGGAGGAGCGCGAGCACCACCTGACCGAGCAGATCGACCGGGCCGCGCTGCGCCGTCCGCCGGTGGTGCCCACGCCGACCCCCACGGTGTACCGCACCCGGCGCCCGGCGCTGATCATCCTGCTGTCCATCGCCACCTCGGTGGTGGAGCTGTTGCTGCTGTTCGTGCTGGGGCACGCCGTCATCCACGGCTTCCCGGCCGGCGAGCTGCTCGCGGCGCTCTTCGCGATGGCCGGCGCGCCACTGACCTCGCTCGGCCTGTACGCGATGGTCAGCGGCGGCGGCTCGGCCGGGCAGCAGGCCTGGCTTCGGGCGCCGGCCGGGTACCTGCCGGTCGGGCTGGTGCTGCTGGTGGCCGCCGCGATCGCCGCCGGCTGAGCGCCCGGCGCCGCACCCGGGGGTGCGGTGCGACCCGATGCGGAGCGTGCGCGGCCGCACGCGTACACTCGACAACCGGCGACCACCCTGCGTGGTCGACCTCGCGCGCCCTTCCCACCATCCGGTGGGGCGGCGGCTGTCCTGGTCCCGGCGACCACCCCGTAGTGCGGGGCCGAGCCGGGCGAGCAGACCGCCATCCGGGCGCCAGGACCGGTGCCGCGACCGCGCGCCGGAACAACCAGGACGCTTTGAGGAGCAACCACCGTGGCCGTGGTAACCATGCGCCAGCTGCTGGAGAGCGGTGTCCACTTCGGGCACCAGACCCGCCGCTGGAACCCGAAGATGAAGCGCTTCATCTTCACCGAGCGCAACGGCATCTACATCATCGACCTGCGCCAGAGCCTCGACTACATCGAGAAGGCGTACGACTTCGTCAAGAACACCGTCGCCGAGGGCGGCAGCGTGCTCTTCGTCGGTACCAAGAAGCAGGCCCAGGAGGCCATCGCCGAGCAGGCGTCCCGGGTCGGCATGCCGTACGTGAACCACCGCTGGCTGGGTGGCATGCTGACCAACTTCCAGACGGTGCACAAGCGGCTGCAGCGGATGAAGGAGCTGGAGTCGATCGAGGTCACCGGCCAGTCGCAGGGGTTCACCAAGAAGGAGACCCTGCACCTGAGCCGGGAGAAGACCAAGCTCACCCGGACCCTCGGCGGCCTGCGCGACATGCAGCGCACCCCGGCGGCGGTGTGGATCGTCGACACCAAGAAGGAGCACATCGCCGTCGACGAGGCGCGCAAGCTGAACATCCCGGTGATCGCCGTACTGGACACCAACTGTGACCCGGACGAGGTCGACTTCCCGATCCCGGGCAACGACGACGCCATCCGGTCGGCCGCCCTGCTCACCCGGGTGATCGCGGACGCCGTGGCGGCGGGCCTCATCGCCCGCTCCGGCCGGTCCCGTGGCGGCGACGAGAAGCCGGCCGCCGGTGCGGTGGGCGTGGACGAGCCGCTGGCCGAGTGGGAGCGCGAGCTGCTGACCCCGGTCGGCGGGGTGCAGGGCGGCGAGTCGCCCAGCGCCGCCGAAGCGGCGGATCCGGTACCCACCGCGAACCCGGCCGCCGCTGCGGCCGACGTCGCCGAGCTGGCCGCCGGGACCGAGCCGGTGGCGACCGAGCCGGCCGCGACCGAGGTCGCCGAGCCCGCTGCCGCGACCGAGGTCGCCGAGCCGGCTGCCGCGACCGAGGTCGCCGAGCCCGCCGAGTAGTCCGCAGGAACGTCCCGTCGGCACGCGGGTGGCGTGGATCCGCCACCCGCGTGACCACACCCGAAGAGAGAGAAGCATGTCGAACTTCACTGCCGCGGACGTCAAGAAGCTCCGCGAACTGACCGGCTCCGGCATGATGGACTGCAAGAAGGCGCTCGACGAGGCCGAGGGCGACTTCGACAAGGCCGTCGAGCTGCTGCGCATCAAGGGCGCCAAGGACGTGGGCAAGCGCGCCGGGCGGGTGGCCGCCAACGGCCTGGTGGCCCACTCCGGTACGGCGCTGCTCGAGGTCAACTGCGAGACCGACTTCGTGGCCAAGAACGCCGACTTCATCGCCCTGGCCCAGGCGCTGGTGGAGCACGCGCTGGCCACCCGCCCGGCCGACGTCGAGGGGCTGCTCGGCTCGCCGTTCCAGGGCAAGACCGTGGCCGTCGTGGTCGAGGAGGCGTCCGCCAAGATCGGCGAGAAGCTGGTGGTCAACCGGTTCGCCATCCTGGACGCGCCGGTCGCCGTCTACCTGCACCGCAAGGCCGCCGACCTGCCCCCCGCCGTGGGCGTGCTGGTGCAGTACGCCGGCAAGTCCGACGAGGCGGGCGACGCCGACGCCCGGGCGGTGGCCATGCAGATCGCCGCCATGCGGCCGAAGTACCTCAGCCGCGAGGAGGTACCGGCCGACGTGGTCGAGTCGGAGCGGCGCATCGCCGAGCAGACCGCCCGCGAGGAGGGCAAGCCCGAGGCTGCGCTGTCGCGCATCGTCGAGGGCCGGGTGGGCGCGTTCTACAAGGACTTCGTGCTGGTCGAGCAGGCTTCCGTGCAGGACCAGAAGAAGACCGTGGCGCAGGTGCTCAAGGAGGCCGGGCTGACCGTGACGAAGTTCGTCCGGTTCGAGGTCGGGCAGGTCTGAGATCAACTGCCGGGGAGGTCGACGCGGTGACGCGGCGGCCTCCCCGTCGCATGTCCGCCGGATTCCCGCCGCACCGTGGCCGCCCGGCGACCACGGGTAACCGCAGGTCGACACGGGTGCCAGATCTTGCGGCCCGGTCACACGGTGGAGACGGGCGTGCGGCAAGCTGAGCGTGACGGAGATGGACCGCGGGACCGGGAGGGTACGCCGATGACGAGTGCGGTTGCTGAGGTCGCCGGCGAGATGATCCCCGGGGCCCGGTCGCGCCGGGTGGTACTCAAGCTCTCCGGCGAGGTCTTCGGCGGTGGAGCGCTGGGCGTCGACCCGGAGGTGGTCAGCGGGATCGCCCGGCAGATCGCCCACGTGGTACGCCTCGGCGTCCAGGTGGCCGCGGTCGTCGGCGGCGGCAACTTCTTCCGCGGCGCCGAGCTGGAGCGGCGCGGCATGGACAGGTCCCGGGCCGACTACATGGGCATGATCGCCACCGTGATGAACTGCCTGGCGCTGCAGGACTTCCTGGAGAAGGCCGGCATCGACACCCGGGTACAGACGGCGATCACGATGGCCCAGGTGGCCGAGCCGTACATCCCGCGCAAGGCGATCCGGCACCTGGAGAAGGGGCGTGTGGTGATCTTCGGCGCGGGCGCCGGGATGCCGTACTTCTCCACCGACACCGTCTCCGCCCAGCGCGCCCTGGAGATCCACGCCGACGTCGTACTGATGAGCAAGAACGGCGTGGACGGCGTCTACACCGCCGACCCGCGTACCGATCCGGACGCGGTCAAGCTGGACACGGTCACCTTCGACGAACTGCTCCGGCAGGGTAGCCGGGTGGCCGACGCGGCGGCGTTCAGCCTGTGCAACGACAACAAGCTGCCCATGCTGGTGTTCGGCGCCGAGGGCGAGGACACCATCATCCGGGCGGTCAGCGGTGAGAAGATCGGAACCCTCATCACATCGGCGTAACCTGTGCCCTGCACGGTGGCGTGACGCGGGGGTCAGGCGCCACGGGCAGCACGGACCACGGGGCAAGGACAGCGACCAGGCGGCACATCCGGGGCGATGACCCGGGTAGTGGAACAGGGAGGCGACGACTGAGGTGATCGACGAGACACTCTTCGAGGCCGAGGAGAAGATGGATCGGGCGGTCGACTTCGCCAAGGAGGAGTTCGCCGCGATCCGTACCGGCCGGGCGACTCCGGCGATGTTCTCCAAGATCATTATTGACTACTACGGCACCCCGACCCCGCTGCCGCAGATGGCCTCGATCGCCACCCCGGAGCCCCGGATGGCCATCATCAAGCCGTACGACAACGGTCAGATCCACGCCATGGAGAAGGCCATCCGCGACTCTGACCTGGGCGTCAACCCCAACAACGAGGGCAACCAGATCCGCATCATCCTGCCGCAGATGACCGAGGAGCGCCGTCGCGACATGGTGAAGATCGCCCGCGGCAAGGGCGAGGACGCCAAGGTCGCGGTGCGCAACGTGCGTCGCAAGGCCAAGGAGGAGCTGGACCGGATCGTCAAGGACGGCGAGGCGGGCGAGGACGACGGGCGCCGGGCGGAGAAGGAGCTCGACGACCTGACCCACCGCTACGTCACCCAGATCGACGAGCTCGTCAAGCACAAGGAAGTCGAGCTGCTCGAGGTCTGATGTCCCACCCCGACACCTCCGGGTGGCCCGAGCCCGACGACCCGCGCGAGCGCCGGCAGGCCGGTACCGCCGACAACGCCCCCCGCCGGACCGGCCGCCACGTCGCCGTGGACCGGGACGACGCGCCGGACGCCTACCGCGCCGACGAGCCGTCCCGGCCGCCCGCCGGGCGCCACGGCCGCCCGGACAACGGGGCCGTGGCCGACCGTGCTCCGGACAACGGCGCTGTGCACGACCGCGCTCCCGATAACGGCGCTGTGCCTGGCGGCGCTCCGGACAACGGCGCCGTGCCCGACGGCGCCCCGGACAACGGCGCCGTGCCCGACGGCGCCCCGGACAGTGGCGCTGTGCAGGACGGCGCTCCGGACAGCGGCGCTGTGCACGACGGCGCTCCGGACAACGGTGCCCCGGACCGTGGCATCCCGAATGTCGGCGCACACCGCAGCGGCGCCTCCGACGACGGCGTCGTCGCGCCCGCCTCCGACGGGACGGGCAGCCCGGCGGCGAAGAAGAGCCGGGCGGGGCGCAACCTGCCGGCCGCCATCGGCGTCGGCGTCACCCTGGGCGCCGTGGTCCTCGTCTCGCTGTTCGTCTGGCGGCCGGCGTTCCTCGGCGTGGTCACCGTCGCCGTGGGCATCGGTATCTGGGAGATGATCCGCGCGGTCGAGCAGCGCGGCCCCCGGCCGCCGCTGCTGCCGCTGCTCGCCGGCGCCGTGGTGATGGAGTCCTGGCCTGGTACGGCGGCGCCGAGGCGCTGATCCTCGGCCTGGTACTGACGGTGCTGGCGGCGCTGGTGTGGCGGCTGGCCGACGGCCCGGCCGGCTACCAGCGCGACGCCACCGCCACCGCACTGGTCGCCGTCTACGTACCCTTCCTCGCCGGTTTCGCCGTGCTGCTGGCCAAGCCGGACGACGGCGCCTGGCGGGTGCTGGTCACGCTGGCCGGCGTGGTGCTCTCCGACACCGGCGGCTACATCGCCGGGGTGTTCTTCGGCAAGCATCCGATGGCGCCCACGGTCAGCCCGAAGAAGTCCTGGGAGGGCTTCGCCGGCTCGGTGCTGGCCACCGCGCTCGGCGGTGCCCTGCTGTTCCTCCTGGTGATCGACGCTGCCCTGGTGGCAGGGCGTGGTGTTCGGGGCGGGCGTGTCGGCCGCCTGCGTGCTCGGCGACCTGGGCGAGTCGCTGATCAAGCGCGACCTGGGCGTCAAGGACATGAGCAACCTGCTGCCCGGCCACGGCGGGCTGATGGACCGGCTGGACTCGATCCTGTTCGCCGCGCCGACCGCGTACCTGCTGCTGCTCGCCTTCTCACCGGTGTAGCGGGGTGCGGCGATGGTGACTTTTCCGGCCGCGCGCCCGCGCGTGGGAGACTGAACAGGTCATGCGTACCCTTCCCGTCATTGCCAGCCGCCCGGACGACCCGGCGGCCGTCGTCCTGCCGCGCGGTGGGCGCCGAGCCCAGCGCCCCCGCCCGGCACCGGGCCGCGCTGCCGCCCCGCCACCTCGCCGACCTCGACCTGGCCGGCCGCCGCGCGGCGGTCGCCGAGCTGGGCGAGCAGGCGTTCCGGGCCGGGCAGCTGTCCACCCACTACTTCGGCCGGCTCGAACGCGACCCGGCGGGGATGACCGACATCCCGGCCGCCAGCCGGGCCCGGCTCGCCGGTGAGCTGCTGCCCACCCTGCTCACCCCGGTCCGCGAGGCGGCCTGCGACGACGGGGCCACCCGCAAGACGCTCTGGCGGCTGCACGACGGGTCGCTGGTGGAGAGCGTGCTGATGGGGTATCCGGACCGGGTCACGGTGTGCGTGTCCAGCCAGGCCGGCTGCGGCATGGCCTGCCCGTTCTGCGCCACCGGCCAGGAGGGGCTGACCCGCAACCTGTCCACCGCCGAGATCGTCGACCAGGTGGTCTGGTTCGCCCGGCTGGCCGCCGACGGCGCGCTGCCCGGCTGCCCGGACCGGCTGTCCCGGGTGGTCTTCATGGGCATGGGCGAGCCACTGGCCAACTACCCCCGGGTCATCGCCGCGGTACGCCGGCTGACCAGCCCCGCCCCCGAAGGTCTTGGCCTGTCCCAGCGGCACCTCACCGTCTCCACCGTGGGGCTGGTGCCGGCCATGCGCCGGCTCACCGAGGAGGATCTCTCGGTGACCCTTGCGCTGTCGCTGCACGCGCCCGATGATGAGCTGCGCGACGAACTCGTCCCCGTCAACCAACGCTGGAAGGTCGCCGAGGTGCTCGACGCCGCCTGGGGGTACGCCGCGAAGACCGGGCGTCGGGTCTCCATCGAGTACGCCCTGATCCGGGACGTCAACGACCAGCCCTGGCGGGCCGACCTGCTGGGCCGGCTGCTGGCCGGCAAGCTCGCGCACGTGAACCTGATCCCGCTCAACCCCACCCCGGGCAGCCGCTGGGACGCCAGCCCCAAGCCCGCCGAGCGGGAGTTCGTCCGCCGGCTGCGGGCGGCCGGGGTGGCCACCACGGTACGCGACACCCGGGGACGGGAGATCGACGGCGCGTGCGGACAGCTCGCCGCGACCGAGAAGGAACAGGCCGCCGGCGTACCCCGGCGGACCTCGGTGGGGATGACGGCAGCGTCCGGGGGGCCGCGCCGCGAGTCGACAGCCGGCGCAGGCCGCGAGCAGGGAGTGGCGCAGTGACGAGTCAGGGTCAGCGGTTCCGCCGTCGGGCGCTCCGCCGGGGGTACAAGGTCGACGAGGTGGACCTGTTCCTGGACCGGGTGGAGGCCACCCTCAACGGCGAGGCCCGGGGCAGCGCGGTGAACGCCGCCGAGGTACACGACGTGGTGTTCCGGGTGCGCTTCGGCGGCTACGACGAGTGGCAGGTCGACCTGCACCTGGACCGGGTCGAGCGGCAGCTGGCCGAGATGGCCGAGCGCGGCCCGATCGTGCCCGCCGTGGAGCGCCGGGCGGTGGCCGGCGCCGGTGCGGCCCGCCCGCCCGCGGACCGCTTCGCCGACGAGCGCTACCCCTCCGAGGACCGGTTCGGCGCGCTCAACCCGCGCGGTGACGACCGGGCCACCGGGCCCCTGCCGCCGGTCCGGGACGACCGGCCGCCCGCGCGCCCCGTCGGCCCGGCGGTGCCCGCGGCCGGCAGCGGCTTCGGCGCCGCGGCCCCGGCCGCCGGTGCGTTCGGCGCAGCGCCGGCCGCCGGCAGCTTCGGCGGTCCACCGGCCGCCGGTTACGGCGGTACGGGCGGCGGCTTCGGCACGGAGTACTCCGACCCGCGCTTCGACGGCCTGCGCGGCGAGCCGCGCTTCGACGACGCACGCGCTGACTCGCGGTATGAGGAGCCGATGGGACGCCGGTACGACGAGCCGCCGCCGCGCGGAGCCACCCCGGCCGCCCCGCCCCGCTACGAGGAGCCCGTGCGCTACGAGGAGCCTGCCCGCTACGAGGAGCCGCCGCCGCGCTACGACGAGCCGGGCCGGAGCAGCTACCCGGGCTTCGAGCCGGGCCGGCACGGCAAGATGGACATGACCGCCGAGATCCGCATGCCGGCCGACATCTCCGCACCGGCCCCGGCGCTGACCGGCGAGGCCGGCCGGGTCGACCAACTGCGGCGCACCTTCCACCCGCGCCGGTTCGGCAGCGGCTACGACCCGGCTCAGGTGGACCGGCTCTTCGACGGGATCGTGGCGGCCGTGGCGAACCGCTCCGCCGGCCAGATCAGCGAGGCGGACCTGGACCCCGGTCAGTTCAACCTGGTCCCGGGCGGCTACTTCGAGGCCGAAGTGGACCAGGCCCTGCGCGAGGTACGCGACCTCCTGCGCAACCGCCGCTGACGGCCAACCCCACCGGACGCTCCCGCCCCCGACTGGGTCAGCCCCCGACTGGGGTAGCCCCCGACTGGGGTAGCCCGGCTGGGTCAGCTCCCGACTGGGGTAGCCCGGCTGGGTCAGCTCCCGGCTGGGTCAGCTCCCGGCTGGGTAGCCCGGCTGGGTGGGGGCCCGCTGGGTGTCTGGGTGAGGGCCCGCTGGGTGAGGGGTCGGTGGCGGCGCGGGTCAGCGGCCGGATCGTAGGCCGCTCTTGCGTAGCACCACGTCGAGGACCAGGGCGAGGGCGAGCAGGCCGGCGACGGCGAGCAGGAAGATCGTCGCGATATTGCCCTGTTGGCGCGGCCAGGCCATGCACAGCAGCGCCATGATGGAGAGCACCGCGCCGGCCCAGGCGGCCCGTCGCGCCCCCGGCTTGTGCTGATCTGGTGAGGTCACCGGCTCGTCGCCCGCCACGTGCAGCTCCCTTTCGACGCACGCCGGACCCGTCGGCCCGGCACCCCGGCGGTCGGTACCGCCGCTGGTTAGTGTGGCATGCCCCCACCCCCACCCCCACCACCCCCCGCCGCCCCAGGCCCCCTCCGGCCCCCTCCCGGGAGGTCACTCGGGGGATCTTGTCACTTACTGCTGTTTCGCCACCCCCGGAAACAGCAGTAAGTGCAGACCTCACCCCGCCCGCAGGCTCAGGAGAGCCGGGGGGAGTTGGGTGAGGGCAGCGGGGAGGGGTGGGTCGGGTAGGTTCTGGGGATGTTGGTGGAGAGGGGGCGTGGGTGAGGATCACGGGTACGGGGCACGCGAGTATGCGGATCGACACGCCGGCCGGGAGCATCCTGACCGACCCCTGGGTGAACCCGGCGTACTTCGCCTCGTGGTTCCCGTTTCCGGACAACTCGCAGCTGGACTGGGAGTCGCTCGGGGACGTCGACTATCTCTACGTCTCGCACCTGCACCGGGACCACTTCGACGCGGCGCACCTGCGCCGGTTCGTCAGCAAGAAGGCCACTGTGCTGCTGCCCGAGTTCCCCACCTCCGAGATGGAGGACGAGTTGCGGGCGCTGGGCTTCACCTCGTTCCTCAAGACGAAGACCAACGAGGTGTACGAGCTCGACGGCGGGCTGAAGGTGCTCATCCAGGCGTTGACCTCGCCCACCGACGGGCCGATCGGCGACTCGTCGCTGTGGCTGGAGTACGACGGCGTCCGGGTCCTCAACCAGAACGACGCCCGCCCCACCGACCTGGGCTTCTTCGCCGCGCTCGGGCACGTGCACGCGCACCTGCTGCAGTTCAGCGGGGCCATCTGGTACCCGATGGTCTATGAGCTGCCGGCCGCGGCGCGCACGGCGTTCGGCAAGCAGAAGCGCGACCGGCAGTTCGACCGCACCTGGCGCTACATCGACGACCTGAAGGCGAGCTGGGTCTTCCCGATCGCCGGCCCGCCGTGCTTCCTGGACGACGCCCTGTGGCAGTTCAACGACCTGGGCGGCGACGAGGGCAACATCTTCCCCGACCAGTCGGTGTTCCAGCGGGAGTACGCGAAGGTGGGCGGTACCAACGGGGTCGTCCTGCTGCCCGGCTCGGTGGCCGAGCTGACCGCCGACTCCTGCGCGGCCTCGCACCCGACCGACGTGGCCGGCTTCTTCGCCGACAAGGAGCGCCACCTGCGGGATTACCAGGCCCGCCAGCGCCCGGTCATCGAGGCGGCCAAGCGCTCCTGGGCGCACCCCGAGGTGGATGTGCTGGCCGAGCTGAAGAAGCGCATCGAGCCGCTGCTGGACGAGTCGATCTACCTGGCCACCGGGGTCGGCGGGCCGGTCCGCTTCGACCTGACCGACCCGTCCGGCGAGCAGGTGCTGGAGTCGATCGTGGTGGACTTCCCCGGCAAGGAGGTCCGCCCCTACGCCGACGAGAAGGTGCGCTACCGGTTCCGCACCGGCCGGACGCTGATCGAGCACCTGCTGTACACCGGCGAGGTCGACTGGGTGAACTCGCTGTTCCTGTCCTGCCGGTTCTCGGCGGCCCGGATCGGCCAGTACAACGAGTTCGTCTACGCCTTCTTCAAGTGTCTGTCGGACGAGCGCCTGCAGTACGCCGAGGGCTGGTACGCCGAGCAGAAGCCGGACGCCGAGGACGTCAAACTGGGCGACTGGATCGTGCAGCGGCGCTGCCCGCACCTGAAGGCCGACCTGACCCGCTTTGGCATCGTGGACGGGCGCACCCTCACCTGCCAGCTGCACGGCTGGAAGTTCGACCTGGAAACCGGGAAGTGCCTGACCAGCGTGGGGCACGAGCTGCGGTCCCGGCCGGCGGCCGGCGACGAGCAGCCGGCCGCGGCCGGTCAGTAGATCCAGACCGGGGTGCCGACCGGGTCGATGCCCTGCGCCCAGATCCAGTTCATGGCGGCGTTGGTGACCCGGACGCAGCCGTGCGAGGCGGGTGTGGGCGGCACCGACTCGGCGCCGTGGATGGCGTACCCCTCGAAGAAGTAGCGCGGCCGGTAGAGCTCGCCGAGCGGTGCGATGCGGACGCCGTCGACGAACCGTTCGGTGGTGAAGTGCCCCTTCGGGGTGATCGCCACCGAGGTGACCCCTTCGGAGGTGTACTTGTAGCCGCCGCCGGTGGAGGTGTTGAGGATCGTGTCGACGTGCCCGCCGGTGACGAAGAGCAGCAGCTGCTTCTTCAGGTCCACCTCGATGACGTGGCCGCTGGTGCTGCGCGCGGTCGGCCGGGTCCCGGCGTCCAGCGCCGCCCAGGTGGCCGGCGTGGTGGTACCGGTGCGGGGTACTCCGGCGGCCTTCTGCAGCGCCCACACCGCCTGCTGGGTGAGGCCGCCGTACTTGCCGTCGTTGGGCCCGTTCCAGTAGCCCAGCTCGGCCAGGCGCTGCTGCAGCCGGGCCACCGGCTCGCCGCTGCTGCCCACCTTGAGCAGGCCGGTGAACGGGGTCGGGCTGGCGCTCGGGCTCGCGCTCGGGCTGTCACCGGCGCTCGGGCTCGCGGCGGCGCTGGCCGTGGTCGGGGTGGCGGAGTGCTGGGCCTCGGCGTCCGCCGACGGTGTGGTGCAGCCGCCGAGGGCGACGGCGAGCGCCGCCAGCCCCGCGACCATCCCCAGCGCCCCCGCGCCGATCCTGCTGGAGGTAGAAGTCACGGGACCAGTGTGTACGGCGCTGTCAAGCGTGTCGCGCTGCGGCGCTCAGCCGAGCACCGGCATGAGCACGTCGATCTCGTCCGCCCGGCGGTAGTACTCGATGCCGGGGCGGGACGGGTCGAGCGCGCCGCTGCGCTCCAGTTCGGCGTAGGCGGGGGCGAGCCGGTCGTAGACGGCGGGGGCGTCGCCGCGCAGCCGGGCGCGCAGGTACCGGCCGCCGGGGATGACGGTGGTGGGCAGCCCGAGCGCGGCCGGGTCGTCGTCGTCGCGCAGCGTCACACAGGTGCGGTACCAGCCGCCGGTGGTGTCGAAGACTCCCAGGAAGCGTCGGCCGTGCAGGCCGACGAGGTGTTCCAGCCGGTCCCAGGCGGCGCCGATGGCGGGGCCGTCGCCGTCGGCGGTCTGCAGGTACATCACCGGGACGTCGGCCCGCTCGACCGGCTGTGCAGTGGTCTCCCAGGCGTCCATGCACTGACGGTAGGCAACAATCGCCGCTGGTACAACCGCTGGAGCGCCACGGCGTACCCGCTGTGCGGGCCTCAGGCCGGCGGCAGGCCGAGGTCGGCGAGGATCTGCTGGGCGGCGTTGTGCCCGGCGGCGCCGATCACGCTGCCGGCCGGGTGCGCCCCGGCGCTGCCCGCGTACAGGCCGGGCAGGCCGGTGGCGTAGGGCATCCGGTCGGTGAAGGAGACCGTGTTGTCCACATGGTGGATGTGCCCGCCGGTGATCCCGAAGTGCTCCTCGATGCCGGGCGGGGTGAGCGGGAACACGTCGGCCACCAAATCCCGGGTGCCGGGGGCGTAGCGCTCGCAGAGCTCCAGCAGGCTGTCCACATAGGAGGGCAGCAGCTCGTCCCAGGAGCCGTCGGCCGGGGCGTAGGGCACCGACTGGACGAACAGCGCCGACGAGTGGTGCCCGTCGGCGTCCTGCAGCGACGGGTCGACGGTGGTGTGCAGGTACCACTCGATGGTCGGCTCGGCCGGCAGCCGGCCGGCGCACACCTCGTCCCACATCCGGCGTAGCTGGGCCATCGGTCCCTCGCCGCCGGCACCGCCGAGCAGGCTGGCCGAGCCGGGCAGCAGGTGGATGGTGGAGCCGAACGGGCTGGCCGCGCCCGGCGGCAGGCAGCTGAACCGGGGCAGGTCACGCAGCGCCAGGTTGACCTTGAGCGTGGTGCCGGTACGCCGCACCGACCCCATCCGGTCGCGCAGCCCGGCGGGGATCTCCGGGGCCAGGTCGAGCAGGGCGTACGGGTCGCAGGCGCCGAGCACCACCTGGGCCGCCAGTTCCCGCCCGTCGGCCAGCTGTACGCCGCTGGCGGCGCCGCCGTCCACGGTGACCCGGGCGACCGGGGTACCGGTTTCGATCACCGCGCCGGCCGCCCGGGCGGCGTCGGCGAAGGTCCGGGACACGGTGCCCATGCCGCCCCGGGCGATCATCCAGGTGCCGTCCGCCCCGGGCAGCCGGCACATGTTGTGCACCAGGAAGTTGTGGCCGGTGCCCGGGTCATCCGGGCCGGCGTTGAGGCCGGACAGGCCGTCGGTGACGGCGTACATGCTGACCAGCAGTTCGGAGGCGAAGCCGAAGCGGGCCAGGTAGTCGGCGACCGAGCCGGTGACCAGGTCGACGAAGGTCTGCCGCAGGGCGGGGCGCAGGTAGCGCTGCGCGGTCTCGGCCACCGGCAGCGGCGGCGCCAGCCAGGCCGGCGCCAGGTCCTCGCGCAACGCCGCCAGTTCGGCCTGCATGGCGTCGTCGGCGGCGATGTCGGCGGCGGAGAAGAACCGGGTCAGCTGCTCCCGGGTAGCCGCCCGGTCGGCGCCGAAGAGCAGGTACGGCGAGCCGACCGGCCCGGGCGTGGGCAGGAAGTAGTGCGGGTCGCGGCGCAGCACGGGGATCCGTACCCCCAGCTTGGTGAGCAGCTCGGGCGGCATCAGGCCGAGCAGGTACGAGCCGGACGAGTGGCCGAGTCCCGGCACCTTGGCGAAGGGGTGTTCGGTGCGGGTGGCGCCGCCCAGCGCCGCCTTGCCCTCGACCACCACCACGGACAGCCCGGCCCGGGCCAGCAGGACCGCGGCGACCAGGCCGTTGTGGCCGGAGCCGATGATCACCACGTCGGCGCGGGCCGGAGTTTCACTCGTCACCCGGGGCAGCCTAATCCGCCCCGGCCCGGCCGGGGGCCGGCTCGTCCGCAGCGGCGCCCGCCGGCAGGGCGGCCGGCCGCGCGATGAGCAGCCCGCTGCGAAGATGCGCGGTGGTGCCGCCGGTCGCCGGCCGGCGCCCGGGGTGGCCGGCGCGATACGGCCGGACCCCGGACGGCGGTCGCACCCGGCGGTGGGCATAGTGAAACAAGTTCACTCATGGGCCGACGGGGGAGCGGGAATGTTCGAGCGGTGGGGCCGGACCGTCGTGCGGGCGCGCTGGTGGGTGCTGGCTGCGACGCTGGCCGTCGTGCTGCTGGGCGCCGCCTGGGGCACCGGCGTGTTCGGCTCGCTCTCCGGCGGCGGCTTCTACGACGGCCACAGCCCGTCCGCGCGTACCCGGGCGCAGGTCACCGCGCTGCTCGGCGCCCAGCAGGCGGATGTCATCGCGCTCTACTCCAGCCCCGAGCTGACCGTGGACGACCCGGCCTTCCGGGCGGCGGTGCTGCCGGCGCTGCGCCGGATCGCCGCCGACCCCGCGGTGGCCGGGGTGACCAGTTGGTACGACACGCCGCTGCCGCAACTGGTGGCCACCGACCGGCACGCCACCTACGCCGTGGTGCGCTACCGCAACAGCGGGGATGACACGCTGCTGAGCAGCTACCGCGCCGGCCGGGTGGAGTACACCGCCGCCGCCCCGGTCACCACGCAGCTCGGCGGAGTGCTGCCGTTCTACGACGAGACCAACGCGCAGACCGCCCGGGACATCGCCCGGGCCGAGGAGTTCTCCCTGCCCGTGCTGCTGGTCCTGCTGGTGCTGGTGTTCGGCAGCGCGGTGGCGGCCAGCACGCCGCTGCTGGTCGGCGGGGTCGCCGTACTGGGCGCGTTCGTCGTCACCCGGCTGCTCGCCTCGGTCACCGAGGTGTCCACCTTCGCCATCAACATCATCACGCTGATCGGCCTCGGGCTGTCCATCGACTACGCGCTGTTCATCGTGTCCCGGTTCCGGGAGGAGCTGGCCGCCGGCCATCCGCCGGCCGAGGCGGTGCCGCGCACGATGGCCACCGCCGGGCGTACCGTCGCCGTCTCCGGGGTCACGGTCACCCTGGCGCTGGCCAGCCTCCTGCTGTTCCCGCAGGGCTTCCTCAAGTCCATGGGGTACGGCGGGATGGCCGCGGTCGCGGTCGCCATGCTCGCCTCGCTCACTGCCCTCCCGGCCGGGCTGGCCGTGCTCGGCCCGCGCATCAACGCCGGCCGGATCCGGCTGCCCCGCCGCCGCCCGCCCGGTGCCAGCGCGGAGCACGGCCCGGGGGAGCACGGCCTGGGGGAGCACGGCCCGGGGGAGCACGGCCCGGCGGAGCATGGCCCGGGGGAGCACGGCGCCTGGGCGCGGCTGGCGCGCAGCGTGATGCGCCGGCCCTGGCGCTACCTGATTGCTGTCCTGGTCATCCTGCTGGTACTGGCCGCGCCGGTGACCCGGATCCGGTTCGGCGGCGTCGACGTGCGGGTGCTGCCCACCTCGGCCACCAGCCGGATCGTCGACCAGCGGCTGCGGCAGGAGTTCCCACCGACCACCGGGTACCCGGTCCAGGCCCTGGTCACCGGCGCCGATGCGGCCGCCCTGCCGGGCGTGGTCGGGGCGCTCGGCGCGCTGCCCGGGGTCACCGGCGCCACGGTGGCCGCCCAACACGGTGACGCCGCCCTGGTCGACCTGGCCTATCCGGGCGACCCGACCGGCGACGTGGCGCGCCGGGTGGTGCGCGCGGCGCGGGCGTACCAGCCGCCGGCCGGGGTGCGGGTCGGCATCACCGGCTCCACCGCCGACCTGGACGACCAGCTGCGTTCGCTGGGCGACCGGCTGCCCTGGATGGCGCTGTTCGTGGTGCTGGTCACCGTGGTGCTGCTGTTCCTCGCCTTCGGTTCGGTGCTGCTGCCGGTCAAGGCGGTGCTGCTGAACGTGGTGTCGCTGGGCGCCGCCTTCGGCGTCGTGGTGGTGGTTTTCCAGCAGGGCCACGGCGCCTCCTGGCTGGCCTTCACCCCCACCGGGACGATCGAGCCGACCGACCCGATCCTGATGGTGGCGGTGCTGTTCGGCCTGGCCACCGACTACGAGGTGTTCCTGCTCTCCCGGGTCCGCGAGGAGTACGACGCCACCGGCGACAACACCCGCGCGGTCGCCACCGGGTTGCAGCGCACCGGCCGGCTGATCACCTCGGCCGCGCTGCTGCTCATCGTGGTGGTGGTCGGCTTCGCCACCGGGGAGATCGCCTTCGTCAAGCTCATCGGCATCGGCATGATCGTGGCCATCCTGGTGGACGCGACGCTGGTCCGGGCGCTGCTGGTACCGGCGACGATGCGGCTGCTCGGCGACTGGAACTGGTGGGTGCCCGGCCCGCTGGCCCGGGTCTACCGCCGCTACGGCCTGCGCGAGTCGCCCGCCCCGCCGGCCGGGGCGCCGGTGGGCACCGGCGCAGTCGAGCGCCGCTGACCGTCCGGATGTGCCGGGCAGGTAGTGGTGGCCGGGAGTGGACATCGGTGCTGGTCAGTTTGGCGAGCCGGGACCCGGGGTAGGCCGAGGGCGACCCGCCGCAAACCGGGGCGCGTCGCCGGGCCGGCAGGCCGTACGCTGACCCGGAAGCCAACGGGGGAAGGCTGGCATGCGTATCAGTATCGAGGTGTCACCCGACGAGGAGCTGTGTGTCGCATCGGAGCGGCACGTGCTCGGCGGTCGGCGCAAGACGATCCTGCTGGCCGGCGCGGCGCCTGTGGTCGCCGCCGTGGGCCTGCTCTCCTTCGGCCGGTCGGCGCTGGCCCCGGCGCTGCTGCTGATCGGGCTCGGCGTCATCGACCTCACCGTGCTGCCGCTGCTGCTGCCCCGGCTGCGCGCCCGGGCGTGGGCCCGCGATCCGGTGCACCCGCGGCTGGTCGAGGTGACCCCGGTCGGGGTCCGGACGGTGTACTCCGGTTTCGAGCTGACCCGGCCCTGGCACCTGGTCGACGACGTGGTCGAACTGCCCGGCCAGTACCTGCTGATGCTCGACCGGCGCAGCTACATCGCCCTGCCGACCGGGCGGCTCAGCCAGGCCGAGGCCGACGACCTGCGTACCCTGCTCTACCGGCGGGACGCCCTGGTCCCCGCCTGAGCGACCGGTCAGTCGTGCAGGTCGAGGACCACCGGGGCGTGGTCGGAGGGGCCTTTGCCCTTGCGCGCCTCCCGGTCGACCCAGGCGTCGGTGACCCGGTCGGCGAGCGGGCGGCTGGCGTAGACCAGGTCGATGCGCATGCCCATGTCCTTGTGGAAGTAGCCGCCCCGGTAGTCGTGGTAGGTGAACGGGTTGGGGCCTTTCAGCGAGCGGGGCAGCATGTCGACCAGGCCGAGGCCGCGCAGCGCGGCGAGCGCCGCGCGTTCGGCGTCGGTGACGTGGGTGGCGCCGACGAAGGCGCCCGGGTCCCAGACGTCGGCGTCGGTGGGCGCCACGTTGAAGTCGCCGCAGACGGCGAACTGCGGGTGCGCGGCCAGCTCCGGCTCGATGGCGGCGCGCAGGGCGGCCAGCCAGGACAGCTTGTATGCGTAGTGGTCGGAGTCGGGGGTACGCCCGTTGGGCACGTACACCGACCACACCCGGGCGCCGCCGCAGGTGGCGCCGAGCGCCCGGGGCTCCGCCGGGGTGGCCGGGTCGGGGAAGCCCGGGGCGCCGGGGAAGCCCGGTGTCACGTCGTCCAGCCCGACCCGGGAGAGCAGGGCCACGCCGTTCCAGCGGTCCACGCCGAGGGCGGCCACCTGGTAGCCGAGCTTCTCCACCTCGGCGGCCGGGAAGGTCGGCGTCTTGGTCTCCTGCAGGCACAGCACGTCGGGCGCGGCGCGCTCCAGCCAGTCGAGCAGCCGGGGCAGCCGCGCGGTCACCGAGTTGACGTTCCACGTCGCCAGGCGCATGGGCCCCACGCTAGCGGTACCCCCTGACAGCGGCCGGTGTGGACGAGCTGTGTCGACCGCCCGGCGCGTGGCCGGGTCGGCAGGGGAGAATGGGGCCCGTGAGTACGCCCCGCGACATCGTCCTGCTCGGCTCCACCGGCTCGATCGGTACCCAGGCGGTCGACATCGTGCGGCGCAACCCCGACCGGTTCCGGGTGGTCGGGCTGGGCGCCGGCGGCGGCAACGTGGCGCTGCTCGCCGAGCAGGCGCTCGAACTCGGCGTCGAGGTGGTCGGGGTGGCCCGGGCCAGCGTGGTCCAGGACCTGCAGCTGGCCTTCTACGCCCGCGCGCAGCAGGCCGGCTACAGCACCGGGGGCTACCGCATCCCGAAGATCCTCGCCGGCCCGTCGGCCATGACCGAACTGGCCGGCTACCCGTGTGACGTGGTGCTCAACGGCGTCGTCGGCTCGCTCGGGCTGGCGCCCACCCTGGCGGCGCTGCGCGCCGGGCGTACCCTCGCGCTGGCCAACAAGGAGTCGCTGGTGGCCGGCGGGCCGCTGGTGCGCGCGGTGGCCGCGCCGGGGCAGATCGTGCCGGTGGACTCCGAGCACTCGGCGCTGGCCCAGGCGCTGCGCGGCGGCTCCCGGGGCGAGGTGCGGCGGCTGGTGCTGACGGCCAGCGGCGGTGCGTTCCGCGGCCGTAGCCGCGCCGAGCTGGCCGGCGTCACGCCGGCCCAGGCGCTGGCCCACCCGACCTGGGACATGGGCCCGGTCGTCACGATCAACTCGGCCACCCTGGTGAACAAGGGGCTGGAGGTGATCGAAGCGCACGAGCTGTTCGGCGTCGGCTACGACGACATCACCGTGATGGTGCACCCGCAGTCGGTGATCCACTCGCTGGTCGAGTTCGTCGACGGTTCCACCCTGGCCCAGTGCAGCCCGCCGGACATGCGGCTGCCGATCGCGCTGGCGCTGGGCTGGCCGGACCGGGTGTCCGAGGCTGCCCCGGGGATCGACTGGGGCGCCGCACACAGCTGGGAGCTGCGCCCGCTGGACAGCGCCGCGTTCCCGGCGGTGGAGCTGGCCAAGGCGGCCGGCCGGGCCGGGCGCTGCCGGCCGGCCATCTTCAACGCCGCCAACGAGGAGTGCGTGGCCGCCTTCGTCGCCGGGCGGCTGCCGTTCCTGGGCATCGTCGGACACCCTGGAGGGGGTCCTGGCGGAGGCACCGGACTTCGCCGAACCAGGTACCGTCGGGGATGTGCTCGCGGCCGAGGACTGGGCCCGCGCCCGCACCCGCGAACGGATCGCGGCCGCGACGGAAGGGAACTGATGGCGTACCTCACAGGTGTGGTGCTGTTCGCCCTGATCATCTTCGTGTCGGTGTGCCTGCACGAGGCGGGCCACATGGTCACCGCCAAGGCCTTCGGGATGAAGGTCACCCGGTACTTCGCAGGGTTCGGCCCGACCCTGTTCTCCTTCCGCCGGGGCGAGACCGAGTACGGGCTCAAGGGCATCCCGCTGGGCGGCTTCGTCAAGATCGTCGGGATGACGCCGCAGGAGGACGACGTCGAGCCCGGCGACGAGAAGCGCGCCATGTGGCGGTACCCGGTGTGGAAGCGCACGATCGTGATGAGCGCCGGGTCACTGACCCACTTCGCGCTCGGCTTCGTGCTGCTCTGGGTGGTGCTGACCTTCGTCGGCATCCCCAACCCGGCCCTCAACGACGCCAACAAGCTGCCCGCCTACATCACCGTCGGCGAGTGCATCGTCACCAGCGACGAACAGCCCGCGTGTACCGCCGCCGACCAGCGCGGCGCGGCCAAGGCCGCCGGCCTGCGCGACGGCGACCTGATCACCTCCGTCGACGGCACCGCCGTCACCAGCTACGGCCAGCTGGTCAGTGTGATCCGCACCGCACCCGCCGGCCCGCACCAGGTCACCTACACCCGCGACGGGGCGACCAGCACGGCCACCGTCAACCTGGTCGCCGTGCAGCGGCACCCGATCGACGCCGACGGCGCCCCGGTGGCCGACCAGCCGCAGCAGCAGGTCTCCGCGATGGGCGTGGGCGCCGCCCCGCCGCCGGGGGTACCGACCACGATCACCTACGGGCCGGTGCAGAGCCTCGGCAAGGCCGGCACGCTCACCGGGCAGACCTTCGCCGGGGTGGGCTCGGCGCTCAAGGCGTTCCCGCAGCGCATCCCGAACCTGTGGCACGCCCTCAACGGCGGCCAGCGCGACCCGAACGGGCCGATCAGCGTGGTGGGCGCCAGCCGGCTGGGCGGGGAGACCGCCGAGCACGGCGCCTGGTTCGTCTTCCTGCTGCTCGCGGCCAGCCTGAACTTCTTCGTCGGGGTGTTCAACCTGCTGCCGCTGCTGCCGCTGGACGGCGGCCACATCGCCATCGCCTGGTTCGAGCGGGCCCGCTCGTGGCTCTACGCCAAGCTCAGCCGCCCCGACCCGGGCCGGGTCGACTATGCCAAGCTGATGCCTGTCACCTACGCGGTGATCCTGATCTTCGGGGCGTTCACCCTGTTGACCGTGGGCGCCGATATCGTCAATCCCGTCACCCTCTTCACCAAGTGAGCGCAGCTGTGAGTGTGAACCTCGGAATGCCCGCCGTGCCGGCCGAACCGCTGGCGCCCCGTCGCAGGTCCCGGCAGATCATGGTGGGCCCGGTCCCGGTGGGCGGTGGCGCGCCGGTGTCGGTGCAGTCGATGACCACCACGCTGACCGCCGACGTCAACGCCACCCTGCAGCAGATCGCCGAGCTGACCGCTTCCGGCTGCCAGATCGTCCGGGTGGCGGTGCCGTCCCAGGACGACGCCGACGCGCTGCCGCTGATCGCCAAGAAGTCGCAGATCCCGGTGATCGCCGACATCCACTTCCAGCCGAAGTACGTGTTCGCCGCGATCGACGCGGGCTGCGCGGCGGTCCGGGTCAACCCGGGCAACATCAAGAAGTTCGACGACAAGGTGGGCGAGATCGCCCGGGCCGCGCAGGCCGCCGGTACGCCCATCCGGATCGGCGTGAACGCCGGCTCGCTGGACCCGCGGCTGCTGCAGAAGTACGGGAAGGCCACGCCGGAGGCGCTGGTCGAGTCGGCGCTGTGGGAGTGCTCGCTGTTCGAGGAGCACGGCTTCCGGGAGATCAAGATCTCGGTGAAGCACAACGACCCGGTCGTCATGATCAAGGCGTACCGGCTGCTCGCCGAGCGCTGCGACTACCCGCTGCACCTGGGCGTGACCGAGGCCGGCCCGGCGTTCCAGGGCACCATCAAGTCGGCGGTGGCCTTCGGCGCGCTGCTGGCCGAGGGGATCGGGGACACCATCCGGGTGTCGTTGTCCGCGCCGCCGGTCGAAGAGGTCAAGGTCGGCAACCAGATCCTGGAGTCGCTGGGCCTGCGCGACCGCGGCCTGGAGATCGTCTCCTGCCCGTCCTGCGGCCGCGCCCAGGTCGACGTCTACACCCTGGCCGAGCAGGTGACCGCCGCGCTGGAGGGGTTCCCCGCGCCGCTGCGGGTGGCCGTCATGGGCTGCGTGGTCAACGGCCCCGGCGAGGCCCGGGAGGCCGATCTCGGGGTGGCCTCCGGCAACGGCAAGGGCCAGATCTTCGTCAAGGGCGAGGTCATCAAGACGGTGCCGGAGTCGCAGATCGTGGAGACCCTGGTCGAGGAGGCCCTGCGGCTGGCCGACCAGATGGGCGTCGAGCTGCCCGAAGACCTCCGCGACCTGGTACCCGGCCCGACCGTCACCGTGCACTGAGCCCCTGCCGGGCTACCCGGGGACGAGCCAGAGCCAGACGCCGCCGACGTACCGGCCGGTCACGCCGGTGAGCTGGTCCACGAGCTGTTTCAGCTCGGCCGGCCGGGGCGCCGTGCGCGGGTCCATGACCAGCGCCGAGGCGCCCCACCAGCGCAGGTCGGCGGCGGCGTTCGCCTGGTCGGCCGTGGTCACGGTGGGCAGCGGGCCGCTCGGGTGCACCCCGAGCAGCAGCGCGTCGGTGGGCCGCGGGTGCTGGTCGTACCAGCCGTGCCCGGCCGGGCCGTAGCGGTCGGCTGGCCACGGGCCGACGAAGTACCCACCGGCGATCCGGAACCGCATCCCGGCGGCCACCTGCCAGTCCAGTGCCCAGGTGGGGTTCGGCGAGCGGGGCAGCGGCACGGGTACCACGGTGGCGCCGTCGGGCAGGTAGGAGCGCCACGCCCCGGTGCTGAAGAAGGCCGGCACGGTGGTCCGCGCCCCGGCTCGCAGCGGGGTCGGGAAGGTCGGCACCAGGGCCAGCACCACCAGCCCGGCCAGCCACTTCCGGGCCGGCACCCCGGTCAGCCACCCCCGGGCCGGCGGCCCGGTCAGCCACTTCCGGGGCGGCAGCCCGGTCAGCCACCCCCGGGCGGGCGGCCGGGTGGCTTCGGCGGAAGGCTGAGCCGGCTGGGCGGCGGCCGGCTGGGCCAGCAGCCGGTCCAGTCCGAGGGCGACCAGGAGAGCAACCATGACGACGGTCACATAGGCCAGCCGGCTCGGGATGATGTCGGAGAGCAGCGGCAGCCGGGCCGGCAGCCGCCACGGGCCGGGCAGCGCGGTGAGGTGGCCGGCGACGTGCACCCGGTTACCCAGTGAGAGGACCGCGAACAGCAGCCCGGTGAGCGCCGCCGCGCGGGCCAGCGGCGTGCGCCACAGCCAGGCGGCCAGCGCCGCTGACAGGAGCAGCAGCGGCGGGCCGAAGTACCCGTTCTCCTCGGTCAGGTTGCCCTTGGCGTAGTGGGCCGGCCCGGTGGCGGCCAGCGAACGCGTCGCGAAGCTGGGGAAGGAGAGCAGGTCGGCGTAGCCGAACCGGCTGAACGGCAGCCCGGAGTAGTGCGCCGGCCCGGCGAACTGCACCCACAGCGGGTACGCCGCCAGCGGCAGGGCGACCGCGAGGGCGATCGCCAGCCCGGCGCCGACCGGCCGCCACGACCGCCGGATCGCGTCGGGGCGCAGCAGCCCGTAGACCGCCAGCAGGGTGCCGAAGCCGAGCGCGGTGATGAGCAGGATCTCGGCGCCGATCAGCAGCTGCACGACGGCGCAGAGCGCGAGCGCCACGGCGCGGCGTAGCCGGTGGTCGGGTTCGCGCAGGCGCAGGGTGAGCCCGATGATCGCCGGGAGGGCGAAGTTGGCCACCATGTTGAGGTGCCCGTTGGCGTGCGACACCAGCGTGGGGGAGAAGGAGACCAGCGCCCCGCCGACGCCGGCCGCCAGCCGGGAGAAGCGCGCCCCGGCGCCGGGCAGCAGCCGGGCGAAGAGCAGGTACCAGGCCCAGGCGGAGGCGGTCACGCCGAGCACCATGGCCAGCGCGTAGCTGACCGGGGCGCCGAGCCACAGCGTGACCGGGGCCAGCGGCGCGGCCAGCGCGAGGACGATGGTGTTGCCCATCGCGTTCACCCCGTCGGGGGCGTTCTGCACCGGGATGACCAGGGGGTTGTGCCCGTGCCGCAGGGCCTGCGCGACCCAGGTCAGGTAGTACTCGAACAGCCGCTGGTCGGAGGTCGAGTCGGTGAGGTAGCGCAGCCGCACTCCGGCGAGCAGGCCGGAGAAGAGCCAGCCGGACAGCGCGGCGTAGACCGCCAGGGCGGTCAGGTCGGCCCGCCGGTCGCCGCGCACGCCGGTCGGCACGTCCGGCGGCCCGGCGGGCAGCCCGTCCCCGGCCGGTACGCCCGGGCGCACGCCGACGGGGTCCGGGTCGGTGACCGGGGTGGCGGGCGGTTCGGGCACCCCGTCACCCTAGCGACCGACCCGTCCCGGGGCAGGTGGCGGCGCTGCGGTCGGGCCGGGTGGCCGGACGGGTGACGCCGAAGGCGCCGGCCCCATGCCGGGGTCGGCGCCTTCGGATGATGCGGGTGGTCAGTCCTCGGCGAGGATGGCGTAGAGCTTGCGCTTGGTCTCGTTGAGCACCTCGACGGCGCGCTGCCACTGCTCGCGGTCGCCGTTGAAGCCGATCTGGCGCAGCGCGTTCATGATGCCCCAGATGGCTTCCTTGGTGTCCTGGCCGGAGCTGACGGTCTCGGCGCTGAACTCGTTCCAAGGCGCGTCGGCGGCGGCCGCTTCGGCCTCCGCCCGGCCGTCGTCGGTCAGCGAGAACCGCTTCCGCCCGCCGGTCTCCTCGCTGGTGATCAGCCCTTCGTCCTCCAGCAGCTGCAGGGTCGGGTAGACCGAGCCGGGGCTGGGGCGCCAGACGCCGCCGGTGCGGCTGTCCAGTTCCTTGATCATTTCGTACCCGTGCATCGGGCGCTCGACCAGCAGGGCGAGGATCGCCGCGCGGACGTTGCCGCGGCGCTCGCGCCCGCCCCGGCCGCGGCCGTGGCTGTGCCGGTCACGCCCGCCCGGGCCGAGCCCGAACGGGAAGGCTCCGGCGAACGGATTGCCGCCGAACGGATTGCCACCGCGTTGGTGGCCGAAGCCGGGTGCTCCGTGGTGGAAGTCCCTCATGACTCCCCTCCCATCTATCGTTGATACGTCGACGATATATCGCTAAGCTATCGGCTGCAAGGGGCGGAAGCCGTACCGATCGCAGACAGCCGGGTCGCACCGGCGTCACCGGGGTGTCAGGGCCGTGTCAGCCAGGTCGGCCATGCTGGTGACAACGAAGACGAAGGAGCGACATGACTGACGCGATCCAGGCCGAGGGCCTGGTCAAGCGGTTCGGGTCGAAGACCGCCGTGGACGGCGTCGACCTGACCGTGCGGCCGGGCACCGTACTGGGCCTGCTCGGTCCCAACGGGGCCGGCAAGACGACGATCGTGCGGCTGCTCACCACGCTGCTGCGGCTCGACGGCGGCCGGGCCAGCGTGGCCGGCTACGACGTGGTCCGCGACGCCGACAAGGTGCGCGCGATGATCGGCCTCACCGGCCAGTACGCGGCGGTCGACGAGGAGCTGACCGGTGCCGAGAACCTGCTGCTCATCGGGCGCCTGCTGGAGCTGCCGAAGCGGGAGGCCAAGACCCGGGCCGCCGAGCTGCTGGAGCGCTTCGACCTCGGTGACGCGGCCAAGCGGGCCGCGAAGACCTACTCCGGTGGCATGCGCCGCCGCCTCGACCTGGCCGCCAGCCTGATCGGACGGCCCAGCATCCTGTTCCTGGACGAGCCCACCACCGGACTGGACCCGCGCAGCCGGGGCGACGTCTGGGCGATGGTCCGGGAGCTGGTCGACAACGGGGCCACCGTGCTGCTCACCACGCAGTACCTGGACGAGGCCGACCGGCTGGCCTCGGAGATCGCGGTGGTGGACCACGGCCGGCTGATCGCCAGCGGTACCTCCGCCCAGCTGAAGGCCAAGGTGGGCGGCCAGACCCTGGACGTACGCCCGACCGACCCGGCCGACCTGCCGCTGGTCAGCGGGATCGTGGAGCGGGTGGTGGGGACCGCCCCGACCAGTCGCCCCGACGACCCGGGGCTGCTGTCGGTCTCGGTGGAGAACCGGGCCGACGCCATGCCGGCGGTGGTCCGGGTACTGCAGGAGCGCGACATCGCGGTCACCGAGCTGGCGCTGCGCCTGGCCAGCCTGGACGAGGTGTTCCTGGCCCTGACCGGCCACGCCACGGAGGAGAAGTAGTCATGGCAGTCCTGACCCACGCGCCGCAGGCGCCGGTGGCCCCGACCCCGGTCCGCCGGATGAGCCCGGTCCGCGCCACCCGGCACACCTTCACGCTCACCTGGCGCAGCCTCATCAAGATCAAGCACTCGCCGGAGCAGCTGCTCGACCTGACGCTGCAACCGATCATCTTCGTCTGCCTGTTCTACTTCCTGTTCGGCGGCGCGATCAACGGCGGCGACCGGCACCAGTACCTGCAGTACCTGATCCCCGGCATCCTGGTGCAGACGGTGATGTTCGCCAGCCAGGGCACCGGGGTGAACCTCAACAACGACCTGAGCAAGGGCATCTTCGACCGGTTCCGGAGCCTGCCGATCGCCCGCTCCGCCCCGCTGACCGGCCTGATCATCGGCGACGTGGTGCGCTACGTGATCTCCATCGGGATGGTGCTCGGCTTCGGCGCGATCCTCGGCTTCCGGATCCAGACCGACCCGCTCTCCGCGCTGGCCGCCTGCGCGGTGATCATGTTCTTCGCATTCGCCCTGAGCTGGCTGCCGGCGCTGCTCGGCCTGCTGGTCAAGACGCCGCAGCAGGTGCAGGGCTTCGGCTTCATCATCTTCTTCCCGCTCACCTTCGGCTCCAACACCTTCGTCCAGGCCAGTACGTTGCCCGGCTGGTTGCAGGCGTGGGTGAAGGTGAACCCGGTGACCGCCGTGGTGGACACCTCCCGTGCGCTGCTGCTCGGCACCGGCCCGGTGTGGACCCCGCTGTGGCACACGCTGGCCTGGTCCTTCGGGCTGATCGCGGTGTTCGGCCCGCTCGCCGTCCGGCTCTACCGCCGGCACGCCTGAGCGCACCGGCCAACGGGGGGAGCGCCCCGGGTGACGACCGCACCGGTCATCGCCCGGGGCGCTCGGCGTTGCGCGGCCCGCGCCCAGCGTGACCAGGACCGCCGCGCAGCGTTGCGGCGCTGCCCGGCGCGGGCGGGCACGGCTGGCCAGCGAACCGGCGTGCTCAGCCGCCGTCGAGCGTCACCGCGCCGGCTACCCGGGTGCGCCGGGGACGGTCGTCGGGGGCGACGCCGGTGATCTGCGCGGCGGCGTCCTGCCAGGACAGGTCGGTGGCCGGGGCCCGGGCCACCGCGTACCGCTGCTCGCCCAGCGCCGCCCGCGCTCCGGCGCTGATCCGGGCCACATCCGGGCTGCCCAGGTTGGGGGTACCCCGGACGATGTCGGCGAGCGCGAGCAGCCGGGCCGCCCCGGCCGGGTCGCCGTCGGCGAGGCTCAGCTGCGCGCGTACCACCGCCGCGTGGGCCAGCGTCGGCCGGTGGTTGCGCTCCCGGCCGATCTCGTCCAGCTCCTGCGACCACCGCCCGGCGGCGGCCCGGTCACCCAGCGCCAGCTCGGCGAAGGCCAGCCCGGTCACGGTGCCGATGCGCCCCTCCGGCGGCAGGTGGTGGATCGTGTCGAGTTCGGCCTTGGCGCGCAGGAAGCCGGCCCGCGCCGCGGCCGGGTCGCCGGCCATCCGGGCCACCTCGGCGGCGCCGAAGTGCAGCAGGAACCGGTGCGCGGGCTCGGTCACCTCGTCGGCCACCCGGGCGGCCCGGGCCAGGTCGGCGCGGGCGCCCGCCACGTCCCCGCTGTGCGCCCGCTCCACCGCCAGCTGGAACAGCGCCAGCAGCCGGTCGTCCGGGACGCCGAGTTCGGTGGAGAGCGCCACCGCATCCTCCATCGCCGCGATCGCCCCGACGTGGTCGCCGGCCAGCTGGCGGGCCTCGGCCAGCGAGCCCACCGCGATCGCCCGCCCCCAGCGTTCGCCGATCTCGTGGAACAGGGCCAGCCCCTCGGCCAGCGCCCGGTCCGCGCCGGCCAGGTCACCGCGGTTGGTCAGCAGCGCGCCGCGCATGGTCAGGCCCAGTCCGCGTACCCACGGGTCGGGGTGCTCCAGCAGGCTGGGCAGGACCGCGAGGGCCGCCTCGTCCTGGTCCCGCAGGGCCGCGGCCATCACCGGCGTCACCGCCGCGATCGGGTGCCCGCACGGCTCGTCGGCGGTCTGCGCCAGCAGCTGCCGGCTCTCCGCCAGCTCGCCGGTGGCCATCAGGTTGAGCCCCAGGTAGATCCGGACCAGGGTACGCGCATCCGTCGGCAGCTCACCCGGCACGGCCAGCGCCTCCCGGCTCCACGCCACCGCCTCCGCGTGCTGGCTGCGCAGCGTCCAGTACCAGCCCAGCGCCCCGACCAGGCGCAGCGCGGTGACCGCGTCGCCGGAGTCGATGGCCCAGCGCAGCGCGCCGGTCAGGTTGTCCCGGTCGGCGGTCAGCTCGGCCAGCCAGCGCAGCTGCTCACGGGTACGCAGCCACGGCTCCGCCTGCTCCGCCAACGCCAGGAAGTACCCGGCGTGCGCGTCCCGGATCTGCTCCGCCTCGCCGGCCTCGGCCAGCCGTTCCCCGGCGTACGCCCGGATCGTCTCCAGCATCCGGTAGCGCCCGTCGTCGGCGAAGGTCACCAGCGACTTGTCCACCAGGGACGGCAGCAGCTCCCAGGCGTCCGCCCCGCACACCCCGGTGGCCGCGGCCATGGTCGCCCCGTCCAGGAACACCGAGAAGCGCTGGGCCAGCCGGCGCTCGGCGGCGTCCAGCAGCTCCCAGCTCCACTCGACCACCGCCTGCAGCGTCCGGTGCCGGGGCAGCGCCGTCCGGCTGCCGCCGGTGAGCAGCCGGAACCGGTCGCCGAGCCGGCCCGCCACCTGGTCCACCGGCAGGGTACGCAGCCGGGCGGCGGCCAGCTCGATGGCGAGCGGCAGCCCGTCCAGCCGGGCGCAGATCTGCACCACGTCGTCCACAGTGGACGGTGTCACGGCGAAACCGGGGCGCACCGCCGCCGCCCGGTCGGCGAGCAGCCGCACCGCCGGGTACCCCAGCGCCGGCCCGGGCGGCGTGCCCGGCGGCGGGACCGGCAGCGGACCGACCGGGCACAGCGACTCGCCGGTAATGGCCAGCGGTTCCCGGCTGGTGGCCAGGATGGTCAGCCCCGGGCAGCCGCCCAGCAGCGTGTCGGCCAGCGCGGCGCTGGCCTGGATCAGGTGCTCGCAGTTGTCCAGGACGAGCAGGGCGCGCCGGTCGGCGAGCGCGTCGCGCAGCCGTTCGGCGTTGCCGCGCCGGCCGGCCGGATCGAGCATGCGTACCTCGTGCAGCCGCAGCGCCTCGGCCACCGCGCCGGGCAGTTCGTCGCTGTGCCGGACCGGCGCCAGCTCGGCCACCCACACGTCGGCGCCGTGCTGCTGCGCCCAGGCGCGGGCCGCTTCGGTGGCCAGCCGGGTCTTGCCGGCGCCGCCCGGCCCGACCAGGGTGACCAGCCGGCTGCCGGCGAGCGCCTCGGCCACCCGGGCCAGCTCGGTGTCCCGGCCGACGAAGCTGGTCAGCGCCGTGCGCAGGTTGCCGCGCCCGCCGCCGGTCTCGCCGCGCAGGATGCGCAGGTGCAGCGCGGCCAGCTCCGCCGACGGGTCGATGCCGAGCTGGTCGGCGAGGCGTTCGCGCAGGCTCTCGTAGACGGCCAGGGCCTGGGCGGAGCGGCCGGTGGCGTGCAGCGCCCGCATCAGCTGGGCGTGCGGGCGTTCGCGCAGCGGCTCGGCGCGGACCAGCGCCTCCAGTTCGGCCACCACGTCGGCGCCGCGCTGTAGCCGGGCCTCGGCGCGGTCCTCGGCGGCGGCCACCCGCAGCTCGGCCAGGCGGGCGGCGGGCGCCGCGGCGAACGGCGCGTCGGCCACCTCGGCCAGCGCCGGACCCCGCCACAGGTCCAGCGCCTCGGCCAGGGCGTCCTCGGCGGCGGCCAGGTCACCCTGGGCCAGCGCCTGCCGGCCGGCGGTGGCCAGCCGATCGAAGCGGACCGCGTCGACCTGGTCCGGCTCGATGTCCAGCCGGTACCCGCCGGAGACGGCGACCAGCAGCGCCGGGTCGGGCAGCAGCCGGCGTACCCGGGAGGCGAGCGCCTGCAGCGCGCCGGCCGCGCCGGCCGGTGGCTCGTCGCCCCACACCGCGTCGGCCAGCGCGGGGGTACCCACCACCCGGCCGGGCTCCAGCGCCAGCCGGATGAGCAGCGCGCACAGCCGGGCGCCGGCGACCGGCACCGGTGGCCCGGCGCCGTCGCTGACCTGAACCGGTCCCAACATTCCGAGCCGCACCAGGCAACCCTACTGTTTCCCGGGCGGGCGCCCCGGCCCGCGGCGCATCGGCGCAGCTCGCGGTCGCCGGGCGGGAACCGGCCGGTGGTCGAGGGAGCGTTCCGGCGCCGTTTCTGGCACGCTGGGGGAGTGCTGTCGACACTGCCGGCCCGACTGCTCGGCGACGCGGACCGCTGGGCGGTGCAGCAGTTGCTCGACACCGACCCGTATGCCAGCGCCCAGGTGGCCGAACAGGTGCAGGCCTTCGGCCTGGCGTGGTGGCGTTCCCAGGCGCGCGTCTTCGGCTACCAGCGCCCGGGCGGGGGCCTGGAGTCGGCGTGCTGGTTGGGGCACAACCTGATCCCGGTCCGCGCCACGCCGGCCGCCGTGGCGGCCTTCGCCGACCTGGTGGCGCTCAACGAACGCAGCTGCTCGTCCATCGTCGGGGAGGCCGGCGCCGTGCTGGACCTGTGGGACCGGCTGTCCCGGGTGTGGGGCCGGGCCCGGGAGGTGCGCGCCTGCCAGCCGCTGCTGGCCACCGGCCGGCCGCCGGCGGTCGCCGCCGACCCGCAGGTACGCCTGGTGCGTGACAGTGAACTGGACGCGCTGCTGCCGGCCGCCATCGCCATGTACACCGAGGAGGTCGGCGTCTCCCCGGTGCAGGACGGCAACGTGCGCAGCTACCGGCAGCGGGTACGCGACCTGGTGCGCTCCGGCCGGGCGTACGCCCGGTTCGTCGACGGCCGGGTGGTGTTCAAGGCCGAGCTGGCGGTGGTGACCCGGCACACCGCGCAGGTGCAGGGCGTCTGGGTGGCGCCCGAGTGGCGCGGCGGCGGCCTGGGTACGCACGCCGTGGCGGCCGTCGTCGCCGACGCGCTGGCCCGGGTGGCGCCCTCGGTCAGCCTCTACGTCAACGACTACAACGCCCCGGCCCGCCGGGTCTACGCCCGCTGCGGCTTCACCCAGGTCGGCACGCTCGCCACCGTCCTTTTCTGAAGCGGTTACCGGTCCCCGCCGAGCCGTGGCAGGGGCGTGAAGGCTGGTTGCGCCGGCACCGGGTCCGCGGCGGCTACCCGGCGCCGGGCAGCGCCGCCCAGGATCTTGAGTACGACACCGAGGCCGAGCGCGCCCAGGCCGGCCGACAGCCCGACGGCAACCAGCGTGTCGCCCATGTCCTGGGTGTTCTGTTCGTGGGCGACCACGTCGTCGATGGACTGGTCGCCGGTCGTGGTGACGCAGGTGTCGCGGGGAGTCATTTCGCGGCCCGCGCAGGTGGGGCGCTCCGGGTGGCTGAGGCCGGCGATCGCGGCGCCGAAGGCGGCGACCAGGAGGCCCAATACTCCCAGCATGATGAGCGTGCCGCCGAAGCTGGCCAGCCGGGACAACGCGCCCCGACGGGCCGGGGTGGTGGGGGTGGCCGGGTTCATCTGCGGGCCTTTCGTGTCGGGCTGGGGTCGGCGAGGTGATGCTACCGATCCGCCGATTTTGTCGCTGGCCCGTCCGCTGCCGCCCGCGCGCCCGGTGTCCAGCGGGACCGGTCCTGCGTTTCTGCCCACGAACCGACGACAAATGCGCCACTATCGCCTCTGATGGGACAGATCGCGAAGCCGGTGGGGAGCAGCACCACCCGCTACTACTGGTACCCCGGTGACCGGGTCGAGTGGATCCGGGCCGGGCTGGCCGTACTCACCGGGGTGCTGGCCGCTGCGCTCGGCGGGCTGCTGACCCACTCGCTGCTCGGCGCGCTCACCATCGGCGGCAGCGTGACCGCCGTCTTCGCCGGGGTCAACTTCGGCCGGCGCGACCTGCGGGCGATCCGGGACTTCCCGGTCGAGGCGCTGAGCGCCGCCGACCCCGGCCCGGACCCGGTCCGCGGGGCCCGTCCGGACGCGCGCAGCGCCCGGGCGCTGCGCCGGGCGGCCGTCCGGCACGGCAGCCGGGCCGGCTGGCGGGCCATGGTGCAGGGCGTGGGCGGCGCCATCCTCGCCCTGCTCATCGCCAACCTGAGCGAGCACGGCGTGCTGGCCGACTGGGTGATGCCGGTGATTCCGGTGCTCCTCGGCGCGCTGGCCCACCAGGTCGGCATGGTCTACGAGCGGCTGGCCCAGGTGCAGCCGCCCAGCCTGCCGCCGGTGCCGGCGCGCAGCGCCGGCCAGCGCCCCACCGGCACCGACCCGGCGCCCCGGGCCGCCCAGCCGGTCTACGCCCACGGCCGGGCCGCCGGCCCGACCCTGCGCCTGACCAGCTACCGCGGCCACGCGCCCGGCGACCCCGACCCCGACACCGGCTGACCAGTCCGGCGGCACCCCGGCGCCCCGGGGCTCGGCTCAGTGGCCGCGCAGCCGCTGGTGGGTCGGGTCGTACGGGGAGTCGGCGATCACGGTGGCCGGCTCCCAGCCGCCGCAGATGCCAACCTCGACCCGGCCGCCGACGGCCAGGTCGACCGGCAGGTAGCCGTGCGCGAGCGAGGCGCCCAGCCGGTAGCCGAAGCCACCCGAGGTGACCCGCCCGACCGGGCCGCCGTCGCGCCGCAGCGGCTCGCCGCCGAGGCACACCTGCGTGGGGTCGTCCAGCAGCAGGCTGCGCAGCCGGCGGCGGGGGCCACCCGCGGCGCGGGCGGCCAGCAGCGCCGCTGCGCCCAGGAAGTCCCCGCCGGTACGCACGGCGAAGCCCAGCCCCGCCTCGTCCGGGGTGGTCTCCGGGGTGATGTCGCTGCCCCACGCCCGGTAGCTCTTCTCCAGCCGCATCGACTCGATCGCCCGGTAGCCGCCCGGCCGCAGGCCCAGCGGTACGCCCGCGTCGACCAGCAGGTCCCACAGGGTGAGGGTGTACTCGGCGGACGGGTAGAGCTCGAAGCCGTACTCGCCGACGAAGGAGATCCGCTGGGCCAGCACCGGGACCGGACCCAGGGTGATCGCGCGGGCGCACCGTGGCGGCAGGTCCACCGGGCCGTCGGCCAGGGGCGCCAGGATCTCGGCGGTGGCCGGACCCCACAGGCACAGGCAGCCGTACCCGCCGGTGACGTCCTCGATCGTGACGTCGGCCGGGGCATGCCGGCGCAGCCAGGCCAGGTCGCGTACCCCGCTGGCGGTGGCGGTGACGATCCGGAAGTGCTGCTCGCCCAGCCGGGTGACGGTGAGGTCGGCCTCGATGCCGGCCCGGGCGTTGAGCAACTGGGTGTAGACCACGCTGCCGGGCGGGCGGTCGGTGTCCCCGGCGCACAGCCGGCGCAGGAACCGGGCGGCGCCGGGGCCGCGTACCGAGAACTTGGCGAACGAGGACTGGTCGAACAGGCCGGCGGCCTGTTCGGTGGCCCGGCACTCGGCCTCGATCGCCGCCGACCACACCCGGCCGGCCCAGCCGGCCGGCCGGGGCGTGTGCGGGGCTCCGACGCCGGGCAGGTTGGTGGCGAACCAGTTGACCCGCTCCCAGCCGGCCTTCTCGCCCAGCACGGCGCCGAACTCGGCCAGCCGGGGCCAGCAGGGGGAGCGGCGCAGCGGCCGGCCGGCGGGGCGCTCGGCGTGCGGGTGCACGACGTCGTAGTAGCCGGCGTAGGCGTCCAGTGCCCGGGCGGCGGTCCAGCTCCGGCTGGCCGCGTGCGCGCCGAAGCGGCGGATGTCCATAGTGGACAGATCCAGCGACGGGGTGCCGTCGACGATCCACTCGGCCAGCACCCGGCCGACTCCGCCCGCGGCGGCCAGGCCGTGTACGCAGAAGCCGGCGGCCACCCAGAAGCCGGGCAGCTCGGTCTCGCCGAGCAGGAAGTCCCCGTCCGGGGTGAACGCCTCCGGCCCGTGGACCAGCCGGGCGATGCCGGCCTCGCGCAGCTGCGGTACCCGGTGCCGGGCGGCGGCCCAGGCCGGCGCGAACGCCCCGGTGTCCGGCGCGAGCAGGGCGCGCGGGCTGGCCAGCGGGGTGCCGGCCGGGTAGAGCCGGGGCTGGCGCAGGTAGCCGCCGACCAGCAGGCCGCCGCTGTCGTCGGGGCGGAAGTAGACCAGCCGGTCCGGGTCGCGCACGGTCGGGGCCGGCGGGTCCGGCAGCGGGGTGGAGACGGCGTACTGGTGCGCCATGGGTACCACCGGGATCGTGACACCGGCCAGCGCGCCGACCGCCCCGGCGGCCGCCCCGGCAGCGTTGACCACCACGTCGGCGGTGACCGGCCCCCGGTCGGTGTGCACGCCGCTGACCCGGCCGCCGGCCACGGTGACCCCGGTGACCGTGGTGTGCGTGGCGATCTCGACGCCGAGCGCGGTGGCGCCGGCTGCCAGGGCGCGGACCAGCGGCTCGGGGCGCAGGTACCCGTCGCCCGGCAGCCAGCCGCCGAGCAGCACGTCGGAGACGTCCAGGCCGGGTACCCGGGCGGCGATCTCGGCCGGCGTGCACAGTTGCAGCTCCAGGCCGTAGGTGGTGGCGCTGCCGGACTGCCGGCGCAGCTCGTCGACCCGCTCCGGGGTGCCGGCCAGGCGCAGTCCGCCGACGCCGTGCCAGCCGGGGTCCAGGCCGGTACGCGCGCGCAGCTCCGGGTAGAGCTCGGCGGAGTACATGATCATCCGGGTCTGGCTGACGGTGGCCCGCAGCTGCCCGACGAACCCGGCCGAGTGCCAGCTGGTCCCTTCGCCGAGGTCGTGCCGCTCGACGAGCAGGACGTCCTGCCAGCCGAGCCGGGCCAGGTGGTAGGCGATGCTGGCGCCGGCCACGCCGCCGCCGATCACCACGACCCGGGCGCTGTCGCGCATCGCCACCTCCGGAAGGGTGTTGCCGATGCCGGGTCAAGGGCGCAGGTCCGTGATTCGTACCACGGATTTGGTCTGACCAATAGCGGGCCATCGGACAATTGACGCCCGTCGAGGCATCCGCCGAGACTGTGCCCACCCAGCAGGTTCACGGCCGCGAGAAAGCGGTGGGTGCGATGGTGGTCGGGCGGCGCACAGTCGATGTGGAACAGACGCTGATCCGGTTCCCGCTGCTGGCGGGTGCCCGGGGGGTGTGGCGCCCGCTGGCCGGCGGCCTGTCGCACCACGTCTACCTGGTGGAGCTGGCCGGCGGGCCCGCCGGGGAGGGGTCCGCCGGCCCACCGCGCAGGTACGTGCTGCGGGTGCTGGACCCGGCGGTGTGCGCCGTCGGGCTGGGCATCGAGTGCGCCCACGAGGTGGCCAACACCCGGCTGGCCGCGGGCATCGGCCCGGCCGTGCTCGGCGTCCTCGACGACATCCCGGCGGTGCTGCTGGAATACATTCCCGGGCAGACCTTGTCGGCGGCGGACATTCCCAGCCGGCTGGCTGCCGTGGCGGCCGCCTGCCGCCGGCTGCACGCCGGGCCGCACTTCGTCACCGGCTTCGACATCCGCACCAAGCGCACCGAACTGCTGGCGCTGTGCCAGCGGCACGGGCTGCCGCTGCCGGACGGGTACCGGGACGCCGACGACGCGCTGGCCGCCATCGGTACCACCCTGTGCCGGCGCCCATTGCCGGTGCTGCCCTGCCACAACGACCTGCTCGCGGAGAACTTCATCGAGCAGCCGGACGGCACCCTGCGGATCGTGGACTACCAGCTCTCCGGGGACAACGACCCGACCTTCGAGCTGGGTGACATCGCCGCCGAGGCGGACCTCGACCCGGACCAGACACAGGTCCTGGCGAACGCCTACTTCGGCGGGGAGGCCAGTGCCGGGCTGCTGGCCCGGACCCGGCTGCAGGCGATCCTGGCCAACGCCACCTGGGCGCTGTGGTTCGTCGTCTACGACGCCCTGCTGCGCCCCGCCGGGGGCTCCTTCGACTACCGGGCCGAAGCCGACGACAAGTGGCGCCAGGCGCGCCGCGACCTGGCCGCCGCCGATTTCGGTGGGCTGCTGGCCGCGGCCGCCGGGCAGCGTACCGCCCCGGCCAGCGCACACCGTGTCACCCGCGATCCCTTCGATGCAAAGGAAGCGCCATGACCGCACCCGCGCAACTGGACGCAGATTCGGAGCGCCTGGCCGAACTCGGCTACAAGCAGGAACTGCGCCGGGGTTGGAGCGGCTTCTCCAACTTCGCCATCTCGTTCTCCATCATCTCGATCCTGGCCGGCTGCTTCACCACCTTCGGCCAGGCCTGGATGAACGGCGGCCCGGTCGCCATCTCCTGGGGCTGGCCGATCATCTCCGCCTTCATCCTGATCATCGGCTTCTGCATGTCGGAGCTGGTGTCGGCGTACCCGACGGCCGGCGGCATCTACTGGTGGGCGGCCACCCTGGGCCGGCCGGTGCACGGCTGGTTCACCGGCTGGTTCAACCTGATCGGCCTGGTGGCGGTCACCGCGTCGGTGGACTACGGCTGCGCCACGTTCCTCAACCTGTCGCTGCACGCGCTGTTCGAGGGCTGGGCCGGGACGCTACAAGCAGGCGTTCCTGCTCTTCGTGATCATCCTGGTGCTGCACGCGCTGATCAACATCTTCGGCACCGAAGATCATCGACCTGCTGCAGAACGTCTCGGTCTGGTGGCACGTGTTCGGCGCGGCCGCCGTGGTGCTCATCCTGGTGTTCGTCCCCGACCACCACCAGGCGCTTCAGTTCGTGTTCACCGAGCGGATCAACAACCACGGCTTCTTCGGCGGCCACAGCGGCGGTGCCGGCTTCTGGTTCTACGTGCTGCCGCTGGGCTTCCTGCTGACCCAGTACACGATCACCGGCTTCGACGCCTGCGCGCACGTCTCCGAGGAGACCAGTGGCGCCTCGATGTCGGCGGCCAAGGGGCTGTGGCGGTCCATCTTCTACTCGGCCATCGGCGGCTGGATCCTGCTGCTGGCCTTCCTCTTCGCGGCCAAGGACCCGGCCCAGGTGACCGCCGGTTACGGCTCGGTGGGCACGCTGCTGGGCGCGGCGCTGTCCAGCGGCTTCTTCAAGGCGGTCATCCTGATCTCCACGATCGGCCAGTTCTTCTGCGGGATGAGCTGCGTGACCAGCATGTCCCGGATGACGTACGCGTTCAGCCGGGACGGCGCGGTGCCCGGCTGGCGGCTGTGGACCCGGCTGGACCGCAACGGCACCCCGGTCAACGCCGTATCATCGGCTGCCTGGCCGGCCTGCTGCTGACCCTGCCGGCGCTCTACCAGAACGAACGGCGCTCCGCTCGCCTTCTACGCCGTGGTGTCGGTCGCGGTGATCGGGCTCTACCTGGCCTTCCTCATCCCGATCGCGCTGCGGCTGCGGAGGGCGACCCGTTCAGCCCGGGCCCGTGGACGCTGGGCCGCAAGTACAAGGTGCTGGGCTGGATCGCGGTCGTCGAGATCGTGGTGATGTCGATCTACTTCGTCCTGCCGCTCGTACCGGCAGGGCGTCCCCGGCACGACGACTTCAGCTGGACGCGCGGTCAACTACGCGCCGATCGCGGTGGGCGTCATGCTGATCGGGGTGGCGCTCTGGTGGTACGCTGTCGGCCCGGCACTGGTTCACCGGCCCGCGCCGTACCGTCGACCTGCCGCCCGGGTTGGCCACGGCGGACGCCCCGGCGGAAGTTCTGGACTGACACCCGGCCAGGGACCGGTGACGATGCCCGCGGTGCGCGTGCACCGCGGGCCGACCGCACAATCAGGGGGTACGCGATGGCGGGCACGCTGGCACACCGGGCTGACCCGGCACCGGCCCGCCTGGACGCGCTGGCCGGCGTCTGGCGCCCGGTACGCGGCGGCAACGCCTTCGAGATCACCGTGTCCCGGCTGGCCCAGGCCATCCGGCTGGGCATGGTCCGGACCGGTGAACGGCTGCCGCCCGAGCGCGAACTGGCCGAGAAGCTGCACGTCTCCCGGGTGACCCTGCGGGAGGCCATCCGGGCGCTGCGGGAGGCCGGCTTCCTGGAGTCCCGACGCGGCCGGACCGGCGGCACCTTCGTCCTCAGCCCCGACACCCCGGCCCCGACCCCGCGTCTGGACCCGACCCCGCTCACGGCCCCGGGCATGGACCCGACACTGCTCACGACCCCGGGCATGGACCCCACCGCGCTCACGGCCCCGGGCATGGACCCGCTTCCGGCCCGGGGCGGAGCCCCGGCCCAGGCCCGGGGCGGAGTCCCGGGCCTGGCCCTGCATACGGCCTCGGCCGTGGCCCCGTCCCCGGCCCCGGTCTCGGCGCCGGGCCGCGTGGCGCGGCGCGGTCTGGGCGAGGCGCTGGCGGCGGTGCCGGACGCTGCCGCGCTGGCCCAGCAGATGGGCGACACGCTGCACGACGCGCTGGACTTCCGGCGGGTCCTGGAGCCGGGGGCGGCGGCCCTGGCGGCCGGGCGGACGCTCGCCGCCGCGCAGCGCCAGGCGCTGGTCGGGGCGCTCGCGGCGGCCCGCGACCGGGGCACCGCCCGGCGGGTCAACGACTCCCGGCTGCACCTGGCGATCGCGGCGGCCAGCGGCAGCCCGTCGCTGGCCGCGGCCGTGGCCGACGTGCAGTTGACGCTGGACCGGCTGCTGTCGGCCATCCCGGTGATCCGCCGCAACCTGGACCACTCCGACGCCCAGCACGACCGGGTGGTGGGCGCGATCCTGCACGGTGACGCCGACGCGGCGCGGACCGCGATGGAGGAGCACTGCGACGGTACCGCCGCGCTGCTGCGCGGCCTGTTGGGCTGAGCCGCGCTGCGATTGACGAAGCAATGGATCAAGAGTAGACCTTAGGAACCCGGCCCCGGGAGGTACCCGATGGACGCACCGCTCGGCCTGTTGACCCTGCGTGACGAGATCACCAACGGGCGGCTGGACACCGTCGTGGTGGCCGTCACCGATATGCAGGGCCGGCTGCAGGGCAAGCGCTTCCACGCCCCGTTCTTCCTCGACCAGGTGCTCGAACACGGTACCGAGGGGTGCAACTACCTGCTCGCCGTCGACGTCGAGATGAACACTGTCGACGGGTACGCGATGTCCTCCTGGGCCAGCGGCTACGGCGACTTCGCCATGGTTCCCGACCTGGCCACCCTGCGCCGGGTGCCGTGGCAGCCCGGCACCGCGCTGGTGCTGGCCGACCTGGCCGCCCTCGACGGCACCCCGGTGGCCGCCTCCCCGCGGCAGATCCTGCGCGCCCAGCTCGACGCCCTGGCCGCCGACGGGTTGACCGCCTACGCCGGTACCGAACTGGAGTTCATCCTCTACAAGGACTCCTACGAGCACGCCTGGCAGCGCGGCTACCGCGAACTCACCCCGGCCAACCAGTACAACGTCGACTACTCGCTGCTCGGCACCGCCCGGGTGGAGCCGCTGCTGCGCCGTATCCGCAACGAGATGGCCGGCGCCGGGCTGGTCCCGGAGAGCGCCAAGGGCGAGTGCAACCTGGGCCAGCACGAGGTGGCGTTCCGCTACGCCGAGGCGCTGCGCTGCGCCGACCAGCACGCCGTCTACAAGAACGGGGCCAAGGAGATCGCCGCCCAGGAGGGTATGGCGCTGACCTTCATGGCCAAGCCCAACGCCCGGGAGGGCAACTCCTGCCACATCCACTTCTCGCTGCGCCGCCCGGCCGGCCCCCGCCCCGGCGGCGCCCCGGAGGAGTACGCGATGGCCGGCGAGCACGGGCTGTCCACCCTGGGCGAACGGGCACTGGCCGGGATCCTGGCCACCATGCGGGAGTTCACCCTGCTCTACGCGCCGAACATCAACTCGTACAAGCGTTACCAGCCCGGCTCGTTCGCACCCACCGCGATCCGCTGGGGCCGCGACAACCGCACCTGCGCGCTGCGCCTGGTCGGCCACGGCGGCCCGGCAACCCGGGTGGAGAACCGGGTCCCCGGCGGTGACGTCAACCCCTACCTCGGCATCGCCGCCCTGGTGGCCGGCGCCCGCTACGGCCTGGAGCACGAGCTGGAGCTGGAGCCGGCGGTCGAGGGCAACGCCTACACCGACGCCGACGCGGCGCGCGTACCCGGCACGCTGCGCGAGGCGTTGGCCCTGTGGGAGGGCTCGGCGACGGCCCGGGCGGCGTTCGGTGACGCCGTGGTCGAGCACTACGCCAACGCCGCGCGGGTGGAACTGGCCGCCTTCGACGCGGCCGTCACCGACTGGGAGCTGATGCGTGGCTTCGAAAGGCTGTAATCCGAGGGGCTGGAATCCGTGCAGGTGATCAACCCGGCCACCGAGGAGGTTCTGGGTAGCGTCCCCGGGCTGGACGTCGACGCGGTGGACGCCGCCATCGGGCGGGCCGGCGGCGGCGTTCGAGCAGTGGCGGCAGGTCTCCCCGGGCGACCGGGCCCGGCTGCTGCGCCGCTTCGCCGCCGTGGTGGACGCCCACGTCGAGGAGCTGGCCTGGCTGGAGGTCCGCAACTCGGGGCACACCATCGGCAACGCCCGCTGGGAGGCCGGCAACGTCCGGGACGTGCTGGACTACTACGCGGGCGCGCCGGAGCGGCTGTCCGGCCGGCAGATCCCGGTGCCGGGCGGGCTGGACGTGACCTTCCACGAGCCGCTCGGCGTGGTCGGGGTGATCGTGCCGTGGAACTTCCCGATGCCGATCGCCGGCGTGGGGCTTCGGCCCGGCGCTGGCGGCCGGCAACACCGTGGTGCTCAAGCCGGCCGAGCTGACCCCGCTGACCGCGCTGCGCCTGGCCGAGCTGGCCCTGGAAGCCGGCCTGCCGGAGGGCGTGTTCACGGTTGTCCCGGGCCGGGGCAGCGTGGTGGGGCAGCGCTTCGTCACCCATCCGGCGGTACGCAAGGTGTGCTTCACCGGCTCCACCGAGGTCGGCCGGCAGATCATGGCCGGCTGCGCGGCCCAGGTGAAGCGGGTGACCCTGGAGTTGGGCGGCAAGAGCGCCAACATCGTCTTCGCCGACGCCGACCTGGCCAAGGCGGCCGCCGCCGCGCCGGGCGGCGTCTTCGACAACGCCGGCCAGGACTGCTGCGCGCGCTCCCGGATCCTGGTGCAGGCCAGCGTGTACGACGAGTTCCTGGCGCTGCTGGAGCCGGCGGTGCGCGCGTTCCGCTGCGAGGACCCGGCGCTGGAGACGGCGCAGATGGGGCCGCTGATCAGCGCCGCACAGCGAGATGTGGTCGACGTCCTATGTGGACGGTGCCGAGGTGGCGTTCCGGGGCTCCGCGCCGGACGGCGCGGGTTTCTGGTACCCCCCGACGGTTCTGCTGGCCCGGGACGGCACCGAGCCGCACTGGCGGGAGGAGGTCTTCGGCCCGGTCGTCTCGGTGGCCGCGTTCACCGACGAGGCCGACGCCGTCGCGCAGGCCAACGCCACCGAGTACGGTCTGTCCGGCTCGATGTGGACCCGCGACGTCGGCCGGGCGATCCGGGTGGCCCGGGCGGTGCAGACCGGCACGCTGAGCGTCAACTCGCACTCCTCGGTGCGCTACTGGACCCCGTTCGGCGGGATGAAACAGTCCGGGCTCGGGCGGGAGCTGGGCCCGGACGCGCCACTGGCGTTCACCGAGACCAAGAACATATTCCTGAGCACGGAGGACTGAGTGGCGCAACGACTGGACGGCCGGGTGGCCGTCATCACCGGCGCCGGCAGCGGGATCGGGCTGGCCACCGCGCACCGGTTCGCCGCCGAGGGCGCCTTCGTGGTCGCCGCCGACGTCGACGCCGACGCCGGTGCGCGGGCCGCGCGGGAGGTGGGCGGCGAGGCGGTGTGCCTGGACGTCACCGACGAGGCGGCGGTGCGCGACCTGTTCGACGGGGTGGTGGCCCGGCACGGGCGGCTGGACGTGGCGTTCAACAACGCCGGCATCTCCCCGCCCGACGACGACTCGATCCTGGACACCGGCCTGGCCGCCTGGGAGCGGGTCCAGCGGGTCAACCTGACCAGCGTGTACCTGTGCTGCAAGTACTCCATCCCGCACATGCTGGCGGCCGGCCGGGGCTCGGTCATCAACACCGCCAGCTTCGTCGCGCTGATGGGCGCCGCCACCTCGCAGATCTCCTACACCGCCAGCAAGGGCGGCGTCCTGGCGATGACCCGGGAGCTGGGCGTGCAGTTCGCCCGCCAGGGGGTCCGGGTGAACGCCCTGTGCCCGGGGCCGGTGAACACCCCGCTGCTGGCGGAGCTGTTCGCCAAGGACCCGGAGCGGGCCGCCCGGCGGCTGGTGCACGTGCCGATGGGCCGGTTCGCCGAGCCCGCCGAGATCGCCGCCGCGGTGGCCTTCCTGGCCAGCGACGACTCCTCGTTCATGACCGCGAACACATTCGTGGTGGACGGTGGCATCAGCGGTGCCTACGTGACGCCGCTGTGAGCCGCCCCGTCATCGGCGTCACCTGCTACGTCGAGCCGGCCAGCTGGGCGGCCTGGCGGGACGTGCCGGCCGCCCTGCTGCCCCAGCGGTACGTGATCGCGCTGCGCGCGGCCGGTGCCCGCGCCGTCCTGCTGCCCCCGGACGATGCGGACGCCGACGTGCTGGACCGGCTGGACGGGCTGCTGCTGGCCGGCGGCGCCGACCTGGGCCCGGAAACTTACGCGGCCACCCCGCACCCGACCACCGTCTCCCGGCCCGACCGGGACGCCGGCGAGCTGGTGCTGGCCCGCGCGGCGGTCCAACGTGACCTGCCGGTACTCGGCGTGTGCCGGGGCGCGCAGCTGCTCGCGGTGGCCGCCGGTGGGGCACTGCACCAGCACCTGCCGGAGCTGGTCGGGCACGCCGGGCACCAGAGCGAGCCGGGCGTCTACACCCCCCGGGAGGTGGCCACCGCCCGGGGCAGCCGTCTGGCGGATATCGTCGGTGACCGGGCGGCCATAGCCTGCTACCACCATCAGGCGGTGGCGGAGCCGGGGCGGCTCACGGTCACCGCGTGGGCGGATGACGGTGTGGTCGAGGCGGTCGAGGATCCGGACCGCCGGTTCGTGGTGGGGGTCCAGTGGCATCCGGAGGTGGGCGACGACCCGCGCCTGTTCGAGGCGCTGATCGCCGCCGCCTGCTAGGAGGCGTTCACGGGTGGCTGCCCGGACAGCGGCGCGAGCCCTGGGCGGCCGGCAATGCCCTGGTGGCTGGCGATGATGTCGGCGTAGCGGTACCCGCTGGACTTGATGGTCCGGACCTGGGTGGCGTAGTCGACGTGGACCAGGCCGAAGCGCTTGTCGTAGCCGTACGCCCACTCGAAGTTGTCCAGCAGCGACCAGGCGAAGTAGCCGGCCACCGGGGCGCCCAGGGCGCTGGCGGCGGCGGTGGCGGCGAGGTGGGTCTCCAGGTAGTCGGTGCGGTCCTTGTCCTCGATGGTGCCGTCCAGGTTGAGCTCGTCGCGCCAGGCGGAGCCGTTCTCGGTGACGTAGATGCGCCGGGCGCCGTACTCCCGGGTCAGCCGCAGCAGCAGCGCGGTCAGGTCGGTCGGGCTGACCTCCCAGCCCATGTCGGTGAGCTGCCAGTCCGGGTCGGTGATCATCCGGGCGTGCGGGGCCGGGCCGGTGGGGTCGTTCTCGTGTACCTGGCGGAAGTAGAAGTTCAGCCCGATGTGCTCCATCGGGGTCGAGATGATCTCCAGGTCGCCCGGCTGGACCGGCGGCTCGACGCCGTACTCGGCGACCATGTCGGCCGGGTAGCCGCGCCCGAACAGCGGGTCCAGCCACCAGCGGTTGGTGTGCCCGTCGGCGCGCCGGCAGGCCTCGACGTCCGCCGGCCGGTCGGAGGCCGGCTCGCAGCCGCTGAGGTTGACCACGGCGCCGATCTCCAGCGGGCGGGGTGCGGCGGCGCGCAGCGCCTGGGCCGCCAGGCCGTGCCCGAGCAGCAGGTGGTGGGAGGCGCGGACAGCCTGTTCCAGGTCCCGGATACCCGGGGCCATCCGCCCTTCGAGGTAGCCGATCCAGGCGGAGCAGAGCGGCTCGTTGATGGTGTGCCAGTCGGTCACCCGGTCGCCCAGCCGGGCGCCGACCACACCCGCGAAGTCGGCCAGTGCGTAGGCGGTGGCGCGCTCGGGCCAGCCGCCGGCGTCCTGCAGCGCCTGCGGCAGGTCCCAGTGGTAGACCGTGGCGAACGGCCGGATGCCGGCCGCCAGCAGCCCGTCCACCAGGCGGTCGTAGAAGTCCAGGCCGGCCTTGTTCACCTGGCCGACGCCGTCGGGGAGCACCCGGGGCCAGGCGATGGAGAACCGGTACGCCTGCAGGCCCAGCCGCTTCATCAGGGCGATGTCCTGCGGCCAGCGGTGGTAGTGGTCGCAGGCGACGTCGCCGGTGTCGCCGTTGTCGATGGCTCCGGGTACCTGGCAGAAGGTGTCCCAGATCGAGGGCTTGCGGCCGTCCGCGGTCACCGCGCCTTCGATCTGGTAGGCGGAGGTGGCCGCCCCCCAGACGAAGTCCGGGTCCAGGTCCCGCAGGTAGGTCATCGGTGCTCCTCGTGGCAGGTCCGCGGCGCGCGCCGGGGGTCGGGATCCGCGTGCTGGCCGCGGCGTGGGCTCAGCCGGACGGAGGAGCCCACCTCAGGTAAGGGGTTAAATTGAGTATTGAATTATGCCTTGGATTAAACGCGGACGCCTATCCTGGCGTCAAGCTTGATCCGGTACCGCCGGTCCAGGCCCATCCGACGCACAGTTAGGTCCACAGTGGAATCGGTTCGCACCACCGCCCGGGACATCCGTCGAGGCAATCGCGCGACGGTCCTCACCAAGCTGTTCTTCGACGGGCCGCTGAGCCGCCTGGAGCTCAGCCAGGCCACCGGCCTGTCCACCGCGACCGTCAGCAACGTCACCGGCGAGCTGGTCGAGGAGCAGCTCATCGTGGAGGCCGGCCAGGTCGAGTCGGACGGCGGCCGCCCCCGGGTACTGCTGCGCGTCGACCCCGGCTACGCCAGCATCATCGGCATCGACGTCGGCGAGACCGGGGTCAAGGTGGAGCTGTTCGACCTGGCCATGCAGCGCAAGGCGGCGGTGGACCAGCCGCTGCCCACGGCCCGCCCGGAGCCGGCCGCGGTGGCCGCCCAGGTGGCCGCCGGCATCCGCGAAGTGGTGCTGCAGTCCGGCGTCGAGGAGGCCGGCGTGCTCGGCGTCGGGGTCGGCGTCCCGGGCACCGTCGAGCAGGGCGCCTCCGCCGTCGTGCACGCCCCGACCATCGGCTGGGCGGGCGTACGCCTGGAGGAGCAGCTGCGCAAGCGCGGTATCGTGCTGCCGCTGTTCATCGAGAACGGTGCCAAGACGCAGGGCCAGGCGGAGATGTGGTTCGGTGCCGGCCGGCGCGCCCGGCACGCCGTCATCGTGCTGGTCGGCTCCGGCGTGGGCGCCTCGGTCATCACCGACGGCGGCACCTACCGGGGGGTGAGCAGCAGCGCCGGCGAATGGGGCCACACCACCATCGTCTACGGCGGCCGCCCCTGCCGGTGCGGCTCCCGGGGCTGCCTGGAAGCCTACGTCGGCGGCGAGGGCATCATCGACCGGTACCACCAGCTGCGCGGCGCCAAGCCGCTGCCGGAGTCGGGCGAGGCCAACCAGCTGCAGGCGATCTTCGCGGCCGCCGAGCGCTCCAAGGCCGCCGCCCATCTCATCGAGGAGACCGTCGGCTACCTGGGCGCCGGCATCGCCAACCTGATCAACCTGTTCAACCCGGAGCGGGTGGTGCTGGGCGGCTGGACCGGCCTGGCGCTGGGCGGCTGGCTGCCGGAGATCCGCGAGGCGGCGCGCAGCCACGCGCTCGCCCACCCGTTCAGCCAGACCACCATCGAGCTGTGCGAACTGGGCCCGGACGCGGTCGCCTTCGGCGCCGCCACGCTGCCGGTCGCCGACCTGCTCGGCCGCGGCGCAGACCCCCGCGTCCAGCGCCCCACCATGCGCCCCGTCTCCCGCGCCCAGGAAGTCGCCTGAGCGCAGCCGGAGCCGGTTTGTGGCGGAGGTGAGCACAGGCCCCGGGATATCGCCTGAGCGTAGCCGGAGCCGGTTTGTGGCGGAGGTGAGCACAGGCCCCGGGATATCGCCTGAGCGCAGCCGGAGCCGGTTTGTGGCGGAGGTGAGCACAGGCCCGGGTGTACCGCCTGAGCGCAGCCGGAGGCTGGCCGTTCGTCCCCGTGCCGGCATCTCAGGCCCCGCGGACCCGGCGGATGGTGTCCCGGTACCACAGGGCGCTGCGCTTGGGGGTGCGCGCCTGGGTGTCGTAGTCCACCCGGACGATGCCGAAGCGCTTGTCGTAGCCGTATGCCCATTCGAAGTTGTCCAGCAGCGACCAGGCGAAGTACCCGCGCACGTCGGCGCCCTGCGCCACCGCGCTGGCCACCGCGGCCAGGTGCTGCGCGTAGTAGTCGGTACGCCCGGTGTCCTCGACGAAGCTGTGCTCGTCCGGGGTGTCGGCGTAGGCGGCGCCGTTCTCGGTGATGACGAACGGCCGGCCGGGATAGTCGCGCTGCAGCCGCAGCAGCAGGCTGGTGAACTCCTCGGGGACCAGCTCCCAGCCCATCGCGGTGACCGGCCGGCCGCGCGGGACCGGCCGGGCCACGGGCAGGCCGGCGTCGTCCCGGGTGGCGCCGTGCTCGTCCACGCCGGAGAAGACGTGCGCCGTGTAGTAGTTGACGCCGAGCACGTCGAACGGGGTGCTGATGGTGGCCAGGTCGCCGTCCTGGACGGGCAGCTCGATACCGGCGGCGGCCAGGTCGGCCACCACGTCGGCCGGGTAGGCGCCGCGGTAGAGCGGGTCGAGGTAGATGCGTCCGCCGGTGCCGTCGGCCCAGCGGGCGGCCGCCCGGTCCGCTTCGCTGTCCGTCTCCGGGGTGGCCGTACCCAGGTTGAGGGTGATGCCCAGCTGCACCGGCCGGCGGGCGGCGGCGCGCATCCGCTGCGTGGCCAGGCCGTGCCCGAGCAGCAGGTGGTGGGTGGCCCGGAAGGCGTCGGTCATGTCGCTGCGGCCGGGGGCGTGGTGGGCCCAGGCGTAGCCGAGCATGGCTGAGCACCACGGCTCGTTGAGGGTGGTCCAGGTGTCCACCCGGTCCTGCAGCCGCTCGAAGACCAGCATCGCGTAGTCGGCGAACCGGTAGGCGGTGTCCCGGGCCGGCCAGCCGCCGGCGTCCTCCAGCTCCTGCGGCAGGTCCCAGTGGTAGAGGGTGACCCACGGGTCGACGCCCTTGGCCAGCAGCTCGTCCACCAGCCGGTCGTAGAAGGCCAGGCCGGCGGCGTTGGCCGGGCCGCGCCCGCCCGGCTGCACCCGGGGCCAGGCCACCGAGAACCGGTAGCTGTCCACGCCCAGCGACCGGATCAGCTCCACGTCCTGCGCGTAGCGGTGGTAGTGGTCGCAGGCGACGTCAGCGTTGTCGCCGCCGTCGACGGCGCCGGGTACGCGGCAGAAGGTGTCCCAGATCGACGGGGTACGGCCGTCCTCGGCCACCGCCCCTTCGATCTGGTACGCCGACGTGGCGACCCCCCAGCGGAAGCTGGCCGGCAGCGCGGCGATCGGGTCGGCGTGCGCCGCGGCGGCCAGGTCCGGGGCTGGTGCGTGCGTGGTCATGACTCTCCGAGTGGTGCGGGGCCCGGCCCGGTCGGGCTGGCCGTTTTCAGGTCTGACACTGGCGCCGGGTCCTGGCACCGCGCGGGGCGTCGCCGGGCTCAGCGGGCGCCCGCGGCCACCTTCGGCTGCCCCACCGGGTGCAGCCAGCAGGCTACCGAGCGGGGCTGCCCGTCGCCGTCCGCCCGCACCGGCTGCCCGAGCACCGGGACGTCGGTGTCGCACGGCTCGAACCGCTTCGGGCAGCGCGGGTGGAAGACGCACCCGGTCGGCATGTGTGCGAGGTCCGGTGGGGAGCCCGCGATGCCGGTCAGCTCCTGGCGCGGGCCGCGCAGCGCGGGAAAGGAGTGCAGCAACCCGTCGCTGTACGGGTGCAGCGAGTCCTTGTACAGGGCCGCGGCTGGCGCCTCTTCCACGATACGCCCGCCGTACATGATGGCGATCCGGTTGGAGAACTCCACCAGCAGCGACAGGTCGTGGGTGATGAACAGCACCGAGAAGCCCAGCTGCTCGCGCAGCTCGATGAGCTGGCCGAGGATCTGGCGCTGCATGACCACGTCCAGCGCGGTGGTCGGCTCGTCCATGATCACCAGCTCCGGCTCCAGGGCCAGCGCCATGGCGATCATGACCCGCTGCCGCATGCCGCCGGAGAGCTGGTGCGGGTAGGCGCCCAGCCGGTCGCTGGCGATGCCCACCAGGCGCAGCAGCTCCTTGGCGCGGGCGTTGCGGGCCTGCGCCGACAGCTGCGGCTCGTGTGCCTTGATCACATCGGTGAGCTGGGTGGCGATGCGGTGCACCGGGTTGAGCGAGTTCATCGCGCCCTGGAACACGATCGAGGTCTCCGCCCAGCGGAAGGCGCGCAGCTCGGCGGGGGAGAGGGAGAGCACGTCGAAGGCGGGGGCGCTGCGCGGGTGGTAGATCACCCGGCCGCCGGCCACCACCCCGGGCGGGGGCAGCAGCCGGGTCATCCCGTACGCCAGCGTGGACTTGCCGCTGCCGCTCTCCCCGGCAAGGCCGAGCACCTCACCCCGGTAGAGGGTGAGCGAGACGTCCTTGACCGCGCGTACCGAGGACTCGCCCAGGCCGTAGTCGACGTCCAGGTGCTGGATCTGCAGGAGTGGTTCTTTCATCGGGAGCCGTCCTCTCCACGGGCGGGGGCGGTGCTGTCCGGCCGGGCGTTGCCGGAGCGCGGCGCGGGGACCACGGCGCCGAACTCGATGGTGTCGTCGCGCGCCGGGGCGACCGGCTGGCCGTCGGTGGCCTGCCGGAGCACCGGGGTGAAGCCGAAGCGCATCCGCACGGTGTGCCCGTTGGCCATCTTGACCTTGGTCTTGCCGCTGCTGCGCAGCCGGGGGCTGACGAACTCGTCGATGCCGAAGTTGATCAGCGCGAGCGAGGTGCCGAGCAGCGCGATGGCCAGCCCCGGCGGGATGAACCACCACCAGTACCCGGCGGCCAGTGCCTGCTGGCTCTGCGCCCAGTAGAGGATGGTGCCCCAGTTCCAGCCGCTGGTGGAGGAGATGCCGATGAACGCCAGGGTGATCTCCGAGGTGACCGCGAAGATCACGGTACCCACGAAGCCGGAGGCGATGATCGCGGTCAGGTTGGGCATGATCTCGAAGAAGACGATCCGCCAGGTGCTCTCGCCGGTGGCCCGGGCCGCCTCCACGTAGTCGCGGCGGCGCAGCGACAGCGTCTGCGCGCGCAGGACGCGCGCCCCCCAGGCCCACGAGGTGAAGCCGATGACCAGCGCCACCGTGGTGTCCCCGGCGCTGCTCACGGTGGAGGTGATGATGATGATCAGGGGCAGCGCCGGGATCACCAGGAACACGTTGGACAGCGCGGAGAGCCCCTCGTCGGCGGTCCCGCCGAGGTAGCCGGCGGTGACCCCGATGATGATCGACAGGGCGGTGGCCACCAGGCCGGCGAGCAGCCCGACGTACATCACCGAGCGGGTGCCGGCCAGCAGCTGGCTGAAGATGTCCTGGCCGATGTGGGTGGTGCCGAACCAGTGCTTGCCGGAGGGCGCCAGCAGCGCGTCGGTGGACAGCTTGCCCGGGTCGTACGGGGTGATCCACGGCCCGATGACGGCGAACAGCAGGAAGACCGCCAGCAGCGCCACGCCGGTGGCCGACTTGCCGTTGGCCAGGAAGCGCAGCCGGCGCCGGCCGCGGGCCGGCCTGACCTGCGGGGTGGCCACCGGTCCGGACGGGGTCACCGCCGCGATGTCAGTGGTGAGCGTGGTCATCTCAGGCCTCCCGACGGGTACGCGGGTCGAGCAGCAGGTACGCGATGTCGGCCAGCAGGTTGGCGGCCAGTACCGACAGCGTGATGATCAGGAAGATGCCCTGCAGCAGCGGGTAGTCGTGCGCGCCGAGCGCCTGGAACAGCTCGTACCCGAGGCCCGGGTAGGAGAAGACGATCTCCACCAGCAGCGTCCCGCTGACCACGAAGCCCAGCGCCAGGGCGAAGCCGGAGACGTTGGGCAGCAGCGCGTTGCGGGCCGCGTAGTTGAACATCACCCGGCGCTGGGACAGCCCCTTGGCGTGCGCGACGGTGATGTAGTCCTCGGCGGCCACGGTCACCATCATGTTCCGCATCGACAGGATCCAGCCGCTCACCGAGGAGACGATGATGGTCAGCCCGGGCAGCAGGCTGTGCTGCACGGCGCTGGAGATGAAGCCGCCGCTCCAGCCCGGGATGACGCCGGGGTCGTAGCCCTGCCCGGCGAGGGAAGAAGCTGCCCGGCCCGGCCAGCACGGCGATCGCCAGCAGCCCCAGCCAGAAGTACGGGATGGAGGAGAGGAACGTGGTCACCGGCATCACCGCGTCGATCCAGCTGCCCCGCTTCCAGCCGGCGAAGACGCCGGTCAGGGTGCCGAGGCTGAACGAGATCATGGTGGTCAGGCCGACCAGCAGCAGGGTCCACGGCAGGCTCTGCTTGATCACCTCGGATACCGGGCTGGGGAAGTGCGCGAACGAGGTGCCCAGGTCGCCGTGGAACAGCTGTTTCCAGTAGCCGAGGTACTGGCTCCACAGGCTCTGGTGCTTGTCCAGCCCGAAGAGGATGTAGAGCGACTCCTTGGCGTCGGTGCTCATCTGCGGGTTCTTGGCGATCAGCACGGAGACCGGGTCGCCCGGGATGAGCCGGGGGATGAAGAAGTTGATGGTGATCGCCGCCCACGCGGTGAACAGGTAGAAGGCGATCCGCTTCAGCAGGTATCTCATCGGGTCGCCGCCTCGCTGGTCGCGCTGGTACCGGGGGAGTAGAGCCAGCAGGCGGCCCAGTGCCCGGCCTGGCCGGCGATCGGCAGCCGGGGCGGCACCTGCTCCTTGCACACCGGCATCGCGTGCGGGCAGCGCGGGTGGAACCGGCAGCCGCTGGGCGGCGCGATCAGGCTCGGCGGCTCGCCGCTGCCCCGGTCGGTCGACCTGCGGCTGCGCGGCCTCGCCGGTGATCCGGTCCGGGTCGGGGGCGGATTCGATGAGCAGCTGGGTGTACGGGTGGGCCGGGCGCTGGGTGACCGTCTCGCTGTCGCCGCCCTCGACCATCCGGCCGGCGTACATCACCATCGTCTCGTCGGCGAAGTAGCGGGCCGAGGCGATGTCGTGGGTGATGTAGAGGATGGCCAGGTTGAGCCGCTCCTTGAGGTCCCGCAACAGGTTCAGGATGCCGAGCCGGATCGACACGTCGAGCATGGAGACCGGCTCGTCGGCGAGCAGCACCTCCGGGTCGGCGCCGAGCGCCCGGGCGATGGCGACCCGCTGGCGCTGCCCGCCGGAGAGCTCGTGCGGGAACTTGTCGAGGTAGCGCTCGGCCGGCGTCAGGTGGACCCGCTCCAGCAGCTCGGCCAGCGCCAGCTCGCGCTCGGTCGGCGGTGTTCCCGGCGTTGCGGTGGATGCGCAGCGCCCGGGTCAGGTGGTAGCGCACGGTGTGCACCGGGTTCAGCGACGCGAACGGGTCCTGGAAGATCATCTGTACCTGGCGGCAGTAGGCCCGGAACCGGCGCCCGCCGCGTACCGCGACCGGCTTGCCGTGCAGCCGGATGTCGCCGGCGGTGCGCGGGTAGAGCTGGGCCAGCAGCCGGGCGACCGTGGACTTGCCGGAGCCGGACTCGCCGACCAGCGCGGTCACCCGACCGCGGCGCAGGGTCAGGTCGACGTCGTCCACCGCGTGGACCACGCGCTGGTGCCGGCCGATCAGGTCGGCCAGCCCGCGCCGGACCGGGAAGTGCTTGGTCAGCTTCTCGGCCTCCAGCACGATCTCGCCGGGCGTCCCGGTGGCGGTGACCACCGGGGCGGTCCGGCTCCGCCCGGGCAGCACGGCGCCCGGGTCGACGACCGCGGCAGCCGCGCCGCTGCCGGTGCCCGGGCGGGCAGTCACGGGTATGCCGCCGCGCGCGGCGGCCGGCTGGTCGGGAGTGGCGCTGCCTGGCGGCTGCGCCGGAGGGTGCACGGTCATGCCCGGTTCCTGTCTTCATCGCGCCGTGCTGCGGCTGCGGCTGGTGGTGGTGGCGGCGAGACCAGGGTCCTCCCCGGCGACCGGTGCGGTCGCCGGGGAGGACGGGGTGACCTCGCTCAGGAGGCGGGCGTCAGGTGCAGGATGATGTCCAGCGCGTTGATCTGGGTGGGCTGGGCGGGAGCGTACGGGTTCGACTCCTCGGGCCAACCGACCCAGTTCTTGGTGACGTACTCGCCGCCGACGTTGGACGCCGAGGTCGGTGATCATCGGAACGTTCTGACGATGATGTCCTGCAGCTTGTTCATCGCCGCGGTACGGGTGGCGTCGTCGGCCGCGTTGGCGTACTCCTGCAGCGCCTGGGTGGCCTCCGGGTTGTTGAACCGGCCGTAGTTGCCGGCCACGCCGCCGGTGCCGACCGGCTTGAGGATCGACCCGTCCATGATGTTCTGGTACATGTCGTACGGGGTCGCCCCGCCGTTGGTCCAGTGCATCACGGCGTCGAAGTTGCCCTCGTCGACGTTCTTGAACCAGGCGTCCTGGTTGGCCTTGTCGACGGTGGCGGCGATGCCGATCTGGGCCAGGTCGGCCTTGATGATCTCCAGGTCGGTCTGGTAGTCCGACCAGCCGGACGGGTCGGACAGGGTGATGGTGACGGCCTTGCCGGCCTTGTCCTTCAGCGTCGAGCCGTCCAGCTTGTAGCCGGCCTGCCCGAGCAGCGCCTTCGCCCCGTCGAGGTCGACGGCCTGCACCTTGCCCTTGTAGGCGGCCGAGATGAACGAGTCACCGGCCGGGGTGGGGATGCCCGTGACGTTGTCGTCCTTGGGGTAGAAGTAGCCGGCCTCGCCCTGCTGGAAGATGTTCTCCCGGTTGACCACCATGCTCATCGCCTGGCGCAGCTTCGGGTCGTCGAACGGCTTCTTGGTGGTGTTGATCCACAGGCCGTGTACGCCCAGGTTCGGCGGGAACCACAGCTTGTTGTGCGCCGGGTCCTTGCTGGTGTAGACGGCCTTGTAGTTCGGGATGAAGACGAAGCTCCACTCGCAGGTGCCGTTGGCCAGCGCGGTGGTCTGCGCGTTGTTGTCGGTGTAGGAGGTGTAGCGCAGCTCCTTCACCTTGGGCAGCGCCTGCCAGTAGCTGTCCCGGACGGTCAGCGTGGTGGTCTGCGGGGTGAAGGTCTTCAGGGTGTACGGGCCGCTGCCGATCGGGTTGGCCACGGTGTCCTTGGACGGGTCCGCGATCGTCGACCACTGGTGCTTCGGCACGACGAACTGGCTGATCACCTTGACCTGGTTGACGAACTGCGAAGCGGTGAAGGTGAGCGTCACCTGGTTGCCGCTGGCGCTGATCTTGTCGAACGGCAGGGCGTTCTGGTTCAGGCCCTTGTTGTCCTTCAGCAGCTGGAACGTGTAGGCGACGTCGTCGGCGGTGAGCGCCTGGCCGTCGGACCACTTGACGTTGTCCCGGATGGTGAAGACGACCTGCTGGAAGTTGTTGCTCCACTCCCACTTGGTCGCCAGCCACGGCTTGCCCGGCTCGGCCGGCCGGATGCCGTTGGTCATCACCAGCGGCTCGTAGATCATCCAACGGTAGCCCAGCGACGGGCCGGAGCCCGAGCCGAGGAACGGGTTGTTGTTCTCGGTCTGCGTGCCGTTGGGCATGCCGATGTTCAGCACGCTGACCCCGGCCTTGCCACTGCCACCGGAACCGCTGGAGCCGCAGGCGGCAACGGTGCCGAGTGCCAGAACACCGGCGAGCGCGATCACAACGGTGCGTTTGACGCGCATTTCTCTCCCTTAGGTGCTCGTGGTTCCTGGCGGGATTGCCGGGAACAAGAGTGGGTGTCGAACGGATGAGGGTGTGCGGCATCGCAACGGGGCCTGGCTGGCTCCGCTGGCTGCTCTGGGTTATGGGGTTCGTCAGGCCGTGGCCTGCGGAAGTGGTGCCAGATGGGGTGCGGTCGACCCACGGATGACCAGTTGGGTCGGGATGGTGTGCGGCTGGTTGGTCAACACCGCGCCGTCGAAGTGCGAGAGCAGCATGCGTGCCGCCGCCTCGCCCATCTGCCGCATGGGTTGCCGGACGGTGGTCAGCGGCGGGTCGGTGTGCGCGGCCACCGGGATGTCGTCGAAGCCGACGACCGCCACGTCGTCGGGGACCCGCAGGCCCGCCTCGCGGAGCGCCTGCATGGCGCCGGCCGCCGAGAGGTCGTTGTGCGCGAATACCGCGTCGAAGCCGGTACCCGCGCCGATGAGCTGCTTGACCACCTGGCGGCCGTGCTCGAAGGTGAAGTCGCCCTCGACCACCTGTCGCTCGTCGAGCGGCAGCCCGGCGGCGGCGTACTCCTCGGCGAAGCCGGTCAGCCGCTCCTGGGTGCAGCCGAAGGCGTTCACCCCGGTGATCACCACCGGCCGGCGCCGGCCGAGTCCGATCAGGTGGGCCGCGGCGGCGGCGCCGCCGATCCGGTTGGTGGTGGCCACCGACGGGAACAGCGGACGGTGCCCGCGGTCGTCGATGAGGACCACCGGCAGCCCGCGATCGTGCAGGGCGGCGATGTAGTCGATGGTGCCTTCCGGCTCGATGACCAGCAGGCCGTCGAAGGACTTGGCGGAGACCTGGGTCTCGAACTGGCGCATCGACTCGTCGCCGCGGTTGCAGGTGAACAGCAGCAGGCCGTAGCCCTCGCTCTCCACCACGTCGACGGCGCCCTGCAGCACGTCGCCCATCCAGGGCCAGATCAGCGACGGGACGAGCATGCCGACCAGCTGGGTACGCCCCCGGGCCAGCCCGACCGCGCGGGCGCTCGGCACGTATCCGAGTTCGTCGATCACCCGGCGGACCCGGGCGGCGGTGGCCGCGTCCAGTTCGCCCTTGCCGTTGAGCACCCGCGACACGGTGGTCTTACTGACCCCGGCCTGGGCCGCGACATCGGCGATGGTGATCGGCACTGGAGCTCCGTCTCTCAAGCGGTGCGGGGGTGTTCTGCGCAGCTGTCGTGCTGCCGGGGGTGTGGACGCCGGTTGTGGGGGTGTGGACGGCCGGATGTGGTGCCGTGCGGTGCTCGGAGCACACGTGTCGGGGTGGTTTCCGCGGTGTTCGGTAGCGGTTGCGGAAGCGGTTCCGTGCAGCGAAGTCAACAGGGTGACCCCGGACACGTCAATCACGGCGGGATAACAAACACGACTAAATTTAAGACATAACTAATTGACCAGGAGTGGAAGCGCTCCCACGCTCGTGGAAATCCGCGGCTACCTTTCGCGGTCCCTGCCGACGACGAAGATCCGCAGGTCAACTCCGAGGTTTCCGGCCAGTGCGGCGAACGCCCCGGCGCCGTCGTCGACCACCACGGCCCGGGCGGCCAGTGCGGCGAGCAGCACCGCCGCGCGGACGAGATCAACGCCGGGAGCCAGTCGGCGCAGCCGGCTCACGTCCCGCGCGGCGCTCACCGGAAAATCCACCAGTACGCAGCCGGCCAGCAGCCGGTCCAGGTGCTGGGACGGCGCGGGCGCCACGGCCAGCACCGGCGCGATCACCAGCGGAGTCTGCCCGCGCAGCAGCGCGGCCCGGTGCAGTTGCCACAGCAGGGCATCGCCGCGCTGGGCGGCGAACAGCGCGCCGGGGGCGTAGACCAGGCCGGTCACCGGGTCAGGCTGCCGTGTCGCCGGCCGTGCCCGGTGGTTGCCCGCGCAGCGCGCCGAGCGCCGCGCGGTACTGGCGGTCCAGCTCGGCGGGGACCGGCTGGCCCACGCCGAGGCCGTCCAGGACCTGCTCGACCCGGGCCGCGCCGGCTCCGGAGAGCGGGCCGTACTCGGCCTCGTAGCCGGCCACGGCGCGCAGGCCGGCGTCCAGCCGGGCACGGTGCTCGGCATAGCCGGACAGCCACGCGGACAGGCTCAGGCCGGCGGCCCGGGCCGCCTCGACGGCTGCCCGGTAGGCGCTCTCCTCCAGCGATACCGTGATCTTCCGTACCACCATGTGAGCAGCGTACCGCACTGTCGTACCGACGGTATGACCGTGTTAGGCTGGCCGTCATGACCGTCCGCGCACCGCTGGTCCCGGGTACGCAGAGCCCGTGGCGTCAGGTACCGCCGCAGATTCCCCGTCCCGAGTACGTCGGCCGCAGGGGTCCCACGCCCTACCGCGGCCCGGCTGTGCAGAGCGCCGAGACGATCGAGAAGATGCGCGTCGCCGGACGGCTCGCGGCGCAGGCCACCCAGCTCGCCGGCGAGCACTGCAAGCCCGGCGTCACCACCGACGAGATCGACCGGGTGGTGCACGAGTTCCTCTGCGACCACGGCGCCTACCCGTCCACCCTCGGATACAAGGGTTTTCCCAAGTCCTGTTGCACCTCCCTGAACGAGGTCGTCTGCCACGGCATCCCGGACAGCACGGTGATCGAGGACGGCGACATCATCAACGTCGACGTCACCGCGTACCTCGACGGCGTGCACGGGGACACCGACGCGACCTTCTGCGTGGGCAACGTCAGCGAAGAAGCCCGGCTGCTGGTCGAGCGCACCCAGGAGGCGATGCTGCGGGGCATCAAGGCGGTCGCTCCGGGGCGCCCGGTCAGCGTCATCGGCCGGGTGATCGAGTCGTACGCCCGGCGTTTCGGCTACGGGGTGATCCGCGACTTCGGCGGCCACGGCATCTCCACCACGTTCCACACCGGCCTGTTCATCCCGCACTACGACAACCCGTCGGCGACCACGATCATGGAGCCCGGGATGACCTTCACCATCGAGCCCATGATCACCCTGGGCACCCACCTCTACGACATGTGGCGGGACAACTGGACGGTGGTCACCCGGGACCGCAGGTGGACCGCCCAGTTCGAGCACACCCTCGTGGTCACCGAGACCGGAGCGGAGATCCTGACCCTGCCGTGACCCAGCCACCCCTGCCCCGATCAGCGGGCTCCAGCGCCGCCCCGACCACCACACCCGCCGAGCCCGCCAGCCCACCGGATCCGCACCCAGGGCCGCGCTGGGACCCGCAGTCGGCTGCGCAGCCGGGCGGCCAGCCGGCCCTCGATTCGGGCGCGCCGTCCGGCGCCGAGCCGGGCAGCACGGGGAACCGGGACGCCGTGCCGGCCGCTGACGACGAGCACCACCACGCCGACGTCTCCGGCGGCTGGCTGCGCCCGGCCGTCTTCGGCGCCATGGACGGCCTGGTCACCAACATCGCGCTGATCGCCGGCGTGGGCGGCGGCGGGGTGGGCCGGCACGCGGTCGTGCTGACCGGCGCCGCCGGCCTGGTGGCCGGCGCCATCTCCATGGGGCTCGGCGAATACACCTCGGTGCGAACCCAGAACGACCAGATCGCCAACGAGGTCGCCAAGGAGCGCCGGGAGCTGGAGCGCAACCCGCACGGCGAGGCGGAGGAGCTGGCCCAGCTGTGGATCAGCCGGGGCCTGGCGCCCGACCTGGCCCGCCAGATGGCCGTGGCGGTCGGCCGTGACCCGGACGAGGCGGTACGCATCCACGCCCGGGAGGAGCTGGGCATCGATCCGCACGAGATCCCCAGCCCGTGGACGGCGGCGATCTCCTCGTTCGTGTGCTTCTCGATCGGCGCGCTGATCCCGCTGCTGCCCTACCTGCTCGGCTCCGACCAGCTGTGGCTGGCGCTGCTCGTCGGCGGCTTCGGGCTGTTCGCCGCGGGCGCGCTGACCGCCCGGTTCACCAACCGCCGCTGGTGGTCCAGCGGGCTGCGGCAACTGGTCCTCGGCCTGGCCGCCGCCGGAGCGACGTACCTGGTCGGCACCCTCATCGGCGTCAGCGGAGTCGGCTGACCCTCCCGGGTCAGCGTGGGCGGTTCGGCTGACCTCTGAGGTCGGCGTGGGCGGTTCGGCTGACCTCCGGGTCAGCGTGGGGAGAGTCGGAACACCCGGATCTCGCGTCCGGAGCGTTCGATGTAGGTCTGGTATGCCGGCCACACCCGCATGGCCAGGGCGAGCAGCCGGTCGCGCTCGGCACCGGTCGCCAGCTGGGCGTGCACGGGGATGTCCCGGCCGCCCAGGGTCACCGTGGCGGCCGGCTGGGCGAGCAGGTTGCCGGACCAGGCGGGGTGGTGCGGCTGCCCCCAGTTCGAGGCGATCACCACATAGCCGTCGGCGTCGGGGGTGTACAGCAGCGGGTTGGTGCGGGGCTGGCCGGACCTGCGGCCGGTGGTGGTCAGCAGCAGCGACGGCAGGCCGTCGATGCGCAGCGCCACCACGCGTCCGCGGGTGAGCCGGCCCAGCGCCCGGTCGAGCGGGACCAGGCCGCGGAAGACGCGGGCGAACCAGCGCTGGTGACCCAGCCGGCGGGCCAGGGTGGCGAGCGACATAACCCGCAGTATTGCCTGGTGGTCCCGCCGTTGACCAGCGGGCGTCAGCTGGGGGTGCCGGGCAGCGCCACGGTGGCCGGGGACTGCCCGGCGGTACGGCGCCAGCGGGCGGCCCGCAGCGCACAGTCGGTGAGCGCGTCCAGCGAGGTACGCCGGGCGTCGGCCCGCAGCTGCCCCAGGGTGGCCCGCCACACGGCGCCGGTACGCTCCTCGATCTGCACTGTCAGGCGCAGCGCACTCGGCTGGTCGGTGACCGGGAAGGGCAGCTGGTACGCCGGTGCCGCGGCGGGCGGCGGGTCGCCGCCCCGGCTCAGCTGCTCCAGCAGGGCGTCCCGGCGGTCCCGGTGCGCCGCTTCGCACTGCCGGGCCAGCTCCAGCGCCGGGCCGGTCAGGTGCGCGCCGGCCACCCCGTACCCCCAGATGGCGGCGTGCTCGGCGGACAGGGCGTCGGCCAGGTTCACGACAGCGCCTCCAGGTGCGTGGCCCGGCAGGCGGCGATGGAGCCGAGCAGCGCGGCGTACCGGTCCGGCGCGCTGACGCAGGCCGCCGCCGCGTCCGCCCGGCCGGCCTGCTCGGCCGCGCGCAGTTGGGCCAGCGCTCCGGCCGGATCCGGCGGGACGGCGCCGACCGGCGTGGCCGGCGTGGCGTCCGCGGACGGCTGGCCGAGCGCCGCCCGCAGCGCCGCGATGTGCGTCTCATGTTCGGCCAGCAGCGGGGCGAGCTGGGCGGCGAGCGAGGGCTGGGCCTGGGAGCTGGTCCGGTAGGCGGCGGCCAGCCCGACCGCGCCGGCCAGTACCCGGGTCAGCTCGGCGGGTCGGGCGTCCCCGGTCGCGCCCTGCTCCGGGCCGCAGCCGGCGCCGGCCACCGCGAGCGCCCCGCCGGCCACGGCGGCGAGCAGGGCACGCCGGCGTACGGCGGGGCTGGTGGGGCGGGCGGCTGGCACCCGGCAAGTGAACACCATGACGGCGCCGGCCGGTACCCGGACCGCCGGCACCGTCCCACTGGTCACCCGAGTGGTCACCGGTAGGGTGTTCGGAGCGCCGATAGCCCAATCGTGGTCACGGCGAGTTACGCTCTGCGCAGCCGCCGTCCGAGATCAGCGGGCGCGCGGTCGTCGGCGTATCCGTGCCGGATCCGGCGCGTCCGACCAGCCGCGCCAGTGGCCGATCGGTGGCCAGGGCACATTCGGCCCGGGACAGGAAGGCTCCGCCGGGCGGCGGTGGCTGGTGGTGAGCGGAGCGGAGGTGTTCGATGGCACAGCGTGACCGTGCTGCTGGGCGCGCTCCGGCGCGGGCCGGCCGTGGCCAGTCCGGCCGCGGACCGTCGCCCACCGGCGGCAGTGACCTCGCGGCGCACCGGACCCGCCTGCGGGCGGTGATCGGCCCGGTGGTCGGCGCGGCCGGGCTGGACCTGGAGGAGCTGACCGTCTCCCGGGCCGGCCGCCGGCACGTGCTGCGCGTGGTGGTGGACGGCGACCACGGGGTCAACCTGGACACCGTCGCGGATCTTTCCCGGGCGATCTCCGCCGCGCTGGACGCGGCCGAGGAGGGCGGTCCGGCGCTGAGCAGCGCCGAGTATGTCCTGGAGGTCTCCTCGCCGGGCGTGGACCGGCCGCTGGTGCTGCCCCGGCACTGGCGCCGCAACATCGGCCGGCTGGTCTCGGTACGCGCCGGCGAGCGCCCGGTCACCGGCCGGATCATCGCGGTCGACGAAGAGATCGTGGCGCTGGAGATCGACGGCCGGCTGACCGAGTTCGGCTTCGCCGACCTGGGCCAGGGGCGGGTACAGGTGGAGTTCAGCCGGCTCGACGAGATCGACGACGACGAGCTGGCCGAGTTCGACGACGATGAGGACGACGAGGACGACGGCGAGTTCCCCGAGGACGGCGCCTACCCGGGCGGCCCCGCGCTCCCGGACGGTGACGTACCCCCCGACGATCGTGGCCCAGACGGAGAGGACGACGACAGGTGAACATCGACCTCGCAGCCCTGCGGGCCCTGGAGCGCGAGCGGGAGATCCCGTTCGACACGATCCTGTCCGCCATCGAGGCGGCGCTGCTGACCGCCTACCGGCACACCGAAGGCGCCAACCAGCACGCCCGGGTGGAGATCGACCGCAAGACCGGCGCAGCCACCGTCTTCGCCCAGGAGGTCGACGAGGACGACGTGGTGGTCCGCGAGCGGGACGACACGCCGCACGACTTCGGCCGGATCGCCGCGATGACCGCCAAGCAGGTGATCCTGCAGCGGCTGCGGGAGGCCACCGACGAGGCCCACTTCGGCGAGTACGTCGGCCGGGAGGGTGACCTGGTCACCGGCGTCATCCAGGCGCACGAGGCGCGCTCGGAGAAGGGCATCGTCTCCATCGACCTGGGCAAGCTGGAGGCGGTGCTGCCGACCAGCGAGCAGGTACCGGGCGAGGAGTACCGGCACGGCACCCGGATCAAGTGCGTGGTGGTGCACGTGGTGCGCGGCTTCCGCGGCCCCCAGGTGACCGTCTCCCGGTCCCACCCGGCGCTGGTGCTCAAGCTGTTCGCGCTGGAGGTGCCGGAGATCGCCGACGGCACCGTACGGATCGAGAAGATCGCCCGGGAGTCCGGGCACCGGACCAAGATCGCGGTCCGCTCCACCCAGCCCGGGGTCAACGCCAAGGGCGCCTGCATCGGCCCGATGGGCCAGCGGGTCCGGGCGGTGATGAGCGAACTGCACGGCGAGAAGATCGACATCATCGACTGGTCCGAGGACCCGGCCTCGTTCGTCGGCAACGCGCTCTCGCCGGCCAAGGCGCTGCGGGTGGAGGTGGTCGACCTGGCCACCCGGGCCGCCCGGGTGACCGTGCCGGACTACCAGTTGTCCCTGGCCATCGGCCGGGAAGGGCAGAACGCCCGGCTGGCCGCCCGGCTCACCGGCTGGCGGATCGACATCCGCTCGGACGCCGCGCCGGAGGCCCCGTCCGGGCCTGCCGACGATGCTCCGGCGGCCGGCGCGCCGGCCGCTCCGCGTCCGGCTGCGGACCGTGGTTCGGCTCCGGCCGGGACGGCGGGGTAGACTCAGCAGTGGTACGTCGCGCGTCGACGGCACAACTCTCGCGGGCTTCGCCCCGGCACCCGGATCTGGACAGCTCAGCCGCCGTGTCGGGGGCAGTTGCGGTGCGGACTCCGGTCCGTACGTGTGTGGGGTGTCGGCGCCGGGCGCCGGCCTCCGAGTTGCTCCGCATCGTCGGTGAAGTGGCCCAGGACGGTTCCGTCCTGCTGGTCCCGGATCCGGCACGCAGACGGCCGGGACGGGGAGCCTCGCTCCATCCGGATCCGGCCTGCCTCGCGGTCGCTGTGCGGCGTCGGGCCTTCGGGCGCGCGCTGCGGACCAGTGGCGTGGTCGAGGTCGAGGCGCTCCGGCAGTACATCGCCGGGCACCCCGTCGCGTGACGGGCGCGGTGTGACGAGGACGACCCGAGGGCCAGCCGACCGGCCGGCCCAAGGAGACCGCTGTGGCTTCCGGGTCACAGGTGACCAGCAAGGTAGGACGACGGACATGAGCACACGATGAAGTCGCTGGCATGAACAGGCTTCAAGTGCAGGCGTGAGGTCGCCGCGGGTACCTGCCCGCGCGGCCTCGGAGTGAGGAGTGCAGTGGCAGGCAAGGCCCGCGTACACGAGCTGGCGAAAGAGCTCGGGGTCGACAGCAAGACCGTTCTGGCCAAGCTTCAGGAGCTCGGCGAGTACGTGAAATCAGCGTCCAGTACCGTCGAGGCCCCAGTGGCCCGGCGGCTACGGGTGTCCCTGGAGTCCGGCGGTTCGGCCGCCCCGGCGGCTCCGGCCGCCCCGAGTGCGCCCACCTCGGGCGCGTCGAGCGAGCAGCGGGTCTCGGCCCGCCCCGCGCCGCCGCGCCGCCCCAGCCCGGTGCCGGGTCCGGCCCGCAAGCTGACCCCGCCGACGGCTCCGGCCGCCCCGGTGGCGAAGCCGGCGAGCGCGCACGACATCGAGGTGGCGGCCGCCGAGGCGCGCGCCAGTGCGCTCAAGGCGGAGCAGGAGGCGGCCCGCGCGGCCGCGCAGTCGCGGCCCCGGCCCACCGGTGACGGTCCCCGCCCCAGCGGCCCGTCGCTGTTGCCGCCGCGTCCGACGACGCCCGGCAACCGGCCGGAGGGCGGCTCCGCGCCGCGTCCGGGCGGCACCCGCCCGCCGCGTCCGGCCGGCAACAACCCGTTCGGCATCACCGGTTCGGCTCCGGCCGGTCCGCGTCCGACGCCGGCCGGGATGCCCCGACCGAACCCGGCTTCGATGCCGCCCCGGCCGAACCCGGCCTCCATGGGCGGCCCCCGGCCGAGTCCTTCGCAGATGCCTTCGCAGCGGCCCACCGGCCCCGGTGCCCGCCCCGGCGGTGACCGGCCCGGTCGTCCGGGCGGTGGCCCCGGCGGCTTCCGTGGTGGTCCCGGCGGCGGCACCGGCGGCGGCTTCCGTGGTGGTCCCGGCGGTGGCGGCGGCGGTACCGGCGGCGGCTTCCGTGGCGGCCCTGGCGGTGGCGGCGGCGGTGCTGGCGGCGGTGGCTTCCGTGGCGGCCCCGGCGGTGGCGGCGGTGGTACCGGTACCAGCGGCGGCTACCGCGGTGGCCCGGGCGGTGGCGGCGGCGCCGGTACCGGCGGCGGCTACCGTGGCGGTCCCGGCGGCGGCACCGGCGGCGGTGGACCGGCAGGCGCCGGTCGCCCCGGCGGCGGCGGCCCGGGCGGTCGCGGGCGCAGCGGCAGCACCGGTGGCGCCTTCGGTCGCGCCGGTGGCAAGCCGGCCCGTGGCCGCAAGTCCAAGAAGCAGCGCCGGCAGGAGTTCGACAACCTGTCCGCCCCGACGATGAGTTCGGGTGCGCCGCGCGGCCAGGGCCAGGTGGTCCGGCTGCCGCGAGGCGCCTCGCTGTCGGACTTCGCGGACCGGATCAACGCCAACCCCGGCTCGCTGGTCCAGGAGATGTTCAACCTGGGCGAGATGGTGACCGCGACCCAGTCCTGCTCGGACGAGACGCTGCTGCTGCTCGGCGAGCACCTGGGCTTCGAGGTGCAGATCGTCACCCGTGAGGAGGAGGACCGGGAGCTGCTGGCCCGGTTCGACATCGACCTGGACGCGGAAATCGCCGAGGAGCGGCTGGTCAGCCGGCCGCCGGTGGTGACCATCATGGGTCACGTCGACCACGGTAAGACGAAGCTGCTCGACGCCATCCGGTTGAGCAACGTCGTCGCCGGTGAGGCGGGTGGGATCACCCAGCACATCGGCGCCTACCAGGTGCACGTCGAGCACGACGGCGCCGACCGGGCGATCACCTTCATCGATACCCCGGGCCACGAGGCGTTCACCGCCATGCGTGCCCGTGGTGCCCAGGCCACCGACATCGTGGTGCTGGTGGTGGCGGCTGACGACGGTGTGATGCCGCAGACCATCGAGGCGCTCAACCACGCCAAGGCGGCCGAGGTACCGATCGTGGTCGCGGTCAACAAGATCGACAAGCCGGAGGCCAACCCGGCCAAGGTGCGTCAGCAGTTGACCGAGTACGGCCTGGTGGCCGAGGAGTACGGCGGCGACACGCTGTTCGTGGACATCTCGGCCAAGTCCCGGATCAACCTGGACGGGCTGCTCGAGGGCATCCTGCTCACCGCCGACGCGTCGCTGGACCTGCGGGCCCCGATCGACGGGCCGGCGCAGGGTATCGCCATCGAGGCGCACCTGGACCGCGGTCGCGGCCCGGTCGCCACGGTGCTGGTCCAGCGCGGCATGCTGCGGGTCGGTGAGGCCATCGTGGCCGGCGACGCGTACGGCCGGGTGCGGGCCATGCTCGACGAGAACGGCAAGCCGCTGCCCTGGGCCGGACCGGCGCGTCCGGTCATGGTGCTGGGCCTGACCGCGGTACCCCGGGCCGGCGACACCTTCCTGTCGGTGGCCGAGGACCGTACCGCGCGGCAGATCGCCGAGCAGCGCCAAGCCCGGGACCGGGCGGCGCAGCTGGCCAACCTCGGTGGCAAGGTCACCCTGGAGAACCTGCTCGACCGGATCAAGGAGGGCGAGCGCAACTCGCTCACCCTCATCCTCAAGGGCGACGTGTCCGGTTCGGTGGAGGCGCTGGAGGACGCTCTCGTCAAGATCGAAGTATCCGACGAGGTGCAACTCAAGATCATCCACCGGGGCGTCGGTTCGGTCACCCAGGACGACGTCAACCTGGCCAGCGCGTCGGACGCGATCATCATCGGGTTCAACGTGCGGGCCGAGGGCAAGGTCCGCGAGTACGCCGACCGCGAGGGCGTGGAGATCCGGTACTACACCGTCATCTACCAGGCCATCGAAGAGGTCGAGTCGGCCCTCAAGGGGATGCTCAAGCCGGTCTTCGAGGAGGCCGACCTGGGCAGCGCCGAGGTCCGGGAGCTGTTCCGGTCGTCCAAGGTCGGCACCATCGCCGGCTGTATCGTCCGGTCCGGCATCATGCGGCGCAACGCCAAGGCGCGGCTGCTGCGGGACGGGCAGGTGGTGGCGGAAAATCTCACCCTCACCTCGCTCAAGCGGTTCAAGGAAGACGCCACCGAGGTCCGCGAGGGCTACGAGTGCGGTCTGACCCTGAGCAACTACAACGACCTGCACCTCGGCGACGTCATCGAGACGTACGAGATGCGGGAGAAGCCCCGGGTCTAAGTAAGCCGGGATGCCCGGGTCGGCCAGCGGGCCGGCCCGGGCATCGTCGTGAAGGGACACCATGCGGCGGTACGCCCTACTCATCGCCCCCTCCACCAACCGGGTGTACGCCGGCGCGGCGCCCGGGTTGACCCTGGCCGAACTGGCCGTCTTCACCGGCGGCCTGACCGGCCCGCTGACCGGCGCCCAGGTGGAGCAGATCGCCGGCCTCGACTACGTCACCTTCGACGCCGAGCCGGACGCCGCCGACCTGGCCCTGCTGGCGAACCTGTCGGCCGCCTACGCGCTCTTCGAGCGGGTGGACACCGACCTGCTGCGGCCGGTGGCGCTGGCCCCACTGGCCCGCTTCGACGACGACCTCATCACCATTCCCAAGTACGCCGGCAAGACCAACGAACAGTTCACCCGGCTGCTGCTCAACGTCACCGTGCTGGCCGCCGGCCGGCGGCTGGACGAGCCGCTGACCGTGCTGGACCCGCTGGCCGGCCGGGGCACCACGCTCAACCAGGCGCTGATGTACGGCTACTCCGGCATCGGGCTGGAGCTGGACGGCAAGGACGTCGACGCCTACTCGGCGTTCCTACGCACCTACCTGCAGCGCAAGAAGATCAAGCACCGGGCCGAGATGACCCCGGTACGCCGGGAGCGCCGCCTGGTGGCCCGCCGCTTCGAGGCGGTCATCGGCGGGCAGAGCGTGGTGCTCTACCACGGCGACACCACGGCGGCCCGGGACTGGCTGCGCGCCGGCTGCGCCGACGTGCTGGTCACCGACGCCCCGTACGGCGTGGCGCACGGCTCGCGCACCGGCGGCGCCCTGGCCCGCAACCCGCTGGCGCTGCTGCGCGCCGCGCTGCCGGTCTGGGCCCAGCTGCTACGCCCCGGCGCGGCGCTCGGCCTGGCCTGGAACACCCACGTGGCGCCCCGGGACACGGTGGCCGCCGTGCTCGCCGAGCACGGCTTCACCGCGCTGGACGCCCCCGGCTACGCCGACCTGGCGCACCGCGTCGACCAGGCCATTCACCGCGACGTCATCGTCGCCCGCAACTGACAGACCGGCCGCCGCCCCTGGACGGCAGGCTTCGCGGCACGGCACGCCGCAGCGCTGGCGGGTCGCTACGCGCCGGGGCTACCGTGGCAGCGGCGCCCGCGCGCCGGCTGCGGCGCCCAGGGAGGCGGCGATGAGCGAAGACTGGTGGTCCATCGAGGTGCTGGACGGGGCATTCCCGGCCGCCCGGTGGAAGGACGCGCACTCGGCTGCCCTGATCGAGGCGGCGCTGTCCCACGGTGCCCGCGACTGGGGCTGGTCGGAGCACCGCTGGGGCGTGGTCTTCGAGGTGGCCTGGGCCGACAGTGACCAGTGGGCCTCGTTCCGGGCGCTGCCGGCGGTCACCGCGGCGCTGGACGCGGTCCCCAACCCGGTCCACGGCCTGCTGATCTACCAGGGGCGTGGCGGCAGCTCGGCGTCCGGCCAGCCGCGCCGGCCCCGGCCCCAGCCGGCCGCCGGAGCCGCCGAACTGCCGACGGAGCCGCCGCCGGTGCTGGTCGCCCGGCTGGACCAGGCAGCTCCGGTCCTGGCGGACCTGGTGGCGGAGCTGGATGCGCAGCCCGGACGGCGGATTGCCGTCGCGGAAGTCGACCAGATGATCTAGTCTCGCCCGGTGTACACCGCTACCGCGCTGTTCGACGCGCTGCTGCCAGGGGACTCCCGGTCGTTGAAGGCCAAGCGCTCCTACGTGCGTCCGGTGGTGGCGGCGCTGCGCCGGTTCGAGGTGGCGGTGGCCGAGGTGGGCGCGCTGGACCTGCACGGGCGCGCGGAGATCGGGGTGGCCGTGGTCGGGCCCGACGCCGCGCACGTCGGCGAGGTGCTGGACGCCTGCGAGCGGCTGGTCGCCGGGCGCCCCGAGCTGGAGTTGATCTCGGTGCGCCGGCGCCTCTACGGCGACGACGACTGAGCAGGGCGGGGCCGGCTCTGCGCGAGACTTCCGCGCCGGCCCGGTAGTGTCACAGAGGCAGAGGTACGAGTGCGCGGAGGTGCGAGATGACTGATCCGGCGCGGGTACGGCGGCATGCGGAGCGGATTCGGGAGTTGGTCGCTTCAGCGCTGCGTACGATCAAGGACCCCCGACTCGGGATGATCACGATCACCGACTCCCGGATCACCGCCGACCTGCACGACGCCTCGGTCTACTACACCGTGCTCGGCGACGCGGCCGAGCGGGAGGCCACGGCGGCTGCCCTGGAGAGCGCGAAGGGGCTGCTGCGCAGCACCGTCGGCAAGGCGCTCGGGCTGCGGCACACGCCCACCCTCACCTTCGTCATGGACGACGTGCAGGAGCACGTGAAGCACATCGACGAGTTGCTGGCCCAGGCCCGCAGCGCCGACGCCGAGGTGCAGCGCATCGCCGCCGGGGCCCGCTTCGCCGGTGACCCGCAGCCCTACCGGGTGGACGACGAGGACGACTTCGGCCCGCCGGAGCTGGGCGGCGAGAGCGACGAGGACGCGCTGGACGACGAGGTGATCGGGGAGGAGCTGACCCGCGGGTACGCCGGCCGGGAGCGCGGGTGAACGCCCCGGCCACCGTACCGGCGCCGTCCCCCATCGCCGAGGAGAACTGGGCCGAGGCGGTGCGGGCGGTCAACACGCTGCGCCTCGGTGGCCGGGCGCTGCTGGTCTGCCACGTCAACCCGGACGGTGACGCGCTGGGCAGCATGCTCGGCTGCGCGCTCGGGCTGCGCCGGCTCGGGGTGGCCGTCCAGGCGACCTTTCCCGCCCCGTACACGCTGACTCCGCCCTTCGACGCGCTGCCCGGGGTGGAGCTGCTGATCGACCCGGCCACCGCGCCGGCCGCCCCGGACCTGTTCATCAGCTTCGACGCGGCCAGCGTCTCCCGGCTGGGAGAGCTGGCCGACCGGCTGGACAGCGCGGCCGAGTCGATCGTGCTCGACCACCACGCGTCCAACGCCGGCTTCGGCTCCATCCACCTGGTCGACCCGACCGCCGCGGCCACCTCGGTGGTGGTCGCCGGCCTGCTCGACCGCCTCGGCGTGGCCTACGACCAGCAGATCGCCGAGTGCCTCTATGTGGCGCTCTCCACCGACACCGGGTCGTTCAAGTTCGACCTGACCACGCCGGCCGTGCACGAGCTGGCCGCCCGGCTGCTGGCCACCGGCATCAAGCCGGCCGAGATCAGCCGCCGGCTCTTCGACAGCCGGCCGTTCGGCGCCATGAAGCTCTACGGCGACGTGCTGGCCCGGGCCAGCCTGGAGCCGGCCGGGGCCGGCGGGCGGGGCCTGGTGTGGTCGTATGCCACCCTGGCCGACCTGGAGCGGCACGCGCAGGGGCGGCACGTCATGGAGGGGCTCATCGACGCCGTCCGGGTGGCCGAGGAGGCCGACGTGGCCTGCGTACTCAAGCAGGTGGCGCCGGCCGAGTGGAGCGTGTCGCTGCGCAGCAAGGGCGCCATCGACGTGGCCGAGGTCGCGGTGGCGCTCGGCGGCGGCGGTCACCGGCTGGCCGCCGGGTTCACCGGGTACGGCTCGCGCGACGACGTCATCGCCGTCATCCGCGCCGCGCTGTAACACACTGCTTACCCGGACCGGCCTTGCGCCGGCATGCGCCGATGAGCTGAGATGATCTCCTGCCGTCGCCGCACCGGATCGGCGCTGGTCAGGCTCTGCGTGCAGGTCAGGCTCTGCGCGCTGGTCGGTGGCGCGCCGCGGGGACGGCGGCGCGTCGTGCGCGGCCGGTGGCGAAGTCGCAAAGCCGTCTCACGCTTGCCGAAGCTGACCTTGTCACGCACCATGCGAGCACAACCGGCAGCACCGGGCCAGCGCCCGGCACCCCCGACCGCCGAAGGAGAGCCGGACGGACATGACGGTTCAGCCGACCCACACCCGGGGCGATCTCACCCCCGAGCTGCTGCAGACCAGCTTCTGGACCGACCAGCTGGTGGCCGCCGCCGGCATCCCGGTCTACGACATCCCGTTCGTCACCGTGGGTGGCGGCATGGGCTCCTTCGTGCTCGTCGACTACCTGCGTATCGCCGGTGTCCCGACCGACCAGATCCGGGTGCTGTCCAACATCGACCACCCGTACCAGACCTACGAGTACCTGACCCGGGTGTCGCAGATTCCGCGGCAGGCGCGGATCCGCTCGGACTCCTCGTCCCGGCCGGACAACCTGTGGGGCTTCCCGTCCTACGCGCTGAGCGAGGCGTGGCGGGACAAGAGCCTGGCGCACCTGTTCCACGTGCTCATCGAGCCGATCTTTGCCGACTACTGGACGCCCCGGGCGGGTACCGTCTTCGAGTCGCTGGACCGCGAGATGAAGCGGATCAACTACTCCTCGATGCTGGCCAAGGGCGTGGTACGGCTGGTGCGCCGACGGGTCGGCGGCGGCTACTTCACCATCCTCACCCCGCCGGAGGGCACCAGCCCGACCCGCCGGGTGGCCTTCCGCTCCCGCTTCGTGCATCTCGCCATCGGCTACCCGGGCCTGCGCTACCTGCCCGACCTGCAGGCCTTCCGCGAGCAGTACGGCGACTTCCAGCACGTGGTCAACGCCTACGAGCCGCACGAGCACATCTACGAGCACTTCAAGACCGCCCCCGGCACGGTGATCGTGCGCGGCGGCGGGATCGTCGCCTCCCGGGTGCTGCAGCGGCTGATGGACGACAAGGAGAAGTTCAACACCCAGGTGCAGATCGTGCACATCTTCCGGACGTTCATCAGCGGCGCGCACGGGCCGCACCTGTGGTCCCGGCGCCGGGGCGGGGACGGCTGGGCGTACCAGGGCTTCAACTACCCGAAGTCGGTGTGGGGCGGTCAGCTCAAGGCGCAGATGCGCAAGCTGGACGGCGCCGAGCGGGCGGCCCGGTACAAGCAGATGGGCGGGACCAACACCCCGAAGCGGCGGCACTGGCAGCAGCAGATGGCCAAGGGGCGCCGGGAGGGCTGGTACCACCCGATGCAGGGGGTGGTCGAGAAGGTCGTCCCCGGCCCGAACGACACGCTGCTCAGCTTCGTCACCGGCAAGCAGGGCGCGCAGCAGATCCCGTCGACGTACATCATCGACTGCACCGGCCTGGAGGCCGACATCTCCGAGCACCGGGTCTGCGCCGATCTCCTGCAGCACGCCGGCGCCGGGCGCAACCCGCTGGGCCGGCTGGAGGTCGAGCGGCACTTCGAGATCAAGGGCACGGCCAGCGGCGACGGCTCCCTCTACGCCTCCGGCGCGATCACCCTGGGCGGCTACTTCCCCGGCGTGGACACCTTCCTCGGCCTGCAGGTGGCTGCCCAGGAGATCACCGACGACCTGGCCCGCAAGGGCTTCGGAAAGAAGATCGGGCCGCTACGCTCCACCGCGCAGTGGCTGGGCTGGATGTCCAACCGGCCGGTCAAGTAGCAGAAGGGTTCGACGACGCATGGTTCCCACTCTGTCCGGCCGTATCCAGACCCGGATCTTCCTGCTCGCCACCGTCGGTGTCCTGGTCACCGCGCTGATCACGCCGGTGCTGCCGGTGCACGCGTCGCTGGCCACGAAGTACCGGACCACGTTCCTGGTGCTCGCCGCGGTCTGCGTGGTGGGCATCGTCTGGGAGCTGATCTACCACTTCCTCATGCAGTTCCGCTGGGAGAAGGACTGGCCCTCCGGCTTCGGCATCATCACGATCGTCAACGAGGGCCTGGTGATCTGGCTGCTGCTCAAGGCCGGCGCCATCCCGGGCATTGACGCCGCACCGCCGGCCTCGGCGTTCCTCATCCAGTTCGTGCTGGTGTGGGCGGCCGTCTGGCTGGTGGCCAACGGGCCGATGCGGGTGCCGTTCATCCGCTGGCGCTTCCACGGAGGTCGACTGGTATGACGCTGTCCACGTTCACCCCGCTGCCCGGGGCCGGCCTGGTCGCCCGCGCGGGTGACCTGCTCCTGGTGGTCGCCGACCAGCCCGGAGCCGATCAGGTGCTGCGGGTGTTCGCCACGGCGGCGGCCGACGGCGTGGACGGCAACACGCTGGTACGCCGGGTCGTCGCGCTGCTCGCCGCCGACGAGGACGGCCGGCTGCCGGCCTGCGCGCTCGGCGGCCCGTCCCAGGGCCGGTTCGCCGTCCTGGTCTACGGCTCCGCCACCGCCGAGGTGACCGGTGCGGACGGGCCGGTACGACTCTCCGGCGCGGACGCGATCACGGCGGTGAGCCGGTTCGTACCGGGCCCGGTGACCGCCCTGCGGCTGCTGCTGCCGGGTGCGGGCGGCGCCCCGGACACCCGGCTGCACCTGGCCGGTGGCGTGGTGACCGGCGCCGGCCTGGCCGCCACCGCCGGCGCCCACCCGATGTCCGCCCTCGCCGCGCCGGCCGCGATGGCCCCGCAGGCCGGCGCGCACGACGCGGCCGACCACCCGCCGTCGGGGCAGCCGGGTGCGACGGCGTCGGCCGGGCAGGCCGCGATGATGTCCGCTGCGCCGGCCGGGGCGATGGCTCCCGAGCCGGCCCGGATGGCGGCTGACCCGGCCGGGATGCACGCCGAGCCGGCCGGGATGATGGCGGCCGAGCCCGCCGGGATGCAGGCCGAGCAGGCCGGGATGCAGGCCGAGCCGGCCGGGATGCAGGTCGAGCAGGCCGGGATGATGGCTGCGGGGCCTGCCGGGATGGCGGCTGAGCCGGCTGGGATGCAGGTTGAGCCGGCCGGGATGATGGCTCCCGGGCAGGCCGCGATGGCCGCTGAGCCGGCCGGGATGGCGGTGCAGGCGCCGGTCGGAGCTCGCGTGGTGACGCCACCGGCAACGCCGGTCACGGCTCCACCGGCCCGAGCCGCAGCGCCGGTTCCACCACAGCCGCCGCTGCCACAGCCGTCGGTTCCACAGCCGCCGGTGCAGGCGCAGCCGGCCGCGGCGTACCAGGGCGCCGGGCAGGCTGCCGTGCCGCTGTACCCGCCACCGCCGCCGCTGGCTGAGGCGCCGGCACCGGCGCCGCCGCCCGCCCAGGCCGGGCCGCCGGCCGCGGCCGCTGTCCCGTCGCTGCCCCGGGTGCCCGACGCGGCCAAGCCGTTCGAGTCGGTGATCCTGCTGCCGGGCATACCGTTGCCGGAGGAGGTGGCGGCGGCGCCGGTACCGGCCACGCCGGTCGACCCCCGCCCCATGGTGCTCGGCGTGCTCTGCAAGAACGACCACTTCAACGACCCCGACCTGCGCTACTGCCAGGTGTGCGGGATCTCGATGGCGCAGCAGACGCTGATCAAGCACGAGGGTCCCCGGCCGCCGCTGGGGGTACTCCTCTTCGACGACGGGATGACCTTCCGGCTGGACATCGACTACCTGGTCGGGCGGGAGCCGGGGCAGGATCCGGCGGTGACCGCCGGGGTGGCCCGGCCGCTGCGCCTGGCCGACGCGCAGAACCAGATCTCCCGGGTCCACCTGCGGGTGGCGCTGGTCGGCTGGCAGGTGCAACTGGTCGACCAGTCGGCCAACGGCACCTACCTCCGGCCGCCCGGTCAGGACACGCCGGCCCGGGTGAACCGGGGGCAGGCCGTACCGCTCAAGCCGGGCGCCCAGATCTACCTGGGGCAGCGCTGGTTCCGCTACGAGTCGCACCGCAACCCGTGAGCCGAGGGGACCCGATGACCGAACTGACCCTGCAGGGCATCGCCGACTACGAATTCGTCCGGCCGCTCGGCTCCGGCAACCACGGCCTGTTCTTCCTGGCCCGCCGGCCGCAGCGGCTGCCGGTGCCGGACGAGTACGTGGCCGTGAAGGTGCTCTCCGGCGAGTCCAGCAGCGACACCTTCCGCCGGGCCACCCGGGAGTTGCAGGCGTTCGCCCGGGTGGTGTCGCCGTACCTGGTGACCCTCTACGACGCCGGTCAGCACGACGGCGTCTTCTACTACTCGATGGAGTACCTGCCCGGCGGCTCGCTGGCCGAGCCGACCGCCCCGCTGGACGCCCGTACCGGCCTGCGCGCCGTGGCGCACGCGGCCCGGGCGGTGGCCGCCCTGCACGCGGCGCAGATCGTGCACCGCGACGTCAAGCCGGGCAACGTGCTGCTGCACGAGGGCGGCGGCAAGCTCTCCGACCTGGGCCTGTCCCAGGTGTTCACGCCCGGTGTGACGCTCACCGGAATGGGCCCGATCGGCTCGGTGGAGTACATGGACCCGGCGCTGCTGCAGGGCGAGCCGCCGACCGCCGACAACGACGTCTGGTCGCTCGGCGTGATGGCGCACCGGGTGGGTACCGGCGTCGGCGTCTACGGCGACCTGCCGGCCGGTGACGGCCTGCTGGCGCTGCGACGCATCCTGTCCGCCCCGCCGAGCATCGCCCCGACCGCCCCGCCGCCGCTGGCCGCCCTGGTCAGCGACTGCCTGCGTCCGGTGGGCAGCCGCCCGGGCGCGGCCGAGGTGGCCGATCGGCTGGAATCGCTGGGACGTTAGCTGTAATCGCTGGGACTTCAGCCGAATCTGTGGGACTTTGGCCGCCAGCACTGGACCGCGCCGCGGGTGATCGGAAAGCTGGACAGCGATGCTCGAGGACGGTGCCAGCTTCGCGGTCTACGAGGTGCAGCGGCGCCTCGCGGTCGGCGGCATGGGTGAGGTGTACCTGTGCCGCCATCGGCTGCTGGAGCGGCTGGACGCGGTCAAGGTGCTGCGCCCGCACCTGGCCGCCGACGAGACGTTCCGCAAGCGGTTCCTGCGTGAGGCGCTGTCCGCGGCCCGGCTGCGCCACCCGCACGTGGTCACCGTCTACACCGCCGACGAGGCCGACGGCCACCTCTACCTGGCGATGGAGTACGTCGACGGGGTGGACCTGCACGCCGTGCTGCACCGGGAGCGGCTCAGCCCGGCCCGCGCCGTGGGGATGCTCCGGCAGGCCGCCGACGCGCTGGACGGTGCGCACCGGATGCGCATGGTGCACCGCGACGTCAAGCCGAGCAACCTGCTGCTCACCGGCGCCGGGGACGACGACGAGCAGATCTTCCTGTGCGACTTCGGGATCAGCAAGGAGTTCGACTCGCGCAGCGACCTGACCCGCGCCGGGGAGACCATCGGTACGCCCGCCTACTGCGCCCCCGAGCAGCTGCTCGGCCAGGACGTCGACGGGGCCACCGACCAGTATTCGTTGGCCTGTGTGGGGTACGAGATGTTCGCCGGGCAGCTGGTGTTTCCCCGGGAGAACTCGCTGGCGATGATCACGGCGCACATCACGCTGGCCCCGCCGAAGGTGACGACACTGCGCCCGGACCTGCCCGCCGCCGTGGACGAGGTGTTCGCCCGGGCGCTGGCCAAGGAGCCCCGCCAGCGCTACGACTCGTGTACGGCGTTCGTCGAGGCGCTGGCCGGCGCGCTGGCCCCGGTCCGCCGGCCGGCCGCCCCGCAGCCGGTGCGCCCGGCGCCGCCGGTGACCGCGCCCTGGCCGGCGCAGCAGCCGACCGGCCGGGCGCCGCAGCAGCCGCGTACCCCCACCGTGGTGGCCCGCGCGCACGTGCCGACGGCGCCCGCGCCGCAGGCACCCTCGGCACCCGTGGCCCCGGCCGGGCCGCTGCCGGTGCTGGCGGTGGTGGGCGGTCCGGACGCCGGCCAGCTGCTCGCGGTCAGCGCCGCCAGCCCCGACTTCGCCCCGCTGGGCGGCGTGCAGGCCAGCGTCGGGGACGCCCCGCCCCGGCTGCGCGCCGTCGGTGGGGCGCTGTGGCTGGCCGACGACGGCCGGGTCCAGGTCAACGGCCAGCGCTTCGACGGCGCCCGGCAGCTGCGCGACTTCGACCTGATCACGGTGGGCGCCGCGCTGCTGCAGGTACGCCCGCCCGGCGCCCTCGGGCCGACGCCGCGCGAGTTGCCGCTGCCGGACGCGGTGGCGCTGAGCACCTTGCCCGAGCGGGGTCTGGCCCAGGCACTGCGCCCCGCCGGGCACCCCAACACCCTGTGGGTACGCCTCGGCTGGCGGCCCGGGCCCACGCCCCAGGTACCGCTGCCGACGCCGCTGGCGTTCGGGCTGGCCGCCGAGGGGGCGTTCGTGGTGCGCGGGCTGCCGGAGGCGACCGCGCCGCTGCTGCGCTGGCTGATCGCCCAGTGCGTGATCCTGCAGGCGCCGCGTGACCTGTGCCTGGTGGCGGCGCTGGCGCAGACGCCCACCGAGAACTGGCAGTGGCTCAACTGGCTGCCGCACGCCCGGCCGAACACCCCGCCGATCTCCGGCCTGCACGCCGCCACCCGCGACACCTTCGCCGCCGACCTGGGCGTACGCCTGTGGGATCTGGTGAAGCTGCGGGTCCGGGTGGCCGGTGATTCCCGGGCGGTGCATCCCCGGGTGCTGGCGGTGCTGGACGAGCGGCTGGACCCCGGCGCCCGGGACATCGCAGGTGCCGCCGCCGGCCGGTACGGCGTGCACATCATCTACGTGACCGCGCCGCAGGCGCCGCCGCCGGCCGGTGCCTCGGCGGTGCTCGACGTCGACGCCGACGGCCGCGGCTGCCGGCTGCTGGTACCCGGCGCTCCGGCGCCGATCGTCGGCGTTCCGGACGGTGTCAGCACCGCCTACGCCCGTGGTACAACCAGCCAGCTGCCCGACGACTGAGTACCGCCCGCACGTGTCCGCCCCGCGTTGCCGACCCCGCGACGAACGAGGAGCCCCCCGATGACCGCACACGCCGCCGGCATCCTGATGATCGGCCTGGCCGTCATCATCCTGCTCGCCCGCCTGCTGGGTGCGCTGGCCCGCCGGCTGGGGCAGCCGCCCGTGGTCGGCGAGATCCTCGCCGGCATCCTGGTCGGCCCGAGCATCTTCGGCACGGTCGTCTCCGGCCGGCTGTTCCCCACCGCCGAGGTCCGCCCGGCGCTGGGTGGGCTGGCCAACGTGGGGCTGGCGCTGTTCATGTTCATCGTCGGCTACGAGCTGGACCAGACGCTGATCCGTGGCAAGGAGCGGGTCGCGGTGTCGGTGTCGCTGGGCTCGATCATGCTGCCGTTCGGCCTGGGCGCCGCCCTGGCGGTGTGGCTGGCGCACCGCCACGACGTGCACCGGGTGCTGCCGTTCGCGCTGTTCCTCGGGGCGGCGATGTCGATCACGGCGTTCCCGGTGCTGGCCCGGATCCTGGCCGACCGGGGCATGCACCGCATCCAGCTGGGCGGCCTGGCGCTGGCCAGCGCCGCGGTGGACGACCTGATCGCCTGGTCGCTGCTGGCCGTCGTGGTCACCGTGGCCGGCGCGGACACCGGCCAGTGGCACATCCTGCTGGCGCTGCCCTACCTGCTGGTGATGTTCCTGGTGGTACGCCCGCTGCTGCGCCGGCTGGCGGCGGCCCGGGACAGCGCCGGCCGGCTCACCCCGAACATCCTGGCGGTGGTGCTGATCGGGGTGCTCTCCTCGGCGTTCGCCACTGAGTGGCTGGGCGTGCACTTCATCTTCGGGGCGTTCCTGTTCGGCGTGGTGATGCCCCGGCTGGACGCCGGAGCGCGGCTGCGCCACGAGATCATGGAGCGGCTGGAACAGGTCAGCGTCCTGCTGCTGCTGCCGGTCTACTTCGTCATCTCCGGGATGAAGGTGGACCTGTCCAAGGTCGACCTGTCCGGCGTGGTCGAGCTGCTGGCCATCCTGGCGGTGGCGATCGGCGGCAAGTTCGTCGGCGCCTTCGTCGGCGCCCGGTTGCAGCGGGTACGTACCCGGCAGGCCGGTGCGCTGGCCACGCTGATGAACACCCGCGGGCTGACCGAGATCGTCATCCTCACCGTCGGCCTGCAGCTGGGCATCCTGGACGTCCAGCTGTTCTCGCTGATGGTGGTGATGGCGCTGGTGACCACCGTGATGACCGGGCCGCTGCTGGCGCTGATCTACCCGAAGCGCCGGGTGGACCGGGACATCGCCGAGGCGGAGAAGGCGGCGCTCGGGGTGCCGGCGGCGTACCGGGTGCTGCTGGTGGTGCAGTCGCCCACCGGGGACACCGAGCCGCTGGCGCTCGCCGCCGACCTGGCCGGTGATCTCAGCGGCGGCACCGTGGCGCTGGACGGTGGCGCCCCGGTACGCGCCGAGGTGGTGCTCAGCCACCTGCTGCCGTACCGGCGGCCGGGGCGGCTGGAGGTGGGCTCGGGGCTCTCCGGTGAGCTGCTGGAGCTGACCCGGGTGATGGCCGAGCTGGAGCAGCTGGCCGGGCCGGTACGCGAGCGCGGGCTGGCCGCCCCGGTGCTCGCCCGGTTCGCCGTGGACCCGGCTGCCGAGCTGCCCGAACAGGTGCGTTCCAGCGACCCGGACCTGCTCGTGGTGGCCGCCGGCCACCCGGCGTACCAGCGGCTGCGGGCGGCGACCGACGGCCGGCTGGCGACGGTGGCGCAGCCGCTGCCGGCCGCCTTCCCGGCGGTGCTGGTGCGTACCTCGGGCGGCCCGGACGGGGACGCCGCGGTGCAGGTGGGCGCCCAGGTGGCGGCGGCCAGGGGGGTGCCGCTGCGGGTGGTCACCGACGGGCGTGCCGGGCGCCGGCTGACCGGGCTGCTCACCGAGCTGGCCGCGCACGGTGTGTCGGCGCGGCTGGTGGGCGCGGCGGAGCCGGCCGGAGCGGAGCTGGTGGTGGCCGCTGAGGGTGCGGACACCGCCGGGGCGCACGTGCTGGTGCGGGAGCGGCCGGACAGCGAACTGGCGGAGCCGGCGGTGTGGGTGCCGTTGCTGCCCCGCCGGGCGCCGGGGGTGGTCGCCGCGGGGTGAGCCGGGAGAATTCCTTAACGATCGTTCCAGGATGCGGGACATGTGCCGCACGCAGGTCTCCTGAACGATAGTTTGGTACCTGGTCAACACGATCCGCGCTCCACCCCGGCCACTTTCGACCGGCAACCCCGGCAGCCACAGGCGGTACGCGCAAGCACTCGCCACGCTCTGTTACGCACGTCCGCGCCCGCCGCGCCGCTCCCACGGCGCCCGGTGCGCGTGCCGCACCTGCCGGAGGACACCCCGTGTCTGCCCAGACCAAGTCACCGCACAAGCCCCGCCCGCGCCCCACCGACGAGGCCGCCGAGCAGGCCCGCCGGGCTCTGCAGATTTCGCTCGACACCCGCCAGTAGGCGCCCGCCCCCGTGCTCCGGTACTGACCGGGCACGGGGTTCACCCGTTACGTCTGAGCCGTTAGGCTGACGGCGTGACCATCGCCGCGGCCACCCCGGACGCGACTGCCCGCCGCATCGCCGGCCTTGCCCTCCCCGCACTGGTCGTGCTCGCCGCCGAGCCGCTCTACGTCCTCGTCGACACCGCGGTCGTCGGCCACCTGGGCAGCCTCCCGCTGGACGCGCTCGCCGTCGGCGGCGTGGTGCTCACCGTCGCCGCCTGGTTCGGCGCCGTCCTCGCCTACGGCACCACCGGCCGGTCGGCCCGCCGCTTCGGCGCCGGTGACCGGGCCGGCGCGGTCGCCGAGGGCGTACAGGCGTCCTGGCTGGCGCTCACCCTCGGCCTGCTCATCCTGGTACTCGCGCAGCTCACCGCCGGGCCGGTGACCCGGGCGCTGTCCGGCGGCGACCCGGCGGTGGCCGGCCCGGCGGCACACTGGCTGCGCATCGCCGCCCTCGGCGCCCCCGGCTTGCTGCTGGCCACCGCCGGCAACGGCTGGCTCCGCGGGGTCCAGGACACCCGCCGGCCGCTGCGCTACGTGCTCGGCGCCAACCTGCTCTCCGCCGTGCTCTGCCCGCTGCTGGTGTACCCCCTGGGTCTGGGCCTGTCCGGCAGCGCCGTCGCCAACGTCACCGCGCAGACCCTCGCCGGCGGGTTGTTCGTCGCGGCCCTGGTCCGCGAGCGGACCGCGCTGCGCCCGCGCGCGGCGGGCCTGCGCTCCCAACTCGTGCTGGGGCGGGACCTGGCGCTGCGCGGCGCCGCCTTCCAGGTGTGTTTCCTCTCCGCCACCGCGGTGGCCGCCCGGTTCGGCCCGGCGCCGCTGGCCGCCCACCAGATCGCGCTGCAACTGTGGCTGTTCTGCTCGCTGATCCTGGACGCCCTGGCCATCGCCGCGCAGCCGCTGGTGGGCGCCGCGCTCGGGGGCGGCGACGCGGCTGCCGCCCGGCGGCTGGCCCGGCGCCTGGCGCTGGCCGGGCTGGCCTGCGGGACCGTCCTGGGCGGGGTGGTCGCCGTGGCCGGCGGAGTGCTGCCCCGGCTGTTCGACGCCGGCCCGGCGGTGCTGGCCCAGTGCCGCGTGGCCTGGCCGTGGTTCGTGGCCATGCAGCCGTTCGGCGGGGTGGTCTTCGCCTTGGACGGGGTGCTGGTGGGCGCGGGGGACGCGAAGTTCCTGCGGAACATGACCGTGGTCGCCGCGCTCGGTGGTTTCCTGCCGGCCATCTGGTTGGCCTACGCGCTGGATCTCGGGCTCGGCGGCATCTGGGCGGGGCTCACCCTGTTCATCCTGATCCGGCTGGCGCTCATCCTCGCCCGGCTGCGCTCCGGCCGGTGGACCGTGGTGGGCCTGCCGGCGTAGTCCGGCGCCGGGGTCGGTGTCCGCCGATGTCCTGGAGCACCTGGTGGATCCGGTCGGCAGTGGCCCGGGGGCGGAGGGCGTAGCCGCTGTGCCCACCCGGGAACGTCTGGACAGGGACGGCCAACTCGTCGGCGAGTAGCCGGCCACACCGGTGCGGCCAGATGTCGCCCGAGGTCTGCCCGACGGCGGTGACGAGATTGGCCCGCGACGCCGTGAGCGCGGCGAGGTCGACCGCGTGCCGGCGGACCAGGGGCAGGTCGTGGGTGAGGAAGTACGCCGCGTTCGCCAGCTGCTGCGGGCCGGCAGCCGGGACCTCGACGCCGGGCTCCCGGTCCGTCGGATCAGTGGCGAGCACCTCGGCGAACCGCTGGAGCGCGGCACCGACGCCCCCGGTCAGGAACCTGTTCTGCACATCTTGCAGCTGCGCTGCGGCAGCGCGTCGCTGCGCCGGCGGCAGGAGCTGGGTCACCGGTGGCTCGTGGGCGATCACCACATCGAGGCGCCCGGGGTCGGCAGCGGCGAGCTCCAGTGCGATCAGCGCGCCGAAGCTGGTGCCGTAGACGTGCACCGGTCCGGCGGTGCGGTGGCCGAGCAGGCGCGACACGTCGTCGGCGTGGGTGGCCAGCGTCCCGGCCGGGGCGCTGGTCGTGCTCTCCGACAGGCCACGGCGGTCGTAGGTGAGGACGGTGTACCGGTCGGCGAGGTGGTTCGCGAGCGCCTCGGTCCGTGCGGCATCACCGTGCCCGCCGGCGAGCAGCACGAGGGTGGGGCCGGAGCCGCGCATGAAGGAGCGCAGCCGCCCGCCCGGGACGTCGAGCAGAGTTTCGATGGCTTCCGGTCGCATACGTTCATGCTGGCTACGGCGTCCGATGTCGGGCCACTGGTAAACTGCCAGACAATGCCGCTTGCCCGCCAATCTTCGATCCCGACGCACCTCTGGCCGTCCGGCGGGGTCCACCTGTGGCCCTCGGGTGGGGTCAGCCGGGCGCAGTCCCACCGGCGCGGACACCTCGTCTACGCCGCCCGCGGCGTACTCGCGGTCGATACCGGTGCGGGCACCTCGATCGTCCCCACCAACCGGATCGCCTGGACTCCTGCCGGGATCACCCATCGGCACCGCGCCCACGGCGACACCGACATGCGGATCCTGTTCCTTCCGGATGCGCTGGTCGGGCAGCTCCCCGACCACCCCGCGGTCCTCGCCGTCGACGACCTCGCCCGGGAAGCGATTCTCACGCTCACCGGCGCGCGAAGCTACGACCCGCACCTGCGCTCCCGACACAGCGCCGCGCAGGCTCGCCTGGAGCGGGTACTCGTCGACGAGCTCCAGTTGGCCGACGAGCAGCCCCTGCAACTTCCGAATCCACGCGACTCCCGGCTGCGGGCGCTGGCTCGCGTGGTGACGGCCAATCCGACCGGCAACGCCACCCTGGACGACCTCGGTCGGACGATCGGAGCCAGTTCCCGGACGCTGAGCCGCCTGCTGAGCGCCGAGTTCGGCATGACGTACCACGAGTGGCGCACGCAGCTGCGGATCTACCGCGCACTGGTCCTGCTCGCGGAGGGCCACGACGTCACCTCCACGGCGCACGCCTGCGGATGGTCGAACCCGAGCAGCTTCATCGCCGCCTTCACCAACGTCCTCGGCACCTCACCCGGCCGTTACCGATCCACTCACCGGGACCCGGCCCCCGCGCCCCGGTGATCCCGGTGCCGCCCGACGTGGCCCCCCGGGGTCATCGCGACCGCGTCCACGGGGCAGCGCCGGGGCCGCGCCCCCGCGCACTGTGAGACGCTGTCCGGCGTGGAGCCGACGGGTCTGATCGTGGTGGACAAGCCGGGCGGGATGACCTCCCATGACGTGGTTGCCCGGGTGCGTCGGATCGCGCGGACCCGGCGGGTGGGGCACGGTGGCACGCTCGACCCGATGGCCACCGGCGTCCTGGTGCTCGGCGTCGGCCGGGCCACCCGGCTGCTCACCTACGTCATCGGCTCGGACAAGCGGTACGCCGCCACCATCCGGCTGGGCCAGGCCACGGTGACCGACGACGCCGAGGGCGAGGTGACCGCGACCACCCCGGCCGACGGGTCACCGACGCCGCCATCGCCGCCGGGGTGGCCGCGCTGACCGGGCAGATCCTGCAGGTACCCAGCGCCGTGTCGGCCATCAAGATCGACGGACAGCGCTCGTAAAGCGGGTCCGCGCCGGTGAGGAGGTGGCGCACGTGGCGCGCCCGGTCACCGTCAGCCGCTTCGACGTCCTCGGCATCCGGCGCGCGGCCCCCGGCCTGCTGGACGTGGACGTCGACGTGGCCTGCACCTCCGGCACGTACGTCCGGGCGCTGGCCCGGGACCTGGGGGCCGCGCTGGGCGTCGGCGGGCACCTGACCGCGCTGCGCCGTACCGCCGTCGGCGGGTTCACCCTGGCCGACGCGCTGACCCTGGAGCAGCTGGCGGAGCGGGACGACCCGGTGACGCTGGACCTGCCGGCCGCCGCCGCCCGGTACTTCACCCGCCGGGACGCCGACGACGCCGAAGCGGCGGTGCTCTCGCACGGCGGGCCGCTGCCCGCCGTGGGCATCCCGGGCGCGTACGCCGTGTTCGGCCCGGACGGCCGGGTGCTGGCCATCGTCCGGGAGCGGGACGGCCGGGCGCGCGCCGAGGTGGTACTGGCCCCGGCCGGCTGACCACCGGCTCGTGCCCCGGCTGCGGCCGGCTCGGCGCGGGCGCCGGGCGGCGGGTCGGTCTCGATAGGCTTCCCGGCATGCAGCGCTGGCGCGGATACGAGGCGGCTCCCAACGGTTGGGGCCGCTCGGTGGTCACCATCGGCGTCTTCGACGGGGTGCACCGGGGCCACCAGGAGATCATCGGACATACCGTGAAGACCGCCCGGGACCTGGGACTTCAGTCCGTGGTGGTGACCTTCGACCCGCACCCGTCCGAGGTGGTCCGGCCCGGTTCGCACCCGGCCATCCTGACCGAGCCGGCCCGCAAGGCGGAGCTGATCGAGGCGCTGGGCGCCGACGTGCTCTGCGTGGTGCCGTTCTCCCAGGACTTCTCCCGGCTGTCGGCCGAGGCGTTCGTGCACAACGTGCTGGTCGAGCACCTGCACGCGGCCCGGGTGGTGGTCGGGGAGAACTTCCGCTTCGGGCACCGGGCGGCCGGGGACGTGGCGCTGCTGGCCAAGCTGGGGCGTACCTTCGGCTTCGCCGTCGAGGACGCGCCGCTGGTCACCGCCGACGGCACCCCGTTCTCGTCCACCTACATCCGGGCCTGCGTGGACGCCGGGGACGTGGTGGCCGCCGCCACGGCGCTGGGCCGCCCGCACCGGCTGGAGGGCGTGGTGGTCCGCGGCGACCAGCGCGGCCGGGAACTCGGCTTCCCCACCGCCAACCTGTTCGTCGCCCGGTACGCCGCGGTCCCCGCCGACGGGGTGTACGCCTGCTGGCTGCGCCGCCGCGGGGAGCGCCGGGCGGCGGCCGTCTCCATCGGCACCAACCCCACCTTCAACGGCCGGGAGCGCCGGGTGGAGGCCTACGTCCTCGACTTCGACGGAGACCTCTACGGCGAGCGGCTGGCCCTGGACTTCGTGCACCGGCTGCGCGAGATGCGGGCGTACAGCGGGATCGAGCCGTTGATCGCCCAGATCGACCAGGACGTCGCGGACACCCGCGCACTGCTGCCCTGACCGTTGTCCGCGGGCCGCCGGGCGGCCCCGGGGAGGCGGTGAAGTACGGGCTGGTAGCCTTGGCGACACCGGGTTGACCCCCGGTCGCTCCGCGTGCCTGCTCGACGCCGCGGGTGCGGAGCGGATACCAGCCCAGCCAACCAAAGGGAGATCATGGCGCTCGCCGCTGAACTGAAGACCCAGATCATGCAGGAGCACGCGACCAAGGAGGGCGACACCGGTTCGCCCGAGGTCCAGGTCGCAGTGCTCACCCGGCGTATCTCGGACCTGACCGAGCACCTGAAGCTGCACAAGCACGACCACCACAGCCGGCGTGGCCTGCTGCTGCTGGTCGGCCGCCGCCGCCGGCTGCTGAACTACCTGCAGAAGTCCGACATCTCGCGCTACCGCGCGCTCATCGAGCGCCTCGGCCTGCGCCGATAGCACGGTGGCCCGGGCAGCCGCGACACCGCTGCTGCCCGGGCCGCACCGGCGCCAGCCGGCCCGGGCGCCGCAGCACTGAACGGGCGCCCACGGCAGCACCGGGCCACCGGCGGGAAGTCACCCGTCCGGTCACCCGGGCAGACCAGGGGCCCGGGCCGGTCGCCCACCGGGTGACGCGCCAGGCAGCCACGCCAGCGCCGGATGACGGCGCGGCCGGCGACACCGGCTGGTAAGAATGAGCAAGAACAACCGCAGATCGGGACGGCGACCTCACCCCAGGGGAGCCAGTCGGCGCACCGGTCTTTGGTAGTGGCTCTCGGGTCCGCCACCGGCGACCCGCGGGCTTCGATCGAAGACCGGCCCGCCTGGTAGCTCCCCGAGGTCGCACCCATGACCCAAGGAGCACAGCAACCACATGACCGAGCAGAACAATCTCGGCTCGCAGTCCAGTAAGGCGATCATCGACAACGGGTCCTTCGGCACCCGGGAGATCGTCTTCTCCACCGGCCGGCTCGCCCAGCAGGCAGCCGGCTCCGCCCTCGCTCAGCTGGGCGAGACGGTCATCCTCTCCGCCACCACGGTCGGCAAGCAGCCGAAGGAGCAGTTCGACTTCTTCCCGCTGACCGTCGACGTGGAGGAGCGGATGTACGCCATCGGGCGCATCCCCGGCTCGTTCTTCCGCCGCGAGGGGCGCCCCAGCGAGGACGCCATCCTCACCTGTCGCCTGATCGACCGCCCGCTGCGCCCGAGCTTCGTCAAGGGGCTGCGCAACGAGGTCCAGGTCGTCGAGACGGTGCTGGCGCTCGACCCGCGCCACCCGTACGACGTGGTGGCGATCAACGCCGCGTCGCTCTCGACCAAGCTGTCCGGCCTGCCGTTCTCCGGCCCGATCGGGGCGACCCGGGTGGCCCACATCGACGGGCAGTGGGTGTCCTTCCCGACCGTCGAGGAGCTGGAGCGGGCCACCTTCGACATGGTCGTGGCCGGCCAGGTGCTGCCCGACGGCGAGGTCGCGATCATGATGGTCGAGGCCGAGGCCACCGAGCACGCCGTGGCGCTGATCGCCGGCGGCGCCACGGCGCCGACCGAGGAGGTCGTCGCCAGCGGCCTGGAGGCCGCCAAGCCGACCATCCGCGAACTCTGCCGCGCCCAGGACGAGCTGGCCCAGGTGGCCGCCAAGCCGGTCGCCGAGTTCCCGGTCTTCCTGGACTACCAGGACGACGTGTACGCGGCCGTCTCCGGTGCGGTGGCCGACGAGGTCGCCGAGGCTCTCCGCATCGCCGGAAAGCAGGAGCGCGAGGACGCCCTCGACCGGATCAAGGAGGCCGTCAAGGAGCGGCTGGCCGCCCAGTTCGAGGGGCGTGAGAAGGAGGTCAGCGCCGCGTTCCGGTCGGTGACCAAGAAGGCCGTCCGGGCCCGGGTGCTGCGCGACCAGGTGCGTATCGACGGGCGCGGGCTGCGCGACATCCGCCCGCTCACCGCCGAGGTGCAGGTACTGCCGCGGGTACACGGCTCGGCGCTGTTCGAGCGCGGCGAGACCCAGATCCTCGGCGTCACCACGCTGAACATGCTGCGCATGGAGCAGTCGCTGGACACCCTGTCGCCGCAGAAGTCCAAGCGCTACATGCACAACTACAACTTCCCGCCCTACTCGACCGGCGAGACCGGCCGGGTAGGTGCGCCCAAGCGCCGCGAGATCGGGCACGGCGCGCTGGCCGAGCGGGCACTGATCCCGGTGCTGCCCAGCCGCGAGGAGTTCCCGTACGCGATCCGCCAGGTGTCCGAGGCGCTGGGCTCCAACGGCTCGACGTCGATGGGCTCGGTGTGTGCCTCGACGATGTCGCTGCTGTCGGCGGGCGTACCGCTGAAGGCGGCGGTGGCCGGCATCGCCATGGGCCTGATCTCGGACGAGGTGGACGGCAAGACCGAGTACGTCACCCTCACCGACATCCTCGGCGCCGAGGACGCCTACGGCGACATGGACTTCAAGGTCGCCGGTACCGCCGAGTTCGTCACCGCCCTGCAGCTGGACACCAAGCTCGACGGCATCCCGTCGGACGTGCTGGCCGGCGCCCTGTCGCAGGCGTTCGAGGCCCGGCAGACCATCCTCGGGGTGATGGCCGAGGCGATCACCGCCCCGGCCGGCATGTCGGAGTACGCGCCCCGGGTGACCATGGTGAAGATCCCGGTCGACAAGATCGGCATGGTGATCGGCCCGAAGGGGCAGACCATCAACGCCATCCAGGACGAGACCGGCGCCGACATCTCCATCGAGGACGACGGCACGATCTACGTCGGCGCCACCGACGGGCCGTCGGCCCAGGCGGCGGTCGACCGGATCAACGCCATCGCCAACCCGACCATGCCGAAGACCGGCGACAAGTTCCTCGGCACGGTGGTCAAGACGGCCGCGTTCGGCGCGTTCGTCTCGCTGCTGCCCGGCCGCGACGGCCTGCTGCACATCTCCAAGGTGGGCGACGGCAAGCGGGTCGACCGGGTGGAGGACTTCCTCAACGTGGGCGACAGGGTCGAGGTGCAGATCGCCGACATCGACGCCCGCGGCAAGATCTACCTGGACAAGGTGCGTCCGGAGGGTGAGGAGGCGCCGGCCGCCGAGGCCGGCTCCGAGCGCCCCGCCGGCCGCGGCGGCGACCGTGGCCCGCGTGACCGGGGCGACCGGGACCGCGGCGACCGCGCCCCGCGCGGTGACCGTGGCCCGAAGGAGGGCTCCGCCGAGGACGGCGGCTCCGGCGAGGGCGGCTCCGGCGAGGGCGGCGAAGAGCTGCGCCGCCGCCGGCACCGCGACCGCTGAGCCGGGAGTGCCACACCGGATCGTGACAGACCCGATGGGGGGTACGGTGCGTCGCACCGTGCTCCCCTCCGGCCTGCGCGTCATCACCGAGGCGGTGCCCGGCACCCGCTCGTTCTCCATCGGCGTGTGGGTGGGGATCGGCTCCCGGGACGAGTCGCCGGCCCTGTCCGGCGCCTCGCACTTCCTGGAACACCTGCTCTTCAAGGGCACGCCGAAGCGCTCCGCGCTGGACATCTCGGCGCACATCGAGGCGGTGGGCGGCGAGACGAACGCCTTCACCACCAAGGAGTACACCTGCTACTACGCCCGCGTGCTGGACACCGACGCGGGCCTGGCGGTGGACGTGCTGGTGGACGCCGTGGCCAACTCGGTACTCGCCGAGGCGGACGTGGAGACCGAGCGCGGGGTCATCCTCGAAGAGATCGCCATGCACGACGACGAGCCGGGCGACGAGGTGCACGACCTGCTCACCGGCGCGCTCTACGGCAACCACCCGCTGGGCCGGCTGGTCTCCGGCACGGTCGACACGATCACCCCGATGACCCGCGCCCAGATCAACAGCTTCTACCGCCGCCGCTACACGCCGCCGGTGATGGTGGTGGCCGCCGCCGGCAACCTCGACCACGCGGCGGTGGTCCGCCACGTGCGCAAGGCGCTGGCCGGCTCGCCGCTGGACGGCGGGGCCGCCCAGCCCCAGCCGCACCGGGACCCGACCGCCCGGATACCGGTGCGCCGCCCCCGGGTGGAGGTGCGCGACAAGGACACCGAGCAGGCGCACGTGGCGCTGGGCGTACCCGGGCTGGGTCGACTGGACCCGCGCCGGTTCGCCCTCGGCGTGCTCAACAACTGCCTCGGCGGCGGCATGTCCAGCCGGCTGTTCCAGGAGATCCGGGAGAAGCGCGGGCTGGCCTACTCGGTGTACTCCTACACCGCCCAGTACGCCGAGGCCGGCATCTTCGCCGTCTACGCCGGCTGCGCCCCGGCCAAGGCCGGCGAGGTGCTCGACCTGGTCCGCGAGGAGATTGACCGGGTGGCCGGGCACGGCCTCACCGACGCCGAGGTGGCCCGGGGCAAGGGCATGGCGAAGGGTTCGCTGGTGCTCGGCCTGGAGGACTCCGGCTCCCGGATGAGCCGGCTCGGCAAGGGCGAACTGGTCTACGCCGAGCTGCTGTCGGTGGACGCTTTGCTGGCGGCCGTGGACGCGGTGAGCGTGGACGACGTCCGCGCGGTGGCCGCCGAGATCCTGTCCCGGCCGCCGTCGCTGGCGGCCATCGGGCCGGCCGGGGAGATGCCGACGCTGTAGCGCCGCCGGAGCGGCAGCAGCACCGCGGCGGCGAGCAGCGCGGCCAGGCTCTCCACGACCGCCACCCCGGCGAGCGCGGGCCCGGACGGGTGCCCCGCCAGGTAGCCGGTGCCGAAGCTGGCCACCCCGATCACCTGCGCCAGTTGGGTCATGGTGGTGAGCAGTCCACTGGCGTCGGCGGCGCGCGGTACGGGTACCCGGGCCAGCGCCCGGGTCATCAGCGGTGCGAAGGCGCAGCCGAAGCCCAGCCCGAAGGCGACCTGTCCGAGCCAGAACGCCGCGCCGAGGCCGGTACCGTCGCGTACCCCCAGGGCGGTGCCGAGCAGGCCGAGCGCGCCGACCGCGAGCCCGGCGCTGGGCAGCGCCGGGTACCAGCGGGCCGGCAGCCGGCGCCAGTTGAGGCTGGCGGTGCCGAAGCAGACCGCCGCGACCACGAAGGTGGCGCCGGCCCGGGCCGCCGGGTAGCCCAGCCCGCCCTGCAGGTGCAGCGCGGTGGTGAACAGGAATCCGCCGTACGCCGACATGGTCAGGAACAGCGCCACCAGCGCCACCCCGATCCCCGGGGTGGCCAGCACCGCCATCGGTACCAGCGGGGCCCCGGCGCGCCGCTCGACCGCCACGAACGCCGCGACGGCCGGCACGGACCCGGCCAGCGCCAGCCACCCCCACAGCGGCCAGTGCTCCTCGTGCCCCAGCACCAGCGGGTGACCACCAGCAGCAGGACGGCCAGCGACAGGGTGACCAGGCCGGCCGGGGTCCAGGCCGCGGCTGCGGTCGCCGCGCTCCCGGGGCAGGTGGCGTCGGGCCAGCACCAGCAGGCCCACGCCGACCGGGACGTTGACCAGGAACACCGGCCGCCAGCCGGTACCCCACAGATCGGCGCTGACCAGCAGGCCGCCGACCACCTGGCCGACCACCGACGCCCCGGCGATGACGGCGGCGTAGCGGCCCAGCGCCCGGATCCGGTCGGCGCCGCTGAAGTGACGCTGGATCAGGCTGAGCACCTGCGGCACCAGCAGCGCGGCCCCGACGCCCTGCGCGAACCGCAGCCCGATCAGCGCGCCGGTCGACCAGGCCAGGCCACAGGCCAGCGAGGCGACGGTGAACAGGGCCAGGCCGGCCTGGAAGACCGCACCGGGGCCGAGCCGGTGACCCAGCCGGGCGCCGGTGATCAGAGCGACGGCGTAGGTGATGGTGTAGCCGGCGACGACGAGTTGTACCTGGGCGCCGGTGGCGGACAGGTCGGTGCGGACCGTCGCGGCGGCCACGTTCACCACCGCGACGTCGAGGATGGCCATGAACTGTCCGGCGAGCAGGATCCCGAGCAGGAGTCCGGGCCGGGTGGCGGGCTGCGTCATGGCGCCACGCTCGCCCGGATCCGCCGCCGGTGGGCAGAGCCTGCGCATCCTGGTACCACCAGCACCTGGCACCGGCAGCGACGGATCGGCGACGATGGTGGGCGTGACGGCAGCGACCAGTGCGACCCGCCGCGCGGAGCTGGCCCGGTTCCTGCGAACCCGCCGCGCCCGACTCACGCCGGCCGCGGTGGGGCTGCCCGACGGGGTCCGCCGGCGCACCCCGGGGCTGCGCCGCGAGGAGGTGGCGCAGCTGGCCGGGGTGGGTGTCACCTGGTACACCTGGCTGGAGCAGGGCCGGCCGATCAACGCGAGCGTGCAGATCCTCGACGCGGTAGCCCGCACCCTGCGCCTGGACCGCGCCGAGCGGGAGCACCTGTACCGGCTCGCCGACGTGCCCTCGGTGCCCGCCGACACCGGCCCGCAGGTGCTCACCCCGGAGATCCAGGTCATCCTCGACGGCCTGGCGCCGATGCCCGCCGTGGTCTACAACAGCCGCTACGACGTGCTCGCCTGGAACATCGGCTATCAGGCGATGTTCCCGAGCGTGGTGGGCGCCCCGGAGGCGGAGCGCAACGCGCTCTGGCAACTGTCCACGGTGGCGCCCTGCTGCAGCTGCGTGGTCAACCGGGACGCCGAGCTGGCGCAGATGGTGGCCACCTTCCGGGCCGCCTTCGGCCGCCACCTGGCGGAGCCGGCGTGGACGTCACTGGTACGCCGGTTGACGGCGGCCAGCGCCGACTTCGCCCGGCTGTGGGCCGCGCACGACGTGGCGGTGCCGGGTTCCCACCACAAGTCGTTCCGGCACAAGCTCGGCCCCGGGCTTTTGCACACCCGCTCCACCAGCCTGTCCATCTCGTCCGCGCCGGAGGCGCGGCTGGTGGTGTACACCCCGGTCAGTGACGCCGACCGGGCCGCGCTGGAGCGTCTGGTCGCGGCCCCGCCGGTGGAGCGGCGCTGCGACCGGCACGCCGGCGCCGCCGGAGCGCCGGACGGGTGACGGGTGGGCTGACCGCCCCGGCCGGCCGCCGGCGCGGGCGCCGGTGTGGGCTAACCTCAGCCCGTGACTGACGAACCGGAGCTGATCCGGGTCGGCGTGCTCGGTGCGCGCGGCCGGATGGGCGTCGAGGTGTGCAAGGCCGTCGACGGCGCCGAGGACCTGGACCTGGTCGCCACGGTCGACGAGGGTGACCCGCTGTCCGACGCCGCCGACGCGGGCGCCCGGGTGGTGGTCGACTTCACCACGCCGGACGCCGTGCTGGACAACCTGCGCTGGTGCATCGACCGGGGAATCAACGTGGTCGTCGGTACCAGCGGCTTCACCGAGCAGCGGCTGGAGCGGGTGCGCGGCTGGCTGGCCGACCGGCCCGGGATCGGCGTGGTCATCGCCCCGAACTTCGGCGTAGGCGCCGTGCTGATGATGGAGTTCGCGGCCCGGGCGGCGCGCTACTTCGAGTCGGTGGAGATCATCGAGGAGCACCATCCGCGCAAGATCGACGCGCCGAGCGGTACCGCGCTGGCCACCGCGTCGGCGATCGCCGCCGCCCGGGCCGCGGCCGACCTGCCCGGCATGCCGGACGCCACCACCGACGAGCTGCCGGGGGCCCGCGGCGCCCAGGTCAACGGGGTACGGGTGCACTCGGTGCGCGCCTCCGGCCTGGTCGCCCACCAGCAGGTGCTGTTCGGGACGGCGGGGGAGACCCTGACCATCCGGCACGACTCGCTCGACCGGGCGTCGTTCATGCCCGGCGTGCTGCTGGCGATCCGGGCAGTGGTCAACCGCCCCGGCCTGACCGTCGGCCTCGGCGCCCTGCTGGACTGAGCCGGGTGGCCGGTCAGTCCGGGTCGGCTTCGTCCCCCGCCGCAAGCAGGCCGGCGTGCAGGCGTACCTGCGGGACCAGCATGTCCTCCACGTCCAGCGCCCGGCCCGCCCCGTCGGGGCGCCAGCCGGCGCTGGTGAGGAAGCCGAGGGTCGCCGGATCGCCCTCGTAGGCCCAGGCCACGGCCGTGTCGTAGCCGTCCTCGCGCCACAGGTCCACGCTGGCGGCCAGCAGCCGGCTGCCGTGCCCGCGACGCCCCCAGCGCGGCTCCACCAGCAGGTCGGTGACGGCCGCGACGCTCTCCGGCAGCGGCTCCTCGCCCGGTGCCAGGGCGGCTTCGTCGGCGGGTCCGCTGGCGGCGAAGCCCACCAGATACGATTGCTCGGCCTGTTCGACGGCGACCAGGACACGGTGGCGGGGGGTCGGCGGCGCGGTGATCGCCGCCAGCCAGCCCTGCGCCATCCACTCCTCGTCCAGCTCCGCCAGCACCTGCCGGGGCAGCAGCCGACGGTAGGCGGTACGCCAGGTGGACAGCTGGGCGCGGGCGAGCTGCGGGGCATCCTCGGCCCGCGCCGGGCGTACGAAACCGATCGCCATGCCGGCCAGCCTACGGCCGGCCGGGACCCGAGCGGATGGGGGGACGAGGGTGGCGCAGCGCGTCGGAGCGGCCCGGACAGCGGCCCGGGCCGGGTGCCTGGCGCTGCTCGCCGCGCTCGCCTGGTGGCTGCTGGATCGGTACGCCGTCCGCCACCAGTTCTTCGACCTGCGGGTCTATGACGGCGCCGTGCACTACTGGGTGCGCGAGCACGGCCAGATCTACGACTACCTCAAGCCGTACTCGGTCTACGGCTTCACCTACCCGCCGTTCGGCGCGCTCACCATGGTGCCGATGGCGTTCCTGCCCTGGAGCGCGGTGACCGCGCTGGCCACCGCCGGGACGGTGCTCGCCGCGCTGCTGCTGCTGGCCTGGCTGCTCGATCCGCTGATCGCCCGGCAGGGCTGGACCCGGTGGTACGTGCTGGGCCTGGCCGCCGTGCTCGCGGCGGTCTTCGAGCCGCTCCGCGAGACCGTCCTCTTCGGCCAGGTCAACCTGCTGCTGGTGGCGCTGGTGGCCGGCGACTACCGGTTCGGTGTGCTGCGCGGGCGGCGCTTCGCCGGCCTCGGTATCGGGCTGGCCGCCGCGATCAAGTTGACCCCGGCCGTGTTCATCGGCTACCTGCTGCTGACCCGGCGCTGGCGGGCGGCGGCCGTGGCGAGCGGTACCGCCGCGCTGGCCACCTTCCTGGCCACGGCGGTCGCGCCGGACGCCTCCCGGGTCTTCTGGACCGAGGCCCTGTGGGACACCAACCGGGTGGGGAACCTGGCCAGCGTGGCGAACCAGTCGCTGCGCGGTACCGCCGGCCGGATCGACCCGGTGCACACCTCCACCGCGCTGTGGCTGGCCCTGGTCGTTGGGACGCTGGTCTTCTGGGCGTGGCGCTGCCTGCGCTGCGCCCGGGCCGGAGACGAGATCGGCGGCTTCGCGCTGACCGCCGTGCTGGGTTGCCTGATCAGTCCGGTGACCTGGGTACACCATCTGGTGTGGCTGCTGCCGGCGCTGCTGCTGCTGGTGGACCGGGGCTTCGCCGCCCGCGGCTGGCGCCGGCCCGCGCTGCTGGCCTTCGCCGCCGGCCTCTACGTGCTGCTCTGTAGCCGGCTGGTCTGGCACTACGGTCCCGGCCTACGCTGGGACGTCTTCCTCGGCGGCAACGCCTACGTGCTGGCCAGCCTGGCCCTGCTGATCGTTCTGCCCACCGCCGCTCCGGCCCGATCCAGCGCCGCCGCTGCGGGGGGTCGCGGCCCTGCTGTCCCGGCCGATTCCCCCACCGGCACCCGTGCCGCCGCCGCTCGTTCCGGCGCTGCGGGCCGGGTTGACGCGGGTGCTGCGGTCTCGGCTGGTCCCGGTGCTGCGGGCCGGGTTGACTTGGCTGCCGGGGCCTCGGCTGCGTCGGGCCGGGGTGAGCCGGGCTCTGCGGCATCGGCCGACGGCGGTTCGGCGGGTCGTGCGGCGGCGCCGGTGCGCCCGACTCAGCCGAGCCGGGCGTAGCGCATCTCGGGCAGTTCGGCGACGCCCTCGGGGAGGGTGAGGGACTCGACCCGGTGCGCGCCGTCCGGGGTGAAGCCGGCGCGCTCGTAGAAGCGCCGGGCGCGGTCGTTGGCGGGCAGGACCCACAGGCGTACCGGGTCGCGGCGCTGTGCGGCGAGGGCGGCCAGTGCGCCGGCCATCAGCGCCCGGCCGGCGCCGGTGCCCCAGGCGGTCGGGGTGACGTAGATGGCGTAGATCTCGCCTTCGGTGGGGTGCGGCTGTCCGCCGTCGCGCAGCGGCCCGTAGTGGGTGTACCCGACGACCGCGCCGGAGTCGTCGACGGCGACCAGGGTGGCGCCCAGCCGGTCGGTGCGGGCGAGCGCCCGGCGTCCCTGTTCCACCCGGGGCGCCGGATCCAACGCCGCCAGCAGCTCGTCCGGGACGTGTCCGGCATAGGTGGCCCGCCAGCTGTCGACATTGATGGTCGCGATGGCCTCGGCGTCGTCCGGTACGGCCGCGCGGATCTGCATGGCGCAGATTTTGTCAGGGGTGCCGGTTAGTGTCGCTCCCGTTATGGCCGCACCCGACTTCCTCTCCCCGGCCCAGGCGCGCCGGGTGGCGCTGGCTGCCCAGGGCTTCGCCGACCCGGCGCCCACCGGCGCGGTGACCCGACGCCACCTGCGCCGGGTGCTCGACCGCGTGGGTTTGCTGCAGATCGACTCGGTCAACGTCCTGCAGCGCGCCCACTACCTGCCGGTCTTCAGCCGCCTCGGGGCGTACCCGACGACCCTGCTGGACCGGGCCGCCTACCAGGCCCCCCGGGACCTGTTCGAGTACTGGGGCCACGCCGCCTCGCTGCTCCCCGTCGAGCTGTATCCGCTGATGCGCTGGCGGATGGCCCGCCGACACGACTGGAACGGCGTGGCCAGGATCTGGCACGAGCAGCGGCCGCTGGTCGAATGGGTGCTGGCCGAGGTGGCCGCCAAGGGGCCGCTGACCGCCGGCCAGATCGAGGGCGATTTCCCCCGCCTGTCGGACGAGTGGGGGTGGAACTGGTCGGCCGTGAAGACCGCGCTGGAGCTGCTGTTCTGGCGCGGGGACGTGCTGGTATCCGGTCGCAACAGCGCCTTCGCCCGGCTCTACGACGTGCCGGAGCGGGTACTGCCGCCGACCGTCCTGGCCGCGCCGGCCCCAACCGATGCGCAGGCCCAGCGCGCCCTGGTGGAGCTGGCCGCCCGGTCGCTCGGCGTGGCCTCCGAGTACGACCTGCGCGACTACTACCGGCTTCCGCCGGACGGCTTCAATGCGGCGCTGCGCGAGCTGGTGGCCGACGGGGTCCTCATCCCGGTCACCGTCCCGGGCTGGCGCTCGGCGTACCTGCACCACCAGGCCCGCCTGCCGCGCCGGGTGGCCGCCACCGCGCTGCTCAGCCCGTTCGACCCGCTGGTCTGGGAGCGGGCGCGTACCGAGCGCCTGTTCGACTTCCACTACCGCATCGAGATCTACGTCCCGGCGCCGCGCCGCGTGCACGGCTACTACGTGCTGCCGTTCCTGCTCGACGGGCAGATCGTCGCCCGGGTGGACCTGAAGGCCGACCGGGCCGCCGGAGTCCTGCGCATCCCGGCCGCCTGGGCGGAGGCCGGTGCCCCGGCGCACACGCCGGAGGCGCTCGCCGCCGAGCTGTACCGGCTGGCCGGCTGGCTCGGCCTGACCGACGTTGCCGTCCCCGACCGGGGCGACCTGGCCCCGGCGCTGTCCGCCGCCCTGGCCGCCGTGCCGGCACCGCCGCCGGAGCCGGGGCTGTCGGCCGTCGTCGCCCCGGCGGGCCGCGCCAGGCGCTCCGGCGCCACCTGACCGCGCGGCGGCGGCCGGCACGGGGGCGGCCGCCGCCGCGAATCGTCGCAGTGCCCCGCCGGCCCGGCCCTGACGGGAAGAGGCGGGCGGCGCCCGGCCCTCGCGGGTACGGGGCGAGCGGCCGGCGTGGCCGGTGCCGTGTCCGGGCCGTTTGCTGGAGGCCGCGGCGGTGTGCGCGGCGTGTACCGTGGCGGGCATGAGCCACGCGATCGAGCACGCCGCCCTCGAGCACGCCGCCGGGGCGGCGCCGCTGACGGTGCCGGCGTCCGATCCGTTCACCAACTGGGTGCAGCGCCTGGCGGCCCGGATGCCACGCGGTGCCACGCCGATCCTGATCGGCCTGTGCTTCCTCGGCGGCGTGGGCTACACGCTGGCCAGCAACCCGACCGACGCCTCGGCCGCGGACAGCCCGACCTGCCTGGTCAAGCTCACCACCGGCTTCGACTGCCCGGGCTGCGGCGGGACCCGGGCGTTCTGGTACCTGCTGCACGGCAACGTGCCGGCCGCCGCCCGGTCGCACATCCTCGCCGTCTTCGCCGCGCCGGTGCTGGTGTACATGTGGATCACCTGGACGGCCCGGGTGGCGTTCGGCCGGCAGCTGCCCAAGCTGCGCCTGTCGCCCACCACGGTGGGCGTGTTCCTGGGCATCTGGGGCGCCTGGGCGGTCCTGCGCAACCTGCCCTGGGCGCCGTTCACCTGGTTCTACGTGTAGGCAGCCGGCTCGGGCAGGAAGCGCGTGGCTGCTCAGGCAGCCGGCACGACCGTGGCGCGGTGCACCCGGATGTTCCCGCTGATGCAGCGCACCCGCAGGGTGAGCTGGGCGGCGCTATCCTCGGGCTGGGCGCCCACCGTGAGGTCGGTGTCGGTGGTGCCGCTCGTGCTGCCCAGGTCCAGCCAGACGGCGGTACCCCGGGCAATCCCGACCTCGACGTCCCCGGAAATCGTGGCGATCCGGGCGTCGCCGTGCCGCAGCCGGTCCAGGGCCACCTCACCGGAGGCGGTGCGTACCGACACCGGGCCGGCGCAGTGACCGGCGAGCACGTCGCCGCTCGCGGTGACAACCGACAGCTCCCCGGCGATCTCACCGAGCGTGATGTTGCCCGAGGCGGTGTGTACCCGGGCCGCCCCGTCGACCGCCGCGACCACCAGCTCGCCGCTGGCCAGCTCCGCCACCAGCGGACCGGTCGCGGGCAGGGTGACGCCGCCGGATGCGGAGCGCACGGTCGCCGCGGCGAAGCGCCCGGTGCACAGCACCTGCGCCGAGGTCACCCGCAGGTCCAGGGCGCTGTCCAGCGGGGTGTGCACGGTGACCCGCAGCCGCGCCGGCCGACCCGCCGGGCGGCGCGGACCGTCGATCTGTAGCCGGCCATCGACCAGCTCCACCCGTAGGGCATGGTCGGCGGGCCGGCCCTCGTCGTCCTGGGCGTGGACCTGCACCGTGACGCTGGTGCGCTGCTCGGCGACGATCTCCAGGTGACCGCTGATCAGCTTGGCGGCGACCGTGACCGGGCCGGTGACCGGGAACTCGTACATGATCAGTTCCTCCGCTCAGGCCTGGGCCCAGCCGGTGATCCGGCGCCCGCGTGGATGGTCCCGGCCCGGTCGGGCGGCCGGCCCGGCGACCGCCGCCGTGACGGCCCGGACCAGCCAGGCGTTGATCGAGACCCCGTCGCCCGTGGCGGCCCGCTCGACCTGGTCCTTCAGCGATTCGGGCAGCCGGAGGGTGATCCGGGCGTGCTCGCCGCCGTCGGTGGGGGGCGCCGGCTCGGCGGGGGCCGGCTCGGGCGCTGCGGCGGAGACGACCAGGTCGGCGTCCCGGCCGCGGAGCCGGACCTCGACCGTTACGGCGTCGCTGCGCGCGGTGATCTCGGCGGCCGCGTCGGCCAGCGCCTCCATGAGACAGAGCCGGGCGGAGGCCTCCAGCGCGTCACTGAGCAGCTGCGCCGTGCGGGCCACGTCGGGGCCGCCGGCCGCCGCGCTGGCCGCCAGATCGCGGCGCAGCTGTTCGAGGTACGGCGTCAAATCCATGACGGCATAGTGACATCAAAAGCGACGTCAGGCAATGTCACGGGCCGGCGCGCTGCACCCGATCGTCGGGTCCGCGGTCACCAGCCGGGAAGCCCGGCTCCGGCCGATCGGAGGGCACGCTAGGTTTATGGACATGACGCCTACGGGTACGCAACCGCGGCGGCCGTTCGGCCGGCTCATCACCGCGATGATCACGCCGTTCCAGCCGGACGGCGCGCTGGACGTGGACGGCGCGGCCCGGCTCGCCGCGTACCTGGTCGACCAGCAGCGCAACGACGCCCTGGTGATCAGCGGCACCGCCGGCGAGGCCCCGACCACCACCGACGCGGAGAAGGAGCGACTGCTCCGGGCGGTCGTCGAGGCGGTCGGCGACCGGGCCCAGGTGATCGCCGGGGTGGGTACCAACGACACCGCGCACACCGTCGAGCTGGCCCGGACCGCCGAGAAGGCCGGAGCGCACGGGCTGCTCGTCGTCACGCCGTACTACAGCAAGCCGCCGCAGGCCGGCATCCTGCGTCACTTCAGCACCGTCGCGGACGCCACCGGCCTGCCGATCATGGTGTACGACATCCCGCACCGCACCGGCGTGGCGCTGGCCACCGAGACGCTCTGCCGGGCCGCCGAGCACGAGCGCATCGTGGCGGTCAAGGACGCCAAGGCCGACCCGGTGGCCACCGCCTGGCTCACCGCCCGCACCGAACTGGCCATCTACTGCGGCGACGACGCGCTCACCCTGCCCTGGCTGGCGGTCGGCGCGGTGGGCGTGGTGGGTACCTCCACGCACCTGATCGGCGCGCCCACCCGGGAGATGATCGCTGCCTGGGAGACCGGCGACACCGGCACCGCGCTGCGCGCACACCACCGGCTGTTGCCACTGTTCACCGGCATCTTCGCAAGCCCTGGCGTGATCCTCACCAAGGCCGCGCTCAACCTGCTCGGGCTGCCCGCCGGCCCGACCCGCCCGCCGCTGGTGGATGCCACCGAGGCCGAGATCGCGACGCTGCGCGCCGATGCCGCAGCCGCCGGAGTGGAGTTGCCGCAATGACGCAGGAGGCCCTGAGCCAACCCACCATCCTGCACCCCGAAATGGGCCCGCCGCCGCCGCTGCCGGCCGGGGCGCTGCGGGTGATGCCGCTCGGCGGCCTCGGCGCCATCGGCCGCAACATGACCGTCTTCGAGTACGAGGGCAAGCTGCTCGTGGTCGACTGCGGGGTGCTCTTCCCGGACGTCGAGCAGCCGGGCGTCGACCTCATCCTGCCGGACTTCACCCGCATCCTGGACCGGCTGGCCGACGTCCAGGCCATCGTGCTCACCCACGGGCACGAGGACCACATCGGCGCGGTGCCCTACCTGCTCGCCCACAAGCCGGACATCCCGCTGGTCGGCTCCCAGTTCACCCTGGCGCTGGTGGAGGCGAAGCTGGCCGAGCGGCGCATCCAGCCGTACACGCTGACCGTCGCCGAGGGCGGCACGGAGCGGATAGGCCCGTTCGACTGCGAGTTCTTCGCGGTCAACCACTCCATCCCGGACGCGCTCGCGGTGGCCATCCGTACCCCCGCCGGGGTGGTGCTGCACACCGGCGACTTCAAGATGGACCAGCTGCCCCTCGACGGCCGCCTCACCGACCTGGCCGGCTTCGCCCGGCTCGGCGTGCAGGGCGTCGACCTGCTGCTGTCCGACTCGACCAACGCCGAGGTGCCCGGCTTCGTCTCGCCCGAGCGGGAGATCGGCCCGGTGCTGGACGGCATCTTCCGCAGCGCCCGGGGCCGCATCATCGTCGCCTCGTTCGCCTCCCACGTGCACCGCGTCCAGCAGGTGCTGGACGCCGCCGCGGCGCACGACCGCAAGGTGTCCTTCATCGGCCGCTCGATGGTCCGCAACATGGGCATCGCCCGGGATCTCGGCCTGCTGCACATCCCCGGCGGCCTGGTGATCGGCGTCGACGAGGCGACCACGCTGCCGCCCGAGCGGATCGTGCTGATGTCGACCGGGTCGCAGGGCGAGCCGATGAGCGCGCTGGGCCGGATGGCCAACGGCGACCACCGGCACATCACCATCGCCCAGGGCGACACGGTCGTGCTGGCCTCCTCGCTGGTCCCCGGGAACGAGACGTCGGTGTACCGGGTGATCAACCTGCTCTCCCGGCTGGGCGCCTTCGTGGTGCACAAGGACGTGGCCAAGGTGCACGTCTCCGGCCATTCGCCGGCCGGCGAACTGCTCTACCTGCTCAACGTGGTCAAGCCCAGCAACTTCCTGCCGGTGCACGGCGAGTGGCGGCACCTGCGCGCGCACGCCCGGCTGGCGATCGAGTCCGGCGTGGCCGCCGACCGGGTGGTGCTCTGCGAGGACGGCGACGTGGTCGACCTGGTCGACGGCCGCGCCCGGCTGGTCGGCCGGTACGGCTCCCGCAACATCTACGTCGACGGCCTGGCCGTGGGCGACGTGGGCGAGTCGCTGCTCACCGAGCGGCGCATCCTGGGTGACGGCGGCTTCATCGCGGCCACCGTGGTGGTCGACTCGGTCACCGGGAAGGTGGTCGGCGGGCCGGCCATCTCGGCCAAGGGCTTCTCCGAGGACCCGTCCGCGTTCGACCCGGTCATCCCGCTGATCACCGAGGCGCTGTCCCGGGCGGCCACCGACAACATCACCGACCCGCACCAGTTGCAGCAGATCGTCCGGCGGACGGTGGGGCGCTGGGTGAACGACACCTACCGGCGTCGCCCGATGATCGTCCCCAACGTGGTCGAGGTCTGAGCAGCCGCGCTGGCGGACCGTTCGTCAGCGCGGCGGGTCGGTGCCGGCCGGGTCCGGGCCGACCCGGCGGCGTAGCGGGCGCGGACTGCGTCGCCAGCTGTCCGGGTCGGGGCTGCCGCGGACCAGCCGGCCGACCGGCCCCGGGTACTGCGCGCCGACCGCCCCGAGCACGGCCGCCGCCACGACCGCCCCGGCCAGCACCACCAGCCAGGACTCGATGGCGAAGACCACCCCGATCGCCCCGTACCGGCGCTCCTGCGAGCCGATCACCCGGGGCAGGTACACCGTGGAGAAGGCGCTGAGCACCAGCAGCGCGACGCCGGTGCAGAGCGCCCCCGGCAGCAGGGCGCGGGCCCGTACCCGCCCGCCGAGCAGGAAGAACGGCGTCCACCACCACACCAGCACGGTGGTCACCGCGGTGAACGTCCAGCGCAGCGGCGAGGCGGCCGGCCCGGCCACGGCGGTGAGCTTGACCGCGCCGGCCGCCAGCGCGATGTAGGCGAGCATGCCGACGAGCCAGACCAGGCCGCGCAGGCTGCCCCGCAGGCCGAGTTTGGGCAGCTGCCAGGCGGCCTGGTAGGTGCGCTGCAGCGCGCGGGTGAAGCTGGTGGCCGAGGCCAGCACCACCAGCACGCCGATCACGGTGACCGCGCCGCGCAGCTGGTCGTGCGTCTCCACCAGCTGGTGGACGCTGGCGTCGGTGTCGCCGGCCAGGCCCAGCCGGTCGCGCATGTTGTCCGCGATGGAGCCGCCGATGCTCTTCGGGGTCACCGCAACCACAGCGATGAGCAGCGGAAACAACGCCATGAACGTCTGCGCGGCGAGGACCACGGCGCTCTGTACCAGGCCCACCTCGATCAACCGCGTGATCAGCGGGTCGAAGGTCGCGTTGACCCAGGTCACCAGCTGTCGCAGCGCCCCCCGCATGGCCGCCAGTCCAGCACCGTGGGCCGCCCGGTGCGGGCCGTTCCGCTGACAAACCCATCCGCCGGGTACGCGCCCTTGCCCGTCCGCCCGCCGGTGCGCACCCTGGAGAGGTGGCCTACCGGCTTTTGACCACCGTGATCGTGGTGACGCACTTCGCCTTCGTCGCCTATGTCGTGCTGGGCGGGTTCCTCGCCTGGCGTTGGGCCTGGGCGATCGTGCCGCACGCGCTGGCCGCCGCCTGGGGGCTGCTGGTGGTGACGCTGCCACTGAACTGCCCGCTCACCGCAGCCGAGAACTGGTCCCGGGAGCGCGCCGGTGAGGGGCCGCTGGCCGGCGGCTTCATCGACCGGTACCTGACCGGGGTCATCTACCCGGCCCGCTACCTGCACCAGGTGCAGGCGTTGGTGGCCGTGATGGTGCTGGTCTCCTGGGTCGGCCTGGCACTGCGCTGGCCCTCCCCGCGCCACTGACCGGGCCGCCGCCGCCCGGGGCCGCCGCCGTAGCCGGCCAACCCGACGTAGCCGGCCAGGCAGGCAAGCGGCCAGCGCGCCGGCAGTGGGTCGGCACCTGTTGGATGGCCGGTGTCCGGCCGGATTCGTGGATCAGCCGGCGCGCTGGACCCGGGCCCCGGGCGAGGGCGCCCGCAGTTGCCCGGCCACCGACCGCGACCAGTCTTCGATCTGCCGGCGGTTGCGGAAGTCCCCGCCCTTGCCGCCCCGCACCATCGCCCGGGCCACGAAGCCCCGGGCCTGTCCGGTCAGCTGGCCGCCGAAGGTGACGTGGCCGGTGGCCCCGGTCCGGGCCATCGCCACGGCGACCTGGTGGACGGCGGGCAGCCCGCCGGCGTCCGCCGAGTCGTCCAGCGGTCCGCTGCTGAACAGCCACACCGGCCGCTCCCGCAGCGCTGCGGCGTGCCGGTGGGTGAACCGGACCGCGTCCCGGTGCCAGCGACCCGCGTAGAGGGCTCCGCCCAGGATGACGGCGTCGTAGCCGGCCAGCGAGGAGACCTGCGCGGCGGGTCGGGCCTGCGCCGCCAGGCCCTCGCCGCGCAGCGTCTCGGCGATCATCCCGGCGATGTCGCCGGTGGATCCGTTCCTGGTGCCGTAGGCGACCAGGACCGTGGGTGTGGTTGTCATCCGCAGCTCACCACCTCTGTCCGGGCTCCTCCCAGACCACCCTGACCCCGGGGCGCCGCCCGGCGCGAGGGCCACCGGCCCCGTCCCGACGGGCCACCGGTCCCGGGTGCGCAAGCGCCCGGTCGGCATTGCGCAAGCGCACGGTCGGCAGTGTGTAAGCGCCGGGCCGGCGGTCCGCAAGCGCCCGGTCCGCGGTCTGCAAGGGCCGGGTCGGCGGTGCACAGTGCGCCGGGTCGGCAGTGCACGGTGCGCCGGGTCGGCAGTGCACGGTGCGCCGGGTCGGCGGTGCACGGTGCGCCGGGTCGGCGGTGTGCAGCAGCCGGCCCGCGCTCCGGCGCGGCGCGCCGGCCGGGTGGCCCGGTCCCGATAACGTGAAAACGTGGCGGGCCGCACCTCTCAGGCGGGCCGGGGTCGCAGCGCGTCCACCGCGCGGGGCTCCGGACGCGCCCGTCCGTCCGCCGCCACCGCCGGTCGTACCGCGGCTGGCCGCCGGATCACGCCGGCCCGCCGGCCACGGCGGCGCAGTACCCGCCGCCGCGACCGGTTCCCCAGCCCGCTGGACGCCGTCGGCCGGCTGCTCGTGCTGCTCTGGATGGGGCTGGGCCACGGCATCGGCTGGCTGGTCCGGGCCCTGGGCCGGCGCGCAGCCGACGCCCGTGACCTGGATCCGGAGCACCGTCGGGACGGCGGCGGCCTGCTGCTCGTCGCACTCGCCGTGCTGACCGGCGCCGGGGTGTGGTTCCACCGGGCAGGAGTGGTGGGCGCCTCGGTGGAGACGGTGGCCCGTACCTTCGTCGGCTCGCTGGCGGTGGCGCTGCCGGCGCTGCTGGTGGTCGGCGCGGTCCGGCTGATGCGGCCGCAGCTGACCGAGGCGTCGCCCGGGCGCGGCGTGGTCGGCTGGACCTGCCTCTGCGTCGGGACAGCCGGTCTGCTGCACCTGGGTACCAGCCGCCCCACCGAACTGACGGCGATGCAGCACGCCGGCGGGGTACTCGGTCGGCTGGCCGGCGGGCTCCTGGCCCAGGCGGTCAGCAACTGGGTGGCGGTACCCCTGCTGGTCCTGCTGGCGCTGTTCGGGCTGCTGGTGGTGACGGCGACACCGATCAACCGGATCCCGGCCCGGCTGGTGCAGCTGCGCGACATCGCGCTCGGTCGTGGCGCACACGTGGTCTACGAAGGCGACGAGGGCGACGACGCGCCGGTCGAGGCGGAGTACGACGAGGAGCCGGCGCCGCGGCGCCGGTCGACCCGGCGCCGCCAGGGCATCCTGTTCGACCTGGAGGACGAGCCTGCGCCGCTGGCCGCTGCCGCCGCCCAGGCGGCTGCCGCCGCGCCGCCCCCGGTCGGGGCGGTGGACCTGGCCGAGGTGGCCCAGGAAGCGCTGGCGCTGCGCCGCGCCAGCCGGCGCAAGGCCCCGCCCGAGCACTCGCCGCTACCCACCCGCGCCGAGCAGCTGGCCCTCACCGACGCCGACTACCAGCTGCCGCCGCCCGACCTGCTGGCCACCGGCGCGGCGCCGCGCGCCCGCAGCCGGGCCAACGACGAGGTCATCGCCGCCCTGCAGGGGGTCTTCGAGCAGTTCGACGTGGACGCGGCGGTCACCAATTTCACCCGGGGCCCCACGGTCACCCGCTACGAGGTGGAGCTCGGTCCGGCCGTGAAGGTCGAGCGGATCACCCAGCTGTCCCGCAACATCGCCTACTCGGTGAAGTCGCCGGACGTCCGGATCATCTCGCCGATCCCGGGCAAGAGCGCGGTCGGCATCGAGGTACCCAACTCCGACCGGGAGAACGTCGCGCTCGGCGACGTGCTGCGCTCCCGGCTGGCCGCGGCCGACCACCACCCGCTCACCGTCGCCCTCGGCAAGGACATCGAGGGTGGGTACGTGGTGACCAACCTGTCCAAGATGCCGCACATCCTGATCGCCGGCGCCACCGGCGCCGGCAAGTCGTCCTGCCTCAACTCGCTGCTGGTCTCGGTGCTCACCCGGGCCACCCCGGACGAGGTACGGCTGCTCCTGGTCGACCCCAAGCGCGTCGAGCTGACCAGCTACGAGGGCATCCCGCACCTGGTCACCCCGATCGTCACCAACCCGAAGAAGGCCGCCGACGCCCTGGACTGGGTCGTCCGCGAGATGGACATGCGCTACGACGACCTGGCCGCCGCCGGGGTACGCCACATCGACGACTACAACAAGAAGGTGCGGGCGGGGCAGATCAAGCCGCCGCCCGGCAGCGAGCGCGTTATCCGCCCGTACCCCTATCTGTTGGTGGTCGTCGACGAGCTGGCCGACCTGATGATGGTGGCGCCCCGGGACGTGGAGGACTCGGTGGTCCGGATCACCCAGCTGGCCCGCGCCGCCGGCATCCACCTGGTGCTGGCCACCCAGCGGCCGAGCGTGGACGTGGTGACCGGGTTGATCAAGGCGAACGTGCCGTCCCGGCTGGCGTTCGCCACCTCGTCGCTGGCCGACTCCCGGGTCATCCTCGACCAGCCGGGCGCGGAGAAGCTGATCGGCCGGGGCGACGCGCTGTTCCTGCCGATGGGCGCCTCCAAGCCGGTCCGCATCCAGGGCGCCTGGGTCAGCGAGGCGGAGATCGCCGCCGTGGTGAAGTTCTGCAAGGACCAGCGCGAGCCGGAGTTCCGGCCGGACGTGCTGACCCCCGTGCAGGAGAAGAAGAAGATCGACGAGGACATCGGCGACGACCTGGAGCTGCTGACCCAGGCCATCGAACTGGTGGTCACCTCGCAGTTCGGCTCGACCTCGATGCTGCAGCGCAAGCTGCGGGTCGGCTTCGCCAAGGCCGGGCGGCTGATGGACCTGATGGAGACCCGGGGCATCGTCGGCCCGTCCGAAGGCTCCAAGGCCCGCGACGTGCTGATCAAGCCGGACGAGCTGGAGTCGGTGCTGGCCGGGCTGAGCGAGTGACCACTCAGTAGAGCGGCACCAATTGGTAGCGGGCCAGCAGCCAGGGCAGCAGGGTCTGGTAGGCGGTGATGGTGTCCGGGTGCTCCTTGCGGTCGTGGGACAGGATCACCGCACCCGGGTGTACCTGCGCCTGGACCGCGCTGATGATGTGGGTGACCATCCTCGGCCCGGTGCCGTAGCTGGAGTGGTCCCAGTCGCGCGGGTCGACGCTCCAGTACAGCGGCTTCATCTGCTGCTGGGTGATCAGCTGGCACAGGCCGGCGGTGAACGCGCCGCCCGGCGCCCGCATGAAGTGGATCTGTGTGCCCGGTACGTCGTGCTGGATGGCCAGGTTGGTCTGGCTGAGGTCCCAGTTCTGGTAGCTGACCGGCCGCTTGGCCAGGTCCTCCAGGTGCTGCCAGGAGTGGTTGCACAGGGTGTGCCCGTCGGCCACGATCGCCCGGATCAGGTCCGGGTAGTCCCGGGCCCGGGAGCCGATCACGCAGAACGTCGCCCGCACGTGGTACTGCCGCAGCAGGGCCAGCAGCTTCGGGGTGGTCACCGGGTCCGGACCGTCGTCGAAGGTGAGCGCCACCGCGTCGGTACCGGTGGACAGCAGCGAGTGCGCCGGCCCCTTCGGATTGCCGCCGGGCACGGTGGGCCCGCTCGGCACCGGCGCGGCCGTCGGGCTGGTGCTGGCCGCCACGCTGGCACTGGTGGACGGGCTGGCCGGGCGCGGCGTCGGCCCGGCGGCGGCCGGGTGGTTGCCGGGGCCGCAGCCGGCCGCCAGCGCCAGCGCCGCGAGCAGGGCAGCCACCTTGGGGGTACGGGGGGACATCGCAGCTCCGAGGGGACGGGGGTGTTCGCGCACAGCCTAGCGGCGGGGACGCCGGTCGCCGCCCCGCTGTCGGTACGCTGCCGCCATGCAGCCCGCTGGTTACCACCTGGCTCAGCTCAACGTCGGCCGGGTACTCGCCCCCGTCGACTCGCCGCAGCTCGCCGAGTTCGTGGCCGCGCTACCGGAGATCAACGCACTGGCTGAGAAGTCCCCGGGCTTCGTCTGGCGGCTGATCGGCGACGGCACCGACGACGCCACCGCCATCCGCCCCTACGACGACGACCTCATCCTGGTCAACGCCTCGGTCTGGGAGTCGCTGGCGGCCCTGCGCGACTACGTCTTCGGCTCGGAGCACGTCAGCTACCTGCGTCGGCGCCGGGAGTGGTTCGAGAAGCTGACCGAGGTCGCCACGGTGCTCTGGTGGGTACCGGCCGGGCACATCCCGAGCGTCGCCGAGGCGGTGGCCAAGCTGGAACTGCTGCGCTCCGCCGGCCCGACGGCCGAGGCGTTCACCTTCCGGGAGCCGTTCCCGGCACCCGGCAGCCAGTCGGAGTGACCGGACCAGCCGGAGTGAGCGGACCAGCCGGAGTGAGCGGGCGCGGCCGGTGCGCTGCGCGTCTCCACCCTGGAACTCTTCTTCGACCTGGTCTTCGTCTTCACCATCACCCAGCTCACCGCCGCCGTCGCGGGGCAGCTGAGCTGGCTGGGGCTGCTGCACATGCTGGTGATGCTGGGCGTCATCTGGTGGATGTACAGCGGATACGCCTGGCTGACCAACGCCGTGGCGCCGAACAGTGCGCTGCGGCGCGGTCTGCTGCTAGCCGGGATGGCCGGCTTCCTGGCTATCTCGCTGGCGGTACCGGACGCCTTCGGCGCCTCGGGGTGGGCCTTCGGCATCGGGTACTTCCTGGTCAACGCCGTCCATACCGGGCTGTTCCTGGCTACCGGCGGGCCCGGGGTGCTGCGTGCCATGCGGGTACTCGGGCTGCTCAACCTGGGCAGCGCGGTGCTGGTGCTGGCCGGTGGCTTCGCGCCCGGCCACTGGCGGCTGGGGCTGTGGCTGGCCGCGCTGGGCTTGCAGATCGCCTCGCCGTACCTGCACCCGATCGGCGGCTTCACCATCTCGGCGGCGCACTTCGTGGAGCGGCACGGGCTGGTGGTGATCGTGGCGCTGGGCGAATCGGTGGTGGCCATCGGCGTCGGCGTGGGCGACCGGCTCACCCCGGGGCTGCTCGCCGTGGCGGTGCTCGGGCTGACCCTGTCCTATGCCCTCTGGTACGCCTACTTCGGCGGGGACGACGTGCGCGCCGAGCACGCCCTGGCCGGCATCGCCGACCCCGCCGCCCGGGCCCGGGCCGCGGTGCGCGCCTACGGGTACGCGCACTACCTGATCCTCGCCGGGGTGGTACTGGTCGCGGCCGGGGTGAAGAAGTTGCTGGCCCACCCGTACGGGCACGTGGACAGCGCGCAGGCGCTGGCCCTGGGTGGCGGGGTGGCCCTCTTCCTCGCCGGTGACCTGCTGTTCCGCCGGGTGCTGCGGCTGGGGCGGCCGTGGTACCGGCTCGCCTGCCTGGCCGTCGCGCTGGCCTCGGTGGCGCTCGGCCCGGTCCGCGCCGTGGCCCAGCTGGTGTTGATCGTGCTGGTCCTGATGGGGCTGCTGGCCCTGGAAGGGACGCCGGTGGCCCGCCGCACCGGCCGCCGGTCCAGCGGCCCGGCCCAGCGCTGAGCGCCGCAGCCGCCGCCCGCTCCGTGCCGCGCCCGTGCCTGGCGGCGCCGAATCCATGCCGGCAACGCCGAGCCGGTGCGGCTCAGTGCCGGGCTGGGCGCCGGCTGCGCAGCAGGCTCGCCGCGGAGACCCCGGCCCACACCCCTTCCAGCAGCAGGAAGCCCCACTCGCGGCCGGCCAGCGCCAGGCCGGCGAGCAGGGCCGAGCCGGCCAGGTTGGTGGTCAGGTAGGTCACCGAGTTGGTGGGCAGCCGGCCGAACTGGCTGGCCGCGAAGCCGGCGAGGACGAACAGCGCGCCGATCACCTGGAGCGCGTCGGTCAGCGGCAGTGCGTGGGTCATGTGCGGTGTTCTGCGCGCCGTCGTCGGGCCGGGTACAGCGGGCGCTCGTCCGGGACCGGCCGGGACGTGGCCGGGTCGCGGACAAGGCTAGCCCGCACCGGGACGCCCGACCCGGGATGGTGGCGCAGCTAACCGGCGTCGGGTACCGGTCGGTGTCCGCGGGGGTACGGCCGGCCCGGTACCCTCGGTGCGTGTCCGATCCACGCTCCGACCTCGCGCCCGGCTCCGTCGACGGCACCGCCGCCCCGGCCGGGCGCAGCGTGGCGCTGCTCACCCTCGGCTGCGCCCGCAACGAGGTGGACTCGGAGGAGCTGGCCGCCCGGCTGACCGCCGGTGGCTGGCGGGTCAGCACCGACGGCAGCAACGCCGACGTGGTGCTGGTCAACACCTGTGGCTTCGTGGAGAAGGCCAAGCAGGACTCGATCGAGACGCTGCTGGCCGCCGCCGACACCGGCGCCACCGTGGTGGCCACCGGCTGCATGGCCGAGCGGTACGGCCGGGAGCTGGCCGACAGCCTGCCCGAGGCGGCTGCCGTGCTCGGCTTCGACCACTACCCGGACATCGCCGCCCGGCTGGCCGCCATCGCCGACGGGCAGACCATCGCCGCGCACACCCCCCGCGACCGGCGCACCCTGCTGCCGCTGACCCCGGTCGAGCGGCAGGCCAGCCCGGTGGTCGTCCCCGGGCACGCGACGGCGGCGGTGACGCCGCAGGCCGCTGTGGTCGACCAGGCGACACCGGCGCACCTGCGGCCGGTGCTGCGCCAGCGGCTGGCCGGCGGGCCGGTGGCCTCGCTCAAGCTGGCCAGTGGCTGCGACCGGCGCTGCGCGTTCTGCGCCATCCCGTCGTTCCGGGGCGCGTTCGTCTCGCGTACCCCCGACGAACTGCTCGCCGAGGCCGAGTGGCTGGCCGGGCAGGGCGTCCGTGAGCTGGTCCTGGTCAGCGAGAACTCCACCTCGTACGGCAAGGATCTGGGCGACCCCCGGGCGCTGGAGAAGCTGCTGCCGCAGCTGGCCGGCATCGCCGGCATCGTCCGGGTGCGCGCCTCCTACCTGCAGCCGGCCGAGACCCGCCCCGGCCTGGTCGAGGTGATCGCCGGCACGCCGGGCGTGGCACCCTACTTCGACCTGTCCTTCCAGCACTCGTCCGAGCCGGTGCTGCGCCGGATGCGCCGGTTCGGCTCCACCGGGCGCTTCCTCGACCTGCTGGCCAGCGCCCGGGCGCTGGCCCCGCAGGCCGGTGCGCGGAGCAACTTCATCGTCGGCTTCCCCGGCGAGACCCGTGCCGACTACCTGGAGCTGGAGCGTTTCCTCAGCGAGGCGCGGCTGGACGCCATCGGCGTCTTCGACTACAGCGACGAGGACGGCACCGAGGCCGCCGGCATGTCCGGCAAGATCGGGGCGGCCACCGTCAAGCGCCGGTACGAGCGGCTCAGCGCACTCGTCGAGGAGCTCTGCGCCCAGCGCGCCGAGGAGCGCCTGGGCAGCACTCTCGAAGTGTTGGTGGAGACCGTCGAGGACGGTGTGGTGGAGGGGCGGGCGGCGCACCAGGCGCCGGAGGTGGACGGCTCGGTGACCCTGTCCGGCGAGCTGGCGGTGGCACCGGGCGACCTGGTCGCCGCTGTCGTGACCGGCAGCGAGGGCGTGGACCTGCTGGCCCGTACCACGGAGATGATCTCGGCGGCGCGACCGCTGGCCGGCCGGCCGTGACCAGCGAGCCGGCGGCGGCGGACCCGCTGGCCGCCCCCGAGCACGCGGCGCCCCTGCTCAACATGGCCAACGCGCTGACCGCGCTGCGGATCGTCCTGATCCCGGTGTTCGTGGCGGTGACGGTGGCCTCCCAGATGCAGCACGCCGGCCTGCGGGTTGCCGCCTGCGTGATCTTCAGCGTGGCCTCGCTCACCGACTTCGTGGACGGCTGGATCGCCCGCACCTACGGCCTGGTGACCGCCTTCGGCAAGGTGGCCGACCCGATCGCGGACAAGGCGCTGACCGGCTCGGCGCTGATCCTGCTCTCCTGGTACGACCGGCTGCCCTGGTGGGTGACGGTGCTCATCCTGGTGCGCGAGGTCGGGGTGACGCTGCTGCGCTTCTGGGTGATCCGGCACGGGGTGATCCCGGCCAGCCGGGGCGGCAAGGTCAAGACGGCGCTGCAGATCCTGGCCATCGCCTGGTACCTGGCCCCGTTCCCGCACCCGCTGGCGCTGGTGGGGCCGTGGCTGATGGCCGCCGCGCTGCTGGTCACCGTCGGTACCGGGGTGGACTACGTGGTCCGCGCCGTCCGGCTGCGCCGCCTCGGCCAGCGCGCCCACCGTTGATCCTGCGCGCGGATCTCTACGCTGGCCTTCGTGGATCGGGCTGAGGACGGTGCCGCGGCGCTGGTGGGGCGGTTGACGCACGGCGGGCAGACGGTGGCGGTCGCCGAGTCGCTGACCGGTGGCCTGCTGGCCGCCACCATCGTGGCGGTACCAGGGGCCAGCGTGGTGTTCCGGGGCGGCCTGGTGGTGTACGCCACGGACCTGAAGGCCCGGCTGGCCGGGGTCCCCGCCGACCTGCTGGAGCAGCGCGGCCCGGTCGACCCGGACGTGGCCTGCTGGCTGGCCCGGGGCGCGCGGGACCGCTGCCTGGCCGACTGGGGCCTGGCCACCACCGGCGTCGCCGGGCCGGATCCGCAGGACGGGGTACCGGTGGGCACCGTCTACCTCGGCCTGGCCCGGCCGGAGGGCTCGGTGCTGGCCCGCCGGCTGGACCTGGCCGGAACCCGCCAGCAGATCCGCGACGCCACCGTGGCGGCCGCGATCGCCCTGCTCATCGATCAGTTGTGAGGTTCCGGGGCGGCGCCGGGAATTGCTACGGTCCGATTCCGGTTGTGGTACGAGCCGGCTCGGGGAGTGTGCGGGTCGGCTCCAACAGGTACCGTTGCGGTGAGCCGCTGGTTCAACACCTGCGGCCCGCGGCGTTGAGGGGGTGCGGATGGTCCTGCTCCGTCGGGTGATCGGCGACGCTCTGCGGGCGCGCCGGCAGGCCCAGCACCGTACGCTGCGCGAGGTTTCCACCGCCGCCAACGTCAGCCTGGGCTACCTCTCCGAGATCGAGCGGGGCCAGAAGGAGCCCTCGTCCGAGCTGCTCAGCGCGGTCTGCGAGGCGCTCGGCGCCCAGCTGTCCGAGCTGCTGCGAGACGTCAGCCACACCGTCGAGCACGCCGAGCGCGGCGCCGTTGCGGCGCCCGCGTCGTCCGGCGCCGTTGCGGCTGGCGTGGGTGCCCGCCTGGCCGGGGGCGACGAGCCGGACGCCGACCGTGCTGCCGCCCGTCCGGAGCCGGTCGCCGCGGTCGCGGCGACCCGGGCGCGGAACGCGGGCAGCCGCGTCGTGGGGCGCGCCGGCCGCTCCGGTACGCCTGTTCCCGCGGCCGCCGCAGCCCGCCCGGTGGTCATCACCACCGTGGACGGGGACGTGGCGGTGACGGTCCGGCAGGACGGGCCGCTGCGGGCCACGCTGCGCGCCACCCGTACCGACCGCAGCGCGCTCACCCGCGTCTGACCCGTACCATCCCACCCGCCCTGCGCGCGCCGGTTCCGGCCGGTGACCGGCGCGATCACCGGGCCCGCCGGACGCCCGCGGTGGGGGATACTCCTCTAGATGGGCCTCAAGCAGCAGGCAGGCGAACCCTGGGGCATCGCCGTGGCGCTCGGACTCGGCGGCCTGATCGGCGCACTCACCGCGGTGGCCGCCCCGGTGGCGCTGATCGGCGTCCCGGTCGGGCTGGCCATGGCCGTCGGCGTGTACCTGGCCAAGGTCGGCCTGGCGGTGCTGCTGGAGCGCGGCCGGGAGGCGGAGCCGCCGGCCACCGGGCTGCCGGTGCCGCGCCGGGGCAGCCCCGCCGATGACTGGCTCCGCCGGGCCACCAGGGCGCTGACCCGGGTCCGGGAACAGGCCGGCGCGGTGGCCCCGGGGCTGCGCCCCGCGCTGGCCGACGTGGCCGAGCGGGCCGCCGCCGTGCTGACCGACCTGTACCGGCTGGGCGGCCAGGTGACCCTGGTCGAGCGGGAGCTGGACCGGGTCGACCCGGGCGAGCTGGCCGGCGCCGCCCAGCGGCTGCGCGACGACGCCCGCAACAGCTCCGGAGCCCTGCACGAGGAGAAGTCCCGGGCGGCCCGGGCAGCACAGGAGCAGCTGGACGTGTACGAGCGGCTGGCCGGCGTCCGGCGGGAGCAGCTGGCCCAACTGGAGTCCGCGACGCTCGGCCTGGAGGGCCTGTCGGCCCGCCTGGCCGAGCTGGTGGCGCTGCCCAGCGGCGCTGCTCCGGGCGCCGCGGCGCTGCCCGGGAGCGCCGGCGCCGGCATCGGGGAGCTGACCGACGAGCTGGACGGGCTGCGCGCCGGACTGGCCGAGTCGCAAGCGCTCTCCCGGAGGGTGTTGGCCCCGGGCAACCCGACGCGGGAGGATGGAGCCACACCCGGGACGGGGCCGGTGTGAGAGGGTGGCTGCCGGCTGCCACGATGGGCAGATGGTGACCGGACGCGGCGCGACCGGGCGCGGCGAGCATTGACCGACTGACGAGGGCCGAGAGGAAACCGCAGAGATGGCGAACCCGTTCGTCAAGGGTTGGCGTTACATGATGGCACTGTTCGGCGCCAAGATCGACGAGTATGCCGACCCGAAGGTGCAGATCCAGCAGGCGATCGAGGACGCGCAGCGGCAGCACCAGGCCCTCGTCCAGCAGGCCGCCGCCGTGATCGGCAACCAGCGCCAGCTGGAGATGAAGCTGTCCCGGACCATGGACGAGGTCGGCAAGCTGCAGGCCTCGGCCCGGCAGGCGCTGGTCCTGGCGGACAAGTCGCGCGCCGGGGGCAAGGAGGAGGAGGCGCAGCGGTACGAGCAGACCGCGCAGACCTTCGCCACCCAGCTGGTCGCCGCCGAGCAGTCCATGGAGGACCTGAAGACCCTGCACGACCAGGCGCTGGCCGCCGCTGGGCAGGCCCGCAAGGCGGTCGAGAACAACGCCCACATCCTGCAGCAGAAGCTGGCCGAGCGGACCAAGCTGCTCAGCCAGCTGGAGCAGGCCAAGATGCAGGAGACGGTGGCCCGGTCGCTGGAGGGCATGAGCCAGCTCGCCGCGCCGGGCAACACCCCGTCCCTGGACGAGGTGCGGGAGAAGATCGAGAAGCGGTACGCCACCGCGATGGGCCGCGCCGAGCTGGCGCAGAACTCGGTCGAGGGCCGCATGCTCGAGGTGCAGAAGTCCACTCTGGACATGGCCGGCTCGTCCCGGCTGGACCAGATCCGCGCCAGCATGGCCGGCGAGCAGCTGGCCTCCGCCCCGGCCGCCACCGGCCCGACGCAGAGCATCACCGGCGGCCAGCAGGACGCCAGTGTCTCCCGGCTGGACGAGATTCGGGCCAACCTGGCCAAGGACAAGGACCAGGCGGCCGGCTGAGGCATTCCGCACGACCCGGGCGGCCGCCCGGGGTAGGACCCAGGGGGCTGGCATGACGGACCCACGGACCCGGCACCTGCGCCGGCTACGCCGGCTGCGCAACTCGGCGCGGCGCTGGACGGTGCTTGCCGGCCTGTTCGGCGGGGCGTCCGCCGTGCTCGTCCCGTACCAGGGCCTGGGCTGGCCGGACGCCATCTGGACAGCGCTCGCCGGCGGCAGCGCCGCGCTGGCCGCCTGGCGCTGGAGTGACCGGCGGGAGCTGGCCGCCGAGCCGGTACCGGACGGGCAGCCGTTCGCCTCGCTGCGTCGGATGCACGCCGCCGTGTCGGCCACCCCGGCCGGCCGGTCGGCGCTGGCCGAGCTGCGTCGGATCCGGTCCCGTGGCCGGGTGCACGGCTCTGCGGTGGCCCCGGCCTTCGCCCGCCTGGACAGTGCGTCGCGCACCATGGTGGGGCTGGCCGGCCGGCTGGCCCCGTCGGCGTCCCCGGCCGTGCTGGACGCGGCAGCGGCCGAGCAGGCGCTGCGGGAGCTGGGCGAGCGCTGCGCGGCGGTCCAGCGCGGCGCCGACCTGGACCCGGCCGACCAGGAGCTGGCCCGGTCGCACGCCGAACTGCTGCGCCAGTTCACCGACGGGGTGGCCGCCTACGAGCGGCTGGTGGTAGCGGCTGCCGGCTGCGTCGCCGAGGACGGGCGCACCAACGCCGACGGCCACGCGGTGGGCCGGCTACGGGAGGCCACCGACCTGCTGCGCGGCATGGCGGAGGGGTTCGCCGAGTTCCGTCCGGCGTGACCGCACGGCGGCGGCGCGGCTCCGGCGTGAGCGGAGGCGGCGCGGCTCCGGCCTGAGCGGACGGGCGTCTCACGGCTCGGGCTGGCAACGCGGGCACCAGTAGGTGACCCGCTCGCCCTGGTCGGCCATCCGGACCAGGGTGCCGCAGCGGCGGCAGGGCTGGCCGCGGCGGCCGTATACCCAGGTGGTTTCGCCGGTACGGGTGCTGCCGGTGGTGCTCTGGCTCCACCGGCCCAGGTTGGCCCGCAGCAGCCGGTGTGCCAGGTCGACCAGGGCCGGCAGGTCGTCCACTGTGGACACCGGCCGCCACGGCCACAGGCCGCGCAGGAACAGCACTTCGGCCTTGTAGAGGTTGCCGATGCCGGCGAGGTTGCGCTGGTCCAGCAGGGCTTCGGCGATCTGCCGGTCGGGGGCGGCGGCCAGCCGGCGCAGCGCTTCGGCCGGGTCCCAGTCCGGGCCGAGCAGGTCCGGACCGAGGTGGCCGACCAGTTCCGCCTCCCGGTCGGTCGGCACGATCGCCAGCTCGTGCAGGTGGTATCCGACCGCCACGCCGGCCGCCGTGTGCAGCGCCGCCCGGATCAGGTGCGCCGGGCCGCCGCGCCAGCGCTCGCCCGGCCGGTACAGCCGCCACGAGCCGTCCATCCGCAGGTGGGAGTGGAGGGTCCAGTGCCGGCCGGTGCGCTCCAGCCGCAGCAGCAGGTGCTTGCCCCGGCTGGCGGACTCGCGCACGGCGGCACCGGCGAGGTCGGTGCCGGCCAGCCGGGGTACCCGCAGGTCGGACCGGTCCAGCACGGCGCCGACCAGCGGGTCGAGCAGGCGCGCCGTGTTCCAGACGGTGTCTCCTTCAGGCACGTAACAATCCTGCCCGATCTGTGGCGCCCGGTCCCGGCTGGGTGGTTCGTCGGGTCGCGTGCGGGGCACGGGTTCGCTTAGGATCTCGCCTCTGGCCGAGCGGAAAATGTCCGGTCGGCCACCCCGGAGGAGATCAAGTGACTGCACCGAACAACATGTCGGCTCCGGCCGGCTACGGCGGGCCGGCGCCCCAGCAGGGCTTCCCGCCCCCGCAGGGGTACCCGTCTGCGCCCGAACCGCAGGGCAGCAACGGCTTCGCCGTCGCCTCGCTGATTTTCGGCATCATCGGCGGCATCCCGCTGGCGCTCGGGTTCGGCATCGCCGGCCTGGTCCGCGCTGGCAAGGTCAACAAGGGCAAGGTGATGTCCTGGATCGGCATCGTGCTGGCCATTCTGTGGCTGGTGCCGACGGTCCTGATCGTCAAGTCCGCGGTGGGCACCGCCTCCAAGGTGCTCGATCCGGGCTGTGTCGCCGCCGAGTCGGCGGCCGGCGGCCTGGACAGCAAGCTCAGCGCCGACGGCACCGACGCGGCCGCGATCAAGGCCGACATCACCAGCGTCAAGCAGCAGATGGACGCCGCCGCGGCGAAGTCGAAGAACGCCGACGCCAAGGCCGCCATCCAGAAGTTCTCCCAGGATCTGCAGGAGCTGCTGCAGGGCATGGACGCCGGGACCATCGCGCCGGACATCGAGGCCCGGATGACGGCGGACGGCAACGCGGTCGACAAGGCCTGCGGCCGCCACTGACGCCAGCTGTCGAGCGCTCGGAGCCCGGTCGGTTGTCACCCGACGGTGGTGACCGACCGGGCTCCGCGCTTACCCGACCGGCCCGCTGTCCGACCGGGGCTTGCTGTTCGCCGTGTGATCCGGCTGGTCGCCAGCGCGGCATGGCCCGGGCAACGCGGCATGGCCCGGGCAGCGAGGCGTGGTCCGGGCAGCGAGGCGTGGTCCGGGCAGCGAGGCGTGGTCCGGGAACGCCGGGCAACGCGGTGCGGTCCGGGCAGGCGGTGCGGCGCGGGCAGGCGGTGCGGCGCGGGCAGGCGGTGCGGTTCGGGGCAGGCGGTGCGTCAGTGGGTCAGCCGGACCACGTCGCCGGGGGCCAGGCGTAGCGCGTGGGCGGCGTCGGCGCCGTTGACGGCGATCGCCACCAGGCCGGCGGAGTCGACGTAGACCACCGGCTCGCCGGGGGCGCCGTCGGCGAAGGTACGTCCGACGCGGACCGGGGCGGTGCCCAGCCGGGCGCTGGCCGGCCAGCCGGCCAGGGCGGTGCCGGGGGCGGCCAGCTGCACGTTGCCGTACCCGTCGACGGTCAGCACCTCGGCCTCCAGGAAGCCGGCGCCGGAGCGCACCAGCGGCTCGGGCAGGCGGGCCAGCGTGCGTGGGTCGACCGGCTCGCCGGCCTCGGCCAGCGGCTGTCCACCGGCCAGCCGGGCGGCCACCGGGGCGAAGACGTCCCGGCCGTGGAAGGTGGCGCTGACCGGGTGGCGGTGCCAGCCGGCGTTGGTCAGCGCCACGGCGGCGCGTACTCCGCCGAGCGCCTCGGCGGCCGGCAGCAGCAGCCCGTTGTCCGGCCCGACCAGCAGCCCCCGGGGGGCCTCGACGGCCAGCGCACGGCGGTGCGTACCGACGCCCGGGTCGACCACAGCCACGTGCACGGCGGGCGGCAGCGTGGTCACGGTCTGGGCCAGCACCCGGGCGCCCCGGGAGACGTCCTGCGCTGGTACCAGATGGGTCACGTCGATGACGCGGCAGTGCGGCGCGTCCACCGCCAGCACCCCGTGCAGGGCCGCGACGAAGCCGTCGGCCAGACCGTAGTCGGTGGTCAGGGTGACCCAGTCGAAGCGCGCCATGCCGGCACCCTACGGTCAGCCGGCCGGTGGCGTGTCGAAGAGCACGCAGGTCGAGGTGGCGTGCGCGCAGAGCCGGTCGGCCGCGTCGAAGAGCCGGGCCTGGGCCAGCGCCGTGGTACGCCCCTGGGAGATCAGCTCGCCGACCGCGCGCAGCCGCCCGGAGCGCAGGGTGACCGGCCGCAGGAACTTCACCGTGAGGTCGAGGCTGGTGTACCCGCGCCCGGCCGGCAGGACGGAGTGCACCGTGCAGCCGGCGGCCGAGTCGAGCAGGGTGGAGATGACCCCGCCGTGCACCGAACCGAGCGGGTTGAAGTGGTACTCCTGCGGGGTGAGCAGGAAGGTCACCGAGCCGGCCGAGACTTCCAGGCCGTCGACGCCGATGGTCGCCATGATCGGCGGGCCGGGCAGTTCGCCGTCGCGCATGGCGGTGAGCAGTTCCAGGCCGCTGCGCCGGCCGATCTGGGCGGCCGTGGCCAGCGGGTCGTGCCAGGTGATGGTGCGCTCACGGGCCTGCGTGTCGGTCATGGCTCCAGGCTGGCCGCGCTTGCTGAGTCTGTCAAGCAGACCTAGCCTGGGCGGTATGAGACCTGCGGCACTGGACTGGTCGGCGGAGAACTGCACCGTCGGCCGGGCCATGGAGATCATCGGCGAGCGCTGGACCGTCCTGGTGCTCCGGGAGATCTTCAACGGCATCCGGCGCTTCGACGACATCCGGGTCCGCACCCCGGTGCCCCGCCAGGTGCTCAGCGACCGGCTGCGCACCCTGGTCACTCACGGCATCCTCTACCGGCACCGCTACCAGGAGCCAGGCACGCGGCCCCGGGACGAGTACCGGCTCACCCCGATGGGCTTCGACCTCTACCCGGTGCTGGCCGCCATCCGCGACTGGGGCGACCGTTACCTCGCCGGGCCGGAGGGCTCGCCGGTGGAGCTGGCGCACCGGGACTGCGGGGCGCCGGTGCACGCCGTGCTGCGCTGCGACGCCGGCCACCAGGTCCCGCCCGGCCGCGACGTGCTGCCCCGCCCCGGGCCGGGTGCCCGGCCACTGCCCGGGCCGCCGGGCGCGGCGGTTCAGCCCGGGCCGCCGGGCGCGGCGGTTCAGCCCGGGCCGCCGGGCGCGGCGGCTGGGCCGGGGTCGCGGGCCGGGACGGCTCACAGCCAGCCCCGGCGGCGGAAGAGCACGAACAGCACGGCGCAGGCCAGCGCCATGAGGGCCAGGCAGAGCGGGTAGCCGAAGCTCCAGGACAGCTCCGGCATGTGCCGGAAGTTCATCCCGTAGACGCCGGCCACCAGGGTCGGCACCGCCACGATGGCGGCCCAGGCGGAGATGCGGCGCATGTCCTCGTTCTGCGCGGTGGAGACCTTGGTCAGGTGCGCGGTCAGGATCGAGGCCAGCAGCTCGTCGTAGGAGCGCACCGCGCCGGCCACCCGCAGCACGTGGTCGGCCACGTCCCGCAGGTACGGGCGGCTGTCGTCGGGCAGCCAGCGCTCGTCCCCGCGCAGTAGCCCCTGGGCCACCGGTACCAGCGGGGCCACCGCGTCGCGCGCCTCCACCACTTCGCGCTTGAGGTAGTAGATGCGGTCGGTGACCCGTTCCCGGGACGGGGAGAAGACCCGGGTCTCCACGTCGGTGATGTCCTCGCCGATGGCGTCGCTGACGGTGCCGTAGTCGTCCACGATCTGGTCGACGACGGCGTAGAGCACCGCGTACGGCCCGCGCCCGGCCAGTCGGGCGGCGCCGTCCAGCCGCCGCCGGGCCGGCTCCTCCGGGCGGTACGCGCCCCGGCGCACGGTCAGCACGTAGCTCGGGTGCAGGAAGAATGAGAACTCGCCGCGCTCGACGGCCGGCCCCGCCGGGTCGTAGCCGAGCGTCTTGACCACAACGAACACCACCTCGCCGTAGGTCTCCCGCTTGGGGCGCTGGTGGGCGCCACTGATGTCCTCCAGGGCCAGCCGGTGCAGGCCGAACACCCGGCCCAGGGCGGCCACCTCGGCGGGCTCCGGCTCGGTCAGGTGTACCCAGAGGTACCCGGGCCGGTTGACGGAGCGCTCGCGCGCCGCGGCGAGGTCCGGTCCGGCGTCGCTGGCCGTTCCGTCCTGGAAGATGGTGCATTGCACCGTCATGCCGGAAGGCTACCCGCGCCGGCGGCGCCGTGGGCCGCGCGCCCGGGCATCCGGGCGGATGACAGGATCGGTGCATGCGGCTCGCTGTCTTCGTCGAACCCCAGCTCGGTGCCTCCCACGCCGATCAGGCCCGGATCGCCCGGCACGCCGAGGAGCTGGGCTTCGAGGCGTTCTTCCGGTCCGACCACTTCCTCACCATGGGCGGCGGCAGCGGCCTGCCCGGCCCCACCGACTCGTGGGCCACGCTCGCGGCGCTGGCCGTGCAGACCGACCGGATCCGGCTCGGCACCCTGGTCACCTCTGCCACCTTCCGGCCGCCCGGCCTGCTCGCCGTCACCGTGGCCCAGGTCGACCAGATGAGCGGCGGCCGGGTCGAGCTGGGCCTGGGCGCCGGCTGGTACGAGGCCGAGCACCGCGCCTACGGCTTCGCCTTCCCGCCGGTCCGCGAGCGCTTCGACCGGCTGGAGGAGCAGCTGGCAATCCTCACCGGGCTGTGGGACACGCCGGAGGGGGAGACGTTCACCTTCCGGGGCGGGTACTACGACCTGTACGACTCGCCGGCGCTGCCCAAGCCGGTCCAGCCGGGCGGCCCGCCGGTGATCGTGGGCGGGACGGGCAGCCGGCGTACCCCTCAGCTGGCGGCGCGCTACGCCGACGAGTACAACGTGGCCTTCGTGTCGGTGGCCGATGCCGCCGCCGCGTTCGAGCGCGCGGCGCTGGCCTGCGAGGTGGAGGGCCGGGAGGGGGCGGGGCACGCGCCGCTGGTGCTCTCCACGGCGCAGACCGTGGTCTGCGGCCGCGACGACGCCGAGGTGGCCCGGCGCCGTTCGGCGGTCGGCGGCAACCCACGCCTGGCCGGCACTCCGGCGCAGGTGGTCGACCAGATCGGCGAGTACCTCGACCTGGGGGTGAGCCGGCTGTTCCTGCAGATCATCAACCTGGCCGACCTGGGCCACCTGGACCTGATCGCCGAGGCGGTCGCGCCGCAGCTGCCGCCCGGCTGACCCGCGCGGCTCAGGGGATCAGCAGCAGCTTTCCGGTGGTACGCCGGCCGGCCAGGTCCGCGTGCGCCCGGGGGGCGTCGGCCAGCGGGTAGCGCTCGTGCACGCGCACCCGCAGCTGCCCGTCGGCCACGGCGTCGAGCACCGCGCCGGCCCGCTCCCGCAGCTCCTCGCGGGTCCGTACGTAGTGCCCCATGGTGGGGCGGGTGACGTAGAGCGAGCCGAGCGTCTGCAGCCGGTTGAGGTCGAACGGCGCCGGCTTGCCGCTGGCGTACCCGTAGAGCACCATCACCCCGCGGACCCGCAGGCTGGCCAGGCTCTCCTCGAAGGTGTCGGCGCCGATGCCGTCGTAGACGGCGGCCACCCCGTCGCCGCCGGTGAGTTCGCGTACCCGGTCGGCGAAGCCGTCGTAGCCGAGTACCTCGTCGGCGCCGGCCGCCCGGGCCAGCTCGGCCTTCTCCGGCGTGGAGACGGTGGCGATCACCCGGGCCCCGTGCGCGGTGGCCAGCTGGGTGAGCAGCAGGCCGACCCCACCGGCGGCCGCGTGCACCAGCACCGGGTCGCCGGGGCGTACCGGGTAGGAGTCGGTGACCAGGTACTGGGCGGTGATGCCCTGGAGCAGGACGGCGGCGGCCTGCTCGGTGCTGACCTGCTCGGGGATGGGGATGAGCCGGTCGGCGGGGGCGAGGGCGTACTCGGCGTAGGAGCCGGCCAGGTCGACCGAGGCGACCCGGTCGCCGGGGGCCACGTCGGTCACGCCGGGGCCGACGGCGGCCACCGTACCGGCGCCTTCGCTGCCGGGGGTGAACGGCAGCTGCTTCGGGTAGAGGCCGCTGCGGTGGTAGGTGTCGACGAAGTTGACGCCGGCCGCCTCGATCCGGACGAGCGCCTCGCCGGCGGCCGGTTCGGGGGTCTCCGCGTCGGCGGTGACCAGCGCTTCGGGGCCGCCGGGCTGGGCCACCTGGATGATCCGCACGTTCGTACTCTGCCGCGCGCCGGGCGGTTCGGCAAGGCGGGTATGTACTCGGTGTATATCCTGAGTGTATGGTGCCTGCCATGAGCGTCCCCCTCACCCTGCTCGGCCTGCTGGAGCGTGAACCCAGCCACGGCTACGACCTCAAACGCGACTACGACACCTACTTCGGTCGCGGCAAGCCGCTGCCGTTCGGCCAGGTGTACTCGACGCTGGGCCGGCTGGCCAGGGACGGCAAGGTGGTGGTCAGCGACGTCGGCCCGGGCGTCGGGCCGGACCGCAAGCGGTACGTCATCACCGACAGCGGAGCCACCGAGGTGCAGACCTGGCTCGCCGAGCCGGTCGAGCCCGAGCCGCACCTGCAGACCGTGCTCTTCGCCAAGGTGGTCCTCGCCCTCATGCTCGGCCGCCCCGCCGAGGAGTACCTGGACGCCCAGCGCCACACCCACCTGCGCCGGATGCGTGAACTGACCGAGCTGCGCCGCTCCGGCGCCCTGGTGGACGCCTGCCTCGCCGACCACGGCCTCTACCACCTGGAGGCCGACCTGCGCTGGATCGACCAGACCGTGGCCCGACTGGACAGCCTGGCCCGGGAGGTACGCCGATGAGCACCGCGCTGGTCCAGGCCAGCGACGTGGTGCTCTCCTTCGGCGAGACCCCGGCGCTGCGCGGCGCCACCCTGTCCGTGCAGCCCGGCGAGATCCTCGCCGTGATGGGCCCCAGCGGCTCCGGCAAGTCCACCCTGCTGCACTGCCTCGCCGGCATCCTGGTGCCGTCCGGCGGCGAGATCCACTTCGACGGGCGCCGGATCGACAAACTCAGCGAGGCGGCGCGCAGCGCCCTGCGCCGGGACAGCTTCGGCTTCGTCTTCCAGTTCGGGCAGCTGGTACCGGAGCTGACCGCCGAAGAGAACGTGGCGCTGCCGCTGCTGCTCGGCGGGGTACGCCGGGGGCCGGCCATCCAGCGGGCGCGCGGCTGGTTCGACCGGCTGGGCCTGGGCGGCCTGGAGCGGCGCCGCTCCGGCGAGCTGTCCGGCGGGCAGGCGCAGCGGGTGGCGCTGGCCCGGGGACTGGTCACCGGGCCCCGGGTGCTGTTCGCCGACGAGCCGACCGGCGCGCTCGACTCGGTCACCGGCGAGCAGGTGATGGACCTGCTGGTGGACACCGCGCGCGGCGAGGGCACCACGGTCGTCCTGGTCACCCACGAGCCGAGAGTCGCCGCCTACGCCGACCGCGAGGTGATCGTGCGGGACGGTCAGGTCAGCGCGTACAGCCTGGAAAGGAGCGGGCGGTGATCCGGTTCGCGCTGCGGCTGGCCGTCTCCGGCGGCCGGGAGGCGGTCAGCCGGCTGGCCGTCATCGCCGTCGCCGTGGCCATCGGCGTCGGCCTGCTGCTCACCGCAGTGGCCGGGATGAACGCGGTCAGCGCCCAGAACGCCCGCTACTCCTGGATGAACTCGGGCCTGGTGCAGGCCGGGGCGCCCGCGCCGGACGCCGACCCGGTGCTGTGGCGACTGCGCGAGGACTACTTCGCCGGGCACCCCATCGCCCGGGTGGACGTGGCCGCCACCGGGCCGCACGCCCCCGTCCCGCCGGGGCTGCCCCGGCTGCCCGGGCCGGGCGAGTACTACGCCTCGCCCGCGCTGCGCCAGCTCATCGCCGCCACCCCGGCCGACCAGCTGGGCGCCCGCTTCCCCGGCCGGCTGGTCGGCGACGTCGGCGACGCCGCCCTGCCCGCGCCGAACTCCCTGGTGATCGTCGTCGGCTACCCCCCGGACCAGCTCGCCGACCTGGGCGGCCACCCGGTCACCCGGGTTGTCTCCGTGGCGCCCCAGGACTGTCGCGGCTGCGCCGCCGGGGTGAACGCCAACGGCATGGCACTGGTCCTCGGCGTGGTCGTCGGCGCGCTGCTCTTCCCGCTGCTCATCTTCATCGCCACCGCCACCCGGCTGTCCGCCGCCCGGCGCGAGCAGCGCTTCGCCGCGATGCGGCTGATCGGCGCCACGCCCCGGCAGGTCTCGCTGATCGCCACCGTCGAATCCACCGTGGCGACGCTGGCCGGTACGGTCGCCGGCTTCGGGCTGTTCGCTGCCTTCCGGCACCCGCTGGCCGGGATCCCGTTCACCGGGGAGCCGTTCTTCCCCGCCGACCTGAGCCTCGGCCCGCTGGCGATGGTCCTGGTGGCCTTCGGGGTGCCGGCGGCTGCGGCGCTGGCGGCCCGGGTGGCGCTGCGCCGGGTCCGGATCTCGCCGCTGGGGGTGAGCCGGCGCGTCACGCCGGGGCCGCCGCGCGCGTACCGGCTGATCCCGCTGGTGCTCGGGCTGACCGAGCTGGCCTGGTTCGGTCACCCGGCGATCGCCCGTAACCTGTTGCGGCTCTATCCCGGCCGGATCCCCTTCCCTGGGCCGGTGTGGGGCAGCATCCTCGTCGGGCGGGTACCGCCCACGTCCACCGCGCAGCTGGCGATCTTCCTGCCCGGCTTCCTGGTCACCATGGCCGGGCTGGTGATCGCCGGGCCGTGGTTCACCCGGATCGGCGCGCGGGCGCTGGCCAGCCGGTCACGCCGGCCGGCCACCCTGATCGCCGCCCGCCGGCTGGGCGACAGCCCGCAGGCCGGCTTCCGCGCGGTCAGCGGGCTGGTCCTCGCGCTCTTCGTGACCAGCGTGGCGGTGGGCGTCATCGGCACCGTGGTGGCCAACCGGGGTACCCACCCGACCGGGCAGGCCGGTCGCGACATCCTCACGACGCACTCGCCGCAGCTGGACACGACGCTGGCCGCATTGCCCGCCACGCTCGTCGACGACCTGGCCGCTGTCCCGGGGGTGCACGCCGTGGTGACCGTGCGACGCAATCCGGACTTCCGCGAGTCGGACCCCGAGTCCCGGGCCGGACTGGTGGGCTGCGCCGACCTGACCGGCCCGGACCTACGCCCCTGCCCGGACGGGATGGCGGTGGCGCAGGTCTGGCCGGGCGCGTTGGGTAGGGATGCGATGGATCACCTCGAGCCGATGATCAGTGCGCCGGTCAGCGCGGCCCAACTCGATTCGCTGGAGATCCTCTCGGTCGAGGTGGACACCGACGGCTCGACCGCCGCCCTGGAGCGCGCCCGCACCGTGCTGGAGAACGCGTTCCCGACCGGCGACTGGCCGCCGAACACCGACGAGGACTTCGACTCCGACTTCACCCGGGTGCTGACCGCCTGGCAACAACTGGCCAACGTGGTCATCCTGGCCACCCTGCCGATCGCCGGGTGCAGCCTGGCCGTCGCCGTGGTGGGCGGGCTCAGCGAACGCCGACGCCCGTTCAGCCTGCTGCGGTTGTCCGGCGCGCCGCTGCGGGTGCTGCGCCGGGTGGTCGCCCTGGAGAGCGTGGTACCGCTGCTCATCGTGGCCGCGGTGGCCACCGGCACCGGTCTGCTCGCCGCGCAGTTGTTCCTGCGTGCGCAGATGCACTACCCGCTGCACCCGCCCGGGCTGTCCTACTGGGTGCTGGTACTGGCCGGGCTGGCCGGCTCGCTGGCCATCATCGCAGCCACCCTGCCGGTGCTGGAGCGCATCACCGGCCCGGAGAACGCCCGTAACGGCTGACGGCGGACACGGCGCGGGCGGTGGGACGCCAGCGGCCGGCGTGCTAAGTGTTGCGGATGGAGCAGTCGTACCGCGCGATGGAAGAGGAATTCTCCATCCTGATCCGGCGCGCCCGGGCCAGGTCGCTGGAGGTGGCCCGGCAGGTACACCCGGAGCTGGACGCCGACGCCTACGGGCTGCTCGCCGAGCTGGACCGCTCCGGTACCAGCCGGGTCACCGACCTGGCCGCCTCCATCGGCGTCGGCAAGGGCACCATGAGCCGCCAGGTACGCGCCCTGGAGGAGCTGGGGCTGGTGCAGCGCTCCGCCGATCCGGCGGACGGGCGGGCGTTCATGCTGACGCTGACCGAGGAGGGCCGGCGCCGCTACCGGGCCGCCCGGGACGCCCGCCGCGCCCAGCTGCGGGTGGAGCTCGGCGCCTGGTCGGAGTCCGACGTGCACCAGCTGGCCGTGCTGCTGCACCGCTTCAACGCCCGCTGACTCCGGCCGGGTGGCACCTGTCGGGGTCAGCCGGTGACGAAGGCGGCGAGCTGGTCGGACTGGGCCAGCCGGCTGGGCTCGTGGACGTACATCATGTGCCCGGCCGGGAAGTAGTGGAACGCGATGTTGCCGCGCAGCTGCTCAGGCAGGCGCAGGTGGGCGATGGTGTACTCGGCCGCGGAGTGTGGGGTGGCGCCGTCGGTGTAGCCGGCGGCCAGGTAGATGCGCAGGTGCGGGTTGGCGCGCATGGCGGCGGCCAGGTCCTCGGCCACGTTCACCGAGGCGCCCTCGAACTCCTTGTAGGACCACGGGTACACCCGGTCGGTGAGCACCTCGTACGGCAGGTCGTTGCGGTAGCCCAGTTCGGCGCGCAGGTAGTGGTTCACCCCGGCGGTGTAGGGGCCGTGGATGGCGTCGTAGGACGGGTCGTCGGACCAGCGTTCACCGGCGTAGTCGGCGTCCCAGCCGAGGAAGCGGGCGTCCAGCCGGCCGATCGTGCGGCGCTGGTCGCGGAGCAGTTCGGTGAAGTAGCGGACGTGCTCGACGCGCAGGTCGGCGCGGTCCAGGTAGTCCTCGGAGAGGCCGGTCAGCCGGGCCAGCGTGCGGACCGCGGCGGCGCGCTCGTCGGCGGTCAGCCGGGCGCCCCGGGCCAGGATGCGCGGGTAGTCGTCGGCGGCGTACGCCTGCGCCTCGGCCAGCACGTCGGCCAGCGGCCGGTCGCCGTGCAGTCCGTGGTAGTGCGCGATGGCGGCGTAGGTGGGCAGGTAGAGGGCGTAGGGCAGGTCGTTGTGGCCGCCGAACTCCAGGGTGCCCAGGTCGAGGACGGCGGAGATGAGCATCAGCCCGTTGAGCGTCATGCCGTGCCGCCGTTGCAGGTGCCGGGCCAGCGCGGCGGCGCGCAGCGTGCCGTAGGACTCGCCGCACAGGTACTTCGGCGACAGCCAGCGCCCGTGCCGGCTGGTCCACAGCCGGATGATCTCCCCGACCGACTCCACGTCGCCGGTGTACCCGTGGTAGTCGCGGGCCTTGCCGCCCTTGACCGCCCGCGAGTAGCCGGTGGACACCGGGTCGATGAAGACCAGGTCGGAGTGGGCGAGCAGGCTCTCGGCGTTGTCGGTGAGGCCGTACGGCGGGGGCAGCAGCGCCCCGGCGTCGCCCATCACCACCCGGCGCGGCCCGAGCAGCCCCAGGTGCAGCCAGACGCTGGACGAGCCGGGGCCGCCGTTGAAGGCGAAGGTGACCGGCCGCTCCAGCGGATCGGCCCCGTCCAGGGTGTACGCGGTGAGGAACACCTCCGCCCGGGCGGTGAGCCCGTCGAAGGTGTCCTCGGTCTGGCTCTCCTGGCGCAGCACGATCCGTCCGGTGGTGGCCGTGTAGGGCAGTTCACCGGTGGGCGCCCGCAGCACGTGCCGGGTGGTGACCAGGTCGTCGACCGGCTCCGGCCGGTCGACGACGGCGTCCCTGCTGTCGGTGTCGCTGCGCTCGCCCATGGCAGAGCACGCTATCTGGTCAGACGCACAGGCAGAACGGGTGCCCGACCGGGTCGGCGAAGACCCGGAAGCTGGTGCCGGGCTGGTGGTCGAACTTGGTGGCGCCCAGCGCCACCGCCTCCTCCTCGGCCACATCCAGGTCGTCGACCATGAAGTCGAGGTGGTACTGCATGGACGAGGCCGGGTCGGGCCAGCGGGGCGGGGTGTGCCCGGGCGCCTTCTGGAACGCCAGGTTGGCGCCGGAGGCGGCCTTCAGGGTGACCCAGTCGTCCTCGGCGTCGGCGATGCTCCAGCCGGTCAGGTCGGCGTAGAACCGGGCCAGCTTCTCCGGCTCCGGACACTCCAGGACGACGGTGTCGAGACGCGCGTTGACAGCCATGCCGAGCTCCTCTCTCAGTAACCTTCATAAGTACTTTGCCGGTTACTCGGCGATCGCGCAACCCGGCCGGCGGTCGACCAGGAACCGCGGCCCACGCGGTATGCGCCGCGAGGGATGGCCGGTGCTGCCCGCTCCGGTCAGCCACGCAGCCGCAGGACGCGGCTCTGCCCTGGTCAGCCGCCCAGCCGCAGGCCGCGGCTCTGCGCTGGTCAGCCGCGCAGCCGCAGGCCGCGCGGGGTGGCGCGGAAGCCGGCGGCCGAGAGCGCATCGCCCAGGGGACTGCTGTGCACCGCCGCCCCGTCCGCCCGCTCCACCGCCAGCGCGCCCAGTGCTCCGGTGTGCACCGCCTCGGCCAGCGCCTTGGCCGCCGACGCCAGCACCTGCGGATCATCCACAAAGGACAGCAGCGTCCGGCCGCCCCGCTCGACGTAGAGCGCCAGCTCGCCGCCGACCAGCACGACCAGCGCCCCGGCCTTGCGCCCGGCCCGGTGCCCGGTCTTCGGCGCCTGCTGTGTGTCGCCGCCGTCCACCGCGCGCTCCGGCCACGGCAGCGCTGAACCGTACGGGCTGGCCGGGTCGGTGGCGGCCAGCACCAGGGCGCTGTCGGCGCCGCGCTGGGCGGGACGGTCCTCCCGGTCGGCCAGCGCCCGCAGCCGGTCCACCGCGCCGGGGACCGCGAACTGGGCGGCGCCCAGCCCCTCGACGAAGTAGCCGCGCCGGGCCGTGCCCCGCTCCTCCAGCGCTTTGAGCACCGGGTACACCCCGGCGAAGCCACCCGGTGGCCCCTCCGCCGTGACCGCGCCCCGGGTCAGCACGCCGTGCCGTTCGAGCAGCGCGTCGGTCAGCGCCGCTGCGCGTCGGGTCGGGTCGGTGTCGCGCTCCGGTACGGCGCTCCACCGGCCGGCCGCCGTCGGTGGCCCGGAGCGCAGCGTGGCCAGGCTGGGCGAGCGCCCCGGCCGGCGGTACCGGGTGCGGGTCGGGGTGGCCCGGCCCCGGTGCGCCCCCGAGCCGGTCAGCAGTGTCCGCAGTGGACCCAGCGTGTCGTTGGTGACCACGCCGGCCCAGACCAGATCCCACAGGGCGGCCACCACGTCGGCCTCCGGCACCCCGTCGAGCGTGGCGGTCAGCTGTCGGAAGAACAGCGCCTGCCCGCCGCGCAGCGACTCCAGCACCGCCTCGTGCAGCGGGGTGGTGGCGAGCGCCTCGCCCGGCGGGGGCAGCAGCAGCGGCGCGGTGTCGGCGAAGGCCAGCGCCACCCAGCCGTCGCCGCCCGCGATCGCCCCGGCGCCGGCCCAGACCACCTCACCCGAGCTGCACAATTCGTCCAGGTAGGCGGGGGAGTAGTCGGCCACCCGGGCCGGCAGGATCAGCCGCTCCAGTGCACTGGCCGGCACCGGCAGCCCCTGCAACTGCTCGACCGCGGCCAGGGTGGCCTCCACCCCGCGCGCCGACGAGCCGACGTGCTGCCAGGCCGGCAGGAAACGGGCCAGGGTGGCCGCCGGTACCGGCTCGATCTCCTGCCGCAGCGCGGCCAGCGAACGCCGCCGCAGCAGCCGCAGGATCTCCGTGTCGCACCACTCCGTACCGGCGCCGGCCGGGGTGAACTCGCCGCTGGTGAGCCGCCCGGTGGCGGCCAGCCGGCGCAGCGCCTGCTCGACCACGAAGACGCCCAGCCCGAACCGGGTCGCCACGGCCACCGCCGGGAACGGGGCGTGCGTGCGGGCGTACCGGCTGACCAGGTCCCCGAGCGGATCGGCGCCGGACTCCAGGTACGCCGCGGCGAGCCCGACCGGCAGCGCCACGCCGAGCGCGTCACGCAGCCGCCCGGCGTCCTCGACCGCGATCCAGCGCTCCTGCCCGGCGATGCGTACCCGGGTGGCCCGCCGGGCCCGCTCCAGCTCGACCAGCCAGGCCGGCTCCACGCCGCGCTGCGCGGCCTCCTCGGCGGACAGGTCGCCGAGGGTACGCAGCAGCTCGGTGGCGTCCTCGGCGTCCCGGGGGCGGCGTTCTCCGGCCAGCCACTGCAACCGCAGCTCGGTCTGGGTGACCACGTCGGGGTCCAGCAGCTCGCGCAGGTCGACCCGGCCGAGCAGTTCGCCGAGCAGGGTGGAGTCCAGGGCCAGGGCGGCGGCCCGGCGCTCGGCCAGCGGCGCGTCGCCCTCGTAGAGGAAGGCGCCCACGTAGCCGAAGAGCAGCGACCGGGCGAACGGCGACGGGGCCGGGGTCTCCACCTCGACCAGCCGGACCTTGCGGCCGGCCAGCTCGCGCATCAGGGCGACCAGGCCGGGCAGGTCGAAGACGTCCTGCAGGCACTCCCGGGCGGCCTCCAGGGTGATCGGGAAGTCGGCGAAGTCACGGGCCACGTCCAGCAGCTGGGCGCTGCGCTGGCGCTGCTGCCACAGCGGGCTGCGCTTGCCCGGGTTGCGCCGGGGCAGCAGCAGCGCCCGGGCGGCGCACTCGCGGAACCGGGAGGCGAACAGCGCCGACGTGCCGACGGTCTCCTCCACCAGCGCGGTGATCTCCTCCGGGTCGAAGGAGACCAGGTCGGCGCCCGGCACCCCGGGGCCGTCCGGACCGTCGTCCACCACGTCGGGCAGCCGGATGACGATGCCGTCGTCGGAGGGCATCACCTGGGCGTCCACGCCGTACCGCTCGGCCAGCCGCCGGCCGACCGCCAGCGCCCACGGCCCGTTCACCCGGGCGCCGAGGACGCAGTGCACGGCCAGCCGCCAGTCGCCCAGCTCGTCGCGGAAGCGCTCGACCACGATGGTGCGGTCGTCCGGCAGCGCCCGGGTGGCCTGCTGCTGCTCGTGCACGTAGGCGAGCAGGTTGTCCACCGCCCACCCGTCCAGCCCGCTGTCGGACAGCGACGCCCGGGCCGCCTCCGGGGTGGCCTTGGCCAGCCCGCGCAGCCGGGCGCCGATCGCCCGGCCCAGCTCCACCGGGCGGCCCAGTGCGTCGCCCTTCCAGAACGGCATCCGGGCCGGGGCCCCCGGCGCCGGGCTGACCAGCACCCGGTCGGGGGTGATCTCCTCGATCCGCCAGGAGGTCGAGCCGAGCAGGAAGACGTCGCCCACCCGGGACTCGTAGACCATCTCCTCGTCCAGCTCGCCGACCCGGGCGGCGCGCTGGGAACCGGCCAGGAACACGCCGAACAGGCCCCGGTCGGGGATGGTGCCGCCGCTGGTGACGGCCAGCCGCTGGGCGCCGGGCCGGGCGGTCAGCTGGTCGGTGTGCCGGTCCCAGACCAGCCGGGGGCGCAGCTCGGCGAAGGCGGTGGACGGGTACCGGCCGGCCAGCATGTCCAGGGTGGCGGTCAGCGCGCTGGTCGGCAGCTCGCTGTAGTTGGCGGCCCGGCGGACCAGCGCGGCCAGCTCCTCGACCTGCCACGCCTCCATGGCCACCATGGCCACCACCTGCTGGGCCAGTACGTCCAGCGGGTTGCGCGGGTAGCGCAACTCCTCGATGCCGCCCTCGACCATGCGCTGCGCGACCACCGCGCAGGAGAGCAGGTCGCCGCGGTGCTTGGGGAAGACCACGCCGCGGGAGACGGCGCCGACCTGGTGCCCGGCCCGGCCCACCCGCTGCAGGCCGGAGGCCACGCTGGGCGGCGCCTCCACCTGGATGACCAGGTCCACCGCGCCCATGTCGATGCCCAGCTCCAGGCTGCTGGTGGCGACCACGGCCGGCAGCTGGCCGGACTTGAGCGCCTCCTCGATGTGCTTGCGCTCCTCTTTGCTGACCGACCCGTGGTGCGCCCGGGCCACCACCGGCGGCGCGCCGGAGGCCGCTCCCGACTGCGCCATCACCTGCGCGGGCAGCCGGGGCACCGGACCACCGGCCCGGGACGCCCCCCGCCCCGGCGCGAATCCGCCCCCCGACCCGCCTGCCCGCCCGGGACCGGGCTGGCGTGGCCCGAACGGGCCGGGCTCCGGCTGGCCTGGTACGAACCGGCCCGGCGCGAACCCGTCGGCCTCGGGCTGGCCTGGTGCGAACCGGCCCGGCGCCGACCCGTCGTGCTCGGGCTGGCCGGAGGCGTGACGGTCCGGCGCGGGCTGGTCGGGTGGCGTCTGGTCGGCGGCGACGGCCCGCTCGTGGGCCAGCTCGTTGAGGCGGGCGCAGAGGCGCTCGGCGCCGCGCCGGCCGTTGACGAAGACGATCGTGGACCGGTGCTCGCAGACCAGGTCGAGCACCCGCTCCTCCACCGCCGGCCAGATGGAGCTGCGCGCCTGCGGGTCGTCGTCATCGTCGGCGACCCCGCCGCCGAGATTGGTCATGTCCTCGACCGGTACCTGCACGGACAGCTCGATGGTCTTCACGGCCGGCGGCTGCACCACCGCCACGGGCGCGGCGCCGCCGAGGAACCGGGCGGTCTCCTCGATCGGGCGGACCGTCGCGGACAGGCCGATGCGCTGTGCCGGCCGGGGCAGCAGCGCGTCCAGCCGCTCCAGGGACAGTGCCAGGTGGGCGCCGCGCTTGGTGGCGCACATGGCGTGCACTTCGTCGACGATGACCGTCTGCACGCCCCGCAGGGATTCCCGGGCGGCGGAGGTGAGCAGGAGGAACAGCGACTCGGGGGTGGTGATGAGGATGTCCGGCGGGCGCCGGGCGAACTGGCGCCGCTCCTCGGCCGGGGTGTCGCCGGTCCGCATCCCGACGCTGACCTCCTGCAGCCCGACGCCGAGCCGGGCGGCGGCGTGCCGGATGCCGGTGAGCGGGGCGCGCAGGTTGCGCTCGACGTCCACGGCGAGCGCCTTGAGCGGGCTGACATAGAGCACCCGGCAGCGGCGCAGCGGGTCGTCGGGGGGCGGCTGGGAGGTGAGCTGGTCGATCGACCAGAGGAACGCCGCGAGCGTCTTGCCGGAGCCGGTGGGCGCCACGACGAGGGCGTGCCGGCCGGCGCCGATGGCGTCCCAGGCGCCGCGCTGCGCCGGGGTGGGCGCCGCGAAGGCCGCCTCGAACCAGGCGCGGGTGGCCGGTGCGAACTCGTCGAGCACGTACCCATGGTGCCCGCAGGGACCGACAGTTCGTCACGACGGGGTACTTCCGGCAGGTGAGGGTTGCCGGTTCCATCATGATCAAGCTAACGTGGTTCTCACTTTACGTAGTAGACCGGTTACTCAACGGCGGAGGAGTGCGGTATGAGCGAAGCGAACCGGGGCTTCGGCCACGAGTCGGACGTACTGATCCGGCAGCTCGACGGGCACCTTGCCGCGTTGCGCTCGGCCGGCAGCGGCGACCTGCGGCTGGCCGAGCAGGTCGCGGAGGTGCTGCGCAGCCTGGTGACCGGCACCACGTTCGCCAGCGCCGCCGACCGGGCCCGGGTCCGCGCCGCCGTGCACTACTTCCTGCTCCGCCGGGGCGGCCGGGGGCACCGCCGGCTGGTGCGCGCCGTGTCCGAGGACGTCCGGGTGGTCAACGAGATCGCCCACGCGCTCGGCCGTGACGACCTGCTGCTGCCCGCCGCCGGGGAGTTGATCCCGGCCTGAATCGCGGGAAAGCGGGCGGCGCCACGCATCGACGGCCGGTAGCGTGCCGGCATGATCAGGACCCGGTACCGCCGCCGCACCGCCCGGATCATCCTCATCGACGCCGACGAGCGGGTGCTGCTCTTCGGTGACGAGAACGACGGCCGGCGCGCCTGGTTCACCCCGGGCGGCGGGGTGGAGCGCTGGGAGACCCTGCGCCGAGCCGCGGCCCGGGAACTGCGCGAGGAGACCGGCCTGCGGGTGGCCCCCCGCGCGCTCGGCCGTCCGGTCGCCTTCACCAGTGGGTACGCCCAGCTCAGCTTCGCCACCGGCGTGTTCCGGGACGACTACTTCGTGCACCGGGTGGCCAGCCACACCGTCGACACCAGCGGCTTCACCCAGATCGAGCGGGACACCATCCTCGAACACCGCTGGTGGAGCCTGCCCGACCTGGCGGCCACCGGTGACCGGGTGATCCCGCTGGGCCTGGCCGACATCGCCCGGCGGCTGGCCGGCGGCTGGCGGCCCGGCGTACCCGAGCAACTGCCCTGGCACCACTGAGCTTGACCCTCCCGCTACGGCAGGCAGCAGGCTGTCCCTTGAAGGAGGGAAGCGAATGAGCTGGACCGTCGGGGAGCTGGCCGGGATAGCCGGAGTGAGCGTGCGCACCCTGCACCACTACGACGAGATCGGGCTGCTGCGGCCGGGCAGCCGCAGCCGGGCCGGCTACCGCGTCTACGACGCGGCGCAGCTGGACCGGCTGGAGCAGATCCGTTGGTACCGCGAACTCGGCTTCCCACTGGAGGAGATCGCGGCCCTGCTCGACGAGCCGGGCGTCGACGCGGTGGCGCACCTGCGCCGCCAGCACCGGCTGCTCACGCAGCGGCTGGGCCGGCTGTCGGACATGGTCGCGGCCGTGGAGAAGGCGCTGGAGGCGCACCAGATGGGCATTTCACTGAACCCGCGCGAACGCTTCGAGGTGTTCGGCGACAACGATCCCGAGCAGTACGCCGGGGAGGTCCAGCAGCGCTGGGGCGACACCGACGCCTACCGGGAGTCCAGTCGCCGGACCAGCTCGTACACCAAGGAGGACTGGCTGCGGATCAAGCAGGAGCAGGCCGACCTGACCGACCGGCTGGTGGCCGCCCTGACCGGCGGCGAGCCGGCCGACGGGCCGGTGGCCATGGCGCTCGCCGAGGAGCACCGGGCCCAGATCAGCCGGTGGTTCTACGACTGCTCCGTCGACCTGCACCGCGGCCTGGCCGAGCTGTACGTCACCGACCCGCGGTTCACCCGCACCTATGACGAGCAGGCGCCGGGCCTGGCCGCCTACCTGCACGAGGCGATCAACGCCAACGCCCGGCGGGCGCGGGGCTGACGGGGGCCGGGTGGAGCGCCGGATCCACCCGGCGCTCCACCCGTGGGTGGCTGGCACGGGCGGGCCCGCCGCCTACCGTCGTGCCCATGGCTGTCGCGCAGGTCCTGCTCATCCTGGTGGTTCTCGGCTACGTCATGGCCCGCCGGCTGGCCGGGCAGCCCTACACCACCGGCCGGCTGTTCACCGTCCCGGCGATCATGGTCGGGTACGGCCTCTACCAGCTGGCCAGCGTGCACGTGCGGGCGGACGCGGCGGCGCTGCTCGCCGTCGAGGCGCTGGCCGGCCTGGCCTTCGGCGCTGCCCGCGGCCTGACCATCCGGCTCTACCAGCGGGACGGGCACCTCTGGTACCGCTACACCCCGGCCACCGTGGCGCTGTGGCTGGTCGCCATCGGCGCCCGGCTGGGCATTGCCCTGGCCGCCCACCGGCTCGGCGTCAACCTGCCCGGCGCCGCCGCCTTCGCGGCGCTCGGGGTGAGCCTGCTCGGTGAGGCGGCGGTGGTACTGCCGCGCGCCCGGCGTACCGGCGTGCCCCTGGCCACCGGCCGGCGCACCGCCCGGGCCGGGCTGCGCCAGCCGTGACCGCCCCGCCCCGCCGGCCCAGTGCCGGTCCACCGCTGGCCGCCCGGCCCCCCGACCGCCGCGAGCACCCGGCCTGGGAGCGTGCCGGATCCGGGGCGTTCGGTGAGAATGGGCGGGTGCGGGAGGTGTGGAGCCGGGGCCGGCGCCTGCTCATCGTGTGCGCCATCCTGTTCGGCACCCTGGCGCCCGCCCGCTACCAGCCACTGGCCCACCAGGTGCCGCTCTACGCCCTCGCCGTGACCGTCCTGCTGGGCTGGATCGGCTGGCTGGGGTGGCTTCCGGCCCCGGCCGCCGCGAGCGACATCGGCATGGTGGTCTGTGGGGTGGCCGGAACGGCGCTGGCCCTGCTGCAACCGGACGGCGCGGCGCTGGGGCTGCCGGCCATCGTGGCGGTCCGGGCCGGCGCCAGTTGGCAGCTGCGCCACGCCGCCGGGCTCGTCGCCGCCCTGTCGATCGGGTACACCGCCGCCCGGGTGCCCCTGCTGGACGGGCGTTCGCCCTGGTGGCTGCTGTTCCTGCCGGCGCTGCTGACGGCCTGCCTGATCGTCGGCCGGTCCCGGGCGCTGAACGCCCGGCTCGCCGAGCAGGCGGACCGGGAACGCGCCCGGGCCGCGGCGCTGGACGAGCGGGCGCGCATCGCCCGGGAGATCCACGACATCCTGGCGCACGCGCTGGCCGCCCTCACCGTGCAGCTGGAGACGGCGGACGCGCTGCTGGACAGTGGGCGTACCGGGCAGGCGCAGGAGTCGGTACGCCGGGCCGGCAAGCTCGCCCGGGAAGGGCTGGCCGAGACCCGGCGGGCGATCGGCGCCCTGCGCGGCGACTCGGTACCCCTCCCTGAACTCCTGGACGCCCTGGTGGTCGGGTACCGCTCCAATGTGGACAGTGCGGTGGCGGTACGGATCACCGGGGTGCCCCGGCCACTGGAGCCGGACGCGGCGCTGGCCCTCTACCGCACCGCGCAGGAGGCGCTCACCAACGCGCACAAGCACGCGCCCGGCGCCCCGGTCGAGCTGACCCTGGCATTCGGGGCCGCCCAGGTGGCGCTCTCGGTGGTCAACGGCGCCCGGCTGGGTGCGGTCGGTCCGCTGGCCGCGGCCGGCGGCGGGTACGGGCTGGCCGGCCTGCGGGAGCGGGCCGAGCTGGCCGGTGGCAGCCTGACCGCCGGGCCGGTCGGCGACGGGTACCGGGTCGGGGTGACGATACCGGCGTGACCGAGGGGACCGATGTGGCCGGCGCTGACGTGATCAGGGTGGTGGTGGCCGATGACCAGGCGGCTGTCCGGGAGGGGCTGGTCCTGCTGCTCGACCTGCTGGACGACGTCACCGTGGTGGGCGCCGCCGCCGACGGCGAGCAGGCCGTCCGCCTGGTGGCCGAGCAGCGCCCCGACGTGGTGCTGATGGACCTGCGGATGCCCCGGCTGGACGGGGTGGCCGCCACCGCGCTGATCCGCGCCGAGCATCCGGCCATCCAGGTGGTCGTGCTCACCACCTACGCCGAGGATGCCGACATCCTCGCCGCGCTGGGCGCCGGGGCGCTCGGCTACCTGACCAAGGACGCCGGCCGGGTACAGATCGCCCAGGCGGTACGGGCGGCGGCGGCCGGCCAGTCGGTCCTGGACCCGCAGGTGCAGCGCCGGCTGCTGGCGGCGGCGAGCGGCCCGGCGCCTGCCCAGGCGGGTACCGCACCGGACGGGTTGACCGGCCGGGAGCTGGAGGTACTCCGGCTGATCGCGCAGGGGCTGGCCAACCGGGAGATCGCCGGTCGGCTCTACGTCAGCGAGGCGACCGTCAAGTCGCACATCAACCGGCTGTTCGCCAAGACCGGCGTGCGCGACCGGGCCCAGGCCGTCCAGTACGCCTACCGCCACGGCCTGGCCGGCTGACCGGGACTCAGTTGATGTGGGTGATCCGCGGCGGCCTCAGTCCCGGGCGAGCCGGTCGGCGAGCCGTTTCTCGACCGCTGGCCACTCGTCGGCGGTGATGCCGAAGAAGTGGGAGTCCCGCCACCTGCCGTCGCCGCGCCGCTTGTGCCGGCGCAGCACGCCTTCCGGTACCCCGCCGATGCGCCGGATGGCCGCCTGCGAACGGGTGTTGCGGTTGTCGGTCTGCAGCTCGACCCGGACCGCCCCGAGCGTGTCGAAGGCGTGCCGCAGCAGCAGCAGCTTGGCCTCGGTGTTGACGCCGGTCCGCCAGGCCGCCCGGGACAGCTGGGTGGAGCCGATGTGCACGCTGCGGTTGACCTCGTCCGGCGGGCAGTACGACGTGGTGCCGATCACCGCCCCCGTGGCGGCGTTCTTCTGCACCCACGCCGTACGCAGCCCCCGCCGCGCCTCGGCCAGCTTGGCCCGGATGTTGGCGGCCATCTCGGCCACCGTGCCCGGGCGCCGGCCCGGGATGTACCGCCACACCTCCTCGTCGTCCAGCGCCTGGAACAGCTCCCCGGCGTGGCACAGGTCCAGCGGCTCCAGCCGGACGTGCCGCCCGACCAGGACGGTGGGCTCCAGCCACCGCGAGCGGGGCGCACACAGGTATCCCGGGACCGGCCCGGCCACCCCGGCGTCCGGCTCCGGTGCCCCGGCCCGCAGGCCGACCGGGACCACTCCGGCCCAGTGCGGCAGCGCGAGGTCGGCCGGGTCGTCGGCCACGCCGGCGCCGCGCCGCTTCAGCGTCACCTCATCGAGCGGGAGCGCCAGCACGGCGGTCTGCGCCAGCTCCTTCGCCGTCGGCGGCCGACTGTCCCCAGCCCGCCCGATGTCGCCCGGGACCCCGATGTTGCTCGGGACCCCGGTGTTGCTCGGGACCCCGGTGTCGTCCAGGAGCTCCGTGACCGGTGGCTGCCCGGTGTCGGCCGGTGGCGCGATGCCGGGCGGCGGTTGCGGTCCGGGGACCGGTCGCTGCGTCTCGGACGCCGCGCCGTCGGCCGGAGCGCCCTCGCCCCGGGCGACGAACGCGCCCACCTTGTCGACCAGGGCGTCCAGCGCCGCGCGCTGCTCGGCCTCGTCGGTGACGCGGCGGGGTCGCCCGTGCACCACCACGCTGCGGTAGTTGGCCGAGTGGTGGAACTGGGAGCGGGCGAAGACCAGGCCGTCCAGCACGGTCACCTCGACGCAGACCCGGGCCGCCGGGTCACGCAGCGCCAGCATCGGGCCGCTGCCGGTGGAGCCGTGCAGGTAGAGGGTGTCGCCGACGCGGGCGTACAGGGTGGGCAGCACCCGCGGCTCACCGTCGACCACGAACGCCAGGTGACACACCAGCGCCTCGTCCAGCACGGGGTACGCCGCCGCGGCCTGGTCGGTGACCCGGCCGGGGTAGCGCGTCGGAGTGCTCCGGGCGGGGCTCGGGCGTTGCGGGGCCGGGTCGGTGGGGAAGCTGCCGGCTGGGGTGGGGACTATCATCGGAGGCATCGTTCCAGTACAATCTCGGGACTGTGGCAGTACAGTATCAGATCGCCGGACGCACCTCCGCCGCGATTTCCGAGAGCATCGAAGCCGGGGTACGCGGTGGGGAACTCGCCGCCGGTGCCCAGCTCCCGCCCGTCCGCGACCTCGCCGGCCAGCTCGGCGTCGCCGCCGGCACGGTCGCCGCCGCGTACCAGGCGCTCCGGCAGCGGGGCGTGATCGAGACGGCGGGGCGCAACGGCACCCGGGTGCGCAGCCGGCCGCCCGTGGCGGACACCCGACGCGAGCGGCGGCCGCCCGTACCCCCGGGGGCGGTTGACCTGTCCGCCGGTGAGCCGGACCCGCGACTGCTGCCGGACCCCTGGCCACGCCTGCGGGAACTGGCCGGCACCGGGCTGGGCGCGGTCGGCTACCGCGGCGCCGGCGTGCTGCCCGAACTGGCCGACGCCGCCCGGCAGCGGCTGGCCGCCGACGGCGTCGCGGCGCCGGCGATCACCGTGACCGCCGGGGCGCTGGACGGCATCGACCGGCTGCTCGCCGCACACGCCCGCCCCGGCGACCGGGTCGGGGTGGAGGATCCCGGCTGGGCCAACATGCTCGACCTGATGGCCGCCCAGGGGCTGACCCCGGTACCGCTGCCGGTGGACGACGACGGGCCCACCGTCGACGGGCTGCGCCGGGCCCTGCGGCTGGGGCTGTCCGCGCTGGTGGTCACCGCCCGGGCGCAGAACCCCACCGGCGCGGCGGTCGGCGCCGCCCGCGCCGCCGCCCTGCGCGAGACGCTCGCCGGCAGCGACACCCTGGTCATCGAGGACGACCACGCCGCCGAACTGGCCTACGAACCGCCCCATCCGCTGGCCGGCGCCACCGCCCGGTGGGCCTTCCTGCGCTCGGTCTCCAAGCCCTACGGGCCGGACCTGCGGCTGGCCGTCCTGGCCGGGGACGAGGCCACCGTCGCCCGGGTGCAGGGACGGCTGGACGTGGGCGCCGGCTGGGTCTCCACCATCCTGCAGCGGCTGGTCCTCGGGCTGTGGCGCGACCCGGGGGTGGGGCGCCTGGTCGACGACGCCCGGCAGACCTACGCGCGCCGCCGGTCGGGGCTGCTCGCCGCGCTGGCCGCCCGGGGCATCCCGGCACACGGGCGCACCGGCATCAACGTCTGGGTGCCGGTCCGGGACGAGACGCTGGTGGTGACCCGGCTGCACGGCACCGGCTGGGCGGTCGCCCCGGGCAGCCTGTATCGGATCGCCACCGGGCCGGGCATCCGGGTCACCACCGCCACCCTGGACGGGCAGCACACCGACGCCTTCGCCGACGCCCTGGCCCGGGCGCTGGGCGGCGGTCATCGCGCGCCGGGGCACCCGGTGTGACATAAGGTGACCGGGTGGCCTCCGAAGCTGCGCCCACCGCCGCGCCGTTCGTCCCCGACGACGCCGACCTGGCCGGCCTGCGCGACGCCGCCCGCGGCTGCCGCGGCTGCCACCTCTACGCCGACGCCACCCAGACCGTCTTCGGACGCGGCCGCCCCGGTGCCCGCGTCGTGATGGTCGGCGAGCAGCCCGGCGACGTCGAGGACCAGCGCGGTGAGCCGTTCGTCGGCCCGGCCGGGGTGCTGCTGCGCCGCGCCGTGGGCGACGCCGGCTTCGACCCCGGGGACCTCTACATCACCAACGCGGTCAAGCACTTCAAGTTCAGCCGGGCCGGCAGCGGCGCGCGGCGCATCCACAAGACCCCGGACCGTATCGAGATCGTCGCCTGCCGGCCCTGGCTGTTGGCCGAGTTCGCGCAGCTGGCGCCGCGGGTGGTGGTGGCGCTCGGGGCGACCGCCGGGCAGGCGCTGCTGGGTCCGTCGTTCCGGGTGACGAAGATGCGCGGCCAGCTGCTGCCCTGGCCCGAGTCGGCCTACCACGCCGAGGACTTCGCCCAGGCCGGCGGCGCCGCCCAGCTGCTGGCCACCCTGCACCCGTCGGCCGTGCTGCGCGCCGACGACCGGGACGCCGCCTACGCCGGCCTGGTCGCCGACCTCACCGTCGCGGCCAGCGCGCTGCGCTGATCGCAGTCACGGCAGTGCGCTGATCGGCAGTCACCGCGCTGCGTTTGGCCGGCGGTCACCGCGCTGCGTTGGCCTGCGATCACCGCGGCGCGTTGGCCGGCGATCACGCGGCGCGTTGGCCGGCGGTCACCGCGGCGCGTTGGGCGGCAGTCACCCGGCTGTGCCAGTCGGCGGCGGCAGGCGTGCGCGGCGGGGTGACGCCCGGGGCGTGGGGGCGGCAGGATGAGCGGATGACCGCCGCCGTCGCCGACCCGTCCGCCGCGACGGCCGAGCAGCTGCGCGCCGGTACCCAGCGGCGCACCCTGCGGCTGCTGTTCTGCACCCAGATCGTCGGCGGCGTGGGTACCACCATCGGCCTGTCGATCGGGGCGCTGCTGGCCGCCTCGCTCGGTGGGGTCGGCGTCTCCGGGCTGGGGCAGAGCTGCGGAGTGGTCGGGGCGGCGCTGCTGGCGATCCCGGTCACCCGGCTGATGGCCGCCCGCGGTCGACGCCCCGGGCTGGTGCTGGCGTACCTGACCGGGGCGGCCGGCGCGGTGCTGGTGGTGGCCGCCGCGCAGACCCGTACCCTGGCCCTCTACTTCCCGGGCATGCTGCTGTTCGGCGGCGGCACGGCAGCCAACCTGCAGGCCCGCTACGCGGCCGTGGACCTGGCTCGGCCGGCGCGGCGCGGCCGACAGCTGTCGCTGATCGTGTGGGCCACCACCATCGGCGCGGTGGCCGCGCCCAACCTGGTCACCGCGGCCGACCGGGCGGTGCGGCGGTTCGGGCTGCCGCTCTACACCGGGCCGTTCGTGGTCAGCGCGCTGGCGTTCGTCGGCGTGGCGCTGGCCGTGGCGCTGCTGCTGCGCCCCGACCCGCTGCTGGTCGCCCGGGCCGGCCTGAGCGTCCCGGCCGGCTGCCACGAGGCCCCGCCCCGGCCGGCCGACGGGCCCGGACCACCGGCCCGGATGCGCGACGCGGTGCGCTTCGTCGCGGGGGTACCGGCGGCGCGGCTGGGTGTGGGCGCCATCGCGGTGGGGCACCTGGTGATGGTCAGCGTGATGGCGATGACCCCGGTGCACCTGCGCGACATGGTGCACGGCGACCTGCTCACCGTGGTCGGCGTGGTGCTCAGCGTGCACATCGTCGGCATGTACGCCTTCGCCCCGGTGGTGGGCGTCGCGGTCGACCGGTACGGCCGGCGCCCCACCATCCTCGGCGGGCTCGGGCTGCTGCTGGCCGCCTGCGCGGTGACCGGCACCGCCGGGCACTCGACGGTACGCCTGACCGTCGGTCTGGCCCTGCTCGGACTGGGCTGGTCGGGCACCATGGTGGGCGGCTCCACACTGGTCACCGACGTGACCCCGGTGGCCGCCCGGCCGGCCGTGCAGGGGCTGACCGACGTGTGCATGGGGCTGACCGGGGCGGTCGGAGCGGCGCTGTCCGGGCTGGTCGTGCAGCTGTCGGGGTACCCGACGCTGACCGTGCTCGCGGCGGTGGCGACGGTACCGTTGCTCGGGCTGGCGCTGCGCGTGCCGGTCGCGGTGGACGGGTAGAGGGGGAGCAGGGTGCGGCGGACCGACTTCTGGGAGCGGATGGAGCGGGTCTTCGGCGGGGCGTACGCCCGCAGCGTGGCCGCCGACCAGGTGCTGTCCACCCTCGGCGGGCGGACCGTCGACCAGGCGCTGGAGGCCGGCGAGGAGACCGTGGTGGTCTGGCGCGCCGTGGTGGCCGCCTACCCCGAGCGCATCCCGGCCCGGCTGCGCTGACCCTGCGCCGCCCACCGGGCGTGTCGGTACTTGTGTCGTACACCTGTACGGGTATTGTCCACACCATGGTGCTTTTCCACAGGCAGCGACCGCCGCGCTGGGTTCTGTCATACCGAGCGCCTAGCGTGTCCGCGTGACCAAGAGTTCTTCCGCGAAGAGCGCGGGGAAGACCGCGAATCCAGGGGTGGCAGGAATGGCTGCAGGAGTGCCAGACCGCGAGAAGGCGCTCGATCTCGCGCTCGCGCAGATCGACAAACAGTTCGGCAAGGGCTCGGTGATGCGCCTCGGCGAGCGGCCGATCCAGCAGATGGCGGTGATCCCCACCGGCTCGATCGCCCTCGACGTGGCGCTCGGCATCGGTGGCCTGCCGCGGGGCCGGGTGGTGGAGATCTACGGCCCGGAGAGCAGCGGCAAGACGACGGTGGCGCTGCACGCCATCGCCAACGCCCAGCGGGCCGGCGGCATCGCCGCGTTCATCGACGCCGAGCACGCGCTGGACCCCGACTATGCCAAGGCGCTGGGGGTGGACACCGACGCGCTGCTGGTCTCCCAGCCCGACACCGGCGAGCAGGCGCTGGAGATCGCCGACATGCTGGTCCGCTCCGGCGCGCTGGACATCCTGGTGATCGACTCGGTGGCGGCCCTGGTGCCGCGCGCCGAGATCGAGGGCGAGATGGGCGACAGCCACGTGGGCCTGCAGGCCCGGCTGATGAGCCAGGCGCTGCGCAAGATGACCGGCGCGCTGAGCAACGCCGGCACCACGGCGATCTTCATCAACCAGCTGCGCGAGAAGATCGGCGTGATGTTCGGCAGTCCGGAGACCACCACCGGCGGTAAGGCGTTGAAGTTCTACGCCTCGATCCGCCTCGACGTCCGGCGGATCGAGAGCCTGAAGGACGCCGGTGACGCGGTGGGTAACCGGACCCGGGTCAAGGTGGTCAAGAACAAGGTGGCCAGCCCGTTCAAGCAGGCTGAGTTCGACATCCTCTACGGCCAGGGCATCTCCCGCGAGGGTTCGCTCATCGACGTGGGCGTCGAGCAGGGCATCATCCGCAAGTCCGGCGCCTGGTACACCTACGACGGCGACCAGCTGGGTCAGGGCAAGGAGAATGCCCGCAAGTTCCTCAAGGAGAATCCGGACGTCTCCGCCGAGCTGGAGAAGAAGATCCTGGAGAAGCTGGGCGTGGGCCAGCCGAACGACGAGGCCGGCAACCCGGACATCGTGACCGTCGACTTCTGAGTCGGCGGACGGCTGGACGGATCACGGGGTGCCGGGACGACGCGCGCGGACGGGGCGGGGCTGGGATGCGGCTCCGCCCCGTCCGCCGCGCGCCCGCCGGACACAAGACCAGGGACCGAGCGCCCCCGGCGACTGGGTGGCGCCCGGTCCGGACGAGGGGTTGTGGACCCCCGACGAGTCGGTCTACGTCCCGGGCACACCGCGCGGTGACCAGCCCCGGGACGACTCCTTCGACACCGGGCCCGCGGACGGGCCGGTCGACGGCGACCAGCGGCCCGGCCGGACTGCCGCTTCTGGCGGCCGACGCGGCCAGCGCGCCCGCGAGGGCGCTCAGAACACCGGCGCCCGCGAGGGCGCTCAGGACAACGGCGCCCGCGTCGGCTCCCAGGACAGCTGGAGCCGCGAAGGCGGCGCCCCGGACGACCGGACCCGGCAGGACGACGGCGGTGCCGGCGGGCGGCGGGATCGCCGCGGCGCTGACGGCCGCGGGCGGGGAGTCGGGCGCTGGGGGGCCGGCGGCCCGGTGGACGAGTCGCGTGACCCGGCCGAGGTGGCCCGGGAGATCTGCCTGCGACAGCTGGCGGTGCGGCCGCGTACCCGCGCGGAGCTGGCCGCCGCGCTGGCCCGGCGGGGGATCGACGCCGAGGTGGCGGCCAGCGTGCTGGACCGCTACGACGAGGTCGGCATCATCGACGACGCGGCGTTCGCCCGGGCCTGGGTGACCAGCCGGCACCAGGGGCGCGGCCTGGCCAGCCGGGCGTTGGCCAACGAGCTGCGCCAGCGCGGCGTGGACAAGGAGCTGGCCGACGCGGCGCTGGCCGACCTGGACGACGAGACGCAGGCGGCGACCGCGCGTGACCTGGTCGACCGCAAGTTGCGCAGCGCCGGTGCGACAGCGCCGGACGCACTGTTCCGGCGCCTGGTCGGCGCGCTGGCCCGCAAGGGGTATCCGCCCGGGCTGGCCATCCGGGTGGTCAAGGAGGCGTTGGCCGCCCGGCGTGCGGATGCGACGTTTCTGGACGATATTGATCCTGAGGCGACCGGGTATCTGGTCGGCGACGACGTCGCCGGGGATCAGCCGATCGACTGAGGTTGGTCGTGGACAATCGGCCAGTTGTGGCTCATCCAAAACTACGATGCGTAGTTTATCCAGCTCGCTGGGCATACATCGACGTTTGTTGACCTTTCCGGGGCTGCTGCCCGGATCATGAGTCCTTGACCGAAGGGCTGTGCGCCACCTAGCCTCAGGTACAGAAGAGAGTTACTGATCCGATACGGGCTAACCGCACAACATAGAACGCATAACAGTCAGGACAATTTTGGCCGTGTGGCGAGCGGCTCATAGGGACAAGGTCGACGGGCAGTCAGGTCCTGTCGACTCTTCGTCATCCAGCCCGCTAGCCCAGCAGCGGCCGGACCCCACGTACCCGTCGTCGGATCGCTCTTCACCGGACGGTGAGCTGCCCCACCAGCCCACCGTAAGCGCCACGGGGGAAGGGGAGGCCGACCGTGAGAGGTCTAGTCATCGCGCTGACGGTGGCAGTCGTCGCGCTGGCCGTACTCGTGGCAGCCGGCCTGGTCGTGCTGCTGCGGGCGCTGCGCAGTAACGGCTCCCAGCTGGCCGCGCAGGCCGACGAGACGCTGCGCGAGGCGGCCGCCAAGGCCCGCAGTGTCGAAGAGGACTCCCGCGCCGCGGCCAGTGCCGCGCGTACCGAGGCGGCGGCCGCCACCGCGGAAGCCGGCGCGGCGCGCGCCGAGGCGGCCCGGGTGCTCGCCGCCGCCCACACCGAAGCCGACACCATCATCGAACGCGCCCACCGGCAGGCCGAGCAGGACGCCGAGCAGGCCCGCATCACCGCCCGGCGCAGCGGCGAGCGGGAGATCGCGATGCTCACCGCCACCGCCCGGGAGCAGGCCGCCGAGGCCGAGCGCCGCCAGCAGCGGGTGGACGAGCGGGAACGCCTGCTCGCCGAGGAGGCCGAGCGGCTCGGCGACCGGGACCGCCGCATCGCCGGCCTGGAGCGGGAACTCGGCCGCAAGGACTCCGCGCTGGCCGCCCGGGAGAGCGCGCTCGCCGAAGGCGAAGAGGAGCGGCGCCGGGAACTGGAGCGGGTGGCCGGACTGACCGCCGAGGCGGCCCGCGTCGAGCTGGTCGAGGCGATCGAGGCGCAGGCCAAGCGGGAAGCCGCCCTACTGGTCCGGGACATCGAGGCGGACGCGCGGGCCACCGCCGACGCCCGCGCCCGGCACGTCGTGGTGGAGGCCATTCAGCGGGTGGCCAGCGAGCAGACCGCCGAGAGCGTGGTCAGCGTCCTGCACCTGCCCAGCGACGAGATGAAGGGCCGGATCATCGGCCGGGAAGGGCGCAACATCCGCGCCTTCGAGTCGGTGACCGGGGTCAACCTGATCATCGACGACACCCCCGAAGCCGTGCTGCTGTCCTGCTTCGACCCGGTACGCCGCGAAGTCGGCCGGCTCACCCTGGAGAAGTTGATCCTCGACGGGCGCATCCACCCGCACCGCATCGAGGAGGTGCACGACCTGGCCCGCCAGGACGTCGAGCGGCTGTGCCAGCGGGCCGCCGAGGATGCCCTGGTCGAGGTGGGCATCACCGACCTGCACCCGGAGCTGGCCACCCTGCTGGGCCGGCTGCGCTACCGCACAAGCTACGGGCAGAACGTGCTCAAGCACCTGGTGGAGACCGCGCACATCGCTGGCATCATGGCCGCCGAGCTGCGACTGGACGCGCCACTGATCAAGCGCTGCGCGTTCCTGCACGACATCGGCAAGGCGCTCACCCACGAGGTGGAGGGCAGCCACGCCCTGATCGGCGCCGATCTGGCCCGCAAGTACGGCGAGTCCGACGACGTGGTGCACGCCATCGAGGCGCACCACAACGAGGTACTGCCGCAGACCATCGAGGCGGTCCTCACCCAGGCCAGCGACGCCTGCTCCGGCGGGCGCCCCGGGGCCCGGCGGGAGAGCCTGGAGGTCTACGTCAAGCGGCTCGAGCGCATCGAGGAGATCGCCTCGGTCAAGCCAGGCGTGGAGAAGGTCTTCGCCATGCAGGCCGGCCGGGAGGTCCGGGTGATGGTCAAGCCCGACGACGTCGACGACATCGGTGCGGCCGTGCTGGCCCGGGACGTGGCCAAGCAGATCGAGGAGGAGCTGACCTACCCCGGCCAGATCCGGGTGACCGTGGTGCGCGAGTCCCGGGTCACCGAGATCGCCCGCTAGCCAACGCGCCTCAGGCCGAGGTTGCCCGGCTCGCGGCGCCGCGTACCTCCAGGTGGTCGAGCAGGTGTGCGGTGGCGGCGGCGATGCTGGCCACCGCCTCGTCGAAGGCGGCCCGGTTGTGGGCGGCCGGGGTGCGGAATCCGGAGATCTTCCGGACGTACTGCAACGCGGCGGCCCGTACGTCCGCGTCGGTCACAGTCTCGGTGTACGGCTCACGCAGCGTCTTGATACTCCGGCACATGGCTCTGATTCTGCCCCCGGACGCCCCGGCGGCGTAACGGGCCGCCACCGGCCGACCGGGCTCGGCGCGGCGTCCCCCGGCGGACTACCCTGGTGACTCGACATGACTACCGCAGACGCCCCCGCGCAGCCACGCACCTACGAGGTGCGCACCTACGGCTGCCAGATGAACGTGCACGACTCCGAGCGCATCAGCGGCCTGCTGGAGGACGCCGGGTACATCCGCGCGGCCGGCGCCCAGCCGCCGGACGTGGTGGTCTTCAACACCTGCGCGGTACGGGAGAACGCCGACAACCGCCTCTACGGCAACCTCGGCCACCTGCGCCCGACCAAAATGTCCCAGCCGGGTATGCAGATCGCGGTGGGCGGCTGTCTGGCCCAGAAGGACCAGGGCGAGATCATCCGCCGGGCGCCGTGGGTGGACGTGGTGTTCGGTACCCACAACATCGGCTCGCTGCCGGTGCTGCTGGAGCGGGCCCGACACAACGACGAGGCGCAGCTGGAGATCCTGGAGGCGCTGGAGACCTTCCCGTCGACCCTGCCGGCCCGGCGCGAATCCAGCTACGCCGGTTGGGTCTCCATCTCGGTCGGCTGCAACAACACCTGCACCTTCTGCATCGTGCCGGCGCTGCGCGGCAAGGAAAAGGACCGCCGCCCGGGCGACATCCTGGCCGAGGTACGCGCGTTGGCCGAGGCCGGCGTGCTGGAGGTGACGCTGCTGGGCCAGAACGTCAACTCCTACGGCGTCGGCTTCACCGGCGGCGAGGCCGACGAGCTGGGCGGCGCCGCCGGCCGGTCCGCCTTCGCCGCGCTGCTGCGCGCCTGCGGCGGGATCGACGGGCTGGAGCGGCTGCGGTTCACCAGCCCGCACCCGAAGGACTTCACCGACGACGTGATCGAGGCGATGGCCGCGACCCCGGTGGTCTGCCACCAGCTGCACATGCCACTGCAGTCCGGTTCCGACACGGTGCTGCGGGCCATGCGCCGCTCCTACCGCCAGGAGCGCTACCTGGGCATCATCGACAAGGTGCGGGCCGCGATGCCGGACGCCGCGATCACCACCGACATCATCGTCGGTTTCCCCGGCGAGACCGAGGCCGACTTCGAGCAGACCCTCGACGTGGTACGCGCGGCGCGGTTCGCCAGCGCCTTCACCTTCCAGTACTCCAAGCGCCCCGGTACCCCGGCCGCCACCATGCCCGGGCAGCTGCCCAAGCAGGTGGTCCAGGAGCGCTACGACCGGCTGATGGCCCTGGTCGAGGAGGTCACCTGGGCGGAGAACCGGGCGCTGCTCGGCACCGAGGTCGAGGTCCTGGTCGCGGTCGGGGAGGGCCGTAAGGACGGCGCCACCGGCCGGATGTCCGGGCGGGCCCGGGACGGTCGCCTGGTGCACTTCGCCACCGGGGACACCGATCCGCGCCCCGGCGACATCATCCGTACCGTGGTCAGCTACGCCGCCCCGCACCACCTCAACGCCGACGGCGCGCCGCTGTCCCACCGGCGTACCCGCGCCGGGGACGCCTGGGCCGCCGGCACCGTCACCCGTACCCCCGGGGTGCTGCTCGGGCTGCCCACGGTCGGGGCCCCGCCGACGGCGCCGGCACCGGCGGACGCCTGCGGCTGCTGACCACTGGCCGCCCGGCTGCTGGCGACCCGCCGCCCGCGGCTGCTGACCGCTCCGCCGCCCGTGGCGGCTGAGGCGCCGGTACCCCGGAAATGATCGCGGCGCCGTCCCTCGCGGGAGCGGCGCCGAGATCTCTATGTGGTGGAGCGGTGGATCAGCTCGGGTAGCTGGTGTGCCGGGTCAGCTGGCGCGCTCGGCAAGGTCGAGGAACTGCCGCTTCTGGCTGAGCGCCTGCTCGGCCTCGCGGATGCGCTTGGCGTCCCCGGCCGTACGGGCCCGGGCCAGCCGGGCCTCGGCCTCGGCGACCTGCTCACGCATCTGGCCGAGCAGCGGGTTGTCGGCGGGGGCGGTGCGCCGCCAGGCCACGTCCATGGCGCCGCGGATGCGCTCCTCGACGGCGCGCAGCCGACGGTCCAGGCCGGCGGCCGCGTCCCGGGAGACCCGGCCCGCCTCGTGCCACTGGCCCTGGATCTCGCGCAGCTTCGCCTGGGCGCCCTTCGGGTCGGCGTCCACGTCGATGGCCTCGGCCTGGGTCAGCAGCTCCTGCCGGCGCTCGACGGCCACCTTCTGCTCGGCGTCGCGGGCCGAGAAGACCTCGCTGCGGCGGGTGAAGAAGGCGTCCTGGGCGGCCCGGAACCGGTCCCACAGGCGCTGCTCGATCTCCTTCGAGGCGCGCGGGGCGGCCTTCCACTCGGCCATCAGCTCCTTGAGCCGGTTGGCGGTGGCCGCCCATTCCGCGGATGCGGAGAGCGTCTCGGCCTCGGCGACCAGCTCTTCCTTGCGGGTCTGGGCCTGCTTGCGGCCGGCGTCCAGGGTGGCGAAGTGGGCGCCGCGGCGGCGGGTGAAGGCGTCCCGGGCGGCGGCGTAGCGCTTCCACAGCTCACCGTCGGCCTTGCGGTCGATGCCCCGGATGGTCTTCCACTCGTCCAGGATCTCCTTGAACCGGTCGCCGACCACCTTCCAGCTGGTGGACTCGGCGGCCAGGCTCTCGGCCTCCTCGACCAGGGCGGTCTTGCGGGCCAGCGCTTCGGCGCGGGCGGCGTCCCGGGCGGCCCGGGCCTCGCCGGCCTTCTCCTCGGCCCGCGCGGTGAGCTTGTCCAGCCGGGCGGTGAGGGTGTCGATGTCGCCGACCACGTGCGCCTCGTCGAGCGTGGCGCGCAGCCGCTTGATGGTGGCCAGCGAGTGCGAGGCGTCGGCCGCCCCGGTCTGTAGCCGGGTGTCCACCAGGTCGACCTCGGTCACCAGATCGGCGAAGCGGCGGGCGAAGTGGGCCAGCCCCTCATCGGGGGAGCCCGCCTGCCAGGATCCGACCACCTTCTCCCCGGTCGCGGTCTTGACGTATACGGTGCCGTCCGCGTCGATCCGTCCGAAGGTCGTCCAGTCGCTCATCGTGTGTCCTCAGTCTTCCCGGCGCCACCGGACGTCTCCGACAGCCACCGCCACAGCGCAGTGAGTTTCTCCCCGGCATTGTCACAGGTCGTACCCGGGGCGCGTCGAGTGACCGGTGCCGACCGTGACCATACGGTGTCCTGACGGCGCTCGGAGGGTGATCGTCGCGTCCGGTTACGGTTGATCCGTGCCACTCGTCGCCGCCGCCGTCTGCCCCCATCCTCCCCTTCTGGTGCCCGACATCGCCACCGGGGCCGCTGCCGAGGTCGCCGATCTGCTCACCGCTTGTGACGGCGCAGTTGCGCAGATGTTGGCGGCGCGGCCCGAGGTGGTGACGATCGTGGGCGCCGGTCCGGACGACGCGGAGTACTTTTTCCCCTACTGGGCAACTTTCGCGGCGTACGGCCTGCCGGTGCAGACCCGCCTCGGACCCGGGAAGCCGCGGCGGTGCCGCGCTTCCGCTGAGCCTCGCCGTCGGCGTCTGGCTGCTGGCCCGCGCGCACGAGGCGGGCCGGGTGTCCGGGCCGGTCGGCTGGCGGGCGTTCGCGGTGCGCCCGGACACGCCGGTGGCCGGCTGCGCCGACCTCGGCCGGCGCCTCACCGGCCGGGACCGCCGGCACGCGCTGCTGGTGATGGGCGACGGCTCCGCGTGCCGGGGCGAAAAATCTCCGGGGTACGTCGACGAGCGCGCCGCAGGCCTTCGACGCGGACGTGGTGCGGGCGCTGGCCACGTCGACACCGCCGCGCTGCTGGCCTGGACCCGGTCGCTCGCGGCGCAGCTGCTCGCCGCCGGCCGGGCGCCGTGGCAGGTGCTGGCCGGCGCCGCCGACGGCACCGGGCTCGAGGCGAGGTGCCGCTACGACGGCGCGCCCTACGGCGTGGCGTACATCGTGGCGGTCTGGCGGTGACCGTCGTGGCGGTGGTCGGGCCGACGGCGGCCGGCAAGTCGGCGCTGAGCCTCGCGCTGGCGCACGCGCTCGGCGGCGAGGTGGTCAACGCCGACTCGATGCAGCTCTACCGCGGCATGGACATCGGCACCGCCAAACTCACCGTGCCGAGCGGCGACGGCGTACCGCATCACCTGCTGGACATCTGGCCGGTGACCGAGCCGGCCAGCGTCGCGGAGTACCAGGCCTGCGCCCGCGCCGCCGTCGACGACATCCTCGCCCGGGGCCGGGTGCCGCTGCTGGTCGGCGGGTCCGGGCTGTACGTGCGGGCGGTGCTGGAGCGCTTCGAGTTCCCCGGTACCGACCCGGCGGCTGCGCGCCGCGCTGGAGGCGGAGCTGGCCGAGGTCGGGGCCGGCGCCGCTGTACGCGGCGGCTGGTCGAGCGCGACCCGGCAGGCGGCCGCCGAGATCCTGCCCAGCAACGGCCGGCGCATCGTCCGGGCGCTGGAGGTGGTGGAGCTGACCGGGCTCGTTCACCGCGCAGCTGCCCGAGCCCGCCCCGTACTACGCCTCGCGTACAGCTCGGCGTCGACCTGGACACCGCGGCCCTGGACGAGCGGATCGCCCTGCGGGTGGACCGGATGTGGGCCGACGGCCTGGTCGCCGAGGTCCGGGCGCTGGTCGCCGCAGGGCCTGCGCGAGGGGCGTACGGCCAGCCGGGCGCTCGGCTACCAGCAGGTGCTGCGCCCTGCTCGACGGCGAGCTCGACCGAGGCGACAGGCGCGCGACGAGACGGTCCGGGCCACCCGCCGTTTCGTCCGCCGGCAGCGCTCCTGGTTCCGCCGCGACCCGCGCGATCCGCTGGCTGGACGCGGCCGCGCCGGACTGCTGCCCGGCACTGCGCCGCGGTGGCCCAGCCGCCGCCGCAGGTCGGCGATGATGGGGGCGTGGAGGTTCACCAAGGGCCACGGCACCGGCAACGACTTCGTCCTCCTGCCCGACCCGGACGGCGCGCTGCGACCTGACCCCGGCGCTGGTCGCCGCGCTCTGCGACCGGCGGCGCGGCATCGGCGCGCGACGGCGTGCTGCGGGTGGTGCGGGCGGCCAAGCACCCGGACGGCGCGGCGCTGGCCGGCGAGGCCGAGTGGTTCATGGACTACTGGAACTCCGACGGCTCGTTCGCCGAGATGTGCGGCAACGGCGTCCGCGTCTTCGTCCGCTACCTGCTGGCCAGCACGGGCTGGCTGCCGGACGGCGCCGAGCTGCCGGCTGGCCACCCGGGCCGGCCTGGTCGGGCCCGCGTGGACGGGGAGGCCGTCGCGGTCGACGATGCGCCGCCCCCGGCTGTACGGCGGCTCGACCACGGCGCCGCTCGGCGCGGCTGACCCTGCCGGCACCGCCGTGGACGTCGGCAACCCGCACCTGGTCTGCGCGCTGCCCGGCGGACGGAGCTGGCCGCCCTGGACCTGGCCCGCGCCCCGAGGTCGACCCGCACGCTCTTCCCGCAGGGGACGAACGTCGAGTTCATCGCGCCGGGAGCCGGTGGACGGCACCGACTGCACGTGCGCATGCGGGTCTACGAGCGCGGCTGCGCCGAGACGCTCTCCTGCGGCACCGGCGCCTGCGCGGTGGCGGCGGTGGCGCTGCGCGACGCCGGCCGGGACACCGGCACGGTGGCGGTCGACGTGCCCGGTGGCCGGCTCACGGTCACCGTCGACCCCGACGCGCTGCTGGCTGACCGGCCCCGCCGTCATCGTCGCCGACAGGCGACCACCACGCCGCGCTCTGACCGCCCGCGGCTCAGGGGGCGGCGCCCGGACCGGCGGCTCCGGTCGGCGCTGAGGCTCGGCACTGGGCCGGGGTCGGGGGGCTGGTCGGCGGCGGGGTCGCTCGTGATGGCGGCCGCGGACGGCGCGCGGCGCACGGCCGGGGCGACCCGGGCGTCGAAGACGCTGGGCACGATCACCGTCGCGTTGATCTTGTCCTCGCCGACCACGTCGGCGATGGCCTTCGCGGCGGCCAGCGCCATCTCCTCGGTGAAGTCCGGGCTGCGGCGTCGAGCATGCCCCGGAAGACGCCGGGGAAGGCGAGCACGTTGTTGATCTGGTTGGGCTGGTCGGAGCGGCCGGTGGCGACGATGGCCGCGTGCTTGCGCGCCTCCCGCGGGTCCACCTCCGGGTCGGGGTTGGCCAGCGCGAAGACGATCGCGTCCTTGGCCATGGTGGCGATGTCGTCGCCGGTGAGCAGGTTCGGGCGCGCTCACCCCGATGAACACGTCCGCGCCGCGCGAGCGCACCGGCCAGGTCGCCTGCGTAGTTGTCCCGGTTGGTGTTCTCGGCGAGCCACTGCCAGGCCGGGCCCAGCTCCGGCAGCCCCGGTGCAGGGCGCCGCGCCGGTCGTACGCGATGATGTCGCCGACGCCCTGGGCCAGCAGCAGCTTCATGATCGCCGTACCGGCGGCGCCGGCCCCGGAGACGACCACCCGCACGTCGCGTCGAGTCGCTTGCCGACCACCCGCAGCGCGTTGGTCAGCGCGGCCAGCACACAGATCGCGGTGCCGTGCTGGTCGTCATGGAAGACCGGGATGTCCAGCTTTTCGCGCAGCCGCTCCTCGATCTCGAAGCAGCGCGGCGCCGCGATGTCCTCCAGGTTGATCCCGCCATAGGCCGGCGCGATCGCGGTGACGATCTTGATGATCTCCTCGGTGTCCTGGGTGTCCAGTACCACCGGCCAGGCGTCCACCCCGCCGAACCGCTTGAACAGCGCGGCCTTGCCCTCCATCACCGGCAGCGCGGCGGCCGGCCCGATATTGCCCAGGCCCAGCACGGCGGAGCCGTCGCTGACCACGGCCACGGTGTTGCGCTTGATGGTCAGCCGCCGGGCGTCGTCCGGGTTCTCCACGATGGCCAGGCAGACCCGGGCCACCCCCGGGGTGTACGCGCGGGACAGCTCGTCCCGGTTGCGCAGCGCCACCTTGGGGCTGACTTCGATCTTTCCGCCCAGGTGCAGCAGGAAGGTACGGTCGGAGACCTTGCGGACATCCACCCCGGGCAGCTCCTCCAGGGCGCGTACCACCTGGCGGGCGTGCGCGGAGTCGGCCGTGTCACAGGTGACGTCGGCGATCAGTGAGACGTTGTCGGAGTCCACCACGTCGACCGCGGTGACGATGGCGCCGGACTCCCCGACGCAGGTGGTCAGCCGGCCGATGGCGGAGGCGTCGGCGGGGACCGAGACGCGGATGGTGAGGGAGAAGCCGGCACTGGGCAGCGCACGAGTCACCCGGCCATTCTGCTCTCTGCCACCGCCTCGGCGCGCCCCGGGGAATTGGTGGTGCGGTACGCCGCCGCCCGTGTCAGCATTGAAGCAACATGACTGAATCTTTCCGACCGTCGGCTACCGCCCCTGACCTGGATGCCGACGACTTCGACAGCCCCCGCTCCGGACCGGACGCCGGCCGCTGGGTCGACCCGGACGAGGACACCACCGACGGCGGGTACGACCTCGCCGAGCGGCACGCCCTGCGCCGGGTGGCCGGCCTCTCCACCGAACTCACCGACATCACCGAGGTCGAGTACCGCCAACTCCGGCTGGAGCGGGTGGTACTGGTCGGCGTGTGGACCGAGGGCGGCGTCACCGACGCCGAGAACTCCCTCGCCGAGCTGGCGGCGCTGGCCGAGACGGCCGGCTCGCTGGTGCTCGAAGGGCTGATCCAGCGCCGGGGCCGCCCGGACGCGGCCACCTTCATCGGCCGCGGCAAGGTCGACGAGCTGCGCACCGTGGTGCAGAGCACCGGTGCCGACACGGTGATCTGTGACGGCGAGCTCTCCCCGGGCCAGCTGCGCGCGCTGGAGTCACAGGTCAAGGTCAAGGTGATCGACCGGACGGCGCTGATCCTGGACATCTTCGCCCAGCACGCCAAGAGCAAAGAGGGCAAGGCCCAGGTCGAGCTGGCCCAGCTGCAGTACTTCCTGCCCCGGCTGCGCGGCTGGGGCGAGGCGCTGTCCCGGCAGTCCGGCGGCTCCGGGCGGGGCGGCGGCGCGGGCGGCGGCGTGGGCCTGCGCGGCCCCGGTGAGACGAAGATCGAAACCGACCGGCGCCGGATCCGTACCCGGATCGCCAAGCTCAAGCGCGAGATCAAGGAGATGGGCGGGGTACGCCAGACCAAGCGGGCCGGCCGCCGGCGCAACTCGGTGCCCGGGGTGGCCATCGCCGGGTACACCAACGCCGGCAAGTCGAGCCTGCTCAACCGGTTGACCGGCGCGGGCGTGCTGGTCGAGGATGCGCTGTTCGCCACGCTGGACCCGAAGACGCGCCGCTCCCGGGCGACCGACGGCCGGGTCTACACGCTGTCGGACACGGTGGGCTTCGTCCGGCACCTGCCCCACCAGCTGATCGAGGCGTTCCGCTCCACGCTGGAGGAGGTGGGCCAGTCGGACCTGGTGGTACACGTCGTCGACGGCGCCCACCCGTTCCCGGAGGAGCAGGTCCGCGCGGTGCGGGAGGTGCTCGGCGAGGTGGGCGCGGACAAGCTGCCCGAGCTGCTGGCGGTCAACAAGATCGACGCGGCGGACGAGGAGACGCTGCTGCGCCTCAAGCGCGAGTGGCCCGATGCGGTGTTCGTCTCGGCGCGTACCGGTGCCGGCATGGCCGACCTGCGCGCCGCCATCGAGGCGCGGCTGCCGCGTCCGGCCGTCGAGGTCTTCGCCCGCATCCCGTACGAGCGGGGCGACCTGCTGGCCCGGGTACACCAGCGCGGCGAGGTGCTCGAATCGGCGCACGAGGAGGCCGGCACTCTAGTGCGTGCCCGGGTCAACCGCCTGCTCGCTGCGGAGTTGGCCCCGTTTTCGGTCGCTACGGAAGCGCTCTCCGGTCACGTATCGTAGGGGCCGCGCGGGTACCTCCATCCGCGCTGGGGCTCTGGAAGACTGGTGCGATGCGACGAGTAGGGCTGGCGGTCTGCGCTGCGGCGTTTCTGGTGCTCCTGCCGGCCACTACGGCGTCCGCTGTCCCGAGCCCGTCGGACTCGGCGCCGACCGCCGCCACCACCGTGTGCACCATCACCGACAGTGGTCCATCCGCGCTGACCGGCCTGGCCGCACTCGGTGACGGGTACGCCGTCGTCACCGGCCAGCGCACCGGGGTGAGCAACAAAAACCTGCACGTCTACCTGCTCGGCGGCGATTGCAAGATCAAGAAGACGCTGAGCTTCGCCGGTGCCGGCGCCCGCGATCCGCAGGACCTGGCGGTCGGCTCGGACGGCACGATCTGGGTGGCCGACTTCGGCGACAACGGCGACCCGCCCCGACCCCACATCGGCCTGTGGAAGGTGCCGGCCGACGGCAGCGCGTCGACGCTCTACCGGATGGCCTATCCGGGCGGGGCGCACCTTGACGCCGAGGCGCTGCTGCTCCAGCCGGACGGGACGCCGCTGGTGATCACCAAGGGCGTCGACGGCCCCGCGAAGATCTACAAGCCGACCGCCTCGCTGGATGCCAACAGCAGCAAGGGCGTCCCGATGTCCCAGGTGGGCACGTTCACGCCGTCGAAGACCAACACGCCGAGCAGGTTCGGTACCAACGGGCCGACCACGGTCACCGGCGGCGCGGTCTCCGCCGACGGGAAGAAGGTGCTGCTGCGTACCCTCACCGACGCCTACGAGTGGGACGTGGTGGGCGGCGACATCGCGGCGACGGTGGGCACCGACAAGTACCGGATCACGCCGCTGCCGCAGGAGGCCAACGGCTCGGCGATCGCCTACAGCGCGGACGGCGGAAAGTTGCTCAGCCTGTCCAGCACCGCCGACGCCGAGACACCCCGCACGATCCTGAGCTACCAGCCGGGCCAGCCCGCCCCGGTGCCCGGTGGCAGCGGCGGGCCGGGCGGCGGCACGGCGAAGGCCGCAAGTGGTACCTCCTGGTTCGACAAGCTCACCTTCACCGACCTGACGTACATCATCGGCGTGATCGGAGTGATCGGCCTGCTCATGATCGCGGGTGGGATCGTCGGCATCCGGCGCTCCCGGGCCCAGGCGCGGCTGGCCGCCCAGCGGGCCCGCGCGGGCGCGGACCGGGACGACGGGGACGACTACCCCGACCAGCCTCGCTACCCGGACCAGCCCCACTACCCCGATGACGCGCACTACCCGGACGACGCCCGCTATCCCGACGACGCCCGCTATCCCGAGGATGCCCGCTACCCCGACGATGCCCGCTACCCCGACGATGCCCGCTACGACCAGGCCGGTCTCGACCAGGGCGGCTACCCGCGCCAGGCCGCCCCGGAGTACGACGAGCGCTGGCCCGCCGCCAACGACCGCCCCGGCGAGCCGCGCTACGGCGCCCCCGCCCAGGCCGGGCGGCCCGGGTACCGGGGCGACGACGGCTACCCCGAGGCCGGCTATGACAACGGGCCCGGCTACGACGGCGACCCCGGTCACGACGAGCCCGACTACGACCGCCCGCCCCGCTACGACGCTCCACCCCGCTACGACAGCACGCCCGGCTACCCCGACGGCTACGGCGGACCCGCGCCCGACCAGGAGGACTACGGCCACGGCGCCCGGGGCCACCACAACCAGGGCAGCTATGACGCGTCGCGGCCCGGCGCCCGGGATTCCTGGGCGGACGAACCGACCAACGCCGGTGACGTCCAGCGCGGCCGTCCGGTCCCGCCGCCGGCACCTACGCCGGACCCACCGCCCGGAGCGGCCGGCCCGCCGGGTCGCCTCCCGCGTCCGGAGCCGCGCCGGGGCGCCGGACGCGCCCCGGCCCCGCGGCCCAACACCTGGGCCGACGAGCACGAGGGCTTCGGCGACCTGCGAGGCTGACCCGCCTGGCTGCGCGCCGGTCGAGCAGGCCGGTTTGGCGCCGGGTCAGATGCGGCGGAGGACGGCGACCACCTTGCCGAGGATGGTTGCCTCGTCGCCGGGGATCGGCTCGAACGCCTGGTTCTGCGGCAGCAGCAGCACGTGTCCGTCGCGGTACCGGTAGGTCTTCACGGTCGCCTCGTTGTCGATCATCGCGGCGACGATCTCCCCGTTGTCGGCGGTGGGCTGCTGGCGGACCACCACCCAGTCGCCGTCGCAGATCGCTGCCTCGATCATCGAGTTGCCCTTGACCTGCAGGGTGAACAGGGTGCCCTCGCCGACCAACTCGCGGGGCAGCGGAAAGACGTCCTCCACCGACTGCTCGGCGAGGATCGGTCCACCGGCCGCGATCCGACCGACCAGCGGCACGTAAGCCGGCGTCGGGTGGGCCAGCCGCTCCTGCTCGTCGTCCTCCGCGCCGAGGTCGCCACTCTGCCGGACGTCCACCGCGCGCGGCCGGTTGGGGTCGCGCCGCAGGTGGCCCTTCTTCTCCAGCTCCTTGAGCTGGTAGGCGACGCTGGACGGGGAGACCAGGCCGACCGCCTCGCCGATCTCCCGGACGCTGGGCGGGTAGCCGTGTTCGCCGACCCAGTCGCGGATGAAGGTGAGGATCCGCCGCTGGCGCGCGGTCAGGTCGTTGGCAACCACGTCCTGCAGGCCGCCGACCACCGAGGTGACCGAGCGGACCCGCGTCTCCGCCGGCAGCGCACGGGTGGCCCGGGGGCGGCGGCGCGGTGCCTCGTCGATCGAGCGCACCGTCGCGGACCGGGGGTGCTCCGGGACGGACCGGTCCTGCGCCGGTCCGCTGCCGGTACGGCTGCGGCTGCCGCGGTCATCGCTGGCCACGTCGCTCCTCTCGTCGCGCCGGACGGACAGTGCCGTGGCCGGCGTCGGCTCCGCCGGGTGGGGATTCCCGGCAGGTGCTACCAGCCTTTCGGGCCGGTTTCGCGGACCTCGGGTCGGCAGGGCTGGACGGCGCCGGCCCCCGAAGGGGCTCGGGCACGGCCGGTGCGGAACGTCCGTCACCGTCCGGTTCGAGCGACCTGAGGTACCAGTGAACCTATCCCGACTCTCGGTGAACTTCAAACATTTGTACGACGTGTCGCCGCGTCCGGCTCGACACCGGTCGCGCACCGGTGGTAAACCTTCGTACGGGCGTTCGATCGTACAGCTGTTCGATCTTGAGGAGGGGCCGTGGCGCTACCCACCGTCGAGGCGACCGGGCTGGTCGGCATCGTGGCCGCTGGCGAGCTGCTGGCCGATCCGGACACCAGTGAGCCGTTGCCGCTGCTCCCGGCCCGGCAGAGCGCCCTTGGCGCGCGGTCCGGGGCGGAGCTGCCGGGGCAACGCCGCTCGCCCGACGGGTCCTTGACGGTCAGGTCACGGGTGGCTGCCGCCTGCGTGGCCGGCGCCGCCGGCCGCCGGCGCGCCCCGGCGTCGGCAGTGGCTGTCGAGGGCGGACAGGCCGATCCCGAGCCCGGCGCGCCGGGCAACCGGCGGCCGGGGGCGCGCCGTTCCCCGATCCGGCTCACCCGGCGCGGGCGGGTTGTGATCATGGCCATTCTGGTGCTCCTGGCGGCCGCCATCGCGGCTCTGGCCGCGATGCCGAGCCAGGCCGCTGCGCCGGCCGCACCATCCCGGGTGGTGGTGGTCCATCCGGGCGAGTCGCTGTGGACCATCGTGGAGCGCTACCACGGCGGTGCCGATTCGGTTCGGGCAGTGAAAGAGCTGCGGGCCGTCAATCACCTGGCCGGCAGCACGGTGTACCCGGGCGAGGAGCTGACCCTGCCGCCGAGGTGGTGACGGGCGACCGTGTCGCCGTGCCGTAGCCGGGTCGCCTGCGTTGAACCCGAGTGTCGGGCGGTTCCAGCTCCGTGGGACGGGGTCCGCCCGCTGACGATCCGGTGCTCGATACTGTTTTGGCTGTTGGGGGCGGTGTGGCAGGAGTGCCCAGCGGCAACGGGGGGCAGATTCGGCCGCCTTACCGGCGAGTCCAGGTTGCGTCGGCGTCCGGATGCGCCTAACGTCGAACACAACATCTAGTGGTTACATGGGTGTAAGTCATCCACAAGTTGGGATGACGGCTCCACAGACGGTCACCAGAACACTTCGCGCCGATGTCGACGGTCAACCGGGCATCGCGCGGTTGTGCTGTGCCTGTCGCAGTGATTTGTTGTGATATGAGTCATTAGCGCTTCGGAGGGAGGGGTACCGATGCGTTGCCCGTACTGCCGGTACTCCGACTCGCGGGTGGTCGACTCGCGCGAAGCCGAGGACGGTCAACTGATCCGGCGCCGACGCTCCTGCCCGGAGTGTGGCAAGCGGTTCACCACGGTGGAGGAGGCGGTCCTCGCGGTGGTCAAGCGCAGCGGCGTCACCGAGCCGTTCAGCCGCTCGAAGATCGTCAGCGGGGTACGCAAAGCCTGCCAGGGGCGGCCGGTCGACGACGACGCACTCGCCGTGCTGGCCCAGCGGGTGGAGGAGTCGGTCCGCGCCCGGGGCGCCGCCGAGATCCCCAGCCACGACGTGGGACTGGCCATCCTCGGCCCGCTGCGCGAGCTGGACGAGGTGGCCTACCTGCGCTTCGCCAGCGTGTACCGGTCCTTCGACTCGCTCGCTGACTTCGAGCGGGAGATCGCGGCGCTGCGCAGCGCGATCCAGCCCGGCGACCCGGCGACGCCGGCCGACGCGGGCTCCGACGGTCCGGCGACCGGCGGCAATCCAACCGGTGGCAGTCCAGCGGACCTGGGGACGGTCGCCGGCCGGCAGCAGGCGACGCCCACCACCGGACCGCCGGAGTCCAACTCGGCGCGCGGTGCGCCCGCCGACGACGTCCGGACCCGGGTCGGCGGCTGAGCAGCACCCGTTCCCGCCGACCGCCAATCCGGCGGTGACCGCGTGCGCAGTTGCGAGCGGCGACCGGGACACAGCACCAACGGCGACCACGGTTGCCCCACAGACAGGCGACCACGGTTGCCCCACAGACAGGCGATCAGCGGTCGCCGCACCGACATTGGCGGGACGAGCCGGCACCAGCGGCCACCGGCCAGCAGATCACCACAACGACAGTTGAGACACAGCGGGGACGCTGCGGAGCAGAGGGGGGCGGGATGACGGGCGTAGTCGGCACGTCGTCGAAGACGGGCAAGGGGCGCGGCCGGGGGGCCGCGACCGTGACCCGGACCGGGCTGAAGGTCGGCCGGGTCTGGACCACCGCGGGCGTACACCCGTATGACGAGGTCAGCTGGGAGCGCCGGGACGTCGTGATGACGAACTGGCGGGATGGTTCGGTGAACTTCGAGCAGCGCGGGGTGGAGTTCCCCGACTTCTGGAGCGTCAACGCCACCAACATCGTCACCACCAAGTACTTCCGTGGCGCGGTCGGCACCGACGCCCGGGAGTGGAGCCTGCGTCAGCTCATCGACCGGGTGGTGCACACCTACCGCAAGGCCGGCGAGGAGCACGGGTACTTCGCCACTCTGGCCGACGCCGAGGTCTTCGAGCACGAGCTGACCTGGATGCTGCTGCACCAGGTGTTCAGCTTCAACTCGCCGGTCTGGTTCAACGTCGGCACCGCCTCTCCGCAGCAGGTGAGCGCCTGCTTCATCCTGTCCGTGGACGACTCGATGGACTCGATCCTGGACTGGTACAAGGAAGAGGGTCTGATCTTCAAGGGCGGCTCCGGCGCGGGCGTCAACCTCTCCCGCATCCGCTCCTCCCGGGAACTGCTCTCCTCCGGCGGCACCGCGTCCGGCCCGGTGAGCTTCATGCGCGGCGCCGACGCCTCGGCGGGCACCATCAAGTCCGGCGGCGCCACCCGGCGGGCGGCCAAGATGGTCATCCTCGACGTGGACCACCCGGACATCGAGGAGTTCATCGTCACCAAGGCGCGCGAAGAGGACAAGATCCGCGCGCTGCGGGACGCCGGCTTCGACATGGACCTGGGCGGCTCCGACATCGTCAGCGTGCAATACCAGAACGCCAACAACTCGGTACGCGTCTCCGACGAGTTCATGCAGGCCGTCGAGGCTGGTGCGGACTTCGCGCTGCGCGCCCGGATGGACGGCTCGGTGATCGACACGGTCGACGCCCAGGGCCTGTTCCGCAAGCTCGCCCAGGCCGCGTGGGAGTGTGCCGACCCCGGCATCCAGTACGACGACACCATCAACCACTGGCACACCAACCCCGAGACCGGCCGGATCACCGCCTCCAACCCGTGCTCGGAGTACATGTCGCTGGACAACTCCTCGTGCAACCTGGCCTCGCTGAACCTGCTCAAGTTCCTGCGCTCCGACGGCGGCTTCGATGTGCAGAAGTTCGTCCAGTCGGTGGAGCTGATCATCACGGCGATGGACATCTCCATCTGCTTCGCCGACTTCCCCACCGAGCGCATCGGCCAGACCACCCGTGACTACCGCCAGCTCGGCATCGGGTACGCCAACCTGGGTGCCCTGCTGATGGCCAGCGGCCTGCCCTACGACTCGGCCGAGGGGCGCGCCGTGGCCGGCGCGGTCACCAGCCTGATGACCGGGACGGCGTACCGGCGCTCGGCGGAGCTGGCCGGCGCGGTCGGCCCGTACGTCGGGTACGCCCGCAACGCCGACGCCCACCTGCGGGTGATGCGCCAGCACGCGGCCGCCAACGACAGCATCGAGCGGACCGGCCGCAACGCCACCGCGCTGGCCACCGAGGCCGGCAAGCAGTGGACCACCGGCATCAAGATCGGCGAGAAGAACGGCTGGCGCAACGCGCAGGCCTCGGTGCTCGCTCCCACTGGGACCATAGGCCTCATGATGGATTGCGACACTACAGGTGTCGAGCCGGACCTGGCGCTGGTCAAGTTCAAGAAGCTGGTCGGCGGCGGCTCCATGCAGATCGTCAACCAGACCGTACCGCGTGCCCTGCGCTGCCTGGGCTACCCGGAGGAGCAGGTCGAGGCGATCGTCGAGTTCATCGCCGAGCAGGGGCACGTCATCGACGCGCCCGGCCTCAAGCCCGAGCACTACCCGGTCTTCGACTGCGCCATGGGTGAGCGCTCCATCGCCCCGATGGGGCACGTGCGGATGATGGCGGCGGCCCAGCCGTTCATCTCCGGTGCCATCTCCAAGACGGTCAACATGCCGGAGACGGCGACCGTCGACGAGGTGGAGGAGATCTACCTGCAGGGCTGGAAGCTCGGCATCAAGGCGTTGGCCATCTACCGGGACAACTGCAAGGTGGGCCAGCCGCTGTCCAACGCCAAGCCGGCCACCGCTGCCGCGCCCGCCGCCGTCGAGGCGGCTGCGGTCGAGAAGGTGGTGGAGAAGGTCGTCGAGTACCGGCCGGTACGCAAGCGGCTGCCGAAGAAGCGCCCGTCGGAGACGGTGTCGTTCTCGGTGGGCGGCGCCGAGGGGTACCTGACCGCGTCGTCGTACCCGGACGACGGGCTGGGTGAGCTGTTCCTCAAGATGTCCAAGCAGGGCTCCACCCTGGCCGGTGTGATGGACGCCTTCTCCATCGCCATCTCGGTCGGCCTGCAGTACGGGGTGCCGCTGGAGACGTACGTCTCGAAGTTCACCAACATGCGCTTCGAGCCGGCCGGCATGACCGACGACCCGGACATCCGGATGGCCGCCTCGGTGGTCGACTACATCTTCCGCCGCCTGGCGCTGGACTTCCTGCCCTACGACCGCCGCGCCGAACTGGGCATCTTCACCGCCAAGGAGCGCGCTGCGCAGCTGCGCGCGGAGGCTGCCGGCTCCGACGAGCAGGTCGACCTGACCGCGATGGCCTCGTCCGCGCCGGTACAGCCGGCCGCGGTGGAGGCGCCACCGGCGCAGCCTGCCGCCGCCACGGCGGAGGTCAAGCCGGCGGGGAAGACGGCCGGGTCGTCCACCGAACTGCTGGAGCTGGTGCTGGGCAAGGCGGCCGACGCGCCGCTGTGTCTCACCTGCGGTACCAAGATGCGCCCGGCCGGCAGCTGCTATGTCTGCGAGGGCTGCGGCTCCACCAGCGGCTGCAGCTGAGGTCAACACGGTAGAGCCGCAGGTCTGAGTGATCGTGGTGTCCCCTTGAGCGTCGACGCTCAAGGGGACGCCACGCTGTTGTGCCCGACCGGGCGCGGTGTCGCGCGGTACCTTCGCAGCTTGAGGTCGACCCGACAGGATCGTGGAGCGAGAATGGCGGGATGGCGCTGGATGCCCGCTATGACGGTCACGCGGACTGGTACGACAAGACCTTCCGCGCCTACGGTGACGCGCAGGGTTCGGCCGGGATGTTGGCCCGCCTCCTCGGCCCGGCGGATCCCCCCGGTGCCGTGTGCGTGGACGTCGGCTGCGGCACCGGACTGCATTTCGCCGCGGTAGAAGCACGCGGCCACCGGGTCATCGGCGTCGACGTCTCCGCCGACCAACTTCGCCTCGCCGCGTCCCGCAACCCGCGCCTGATCCGGGCAGACGCGCGACGGCTGCCGTTGGCCACCGCATCCGTCCCGACGGTGGTCATGACCTTCGTCCACACCGACCTGGACGACTTCCCCGCCGCTGTCAGCGAAGCGGCCCGCATCCTGCGGCCCGGCGGTCGGCTGGTCTACCTCGGCGTACACCCGGCCTATGTCGGAGCGTTCTGCGACCGCGGCGCCGAGGCCACTGACCGGGAGGTACGCATCGGCGTCGGCTACGGCGACGAGCGGATCCACCGTGACCCCACGGGCAGGTTTCCGATGCGTAGCCGGGTCGGCGTCCGCTACCTCACCCTGACGACGTTCCTCGGAGCGTTCCTGGCGACACCGACCCTGCGCCTGACCGGGGTACTGGAGTTGGATACCACCCTGCGCCCCTGGCAACCGGATCCGGGCGACGGCCGCGTCGTTCCGTGGAACATCGCGGTCACCGCCCACGCCGTCGCCGCCTCGGCCACCGCGCCGGCCATGGCATGATGCACCGGTGAGGCACCTGTTCGCGCAGCAGTCGATCCTGGTCATGGACGCCGGTGCGGACCTGCGCGTCCCCGGTGGTGCCATCACCGTGGCGCTCTGCGGGCACTGGGAGCACGACCCGCCCTGCCCGCTCGCGGCGCACCACACCGGTACCGAGCGACTGGACGACCAGGTGCGGGTGCGCACGCTGTTCGCCACGGAGCCGGACAACGAAACGGCCGTACGCCGACACATCGCCGACGCCTTGTCGGTGGGCCGGTTCCAGGGGCCGGACGGGTCGCTCACCCGGTGGCGCCTGGTCGCCAGCGAACCGAGCCAGGTACGCACGGAGGAACGCGACCACGGCGCCCGCCTGACCGCTGGCTGACAACAGCGGCCGACCTCGGTGATACCGCGAGCCGCTGGCAGTGGAGCCGGACGGACGGATGCATCCGCCGCCGCGCGCGGACGTGAGCCACTCGGCGTCGTTGCCGGCCACACCGGTCGCACCGACCATGGTTGGCGACGTCAGTCGAACCCCGGGCAAATCGGCGTCACGCTCCGGTGAGGCGGCTCCAGAGGAACTCGTAGAGCAGCGCCCAGCGCAGGGCGTGCTGGGCGCTGTCGGCGGCGCCGACGTGGCCGCCCTCGATGTTCTCGTAGTAGCGCACGTCGTGCCCCTGCTCCAGCATCCGGGCCACCATCTTGCGGGCGTGCCCGGGGTGGACCCGGTCGTCGCGGGTGGAGGTGGCGAACAGCACCGGCGGGTACGCCTGTCCACTGTGGACGTTGTGGTACGGCGAGTACTCCGCCAGGAACGCCCAGTCGGACTCGACGTCCGGGTCGCCGTACTCGGCCATCCACGAGGCACCGGCCAGCAGCAGGTGGTAGCGGCGCATGTCGAGCAGCGGCACCTGGCTGACCACGGCGCCGAACAGCTGCGGGTAGCGGGTGAGCATGACGCCGGCCAGCAGGCCACCGTTGCTGCGCCCCTCGAAGCCCAGCCGGGCGGGGTCGGCGGCGATGCCGCGGGCGAGCAGGTCCTCGGCGACGGCGGCGGTGTCCTCGTAGGCGCGCAGCCGCTTCTCGCGCATCGCGGCGCGGTGCCAGGCGGGGCCGAACTCGCCGCCGCCGCGCAGCGTGGCCAGCACGTACCGGCCGCCCCGGGCCAGCCAGCCGCGGCCGAGGACGGCGTCGTAGTGGGGCAGCCGGGACACCTCGAAGCCGCCGTAGCCGTGCAGGACCACGGGGGCGTCCGGGTCGTCCCGGCCGACCACCAGGTAGGGCACCCGGGTGCCGTCGGCGGAGTGGGCGAAGTGCTGGCGTACCTCGATGCCTGTGGTGTCGAAGAAGTCCGGCTCCCGGCGCAGCACCGACAGGCCCGCGCCGACCCGACCGTGCAGCAGCATGGTCGGCTGGGTGAAGCCCTCCTCGGTGACCAGGAAGTCGTCCCCGGCGTGCCGGTCGGTGTCCAGGACGGCCACGGTGAAGCCGGGGTCGGCCCGGCCGAGGGACTCCCGACGCCAGGCGGCGCCCGCACTCTGTGGCGGGCCGGGTGGGCTGAGCAGTTCGATCTCGCTGCGTACCTCGGTGAGCGTGGTGAGCAGCAGGTGGTTGGCCGTCCAGTGGTAGCTGACCAGGGCCGAGGCGGTGGTCGGCGTGTAGAGCGGGGAGAGGTGCGCGCCCTCGGGGTTCGCCACGAACCAGTCCAGGTCGGCCACCAGCAGGCTGCCGGCGGGCCAGCTGACCCCGCCGACGGTCCAGTCGGTACGCGGCCGGATCAGCAGCCGGTCGGAGTGGGTGCTGATGTCGGCGTCCAGGGGGACCGGGATCTGGGTGAGCGCGCCGTCGTCGGCGAGCAGGAAGTGCTCGCCGGTGAAGAAGTCCGGGTACCGGCTGACGATGGTGCGCGCGGTGGTGCCGGTGGCGTCGTGCCGGGCGTTCACGGTGACGTCGCCGCGCCGGCCCTCGAAGACGGTACGGGCCTGCGCCAGCGGGGTGCCCCGGTGCCAGACCTGCACGGTGCGCGGATAGCCGGAGTCGGTGACCGAGTCGGGGCCGAGGTCGGTGCCGACCAGCACCCGGTCCCGGTCGATCCACTCGATGAACGACTTCGCGGCCGGCAGCGTGAACCCGTCAGGGACGAACGCCCGGGCCGGTACGTCGAACTCGCGGACCACGTCGGCGTCGGTACCGCCGGGGGACAGGCTCACCAGCGCCCGGTCCAGGCTGGGGCGCAGCCAGGAGGCGCCGTGGAAGACCCAGCTCTCGCCCTCGGCGGCACCCAGGGCGTCCACGTCGAGCAGCAGCTCCCAGTCGGGCTGCGCGGCCCGGTAGCCGTCCAGGGTGGTGCGGCGCCACAGGCCCCGTGGGTGCGCCGCGTCCTGCCAGTGGTTGACCAGCCAGCCGCCGATCAGGGTGGGATAGGGGATCTTGTCGGTGGAGTCGAGCGCTTCGCGCAGTTCGCTGCGCAGCCGCGCGAACCGGACGGTGTGCATCAACTCGGCCGCGGTGGCGGCGTTGCGCTGGGCCACCCAGGCCAGCGCGTCCGGGTCGGTGACCCCTTCCAGCCACAGGTACGGGTCGTCCGGCTCCTCGCTCATGGCGACCATCCTGCGGGGCGCCGGCCGCCGGCCGCCAGCCGGGGTGCGGATATCTGCTGGACCGGGGCTGCCCGGCGCACCGATGATGGGCCGGTGGGGACCTATCTGGAGACCGGGCGGCTGATCCTGCGGTGGTTCACCGCCTCGGACGGCCCGGCGCTGGCCGAGCTGAACAGCGATCCCGAGGTGACCTTCTTCATCAACGGCGGGCGCCCCATCCCGCTGGCCGAGATCGAGGACAGCTACCTGCCGGCGTACCTGGGCTATCCGGAGCGCTACGAAGGCTACGGTTTCTGGGCGGTGATCGAGAAGTCGACCGGCGACTTCCTCGGCTGGTTCCACCTGCGCCCGCAGGCCGAGGGCCCGGTGGACGAGCCGGAGCTGGGGTACCGGCTGCGCCGCTCGGCGTGGGGGCATGGGTACGCCACCGAGGGGTCGCGGGCGCTGCTGGACAAGGCGTTCGGCGAGCTGGGTGCGGCCCGGGTGTGGGCCGAGACGATGGTGGTGAACACCCGTTCCCGCCGGGTGATGGAGAAGGCGGGGCTGCGCCAGGTGCGGATCTTCCAGGCCGACTGGCCGGACCGTATCCCGGGCGACGAGCACGGCGACGTCGAGTACGCCCTCACCCGCGACGAGTGGGCGGCCCAGCGCCCCTAAACCGGCCGCAGCGGACGGTGTGGACCGTCGGGCAGCTCGACGGTGATCGGATCGCCCGGGCGGATCTCGCCGCCGGTCAGCACCACACTCATGATGCCGGCGCGGCGGAGGACCTCGCCAGCGTCGTCGCGGCCGACCACCTCGCCGAGCATGCCGGTGGAGAAGTTCTCGATCTGCAGGCACGGGTTGCGCAGGCCGGTCACCTCGACCACCGCCTCGGCGCCCAGCCGCAGCAGCGTACCGGTGGGCAGGCCGAGCAGGTCGAGGTCGGCGGTGGTGACGTTCTCGCCGAGCTGGCCGGCGTCCACGGCGTACCCCTTGGCGCGCAGCTCCTCGTGCAGCTCGGCGTGGATGAGGTGGACCTGGCGCAGGTTGGGCTGGTCGGGGTCGCGAGCCACCCGGGACCGGTGCTTCACGGTCACCCCGGAGTGGACGTCGCCCTCGACGCCCAGGCCGGCGAGGAGTGTGATGACCGGCCGGTTCGGCTTGCTGAAGGTGTACTCCCCGTTGCTGCTGACCGCGACCACCCGTGGCTCACCCATGCCGTCCACTCTGGCATGCGTGGCGGGGGCCGTACCATCCCGTTTTCCGTGCTGTGTCGGCCGCCACCGGCCGGTACGGTGGGCAGCGTGCGGGAGGGGTGGCGTCATCGGCCGCATCCGGTGCGGCTGGCGCCCGGGGATCCGCGCTACGCCGAGATCCTGGCCGCCCACGACCGGGCGCTGGCGGCCGGCGCGGCGTTCTACCGGGACCCGGCGACCGGCCTGTCCGTGCTCACCGCCGACCAGCTCGCCGGCCGGGGCACCTGCTGCCACAACGGCTGCCGGCACTGCCCCTACACCGAGGACGGGACGCTCTCCGGCTGAGCCCCGGCCCGGAAGGCGCGCCGGTAGGCGGCCGGCGAGACGCCCACCACGGCGTGCAGGTGCTGGCGCAGCGAGACGGCGTTGCTGTAGCCGACCCGGGCGGCCACCGCGTCGACCGTCAGGTCGGTGCTCTCCAGCAGCCGGCGGGCCTGTTCGATGCGCTGCTGGCGCAGCCAGCGGCCGGGGGACTGGCCGGTCTCGTCGCGGAAGCGCCGCACGAAGGTACGCACGCTCATCCGCGCCTGGGCGGCCAGCTCCGGCAGGTCGATCGGGTGCTCCAGGCGCTGCAGCGCCCAGGCGCGGGCACCGGAGGTGCTGGCGTCGCCGAGCGGCGGGACCGGCCGTTCGATGAACTGCGCCTGGCCGCCGTCGCGCCAGGCGGGCACGACCACCCGGCGGGCCGCCCGGTTGGCCACCTCGCTGCCGTGGTCGCGGCGCACCACGTGCAGGCACAGGTCCAGGCCGGCGGCCACGCCGGCCGAGGTGAGCACCTGCCCGTCGTCGACGAACAGCACGTCGGGGTCGAGCAGCACCCGGGGGTACGCGCGGCGGAAGGCGTCCGCGTGCGCCCAGTGCGTGGTGGCCGGCCGCCCGTCCAGCAGCCCGGCCTCGGCAAGCACGAAGGCGCCGGTGCAGATGGACATGACCCGGGCGCCGCGGGCGTACGCCGCCCGCAGCGCGGCGAGCACCGGCTCGGCGGTGGGCGGTTGCCGGTGCGCGTCGGTGGCACCGGGCACGATCACCGTGGCGGCGCCGGCCAGCAGCGACAGGTCGTACTCCGGCAGCACGGCGAAGCCCGCCGAGGTGGGTACCGGGCCGCCGTCGGGGCTGGCCACCCGTACCCGGTAGTGGGGGCTGTCGTCGGCTGCCCGGGCGGCGTGGAAGACCTGGGTGGGCGTGCCGAGGTCGAGCACCACGGCGCCGGGCAGGGCCAGGACGGCAACCTCGTGAATCATGGCGCAATTCTTTCACATGGTGGCGTTCATGCCACTGTCCCCGGGGGTCCCGGTGCCGGGACGATGATCAGGTGACCGAGTTGCGTACCCCCGTCGACCGCGCCGACCCACCGACCCGCCGGCGACTGCACCGGGCCTGGCTGGTGGCCGCCGTGGCGTTCGTGGCCACCATCGGCGCCGCCGGATTCCGGGCCACCCCGGGCGTCTTCATCGACCCGCTGCACGCCGAGTTCGGCTGGTCCACCGGCGTCGTCTCGGCCGCCGTCTCGGTCAACCTGGTGCTCTTCGGGCTCACCGCGCCGTTCGCCGCGGCGCTGATGGAGCGGTTCGGGATGCGTCGGGTGGTGGCCTGCGCGCTGCTGCTGGTCGCCGCCGGCAGCGGGCTGACCGTCTTCATGACGGCCAGCTGGCAGCTGGTGCTCTGCTGGGGCGTCCTGGTGGGGCTCGGTACCGGCTCGATGGCGCTGGTCTTCGTGGCCACCGTGACCGGCCGTTGGTTCGTCAAGCACCGCGGCGTGGTGACCGGGATCCTCACCGCCGGTGGGGCCACCGGGCAGCTGGTCTTCCTGCCGCTGCTGGCCCGGCTGGTCGCCCAGCACGGCTGGCGGACCGCCGCGCTCACCGTCGCCGGCTGCGCGCTGGCGGTGGTACCGCTGGTGCTGCTGTGGCTGCGTGACTACCCGGCCGACGTCGGGCTGACCGCCTACGGCGCCGGCCCCGACGACCGGCCCGCGCCGCGCAGCACCACCGGCGCGGCCCGGCGGGCGCTGGGCGTCCTGCGCGGCGCGTCCCGGCAGCGCACCTTCTGGTTCCTGGTGGGCGGCTTCGCCATCTGCGGCGCCTCCACCAACGGGCTCATCGGTACCCACTTCATCCCGGCCGCCCACGACCACGGCCTGTCCGAGACCACCGCGGCCAGCCTGCTCGCCCTGGTGGGCATCTTCGACATCGCCGGCACCATCGCCTCCGGCTGGCTCACCGACCGGATCGACGCCCGCGTCCTGCTCGGCGGCTACTACCTGCTGCGCGGGCTGTCCCTGCTGCTGTTGCCGGCGCTGTTCGCGCAGACGGTGCACCCCAGCATGCTGGTCTTCGTGATCTTCTACGGGCTGGACTGGGTATCCACCGTGCCGCCCACCATCGTGCTGTGCCGGCAGCGCTTCGGTGACGCCGGGCCGGTCGTCTTCGGCTGGGTCTTCGCCGCCCACCAGCTCGGCGCGGCGGTCGCCGCCAGCGGCGCCGGCCTGATCCGCGACTCAGCCGGCAGCTACGCCGCCGCCTTCTACGCGGCCGGCGCCCTCTGCCTGCTGGCCGCCCTGCTGTCGCTGTGGGTACCCAGCGCGCTCGGCCGGCCCCGGCTGCGGCTGCGCGTCGCCGGAGCCTGAGCGCCCCGGCGGGCGGCTGTCAGATACCGGGCCGGGGTCGGGGCCGGTCCGTCCGGACGATCACCGCCCGTCGCCGGGTGGGGTAGCTTGGCCCCCGTGACACGCGTGGATGTGCTGGTCGTCGGTGCCGGCGTGGTCGGGCTCGCGGTGGCCCGGGAGTACGTCCGCCGCCGCCCCGACGCCCGGATCGTGGTGCTCGACAAGGAGCCCCGGGTCGCCGGACACCAGACCGGGCACAACTCCGGCGTGATCCACTCCGGCGTCTACTACAAGCCGGGCAGCCTCAAGGCGCGGCTGTGCGTGGCCGGCGCCCGCTCGATGGTCGACTTCTGCCGGGAGTACGGCGTCCCGGTCGAGGTGCCCGGCAAGCTCATCGTCGCCACCGAGCCGGAGGAGCTGCCCCGGCTGCGCGCCATCGAGGCGCGGGCGGCCGCCAACGGCGTGGCCACCCAGTGGCTGGAGGCTCCGCAAGCCAAGGAGTACGAGCCGAACATCGCCTGCCTGGCTGCCCTGCGGGTGGCCAGCACGGGGATCACCGACTACGCCGCGGTCAGCGCCGAGTACGCCCGCCAGGTCACCGCCGCCGGTGGCGAGGTCGTGCTCGGTGCCCGGATGATCCGTGCCCGGGACGGCGGCGCCGGACGCACCCTGGTCGAGTCGACCGCCGGTGACTACGACACCGGGCTGCTGATCAACTGCGCGGGCCTGCACGCCGACCGGGTGGCGGTGCTGGCCGGCGCCGCCCCGCCCGCCCGGATCGTGGCCTTCCGCGGCGAGTACTTCACGGTGCGCCGCACCGAGCTGGTCAACGGCCTGGTCTACCCGGTACCCGACCCGGCGCTGCCGTTCCTCGGCGTGCACCTCACCCGGATGGTCGACGGCACCCTGCACGCCGGCCCCAACGCGGTGCTCGCGCTGGCCCGGGAGGGCTACAGCTGGGGCCGGATCAACCCCCGTGACCTGGCCGGCGTCGCCGGCTACCCGGGCGCCTGGCGGCTGTTCCGGCGGCACCTGGGTACCGGCCTGGTGGAGGTGCGCCGGTCGCTGTCCCGGCACCGGTTCGCCGCCAGCCTGGCCCGGCTGGCGCCGGACATCACCGAGGCCGACCTGGAGAAGGCGCCGGCCGGGGTACGCGCCCAGGCGGTCGGCCCGGACGGCGCCCTGGTCGACGACTTCCTGATCGCGCGCCGGCCGGGCCAGGTACACGTGCTCAACGCCCCGTCCCCGGCGGCCACCAGCTCCCTGGAGATCGCCCGGTACCTGGTCGACCAGGCACCGACGAGCTGATCGACCGTCCCGACGCGGTTTCCGGTGTCGCGCCGGGCGACGTAGGGTGTTGCGGTCGTCGGCGGTCGGGGAGGTTGCGTGCGACGGGCACTGCTCGGTGTGGCGCTGCTCTGCACCCTGACCGGCTGCTCAGCCGGGCAGCCCCGCGCCCATCCGGTACCCAGCCCGGCGAAGCTGCCCGCGCAGGCGGCCGGGGGCTCGTGCCAGCTGCTGGACTACGGCGACGTCGCCACCGACCTCGGGCTGACCTTCGACGTCGCGGCGGCCAGCCAGGTGGGGCAGACGTTCAGCTGCGTGCTGGAGCGCGAGGGCGCGCCGCTGCCCGACCTCACCTTCGCCATCACCCTGGTCGACGCGCTGGACGTGGCCACCTTCAAGACCAAGGTGCTACCGGCGGGCGGCGCGGTGATCGGTGACCTCGGCAAGATCGGGTACAGCCGGACCGCCCCGGCCAGCGCCGGTGCCGGGCCGGCGGTGGAAGTGGGCTGGCTGGCCGGCAACGGCCGGCTGATCGTGCTCACCTGCCGGCTGGCCGCCACGGCGAGCGCCGACGATGCCGCCGCGCTGCTCCCCAGGCTGGTCACCCTGGCCCGCCGGATCGACTTCACCAGCATCTGAGTGCCGGCCCGGCTCACCGGGTGACGGGCTCAGTGGGTGACGACGAACACCCGGGAGGCGACCTCGCGAGGGAGCCGGATCTGCTCGCCGGCCTGGTGCACGATCACCGCGTCGCGCTCCTGCGCCACCTTCACCGTGGCGCCCGGGTCCACCCCGGCCGCGTGCAGTTGCCGTAGTACCTCCGGGTGGGTCTGCACGCTCTCGCAGATCCGCTTGACCGTCACGGCTCCGGCCAGCCCGGGGAAGGCCAGGTTGCGCTCGCCCTCGACCGACTCGGCGGACTCGCCGCCGTCGAACTCGCCCAGCCCCGGGATCGGGTTGCCGTAGGGCGAGCGGGTAGGCCGGTCGAGCAGTTCGTAGACCCGCCGCTCCACCGACTCGCTCATCACGTGCTCCCAGCGGCAGGCCTCTTCGTGGGCGTCCTCGTAGGGCATGCCGATGACGTTGACCAGCAGCAGTTCGGCGAGGCGGTGCTTGCGCATCACGGCGACGGCGTGCGCCCGGCCGGCGCCGGTGAGCGTCAGGTGCCGGTCGTCCTCGACGGTCACCAGGCCGTCGCGCTCCATCCGGTTGACCGTCTGGCTGACCGTGGGCCCGCTCTGGTGCAGCCGCTCGGCGATCCGGGCGCGCAGCGCTGGTACGCCCTCCTCCTCCAGCTCGAGGATGGTGCGCAGGTACATCTCCGTGGTGTCCACAAGATCATGTTTGTGTGCCACCGCCGCGCCAATCCTGTATCTGCTGTTCCGCTGCACGTCCACGGCCAAAGTCTTGCACGGACCCAACCCGGTCATCCATCACCGCATCCCCAGAAGATCAACCCTACCTCCCACTAGCTCGAGCTGGCCGCAGGCACTTTATTGCTGTTTCGTTCGGCGAAATTCCAGCGATAAGTGCCCTGCGCCTCCGAACCGGTGGCCGGATCCGCCGTGGCTGAACCGAACCGCTGGTCTGGGCGGCCGGCACAGCCGTCCGGATGATCTGTGCCGGCGTCGCCGCACCGCCTCTCCGGACACTGCCACGGTGCGCAAGACTGGGGGCGTGACCGATGCCGCGAACGTCGCCGCGCCGCTGACCGACCCGACCGCGCTGGCCCGCCAGCTGGCCGACGCCGACCCGCCCACTGTGCTGGACGTGCGCTGGCGGCTGCCCGGCAGCGCGCCCGGGGCGCCCCCGTTCCGGGACGACTACCGCCAGGCACACATCCCCGGCGCCGTCTTCGTCGACCTGGACGCCGACCTCTGCGGCCCGCCGGGCGACGGCGGCCGGCACCCGCTGCCCGAACCGGGCGCCCTGCAGCAGGCGCTGCGCACCGCCGGGGTCCGCGACGGCCACCCGGTGGTCGTCTACGACGCCGGGGACAACCAGGCCGCCGCCCGCGCCTGGTGGACGCTGCGCTGGGCCGGCCACCCGGCCACCCGGGTGCTGGACGGCGGCTGGGCCGCCTGGCGCGCCGCCGGGCTGCCCACCGAGCCCGGCGAGGTCGCCGTCGAGGCCGGCGACGTCACCGTCCGGCCGGGTGGTGCGCCGGTGCTCGACGCCGCCGGGGCTGCCGCGCTGGCCAGGACCGGGGTGCTGGTCGACGCCCGGATCCCGGGCCGGTACCGGGGCGAGGTGGAGCCGGTGGACCCGGTCGCCGGGCGCATCCCCGGCGCGGTCAACGTGCCGGCCGCCGCGCTCAGCGAACCGGACGGCCGGTTGCGCGCCGCCGAAGCGCTGCGGGCCGTCTTCGCCGACGCCGGGATCGGCGGGGGTACGCCGGTGGGCGCGTACTGCGGCTCCGGGGTGACCGCGGCGCACACCGTTCTGGCGCTCACCGTCGCCGGGCTGCCCGACCCGGCGCTCTACGTCGGCTCGTGGAGCCACTGGATCACCGACCCGACCCGCCCGGTGGCCACCGGAGAGCCGGCGGGGCGCGGGTGAGCGCCGGCCGTACCGTCGTCGTCTGGGACGAGGCGCTGCTCGGCTACGACCTGGGCGAGCACCCGCTGGACCCGGTACGGGTCGAGCTGACCATGGCGCTCGCCGGTGACCTCGGCGTGCTGCGCCGCCCCGGGGTGAGCGTGGTGCGCCCCGAGCCGGCCGACGACGACCTGCTGGAGCTGGTGCACACCCGGCGCTACATCGACGCGGTGCGCCGCCAGGCGCCCGGGTTCGGCATGCACACCCCGGACAATCCGGTGTTCCCGGGTATGCACGAGGCCAGCGCACTGATCGCCGGGGCCACCACGGCCGCCGCCGAGGCGGTGTGGAGCGGCTCGGCCCGGCGCGCGGTCAGCATCATGGGCGGCCTGCACCACGCCATGCCGGAGCGCGCCTCCGGCTTCTGCGTCTACAACGACCCGGCCATCGCCATCGCCCGGCTGCTGGCCCTGGGCGCCGGGCGGATCGCCTACCTGGACGTGGACGTGCACCACGGCGACGGCGTGCAGGCGGTGTTCTGGGACGACCCGCGGGTGCTGACGGTGAGCCTGCACGAGACGCCGCTGGCGCTGTTCCCCGGTACCGGTTTCCCGACCGAGACCGGCGGCCCGGGCGCCGAGGGCAGCGCGGCCAACGTGGCCCTGCCGCCCGGCGCCGGGGACGGCGACTGGCTGCGCGCCTTCCACGCGGTGGTACCCGGTCTGGTGCGGGCGTTCGAGCCGGAGCTGATCGTCAGCCAGTGCGGTGCCGACACCCACCAGCTGGACCCGCTGGCCGACCTGCGACTCACGGTGGACGCCCAGCGGGAGAGCTACCTGGCCATGAAGGCGCTCGCCGACGAGCTGTGCGACGGCCGCTGGGTGGTCACCGGCGGCGGCGGGTACGCCATCGTGGAGGCCGTCCCGCGGGCCTGGACGCACCTGCTCGCCATCGCCACCGGGGAGCCGCTGGAGCCCACCCTGGCTATCCCGGACAGCTGGCAGAACCTGGCGCACCGGCGCCGACCCGGCCGGCCGGTACCGACCCGGATGACCGACGGCGCCGCCCCGCGCTACCAGCCGTGGCAGCCGACCGGCACCCCGGACGCGGTGGACCGGGCCATCCAGGCGACCCGCCGGGCGGTGTACCCGCTGCACGGGCTCGACCCGGACGACCCGCGGGACTGACGTGTCCGCCCGCCCGGCCGACGTGCTGCTCTCCGACGGTGCCACGGTGCACCTGCGCCCGATCGAGCCGGCCGACGCCGACCAGATCGTGGCGATGCACGCCCGCTTCTCCGAGCGCACCCGCTACCTGCGCTACTTCTCGCCGTACCCCCGGATTCCCGAGCGGGACCTGTATCGGTTCACCAACGTCGACCACTACGACCGGGAGGCGATCGTGGTGGCGGCCGGCGACCGGCTGATCGCCGTCGGCCGCTACGACCGGCTCGGCGCCGGCTCGGACGAGGCCGAGGTGGCGTTCGTGGTGGAGGACGCCCACCAGGGGCGGGGGATCGGCTCGATCCTGCTGGAGCACCTGGCGGCGGCGGCCCGCGCGGACGGGCTGCGCCGGTTCGTCGCCGAGGTGCTGCCGGCCAACGGGACGATGCTGCGGGTCTTCGCCGACGCCGGCTTCCAGGTGGCCCGCCAGTATGAGGACGGCGTCGTGCACCTGGAGTTCCCGATCGCCCCCACCGAGCGCTCGCTGGCCGTGCAGCACCGCCGGGAACAGCTCACCGAGGCCGCCTCCATCACCCGGCTGCTGCGCCCGCGCGCGGTGGCCCTCTACGGGGCGCGCCGGGCCGGGCACGGCATCGGCGCGCTGCTCCTGTCCCACCTGCGCGACTTCGCCGGCCAACTGGTCGTGGTGCACCCGGACGCGTCCACAGTGGACGGTGTGCCGGCGCTGCCCGCCCTGGCCGGCTCCGGGCTTTCGGTGGACCTGGCGGTGGTGGCGGTCCCCGCGCCTGCTGTGCCGGGGGTGCTGCGGGACGCGGCGGCGGCCGGCGTCTGCGCCGTGGTGGTGGTCTCCTCCGGCTTCGCCGAGGCCGGTCCGGCCGGCGCCGCCGCCCAGGCCGACCTGCTGGCCCAGGCCCGAGCCGCGGGGCTGCGGCTGGTCGGCCCGAACTGCCTCGGCGTGGCCAACACCGATCCGCTGGTACGCCTGAACGCCACCCTGGCGCCGCAGCTGCCGCCGCCCGGCCGGATCGGCTTCTTCTGCCAGTCCGGGGCGCTGGGCGTCGCGCTGCTGGGGGAGGCGTCCCGGCGGGGACTGGGGCTGTCCACCTTCGTCTCGGCCGGCAACCGGGCCGACGTGTCCGGCAACGACCTGCTGCAGTTCTGGCAGAGCGACCCGAGCACCGACGCGGTGCTGCTCTACCTGGAGACCTTCGGCAACCCGCGCAAGTTCGCCCGGCTGGTCCGCCGGGTCGGCCGGGACAAGCCGGTGGTGGCGGTGGCCAGCCCGTACCGCCCGGCATTCCTCGGCCCGGTCCCGGAAGCCACGCCTGGAGTGGGGCTCGGAGCCGGGCTCGGAGCCGGGCTCGGAGCCCGGCCTGGGGTGGGGCCTGGGGTGGGGCCTGGGGTGGGGGTCGGGGCGGGGCCGGACGAGCGGGCGACGGCGGCGTTGTTCGCCCACTCGGGGGTGATCCGGGTGGGCACCGTGCCGGAGCTGTTCGACGTGGGGCTGCTGCTGGCCCGCCAGCCGCTGCCGGCGGGTGACCGGGTGGCGGTGGTGACCAACTCCAGCGCGCTGGGCGCGCTGGCCGCCGGGGCCTGCGGCGTCGGCGGCCTCACCGTGGCCGACGGCTACCCGGTCGACGTCGGGCCGCAGGCCGGGCCTGGCCCGTTCGCGGCGGCGCTGCTCGCGGCGGCCGCCGACGAGCGGGTGGACGCCCTGGTGGTGGCGTATGCCCCGCCGCTGCCGTCGGAGCGGCTGGCCGGTGACCCGGAGGGGTTCGCGGCGGCGGTGGCCGCCGTCGCCGGCTCGGGCAAGCCACTGGTGGCCACCTCCGTCGGCGGGGTGTTGCCGCCCGGCGTACCCGCCTACCCGTCGGTCGAGGAGGGTGTCCGCGCGCTGGCCCGGGTGACCCGCTACGCGGCCTGGCGGCGTACCCCCGAGGGCATCGTCCCTGAGCTGGCCGGGATCGACCCGGCGGCGGCCCGCGCGGCGGTTGCCCGGCTGGCGCCCGCCGCTGAGCTGCTGGCCTGCTACGGCGTCGCGGTGCTGCCCGGCGAGACGGTGGCCGGCGCGCGGGCCGCAGTGGCGGCGGCCGGGCGCCTGCGCTACCCGGTGGTGCTCAAGGTCGCCGACCCGCGGCTGCGGCACCGGCTGGACCTGGGCGCGGTCCGGCTGGGCCTGGCCGACGCCGGGGACGTCCGGCGCGCCCGGGTGGAGCTGGGCAAGCTGTTCGGCCGGGAGCAGCAGCTCATCGTGCAGCCGCAGGCGCCGCCGGGCATCGCCTGCATCGTGGAGCTGACCGAGGACAGCGCCTTCGGCCCGGTGGTCGGCTTCGGGCCGGGCGGGGTGACCGGCGAACTGCTGGGCGACATGGCCTGGCGGGCCGCCCCACTGTCCGATGTGGACGCCGGGGCGCTGGTCCGGGAGCCCCGGGCGGCGCCGTTGCTGTTCGGCCACCGGGGCGCCACGCCGGTGGACATCGACGCCCTCACCGACCTGCTGCACCGGGTGGCCGCCCTGGGCGACGCCCACCCGGAGGTACGTCGGCTGCGCCTCAACCCGGTGCTGGCCCGCCCGGACGGCCGCACCGTCCTGCACGCCTCGGTCGAGTACGGCCCGTCCGCCGCCCGCCCCGACTCCGGCCCCCGCCAACTTCCCTGACCTGCCCGGAGCAGCCAAGCCGGGCTGGCGGGTTGATCTGGATGTAACGGGGGCGGGTTAGCGTGTGGTGTGGCGAGCGACGTGCCGGACCTGACGATCGAGACGCTCGGGCCGTGCCGTAACGCCTCGCCGCTGGCGTCGCTGCTCGGCGAGCGGCAGACCACCCAGCACTACGTCAGCGAAGGCGACCGGGTGCTCTTCGACGACACGGTCGGCATGCTCGCCGCCCGGGGCGGCGACGTCACCGCGCTGCCGACGTTCGAGCCGGCCGGACCGCGGCGGCGGATCTTCTTCGACCCGTCCAAGACCCGGGTCGGCATCGTCACCTGCGGCGGCCTGTGCCCCGGCCTCAACGACGTCATCCGCGCCCTGGTGCTGGAGCTGACCCAGCACTACGGCGTCACCCGCATCTACGGCTTCCGCAACGGCTACCAGGGCATGGTCGCCAAGTACGGGCACCCGACCATGGACCTCACCCCGGCCGCGGTGGCCGGCATCAACGAGTACGGCGGCACCATCCTGGGCACCTCGCGCGGCAACCAGGACCCCGACGAGATCGTCGACTGCCTGGAGCAGCTCGGGGTGAACATCCTGTTCGTCATCGGCGGCGACGGCACCATGCGCGGCGCGCTGCGCATCGCCGAGGTGGTGGCCGCCCGGGACCGGCGCATCGCCGTGGTCGGCGTGCCGAAGACCATCGACAACGACATCCCGTACATCGACCAGAGCTTCGGCTTCCAGACCGCCTTCGGCAAGGCCACCGAGGCGATCCGGGCGGCCCAGGTCGAGGCCCAGTCGGTGCCCGGCGGGGTGGGCCTGGTGCAGCTGATGGGCCGGCACTCCGGCTTCATCGCCTGCTACGCCGCGCTGGCCAACAACGACGCCGACTACGTGCTCATCCCCGAAGTGCCGGTCGACGTGGACGGGTTCCTGGAGCACCTGCGCCGCCGGGTGGCCAGCGACCGGCACGCGGTCGTCGTGGTGGCCGAGGGCGCCGGCCAGGAGTACCTGCGCGAGCAGCCGCGCCGGGTGGACGCCTCCGGCAACGTGCGCCTCGGCGACTTCGGCATCTACCTGCGCGGCCGGATCACCGAGCACTTCGCCGGCTACGACCTGGAGTGCAACCTCAAGTACATCGACCCGAGCTACGCCATCCGCACGGTGCCGGCCAACCCCTACGACTCGGTCTACTGCATCCGGCTGGCGCACAGCGCCGTGCACGCGGCGATGGCCGGGCGTACCGGCATGGTGGTGGGACGCTGGCGGGGGCGGTTCGTGCACGTGCCGATGGCGGCCGCGATCAGCAGCCGCAACCAGGTGGCCCCGGACGGCGACCTGTGGATGTCGGTGCTGGAGGCGACCGGGCAGCCGGTGTCGTTCAGCTGACCCGGTGCGTTGCGCTGGCCCGTCGCAGTGGCCGGCGACGCAGTACCGCCCACAGGCCCCAGCCGGCGTCGGCGGTCACCGTGGACCACGGGCGGGACGGGTCGGCCCGGTCCAGCGCCGCACCGACCTCCTCGACCGGGACGTGGTGCGGGGCGCCGGTACCCAGCGCGTTGCACCAGAGCACCACGCCGTCCGCGGCGAGCACCCGGACCACCTCGGCGGCGAACAGCGGGGCGTCGGCGAGCACCACGGCCGCCGCCACCCCGTCGGCCACCGGCAGCCGGGCACCGTCGGCCCGTACCCGGTGCGGAGCGGGGGACAGCTCCAGCATCTCCGGGCTCAGGTCCACGCAGAGCACCGGAGTCCACAGCGTGGACAGCATCTCGGTGAGCAGGCCGGTGCCGGCGCCCACCTCGACGGCCGGGCCGGGTGGGAACGGGCCGCCCCGGGACAGCGCGTCGGCCATCGGCAGCCGGCGGTAGCCGCCGCGCTGGTCGTTCCACTCAGGAGCGAGCCGCTGGTAGGCCCGCACGGTCTGCCCGGCCCGGTCGGGCGACCAGAGCGAGGGGTCGGCGGCGAGGTCCCGGGAAAACCGTTGGGTGTCCGCCACGCCCTCGCGCACCGGCTTGTGGAGAGCTGCGGGGATCACTCTGGGGAGGCGGCGCATCACCCGATGGTGCCATGCGTTGGTTACGCGCGGAGGCCCCGACCACTGGTCGGGGCCTCCGCGCGGTCAGCTTCGGTCAGCTGGAGTACGCCTCCAGGCGCTGGGCCCGGGACGGGTGGCGCAGCTTCAGCAGGGTGATCTTCTCGATCTGCCGAATGCGCTCGCGGGACAGGCCGAACTCGCGGCCGACCTCGTCCAGGGTGCGCTGGCGGCCGTCGTCCAGGCCGAAGCGCAGCCGGATCACCGCCTGCTCGCGCTGCGACAGGGTGGCCAGCACCACCTCCACCTCCTGGCGCAGCATGCCGTTGGTGACGCTGTCGCCCGGGTCCTCGCGCGGGTCCACCTTGGCCACGAAGTCGCCCAGCGCGCTCTCCCCGTCGTCGCCGACGGCCTGGTCCAGGCTGACCGGCTCGCGGTCGTAGGAGATCAGTTCGAGGATCTGGTACTCGGCCAGCTCCATGGTGGCGGCGATCTCGGCGATCGAGGGCTCCCGACCCAGCGACACCGACAGCTCCCGGCGCACCCGTACCATCCGGTTGACCTGCTCGACCATGTGTACCGGGATGCGGATGGTGCGGGCCTGGTCGGCCATGGCGCGGGTGATGGCCTGGCGGATCCACCAGGTGGCGTAGGTGGAGAACTTGTAGCCCTTGGTGTAGTCGAACTTTTCGACGGCGCGGATGAGGCCGAGGTTGCCTTCCTGGATCAGGTCGAGGAAGGCCATGCCGCGGCCGGTGTACCGCTTGGCGATGCTCACCACCAGCCGCAGGTTTGCCTCCAGCAGGTGGTCCTTGGCGCTGCGTCCTTCGCGCTGGACGGTGGCCAGGTCGACGCGCAGCTGCGGGTCGGTGATGTCGCGGCTGGCCAGCACCTCCTCGGCGTAGAGCCCGGCCTCGACGCGGCGGGCCAGCTCCACCTCCTGTGCGGCGGTGAGCAGCTTGGTCCGGCCGATCCCGTTGAGGTAGGCGCGGACCAGGTCGGCCGACACGCCCCGGCTGTCGGTCTCCACGTCCAGGTCGAACACCCCGTCGCTGGTGGTGTCGAACTCGGTGCTCTCCGCGGTGACTGACGCTGCCATGGTCACTCGCCTCCCGTTTCCCCGTGCTCCGCTGATGTGTACGGGATCGAGAGTGGGCCACCGGGCGTGAAGTCGGAGTAAGGCGACCGACACCGTGGCACAAAAACGGGAGACGATCAGTCCTGATCGCGGCAATGGTCGTAAATGATCACCCCGGGAGCACGAATCCCTGCTCCACCAGGCGGGTCACCAGCGGCAACGCCACCTCGGTGAGGACGTCCTCGCCGACGTCGTGCGCCGCCGCCAGCAGGGCCAGGACCTGACTGAGCGGGGTGGCCCCGTCGCAGCCGGCGACCAGTGCGAGCACCAGCGGGTCCACCTCCTCCGTGCGGTGCAGCCCGGTCGCCTGGCGCAGCAGCTGCCGCTGCACCGACCAGTCCCGCACACCACCGTCCTGCTCCTGCATGGTGGCCTCCTGGTGCAAGCTGACCCCGTCGGCCAGGCGCAGCGACCGGCGCAGCAGCTGCGGGTCCGGGTGGGCGGCCAGCCAGTCGCGCCGGTCGAACCAGCCGGCCACCTGCTCGCCGAGCGGCCCTTCGACGGGCTGGCGCAGGTCCTCCAGGCGGAGCACCGGATCGTCCAGGCCGTCGGCGCGCAGGGTGACGATGCCGAACCCGACCGCTTCGGCCTGCTGGGCGTCGAACCAGTCCAGCCAGCGCGCCGCGCGGGCCGGGTCGCGCCGCTCGGCGGCGTCGGCGAGCCACAGGTTGACGTAGGAGACCGGGTCGGTCACCTCGCGCTGGATCACCCACGCGGACAGGCCGGTACCGGCCAGCCAGCCGGCCACCCGCTCGGTCCAGTCGGTGCCCCGCACGTGCAGCCAGTTGGCCAGGAACTGGCAGACCCCGCCCGGATTGAGCAGGCCCGGGGCGGCGGCGGCCAGCTCGGCGCAGACACCGTCGCCGGCCCGGCCGGAGTCGCGGTACGTGTGCGTGGCGGTCCCCGGCCCGACGACGAACGGCGGGTTGCTCACCACCAGGTCGAAGCGGCGCCCGGCGACCGGCGCCACCAGGTCGCCGCGGAGCAGCTCCCAGCGCTGGCCGCCCAGCGCGGCGGTGGTGGCGGCGAAGCGCAGCGCCCGGCCGGACAGGTCGGTGGCGGTTACCGAGTCGGCGTGCGTGGACAGGTGCAGCGCCTGCACGCCGCAGCCGGTACCGAGGTCCAGGGCGCTGCCCACCGGGCGGCGGACGGTGGCCCCGGCCAGGGTGGTGGAGGCGCCGCCGACGCCCAGTACATGGTCGGCGGGCAGCGGCCCGGGTCGGGTACCGGCCTCCAGGTCGGCCAGCACCCACCAGTCCGCGCCGTAGGGCTCCAGGTCGACGGCCGCCCGTACCCCCTGGTCGTCAGTCTCCAGCAGGCCGGCGGCGAGCAGCGCGGGCAGCGGCAGCGCCGCGGCGACGGCGGCGGCCGGCTCGGTCTGGCCGCAGATGAACAGCCGGATGAGGGTGGCCTGCGGGTCGCCGTCGGCGGTGGCCCGCAGGGTGGCCCGTAGGTCGTTGCGGCGGGCGGCGGCGGTGGCCTGCGGTCCGATCCGGTCGGCGATGCCGGCGCTGGTGAACTTCGCGGCCGTGAGGCTGTCCCGCAGCGCGTCGATGCCGGCCGGGTCGAGCAGTGGCGTGATCACCTGACCATCCTGGCCCACCGCCGTCGCCACCCGGCAGCGGACCTGGTCGGGGCGGTGCCGGATGAGCTGACGGCCCGGGTGCGCACACCCGGGCCGTCAGCCGCCCACCGGGGGAGGGTCGGCGGGACTTGTCTCTCGTTGGCTCAGTTCTGTCGTTGGCTCAGTTCTGTCGTCGGCTCAGTGCACCGCGACCGGGATCGGCGCGTCGGCGAACTCGCCGTCCGTGCTGTCCTGCTTGACCTCGGCCGGCTTGCGGATGAACAGGAAGGACAGCAGGGCGCCCACGCCGAGCAGGATGGCGCTCGCGGTGAAGGCCACGTTGTACCCGTGGATGGCGGCGTTTGCCTTGGCCAGCTCGCCGGTGCCGGCGTGGGTGGCCAGGTAGGTCGCTGCGGTGGTGGTGAAGATGGTGTTCAGCAGTGCGGTACCCAGCGAGCCGCCCACCTGCTGGGTGGTGTTGACCATGGCGCTGGCCACGCCCGCGTCGTGCTCGGCCGACGCCGGAGAGGGCGACCGCCGGCAGCGGCACGAAGGTGAGGCCCATGCCGAGGCTCATCGTGATGAACGCCGGCATCACGTCGGTGAGGTAGGACGAGTGCAGGTCGAGCTGGGTCAGCCAGATCATGCCACGGTGGCGATCACGCCGCCGACCGTCATGAGCACCCGGGGGCCGACCCGGGGCAGCAGCTGCGAGGCGATGCCCGCGGCCACGATGATGCCGCCCGAGAACGGCAGGTAGGCGAGGCCGCACTTGAGCGACGAGTAGCCCAGGGTCTGCTGCAGGTAGTAGCGTCATGAACAGGAACATCCGAGCAGGCCCGCGCCGGTCAGGATCGAGACGAGGTAGGAGGTGCCCCGGTTGCGGTCCAGCACCACCCGCAGCGGCAGCAGCGGGTGGTCGGCTGACGCGACTCCCACCACGACGAACGCGGCCAGCAGCACGCAGCGCGGCGCCCAGCCACGCCAGGGTCACCGGCGAAGTCCAGCCGTCGGTCGGGCGGCCTTGGTGAAGCCGAACACCAGGGCGGACCAGGCCGGCGGTGGCCAGGATGGCGCCGGGGATGTCGTAGCGGGTGTTGCCGTGCGCCTTGCTCTCCCGGACCAGCGGCAGCGCGGCCGCGAAGGCGATCAGCGCGACCGGGATGTTGACCAGCAGGCACCAGCGCCAGTTGGCGTACTCGGTGAGCAGGCCGCCGGAGATCAGGCCGATCGCGGCGCCGCCGCCGGAGATGGCGCCGAAGACGCCGAACGCCCTGGCCCGCTCCTTGGGCTCGGTGAAGGTGACGGTGAGCAGGGACAGCGCGGCCGGCGCGAGCAGTGCGCCGAAGGCGCCCTGCAGCGCCCGGGCGGCGAAGAGGGTGCCGCCGTTGACCGCGGCACCGCCCAGCGCCGAGGCGGCGGCGAAGCCGATCAGGCCGATGAGGAAGGTCCGCTTGCGGCCGAAGAAGTCGGCGATCCGACCGCCGAGCAGCAGCAGGCCCCCGAAGGCCAGGGTGTAGGCGGTGACCATCCACTGCCGGTCGGCGGTCGGTGATGTTCAGCGCCGCCTGCGCCTGAGGCAGCGCGATGTTCACCACGGTGGCGTCGAGCACCACCATCAACTGAGCCAGCGCGATGACGGCCAGGGCCAGCCATCGCTTACTGTCCGGGGCGCCTGTCGCAGCCTGCCCCCCGCTCACCCTGGCGTTTGCCACGGTGCTGTCTTGCGACATGTCCTTCTCCTCCAACGGTTTCGGTGGCCCCGCCGCGCCCGTGGCGCGCCGTGACCGGTGGTGCGTCTGCGTTCCGGCTGGCCCGGCGCGGGTGCGTCCGGCCGGGCCTGGTGTGTCGCCTCCCGGCCGGGCCGGGCGTGGACCGCCTGACGCAGGGCACACTGCGCCCTCCGCGCGTCGCGCGGCCTGGTTGCTGTCTGTTGGTCGCTCCGGAACTCGTCCGGCCGGTCAATCCTCGGCTCTGGCAGCCCGGGTGGGCCACCGTGTTTCGCGTCCGGGGCACCGCGGTGCTCCGGTACCGATGCTGCGCTCCGTGTGGTCGTCGTGGACCGCAGGGCGGCCCGGTGTGTGCTTCGCCTCAGTGCTTGCTGTGCGGTGACTCAGTCCTGCTGGTGCGGTGGCTCAGTGCTCGCCGACCGGTTGCGCCAGGGCCAGATCGGCGTCGCTGTGCCCGCCGTACTGGTCCGGCGCGTCGGCGCCGCCGTCCTGCGCCGGGCTGTCCTTGACGTGGCACAGCACCGGCATGAGCACATCGTCGATGACGTGTACGACATATTTCTGGTCCATCGGGCCCGCTGCCCACAGCTTGTGCGAGAAGACCATGGCGTGCAGCACCTCGTGCAGCAGCTTCGGGTCGGTACCGGCGGGCACCTCGCCGCGCAGCCGGGCCCGCTCGATGATCGTCTGGTGGATCACCTGCTTGGTCTCGTAGAGGCAGCTGAACAGGGTGCGGGCCAGTTCCGGGGTACGCGCCGCCGCGCTCATCAGCCCGGCGATGACGTCTCCGTCCGCACTGTTGACCACCTGGCAGGCCGTACCGAGCAGGGCCAGCAGGTCGCCGCGCAGCGAGCCGGTGTCCGGCGGCTGGGGCGTGGCGCCGAACCGGTGCACCAGCGCCTCGGTGACCAGGTCCGGCTTGTTGGGCCAGGCCCGGTAGATGGTGGCCTTGCTGGCCCGGGCCCGGGCCGCCACCGCGTCCATCGACATCCGGTCGTAGCCGACCTCGCCGAGCAGTTCGAAGACCGCCGCACAGATCGCCTCGTGCCGCTCGGTACGGATGGGGGTGCCGGCCACGACCACATTGTCCGACATGGTCACCCCCTTTTCCACTGCCGAGATACGAAACGGAACCGTTCCGTACACCAGCACAGTACTCCCGCCGTGCGGTGTACGAAACGGTTCCGTACACCTGGCTCCGTGACGAGTGCCACAGGTCCCCGCCGAAGCGCGTTCCCGGGTGTCCGCCCCTGGCCGGCCCGCCCCGGGAGGCAGGATGATGGGCACGACCCGACCACGCCGGGAGGACCCATGGCGCTCACCCTGCCGATCGACCCGCAGGCCACCGAGCTGCTGCGCACCGACCCGCTGGCGCTGCTCCTCGGCATGCTCCTCGACCAGCAGATCCCGATGGAGAAGGCGTTCTCCTCGCCCTACGTGCTGCGCGAGCGCCTGGGCCACGACCTCGACGCCCGGGAGTTGGCCGGGTACGACCCGGAGGCGCTGACCGCGATCTTCGCCCGGCCGCCCGCGCTGCACCGCTTCCCGGCCGCCAACGCCAAGCGCACCCAGGAGGTGTGCCGGCTGCTGGTCGAGCGCTACGACGGCGACGCCGCCGCGCTGTGGACCGGAGTCGCCGACGGCGCCACCCTGCTCAAGCGGGTGGCCGAGCTGCCCGGCTTCGGCCGGCAGAAGGCGCAGATCTTCGTGGCGCTGCTGGGCAAGCAGTTCGACGTCACCCCACCCGGCTGGCGCGAGGCGGCCGGCGCCTACGGCGAACCCGGGTCGTACCGCTCGGTCGCCGACATCACCGACGAAGGGTCGCTGGCCAAGGTGCGCGCGTTCAAGCAGCAGCTGAAGGCAGCCGCCAGAGCCGAGCAGTAGCAGCCGGCTGGGCGGCGCGCGCCGATGGTGGGAGCATGGCAGGTGTGCGACGCAACCGACCGCCGGTGATCACCGACGCGGAGTACAGCCAGGACACCCAGCTGCAGTCCCGGGAGCTCCGGTACGTCATCATGATGGCCATCCGCGCCGCCTGCCTGGTGCTGGCGGCGATCCTGGTGGCCGTGCACGCACCGCTACTCAAGCTCTGGCTGCCGCTGCTGATCTTCGGCATGGTGGTGCTGCCCTGGCTGGCCGTCATCCTGGCCAACGAACGCCCCGCGAAGCGCAGGTCGCCGCTGTCCAACCGGCTGCACCGCAGCCACGTCGAGGAGCCGACCAGCCAGCCGGCCATCACCACCGCCCAGTACAAGGTCATCGACGAGGACGACGCCGGACCCGGCGCCTAGCCCGAGCGGCGCCGAGCCGGCCCGGGATGGCGGGGGATCAGCGCAGCGGTGGGCGGCCGCCGGTACGAGCCACGGCCCGGGCACCCCAGCGGGTACCGGCGTGCAGGGCGTCCACCGGCTGCGCGCCGCCCAGCCAGGCGTCCAGCAGGCCGGCGGCGAAGGCGTCGCCGGCCCCGGTCGGGTCCACCACCGTCGCCGCCTGGGCGGGTACCGCCACCAGGCCGCCGCCCCGGGACGCCCACACCGCCCCGTCACCGGCGAGCTTCACCACGGCGTGCGGCACGTGCTCGGTCAACGACCGGGCCAGCGCCTGCGGCGGTCCGTCGTGGCCGGCGAGCACCCTGGCCTCGGCGAGGTTGGCCAAGAGCAGGTCGACGTGGTGTACCCAGGAGAGGAAGGCGGTGGCGCCGACCCGGGCCAGCGGCCCGGCCGAGGCGGCGTCGACGCTGGTACCGAGCCCGCGGGCGGCCGCCTCGCCGAGCGAGTAGCGGCCGGCGTCCCGGGAGCCGGGGTCGAACAGGGCGTACCCGGACAGGTGCAGGTGCCGGGCGTCCGGTTGGCCGGCCAGCGCGGTGGCGATGTCCAGCGGGGACAGGGTGGCGTTGGCGCCCCGGTCGCAGAGCATGGTCCGCTCGTGCCCGTGGGAGAGCACCACCACGCTGCCGGTCCGGGCGTCCGCGCTGCGCCGCACGGCGGTACCCACGCCGGCGGCGGCCAGCTCCGCCACCCGGTCGGCGCCGGCCGGGTCGTCGCCGACGACGCCGACGAAGGTCACCGGCTGACCGAGACCGGCCAGCCAGCACGCCGTGTTGGCGGCGGAGCCGCCGCCGGTCAGGTGTACCGCGGCCGGCGTGTCCGAGCCGGGTACCAGCTCCTCCGGGTGCACGGCCAGGATGTCGGTGACGATGTCCCCGACCACCAGCACGCTCACCGGGCGGCCCCGCTGGCGGCCGGTGCGGGCGCGGCGGCCAACTCGACCGCCACCTGTGCGGCCAGCGCCGCGTTGCGCAGGATGATCCGGATGTTCACCGCCAGGCTGGCACCGTCGGTGGCCGAGTGGAAGTGCGCCAGCAGGAAGGGGGTGACCGCCTTGCCGGTGATCCCGGCGCGCTCCAGCGCGGCCAGCCCGTCGAAGAGGGTGCGGTCGTGCAGCGCGGGGTCGAGCTGCTCGTCCACCGGCAGCGGGTTGGCCACCAGCACCGCGCCCCGGTGCACCCCCTGCTCCCGCTGGGCGCGCACCACCTGGGCCACCTGGGCCGCCGACTCCACCGACCAGTCCAGGTCGAAGCCGCTGTCGGCGATGAAGAAGCCGGGAAAGCGCCGGGTGCGGTAGCCGAGCACGGCCACCCCCAGCGTCTCCAGCCGCTCCAGCGTGGCGCCGACGTCCAGGATCGACTTCACTCCCGCGCAGACCACCGCGATCGGGGTACCGGCCAGGGTGGTCAGGTCGGCGGACTCGTCGAAGGTGCTGGCGGCCTCCCGGTGCACGCCGCCGAGCCCGCCGGTGGCGAACACGCCGATCCCGGCGGCCGCCGCGACCGCGCTGGTGCCGGCCACGGTGGTGGCACCGTCGACGCCGGTGGCCGCGGCCACCGCAAGGTCGCGCGCCGACAGCTTCAGCACGCCGGTACCGGTGGCCAGCCGGGTCAGCTCGGCGTCGTCCAGGCCCACCACCAACCTGCCGTCGATCATGCCGATGGTGGCCGGCGTGGCGCCGTGCGCGCGGACCGTCTCCTCGATCTGCCGGGCCACCGCCAGGTTCGCCGGCCGGGGCAGGCCGTGCGAGACGATGGTGCTCTCCAGGGCCACCACCGGCTGCCCGGCGTCGAGCGCCCGCCGGACGGTCGGGGAGTACCTGAGCTGGTAAGCCGTCACGATCGTCACGCTACCCGGCGGCCGTGCACCGCTCCGGCGCAGCCCGCGCGGCGTGCGACACTGGAGGGCGTGACGACACCAGCCATGCCTGAGGCGCCGAGCACCTCGCAGACCGGCGGCGACACCGCTGTCGAGGAGCGCACCGACTACCGCTACGACGCCGGTGACCAGGAGAAATTCTCGCACTACGCGCCCAAAGACAAGATCATGCAGGCAATGATCGAAGGTACCCCCGTCAAGGCGCTCTGCGGCAAGGTGTGGGTACCGTCCCGCGACCCGAAGCGGTTCCCGGTCTGCCCCACCTGCAAGGAGATCTACGAGTCGGCGCCGCACGACTAGCGGTCCGTGGCCAACCCGGCGCTGCTCGCCGCTGAACTGGTCGGGGTCGGTTTCTTCGCCGCCTCCGGCGCCTCGGCCGCGGTAGCCAAGCGGCTCGACCTGTTCGGCGTGGTGTTCGTCGGCGGGGTGGCGGCGCTCGGCGGCGGGGTGGTCCGCGATCTGCTCATCGGCGCCGTCCCGCCGTACGCCTTCACCCACCTGCCCTACCTGCTCGTCGCGGTCGGTGCGGCGCTGCTGCTGTTCTGGCTGCACCCGGCGTTCAAACGGCTGCGGCGTACCGTCATCCTGCTGGACGCCGCCGGCCTGGGGCTGTTCACCGTCACCGGCACCCTCAAGGCCCTGGACGCCCGGGTGCCGGCGGTCGGCGCCTGCGTGATCGGGATGATCTCGGCGATCGGCGGCGGGCTGGGCCGGGACCTGCTCACCGGGGAGATCCCCTTCGTCCTGCGCCGGGAGATCTATGCGGTCGCGTCGCTGGTCGGCGCGTTCATGGTCGCCGGCCTGTCCCGGGCACACGTTGACCGGGAGGTGCTGATCGCCCTCACCGCCGTCCTCGTCTTCGTGGTGCGGGTGCTGGCGGTACGCAACAACTGGGACGCCCCCGTCCCGGGTCCGGGCTGGGAGCCGCCGACCCGCCCGGTGCGGCGCCGACCCGGCCGTCCCCCGGGCGGCCCGCCGGGTCGCGACCAGACTCTCTGACGCCGAACGGCCTCACCCGAGCGGTCTCACCTGAGCCGCCTCATCCGAGCGGTCTCACCTGAGCGGTTTCGCCCTGAGCGGTTTCGCCCTGAGCGGCGCCACCCTGAGCGGCGCCACCCTGAGCGGCGCCACCCTGAGCGGCGCCACCCTGAGCGGCGCCACCCTGAGCGGCGCCACCCCAGCGGCCTCATCCGCGCGCCTCACCGAGCGGCCCACCCGGGCGGACCGGAGCGCGGGACGCGGACCGGCGGTGCGACAGGCGGACCGGCCGTCCGGACGGGGCGCCCGGGCAGCCGGTAGACTGGAGGGGCCTTCGCGGCCGGTGTGGCGGCGGGGGTGTTTCTTTGCGCGTCGACCAGGGAAGGGGGGTGGCCGGTGCCGGCCCTGCCCGACCTGGACTCCTTCCCGCCGCTGCGGTCCTGGCAGCGCAAGGCGATGGTGCACTACCTGCGCCGCCGCGAGCAGGACTTCCTGGCCGTCGCGACGCCGGGCGCCGGCAAGACCACCTTCGCCCTGCGGATCGCCGCCGAGTTGCTGGCCGACCGGACGATCGCGGCGGTCACCGTGGTCACGCCGACCGAGCACCTGAAGAACCAGTGGTCCGGCGCCGCGGCGGCCGTCGGCATCCAACTGGACCCGTCGTTCCGCAACGCGGACGTGCACTCGGCCGCCGACTTCCACGGCGCCGTGGTGACCTACGCGCAGGTCGGCATGGCCCCGGCGGTCCACCGGCGGCGCACCATGACCCGGCCGACGCTGGTGATCCTCGACGAGATCCACCACGCCGGGGACTCCCGGTCCTGGGGCGAGGGTGTCCGGGACGCCTTCGAGCCGGCGGTACGCCGCCTGATGCTCACCGGCACACCGTTCCGGTCGGACGAGAACCCCATCCCGTTCGTGCGCTACGAGCGCAGCGCCGACGGCGTGCAGCGTTCCCGCTCCGACTCCAGCTACGGCTACGGCGACGCGCTGCGCGACGGCGTGGTCCGCCCGGTGATCTTCCTGGCGTACTCGGGCGAGACCCGCTGGCGGACCAGCGCCGGTGACGAGCTGGCGGCCCGGCTGGGCGAGCCGATGACCAACGATCTGGTGGCCCAGGCGTGGCGGACCGCCCTGGACCCTGGCGGCGACTGGATGCCGCAGGTGCTGCGCGCCGCCGACGCGCGGCTGACCGTGCTGCGCGAGCACGGCATGACCGACGCGGGCGGCCTGGTGATCGCCTCCGACCAGCAGGCCGCCCGGGCCTACGCCAAGCTGCTGCACGTCATCACCGGCGAGCCGGCGGTGGTGGTGCTCTCCGACGACGCCGGGGCGTCCGGGCGAATTGCCGCCTTCGGGGCGTCGCAGCAGCGCTGGCTGGTGGCGGTCCGGATGGTCTCGGAGGGGGTGGACATCCCCCGCCTGGCCGTCGGCGTGTACGCCACCAGTGCCTCCACGCCGCTGTTCTTCGCCCAGGCGATCGGCCGGTTCGTGCGGGCCCGCCGGTCCGGGGAGACCGCCTCGGTGTTCCTGCCGAGCGTGGCGCACCTGCTGGGCCTGGCCAGCGAGATGGAGCTGCAGCGCGACCACGTGCTGGGCGCGCCGAAGTCGCCGGACGGCCTGGACGACGACCTGCTGGAGCGCGCCGCGCGGGAGGAGAAGGCCAGCGGCGAGCTGGAGAAGCGCTTCGAGGCGCTGTCGGCCACCGCCGAACTCGATCAGGTGATTTTCGACGGCGCCTCGTTCGGCACCCCGGTGCTCACCGGTACCCCTGAGGAGGAGGAGTACCTGGGCATTCCGGGGCTGCTCACCGCCGATCAGGTGGCCACCCTGCTGCACCGCCGGCAGAGCGAGCAGCTGGCCGCCCAGCGGCGTAAGCGGGCGGCCGAACCGGAGCCGGCGGTCGCCGCGCCGGCCGTCGCGATGAGCGCCGCGCAGCGCCGCGTCATGCTCCGTCGCCAGCTCAACGACCTGGTGGGCGCGCACCACCACCGCAGTGGACTGCCCCACGGCAAGATCCATGCCGAGCTGCGCCGGCTGTGCGGTGGCCCGCCGAGCGCCCAGGCCACCATCGAACAGCTCGAAGAGCGCATCGCCACCATCCAGACCCTCTGAAGATCGCCCCAGACACTCTGAAGATTGCCGCGCGCTCCGCTCAGACCGGCAGATCTCAGACGCTCCCGCTCCGCTCAGACCAGGTGAGCCTCAGACGCCCCCCGCTCCGGTCAGAGCCGGTGGGCGCTCCCGCTCCGGTCAATGCGGGTGGGCCTCGGACGCTCCCGCTCCGGTCAGTGCGGTGGGCCTCAGACGCCCCCGGTGCCTGTCCGGTCTCGGTGCGGATCCCGCGAGGTGGCCGCCATGTGGCCGGCCGGCTCCGGGTGAACTCCAGGGAGTCTGCGGAAGACGATCCGAGGGTCGGGTCGGCCGCGCCGGCCGAGATCACCGCCGGCGGGCCGGCTCAGGCGGTCGCTCGGCGCCTATGACAAGGGCGGACAGCCCCTGGTGAGGGGGCCGCCCGCCCGACGTCTGTGTGGGGGTGTCAGTTGGCCTGAAGCTCGCTGCCACGCCAGATGAAGTCGGGGGCCACCGCGACATCCACCGCGATCTTGACGAGGCTCTCGGCGTACTTGTTGGCGTGGTGCCCGCAGAACACGAGCTGGCCACTGCCAGCGATCATCACGCGTAGTTTGCCGGCCGCCATGCAGCGGTCGCACCGCTCCTCGGCGCCGGGGACCGCCACCGTCTCCGGCGGCGGCATGAGGGTGGGGGTCATCGCCTTCTCCTCCTGGTAGTCACCGACGAACGCAAAACCTGATTCACTGCTCACGCCATCGTCCAACACCCGGTGGGGCATCGAACTTCCCAGTCTGCGCCGGGGGGACCAGCATCACACGGGGTACCGACAGTTTGACTGGTACCCAGCGTCTCAAGTCAAGAACCACGGCACCATATCGGGTTGGTTACAGCCTGTCGACACTGCGGGAAAGCGCCCGGAAAGTGCCCTGCTGACCGCTTCGATCCGGCGGTCTGCCGGCCTAGTCCAGGTAGTCGCGCAGCACCTGGGAGCGGGACGGGTGGCGCAGCTTCGACATGGTCTTCGACTCGATCTGCCGGATCCGCTCCCGGGTCACCCCGTAGACCTGGCCGATCTCGTCGAGGGTACGCGGCTGGCCGTCGGTGAGTCCGAAGCGCAGCCGTACCACCCCCGCCTCGCGCTCGGACAGCGTCTGGAGCACCTGCTGGAGCTGGTCCTGCAGCAGCGAGAAGGAGACCGCGTCGACGGCCACCACGGCCTCGGAGTCCTCGATGAAGTCGCCGAGCTGGCTGTCGCCCTCGTCACCGATGGTCTGGTCGAGCGAGATCGGCTCCCGGGCGTACTGCTGGATCTCCAGCACCTTCTCCGGGGTGATGTCCATCTCCTTGGCCAGCTCCTCCGGGGTGGGCTCGCGCCCGAGATCCTGGAGCAGCTCGCGCTGGATCCGGCCCAGCTTGTTGATCACTTCGACCATGTGTACCGGGATGCGGATGGTGCGGGCCTGGTCGGCCATGGCGCGGGTGATGGCCTGGCGGATCCACCAGGTGGCGTAGGTGGAGAACTTGTAGCCCTTGGTGTAGTCGAACTTTTCGACGGCGCGGATGAGGCCGAGGTTGCCTTCCTGGATCAGGTCGAGGAAGGCCATGCCGCGCCCGGTGTACCGCTTGGCCAGCGAGACGACCAGCCGCAGGTTGGCCTCCAGCAGGTGGTTCTTGGCCCGCTCGCCGTCCCGGGAGATCCAGTTCAGGTCGCGCACCATCGGGGTGGCGAGCTTCTCCTCGCCCTCCTCCGCGGCCCGCAGCCGCTCACCGGCGTAGAGCCCGGCCTCGATCCGCTTGGCCAGCTCCACCTCCTGCTCGGCGTTGAGCAGCGGGACCTTGCCGATCTGCTTGAGGTAGGCGCGGACGGAGTCGGCGGAGGCGGTCAGCTCGGCGTCCCGACGCGCCTGCTTGAGCGCCTCGGACTCCTCGTCGTCCCACTCGAAGTCGGTTTCGGTGGCGTCGGCCTCGGCGTCGGCCTCGGCGACGGCGACCACCTCGGCCGGCTCGTCGACGACCACGTCCTCCAGGTCGGCGGCCAGCGCCTCGGCGTCGATCTCCAGCTCGACGACCTCCAGCTCGGCCTCCTCGCCGGGCTCGCCGGGCTTCCCCGCCTTGGCCGGCGCGGCCTTGGCGGCGGCCTTCGCCCCGGGGGCGGCGGGCGTCCCGGCGGCGGGCGCCGCCTTGGCGGCCTTCGCCGGGGCGGCCTTCGCGGCGGTCGGCTTGCGGACCGCCTTGGCCGGGCCGGCCGGCTCCTCGGCCGGCGCGGCGGCCGTCTCGGCCGCGGCTGCCGGCGCCGGGACGGCGGCCAGCCGGGTCTTCGGCGCGGCCTTGGCCGGCGTGTCCTTGGTCGGGGCGGCCTTGGCCGGCGGCGGCGTGGGCGTCTTCGCCGTGGCCGCGCGCGAGGCGGGGGTCGCCGAGCGGGCCGCGGCCACCTTGCGCCGGGTGTTGGACGAGTCGTCCACGGCGACGGTGACACCGGCCTCGGCCAGCGCGCGGAGCAGCTTCTTCGCCTGGGCCGGCGTGACGTCGGCGGAGGCGACCGCACGGGCGACATCAGCGGACGTGAGCTGACCGCCGCTGTTCGCGGCGTGCGCCACGAGCGCATCGGTCAGGCTGCGCACATCGGCGGCTTGGCGGGCTTCAGTCACGAACGACCTTCCGGAGGCGAGAGCGAGCACGGCCGTCCCGCCAACGTAGCGCGCATGCGCGGCCGACGGCGAGTTCGGCTTGGAGCCTGTGTTGGGAGCCTGGGCTTGGTGTGGATCCTGACCAGGCAGCGTGAATTGTAGCGCCGCAATACCGGTCACGAGGCACAGCCGCGTCGGGACGCCGCTCCGGGGTGGGTGGCGGCGTAGCCGGCAGGTAGCGGGGCCGGGCCGGGTGGGGCTTGCGAGGATTGTATCCGGTACGCGGCGCTGCCGCCCCACCTTGCCGGCGTGTCGGGTGGGACTGACGGAGGGAACCGGATGGCGGAACAGGCGGAGCAGTTGCTGGCGATCGCGGTGGATCTGGCGCGCGGAGCCGCGCAGCTGGCCAGCGACCTGCGGGCAGCGGCGATCACCGAGGTGAGCACCAAGAGCACCCGGACGGACGTGGTCACCGAGGGGGACAAGGCGACCGAGCGCTTCGTCGTGCAGGCGCTGCACGAGCGCCGACCGGGTGACCGGGTGCTCGGTGAGGAGTCCGGCGAGTCGGTCCGGGACGGCGGCACCGGGGTGCGCTGGATCCTCGACCCCATCGACGGCACCGTGAACTACCTCTACGGCCTGCCCCAGTACGCCGTCTCACTCGCCGCCGAGGTGGACGGCGAGGTGGTCGCCGGGGTGGTGCGCAACGCCGCAACCGGCGAGGAGTGGACGGCGGTCCGCGGTGGCGGGGCGTACCGGGACGGCCGGCCGATCAGCTGCTCGGGCGTCACCGAGCTGGGGCAGACGCTGCTGGCCACCGGGTTCGGCTACGCGGCGGCGCGCCGGGCGCACCAGGCGCAGGTGCTGACCCGGGTGCTGCCGGTGGTCCGGGACATCCGCCGCTTCGGCGCCGCCTCGCTGGACCTGTGCTTCGCCGCCGACGGGCGGGTGGACGCGTACTTCGAGAAGGGCCTCAACACCTGGGACCACGCGGCCGGTGGGCTGGTCGCCACCGAGGCGGGGCTGACCGTCAGTGGCCTGGCGGGCGCCGCACCCGGCCCGGACCTGGTGCTGGCCGCGCCGTCGGCCATCTACCGGGAGCTGCACGACCTGCTGGTCGAGCTGGACGCCGCGGGCGGCCCGTGAGGCCGCTGTGGGCGCCTCAGCCGGCGGTGGAGGTGTCGCAGGTACCGGGCGGGGCCACCGGGTTGCCCAGCTTGGCGAAGGCCTGGTGCACGTCGGTGGGGGTACCCAGGGCGGTGAACTGCTTGCCGATGGTGATGTCCACCGCGTCGCCGGTGTCCTTGAGGTCGAAGCCGGAGCCGTCGTCGGCGTTGCCCAGGAAGTAGGCGTTCACCACCGTGGCGGCGGCCAGTGCCTTGGGACCGTAGTGCAGCTTGGCCACGCCGTCGATGCCCTGCGAGTCCTTGACCTCGCCGACGTTGAACTTGCGGTTGCGCAGCTCCTCCGCGACCGAGCTGGCCAGCCCGGGCGTGCCGGCGCCGTTGTACACGTTGACCTTGATGGCCTTCTCGAGGGGCAGCGGCTTGGTCTTGACCTTGACCGTCCCGTCCGCGCAGCCGCCGGTGTAGTCGGCGCCGGTCTGCTTGTCCTTGGCGATCGCCACGATGGCCAGGATGATCGCGCAGACGACCAGGGCGCCCACGATCGACAGGGCGCGTACCCTCGAAAGACTCATTCGTCCGCGACTCCCCGTGCGGTTACCCGACCGTCCGTAGGGACGGTTGCTGTCTGGGCAGAGGTTAACGTGTGTCCCAGCGGCGCGGGTTGTGAATCTCGTGCGGACTCCGGCGCGGCGACCGTGATCACAGTCCGGGGACCCCTACCTTTGTGTCGCCTGAGTCACAGTGGGAACATCTTCGCGCGCTCTGGCGTACTAGCAACGCACAAAGCGGGTAAGGTTCCGCGCTCGCAGGGTACGACAATCCAGCGGGAGCGGCGGGCCCGCTGGGTCGACCCGCCGCGCAGGGTGGCGTGGCGTCGGTGGGACGGGTGGGACAACGCAGGCGGAAGTCCGGTTCAGGCCGGGCGATTCGATAACGGGAGAGTGAAGTAACCGATGGCCACCGACTACGACGCACCGCGTCGCGACGAGGTCGACCTCGGCGAGGACAGCCTGGAGGAGCTCAAGGCCCGGCGCGTCGACGCGCAGTCCGCTGTCGTCGACATCGACGAAACGGACGTGGCGGAGAGCTTCGAGCTGCCCGGCGCCGACCTCGCCGACGAAGAGCTGACCGTCCGGGTGCTGCCCATGCAGGCCGACGAGTTCCGGTGTGCGCGCTGTTTCCTGGTGCACCACCGCAGCCAGCTCGCTTACGAGCGCAATGGTGAGCTGGTCTGTCAGGAATGTGCCTGACGGACAGCTGACAGCACGCCGCTCCGGCGCAGCGTGCACGTTCGCCCGAACGTGGCACGATCATGCGCGGGGGCAGCCGGCGGGCGCGACGCTGCCCGCCGGCCCGGTCCGCGCAGTCCGGAGCCGCCCGGCTGGTCCAGGAGAGGAGTCCGCCGATGAGCACCGCTTCGGAGCCGGCTGAGCCGGCCGCACCTGAGCAGACCCGGCCGATACCCGTCCAGGGCGACGGCCACGACGGGGCGCCCGGCGCGCTGGTCCCGTCGCAGCCGGCCGACGCCGACAGCCGGGAGATGTCCGAGACGCTGGCCGCGCTGACCGACGACGAACTGCCCCAGGCGGAGCGGCGGCGGCTGCTCGGCCGGCTGGCCGCCGAGGTCCGGGCGCGCGGCGTCGGCGACCTGTTCCGCCCGAAGGCGGCGGTGCGCTGGATGACCGACATGGTCAGCGAGATCACGCCCCGGCTGCCGATCCGCTCCGCCGAGACGCTGCGTCAGCACTTCTCCGGCCTGACCGACGACGAACTGGCCGAGCGGCTGATCCGCAACGCGGCCCGGGTCACCGCCGGTGTCGGCGCCGCCGCCGGCGGCGTCGCCTCGATCGAGTGGGTGGCCACGCCGAGCCTGCTCACCGCCCCGGTGCTGCTGGCCACCGAGACGGTGGCGGTGGTGGCCGTGGAGATCAAGCTGATCGGCGAGCTGCACGAAATCTACGGGGCGCCGATCGCCGGTACCCGCGCGCAGCGCGCCGTGGCGTTGATGCACTCCTGGTCGCAGCGGCGCGGGGTGAACCCGCTGGTGCCGGGCGTCGGGGTGACCGCGGTGCTGGGTACCGCGGCCCGCAAGGAGCTGCGCGACCGGCTGCTGCGCCGGTTCGGCCGCAACCTGACCACCTACGGGCCGGTGCTCACCGGCGCCGCGGTGGCCAGCTACCTCAACCGCCGGGCCACCCTGGCCCTGGCCGAGCAGATCCGCAAGGACCTGCGCCGCGGCCACCGCCAGATCAGCGGCTGACGCCGGCCGCCCGCAGCGCCGCCACGAGTTCCCGGGGCCGGCGGGAGCTGACCACCCAGTAGGGCGTGGGGTCGGCGGGGTCGTCCAGCACCACCAGGACCGCCTCCCGGATCCACGGGCGCTGCACCACGAAGGCCAGCGGGTCGGCGCGTACCCCGAGCGCCTCCCGCTTCGCGGCGGCGTCCAGCACGCCCACCCGGGCGATGTGGCGGACCGGCAGGTGCGCGTCGTCGACGAACAGCTCGCCGTCGGCCACCCGTACCCGGATCCGGCTCAGCCAGGCCAGCAGCGCCAGGGTGAGCGGGAGCAGCACGACGTAGGGCAGCCAGAGCGGCTGCCCGGGCGCCCCCAGGTAGACCTCGGCGGCCAGGGGGACCGCCAGGCACAGCCCGAGCAGCCAGAGCCACCAGGGCGCCACCAGCCGCTCGGAGTATCCGGCCGGTGCGCTGCCCGGGGCGGCCGGCGGGCCGTCCGGCGACGCGCTCGTCGGGTGCTGTGCCACCCGGTGAGGGTATGCCAGGATGCTCGGCGACCGGCCGCCCGGCCCGGCCGGGTGTCGGCCGCCGGTGGAGCCGCAGAAATGGAAGAGGTGCCGTGACCGAGACGACGACCGTGCCGGTGGCGCTCCGCCGCCTGGACGCCGACCTGCCGGTACCCGGCTACGCACACCCCGGGGACGCCGGTGCCGACCTCTACGCGGCCCGGGACGCCCGGATCGACCCGGCCGGCGGGCGGGCGCTGGTACCCACCGGGGTGGCGCTGGCCCTGCCGGAGGGGTACGTGGGCCTGGTGCACCCGCGCTCGGGGCTGGCCGCCCGGCTCGGCGTGACGGTGCTCAACGCACCGGGTACGGTCGACGCCGGTTACCGTGGTGAGATCCTGGTCAACCTGATCAACCACGACCCGGTGCGCCCCGCCGACATCCGGCGCGGCGACCGGATCGCACAACTGGTCGTACAGCGGGTGGAGCGCGCCGTGTTCCACGTGGTCGACGAGCTGCCGGAGTCGGTCCGGGGCGCCGGCGGGCACGGGTCCACCGGTGGGCACGCCGGCGTCGGCGTGGACGAAGGGGTACCTCGGTGAGGTTTTCGCGGGGCAAGGGCGACGGGACCGGCAAGTCGGAGGCCAGGAACGGTCGGGCCGGTGACACCGCGGCGAGCGGTCGGGCGACCCCGGCGCGTGGCTACGGCCCGTACGACGTCAGCGAGGCGCCGGCCGGGGTGACCCGGGTGGACCTGGGCAGCCTGCAACTTCCACCGGTGGACGGCGTGGAGATGCGGGTGGCCGCCGACAACGAGGGCCGGGTGCAGCAGGTGCTGCTCGTGGACGGCGCCAGCGCCCTGCAGGTCGGCGTGTTCGCCGCGCCGCGCAGCGAGGACATCTGGGCCGAGGTACGCGCGGAGATCGCCGCCTCGCTGCGCGCCGAGGGGGCGCAGGCCGAGGAGGTCGACGGCGAGTACGGCACCGAGCTGCGGGCCCGGGTGCGCTCGGCGGAGGGCGTCTCGGACATCCGGTTCGTGGGCGTGGACGGGCCGCGCTGGATGGTGCGCGCGGTGTTCCAGGGCGCGGCGGCCACCGACCCGGACGCGGCGAAGAATCTGACCGAGGTGCTGCACGGCCTGGTGGTGGACCGGGGCAAGGACGCCTTCCCGGTGCGCGAGGCGCTGCCGCTGCGGCTGCCCCGGGACCTCGCCGAGCACGCCCAGGAGCAGGCCCGCGCGGCGGCTGACGAGTACCGCCAGCTCTGAGCGCGGGTTTCCGCCGCCCGCGTCGGGGTAACTCACCAGCAGGCCAGCCGATCGGGCGCCGGTGATCTGGACGACACCTCGCCAGCACCGGGAATGGCCCGGTTGACGTACCCTTACCGTTACGCGGGTGCCCGGCGGCCGGCCGGAATCCCGGGTGAGGAGAGTGACTCCAGATGGCGACCGTTGATCGACCATCCTCGATCAGCAAGTTCTTCCGACGGTTGACCGCCTCGGACACCGAACTCGACGCCGAGGAGCTCCAGCACAACGCCGAGAAGTCCGGCTGCGTCCCCGCCTGTGACGTGGCGCCGGGGGAGATGGTCAGCGTCAACGGGCGGCTACGCACCGTGGTCTACACGCCGCGGACCAACCTGCCGACGCTGGAGGCCGACCTGTTCGACGGCAGCGACGTGGTGACCCTGGTCTGGCTGGGCCGGCGGGCCATCCCGGGCATCGAGCCGGGCCGGGCGCTGACCGTACGCGGCCGGGTGGCGCTGCGCGAGGGACGTAAGGTCATCTATAACCCGTACTATGAGCTGGAACTGCCGCGCTGAGCTCCCCGACGCGCATCGCCACCGGCGAGGACGCGGACCGCGGTGCCGCCCTGGACCGGGTGCGCGGTGAACCGGTGCGACGAATGAGGAGCCGATGACGGCCCAGAACCCTGCCCCCGCCGACCAGCACGCCGCCGGTCCGCACGCCCAGTTCGACCCGGCCGGTGCCGACAGCGCAGCCAGGGTCGACGCCGAGCGGGAGATGGTCGCCGACCTGGCCCCCGAGCTGGAGCACGCGGCGCAGGCGCTGGCCGGCGCCGAGGAGCCCGACGACGCCGCCGACGACGCGCCGCTGCCCAGCTTCACCGAGCAGCTCGCCGACCAGCTCGGCGGGGTACGCGGCCTGGTGGAGTCGGGCATCCCGGTGCTGGTCTTCGTGGTCGCCAACATCGCCTGGGCGCTGCGTCCGGCGATCCTGGTGGCGGCCGGCTCGGCGGTGGCCATCGCGGTGTGGCGGCTGACCCGCAAGGAGTCCGTCCGGCACGCGATCAACGGGCTGTTCGGCATCGGGCTGGGCGCCATTATCGCCTGGAAGACCGGCAGCGCCAAGAACTTCTACCTGCCCGGCATCCTGCTCAGCCTGGCCTACGGGGTGGCCATGCTGGCCTCCATCCCGCTGCGGGTACCGCTGGTGGGCTGGGTGTGGGCGCTACTGGCCGACCGGGGCAGCAGTGCCTGGCGTGGCGACCGCCACCTGGTGCGTACCTTCAGCTGGCTGACCGCCGTGTGGGCGGCCACCTACCTGGTGAAGACCGGCGTCCAGGCGGTGATCTTCAGCAACACGTCGGACTCCGACCCCGGCACGACGCTCGGCATCGCCCGGCTGGTCCTCGGCTACCCGCCCTACCTGCTGCTCATCGCCGTCACCGTGTGGGTGGTCCGGCGCTACCACCCGCGCGCCGGCCAGCGCGGCGCCGAGCCGACCGGCTGAGCACTACACCCCGCGGCGGGTGTTCTCCACGCTGTCGGCTCCCAGGATGACCGCGCGGACGCTGTCCTCCATCGCGGCGGTACAGATGAAGATGAGTTCGTCGCCGGCCTCCAGCGGGTCGTCCGGGCTGGGGACCAGCACCCGCTTGCCGCGCAGCACGGCCACCAGCGCCGAGTCGCGGGGCAGCGGCACGTCCCGGACCGCGTGGCCGACGTAGGGCGCCCGCTCCGGCAGGGTGATCTCCACCAGGTTGGCCTCGCTGCGCCGGAAGGTCATCAGCCGGACCAGGTCACCGACGGTGACCGCCTCCTCGACCAGGGCCGCCATCAGGCGCGGCTTGCTCACCGCGACGTCCACGCCCCACTGCTCGGTGAACAGCCACTCGTTCTCGGCCCGGTTCACCCGGGCCACCACCCGACCGACCGCGAACTCGGTCTTGGCCAGCAGCGAGACGACCAGGTTCACCTTGTCGTCGCCGGTGGCCGCCACCACCACGTCGCAGCGCTGCAACTGGGCCTCCTGCAGGCTGGCCACCTCGCAGGCGTCGGCCAGCACCCACTCGGCCTCGCGGACCCGTTCGGGGCGTACCCGGTCGGGCTGCTTCTCGATGAGCATGACGGTGTGGCCGTTGTCGATCAGCTCGTTGGCGATCGAGCGGCCGACGTTGCCGGCCCCGGCGATGGCTACCCGCATGGTCAGTGCCCTCCCTCGGGCGCGCCGCCGGTGACCTTGGTGACCGGCTCCACCAGGTCATCGGTCACCAGCATGAACACCTGGTCGCCGTCCTGCAGCACGGTGGACGCGGTGGGCAGCATGCCCAGCCCGAAGCGCATCACGTAGGCGACCCGGGCGCCGCTGGCCTCCTCCAGTGCCTGCACCTTGCGGGTGATCCAGCCCTGGTGCAGTGGAACTTCCATGATCGACACGATGCTGGTGGGGTCGCGCCAGACGTCGACGTTCCCCTCCGGGATCAGGTGCCGGATCATCCGGTCGGCGGTCCACCGCACGGTGGCCACCGTGGGGATGCCCAGCCGTTCGTAGACCTCGGCCCGTTTCTGGTCGTAGATGCGGGCCACCACCCGGGGGACGCCGAACGTCTCGCGGGCCAGCCGGGCGGAGATGATGTTGGAGTTGTCGCCGCTGGAGACCGCGGCGAACGCGTCGGCGCGCTCGATGCCGGCCTTCACCAGCACCTCGCGGTCGAAGCCGACCCCGGTGATGGTCGGGCCGGCGAACTCCGGCCCCAGCCGGCGGAAAGCGTCGGGATCGGCGTCGATGACCGACACGGAGTGTCCGCGCCCCTCCAGGCCGTGGGCCAGGGTGGAACCCACCCGCCCGCATCCCATGATCACGACATGCACCTGCGACGCCTCCCGTGAATCTCCGGTTACAGCGCACAGCCTGCCATGCCGGGACCGGGTACGCCCCCCACCCCACCGCGATCCGGCAGCCGGCCGGCACCCCACCGGTCGGGGTGGAAAGCAAGTGGACCGACCCGAGCCGCAGGACGGGCGCGCTCACCCTAGGCTTAGCCATCGTGGCCAACCCCACCTCTCTGCTCAAGCGCCTGGTCATCGGGCGGCCGTTCCGGTCCGACCGGATGGCCCACACGCTGTTGCCCAAGCGCATCGCCCTGCCGGTGTTCGCCTCCGACGCGCTCTCCTCGGTGGCGTACGCCCCGGACGAGATCCTGCTCACCCTGTCGGTGGGCGGTGCGGCGTTCTACGCCTACTCGCCCTGGATCGCGCTGGCGGTCGTGGTGGTGATGCTCACCGTGGTGGCCAGCTACCGCCAGAACGTGCACGCCTACCCCTCCGGCGGCGGCGACTACGAGGTCGCCACCGTCAACCTGGGTCCCCGGTACGGGCTCATCGTGGCCGCCGCGCTGATGGTCGACTACGTGCTCACGGTGGCCGTGTCGATCTCCTCGGGCGTGCAGAACCTCGGCTCGGCCTGGGGCTACGCCCACGACCACCCGGTCGAGGTCTCGCTGGTGCTGCTGTTCGTGCTGGCCGCGATGAACCTGCGGGGCATCAAAGAGGCGGGCATGGCGTTCGCCATCCCGACCTACGCGTTCATGGGGGCGGTGATCCTCACCGTCGTGCTGGGCCTGCTGCGCTACTACGTGCTCGGTGAGCATCTACGTGCGCCCAGCGCCGACCTGCACGTCACGGCGCCGCAGGACGCCATCACGGGGCTGGCCTTCACCTTCCTCATGGTGAAGACCTTCTCGTCCGGCTGTGCGGCGCTGACCGGCGTGGAGGCGATCTCCAACGGCGTACCGTCGTTCCGGCCGCCGAAGAGCAAGAACGCCGCCACCACCCTGCTCATGCTGGGCCTGCTGGCGATCACCATGCTGGTCGGCATCGTGGTGCTGGCCCGCCTGACCCACCTGCAGATCGTCGGCTCCGACCACCCGCTACCGGCCGGGTACGTGCAGCAGCCGGTCATCCCGCAGCTCGCCCAGGTCGTCTTCGGCTCCTTCCGTCCGGCGTTCTACCTGGTCATCGCGACCACGGCGCTGATCCTGGTGCTGGCCGCCAACACCGCGTTCAACGGTTTCCCGGTGCTCGGCTCGATCCTGGCCCAGGACCGCTACCTACCCCGGCAGCTGCACACCCGGGGCGACCGGCTGGCGTTCAGCAACGGCATCCTGTTCCTGGCGATCTTCGCGGGGATCCTCATCGCCGCCTTCAAGGCCCAGCCCACGCACCTGATCCAGCTGTACATCGTGGGGGTGTTCGTCTCCTTCACGCTCTCCCAGACCGGCATGCTGCGGCACTGGAACCGGCTGCTGCGCACCGAGCGCGACCCGCAGGTGCGCCGCCGGATGATCCGGTCCCGGACGATCAACGGCATCGGCCTGTGCATGACCGGGTTCGTGCTGATCCTGGTGGTGATCACCAAGTTCCTGGCGGGCGCCTGGATCTCCATCGCGATGATGGTGGCCATCTTCATGATCATGGTGGCCATCCGCCGGCACTACGACCACGTCGCCCGCGAACTGCAACCCACCGACGAGCGGCAGATGCTGCCCGCCCGCAACCACGCCATCGTCCTGGTCAGCAAGGTGCACCTGCCCACCCTGCGGGCGCTGGCCTACGCCCAGGGCACCCGCCCGGATACCATCACCGCCGTCACCGTCAACGTCGACGACGCCGACACCCGGGTGATCCAGAACGACTGGGAGGCGCGCGGCATCTCGGTCCCGCTCACCGTGGTCGACTCGCCCTACCGGGAGATCACCAAGCCGATCATCGACTTCGTCAAGAGCGTGCGTACCGATTCGCCGCGCGACGTGGTCACCGTCTTCATCCCGGAGTACGTCGTCGGCCACTGGTGGGAGCACGTGCTGCACAACCAGAGCGCGCTGCGGCTCAAGGGCCGGCTGCTGTTCGAGCCGGGCGTCATGGTGGTCAGCGTCCCCTGGCAGCTGGAGTCCAGCCAGGGCAAGGACCTCACCCGGCTGGACCTGGCCCGGGGCCCGGCCCGCGACCCCCGGGCCAGCTTCAGCCCCAGCCACCCGGTGGGCTCCGGCGCACCGACCACAGCGCAGCCCACCGTGGGCGCAGCCGCCGACGGTGGCGGCGAGACCCGGGCGGAGCAGCCGTGACGCTCGCCGTCGATCCGGACGCCGGGCTGGTCGGGGCCCGGCTGGAGCTGGACGTGGGCGCCGTCGCGCACGGCGGGCACTGCGTGGCCCGCGCCCCGGACGGGCGGGTCGTCTTCGTCCGGCACACCCTGCCCGATGAGCAGGTGCTGGCCGAGGTCACCGAGGAGCACAAGGGGTACCTGCGGGCCGACACCGTGGCCGTGCTGCGCGCCGCGCCGGAGCGGGTCACCCCGCCCTGCCCGTACGCCGGTGAGTGCGGGGGCTGTGACTTCCAGCACGTCGAGCCGGCTGCCCAGCGCCGGCTCAAGGAGGCGGTCGTCCGGGAGCAGCTGATCCGGCTCGGGCGGCTCGCCGAGGCCGAGGTGGACGCCCTGGGCGTGACGGTGGCCGCCCTGCCGGGCGGGGCGCTGGGCTGGCGTACCCGGGTGCGGTACGCCGTCGACGCGGCCGGCCGGCCCGGGCTGCTGGCGCACCGCTCGCACCGGGTGGTGCCGGTGGACCGCTGCCGGATCGCCCACCCGGCCATCCAGGACGCCCCGGTCACCGACCGGCGCTGGCCGGCCGACGACCACGTCGAGGTGGTGGCCGGCGCGGACGGGCTGCACCTGCTGGGCGACCGGTCCGGGCTGCTGGCCGGCGCCCCGTGGGTGCACGAGGACGCGCTCGGGCGGGACTGGAGCGCGCCGGTGGAGGCGTTCTGGCAGGTCCATCCGGCCGCCCCGGACGCGCTCGTGGCCATCGTGCTGGAGCTGCTGGCGCCGCGCCCGGGGGAGCGCGCCTGGGATCTCTACGGCGGCGTCGGACTGTTCACCGCCGCGCTGGCCGGACGGGTCGGCCCGGACGGCGCCGTGACGCTGGTGGAGTCCGACCCGGCGGCGCTGGCCGGCGCCGCTGCCAGCGTCGGCGGGCTGCCCGGGGTGGACGTGGTGGCGGGCACCGTGGAGCGCTTCCGGCCGGCGTACCGGCCGGATCTGGTGGTGCTCGATCCGCCCCGGTCCGGGGCGGGGGCGGCGGTGTGCCGGCGGATCGCCGCCAGCGGGGCCCGGGCGGTGGCGTACGTGGCCTGTGACCCGGCGGCGTTCGCCCGGGACGTGGCGACGCTGCGCGGCGCCGGCTGGCGACTGGCCGCGCTGCGGGCGCTGGACGCCTTCCCGATGACCCACCACGTCGAGTGCGTGGGGCTGCTGCTGCCCCCTGAGTGAGCAGGGGAGCGGCGTTGCGGTTGTGTGAAGGGTTGGTGCGGTGCACCGTTGCCCAGGCGCGGGGTCGGACGCTCCGGTTAGAGTGGGTGGTCATGAGCAGCCTGTCCGGCCGTGACGCCGCCGCCGACGCCATCCTGCCCCGGATCACCGGGCCGGGGGACCTGGCCGCGCTGTCCACCGAGGAGCTGGGCCAGCTGGCCACCGAGATCCGGGACTTCCTGGTGGCCAAGGTTGCCCGCACCGGCGGGCACCTCGGGCCCAACCTGGGCGTGGTGGAGCTCACCCTGGCGCTGCACCGGGTGTTCGAGTCGCCCACCGACCGGATCCTGTTCGACACCGGCCACCAGGCGTACGTCCACAAGATCGTCACCGGCCGGCAGGCCGGCTTCGACGAGCTGCGCCAGCGCGGCGGCCTGTCCGGCTACCCGAGCCGGGCCGAGTCCGAGCACGACCTGATCGAGAACTCGCACGCCTCCACTGCGCTGTCCTACGCCGACGGCATGGCCAAGGCCTACGCCCTGCGCGGCGAGCGCCGGCACGTGGTGGCCGTGGTCGGCGACGGCGCGCTCACCGGCGGCATGTGCTGGGAGGCGCTGAACAACATCGCCGCCACCCGCAACCCGCTGGTCATTGTCGTCAACGACAACGGCCGGTCCTACTCGCCGACCATCGGCGGGCTCGCCGACCACCTCTCCACGCTGCGCCTCAACCCCGGCTACGAGAAGGTGCTCGACGCCGTCAAGGAGGCGCTCGGGCGCACCCCGCTGGTCGGCCCGCCGCTCTACGAGACGCTGCACGCGGTCAAGAAGGGCATCAAGGACGCGGTCGCCCCGCAGGCCATGTTCGAGGACCTGGGCATCAAGTACGTCGGCCCGGTCGACGGGCACGACATCGAGGCGCTGGAGTCGGCGCTGCGCCGGGCCCGGCGCTTCGGCGGCCCGGTGATCGTGCACGCGGTCACCCGCAAGGGGTACGGCTACCTCCCGGCCGAGAACGACGAGGCCGACTGCCTGCACGGGCCGGGCGCCTTCGACCCCCGGACCGGCCAGCTCACCGCGCCCCCCTCGGTCAAGTGGACCAGCGTCTTCGCCGACGAGCTGGTGGCCCTGGCCGACGAGCGGGCCGACATCGTCGGCATCACCGCCGCCATGGCCGAACCCACCGGCATCGCCAAGCTGATGAAGAAGTACCCGCAGCGCGCCTACGACGTGGGCATCGCCGAGCAGCACGCGATCACCTCCGCCGCCGGCCTGGCGCTCGGCGGGCTGCACCCGGTGGTGGCCGTCTACGCCACCTTCCTCAACCGCGCCTTCGACCAGGTGCTGCTCGACGTCGCCATGAACCGGCTGCCGGTCACCATCGTGCTGGACCGGGCCGGCGTCACCGGCCCGGACGGCCCCAGCCACTACGGCCTGTGGGACATGTCGGTCTTCGGCGTCGTCCCGGGCCTGCGGATCAACGCCCCGCGCGACACCGCCACGCTGCGGCAGGGCCTGCGCGAGGCGGTCGCCGTCAGCGACGGGCCGACCATCGTGCGCTTCCCCACCGGCTCGATCGCGCCCGACCTGCCGGCCATCGACCGGCGCGGCCCGGTCGACGTGCTGTCCCGCACCGGTGCGCCGGACATCCTGATCGTCGGCGTGGGCGCCTTCGCCCACCTCGCGGTGGACGCCGCGGGACGGGTGGCCGAGCAGGGCTACGGCGTGACCGTGGTCGACCCGCGCTGGGTCCGGCCGGTCCCCGCCGAGCTGGTGCAGCTCACCGCCGGGTACAAGCTGGTGGTGACGGTGGAGGACGGCATCCGCACCGGCGGCGTCGGCGACGCCCTGGCCCAGGCGATGCGCGACGCCGGGGTGGCCACGCCGCTGCGCGACCTGGGCGTGCTGCCCGGCTGGCACCCGCACGGCAGCCGCGGCCAGATCCTCGCCGACCTCGGGCTGACCGCCCAGGACGTGGCCCGCGAGACGGTGGAGGCGGCGCTGCGGCTGCTCCCGGAGACCGCCACGGAGACCCTCATCGGGCAGGCGTAGGAGGCGCGCGTGGAGGTCCTCATCGACCTGGACTCCGCGCCGCCGCCCGCCACCACCGGACGCCGACCGCGGCTGCCCCGGTTCCAGCCCCGGCTCCTGCTGGTCTGCGCCGTGCTGCTCGCGCTTGTCGTGCCGGCCGCCGCCGCCCCGACCGTCGCCCCGCTGACCCGGTTGTCCCAGCTGCACCTGCCGGGCGCGTCGGCCTACCTGCTGCGCGGCGGGATGCTCTACGCCGGGGACGACACCTCGCTGACGGCTTACCAGCTGCCGAGCGGGCGTCCGCGGTGGCGCTCGGACATCGGCGGGTCGATCCAGAGCCTCACCGCTGTTCCCGCGGCCGGCGCCCTGGTTGCCCTGGTCTACCAGGACGCCCACGGCACCCACTCCGAACTGGCCGGCCTCGACTCGGCTACCGGCGCGCCGCTGTGGCGCCGGTCGGACCTGGCCGGCCAGCCGGTACCGGGTACCGGCAAGCTGCTGGCCGTGCGGTACGGCCGTGACCAGGCCGGGTCGGGGCAGCAGATGCTGCTGCTGGACGCGCGCACCGGCGCGGTCGGCTGGCAGCGCTCGGCACCGGCCGGCGGCGCGCTCATCCCGGCCGTGCGGGGGTCGGACGGCGCCGGACCGGTACTCGCCGTGGCCCGGGACGCCGGCCTGCGGGTGGAGGTCTTCGACGTGGTCAGCGGCGCCACGGTGGTCGCCGGGGCGCTCCCCGACCGGGTCAGCGAGCTGGGCCGGCCGCTGCGGGACTACACGGTCAACCTGGTCGGGCGGGTTCTCGTCGTGGTGGCCGTCGACGACGTCGGGGCGACGACGGCGTACGGCTTCGACGCGGCCACCCTCACCCCGCGTTGGCGTACCCCGCTGGCGGGTCCGGCGCTCTACGTCACCGACTGCGCGCCGGTCATCTGCCTCTACGGCCTGGGCGGCACGGTGACCCTGGACCCGGCCGGCGGGGCGCCGATCGGCTCCGCCGACTGGCGGGATGTCACCCCGCTCACCCCCGAGTGGCTGCTCGCCCAGCGGGACACCGAGGCGGTCGTCGGACCGGACCTGGTCAGCGCCCTGGACCTGCGGGGCTGGCGGGCGGTGGGCGGCGGGGCGCGTACCGTGCTGTCCCGGCCGGCGGCCGGCGCCACCGGTACCTGGGTGGCGCTGCTGGACACCGCCGCCCCCGCGGTACGGCCGCTCGGCCTGCTCCCGGTGACCGCCGTGGAGAGCGCCACCACGGATGGCCGGTACCTCGCGTGCCGGGCGGCCGGGGCCGATCTGACCGTCTACACCCTGAGGTGACCCCAGCCGCCGCGCGCCCGACGGTACGGTTCTACCCATGCACCCGGTGACCGTCCCCCCGGCGCGGTGAGCGTGGACGCCCTCATCGACCTGGACACCCGGCCGCTGCCGCCGGCTGAGGAGAATTCCGCGCCGCTGCGCCTGCCCACCCGGCTGCTGGTCCTCGTCGGCCTCCTGCTGACCCTGCTGGTGCCGGGCAGTGCGCCGCCCTGGCCGGTGCCGGTGCCGATGCAGCAGGTGTTCACCCTGCCGGTGGCGCCGAACCCGGATTACTTCGTCGACTCCGGCGTGCTGTTCGTGGTCAGCGGGAGCGCGATTGCGGCCTACCAGCTCGCCGACGGGCGGCTGCGCTGGCGTACCCCGGTGAACTTGTCGGTGAACTACAGCTTCGTCAACCGCCCGGCCGGCACGATGACCGTGGCGCTGGGCCCCGACGGCTCGTCCGTGATGCTGGTGCTCGACCTGGCCACGGGCGCACCGCTGTGGCAGCGCGCGGGCGTGGCGGACCTGTTGGACGCCGGCGCCGAGACCTCGATCTTTGTCGACTCCCCGGTGGTCGTGGTCAACCCGGGGGAGGTCGATGTCGACGTGCCGCAGCAGCTGTCGGCGCTGGCCGCGCGGACCGGGCAGCCGCGCTGGCAGCGTCAGCTGCCGGACTCGCGTACCGACTGGGAGGTCGTCCAGGCCCGGCCGGGGGTACCGGACGTGCTGCTCGGGGTGCGGACCGGCCCGGACGGGGTCACCGCCGTCCGGCTGGAGGTGGACACCGGCGCCACCCTCGGCGGCGCCGACCTGGCCGCCGGTCGGCCCGAACTGGCCGCCGCCGCGGACCGCCACACGGTCGGCATCTTCGATGGCACGCTGCTGCTGGTGGCGAACACCGATACCGGCCCGCGGGCGTACGCCTACGACACCACCACCCTGGCCCTGCGCTGGACCACCCGGCTGACCAACTACAGCCAGTACGCCACTCTGTGCGGCCGGTACGTGTGCTTCTCCGGCGACAACCAGGGGCTGACCCTGGTCGACCTGGCCACCGGCGCACTCGAAGCGACCGGCCCGTGGCAGTTCGCCGCCCCCCTGCCGGACGGCCGCCTGCTGGCCCAGTCCGGGACGATGACGGTGATCGACGACGCGCTGCGTCCGGTGCTGCCGCTGGGCGCGTGGCAGGTGGTCACCGCCGAGCCGGTGACCGTGCTGACCCGCCAGAGCCAACCGGGCGACCGGATCTGGGTCGGCGTGCTGGACGCCGGTGCCAAGCGCGTGCGTCCGCTGCGCCGGGTGGACATCAGCGCGGTCGATTCCTGCGTCAGCGACGGTACCTATCTGGTCTGCCGGGCCACCCCCGGACTGGTGGCCTTCCGGCTGTGAGCGACCCGCGCCGGTGCGGTGCGGTGCGGCACAGGTGCGCGGCGACGCTAGGTTGTCGGCATGCGGGTTCTGGTGGTCGAGGACGAGCGCCCCCTGGCTGACGCGATCGTGCGCGGCCTGCGCCGGGAGGGGATGGCCGTCGACGTGGCCTACGACGGCGGCAGCGGGCACGAGATGGCCTTCGTCACCCGGTACGACGTGCTGGTGCTCGACCGCGACCTGCCCGGGATACACGGCGACCAGATCTGCGCGGACCTGGTGCGCTCCGGAGCGCTGACCCGGGTGCTGATGCTGACGGCCAGCGGCACCGTGGCCGACCGGGTGGAGGGGCTGGGCATCGGCGCCGACGACTACCTGCCCAAGCCGTTCGCCTTCGACGAGCTGGTGGCCCGGGTCCGGGCGCTGGGCCGGCGGGCCACCCCGATCGCCCCGCCGGTGCTCAGCTTCGGCGACGTACGCCTGGACCAGGCCCGGCGGGTGGCCACCCGGGCCGGCGGGCAGCTGGACCTGACCCGCAAGGAGTTCGGCATCCTGGAGGAGCTGATGAAAGCCGACGGTGCGGTGGTCTCCAGCGAGGAGCTGCTGGAGCGGGTGTGGGACGCCAACACCGACCCGTTCACCACCACGGTGCGGGTGACGGTGATGACGCTGCGCAAGAAGCTCGGGGAGCCGCCGTTGATCGAGACGGTGGTCGGCTCCGGTTACCGCCTGGTCGCGCCGTGACCGTCTACGACGCCCGGCGCACCGGCCGGTTCCTGCGCCCCACCCTGCGGCTGCGGCTGACCCTGCTCAACGCCGTGCTGCTGGTCACCACGGCGCTGGTCTTCGTGCTGCTGGCCTATGTCCTGCTGCGCGGCGCGCTGGACCAGCAGATGCGTGCCGAACTGCTGCTGCGCGGCCTGATCGCGGTGCTGGCGGTGGGGGTGCTCGGGGTGCTCGGCGGCTGGGCACTGGCCGGCCGGGCGCTGCGCCCGCTGCAGCAGGTCACCGCCGCCGCCCGGCACCTGTCCGGGGAGACGCTGGACCAGCGGCTGCACTACGTGGGCGCCGACGACGAGGTGGCCGAGCTGGCCGCCACCTTCGACGCGATGCTGGACCGGCTGGGCGGGGCGTTCGAGACGCAGAAGCGGTTCGTCGCCAACGCCTCGCACGAGCTGCGCACGCCGCTGGCGGTGATGCGTACCGAGATCGACGTGACGCTCTCCGACCCGGACGCCGACACCGACGAGTACCGGCGGATGGCCCGGGTGGTGCGGGACGCCTCCGAGCGGGCCAACTCGCTGGTGGACTCGCTGCTGGTGCTGGCCCGGTCGGAGGCCCAGGCCGGGCGCCGGCTGGTTCGCAAGGTGCCGGCCGACCTGTCCACCGGGGTGACCGTGGCGCTGTCGGCCACCCGGCGCGAGGCGCAGCGGCTGAGCCTGCAGGTCAGTACGGAGTTGGAGCCGGCGCCGGTGGTCGGCGACCCGAGCCTGCTGGACCGGCTGGCCGGCAACCTCATCGAGAACGCGGTGCGCTACAACCACATGGGCGGCCGGCTGTGGGTGCGTACCGGCTCGGACGAGCAGCACGCCACGCTGGTGGTCGGCAACACCGGCTTCGAGGTGGAGCAGGCGGACGTACCGGGGCTGTTCGAGGCGTTCCGGCGGGGCGGCCGGGAGCGGACCGGCTCGCGCGGCTCGGGCCTGGGCCTGTCCATCGTGCGGGCGGTCTGCGAGGCGCACCGGGGCACCGTGTCGGCGCTGGCCCTGGACAGCGGTGGCCTGGAGGTGACGGTGACCCTGCCGGCGGCGGCCACCACCCCGGTGGCCAGTGGTTCGGCGGTCGTTCCTCGGCCGGCGTGAGCCGCGGCGGTCAGCGCTTGACGCAGGTGACCGGCTCGCCGGTCCCGTCGCCGATCCGGACCCGCCGCCCGTGCTGCTCGACGCTGACGTGGACCGGCTGCGGGCGGTCCGCGTTGAGGGTGCCGGCGACGGTGTAGCCGCCGTCGGGGACCCGTCGCGGCACCGGCCGCAGGTCGAGCCGGCCGGGCTTGGCGAGCGGGTCCGGGGTGTCCGCCCGGAGCACGACGTGGGTGCCGGACAGTCGCCAGGTGCCGGTCAGCGCGCCGGTGTTCTCGGTGTCGCCGGGGCTGCCGCTGTCCCGAAGGGTGAACCGGTCCCGGGTGATCCGTGCGACGAACGGGGACTGGCCGCCGTCGGCGTCCCGGGCGACACAGTCCCAGGTGCCGACAGCGAACGCGGTGAGCCGCTCGCGGGTGTAGAGGTACCCGGTGAGGCCGGCGCCGGCCAGCAGGACCAGCGCGGCCGCCACGCCGATCAGCAGCCGGCGGTGGCGCATCGGCCGGCGGGGCGGTGGCGGTGGCGGGTACACGACGTCGGTGAGATCGATGACGCGCGGGCCGGGCTGGTCGTCCACGGCTTGCCCTCCCGGTGTGCGGAGCTGGGGCGGATGACGGTAGCAGACCGGGCCGTCAGCTGGGGATCTGTGCCGCAATGCCGGCCAGCAGCCGGGTCAGGCCGTACTCGAAGAGCTGGTCCAGGTCGAGGTCGAAGTCGTCCTGGCTGGTCATCTGGTGCAGCGGCGAGCCCGCCGGCAGCATCCCGGCCAGGGTGGCTTCCTGGGTCTGCATCCACTCGTCGTAGCTCAGCCCGGTTTCCCGGCGGGCCTGCGCCTCCGGCTCGAAGGCCGCGGCCACTCCGCGGATGAAGCTGAACAGGGTCAGGTGCACGTAGAGCCGCTCCGGCAGCGGCAGCCGGGTCTCGGCGAGGACGCCCAGTACCCGGTCGGCCATCCGGACCGCGCTGGGCGCCAGCTGCGGGCGGGTCAGCGACAGCGCCGGGGCCAGCCAGGGGTGGCGCCGGTAGCCGGTCCATTGCAGCCGGGCGATGGCGGCCAGGTCGGCGCGCCAGCCGGCGCCGCCGGGCGGCGGCAGCGGCTGCTCGCCGATGGCTGCGTCGATCATGTGCACGATCAGCTCGTCCTTGTTGGCGACGTGCCGGTAGAGGGACATGGTGGCGACGTCCAGCGCGGTGGCGATGCGCCGCATCGAGACCTCGGCCAGCCCTTCGGCGTCGGCGATCTGCACGGCCATCCGCACGATCCGGTCACGCCCGAGCGCCGGCTCGGTGGGGGCGGCCCGGCGGCCCGCTCCTCCCGGCCGGGCGGGGGCGGCGGCGGCCAGGCGGGCCACCACCGTTCCTTTTCCGGGTACGGCCTCCGTGAGGCCCTCGGCGCCCAGCGTCGCCAGCGCCCGGCTGGCCGTGGCGATGGCCACCGACCATTCCCGGGTGATCTCCCGCGCCGAAGGCACCCGGTCGCCCGGGCGCAGCTGGCCGCTGGCGATCCGCTCCCGGATCTCGTCAGCGATGCGTCGGTAGGGGACGGTCACTGTACTAGTACACCGGACGGCGGCGGGGCGTCGAATCCGGGGCGCACCAGGCCCGAACATCTCTCGGTGTACTAGTACACATTGCCCTGATCTCCTTATCTGTCAACAAGTTTGCCCTGTATCGACGATCAGCGTACGGTGTATGCCATCCGATAACACCGGACCTGGAGGATGGCATGGCCGCATGTACCGTACTCGTCTCCGGCGCCAGCATCGCCGGCCCGGCGCTGGCCTGGTGGCTGCGCCGCCATGGCCTGGCGCCGACCGTGGTGGAGGCGGCGCCCGGCATCCGCCCCGGCGGCCAGGCGGTCGACCTGCGCGGCGCCGGCCGTACCGTGGTGGACCGGATGGGCCTGCTGGACCAGGTCCGGCAGTGCTCGGTCGACGAGCGCGGGCTGGCCAACGTGGACGCCCGGGGCCGGCGCACCGCACAGCTGGCCGCCGACGCCTTCGGCGGCGAGGGCATCGTGGCGGAAATCGAGATCATGCGCGGTGACCTGACCCGCATCCTCTACGACGCCACCCGGGACGACGTCGAGTACCTCTTCGGCGACCGGATCGCCGCGCTGGAGCCGGACGCCGACGGGGTGGCCGTCCGCTTCGCCAGTGGCGTCGAGCGTCGCTTCGATCTCGTGGTGGGCGCCGACGGCGTGCACTCCGGCGTCCGGGCGCTCGCCTTCGGACCGGAGCAGCGGTACCTGCGGCCGCTCGGGGCGTACACCGCGTACTTCACCGTGCCCGACCCGGGCGACCTGGAGCACTGGTTCCTGATGTTCAACGCACCGGGTGGCCGGGTGGCCGGCCTGCGGCCGGAGCGCGGCGGCACGGCCAAGGTGATGCTCAGCTTCACCTCGCCCGAGCGCAGTTACGACCGCCGGGACCGGGCGGCCCAGCAGGAGCTGCTGCGCCAGGTTTTCGCCGGGGTGGGCTGGCGGCTACCCGACCTGCTGGCCGCCATGGACGCCTCACCCGACTTCTACTTCGACAGCGTGAGCCAGGTGCAGATGGACTCCTGGGTAGCCGACCGGGTGGCCCTGGTGGGCGACGCCGGCTACTGCGCCTCGCACCTGACCGGCCTGGGTACCAGCCTGGCCCTGGTCGGCGCCTACCTGCTGGCCGGCGAGCTGGCCGCCGCTGACCACCGCACCGCCTTCGCCCGCTACCAGGAGCTGCTACGCCCCTACGTGCGGCAGTGCCAGGAGCTGCCCCCGGGCGGCGTGAACGGCTTCGCGCCCCAGCACCAGACCATGATCAACCTGCGGAACCTGTCGATGCGGATGATGACCCGCTGGCCGATGCGCCCGATCCTGGCCAGGCAGTTCGCCAAGGCCGACTCCATCACGCTGCCCAGCTACCCGGGCGCCGAGGTGCACCGGGTCGGCTGAGCCGCCGGTCAGCAGTCGATGGCTTGGACATTTCCGCTGCTAGATGCCCGGATTGCTGCGGGCCGGGCGAGCTAGAGTGGTCAGCCGCTCCCTCGGAAAGTAGGAACGCCCACGTGCCCGGCCTGCCAGCCTCCCCAGTCACCCTGCGCCCCACCAATGGCAACATCCGCGGCTTCTTGTCCTGCGCGCTGGTTGCCGGCGTGGCTGGCGGCAGGGCGGTCACCGCGTCCTCGGGCATGGTCTGGATTTTCAGCGCTGTCGCAGTCGTCGAGCTCGTCCTCGCCATCCGCTTCGCCGGCCTGCGGGTCACCGTCCGACCGGACACGGTCACCGTGCATGGCCTGTTCCGTACCCGACGCCTGAGCTGGGCCGAGATCGTGCGGATCGAGGCGCCCTCGGGCCGCCTCCCGGTGACCCTGGTCACCATCTCCGGCGAGCGCATCCGGTGCGCCGGTGGCTCGCCGCAGAAGGCGCTGGCGGTGCTGCAGGGCGCCTGGAGAGCCACGGTCCCCGCCGCCGTGGCCGGCTTGTGAGGTCGGACGTCCGCCGCGGTCGCCGGACCCGCTGACCGCTGGTCAGCCCGTCGGCTTCGGGTGCGCGTCGCGGCTGGGGCCGAGGGCGACGTACCAGCGGTGGCCGTGCCGGTAGAGCCAGAGCACGTCGTGGTACGGCTGCCCGGCCACGGTGCCGTCGACGTCCGCCGACGCGAGGGCGTCGGACTCGGTGTGGCCGATGCTGGTGCGGGCGACGACCAGCCGCCCTCCGCCCAGCGCCCGCAGCCGCTTCGGGATCTCGTCGGCGGCGTCGTGATCCGGGTCGGCAAGGTCGGCCAGCGCACCACGGTCGTCGTCGCGTAGCGCGCCGAGGTATGCGTCCACCAGGGCCTGCTGGCTGGCCGCGCCGGGCGGCCCCCGGTCGAGCAGCAGCACCGCCCCAACCACCAGTGCGCCGGCCGCGACCACCAGCGCCCCTGCCCGGCGCCAGCCTCTCCGCATGCCGGCAGCCTACTGTCCGCGCCCGGCCCGCGTAGGCCCGCCGATCCCGCAGGGTGGCGCCCGCGAAGGGTCTGGTCTGCGCCAGGGCCGCTGTTTCGATGCCACCGGGCGGCAAGCCGACGCAAGCGCGCCGGTGGCCGGGGCCGAAGTCCGTAACGGTGCGGTCCCCGGAGCCGATACTCCGGGACCACACCGTTACGACGCCAGGGCTCAGGCGGGGACGCTGGCCACGCCCGGCGGCAGGAACCGGGCGCCGGTGACCCGTTCGGAGACGCCCTCCCGGTCCAGGTAGGGGGTGACGCCGCCGTTGTACAGCGGCCAGCCCGCCCCGATGATCATGCACAGGTCGATGTCCTGCGCCTGCGCCACCACGCCCTCGTCGAGCATCAGCCGGACTTCGGTGGCCAGCGCCTCCAGCGCCTGCGCGCGGACCTGCTCGGCGGTCAGCGGCGCGTCGCCGACGACGAGCTGGGCCACCACCGACGGGTCGAGTTCGCCGTCCCGGTCGGTCAGCGGCTTCCCGGCCGCCACAATCCGGCCCAGGTTCCCGCTCACCGTGAACCTGTCCGGGAACGCCTCGTGCAGCGTCTCGGCGACATGCTGGGCGACCGCCGGGCCGACCATGGTGAGCAGTGCCAGCGGGCGCATCGGCAGCCCGAGCGGGTCCAGCGCGGCGTTGGCCACCTCCACCGGGGTACCGGCGTCCACGGCGGCGAAGACCGCCCCGAGGAACCGGGTGAGCAGCCGGTTCACCACGAACGAGGGGGCGTCCTTGACCAGTACACAGGACTTCTTCAGCTGCGCGCCCACGGCGAACGCGGTGGCCAGCGTGGCGTCGTCGGTCTTCGCCGCCCGCACCACCTCGACCAGCGGCATGATCGCGACCGGGTTGAAGAAGTGGAAGCCGACCACCCGCTCCGGGTGGACCAGCTCCTCGGCCATCGCGGTGACCGACAGCGACGAGGTGTTGGTGGCCAGCACGCACTCCGGACTGACGATCTTCTCGACCTCGGCCCACACCCGCTTCTTGACGGCCAGCTCCTCGAAGACCGCCTCGATCACCAGCTCGGCGTCGGCGAAGGCGGCCTTGTCCACGTCGCCGGTGACCAGGCTCTTGAAGAACTGCGCCTGGTCGGCGGAGATCCGCCCCTTGCCGGCCAGCTTGTCGATCTCGCCGTGCACGTAGCCGACGCCCTTGGCCACCCGGGCGGCGTCCAGGTCGGTGAGCACGACCGGTACCTCCAGCCGGCGGGCGAACAGCAGCGCGATCTGCCCGGCCATCAGCCCGGCGCCGACGATGCCGACCTTGGTGACCTCCCGGGCCAGCGCCTTCGGCGGGGCGCCCACCGGGCGCCTGGCGCGGCGCTGCACCAGGTCGAAGCCGTAGAGGCTGGCCCGCGCCGAGTCGCTCATGATGAGGTCGGCGAGCGCCTCCTCCTCGGCCGCGATGCCCTCGTCGTAGCTGGCCGTCTTCGCCAGGCGCAGCAGCTTGAGTGCCCGGTACGGGGCCGCCGTGGCGCCGTGGATCTTCTCGTCCAGCTGCTGGCGGGCGAAGCCGGTGACGGCGTCCCACATCTCGCTGCGGTCCACCTCGGCGCGCTCAACCGTGGTCTTCCCGTTCACCACCGAGGCGGCCCAGGCCAGCGAGGACTCCAGGAAGTCGGCCGGGGCGAAGAGCGCGTCGGCGATACCCAGCTCCAGCGCCTGGGCGGCCTTGAGGGTCTTCTGGGTCAACGGGTTCTGGATGATCACCGTGGCGGCGTTGATCACGCCGATCAGGTTGGGCAGCAGTTGGGTACCGCCCCAGCCGGGCACGATGCCCAGCGACACCTCGGGCAGGGCCAGCGCCGCCGCGCCGCCGGAGACGGTGCGGTAGTGGCAGTGCAGCGCCAGCTCCAGGCCGCCGCCCAGCGCCGCCCCGTTGACGAAGGCGAACGTGGGTACCGCCGACTCGGCCAGCCGGCGGAACACCCGATGGCCCAGCCGGCCGATCTCCAGCGCCTGTGCCCGGTCGGTGACCAGCGGGATGCCGGTGATGTCGGCGCCCACGCAGAAGATGTAGGGCTTGCCGGTCACCGCGACGAACGCCGGGTCGGCGGCGAACGCGGCGTCCAGCGCGGCGTCCAGGCTGGCCAGCCCGCCCGGGCCGAGCGAGGAGGGCTTGCTGTGGTCGAAGCCGTTGTCCAGGGTGATCAGCGCGGCCTTACCGGCCAGCCCGGGCACGTCGACGAGCCGGGTGTAGGCCCGGGTGACGACCTCGTCGGGGAACTGCGGGGCGGTCATGCGCCGGTCTCCTTCTCGGTCCAGTGCGGGTTCTCCCAGATCACCGTGCCGCCCATGCCGATGCCGATACACATGGCGGTCAGCCCGTAGCGCACCTGCGGATGCTCGGCGAACTGCCGGGACAGCTGGGTCATCAGCCGTACGCCGGAGCTGGCCAGCGGGTGGCCGACCGCGATGGCGCCGCCCCACGGGTTGACCCGCTCGTCGTCATCGGCGATGCCGAAGTGGTCGAGGAAGGCCAGCACCTGCACGGCGAACGCCTCGTTCAGCTCGAACAGGCCGATGTCGTCGATGGTCAGCCCGGCCAGCCGGAGCGCCTTCTCGGTGGACGGGATGGGCCCGACACCCATCACCTCCGGCGCCACGCCGACGAAGCCGTAGGAGACCAGGCGCATGCCGACCGGCAGGCCCAGCTCCCCGGCGACCTCCTCGGCGGCCAGCAGGCAGGCGGTGGCGCCGTCGTTGAGCCCGGCGGCGTTGCCCGCGGTGACCCGGCCGTGCGGGCGGAACGGTGTCTTGAGCGTGGCCAGCTTGTCCAGCGACGTCTCGCGGGGCGCCTCGTCCACGGTGGCCAGGCCCCAGCCCTGTTCCGGGTCGCGCAGCGCGACCGGCACCAGGTCAGGCTGGAGCTTTCCGTCGGCGTACGCCTGGGCGGTGCGGCGCTGGGAGGCCAGGCCGAAGGCGTCGGCGCGCTGCTTGGTGATCGCCGGTGCCCGGTCGTGCAGGTTCTCGGCGGTCTTGCCCATCACCAGGGCGCTCGGGTCGACCAGCTTCTCGGCGATGATCCGCGGGTTGGGGTCGACGCCCTCGCCCATCGGGTGCCGGCCCATGTGCTCGACGCCGCCGGCGATGGCCACGTCGTAGGCGCCCACCGCGATGCCGCTGGCCACGGTGGTCACCGCGGTCATCGCGCCGGCGCACATCCGGTCGATCGCGAAGCCGGGTACGGACGCGGGCAGCCCGGCCAGCAGCGCGGCGGTACGCCCGATGGTCAGCCCCTGGTCACCGATCTGGGTGGTGGCCGCGATCGCCACCTCCTCCACCCGCTCGGGGGGCAGCGTGGGGTTGCGCTTGAGCAGTTCCCGGATACAGCGGATGACGAGGTCGTCGGCGCGGGTGTGCGCGTACATGCCGCCGGCCTTGCCGAACGGTGTGCGCACACCGTCGACGAAGACGACGTCGCGGACGGTACGGGGCACGGAGAGCCTCCCTGGTGTGACACGGGTACCGCCATGCTACTCGTCAGTAACCGTGGCGGTGCTGTGGCACCGGCCACTGTGCGGGGGCGTCAGCCGATCGGTAGCGGGAGCGCCCGGGTCAGGTCGGCGGCGAGCAGGTCCAGCTGCCACTGCCGGGCGCCCGAGGCGGCCAGCGCGGCGCGTACCGCCGCCTCGTCGAGCGGGTTCGGCGGCTCCCAGGCCAGCCGGCGGACGGCCTCGGGGGAGATCAGGTTCTCCGGCGGCAGGCCGTGCTCGGTCGCCGTCCCGGTCACCACCGTGCGGCAGCGGGCCAGTCGGGCGGCGGCCACCGGGTCCTTCTCCGCCCACCGGTGCGGCGGCGGCGGGCCGTCGCTGGGCAGGTTCACCGGCAGCTGGTCGGCGCCGAGTTCCCGGGCGTCGTCCAGGGCGTCCAGCCAGACCCGGGCGAGCCGGCGGACTGATCGGCCGCCGAAGCCCGGCAGCAGCAGCAGCGAACGCTCGTCCTTCGGGTCGGCCTCGGCCGCCGCGATGATCGAGGCGTCCGGCAGTACCCGCCCCGGCGCGCTGTCCCGCCGCGCCGCCACCTCGTCCCGGGCGTACCAGAGCGCCCGGACCCGGGCCAGTGTGCGCGGCCCGCGCAGCCGGTGGATGCCGGAGGTCCGCCGCCACGGGTCGGGGCGCTGCCGGGGCGGGTTCGCCCCGGTGGCGATCAGGTACGCGAACTCCTGGCGGGCCCACTCCTGCTTGCCCTGGGCGACCAACTCGTCGGCCAGCAGGTCACGCAGCTCGACCAGCAGCTCCACGTCCAGCGCCGCGTAGGTCAGCCAGGACTCGGGCAGCGGCCGGGTGGACCAGTCGGCGGCCGAGTGGTGCTTCTCCAGCGAGCGCCCGAGCAGCGCCTCGGTGAGCGCCGCCAGCCCCACCCGCTCGTACCCGAGCAGCCGGCCGGCCAGCTCGGTGTCGAACAGCCGCGCCGGGCGCAGCCCGATGTCGGCCAGGCAGGGCAGGTCCTGGCTGGCCGCGTGCAGGATCCACTCGGCGTCGACGATGGCGGCGCCGAGCGCGGACAGGTCGTCGAACCCGACCGGGTCGATCAGGGCGGTACCTGCGCCGGCCCGGCGCAGTTGTACCAGGTAGGCCTTGTGCGTATAGCGGTAGCCGGAGGCTCGTTCGGCGTCCACCGCCACCGGTCCCGAGCCGGCCGCGAATCGCTCGATCACCTCGGCGAGCCGGTCAGGGGTACTGACCGGCGTGGGGGTACCCCCGCTCGGTTCGATGAGCGGGGTCGGCGCGGAGCCGGAGGGGTGTGGCGTGGCCGGCCCGTCACTTTCGTCGGTCACGCTGTTCAACTTACGTGCACGCGGTGTCGCGTGCGGGACGCAGGGTACGGCGCGTCGTTGCGTCCGGGACAGGACAGCGCCGGCAGCGCCCAAAGGGTACTGTGCGGCCGGCCCGGTGCCGCCGCCTGCCCGGGCCGGTCACCGACGTACCGCGGTCGCGCGCAGGCCATACCCTGGTGGCGACACGCGGGAGGGAAACCTATGACAGCCGGCTACCCCGGGCCTGACAGCGACGGGTCGGACAACTTCGTCACCGGCGCCCGACCGGGCCCGCTGCCGCCCCGCACCGGGCACCCGGGCCACGCCACCGGTGCCCTCTCTGCCCCGGCCCCCGCCAGCCAACCCTGGCCCCCGCCGGCCGACCGTGATCCGTCCCGGCCGGCCGATCGGTACCCGGCCCAGGCGGGGGAGCGGTACCCGGCCCAGCCGGCCACCGCGCAGTATCCGGCCGCCTACCCGCCCGCCGCCCAGCCCGGCCCGGCGCCTGGCTATCCGGCCGGCAATGCGTCGGCGTACCCCCCGGTCAGCGGGCTGCCCGCGCAGGCCGCCGGTTATCCGGTGAGCGGTCCGCCGCCCGGCGCGGCGCCGCCGGCCGGCTACCCGGCGCCGGCCCGGCGCTCGCCGCTGGTGGCGGTGCTCCTGGTGGTCCTGCTGCTGCTGGCGGTCGGGCAGGGGGTCGGGTTGCTGGTGCTCAACAACCGGGCCAGCGCCGAGCACGCGGCCCGGGTGGGCGCCCAGGCCAAGGACACCAAGCGGATCAACGACCTGGAGACCCGGGCCTCCGCCCTGGAGAAGCAGGCGGCGGCCACCCTGGACCCGCAGGCTGTGGCGGCCGCCGTGCTGCCCAGCGTGTTCAAGGTCGAGGCGGGCAAGTTCAGCGGTACGGCCTTCGTCGTCCAGGCGGCCGACGGCTCCAGTTCGCTGATCACCAACTACCACGTGGTCGCCGACCTGTACGAGTCCGGCGGGCGCAGCGTCGCGCTGGTCCACGACAACCAGCGGTTCACCGCCAAGATCGGCAAGGTGGACCCGGACCACGACGTGGCGCTGTTGACCAGTGGCAACAAGTTCCCGGCGCTGGCCGTGGCCAAGGAGGAGGTGGCCACCGGCGCCCCCGTCGTGGTGGTCGGCGCGCCGCTCGGGCTGGCCCAGTCGGTGACCACCGGTGTGGTCAGCGCCATTCGCGCGGACGTCCCCGGTGAGGCCGGACGCACGTACATTCAATTCAGTGCGCCGATCAACCCGGGCAACTCCGGGGGTCCCGTGGTCGACGCACGTAAGCAGGTGGTCGGGATCGCGACCGCCAAGGCGCAGGATGCCGAGGGCATCGGCCTGGCAATCCCGATCAGCGTCGCCTGCCGGTCGCTCGGCAACTGCTGAACGCCCACGTCCGGCCCAGGCCGGGTCCCCCCAAGAGCACATACGCCGCTGCCGGGTGGCCGCGGTGACCCCGGAGGAAGATCGCATGTCCAACCCCTTTGCCGCCGACAACGCCCCCGAGCCCGGGGCGGGTGGAACCGACCGTCCGCAGCCGCCGGCCGGCTACCCGGCCCAGCCGTACGCGGCGCCGGGCCAGCATGCGGCCCCCGACCGGGCGCCGGTCTTCCGGCCGGGAGTCTCCTCGGGCGGGCCCAGCTACCCGCCTGGCGCGCCGGCCCAGCCCGGTCCCGGCCCCGACCCGGCCACGCAGGTCTACCCGGCCGCCGACGCCGCCCCGGCCGCGCCCTCCTACCCGGCCCCCGGATTCAGGCCCGCCGCGCCGGGCTACCCGGCCCCGACCAGTGGCCCCGCCGCGCCGGGCTACCCGGCCCCCACCAGCGGCCCAGCCGCGCCGGGCTACCCGGCCCCCACCAGCGGCTCAGCCGGATCGGGCTACGCTGCCCCGACCAGCGGCCCGGCGGCGCCGGGCTACCCGGCGCCCGGGTTCGACCCGGTCAGCGCGCCCGGCTACGCCGGGACCGCCCCGACGTTCGACCCGTACGCCGCGCAGCCGGCCGTGCCGGCCCGTCGGAGCCGGGCCACGCTGGTGCTGGCGCTGGTGGCCGCGGTGTTCTTCATCGCCACCGCGGTGCTCGCCCCGCTCTACCTCGTCAAGAGCCGGGACTACGACACCAAAACCAAGGCGCAGGCGGGCACCATCTCCCAGCAGCACACCCAGCTCGACGGCCTGAAGAAGCAGCTGCAGGACAAGCAGAACGAGCTGGACGACGCCAACACCAAGCAGAAGGGCACCGCTGACCAGCTGACCGAGGTGACCCAGGAGAAGCAGGCGCTGGCCACCTGCATCACCGCGATCAGCGCGGTCAGCGCCGCCAAGACCCAGGCTCAGCTGGACAAGGCGCTGGACGCGGCGGACACCGCGTGCCAGAACGCCGAGAAGTACCTGAACTGACGCACCGGCGGCCCGGCGTCAGGACGGCGTCGGGCCCTACCGGGTCAGCGCGGTGACCCCCGGCGGCGGCAGGCCGGCGGTGGAGGCCAGCAGGTCGCACCAGGCCAGCAGGTGGCCGCCGAGGTCGTCGTCCAGTGGCGTCCAGGAGGCCCGGATCTCCAGGTCGGCGCTGGCCGGCGGGCCGGCCAGGTCACCGAAGCGGGTGGAGATGGTCTGCGTGACGGTACCGGCCACCGCGGTGTGCCGGGCGTCCCGCTCGTCCAGCGCGTCGGTCAGCCAGCTCCAGCCCACGGTGGCCAGCAGCGGGTCGCTGGCCAGCTCCGACTCGATCTCCGCGGTGACGTAGCTGACCAGGCGCAGGTTGCCGTCCCAGGCGTCGTGCCCGTCCGGGTCGTAGAGCAGCACCAGGCGGCCGGTGGCGACCTCCTCGCCGCGCCGGCTGACCATCCCGCCCAGGGCGTACCCGAAGGGGGCCAGTTTCTGCGGCGCGGACAGCTCCTCCAGCACGATCTCCGGCCGTGGGATGGGCGCGGTGAGCGTGGCGACCGCGTGCGCGAACGTGTCCGGCAGGACGGTCGAGGGTGCCATGCTCGCAGCCTATTGCGGGGTGGGGCACCACAGCCGGCACGGCACGCCGGGGTTGATCCGATACGTGGGATGATGGGCGCCGTGACCGCCAGCCTTGCGCCAGAAGCCGTTTTTGTCCGCGCCTGCCGCGGTGAGCCGGTGGCCCGGACGCCGGTGTGGTTCATGCGGCAGGCCGGGCGTTCCCTGCCGGAGTACCGCGCCCTGCGCGCGGGCGTACCGATGCTGGACAGCTGCCGCCGCCCCGAGCTGGTCTGCGAGATCACCCTGCAGCCGGTACGCCGGCACCACGTCGACGCCGCCATCCTCTTTAGCGACATCGTGGTACCGCTCGCCGCGGCCGGTGTCGCGCTGGACATCGAGCCGGGCGTCGGCCCGGTGGTCGCCGAGCCGGTTCGCGACCTGGCCGGGGTAAGCCGCATCGCCGCACTGGAGGCGGCCGATGTGTCCTTTGTGGACGAAGCCGTCCGGCTGCTGCTCAAGGAGCTGGGCAGCGTCCCGCTGATCGGCTTCGCGGGCGCCCCGTTCACGCTGGCCAGCTACCTCGTCGAGGGTGGACCGTCGCGCAACCACGAGCGGACCAAGGCGCTCATGCACGGCGCCCCGCAGGTGTGGCACGCGCTCTGCGAGCGGCTGGCCGAGATCACCGGTGAGTTCCTGCGGGTCCAGGTCGGTGCCGGGGTGAGTGCGGTGCAGCTGTTCGACTCCTGGGCCGGGGCGCTGTCCGAGGCCGACTACCGCCGGTTCGTGCTGCCGCACTCGGCCGCCGTGCTGGGCGGGCTGGCCGACGCCGGGGTGCCCCGCATCCACTTCGGCGTGGGTACCGGCCACCTGCTGCCCGCCATGCGGGAGGCCGGGGCCGACGTGGTGGGGGTGGACTGGCGTACCCCGCTGGACACGGCCAGTGCGCTGCTCGGTGGTGCCACCCCGGTGCAGGGCAACCTGGACCCGGCGCTGCTGTTCGCGCCGTGGCCGGTGATCGAGGAGCAGACCCGGCGCATCCTGGCCGAGGGCCGGGCGGCGCCCGGGCACGTCTTCAACCTGGGCCACGGGGTGCTGCCGGAGACCGATCCGGAGGTACTGACCCGGCTGGTGGCGCTGGTCCACGAGCTGTCGGCGGCGTGAGCGTCCGGATTGTCGTCGTCGGCGGCGGCATCGCCGGGCTGGCCGCCGCGCTGCGCCTGCACGACCTGCTCGGTGACCGGGTCGAGATCACCGTGCTGGAGCAGGCCGGCGCCCCGGGCGGGAAGCTGCGCACCGGGGAGCTGGCCGGGCAGCCGGTCGAGCGGGGCGCCGAGACGTTCCTCATGCGCGACCCGCAGGGCGCCCCCAGCGGGGCGGTCCGGCTGGTCGAGCGGCTCGGCCTGACCGGGGCGCTGATCCACCCCGCCGGGGTGCCGGCCGCCATCGCCAGCGGCGGCGCCCTGCTGCCCATCCCGCCCGGCACCCTGATGGGCATCCCGACCGGGCCCGGCCCGGTCGGCGCGGTGGCGGTCGCGGCGGACACCGACGCCGACACCGGTGCCCCGCTGCTCGGGCCGGACCAGGACGTGCCGGTCGGTGCGCTGGTCCGTAGCCGGTTCGGCGACCCGGTGGTGGACCGCCTGGTCGAGCCGCTGCTCGGCGGCGTCTACGCCGGCCGGGCCGACGCGCTGTCGCTGGCCGTGACCGTACCGGCGCTGGCCAGCCACGCCCGCCGGGAACACACCCTGGCCGCTGCCGTGCGCGCCGCCCTGGCCGACCGGGCCGGTGCCGCCGGGCCGGTCTTCGGGGCGCTGGACGGCGGGCTGTCCCGCCTGGTTGACGCGGTCGTGGCGGCGCTGCCGCCGGGGGTCGTGCGCACCGGGGTGACCGTGCGCGAGCTGTCCCGTACCCCCTCGGGTTTCCGGTTGGTCACCGGGGCGAGGACGGCGGCGGGTGAGCTGACCGCCGACGGCGTGGTGCTGGCCGTGCCGGCGCGGCCGGCGGCCCGGCTGCTGGCCGGGGCGGCGCCGGGCCCGGCGGCCGAGGTGGGGGTGCTCGACTACGCCAGCGTCGGCCTGGTGGCGCTGGCCCTGCCGCAGACGCAACTGCCGGCGCTGTCCGGGTTCCTGGTGCCGGCCGGCGAGGGGCGCGCGGTGAAGGCGATGACGAACTTCACGGTGAAGTGGTCACGCACCGGGCTGACCGTGCTGCGCGGCTCGGTCGGCCGGTCCGGCGACACCGCCGCGCTGGCGCGCGACGACGCCGACCTGGCCCGGCTGGTCCACACCGAACTGGGTGAACTGCTCGGCGCGCCGCTGCCCGCGCCGGTCGACTGGCAGGTCACCCGCTGGGGCGGCGGCCTGCCCCAGTACGCCCCCGGCCACCTGGACCGGGTGGCCCGGGCGCGGGCCGGCCTGCCGGCCGGGCTGACGCTGGCCGGCGCCGGCTACGACGGGGTCGGCATTCCGGCGTGCGTAAGCTCGGGAGAGGCGGCCGCCGACGCGTTGGCCGCCGCGCTGGTCCGGCACGGGTGAGGAGACGACGATGACCGACGAGCAGTCCAACGCCGCGCGCATCCGCGAGTTGAACGCCACCATCCGGTACACCATGTGGTCGGTCTTCCGGGCGCACACCCCGCTGCCCAGCCTGCGCGACCCGCTGGCCGACGAGGTCGACGCCCTGGTCGAGCAGCTCGCCGGCAAGGACGTTGTGGTCCGCGGCAGCTACGACGTCGCCGGCCTGCGCGCCGACGCCGACCTGATGATCTGGTGGCACGCGGCCACCGCCGAGGCGCTGCAGGAGGCGTACTCGCTGCTGCGCCGTACGGCGCTGGGCCGGCACCTGGCGCCGGTCTGGTCGCAGCTGGCCCTGCACCGGCCGGCCGAGTTCAACAAGAGCCACCTGCCGGCCTTCCTGGCCGGCGAGCCGGCCCGCGACTACCTGTGCGTCTACCCGTTCGTGCGCTCCTACGAGTGGTACCTGCTCCCCGACGAGCAGCGCCGCGAACTGCTCGCCGAGCACGGCAAGCTGGCCCGCGGCTACCCCGACGTGCGGGCCAACACGGTGGCCAGCTTCGCCCTCGGCGACTATGAGTGGATGCTCGCCTTCGAGGCCGACGAACTGCACCGCATCGTCGACCTGATGCGTGACCTGCGCGCCTCCGGCGCCCGTCGGCACGTGCGGGAGGAGATCCCGTTCTTCACCGGCCGCCGCCGCTCGATGGCCGAGATCGTCGCCGCGCTGCCTTAGGCGCCGCCCGGTGACTGTCCGGCGGATCGTGCCGCGACCGGTCCGGCCGACGGCCGGTCAGTGGCCCGGCGTGGTGGCCGGGCGGGCCATCGGGACGTGTGGGATGCCGTCCTCCAGGTACTCCGGGCCGGTGGGGGCGAAGCCGAAGCGGGCGTAGAAGGCGGTCAGGTGGGACTGCGCGTCCAGCACGCAGCGGCGTCCGCCGGTCAGCGCCAGCGCCGCCGCCATCAGCCGGCCGGCCGCTCCCGCGCCGCGCGCCTTGCGCGCCACGCACACCCGTCCGATCCGGGCGCTGCCGTCGGGGTCGGCCAGCACCCGCAGGTACGCCACCGGATCGGGGCCGTCGTCGTCGGTGAGCCACAGGTGCCGGGTGGTCGGCTCGGTGTCCCGCCCGTCCAGTTCGGGGTAGGCGCACGCCTGCTCCACCACGAACACGTCACAGCGCAACCGCAGCAGCGCGTACAGGGTGGCCCCGTCCAGGTCGGCGAAGGCCGCCACCACCGGCTCGTTCACCGCCCTGATGCTACCGGCGGCGCCCGGCCATCGGCTCGGGAGTGATCAAGTTGGAACCACCAGCCGGATGGGCTGGCCGGCGATGCGGGACAGTCACCGTTCGGCGGCTGGTGCCCCGGCCGCGTAGGCCCGGGCGTCCGCCACCAGACGGTCCAGGTCCCGTCCGCCCCCGTAGCGCCAGCCCTGCTCGGAACCCTCGCCCGCGACATCGACGCTGTCCAGCGCGGCCATGGTGTGTGCGGCCTGCTGGCTCAGCCCGACCGAACGCAGCGCGGCGTTGATGGTGGCCACCGTCAGCCACTCGTCGTTGACATCGACCGTGATGCGTGCCACGGATGGAGGGTTTCGCAACGTCGAGCCGCAGACGTCGATCTGGCGAGCTGGTGCTCAGGGCCGGGTGCGCCCGTGGCGGCCCCGGGCTTTGAGCCGGGTGGCGGGCATAGGCGGGGCGGGGAGTGGGTCACCGGCGTAGCCGTGCACGGCGCCGAAGCGCGGGTTGCCGGCTGCCCAGGCGTCCCGGGCCGCGACGATCTCCTCGTGGCTGCGGGCCACGAAGTTCCACCACATCACCAGCTCCTCGGCGAACGGCTCGCCGCCGAGCAGGAACAGCCGGGCCGCTCCGGGCGCCACCAGCGCCAGCTCGTCCCGCCCGGTACCCAGGTAGAGCAGTGCACCGGGGGTCAGGTCGACGCCGGCCACGGTGGCCGCCCCGGTGGTGACCAGGGCGGCGTACTCGAAGGTCGGGTCCAGCGGCAGCCGGGCGACCCCGCGTACCGCCAGGTCGGCGCCGAACAGCGGGCTGTGCACCCGGGCCGGCGAGCGCACCCCGCCGAGCGAGCCGATGACCACGGTGCCCTCGACGCCGGGGGCGGTGAAGCGCGGCAGCTCGGCGTGGTGCTCGAAGCGCGCGGTCGCCGTCGCGTACCCCCGTCGGAAGGGCGACCCACAGCTGCAGGCCGTGCAGCAGCGGCGGGTGCGGGCTGGGCGACTCCTCGGCGTGCGCGATGCCCCGGCCGGAGGTCATCAGGTTGAGCTGTCCGGGCCGGATGGTCTGGCTGTTGCCCAGGCTGTCGCGGTGCAGCACCTCCCCGGCCAGCAGCCAGGTGACGGTCTGCAGGCCGGTGTGCGGGTGCGGCGGCACCTTCATGCCGGGCAGGTTGACCACCGAGTCGGGGCCGAAGTGGTCGAGGAAGCACCAGGCGCCGACCATCCGCCGCTCGCGCTCCGGCAGCAGCCGCCGGACCACCGTGTACCGGCCCAGCGCCACCTCCCGCCCGGACAGCAGGTCGCTGGCCGGCCCGTCCGGGGCGGCGGCGTCGCACGGCGTCTCGACCGGCGCCGTCTCCAGGTTGCTCACCCGTCCGAGCCTACGGCGGCCGCGGCGCCCGGCGGTGTCGTAGCGGTGGGCCGAACGTGACCTGGCTGCCGGGCGCCCGTGCCGTGGCGGTCGAGCGGCACCGACCTCAGCGGCTGGTGAGGCCGCTGGTTAGGTTGGTGCGGTGACCATCCGGCCCACCCCCGCCGAGCTGTCCGCCGCCTACGGCCGGACCATCCCCGACGTGATCGCGCCCGGCCTGGCCGTACTGTTCTGCGGTATCAACCCCGGCCTGTAGTCGGCCGCCACCGGCCACCACTTCGCCCGCCCCGGCAACCGCTTCTGGCCGGCGCTGCACCCGCCGGCTTCACCCCGCGCCAGCTCGCCCCGACCGAGCAGGACCAACTTCCGGGGTACGGGCTGGGCATCACCAACGTGGTGGCCCGGGGCACGGCGCGCGCCGACGAGCTGACCCTGGCCGAGTACGTGGCCGGCGGGGTGCAGTTGCGCGCCACGGTGGCCCGGTTCGCGCCGCGCTGGCTCGCGGTGCTGGGCGTGGGCGCTTACCGGACGGCGTTCGCCCGGCCGAAGGCGGTGGTGGGGGAGCAGCCGGAGCGCCTCGGGGTCACCCGGCGTCTGGGTGCTGCCCAACCCGAGCGGCCTGAACGCGGCGTGGACTACGCCCAGACTAACGGAGGCGTTCGCGGAGCTGCGGAGGATGGCATACGACGAACGGGCCAAGTAACGTAATACGTCGCGTTATACTGCTCACGTGACAGAGTTGTACCGTGGCCCGGCGAAGGCAACGCAGACCTTCGCGACGGTTTGACGCCGCGGGAAGTCGTCGAGGCGCTGTACGCGCCCGCGACCCTACGACTGGACAACCGGGTGCCGGTAGGAGAACCGACGTTCATGGCGGCCTGCGCGCCAACTGACGACCAGCGACTCATCCTTGTCGTGTGCACGCGTGCGACAGCCGCCGAGCCGTGGACCATCAGCGGGGCTCGCGACGCCGGCATGAACGAGCGAGAGATATGGAGGAGGTACACGTCATGAGCAAGAAGCGCGCAGATCTTGCCGGCATGTCGGGAAACGACGCGACTGCATTCGCGATGGACAACGACCTTGGTGAGCTGTTCGACAGCGCGGACGTCGTGAAAGAGCGTCGCCCGGCGAAGATGGTGACCGCACTCCGCATCGACCTGGACATTCAGGCCGAGTTGGAGGCCGCCGCCGCCGCTCGGGGCATCGGATCATCCACCTTGATGCGAGAGATCATCGAGGAGTGGGTGCGCGCCCAGCGGGCCGCGCCGGCTCCTGATCAGCTCGGCGAGCTCGTTCGCCACCTGGATGCCGCCCGCCACGCCGCCGCATCGCTCAGGCAGAACGCTGCCTGAGCGGCGGGTGGGATGACTCGGCGCCTTGAGCGGCCTCAACGCCTCCTGGCCCACCCCCAGACTGGTGGAGGCGTTCGTGGAGCTGCGGAGCGTGGCACACGACGAATGGGCCGACTGACGTCATACGCAGCGTGGATCGACGCAGGCCGAAGTCCGGGTAGCCGGTCGGGGCGGCGCCCGGCATGCTGGAGGGGTGATCCCGGTGGAACTCGGACTCCAGTTGCGCGCGGCCGGTCTGCGCTGGAAGCCCTTGCGCGGCGACCGGTTCGTGGTACCCGACCGGGAGATGGACGACGACGTCTTCGTCCTCAGTGACCTGACCATCGAGGTGCACGCGCTGCCCGAGGGGACGGTGATCGGCTTCAACGGCACCGTCGAGTGGGCACTGGACGACGTGGACATCGACGAGGCGGTCTGGCTGCCCCGCGAGGACCAGCTGCGGGAACTGCTCGGCGCCGGCTTCGAGCGGCTGGAACGCGACGGCGACGGCTACCGGGTACTGAGCCGGCGCGGCTGCTTCACCGCGCCCAGCGCCGAGGAGGCGTACGCGCTGGCCCTGCTGGACCTGATCCGCGCCGCCCACGACTGAGCGGCGAGTCAGCGGAAGCTCTCCACCACGGCGGCCATGTCGTCGTCGGCGTGGCCCAGCGCCTCGGTGTCCCGGTACTGCTCGGCCAGCGCCTCCAGCAGGTCGGTCGGCAGGCCGCGGTCGACCGCGGCCGCCCGGATCAGGTCCAGGTCCTTGCTCACCCCGGCCACCGCGAACTGGGTGTCGGTGAACCGACCGGCGATCATCAGCTCGCCCTTGAGGTGGGCCAGCGGCGCGTCCGCGGCACCGCCCCGGATCGCCTCGAAGAACAGCCGCGGGTCCAGGCCGAGCTTCTCGGCCAGCGCGAGCGACTGGCCGGCCGCCGCGTTGAGGCTGGCCACCCAGGCGTTCGCGACCAGTTTGAGGGCGCTGGCGGGGCCGGGTTCGTCGCCGGCCCAGACGGTACGGGCGCCGATCGCCGCCAGGACCGGCTCGCAGCGCTCGCGCAGCGCCGGGTCACCGGAGGCGAGCACCACCAGCTGACCGCGCTCGGCGGGGACGCGGGTACCCAGTACCGGGGCGTCCAGCAGGGCCAGCGAGTGCTCGGCGGCGAATCGGGCGGCCCGCGCGGTGCCCTCGACGCCGATGGTGCTCGACTGGATCCACACCGCGCCGGCCGGGATGGACTTCACCGCCTCGGCCAGCACGCCGAGCACCGCGTCGGCGTCGAAGAGGATGGTCAGCACCGCGTCCGCGTCGGTGACCGCCTCGGCGGGCGTGCCGGCCACCGTGGCGCCGTCGTCGGCCAGCGGCCGGGCCCGGGCTTCGCTGCGGTTCCAGACGCTCACCTGGTGGCCCTCGCGCAGCAGTGACCGGGCCATGCCGGTACCCATGATGCCGGTGCCCAGGACCGCGACCCGCATAAAGCAGCTCCCGTTACTCGAAGAGTGAATGGTGCTCCGCGTCGGCTCGGCGGCGGGCCCGGCGGCGCAGCTGGATGACCACGATGTCGACGACCGCGATCACCGCCAGTACCAACATACCGGCGCCGGCGACCGGGCCGGCGAAGTGCCACAGCAGGACCGCCAGTACCAGCGACATCACCAGCCCGACGACAGCGAACGCCAGCCGCAGGTTCAACGCGCTGTACGGCTGGTCCGCGGTACCCCGGTGCCCCCGGGGCTGCGGTGCGATACCCATGCCCGCCCCCTACCCGTCGGCCGGCAGCCTAACCCGGCCCGCACAGGCCGGCCTGGTAGGCCACGATCACCAGCTGCGCCCGGTCGTGTACGCCGAGCTTGGTCATCGCCCGGTTCACGTGTGTCTTCGCGGTGTGCGGGCTGACCACCAGCTGGCCGGCAATGTCCTCGTTGGACAGTCCGGCGCCGACCAGGGCCAGCACCTGGCGTTCCCGTTCGGTGAGCGTGTCCAGGGCGGCCGGGTCGGCCACCGGCGCCGGGCCGGCCAGGAACCGGCCGATCAGCGCCCGGGTGGCCGCCGGGGACAGCAGCGACTCGCCGGCGTGCACCGTGCGTACCGCCGCCAGCAGTTCGGACACCTCGGCGCTCTTGCCGAGGAAACCGCTGGCCCCGGCGCGCAGCGCAGCGAACACGTGCTCGTCCACCTCGAACGTCGTCAGCACCAGGATCCGGGTGCCGGCCAGCCCGGGGTCTGCGGTGATCAGCCGGGTGGCCACCAGCCCGTCCTGGTCGGGCATCCGGATGTCCATCACCACCACGTCCGGGCGCAGCTGGCGGGCCAGCTCCACGGCCCGCCGGCCGGTGCCGGCGGCGCCCACCACCTCGATGTCCGGTGCGGAGTCGAGGAAGAGGGCGAAGCCGTCGCGTACCAACGGCTGGTCGTCGGCGAGCAGCACGCGGATGGTCACCGGGCGCCGCCCAGCGGCAGCGGAGCCAGCGGCAGGCAGGCACGCACGGCGTACCCCCCGTCGGGGCGGGGACCGGCGGTCAGCGTGCCGCCCACGGCGCTGACCCGTTCGCGCATCCCGATCACCCCGTGGCCGGCGCCGGTGTCCGGCCCGGCCCAACCGGGGTCGTTGTCCACCGTCACCGTCAGGGCCTGCGAGGTCGCCGCCAGCGTCACGGCGGCGCTGGTGGGGCCGGCATGCTTGCAGACGTTGGTGAGCGCCTCCTGGACCACCCGGTAGGCGGTGCGCTCCACGGCCGGCGGCAGCGGCCCGGGCGGCGGGTCGAGCCGCAGCGTGACCCGCAGGCCGCCGTCGCGGAAGCCGGTGACCAGGTCGTCCAGGGCGGCCAGGCCGGGGGTCGGGCCGGTGGGCAGGGCGTCGCCGGGCTGGCGCAGCAGGCCGATGGTGTCGCTCAGCTCGCCGAGCGCGGTCCGGGCGGCGGCGTGCACGTGCGCCAGCGCGGTGCGGGCCTGCTCCGGCCGGCGCTCCAGCAGGTGCCCGGCCACCCGGGCCTGCACGCTGATCAGCGCCAGCTGGTGGCCGACCGCGTCGTGCAGGTCGCGGGCGATGCGCAGCCGCTCCCCGGTGACCCGGCGGCTGGCCTCGGCCTCCCGGTCGGCCTCGGCGTGCGCCGCCCGGGCCTGCGCCTCGGTCAGGTAGGCGCGCCGGTTGCGGGAGGCCAGCCCGGCGGCGATGGCCAGGCCGCCGAGCGCGGCCAGCGCCAGGTTGTCGGTACCCAGCCAGGATTGGCGCTTGAGCAGCACGTGGGCCGCGCCGAAGACCAGCACCACGGCTACCGAGATGAGCAGCGCCCGGCGCCGGGGGGAGAGATCCGCCACCGTGTAGAGGGCGATCAGCGGCGCCACCAGCACTACGAAGCCCTGGTGGTTGTGGAACTGCACCAGGTACGCCTCGGCCCCCACCGCCGTCCAGCCGAGCACGGCGAACGGCTGGATCCGCCGGTGCACCAGCGCTCCGCCGGTGAGCACCGCGGTGAGCACGGCCGGCCAGGTCAGCGGCTGCGCGTGCGGGGCCGCCACGGTGGTCAGCAGGGTCACCGCGATGACCGTCCAGCCGAGCGCCGCGTCGGCCGCCCAGCGGTGCCCCACGATGCCCCGCCACCAGCGCGCCAGCAACTGCATCCGTCCACGGTAGGCGCCCGGGCGCGGTCGGGACATCACCTGCCCGCGGCAGCCGGCTACCGCGGCCGTGGTAGCCGGGGATGCCGTGCCGGCGCGATGCGGCGGGGCCGGTGCGGCCGGCAGGGTGGAGCTCGACGAGATGGGGGTACGCATCATGGCCGGCGTCAGCATCAAGGGGCTGAGCAAGCAGTTCGGGCCGGTACGCGCAGTCGACGGGCTCACCTTCGACGTGCCACCGGGTGAGGTCACCGGGTTCCTCGGCGCCAACGGCGCCGGCAAGACCACCACGCTACGGATGCTGCTGGGCCTGGTCCGCCCGAGCGCCGGCACGGCGCACGTCGACGGCCGGCGCTACGCCGACCTGCCGTCCCCGCGCCGGGTGGTCGGCGCGGTCCTGGACGCCGGTGGGTTCCACCCGGGCCGCCGGGGCCGGGACCACCTGCGGCTGGCCGCCCGGGTGGCCGGGGTGGCGCCGCGCCGGGTGGACGAGGTACTGGACGAGGTGGGGCTGGCCGGCGCCGCCGGGCGCCGGGTGCGCGGCTACTCGCTGGGCATGCGGCAGCGGCTGGCGCTGGCCACCGCCCTGCTGGGCGACCCGCAGCTGCTGGTCCTGGACGAGCCGGCCAACGGCCTGGACCCGGCCGGCATGGCCTGGCTGCGGGAGCTGCTGCGCGGCCGGGCCCGGGCCGGCGGCACCGTGCTGGTCTCCAGCCACCTGCTGGCCGAGGTGGCGCAGACGGTGGACCGGGTGGTGATCGTGCACGAGGGCCGGCTGCGCTTCGCCGGCCCGGTCGCCGACCTGGCCGACTCCGACGGCGCCCTGGAACCGGCGTTCCTGCGCCTCACCGCCGCCGGCACGGCCTGACCGATCCGATGTCACTGAACGTTCCGATGCCGGATCCACTGCCGCCGGCCGATCCGATGAAGGAGACCTCGATGAGGGCGCTGGTCGCCACTGAGTTCCGCAAGTTGACCACCGTTCGGGCGCCGTGGCTGCTGCTGCTCGCCGCCCAGCTGGTGGTGGTCGCCGGGGTGAGCGGCCGGCTGGCCCGCAACGCCGATGAGCCGGGCGTGCTGCCCGAGGCTGCCGCACACGTCGGCCTGGTGTCGCTGTTCGCGCTGGTCCTCGGCGTCCTGGCGGTGGCCGGGGAGTACCGCCACCACACCATCACCGACACCTACCTGGGTACCCCGCGCCGGGGCCGGGTACTGACCGCGAAACTCGTGGTGACCACCGCCGCCGGGCTGGTCTTCGGGCTGGTCGGCGCGGGCGTGGCGGTGGCCGCCTCGGCGCTCTGGCTGGCCGGCTCGTCGGTGTCCGGCCAGTGGTCGGACGCGGCGTGGTGGCAGACGCTGGCCGGCTGTGTGCTGTGGAACGCCGTCTTCGCGGCGCTCGGCGTGGCGGTCGGTGCGCTGGTCCGGAACCTGACCGCCGCGGTGGCCGGGGCGCTGGCCTGGCTGGCGCTGGTGGAGGGGGTGCTGGGCCAGGTGCTCGGCGGCGACCTGGGGCGTTGGCTGCCGTTCTCGGCGGGCGCGTCACTGGGCCGGCTGCCGGCCGGCGCCGGCCTGGACCAGTGGACCGGCGGCCTGGTGCTGCTCGTCTACGCCGGCGTGGCGTGCCTCGCCGCGGTCTACGCCGGTTCCCGCGACGTCACCTGAGGCCGTCACCGGTCGGAGAGTCGCGGCGCACAGCCCCTGAGGGCATTGCGGCCTCAGGGGCGTCCGGCTGGTCCAGGTCGGGTTGCCGGCCGGCGGGTTGCCGGGGTCAGCGCAGCCAGGAGTCGGCGAGCATCGCCTCGCCGCCGCAGCGGTGCCAGCGCTGGATCGCCTGCTCGATCTGCGCGCCGGAGGCGTACGGGCAGGAGCGGCGCAGTCGGGCGCGCTGGCGGCGCTCGGCGAAGTCCGCCATGGTGAGTGCCAGGCGGATCCGGTCAGCGAGTGACTCGTCCGGCATAACGGCACCGTAGTGCCGGGTCGGCAGTGTCGGTGACGACATGGCCCAGGGCTACCCGTTCGGCGCCGTTTGAAACCGGATCAGGTGATACTCGGCACACCGTTTCAGCCGGCGTCCCCGGTCGGTTCCAGTCGGATGCTGATCGAGTTGATGCAGTAGCGGGCGTCCCGGGCGGTGAACCCCTCGCCGTCGAAGCGGTGCCCGAGGTGCGAATCGCAGCGGGCGCAGCGGACCTCGGTACGCAGCATCCCGTGCGAGCGGTCCTCGATGTAGCGGATCGCGTCGGGCAGCGCCTCGTCGAAGGAGGGCCAGCCGCAGTGGCTGTCGAACTTGGTGTCGCTGCTGAACAGCTGTGCCCCGCAGGCCCGGCAGGCGTAGGTGCCGCTGGCTTTGGTGTCGACGTACTCGCCGGTCCAGGCCGGTTCGGTGCCGGCCTGGCGGAGTACCCGGAACTCGGCCGGGCTCAGCCGTACGCGCCACTCGTCCTCGGTGGCGGGGATGTCGGTCTCCATGGCACCCAGACTATTGCGCCGGGTCCAGGGTGACGACGCCCGGCGCCGGAGCACCTGGGGTGGCCGGCTGGCATAGGGTCGGCCCATGGCCGCCGAGGAGCACGAGATCGCCGGGCGTACCGTCCGCCTGTCCAGCCCTGACAAGGTCTACTTCCCGGACCGGGGGTTCACCAAGCGGGACGTCTTCGAGTACTACCTGGCCGTCGGCGACGGCATCCTGCGGGCGCTGCGGGAGCGCCCGACCACGCTGCAGCGCTTCCCGGACGGCATCGCGGGGGAGGCGTTCTTCCAGAAGCGGGTACCGGCCAAGGGCGCTCCGCCCTGGCTGAACAGCGCCCGGATCACCTTCCCCAGCGGCCGGCCGGCCGACGAGGTGTGCCCGACCGACCTGGCGCACGTGGCCTGGGCAGCCCAGATGGGTACTGTCGTGTTCCACCCGTGGCCGGTGCGCCAGGCCGATGTGGACCACCCCGACGAGCTGCGTATCGACCTGGACCCGCAGCCCGGTACCGACTTCGCCGACGCCGCCCGGGCCGCCGGCCTGCTCCGCGAGGTGCTGGCCGAGCTGGGCTGGATCGGCTTCCCGAAGACCTCCGGCGGCCGGGGCGTGCACGTCTACGTCCGGCTGCGCCCCGACTGGACCTTCGTGCAGGTGCGCCGCGGCGTCATCGCGCTGGCCCGGGAACTGGAACGACGCAGGCCCGAGCTGGTCACCGCCAAGTGGTGGAAGGAGGAGCGGGGCGAGCGGGTGTTCGTGGACTTCAACCAGATGGCCCGGGACCGCACCATCGCCTGCGCCTACTCGCTGCGCGCCAACCCGCGGGCCACCGTCTCCACCCCGCTGGACTGGGACGAGCTACCCGACGTCGACCCCAACGACTTCGACCTGCGCAGCGTCCCGGAGCGCTTCGCCCAGCGCGGCGACGTGCACGCCGCCATCGACGACGTGGCGCATGACCTCACCCCGCTGCTGGAGTGGGCGGCCCGGGACGAGGCGGCCGGCGAGGGCGACGCGCCGTACCCGCCGGAGTTCCCGAAGATGCCCGGCGAGCCGCTGCGGGTGCAGCCGTCCCGTAAAGCGGCCCGCTGACCTGGTCGGCCAGCGGGCCGTCGTGCGGTCAGGCCGGGCAGGTGGTGCCCTTGGCGGGGACGGTCAGGTCGATGAGGTAGCTGTCGACGTTGGTACGGATGCAGGTGGTCTGCGGGTACGCCGTGTGCCCCTGCCCCTGCCAGGTGAGCACCGTGGCGTTGCCCAGCATGTCGGCCAGCGCTCCGGCCTGGGCGTACGGCGTGGCCGGGTCGTTGACGGTGCCGACCACCAGGATGGGCGGGGTGCCGACGGCCTTGCCGGCGGGGTACGGGTCGCGCTGCGCCGGCCACTGCTGGCAGCTGACCAGGCCGGTGGCGAAGCCGGGGCCGAACAGCGGGTACTTGGTGCGCCACTGGGTCTGTAGCGAGCGGATCTCGTCGCTGCTGATCTTGCTGTCGTCGTCGTCGCAGCCGATCACCTGGAACGCCTTGAGCAGGCTGCCGTAGTGGCCGGCCGAATCGCGCTCGCCGTACTCGTCGGCGAGTTGGAAGATCTTGCCGGCGTTGCCACCCTGGAGGTCCTTGATGGCCTGGGCCATCACCGGCCACAGCTGGTCGGAGTAGAGGGCTTCGGCCACTCCGGTGTTGATCCAGCCGGCGGTGGCCTTGCGCCCGCCGGGGCCGCTGACCGGGTTGCTGCGGGAGGTCGCCATGACCGCCGCCACGGCCGCCCGCGGATCGGGGGCGATCGGGCAGGTCTGATCCTTGCACCAGGCGGCGAACTGGTCGAAGGCGTGCTCGAAGCCGCCCAGCTGGCTCTCGGTGGCCGCCGCGCCCTTCAGCTGCGGGTCGACGGCGCCGTCCAGGACCAGGGCGCGGACGTGGGTGGGGAACAGCTGGGCGTAGACGGCGCCGAGCAAGGTGCCGTAGGAGTAGCCGAGGTAGCTGAGCTTCTCGTCGCCGACGGCGGCGCGGATGGCGTCCATGTCGCGGGCGGCCTGCTCGGTGGCGAACAGGTCGAGGTCGTCGCCGAACTTGTCCTGGCAGTCCTGGCCGACCTGCTTCCACAGGGCGGCGTAGGCGTCGAAGTCGGCCGGCGTGGCCGGGTCGGGGTCGGCGCCGAGCACCTTGTCCAGGCTTTCGTCGCTGACGCAGTCGATGGTCGGGGTGGAGCGCCCGACGCCGCGCGGGTCGAAGCCGACGATGTCGAAGTTGTCGAGGATGGTCGAGGGCAGTTCCTTGGGCAGGTAGGCGGCCAGCTCCACGCCCGAGCCGCCGGGGCCGCCCGGATCCACCACGAGTGACCCGATGACCTTGGCGGCGCTCTGCTTGTGTACCCGCAGCAGGGCGATGGAGAAGGTCTTGCCGTTGTCGGTGGCGTGCCAGTCGGCGGGTACCTCGACCGCGCCGCACTGGTAGTCGAAGCCCTGGGCGAGCTGGCCGGTGATGCTGCGCGCGTCGGCGCGGCAGTCCCGCCAGGCGATCTTCCCAGGCGCGGCGCTGCCACCGGCGCTGGCGGACGGCGCGGCTGACCCGGCCGGGGTCACCCACCGTGAGCCCGGGGCGCAGCCGGCCAGTACCAGTACGGCGGCGCTCGCCATCGCCACAGCTACCCGCTTCACTCGCCTCGTCCCTCCGGTCGGTTCCCACCGGTGACCCGGCGGCCCGGAGCCGCTGGGGCGTCCCGGTGCGCTTGCGAGCCTACGGCCTGTCCACCAGTTGCTGCCTCCCGCCGGCGGAGCACATTTGCCAAAAGGTCTGCGCGCAGATAATCTCTGCGCAGATTAAATGTCGAGCAAGGGAGACCGCAGATGTGGACACACGAGCACGCCGCCGACAGCCCGCTGGCGCCGGCCGCCATCTGGCGGGTCCTGGCCGACCTGGACAACTGGGCGCGGTGGGACACCTCGATGGAGTCGGTGCAGTTGACCGGGGCGTTCGCGGTGGGCAGCACGGTGACCATGACGCCGACCGGGCAGGAGCCGATCCAGTCGGTGATCACCGAGATCGAGCCCGAGCGGCGCTACGCCGACCAGACCGAATTCGCGGGTGTCCTGCTGCGTTTCAGCCACACGCTGACCCCGCTGGCCGCCGGGGGTACCCGGGTCGCACACCGGCTGGAGATCAGCGGTCCGGCCGCCGACCAGGTGGCCCCGGAGCTGGGCCCGGCCATCACCGTCGACTTCCCGCAGGCCATGACGGCGCTGCTGGCCTACGCTGCGGCGGTATGACCATCGACGGGCCCGCCCACAGCCCCGGCTTCTGGCTCTGGCACGCCACCCTGCGCTGGCAGCGCGCCGTCGCGGCGGCGCTGGGCCCGCTGGACCTCACCCACGCCCAGTTCGTCCTGCTCTCCTGCGCCTGGTGGCTCAACGACCACGGGCAGGTACCCAACCAGCTCGACCTGGCCCGGCAGGCGGGCACCGACGTCAAGATGACCTCGCAGCTGGTCCGCAAGTTGGAGGCCAAGGGGCTGCTGGAGCGCACCCCGGACGAGCGGGACAGCCGCTCGCGCCGGCTGCGTACCACCGAGGCCGGCAACCGGCTGGCGCTGCGGGCGATCGAGGCGGTGGAGCGGGTGGACGCCCGGTTCTTCGCCCCGGTCGCCCGGGAGAAGCCGGAGACCGACCAGCTCGCCGCCATGCTGCGCCGCCTGGTCGAGCCCTCCGCCGGCTGACGGCCGGGCCCGGTCTCCGATTGGCACAGCCGCCCGCCGGCTGGCGCCGGACCCGGCGTCGCGCCGTCCCGATGCGCTGACCGGCCGCTCAGCCGCCGGTCAGCACATCGGCGAGGTTGAACGACACCGGCCGCTCCAGCTGGGCGTAGGTGCAGGAGGACGGCTCGCGGTCCGGGCGCCACCGGACGAACTGGGTGGTGTGCCGGAACCGTTCACCCTCCATGTAGTCGTAGCGCACCTCCAGCACCCGCTCCGGGCGTAGCGGGACGAACGACAGGTCCTTGCCGTTGTTCCACCGGCTCATCTCGTTCTTGCGCGGGGTACGCTCGCCGGCCGCGTGCGCCGCCCAGTCCCACGGGTGCCCGGTGAACTCGGTGACCAGCGGCTGGAGTTCCTGGAACAGCTCCTTGCGGGTGGCCATCGGGAAGGCGCCGACCACGCCCACCGAGGCCAGCACCCCGGCGTCGGTGAACAGGCCGAGCAGCAGCGAACCGATGGCGTCCTCGCCGGACTTGTGTACCCGGTAGCCGGCCAGCACGCAGTCCGCCGTCCGCTCGTGCTTGATCTTGAACATCACCCGCTTGTCCGGCTGATAGGTGAGCTCCAGTGGCTTGGCGATCAGCCCGTCCAGCCCGGCGCCCTCGAACTGCTCGAACCAGCGCCGGGCAATGTCGGCGTCCCGGGTCGCCGGGGTGAGGTACACCGGCGGCGCGGCCGAGGCGAGCACCTGCTCCAGGCGTTCCCGGCGCTGGTGCAGCGGCGTCTGCGTCAGGTCCTCGTCGCCCACGGCGAGCAGGTCGAAGGCGATGAAGCTGGCCGGGGTCTGCTCGGCGAGCAGCCGGACCCGGCTGGCGGCCGGGTGGATGCGCTGCTGCAGCGCCTCGAAGTCCAGCACGTTGCGGGTCGTGTCGGCCACCACGATCTCCCCGTCGATCACCGCCCGGGGCGGGAAGTTGGCCAGCACGGCGGCCACCACGTCGGGGAAGTAGCGGGTCATCGGCCGTTCGTTGCGGCTGCCGATCTCCACCTCGTCGCCGTCCCGGAAGATGATCGACCGGAACCCGTCCCACTTCGGCTCGTAGAGCTGGCCGGCGGGGATCTGCGCGACCGGCTTGGCCAGCATCGGCGAGACCGGCGGCATCACAGGTAGCTGCACCCGCCCATTGTGCGCCGGCACACCGACACCGGGGCGCCCCCGCCACGCCTCAGTAGGACGCGAAGGTGCGCAGTTCCAGGCGCGGCCCGAAGCGCGGCGGTCCCGGCGTACCCAGGGTGAGCACCTGGCACACCCGGCCCCGTTGGCCGGCGAACGGCGCCAGCACCTCCAGCAGCCGCCGGTCGGCCGCCGACAGCCGGCCCGGCGCCGCGTCCCGGGCGCCGGCCCGCACCGCGCCGGTCAGCGCGTACACCACGTGGTGCGGGACGTTCCAGTCGCCGACGCTGACCGCGTCCGGGTCGCCCAGCGCCAGCCGGACCACTTCGGCGGCGGTCCACGGGCCGATCCCCGGGACGGAGGTCAGCCGGGCGGTCAGCGCGGCCACTGTGGCCGGGTCGGTGCCGGTGGCCGCGGCGGCCAGCGTCTCGGCCCGGCCCACCAGGGCGGCCGCCCGGCGCAGCGCGTCGGCCCGCTTCTGCTCCACCCCGAAGCGGTGCAGTTGCCAGTACGGCGTGGCCGCCACCCGGTCCGCCTCCGGCGGCAGCAGCAGCCCCTCGAACGGGCCGGGCGCCGGCTCGCCGAAGAACCGGGCCACCCGGGCCCAGGAGTTCGCCGCCTCCTTGCCGGAGACCTTCTGCGCCAGGATCGTCGGTACCAGGTGCTGCAGCACCCGCCCGGTGGCGGGCAGTCGCAGCCCGGGCCGGTCGTGCCAGGCCCGGGCCAGCGCCGGGTGGTCGCGCACCAGGTCGGTGAAGCCGCCGACGTCGTCGCGCAGTCCGGCGATCGCGTCGGCCCGGTCCAGCACCCAGCCGGCGCCCGGCCCGTACCCGGTGGCCACCAGCGCCCCGGCGCGGCGCACCAGGTGCAGGGTGGCCGGCCCGTCCGGGGTACGGCTGGCCCACCGCAGCTCACCGGCGCTGACCCGGGCACACGGATCGCGCCCGAACGCCAGCGGGTGCAGCGTGCCGGCCAGGTCGTAGTGCGGTGGCGGGGTGAGTTCGCGGGTCAGCACGGCCGGCTCCTCAGCTGACCGCGCGCAGCAGGCCCCGGTGCAGCAGCCGGGCGTCGCCCAGCAGGGCGCGCAGCCGCTTCTCCAGGCCGGCGATCGGCACCAGGTTCTGCGGCGCCCGGGCGTCCTTGTACGGGCTGGACGCGAAGCACGGCAGCGTCACCGTGGTCAGGTCGGCCAGCGCCACCGCCTGCGCCACGGTCAGCTCCGCCGAGCACTCGATCCGCACGATGCCGCTCCACGGACCGGCCGGCGCTCCGGGCAGCCGCAGGTACCACGAGTAGAGGCTGCTCAGCCCGAACACCGGGCTGCGCCAGCCCGGCGGCAGCCCGGTCACCACGGCGGTCAGCTGGCTGGCCAGGTAGTCGCCGGTCTGCGTCTTGACGTAGCCGATCGCGTGCGGCAGCCCCCGGCACTCGCCCAGCGGCCCGTCCACGACCAGCACGGCTCGCCGTCCTGGGCGCCGCGCGCCTGCTCGGCCACGGCCACCTCCAGCCGGCCCATCTGCACCCGCAGCCGGGCGTCCAGCTGCTTGGGCCCGCCACCCACCCGGTACGGCGGGTAGAGCGCCGGGGCGATGCCCAGCGCCGGCACCCCGGGCGCCGGGGTGAACAGGCCCCGGGCGGTGCGGGTGGCCACCACGGTGGCGCAGCCGGCGGCCAGGTCGCAGCGCACCACCCCGGCCGCGTACGAGGCGGCCAGGGTCGGGTGGGCGTGCCCGGCGTCGTCGGTGACCCAGCCCCGGGCGTCGTTGCGCCGCACCCCGTCGACGAGCAGCACCACGTCGGGGCAGCGCAGCTCCGGCCGGACCGGGATGGGCTGCCACTGCGCCTCCGGGTACTCCACGTGGCGTCGACGCTGGCGTTGCTCTCCGTGCTCGGCCCGCCGTCGACCCCGACGCGCTGGTACGACGGATCCCAGGCGTCCCAGGCGAAGTTCACCGGCCGACCCGCTCCACCCGGGCGGTCCGGGCGTCCTTGCGGACCTCGAAGCGCACCGGGATGCGTTCGGCCAGCGAGCTGACGTGGGTGACCACGCCGACCATCCGGTCGCCCCGGGCGGCCAGGTTCTCCAGCGTCGCCGCGACCGAGTCCAGGGTGGCCGCGTCCAGGGTGCCGAAGCCCTCGTCGAGCACGATCGACTCCAGGCTGGCCACGCCGCCGCCGACGCCGGCGAGCTGCTCGGACAGGGCCAGCGCCAGGGCCAGCGACGCCTGGAAGGTCTCCCCGCCGGAGAGCGTGCGCACCGCGCGCGGCAGCCCGGCGTCGTGGTGGTCGACCACGAAGAACTCGCACCTTGTCGTGGACCAGCTCGTACTGGCCGCCGGAGAGCTCTCGCAGGATCTGGGAGGCGCCGTCGACCAGAGCGTCCAGCGCTTCTTCAAGCAGCCAACGCTCGAAGTTGTTGGCCCGCAGGTGGCTGGCGAGCGCCCGGGCCACCTGGCCCTCGCGCTCGTAGCCGGCGCGCTGCTCGGCCAGCTTCTCGGCCTGGTCGCGCCGGTCCAGCAGGCGCTCGTGCGCCCCGTTCGCCCGCTCCACGGCCACCGCGGCGGCGCGTACCGCCGCCTCCAGGTCGGGGCCGCCCGCGCCGGTCAGCCCGGCCGGCGTGGCCAGCCCGGCGGCGGCGAACAGGCCGGCCAGCCGCTGGCCGGCGGCGGCCCCGGCGGCCACGGCCGCGCTCACCCGGCCGGTCAGCGCGTCGCGGCGCCCGGTGCGCGCCGCTGTTTCCCCGGCCGCCCACTGCGCCAGCTGCTGCCACGCCTGCGCCAGGTCGGTGCGGTCCACCGGTGGCGGGGCGAGCGGGGCGACGGCGTCGCGTACCCCGTCGAAACCGCCCCAGGCGGCGCGGACCCGCTGCTGCGCGCGGTCGGCCGCGGCGTGCGCCCGGCGGGCCTGCTCGCGCTGCGCCCGGACGGTCGCGGCGGCCTCCTCGACGCCGCGCTGCCGGGCGGCGATGCGATCCAGCTCGGCCCGCAGGGCGGCCACCCCGGCCGAGCCGGCCAGCCGCCGGTCCAGCGCGGCCCGCCGGGTGGTCACCGTGTCCCGGTGGGTACGCGCCGCCACCAGCGCCCGGTCCAGCTGGCGTACCACCTGCTCCTGGCTGGCCACGGCGCGCTCGGCCGCCTCGGCGTCGCGCTGCGCGGCGGTCAGCGCGGCCCGGGCCGCCGCCATCTCCGGCGAGTGCTCCCGGGGCAGTGTCGCCACCGGCTGCTCGCACACCGGGCACGGCTCGCCGACCCGCAGGTGCGGGCGCAGCGTGGCGGCCCGGTCGGCGGTGGTGGCCGCCTCCAGCGCCGCCTGCGCCCGGGCGACCTCCGCGCGGGCCAGCACCGCGGCGCCGGTCGCCTCGTCCAGCTCGCCGCCGGCCCGTTCGTGCTCGGCCTCGGCCTGCGCCACCAGGCCTGCCAGCTGGCCCACCTCGGTGGCCAGCCGGTCGGCCTCGGCGTGCTCGTCGAGCTGCCGGTGCAGCGCGGTGGGGTCGCCGGCCTCGGCCAGTTCGGCGCGCAGCCGGTCCTCGTCCTCCTCGGCGGCCTGGACCGCCTGGTCGGCGCCGAGCGCCGCGTCCCGGTGCCGGCCGCGTCGGCGGCCAGCGCGGCCAGCCCGTCCGGGGAGGCCACCCGGCGCAGCAGCCCCAGCTCGGTGTCCAGCTCGGCCAGCTCACGCTCGGCGGCGTCCCGCTGCTCGCGCAGGGTACGCAGCTCGGGTACGGCGGCGTCGACGTCGGCGGCCAGCTGCCGGGCGTCGGCCAGCCGCTGCTGCGCGACGGCGATCGCCTCGTCGGTCGCGTCGGCCATCCCGGCCAGGACCCGGTCCAGCGCCTCGACCTGGGTCTCCGCCTGCTTGCCCAGCTCGGTGGCCTGGTCCCGGATGCGCTCGTAGACCGACAGGCCCAGCAGGTTGACCAGGATCTGCTGGCGTGCCGCCGGCTTGGCGTGCAGGAACTCGGCGAACGCCCCCTGCGGCAGCACCACGCAGCTGGTGAACTGCTCGTACGGCAGGCCGACCGCGTCGAGCACCGCGGCGTCCATCTCGGCTCGGGGTGCCGGCCAGCGGCTCGCCCAGCTCGGTCAGCCCGCTGTCCAGCGTGGCCAGGTCGAACCCGGCCGGCAGCAGCTCCAGGCCGGCCTGGCTGGTGGTGACCCTGCCCTTGCCGTCGCGGCGCACCACCCGGGTGGCGACGTAGCGCCGCCCGGCGGACTCGAAGACCAGCCGGACCCGGGCCTCGTTACCCGACGGGGAGAGCGCGTTGGCGATGGCCCGCCGGTCCGCCCAGCGCGGCACGGTGCCGTAGAGGGCGAAGCAGATGGCGTCGAGCACCGTCGACTTGCCCGAGCCGGTCGGCCCGACCAGGGCGAAGAAGTCGGCGTCGGTGAAGTCGACGGTGGTCGGCTCGCGGAAGACGGTGAAGCCGGCCAGGTCCAGGCGCAGCGGGCGCATCAGGCGGTCACCTCCTCGTGCAGCTGGTCGAACAGGGCCACCGACCGCCGGGTCGGCGTGCCCCTTGGCGGTCAGGTAGTCGGCGAACAGCTCGCCGGGGGCCCGGCCGGAGCGCGCCGCGCGGGCCGGCGCGTCGGCGGCCAGCGCCAGGAACTCCGGGTCGATCCGGACCTCCAGCGCCCGGGGCAGCAGCTCCTGCACTTCTTCGCGCAGCCCCGCGCGGGGGCGTTCGCGCACGAAGACGCGCAGCCAGGCGGTGCCGGTGTCGAGCCCGCGCAGCTGGTCGAGGGTGCCCCGCACGGTACGCAGCGGGACGGCCGCGGCCACCGGCACCTCGCGGACCCGGGCGGCCGTGCCGGGGGCGACCTCCACGATGCTCACCGACGCGACGTTCTCCTCCTCGCCGAAGTCGATGGCGAGCGGGCTGCCGCTGTAGCGCACCGGGCAGCCGGCCGGGATCTGCTGCGCCCGGTGCAGGTGCCCCAGCGCCACGTAGTGGGTGTGCGCCGGGAAGACCGCGGCCGGCACGGCGTAGGCCAGGATGGTGTGCGCCTCCCGCTCGCCGCCGCCCATCGCCCCGCCGACCACGGTCAGGTGCGCGGTGACCAGGTTGACCGTGTCCGGTCGCGAAGCCGGCGCTGAGTTCGGCGAGCAGCCGGGCGACGTGGTCGGCGTAGGTCTGGTTGGCCTCGGCGGCGGTGAGCTCGAACATCTCCGCGGCCCGCACGGCGTACCGCTGGGACAGGAACGGCAGCGCCACCAGCTGCCACCGCTCGCCGGCCCGGCTGGTGCCGGTGATCACGTGCTCGGCGGCCCGGTCGCGGACGGTGCCGCGCAGCGTGATGCCGGCCGCGTCGGCCCAGGGGCGCAGCGCGTCCAGGCTGGCGCCGTTGTCGTGGTTGCCGCCGATCGCCACCACGTCGGCGCCGGTGCGGCGCAGCGCGGACAGCGCCCGGGTGACCAGCCGGGTGGCGTCCGGGCTGGGCGCCGCGGTGTCGTAGAGGTCACCGGCGACGATCACCAGGTCGGGCTGCTCGGCCTCGGCGATGTCGACCACCTGGCGAGCACGGCCAGGTGCTCGTCCAGCCGGGACTGCCCCTTGAGGACCTTGCCGACGTGCCAGTCGGAGGTGTGCAGGATCCGCACGGAAGCCTCCGTCTCTGTCGGGGGGATCGGGCTCAGAACGGGATGTCGTCGTCGGTCAGCGCCGCCCCGGGCAGCCGGAGCCGACCACCGCGAACGGGTCGGCGGCCTGGGTGATCGAGCGCAGCGTGGAGCGCGGCGGCTCGCCCGCCTCGGCGACCCGGGTGGCCCAGGCCGGGAACGGGAACTCCACGGCCAGCGGCACCGGGATGTCCGGCTGGTTGACGAACATGGTGCCGGGCTTGGCGAGCAGCGCCCGGGCGCGCTGCGGGCCGGGCAGGAAGCCGTACTCGGGGCGGGAGGCCTCGGCCGGGTCGAGCCGGCCGACCACCCGGATCGCCGAGTTGGTGACGATCCGCCGCTCCACCTCGCTGGCGGTCTGCTGGGCGCCGATCAGGATCACCCCGAGCGAGCGGCCCCGCTCGGCGATGTCGAGCAGCACCTCCTTGATCGGGGAGGAGCCCTCCCGGGGGCGTACTTGTTGAGCTCGTCGAGGACGACGAAGAGCAGCGGCTTGCCGGTGCCTGCCTTCTCCTTGCGCTCGAACTCGGTCTTGAGCGTCACGCCGACCACGAAGCGCTGCGCCCGGTCCGGCAGGTTGTGCAGGTCGACCACGGTGACCTGGGCGCTCTCGGCGGTGTTGATCCGGTGCCGGCGGGCGGCCGGCAGGTCGCCGCGGATCAGCCGGGCCAGGTCGCGCTTGCTGCCGATCAGCCGCCGGGCGAACGCGTTGACGGTGCCCAGGCCGACCGCGCTGCCGGCCCAGAACGGCCGCGGGCGTCGTCGTTGAGCGCGGTCGACGATGTGGTCGACCAGGTCGGCGTAGGAGCCGATGCGCGTGCCGTCGATGCTCACGCCGCCCTCGGCCGGCTCGGCGTAGCGGGCCAGGTGCGCGGTGACCGAGTGGACCACCATCGTGTACTGCTGGCGTCTCGTCGTCGGCGTCGGCGAAGACGTACGGCAGGAGCCGGTCGGCGCAGAACTCGGCCAGCGTCCAGTAGAAGCTGTCGACGCCGGAGCAGCCGGCTGGTCACGTCGGGGGTGCCGGACGAGTCGCCGGCCCGCGGCGGGGCGTAGACCCGCGACGTCGGGGAACGGCGGGCGGGCAGCCCGAGCTGGGCGTACGCGGCGATGGTGGCGTCGTCGAGGCGGGTGTTGGGGTGGTCGAGGAAGAGCAGGTCCTCGCCCTTGACGTTGAAGATCAGCGCCTTGGCGTTGGCCGCGTCGGCGCCCAGCACGCCGGAGCGGAAGACCGAGTAGAGCAGGAAGGTGGCGAAGCTGGTCTTGGTGGCCACGCCGGAGATGCCGGAGATGGAGACGTGCGCGCCCCGGGTGCCGTCGAGGAAGTCGGCGTTGAGGTAGACCGGCACGCCGTCGCGGCCGGTGCCCATCGGGACCCGCCGCTCCATCCGGTCGAAGTGCAGCGCGGCGGCGCGTTCGCCGGCCGTCCGCCCGGTGCACCACCGCGCCGGGCGTGGGCGGCACGTAGAGCTCCGGGTCGACCCGGGTGGTGGTGATCTCGGCGGCCTCCTGCACCTGGGCCGGCAGGGTGCCGTCGGCGATGGCGAAGACGTCGGAGTCGAACTGCGCGCCCTCGTGCCGGGCCCGGACCTGGGTGACCACGCCGGCGATCGTCACCGGCTCGCCGTCCGGGCAGCTCAGCGCTGGGTGACCACCACGTCGTCGAGCTGCAGGTAGGTGCCGGGGCCGACGGCCGTCCAGAACTGCAGCGGGGTGGCGTCGGCGGTGCCGAGCACCCGCCCGACCGGACTTTCGCTCATGGGTAGCCATGCTGCCGTACCCGGGCGACATCGCCACCGACCACCCGCCGCGCGTCGGCCGAATTGGCCCGTTCAGTTCACCCGGGTGTACCGCAGCAGGAGTGTGCCGTCCTCTTCCAGGGCGTGCGCCAGGCGCATCCCGCGCGGCGGCGAGGGGATGCCGGCGGTGATCCGCCCGGCCCCGGGGCCGGCCAGCAGCGGCGAGACGGTCAGGCACACCTCGTCCACCAGGTCGGCGGCGGTGAGCGCGCCGAACAGGTGCGGCCCGCCCTCGCTGAGCAGCTGCGTCAGCCCCCGCCTGCGCAGCTCCTCCAGCCCGGCGGCCAGGTCGACCCGGTCGTCACCGACGGCCAGCACGTCGGCCACGCCGGCCAGCGCGGTGACCCGGTCCGGTGGGGCGGTCCGGCAGGTGAGGATGATCGGGCGCACCGGCGCCTCGGCCAGCGCCCGCTGGGTCGGCGCCAGGTCGAGCCGGCCGGAGACGACCACCAGGCGGGGGTACGCCGTGCGCCCCTGCGCCGGCGCCGGGCGGCGGTCGGCTCGTCCAGCCGCACCGGCCCGTACCCCTCGTGGCGCAGCGTCCCGGCGCCCACCAGCAGGGCGTCCGGGTAGCTGCGCAGCAGGGCGAAGACGCGCTTGTCGGCGGGTCCGCCCAGGCCCCGGGAGTGGCCGTCCAGCTCGACCGCGCCGTCGACGCTGGTGACGAAGTTGACCCGCAGCCACGGGCGGTCGGCGGGCGGCCGGTAGAGCCGCTCCAGGGCGGCGTCGTCGAGTTCGGTGGCCGGCCCGGTGGCCGGCAGCAGCACGCGCACGCCGCTACTCGCCGGGCGGGCCGGTGACCGGCGGCGTGGGCTCCGGGGTGCGGTGCTGGCAGTCGCACCAGCTGCCGCCCGGGCAGCGCTCGTGCCGGCCGCTGCGGCACGCTGTGCAGATCATTCCTTCAGTGTGCCGCCGGCCACGGCGGAAATGTCACCCGGCTCGGGCACAATGTGACCCTATGGCGCGACAGATCTACCAGCTGAAGGTCACGCTGCAGGAGGTGACGCCGGTGGTGTGGCGGCGCCTGCTGGTTCCCGGCGGTTACACCCTCGACCGGCTGCACCGGGCGATCCAGCTGGCCTTCGGTTGGCAGGATTTCCACCTGCACTCCTTCGAGGTCGAGGGCGTGCAGTACGGCCAGCCGGACCCGACCGGCGAGCTGGGCCTGCGCGACGAGCTGGACGCCCGGCTGGACGCCGTGGCCGGCAAGGACAGCAGCTTCGTCTACACCTACGACTTCGGTGACTGGTGGGAGCACGAGGTCGAGGTGGAGGCGATTTCGCCGGCCGACCCCGACGAGCGCTACCCGGTCTGCCTGGACGGCCAGCGGGCCTGCCCGCCGGAGGACGTCGGCGGCGCCTACGGCTACGCCAACCTGCTGACCGCGCTGGCCGATCCGGCGCACCGCGACCACGAGGCGATGGTTGCCTGGCTGGGGCGCCCGTTCGACCCGTCGGTCTTCGACCCCGGTCGGGCCACCACCCTGCTGCGCCGGCTGGCCTGAAACTTTCACCGGCACGCACCGCGCTGACCTGGGTGTCCCTGGTTCGGCCCGGTCGATGTGGCGTCAGCGGATGCTGCTGCCACCCGGTCGGGAGTGGCCGGCGGCGGCCGTCCTGCGCCCCGTTCCGGTACACGCTGTAGTGACCGGTGCCGCGGGCCGCGTGTGGTCCCCGGCCCAATGACCGAAAGTTGCGCCGTTGTGCGCGCCGGGCGCCGGTCCGTGGTTACGCACTGTCACAGGAGAGCCGACGGGCTACCCGCGTAACGAAATGGGAACGCTCCCATCGGCTCCTTGACAGCCTCGTAACCTGACGGCAATCTCATGGGAGCGCTCCCGCACAACCAGTGGCGCACGCCACAGTCAAGCGGCTCAGGCGGTGTTCCGCAGGGTGGTCCGATCGCTTCGGCGGCCCCAAGGTACGGCGTTTGACCAGTTCATGCCCGGTGCGATCGGCAATCCATCGCGAACGCGGAGGACACCGGCAGTTCAGTACCAGGTGTGGCAGACGATCCTGGCCCGCTGAGGGCGGGTCTGAAGCACACCCTCCAAATCTCGTCCGGCTCGCCGGGGCAGCGAGCAGTCCCATGCTGCCCAGGATCGGACGAATGCCACACATCACGACCTGGAAGGGGTCATTGAGGATGGGCGTCACCCTGCGTCGCCGCGCTTTCGCGGCGGTCGCCCTCTCCGCTTCCGCTGTCCTGGCGCTCGCCGCCTGCGGCAGCGACAGCGGCCCAAGCGACAGTAAGAACAAGAACATCACCCTCGAGGTCATGGTCTTCGGCACCTTCGGGTACGACGACCTCTACAAGCAGTACGAGGCCAGCCACCCCGGCGTCACCATCAAGGAGGTGGGTACCAACCAGGGTCTGGACGACGAGAACAACAAGCTCAACGCCGGGCTCGCCGCCGGTACCGCCCCGGCCGACGTGGTCGCGCTGGAGGAGGGCACCATCACCTCCTACAAGTCCCAGGCGCAGAACTTCGTCAACTACCTGGACTATGACGGTGCCTCGCTGAAGAGCAACTTCCTGCCCTGGAAGTGGGACGAGGGCACCACCGCCGACGGCAAGGTCATCGGCCTCGGTACCGACGTCGGCTCGCTGGCCATGTGCTACCGCACCGACCTGTTCGCCAAGGCCGGCCTGCCGACCGACCGCGATGCGGTCTCGAAGCTGTGGCCGACCTGGGACGACTACATCAAGACCGGGCAGACGTTCGCCGCCAAGAACACCGGCGCCAAGTTCCTGGACTCGGCGACCAACGTCTACAACGCGATCCTGATGCAGAACGCCGGCAAGGGCACCGGGTACACCTACTTCGACAAGAGCGACAAGCTCGTGATCGACTCGAACCCGGACATCCAGGCCGCGTGGACCACCACCAACACCATGATCGCCGACAAGCTGTCGGGTGGTCTGGCGTCGTTCTCGGACGACTGGGCCACGGGCTTCAAGAAGGGCTCCTTCGCCACCATCGCCTGCCCGGCGTGGATGCTCGGCGTCATCAAGACCGACGCCGGTGACGCCGCTGCGGGCAAGTGGGACGTCGCGCAGGTTCCCGGCGGCGGCGGCAACTGGGGCGGCTCGTTCCTCTCGGTGCCGAGCAAGGGCAAGCACCTCAAGGAGTCCGTCGAGCTGGCCAAGTTCCTGACTAGCGCGGACAGCCAGCTGACCGTCTTCAAGAAGGTCAACAACCTGCCGTCGAACCCGACCGTCTACGACAACGCCGACTTCCAGGCCCTCAAGAACGACTACTTCAGCAACGCTCCGGTCGGCGTGATCTTCGGCGCCGGTGCCAAGTCGCTGAAGCCGGTCTACCTGGGCGCCAAGAACCAGCCGGTCCGCAACGCGGTCGAGGATGCGCTGCGCTCGGTCGAGCAGGGCAAGAAGACCGCCGACGCCGCATGGCAGGACGCGATCAAGAACGGCGCCACTGTCGCCAAGTAACACCACCGGGGTCCGCCGGGGCCAACAGCCCCGGCGGACCAACCGCGGCAGCACAGCGGGGGGACACCAGCCGCTTCCGCTGGGGTGGTACCGGTGGCCAGGCCATCGGTACCACCCGCCTCGCGTGCCATAGCCATCGGCCCCGTACCGCCGGTGCGGGGCCGGCGACCGGCCTGGGTCGCCCACAGGAGGACTTCCGATGACCGTGCAACTCGAACCCGCCCGGCACGCCGCCGGGCCGTACTCGCCACCCTCCCAGGAGCGGCAACGCCGCAGTCGCCCGCTGCGCAGCTGGCTGGATGTCAAGGCCTCGCCGTATCTCTACGTCGCCCCGTTCTTCGTGGTCTTCTCCATCTTCGGCGTGTACCCGATGGTCTACACGCTGTGGATCTCGCTGCATGACTGGCCGCTCGGCTCGGACAAGGCCCACCAGAAGTGGGTCGGCCTGGGCAACTTCAACGAGCTGATCCACGAGGACCAGTTCTGGAACTCGGTCTACAACACCTTCGGGATCTTCCTGATCTCCACGGTTCCGCAGCTGCTGCTCGCCCTGTTCATCGCCAACCTGCTGAACAAGCAGCTGCGCGCACGGACCACGATCCGGATGGGCATCATCATCCCGATCGTCACCTCCACCGCCGTCATCGGCCTGATCTTCAACGACCTGTACAGCCGGGACTTCGGTCTGGTCAACTGGCTGCTGCACTCCGTGGGAATCGGCAAGGTCGACTGGAAGGCCAACAAGTGGTCCTCCTGGAGCGCCCTGGCTACCATGATCAACTGGCGCTGGACCGGCTACAACGCCCTGATCTACCTGGCCGCCATGCAGTCCATCCCGCGCGACATCTACGAGTCGGCCTCGCTGGACGGCGCCACCAACTGGCGGCAGTTCTGGCGGATCACCGTCCCGATGCTGCGTCCCACGATCATCTTCACCGTGATCATTTCCACCATCGGCGGCCTGCAGCTCTTCGGTGAGCCGGTCACCTTCACCACCGGCACCGGTGGCTACCGCGGTGGCACCCTGCGCCAGTTCCAGACCGTGACAATGTACATGTTCGAGGGCATCTGGGAGCGACAACGGCTGGGCTACGCGGCGGCAGTCGCGTGGTTCCTGTTCCTGATCATCCTCATCACGGCCGCGCTGAACTTCCTCGTGGTCCGTCGGATCAACTCGGACAGCTGAGAGGCCCCCCGATGAGCACGCTGCACTCCCATGTCCGCCCCACCACCACGTTGCCGGGCGTCCCGCCCCGCGCCCGCAAGCGCGGCAAGATGCCGGCCGCCCACCTGTGGAAGGCGAGCCCGCTCACCTACCTGACGCTGGTCGTCGCCCTGGTGCTGTCGGCGTTCCCGATCTACTTCATGCTGATCGGCGCCACCGTCACCAACGACGCGCTGAAGGCGGTGCCGCCGCCGTTCCTGCCCGGCTCGCACTTCTTCACCAACCTCAAGACCGTGTGGGAGAACGAGGACGCCCACATCGGCAAGGGCCTGCTCAACTCGATCATCATTGCCACCTCGGTCACCGTCTCCACGGTGTTCTTCTCCACCCTGGCCGGCTTCGCCTTCGCCAAGCTCAGGTTCCGCGGCAAGAACGCGCTGCTGCTGTTCATCCTCGGCAGCTCCATGGTGCCGGTGCAGCTGGGCGTCATCCCGCTGTACCTGATGATGGTCAAGTTCGGTTGGCACAACCGGCTCGCCGCCGTGATCGTCCCGTTCCTGATCACGTCGTTCGGGATCTTCATGATGCGCCAGTACGCCGCCCAGGCCGTACCGGATGAACTGATCGAGGCGGCCCGCATCGACGGCTGCACCACCTGGCGCATCTACTGGAACGTGGTGCTGCCCGCGCTCCGGCCGGCCGCGGCCGTGCTGGCGATCTTCACCTTCATGCAGAGTTGGAACGATTTCCTCTGGCCCCTGGTCGCCATGCAGGACCCGGAGAACCCCACTGTGCAGATATCGCTGCGTAACCTGGGAACTGGGTACTTCCAAGACTATTCCCAGGTATTCGCCGGTACGGCGGTGGCGGTAGTGCCGTTGCTCGTCGTGTTCATCATTTTCGGCCGTCAGATCATCGGCGGCATCATGGAAGGTGCTCTCAAGGCGTGACTACCTACCAGCCTCAGCCGGTCGAGCTGGGAACCGACCGACTGGACTTCCCGGCCGGCTTCCTCTGGGGCGCCGCCACCGCGGCGTACCAGATCGAGGGAGCGGCCACCGAGGGCGGGCGCACCCCCTCGATCTGGGACACCTTCAGTCACACTCCAGGCAAGGTGGTCGCAGGCGACACCGGCGATGTCGCCTGCGACCACTACCACCGCTACGACGAGGACCTCGATCTGCTGGCCGAGTTGGGGCTCAGCTCCTACCGGCTGTCGCTGTCCTGGAGCCGGATCCAGCCGCACGGGCGGGGTCCGGCCAACCCGGAGGGCGTGGACTTCTACCAGCGCCTGGTCGACGGGCTGCTGGAGCGCGGCATCCTGCCCTGGGTCACCCTCTACCACTGGGACCTGCCGCAGGAGCTGGAGGACGCCGGCGGCTGGCCCAACCGCGACACCGCTGCGCGCTTCGCCGAGTACGCCCAGCTCGTGCACGGCGCCCTGGGCGACCGGGTACGCCACTTCACCACCTTCAACGAGCCCTGGTGCTCGGCCTTCCTCGGGTACGGCTCGGGCGACCACGCGCCGGGCCGGACCGAGCCGGGCGCCAGCGTGGCGGCGGCGCACCACCTGATGCTGGCGCACGGCCAGGCGGTGCAGGCGCTGCGCGCGGCCGGTGGGGACAGCGCGCTGGGCATCACGCTCAACCTGTACGCCGTCTCGCCGGCCACCGACTCGCCGGGCGACGCCGACGCCGCCCGGCGCATCGACGGCCTGTCCAACCGGATCTTCCTGGACCCGATCCTGCACGGCAGCTACCCCGAGGACGTGGTGGCCGACCTGGCCAAGGTCTCCGACTTCAGCCACGTCCGGGACGGCGACCTGGCGGTGATCAGTACCCCGATGGACTTCCTGGGGATCAACTACTACAGCCGGCACGTGGTGACCACTCCGGACCCGCAGGCGCAGCCGGTCGACGGCAAGCCGGCGTACTGGCGCAAGCCGTCCTGCTACCCGGGCAGCGAGCACGTCGAGTTCGGCAACCGCGGCCTGCCGGTCACCGCCATGGGCTGGGAGATCGACGCGCCGGGCCTGGTGGAGACCCTGGTCCGGGTGCACAAGGAGTACACCGAACTGCCGCTCTACGTCACCGAGAACGGCGCCGCCTTCGACGACGAGCCGGGCGCCGACGGCGAGGTGGACGACGCGCCCCGGGTCGACTACTTCGACCAGCACCTGCGCGCCTGCCACGAGGCGATCAACCTGGGGGTGCCGCTGCGCGGCTACTTCGCCTGGTCGCTCCTGGACAACTTCGAATGGGCGTGGGGGTATTCGAAGCGGTTCGGAATGGTTTACGTGGACTATCCGACCCAGCGCCGCATCCCCAAGCGCAGCGGCCGCTGGTACGCCGAGGTTACCCGCAGAAACGGCCTGGCTGCAGAATAGAGGCGGTACCGGCGGCGACCTGACCAGCAACGAGGAGCTCGACATGACGACCCAGCGCACCCGTTCGGCCGGGCGTCCGACTCTCGACGAGGTCGCCGCCCGGGCCGGCGTCGGCCGGGGCACGGTGTCCCGGGTGGTGAACGGTTCGCCGCAGGTGAGTCCGGAGTCGAAGGCGGCCGTCGAGGCGGCCATCGCCGAGTTGGGGTATGTGCCCAACCGGGCGGCCCGGGCGCTGGTCACCCAGCGCACCGATTCGGTGGCGTTGGTGGTCTCCGAGTCGGGCGAACGGGTCTTCGGCGAGCCGTTCTTCGCCGGCATCGTCCGGGGCATCAGCGCCGGGCTCGCCGAAACCCCGTCGCTGCAGCTGTGGCTGGCCATGGCGCAGTCCCCGGACGAGCGGGACCGGCTGCACCAGCACCTGACCAACCAGCACGTCGACGGGGTGCTGCTGCTCTCCCTGCACGACGACGACCCGCTGCCCGAGCTGTGCCACGAGCGTGGCCTGTCGACCGTGGTCGGTGGCCGGCCGGCAGGCCAGCGGCCCCGGCCGGTCAGCTTCGTGGACGTCGACAACGTGGGTGGTGGCCATATCGCCACCAGCCACCTGATCGGCAGCGGTCGGCGGGAGATCGCCGCCATCGCCGGCCCGCAGGACATGGGCGTGGGTGTGGACCGGCTGGCCGGCTACCGCAAGGCGCTCTCCGGCGCCGGCCTGCCGGTGGTCGAGGACCTGATCGCCTACGGGGACTTCTCGGAGGACTCCGGGGCCGCGGCGATGCGCCGGATCCTGGACTCGCACCCCGACGTGGACGCCGTCTTCGCCGCCTCCGACCTGATGGCCTGCGGCGCCATGCGGGTGCTCAAGGAGCGCGGCCGGCGGATCCCGTCGGACGTGGCCCTGGTGGGCTTCGAGGACTCGATCATCGCCCGGCAGACCGACCCGCCGCTGACCACCGTCTACCAGCCGGTCGAGGAGATGGGTCGGGAGATGGCCCTGCTGCTGGTGGACCGGATGCGCGGCGAGGCCGGCAGCTCGGCCTCGGTGGTGCTGGACACCCACCTGGTCCGCCGCGGCTCCGCCTGACCCGCCCGACGCGCGATCGCGGGAAACGCAACGGGCCCGGGACCTTGTGGTCCCGGGCCCGTGCGGTCAGTCACCGCGGGGCGGCGACTGTCACGGGTAGCTGACCAGGTTCACCGGGACGGTGTTGGTGCCCTGGGCAGCGCCGCCCGTGTCGTTGATGACGTGGGTGATGGAGCCCTTGCCGCCCAACGAGACGGTGAGCAGGTCGTGCCACCGCACCCCGGAGTTGTTCGGCGTCTCGAAGGCGTGGTACGCCGCGATCGTCGAGTCCGTGGTGAAGTTGCAGTAGCTGCCGACGCCCCACGCCTCGAACGAGGTCACCGAGTCGGCGACCTTGAACGCGGCGTACCCGGTGTGCCCGTTGTTCTGCCAGGCGGCAGCGCTGGGCACGTCGTAAGGCATCTCGTTCTGGAAGAAGTACTCCCGGCCGCCGTTGCCGTTCCAGAGCACCTCGTACTTCTGGTAGTGCTCGACGAACAGGCCGTAGGCGGTCACGTTGGCGCCGTTGACGATGAGGCCGGTGTCAGCGGGGTTGCTGGTCCAGCCGACGCCCGCGCCGTGGTCGGCGCGCCACGCCCAGATATGGTCGATGATCGTGTTGCTGGCGTTGACCACCAGGCTGGTGGTGGCCGAGCCGGGGCCGGCACCGCCGATCCGGAAGAATACGTCCTGGATCGAGATGGGGTCGGCGGCGTGGCTGGTGGCCGCGGTGGTGCCGACCGTCAGCAGCGCCTGCGAGTTGGTGGTACCGGCGTCGAAGAGCAGGCCGGCGACCCGCACGCCGTTGACGTCAGCGACGTTCATCGCGTTGACGCCACCGTCCGGGATGATCGTGGCCATGCCCAGGCCCATCACGACCGTGTCCGCGCGGGTCACGTTCAGGGTCTGGTTGATGTGGTAGACGCCCGGGGTGAACAGCAGGTTCAGCCCCTGGCAGAGCGCCGCGTTCAGGGTCGCGGCCGAGTCACCCGGGTGCGCGACGTAGAACTGGGTCAGCGGGATCGAGCTGCCCGGCGTGTTGCCGTTCGCCCAGGTGACCCCGGAGGTGTTGGTGGCCAGTGAGGGCACGAACACCCGGTAGGCGCCACCGGAGTCGGTGTAGAGGTAGGGCTTCTCCCGCTCCACCGGGGCCTGCGCCACGGTGGTGTAGACCGGGTTCGGGAAGCTCTGCGCCGGGGCGCCGTTGACGCCCGACGAACACCATGTTCCACACGCCGTTGCTCCAGCCGCCGATCTGGCTGTTCCGGGTGAACCACTGCTGCTGCGAGTACGGCCCGACGGTGCCGGAGACCCGGCTGTCGGCGATGTACCCGCCGGAGGCCCAGCCGTAGCCGTTCGGCGCCAGGTTGAGGTCACCGTGCACGTCGATGCGCCGGAACGGCGCGGCCTGCGCGACCGCCCACCGGGTGAAGCCGGCCGACGGGTAGATGGAGAAGTTCTCCGCCGAGCGCCAGAAGTTCTGCGTGGCGTTGCCGGCGAACCAGCCGGCGTCGACCGTCACGTCACCGTGGATGGCCACGTCGTCCGGGTTCTGGCCGAGGCCGGCGATGGAGGTGTAGAAGCCGATCTGGGCGTTGAAGCCGGTGTACGAGCCGGGCTTGAACAGCAGCGCGTAGCGCTGGGTGCCGAACTGGTTGGCCTCCTGGGTGTGGAACACGTTGTCCACCGATGCCTGGATGGTGGCGCCGGACATGGACGGGTCGTAGACGATCACGTTCGAGCCGAGCGCGCCGCCACCGGTCACCGTGCCGCCGCCCGAGCAGGTCGGGTTGGACGACGGGCTGGTGTTCGGGGTGGTGGGTACCACCGACGGGGACGTCGAGCCGGTGCCGGTGTGCACGCCGAGTTCCCAGATGGAGTAGCCGTAGGCGGTGGCCCGCAGGGTGCCGTAGACCCGCACGTACCGGCCGCTGCCGGTGACGTTGTAGGTCTGGTTGCCGCCGGCCCCGGTGGTGGTGGTGTACACGGTGTTCCAGGTGCTGCCGTCGGTGGAGAGCTGGAGCTGGAACGACTTGGCGTACGCCGCCTCCCAGTTGACCAGCACCTGGCAGACCGGCTGGCTGCTGCCCAGGTCGACCTGCAGCCACTGCGGGTCGCTGAACGCCGACGACCAGCGGGTACCGGTGTTGCCGTCGACCGCGTTGCTCGCCGCGGTGCCCGCGCTCTCGGCGGACGACGCGGTGGCGGTCCTGCCCTGCGCGGCGTTGGTGGTGCCGCAGCCGCCCGGCGTACCGCCGCCGATGGAGCCGTAGACCTGGAACTCGTAGAGCGAGTAGCCGTAGCCGGTGGCCCGGGCGGTGCCGTACATCCGCACGTACCGGCCGGTGCCGGTGATGTTCAGGGTCTGCGTGCCGCCGGTGGCGGTGGTGGTGGAGTAGATGCTGGTCCAGGTGGTGGCGTCGGCCGAGACCTGGATCTGGAACGCCTTGGCGTAGGCCGCTTCCCAGGTGAGGACCACCTGGGTGATGTCGGCCGACTGGCCGAGGTCGATCTGGATCCACTGTGGGTCCGCGAACGCCGACGACCAGCGGGTGGTGGTGTTGCCGTCGACGGCCGCGGAGGCCGGCGTGCCGGCGTTCTCGCTGGACGAAGCCGTCGCCGGCTTGCCCTGGGAGAGCAGCGTGCTGGCCGCGTTCGCGGTCAGCGAGGTGGTGATCGCATAGACCGCCAGCAGTACCAGCGTGGCGACCGCGGCGATCAGATACGTTCGTTTCCGGCGGTGCAGCGCCGGCAGGACAGCGGTGGGCATCGATGCTCCCTGGTTCGGGGGTGTGCGGCAACGGACGGTGCCGCCACTGGCCTAGCGGCGGTACCGTCCGGCCTTAGGGAGTGCTCCGGCCCGCCCTGACGGGTGAGCCGGAGTGGGGGCTGAGCGCTCTCGATATAGAGACTCATCTGAGTTGAATTAACTGTCAAGATAAGTAGGTTCCGGAACTTGCGGCCGGGCCGGCGCCGGACGAAGCCGTTACGCCGCGGTTAAAGCCGCTGGCCAGCCATTTTGTTGCCGGAGACGGCAATCGATCGAAGCCGAAGCTGGCAAAAGAATCTTGGCGTGCCAACCGTCGATGTCCGACCCGTGGTCCGCAGTGGAGTCAGGGCCGGGTGTAGCGGCGCAGCTCCCGGCGGGCCAGCGATGCCTTGTGCACCTCGTCCGGGCCGTCCGCCAGGCGCAGCGTCCGGGCCTGGGCCCAGAGCGCCGCCAGCGGCGTGTCCTGGGAGACGCCGGCCGCGCCGAAGGTCTGCACGGCCCGGTCGATGACGCCCAGCGCCATCGCCGGGGTCACGATCTTGATGGCCTGGATCTCGGTGTGCGCACCCTTGTTGCCCACCGTGTCCATCAGCCAGGCGGTCTTGAGTATCAGCAGCCGGGCCTGCTCGATCTCCACCCGGGACTGCGCGATCCACTCCTGTACCACCCCCTGCTCGGCCAGTGGCCGGCCGAACGCGACCCGGCCGACGGCCCGCCGGCACATCAACTCCAGTGCCCGCTCAGCCATCCCGACCAGCCGCATACAGTGGTGGATCCGGCCCGGGCCGAGCCGGGCCTGGGCGATCGCGAACCCCTCGCCCTCGCCGCCGAGCAGGTTGGCCGCTGGGACCCGGACCGCGTCGAAGTCCACTTCGGCGTGTCCGCCGTGCGGGCCGTCGTCGTAGCCGAACACCGTCATCCCGCGCCGCACCGTCACGCCCGGTGTGTCCCGGGGAACCAGGATCATGCTCTGCCGGCGGTGCCGGTCGGCGTCCGGATCGGTCCGGCCCATCACCACGAACAGCTCGCAGTTTGGCGCCATCGCACCGGAGGACCACCACTTGCGGCCGGTGATCACGTAGCTGTCGCCGTCGCGTTCGATGCGGGTGGTGATGTTGCCGGCGTCCGAGGACGCCACGTCCGGCTCGGTCATGCAGAACGCTGACCGGATCCGCCCGTCCAGCAACGGCTCCAGCCAGCGTTCGCGCTGCTCGGGGGTGCCGTACTGGGCGAGCAGCTCCATGTTGCCGGTGTCCGGCGCGGCGCAGTTGAACGCCTCCGGAGCCAGCTGCGGGCTGCGCCCGGTCAGCTCGGCCAGCGGGGCGTACTGCAGGTTGGTCAAGCCGGCGCCGTGCCCGCCCGGCAGGCCGTGCTCACTGGTGAGGAAGAGGTTCCACAGGCCCCGTTCCCGGGCGGCGGTCTTCAGCTGCGCCAGTACCGGCGGGCGGTGCCAGCCGCTGTCGCGCGCCTGGGCGGCGAAGACCGGCTCGGCCGGGTACACCCGGTCGGTGAGGAACGCGGTCACCTCGTCGATCAGGGCGCGGGTGCGCTCGTCGTACCGGAAATCCATCTCATCCCCCCGTGGTGACCGACAGCCCGTAGGTGACCAGCGGCGCGATCGCGTCGCCGATCCGGTCGAAGCCGGCACCCACGGTCTGCCCCAGGGTGTACCGGAAGTGGATGCCCTCGCAGATCACCGCGAGCTTGTAGCAGCCCAGCCCGACGTACCAGCGCAGCTGGTCGGGATCGGCGCCGTAGCGGGCCAGCAGCTGCCCGCCGGCCGGGAAGCCGGCCGCCTCGCCCAGCCCGTCGGCCACCGGGTTGGGCTCGCCGGCGCCGCCCCGGGGCAGCGTGGCCAGCACGTCCCAGTAGGTCAGCAGCAGCCCCAGGTCGGCCAGCGGGTCGCCCAGGGTGGCCATCTCCCAGTCGAGCACCGCCGCCACCGAAAGCCGCGCCGGGTCGACGATCAGGTTGTCCAGCCGGTAGTCGCCGTGCACGACCGCCACCCGGCGCTGCGGCGGCAGCGTGGCCAGCAGCCGGTCGCGCAGCTCGTCGATGCCGGGCAGCGGGCGGCTGCGGGAGGCGTCCAGCTGCCGGGCCCAGCGGCTCACCTGCCGGGACAGGTACCCCTCCGGCCGGCCGAAGTCGCCCAGCCCGACCGCGTCCGGGTCCACCGCGTGCAGCTCCCGCAGGGTGTCCACCATGGCGAAGGCCAGCGCCCGGCGCTGGTCGGCGGTGAGCCGGTCGGTCTGCACGCGGCTGCGGTACACCACGCCGGGGACGTCGGACATCAGGTAGAACGGGGCGCCGAGCACGTCCGGGTCGGTGCACAGGGCCAGGGCGGCCGGTACCGGCACGGCGGTGTCCCGCAGCGCCGAGATGGCCCGGTACTCCCGGCCCATGTCGTGCGCGGTGGCCAGCACGTGGCCGAGCGGCGGCCGGCGCAGCACCACCGTGACGTCCCCGGCCCGCAGCCGGTAGGTCAGGTTGGACCGGCCGCCGGCGATCAGCTCGCCGCGCAGTCCGCCGGCCGGGAGGCCGAGGTCGGCGTGCCCGGCCAGCCAGCCGGCCAGCCGGCCGAGGTCCAGTCCGGGCGGCCCGGCCCCGGCTGGCCGGTCGGGCCGGGGCGCGCCGGCCGGCGGCGACTGCGCTGTCATCGCCCCAGTCCACGTGCTCACCCGCGTGGTGTCAACGAGGCGGTGGCAGTTCGGTGGGACCGGTCGTCTTGTCCGGGACATCCCGGTGCAACAGCTCGGTAACGGCGGCCGGGCACGATAGGGCCCATCGTCGTTTCCCCTGCCGGCCACCCGGCGGGCACACGTCGTTCACCGACGAGGAGGAACCATGCTGCTGCGCCTTCGGGTCCGCCTGCCCGATCGGCCAGGTTCGCTCGGCCAGGTGGCCCGCACGCTGGGCGTCACCGGCGCCGACATCGTGCAGATGATCGTCCTGGAGCGGGTCGGCGGGCGGGCGGTCGACGACTTCACCGTCATCTGGCCGGCGGCCGCGCCGGTGGACCGCATCCTCGCCGGGCTCGGCGCGATCCCCGGCGTGAGCGTCGAGGGCGCCTGGCGCTCGGTCGGCGCCACCTCGGTGGGCGGGGCCGACGCCGAACTGGTCGGCCAGGTGGCGGCCAACAGCGACGACGGGGTGGCCACCCTGGTCGACGCGGTACCCGGGCTGCTCTCCGCGGACTGGGCGGCGGTCCTGCTGGTCCCGGCCGACTGGGCGCTCAACGGCGCGGCCGGCCTGGGCGGGTTCGCCGAAGGCGCGCCGGAGAACGGGCCTACTGTGATCTACGCCAGCTGGCAGGCGCCGTCGCCGCTGCGCGCGCCCGAGGTGGCGCCGCTGCGCCCGCGGGCGTTCAGCGGTAGCGAGGGGCTGCGCTACGCGGCTGCCCCGTTCGGCCGGGCCGGCCTGGTGTTCCTGGTGGCCCGGGGCAGTGCCGACGACACGCCGGCGGTACCGGCGTTCCACGTGACCGAGGTCGACCGGCTCGCCCAACTGGTCCGGGCCAGCGCGCTGGTGCTGGGTGACCGGCTGGACCGGCTGGCCGCCCAGGCGGGTGTGACCCAGCCCATCTGAGGTCCGGGGCCAGGGAAATGCCCGGGTTACCGGCCGGAAATCCGCGCCTGGCAGCCTGGGCTCCGGCAGGTCGCAGCGCCGCGACCAGCGAGACCACCCGCTCGGGGGGCGGGTACCTGGATGAGGAGCACGACATGGCGCTGTGGCGGGTACGCGCGACCGTGGACGACCGGCCGGGATTCCTGGCCGTGCTGACCGCGAGTCTGGCGCTGCGCAAGGTGAACATCCTGTCGGTGCAGGTGCACGCCACCGAGGCCGGCGTCGTCGACGACTTCCTGGTGGACGCCCCGGATGCGCTGTCCGAGGCGGAGCTGCTGGCCGCGGTGGGCAAGGGCCGCGGCCGGGACGCGTGGGTACGCCGCGCCGACGCGCACGGGCTGGTGGACACGCCGACCCAGCTGATCGGCCTGGCCGCCCGGGTCGCCCGCGACCCTGAGGAGCTGGCCGCCGCGCTGGCGCTGCTGCTCGGCGAGGGCGAGCCGGAGCTGTGCGAGATCGTCTGGCGCCCGGACGACACGCTCACCCGGGCCGGCTTCAGCGCCACCGTGATGGCGCTGCCCGACCCGGCCGGCGGCACCCTGCACCTGCGCCGCGCCGAACCACCCTTCACCCCGGCCGAGTACGCCCGCGCACACGCCCTGGTCGACCTGGCCGTCGCTGTCACCGCACCGGCCCGGCCCAGCTGGCAGCTGGTGCTGCCGTCCGGTGCCGAGCTGACCCTGCGCTACGCCACCCCGGACGACCTGGACGCCGTGGCGGCGCTGCACGAGCGCTGCACGCCGGAGACGCTGCGGCGGCGCTACCTCGGCACAGCGGCCGGACCGGACCGGCCCCGGCTGACCCGGCTGCTCGACCCGGCCACGGCGCTGACCCTGGTGGTCGAGGACCAGGCGAACGGCCAGCTGGTCGCCTGGTCCAACCTGCTCGCTGACGGGCCGGAGGCGGAGGTCGCGCTGCTGGTCCGGGACGAGTGGCAGCGCCTGGGGCTGGGTACCGTGCTGCTGCGCCGGACCGTGGAGCTGGCCGCCGCTGCCGGTGTGGAGGCGGTGCACGCGCACGCCCACGTCGACAACGCGGCGATGATCCGTACCATGCGGCGACTGGGCGTGCCGCTGCGCCACGAGACCGACTCGGGGGTGGTGACGGTCACCGCGGACGTGCGTACCGACGACCGGGTGGTGGTCGGCACGGGGTGAGGCGGCCGTCAGGCTCCGACGGCGGCGCGCCCGGGCAGCGGGAGCGGCAGGGCGGGCAGCCCGTCGATGCTCTCCGCGTTGAACTCCTTGCTCTCGCAGTAGGCCCGGAACTCCTCGTCGCTCTTGCGGCCGAAGTAGTCGGTGTGCAGCGGACGCTCGCCCACGTAGTCCAGGTACGGCACGCCGAAGCCGCAGGTGTCGCTGATGATCTCGGCGGTCACCACGATGACGGCGCGCAGGCCGGGGGCGTCGGCGTCGCCGAAGAGGCGTACCAGCTCCGGGAAGCGCGGGTCGTCCCGGAACACCGGCTCGCCCCGGCCGTGCACCCGCACGATGTTCGGCGGGCCGGCGAAGGCGCACCACATCAGCGTGATCCGGCCGTTCTCCCGCAGGTGCGCGATGGTTTCCGCGTGGCTGCCGCCGAAGTCCAGGTAGGCCACCCGCAGCTCGTCGAGGACCACGAGGGTGCCGGGCCGCCCCTTGGGCGAGATGTTGACGTGCCCGTCGCCGGCCAGCGGCGCGCTCGCCACGAAGAACAGCGGCTGCGCGTCGATGAACTCGCGCAGCCGCCCGTCGATCCGTTCGTATCGCTTCCCCATGCGGGCGAGTCTAGGCAGCCCGCCGCGGACCGCCGGGGAATTCCCGTCCTGTGGCCGCACCGGCCGCTACTCGGCGGGTTCGGCCGTGCGCAGGGCGGCGCTCCACTTCTGCTCGATGCGGCCGAACTTCCACACCGCGATGGCCACCGCCCAGGTGAGCACGAACAGGCCGACGATGGTGTATCCGACGTAGTCCAGCGGCGCGTTGCCGATCCAGGCCAGCGGACCACTCTGGATATCGAGTCGGTCGGTGATGATCGAGATGATCTCGATCATTCCGATGATGAGCGCCACCGCCACCGACAACCCGGTGATGGTGATGTTGTAGAACACCTTGCGGACCGGCTTGGAGAAGGCCCAGCCGTAGGCGAAGTTCATGAACGAGCCGTCGATGGTGTCCAGCAGCGACATGCCGGCCGCGAACAGCACCGGCAGCACCATGATGGCGTACCAGGGCAGCGCGAAGGCGGCCGCGCCGCCGGCCAGTACCAGCAGGGACACCTCGGTGGCGGTGTCGAAGCCGAGCCCGAACAGCAGGCCCACCGGGTACATGTGCCAGGGCTTGCGGACCGCCCGGGTGGCGCCGCCCAGGATGCGGTTCATCAGGCCGCGCTTGTTGAGCTGCTCCTCCAGCTCCGACTCGTCGTACTCGCCGGTGCGCATCTTGCGGAACACCCGCAGGATGCCGCTGAGCACCACCAGGTTGATGACCGCGATGGTCATCAGGAAGACGCCGGAGACGGCGGTGCCGATCAGGCCGGTGACCGTGTGCAGCGTGGACGCGTCGTCGCCGACCTGCCCGGCCAGCGCCCGGACGCCCATCGAGAGCAGGGCGCACAGGCCGAAGACGATGGAGGAGTGGCCGAGGGAGAACCAGAAGCCCACCGAGACGGGGCGCTGGTTGTCGGCCATCAGCTTGCGGGTGGTGTTGTCGATGGCGGCGATGTGGTCGGCGTCGAAGGCGTGCCGCATGCCCAGCACGTAGGCGGTGATGCCGAGGCCGGCGGTGAAGAAGACGGTCTTGCCGGTGTCGCTGTCCGTACCGAGGTTGTAGTGCTGCGGAGCGACCAGGGCGAACAGTGTCACGAACCCGATCACGTGCAGGGCGATGACGAAGCCGGCCATGCCGGCGATGCGGATCCACTCCTGCCGGGACAGCCGGGACGGGCGCTTCCGCGCGGCCACGCTCGCGGCGCCCGGACCCGCAGTGCTCAGCCCTGCGGCGGTCGGGCTCGCGGCGGTCGGACCAGCGGTCGGCGGGCTCGCGGTCGCCACCGTCGCGGTGGCCGGGCTGACGGTGGCCAGCTGGGACGACGCGGTCAGTTCAGCCACGGGGGTCACCTCCAGTGCTGCGGGCTCCCCGGCAGGGTCCCCGGACGGCCGGTCGGGCGTCGGCCTCACTTTAGTGTCCAGCTCTTGCAGTTGCCAATGATTTGCAAGTAGCCCCTGGTTGAACAGGTGTACGAGCAGGATGCCGCCCCGGTACGACACTTCCCGGCGCCACCTGTAGCGTGGCGACAGGTGGCGGTGACGCGCCGGTCGGCCTGACCCGGGTTGCGGGCGCGCGCGCCGCCGCGGTGGGTACCGTCGGCAGCACACGGATGCGGGGAGGTGGGCGGTGGGTCCGGTGGATCCGCGGCTGCTGCGGCTGCCACGGCTGCGCTGGTACCTGCTGGCCGTCAGCGGCTCGGCTGTGCTCACCGCGCTCCTGGTGATCGCCCAGGCCACCGCGCTGGCCCGGCTGGTCGCCACCGCCGTCCAGGGCCGGCTGGACCGCCCGGCGCTGATCGTGGCACTGGCCGTGTTCGCCGCCCGCTCCGCCCAGCACTGGGCGTTCGGGCTGGTCAGCGTCCGTACCGCGGCGGGGGTGAAGGCGGACCTGCGGGCCCGGCTGCTGGACCGGGCCGCCCGACAGGGACCGGACCGGCTCGCCGGCCAGCGCGCCGGCTCGCTGGTCACCCTGGTCGGCCGCGGCGTCGACGCCCTCGACGGTTACCTCGTCGGGTACCTGCCGCAACTCGTGCTCGGGGTGGCCGTGCCGGTGGCCGTACTGGTGCGGATCGCCTGGGCCGACCCCGCGTCGGCCGTGGTCGTCGGGCTCACCCTGCCACTCATCCCGGTCTTCGCGATCCTGGTCGGCTGGCAGACCCGGGCGCACACCGACCGGCAGTGGCGGCTGCTGTCCACGCTCGGCGGCCACTTCCTGGACATGCTCGCCGGGATGGGCACGCTGCACGCGTTCGGCCGGGCCGGCGCCCAGGTCGGCGTGGTGCGCGGGATGGCCGACCGGTACCGCGGCGCGACCATGGCGACGCTGCGCATCGCGTTCCTCTCCGCCCTGGTGCTGGAGCTGATCTCGTCCATCTCGGTGGCGCTGGTCGCCGTCCCGGTGGGGCTGCGGCTGCTGGAGGGGCGGCTCACCCTCTCGGTGGCGTTGCTGGTGCTGCTGCTGGCGCCGGAGGCGTACACGCCGCTGCGCACCGCCGGTGCCCGGTTCCACGCCAGCCAGGAAGGACTGGCCGCGGCCACCGAGGCGTTCGCCCTGCTGGAGAGCCCGGGCGGCGGGCCGCGCGCCGTTGCCGGTGCCCGGGTGCCGGACCCGGCCACCAGTGAGATCGTCTTCGACCGGGTGTGCCTGCGCGGCCTGCGCGAGGTCGAGCTGACCCTGCGGCCGGGGGAGCGGGTGGCGCTCATCGGCCCCAGCGGCGGTGGCAAGAGCACCCTGCTGGAGGTACTGCTCGGCTTCGCGCCGCTGGACTCCGGGCGGGTCCTGGTGGACGGTGCCGACCTGGCCGCCGTCGACCTCGACGCCTGGCGGGCGCGGCTGGCCTGGGTACCGCAGCGACCGCACCTGTTCGCCGACACGGTGGCCGCCAACATCGCGCTGGGCGCCGCCGACGCCCCGGCTGCCCGGATCGAGGCGGCGGCCCGGGCGGCGTACCTGCACGACGTGGTGGCCGCGCTGCCGGACGGGTACGCCACCCGGCTGGGCGAGGGTGGCACCGGCCTGTCCACCGGGCAGCGGCAGCGGGTGGCGCTGGCCCGGGCGCTGCTGCGCACGGTCGCCGCGGACGGCCCGGGCGCCGGGCTGGTGCTGCTCGACGAGCCGACCGCCGGACTGGACGGCGCCAGCGAGGCCGCTGTCCTGGCCGCCAGTTCGGCGCTGGTCAGCGACCGCGGTGCGCTGGTGGTGGCGCACCGGCCGGCGCTGCTCACCGGTGCCGGGCGCATCCTGCGGGTCCGCGACGGCGCGGTGCGCGAGGTGGTACCGGCGTGAACGGCACCCGCTGGCGGCTGCTCCTGGCCGGGCTCGTCGCCACCGCCACCGAACTGTGCGGGCTGGCCCTGCTCGCCACCGCGGTCTGGCTGATCACCCGGGCGGCCGGGCGGCCACCGCTGATCGCGCTGTCGGTCGCGATCGTGGCGGTACGCGCCTTCGCCATCGGCCGGGGCGCGCTGCGCTACCTGGAGCGGCTGGTCAGCCACGACGCGGTCCTGCGGGTGCTGGCGCTGCTGCGCACCCGGGTCTTCGCCGGACTGGCCCGCGACCCGGGCGGCACCCCGCGCGGGGACGCGCTCACCCGGCTGGTCGCGGACGTCGACGCGGTCCAGGACGCGCTGCTGCGCTGCGCCCTGCCGGCCGGGGTGGCGGTGCTGGTCACCGCCGCCACCGTCGGCTTCACCGCCGTCTTCTCGGCCCCGGCCGCCGGGCTGCTGGCCGCCGGGATGGTTGCCGCCGGCGCGCTGACCCCGCTGGCCGCCTACGCGCTGACCCGGCGCAGCGCACGCCGGCTGGCGCCGGCCCGGGCGGGCTACGCCGTCGCCGCGCTGGACGCGGTCACCGGCGCCGCCGACCTGGCCGCCTTCGGCGCCACCCCGGCCGCGGTGGCCCGGGCCGACGCCCGGGCCGGTGAGGTGGCAACGCTGGAGCGCGCGGCCGGCCGGTGGGCCAGCGCCCTGGGCGGCCTGGGCTCGCTGCTGCCCGGCGTCACCGCGCTGGGGGTACTCGTCGTAGTCACCGGCTCCCGGCTGCCCCCGGAGCTGGTAGCCACCCTGCCGCTGCTCGCGCTGGCCGCCGTCGAGGTGCTGGTACCGCTGCAGAGCGCGGCGGTGCGCTACGCGGAGCTGCGTACCAGCCTGGCCCGGGTCCGCCCGCTGCTGCGCCCGACCGCCGACGGGCTGCCCGCCGCCGCCGGTGACCGGGTGCTGGACGCCGCCGTCGAGGTCGACCTGGCCGGAGTCGGCGCCGGCTACCCCGGGCGGGCCACCCCGGCGCTGTCCACAGTGGACCTGCGGCTGCCGGCCGGGCGGCGGCTGGCCGTGGTCGGGCCCAGCGGCTCCGGGAAGTCCACCCTGCTCGCCCTGCTCGCCGGGCAGCTCGCACCGGCCGCCGGCCGGCTCACTCTCCGCGGCGCCGACCCGGCGCCCGAGCAGCGCTGGCGGGCGGCCTCCGGCGTGCTGGCCGACGCGCACGTGTTCCACACCACGGTGCGGGAGAACCTGACCCTGGGCCGGGCCGGCTACGACGACCCGGCGCTGAGCGCCGCCCTGGCCGGTGCCGGGCTGGCCGACGGCGAACTCGCGCTGGACCGGGTGGTCGGCGAGGACGGCGGTACCCTCTCCGGCGGCCAGCGGCGGCGGCTGCTGGTCGCGCGGGCGCTGCTGGACCCGGCGCCGGTCCTGCTGCTGGACGAGCCGACCGAGGGGCTGGATCCGGCCGCCGCCGACGCCCTGGTGAGCCGGCTGCTGGGCGGCGCCGGCCGGCGCAGTGTGGTGCTGGTCACCCACCGGCTGGTCGACCTGACCGGCTTCGACGAGGTGCTGGTCCTCGACGCCGGCCGGGTGGTGCAGCGCGGCCCGCACGCCCGACTGGTCGACGAGCCCGGCTGGTACGCCCGCTGGCACGCCGCCGCCCGGCTGGCCGAACCCGGCTACGCCCTGGCCGCCACCCCGGCCGGGACACCCGCGGCGTCGGGGGTCACCCCGGTCGAGCCCTGATCCGGGCGGCCGCTCGGGTGTGACACCCTGGACGGGTGAGCGTGCTGGACGACTACGTCGCCGGACTCGCCGGGGCGCTGCGCGGCCCGCGCCGGCTGCGGTCCGACCTGATCGCCGAGGCGCGCGACAGCCTGGTCGACGCGAGTGAGGCGTACCAGGCGCAGGGCGCTGTGGCGGAGGCGGCCCAGCGCCGGGCGGTCGCCGAGTTCGGCAGCTACGGCGAGGTGCTCCCCGGGTACCAGGCGGAGCTGGCGGTGGCGCAGGCACGGCGTACCACGGTGGCTTTCGCGGCCGCGCTGGTCGCGCTGCGTTGGCTGGCCCCGCTGCTGTGGCCGGGGCGGCCGGTCGCCGGCGGCGCCGGCCTGCTGCTGGTCGCGGACGGCTTCGGCTACCTGGCGCTGGCCGGCGCGGGAGCGGCGCTGGCGGCCCGGCTGCTGCTCGGCTGGGGCAGCCGGTTCGCGCCGGACGGCGCCCGGGTGGACGCGCGGTGTGGGCGCGGCGCGCTGGGCTTCCTGGCGCTGCACGGCCTGGTCGGGTTGACCATCTACCTGTGGAGCCTGGCCCGCTGGCCGGCGTTCCTCGCCTCGCCGCCGGTGTGGGCCGGGCTGGCGCTGGCCAACGTCGCCTTCGCCTGCGCGGTGGCCGGCGCCTGGCGCTGCCTGAGCCTGAGCCGCACCCGCACCCACCGGTCACCGCCTGAGACGGTCGGACCAGCCGGGCGGCGAGGCGATCAGCCGAGGGCGGGCCGGGGCTCCAGGACCGAGCCGATGGTGGCGGTGAACTCCTGCCAGGCCGACCGCTCGCTGGACAACGTTGCCCGACCGGCCGGCGTGAGCTGGTACGTGCGCCGCTCCCGGCCGCCCACAGTGCTCCACGCACTGGCCACCAGGCCGGCGCGCTCCAGCCGGCGCAGCGCCGGGTAGACCGTGCCGGTGGGCAGGCTCAGCGCGCCGCCGCTGCGCTGCTGGAGCGCTTCGATGATGGCGTACCCGTGCCGGGGTTCGTCGTCGAGGACGGCCAGCAGTAGCGCGTCCAGGTGTCCACGCAGCGCGTCGGCCTTCACGTGTAGCGACTCTACGGGTCAGCGCGCCGGCCGCGCCAGGCGGGTGGCTCTCGGGCGCGCCGGGAAGCCCCGGCGCGCCCGAGACGGATCAGCCCGAGCTGGCTGCGCTGCGGGCGTTCTGCAGCTTGGTGAGCAGGTCGTGCAGCGGCTTGGTGCCGGTACCCACGATCAGGCCGGTGGCCAGCGCGTCCACCCACAGCGGGATGTCGGCGGGGTTCCAGTTGTCCGCGGCGATCATGTGCAGGAAGTAGAAGCCGCCCAGCGATGCCACCACGGTGGACAGGCCGGTGGCCAGCCCCCACAGCAGCACGCCCCGGTTGGCGGTGGTGTGGTCCATCCGGGCCTTGGCGGCCGCGATGGTGTCCAGGCTGACGCCGGGGTTGCGGTTGGCCAGTGCGGCGACCAGCCGCTCGTACTCCGAGCGGGCCTTGCGGCCGCCCGGCAGGATGTGCGAGAACGGCTCCAGGAACCGTTCCACGGCGGCGGCGAAGGCGGTCGCGCCGGCGTACGCCGACGTCTGGTTTCCGATCTTGAACGGGGTGCCGGTCCGGTCGGTCTTCCACAGCAGGTAGGCGACCAGCGTGCCGAGCGCCACCAGCAGGAAGGCGATGAGGACCGCCACCGGGCTGGCCGGCCTGCTCGGTGCCGCCGCGGCGGCCGGCTCCTGACCTGCCGTAGCCGGCGGACCGGCGGGTGTCGCAGCCGGCGCGTACTGGCCGGGTGGCGCGGCGGGCGGCGCCGAGGGTACGGCCGCCTGTCCGACGTAGACGCCGGAAGAGGGCTCCATCACGGAGGCCCGGTGGACCAGTGCCATGTATCACCTCATCGGGTGCTCGCGGGGTGCGAGGCGGGGCACAGGGTACGCGGGCCGCGGGGCCGGACGCTGTCGACAAACCGTCAGCTTCCGTCACTGTGACGAGCAGGCACGCCGCGGCCACTGAGGGCAACCGGAGCGCGGCCCGGGAGCGCGCCGCTCAGGCGGCTGCGCCGTGCTCCACGCAGGCGGCCCGCCAGCCGGCCGGCAGCACCTGGACCTTCATCCGGCGTCGGCAGTGCGGGCAGTAGCGGGGCGGCTCCAACTCGCGGGCGGCGCGGCAACCGGCGTGGTCGCTGCCGGCCAGTGGGTCACCGCAGCGGTCGCAGTAGAGCGCGGCGTTCACAGCGTCGCCGACAGCGCCTTGACCGGCATCTTCAGCTCGTCCAGCAGGGCCAGGTCGCGCTGCGGCGAGCGGCCCAGCGTGGTCAGGTAGTTGCCGACGATGACGGCGTTGATGCCGCCGAGCAGGCCGTCGCGGGTACCCAGGTCGCCGAGGGTGATCTCGCGGCCACCGGCGTACCGGAGGATCGTCTTGGGCAGCGCCAGCCGGAACGCGGCGATGGCCCGCAGCGCGTCCCTGGGGTCGAGCACCGGCTGCTCGGCCAGCGGGGTGCCGGGGCGCGGGTTGAGGAAGTTCAGCGGCACCTCGTGCGGGGCCAGCTCGGCCAGCTGCGCGGCGAACTCGGCGCGCTGCTCGACGCTCTCGCCCAGGCCGAGGATGCCGCCGCAGCAGACCTCCATGCCCGAGTCGCGGACCATCCGCAGCGTCTCGAAGCGCTCCTCCCAGGAGTGGGTGGTGACCACCTGGGGGAAGAAGGAGCGGGCGGTCTCCAGGTTGTGGTTGTACCGGTGCACGCCCAGCTCGACCAGCTCGTCCACCTGGTCGGCGGTGAGCATGCCGGCGGAGACCGCGATGTTGATGTCCACGGCTTCCCGGATCGCCGCGACGCCGTCGCGCATCTGCGCCATCAGCCGCTCGTCCGGGCCGCGCACGGCGGCCACGATGCAGAACTCGGTGGCCCCGGTGGCCGCGGTCTGCTTCGCCGCCTCGACCAGCGCCGCAATGTCCAGCCAGACGGCGCGCACCGGGGAGGCGAACAGGCCGGACTGCGAGCAGAAGTGGCAGTCCTCCGGGCAGCCGCCGGTCTTCAGCGAGACGATGCCCTCGACCTCGACCTCCGGGCCGCACCAGCGCATCCGCACCTGGTGGGCGACGGCCAGGGCGGCCGGGATCTGCTCGTCGGGCAGCGTCAGCACGCGCAGGACGTCGGCCTGGGCGAGGCCGACGCCGGTGTCCAGTACCCGCGCGGCGGCCGCGGCCAGGCCCGGGTCGGACAGCGTTGGCAGGTCGGGGTCGGGCATGCCCGATACCCTACAAGCAACCTGGCGCCGCTCACCGACCGCTGCGCTGGCCGTCGGAGTCGATCGGAGGGGTACCGGTGGGGGACGATCCGGGCGCGTGGCAGCGCGACCTGGCGGCCGCGGGCGCCGCCCGCGCGGCGGCCGGGCTGCGCCGCGACCTGCGGCCCCGGCAGCCCGGGGACACCCTGGTCGACCTCGCCGGCAACGACTACCTCGGCCTGTCCCGGCACCCCGCGGTGCTCGCCGCCGCCGCCGGCGCCCTGCACCGCTACGGGCTGGGCGCCACCGGCTCCCGACTGGTCCGCGGCTCCACCGACGCGCACGCCGAACTGGAGCAGCGGCTGGCCGGCTGGCTCGGGACGCCGGCGGCGCTGGTCTACTCCTCCGGCTACCTGGCCAACCTGGGCGCCGTCCGGGCGCTGGCCGGGCCGGGCACCCTGCTGGTCTCCGACGCGTACAACCACGCCTCGATCGTCGACGGCTGCCGGGCCAGCCGGGCCGAGGTACGGGTGGCCCCGCACGCCGACGTGACCGCGGTGGCCGCGCTGCTGGCCGGGCGCCCCGCCGGGCAGCGCGCCGTGGTGGTCACCGAGTCGGTGTTCTCCGTCGACGGCGACCTGGCGCCGCTGCGCCGAGCTGCACGCCGCCTGCCGGCAGCACGGCGCGCTGCTGCTGGTCGACGACGCGCACGGCGCCGGCGTGCTCGGCCCGGCCGGTGCCGGCGCGGTGGTCGACGCCGGGCTGGCCGGCGAGCCGGACGTGGCGGTCACCGCGACCCTGTCCAAGTCGCTCGGGGCGGCCGGCGGCGTGGTGGCCGGCCCCGGGTCTGGTCGAGACCTGGTCGACACCGGCCGCACGTTCATCTACGACACCGCCCTGCCGCCGGCCGTGGCGGCCGGGGCGCTGGCCGCGCTCGACGTCATCGCCGGCGCCGACGACCTGCGCGCCGAGCTGCACGACCGGGCCAGCCTGATCGGCAAGCGGCTGCCGGGTTCCCGGTGGTCGCGTACCGGCGGCCGGGGTGGTGTCGGTCACCGCGCCGTCGCCCGGGGCGGCGCTGGCCTGGGCGGCCGAGTGCCGGGCAGCCGGGTCGCGGTCGGCTGCTTCCGGCCACCGTCCACTCCGGACGGCTCGCTCCCGGCTGCGGCTGACCATCAACGCCGGCATCCCGCGCGCCGACTTCGAGCGGGCCCTCGACGTCGTCGCCGACTGTGCCGCCGGACGGTGCGCGGTGACCGAGGCGCTGCTGGTCACCGGTACCGACACCGGGGTCGGCAAGACCATCGTGACGGCCGCCGTCGCGGCCTGTGCCAGGCCAACGGGCGCAGCGTCGCGGTGCTCAAGCCGGCCCAGACCGGCATGGTCGAGGCCCCGGTGGCCAGCGACGAGCCGGATGTCGCGGTGGTCCGCCGGCTCGCCGACCCGGCCAGCGTGGCCGAGCTGGCCAGCTACCCGGATCCGTTGGCGCCGCTGGCCGCCGCCGAGGAGTCGGGCCTGCCGGAGCTGGCCATGGGGGACGTCATCGCGGCCGTGGACGCGCTGGCCGCCGAGCACGACCTGGTGCTGATCGAGGGCGCGGGCGGGCTGCTGGTGCCGATGGGGGAGCGCCGGTGGACCGTCGCCGACCTGGCGCTGGCGCTGCGCATACCGGCCGTCGTGGTGGCCCGGGCCGGGCTCGGCACGCTCAACCACACCGCGCTGACCCTGGAGGCGCTGGCCACCCGGGGCCTGCCCGGGCTGGTGGTGATCGGCTCCTGGCCGGCCGAGCCGGAGCTGGTGCACTGGCGCAACCTGGTGGACCTGCCCGGCGAACTGGTCGGCGTGCTGCCCGAGGGCGCCGGTGCGTTGCGGCCGGAGGACTTCCGGGCGGCCGCCGGGCAGTGGCTGGCCCCGGTGCTCTACGGCGCCGCCGATCCGCGCCGGCTGCGCCGCGACGGTGCACCCCCACTGAGCTGACCCGACCGGCTGAGCTGACCCGACCGGCTGAGCTGACCCGACCCGGTGGGGGGCCGGCGTTCCCGTGCCGTCGGGCGGCGGCTGTGTCAGGCTGGCCGGGTGACTGATCTGAGTACGCCGGTCGATCCGGCACCGGGCTGGCAGCGCGATCACGTGGAGCAGTACGTCGCCACCGGCGGCGCCGAGGGCCACCTGTGGCGCGGGGCGACCACCCTGCTGCTGACCACCATCGGGCGGCGCAGCGGGCAGGCCCGCCGTACCCCGCTGATCTACGGGCAGGACGGCGACGACTACCTCGTCGTCGCGTCCAAGGGCGGCGCCGACGCCCCGCCCGCGTGGTACCTCAACCTCAGCGCCGACCCGCGGGTGCGGGTGCAGGTCGGCGACCGGGTCTTCGACGCCACCGCCCGCACGGCCGGCCCCGAGGAGCAGGCCCGGCTCTGGCCGGTGATGACCGCGATCTGGCCGGACTACGACGACTACCAGACCCGCACGCAACGCCGCATCCCCGTGGTGGTGCTGACCCCCGTCGGCTGAGCGCCGGCACCGGTCAGGTGGGCAGCAGCGGGTCCGGGCGGGGCGCCTCGTCGGACTCCGGCTCGTGCGGGGCGTCCGCGAAGTGCACGTGCACGTCCTGGTCCGCGACGTCCAGCCGGCGGGCGCGCTTGACGTAGGCGGTCAGCGCCCGCCGGTCGGCCCGGGTGGTGGGCGGCGCGCTGACGCTGCGCGGCCACAGCCCCCGGGCGCGGACCACGTCCCACTCCGCGGCGAACAGGGTCACCTGGGCCTGCAGGTGCAGCCAGCCCATCAGGCCGAGCACCACGCCGAACACCCCGTACAGCGACTGGGCGTGCCGGATCTGGTGCTGCACCAGCAGCTTGCCCAACACCAGCAGGCCCTGCCAGAGCAGCGCCGAGGCGATCGCGCTGCGCAGCAACTCCCGGGTGGCCACCTGGCCGGCGATGGCCACCCGGAACGCCGCGATGAACAGTCCCACGCTGGCCAGCCAGCTCAGCAGCAGCGCCCCGGCGCGCAGCGACCACGGGTGCCCGGCCGATTCCCCGTAGCCGGCCAGGAAGCCGGTGAGCAGCACAGTGAAGGCCATCAGGAACAGCAGTGCGAAGCTGCGGGCCAGCGCCGCCGGCCAGCCGGGGCGCTGGGCGAACGGCACGTTCCACACGGTGTTGAAGGCGTCCTGGGTGGCGCTCGCCACGCCCCGGGCCCCCCACAAGCTGACCAGTACCGAGACCACCAGCACCCACCAGTGCCCGGTGAGCCGGCCCAGCTCCAGCTGCGAACCGATCACCGGGAACTCCACCAGCGCCGAGTGCACCAGCCGGTCCTGCAGCTGCGGATTGCCCTGCAGCAGGTAGCCGAGCACGGTCACGAACAGCAGCAGCATCGGGAAGACCGACAGGAAGGCGTAGTAGGCCATCAGCGCCGCCAGGTGCCCCACCTGGTCGTCGCTGAACTTCTTCATTACCGCGTAGGGGAAGGCCAGCCCACGCCACCGCCGCTGCGCCCGGTCCAGCGCCTCGACGGTGCGGTCCACGATGTCCATGCCGGCACGATTCCCCGATGGGCCGATCATCAAGCAGCGGGCCGGGAGGGCACCGCCCTCCCGGCCCGACTCACTGCCCCGGCCACTCACCCTCGGCCGGACCCGGCCGCTGTGCCCGGTCCGACCCCCGGATGTGAGCGGCCGGGGCCGGCGTTCACTTCGGGGTCGGCGTCGCGTCCGCTGACCGACCCCCCGGGGCGGGCGGATCTTGCCGGAAGCCGGCCGGGACGGTGAGCTCGATGTGTGCCAGCGCCTGCGGGGTACGCGGCAGCCACTCGTAGCGGATCGCGAAGGTGACGATCCCCGCCCGATCGGTCACCCGCAGCGGCAGGTAGCTGTCCGCGTCCACCCACAGCTCTATGTCCAACTGGCCGCCGGGCATGGACAGCCGCAGGTGCACGGCGGCGCGGCCGTCCACCTGGTCGTCGCCGACCAGGGTGACTGTGCCGTCGGCGAGCAGCCTGCGCAGCTGATCGGGGTTTTCGTACTCGATGTCGAAGGGGCGGGGCGAGCCCTTGACGCTCCATTGGTACCAGGTGTGGGTCCGGTAGTTGACCCCGAGGGTGGTGACCTGGCTGCCGTCGGCGGTGAACAGTACGGCATTCGGCGGGTTGGCCACCGGCTCCCAGATCGTCACCGACCGGACCTTGGCGCCGTCCGTCCACTTCTGCGAGACGGGCCTGCCGGCCAGCGTCACGGTCTCGTGCATCACGTACTGATCCACGGTGCCCAGGGCCTGCTGCGAACGGGCGGCGACGTAGCCGACGGTACGGACCTGCGGTGTCGCGGCGGTGGTGCCGGCGGCCGGGGCGTGCCGGGCTGCCGGCTGGCCGGCGGCGAGTGCCAGGGCCAGCCCGGCCGCCACCACCGGTACGCCCAGCGCACCGCCCAGGGCCAGCCGCTGCCGGGTACGCCGACGGCGTACCGTGCCGGCCAGGCCCGGCGGGGCGGTCAGGTCGGACAGCTCCTCGGTGAGGCGGGCGCCCAGCTGCGCGCCCAGTTCTTCATCGGTGACCATGGGATACCTCGTTCTCGCTCAGCAGGTCGCGGAGCCGGGCCAGGGCCCGGCTGGTGTAGGACTTGACGGTTCCCTCGGAGCAGCCGAGCAGCTCGGCGGTCTGCGCCACGGTGAGGTCCTCGAAGAAGCGCAGGACCACCACCTGCCGCTGTCGGATGGGCAGCACGGCCAGCGCCGCCGCCACCCGGTGCCGCTCGCCGAGCAGCTCCAGAGCCCGGTCCGGCGCGTGTCCGCGCAGGGTGTCCGGGTTCTCTGGCAGCGGTGACTCACGGGGCCGGCGGACCAGTAGCCGGATCCGGTCCCGGGACAGGTTGACCAGCACGCGGCGGGCGTACCCGGCCGGCTCGGCCCGCGCCGTCGACCAGCGCCGCAGGGTCCGCAGGAGGGCCGTCTGCAGCAGGTCCTCGGCGTGCCCGCGGTCGCCGGTCAGCAGGTACGCGGTACGCAGCAGCCGATCGGAGGTGGCGGTGACGAAGTCGTCGAATTCGTGGTCGACTTTCACGTCCGGAAGAACTCCACCGTCGCCCGGCCGGTTGCCACCGGCGCCGGTGTGGTCCGCGCGTCGGTCAGGCCAGCTGCTCGGGCGTCAGGCCCAGCTCGCGCGCGGTGGCCAGGCGTACCCATCCGGTGAGCTGGCGTCGGGCGATCACCCGCTGGTGCACGGTGACCTGGACCGCCAGGCCGTCGATCAGGGCGCTGATCCGCCAGGCCGCCCCGGCCGGGTCGGCGCAGCTGAACTCGCCCTGCTCGGTGCCGGCCTCGATGACCTCGGTCAGGGCATCGCGCCAGCGCAGGTCCAGCCGGCGGGTCACCTGCTCCAGATCGTCGCTGCGCAGCGCCTGGGACCAGCCGTCGATCCACAGCTGCCAGGCCTTGGACTGCCCGGTGGGGGTGTACAGGGCGAGGATGCGGCGCAGCTTGCCCAGCGCGCTGCCGGAGCCGGCGACCACCTTCTCCAGCCGGGCCAGATCCTGCTCGGCGGCGTGGTCGAAGGCCAGCGCGAGCATCCGTTCCTTGGTCTGGAAGTGGTAGAAGACCAGCGCCTGGCTGACTCCGGCGGCGGCCGCCACGTCGGCGGCCCGGGTATTGGCCAGGCCGCGCTCCGTGATCACCTCGACCGCGGTACGCAGTAACGAATCCAGGCGGAGATCGGCCGGTCGTCGGGTCACGGCGGATACGGTAACGTACCGGGCGCTCCCGCGGGTTCCCCGGCGATCATATCGGTCGATGCCGGGCCAGCCGGGGCGCCGCCCGGTTCACCCGTCACCGGGCGGGCTGGATGTGAGCGCGAACATTTGCCCTCGCGTCCGGTATCGGACCCACCTACCGGCAACCGGACAAGTCGCCTGTCCGGCCGGCACAGCCGGGCCGCTCTGGGGTTGCGGAGTCATGAATTCCCCGTGAGTCTGCTCAACATGGTCTCCGATCAGCCCGGTCGAGCAGCCGGGAATGCCGCGCGCCCGGCCGCGGGTTCCCAGCTCGTCCGTGATCGCCGACCGCGACAGAACGAGCCGGTGCGCCGGCCGGCCACCCGTTCGATCCGGCTGCGGCTGCTGCTGCCCGTGCTCGTCGCCACGGTCGGCCTGGTCGCGCTGGGCGTCCAGCAGAGCCTGGCCGCCGTCAGCCTGGCCGACCAGGGCGGCAAGGCGCAGACCGTGGCGGCCACCGCGGTGGCCGCCGTGCAGCTGGAGTACCAACTGGAGCGTGAGGTCGCCGAGACCGACGCGCTGCGCCAGCGCGGCGGGAAGGCCGGTGCCTCGCTGGTCACCGCCGCCCGGGCGCAGACCGACCTGGCGGTCACCCGGTTCCGCGCGGTGGCCGGGGCGGCCAGCCGGCTCAGCCCCGCCATGCGCCCCCTGCTGGACTCGGCCGCCCGCCAGCTGGACGCGCTGTCGGCCACCCGGAGCCAGGTCAGCGCGCTCCCCGCCGACCAGCTCTCGGCGGCCGTGTACGCACCGGCCACCGGTACCCTCATCGCGATCGCGGACGCGCTGCCGCAGCAGATCTCCGACGCGGTACTGGCGGCCAAGGCGCGCGCCCTGGTCGCCCTGGTCGCCGACGAGCACCTCGGCGCCCAGGAACGGGACCTGCTGCGCGGGGTGTTCGTGCACGGCGGGTACGCGGCCGGGGAGCAGACCCAGCTGGCCGGCCTGGTCGGCCAGCAACTGGAGCGGCGGGCCGAGTTCGAACGCAACGCCAGCGCCGCCCAGCGCGACCGCTACCAGCTCGCCTGGGCCGGCGCCGACGGGAAGGCCGCCGGCAAGATCCTCGCCGGTGCCCTGGCCAGCCCCGCGCAGCTGAGCGTCGACCCGGACCTGTGGTACATCGCACAGAGCAACGCGCTACGCGAACTGCACACCCTGCAGTCGCAGCTGAGCCGGGAACTGGACCTGGCGGCCCGCTCCCAGCAGTCCCTGGCGCAGACCAAGGCGCTGGTCACCGCCGTGTCCACCATCGGGCTGATGGTGCTGGCCCTGGGGACGGCGCTGATGCTCGCGGTGCGTACCAGCCGCCGGCTGCGCCTGCTGCGGGTGGCCGCCCTCGGCGTGGCCCAGGTGGAGCTGCCCGAGGCCATCGCCGAGCTGAGTTCGGCGTCGGACGCGGCCGCCGTTCGCAGCGTCGTCCGGCTCGCCGACACCCGGGTCGACCAGTTCGGCATCGCCGGCGCCGACGAGATCACCGCCGTCGGCCAGGCCCTCGGCCACCTGCACCGGCAGGCCCTGCGGCTCGCCGCAGACCAGGCCAACCTGCGGCTGGACGTGGCCGCGCTGTTCGTCGCCCTGTCCCGGCGTGGGCAGACCCTGGTCCAGCGGCAGCTGCAGCTCATCGACGAGTTCGAGCGCAACGAGACCGACCCGCACCGGCTGTCCCGGCTGTTCGGCATCGACCACCTGGCTGCCCGGATGCGGCGCAACGAGGAGAACCTGCTGGTCCTCGCCGGTGGCGAGCCCGGCCGGCGGATCGCCTCGGTGGTGCCGCTGGTGGACGTGGTCCGGGCCGCCGCCGCCGAGATCGAGGACTACGACCGGGTCGACCCGGTCGGCCTGGCCGACGTGGGCATCGTCGCCACCGCCGCGCGTGACCTCATCCACCTGCTCGCCGAGCTGCTGGAGAACGCGACGTTCTTCTCCCCGCCCCGCAGCCGGGTCCGGGTCACCGGCCGGCGCGACGTCGACGGCGTGCAGCTGTCCGTCTACGACGAGGGCATCGGCCTGCCGCCCACCCAGCTCAACGAGGCCAACGCCCGGCTGGCCGGCCCGACCCAGCTCACCGCCGAGCTGGCCGGGACGATGGGCCTGCTGGTGGTGTCCCGGCTGGCCACCCGGCACTCGATCAGCGTGTCGCTGCGCAGCGCACACCGGGGCGGCACGGTGGCCGTGGTGCTGCTGCCCAACGCGCTGCTCGCCCCGGCGCCCAGCGTCACCGAGCACACGGCTGCCATGCTGCGCCGCCGGGTCACCCCGACGGAGGTGGTGGAGGGCGAGGTACTCCCGGCCACGCAGGAGCTGCCCACCGTGGTCGGTCGAGCAGCGGTGGGCGCCACCCGTTCCCCCGCGGGTTCTTCCGGCGGCTCCGATCCGGTTGCGGACACCGACGGCGGCAGCCCGACGGTCCCCGATCCGGACCCCCGTGCCGACAGCCCGACGGAGCCCGTCCCGGCCGACCGGCCGGCGCCGGCCGGCCCCGCCCCGCAGCCCGCCGGCAGCAACGGCCACCTGCCCAAGCGGCGCCCCGGCGGGCTGCTGCTGGACGGCGCCGCCGTCGGCGCCGACGACCTGGCCGCCCCGGACGGCCCCCGGATCCGCCCGCCCGACCCGGACCAGGTACGGGCCAGACTGGCCGGGCTGGCCAGCGGCCTGGCCGCGGCCGCCCGACACATCGAACCAGACCCCGACCGCCGGCATGCGACGATTCCACCGGCAGCGCCCCCCCGACAGGACGGAGCACGATGAGCCTCCCGCCCGACCACACCGAAGCCGACGGTGGCCTGGACTGGCTGCTGTCCTCCTTCGTCCGGCGCGTACCGGAGGTGGCGCACGCCATCGCCGTGTCGGTCGACGGCCTGACCCTGGCCGCCTCCGAAGGGCTGCCCAAGGACCGCTCCGACCACCTCTCCGCGATCACCAGCGGGCTGGCCAGCCTCACCATCGGCGCGGCCAAGGTGCTCGCCGCCGGCCGGGTCCGGCAGACCGTGGTGGACATGGACGGCGGCATCCTGCTGGTGATGTCCGTCGGTGACCGGGCGCAGCTGGCCGTCCTCGGCCAGGAGGGCTGCGACCTGGCCCAGGTCGGGTACGAGGCGGCGCTGCTCGCGCACCGGGTGGCCACCGCCCTGGAGCCCGGCGCCCGGGTCGCCGGCCAGCTGTGACCCACCGGGGCCTGTCCCGGCGCCACCTGCTCCGGCTCGGACCCGCCGTCGCCCTGGCCGGCCTGGCGGCCGGCTGCTCGGAGGTGGCCGACCCCACCGCCGGCCGGTACCGCCACGGCGAGCTGACCATCGGCACCGGCAACACCACCGGCGTGTTCTACGAGATCGGCGCCGGCTACGCCGACGTGATCTCCCGCAACCTGCCCGGCTACCGGGCGGAGGCCACCCCGACCGCCGGCTCGGTGGACAACCTCAAGCGGCTGGGCACCGGCGACATCGACCTGGCCCTGGTGATCGCGGACAACGCTGCCGACGCCGCGGCCGGCAACGACGCCTTCGCCGGCGCCGCCGTCGGGCTGCGCGCGCTGGCCCGCATCTACAGCAACGACCTGCACGTCGTGGTACGCGCCGACGCGCACGTCGACGAGATCGCCGACCTGCGCGGGCACCGGGTCTCCACCGGCCCGGCCGGCTCGGGTACCGCCGTGGTGGCCGCCCGGGCACTGGCCGCTGCCGGGCTGGACCCGACCAGGGACGTCACCACCGTGGCCGCCTCACTGCCGGAAGCCACGGCCGCCCTGGCCGCCCGTACCATCGATGCTCTGATGTGGTCCGGCGGCCTGCCCACCCCCGGCATCACCGACCTGTTCGCCAAGGCCGGCGCGCAGGTGCGGTTCCTGCCGGCGGACGGCCTGGTCCCCGCCCTGCGGCAGCGTTACGGCGCCGACATCTACGCCACCGCCGTCATCCCGGCCGCCACCTACGGCACCGGCCACGACGTGCCGACCCTGGCCCAGCCCAACCTCGTGGTGGTCCGCCCGGACCTCCCGGACGAGTTGACCTACCAGCTGACCAAGCTGCTCTTCGAGCACCAGGCCGACCTGGTCACCATCCACAGCGCCGCGAAGGACATCAGCCGCGACACCGGCCCGAAAACCGCCCCGCTGCAACTCGCGCCCGGCGCGGCGCGCTTCTACCAGAGCGGCTGATGCGGCCCCTTAGGCTGTCGGGGTGATCTTCGCAATCGGGTGCCCGCGAGTGGAGCGCCGGGCGACCGCCCGGCCGCGGCCCGGGCGCTGGGCAACCGCCGCCGCGGCTGCGCTGGCGCTGGCCCTGACCGGGTGTACCCCCACCGCCCCGACCGGGCACCCGTCGGCCCCGGCCCCTTCGGGCGCCGCCGGGTCAGCCAGCCCGTCCGCCATCGCGGCGCCCCGGGACATCACCCTCGCGGTCGCCGGGGACGTGCACTTCACCGGGCGTACCGCCGGATTGTTGGCGCACCCGCAGACCGCCTTCGGCGCCATCGCCGAGCAGCTGTCCGGCACCGACCTCACCGTGCTCAACCTGGAGACAGCGATCACCACCCGGGGCACCGAGCAGCCCAAGGAGTTCCACTTCCGCGCCCCCGCGACCGCCTTCGACGCCCTCCGCGCGGCCGGCGTCGACCTGGTCACCATGGCCAACAACCACGTCCTCGACTACGGCCCGGTCGGCCTGGCCGACACCCTGGCCGCCGCCCGGGCCGCCAACTTCCCGTACTTCGGCATCGGCCAGAACGCCGACGCCGCCTGGGCGCCCCGGATCATGACCGTGGGCGGCCGCCGGCTCGCCTTCATCGGCGTCTCCCAGGTCCACGACCTGGCCTCCAGCTGGGTGGCCACGGCCACCCGCGCCGGCGAGGCCAACGCCATCGACGAGCCGCGCACCCTGGCCGCCATCCGGGCCGCCCGCGGCCAGGCCGACGTGGTCATCGTCTTCATGCACTGGGGTACCGAGGGCAACTCCTGCCCCAACGGCGAACAGAAATCCCTGGCCGGCAAGATGTCCGCCGCCGGGGCCGACCTCATCCTCGGCGCCCACGCCCACGTCCTGCAGGGCGCCGGCTGGCTCGGGCACACCTTCGTCGCCTACGGCATGGGCAACTTCCTCTGGTACGGCACCTCGCACAGCACCCAGACCGGCGTGCTGCGCCTCACCCTGCACCCCGACGCCCCGCTGGGCGCCGAGTTCCTCCCCGCCGTCGTCTCCGCCACCGGCCAGCCCGTCCTGCTCACCGGCTCAACCCGGACGGTCGCCGCCCAACACTTCGCTGACCTGCGCGGCTGCGCCGGGCTGTCGTCCACGCCGGGGGTTGCCTGAGGCGCGTGTCCCCTCCTGGGGACCACGCGCGGGGGTATCCGGTTTGGCAGGCGGCACGGTGCTGGGCTAAAGTTCTGATCCGTCGCCGGAATACAGCGACGTGCGGACGTAGCGCAGCTGGTAGCGCATCACCTTGCCAAGGTGAGGGTCGCGGGTTCGAATCCCGTCGTCCGCTCGGTGGGCCCAGAACGGCATCACGGTGGAGTGGCCGAGAGGCGAGGCAACGGCCTGCAAAGCCGTGTACACGGGTTCAAATCCCGTCTCCACCTCAACGCAAGGTCCCGGGCGATTAGCTCAGCGGGAGAGCGCTTCCCTGACACGGAAGAGGTCACTGGTTCAATCCCAGTATCGCCCACCAGCTCAGAGGTCATGTCGCATCGATGGACATGGCCTTTACTGCGTCCTGAGTGGCTAACTGCGTGACTAGCCCTCACTCCCGGCCTCCCTCTGGCCGAAGATGCGGTCCATCGCGCTGGCCCCGCTGAGCAGGACCGGGCGGAGCTGGTGCGGGTAGACCGCTTCAGTCACCCGGGTGCCGGCGTGGCCGACAAGATCCGCGATGTCCTCGAGGCCGGCCCGGCGGAGGACGGCTCGCATGCCCCGCCGTACGTTCCCGGCATCGAGAGGCGTGCCGAACCGGGTGGTGAAGACCAGGCTGGACTCCTTCCACAGCGCCCCGGTCCGGTCCCGGGCGGCGTCCTGGCTTACCCGGTGCTCCCGGAGCGCGGCGACCGCCCGCGTCGGCAGGCCGAGTGTCCGGCGGGATTTGCGGGTCTTGGTGTCGCCGTGCTCCCGGACCGAGCGCCACACCTGGACCGACGGCGGTACCGGCGGGTCGGCGTCCGGCTGGCCGACCCGGTCCCAGGTGAGTGCCCGCAGTTCCTCGGTACGCGCACCGGTCAGCAGCGACAGCACGAGGTCGCCGTGGAGCCGGCTGGACCGGGCGGCGTCGAGCAGCGTCGCGGCCTGGTCCAGGGTGAGCGACTTCGACGGCCGACCCTCCTGGCCCTTCGGAACCCCGCACAGTGCGACCACGTTGCGCTTACCCAGGTCACGGGCCATCGCGCGGTTCACGGCCCGGTTCAGGCATTCCTTGAGCCGTGCCAGCGTGCTGGTCGCCAGGATCTCGGCCTTGGCCGCGAGCCAGCGGTCCACGTCGCGGGCGCTGAGATCGGGCAGCTTGCGGGTACCGAGGTCCGGGATGATGTGGCCCCGGCACAGGTACCCGTACTTCTCGATCGTGCTTGCGCTCAGGCCGGTCAATCCGAACTCCAGCCAGTCGGTCACCGCCTGGGCAACCGTGACGGTCTGCGAACTGACGGTCAGCCCGTCGTCCAGGTCCCAGTGCACCTCCCGGAGTTTGTTGCGAGCTTCGGTATTGGTCTTGCCGCTGGCCTTCCGCGTGATCCGCTTTCCTCGCCGGCGTGTAGCCGATGGTCACTTCGCAGATGTAGCGCTGGCGCTTCTCGTCCCAGTACAGGGCGCGCCCTCGCCCCGGCCCCGGCGGGGCTTCTTGTCGTCGGTCACGCTGCCCTCCGGGTGGCTTCGGATTCGAGCAGTGCGACGTAGTCCGTGATGGCTGCCGCCGGGATGAGACGAGTGCGGCCCTGCCGGACGGAGCGCAGCCGGCCAGCGCGCAACTGTTCGTAGATGACGGTGCGGCTCATGGACAGCAGCCGCATGGCTTCGGGGATGCGGTAGAGGGCCTTGGGCCTGCCGGTGGCCGGTAGGTCAAGGGGTGTGGTCATCGGGCTGGTCCTTCGGGTGGTGGTGATGTAGCGGCGGATGTGTCCGGCGCGGCTGGCGGGGTGGGTGCTGCGTCGGCAGGTGGTGCCTGGGCCGAGTACGCGGCCCACGGCGGTGGTGATGGTGCCGGTGAGTTCGTCGACGCGGGCCGGGGTGCCGATGATCCGGAACTGGAGAACGGGTGTTTTGCCTGGTAGGGGCATGGTGATCTCCTGGTAGACGGGTTAGCGTGCGGGCGTGTCCGGGCGGGGTAAGACGCGGTTGGTTGCTCGCTTCGTTGCTAGCTGGCTTGTGGGCCTGGTCGCCGGCGGTGTGGTGGTGGCATTGGTGAGCCTGCTCGATCTCTCGGTGCGGTTGTGGGTGCTGGTTGCGCTGTTGGTCCTCGCCGTTCCGGTGTGGGTCGTCGTGGTGGTGTGGAATCGGACGGGTCGCCGGCCAGGCGGTGGCTGACTGTTCCGCTGTGGAGTTTGTTAAGGTTCAGCACCGCGCGTGGCGTTGACACGTGGGTGTCAAGCGGCCACGGGGTAGCCCGCCGGGTGGGCGGTGTAGGGCTGTTGGAGTTCGAGGCGGCCGGTTTCGGCGTATTCGCGGGCGTCGGCTGCGGCGGTGTTGGCGAGGATGGCGTCGCCGGTGGTGCGCCAGCCGGTGGCTTGGTAGCCGAGTTCGTAGATGACCAGGTCGGCCTGGTCGTCGTGCCAGAGTTCGGGGTGGCGGGAATGACGGTGGGGAGCGGACGCGGTTCTTCGAGGAAGCTAGACGCACTCTGCGGCAACTAAAGTCGCAGAGTACTGAGTAGCCAGACGACGCGTCCGATGGCCCCATGCGATAGAGGCCGCAGCGACAGAGAGCATCGACAGCTCGGGCATCAAGACGATCATGTAGCAGATCCGAGCTCGCTCGACATCGTCGGGCTCGTGCGGCGAACGACCGATCGCTGCTGGAATCTCGTGGTACTCGACTCCGACGTCGGCCGTAGAGTGGGAACGGAGATCATCGGCCAGCGCATCCGCGACGCCAGCGAGCCCAAGGCGTGCAGTCAGCTGTCATGCCGGTGACTTCGAGCTGCGCGGCTGCGAGGATCGACTGCGATACGGGCTCTTCGAAGTTGAGCGGGGTTCGCGGCTGACAGCGACCCGGAGATGAGGGCTCGCAGCCCATCGGTGATCATCTGAGTGTCGAGTTCGGATGGTCACAAGTGAAGAGCTGCGAGCATGGTCAACGATACGACCCGGTTGCTGGGCCTGGATGGCCTGGTAGCCGAGCGGGTCGAGGTGGACGCCGCTGGTGTCCCCGTGGTGGACATTTCCACCGGTTGTGAACAGGCACGATGCTGCCCAAAGTGCGGACAGCGGGCGGTCCGGGTGAAGCAGTGGACCACAACCCGGCCGCGGGATCTGCCGGTCGCCGGCAGGGTGGTGCGGCTGCGCTGGCGTAAACGGCGCTGGTACTGCCCGACCCCGGCCTGCCCGCGCAGGTCGTTCACTGAGCGGGTCGCCCAGGTCCCGGCCCGATCACGGTTGACCACGCGGTTGCGGCAGGCAGCCGGCGCGGCAGTCGCCGACAGTGGGCGCACGATCGTGCAATCGGCCCGCGATCACGGCACCTGTCGTGGCCGGTCGTCGCCGAGGCGTTCACCGCGCATGCGAACCGTGTGTTGCCGGCCGAGCCGCAGCCGGTCGTGGTACTCGGCATCGACGAGATCCGCCGCGGCAGACCGCGCTGGATCTGGGACGCCCAGGCCGACTCGTGGACGGTCACACCTGACCGCTGGCACGTCGGCTTCTGTGACCTGTCCGGCGGCCAAGGCTTGCTCGCCCAGGTCGAGGGCCGCACCACCGCCGGCGGTATAGAGCAGCGGTTGTCTTGCCTGGGCCTGTCGTTGTCCTGCTGGTGTCCCGCGTTGTCTGGGTCACCCGACCCATTGCCGACACGGCGTCCCTGCGCCACCGCCGCGAAGCGCCGGCACGATGGCCCGCCCGGTCTGGCCGACCTGGGCTACAAAGGCGGAGCGCCCATCCTCGTCCTGCCGACCAAGAAACCAGCCGACAGACCCACTGCGCTGTAGCCAGCCCCGGGACCGCCCGTCGGGTTGTTCCGGGGCCCGACGTACGGATCGCCCCGGCAACCGGGTCGGGTGACCCAGACAACGCGGGACACCAGCAGGACAACTGTCACATGTGGAGCGATCACATCGACCGCTACCGTGTGACCGGCCCCGAGGCGACGCCGCACCATCGCGGAGTCTGTACAGCGGTGCCCTCCATTTCAGCCCCTCGTCCCGAAGGTTGTCCAATGACCCGATTCACCCGTCCCCTGGCCGGAGCGGTCCTCACCGCACTGGCTGCCACGGTCGCGGCGTTGAGCGGCGCCGCTCCCGCGTACGCGGATGTCAGTGCGGTGCAGGTCAGCGTCGGCGATCAGATCACCTGCGTGATCGAGGCCGATGCCTCCCTCTGGTGTGGCGACTCCGACCTGGGCATCACCGACGGGCTGGGCAACGGACACGGCCTCATCAACGTCGGCGGCAGCATCTCCTGGAAGTCGGTGAGCGTCGGCGATCATTTCGCCTGCGCCATCGACGCCAACTCCCACGCATACTGTTGGGGTGCCAACGGCTACGGCCAGCTCGGCACCGGCGACAACATCAACTGGACGGCGCCGCAACGGATCTCCAACAGCCATACGTTCTCGTCCATCTCCGCCGGCAGCTGGCACGCCTGCGCGATCACCACCGGCTGGCAGCTCTACTGCTGGGGCGACGGTCTCTTCGGTGAACTCGGGATCGGCACGGCCGCCACCTGGAACTCCCCGCGCCTTGTCGGCTCCGGCTGGTCCAGCGTGTCCGCCGGCGCCGGCCACACCTGCGGCATCACCACCAGCGCCGCCGCCATGTGCTGGGGCGGCGGCTTCAACGGTGAGTTGGGCCTGGACGGGGTCGTCGAGACCTGGTCGCCGATGGAGGTTGCCGGCGGCGGCTCCTGGGGCACCATCTCCACCGGCTACGACCACACCTGCGCGGTCACCACCGGCCACCGCCTCTACTGCTGGGGCGACAACAGCCGGGGCGAACTCGGCACCAGCTACCCCAACAACTCCACGACGCCGATCCGGGTCGGCTCGACCAGCGCGTGGGGTAGCGTGGACGTCGGCGGCTCCGGGGATCTCGACTTCGGCGAATACACCTGTGGGCTCTACACCAATGGCACCCGCTTCTGTTGGGGCACCAACGACTTCGGGCAGCTCGGCCTGACCGGCACCACCGACCGGCACGCACCGATCCGCCTCCTCAACGAGGCACCCTGGGCCCAGATCACCACCGGCGGCGCACACACCTGCGGGATCCGCGCGACCGGTACCCTGCAGTGCTGGGGCAACAACTGGTGGGGCCAGCTGGCCCTCTACGACACCGTCGACCGTGACCGGCCGGTGACCGTCCCCTGATCCTCAGCTCGGGCCACAGCGTGATCGCCAACCACGACCCGGGTGGTTGGCGATCACGCTGTGCTGATGGCGCTGCGTCGGGCCCGGTGATTGTCGACCTGATGCGGTACCTGGCCGGACGGCTATACGGGCTGGTCAGAAAGGGCGCGCCGCCAGGGAGTTGAACCGCGAGTCCGCGGCCTGAGAGGAGGTGCGGCACCTCTGCACGTGCCGGGCGGCGGTCGGGGTGAGCGCTGCGCATCCGGCGGCGAGGGCGATCCGGCCGGTGGCGCCGGTGAGTCGATACCTTGGTCGCCAGAGGGTGCCGCTGGAGCAAAACCCTCCTCCGCGCTCTCTGTACCCGCCGGGCGTGCGGATTGCGATCGTGTGTGACAACTTCAGCCCTCACCTGAGCACCAAGGCCGACACGAGCCTCGGGCACAGGGAAGTCGACCCGCGCCAGGATCGCCGGGCAGGGTGCGCCCGCGAAGAGCTTCTCCATCGCCTCCAGCTCAAGTCCCTGGAAGGGCCCGGCGAGCGCCTGGCGGTCGCGCGGGTCGCCTGCGCTCAGCAGGTGTCCGGCGAGCTTCACCGCGCCCGAGAGGATCGCCTTCGCTTGAGCCGCCAGCGACCGGAGCGTGGCGCGCCGGAGGATCTGTGGCTCGCAGACCAGCGGGATCGGGACCACCGAGCCGTCGGGCTTGCGGACCGCCATTCCTTGCGACCAGGCGTCTGCTGCTGCGGCGCGGCAATGGCGCGCAGGTCGTCAGCGGAGAAGACGCTCATCGTCGTGGGCCGCGCCGGCAACGCCGGTCCCACACAGTCGTCGTGGCGGCGGGCGCGAGTGAACCAGTCATGGGCGATCAGTCCTCGGGTGGTAGATCAGTGATTGCCGATGCGGCGGCGACGAGCCGGTTCCAGGTCGTGAGCAGCCAGAAGCGGTACTGGTCGGGCTCCCAATCGAGCGTCTCGCGGATCAGCAGATAGGTGTGGGCATGGGCCAGCACGCCCGCGGTGTCGCAGAGCCAGTCGACGTCGACGGTCGCGGGGAGAAGTCGGTCGGTGTGCAGCTTGGTGAAGAAGGCGCGCAGCGAGTCGCGGGTTGCCGCGCGCCCGGCTCGGGCGGCCTCGGCGATGACGGGCTCGACCGGCTCGGCTTGCTGGGCGACCGCGAAGATGTCGCCGGCGCGGGCCATCAGGGCTGCCACACCGTGCGCGAGCCGATCAAGGCGTTCGGCGAGGGTGGGGGCGCCCAGCGCCTGTTGGTACCAGTCGCGGCTGTGCAGGTCGATGAGCTCGGTGTCGCCGACGACGGCCACGTCGACGACCCGTTTGAGTAGGTCGGCCTTGGTGCCGAAGCGGACGTAGATGGTGCGGTGCCCGACTCGGGCGGCGTCGGCGACCGTGGTGAGCGTGGTCGCGGCGTAGCCGTCGCGAACGAACAGCTCGCGGGCCGCGGCGACGATTCGCTCCTCGGTGTCGGCGACACGCGCGGCGCGCAGATTCTTCGGTCGAGGGTTGACGGGCTCGTTCATGAGATGCAGTATAACTGCATAAGTGCAGTGTCGCTGCATCGACCTTGGTTGGTCCACTCGGAGGACATCATGACCACCGACGCTCCGCTGCTCGACGGGGTTCACCACCTCAAGCTGCCGGTCAGCGATCTCGAACGCGCCCGCGCGTGGTACGAGTCGCGACTGGGCTACCGGGTCACCACCGAGTTCGTCGAGCACGGCAAGGTCATGGGCCTGGTCCTGACCCACCCCAACGGCGGCCCGATGTTCGGGCTGCGACTCGACCCGCAGCGCGCCGAGGCCGCCGCCGGGTTCGATTACTTCTCGATCGGTGTCCCGACCAAGGAAGCGCTCGACGCGCTGGCCGAGCGGCTGACAGGTCTTGGAGAAACCCACGCAGGGGTGCATTTCGCAACGATCGGCTGGATCCTTCCCGCGACGCATGACCCCGACGGCCACGAGGTCCGCTTCTACACCACCCAGCACCACACCGACACCGGCGACGCCGAGATCCAGCGCGTCGACGACGCCCACGCGACTGCCGCCCGCCGCGAGCAGTCCCACCCCGCCGCGCACAGGTCCGACTAAACGGCGCGTCGATCATGCCGAGCCGCAGAAGTGTCGCCACCAGGCCGCCAAACCCGAAGGGCCCGGCTGTCCCTGTCGGATGCTGTCCAGCGGCTGTTCCGGCCGGGCCGCGCATGGCGCATCGGGGTCGAGGTGGAGCTGATCCCTTCGTTCGCCGACGGCTCGTCGGTACCGCCGCAGGTGCTGGCCGCGCTGTTCGGCCAACGGTTTCGGGCAGCGGCCCGGCCCAGCTTCGAGCCAGGCGGGCAGTTGGAGCTGAGCCCGCCGCCGCAGGCGTCGGCGGCGGGACTGATGGTCGAGCTGGATCAGTTGCTGACGCTCGCCGTCGGGTAGACGACGTCGGACCTGCCGCTCTGGATGGTCTACAGGCTGACGAGTTGCCATTCCTGGTTGGCCCCGGTGTTGACAGGCCATTGGATGACGCTGGCTCCATCGGCGGTCGACCCGCCGGACACGTCGGCGCACCATCCGTTGTGGACGTTGACGAGCCGGTAGTAGCCGCTTGTGCTGGCGGGTACGAGCTTCCACCACTGGGTGTCGCTGTTGGTGTCGGTCGACTGGTCCAGCGCCGCGCCCTGGGCGGAACCGCTGGGGCTGTCGAGTACCTTGCCGCTGTTGACGGCGCGCAGGCGGTAGGAGCCGTCGGGGTTGGGCGCCAGGGTCCACTGCTGGTTGGTGGCGCCGGTCCACGTCCACTGGATGACGCGTGCGCCGTCGGCGGTGGATGCGCCGTTGACGTCGAGCACCTTGCCGCTGTTGCGGTTGACCAGCCGGTAGGTTCCGGCGGGGGCGCTCGTGGCTGAGGCCAACGGTGATCCGGATCGTGGTTGCGGCGGGCAGTGAGACGACCCGGGCGTGGTTGCCGAGGGCGGAGGAGGTGACGGCGATGGTCGGGGTGGTGGTGATGGAGGCGATGCCGCGGCGGCAGATCAGGGTGATGTCCTGTGCGATCGCGGAGGTCAGGGTCACGGTGGCGGTGTGGGCGCCGGTGTCCCAGGTGAGGTTCTGGATGAGGATGCGGTTGCGGCCGCGGACCCCGGTGATGCTTCCCGCGGGGATCTGGTCGGGCAGCGCGGGCAGCAGTTCCAGGATGCCCGGCCGGGTGTAGACCAGCGCCTCGGCGAGCACCGCCGGGACGGTGTGGGCGGCGTCGGCGTTGTAGGTGGTCAGGTTCGGGTTGTGGGAGGTCATCAGGGACCGCCACACCATGTTCCGGCCGAGGATCTTCAGCAGGTTTGCGTACACGCCGGCGCCGTCCTTGAGCCGGGCCCGGGCCAGGGCGCGGTGCAGGCTGCCGTGCGCCGAGAGGTTTTCGTCGCCGCGCAGGTCCAGCGCCCGGCGGGCGGTGCGGACGAGATCCGGTCGGTCCTCCGGGTTGATTTCGTGCAGCGGCCAGGCCCCGTACAGGTGCTGGACGTGTCGGTGGTTGTAGTTGTCGGTCAGACCACGCCAGGACCATTCGGCCAGCGCGCCGTCGCCGTTGACGGTGTAGTCGGGAAGCTTGGCCAGCAGCGCGGTCCAGCGCTGCACGCCCTGCCCGCTGCCCTGCTCGATGCCGAGCGCGTTGGCCGCGTCGATGGCGGCCGGTCAACGCGTGCCGGCCGGCCATGATGTCGCCGGTGGCGTTGATCGCGAGGAGCTGGCCGGTGCTGGCCGGCCGGTTCTCCATGGAGAAGGACGGGACGAAGACCACCTTGCCTGCCGAGTCGGTACGGGTGAGGAAGTCCTCGTAGAACAGGGCGAGCTCGATCAGGGCCGGGCCGAGCTGGTTGCGCAGGAAGGTCGTGTCGCCGGTGGTCTGGTAGTACTCCAGCAGCGGGTACAGCAGCCAGTCCGCGCCGCCCGTCCAGCAGTGCCCGGGAAAGCCGGTGTCGAAGTGCAGCATGTAGCCGTACTCGCCGTCGGTGCGGCTCGGGGCCAGGAAGCCGCGGGCGCCGTAGAGCCGGCTGGCGTTGGCCCGCCACTGGGTGAGCTGCCCGAGGATCAGGGTGCGGTACCCCTGCATGGCGTCACCGAGGTCGAGGATGTTGCCGCCGGCGACCTGCAGGTTGATGTTGGCGTCGGTGGTGAAGTCGTCGGCCCAGGAGCCGTTCCAGGTGCCGGTCCAGATCCCGGTCAGCCGCGGCGGCAGGATCCCGCTGGAGCTGACGAACAGGTACCGGCCGGAGTCGTACAGGCGCTCCAGCAGCGCGATGTCGATGGTGGAGGTGTTGGCGTTCTGCCGCGCGACCAGCTGGCTGGTGGACAGTTGCCGGTCGGCGGCGGAGACGCCCAGGTCGATGCTGGAGCGGTCGTACATCGCCTGATGCTGCGGGGCGTGCCGGCCCAGCAGGGTGGCGTAGTCGGCGGCCAGCGCGGCCAGCGCGGCCTGCAACGGCTGCCCGTCCCAGCCCCCGGCCGTCTCGTACCGGTCAAGCTTGGTCAGCAGCAGAATCCTGGCGGCCCGGGACACCACGAGAGCCGAACCGTTCACCGTGATCGACGCCTGGCTACCGGTGGCCACGACACGGGTGACCCCTTCGAACCCGTAGGCGCCGCCGGACGGGTAGGTGCCACGCACGTCCAGGTACCCGGAACCGCCGGCGACCGTCGCGGAGACCGTGTAGCCCACGTTGCCCGGTACGCCCTCCAGCCCGGTGTTGACGCGCAGGGTCGCGTCCAGCGTCTGCCCGGCGGCCGGCAGCAGCTCGTGGACGACGACCCGGTCAGCGCGCGAGGCGAAGGCGCGGCGCAGCCAGGTACCTGACCCGTCGGTCCAGGTGTGGCTGACCTCGCCGGTGCGGAAGTCGGTGATCCGGGCGTAGTTGTTGACCGTCGTCATCGCCGGCGTGCTGATCTGCAGCTCGTGGCCGGGGTGGTAGGTCTGCGTCCAACGCAGCGCCCAGCCGTTGACGAAGGTGGCCGTGGCCCCGCCGTAGTCGCCGGACATGGCCTGGTCCCGGGCGCGCGAGAGCTGTCCGGAGTTCACCGGCGGCAGCACGCCACGCGAGCCGTTCGGCAGCACGAACCGGTGATGGTTGAAGATCATCTTTTCGAGCGTCGGCGTGCCGTAGAGCACGGCGCCGTACTCGCCGTTGCCGGTCAGGAAACCGTCGGTCCACGCGGTCGCCGCCGCCGTGTCGTAGATTCCCCGCTCGGGCAGCGTGACCTGCGGCGGGACAGCCGCGCCCGCCCGTTGGGGCAGCAGCCCGTCGGACAACGCGGCAGCGCCGGCCGACAGCGCCGCCGCCGCGAGCAGCCGCCTCCGCTTGATGGGACGTTCGGGAAGGCTCATGCGCCAAACCCGCTGTACGTCACGAAACCCGACACAGGCGTGCCTCCACTCGAGCTCGTCCACGATTGGCAGCGTCGGCCGCGAGCACCACCGGTGTCCGGTCAAGGCGGACGTCGGTTCGCTGCCCAGCGCAACCTCCGGGAATGGCTCCCGGAATCGCCGACACGGACGGGCATCGGCGGGCTGTCGAATCGATTCGGCGCCATCCTAAAGGCGGCCGTTGACGGGTGTCAATGTGGGCGTACCTGCCATCCGAGCTGTGGCCGACGAACTCACCGCGACCCTCGACACTGCCGGCTTCAGCAATGTCCGCTGGCTCACCGCTGATCACTCCTGGCTCACCGCGGCCACCGCCTGAACTGATCTTCTCCGATTTCTCGGAGGGTCTGAGCTACCCGGGGGAAGCGCACCCTGCCCGGTACGCAGTTGGCGCCGGTTCCCTCGCCGCGGGCCAGCAGGCTGCCGGTCGGCCTGCCGCCGCCCTCGGCTTCGCGCCCGTCGGGTTGGTCGGTCCTGCTGGCGAATTGAGCGCGCATGAGCGGTGGCGCCGGCGGTGATGACCGCGGGCGCCACCGCTCAGGTGGTACGGGATGCGCCGGGGATCAGTGCCCGGTGACCGGGCGGCGTGGCGCGCCGCCGGTGGCCAGCCGCAGGTCCTGCTGCAGGACCGTGTACGCCGGCTTGGGGTTGAGGTTGACGTCGTAGATGAGCGCGTAGCCCTCGCCGCTGAAGACTGCGGGAATCCAGGAGCTGGCGTCGGTGAGGCCCCAGATGGTGAACGAGATGCACTGGCGGACGAACAGGCAGGCCTTGAGCATCTGGTCGTACTCGAACGGCTGGGCGAAGACCGACAGGTGGTCGGTGGGTACGTTGTCGGTGGCGTTGTTGACGAAGGTGCGTACGTCGGCCTCGGTGATGGCGACCTTCAGGCCCAGGTCCGCGTACCGCTGGAGATCCTGCTGCATGAGGGTGCCGGAGAAGCCGTACTGGGTGTCCAGGTGGCCCTGGTCGCCGATGCAGTCCAGCGGCACGTGGTCGGCCAGGGCCTGCTTGGCCCACGCGTAGACCGCGTCCGCCTTGGCGTTGCTGCCGTCCTCACCCGCGATGTTGTAGTCGTTGTAGCACAGGATCGCGTGCGGGTCGGCCACGCGCGCCCAGCGGAACACGTCCTCGAGAATGCCGGCGCCCAGGTGGGACACCCAGAAGTCGTCGCCGTTGATGCCGTCGGCGAGCGGGTGCGGGTCCCACGAGTTGGCGAAGAACTCGTTGGCCACGTCCCATTGCCAGATCTTGCCCCGGAAGTGGGTGACCTCGTCGGTGACGTGCTGGTGCAGCAGTGCCCGCAGCTGGTCGTTGCTGATTGTTCCGTTCGTGACGCCGTCGGTCAGCCAGGTCGGTAGCTGGTTGTGCCAGGCCAGCGTGTGCCCGCGGACGAGCTGGTCGTGTGCCTGGGCGAAGGTGACCAGGTTGTCGCCGCCGGACCAGTCGTAGGTGCCCTGGGTCGGCTCGACGAGCTGCCATTTCATCTCGTTGCCGGGCGTCACGACGGAGAACTGGTCGCCGATGATCTGTCCGTAGTTGGCGAGTTCGGACGGAACCGCCGCGGTACCCATGCGCAACCCGATCGGTGCGGCCAGAACGCGAAGCGAATCGGCCGGCGGCCGGAAGCCCGAGTGGGTGGACACCGCGCTGGCCGCGGTGCCTCCGGTCAGGACGAGCCCTGCGAGCGCGGCTGCGACGGTGAGCAGACGGCGTGATCGCACCGTGGACCTCCTTGAGGGTGGCGTGATGGACTCTGGCGACAGATCTCGAAAATTTCGGAGAGTTTTCCAGAGACTTTCGAGCCGAGAATATAGGCATGATTCACCAGCGTCAATATTGACAATCGTGCTACCTGCGGGCCGATCCGACCGTGATCTGCCACAGGGATGTCGCTCGAATGCGTTGGTCGCGCCGTCCACAGCGGGGCGAAGTGACTGCGAGGTTTGTTGACGCCACGGCGGGCGGTCAGACCGGGTGAGGCTGGCCGATCTCGCGGTTGGCGGACTGGAGGATGTGCCGTAGTTCGGAGACGCACATCATGTACCCGGTCGGGGTCGGTAGCCGTTCGAGGTAGTAGTCGAAGTCGGCGCCGAGCGCGAACACCCGGACCGGGGTACCCGCGTCGCGGGCGTCCTCGATGACCCGTCGCAGGCCGTCGAGGACGGCCGGGTGCCGGGTCCGGTACGACTCGGCGACCAGGTGGTTGCTGCGGTCGGCGGCGAGGTAGAACTGCACCAGATCCTTGGTACCGATGAACAGTTCGTCGGCGCCGGCGGCGCAGATGGCCGACGTGGAGTGGACCGCGGCCGGCGTCTCGATGAATGCGGACAGCGGCATCTGGTCCGGCAGCCCGAGATGCGGCCGCAGCTTCGCGAACTCCTCCGCATCGGTGAGGAACGGCGCCGACAGCTGTACCCGGTCGGCTTCGGCGCCGAGTCGGGTCCGCAGGCCGTCCAGCAGCACGTGCAGCGCCTGGGGATAGCTGGCCGAGCGGAGCAGCCATCGGGTGCCGTGCAGGCCCATGTCGGGGTTGGGCTCACGCGCGACCGCGGCCTGCGCGGTGATGTGGGCGGCGTCGTCCGAGCGCAGGTCGAGCATGCGCAGGATCAGTCGCTGGCCCGGCAGGAGCGCCCGGACATACTCCGGCAACTGCTCGGCGAGGGCGCGTCCGTAGGCGTTGACCGCGGAGCCGCCGCGGAGGGCGTCGATGGGGCTCAGACCCGCGGACAGGCACAGCAGTTCCTCCCGGAGGAAGAAGGATTCGACGCGCGTCGCCTGCGGACCGGACGAGTTGACCGAACGGATGTCCCGGACGTCGGCGATCACCGCGCACGCCGACCCGAGACTGTCCGACATGGCGGTGGTGGGGTTCGTGGACGCAGCCCCGACGGCGTCGGCGGCGCCGAGGATGACCGACTCGCGTTCCAGGTCGAGCGTCACCTCGCCGACGATCGTGTCGAGGTCGGTCGGGTCGACGCGCAGCACGGGGATACCTTTGGCGCGGCACACGGACTGCATGTGCCCGGTGCGCCCGCCGGAGCTGCACACGACCGCGCGGGCGGCGAGGAGTGCGTCGTACAGCCTCGGATTGAGTGCGGGCGCCACCAGGATGGCGCCCGCCACCGGTTGTCCGGTCCGGTTGCAGGGCCCCCGCACCACCGATTCAGTTCCATGGGTGAGCAGGACGCCGTAGATCTGTCTGCCGGTCACGAGTCCTCCGCATCTTCGTCGCTGGCAATGCCGAGCTGCCGCCGCAGCTGGCGCGGTGTCACCGAGATGTCCGTGAGCCGCTCGACGGCCGCCTGGTTGACCGCGGCGCGGACCAGCTGGCGGCGCCCGTCGGTGCGGACGGCGTTGAAGCGGTGATGGGATCGCAGGTGGCTGCCCAGTTGCGCGTCGAGGCGTTCGCGCTCGGCCCGGGACCGCGCGGCGAGCCGCCTGACTTCCACGGAAACGGCCTGTTCGAACGCCGAGCGGGTGGCCTCGTCGGTGCTGAACGCGCGGTGGTGTTCCGAGGCGGCATGGCGTGCCGGGTCGTCGCAGTGCAGTTCGAGACGTTCGATCACGTGCGCGGCGACCACGATGGAGTGGTTCTTGATCGCGGCGAGGTTGAACGCGAAGGCGCCGGTGCGGCCGTTGCGGACGATCTCGTCGCCCTCGCGCATCACCCCGATGGCGGAGAGCATCTCGATCGGCCTCCCGTCGGGCCGCAACGGCGTACCCCGGTCGTCGATCTCGATACCGCGTCCGGTGCGCTGATGCGGGGTGACGAGCTGGTTGGCCACCAGGCTGGTCCACAGTGGTGAGTCGACGTTGGTGTAGTCGCTCTCCCGGCCGAAGTTGCACACCACCAGGTCAGCCGGGATGACCCGGGTGGCCGCCTCGGTCGCGACGAGGACGTCGAGCCGCCCTGATCCGGCGGGCCTGACCCGTTCGACCCTGCCGACGACCACCTCGACGCCGCCGTGGTCGGCGGACATGGCGTGCTCCACGATCGACGTCGTGTACCGCAGCGCGCCGACCCGCAGCGAGGCGATCAGGGTGCCGAACTCGTTCAGGAGCTGGCGGAGCTCGTCCGTCGGGAGCTGCTCGATGACCCTGGGCAGGTACGGCTCCCACGCCTTGGCTACCCGCTCGGTGACGATCCGCCGATCCATGTCGGGGTGGTCCCGGGTGACCGCGGCGCAGGCCGCCTCCCACTCCGTCCGGACGCGCGCCAGGAAGTCGGCCCGGTTGCGGTACGGCTCGAACAGCAGTGCGGGGGCGGGCAGCCGGACCACGCCATGCTGGTGGTTTTCGGGGTACGTACGGGGCGTGGTACCCGACTTGGAGATCAGGTGGATGGTGCCGGTGTGGCCCTGGCGCAGCAGCAGAGCCGCCGAGTCGTACGCGCTGAGCACCGTTCCGACGATGACCACGGTCGCCTCCGGCGGCGCCGCCAGCAGCCGGCCGGTACCGTCCGTCGAGTACGGGTGCCGGATGAATGCCTCGTGCTCGAGCACGTCGGTGGCGAAGCTCGGCTCCTTGAGCTCCATACCGGTGGCGAGGATGACGTGGTCGGCGGAGAGCCTGCGCACGTGCGCCGCGCCGTCATCCGACGGCGGGCGGATCGACGCCTCGACCCGGTCCGCGCGGATGTGGAGATCCACCGCCTCGCCCTCGTCCTCGACGAGGTCGACGTCGGGGTAGGCCTCCAGGCGTGCCTCGGCGACGCGGTCGGTCAGGTAGTCGTGGTAGATCCGGCGGGGGGCCGGCCCGTGTTCCACGAACCTGAAGTCCGCCCACTGCGCGGGCCAACCGCTGCGGTCGGCCTCGTGATTGGCCCAGCGGACGAAGTCGTTGACGTCTTCGCGGAACGCCGACATGCGGCCGGCCTGGATGTTGAACACGTGGTCCCAGGGGTTGCCGTCGCGGTGGTAGGCCACGCCGGCGAACCGGTAGTCGTGGCGGCGTTCGAGGAGGACGATTTCGAGGGGCCTACGCGCGAACCGTAAGAGTCGAATCGCGGTTGCCGTGCCGGCCAGTCCGGCGCCGACGATGAGTACCCGGGGACGACGCATACCTGCCTCCGTGTGAGTTACGCGAGCGCAGCGCATTGTTCGACATGCGTTTCCCATTCCGTTCGCGGAAGGACGCAGGAGGTCATCCTAGGGCTCCGTCAACATTGACCGCAGTCGCGCGATCGTCCAACTTCCGCCGTGCGGTTCGGGGGACCGGTCCGGGCGGTTCGGCTTGCTGGAACATCGACCGGCGCGACAAGATGGGCGAAGCTGGGCAACGGGTCGGCCCCGATGCGGAGATTATTCGAATGAAGGATGGCGGCATGGACGAAATGACCGTAGCTCTGGCCCAGCAGGGGCAGACGGCATCCGTCGCGAGCATTCGCGATTACACGATCGTGATGGACCGGCCGTCCGCGAACGGTGGGTCGGACGCGGGCCCGATGGGCGGCGAAACGCTGCTCGCCGCGGTCGGCGGCTGTTTCCTGAGCACCCTCTACGCCGCCGCTGCGGCCCGGTCCGTTCCGGTCGAGGGTGCCAGCTGCCGGGTCACCGGCGTGTTCGTGTCGAATCCCCGTCGGTTCGGTGCGATCCGCATCGAGGTGGCCTGCGACTCGTGCCCGCCCGCCGACCTCGAACACCTCGTCCAGATTGCCGACCGGGGCTGCCTGGTCGCGGCGACCCTCCGGCAGGGCATGGCGGTGACCGCCTCGGTCGTCACCCCGGATACCCGTGCCGATCATTCAGCGGGCGTCACCGGGGCCGTCTGAGCAGCAACGGACACCGGTGAGCAGACCGAGGCCGCGCCCGTGTGGTCGCCGGCCAAGGGCACACGCTGGAAGGTGCGCCCGGGGTTCACCCGTCGATAAATTGGCGGCTATGACTCTCCTGACGGAGCCGATCGGGAGCTTTCCGCGCCCGCCGCAACTGCTCGCCGCCATTGCCGACCACGCGGCCGGGCGGATCGGGCGGACCACTCTCGACGCGCGGTACGACGACGCGGTGCGGGACACCATCGTCACCCTCGAACGACTCGGCTCGCCCGTGGTCACCGACGGCGAGCAGAGCAAGCCGAGCTTCGCGACGTACCCCCTGTCGGGTCTGGACACGCTGGCGCCCGACGGCGCCGTCATCCCGTTCGCCGACGGCCATACGCGGCAGTTTCCCCGCCTCACGGCGGGACCGTTCCGCTACCGGACGCGCTCGGAGACGTACCTGCGCGCGGCGCGACGGCACGCGAGCGTGCCGGTCAAGCAGGCGGTCATCTCGCCGTCCGCGTTGAGCCTGCTCTACCCGGCGCAGGGCATCGACGGGTATCCCCGGGAGGCGTTCCTCGACGACCTGGTCGACGAGGCGGAGGCGGACATCCGCGGCGCGTTCGACGCCGGTGCCCACACCGTGCAGCTGGACTTCACCGAGGGTCGGTTCTCGATCAAGCTCGACCCCTCCAAGGAGCTGCTGCGCTCCCTCGTGGCCCTGAACAACCGCGTGCTCGGTCGGTTCTCGGCGCAGGAGCGGGCGCGTATCGGCGTGCACACCTGCCCCGGTGGCGACCAGGACTCCACCCACAGCCTCGATGTGGACTACGTCGAGCTGCTGCCCAGCCTCTTCGCACTCGACGCCGGCGTGTTCTACGTCCAACTGGCCGGCGAGCCCGAGCCGGCCCGGGTGCTCGCCGGCATCGCCGCGCATGCCCGGCCGGACCAGCGGATCTTCGTCGGCGTGACCGATCCGGTGGATCCGGTGGTGGAGACCGCCGAGCAGGTGCGCGACCGCGTGCTGCGCGCCGCTGAGCACATCCCGCCCGACCGGCTCGGCACCTGCGACGACTGCGGGTTCGCGCCGTTCGCCGACGACGTGTCGACCTCGCGGGAAACGGCCTGGGCCAAGGTACGCGCCCGGATCGAAGGAACCGCCCTGGCCGACCAGCAGCTCGCCGGCTGAACCGGGACCGACGCCAGCCGGCTGGCGGCGCCACGCCGCACGGCCCCCACCGCTACCCCGACGGGCTGATGCTCGCCCTGGTGGTCGGACACGCCTGGCCACCCGCGTCCTGCGCCTGCCCGAACTGCTCGCTGTCGCGAGGCTGCCGGGTCGACTGGCAGTATCGGGACCGGCAGCACCACAGCCACGCGACCCGCACCCCGACCCGTCAGGAGAAGATCATGGATCCGGCCAGGACCGCGGTGGTACTCATCGAGTACCAGAACGACTTCACCACAGCGAACGGCGTCCTGCACGACGCGGTGAAAGGCACGATGGACAGCACCGACATGCTGAAGAACACGCAGGCCGTGGTCGAGGCGGCGCGCGCCGCCGGGGCGACGATCGTGCACTCGCCGATCCAGTTCGTCGCCGGCTACGGCGAGATCACCAGACACCCCTACGGCATCCTCAAGGGCGTGGTGGACACCAACGCCTTCGTCAAAGGCGGCTGGGGCGCGGCCATCGTCGAGGATCTCGCGCCGGCCGACGGCGACATCGTGCTGGAGGGCAAGCGCGGGCTGGACGCCTTCGCCAGCACCAACCTGGACTTCATCCTGCGGAGCAAGGGCATCGAAACGGTTGCGCTGGGCGGCTTCCTGACCAACTGCTGCGTCGAGTCGACGATGCGCTCGGCCTACGAGAAGGGCTTCGAGGTGATCACCCTGACCGACTGCGTTGCGGCCACCAGCCAGGAGGAGCACGACAACGCCATCAAGTACGACTTCCCGATGTTCTCCAAGCCGATGACCGGGCAGCAGTTCAGCGCGACCCTGAGTGGCCAGTCAGCGCAGTAGCGGTGTACGGGCCGTGGCGTCCCAGACGCCACGGCCCCTCGACGGACGGCGGAAATCGCGCGGCGCGCGGTGACTGGAACGTTCGGATCCGCTCGCTGCCGCTGCGACCGCTATTGCGTGGGGCGAGGGCTACCCAGGTGCCGGGCGAAGAACCGCAGCGAGCTGTCGATTTCGAAGGGCGGGATCCGGAAGTGGCCGCCGGGGTTGGCGTGCAGGGTCTTCTCAGCCGAGCCGAGTGCGTCGAACAGCTTCATGACTGAGTCCCGCGGATTGCCTTCATCGTCCCACTGCAGCAGGTACTCGACCGGGACCGTGATCCGCGCTGCGGTGTCCATGAGCCAGTCGCATGCCATGAGGCCGAGGACCGCAGCGGTGATCCGGGGTTCGGCCGCGACGAGGCGGATGCCTGACTCGCCGGCCGCGGACAGGCCGTAGTACCCGACGGGCTGGCTGTCGCCAACGGAGTCCAGCTTCTGTAGCGCGTCCAGGGTGCTCCGCCAGTCGGGGATGAGTTCTGCCGCTACGGTTTCGTAGAGGGCGGGCTGCGCCGGTCCGAAGGGCTCGCCGGTAGCCTTTCGTTCGTCGATGAGCGCAACGAGCCGCCGGATCTCCGGATGCTCCGGCCTGTCACCGGTACCCGGCGCGTCGATCGCGGCGACCGCAAAGCCGCAGGACGTGACGTAGGGGAAGGCTCGGGAGACGACCTCCCAGCCCTTCTTGTGCTGGCCGCCGCCATGCCCGATCAGAACCAGCGGACGGGGACCGCAGCCCTCGGCCGGCGTCCAGAGCACCCCGGGGATCTCCCCGATAGTGAACAGCTGTTCGCGGATGCCGTTGGTGACGGTTTCTGAGGTGATGCGCATGGGCAGGATTACATCGACATCCCCGCTGACGCGGCGAGTCAATTAACCGGATGTGTGGAACGGGCCTGGTCGCAGGCCAGCTAGTTGTATAGACTGCTGCCGTGTCAGACAGCGCACGTCCAGACTTCGCTCCCCGGTACTACACCGTCGAGCAGGCCCTGCGGGCGCGGATCGCGCAACTGCGCCCCAACGACCTGCTGCCCTCGGAGACTGAACTGTCGCGGGAGTTCCGGGTCAGTCGGATGACCGCCCGCGCGGCCGTCATGCGCCTGGTGGCGGCCGGCCTCGTCTACCGGGAATCGGGACGAGGGACCTTCGTGGCCGCGCCGCCCGGTCCGCGCCGTGCCGATCTGCTGTTGCGCTTCAGCGACGAGATGCGGCGGCAGGGCAAGGTCCCCACCTCGCGGGTCATCACGGCCGGGCTCCGCCGGGCCCGCTCGGCGGAGATCGATCGGTTGCGCCTCAAGCGCAACGCCTCGGTGGTCGCCATCACCCGGGTACGCCTGGGCGACGGCCACCCGATCGCGCTGGAACACTGCGTCTTCCCGTCCGCGTTGCGCCCGCTGCTCGACCGCGACCTGGTCACCGGTTCGCTGCACGAGGGGCTGGCCGAGGCCGGCTATCAGCCCACCTCGGGCCAGGCGTTCCTGTCCGCCGGCAACGCCAGCGCCCGCGAGGCCGACCTGCTCGGCCTCACGCCGGGCCGGGCCCTGCTGGTGGAGCAGCGACTCATCCTCGACCAGCACGGCGACCCGCTGGAGGCGACGGAGTCGAAGTACGTCGGAGACCGGTACGCGCTCGGTGTGACCTTCGCCGTCCAGCAGGCCACCGCAGTCCCCGTCCCGGCGGGCCGGGACAGGGCCTGATCCAGACAGGAGCACCGGATGCGCGCGTCGTTCGCCACCTCGCCGGGATCGGCCGGCAAGCCGAGCGAGGACTTCCTCGCGGTCAATCCGCGCGTCGCGCTCGTCCTGGACGGGCTGAGCTCGCCGCCGGAGCTCGGCTCGGGCTGCCGGCACGGCACACCGTGGTTCGTGGCCCAGCTGAGCGGATTTCTGCTGCGCGAGGCGACGTCCCGACCCGCGGTGTCCCTGGCCGACTGCACTGCGCGCGCCATCGACGAGGTTGCCGCGCTGCACCGGGACAGCTGCGACCTGACCCATCCGGGTACACCGTCGTGCTCGGTGGCGATCGTTCGGGACGGGCCGGACCGGGTGGACTACCTGTCCATCTTCGACAGTGTGATCCTGCTGGACGGTCCGGGCGGCCTGCTGGCGATCTCCGACCTACGGGTGGACGGGTATGCCCAGCCGGAACACCAGGAGACTCTGCGCCACCGCATCGGTACCCCGCAACACCAGCAGGCGGTCAGCCGTCTGGTGGCGGCACAGCGGCCGCACCGCAACGTACCCACCGGCTACTGGGTGGCCGCAGCGGTTCCGGAGGCCGCGCAGCACGCGGTCACCGGCTCGGTACCGCGAAGCGACGTCTCCCGCGTCGCCGTCCTGAGCGACGGTGCGTCCTGTCTGGCCGAGGACTACCGGCTCACCGACTGGCCCGGCCTGCTGGACCAACTGGAGACGGACGGGCCGCAAGCCCTGATCGCCGCGGTACGGCGGGCGGAGGTGACCGACCCGGGCGGCGAGCGGTGGCCCCGGTACAAGGCGAGCGACGACTGCACCGTCGTGTTCTGCACCTTCGACGGGGCCAGTGGTCCGTGAGGGTCGACAATTGATCCACGCCCGCCAGGTTCGCAGGAACTCGGCCGAGCGAACCCGGGCCCCTGCGGTGGCGGTCCGCTACGGCGAGGAGGACACCACGATGACCGACGGGCAGCTGGCACCGGAGACCAGAGGGGTCACGACGGAGCTGTTGGCGACGGTTGACCTCGGTCCCGAGATCGAGGGCATGGAAGGGCGCCAGCTGCGGATGCGGCTGGTCACCATCGAGCCCGGCGGGGTCTTCGGCCCGGTCCACGACCACAAGGGCAGACCGGGCACGGTCTACGTCCTGCAGGGGACGATCACCGACCACCGGGACGGGATCACCACCGAGTACGGGCCGGGCCCGGGCTGGCCCGAGGACCGGAACACGCTGCACTGGCTGGAGAACCGGGGAACGGTTCCGGCGGTGGAGATCTCGGTCGATGTGGTCAGGCACGGGTAGCCGGGCGGCGTACCGCGGTTGACCGTGGTCGTGGCCGAGGCTGCCGGGTGCCTGACGTCAGCGGGTCGCCGCGCCGGACAGGCGGCGCTGCTCTGACCGGTACCAGTCGATCTTGTCCTTGATGTGGGTCTGCTCATCGCGCAGGGCGGCGATCTTTCGTTCGATGTCGCGGTCGTGGTCTTCGAGGAGGGTGACCCGTTCGTCGACCGTGGCGTCGCCACCGCGGGCCAGCTCCGCGTAGCGCAGCATGCCGGCGATCGGCATGCCGGTGTCGCGCAGGCAGCGCAGGATGCCGAGCCAGGCCAGGTCATCGTCGCTGAACACGCGCTGGCCACCGGCGGTGCGTCGGATGTCTGCGAGGAGGCCGATCCGCTCGTAGTAGCGCAGGGTGTCCAGGCTGAAGCCGGTCCTGTCGGCCGCTTGGCCGGGGGAGTAGCGCGACATGCGGACAGCCTGCCAGGCCCTCGACGCCCGCGCACCTTGACCTGGAGCGCACTCCAGGTGTCAGGGTCTGCCCATGACGACGATGGTGCTGGGAGCGATGTACTTCGGCACGCGGGTGGCCGAGGAGACCGCGTTCGAGCTGCTGGACAGGTACGTCGAACGGGGCGGGGGGTGGATCGACACGGCCAACTGCTACGCCTTCTGGGCCGATCCGAGCGGGGTCGGCGGGCAGAGCGAGGCGGTGATCGGCCGGTGGCTGGCCAGGCGTCCCGGTGCACGCGACCGGGTACGGATCGCGACCAAGGTGCGCCATCAGCCGACCGTACCCGGCCGCTGGCCGGAGTCGGCCGAAGGGCTGTCGGCACCGGCGATCCGGGCCGCTGTGCAGGCGAGCCTGCGGCGGCTGGGTACCGACCGGGTGGACCTCTACTGGGCCCACGCGGAGGACCGCGCGGTGCCGCTGGAGGAGACCGTGACGGCCCTCGGCGAACTGGTCGCGGCCGGTACGGTCGGCCGGTTGGGCGCGTCGAACCACGCGGTGTGGCGGCTGGAGCGGGCCCGCCGGCTGGCCCGGGACCTGGGTGTGGCCGGTTACTCGGCGGTGCAGTTGCGCCGCTCCTACGTCTCGCCCCGGCCGGGCGGGGCGACCCCGGACGACGGGCACCAGTTCGCCACCGAGGCCGACCTGGACTACGTCCGCTGCGAACAGCTGATGATGTGGGTGTACACGCCGCTGCTCAACGGCGGGTATGTCCGAGCCGAACGCCCCCTCCCGGAGAGCTACCGGCACCGGGGCACGACTGCCCGGCTGGCAGAGCTGGACCAGGTGAGCCGGGCGCTCGGGGTGACCCGCAACCAGGTGGTGCTGGCCTGGCTGGCCGGGGGCGATCCGGTCAATCAGCCGATCGTCGGGGTCAGTTCGCTGGCCCAGCTCGACGAGGCGATGGATGCGGACGGACTCGTGCTCTCCGCAGACCTGCGGGCCAGATTGTCCGCGCCGGCCTGATGAGCGCATCGGCGCATACCGGAGGCTTCTCGGAGTCGCTGTCCGATCGGGGCAGGGGCGTTCGAGGCCGGACTGTCGTGGGCCGGGGACCGACAGGATAGTTTGCTGGCATGAGTCTGCTTGATGAGGTGGCGGAGCGGGACGGCTGGCGATGCTGGGTGTGCGACGGGCCGGTCGACGCCGCCGTCTCGGTGAACGACCCGCGTGGTCCCAGCGTCGACAGCCGTACCGGCGACCGGAAGGCCAAGGTTGCCGAGCGACTCGCCCATCGTGCCTGCAACACCCGTAAGGGCGCGGTCAAGGTGGTCATCGCCTGGCCGGACCGCCTGCACGTGGTGGAGCCCGCGCCGCTGATCGCGGTCGCCGAACGCCTGGAACGCAAGGGCGGCCGCGAGCTGGTGGCCCGTTGTCCGAACCGGAAGGACGCCCAGGAGGCGGCGGACTGGCTGGTGGACCGGTTCTCCCGGCTGGTCCCCGGACTGCCGGTGACAGCGAGCGTCGATACGGGCGGCGGACAGTTCCTCGTCGCCCTGTCCGCCGGTCGCCGCTGACCGGTCGCGCTGTCCTGCCAGGACCGTGCGCGTGCGCCAGTCGGTCCGTTCGCCGGGGCGGCCTTTCCGCTCACGTCGGCGCCGTCACCGATCGGCGGTTGGGTGGAGCGGGCGCGGGCGGGTGGGGTCCGTCCGCACCGAGGCGTGCTGCCGGACAGCGGTGGAGATAGCCAGTGCGATCTGCCGGTGCAGCACATCACCGGCGACGTCGAACGCGACGCCGGCCGGTCGCGAGCGGGCGACGGCCGCGACCGGGCCGTCGCGGTCCAGCACCGGCAACGCCACCTCGTGGATGCCGGGTGGGTGCTGCTGGCCGCTGAAGGCGATGCCGGTCTGCCGGATCCGGGCGAACTCGGCCGACAGCGCCCGCTGCTCCCCAGCTCGACCGGCACGCGTGTCCAAAGCCCCGGTTGGTGCGGCGCGGGCTGGAGCGGCGGCATCCCGGGCGAGCAGCAGCTTGCCGATGGCGCTGGAGTGGGCCGGCGACCGCTCGGGACGCTCGGCCAGCGCGGAGTGCCGGTGGTTTCTGATGCTCTCCAGAACGACCATCTCAGCGTGGTCCAGGACGCCGAGGGTGACGGCGTCGCCGGTGCGCTCATAGAGTTCGATCAGGTACGGCATGGCCAGGCGCCGCAGGTCGAAGGGGAGGTGTTCGTGGAGAAGGCCGGCCAGGTGGCGTAGCGCCGGCCCGGGGCGGTAGCCGTTCGGCGTGTGGTCGACCATGTCCAGGGCGGTGAGCGTGGTGAGCAGACGGAATGCCGAGCTTTTCGGCATTCCGGTGCGGCGGGCGAGTGCGGAGACGCCGACCGGGTCGGCTGCGGCGGCGACGTGTTCCATCAGGGACACTGCCCGACCCAACATTTCGAACGAGTACCGGCTGGTGGCTGTGGTCGTGATGGCGTCGGAGTTGCCCACGGCTCTCCTCACCGTGCAGGACCCCCGTCCGCTGCGCCACCTCACTGTAACTATGTATGAACACGCGCTTACTGTCCGTAAGGCTACCGCGCTCCCGGATACGGCGGGTACCCGACGATGCGGCAGTTCCGGACGCACGCCTGCTCATCCCGCACCCGAAACTGTCGTTCCTGTACGTGGAACGGGCCCTCGGCGGATGCCGTCCGCGCTCCTACAGTCAAGGCAGATCGAGCAGTCCAGGCAGATCGAGCGCTGCGGGCGAACCCGGGCCGGAGGAGGCAGCACGTGACGGATCTGGTCCCTGCTCAGCTGGGCGACGGCCTGGTGGCCGGACGCCAGCGGCGCCTGGTGGTGGGCATCACCGGCGCCACCGGCACCATCATCGGCGTCCGGCTGCTGGAGTCGTTGCGGGAACTCGACATCGTCACCCACCTGGTGATGAGCGAGTGGGCCGAGCGCACGCTGCGCATCGAGACCGACTACTCGGTGGACGAGGTACGCGCGCTGGCCGGCGTCGCCGAGCAGTTCCACAACCAGGCCGCTGCCATCTCCAGCGGATCATTCCCGGTCTCCGGCATGGTCATCGCGCCGTGCAGCATGCGCACCGTGGCCGCGCTCGCCCAGGGCCTGGGCGACAACCTGCTGACCCGGGCCGCCGACGTCATGCTCAAGGAGCGCCGACCGCTGGTGGTGGTACCCAGGGAGACGCCACTGAGCTCGATCCACCTGCGCAACCTGCTGACCCTCAGCGACCTGGGAGTGTCGATCGTCCCGCCGATGCCGGCCTTCTACAACCACCCGGAGAGCGTCGACGACATCGTCCGGCACATCGTGGCCCGCACGCTGGACCAGTTGGGCATCGACAACGATCTCACCCGACGGTGGGGGGCGACCCGGCTGGTGCATGTGAACCCGGGACGGGTCAGACGGACCCGATCCCGGTGAACGTCAGCGTCGGCACCGTCGAGGAGGTGCTCCGCCGGGCCGCGGGCGGCTGGCCGGTCGTGGTGGTCGACACTGAGGATCCGGCTGGCGGGGTGCACCTTGCCGTAGCCGCGAGCCTGGCCACCGTCGGCGTCGTCGCCATGATGATGCGCCACGGCGACGGGATGATCTCGGTCGCCGTGCCGGCCGGGCAGGTCGAGCGCCTCAACCTGGCTCCGTTGCCGGCCACCGGCGATCCGGCAGCGGCCGGTTACGCCCCACCTGTCGACGCCCGTCAGGCGGTCAGCACCGGCAGCAGCGCAGGCGATCGGGCCACGACGATCCGGCTCCTTGCCGCGGCGGATACGGTCGCGGCCGACCTGCGACGCCCCGGTCACGTCTTTCCGTTGCCGGCGGCGCCGGACGGTGTGCTGGCCCGGGCGGGACCGGCCGAGGCGGCGATGGATCTGGCCTGGCTGGCCGGGCAACCACCCGCCGCGGCACTGTGCGAACTGGTCAACCGGGACGGTTCCCTGATGCGACTGCGCCAGGTCCCGGCGTTTGCCCGGCGGCACGGCCTGCCCCGGGTGTCGATCGCGGAGCTGACCGCGTACCGGCGGCGACGCGAGCATCCGTTGCAGCGGGTGGCCGACGTGCGCATGCCGACGGCGCACGGGAGCTTCCGCCTCTACGCCTACCGTGACATCACCGGCGACCAGAAGGAGATCGCGGCGCTGGCCCTGGTCGCCGGTGCGGTCGATGACGGCCGGCCGGTACGCGTACACGTGCACCGGGAATGCGCCACCGGCGACACGCTGCGCTCGGTCGGCTGCCGCTGCGGCAGCAGCCTGTCCACCGCGCTCAACGACTTCGGGACCCGCGGCAGGGGCGTGCTCGTCTACCTGCGCACCCGGTATCCGCGCGGGGCAACCAGCGTCGACCCGGCCGCAGCGCCGATCGCAGGCGCACCGACCGGCTGCGGCAGTACGCACGCCTTCGACATCGCAGTGGCCGGCCTCGTCCTGCTCGATCTCGGGATCGCAGCCGTGCACCTGCTGGCCGACGACCGTGACGGGAAGGTGCCGCTGACCGAACTCGGCCTCACCGTGCTCACCCGTACCCCGCTCTCCCCGGCGGTCGCCCGCTCCCCGGCGGTCACCCCATGACCGCCCGGCTTCGGCAGCGCCCGGCCCCGTCCACCGGGCGCGACGGCCATATCCCCGTGCCCGGCTGTCCCCGGCGGTGACCCTCATGACCGACCTGCCTGAGCGCACCACCTTCACCCCGGCGGAACGGGACGCGATCTACCGGGTGATCCACCAGCGCCGCAACATCCTGCACGGACTGCGCTGCGACCCGATCCCCGCCGAGATCCTGACCCGAATCCTGGCGGCCGCGCACGCCGCTCCCAGCCCCGCGCTGTCCAAGCCGTGGGACTTCATCGTCGTCGTGTCGTCCGCGGGTCGTGCCGCGCTGCACCAGCTGGTCCGCCGCCGGCAGGACGCCCACCGGGCGACGCTGACGCCGATCCGGGCGGCCGCCTATGACGGGCTGCGCAGCGAAGCGATCATCGACACTCCGGTGACGGTCGCCGTCACCGCCGACCCGACCACCGGCGGCCACGTCAACCTCGGCGCCGACGACTTCGGTGAGAACCTCATCCGCTCGGTCAGCTGTGCGGTGGAGAACCTGTGGTTGGCAGCCCAGGCCGAACACATCGGGGTATGTGTCAGCGGCGTATTCGACCCGGACGAAGCGGCCCGAGTGCTGGGCGTACCCGCGCACATGCAGGTGCTCCTGCTGCTGTCGCTGGGGTACGTCGACCACGTCGCTACCGCGCCCAGCGTCGCCCAGGCAGGATGGTCGCGCGGCAGACCGCTGGCCTGGGCTGTCCACCAGGAGCGCTACGGGCAGCGCGGCCTGCCCGGCCAGCCAGCGGCCCGGATCTTTGACGACACGCTGGCCGCGATCGAGCCGCTTCCCGGTGGAGCTCGCGACGACCAGCCCGCCCGGCTGGTCGCACTGACCGGTCAGCCCACGCCGGTCCTGACTCCCGGGCTGCTGGTGCTGTTCGTCGCCGCTGGCGCAGACCCCACCGCCGAGCGCTCGATGCCGGCCGTCAATGCCGCCCTGGCGAGGGCGCACCGCGCCGCCGAGGTGGCCGGCGCACAGGTCTGTGCCATCGACATCGCCCCCACCGGTGCCCCGCCGGTTCCGGGGGCCCTGCACCGTCCTGTCGGTACGACCGACGAGCGTCTGGATCCGGAGCTCATCCGTGCGGCGGTCGACACCGGTATCAGCACCGCGCGGGAGGCTTTCGCGTCAGGCAACTGCTGCCTGGGCGCCGAGATCGTCGCGACGGTACCTGCCCAGCCAGCCACAGCGCCGATCGTGGCTGTGCCCGCCGGGGCGTCGCCCGCGCAGCTCTACGGCCTGCTGGCCGCCGCCAACCGGCCCGATCTCGCGGCACTGGCCGGACTCGTCCTCGGCGCCCGCGCGCTCCGGCTCCCGATCGTGCTGTCCGGTGCCACCGGCGCGGCGGCCGCCGCAATCGCGGCGAGCCTGCATCCGGGCGCTCTCGACGCCTGCTTCCACGCAGCCCGTGACCCTGCTGGACAGGTTGAGCTCCACCACACACCGACGGCAGCCATGTCGACCGAGCCCGGGCTCACCGCCGCGGGGATCGCACTCCTCGGACAACTTTCGCGGTGACGCGGTCGATGCCACGGGACACTGAAGCAAAACCCAGTGGGGACGCACTGGCTGCACCGACAAGGGTGATCCGTCGCGGCGGCCCGCACCGTGTGTTCGACAGGCCGCTCAAGCCTGCCGCTGTCTCGGCTACGCCCGGTGCACCAGCGCCTCCCGCCTCGGTGGGGACAGATCGGGGTCCTTGCGGATGATCGCGGTGTGCAGCTGCCGGAGCTCCTGGCCGGGGTCGACACCGAGGTCGTCGGCCAACCGTGCGGACAGCGCGTGGTATGCCCGCAGTGCTTCGGCCTGCCGGCCGCAGCGGTAGAGGACGAGCATGAGTTGCCCGGCGAGCCGTTCGTCCAGGGGGCTGGCCGCGGCCTGGCTGGCCAGGTCGGGGAGCAGGGCCTGGTGCCGGCCGCAGCGCAGCCAGACGTCGTTGCGGTCCAACGTGGCGGCGATCCGGTGGCGTTCGGTGATGTCGCGGGTGGCGTTCAGCCACGGCGTGTCCAGCGTTGCGAACGCCGGCCCTCGGCAGAGCGCCATTGCCTGCCCGTACAGGGGGGCGGCGGCGCTGTCGTCGACAGCGCGGGCCTGTCCCAGCAGGTGGTGCAACCGGTGCAGGTCAACCGAGAGCGGGTCCACGGTCAGGAGGTAGCCGCCGCTGCGACGGGTCAGTCGTACGTCCTCGCCGACGGTCAGCACCGAACGCAGCCGGGAAAGGTAGCTGTAGAGGGTGCCGCGGGAGCGCTGCGGGACGCGCTCGCCCCAGGACCGTTCCAGCAACTGCTCGACGGAGACGACGTTGTTGGCGTCGAACAGCAGCACGGCGAGTACGCAGCGCTGGCGGGCGTGGCCGATGTCCAGGTTCTGACCCTCGTGGTCGGCCTCGACGGTACCGAGCAGCCGGAACCGCACCACCCCTCGCCTCCCCAGTGCCGTGGTGCCCGGACACGCCGGCGGACGCTCCGGCGACCGGTCACGGCTCAGGGTATCGAAAGATGGGCATCTATCGACGGATAGTCAGGGAACCGTCACCGGCAGTTGTGGCGGCAAGCCACACAAGGCAGGCGCGGTGCGCGTCAGTCGGTCACGTCGACGGCCAACCACCAGGCGAACTGCGCCGGTCCGTGTGGATCGCCGGTGAACGCCGCTGTCGCGGTGCTGACCGTGGCGCCGCCCGACCGCCGTGCGGTACACGTCGCAGCGGCGGCGCCCTCGGCCGCGTTGCCGGGCCGGCACTCGAGAACCTGTGCGTCGGAGCTGGCGAACGGCTGCCACGGCTGGTGGAGTGACGCCGGGGTGGACAGCTGGAGCACCTCGCCGACCCGCAGGCACACCCGCTGCGCCGGGGCGCTCGGATCGACCACGATCCGGCGGGCGGCGCCGCACGATCCGCCCGCCGGTCCGGGCTGTTGAGGTATTGGCGAGACCGTCGAGGCGGGGCTCGCGCTACCCCGCCCCGCTTCACCACTCGGCGTGGCGCCGGTGGAGGCGCCACCGCACGCGGCGAGTCCCATGACCGCACCGGCGAGCACAGCACCAACGCCGGTATGCGGACGGAATCGACGATCCATGGTCAAGGACCTCTCCAGGAATTGGCACAGAGCTTTCCTAGCTGAGACGCGACTCGGGCTGCGACGGTTCCCTGTTCCGCGCGCCGCCCTGACCAGCAGATTCAAGGAACTCCAAAGGTTCGTACAACATCAGGAATCCATTATCAGCGATGCCAGGGCGGCCGACCGGAAGGTGCACCCTGATTCGTTCGGCGCAGCCGCGCCGCTTTCGGACCGGCCGCCAGAGTTGGTTCGATCACCAGGGAGAACCGTGGGGACCAAGCACCGCATCGTCCTGTTCGCCACCGTGGCGCTGTGCGCCGCGACCGCACTGAGCGCAGCCGCCAGCCCGGCCAGCGCCGCACCGACCCACCGCCAGCCCGTCGCCGGCACGGGTAGCGCCATTGCCAGCCGTACCGTCAGCGTGGCCGACCTGCCGGCCGCGTCCACCCAGGCCACGCCCGACTCGATGACCGTCGCGCCGCAGCGTCGGGGCGTCCGGGCGTTGCCGTCCCGGCCCAGCACCGGCAGCAAGCTCGTCACCTCGGCGGCGTCCGCGGCATCCGGTCCGAACGCCGCCACCGCTGGCGGTGCCGTGCGGCCGCTGGTCGCCCCGGCCGTGGTAGCCAACTTCGCCGGTACCAACCAGGCCAGCGGCTGTGGCGGCTGCCAGCCGCCGGACCCGAACGTCGCCGTCGGCGCCACCCAGATCGTGGAGAACGTCAACGTCCGGATGCAGGTGTTCAACAAGACCGGCGGCTCGCTCTGCTCGTTCGCGCTCAACAGTTTCCTGAACAACACCGCCGACAGCCTGTCCGACCCGCGGGTGCTCTACGACAACCTCAACGCCCGCTGGCTGTTCACCATCACCGTCGTCCCGGCGTCCGGTACCGCCACGCCGGCCATCTGGGTCGCCGCCAGCAGCAGCAGCAACGCCTGCGGCTCCTGGTTCATCTACCGCCCCACCTTCAGCGGCGGATTGTTCCCGGCCGGTACCCTGCTGGACTATCCGATCAGCGGCCAGGACCGCAACGCGCTGTTCGTGTCCACCGACAACTTCACCCCGGCCAGCGGTGAGAACTTCAGCGTGTTCGGCATCCCGAAGTCGGCGCTGTACGCCGGTGCCGGGTTCAGCTTCACCGCGTTCAGCACCGCGTCGTTCACCGCTCCGGTCTCCAACGCCGGCATCCCGATGGTCTCCAGCACGTTCAACTACTTCCTGGGCGCCGTGCCGGGCACCGGTTACCGGCTGTACCGGATGACCAACAGCGGTGGCGCCGGCGCCACCCTCACCCTGCAGGCCACGATCAGTTCGACGTTCAGCGCTCCCAGCCGCCGGGTGAACCAGCCCGGCACCAGTGTCACGCTCGACCCGTTGGACGGGCGCATCGCCTGGACTCCGTTCAGTGACAACAGTTTCATCTGGTTCGCCCACGGCATCGACCTGTCCGGCTTCCCCGCCGTCCGGTACGGCGCCATCAACATCGGCGCCAACAGCGCCACCGTCGCACTCGCCTACCGCAGCGGTAGCAGCGACGACTTCAACCCGTCCGTCGGTCTGGGCCTCAAACCCGGCGGCGGCGGTTACATCTTCGTCAACTGGGCGTACACCGACACGGCGAACAACATCGCCACCTCCGACACCGTGGACCTGGTACTGCCGGGCACCGGCGTGCCGAACCTGATCGGTACCGGTGCCGTGCTGGTCAACGGCGCCGTGACCGGCCAGACCCGGTTCGGCGACTACTCCGCCGTGGGCATCGACCCGACCAACGCCAATGGCAGCTGCGCGGTGACCGTGCAGCAGTACTACGCCGCCGGTGGCTCGTGGGCCACCCGGATCGCCCGCCTCGGAACCTGCTGACCCCTCCGAATGCAGCCGTCGAGCCGGGGCCACGAGGCCCCGGCTCGACCCGCGCTCGGGCCAATGTCGCGCGGGCCGCCGATCCTGCCCGGCTGCCCCGCATGTCATCGCGCTACGGATAGGGCAGGCCCAGAGCGGCCGCGTCGGTGCGCTTCTTGTCCAGGCCCACGAGTGCCGAGGTCTCGGTGAGCGTCTGGCCGAGCACCGTGATCACCAGGTTGCGGTCCACCAGCAGCGCCAACTCGGTCAGCTCCAACACATTGGCACCGAACGCGTTGACCGCGAACGGCGTCCGGGTGACCCGGCCGGGCGCCGGGCACACGTCGTTCCACCAGGCCCGCCGTGGGTCGTTGCTCTGCATCCCGGCGGGGCGCCACAGTTGCTGTTCGAAGCTGTGCCAGACCAGCCGGACGGTCTGCTGCTGGGCGAGGCTGGTGGCGACGATTCCGCGCAGCAGGTCGGCGTACCGGTCGAGGAAGTTGGGGGAGCCGGCGAGAAGCAGGGTGCGGTAGGCGGTGGTCCAGGGCGGCGTGCCTTCGGTGCCGGCCGCGTCGGCTTGGCGCAGCATCTCCAGCATCCGGCGGTGGATCGCCTCGTCGGCGGTCTTCTGTACCGACCAGCCCGGGTCGGCGAGCAGCCCGATGTCCACGACTACGTGGCAGTGGTAGAGGTCCATCGGGCTGGCGCCCCAGGTGGCGGACGGGGTGAACGGGCCGTCCGGGGAGCCGTGCGGGTCGAGCAGTCCGGTGAGCCCGGTGATGAGCGCCGCCTTGAACGGATCGGGCACCCAGGCCGACAGCGGGTGGAAGGTGAAGTGGCCGGCCAGGTTGCGCCGGTTGAACTCGTCCCGTCGGGTGAAGTTGAAGTCCTGGATGGGGCGGGCGGTCCAGGACAGGAACTCTTCCCGGTCGGCGAAGGGGATCGCCCAGGAGCCGTCCAGCGCGGTGATCGTGCCGACCCCCACCACCGGATTGTTGGGTACCAGGTGGAAGTCGGTCTTGAACTTCACGACCGCCGCGCTGGTCTGGCTGGCGAACAGTCCGGTGGCGCCGTCCGGGATGCTGTACCCGAGGTCGATGAGGGCGTACTGCACCTTGCGGACCGGCTCGCCCTGGGCGCCGAAGCTCAGGTACGCCGACTGGTCGGCGTCGGCGATCCGTTGCAGTAGTGGGTCTCCGCGGAACCGCGCGGACTGGAGGTCCATGACGCTCCTCGGGTTCTGTGGCCGCCCGGCGCCCGATGCGGCGGACCACTGGGACTCCGTGGCCGGCCCGGGTGGATGTACGCAACCAACTCCCCACAGTATCGGCGATGGGTGTGGGCATGTCCGGCGAGTCAGCCAGTCGGTAGCTGCTGGGCGGCGACTCAGCACCGACGCCGCCGGCCCGGTCCCGGACGCCGGTGGGGCGCAAGTCATCTCGTCGGGTCAGTGGGCTGTGCGCGTGGACAGTAGCCCGGCGCCGTCCCGCTGTTGCGCTGTGCCCCGGCGGAAATCGGTGGCGCCCCGGTCGGCTGGGCTCTACACGTATCGCATGGATGCTCGCTGGGAGTGGGACCCGACCCTGTTCAAGGGCGCCGCCGACTACTACGGGCGGGGACGCCTGCCCTACGCGCCAGGGTTCCTCGACGCGCTGGCCACCCAGCTCGGCCTGGACGGCACCGGGCGGCTGCTCGACGGCGGCTGCGGCCCCGGTACCGTCACCGTGGCGCTGGCGCCGTTCTTCACCGAGGTGGTCGGCCTCGACCCGGACCGGGACATGCTTGCCCAGGCCCACCGGGAAGCGGTACGGCGGGGCGTGGACAACGCCCGCTGGGTGGCCGCCCGGGCCGAGGACCTGCCCGCCGGACTGGGCGGCTTCCGGGTGGTGCTGTTCGCCAACTCGTTCCACTGGACCGACCGCGACCGGGTCGCCGCGACCGTGCTGACGATGCTGGAACCGGGCGGTGCGCTGGTGCTGATGAGCGACCTCGCGGACCAGTCCGGGGAGCCGGTGCCGCCGCCCCGGCCGCCCGGCCCGCCGTACCCGCAGATCAGGGACCTGGTACGCCGCTATCTCGGCCCGGTGCGTCGGGCCGGCCGGGGAACGCTGCCCAACGGGACACCCGGCCAGGAGGCCAAAGTCCTCGACCGGGCCGGGTTCCCCACCTACCAACGGCTGGTCATCCCCGCCGGGCAGGTCGTCGAACGCGGCGCCGACGACATCGTGGCGTGGGTGTTCTCCCGCTCCGACTCCGCCCCGCACCTGTTCGGCGACGCGCGGGCGGACTTCGAACGGGAGCTGCGCGCGCTGCTACGGCAGGCGTCGCCGGCGGACCTGTTCGCCGAGTGCCTGCCGGCCACCGAGATCCGGACCTGGCACAAGCCGCCCGTGACGGACTGACCGGCGCGGGTAGCCTGATCACCAGCCGGACATGGGTCACCAGCCGGACATGGCTGGCCGGCCGGACACGGGAGGTGCCGAGGTGGACGCCGCCGACGAGCAGCAGGCGCCGGTGTTCCGGCTGCTGGCCGTGCCGGGCGTCACCGTGGACAGGTGGGCGCGCACCTGGTCGGAGCGGCAGCCGGGAGTACGGCTGGAGCTGGTAGCGACCGAGGCCGACCGGGCGGTGGCGCTGCTGGCCGCCGAGGCTGACGCGGGCCTGGTGCGGCTGCCGGTCGACCCGGCCAGTTGCCACGCCATCCCGCTCTACACCGAGGTGACCGTCGTGGTGGTACCCCGCGACCATCTGCTCACCGCGGCGGACGAGCTGACCATGGCCGACCTCGCTGGCGAGGCACTGCTGCGGCCCGCGGACGACGTGCTGGCCTGGCCCGAGGACGCGCTGCCCCGGCCGGCCGAGGGCGAGCCGCCGGCCACTACGGCGGCGGCTGTGGAGCTGGTGGCGGCGGGCGTCGGCGTGCTGGTCACGCCGCTGTCGCTGGCCCGCGCGTACCACCGTCGGGATCTCACCCACCGGGTGGTCACCGACGCCCCCACCTCGTCGGTCGCGCTGGCCTGGGCGCGTGACCGGCACACCGGGCTGGTCGAGGAGATGATCGGCATCGTCCGCGGCCGCACCGCGAACAGCACCCGTGGCCAGGCGCAGCAGCCGGCCGGGCCGCCGCGCCCGGCGGCCCGGCGCGCCCCGGCCCGGCCGGCCCGCCCGACCCCGAAACCGGCGCCCCGCCGCCGGGGACGCTGACCCGACCTGTCAGCGCACCGTAGCAAGCGGTGGCTGGTCAGCGCGGCGCGAGGCCGCACTCGTAGCCGAGGATGACCGCCTGCGTCCGGTCGCGCAGGTGCAGCTTGGTGAAGACCCGGTTGATGTGCGAGCGGACGGTACCGGGGACAGCCACAGCCGTTCGGCGATCTCTATCCGGCGCTGCGGGCCACCCGGCTCTTCCCGACCGAAGCCCTCCGCACCGCCTGACCATGGACAAGATCAGGACCCAGGTTGCCGGCGAAAAGGGCGACGGCTGCATGTCATCTCGGTCCGTGACGGGCGCGGCCCGATCGGGTCCAAGGTAGTATCTAGTCAGTCTAGACAGGGCGGAGTGCCATGCACTGGCAGGTGCAGGAAGCGAAACAGCGATTCAGTGAGGTACTCCGGGCCGCCGAGTCCGGTGAGCCGCAGTTCGTCACGAAGCACGGCGCGGAGGTAGCCGTCCTCATCGACATCGCCGAGTACCGGCACCTGCGCGGCGAAGCCGTGAGCTTCATGGACTATCTGCGGGTGGATCCGTCCGGCGAGGACGACCTTCAGTTCGAACGTCGTCGCGAGCTGCCCCGTGACGTCGATCTGGCCGGGTGACGTGGCCGCCTTTCTGCTGGACACGAACGTGGTGTCAGAGCTGCGCAAGAAGTCGCCGAACCGGCACGTCCTGGCCTGGCACCGCAGCCGGGTCAGTGCCGACGTCTTCATCAGCGCGCTCGTGGTGGGCGAAGTCCGGCAGGGCATCGAGCGGCTGCGCCCGCGCGATCCTGACCAGGCAGCCGCACTGGATCACTGGTTGACCGGGCTGGTGCACGCCTACCGGGATCGGATCCTGCCGGTGACCGTCGATATCGCGCAGGAGTGGGGACGGCTGAACGTGCCACCCCAACCGCCACCCGTCATTGCCGGGCTGATGGCGGCGACCGCGAAGGTCCATCGGCTGACCCTGGTGACCCGGAACGTGGCCGACGTCGCCGGAACGGGCGTGGCGCTGGTCAACCCGTTCGAGCCCACGGCCGGCTGACGGCACTGCCTGACCAGGGCTTGCCGGGCTGGTCGGTCACCTGCCCGGTTGTTGCCGACAGGCCCGGCAGGCGGGGTCAGTTCCGGGTCGGCAGCAGGTCGCGGATCAGCCGGGTCGCCTGCGGGAGCTGGGTGAGCTGGTGGCCGGTACTGGGCAGGTGCCCGCCGTCGGGAAGCAGGGTGACCGTGGCGCCCAGATCCACGGCGAAGGACGTGACATGGTCCGGTGTCGCGGCGGCGGTCACCGGGTCGTCTGCGGCGTGCAGCACCCGCACCTGCAGGACGGCCCGGCGGATGCGGGGCCAGTCGAACTCGGGCTGGAAGAATCCGGCCAGCGCGTCGTATCCGACCTCCCTGGCCATGCTGGCCACCAGCAGCAGCCCGGCGTAGGGGCCGAAGCGTTCGGTGTCGTGCCGCTCCAACAGCCGTAGCACGCTCACGCCGCCGAGGCTGTGCCCCACCAGTACGGTGTCCGCCGCCCGGCGCGGGTCGGCTGCCTGGGTGAGGGTCTTCAGCCAGGCCTGCGGGTCGGGGGAGTGCGGGTCGGGCAGGTCGGGAATCAGGACCTGGTGGCCCTCCGCGCCGAACTCGGCACCCAGCTGGGGGTACCAGACGTCGGCGCTGGAGCTGGCGAACATGTGGGAGACCACGATGGCGCTGATGGCGAACTCCTTAATCAAAACGCTACGTAGTGTTTCGATTGAAATTAGCACGTTGCTACGGTGGCGTCCATGCCAGCAGCCGACGACACTGCGCAGCCCCGCAGGCCTGCCCGCACCGGCGGGCGGATCCGCAGCGACGAAGCCCGGGACGCTGTCCTGGCCGCCACCGCCGCACTGGTCGAGGAGGCGGGCTACGGCGTGCTGACCATGGAACGGGTGGCCGAGCGGGCGGGCGTGGCCAAGAGCACCATCTACCGCTGGTGGAAGACCCGGGCCGCACTGGTCCTGGAGGCCTACGGCCCGGCGCTGGCCCGCCGGATGCCGGAGCCGGACACCGGCAGTACCGCTGCCGACCTGACCGCCTTCGTCCGGGAGCTGTACCGGGTGGTGGAGCACCCCTTCCGGGTGAACGCGCTGCGCGGCCTGATGGCCGAGGTACAACTCGACCCGGCCTTCGCCGAGCAGTTCCGCCAGTGGATCCACAGCCGGCGTACGGTCGTCGCCACCGTGCTCCGCCGGGGCATCGACCGCGGCGAGCTCGACCCGCAGCTGGACCTGGAGCACGCCGTCGACCTGGTCTTCGGGCCGTTCTGGTACCGCCTACTGGTCGGCCATGCGCCGCTGCGCCCCGGCCAGGCGCCCGTGCACGTCCACCGCCTCCTCGACGGCCTGGCAGCGACGACCCGCCACCGGCCACGATGAAGTGTTCCCAACGTCCTGATCGAGACAGGAGTCGCCGACGATGAACACGACCGAGCCCGAAGCAATCTTCGACTGCCGGCCCGACCTGCTGGTCAACGACCTTACCGCCAGCTTGGGGTTCTACCGCTGCGACCTGGGCTTTCACCTCGGCTGGCACTGGTCCGACCGCCGATCGCGGTTCCTGCAGGCCGACGACCGTGCCGAACCGGGCGAACCTGGGACCGCGCTCGTCGGGCGGGACCGTGCCCAGATCATCCTGACCCAGGCCACCGGCGTGCACGCCAGCCGGCTGCACCTCGACGTCCACACGCCAGGGCAGATCGATCAGCTCTTCCGGGAGTGGACAGACCGCGGGGCGGTCATCGCCGAACCTCCCACGCAACGCCCCTGGGGGATGTACGAAATGCGGCTACGCGACCCGGACGGACACCTCCTGCGGGTCAGCGCCCCCTCGACCGCGGCGCCCGCTTGACCTGTTCGGACACCCACCTCGGGCACCCGCCCGCGCCGGTTCCCGGTCGGACCGTGCGGCTTGTCGGTCCGACCGGGTCGGCTCTCGGTCAGGCCGAAACCGGCTGACCGTGCCGGACGGCCGCGTCCGGGCGGCGGGCCGCCAGGAACCCGGCCAGCATCGGTAGGAACCCGGGCGCGAGCTGGTCGGTGCGCCGCACAGCCGGATCCGGGTCGGCGATGAACAGGCCGTGGTCAGCGCCCGCGAAGACCGCCAGCCCGTGCGGATCGCCGGGCAGCGCCGGCAGGTGGGTGGCGAAAGCCGACACACTCTGCGGTACCGGCACCAGCGTGTCCGCACCGCCGAACAGCGCCAGTACCGGGCAGCGCAGCTGCGCCAGCACCGGCGCCGGATCGAAGTCCAGGTTGCGGGCCAGGAACCCGAGGGCCACCGGGTTGTCGAAGTACCGGGTGGCCAGCGGGTACCAGGACGCGTCGGCGTAGCGGCCCTGCGCCGCGAGGACGTCCGGCACCGGTTCGCCGGCCAGTAGCCGTTCGGTGCGCTCATCCAGCCAGGCCAGTGCCGCGTCAACCGGCTCCGGTGGCAGCCCGGCGGTGCGCAGGTCGCGCTCGATGCGGGTGCGGTCCTGGGCAGCCACGCCCACCCCCGGCCCGCTTGCCGTGACCACGAAGTCCACCGGGCACTCGGCCGTGGCCAGGGTGGCGGCCAGCAGCGCGACCCAGCCGCCCTGACTCACCCCGTACAGGCCGACGGGCGCTCCCGCGGTCTCCGGCTGCGCCCGCAGCACGGCGAGCGCGGCGAGGGTCTCCTGCGCCCGGTCGGTGAAGCTCTGCGCCAGCCAGTCCCCGGGTGAACCGCAGCCCGGCTTGTCGTGGGTGAGCACCACCGCGCCGCAGTCCACCAGCCGGTCGGGCCAGTCGCCCCAGTCGTCGTACGCCCCGTCGCCGGAGCCGTCCACCATCACCAGGCCGGGTACCGGCCCGGGCCGTCCGTCGCCCCAGACCCCGGCTCGCAGGTCGCCGTCCGGGCGGGGCACCACGGTGCGGGTACGCAGGATTGCGGTCATCGGTCAGCTCCTGACGGGTCGACCCGGTGCCCGTCGGCGGGTCCGGGGGTGGTGGAGGAATCCGGGACGGCGCTGTCGGCCGAGTCGGTGAGGGTGAGCGGGGTGGCGGCCAGGAAGATCCGGACGAACTGCGCATCGTCCGGGCGCACCGTGGGGTCGGTGAGGCGGTCCTGGTACGGGCTCAGCACCGCGCGCAGGCCCTCGGCGATCTGTCGCAGCTCGGCCGGCGTGACCGGCAGCGTCGCGCCGCCCAGGAACCCGGCGTCCCGCCACTGCTGCGGCTGCTGCGCCCGGCTGGTGATACCGCGCTGGATGCGCTCCGCCTCCCGCTGCACGAACACCTGCTCCAACTGGTCGGCGGCCGGCCCGGCGTCGGTGCTCCAGGACTGCTCCGGGTCGGTCAGCCGCCACGGCCGTTCGCGCCGGTCGCCGGTGCCCGGGGCCTGCTCGACCAGCCCGTACCGGGCCAGTTGGCGCAGGTGGAAGGAGCAGCTGGCCTGGCTGGTGCCCAGTCGCCGGGCGCACTGGGCGGCGGTGGCCGGCCCGAGTGCGGTCAGTGACTCGATCAGGTCCAGCCGCACCGGGTGGGCGAGCGCCCGGAGCGCCTGTGGGTCGGTGATGCGCATATGCCAAAGGTAGCTTTGGCTTCTCAAACTGTCAAAGAGTTCTTTGGCATCCGAACCGCGACGGCCGTGCGTGACAAGGTGACAAGCCGGTAGCGCCGAGTAGACAGGCGCTCGCAGCTGGCGGCTGAGGGCATCGGCGGTGGTCGCTCTGGAAGCTGGGTGGGCCGCTGAAACCTTTGTGCTACAACCGAATCAGTGCCGAACGGAGCAACGCCCGAGCCGTGGCGGTGTTGATGGGCGGCGACCAGCAGATCGACCACGGACGGTCCCCGGTGCTGTCCGAAGTCGACGAGGACGTCCTGGGTGCGCTCCACGAAACGTCATGATGCGCGGTCGTCGCGTTCGTCCTGGTCGATCAGGTCGGTATCGAGCCGGCTGAGCAGGGAGCGGAAGGAGTCCAGTAGTTGATCACGCTTGTCCGCGTCGACTGCGGCGGCAAGCTCCACGGCTGCGTTGACCGTGTCGCGCTTTGTGGTGGTGCGCAACGCCCGTTGGCCGCGTAGCAGCTTGCCATTGTCGATGTCGATGATCCTACGGGACATGTATCAGCGTTGGCGCTGCGCTCACCAGCCGCGGGCTCGCCACTCCGGGAGGGCCGGGCGTTCCGCGCCGAGGGTGCTGTCGTTGCCGTGGCCCGGGTAGAACCAGGTCTCGTCCGGGAGCCGGTCGAAGATCTTGTGCTGCACGTCGTCGATGAGCGTGCCGAAGTTCGTCTTGTCCCCCCACGTGTTCCCCACCCCGCCGGGAAACAGGCTGTCCCCGGTGAACAGGTGCGGCGTCCCCGCCGGATCCCGGTAGAGCAGCACGATCGACCCGGGCGTGTGCCCCCGGACGTGGCTGACCTCCAGCACACAGTCGCCGACCGTGACCGTGTCGCCGTCCTCCAGCGGAAGGGTGGCCACCGGCAGCGGCGCCGCGTCCAGCGGATGTGCGTAGGCGGGCGCCCCGGTGGCTGACACCACCTCGGCCAGCGCGCCCCAGTGGTCGCCGTGCTGGTGGGTGGTGACCACCGCGGCGAGCTGGCCGTCGGTCCACTCCAGCAGCCGCTGCGGTTCGGCGGCCGCGTCGATGAGCAGCTGATCGCCGGTGGCGGTGCAGCGCAACAGGTAGGCGTTGTTGCCCATCGGCCCGACACACAGCTTGCCGATGGTCAGCCCGGGCAGTTCCCGGACATCGGCCGGGCCGCCGGCGGTGACTTCTCCGGTGTACGTCATGACTACATCCACTCCGGCAGCTCGGGTAGGGAACCTGATTCGGCGGTCAGCCCGGTACCGGGTGAGCGCCCGGCGAGCCAGGCTGACAGGTTGGCCGCCGATCCGGACACCACCGGTCCGCCGGCTCCGAGGGTCATCGGGTGGCCGAGGCCGTCCACCCGCAGCGACAGGTCGAGGCCGTCGAGCGCGTCGGCGACCTCGTGCAGCAGCCGGTGGGCGAACGACTCGGGCCAGTCCCCCTGGGTGTACCCGACGGCCAGGTCCACGTGGTGCACCTCGACCTCGCGCAGTCGCCGCCAGGGGAGCCGGGCGGCGACCTGTGGGCCGTGCTCCAGGGGCAGTTCGACGGCCCACTGGTCGGCGGGCAGGTCGTGGGCTGCCCGGGCCAGCCGGTCGGCGCTGTTGCGCAGGTCGGCCAGCTGCTCGGCGAGCGGCCGCCCGGCGCCGGCCGCGATGCCTTCGGCCCGGGCCTGCGGGCTGGCGTAGGCGGGCGTGCGCCGGCCGGTGTGTACCCAGGTGAACAGGTTGACCATGGCGTCGGCGTGGCGGGCGAGGTGGGTCAGCACGTGGCCCCGGCTCCAGCCGGGCAGCAGGGACGGTTCGCCGACGGCGCTCTCCGGCAGGCGCCGGACGGAGTCGAGTAGCCGGGTGGTGGCCCGGTCCACCTCGTCGACGAGTACCAGCGGATCAGCGGTCACCCCGGTCACTGTAGTGGGCGCCGGGCGTACCAGGGAGAAATGCCCTTTCCCCGCGCGCTGCCGCAGCTTACCGTCGGGTACGACGCGTCGCGGACCTGGCGAGGGGAGGTGGCTGGCGTGTCCCTCACCGGCGCCGCCGGCCGACGGACCGCTGAACCTTGTCCGACCTGCACCCCGCACCGCACCGCGGCGGCGCGCCGAGGTTGACCGAGGTTCACCTCACGACAGGGTGATGACGTGATGTTCGATCTCGCGTCCCTGGGCTGGGACGCCACGTTCGCCGCCGGCTACGCCCGGCATGACCGGGCCGACATCCAGCCGGCCCGGGTGGCCCGGGTGGACCGCGGGGTCTGCACCGTACTGACCACGATGGGCGCCGAGCGGGCCAGCCTGGCCGGCGCGATGCTGGCCCGGGTGGCCCGGGATCCGGTGGAGCTGCCCTGCGCCGGGGACTGGGTGGTGCTGCGGATGTGGCCGGACGAGCGGGCCACGGTGGAGGCGGTGCTGCCCCGGCGTACCGCCGTGGTGCGGGCGGCGGCCGGCGGCCAGTCGCACGGTCAGGTGCTGGCCGCGAACCTGGACACCGCCGCGGTGGTGGAGCCGATGGACCCGGCGCCGGACCCGGCCCGGGTGGAGCGGATGCTGGCGCTGGCCTGGGAGTCCGGGGCGCGGCCGCTGGTGGTGCTGACCAAGGCCGACGTGGTCGCCGACCCGGCCACGGTGGCCGCGCAGGTCGGCGACGCTGCGCCGGGCGTCGAGGTGCTGGCCGTCTCGGCCCACTCCGGCGCGGGCCTGGCGCGGCTGCGCCCGCTGGTGGCCCGGGGCCGCACGCTGGGCCTGCTCGGTCCCTCCGGCGCCGGCAAGTCGACCCTGATCAACCGACTGGTGGGTACGCCCGTGCTGGCCACCCAGGCGATCCGCGGTACCGACGGCCGGGGCCGGCACACCACCACGTACCGGGCGCTGGTGCCGGTGCCGGGCGGCGGGGCGGTGCTGGACACCCCGGGGGTACGCGCGGTGGGCCTGTCCGACCTGGTCGACGGGCTGGATCAGGTGTTCACCGACATCGACCAGCTGGCGGCCGGCTGCCGGTACGCCGACTGCGGGCACCGGCTGGAGCCCGGCTGCGCGGTGCGCGCCGCGCTGGAGAGCGGGGTACTGCCGATGCGCCGCTACGAGAGCTGGCGCAAGCTGCACCGGGAGGTGGACTGGCGGGCCCGGCGCCGGGACTCCCGGCTGGCCGCCGAGCAGCGGGCCGAGTGGCGCCGCCGTCGGGAGGCGGCCACCCGCTCGGGGCGCGGCTAGCCGGTCGGGCGCGGCCAGCTGGTCCGGCGCGGCTGCCTGGCGGCGCGGCTGGCGGGCTGGGCGCGGCTGGCTGGCTGGGCGCGGTTGGCTGGCTGGGCGCGGTTGGCTGGCTCTGGGCGGGTAGCCGGCCCGGGGCGGAATGTGGTGTGCTGGGCCGAGGTTGGCATGGTCACCCCGGGACGACGTCGGAAACTGTCACACGGCCTGACTAGCATGGCCCACGCGGTCTGTGTCGGCTGTTGAACCGGCGCGGACGGGGGCAATCCGGGCAGCGCCCGGCAGTGACGGGACACCGGCATTTGCGGGGACATCGGCACTGACGGGGACACCGGCACTGACAGGACATCGGCAATCTCGGGAAGTGGGCGGGCAGTGGCCGACCGGCTGATCATTCGTGGTGCGCGCGAGCACAACCTGCGCGACGTCAACCTCGACCTGCCGCGGGACGCGATGATCGTGTTCACCGGGCTGTCCGGCTCCGGCAAGTCCAGCCTGGCCTTCGACACGATCTTCGCGGAGGGCCAGCGGCGCTACGTGGAGTCGCTGTCCTCCTACGCGCGCCAGTTCCTCGGCCAGATGGACAAGCCGGACGTCGACTTCATCGAGGGGCTCTCCCCGGCCGTCTCGATCGACCAGAAGTCCACCTCCCGCAACCCGCGCTCCACCGTCGGCACCATCACCGAGGTCTACGACTATCTCCGGCTACTGTTCGCCCGGGTGGGGCAGCCGCACTGCCCGGTCTGCGGCGAGCCGATCTCCCGGCAGACCCCGCAGCAGATCGTCGACCGGGTGCTCGCGATGGTCGAGGGCACCCGCTTCCAGGTGCTCGCCCCGGTGGTCCGCGGCCGCAAGGGCGAGTATCTGGACCTCTTCGCCGAGCTGCAGGCCAAGGGGTATGCCCGGGCCCGGGTCGACGGCGTGGTGCACCCGCTCACCGAGCCGCCGAAGCTGAAGAAGCAGGAGAAGCACACCATCGAGGTGGTGGTCGACCGGTTGGCCGTGAAGACCAGCGCCAAGCAGCGGCTGACCGACTCGATCGAGTCGGCGCTGTCGCTGGCCGGCGGGATCGTCACGCTGGACTTCGTCGACCTGGCGGAAGACGACCCGGCCCGCGAGCGGCGCTTCTCCGAGCACCTGGCCTGCCCGAACGACCACCCGCTCGCGGTCGAGGACCTGGAGCCGCGGGCGTTCTCCTTCAACGCGCCCTACGGCGCCTGCCCGGACTGCACCGGCCTGGGTACCAAGAAGGAGGTCGACCCGGAGCTGATCATCCCCGACCCGGAGCGCACGCTGCGCGACGGCGCCATCCAGCCGTGGGCGTCCGGGCACACCCTGGACTACTTCCTGCGCCTGCTGGAGGCGCTCGGCAGGGACGAGGGCTTCACCATCGACACGCCGTGGCGGGCGCTGTCCAACCGGGCGCAGAAGACCATCCTGTACGGCGCCGAGGACCAGATCCACGTCCGCTACCGCAACAAGTACGGCCGCGAGCGCTCCTACTACGCCGGTTTCGAAGGCGTCATGCAGTGGATCGAGCGCCGGCACGCCGACACCGAGTCGGAGTGGTCCCGCGACAAGTACGAGGGGTACATGCGGGACATCCCGTGCCCCACCTGCGGCGGGACCAGGCTCAAGCCGGAGATCCTGGCGGTCACCATCGCCGGGCGCAACATCGCCGAGGTCTGCAACATGTCCATCGGCGAGTGCGCCGAGATGCTGGCCGCGATGGAGCTGACCGACCGGCAGAAGCTGATCGCCGAGCGGGTGCTCAAGGAGATCAACGCCCGGCTGCACTTCATGGTCGACGTCGGGCTGGACTACCTGTCCCTGGACCGGGCGGCCGGCACCCTCTCCGGCGGCGAGGCGCAGCGCATCCGGCTGGCCACCCAGATCGGCTCCGGCCTGGTCGGCGTGCTCTACGTGCTGGACGAGCCGTCCATCGGGCTGCACCAGCGGGACAACCACCGGCTGATCGAGACTCTGATCCGGCTGCGCGGCCTGGGCAACACGCTGATCGTGGTCGAGCACGACGAGGACACCATCCGGACCGCCGACTGGGTGGTCGACATCGGCCCGGGCGCCGGTGAGCACGGCGGCCACATCGTGCACAGCGGTACCTTCGCCGACCTGCTGACCAACGAGCGCTCGATCACCGGGGCGTATCTGGCCGGGCGCCGGCAGATCCCGATCCCGGCGGTGCGCCGCCCGCAGACCCCGGGCCGGGAACTGGTGGTGGTCGGGGCGCGCGAGCACAACCTGAAGAGCCTGACCGTCCCGTTCCCGCTCGGCCAGTTCATCGCCGTCACCGGGGTCTCCGGTTCCGGCAAGAGCACCCTGGTCAACGACATCCTCTACAGCGTGCTGGCCAACCAGGTCAACGGTGCCCGGCTGGTCCCCGGCCGGCACACCAAGGTCACCGGGCTGGAGCACGTCGACAAGGTGGTGGGCGTCGACCAGTCGCCGATCGGGCGTACCCCGCGCTCCAACCCGGCCACCTATACCGGCGTCTTCGACAACATCCGCAAGCTGTTCGCGGAGACCACCGAGGCGAAGGTGCGCGGGTACGGGCCCGGCCGGTTCTCCTTCAACGTGAAGGGCGGCCGCTGCGAGGAGTGCGCCGGCGACGGTACCAAGAAGATCGAGATGAACTTCCTGCCCGACGTCTACGTCCCGTGCGACGAGTGCAAGGGCGCCCGGTACAACCGGGAGACGCTGGAGGTGCACTACAAGGGCCGGACCATCGCCGAGGTGCTGGACATGCCGATCGAGGAGGCCGCCGGCTTCCTCGAGGCGATCCCGGCCATCCACCGGCATCTCAAGACGCTGGTCGAAGTCGGCCTGGGGTACGTGCGGATGGGCCAGCCGGCGCCCACCCTCTCCGGCGGCGAGGCGCAGCGCGTCAAGCTCGCCAGCGAGCTGCAGAAGCGCTCCACCGGCCGGACCGTCTACGTCCTCGACGAACCCACCACCGGCCTGCACTTCGAGGACATCCGGCGGCTGCTCAAGGTGCTGGAGTCGTTGGTGGACAAGGGCAACACGGTGATCGTCATCGAGCACAACCTGGACGTGATCAAGACAGCCGACTGGCTGATCGACATGGGTCCGGAGGGTGGCCACCGGGGCGGCCTGGTGCTCGCCACCGGCAGCCCGGAGGAGTTGGCCGAGGTGGTCGACAGCCACACCGGCCAGTTCCTGCGGCACGTGCTGGACCTGACCGGCGAACCGGTCGGCTGTCCGGAGGCGGTGGCCCGGGCGGACAAGGCCAACGGCGCGTCCGCCCCCCGCCAGGCGACCAGGCGCACGCCGCGCTCCGCAGCCGGCCGGCCCGCGGTGACGTCGAAGGCACCGGACCCGACGCCCGACCCGGCGACTCCCGCGAAGGCAACTGGCGGCAAAGCTGCCCCCGCGAAGGCGGCCGGCAGCAAGGCGGTTCCCGCGAGGGCGGCGGCCAGCAAAGCTGCCCCCGCGAAGGCGGCCGGCAGCAAGGCGCTTCCCGCGAGGGCGGCGGCCAGCAAGGCAGCCCCCGCGAAGGCGGCGACCGGCAAGGTGGTTCCCGCGAAGGCGGCGAGCAGCAAGGCGGCTCCGGTGAAAGCCGCGGCCAGCAAGGCGGCTCCGGTCAAGGCGGCCCGACGCCCGGCCGCCACCCGCGGCTGACAGCGGCCAGCTCGCTGGCGGCTGCCCCGGCAAATTGCGTGGCGGCCGCGGGACAGGTGGTCCTACTGTCCGGTTCCGTGCAGCAGGACAGCGGGTACTCCGACGCCGACGTGGCGGCCCTCTACGACGTGCTCAACGCCTGGGGACCGAGCGACGACTTCCATCTCGCCCGGGTCATGCGGGCGGCCACCGTGCTCGACGTGGGCTGCGGTACCGGTCAGCTGCTGCACCGCGCCCGGCGCGACGGGCACACCGGCCGGCTGGTCGGCGTGGACCCGGACGTGGCGGCGCTGGCTCGCGCCCGGCTGCGCGACGACGTCGAGTGGATCACGGGTACCGCCGCCGCGATGCGTTTCCGCACGGACTTCCAGCACGCGCTGATGGCCAGCAACGCCTTCCAGTGCCTGGTTGCCGACGACGAGATCCGCGGCTCGCTGGCGGCCGTGCGGGCGGCGCTGGTCGACGGGGGAACGTTCGCCTTCGAGACCCGCAACCCGCTGGCCCGCGAGTGGGACAGCTGGCAGGCCGCGCCGCCCAGCCCGGTGGTCGACCAGGCCGGGCGGCGGCTGCTGGTGAGCTACCAGGTGGAGCACGTCGGCAACGGGGTGGTGGCGGTTGCCGAGACCACGGCGGACGCCGACGGTACGCCGCTGCGGGTGGATCGGGCCCAGCTACGGTTCCTGGACGTCGCTCGACTCGACGCGGCGCTGGCGGCCGCAGGCTTCACGGTGGCCGAACGTTACGGCGACTTCACCGGCGGCCCGTGGCACCCGGACAGCCGGACGATCGTCACCGTGGCCGTCGCCGGATAGCCTGCCCGCATGGGGACCGGCGGGTGCGGCGTGCTGTTGGACGCCGGGGGAGTGCTGATCGGGCCGGTGGGTGGGCGGTGGAACCCGCGGCACGACTTCGAATCCGTCGTCCTGCGCCACCATCCGGACCTCGACCCGGGCCGGTTCCCGCCGGCCTTCGCGGCCGGCCAGCGGGTGCTGGACGCCGGTGCGGCCACCGTGCCCCGGGACCGGTACCACCGGGCCCTCCTCGGGGCGCTGGGTGTGGCCGAGCCGTCCGGGGCGCTGTTGGCGGAGTTGGAGGCCCCGCTGCCCGGCCCGGTGGTGGAAACTTTCCCCGACGTACACCCCGCGCTCAGTGAGCTCGCGCACCTGGGCGTACCGATGGCGGTCGTCTCCGATGCCTGGAGCAGCCTGCGTGGCCTGCTGGCCGACGTTGGCCTGGACCGCTACTTCACCGGTGTGGTGATCTCCGAGGAGCTGGGCTGCCGCAAGCCCGACCCGCGCATGTACCAGGCGGGCAGTGCGCTGCTCGGGCTGCCCCCGCAGCGGTGCCTGTTCGTCGACGACGATCCCGCCCTGGTGGCCGCCGCCGACGCGCTCGGCTATCAGGGTGTGGCCCTGGTGCGCTCCGCGCCAGTTCCGGTCGGCGTCCGGACGGTGCCCGCACTCGGCCACATCGTTTCGCTGGCTCGCGCGGCGTGCTAACTTTTCGACGCTTATCAATGGAATTACCGGGTTGGTTGCGGCCGGATGCCTTACAGGATCGGATACCAGGATGGTGAACCGTGCCCTGCCGGCGCACGTACCCCGGTGCATCGTGCAGTCGACCAACTGGAGGAGATATGGCGGACAGCAAGGACGACCTCGGCCTGACCACTCGCCGCGTGGTGCTCGGCGGGGTCGGGGCGACCGGCCTGCTGGGCCTGACCGGGGCACTGGCAGCCTGCGGTGACGACAGTCCGGCTACGGGCCAGGCGGGCCAGCAGACGACCACTCCGGCCGTCCTGGGGACCACCCCGGTGGTTGTGGCGAGCAGCCCGGGCGCCGCGCCGTCGGCGGACGCCGGCGGTGGCGACAGCAACGCCCTTGCCAAGCTCAGTGACATCCCGGTGGGTGGCGGCAAGATCTTCGAAAGCGACAACGTGGTCGTCACCCAGCCCACCGCCGGGACCTTCAAGGCGTTCAGTGCCACCTGCACGCACAAGTCGTGCATCGTGAAGACCGTCACCGACGGCCTGATCAACTGTCCCTGCCACGGTAGCCAGTTCTCGATCAAGGATGGCTCCGTCGTTACTCCGGCCCGGGGCCTGGCCAAGGACGCCATGCAGCCGCTGCCTGCCAAGACCGTCACGGTCACCGGCAACGACCTCAGCGTGGGCTGAGAAGTCCGCAGGCCGCGCAGGGCCGCCGCTGTGGCCGGCCCTGCGCGGCGTCAGGTCAGCCGGACGCCTCGTCGACATAGCACCAGCGCCACGTCTCGCCCGGCTGGGCGGAGCGGATCACCGGGTGGCCCTCGGTTCGGTAGTGCGCGGTGGCGTGCCGGCGCGGCGACGAGTCACAGCAGCGGATGCCGTGGCAGGTCAGGCACTCCCGCAGGTGTACCCAGTCCGAACGCCCCTCGGCCAGGCAGTCCTCGCAGCCCTTGATCTCGCCGGGCAGCTCGGGCCGGCCAGCCGCGTCCAGGTGTTCGCAGGTCATCGACGTTTCCCCGCTTCAGGTGGAAGGTTTCAGTCTCCGGTCCGTTCCAGCATCGACTCTTCCAGGTCCAGGTCGCGTTGGGCGCGGCGGAGCACCTGTTCGGCGATCTGCCCCTGGTCCCTGGCCAGCCGGAAGACCTCCCGCTCGACGTCGAGCATCTCCCGGCGCAGCCGCTTGTAGGCCTGGGTCGGCGTCTCCCGGCCGTCCTGGCCCAGCCGTTCCCAGGCGAGATTACTGCGGTGCACCGCCAGGCTGCGCAGCCGCTCCACCACCTGGTCCGGGGCGCCCTCGGCGAGCTGCTCGACGCGCTGCTTGGCGGCGTGGCTGGCCCGGTTCTGCACGCTCGCCTCGGCCAGCAGGTCCTCGGTCGGGTCGTCCGGCGGGATGCGCAGCCAGCGGGCCATCGCCGGCAGGGTCGTCGACTGCAGGAGCAGGCTGCCGATGATCACCGCGAAGGCCAGCCAGACGAACAGCTCCCGCGGGTAGCGGGCGCCGTCGGCCAGGGTCCTCGGCAGCGCCAGGGCGGTGGCCAGGGTCACCACGCCGCGCATCCCGGCCCAGGCCAGCACCGTCGGCACCCGCCAGTGTGGGTACGGGTCCCGGCGCCGGATCGCCGGTACCAGGGCGCGGGCCAGGTAGGTGGCCGGGTACATCCAGACGAACCGGGCGAGCACCACGGTGCCGAGCACCGCCCCGGTGATGCCCAGCACCTGGCCGGCCGGCGTCTGCACGTCGGCCAGGATGGTCCGCAGCTGCAACCCGATGACCAGGAAGACGCTGCCCTCCAGCAGGAAGTTGACCACCCGCCAGAAGGCCTCCATCTGCAGCCGGGAGGCGGCCGACATCAGGGTGGGCCAGCGGTGCCCGAGCGCCAGGCCGGTCACCACCACGGCCACCACGCCGGAGGCGTGCACCAACTCGGCTGGCGATCACCACCACGAACGGGGTGAGCAGGGACAGCGTGTTGTCCAGCAGCGGGTCCTTGATGCGCTGGTGCAGCGCCCCGATGACCAGCGCGCCGAGCGCCCCGATCAGCAGTCCGCCGCCGGCCGCGAGGACGAAGTCCAGGGCCACCCCACCGGCGCTGACGGTCGACCCGACCGCCGCGGCCACCGCCACCCGGAACAGCACCAGCGCGCTGGCGTCGTTGATCAGGCTCTCGCCCTCCAGGATGGTGATGATCCGCCGGGGCAGGCCGATCCGGCGCCCGATGGCGGTGGCCGAGATGGCGTCGGTGGGCGCGACCACCGCCCCGAAGGCCAGGCAGATGGCCAGCGGTACCCCCGGCAGCAGGGCGTGCACCACGAACCCGACGGCGGCGGTGGTGAAGATCACCAGGCCGACGGCGAGCAGCAGGATCGGCCGGATGTTGACCCGGAACGCCGGCACCGAGGTGTCCAGCGCCGCCACGTAGAGCAGCGGCGGCAGGATGCCGATGAGGACCACCTCGGGGTTCAGGGCCACCTGCGGGAAGCCGGGAATGAAGGACAACACGAGTCCCGCGAGTACCAGCAGGATCGGCGCCAGGAGACCGAAGCGGCGGGCCACAGCCGCCATCACGAATACGACGGCCACCAGTACGACGGCCTGTTCCAGCCCCTCCACCACGCAGCGAAGCCTAGTGGCCCCGACACGACGCCGCCGCCGAGGCGGCAGACCTCTCCCACCGCCACCGCCGAGGCGGCGGGCTGCCCCGCTGGCACCGCCGAGGCGGCGGGCTGTCTGCCTGGCGCGCCGCCGAGGCGGCGGCCTGTCTGCCTGGCACCGCCGAGGCGGCGGGCACTGTCGGTGTCCCGGACTACGCTTGCCGGCGTGGCTGACCCGTCGACGTATCGTCCGGCTCCCGGCACCATCCCCGACGCCCCCGGGGTCTACCGGTTCCGGGACGCGTCCCGCCGGGTGATCTACGTCGGCAAGGCCAAGAGCCTGCGCCAGCGGCTCAACTCCTACTTCGCCGACCCGTGGACGCTGCACCCACGGACCCAGCAGATGGTCACCACCGCCGCGTCGGTGGACTGGATGGTGGTGGGCACCGAGGTCGAGGCGCTCCAGCAGGAGTACACCTGGATCAAGGAGTACGACCCGCGGTTCAACGTGCGCTACCGCGACGACAAGTCGTACCCGTTCCTGGCCGTCACCCTGGACGAGGAGTATCCGCGGCTGCAGGTGATGCGCGGTGCCAAGCGCAAGGGGGTGCGCTACTTCGGCCCGTACGCGCACGCCTGGGCCATCCGGGAGACGCTCGACCTGCTGCTGCGGGTTTTCCCGGCGCGTACCTGCTCGGCGGGGGTGTTCAAGCGCAGCCACCAGATCGACCGGCCCTGCCTGCTGGGGTATATCGGCAAGTGCTCGGCGCCGTGCGTGGACCGGGTCAGCGCCGCCGAGCACCGGCGCATCGTCGAGGACTTCTGCGACTTCATGGCCGGCTCCACCGAGCGGATGATGCGCCGGCTGGAGAAGCAGATGCAGGCCGCCTCGGCGGGGCTGGAGTTCGAGCTGGCCGCCCGGCTGCGCGACGACCTGGCCGCGCTGCGCCGGGCGATGGAGAAGCAGACCGTGGTGCTCGGCGACGGCACCGACGCCGACGTGGTGGCCTTCGCCGAGGATCCGCTGGAGGCGGCGGTACAGGTCTTCCACGTGCGCGGCGGGCGGGTACGCGGCCAGCGCGGCTGGGTGGTGGAGAAGACCGAGGAGCTGTCCACCGGCGACCTGGTGCACCACTTCGCCTCCCAGGTCTACGGCTCCGAGCAGGGCGAGGCGGACGTGCCCCGGGAGCTGCTGGTCCCGGAGCTGCCGCCGGACGCCGAGGCGCTGGCCGAGTGGCTGTCGGTGCACCGCGGCTCCCGGGTGAACCTGCGGGTACCGCAGCGCGGCGACAAGAAGACGCTGATGGAGACCGTGGCCCGCAACGCCGGCCAGGCGCTGGCCCAGCACAAACTGCGCCGGGCCGGCGACCTGTCGACCCGCAGCAAGGCGCTGGAGGAGATCGCCGAGGCGCTGGGCATGGACACCGCGCCGCTGCGCATCGAGTGCTACGACGTCTCCCAGATCCAGGGCACCGACGTGGTGGCCAGCATGGTGGTCTTCGAGGACGGCCTGGCCCGCAAGGCCGAGTACCGGCGCTTCATGGTGCGCGGCGCCACCGACGACCTGTCGGCACTGTCCGAGGTGCTGCGCCGCCGGTTCGCCCGGTATCTGGCCACCGCGGCCGAGGTGGCCGAGGAAGACCCCGACCGCCCGGGGATCGACCCGACCACCGGCAGGCCGCGCAAGTTCGCCTACCCGCCGCAGCTGGTCGTGGTGGACGGTGGCGAGCCACAGGTGAACGCGGCCGCCCAGGTGCTGGCCGAGCTGGGCGTCAGTGACGTGACGCTGTGCGGGCTGGCCAAGCGGCTGGAGGAGGTGTGGCTGCCCGGGGAGGCGTACCCGCTGATCCTGCCGCGCGCCTCCGAGGGGCTGTACCTGCTGCAGCGCTGCCGCGACGAGGCGCACCGGTTCGCCATCACCTTCCACCGGGAGCGGCGTAGCAAGCGGATGACCGCTTCGGCGCTGGACACCGTGCCGGGGCTGGGCGAGCACCGGCGCAAGGCGCTGCTGGCCCAGTTCGGTTCGGTGAAGCGGCTGCTGGCCGCCTCCGCCGAGGAGATCGCCACGGTGCCCGGCATCGGCGCGCGGACCGCCGCCGCGATCGTCGCCGCCCTGCACCCGCAGGACACCGTAGCGGCCGCCCTGGGCCCGACCGACCGGCCGGACGGCGCGCCTGACCAGCAGGTCGGCCCCCCAGACCTGCGGGAAGATCCGCCAGGCCCGCGGGACAGCACACCCGCCCTACGGGAAGATCTGCCAGGCCTGCGGGACAGCACACCCGCCCTGGGAGAAGGTCCGCCAGACGCGCGGGACAGCACAGCCGCCCTGCCACCCGACGCGTCGTCCGGGCCGGATGCCACCGGTGACATAGCGGAGGCTCGTCCGGCGGCTGACGGTGCACCGACGGGGGGCCGTCCGGGCGATGCGGCCGGGTCGGAACGGGCTGTGCTGCGGGGCTGACCGGGGGGCGCGGGGACATCCGCCACCACCGGCCCGGCCGCCCGGCCTACCATGTCACTCGCGGGTGGGGGGCGAGGGGGAGCAGTGGCGGACGAGGAAGCGCCTCACGGCGACGTGGATCTGGTGATCGTCACCGGGCTGTCCGGCGGCGGGCGCAGCACGGTCGCCCGGGCTCTGGAGAACGTCGGCTTCTACGTGGTGGACAACCTGCCGCAGACGCTGATGCTGCAGATGGCTGAGCTGGCGGCCCGGGGCCGGCGAGTCGGCCCGGCGGACCGCCATGGTGCTCGACGTGCGCAGCCACGCCTTCTCCGCCGACCTGGGCGGTGCTGTCCAGGAGCTGCAAGGACCGCGGGTTCAGCCCGCGGGTGGTGTTCGTCGACGCCGACGACGATGTGCTGATCCGGCGGTTCGAGAGCGTCCGGCGGCCGCACCCGTTGCAGGGCGAGCGCCGGCTGGCCGACGGGCATCGCGGCCGAACGGGTCCTGCTGCAGGCCGCCCGGGAGCAGGCCGACGTGCTGATCGACACCAGTCACCTGAACGTCAACCAGCTGCGCGGCCGGATCGAGGAGCTGTTCGCCGGGGAGGACGCGCAGCCGGCTGCGGGTCACCGTGCTCTCCTTCGGCTTCAAGTACGGCCTGCCGCCGGACGCCGACTTCGTGCTGGACGCGCGCTTCCTGCCCAACCCGTACTGGGTGCCGGAGCTGCGCGAGCACACCGGCCTGGAGGACGGGGTGAGCCGGTACGTGCTGGGCCAGCGCGGGGCGGCCACCTTCGTGGAGACCTACGCCCGGCTGGTCAACGCCACCGCGCCCGGGTTCGAGCGGGAGGGCAAGCGCTACCTCACCGTCGCCGTCGGCTGCACCGGCGGCAAGCACCGCAGCGTCGCCATCGCCGAGGAGCTGGCCCGCCGGCTGCGCGGACCTGCGCCTGGTCGGCCAGCGCCCAGCACCGGGACCTGGGGCGCGAGTGAGGCCGTCGGTGGCCTTCGGCGGCGGCCACGGGCTGTCCGCCTCGTTACGGGCGCTGCGCGCGGTCGCCGGCGCTGGAATCACCGCGGTGGTCACGGTCGCCGACGACGGCGGCTCCAGCGGCCGGCTGCGGGCCGAGCGCGGCGCCTGCCGCCGGGCGACCTGCGCCAGGCGCTGGCCGCGCTGGCCGACTCCGATGCCGTGGGTACCGACGCCGCCGCGCTGCTGCAGCACCGGTTCGCCGGCGTCGGACGCGCTGGCCGGGCACCCGGTGGGCAACCTGCTGCTGTGCGGGCTGATGGAGCTGTACCGGCGATCCGGTGGCGGCGCTGGACCGGGCGGCGAGCTGGTCCGCGCCCGGGGCCGGGTGCTGCCGATGGCGCCGGTACCGCTGAGTATCGAGGCGCGATGTCTGGCTGCCGGACGGCTCGCCGGGCGTGGTGCGCGGGCCAGCACGAGGTGGCGGTCACCGATCGCAAGGTCGAGCGGCTGCGGCTGGCCCCGGCGGCCCCGCCGGCGTGCGAGGCCGGTGCTGGCGGCGGTGGCCGAAGCGGACTGGCTGATCTTCGGCCCGGGCTCCTGGTACACGAGCGTGATCCCGCACCTGCTGGTGCCGGATCTGGCCGAGGCGATCACCGCCAGCACGGCCCGCCGCCTGGTCACCTTGAACCTGCGTTGCCGAGAAGGAGACCGCCGGTCTGTCCCTTCCGGACCATCTGCGCGCTTTGAGCCGTTACCTTCCGGGCCTGCGGGTCGATGTAGTTCTTGCCGACGCCACCGCGGTCGGCGACCCTGATCCAGTCCGGCTTGCGGCACAATCGCTGGGCGCCCGGCTGGTGCTGGCACCGGTCGCGGTCGACGACGGGGGACCACGGCATGACCCGTCCGCACTGGCGGCCGCCTTGTCCCAGGTGCTGGACGCCGGATGATGGAGACACGCAGACCCGGGCACGCGAGGTGACGACACGATGGCGATGACGGCTTCGGTCAAGGACGAACTGAGCCGGGTCGACGTACCCAAGCCGTGCTGCCGGCGCGCCGAAATGGCGGCGCTGCTGCGGTTCGCCGGCGGGCTGCACATCGTCTCCGGCCGGGTGGTGGTGGAGGCGGAGCTGGACACCGGGGCGGTGGCCCGCCGGCTGCGCCGGGAGATCGCCGAGGTGTACGGCTACCCCAGCGAGATCCACGTGCTCGCCTCCGGCGGGCTGCGCAAGGGCAGCCACTACATCGTCCGGGTGGTCAAGGACGGTGAGGCGCTGGCCCGCCAGACCGGCCTGCTGGACGTGCGTGGCCGGCCGGTCCGCGGGCTGCCCTCGCACGTGGTGGCCGCCGGTACCTGCTGCGCGGTTGCCGCCTGGCGCGGGGCGTTCCTGGCGCACGGCTCGCTGACCGAGCCGGGGCGCTCCTGCGCGCTGGAGATCACCTGCCCGGGGCCGGAGTCGGCGCTGGCCCTGGTCGGCGCCGCCCGCCGGATCGGCATCTCCGCCAAGGCCCGCGAGGTGCGCGGCGTGGACCGGGTGGTGGTCAAGGACGGCGACGCGATCGCGGCGCTGCTGACCCGCATCGGCGCGCACGCCAGCGTGCTGGCGTGGGAGGAGCGGCGGGTGCGCCGCGAGGTGCGCGCCACCGCCAACCGGCTGGCCAACTTCGACGACGCCAACCTGCGCCGCTCGGCCCGGGCGGCGGTGGCCGCCGCGGCCCGGGTGACCCGCGCGCTGGAGATCCTGGACGGCACCGCCCCGCAGCACCTGACCAGCGCCGGCACGCTGCGGCTGGAGCACCGTCAGGCGTCGCTGGAGGAGCTGGGCGCGCTGGCCGACCCGCCGCTGACCAAGGACGCCATCGCCGGCCGGATCCGCCGGCTGCTGGCGCTGGCCGACAAGCGGGCCCGCGACCTGGGCATCCCGGACACCGAGGCGGCGGTCACCCCGGAGATGATGGTCGGCTGACGAGCGGGCAACCGGCGCTGGAGGACCATCGGCCCACGGGGTCGGGGCCGGGCGGCCCTGTCGGGCGGGGCCGGGCGGCGGCACGCTGAGTTTGGCGGCGTTACCGGCGGGTGACGGGGGCACTGCGAGGCCCCGATGAACTCTTCGGTAAAGTCGACAGAGTTCGGCGACGAGGCCGCTGCGCCGTTCACGCAGTAGTCAAACCACGAGGCGCCTGACCTGAGCGGAGGCGGGCGCTCAAGCCCGAGGAGAGCTGTTCCGTGACCATCCGGGTTGGTATCAACGGCTTCGGCCGGATCGGCCGCAACTTCTTCCGCGCGGCCCTGGTCGCAGGGCGCCGACATCGAGCTCGTCGGGGTCAACGACCTCACCGACAACGCGACCCTGGCCCACCTGCTCAAGTACGACACCATCCTGGGCCGGCTCGGCCAGGAGGTGAAGGCCACCGCCGACGAGATCACCGTGGGCGGCCACACCTTCAAGGCGTTCGCCGAGCGTGACCCGGGCAAGCTGCCCTGGGGCGACCTGGGCGCCGACGTGGTGATCGAGTCGACCGGCCTGTTCACCGACGCGGCCAAGGCCAGGGTGCACGTCGACAACGGCGCGAAGAAGGTCATCATCTCGGCGCCGGCCAAGAACGAGGACATCACCGTGGTGATGGGCGTCAACCACGAGAAGTACGACCCGGCCGCGCACACGATCATCTCCAACGCCTGCTGCACCACCAACTGCCTGGCCCCGATGGCCAAGGTGCTCAACGACGAGTTCGGCATCGTCAAGGGCCTGATGACCACGATCCACGCCTACACCCAGGACCAGAACCTGCAGGACGGCCCGCACAAGGACCTGCGTCGGGCCCGGGCCGCCGCGCTGAACATCGTGCCCACCTCGACCGGTGCCGCCAAGGCGATCGGCCTGGTGCTGCCGGAGCTCAAGGGCAAGCTGGACGGCTACGCGCTGCGGGTGCCGGTGCCCACCGGCTCGGCCACCGACCTGACCTTCACCGCCGGCCGGGAGACCACCGTCGAGGAGGTCAACGCCGTGATCAAGGCCGCCGCCGAAGGTCCGCTGGCCGGGTACCTGGTCTACACCGAGGACGAGATCGTCTCCTCGCGACATCGTCACCGACCCGGCCTCGTGCATCTTCGACGCGGGCCTGACCAAGGTGATCGGCGACCAGGTCAAGGTCGTCGGCTGGTACGACAACGAGTGGGGCTACTCCAACCGCCTGGTCGACCTCGTCAAGTACGTGGGCGCCTCGCTGTGACCCGGACGCTCGACGACCTGTTGAGCGAAGGCGTTGCCGGTCGGCGCGTACTCGTACGCGCCGACCTCAACGTGCCGCTCGACGGCTCCACCATCACCGACGACGGCCGCATCCGCGCCGTTGCGCCGACCATCGTGGCGCTGCGGGACGCGGGCGCCAAGGTGGTCGTCTTCTCGCACCTGGGCCGCCCCAAGGGCGCGCCCGACCCGAAGTACACCCTGGCGCCGGTCGCCGCCCGGCTGGGCGAGGTGCTCGGCGCGCCGGTGGCGTTCGCCGGCGACACCGTCGGCGAGTCGGCCCGGGGCATCGTGGCGGGCCTGTCCGACGGGGACGTCGCGCTGCTGGAGAACCTGCGCTTCAACGCGGGCGAGACCAGCAAGGACGAGGCCGAGCGGGGCGCCTTCGCGGCCCAGCTGGCCGCGTTCGGTGACGCCTACGTCGACGACGCGTTCGGCGCCGTGCACCGCAAGCATGCCAGCGTCTACGACGTGGCCGGGCTGCTGCCGCACTACGCGGGCGGCCTGGTGCTGCGCGAGCTGGAGGTGCTCGGCAAGCTCACCGGCGACCCCGAGCGGCCGTACGTGGTGGTGCTCGGCGGTTCGAAGGTCTCCGACAAGCTGGCGGTCATCCAGTCGCTGCTGCCCAAGGTCGACACGCTGCTCATCGGTGGCGGCATGTGCTTCACCTTCCTCAAGGCGCTGGGCTACGAGGTCGGCGATTCGCTGCTGGAGGCGGAGCAGGTGGCCACCTGCCGGGACCTGCTGGCCTCCGGCAAGATCAAGGTGCCGACCGACATCGTGGTGGCCGACGCGTTCTCCGCCGACGCCGACATCCGTACCGTGCCGGCTTCCGAGATCCCGGCCGGCTGGAAGGGCCTGGACATCGGCCCGGACACGGTGGCGGCCTTCGCCGAGCACCTGGCCGACGCCCGGACGGTCTTCTGGAACGGACCGATGGGCGTGTTCGAACTGGCGCCGTTCGCCGCGGGGACCCGGGGCGTGGCCGAGGCGATCACCAAGGTGGACGGGTTCACCGTGGTCGGTGGCGGCGACTCGGCCGCCGCGGTCCGCACGCTGGGCCTGGACGAGGGCGCCTTCGGGCACATCTCCACCGGCGGCGGGGCGAGCCTGGAGTACCTGGAGGGCAAGACCCTCCCCGGTGTCGCGGCGTTGGAGTCCTGATGGCTGACGAGGCCCGCCGGCCGTTGATGGCCGGCAACTGGAAGATGAACCTGAACCACCTCGAGGCCATCTCGCTGACCCAGAAGCTGGCGTTCACGCTGACCGAGAAGCAGCTCACCGCCGTCGAGGTGGTGGTGCTGCCGCCGTTCGTCGACATCCGCTGCGTGCAGACCCTGATCGACGGCGACAAGCTGCTCCTCGGGTACGGCGCGCAGGACCTGTCGGCGCACGGCAACGGGGCGTACACCGGGGAGATCTCGGCCGCCATGCTGGCCAAGCTTGGCTGCCAGTACGTGGTGGTCGGGCACTCCGAGCGCCGGGCGTACCACAGCGAGGACGACGCGCTGGTCAACGCCAAGGCGAAGGCGGCGCTGGCCAACGACATCGTGCCGATCCTGTGTGTGGGGGAGGGCCTGGAGGTCCGCGAGGCCGGTACCCACGTGGAGTACACCCTGGCGCAGCTCGACGCGGGCCTGGACGGTTTCAAGGCCGAGCAGGTCGAGAAGATCGTCATCGCGTACGAGCCGGTCTGGGCGATCGGCACCGGCAAGACCGCCACGCCCGAGAACGCCCAGGAGGTGATCGGTGCGATCCGCTCCCGGATCGCGCAGATCCACCCGGGGCCGACCGCGCAGCGGGTCAGGGTGCTCTACGGCGGCTCGGTGAAGTCGGGTAACATCGCGGCGATCATGGCGCAGCCGGACATCGACGGTGCTCTCGATCGGCGGGGCCAGCCTGGACGCCGAGGAGTTCGCCAAGATCTGCCGGTTCCCGGAGCACATCGTCAGGTAGCAGTCGGTGGCGGGCCGGGGTGGCGCCCCGGCCCGCGCCCGCTATCCTTTGCTGAGCCTGCCGGGGCCCATCCGTCCGGGACCGGCGGCCTCGCAGGATCTTGAGAGGACACCCGCAACATGAAGTGGTTCGCCTACACGCTGGTCGTGGTGCTGGTTGTCACGAGCGTGCTGCTGACCCTGCTGATCCTGCTGCACCGCGGCAAGGGCGGCGGCCTGTCCAGCATGTTCGGCGGCGGCGCGGCATCCAGCCTGGCCGGCTCCTCGGTGGCCGAGCGCAACCTGGACCGGTATACGGTGCTGGTGGGCATCATCTGGTTCGCCTCGATTGTCGGCCTCGGCCTGTGGCTGCGGGTAGCCTCCGCATAACGGGGCAACTTTCGCGTTAGGCGTCGTCTATACTCATGCGCGCGGCTGGAGATCCAGCCGCGCGCAGGTGCATTCGTCCACCCCTGCGGCCGCACCACCTGAACCGTCGTCCCCGACGCGTCGACAGGAGAGCGAGCACGCCGTGGCCAGTGGCAACGCCATCCGGGGTATCCGCATCGGCTCGGGGCCCTTGCGCCCTGACGAGCGCTGTGAACCCGTCGCCCGCCGCACCGTCACCTACTGGTGCGCCAACCAGCACCGCATCCAGCCGCAGTTCGCGGCCGATGTGTCGCCCCCGCCGGAGTGGGAGTGCCCGCGCTGCGGCCAGCCCGCCGGCCGCAGCTCCACGGCGCCCCCCGGCGCCGCGCGCAGCGAGCCCTACAAGACCCACCTGGCCTACGTGAAGGAGCGGCGCACCGACGCTGAGGGCGCCGAGATCCTCGCGGAGGCGCTGCGCAAGCTCCGCCAGCGCCGCGGCGAGGATTAGCCGCCCGCTTCCGCGAGGCGCAGCGCCCTGAATCCCGCGCTGCACCAGCGCCGCATCCGCGGTCGGCCCCGTCGTCCGCGCCTGTGCCGACCCCGCACCCGGCCAGTGGACGAACGAGGCAGGTTTCGTTCGCAGCGAGTGGGAAGCGCGGTATGTGCGCCGGATCCTCGCGGCGTGTCCTGCTGCGCCGGTGGGCTTGTCCCGGTGCCGGAGCAGGGCTGCTCAGGCCAGCGGGCCAGGCTCGGGCGGGCGGCCGCAGTAGCTGATCTCCCTGCCGTCCTGCATGGCACGGTCCCTGTCGGTACGCCACGCCTCGTAGCCGTCCCCGAACGGGATGGGCCGGTGGCAGAACCGCAGGAAGCACTCGTAGAAGTAGGGGGCCTCCGGCGACTGTGCGGCCTCGCGCAGCGTGCCACACAGCCGGGCGCCCACCGGATCGCCGCCGAGAGAACGACGTGGATGCCCGGAGGACCACGTCGCACAACGGGCCGGGATCGACGCGCTCCTGGATCCTGCCCCAGGTCAGGAAGTAGCGCGCGCCCCCGTCGGCGAGGCGCACCTCGACCGCCACCACGTCCTCCACGGCTCCATTCTGACCGCTGGCGGGGCCGCGACACGGCGGTTCCCCGGGTCCCGGGCGCCAGGTTTGGCTCGCTACGCGCGGCTCAGGAGCGCATAGACCCAAGGAGCGCAAAGGCTCAGGAGCGCACAGGTTCAGGAGCGCACAGGTTCAGGGGCGCACAGGTTCAGGAGCGGACGCTGCGGGCGGTGCGCGGGATATGCGCGGCGGCTGCCTCGTCGAGCAGCCACAGGGTGCGGGCAACGCCGTGCGCGCCGGCCGCGGGTACCTGCACGGGGCCGGCGCCGGCCACGGCGAGCCCGACTGCGTCGGCCTTGCCCGCGCCGGAGGCGATCAGCCAGACCTCCTCGGCGGAGTTGATCGTGTCCCGGGTCAGGGTGATCCGCTGCGGTGGCGGCTTGGGTGAGTTGTGCACGGCGGCGACCGTGCCGGTGGCGTACCCGCTGGGGTGTTCGGGGAAGATCGACGCGATGTGCCCGTCCTCGCCGACGCCGAGCATCAGCACGTCGAAGTGGGGCAGTTCGCCGCTGCCCGGCTTGGCCGAGGCGGCCAGCTGCGCGGTGTAGCGGGACGCGGCGGCCTCCAGGTCTGGGCCGTCCGGGCCGTCACTGGCGCCCATCGGGTGGACCCGGGCCGGGTCCACCGGTACCGCGTCGAGCAGGGCGGCGCGGGCCTGGGTCTCGTTGCGCTCGGGGTCGCCGGCCGGCAGGAAGCGCTCGTCACCCCACCAGAAGTCGACCCGGGACCAGTCGATCGACTCGCGGGCGGGGCCGGCGGCCAGCGCCCGGTGCACCGCGTCGGCGATCCGGCCGCCGGTGAGCACCACGCTGGCGTAGCCCCGGCTGGCCTGGGCGTCCAGCAGCCGGGCGGCCAGCCGTTCGGCCACCGCCTCGGCCAGCGTGGCGGCGTCGGTGTGCACGATGACGCTGGTCTCACTCACCGGCGTCTCCTCTCCGCAAATGTCGGCGTACAGCCGAAAGCAGTACCAGCGACAAGCACTCGCCGGGGCGCGCAGCACGCGCGTGCCCCGGCGAGCTGGGTGGTGATCAGGCCGCGCTGCTCTCCGCGGCCGCCTGCATCGCCGGATCCTGCCAGACGTGCACCCGGGTACCTTCCCGGGCGTCCAGGCCGTCCAGGCCGGCCAGCTTGCCCAGCGCCTCGGCATAGACCTGGTCGGCGTCCAGCCGGCGCAGCTCCTCGGCGAGCTCCTCGCCGAGCGGGCGGCGCACCAGCGGCACGATCCGGTCGTTCTGCCCGGTGCGCTGGTAGCTGGCCACGTCGTTGTCCCGGGTCAGCGAGATGGTCGAGCCGTCGGCGCTGGTGAGCGTCACGTTGCTCATCCGGGGCAGGTCGGTGGTTTCCACGGCGCGGGCGTCCAGGCCGAGGCGGGAGCCGAGCCAGCCGCGCATCAGCGCGGCCGTCGGGTCGGTGCGCGGCGCGGCCACCGCCACGTCGACCACCTTGCTCTCCAGCGTGTCGAACATGCCGGCGAGCAGGGTGCGCCACATGGTGATCCGGGTCCAGGCCAGGTCGGTGTCGCCGGGGGCGTAGTCGTTGGCCCGCTGGACCAGCGTGGCCACCGGGTCGGTGCTCTGGATGGCGTCGGTGATCCGCCGGTCGGCGACCACGCCGAGGAAGTCGTGCGCGATGCGCTCCGGCGGCTGTCCGTGCCACCAGGTGACCACCGGGACGTCCGGCGCGAGCAGCGGCATGACCACCGACTCGGCGTGCAGGGCGAGCCGGCCGTACATCCGCATCACCACCGCCTCGCAGGGTCCGAGCCGGCCGCCGACGACGATCTCGGCGTCCAGCCGGCTGGAGTCGCGCAGCACGTCCGAGCGGACCACCATGAGGATCCGGCAGGGGTGCGCGGCGGCGGCGATGGTGGCCGCCGCCTCGGCCTCCCGGACGTGCTTCTCGTCCACCACGGCCACCAGGGTCAGGGCCAGCCCGCTGGCCACCCCGCCGGCGCTGCGCCGCTCGGCGGCCAGTGCCTTGACCACCTCGTTGCCGGTGGTGTCCCACAACCCGATCATGCGGCCTCCCCGCCTGTCCTGCTCACGGCGAACCGGCTGGACCGGTGCCCGGTCATGCCCGCCTCCAGTGCCGGCCCGAGCGGGCCAGCATCTCGTCGGCGGCCCGCGGGCCCCACTCGCCGGCCCGGTAGCGCTCCGGGGTGGTCCCGGCCCAGGCCTCCTCCAGCGGGTCGACGACCGCCCAGCCGGTCTCCACCTCGGCGGCGTCCGGGAACAGCGTCCGGTCGCCGATGAGCACGTCCAGGATGAGCCGCTCGTACGCCTCGGGGGAGGAGTCGGTGAACACCTCGCCGTACTGGAAGTCCATCGTGATGTCCCGGACCTCCATGGCCGAGCCGGGCACCTTGGAGCCGAACTTGAGCGTCACGCCCTCGTCCGGCTGCACCCGGATGACCAGCTGGTTGTTGCCCAGCATCTCCACGTCGGCCGGGTGGAAGGGCAGGTGCGGGGCGCGCTTGAAGAGCACCGCGATCTCGGTGACCCGGCGCGGCAGGCGCTTGCCGGCCCGGATGTAGAACGGCACCCCGGCCCAGCGCCGGTTCTGGATGCCGAGGGTGACCGCCACGTACGTCTCCGTCTTCGAGTCGGCCGGGACGTTCTCCTCCTCCAGATAGCCCACCGCCCGCTCGCCGGCCACCCAACCCTGGGTGTACTGGCCGCGCACGGTGTCCCGGGCGATGTCCTTCGGCAGCGTGATGGCGCGCAGCACCTTCAGCTTCTCGGCCCGGATCTCGGCGGCGTCGAAGCTGGTCGGCTCCTCCATCGCGACCATCGCCAGCAGTTGCATGAGGTGGTTCTGCAGCACGTCGCGGGCGGTACCGGTGGCGTCGTAGAAGGCGGCCCGGCTGCCGATGCCGACGTCCTCGGCCATGGTGATCTGCACCGAGTCGACGTACTTGCCGTTCCACACCGGCTCGTAGAGGGCGTTGGCGAAGCGCAGCGCCAGGATGTTCTGGACCGTCTCCTTGCCCAGGTAGTGGTCGATACGGAAGACGTCCTGCGCGGTGAAGACGTCGTCGACCAGCCCGTTGAGCTGCTTGGCGGTGGCCAGGTCCTCGCCGAACGGCTTCTCCACCACCACCCGGCGCCAGCCGCCGGACTTGTGGTTGTCGGCCATCCCGGTGCGCCCCATCTGCTTGAGCACGGTGGGGAAGGCGGCCGGCGGGATGGACAGGTAGAACGCGGCGTTGCTCTGGATGCCGTGCGAGTGGCACAGCTCGTCGAGGGTACGGGCGAGCAGGTCGAAGGCGGCGTCGTCGTCGAACGAGCCGGGGATGAACTTGACGCTGCCGCTCAGCCGCGCCCACACCTCCTCCCGCCACGGGGTCCGGGCATGCTGCTGGGCGGCCTCCTTGGCCAGCGCCTCGAAGTCGCCGTGGCTCCAGTCGCGCCGGGCGAAGCCGAGCACCACGAAGTCGGACGGCAGCATGCCCCGGTTGGCCAGGTCGTAGATGGCCGGGATGAGTTTCTTGCGGGCCAGGTCGCCGGTCACCCCGAAGATCACCAGCGCGCACGGCTCCGGGATCCGGGGCAGCCGGCGATCCTGCGGCTGGCGGAGCGGGTTGCTCACGAGGCGGCTCCGAGCTGCTTGCTGACCGAGCCGAGCAGGTCGCTCCAGCTGGCGGTGAACTTCTCCACGCCCTCCCGCTCGATGGTGGCCACCGCGTCGTCGAAGTCGACGCCGACCGCGGCCAGGTCGGCGAAGACCTTGCGGGCCGCCTCGTACTGGCCGGTGATGGTGTCCGGCTGCGTCTCGCCGTGGTCGGCGTAGGCGTGGATGGTGGCCTCCGGCATGGTGTTCACCACGCCGGGGGCGATCAGCTGCTCGACGTACATGACGTCGCGGTAGTCGGGGTTCTTGGTGGAGGTGGAGGCCCACAGCGGCCGCTGCGGGTGGGCGCCGGCGTCGGCCAGCGCCTGCCAGCGCTCGCTGGAGAACACCTTCTCGTACCGCTCGTAGGCAAGCTGGGCGTTGGCGATGGCCGCCTTGCCCAGCAGCGCCTTCGCCTCCGGGCTGCCGATCTTGTCGAGCCGCTTGTCCACCTCGCTGTCCACCCGGGAGACGAAGAAGCTGGCCACCGAACCGATCTTGGCGAGGTCGTGGCCGTTGGCCTTCGCCTGCTCCAGGCCGGCCAGGAAGGCGTCCATCACCTCGTCGTAGCGCTCCAGCGAGAAGATCAGCGTGACGTTCACGCTGATCCCGGCGGCCAGCGTGGCGGTGATCGCCGGGATGCCGGCCTCGGTCGCCGGGATCTTGATGTACAGGTTCTCCCGGTCCACCAGCCACCACAGCTGCCGGGCCTCGGCGACGGTCTTGTCGGTGTCGAAGGCCAGCCGCGGGTCCACCTCGATGGAGACCCGCCCGTCGACGCCCTGGGAGGCGTCGTAGGCCGGGCGCATCACGTCGCAGGCGGACCGGATGTCCGCCGTGGTGATCATGCGGGTGGCCTCCTCGACGGCCACGCCGCGCAGCTTGAGGTCGGCCAGCTGCTCGCCGTAGGAGTCCAGGTCCTCCAGCGCCTTGGCGAAGATGGTCGGGTTGCTGGTCACGCCCACCACGTGCTGCTGGCGTCGCAGCGCGTCCAGGCCCCCGGTGGACAGCCGCTGCCGGGAGATGTCGTCGAGCCAGACCGCCACGCCAGCGGCGGAGAGCTCGCCCAGTCTGTCAGTCATGTGCCGTACTCCTTGCGTGGGTGGACTGGTCAGTTGCCGGTGGTGCTGCCCTGCACGGCGCCCGCCTTGGACAGCGAGGCGTGTGCGGCGGCCACCACGTGGTCGGCGGTGAACCCGAACTGTTCGAACAGGATCTGGTAGGGCGCGCTGGCGCCGTAGTGCTCCAGGCTGACCGTCTCGCCGGCCTCGCCGACCAGGTCACGCCAGGACATCGAGATGCCGGCCTCGACGCTGACCCGGGCCCGCACCTCGGGCGGCAGGACGGACTGCCGGTACGCCGGCTCCTGCGCGTCGAACCACTCCCGGCACGGCATGGACACCACCCGGGTGGGCGTGCCCTCGGCCTCCAGCCGCTCCCGGGCGGTCACCGCGAGCTGCACCTCGGAGCCGGTGGCGATGAGGATGACCTTGGGCTGCCCGCCGCTGGCGTCGGCCAGCACGTAGCCGCCGCGCAGCACCCCTTCGGCGCTGGCGAAGACGGTGCGGTCCAGGGTGGGCAGCGCCTGCCGGGTGAGCGCCAGGGCGGTCGGCCGGTCGGTGTGCTCCAGCGCCGCCCGCCAGGCCCAGGCGGTCTCGTTGGCGTCGGCCGGGCGTACCACGTCCAGGCCGGGAATGGCGCGCAGCGCGGTGACCTGCTCGACCGGCTGGTGGGTCGGGCCGTCCTCGCCCAGGCCGATGGAGTCGTGCGTCCAGACGTAGATCACCGGAAGCTTCATCAGCGCGGCGAGCCGCACGGCGGGCCGCATGTAGTCGGAGAAGACCAGGAAGGTACCGCCGTACGGGCGGGTACCGCCGTGCAGCGCGATGCCGTTGAGGATCGAGCCCATGCCGTGCTCGCGGATGCCGAAGTGCAGCGTGCGGCCGTACTCGTCGCCGGGGAACTCCTTGGTGGCGTGCTCGGCCGGGATGAACGAGGGCTGGCCCTTCATGGTGGTGTTGTTGCTCTCCGCCAGGTCGGCCGAGCCGCCCCACAGCTCGGGCAGTACGTCGGCCAGCGCGTCGAGGATCTTGCCGGAGGCGGCCCGGGTGGCCACGCCCTTGGCGTCGGCGGGGAACTCGGGCAGCGCGTCCGTCCAGCCCTCCGGCAGCGTCCGGGTGGCCAGCCGGGCGTGGAACGCGGCGGCCTCCGGGTGCTCGGCGGCCCACCCGTCGTAACGCTCCTGCCAGGCGGCCTTGGCTGCCTGGCCGCGCTCGACCACCTTGCGGGTGTGCGCGAGCACGTCCTCGTCGACCTGGAAGGAGCGCTCCGGGTCGAAGCCGAGTACCCGCTTGGTGGCGGCCACCTCGTCGGCGCCCAGCGCCGAGCCGTGCGCCTTGCCGGTGTTCTGCTTGTTCGGCGCCGGCCAGCCGATGATGGTGCGCAGGTTGATGAAGGACGGCTTGTCGTGGACCGCCCGGGCAGCCTGGATGGCGTCCCACAGCGCCTGCACGTCCTCGTGGTACCCGTCCTCGGTGCGCCAGTCGACGTGCTGCACGTGCCAGCCGTAGGCGGCGTACCGGGCGGCCACGTCCTCGGACTTGGCGATGGCGGTGTCGTCCTCGATGGAGATGTCGTTGTCGTCGTAGATCAGCGTGAGGTTGCCCAGCTTCTGGTGCGCGGCCAGGGCGCTGACCTCGTGGCTGATGCCCTCTTCGATGTCGCCGTCGGAGGCGAAGACATAGATGTCGTGGTCGAACAGGTCGGTGTCCGGGTCGAGCAGGCCGTGCTCACGCCGGGCGGCGAAGGCGAACCCGACCGCGTTGCCGATGCCCTGCCCGAGCGGGCCGGTGGTGGTCTCTACGCCGCGGGTGTGCCCGTGCTCGGGGTGGCCCGGGGTCAGTGAACCCCACTGGCGCAGCTGCTGGAGGTCGGTCAGGGAGAGCCCGTAACCGGACAGGTAGAGCTGGATGTAGAGGGTGAGGCTGGAGTGACCGCAGGATAGGACAAACCGGTCACGGCCGGCCCAGTCCGGGTCGGTGGGGTCGTGCCGCATCACCTTCTGGAACAGCAGGTACGCCGCCGGAGCCAGGCTCATGGCGGTACCCGGATGGCCGTTGCCGGCCTTCTCCACGGCGTCCATGGCCAGCACCCGGACCGTGTCGACGGCCCGCTGGTCCAGCTCCGACCATTCCAGTTTGTTGTCCGTCACGGGTCACACCGCTTCCCTGAATGAGGCACTGCAAACGAATCCGGGTCCCCCGCACCCCGGTCTGCGGGAGGCCCCACGCGCATCGTCGCGCTGATGTCGATTCTGACCCTATCGAGCCCGGCCGGCACGCCCTCCCGTGCCACCCCCGCCAGGTCCATCCCGGGGGCGGACGGGGTCGCGCGGATGGTGCGGCCGCCGCTACGCTGCGCGCACAACGGGAGCGCTTCCATCGCGGCGCTGCCTCGCAGCGGTCACCCGGGGGAGCAACATGATCCAGAGAGCCGGTCGTCGGATCGCCGCCGGGCTGGTCGCCCTCGCCTGCCTCGCCGGCGCCGCCGTGCTCGCCGGCTGCTCCGGCGACGGCGGGGATGACCAGCCGCTGGCGGTCGCCTCGCACTACTCCGGCGAGGACTGCGACGCGCTGGCCGAGGGTACCCGGCAGGTCCGCTTCGCCGACGTGCACGGCACCAGACTCTCCGGGGTGGAGGTGGGTTCGGGCCGGGTCGGCATCGTGCTGTCCCACCAGGACCCCGGCAACGTCTGCGACTGGCTGCCGTGGGCCCGGGAGACGGTCATCGGTAACGCCGGGTACCGGCTGCTCTGCCTGGACTTCGCCGGCTACGGCAACTCCGCGTCAGCGGCCGACGGTGACACCAGGGACCGCAACATCGTGGCGGCGGCCGGCTTCCTGCGCGCCGAGGGGGTGGCCACGGTGCTGCTCATGGGCGCCTCCATGGGAGCCAACTCGGTCCTGGTGGCCGCCACCGAGCTGCAACCGCCGCCGGCCGGTGTGATCTCGCTCTCGGCGCCCAGCGTCTGGAAGGGTCTCGACGCCGGGGAAGCGGTACCGAAGCTCGCCGTGCCGGTGCTCTTCGTGGCCGGGTCGGGTGACAACGGCGGCAGCTTCGCCGACGACGCCCGGGCGCTCTACGCCGCCGCGCCGGCCAGCCTGGACCGCCGGCTGCAGATCGCCTCCAGCAACTCGCACGGGGTGAACCTGCTCAGCCCGGTGGACGCCGATGCCAGTCGCACCCGGGCAGCCGTGGCGGACTTCCTGAGCCGCTACGCCCCCACCGGCGGCTGACCGCGCGCACCGCCGCCACGCTGGGCGGGTGGCGGGCTCCGGCCTGCGCGGGCCGCCGCGTAGGCTGTCTACCCGTACGTACCCCGCGCCCGTCGGTGGCCGGTCCGGTCCGCACGGCCGGGGAACCCGGCCGGTCGCCCATGGCGGGCACCCGGCTGTGGCCCACGGCCGAGAAACGTTGAGGTGGCATGAGCACGATCGCCGACCGTGAGGCGCCGGTGCGGCTGACCGCGCCGCCCACCCCGGCCCCGATCCCGGTCGAGCGGCTGCGTGCCCGGCCCGGTGCGGCCACCCGCGCCCGGGCGGTCTTCGCCAGCTACCTGTCGCTGACCAAGCCGCGCATCGTGGAACTGCTCCTGATCACCACGGTACCGGCGATGTTCCTGGCCCAGCGGCGCCTGCCCGGACTCGGGTTGACGCTGGTGGTGCTGGTCGGCGGGGCCCTGGCCGCCGGGGCCGCCAACGCGGTCAACTGCTTCATCGACCGGGACATCGACCAGGTGATGCGGCGCACCGCCCGGCGGCCGCTGCCCCGCCACACGGTCTCGGCGCGCTCGGCGCTGATCTTCGGGCTGACCCTGGCCGCGGTCTCGCTGGCGCTGATGGCCGCCTACACCAACTGGCTGGCCACCGCTCTGACCGCCGCCGCGATCGTCTACTACGACGTGATCTACACCCTGTGGCTCAAGCGGCGTACCGCGCAGAACACCTTCTGGGGCGGCGTCTGCGGGGCGCTGCCGGTGCTGATCGGCTGGGCGGCGGTGACCGGCTCGCTGTCGGTGCCGGCGTTCCTGCTCTTCGGCGTGGTCTTCTTCTGGCAGCTGCCGCACTTCTACGCGCTCGCCATCAAATTCAAGGACGACTATGCGCGGGCGGGCATCCCGATGCTGCCCGTGGTGGCTTCGCTGCGCCGGGTCGGCGCCGAGACGGTGATCTTCGCCTGGCTGACGCTGGCCACCTCGCTGGCGCTCTGGCCGTTCGGGATGACCCCGCTCTACGGCGTCACCGCCACCGTGCTCGGCGCGTTGTTCGTGCTGGAGGCGCACCGGCTCAACGGCCGGGCGCGGCGGGGTGAGCCGGTCCGGCCGATGCGGCTGTTCCACTGGTCGACCACCTATCTCACCCTGCTGGCCGTCGCCGTCGCGGTCGACGCGCTGATCCAGTAGCGCGCCGCCCGCTACCGGCTGTGCGCGCCGAACGCCGGCTCTGTCCGAGTCCGTCCGAGAAACGCGCGTTTCCTTTCAGCAACTTGCCAGCACCGCTCCGGCCCGGAGAATCGCCCCAATTGCCAGGGAAAGAGTGGCCCCCGAGTCGGATTTTCCGGAAAACACATCGGCCGGCAGTACCGCGTCAGCTGGTAACTCCGGTCACAGTTGGCTGCTACTTGTCGAGCGCGGACGGGTGCCAATGCCTAATCTGGGACCCATGGCAGACGGTTCCAGTACGGCCCTGACCGAAACGATTGAGCCCGCCGCTGAACTCGTAGCGGGTCTCAAGTCATTCGCGGCAGAGCACTCAGGCGCCACGGCGGTCATTGAATACGTCGGTCGGCGCGGTGCACGCATCGTCCTCGTGGGGGAGGACGGTGGATGGGCCGACCAGTTCGCCCCGACCACCGAGTTGGCCCGGCGCGCGTGCGAGCTGGCCGGTGTGGCACTGAAGAACGAGTGGGAGCGGGAGCTCATCGAGCTCATGCGGCCGAGCAACGACCTGTGGCGGTCCATGGGCCGCAGGAGCCTCACCCGCTAGCACGCCGGTCGCACGGCCGCCGTGCCGACCCGAGTCACGGCGGAGCACCACCGAAACTGTCCACGGCCCGGAGCCATCAGGCTCCGGGCCACGTCCTTTCCCGACTCTTCGGCGGCGGCCCGGCGCTCACCGTCCCCTGCGGGCCGCGCGGCCCTGTGCTCCGGTCTCGTGCCGGCCGCGCGGCCCTGCGCTCAGGTCTCCTGCCGGCCGCGCGGCCCTGCGCTCAGGTTTTCTGCCGGTCGTGCCCGGCGGCACGTCTCCTGCGGCCGGTGGGTCCAGCGTTCAGGCGGTGACCGGCGCGGTGGCGTTCGCCAGTTCGGCGGATGTCACCGCGGCCGGCGGTCGCGGCTCGCGGGCCCGGACGGCGGTGAGCAGCCGCAGCGCGGCCACCCACACCACGGTGGCGCCGGCCATGTGCAGCCCGACCAGGGCGACCGGCAGGTGGGTGAAGTACTGCACGAAGCCGATCACGCCCTGGGCCGCCTCGACCACCATCAGGTCCAGCGCGGCGCGCCGGGCGGAGCGCGGAGCCCGGGTGGCGCGCAGCGCGAACCACAGCGCCACGCTCAACCCGACCAGCAGCATCACCAGGTCGGTGTGCAGCTGCGCGACGTTCTGCGGGTCCAGCCCGGTGCGGTGGGCCTGCGCGTCCCCTGCGTGCGGGCCGCTGCCGGTGACCACCGTGCCGACCGCCAGCACCGCGGCGCTCACTCCGAGGACCAGCGCCGCCAGCGCCCGCAGCGGCGGCTTCACGATCGGGTGTACCGGCGTGTCCGGTTCACCGGCGGCCACCCACAGCTGGTACGCGGCGGCGATCACCCCGATGGAGATCAGGAAGTGGCAGGCCACCGCCCACGGGTTGAGGTGGGTGCGGACGGTGATGCCGCCCATGACGATCTGTGCCGGTATCCCGGCGAAGGTGAGCACGGCCAGGCCGACCCGGCGCCGGCTGCGCCCGGTGGCCGCCAGCGCGAGCAGCACGCAGGCCACGGCCAGTACGCCGACCACGCCGGTGAGGGTGCGGTTGCCGAACTCGACCGCCCCGTGCCAGCCCATCGCCTCGGTGGTGACGTAGGAGCCTTCGGTGCACCGGGGCCAACTGGGGCAGCCGAGGCCGGAGCCGGTCAGCCGGACGGCGCCGCCGGTGACCACGATCACCATATTGGCGATCAGCTGGGCCAGGGCGACCGGGTGCAGCAGCCGGCCGCTGCGGGCGAGGTCACGGAGGGTACCCACGGGGATATCGTACGAGGCGCGATGATCTCGGCCGGGGCGCCCTCGGGCCCGTGGCCCGGATCACCCGGGACCCGGTTTGCGGCCGCCAGGGCATATACGCAACACTGGTGTAGTGAAAAACGCGGCGGTGCTCACCGACGCTACCGGCCGTGCCGACCACGGCGCCGGCAGCGCCGACCACCGTACCCGCGACCGGGTGGCCGACCTGCTGCTGGAGCGCGGCAGCGCCACCGCCGCCGAGCTGGGTCTGGCGCTCGGGCTCAGCCCCGCCGCGATCCGCCGGCACCTGGACGCGATGCTCGCCGCAGGCGACGTGACCGCCCACGACCAGCGGGTACGCGGCCAGCGCGGGCGGGGCCGGCCGGCCAAGGTCTTCCTGCTCACCGAGCGTGCCCGGGGCCGGCGCGGCGCACACACCTACGACGACCTGGCGGCCGCCGCGCTGCGCTGGATCTCCGCCCGGGGCGGTGCGGAGGCGGTCAGCGCGTTCGCCGCCGATCGGGTGGCCGCGCTGGCGGCCCGCTGCGCAGCCGCCCTGGCCGACGCCGGAGACGACCCGCTGGCCCGGGCCGAGGCGCTGGCCCGCGCGCTGACCGCGGAGGGGTACGCCGCCTCGGCCACCGCTATCGCCTCCGGCGGCCAGCTGTGCCAGCACCACTGCCCGGTGGCGCACGTCGCCGCCGAGTTCCCGCAACTCTGCGAGGCCGAGACCCGGGTGATCTCGGATCTGGTGGGTACCCATGTGCAGCGGCTGGCCACCATCGCCCACGGCGACGGGGTGTGCACCACCTACATCCCGCGGTCCCCGGCCGCGCGCCGCAGTTCACGTCCGATCACAAGATCGACCACCGAGAGGACTCCAGGATGACCGAGCAACCGATCAGCCCGACCCAGGAGAGCAGCTCGCCGGTCTGGGCCGCTACGAGTACGGCTGGGCCGACTCGGACGCCGCCGGCGCGATCGCGCAGCGCGGCCTGTCACGAGGCGGTGGTGCGGGACATCTCGGCGAAGAAGCACGAGCCGGACTGGATGCTCGACCTGCGGCTGAAGGGCCTGCGGCTGTTCGGCCGCAAGCCGATGCCGGCGTGGGGCGCCGACCTGAGCGGCATCGACTTCGACAACATCAAGTACTTCGTGCGCTCCACCGAGAAGCAGGCGGCCAGCTGGGACGACCTGCCGGCGGACATCAAGAACACCTACGACCGGCTGGGCATCCCGGAGGCCGAGAAGCAGCGGCTGATCGCCGGCGTGGCCGCCCAGTACGAGTCCGAGGTGGTCTACCACAAGATCAACGAGGAGCTTGAGCGGCAGGGCGTCGATGTTCCTGGACACCGACACCGCGCTCAAGGAGCACCCGGAGCTGTTCCAGGAGTACTTCGGCACGGTGATCCCGGTCGGGCGACAACAAGTTCGCCGCGCTGAACACCTCGGTGTGGTCCGGCGGGTCGTTCATCTACGTGCCCAAGGGCGTCCACGTGGAGATCCCGCTGCAGGCGTACTTCCGGATCAACACCGAGAACATGGGCCAGTTCGAGCGGACGCTGATCATCGTCGACGAGGGCGCCTACGTGCACTACGTCGAGGGCTGCACCGCGCCGATCTACTCCTCCGACTCGCTGCACTCGCGCGGTGGTGGAGATCGTGGTGAAGAAGAACGCCCGGTGCCGGTACACCACCATCCAGAACTGGTCGAACAACGTCTACAACCTGGTCACCAAGCGGGCCGTCTGCCACGAGGGCGCGACCATGGAGTGGATCGACGGCAACATCGGCTCCAAGGTCACCATGAAGTACCCGGCGGTCTACATGACCGGCGAGCACGCCAAGGGCGAGGTGCTCTCGGTGGCGATGGCCGGCGAGGGCCAGCATCAGGACGCCGGCGCCAAGATGGTGCACGCCGCACCGCACACCTCATCGACGATCATCTCCAAGTCGATCGCCCGGGGCGGCGGCCGCACCTCGTACCGCGGCCTGGTGCAGGTGCTGGAGGGCTCGCACCACAGCCGGTCGACGGTCAAGTGCGACGCGCTGCTGGTCGACGCCATCTCCCGCTCGGACACCTACCCCTACGTCGACATCCGCGAGGACGACGTGTCGATGGGGCACGAGGCGACCGTCTCCAAGGTCAGCGAGGACCAGCTCTTCTACCTGATGAGCCGGGGCATGACCGAGGACGAGGCGATGGCGATGATCGTGCGCGGCTTCATCGAGCCGATCGCCAAGGAACTGCCGATGGAGTACGCCCTGGAGCTGAACCGCCTGATCGAGCTGCAGATGGAGGGCGCCGTCGGCTGACGCCGGCGCCCCACCACGTCCGTATCTGACCTCACGACGGAGATAGCTGCCCGACATGTCCGCGCCCACCGCTGCGCCCGCTGGCAAGCCCACCGCCCTGTCGGCGGCCGAGAAGCCCACCGCCCCACCGGCGGCCGGGACGCTGAGCCCACCCAAGACCCGGGCCCAGACCCTGCGCTCCTTCGACGTCGCCGACTTCCCGGCCCTGACCGGCCGGGAGGAGGAGTGGCGCTTCACCCCGCTGCGCCGGCTGCGCGGGCTGGCCAGCGCCGACGGCGCCCAGGAGGCCGGTCCCGCGACCACCGTCGAGTACGGCGAACTGCCCACCGGCGTCACCGTCAGCACGGTCGGACGGGACGACGCCCGGCTCGGTACCGTGCTCACCCCGTTCGACCGGATCAGCGCCCTGGCCTGGGGCCGGGCCGGGCAGGCCACGCTGGTGAGCGTGGCGCGCGGCGCGGCGGTCACCGAGCCGGTGACGCTGCGCCTGGTCGGTGCCGGCACCGGGGAGCTCAGCTTCGGGCACACCTTCGTCGAGGTCGGCGAGGCCGCCGAGGCGACCCTGGTGCTGGAGTTCAGCGGCAGCGCCACGCTGGCCGACAACGTCGAGGTCACCGTCGGGCAGAGCGCCCGGCTCACCCTGGTCACCGTCTCCGACTGGGCGGCCGACGCGGTGCAGGCCGAGCACCTGAAGTTCCGGCTGGGCCGGGACGCCAAGGTCACCCACGTGCAGGTCTCCCTCGGCGGCGAGCTGGTCCGCCAGTACGTCAGCGTCGACTACACCGACCGGGGCGGCGAGGCCGAGCTGTACGGCCTCTACTTCGCCACCGGCGCGCACAGCGGCGCCCCGCACGGGCAGCACTTCGAGCACCGGCTGCTGGTCGACCACTCGGTCCCCGACTGCCGCTCCTACGTCGGCTACCGGGGCGCCCTGCAGGGCGACCAGGCGCACACCGTCTGGGTGGGCGACGTGCTGATCCGCGCCGAGGCCACCGGGACGGATACCTACGAGGTCAACCGCAACCTGGTGCTCTCCGACGGGGCGCGCGCCGACTCGGTACCCAACCTGGAGATCGAGACCGGCGAGGTGGCCGGTGCCGGGCACGCCAGCGCCACCGGGCGCTTCGACGACGAGCAGCTGTTCTACCTGATGGCCCGGGGCATCCCGGAGGACGCCGCCCGCCGCCTGGTGGTCCGCGGCTTCTTCGCCGAGCTGCTGGCCAAGGTGCCGGTCCCCGAGCTGCACGACCGGCTGGCCGATGCCATCGAGGCCCGGCTCGCGGCGGTGGAGACGGCGGAGGCCGGCGCATGAGCTTCGTGAAGGTCTGCGCCGTGGACGACATTGCCCCCGGCACCGTGGTCAGCGCTGACATCGACGGCCTCGAAGTCGCCCTGGTCCACGCCGAGGACGGCACCGTCTACGCCATCCGGGACGAGTGCTCGCACGCCGCCGTGGCGCTCTCCGAGGGCGAGCTCGAAGGCTGCACCCTGGAGTGCTGGCTGCACGGGTCGCGGTTCGACCTGCGTACCGGCGAACCGACCGGGCTGCCCGCCACCGAGCCGGTCCCGGTCTACCCCGTCGAGATCCGCGACGGTTTCATCTTCGTTTCCACCGCGCCAAGCAATGGAGTTCCCCAGTGAGTGTCCTCGAAATCCGTGACCTGCACGTGTCGGTCAAGCTGCCGGACGGCGAGCGCAAGCCGATCCTGGCCGGGGTCGACCTGACCGTGAAGGCCGGCCAGACGCACGCCATCATGGGCCCCAACGGCTCGGGCAAGTCCACCCTGGCGTACTCGCTGGCCGGGCACCCCAAGTACGAGATCACCAGCGGTTCGGTGATCCTCTTCGACCGGGACCCGGCCGGCGAACCCGGTGCGGTCGGCCAGGACGTGCTGGCGATGAGCGTGGACGAGCGGGCCCGCGCCGGGCTGTTCCTGGCCATGCAGTACCCGGTCGAGGTGCCCGGCGTGTCGGTGGCCAACTTCCTGCGGACCGCCAAGACCGCCGTCGACGGCGAGGCGCCCAAGCTGCGCACCTGGGGCAAGGACCTCAAGGAGGCGATGGAGCGGCTCGGCATGGACCCGGCGTTCGCCCAGCGCAACGTCAACGAGGGGTTCTCCGGCGGGGAGAAGAAGCGGCACGAGATCGTCCAACTGGAGCTGCTCAAGCCGAAGATCGCCATCCTCGACGAGACCGACTCCGGCCTGGACATCGACGCGCTGCGGGTGGTCAGCGAAGGGGTCAATCGGGTCCGCGACACCGGCGACACCGGGCTGCTGCTGATCACCCACTACACCCGGATCCTGCGCTACGTGAAGCCCGACTTCGTGCACGTCTTCGTGGCCGGCCGGATCGTCGAGGAGGGCGGCCCGGAGCTCTCCGAGCAGCTGGAAGCCGAGGGGTACGAGCGTTTCCTGGTGAACGCGAACGCCTAGCCGGACGTAGCTGGTGGACAGACGTAAGGGGTAGGAGGGCGATGACGGACACGGTGACCACGGCGGGCACAGCGCAGGCGGTGCCCAGTTTCGACGTGGAGGCGGTCCGGGCCGACTTCCCGATCCTGCGCCGGCAGGTGAACGGCCACCCGCTGGTCTACCTGGACAGCGGCAACACCTCGCAGAAGCCGCAGTCGGTGATCGAGGCGATGGCGCTGCACTACGCCGCGCACAACGCCAACGTGGCGCGCTCGGTGCACGCCCTGGGCACCGAGGCCACGGCCGCCTACGAGGGTGCCCGGGCCAAGGTGGCCGCGTTCATCGGCGCCGCCAGCCCGGACGAGATCGTCTTCACCAAGAACGCCACCGAGGCGATCAACCTGGTGGCCCACTCGTACGGGCAGCGACTGCGCCCCGGCGACGAGATCGTCATCTCCGAGATGGAGCACCACTCCAACATCGTCCCGTGGCAGCTGCTGGCCGAACGCACCGGCGCAGTACTGCGCTGGTTCGGCGTCACCGAGCAGGGCCGGCTCGACCTGTCGCAGCTGGACACCCTGGTCAACGAGCGTACGAAGATCGTCAGCTACACGCATGTGTCCAACGTGCTGGGCACGGTCAACCCGACCGGGGCGATCACCAGCCGGGCCCACCAGATGGGCGCCGTGGTGCTGCTGGACTGCTCGCAGTCGGTGCCGCACCTGCCGGTCGACGTTGCCGACCTGGGCGCCGACTTCATCGCCTTCACCGGGCACAAGATGCTCGGCCCCACCGGCATCGGCGTGCTCTGGGGGCGCGGCGAGCTGCTGGAGCAGCTGCCGCCGTTCCTCGGCGGCGGGTCGATGATCGAGACCGTCACGATGGAGAAGACCACCTACGCCGCACCCCCGGCGCGGTTCGAGGCCGGTACCCCGCCGATCGCCGAGGCGGTCGGGCTGGGCGCGGCGGTGGACTACCTGACCGCGCTGGGCATGCCGGCCGTGCAGTGGCACGAGCAGGAGCTCACCGCCTACGCCCTGGACGCCCTGGCCACGGTGCCGGGGCTGCGGGTGTTCGGGCCGGTGGAGCCGGTCGGGCGGGGCGGCACGCTCTCCTTCGACCTGGCCGGGGTACATCCGCACGACGTCGGGCAGCTGCTCGACTCGCGCGGTGTGCAGGTCCGGGTCGGCCACCACTGCGCCCGTCCGCTCTGCCGGCGCTACGGCGTGGCCGCGATGACGCGAGCGTCGTTCTACCTGTACACCACGACGGCGGAGATCGACGCTCTGGTGGCCGGGCTGGACTACGTGCGGAAGGTGTTCGGGTGAGCATGGACGCGCTGTACCAGGAGATCATCCTTGAGCACTACAAGCGGCCGCACGGGCGCGGCCTGCGCGAGCCGTTCCAGGCCGAGGCCCACCACACCAACCCGACCTGCGGCGACGAGGTCACCGTGCGGGTGCAGCTGAAGGGCGACACGGTCGAGGACATCTCGTACGCCGGGGAGGGCTGCTCGATCAGCCAGGCCGCCGCCAGCGTGCTGCACGACCTGGTCCGCGGGCACAGCCTGGCCGAGGCGATGGCCCGGCACGAGGCGTTCCTGGCGCTGATGTCCGGCCGGGGCCAGGTGGAGCCGGACGAGGCGCTGCTGGAGGACGCGGTGGCCTTCGCCGGGGTGGCCCGCTACCCCGCGCGGGTCAAATGCGCATTGTTGCCCTGGATGGCGTTCAAGGACGCCACCGCCCGGGCGCTGGCCGGTACCGATCAGCACAGTGACCACGGAGGAGAGCAATGACCGCGGCGATCGCCGACATCCAGGAGGCGCTCAAGGACGTCGTCGACCCCGAACTCGGGATCAACGTCGTCGACCTGGGACTCATCTACGGCATCCACGTGGACGAGGAGAACGTCGCCACCGTCGACATGACGCTCACCTCGGCCGCCTGCCCGCTCACCGACGTGATCGAGGACCAGGCCCGCCAGGCGCTGTGCGGCGGCCCGGGCGGCGGCCTGTGCAGCGACATCCGGATCAACTGGGTGTGGCTGCCGCCGTGGGGCCCCGAGCACATCACCGACGACGGCCGCGACCAGCTACGGGCGCTCGGCTTCAACGTCTGACCGCTGACCCGACGGGCCTGGAAATGGCTGGCCCGGCCGGTCGCCAGGTGCCACGCTACGGCGCGTGATCGACGCACTCGTCTCCGGCGCGCTGGCCGGCTACGGCGTGGCCATTCCGGTGGGCGCCATCGCGGCGCTGCTGGTCAGCCTGTCGGCGCGTACCTCGTTTGCGGTCGGTGCGGCGGGGGCGTTGGGGGTGGCCACCGTGGACGGGCTGTATGCGGCGCTGGCCGTGCTGGGCGGCGCGGCGGTTACCGGGCTGATCCGGCCGGTCGCCACGCCGCTGCGCTGGGTGGCCGTCGTGGTGCTGCTCGGGCTGGCCGGGCGTACCGCCTGGACGGCCTGGCGGCATCACCGCGACCCGGCCCGGGCCGGCCGGGACACCACCGGCCTGGGAACCCCGCTGCGGGCGTACCTGGGGCTGCTGGGGCTGACCGCGCTCAACCCGGCGACCGTCGTCTACTTCAGCGCCCTGGTGCTCGGCCGGCAGTCCGCCGCCCCGGTGGCCGGCGCCGCGCTGGTGGTCTTCGTACTGGCCGCGTTCGCCGCCTCGGCGAGCTGGCAGCTGCTGCTGGCCGGGGGCGGGTCGCTGCTCGGCCGGGCGCTCACCGGCGCCCGGGGACGACTGGTCACGTCGCTGGTGGCCAGCCTGGTGATCGCGGTGCTCGCGGTGACACTGGTGATCCATTCGTAACCGGCGCTGGTAGCCCCGGCGGCCCCGCCGGGTTAGCCTCGCGCCATGCCGATCACCCCTCAGGCATTGGTCCCCCCGAAGGCGCTGCTGCTCGACTTCGGTGGCGTCATCGCGGACACCGGCGGCCCGGACAACTGGGCCGCCACGGTCGTCCCCACCGTGCACAACCTGCTGCTCTCCCGCCGGGTCAGCCGCCCCGACCCGATCGTGATCGAGGCCGACCTGGTGGCCGGCGCGCTGGCCTACGCCGCCTGGGGTGACGCGATGTGCCGGCCGTACGCTCCGGCCGAGGTCAGCCACGAGGAGTTCTGGTCGGACTATGTGGCGGCCGACTGGCCGGCCTCGGCCCGGGAGGCGGTGCTGGCCCACGCCGAGACGCTGTGCCACCGGATGGGGGAGGTCCGGCACGCCTTCGCGGTGCGTCCCGGCATCGTCGGGCTGCTGGCCGAGGCGACCGCCCGGGGGATGCAGGTGGCGGTGGTGAGCAACTCCCTCTACGGCCGGGTGCACCGGGACTTCGTGGAGCGCGCGGGGCTGGCCGACCGGTTCGCCGTGCAGCTCTACAGCGACGAGGCCGGGGTCCGCAAGCCCAACCCGGAGCTGGTGCTGCGCGCCGCCCGGGCGCTCGGGGTGGGGCCGGAGCAGTGCTGGTACGTGGGCGACACCTGGTCCCGGGACGTCCGGGTGGCCCGCCGTGCCCGGGTGGGTACCGCCATCCTGATGCGCTCGCCGCGTACCGAGCCGGTCGCTCCGCCGGGTCTGGACGTCGATCACGACGTGGCGGACGGGCACGAGCTGCGCGCCCTGCTCGACGCGGCGGGTGCAGGAGCGCACGGCGCACCGGCGTAGGCGGTACCGTGCAGATCATGGTGGGGTGGCCGGCTGCCGGCGGTGGTCGCTGGGTCGAGGTCGATCCGGCGCGGCTGCCGCGCTGGCTGACCGGCTTCACCGAACGGCACGGCGCGTACGCCGTCGACCCGCAGCAGTTCGGCCTGCGGGTGCGCGCCTTCGACGACACCGTGGTGGAGCTGCACACGCCGCCCGGGGTGCCGGTCTGCGCCGACGTGGAGAGCTTCCTCGCGGCGGTGGCCGCACCGCGCCGGCTGGGGCTGCTGCTGGTCCGCCGGGGCGGGGTGGCGGTCGGCGTGGCCGACGGCCCGGTGCTGGTCTCCTCCAAGGTCGAGACCAGCTACGTGCAGTCGCGGACCGCGGCCGGCGGCTGGTCGCAGCAGCGCTTTGCCCGGCGCCGGGAGAACCAGGCGAAGGCCGCCTGGCAGACCGCTGCCGAGCTGGTCACCCGGCTGCTGCTGCCGGAGCTGTCCGGGCTGGCCTCGGTGGTGGCCGGTGGCGACCGCCGGGCGGTACAGGCGGTGCTCGAGGATCCCCGGCTCGGTCCGGTGGAGGTACGGCTGGCCGACCGGTTCCTGGAGGTGCCCGATCCCCGGCTGGCGGTGCTGGAGGCGGCGGTGGGCCAGGCCCGGGCCGTCCGCCTACGCCTGTTCGACCCGTCCTGAGCGCAGTCGCAACGCCGGCCAGCCCGGCGTCCCGGCCTGAGTCGAGCCCCACTGCGGTCCAGCCCGGCGTCCGGGGCCTGAGCCGAGCCGCGATCCAGCCTGGCGTGCGCCGGCCGGCAGGCGTGGGCCGGACGGTCAGCTGAGGTTCAGGCCGGCCGGCGTGAACGGGTCGCACTGCTGCGGGTCGCCGGTCTCGTAGCCGGTGCGCAGCCACTGCTCCCTTTCGACGGCGGCGTCGGCGCGCAGGCCCGTCTCGACCCGCTGCCCGTCGCCCCGGGCGGCCGGGTCCACGGCGACGACGCTGACCGCCTGGTGCAGCTCGTCCACGGTCAGGTCGGCGACCAGCTGGGCGTCGCCCGGGTCGAGCGTCTCCGCCGCGTGGAACGCCCACACCCCGGCGTAGCAATCGGCCTGCTGCTCCACCGCCGCTGCGTAGGCGTCGGCGCGGGCGGGGTCGCGCAGCTGGGCCCGGCGGGCCGCGGCGCGGGCGCCGAGCAGGTCCTGGACGTGGTGGCCGTACTCGTGGGCGAGCAGGTAGGGCAGGCCGAACCGACCGCCCACGGCGGCCACCCGGTCGGCGGTGCGCTGGTCGACGTAGATCACCTGATCGACCGGGCAGGCCAGCGGGCCGCCGCCGGGGACGACGACGCCGCAGCCGGTGATGAGCTCGGTGGTGAAGAAGCGGGCCGGCACCGTCTGGTAGCTGACGCCGAAGACCTGCGGCAGCGCGGCCCGCCAGTAGCCCTGGATGGAGTTCACCGAGGTCAGGCTCCGGCAGGTGGGGTCGGCCAGGCGCTGCGGTCCGCCGGTGGGGCAGCCGGGGGCCCGCCCGCCGCTCGCCCCGTCCGCCTCGGCCACCCCGAGGCCACCGAGGCCGCCGAGGGCGTGCAGGTCGGAGACGCCGAGCCGGCCGGCGCCCAGGCACAGGCAGCCGAGCAGGGCCAGCGCGACCAGGGTGGTCAGGCTGGCGCCGAGCCGTCCGCCGCCGGGCGCCCAGGAACTGCGCCGAGCGGCGGGCGCCCGCCGCCGGCCCCGTCGCTCGTCGCCCGGGCCGGGGCGGGCGCCCGTAGTGAGCTCCACACCGCACAGCGTATGAGGGGTTAAACCCCGTTTGTATCAGTTTCCGAATGTGTTACATGCTTTCGGGTCGCCCGTGCTGTACCCGGTCTTCGTCCACTTTTCCCGGTCCGCGGAGCTGCCGTGGGTGAACGAGTCCGGGTTCACCTGCTGCCCGGCCTGCTTCTGGATGGCGTCGTCACCCACCGAACCGGCGGCGTCGACGGCGTCCTGGATGTCCTGGTCGGTGATCTTGTTGAAGATCAGGTTGCCCTTGCTGTCCTTGGTGGTGGCCGCGTACTTCGCCCACACCCCGGCGAAACAGTCCGCCTGCAGCTCCAGCGGTACGGTGATGTTCGGGTTGTTCGGGTCGCGCTGCTGCTGGCGGTCCAGGTCGGCCATCGTGCCGTCGAGGTCCTGGACGTGGTGGCCGTACTCGTGGGCCAGCACGTAGGCCTGGGCGAACTGGCCCTTGGCGCCGAACCGGTTGGCCAGCTCGTCGTAGAAGGTCAGGTCGATGTAGACCTTCTTGTCGTTCGGGCAGTAGAACGGCCCCATCCCGGCGTCGGCCGCGCCGCAGCCGGTGTTGGTCTGCCCGCCGAACAGGTGGGTGGAGACCGGCTGGTAGGTGCCGCCGAAGGCCTTCGGGTACTCGGCCGTCCAGAACGCCTGGATCGAATCCACGTACAGGGCCACCTGGCAGTCCTCGTGCTGGGCCCGGTCGGCCTGGCTGCACTCCTGGTTGATCTTCGTGTTGTCGGAGCTGCCCCCGCCGCCGCCGCCCAGCTGGGTGGCGCCGTAGCCGCCGCCCGCGAGCAGCACGATGATGCCGATGACCAGCCCGATGATGCCGCCCCGGCCGCCGCCCACCGAGATCGGCAGGCCACCGAGACCTCCTCCGCCACCGCTCCCGCGGGCGTCCTCCACCTGGGAGGTGTCAACCTGTGCGTTGGGATTCAGCTCCATGGCGCGGTGAATACCCCACGGGGCTGTGCGCTAATCCGGTGGCCGCCGGCGCGCCGGCGGTGGCTACACTTACCGTGTGCTGCTCTGCGAAGACTGATCGTCCCGCAGCCGCCCGGCTCCGGTCGGACGGCGTTCTGGCGCGCCCCGATCCGTCCTCACCACCCGAAAGGCAGCCCCATGATTACCGCCACCGGCCTGGAACTGCGCGCCGGCTCCCGGATCCTGCTGTCCGACACCACGCTGCGCGTCCAGCCCGGCGACCGGATCGGCCTGGTCGGACGCAACGGCGCCGGTAAGACCACCACGCTGAAGGTGCTGGCCGGCGAGGGCCAGCCGTACACCGGACAGATCGACACCCGCGGTCCGGTCGGCTACCTGCCGCAGGACCCGCGTACCGGCGATCTCGACATCACCGCCCGCGACCGGGTGCTCTCCGCCCGGGGCCTGGACACCCTGCTGCACGAGATGGCCAAGCTGCAGGCCGAGATGGGCGACGGCGACGAGCGCGCGATCCGCCGCTACGGCGTGCTGGAGGACCAGTTCGCCGGCCTGGGCGGGTACGCCGCCGAGGCGGAGGCGGCGCGGATCTGCGCCAACCTCGGCCTGCCCGACCGGGCGCTGGCGCAGACCCTGGGTACGCTCTCCGGCGGCCAGCGCCGGCGGATCGAGCTGGCCCGCATCCTGTTCCGGGACGCCAGCGAGACCGGCGGCGGCACGCTGCTGCTGGACGAGCCGACCAACCACCTGGACGCCGACTCGATCACCTGGCTGCGCGGCTTCCTCGCCGGCCACAAGGGTGGCCTGGTGGTCATCTCGCACGACGTGAACCTGCTCGACGCCGTGGTCAACCGGGTCTGGTACCTGGACGCCAACCGCGCCGTCGTGGACACCTACAACGTCGGCTGGAAGACCTACCTGCAGCAGCGGGAGACCGACGAGCGGCGCCGGCACCGCGAGCGCGCCAACGCCGAGAAGAAGGCCGGCGCCCTGATGGCCCAGGCGGACAAGATGCGCGCCAAGGCCACCAAGACGGTGGCCGCGCAGAACATGGCCCGCCGCGCCGGCAAGCTGCTCGCCGGCCTGGACGAGGTACGGGTCGCCGACAAGGTGGCCAAGGTGCGCTTCCCCACCCCGGCGCCGTGTGGCCGGACGCCGCTGACCGCCACCGGCCTGTCCAAGTCCTACGGCTCGTTGGAGATCTTCGTCGACGTCGACGTGGCCGTGGACAAGGGTTCCCGGGTGGCCATCCTGGGCCTCAACGGCGCCGGCAAGACCACCCTGCTACGGATGCTCGGCGGCCTGCTGGAGCCGGACACCGGTGCCGTCAACCCGGGCCACGGCCTGCGCCTGGGCTACTACGCCCAGGAGCACGAGACCCTCGACGTGGACCGCACCATCCTGGAGCACATGCGCTCGGCCGCCCCCGACGAGAACCCGACCGAGCTGCGCAAGATCCTCGGCGCGTTCCTGTTCACCGGCGACGACGTGGACAAGCCGGCCGGCGTGCTCTCCGGCGGCGAGAAGACCCGGCTGGCGCTGGCCACCCTGGTCTGCTCGGGCGCCAACGTCCTGCTGCTGGACGAGCCGACCAACAACCTCGACCCGGTCAGCCGGGAGCAGGTACTCGACGCCATCGCCCGCTACCCCGGCGCCATCGTCCTGGTCACCCACGACCCGGGCGCCGTCCAGGCGCTCAAGCCCGACCGCGCCATCCTGCTCCCCGACGGCGTGGAAGACACCTGGTCCGACGACCTGCTGGAGCTCGTCGAACTCGCCTGACGGCCCGGCCTGTCGCGACAGCGGAGAACCTCAGAAACACCGGAGCAGAACCCCAGCCACCGCCCCACCACACACCAGCGCCACAGGCGTCACCGGCGGATCCCCGCCCTGCACCTCCGGCGCCACCACGGCCACCGTGACCCACGGAAAGAACGCCAGCCAGGCGTGCTCCACGCCACCCACCGCCAGGCCGGCCAGCAGCGAAAAGACCACCGCACATCCGCTGCCCACCAGGAACGCCCAGCCGTCGGTGTTACGCGCCTTGCGCAGGCTGGCCACCAGCGCCGGCCCGGCCGCCAGCAGCAGCACCACCAGGCTGACCGCCGCCCAGCACAGCACCGGCTGCCCGGCCGCCCCGGCGCGGGCCATCCGCAGCCCGGACAGCCAGGGGAAGCCGAGCGCGTCGGCGGCCAGCACCGGGGCCAGCGCGCCGAGCCCGGTGGTCAGGTTGAGGAACGGCCGCCGCCGGGCGAAGTAGAGGCACACGGCGCCCAGCCCGAGCCAGGCCGCCGGGTAGGAGTACAGCGCCGCGAGGCCGAGCAGCAGCCCGGCCAGCAGCGTCCAGCCGGTCGCCGGCCAGCCGCGCCGGGCCGGGGCGCTGCCGCGTACCGCGGCGGCCAGGGCGGCGGCGGCCAGCACGGCGACGAAGACGTCGACACGGACCGCCGTCCACACCGCGTACGGGGCGAGGATGAGTACCGGGGCGTACCGGCGGGCGGTGGGGCCGCCGGAGACGCCGCGGACCGCGGAGAGCACCAGGGGGACCACGGCGACGCCGAGCGCGGTGAGCACCAGCGCCAGGGCGAGCGGGGCGTGCAGGCCCAGTCGGTGCAGCAGCCAGACGGTGAGCACCGGCCCGGGCGGGTGGGTCCGGGCGGCGGCGCTGTGCGTGGCCGGGTCGGTGACGTAGTCGCGCAGGTAGCGGCCGGGCGCGTCGGCGACGCCCGCGAGGTCGGCGGCGTAGTTGGCCGGGTCGCGGACCGGTCGGGTCAGGCCCGCCAGCCCGTCCGCCAGGGCCAGCGCCAGCGCCCAGGCCAGCGCCGTGCCGTAGGCCACCAGCTGGACCAGCCACCACGGCCGGCGCAGGAAATGACCGCGTACGGCCAGCGCCAGCACGCCCGCCGCGACCAGCGGGGCGAGCACCCACATCGGAGACGGTCGAAGGCCGTGGCGGCCCGGGAATGGCGCCCCGGAGCCGTGCAGGGCCGTGTCGGCGTGTACCGCCCAGGCGGTCAGCAGCAGCCCCACCAGCGCCGCGACGCACCAGACCGCAAGGTCCTGCCATTCGCGGGCGCCAATGTGGCGTGGCGGCGGTTGCGCGTCGTCGGTCACGGCCCATCACGGTATCGGGTAGCTGACACAGGTGAGCGTGTCGGTCTAGCTTCGTGATGATATCTAGCGCATGATCCATGAAGGCGGTCTAATAGGTGGGACCGCCAACTCCGCTCAATAGGGACGTGAGGGAATCAACATGGCAGCCACCGGCACCACCACAAGTACCGAGAAGGGTCGCCGGATCGTCGGGACGGAGCGCCAGACGCTCGCCAAGGACCTGGTCAAGCGGTACACCTCGGGGGAGAGCATCCGTGCGCTCGCCTCGTCCACGGGTCGTTCGTACGGCTTCGTGCACCGCGTGCTGACCGAGTCCGGCGTGGTGCTGCGCCAGCGTGGCGGTGCCCGCCGCCGCAAGAAGGCCTGACCCGCGCCGCACCACCCGTACCATCTGCTCCAGCCCCGTTCCACCGCACCAACCGCTGCGCCGGGCCGCGTACGCCGCCCCCGGACCGCCGGGCGCGACCGACCACGTCGCCGGCGAGCGGAAGCCACACATCGGCCCGGGACCGGGCCCGCCCCCGTCACCCGGCGTCGGGCAGCACACAACTCCCTCCGCGCTGCTGAAGTACCGCGGTGCCACGTCGCGGCAGCTCTGCCCGCCAGCTACGATGCGCCACGATGACACCGCAGACACAGCACGGAGTTCGGTTCGAGTGGACCGGGCCGGTCGCGACGGTGACGTTGGACCGGCCCGACGTCCGCAACGCCCAGACCCCGCAGATGTGGGAGCAGCTGGTCGAGGTGGGCCGGGAACTGCCGGGTGACGTCCGGGTGGTGCTGGTGCGCGGTGCCGGTCGGGCGTTCTCCGCCGGGCTGGACCTGACCGTTGCGCAGGGCGCCTTCGCCGAGCTGACCGCGCTGCCGCCGGAGGCGGCGGCCGACCGGATCGCCGCGTACCAGGGCGCCTTCAGCTGGCTGCGCCGGCCGGATCTGGTCAGCGTCGCGGTGGTGCAGGGGCACGCCATCGGCGCCGGCTTCCAGCTGGCGCTCGCCTGCGACCTGCGGGTCGTCGCCGACGACGCGAAGTTCACGATGGCGGAGGTGTCCCTCGGCCTGGTGCCCGACCTGACCGGGACGAAGCGCCTGGTCGAGCTGGTCGGCTACGGTCGGGCGCTGGAGATCTGCGCGACCGGCCGGCGGGTCGGCGCCGCCGAGGCCCAGGCGATCGGCCTGGCCAACCTGGTGGTACCGGCGGCCGAGCTGGACGCCGCCGCCGCCGACCTGACCGCCGCGCTGCTCGCCCCGCCCCGCGACGCGGTGGTGGAGCTGAAGGCGCTGCTGCTCGGTGCGGCCGGGCGCAGCCCGGCGGACCAGGAGCGAGCCGAACGCGAAGCCCAGGTCCGCCGCCTCCGCGACCTCTCCGGCCTGGACGACTAGCACCTCTGCCACCCTGACGACCAGCACCCTCTCCCACCTGAACGACCAAACCCCTCGCTCCTGACGACCCAACCGCCGACTCCCGTCGGCCGGCTCGCATGTGATCGTGGGGTTGTCGGGCCTTGGGGCGCAGGAATGAGCCCGGCAACCCCAAGATCGCTACGCTGGGGGCGTTGGTGGTGCGGTGGATGGTGGGTGGTGTCCGCTGGTAGCGGAATGCGGGGCGGAAGAATTCGTCGTACCTGGCGGGTTTGCTGGGAGGACGGGCGGGCGAACGGCGGGCGGGCCCGCGGGAGTGAGGTAGGCGATGGGGCACCCGATGGGTGGCGGTGGCTGGAACATGCTGCGCGCCATGCGGCGCGAGGATGAGCTGCGCAATCACAAGCTCGGCCGGGCGGTGGCCGGTCGGGTGGTGGCCTTCGCCCGGCCGTACCGGCGGGACATCGGGATCTTCCTGGTGGCGGTGGTACTGGATGCGGTGATCGGGGTGGCGACGCCGGTGCTGGCCGGGCGGGTGATCAACGCCATCACCTCCGGGAAGCCGTCGGCCGACGCCACGGTGGTGAAGCTGGCGGTGCTGATCGCCGCGCTGGCGGTCGTGGACGCGGGGCTGTCGCTGGTCAACCGGTGGTATTCGGCGCGCATCGGGGAGGGCATCATCCTCGACCTGCGTACCCGGGTCTACGACCACGTGCAGCGCATGCCGCTGCAGTTCTTCACCCGGACGCAGACCGGCGCGCTGGTCAGCCGGCTCAACAACGACGTGCTCGGCGCGCAGCAGGCGTTCACCTCGACGCTGTCCGGGGTGGTCAGCAACGTCATCCAGCTGGTGCTCACCGCCGCCGTGATGTTCACCCTGTCCTGGCAGGTGACGGCGCTCTCGCTGGTCCTGCTGCCGGTGTTCATCCTGCCGGCCCGGCGGATCGGGCGGAAGCTGGCCGAGATCACCCGGGAGTCCTACCAGCTCGACGCCAAGATGAACGCCACCATGACGGAGCGCTTCGGGGTGGCCGGGGCGTTGCTGGTGAAGCTGTTCGGTGCCCCGGAGACGGAGGCGCGGCGGTTCTCCGACCGGGCCAAGCGGGTGCGTGACATCGGCATCACCAGCGCCATGTACAGCCGTACCTTCTTCGTGGCGATGCTGCTGGTCGCGGCGCTGGCCCAGGCGCTGACCTACGGCCTGGGCGGCTGGTACGCCGTGCACGGGCGGATCAGCGCCGGCACCGTGGTGACCCTGGCCCTGCTGCTCACCCGCCTCTACGCGCCGCTCACCTCGCTGTCCAACGTGCGGGTGGACGTGATGAGCGCGCTGGTCTCCTTCGAGCGCGTCTTCGAGGTGCTGGACCTGGCGCCGGGCATCGACGAGCGGCCGGACGCCCGGCCACTGCCTACGGGTGCGTCCCGGGTCGAGTTCCGGGACGTGGTGTTCCGCTACCCGTCGGCGGCCGAGGTGTCGCTGGCCTCGCTGGAGGACGTGGCGGCGCTGGACCGTACCGTCACCGAGCCGGTGCTGCGCGGGGTGTCGTTCACCGTCGAGCCGGGCCAGATGGTGGCGCTGGTCGGCCCGTCCGGCGCCGGCAAGTCCACCACCGCCATGCTGGTGCCCCGGGTCTACGACGTGACCGACGGTACGGTGCTGGTGGGCGACGTGGACGTGCGGGACGCCACGCTGCAGTCGCTGCGCGACGCGATCGGCGTGGTCACCCAGGACGCCCACCTGTTCCACGAGACGCTCGCCGAGAACCTGCGCTACGCCGCGCCGCAGGCCACCGACGACGAGCTCTGGGCGGCGCTGGACGGCGCCCAGGTGGGGCCGCTGGTCCGGCAGCTGCCGGACGGGCTGGACACCGTGGTGGGGGAGCGCGGGTACCGGTTCTCCGGCGGGGAGAAGCAGCGCATCGCGATCGCCCGGCTGCTGCTCAAGGCGCCGTCCATCGTGATCCTGGACGAGGCCACGGCGCACCTGGACTCGGAGTCGGAGGCGGCGGTGCAGCGGGCGCTGTCGGTGGCGTTGACCGGGCGTACCGCGCTGGTGATCGCGCACCGGCTCTCCACCGTGCGCGACGCCGACCTGATCCTGGTGCTGGACGGCGGTCGGGTGGTGGAGCGCGGCCGGCACGACGAGCTGGTGGCCGCCGGTGGCCTCTACGCCGAGCTGTACCGCACCCAGTTCGCGGTGGCCGACTCGCCGACCCCGTTCGCCACCGACGACGTGGAGCCGCTGGTGGTGGTGGCCCACCACGACGTGCCGGCGGAGTGAGCGGTCAGCGGCGGACGGCGCCCTCGACCAGGTCCAGCACCGGGCCGAAGTCGTCCGCCGGGCGGCCCATCGCCAGGTGCAGGACCAGGCCGTCGTAGGCCAGTTCGAGGAACTGGGCGAGGGTGGCCACTCCGACGTCGTCGCGTAGCTTGCCGGCGCCGCGCTGGCGGCGCAGCCGCTCCCGGGTGGCCTGTGTGATGGCCTCCGAGCGGGCCGCCCAGCGCTTGGCGAAGTCGGGGTCGGTGCGCAGCCGCCGGGACACCTCCAGCTGGGTGCCCAGCCAGCCGGGGATGTCCTCCGACTCGGCCCGGGCCAGCAGGTCCCGCATTACCTGGACCAGGCCGTGCTGGGCGACGGTGTCGACCATGGCGGCGGCGTCGTCCTCGGCGACGGCGAGGAACAGCGAGTCCTTGTCGCGGAAGTGGTGGAAGATGGCGCCACGGGACAGCCCGATCTCCTGTTCCAGGACGCGGACCGTGGCGCCCTCGTAGCCGTAGCGGGCGAAGCAGGCGCGGGCGCCGGCGAGGATCTCGCGGCGGCGGGACGCCAGTTGGTCCTGGCTGAGCCGGGGCATGGACTGATCGTGACAGGTCCGGGCCCGGCGCTGCAATCCGTACGTACGGCTTGCGGGCGCGCGTCGCCGGACGCGGACGGGGGCGGGGATCACCCCGCCCCCGCCGTGCCGGTGTTGCTCAGCCGCGGGACCGGTGCCCGGAGCCGCTCTGGCGCAGCGATTCGGCGGGGAACAGCACAGCCGCCTTCTCGATCATCGAACGGTACCGGCCGTCGCCGTCCACCTCGTCCAGTGTCGGGCGGGCCACCAGGTCGAAGATCGCCTCCAGGGAGCGGGCGAAGGCCACCTCCGGGTAGCGGTCCCGGACCGGGCGGCCGGCCTGCTCGTCCAGCCAGGACAGCGCGTCCGGCAGGGTGTCGCCGTAGCTGCACGCCCCGATCACCGGCTCGCTGGTCAGCACGGCCAGCGCGTCGTCCAGCTGGCAGGACAGCTCCTTGGCCAGCTGCATGTCGTACTCGCCGAAGGCCCGGCCGACCAGGCTGTGCAGCCGCTCGGCGGCCAGCAGCACGCCGGTCACCGGCGCCGCGCCGCACAGCCCGTCGCTGTCACAGCAGGATGTGAGGCAGTCCCGGACGGCAGCCATCAGCTGCCGCCAGGCGGCGTCGAAGCCGGTGGAACGGACCCGCGAGTACAGCTCCGCGCGCTGCGCGGGGGCCACCCGTTCGCCGTTTTTCAGCTCGTTGTAGAGGACGTCGACGGCGGCCACGCCGCCGATCCGGGCGTCGCCGAAGCGCAGCCGGCCGTCCTTCCACAGCTGGCCGACCTGGGCCACCGCGTCGAACACGCCCAGCCGCTCGGCGTACTGCTCGTACTGCAGCACCGCGCCGGCCACCTCGACCTCGTCGACGTAGTCCAGCCGGGGCTCCCAACTGCCGGCGATGGTCGCCACGTCCACCTGAAGGTTGCTCAGAGCGACGAGATCGGGCCGTCGGCAGTCGGGTTCGAGTACCGCCGCCGCGCGGGCGGCGATGGGTTCTTCTGACATCACGCACCTCGGTATCGGTTGTCGTGGTACGCCGTCCGCGTGTGCGCGGGCGGCGGCGAAACCGACGCGATGCCAACGGTGCCCCACCAGCGGCGGCCGAACCGGGTCACCGGTGCGCGCCGCGCGCCGCGGACCCCGTCGGACCCGCGTGACGCCGGGGATCTGCCATCCCCGGATCAGTACAAGTCCGTTGTACCGGCATTACGCAGCGTTAGCAACCGGATGTCACTAATGTCAGGGCGGGCGGCACGCGAGGGGGTACCCCATGGCGGCGAACAGTGCCTGGATCCGGGCGTTGACCAGGCAGTGCACGGCACTGGCCGCCGACGTGCGCAGCGCGCTGCAGGCCGCCGACGTGGAGGTGGTCGACGAGCAGGACGCCCCCCGCCTGGCGCCCGGGGTGCTGGCGCTGACCCGTACCGTCGACGAGGCCGTCGGCGCCATCCGGGAGCTCTCCGCCGGTGGACGGCGGCTGCTCGCGGTGGCCGGCGACGCCGGCCAGCTCAGCGCCGGGCAGGCGTGGCGGCTGCTCGACCACGGCGCGGCCGAGGTGATGGTCTGGGAGGGGCCGGCCAGTGCCCGGGCGGCGGCGGCCCGGATCCTGCGCTGGGGGCAGACCGAGGAGCTGCTGGACTCGCCGAAGGTGCGCGAACTGGTGGTGGGCGACGCCCCGGCCTGGCGGGCGGCGCTGCGCCAGGTGGTCGAGGTGGCCCGCTACTCCGCCGCCGGGGTGCTCATCACCGGCGAGAGCGGTACCGGCAAGGAGCTGGTGGCCCGCCTCATCCACCAGCTGGATCCGCGCCCTGGCCGGGGCGAGCTGGTGGTGGTGGACGGCTCGGCGATCGTGCCGACGCTGTCCGGCTCGGAGTTCTTCGGCCACGAGCGCGGCGCGTTCACCGGCGCGGTCGGCCCACGCGACGGCGCGTTCGCCCAGGCCGACGGGGGCACGCTGTTCCTCGACGAGGTCGGCGAGCTGCCGTTGCCGCTACAGGCCGAGCTGCTGCGGGTGGTGCAGGAGGGGATGTACAAGCGGGTCGGCGGCAACGTCTGGCAGCGGGCCAACTTCCGGCTGCTGTGCGCCACCAACCGGGACCTCGGGGCGGCCCGGGCGGCCGGCGAGTTCCGCGCCGACCTGTACTACCGGATCGCCGCCACCACCGTCACGCTGCCCACCCTGAGTCAGCGCCGGGAGGACATCCTCGGGCTGTTTCAGCACTTCTTCGCCGCCGCCACGGTGCTCGACGGGCGCGGCCCGGCCCCGTCCGGCCCGGTGGAGCTCAGCTCCGAGGTGGCCGGCGCGCTGCTGGCCCGCGAGTACCCGGGAAACGTGCGCGATCTGCGCCAGCTGGCGGTGCGGATCCGGGCCCGCTACATCGGCGTCGGCCCGGTCACCCCCGGCGACCTACCGGAGGAGGAGCGGCCCGGCGCGCGGACCCGCCCGGCCTCCCAGCACGAGCTGCTGGAGCAGGCGGTACGCGGGGCGCTGGCGGCCGGGGCGTCGCTGCGCCAGGTCCGCGACGACGTCACCGACACCGCGATCCGGGTGGCGCTGACCGAATCGGACGGCCGGGTGGCCGCCGCCGCCCGGATGCTCGGCGTCACCGACCGCGCCCTGCAACTGCGCCGTGCCCGCCGGCCGCTGGTGGCCCACCCGCGCGGTGACGACGCCGACGCGGATACCAGCTGAACGGCCGCGTCACCCCGGGCCGACCACCCGGGTCCCGGTCAGCAGTCTGATCCAAGCCGGCTCCATCCCGGCCGGCTCTGTGCCGAGAGGCTCCGCCGTGACCTGACCGGCCGCCGGCCGGGCCGAGCAGGCGTAGCAGATTCCCGGCGAGTACCAGCTGGAGTTGGCGGGGCGGCAGGCCGAGCGCCCGGATCTTGGCCAGTTCCAGGCCGGGGTGCAGCCACGGGCCGTCCGTGCCGAAGAGCACCTTGTGCGGGCCGGCCCGGCGGACCGCCTCCACCACCAGGTCGAAGCGGCGTACCCCGGAGGTGTCGGTGTGCACGTTGGCGTGCCGGACCAGGACGTCGATGAGCTGGCGTTGGGCCTTCCAGTCGTCGGCGAAGGAGCCCAGGTGCGGGATGATGAACGGCACGTCGGGGTACTCCGGCGCCACCAGGTCGACCAGCGCCACCTCGCCCTGCGGGTCGTAGAGCACCGGCAGGGCGAACTCGCGGGCCGCCTCGCAGACTTCCCGGGACAGCGGCCCGTCGTGCCGGTGCACCTTGATGCCGCGGAAGCCGTAGTCGCGCACCGCGGTGCCGACCAGTGCCCGGATGCGCCCCGCGTCGGAGCGCGGGTTGACGAAGGCGTACCCCCAGAAAAGGTCGGGGCGGGCGGCGACGATGTCGGCGACGATCCGGTTGGCCCGGGCGTAGTCGCTGTGGAACGCCGAGAAGAGCACCGTGCGGGTGATGCCGGCCGCGGCCGCCCGCCGCAGGTACGCGGCGAGCGGCGCGGACGTGTCCCACGGGCCGGTGAAGCCGTCGCCCTGGCCCGCGTGGCAGTGGCTGTCGATGATCATTTCAGTGCGGGTCAGCCGGCCCGGCGCGCCGGTGCCCGGCTGGCCAGCAGCACGCCCGGCAGGGTGGCGTCCACCTTGTCGGTGAGGTCGACCCCGGTGGCCGCCCGGTAGGCGTGCGTGTACCGCTGGATCTCCGGCCGCCAGTAGCGGCACCAGTTCGCCGCCTCCTGCGGGTCGTTGAGCACCGACCAGTTGCCGTAGCGCACCGACAGCAGGATCTGCTCGCCGAAGACGCCCAGGTCGCGGAAGTGCGTGACGGTGGTGGGCGACCAGCCCTGCATCTGCTTGACGGTGTCCACCCGGTCCATCCACTCCTCCTCGTACGGCACCATGATCTTGCCGCCGATGAACTCGCGCATCTCCGGCCGGGCCAGCAGCCACTCCATCACCAGCATCTCGCCGCGCGCCGTGGAGGGCAGGTCGCCGAACTGGTTGTGCGCCCCTTCGGAGAGCACCAGATGGGTCTCCCGCAGCGCGTTGAGCACCGGGAAGCCGTCGGCGATGACGGTGGTGTCGTCGTCCTCCTTGAAGAAGATGTGCGACAGGTGCAGCAGGTTGTGGAACGACTCCAGGAACTTGGCCCGGCTGTCCGCGGCCGGCGCGGTCGGCACCGCCCGGCCGAGCAGCTTGAGGCCGTACTCGTGGTCGTACTCGAAGGAGCGGCGGCGCACCGTGAGGCGCCGGTACTCGTCCTGGATCCAGCCCCACAGCAGGTTGCCCAGCGGGCGCAGCGGGTCGACGTCGAAGCGCACCAGCGGGTCCACCCGGGCCTTCGGGTCGGTACGCCGGTTCTCGAACCGGGCCACGATGGCGTTGAGGGTCTGCACCAGCATCCCCTCCTCGTGCCAGTACGACCAGATCAGCTCCATCGCCAGCGGGCCGGAGATGTGCGACTTGAGGATGCCGTAGCAGTCCGAGCCGGGTGGCAGGTCGACGGCGTCCTTGAGCGGGATGTCGCGCAGCTTGTCCCGGACGATGCGCAGGTACGGCAGCACCGACGTGTCGTCCTCCAGCCGCTCGTAGTACATCTCCCGGAACCGGCGCACGTCGTCGACCACGGCCGAGCTGCCGGCCATCCGCCGGGTCTCCTCGATACGCAGCCGCAGCGAGGCGGCCGGGTCGGCCAGTTGCCGGTCGAAGTCGCTCAACGCCAGGTCGGAATCGATCACGCCGACCTCGTGCAGGAGATACGCGTCGGTGCTCTGGCGCAGCACGTCGTAGCCGTCCGAGCCGCGGAAGACCAGACTCTTGTTGTTCACACCGGACGGGGCGGGGCCGCCGCACATCACGTCGTCCATGAACACCCGGAACCGGTGGAATCCCAGCGCGTTGGTGCGGTTGCGGATGATCATCCAGAGCACCTGGCTGGAGGTCGGTTCGATCTGGGTGCGCTGCAGGCTGACCGGCACGATGCCGTCCGGGTTGGCGGACACGCCGACATCCACGAACAGCTCCCACGGGTCGGCCAGCTCCCAGCCGTCGACCTCGAGCTTCCCCTTGGCCTTCATCGCCGGGCCGGCTGGCTCCGGCACGCCGAAGCTGTCCGGTAGCCCGCTCTCCCCGGCGACCTCCTCGGCGCCCGCCGCCTGGTCGGCGCCGGAGTCCACGTTGGCGGTCTGCTTCGCCCGGCGCAGCGCGAAGATCCGGTAGTGGCCGGCGCGTACCCCGGCGGTGTCCCAGTCGAAGTGGCTGCCGGCGTCGAAGTCGGCGGCCATGTCCTGGAAAGGCCCCTCCACCCGCCAGCGGAAGGTGAAGTCCTCCGTCCGCGCCGGTGGCGTCATCTGTGCCTGGAACGAGACCACCGTGCCGGCCTTGACCGGCTTGGTGTGGGTACCGTGCACGACAAAATTGCCGTTGCTCATCACAATCCTCCTTTATTGACGAATGGGGCTGAGCCGGTGCGCAGCCGGCCGCCGGCCGGTCCGCGGGTCCGGGCAGCGCCCCCCGGCCCCGCGGCGCGCAGCCGACCGGATTGGCTCGACCGACCGGATTGGCTCGACCGACCGGGCTGGCTCGACCGACCGGGCTGGCTCGACCGACCGGAATGGACAGGGTCGTCCGGGGCGCCGGGCGGGGCGGCGAAGACCGGGCGGGCCGCGCGGATCCGCCGGGCGGTCAGCACCGACAGGTCCAGGCTGCTGCGCAGCGCGCGGTAGGTGAGCAGTTGGCTGACCAGCCGGCTCTCCCGCTCCGGTGAGATCAGGTCGGCCGCGCGGGCCTGTCCGATCACGGCGAAGGCCAGCGCGGGCGCCAGACGCAGCAGCGTCGTCGGGTCGGCCCGGTGCCGGTGCCACAGCGCCACCAGGTTGGCCGGCTCCCGGTCCGGCAGGACCAGCGCCGCGCCGAGGCTAGGACCGCCCAGCGCCGCGGGACGGTAGTCCAGCAGTGCCCGGACGAACTGCGGGATGCTGGCGACCAGTTGGCGCAGCAGTTCGGCGTAGCCGGGCGCCAGCCCGCGCGGCGGGTAGAGGGACAGCCACAGCCGTTCCAGCCGGTCCCACTGCGGGTGCGGGTAGAGCACCCGGCCGATCGCCGCGGACAGCCGTACCCGCAGCCACGGCACCGGGTGCGGGTCGTCGCCGCTGGGCCGGAACACCGCCCACCGGGGCAGGCTCACCACCCCGACCAGGCCGAGCGTGGCGGCCACCCCGAGCTTGGCCACCGACCACAGATCGGCCACGATCTCGGAGATCCACAGCTGCCAGTAGTGCCAAACCTGCGGCTGCGCGCGGTACTGCGGCAACCCGGTCAGGTACTGCCGTAGCCCTTCGACCAGGCACAGCAGCGCTGCCGCCTGGTGCCCGCACTCGTGCACCAGGGAGGAGGCGATGCCGTGCCCGACCATCCGTTCCCGGGGCACCTTGATCACCGCGGCCGGGTTCGATGCGCCGCCGGGTAGCCGGGTGCGGGCGCGCCGGATCGCCGCCCCGGCGCCCCGGCTCAGGTAGACGATCGCCGGCGGCGCGTCCAGGTCGTAGCCGGGCAGGGTGAGCGCGTCCTTGGCCAGCTCGTCCATGCCGGACAGCCAGACCCCGGTGACATGCTCGCTGCGCTGGGTGACGACCTCGGTGAACAGGTCGAAGTGGGTCAGCGCGGCGCCGAAACGCAGCCGCAGCCGGGTGAACCGGCGGTGCGCCTGCTCGGCACTGGCCGCCCGCCCGGGACCGGCCAGCCAGCGCCGGTAGCCGTGGATGGCCCGGCGCAGGTCGCGCCGCCCGCCCACCAGGACCCGTTCGATGGCCACCTGGGCGACCGGGGACAGGGCAGCCGCCGGCACCATGGTCTCGTGCACCGCGAACGGGCGTACCAGGGCCAGCCGGGTCAGCATGGCCCGGGCTTCCTGGTCGAGGTACCGATGCGCGGTGCCGGCGGCGTCCACTCAGGCCCCCAGCAGGATGATCTTGCCGTGCCGCCGGACCCAGCGGCCCGACTCGGCCGGGTACCCGCCGCCGCCCGAACCGCCACCGGACATCGGCCCCGCGTCCGAGTACGGCACGGAGGAGCTGGGCACGCCGGACACCGGCTCGTCATAGCCGTAGGCGTAGCCGCCGCCACCGGCGTAGGACGGGCGCCGGTAGCCGTAGCGGGACGGCGAGCGACGGCGGTACCCGCCGTAGGAGGCGCGCCGGCGCGGGGCGCCGTAGATGGAGCGGACCGGGCGGCGCAGGCCGTAGCCGGTGCGCCGGTGCGTTCCGCCGCCCGCCCCGGCCCCGGCCCCGGCCCCGGCGGCCCGGGACAGCGTGGCCAGTTGCCGGCGCGCCGCGGTGACCAGGGCGCGCTGGGCGATCGCCTTGGGCGGGGCGCCGCGCGGTGCCCGCGCGGCCAGCTGGGCCGCGTGCCCGGCCAGCCGGACGAACCGGCGGGCCGCCTCGAACTCCTGCTCCTGCTCGCCGAGCCCTTCCAGCTCGAACTCGAACAGGTTGCCGGCCAGCGAGCCGAGCTTCGACCCGACCATGCCGCCCAGGCCCGGCACGACCAGGTTGCCCAGCGCCCCGCCGATGCCCGGCAGCGCCTTCTTGGCCAGGCCCTTGAGCGCCCCGCCGAGCGCCCGGCCGGCGCTGGAGCTGGCGAACCGCTTGATGCCGCCGAGCGCCTTGCGGAACACGCCGCCCAGGAACTGCTCCAGCTCCTGCTCGCTGCTGATCTCCAGCAGCTCGCCGGCCAGCTCCAGCTCCATCATCTCGTGGAACGGCGACTCATTCTCCAGCTCGCCGCCTTCGTACTCCAGTTCGCCGCCGCCTTCGTACTCCAGCTCGCCGCCGCCCTCGTACTCGAGTTCGCCGCCTTCGTACTCCAGCTCGCCGCCCTCGTACTCCAACTCGTACACGTCGTCTCCTCTCGTGGCTTCCCGGCTCCTCCGGGAAGGTCAGGCATCGAAGATCACAAGTTTTCTGCCGCGCCGGATCCAGCGCCCGGAGCGCCGCTTGCGGGTGCCGTACCGGTCGCCGGCTCCGCCGACGGCCGCGGCCAGCAGGCCCGGCGCGTGTTCGGCGGCGGCCGTGACGACCGCCCGGCGCACCGTCACCGGGGCCGGTACCACCCGCGGCGTCAGCGCCGCCTGGCGCGCCGCCGCGTCGGCGAACCGCACCACCGCCCGGGCCACCTCGAACTCCTGGGCCTCGCCGGGCAGCCCCTCCAGCTCCAGCCCGAAGGCCACCCCGGCTGCCTTGCCCAGGCGTTCGCCGACGTCGCCGCCGACCCCCGGGGACACCCAGCCGCCGACCGCCCGACCGACAATGGGCAGCGCCTGCCGGGTGGCGTCCTTCAGCACGCCGCCCAGCGCCCGGCCGGTGTCCGAGCGCAGGAACGACCCGGCCGCCCGGGCCGCGCCGTCCATCAGGTCCCGGAAGAACTGCTCCAGTTCCTGCTCGCTGGACAGTTCCAGCAGCTCGGCGGCGAGTTCGGTCTCCTGCTGCTCGGTCAGCGGCCGGCCGGGTCCGGCCGGCTCGTCGCCGGTCTCGCCGAGGATCGAGCCGAGCAGCCCGAGGATCCCCTCGGACTCCGGCGCGCCACCCTCGGCGGCGAAGGCGCCGTCATAGTCCCCGGTCTGGTCGGATTCGTACTCACCGGATTCGTACTCACCGGACTCCAGCTCGCCACCCTCCAACTCCCCGGACTCGTCCGGTTCGTACGCGCCCCGGTCCAGGTTGTGCATGTCGCCTCCTTCTCACACCTCGCGTCCTCCCACTACGCAGAGCTGCACATTCCGTGCCAGGTGCGCCCCAGCGGGCGGCCCCACTCGGGTGCGAAGCACGGTTCGGCGCACGACGCCGACGATGCGAACTCACGTTCGCGTCCCTGGCCCCCACCCACCCCGACCTCCGGCTCCGAGGCCCTTCAGGAAGGACAAGCGCCCAGGGATCTTGCACTTATCGCTGTTATTCACCGACCCATTCCAGCGATAACTGCACCTAGCCACCCGGGCCTGGGGCCGTCCCCAGGGGCGGGGCCGCCCCAGGGTGGGCCCATGGGCCGTGGCCGGGTCTCGGGCCGGGCCAGTGGGCCGACTGCACGCAGCCGCCTCGGGGCGGGCCGGGCCGGTGGCCGTGGCCGGGTCTGGGGCCGGGGCCAGGGCCGGTGGGCCGCGAGACATGTGGGGACGGTCTGGGGCTGGGGGCCGGTGGGCGGCGAGACAGGTGGGGACGGTCTGGGGCTGGGGGCCGGTGGGCGGCGAGACAGGTGGGGACGGGCTGTGGCCGGTGGGCGGCGAGACATGCGGGGACGGATCTGGGGCTGGGTTCGGTGGGCGGCGAGACAGGTGGGGACCCGCTGGGGCTGGGGCCGGTGGTCGCGAGACAGGCGGGGACGGGCTGGGGCCGGTGGGGTGGGGTGGGGTCAGCGGAGGTGGGCGGTGGGGATGGTCAGGGCGGAGCGGTACTTGGCGACGGTGCGGCGGGCGACGCGGTGGCCGTAGGCGCGTAGGGCCTCGGCGAGTTGGGCGTCGGACAGCGGGCGGGGTTCGGCGGCGATCAGGTCGGCGAGGCGTTCGCGGACGCCGACGCCGGTACCGAAGAACGCTGCGAAGCCGACCAGGCGGCCGTGCGGCAGCAGCACGCTCTTGCCGGCCGCCGCCCGGCTCACCGTGCTCGGGTGCACGCCCACCTGCGCGGCGACCGCAGTGCGGGTCAGCGGCCGGTGCGCCAGCGGCCCGCCGCGCAGGAACTCCAGCTGCGCGCCGACGGCCGCCTCCGCGATACCGTGCAGCGCCCCGCTGCGGCGGCGCAGCCGGTCCAGGAAGGCCCGCGCCCGGTCCAGCTGCTCCCGGGCCGCCGCCGCCTGGTCGGCGGGCAGCGCGCCGGCCAGCCGGGCGTACCCCGGGTCGACGCGCAGCCGCGGCCCGTGCTCGGGCACCACCACCTCGGGGGTACCGGCGGCGCCCCAGCGCACCACGACGTCGGGGACGGCCGGCGGCGGTACCGGCCCGGTGTCGGCCAGGCCGGCCGGCGGGCGCAGCAGCCGGCGCAGCAGCGCCGCGGCGTCCCGGATGGCTTCCGGGGACAGCCCGAGGCACTGCGCGACGTGCTCCAGCCGACCGGCGCCCAGGTCTTCCAGGTGCTGGTCGACCAGCCGGTGCAGCAGCCGGTGGTCGGGCTCGGCCAGGGCCAGCGCGGCCAGCTGCAGCAGCAGCGCCTCCCGCAGGTCGGCGGCGGCCAGGTCGGGCCGGCTGGCGGCGCGGAGCGCGTCCAGCACCCGGCGCAGCCGGGCCGTCGCGATCCCAAGCCAGGCCGCCGCTTCGTCGACGTCCCGGCCGAGCAGCCCGCGCCCGTCCAGGTCGGCCAGGACGGTGGCGGCGATCCAGCGGTCCGCGCCGGCCACCGTGCCGAGCAGCTCGTCGGCGGGTGCGGTGGGCGCCGCCGGTTCCCCGCCGGGGGAGCCGGCCGGGCCGCGCGTCGGCCGGGCGCAGCCGTACGCCTGGTGCAGCCCGTCCAGCGGGCCGGCGCAGCGCGGGCAGCCGGGCGTGGGCGGGCTGTCCAGGGCCGGGTTCCCGGCCAGTTCCCGCTCGATGCGCGCCACCAGCTCGGTCGCCGGTAGCACCAGCAGCTCGGCCACGGCGGCCTGGGCCGGCGCCACCGACAGCCGGGACTCCATCGCGTGGGCGGGGCGGGCCGGGTGCACGCCCCCATGGTCGGCGCAGGCGAGGCGTGTCGGCGGTGCGATCGGGCCACAATCACCCGGCCGCTCGACCCTGTTGAAAGCAGCTCGCGTTCGCGTATGGTGCCCGCGTGCCACTGTTGCTCCTGGACCTCGACAACACCCTGCTGGACCGGGGCAGGGCGTACTCGAGCTGGGCGCAGCGGTTCCTGGCCGAGGTCGGCGCGCCGGCCGAGGAGCTGGACTGGTTGCTGGACGTGGACGGGGACGGGTTCACCCCGCGGACCGAGGTGGCCGGTGCCATCCGCCGCCGGTACCAGCTGCGCCAATCGGTGGACGACCTGGTGGAGCGGCTGCACGCCGGAGTGGTCCGGTACAGCCGGCTGGACCCGCTGCTGGCCTGCGCGCTGCGGATCGCCGCCCAGGCCGGCTGGGTACCGGTGGTGGTCACCAACGGCGCGGCCCGCCAGCAGGAAGCCAAGATCCGGATGACCGGTCTGGACCGCTACCTGGCCGACTGGGTCATCTCGGAGGAGGTCGGGGTGGGCAAGCCCGACCCGGACATCTTCGAGATCGCCGCGCACCGGGTACGGCAGCGGCTGGCCGGGGCCTGGATGGTGGGGGACAGCCCGGAGGCCGACATCGCCGGCGCCGAACGGCTCGGCCTGCGCAGCGTCTGGCTGCACCGGGGCCGGCGCTGGACGGAGCGCCGGTTCGGGCCGACCCGCACCGCCGACAGCCCGATCGCGGCACTGGCCGCGGTGATGGGCTGCCGGTAGGCCGGCGGAAAACCGGTTGCGCGGGGTCGGTGCCCCTGGCAGCGTGCTGCGAACGCCGGAGTGTCCGGCGCCCGGTGTCCCGACCGGGGTCCGACCGTCGCCGGGGTGAGACCGGCAAATGGCCGCCGATGTCGGGCGCAGGGGTTGCAACGGCCGCCGGTGTGCGGCCCGGGTTGGCACGGTTGCCGGTGTCCGACCGGCGTGAGTGGGAGGAGGGGAGCCAGATGGCTGCCGCTGTCGCGGAGTTTCTTCAGTCCTGCCCTGATCCCGACTCTGCCGAAGGACTCTTCCGTTGCACGACTTCGACTCCGCCGGCCGTGGCCGGCGCGGCGCCGCTGGCGCCACGGCGCGTCGGCGCCGCTTCGACGACGAGGACCAACCGACCTACCTGAAGCGCGGACACCACGCCGAGGCGCCCGAGCCCGATCCTGAACCGGGCGACGGTCCGCCCGTGGGGGACCGCTGGTCGACCTGGGACCAGCCGCCCGCCGGGGCGCGCGGCCCGCAGCCCTACCCGGACTGGCTGGTCACCGAGCTGGCCGCGGTCGACACCGAGCTGGGCATCCTGAAGACCGGCAAGGAGGCCGACGTCTTCCTGGTCTCCCGGGGCGTACCCGGCACCGGGCCGGAGTGCCTGCTCGCCGCCAAGCGCTACCGGGACGCCGAGCACCGCATGTTCCACCGCGACGCCGGCTACCTGGAAGGGCGCCGGGTCCGCGAGTCCCGGGTCACCCGGGCGATGCAGTCGCGCAGCGCCTTCGGGCGGGCGGCGATCGCCGGGCTGTGGGCGGCGGCCGAGTTCGCCACCCTGGTACGGCTGCGCGAAGCGGCCGACGAGTTGGGCGCCGCCCCGCTGGTGCCGTACCCGGTGCAGCTGCTCGGCACCGAGCTGATGATGGAGTTCATCGGCGACCCGGTGACCCGGCAGGCGGCCCCCCGGCTGGCCGCCCTGCGCCCGGACGGTGCACACCTGACCGACCTGTGGGAACAGCTGCTGGACGCCCTGGTGGTGCTGGCCCGGTGCGGGTACGCCCACGGTGACCTGTCGCCGTACAACCTGCTGGTGCACGACGACCGGCTGGTGGTCATCGACCTGCCGCAGGTGGTCGACGTGGTGGCCAACCCGCAGGGGCCGGCGTTCCTGGCCCGGGACGTGCACAACGTGGTCACCTGGTTCGCCGCGCGCGGCCTGGAACTGGACGAGCAGGAGCTGACGGCGCAGCTGCTGCGGGAGGCCGGCCTGCGTTGAGCGCAGCCGGCAGCTGCGCTGACTGCCGGTGCAGAGCAGCGACCGGCGGTGGCCCACTCACCACCGCCGGTCGCTTCGCACCCTTACCCCTCGGTCGCCGTGCCCCTACCCCAAAAGGTGACCCGACGGGAGCTGCACTACCCCGTCCAGCCCGGTCCAAACCGTCATGTCAGCGATGTGCGCAGGAACGCCTGGACCTGGCCGGCCGGGATGGCGAAGGCCACTCCGAGGTTGCCGGTGCCGGTGCCGTCCGTGGCGATGGCGCTGGTGATGCCGACCAGCTGGCCGCTGGTGTTGACCAGGGCGCCGCCGGAGTTGCCCTCGTTGACTGCCGCGTCGGTCTGGATGGCGCCGGAGTAGCTGACGGTGCTACCGCCGCCGAACCCGCGCCCACCGTCGGAGCCCACCGTGACCTGTCGGTCGAGTGCGCTGACGATGCCCTCGCTGGCGCTGGTACCCAGGCCCAGCGGGTTGCCCAGGGCGAGCACGTCGTCGCCCACGGCCAGGGTGGAGCTGTCCCCGATGCTGACCGCAGTGAGCCCCGTCCGGTCCACCTTGAGCAGCGCCAGGTCACCGGTGGTGTTGCTGGCCACCACGGTGGCCGGGGCTGAGCTGTCGTCGTTGAAGGTCACCGTGATGGTGCCGGTGGCGCCCGCGACGACATGGTTGTTGGTGACGATGTACCCGTCGGAGCGCACCACCACGCCGGATCCCTCGCTGGTCCCGCCCTGGCTGGCGGCCGCGATGGTCACCACGCTCGGCTTGACGGCATTGACCAGGTCGGCCACGGTCACCCTGCCGTTCACCGCCCGGGCCGCCACCACGCTGGCGGTGTTGCCGCCGCCGGCCACCGGCGAGCCGTCGTAGTGGTGGACCACCGCGCCGCCGGCCACCCCGGCGCCGAGGAACAGCGCCGCGCCGGCCACGCCGGCGATGGTCCACCGGGCGATCCGGCCGGGCCGGAGCCCGTCGCCGGGCGCCGCTGCGGGCGACCCGTCGGGCGGCGGCGCTCCCGGGCCGGCCGGCCCGACCGGGTAGCGCGCCGCCGGCTGCCACGGCGCTGCGATCGGTCCCTGTGCCGGGTCGGCGGTGGGCGCCGCTGGCGCCCCGTGCGACACCGGCCCTGTCGCCCTCGACGAAGCCGGACGCGGTGCCGATCGGGCGGCCGGGTCGGCGGTCGCCGGGTCCGCGCCGGGTGTCGGGTGCGGATCGCCGGCCGCGGTGACCGGCAACCGCCGGTTCGGTGAGCCGTCGGCGGAGCGGTGCCAGACTGGCTGACCGGTACCGGCCGGTTCGTCGTTCGGGTGGTCGGATGCCGTCTCCACCGGCGGCCATCCGCTGCTGCGCTGCGGGTGTTCGGTCTCCATGGACCCAACACTGCGCCGGTCACCAGCGATCGCCCTGTCAGTGGCCTGTGCGTCTGCTGGGAGGACCGGAGCCCGCCCCGGACCGGACATTGACACCCGTCACGGCGTCTGACATCCTCACCCAGGAAAGCGCTTTCCCTAGGTCTGGGAGACTGCCATGCCCCATTCGCGCGTACGTCGTCCGCTGCGCGTGCTGCTGCCAGCAGCAGTGGCCGCCCTGCTCGCCGGGGTCACTGCGGCGCTCCTCGCCGGCGCCCCGGCCGCCTATGCGGGCACCCTGTTCAGCGATGACTTCACCGACGGCAACACCGCCGGCTGGTCGATGTCCGCAGGCATCTGGAAGGTCGTCACCGACGGCTCAGCGGTGCTGGCCCAGACGAAGGCCGGCACCGACAACGGCCGGCTGTTCGCCGGCTCCAGCTCCTGGACCGACTACCGGGTGCAGGCCCGGATCAAGCCGACCACGCTCACCGGCGACGGTTACGTCGCCCTGCTGGCCCGCGCCTCCGGCGCCACCACCTACTACCGGCTCGCCCTGCGCCCCGCCAACCTGGCCCGCCTGGAGCAGGTACGCAGCGGCGCGGTGACCGTGCTGGCCAGCGTCCCGACGCCGATCAGTGCCGGGGTCTGGTACCAGGTGGCTGTCGAGGTCTCCGGCTCCACCGTGCGCGGCTGGCTGGACGGCACCCTGATCGGCTCGGCCACGACCACCGCGATCGCCAAGGGCCGCATCGGCGTACAGACCGGCTACGCCACCGCCGAGTTCGACGACGTGCTGGTCAGCACCGGCCCCGCGCCGAGCCCCTCGGCAAGCTCCACCGCCTCACCCGCCCCGTCGGCCTCACCCAGCCCGTCGACATCACCCAGCGCGTCGACCTCACCCAGCCCGTCGACGTCGGCCTCGGCCAGTCCCGCGCCGAGCGGCGAGCAGCCCTCCAGTCCGCCGCCGACCGGGTCGGGCGTCGTCGTCGCGCAGGACGGGACCGGCGACTTCACCAGCGTGCAGGCCGCCGTTGATGCCGCCCCCAGCGGGCTGACCAGCCCGTACATCATCCTGATCAAGCCCGGCAGCTACGTCGAGCCGGTGCTGGTGCCCAGCGGCAAGCCGTACCTGAACTTTGTCGGGGCGAGCGGTCGGGCTGCCGACGTGCTCATCGCCTACGACCGGGCCAACGGCACCGCCAAGCCGGACGGCACCACCTACGGCACCTCCGGCAGCGCCTCGGTGACCATCGCCGGGCACGACTTCACCGCCCGGAACCTGACCTTCGCCAACACCTTCGACGAGGCCGCCCACCCGGAGATCGCCAACCGGCAGGCTGTCGCGGTGCTCACCTCCACCGACCGGCTCACCTTCGACAACGTGCGGTTCCTCGGCAACCAGGACACCCTCTACGTCAACAGCGCGGCCACCCTCACCGTCGGCCGGGCCTACTTCCACCACTGCTACGTGGAGGGCGACGTGGACTTCATCTTCGGCCGGGGCACGGCGGTCTTCGACGAGTGCGAGATCCATTCGCTGAACCGGGGCTCCACCACCAACAACGGATACGTGACCGCGGCCAGCACGCAGCTCACCAACCCGTACGGCTTCCTCTTCGACCACTGCGAGCTGACCAGCGACGCCCCGGACGGCACCGGCTACCTCGGTCGCCCCTGGCACCCGAGCGGCGACGTCAACGCCATCGCCCAGGTGGTCTACCGGGAGTCGGGCATCGGTGCGCACATCATCGCGGCCGGCCCGTGGTCGGACTTTTCCACGTTCTCCTGGAAGGACGCCCGTTACTTCGAGTACCACAACACCGGCCCGGGCGCGGTGGTCAACGACAACCGTCCACAGTTGACCGACGACCAGGCGGCGACGTACACCATTGCCAACTACCTGACCGGCCCGGACAACTGGCACCCGCAAGACTGAGGGAGACCGGGTCGCGCCGACGGATTTCGCGCTACGGCACGGTGCCGGCCGGTACCACCCATTCGACCTGCTGACCGGTTACGCCGGCCACCTGATCGAAGTCCCGGTCGTAGTGCAGCAGGATGAGGCCGTGCAGTTGTGCTGTCGCCGCGACCAGCAGGTCCACCGTGCCGGCGCTGCGGTGCAGGCCGCGTTGAGTCAGTTCTGCCTGGACCTGGTTGGCGCGGGTGAATACCTCGTCCGGCATCGGCGTCCGACAGAAGGTCGCGTCGATCTCGGTGACGATCTCGGCTCGGTGCGCCGTGGACTTTGCCGCGTAGAGCAACTCCAATTCAGTCACCGGACACACCGACAGCAGCCCGGCGGTCACCTGCTGCTGCCAGCGTGCCCGTACCTGTGGATCGCGGAACAGGCGCACCAGTGCACTCGTGTCCACCAGATACTGGACCGGGCTCACCGCCGGTATGTCGACTTGTCGAGAAGATCGTCAAACTCACCGGCGGCTCCCCGCTCCGCCAGTCGGGCCAGCCCCTGTGCTCGGCGCAGTCGGTCAGCCGCCTCGCGCAGAGCGGTGTTCACCGTGTCTTTCTTGGTCTTCGTGCCAAGCAGGGCGGCCGCGGTGGCGAGCGCATCCTCGTCGATGTCGATGAGCATCTTCGTCATGGCGACCTCCATATATACCAGGCAGCATTGGAGTATATCTCGCCGACGGCTTGCGCGAAAGTGACGATGGCCCGCCGGTCGGTCGACCGGCGGGCCATCGTCGTGGTGTGACCTGTCAGTTGGCCAGCATCTTGCGCAGCACGTACTGCAGGATGCCGCCGTGCCGGTAGTAGTCGGCCTCGCCGGGGGTATCGATGCGCAGCACTGCGTCGAACTGGATGTCCCCGGCCGTCACGTGCACCGTGCGTGGGGTCGAGCCGTCGTTGAGCGCCGTCACCCCGGTGATCTCGAAGGTTTCGGTGCCGGTGAGCCCCAGCGACTGGGCACTCTGCCCGGCCGGGTACTGCAGCGGCAGCACGCCCATGCCGATCAGGTTGGAGCGGTGGATGCGCTCGTACGACTCGGCGATGACCGCCCGGACGCCCAGCAGCATGGTGCCCTTGGCGGCCCAGTCCCGGGACGAGCCGGAGCCGTACTCCTTGCCGGCCAGGATCACCAGCGGCACCCCGGCCTGCGCGTAAGCCTCCGAGGCGTCGTAGATGCTGGTCTGCTCGCCGGTGAGGTGGTTGACGGTGAAGCCGCCCTCCACGCCCGGTACCAGCTGGTTGCGCAGCCGGATGTTGGCGAACGTACCCCGGATCATGACCTCGTGGTTGCCGCGGCGCGAGCCGTAGGAGTTGAAGTCCTGCTTGTCCACGCCGTGCTCGGCCAGGTACCGCCCGGCGGGGGAGTCGGCCTTGATGGAGCCGGCCGGGGAGATGTGGTCGGTGGTGACCGAGTCGCCCACCTTGGCCAGCACCCGGGCGCCGGTGATGTCGGTGACCGGGGCCGGCTGGGCGGCCATTCCCTCGAAGTAGGGCGGCTTGCGCACGTAGGTCGAGGCGCCGTCCCAGGCGAACGTGTCGCCGGTCGGGGTGGGCAGCGACTGCCAGCGCTCGTCACCGGCGAAGACGTCGGCGTAGTCCTTGGTGAACATGTCCGCCGAGACGGCCGTGTCGATGACGGACTGCACCTCGCGCGGCGAGGGCCAGATGTCGTGCAGGTAGACCGGCTGCCCGTCGGAGCCCACACCGAGCGGCTCGGTGGCCAGGTCCAGGTCCATCGTGCCGGCCAGCGCGTAGGCGACCACCAGCGGCGGGGAGGCCAGGTAGTTCATCTTCACGTCGGGGTTGATCCGGCCCTCGAAGTTGCGGTTGCCGGAGAGCACGCTGACCACGGTGAGGTCCTCGGCGTTGACGGCGGCGGAGATCTCCTCGGGCAGCGGGCCGGAGTTGCCGATGCAGGTGGTGCAGCCGTAGCCGACCAGGTTGAAGCCGAGCTTCTCCAGGTAGGGCACCAGGCCGGCCTTCTCGTAGTAGTCCATCACCACTTTGGAGCCGGGCGCCAGCGTGGTCTTCACCCAGGGCTTGCTGCGCAGGCCCCGGTCGACCGCGTTGCGGGCCAGCAGCGCGGCGCCGAGCATCACCTGCGGGTTGGAGGTGTTGGTGCAGGAGGTGATGGCTGCGATCACCACGGCGCCGTGGTCCAGCTCGAAGCTGGTGCCGTCGGCGAGGGTCACCGGTACGGACTTGTGCGGGCGGGACGGGCCGGCGGCGCTGTTGGAGGCGGGCGGGTCGGACGCCGGGAAGCTCTCGACGCTCTCCTCGTCCACGCTGTCCTCGCCGACGTAGTCGGGCAGGGCGGCGCGGAACGCCGACTTGGCGTGCGCCAGCTCGACCCGGTCCTGCGGCCGCTTCGGGCCGGCGATGGACGGCACCACGGTGGACAGGTCCAGCTCCAGGTACTCGGAGTAGGCCGGCTCGACGGCCGGGTCGTGCCACAGGCCCTGCGCCTTGGCGTACGCCTCGACCAGGGCGACCTGCTCCCGGCTGCGCCCGGTCAGCTCCAGGTAGCGCACCGTCTCCTCGTCGATCGGGAAGATCGCGCAGGTGGAGCCGAACTCGGGGCTCATGTTGCCGATGGTGGCCCGGTTGGCCAGTGGGACGGCGCTCACCCCGGAGCCGTAGAACTCGACGAATTTGCCCACCACGCCGTGCTTGCGCAGCAGCTGGGTGATGGTCAGCACGAGGTCGGTGGCGGTGGTGCCGTCGGGCAGCTCACCGGCGAGCTTGAAGCCGACCACCCGGGGGATGAGCATGGAGACCGGCTGGCCGAGCATGGCCGCCTCGGCCTCGATGCCGCCCACGCCCCAGCCGAGCACGCCCAGGCCGTTGACCATGGTGGTGTGCGAGTCGGTACCGACCACGGTGTCCAGGTAGGCCACGCCGCCGCGGTCGAAGACGACCCGGGCCAGGTGTTCGATGTTGACCTGGTGCACGATGCCGGTACCCGGCGGGACGACCTTGAACTCGTTGAACGCCGTCTGGCCCCAGCGCAGGAACTGGTAGCGCTCCTTGTTGCGGCCGTACTCGAACTCGACGTTGCGCTCGAAGGCGTCCTGCCGGCCGAAGACGTCGGCGATGACCGAGTGGTCGATGACCAGTTCGGCCGGGGCCAGCGGGTTGACCTTGGTGGCGTCGCCGCCCAGGTCGCGGACCGCCTCGCGCATGGTGGCCAGGTCGACCACGCAGGGCACCCCGGTGAAGTCCTGCATGAGTACCCGGGCCGGGGTGAACTGGATCTCCACGCTCGGCTCGGCCTGCGGGTCCCAGCCGCCCAGCGCCCGGATGTGCTCGGCGGTGATGTTGGCGCCGTCCTCGGTGCGGAGCAGGTTCTCCAGCAGGATCTTCAGGCTGAACGGCAGCCGTTCGTGGCCGGCGACCTTGTCGATGCGGTAGATCTCGTAGCTCGCGTCCGCGACGTCGAGCTGGCTCTTTGCGCCAAAGCTGTCCAGGCTCGCCAAGGTCGTACTCCTTTACCGAACGGTCCTCGTCTGCAGTCTCGCGCACCGGCCCGGACGGCGCGGGCGAGGGGTGCGGCATACATGCAAACCGTACGTCCGTCTTGCTATGCGCGCAACCCGCTGGCCCCGGGAACGCGCCGACCGCCGCAGGCAGCCCGGCGGCGGTCGGTCGGGGTACTGCCGGATCAGTGCTGACCCCGGCCGTCCCGGCGTGGGCGGGTCAGGGTGAACTGGTCGACCGGGGTCAGCGCGCCGGACGGGCCGCCCACCGCGTAGTAGGTGACCGCGATGCTGGTGGCGTCGCCCGGGTGCCGACCGGGGTCGACGGTGAACGCCGCGAAGCCGTACGGGTGCTCCTTGTCCCGCACCGCCGACCACGGCGCGTCCTCGTGCACGTAGACCGGCGGGCGCTTGCCGTTGGCGCCGACCGGCCCGACCCCGGTGATCACCCGGCAGGCGGCCGGCTCGAAGAACAGCTTGTTCGACGGCGCCGAGGTACCCCCACCGCCGATCACCAGGTGCACCGTGCCCTTGGTGGTGTCCACCGTGGACAAATCGGTGGCCACCGGGTTCGGGGTGAGCGTGTCGGTGGGCAGCGCGCCGCGGATCGGGTGCGAGCGCTCGTAGTGGTGCTCGTGCCCGCAGACCACCAGGTCCACACCGTAGGCGTCGAACAGCGGCACCCACTCCTCCCGGATGCCCCGGTCGGCGCCGTTGAACTGGTCCGCGGTGGAGATCACCACCTGGTGCATGACCACCACGATCCAGTCGATGTCGCGGTCCGCCCGGGTGGCCTTCAGCTCCGCCTCCAGCCACGCCTTCTGCGCGCCGCCGGAGTAGCCGCGCACGTAGGAGTTGCCGCCGTCCTGGTAGCAGACGTCGTCGTTGTTGAGGCTGATCACCCGGACCGAGCCGGCGGTGAACGCGTACCACAGGCCGCGGGTCTCGGCGTCCCGGGCGCCCGGGGGCAGGGCGAAGTAGGACTGGTAGGCGCCGTAGCCGATGGGGCCGTTGCCCAGTTCGTTCTCGTGGTTGCCGGCGGCCGGCATCCACGGCCGGAAGCGCGCCGAGCGGCTGTTGTTGACGAACCAGTCCGACCAGGTGCGGATCCGGTCGGTCGACAGGTTGGCGTAGCACAGGTCGCCGTTGACCAGGTGGAACAGCGGGGCGATGCGCTCGATGCCGGTGACCGTGTCACCGGCGGCCGGCGAGCCCAGGTTGTCGTTGACCCAGATCGGGCTGCTCGCCCCGGCCGGCGTGGTCTGCTTGCCGAGGGTGGGCGTGCCCTGGTCGCCGAAGCTGGTGAAGGTGAACGCGGCCCGGCCGCGCGGCGCCGTCCGGAACAGCCCCGGGATCGGGGTGGTGCCCTCGTGCAGCGCGGCATAGGCATATTCGGTGTCCGGGCGCAGGCCGGTCAGCCGGGCGTGGTGGATGAACACCTCGGTGCCGGCGGCGGCGTCGGTGTAGGTGACGGTGTGCGCGTCGACGCTGTGGCCGTAGCCGTCGCCGGGGGTGCCCAACAGCACCCGGGGGCGGGCCACCGACACCGGAGTGCTCCAGGAGACCACCACCTCGCGGCTGGCGTCGGCGCCGAACTGCAGGTGGATGCCGTGGACGTCGGGGGCGCCGGTACCGGTGGGCCGGGTCCACAGCGCGGGGGAGGTCGGCTGGGCCAGCGCGGTACCGGGCATCAGCAGCGCGCCGGCACCGGCGGCCCCGGCGCCGGTCAGCAGCGCCCGGCGGCGCAGCCCCGAGCCGGGATGCCCCGGCGCGGCGGAGGATGTGTCAGTCATGCCGGCGATGCTCGGCGGCCGGCGTGAACGCCGGGTACCCGGGCGGGGAGGTGTCGCGTGTCGATGCGGCGAACGGCCGGGCACCGCCGGGTTGCCGTCGAGCACTCAACCATGGTTATATTTCGATACGTTGGCATGCCGGTGCCTCGCGTGCGCTCTCCGCGTCACCCACACAGACGTCCACGCTGCCCTCGTCCACGTCGTGTGTCGTCCCTGGCTGGCGCGCGGGATTCCTAATTCGGGTCACGCGACAGAAGGACACAACGTGAGATTCATGCAACGTCTACGGCTGCGCCACCGCTTCGCGCTGGCCGCCGCCACGGCCATCCTGGCCGCCGGTGCCGGCGCCCTGGTGGCCGCCCAACCGGCCCAGGCGCACGGGACCATGCTGATCCCGGGCAGCCGAACCTGGCTGTGCTATCAGGACGCGCTGCAGCCCAACGGCCAGCTCGTCGCCAACAACCCGGCCTGCGCGGCGGCCCTCGCCAAGAGCGGCACCACGTCGCTGTACAACTGGTTCGCGGTGCTGCGCTCGGACGGCAACGGCCGTGGCCGGGGCTTCATCCCGGACGGCAAGCTGTGCAGTGGCAACGCGGTGGTGTACGACTTCTCCGGCTACGACCTCGGTCGCAGCGACTGGCCGGTGACCCACCTGACCTCGGGGGCCACCATGGCCTTCCACTACAACAAGTGGGCGGCGCACCCGGGCTGGTTCTACCTCTACGTCACCAAGGACGGCTGGGACCAGAACTCCCCGCTGACCTGGGACGAGCTGGAGGACGCGCCGTTCTCTTCGGCCGACCACCCGCCGTCGGTGGGTGACCCGGGCACCAGCACCTCCTACTACTACTGGAACGCCACGCTGCCGCAGAACAAGACCGGCCACCACATCATCTACTCGGTGTGGCAGCGCTCGGACAGCCAGGAGACTTTCTACGGCTGCTCCGACGTGGTCTTCGACGGCGGCAACGGGCAGGTCACCGGGGTCGGCCCGGGGCAGAGCACGTCGCCCACCCCGTCCACGTCCGCGTCCCGTTCGGTCAGCCCCAGCCCGTCGCAGTCGCGGTCGGTCAGCCCCAGCCCGTCGGTGAGCACCTCGCCGTCCCGTTCGGCCAGCGCCAGCCCGTCCACCGGCGGCGGCTCGGGCTGCACGGCGACCTACGCCATCTCGTCCACCTGGAGCGGGGCGTTCCAGGCTGGCATCACGATCACCAACAAGGGCTCCACCCCGACCGCCGGCTGGACGGTCGGCTGGACGTTCACCGCGGGGGAGACAATATCCTCGCTGTGGAACGGCACGGCCACCACGTCCGGGTCCTCGGTCAGTGTGGCCAACGTGTCCTACAACGGAATTATCACCGGCGGAGGTACCACCCAGTTCGGCTTCCTGGGCAACGGCACCCCCGCCACCACGGTCAGCAACCTGACCTGTACCGCGCGGTGAGGCAGCCGCCGCGCTGACACCAGCCGCCGGCACCGCGCTTCCCGCGCGGTGCCGGCGGTGGCGTCTGACCGGGATCCGCATGGACGGAAGGCAACGTCGCGTGCTGACCCCGCATCGTCGGCGCTGCGACCGCCGGAGCGGTACGGGCCCGGCATGCGGGTGACCGTTTCGGTAGCGGTCCCTCGATGAGCGCGAGTTGCCGCTCCGGCTGTCGGCGTGAAGTTCCTCGTCGACGAGCGTCTGTCCGCGCGGCTCGTCGCCCTGCTGGATGCCGCCGGCCACGACGCCGTCCATATATTGAGCGTGGGTTGGCCGGGCGCCCCGGGGTTCCGGGCGGCGCCGACCGCCCCGACCGCGACCGGCGCCGCGTCCAGGGCGCCGGCCGCGTCAGGCGGTAGCCGGCGCGGCCAGGCGGGCCACGGCGGTCTGTAGCAGCCAGTACAGGTTGCCCGGGGGTATCCGCCTGCCGTCGCCGTGGGTGAGCAGCATGATCACGGTATCCCCTCGCCGGCCGACCGCCCATCCCTCGCCCGTGTAGGCTTCGTCGCCGATTCCGGGGAGCGGCTGGGCCGCCCGCCGGGCCCGCAGCACCATCGACCCGGCCAGCCCGCTGGCCACCCCGACCATGACCAGCGGCCGGTTCTGCTGGTCGACGAAGTTGGTCAGGTGCCCGACGCCGATGCCGGTGGCCCCGGAGCGGCGTACCGGGGTGGCCATCGCCTGGCTCGCTTCGGCCTCGCTGACCAGCTCGGTGCCGCCCACGGCCGGCGCCGTCGGCTCGCCGGGCGAGCGCGGGTTCGGGATGCCCATGGCCGAGGCGATCAGGCTCTCGGTCTGGTCGGTGGTGGACTGCCCCACGTCGGTACGGCGCAGCGTGCCGTGCTCGAGCACCTCGACCTGCCCGATGCGCCGGCTCCACGGGCGTACCGTGATCTGGACCGTGTCCCCGTCGATGCACCGGCCGGCCAGCTCGGCGGGCAGTCCCCAGGCCCGGGTGCTGTCCCCGCTGCCGTCGTCCACGGCCAGGTAGTGCAGCCAGGGCCGGGGCGGGGAGTTCTCGCCGCCCCGGTGGGAGCGCCACACCTCGGTCCACAGCGCCTGCCCGGTCACCGTCCGCGGCGCAGCCAGGTCGATCACGGTACGCACCAGCACGTACGCCCCCCAGGCCGCCAGCACGAGGGCCACCAGGACGCCGAGGAACGTGATCCAGTCAGCGTTGCCGGTGACCGGGTTGCCGGTCGCGATGGGCTCGTCGGCCGCGGCGTCGATCAGCCCGCCCCAGTAGCGCAGCAGCAGCACACCGAGCACCCCGGCGATCAGCCCGCGGATGACCAGCGGCGGCGCCGGCCGGCCGTAGCGCCAGAACAGGCGCGGGTAGCGCACCCGGACCCGGTGCCAGACGCCGTGGTAGCTCGACCAGACCAGCTTGCGGTTGCCCATGCCCAAGTCGATGACGGCGCTGGCGACCCGGGTGGCGCCGACGGCGGCACCGTAGGCCAGGTAGCGGTCCCAGACGTCGACGGCTGAGGGCGGCAGGTCGCCGAACGCCTCGGTGTTCTGCAGCCAGGTCTTCACGCCCAGCCAGCGGGCGGCCACCTGGCGCCCGAGCGGGGTGTCCCGCTCGCCGACGTTGCGGCCGGCGATGGCCGACAGCGCGCCGAACACCACGAAGCCCAGCCCGAAGATGCCCTTCGGGTCGCTGTCGTCGCTGGTCGAGTGCCAGTCGACCAGGAACGCGGCGCCCACGGTGACGCCGGCCGCGGCCAGTGCCGCCAGCCCGACCAGGGCACTGACCAGGCTCTTGCTGAACCGGCGCCGGGACAGGCCGCGGGCCCGGGCGTCGGCGACGACCTCGGCGCGGATGCGCTTGGCGAAGCCGGCCGCCTGCGCCGGGTCGCGGAAGGTGAGCGCGGTCAGTGGTACCACCCGGCCCACCGCGATGCCCTTGACCCGGTCGAAGACGCGCCGTTCGTAGCTGTTCAGCCCGGGTGGATCCTCGACCTTGACGTGCACGGTGGTCTGCATCGGGTCGTTGGCCGGCTGGCGGAACTCCAGGAATCCCCGGCCGCCGAGGTCCAGCAGGGTGGACTCGGCGGCGTCCTCGGTGATCTCCCAGTAGTTGGCCAGCAGGCTGACCACGGCCGGCGGCTCCGGCTGCGGGCCGAGGTCCTGGCTGGCCGGCAGCGGCCGGGGCCGGGCCGGCCTGGTCAGCAGCAGGGCCAGCCCGTACCCGAGGAAGAAGACCGCCAGGCTGCCGGCGATCAGCGCGCCGCCGGCCAGTTGCAGCGGGCTGATCATGGTCAGAACCGCACCTGCACCGGGCCGCGCTCGCCGCCCGCGGCCTCGAACAGGTCACGCTGCTTGAACCCGCCGACCCCGGCGATGATGTTGGTCGGGATCGACTGGGTACTGGTGTTGTAGGACTGCACGGCGCTGTTGTAGAACTGCCGGGCGTAGGCGATCTTGTCTTCGGTGTTGCCCAGCTCGCCCTGCAGCGCCGCGAAGTTCTCGTTGGCCTTCAGGTTCGGGTACGCCTCGGCCAGCGCGAACAGCCGGCCCAGGGTCTGGCTCAGCGCGTTCTCGGTCTCGGCGCGCGCCGACGGGGCCGAGGCGGCGTTGCCCACGGCACTGTTGCGCGCCTGGATCACCGCGTCCAGCGTGCCGCGCTCGTGCGCGGCGTAGCCCTTGACGGTCTCCACCAGGTTGGGGATCAGGTCGTAGCGGCGCTTGAGCTGCACGTCGATCTGCGCCCAGGCGGCGTCCACCTGGTTGCGCTGGCGGACCAGCTTGTTGTAGGCCACCACCGCCCAGACCAGTAGCAGCACGAGCAGCAGGCAGACACAGCCGCCGGCCACAACGGCGATGAGGGAACCGGTACCCACGGGCACGCCCTTTCCAGAAAGGTCAGCTCGGCACCGCCGATGGTCGCGGTGGAGCAGGAGGAAAACAGCTAACTGTCGCCGACCCGACTGCCGCCGATCAAGCCGGCGCCCGGCGCGCCGCGCCGCCGGCCGGGTGGATCAGCGGCGCGCCGCGCCGCCGGCCGGGTGGATCAGCGGCCGGGTCCGCTGCGGCCCGGTCAGCTCAGGAAGGTGCGGATGGCGGCGAGCCAGGCGTCCGGGTTGTCGAAGTGTGCCATGTGCGCGGCCTCGGGCACCTCGACCAGGGTGCTCGCCGGCAGGGCGGCGTGCAGCCGGCGGGCCAGCGTGACGGGGAAGCTCATCTCCCGGGCGCCGTGCAGGATGAGCACCGGCCGGCCCCAGTCGCGCAGCACCGCCTCGGCGTCCGGCGGACCGGCCGGGCGCAGCGTGCCGGCGGCGAACGGGCCGTTCCAGTCGCTGGAGAAGCGCACTCCGTCGAGGACCTCGGCCCACTCGTCGCGGCGGTCCAGCCGCCAGATCTGGTACGCCGTGTCGGCCTGCGCCATGGCCCGGGACAGCGCCCCGTCCGGGGCCTGCGGCCCGGTCAGCGCAGGGTCGTCGAAGCGGATGCCGGGCACCTGGGCGGCCCGTTCCCGCCGGTCGGGCAGCGCGGAGAGCTCCTCGGCGTAGCCCCGGTAGGCGGTGGTGGAGGCCAGCACCAGCCGGTCGACCTGCGCCGGGTGCTGGTCCACCACCCGCATCGCGACCATGCCGCCGTAGGAGAAGCCGAGCAGGTCGCCACGCCCGCCGGCGTAGCGGTCCAGCAGCGCGGCCACGTCGTCGGCGAGCAGGTCGGGCTGTAGCGCTGCCACCGGGGTTGTCCCGACCGGTGGGGTACGCGCGCTGCGCCCGCAGCCGCGCAGGTCGAACAGCACCACGTGGCGCAGGTCGGCCAGCTGCGCCACGGCCGGCAGCAGGTAGGAGTGGTCCCAGGTGGGGCCGCCGTGGATCACCACGAGCACCGGCAGCGCCGGGTCGCCGTACCGGCGTACGTACAGCTGCACGCCGTTGACCTCGACCGACTCCTCCACCGCGGCGGTCAGCACGGCAGTCGCGGGCCGGCCGCGCGCTGGGCGTCCAGCCAGCCCTCCACCTCGTCGGCGGTACCCGGCAGCCCGGCCGAGAGCACCCGCGCCCCGTCGGCGGTGACCAGCACGTCGTCCTCGATGCGGATGCCGATGCCGCGCAGTTCGGCGGGGACCAGCTCGTCCTCGGGCTGGAAGTAGAGCCCCGGCTCGACGGTGAGCACGTTGCCCTCGGACAGGTCGCCGCCCCGGTAGCGCTCGTGCGCCGCCCGGGCGCAGTCGTGCACGTCCAGGCCGAGCATGTGGCCGAAGCCGTGCAGGGTCCAGCGGCGGTAGAGGGTGGAGTCGGGCTTCATCGCCTCGTCCACCGTCACCGGCAGCACCCCGAGGTCGGCCAGCCCTTCGGCGAGGATCCGCATGCAGGTCTGGTGCACGTGGTCGAACGGGACGCCGGGCCGGACCGCCTCGATGCCGGCCTGCTGGGAGGCGTGCACGATGTCGTAGACCTGGCGCTGTAGGGGGGTGAAGCGGCCGCTGACCGGGAGGGTGCGGGTGACGTCGGCGGTGTAGAGCGCCCGGTTCTCCACGCCCAGGTCGAGTAGCAGCAGCTCGCCGGGGGCGGTAACGCCGTCGTTGCGGATCCAGTGCAGCGTGGTGGCGTGCGCTCCGGCGCCCACGATCGAGGAGTACCCGACCCCGTTGCCGTCGTGCCGGGCGCGCAGCCCGAAGACGCCGTCGATGAGCCGCTCGGCGACCGGCCGGTCGGCCGGCAGTACCCGGGCCACGTCCTCGAAGCCGCGGACCGTGGCGTCCACCGCGTCCTGCAACTGGGCGATCTCCCAGTCGTCCTTGACCAGCCGCTGCTCGGACAGCACCCGGGCCAGCTCGGCGTCGCGCCGCCCGACCGGGCGCACGGCGGCGTCGACCACCACGTCCAGCCGGCGCAGCACCCGGGTGCGGCCCGGCGCCAGGCCGTCCAGCACGGCGCTCAGCCGGGCCAGCGGGGCGGTCCGGACGCCCAGCTCGGTGCCCTTCTCGGCGAGCGTGTGCCGGCGGCCGATCCACAGCTCGCCGTAGACCCGGTCGCGGAAGAACTCGTCGGTGTCCCGGGGCGAGCGGGGGCGCACGTAGAGCGTCGGCTCGCCGTCGGGGGTGATCACCAGGACGGCGTCCGGGTCTCCCTCGCCGGTGAGGTAGGCGAAGTCGGTGCCGGGCCGGAACGGGTAGGTGGTGTCGTTGGCCCGTACCCGTTCGCGTCCGCTGGGGATGACCAGCGTCTCGCCGGGGAACGCCGCGGCCACCGCCGCGCGTCGCCGCGCGTAATGGGCCGCCTGCGGAACCGGACTTACCGGAAGTTCGCTGTCACGCCACCCGGTACGCATGAACTCCAGCAGCGCATCGGGGTATTCGGGGTCGTGGGACTGGGTTCGGACGGCATCGTCGCGCATCTGCTCAACCTACAACGGCGCGGGTGCGCAGCCGTGGGAAGATGGCGGCCATGTGCGGACTGCTCACCTTCATCAGTGCTCACCACGACGCCCCGGCGCACCGCGACGCGATCGCCGCCGCTCTGGAGAGCATCCACCACCGCGGTCCGGACGAGACCGGCGTCGAGGCGGTCAACCACGACGTGATCTTCGCGCACAAGCGGCTGTCGATCATCGACGTGGCCGGCAGCCACGAACCGCTGCCCTACCTGGGCGGCCGCTACCTGCTCACCTTCAACGGCGAGATCTACAACTACCTCGAACTGCGCGAGCAGCTGGCCGCCGAGTTCGGTGCCACCTTCGACACCCAGGGTGACGGCGAGGCGATCGTGGCCGGGTTCCACTACTGGGGCGAGGCGGTGGTGGAGCGGCTGCGCGGCATGTTCGCCTTCGTCATCGTCGACACCCAGCAGCGGCTGGTCTTCGGCGCCCGCGACCCGTACGGCATCAAGCCGCTGTTCCACCTGGTCAGCGACGCCGGGCTGTACCTGGCCAGCGAGAAGAAGGCGCTGCTGCCGTTCGCCCCGGCGTTTGCGGCCGGCGACGCCGGGGTGGACGCGGCCAACCTGTCGCACTACCTGACCCTGCAGTACGTCCCCGAGCCGGGCACCCTGCACCGGGGCATCGGCCGGGTCGGCTCCGGCGAGTGCTTCACCTACCGCGCCGGTGGCACCTTCGCCACCCGCCGCTACTACCAGCCCCGCTTCCGCCCCACCCCGGCCGCCTCGCCGGAGGCGCTCTACACCCGGATCCGGGAGACGCTGCGCGAGTCGGTCCGCATGCACATGCGCGCCGACGTGCCGGTGGGGGCGTTCCTGTCCAGCGGTATCGACTCCACCGCGGTGGTCGCACTGGCCCGCGAGTTCCACCCGAACATCCTGACCTTCACCGTCGGGTACGACGTGGACGGGTACTCGGAGATCGACGTGGCCCAGGACTCCGCCCGGCACCTCGGGGTCACCACCATCCCGACCAAGATCGGGCCGCAGGACATGATGGACGCGCTGCCCAGGATCGTCTGGCACCTGGACGACCCGGTCGCCGACCCGGCGCTGGTGCCGCTGTACTTCGTGGCGAAGAAGGCCGCCGAGCACGTCACCGTGGTGCTCTCCGGCGAGGGCGCCGACGAGTTCTTCGGCGGGTACACCATCTACCGCGAGCCGCTCTCCCTGGCCACCATCAACGGCCTGCCCGACCCGGTGCAGCGCGGGCTGCGCAAGGTGGCCTCGGTGATCCCGCAGGGGGTGAAGGGCAAGAGCTTCCTGGAGCGCGGTACCACCCCGCTGGAGGAGCGCTACTACGGCAACGCCCGGATGTTCACCGAGGCGGAGAAGCGGGAGCTGCTGCGCCGCTACGACCCCTCGGTGCGCTACACCGATGTCACCGCGCCGGTCTACGCCGAGGCCGCCTCGATGGCGCTGGACGACGTGACCGCCATGCAGTACGTCGACCTCTACACCTGGCTGCGCGGCGACATCCTGGTCAAGGCGGACCGGATGTCCATGGCGCACTCGCTGGAGCTGCGGGTGCCGTTCCTGGACAAGGAGGTCTTCGACGTCGCGGCGACCATCCCGGTCGACCTGAAGCTCCCCCCGCACGGCACCGACACCAAGTACGCCATGCGCCAGGCGCTGCGCGACGTGGTCCCGCCGGCCATCGTCAACCGCAAGAAGCTGGGCTTCCCCACCCCCACCCGGGTCTGGCTGCGCGGCGAGATGTACGACTGGGCGCACGACATCCTGTCCCGCTCCGGCGCCGGTGACCTGCTCGACCTGGGCTACGCCCGGGGCCTGCTGGAGGCGCACAAGCGCGGCGAGGCCGACCACTCCCGCAAGGTCTGGACGGTGCTGGTGTTCTGCATCTGGCACGCGATCTTCGTGGAGCGCTCGCTCGACCCTGGCATCACCCGCGCCCAGTCGGCCCTGCTCACCAAGCCGGTGGTCGGCTCGATGGTCGCCTGACGGCCCCCGCTATGCCGGCCGATCCAGTGTCGGCGAGGCGGCTAGTACTACGTAGAACGAGTATTACGCGATACGCGCGTGTGGAGGCACGGTGAAGCTGAACAGCAAGGGCCAGGTCACCATTCCGGCGCCACTGCGCGTCAAGCACGGCCTGCATGAAGGCGACGAGATCGAGGTCATCGAGGAAGGCAACGCCCTACGGATCGTACGAGTCGACGGCGCCCTGACCCGAGGGCAACGGCTTGTGAGCCATCTGCGCGGGCAGGGTACAGCACGCGAAACGCAGGGCATGACAACGGACCAGTTGATGGAGTTACTCCGTGGCGAATGAGCGACTCCGCCCAGTGCCCGAACGATCCTCGAACCGGACCGTGACACACGCCGACTCCAACGTTCTACTCGACATCCTCACCGAGGATCCGACGTGGTCACAGTGGTCCGGTACAGCGCTCGCCACCTCCCGGGACACAGGGGTGCTCGTCATCAACCCAAATCGTGTACGCCGAGATCTCCGTGCGGTTCGAACGCATCGAGGACCTTGACGAGGCGATCCCCGCGACAGACTTTCTCCGCGAGCAACTGCCCTATCCTGCGGGTTTCCTGGCGGACAAAGCGTATGTCAGGTATCGCCGCCAGGGCGGCACCAAGAACTCACCGATTGCCGACTTCTACATTGGCGCCCATGCAGCGGTCTGTGGCTACCAGCTCCTTACCCGTGACTCGGCCCGCTACCGCAGCTACTTTCCCAAGCTGACCCTGGTTTCCCCTCGGCCTGATTCGCTATCCCAGCCATAGCCCCTGGCTCGTGGAGCCGCCGCTCGGCGGAGTGGTGTGGCCGCAGTTCCACTCGCCGACCACGCATTCCTGCCGCTGCGCATCGGACCCGCTGGTGATGTAGAACAGCCCGTTCTACAGTGGGTGCATGGGTTCGGTAGGGGTACGCGAGTTGAACCAGCAGACCAGCGCTGTGCTGGCCCGGGTGGCGGCCGGGGAGACCGTCGAGGTGACCGTGAACGGGCGGCCGGTGGCCCGGCTGGTCCCGGTCGGCTCCGACGTCGGCCTGCTCGACCGGCTGGTCGCCGAGGGCCGCGCCACCCGCCCGACCAGCGCCGGCCCGCTACCGGTCCCGCCGGTGCACGGGGACCCGGCGCTGGACGTCGCCGCCGAGCTGGCCCAGGCCCGGGACGACGAGCGCTGGTGATCTACCTGGACTCCGCGGCGCTGGTGAAGCTGCTGCGTACCGAGCCGGCCACCGCCGAACTGGTCGCCTGGCTGGCGGCCCGCCCGCAGGCGCCGCTGGTGGCCTCGGCCCTGGTCGAGGTCGAGGTGCCCCGGGCGCTGCGGCGCAGCGCCCCGCAGGCGTTGCCGGGGGTCCCGGCGCTGCTCGCCCGGCTGTACCGGCTGGAGATCGACGCGGCCGTCCGGGCCGCCGCCGCCCGCTTCGAGGATCCGCTGCTGCGCTCCCTGGACGCCATCCACCTGGCCACGGCGCAGCTGCTGGCCGGCGAGCCGGGCGCCGGCTTCACCGCCCTGGTCACCTATGACAAGCGACTGCTGGCCGCCGCGTCGGCGGTGGGCCTGCCGGTGGCCAGCCCCGGCCAGTAGCCCCGACCGCGCCCGGCCAATAGCCCCGACCGCGCCCGGCCAATAGCCCCGACCGCGCCCGGCCAATAGCCCCGACCGCGCCCGGTCAGTAGCCCGATCGCGCCCGGTCAGTTGATCAGGCCGAGCTGGCGCAGCAGGCCGACCTCGTCGGAGATCACCCAGATGTCGACGATCCGGTCCTCCCGCACGGTGAGGATGTCGGTGGCGCGCACCGCCAGCCGACGGCCGGTGGCCTCCACTGTGCCCAGCGGCGTCACCAGCGGGCCGGTGTGTACCACATGCATGACGAACCCGAGGACCAGCCGCTGCGGGGTCTCCACCCGGTGCACGATCTCGGTACTGCGGTCGGTGAACGCCCGCTGCAGCGCCCGTACCCGGGCCACCAGGTCGGCGGTGCCGGCCGGCTCGCCGTTGACCGTGACCGGGTCGGCGTAGCAGGCGCGGAAGTCGGCGACCGGGTCGGCCCGCTCGTCCAGCGGGTCGATCCACAGTGGCAGCACCCGGTCCAGCAGCGGCGTCATGGAACTCACTGTGCCGGACCGGTGACTGCCGTGCCAGCACCGCGCACCGGCCCGGCGGTGGTCATCCGCCGCGGTGCAGGTAGAGGTCGCGGAGCAGCATCATCTCGGCGCAGTGGTGCATCACCTCACGGTTCTGCCACCACAGGATGTCGCGCAGCGGCAGCTGCGGGTCCAGGCCGCCCGGGTACTGCGAGCGGCCGACCTGGGCGTACCCGTCGGGCTCCAGGTCGGTGAAGACGCTGCGCCAGGCGGCGAAGGCCGCGCGTAGCTGGGCCAGCCCCGCCTCGGCCGTGGCAGGCACCGCCAGGTCGTCGGGGCCGAGGCTGTGTGAGCCGTTGGTCCAGTCGGCCCGGTTGCCGCAGCCCTCGCTGAGGTGCCAGGCCAGCCAGGCGATGGTGCGCATCGGGGCGGGCTGCGGGTCGCGCGGCTCGTACTCCACCGCCCAGTCGCCGCGTCCGTGGCTGTGCCGGGTGCGCAGCTGCGTGCGGGGGCGCAGGCTCCAGGCACCCGGGGCGGGCTCCCAGAGGTATTCGGCGTCGGTGAGGCCGGTCAGCCGGGGCCAGAAGAACTCCTGCGCCACGTCGAACTGGGCGAGCAGCAGCGCGACCTCGGTCGGCCGGGGAGACTCGGTCATGCCCGGCAGTCTGCGCGGGGGGTACGACAGGCAGGCAGACCCCGGCCGGCCAGTTTGCCCCGGGGCGTCAGACCCGGCCCGCCAGTTCCGCGTAGCCCCGGCGGACCGCGACCAGTGCCGCCTCCGGGCCGAAGGCGGAGCGGGCGGCCACCTTCTCCGGGTCGCTGCCGTCGGCGTGCCCGTCCCGGATCAGCCAGTCCAGCTGGGCCAGGTCGGCGTGCTGGGCGGCGACGAAGTCTCGGTCCACCGGGGCGCCGTGCCCGGGTACCACCACCGTGCCGGCGCCCAGCCCGGCCAGCACGCCGGCCAGCGTGTCCGGCCACTCCAGCGGGTAGCCGTCGGCGAAGTCCGGTGCGGCGCCCTGCTCCACCAGGTCGCCGGCGAGCAGCACGTCGGCGTCGGGGACCTGCACGACGAGGTCGCCGTCGGTGTGCCCGCGCCCGGGGTACAGCAGCCGGACCCGCCGGCCGCCGACGTCGAGCAGCTGCTCGTCGCGTACCACGTGGTCGGGGGCGCGCAGCGCGGTGCCGGCCAGGCCCTCGGCCAGTGTGGGGTTGCGCGGCAGCCACTGCTCGTACCACGTCTGCTTCCAGTGTCCGGCGCGGTCCCGCAGCGCCGCCGCGACCGTCTCGTGGGCCCAGATCGGCCGGTCCGGGCCGGCCAGGACGGCGTTGCCGAAGCAGTGGTCGAAGTGCAGGTGGGTGTTGACCACGGTGAGCGGCGCGGCGGTGACCGCCCGGACCGCCGCCAGCAGCTCGCCGGCCTGCGCCGTGGTGGACAGGGTGTCCACCAGCAGCGCCGCGCCGTCGCCCACCACCAGCGTGACGTTGACGTCCAGGACCGGGTAGCGCAGCACGTGGACGCGGTCGGCGAGTTCGGTGAAGCCGGTCACGGCACGGCCACCCGGCGCAGGAACCGCTCGCGCTGCACCACCGCCCGCTCCACCTGGCCGTCGGCCACCAGCCGGTCGCCCTCGTGCACGGCCACGTCGAAGACCAGCGCCGCGCCGTCCGCCGCGGTCAGCGTGGCCCGGGCCCGGACGCGGGCCCCGACGGCGGTGGCCGCCCGGTGCCGCAGCCGCACCGCCGTGCCCACGCTGGTCTGGTCGTCGGCCAGCGCGCCGGCCAGCGCGGCCACCGTGGCCGCCTCGGCCAGCGCGAGCACCTTGGGGGTACCCAGCACCGGGACGTCCCCGGAGCCCAGCGCGGTCGCGGTGTCGCGCTGCGCCACTGTGTGCTCGACGTCGCCGGTCAGCCCCGGCCGCAGCTCCATGCCGGAGAGCCTACGGCGCGCCACCCCCGCCGCGGTCGCTGACCGGACCACGCCGACCCGCGTTCGGCCCGCCGGGTGGCGCGGCCAAGGCCCGCGGGCAGTGCGCCGGCCGCATCGGTAGCCTGGACGGGCCATGACGACCACCGCACCCGCCCCGGCCGCCTCGCCGCCCGGGCCGCCGCCCCGGCCGCCGGGCGGGCGCCGCCGGCTGCTCGCCATGGTCATCTGGGGGGTCGGCTTCGCGGTCTGCATGACGCTCGTCGGCCTGCCCACCGACCCGGTGTACGCCTTCGGCTGCCTCTGGGCGGCCACCATCGCCTGGAACAGCCACCGCCCGTGGCGTACCCACCTGCGCTTCCTGCGTGACTGGGTGGCGATCGTGGCGCTGCTGGTCGCCTACAACTTCTCCCGCGGCTTCGCCGACAACGGGGTCACCCCGCACGCCTTCGAGATGATCGCCTTCGACCAGGCGCTCTTCGGCCAGGTACCCACCGTGTGGCTGCAGCACCACCTCTACGACCCCGCCCACGTGCGCTGGTACGACATCCTCGCCAGCCTGGTCTACTTCTCCCACTTCGTCACCGCGATCACCGTCGCCGCCGTGCTGTGGGTACGCGACCGGCGGCGCTGGGCCGCCTTCACCCGCCGCTGGTTCTTCCTCTTCGCCATCGGGCTGGCCACCTACTTCGCCTATCCGGCCGCCCCGCCGTGGTGGGCGGCCCGGGTCGGGCTGCTGGAGCCGGTGGCCCGCATCTCCACCCGGGGCTGGACGGCGCTGGGCCAGCACAGCGCCGGGAACATGCTCAACGTGCTGCAGGCCGGGGCGGCCAATCCGGTGGCCGCGATGCCGTCGCTGCACAGCGCGTTCGCGCTGATGGTGGCGGTGTTCTTCCTGCCGCTGGTACGCCGCCGCTGGTGGCCGCTGCTGCTGTGCTATCCGCTGGCGATGACGTTCACCCTGGTCTACACCGGCGAGCACTACCTGGCCGACGTCTTCGTCGGCTGGGCGTACGTGGGGATCACGTTCGCCGTGGTGGGCGGGGCGGAGCGGCTGTGGCACCGCTACCGGCGTACCTCAGACCGGGTCGACGCTCCGCAGGAATCCCCTGACCTGGAGAAACTCGGTCAGTGACGGGCGATGGTCGGGGCAGGCCAGCCAGGTCTTGCGCCGCTGCTCGTCGTGCAGCTTCGGGTTGTTCCAGCGCAGTGCCCAGGCGGCCGGTCGCCGGCAGCCCTTGGCCGAGCAGATCGGTGGGTCGGCTTGCGGCTGCGACATGGGTCGAAGTCTGCCAGTGCCGGCACGCCGGGCCCCGGACGGGGCTGCGGGACAACGCACTGGGCCGCGGGCAACAAAAAACCACCGGCCTGATGGACGGTGGTTGTTTAAGCGCCGGGCGGCCACGGGGGAAGCCGCCCGGCGACGGGAGAATCGTAGCGCGAAATACCCACCCGGTGTCTACCTCTGCGCCGTGCCGATTCGATCCTTTCCGAGTCCCCCGGTCGGGGGACTGGTCGCGTCGGTCGGCGCGGCGTAGCCGCAAACGGCTGGATGATGCGCCGGACGGGTCGTCGCGCGCCACCGGACGCCGGAGGCGGAGTCCGCCGCCCGGGTCGGGTGGGCGGGGCCGGTCCGTCCGCCGCTTCCGGCGCCGGCGTGACAAGCTAGTCAGGTTCCCGCACAACCGCCCGCGACAGCAGTGGAGGTCCGGTGTCCCAGCCGATGACGCCCCCGACCGCGACGTCCGAAGCCGGCGACGGCCGGCGCGGTCAGCACCCCGGCCCAGGACGCGACGCTGCTGGAGCGCGCGCTGTTCGAGGTCAAACGGGTCATCGTCGGCCAGGACCGGATGATCGAGCGGATGTTCGTGGCGCTGCTGGCGCGCGGGCACTGCCTCCTCGAAGGCGTCCCCGGAGTGGCCAAGACGCTGGCGGTGGAGACGCTGGCCACGGTGGTGGGTGGCTCGTTCTCCCGGATCCAGTTCACCCCCGACCTGGTCCCGGCCGACGTGGTGGGTACCCGCATCTACCGGCCCGGAGTGGAGCGCTTCGACGTCGAACTCGGCCCGGTGTTCGTCAACTTCCTGCTCGCCGACGAGATCAACCGGGCACCGGCGAAGGTGCAGTCGGCGCTGCTGGAGGTGATGAGCGAGCAGCAGGTCTCGATCGGCGGCACGACGTATCAGGTACCCCGGCCGTTCCTGGTGATGGCCACCCAGAACCCGATCGAGCAGGAGGGCGTCTACCCGCTGCCGGAGGCCCAGCGCGACCGGTTCCTGATGAAGATCCACGTGGGGTACCCGACCGACGCCGAGGAGCGCGAGATCGTGTACCGGATGGGTGTGGCCCCGCCCGAACCGAACCCGGTGTTCACCCCGGAGCAGCTGATCGGCTTGCAGGCCAAGGCGGACGGCGTGTTCGTGCACAACGCCCTGGTCGACTACGCGGTCCGGCTGGTGCTGGCCACCCGGGCGCCGGCCGAGGCGGGCATGCCGGAGGTGGCCCAACTGATCCAGTACGGCGCCAGCCCGCGCGCCTCGCTCGGCATCGTCCGGGCCGCCCGGGCGCTGGCCCTGCTCCGTGGCCGCGACTATGCGCTGCCGCAGGACATGCAGGAGGTGGCGCCGGACATCCTGCACCACCGGCTGGTGCTCAGCTACGACGCGCTGGCCGACGACGTGCCGGCCGAGCGCATCGTGGAGCGGATCCTGGCCACCGTGCCGCTGCCCACGGTCGCCCCCCGGCAGAACGCCACCCCGGTCAACGCCGCCTCGGCCACTCAACACCCGGGCGGCAACCACCGCCCCGGGCCGACGCCGCCGTCCTGGCCGGCCGCCGGCCGCCCGCTATGACCCGCACGACCCCGGTGATACGGACGACGGTGCCAGCGGTGGCGGCGAGGACGGCGCCCCGAGCGACGACGGCGCGCATGACGAAGGCGCGCATGACGACCGCGCGGATGACGACGGCGCAGATGACGACCGCGCGGAGGACGACCGCGCGGAGGACGGCGGCCCGGATGACGACCGCGCGCGGGCCGGCGGTCCTGACCGGGACGCCGACGCGAGGGAGCGGGTCGTGAGCCGGGAGCGGATGGCCGGGCTCAGCCGGCTGCGCCGCCGCGGCGCCGCGGCGCCGGGGCAGCCGGTCGCGCTCGCCGACGCCGCCCACGCCGAGCCGGTGCTGAGCAAGCTGCAACTGCTGGTCACCCGCAAGCTCGACGGGCTGCTGCAGGGCGACTACCTGGGCCTGCTGCCCGGGCCGGGGACCGAGCCGGGGGAGTCGCGGGAGTACCGGCCGGGCGACGACGTGCGCCGGATGGACTGGCCGGTGACGGCGCGGACCACCCAGCCGCACGTGCGCCAGACGGTGGCCGACCGGGAGTTGGAGACCTGGCTCGCCGTGGACCTGTCGGCCAGCCTGGCCTTCGGTACCGCGCTGTCGCTCAAGCGGGACCTGGCGCTGGCCGCCGCCACCGCGATGGCGCACCTGACGGTGCGCGGCGGCAACCGGATCGGCGCGGTCGTGGGTACCGGCCAGCAGGTGCGCCGGATGCCGGCGCGGCCGGGGCGCAAGGAGGCCCAGGGCCTGCTACGGGCGCTGGCGGGCACGCAGACCCTGTCCGGCCGGGCGGATCTCGGGGCGCTCATCGACGCGCTGAACCGGCCGCCGCGCCGACGCGGCCAGGCCGTGGTGATCTCCGACTTCCTGGTACCGCCGGCCAGCTGGGAACGCCCGCTGCGGCTGCTCGCGGTCCGCCACGACGTGCTGTGCGTGGAGATCGTCGACCCCCGGGAGCTGGAGCTGCCCGACTCCGGGGTGATGGAGTTCGTCGACCCGGAGACCGGCGCACTGCACGAGGTGCACACCGGCGACGCCAAGCTGCGCGCCCGCTACGCCGCCGGTGCGGCCGCCCAGCGGGCGGCCATCACCTCGGCCATCCGCGGCGCGGGCGCCGCGCAGCTGCGGCTGCGTACCGACCGTGACTGGCTGCTGGACATGGTGCGCTTCGTCGCCGCCCAGCGCCACGCCCGGACCCGGGGGACCACCCGATGACGCGCCACCGCACCCCGTCCGCTCCCGGGAGCCCCGCATGATCCGCTTTCTCGAACCCTGGTGGCTGCTGGCCACCCTGCCGGTGTTCGCCCTGGCCGGAGCGTACGTCTGGCGGCAGTACCGCAAGCGCGCCTACGCGGTGCGGTTCACCAACGTCGACCTGCTGCGCACGCTCGCGCCCAAGGGGCTGGGCTACCGCCGGCACCTGGCCGCCGGGGCGTTCCTGGCCACCCTGCTGATCATGGCGTGTGCGCTGGCCCGGCCGGCCACCGACGCGAAGCAGCCGCTGGAGCGGGCGACCGTGATGCTGGCCATCGACGTGTCGCTGTCCATGCAGTCCTCCGATGTGGCCCCCACCCGGATCGCGGCCGCCCAGACGGCCGCCAAGGAGTTCGTCAAGCAGCTGCCGGCGAGCTTCAACCTGGGCCTGGTGTCCTTCTCCAAGTCGGCCAACGTGCTGGTCTCGCCGGGCAAGGACCGGGACGCCGTGCAGCAGGCCATCGACGGGCTACAGCTGGCCGAGGCCACGGCCACCGGCGAGGCGGTGTACACCTGTCTGTCGGCGGTGCAGTCGGTGCCCTCGGACGGGGCGCAGGGCCCGCCGCCGGCCCGGATCGTGCTGCTCTCCGACGGCTACCGGACCGCCGGCCGGCCGATCGAGGACGCCGCGACGGCGGCCGCGCAGGCCAACGTGCCGGTGTCGACCATCGCCTTCGGCACCGACGAGGGCACGGTGCAGATCCAGGGGCAGACCCAGCGGGTACCGGTGGACCGGGCCTCGCTGCAGAAGCTGGCGGAGTCCACCAAGGGGCACTACTACGAGGCCAGCAGCCTGACCGAGCTGAAGCAGGTGTACCAGGACATGGGCTCGTCCATCGGGTACAAGACGGTGCCCCGCGAGATCACCCAGTGGTACGTGGGGATCGCGCTGCTGTTCGCGTTCGCGGCGGCGGGGATGAGCCTGCTGTGGACCTCCCGGCTGCCCTGAGACAGGGTGTGCCGGTCCGCCCGGCCGGGTGCGCTGACCCGGCCGGCGGCGGTACGGAGCGGTTCAGTGGCCGACGACCAGGAACAGGACGGCCACCCAGATGGCAGCGAGCGTGAAGCCCACCGGCGCGGCGTAGCGACTCATCGGGTACTCCCAGGTGTGGGGACATGCGACTGGGCAGGAACCTGGGGCGAGTCGTGGTCGGGATCCACACTGCCGCCGCGGCGCGGGGGCGTCGCGGGGTCTGCGTGGTGATCAGCTTGGGTCAGCGCTGCTGACCGGGAGCCCGGCCACGACTCGGAGGATCGCTATCTCGCACAGCGATCACCTCCTGCAGCTCGGGCCGGCTGGTACCGGAGCTGATTCTAGCGGTAAGGGCGTCGCTGAAGATCAGCCGGTCGGGTGGGTCCGCCTCAGCCGCCCCGGTACCCCCACCCGTCACGGAAAACCGCGCAGGTCGCGGCGGCGTACCGGGTCGGCGTTGTTAATCTCCTGTGCGTCGTCGTAAAGGAGGCAGGCACCGTGGCACGTACCGTCCTGGTCACCGGGGGCAACCGCGGGATCGGCCTGGCCATCGCGCAGGCCTTCGCCAAACAGGGGGACCGGGTGGCGGTCACGCACCGGGGCTCCGGGGCGCCCGCGGGGGTGTTCGGGGTCGCCTGCGACATCACCGACCCGGCCGCCGTGGACGCCGCGTTCACCGCCGTGGAGGCCGAGCTGGGCCCGGTGGAGGTACTCGTGGCCAACGCCGGCATCACCGACGACACGCTGCTGCTGCGGATGTCGGAGGAGCAGTGGTCGAGCGTCATCGACACCAACCTCACCGGGGCCTGGCGGTGCGCCAAACGCGCTTCGGCGAAGATGCTGCGGGCCCGCTGGGGGCGGATGATCTTCATCTCCTCGGTGGTCGGCCAGCTGGGTGCCCCCGGGCAGGTCAACTACGCGGCCAGCAAGGCCGGCCTGGTCGGCATGGCCCGGTCGATCACTCGCGAGTTGGGCGGCCGCAACATCACCGCGAACGTGGTGGCGCCCGGCTTCGTGGACACCGAGATGACCGCCAAGCTGCCCGAGTCGGTCCGCGAGCAGTACCTCAAGCAGATCCCGGCCGGCCGCTTCGCCGACCCGGACGAGATCGCCGGGGCGGTGACCTGGCTGGCCGGTGACGGCGCCGGCTATGTTTCCGGTGCGATCATCCCGGTCGACGGCGGCCTCGGCATGGGTCACTGAATCTGTTCGACAGAAGGAGACAAACCTGTGTCAGGACTGCTCGCCGGCAAGCGGCTGCTGGTCACCGGCATCATCACCGACGCGTCGATCGCGTTCTCGGTGGCCAGGATCGCCCAGGAGCAGGGCGCGACGGTGGTGCTCACCGGCTACGGGCGGATGTCCCTGGTCGAGCGGATCGCCCGGCGGCTGCCCGAGCCGGCGCCGCTGATCGAGCTGGACGTCACCGACGCGGCGCAGCTGGCTGGCCTGGCCGACAAGGTCCGCGAGCACGTCGACGGGCTGGACGGGGTGGTGCACTCGATCGGGTACGCCCCGCCGAGCTGCCTGGGCGGCGGCTTCCTGGACGCCCCGTGGGAAGACGTGGCCCGGGCGCTGGAGGTGTCGACGTACTCCTACAAGTCGCTGGCCACCGCGTGCCTGCCGCTGCTGGGTCCCGGGTCGGGAATCGTCGGGCTGACCTTCGACGCGACCAAGGCGTGGCCGGTCTACGACTGGATGGGCGTGGCCAAGGCGGGCCTGGAGTCGGCCAACCGCTACCTCGCCCTGCACCTGGGCAAGCGGGGGATCCGGGCGAACCTGGTCAGCGCCGGTCCGCTGCGCACCATGGCGGCCAAGTCGATCCCCGGCTTCGGGCAGTTCGAGGACGCCTGGGCGGATCGGGCGCCGCTGGGCTGGAACCTCGCCGACCAGGAACCGGCCGCCCGGGCGGTGCTCGCCCTGTTGTCCGACTGGTTCCCGGCCACCACCGGCGAAATCGTCCACGTCGACGGCGGGTACCACGCCCTGGGCGCCTGACGCCGCCCGGCGCGCACCTGTCGGGTCCGCTGACCCGGCAGGTGTGACCGGCTGTCACGGGGCAAGATGAACACGTGGAGTATGACGCCCTGCTGCTGGTCTCCTTCGGCGGTCCGGAGGGGCCCGACGACGTCATGCCGTTCCTGCGCAACGTCACCCGGGGCCGGGACGTACCGGACGAACGGCTGGCCGCGGTGGCCGGGCACTACCAGCACTTCGGCGGCGTCTCGCCGATCAACGAACAGAACCGCGCCCTGGTCGACGCGGTCGGCAAGGAGTTCGCCGGCCGGGGCTTGGAGCTGCCGGTCTACTGGGGCAACCGCAACTGGGCGCCGTACCTGCCGGACACGGTGGCGCGCATGCGCGACGACGGGGTACGCCGCGCGCTGGCCCTGGTGACCAGCGCGTACGCCTCGTACTCGGCCTGCGGGCAGTACCTGGACGACATCGACCGGGCGGTCAACGAGGCCGGCCCGGGCGCGCCGGAGATCCACAAGCTACGGCACTTCTTCGACCACCCGGGCTTCATCGACCCGACCGTGGAAGCCGTCTGCGCCGCGCTGTCCAGCCTGGCCAGCCCCACGCTGGACAGTCACGACGTGCGCCTGGTGTTCACGGCGCACTCGATCCCGCTGGCGATGGCCGAGGCGAGCGGCCGGGCCACCGCCGGGGTCGGCTTCCGTTACCAGGCGCAGCTGCTGGAGGCCGCCCGGCTGGTGGTCGCCCGGGTCGACCCGGCGCTGGAGTGGGACCTGGTCTGGCAGAGCCGCTCCGGGCCGCCGCAGGTGCCGTGGCTGGATCCGGACGTCAACGACCACCTGCGGGCGCTGCATGTGCACGGGGTGCGGGCGGTGGTGGTCAGCCCGATCGGGTTCATCTCCGATCACCTGGAGGTGCGCTGGGACCTCGACGTCGAGGCCGCCGCCACCGCCGCCGAGCTGGGCATGGGTTTCGTCCGGGCGGCCACCCCGGCGACCGATCCGCGCTTCGTTGCGATGATCTACGAGCTGGTCGCCGAGCGTCTCGACCCGGCGGTGCAGCGCCGTCACCTCGGCGAGCTGCCGACCTGGGACCACTGCCGGCCGGGCTGCTGCGCGGTACCCCACCCCGCCGCCCCCTGAGCCGGCGCCCTCCGCGCACGGTGGTGAGCGACACACAGCCACGCCGCCGGCCGGTCGGCAGTGGCCACCGACACAGCGCGTTGGCCGTCCGGCAACGCCGCACCGCCGGTTGTCGAAACGCCGGGCTGGCACAATCGCCGGATGACCGACCGCAAGCCCGTCGAGACCTGGCTCACCGACATGGACGGGGTGCTCGTCCACGAGGGCCAGCCGGTGCCCGGCGCCCCCGACTTCATCAACCGGCTGCGCAGCTCCGGCACGCCGTTCCTGATTCTCACCAACAACTCCATCTACACCCCCCGGGACCTGCAGGCCCGGCTGGTCCGGATGGGCTTCGACATTCCCGAGCACTCGATCTACACCTCGGCGCTGGCCACCGCGAACTTCCTGGACAGCCAGCGGCCGGGCAGCACCGCGTACGTCATCGGGGAGGCCGGGCTGACCACGGCGCTGCACAACGTCGGCTATGTCCTCACCGACCACAACCCGGTCTACGTGGTGCTGGGCGAGACCCGCACGTACAGCTTCGAGGCGATCACCATGGCGATCCGGCTGATCAACAACGGGGCGCGGTTCATCTGCACCAACCCCGACGCCACCGGCCCGTCGAACGAGGGCGCCCTGCCGGCGGCCGGCTCGGTGGCCGCGCTGATCTCCAAGGCGACCGGGGTGGAGCCGTACTTCGTGGGCAAGCCGAACCCGATGATGATGCGTTCGGCGCTGAACACCATCGGGGGCCACTCGGAGACCACCGCGATGATCGGTGACCGGATGGACACCGACATCCTCTGCGGCCTGGAGGCAGGGCTACAGACCATCCTGGTGATGACCGGCATCAGCGGCCGCGACGACGTGGAGCGCTACCCGTTCCGCCCGGTCCGCATCGTGGACTCGGTGGCCGACCTGATGGACGAGATCTGACTGCCGCTCCGGCCGGCTGAGCGCCCGCTCCGGCTGGCCGGGCTCAGGCGGCCAGTGGGGCGTTGCAGGCGGCCACCAGGGCGCGCCGGCAGGCGGTGAGCAGCGGGCGCAGCGCGGCGTCGCGGTGCTGCGCCTCGTGGCTGTTCACCGCCGCGCCGGGGGCGTCCTCACCGGCCAGGATCAGGACCCGGTCGAGCATGCTGGCCCGGGCGAACAGCCGCCGCGCCCGGGCGTCGTAGCCGGGCGGCAGGTCACCGGCGAAGTCGGGGCGGCGCAGCGCGGCCAGCGCCCCGGCCAGCTCGGGTCGCCAGCGGGCCACGTCGAGGCGGGCCAGCGAGCCGGTCGCCTCGACCAGCGCCGCGCTCAGCTCGCCCTCCGCCTCGGCCGCGCCGACCTCGCCGGCCAGCGCGGTGGGCGTCGCCGACGGCACCTGGTAGACCCGCCACAGCACGGTTTCGAACTCGTCGCCGGAGCCGGAGACGTGCCGGCGGACCTCCGGGACGAGGCCGAGCGGGCCGGCGATGACGCACTCCTCGGCCACCAGGGCGGCGCCGCTGAACGGGCCCGGGCCGGGCAGCCCGCGCGGGTCGCCGGGGGCCGGCAGCACCAGCCGGATCTCGTCCGGGTGCAGCTTGCTGAAGACCCGCAGGCCTTCGCCGAGGGGCACGTCGGTCCACGTGCCGGGGGCATCCGCGACCAGTTGCTCCTCGTCGCCGGCGATCTCGGTGGCGACCTCGTCGTAGGGGACGAGTCCGGCGCGCCAGGCTCGAACCCAGGTCACCATCCTGGTCGAGCGCCTGGGCGCCAGGGTCGCCGCGCGTGCTGCGGGGGACATGCTGGCTAGGGTACGTGGCGTGGCGCCCGATGTCTCGTGGTGTGCGTTAGGTTGCCCGCATGGGTGGTCGCTACGACTTCGACGTCCTGCGCGCGGGGGATCCCCGGCGGCGCGCGGTGCCCTCGGTCGAGGCGGAGCCGGGCCTGGTGGTGGAGGACCCGGACAGCGGGTTCTGCGGCGCCGTGGTCGGCTTCGAGGCCGGCGCCGTGCTGCTGGAGGACAGGTTCGGCAAGCGCCGGCACTTTCCGTTGGTACCGGCCGGTTTCCTGCTCGACGGCGCGCCGGTGACGTTGACCCGGCCGGCGGCGCCGGTACCCACCGCGCGCCGGTTGACGGCCAGCGGTTCGGTGGCGGTGAGCGGCCGTCCAGCGCGGGTGGCCCGGGCCGGCCGCATCTGGGTGGAGGGTGTGCACGACGCCGCCCTGGTGGAGCGGATCTGGGGGGACGACCTGCGGGTCGAGGGCGTGGTGGTGGAGCCGCTGGACGGGCTGGACCTGCTGCCCGCCGCGGTGCGCGAGTTCGCCCCGGGCCCCGGCCGGCGCCTCGGCGTGCTGGCCGACCATCTGGTACGCGGCTCGAAGGAGAGCCGGATCGTCGCCTCGGTGGCCTCGCCCTACCTGCTGGTCACCGGGCACCCCTATGTGGACATCTGGCAGGCGGTGAAGCCGGCCCGGCTGGGTATCCGGGCGTGGCCGGTCGTCCCGCCGGGGCAGCCGTGGAAGGAGGGCGTCTGCGCCGCCTTGGGCGTCGCCGAGCCGGCCGCGCTGTGGCGGCGCATCCTCGCCTCGGTGCGCGACTACCGCGACGTGGAGACCCCGCTCGTCAACGCGGTCGAGCGCATGATCGACTTCGTCACCGATCCGGAGGGGTAGCGGCCGGGTCGACGGTGTCCGGGTCGCGGGTGAACACGTACGTGGCGATGTCCAGTGCCGTCACCGCGCCGGTCGTATCCCGCAGTACCCGGAGCAGTTCACTGTCCTGCTGCCCGGCGTACCCCCGGAACAGGTCGCTGTCCTCGGCCCGGAACCGCCACGGCGGGGTGCCCGCGATGGTGAGCGGGGTGATCGTCAGGTCCGCGCCGTCGGCGGCGGCCTGGAACTCCTTGCCCATCCACCACCAGCGGCCGGTCAGCTCGGCGAGCGCGCCGGTCGGTGGGGCAGCGGCCGGCAGCCAGGGCGGCGTGGGCGCGGCCGGTTCGCCGTCCAGGACGGCGCCGAGCAGGTCCAGCCCGAGCGTGAGGATCGAGCCGCCGCGCAGCGTATAGCAGTTGGTGAAGGCGACCACGGCGGTCCGGGACGGCCGGTGCGCGGCGAGCACCGCCAGGTAGCCGGGCATCGAGCCGGTGTGGCCGCGGTAGACCCGCTCACCTCTGCGCCACAGTTGCAGGCCCAGCCCGTGCCCGGCCAGCCAGCTGTCGGGGTCGGCGATGACCACCGGGTTGCCCAGCTCGGCCACGGTGGGGGCGGACAGGACCGGCGGGTCGGGGCGGACCAGGAAGTCGGCCCAGCGGGCCAGGTCGGCCGAGGTGGACCACAGTTGCCCGGCCGGGGCCATCGCGGCCGCGTCCTCGCGCGGCTCCTCGCGCAGCGTGCCGTGCCACGGATGCACCACGTACCCGGGGGCGTACGGCTGCGTGCACTGGTAGCTGGTGCGGTGCATGCCCAGCGGGTCCAGCAGCCGCTCGCGCACCACGTCGAACCAGGGCCGGCCGGCCAGCCGCGCCACCACTGCGCCGAGCAGCCCGTAGGCCAGATTGGAGTAGTGGTATCCGCGGTGCGCCGGGTAGACCAGTTTGTCCGGGCCGGTGCGGGCCACCAGTTCGGCGACGTCCACGCCCGGGGTGCGTTCCCACCAGTCGGTGTCCGGCTCGCTCTGGGCGCCGCTGGCGTGCCCGAGCAGCTGCCGGATGGTACGCCCGCCCAGGCCGGTGCCGGGCAGGTAGCTCGACAGTGGCTCGTCGAGTCCGAGCTCGCCCTGGTCGCGCAGGTCGAGCAGGAGCGCGGCGGTCATCGTCTTGGTGATCGAGCCGATCCGGTACTGCAGGTCCGGGTGCGGGGTCGGGGTGGCACCGGCGCCGCTGTGGTGCGCCACTGCGCCGTCGCGTACCACCGTGGCGACCAGGCTTGGCGCCCGGCCGTCGCGCTGTGCCCGGGTGACGCGGGCGTCCACGTCGGCCGCCGTGGCGGGGGAGAGTCGGCCGTCCGCGGGGATCATGTGGCAGACCCTACCGAGCGACCGGACCGGGCCGGCAGGGTCCCGCGCGATTTCCGGGCAGGTCGCCAGGGGGGTTCCGCGGGAACTGCCCGACGGTGGAAGTGGGGAATGTGGCGGTAGCGTGCCACGATCGACGTATGGCGGTTGTGTGGCTCGTACTGGCGGTCGTGTTGGCTGTCGCTGAAGGGCTGACAACGACGTTCGTGCTGGTCATGTTCGCTGCCGGGGCGCTGGCCGCGGCCGGTGGCGCGGCGCTGGGCGCCGACCTGTGGCTGCAGGTGCTGCTGTTCGCCGGAGTGTCGGTGGCCGCGCTGATCGGCGTGCGACCCATGCTGCGGCGCCGGCTGGACCTGCAGCACCTGGGCGGCACCGCCATCGGCATGGAGGCCATCGAGGGCACCGAGGCCCTGGTCATCGAGGACATCGACGAGAACCGGGGCCAGATCAAAATCGACGGCGAGATCTGGAACGCGCGACCGTTCGACGCGCAGCAGAGTTTCGCCAAGGGCACCCGGGTCAGGGTGATCGAGGTCAAGGGCGCCACTGCCCTGGTGTGGAGGGACTAGTTGGAACCGCTGAATATCTTCCTCGTCGTCATCGCGGCGGCGTTCGCGCTGTTCGTGGTGGTCACCCTGGTGCGCTCCGTCCGGGTGGTGCCGCAGCAGCGGATGGACGTGGTGGAGCGGCTGGGCCGCTACCACCGCACGCTCAAGCCCGGCCTGAACCTGTTGGCGCCCTTCCTGGACGCGGTGCGTACCAAGGTGGACATGCGCGAGCAGGTGGTCAGCTTCCCGCCGCAGCCGGTGATCACTTCGGACAACCTGGTCGTCTCGATCGACACGGTGCTGTATTTCCGGGTGGTCGACCCGGTCCGGGCCACCTACGAGATCGCCAACTTCCTGCAGGCCATCGAGCAGCTGACGGTGACCACGCTGCGAAACGTGATCGGCTCGATGGACCTGGAGAAGGCGCTGACCAGCCGCGACGAGATCAACCGGCACCTGTCCGGGGTGCTGGACGAGACCACCGGCCGGTGGGGCATCAAGGTTACCCGGGTGGAGATCAAGGCGATCGAGCCGCCGCCCAGCATCCGCGACTCGATGGAGAAGCAGATGCGTGCGGAGCGGGACCGGCGCGCCGCGATCCTCAACGCCGAGGGCATCAAGCAGTCCCAGATCCTCACCGCCGACGGCGACCGGCAGGCCGCGGTGCTGCGCGCCCAGGGTGACCGGGAGGCCCGGATCCTGCAGGCCGAGGGCCAGGCCAAGGCGATCCAGACCGTCTTCAACGCCGTGCACGCGGCCGACCCGGACCCGAAGGTGCTGGCGTACCAGTACCTGCAGGCGCTGCCGCAGATCGCGGCCGGGTCGGCGAACAAGGTGTGGATCGTGCCGGCGGAGATGACCCGGGCGCTGGAGGGTCTCTCCGGTGCGCTGACCGGCCTGCTGCCCGGCGCCGCCCGCGCCCCGGAGCCGGTACCGGATCTGCCGCAGGAGTCCAAGGAGGCGCTGGACCAGGCGCTGGCCGCGGCGCAGCGGGCCGCCGCGGAGACCGAGAAGGAGGCGCTGCTGGGCCTGCCGGTGGGCGAGAAGGTCACCGCCTCCGACCTGCTGGGCGACCAGCAGGTGCAGCGCGAACAGGCCTGAGCCGCTGCCCCGGTAGGGAGCGGATCCACCCCCGGCCGGCACCCGACGCGGTGCCGGCCGGGCCTGTTTCGGCAAAACGTGCGCAAGGCTCATCTTCTGCTGCCATGATCAGCAACGGGAGGTGGTGGCCATGGCACCGGCTGCCGGTAGCGCCAGGACACCCGGTAATTCCAGGACCCAGCGTCCGTTCACACCGCCGCACCGGGTCAGCGCGCGTCGCGTCCCCGCTGTCCCCCCTCCCGCGCGCTGGGCGCACACCCTGCGCCGGGCCGCCCGGTACGCGATCTGGGCGCTGCCCGGCTACGCGGTCCTGGCTGGACTGTCGGTACTGGGCGACGACGCCGCCTTCACCACCGACCGGGCCAGCTACGCGCACTACCTGGCGCACGTCCGGTTCACCCCGGCGCACCTGACGTACTCGGTCGGCACCGCGTTCGCCGGGATGGTCGCGCTGGTGGCGCTGGCCGGCCTGCTGGCCGGGACCCGCTCCGGACGTACCGGTGCGGTGGCGCTCGGGCTGGGGCTGGCCGGGGTGGCGGTGCTGCTGACCGGCGTGGGAACCGTGCTGCTACGCCAGGAGGGCGCGCGGGCCGCGCTGCTGCGCGGGCACCCGACGGACGTGGTGCTCAACCCGCAGCTGCGCGGCGGTGGCGCCGTCCTGGCCGTTCTCGGTGGTGCGGTGCTGCTGACCCTGGCCTGGATGCTGCTGGGCGTCGCGGTGTGGCGCAGCCGGGTGCTGCAGCGCGCCGACGGGGTACTGCTGATCGTCTCCGCGCCGCTGCTCTACCTCGGCGGCCTGGTACTGCGCCTGATGCCGGTGCTCGGTGCGCTGCTGCTGCTCGCGGCCGGCCTGGGACTGGCCTGGACCGCCACCCGGCTCAGCCCCGACGACCCGCCGCGCGGCGACCGGTCCGCCGCCCGCTGAGGCGCAGCGGGCCTGGCCCGTACTGAGCAGCGTTCGGCCCGGCGCGGGTCGAAGCGGACCCGGGCTGGCGCCGGCGCAGGCGCAGGGCCGGCCTGGCGCCGGGCCCGGCTGCCGGGCCCGGCAGAATGCGGGTGTGCCGGCAGCCGTGCAGATCACCGACCCCGAAGACGAGCGCATCGCCGACTACCGGGCGCTGACCGACGTGGAACTGCGTACCCGCTGGGAGCCGCCGCACGGGCTGTTCATCGCCGAGGGGGAACTGGTGCTGGGCCGGGCGCTGCGCGCCGGGTACCGGCTGCGCTCGGTGCTGGTCGACGCCAAGCGGGTGGATCAGGTGCCGGAGACCACCGCCCCGGTCTACGCCGCCAGCCAGGACGTGCTGGAGCGCACCACCGGCTTCCACGTGCACCGCGGGGTGCTCGCCTCGTTCCACCGCAAGCCGCTGCGCGACGCCGCGCAGGTGCTGGCCGGCGCCCGCCGGGTGGTGATCCTGGAGGACGTCAACAACCACACCAACCTGGGTGCCATTTTCCGGGGCGCGGCGGCGCTCGGCATGGACGCGGTGCTGCTCTCGCCGTCCTGTGCCGATCCGCTCTACCGGCGCAGCGTCCGGGTCAGCATGGGCGAGGTCTTCGCCGTCCCGTACGCCCGGCTGGAGCCCTGGCCGGCCGTCCTCGACGTGGTGCGCGGGCACGGCTTCACCGTGCTGGCCCTCACCCCGGCCGGCGACGCGCTACCGATCCAGCGGTTGGGCGCCGCCCAGCGGGAACGCCCCGCGCTGCTGCTCGGCGCCGAGGGTCCCGGCCTGTCCGGGCCGGCGCTGCGGGCCAGCGACGCCCGGGTGGCCATCCCGATGCACCGGGGCGTCGACTCGCTCAACGTCGCCGCCGCTGCCGCGGTCGCCTTCTGGGAGATCTGCCGCTGACCGCGCCGCGCTTCCCGGCACGGATCATCGGTCACTGGCGTATCAGCGGGGCTTGTCGTCGATGCCGGGGCGCCGGCTGCCGACCCGGGACAGCCGCCGCACCTGCTCGGGGAGCCCGGCCAGGGTCTCCTGCTTGCGCAGCAGTCGGGTGAGGAACCACACGGCGCCGCCGAGCACGGTGATGTCGTCGAGGTAGATCGGGTCGGGGAGGATGTCGATCGGGAAGATCGTGTAGATGAGCGCGCCCCAGAACACCACCTGGCCCTTGGCGCCCATCGTGGACAGCGCCCGGCGGACCGCGACCAGGCGGAACAACAGCCGTACCGCGAACACCAGAGTGACCACGGCGACGACCGCCACGATCACGCCCAGAATGATCCACTCCTGCCGGGACATTGCGCCTCCTGCGTCTCGACCCTGGTCATACCCATCCGGCCCGGGCGTGAACCGTCCGGCGTCCGGTGCGAATCGTGCCGCCGCGGGCTGGTGCTGGAATCGTGCGGCACCGGGCGGGCCGACCGCCACCCCCGCCCGGCCCGGCCGGTGCAGGATGGCAGCGTCAGGACAACGTCGTCACCAGCGAGGAGATGAGCAGCGTGGGTACCGATGACCTGTGGGCCCGGCACCGGGCGGTGATGCCCTCTTGGATGCCGGTGTACTACGCCGAACCCATGGAGATCGTCTCCGGCTCGGGCCGCCGGGTCACCGCCGCCGACGGCCGCAGTTACCTGGATTTCTTCGGTGGCGTGCTGACCAACATGATCGGTTACGACATCCCGGAGATCCGCGCGGCGCTGGCGCGGCAGCTGGACACCGGCGTGCTGCACACCTCCACCCTCTACCTGATCCGCAACCAGGTGGAGCTGGCCGAGCGGATCGCCCGGCTGTCCGGCATCGCCGACGCCCGGGTGTTCTTCACCAACTCCGGTACCGAGGCCAACGAGGCCGCCCTGCTGATGGCCACCAACTACCGGCGCAGCAACCAGATCCTGGCGGTCCGCAACAGCTACCACGGGCGTACCTACGCCACCATGGGCGTCACCGGTAACCGTTCCTGGTCGGCCTCCTCGCTGAACCCGCTGAACGTGGCGTACCTGCACTCCGGTGACCGGCGCCGGGGGCTGCTGGCCGGGCTGGACGATGAGCGGCACATCGAGGCGGCGGTGGCGGACCTGCGGGAGATCCTGGTGACCCAGACCGCCGGTGACGTGGCAGCGCTGATCGCCGAGCCGATCCAGGGCGTGGGCGGCTTCGTCGCCGGCCCGGACGGGCTGTTCGGGGCGTACCGCAAGGTGCTGGACGAGAACGGTGCGCTCTACATCTCCGACGAGGTGCAGACCGGCTGGGGCCGCACCGGCGAGCACTTCTGGGGTTACCAGGCGCACGGGGTCACCCCGGACCTGTTGACCTTCGCCAAGGGGATCGGCAACGGGCTGGCGCTGGCCGGGGTGGTGGGCCGGGCCGAGGTGATGGAGGCGGTCCCGGGCATCTCGTTCTCCACCTTCGGCGGCAATCCACTGGCCACCGCGGGCGGCGTGGCGGTGCTGGACTACCTGGTCGAGCACGACCTGCAGGCGAACGCGGCGCGGACCGGCGCCATCCTGCGCGACGGGCTGCGCCCCACCGTCGACCGGCTGGGCATCGTCGGCGACGTCCGCGGCAAGGGGCTGATGCTCGGGGTGGAGCTGGTCGAGCCGGGCACCGAGAACCCCAACGCGTACGCGACCGGCCGGGTCTTCGAGGAGTGCCGGCGGCTGGGCCTGCTGGTCGGCAAGGGCGGCCTGTACGGCAACGTGCTGCGCATCGGGCCGCCGTTGACGCTGACCGGGGAGGAGGCCCGGGAGGGCTTGGAAATCCTTCTTACCGCGCTGTCCACTGTGGAGGCCGAACCCGGGGCCTGAACCGGCCCCCCGGGCGGTGCCGCTCGTCTCCGTCATGCCCGACACCGGCCAGGCCCCGGCCAGCCGGCGCAGCGCGATGGCCGTGTTGGACGCCGCCTTCGAGCTCGTCCTGCGGTGGCGGTTCGGGCCCACCCACGACATTGCCGACGTTCGGGGCGATTGTCCGCAATGAACGGAGCCGTCGGACTGCCGTCACGGCTGCCCGGTCGCCGACGGCGGCTGCCCGGTTCGGACAGGTCCGGTCGAGGGGTGTCGGTCGAACAGGTCAACGAGGACAGGGGTGCCGATCGTGGGCATGCTGGGCGCCGGCCGTCGACGGCCGGGCTGACCAGGGAAACTTTTACCATCCTTCCCACCGGCGGGGGATCCGGTCGAGGTGCCGCCGGGCAGATCGGACAGCGGTCACCAATCCCGGCCGGGGCGGGCGCGGAAAGCCCCCACCAGTCCCAGTGGGAACGAGCGTTTCCCCAGCTCAGGAGTGATATTTCCCGGATGCTGGGCCGGCCTGCGGCCGGGTAGTCTTCCGGCCGGTCGTCCCCTCCCCCGTGGTCGCGCTCCCATCCTCAGCCGTTGGTAACGACTGTGAAAACTTCTGACAGGGTTGTTGACAGTAAGGGGTCGGCAGTAAGAAGTTTTACCAGCGACAGTTAAGAACCTTGCCGGAAGGAGGCGACGGGTGACCGACGTAGACGCGCCGCGCGCCACCGGGAGCCTCCTCGCCCGGCTGCGCAGCCAGCTGCCGGAGTTCACCGGAGCGCTGCAGCGGGTGGCCGAGCAGGTGCTCGCCGACCCGCCGGGCGCGGCTCGGGCCACCATCGTCGAGCTGGCCGAGCGCAGCGGCACCTCGCCGGCCACGGTCACCCGGTTCTGCCGGGCCATCGGCTTCGAGGGCTACGCCGACCTGCGGCTGAGCATCGCCGGTGAGACCGGCCGGGCGGCCCGGGCGGCCGGCTGGACGGTCGACATCGGGCGGGAGATCCAGCCGGGTGACCCGCTGGAGCGGGTGCTCAGCCAGATCATGGCGGCCGACACCCGGGCGCTGGCGGAGACCGCGGCGCTGCTGGACCTCGGTGCGGTGTCCCGGGCGGCGGACGCGGTGGCCGCCGCGCAGCGGGTGGACATCTACGGCATCTCGGGCAGCGCCCTGGTCGGCGCCGAGTTGCAGCTCTGCCTGCACCGTATCGGCCTGGCCTCCTGGTCCTGGACCGACGTGCACAACGGCCTGGCCAGCGCCGCCCTGCTGCGCACCGGCGACGTCGCCATCGGCATCTCGCACAGCGGGCAGACCCGGGAGACCATCGAGATGCTCGCCGAGGCGAGCAGCAGCGGCGCCACCACCATCGCACTGACCAGCTCGCCCCGCTCGCCGCTGGCCGAGGTCGCCGACGTGGCGCTGATCCACGCCATGCAGGCCACCACGTTCCGCCCGGACGCGCTCTCCGGGCGCCATCCCCAGCTGGTCGTCCTCGACCTGCTCTACATCGCGGTGGCCCAGCGCACCCACGACCGGTCGCACGCCGCCTTCCAGGCCACCGCCAAGGCGGTCGCCGGCCACTGGGCGACGAAGGAGGCGGCCGCATGAGCGCCCGCGCCTACGCCAGCGCCGTGGCCGACCTGGTCGGCCAGGTCAGCCGGGCCAACGAAGACCAGCTGGCCGCCGCGGCCGGGCTGGTGGTGGCCGCCCTGCGGGCCGGTGGCGTCCTGCAGAGCTTCGGTACCGGGCACTCCGAGGCGCTGGCCATGGAGCTGGCCGGGCGCCCCGGCGGACTCGTCCCCACCAACCGGCTGGCGCTGCGCGACCTCGTGGTCTACGGGGGAGCGGCGCCGGAGATCCTGCACGACGAGCGGCTCGAACGGCAGGCCGGCGTGGCGGCCCGGGTCTACCAGCTGGCGCAGGTCCGGCCCGCGGACATCTTCGTGGTGGCCTCGCAGTCGGGCATCAACGCCTCGATCGTGGAGTTCGCGCTGCTGGTCAAGGAGCGCGGGCACCACCTGATCGCCATCACTTCGGCAGCGCACACGGCGCGGGTGGCCTCCCGGCACCACAGCGGCGCGCGACTGGCCGAGATCGCCGACGTCGTGCTGGACAACGGCGCACCGTACGGCGACGCACTGCTACCGCTACCCGGCGGTGGCACGGTCGGCGCGGTCTCCACGATCACGGCTGCCCTGTTGGGGCAGTCGCTGGTCATCGAGGTCGTCCGGCAGCTCCAGGCCGCGGGTGAGGTACCCCCGATCTACCTCTCCGCAAGCGTCCCCGGCGGGGACGAGCACAACCAAACCCTCGAGTCGCGCTACGCCGGGCGTATCCGGCGTGGTGCCTGACCCGAAACCGAGGAGAAGAAGATGTCCCTTACCCCAGAAACCCCCGCCACGGGCGAGTCCACGTCGGACCTGACCCGGCGGACCGTCCTGCGCCGCGCCGCCGCCGTCAGCCTGCTGGCGGTCCCCGCGGTCGGTCTGCTGGAGGCCTGCGCCACCGGCGGTAACGACGACAACAAGGACCAGAACAAGGGCGGCGCTGTCAGCGACGCCAACCCGCTCGGCTTCGACACCAAGACCGGCGTCGAGGTGGTCATCTTCAACGGCGGCTACAGCGACAAGTACGCCACCGACGTGCACGTGCCGCTGTACCAGAAGGCCTGGCCGGACTCGAAGGTCACCGAGTCCAAGGCCGAGGAGATCTCCACCACCCTGCAGCCCCGGTTCGCCGGTGGTACCCCGCCGGACGTGATTGACAACTCCGGCTCGAAGCTGATGGACAACGGCGCCCTGGTCTCGGCCGGCCAGCTGCAGGACCTGACCGCGCTGTTCGCGGCCAAGTCGGTCGACGACCCGAGCAAGACCGTCAAGGACACCCTGGTGGACGGCACCGTCGAGTCGGGCCTCTACGAGGGCAAGCCGTACGCGCTGAACTACGTCTACACGGTCTACGGCGTCTGGTACAACGCGAAGCTGTTCGCCAGCAAGGGTTGGGCCGCGCCGAAGACGTGGAGCGACTTCACCGCGCTGCTGGACAAGATCAAGGCCGCCGGCATCACGCCGTACGGCTACGCCGGCGCCAACGCCTCCTACTACCAGTACCTGGTGATCCTCTCCTCGGCCGCCAAGCTCGGCGGGGCCGACATCCTGAAGAACATCGACAACCTCGAAGACGGCGCGTGGACGGTCGACGCCGTGAAGCAGGCCGCCACGGCGTGGGCCGAGATCGGTGCCAAGTACACCGACAAGGCGTTCCTCGGCCTGAAGCACACCGAGGTGCAGCTCAAGCAGAACCAGGACCAGGTCGCCTTCTACCCCAGTGGCAACTGGCTGGAGAACGAGCAGAAGGCCAACACCCCGGCCAGCTTCGAGTACGCCATGATGCCGGTACCGTCGCTGACGGGCTCCGACAAGCTGGACGCCTCGGCGCTGTTCGCCACCGCCGGCGAGGGCTTCATCGTCGCCGCGCACGGCAAGAACCCCAAGGGCGGCATGGAGTACCTGCGCCAGATGCTGTCCAAGGCCGGGGCCAAGGGCTTCACCCAGACGACCGGCTCGCTGACCTCGGTGCAGGGCGCCTCCGAGGGGCTCACCCTGCCGCCGGGCCTGCAGAGCTCCAGCACCGCGCTGGCCGGCGCCAAGTCCACCTTCAACTACCGCTTCGACGGCTGGTACGGCGAGCTCGACAAGGAGCTGCGCTCGGCCACCAACGAGCTGTTCTACCAGGGCGGCACGGCCGACAAGTTCTGCACCCGGATGCAGGCCAAGGCCGACGCCATCAAGAAGGACAGCTCCATCACCAAGCAGAAGCGCTGAGCGGAGGGTAGTGACCATGCGGCATGGTAGATACCCCTTCATCATCGGGTTCCTGGCGCTGCCTGTGGCGTTGTACTCGGTCTATGTCATCGGACCGTTCGCCCAGGCATTCCAGCTCTCGCTGACACGGTGGAGCGGCTTCGGCGCCCCAGTCAACGTCGGGTTCGGCAACTTCCGGACGCTGCTCTCCGACGACGGTTTCTGGAACGCCGTGGAGCACAACCTGTGGGCTCTGCTTGTCATGCCCGTGGTCACTATCGTCATCGCCCTGTTCCTGGCGTTCATGCTCAACGTCGGGGGCCGCACCAGAAGCGGCGTCGCGACCGGGGTCTGGGGGTCGAAGTTCTACCGGGTGGTGTTCTTCCTCCCCCAGGTCCTGGCCGTGCCGATCATCGGGGTGCTGTTCCAGAAGGTCTACGAGCCGGACCGCTCCGGCCTGATCGGCGGCACGCTGTCGCTGTTCGGGATGGACCCGGTCGGCTTCCTCACCGAGAAACACCTGGCCTTCTGGTCGATCATGGCGGTCGGCGTGTGGCAGGCCGTCGGCTTCTACGTGGTGCTCTTCTCGGCCGCGATGAGTTCGCTGCCCGGCGAGCTGTTCGAGGCCGCCGCGCTGGACGGGGCCAGCCGGGTGACGGTTTTCTTCCGGCTGACCATCCCGCTGCTGCGGGACACCGTCCAGGTGGCCTGGGTGTACCTCGGAGTCGCCGCGTTTGACCTGTTCGCGCTGGTCAACGTGCTCTCCATCGACCAGGGCGGCCCGGACGGCGCGACCACGGTGCTCTCCGAGCAGATCTACCTCAACGCCTTCAAATACTCGAAGGCCGGTTACGCCTCGGCGATGGGCGTCGCCCTGTTCCTGATGACGCTCACCTTCGCGGCCCTCATCATGCGGACCACCCGGCGCGAGCAGATCGAGTTCTGAGGACCCGACGATGACCACAGAAACCTTCGAAGTACCCGCCCAACGGTCGGCCACCCGGGCCGGCGCCACCGGCCGGGTCAGGCCCGGCCGCAAGTCCGAGGGCAACGGGGTGCTGGGCGTGCTCGGCCAGGTGTTCCTCATGCTCTGGGCGGCGTTCATCATCGTGCCGTTGATCTGGGTGGTGCTGGCCGCCTTCAAGACCAACAACGAGATCTTCGGCAACGCCTGGTCGCTGCCGCACCACTTCGGCTTCGGCGCCTTCGGCCGGGCCTGGACCAAGGCGCACATCGGCCGGTACATGTTCAACAGCGCCGTGGTGGTGGCGTTCTCCACCTTCTTCACCATGCTGCTCGGCGCCATGGCCGCCTACGTGCTGGCCCGGTACACGTTCATCGGCAACCGGGTGCTCTACTACTTCTTCGTCGCGGGGCTGGCGTTCCCGGTGTTCCTGGCGATCGTCCCGCTGTTCTTCGTGGTGAAGAACGCCGGCGGGCTGCCGGTGATCGGCCCCTACGTGGGGCTCAACTCGCGCGGCGGGCTGATCCTGGTCTACGTCGCCTATTCGCTGCCGTTCACGGTGTTCTTCCTGACCGCCTTCTTCCGTACGCTGCCCACCTCGGTGGCCGAGGCGGCGACCATGGACGGCGCCTCGCACACCCGGCTGTTCTTCCAGGTGATGCTGCCAATGGCCCGCCCGGGGATCATCAGCATCGGCATCTTCAACGTGCTCGGCCAGTGGAACCAGTACCTGCTGCCGATCGTGCTGCTGCAGGGGCAGGGCGCCGACAAGAAGTGGGTACTCACCCAGGGCATCGCCGGGATCAGCGTGGCGGCCGGGTACGAGGCCGACTGGCCGGCGCTGTTCGCCGCCCTGACCCTGGCCATCATCCCGATGGTGGTGGTCTACGTGCTCTTCCAGCGGCAGATCCAGAACGGGCTCACCGCCGGCTCGGTGAAGTAGCCGCCGACACCCCGTACGCCGCTCCAGCCCACCGCCGCCCCGGTCCTGCACCAGACCGGGGCGGCGGTGTCACACCGACGATGGCGTATCGCTCAACGGGTGCCGCGTACGACCTTGACCAGGCAGGCCACCCGTAAGGGACGATGGCGGCGGGGAAGGTAGGACAATGGCCTGGTGACTGGAGGCCCGGAGGAGAGCGCGGAGAGGGAACAGGCCCGGAACGTGTTGGCCCAGGTGCTCACCATTGTCGGCCTGAGTGACTCCCGGACCGAGCTGGTCCGGTTGGGTTCCAACGTGGTGTTCCGGCTCTGCGACCGGCCGGTCATCGCCCGGGTGGCTCGGTCCCGGGAAACGGCAGCCGCGGTTCTCCGGGAAGTCCGGGTGGCTCGCTGGCTGGCTGAACGGGGAGTGCCAGCGGTTCGGGCGCTGGACGTGGATCAGCCGGTCACGGTCGACGGTTGGTCGGTTGGCTTATGGGAGTCGGTCAACGACCGGGACGACTTCGGTACGGTGACTGACCTGGCAGTTCTGTTGCGCGCACTGCATGCACTGCCCACACCGTCGTTCGAGCTGCCAATGATTGATCCGGCCGGAAGGCTGCTCGCCCGTATCGAGTCGCAGCAGGCCCTGTCGTCCGACGACTGCGCTTACCTCCTCGACCGGGCCGCGGCGGTTGCCAATCGGTACGCGGCGCTTCGTTTTGAGCTGCCTGGCGGAGTAATCCATGGTGACGCCAACGTCGGCAACGTGCTCCGGGACCGCGCCGGCAGAGCGGTGCTGGTCGACCTGGACGACGTCTGCGTGGGGCCGCGTGAGTGGGATCTCGTGCAGACGGCGATGTTCTACGAGCGGTTCGGCTGGCACACCAGCGAGGAGTACGCCGAATTCGCCCGGGGATATGGCTTCGATGTCATGGCCTGGTCCGGGTACCCGGTGCTCCGGGAGTTGCGGGAGCTGTCGATGGTGGCATGGCTGGCCGGGGTAGAGAGCAACGGCGGCAAGCGGTCCGAGTTCGACAAGCGGATGGCCTCGCTGCGTACGGGTACGGGTTTCGATCAGTGGAAGCCGTTCTGAAGCTCTACGTCCCACATCGGGTGGCCGGTTGCCACCTCGGCGAGCTGCCGGTAGTGGGTGGTCTTCGCATGTGGCGCGAGGTGGGTACGGAAGGTGCGTAGATACTCCACGCAGCGGGCCGACTTGATCGGCCGTCCGAAGTCGAGCGCCTCGGCGGCGGTTGCGCAGGCCTGCTCCAATTCGCCGCTGGCGAGCAGGCCATCGGCGCGGACCATGGTGACGAAGAAGTCGCTGCGGCTGGACATGCCTCTGGCCGCGGCCAGGGCGCGGTCAGCGTAGCTGACGGCGTCGCTGCCCCGGCCGATGTCGCGGAAGCAGTGGCCGAACTCAGCGGCCAGCTCGGCATCATCGAAGTACGCAATCCAGTCGGGATCGTTCCCGCGCTGACTGCGTTCGAAGACCCGGACCGCCTCGGAGAGCAGCCGCATCGTCGCGGCCTGGTCGCCGCCGGCCGCGGCAGCTCGGGCCTCCATTGCCAGGAAGTGGGCCGTCAGCGTCGGGGTCGCCGCTCCCCGAGTGCCGGCACGGGCTGACCGGGCCAGCTCGGCGGCCATCCGATGACGGCCGAGGAACGTCGCCTGGTGGCTCATCGCGTCCAGGATGCTGCCGGCGAGCAGGACGTCCCCGGCCGCCTGGGCGAGCCTGAGCGCCTGGACGAAGTACCGCTGCGCCAGCCCCTGCCGCCCGACGTCGTAGGTCATCCATGCGGCCTGTAGCAGCGCCTCCGCCACGATGGCGTGGAGCTGCCTACCGACCTGGTCCGAGTACCTGCCCAGCAGCATCGGGAGTAGCTCGTTGTGGAGGTACTGGATCAGGGCCGACCGGGCATTGCCACCGCCAAAGTGGCCGTCGAGAATCGAGAACGCTGTGATGGTGGCCCGGATTGCCGGCAGGTCCGCGGCTCCCACCCTGCGTTCGCCACGGCCGCCGAGGGCCGGCTCCTCGTCCGGTCGCACCAGCCACTTCCGGGATGCTGCCGCCCATGCGGCTGCCTCGGGCGTGATTTCTGCGATGGAGCGCACGTCATCGAGGTCCGCTCGCCACAACCTGGCGAGTAGCGCTGTCGTCTCCGTGGGGTCGTCCGGGTAGTCCAGGCCGACATCCTCACGACGGTCAGGAGCGCGCTCCATGCCGATCTCGGCCATCGTCACCCGGCGGTGCAGGCGCATCGACAGCGCCTCGGCGATGAGCTCGGGCGTCGGTCGCCGGGGCTGCATCCCGGCCAGCCAGCGGGAAACCGATGTGTGATCTGCGCTCGACGCCTCGCCGCGACGTGTGGCGGCCTCACGTACAGCACGCGCCAGCGCCTTGTGGGACAGCGCCGCCTCATGCATGACGCTGGCCAGCCGGTCGTTCGGCTGCGTTCCGGCCATCACTGCCTCCCCAGAGACAGTACGCACTGTAGTTCACCGACCACGACCATTGCGGACGGGCTGTGCGCCCCTGTGCACAAGTGCGCCCCTTCCTGCGCCCTGTCACCCGGCTGACGCTCGCGCGAGTCTGGTTGCGACCAAGCGGCTCGAATACTCCGAGACCGGGAAGCGAGGGGTACGTGCGGAAAGCAAATCACCTGTTGGCGCGGGCGCGGTTGAGTCGGTTGTCCCCGACGGGGTCGGGTCGGGCGATGTCTCGGCAGGAGTTGGCGGAGGCGGTCAACGCCCACCTCTACGCGGAGGCCCGGCTGGTCGTCCGGCTGGATGCCAACTACATCGGCAAGCTCGAACAAGGCGTGATCCGTTGGCCGCAGAGGTGCTACCGGCGAGGGCTTCGGGCGGTGTTGGGTGCTGAGACCGACGCTGCATTGGGGCTCTATATCACCCGGCGGTCGGCATCGGAGAAGCAGCGCACGCCGTGGTGCCCGCGTCTGTCAGACCCGGGTGGGTACGGAGCAGTACGCATCGAAGCCAATGTGCTGCAAGGGATTTCGCTCCGGACGGAGCTATCGGTTGCGGATGGTGAGACTTTCCGGCGCCGTAGCCGGACGTGTGTGGAGTGCCCGAACGTGGAGCACTCCGGCGTAGTCGGAGGTTTCCCCGGACGGTCCGGGGAGAGAGGAGGCACTGAGGCGATGTTGAAGACAAGCATGCGGGTGGCCGGGCCGATGTCGACAGGGCCCGATCCGCTGTACCCGGACTCCAGCGCATTTGCGTTGGGTCGGCCGTTCGGGCTGCTCGACAGCGCCGGGCAGGTGACGGCGACCGGAGCTGTCCCGTTCGGGCTGAACCGCGCTGTGGTCGCCCCGGCGGTGCCAGTGGGTGACCTGTCCAGGTACGGCTTTGATCACGAGCGGCAGATCGGCACGGTGGTCGAGGCAGACGGTGTGGTGGTGCCGTTGCTGCGCCATACCACTGGGCAGACACGAACCACCACGAACCCGGATGGCAGCAAGGGTCCGGACTCCGACGTGGACCAGCGGGAGGATTGAGCCGATGAGCCGCGCTGTGACGCTGGTCCTGACTCACCCGTTCGACCCCACGGCTGACTACGTGGTCAGCGAACTGAACCGGCGCCGGGTGCCGGTGTTCCGCTGCGACCCGGGCGAGTTTCCACAACGGCTGACTGTGTCGGCGCGGCTGAACAGGGCAGAAGCAGGCTGGATCGGCAGCCTGCGCCTGCCCGAACGGGAGGTCTCCATCGCCGAGATCGGCTGCGTGTACTACCGGCGCCCGACCGCGTTCGATCTGCCGGCGGGGATGGGTGAGCAGGTACGTCGCTGGGCTGCGGGAGAGGCACGCATGGGGCTGGGTGGGGTGCTCTCGGCGCTGCCCTGGTGGTTGAACCATCCAGCCGCTATCGCGGCGGCGGAGTACAAGCCGGTCCAGCTCGCACACGCGGCAGCATGCGGCCTGGCGGTGCCGGACACGATCGTGACCAACGACCCGGCCGAGGCGGCGAAGTTCGTCGCCCACGTCGGCGCGGCGGTCTACAAGCCGTTGACCCCGGCCGGGATTACTGAGGGTGACACGCATCGGGTGGTGTTCACGACCCCGGTCAGCCTCGGCGATGTTGACGAGTCGATCCGGTTGACCGCCCACCTGCTCCAAGAGCGCATCGACAAGCGCTACGAGGTGCGGCTGACCGTGGCGGATGAGGTGTTTCTGGCGGCGCGTATAGACGCAGGCAGCAACGCCGCCGCGGTGGACTGGCGCGCGGACTACGAGGCGCTGACCTACACCCCACTCCCGGACGTGCCGGCGCAGGTCCGAGCCGGAATATCGACTCTGATGAGGCGGCTAGGGTTACGTTTCGGGACGTTCGACTTCATCGTCACCCCAGATGATCGGTGGGTCTTCCTAGAGATCAACCCGAACGGGCAATGGGCCTGGATCGAAGACGCCACCGGCCTTCCGATCGCCGCATCCATCGCCGATGCACTGACCCGGGAGATCAGGTGAGCGAGACAGAGACCCTGCGCCGGGCGATGGTCAACCAGATCACCGCTGCGGGCGGGCTGCGGACGCTGCCGTGGATGCACGCCTTCGCCAGCGTCCCTCGGCACCTGTTCCTTCCCCGGTTCTTCCGTCAGACCACCGACCACTCCGGGTGGCTGCCGATCAGTGAACTTGATCAGGGCTGGCTTGGCATGGTCTACACCGATGTGACCTGGGTCACCCAACTGGACAACGACCCAGGCCGATGGGAGCGGGCGCGCGTCACCGGCCGCCCGGCCCGGGGGACGCCGACCTCGTCGAGCACGGCACCAGGCCTGATGGCTCTCATGCTCGAAGCGCTTGACGTGGACGACGGTGCGCGGGTGTTGGAGATCGGCACCGGCACCGGCTACAACGCCGGACTCCTCTCCCACCGACTGCGTTCACCGCTGGTGACCTCAGTGGAAGTGGACCCGGCGCTGGCCGAGGCTGCCCGGCTCGCGCTGCTGGGCTGCGGCTACACACCGACCCTGGTGGTCGGCGATGGAGCGGGCGGGCATCCCGAGGGCGCCCCGTATGACCGGATCATCGCCACCTGTTCGGCCGCGACGGTCCCGCCGTCATGGGTGGCGCAGCTTCGTTCCGGCGGGTTGCTGGTCACCAACCTGCATCGTGATCTCGGCGGCGGCGCACTGGTCCTGCTGCGTCGTGACGTGCGTGGCCAGATGTGCGGCCGGTTCCTGCCGGACTACGGCGGCTTCATGCCGGTTCGCTCGGACCCGCCGGCCGACTCGGATCGCCGGCTCGCATCGGCCCTCGCGACACCGGACGACGATGTGGCCGCCCGGCCGATGCTGGTCGGTGCGGAGGAGTTGGATCATCCGGACTTCGGCATGATCGTTGCGCTGCAACTGCCCGGTGTCGTCTCGGTCTGGTTCGATCCGGACACCGGCCCGCAACGCTGGCTGCTCGCCGACGATGGCTCCTGGGCGTGCCTGGAGCTGACAACGCAGACCGTGGCACAGCACGGCGCCCGGCTGCTGTGGGACAAAGTGGAGGAGCTGTATCAGCGGTGGAGCGGCGCGGGCATGCCGACCCGTGACAGGTACGGGCTGACCGTGACCGGCAGCGGCGAACACCGGTATTGGTTCGAGGATGCCAGCGACGTCTGGTGGACTGGCGACGTGCACTGAGCGTGCCGTATCTGCCTGTCGTACCCGCTGGGTGTGCTGATTCTGGTCCCCGTAGCCGGACGGGAGTGCGCGGATCTGTTGCCTGGACGCCGATGGGCGGCCGGGTGGTATGTGCCGGCTGCCCATCGGCGTACCTCGGCGGCCGCGTGCCGGGCCTGCGGGTGCCGCGATGCTACGACATCGTCCGATCGTGGCTGGCGGGCAACGTCGTCGCGGTCGGGCACGGATCACACGTCGCGCCGGTCAACCGAGAAGATCGCGACCGCCGCCGCGGCCAGCGCCCACACCGCGTAGACGCCCCACGCGGCGGCGAACGTCGCCGGTACCCGTCCACCCTCGTCTCCGGCAAGCTGTTCAGCCGACAGGTGGTACCAGGCACTGTGTGGCAGCCAGCGTTCGACCGCGGTGGCCCACGGATTTTTGCTGGCGAACATGAATGGCAGCAGCATGAGCACGACGACGGTGCCGACGATGCTGCTCGCGCTGTGCCGCACGATGCTGCCGACGCCGAGCCCGACCAGTGCGCAGACCGGGGCGAGCAGCGTGGAGGCGGCGATGACCCGCAGCGCGTGCGGATCGCTGATCGCCACGTTCGCGTGCCGACGGGCCAGGATCGTCTGCACCACGGCGAACGATGTCGACGACACCGCCAGCCCGTACCCGGTGCTGGCCGCGGCGAGCACGACCGCCTTGGCTGTCATCACCGCCCGTCGGTGCGGGACGGCCGCGAACGTCGTGCGGACCTGCCCGGTGGAGAATTCGCTGACGATCATGATTGCGCCGATGCTGCCGACGGCGAGCATCAGGATCTGGCTGGCGACATCGGTGAAGGAGTCGAACAGAGCCGAGCTCAGGAAGTCGGTCTGCTGCGACGCCGAGTAGGTCGGGAAGTTGGTGTAGTCGGCGAAGGCGGCGTTGGCGTTGGCGCCGATGACCGCCAGGGCGCTGACCGCGAGCGCCCACGGCGTTGAGCGCAGGGAGCGCAGCTTGAGCCATTCGCTGGCGAGTAGGTGGCGCAATCGTGGGCGGGACGCGGTGGGAGTGTTGGCGGTGGTCATGGTCATCGGTGGTCTCCGGCGAGGTATTCGACGCTGTCCGCGGTCAGTTCCATGAACGCCTGCTCCAGGGAGGCGGTCCGGGTGGTCAGTTCGTGCAGCAGGATCCGGTTGTCCATGGCGAGTTCACCGATGCGGGTCGCGGTCAGGGCGCTGACCGCGAGCGCTCCGTCGGCGTTGCGGTGCACCGTGGCGCCGGCCGAGGCCAGCACCGCGGCCAACGCGGTGTCGTCGGAGCTGCGTACGGTCACGGTTGGCTGGGTGCCGCGCGCGGCGAACTCGGTCACGCTCTCGGCCGCCAGCAGCCGCCCGCGGCCCAGGACGATGAGCTGGTCTGCGGTGTTCTCCATCTCGGTCATGAGGTGGCTGGATACCAGCACGGTGCGGCCCTCGGCGGCGAGGCGGCGGAACAGGCCCCGTACCCAGTGCACGCCTTCGGGGTCGAGGCCGTTGATCGGCTCGTCGAAGAGCAGTACGGGTGGGTTGCCGAGCAGGGCGGCGGCGATGCCGAGACGCTGTCGCATGCCGAGGGAGTACTGGCCGATGCGGCGGTGCGCCACGTCGGCCAGACCGACCTCGTCCAGGACCTGGTCGGCGCGGGCGCGGGGTGATCCCGTTGCTGAGGGCGAGGGCGGCCAGATGGTGGCGGCCGGTGCGACCGCCGTGCACGTCACCCGCGTCGAGCAGTGCGCCGACGTGACGCAGTCCGCGGGGGTGGTCCCGGAACCGGCGGCCGTTGACAGTTGCCGTGCCGCTCGTCGGTTCATTCAGGCCGAGGATCATCCGCAGCGTGGTTGATTTGCCGGAACCGTTCGGTCCGAGGAACCCGGTGACGTGGCCGGGTCGGATGGTGCAGGTCACGTGGTCGACAGCGGTGGCGCGGCCGTATCTCTTGGTCAGCTCTCTGAGTTCGATCACGGGATCCACAGTGCCGGCGCAGCACCCGCCTTTCATCGGCCCGGGGCCTACAGATGCGCCGATGCCGTCCGCTCACAGACGTACGCCCGGGGACCGATGCGGGCAGCATATGCCCTGGATAACATCGGTGCATGACCTCCACGACCCGCCGCCGCGCCGGGTCCGCGCTCGGCTGGACCACGGTCCTCGCCTACCCCTTGCTCATGATCGTCGCGGTGCTCAACGAGATGCGACACCAGGAGGGGCTACGGGTGCTGTGGCCCGCTGTGGTCATGGTCCTACCCGCCACCCTGCTGCGCCGCCGGCCGGTACCGGCGCTGGGTCTCATGACCGCCGGTGCGGTGGCGGTGATCCTGGTGCTGGGAGAGGGCGACGTGTCGTTCGGACCCAAGCTCGCCGTGGTTGTCGCTGTCGGCGTCGTGGCGGCGGGCACCCAACGACACATCGGCGTCCTCGCCGCGGCCGGCGCGCTGGCCGCGCTGGTCGGCGCCGGCCTCACCTGGCGGGTATTCACCGCGGACAGCGGCTCGTGGCCGCAGCGGCTGAGCCAGGCCGCCGCCGCCAGCCAGGCAATCTTCTACACCCTCCTGATCGCGGTCGGCCTGACCATCGGGCTCCTGGTCCGCCAACGCCGTGAACATGCCGAGACCGTGCGCGCTCAGGCCACCGGGCAGGCGATCATCGGCGAACGGCTGCGTATCGCCCGTGAGCTGCACGACTCGGTCGCACACAGCATCGGCGTCATCGCCATGCAGGCCGGCGCCGCCTACCGGGTCTTCGACAGCCAGCCCGCCCAGGCGCGGCAGGCGCTCGGTGCGGTGGAGACAGCCAGCCGGGAGGCGTTGGCGGAGCTTCGCCGGATGCTGGGCGCGCTGCGTGAAGCCGATGCCGGCCCGGTGGCGGGACTCGCCGACCTGCCCCGGTTGGTGGCGGCGACGGCCGCCGCGGGCGTCCGCGTCGACCTGCGGTGGATCGGCACGCCGGCCGCGCTGCCGGCGGAGGTCGACCGGTCTGCCTACCGGATCATCCAGGAGGCGGTGACCAACGTCGTCCGGCACGCCCGCGTCGGTTCCTGCCAGGTGATCGTGGAGTGTGGTGAGGAGTTGCTGTCCGTCGAAGTCCTCGACGACGGGCCGGGCCGGGTCGGTGCCGGCGGGCCCGGCTACGGGCTGGTCGGCATGCGCGAGCGGGTTGCCCTGTTGGACGGCGAGTTCTCCGCCGCGCCGCGCGCGGGCGCGGGCTTTCGGGTTGCTGCCCGCCTTCCGCTGCCGGTGCCGGCCCGATGACGGTGCGGGTCCTGCTGGTCGACGACCAGCCGCTCATCCGTGCCGCGCTGCGCATGGTCGTCGCCGACACGCCTGATCTGGGCATCGTCGGCGAAGCCGGTAGCGGCGCCGACGCCGTCCGGATGGCCGAGGATCTGCGCCCCGACGTCGTGGTGATGGACCTGCGCATGCCGGGAATGGACGGCATCGAGGCGACCCGGCGCATCGTCGCGGGTAACAGCCACGCGCGGGTACTCGTGTTGACCACCTTCGACGACGACGAGCAGGTGTACGGGGCGCTGCGGGCGGGTGCCTGCGGCTTCCTGGTGAAGGACATGGCCCTGGAGGACATCCTGGACGCTGTCCGGGTGGTGGCAGCCGGGGACGCGCTGATCGCACCGAGCGTCACCCGGCGCCTGATCGAGGAGTTCGCCCGCCGCCCCCGGCACCTGTCCACCCGCCCGGCACCGGCCGGCCTCACCGACCGGGAAACGGCGGTGCTGGTGCTGGTCGGTCGGGGCCGGTCCAACACCGAAATCGCCGCTGACCTGCGAATCACCGTCGCCACCGTCAAGACATACGTGTCCCGGCTGCTGACCAAGCTCGATGCCCGCGACCGCGTCCAACTCGTGATCATCGCCTACGAGACAGGTTTGGTGGCGGTGCCCCCGTCGACCTGATCAGCGTCCGGCAGCGTGCCGCACCTGCCTGTCGTACCCGCTGGTCAGAATGGGGGTGTGTTGATCCTGGTCGCCCCGCTGCCGGACGGGAGTGCGCGGGTGCGTGACCTGGACGCCGACGGGCAGCCGGGCGGCCCGGCGCAGCTGTGCCCCGACCCGGCCGCGCTCGCCGCCCGGATCGGGCCGCGCCGGGTGGTGTGGGCCGGCTGCGCGCAGGCGTACCCGCGGCTGCTGCGCGCCGGGCTGCGGGTGCAGCGCTGCCACGACATCGAGCTGACCGAGGCGCTGCTGCTGGGCTACGAGGGCCGGTGGGGCGAGCCCCGCTCGCTGGCGGCCGCCTGGGCACGGCTGCGCGGGCTGCCGGTACCGCCGGATCCGACGCCGGCCGCGCCGGTCCCGCCGGGGGAGCGGCAGGAGGCGCTGTTCGACACCGGGTCCGGCGCTGCGGAGCTGGCCGATCCGCTGGCGGCGCTCGCCGAGGTGTGGCGCGACCAGCAGCGGCGCATCGGCGCCACCGCTGCGCCGGGGCGGTTCCGGCTGCTGGTGGCTGCCGAGTCGGCCAGCGGGCTGATCGCCGCCGAGATGGGTCAGGTGGGCCTGCCGTGGCGCGCCGACGTACACGACGCGCTGCTGCGTGACCTGTTGGGCGAGCCGTCCACGGTGGGCGGGCCGCCGCGCCGGCTGGTGGAGCTGACCGAGCAGATCGCCGGGGCGCTGGGCGGGCAGCGTATCCACCCGGACTCGCCGGCCGAGGTGGTCCGCGCGCTCGGCCGGGTCGGGGTGTCGGTGCCCAACACCCGGGCCTGGGTGCTGCGCCAGGTGGAGCACCCGGCGGCCGCGCTGCTGCTGGAGTACAAGGAGCTGTACCGGATCTGGGTGGCGCACGGCTGGTCCTGGCGCGCCCAGTGGGTGCGCGACGGCCGGTTCCATGCCGAGTACGTGCCCGGTGGCGTGGTCAGCGGCCGGTGGGCCACCCGGGGCGGCGGTGCGCTGCAGATTCCCCGGGCGGTGCGCCGGGCGGTCTGCGCCGATCCGGGCTGGAAGCTGGTGGTGGCCGACGCGGGGCAGCTGGAGCCGCGCATCCTGGCCGCCGTCTCCGGCGACGCGCGGATGTCCCGGGCGGCCGGCGCCGGGGACATGTACGACGCGCTGGCCGCCGAGTCCTTCGGCGGGGACCGGGCGAAGGCCAAGGTGGCCCTGCTCGGCGCCATGTACGGGCAGACCGGCGGGGCGGCCGCCCCGGCGCTGGCGACGCTGCGCCAGTCGTACCCGACCGCACTGTCCTATGTGGAGTCCGCTGCCCGGATCGGTGAAGGTGGCGGGCTGGTGCGTTCCTGGCTGGGGCGTACCTGCCCGCCGCAGCGGTGCATCCTTCGCCGACTACGCCGAGCAGGACGGGCCGCGCCAGGCCGGCGCGTCGGAGCGGGCGCGGGGCCGGTTCACCCGCAACTTCGTCATCCAGGCCACCGCCGCCGAGTGGGCAACTCGTTGCTGGCGCTGCTGCGCCCGGCCCTGCCCGAGGGCGCCGAACTGGTCTTCTTCCAACACGACGAGGTGATCGTGCACTGCCCGGCTGCGCAGGGCGCCCAGGTTGCGCAGCTGGTCACCGACTGCGCCGAGCAGGCCCGCCGGCTGCTGTTCGGCGACTCGCCGGTGCGCCTGCCGGTGCAGGCCCACGTGGTGGACAGTTACGCCGAGGCGAAGTAGCTGGTCACCACGTCCTCGTGGCTGGGGAAGGCGAGCCGCGGGGTGCGGTGATGACCAGCCACTCGGTCGCCTCGGCGGTGGCGGTCGGGGCAGGCAGGTCGGCGGCCTCGCGGGCCGGCAGCGCGCCGAAGATGCTGATCGTGCCGCCGGTGCTGACCACGTCGACCAGGCGGATGTCGCGGGCGTCGGCGGGCAGCCCGGTCTCCTCGCGCAGTTCCCGGACGGCGGCCTGCTGCCAGGTCTCGCCGGTCTCGATGAACCCGCCCGGCAGGGCCAGTGCGCCGCGCATCGGTTCGATGTCGCGGCGGATCACCACCAGGCCGGTCAGCCCGCCGGCCCCGGTGGTGACCGGCAGCAGGACCACGGCCACCGGCAGCGGGTTGTGCCAGGTGGTTTCGGTGCAGTGGTCGCAGGTGCGCGGCCAGGCCGCGCCCTCGGGGTAGGCGCCGCCGCAGTAGGAGCAGTGCGAGTGCTGGATCAGAGTGGTCTTCTGCCAACTCGCCGGGGAGGTCATGGAGCTAGCCTACCGCCGCAGTTGATCGAGGCAGCTGGCCGGCCGAGGGCCTCGCGCGGGCCGGCGCAGGGGTCTGGCGCCGGCCGGGCGGGCAGCGCCGTGCGGGCCGGTGGGCGGTCCGTGACGGGGGTGCCGGGGCCGGCTTGACGCGGCTGGCCGGGGCCGGAAGCATGGGCCCGGTCGATCGAGTTGGAGAGGATCCGCACGACCGTGGTCGCGGCAATCGTGCTCGCCGCTGGCGGCGGTGAGCGGTTCGGTGGGCCCAGGGCGCTGGTCCGGGTGGATGGCGAGTTGCTGGTCGACCGTGCGGTGGCCGCTGCCACCGGCGCCGGCTGCGATCCCGTCGTGGTGGTGCTGGGCATGGCCGACGAGCAGGTACGGTCGCAGGCCAAGCTGGACGGCGTCCGGGTGCTGCGTGACCCGGCCTGGCGGACCGGCGCCGGTTCGGCGCTGCGGCTGGCGCTGGACGCCCTGGCCGAAGTGGACACCCCGGCGGCCCTGGTACTGGTCGCGCACACTCCCGGAGTCACCGGGGCGGCGGTCGCCCGGCTGGTCGAACAGGCCGACAGCAGCTCCCTGCGCGCGGCCAGTTACGCCGGCCGGCGCGGCCACCCGGTGCTGCTCGGCCGTGACCACTGGCCCGGCGTGGCCGTCCTGGCCACCGGTGACGTCGGCGAACGGGCATACCTGAGCGCACACGCCGACATCCTGCGGCTGGTGCCCTGTGAGGACATCGCGGACGGCGCCGAACACGAGCCGTCGCCCGCCTGACGCCGCCCCGGACCGTCGCTGCGCCGGGCTACCCGCGGTGCCTGCCGGCGCCGACCAGTTCACGGTCGGCGGACACCCGGTCGCGGTGCAGCGCCTGGCCCTCGATGTCGATGTTCGGCAGCGCCCTGTCCAGTGGCCGGGGCAGCCACCAGGCGGCCCGGCCGAGCAGCGACATCACCGCCGGTACCAGTGTCATCCGCACGACGAACGCGTCGATCAGCACGCCGACGGCGAGCGCGAACCCCATCGACTTGATGGTCGGGTCGTCGACCAGCATGAAGCCGGCGAAGACCGACGCCATGATGAGCGCGGCGGCGGTCACCACCCGGGCACCGTGCCCCATCCCGTTGACGGTGGCCTGCCGCGCGGTGTCGCCGTGCACGTAGTCCTCCCGCATCCGCGACACCAGGAACACCTCGTAGTCCATGGCCAGGCCGAAGAGGATGCCGATGAGCAGGATGGGCAGGAAGCTGACCAGCGGACCGGCGTCGTGCAGGCCGACCAGGCCGCGCAGGTGCCCGTCCTGGAAGACCAGCACGGTGAGGCCGAAGGTGGCCCCCACGGTGAGCAGGAAGCCGGCCGCCGCCTTGACCGGGACCAGCAGCGACCGGAACACCAGCATGAGCAGCAGGACCGACAGGCCGACCACGAGCAGCAGGTAGACCGGTAGCGCGGCGGACAGCTTGGCGGACACGTCGATGCCCACGGCGGTCTGCCCGGTCAGCGCGATGTCGGCGTCCGGCACGGTCGCGGCCCGCGCCCGGACGTCGTGCACCAGCCGCACGGTGGCCGCGTCGGTGGGGCCGGTGCGCGGCACCAGCGCCAGCACGGCGGTGTGCCGGTCGCCGCTGAAGTTCGGCGGGCTCACGCCGAGCAGGTTCGGGGTGCCGGTCAGGGCGGCGGTGACCTGTCCGGCGGCGGCCGCGGTGCGCTGCGGCGAGTCGGTGGCGACGACCAGGACCAGGCGACCGTTGTACCCGGGCCCGAAGCCCTCGGTGACCAGGTCGGCGGCGTCGCGGGCCGGCGTGCCGACCGGACCGGAGCTGGCGCCGGGCAGCGCCAGACGCATGTGTGCGGCGGGCAGCGCCAGCGCGCCCAGGCCCGCCACGGCCAGCAGGATCACCGGGATACGGCTCCGGATCACCAGCCGTGCCCAGCCGAACCCGGCGCCCTCCCGGGCGGTGGCCTGGACGGGTGCGTCCGGGCGGCGTTCCCGCCGGGGCAGGATGCGCCGGCCGGCGAAGCCGAGCAGCGCCGGCAGCAGCGTGACGGCGACCAGCACGGCGACGGCCACGGTACCGGCGGCGGCCAGGCCCATCACGGTGAGGAACGGGATGCGTACCACCGACAGGCCGGCCAGGGCGATCATCACGGTGGCGCCGGCGAACACCACAGCGGAGCCGGCGGTACCCACCGCCCGCCCGGCCGCCTCCTCGGGCGGCAGGCCCGCCCGCAGGTGCTGGCGGTAGCGGGAGCTGATGAACAGCGAGTAGTCGATGCCCACCGCCAGGCCGAGCATCAGCGCCAGGATGGGTGCCGTGCTGGTCAGGTGGGCCACGCTGCTCAGCGCGTACAGGCCGGCCATCCCGGCACCGACGCCGAGCAGGGCGTTGAGCATGGTCATCCCGGCGGCCACCAGGGAGCCGAAGGTGACCACCAGGACGACCAGTGCGATCAGGACGCCGATGCCCTCGGTGCCGCCGACGTCGGGTTCGGCGTTCATCACCTCGCCGCCGTGCTCGACGCGCAGCCCGGCGGCGACGGCCGCCGCCCCGGTGTGCTCGTACGCGCTGCGCTGCTCGGCGGTGACGGCGTCGGCGCGGGCGGCGAACTGCACCTGCACCAGGGCGTACCGCTGGTCGGTGGAGACCGCGCCCACGCTGAACGGGTCCACCGCGCCGACCACGCCGGGCAGCGCGGCGGCCTCGCGGACCACCTCGCCGACGGCGGTCCGGTTGGCCGGGCTGGTGAGCGGGTCGGCGCCGGGGCCGGCGATGACGATCACCCCGGTGGCGCCGCTGGCCTGCGGGAACTGCTGGGACAGGGCGTCGATGGCGCGCTGGGATTCGGTGCCGGGCATGGTGAAGTCGCTGGTCGTGGCGCCCTTGAAGGCGACCGCTGCGCCGCCGAGCGCGACCAGCAGGATCAGCCAGCTGAGCACCACGGTGCCGCGGCGGCGCAGCGAGGCCCGCCCGATGCGGTAGAGGAGGCTTGCCATGTCGGTGTCCTTTGCTGATCGGTGCGGATCGGTGGTGCGGGCGGGTCTGTGGTGCCGGCGGGTCTGTGGTGCCGGCGGGTCGGTGTGGCCGGCGGCGGCGTCAGTCGTGCGGGATGAGGGCGCGGCGGGCTACGCCGGTGACGGCCGGGCGGAGCTGGTCGTCGTCGAGGTCGGCCCGGTCGAGGACGACGGTGGCGATGCCGGCCAGCACCACCTGGGCGGCGATGACGTCGGCCGGGTCGGTGCAGCGACCGGCGACGGCGTCGACCAGCCGCTCGGTGAGCAGCCGCAGCTCCTCGAAGTCGGGCGTCTCGAACAGGTGCGGCAGGTCGTGGTAGATGACCGCGATCTCCCGCCGGTACGCCAGGACGAGCTGCACGTACCGGTCGATGGCCAGTTCCCGGGCGGGCGCCGGGTCCAGCGCCGCCAGCTCGCCGTCGAGGACGGCCAGTTCCCGGATGGCGGGGCCGAGCAGGTCGGCGAGGATGGTGTGCTTGCTGACGAAGTGGTAGAGCAGGGTGGCCTTGGAGCAGCCGACGTCGTCGGCGATGTCCTGCAGCGACGTGCCCTTGTAGCCGGCGCTGGCGAACAGCCGGGCGGCCGAGGCCAGGATCTCTTCCCGGGTGTTGGCTCTGGGCACGGCGGACCACCTCCGCCATCCACCGTACTGACCGATCGGCCAGGAACTGACCGATCGGTCAAGACTGTTGCCGGCCTCACATCGGCACCGGCGTCCCAGCGCTGTACTACCCTGCGAACATGCCGTCGCCTGCCGCACCCCTGCTGCTGGTGGTCGACGGGAACAGCATGCTGCACCGGGCGTACCACGCGGCCGGTCCCTTCGACGAGCCGACCGACCCGCCGGTCTGGGCGATCCGGGGCATGATCTCCTACGTCGCCCGGGCCGCCGCCCTGCTACGCCCGCAGGCCGTCCTGATCGGCTTCGACTGCCCCGCCGAGGAGTCCGCCCGGCGCGGGGAGTACCCCGCCTACAAGGGCCACCGGCCGACCAAGGCCGCCGACCTGGCCACCCAGCTGGCGCTGGCCCCCGACCTGCTGGGCGCCACCGGCCTGTGCACTGTGGTACCAGCGCGCTACGAGGCCGACGACGTGCTGGCCAGCGCCGCCGCCCGGGCCCGCGAGCGGGGCTGGCGGGCGGCCGTGATGACCAGCGACCGGGACGCCTTCGCCCTGCTCGACGAGGCCACCTCGGTGCTGCGCATCCGCAACGGCGGCCTGGACAACGCGGTCCTGATGACCGCCGCCACCCTGCTGGAGTCCTACGGCGTGCACCCCTGGCAGTACCGCGACTACGCGGCGCTGCGCGGCGACCCGTCCGACAACCTGCCCGGGGTACGCGGCTTCGGCTCGGCCACCGCCGCCCGGCTGCTCGGCGCCTTCGGTACCGTCGAGGCCGCCTGGGCGGCGCTGGACGGTGGCGACGCGGCGGCCGTCCGCGCCGTGGTCGGCGAGGCGGCCGCCGGGCACCTGGCAGGAGTCGCCGCCCGCGAACGGGTGCACCGCAACCGCCAGCTGATGGCGCTGCGCGCCGACCTGCCGCTGCCCGACCTGGACCTGGCCCGGGTCCCGCTGAGCCGCCTCACCATGCGCCGGGTGTTGCGCGAACACGGCATCCTGCTGGGACCCTCGCTCTGGGCGCTGACCGGCGGCCTGCCCCCGGCCGGCGAACCGCCCGCCCCGCCGCACCCGTTCGTCCGCCCCCGGCGCGCCCGACACCTCCACGAGCCGCTACCCGGCCAGCTCACCCTCTTCTGAGCCGAGCGATCAGGACAGGTCGATGTGGTAGCGGTCGAGGACCTGCGGGGCCAGCTGGGCGAGGCCGGCGAGTACCGAGATCAGCAGGAAGGCGCCGCGCAGGGCGAACACCTCGAACCGGCCACCCACCTGGACGCTGATCCGGTCCGGCAGGCCGATCGGCCGCCACATCCGCCGGCCCAGCGGGATGGGCCACAGCAGCGGGCAGCCGTGCGGGGTCAGCACGTCGCCGAGCAGGTGGACCACCGCGCCGACGCCCAGCGCCAGGCCCAGCACCGGGTAGCCGGGACCGGCCGGCAGCCGGTCGTAGGCCCAGTAGGCGGCGGCCAGGGCGCAGCTGGTGACGATGACGAATCCGGCCCGGTGCGACCACCGGACGAACAGCCCGCGCAGCGCCATCGCGAAGGTCAGGAACAGCAGTACCAGTACCGCCGGCTTGCCGTAGCGCTGGCACAGCTCCACCGTGGCGGCGCCGACCAGCACGGTGAACGGCAGCGTGTGGGTGAACGTGCGGTGCCCGTTGTGCAGGTGCGGGTCCCGGCGGGTGCGGGTCAGGTTGTAGACGCCCAGCGAGAACTTCTCCAGGCACTCGGCCACGAACAGCGACACCACCCCGAACGTGTGCGCCACCGTGGCGCCGCCCCGGTTGCGGGTGACCCGGCCGGACATGTCCAGGTCCGGCAGCAGCGCCCCGCCCGCGCACACGGCGGTACCCACGGCCAGCTGCACCGGGTGCTGGTGGTAACCGGCGAACTGGTCGGCGGCCAGCGATCCGGCGAGCCACACAGCCGCGCCCGACAGCGCGTGCGACGGTCCCATCATCTGCGGCGACATCCCCTGACACCCGGTGCGGCCCCGATGACCGCGGATACGCTCCACTGTGGCCGATACGTGCCAGCCCAGGGTAGTGATCGTGGGGTCGGCCGGGTGACCCGGGACGCGACGCCCCGGGACCCGCCGGTCAGCCCCGCCTCACCACTGACCGCGTCCGCGCGGTACGCCGCCGCGCCAGTCGCCGCCGTCCCAGGCCCGCCCAGCCCAGCCGGGCCCGGCCCAGCGCCGGCCGCGGTCAGCCCACGGCGGCCCGGCCGGCCAGCCGCCGGCGCGCCACGCGTGCGCGATCCGCCGGTGCCGCAGCAGTGCGAAGCCGAGGAACAGCAGCGGCACCAGCGGCCAGAAGAAGCGCGCGCCGGACAGTTCCCAGGCGCCCACCAGCGCCCCGGCGGCCACCAGCGTCGCGGCGGTGTGGATGCGCAGCCGGCGGCGCAGCGCCGCGGACGCCTGCGGGGTGTTCCACAGCGCCCGGCGGCCGTCGTCGGGCAGGTCGGCGGTGAGTGGCCGCAGGTCGTCGCGCCAGATCGCGGCGTACGCCCGGGCCTGCCGCTGGTCGCCTTCGTCCAGGTCGAGCCGGCCCTCGGTGACGGCGGCCCGCAGGATGGTGGCCACCTGTTCCCGCTCGGCGTCCGAGGCTCGCAGCCGGCCCGGAACTTCCGCTTGCGTCATCCTGTGCCTCCTTGTGGGTTGCCTGACTCGCGTGTTCCTTGAATCAGCGTGCGTCCGCGGCGACCGGCTTCGCGTCGGCCGGCGGCCGGCAGTTGGTCGCCGCCGGGCGGGGTAGCCGGGCCGCCGACGTACTCCCGGGGGCGTAGGCGCGGCTGGCCGACGTGCCGACGCGCCGGGCGGCGGGGCTGGCTACCGTGGGCAGCGTGGACGCGGCGCGCGGTACCGGAGCGGATCCGGCCGGATCCTCCGGCCGGGTCGGGCCGTCCACGGCGCCCTCGGGCCCCGGTCGGCGGGGCGGCGACCGGCGGGCTGCCGCGGCTGGTCAGGCCGGGCCGGCGCCCAGTGGTCGACCGCCGGGGGCGGGTGCGGACCCGCCGGGCAACCCCGAAGGATGGCAGCCTGGGCGGTGGCGGGGCGGCTGGCGCAACCCTGCCTGGGGCGCCGGGGACTGGGACGACGCCCGGCGGTGGCACCGGCGGCGCCGGGGTGGCGGTGTCCGGCTGGCGCTGTTCCTGGCCGTGGTGCAGTTGCTGGGCACCGTCTTCGCCGCCCAGCACGATCAGGGGCCGGGGCGTCCGCTCGACTGGGGCGGGTACGCGCTGCTGGTGGGCAGTGCGCTCAGCCTGGCGCCGCGCCGCCGGTACCGGGTGCCGGCGCTGGTGCTGACCGTGGCGGTCACCCTGACCTACTTCGCGCTGGCCTACCCGAAGGGTCCGTACTTCCTGGCTGCCCTGGCCGCGCTGGCCGGTGCGGTGAAGGCCGGGCACCGGCGCGCCGGCTGGACGGTGGCCGCCCTCGGGTACGCCTTCGCGATGGTCGCCGGCCACGTCGTTGACTCGATCGGCGGCTACCCGGTACCCACGCCCGGCGTGGGCGCGGCCGTGGTGATCAGCGCCTGGATCCTGCTCACCGGGGCGGTCGCCGAGGCGGTCCGGAACCGCTCCAACGCCCTGCGGGAGCTGGCCCGGACCCGTACCGAGCAGGCCCGGGCGCGCTCCGAGCAGCAGCGCCGGCAGACCAGCGAGGAGCGGCTGCGCATCGCCCGGGAACTGCACGACGTGGTGGGCCACCACCTGTCGCTGATCAACGTGCAGGCCGGCGTGGGGCTGCACCTGATGGACGAGCGCCCGGAGCAGGCCCGGGTGGCGCTGCGGGCGATCAAGTCGGCCAGTGCCGAGGCACTGGCCGAGGTACGCGCCGTGCTCGGGCTGCTGCGCGCCGAGGACGGCGGAGCGCCCCGGGCGCCGGTACCCAGCCTGGTGAACCTGCCGGCGCTGCTGGAGTCGGCCGGCGCCGGGCTGGTCAGCGCCGGGGCGCCGGGGGCGCTGCCGCCGGAGGTGGACCGGGCGGCGTACCGGATCGTGCAGGAGGCGCTGACCAACGTGCGCCGGCACGCCGGTCCGGGGGCGAGCGCCACGGTGACCATCGACTACGGTTCGGACGTGCTGACCGTGGCTGTCACCGACGACGGCACCGGTGCGCCGGCCGGTGCGCCGGACGAGGGTAACGGGCTGGCCGGGATGCGGGCCCGGGCGCAGGCGCTGGGCGGCACCCTGACGGCGGGCGGTGCGCCGCAGGGCGGCTTCACGGTCACCGCGACACTGCCGGTACCGCCCGGGGCCACCGACCCGGGCGACCCGGCGGCCGACCAGCCCTCGGACGGGGAGAACGGGGGCCGCACGTGATCAGGGTGCTGATCGCCGATGACCAGGCGCTGGTCCGGGCCGGGTTCCGGGCGCTGCTGGACGCGCAGGACGACGTCGAGGTGGTGGGCGAGGCGTCCGACGGTGCGCAGGCGGTCCGGCTGGCCACCGGTACCCGCCCGGACGTGGTGCTGATGGACATCCGGATGCCCGGCGTGGACGGGCTGGAGGCGACCCGGCGCATCGCCGCCGACCCGGCGCTGGAGCACACGAGGATCATCATCCTGACCACCTTCGACCTCGACGAGTACGTCTTCGAGGCGCTCCGGGTGGGCGCCAGCGGCTTCCTCGTCAAGGACACCGAGCCGGCCGACCTGCTGCGCGGCCTGCGCGCGGTGGCCGGCGGTGACGCGCTGCTGTCGCCCGGGGTGACCCGACGGCTGATCGCCGAGTTCGCCTCCCGGGCCCGGGCACCGCGCAGTCCCCGCCAGCTGGCCGGGCTGACCGAACGGGAGCGTGAGGTGATGGCCCTGGTCGGCGAGGGCCTGTCGAACGAGGAGATCGCCGAGCGGCTGGTGGTCAGCCCGGCGACCGCGAAGACCCACGTGAGCCGCGCGATGATCAAGCTGGGTGCCCGGGACCGGGCGCAGCTGGTGGTCTTCGCCTACGAGGCCGGCCTGGTCCGCCCCGGCTGGCTGGGCTGACTCAGGTTTCGTACGGTTCCCAGAGCAGCAGCTGGCGGTGGTGGCTGAAGCCGTTGCGAAGATAGAAGTCGACCGCGCGGCGGCCGGAGTGGACGGTCACGTGCGACAGCCGCCGGGTCCGGGCCTCGGCCAGGATCGCCGCCATCAGCGCGGCGCCGATGCCCTGGTTGCGGTACTCCTCGCCGACCATCACCGACTGGACATCGCCGTAGCGCCGGTCCAGCGACTCGTTGCCCGGTACCCGTTCCGCGACGAGCAGCCAGGCGGCGCCGACCACGTGCCCCCCGACCTCGGCGACGAACGGCAGGTGCGTCTGCGCATGGGCGGCCACCCAGCCGGCGAACGCGGCGAGCTTGTCCCCTCCGATGCCCCGCAGCTGCGCCAGTGCCGGCACGTCCGGCGGGCCGGCCATCCGCACGATCACCGGGCGGAGTCCAGCTCACGGTATCGGTGCCGGTCGGTCATCAGGTGTAGCACTTCCAGGGCAGCTCGCTGCTGGCCTTGGCGCTGGTGTACGAGCCGGTGTCCTGGTACTGCCAGCGGCACACGCCGGTGGGGGCGATGGCCGTGGTGATGCGCTGGTGGAAGTCGTAGCAGCCCCAGCTGTCCGCACCGGCCGGGCCGGCCAGGCCGGGACCGCGGGCGAAGGTGTCCCGGCCGACGGTGGCCCGGCAGTAGCTGGTGAGGGCGTCCGCGCTGGTGATGGCGCCGAGCAGCTTGGCCGGCGTGGTGCTGCGGACCGCGCTGGGCGCGGGGGTGGGGGTGGGGCTGGCCGCTGTCGGGCTCGGCGCCGCGCTCGGCGAGGTGCTGGCCGGCGCGCTGGCGAGCAGGCTCGGGCTGTGGCTGGGGGCTGCCTTGGGCTTGGGATCGCCCAGCCCCATGCCCATCATCGCGACGACCGCGATGGTGCCCAGGCCCAGCAGGGCGGCCACGAAGACCAGCATGCCGCGTTCGGTTCCGGACAGTTTCGCGGTCGGGTCCGGCCGGCCCGGGCTGCTTGGGGCCGGCGGTTCCTTGGCCTTCCCGGTCAGGAACGCGGGCAGCACCATGGTCTCGTCCTGCCCACCGGCCCAGCTCGGGTTCTTCCCACCGGCCCCGCCGCCGGCGGCCCCGGCAGCGCCGGCAGTGTCGCCCGGCGTCCCAGCTGAGCCGCCCGCTTTCCCGGCCGAGCCGCCCGGTTTCCCGGTTGAGCCGCCCGGTTTCCCGGTTGAGCCGCCCAGGGGCGGGGCGCCCAGGGTGCCGGCTGAGCTGCCCGGGGTGCCGGTTGAGCTGCCCGGGGTGCCGGTTGAGCTGCCGGGGGTGCCGGTTGAGCTGCCCTGGGTGCCGGTTGAGCTGCCCGGGGTGCCGGTTGAGCCGCCCAGGGGGCCGGCTGCCCGGGTCGGGTTGGCCGCTGAGCCGCCCCCGGTTGTCGCCGCGCCGCCGCGGGGGGCGGTGACCGGGCCGCTGCCGGCCGGCGCCGCGCCGCTACCGGCTGCCGTGTCGGCCGCCGGCCGCTGGCCCGTGGGGGAACTGGCCGGCGCGCCGGGCCAGGCAATCGGCTGGGTGGTGGCCTGGGCGGCGGTATCGGGCTCAACCCGGGCCGGGTCACCGAGCCGGACGGGTGTGGGCGCCTTGGGCGCGCCGTCCGGGCGGGGAGCGGCCGGTTCAGCCACGGTCCGGCCGGTGGAGCCGGGCGCACTACCCGCCGGGTACTCCCCGGTGGCCGGGTCCGGGGCGGCGTGCCGGGGCCGCGGCGGCGGCTGCTCGTCCGGGGGGGTGCGCTGCGCGGGGACCCGCGGCGCGGCGGCCTGCGTCTGTTCGCCGGCCCCGTCCGGGTGTACCAACACCGCGCTCCTTCCCTCCGGGCGATCGGCGTCGCCGGTCGCAGCGTGTCTCCGGTCGGCTGCCGGCGCCGCTGGCGCGGCGGCCGGACGAGTCGACCATGACCGGGACGAGACTACGACGCCCCCGGACAGCACGCAAAGCCCGCCAGCCCGGACTCGCGTAGTTGTTCGACTACTGTGCGCTATGTTCCAGCTGGTCCACAAGGGACAGCAGGTGCATTCCGACCGTGTCGGTGATGGCCTGCTCGCCCATCCTGCGTGAGATTTTCGACCGCAGGTCGCCGGTCGTCTGGTGGTAGTCGACCGGCTGCCCGGCCAGCATCCGGTTACGCAGTTGGTGCAGCACGTTCTCCAGGTCGAGAGCCGCGTCCGGGCGGATCTGCCCGTCGTCGCCGCCCTGCTGGACGGCGACGATGAGCTGGTCCACCACGGTGAGCGGCGGTACCACCACGGCTGCCGGGCTGCCCGGAGCACTCGGGGCCGCGCTGTGCGTAGCCGGAGCACTGCTGTGCGTGGTGACACTGGGTGTCGGGCTGGCCGCCAGGCTCGGGCTGGGCAGTGGCGAGGCGGTGGCCGGCAGGCTCGGCGCGGCCACCGGCTGACGGCCCGGCTGGTGCCGGACGGCCAGGGCCAGCGCCACGGCGATGAGCAGCAGCGCGGTGGCGGCGGCGAGCAGCAGGGCGAGCCGGCCGAGCCGGGGTGGGGCGGACGGTTCCGGCGGCTGCAGGTCGAGCCGGGGCAGCACCTGGGTCACCGCCACCCCCGCCGGTACCTGCGGAGTCTGCAGGGTCGGCGAGCGGACCGCCGCGGCCGGCCGTTCGTGGGCCGCGCTGGCGGCGGTGACCAGCACGTCGGCCACTTCGGCGGTACCCGGCCGGTCGGCCGGATCGGCGGCCAGGCAGCGCTCCACCAGCCGGCGTACCGGCTCGGGCAGCCCGGGCACGCGCAGCGGCGCGATGTGCGCCCCGTCCCGGTACGCCTCCACCAGCGCCGGCCAGGTCTTCGCCGGGACCGGCTGGGCGCCGGTGAGCATCTCGTAGAGCAGCGCGCCGAGGGCGTACACGTCGGCGGCGGGGGCGGCCGGGGCGTCGCCGAGGCGCTCGGGCGCCACGTAGGCGGGGGTACCGAGCAGGCCGCCGCCGTCCGGGTCGCCCCGGCCGCCGGCCAGTGCGGCGATACCGAAGTCGAGCACCTTCGGCCCGGTGGCGGTGAGCATCACGTTGGCCGGGGCGATGTCGCGGTGCACGATGCCGCGTCGGTGCGCGGCGGCCAGCGCCTGGGCGACCGGCCCGGCGATGCCGACCGCCTCCCGCCAGGGCAGCGGCCCGGCGGTCAGCCGCTGGCCCAGCGTCTGTCCGTCGAGCAGCTCCATCACCACGTAGGAGACGGTGGCGCCGTCGGCCAGGGTGGCCTCGCCGTAGTCGTACACCTGGGTGATGTTGGGGTGGGACAGGCGCGCGCTGGCCCGCGCCTCCTTGCGGATCGCGGCCCGGAACGCCGGGTCCGCGGCGGTGGGCGGGGAGAGCACCTTGACTGCCACGGCCCGGCCGAGCACGTCGTCGAAGCTGCGCCAGACCACCGACATGCCACCCGAGCCGAGCTGCTCGATGAGCAGGTAGCGCTCGGCCAGGGGCAGGCCGGTGGACAACGGCGTCATGCCTGCGAGTCTGCCCCACACCCGGCCGGCGGCGCTATCGGTGCGGGTCCGACCGTTACCCATTCGGCTCGCCACTGCGCGGCCCGTGGCGGCGGGGTCGGTGGCGGCCGGCGGGGAGCCGGGCGCCACCTGTGCGGGCAGGTCGGTGGCGGCCGGCGGGGAGCCGGGCGCCACCTGTGGGGGCGGGGAGATGGTGTCCGGCACGCCGACGGCCGGCGCCCGCACGAGGCGGGGCCGGCCGTGGGTGCGGCGGGGCCGGATGGTCCGGCCCCGCCGCGGGTGCGGTCAGGAGGTGCACGCCGCGCCGTTGAGGGTGAACCCGGCCGGGACGGCGTTGCTGCCCGAGTACGTGGCCTGGAACCCGAGGCCGGTACTTGCCCCGGGCGCCAGCGAGGCGTTCCAGGACAGTGCGGTGGCGGTGACGTTCTTGCCGCTCTGTGCCCACGCCGCCGACCAGCCCGAGCTGATCGCCTGGTTGCCGGCGAAGGAGAAGGCCAGCGTCCAGCCGTTGAGCGTCGTGGTGCCGGTGTTCTTGATGGTGATGGTGGCGGTGAAGCCGTTGCCCCAGTCGTTGAGCACGTAGCTGACCTGGCAACCGCCCGTGGTCCCGGCCGAGGTGGTCACGCTGACCTTGGCCGAGGCGGTGCCGTTGACGCCGGTGCTGTCCTGGGCCACCACGTAGAACTGGTACGCGGTGCTGGCCGTCAGGCCGGTGACCGCCAGCGTGGTGGTGCTGCCGTTGGCGGTGCTGCCCACCAGCGTGTTGCTGGTGCTGCCGGCCTGGTAGACCAGGTACTTGGCGATCGGGTTGGTGCCGGCGGTGGCGGCGGTCCAGGTGAGCGTGGCGCCGGAGGAGGTCACGTTGCTGGCGACCGGGGTGCCGGGTGCGCCGGGCGGGGTGACCGTCGAGCCGGTGGTGGTGACCGACACGCTGGTGGAGTGGGCGCCGACGTTGCCGGCGCTGTCCTTGGCCACTACGTAGAACTGGTAGGTGGTGCCGGCCGTCAGCCCGGTGACGCTGGTGGTCAGCGCGCCGGTGGTGCTGGCCACCAGGGTGTCGGTGGTACCCACCTTGTAGACGCTGTAGCCGGCGACCGGGTTGGTGCCGGCGGTGGCGGCGGTCCAGGTGAGCGTGGCGCCGGAGGAGGTCACGTTGCTGGCGACCGGGGTGCCGGGTGCGCCGGGCGGGGTGACCGTCGAGCCGGTGGTGGTGACCGACACGCTGGTGGAGTGGGCGCCGACGTTGCCGGCGCTGTCCTTGGCGACCACGTAGAACTGGTAGGTGGTGCCGGCCGTCAGCCCGGTGACGCTGGTGGTCAGCGCGCCGGTGGTGCTGGCCACCAGGGTGTCGGTGGTACCCACCTTGTAGACGCTGTAGCCGGCGACCGGGTTGGTGCCGGCGGTGGCGGCCGTCCAGGTCAGCGTGGCGCTGCTGCTGGTGACCGCCGAGGCGACCGGGGTGCCGGGGGCGGACGGCGGGGTGACCGTGGTGGTGCCGGGCTCGTTGCCCCACACCTTGGTGGAGCCGTCGTAGACGGCCATGTTGCTGACCGTCACCGGGGTGGTGCCGGCGGCGCCGATGCCCGAGTACGACCAGTCCTTGGTGTAGTCGTGGGCGGTCGGGAAGGAGATCCGGAACTGGTTCTCCCGGTGCCAGGCGGACTGGCCGGCCGGGGCGATGTGCTGGCCGGTGCAGTCGATGTCGGCGTAGTAGGTGGAGCCGGAGAACTGCTTGATCGAGACGCTGCCGCACTCGTGGTAGACGAGGGTGGCGCTGACCTGGCTGGCGCTGGTCCCTGAGTCGAGCGTGAAGTAGTAGCGCAGGTGCCCGTTGGTCAGGTCACGCGCCGGCCAGCTGGACTTGTTGTAGACCTGCGACTTGATCTCGATGAAGTTGCTGCCGGCCTGGTTGACCGAGGCGCCGGCGTAGATCTCCGGCCCGTCCGGGCTCTCCTTGGCCGGGAAGTTGGCCAGCGCCGTGCCGCCGTACTCGTCGGTCAGCCCGGCGACCACGCCGGCGAACAGCGAGTTGTAGTCCAGCGCGCCCTCGGTCTGCTGGTACTGCTGGCGGTCGTCGGTGAACGCGTCACTGCCGCTGGTCGGGCCGCCGACGAGCAGGCCGTAGGCGGTGTGCCGGGTGTTCACCGGCTCGGTCATGCTCTGGCTCCAGGAGCCGTGCGCCGCTCGGTGGTGCGGGTTCTGCGGCCACTTGGTGCTCTTGCCGGAGTTGGAGAAGCCGACCAGGTAACTTTCATGGTTGGGGTTGTCGCCCAGGATGTAGTTGACCTGCTGGGTGGCGAAGTCGTGGTAGGTCTTCTGCCGGCTGGCGTCGGTGCCCTTGGACTTGAGCCAGTTGCTGAACTCCAGGGCGGTGAAGGCGGCGTTGGCGGCGTAGCGGGCCGGGCCCCAGGTGTCTACCTGGACCTCGCCGCCGGGGGTGTAGGTGGGCTTGGTACCGCCGTAGCCGACGCTGAGCCAGTCCAGGTTGCGCTCGGCGTCGTCGATGTACTGCTGCTGGCCGGTGATCTCGGCGAGCAGGATGTAGCAGCCGAACGTGGTGTCGTCCCAGCTGATCGTGTAGTTGTACTTCGGCGTCGTGGACTGGTTCATCTTGCCGAGGTTGGCGTAGTACGTGGTGGCCTTGGTCAGGTAGGTCTGGTCGCCGGTGGCCTTGTAGAGCCAGATCGCGCCCCACACCAGCTCGTCCCAGTAGCCCGACCAGGACTTGTAGAAGGTGGTCACGTCGGGGATGCAGGCGTCGTAGGTGCCGCGGTAGCTGTCCGCGAACTCGTACAGCGACTTGGCCTGGGTCAGCAGCGTGGCCGAGTAGCTCGCGTCGGAGGACTTGAACAGGATCGACGAGGCGGCCAGCGCGGCGGCGGACTCGCCCACCACGTCCGAGCCGGGGCAGCTCTCAGTGATCTTGAACGACGGGCGGGCGGTCGGCGCCACCTCGGGCGGTCCCCAGAACGTGTGGTCGGCCTGTCCGGTGCCCACCTGGGCGTAGAACACGTGCGCGGAGGGGTGCGCCTTGATGATGTAGTCGTCGCCCCAGCGCAGGTTGCGCAGCAGGTAGCTCATCTGGCCGGACTTGGTGTACCCGGCCGCGTTGCTGATTCCGCCCCAGGCCAGGGTGGCCATCGAGTACGCCGCCGGCAGCCCGAACTTCACCTCGTCGCCCGCGTCGTGGTACCCGCCGGTGAGGTCGAGGCCCACGTCGGCGCCGTCGGTGAGGTCGGAGTCGCCGCGCCAGGAGACCCGGTTGTCGGCCGGCAGCTTGCCGGAGCGCTGGATCTCGTAGAACAGCATGGAGTCCTGCAACGCCTCGGCGTAGTTGAACTCGCCGGTGGCCGCCGGGGCGGCGTTGGCGTTGGCGATGGTGAGCGCGGTGACGGTTGCGCCGGTGGCGACGACGAGTGTGGAAGCCAACAGAATTCTGGCCAGCCGGCCGATCGGCCGGTGCCGCGGTGATCTCATACGATGCTCCAAGTTCGGTATCTGCGCATAACGCGCGGCAGACCGCCGGAGGCGTACTTCGCCTCGACGGTCGGGGGGACGGTGCCAAACACGGGGGCTGATCAGCGCGGACACTGAACCTTCCAGCCGGGCTGTCCGGGGTGGCGCTGGCTTCGGTGGAAAGGCTTCCTTGCGGATAGTCGGCTGGCTGGTATCAACCGGTCGATTGATCGTCCCGGATCACTCCGGGGCGTACCGTGGGAGCGGGGAGGGCAATCCCCGCCCCCACGGGCTGAACCATGTGGCGCCCGACGTCATGTCGTGGTGACGGGCGCCGTTGCGGGAGCCGGCGCATCGCTTGCGGTGGTGGCAATCACCTCCTCGGCGGTGACGTGCCGGTACGGCGTCGGCGGCGGTGTCCGGGCGGGCCCGCCGCCGGTGCACGCCCCGGCGGACAGCTGTAGATACATCTCGATGGGAGCGCTTCCATCGATGATGGTTGCCGACTGTAGTCCGCGTTTCGGGTTTGTAAAAGACCCAATTCCCAGATCGCTCGCGCCGAACCCGCCCGTCCCCGAGCGTGCCGCTCTCACCTGTACAAATGTCGGAAGGGCCAGTTCCGCAACGGATCGATCAATGTCACAGGACGGTATCGGCCGGCAACCGGGGAGGCGACGCATCGTGGTCGGGCGGCAACGCCCGGTGGGCGTCGGGGGTCCGTCCGTCTTGCTATGGGAGCGTTTCCATGTGACGATGGCGCCGCAGTCGCAGGAGCCGATGCGAGTGTCCGGACGCCCCAGGGCACGGCCCCCAGGGCCGGTGGCGTCCCACCCGTACCCGTGGTCCGCAATCGACGGAGGGGTCAGCCCCCGACCGCGTACCGGGCCCGTTCGAGGAGCCCACTCCCATGACACCGCCCGCCCCGCAGACGCCACCGCCTGCCGCCGCGCCCCCAGCGCCGCGCCGGTGGCCGTCCGGCTGCGCCAGCGCGGTGTCCGCCGCCACCGGACCGCCCGCCCCGGCAGGTCGGCCGCAAGCCCGCCCCACCGCGTCGCCGGCCTGCCACCGGCGCCGCCCCGTACCCGCGCCCGCCCGCACCCCGGCCCGGCGCAACCCCCGCAACGCCGCCGCAGGCCGCACCTCGCGCCCGACGACGTCGCACAGTTCCCGACCGGCCGGGGCGCCCACACCCCGGCCGCGCGGGAGCGCAGGGGACCCGGTAGCCGCTTGACCTACCGGATTCCCGATCCCGGCCGGGGTGGGCGGAGCAGGCCACCGCTCACCCCGGCGCAGGGCCCACCCGACCCGTGCCGCCGCTGTCCTGTTCCGGCCACGTCGGCGCCGTCCACCGTGGATGTGTGATGCTGGCCGGATGGCTGACATCACCGTGTACGGGGCACCGTGGTGCCCGGACTGCCGACGCGCCAAGAAATTCCTGGCCGAGCACCGGGTCGCCTACGACTGGGTCGACATCGACCTCGACCCCGACGGGCTGTCCTATGTGGAGCGGGTACAGAACGGTGGCCGCACAATCCCCACCGTCCGCTTCCCCGACGGTAGCCACCTCTACGAGCCCAGCAACGACGAGCTGGCCCGCAAGCTCGGCCTGCGGCTGGAGGCCGAGCAGGCCAGCTACGACCTGGTGATCGTGGGCGGCGGTCCGGCCGGGCTGGCGGCCGCCATCTACGCCGCCCGGGAGGGTATCGAGGCGCTCCTGGTCGACTCCGGCGGCCTCGGCGGCCAGGCCGGCGTCACCGAACGGGTGGACAACTACCCCGGCTTCCCCGACGGCGTGGGCGGCGCGGAGCTTGCCGACCGGTTCGTCGCGCAGGCCCGCCGCTACGGTGTGGAGCTACTCTCCGCCGTGGAGGTCACCGCGCTGGCCGGGCAGCCGGGCGGGGTGGCGGTGGACTTCGCCACCGGGCAGTCGGTGCTGGCCGGCGCCGTACTGCTGGCCACCGGCTCGGTCTACAAGCGGCTGGGCGTCCCGGGGGAGGACGAGCTGATCGGTGCCGGGGTGCACTTCTGCGCCACCTGCGACGGGCCTTTCTACCGGGGCGCGGCGGAGCTGCTCGTCATCGGCGGCGGCAACTCGGCGCTGGAGGAGGCGCTGTTCCTGGCCCAGTTCACCGAACGGGTCACCGTGCTGGCCCGCAACGGGCTGACCGCCTCCCGGCTGCTGCGCGACAAGGTGGCCGGCCACCCGAAATTCACCGTCCACACCAACACCGACGTGGTCTCCTTCGGCGCCGCCGACGGCCGCCTCGCCGACGTGGTGGTACGCCACCGGGACAGCGGCGAGCAGCGGCAGCTCACGCCGGCCGGGGCGTTCGTCTTCATCGGGCTGACCCCCAACTCCGGCTGGCTGGACGGCACCGTGGCGCTGGACCAGTGGGGTTTCGTCACCACCGACGACACGTTCGCCACCTCGATGCCCGGCGTCTACTGCGCCGGAGACGTGCGGGCCGGCGCCACCAAGCAGCTCGGCTCGGCGGTCGGCGACGGCATCGCCGCGCTGCTGGCCATCCGCGCCCACCTGCAGCGCCGGGAGGACCTGCCGCGCATCGACATCAACGCCTGATCGCCCGGCCGGCGGCAGGGCAACCGGCGCGTTGTTGGCCCGGCCGGCGGCGGGGCACCGGCGCTTTGTTGGCCCGGCCGGCGGCGGGGCGCCGGCGGTATGGTGGGCACACCGGACAGTCGGGCGGGCGGGAGTGGCGGTGGAGATCCAGGACGGGGGGCCGCAGGCCGTCGTCGGGCCGGTGTGGCGCAACGCCGACGTCGACTGGAACCGCTTCGATCCGGACTGGTACCGGGACCACAACTACCGCCGGCTGCGCGACGACGACTGCCAGATCATCGAGCTGGTACGGGACTTCTTCGCCGGCTGCGCGCCGGCCGCTGGGCACGGCATCGACGTGGGCGCCGGCCCCAACCTCTATCCGGCGATGGCCATGCTGCCCTTCTGCGACCGGATCGAGCTGCGGGACGTGTCCGAGCGCAACGTGACCTGGCTGCGCCGGGCGCTGACCGGCTACGACGCCAGCTGGGACCCGTTCTGGGCGGTCTACCGCGGCCACCCGGCCTACCGGACGGTGACTGACCCGCGTACCCGACTGGCGCAGCTGTGCCAGGTGCGCCGGGCCAGCCTCTTCGACCTGCCGCCGGGCGCCTGGGACCTGGGCACCATGTTCTTCGTGGCCTGCTCGATCTCCACCGACCGGCTGGAGTTCCAGACCAGCCTGGACTGCTTCACCGCGGCGCTGCGCCCGGGCGCGCCGTTCGCCGTGGCGGTGATGGAGCGCTCCGTCGGCTACGACGTGCACGGCGCCCACTACCCGGCGGTCTGGCTGGAGGACGGCGACCTGCGGCGCGCCCTGGCGGCCACCGCGCACGGGGTGACGGTGCACCGGGTGGTCGGCGAGGTGCCGCTGCGGGACGGGTACGGCGGCGCGATGCTGCTGGCCACCGGCCACGCCGGGGTCGGGTCAGTCGGACGGCGGGGCGGGTGACGGGATGCCGGCCTCCCAGGCGCGTTCGAAGTCGCGCAGCCGGCTGGCCACCCGGGCCGGCTGCAGCACCAGCCGGGTACTGACGATGATCGGGCCGCCCTCGCCGCTGCTCCACTGACCGGTGGTCAGCTCGTAGCTGACCTCCTCGTCGAAGAGGACGAAGTCGAACAGCGCGGTCTGTAGCGAGGTGCGTGCCTTGGCCGGCTCCAGGATGCGCAGCTCCACCCCGGCCTCACGGTGCAGGGCGCACAGCCGCAGTACCTCCGGCTGGTCCGGGTGCATGGTGCTGTCCAGCACCACCAGCCGGCGTACCGCCACGTCCCGACCGCGCGCTTCGCTCTGCGCGTCCAGGTAGCGCTTGCCGAGGTCGCTGGTCCACAGGCCGCTGTCCGGCCCCTGGCCGGCGGCGTCCACCGCCATCATGCTCATCGCCGAGATGCTGCGCTTGGCCAGCCGGGCCAGGGCCAGCAGCCAGTCGCGGTCCTCGCCGTCGTAGGTGGCGGCATCGCCGTCGCCCAGCTCCTTGAGGAACACCGAGGTACGCACCAGTTCGCTCTCGGCCAGCCCGTGCACCAGGTTCGGCAGCCCCGCCTTGATCTGGGTGGAGTGCTTGACCAGCTGGGTCACCACATCGCCCTGTAGCGCCGACTCCTCCAGCAGCCCGAACAGTTCGGTGGCCTCGTTGACCGTCCGGAAGGTGTCCTCCAGCCGGCGCTCCACCCGGGCGGCGTGCGCGGCGTTGGCGTGCTCCAGCTGGGTCAGCCGCTCCTCGAAGTCCATCAGGAACTGGATCACCAGGGCCACCCCGCCGATCAAGATGGACAGCGTCACCGACCAGGCCGGGTCCTGCTGGGCCACCGTGGTGACGGCGTAGGCGATCCCGCCGGACAGCGCGGTGACCACCACCTTGCGGATCACCGACGAGGTGCCCGCCGCGGGCGCCGGCAGGTCAGCCACGACCGCCTCCGCCCCGGCCGCCGCTCAACAGGGCGAGCATGCCCACCGCGAGCTGGTCGCGGATGCGCCGCTCGGAGTTGCTCCACTGCAGGCTCATCCGGGCTGCCCGGTCCAGCGCCTCCCAGACCGGCGAGGTGGCCCGGCTGATCCGGGCCGCCGGCATCCACAGCGGCAGCAGGTCGACCGCCGGGTGCAGGCGCTGGGCCAGGTCGGGGGCGGAGTCGGCGACCGCGGTACCCCGGTCGAGGATCTCCTGCTGGGCGGTGAGCAGCCAGTCGTGCAGTGCGATGGTCTCGGCCAGCGTGACCACCTCGGCGCGGGGCAGCGCGGGCAGCGCCAGGCGCAGGGTACGGTGCGTGTCGCTCTCCACCCGCAGGGCGACCCGGACCGCGCCGTCGGGTGGCTCGGTGAGCGCCCAGCGCAGCACCGTGGGGCGCACCTTGAACGGCTGGACGAAGTCGACCATGCCGACCCGCTGTACCCGGTCCACCGCGTCGTCGCAGACGGCGCCGAGGTCCAGCGCGTCGGCGCTGGCCCGGCCGGCGAGGAAGGCGGCCAACGGTTCCTCGGCGGCGAGCGCCCGGACGGTGTGCACCTCGCCGGGGCGGGCCAGGTAGAAGGACCAGGGCAGGCGCCGGTCGGCGCCGCGCCGCAGCGCCACCTGGGCGCTGCCCTGCAGGACCAGCCCGCCGGTGAGGACGGCGCGGGAGAGCACCGTGCCGATCGCCCGGTTGCCGCCGCCGGTGCGGCTGGGCAGCGCACAGTCCACACCGGTCAGTCGGTCGGGGGAGACAGTCGCCGGTACCGGCCGCTGTGACTGCCAGACAGCCGCGCCGACGGTGGTGGACATGAGTACACCGGCGACGGTGGGAGCAACGGCGGTGGAGTTCAGCAGGAGGCCGGTATGGATCTCGCCAATGATCGCGCGGTCCATGTCACCCCATGTCAATTGTGGAGCTGCCCCGAACAACGGCCGTGCGGGCGTCGCTGCCACCGCGGGTTGTTCAGATCCTCCCGGCCATTGCACCCCATCAATCAGGTCGTTGGCAAGGAGTGACGGTTAGTGCACGGAAAGCTGAACGACCTTGATAAAGGAGCTGTACCATGGACGGTGTCCGTGGTACTTCCATCACCGACACGGGTTCGTCAATGCCGGTTCAGTGTGTTTCGGCTGGCTGGTTGCGGCGCCCGATGTACCAAACGGCAGCTCATGCCGGCTGAACGGATCGGGTCGCGAGGGGCCGACCGTTTAATTAACATGTCCGCCATCCACGACGCATGGAGTTCCAGTAGGGTTCATCCGTGATTGATCGTCCCACTGACACTGTGGTCGGTCGCGCTGACATTGTGGTTGTCGGCGCCGGAGTTGCCGGGCTCACCACAGCGCTGATGCTCCGTCAGGCCGGTTACCCGGTCCGTCGGTTGGTGGCGCGGGAACGCCCGGAGCGGACCACATCGGCCTGCGCCGGGGCGATCTGGGGGCCGCACCTGGTCAGCCACGGTGACGTGGACCGCTGGGCGACGATGACCCTGTCCCAGCTGAAGAAGCTCGCCGGGGACCTGCACACCGGAATCCGGCTGGTGCACGGCGTCGAGGCCAGCCGCGAGGCTGTCGATCCGCCGTGCTGGATGCGCGCTCTCGACCAGTACGAGCCCTGCGGTTCGTTACCCGACGGTTTCCGGACCGGTTGGCGTTATACCGTCCCGATCGTGGACATGCCCACGTACCTGCGTTATCTGGAGGCCGACCTGGCTTCCCGGGATCTGCGCATCGAATGGGCCGACCTGGCCGATCTCGAAGCATTGGCGGCGTTGGGCCCGATCGTGGTGAACTGCACCGGACTGGGTGCCCGGGAACTACTGTCGGACACTGACCTCACGCCGGTCCGCGGTGATCTCGTGCGGGTGGACAATCCCGGGATCAGCGAATTCTTCGCCGAACACACCGACGTCACCGACGACCAGACCTACATTCTCCCGGTGGGCGACAGCCTGTTACTCGGCGGCACCGCGATGGCCGGGGAAGCCAGCCGGAAACCGGACGCCGACGTGGCCGCGCGTATCGTCGAGCGGTGCGCCCGGATCGATCCGCGCCTACACGGTGCGCAAGTGCTGGAACACCGGGTGGGCATCCGGCCGAACCGTACCGAGGTGCGGCTGGAGCGGGAGGTGGTGGCCGGCAGCACGGTCATCCACAACTACGGCCACGGTGGCAGCGGCGTGAGCCTGTCCTGGGGCTGCGCCGAGCGGGTGGTGGAGCTGGTCGATCAGACGATGGGCGTGCCGACCGGACGGTCGACCCACCGTGCCGACGTGCTGCAGGCCATCCGCTGAACTTCGGACGTCGCCCGCTGCGGTCGGTCAGCCGCCCGCGAACAGGTATTCGATGCGTTCCACCGACTCCGCGGGCAACACCACGGACTCCTGCGCGGCCCGGTCGGTGAGCTGCTCCAAGGCTGCCGGGTTCACCGCCACCTGGGACAGGATCGTGCGCACGGCGTGCTCGATGGGCAGGAACCGGGGAGCCAGTACGGAGAACGTCCGGTACGCCGCGAACGGCCGGGCGCTGCGCCGTACCTGGCCGATGGCCGGCAGGTCGTCCCAGTCCGCCGGCAGCTGCTCGGGCAGCTGGACCGGGGGGAGCACCGCCCGGCCGTGGTCGCGGAGCAGCCCCAGCCGCAGCAGCTGCCAGACCGCCGCCAGGAACGGACAGGACCAGGTGCGCCGGTCGTCGGCCTCGTCCCACAGCTCGACGTCGAGGAAGATCGAGTGCCGGTTGCGGCCGTTCTCCCGGGGTGGCACGAAGCGCCCCATCGCCGCCGACATGGCGGCCGGCGCCGCCGGTGAGCGTTCGCCGTTGCAGAGCCAGCCGATTTCCCGGGCCAGTGGACGGACACCGGTGGAGCGCGGTGGCGGGTCGGCCACGATCGCGCTCTCCACGATCGCGGCGACCTGACCGTCCGCGGTGCCGGCGCAGGCCGATTCCCTTGCGATGTAGTCGATGTCGATGCCGTGTGCCGCGGCCGCCTGCAGCAGCTGCGGAATGACCACCGCCGGGGAGCTGAACCGGGTGAAGTAGTCGTCGATGAGGAAACAGGTGCTGATCCGCGGGGAAGTGCCGGCCGGCAGGCTGCCCGCCAGGGCGGCGCGGGCAGCCGACAGCCACGGCGCCACCGCGCGGAAGTGCCGGTCGAGGCGGGGCGGGCCGCCGGCGAAGTCGTCCATGTACAGGTGGCCGACCTCTATCGACAGGTGCGAGACGGGCACCTTCTCGGTGACCAGCTGCGCGGTGCTCTCCTCGAACGTCGCGTCGACGGTCATGGCCCGGTCGATTCGTTCTTGATCAGGCGCTCGGCGAGCTCGGTGAAGGCTGCGACGGTCCGCGGGTTGGCGATCTGGCGTAGCAGTTCGGAGTCGGAGATGATCTGCTCCCGCCACTGCAGCACCGGCTCCAGCGGGATCTCGCCCAGGGTCACCGTGCGGCCCACCTCGTTGAGCTTGGCCAGCTCCTGCAGCTCCTGGTTGCAGGTACGCAGCCAGGTGATCTGCGCGGCGCTGAGCCCCGCCAGCTCCTCGGCCTCCGGGTGCAGCACGGCGGTACGCACGAACGAGACGGCGTCCAGCAGGGCCGCCTGTGGCAGGCCGGCGGCCGCCCCGGTCTCGACGATGCCGTGCTGGCCGTAGGCCAGGCCGGCGGCGGCGATGATGTGCTGGCGGGTCCAGCGGTGGAAGACCAGCCAGCGGTGCGGGGTGCGCTGCAGCTGCGGCCCGGCCAGCGCGGCCAGCACCATCTGCGTGGCGTACGAGCGGCCGGCGGACAGGTCGACGATGACCAGGTCGAATTCGTGGTGCAGGTGCAGCAGCAGCCGGCTGCACAGCTCCACCTGGGACTGCTCGCAGGGGAACTCGCCACCGCCCTCGTCGCCGGGGAGCAGGACGAGCCGTCCCGCCGCGGCCGGGCGTTGGCGTACCGTCGACCGGTCGGTCCGCTCCCACACGTCCAGGCGCACCGGGTCGGCGATCTTGCCGGCGAAGTAGGCGTGCAGGCCGCCGCGCGGGTCGCGGGTACCCCGGTCGGTGCGCGGAATGCTGAAGATCGCCCCGGCGGTCGGTGAGCCGAAGTCGAAGTCCAGGTAGGCCACGTCCCGACCGGCCAGCGCCCCGCGGTAGGCCACGTTGATGCTGGTCACCGAACGGCCGGTGCCGCCCTTGTCGGAAGTGGCGAAGACCAGCATCACAGCTGCCCGTCGGGGTCGGCCCGGGCGAAGGCGAGCTCGTGCAGGTCCAGCAGAATGCGGTTGGCCAGCGCCAGGGCGGTGCCGGGATGGGTTGCGACGCTCTCCCGGGCCCGGTTGAGCTGGCCGGCGAGCAGTTGCAGCTTGTCCCGGGTGGACGGGCCGGGATCCACCGGGCCGCGTAGCAGCTCCTGGTCGTAGAGGTGGGTGGCCTCGGCGAGCATCTCCTCGGCCAGCCGGGTGGCCTGTTCGCTGCGCAGCGGCTCGGACCCGATCACCTCAGCCGAGGTGATGAGGGAGTCCACCACCCGCTTGGTGAAATACCAGGACGGCCGGTCGTGCACCATCTTCAGCTCGGGGAAGACCCGCTGTGGCTGGTCCCAGACGAAGCCGCGGCTGCGCTCCATCCGGCGGCTCTCCAGGTGGGTCCAGACCTGGTCGGAGAGGTCCAGCATGCGGGCCCGCAGTTCGGCGTTGCGCAGCAGGCCGGCGAGGCTGACGGCGCGGCGCATGAGCAGCGGGGCGAAGTCGGACATCACCCAGGCCAACTCCGGTGACTCGCCGGAGGTGTCGGCGATCAGGTCGATGATGTCGCCGGGGGCGTGCAGGGTGGGTGCCACGTCGCCCGGGTAGGTGGGCAGGGTGATGCGGGCCCGGTTGGCCAGCAGCTCCAGCACCCGGCTGACCCGGTCCAGCTCCTTCTCGTCGACGCGGCGCTCCACCAGGTCACGGATGACGATCGCGGTGACCAGCAGGCTGAAGTAGTCGGACTGGTTGGCGTTGGTGCGCTGCCACGGGATGGCCTGCAGCGGCCAGCGGTCCCGGCCGAACGTGGCGATCTTCGACCAGTACTTGCGGGTGAGGTTGGAGCGCACCTGCAGTGCCCGGGCCAGCAGCAGCTGTTCGTCGTTGAGCAGGCTGAGCAGCTGGGTGCGCTCGGAGAACAGTTCGTCGATGCCGTCCAGGGCCACCACGGTGAAGTAGATGTAGGCGCCCTCTTCGGCGTACCCGTCGTCCTGGCGGCCGATGTCGTCGGCGGTGGGGATCGGTGGCGATTCCCGGACCACGCTCCAGGACCAGCCGCACTCGAACATCTTGTTGGGGCGCAACAGGTCGGCCGCGACCTTGGGGGCGATACCGATGGTCAGGTCCCGCAGGCCGGCGCGGACGTCGGCGAGTTGGGTGCGGAACTGCCGCTGCACCTGCTCGTCCGGCAGCCCGGTCTGGTTGACGGTCCTGGTCAGCGACTGGCCGTCGCGGGAGTCGGGGTCGAACACCCAGACGGTGAAGCTGCGCAGCAGGGCCACCATCGCGGCGGTCAGCCGCCGGCTGGCCAGCTGCTCGGTCCGGCTGATCTCGTCCAGCAGCGCCTGGTCGCGGGGGATGCTGCGGCGGAACTGGCGGACGAAGCCGATGGTGGCCAGCGCCAGGTTGATCGACATGACGTACGAGTCGACCACCTGCCTGGCCCGCAGGTCCGGCGTCAGCTCGCCGGGACCGCTGCCGTTGCGCAGCGTGGGCGGGCTGAAGTAGCCCTCGCCGGAGAAGACCGGCGTGCCGTCCGGCTCGGTGTAGGCGGTCAGGTACTCGTCGACCGCGCGGAGCAGCTTCACCGGGATGTCGACCCGGGTACCCAGGCCGGACAGCGCCGCGGCCACGTCCTCGCTGGTGCTGTCCGGTTCGTCCAGGCCGAACGAGGAGACCGAGGTGGCCGGAGCGAGGATGCACAGCAGCTGCTCGGCGTCGCTGATGGAGTTGCGGCCGTCCCGGCCGCCCCAGCGCCACTGGCCGCCGTCGAAGGACTCGTCGACGACGCCGCGCCAGATCTGCAGAAGTTGGTGACGTGGCTGTACCTTCATGGGCCGCCTGCCCACCGCCTCAATGACATCGCAGACGTGTGACAAACCGCCCGCGGGACTCCGCCGATGCAGGAATTGTATAAGTCGGACGCCACCGGAGGGTATCGGCGTTCGGCACGCCGCGTGAAGGACGAACGGTCGACGCTTCAGACCAGATTGGACCGTACGGCGTAGAGCGCGGCCTGGGTACGATCCTGTACCCCGAGCTTGCTCAGCACCGCCGACACGTGCGTCTTCACGGTCTTCTCGGCCAGCCCGAGGTCCCTGGCGATCTCCCGGTTGGAGCGGCCCCGGGCCAGCAGGGCGAGCACCTGGCGCTCGCGGGCGGTCAGCCGCGCCCCGGTGGGGGACCGGTCGGCCTCGGTGAGCAGCCGCGCCACGTCCGGGTGCAGCAGTACGTGTCCGGCGTGCACGGCGCGGACGGCGGCGGCCAGGGCCGGTGGGTCGACGTCCTTGTAGACGTAGCCGGCCGCGCCGGCCCGCACGGCCGGCAGCACCGCGTCGGGGTCGGTGAAGCTGGTGACCACCAGTACCCGGCTGGTCAGGCCGCGCTCGCGCAGTTCGCGCAGGGCGCTGACCCCGTCGCCGTCGGGCATCCGCAGGTCCAGCAGCACCACGTCGGGGTGCAGCTGCTCGACCTGGGTCACGCAGCCGGCCGCCGAGTCGGCCTCACCCACCACGGTCAGGTCCGGCTGCAGGTCGAGGAAGGTGCGCAGGCCCTGGCGTACCACCGGGTGGTCGTCGACCACCAGCACCCGGATCATGCCGGCACCTCCGGGGGGACAGCTGTGCCGCCGGAGGGCGGCACCTCCGGGGGGATAGCTGTGCCGCCCGAGGGCGGCACTTGCAGGCGGATGGTGGTGCCGCCGCCGGGGGCGGAGGTGACGGTGAGTCGGCCGCCGACCGCGCGGGCCCGCTCCCGCATCGAGGCCAGGCCCAGCCGGCGGCCGGCGCGGGCCTGCGGGTCAGGGTCGAAGCCGACGCCGTCGTCGGCCACCTCGACCCGGACCCGGCCGGCGTCGCCGCGCACCCGTACGGTGACCGTCCGGGCGTCGGCGTGGCGCAGCGCGTTGTGCAGTGCCTCCTGCACCACCCGGTAGACGGCCTGCTCGACGGCGGCCGGCAGCGGTGGCAGCGCGGCACCGTCGAAGGCGACGGTGGCCGCGTGTACCCGGTCGAGCAGGTCCACCTGCTTGCGCAGGGCCACCTCCAGCCCGTCGCCGGCCAGGTCGGTGGGGCGCAGCCCGACCACGATGGCGCGCAGCTCGTCGGCGGAGTCGGCGGCCAGCCGCTTCACCGTGGCCAGTTGCCGGGCCGCTGCCTGCGGGTCGGTGGTGAGCAGGGTGTCCGCCGCCTCGGCGGTCAGCCGCAGGCTGAACAGCTTCTGCGCGACCGCGTCGTGCAGTTCCCGGGCGATGCGGGCCCGTTCGGCCACGATGGACAGCTCCCGGCTGCGCTCGTAGAGCCGGGCGTTGACGATGGCGATGGCGGCGTGCCCGGCCAGCAGCCGCAGCAGCTCCTCGTCCCGGGCCGTGAACCCGCCGGCACCGCGCTTGTTGGCCAGGAACAGCTCGCCCAGCACGTCGTCGCCGTCCACGATGGGGGCGCCGAGGAAGCTGGTCAGCTCCGGGTGGGCCGCCGGCCAGCCCTCGAACCGGGGATGGGAGCGGATGTCGGCCAGCCGTAGGGTGGCGGGACTGCGCAGCATCGCGGCGAGCAGGCCGTGCTGGCGGGGCAGCGGGCCGATCGCCGCCCACTGGGCGTCGGTCATGCCCAGCGCCAGGAATTCGGCGAAGGCGCCGTGCTCGTCCGGGACGCCGAGGGCGGCGTACTCGGCGTCGAGCAGCCGCTGCGCCGCGCCGAGGATGGTGCGCAGCACCTCCCGGACGGACAGGTGCGAGGTGACGGCCAGCACCGCGGCGCTCACCTCGCGCAGTTCGTCCCGGTCGTCGCCGCTCACCCTGCCCACGGTAGCGACCCGGGCGCCCGGCCGGATCAGGCGCCGGACCTAGGTCCAAGGTCCCGGGGTACGGCCGTCGCCGGCCCGATCCGCGCCGTCCGGGGCCGTCCTAGCGTCGGTGGCATGCAGAACGTGGCGATGGTGACCGGGGCGTCCCGGGGGCTGGGCCGGGCGCTGGCCCGGGGACTGGTGGGGGCCGGCTGGCGGGTGGTGCTGGACGCGCGTACCGGCGACGAACTGGCCGGGGTGGTGGCGCAGCTGGGTGCGGCGGCCACCGGGATCACCGGGGACGTGACCGACCCGGCGCACCGGGCGGCCCTGGTGGCCGCCGCGACCGGGCTGGGCGGGCTGGATCTGCTGGTGCACAACGCCGGCATCCTCGGGCCGTCCCCGCAGCCGCCGCTGGCCGGCTACCCGCTGGACGTGCTCCGGCAGGTGTTCGAGGTCAACCTGGTGGCCCCGCTGGCGCTGACCCAGCTGGCGTTGCCGGCGCTGCGCGGGCGGCGGGGCGTCGTGGCGGCGGTGACCTCCGACGCGGCCGTCGCTCCGTACCCGGGCTGGGGCGGGTACGGGGCGGCCAAGGCGGCGCTGGAGCAGGCCGCCGCGGTGCTGGCCGAGGAGGAGCCGGAGATCACCGTGTGGCGGGTCGACCCCGGCGACCTGCGCACCCGGATGCACCAGGAGGCCTACCCGGGCCAGGACATCTCCGACCGGCCGGAGCCGGAGACGGTGGTACCGGCCTTCCTCAAGCTGCTGGCCGACCGGCCGCCGTCCGGGCGGGTGAGCCTGGCGTGACCCGGCTGTGGCTGCCCTACCAGGTCCGCGACCTGGCCGCCGCGGAGCGCTTCCTGGTCGAGAAGTTCGGCATGGTCGTGCTCGACTGGTGGGAACGCGACGGTGAATCCGGCCGCGTGCTCGCCTTCCCCGCCCGCAACGACCCGGCCGATCCGGTCAACCGGCCGTCACCGACCGACCCGGGCGCCCGCCGGCTCGCGGCCGGCCCGGTTGCCCCCGACCTCGGCGACCGTGCGGTTGCCGTCGACCCTGGCGGGCCGGTCGTGGAGCTGGTGAGCGCGGACCGGGACCGGGCGGCGCCACCGGCGCTGGAGCTGTGTGGGGTGGCCGCCGTCGACGTGGCCGCGCGCCGGTTCGCACCCGACGAGATCACCCGGCCGCCCGGCCGGTATCCGCGCGGGCACTACGGCTTCGAGGTCGCGCTGTCCGGCGGCTTCCCCCTGATGATCTGGAGCGAACGATGAGGGTCCTGGACTTCACCCTGCCCGCGCAGTTGGAGGCGCACGAGCCGCCGGAGGCGCGCGGGCTGGCCCGCGACGGGGTACGGCTGCTGGTGGGGCGGCGGCATACCGGCGCGGTGGAGCACCACCGCTTCACCGACCTGCCGGGGCTGCTGCGCGCCGGGGACGTGCTGGTGGTCAACACCTCCGGGACGCTGCCGGCGGCGGTGCCGCTGGACGGCGGGGCGCTGTGGCTGCACCTGTCCACCCGGCTGGCCGATGGCGACTGGCTGGTGGAGCTGCGCCGGGCGGGCGGCGACGGCAAGGCCGGTGCGCCGTACCCGCACGGGGTGGCCGGCCAGCGCCACGCGCTGCCCGACGGCGGCGAGGTGCAGCTGCGCGAGCCGTACTCGGCCGGGCGGCTGTGGCGGGCCCGGCTGCGTACCGGGCGGCCGGTGGCGGAGCTGCTGGCCCGCAACGGCCAGCCGATCCGCTACTCGTACGTGCCGCGCCGGTGGGATCTTTCGTACTACCAGACGGTGTTCGCGACGACGCCGGGCAGTGCGGAGATGCCCAGTGCGGGGCGGCCGTTCACCGACCGGATGGTGACCCGGCTGGTCAGCGCGGGGGTGCAGATCGCGCCGCTGCTGCTGCACACCGGGGTGGCCTCGCCGGAGGCGCACGAGCGGCCGTACCCGGAGTGGTATCAGGTGCCCGCGCCGACGCTGCGGGTGGTCCGGCAGGCGCGGGCGGCCGGCGGCCGGGTGATCGCGGTGGGCACCACGGTGGTACGCGCGTTGGAGTCGGCCGCCGTGGGTCCGCTGTCGGGCTGGACGGAGCTGGTGGTCACCGCCGAGCGGGGGGTGTCCCTGGTGGACGGTCTGGTCACCGGGCTGCACGAGCCGCGCGCCTCGCACCTGGACCTGCTGGACGCGGTGGCCGGGCGCCAGCTGCTGGCGGCCTGCTACGCCGAGGCGGTGGCCGGTGGCTACCTGTGGCATGAATTCGGTGACCTGAACCTGCTGCTGCCCTAGGGGTATCAATGTCGGCCGATGCGGCGCACCATCGGGGGTACCGTTCCTTTCCCCCGGAAGAGGTCCCCGCATGCGTACCCTCCTGCGTGCCGCCGTTCCGTTGCTGCTGGCCGCCCTCGGCGTGGCCGTGGTGGCCGGCCCGGCGGTCGCCAGTGTCCCGTCCGACAAGCCGGCTGTGCTGGCCTCCTTCACCCAGGCCAGCACGACCAGCCGCAACGCCTGGAACGCCGCCCGGACCAACCAGGGCGCCTGGGCGGCGTACGCCTTCGACTGGAGCACCGACTACTGCTCCGACTCGCCCGACCAGCCGCTCGGCTTCGACTTCCGGCTGCCGTGCTGGCGGCACGACTTCGGGTACCGCAACTACAAGGCGATCGGCGCGTTCCCGGCCAACAAGAGCCGGATCGACGACATGTTCTACTTCGACCTGAAGGCCAAGTGCGCCACCTACTCGGTGATCGTGCGCTCCAGCTGCAACGGCCTGGCCTGGACGTACTACCAGGCGGTGAAGGAGTTCGGTTCGCTGGTCGTCACAGACGCGCAGCTGTCGGTCTTCGCCGCGCAGAAGGCTGCCGCCCTGGAGCACGCGGCGGCCAGCTGAGGACCGGCGTCGCCGGACCCGGGCAGCCAGCCGTCCGGGTCCGGCGGCGCCGCTTCGACACGACCGGGCCTCAACCGAGCCCGTCCCAGGCGCCCGGCCTCAGCCGAGCCAGCGGGGTGCCGAGCTGCCCCACGGGACCGGCGGATGCGCCCAGGTGTCCGGTTCGCCGGGCAGGTGGACCGGCGGTCGGGCGTAGCGCAGCCCGTCCTGCGTGGTGCACCACGGCGCCAGGTCGGGCTCCGGTGCGCTCGACGGGGTCGGGGTGAGGGCGTGCTGCAGCCAGTGCGCCGTACCGGCCAGCGACAGCCGGGCCAGAGCGCCGCCGCCGGTGGCCCGGCGGGCCAGCGCGCGCAGCACGGCGGCGGCGAGCAGGTAGCCGGTGCCGTGGTCGAGCGCCTGCGCCGGTAGCGCACCCGGCGATCCGCCGGTGCCGCAGCGCAGGGAGATGCCGCTGGCGGCCTGGACCAGGCTGTCGAAGCCGCGCCGGCCGGCCCACGGTCCGGTCCAGCCCCACGCCGACAGCTGCGCCACCACCAGGCCCGGGCGGCGGGCCCGGAGCGCGGCTGCGGACAGGCCGAGCCGGTCCAGGGCGGTGGGGCGGTAGCCGGTGACCACGGCGTCGGCGGTGGCGAGCAGGTCGTCGAAGCTCCGCCGGTCGGCGGGCCGGGCCAGGTCGAGCAGGGTGCTGCGCTTGCCGAAGCCGGTGTCCAGGTGCTGGCCGGCGAGCTCGGGCAGCCCGGGCGGGTCGATCCGGAGCACGTCGGCGCCGACGAGGGCCAGCGTGCGGGTGGCGACGGGGCCGGCGATCACCCGGGTCAGGTCCAGTACCCGGGGTCGCTGCGGCGCGGCCACCGGCGGGGCGTCGTCGCTGCGTTCCAGGGTGAGCAGCGGCTGCGCGGCGACCGCCGCGCCCTGCGGATGGGCCGACCACTGCGCCTCGTCGCGGACCGCGACGACCAGGGCGCCGGCCGGTGCGGCGGCGTCCTCCCAGTCGCTGGCGGGGCGCCGGGCCAGGGCGGGCCCGACCGCGTCGGGCGAGTCGACGCCGAGCAGGTCCAGCAGGCGGGCGCGGTGGTGCGGGTAGTTGGCGTGGGTGCGTACCCAGCCGTCGGCGGTGGGCCAGAACCGGGACAGCGGGGCGAACCCGTCGACCGGGGCGCCGTCGTGGCGCAGCAGCCGCTCGCTGACGAATGCGGCCGCCACGGCGCCGTGGTTGACCGGTACCACCGCGATCGGGCGGCCCTGGGCGGCCCGCAGGTCGGCCGCGGCCAGCGCGCAGGCGCCCACCGTGGCCTGGGCGAGGGTGGCCACCGGCAGCGGGGCCGGTAGCGTGCCGGCCGGTCCCGACCAGGCCAGCCGGGCCGGTCGCGGGCCGCCGCCGAGCAGTCGCCACAGCTGGTCGACGGCCGTGTCCCGGTCCATGGCCGCACCCTACCGCTGGAAACTGTCAGCCAGCCGACCAGAGCGCGGGTGAGTGGCGACGGCCTATGCGAAGGTAGCGATGTGCACTCACACCCCGACCTGGTGGCCGCGGCCCGCGCGGCGATCGACCCGGTACTGGACAAAGGTGGGGACCGGATCGTCGTGGGGATCGCCGGTGCGCCGGCGGCGGGCAAGTCGACGCTGGCCACGTCGCTGGCCCGGGCGCTGAACCGGGAGTTCGGCGCGGGCACCGCGCAGGAGGTCGGCATGGACGGCTTCCACCTGGCCAACTCGCAGCTCAACCGGCTCGGGCTGACCGGCCGCAAGGGCGCCCCGGACACCTTCGACGTGGCCGGCTTCGTGCACCTGCTGCGCCGCCTGCGCGACCGGGAGGAGCTGGTCTACGCCCCGGAGTACAGCCGCCTCCTGCACGAGTCGATCGGCTCGGCGATCCCGGTGCCGGGCTCCGTGCGGGTGATCCTGGCGGAGGGCAACTACCTGCTCATCCCGGGCGGCCGGTGGGGCGCTGTGCGTCCGCTGCTGGACCTGGCGCTCTACATCGAGGCACGCGACCAGGTGCGGCTCAACGCGCTGCTGCGCCGCCAGCAGAACCGGGGGCTGAGCCGGGCCGCCGCGCGGGACTGGGTGTTCGGCAGCGACGAGGTGAACGCGGCGCTGATCGCCACCACCCGCCAGTACGCCGACGTGGTCCTCACCCGCCCGTAGCCGGTCGGCCCGAGGTTTGGGCCGGGGGCATCTGTGACGGGCAGATTTCGTGCGCGCCGCGGTGCTGTTGCTGCTGTCTGACCGGAGAGCGCGTGCCCCGTTGCCCGGTACCGGATCGGCCGGCCGCCGCGTCGCCGGCGAGTGGCGCAATCGGCGCAGTGCCGGCCGAAATCCTTACCGGGCAAGGGAACGGGCCCGGGCTGCACGCTCCGTAGCTGGCGTAGCGACTCCTACACCGGCGGGCAACGAGGACTTAATGGTGGCTCCGTTTACTTTCCTACGACCGCCGCGGCTGATCCCACCAGGGGCGACGGCGGGCCCGGAAGGGGAGCGTCATGGTCGAGCTTGGAGTGTTCCTGCCGATCGGCAACAACGGCTGGATCCTGTCCGAGACCTCACCGCAGTACCGGCCGACGTTCGACCTGAACCGGACGATCACGCAGCGGGCGGAGCATTACGGATTCGGCTTCGTGCTGTCGATGGTGAAGTTCCGGGGCTACGGCGGCGCCACCATGCACTGGGACTACTGCATGGATTCGATGGCCCTGATGACCGGGCTGGCCGCGGTCACTTCCCGGATCAAGCTGTACGCCTCGGTCTCGCCGATCACCATCCACCCCGCCATCGTCGCCCGGATGGCGGCGACCATCGACGACATCTCCGGTGGCCGCTTCGGCATCAACATCGTGGCCGGTTGGAACCGCAGTGAGTACGCCCAGATGGACATGTGGCGCGGTGACGACTTCTACAGCTACCGCTACGACTACGCCAGCGAGTACGTGCACATCCTGCGCTCGCTCTGGGCGCAGGGGCACCTCACCCACCGGGGCCGCTACTTCACCCTGGACGACTGCGAGTGCCTGCCCACGCCGCCGCACGGCGTGACGATCGTCAGCGCCGGCCAGTCGCCGCGGGGTCAGGAGTTCGTGGCCGAACACGCCGATTTCCACTTCAGCGGCGGCAGCGACCCGGCCCAGGTGGCCGCGTCCAACCGGCGGATGCTGGACCGGGCCCGGGAGCGCGGGCGCAGCGTCGCGGCGTTCAACGCGGCGATGGTCATCCTCGGGGACACCGACGCGGACGCCCAGCGCAAGGTGGAGCTGTACACCGACGGCGCCGACCTCGAAGCGATCCGCTTCATGACCGGGCAGTACAGCCTGGACACAGCCAAGGACGGCTCGTCGGCGAAGGTGGTCGCCGGCCACAGCGGCCCCCGGCCCTCGCCCTTCTACGGCGGCGGGAAGCCCTTCGTCGGCTCGGCCGAGACGGTGGCCCGCCAGATCGACGAGCTGGCGGCCATCGAGGGTACCGCCGGAATCATGCTCACCTTCGACGATTTCGTCGAGGGCGTGGAGCGCTTCGGCTCGGAAGTCATGCCGCTGCTGAGGACCGGTGCCACGGCGGTCGCGGTCCCGGCCGCCGCTGGCGCGACGCCAGCCCCCCGAACGCGACTGGAGATCTCATGACCAAGCAGATGAGCCTGGCGCTGGACCTGTCCTTCTCGCACATGGAGGGCCGTTGGCGCCTGCCGGGGTCCTGGGTGGGGCGCCGCTTTCCGGATCTGGCCGTGTACCGCGAACTGGCGCTGATCGCCGAGCGCGGCCGGATGGACATGATCTTCTTCGGCGACGGTACCGGCATCCCCAGCGCCTACGGCGGGTCCCGGGACCCGGCGGTGTACTGGGGGGTCGGCTGTCCCCGGCAGGACATGAGCCCGTTCATCGCGGCACTGTCCCAGGTCACCAACCGGATCGGCTTCGGGCTGACCTACTCCTCGACCTACATGCATCCGTTCTACGTCGCCCGGCTGCTCAACTCGCTGGACCACGTCACCGGCGGTCGGATGGCGTTCAACGTGGTGACCTCGTCCCGCCCGGCCGACGCCGCCAACTACGGCTTCGACCAGTTGATGGACCACGACGAGCGCTACGTGCGGATGGAGGAGTTCGTCGAGGTCTGCCAGGCGCTGTGGCGCAGCGTGGCGCCGGACGCCTTCCTCTGGGACCGGGAGACCGGCCAGGTCGCCGACCCGGCCAAGGTGACGGCGATCAACCACCGCGGTAAGTACTTCACCGTGGCCGGCCCGCTCAACTCGGTACCGAGTCCGCAGGTGGCCCCGGTGCTGATCCAGGCGGGCGGTTCGGCGCGGGGGATCGCCGCGTCGGCCCGGTTCGCCGATGTCATCTTCGCGGCCGGGCACAGCCTGCCGCGGGTGCGCGCCCATCGGGAGCGGCTGGACGTGCAGCTGCGCCAGCAGGGCCGGGACGAGGCCGGGGTCGGCATTCTCTGGGACATCCAGGTGGTGGTCGGCGAGACGCCCGAGGAGGGCCGGGCCCGCAAGGCGGCGCTGTTCGGGCTGCTGCCCAGGGAGGCGGTCGGGGCGAGCCTGTCGGCCAACAGCGGCTACGACTTCTCCACCCTGCCGGAGAAGTTCCTGCTCGGCGACGTGCACGAGCGGATCATCGCCCGCAATGCCTCGCCGATGGGCTTCGTCGGCGGCCTGGTCGCCGAGCACGGCGCGGACTACGAGATGAGCCGGGACGAGTTCTTCGAGATCGGCTGGAAGCAGGTCTCCGGCTACGACCACACCATCGCCGGCAGCTACGTGGAGGTCGCCGACGAGCTGGAGGAGATCTTCGAGGCCAGCGGCGAGCGCGGCGGATTCATGATCGCCCATCCGCAGGTCACCCCGCGCGACCTCGTCGACGTGGTCGGGCTGCTCATTCCCGAGCTGCGCCGGCGTGGTCGCTTCCGCACGGAGTACGAGGGCAGCACGCTGCGCGACGTCCTCGGCCTGCCCCCGTTCGCCAGTACCGTACCGGCGCCACCCGCGGAGTCCGTGGCGTGACAACGATTGCGAGGCCTGCCATGTCAACCGAAACGCTGGCCGTCAGGCCGAGCGCCACCTACCCCGGCTCGGTCGCCTTCCGGGGCGTGGCCAAGCAGTTCCCGGACGGCACCCGCGCCCTGCAGGACGTGACCCTGCACGCCCGGGCCGGCGAGTTCGTCTCCATCGTCGGGCCCTCCGGCTGCGGCAAGTCGACCCTGTTGCGGATGGCCTCGGGCCTGACCCGCTGCACGTCGGGGGAGATCGCGGTGGAGGCGACCAACGTGGGCTTCGTCTTCCAGGACGCCACCCTGCTGCCCTGGCGCACCGTGCGGCGCAACGTCGAGCTGCTGCTGGAGCTGTCCCGGGTACGCGGCGCGCAGCGGCACAACCGGGGGCAGGAGGCGATCGACACGGTCGGCCTGACCGGCAGCGAACGCAAGTATCCGCGGGCCCTGTCGGGTGGCATGAAGATGCGGGTGTCGCTGGCCCGGTGCCTGACCATGGCGCCCGAGGTGTTCCTCTTCGACGAGCCGTTCGGCGCCCTGGACGAGATCACCCGGCAGCGGATGAACGAGGAGGTGCTGCGGCTGTTCCAGCAGCGCCAGTTCTGCGGCCTGTTCGTCACGCACTCGATCTCCGAGGCGGTGTTCATGAGTACCCGGGTGGTGGTCATGTCCGGGCGGCCCGGCCGGGTGGTGGCCGACATCCCCATCCCGTTCGGCCTGCCCAGGCCCCCCGAGCTGCGCTACTCCCGGGAGTTCGGGGCGGTGGCCGGGCAGGTCAGCGCCGCGCTGAAGGACGGGCACAGGTGATGCAGGCCGGGCTCGGCGAGGCGGTCCGCCCGGTGCCGGAGGCGGGCGCGGAGGTGTCGGCGTCGGCGCAGGAGAGCCAGGCGGGGGCGCGGCGTCCCCGGAGCCTGTCGCGGTTCCTGCTCACCGTCATCCTGCCGCCGGTCGTGGTCTTCGCTCTGGTGATCGCGCTGTGGTGCGTGGCCAGCTACGTGCTGCTCGCCCCGGAGCGCCGGTTCCTGCTGCCACCCCCGCAGGAGGTGCTGGTCAAGGGGCTGCTGACCTGGTCGAGCCTGGGGCCGATGCTCACCGCGCTGGGTTTGACCGCCAAGGCCGCCGCGATCGGCTTCGCCATCGCCGTGGTGTTCGGGTCGCTGCTGGCCACCGTGATGAGCCAGGCCCGCTGGCTGGAGCGGGCGCTGTTTCCGTACGCGGTGATCCTGCAGACCATCCCGATCCTGGCGCTGGTACCGCTGATCGGCTTCTCGCTCGGGTTCACCTTCCGTAGCCGGGTGCTGATCTGCGTCATGATCTCGATCTTCCCGATCGTCACCACGGTGCTGTTCGGGATGCAGTCGGTGGACCGGGGACTGCACGACCTGTTCACCCTGCAGCGGGTGTCCCGCTGGACCCGGCTGCGCAAGCTGCTCATCCCGGCCGCGCTGCCCTCGTTCTTCACCGGCCTGCGTACCTCGGCCGGGCTGTCGGTCATCGGCGCCATCGTCGGTGACTTCTACTTCCTTCAGGGTCAGCCGGGAATCGGCGCCCTGCTCAACTCCTACAGCTCGCAGCTGCAGTCGGACCAGCTGTTCGCGGCGGTCATCCTCTGCTCGCTGCTCGGCGTGCTCGTCTTCACCCTCGTCGGGGTGCTGTCCCGACGGGTGATCGGCAAGTGGCACGAGTCAGCCATCGATCACGACGTGCATTCCTGACCCCGCATACGTCGCAGCTTCGCACCCCCTGGGCGGAAGCTGTACCACCTACCTGACGGGAAGCCGAAGTGAAACGTACCTTGATCCGCCATAGCCGGTTGACCACCGCCGTGATCATCTCGACCAGCCTGCTGGCCCTGGCCGCCTGCTCCTCGGACGCCGCGGCGGGCGGCGCCGCACCGGCCGCCGGCAGCGCCTCGGTGGACCCCGCCTTCTCGCTGGTGGCCGACTGCCCGGCCACCGTCACCATCCAGACCGGTTGGGATCCGGCGGTCGGCAACGACTACGAGCTGTACCAGCTGGCCGGGCCCGGCGGCACGGTGGACACCGGGCAGAAGTCCTACACCGCCGAGCTGATCGCGCACGGCCACGACACCGGAGTCAAGATCAAGCTGCTGGTCGGCGGTGCGGTGCGCAGCTACCAGAGCGGCGGCCAGCTGATCCGGCAGAGCGACGACATCCTGTTGGCCGACGACGGCCTGGACACCAACATCCTGCAGTCGGCCAAGACCCCCCTGGTCGACCTGTTCGCTCCGCAGCTGCACAACGCCCTCGGCGTGCTCTGGGACCCGGGCAAGCACACCGACTGGAAGAGCATCGCCGACATCGGCGCCGGCAACGGCACCATCCTGATCAGCTCGAACAACACCCTCCCGTGGCAGTACCTGCAGGGCAAGAGCGTCATCAAGGGTAGTGAACTGGACAAGTCCTACAAGGGCGCGCCGGCACTGTTCGTGGCGGCCGGCGGCGCCAAGGCCCAGCAGGGCTACGCCACCAACGAGCCGTACCTGTACGAACACGTCATCACCCAGTGGATGAAGCCGGTGTCCTTCCAGAAGCTGTCCGACTACGGCTACGACCCGTACGCCAACGCGCTGGGCACGCTGCCGGAGAACGTGACCAAGTACGCCGGCTGCTTCAAGAAGCTGATCCCGATGATGCAGCAGGCCAGCCTGGACTACCTGGTCGACCCGGCGGCGGCGAACGCGCTGATCGTCAAGCTGGTCAAGGCGTACAACGACGGGTTCGTCTACTCCGCCGACCAGGCCGCCTGGGCCACCGGCGCGCTGAAGTCGCAGCAGATCGTCGGCAACAGCGCCGACGGCACCTTCGGCAGCTTCGACCCGAGCAAGGTCAGCGACTTCTTCAACCTGCTCGCACCGCTGCTGGCGAAGAACAACATCGCCGTCAAGGACGGCCTCAAGCCCACCGACCTCTACACCAACCAGTTCATCGACCCCTCGATCAAGCTGGGCTGACGCACCCGCGCTCCGAGACGGCGCCTTCCCGCCCGGCCGCGGGCAGGCGCCGTCCGGTCCCGACCGGCCGGATCCGCTCGGCGGCGAAGGTCACCGTCACGTGGTCGCTGCGATGGCGACCGTAGGTCACCAGCACCACCCGGCCCTCGGTGTCGACCAGGGTCGACTCCATGAACAGCAGCGGCGAGCCGGGCCGCACCCGCAGCAGCGCGGCGCTGCTCGGGTCGGCCGCCACCGCGGACACCGCCCGGTGCGCCCCGCTGATCAGCCGGCCGAAGCCGGCCTCGATGACCTCGTACACGTCGCGCTGGACGTCCGCCGCGGTCATCTCCTCGCCCCGGCACAGCGGCAGGAAATAGGTCCGCAGCTCGATCGGCACGCCTTCGCGCCACACCACCCGTTCGAAGATGGCCAGCCTGACGCCCTCGGGCAGGCCGAGTGCCTGGCGCATCGTCTCCGGCACGCTGGCCAGCGTGCGGAAGCCCACGGCGCTGCTGGACGTGTCGACGGGCAGGTCGTGCTCGGCCTTGCTGAAGTCGACGATCCGGTCGAACGGCTTGCGGGCCGGTACCACCCGGGCGAAGCTGCCGGCGCCGACGTTGCGCTCGATGCGGCCCTCTTCGGCGAGCAGGTTGAGCGCTTCCCGCACCCCGTTGCGGGACATCCCGAAGCCTTCGGCGATGAGCCGCTCGTCCGGCAGCCTCGCCGGCCGGCCGAGGGAGCGCTCGAGCCCGGTGTTGATCAGGTCGCGCAGCCGGCGCGCCTCGTCGCGGCGCCGGTCGTGGCTGCTCAGGTGCAGGCTCGCGGTGGTGCGGTCCATGGCAGGAGAGTAGACGCCGATTGCGCCCCGGCAGCCGTCCGTGATCAAAGCGACGCGTCCCGCCCCAGGTGGCGATTTTGCCCGCCGGCCGGCGCAACCCGCTGTGCCGCACCGGTTCCGTCCGGCGGACGGGGTCGCGGGGTGGCGTAACGATCAGGGTCCGGCGTGGTCATCACGACGAAATCGCGGCGCGGTGCGCTGTTGTCGACGGTGCGAGGTAAGGAATGCGATGACCAGACGAGTTGAGTTCGGAATCTTCATGCCGGTGGGCAGCAACGGCTTCATGATGTCCAACCACACGCCGAGGTACGACCCGACATTCCAACTACACAAGGACATTGCGGTGCTGGCCGAGCAGATCGGTCTGGACTACGTGTTCTGGATGGGTAAGTGGAAAGGGTACGAGGGCAGCAGCGGGTTCTGGAAGACCACCCTGGAGCCGCTCACGGTCGCCGCGGCGGTGGCCGGTGCCACCTCCCGGATCAAGCTGTTCGCCACCATCAGCCCGCTGCTGTTCCACCCCGGCGTGGCCGCGAAGATGATTTCGACGCTGGACGGCATCAGCGGCGGGCGGTTCGGCATCAACGTGGTCACCGGCAACACCCTCGACGAGTACGAGCAGATGGGCATGGTCCCGGAGGGCTACAACGAGACCCGCTACGCCTATGCCGACGAGTGGCTCGAAGTGATGAAGCTGCTGTGGACCCAGGAGAAGACGACCTACCACGGCGAGCGCTTCATCCTGGACAACTGCGTCAGCGACCCCAAACCGACCCGTCGGCCGTATCCGCTGATCGTCAGCGCGGGGACGTCACCGGAGGGGCTCGCCTTCGCCGGCAAGCACTCCGACTACGCCTTCGGCGCCACCGGCCCGGAGCTGTCGGCGCGGGTGCGGGCCGAGGCGGCCAGCCACGGCCGGCAGGTCAAGGTGCTCACCAACGTGTTCGTGCTGCAGCGCCAGACCGACGCCGAGGCCGACGCCGAGCTGGCGCGCATCCGGGCGGACATGGACATGGAGGCGGTGATGAGCCTGGTCAGCGCCGGCGACCGGGACGGCCGGGCGTCCTACGAACGGCGCCGCGACCACCTGCTCAACAGCGGCATGGTCGGCTTCGGCGCGGGCCTGCCGCTGGCCGGCTCGCCGGAGACCATCGCCGACCGGCTGGCCACCCGCATCGTCGCGGAGGGGCTGGACGGCGTCCAGCTCACCTTCGTCAACTGGCTGGAGGACATGGCGGCGTTCCACCGCGAGGTGCAGCCGCTGCTCGTGCGCAAGCTCGCCGGACACGACATCGTCGTCGGATCCGATGCCCTGGCCCCGGTCGCCGGCTGACCCGGACCCGACGGAAGGAAAATCCCATGACAGCAGCGCAGCCCAGGCCGCGGATCGTCATCTTCTCCGGCCCCCGGGCCACCATCCAGAACAGCGCGGCGCTGGTCACCGGCCGCGACCGGCGCGAGGGCGGGCAGGCGACCGGGCCCGATGTGCTGCGCTCGCAGCGGCTGGCGGCGCCGGTCACCGTGTACATCGAGGCGTACTCGGCGCACCCGCTGGAGAAGGACGCAGCCGACCTGTACGGGGAGGTCGACGGCTACGTCGACGCGGACGGTGCGTTCAGCCCGACGCCGACCGCGACCCACACCACGCCGGTGTACCAGGCCACGCTGCGCCCGGAGGACGGCACCTTCCTGCTGCCCTACCTGGCCACCCAGGCCGGCGGGGCGCCGTGGGACAGCACCTTCGCCTCCACCCCGCAGCACCGGGGCCAGGCGCGGCAGATGTTCTTCCCGGACGCCTCCCAGATCGTCGCGGACATCGACCGGTACGGCATCGACGGCTCCGGCCACAACAACGCACTGGGCAGCGTGGCGGACTTCGACTTCGTCCGGGCCGCGCCGTCCGGCGGGTACACCAAGGGCCAGCCGGCAGCCGAGCGTACCGACCTCGGCGAGGGTGACATCGAGCCGGAGACGCTGGGGGAGGACTTCTTCGCCTACACCCCGCTGCGTCGCGAGCCGGCCCTGCGGCACCTGGCCCGGTTGACCAACATCGTCAACGAGACGATGGCCACCGGCCGGTACACCGGCGGTATCTGGCTGGAGGGCAGCCCCACCGGCGAGGAGACCATCTACTGGCTGAATCTGCTCATCCCGACCGAGGTGCCGCTGGTCGCCAACGCCTCCCAGTATCCGCACGGGGTGCTCGGCAACGACGGCGACCACAACCTGCTCCAGTCGACGCAGTACATCGCCTCCCGGGTGTGGGCCGGCCCGGACGGCCGGGACCGGGTCGGCGGCGTGATGGTGCAGAACGGGCAGATCTTCACGGCGCGGGAGGTGCAGAAGGCCGACGCCCGTCCCGGCGGATACGTGGCCGCCGGTGGACACGGTGGCATCATCGGCAACACGGTGTGGGGCCCGGTGCTGACCTTCCTCCCGGTGAAGAAGCACACCCACATCTCGGAACTGCGGCTGGACCGGCTGCCCGACGAGGTCCGCGGAAACCTGGCGCGGGACGGGGCGGTGGTCCCGGTCACCGTCCGGGTGAAGGACGGCGAGGGTCGGCTGACCGTGGCGGCGATGCCGAAGGTGACCGTCGCCCGCTACGTCAACTACGGCGCGGACGACGTGATCGACGGGCCGGACGGTGAGGTCGAGATCCTCGCCCGGATCGAGCGCAACCTCGCCCGGTTCCCGCTGGCCGGTTTCGTCGGTGAAGGGTCCTCCCCGTACGGGGGCCTGCACGAGTCGATGCGGCTGGCGCTGGAGCGCGCGGTGCTGCGCGGCATGCCGGTGGTGGCGGTCGGCCGCGGCGGCGGTGGCTTCGTCACGCCGTACGGCGGGCACTCGTCGCTGTTCATCAACGGCAGCAACCTCACCGCACCGAAGGCCCGCATGCTGCTGATGGCCTGCCTGCTGAAGTTCGGCGCGCTGCCGGTGCCGGAGGACCCGGACGCCCCGACCGAGTTCGAGCTGGACCAGATCCGCAAGGCGATGGCCGAATACGCCGCCGTGTTCGCCACCCACTAGCTGCCCTGCACGACCGTTTCAGCATAGGGAGCACTGATGAATGTTGCCGTGGTGGTCGGCAACCCCAAGCCGGCCTCGCGTACCCGCGCGGCCGCGCAGCTGGTGGCCGAGCGCCTGACCGGAGCGCCGCCCGACTGTGTGGTCGACGTGGTCAGCCTGGGCGCCGGCCTGCTCGGCTGGGGTGATCCGCAGGTGGCGGCTGCGGTCGCGGCGGTGCGCGGCGCCGACGTGCTGGTGTGCGCGTCGCCGACGTTCAAGGCGACCTACACCGGTCTGCTGAAGCTGTTCCTCGACCAGTTCCCGGCCGGTTCGCTGGCCGGGGTCACCGCCTTCCCGCTGATGCTCGGTGCCGGGCCGGGCCACGCGTTGGCGCCGGAACTGCTGCTGCGGCCGGTGCTGGTGGAGCTGGGGGCGTCCTGCCCCGCGCCCGGGTTGTATCTGCTCGACTCGCAGTATGCCGACGAGAGCACCTGGGCGCCGTGGCTGGAGACCGCGACCCGGGTACTGCCAAGGGAAAGGCTGGGCACATGACGACCGTGTCCGTCCCGGCGCCGCTGCACGCGGCGGAGCTGCGCCGGGCATTCGGCTGCTTCCCCAGTGGCGTGGTGGGCCTGTGCGCTCTCGTGGAGGGCGTACCGGTCGGGATGGCGGCCAGCTCGTTCACCTCGGTGTCGCTGGACCCGGCGCTGGTTTCGGTGTGTGTGGCGCGCAGCTCGACGACCTGGCCGCAGCTGCGTACCCGGGCGCGGATCGGGGTGAGCGTGCTGGCCGCCGACCACGAGGACGCCTGCCGTCGCCTGGCAGCCAAGGACGGCGACCGGTTCGCCGGCCTCGGCTGGTCTGCCCGCGAGCAGGGCTCGGTGTTCCTCGACGGGGCGGTGGCGCGGCTGGACTGCAGCGTCGTCGAGCACCTGCCGGCGGGCGACCACGAGATCGTCCTGCTGCGCATCCACGAGCTGGACTACGAGCCGGACGCGGCGCCGCTGGTGTTCCACCGCAGCAGGTTCCCCCGGCTTGTTGACGGCTGAGCGATGGCGGCAGCGGTTCGACTCAGGGTGGCGTGCGGTGCCTACGACCGGATCTCGCCACTGGTGACCGGCGAGGTGGCCGGCGCCGGTATCCAGCTGGACGTGCATCCCATGCAGACCACCCGGCTGTTTCCCGCCCTGGCCACCGGTGAGTTCGACGTCATCGAGGGGTCACTGGCCGCGTGCGCGATCCGGCTGGGCAGCGCAGCGCAGGAGTACGCGGCGGTGCCGGTGTTTCCGTCCCGGATGTTCCGGCACAACGCGATCTACGTCCGGACCGACTCCCCGTACCGGCATGCTGGCGCACTGACCGGGGCGAAGGTCGGCATGCAGGCCACCCAGATCACCGCCAACGTCTGGATCCGCGGCATCCTGGCCGACCGGTACGGCGTCGGGACAGCGGCGCTGACACCGGTCGTCGGCCCGCTGGACGAGCTCGCCGAGCAGCTGCGCGGCGGTGCCCTGGCGGCGATCTTCAGCCCGCATCCGCCGCCGGGATTCGAGCCGGGCGGTGGGATCCGCCGCCTGTTCAGCGATCCGGCCGCCGAGGAGCGCGCCTACTTCCGGGCCACCGGCATCTTCCCGCCGATGCACGTACTGCTGATCCGTCGGGCGCTCGGCGATGCGCAGCCGAGCCTGCCCGGCCGCGTCGTCGACCTGTTCGTGGCCGCCAAGCAGCTGTGCCTGCGCCGCCTGGCGCACCTGGGTGAGCCGATGGCCACGCTGCCCTGGCTCTACCGACACGTCGAGGAGACCACCGCGCTGATGGGCACCGACTACTGGCCCGACGGAGTGGCGGCCAACCGGGTCGCGCTGGACACCTTCCTCGGATACCTGTACGCGCAAGGGTTGACCGCGACCCGGCGCGAGGTGGCCGAGCTGTTCCCCTGGGACGTCGGGGCAGGCGGGTGACGACAACGCAAGCGCCCGCTCCGGCCGGGCGCCGTGGGCTGCGCCGCCACGCGCTGGACCTGCGGCCGTTGGCGATACCCGAATTCCGCCGGCTGGCCGTCGGGCAGGGGGCGGCGTTCGTCGGGGCGATGGTGACGCAGACCGCGGTACCGGTGCAGGTGTACACGCTGACCCGGTCCTCCCTGGCGGTCGGCCTGATCGGCCTGGCCGGTCTGGTTCCGATCATCTGCTTCGGCCTGTACGGCGGGGCCATCGCCGATGCGGTCGACCGTCGGCGGCTCTATCTGTTCTCCTCCATCGGGACGCTGCTGGTCACTTTCGGCCTGCTGGTCCAGGCGTTGGCCGCCCTGGACAGCGTCGGGGTCATCTTCGCGCTGGTGTTCGCCCAGTCCGGGCTGTTCGCGGTGGCCTCGTCGACGCGCGGCGCGATCGTGCCCCGGATCGTCGCGGTGGAACTGGTGCCCGCGGCAAACACGCTGACCTTCACGTTGAGCAACGTCGGCCAGGTGCTGGGTCCGATCCTGGCCGGCGTGCTGATCGGTGTGCAGCACGGGTTCGCCTGGTGCTACACGCTGGATGCGCTGCTGTTCACCGCCGCGCTCTACTCGGCGTTCCGGCTGCCGGACCTGCCGGCGGACGGCACGACCAGGGCGCCGGGTCTGCGTTCGATCGTCGAAGGGCTGTCCTTCATCGTGACCCGGCCGGTGCTGCTGACCTCGTTCGGGATGGATCTGGCCGCGATGGTGCTGGCCAATCCGCGGGCGCTGTACCCGGCGGTGGCGGCGCAGCGCTACCACGGGGTGGTCGGTCCGCTCTACTCGTCCATCGCCGTCGGCGCGGTGCTGGCCGGGGTGGCCGGCGGGTGGATCGGGCGGGTGCGCCGGCAGGGCGTGGCGCTGATGGTCGCGGTGATCTGCTGGGGGGCCGCTGTCGCCGCGGCGGGACTGGTCAGCGACCTGTGGGTGACGGTGGCCCTGCTGACGGTGGCCGGCGCCGCCGACCTGGTGTCGTCGGTGTTCCGGCAGACGATCCTGCAGACCTATGCGCCGGACCGGCTGCGTGGCCGGATGCAGGGCACGTTCATCGTGGTGGTCACCGGTGGGCCGCGCATCGGTGACCTGCGGGCCGGTACGGTCGCCGCGGCGTCGACGGCGGGCATCGCGTGGGTCAGCGGTGGCGTCGCGTGTGTCGTGGTGGCGTTGGTGATCGGGGCGCTCGCGCGTCAGTTCTGGAGCTACGACACTTCCCGGCCCGCCCACCGCGGCTGAGGTCAGGACGGTCAGTTCACGGCTGCTGCGATGGTGTGGACCGGGTGGTGTGGCTGGCGACCCGGCCGGCGGGCGAGCGAGCTTCGCGGTCATCACCTGCGCCCGTCATACGGCCCTGACCTCGAAAACTTTCGGTCTCGAAGCTGAAGGAACCTTCCGCGTCCGGCGTGGATTCGGGTGCGGTGACGGCCGTTGACGGATGGTGTGGCAGTCAGTAGCCTCATGCATTGATGTCGATATGATCGAAACTCTCGAACAAACGTTGGGAACGTAAGGGCGATCTCGGCGGCGACACGGTCCGCGCCTGAGCCGCATGTGAGGAGCCGTCATCACCTCCTGCCTGCGGTGTCCGCCGCCGGCAGGTGCTCCACCCCGATGCACCGCGGTCGCTCCCACCGCAGCTCACGATCACCGTATGGAGGGCCGTGTGAAGCGCGTCATCACCACCGCATCCGTCTTCGCCACAGCCGCGCTTCTGCTCGTCGGCTGTTCGGGAGGGTCAGGCGGCAACTCCACCTCGTCGAAGACGTTCGACTTCTGGTCGTTCACCCAGATCAACCAGAAGGCCGACGTCGACGTCTACACGAAGGCGCACCCGGATGTGCACGTCAAGCTCACCGAGGTGGGCAGCACCAGCGAGACCGCGCAGGCGCTGACCACCGCACTGGCCGGCGGCAAGGTGCCCGACCTGGTCCTGATCCAGGGTGACGACCTGCCGAAGTTCATGCAGTCGCCGGAGAACTTCGTCGACCTGAACACGCTGGGCGCCAACAACATCAAGAGCAACTACCTCGACTGGGTGATGGCGCAGTCCACCACCAAGGACGGCAAGATCATCGGGGTGCCGACGGACGTCGGGGGCATGGCCATCGCCTACCGTACCGACCTGTTCAAGGCCGCCGGCCTGCCGACCGACCGGGACGAGGTGGCCAAGCTCTGGCCCACCTGGGACGCGTTCACCGATGTCGGCAAGCGGTACGTGCAGGCGACCGGCAAGCCGTTCCTGGACAACACGCCGACCAGCATCTTCTTCCAGGCGGTCAACCAGGGCACCGAGCGCTACTACGACGCCGACCACAAGCTGTCCTACGACAAGAATCCGCAGGTGAAGGCCGCGTTCGACCAGACGCTGAAGGTCTTCGCGTCGGGCATCTCCGCCAAGCAGGCGTCGTTCTCCAGCGGCTGGACCGCGGCCATGACCAAGGGTGACTTCGCGGTCGTGTCGTCACCGTCCTGGCTGCTGAACCAGATCAAGACGAACGCTCCGGCCACCGCCGGCAAGTGGGACATCGCCACCGTCCCCGGTGGTTCGGGCAACTGGGGCGGCAGCTACCTGGCCATCCCCAAGCGCGCCAAGAACCCGAAGGCCGCCTGGGCCTACATCAACGAGATGCAGTCGCCCTCCGGCCAACTGGCGCACTTCCTGTCCCAGGGGTCGTTGCCGACCACGCCATCGGTGTACACCGACCCGGCGCTGGTCGGGCGGACCGACCCGTTCTTCTCCAACGCACCGATCGGCAAGATCTACACGCAGTCGGTGCTGGGCGTGAAGCCGTTCTACATCGGCCCGCAGGACGGCCCCATCGGCACCGAGCTGCTCAACACGCTGACCAGTGTCGAACAGGGCAAGGTGGACCCGGCCAACGCGTGGAACACCGCACTGGCCAACGTGAAGAACGCCCTGCGCGGTTGAACGGACGACTGATGCGCGGCGGCCGGGGTGGGCCCGGCCGCCGTACATCGGGAAGGTGACCGCCATGACCACGTTGCTGAGCCCGGCTGCGGCCGCAGAGCAGGGCACCGGGCCCACCCGTACCCGACAGATCCGGCAGGGCCTGCGCGAGCGGCTGGCGCCGTACGCCTACATCGCGCCGTTCTTCGTGCTGTTCATCGTCTTCGGCCTCTTCCCGCTGCTGTTCACCTTCTACATCTCGCTGTTCGACTGGGACCCGATCGGCGAGCACCACTACGTGGGGCTGGCCAACTTCTCCCAACTCCTGGACGACCCGCGATTCTGGGGCGCGCTGCGCAACACGTTCAGCATCTGGCTGCTGTCGACGGTGCCCCAACTGCTGGTCGCGCTGGGCCTGGCGCACGTGCTCAACCACGCACGGCTGCGGATGGCCACGCTGTTCCGGATGTCCGTGCTGGTGCCCTACGTGACCTCGGTGGCGGCGACCACCATCGTCTTCGCGCAGCTCTTCGACCGCGACTACGGCATGCTCAACTGGCTCCTGGGCCTGCTGGGGTTCCACCACATCGACTTCACCGCCTCGGTGTGGGGCAGCCATGTCATGATCGCCACGATGATCGCCTGGCGCTGGACCGGGTACAACACGCTGCTGTATCTCGCCTCGCTCCAGGCGGTACCGCACGAGCTGTTCGAGGCCGCCGCCGCGGACGGGGCGAACGGCTGGAAGCAGTTCCGGTACATCACCATCCCGTCGCTGCGGCCGATCATCGCCTTCACCGTGGTCACGTCGACCATCGGTGGGTTGCAGGTCTTCACCGAGCCGCTGCTGGCCAACACGGTGGGTGGACTCACCTGCGGGGCGGCCCGGCAGTGCCAGACCGTCACTCTGTTCCTCTACGAGCAGTCCTTCGGCCACTTCCACTTCGGCTACGGCGCGGCGATCGGTGTCGCCCTGTTCGTCATCGTCGTGCTGGTCTCCGGGATCAACTACCTGCTGGCCACCCGCATCGGCTCGGAGCGCCCATGACACCCGCGTCCTCGACCGGCACACCCGCGCGGCGCCGCCGGCGCCGCCTCAACCGCACCCCGTTCGCGGTGTACCTGCTGCTCACCGTCGCGGCGTTGCTGAGTGTGTTTCCGCTCTACTGGATGTTCGTGGTGTCCACAACGGATTCGGCCACCGCGACCAGCCTGCCGCCGCACCTCACCCCCGGCGGAAACTTCCTGCACCTGGCGAACCTGGTCTTCAGTACCGTCCCGTTCGTGCGGGCGCTGCTCAACAGCCTCATCGTGGCCACCGCGATCGGGGTGGGCCAGGCGGTTTTGTGCGCGCTGGCCGGCTTCGCCTTCGCCAAGCTGTCCTTCCCGGGTCGTAACACGCTGTTCCTCATCGTCGTGCTGACCATGACGGTGCCGGCCCAGCTGGCGGTCGTCCCGCAGTACCTGATCATGTCGAAGTTCGGTTGGGTGGACACCCTGCAGGCGGTGATCGTGCCCGGGTTGGTCAGCGCGTTCGGCATTTTCTGGATGCGCCAGCACATCGGCAACACCATCGACGACGAGTTGATGCACGCCGCCCGGATGGACGGCGCGACCACCTGGCAGATCTTCTGGCGGATCGCCTTCCCGCTGGTCCGCCCGGCGGCGTTCATCCTGGGACTGTTCATGTTCGTCTACTCGTGGAACGACTTCCTGTGGCCGTTCATCGTGCTGAAGTCGCCCGAGCACTACACCGTGCAGATCGCCATCAAGGCGCTGCAGAACAACCGGGACATCGATCTGGGTCTGGCCATGTCCGGCTCGTTCCTGGCCACCCTGCCGGTGTTGGCGTTGTTCATCTTCGTCGGGCGCCGCCTGGTGCAGGGGATCATGGAAGGTGCTTTCAAGGGTTGACAGGCTCCGCTCCCGGGCCGCGTGTGGTGCTGCCGCCGATCCTCGGCTCGGGCACCGCGCTGCCGGCCGGCGTCCAGTTCGCCACCGACCATCCCGACATCGACGTGACGGGTGGCGTGCTCACCAACCGTGCGCCGACCGCCGTGGCCGCCCGCGTCACCGTGTCGGCCGCGCCGCAGGTGACCGACGCGTTCGACGTGACGGTGCTGCCGGCCGGCGCTGCGGTGCTGCTGGCCGGCACCCGGCTTGCCGACCCGGACCCGGCGGTGTACGCGGCGCGGATCGCGTTCAGCCTGCACCTGGCGCTGGCCACGCCGGACGGTGCGGTCACCCGGCTGGGCGACGACCGTGGGGTGCTGTTCCCTCGCGCGGTCCGCACCGAGCATCTGGACGTGTACCGGGTGCGTACCCTCACCGATCCGTGGGTGTTCGCGGTGCCCGGCGGGTATGCCGTCGTCGCCTCGCCCGCCCTGCCGGACGGTTCGCCGGAGCCGTCGGCCGGTTCGGCCCTGCTGCTGTTCACCTCGCCGGACCTCATCCGGTACGAGGAGCTCGGGCTTGTCCCGCTGGCCGGCGGGGGTGGCGTGCGGCGGCCACGCGGGGCGTACGACGGCTCGCGCGGGCAGTTCGTGCTGTGGTGGACCGATGACGAGGGGCGGCCGCCGCAGCTGCGCCGGGTGCGCACTGTGGTGCGGGTCGGGCCGTCGCCTTCCCGGTGAAGTCGCCTGCCCGGGCGGGGGCCGCGAAGCTATCGTGGTCGGATGCGCGTGCTGGTGGTTTCCGCGCCGATGCTCGGCCACGTGTTCCCGCTGGTTCCGTTGGCGCGGGCGCTGGTGGCGGCCGGGCACGAGGTCGAGGTGGCGACCGCGGGTGACGGGTTGGCCGCCGAGCGGGCCGGCCTGCGCGTGCACGACCTCGTTCCCGGCTTCGACTTCTCCCGCATCGCGCGCCGGGTGATGCTGCGGCACCCGTTGGTTGCCCGAGCCGAGCTGGCCGGCACGGCCGGCACGCGGGGAGTGCGGCTGTTCTTCGGCCCGGTCAACGACCAGCTCACCGATCCACTCGTCGACCTGGTGCGGCGGCTGGCACCCGATCTGGTCGTGTACGAACCGCTGGCGCCGGCCGCGCTGGTGGCTGCCGCTCGGGCGGGGGTGCCGGCCGTGCTGCACGAGAACTCGCTGTTCGACGGACCGGCTCTGGTGGAGGCCACCGGCGCTCGGCTGGCCGCGGTGCTGCAGCGCCACGGGATGGCCGCGCTGCCCGCGTCGACCGCGGTCGTCAGCATCGCGCCGCCGAGTGTCCTGCCCGGGAGGACCGGCTGGCCGATGCGGCCGGTGCCCTACGGCGGTGAAGGCGCGTCGCCTGACTGGCTGGCCGCTGCCGCGGCGCGGCCGCGCATCGCGGTCACCCGCAGTACGGTCGCCGGCCCGGGCGCCGGCAGGCTGATGAGTACCGTGCTGGCCGCGGCCGGCGCAGTGGACGCCGAGTTCGTCTTCGTGCGTCCCGACCGCGCAGTGACCCGCAGTCGACTGCCGGGCAATGTGCGTACCGTCGACTGGGTGCCGCTGTCGGCGGTGCTGGCCAGCTGCGCCGCGATCGTCCACCACGGCGGCGCGGGCACCGCGCTGGCCGCCCTGTCCACCGGGGTGCCGCAGCTGATCGTCAACGGCCCGGGCGACCGCCGGCACAACGGCCAGCTGATCGTCGCCCGCGGCGCCGGGCTGGCGCTGGACCAACGGGGAGTCGGCGCCGCGGCGCTGACCCGGCTGGTCACCGACGCCGGCCTGCGCGAGAGCGCCACCGCGGTCCGCGACGAGATCGCCGCCATGCCCCCGCCCGCTGACCTGGTTCCCCGGCTCGAAGCGCTGGTCAGCTGAGCGGGGGAGGGGTGGTACGAACCGGGGACCGGTCCTGCTGCGCCGCCCGGGCGGCCATCGCTGTCCACAATGGAGTGACGGCCGCCCGCGCGGTTGACTGTTCGATCAGCTGACGATGACGTGCACTGTCCACAGCAACTGCGGGGCCGGGCAGGGAGTGGCCCAGTGGTTACAGGGCATGTCGGTGGCGGTGGACACGTCGGCCAACCCGGCCGCGACCACCTGGTACTGGGCGAGCAGTGGTTGACCCGTCGGGTAGCCGCCGGTGACCTGACCGGCTACGAGTACCCCGGCGGGTGTGACCGTGGGCGGGAGGTAGTTGTACGGCAGGCTGACCACGAGCGTGTCGCCGACGTGCAGGCTGACCGTGGTCTTGTTGGCGGTGGTGTCGACCGTGACGGTCCGGCCGCTGCTACTGGCACTGGCGCCGACGATGTTCACCCGGATGGTCCATTGGAGGACCGATATCGCGCACGGGGGTGTGGTGGAGAAGCACGGGTTGTCGGTCTGGGTGGTCAGGGTGACGGTGCCGGGGCTGACCGCGCGGAACAGTGCGGCCAGTGGCTGTCCGGTCGGGTAGCCGCCGCTGCTCGACAGCAGGGTCAGGCCGGAACCGCTGACGGTGAGTGGCCGGTAGGCGGAGTTGAGGGAGACACCGAGGGTGTGCCCGACCTGCAGGGTGACGGTGGTCCGGCTGTCGGCCTGGCCGACGTTCACGTCGCCGGCCGGTCCCGACGAAACAGGCGTGGCGTCGTCGGTGCAGCTGGCCACCGGCGCCGGGCCGGTGCCGGCGAGCTGCATGCCGAAGTTGGTCGAGGCACCGGCGGCCAGGTTCCCGTTGTACGGGGCGTTGACGGCCGTCAGGGTGCCGGCGGACACGCTGACGGTAGCGTTCCAGGCCGAGGCGACGGATTGGCCGGCGCCGAGCGGCCAGGAGACTATCCACTTGGTGGCTGCGGTCGGCGCCACGTTGGTCACCGTCACGCTGACGATCTCACCGCCGGAGGATCCGCTGCCCCACTGCGACTCGACGCGTGCGGTGGCGGTGCAGCCGCTGCTCTGGGCCGCTTGCGCGGTGCCGGCGATCGCCGGAGCCAGCACGACCGCTGTGAACAGGCCGGCCGTGGCGGCTATCCCGGCGGCCATCCATCGTGATCTGATCATAGGTACGCATCCTCTCCCCGTTGTGGCGCGGGACAGGTAGTGTCCGCAGCCGACGATGGGCGTCGATGAACCGTGATCCTCGGGACGTTAGGTTTCGGCGTGCACGGCTGTCAATGAAACATATGACGACTGGTCGATAGATGCTGGATTGTCGGTGCTGATTGCGGCCATTCGATAGCGCATGCGTGAAACCTTCCAGGCCGCAAGGCGCTGTGCCTGCTGCGCTGTCGCCCGGACCGCCGGCCACGCGCTGACAACGACACCGCGCGGGCAGCCGCCCTCCACAGTGGAGTACGGCTGCCCGCGCGGCCGGCTGTCCGGTCAGTTGGTGACGCTGACGTGGACGGTCCATGGCCACTGCGGGGACGGGCAGGGTGTGGGCAAGTGGATGCAGGGCCCGTCGGTGGTGGTGGTGACGTCGGCCGATCCCGCCGCAACCGCCGGGTAGCGGGCGACCAGCGGCTGACTGGTGGGGTAGCCGCCGGTGACGTCACCGGCTCCGAGGACCCCGGCAGGCTTGACCGTGGGCGGGTCGTAGTTGTACGGCAGGCTGACCACAAGCGTGTCGCCGACGCGGAGGCTGACCGTGGTGTGGTTGGCGGCGGTGCCCACCGTCACGGTCCGGCCGGTGCTACTGGCGCTGGCGCCGACGATGTTCACCCGGATGGTCCATTGGGCGACCGGCCTTGCGCACGGGGGTGTGGTGTAGAAGCACGGGTCGTCGGTCTGGGTGGTCAGCGTGACGGTGCCCGGGCTGACCGCGCGGAACAGCGCGGCCAGTGGCTGCCCGGTCGGGTAGCCGCCACTGGTCGACAGCTGGGTGAGGCCGGAACCGCTGACGGTGAGCGGCTTGTAGGCCGAGTTGAGGGAGACGCCCAGGGTGCGCCCGACCTGGAGGGTGACGGTGGTCTGGCTGTCGGCCTGACCGACGGTCACGTCCGCGCCACCCGGCGGGGTGCTGCTGGCCGGAGCGGAGGACACCGGCGTGGCGTCGTTGGCGCAACTGGCCACCGGCGCCGGACCGGTGCCGGCGAGCTGCATGCCGAAGCTGGTCGACGCACCGGCGGCCAGGTTCCCGTTGTACGGGGCGTTGGCCGCCGTCACCGTGCCGGCGGACACGCTGACGGTGGCGTTCCAGGCCGAAGCGACGGTCTGGCCGGCGCCGAGGGCCCAGGAGACCGTCCACTTGGTGGCGGCGGTGGGCGCCACGTTGGTCACCGTCACGCTGACGACCTCGCCGCCGGAGGATCCGCTGCCCCACTGCGACTCGACATGCGCTACGGCGTTGCAGCCGCCGGTCACGGCGGCCTGTGCGGTACCGGCGATCGCCGGGGCCATGGCGAGGGCCGCGAGCAGGCCGGTCCCCAGGGCCATGCCGGCGGCCATCCATCGAGTTTTGATCATGTAGTCGCACCCTTCCCCGTCGCAGGGTGGGCCCGACACTGTGGCAGCCGACGATCGGCCCCCGATTCGGGCCCAGTCCCCCGGGACGCTAGGTCCCGGCGTGCACGAACGTCAATGAAACACATTGTTTTCAGTCGATAGATCCAGGATGACCAGGGCTGATGCCCGGCCGGTGGCCGCCGCAGCCGTGAAACCTTCGAACCGGTCCGCTGGCAGGGTGCGCGGTCGGCTGGCCGGCGCCGGAGGACCGGGCCGCCGTCGGGCGGCACTGGGTGCTCGCCGACCGGCGGGGCAGGCCACTGCGCTGCACTCAGCCGCGTGCCCGGGTGGCCGGCAGGATGCCGCTGCCGGCCGGGATCTCCACGGTGACGAACCGGCGATCATCCACAATGGTCGGTCGTACGCCGGTCGGCCGCGGCGCGCTGCTCGGCCTCGTTGTCCTACCACGACCTGGATCGCACCCCTACCGTTGACCGGGACAAGTACCATCGGCCGGGTACTTCACCGGCTCGCCGACAGCATTGGTGCGAGCGGTTTTCAGTCGCGGCAGCTATCCGGAGGGCGGCGGGTGAGCCGGAAGAGCGACCGACGAAAGCGGCGGATCCCACAGAGCCGGCAGCCCGGGACCGACCTGGCCGAGACCGGTGGCGATGCGCAGACGCGGATGAGTCGGGTGCTGGACCGGGCCGCCCACCCGGGTAGGCCGCTGACCCACCTCGTGGTCCTCGCCATTGTGGTCATCGGCTGGCGATGGCCCCGCTACGTCGTGGACCCCACATCGGCCGGCGGCACCGCACACCGGGTGGTCGCCGTGGTCATCGCCGTGACGCTGTTCCTGTCGTTCTCGACGCTGACCATTCTCGCCTACTGCCTGGCGGTCGGCGGATCGGACGAGGTGGTCAGGGCGTTCGTCGCGGCGGTGCTCAACCGGGCCGGGATCGGTGCCACGCTGGGCACGCTGCTCGGGATCCGGCTGGCCCCGGCGCTGCTCGACCCGTCGTCGGCCGGGTACACGACCTTCCCGAACTACCTGGGCGACGTCGGGAACTCGATCACCCTGGTCACTCTGCTCCTCACGTCGACCCTCTGGCCGTACGCGGTGGGTCCGCTGCGGTCGGTGCTCGCCGATTCGTTGCAGCGCCTGCCGGTGCGCCTGCCGGAGAGCGTCGGACGAGTTGCTGCCTTCGCCGTCCTGGTCGGGGTGAACGGGCTCGGCCTGGCACTCGCCGCGGCGGTGTACGCCGGCCTCACCCGGCACTGACAGCTTCAGTTGGCCCGGCGTCGACCCCGGCGGGGCGCGGCCGGGTCGCCGGTGGGCGTACGGCGGGCCCAGCGCAGCGGGCGCGGGTCCAGCGACCAGCGCAGCCGGCGCCACCAGGAGCGGCGGGCGCGCAGTTCGCCGACGTAGGCCAGCGCCTGGGTGCTGACCCGGTCGGCCTCCTGCGCGCTGACCGACGCCTCGGCGAAGGTGAGCACGTTGACCGTGCGGGCCAGCTCGTCCAGGCGCGGGGCGGGCAGGCGCAGCTTGGCGCGTCCGGGCGCGCCGATCGGGTCGGCGATCCGGGCGGCGTGCGCGGAGACCTCGGTGGCGGCCAGGTGCCCACCGGCCGGTACGCCGGCCAGCCGCAGCCCGTCGAGTACCTCCCGCCAGGCGCCGGTGACCCGCTGGCCGGGGGTACCGGCCCGGATGCGGCGGCGGCGCAGCCGGGCGCGGGCCGCCAGCAGCCCGGCCGGTACGCCGAGCAGCAGGGCCAGCAGCACCGCCCCGGCGCTGGCGAGCAGCCCGCCGCTGACCACGCCGTGCCCGGCTGCCGCGGCCGCGCTGGCGCTGTGCGACGGGCCGGCCGTGCCGGGCGCGACCGACACGGTCGGCTGCTGCGACGGCGGCGGTGTGGACGGCGGCGGCGGTGGCTGGAAATCGCTCTCCACGGGGCGGGGCGGCGTGTCGGGCAGCGGCAACGGGTTGAACGCCACCCAGCCGATCCCGGTGAACAGCACCTCGGGCCAGGCCAGGGCGTCCCGGCCGGTGACCGCGTCGGCGCCGGGCCGGGTCTGGAAGCCGACCACCACCCGGCTGGGCAGCCCCATCATCCGGGCCAGTACCGAGAACGAGGCGGCGAACTGTTCGGTGGTGCCGCGCTGGCCGCCGAGCGTGCGCGGGGAGAACAGGAAGAAGTTCAGGTTGGCCAGGGAGTGCCCGCTGGGGGCGTCGGCGACCAGTTGGTAGTGCTGGCCGAGGAAGTCGGCGATGGCCTGGGCGCGCTGGTACGGGGCGCCGACGTCCTTGCCGAGCTGCTGGGCCAGCTGCACCATCTGCTCCGGCGGCTGGGCGCCCAGCGCCAGGTAGCGGGCCACCGACGGGCCGGCCGGTACGTCGGCCAGCGGCACCTCGTTGACGTCCGGTGCGGTGGGCTGGGAGTAGACGGTGTAGCGCAGCTGCGGGGTGAGGCCCGGCGGGCTGCACGAGGGTGCCGGTGGACTGGTCGTAGGCGACCCGTACGCCCTGCACCTCGTCGGGGACGGCGAGGGCGGGCAGCAGCCGACCGGGCAGTTCCCGGACGGTGACGTCCTGCCGGATCCGCGGCCCGGCGGTGGGGGCGGGGCTGGTGTAGGGGGCGTCGAGTGGCGGGAGCAGCCGGCCGGCTTCCCGGTACTGGCCGCCGACGGTCCAGTTGACCCCGTTGTAGTCGGACAGCACGGCCAGCCGCAGCCGCAGCGCCGTGTCGGCGGCCGCGCCCGGGGCGTCGATGCGCACGTCGAGCAGCGGCTGGTCGGGGTTGAGTGCCCAGCCGGAGAGGCGGATCAGCGGGTTCTCGTCGTCGGCGTCCAGGGTGGGCGGGGCGACGTACCGGCGTGGGTCGCCGGGGCCGGCGCTGACCTGTCCGGCCAGCGCAGGGCCGAGCGCGACGGCCAGGCCGAGGACGATGACGAGGGCGGCGGCCGCCCCGGCGGCGAGCCGGGCACGCAGCCGCAGCCGGGCGGCGTGCGGCAGGTCGGGCAGGGTCGCGGTGCCGGGGCGGCCGGTGGCGGCCAGGCCGAGCGCGGCGACGGCGGCGTAGCCGAAGCCGGACCACAGCCGGGCGTGCGCGTGCGGTCCGACGAAGGCCAGGGCGGCCAGGTACAGCGCGGTGGGGCCGAGGTAGCCCAGCAGCACCCGCCGGCCGCGGACGGCCAGTTCGGCGCCGAGCAGTCCGGCCACCCAGGTGGCCACCACCGGGACCAGCACGGTGTCCGGCTGCGGGTTCCACCGGGATGAGGGCGGTGAGCAGCCGGGGGATGGCGTTGCGGACGGCGTCGGACCACAGCGCCCACAGCTCGCCGTGCACCCCGGCCGGTGCCGCCGTCAGGTGCACGGCGAGCAGCGTGTACCCCGTCATCGCCAGCACCGACAGCGGGGCCGCCGGCCAGGCGGGCAGCCGGCGCACCGCGACGCTGATCAGCACGGGCCCGATCGCGGCGCCCAGCAGCAGGTGGGTGAGCAGGTCACCGCGGTAGACGCGGGCCAACGGGGCGGCGGCCAGCGCGGTGAGGGCGGCGATGACCAGCGGGACCACGGCCGCGCGGAGCCGGGTCACCACCGGGGCACCCCGTCCCAGGCGGCGGCGAACGCTTCCGCGTCCGGGACGGCCAGCACCCGCACGTCGGCGGCGTCCTGCGGGGCCCGCTGCGGGTCACCGAAGACGGCGCCGACGATGCTGGGGTACAGGCCGCGCAGGGCGCTCAACCGGCCGACGTCCTGCGGGGCGCCGTCGCCGGTGAGGTAGATGAGGGTGTCGCCGAGGCGGAACTGGCGCAGCCGGTTGACCGCGTCGCCGAGCGGGTCGCCGCCCTGACGGGCCCGGGCCGGCTGGTCCAGGGTCGCTTCGGCGAGCTGGTCGAGCAGCGGGCCGGCGTGGCCGGCCAGCCGACCGCCGGTGAACGCGGCGGCCTCGCCGCTCGGGTCGGGGGTGCCGCCGTGCACCAGCAGCAGTTCGATGGGCAGGTCGTCGCGGGTGGCGGCGACGATGACCGAGGCGGCGGCTTCGCAGGCCGCCTCGAACTGCTCCGGGTCGGGGTAGCTGGCGGCCCGGTCGTCGAGCAGCACGACCAGGCGGGGCAGGCTGGTGTCGACGTGTTCCTTGACCATCAGCTGCCCGATCCGGGCGGTGGTACGCCAGTGCACGTGGCGCAGTTCGTCGCCGACGACGTACTGGCGCAGCTTGTCGAAGGTGATGCTGCCGTGCGGTACCCGGTCGATGCGCCCGTCCAGGCTGCGGGTGGCGCCGGTCGGGGTGGCGGCCAGCGGGTGCCAGCGCGGGTGCACCCAGACCCGGGCGGTGTCGCCGTGGGTACGGGCCAGCAGTACCAGGCCCAGCGGGTCGCGGCGGACCACCCGTAGCGGTCCCACGTCGACCACGCCGCGCCGGTCGGTGGGGACCGGGTAGCTGACGTCGGTGTCCTGCGCCGGGCGCAGCCGGACCAGGGGGACCGCGACCCGCTGGGTGCCGCAGCGGTCCTCGGCGATCAGGGTGGCCGCCCGCCAGCGGCTGGCGTTGCCGACGGTCAGCGTCTGGGTGCACGGCTCGCCCCGGGTGACCCGGTCCGGGTCGACCCGGCGGCGCACGGACAGCCGGGGGCGCAGCGCGGCGTAGCCGACGGCGCAGGCCACGGCGGTCAGCGCGGTCAGGCCCACGGCGGCCAGCTCCGGGTAGCCGAACAGGTAGCCGGTGGCGAGCAGGAGTGCCCCGGCACCGGCGGCGCCGACTCCCCGTGCGGTGGGGCGCATCGGCTACGCGGTCGCCGGTACCGGCACGGCCACCGACTCGACCGCCTGCGCCAGCACGTCGGCCGGGGTGGTGCCGCGCACGGCGGCGTCCGGGTGCAGCAGCAGCCGGTGGGCGAAGACCGGGCCGACCAGTGCCTTGATGTCCTCGGGCAGCACGAAATGCCGGCCGTCGAGCAGTGCGTAGCCGGCGGCGGCGCGGGTCAGCGCGATGACGCCGCGGGGGCTGACGCCGACGCGTACCTGTGGGTGGGTGCGGGTGGCGGCGGCCAGCCGGACGGCGTAGGAGTACAGCGGGTCCGCGACGAAGACGCGGCGGGCCAGGTCGATGGCGACCGCGATGGTGGCGGTGTCGGTGACCGGGGCCAGCGACTCGGGGGAGCGGCCGGCCACGCCGCCGCGCACCACGGCGATCTCCTGTTCCTCGTCGGGGTAGCCGACGGAGAGCTTCATCAGGAACCGGTCGAGCTGCGCCTCGGGCAGCCGGTAGGTGCCGTCCATCTCGACCGGGTTCTGGGTGGCGACCACGAGGAACGGGCGGGGCACCGGGTGGCGTACCCCGTCGACGGTGACGTTGCGCTCCTCCATCACCTCCAGCAGCGCCGACTGGGTCTTGGGGGAGGCCCGGTTGATCTCGTCGGCGATGACGATGTTGGCGAAGATCGGCCCCGGGTGGAATTCGAAGGAGCGGGTGGCCTGGTTGAAGATGGTCACCCCGGTGACGTCGGAGGGCAGCAGGTCGGGGGTGAACTGGATACGTCGCCAGGCGCCCTGCACCACGGTGGCCAGCGCCCGGGCCAGGGTGGTCTTGCCGACCCCGGGAACGTCCTCGATGAGCAGGTGTCCCTCGGCGAGCAGGGCGGTGAGGGTGAACCGGATCAGCTCGGGCTTGCCCAGCACCACCGTGCCGATCGCGCCGGCCAGCCGCTCGGCGAAGGCGGCGAAGCCGGTGATCTCCTCGGGCGTCGGCGGGTTCCCGGTCGGGGCGGCGTGCTGGGTCACCCGTGGAGCTCCTTGCTGATCAACATGCGGGGAGGTTGCTCAGGCTATCGCCACCGTCGAGGGTGAACCAAGCCCACGGTACGTAGTTCTGACCCTGGAAGTTGACCTTGATCCACACGTTGGTCTGCTTGCCGCCGTACGGCTTGGCGTTGATCGACGCCGGGCCGGTGGTGTGGCAGTACGCCTGCATCCGGTCGCCGTTGAAGGCGTCGCCCACCGCGGTGCCGTTCTGGTTGGGCGTCTTGTAGATCCAGATGCCGCCGTTGGTGGCGTTGGGCCCGCAGTAGCTGGGTGTGCTGCACACGATCGCGCCGCTGAGCGTCGGGGTGGTCTGGCTGGCGGTGAAGCTGTCCGAGCCGGCCTTGTTGGTGGCGGTGACGGTGTAGGAGTACTTCACCCCCGGGGCCAGGCCGGTGACGTTGCCGCCGGTGCAGCCGATGGCCGAGGCGCTGCCGCCGTTGACCGAGATGGTGCAGGTGGTCGACCCGCCGTTGGTGTTCACCGTGAACGGCACGTTGATCGACACGTAGCCGGGGGAGGCCGGGTTGCCGGCGGTGAGTACCGGCTTGGCGATGGTCCGGGCGGTGGCGCTGGCCGTCGGCCCGGCACCCGCCTCGTTCACCGCGGCCACGGTGACGCTCACCGTCGCGCCGTCGGCGAAGCCGGTGAGCGTCACCGACGTGCCGTTGACGGTCTGGGCCTTGCCGCCGTTGGCGCTGACCGCGTACCCGGTGATCGCCCGGCCGTTGTCGGCGCCCGGGCTCCAGGTGGCCTGGATGGTGCCCTGGGCGTCGACGGTGGCCGCCTTGAGACTCTTCACCGCGCCGGGCTTGGTGAACGGCACCACGGTGCCGCTCAGGCCGGACGGCTTGGAGGTGGCGCCCTTGTCGTTGATCGCGGTGACGGTGAAGGCGTACTGGGTGCCGTAGTCCAGGGTGCCGGCGGCGATCTTCAGGCTGGTGCCGGCGGCGGTGCCGACCGGCGCCTGGCTGCCGGAGCTGACCGAGGACACCTCGTACTGCTTGATCGGATGGCCCTGGCCGTTGGCCGCCGCCCAGGTCACCGTGACCGTCCCGTCGGGCGCCGCGGTGGCCGCCACGTTGGTCGGCGGGTCGGGCACGTCACGGGTCGGGATGACCGGGTTGGCGGCCCGCTTGGGTCCGTTGCCCTTGGCGTTGACCGCGTACACGGTGAACTGGTAGGTCTGGCCGTTGACCAGGCCGGTGGCGTCGAAGCTGCGCTGTTTAGCGCCCACCTCGTGGGCCGCGCCGTCGCCCTCGACCACGTAGCGCAGCAGCGGCGACCCGTTGTTCGGCGCCGGCCCCCAGGACAGGTGCGCCGAGCCGTCGCCGGCGGTGGCGCGCACGTTGACCGGCGCCCCGGGCGGCCCCGGCTTGGGCTTCTCGGCCACCGGCGGGGGCGGCGGTGCCTGCAGCGGCGGGTCACCGCCGAGGACGTCGTTGGCGTACTTGTCGACGACGGTCACCTTGTTGCGGGCGTCCACCACCCGGGCGGTGGAGGAGGCCGGCGTGTTGACGAACAGGTGGTCGCCGCGCACCGTCAGCTCGATCCCGCCGTCCGGCTTGGGCACGGTGAACGTGCTGACCAGATGCCCCTGGTTGTCCAGCACGTAGATGGTGCCGGTGGCGGCGTCGGCGATGTAGAGCCGGCCGGCGAACGGCACCGCCGGCTGTAGCTTCGGCCCGTCGCCGGGGACCACGAAGTCGGTCACCTTGTCACCCACGGCGACGTAGACGTGCCGGTCGTCGATGACGGTCACCGGGACCGGCGGCTCGGTGTCGTGGTCGGGCATGGCCCCCGGCCCGCCCAGGGTCAACGGCACCGTGGCGACCTTGTCGGAGCGCACCGTGGTCAGCTTCTGCACCGTCTGGTCGAGCACCGCCGCGCCGTTGACCAGAGTGGACAGGGCCAGGTCGTGGCCGGGTTCGGCGACCGGCCGGGTGGCGGCGATGACCGGGCTGCCCGGGCTGGTGCCGGCCGAGGCGCGGGCCGCCGGGCGGACCGCGACCAGGGTGCCTTCGCTGGGTACCGCGAGCCACAGCACGCCGTTGTCGTCGAAGACGCCGCCGACCAGGCCCGGCGGGAACCGCAGCGGCTCACCGACCGGGTTGAGGGTGAGCGGGTCGAGCTGGCGTACCACGCCCTGCACCGAATCGACCACGAACGCCGCGTCGTGCCCGAGCGCGATGGAGATGCCCAGGCCCGGAGTGGTCGGCGTGGTGGCGGCGATCTGCAGGGTGGCCAGGTTCAGGGAGCTGATCTGGCCGGTGGTCACGTCACGCAGTACCAGATACTGGTCGGTCTGGGAGACCACCACCTGATGGCCCTGGGCGTTGGTCACCTTGAACCGGGTGTCCACCCGGCCGGTCTCCGCGTTGGCCCGGGCCACCTCGCCCTTGTCCGAGGAGAACAGCCACGCCGAGGCGTTGCTGCTGGCCACGGCGTGGTT
>CAVTWH010000007.1:0-302500 GCA_963738365.1 uncultured Actinomycetota bacterium
GCAGGGCGATTGCGTAGTCGGTGGGGATCGGGTTGACCTGGGCGAATAGGTACGCGGGTCGATGGCGGCGGGTGCGGACCCATCGGTGATCATGAGGGTTACTGAAGTCCGTCCGACCCCGAAGGACCGCACCCGCCGATGTCATCCTCGCCGATCACCCTGCTGTGTCCCAACCCGGCCACCGTTATGCCTGTCCCGACCAGCACACATGAGCACGCCGAGCTGCTTGAGGCGTTGGCTACAGTGCCCGATCCCCGTAACCGTCGAGGCATCCGCTACCGGCTGGCCAACCTGCTGACGCTGGCCGTATGCGCTGTCGCGGCCGGGGCGGCCACCTTCGCCGCGATCGCCGACTACGCCAGCGACCTGGACCCCGCAGCGCGCGTACGGCTCGGGCTGCCCGGCCCGGTCCCGGCCGGCACTACCTGGTGGCGGCTGCTGACCCGGCTGGACCCGGTCACCTTGCAGACAGCACTGACCCGATGGCTACGCACCCGAGCGGCCACGCCAACCCGAACGCCGCGCGAGCGTGTCCTGATCGCCATCGACGGCAAGGCGCTACGCGGCAGCCGCCGCCCCGACGGGTCAATGACCCACCTGCTCTCGGCCTATGACACCACCACCGGCCTGGTCCTGGCACAGGTCCCGATCGCGGCGAAGTCCAACGAAATCCCCGCCTTCACCCCACTCCTCGACCACGTACAACAGATCATGGGCGATCTGAGCGGGGTGGTGTTCGTCGCCGATGCCCTGCACACCCAGGTCGGCCATGCCCACCAGGTCACCGCCCGGGGCGCGCACCTGCTGGTACAGGTCAAGGCCAACCAACCCCGCCTGCACCGATTGATCCGCGCCCTGCCCTGGGCACGTATCGGCGTCGGACACCGCACCCGCGAACACAGCCACGGCCGCACCGAAACCCGTACCGTCAAAGCAGTCATCGTCGAACTGCCCGGCGGACTCGGCTTCCCGCACGCCGCCCAAGCCATCCGGATCACCAGAACCCGCACCATCACCGGGCGGACCCGCCGCGAGACCGCCTACCTGATCGTGACCCTCCCAGCCAGACACGCCCAGCCCGACCAACTCGCCGACTGGATCCGCTCCCACTGGCACATCGAGAACCGGCTGCACTGGGTCCGAGACGTCATCCTGGCCGAGGACGTCCACCGCGCACATACCGGCAACGGACCCGCAGTCGCAGCGGTGCTGCGCAACACCGCGATTGGATACCACCGCAGCGCCGGCCAGCCCAACATCGCCCGCGCCATCCGCCGCGCCGCCAGACAACCCCACGAGTTGATCAACAACATCACGCGCAGTCACCCGACAACGCAATGACCCTGCTGCCGGAGGAGGGCCCGCAGCCGACCCGGCCGTGAACTGGTGCACCGGCTGCTGCGCCGCTTCTACACCCGCCGCGCCGACTCTGACCTGCCCGAACTACACCGGCTCGCCACCACCATCGAAACGTGGTGGCCACAGATCCACGCGTTCCTGACCACCGGCATCACCAACGCCGGCTCCGAAGGCACCAACCGCGTCATCAAGACCGTCGGCCGTGACGCGTACGGCTTTCGCAATACCGAAAATCAGCGGCTACGCACCCGCACCGCGACCACCCGACGCCACCGCGGCCACCTCAACCCCGCTTAACTTCGAAGAGCCATCAACGCTGGTCTCGTCGAGCGTCTGTCTTCGGGATTTCACCGAACCGGGCCAGCCGGACCGCTCCACCCACCGCCAGCGCGAAGCCGACCACGGCGAGCCAGGCGGCATCGTCCCGGGTGCGGTCACCGAGCAGGGCCACGCCCAGGATTCCGGGCAGAACGGTTTCGCCGACCACCATCGCGGAGGTTACCGCGGTCACCGCGCCGCGTTGCAGGCCGGTGGAGAAGAACAGAAACGCGAGTACGCCACCGCCGGCCACCGCATAACTGGCCGGATTGGTCAGCAGCGGGCCGGGCGCGAGACTGGGCACCGCGCGTACCCCCAGCGCCACCACCCCGAATCCGAGTCCGGCGACCCCGCCGAGTACGGCAGCGCCAGTGGGGTCCGCCAGCCGGCCGGCGCCGAACCCGATGACTGCCAGGATCACCACACCGCCGAGCAGCGCAAGACCGAACCCGGTACCGGGTGCGCCGCCTTCCGGACCGGCCGACAGGCCCAGCGCCACGATCCCGGCGATGACCGTGGCGACCGCCGCCCATTCCGCACCGCGCAGGCGAACCCCGAACACCGCTGTCGCGGCCAGTGCGGTGACCGCGATGCTGCCGGCCTGCACCGCCTGTACCAGGAAGATGGGCACGGAGCGCAGCGCGACGACCTGCCCGACGAACCCGACCATGTCCAGGGCCAGCGCCGCGAGGAAGAGCACCTGTCGACCAAGGAACAGCAGCAACCGTGGATCGACGCCCGGGGTGGCTGGTGCGCGCCGGGCCGACACGGCCTGCAAGGTCGAGCTGATTCCGTAGCAGATGGCCGATCCGAGCGCGGCTGCCAGTCCGAGGATCACGGGGCCGAACCTACCCCCGGCGAGAACCGCCGCGGGCCAGATGAAGCCCAGGGTCTGCACCCAGGTTGGTTGACTCCTGCGGGCCCAGGAAGGTCACTGCTGGATGATCTTCCAAACCTGACGGTGAGGTCATGTGGTGCCCGGGACGTTCAGGGATGCCGTCACAGATAGTTGGATCGGTCCGGTGTACGGCGCCGTGGATGTGTGATCGACGTGTGATCTACGGTCCTGGCACAGGCTGACAGCCGACGGCATCGGTCGACCTGGCAGTGCTGCTGCAGTCGTTGTAGGGCAACAAAGAACGGCACCAATTGGGGCCGCACGGAATTGATTGATATCGCCAGGTTTGCCCTCTTAATCCGCGGGTTCGGGGTTCAAGTCCCTGGCGCGCACACTTGATCAAGGCTCTGACTAGGCGTCCGATGCCAGATCGGAGCCTTTTTCGTGTCCACTGTGGACAGATGTGTGATCTATGTGTGATCTACGGTCGGGGACACCGTGATCATGATAACGGGCGCCGGTTACGGTCCGTAGTGCAACTCGCCTGGTGCTGTGTCGTTCGAGCACCTGCTCCACTTCTCCCCGCTGCGCGTTCGGCGTGTTCCTGCTTGCGGATCGCTAGGTCAACTGTCAGAGCTTTAGCCATGAGCACTGACGTGGTGTACGCCCGGGTCCCCACTTCCGTGAAGGAGGCCGTCCAGGACTATGCCGACACTCGCGTTGGCACGATGGCAACCGTCCGGGATTGTTCTCATGGGCGTGCGACTGTACAACCCGGCGGTTGGTCGTTTCCCTGTCAGTTGACCCGGTACAGGGTGGCAGTTGTAATAGTTACGACTATGTGTGTGGCCGTCCCATTGACTCGCTTGATCTCAATGGGAGATGGGCGAGCTGGCTTAAGCGAGTCAAGGCCGTAAACAATGCACGGCAAGGACTTCAGGCGCGCGCATACACGAACTGAAGGCCGGTGCGGGCAGCGATCTCACCGTAGGAGGTGCGAACCCCGTTGTCGTCGGCGGAGGCAAGGCGGGCTGCCGACGGGCATGCGCACCGACCTTGAGCTACTCGACGAGCGCCGATTCCGCAGCGGCGTCCTGCGCCTGCATTACCGCGTTCTCGGACAGTGAACGGCGCGCCGCGCTGCCGCAACCGACCGGCTGGCTAGACGACAAGCTCAGCCGCCGTGCCGAACTGTGACACCTTGCTCGCGACCGTGCACGGGACGTCCGGTCTGGTCCCGGAGTGGGCACGCTCCGGCGTCCCGATGTAGAGCCACCCGAGCAGCCGCTCCGTCGGTGCGATCGCCAGCGTGCGGGCCACCAGCTCGTTGCGGGCCAGCTCGCCGGTGCGCCACATGCTGCCGAACCCTTCCTCGTGCAGCAGCAACGCCAGGTTCGACACCACACCGCATACCGCGGCGAGCTGTTCCCACTCGGGAATACCCGCGTGCGGGTCCGGGCAGAGCACGATCGTGCTCAGCAGCGGCGCACGCAGCGCCTTGCCGGCCCGGCTGTCGGGGCCCAGGGCCGCGCGGAAGACCTCGTCGAGCCGCTGCCGCGCCTGGCCACGGACCTGCACAAAGCGCCACGCGTACCGCTGCCCGTGGTCGGGCGCGCGAGCCGCGATGCGCAGCAGGTTCAGGAACTGCTCCTCGGTCGGCGCCGGGTCACCCAGGCGGGAACAGCTCCGTCGCGTTTCGACGGCCGTGCGGACATCCATACGGCTCCCCCGTTTTCGTCACGTGTGCGGTGCGGCGTGTCGCTCCAGCGATGCTTCGTCGGGCGCCACGGGCTGTTCCGTTGTCCCCGGTGCCCGTAGCGCCCACCCGACCACGATCGTACCGGCCAGCGCGACGCCACCGCCCACGCCGAACAGCACGCCGGTCGACAGGCCGGCCCCTTGCAATGCGCCGGCTCCCGCCACACCCACGACCACGCCGAGGTACGCGATGCTGCGGCAACTGGCCGACACCCGGCCCAGCAGTCCCGGGGCGACCAGCCCCTGCCGGTAGGTTCGCCAGGAGACGTTGTAGTAGACCGTGGAGGCGCACAACAGGCAGTAGAAGATGCCCAGCAGCGGCAGGTTGAGCGTCGAGCCCACGCCGATCGCGGCCAGCGCCGTGACCGCCGACGAGACAACCATCGCGGTACGTGCCGGGACCGCACTGCGCACGGCGCCGAAAACCAGCGCGGACCCGATGCTGACAATCCCCGCAGCGGTGATGACCAGCGACGCCGTGACCGGTGCCAGTCCCCGGCCGGCGACGAGGCGCGACAGGAACAGCGGCTGTTCGGCGCCGAGCGCGACGTTCAGGACGAAGCTCAGGCCGACCCCGAGCCGCAGTGCGGGTTGCCGGAGCACACCGGAGATGCCGGCCACGACCACCCGCAGCGACGGACCCGTGCCGCCGAGCCCCCGGGCGTCGTCCCGACCGCTACGGACCGAGGCACCGCCGGACATCATGAGCGCCGCCGCGATCGCGAAGCTGGAGGCGTTGAGTGCGAAGACGGCAGCCACCCCGCCCACCGTGGCAGCCACCCCGGCCAGGGCGGGTCCGGCGATGGTCGCCGCCGTCCGGGAGCTCTCCACCAGGGAGTACCCCCGCTTGATCTGGGCGGTGTCACGCAGTGTCCGTGGCACGCCCGCGTCGACGCCGGCCGCCGATATCGCGGCCAGCGGCCCGAGGGCGGCGGCGACCACGAGCGCGACGACGAACCCCCCGGCTCCCGCCAGGACGGCCACCGCACCGGCGGCCAGGGCGGCGGCCGACGCCGCGTACACGCCGACGAGCAGTTGGTGGGTGCGCCAGGAGTCGGCTACGAAGCCCCCGGCGAAGCCACCGATCACCGTCGCCGCGATCACCACGCCGAACACGGCGGTGACCGTGTACTGCGGATACCCTGTCGCGAGCAGCGCCAGCGGCAGTGCGATGGCGTAGAACTCGTCTCCGACGGCGTTGACGGAATAGGCACCGAAAAGCCACCAGAAGGGTGCGCCCAGCCCTTTCCCGTTGCGCATGGTGGGCAACGTTACAGGCTGAAATAGTCTACCTTCACGCGCGGGATGTAATTCGAGATATCGGAGTAGTAGGCGATGATGTCGTAATGGTACTGGTCGAACGAGTGCTTCAGGTCGTGCAGGTTGTTGACCGCGCGGTGCGCATCGGCGGCGGCGATTGAGGTCCTGCCCTGCAGCGCTTCTTCGAGCAGGCCGAGGTGATTGGCCTCCACGTCCGTCTGCACGTGCGAGACCAGCGGCTGGAGACAGTCGTCGGGGTAGCCGTACTCCACCGCGAGTCGCTGCAGTCGCTGCGCGCCGTCGAGCGTCTCGCCACCACGCGCCTCGAACAGTTTCGTACAGGCCAGGTAGCCGAGGGTGTCGTTGCGGGCGATCTCGCAAAGGTTGTTGATGAGCGACCAGGTGCCGATCAGCGGGTGCGCCTCCACCACGTCGCGCTCACGCATGCCCATCCGCACCAGGCTCTCGCGCGGCATCCAGGCGTGGTTGTACTCCTCCGACAGGTACTCCGACAGCAGTTGTTTCCAGTCCGGGTCCTGGCAGTGCGCGATCGCCGTCGAGATGTGCCGGCTCGCCGAGTTGATATAGTGATAGGTCTCGATGATCAGGCCGAGGAAGACCTCCTTGCGGAAGCGCCTGGTCTCCAGGCCCGGCCAGAGCCGATGGTAGCCGATCTGGTCACTCCACATGCTGATCGACTTGTCGATCTGCTTGGTGAACACGTCGACCGGGATCCCTTCGGTGCTCTCCTCCCCGGTCCGGATCAGCCCCTGCCCGATGAATGCGTCCACCATCCCGGTGGCGTCCACGATGGACAGCCCGGTGATCTCGGAGATCGCGGCAAGCGTGTGCCGACCATCCAGGTACCGCTTGAAGTTCAGGAACGTGTCGAAGTCCTTACCGGTCTGCTCGATCACGAAGTGCTGGTCGCCCACCACCATGTAGACCGGCCCGCCCTCGGGCTCGAAGAAGGTGCAGTGCCGAAGTCGCGGCCGGAAATCCGGATCCGTGTTGGCGGTCACCGTAGCCCCCAATTCTCTGTTGTTTGATTCAATGGGTGGGTACCCGATGAGGCGTCATTACGACGCCTCATCGGGTACTGTTGCACGGTTGATGACACTCAGCCGCAGCGCACCGCACCACTTACCTTGCTGAGCTCGGGCTTCGCCACCGGCTTGATGGTGATCGTCATCGGAATACCCCCTCTCGTGCTGTCGGAGCAGGGGGAACCAGCACCTGCCATAATGGCGAGGAATGCTGTCGCCATTCCCCCGTGCGTTCGGCCGATAGTATCAGCTATCCCGCACGACTCATAGACGGAGGACGATCTGATTCGGCACCTGCGAATTTATGTGGACCGATGGTGTGAATGCTCGGTGCTGGTCGGCCACGAACGGGAGCGGCGACCAGCGTGCCAGCCGGCACCCGGATACTTACGTGATGACCGTGATCCTCACGAAGTCCCTGATCGACCGGCATCTACCGGTCGTGGAAGCGATCGACGTGCTGCGGGACGGCTTCCGCGCGCCGGCCGCCGCGCAGCCGTCGTTGCGGATCCACACGGACCTACCCGGCCCCGGCACAGCCACCTGCCTGATGCCCGGTCTACTCCCCGACGTCCCGGCCTACACCGTGAAAGTCAACGCGAAGTTCCCCGGTGCCCTACCGGCCCTGCGCGGCGTGGTCTGCCTGCACGACCTCAACAGCGGCGAGCTGCTCGCGCTCGCTGATTCGGCCTCGGTCACCGCCTGGCGCACCGGCCTGGCAGCCGCGATCGGCACACACGAGCTGGCCGACCGCGCCTCGGACACGCTCGGCTTCGTCGGTGCCGGTGCCCAGGCGCGCACCACGCTCGCCGGCTTACGCCTACTGCGGCGCTGGCGGCGCGTCGTGGCGTGCGACCTGCACCGGTCCCGTGCCGCCGCGCTCACCGCCGACGTCGTCGCCGACGCCCGGGAGACCGCGGCCAACGCCGACGTCGTCGTCCTCGCCACCTGGGCCCGCCGGCCGCTGCTCCACCGCGGGGACGTCCGCAGCGGCCAGCATCTCACCACCCTGGGTGCCGACGAGCCGGGCAAGGCCGAGCTGTCCGCCGGCATCCTGCGCGACGCCCGGGTCATCGTCGACGACCTCGATCTGGTCGCGACGACCGGCGCCCTGGCCAGCGCCGGACTCGACGCGGCAGCTGCCGCCGGCACGCTGGGCGACGTGCTGTGCGGCCGACTCGCCGCCCCCGGCAGCAGCACAGACCGTCGTGTCAGCGTGTACGCCCCCGTCGGACTGCCGTGGCAGGACCTCGCGGTGACCTGGCTGCTGTACCAGCGCGCGGCGGGCACCGGCGCCACCGTCATCGACCTGCTCGGCTGATAGCCGGTGCGAATGCTTGTCGAGCACCTCGGCAGAAGTGTCGGTACCGGTTGCAAGCTTCCAGAGCTATGACGAGGCCCACCGAGACCCTGGATTTCGATACGGTTGGCACCGGCCCGTGGGCCGTCTACGGCCACGGCCTGTTCTTCAGCCGTCGAGTGGAGAAACAGCTGGGATTCCTCGGCTGGTCCCCGATCGCCGACGCGGGATTGACACTGGTTCGCTACGACGCCCGGGGGTAACTGTTTAGGTGGTTCCCGGTAGCCAGGATTGTCCGGCGTGGAGTTGGGTCAGGGCTTCCATGGGCTCAGTCCGTGTTTGCGGGCGGTCGATAGGTAGCTGCGGATGGTTGCGAAGGCGTGGGCGCCGTCCCAGGTGCGTAGGCAGCCGGAGAATTTCTGGCGGAGTTTGGCCATGCGGATGTCGCGTTCGGCGAGGTTGTTGTCCAACGGTACGCGTAGGTCGTAGGCGAAGCGCAGCACGTCGCTGGCGAAGCCGCCCAGGCTGGCGAGGAGGTTGGTGGCATGGCTGCGTTTGGCTCTGGCACCGGGTGGTGCGGGTTTGCGGCCCGGCGACCTCGATGATTGCCTGGTAGCGATGTCGGTAGACGTTAAGCAGCCGGTCCTCGATCTGGTCGGCTGCGACGGTGTGGGCGTGGCGGGCGGTGTTCTGGATCTCGGTCAGTAGTCGGGCTAGGTCTTCAGCCCAGGTCTGGGTCCGGTCGATGTGGAGGATTCCGGCGAGTTCACGCAGGTGGTGGGCGTTGCACCGTTGATGCGCCGTCGCATGGCGGCGGTATGAGTCCAGCTGTCATGCACCGCGATACTCGCAAAGCCGGGGAGGACTCCGCCGGCGGACTTGGTGCCTTTCTTCAGGAATCCCGTCTCATCAACGATCAGGATGCCGTTCGACTCGCCCAACTGTTCGGCGACCCAGGCGCGCAGGTGATCGCGTACCGCATCCGGGTCCCGGCAGGCGCCGTTGAGCAGCCGTTGCATCCCGTCTGGGCTAGGGTCACCGGCCGCCTTGGCCAGGGTCCAGCTGTTCTTATCCGCCAACGGTGACAACAGGCCCACCAGATAGGCGCAACCCTGTCGGCGCGGCTCGACCCGGCCGAACCTGCGAGCGAACCGGTCCATCAGATCATCCAGACCTGTTGCCCAGTCGGCAATCTCGTAGATCGACACATGCGGTGAGCGCCACTCACGGTTCGGTGGCATCTCGTTCGCCGGCCGTCTCGGCCGTGATTGCTCCGCCTCCTACTGCAGGACCTGAGGTGTCCCGAGGAGAACATGACATGGGGGTACGGGGAGGGCCAGGCCGGCCAGTACCGAGAGCATCGCGAACGCGAGCGCCAGCACCCCGGCGGTCAGCGGACCCAGCACCCGCACCGGCGGCAGTCCGACTTTTCAGCCCGGCCGGCGGGCTGAGCGGCACTGTTCATGCGCACAGGTTCCCACGGGGGACGGGCTCAGGAGGCCAAGTCGGCGCAACCGCCACGTTCGGCGCAGCAGCCGTGGTCGGGCGCTGATGAGGTATCGACCACAATCGATTGACATCGATCCCAGTCATGGTCTAGACACTTATAAACATTGATGTCATTGAGTTGGGCCGGAAGGATTGGGTATGCGCGGGAACCGCTTCACGGAAGTCGTCTGGACGCTGTTCCGAATCGTGATTGGACTGCTGTTCAGTTTGCACGGTGCATCGACGGTGTTCGGGATCTTCGGCGGCAACCGGGGCGGCGGGCATGCCGCGACGGTGGGCACGTGGCCAGGCTGGTACGCCGGCGTCATCCAACTGGTGTGCGGTCTGCTCGTCCTGATCGGCTTGCTGACGGTACCGGCGGCCGTGCTCGCCTCCGGGTCCATGGCGTACGCGTACTTCACCGTGCACCAGCCGCACGCACTGCTCCCGCTTCAGAATGGCGGTGATGCCCCGGTCCTGTTCTGCTGGGCGTTCCTAGCCATCGCCGTGGTGGGCGCCGGGCCATGGTCGGTCGACGGCCTGCGTCGTGTCCGCAGCTCCTCACCGGCGGATCCCGCGACCGACAGCGAACCCACCGTCCAGGTGTCGTGACGGCGGGTGGGGCATCTCATAGATTAATCCGCGGGTTCGGGGTTCAAGTCCCTGGCGGCGCACCAACCTGACCAGAGCGTATAGCTGTTGAGCTATGCGCCCTTGGGTTGTGGGACACGGATGGGGCACTTCTGGGTCACGCGTCTGCCGGGCGACCGGCGCTGTGTGCTGCGGCGGGCGGCGCGCGCGGGCAGTCGTCGACGCGGGAATCGTTGCCGCTACCGGGTTTCAGGAGTTGAGCGAAGCGCGTGCCTGCGGGCACTGGCGGGTCGGGTCAGCGCTGGGCGGTCACGTCGGCCAGCGCGGCGCCCAGCGTCTTCACCGTCACTCCCGACGCCTTCAGGTAGGCCAGCTGGGTGTCCAGGTCAGCGGTCTTCACCGCGTACGTGTCGCCGGCCGCCAGCTGGTTCTCGACCTGGTGGTACACCAGCACCAGCCAGGTCCGCTGCGCCCCGGCCTGGTCGATCCACGCCGCCACCTGGGCATTGGTCGTCGTCGCGTCGATGTTCTGCACCACGATGTTGTACGGGTTGAAGAAGTCCCGGCTGTTGAAGCCGACGTCGGTGGAGCGGTGCGAGGCGTAGTACTGCTTGATGGCGGTGACGGCCGTGTCGTTGGAGGCGCCGTAGGGGCTGGCGAAACTGGTGGCGACCGACGAGCCGAACAGCTGGCGCAGCGTGCTCTGCGAGTCTGCGAGCTCGCTGCGCAGCTGGGTGGCGGTGAGCGTGGTGAGGTCGGAGTGCGACACCGTGTGCGAGCCGATCTCGCTGCCCGCCGTCTGGAAGGCGCGGATCTGGGTAGCCGTCATGTAGTTCGGCGCACCGATGTTGCCGGTGATGATGTACTGGGTGGACGGCAGGCCGTACTTCTGCAGCAGCGGCAGCCCGTTGGTGGAGATGTTGCTCCAGCCGTCGTCGAAGGTCAGGCTCACCAGGGCCTGATTGAACCCGACCGGCGTGTAACCGGCGATGGCATAGTCGTCGGTCTCGACCCAGCCGACGCTGGCGAGCAACACGAAGACGGTCACCGACTGGGCGCCGTTCGGCGCGGTGAAGACGGCGCTGTACTGCTGCCAGCTGGTGGGGTTGGCGCTCGCCGTGCTCAGCGCCCGGTAGGCGTGGCTGCCGTCGGCCATGGCGAGGTCGGCCACCACGAGCGGCTGCGTGTTGGACTTGAGCCAGGCGGAGAAGCGGTAGCTCTGGCCGTCGCGCAGGCCGGTCACCGGGGTGAAGTACCACTTCGCGTCGCCGTCGGTGTAGCTGGCGACGGTGGTCTTGACGCTTCTGGCGCCGGTGTGGCCGTCGCTCGGGTAGCTGAACGCGACCGTGTTCGTACCCCACGAGCTGTGTTGCCAGCCGTCCGGGGCGGTCCCGTTCGCGGACGTCTCGACGGACGGGTTGGCGATGGTGAGCGGCGCGGGCGGCGCCGGTGCGGCGGCGCCCGCGCTCAGGCTCACGTCATCCAGGGTCAGGGTGCCGACCTTGTCGAGCAGGTGGTAGACGACCACGCTGATCGCGCCGGTGGGGGCCGTCAGGGTCGCCGTGTACGCCGCCCAGGTGGCGGCCGCGGGGGCCGGCGCGAGCTCGACGTAGCTGGTGCCGTAGGCGGTGGTGTACGCGGCGACCAGGCGGGTGACCACCGGGCTGGAGTAGAAGTCGCTGTACGTGTACTGCTGGCCCGCGGTCACGGTGACGGGATTGGCGTACCACTTGGCATCGCCGTCGCGGTACGTCGTGATGCTGACGCTCACGCTGCGACTGCCGCTGTGGCCGGTGGCCTGGTAGGTGAAGCTGGCGTTGTTCGTCCCCCACCCACTGCGCTGCCAACCGGCCGGAGCGGTCCCGTTGGCGGTCTCCAGTGAGGGGTTGGCGATCAGGTTGGTGGAGGTGACGGCGGCGGCCAGGCTGGCGTCGTCGATCGTCAGGCTGCCTACGGTGGGCAGGATGTGCAGCACCGCCGCCATGATGGCGCCGGCCGGCACGGTGAACGTGTTGGTCGCCTGCTGCCAGGCGGCTGCCGGGCCGAGGGAAGCCAGGTAGGCGTAGGTCACCTTGCCGGTGGCGTCGGTGTAGGCGACGTCCAGCTCGCTGCTGGCCGTCGCCTTGTAGAACTCGCTGTAGGTGTACTGCTTACCGCTGGTGACGTTGAGCGCGTCGGGCATCCACTTCGCGTCGCCGCTGGTGCGCGCGCTCGTGGTGACGTTCAGGCCGATCTTGCCGGTGTGGGCGTCGCTGGTGGCCTTCAACACGGTGGTGCCGGTGCCCCAGCTGGCCGGGGTCCAGTAAGCCGGCTGGCCGGCGGCCAGGGTCTCGGCGGACGGGTTCTGGATCAGGTTCACGCTGTCGGCGGAGGCCGGCGTCGGCCAGGCGACGGCGGCGAGCGTCACCGCCAACACGGTGGCCATTGCCATCCGAAGGATTCGATTCATTGCTTGCTGATCCGGCCCTGCCCGTTGCCCGTCGCGGTACATCTGCCCCGGGACCTGCGCTGATGCGCTTTGGACGGTGGTTTGGCCCGGTCGTGGCATGATCGCCGGCACGGGTAAGGAGCGCAATCGCCGCCCCGGCTCCCTTCGGTACCGGGACGGCTCGACCAACCTGGCCGGACGGCTGCCCGGGCCTCGTCCCCACCAGGTCCCTTCTCGACGTCGATATCAGAAAAATCCGAAACGCCGGAACGCCTCTCTTGAGGCGGCCAGCGTCATCGGTACCGGAGTGGCGGTCAGCGGCAGGTGGTAGGCGTCGGACGTTGTCGGTTGCCGGTAGGGATTGTTTGAGTTGTCCGGTAGGAGACCTGGCCGGCGGTCAGGCTGCCAGCGACACCTGCCGAGATCGAGCTGGCGCGGGGTTGTCCATACCGGGCGCTGTCATCGATGGCGTAGTAGCGTCGTTTTGGCCGCTAGTTGACGTGTCTGGCGAAGGCGACCCACCCTATGGATGTTTTGACTGCTGACGGTCCTGGTCGTGTAGGGACGGCGACGGAGTTCGTGGCTGCCCTTCGTGCCCTGTGCCAACGGACCGAGTTGACAAATCGGCAGCTCGAGGACCGGGCGCGGGCAGCTGGTGTGCGGTTGTCCCGCAGCACGATCGCAGGCGTGTTGTCCGGCAGGTGCGTACCGAGAGCACAAACGATCACCGCGTTGGTGCTGGCGTGTGGCGGTGACCGGAGCGCGGTGCAGATGTGGCTGGCCGCGCGTCGGCAGATCCTCGCGTCGGAGCGAGCGGTGTCCGATCTGGCAGGGGCGGTCGAGGCGTGGCTCACAGCGCGCTGGCCGGTCCGGCAGGCGAAGCAGGCCGAGGTCGATCTGGCAGCGGAGGTGGATGCCTGGCTCACGGCGCGTACCTCCACTGGGGAGGTGGGTCGTCAGGCGTTGACGCCGCCGACAGTGGGGTACGAGGGTCAGCAGCCCGCTGTCGGCTTCAGTCAGGGGCGGCTGGCTGAGGCTGTGGCCGGCCAGACGGGGACAAGCCGGTGGATCGGCGTACATCGCCGGACCAGGCGTCGTGCCCCGCAGCTGCCTGCCGTGATGTCGTGGCGGGCGAGCCGGGCGCCGACCACTGGCGAATATCCTCTCGTGAAGGCGCGGAGGCACTGACCCGAAGGTCCACCGGATCGCTGGGCTGGCCTGCGAAGCCTGGCCGGGCCGCAGCCGCTGGGACCAGCCAGCCGGTGATCCCCTCATCGAGGTACGGCACGGAACCACAGCTCCCGGTCGGCCGGGTCGGGCCCGTGTCGGGGCAGTACCGGCAGGTCTGCGCCGGTGATCGCTGCGTAGTGGTCGAAGTGGGTGGTCAGAACCGCCTCGCCCCCGGTGAGGTCGGGCAGGGCGGCGGCCACCTGAGGGACCCGCGCTGACGGCAGGGTGCCGCTGACGTCGAGGTATCCGTCTGCGGTGGCGCTGTCGTAGATCACCGCCCCGAGCCGGCCGAGCAGGGCGAGTACCGCGTCGACCGCGGGGTGCGGGAGGTTGACGTCGAACCGTTCGATCGGCTGGCACACCCGGGTACCGGCCTGGCGCAGCGCCGCGGTCACCACCACGGGGGCTAGGTTGCGGAAGTCGGCCGCCACGGTCGAGACCGATTTGTCGAACTTCTGGTGCGGCCGGCTCTGCCTCGGCGAGTACTGCGAGGACGTCATGGTGACCGTGCAGTCGGTGACCGGCCAGCCGTGGTGGCCGTGCCGCAGTGCGGTTCGTACACCCTCCTCCGTGGCCGCGATGAACGCCGGCGGCAGCCGCCCGGGCTCGATGCCGGGGCGGAACTCGATTCCACGCCCGACCGGGGCGGCCGCAATGCGCAAGCCGAGCCCGGCCAGGTACGGGTTGCCGCGCTCGCGCATCCGGTCCTCGGCCGCTCCACTGCCGGTGACCCGTTCAATGCAGGCCGTCAGCGTGCCGGAGAACCGCACCCGCACGCCGTAGCGATCCGCCAGGAGCGCGGCGAGCACCTCCTTCTGAACCTCGCCGTGCAGGCGGATCACCGCCTGCTGCTGGTACTCGTCGAGCCTCAGGTCGACCAGCGGGTCCTCGTCGGCCAGCTCGGCCAAGCCGGCGAACATGGCCAGGCGCTGGGCCGGATCCACGGGTTCGACCAGCGCCTGCCGGGTGGGCGGCGGGAACTGGTACGCGCTGCGCCGAGGCGAGTCACCGATGTGCTGGCCGATCCGGGCCGACAGGCCGCGGACCGCCGCGATCTGGCCGGCAGACACCGATCGGCGCACCAGCACACCGGCCGGTTCGATCACGGCGATCTCGGTGACCGTTTGCGGGCGCCCCCCGGTGATCTGCACCCGGTCCCGGACCCGCATCCTCCCGGACCACAGGCGCAGCCAGGCCCGTCGGCCGTGGCCGTCACGGTCGACGGCGAAGACGGTACCCGCCAGTGGGCCCGCCGGCTGTGGGTCCTGGGGCAGCAGATCGGCGACGATCCGGCGCAGCTGCGGCAGCCCGGCCCCGGTGATCGCCGAGCCGCATGCCACCGGGGTGAGCGAGTCCCGGCGGACCGCGTTCCGGATCGCGTGCCGCACTTCGCCGACGCGTACCGGATCGCCGTTCAGCCACCGCGCCGCCACCGTGTCGTTGACCTCAGCCACCGCCTCCACCACGGATTCGGCGTCCAGGCTGATGGCCCGCACCTGGGCGTCGCGGCCGCCCTGACCGGTGACGCTGGTGAGCACGACCGGGTGCGCCGCGAGCCGCCCGTGCAGCTGCGTCACCACCCGGTCGACGTCGGCGTCGCGGCGGTCCACCTTGTTGAGGAAGAACACCGTCGGTACGCCGATCCGCCGCAGCGCCCGCCAGATTGCGACGGTCTGCGGTTGTACACCCTCCACGCTGGAAACCACCAGCACCGCAGCATCCAGCACGGCCAACGAACGCTCGACCTCCGCGATGAAGTCGGGGTGGCCCGGCGTGTCCACCAGGTTGACGGTCAGGTCGCCAAGCGCTATCGACGTGACGGCCGCTCGGATGGTGATGCCGCGCTGACGCTCCAACTCCATCGAGTCGGTCCGGGTGGTGCCGGCGTCCACGCTGCCGAGCTCGGCCACAGCGCCGGCCTCGTACAGCAGGCGTTCGGTCAGGCTGGTCTTCCCAGCGTCAACATGGGCGACGATTCCGAGGTTGAGCAAGGCCAAGGTGCAACTCCACGGTAGGACGGTTGATGGTCCGGGGCGTGGAAGTTGCTCGCATGGTCACTCCTCAATGTCATGGTGATCGCTCGTCAGGTCTACCGGGCTACAGCCGGCCGCCGCCACCGAATTACTCGAGGCGGTATCGTTTCGGGCCGCCGAAGTCGGGCACCGTGCCCGAACACGACCCCCTCACCGTGACGGCTGTCATAGCCGCTGCATCCGGGTCCAACCGTCCCAGCCGCGTTCGCGCATCAGTTGGCGCAGCCGCTCGGCCCGCTTGTCGGACGCGTCGGCGAGGTCGTCCAGCAGCGTGAACGACATGTCGTCCCGGCCCGTCCCGCCGAAGTCCAGCCCGCCGGCCGCCTCCGCCTGCTCCGCCAGCTCGACCATGATGTCGACTGCCTCCAACGCGAGCGGGTCGTCGATCCCGTCGGTCTCCAGGAGCTTGGACAGCACCTGATAGAGCCGGACGACCCGCGGGTCCTCGAGCTGCGCGATCTTGTCCGGGATCCACGCGAGGACCTTCTCCGGCCAGCGGGCCGCGACCAGGATCCACCCGTCCCGCTCGCCGGCCAGCAACCGCTCGGATGCCCCGATCTCCCGGAGCCGGTCGAGATAGGCGACGATCTCGGGCGCGAGCACCAGGCCGTCCCCGGCGGTGAGCTGCCGGATCTGCTTGCGGCTGGCCTCCAGGCGGCCGATCTCGTCGCGCAGGTGGGTGTCGATCCGCTCGACCGCCTCGGCGAAGGTCGCCTCGTCGGCGTCGAGCATCCGGGCGATCTGCGCCAGCGGAACGCCGGCGTCGGCGAGGGTACGGATCTTGATCAGCGATACCACCTCCGGCGCTCCGTACGTCCGGTACCCCGAGGCGTCCCGCTCCGGCTCCGGCAGTAGCCCGATCTGGTGGTAGTGCCGTACCGCCCGTACCGTGACGCCGGCGTACCCGGCCAGTTGCCCGATCGTCAGCATGGTCTGATCCTGACTCAGCCGATGCGGCGGCGGTAGGTGACCCCGGCGAAGGTGACGGCCGCGACGAGCAGGCCGGCGCACCAGGCCAGGGCGATCCAGATACCGGACCCGACCGGCTGCTCGGTGAACAGCGCCCGGAGGGTGTTGACGATGGAGGTCACCGGCTGGTTCTCGGCGAAGGCGCGTACCGGACCCGGCATGGACGCGGTGGGCACGAAGGCCGAGCTGACGAACGGCAGGAAGATCAGCGGGTACGCGAATGCGCTCGCACCGTCGACGGAACTCGCGGTGAGGCCCGGAATCACCGCCAGCCACGTCAGCGCCAGGGTGAACAGAACCAGGATGCCGGCGACCGCGAGCCACCCCAGGACGCCCGTCCCCGACCGGAAGCCCATCGCCAGGGCGACCAGGAGGACCACCACGAGCGAAACGAGGTTGGCGACCAACGAGGTCAGGACGTGCGCCCACAGCACGGCGGTCCGGGCGATCGGCATGGACTGGAACCGTTCGAAGATGCCGCCCTTGCGGTCCGTGAAGAGCCGGTAGGCGGTGTAGGAGACCCCCGAGGCGATCGTGATGATCAGGATGCCGGGCAGCAGATAGTTCACGTACCGGCCGGTCCCGGCCTGGATGGCGCCGCCGAGGACGTACACGAACAGCAGCAGCATCGCGATCGGCGTCACCACCGTGGTGATGATGGTGTCGGGGCTGCGGGCGATGTGCCGCAGTGAACGGCCGAGCAGGACGGCGGTATCGCCCAGGAAGTGCTTGTTCATCGCTGTTCTCCGTTCGTGGGGGTACCGACCATGGCGAGGAAGACGTCTTCGAGGGTGGGCTGCTTCTCGACGTACTCGACCGTGGCCGGGGGCAGCAGCCGCTTGAGTTCGTCGAGGGTGCCGTTGACGATGATCCGGCCCTCGTGCAGGATCGCGATCCGGTCGGCGAGGTGCTCCGCCTCGTCGAGGTACTGGGTGGTCAGCAGCACGGTCGTACCGCCGGCGGCGAGTTCCTTGACGGCCCGCCAGACCTCCAGGCGCGCCTGCGGGTCCAGGCCGGTGGTCGGCTCGTCGAGGAAGATGACCGGCGGATTCCCGATCAGGCTCATCGCGATGTCCAGCCGGCGGCGCATTCCCCCGGAGTACGTCGCCACCCGGCGCGCTCCCGCCTCGGTCAGCGAGAAGCGCTCCAACAGGTCGTCCGCGATGTCGCCGGGGCGCTTGAGGTGCCGTAGCCGGGCAACCAGGGAGAGGTTCTCCCGCCCGGTGAGTACCTCGTCGACCGCCGCGAACTGACCGGTGAGGCTGATCGACTGGCGGACCTCGGCGGCCTGCGCCGCGACGTCGAAACCATTGACCTGCGCGCTGCCGGCGTCAGCGCGCAGCAGGGTGGACAGGATCTTCACCAGCGTGGTCTTGCCCGCCCCGTTCGAGCCGAGCAGCGCGAAGACACTTCCTCGTGCCACCTCGAGGTCTACGCCACGCAGCACGTTCAACTGCCGGAAAGATTTCTCCAGGCCTCGCACCTGTATCGCGGCCCGATCGGCCAGGTCGGTCATCGGTAGAAGGTTCATGGGCGTCAGCATGGAGGGTTGACGCTGCGTCAGGGTCAAGCCCGTACTTCGTTGAGTTTCGCATCCGGCGACGCGGTACCGGCGGGACGGTGGCACGTCCCAACGGCAACCGCCGCGGGGGCCGGGATCCTGGTACCGGCCCCCGCGGACGGGGCTCCACAGCACGGTGTCCGTGCGGCTCAGTATCGGCAGCGCACCGCTGCCGGGCACCACCGCGGGCCGGCAGGCGGGGATACAGCGACCTGAGAAGGCCGTCGATGACGCGTGCGGCGGCCGCGGCGGAGAACGCCTCGTGCGCCTGTCTGGACGCCGGTCATCGTGTGCCAGCGGGTCCGGCGCGGTCGTTGATGCCGGACCGGGGCAGCCGGCTACGGCAGTCGGGCCATCCGTTCGGTGATGGGGCGGGCCGGCACGCCGACCACGGTCTGGCCGGCCGCCACGTCCCGGGTGACCACCGCCCCGGCGCCCACCGTGGCGCCGGGCCCGATGGTCACGCCGCGCAGGATCGTCGAGTGCGCGGCCAGCCACACCTGCGCACCGATGGTGATCGGTGCGGATCGATGATGGTTGCTGGTGAGCGCGGCGCCGTCCGGGCGGTCGTGGTCGGAGTCGCGGATGACGACCATCTCGGCGACGAGTGACCCGGCGCCGATGGTGATGGCGTCCCGCGCGACGATCATCGAGTGCGGACCTATCGACTGCGCCGCGATGTCCATGCGGGCACCCGGCCCGGCGATGATGTGGCAGCCCCGGCCCACGGACACCCGGCGTAGGGTCAGGCGGCCGCCGGGGCCGACGGAGATCTCGCAACCCGGCCCGACGTAGGAGTCGAAGCCGACGCTCAGGCCCCGGAACGCGGCCCGCAGATAGCAGATCCGGACGCTGGACGTGGCCACCTGGGCCACCCTGCGCAGCCGGGACAGGCTGCGCCGTAGGTCACGGGCCACGCGATCATCTCCCGGTTCGCCGGCGGGCCCGCAAGGTGTGCCCGGCCATAGCGGTCAACGATCCAGGACGCGTTGACAACACTGGCTAATGCGATTAGCTTTCTGGCTATGAGTCGGAGCTGGCGGAGCGGTCGCGGTGCCTAGGGCGGGGTTGACTGCCCGGGCCGTGGTCGACATCGCCATGGAGATCATCGACTCGCAGGGCCGGGACGCGCTCGCGCTGTCCCTGGTCGCCGCGCGGGCCGGGGTGGCGCCGCCCTCGCTGTACAAGCACGTGGGCAGCCTCGCCGAGCTGCGCGCGCTGGTCGCCGCACGGGTGCTGGACGACATGACCGAGGCAGCCACAGCGGCGGTGATGGGCCTGGGCGGCGACGCCGCGGTCACCGCGCTGATGCGCCGCATGCGGGAGTACGCCGTGGCCCACCCGGCGCGGTATCTTGCCGTGCCACCCGATCCGGTCCACGACCCGGCGCTGGCCGGGGCGGCCAACCGGCTGCTCGCGGTTTTCCTTGCCGTACTTCGCTTCTACCACCTGCGGGGCTCGGCGGCGATCCACGCTGTCCGCTGCCTGCGGGTGATCGTGCACGGTTTCGCGGTGACCGAGGCCAGTGGCGGCTTCGGCCTGTCCGAGGACACCGCCGAGACCTTCGACCACCTCATCCGGATGTACCTGGCCTCGCTGCCCCGGCGCTGACCGGCGACCCCTACCGCGACCTGGAGACCACCATGCCCAGCAACTCCTACCGGATCCGCGCCGGTGCCCTGGCACTGGCCAGCGCCGGAGCGCTGTTCGTCGGCTACCCTGCGGTGCGCCCCTGGCACGACGAGAACACCACGGCCGGGGCCACCGCCTCGATGAGTTCGGGTGCCTGGGTGGCGGCGCACTTCTTCGCCATGGTCGGGTTCATCCTGCTGCCGCTGGGCCTGCTCACGGTGCGTACCGCGCTGGCCGCCACCCGGGCCGAGCCGATGGCGCTGCTGGCCACCGTGCTGGGCTGGATCGGTGTCGGGCTGACCCTGCCGTACTACGGCGCCGAGGACTTCGGGCTGCACGCGATCGCCGGCCCGCACGGGGCCGGTGCGGACCTGCTGGCGCTCGTCAAAGCCGTGCGGTACCAACCCCTGGCCATCACCATCTTCGGCATCGGGCTGGTGCTCATCGCGGCGTCGGCGATCCTGACCGCCGTCGCGGTGTGGCGCTCGGGCGCGCTGCCCAGGTCGTCCGGGGTGCTCTTCGCGGTCGGCTTCACGCTCTACCTGCCGCAGTTCTTCGGGCCGGCCGCCGTCCGGATCGGACACGGTGTGCTGGTCGCGGTCGGCTGCCTGGTGCTGGCCGGTGCGCTGGTCGCCGCCGACGCGGCAGGGCCAGTGGCCGGGAGTTGAGCGGGCGGATACCTGAAACCGGGGCCCCGCCGACAGGCAGGGCCCCGGTTGTCGTGCCGAGGATCAGTGGCCGTCGCCCGGGCGCCGGGGGGCGCCGGTGGACAGGGCCAGGGTCTGCTGCAGGGTGGTGTAGGCGGCCTTCGGGTTGAGGTTGGTGTCGTAGAGGGTCGCGTAGCCCTCACCGGTGAACACGCCGGGCACCCACGAGTCGGCGTCGTCGATGTCCCAGATCGTGAAGGAGATGCAGTTGCGGACCGCGAGGCAGGCCTTGAGCTCCTGGTCGAACTCGTACGGCTGGGCAAACTGCGCCAGGCTGTCGGTCGGGGTCTGCAGGCTGTCCGTGGTCTCCACGAAGGTACGCACGTCGGCCTCGGTGATGGCCACCTTCAGCCCGAGGCTGGCGTAGCGGGCCAGGTCGTCCTGCATCCGGGCGCCGCTGAAGCCGTACTGGGTGTCCAGGTGGCCCTGCTCGCCGATGCCGTTGATCGGCACGCCCTGCGCCTGCAGCGACTTGGCCCAGGCGTAGACCGCGTCGGCCTTGGCGTTGGTGCCGTCCTCGCCGGCGATGTTGAAGTCGTTGTAGAACAGCAGCGCGTGCGGGTCGGCCTGGTGCGCCCAGCGGAACGCGTCGGCGACAATGCCCTCACCCAAATGGGAGACCCAGAAGTCGTCGCCATTGACGCCGTCGGCCAGCGGGTGCGGGTCCCAGGAGTTGGCGAAGATCTCGTTGGCCACGTCCCACTGCCAGATCTTGCCCTTGAAGTGGCCGACCTCGGCGAAGATGTGCTGCTTGAGGAGCTCGCGGAGCTGGTCGTTGCTGATCGTGCCGTTGCTCACGCCGGTGGTCAGCCAGCCCGGGACCTGGTTGTGCCAGAGCAGGGTGTGGCCGCGTACCAGCTGGTTGTGCTGCTGGGCGAAGGCGATCAGCTTGTCGCCGGGGGCGAAGTTGAGCTGCCCCTGGGTCGGCTCGATGCTGTCCCACTTCATCACGTTCTCGGGCGTGACCGTGCTGTACTGGTTCGCCGCCAGCGCGGTGTAGGCGGCGTCGACGTTGAGCTTGTCCGTGTTGATGGCGTTGCCGATGCGCAGGTTGATCGGGGCGGCCAGGGCGCCCAGCGAGTCGGCCGGCGGGCGGAACTTCGCCGGCGGCTTGTCCGCCGCGACGGCGTTGGCGGCGGTCCCCACCGCCAGGACGGTCGCGGCGGCGGCAGCCACCACCACGATCACGCGGTGCGCTCTTCTCACTTCTGGTCTCCTCTGATGTGCCCGTTAGGGCGTCGGGTCCGGGGTAGTCCCGTGTGGAGGTTGCGGGGTGGTCAGGCGAGCGGTGCGCCGAAAGTTTCGGATATGTTGCGAGCACATGTCGGTATCGGACCCTAGGCCGCCGGAGCATGCCCGTCAATAGAGACGAGGCGTCGTTGAGCGGTCGCCAGCCAGCAGCCGTGCGGGTTCCGCTACTTTCAGGGGGTACCGCCAGTCGCCGCCACCCGCCGGTCCCACAGGTCTAAAACTTTCGGGGCTCCTGGCCGTGCTGCGTCCGTCCCGGACCGCAGGTGGGCTTACCTGGCCCTCGACGGGCGACGTCTTGACGCCATGGTGGGGTGCGCCGTGTACCCGCGACGGCGACTGGAAGGAATCGCAAGAGCTCTACCTTGCCCGGCTCGATCACACTGACACCGACTTTCAGCCCTGACGGGCGTCCGTCGTACCGGACATCACAGACTCTGTACCGGTGGGTGTCGATCGGTGTGGGTGTTCTGCCTGCTCGCCAACTTGTCCGGGTCCAGGACGAGGTCGATCTCGCTGATCCGGCCGTCGCGCACGGTGATCCCGACAACCGCTACGACCCTGCTGGCTGAGCGGGCGATGACGCCCGGGGCACCGTTGACCAGCGCCGGCTCGCACATCGTTGCGAAACGGGGACCCTGCGACGCCGCGTGGGTCGCGACATCGTGCGCCCCGGCAAGCAGCGGTGGTGCCAGCCAGGTTCGCGGACCGGTGTCGACGCGGAAGACAACCTCGGGATCGAGCACCTCGATCAACCCATCGAAGTCGCCGGCCCGCGACGCCGCGAGGAAGGCATCGACGAGCCGACGCTGCGTGGCCAGATCGGGATCTGCGGCCACGGTCGCCCCTCGCACCCGCCGCCGGGCTCGGCTGGCCAGTTGTCGGGCGGCGGCCGGTGACTTCTCGACAATCGGCGCGATCTCCTCGAACGGCACACCGAACATGTCGTGGAGTACGAAAGCCAATCGCTGCGCTGGCGGCAAGCTCTCCAGCACGACGAGCAGCGCCAACCCGACAGCGTCGGCGAGCAGCGCCTGCTGCTCCGGATCGAGGCTGCCGCCCTCGCTGACCACCGGCTCCGGGAGCCAGGTACCCGGGAGGTGCTCACGACGCGCACGACGGACGCGGAGCATGTCGATGCACACCCGCCCCACAGCCGTCGTGAGCCAACCGGAGAGGTTGTCGATCGCCGGACCGTTCGCCCCGCTCAGCCTCAGCCATGCCTCCTGCACCGCATCGTCGGCGTCGGTGAGTGAGCCGAGCATCCGGTACGCGACGGCCCTCAGGCGCGGGCGTTCCGACGCGAACCGTTCGGCGTACCACTGTATGTCTTCCACCAGTTCGATCCTCTGCTGAAGGCGGTACCCGGATTTGGTCCGCGAGACGGGTCGCCGCGCCTGTGGATGTCGGCTCCCGCCCGCCGGTACAACGCCCGTCCCAGCGTGGCAAACGGGGCCAGGTGCCGGCGGTCGGGCCGGTCCGAAAGCACTGTGGAGCGCCTACGGCAGGCACAGGCGAGGCCGTTCATTCGCGCTTGAACGCTTCGCGGCGAATCATCTGGAACAGCGTCGGAGCGCCGTCAGAGGTGGTGACCTCGATCACCTTTCCGATGAACCGGTCGTCACTGACCTGGCTGAGCAGCAGATGGGCGAGGTCCGCCCGGCTGGTGAAAACGCCGTCCAGCGGCCCGTCGCTGACCTTGTAGGCAGATACGTGGTCGGCGTCGAACAAGCCGGCCGACCGGACAATCGTCCAGTCCAGACCGCTCTCGCGCAAGATCGCTTCCATCGCCCGCATGTCGGCGTACGTGGTCCTGCCGATCGTCCGGGACACCAACGGCTGCATGACACGGTTGAGCAGGAAGCCACCGTCAGCGTGGTTGTGCGGCTGGACCGCCGTCGAACTCACCACGACGATCCGCTTGACACCATGTACCGCCATCGCGCCGGCGATCTTGCGCACTCCGTCGCTGTAGATGTGGATCGGCTTGCGGGCGAACGGAACGCCGAGTGCGGACAGCACCACCTCGGCTCCCTCGACCACCCGGACGGTCGCGATCTCGTTCTGGACGTCGCCTTCGGCAACCTCCAGCAGGTCGTGGCTGAACGGGAACTGCGCAGGCCTGCGGGTCACGGCCGTGACCTCATGCCCGCCATCGAGAGCCTGCTTGACCAAGATGCGCCCGGTGAGTCCGTTGGCTCCGAATACGCAAATTCTCATCGGCACGTCCTTCGCTTCGATCGTCGACCGCGGCGATCCCGCGGCGTTGCGTGGATATGTCGAATCCGCGACCCCGGATGTGACAGCCGAAGGTGGGCGCAGTGCTCAACTCCCGGTCCATCGGCGATCGGCGCCACCGGACCGAGCCTGTCGGCTACCGAGGCGCGCACGTCATCGCCTGCCGCGCCCGTGTCCGTACTGCGGGGAGCCGCTACCTCACTGGCGGCGCGGCATGCTCGGCCAGCCACCCACAGTTCTTCCGCTCGATGCGCGACAGCAGGACGATGGCCTGTGCCCGCGCGGTCCGGCGCGGCTCGCCCTGCCACACGTGCGGCTCGATGAGGTGCCGGCGCGGGTAGTTGGAGATGGCCACGTCGGTGGTGCCATCGCTGCTCGTACAGCGAAGAATTGCAATGCGTCAATGGAGTCGCGGGGATGGCGGGCGGCGCCACTCATTCACGGTGGTGGCTGGGTTGTTGCGGGTGCAGGTCCTCGGTGAGGTGCGCGCGTGGCGCGATGGTCAGCCGGTCGAACTTGGCCCGGCGGCCCGCCGCGCGGTGCTTGGCCTGCTCGCCCTGGCCGGTGGCCAGCCGGTGCCGCGTACCGATCTGGTGGCCGGCGTGTGGCATGGGCGGCAAAGTCAAAGACGAGCACATGTGCCGATCCCCAGAGCGGTTGAATTCCGGGATCACCCGGGTACACGGCGTGTGTGGACGCCAGGCGACGTCCGGATCTGCCGCAGGCCGGGCGCTACTTGGCGTATCGACCTCCGCAGGGCTACCCCGCCCTCGTGAGCGTCAGCGAGAAGTCGCCGTGGTGGTCGGTCCACGTCTGTACCGGCTCAAGCAGGTGGGCGCGCAACTCGCCCAGCAGATCCGGCAGGCGGAACTTGACGCTGATCTCGGTGAGCATTTCGCTACCAGCGGCCAGGTGCCAGTCGCGACCGAGTACCCGGAAGTGCGCGGCGACGTCGCGACGGGCGCGTAGCCACATCTCGATACGGTGCTCGACCGGGTTCCAACGGACGATGTGCTGGAAGTCGTCAACGTAGAGACCTTCAGCATCAAGCTCGGTTCGCAGCACCTCGATGAGGTTACGGTTGAACTCGGCGGTGATTCCCGCGCTGTCGTCGTAGGCTGCGATCAGGCGCGATGGTGCCTTGACCAGGTCGGCACCGAGGAGAAAGTGGTCGCCGGGTGCGAGATCGGACCGAATTCGGTCCAGGAAAGCGCCCCGCTGTTCGGTGTCGAGGTTCCCGATCGTACCGCCGAGGAAGATCACTAACCGCTCACCCGGTCGGCCGGGCAACTCGACATGCGGCTCGGTGAAGTCCGCGACCAGCGGCTCCACAGCCAGGGATGGAAAGTCCCGCGCCAGCCCTTCGCCCGACTCGGCCATTACTGTCGCGTCCACATCGACCGGCACGAACCGGACGAGCGACCCGTGGCAAGTCAGTGCGCGCAGGAGCAGGCGGGTCTTGGCCGATGTGCCCGCGCCCAGCTCCAGGAGGGTTGTCGCGCCGGTCAGCCTGGCGATCTCCTCGCTGTGGGCCAGCAGGATCTCCGTCTCGCGCCGCGTCGGGTAGTACTCCGGTAGTCGGGTGATCTCCTCGAAGAGCCGGCTGCCGCGCTCGTTGTAGAACCATCGGGCCGGCAACGTCGGTGGCGTCTGCCACAGCCCAGCCTCGACGTCGGCCACAATTCCGCGTTCGGTCGTGGTCGTCATCAGGCGGCGTTCCGGGCCAGGCGCAGACCGCTGAAAGCCCAGCGCGCATGGGCCGGGAAGAAGTTGCGATAGGTGAGCCGTTCGTGGCCCGCCGGCGTGGCCGCGCAGGCGCCTCGCAACACATGCTGATCGCACATGAACTTGCCGTTGTACTCGCCGACCGCGCCGGACGTCGCCGCGAAGCCCGGGTACGGAAGGTACGCCGAGGCAGTCCACTCCCATACGTCGCCGATCATGGCCGAACCGGCCGGGCCCGGGTGAGCTCGCCGGGGATCGAGCATCTGCCCGCGTAGTTCGGGCCGGTGCCGGGCGGCGGTCTCCCACTCGGCCTCGGTCGGCAGCCGGGCGCCGGCCCAGCGGGCGAACGCGTCGGCCTCGTAGAACGAGACGTGACAGACCGGCTCGGCCGGCACGACCAGGCGCCGCCCGGACAGCGTAAACGTCGTCCACGCGCCGTCGCGTTGGTCCCAGTAGGCCGGCGCTTCCCAGCCTTCGGCATGCAGGCGCGCCCAACCGTCGGACAACCAGAGATCGGGCCGCTGATAGCCACCGTCTGCCATGAACTCCAGCCAGTCGGCCACGGTCACCGCGCGCTCGGCGATCAGGAAGTCGTCGAGCAGGACCCGGTGCCGCGGTCCTTCGTTGTCGAAGGCGAATCCATCCCCGTCGTGTCCTATCTCGACGATCCCGCCGGGTACAGTCCGCCATGCCTGCTGCATCGGCGGTGTCTGGTCGTCGGGCGGGCGTTCGACGTAGACCGGCCCGAACGGCTGCGTGGAGAACAGGTGCTTGATGTCCATGAGCAGAAGTTCCTGGTGTTGTTGCTCGTGGTTGCAGCCGAGTTCGACAAGGTCCAGTGCCTTGTCGTCCAGCTCGCCGGCGTCGAGCGCCTCGATCAGACGATCCTGGACGTACTCCCGGTACCGGGCGATGTCGGCGATGCCGGGGCGGGTCACCAGACCCCGCTGTGGACGCGGATGCCGCGGGCCGACCGCCTCGTAGTACGAGTTGAACAGGTACCGGTACGTCGGGTCGTACTCGGTGTACGACGGGTTGGGCCGGAGCAGGAACTCCTCGAAGAACCACGTGGTGTGGGCCCGGTGCCACTTTGTCGGGCTGGCGTCGGGCATCGACTGCGGAGTCTGGTCCTCCGGCGACAGCCGGGAGGCCAGCTCGTCGGTTGTCGCGCGGACGTCCAGGAACTTCCGGGTCAGCCGGTCGGTACCAGCAATGAGGGTCATGATGGTCCTCCTCGGGAACGCCTTCTGTGTCCCGTGACGCAATGCGTCACGCGTGTCTGGTGGCTCCGAGGGCCGCATCGTTCGACGTGAGTAAACGCTGGCCCATGCTGCCCAGAAGCCTAACGCGGCCACCGGCCCCTTCGGCAACCCCGTAGGCGTTTCTAACAATCTGTAAAACCGGAATTCACCGTTTGCGCAGGCGGGCCACGCCGCATCCGTGGTGATGGGTGTGCGCCGCCAGGACGCCGGTGGGCGTCGCCGGTTCTACCGCCGGCACGGCGGACGAGGCGTCAGGTCGCCAGACCTCTGCGGTAGGCGTAGACCACCGCCCGTACCCGATCTCGTAAGTCCGGATTTGCGAGGATGCGTGACATATAGGTCTTGACGGTCTCCTGGCTGATCGCCGGCGCCGTGGCGATTTCGTTGGTCGACAGATCGTTGGCGATCAGACGCAGCACTTCCAGTTCGCGGTGGGGGTCAGCGTGCCGTCGTCCGGCGCGCTGTCGGCGGGACGGATCCGCGCCGCGTACCGTCCGACAAGTTGCCGGGTCACCTCGGGCGCCAGCGATGCGGCACCGGTCGCGACCGTACGATGCGTGTCTGCACCCAGGTTGTTGACTTCTGCGGGCCTTGGAAGGTCACTGCTGGATGACCTTCCAACCTCACGGTGAGGTCGTGTGGTGCCCGGGGCGTTCAGGGATGCCGTCACAGATAGTTGGATCGGTCCGGGTGTACGGCGCCGTGGATGTGTGACCTACGGTCGGAGACACCGTGATCTTGGCGAGCCAGGTTGACTACTTAGCGTGACTGCTGCGGTGATGAACAGCCTCAGCCCTGCGGCGGTGTCCGTGGGCAGGGCTGAGAAGTTGCGCGGGTTGAGTGTGCGGCCGGATGCGACAGGCGCTGGTTCCACGTCATCATTGCCGGACGGCCATCGTCCGATCGGTGGCCCGAGATTCGGCCTGAACCCCGGGACGCTGAGCTGACCATCCGCGACGGCGATACCGTGCTCGGCTGGATCGCGGTCTATCGGGAGCACATCGAGACATCGAACGCGATCACCGCCGCGACGGACCTCGACGCCCCCTGTGCGCGCACGGACATCATCGTGTGCAACGTGCGCTACGTCATGCGCCACATGATCGTGGAGACCGCTCGCCATGCGGGCCACGCCGACATCATCCGCGAGACCCTCGACGGCTCACGCGGAATCTGAGGCCCTCGTGGGGATTCCGGCAACCGCGGAAATTGCCGTCCAGTCCGCCGCATGACCCAACGCCCACGTCAGGCTATGAGCGGTAGTCGATGTCAGACAGTTGGGTCAGACTGGGCGCATGCAGTTGACGACTCGGATGCTGACGCCGCAGACCTGGGACGACTTCGCCGAGCTGGTTGAGGCCAACAACGGTGTGTGGGGTGGGTGCTGGTGCATGGGTTTCCACCCGAAGGGCGAGGTTGGGCAAGTTGGGGAAGGAAACCGGGAGGCCAAGCTGCGGCTCGTCACGCGCGGGACGGTCCACCAGGTGCTCGTCTATGAGGGTGGGCGCTGTGTCGGCTGGTGCCAGTTCGGGTCGCCCCCGGAACTTCCGAATATCAAGAGCAGGCGCAGCTACGAGCAGGGGGCCGAGGATGCGCCGGACTGGCGGATCGGCTGTATCTTCACCAACGCAAAGGATCGCGGTAAGGGTATCGCCTCCGCCGCGGTCGCGGCGGCGCTCGAGGAGATCAGACGGGCCGGCGGTGGCATCGTGGAGGCCTATCCGGAGCAGACCGAACAGCGTCCACCGCAGCGCGGTGCCTACCTGCACACCGGACCCGAAGAGTTGTACGCACGACACGGCTTCACCCGGGTCCGGAAGATTGCGAAGTGGCGGTGGGTCATGCGCACCGAGCTCTGATCCCGTGGTGTACCGCTCGACGACCCCATCTGCCAGTGGCGTCCATTGAGCGGTGTGTCCGCCCGTGGGGAAGATGAGTTCCGCCTACTGCCCAGTCCGGCGAATCTTGGTTCACGGTGCGCATCCGTCAAGGATCGTCGACCCGAGCACCATCCTCAACTGCCGCCGACCGGGCGTTACTCAACGTGATCGCCGCTCGGCGCCCCACGGTGCCCGGTCGTGGCAGCCGATGAGCGGATGTTGAGGAAATGACCGACCCGACTGGCTGAGTCCGCTTCGCGCGCCGGGAGGCGCCCCATGGACGGCAGACCGACCGCAGGCGGCCCCTTCCGGTAACACACATTTGATGTGGATCTGCGCCGCGCAGCTATGGCACGTCGGCGCCGTGTCCCCCGTGCGAGCTACCGGGGAATGTCCGCCCTGCGGTGACGATTCCGGATCGTCAGATCCATAGCGTTCGACGTAGCCGCGGCGCTCCGGCCGCGGCATCTGTCGAAGGAGTCGTCATGCGACTGTTCTTGCGGCTGTTGGCGCAGCTCGTAGTGGTCTCGGTGGTCGCCGTCGTCGGCAACGTGGGTGTCGGCGCGGTGCACTGGAACATGCCGCTCACGCTGATCCTCGGTGTCGCCACCGCGCTGCTGTCGCTGCTCGGGTACGCCTGGGTGGTTCGTCGGACCGAGCACCGCACGCCTGTGGAGGTGGCGATGACGGGCGCCGGTGCCGCACTCGGGCGAGGGATGCTCATCGGCTTCGGGATGTTCGCGGCCGTCATCGCGATCATCGCCATTCTCGGTGGCTACCGGGTCGAGGGCTGGGGTTCGGTGTCGGGGGCGGTGGCGTTGTCGGGCGTCACGGCCGCTGCCGCCGTGACGGAGGAGCTGATCTTCCGTGGCATCCTGTTCCGGATCGTGGAGGAGCGCATCGGTACCTGGCTGGCGTTGGTCCTGACTGGTCTGCTGTTCGGCCTGGCGCACCTGGTCAACCCGCACGCCACCGCGTGGGGTGCGCTCGCCATCGCGGTCGAGGCCGGCGGCATGCTGGGCGCCGCCTATGTCGCCACTCGCACCCTGTGGGTGCCGATCGGCCTGCACTTCGCCTGGAACTTCGCCGAGGGTGGCATCTTCGGTACCGGTGTCTCCGGCACGAACGCGCCACAGGGGCTGCTGCACGGCGTGCTGTCCGGCCCGACCGTGCTCAGCGGTGGCGGGTTCGGGCCCGAGGCGAGCCTCTACGCGCTGCTGGCCGGCGTCGTGGTGACGGCGTTGTTCCTGCGGCTGGCCCACCGCCGCGGTCACCTGGTGCCGCTACGTCGGCGCACTACCGGGGTCGGCGCGACCGTTACGCTCTCCCAGTGATGGACCTGCAGCGGATCCTGGACCAGTGGCGGCGGTGGCCCGTCACGGTCCGGGATCTCCCGTTGGCGCTGGCGCTGGCTGTCGGGCCGGTCGTGCCGTCGCTGCACGGCCACGGGACGCAGCTGGGCAACCTGCCGGACCGCCCATTCGATGCGTGGGCCGTCGCGGTGATCGCCCTTGAGAGTCTTCCGCTGGCCATCCGTCGCCGGTGGCCGGCCGCCTGTCTCGCCCTGGTGTCACTCGGCTTCGCGGTCGACCAACTCCGCGGTTACCACACCGTCGCGGGTACCGCCCTGCTCATCGCGCTGCTGAGCACAGCGGTGCACCTGGAAAGTCGCCGCCGCAGCACGGTGGTCCTGGCCACGGTGGGGTACGCGCTGCTAGCGGTCGCCCTTGGCCAACACGGATCAACCGAGGGGCTGGCCGGCTCCATCACGTTCTATCTGGCGCTGGCCATCGCGTGGGGCATCGGGGCGTGGCTGCGGCTGTCGCGGGCCGCCGAGGCGGAACGCCGCCACCACATCGCCGAGACCACCCGTACGGCCGAGCGCACCCGCATTGCCCGCGAACTGCACGACGTGGTAACCCACCACGTGACCGCGATGGTGGTGCAGGCCGAGGCGGCGCGGTACCTGACCGCGGCACCGGAGCGCCTCGACCAGACCCTCACCGCGATCACCGACACCGGCCGGCGGGCCATCTCCGACCTGCGGCACCTGCTCGACCTGCTCAACCCCGACCACAGTGTGGGCCCGGGCAGTGCGGCCGGCCAGCCTCGGGAGGGGCCACTCCCCGCAGCCGTTGTTGGTGAGCTGGCTGACCTCGTGGAGCAGACCCGCCGGGCCGGACAGCCGGTGGAGTTCGTCGAGGAGGGCAGTCCACAACCGACAGTCGGCAGCGCCGAGGTCGCGGCGTACCGCGTCGTGCAGGAGGCCCTGACCAATGCTCTCAAGTACGCGCACGGCAGCCGCACGGCGGTCCATGTGCGCCATGGCCCGAGTGAGATCACGGTGGAGGTCAGCACCGACGGTCGCGGATCGAACACCACGTCCGCCGGTGGAAGCGGCCGTGGTCTCACCGGCCTGTGCGAACGGGTCGGCATACTCGGCGGAGAGTTCAGCGCGGACCGGCGCGAGGGCGGTGCCTTTGTTGTACGGGCCCGCATCCCGTCGGGAAGCGCAGCATGACCGCGCCGATCCGGGTGCTGGTCTGTGACGACCAGGTGTTGATCCGCACGGGCCTCGCGACCATCATCGACGCTCAACCTGACCTGGAAATGGTCGGCGATTGCGGGGACGGACGCGCCGCCGTCGAACTCGCCCGCCGACTGCACCCGGACGTCGTGGTGATGGACATCCAGATGCCGGTGCTCGACGGCATCGAGGCGACCCGTCTGCTCGCCGGAGTCGGGGTGGCGCACCCCGCCAAGGTGCTCGTAGTGACGACGTTCAATCTGGATGAGTACGTGTACGAGGCGCTGCGCGCCGGGGCGAGCGGCTTCCTGCTCAAAGACGCCCCACCGGCGCAGCTGCTGGGCGGCATCCGTACGGTCGCCGCCGGGTCCGCGTTGCTGGCGCCGGAGGTGACCCGGCAACTGGTCGGAAGGTACGCGGCGCGGATCCGTCCCACCGAGGGTGCGCCGGACGACCGCGCGCTGACCCCGCGCGAATTGGAGGTACTGCGCCTGATCGCCAACGGCTTGTCCAACAGCGAAATCGCCACGTCGCTGGTGATCAGCCCGGAAACCGTCAAGACGTACGTGTCGCGCATCCTCGCCAAACTTGGCCTGCGAGACCGGGTACAGGCAGTGATCTACGCCTACCGCCGGGGCCTGGTCACCTGAAGCTTCGTGGCGCGGATGCCGAGCCCAAGTTCAGGCCTGCTCGATGACGACTGCGACCGGGGTGCCGACTTCGACGGTACGGCTGACCGTACAGAGGCGGTCGTGCGAGAGCTTCGCCACCTCGGGCAGGATCGCCCGCGCTGCGTCACCCTGGGGCGTTTCTGGAAACGAGACGCGGAAGGTGACCTCAATATCGGTGAGCCGGTTGCCGCCCTCGTCGCGCACCTTGTTCGCGTCGACCTGTACCTGGAAATGGTCCGGCTCGGCCCGACGGGAGGTCAGCACGGCCACATCAATGGCCGTACAGCCGCCGATCGCGGCGAGCAGCAACTCGACCGGCGTGAAGGCGGCATCGTCGCCGGTAGCGAATGTCAGTTGTCCGCCGCGACTGTTGGTTACCGTGTACCCGTCCGGCGTGCGGTCGATCATGACGCTGCGGTGTTCGGTTGCCATGTATCAAGCCTGCCATGAGCCGCCAGCCGACACCCGCCCACCTGGGGTCCGACGTCAGACCGACGTACGGCGCTGCATCCGGATCTAGCCGCTGAGTTCTCGCCATCGGGGCCGGCAGTCGTCCCGTCCGGCTGGAAGGTCGAGGTCAAGGTCGATGCGGGGCCGGACGACCGTCCTGGATGATGACGGGCATGGACGTGGGCGCTCGACGTGCCGTCGTAGCGGCGCTGCTGAGGCTGGCCGGCAGCGGCGCCTACCAGGACCGGGCGGATGCCGGCCAGGCGCTCGCGACATTTGCGGAGATGCCGGAGGCGGAACAGCCGCTGCGACGGCTCCTGCTCGATGCCGACGACACGTTCGTAACCCTCATGACCGCGGATGCGCTGCTTCGTCGAAAGGACCGGGCCGGTCTGGTGCTGGTCGCGGGAGCGTTGACGGACGCCGACGAAAGCCACGCACGCTGGATCTTCACCGCCGTCGAGAACGTGTACATGATCTACGCCGGCGAACGTGACGCCGCAGTGTGGACGTGCGACGCGTTGCTCGAAGAGCCTGACCCGGGCATTCGTCAAGGAGCCGCTCGTCTGTCGGGCGCCCTTGCCGCGATCAACCCGGTGCTCTACCCAGTGGACAACAGCGGAGATTGACGGCCCGAGCCGGTGGCATCCGCACATGCCGCTGATCGCTCGTCACGCGGTGTGACCGCACGCGGGAAGCGAGGGTGCTCGGTCGTGCCGATGTGCGTGCGTTCGGGGTGGCCTGGCAGACCGTCGTTTGTTGTGGTGGGTGCTCGCTGTTTGGGTCGTTACTCGGGTTGCGCGTTGGTCGTCCGGGCTGCGCGGCGGCCTCGTAGCGGCGCGGCGAATTGTGCTGCGGCGATCGTCAGGCAGTTGACCGCGATGAGGCAGGTGGTGAAGGCCGCAGCGTTGCGCCAGAGTCCGGTTTGCTCGAACAGCAGACCGACCGCCAGTGGCAGGTCAACGAAGGTCACGACGCCGAACAGGGCGAGCATCGCTGCGCCGAGCAGCGCATATGGCGGGTGTATCGGCGGGGTCCGATTGGTGCGGGCGACGAGCTGCCCGGCGAGCAGGACAATCCCACCGGCAAGCAGCATGAGGGCGCCGATGGCCGCCGTTTGGTACATGATTGTTGCGCTGTGGCCCCAGACCGCGAGTCCTGAAGCTGTGGCTAGGTAGCCGCCGGAGAGCATGAGCAGGGCCCAGCCGGCAATCAGGGTGGCGCCCGCGGCGGTGCGCGCCAGTCGTGTGCGGTGGTGGACTCGGTTCAGCAGGCCGGCGACGTGGCCGGATTCGCCGAATTGTGCTACGGCCTCCCGCTCGGCGCCTTCTGCCGGCAGGCCGGCCGCGATCTTGTCCGCAGCTGCTGCCCGCAGATGGTCCGTTGCCTCCTCAAGCATCCGCCGACCCGTGGCGCCCTGACCGGCCAACCGATCGAACAGTTCGTCTAGGTACCTGTCGATGTCACTCACGCGAACCCCTCCGTGACGTCGGACCCGAGGACGGCCCGCATCCCACGCTGGTAGACCAGCCATTCCCGACGCTTCGCGGTGATCACAGCGACGCCGGCCGCGGTGAGTTGATACACGCGTCGACGACGGGGCGCGTCGGTGCTCCACTGACTGTGGACGAGCCCATCCCGCTCCAGGCGGTGCAGGGCCGGGTAGACGGTGCCTTCGGGCAGGTCGAATGCGCCGTCGGACTGCTCGCGGAGTCCCGTGATCAGGGCGTATCCGTGAGCCGGCCCGATGCGGCGCAAGGCGACGAGGATCAACAGATCCAGATGACCCCGCAGCTCCATACCTAGAAAGCTAGGCATCGTCGGACGCGGCGTCAAGCCCGCCCATCTGTCACCTTCGGCCAAGATCGGCCGCACGCTTCTAGCCGCGGATCGCTCGTCACGCGGTGTGACCGCACGCGGGAAAGCGAGGGTGCTCGGTCGTGCCGATGAGAGCTCACGTGATCAAGGTAGGACGTGATCAAGGTAGGACTTGCACGATCGGACGGGTACCCATCGGCCGTCCGGAAGGCCGCTGGAATTTTCGTAACGACAGCTCAGCGTCTCACCCTGTTGCGGACCGCGTCACCGATGGTCGGCCGTTGCCCGCCCAGGTCAGGCGGCATCACTGAGCTGTACCGCCGACCGTGGGGCGCTCATCGCCATACCGCAGATCGTTGACACTCTCCACGAGGTCGGACAACACTGCCACCGTCGATATCGATATCGGAACGACCGTCGATGCGTATGCGCCGCGACTGGCCCTCCGGCCGTCAAGGCGACGACCGGCCCAGCCTCGGCCCGCATGGAACCACCCGGTACGGCGCCCGTCCTGCCACCGGAGGGCCCGCCAGGGTGATGTCACGCCGTCTCGCGTCGCCCGCCAGGTTTACGAGGAGGAAGCACAAAATGAAAGACGTCCCAACCCGTCCGATGCGCCGCCTGCGCACCGTCCTGCTGATCGCCGGCGCCGCCGCGGCCGTGGCCGCCGGCACGGTACTGCTGACGAGCCCCGCGAGCGCGGCGACGCAGTACTGCTCGAACTCCACCGGCGGCAGCAATGGCAGCTACTACCAGATGTGGACCGCCGGGCAGGGTTCAGCCTGCATCTCGTTGAACTCCGCCACCAGCTATACCGCGCAGTGGAGCGGTATCGGAGACTTCGTCGCCGGCGTCGGCTGGAAGCCCGGCAGTACCAGCCGCGTGATCAACTACAGCGGCAGCCTCAACGCCAACGGCGGTACCAACCTGCTGTCGCTGTACGGCTGGTCGACCAACCCGCTCGTCGAGTACTACGTCATTGACGGCTACGTCGGCTCGCCGAACTACTCCGGCCAGAACATGGGCACGATGACCAGTGACGGCGGAACGTACACCATCATCAAGCACCAGCAGGTCAACCAGCCCTGCATCACGGGCAACAACTGCACCTTCTGGCAGTACCTGGCGATCCGGAACTCCTCCCGGACCAGCGGCACCATCACCTTCTCCAACTTCGTCAGCGCCTGGGCCGGCAAAGGCATGAACCTGGGCAGCATGGACTACCAGATCATGGCCACCGAGGCATGGGGCGGCGGCAGCGGCAACTCCAGTGTCACCATCGGGGGCACCCCGCCCACCTCGCCGGCACAGTCCAACTCCCCCTCCCGCTCGCCCTCCCCGTCTCCGTCCCTCTCGCCTTCCCCGTCTGCGTCACTCTCGCCTTCCCCGTCTGCGTCCACGGGCACCGGCAGCGGCGCGTGCAGGGTGACGAACAGCCTGAACGCCTGGAACACCGGACTCACCGACAACATCACGATCACCAACAGCGGCTCGTCCGCCATCAACGGCTGGTCACTCAAGTTCACCCTGGCGTCCGGGCAGACAATCACCTCTGGCTGGAACGCCACCTACGCGCCATCCAGCGGCCAGGTGACCGCGACGAACATGAGCTACAACGGCACCATCCCGCCTGGCGGCTCGACCACCATCGGCTTCCAGGCCAACCACACCGGCAACACCGCGGCACCGAGCGGGTTCACCCTCAACGGCGCCGCCTGCAGCTGAGGCGCCCGGCCGGGTCCGGCTCCGGCTGGACCCGGCCGCTAGGCCGTTGCCTGGGTACGGCGGCCACCCGGTTTGCCGTTCTGCCGCGGACGGGTCGCTACTCGAGGTGACCGCCGCGAGGCGTCGCCCGGGGCTCGTGCCGAGGTGCGGGTGGCGTGAAGGCGGTGCCTCGTCCTGGCTGGACGGCCTTGACACGGAGTATCGGACCATGGCAACTGTCGAGGGGCCACAGACGGAGGTCGACCAGGCGCTTCTTCAGGTGACCGCGAAAGCCCTGTCTGAGATTATTGGTGACGGTGCGTTTCTTGACCATCTGTGGAGCGGATCGGCGGGTGTGTGGTTCGACCATATGCGCGCCACAAAGATTGACAGTTGCTCCACCTGTCGCCACCAACATCAGCCGCAGGTTCGCCGGCTGCGCGCGACAGGTCGCAGCTGCTAGCGTTCGGCTCACGGCCAACGCGGCCTGCTCGATGCGGAGATATCTGGGACCAATGATCGCCATCGAGGTTCTGTACGTCATCACCGCTGCAGTGCTATCGAGCACCGTTGTCGTGTTTGCCCGCTGGCGCCGCCAGCGGGCCGCGGAAAGGGAAGCCACGACAGGTACTGCGCCGACCGTATTCGCGGCGATCCGGCGGCTGAATGCGGGTCCGTGGCGTGGGCGCTGGCGTCACGGGTTTGTCACGGTCATGCCCGCCGAAATCGGGTGGCGCCCACGGCGACCGCGTCCTGGACCGCCGATCCGGCTCACCAGCGTCCATCTCCACGGCAGGCCGCGGCGGCAGTTGTGGTACGAGCAGTGGTGGCTCGCGTCGGGCGTGAGGATCTACCGGCTCACCGGCGACGCCCCAGGCGAGTTCGAACTGGCCGTCATGGCAGAGTCGAGTCGACTCTTCGAGGACCAGATCGGCCGCCGTCCGGGTGTTCGATAACGCGCTCATCGAGCGCAACACACGACGTGCCATCGTCGGTTATCCCGGACTGGCGTTTACCGTCGTCCTGTTCTTCGCCTTCGATCCGGCCTCGGGTGGTACGGCGTCATCGTTCTCCTGCCCGGCGCAGCGATCCTCGTACTGATCTACCAATCGGTACATCTATACCAATCGGGCCAGCGGCACGGCCGTCAAGCGGGCTGATCTGGTGCACGGTCACGCCGCTGGTCGGTGCGCAGCTGGGATGCCTACGGAGACGGCGCGACCGGCATGCCGATCGCCAGTGCGATCCAGACGAAAGCGCAGCATAGCACCGAAACCCCAACAACTCCCAGCAGGACGAGAGTGACAACGATCGCGACACGAGTCGCACCATCGCTGCTTGGTGCCGGAAGATGTCGACCGGCGGGTTCGTCGGCATCCTCCGCGCGCTCCACGTCCCAAGCTGACGGCTCGCCGTGCGAAGGACGTATCACGCCAGCAAAGCTACCGCGCGCGAAATCGTCGCAGCCTCGGATTTGGGTTCTCAGCAGCGTTCCGCCGCCTTCAAGCCGCGGCGAGTGTCCTGCTCCACTGCCGCCTTCAGCGGAAACCTGCCATCGCCAGAATCCCCGCATGCGGATCTGCCGCGAAGCGCTCGCGGATCGGGGTCGGGTCGCTGCCGGCGAATCGCCGTGCGTGGGTGTCTGGCTGGCGGGCTGGGTGTAGAGGACCGATTCCGTCACCGTCAGCAATGTGGGCGCCAGTGGAATCCGGCCGCGCAACGCGCAGCATTGACAAGTGTCAGACGGTCTCGACCAGGATTGTGACGAGGCGGTCGACGTCGGCCTGGGTGACGTGCAGGTGTGGCGAGACCCGGATCTTGTCGCCGCGGCGCGCCACGAAGCAGTTCGCGTCCTTGAGCGCGGCGGTGACCCGTTCGGTGGCGCCGGCGGGGACGCGTAGCCCGAGCAGGTGCGGGCCGCGCGGCTGGCTGGCGGTGACGCCGACCCCCGCGGCCGCGATCCGGGTTTCGATCCCGGCCGTGACCGCGGCAAGCGCGGCGGCGATACGCGGCGGGCCCCAGGCGAGGACCTGTTCCAGCGCGGCGACGGCCATCGGGGTCAGCTCGAACAGCGTCCGCGCGCCCTGGTCATAGCGCCGCGCGCCGGGCAGGTATTCGTCGCGGTAGTCCACGAGCCGGGCGAAGTCGTCGGAGCCGGCCCGCAGGATCCAGTTCTCCTCCAGGGGTCGGCCCTCGCGGTGCTCCTCGGCGACCCAGAGGTAGCCTCGCCCGAACGGGCCCAACAGCCATTTGTACCCGACCGACACGACGAAATCGGGGCGCAGCGCGGCCACGTCGAGCGGCATCACGCCCAGGGACTGACTCGCGTCCACGACCAACCGCGCGCCGGCCGCGTGGGTGCGCGCCGCGACCTGCTCGAGGTCGACCAGCCCGCCGTCGGTCCAGTGCACATTGGGCACCGACACGATCCCGACCCGCTCGTCGATCGCGGCCAGCACCGCTTCGGTCCAGGTCTGCCCGGCCGAGCGGGTCACCGTTCGGATGCCCGCGCCGGTGCGCTCGGCCACCCGCCGCCAGGTGTAGACGCCGGACGGGTACTCGTCGGCGAGCACGAGGATCTGCTGCCCGGCCTCAAGTGGGAGGTTGGCCGCGGCGACCCCGAACCCGTAGCTGGTCGCCGGCACCAGCGCGATCCCGTCGGCGTCGCCGCCGACAAGCCGACCGGCCAGCGTCCGCAGCCGCTCTACATCGGTGAACCAGTCGGCCTCGCCGATCGCCCACGGCCGGGCCCGCCGACGCAGCGCCGACTCGCCGGCCTCGCGGACCGAGCGCAGCACCGGCGACAAGCTGGCCGCGTTGAAGTACGCGACCTCGTCCGGCACGTCGAACAGCTCCCGCCGCGAACCCAGCTCATCGACCACACCAGACCCTAACGCGTCCAGCAGGGCAGCACGGGACCGCCGCTACGGTGCCCAGCGCAGCAGTTTGTCAATGGCTCAATAGCTTTCCTGACTCTGTCGGCATTGGCAGTTGCCGATGATTTGAACAATTCCCGAAAACTATCCGAGAGCCGACGCTCGCCCGGCGGCGCCGAGCGGTGCCCGGGAGAATCGCTCCAGATCTCGCGCCGCCGGAGCGTGGCGACAGGGATCTCACCTTCGCCCATTGACGGTCGTCAAATGAGTTGCCTGATTCCGACCCGAGCTGACAGGACGGTAGAGATGCGTTGGACCGTGAAGATCGGCCGGACCGGGCGCCGGGGCGGCACTGCGGCACTGGTCGTTGCGGCGCTCGCCGTGTCCGTTGGCGCGGCGCCGGCAGCCGTAGCGACTGCGGGGCCGGCGGCCCTGCGAGCCGGTGCGGGACCGGTCGGCACCGCACCAGCCGGAGCGGTCACGGTCACCCTCGTGACCGGTGACCGGGTTCGGGTACTGCCGGCTCCGGGTGGCGTGCCGGCACTGCAGGTGGAGCCCGGGCCGGGCCGGGACCGGATCGGGTTCGTCCGGGAGGCACATACCGGTCCCGGCGGTACGGACCTGACGGTGATCCCTTCCGACGCGGTGCCGCTGCTGGCCGCCGGCCGGTTGGATGCGCGGCTGTTCAACGTGACCGGACTGGTCCGGCAGGGCTTCACCGACCGTTCCGGCGGGCTGCCGCTGATTGTCACCTACCCGTCGGCCCCGACCGGTCCGGCACCGGCCGGGGTGCAACCGGCGGTACGCCCGCTGCCCAGCGTCAACGGTCTGTCGGTACGTCAGGACCGGGGCCGGGCGGGTGCGCTGTGGCAGTGGTTGACGGGCGGTGCCGGCCGGTCCGCCCCGAAGGTGTGGTTGGACGGTCTGTCCCAGCCGACCCTGGACGTCAGCGTGCCTCAGATCGGCGCTCCGGTGGCCTGGCAGGCGGGGCTGACCGGGTCGGGGGTGACCGTGGGCATGCTCGACACCGGGGTCCGGGCCGACCACCCCGACCTGGCCGGCCGGGTGGTGGAGGCGCGGGACTTCACCGGTACCCGGCCGGACGCCTCCGATGACGTGGGGCACGGTACCCACGTCGCCGGGATCATCGCCGGCTCCGGCGCCGCCTCCAACGGGCGGTACCGTGGCGTCGCTCCGGACGTCAAACTGGTCAGCGGCAAGGTGTGTACCCCGGTCGGCTGCCCGGACTCCGCGGTCATCGCCGGACTGGAGTGGATCGCGCCGAAGGTACCGGTGGCCAACCTCAGCCTCGGCGGCGCCTCCACCGACGGTACCGACCCGCTGTCCCAGGCGGTGAACAACCTGACCGCGAAGTACGGCACCCTGTTCGTGGTCGCCGACGGCAACGACCGATCGCTGGACGAACCCGATCCGCTCACCACGGTGACCACACCGGCGTCCGCCGATGCCGCGCTCGCCGTCGGCTCCGTCACGGCGCAGGACACCACCAGCCCGTTCTCGGTACGCGGACCGCGCCGCGGCGACCGTGCGGTCAAGCCCGACCTGGCCGCGCCGGGCAGCGGGATCGTCTCTGCCCGGGCGCCCGGCACCCCGGCCGGCGACGCCGACCCGGTGGACGACAACTACACCCGCATGTCGGGTACCTCGATGGCCGCGCCGCACGTCACCGGGGCCGCGGCCATCCTGCGTCAACAGCACCCCGACTGGACCGCCGACCGGCTCAGGTCGGTGCTGATGAGTACCGCCAAACCCACTGCCGGGGTGTACGAGCAGGGCGCCGGCCGGGTGGACGTGGCCCGGGCGGTCACCCAGCAGGTCACCGCCACCACCGGCAGCGTCAGCTTCGGCTTCTTCAGCTGGCCGCCCGCCGCGCCGGTGGGCCGGGTCGTCGGGTACCGCAATGACGGCAACGCGCCGGTGACCCTGTCGGTCACGGTCGCCGCCACCGGGCCGACCGGCGAGCCGGCCCCGGTCGGCCTGTTCACCACCTCCACCAACCAGTTGACGGTCCCCCCGCACGGCAACGCCGAGCTGACCCTGACCGCGACTGCGGCGGCCGGCGGCTCCGGCCTGTACGGCGGCCGGCTCACCGCGAGCGCCGACGGGATCGCCGTACAGACCGCGTTCGGCGCCACTGTGGAACCGGAGAGCCATCAGCTGACCGTCCGACTGGTCAGCCGGACCGGGCAGCCCCGGGGCGGCCTCGGCCAGGTGGTGGACACCGCCACCGGGGCGGCCACCGGCCTGCGCTTCGACCCGACCGGTACCGCGGTGGTCCGGTTGGGCCGGGGCAGCTACGACATCACGGCGATCGACCAGTCCGCCGGGCCGGCACCGGCCGACCCGCTCCAGGTGACCCTGGTGTCCCGGACCGACCTGGCGCTGACCGCCGACACGACCGTCACGCTGGATGCCCGGGCCGGCCGGCCGGTACGCGCGGTGCTGGACCGGCCGGACGCGACCACCCAGACCGCCGACTTCGGGGTGGCCGACGGCGACCCGACCGGAGCCCGGACCACCGCGCTGAGCTGGACCGCAGCCCCCGGTCAGCAGCTGTACGCGGTGCCCACCACAGGCACCGTCACCGGCCGGCCGTACGCGTTCTGGTTCCGCGACACGCTCGCCCCCGGCGATCTCTACTCCGACCCGACCGGCCCGGTGTACCAACTCGCCTTCTTCCACCAGGGCGGCATTCCGGCCGACACCACGTATCAGGCGCCGGACCGCAGCCTGGCCCGGGTGGACAGCGTGTACCGGACGCAGGGCGGCCCGTCCCCGGCGCTGCGCGCCGACATCGCCCGGCTGCCGATCCCCGGGGCCAGCGGCGCCATCTTCCGGGCCACGCTGCCGCTGCACCGCACCGAGTTCTACACCGCCGATCCGTCGATCACCTGGCAGCACCTGCTCGGCGTGACGGCGGCGGACGAGTCGGACATCGAGGTCAACTACTCGACCCGGTCGTACCGGCCGGGCCGGTACCTGGCGAACTGGAACACCGCGCCGCTCGGTCCGGCGTTCGGTGACCCGGTCGACGGCTGGGGTGTGCAGCGCGCCGGCAACCAACTGGCCGTCGCGGTGACGCTGCTGTCCGGCAACGATCCGGCCCAGTACACCGCCCCACCGGCCGGCATGGTCGGGACAACCACGCTGACCCGGGGCGGCACGCTGCTCGGCACCAGCCCGACGCCCGGGTTCGGCGTGTTCGACCTGCCGGACACCCCGGGCCGGTACACCCTGCGCGCGGTCGCCACCCGGGCGGTCCCGTGGTCGGTCCTTGGCACCGCGGTCGATGTGAGTTGGACATTCCGCGACCCGGGGGCGGGCGGCCCGGTACAACCGCTGCCGCTCTACGTGGTCCGCGCGGCCGGCCAGGTCGACGACCAGGACCGGGCGCCGGCCGGGGTGCCGTACCCGTTGGCGCTGACCGTCCAGCAGCAGCCCGGTGCGCCCGCGGTCCGGCTGTCCGCGCTCCGGGTCGAGGTCTCGTTCGACGACGGCGCGCACTGGCGGCCCGTTCCGGTGCTGCGGTCGGGTACCGGCGGGGTAGCGGTGCTGCAGCATCCGGCCGCCGCCGCCTTCGTCTCGCTACGGATCACCGCGGCCGACCGCGACGGCAACTCGGTCACCCAGACGGTGCTCCGGGCGTACCAGACTGTCGCCCGGTAGCCGGCTCAGCCGGCGGTCACGGCGGCCAGCGAGACGGCGAACACCAGCCACATCGCGGCGATCATCGGTCGGGCGTACGCCCGCCAGGCGTCATCCCACCGGTGGTCGTCGCTGTAGCGCAGGTTGGAGACCGTCATCAGCAGCCGACCGAGTCCGAAGCCGGCACCGGCGAGCAGGGCGCCGGCCGGTGGCGCGGCCAACGCAACAGCGACCAGGGCCGCGTACGGCAGACCGCTCGGCAGGTAGGTGCGCATGCCGGTACCCATCTCCAGGCCGAACTGGAACGGGCCCAGGTACCGGCCCAGCCGCAGTACGCTCTCCGGCACCAGCCGGCGGTTCTCCGGCAACCGGACCCGTACCACGCCGAGCTCACGGACGAGTACGCCGGCCGCCGCGAGCCAGACCACCGTCCAGCGCAGTCCTACCGGCAGCGGGGCCCGCAGCAACGAGCCGACCACCAGCAGCCCGGCAGCGGTGAGCACGCCACCGGCGACCAGGCCGGCGCCGAAGGCAACTATCGGGGTACCTCGCCGGACCGGCGAGTTCAGCACGAAGGCCGAGTTCCGGCTTCAAGTGGAGCCGGAGGTGGCGAAGCCGGCCGCGGCGGCCAGCAGCGCCCAGCCGACCTGTACCAGCTGGCCCGGACCGGCGCCGACCAGCGCGAGACCGTCCACAATGGAGGCCACGAGGCCGAGCGCGAGCGCACCGGCGGCCGGATGCCATCGCCGGCGCTGCGGTGCCGGGACCAGCGCAGTCATCGGCCGGTCAGACCGCTGCCCGGCAGATCGTCAGGTAGGTCTGCCCGCTGTTCCCGGCACCCCAGAAGGTGGAGAAGCCGTCCGAGCAGCGGTAGGTGACGCCGGCCGGAGTGGTCCACCGCCAGGCGTTGCGGGTGATCGCACTGCCGCAGGCGGTCGAGATCGGGGTGTGGTCGACCTGGATCCCGTTCTCGTCCCAGGTGCCGTACTTGTGCCATCCGGCGGCGCAGTAGTCGCTGCCCCGCCAGGAGCCGCCGAAGCAGGCCGCGTAGGTGTTGACGTAGTCGCCGCTGGTGTCGCCCACCTCGGGGTACCCGGTCGGGTAGGCATCGTGGCAGTCGTTGCGGTCCCAGCCCTGCAAGGCGTTCGGGCCGGTCTCGGCGCGGGCCGGGCGGGTGCCGAAGGTGCCGGCCCAGTCCAGTGCGGCGGCGCCGAGGGTGAGGCCGCCGAGCACCGCGGCCCGCAGCACGTTACGCCGGCCGGTCCGCAGTGGCAGCGCGCGCAGGGCCGTGCTGGGCCGGGCGTGCGCCGGCGGCCGGTCGTGCTCAGGAATCTGCGTGTAGGACAGTGTCACGGCGCTCCTCCGGTAGCGGCAGAACCCATTCGGCCAGTGCGTTGTCCACATCGGACAGCCGGGTCGGAAGCATCATCCGGCGGACCCGCCCGGCTCCGTCGACGAGCATCAGCACCGGTGTTGACAGGTGGGACACCTGCCGCCAGGCATCCGGGTCGCTGACCACCCGCAGCGCCCCGGCGTAGGCACGCCACCGGTCGGCCGGCTCGTGGGTCAGCAGGACAGCCCCGGGGTGACCCTCGGCGAGTCGCTGTGCCGCCTGATGGCACAGCTGGCAGCCGGAGTCGGCGGCCACCACCACCCGGGTCGCGCCGCCGGTGACCCGGGCGCCGAGGTCGATCTCCGGTGCGGCGGCGGCGAAGGCTCCCGGACGGCCGGTGACCAGGCCGCGCAGCAGCCGCACCTCGCGCAGCACCGCTGCCAGGCCGAGGAGCAGGACAACGATGGCCGCCCAGGTGAGGACCGCGAATGCGATCATTGGTGACATCTGCTGCTCCCGTGCTCAGGCCGTGCCGTGCCAGCGGATGTTGATGTCGTTCAACCAGTCGAGGTGGTCGGCGTCACCGGCGCCGGACCGCCTGCTGAGTTGGATCTCGGCCAGTCCGGCCGGGCAGCCGAGCAGGAACGACCCGCCCGCGTCACCGTGACCGTCCGGTCCGCCGGGGTGCGAAATCCGCCATACCTCGCCGTGGCGGGTCGCGGCGCCGGCGTGGCCGGGTAGCAGGTCCCGAGCCTGGCCGGGGCCTGGGATGGACACCACGCCGCGGCCGCGTACGGCTACCACGACGTGTTCGGTCATCGCCTCGACCAGCGTGCCGGCGGCCGGGGCGACCGCCATGCCGGCCACCTCGTCCGCCACGTCAAGGCTGCTGAACAGCGAGAACACCCGATCAGACCGGGGCGCTGGTCCGGCGAAGACGGTCATCAGCTCGTGGTACGGCCCGATCAGGGTGGCCATCGACGACTGCCGGTCGTCGGCCTCCGCCACGACCACCTCCCGACCGTGTACCACCAGCCGGTCCGCGGTGGTCGCCGGGGAGACCTGGGCGCAGGCGAAGTCGTGGTAGCCACGTGGGCCGATCTGGAATCCGGTGCCGAACGACCCGCCGACAAAGCGCACGGCCGACGCGACGTGTGACACCAATGGATAGGCGGCCAGTTCGACATCCACCCGCCCACCGCTGGGAGCAAGCAGGCTCAACCGTTGCGCCATTGCGCCTCCGTGTACGGGGAGAACACCCTCTTTGGACGTTCCCCCATCATATCGAAGCCTGACGATTGTTCCAGCCGAACGGGTACAGCTTCGGCGGTCGCGCCGCCATCGCCCGAACATTTCGCAGTATCAGTGAAAGTTCGTCTTCCGCCTTTGGGTCGATTCGCTGCGGGCCGCGAATGACATAGATGGCAATCGACATCGTGGCGATCGACGGACCTCGACGCTACGCTCTGCGGCGGAGGTGTTCAGGTGCCTGGTGGGCCTCCCCGCCTTCAAAGCGGGTGGGACGGGATCAATCCCGTCCGGCGGGTTCGATTCCCGTCCACCTCCGCCAATTGGCTGCCCTACCCCGAGGGACGTCGCGTTGCCAGGCACGAGGCGGTGGCGCGGCGCCCGGACCCCACCCGCAACGGCGACAGGAAGCCCGCGATGAGTCATCCCGAGCCTTCGGGCGCACCGATCCGACTCACCCAGTACGCGCGTGGCGGCGGCTGCGCCTGCAAGATCCCGCCAGGTGAGTTGGAGGCGATCGTCAGCAGGCTGCCCGACCGTGACCGCGTCAGCAGTCCGTACGAGCTGCTGGTGGGGGTCGAGACAGGCGACGATGCCGCCGCCGTCCGGCTCTCCGGTGACGTCGCCGTGCTGGCCACCACCGACTTCTTCACCCCCGTTGTGGACGACCCGTACGACTGGGGCCGGATCGCGGCGGCGAACGCGCTGTCGGACGTGTACGCGATGGGCGGTGAGCCGATCCTCGCGGTGAACCTGCTCACCTGGCCGCGCGAACTGCTGCCGATGGAGTTGGCCGGCGAGGTCCTGCGCGGCGGGGCGGACGTGGCCGCCGAGGCTGCCTGCCATCTGGCCGGTGGCCACAGTGTCGACGACGCCGAACCCAAGTACGGTCTCGCCGTGACCGGCGTGGCCGACGCCCGCCGGTTGCTGCGCAACGACACCGGCCGGCCCGGCACGCCGCTCACGCTGACCAAGCCACTGGGCATCGGTGTGCTGAACTCGCGGCACAAGGCGACCGGTCAACGTTTCCCGCAGGCGGTCGACAGCATGGTCCGGCTCAACCGGGACGCCTCGCGCGCGGCCGTGGCGGCCGGGGTCGTGTGCGCCACCGATGTCACCGGCTTCGGGCTGCTCGGGCACCTGCACAAGCTCGCCCGCGCCAGCGCCGTGACGGCCGTGATCGACGCGGCGGCCGTACCTTATCTGGATGGCGCCCGCGAGGCGGCACGCGCCGGGTATGTGTCCGGTGGAACGCGCCGGAACCTGGAGTGGGTCGCCCCGCACGTCGAGCGGCGCTGCGACCTGGCGGATGACGAACTGCTCCTGCTGGCCGATGCGCAGACCTCCGGCGGGCTCCTGATCGCCGGGGAGATTCCCGGCTACCCGGTCATCGGTGAACTCGTCCCGGCCGGCCCGCGCACCATCGTGATCGGCTGAGGCGGAGGTGAGCGCCGCACCGCCGTCCGCCGGCGACCCGCGCCGGGGCATTCCGCGCACCGATGTGCTGCTTGCCGACCCGGTGCTGGCGTCGGCGCGCACCCGACTCGGTGACGAGGCCGTCAAACAGACCGTTCGGACCGTCCAGGCTCAGGCGCGCGCGGGCCTCATCCCGGCCGAGGCGGTACGGGCGGCTGTCCTTGCGGCGCTGCCGCCGGCTGCCACGACGTTGCGGCAGGTGATCAACGCGACCGGCGTCGTGCTGCACACCAATCTCGGGCGGGCGCCGCTGTCGGCTGCCGCCATCGACGCAGTGACCCGGGCCGCCGGATACGTCGACGTGGAGTACGACGTCGAGACCGGCGCGCGGGCCGGCCGTGGCCGCGGCGCACTGCAGGCGTTGCGCGCCGCCGTTCCGGCCGCTGGCGATGTCCACGTCGTCAACAACGGCGCTGCCGCCCTGGTACTGATCGCGACGGCGCTGGCCACGGGCCGGCAGATCGTGATCAGCCGCTCGGAGATGGTCGAGATCGGCGACGGGTTCCGCATCCACGAGCTGCTCGCCAGCACCGGTGCGCAGCTCCGCGAAGTCGGCTCAACCAACCGCACCCGGCTGCGCGACTACGCGGAGGCGATCGGCCCGCGGACGGGTTTCATCGTCAAGGTGCACCCGTCGAACTTCCGCATCGACGGCTTTACCGCGACCGTCCCGGTCGCCGAACTGGCCACCCTCGGCGTACCGGTGGTCGCGGACATCGGATCGGGTCTGCTGCGGCCCGATCCCCGCCTGCCGGGCGAGCCTGACGCGGCGACCTGGCTGTCGGACGGCGCCACCGTGGTGACAGCCAGCGGCGACAAGCTTCTCGGCGGACCGCAGGCCGGGCTGATCCTGGGCGACCGCGACACCGTTGCCGGTCTGCGCAGGCACCCCCTTGCCCGGGCGCTGCGGGTGGACAAGCTCACCCTCGCCGCGCTGGAGGCGACGCTGCGCGGCCCCGAACCACCGACCGTCGCAGCGCTGCACGCCGACCCGGCGCAGCTGCGCTCGCGCACCGCTGCGCTGGCTGCCGCGCTGGTCGCGGCGGGGGTGAGCGCAGACGTGGTGGCCTGTGCGGGCGCCGTCGGCGGCGGCGCCGCACCCGGACAGCCGCTACCCGGCTGGGCGGTCCGGCTTGCGGCGCGCCTCGCCGCGGTGCTGCGCCGCGCGACGCCGTGTGTGGTCACCCGCGTCGAGCGCGGCCACTGCCTGCTCGACCTGCGCTGCGTCCCGCCGTCGGCGGACGACGCGGTACTCGCCGCGGTGCTCGCCGCGGCCGGGCCACCGGGAGCGCCGTGCACGTGATCGCCACCGCCGGGCACGTCGACCACGGCAAGTCCACGCTGGTACGGGCGCTGACCGGGATGGAACCGGACAGGTGGGCGCAGGAGCGGCGCCGGGGGATGACCATCGACCTCGGCTTCGCCTGGACCACCCTGCCCGGTGGGCAGGTCGTCGCCTTCGTCGACGTTCCCGGCCACCGGAAGTTCATCACCAACATGCTGGCCGGTATCGGCCCGGTCGCCGCGGTGCTGCTCGTGGTGGCCGCGGACGAAGGATGGCGCCGGCAGACCGGGGAGCACCTGGCGGCCCTGCACGCCCTCGGCGTCGAGCACGGTGTGCTCGCCGTGACACGCGCCGACCTGGGCGACGCGGACCTGGCCGTCGAGGAGGCCCGCGGCTACCTGGAAGGCACCCGGCTGGCCGGCATCGAAGCGGTGGCGGTGTCCGCGGTCACCGGCGCCGGCCTGGACGACCTGCGCGCCGCCCTGGCCCGACTCGTCGGCGCGTTACCCGTACCGCCGCAGTACCCGACCCGGCTGTGGATCGACCGCAGCTTCAGCATCCGCGGCGCCGGTACGGTCGTCACCGGCACGCTGAGCTCCGGGCGGCTGGCGGTGGGCGACGAGGTGGAGCTGGCGCCCACCGGCCGCCGCCTGCGTATCCGGGGCCTGCAGAGTATGCAGGAGGAGGTCACCGGCGTCCACGCGGTCGCCCGGTTGGGGGTGAACCTGCGTGGGGTCGGCAGCGGCGACGTGCACCGCGGACAGGCTCTGGTGACGCCCGGTGGGTACGCGGCGGTGTCCACTGTGGACGTCCGGCTGGTCGGGGCCGCCGACGACCTGCCCGGCGAACTCGTCCTGCACGTCGGTTCGGCTGCCGTCGCGGTGAAGCTGCGCCGTTTTGCCGACCACAGCGCCCGCCTGCGGCTGAGCCACCCGGTACCGGTGCACGCCGGGGAGCGCGCGCTGCTGCGCGACCCGGGTGCGCACCGCATCGCGGCCGGCGTGGTGCTGCTCGACACCGCACCGGAGCCGTTGCGGGGCCGGCACGCCGCCGTGCGCCGCGCCACGGAACTCGCCCGCCTGCCCGACCGTCCGGATCCGGAGCAGGAGATCAGCCGCCGGGGCGCGGTGCACCACAGTGATCTCGTCGCGGCCGGCATCCTGGCCCCGGCAGACCCCGCACCGGCCGGCGCGCTGCGCGTCGGTGACTGGTACCTCGACAAGTCCCGGTGGCAGCGATGGATCGAAGCGCTGATCGACGCGGTCGACCAATGGGCCGCCGACAACCCGATGGCCCCGGGCCTGCCTCGCGCGGCCGCCGTGCGTGAGCTGCGACTGCCCGCTGCCCCGCTGCTCGACGAGCTGATCCGGGCCAGCGGGGAGCTGGTGAGCGACGCGCAGGGGGTACACCGTCGCGGTGTGGCGGCCAGTCTGCCCGAGCACATCCGCGCGGTACTGGCGGACATGCGCGACCGGCTGGCGGCGCAGCCGTTCGCCGCCTGGACCGGGCAGACGCTGGCGGCGAAGGGCCTGTCCGCTGACTACCTGGCCACCGCCGTGGCCAGTGGCCTCCTGCTCAAGGTCGATGACGGGGTGTACCTGCTGCCGGAGGCGCTCGCCCTGGCGCTGGACCGCGTCGCTGCGCTACCGCAGCCGTTTACGCTCAGCGAAGGCCGCCAGGCACTGGGCACCACCCGCCGGGTCGCGGTGCCGCTGTTTGAACTGCTGGACAGGCAGGGGCTGACCCGGCGGGTGGATGCCACCCGTCGGGCCGTACGCCGCGGCGGCGCCGACGGACGATGACGCCGACTCGCCCAGTTGGCGTTGCAGCACCGCGATCCGGTGGCGCACGGCCAGGATCTCAACGTTCTTCTTCCGGTTGCTCATCGGCAGTGGCCGCAGCATCGCGAACGCGTACGTGACTGCGAGGTGGGCCGGTCGTAGCAGCACGCCGAGCATCTTCGCGTAGCGATAGTCAGCCGTGCAGCGGTACGGGGAAGGTGAGGCTCGCCGGGTCAGGCGCCAAGGCCTGGCCCACAAGATTTTTACAAGGTCCTATCGGCATGCTTCTGGTCGGCCAGACATGGAGCAGGAACACGTCGGCTCGGCGTTCCCGGACACGCGGGTCCCGGCCCGTCCGACCAAGAGCAAAGAAGGTCGTCGAGAGGATGCGAGACAGATGAGAACAACGATGAGGGCCGCCGGTGGGCGGCAACTGGTACGCGTGGGAGGGGTGGTCGCGGCCGCCCTGCTGCTCGTCGTCACCACGTTCGGGATTCCCGCCCATGCCGCCACGGCATCCGCCTACCTCAGCAGGCATCCGCACATCGAAGGACCCTGCAGCGGTAGCTTCTACAAGAAGATCGGCCACTACTCGGCAAGCCCGTCTTCCTGGAATTCCGGGTGGCACGGCTCCCACGAGATCAACGACCCGGATTCCGATTTCGTCACCGAGGTCTACTACGAGAACGGCGTGAAGGCGTACGACAGGTGGGAGGCCTGCCGTAACGGGGCGCTCGGCTTGGATGACCTTCCGACGTCGTACGTCCACCGGTACCAGTACCAGGAGTTCTTGTGCGACATGGGTTCGGGCTGCATCTTCATGTACACCAGGACCACGAACTGGGCATCCGGAACGGTGTTCCACTGATCGTAGGTCGTATCCCCGGCCAACGAGTCGAATAGGCATCCGACTCCGGTAGAAGCCGGACGCCGTCCCCAGAACGGGGAATTCTCCTGAGCATGCCCCGCTGGCCCGGCCGCCAAGGTAACCACTGGCGGCCGGGCCAGCGAACGTGGCGTTGCACCGGCCGGCCGTCGAACGTGGGGGAGCAGATTGGGAGCACGGACGGACGCGACAAGCTTGTCGCCCTACCATCGCGAGGTACCGGACGGCTCGGGTGACCCGAGCGGCGGCCGGATACGGTGTCGCGCCTGGGATGCGGGCCCGGCGTAGCGCGCTCGATCACTGCCAGGACGTGATTCGGCTCATTCACAGCGTCGAACCCGCCGGCGGGCTGAGGTCATCCACAACGCGCCGGGTTGTGCCGATGGGAGCGGCGAGGACGGCCTGCGCTCGGGCCATCACCGGCTGGTCGCCGATCTCGGTAGCGATGGCCAGCGCGTCGTTCGCATGGGTGTGCGCTTCGTCGGGCTGGCCCGTGACAACGCACAACTCAGCCAAACCGGCCAGGGCGGTGGCCATCATCCGGCGGTCGCCCAGCTCGACGGACACGTCCAACGCGGCCGCGAAGTCGGCCCGCGCGTTGTGCACGTCGCCGGCGTCGCGGCGCAGCAGCGCACGGATCTCCAGCGCCGCCCCCTGACCGAGCAGGTCCCCGATGTCGCGCACCGTCACGAGCGCCTCCTCGACACAGGCCGTCGCCTCGTCGACACGGCCCATCACGCGCAGGGTATCGGCGACCATCGCCTGTGCCTGACCGGCGAGGATATGGATGCCGGCAGCCCGGAACAGCTCGAAGGAGTGCCGGCGCAGCGCGAGTGCCTCCTCGCACCGACCGAGGAATTCGTACGCGTTGGCGAGATTGGCCTCGGCGCGCGCGGCGGCCGGCTTGTCGTCTATCTCGCTGGCCATGGCAAGGGCGCGCTCACCATATGCCACGGCCTCCGGGTACCGGCCCCATTCGTTGTGCAGCCCGGTCAGGTTCGCCAACGCGATGACGCAAGCGCCACGTTGACCCAGCTTCTCCAGGCGGCGTGCCGCACTCTCCAGGTGCGGCAGCGCCTCGTCAAAGCGGTACTGCTGCCAGTGGAAGGTACCGAGCAGGTTCATTGCCTGCGCCGTCGCCAGCTGGTCGCCCAGTTCGAGCGCGAGGTCCATCGCGCGGTGGGCGTGCTCGGCGGCGAGGTCGAAGCGACCGACGCGGCCACGGATCACCGCGAGGTGGCGTTCGCAGGTGGCCTCACCGGCGCGGTCTGCGAGGGTCCGGGTCACCCGCAGTGCGTGATTGTGGACCTCGACCGCTGACTCGAAGTGCGCGCCGTTCTCCAGGAACCGACCGATGATCGTGGCCAGCTGCGTGGCGTGCTCCGGCCAGCCGTTGTCGGCCGCGAAGCCGATCGCCGCCACGAGGTTGGCCAGGTTTGCGGTGACCCAGCACCGCGCCCCGGCGGCGTCGGCAACCGCGGGATCGGGTCGCGCGGGCGGCGGCACTGTCGGCCGGATGGCCGACTCCGAGGGGATCAGCACGTTCATTGCCAGCGCCGCGTTGGCCCGGTAGTGGTCGAGCAGCCGGGTCAGGGCGGCGCGTCGCTCGTCGGCCGGCAGCTCCCCGGCGCGTTCGGCGGCATATGCCCTGAGCAGGTCGTGCATGTCGAGCCGAGCCGCACCGACCGGTCGGACGAGGTGGCCACGGATGAGCGCGTCGATCAGCCGCGCGGCGTCCGCCGGCGTGTGGCCGATCAGCTCGGCGGCCGAGAGCCGGTCCAGATCGGTGCCGAAGTTCACGCCGAGCAGGCTGAACGCGACCGCCTGGGGCGGCGTCAGGCTACGGTAGGACCACGCGAAGACCGTTCGCAGGGCCGTCTGCTCGTCCCCGTCGACGTCGAGAATGTCGAGGCGGCGCCGCTCGTCGCGGAGCTCGTCGGCGAGATCGGCCACCGACAGGTGTGGGCGGGCCACCAGGTGTTCCGCCGCGATCCGCAGCGCGAGCGGTAGGCCGGAACACCAACGGACCACATCCGCGGCCGCGGAAGCCGCGCCGGGCGCCGACATCCGTTCGCCGATCAGCGCCCCGAGAAGCCGCGTCGACTCCTGCGGGTCCAACAGGTCGATGACCAGACGGTGGGCGCCGTGCCGCGCCACCAACGCCGCCAGACTGTCGCGGCTGGTCACGATCACGCAGCACGTCGCCGTGCCGGGCAGCAGGGGGCGGACCTGCTCCACGTCGGTGGCGTTGTCGAGCACCAGCAGGACGCGGCGGTGGGCGAGCAGGCTGCGGAACAGCGTGGCGCGTTCGGAGACATCCTCCGGCACTTCCGTGCGGTCGACGCCGAGCGAACGCAGGAACCCGCCCAACACCTGACCGGCCGGCAGTGGTCGATCCGGCCCGTATCCGCGCAGGTCAGTGTAGAGCTGACCGTCGGGGAAACGGGCGGTCGCCCGGTGCGCCCAGTGGACCGCCAGTGCGGTCTTGCCGACGCCCGCAGTACCGGACACTGTGGAGATCAGGATGGCCGCGTTCGGGGAACCTGTCCGGGCTGTGAGGGCGTCCAGTTTGGCCAGCTCCGTAGCGCGGCCGGTGAACTCGACCACGTCGCCGGGCAGCTGCCGAGGCACCGCCGCGACGGTGTGCTGTGCGTTGGCGCGCCGACCCACGAGGTCGCCGCGCAGGATCGCCGCGTGCACCGCGCGTAGTTCGTCGCCCGGCTCGACGCCCAGTTTGTCGACGATGCGGCGGCGGGTGGCCGCGAACGTGCTCAGCGCCTCAGCGGCCTGGCCGGACAGGTAGAGCGCCCGCAGCAGCGCGGCCACCAACGGTTCGGCCAGCGGGTGGCGCGCGACGGCCTGCCGCAGGTGGGTCACGGCCTCGTCGTGCCTGCCGATCTCCAGTTGGAGGTTCGCCCACAGGGCGGTCGCGTCCACCCGCTCGCCGGTCAACGTCACGCGGGTCCGATCCGCCCAGTCGCCGGCGACGTCGGCCAGTGGATCCCCGCGCCACAGTTGCAGGCCGGCGCTCAGCGCTGCCGCCCGCGACCGGGGCTCCTGCTGCTCGTCGCGGGCCTGGTCGACCAGTCGACGGAAGCGGAACAGGTCTACCTGATCGCGGTCGATCTCCAGGGCGTACCCACCGGATTGTCGAACGATGGCGGCCCGCACGCCGCTGGTGGACGCCGCGGCGGCTATCACACCGCGCACCCGGGCAAGATAGCTGTACAGAGCGTTGCGTGCCTCGGGCGGCGGGTCATCGCCCCAGATCCGTTCGATGAACGTCTCCGCGGAGACGACGGAACCCGCGTCGATCAGTAGGGCAGCGAGCACAGTGCGGTGTTTGGGCGGCCCGGTAGGAACCGGCTGGCCGTTGATACTGACGACCACGGGCCCGAGCAGGAGAAATTCCACTGTAGATCCCCTCAGTTCCCCGAACTGTCTCAGCACAAGGAATCTACAAGAGGCGATCCACACACCCGTCGGCCCGACGTTGTTCTTGCCGAAATCTCATCCGTGCTGGTCAGGTGGCGCGCTGGTACTCGTGGAGGATGCCGCCCAGGCGGTCGTGTCTGGCGATGCGGAGGCGGGCGAGTTCATCCGCCGGATCCTCATGAGTGCCCGCACCAGACCCCGCGCCGAACGGCATACCGTGCATCCTCCCGACCAGGCCGGTACCCGCCCACGCCGCCATCCCGGCGCCTGCCCGCTCGGCGAGTGCGTCGAGGATGTCCACGTGCGTGGCCGGCACCCGTAGGTCGAGACGCAGCGCGGCATCACCCGTTCCACTGGTTGGCCGGCACCGGGCACGGCACTGATCGCGGGCCACGATTCATCAGGTCCCGAGGTCAACCACGAGGTCGGCCGAACCCCGCTATTTGCCTGTGGGTAGAGGGTGCGCGGTCTCGGTCAACGAGCGCGTGCTTGACTCAAGTGCGGCGACTGCTTCCTGGCTGAATCCTTTGACGATGAGCCAGACCCCGAGCGAGAACTCGAACACAGCCACCGGGAGGGCGGACAGCCCTGCCACAGCCCCGTGTTGGTCGGTCGCGCCGAACAGGATCGCGAGGTAGCCGAGGACGAGGACGGGGCCTCCCACGATCCCGATGATCGATAGGCGTCGCGGCACCAGGTGCGACTTGTACAGCATGTACCCGAGCAGCAGGTCGCACACCGCGGGCATGAAGCTCTGGCCGAGAAGGAAGATCCGGTCGTAGAGAGCGACGAGTGCGTGGCTGGTGGCTTGCGCTTCCGCGCCGGCGCCGTTCTGTCGCAGCGTGACGATCGACAAGAGGAAGGCGACGCCGACGAAGATGGTTCCGGATTCCAGAATGCGGGCGGCCACGAGACCCAGTGCCATCGACTCGTTCTGTCTTTTGAGTATCGGGAACAGGATGACGGCGGTGGCGATGCCTGCGAGACCCACGATGATCTCCAGGAGGCCACCGATGATGGCCGCGGTGTCCGGCCCCGGGCCGAGGATGTAGTTCGGCTCTTTGACCGCGTTGTACAGCGCAAGTGTCGGTATCGAAACGAACGTGAGCAGGTAGGCGATGCCGGCGGCTCGCGAGATCCTTCGGTGCGGTAACGCAACGGCGGCACTCATGCGGTTGCCGAGACCGCTTGATGATCGTCGACCGGTACAGCCGGCGCTGCCCGCGAAGTCATGAGCGCGTACCCCAGCCAGGCCAGAGCCCAGCGCAGGAGGTCGGCGTTGGTCATCTTCATCGGATTCTCCTCCACTGCGGCCGGCTCACGTTTATGGGGCGACCGCGATCGTGACCGGTCAAACGCCGTCCACTACCTGGAGTGTGCTCCGTTTCGACTAAATAGATCGCTCCGGACAGCAAGCTCGCTGGCACACTCGGCCGGCGCACACCTCCCGCGCCTTCGGCGCTTCCAACCGCGCCCGAAGATCCATTACGGAGACGTGCCAGAACGGCGCGGCCGGCCAGCCGGGGGTGAGGACCCGCCGGCAGCCCAGGCATCGGACTTCCCGTTCATTCGGGTCGGCGGCGCACTGGAACCAGCGCCGCGGCTGAATTCGCGGGCCGGCGCTCAGGCGCCTGGGGGGAGGTCGGGGAAATGGTGCTGGCGTTCCGCCGGGCGGGGCAGCGTGCCCTCGGCCAGGACCTGCTCGTAAATCTGGTCCAGGGCGACTCGCAGCGGCGCGAGCAGCGCGGGGTCGAGGCCGTTGAAGAACAGGCGCCGCACGAAGGCGGCGTGACGGGGCGTCGCCGCGCGTAGTTGGGCCCGACCGGCGTCGGAGAGCACCACCTCGGTGACTCGCCCGTCCTGGACCGACGGCGCCCGTACGAGCAGGCCACGGTCGCTCATGCGCAGCAGATGATGCGAGAGCCGGCTGCGTTCCCAGCCTAGCCGGGTGGCCAGCACGGACAACGCGCAGCGCTGGTCCGGGGAGTCCGCCAGGGCGTTGAGGACGTCGAAGTCCGGCAGGGACAGCGCACTGTCGGCCTGCAACTGGCGGTTCATCTCGAAGGGCAGCCGCAGCAGCAGGCGCATGTAGGCAAACCACGTCTCCTGCTGCTCACGGCTGAGCAGGGGTTCGTCGTCCGAGGAAGGCATTCCTTCATCTTCGCCGACCGGAATAGCTGAGGTCGCCCCACAGTTACGTGACATGTCACGTACCAGCGCGAAGGAGAATGTGATGTCCCAGGCTGTTGTCCTCACCGAATTCGGGCCGCCTCCGGTTCTCCAGCTCCAGGATGTGCAGGTCGGGCCGCCGGCCCCGACGCAGATCCGCGTGGCCGTACGCATGGCCGGCGTCGGCCCGACCGATCTTGCGCTGCGCTCCGGCCACCTGCGCGCCTTCGGTGCCGCCCCGGGCAGCGTCCTGGGGTTCGAGGCCGCCGGCGTCGTGGACGCGATCGGCACCGATGTCCGCGACGTGACGCCCGGCCAGGAGGTCGCGGTCTACCTGCCCGGCCTCGGCGGCTACGCCACCCACGTCCTCGCCAATTACTGGGTGCCCAAGCCGGCCACGGTGAGCTGGGAGGACGCCGCCGCGCTGCCTGCCTCGGGCGAGGCCGCCGCGCGCACGTTGGCCGAGCTGGGCCTGCGGGCCGGAGAGACCCTGCTGGTCCTCGGCGGCCTGGGTTCGGTCGGGACGATCGCCACGCAGCTGGCGATTGCCCGGGGCGCGCGAGTGCTGGTGGCGGTGCGTCCCACCGACTTCGCCGAGGCGGAGAAGCTCGGCGCCATCCCGGTGGCCTACGGCCACGAGCTGCTCGCGCAAGCGACCGCCGCCGCCGGCACGGTCGACGCCGTCCTGGACGCGGCCGGCAAGGGCGGTCTGCAGGTGGCGGTCACCCTGGCCGGCGGCACCGAGCGGGTCCTCACCCTCTCCGACCCGGGCGCCGCCGCCCTCGGCGTGCGGCTCTCCGGTCCCGATCCGGCCGGGATCCAGTCCGCGCTCACCGAAGCAATGGCCGCCCTCGGCGGCGGATTGACACTGCGGCCCCACCGCAGTGTTCCCCTCGCCCAGGCCGCCGACGTCCACGCCGGCCTCGAGGACGGCAGCCTGCGCGCCAAGATCCTGCTGACCGCGTGAGCAGGGCAACGTGCGCGTCGGTCATTGTCCGAGAGCGCGGTAGTGCAGGTGTACGACGCCGTTTCGGAATCGGCGCTCATCGAGGAGCTCAAGGTCGGTGCGCATACCGGTCGGCAGCCCTGGCTTGCCACCGCCGACGACCACGGGCCAGACGAACAGGTGGCACTCGTCGACCAGTCCGGCCTTGAAAGCCTGCGTCGCGAGGTTGGCACCTCCTACGGTGAGATCGCTGCTGGTCGTGGCCTTCAATTCCTGTACCGCGGCGGGGTCGAAACGGCGTTCGAGTCGGGTGTCGGCGGTTGACACCGCGGCGAGGGTGGTGGAGTACACGACTTTGCCCGCCGCCTGCCAGGCGCTCGCGAAGTCGGCCGTGCGTTCGGATTGCGCGGCCAGAGCGGCGTCGGTTTCCCACACGGCCATCGCCTCGTACAGGCGCCGCCCGTAGAGAAACGTGCCCACGGACCGCAGGAGGTCGGTGTAGAGCGCGAACAACTCGTCGTCCATTGGCAACCAGGCGAACCCGCCGCGTTCGTCCTCGATGTAGCCGTCGAGCGACAGGTTCGTCACGTAGATGAGCTTGCCCATGCCGTTACCTCTCGATGGTCGATCCAACCAGATCAAGTATCTGGCCGTCGCACGACTCCCTTGCCCCGGGGAGGCAGAACCGACTGTCCTCACCTGTTCTACGACCGACCTGCGGCAGATCCGACACCGTGCCCGGAAACGTCCTCAGACTCCCGCCTGTACCGCTCGGAAACTGGGGGGCTGGGCAGGTCAGGCGGAGCGACACGCCGGCCCGGCTAGGGGCGAACAGAGCAGGTGCGCCAAGAGGCGGCTGCTCTGTTCGCGGCCGGGGTACCCGCGGTCGAGGCCGCCCGGTGGAGGTGTCGCCCAGGTCGGCGTACACCTGGCGACGCGCCTGGGCGGCCAGCGATGTGAAGGCCTTGGTGTCCAAGGGATCTGCTGGGGCGCCGCCGAAGCTGACCGAGCAGCAGATGCTCCGTTTGCAGGAGCGCCTTGAGGCTGGGCCGACGGCGTCAGGCGATGTCCCAGCACGTCGTCACGAGGGAATACCGTGAGGCTGATCGGCTGCTCGGGAGGCGCGGAAGATGTGCGAGGCGACGTCCGCCTCCGTCGTTCCGGATGAGGGTGCGGTTCAGGTGGTGAGCCACTCTTCGCGGTGCATTCCGGTGGCGAGCGCGTGCTCGAATGCGCGATGTTTGGCGGCCAGCGCCTCACTGAGGTACACCTCGACGTCGCGACCGAACGGAGCGTGCAGGGGCGGTTGGTCCATGTCGACCAGCTTGCGAACCAGTAGTGCGAACAGCTGCGGCGACGAGCTGAGGTCGTACTCGGCGACGTTGCGGATGGCGGTGAGCATGCCCTCCTCGGCTGGCGCGTAGTCCGCGATGCGGGTTGCCGGTTCGGCGAGCGATTTGCCGTAGTCGGTGGTGAACGCGCCGAGCTGGAGAATGGTCGTCTTGATCCCGAGGTGGGTGGTGTCATTTGCCAGCGATGCGCCCAGCCCTTCAAGTGCAAACTTGCTGGCCGTGTAGGCGGACAGGCCGGGTAGGGGCATCGAGCCGGATAGCGAGGACACCAGGATGGCGTGACCGCTGCGCCGTTCGCGCCACTGTGGGAGCACCATGCGCAGCAGTCGCCATGCGCCGAGCAGGTTGGTCTCCAGTTGGTCGCGGATCTGCTGGTCGGACACCTCCTCGACGGAACCGAACTGGCCGTACCCGGCGTTGTTGACCAGGACGTCGACACCGCCGAAGCGGTGCGTGGCGAGGTCGACGGCGGCCTGGCACTGTTGGTCGTCGCGTACGTCGAGCGGGGCGGTCAGGATGTGGTCGGAGTTTGCCTCGGCCAGGTCGTGAAGGGTGCGCGGGTTTCGTGCGGTGACGAGCGCCAGTTCCCCGGTGCGGGCGAGATTTTCGGCGAGGGCCCGGCCGAGCCCAGTGGAACAGCCGGTCACCAGCCAGCGTCGCTGAGTCATAGCGACAGCCTGCGGAGGACGGCCGGCCATTTCAAGCATTGAAATGTTTTGTATGCCCTGGTTGGCGCCGGATCGCTCGGTGCATCTGTCAAATCTCCGCCGAATGGCAGTCCTCCGCCGCAGGTGCGGTCGAACTGTGCGGCGTGGGGTTGTGGGCGCCTGTCGGGCAGGAATTTCGACAACCGGCCGTTTGATCCCTCCGGCTTCGGTGGAGGTGGGTGCGGCGGGTTCGACTCGGGCGGCCGACACGGCCACGGCGCCGCAGTGGTTGTTGGGCAACAAAAAGCGGAACCAATTGGTACCGCACGGCATTGATTGATTCGCCAGGTTTATCCGCGCAATCCGCGGGTTCGGGGTTCAAGTCCCTGGCGGCGCACCCTTGAGAATGGCTCGGACCTGACACTCGTGCCAGGTCCGAGCCTCGACGACATCCATTGTGGACAGATCTGTGGTCCGGGGGACATCACAATCTTGCCGACAACGTTCGGTGGCAGTGGTCGGTGCAGGTCCGCGACAGATGGACCTGCGTACCGGAACGTCACTCGACGGGCACGGCGAGATCGGGGCGGAGGCTGGCCGCCCCGCCGAGATAGGGGTGGCGCAGCTGTGACCGGTCGCGGTCGGTCTCGACGTGCGCCAACAGCCGGATGACCCGGGGCAGCGCCTGCGGCACGGGTATCTCGGTCGCGCACATCATCGGTACGTCCCGCAGGCCGCAGGCCCGGACTGCGGCGGCGGGGAAGGCGCTGCGCAGGTCCGGCGTCACGGTGAAGATCAGGCTGACGAGGTCGTCGGGGGTCAGCCCGTTCCACTCCATCAGGGTGACCACCAGTTCCCGGGTCGCCTGGTGGATCAGGTCCGGCCGGTCGTGGTCGACCTGCACCGCGCCGCGGACCGCGCGGAGCATCGGCGCGCCCCTCACTCGTCGAGCAGGTCGGGCTGCTCGCGGACGATCTCGTCGTAGAGCAGCTGGAAGCTGAACCAGGCCAGCTGTGCATCCCCGAAGCCGTCCTGCGCCGCGACCGCTTGCTCGTGCGTCATCGGTCGTGGCCGCCCGGCCGCGGCGGCGAGCAGTTGCACCTGCGCGCAGCTGTCGTAGGTGAAGAACCAGTGCACCGCGGCTTCCAGGGTGTTGCCCACGGTGATCAGTCCGTGGTGGCGCAGCAGGATCGCACGGGCGCTGCCCAGCTTGTCGGCGATGTCCTGACCCTGCTCCTTGGCGATCGACGGCCCCCGGTAGTCGTCGTAGAGGACCTGGTCCCGGTAGAAGGCGGCGGATTCCTGGTCGAGCGGCTCCAGCAACTGGCCGAGGGCGCCGAGTGCGCGGGCGTGCACGGTGTGCGCGTGGGCGGCCGCCTCGGCGTCCGCCCGGCTGCCGTGGATGGCGGCGTGGATGACGAACGCGCTCGGGTTGACCGGATGACGACCCTGCACGACCGTGCCGTTTTCGTCGACACAGATCAGGTCGCCGACGGTGACGAGTGCGAAGGAGACGCCGAACGGGTTGACCCAGAACAGCCCGCGGTGCTCCGGATCGCGGACCGAGATGTGGCCGGAGATGCCCTCGCCGAAGCCGTACTTGCCGAACAGGCGCAGGGCGGCGGCGAGCCGGCGCTTGCGGTAGGTGCGCTCCTGCGCCGGGTCGTCGAAGGTGGGTGGCTGCGGCATGGGTAGGCCGGTGTGGGTGTCGGCGAGGTAGCTCGCCCGGTCGGTGCCGGCGGTGAGGGTCATCGGTGCCCTTTCGGTCGAGACGGGTCGGCGCTGCGCGCCGACAGCAGGTGGGACGGGTCATGCAGGTGGAAGGGGTCGGCGCTCAGGCCGACAGCAGCAGGTTGTCGGCCATCCGCTGGGCGGACGCTTCGCCGGCAAGTGCGTCGACGATGTCCACGGCGCGGTCGACGAGGGACTGGACACCGAAGGTGAAGAACAGGCTGCCGGCGGCCAGGTCACCGAGTGCGTACACGTGCCGTTGCGGGCCGGCCGCCGTGACCGCGCGGCTGGTGGCCCGCTCCACGTGGATGCCGGCACGCTGGTGCAGTTCGACCAGGCCGGCGCGGGTGAGTGAGCCGATCAGCCCGCCGGCGTCGCCGTTGATCCGGTTGAACCGTGCGTTGACCGCATTGACCACCACGTCCGCCCGGTCGGTACGGCCGTTGCTGTGCAACAGGAAACCGCGACGGTCGGGCCGGACGGCGTCCAGGCTCGGGACGAGTTCGAGCGCGCCGGCGTCCAGCAGCGACAGCAGCGTCGCGGCCGACGCCGGTGGCATGGGGCAGCACAGGCTCATCAGCGCCCGGTGATGCTGGGCCAGCACCGTCTCCCGCTCGAACTCCGGCAGCAGCGGGTAGACGTCCGGCCCCACCTCCGGCACCGCCTGCTGCACGATCCGCAGCGCCCGGCTGGGGGAGTCGACCTCCGCAAAGTGCCGGCGCAGCCGGGCGACCGGCTCCTCGGCGTGCACCGACAGCAGCTCCGAGCCGACCACGTCCATGCTCTCCCCGGCTGCGGACAGCTCCTCCGCCAGTACGGCCAGCAGCTCGCGCAGGCGCAGCTGCCGGCCGTGCGCCGCGGCCTGCCGGAACCGGGCGGCGGTGAAGTGCCGTAGCTGGTGGTGTACCGGAGACTGGCGTACGCCGGGCAGCGCACCGTTGCGGGAGTGGAACCGGATCGGCCCGCGGTGGCCGCGGTGCGCCAGTGCCAGCGCGACGTCCACGGCGGTCAGCCCGCTGCCGATGACCGCCACGGCGGCATCCGGGTCGACCGGTGCCAGGGTCCGCACGAGCGGGTAGGGGTCGGCGATGAAACCGTCCGCGCCGGCCAGGGAGTAGAGGTCCGGTGGGCGCCCCGCGCCGGTACCGAGGATCAGTGTCCCGACCTGGGTGGCCTGCCCGGAGTCGGTGTGCAGCACCAGCCGCTCGGCCACGTCGGCGGCGACGACCCTGTCCCGGACCAGTTCGATGCGCCAGCCGAGGGTGGCCAGCCGGGTCAGCGCGGCGCGAGCGGACTGCTCCAGGTAGTCGCCGTAGACGGCGCGCGGGATGAACAGCGCGCCGGACCGGGGATCGGTCTGCAGGGTGGGGCCGCCGACCAGCAGACTGCGGGCGGTCAGCCACTCCCGCAGGTGCCGGTCGTCACCGGCCCGGACAGACATGTCTTCGGGTACGGCATTGACCTTCACCACTTCGAGGTCGGGTTGGTACGGCCGTCCGCGCCACACGTGCCGGGACGGTTCGAAGATGGTGAGAGAACCGGCCGGAAGGTCTCGCCGGGACAATGCGTCCAGCAGGCATACAGCCGCCGCTCCGCCACCGACCAGTCCGATATCAACTGATGCGGACATGTCCATGCTTGCTTCCCCACTTTCAGTCGCACACATTGAACAACATCTGTCCGGGAAGGGCGTTGAAACGCAGCACAAAGAGCCAGGATGCCCTGGGAAAGACTAGCCACGGTGTGCTGGCGACACCTTGCCAGTCAGCGCGCGCATGCTTGTGGAAACGCGCATGGCCAGAACCGCACCCTTGTGGCTATCGTCACAGCCGAATTCTTCCTGCTGTGTGAACTGAGTCTCACCTGCCCGGATTTTCACCCTCCGCTGCCGCCGGGCGGCGATTCTCCCGCAAACTGCACCGACCGACCGTTGTCCGGGTATCGGAGCGTAACAATTGAAAGGGCTATATGAAGTTCTCGGCAACGCAACACGACGTAATGTCGTACATCCATATCTCCAGAGAGTGTCGATCGCGCTTCGCATTGTTACGATGCGGAAGCGTCGTCCGGTGCGACACCGGGCCGCACTACGGGGAGGATCGATGTGCACAACAATGGTGCCCGCCGGCAGCCCGATCGTGGAGGTCATGAGTACCGCGGCCGCCGGGAAGACCGACACCATCGAGGCGTGGCGAGGGTACGTCCGGCAGGCCTGCGGTGCCCTGCAGGTCATTCCCGGGCCCGGCTTCGCCAAGGGATCCATCACCAGTACGACGCTGGGTGACATGCGGCTGGCGGTCATCCGGGCCGATCCGCACAGCGTGATCCGCCGGCCCAGCTTCGCCACCGCGGAGCGCGGCCACGTCTACGTGGCCACCCTGGTCCGCGGCCGGTGTGTGGTCCGCCAGGACGACAGCGAACTGGCGCTGCGCCCCGGCGACGTGGCCACCTTCGACAGCAGCCGCTCCTACTCGCTGCGGATGGACGAGCCGTTCGAACTGATCAGCGTCCGGGCGCGGCACGAGGTGGTCGGACTCAACGAGCGCACCACCCGACTCGTCACGGGTACCGTCTGGCAGGGATCCGCGGGCGTCGGCGGGATGGCCAGCAGCATGCTGCACTGCATCGGCCGCCTCATGCCCGACCTGGACGCCGCGGTGAGTGAACCGCTCGAATCAGCGCTCAACGGCGTGGTCTCGACCCTGTTCGCCCAGCGGCTCAACACGGTCACCGAGAACCCGGCCGCGAGCCGGCAGCTGATGCTGCTGCGCATCCGCAGCTATGCCGAGCGCCACCTCGACGATCCCGCGCTCACCCCCATCACGCTGGCCCGTCGCTACAACATTTCGCTGCGCTACCTGCAGATCCTCTTCGCCGAGCAGGGCAGCAGCCCGGCCCGGTGGATCCGCAACGAGCGCCTGGCCCGGCTGCGCGCCGACCTTGCCGACCGCCGGCTGAGCCACGTCTCCGTCGCCGCGCTCGGGGAGCGGTGGGGTCTGTCCGACGCGTCCCAGGTGAGCCGGCTGTTCCGGTTGAAGTACGGCCAGACGCCGAGTGAGTTCCGCCGCGGACAGTCCAGGGAGCTCGCCGTCGCCGCTTGACTGACCACGCCGACGCGGCGGAGTGCTCAGCCTTCCCGGTCGTGCGGGCCGGGATTGCTGCTGAAGCGCTCCGGCCGCACGAACACGGCCGCCCGCCGGTCGTCGACCATCTCGCGGTCGTACTCGTCGAGGTCGGGATGCTGCCCGCCGGCCGCCGCGTAGATCTCGCGCAGCAGCGCGGGCAGCCGGTCGGCGGGCAGGCCGGGCAGCTCGTCGTCCGGTCCGGCGAGCTCAGCCCGCCCGCGTACGGCGATCCAGTCCCATCCGGCCCGGAAGACCAACGTCGCGCGCGGCGTGCGGCGCAGGTTGCGCAGCTTGGTGGTGTTGCCGCGGGAGACCAGCGCCAGGGTGGTCGCGCCGGTGACCGGGTGCTCCACCAGGCCCGCGTTGACCAGTGACACCGCCGGCTCCCCGGACGCCCCGCTGGTGACCAGAATGGCCAGCCAGTCCTGGCTGGCGGCGATCTCGCGAACCCGTCGCAGGCCCTCGTCGACCGGGATCATCGTGCCCACCGCTCCTCGTCTGCTCGACTCCTGCCGGACAGGACAAGGCTGCCACGTCCGTCACTGCGCCGGGCACCGGGGGCACCGCCGTGCGCGAAGTACGCAGCCGATGTGCGCCTGCGGGAAAGCGCCCTCCGCCGGGGCGTCGCGATACTGGTGCCGACAGCGGAATCGCAGTGCGTCCCCGGCCGCCGGTCGTCCCGCTCAAGCCGGCTCGTCGCGCCGGAACCGCTCGCCCGTCACCTCGTGCCGGCCGCACGCCGGCTGAACAGGCGTGGACCCGAGGGAGCTTTGGATGGAGATCGACCTACGTGCCACCATGCGGACCTTCGCCACCGGGGTGACGGTGGTGACGACGTTTGTGGACCGACCGGACGGGCGCCGTCACGACGCGGTGACGGTCAACTCCCTCACGTCGGTCTCACTGGACCCGCCGCTGGTCGCCATCGGCCTGCGGCACGCCTCCCCGTTCCTGGCCGACGTGCTGGAGTCCGGCGTCTTCGCAGTGTCCATTCTGGACGTCGGCGCCGCCGACCTGGCCGGGGCGTTCGCTGCCGGGCGGTCGCAGCGCGCCGCCACGCTCAGCGCGCTCTCGGCCGCCGCCGGAGCGGCCACCGGTGCGCTGGTCATCGACGCACCGGGTTGGCTGGAATGCGCCGTGCACCGGCACGTGAAGCTGGGCGACCACACGCTGGTGGTGGGCGAGGTCCTGGCCACCGGCGCCCAGGAGCGCCGCCCCCCACTGATTTTCCTGCACGGCACCTACCACGCGCTCGCGCCGCGGACCGTACCGGTGCGTTCGGCCGCCGAGCAGTGACGCCCCGCGCCACCGCCAGGAGAGGAGAAACGGCAGAGATGACGATGTCCGACACCGCGCCGGCAACTGCGCCACCGGTCCCGGGCGACCTGCTGGACAGGGTCGTCGGCGTGGTCGGTCCCGACCGCGTCGAGGTCCGCACCGACACCGCCGCAGGACCGGGCCTGCTCGGCCCCAACACCGGCGGCTACCGTCCGCGCCGGGTCCCGGCGCTGATCCGGCCCGCCAGCGTCGAGCAGGTACGCGAGCTCGTCCGGGCGAGCGGCAACCATCCGGACGCGGGTGGCCTGCACGTCTTCAGTACCGGCCGCAACTGGGGTCTGGGCTCCCGGGAGCCGGCCCGGGACGACACCGTCGCGGTGGACCTCTCCGATCTGGACCGGATCCGGGAGATCGACGTGCCGGGCGGCTGGGCGGTGATCGAGCCCGGAGTGACGCAGGCCCGGTTGGCCGCGGCGCTGGCCGGTACCGACCGGATGCTCAACGTCACCGTGTCGACCGCGCACTCGAGCGTGCTGGGCAACGCCCTGGAACGCGGCGTCGGCCTGCGCCACCAACGGGTCGACGACCTGGTCGGCCTCGAAGTGGTACTGCCGGACGGCGAACTGCTGCGGGTCGGCTGGTGGCCGCAGCATGACCGGCCCACCGCGGTGTACCCGTTCGGCCGCGGACCGTCGCTGCTGCAGTTGTTCGTGCAGTCGAACCTCGGCATCGTCACCGGGGCGGTGGTCCGCCTGCTGCCCCGCCCGGAAGCGCTGCGGGTGGTCCGGGTGACGTTCCAGCCGCAGTCGCTGCCGGCCGCGGCGCAGCTGCTGCGGCGCTGGGTCACGCAGGGCCTGACCAGTGGGGTACCGAAGGTCTTCAACCCGGCAGCGGCCCGCGGCTACGGGGTGGCCGACGGTCTGGCCATGGCGCACCTGCCGGTGGACGGCGCGCAGGCCAAGGTCGCCGCGCTGACCGCGGTGATCGTGCGGGAGGCCCGGGACAGCGCAGTCTTCGTCGAGGTTGCCACCGACGGCGACGACCCGGCCGGTCCGCACCATGAGGTGACGACCCTGGTGGAGCGCGCCTACCTGGGTGATCCGGACGTGACCGACACCGTCTTCCAGGCCAAGATGGGCCACTCGGCTGCCGAGATCGACGAACAGGTCGGATTCCTCTTCTTCCTGCCGATGATTCCGTTCACGGCGGAGGCGCTGACGCTGGCCGAGCGCCTGCTCCACGAGGTCGGTGCGGCGACGCAGCTCACCTGCGGCGGCACCGCGCACCTGCTCGGACCCGACCACGTGGACTACGTGGTCGCACTGCGCTTCGCCCGGTCACCGGAGCTGTTCGAGCGCGCGCACCAGGCGCTGGACCTGCTCTACCAGTCCTTCACCGAAGCCGGCTTCCTGCCGTACCGGCTCGACGTGGACCACCACGGGTGGATCGACCACTGCGGTGACGACCCGGCGGCACGGGCCTTCGTCCGCCGGTTGAAGGCCTTCATCGACCCGGCCGGTGCCATCGCGCCCGGCCGGTACGCCTGAACCCGGCTGCCAGGCGCCGCCGACTGCCCTACCCGCCACCTGTCGAGGTGGCAAAGGTCCACCGACCCAACAAGGAGAACGCATGTCCCTGACCGAAACCGTTGCTGCGGCGCCGGCACTGGCCGTGCCGAACAGCGCTGACGCGATCCTGGCCCGGGCTCGAGCGGTAGCCCCCCTGCTGCGCGAGCGCTCGGCCGACATCGAACAGGCCCGCCGCCTGCCGGACGACGTCGTGGAGCTGCTGCGCAGCACCGGCGTGTTCCGGATGGCCGTTCCGCGTGCCCAGGGCGGCCCGGAGCTGAATTCGTTGCAGCAGACCGAAGTCATCGAAGCCATCTCCTACGGTGACTCGTCGGCCGGCTGGTGCGCCATGATCGGCATGGACACCCCGCTCTACGCCGGCTTCCTCGCCGAGCCGGTGGCCCGGTCCCTGTTCACAAATCCCGACATGGTCACCGCCGGCCTGATCCTGCCGATCGGCCGCGCGGACCGGGTACCGGGCGGCTACCGGGTCAGCGGCCGGTGGCAGTTCGGCAGCGGCATCACCCATGCCGACTGGGTGGTGGCCGGCTGCGCCGTGAACGTCGACGGTACGCCGGAGCCCAGCCCGCACGGCGGCGCACTGCACTGGCGCATCATGCTCGCCCCCCGGGACGATTTCGAGATTCTCGACACCTGGCACACCACCGGCCTGGCCGGTAGCGGCAGCCGGGACTACCAGGTACGTGACCTGTTCGTCCCGGAGGAGCGGTCGTTCAGTCTCCGGGAGCCGCACCGCAACGGCGCGAACTTCGCCGTGGACGCCATCCTGCGCAACATGCCGGGGGTGCCGCTGGGCGTGGCCCGCGCTGCCCTGGACTGGGTACGGGACCTGGCCGTCGAACGGGTGCACCGCCCCACCGGCCAGCCCTGGGCCGAGAACTACCGGGTGCAGATCACCATCGCCGAGGGCGAGATGGAGCTCGGCGCGGCCCGGGACGCGGTCTACGGCACCCTGCGGCGGCAGTGGGAGGCTGTGGAGTCCGGCCGCCAACTCACCGCCGACCAGCGGATGGCGACGGTGCTGGCGCGTACCAACTCGTTCCGGGTGGCGCGCCGGGTGGTCACCGCGCTGTACGACCTCTGCGCCACCACCTCCATCTACAAGCCGTCCCCGATGGACCGGTGGCTGCGCGACGTCAACACCATGTGCCAGCACGTCATCGCGCAGGAGCAGGTCATCCAGTCGGTCGGCGCGCACCTGCTGGGCGGCACGCCGCACAACCCTTTCAGCGTCGGCATCATTCCCTGAGGAGCGGACAATGGTCATCGTTATGGCGGTCGGCGCCCCGGACGAACAGGTCATGACCGTGGTCGACACGGTCACCTCGGCTGGCGGGCGCGCCTTCGTCAGCCGCGGCCTCAACCGTACGATCGTCGGCCTGGTGGGCAACATCGACACCTTCGAGTCGCTGAACCTCGCCTCGCTGCCCGGGGTCGCGGACGTGATGCGGATCTCCGCGCCGTACAAGCTGGTGAGCCGGGAGCACCATCCGCAGCGCTCGACCGTACTGGTGGGTGGGGTCCCGATCGGGCCGGACGCGGTGACGCTGGTCGCCGGCCCGTGTGCGGTCGAGACTCCCGAGCAGACGCTGGAGGCGGCGCTGATGGCCCAGGCGGCCGGCGCGACGCTGCTGCGCGGTGGGGCGTACAAGCCCCGCACCTCGCCGTACGCGTTCCAGGGCCTCGGCGAGGAGGGGCTGCGCATCCTGGCCGACGTCCGGGAGAAGACCGGGCTGCCGATCGTCACCGAGGTGGTCAACGCCGCCGACGTCCGGACGGTCGCCGCCTACGCCGACATGCTGCAGGTGGGTACCCGCAACATGCAGAACTTCCCGCTGCTGCAGGCGGTCGGGGACGCGGGCCGGCCGGTGATGCTGAAGCGGGGGATGAGCGCCACCATCGAGGAGTGGCTGATGGCCGCCGAGTACATCGCCCAGCGCGGCAACCTGGAAATCGTGCTGTGCGAACGGGGCATCCGCACCTTCGAGACCGCGACCCGCAACACCCTGGACATCGCCGCCGTGCCGGTGGTCCAGCGGCTGTCGCACCTGCCGGTGATCGTGGATCCGTCGCACTCCGGCGGCCGCCGCGACCTGGTGCTGCCGCTGACCCGGGCGGCCATCGCGGCCGGCGCGGACGGGGTCATCGTGGACGTGCATCCGCATCCCGCGACCGCGCTCTGCGACGGCCCGCAGGCGCTGGTGGACGAGGACCTGCCGCAGCTGGCGGAGGCGGTCACCGCGCTGGCGGCGGCGGTCGGCCGCACGGTCACCGGCCCGCCGGTGCTGGCAGCCAGCTGAGGCCCGCCGCCAGTGCCCCGGCGTCCCACGGACGCCGGGGCACTGGCCGTTGCCGGCGCCCCGGTCAGCGGGCCAGCAGCGCCGCCAGGCGGGCGCGCTGCGGCTTGCCGGTACGGGTGCGCGGTAGCGCGCCGGCCGCGACCGCGACGACGCGGCCCACGGTGACACCGTGGGCCGCCTGCACGGCTTCCCGGATACGCCGGTCGGCGTCGGGCACCAGGGCGGTCGGCCGGTACGCGACGACGAGCTCCGACGCTACGTCGACCCCGGGCACCAGCGCGGCGGCCGTGTGCGCGGCGTCGACGAAGGGCAGCTGCCCCACCGTCGACTCGAACTCGTGGGCGTGGTGCAGGACGCCTGCGATCACCATGGCGTCGGCGGTGCTACCCGTGACGGTGAGCAGGCCGTCCTCGACGAACGCCAGGTCCCCGGTGTCGATCCAGCCGTCTGCGGTGAGCGCCCGGGTGCCGTCGGCGTAGGCCGGCGCCTCGGCCGCGGTGCGGACCTGCAGCCGACCGACCACACCCTGCCGCACCACCGTGCCGCTGTCGTCGACCACCCGCACGCTGACGCCGGGGTGCGGTCGGCCGACCGGGGTCCAGCGGGCCTCGGCCGACAGGTCGGCGGCGTCGGCGCGGTGGTCCACCACGCCGCCCGCGGTCTCCGACATGCCCCAGCCCGGTCGCACCGCGGTGGCCGGCAGGCCGAACCGGGCCAACGCCGCGGTGAACCGCCGGATGGTCCGGGCGCGCACCGGTTCGCCGCCGTTCAGCACGTAGCTGAGGCAGCTCAGGTCCCAGTGCCGATCGGTGCGCTCGGCGTGGGCGGCGACCAGGTCCAGCGCCGAGTTGGTGGCCCAGGTGACTGCGCCCCGGTAGCGGTCGATCAGGTCCAGCAGCCGCAACGGTTCGGCGAGCACCAGGGCGCGCGGAGCGTGTACCTGGACCGCGCCGGCCTGCACGTCGCGCAGGTGGAACATGACCAGTCCGCCGACGTGGTCCAGCGGCATCCAGTTGACCGTCACGGTGGCCGGGCCGAGGTCGTTGTCGACGATCGTGGCGGCCGAGCGCGCGGTGACAGCGCCGTGTGTGAGCACGACCGCCCGCGGCTCGCCGGTGGTACCGGCGGTGGTGGTGAGCAGCGCCGGATCCTGCGGGCCCGCGTCGCGCCAGCGGGTGTCCGGGGCGGCGCTGGACAGGTCGGTGACCGTGCCGACCCAGCCCGGTGCGTCGAGGACGGCGTCGGCCGGGCCGCCGGTCAGCGTCCACCGGGGCGCCGTGGCCCGGCGTAGCAGACCGAGGTCGGGCCGGGCGGACAGGTCGGCGGGCACCACCGGCATCCCGCCGAGGATGCCGGCCCACACGCCGGTCAGCAGTTCCGGCCCGGTCGCCGCCACCAGCAGGCGGTCGCCGGATCGTGCGCCGGCCGCCCGCACCCCGGCCAGCACCCGGCAGGCGCGGTCGAGCAGATCGGTGTACGACAGCGCCGTCTCCCCGCCGTCGGCGTCGATGAAGTACAGCGCCGGCCCGGTCGTCGTCGCCGCGGCGGCGATCAGTACCTCGGTGAGATTCTGCGGGGTGACGGCTGGCGCCGGTGGCCCGTCAATCGTCGCTGGCACCGCTTCTCCCATTGCTCCTCCTGGTCAGACCGGGGCGGTGCCCACCGTTCGTGGACACCGCCCCGGGTCGGTTCGGGTCAGCCTTCGAGCACCGGGTGCGCCACCCGGGCCCGTGCGCGCAGCGCCGCCGCGAGGGTGGCCAGGGTGGTGAACAGCGACAGCCCTGCGATCACCCACATGCCCCGGTGGTACGCCGACAGGGTCGGGTCGGTGTCCGGCGGTACGGCCATGGTGGCGGTCACCACGGCGAGCACCAGCGCCGCACCGATCTGGTAGCCGGTCTGCAGCACACCGGCCGCCACCCCCTGCTCCTGCGGCGCGACACCGCTGGTGGCCGCCACGTTGGCCCCGGTGAAGGAGAGCGGGAAGGCCACCCCGATGAGCAGCATGGTCGGCAGGATCACGGCGAGGTACCCGGAGTCGGCGCCGATGCGCAGGAACAGCAGGTACGCCGCGGAGTAGGCGACGAAGCCGAGGAACATCATCCAGCGGGCGCCCACCTTGCCGAGCAGGAACCCGGCGCGCGGGGCGATGGCCGCGATCAGCAGCCCGCAGGGCAGGAAGCCCAGCGCCATCTCCAGCGGCGACCAGTGGCGGGTGGTCTGCAGGTAGAGCGAGCCGATGAACTGGAAGCTCATGTACGTACCCAGGATCGCCGCGGCGACCAGGGCCGCGCCGATGAGGGTGCCGTTGCGCAGGAAGGCCAGCCGGATCAGCGGGCGCGCGGTGTTCTTCTCGATCAACAGGAACGCGACGAGCAGGATCGCCGACACCGCGAAGCTGACCAGGGTGCGGGGCGTTGCCCAGCCGTGGGTGGGCGCCTCGACGATGGTGTAGACGAGCAGCAGCATGGCCGCGGTGACGCAGACGGCGCCCGGGACGTCGTAGCCCCCGCGGTGCTGGCGCGGTGCGTCGCGGTTGACCAGGATGCTCACGCCGACCAGCACCAGCAGGGCGATCACCACGGGCAGCAGGAAGGTCCACCGCCAGCCGATCTCGGTGAGCAGTCCACCGGCGATGAGGCCCAGCGAGAAGCCGGTGGCGCCGCAGGCGGTGTAGATGCTGACCGCGCGGTTGCGGGCCGGTCCCTCGGCGAACGTGGTGACGATGATGGCCAGGCCGGCCGGGGCGCTGAAGGCGGCGCTCATCCCCATCACGAACCGGGCGACGATCACCACGGTGCCGTCCTGCGCCAGGCCGCCGACCAGTGACGCCGCGGCGAACACGGCCAGCGCGGCGAGCAGCACCCGCTTGCGCCCCAACAGGTCCGCCATCCGTCCGCCGAGCAGCAGGAAGCCGCCGAAGCCGAGGACGTAGGCGCTCACCACCCACTGCACGGCGGCGGTGGACATGCCGAGGTCGGCCTTGATCGGCGGGACCGCGATACCGACCATCGCGTTGTCCAGGGCGTCCAGGAACATGGCGCTGCACAGCACGATGAGCATCGCCCACATCCGGCCGGTCCAGCGGGTGCCGTGGTCCGGCGCGAGCGTCGGTGGCGGTGGCGCCGGAGTGCCGGGTGAGGTGACGTCGGTCGACGAGGTCATGGGTGGTCCCTCCACTCAATATTTGACTTCGAGGTACAAAATATGGGCGTACGCCGCCGCGGCGCAGCCGGGTTCGGGGTGCCTCAGATCGCCTGGACGGTCGCTGTCACGATGGCGTTCAGCCGGGCTCGGTCGTCAGTGGTCTTCACCAGCACGCGCAGCCCCACCATCGCCGCCTGTACCAGCCCGGCCAGCGCCGCCGGGTCGCGGTCCGCGGCGATCTCGCCGGCCGCCTGTGCGGCGACGAGGGCGGTACGGATGACCGATTCCGAGTTCTCCAGCGAGCGGCCGAGCAGCCGGGCGCCCGGATCCGTCCGGTCGTGCAGCTCGGCGACGCTGTTGACGATCAGGCAGCCGCACCGGTCGGGATCGTTCAGATCGGCCTCGATGAACGACTCCAGCAGCCGCCGGACCCGCACCCGGATCGGGTCGTCGGACTCCAGTACGGCCTTCAGGTCGGCCAGCGAGGCGTCGGCGTAGCGCTGCAGGCTCTGCAGGAACAGGTCGTGCTTGCTGCCGAAGGTGTTGTAGAGGCTGCCCTTGCCGATGCCCATGCAGTCGGCCAGGTCCTGCGGCGAGGTGTCCCGGTACCCGCGGGTGCGGAAGGCGCCGACCGCGCGCTCCACGGCGACGACCGGATCGAACTTCTTGGCTCTGCCCACAGCGCCCAACGTACGGTATTTTTGTCCTTCAGGTCAAGTAACTACGTGACCGCACACCGTCATCTGGGAGAGCCATGACGTCGTTCGACCCTGCCCTGTGCGCCCGACCCGGCTTCGCGCGGATGTACCAGCCCGGTGCGCTCACCCTGGGGCTGCTGTTCCCGCTGGAGTCCTACTCCGGCCCCGTCCCCCGGATGGACGTCGCCGAGCAGGTCGACCGCGCCCGCCTGGCCGAGCAGCACGGCTTCGCCGCCCTGTGGGCGCGGGACGTGCCGCTGTTCGACCCCGGCTTCGGCGACGTCGGCCAGATGTACGACCCGTGGGTCTGGTTGACCCACATCGCCGCGGTGACCTCCCGCATCGCGCTGGCCACCGGCTCGACCGTGCTGCCGCTGCGCAACCCGATCGACACGGCGAAGGCGGCGGCCTCGGTCGACCTGCTCAGCGGCGGACGGCTGGTGATGGGCGTGGCGACCGGCGACCGGGGGGTGGAGTTCCCGGCCTACGGGCTGGACCGGGAGGACAGCGGCGTGCTGTTCCGCGCCTCCGTCTCGGCGATGCGCCAGTTGTGGCGGGAGAGCTTCCCCACGCTCGCCACCCCGTACGGGATCGTCCGGGACGCGGGACTGCTGCCGCAGCCGACCGGCGGCCGGATACCCCTGCTGATCACCGGGAACAGCCGGCAGGAGCTGGACTGGATCGCCGAACACGGCGACGGCTGGCTGATGTACCCCCGCCCGGTCGAACAGCAGGCGCTGGTCCTCGCCCGGTGGCGGGCCGCGGGGCAGGCCCGCGGCGTGCACAAGCCCTTCTCCCAGTCGCTCTACATCGACCTCGCCGAGCAGCCCACGGCCCGCCCGGTCCCGATCCACCTCGGCTACCGACTCGGCCGCGACCCGCTGATCGAACACCTCACCCGGATGCGCGACATCGGCGTCAACCACGTCACGCTCAACCTCAAGTACGGCCGCCGCCCCGCCCCCGACGTGCTCGACGAGCTGGCCGCCCACGTCCTGCCGTACTTTCCGGCGGCATCCCGGCCGACCCCGGTGACCGTCGCCTGACTTTCCGAACCCCTCGAGACACTTGCCGAACCTGAGAAAGGTCGATCCATGCTGCGTTGGCTCACCGCAGGCGAATCCCACGGCCCGGCGCTCGTCGCCCTGATCGAGGGCGTACCGGCCGGCGTCCGGGTGACGAGCGCGGACATCAGCCGCGAACTCGCCCGCCGCCGGCTCGGCTACGGCCGGGGCGCCCGGATGTCGTTCGAGCAGGACCAGGTCGAGGTGATCGGCGGCATCCGGCACGGGGTGACGCTGGGCAGCCCGGTGGCGATCCGGGTCGGCAACTCGGAGTGGCCCAAGTGGCGCACCGTGATGGCAGCCGACCCGGTGGACGCCGCGCAACTCGCGGCGCAGGCCCGCAACGCTCCGCTGACCCGTCCCCGCCCCGGCCACGCCGACCTCGCCGGCATGCAGAAGTACGGGCACCCCGACGCCCGACCGATCCTGGAGCGCGCCAGCGCCCGGGAGACTGCCGCCCGCGTCGCGGTCGGCGCGGTCGCCAAGGCGCTGGCCGAGCAGGCGCTCGGCGTCCACCTGGTGTCCCACGTGACCGCGCTCGGGCCGGTGTGCGTGCCGGCCGGACCGGTTCCCACCCCGCAGGACGCCGAGCGCATCGACGCCGACCCGCTGCGCTGCTTCGACGCACAGGCCGGTCGCCGGATGGCGGCCGAGGTCGATGCGGCGAAACGGGACGCGGACACCCTGGGCGGTGTGGTGGAGGTGCTCGCCTACGGCGTACCGCCGGGCCTCGGGTCGCACGTGCAGTGGGACCGCAGGCTCGACGCCCGGCTGGCCGCCGCATTGATGTCGATCCAGTCGGTCAAGGGTGTGGAGATCGGCGACGGATTCACCCAGGCGGCATCCCGTGGCTCGGTCGCGCACGACGAGATCCTGCCCGACGCCGGTGGCGTGCGGCGGGCCACCCACCGGGCCGGCGGCCTGGAAGGGGGCATCACCAACGGCGAACTCCTGCGGGTACGGGCGGCACTGAAGCCGATCTCGTCGCTGAACCGGGCGCTGCGGACCGTGGACCTGACCACCGGCGAGCCCGCCACCGCGATCAACCAGCGCTCCGACGTGTGCGCGGTGCCGGCGGGCGCCGTGGTCGCCGAGGCGATGGTGGCGCTCGTCCTGGCTGAAGCGGCCATGGAGAAGTTCGGTGGCGACTCGCTCACCGAGGTCACCCGCAACGTCGCCGGCTACCTCGACGCCCTGCCGGTGCGGTGACGCGCCGGCCGACCGGTATCTGCCTCCACTTGCGACCGTGTACCCCTCGCTCAGAGTCGCTGCGACCAGTGGCGGCGCAGGGCGAGGGTCAGGACCGCGGAGTGATACCGATCGACTGGGGTTGCAGCGTGCCGGGCGTGGTCCGGTCGCACAACGAGGACAGCCTGCTGGCCCGCTCGCCGGTGTTCGTCGTTGCCGACGGCATGGGTGGCCACGCCGCCGGTGAGGTCGCTAGTCGGCTGGTGGTTGAGGAGTTCCAGCGGGTGGCCCGGGCCAGCGACTTCACTACGATCTGTGGCAGTCGGGGCTAGGGAAGGTCGATGACCAGGTCGGCGACCGCCACGCTGATCTGTCCGTCGTACCCGTCGGCGGCTGCGGCTCGCGCAGTCGTCTGGTCCGTGCCCGGCAGCAGATGGGTCAGGAGCAGGTGCCCGGTGCCAGCATCCGAGGCGTGCCGACCGGCCTGGCAGGCGCTGGATAGGTAGCGTTGCGAGTCTTGCGGTACCTGATCCACATAGCTTGCCTCGGCCAGGAGGAGGTCGGCGTCGCGGGCCAACTCAACCACGTCTGGACTCGGGCCGGTGTCGCCGGTGTAGGCGAGCACCCGGTCGCCCGCGGCCAGCCGTATACCGGCGTTGGGCAGCCAATGCGGCAGCAGGCGGGTCTCGGCACGGAACGGGCCGATGTCGAGGCGGCTGCCGGCGGCGAACTCGTGCAGGACGTAGCTTGCGGTCAGCATTCCGGGGCGGTCCAACGCCAACACCGCGTCCAGCGCACCAGGTGGTGCATAGACCGGCAGTGGCGCCGCGGGTTCATCGCGTAGCGCTCGCGCCCGTAGCAGCGGGTTGAGGTCGGCGCAGTGATCGGGATGTCCATGACTGATGAACACCGCGTCGACCTGATCCGCGGCGACCCGTTGCAGTAGTCGCGGTACGGTTGCGTAGCCGAGGTCGACGAGGAGCCGGAAGCCGTCGTACTCGATGAGATAGCCGCTGCATGCCTGGCCCGCAGCCGGCCATGCACCGCACCCGCCGAGAACTGTGAGCCGCATTCGTCACACTCTATCGACTAGCTGTCGGGGCCGGCTCGTCGAAGCATCGAATGGAGGTTCGGCTTGACGTCGAAGACGTGACTTCGGTCTGTGTCCCGGATCGATCCCCGCCCTGACGTGCGTGGCTGGTAACGGCTGGGTGCGAAGCCTGGGGGAAGCCCAATGCATCACGAGAGGCCCGCAATGCCGCCTCTTCGTCCGGGAGGATGTCTGGCTGGCCGGTAGGTTTGGGTTGCTGTGCCGTCTGCCTGACGCAGGTCCTGACTCGAAAGGAGCGTCTCGATGGCGAAGGTCATCTCCACGCTGTTCATCTCCGCCGATGGTGTGGCCGAGATCAACCCCGATTGGCACTTCCCGTACTTCGACGAAAACATGGGCCGCGCCGTCGCCGAGGACTACGACGCGGCTGATGTGCTGCTCATCGGCCGCGAGACCTACGACAGCTTCGCCGGAGCCTGGCCCGGCCGCGAGGCCGCAGGTGGGGACGACGCGCCTTTCGCCAAGCAACTCGGAGACGTGCGCAAGGTGGTCGTCTCGCGCCAGCCGCTGGAGTTCTCCTGGCGCAACTCCGAGCTGATCCAGGGTGATCTCCTGCACGCCGTCACGTCGCTCAAGGCTGATGCCGACATCAGAGGCATCCTCATTCCGGGGTCGATCTCCGTGGTGCAGCAACTGCTCGCCGCGGGGCTCGTCGACGAGCTGCGCCTGCTGGTCCATCCAGTGGCAGCGCGCAGGGGCCGCAAGCTGTTCGACGACGGCGATACGCCCTACCACCTGCAAATGACGGCGACGGAGGCGTTTCCGACGGGCGTGATCCGTGTGATCTACTCGCCGACCGGGGCACCCGCCACGGTCGGCTAGGACGAGGTCAAGGGACCAGGTACCCAGGGGAAATTAGCTACCTTCACGGGAAGGGATGCCCGCATCCGACGTTCAGGACGGTCAGTTCTCGTCCATCCCGGAGCGGGACGATCGGAGGCATTCCATCACGCTGTCTCAACAGAGCGATCATCTCGACGTCCGGCTTGTCCTCGTCAGCTTCGCTCACGAATCAGAACTGTACCCATGGCGTCGCCGCAGGATCTGCCGCCGACCGGGCGTCGCTTGGTGCCTCGCCAGGCGTTCGGTCCGGGCATCCGATGACAGCGGGTTGCAGGGATGCACAGCTGGCCGGTATGCGACCACGACGGCACAGCAGGAGCTCACCCACCAAGTGTCCGGCCTGGCGTAGTGGGGTATGCGTAAAGCCCTGCCCACGGCGATAATTGCCGACGTGCGGGTCGTCGGTGACAGCGGCGAGGATGAGATGGTCGCCTGCTTTCTTCTCGGTGAGCTGACAAGCCGGAGGTTCGGTGCCGGGATCCGGCGGGCGCTGGCGGCCGTTGGTGAGTCCGACCGCCTGCTGACGGATGCGGACCTGACCGACCCGGTGGCCAACCAGGCGCGACGTGATCTGCTCGCGGTCACTCGGGGGTACGGCGAGAACAGTGATCTATTCGAGGACTTTCCCGCCCGCGTTCGCTGGATCCGGGCGGTGTTGAAGCCCGCTGAGCTGGCCCGCGTGCGCTACATCGAGTACTCGTACTGGAACGAGTTGTCGGGCGGTAGCAGGCTGCCGGGCGACGCTGCCAGGCGCATCGAGGCCGGCGTGCGGGTGTTCGGCGTGTCGAACCGCCGGTTTGTCGCGGCTGCTGATGCCGTCCGGCGGGGGGAATTCTTTCTGCCGCTCATTCTGGCCGGGCGGCGACGGAACACGCTGGTGTGCCTGGAGGGTCATCTACGGTTGACCGCATACGCGCTGGCTGGCTTTCCGGTCGCGGTGGAGTGCCTGGTCGGCACTGCTCGGGCAATGGACCGCTGGGCACGTTGATCCGCCACGATTCGGCCGACTTGCCGATGAACGGGCGTCAGTAGTTTCGAGATCTGAACGGCACCGCATCCCGGCGCTCACCGCGATGGCGATGTCCGGATATGCCCCCGATCGGGCGCGAACCTGTCGAGGGGGAGCACGTCTTCCGTGTCATACAACACGCGCACAGGTCCATTCTTCGACAGCTGACCCCCGCCCGGGTCGACTGTCCACGCACAATCGGCTGCGCCGTGGGGTCGCAGTTGCTCAACCTAACCGCGGATCGTCCCGGCGCACCACACGGATCACCAGGCAAGCGTGACGCACAAGGTCGGTACGCGCTCATGCCGCCGTCCGTGTGCCGGCTGCCTGGAGCTGACGCGCTTCGTGAACGGTGAGTCATCCGTGGGGAACGCCGCCCGCTGAACTGGGCACCTGGCGCGGGCTCTCCGGCCGACTCAGTGATCACCCGGCGCGGGTGCCGAGTTGTAGCGTTCCCAGACAGTTGCCCGTTCTTCGTCTGTGCCCGCAGCGTGCAGCGCTGTTACCAACTGGTCGACCTCGGGAGTCATGACGGCGATGACGTCAGCACCCTCGATGTCGATGGTGGCAAACGTGTGAGTCGTGCCGGCGGGGATGGTCACGTGATCGCCCGGTTGAAGAATCCTTCGTTCGGTGCCAATGAGCACCTCGAGTCGACCTCGAAGGACGACGAATCCCTCGTCGGACAGGTGGTGCCGGTGGGGTGGGGCTTGGTCTCCCGCGTAGTGGGCCAGGTCCCATCGGCGCATCACGAAACCGTTCACGGGCATGACCGTAGCCGCTTGATCAGCCGAGGTCGATACAAGCGCATCCTCACGGTCCGGGGTGTCGTTGCGGAGCTGGACGATGGCCATGATGCGGTCGGCATCCTCGATCCGGTGGTGCTGGCACCCGAACTCGACGCGGCTGCCCTGATCGGCTGGACTCGTCATCGGCGTCTTGGCCGGCCTCTACCCAGCTGTCCGGGCGTTCCGCCTCGCGCCCACCGACGCGCTGCCCACGCCATGAAAGCCGGCACAGCGCAGCCCGGCGCGATTCCCGGCACCACTACATCGCCGGCCGGGTCGTACCGGCCTCCGGTCACCGCTCGGCTGCCCGCTCATTGCGGGGTGCGGGCGCATCCGGTACCCGCCGGATGCGCCCGCGGACGTTACGCGGCGGCGTAGACGTCGACGAACCACGGGGCCTGCGGGGTCGGGCACGGTATCGACTGGTGGATGCAGGGATTGTCGGGCACGGTGGTGATCCGCGTCCGGCCCGGCGCGACCACGAGGTAGTGCGCGGCGAGCGGCTGGCCGGTCGGGTAACCACCGACCACGTCGGTTCGGGTGAGCACTCCGGCGGTGGTGACCGTTGGTACGTCGTACTCGCTGGGAAGGCTCACGATGAGCTGGTCACCGACGTGCAGGCTGAGACTGCGCTGGGTGTCTGCCCTGGTGAGAGTGATGGTCTGTCCGCCGTTGCTCGACGGATTGACGACGTTCACGTGTACGCGCCACTGATAGACCGGCTCCTCGCACGGCGGTGTCGCGTGCTCGCAGTCGCCGTCGGTGTGAGAGGTCACATCGACCGTCCCGGGCGTTGCCGCGCGGTACCGGGCGGCGACGGATTGGTAGGTGGGGTATCCGCCCGTGGACGAAAGTTCCACCAGAGCGGTACCGGTAATGGCGGGAGGAACGTAAATGTTGTACAGGGAGACGGCCAATGTCTGGCCGACGAGCAGAGTGACCGTGATACCGCTGTCAGCTTCGCTCACCTTGACATCGGGGGCGGCCGATGGGCTTGTGCTGGAACTCGCCGGCACACCGTCGTTTCGGCAGCTGGAAATCGCCACCGGACCGGTACCGGACAGCAACATCCCGAAGGTGGTCGACGCGCCCGGAGCCAGCGCCCCGTTGTACGGCTGGTTGACGGCGGTGAACCCCGCGCCCGAGGTGCCGGCCGTACTGGTGATCCGGGCGTTCCAGGCCGAGCCGAGCTGCTGGCCTCCGGCGAGGCTGCCGGTGACTGTCCACGTAGTGCCGGAGGTCGGCGCGGTGTTGACCACCGTGACGGTGATGACCTCACCTCCGCTCGGTCCGCTTCCCCATTGCGAATCGATGTGCACGGTGGCGCTGCATCCACCGGCCGGCGTGCCGGCAGCGGACGCGACAGCGGCGACGCCTGGTGTGAGCATCAGCGCCGCCAGCATGCCCGCACCCGCCGCCACGCCGGATGCGGCCGCTGTCGCCCGTCTTGATATCGCCATCACAGTCACTCTTCCCCTCCAGTGGTTTGGACGCCCCGGTCCATCTCGTGCCACTGGCAGGAGGCGGTCGATGCCGATCCATGCTCGCATGGGAACTCGTCGATGTGCTAACAGCAGCCGCGCTCGAACGCGGGGTGGTGGGCACAGAGCTACGACCCAGGCCACGTTTCCCACACCGGGCGCCCGGCATACCGGGGCACTCTCTGCGCAATATCGAGATTCCGTTGCAACACCCCGCGATCGGACGCCGGCACAAATCTCACGAATCAGCGGCGACTTGTCGTCCAGCGCACGGCATTCGGGACCACCCGGCCTGCGACGGCTACCCAGCCGTCTACCGCGTTCACGCTACGGGTCCGGATACAGGTCGGGCGCGCACAGATATCCGTCGGTGCGCGCCCGGACCGGAGCTTCAGTGGGTGCGGAATTCTCCGAACTCGTTGACGACCAGGTCGAGGCTTCCGTGGGGGATCCCGTTGTAGTAGTCGCCGGTGCCCGGCCGGGCGAACGTCAGGTTCGGCACGGTCTGGTTCGGGTCGGTGAGGTTGAGCGTGGGCACGTTCGCCACGGTCGGATTGCCGGTGGGGTTGTTGTCCGGGAAGACGGAGTGATGCGCGCGGCGGGGAACCGCCAAGCATGGAGTTCAGCCGAACGCGGGGTCATGCCCCACTGACGATCACCATTTCGTTGCCTTCGGGGTCGGCGACCTGCCAGCGATCCGCCGACTCGTCAAGGAGTCGGCCACCGGCTGCGACGGTCGCGGCGAGCCGCGTCTGCGCGAGGTCCGACGGCACAGCGAGCTCGAAGTGGATGCGGTTGCGCTGGCGGCGCCGCTCCGTCTCGGAAGCGTCGATCTCTTGGAACACCAGAACCGGGTTCAGCCGCCGCGGATCGTGGATGTCGCTGATCCCGGCTCGCCGGTCGTGGGTGTATCCGAGTGCGGCGACCCAGAACGCGCGGACCGCGGCAACGTCGGCGGCGTCGAGGAAGAGCTGAGCGAAGCGCGGCAGCCCCGGATCCGCCGTGGCCCCGAGTTCGCGGGCTGCGGTCTGGAGGTTGCCGGCGAGGTCGGTGAAGTCGAGCTCGCGGCCGTGGGCGTCGTCCTCCCACTGGTCCTTGCCGCTGTCGATGATGACGAGCCCGGGGCGCAGGTCGACCAGCAGTGGGAAGCCCGCGTCGTCGGCCAGTGCCGCTGCTGCGGTGGCGAGGTCGCGCTGCTGCGTCGGTGAGGTGGTGCGGTAGCACGCCATCGCGCTGAACACCGCCTGCCAGTCGGCTGTCCCGGTCCGCTCGTCGAGCGCCGCGCCCGGCACCAGGTCGACCTCGTTGCCGTCGGGGTCGGTGTGACAGACCCCGAACGGTCCCGATGCCGCACCGGGGCCCGCCTGCTCGACCGCCGCGGCCGGCCGCACCACGTCGAGGTGGATGCGGTTGCGCAACGGTCGTGGCTGCGTCGACTGCCGGATCCGTATCGCTGGGTCGCGCCGCAACGGATCGGCCAGACCGCCGTCCTGCCCGGGCGCGTAGTCGAGTACGCGCTGCCAGAACTGACTCACCACAGCCGGGTTCGCGGATTCGAACACGACGCTCAGCTGCTGTAGTACGGCAGGGTTCGCGGCCAGGCCGAGATCCCGCGCGGCCGCCGACACCGCCTCGGCGTGCTCGTCCGAGTCGAGGCGCACCCGCACACCGGTCGCGCGCAGGTCGACCACGATCTCCGTCGGCAGCTCCACGATGCGCCCGGCCAGCGCAGCCCCTTCGGTCAGCGAAGGCGCGTCGAACCATGCCGTCGCAACGCCATCGAGCACCCGCCAATCAGTTCCGGTCTCGGTCATGCCGGCACTGTACAGCCCATTCCGGACGTTCTCCTTCCGGATAGTGATCATGTTCCGGCCACCCGCGGGCCGCGCCGCGCCTGCGGATCCAAGCCACTCAAAACGCCTGTAACAGCCTTCGCGCCGCACATCGACCTGGGGCAAGCCGAATAACTTTCAGTATCCGGGGTCCGCAAGCGATGATGTTGGTCATGTCCGGAGCCCCACCCGTCGCGATGCTGCTGGGCCGCGAGTACGAACTGCGAGTCCTGACCGACCTCATCGAGCGCATCCGCGACGGCGGAGGCGCGATGGTCCTGCGGGGCGAGGCCGGTATCGGCAAGTCGGCGTTGCTCACGGAGGTGGGCCGGTCGGCCGTCGGCGGCGGCTTGCGGGTGCTGACGACGGCTGGCGTGCAGTCGGAGGCCCAGGTTGCCTTCGCCGGGCTGTACCAGCTGCTGCGGCCGGTCTGGGGCCACGTCGACCAGCTGCCGGGTCCGCAACGTGCGGCGCTGTCGGCCGCGTTCGGCATGGCCGACGCCGTTGCGCCCGATCTGTTCCTGATCGCGTTGGCGACCCTGAACCTGTTGGGCGAGGCGGCCACCCGCGCGCCGATCGTGCTGATCGTCGAGGATGCCCACTGGCTCGACCGGGCCAGTGCCGATGTGCTCGTCTTCGTCGCCCGACGGGTGGAGTCCGAGCCGGTCGTGCTGCTCGCGGCGGTACGCGACGGATTCCACGGCAGCTTCCACGATGTCGGGCTGACCGAGCTGGGTCTGGGCCGGCTGGACCCCGCCGCGGCGGCCGCCCTGCTCGACGTCCGTGCCGCTGACCTGAATCCGGCGGCGCGGGAGCGGGTGCTCCATGAGGCAGCCGGAAACCCGCTGGCCCTCGTCGAGTTGCCGATCGCCCTGGGCGCCGGTGGCGATGCGGTCGCCACGGCGTCCTGGCTGCCGTTGACCACGCGGTTGGAGCAGGCGTTCGCGGCACGCGTGTCAACGCTGCCGACCGCCACCCGGACACTGTTGCTGGTGGCCGCGCTCAACGACGGTGACACGGTGTCGGAGACCCTGGAAGCTGCCGCGGTCGTCGCCGGCGAGCGGCTCGCGGTGGAGGATCTCACCGCCGCGGTGGACGTCCGGCTCGTCGAGGTGACCGACGAGCGGCTGCGATTCCGGCATCCGCTGATGCGCTCGGCGATCTACCAGCGCGCCAGCCTCGGGCAGCGACACGCGGTACACGCCGGACTGGCGCAGGTGCTCGCCACCGATGCGGACCGTCAGGTCTGGCACCGGGCGGCCGCCTGCGTGGGGCCGGCCGAGGACGTGGCGTCCGACCTGGAGGCGGCCGCCGGCCGGATGCGGGTGCGGGGCGGCATCGACGCCGCCGTCGCAGCGCTGGAACGGGCCGCGAAACTGAGCGGGGACCCGGTCGGCCGGGGCGACGCCTGTTGCAGGCGGCCGAATCGGCGGTCGAACTGGGGCGACGCGACCTGGTGGTACGGCTGCTCCGGGAGGCCGCGACGCAGGAGGAGTCGGCGCAGCAACGCACCCGGATGGCGTGGATCCGGGAGAGCTTCGACGACGGAATCCGCGACCCCGCCGCCGGTGCGCGCTCGCTGGCCGAACTCGCCGAGCGGGTGACGGCCGAGGGGGATACCGCGCTCGCGCTGAAGCTGCTGTGGGGAGCGGCGCTGCGCTGTTTCTGGGCCGAGCCCGGGCCCGCGGCGCGGGCCGCGGTGGTGGCCGCTGCCGAGCGGGTACCGGTCGACGAACTCAACGCGCAACTGTTGGCGATCCTGGCGTTCGCGGCGCCGATCGACCGGGGCGCGGTGGTCGTGGACCGGCTGCGGCGCTGTGCGCAGCAGCCGGTCGCCGAGGCGCAGGTGGCCCGGCTGCTGGGTGACGCGGCGACCCTGGTGGGCGCCTTCGACCTGGCAGCACGCTTCTGCGGCGCGTCACTGCCGGACCTGCGCTCGCACGGGCGGCTCGGGCTGCTCGCCCGGGCGCTTGCCGCGCAGTCGTGGAGCTCGGTCCACCTGGGCGACCTGAGCTCCGCCATCCCCGCGGCCGAGGAAGCCAGCAGGCTGGCCGCCGAGACGATGCAGCCCATCATGTACGCCACCGCACGGGTCACCGAGGCCATGTTGGCCGCACTCCGCGGTGACCAGGACCGCGCGGAAACCATTGCGGCGGAAGCCGAACAGGCGACCATGTCGGCCGGGGTACGCCCGGTGCTGGCCTCGGTGCAGCACGCGCGGGGGCTCGCGGCGCTCGGCGGCGGCCGCTACACGGACGCCTACGAACAGCTGCGACGCATGCACGATCCGGCCGATGTGGCCTACCACCTGGCACTGCGCTGCTACGCCGTCGGCGACCTGGCGGAAGCCGCGGCACTTGGCGGCCAGCGCCACGCCGTCGCGGCGGTCATCGCGGAGCTGGAGACGCTGGCGCGCAGCACGTCCTCACCGGCACTGCACGCCGGTCTCCGGCACGCCCGGGCCGTGCTGGCCGACGACACCGAGGCCGAACAGCTCTTCGAGGCCGCGCTGCGGACAGAGCTGACCGGGTGGCCGTTCACCCGGGCCCGCGCACAACTGGCGTACGGCGGGTGGCTGCGCAGGCAGCGCCGGGCCGCCGAGTCCCGGGCACATCTGCGCGCTGCCCGGGACACCTTCGACGCGCTGGGCACCATCCCGTGGAGCGAGCGCGCGCGCCGGGAACTGCGGGCCGCGGGCGAGACCAGCCGCCGCCGTGCACCCGACGCCCGCGACCAGCTCACCCCTCAGGAGCTGCAGATCGCCCAGCTGGCCGCCGACGGCCTCACCAACCGGGAGATCGGCCAGCGGCTGTACCTGTCGCACCGGACCGTCAGCTCCCACCTGCACCGGATCTTCCCCAAACTGGCGGTTACCACCCGCTCCGCGCTGGGTGCCGCACTGGACAACACCGTCATGTGACGTAAGCGAAGCCGTGCCGCCGAAACGTACGGTCGGCCCATGAACGCAGGCCGGTCATTCGTCAACGGGAGCACCCCGACGGTGCTGCTCGTGCACGGGGCGTTCACCGACGGGTCGATCTGGTCCGGTGTCATCGCCGAACTTCTGGGCGCCGAGATCGACCTTCGGGCGGTGGCGAACCCGCTGCGCGGAGTGGCCGTCGACGCCGCCTACCTCGCCGGCATCGTCAGCGCGATCGACGGACCGGTGCTCCTGGTCGGGCACGCCTACGGTGGCATGGTCGTCACCGAGGCCGGCGCCCGGGCCGACAACGTCGTCGGACTGGTCTACGTGGCTGCCTTCGCGCCGGCCGAGGGCGAGAGCGTCCTGGATCTCACCGCCCGGTACCCCGACACGCAACTCGGGCCGGCCCTGCGCCCGGCCACCTTCCGCACCGCTGCCGACGAACCCGCCGTCGAGTTGTCCCTGGCGACCGACCAGTACCGGGCGGTGTTCGCCGCCGACCTGCCCGAACGCCTCACCTCGGTGGCGGCGCTCGCGCAGCGCCCGATCGCGGCCGTCGCGTTCCAGCAGCGCTGCACGGTCGCGGCGTGGCGGGGGTTGCCGTCCTGGTTCGTCATCGCCGGCGCCGACCAGCACATCCACCCCGAGGCCCAGCGCTTCATGGCGCGACGCATCGGCGCCGCGACGATCGAGCTCGACGCCTCCCACGCGGTCGCCCGGTCGCGGCCGACCGAGGTGGCCGGACACATCCGTACCGCCGCCCTCAGGCCCCACGCCCCATACATCTCATCTGGAGGAACATCATGACCACCGCTACCCCGGTCCTCTTCATTCACGGGCTGTGGCTGCACGCCACCTCGTGGAACCCGTGGATCGACCTGTTCCGGCAGGCCGGCTACGCGCCGCAGGCGCCGGGCTGGCCGGGCGACCCGGACACCGTCGAGGAGGCGCGGGCCAACCCGGAGCGCATCGCCGACCACGGCATCGACGACGTCGTCGCGCACTTCGCGAAGATCATTGCCGGACTCGACGCCAAGCCCATCCTGGTCGGCCACTCGTTCGGCGGCATGATCGCGCAGAAGCTGCTCGGCCAGGACCTCGCCGCGGCGGCGGTGGCCATCGACGCCGCCCAGATCAAGGGGGTACTGCCGCTCCCGCTGTCGGCGTTGCGCGCCACCCTGCCGGTGTTCCGGAACCCCGCCAACAAGCACCGGGCCGTCTCGTTGACCGAGGAGCAGTTCCGGTACGCGTTCGGCAACGCGGTCTCCGCCGAGGAGTCCCGCGAGCTGTACCAGCGCTGGGCGATCCCGGCACCGGGCAAGCCGCTGTTCGAGGCGGCCGCGGCCAACTTCGACCCGCACTCGCCGGCCAAGGTGGACACCGCCAACGAACTGCGCGGGCCGCTGCTGCTGATCATGGGCGGCCGGGACCACACCGTACCGGAGGCGGTCACCAGGGCCACCCTCAAGCAGTACCGGCACTCCGACGCGATCACCGAGATCCACGAGTTCGCCGACCGGGCCCACTCGTTGACCATCGACAGCGGCTGGCGGGACGTCGCGCAGACCTCGTTGTCCTGGCTGAAGGAGCACAACCTGTAGCGGCGGCTCCGGACCTCCGCAGCGCAACAGCCTCCGACCACGCCACACCTCGGGAGTCGTCATGCCCCACCTGTCCAGACCGGCCCGTCACCGACTCGGCCGGCTCATCCTCACGGCCGCGCTGCTCGCCGGCGCCGCCCTGGCGCTACCCGCGACACTCGCCTCGGCCAGCCCGGCTTCGGCGCACGCCACGAAACCCACGATCGTCCTGGTCCACGGCGCCTGGGCCGACGCGTCCAGTTGGGCCAGGGTCACCGCTCGCCTGCAGCAGGACGGCTACACCGTGCTCGCCCCGCCGAACCCGCTGCGCGGACTGGCCAGCGACGCGGCCTACCTCGCGGCGTTCCTCCAGCAGCGCACCACCGGACCCGTGGTACTGGTCGGCCACTCCTACGGCGGTGCGGTCATCACCAACGCCGCCCTGTCCGACCCGGACGTCCGCGCACTGGTCTACGTCGACGCGTTCGTACCCGACCAGGGCGAGTCGGTGCTCGGCCTGCAGGGCGGCGGCGGTGACCCGAACGCCCTGTTCGACAGCGTCCAGTACCCGGGTGCCCCGCCCGGCGACGTCGACCTCTACATCAAGAGCGCGGTCTTCCCGCAGGCCTTCGCCGGCGACCTGCCCGCCGCCACCGCGGCACAGCTGGCCGCCGCACAACGGGCGATCACCTTGAGCGCCCTGCTGGAGCCCTCCGGCGCGCCGGCCTGGAAGACCCTGCCGAGCTGGTACCTGCTCGGCACGAAGGACGGCATCCTGGCGCCCGCATTGCAGTTGTCCATGGCGCAGCGCGCGCACAGCCGCATCACCAAGGTGCCCGCGTCGCACCTGTCGATGCTGTCCCAACCCGGCGCGGTGGAGAGCGTCATCGTCGCCGCCGCACGTTCGATTCACTGAGCTGAGCCGGACCGGCGGGCCCGCGACGCACCGTTGCGGGCCCGCCGGCCGCCGATCACGGAGGAACCATCATGGAGCTGCACCTGTCCGGCAAGGTCGCGATCGTCACCGGTGCGAGCAAGGGCATCGGACTCGCCGTCGCCCGGGCCCTGGCTGACGAGGGAGTCCGGGTGGTCGCCGGCTCCCGCGCGCTGACCGCCGAGCTGTCCGACCTTGCCGGCCGCGCGCCGGTACGACCGGTCCAGGTGGACCTGGCCACACCGGACGGTCCCGCCGCGCTGGTCGAGGCCGCCATCTCCGCGTTCGGTCAGCTGGACATCCTGGTCAACAACGTCGGCGCGGTGCGACCGCGTACCGGTGGCTTCCTCTCCGTCACCGACGACGACTGGATCTCCGCCCTGACCGTCAACTTCCTCGCCGCGGTCCGGACCACCCGCGCGGCGCTGCCGCACCTGCTGGACCGGGGTACCGGCCACATCGTCACCGTCAACTCGGTGAACGCGGCACTGCCCGATCCGCTGGTCATCGACTACAGCGCGGCCAAGGCCGCGCTCGCCAGCTTCTCGAAGTCGCTGTCCAAGGAGCTCGGCCCGCACGGGATCCGGGTCAACACCATCAGCCCCGGACCGGTGAGTACCGGCCTGTGGCTCGGCGACGACGGTGTCGCGGCCACCATCGCCCGCGCCACCGGAGCCGACCCGGACGCGGTCGCCAAGAGCGCCGCCGGCGACTCGGTGACCGGTCGGTTCACCCGCCCAGAGGAAGTCGCCGACCTGGTCCTGCTGCTCGCCAGCGACCGCGCCGGCAACGTCACCGGCGCCGACTTCGCCATCGACGGCGGGATGATCCCCACTCTGTAGTTCACCGACATCGCGGCCGGGCGACACCCGGCACCTCTACTCAGACAACCAGGTCACGACCAGGGGGAGCCGGACGGATGGTCGCACAGATCGGCCTGATCAGCCGATCTGTGCGACCATCCGGGTCCAGGCCCGGACACCACGCCGGTGTCAGCGCCGGGCATCGGGGCGTGACGGGTCAATCGATGATCAGCAGTTCGACATGTTCCACGGTGAGCGCGGGATCTGGTTGGGCGTAGGGCCGTTCCAGGTGAGGCACATCAGGTGCGTCTTGCGCCGGTGTGGGACTCCGTTGTCCCTGAACACCTGCGGCAACGCCTGCGGGCCGTCGTGGTAGGCAAAGAGGATCTTGCTGTTCGAGACGTGCTGCACGATGGACGCCTGGGTGGTCCATTCGGTGCTGCTGCCGCACATCAGGATGCCGCCGTAGGTGTACGGCCCCATGGCGTTCACCGCGGTGGCGTAGGCGATGGCCTCGTTGTTCGAGTCGCAGCCCGGTGCGTTGTCGGAGGTCGGTTTGACCGCGAATTCGAGGAAGTAGTTCCAGGGCACGCTCCAATCGGCGCCGACCTCGTTCCAGCTGTAGAGGGCCGGACCTTCCAGGTACGGGTGACCGCCGATGCCGGAGCAGGAGCCCAGGCCGGCGTTCTCGATGCCGCCGATGGTGAGCACCTGCGGTGGGTCGAAGAAGTTCAGCATGTCGTCGTGGTGGAGCTGGCCGATCGAAATACTTCCGCAGTCGCTGTTGTCGCCGTTGGCGTAGACCATGACGGGGTCGTAGTTGCTGTTGATCATCGGGTCGCTGGCGTAGCCGCCGTTGGGCGAGGTCGCCGTCTGGACCCGACCCTGGTACGTGAACCCGTGCACCCCGTCGGGATTCGTCGACTTGAACAGGTAGATCCGCGACGAGTGCGACTCGTCGTTGATGTTGACCACGTCGGGCACGAAGATGTAGTACGCGCCGTTGATGTACCGCGCGCCGGGCGCCCAGAGGTGCAGGGAATTGCTGACCACTCCGATACCGAGCGCGTTCAGCTGACCCTCGCTCACGGCGTAGCCCTGGAATACCCAGTTCGCCGGGTCGGAGGCGTCCGTGCCGGGGCTCAGGCGGAACATCCCCGTCCTGCTCATCGGGTAGTAGTTCTGGCCCATCGGCCAGGGGTTGGTCAGGTCTTCTGAGGTGTAGAGACACAGCGTCATCCCGCCACCCGGGGCGGGGCACTGGATGAGCTCCGGGTCCGACCCGTTGCGGGCGCCGGTGATGGCCCCGCCGGTGTCGGCGTGAGCAACGCTCATGCCCACGGTGGCCGTCGCTACGACGGCGGCGATGAACGCGAGGAGACGGGCCCAGCGCGGCACGGTGACACGTGTGCCGTGTCTGCGTCTGATCATGGTGCGCTCCGTTCTGATGGGTGGATTCGCCTGTCGTTGCCCCCGCGTCCCGCGATGCGCGCTCGGGCTCAGCGCCAGCCACCGTTGCTCGGCAGCGCAGACCGTCTACCGGGAGTCGGCGCAGCTGACACCGCGCCGGCAACTCCGCGTGTCCCAGGAAGGTGGGAATCGCCGGCCTACGGCCCGTCGGATCCGTCCGATAGGACCGGCGTAGGGGTGGCTGTCGATCTCGCGGCGGGACTGCCTGATGGCCTCCGGGTGCTGCGTGGCGTACGGCTTGCCAGGCGAAGTCGGGTTTGTTGTGGCCGACAACATGTAGCCCGATGGTCAAACCGTAGGCACGGCATAGGCGGTGGGCAATGGGGCGGGCGACCCGACCGAGCCGGGACGGCGCCAGGACAGGTGTCCCGGGGCGCGAGCTGTCGACGTTCCACGCCTGCCCGCGACGTCACGCCGGACCGCAGGGAGGATCCACCGTCCCGGGTTTTCCCGCGATCTTGTTTCTGGTAGGCATGGGCGATGACCGATGTCGCGCGGACGGCGGACGATCTGCGCGGCTGCCCCGGTTTCGGACCGTTCTGGGCCGCGGCCACCGTCTCGTCCTTCGGTACCTACGTCACGACGCTGGCCATCCCGGTGTTCATCGTGTTCACGTTGGACGGCGGAGCGGCCAAGGTCGGTCTGGTCAGTGCGGCGCGGTGGCTGCCCTACCTGCTGTTCGGTGTGTTCGCCGGCGTGTTCGTCGAGCGGGCACGTCGGCGGCCGATTCTGGTGACGACCGACTTTGTGCGCTGCGCCCTGCTCGTCGCCATCCCGGCGCTGGCGGTGGCCCGTCACCTGTCGCTCGTCGTCCTGGTGGCGTTCATGGTGCTGTTCGGGTTGGCGTCGTTGGCCAATGACGCCGCGTCGCAGTCGCTTCTCCCTCGCCTCGTGCCACCCCGCCTGCTCACCCGCGCCAATGCCAGGCTCGACCAGAGCGATGCCGTTGCGCAGACCTCGGGCCCGCTGCTGGCCGGTGGTCTGGTGTCACTGCTGACCGCGCCGTGGGCGGTGCTGGCCGACGCGGCCAGCTACTTCGCCTCCGGCCTGCTGCTGTTGCGCGTGCCGGTGGCCGAGCCGCCCGCGCGGCGACTGTCGCTGCGGGGCGTGCGCGGTGAAGCGGTCGAAGGGGTCCAGTGGATCTACCGGCACCGCACGCTCGGCCCGTACGTGCTGAGCACGCATGGCTGGTTCCTGATCAACGCCATCGCCGGCGCGACGCTGCCGGTGTTCGCGCTTCGGACGATGGGCCTGAGCCCGTTCAGGCTGGCTCTGGCACTCGCCGGCGCAGGTGTCGGCGGACTGCTCGGCGCGCTGAACGCCCCGGCGCTCGGCGCCCGGTTCGGTGCCGGGCGGATCGTGATCGCGAGCGTTGCGGGCAATGGGCTGGCTTGGGCCCTGATCGCCTCAGGTGGGCACGGCTGGGGTGGCTGGGTCGTCTTCGCCAGCGGGGAGTTCCTGCTCGGGCTGACCATGGGCACGGCCAACGCGAACGAGATGGGCTACCTGCAGTCGATCACCCCCGACCAACTCCAGGGGCGGACGAACGCCACCAGGCGGTCGGTCAACCGGGCGATGATCGTCATCGGAGCGCCCCTGGGCGGCGTGCTCGCCGACGCGGCGGGCTACCGTCCGATGCTCTACGCAGCCGCCGTGGGCTTCGCTCTGGTGGCGGCCGGCCTGGCCGTCACCCCCTACCGGCACGCCCGCGTCGACGACCCGGGCGGGTGGGCTGCTCGCAATCCTGGAGGGGCTACCGCCGCGTCGGCGGTGCGGCGGTGACGGTCGCGTCCCGGACAACGGATGGACATCAAGGCGCAGACCGGACATTGTCCGGACCCGTTCGAGTGGGATGTCACGTGAGGCGGTTACGGTTGGCAACTATGAAGACCTATTCCGGTCCGGCCAGGCTGACCCTCGTCGACGGCTCCCAGTTGTCCGGCATGGCTTCCCTCAGCACCAACCAGCGCGGAGGCATCGAGGGGTGGGGCGGCACGTTCCGTCCCGACCAGGTCAGTGCGGACTTCGGCACAGCAGGGGACGGGCTGTCCCTGGAACTGCCCTACGACCAGGTCGGGTCGGTGGCCGTCACCGGCTTCCGGAAGCTGCTCGCGACGCAGATACTGGTGTCCCTCAAGGGAAGCGGCCCTGCCCCATTCTGATCCGCGGCCAGCCCCCCGGTGGCCGCGGCCGGGCGACAGCTCGGCCGGCCACCGTTGACGCGGGTCACCCGGCCCCGGGCACCCGGCCCGCGCCGGCTGCGCGTAGCCGGGCGGCGATGTGTTCCGCGGCGGCCGGCAGGAAGGTCTGTCCGACCGCGCCGATGGTGGCGCGCAGTTCGGGGAGGCACCACCGGGCCGGGTACAAGCCGGTCGGCAGCACCGGCGCCCGCAGCGTGTCGACCATGACCGGGCTGACCAGTGTGGCGTACCGGCGCAGCGCGTCGGCGCCGGTGGGCACGTCGGGGTCGGCGAGGACCTGGCGTAACCGCGCCAGGTGGTCGGCGTAGCGGCGGTCCAGCGCGAGGAGGTTCCAGGCCTGCGCGGCGGCCCGGGCGGCGTCGGCTTCGGCCAACGCCAGCTGTCCCTGGTAGAGCACCGCGTCGGCGGGTGCCTGGTCCAGGATCGCGGCCAGGTCGGCCCAGCGTTCCCGCAGGCTGATCAGGATGCCCGAGCCGAGCAGCCCGAACCCGGCCAGCGCGGCGGCACGCCGCAGCCGGTCCCGGTAGGCCCGCCGCTGCTCGGGGATCTGGTGGATCAGGGCGTGGAAGTGGCCGGGCCACGGTGCCGGGTCGGTGGCGGCGGTCCGGATCCGTTCGAAGCCGCGGGCCAGGTCACCGGCCAGCCGGTAGTGGGCGGTCCGGCCGTGCCGGGCGGCGGCCAGGTTGCCCTCGCGGCGCAGCCGGGCGATCGCCGCGCGGGCGGCGGCCGGGCTGGTGCCCAGGTCGCCGAGGAGCGCGACCAGCGCCGGGCCGGGTAGTTCCGGCCGGCCGGAGACCCCGAACAGGAAGGCCACCACCCGGGCAGCCGGACCGCGGTCGGGCATCGACTCCGAGCGTCCTCCTGTTACGCTCTCGCTCACGACCGTGAGCATAACCGCCATATTTCGGAGGAGCGATGAGCGTCGACCGGCTGGCCGCGCGTCCCGCCTGGGTACGCGCCCTGCTGTTGTGGGTTCCGAGCATCGCGTTGAACGTGCTGTTGCCGATCCTCACCTACTCCGTGCTGCGTGACCGCGGCGTCAGCGAGGCCGCCGCGCTGATCGCCAGCGGTGTCTGGCCGGCGCTGGAGACCGTCCTGTCGCTGGCCGTGCACCGCCGGATCGACGAGTTCAGCATCTTCACGCTGGTGTTCCTGGCACTCGGCGCGATCGCCGCACTGGGCTTCAACAGCCCCCGGCTGGTGCTGGCCAAGGACGCGGCGGCGCACGGCCTGTTCGGGCTGGTACTGCTCGCCTCGCTGGCCGCACCCCGGCCGCTGATGTTCTACTTCGGCCGGCGCTTCGCCACCAACGGCACGCCCGAGTCGATCGCCCGGTGGAACGGCCTGTGGCAGTACCCCGGCTTCCGGGCCAGCCAGCGGCTCATCACGGTGGTCTGGGGAGTGGTCACGACAACCGCCGCACTCGTCCAGATCTTCCTCGCGTACCACCTTTCCACCGACACCATGGTGGTGATCGGCAACGTGCTGCCGCTGGCCGTGCTGGGCGGCCTGATCGCCTGGACCATCCGCTACGGCCGGGCCCGCTCGCGCGCCGCCGGGCAGCGGGTGGTCACCGTCGCCGGGGAGCCCGGTGCGGTCGGCGCGGTGCCCGAGGCCGGGTGACCAGCCGCCGGCCGGCCCGTACCACCGGTGCGGTGGCCGGTCGGCTCACCGGGCGGGGACCGGGGCGATCAGCTGGGCGCGGGCGTGTCTGATCGCGGTCGGTGTGTCCGGGAAGATCAGCCCGTCGCGGCGCAGCTGCCCGGCCACGCCCAGCGTGCTCAACACCTGGTCGTGACCGGGCGCGATACCTGACAGCAGCACGGTGATCCCGCGCCGCTGCAGCCGGGTGATCGCGTCGCCGAGCACGCGCGCGCCGGTCGCGTCGATGGTGGACACCCGCGACATCCGCAGGATCACCGTCCGCACGTCGGCGACCTCGGACAGTTCGAGGAGAAAATGGTGGGCCGCGGCGAAGAACAGCGGGCCGTCGAGGCGGTAGGCGACGATGTGCTCCGTCAACAGCTGGTGTTCCTCGGCGCTGTGGTCGCCGGGCTCCAGCGGCACCTGTTCCAGCCGGGCGGTGCGAGCCACCGCCCGCAGCGCCAGCACCACCGCCACGCCGATACCCACGGCGACGGCCTTGACCAGGTCGAACACGACGGTCACCGCGAACGTGAGGACCAGGACCAGAGCGTCGCCACGGGTGGAGCGGGCCAGCGCGATCAGGGCGCTGGCCTCGACCATCCGCACGGTCGTGGCCAGCAGCACACCGGCCAGCGCCGCGAGCGGGATCCGGGACACCAGCGGTGCCGCGGCGAGCACGATCGCAGCGAGGGCCACCGCGTGGGTCAGCGACGCCAGTTTGGAACGGGCGCCGGCACGGACATTGACCGCGGTCCGGGCGATGGCCGCGGTGGCCGGGATGCCACCGAACACCGGAGCGGCGAGGTTCGCCAGTCCCTGCCCGAACAGTTCGCGGTCCGGGTCGTGACGTTCACCGACGCTCATCGCGTCGGCCACCGTGGCTGACAGCAGACTCTCCAGGGCGGCCAGCGCCGCGACCGCCAGGGCCGAGGGCAGCAGCGTCCGGATCGCGGTGGGATCCAGGAAACCCAACGAGGGTACGGGCACGCCGGCCGGGAGCGTACCGATGCGCGTCAGGCCGATCGGGGCCGACTCGGCCAGTCCGGTGGCCGCGGCGACCGCGAGCAACGAGAACGGCAACCCCGGCCGCCAGCGCGCACCGAGCAGCATCACCGCCGCGACGCCGACGGCCACCGCGACCGGAGCGGGATGAGGATCGCGGACGAACCGGGCCAGCGCGTCACCGGCCACCGCCCACACCTTCGCACCGTGCGCACCGGCGACCCCCAACGCCGCCGGCACCTGCTGCAGGGCGATGACGACCGCGATACCGGCGGTGAACCCTTCGATCACCGGCGTGGGAAGGTAGCGCACATACCGGCCGAGACGCGCCAGCGCCAACCCCACCAGCACCACGCCTGCCATGACGCCGACCATCAGCACCCCGCTCGCGCCGAACTGCCGGACCACCGGCATCAGCACCACGGTCATCGCGCCGGTCGGCCCGGACACCTGCAGGTTCGATCCGCCGAACACCGCGGCGACCGCGCCCGCGACCACCGCGGTGACCAGCCCGGCCTGTGCTCCGAGCCCCGAGGTGACGCCGAACGCCAACGCCAACGGCAACGCGACCACCGCCACCGTGAGCCCGGCGACCAGATCGGCCCGCGGGCTGCGGCGTACCGCCGCCCAGTCCGACCGCTGGGGCAGCAGCCCGGTCAACCGCGCCGCGGCGACGCGGAGCGCCCCGGCTCTCACCGGTCCGGCCGGTCGGCCCGCAACTGCGCCAGCAGCCCGCCCCGGTCGGACAGCACCGCGCCCAGGATCCGGCGTCCGGCCGCCAACAGGTCGGCCACGTCGGGCGTACTGAGCGCGTAGACCACCAGTGCGCCGTCGCGCGAGGACGTCACCAGTCCGGCCCGGCGCAGCACCGACAGCTGCTGGGACAGGCTCGACGGTTCCACGTCGATCTCGGCCAGCAACTCACGGACCGGCTTCGGGCCGTCCTGCAAGAGTTCCAGCACCCGGATCCGCACCGGATGACCCAGCGTGCGGAATAGTTCCGCCTTCGCCTGGTACAGCGGCACAGAGCCGCCGGCAGCTGCTCCCGGCATCGCCGCCTCCTCGCCAGTCGTGCCCCGAGTTTAGCAGTTGCAAATATCTTAAAGTTGTGAAGTTGGCGACTCCACCCCCGGTCGGTGTTTGGTCGCGTCGTCCGGACATGCCACCGTGGGACGGTGAAGCTATCGGTGCGGTACTGCAGTACGCCCGGCGGCCGGGTGGCGTACGCGTCAACGGGCGCGGGGCCGCCGCTGTTGTGCGACACCGGGTGGATCACCCATCTTCGTGGGCAGCTCGACCTGCTCGCCTTCGGCCCGTTCATCGAGCGGCTGGCCGAGCACTTCACGGTCATCCGCTACGACCGGCCCGGCTGTGGCCTGTCCGACCGCGATCGCGTCGACCTGTCCTTCGACGACCAGGTGGCCGTGGCGCTGGCGGTGGCCGATGCCGCCGGTGCGCCCCGGTTCCGCCTGTTCGGCGCATCGCAGGGAGGTCAGGTGGCTGCCGCCGTCGCGGCCAGCTGTCCGGAGCGCGTCGACGCGCTGGTCACCTACGGCATGTGCGCCAACGGCGCGAACCTGGCCTCCGCCGAGGCCAGGAAGTCGGTCGTGGCACTGGTGCGGGCGCACTGGGGGATGGGGCTACAGGCCCTGACGGGCGCGTTCATCACCGATCCCACGGCGGAGGATGTGGCGGCATTCGCTCGATTCCAGCGGGTCAGCGCCTCGGCCGAGTTGGCCGCCCGCCAGCTGGAGGTGTACTACGACACCGACATCGGCCCCCTGCTGCCGACGATTGCGGCACCGACCGCCGTCCTGCACCGGGAAGCCGACCGCGGTACGCCGTTCGAGCTGGGCCGTGACGTCGCCGCGCGCATACCCGCGGCGGAGCTGATCCCGCTACCGGGCTCCAGCCACCTGTTCTACCACGGCGACTGGCAGGCCGTCCTGGAGGCGACCGTGGGCTTCCTCGGTCGGCCCGCACGCAGTGGGCAGCGGCTGACGGACCGCGAGTTCCAGGTGGCCGAACTGGTGACCGAAGGGCTGACCAACCACGCCATCGCCGGGCGCCTGGCGGTGGCGCCGCGGACCGTCGAAACGCACGTGGAGAACATCCGACGCAAGTTGCAGGTGAGCTCCCGAGCCCAGATCGCCGCCTGGGCGACCGAGCAGCGACTGCGGCAACGCCCGTGACGCCTCGGTTGTTTCCTGGACGCCTCGGTGCTGTTCGCGCGGACCGCGCGGCGCCGGGCCCGTAGTTCACCCGATGGCCGGCGACGCCACGGCGCTCGTAGCGTCGAGTCATGTCACATACGTCGGGGCGCGCCCCTGCTGCCGGAGCCGCAGACCGATCACCGCCCGCGGGAGCTGCGACGGTGACGGTTGCCTCCCGCTTCCGCGGTCCGGCCGGCAGCGCCAACGGTGGCTACCTGTGCGGACTCGTCGCCGCCCAGCTCGGCGGGGCGGCGGTGGTGACGCTGCACAGTCCACCGCCGCTGGCCAGCCCGCTGACCGTCGAGCCCGGCGCCGACGGCTCGGTGCGCGCTCGGCACGGCAGCACCCTGGTGGCCACGGCGGCGCCCGCTCAGGACGGGCCGGCCCTGGGCGTACCGGCAATTGTCTCGGCGGCCGCCGCCCGGGCAGCCGTCGGTCAGGCCCGGTACTTCCGGGACCCGCTGTACCCGGACTGCTTCGTCTGCGGTATCGACCGGCAGGCAGGCGACGGCCTGCGGATTTTTCCCGGACCCGTGCCCCACCGGGCGATCTGGGCGGCGCCCTGGACGCCGGACGCCTCCGTCGCCGACAGCAGCGGACAGGTGTACCCGGAAATCATCTGGGCAGTCCTGGACTGCCCCGGCGGCATCGCCGCGGGCGAGGCCGCCGACCTGGACGACAGCACCGCCATCGTGCTCGGCCGGATGACCGCCGGCCTGACCCGGCTGCCCGCGGTCGGCGAAGCGTGCCGGGTGATCGCCTGGCCCGGTGCGCACGAGGGCCGCAAGCTGAGGGCCGGATCGGCGCTGCTGGGGCCGACGGGCGACGTGCTGGCGGTGGCGGGGGCGGTGTGGCTGACCGTGCCACGTCCGGCCGCCACCGTCACCGGAGGGGGGACGCGATGACGGTGCGGCGCGGCGTCGGGCTCACGCCGATGGAGACCCGACGCGAGGTGATCGTGGCTGCTGCCGTCCTGGCGGAGGCCCTGGGATACGAGACGTTCGCGGTGCCCGAAGGGTGGGGCCTGGACTCCACCCCGGTCCTCACCGAGATCGCGCTACGCACCAGCAGGATCCAGCTCGCCTCGGCCGTGCTGTCCGTCTGGGGCCGCACGCCGGCCACTCTGGCGATGACCGCCGCCACCTTGGCGCAGCTGTCCGGCGGACGGTACGTGCTCGGCCTGGGCGCCAGCACGCGTGCGCTGGTGGAGGGGTTTCACGACACCCCGTTCCGACGCCCGGCCGGCCGGTTGCGTGAAGTCGTGACACAGGTGCGGACGCTGCTGGCCGGCGAGCCGGCCCAGCTGTGTCGCGTCCCGGGCGCACGCCCGCTGGCGCTGAACCAGGCGCCGGTGCCCGAGGTGCCCATCTGGATCGCGGCGCTGGGCCCACGTACCACCCGGACAGCCGCCGAACTCGGCGACGGCTGGATTCCCGCTCTCGTCGCCCGCGACCGCCTCGCACCGTGGGCGGCCGGGCTCGCCCGGCTGCGCGAGGCCGGCAGCCCGGGGCGCGCGGCCCTCACGGTTGCGGCCGGACCGATCGCCGTGGCCGACGACGATCCCGCCACCGCACGCGACCTCGCCGCCGCGTGTACCGCCTGGTATCTGACCGCCATGGGCGGCGTCTACGCCTCGTCCGTCTCCGGGCAGGGCTACGCCGAGCAGGTGCAGGCGGTCATCGCGGCCAATCCGCGGCCCCATCCGCGCCGCGCCACGGTGCCGCCCACCGCCCAGCCGGTCCTCGACCAACTCGCCGTGTACGGGACCGGCGAGCAGGTCGGTGAGCAACTCAAGCCGTGGGACCGGGCCGCCGACATCGTCACCATCCTGCTGCCGCCGGGGTTGCCGTGGCCGACCATCGAAGCGACGTTGTACGCCGCCGCGCCCAGCCCGGTGCTCGCCGGCTCGCCGGAGCAGCGGGCGCTGCTGGACCGGACGGGGACCGGCGCGAGCGCCGGACCGGGTCAGCCCGCCCCGCAGGGATTCGACGGGTGCGACGGGGCGTAGCTGGTGCGCGCAGCGCACGTCGGCTCGGGGGAGTCAGTTCGCTGGCGACCAGTGCGGGTCGCGGCCGAGATAGCGGAGCAGCTGCGCGGCGGCGTTGTCGTCCTCGCGGGGCGCCAGCGCGGGCGCGTAGGCGCCGTACGGACGCAGCGGCTCGACGATCGCCCGGGCCACGGGGAGCAGCTGTCCGGCGAGGTCGTCGTCGAGCGGTGACGGCTGGCCGGTCGCGACCGCGACGTCCCAGGCGTGCACGGCGGCGTCGAGGGCGGCGGCACCGGCCGCCGTGGCGGTGGGCAGGGCGCCCTGCGGCAGCGGGGTCGGCGCCGTGCCGGCCGGATCGAGGGTGGCGAACGCGGTCGCCGACGCGTCGAGGGTCGGCTCCACCAACTCGGCCGGGGTGCCGGCAAAGATGCCGGAGGGCGCGAACGGATTCTCCGTCGGTCCGGCCTGCCCGGTGATCGCCGAGGTGTAGGCGAGTTGGTCGCCGGCCGAGTGCTGGAGGACCTGGGCGACGTTCCACTCGGCGCAGGGCGTTGCCCGGTCGAGGTCGGCGGCGGTCAACGCGGCGGTCGCCTGGCGCAGCGCCGCGTGGGCGCGGTCCAGGACCGTCCAGGTGGAGGTCGGGGTCATCGTCTCTCCTCGGTAGGGCGGGGCGTAGCCGGCAACGGTCCGCTGCGCTTCGGAACGGAACACAACGTTCCGCTAATCTGATCGTAGGGGAACGTTCCGTTCCGGACAAGTGCTAGCCTGACAGCACCTCTTCGGACCGCTTGATCAGACGGACAGTGACCATGACAGACCAGGACGTGCCGAACATCCTCAACGGCCGGCGGGCCCAGGCCGCCCGGAACGACGACGCCATCCTCACCGCCGCGCGAGCGGTCTTCATCGCCGAGCCGGACGCCCCCGTCGGCGCGGTCGCCCGGGCGGCGGGCGTCGGGATCAGTGCGCTCTACCGGCGATACCCCAGCAAGGAAGCCCTGCTGGGGACGCTCTGCCTCGACGGGCTACGCCAGTTCGTGACGATCGCCCAGGCGGCCCGCGAGGTGAGCGACCCGTGGGAGGGGTTCGTCGAGTTCCTCCGCGGCATCGTCGACGCCGACGTCCACTCGCTCACCGTTGCGCTCGCCGGTCGGTTCACTCCCACGCCGGAGCACCGCACGCTCGCGGCGCGGGCCGGTGCACTCGCCGACGACATCGTGCACCGCGCCCAGCAGGCCGGCGCCGTCCGCGGCGACATCGAGAGCACCGACCTGCCGATGATCTACGAGCAGCTCGCCGCCATCCGTCTCGGCGATGCCGGACACGTCCGTGAACTGCGCCGCCGCTACCTCACCCTGCACCTCGCCGGCCTGCGATCCGCGGCCGGCTCGTACGCCCCGCTGACCGGGAGCGCCCCGACCCGGGCCGAACTCGGCGCCCGCTGGAACCGCACCGCCTGAGGCCACCGTGGCGGTTGTCCGAGCCGGGACCCGCAACCCCCGGGTCGGAGGGTCCGACCGCCCGGTGTCCAGCCGGATCGGAGATCGGGTTCTGGTCCAGCGGCCCCAGGTCGGCTCAACTGGATGCAGGCCCGGCCACGCCGGTCGGTGGGGCAGCGGGCCGTATCGGTTGATGGCAGCCGATACGGACACGTCGGTATGTTCACGCTGTGACCGACCCATCTGGACCAGAACAGCGTGACGAGGACCGTACCGTCGCCGACGCGACCCCTGCGCCACGAGCTGATGTCACACCGGCAGCGTCGAGTCAGCCACCTGTCCGGACCGGTGGAGCCGATGTCGTCGGACCGCGTCAGCCGACGGTCGTCGAAGGCGTCCTGCTGCCGCGCGAGCCGGTCTCCCCCCAGCGCAACGGCGCACACCGCCTCGTCTTCGTGATGGCTGCGGTGATCGTGCTGTTGTTGCTGGCCGTCGGCGTGTTGGTGGTGATCCTGGTGTCCCGGCCCGGCACCGTCACGGCGAGCGCCACTCCGAGCGCCGGTCGCGGGTCACCATCCGCGACGATCGAGCCCGTTGTGGCCACCAGCGCACCGGTTGAGGTGTCGCCCAGCGACGCCACTGCGCCTGCCGGAAGCGCCACCCCCAGCCCCACCTCGGTGGCGAGCCCCACCGCGCCGAGCGGGTCCGGGTCGCCACCGGTGAATCTCGGTGGGGACCGGACGGGCATGATCACCAGCGTGAACGGATTCGGCCAAGCCAGTTCGATCACCATCAACGCGAGCACCTACACCTACGGGTTCACCGGCTGCTGGACGCACTGCGTCAACGCGTCGGCTGACATCAACCTGGGGCGGGCGTACTCCCGGCTCACCGCAAGGCTCGGGGTTCGCGACAACAGTTATGCCAGCGGAACGGCCCGCATCCAGGTCATCGCGGACGGTGCGGTGATCGCGGTCAAGACCGTTCGCCTCGGGGTCAGCTTCGACATCGACGTATCCGTCACCAACGTCCTGCGTCTGCAGTTCATCGAGATGAACGACGGAGGTGTGGTGGCCGCTATCGGCGATCCCACCGTCACGCCGGTGCAGACCGGCTGACCGCCTACCGCCGTGCGGCGGGACTGCGGGGGCGGGCTGCGTCGCCGCGGCGCTGGCACGCTCCGGCAGCGGGCGATGTGTTGATCGGCGCCGGGACTGTCCGAGCCGGGGCCTCAGCCCGCAGAATCGAGCGGTGCATGACGCTGGCGTACCCGCTGCCCCCACCGCCCGGCCGGATGGCCCCGACGGACCCGCGATGTCCACCGCCCGGCTCTACGGCGTGGGCGACATCCGACTGGTCCGCGAGCCGCGCCCGGTGCCCGGACCCGGCGAGGAACTGGTCCGGGTGACCGCGGTCGGGCTGTGCGGATCGGACCTGCACTGGTACCGGGAGGCGGGCATCGGGGACGCCCGGTTGGAGCGTCCGCTGGTGGTCGGGCACGAGTTCGCCGGGGTGATCGAGGGTGGAGCGCGGCACGGCCAGCGGGTGGCCGTGGATCCGGCGCTGCCGTGTACCCGGTGCGACCTCTGCCAGGCCGGGTACTTCAACCTGTGTCCGTGGATCCGGTTCGCCGGACACGGCCGCCTCGACGGCGCGCTGCGCGAATACCTGGCCTGGCCCGGGGAGCATCTGCACCCGGTACCGGCGAATCTGTCCGACGCCGACGCGGCCATGCTCGAACCGCTCGGGGTGGCCCTGCACGCCCTCGACCTGGGCCACCTGCGGGTCGCCGCCGCGGTGGCCGTGGTGGGCTGCGGACCGATCGGACTGCTGCTGTGCCAGCTGTCCCGGCTGGCGGGGGCCGTCCGGGTGCACGCGGTGGAGCCGCTGGCGCACCGCCGGGCCGCGGCCCTGCGCAACGGCGCCGACACGGTGTCCGACCCGGCCGACCCGGCCGATCAGGGGTATCCGGACGGGCCGCCGGGGCGGGGCGCCGGTGGGCCGCGGGTGCCGGGTGCCGACGTGGTCTTCGAGGTGGCCGGGAACGACGCCGCGGTGGCGCACGCGCTGGACCTGGTACGCCCGGGGGGTCGGCTGGTGCTGGTCGGCATCCCGGACGAGGACCGGACCACGTTCAGCGCTTCGGTGGCCAGGCGCAAGGGAGTCACCATCGTCCTGGTCCGCCGGATGAACCGGGTGTACCCGCGCGCCATCGAACTCGTCGCACAGCGCCGGATCAACGTGTCCGACCTGGTGACCCACCGCTACCCGCTGGCCGAGGTGGCGGAGGCCTTCCGGATCGCGGAACTGAGGCAGGGTGGGAAGGTCGTCGTGGAGCCCGGCGCCGCGCACAGCTGAATCGCGCCGGCCGCCGTGAGCCAGCTCCGCCGGCTCCGGAAACTTTCGCGCGCACCCGCCGAACGACAGGGATCGTGCGAGGTGCCTTGCGGGTACCAGGGCAAGGGGTTTCCGCTCCACGGCGATGCCCGGCCATCGCCACTGCGCGGTTGACGTGGCCGGGGAGACCGGCGGCAGACATCGACCTCCATTGACCGGCCGTCGCGCCCTCGGTAATGTCCGGCCGAGTTATCGAAGAATGTTCCGAAACTTTCAGAACCGGACCGGGCACGTGCGACGGTCGCGCTTGCGGTGCCACGCCCCCGGGGGTGACCGTGTACGAACCCGCCGGCCGGAAGGTCGCGCATCTTCGTCCCGATGCAAAGGAGTGACATGGAACGCCCGATGAGACGTGGCCGGTTCCGGTTGGCACTGGCGGCCGCAGCAGGAACGCTGGCACTGGCGGGAGCGGCTCTGCTCCTGCCGGCTCAAGCCGAAGCGGCGAGTTCCCTCGGTGCCGCGGCTGCTCAGTCCGGTCGGTACTTCGGCACCGCGATCGCCGGTGGCCGACTGAACGACTCCGCCTACACCACCATCGCCGCGCGCGAGTTCAACATGGTCACGGCCGAGAACGAGATGAAGCCGGACGCGACCGAGCCGAACCCGAACCAGTTCAACTTCTCCGCCGGCGACCAGATCTACAACTGGGCCACCAGCCGCGGCATCAAGGTCCGGGGTCACACCCTTGCCTGGCACGGCCAGCAGCCGGGCTGGATGCAGCAACTGAACGGCAGCGCGCTGCGCAGCGCGATGATCAACCACATCAACGGCGTGATGGCCCACTACAAGGGCAAGCTCACCGCCTGGGACGTGGTGAACGAGGCCTACAACGAAGACGGCAGCCGTCGCCAGTCCAACCTGCAGGGCACCGGCAACGACTGGATCGAGGTGGCCTTCAAGACCGCCCGCGCGGCCGACCCGGGCGTCCGGCTCTGCTACAACGACTACAACATCGAGAACTGGTCCTACGCCAAGACGCAGGGCGTCTACAACATGGTCAAGGACTTCAAGTCCCGCGGCGTGCCGATCGACTGCGTCGGCTTCCAGACGCACTTCACCGGTGGCAGCTCCCTGCCGAGCAACTTCCAGACGACGCTGTCCAGCTTCGCCGCGCTCGGTGTCGACGTCGCCCTCACCGAGGTCGACGTCACCAACGCCTCCACCACCCAGTACGCCGGCCTGACCCAGGCCTGCATCAACGTCGCCCGGTGCATCGGCATCACGGTCTGGGGGGTACGCGACAGCGACTCCTGGCGTTCCAGCGAGAGCCCGCTGCTCTTCGACGGCAGCGGCAACAAGAAGGCCGCCTACACCTCGGTCCTCAACGTGCTCAACGGCGCCTCGCCGGACCCGTCACCCACATCGCCCAAGCCCAGCAGCGCCAGCCCCAGCTCGGCCTCCCCGTCCTCGCCCGCGCCCAGCTCGGCCTCCCCGTCGTCGCCTGCGCCCAGCTCCGCCTCGCCGTCGCCGTCGGTACCCCCGGGTGCCTGCAGCGCGACGTACAAGACGGTCAACTTCTGGCCCGGCGGCTTCCAGGGAGAAGTCACCGTGACGGCAGGCAGCTCCGGGGTCAACGGCTGGACGGCGCGCTGGACTCTCAGCAGCGGCCAGCAGATCACCCAGGTCTGGAGCGGCACGCTCTCCGCCAGCGGCTCGTCGGTATCTGTCGCCAACGTCGACTACAACCGCACCTTGGGGGCGGGCGCGTCGACGGTCTTCGGCTTCCTGGCCAACGGTTCACCGTCGACCCCGACGATCACCTGCACCAGCCCGTGACAGTGGCCCGCTGACGCGGGTCCGATGAGAACAACGGTGCCGCCGCCACTACCCAGTGGCGGCGGCACCGTCCATTCGCCGGCACTACGGTGGCGCCGTACCCGGTGGCGGCTGCTGTGTCAGTCGGTCGGCCGGCGGGCATGGCGCAGCACGGCGACGTACCGACTCCAGCGCTGGCCCTCCAGGTAGACCCCATCTCCGATGCTGAAGTCCACCAGCATCGCCTGCGCCAGCCGGCTGCTGAGGTCGGCCCGGTCGGCTGACCCTGCGCGGGCGCGCCGGCCGCCGACCAGGTCCCGGTTGGCGATCCAGGGGCGCTGCTGGTCGGTGCTGCCGTCATCGACGATCAGGTGGTAGTGGGTCGGCACCGTCGCCGGCAGCTCGGGATGGTCCGCGGAGACGCTGGTCTGACCCGTGACGCTGATGTCGATCAGGGTACCCGTCACCCGGGCCGGCCAGCGCAGGTCCACAGTGGACCGGACGAGTCGGTAGAGCGCCCGGGCGGCCTGCACCACGGCCACCGCGACCACGACGAGTGCCGGCCACCGGTGCCCCGCTGACCAGCGCAGGGCGGTGACGGCCAGCAGCGACCAGCCGGGCAGCGAGATCACCGCCCACAGCAACCGGGCGCCTGCCGGGACCCGGCCCAGTGGCCGCAGCAGCCGGCTGCGCTTCGGGTACCGCACCTGCACCGGGCGCCGGACGCCGGTGTGCTGCGACCACACCACGTCCCGACGCCCGGTGGTCTCCAGGTCGAGTACCTCCACCGCGTGCCGCATCACCCCGAGCGCTGCGCCGTAGGCGAGGTAGCGGTCCCAGACGGCCACGGCTGCCGGCGGAAGGTCCCGCAGCGGCTCGTGGGCGCGCAGCCAGCTGGCCACTCCGAGCCAGTGCGCCGCTACCTGCCGGCCCCGGCTGGTGAGCCGGTCCTGCTCGGGGAACAGCACGCCGACCGAAAGCTCCAGCGCCAGGTAGAGCAGGAGGGTCAGCCAGCCCCAGCCGATCAGGGCGGCGAGCGGTCCGCCCGGGCCGCTGTCCGCGCTGTCGGGCCGGCCCGCCAACAGCTTCGCCAGCTTCGCCACGATGGCGCCCGCCGCGACCGCGGCTGCGACCAGTGCCGGGATACTCAGCTCGGACGCGGTGGAACGGGTCAGGCCCAGGCGTCGGGCGTCCCGGGCGACCTCGTGCGTCAGCCGGCGGTGCCAGCGCTCGCCGTCCGCCGCGTAACGCCGGGTCAGTTCCTCGACGGGTACCAGGTTCGAGCCGGCGACCCGGCGTACCCGGTCCAGTACCCGGATCTCGTACGGGCGGGCGTCGGACGGCAGTTGGCCCCGGATACGGACCAGTGTTCGGCCCGGCCCGACTTCGGAGAGTTCGACGACCCGGCGGGCGGCCAGGTCGAGCAGGGTCGCACTGGCGGCGGCCGGCGCGTTCATCCGATGGGTCAACAGGTTCACCAGGGCCGGTGACTCGTCACCCAGCTCCGGGGTGGCCGCGGCGGGAGTGACCGGACGTGGCCGGAGCACGAACCGCCGGGCCGCCGCGATCAGAAAGAAGCCGCCCACCGCAGCCACCACGACGTGCCCGGGCGTCACCCACGACATTGCCAGCCTCCGATGGTCCCGGCCACCCGGCCCGCGCCCAGCAAACCACGGCTGCGCAACCGCGGAGCGTCCTGCCCGCGGGCGCCCGACGTGCAGGCGGACCCGGAAGCCGCTTCGCCTGTTGGGGATGACCTCCGTGCCGTTGGCCCAAGCCACAACTTTCCGGGTGAGAGCGCTATAACTTTCCTCGATTTTCGTAGAAAGTTTCAGCTCCTCGAAAGTCGTCCGGGCGGCGGCAGCGCGGGCGGCCCGGGGGATGCCCGCGCACGTCATGCCGGAGTCGCTGGTCGAACCGGGGCGGTCGGCGGCCACCGGGGATTGATCAAGTCCATTGACACCACGAAAGTGGTCGATGACAGTCACCGCATCCGTCCTCGTTGAACGCGGGTCCGGGACGGCCCGCGAGCTGTTCGGGTCCGCGGAGCACCCGGAACGCGGCGTACACCCTCGCCGGCGATCCGGTGCTCACCGGCCCACCGTGCGCTGTCGGCTAACCACAAGGAGAACGATCGTCATGCAAGCTCAGTTGATCAGACCGCAGCGGCGCTGGCCACGCCGCTGGCGCCTGGGCGTGGCCGCTGTCGCGGTGGCCGTAACGACCGCCGCCACGGCGGGGACGTTCCTGGGTACCGCCTCGGCGGCCACCCTCACCGCGACCGTGACCGTGAACGCCGGTCAGAACGTCGCCACGTTCTCCGCTGCGGAGGTGGGCGCGAACGTCGCGATCTGGGACGGCGCGTTGGCCGACCCGCAGACCAGCACGCTGTTGAAGAACGCCGCGGTGTCCTTCGTGCGCTACCCCGGCGGCTCGTACGGCGACATCTACCACTGGCAGACCAACACCGCCCCCGGCGGCTACGTCGCCCCGAACACCGACTTCGACCACTACATGACCATGGTGAAGGGCGCCGGCGCGCAGCCCATCGTCATTGCCAACTACGGCTCCGGTACGCCGCAGGAGGCCGCCGACTGGGTGCGGTACGCCAACGTGACCAAGGGCTACGGCGTCAAGTACTGGGAGATCGGCAACGAGGTCTACGGCAACGGCCACTACGGCGCCAACTGGGAGACCGACAACCACAGCGACAAGAGCCCGCGCGGGTACGCCAGCAACTTCCTGCAGTACGCCAGCGCCATGAAGGCCGTCGACCCGACCATCAAGATCGGCGTGGTGCTGACCACGCCCACCTACTGGCCGGACGGGAACGTGGCCTCCGGCGACTCCGCCGACTGGAACGACACCGTGATGTCGGTGGTGAAGAACTCGGCCGACTTCGGGATCTTCCACTACTACCCCGGCGGTACCAGCGAGGCCGATCAACTCACCAAGCCGGCGCAGCTGGGCAGCATCGTGTCGCAGTTCCGGGCCGACATGAACAAGTACGCCACCAACAACCCCGGCGTGTTCATCACCGAGGTGAACAGCGGCGCCGCCCCGTCCGACACCCAGATGCAGGCGCTGTTCGCCGCCGACATGTACCTGACCGCCGCCGAGAGCGGGGTGACCAACGCCGACTGGTGGAACGTCCGCAACGGGGTCGGCGCCACCTCCACCGACGTCACCGGTACCACCGACTACGGCGACGGCGGCTTCATCTCCAGCGGCGCGGGCGCCGAGCCGCCCGCCGGCACGCCGTTCGCCACCTACTACGGCATCCAGATGGTCAGCCGGGTGGCCGGTGCCGGCGACACCCTGGTCCGGTCGAGCTCCAGCAACTCGCTGCTGGGCGTGCACGCGGCGAAGCGGGCCAACGGCAACCTGGACGTGCTGCTGCTCAACCGGGATCCGAACAACTCCTACCAGGTGAACCTGTCCTACAGCGGGTACAGCCCGGCGGCCAGCGTGACCGTCGACTCGTTCACCAACCGCGGCACGTCGATCGTGACCAGCTCCCAGGGCAGCGCGAGCAGCCAGACCATTCCGCCGTACTCCCTGGTCACGGTCCATCTCCGGCCCGCCGGCAGCAGCCAGACCCCGTCGAGTCCGCCGGCCAGCAGCAAGCCGCCGTCGAGCCCGCCGGCCAGCAGTCAGCCGCCGTCCAGCCCGCCGGCCAGCAGCCAGCCGCCGTCGAGCCGGCCGCCGTCGAGCGCGCCGCCGGCCAGCAGCCGGCCGCCGACCACGGGCGCGTGCTCCGCCACCTACCGCACGGTCAACCCCTGGCCGGGTGGCTTCCAGGGTGAGGTCACGGTAACCGCCGGCTCCTCGGCGATTACCAGCTGGACCACCATCTGGACGCTGGCCAGCGGCCAGACGATCACCCAACTCTGGAGCGGCACGTTGACCACCAGCGGCTCCGCCGTCACCGTCCGCAACGTGTCCTGGAACGGCGCGCTGAGCCCGGGCAGCTCGACGACGTACGGCTTCATCGCCAACGGGACACCCAGCTCACCCACCATCACCTGTACCAGTCCCTGACGACGGGTGCCGCGACGCCCCGGGCCGGGTGGCCCGGCGCGTCGCGGGTACCGGGCAGGTCAGCCGGGCGCGCAGGCGTTCCCGTTGAGGGTGAAGGAACTGGGCACCGGGTTGGCCGAGCCGGCCGAGGCGATGAAGCCGAAGCTGGCCGAGCCGCCCACCGGGATGCTCGCGTTCCAGGTGGCGTTGGTGACGGTCACCGCTGCGCCGCTCTGGGCGTAGCTGCCGTTCCACGCCTGGCTGATCACCTGCCCGGCGCCGAACGACCAGCGCAGCGCCCAGCCGGTCAGCGGGCTCGGGCCGGTGTTGCCGATCGTCACGTCGCCCTGGAACCCGCCGGACCACCGGCTGGTCACCACATACCGCGTCGTGCAGCTGGCCGCGCCACCGCTCGGCGAAGCGCTCTGGGACGGTGAAGTGCCGGCTGACGGTGAAGTGCCGGCTGACGGCGAAGTGCTGGCCGACCGGGACGGGCTGGCCGGAGCAGACGCGCTCGGCGACCGGGACGGGCCGGCCGAGGCCGTGGGGGAGGGCGACGTGGTCGCGCCGAGCCTGGCCGAGATGATGGGGGCCAGGTGATCCGCGATGATCCGGTGTCCGGCGTCGTTGGGGTGCACGGAGTCGGACATGTCAGCCGAGCTGAGCCAGCCCTCGGTCGTGACGGAGAAGACGTTCCGGTCGCCCGCGTTGGTGGCCGTGGTCACGGCGGCCAGCGTCTGGGCGGCGTACCGCTTGGTGAAGGTCTCCAGCGCGAAGATGGCCGCGTTCGGGTACCTGGCGCGGATCTCGTGCAGCAGGTTGAGGTAGGACGCCTGGAACTGGGTGGTGCTCACCGAGTGCCCGACGTCGTTGGTGCCCAGGTTGATCACCACCGCGTCGGCCTGGTAGCGGCTGAAGTCCCAGTTCGGGTTGGCGGCGTTGGGGTTGAGCTTGAGGAACTGGGTCTCCAGCCCGACGCAGCCGTCCGCGGTGGCCACCAGGCAGGCGCCGCCCTGCGCGATCTGGGTGTGGCGCACGCCGAGCCGCTGGCCGATCAGCCAGCCGTAGGCGGTCAGCGCGTTCTGTGACGTGGTGGTGCCGACGGTGATCGAGTCGCCGACGAACTCCACCAGCCTGGGCGGCACCGGCGGGGCGAAGGTGTGCGCCCCGGAGCCCAGGATCAGCCCTTGGAACACCGCGTCGCCGTGGTACGAGCCGGCCACCACGCGGTAGGAGACCCGCAGCGTGTGGTTGCCGGAAGCCAGCGGTGTCGGGGTCAGGTTCACCGTGCCGCTGACGTTCTGCCGGTACACGTCGGGGCCGCCGTCGATACTCGAGTACAGGTCGATGCTCTGCCGCTGCCTGAGCTTCACGGTGCTGCCGGTGAACCCGGTGGTGAGGTAGGCGCCCGCCCAGTAGGGCACGTACGCGGCCGGGTTGGTGGTGTCCCAGCGGCCGACGAAGGTGATGTTCGGGTCGGTCGGCGAGCCGTCCCCGGTGGCCGCCTGCGCCGCCGGCAGCGCCATCAGGACCAACGCGGCCACCAGCGCGGCCACCAGCGCGGCCACCAGCGCGGCCACCAGCGCGGCGGCCAGTGCGGCCAACGGTCGATGCGCTTTTCCGCGGTACGACACCGGAAGTCCCTCCTGTCTCGCGGGGGCGCTACCTGAGGTAGGCGGCCAGCGGGAGTTGCTGGTTGCGGACCGCCGTGGCGACCAGCCCGGCGATCTGGCGCGCTCCGGCAGCTTCGAAGTGGGTGTGGTCGTTGCAGAAGAAGGCGCCGACCGCGCCGGCGGTGTAGTCGCCGTTGTTGGGGCACAGCTTCAGCGTGTTGTAGAGCGTGTAGCTCAACTTGTGCAGGTCGATCACCGGCACCGAGTTGGCCGTACCGGCGTTGAACGTCTCGGTCAGGAAGCCCCGGTTGCCGACGGCCGTGCTGCCGCTGCAGGTGATCGCGGCCACCGGGGTGAGGAAGACCGCGTGCACCCCGCGGGCTTTCGCCGCCGCTGCCATGACGCCCAACAGCTGCTGATAGCGGGCCGACCCGACGTGCCGGGGGCAGCTGCTGTCGCCGTCGTTGATACCGAATTGGACGAACAGGTAGTCGCCCGACTTCATCCCGGTGCTGGCGTTGAGCATCGACTGCCACCGGCTGGAGTACGTGTTCGGGTTGATCACGCACTCGCCGGCCGAGTTCTTCGTCGACGTCACGTTGGGGTCGTACAGCCAGGTCTGTAGGCTCCGCCCGGCCACCGCGTTGTTGACCACCGTGACATTGCCGTTGAAGTACGGCGCGAACTGGCTGCCCCAGCCGATCGGGCAGGTGCTGGCGTTGGCCATCGTCGAGTCGCCGGCCAGCCAGATGGTCACCTTGGGCTGGCTGCTCGGCGTGGTGCTCGGGGACCGGCTCGGCGTGGGGCTCGGGGACCGGCTCGGGGTGGCGCTCGGCGGCAGGCTCGGGGTGGCGCTGCCGGGGGTGGTCGACGGGCCGGTGCACGGCGTCGGCGCGGGCGAGCCGCCACAGCCGACACCGTTGAGCGCGAACCCGGTCGGCACCGGATTGCCGCTGGTCCAGGCGCCGTTGAAGCCGAAGTTCACGGTGCCGTCGGTGGCTATCGCGGCGTTGTAGCTCAGGCCCGTCGCGGTGACCGCGGCGCCGCTCTGAGTCAGCGTGGCGTTCCACGCCTGTGTGACGCTCTGCCCGCTGGCGAAACTCCAGCTGAGCATCCACCCGGTGACCGGATCGCCGAGGTTGGTGACGGTGACGCTCGCGCCGAAGCCGCCCTGCCACTGGCTGGTGATGGTGTAGTCGACGCGGCAGCCGGCTGTCGCCGCGCCGGCCAGCGCTCTGGTGAACCCGAATCCCGCCGTCAGCACGGCCAGCGCAGCCACGATCGTGATCGCGGCGCGACGCTTCGGTACCTGCATCGTCGGCTCCTCGTCGAAGGACGGAGTCGGCGGCGGAGTTGGGCCACCCGGCCGCCGTTGCTGCCCGGGTCACCGTGGCTGGGACGGGCGCCTCGAATGACTGGCCGATTGTTACGTTTCGATGGGTACCAGGGAAGACCGGGAAATCTCGGCACAGCTGACGTGCGTTCCGATAGACATTGACCAGCGTGTATCTAGATACCGACGAATGGAATTTTCATCGGACCGGCCGGCACCCGGGTCGGGTGACCTGGACCAGCACAGGACATCTCCGGGACAGCTGTCCCATGCGGGGCAGCGACGTCGACCACTATCCTGTGACCCGGTCCGAGGCAACGCCGCACCGCTGACCCGCGGTTCGACCGTGGTCCCGTGGCCCTGCACCCGCGACTGCCTGCCCCGCACCCCGCAGATCGCTGGGCTGCCGCTGCGTCCTGCGGCCATCCCCTCCAGAGAGGTCCTTCATGTCCCGTGTTCTCTTCGGCAGGCTGGCCGGCGGCCTGATCGCCGCCGCCACCGTGTGCACCGCCATCGTCAGCGTGCCCGGCGTCGCCCTGGCCAGTACAGCCCAGTGGAACACCGTCTACGACATGCAGGACGACAACGTCTTCGACCTCCGGACAAGCTCCACCTACTGGACGGTGGCGGCAGCGCGGTCGAAGCCGGGCCAGGACTTCGACCTGGCCGTCACCTCCGCGAGCTCCGGACAGGTGGCCACCAGCGACGCCTACGGCGGCGACACCGACTTCGTCGCCATCGACACCAACCGGCTGGCGCCCGGCAACTACCAGGCCAACGTGTACCGCTTCGGTGGCGACGGAAGTGACGGCTACGACTTCCAGTTCGCCAGCCGGAACGTCACCTTCACGCCCACCCTCTACGGGCAGACCACGGGCAGCCCGGGCAACAGCGGGGACCAGGTGGACTACGACCCGGCCGTCACCCGCGGCACCGACGTGGCCCGGATCTACGACGTGTCACTGCAGGCCGGGCAGTACTACGTCCTCAAGTCGGCCTACGACTTCCGGGACGACGGCAACGTCTTCCTGGTCTCCAGCGACCCGGCCAACAAGGCCACCTGGATGCGTGGCCGCCCCGCGGCGCTGCGGGTGACCACGAAGAACATGGGTGTCCACAGCGGCGGCTGCACCCGGTTCAAGGCGGCCCGCACCGCCTGGTACGGCCTGGTCGTGCTCTTCGACGACCACAACGGTGGCTACCACGACTACGAGGTCTTCGACGTCGAGAAGGCCAAGTCCACCGACGGCACCTTCTGCGAGCAGGCCGGCTCCTTCTAACGGGCCGATCCGCGCACGGCGGGGGCAGCCTGCGCCGTGCGCGGATCGGGACACGCACCGGGCAGCGGCAGCCGGCAGCTGACCCGGGTGCCGCCCGGTACGTCCGCCGTGATCGAGGCGCTGCCGCCCAGCTCGGCGCAGCGCTCCCGGATGCTGGTCAGCCCCATCCCGGGGCGGTGGTTCGGGGCCAGGCCGCGCCCGTTGTCGCAGACCGCGACGTGCACGTCCCCGTCCAGCCAGATCCGCACGTCGCAGGTGGACGCCCCGGAGTGGCGCACGACGTTGGTCAGCGCCTCGGACACGATCCGGTAGGCGGCGACCTCCACCGTCGCCGACAGGCGCCCGGTGCCCAGCGCACAGTGCAGCGTGGTCCGTACGCCACCGCCCAGGCCGGCGACCATTTCCCGGAGCGCGGCCTCCAGACCCAGGTGGTCCAGGATGGTCGGGCGCAGCCCGTCGACCAGCCGACGGATGTCCTGGACCACCGAGCGGTGGATGTCGGCCAGCTCGGCGAGGATGCGTTCGGTCGCGTCGGGGTCGGTGTGGATGAGCGAGCGACCGAGTTCGAGCCGCATCGACGCGGAGGCGATGGTAGGGCCGAGGCCGTCGTGGATCTCGCGGCGCATGCGGCGGCGTTCGTCTTCCAGCATGGTCACCGCACCCTGCAGCGAACGCCGCAGGCGCGCCGCCAGCAGCAGGCTGTGGGCGGTGGCGCTGACCTGCTGGGCCAGCCCCTCCAGCAGGCGGCGGTCGGACGTCCCGAACGGCTCCCGGTCGGGCCCGGGGTCGAGCACCAGGCGGCCGATCCGCTCGCCGTCGTGGACCAGATCGATCGATGTCGGTGCCGGCCCGGGCCGGCCGTGGCCGCTGGGAACCAGCCGCAGGCCGGGTACCTCGACCGCCGCGTGGGACAGCCGCAGCGTGCGGACCAGGGTGGCGACGAGCTGGTTCAGCACCACCTCGGCCGGCTCCGCCGAGCGCAGCCGCTGTCCCAACTGCCGCAGCACCTCGTAGGGGTCCTCGCGGTCGCCGTAGACCAGCCGGCTGGCCACCCGACGCAGCGCGGTGTGCGCCGCCGAGAAGGACAGCGCGACGACCACGGCGAAGAGCACGGGTGCCGGATGCAGCCGGGCGTGCAGGCCGGCGCTGATCACGGCGGCGGCCCCCAGGTAGGCGAGGACCAGGCCGACGGTCACCACCGCGTACAACAGCGAGCGGCGCAGGACTATCTGGATGTCCCACAGCCGGTAGCGCAGGATCGCCGCGGCGTGCAGCAGCTGCGCGGGAACGCAGACCAGCGTGAAATAGTCCCAGCTGACCAGCGGATGCCCGGTGAGCAGCTCGGGGATCCGGCCGAGCAGCAGGTACCCGGTGGCGAGCCAGGCCAGGCCGTAGCTGATCAGTCGCATCCGGTGCCGCGCGACCGGGTCGCGGGCGAGCAGGTAGCTGACCGCGACAGCCGCCAGCACCAGGACCGGGAAGAACGCGGCGGCCGGTACCGACACCGACACCAGCAGCTGGGACCGCGGCAGCCCGGCGCGCGTCGGCAGGCTCACCAGCAGCGCGCCGGCATAGCCCAGGAACGGCAGCGCGAAGGCCGACAGGGCCAGCCACGGGCGGCGACGCAGCACCGGCCACGGCCGGGGGAACGAGGCGACGAACAGCAGCATGCACGCCCACACCAGGCAGTTGGCCACCTCGGCGACGGCGGTGACCCACAGCCGCCCGGTCGCCACGTCGATGACCTGGGTTCCGTACCACTGCGACGACGCGTAGCCGACGAACTGCAGCACGGCGGTGCCGTAGAGGGCGACGGCCGCCGGGTCACGTGGCCTTCGCGCCACCACGAAGCAGGCCACCAGTACGACCAGCCCGACGTAGGGCAGCGTGGCGACGTGGTGCGCGACGAGCTGCCAGAACGGGTACCGGGTCAGGGTCACCGGCACGCGCAGGTGCGATCCGTCGCGTACCACGTCGTAGACGACCACGTCGCCGGTGCGGGGCGCCGGCCCGGCCCGCGCCGTGGCGCCCAGCGGACGACCGTCCACCGCGGTTACCCGGTCCCCGGCGCGCAGTGCGTGGCCGGCGCCGAGCGCGTCCGCGACCACCACGCCGTCCGGCTGCCAGGCTTGTGAAGCGATGGTGACGACGGTGCCGTCGGAGGGATGTCCGGCCCGGGCCGCCCAGAGCCAGCCCAGCGCCAGGAGACAGCCCATCAGGGCGACGGCCATCCGGACGAGCCAGCTGCGTGCGGCCCGCGCGCCGGTGTCGGCCATCGATCCTCCAGAATGTCACGCCGGTGTCACACTAGCGGCCGCATGCCACCATCGAGGGCGCAGCGCTGCTGCCCGACGCTGGGAGGGATCGTGTTCGAGACCAACCCGGGCCGACCGCTCCTGCGGGTGTTGATCGCCGACGACCACCCCATCTTCCTCGCCGGACTGCGGCAGGTCCTGCAGACCTACCCGGGGCTGGCCTGCATCGCGGCGGTGGCCACCGGCGCGGAAGCCGTGCAGGTCGCGCTCGCCGAGCGCCCGGACGTGGCCGTACTGGACATCAACCTGCCCGACGTGTCCGGGGTGGCGGTGGCCCGGGCGATCGGTGCCGAGGCGCCCGGCGTCGGCCTGCTGATGCTCACCATGCTCGGCGACGACGAGTCCCTGTTCGCCGCGCTGCGGGCCGGCGCCCGCGGGTACCTGCTCAAGGGGTCGACCCCCGACGAGGTGGTGGCGGCGATCCGGGCGGTCGCCGCGGGCGGGGCCGTGTTCGGGCAGAGTCTCGCCGCGCGCATGGTCGACTACTTCACTGCCGACCCGGCGGCCTACCAGGCCGCAACGGCCGGTGAGGCGCCGGCGTTGCCGGAGCTGACCGAGCGTGAGCGGGAGATCCTGGCCTTCCTCGCCGACGGCGCGTCGAACCCGGCGATCGCGGCCAGGCTGCACCTGAGCCCGAAGACGGTCCGCAACCACGTATCGAGCATCCTCGCCAAGCTGCAGGTCGCCGACCGACGCCAGGCCATGCTGCGCGCCCGCGAGGCCGGCCTGGGCTCGTCCGACCGTTGACGCGCCGAAGCGCCGGGCCCGATGACTCGGCGGGCGGCCGGGGCATAACAGCTTCAGGGCGGCGTTCTGCCAGGTGAAACGGGGGAGATACGCCGGGCGCTGCGGACCGGGAAGTGTTTGGCTCGCATCGATTGACGGCGCCGACCACGGTAGGTATGTTTCCGGCAGAAACTTGCAGTTATGCGGGCGATAGTTTCGAGAAACCGGTACTGCCGGCCTCCGAACCGTCGCCCGGGTGTATCGCCCCCCAGCGGTACACCACTCCGACAGCTCCGCCCCGCACCACCCGCCGCGTCCCCGGTAACAGCTGAATATGCTCACCGTCCGCGCCCGTCCTCCCGGCGCAGGCGCACCGGGTCGCGTACGGCACGTCGTCACGTACCCCGGTCGTCGGCCCGACAATCCCTGGCGCGCTCGTGTCGACAGCGCTGCGCTACCAGGGGTGCCGCTTCCCGGGAGCGCAGCGTGCGCGGCCGCACCGGGCACTCGTCCACGAGTCCACACCGGCCGGACGCGGTGGGCAGATCCAGCTGCACAGCCGGCCGAGGCTCCCCCACCTGAACCCACCACGGGCCTGGAAGGCGGAGCGGAATGTTAGCGCTAACGCCGTCCGAGAACAGGGGAGTTGCGTACCGATGAGATTGGAACGGCGCCGACCAGCGTGGCAGTTGGTCGCTGCCTGACCACAGCGTCTGTCCCCGGCGGGTGACCGCCGGGAACCCGCCCGCACCCGTCGGGCGCCCCATTCCCTCGCAGGCCAGCGGTCCGTCTACCGCTGTTGCAGAAAGGAACCTCATGAATCTGCGCAATCCTGCCGGCGGCGCCACCCGGCGCTGGCGGCTGGCTCTGGCGATCGGCGCGGCGGCCGTCGTGGTCGGCGGCGGCATCGTCGCGGTGACCACCTCGGCGGCCTCGGCCGCGACGGTGAACACCTCCGCCTGGTACACGATCATCAACCACAACAGCGGTAAGGCGCTCGACATCTGCGGTGCGTCCACCGCCGACGGTGCCTGTATCCAGCAGTACACCCAGTCCGGCGGGACGAACCAGCAGTTCCAGTTCGTCGACTCGGGCGGCGGCTACTACCGGATCAAGGCCCGGCACTCCGGCAAGGTGGTCGACGACTACAACTTCGCCACCGCCGACAACTCGCCGGTCAAGCAGTGGACCGACCTGAACGGCACCAACCAGCAGTGGAGCCTGCTCGACTCGTCCGGTGGCTACGTGCGGTTGCGTAACCGGACCAGTGGCAAGGTGCTCGACGTTTCCGGCTCCTCCACCGCCGACGGCGGCGCGGTGGTGCAGTACACCGACCACGACGGCGCCAACCAGCAGTGGCAGCTCGTGCAGGTGGGCAGCCCGACGCCGACCACCGGCGGGCCCAGCCAGACCGGTACGCCCACGCCGACCCCCACCGGGTCGTGCACGCTGCCGTCGTCCTACCGCTGGTCCTCGACGGGTGCGTTGGCCACCCCGGCGAACGGGTGGGTCGCGCTGAAGGACTTCACCAACGTCGTCTACAACGGCAAGCACCTGGTCTACGCCACCACCCACGACACCGGGTCGACCTGGGGCTCGATGAGCTTCGGTCTCTTCACCAACTGGTCGGACATGGCCTCGGCCAGCCAGAACAGGATGTCCTTCGCCACGGTCGCGCCGACGCTGTTCTACTTCGCGCCGAAGAACATCTGGGTGCTCACCTACCAGTGGGGTGGCACCGCCTTCTCCTACCGGACCTCCAGCGACCCGTCCAACCCGAACGGCTGGTCCTCGGCGCAGACGCTGTTCACCGGGAGCATCTCCGGCTCCGGCACCGGCCCGATCGACCAGACGCTGATCGGTGACGGTACGAACATGTACCTGTTCTTCGCCGGTGACAACGGCAAGATCTACCGGGCCAGCATGCCGATCGGGAACTTCCCGGGCAGCTTCGGCTCCTCGTACACGACCGTTCTGAGCGACTCGCAGAACAACCTGTTCGAGGCGGTCGAGGTCTACAAGGTGCAGGGCCAGAACCAGTTCCTGATGATCGTCGAGGCGATCGGCGGCCAAGGCCGCTACTTCCGGTCCTTCACCTCCAGCAGCCTGAGTGGTTCCTGGACCCCGCAGGCGGCGTCGGAGAGCAACCCGTTCGCCGGCAAGGCCAACAGCGGTGCCACCTGGACCAACGACATCAGCCACGGTGACCTGGTCCGGAGCAACCCCGACCAGACCAAGACCATCGACCCGTGCAACCTGCAGCTGCTCTACCAGGGTCGTTCCCCCAGCTCTGGCGGCGACTACGGCCTCCTGCCCTACCGGCCGGGTCTCCTGACACTGCAGCGCTAGTGGCATGACCCGCTCCTGACGCTGCTGGTCAGGATCGGACCCAGTTCGTGTGGCGGGCCCGGCATTGTGCCGGGCCCGCCACACTGCTGTGCGGCCGTACCCGCACCGGACTCCGTTCCGGGCTACGGGACGATCGTCGGTCGGTCGCGGTTGGCCGTGTCGCCCAGACCGAGCTCAGCCCAGCCGTTGTGCCCCCAGCACGCCAGCGTGCCGTCGGGCCGCAGGGCGCAGGCGAACTGGTCGCCGACCGAGATCTGCGCCCAGGCGCCCTCGTTCAGCAGCCGGATCGGCGCGTGCCGATTGGTGGTGCCGGTGAGGCCCAGCTGGCCGGACCAGTTGTAGCCCCAGCAGAAGCGGGTGCCGTCCCGGTAGAGGCCGCAGGTGAAGGCGTCGTAGGAGACGTAGTCGCGCTCGCCGCCGACGTCCACCGAGCCCCACGTGGTGTTGCTGCCGACCTGCGCCGGTGACGAGGAGGAGTTCGGGTAGCCCACGCCGAGCTCGCCGTCGTCGTTGTTGCCCCAGCAGTAGAGCCGGTGCGTGCTCGACACGCCGCAGGCGTGGTCACCCTGGATGTCGATGTTGAGCCACTGGCGGCCGCCGCTGATCTCGGTGGGCACCCAGGCGTCGCCGGAACCGTCGCCGAGGCCGAGCTCGCCGTAGTAGTTGGACCCCCAGCAGTACCCCTTGGCGTCGGTGGCGATCGCGCAGTTGTTGAAGTCGCCGGCGACCACACTCGACCAGCCGGCACCGACGTAACGGGGGGAGTTCCAGTCGGTTTCGCTGTCCAGGCCGAGCGCGCCGTCGCGGCCGTCGCCCCAGCAGTAGAGATCGTTCCAGGTGTCGATGGCGCAGGCGTGCGTGTTACCGGCGGAGATGGCGATCAGCTTGCCGGAGAAGGCGATGGGTGTCGGGGTCAGCCGGTTGGTGGTGTCGCCGACGCCGAGTTGGCCGTAGTAGTTGCTGCCCCAGCAGTAGCCCTGTCCGCTGGGGGTGATGGCGCAGGCGAACGAGCCACCTACGCTCACCGACGCCCAGTACCGGTCGGCACCGACCCGGGCCAGTCGCTGGCCGTTGGCCGACTGGTAGCCCAGGATGCCGTTGTATCCGCCGCACCAGAGGCTGGCGTCGCTGCGGATGGCGCAGTTGACGCCCTCGCCGGAGCTGACCTGGGTCCAGGTGCTGGCCGCGCTGGCCGGGGCGGCGGTGGTCACCACCCCCAGGGTGGCGGCCAGGACGGCGAGCGCCGCTCCGGCGAATAGTCGGGTGAATCGGGTCATCGGGTTCCTCCGGGTCGCTATTGATAAACCGATGTACATACATACAGCCTTCACTCCAGCCGGAGGCGTCGGCGGACCGGGACGCGCACCACCGGGGCAGAAGGCGGGACGGCGTAATCCCGCTGGTACTGGGGTGAAACACCGCATCGTCACCATCGTGGGATGGTCGGTCAGGCGGGAACGCAGACGCACTGTCCGTACTGCGCCCTGCAGTGCGGGATGACGCTGACCCCGCAGCCGCCGGTGGTCCGGCTGGAGCCGCCGCGACTTCCCGGTCAACCGGGGCGGCCTGTGCGCCAAGGGCTGGACCGCCGCCGACCTGCTGGACCACCCGGACCGGCTGCTCACGCCCGCTGGTCCGCAAGGACCCCGGCGACCGGCGCAGCCCGCTGCGGCGAGGCCTCCTGGGAGGAGGCGCTGGACCGCTGATCGCCGCCGCGATCCAGCTCAGCCAGGAGCGCTACGGACCGGACAGCGTCGGCGCGTTCGGCGGCGGCGGGCTGACCAACGAGAAGGCGTACACGCTGGGCAAGTTCGTCCGGGTCGCGCTGCGCTCCTCGTCGATCGACTACAACGGCCGGTTCTGCATGTCGTCGGCGGCCACCGCGTGCCAACCGGGCGCTCGGCATCGACCGGGGGCTGCCGTTCCCGCTGGCGGACATCGCCGAGGCGCAGACCGTGCTGCTGGTCGGCGGCAACCCGGCGGACACGCATGCCGCCGTCGATGCAGTACTTCGACGCCGGTCGGGCGGCCGGCGCCCGGCACATCGTGGTGGACCCGCGCCGCACGCCACCGCCGCCGGCGCGTACCTGCACCTGCAGCCGCTGCCCGGCACGGACCTGGCGCTGGCCAACGGGCTGCTGCACATCGCGATCCGGGAGGGCCTGGTCGACGAGGCGTACATCCGCGGAACGGACCACCGGGTTCGACGGCGGTCCGGGCGGCGGTTGACGGCGTACTGGCCGGACCGGGTCGAGCGGATGACCGGGGTAGCCGGAGGCGCAGCTGCGCGAGACCGTCCGGCTGCTCGCCACCGCGGCACCGGCCATGATCCTCACCGCGCGCGGCGCGGAGCAGCACAGCAACGGTACCGACACCGCGCAGGCGTACCTCAACCTGGCGCTCGCGCTCGGGCTGCTCGGCCGGCCGTCCTCCGGCTACGGCACGATCACCGGGCAGGGCAACGGCCAGGGCGGCCGGGAACACGGGCAGAAGGCCGACCAGCTGCCCGGCTACCGCGACTGGACGACCCGGCCGCCCGCGCGCACGTGGCCGCGGTGTGGGGCGATCGACCCGGACGAGCTGCCCCGGCCCGGGCCGCTCGGCCTACGAGATGCTCGACCGGCTCGGTACCCCCGGCGGCGTACGCGTGCTGCTCGTGCTTCGCCAGCAACATCGCCGTCTCGGCGCCGCACGCCAACCGGGTGCATCGACCGGCTGGCGCGCCCTGGACTTGCTGGTCGTCTCCGACATCTTCCTCTCCGAGACGGCCGCGCTGGCCGACGTCGTGCTGCCGACCGCCCAGTGGGCCGAGGAGGAGGGCACGATGACCAACCTCGAGGGCCGGGTGATCCGCCGCCGCCGGGCGCTGCCGCCGCCGCCGGAGGTGCGGACCGACCTGGAGATGATGGCGGCGCTGGCCGGCCGGCTGGGTCGGGGCGGGTGCTTCAACGACCGAGCCGCGCGCGGTCTTCGACGGAGCTGCGCCGGGCCAGCGCGGGCGGGATCGCCGACTACGCCGGCATCACCTACGAGCGCATCGACGCCGAGGACGGCGTGTTCTGGCCGTGCCCGGACGAGACCACCCCGGCACGCCGCGGCTGTTCGCCGACGGCTTCCCGACCGCCGGACGGCCGGGCCCGGTTCATCCGGGTCGAGCACCGCGAACCCGCCGAGACTGCCCGGACGAGCGACTACCCCTACGTGCTCACCACCGGCCGGACCATGCAGCACTACCAGAGCGGCAACCAGACCCGCCGGGTCGAAGCGCGCTCACCGCTGGCGCTGCCCGAACCCGCGCGCCGAGCTGCATCCCGACCTCGCCCGCCGGCTCGGCATCGCCGACAGCGACCTGGTCGAGCTGCGCAGCCGCCGCGGGGCCGCGCGTACTTCCGGGCCCGGCTCAGCGACGGCATCCGCCCGGACACCGTGTTCGTGCCGTTCCACTTCGGCGGCGACCGGCGCGCAACCGCTCACCGATCCGGCGCTGGACCGGCACTCGAAGATGCCCGCGTTCAAGGCGTGCGCGGTGGCGGTCAGCCGGGCCGGCGGCCCGGACGACGGCCACCTGCTCACCACCGCGCCACCCGACCGCCCCACCGACTGACCGAAGGGATACCACCGTGCACACCACTCCCCGTTTCCTGCAAGGCGTCTACCGCTTCGAGGGCAAGGGACTGGACGTCGCCGCTGTTGCTGGACGAGAGCCTGAGCTACCTGGTGCCACCGGGGATGACCACCCAGCCGGTGTACTTCCGGGGCGGCAACTCCAGCGCCGAGCTGATCTACCTGCTGCTGGTCCGGGACGGCCAGCCGATGCGGTACTTCCCGATCGGCGCGCGCGGCGACGTGCACGTGCCGCTGCGGGTGGTGGAGGACCTGGACTCGGGCACCACCGTGGAGCTGCAGGTGGCCGCGCCGGACGGGGTGGCCGGCACGGTGGTGGTCGACCTCGGGCTGGTCGAGTTCTGATGTCCACAGTGGATTCCAGGCGGCGTCTGGTGGTCGTCGGCAACGGGATGGCCGGCGCCCGTACGGTGGAGGAGATCCTCGCCCGGGGCGGGGCGAGCAGTTCGACATCACCATGTTCGGCGACGAGCCGTACGGCAACTACAACCGGATCCTGCTGTCCAACGTGCTCTCCGGGGTGGAGGACGAGAGCCGGCATCTTCCTCAACGACCTGGCCTGGTACGCGCGACAACGGCATCACGCTGCACGCCGGTACCCGGATCGACCCGGATCGACCGGTTACGCCCGGCTGGTGTACGCGGAGGACGGCACGGCCACGCCCGTACGACAAGCTGATCATCGCCACCGGCAGCCGCGCGTTCGTCCCGCCGATCCCGGGCATCCACCGCGCCGGACGCGGCTACCACCAGGGCGTCTTCGCGTTCCGCACGCTCGACGACACCCGCGCCATGATCCGCTACGCCCGGGAACACGAGCGGGCGGTGGTCATCGGCGGCGGCCTGCTCGGCCTGGAGGCGGCCCGCGGCCTGCAGAACCACCTGTCCCACGTCACCCTGGTGCACGCCGCGGGCCACCTGATGAACGCCCAGCTCGACGCGGCCGGCCGGCGGCGATCCTGCGGCGCAGCGTGCGAGGCAGCTCGGCATCGAGGTGGTGCTGGGCGCGCACACCACGGAGATCCTCGGCAGGAACGCGGTCACCGGGGTGAAGCTCGCCGACGGTCGGACCATCGACTGCGACGTGGTGGTGGTGGCCGCCGGCATCCGGGCCAACACCGAGCTGGCCGCGGCCAGCGGCCTGGTGGTCGAGCGCGGCATCGTCGTCGACGACCAGCATGCGCGCCCTGGACGAGCCGCGACATCTACGCGGTCGGCGAGTGCGTCCAGCACCGCGGCGAGACGTACGGCCTGGTCGCCCCGCTGTGGGAGCAGGCCAAGGTGCTCGCCGACCACCTCACCGGGCGCCGACCCGCGCGCCGCGTACCACGGCTCGCCGGCTCGCCACCAAGCTCAAGGTGGCCGGCGTCGACGTGGCCGTCGATGGGGCTCAAGGAGGCCGAGCGCGACGACGACGAGACGGTGGTCTTCGCCGAGCCGCGCAAGGGCGTCTACAAGAGCGTCGTCATCCGCGACGGCCGGCTGGTCGGCGCCACCCTGGTCGGCGACGTGCGCAAGGTGGCGTTCCTGACCCAGGCGTTCGACCGGGGCCTGCCGCTGCCGGAGGAACGGGTCGAGCTGCTGTTCGACCTCGGCGGCCCGCCGGCCGAGGTGAGCGCCGGCGGAGACTGGCCGACGACAGCCCAGGTCTGCAACTGCAACGGCGTCACCAAGGGCGCGCTGGTCGACGCGGTGGCACGGCGGCGTGCAGCACGGTCAGCGGGGTGATGGACGGGCACCCGCGCCGGCAAGGGCTGCGGCTCGTGCAAGGGCCTGGTCGCGCAGATCGTCGAGTGGGCCGCCGGCGGCGAGGTCGAGCCGAGGACCCGGCCGCGAGCTGGTACGTGCCCGGCGTGCCGATGCCCAAGCCGGAGCTGATGGAGGCCATCCGGCAGCACGAGCTGCAAGTCGGTCTCCGCGGTCTTCGCCACGCTGGCGCCGGCGGCGAGGAGGACGCCAAGCAGCAAGATGGGGCTGGCCTCGCTGCTGCGGATGATGTGGGGCGACGACTACGTCGACGAGCGGGACGCCCGGTTCATCAACGACCGGGTGCACGCCAACATCCAGCGCGACGGCACCTTCTCGGTGGTGCCGCAGATGAAGGGCGGCGTCACCACCCCGGCGCAGCTGCGCCGGATCGCCGAGGTGGCGGACAAGTACGAGGTGCCGATGGTGAAGCTGACCGGCGGGCAGCGCATCGACCTGCTCGGCATCCGCAAGGAGGACCTGCCGAAGGTCTGGGCCGACCTGGACATGCCGTCCGGCTAGGCGTACGGCAAGAGCTTCCGCACGGTGAAGACCTGCGTCGGCTCGCGACTTCTGCCGGTTCGGCGTCGGCGACTCCACGGCGCTGGGCATCGCCATCGAGGAGCGCTTCCAGGGGCTCGAGGGGCCGGGGAAGATGAAGCTCGCGGTCACCGGCTGCCCGCGCAACTGCGCCGAGGCGTACGTGAAGGACCTCGGCGTGGTCGCGATCGACGGCGGCCGCTGGGAGATCTACGTCGGCGGCGCGGCCGGCGCACACGTCCGCAAGGGCGACCTGCTGGCCACGGTGGACACGTCCGGCCGAGGTGCTCACGCTGACCGGCCGGTTCCTGCAGTACTACCGGGAGAACGCGAACTGGCTGGAGCGCACGTACGCGTTCGTGCCCCGGATCGGCATCGAGCGGATCCGGGCGGTGATCGTGGACGACAGCGACGGGATCGCCGCCGCGGCTGGACGCCGCGATCGACGAAGCCGTCGCCGGCGTACCGGGATCCGTGGCAGGAGCGGCGCCGAACCCGTGACGCCCGGGCCAGTTCCGCCCGTCGCTGCCGCTGATCCCGCTGCCCCGGGTGCCGGTCCGGGAGGTGACGCCGTGACCGCCGACCTGGGCGCCGAATACCGGCTCGGGCCGGTGGCGCAGATCCCGCTCGGGGAGGGCCGCGCCTTCGCCGTGGCGACCGCCATGGTGGCGGTGTTCCGGCTGCGCGACGGCGGCCTGCGGGCGGTGTCGGCGGTCTGCCCGCACGCGGGCGGCCCGATCGCCGACGGGCTGGCCGACCGCGGCAGGTGGTGATCTGCCCGCTGCACCAGAACGTCTTCGACCTGACCACCGGCTGCTCCACCACCGGCCAGCCGCCGCTGGCGGTCTACCCGGTCCGCGTCGACCCGGACGGCGAACTGGTCGTCAGCGCACCGCCGACCTGACTGCCCCGCCTACGGCTGCGGCGCGGGCGACTGTGCCGGGTCGTCGGCGTGGTCGACGGTGATGACGACCTTGGCGCGGGCGTGCTCGGTTTCCAGGTAGCCGATGGCGTCGGGGACCTCGGCGAGCGGGTAGCTCCGGTCGATGCGCGGGGTGAGCTTTCCGGACTCGGCGAGGTCCCGCAGTGCGGCCAGGTTCTCCCGGCTCTGCACCGCGGTGAGCAGCACCAGCCGCTGGTGGAGAAGGCGGGTGAGCAGCTGAGACCTGATCATCAGACCGAGAGGTCCGAGCAGGGTACCGCCCTTGGAGACCCCGCCGCCGGAGAGGATGAGGGTGCCGTTCGGGGTCAGTGCGCGCCGGAGCGCGGTCAGCGACCGGTTGCCCACCAGGTCCAGCACGACGTCGTAGCGGCGACCGGCGCGGGTGAAGTCGGCGCTCGTGTAGTCGATGACCTCATCGGCGCCCGCTGACCGGACCAGGTCGAGGTTTCTGGTGCTGCAGACGCCGGTCACCGCCGCGCCGAAGGCCTTGCCGAGCTGGACCGCGAACAGGCCGACGCCGCCGGAGGCGCCGTTGACCAGCAGCTGCTGGCCCGGCTGGAGTTGGGCCACGTCCCGCAGGCCGATCAGTGCGGTGTTGGCCGCCAGCGGCAGGGCAGCCGCCTGCTCGAAGGTCAGGTTCGCCGGTTTCGGCTCGACCAGGTTGTCCGGCACGCAGACGTACTCGGCGAACGCCCCGTCGACTTCGCCGAACACCTCGTCGCCCGGAGCGAACCGGGTCACCGCCCGGCCGACGGCGGCCACCCGCCCGGCGAAGTCCCGGCCCCGGATGCCGGCCTTCGGCGCGCGGAAGCCGAACTGCGGAGTCAGCCGCATGACGTAGGGGTCGCCGCGCATGACGTGCCAGTCGTAGGCGTTGACCGAGGCCGCGTGGATCTGGACCAGTACCTGGTTGTCGGCCGGCGTCGGCTGGTCGAGCTCCACGAGCTTGAGCACCTCGGGCGGGCCGTACCGGTCCTGGACGATGGCCTTCATCTGTTCTCCCTTGAACGACGGGTCGACCCGCCGGATGGCGCTCGCTGGATTGCTGTCCAAGCCAGGTGAGAACGCGGGTTCGTGCCTCGCGGCTGCGGGAGTGGCCAGCGACGTCAACTGTCCACCTGCCCGGATCGTACCGGGGCAGCGGCTGCGCACCCTGCTCCGACAGTCGCGCCTGCCAGGTGGCCGGTGTCGCGGCACAGCGCGCCGGTGGGGTCAGCGGGGTGCGATGGCCGCGGCGACGATGGCGCCGTCGCGGACGGTGTAGCTGCCGGCGTAGTAGCGGTGCGAGCCGTCGGTCTGCTCGGCGTCCAGTTCGACCTGGACCGTGGGGCCGTCCTCGGCGACGACGGTGAGCGTGTCGTAGCGGGTGGTCGCGAATCCGTCGACGAAGTCCTGATATGAGCCGGTCAGGTTCTGCCCGCCCAGGGCCCAGGCCGTGGTGTAGTCGCCCGCGTTGACGGCCGCGTAGTAGGCCCGCACCGTCTGCGCCGCGGAGACTCCGGCCGAGGACGGTGCGGGACCCGGGGCCGCGGGCGTGCCGGTGGACGGTGGTGTCGTCGGCGTCGCCGACCGTGGCCTGCCGGGCTGGACGGTGACCCGCCACTGGCCGACCTGTGTCGCCAGGCCGCTGTCCAGGGCGAACTGGAACTTGCCGGCGACGGAGGCGGTCGGGACCGCAAAGGTGACGAATCCGAGCCCGGTGTCGCCCGGAGCCACCGTGACACCGCCCGGGAAACCGGGCCCTTCCGCGGTACCGCTGATCGTGCTCCGGAAAGCCTGCCCGACCGTGTCCACCAGGGTGGCCGAGTTCGCCGGTGAATCCTGGTAGGCAGCGGTGCCGCTGTTGCGCAGGCGAAGCTGCGCGCCGATCAGCCGGGTACCGGCCGGCGGACTGTCGAAGTCGCTCGCCGGCTGTGCCGGATCCACGACCTGTACCAGGGTGACCGCGACCCGTTCGCCGGCGGTGAGGCCGGACAATTCGATGGTGTCACCCACGCCGGCCAGCGCGGACGGGACAGGCGCGGCCGACAGGCCGCCGGTGCCGGACCCACCGGACGGGGCGGGGGCTGACGGCGCGGCGGCGGACGTGGCTGGCGCCGGGGTCGGGGTCGGGGTCGGCGAGGAGCTCACCGACGGCGCGGCACACGCCCCCAGGGCGAGTGCCGCGCCGACGGGCACAGCCGCGAAGCCGATCAACGGGTGACGCATCATGACCTCCCCGGGTCGGTGCGGACCGGGGGATCCACCGAGCGTACGCCGGGGGCCACTGGCCGGGCCGCCCGACCGCACCGCACGTCAGCGGCAGCGACCAGGCCGTGACGTCGACGGGCACCCGGCCCGGCACGGGACCGGAGCCGCTGTGACGCCACGGAGACGGGGCGTCGCGCAGCGCGGCCGGCGCCAGGTTGGCTCGCCGTTCGGCTCACTAGTGTGGTCGGATGGACCTCATGTCTGCCAGAGCCGAGGGACCGTGAGCGCGACGTATCCGCGTGCCATCGAGGTGCCGGCGGCGGTGTTCGACCTACGCCGGCTGGCCGCGGTGGCCCGCACCGGGCTGCTGGACACCGGACCGGACGAGTCGTTCGACCGGTTGACCCGGCTGGCGGCCACCCTGCTGGGTACGCCGTTCGCGTTCGTCACCGTCGTCGATGCGCAGCGCTCCTACTGGAAGAGCTGTATCGGGGTGGCCAGCGAGGACCCGGCCGACCGGCAGGTGCCGGTGGCCGAGTCGTTCTGCCGGCACGTCATCGGCACCGGCCAGGAGCTGATCATCCCGGACGCGCGGACGGACCCGCGGACCGCGCTCCACCCGTCGATCGCATCGATGGACGTCGGCGCCTGGGCCGGCTTCCCGATCAAGTCTCCGGACGGCTACGTGCTGGGCACCTTCTGCGCGCTCGACACCGTCGCGCGACAGTGGACCCCGCACGACGTCGAGGTGCTCGCCACTCTGTCGCAGGCCGCCGCCGGTGAGATCGCCCTGCGGGAGGCCATCGACGATGCCCGGGCCGCGACCCGCCGCGCCGAGAACGCCACCATTCGCGCGGAAGAAGCCGCCAGCCAGGCCGAACTGCTCGCCAGCACGCTGCAGGAGAGCCTGCTGCCGCCGCTGCTGCCGCAGGTGCCCGGGGTGGAGATCGCCGTGCGCTACCGCCGTGGCGGGGGCGGCGTCGACGTGCTGGGCGACTTCTACGACGTCTTCCCGTCCGTCCGCAACGCCTGGGCCGTCGTCGTCGGGGACGTCTCCGGGAAGGGGCCGATGGCGGCCAAGACGACCGCCCTGGCCCGCTACACGCTGCGCGCCGCGGCGGTGCGCAGCGCCGCCCCGCACGCCAACCTCAGCACCCTCAACACCGCCCTGCTGAACTGGTTCGACGAGGCCAACGGCCAGTTCCTCACCTGCGTCTACGCCACCCTCCGGCCACACCCCCAGGGGCTGGTCGTCACGGTGTCCTGCGCCGGGCACGACTCGGCGATCATCCGCCGCGCCGACGGGCAGACCGAGACCCTCGGCCGCCCCGGCATGCTCCTCGGGGTCGCCGCCCAGCCACCCCTGCACGACCAACGGGCGCTGCTGCGCCCCGGCGACAGCCTGCTCCTGTTCACCGACGGAGTCACCGAAGGCCACCGGGCCGCCAGCCGCCGCCCCATGTTCGGCTACCACCGGCTCCGCGAAGCCGTCGCCGGCACGGCGGTGGCCTCCGCCGACCAGCTCGCCGGCGCCGTCGACGACGCCGTCCTGGCCTTCACCGAAGGCCACACCAGCGACGACACCGCCATCGTCGCGCTCTACGTCCCCACCGACCCCAGCTAGCCGGTCGTACCGGTGACGTGGAAGCGTCATGTACCAGACACTGCGGAACGACCCGAGCGGATGATGGCTGTACTCCGCCTGCCTGTCATAGTCGGGCCAGGTCGGCCAGGCCCTACAAAGGGGGGCTGCTCGACTCCGAACCACCTCATCAGAAATCGTCGATCGCTCCGGTCGTCTGTGCCGGAAGAGGTCACTTGCACGGGGTCCAGAATCGTCGCCTGCCAGCAGTCAGGATCCGCAGAATGCGTCTGCTCCATATCGTCGCCACTCCGCGCAGCAGCAGTTCCCATACCCTGAAGGTGTCCGAGGCGTTCATCGGGAGCCTCACCGCCGGCCGGGACGACGTCCAGGTGGAGGTCGTCGACCTCTACAACTGCGATCTCCCGGCGCTGGCCGGGGACAACATCGAAGCGAAGTACACGCTCCTCGTCGGCCAGCCGATCGACAAGACCCACCAGGAATCCTGGCGGCAGATCGAACTGCTCATCGAACGGTTCCTGGCCGCCGACGCCTACGTCATCTCCACGCCGATGTGGAACCTCTCCATCCCCTATGCGCTGAAGTACTACATCGACTGCATCGTGCAGCCCGGCTACCTGTTCCGCTACGACCCGACGGGGCAGGTCGTCCCGCTGGTCCTGGGCAAGAAGATGCTCTGTGTCTCGGCCCGCGGCGGCGACTACTCCGCCGGTAGCCACCTGCACGCCTACGATTTCCAGCAGCCCTACCTGCGGGCGATATTCGGCTTCGTCGGCATCACTGACATTGAATTCATCGATATCCAACCGACCGATGTCACCCCGGACCTGCGCGCCACGGCGGTGACCGCCGCCCTCGCACAGGCGAGAAGCTCCGCCACCTCGGCCGGGTGGCGACCCGGGACCAGCGCGGCGGTGATGGCGGGGTAGCCGTTGCGGACCGGCCCGTTCACGGCGCGACGATCGTGAAGGACGCCTCGAACGCGTCGTTGGGGCGTTCGAAGACATAGGGCGGCAGCTGGGACAGGAACAGCGCGTGGTCGCGATTGGTCAGCCCGATGGGCTCGTCGCCCCTGACCGGGACGGTGGTGGCGACAAAACCGAAGCGCAGCTGCCGGGTCGATCCGGCGGTGAGACCGGCGACCGGGCACACGATGGCGTTGGCATCGATCGTGGAGACGACCGCACAGCCGGTCCATCCGTCGCCGGCCGGCTGTAGTTGGAGCGGCACGATGAGCCTGAGTTCGGCGGCGGCCACGTCGAGCGTGCCGGTGTTGGCTGCCGTGACGGTCAGCTCGCCGACGTACCCGCCCGCCGTGCGGGTGAACGTCAGCGGGCTCGACGTGACCGACAGCGTGGCGGCCGGGGGATCGGCGGGGAACGTCGTGGGCCCGGACACCTGGCGGAAGCGCCCGCCCTGCCAGGCGTACACCCGCCACTGGTTGGGCACATACCGGATGCCGCCGTCGGAGTACCCGGCGCTGACCTGCACCGCGATCCGGCCTGCGCCGCGCACCTCGACGCTGTCCACCATGGCCACCCCGTCCTGGGTGCCGACCACACGGCCGAGGAGTACCAGCCGCGTGCCGGAGCGCCGGTAGGCGACGATCTGTTGCGCCGGCCCCTCGGGGCCCTCGCCGCAGGCCAGCTGGGCCACGTAGTCGGCGCTGCCGTCGCCGTCGACGTCGGTGCTGACCGCGGCGAGGACGGTGAGCACCGGCTTGCCCGCCCCGGGGTCGTACTGCACGTTGCTGAGCTTCACCGGCCCGGTGGCGCACACGTTGTCGGCCCGGCCCCAGCTGGGCACGGTGATGGTGGCGTCGGGGAACGGGCCGATATCCGGCGCGGGCGGATCGACGTATGCGGGAAGTGTGGTGGGTCGCAGCGACGGACCGGGCGACGGTGAGGGGCCGGGTGCGGGACCGGCGGCCGGGTTGAGAGTGAGCAGTAGGGCCGACGCGGTCACCGTCGCGGCGACCGCGGTGGCCAGGCCGGCGGCGATCCGCCGGGCGGCAAGCCGGCGTGACGAAGCCAGCACCCGTGCGCGCAGGTCCACCGGGGTGACCTCGGTGGCGAGCTGCGCCAGGCCGGTGCGCAGGGTGTCGAGGTCGTTCATCGGGTGCCTCCGGTCGCGGCTGCGTCACTGAGTTCGGGCGCCACGGCGCGCAGGCGCGCCAGCGCCCGGGCGGTCTGGCTCTTCACCGTTCCGACGGTCACGCCCAGCACCTCGGCGGCCTGCGCCTCGGTGAGATCGTCGAAGAAGCGCAGCACCACCACCGCTCGCTGGCGCGCCGGGAGTTGCCCGAGCGCGGTCCGCAGCGACAGCCGCAGCGCCGTCTGTTCGGCGTGGTCGGGCTCGGACGGCCCGTCCGGCCGGAGCGTCCGGCTGCTGGACGACTCGGCGATGCGGCGCCGTCGCCACCACGAGACCTGCAGGTGGTACATCGCCCTGCGGGTGTACGCCTCGGCGTTGCCCAGCGCGCTCACCCGGGACCAGGCCCGGTGGGTACGCACCAGCGCACTCTGCACCAGGTCCTCGGCCAGGTGCTGGTCGCCCGTGAGCAGGTACGCCGAGCGCAGCAGCGCCGGTGTCCGCGCCTGCACGAACGCCTCGAACTCGTCCGATCCACCCACTGGTTGCCCCGCCCGCCTGGAAGGTAGCGCCTGTACCCAGCAATACGACACCGGTGATGCAAATGGTTGTCAGGCCGGCGCGGGTCCGCCGGGCGTCGGCGCCGGCCCGGTCTCGGCGACCGGCAGGCTTTCGCCGGCGGGGATGTTAGCGGCAACGTTCCCGCCATTTCCTATGTGCAGATGCGGATGCGATTGCGCTGCCCGGACGTCACCGGCGTGCCCTTGATTCGGAAAACCGTTACGGGCTCGGGTGTCCCGGAGTCCATTCTCGAACTACGGAACTTTCATCTCTACCGATTGCTGTTTCCGCTGTCGCCCGACTCTGTCGACATGGAAGGTGACCTGCGCATATGCGGCCGAAGACGCGACCGATCGGCATTCCCGGCTGGCCGGGACGAAGACGTCGATAGATATCTCTTGATGGCCGCCAAGCACTCTGGCAACGTCAGCCGGCGGTGCGACAAGCGTCCCGGTGGCCGCCCTCCATCGGACCTGTGACAGGCCGCGATCCCGACATACCCACCAGATGTTAGCGATCACATTCGGCGCTCAGACCCGAGCAAGGGAGAAGCCCGTGAGAAAACCCGGAAACAGGCGCCAGCGGGCGTTCCTCGCCGCCGGCGTGAGCGCCCTCGTCGCGCTCGCCGGTGCCGGCCTGGCGCAGGCGCAGCTCGCCTCGGCGGCGTCGGCCGGCTGCGGCGTCACCTACACGGTCACCTCCCAGTGGCCGGGTGGCTTCGGCGCCAACGTGACGGTCACCAACGTCGGCGACCCGCTGAACGGCTGGCGTCTGACCTGGGACTTCCCCAGCGGACAGAGCATCACCCAGGCGTGGAACGTCACCACGACCCAGTCCGGCAGCTCCGTCAGCGCCACCAACGCCGCCTACAACGCGACCATCCCGACCGGCGGCAACGTCACCTTCGGCTTCAACGGTGCGTGGAGCGGCAGCAACGGCGTACCCGCGTCTTTCACCCTCAACGGCGTCGTCTGCGTGGGCGGGATCACCGGCGGACCGACCAGTTCGCCGACCGGTTCGCCGACAGGTTCGCCGACCGGTTCACCGTCGGTCTCGCCGTCGGTGTATCCGACCGACTCGCCTACGCCGTCGACCTCGCCGGTCGGGAACGGCCCGTGTGACATCTACGCCGCGGGCGGTACCCCGTGCGTCGCGGCGCACAGCACCACCCGGGCGCTCTACCGCAGCTACAACGGTGCGCTCTACCAGGTGCGGCGCTCGTCCGACAACACCACCCGGGACATCGGCCTACTCACCCCGGGCGGCGTGGCCAACGCCGCCGCGCAGGATTCCTTCTGCGCCAACACCACCTGCCTCATCACGATCATCTACGACCAGTCCGGCCGCAACAACCGGCTGACCCAGGCGCCTCCCGGTGGGTTCTCCGGCCCTGCCTCGGGCGGCTACGACAACCTCGCGAACGCCACCGCCGCCCCGACCACCGTCGGCGGCCACAAGGCGTACGGCGTCTACGTGGCGGCCGGCACCGGCTACCGGAACAACAACACCAACGGCATCGCCACCGGCGACCAGCCGGAGGGTATGTACGCCATCTTCGACGGCACCCACTACAACGGCGGCTGCTGCTTCGACTACGGCAATGCCGAGCGCAACAGCCGGGACAACGGCAACGGCACGATGGAAGCCATCTACTTCGGCAACATCAAGGTGTGGGGCTACGGCACCGGCAACGGCCCCTGGATCATGGCCGACCTGGAGAACGGCCTGTACTCCGGCCGCAACGCCGGCTACAACGCCAACGACCCCACCGTGAACTACCGCTACACCACGGCCATCATCAAGGGCGAGCCCAACCACTGGGCGATCCGCGGCGGCAACGCCCAGTCCGGTGGCCTGTCCACCTTCTACGACGGGCTGCGCCCGAACGTGTCGGGGTACAACCCGATGAAGAAGGAGGGCGCCATCATCCTGGGCATCGGCGGTGACAACAGCCACGGCTCCGCCGGCACGTTCTACGAAGGCGTGATGACCTCGGGCTACCCGTCGGCCGCCACCGAGGATTCGGTACAGGCCAACATCACCGCAGCCGGCTACCGCTGACCGGTCCGCCGGTCGCCGCACCCGATCCGTCGGGCACGGCGACCGGCGGAGCCTGTGTCCGCACGGCATCGCGCCCCGTCCGGACCATCTCTGAAGGGAGCTACCTGTGCGAGCAAGCAGCAGGTCACCGCTGGACGCCCGGCCGGTCCGGCAGCTCACGGCAGCCGCGGTGGCCCGGATCGCGGTCGCCGGGGTCGCCGCCGTGGTCGGGTTGGTCACCCTGCTGGTGGCCGTCCGGCCGGCCGCCGCGGCCAGTGTCTACCAGCGCGGACCGGATCCGACGCCGACCAGTGTGGCGGCCAGCAGAGGGCCGTTCGCCACGGCGTCGCAGAGCGTGTCGCCCGGCAACGGCTTCAACGGTGGGACCATCTACTACCCGACCGACACCAGCCTCGGTACCTGGGCCGCCGTCGCGATCGTGCCGGGCTACACCGCGCTGTTCGCCAACGAGGAAGCCTGGATGGGGCCGTGGCTGGCGAGTTTCGGCTTCGTCGTCATCGGCATCGAGACCAACAGCCGCACCGACTACGACGTCGCCCGGGGTACCCAGCTGCTCGCTGCGCTGGACTACCTGACCCAGCAGAGCCCGGTCCGTAGCCGGGTCGACCCGAACCGGCTGGGCATCATCGGCCACTCGATGGGCGGCGGCGGTGTGGTCAGCGCCTCGGAACGCCGGCCCACGCTGAAGGCCGCCGTCGCGCTGGCCCCCTTCTCGCCGTCGCAGAACCTGTCCACCGACCGGGTCCCGACGATGGTGATGGCCGGCCAGAACGACACCGTCGTCACGCCCTCCTACCTCGACGGCCTGTACGCCACCATGCCGGCCACGACGCAGAGCGCTTTCCTGCAGATCGCCGGCGCCGACCACGTGTACTACACCCACCCGCAGAGCACCGAGATGCGGCTGCTCATCCCGTGGCTCAAGATCTTCCTCGACGGCGACACCCGGTACACCCAGTTCCTCTGCCCGTTGCAGGACTCCACCGCAATCTCGCAGTACCGCAGCAAGTGCCCGTACGTGCCGACCGTGGGCGGCTCCCCGTCGCCCAGCTCCCCGTCGCCCAGCTCCCCGTCTCCGAGTTCGGCTTCGCCGTCGCCCAGCGCGTCGTCGCCCCGGCCGTCGGTCTCGCCGTCCGCCAGCCCGTCGACCTCGCCGGTGGGTGGGGCCTGCGCAGCGGTCTACCGGACGGCGAACTTCTGGCCCGGTGGGTTCCAGGGTGAGGTCACCGTGACGGCGGGCGCCGCCGCGGTCAACGGCTGGACCGTCCGGTGGACGCTGCCCGCCGGTCAGACCATCACCCAGGTCTGGAGCGGCACGCTGAGTAGCAGCGGCTCCGCGGTCTCGGTGAGCAACGCGACGTACAACGGTGCGATCCCGGCGTCCGGGTCCACGACGTTCGGTTTCCTCGCCAACGGCACGCCGTCGGCGGTGACGCCGACCTGCACCAGCCCCTGAAACGCCGGTGCGGCAGGGTTCGTGCTCCCGCGATCCCTGCCGCACCGGTCAGGGGCCGAGCGTCTAGGGCCGAGCGCCCAGGGCCGAGCCCGGGTCGGGCGACGATGCCGCCGGGTCGCAGCGGCCAGCCGGGTGGCCTGCGAGGAGCCTCGGGCAGTCGGGTGACCGACACGGCCGGCCGGGTGGGCTCAGGTGGGGGAAGCCTTATCGTTTCCGGTCAGGACCTCGCCGGACACCCCGCCCGGCGGCCACCACCCAGACGCAGTAAGGACTACACGATGTCGGGAATCGATGCCAAGTTGGACAAGGCTTTCCAGGGCAAGACCGTGGAGGAGTTGGCCGCCGCCCCCGTGTCGGCGATCAAGGGGGTCTCGGACGGCGACGCCGAGCTCCTGCTGAAGGCGTTCAACATCAAGACCATCAAGGACCTGGGTACGAACAAGTTCTTCCGGACCGCGCAGGCCATCGCGGCGCTAGCCGACTGAGGTCCGGCCCTACCCCGCATCTGCCCCCGAGCCCAGCCGGCTCGGGGGCAGATGCGTATCTGCTGTCTCCGGCTCCGGGTCTGCTGCCCGGGGCCGGAGTGTCTTGTCCGGATTTGAGGTTCCACGGGCGGACTGCGGCCTGGACACACAACCAACCACGAGACAACAGAATCCGACCGGCTGTCCTCGGCGGCCGGAGGGCGGCTGCGCGGAAGGTGTTATGACCGCGGCGGTGGCGCGGTCGATCTTCCGATGGGAAGGTTCAGCTCCTTGCACGCCATCCGGCGACCCCGCAGGTGGTCTGATGAATCCGCTGTGACCTGCGTTGATGCCCGGTCTGAGCGATCGGCGGAGGGCGCCCGGCAAGTAATTCGATCGTTAGCTCTTGATGCCGGTGAAACAGTCTGGCAATCTCATCAAGCATCGACGTCCGCGTCCCGCGCGCTCGCCCTCCGGCAACGTCCCCCCACAAAAATCCACAGCCGGCAGCGCGCGGAGCCGAATGTTAGCGGTAACAGAGGAGCCACGCCGTCCGGAGTGCCGGCGGCCCGATCCGGCTCTTCGCCACAAGACTGACGAAGGAGCACGATGAAACTCCCGATCCGGCGCCGGCACATCGCCACGGCGCTCACGGCGGGGCTGGCGCTGCTGGCAGGTGCCGCGGTGATGCTCGCGACACCCTCCGCACAGGCCCTCGACAACGGGGTCGGCCGCACGCCCCCGATGGGCTGGAACAGTTGGAACACGTTCGGCTGCAACATCAACGAATCGCTGATCCGGGGGATGGCCGACTCCATCGTGAGCAGCGGCATGAAGGACGCCGGATACCAGTACGTGATCATCGACGACTGCTGGTTCAACCCGAACCGGGACTCGTCCGGCAACCTGCAGGGCGACTCGTCCCGCTTCCCCAGCGGGATGAAGTCGCTCGGCGACTACCTGCACAGCAAGGGCCTCAAGTTCGGCATCTACGAGGTGCCGCTGGACAAGACCTGCGCGCAGTACTTCAACTCCTACCCGGGAGCGACCGGCTCGCAGGGGCACGAGGTGGCCGACGCCCGGCAGTTCGCCGCCTGGGGCGTGGACTACCTCAAGTACGACTGGTGCTCCCCGAACGGGACCATCACCGACCAGATCAACACGTTCGCCAAGATGCGCGACGCGCTGGCCAACAGCGGCCGGCAGATCTTCTTCAGCATCAACCCGAACAGCGTCCACTCCAAGACCGGGCCGCAGCGCAACTGGGGCGACGTGTCCAACATGTGGCGTACCACCGAGGACATCCAGCTGGTCTGGAACACCAACCAGACCAACGGGTACCCGATGGGCATCCAGAACATCCTCAACGTGAACATCCCGCTGGCCGGGAACGCGGGGCCGGGGCACTTCAACGACCCGGACATGATGGAGGTGGGCCGGGGCACGTTGACCGACACCGAGCAGCGCACCCACTTCGCCCTGTGGGCGATGATGGCCTCACCGCTGATCGCCGGCAACGACATCCGCTCGCAGTCCTCTGCGACCTCGACGATCCTGAAGAACGCCAACCTGATCGCCATCGACCAGGACTCGCTCGCCCTGCAGGCGAACCAGATCAGCAACGACGGCACCCGCCGGGTGCTGGCCAAGCGGCTGTCCAACGGTGACGTCGCGGTGGCCCTGTTCAACCAGGGCAGCTCCACCACCACGGTCTCCACCACCGCCGCGGCCATCGGCAAATCCGGCAGCTCGTTCACCCTGAAGGACGCCTGGACCAACGGCACCAGCACCACCACCGGCTCGATCTCGGCCAGCGTCCCCAGCCACGGCACGGTGGTCTACCGGGTCAGCGGCGGCGGCACCGCCTCCCCGTCCACCGGCCCGACCACGCCCTCCAGCAGCAGTACGCTGGTCAGCACCTCCTCCGGACGCTGCCTGGACGACCCCAGCAGCTCCACCACCAACGGCACCCAGCCGGTCATCTGGGACTGCAACGGCGGCAGCAATCAGCGCTGGACCACGTCGGGCCAGACCATCCAGGTGCTCGGCAAGTGCCTGGACGCGCCGCCCGGCGCCACCGCCGGCAGCAAGGTACAGATCTGGGACTGCAACGGCGGTACCAATCAGCAGTGGACCTTCAACAGCAACGGGACCATCAGTGGTGTCGCATCGGGCCTATGCCTGGATGTCGACCACAACCTGACCGCCAACGGTACGGTCGTGCTGCTGTGGACCTGCTCGGGCGCTGCCAACCAGCAGTGGAGCCGCCGGTAGGGTGTCCCGCTGCCCCGGCAGGCTGAGCCGTCGACCGCGCATCCCACACGCGGTCGACGGCTCAGCCGTTTCAGCGTGTGGCCACCCACCGCGCATCGGGCCGCTGCCTGGAGGTGGTGCGGCGCCGGGGCCGCTGGACTGGCCGCGCATGGGGCCGCTGCCCGGATGTGGTGCGGCGCCGGGGCCGCCGGACTGACCCTGCGTCGTCCGTGCGGCCCCGGCGCCGTCTGCCGGTGCCAGGTGCGGTCGTGCGGTTACTGGATCGAAGCGTCGTCGATCAGGAGGTTGTCCGTGCCCGCCGCCGTCTCGACGTAGAAGGTGGCGCCGGTCAGGGTCCCGGTCCAGGACACGGTGGCGGTGCCGGTGAGCTGGGTCCAGCCGTTGGCGTTCACCGTCGCGGCCGGGGTCAGCTGGACGTAGCTGGTGGTACCGCCCGCGGTGACGGCCAGGGTCACCTTCGCGCTGGGCGTGCCGGTCTGCGACCGGACCCAGACGCTGGTGGTATAGCTGCTGCCGCTGGTCAGCTTCGAGGTCACGCTCTGGCCGGCGCCGTTCCAGGAACTGGTCCGACCGCTGATCAGCAGCGACTGGCTGCCGCCGTGCGCGACCGTGCTGGTGGACAGGCTGCCCGCGCCGAAGACGGTCCAGCCGGTGGTGCCGCTCTCCACGGTGCCGTTGGTGACCAGGTTGCCGCCACCGCCGCCGCCGGTCGGGGTGAACTGCCACCAGTTGGCGTTCAACAGGTAGCCACTGCCGCCGGTGAACTTGAGGTACAGGTCGTGGGTGCCGGTGGCACCGCTGACCGGGCAGGTGACGCTGGTCCAGGTCTGCCAGCCGCCGGTTCCGCCGACGGTGCAGGTGCCCACCAGGGTGCCGTTGAGGCTGTCCAGGTGGAGTTCGATTTTGCCGCCGGTGGCGCCGGAGGCTACCCGGGCGGTGAAGGAGCTGGCGCCGGTGGCGAAGTTGACGCCTTTGATTTTGATGTTGTCGCCGTTTTCGATCCAGCCGACGTTCATGCCGCCTTCGCTGGCTGGTTCGGTTTCGACGCCGTTTTCCCAGGCGATGGTTTCGGCTTCTTGGCGGATGTAGGGGTTCAATGTGCCGATTTGGGGGGCGCCGGTGGTGGTCATGTTGATGGTGGGGATGGTGCCGTCGGCGTTGTAGGTGAACTTTTCCACGGCGACGGAGCGGGTGTAGCCGCCGCCGCCTGGGAGGGCGCCGTTGTGGTAGAAGAAGTAGGAGCCGCCGTTGAAGTCGATGACTGCCGGGGTGGTTGGTGAAGCTGCTGCCTTGGGTGGGCATGACGGTGCCGCGGTAGGTCCAGGGTCCCAGTGGGCCGGTGGCGGTGGAGTAGCCGATGAATTCGGAGCAGCATTTGGCGGCGAAGACGTTGTAGTAGATGCCGTTGCGTTTGTAGACCCAGGGTCCTTCTTCGAAGAGGGTGGGTCGGTTGGCGTCGCCGGTGCGGGTGCCGAAGCCGGTGGTGGTGAGGGTGATTTTGGTGGGGCTGCCGGTGTAGCTGGTCATGTCGGTGTTGAGTTTGACGTACCAGAGGTCGGGGTTGGCCCAGTAGAGGTAGGCCTGGCCGTCGTCGTCGATGAAGACGGTGGGGTCGATTTCGCCGTTTTCGACGAGGGGGTGGCCGAGGGCGTCGGTGAAGGGGCCGGTGGGGCTGGTGGCGACGGCGACGCCGATGGCCATGCGGCCGGTGGCGCGGTCGGTCATGGGGACGTACCAGTAGAACTTGCCGTTGCGGTAGATGGTTTGTCCGGCCCAGGCGTTGGAGCTGGCCCAGGTGAAGCTGGCGAGGTTGAGGGGGGAGCCGTGGTCGGTCCAGTTGACCATGTCGGCGGAGGACCAGACTCGCCATTCCTTCATGGTGAAGTAGGTGGAGTTGTCCTCGTCGTGGCCGGTGTAGAGGTAGACCCGGCCGTTGTAGACCAGTGGTGCCGGGTCAGCGGTGTAGATCGTCTGCACGATCGGGTTGTCCGCCCGGGCCACTCCGGGCAGTAGGCCGGCCACGCACAGCAGACCTACCACGGCGGCGAGTACGCGGCGGAGTCGGACACCGCGCACCCGCGGATCTGGAAGTTTCATCTGGGCTCCTGGGATGGGGGCTTCGTCGACCGCTACTTGTGAGCGCTCACAACTTCGCTCAGCGGTCGGCGCCGGCGCGGGACGGGGGCGCCGGACAAGCGCGAAGTGAGGGTCGACCGAACATTGCCAGAGTGTTTCATGGCATTCAAGAGATCACCAGAAATCGGCACCTGACCAGCACGACCAGCCATCGGCGGCAGCCATAACACTTTTGCGACGTCATCGAACGCGGTCATGTTCAGTGCCGCCGGAAAGAAGAACGCAGACAATTCCGAGTGCCGTCATCTGCTGGAAGGACCGTAGGTCTGGCCGCGAGATAACAGAAATCTGCCAAGATTCGGTGACTGCCTGAACTTGCTGGTACTCCCTGGTCCGACGCGGTGTAGGGACGGATGCGGCGGATGGACGGCGCGCCGGTGGTCGTCGGGGGCGCTTGGGTGTCGGGGCATTGCCGCCGGCGAGTCGTAGGCATCCCCGTCGGACCGTGGCGTCGGGAGTACGCATTGTCAAGGTGGCCGATAACCACTTCCGGTAGGTGGCGCCGGCGGTACGAGTGACGTCCGAATTGATTGACGAGTTCCATTCCAGTGGGTATGGTCCGCCACAGAAAGACCACCGAGACGGTGCCGAAAGTTTCGATTCGCACTGATCGGGCGCTTCGTTCCCGCGCTCCGTCCAGCCCAGGAACGTTAGCGCTCACATCGTTCGGATTGCCGCTGCGGCACCGCCCGACCGCCGCAGACAGTCACACCCCGTACCTGACAACTGAGCGGACTGAAGCACCGGACCGACCACCCCACCGTCCGCTGGTGCGCACCGTACTGCCGCCTCAGCAGACCGCCGAAGGACTCGTCCGTGTCCACTGCCCCACCCGTCGACGGCGCCACACTCCGCCGCCCGCCGTCGTCAGCGCCCGGCTGGCCGGCGTACGCCGCGTGTGGAAGCCGGCCGCCCGCCGCGACGCAGGTGTCGGCCCTCCGTCCGCAACGGCACCAACCAGAAGTGGCAACCAGTCCGCGTCGGATAGCGCGAGCGCTGCTGCGATCCCAGGAACTGCCGCGGCGTCCACTGGTGGACCCCGCGGACCTCGTGTGGACCATCCCGACCAGACCCCACACGCGGCCCCACCCCCCGTGCTGATTCGAAGGAGGATCACATGGTCCCTCGTCCATGGACCACCGGATTGCGACGATACGGCTGGCGCGCCTGGCTCGCCGCCGCCGTCGGTGGCGTTGTCGTCGCCGGCTCCATCATGGCGATCAGTACCAGCAGCGCGTCCGCCGCGACGGTGAACACCTCCGCCTGGTACGCGATCATCAACCACAACAGCGGTAAGGCGCTGGACATCTGCGGTGCGTCCACCGCCGACGGCGCCTGTGTCCAGCAGTACACCAACACCGGCGGCACGAACCAGCAGTTCCAGTTCGTCGACTCGGGCGGCGGCTACTACCGGATCAAGGCCCGGCACTCCGGCAAGGTGGTCGACGACTACAACTTCGCCACCGCCGACAACTCGCCGGTCAAGCAGTGGACCGACCTGAACGGCACCAACCAGCAGTGGAGCCTGCTCGACTCGTCCGGTGGCTACGTGCGGTTGCGTAACCGGACCAGTGGCAAGGTGCTCGACGTTTCCGGCTCCTCCACCGCCGACGGCGGCGCGGTGGTGCAGTACACCGACCACGACGGCGCCAACCAGCAGTGGCAGCTGGTCCAGGTGGGCAGCCCCACCCCGACCGCCACCGGGCCCAGCCAGACCGGCTCGCCCACGCCCACGCCGACCGGCACCACCCCGGCGTCGACGTTCAGTAACCCGCCGTTGTGGGAGGACCTGGCTGACGGGGATATCTTCCGGGTCGGGAACGTCTACTACTACACGGCTTCGACGATGCACTACTCGCCGGGTGCGCCGATCCTGCGCTCGTACGATCTGGTGCACTGGGAGTTCATCGGGCATGCGGTGCCGAGCCTGGACTTCGGGTCCAATGCCTACAACCTGTCTGGTGGGCGGGCGTATGTGAAGGGGATCTGGGCGTCGGCGATGAACTACCGGCCGGCGAACAGTACCTACTACTGGTTGGGCTGCATCGAGTTCAACCGCACCTACGTCTACACGGCGAGCGCGGCGGACGGTACCTGGACCAAGCGGTCGCAGATCAACAACTGCTACTACGACGCCGGCATGCTGATCGACGACGACAACACGATGTACGTGGCGTATGGCAACACGACTCTCAGCGTGGCGCAGTTGTCGGCGGACGGGTTGTCCGAGGTGAAGCACCAGGTGGTGTTCAACACGCCGTCGAGCGTCGGGACGCTGGAAGGCTCCCGGTTCTACAAGCGGGGCGGCTACTACTACATCTGGTCGACCAGGCCGGCCAACGGCCAGTACGTGATGCGGTCGACCAGTCCGTGGGGGCCGTACACGATGCAGCAGGTGCTGCTGAACCTGCCGGGTCCGATCTCCGGGGGTGGGGTGCCGCACCAGGGTGGCCTGGTGCAGACCGCCAACGGTGACTGGTACTACATGGCGTTCCAGGATGCCTACCCCGGTGGTCGGGTGCCGGTGCTGGCCCCGATCACCTGGACGGCGGACGGCTGGCCGCAGCTGCAGACCGTCAACGGCGCCTGGGGCAGCACCTACCCGGCGCCGAAGGTGCCGAGCCCGGTGCCGCAGGTGAAGTCCCCGACCGGGACGGACACCTTCACCGGCAGCACGCTGGGCCCGGAGTGGGAGTGGAACCACAATCCGGACAACACCAAGTGGTCGGTCGGCAGCGGTCTGACCCTGCAGACGGCGACGGTGACGACGGATCTCTACAACGCGCGCAACACGTTGAGTCATCGCATCCTGGGCCCGACGTCCACGGCGACGATCCAGCTGGACTACTCGACGATGCACGACGGTGACCGGGCCGGGTTGGCCATGCTGCGTAACTCGTCGGCCTGGATCGGCATCAAGCGGGACAGCGGGACGACGCGGTTGGTGTTCCAGAACAGCATCACGATGGACGGCAGTTGGAACACCACCAACACCGGCAGTGAGTCGGCCAGTATGAACGTCTCCGGGGGCCGGATCTGGCTGCGGATCAACGCCGACATCCATCCGGGTACCGGCAAGCAGGCGAAGTTCTCCTACAGCACCGACGGGGTCAACTTCACCTCCTTCGGTCCGGCGTTCACCATGGACAACTCGTGGAACTTCTTCATGGGCTACCGGTACGCCATCTTCAACTACGCCACCGCGTCGCTGGGTGGCTCGGTGAAGGTCAACAGCTTCACCCTCAGCACTCCGTAGCGGCCGACCGGCCGTCTCGACTGAGGTTCACGTCCGGCCCCGGGTCTGTTGGCCCGGGGCCGGACGGCTGTCCGCCGGCTGAGCCAGCGCGCAGCGGGGCCCGCTCGGCTGTGCTATGAGTCAGGGTGGGGCAGACAGGCCGCCGCCCCGGGCGGGCACGAGCGCCCTCGGGCGGTCCGCACGGGAGGAGGAACCACCATGGCGAAGTTCATCACCATCGGGTACGGCGACCAGGGCGGCTACGACCGCACCGATCCGGCGGTACGGGACGCGGCGCACGCGCACGACGCGCGGCTACGGGCGGCCGGAGTCGAGATGGGGCGGGCCGGTGCACCGGTCCAGGTACGTAACCCTGACGGTGCCGGCGCCGCTGTGGCCGACGGACCGTTCCTGTCCGCCCCGCTGCCGGTGGCCGGTTTCGCGGTCGTCGAAGCCGCCACCATCGAGGAGGCGGTCGAACTGGTCGCGCAGACGCCGTGCGCCGTCGCGCAGGGCGTTGTCGAGGTCTGGCCGCTGGTGGAGTAACCGCACGGGCCAGCAGTACCTCCTCCTCGCGGGCGGTGACCGGGGAGAGCGGCTGCCCTCGTGCACCTGGTCGACCGGCTGCGCCACGAGCTGCCGCTGCGCATCGAGAGTCGCGGGGACCTCTTCGATGGCTTCTCCGACCCCGACGGCGGCCCGGCCGACCTCCACCCGGGCACCCGGCGGCTGGCGGCGCGACCCCGGTCGTCCGGCTCCCTGGCCCGGATCCGGCCGGCGCCCGCTTACCGGACAGTCAGCTGTACTGACCGGACAGTCAGCCGGGCGCGGCCGACAACAGCCACGGCGCGGCGTTTCGCGATTCAGACAAAGGATTCGCTGCCCAGTGGTGACCCTCCGCGTCCGGCCGATCGACGTATGTTGATCACCCTTGTTATCGCGGATTTGGTAGGTACTCTGTACCGAAAGCTGTCGTCCTGGACTTGGCGGCACCCCCCAGCACTGTTGATCGTTTGGGAGTTCGCCGCGTGAGTGTACTTTCCGTCCCCCTCCAGGGCTCCGACGCTCCGCCGCGGGGCAGTGACTTTGCTCAACTGTCCCGCCTGGTCAAGGCCGCCGGCCTGATGGACCGCAGGCGCGGCCGGTATCTGGCCAAGGGGGCGGCGATCGTGGGGGCGGCGGCCGTCGGCGTGGCGGCGTTCATCCTGCTGGGTGACTCGTGGTGGCAGCTGGGGCTGGCCGCGCTCTTCGCGGTGACCTCCGCCCAGATCGGGTTCCTCGGCCACGACTCCGCGCACCGGCAGGTCTTCAGCTCCCGCCGGGCCAACGACGCGCTCGGACTGGTCTGCGCCAACCTCGGCATCGGGCTCAGCTACGACTGGTGGATGGACAAGCACGTCCGCCACCACGCGCACCCCAACGACGAGGAGCTCGACCCGGACGTCGGCGCCGGGGCGCTGATCTTCACCACCAACCAGGCGGGCGCGGCCGGCCGGGTCGGCCGGTTCTTCTACCGTTACCAGGCCTGGACCTTCTTCCCGCTGCTCACCCTGGAAGCGCTCAACCTGCACGTGAGCAGCGTCCGGCACCTGGCCGTGCGGGGCTCCGCCCGGCGCTGGTGGGAGGTCGCCGGCCTCACCCTGCACACCGTCGGCTACCTGACCGGCGTGTTCCTGGTGCTCTCGCCGCTACGCGGGCTGGCCTTCATCGCGCTGCACCAGGCGCTGCTGGGCGTCTACCTCGGCTGCTCGTTCGCCCCCAACCACAAGGGGATGCCGGTGCTGTCCGAGGCCGACAACGCCGACTTCCTGCGCCGGCAGGTGCTCACCTCCCGCAACGTGCGCGGGCACTGGCTGACCGACGTGCTGCTGGGCGGCCTCAACTACCAGATCGAGCACCACCTGTTCCCGTCAATGCCGCGGCCCAACCTGCGCCGTGCGCAGCCGATCGTGGAGCGGTTCTGCGCGCAGATCCGGGTGCCCTACGTGCAGACCGGCCCGCTCACGTCGTACACCCAGGTGCTGCGGCATCTCGACGCGATCGGCCGGGCCACCCGGCTGCGCCCGGCCTGAGCTGACCAGGGCCGCGGCCTGCTGAACCGCTCCGGCGGGGTGGGGCCGGCCGGAGTGAGCTACGCTGTGTGGGTCGGCATGATCAGTTCTACCTCAGCCGAATTCTCGATCTGAGCGCCGTGGCCGTTCCCAGGCCGCGTCGGGTAGAACTCTCCAGCCGACTATCGGAGACCCTGTGGCGGATCCCCGCACCCCGTTGACGTTCCATTCCTTTGACATCCCGGCCGCCCTCGCGGCCACGCTCGCCGGCAACGGCATCACCACCCCCACCCCGATCCAGCAGCGCACCCTGCCGGACGCGCTGGCCGGCCGCGACGTCCTCGGCCGCGGCCAGACCGGCTCCGGCAAGACCCTCGCCTTCGGTGTGCCCCTGGTCACCCGGCTCGCCGCCGTGCGCCGCCAGGCGGCCTCCGGGCGGCCCCGCGGGCTGATCCTGGTACCCACCCGCGAGCTGGCCACCCAGGTGCAGGCCGCGCTGGCGCCGATCGCCGGCGCGCTGGGCCTGCGCTCGGTCACCATCTTCGGTGGCGTGGCCGAGCGGCCGCAGATCGCCGCGCTGCGCTCCGGTGTCGACATCGTCATCGCCTGCCCCGGCCGGCTGGCCGCGCTGATGGACGCCGGCCGCGCCGACCTGAGTGCGGTGGAGATCAGCGTGCTCGACGAGGCCGACCACATGGCCGACCTGGGCTTCCTGCCGGTGGTACGCCGGCTGCTGGCGGCCACCCCGCGCACCGGCCAGCGGCTGCTCTTCTCGGCCACCCTGGATAACGCGGTCGACGCCCTGGTCAAGCAGTTCCTGCGCAACCCGGTGACGCACCAGGTTGACGCGGACGCCACGCCGGTCCGGATGTCCCACCACGCACTCCAGGTGCACCGGGACGACCTGCTGTCGGTGCTGACCGACCTGACCGCGGCGCCCGGGCGCTGCCTGGTGTTCACCCGGACCAAGCACAGCGCCAAGCGGCTGACCCGTCAGCTGTTGGCCGCCGGTGTCACCGCTGTCGAACTGCACGGCAACCTGGCGCAGAACGCCCGGGACCGCAACCTGCGCTCGTTTGCCGACGGGACGGCCAGGACCCTGGTGGCCACCGACATCGCCGCCCGCGGCATCCACGTCGACGACATCGAGCTGGTGATCCACGTCGAACCGCCGGTGGAGTACAAGGCGTACCTGCACCGCTCCGGTCGTACCGCCCGGGCGGGCGCGTCCGGGACGGTGGTCACCCTGTTCACCCCCGACCGCCTCGGCGAGGTGCAGAGCCTGGCCCGGCGGGCCGGGATCCGGCCGGCGACGGCGACCGTCCGGCCGGGCAGCCCGCTGCTGGCCGACCTGGCGCCCGGGGTGCGTACCTTCACGCCGGGACAGGTACCTGCGACTGCCGCTCCGGCCCGCGCCGGAGCTCCCGCTCGTGGGGCTGCCGGAGGTCGTGGGGCTGGCGGGGGCCGTGGGGCTGCTCCGGCCCGTACCGCCGTTGCGGCCCGGGCGGGCACTGCGACCCGGGGCGGTACGCCGGCCCGGCGGCACCCCAGTCCGGCCCGGCGGGGTACCGGCGGGACGGGCGGAACAGGTGGCGCCGCGGCGTTTTCCCGCCGCTCGCACGCCGGGCGCTGACGCACTGGCTCGGAGGGCAGCGCACCGGTACGACCGGACGCTGCCCCCGGGCCTTCCCGGGAGCTAGCGGACGAGCTGGTGGCGACCGGCGAGCAGGATGTCGGCCAGCTCCTGGTACTGCGCGACCATGCGGGCCCAGGCCGAGCTGCGGCCGTGCCGGCCGCGCTGCGCGGCGGTAGCCAGCAGGTCCACGTCGGTGAGCAGGTGGCGGAGCACCCGGATCAGCGCGGCGGTGTCGCCCGCGCGGACGATCCGGTCGATGCCGGCGGCGGTGGCGGCGCCGACCGCGTCCGGAGTGGCCACCGCGACGACCGGGGTACCGTCCGCCAGTGCCCGGGCAACGTCCCGGGAAGTGACCTGCTGAGCGCAGGCCCGGGCCACGACGAGCACGTCGGCCGGCGGGACGGCGGTGTCCCGGGCGTGGGCCACACTCACCATGTGCGCGACACCCCGGTCGATGGTCCGGGCCATCAACGAATGCCGGTACGCCTCACCGTCGTGCGCGAACACGCTCGGGTCCGTCGGCCCGACGATGCGGTACCGGGGGCGGGGCGCCAGCGACCGCAGCGCCGCCATCGCGTCGATGACAGTCTCCAGCCCGCGTCCCGGACCGACCAGGCCGTAGGTGACCATCGTCGGCGCTCCGGCGTCGATCGCCTCGGCGGCGCGGACCGGCGTGCGTATCTCGTCGGGAATCACCGACACGGTACGGGGCGCCATCTGGTACGCCACGGCGAGCCGCGCTCCAGCGTCCGCTGACGAGGCGACCAGCGCCTGTGCGGCGGCACCGATGCGGCACAGCACCTGCCGTTGCTCCCGGCCCGGCACCCGCGGTACCCGCCGGGGCACCACGATGACCGGCACGGGCAACTGCTCCACCGCTTCGACGACCACCCGGTCGGCCTCGTCGTCGCCGCGCACCTCGTGGTCGACCAGGACGACGTCCACGCCGGCCAGCAGCGTCACCGCGTCGTCGGCGCTGCGCACGGTCCGGCCGTGGGCGTCCGGCTCGCCGACGGTGACCACAACGCTGTCCACTCCGGCGGTCGCCAGCTGGCGGGCGAGCATCTCGCTGTAGGTGTCGCCCACGTGCCGCGGACCGGAGCGGGTGGTCAGAAACCCGAACGAGATTCCCACCGCAGATAACCCTTCTGGCTCGGCGTGACCGCCGGAAGGACGGCCACGTACGCCGCGCCGGCCCACAAAGTGGTCACCACAACCGGAAACAGGGTTGATGACGCCAGGTCGGGAGTCGATGCGCCCGGAAACTCAGATCCGCGCCGACCGACGTAACATCGGCGGGGGGAGATTCTCGACCTGCTCACCGTATCAGCCCGCGGAGGCAGGATCACGTGCTAGGCTGGTCGGAGCAGCAGTTGGGCTCGTCAATATTTGCCAGCGCCTGGTGAGTATGGTTCCCAGGCGCGTTTTTGTGCGCCTGTGACGCCTCGATCGAGTCCACGCGGCTCGCATCCCGCACAAGGCGGGCGGCGGAAAACCACAATGCAGGGAGCAGTCATGGCAGTCGGTACAGTGAAGTGGTTCAACGCGGACAAGGGTTTCGGTTTCATCACCCCCGATGACGGTGGCCCGGACCTGTTCGCCCACTTCTCGGCCATCCAGTCCAGCGGATTCCGCAGCCTGGAAGAGAACCAGCGCGTCAGCTTCGACGTGGAGCGTGGCACCAAGGGCCCGCAGGCAGCCAACATCCAGGTCGTCTGAGCCTGTCTGTCGACTGGCCAACCGGGTCGGGTCGACCATACGGGACTGGGCCTTCGTCAACCTCGGCCCGCTGTGCGCGGATCAGGTTGGCGGAGTCCACCGGCAAGCCTCGGGCGCGGCGCTACGGCCGCGCTCCGATGGGCTCGACCGGACCCGGACGCCAGTAACACCTCAGGTCGCTGACCAGAATCGGTGACCGGGCCGGCCCGTGCGACACCCGAACGGGTGCCCGGGCACAGCGGCCAGACACGGGGCCACCTCGGCCGGAAGAGAGCAGTTGCCGGAATCCAGCCAACCCCCACGAGGGGTAGGCTGGACGGCGTACGGCGCGCGCCCGAGGGATACCGTTCCCGGCGCGTCGCGCTGAAGGGAACGCGGAATGCCGCGCTACATGATCGGCGGGTACGAGGAGTATCCGGTACTGGATCTTGTCCCGGCAGAGCAGGGCGCTGGAGCTGTCCTGCCGGTGGATCTGTACAACAGATGGCGACGTGCCCGCGCGGAACTGGACGCGGTCCAGCGCGATGTGATCGCCCACCTGCGCGACACCGGGGGCCGGGAGGCCATTCCGGAGGAGCTGTGGGACCTGCGCGACCACGACAGCACGTCGCGGCTGACCACCGCCTGGGACGGTCGGTGAGCGATGACCGAACCGACGACCGAACCGACGACCGAACCGATGACCGACGAGATCATCCCGGCCTGCCTGCTGTACCTGCTCAGCGTCGGTAAGGAACATGAACTGGTGTTGCAGGTCTATGACCCGGCGCCGACCGAGGACGACCTGGCCGACTGGATGCGGGACGGCGCTGTGCGTTCGCTGCGGGTGTCCCGACAGCGGGACGCGGAGATCTTCACGTTCATCGTGAACTTCCGCCACATCGTCGGCGCCCGGGTCTCACCGTTCAGCAGCACCCGCACCTCCTCTTTCTGAGCACGTCCTGCTGCCCGGCGGCGCTCCCGCATCTGCGGTGAGCGCCGCTTGTCGTACCGCGTCCAGGGACCTTCGGCCCCCGTCGCGGGAGTCCTCCGGCTCCGCCGCCGCCCCGCCCCGGCCGCAACGATGGAGATGAACGTCCGGTCTCCAGATCCGTGGCGCCGGCGCCGGCAGGAGGGTCGACAGATGACGAAGATGGCAGCCAGGACCGACACCGCAGCGACCGCGAACGGGGCGACGGCGGTCCGTGTCAGCGCACCGGGCGTGGCCTTCCCGACCCCGGCGGACGGCGGCCGGACCGCTGCTGTGCCGGACGCCGGGCCCGACGCGATGATCGAAGCGTTGGTACGCAACGCGCTCACGGCGCTGGCCGACTTCGAGGGCTTCGACCAGGAGCGCGTCGACCACATCGTGAAGAAGGCGTCGGTGGCGGCGCTGCACGAGCACGTGTCACTGGCGCAGCTGGCGGTCGAGGAGACCGGGCGCGGGGTGTTCGAGGACAAGGCCGTGAAGAACATCTTCGCCTGCGAACACGTCACCCACCACATGGCGGGGCTGAAGACCGTCGGCGTGATCAACCGGGACGAGATCAACGGCATCGTGGAGATCGCCGAGCCGGTCGGCGTGGTCTGCGCCGTCACGCCGGTCACCAACCCGACCTCCACCACCATCTTCAAGGCGCTGATCGCGCTCAAGACCCGCAACCCGGTCATCTTCGCCTTCCATCCGGCGGCCCAGCGCTGCTCGGCCGCCGCCGCCCGGGTGGTCCGGGACGCGGCCGTGGCGGCCGGCGCCCCGGCGCACTGCATCCAGTGGATCGAGCAGCCGTCGCTGGCCGCGACCGGTGCGCTCATGCACCACCCGGGAGTGGCCACCATCCTGGCCACCGGGGGCAACGCGATGGTGCGGGCGGCCTACTCGGCCGGCAAGCCGGCGCTGGGCGTGGGCGCGGGCAACGTCCCGGCGTACGTGGAGCGCAGCGCCGACATCGGCCGGGCGGTCAACGACATCGTGCTGTCCAAGTCGTTCGACAACGGCATGATCTGCGCCTCCGAGCAGGCCGTCATCATCGACACCGAGATCTACGAAGCCACCCTGGAAGCGTTCGCTGGACTGCGCGCGTACCGGGTCAGCGCCGCCGAGAAGCGGCAGCTGGAGGAGTTCATGTTCGGCGTGGCGGCACACGGTGCCGGTTGTGACGAGGCGGTGCTCAACACCGCCGTGGTGGGGCGCAGCCCGGCCTGGATCGCCCAGGCGGCCGGCTTTGCGGTACCCGCCGACACCTCCGTGCTACTCGTCGAGGTGGACCGGGTGGGGCCGGCGCAGCCGCTGACCCGGGAGAAGCTGTGCCCGGTGCTGGCCGTGCTGCGCAGCGCCGACCACGCGCAGGGGTTCGAGTTCTCGGCGCAGATGGTGCGGTTCAACGGACTGGGGCACAGCGCGGTCATCCACACCGCCGACGAGGACCTGGTGGAGGCGGTACGGCAGCCGGGTGCAGGCGGTTCGGGTGCTGTGGAACTCGCCGGCCTCGCAGGGCGCCATCGGGGACATGTACAACGCGCTCACGCCGTCGCTGACCCTGGGCTGCGGCAGCTACGGCCGCAACTCGGTGTCCAACAACGTCTCCGCCGCGCATCTGGTCAACATCAAGCGGGTGGCCCGGCGGACCAACAACCTGCAGTGGTTCAAGGTGCCACCGAAGATCTACTTCGAGCCGTACGCCATCCGCTACCTCGCCGACATGCCGGACGTGCGCGCGGGTCACCGTGGTCACCGACGCCACCATGACCCGGCTCGGCTACGTCGACAAAATCATCACCGTCCTGCAGCGCCGCGCCCAGCGGGTGTCCCTGCAGATCATCGACGACGTCGAGCCGGAGCCCAGCGTGGCCACCGTGGACCGCGGCGCGGAGCTGATGCGCGGCTTCCAGCCGGACACCATCATCGCCCTGGGCGGCGGATCGGCGATGGACGCGGCGAAGGTGATGTGGCTGCGCTACGAGCATCCCGAGGTGGTCTTCGCGGACATGAAGGAGAAGTTCTTCGACATCCGCAAGCGCGCCTTCGCCTTCCCGACGCTGGGCGCCAAGGCGCAGCTGGTGTGCGTGCCGACCACGTCGGGGACCGGCGCCGAGGTGACCCCGTTCGCCGTCATCACCGACACCGCCGACGGGCAGAAGTACCCGCTGGCCGACTACGCGCTCACCCCGAGCGTGGCGATCGTGGACCCGACGCTCACCGCCGACCTGCCGCCGCACGGTCACCGCCGACAGCGGCTTCGACGCCCTCACCCACGCCATCGAGTCCTACGTCTCGGTCTACGCCAACGACTTCACCGACGGCCTCGCGCTGCAGGCGATCCGGCTCATCTTCGCCAACCTGGAGCGGGCCGTCCGGGACGGCGGCGCGGATCCGCAGGCCCGGGAGAAGATGCACAACGCCGGTACCATCGCCGGGATGGCGTTCGGCAACGCCTTCCTCGGCATCGTGCACGCCATGTCGCACACCCTCGGCGCCACCTTCCACGTCGCGCACGGGCGGACCAACGCGCTGCTGCTGCCGCACGTCATCCGGTACAACGGTGCCCGGCCCGGCAAGCTGACCGGCTGGCCGAAGTACGAGAACTACCAGGCGCCCCAGCGCTTCCAGGAGATCGCCGGGATGCTCGGGCTGCCGGCCGGTACGCCGCAGGAGGGCGTGGAGTCGCTGGCGGTGGCGGTGGAGCGGCTGCGCGACGCGGTCGGGATCGAGCGCTGCTTCGCCGAGATCGGCGTGCGACGAGCAGCGCTTCCTGGCGGCGCTGCCGCAGCAGGCGGTCAACGCCTTCGCCGACCAGTGCGCCCCGGCCAACCCCCGGATGCCGATGCTGGCCGACATGCAGGAGCTGATGACGCGCCGCCTACTACGGCCGTCCGCATCCGTCGGCCGCCTGATACCGCTGCGGCAGCAGCGCTCTGCGCGGTGGCCGGGGACGATGGGGCCAGCGGGACGGACGCTGACCCCGGTGCCACCCGGCCACCCAGGGCATTTGATCCACTCCGGACCGTCTGATCACCGTGGCGTCACGGAGCGCTCCGCTATGATTGCGCGCTGGTCCGCACTGCTGGATTTGCCGGCCCTGACGGATCAACGGGAGGACGCGCGTGGAGGGGACCAGCCCGGTCACCGGGATCGCCATTGTCGGCGCGGGCTACTGGGGGCCGAATCTGGTCCGCAACGTGCAGGCCACACCCGGCGTGCGACTGGAGTACCTGTGCGATATCGACCTCGAACGGGCCGACCGGGTGCTCGGGCCGTACTCCACGGTGCGCGCGTGCACCTCGATCGACGAGGTGATCGCCGACCCGGCGGTGCACGCCGTGGCCATCGCCACCCCGGCCGGTACCCACTTCGAGCTGGCTATGAAGGCCATCGAGGCGGGCCGGCACGTGCTGGTGGAGAAGCCGCTCGCGCCGACCTACCGGGAGGGGCGCCTGCTGGTGGAGGCGGCCGACCGGCACGGCGTGGTCCTCATGCTCGACCACACCTACGTCTACACCCCTCCCGTGCAGCACATCCGTACCCTGCTGCGCAGCGGTGAAATCGGGGACCTGCAGTACCTGGACTCGGTCCGGATCAACCTCGGCCTGATCCAGCCCGACGTCGACGTGCTGTGGGACCTGGCCCCGCACGACCTGTCCATCTTCGACGCCATCCTGCCGGAGAACGCCTGGCCGGTCTCGGTCGCGGCGCAGGGCTCCGACCCGGTCGGGGCGGGCCACGCCTGCGTGGCGCACCTGACCGTCCGGCTGTCCAACGACGCGCTCGCGCACGTCCACGTGAACTGGCTGTCGCCCGTCAAGATCCGCACGATGGTGGTCGGCGGGTCGCGCCGCACCATCGTCTGGAACGACCTCGACCCGGTGCACCGGCTCGCCGTCCACGACCGCGGCGTGGACCTGCGCTCCAGCGACGAGATGGGGCCGGACACCCGGGCCCGGACCATCGTCTCCTACCGCACCGGCGACACCGTCATGCCGGCGCTGGCCAACCAGGAGGCGCTGCGCTCGGTGGTGGTCGAGTTCGCCGACGCCATCGCGCAGGGCCGCGCCCCGCTCACCGACGGCCGGTCCGGGCTGCGGGTGCTGGCCATGCTGGAGGCCGCCTCGCTGAGCCTGGCCAAGGACGGCGCCACCGTACCCATCCGGGGGATCGGGGACGCGCCGCCGCCGTACCGGGGTCCGGAGCCCGACCCCCAGCTGGACGACCTGCCGATCGAAGCGTCGCGGCGGGGCCGCGGAGAGGTGACGGTGTGAGCATCGACAACGCCGGTCCGGCCGCCCAGCCGGTGACCGGCCAACGTGTCCTGGTGACCGGCGGTGCCGGCACCATCGGCTCGGCCCTGGTCGACCAGCTGGTCGACGCGGGCGCCGCCGACATCGTGGTGCTGGACAACCTGGTCCGCGGCCGGCGGGAAAACCTGGCCGAAGCCAAGGCGGTCGCCGGTGACCGGCTCAGGCTGGTCGAGGGCGACATCTTCGACGCCGGCCTGGTGACCGAGCTGACCGCCGGCCGGGACCTGGTGTTCCACCTCGCCGCGCTGCGCATCACCCAGTGCGCCGAGCAGCCGCGGCTGGCCCTGGAGAGCCTGGTCGACGGTACCTTCAACGTGATCGAGGCGGCTGCCGCCGCCGGCGTACGCAAGGTGATCGCCTCCTCGTCGGCCTCGGTGTACGGGCTGGCCGAGTCGTTCCCCACCACCGAACGGCACCACCCCTACAACAACGACACCTTCTACGGCGCCGCCAAGGCGTTCAACGAGGGGATGCTGCGCAGCTTCCACGCCATGTCCGGGCCTGGACTACGTGGCGCTGCGCTACTTCAACGTCTACGGCCCCCGGATGGACGCCCACGGCGTCTACACCGAGGTACTGATCCGCTGGATGGAGCGCATCGCCCAGGGCAGGCCGCCGCTGATCTTCGGTGACGGCCTGCAGACCATGGACTTCGTGCACGTGCACGACATCGCCCGGGCCAACGTCCTGGCCGCCCGGGCCGGCGCCACCGACGAGGTCTACAACATCGCCATCGGCGACCGAGACCAGCCTGCTGGACCTGGCCGGGGCGCTGCTCGCCGCGATGGACTCGGACCTGCCGGTGGAGTTCGGCCCGGCCGCGCGCCGTCAACGGCGTCACCCGGCGGCTGGCCGACATCGGCGCCGCCGCGCGGGACCTGGGCTGGTCCCCGGAGATCGGCCTGGACGAGGGCCTGCGCGGACTGGTCAAGTGGTGGCGCAGCGCGATCGGCGGGGCAGCCGCGTGATCCCGGTGATGAAGCCGCTGCTGGGCGAGGAGGAGGCGGCGGCCGTCGCCGAGGTCGTCCGCTCCGGCTGGGTGGCCCAGGGGCCGCGGGTGGCCGAGTTCGAGCAGGCGTTCGCCGCGTACGTCGGCGCCGCGGCACGCGGTGGCCGTCTCCTCGTGCACCACCGCGCTGCACCTGATGCTGCACCTGCTCGGCGTCGGGCCGGGCGACGAGGTGGTCGTGCCGTCGTTCTCGTTCATCGCCACCGCCAACGCGGTGCGCTACTGCGGCGCCACCCCGGTCTTCGCCGACGTCGACGCCGGCGACCGGCAACCTCACCGCCGGCGACGGTCGGCCGCCGTGCTGCACCCCGGCGCACCCGGGCCGTCCTCGCCGTGCACCAGGGCGGCCAGCCGGCCGACGTCGCCGCGCTGCGCGCCGTCTGCGGCGACGTGCCGGTGCTGTGAGGACGCCGCCTGCGCCGCCGGCTCCACCTGCGGACGGTCGGCCGGTCGGGGCAGGGTGCGCTGCTGGCCGCCTGGTCGTTCCACCCGCGCAAGCTGCTCACCACCGGCGAGGGCGGCATGGTCACCACCGACGACGCGCGACTGGCGGCCCGGCTGCGCCGGCTGCGCGAGCACGGGATGACCGTGTCGGCCGCCGACCGGCACGCCGCCGGTGCGGTGATGCTCGAGGGGTACGCCGAGACCGGCGTTCAACTACCGGATGACCGACCTGCAGGCCGCGATCGGGCTGGTCCAGCTGCGCCGGCTGCCCGGCATCGTGGCCCGCCGCCGGGAGCTGGCCGCGCGCTACTACGCGCTGCTGGCCGACCTGCCGGCGTCGCCCCGGTCCGCGACCCGGCCTACGGCACCGACGCAACTACCAGTCCTTCTGGGTCGAGCTGCCCGACGACGCCCCCGGCCGGCCGCACGACGTGCTCGCCGCGCTCGCCGCGCCGGGCGTGTCGGCCCGGCGCGGCATCATGGCGGCGCACCGGGAGCCCGCCTACGCCGGGCACCCGCACCCGCCGCTGCCGGTCACCGAGCGGCTCACCGCCGTACCCTGATCCTGCCGCTGCACCACGAACTGACCGACGCCGACCAACGGACGGTGGTCGACGCGCTGGCCGGTGCGCTGTCGGCCGTCCCGGCCCGTACCTGAGGAGCCGCATGCCGGGCAGCAACATTCCCCTGGTGGACCTCGCCGCGCAGCACGCCCAGGTGGCCGACGAGGTGGCCGACGGCTGGGCCCAGGTGCTCGCCCGCACCGCGTTCGTCGGCGGCCCGCAGGTGGCCGCGTTCGAGGCGGAGTACGCCGCGGTACGTCGGCGTGGCGCACTGTGTCGGCGTCGGCAACGGCACCGACGCCATCGAACTGGCCCTGCGCGCCCTGGACATCGGCCCCGGCGACGAGTGCGTCCTGCCGGCGAACACGTTCATCGCCACCGCCGAGGCGGTGGCCCGCGCCGGGGCCACGCCGGTGCTGGTCGACTGCCGGCCGGACACCGCCTGCATCGACTCGACGCCGCCGTGGCCGCGCTGACGCCCGCGACCCGGGCCGTGCTGCCCGTGCACCTCTACGGCCAGGCGCGCCGACGTGGCCGCGCTGCGCGACCGGCTGCCGGCCGGGCGTGGCCGTCGTCGAGGACGCCGCCCAGTCCCAGGGCGCCACCCGGGACGGCCGCGGCGCCGGCTGCGCTGGGCGCCGATGGCGGCGACCAGCTTCTACCCCGGCAAGAACCTCGGCGCCTACGGCGACGCCGGTGCCGTCCTCACCGACGACGACGCGCTGGCGCAGCGGGTACGGCTGCTCGGCGCGCACGGCTCGCCGCGCAAGTACGAGCACCCGGTGCTCGGCTTCAACAGCCGCCTGGACACCCTGCAGGCGGTCGTGCTGCGCGCCAAGCTGCGCCGCCTGGACGGCTGGAACGCCGCCCGGCGCGCCGCCGCCGCCCGCTACGACGCGCTGCTCGCCGGCCTGTCGACGGGTGACCGCCCCGGTGGTCGACCCCGGCAACGAGCCCGTCTGGCACCTCTACGTGGTCCAGGTCGACGCACCGCGACCGGGTGCTGTCCCGGCTGCACGCCGACGGCATCGGCGCGGGCGATCCACTACCCGACCCCGGTGCACCTCACCGGCGCCTTCGCCGACCTCGGCCACGGCCCGGCGACTTCCCGGTCGCCGAAGCGCTCGCCGGGCGGATCCTCTCGCTGCCGATCTACCCGGAGATCACCGCCGGGCAGCAGCAGCGGGTGGTCGACGCGCTGGCCCGGGCGGTCGTGGCGTGACCGGGCCGGACGGCGTCTTCGTCCACCCGCGCGGGCTGTGCGAGAGCAGCGAGGTCGGCGCCGGTACCCGGGTGTGGGCGTTCGCGCACGTCCTGCCCGGCGCCCGGGTCGGGCGCGACTGCAACATCTGCGACGGCGCCTTCGTCGAGACCGGCGCGTCGCTCGGCGACCGGGTCACCGTCAAGAACGCCATCCTGGTCTTCGACGGGGTCACCTGCGAGGACGACGTGTTCCTCGGCCCGAACGTGTTGTTCACCAACGACCTGCGGCCCCGGGCAGCCATCCAGCGCGGCGGCGCGCAGCTGCTGGCGACCACCGTCCGGCGGGGCGCCACCCTGGGCGCCGGAGTGGTCGTGGTGTGCGGCATCAGATCGGCGCGCACGCGTTCGCGGCCGCCGGCGCGGTGGTCACCCGGGACGTACCCGCGCACGCCTTCGTGGCCGGCAACCCGGCCCGGCACAAGGGCTGGGTCTGCGCCTGCGGCGAGCGGCTGGGTGCGGACCTGGCCTGCGCCGCGTGCGGGACGGCGCACAAGCGGGCGGCCGACGGTGGGCTACGCGCCGCGGCCGGGGAATCACCGTGACCGGGCGACCGGCGGTGCGCTGCCACCCGGCACCGGCCCCCGCCAGGTGCGGGTCAGGTCCGTCCGGTGCTCCGGGCGGCGGGCGGTGACCATGTTGTCGACCATCCGGCGCACGCTCGGCGGCCTCCCACCCGCCCAGGCCGCGTACCGGGCCGCGCTGACCAGCCGGACAGTCGCCCAGCGCTGGACGATCGGCGCCGCGTCCAGCCGGCGTGGCCCGCGGCGTGGCCGCATCCTGGCCTACCACTCGATCGGTACGCCGTACTGGGGGATCAACGACGTCAGCCCGCGCCACTTCGAGCGGCACCTGCAGATCGCGGTGGACGACGGCTGGAGCTTCGCCACGCCGGCCCAGGTGATCGCCGAACCGGACCGGCCGCTGCTGGCGGTGACCTTCGACGACGGTGTGGCCAGCGTGCTCACCGGAGCCCTGCCGGTGCTGCGCCACCACGGGATCCCGGCGACCGCGTTCATCGTCACCGGCTGGAGCGACGGCCAGGCCTGGCCCGGCCGGTCGCACATCCTCGACTGGCCGGGGGTACGCGCGCTGCACGAGGCCGGGGTGCGGATCGCCAGCCACTCGGTGAGCCACCCCGACTTCTCCCGGCTGAGCGAGGCGCAGGCGCGCCAGGAACTGGAAGAGTCCCGCTCCCGGCTGGTCGAGATGACCGGGGTCGACACCGACGAGTTCGCGCTACCGTTCGGGCAGTCCGGCAACTGGTCCGAGGTAGCCCGCCGGGCGGCTGCCGGCGCCGGGTACCGGACGCTCTACGCCCAGGCGGTCAACACCCGCCCCGCCGGTACCGTGCCGCGCACCTTCATCACCCGGGTCGACCGGCCGATGCTGTTCCGGGCCGCGCTGGCCGGCGCCTTCGACGACTGGGAAGAGTAGGACCCTGCCCGGTGTCCGGCACCAGCCGCCGGCCGGTCCCGGGTGCCGCTGCACACGCCGGGGTACGGACTGTGCCGACGTACAATCCGACGGTGTCCCGCGCGCTGAAAGCAGCTCCCGTACCAGCGAGCCGGATACTGCGCAGCGCCTCCGCACTGATGTTCTCCACGGTCGCGAGTTCGGCCCTGGGCATGGTGTTCTGGGTGGTCGCCGCCCGGCTGTTCAGCACCGACGAGGTGGGCCGCGCGTCGGCCGGGGTCTCCGCGATCAGCCTGCTCGGCGGCATGGGCGGCCTCGGGCTCAGCTCGGCGCTGATCCGGTTCGTCCCGCTCATCGGCGGCGCGGTCGGGCGTTTCCTGAGCCGCACCTACCTGATCTCGACGGGTGTCTCGGTACTGCTGGCGTTCGGGTTCGTCGCCTTCGGGCTGGGGCGGCAGTTCCTGGGATCCGGGCCGTTCTGGGCCGCCGCGTTCGGTGTCGCGGTGCTCGGCGCCTGCCTGTCGGGCCTGCAGGACGGCGTACTGACCGCGTTGAAGCGGACCGGCTGGGTGCCGGTGGAGAACATCGCCATCGCGGTCGGGCGGCTGTGCCTGATGCCGGTGCTGGTCGCGGCGTCCCTTGCCAGCCCGGTGCTGGTCGCCTGGGCGGTACCGATGATCGCGGCGGTGGTGGTGATCACGGTCGCGCTCTTCGGCCGGCTGCTGCCCGACCACGTCCGCCGGCACGCCGGTCGGGTCCGCATGCCCAGCCGGCGTGACCTTGTCCAGTTCACCAGCGCCGGCTACGCCGACAGCCTGCTCGGCAACCTCACCAGCTACCTGCCGCCGGTGATCGTCACGGCGGTGCTCGGCCCGACGGCCAACGCGGTGTTCTTCGTTCCCTGGCTGGTCGGCTCGGTCATTCACGGGCTGCTGTGGAACATCTCCTCCTCGTTCGTGGTGGAGGCCGCCAGTGACGCGGCGCATACCCGTACCCATCTGCGCCACGCCACCCGGCTGGTGCTGCTGGTCTGTGCCAGCGCCACGGTCGGCCTGGTGGTCGGCGCGCCCTGGCTGCTCCAGGTGCTCGGCAGCGCCTACTCGACCGGTGGTACCACCGCGCTGCGCCTGATCGGGCTGAGCGTGCCGTTCAGCTGCATCAGCCTGGTCTACAGCGTGTCGCTGCTGATCCAGCGCCGCAACTGGGCGATCTTCCGGTTGAGCCTGCTCTCGGCGGCCTTGTCGCTGCCCCTGTTCACGCTGGGGATGCACTGGTTCGGCGTGAACGGCGTGGTCGGTGGGTTCGTGGTGACCGATGCGACCATCGCGATCTGCCTGCTTCCCACGGTGGTACGCCGCTACCGCGCGCTGGCCGACCGCTCCATCGACGATGACGTGACCATGGTGGTCGACCTCGGCCTGCTGCGGGCCCAGTTGGGTGCCCAGCAGCCGGCGCCCGGGGGTGACCCGGCGGACGCCGAGACGGTCGTGCTGGACATGGCGGCGTTGCGGGCGCAGCTGCGGCAGCACCACTCCGCAGGCTTCGTCCAGGAATTCCCCCCGTGGCGTACCGGCGGCGAGGACACGGTGGTCCTCGAACGGCCCCCGGCGGCGCCGGCCGATCCGGCGGGCGACCAGACCGCCGTGCTGCCCCGGGTCAGCGATGCCGCACCGGCGGCGGTCCACCCGTCCGGCGGTGCCCCAGCGGACGGTGCCGCGCCGGTGCTCCGCCAGCCGACCGTTCCCCAGCCCAGGCACGCGGCGCTCGACCCGGCTGGACCCGGGGCGCGGCAGCGCCGGGCGGCGCTGCCGTCAGTGCTCCGGTACCGGACCCGTCGCGGACCGGTTGACCAGGCCGCCGAAGCGCGGCGGCTGGTCGGCCATACTGGCGGCTATGCCGGACAGTCGCATCCCCGTCGTGCTGGCCGCCGACGACCGCTTCAGCCGGCCGCTGGCCACCACCGTGCGGTCGATCGTCGCGCACCTGACGCCCGGCCGCGAACTGGATCTCCACCTCTGCGACATGGGCATCGCGCCGGCCAACCGTGCGCTGATCGAGCAGGCTGCCGGGCACCCCTCGGTACGCCTGGAGTGGATCTCGAATCTCGGTGGGCTGGTCGCGCAACTGCCGGCGAGCCTGCCGCACATCAGCCGGGCCACGTACGCCCGGCTGCATATCCCGGACATCCTGCCGCAGAGCGTCGACAAGGCCCTCTACCTCGACTGCGACCTCATCGTCCGGCGCTGCGTGGGCGATCTGTTCGCCGAGCCGGTGGGCGACTTCGCCGTGCTGGCCGTCGCGGACGCCGCATCGCCCTTCGTCAGCTCCGTCTACGGCCTGCCGCACTGGGCCGCGCTCGACCGCCGGGCCGAGGAGATGAACTGCAACGCCGGCGTACTGCTGATGAACCTGGCCGCCTGGCGGGCCGACGACCTGGCCGCCAGGGCGCTGCGCTACCTGACCACGACACGGTACGTGTCCATGGGGGACCAGCAGGCCATCAACGCCGTGCTGGCCGGGCGGATCGGCGCGCTGGACCCGCGCTGGAACCAGCAGACCGAGCACTTCGACATGCAGTTCCAGGTCACCCTGCCCTACCCGGGCGAGCAACTGGCCCAGTTGCTCGCCGATCCGTGGATCGTGCACTACACGACACACGTCAAGCCGTGGGACTACCAGTCGCGGCATCCGTTCCGGGACGAGTGGTTCGCCCGGTTGGACGAGACGCCCTACCGTGGTTGGCGCCCCAGCCGTAGCCGCTATCTCGTCCGTACCGGTGGTCACCTGGCCCGGGCCGCCGCCGCCCGGCTGGCCGGCGGCGCCGGCTGAGGGCGGCCGGGCAGCCGGCCCTGGCCAGCAGTGCGCGTGCCATACTTCGGCAATGCCGGACCGGACAGCCGCCGTCTTCCTCGCGGCGGACGAGCGCTTCGGCCGCGCGCTGGCGGTGACGGTCCGTTCGGTCGTCGCGCACCTCACCCCTGGACGCGCGGTGGAGCTGCACCTGTGCGACATGGGCCTGCGCCCGGACACCCGCGGCGTGATCGAGTCGGTGGCGCAGCACCCGGACATCCGGCTGCGCTGGATCTCCGACCTGCGGGAGAAGGTCGCCAACCTGCCGCAGAGCTGGCCGCACATCAGCGTGGCCACCTATGCCCGGCTGTTCATCCCGGCGCTGCTGCCCGACTCCGTCGACAAGGCCCTCTACCTGGACTGCGACCTCATCCTCCGGCGCTGCGTGGGCGACCTGTTCGACACCCCGCTGGACGGGTACGGCGGCCGGGCGGTCGCGGACGCGATCACCCCGTACGTCAGCACGCCCTACGGCCTGCCCTACTGGCACCGGCTCGGTCGCCAGCCCGGCGAGGTCAACTTCAACGCCGGCGTACTGCTGATGAACCTCGCCGTCTGGCGTGAGCTGGACGTCACCGGCGCCACGTTGAACTATCTGGCCAAGGAGCACCTGTTCCAGGGCGATCAGGCGGCGATCAACGCGGTGCTGGGCGCCCGCATGGGCGAGCTGGATCCGCGCTGGAACCAGCAGGCCGGACACTTCGTCCAGGCGCTGGAGGCGGCGCTGCCCTACACCGACGAGCAGGTCCGGCAGCTGAAGGCCGATCCCTGGATCGTGCACTACTCCACCCACCTCAAGCCGTGGACGGACCAGTCGTCGCACCCCTTCTGGGGGGAATGGTTCGCCAGGCTGGACGAGACGCCCTACCGCGGCTGGCGCCCCCGCCGCTCCACCCACTACGTGCGGCTGGCCCAGCGGGCGGCGCGGGAGGCCCGGCAACGGCTGCGTCCCGGTGTCGGCGGCGCACCGACCGGCTGACCCGGCGACTGACCGCTCAGCTGACCCTGAGCTCAGTTGACCCGGAGCTCAGTTGACCGAGAAGCGGGTCACCTTGCGCTTCGCGGCGTCCCGCGCCCGGTGCGCCCGCCGGGCCAGGCGGCCGAGCGGACTGACCGCGCTCAGCACGCCGCGCGGTGCGGCGCGGTTGCGTACCCGCTCCAGCCGCTGCGCCGGCGCCGCAGCCCAGTCAGGGTCGAGGTCGAGCGCGAACTTGACCAGCCGCTGGGCCTCGCTGTCGTCGGCGGGACTGGCGGCGAAGGCCAGCCAGGCCTGGGTGATGGCCGTGCGGGCCAGGCTGTGGTAGGCCCGGGCGAGCAGCCGCCCGGCGCCCGGGACGAGGTCGCGCGCGTAGTCGTACCAGGCGTCGAAGGCGTCCCGCCGGATCTCCAGCTTGTGGATCACCGCGGCTTCGGCGACCGCCGACATGCTGCGCGGGCTGAGCCGGGTGAACGCGGCGTAGTCGCCCCGGTCCTGGATGACGTCGCCGATGCAGGCGAGCCGGAGCCACATCTCCATGTCCGAGCTGTAGGGCAGCTCCGGCCGGTACCCGCCCACCTGGTGCTGGGCGGAGGTGCGTACCACCGCCTCCGGGCAGACGATGCCGTTGACCCCGGTGGCGCAGGCGGTGGTGATCCAGTCCACGCCACGGTGGCGCACCGGGCGGCTGCCGCGCCACGGTCGTACCGCCGGGGTGTCGCCGCGGAAGAGCCGTACAGGGCCGTAGGCCAGCACCGCGGCGGGATCCGCCTCCAGGTGCCCGACGGCCCGGTCGAGCCAGCCCGGCGCGTGCAGGTCGTCGGCCGACAGCAGTACCACGTAGTTGCCGGTGGCCGCGAGGACGCCGGCGTTGGCGGTGGCGATCAGCCCCTGGTTGCGTTCGTTGCGCTCGACCCGGATCCGCGGATCGAGGCGGGGAAGTTGCCGTACCACGCTCCACGAGTCGTCCGGGGAGGCGTCGTCGATGACCAGGATGTCCAGTTCCACGGCGGTGTTGGCGAGTAGGCTCGTGACGCACTCGGTGACATAGCGGCCGTAGTTGTAACAGGGCACCACGACACTGACGGTTGGCATGGGAACTCCCTCCGCAACCCCGTCACCGTATACGACCTGGCCCGGCACCCGTGGTCCGCCCAGCGCCCACGTCGGCGTCCGGCCGGGGAGCCGGCCGGCGCGGATAGACTTCCCGGTGTTCCCCCATCCTGGAGTTGTCCGGCATGCCTCTCACCCCGCAGAACCCGGTCACGGCGTCGGCGCGCGCCAGCGTGCCGCTCAACGACCAGCAACCACGAGCCGTCGACAACGCCGGCGACGCCATGGTGCCGCCGGCCGACGTCGACCCCGCCGTGTCGCGCCGCCGTGAGCGGCGGGGCAACCTGGTGACCATCTTCGCCGTGGTGCTCTTCGTGATCGGTGCGGCCTACGTGGTCTTCGCGCCGAAGCACGGCGGACCGGCCGCGGGCGTGGCGGACTCCACCCCGACGCCAGCGCCGGCCGCCTCGGCGGCGCCGGCATCCACGCCGGCCAGCGTGCGGCCCTCCGCGACGGTGCCGGGTTCGTCCGGCGTCACCATGCCGCGCGGCGACCTGCCCGGCTGGCGGCAGACCTTCGCCGACGACTTCACCGCGGGCAGCATCGACGACCGGTGGTGGAACTACACCGGGCAGCCGGGCGGCGACCCGGGCGGCTGGTTCGACCCGAGCCACGTCGGCACCGCCGACGGCGACCTGGTCATCTCCGGTTCCCGGGCGGACACCCCCAACGGCAACCTCTACGTCACCGGCGGCATCAACAACTCGAAGTCCTTCCAGCAGACCTACGGACTGTTCAAGGTCCGGTTCCGGGCGGACGTCGGGCGGGGCATCGCGTACACGATGATGCTCTGGCCGATCGGCGACGTCTGGCCGCCGGAGATCGACATCCTGGAGGACAACGGCAAGGACCGGAAGATGACCTCCGCCACCCTGCACTACGGCACCGAGGACACCAAGGTGCACCGCGAGGTGACCGGCAACTTCTCCGTCTGGCACACCGCCGAGCTGGAGTGGAGCCCCGGCAAGCTGATCTACCGGCTGGACGGCAAGGTCTGGACCACGATGGCCACGCCGAAGGTGCCGGACATCCCGATGTCGATCGCCATCCAGACCCAGGCCTGGAAGTGTGGCGGCAGCTGGGAAGGGTGCCCGGGCACCAGCACCCCGGCCACCGTCAAGCTGTACGTCGACTGGGTGGTCGCGTACAGCAGCAGCTGACCCGGCCGGGCCGTCAGGCGAGGTAGCGGTAGACCTTGATGTCGGCGTTGCTGTACCAGAGCTTCCAGTCCGGTGAACTGCCCAGCATGGCGTCCACCCGGTCGAGGAAGCCGGGCGGCAGGAACCCGAAGTAGTCGGCGTAGTGCTTCATCGCGGTGGTGATGAGCAGGTACGCCGGTGCGCCGTCCAGCTCGGAGAAGTAGCCGTCGATCGCGGACAGGTCCGCCGGCGACCCGTCCCCGGCGACCAGGGTGCCGTTGAGCCCGTCGCCGAAGAGCGTGGCGCTTTGCGGGCTGACGTCGGCGTAGCGCGCCGTGATGCTCTCCGGCATGTTGCTCTGCGCCGAGATGATCACGGCTCCCTGCTCCACGTGGTTGTAGAGGTAGCTGACCCCGCTGACCTCCGCCGGGGTGATCTGGTCGAACTCCAGCTGTCCGTGTTCGCCTTGCATGCTGGCGAGCACGGCGGCCGCGAGCAGCGGGGTGGCCAGCGCGATCCGGGCGGCGTAGAGCGCGCGTCGCGCCCGACCGGTCAACGCCCGGCCGCGCAGCGGCCAGCCGCGTCGCGCCCAGCCGGGCACCCTGACCCGGAGCAGGGCGATGGCGATCACACAGACGCACCAGGGTGCCGAGAACAGGTAGACCCGGTAGATCGCCTCTCCGCCGTAGTTCTGCAGTCCCAGGATCGCCATGGGGGAGAAGGCCAGGATGCCGGGTACGGCCACCAGCCCGAGCCGGCGGCGCAGCCCCAGCAGGGTGAGGCCGGTCGCCCCCCACACGGTCAGGGCCAGCGCCCGTACCACCTGGGAGGAGAAGAACTGACCCGGTTGGCTCGGGCTCGGGTTCCCGTGCGCCCCCTCCGCGTTGTGGAAGAAGTTGAGGCCGCTGAAGAGCCCGTAGTGGTCCACCGTGCCGTAGCGGGTGACCAGGAAGCTCACCGCGATGCCGCCCAGGATGGGTACCACCTGCCAGGCTTCCAGCAGGCCGAGGACGACCAGCGCGGTGGCGCTCACCGCCAGGATGTACGGCGAGATCTGGTGCGAGACCACGATGACGGAGTAGATGACGTACAGGGCGGCCAGCGCCAGACGCCGGGAGCGGGCGGTGGTGTAGGGCGCCTCCGGCATCTCGTACTGGACCCAGCGGCGCAGCCGGCGCAGCGGTCGCAGCTCCCGCCGGGCGGCCCTGGGCGCCCGGCGCAGCCAGCGCAGCATGATCATGAAGCAGCCCAGCGCCAGCAGGTAGGCGAATGCCTGCGGCGACAGGTAATCCTGACCGATCCAGTTCACGCAGGTGAAGAGGAAGACGGCGAGGTAGGGCATCCGGCGGTCGGTGGACAACGTGCGGGCCACCGCGTAGACCGGCAGGCAGTTGGCCAGGTCGAAGAAGGGCGGCGCCCAGGCCGCCACCCGGAGCGGGTCGACCCCGGTGACGGCGACCACCTGCGCCACGCCCGCGAAGAAGGTGGGCCACTGCTGGTAGATGTCCCGACTGTTGGTCACCGCACCGTGGGTACGGATGAAGTCGATGACGCCCAGGTGCTTGTACACCCAGGCGTACTCGGGCTCGGCCAGCAGCAGCGGCACGGTCGCGTGCATCACGAGTACCAGCAGCACGGTGTACCCGCCCAGCACCCAGGGGCGCCAGCCGGGCCGGGACAGCTCCCGCACGAAGCCCAGCGCGCACAGTACGACGGCGACGAAGAACGCCGGATGCATGACGAACAGCAGCCCGTAGCTGTCCACCCGGGCGGTGCTGGTCCGGGCCACGCTGAGCAGCCAGGACGCCACTATCCCGGCGGGGATCAGCGCGTCGACGACGAGCTGCGCGGACACCCGTGACGGGCGGCGGACGGCAGGCGCCGGGGCGGGCTCGTCCCGGATCACCGGCAGTACCGCCGTGTAGTTGCCGTCCCCGGCCACCGCGCTGATCACCATGGTCTGGTCCGACCCGGCGTCCCGCAACGCCGGCAGCACCGCGGTCTCGTCCGGCGCCCGCAGGCTGCCGAGGCGGGGCAGCACCGCGGCGGCCGACCCGTCGACGGCGCCGGGCATCTTCGAGCCGCCGGGCTGCTTGGGGGAGCCGGTCGGAACTGCATCGCCGGGAGCGCCCACGTCGGCCGGCACGATCGGCAGCACGGTGGTCTCGCTGCCGGAGTCGACCACCCGGGGCAGCACCGTGGTGCTGCCGGTGTCCGGGTCGGTGGGGATGCGCGGGCGCTGGCGGGGGACGACCGGATCGCGCGGCCGCCCGCGCCCGGCGAGCCCGGCCAGGCAGCCCAGCGCGCTGAGCCAGGCGAGCGCGGTGAAGCCGGCCGTCGGGTACCACAGGTCGGTCCAGACCATGGCGACAGCGACGGCGGCGAAGCCGGCCAGGCTCAGCATCAGCGTGCTGGCCCAGGCGGTCACCCGGTCGCCGACCCGCAGCTGGCACACCACGGCCGCGCCCGGGCCGACGCAGGCGTAGGCGATCACGGCCAGCGCCCGCAGCCCGGCCGGCAGCGGCGTGGCCACCAGCACCGGGGCCAACACCCCGACCAGGAGTCCGGCCAGTGCCAGCACGTACCGGACGCCGGTCAGCTGCTCACCGCTGGTCAGCGCGCCCAGCGCGGTGGCCAGCGCCGGACGGACGCGCCGGCTGCGTCCCTCCGTCATCGCCGCCACGCGCGCATTGTACGTCGGCTGTGCAGGTAGGCGATCGGGCCGAAAGCCAGTCCGCGCAGCTCAGCGCGGTGCAGATCGGATGGGTACGCGACCGGGCGGGGTGCTGTCCGCTCGCCCGTACCGCGGACCGCGCGGCCCAGCGCCGGGCCGAGTACCCGCAGGATGCCCAGCAGGTGACGAGGCTCACCGAGCACCGCGGCGGTCAGCATGGCGGAGAAGCCCACGCCGTACCCGTGCAGCTGCTCGCGCAGCTCGGCGTGCGAGCGCCGGTGCCGGTGGTGGACGAAGGCGGCCGGTTCGAAGGCCAGCCGCCCGCCGCCGGTCAGCAGCCGGACGAACAGCAGCAGGTCCTCCCCGGCCCGGGCCGGGGTACCGGGGCCGAGTGCGGTGTCGAAGCCGCGCAGCCGGCGCAGCGCCGCCGTGCGGAACGCCAGGTTCGCGCCGGTACCCAGCTCGCCGAGGGCGTAGAGGGAGGACGGCGGGCGGCCGGGGCGGCGCTCGTCGAGCAGCTGGAAGCGGCCCGGACCGAGCCGGAAGGTGCCGCGCGCGTAGCGCTGCGCGAAGTTGCTGCCGGACTGCTCGAACCAGACCTGGGCGGCGGTCTCCAGCTCCTGCGGCAGCACCAGCCCGGTGACCGCGTCCGCCCCGGGCTCCTGCACCAGCCGGCCGGCCAGTGCCCGCAGCCACCGGCGGTCGACGATCACGTCGTCGTCGGTGAACGCGACCACCTCGCCGGTCGCCTCGGCCAGCCCCCGGTTACGGGCGGCCGAGGCTCCCGGCGCGGGCTCGGCCAGCACCCGGACCCCCGGCAGCGCTGCCAGCTCGGCCCACTCGATCGGCTGGCCGGCCGCTGCCGGCCGGTTGTCCACCAGGAGGATCTCGACGCGCGGGTAGTCCAGGGCGGTCAGCGCGTCGAGGCAGCGGCGCAGCGTCGCGGTACGCGCGAAGGTGGTCGGTACCACCACGGTGGCGGCGGGCAGGTCGGCGTCGTCCAGCGGCGGCGGTGGCGGCTCGGCCGGGACGGCGCGCAGTCGGGCGAGCACCTCGGCGGGGTCGGCGTCGGCGGGCACCCGCAGGTCGGCCACCGGCCGACCGTGCCGTAGGCCGAACATCCGGACGCCCGCGTAGCCCGGCGCGACCGGTGCCGGTGGGTCGCCGGGGCCGTCCAGGTCGACGAGCATCACCTGGACAGGTGCCGGCGCGGTGGCGCTCACCAGCTCCGCGCGGCCCGGCGACCGCACGGCCGGCGGCCCCGGCGGGCGGCGCGGTCGACCGGGCGCGGTGTGCCGGTCACGACGGGCCGCCGGTGTGCGCGACCGCGGTCGGCGCGCCCAGGGCCGGTACGGCGGTCGGCCGGATCGCCGGGGCGGCGCCCGGCCCGGCCGACTCGTCGGCCCCGACGCCGCGGACCGTTGCGCCGCCGGTCCGGGCGCCGAGGACAGACTCAGCGCTGGTCCGGGGGCGGTCGACAGGCTCAGCACCGGCCCGGGGGCCGTCGACAGGTGCGGCGCCGCGGAGCAGTTCGACGGCCGCGCCCAGCCCGGCGGCGGCGGTGGCCAGCAGCAGTACGGCGGCGCGCCGGGCACCGGCGCGGCCACGGCGGCGCAGCGCGTCGCCGAGGGCCCGGGCCACCGCCCGAGGCAGCCGGTCGGACAGGTAGGTGCGCTCCAGGCCCAGGGTGGCGGCGCCCCGGTGCCGGCGGGCCAGGCAGACCTTGCCGCGCCCCTCGGCGTAGCCGCGCCGCAGCAGGTAACCGACCCGGGCGCGGCCGGCCGGTACCCAGTGGTCGACCACGGCGTCGGGGGTGTACACCCAACGGCCGCCGGAGCCGCTCATCCGCAGGCACAGGTCGGTGTCCTCGGGCCTGGACCGGTCGTCGACCTTGGAGAACTCCACCTGGAAGCCCCCGGCGGCCTCGAACGCCTCCCGGCGGACGATCATGGTCACCGACCAGACGTTGCGGACCGGCGTCGCCACGCTCGGCGCGTCCGGGAACGTGGCCCCCACCGCCCACAGCAGGTCATCGGGGTACCAGACCGGCCGGTCGGCCTCCCACTCGGGCTCGGTGCGGCCCCCGGCGCCGACCACGTCCACGGCGGCCACGGCGGTGGTGAGCGCCGCGAGCCAGCCCGGGCGGGCGCGGGCGTCGTCGTCCAGCAGCGCCACGTAGGGCGTAGCGGTGTACCGGACCCCGGTGTTGCGGGCGCCGGCCGCTCCCCGGGCGCTCTCGTTGGCCACCACCGTCACGCCGGGCAGGTCGCGGTGGGCCCGCTCGTAGAGCGCCGGGTTGCCGTCCACCACCACCACGATCAGCGCCGGCAGCGGCTGCTGCGCCTGGACCGAGGCGACCGCGGCGGCCAGCCGGGGCCAGCGCTCGGTGGCGTGGCACGGGATCACCACGCTGACCCGCGGGTCGACCTCGGTGGCCGGGACCGCCCGGTCGGCCGCGCTCATACCGGGGAGCTGCCCAGCAGGCGCTCGCGCAGGTACCCGGCGCCGGCCAGCAGCACCCCGGCGGCGATCAGGGCGGCGGCGGACCAGCCGGCCAGCCGGCCGCGCAGGCCCCGCTTCAGCTCGCGGACCAGGCCGCGCGGCAGCACCGAGCTGACGTAGCCGCGCTCGCTGGACAGGCCGGCGTGGGCGCCGACGAGCCGGGACACCCGGGCCTTGGAGCGCCCTTCGCCGTAGCAGCGCCGGACGAAGTAGCGCACCCGTAGCCGCTGCTGGGTCACCTCGTGGGTGACCCAGATCTCCGGCAGGTAGGTGATGCGGGCCTGCGGCCGGGCCTGGCGTACCCGGATGCACAGCTCGGTCTCCTCGCAGCCGGTCGGCGCGGTACCGATCCGCCCCACCGCGTGCGAGAAGTCCCCGGCCAGCGTGAACGCCTCGGCGCGGAAGGCCATCCCGGCGCCGATGACGTTGCGCACGTCGGCAGCGGCCGTGGGCTGGCCGAGGTAGGAGCAGCCGACCACCCAGTCGTACTCGGGTGGGAACCAGGCCGGGCGGTTCCCGCCGGGCCAGCGCGGCCGGGCGGCGCTGCCCACGCCGTACACCTCCGGAGCGGCCAGCGCCGTGCGCATGCCGGCCAGCCAGTGCTCGCCGGCAACCGCGTCGTCGTCCAGGAAGGCGACCAGTCCGGCGCCGGTGAGCGCGACCGCCGTGTTGCGGGCGCCGGAGAGCCCGCGCGGGCCGTCGTTTTTCACCACCCGGACCCGGGGGTACCCGCCGAAGGCGGCGGTGGCCCGGTCCAGCAGCGCCTCGTTGTGGTCGATGACGACCAGTACCTCGTCGTCCGGCCCGAGCTGGGCGAGTACCGAGTCGAGCGCGGCCACCAGGCTGGCCCACCGGTCCATGGTGTAGGCGCAGATGGCCACACAGGCGGTGCGCACCGGCTCCGCGGCGCCGGCCGGCGCATGCTGGGCGGCCAGCCGAGACTGCATGGGGGGCGTCCAATCGGGCTGCGTCCCCGGCGGTGACCGGGTGGGGTTGACGGTAGCGGCGGTGAACCGGGAAGGCTACCCGAACCGGCGCGTAAGCGACCATGACCGGTTGCCCAACGTAGCCGAGGACGGCCACGCTCCGCCATCGCCGCAGGGACGCGACTGCGCCGCGGGTCGTAGTTCCGCTCGCGCCAGTTGCGCGGCCCCGTCGACACCTCCGACGTGACGTACCGGCCGCACGCGCCCGCCGGTCCCGGGGCGCTTGGGGCTGCGCTGTTGTTATGGTGCCTATGTGGCAAATGGGACAAGCCTGCGAAGAGTCGTCCACCACTGCGCGACTGTGCTCCTGCTGGCGTCCGTCGCCGGGCTGCTGGCTGCCCAGCCGGCCGCCGCCCAGGCGCCGCCGGTCGTCTACCAGGTGGGTACCCGGGGCTGCATCGAGGTCGGCGTCCGCCCGGCCGCCCCGTTCAGCCAGCCGCTGCCGCTGTTCGTGCCGGCCGGCTACGACATCCTGAGCCGGGGCTACCCGCCCTACGGCTACGACAGCACCGGCTTCACCCCGACCACCGGGACCAACTCCTGCCTGTACGGCTTCTACGACTCCCCGGCCAGCCCGCCGAAGGTGGCCAACCTGGTCGTCCAGGGGTACTGCGTCCAGTGGGCGGCCGGTCAGCTCAGCGGTACCCGCTACGACCCGCAGCCCACCGTGGGCGCCGACGCGCCGACCGACGACGGCTACGTCCGCTACGTCGTGTCCCACTACTGGCCGGCGACCAACGAGCCGGCCACGCTGACCGCCACCGCGCAGAAGGCCGGCGTGGTCGCCATGGCCATCCACTTCCTCACCGACGGCGTGGTCCTGGCACCCAACTTCACGCTCCGCGCCAGCCCCGCCGACCCCACCCGGGACCTCGCCGTCTACAACGCGGTCCGGGCCATCGTGGCGGCTGCCCTGGCGGCCGGGCCGGAGCCGGTGCCGGCCGACCCGACGCCGGTCGTGGACGGTCCCGACGCCGGTCCGGTGGGCAGCCTCGTCGGCCCGTACACCGTCGGCGCCAACGTCCTCGGCGCCGTGACGGTCGCGGTCACCGGCGCCGCCGCGTTCCTCGACGCCGCCGGCACCGTCCCCTTCCCCGGCGGCGAGCTGCCCCCCGGCGGGCAGCTGTGGCTGCGCGCCGATGTCGCCGGGTCGGCAACCATCGACGCCACCGGTCGGGTGCGCGCCCCGTCCGGCACGCTGATGGTCGGCTCGCCGCCGCCCGGGCGCACCGTGCAGGAGATGATGCTGCCGCAGCCGGTGGAGCTGACCGGCCACCGCAGCCACCCGGTGGAGTTCGCGCCCGCCGCCGCGCTGTTCAGCCGTACCAGCGCACACAGCGGTGACGCGATCGCCGAGGTCGTCGCCGGCCACCGGGTCGCCGACGACGTCGCGGTCGTGCACGCCCCACCGGGCGGCGCGACGCTGCTCGCCCGGCTCATCGGACCGGCACCGCCCGAGCCGGCCGGCGGCTGCTCCACAGTGGACTGGAGCGAACCGGCGCTGCCGGTGCGGCCCTTCACCGCGGTGGCGGTGACCCGCGACGGCGATTACCCCACGCCGGATGTCACGCTCGAACTGCCCGGCTGCTACACCTTCGCCGCCGTCCTGCAGCCGGCCAGCGGCCCGCCGGTGCTGCTGCCGCCCGGCGACTCCACCGAGACGCTGCTGGTCCTGCCCAGGCTGGTGCCACCGCCGGTGCAGGTGCGGACGCAGGCGTCGGCGGACGTCATCCCGTCCGGTGGCACGGTCTCCGACCGGGTGCTCGTCTCCGGTCTGCTGCCCGGCCGTACCGCGACCGTGACGCCGGTCCTCTTCGGCCCGGTGCCGCCGGGGCCGGGGCAGCGCTGTGCCGACCTGGACTGGGTGGACAGTAGCCCCCCGGTGACCGCCCGCTTCCCGGCGCGGACGGTGGCGGACGGAGGCTTCGACACGCCACCGGTGCAGTTGACCCTGCCCGGCTGCTACGCCTTCGTCATGGTGGTGACCCACGATCAGGTCACCGGTGGGGAGACCCCGGTCGAGCACGGCCTGGGCCAGTCGGTGGAGCTGATCCTCGTGCTGCCTGGCGCGCCGGCTCCGCCCGCCCCCCCGGCGACCGCCCTCCCGGCCACCGCCCTCCCGGTCACCGGCGGTCCGGCCGGGGCGCTCCTCGCGGCCGGCGCCCTGGCCCTGCTGTGCGGCGCGGCCTGCCTGGTCGCGGCCGGTCGGCTGGCCACGCCGACGACCGCCCGGTTTACCGGCCGGCCCGCCGGGTAATGCCGGCCGGAGGACCGAGGAGGGCGACGATGGACCGACAGCAGGTCGTGGTGGTGACCGGAGCCAGTGGTGGGGTGGGCCGCGCGGTGGCCCGGGAGTTCGCCCGGCGCGGCGCCGCGGTCGCGCTGCTGGCCCGCGGCGAAGAGGGCCTGCACGGGGCCGCGCAGGACGTCAAGGAGCTCGGGGGTACGCCGCTGCCGCTGGCCGTGGACGTCGCCGACCACCGCGCCGTCGAGCACGCCGCCGCCACCGTGGAGCGCGAACTCGGCCCGATGGACACCTGGGTCAACGTGGCCTTCTCGTCGGTCTTCGCCCGCTTCGTGGACGTGACGCCGGAGGAGTACGAGCGCACCACCCAGGTCAGCTACCTCGGCTACGTCAACGGCACCCGGGCAGCGCTGCGGCACATGCTGCCCCGGGACCGGGGCGCCATCGTGCAGGTGGGCTCCGCGCTGGCCTACCGGGGAATCCCGCTGCAGAGCGCCTACTGCGGCGCCAAGCACGCCATCCAGGGTTTCCACGAGGCGCTGCGCTGCGAACTGCTGCACGAGCGCAGCCGGGTGCGCACCACCATGGTGCAGCTGCCGGCGGTGAACACCCCGCAGTTCGACTGGGTGCTCACCAAGCTGCCCCGGCACGCCCAGCCGGTCGCGCCGATCTACCAGCCCGAGGTGGCCGCCCGGGCGGTCGTGTACGCCGCCGACCACCCCGGCCGCCGCGAGTACTGGGTGGGCGGCTCCACCGTGGCCACCCTGATCGGCGACAAGTTCGCCCCCGGCCTGCTGGACCGCTACCTGGCCCGCACCGGGATCAAGTCCCAGCAGGCTGACAAGCAGCTGCCCGAGGACCCGCCGAACCTGTGGCAGCCGGCCGACGAGAACCGGGACGAGGGTGCGCACGGCTCCTTCGACGACAAGGCCACGGCGCGCAGCCCGCAGGTCTGGGCCTCGCAGCACCACGGCCTGCTCGGTGCCGCCGCGCTCGGCGTGGCGGCGGTGGCCGCCGCCGGCGTCCGGCTGCTCCGCCGCTGACCCGGCACTCAGGCTGTGCCCGGATCGGCACAGACGACGGCGCCGCCGGGCAGAATCCCCGGCGGCGCCGCAGTGCCCGTACCGCTACGGGTTGACGGTGATGTGGAACGTCGTCGTGGTGTTCTGGATGTCGACGAAGTTGTTGCTCAGCACCAGATGGTTGAAGGTGACCGAGCCGACCGCCGGCCCCTGGCCGGGTTCCGGCAGCGGGTTGGCCCAGATGGCGTAGCCGGACTTGGCGTCGTAGGCGTCGCCGCTGCGCTGGGCACCGATGATCGTGGTGTTGGTGAAGATGGTGTCGGTGAAGGTGTACCCCGGCTGCCCGCCGATGTAGTCGGTCTGGAACATGATGCCCGAGTACGTCGGATCGGTGATCACCGCGTCGTTGATCCGGATGCCCTGGAACGGATCCGTGGCACTGAACATCCAGATCGCCCCGAACACCTGCTGCCCCCAGAAGTGCCCGCCGTCGCGCTGGAGCGAGAAGTTCGCAATCGTGGTCGGCGGGCTGGCCCCGAAGCCGGGGAACGAGTACCCGAAGTCCAGCGAGCTGACCGTCAGACCCGAGTAGCACAGCGTGTCCGCGACCACGAAGTTCTGCACGGTGTTGGCGTAGCCGCCGTACACCGCGACGCCGGCCGCCCGCCACGGGGTGAGCGCGGTGACGTTCTGGATGGTGTTGTTCTTCAGGTCGCCGGAGTACTGGTCGGTGGCGGCGAACAGCGCGAAGCTGTCGTCACCGGTGGACCGGGCCTCGTCGTTGCTGATCAGGTTGCCCTGGCTGCCGTTGGTCAGGTTGATGCCGTCGGCGAAGGTGTCCCGGATGCGCATGTTCCGGAACGTGGAGCTCTGCACGTTCGCAGCCCCCCACACGCCGACCACCTGGTGCTCGATCCAGACGTTGTCGAGCGTGATGTTCGACTGGTTGCGCAGGTCCCAGGTGTGGCCGGGGCCGTCGACCCGGGAGGTGTAGTTGCCGAAGAAGGCGAACCCGGTGAACGACGAGCCGCTCGCTCCGCTCTGCAGGTCGAAGCCGGCGTCGGTGTTCTCCTGGCTGGCCGGGACTACGAACTGCGAGTACCACGGCCCGGCGCCGACCACCTTGACGGCCTTGCCGTAGATGGTCAGCTTGTTGCCGATGCTGTACTGGCCGGCGGGCAGGTAGACGCCGGTCCAGGTGCCGGTGCTGTCCATCCGCACCTTGTCCAGCGCCGACTGCACGTCCTGCCCGGTGAAGCCGGCCGGCACGGCGTAGTGCGCCGGGTCCGGGTTGGCCACCGCGGTGGCCTGCTCCAGGTTCATGAAGTCGACCGCGAAGGTGCCGCTGTTCGCGGAGTCCTTCTGCAGCTTGATGACGCTGCCGGCCGGGTACGACGCGGGCAGGGTGAAGCTCGCCTCGTCGTAGATGTGCCGCGGGCTGCCCGCACCCGGCGAGTTGCCGGGGCCGGTCTCGGCGCCGTAGAGCCACGCGTAGTGCGAGGTCAGGTTGAGCGCCTTGACCAGGGTGCCGTTGACGTAGAGGTCGAGCGTGGAGCTGGTACCACCACCGCCCGAGGAGTCGGGGATGGAGAAGCGCACCACGAAGGTGTTGGTGGCGGCCCGGGACGTCCACTGCACGTACGACCCGGTGGCGTTGAGGGTGACCGCCTTGCGCCCGGAAGCCTCGCCGGCCAGGTCGCCGATGATGCGGTTGGGACCGACGACCGCCGCGCCGCCGCCGACCGTGCCGGCCTCGGCCTCGTAGAAGTCGTACGGCATGTTGGCGCCCTGGCCCACGAACAGGCTCGTACTGCCGGTGTTGTTGCCCTGCTTGACAGCCTGCTCGTTGCCGTCCACCGCGACCGTGCTGGTGACCGTGAACTTTCCGTTGGCCGCGGTCCAGCTGCCCACGCTGACGTTGGCGCTGGCCCCGGCGGCCAGGATGCCGCTGTAGGAGCCGGTGAGCGTGGTGACCGTCGCGCCACCCGGGTCCTTGACCACCACGGTCACCCCGTGCGAGCCGCTGGCCGAGGCGATGGTGCCCTGGTTCTTGAGCGCCACGGTGAAGGCCACCGAGTTGCCGGCGCTCGGGTTGCCCGGGCTCCAGCCGGCCGTACCGACCAGGTCGGAGCTCTGGATGGGCTGGACCACGAGGTTTGCGGCGCTGGTGTAGGAGTTGTTGTTCTCGTTGAGCTCCACCACCGAGTTGGCCTCGTCGACCTTGGCGGTGAGCGCGTAGGTGCCGGCGCTCTGCGTGCCGATGTTCGCCGACACGGTGGCCGAGCCGCCGGCCGCGACGGCGCCGAGGTTGGCGCTGCCCACCTTGGTGCTGCCCAGGTAGAAGTTGACCGTGCTGGCGGTGGACGCCGCCGAGCCGGTGTTCTGCACGGTGGCGCTGGCGGTGACGGCGTCGGTCTCGATCGGCGCGGCCGGGCTCCAGCTGGCGCTGCTGACCGACAGGTCAGGGTTGGGCGCCGGGGTACCGAGGATCTGGAACTCGGCCACCTGGCCGCCGGGCGCCCCGTTGTTGGAGTTGATCACCAGCTGGATGTTCTGGTACGCCCCGCTCATCGGGATGCTCACCGAGTTCCCGCTGGCCGGGTTGAACGTGTAGGTGGCCGCGGCGGCCAGCGTGACGAAGTTGCCGCCCGAGGCCAGCTGCCCGAGCACCGCGATGTTCTGGGTACGCGTCCCCCAGGCGGAGTCCGGGTTGAGCTTGACCACCACCGAGCTGAGCGTGGCGTTGCCGAGCAGGCTCACCGTCACCGAGCCGGGGAACCCGGCGCTCTCGAAGTAGGTGGTGACGTCGTTGTCGTTGACGTTGGCCGGCACGTAGGTGAACGTGTTCGCCGACCCGGTCACCGGCCGGCCCAGCGCCAGGTTGGTGCTGCCGCCACCGGAGCCGGTACGGGTCACCGTGTTGCTGGCCGCCGAGGTGTTGCCGGCCGCGTCGTGCGCCTTGACGAAGTACGAGACGGTGGCGTTGTCCGGCTGCGCGTCGGTGTAGGTCAGCGTGCTGCCGCTCACCGAGGTGAACTGCGCGCCGTTGCGGGAGATGTCGTACCCGGTCACGCCCACGTTGTCGTTGGATGCCGACCAGGTGAGCTTGATCTGGCCGGCGGCCGGCTGGGTGTAGGCGAGGTTGGTGGGGGCCGACGGCGCCTGGGTGTCCCCGCCGCTGCGCCCGGTCCGGGTGACGCTGTTGCTGTTGCCGGACTGGTTGCCGGCGGCGTCGTGGGCCCGCACGAAGTAGGTCACCGTGGCGGTGGCCGGCTGGCTGTCGGTGTAGGTCAGGGTGCTGACGCTGACGCTGCCGCGCAGCGCGTTGTTGAGGTAGATGTCGTACCCGGTGACGCCCACGTTGTCGGTGGCGGCGTTCCAGGTCAGCTTGATCTGCCCGGTGGCCGGCTCGGTGTAGGCCAGGCCGCTCGGCGCGCTGGGCGGGGTGGCGTCGACGGTGCCGCCGCTGGGGCCGTACACCTCGAATTCGGCGATCTGCCCGGCCGGCCAGGCGGTGTTGGCGGTGATGTTGAGCCGCAGGTACCGGGTGGTGGTCTGGTTGAAGCTGATGGTCACCGTCGAGCTGCTGGCCGGGTCGAAGGTGTAGGCGGCCGACGCGACGATCGTGGCGAACGTGGCGTTGTCCGTGCTGCCCTGCACCGACAGCGTCTGCGTGCGCGCGCCCCAGCCGGAGAGCGGGGTCTTGAGGACCACCTTGTTGACCGCGACCGAGGCGCCGAGGTCCACCTGCAGCCACTGCGGGAAGGCGCTGTTGGTGCTCTCCCAGTAGCTGCTCTGGTTGCCGTCACCGGCGTTGCCGGCGGCGTAGCTCTGCGAGACGCCGCTGGCGGTCATCGGTTTGCCGGCCGCCAGGTTGCCGGTGCTGCCGCCGGTGCCCGGGCCGTAGATCTCGAACTCGGCGAGCTGCGCGGCCGACCAGCCGGTGTTCGCGCTGATGCTCACCCGCAGGTACCGCTGGCTGGTGGCGCCGAAGTTGACGGTGACGGTGTCGGCGCTGGCCGGGTCGAACGTGTACCCCGCCGAGGCGACCAGCGTGGTGAACGCGCCGCCGTCGGTGCTGCCCTGCACGGACAGCGTCTCGGTGCGGGTGCCCCAGCCGCTGGGCAGCTTGAGGACCACCTGGTTGACGGAGGTGTTGGCGCCCAGGTCGAGCTGGGCCCACTGGGGGAAGGTGCTCCCGGCGCTCTCCCAGTAGCTGCCCTGGTTGCCGTCGTTGAGGTTGCCGGCGACGTACTGGCCGTTGCTGCTGCTGGCGCTGGCGGCCTTGCCGGAGGCCAGGTTGGAGCCGGCCGCGGAGGCGGGCAGGTTCGCCCCGGCGGCGATGACGAGACCGATCGCGGCGGTGACCGCCAGCAATCTGCCGATGGGCCTTCTATTCATGGCTTCGCTTCCTAGGGACGGGGCGGGTGCGGCACGACGGGGGTACGCCGGCCGGGCGTGCGTCGAGGCGCTGAGCGGAGTGCTCCACTGTGGACAGTCACGGCATGCGGATGCCGCTGTCCTGGCGCGGGCCGTGCAGGAAGGGTTGCCGCCGGGGGCGGTGCGCGGGTACGGCCGACCGACATCGCGTGGAGCCTCTCCGTGGACGAGCGGAGCGGTCGCACGGACACGAGCGGTGCATCCCTGCGGAACTTGCGCAAGCCGCCAACATTCTCGCAACGATGTTGCACGGCGCTTGCATTGATCGTGCCAAACATTACAGACGCGTCAGCGGCCCGTCAACGCTCTGTTTTCCCAGCAGGAACACCAGGTCAAGGGGCCTGCCCCGGGCACTGCGACGCACACCGTCGCCGCCGCCGGCCCCCGCAAGTACGCGCCCGCAGCCCGGCCCGGCGACTCCCGCCGGACCTCGGCTGGACCGTGGCCGGGTGGCCGTGACGAGGTGGCCGGGCGACGCTCGCCGGCGCTACGAGGTCCGGCGAGCGCGCTGGGTCTGCGCGGCGCGGCGGCCTACGATGAGGCGCGGCCGACCGGGCCGCCCGCAGGGAGGGCGTCACCATGCGTGGACTGTGGATTGTCATCGGTGCGCTGGCCGTCGTCGCGGGCGCCTTGTGGACCCTGCAGGGGCTCGGGGTGCTGGGCGGCAGCGCGATGAGTGGTCAGACCCGGTGGGCCGTCATCGGCCCGCTCGTCAGCATCGCCGGCCTGGTCCTGATCGTCCTCGGCGCCCGCCGCCGTCCGCCCGGCTGACCCTCCGCCGCGCGCTCCGCGGAGAACCGTGAGGCGGCGGTCAGCGCCGTCCGCCACGGTCGTGGGGTCGTGGAGTCGTGGGATCGCGAGGTCGTGGGATCGCGAGGTCGCGAGGTCGCGAGGTCGTCGGGTGGCGCGGTCAGCGGGGGAGGACCGACTCCACCGCGGCGACCAGTTCGACGGCGTCCGGGGTAGTGGTGGGGCGGAATCGGCCGACCACCTCGCCGGTCGGCGAGACCAGGAACTTCTCGAAGTTCCACTGGATGTCGCCGGCCACGCCCCGGCTGTCGGTGGTCGCGGTGAGCTGCTGGTAGAGCGGGTGCCGGCCGGGGCCGTTGACCTCGACCTTCTCCGTGAGCGGGAAGGTGACCCCGTAGTTGACGTCACAGAACTCGGCGATCTCGTCCGGGGTACCCGGCTCCTGGCCGCCGAACTGGTTGCACGGGACGCCGAGCACCGCGAGGCCCCGCCCGGCGTACCGGTCGGCGAGCCCCTGCAGGCCGGTGTACTGAGGGGTCAGTCCGCAGCGTGACGCCACGTTGACGATGAGCAGCGCCGTCCCGGCGTAGCCGGCCAGGTCGACCGGCTCGCCGGCCAGAGAATTGATCTTCACGTCGTGGATGGTCACCGGCCGAGCCTACGCCGACGCACCCCGGCAGCCCGTCGGCCGGCACCGGCCGGATCCGGCGCCAACGTCGGCCAGCGGCCGGGGGTGGCGCCACTGCTCCGCCGTGGAACCCGCAGGCCCCAGCCCCAGCCCCAGCCCCAGCCCCAGCCCCAGCCCCAGCCCCAGCCCCAGCCCCAGCCCCAGCCCCAGCCCCAGCGGCCGGCCGGCCGGCGCCTCGCGTGGAGTGTTCGTCCCGGCGCACAACCCACCGCAGGGCGGGGGCGTGCCCGGGTCGGACAGGTCAGGGGCCCGGCCGCCGCAAGCGGCGACCGGGCCCGAAAGGACAGGCAGCTCAGCCGAGCTGCGCCCGCAGCCGAAGCCGCGTGCTCACCCGAGACCGCGTGCTCAATCGCAGCTGCGTGCTCAGCCGAGCTGCGTGCTCAGCCGAGGCTGCGTGCTCAGCCGAACTGGACGAAGCGCGGCCACCAGGTGCCGCTGATGGTGGTGAACTCGCCCCCGGCGGAGAGCCTGCCGATCGAGGGCTGGGCGGCCATGGACTCGACGCCGTGTACGCCGCTGGCCGTCGGGTTCCAGCTCAGCATGGCCCCGTTGGTGGCGTCCGCGGCGGCGAGCTTGACCCGGTTGACGTGCGCGCCGATGCACGCGCCGCTGATCGGCTTCTGGCTGCCGGTGGAGCAGACGTTGTCGAAGTGGCCGCCGTAGTAGACGACGCCGTTGAGGTAGGTGACCGCCTGGACGTCGCCGTCGGTGTACACCTGCCACTTGAGGGCTCCGGCGGGGGACAGCGCGACGGCGTGGCCGCCGCCCCGGCCGCCCATGCCGCCGTAGACGGTGCCGTCCGGGCCGACCGTGATCGAGTAGATGATCCAGCCGATCACGGGGGCGAAGCCGGCGTCCCGGGCGCCGGTGACGGTGTTGACGGCGGCCAGCCGGGCGGTACCGGCGACCTGGTCGACGTTGTGGAACTGGCCGCCGACGTAGACCCGCGAGCCCGACACGGTGAGCGCGCGTACCTGCTGGTTGGCCTTGGCCGCCCAGCCGGGGTCGTAGGCGTCGCTGGTCAGCGAGAAGGCGGCCAGGTTGCTCACCGCCCGGGCGTCCACGGCACTGAACGAGCCGCCGACGTAGAGCCGGCCGGCGCCCGTGGCCAGGGCGTACGGGACGCCGGTGACGGTGTGCGCGAAGGCCAGCAGGGTGCCGCTGAAGTTCAGCCGGGCCAGGCCCGCCCGGGGCTGGCCGTTCACCTTGGTGAAGTTGCCGCCGATGTAGACGCTGTTGGTGGCCGGGTCGGCGACCAGGGCCCGGACGGCCCCGTTGGCGCTGGGTGTCCACGGGTAGAGGGCCCCGGTGTTGCCGTCGATGGCGGCCAGCCGGGTCCGCGGGTACTTCTTGCCGTGGACGATGGCGTTCTGGAACTCGCCGGCCACGAAGATCGTCGGCCCGAAGTACGCCACCGCGTGCACGGTTCCGTCGAAGGTGACCGAGTCGGTGGTACGGGACGGGTGGGCGGCCAGGGGGACCGCGGCGGCCTGTGCGCTGCCGCTGATGCTGATCGTGAGGACGGCGCCGAGGACAACTGCCACTAACGCGCCGATGCGTCCGATAACGTGCATTGGCCGAGAATAATGCCGAAGGCGTCTTAAGGTGGCTAACCACCCTCTTATGGCACAAGATTAATTTACGTCCGATGATGAAAGCGCATTCGCGTCCGTCGGTCCGTCGACGGCGTATCGCAGCCGTCGAGGCACTCTGCGTCATCAGGCGTAACGACTGGGGCAGTCAGGTTGCTCGGGTCGGCACGCCGCCCATATGCTGCCGATCCGGCGGTTCAGCAACCGGAGCGGGGGAGTTCGCGTGATGCGACGGGGCAGGGTGCTCATGGTCGGCAGGGTGCTCGTGGTCGGCCTCGCGGCTCTGGCGGTACTGGCCGCCTGCGGACCCGGGACCGCGGCCGGCGTGGACGGCGACCTCGTCGACGACTGGCCGGCCTTCGCCGCCGCGAAGACCGCCACCCCGGTCGCCGGCGTCTGCTACGACGCCGAGTACTCCGACTCCTGGTCCGGTGACTTCGACTCGCACACCACCGACTGCTCGAAGGAGCACTGGACCGAGACCACCTACGTCGGTACGTTCACCGGCACGCTCGCCACCCGCAACGTCCCCCCGCTCGCCGACAGCGCCGACCTGGCCGACGCATTCACCAGCTGCTCCACCAAGACCGAGGAGTATCTGGGCGGCCCCTGGCAGACCGGCTACGTCTGGCTGGGGCTCACCCTGCCCGGCACCGCCGCCTGGCGGGGCGGCGCGCGCTGGTACCGGTGCGAGGTGGTCGGCCTCAGCAAGAACGTGGACTCGGACTACATCCAGCTCACCGGCAGCGCCAAGGCGGCGCTCGCGGCGGGCGGCGCGCTGGCCCGCAGCTGTTCGGTGCTGCAGGTGGACGCCAGCAACAACATCACCGCCGATGACGCGGCGGACTGCTCAAAGCCGCACAACAGCGAGTTCTCCGGCCTGTACACGCTGACCGGGTCCAGCTTCCCGGGCAAGAGCGCGGTCAGCCAGAAGGCGGACGACGCGTGCAAGGCCGTGCGGGGCCGCTACCTGGGCATCTCCGGCGCCTCGCACTACTTCGGCTGGAGCTGGTGGAGCATCACCGAGAAGGAGTGGGCGCTGGGCGTGCGTACCGGCATCTGCGAGATCACCGCCTCGGCCGGCACGGCGACGAGCACCAACAAGATCCGCTACACCGGCTCCGCGAAGGGTATCGGCGACCGCAAGCCGACCGGCTGGGTCGGCAGCTGAGCCGCTCCTCCCAGCGCGGGCGCTCAGGAGTCGAGCGCCGCGTCGATCCGGGTGATCATCGCCGCCTCGGTCTCCGCCACGCCGTGCGCGGCGCTCGCCGCCCGGGCCACCGCCTCCCGGACCACGTGCCGGAAACCGGCCAGCCAGGCCGGGTCACGGCTGAGGATGGTCACCGAGTCGCGTAGCGCCGCCAGCACGCCGCTCTCCAGCGCCGCCGCACCACCCTTGGGCAGCGCCGGCAGCCCGCCCTCCCGCAGCAGCGTGGCCAGCCCGACCGGCGCCCGGGCCAGGGCGCCGCTGGCCGCCACGCCCTCCCGCATCGCATCGAGCGCCCCCGGCTCGGCCTGGGAGACCAGCACCACGGCGCCGAACGCGGCCAGGCGCACGGTGCCCCGTTCGGCATCGGTCAACTGCGGCATGCCCCGATCCTGCCGCACCGGACCGACCGCCGGAGGCGGTTCCCTCCGTCAGCCGGCCAGCAGGACGCCCGGGTTGAGCAGGCCGTCCGGGTCCAGGCCGGACTTGACCCGGCGCATCGCGGCGATCTCCTCGGGGGTAGCGGGACAGGTGCAGCCACGGCGGCCTTCGCCCGGCCCACCCCGTGCTCGGAGCTGATGCTGCCCGCGTGCCCGCCACCAGCCGCAGCACCGCCTCGGTGACCGGCTCCGCCGGCGTCACCGGCGTCGAGCACGTTGACGTGCAGGTTGCCCTCGTTGACGTGCCCGAAGACGATCAGCCGGGCGTCCGGGGCGGCCGCCGCGACCGGCGCCGGGCAGCGCGCCACCAGGTCGGGCAGGGCGCGCAGCGGGTACCGACACGTCGAGCTTCACCGGCACGCCGGCGGCGCTGATCGCCTCGGTGTGCGTCTCCCGGTAGGCCCACAGCCGGGCTCGACGCCGGCCGCGTCGGAGGCGACCGTGGCGTCGCCCACCGCCGTCGCACTCGCGGCGAGCGCCTCGAGCAGCTCGTCGGTCGGGTCGGTGCGGCCGGCGCACTCCAGCACCAGGTACGCGCCGAACTCCTCGGCGAACGGGGCGGGCAGCCGCCCGTACGCGCGGACCAGGGCCAGCCCGTCCGGGTAGAAGATCTCGGCGGCGGCCAGCGTCGGGCAGCTGCGCCCGGGCGGCGGCGAGCAGCTCCAGGGCGCCGTCGGTGTCGGCCAGCCCGACCAGCGCCACGGCGCGCGCCGGCGGCCGGCGGCACCAGCCGCAGCCGTACCCGGGTGAGCACGGCCAGCGTGCCCTCCGAGCCGGCGAGCAGCTGGGCCAGGTCGTACCCGGTGTTGTCCTTGGCCAGGCCGGTCAGCCGGCTGACCACGTGCCGTCGGCGAGGACCGCCTCCACGCCGGCCAGCTGGGCGCGCATGCTGCCGTAGCGCAGCACCCGGATGCCGCCCGCGTTGGTGGCGACCAGCCCGCCGACGGTGGCCTGCGAGCGGGCGGCGAGGTCGACGCCGAAGTCGAGCCCGGCGGCCCGGGCGTGCTGCTGCAGCTTCTCCAGGGTGACCCCGGCACCGGCGGTGACCTGCGCCTCCACGCGTGTCGACCGGGTCCAGCGCGGTGAGCCGGGCCGAGGCTGAGCAGCACCTGCGCCGCCGTCAGCGGTGGCACGCCGCCGCCGACCAGGCCGGTGTTGCCGCCCTGCGACGATGATCGGCACGCCGGCCTCCGCGCAGGCCCGCACCACGGCGGCCACCTCGGCGGTGTCGGCCGGGCGCACCACGCAGCGCGGCCGCCCGGTGAAGCGGCGGGTCCAGTCGGTCTCGTACGGCGCCCGCAGGTCGTCCGTCGGTCAGCACGTGCCCGGCGCCCACGACGGCGACCAGCTCCGCCTCCAGCGTGGTGACCGGTGCGCTCACGGACAGCACCCGCAGCCGGACGGTCTGCGGCATGGCGCGCAGCTTGGCGAGCACCTCGTCGGGGTAGTCGACGCCGATGTCGGTGATCAGGTAGCCGTACTCGCCGCGGGTGCCCAGCAGCTGGCCCTCGACGTTCACCGAGTGCTCGGCCAGGATGCTGTTGACCTGCGGCCAGCACGCCCGGGGTGTTGCTGTGCACGTGCACCAGCCGGTGGCTGCCCGGCGGCTCCGGCAGGGCCAGCGGCGGCAGGTTGACGCACAGCGTGGTGTTGCCCTCGGCGACGAACTGGTGCAGCTTGTTGGCCACGAAGGCGCCGATGTCGGCCTGCGCCTCCTCGGTGGAGCCGCCGATGTGCGGGGTGAGGATGACGTTGGGCAGGCCGCGCAGCTCGGAGAGGAACTCGTCGCCGCGGCCCTTGGGCTCGGTCGGGAAGACGTCGACGGCCGCGCCGGCGAGGTGCCCGGAGACCAGCGCCTCGCGCAGCGCCGCGTGGTCGATCACGAAGCCGCGGGACAGGTTGAGGAAGATGCTGCCCGTGCCGCATCCGGGCGAACTGCTCGGCGCCGAAGAAGCCGGAGTTGCCGGGCCGGCCGTCCACGTGCAGGGTCACCACGTCGGCGCTGGCGAGCAGCTCGTCGAGGCTGTCGCAGCGGTGGGCGTTGCCCAGCGCGAGCCGGTCGGCGGTGTCGTAGAAGTAGACGCTCATGCCCAGCGCCTCGGCGAGCACGGAGAGCTGGGTGCCGATGTTGCCGTACCCGACGATGCCCAGCGACCGGCCGCGGACCTCGTGGCTGCCGTCGGCGGCCTTGTCCCAGACGCCGTCGTGCATGCCGGCGTTCTTCTCGGTGAGCCGGCGGGTCAGCGCGATGATCTCGGAGACGGCCAGCTCGACGACGCTGCGGGTGTTGGAGAACGGCGCGTTGAAGACGGCGACGCCGCGGCGCGAGGCGGCGGCCAGGTCGATCTGGTCGGTGCCGATGCAGAACGCGCCGATCGCCAGCCAGGCTGCGGCGCGGCGTCCAGCGCGGCGGCGCTGACCTGGGTCTTGGAGCGGATGCCCAGCAGGTCGACACCTCGGGCAGGCGGGCGATCAGCTCGTCCTCGTCGAGGGCCCGGCCGAGCAGCTCGACCTGGTACCCCTCGTTCTCCAGGCGGGAGACCGCGTCGGGGTGGATGCCCTCCAGCAGCAGGGCGCGCACCGGCCGTCGTCATTCATGCGAAGAATCCATCCTTGAGCGCTGCGACGTCAGGGTGTGAACGGGGCGCCAGGCCGGCGCCGGACCGGCCGCCCCGCAGCCTAGCTGATCCGTCCGACACACCCCCGAAACCGAACTCCACCACTGTGGGTAACGCAGTCGGCGGGGCTACCCGAGACGGTGCTGGGCAGGTAGTGACTCCGAGGTCGAACGGCTGTCGGCGGTGGCCATGAACGTGTCCCGGTCGTCGATGCGCAGGCCGGCCTGCGGACCAGCCGGGCAGCAGCGGGTTCGGCCCGAGCAGGCCAGCTGCAGGTCGCGGCCGTCGGCCGCGCGGATCGCCGCCGCGATGGCCGGCTCGCCGCGCGGCCGGTCCGATGACCACCTTCCCGTTCACGGTACGCGGGAAACGCGTAGCTCTCCGCCGACGGTGTGCACGCTCACCCCGGGCGGCCGCGCGTACCAGCGCAGCAGCTCCTCCCGCGCGCCCCCGCTGGCCACCGCGTCCAGCTCGACCGCGCCGGTCCAGGTCGGCGCCGGCCGGTGCGCCGGTTCGGCGGCCTGGTCGCAGTCGGCGCTGGCCTGCGCGTCCGGCCAGCCGGCAACCGCCGGCCAGGTAGACCAGGGGGGCCGGGGGCGCAGGCCTACGGCCAGGTAGCGGGCCCAGGCGCGGGTGTCGGCGGAGGCGAACGTGACGACGCGTCGCAGCCGGCCAGCGCGTGGTCCAGCAGCGCGCCGCCGAGTCCCCGGGACTGCGCGCCGGCGGTGAGGAACAGGTCAGCCAGGTAGGTCAGCGGGCCGCGCCGCACCGTACCGGCGAAGCCCAGCGACCACGCCGTCCGCCTCGGCTACCGCGAGCCGGCCGTAGGCCAGCTCGGCGTCCAGGAAGTCCGGTGGTTCCGGCCGAGTTGGCGAGGTTGTCGTGCTCGTCGGCGACGCGCCGGACGCCGGGCAGGTCCCCGGCGGTGGCGGCACGGATCGCGTCTGCCTCCGGCAGTCTCGGGCTGGCTGCCGATCATGGTAGGCGCCGGTGACCGGCCGCGCAGGCCCGCTCGCCGCCGTCCGGGAACGCGAGAACGGCCCGGCACTGGTGTGCCGGGCCGTTCTCGGATTCGACGTCTCAGATGGTGCGGACCTGAGCCGCCTGCGGCCCCTTGGCGCCCTGCTGGATCTCGAACTCGACCCGCTGGTTCTCCTCCAGGCTACGGAATCCGTTGCTCTGGATAGCGGAGAAGTGGACGAATACGTCAGTTCCGGCACCGTCCACGGTGATGAATCCGAAACCCTTGTCGGCGTTGAACCATTTGACGGTTCCCTGAGCCATGTAACTTCCTTCAACTTCGCGCGTACGGCCACGGGCCGCACACAGGGCAAATCAAGGCCTGAGTATTACACCTTCAGCGGCTCCGAGTACCCTGCTGTCGGGTGGCCAGGAGAGGAGAAAATGATGTCGGTTGAGGCACAGTATGGCGCCGCCGGTACCGGTGCGCGCCGCCCGGTCAGCCGGGGCACCCTGCTCCGCTACCGGGTGCTCGCCCTGGTCACAGCTGTGCTGCTGATTCCATTGATCTTCGTGGCCACGCCACTGGACCTGTTTGCCGACATCCACGGCCCGGCAGCCGTCCTCGGCTTCGTGCACGGCTGGCTCTACGTGCTCTACCTGGTCTTCGCCTTCATCATCGCCGTGCAGCTGCGGTTGCCGCTGGGCCGGATGCTGCTGGTGCTGCTCGCCGGGACGGTACCGTTCGCCGGCTTCTTCGCCGAGCGCTACGTCACCCACGCCTGGCAACGCGCCAACGCCGAACCGCCGCCCGCGACCTGAACCGCCGCCGCTCCGCCGGCCGAGCAGGCTGGCCGGGCTGGGATTGGTCGGGCTGGGACCGGCCGGCAGGGATTGATCGGGCTGGGACCGGCCGGCAGGGATTGATCGGGCTGGGACCGGCCGGCAGGGATTGATCGGGCTGGGACCGGCCGGCAGGGATTGATCGGGCTGGGACCGGCCGGCAGGGATTGATCGGGCTGGGACCGGCCGGCAGGGATTGATCGGGCTGGGACCGGCCGGCAGGGATTGATCGGGCTGGGACCGGCCGGCAGGGATTGATCGGGCTGGGACCGGCCGGCAGGAATCGCCGGGCCGGGATCGGCTGAGCACGGGAATCAAGCGGCTCAGCGGGTACGCCGCAGGCGCGGTCACCGGCTGTCGACCGGTGACCGCGCCTGCGTGCGGGGACTGCGGATCTCAGGCCGACTCGCGGATCACCAGCCGGGTGGGCAGCAGCGTCGCGCCGCTGGCCGGGGGCTCCCCGCCGTCCAGGCTGTCCAGCAGGATCCGGGCGGCGACCCCGCCGTACTCCTCGATGGGCTGGCGCATGGTGGTGAGTTTCGGCCGGGTCTGGGTGGCGAGCATGAGGTCGTCGAAGCCGATCACCGCGACGTCCTCCGGCACCCGGCGACCGGCCCGGCGCAGGGCGTAGAGCGCGCCGGTGGCCATCACGTCCGAGGCGACGAAGACGGCGTCCAGGTTGGGGCGCAGGTCGAGCAGGCGCCACATGGCGTGCACGCCGGAGGCCTGGCTCCAGTCGCCGTAGGCGACCGGGAGTTCCGGCAGCCCGGCGGCGCCCAGGGCGTCCTTGTAGCCGGCCAGGCGGTCGGCGCCGACCGGCTTGATCGGCGGACCGGCGATGGTGGCGATGTTGCGCCGGCCCTGCCGGATCAGGTACTGCACGGCCTCCCGGGCACCGGCCCGGTTGTCGCAGTCGACGAAGCTGGTACACGGGTGGTTGGGGGCGCCCACCAGGGTCCACGGGATGCCCAGCGAGGGCAGCGAGTCGGCCAGCGGGTGGTTGCCGTGGTCGGCGAGCACCACCAGGCCGTCGAACTGTCCGCTGTGGATGTAGCGCTCGACCAGCGGCAGCCGCTCGTCGTTGACCTGCAGGATCATCAGCGGTACGTCGTGGCGGGCCAGCTCCTCGGTGGCCCCGACGATGACCCGGGAGAAGAACGGGTCGCCGAGGATGCGCTCGTAGTTGGCGTAGAGGACGGCGGCGACGGTGCGGACCTTGCGCTTGGGGTGCACCGGGGCGGCCCGGTGGCGGACGTACCCGAGTCGGGTGGCGGCGGTACGGACCTGCTGGCGGGCCTGCGGGCTGACCCGGGCGGAGTTGTTGAGTACCCGCGATGCGGTGGCGATGGACACGCCGGCCAGCTGCGCGACGTCAGCCAGGGTCGGGGCCAGTGCGGGCGCCTCGATCAGGCTCGTGACGTCGACGAGGCCGGGGGCTTCGGCGGTGATGGTCATCGGGAACTCCTCTCCGGGCCGGGGGGTCCGGAACTATCTGGGGGCAGGCCATCGAGCTGGGGACACAGCTCGCGGACCGCGGGACAGAACTCGGCGGCTCATCCGGGGCGCGACGGCCGACGCGCCTAGCCGGACAGGCCGTGTGAGCGAGCTCACCGTGGGAGCGCTTCCATTGATGAGATTAGCCGCAGTTTCCGTGGTGTCAACGCCTGGTTTCCGAGCTGTGACCTGCGGGCCGCCCGGCCATCGAGACCCGTCATCACCGCTGGCACCCGCGCTGACCTGCGCAGGTGCCACTCGTCGCGGCGCCCGTGGACACCCGGTCACCGGCCGGCCGGCCGGCCGGAATCGCCGCACGGCTACCCGGTGACCAGGACGCAGGCCGGCGAGGGCACGTCCAGGATCTCTCCGGTGGCCGCCGGCACCCCGTTGGCCGGGTCCAGCCGGAACGTCACCACGCTGTTGGACTTCTCGTTGGCCACGAAGAGCAGGTCGTCGGCGATGGTGAACTGGCGGGGCCAGTCACCACCGGTGCCGGTCTCGCCGATGGCGCGCAGCGAGCCGTCCGCGCGTACCTCGAAGGTGGCGATGGTGTTGGAGCCCCGGTTACCGACGTAGAGGCGGCGGCCGTCGGCCGACAGTGCGATGCCGCTGGGCTGGTTGGGGCCGTCGGGGGTGCGTGCGGTGGCCGATCCGGTGGCGGCGTGGCGCAGCCAGCCGGTCGCGTCGTCGGGGGTGAAGGTGAGCACCGCCGACTCCAGCTCGCCGACCACGTACCACTGGCCGCCGGGGTGGCTGACCAGGTGCCGGGGGCCGGTACCGGCGGGCACCACGGTCTCCCCGGCCGGGCGCAGCCGTCCGTCGGCGAACTCCAGGTGGATCAGCCGGTCCAGCCCCAGGTCGACCACGGTGAGCTGGTCGCCGGGGCCCTCGTGGATGTAGTGCGCGTGCGGCCCGTCCTGGCGCTCCGGGTCGGTACCCCGGCCCTGGTGCCGGATCAGGTCGGTGCGCTCGCCGATGATCCCGTCCCGGACCGGGTGCACCGCGATGCTGCCGCTGGAGTAGTTGGCGCTGACCAGGTGCCCGTCGTGCAGCACCAGATGGCACGGGCCTGCGCCGCCGGTCGGCTGGCTGGACAGCAGCCGGATGCCGCCGTCGTCGTCCACCGCGTAGGAGCTGACTTGCCCGTCAGTCAGTTCGTTGACCGCGTAGATGACCGGCAGCAGCGGGTCGGCGATGAGGTAGGACGGCGCGGGCGTGGCGATCTCGCCGACCTTGCTCAGACGACCGCCCTCGCGGCGGTACGCGCCGATGCCGGTACCGCTGCCGTGCTGCTCAGGGGTGTAGCTGCCGATGTAGACGAGCCCGCTCATGCAGTCAAGCTCTCACACCGGGCGGGCACCGGCACGGCGGAACGCCCGTCGGCTAACAGTTAAGAGTCTTGACAGATATCTGGGCGACGGTGAGTCTGACGGCACGCTTTCCAGAGAGGAGTGCACATGTCTCTACGCAGCCGCCTCGCGGTGCCGCTGGCACTGGTGGTCGGTGTCGGTGTCGCGGTGGCGGTCCCGGCCGCACCGGCGTCCGCAGCCCCCGCGTCCGCCGCACCGAAAAAGGTGGTCAGCGCCTACTTCGCCGACTGGGACGTCTACGGCCGGGGCTACTACGTCAAGGACATTCCCGCCGACTCGCTCAACGTCATCCAGTACGCCTTCGGGGTCCCCGGCTTCAACCCCGCCACCGGCGCGGTCAGCTGCGACATCCTCGACCCGTGGGCCGACTACCAGATGGTCTACTGGACCGGCGAGCACACCGTGGACGGCGTCGCCGACAACGCCGACGACCCCGACCAGCACCTCTACGGCAACTTCAACCAGCTGCGGAAGCTCAAGGCCGCGCACCCCGGCCTGCGGCTGGAAATCTCCCTCGGTGGCTGGACCAAGTCCACCTGGTTCGCCAGCGTCGCGGCCACCCCGCAACGCCGGCAAGCCTTTGTGGCCGCCTGCGTCGACACCTTCCTCAAAGGCAACCTGCCCGGCGGCGGCTGGCCGGCGAGCGCGGGCGGCCCCGGCGCCGCCGCCGGCCTGTTCGACGGCATCGACCTCGACTGGGAGTACCCCACCCAGCAGGCCGACAGCAACGTGGGCTTCGGCCCGGCCGACCGGCACAACGCCACCCTGCTGGCTGCCGAGTTCCGCCGTCAGCTGGACGCCTACGGCGCCACGACGGGCCGGCGCTATCTGCTCACCGCGGCCCTGCCGGCCGCGCAGAACTCCACCCGCTACTACGAGCTGTCCCAGTTCTCCAGCTACCTCGACTGGGACAACCTGATGACGTACGACTTCAACGTGCCCGCCGGCAGCGTCGCCGGTCCGGACACGCTGTTCCTGCCCGACCCCCGGGACCCGGGCGGGAGCACCGGCGGCTCGCCCAGGGACCCGACCTGGAGTACCACCGGCACCGTCGCCTGGTACCTGACCCACGGGGTACCGGCCAGCAAGATAGTGGTGGGCGTTCCCTTCTACGCCAACCAGTACCTGCGCTCCACCGGGCTCTACAGCGCCTTCGACAACATCGGACTGGACTCCAACAGCCTGGTGTGGGACCAGACCCCGCAGCCGACGTTCCACAATCTCGTCGACCAGGCGGGTATCGCTGCCGGCGGCAACGGCTGGACCCGGTCCTGGGACTTCTTCGCCGGCGAGCCCTACCTGACCAACCCGGCCGCCACCCACCTGCTCAGTGACGGCAGCACGGTGACCGCGCCCACCACCATCGTGTTCTCCGATCCGACGTCGATCGGCGAGCGCACCGCACTGGTCCGCACGCTGGGCCTGCGCGGCGCGATGGCCTGGGAGATCAGCCAGGACTCGGACGCCCACGCGCTCATCGGCGCGCTCACCCCGATCCTGTAGAACCCTTACCGCACCAGCGGATCGGGCCGGCCGCAGCTCGCGACCGGCCCGATCCGTTGGGTTCCTACTGATATACATACCCCTTGCCAATGCTGGATCTCAGCACGTTCCGCTGTCGGTCCACACGCCTTGGCTGTTGTTGCCGGGGATGTCGCCCTGGGTCCACCACTTGGCGGTCCACTTGTGGCCGTTGTAGGTCACCACCGCGCCGCCGTTGTACGGCGTGGTCGAGCTCCACGGCGACAGCCCGGCGCACGCTCCGCCGCCCCCGGTCGGGGTGGTGGCGACGCAGGCGCCGTTGTCGGTCCAGACGCCCTGGCTGTTGTTGCCCGGGATGTCGCCCTGGGTCCACCACTTGGCGGTCCACTTGTGGCCGTTGTAGGAGACCACCGCACCACCGTTGTACGCGGTGCTGGACACCCACGCCGCCACCCCGGCGCAGCCGCCCGAAGTGGGCGAGGTCGTCGGTGAGGCGGACGGGGAGCGCGACGGCGAGGGCGAGGCCGACGCCGTGCGCGACGGTGACGCCGAGGTGGGCGGTGTGGACGGGCCGGTACAGCCCGGCGTGCTGGCGTTGACGCCGTTGACCACCGCGTTGAACAGTGTGGCCGCCGGGTCCAGCGCCTCCAGGGAGTAGACCATCGCGCCGGCCAGGCCCTTGCAGTGCGCGTAGTCCGTCTTCGCCTTCACCGACTGGGCGTTGTCGCCCGACCAGAGCGTGCTGCCGTCGTAGAAGTACGCGGCCTGGGCCTGGCTGTCGTAATAGGTGTAGGACGGGTTGTCCACGAAGCCGGTGAGCTCCTTGTAGAAGGAGACTCCGGCGACGTTGCCGGAGAGTGCGTGCCCGGCGGCCCCGCCGCTGGCTGGTTGGTAGAGCCCGTGTTTCGTGCCGGCCGCCACGCCGGTCCAGCCGCGGTAGTAGAGCGGGTAGCCGAGGGTCAACTTGCCCGCCGGGAAGCCGCCCGGGATGCCGAACGCGGCGTCACCCGTGGTCCACGCGGTGACCGCGGCGTCCACCGAGTACTTCTCGCCGCTGGTGCCCACGGTGAACGGGTCGCTGGGCGAGGAGTAGAGCGGGTCCTGCAGGTTGGTGGTGGTCTCCCAGGCGCCGTGCATGTCGTAGGTCATGGCGTTGGCGTAGTCCAGGTACTGGCCGACCTTGTCGGTCTCGATGTACGCGATCTTGTCCTGCCCGGCCGGTACCGCCGCGGTCAGGTACAGCTTCCGGCCGGTGCTCGACCCGTAGGCGTTCAGCTGGCTGCGCAGCTCGGCCAGCAGCAGGGTGAAGTTCTGCTTGTCGGCAGCGGTGTAGTGGTTACCCGTGTGCCCGCCGGGCGAGGCCGGGTACTCCCAGTCGATGTCGATGCCGTCGAAGATGCCGGCGCCGGTGCCGGCGCCGCCGTAGCCGCCCAGGGCCGGCAGGTTGCCCTTGATGAACATGTCGACGCAGGAGGAGACGAACTTCTTGCGGGCCGCGTCGCTGGCGGCCACCTCGGAGAAGTACTTGGAGTAGGTCCAGCCGCCGATGGAGACCAGGATCTTCAGGTTGGGGTACTTGGCTTTGAGCTTCCTGAGTTGGTTGAAGTTGCCGGCGATCGGCTGGTTCCACACGTCGGCGACGCCGTCCACACTGGTCGAGGCGTCGTAGGACTTCTGGTAGTCGGCGAAGACGTCGCCCGCGCCGTCACCGGCGTTGGGGTTGTTCTCGTCCTGCGAGGCGGCCGAGTTGGCCTCGAAGCAGGTCTTGTTCACCGGGTCGATGTTCTCGAAGGCGTACTGGACGAAATCCAGCTTGCCGGCCATCCCGGAGGTGTCCATGTTCTTCGGGTAGAAGGCGTTGGCGTAGATGCCCCACTGGGTGAAGTAGGCGAACTTCACCCCGCCGCTGCTGGCGGCCTGGGCGCTGCCGGTGGTCGCCGCGGTGACGGCGACGGCGCCGCCGGTGCTGAGCAACGCGGCGGCGAGCGCCACCACGGCCTTGCGGATCGGTTTCATGTCAAGCCTTTCCGGCTCGGAAGGGTTGTCAGCAGGGGCCGTTGTCGGTCCAGACGCCGGCCTGACCGCCCGGGGTGTCGCCCTGGGTCCACCACTTCGCCGTCCATTTGTGGCCGCCGTAGCTGACCGAGTTGCCGCCGACGTAGACCGTGCCGGCGCCCCATGCCGACAGGCCGCCGCACTGGCCGGAGCCGCCGGTCGGGGTGGTGCCGCCGCAGGCGCCGTTGTCGGTCCAGACGCCCTGGCTGTTGTTGCCGGGGATGTCGCCCTGGGTCCACCACTTGGCGGTCCACTTGTGGCCGTTGTAGGAGACCACCGCACCACCGTTGTACGCGGTGCCCGACACCCATGCCGCTACGCCCGCGCAGCTGCCGCCCGTGGTCGGGGTGACGGACGGCGAGCTGCCCGGCGTGGTCGGGTTGGTGGTCGGCGGTGTGGCACCGGCGAACTGGGCGGTGTACTTCGTGAAGTCCCAGTCGTTCTGGCTGACGCTGGAGCAGACGCCGCTGGTGGTACTGATCGGCGGGTTGCAGGCGCGGTCCCGGTTGACCGACCAGAAGGTGTAGCGGGACAGCTTGTGGCTGGTGGCGTAGCTGAGTACGGCGGCGAAGTCGCTCTGGTAGAAGTACTCGCCGGAGTCGCTGCGCCCGTTCATCATCGAGACGCCCTCGTGGGCGTACGCGGTGGCGCTGTCCCAGCCGAAGGTGCTCATCAACTGGGAGTGGAAGCCCTCCAGCGCGGAGATCTGCGCCGCCGAGCCGTTGAAGCCGCCGTCGAACGGCATGATCGAGTAGTTGTTCGGCGTGAAGCCGAGGCCCTTCGCCGTGTTCAGCACGTTCTGGCCGAAGTAGCCGGTGCCGGTCCCGGTGGCGGCGGTGGTGATGGAGACGTACAGGCCGGGGTTGTTGGCCTGCAGGATCCTGGCGGCGCCGACCTCGTTGTTGATCGCCGTGGTGTTCTCGTACTCCGGCTCCTCCAGGTCGAAGTCCACCGCCTTCAGGCCGTACTTCGTGATCACCTGCTGGTACGCCGCGGCCGTGGCGGACGGGGTGCCGCACACCTCGCCGAGCTTGGTGCCGCCGTACCCGCCGATGGAGATGGAGACGTCGCCGCCGGCGTTGCGGATGGTGCCGATCACGCCGGCCACCGCCGTGTCGGAGGAGACCGGCGCGGTGCCGTCCCAGGCCGGGGTGCAGCCGCCGCCGGCCAGGATGAAGGCCAGTTCGAAGGCCTTCTGGCCGGTGGCGGCCATGACCGTGGCCAGGTTGGGCGGGTTGTTCTCCAGCGGCATGACGTACGGCGCGGAGCCGTACCAGTTGCTGGTGAGGGTGGCCGCGTGCGCCTGCGGGGTCACCGCGAACGCGATGCCGGCCGCCGCCACAGTGGTGCCGGCGACCAGCGCCGCACCGATGAGCTTGCCTCTGTGCACGTCCTCCTCCTGCGGTTAAAGTAAAGAAACTTTATCGTTGTTGGACGATGTATAGCAGTCCGGCACGCATCGAAACAAGGGATCGCGACCCTTCGGCGCATGTGCATACCTCGAACCAACCCACCCGAAGAACCCCCACTCCGCCTGGCCCACCCTGGTGATCTTGGGGATTCCGGGGTCATGAGCTGCGTTGTAAGCCCGAAAACCCCAAGACCACGGGGTTATGGGCGGGTGGCGTGGTTGGGTGGGCGGTTGGCCGCCCGCGGGTGCGGGTGCGTGGGCGGTGTGCGGCGTCCGCGGAGCTGGTCGGGTGGTTCGGTCGGTGGGGGGTTGCGCGGGATGGTCGCGTCTGGGAGACACGCCGGGTGGGGGTTGACCGGGAGAGTCGTACGTGTGTTCGAATGCGCGGGTGGAGCGACGGAGGTTCTGGTGGAATGGGCGGTGGGGTCGGGTGGCCCGACGTGACCTGCTGGTCTACGTCGACGGGGAGCAGTGGTGGGTGGAGGTGCGGGACGGTGGCGTGGAGGGGCGGGTGCGCTGGCTGGAGTGCGGGTCCGCGGACGCCGCGCTCGACCTGGTCCGTGACCTGATGAGCGGCACCGACGGCTGGACCGAACTGCCGCCGGGATGAAGTCCGCGACCAGTGCAACGAATCGCCGTGAGACCGGGTGCTCACGCAACAAATGGTCGGCAAGCCGCAACGGGTGCGGATGGTTGTTGCGCGGATCCGCCCCTAGTGTCGAGACATGCGGCGATACCTCATGTGCCGGCCGACGTACTTCACGGTCGACTATGCGATCAACCCGTGGATGGACCCCGACGCGCCGGTCGACGTGGACCTGGCGATCTCCCAGTGGGAGAGCCTGGTCGCGCTGCACCGCCGGCTGGGCCACCGGGTCGACCTGGTCGACCCGCTGCCCGGGCTGCCCGACATGGTCTTCGCCGCCAACGGCGCCACCGTCATCGACGGCACCGTCCTGGGCGTGCAGTTCCGCTACCCGCAGCGGGCCGCCGAAGGCCCCGCCTACGTGGCCTGGTTCGCCGACCGGGGGTACGACACGCACGAGGCCAAGTGCGACAACGAGGGTGAGGGCGACCTGCTGCTGGCCGGCGGGTACCTGCTCGCCGGGACCGGGTTCCGCACCGAGCCGGCCGCGCATACCCAGGCGCAGGAGCTGTTCGGCCGGCCCACCATCACGCTGGAACTGGTCGACCCGCGCTTCTACCACCTGGACACCGCGCTGTGCGTGCTCGGCGGTCCGGCCGGCATCGCCTGGCTGCCCGAGGCGTTCTCGGCGGGCAGCCGCTCCGTGCTGCGCCGGCTGTTCCCGGACGCCATCGAGGCGGATCCGCAGGACGCGGCGGTGCTCGGGCTCAACGCCGTCTCCGACGGCCGGCGGGTGGTGCTGCCGGTCCAGGCGCAGCGGCTGACCGCCCGGCTCGTCGAGCGCGGCTACCAGCCCTACGGCGTCGACCTGTCCGAACTGCGCAAGGCCGGCGGCGGCCCGAAGTGCTGCACCCTGGAGGTACGGGACCGGTGATCCACACGCAACTGCGCACCCCGGACGCGCTCACCGAGGCCGAGGCGTACACGGCGCACAACTACCACCCGCTGCCGGTGGTCATCGACACCGCCGAGGGCGCCTGGGTCACCGACGTGGACGGCAACCGGTACCTCGACTGCCTGGCCGGTTACTCGTCGCTCAACTTCGGCCACCGGCACCCGGCCCTCATCGAGGCCGCCAAGGCTCAGCTCGACCGGGTCACGTTGACCAGTAGGGCGTTCGTGCACGACCAGTTCGGGCCGTTCTGCCACGAGCTGGCGCAGCTGTGCCGGGCCGAGCTGGTGCTGCCGATGAACACCGGCGCCGAGGCGGTGGAGACCGCGATCAAGGTCGCCCGCGCCTGGGGTTACCGCGTCAAGGGGGTACGCCCCGGGCAGGCGCGGATCATCGTCGCGGCGGAGAACTTCCACGGGCGTACCACCACGATCGTCTCCTTCTCCACCGATCCGCAGGCGCGCGCCGACTTCGGCCCGTACACCCCCGGTTTCGTGGTGGTTCCCTACGGTGACCTGGCGGCGCTGGCGGACGCCATCGACGACGACACCGTCGCGGTGCTGCTGGAACCGATCCAGGGCGAGGCCGGCGTGCTCGTGCCGCCGCCCGGCTACCTGCGCGGCGTGCGCGAGCTGTGCTCGCAGCGGGACGTGCTGTTCGTGGCCGACGAGATCCAGTCCGGGCTCGGGCGCACCGGGCGCACCTTCGCCTGCGACCACGAGGACGTCCGCCCCGACCTCTACCTGCTGGGCAAGGCGCTGGGCGGCGGCGTGCTGCCGGTCTCCGCGGTGGTCGGGCGCGCCGACGTGCTGGGCGTGCTGCGCCCCGGCGAGCACGGCTCCACCTTCGGCGGCAACCCACTGGCCTGCGCCGTCGGCCGGGCCGTGGTGGGCCTGCTGGCCACCGGCGAGTACCAGGCCCGCGCGGCCGAACTCGGCGCCGTCCTGCACGACCGCCTGAACGCCCTGGTCGGCAACGGCGTCACCGCCGTACGCGGCCGGGGCCTGTGGGCCGGCGTCGACATCGACCCGTCGCTGATGACCGGCCGCCAGGCCAGCGTCGCCCTGATGGCCCGCGGCGTCCTCGCCAAGGACACCCACGGCTCCACCATCCGCCTGGCCCCACCCCTGGTCGTCACCCCCGCCGAGGTCCACTGGCTGGCCGACCACCTGCAGGCAATCCTGACTGCCTAGCCAGTCAGCAACGCCCCCGCGCCCCACCCCCGCCGGGCGGCGCCGCTCACCCCCGTAGCGGCGCCGCCCGCACCTCCCCACCCCCACCCCACCGCCGACGATGGCGGCAGCGGCAGTAGCCCACCCACCGCAACCATCGACACGGGGCCCAGCACCCAAACGACGCCCCAGCGCCCCCGATGCCCAAACCCGCAGCCGACACCCGATCCAGGACCACAGCGGCGCTGCGGGGCGGGGGTGCCCACGCAGGGATCAAGCCTGACCGCCCGGAGTGGGCACCCCCGCCCCGCAGCGCCCCCAGCGCGACCAATCAGTGCGGCGGCAACTTCACCACAGACACAAAAAACTCGTCGATCTGCCGAACCACACTCACGAACCGCTCGAAATCCACCGGCTTGGTCACGTAAGCGTTGGCATGCAGCTGATAGCTGCGCAGGATGTCCTCGTCCGCCTGCGACGTGGTGAGCACCACCACCGGGATCTGGCGCAGCTGCGGGTCCTGCTTGATCTCCTGCAGCACCTCGCGGCCGTCGCGCCGGGGCAGGTTGAGGTCGAGCAGGATGAGGTCGGGGCGGGGCGCGTCGGCGTGCAGGCCCTCCCGGCGCAGGAAGGCCAGCGCCTCCTCGCCGTCGCTGACGACGCTGAGGCGGTTGCGCAGCTTGTGTTCCTCGAACGCCTCGCGGGTCATCAGTACATCGCCCGGGTCGTCCTCGACGAGCAGTACCTCGATGGGGAAGACGACTTCCGGTTCGAGCATGGTCACCGCACTGACTCCTCGGCGGGTTGGGCGGCGGCGGGCGACACCGGCGCCGGGTTTGCGTTGACCGGAAGCGTGAAGCGGATGATGGTGCCGGCGCCGGCCGGCGACTCCACCCAGATCCGGCCACCGTGGTACTCGACGATCTTCTTGGCCACGGCGAGGCCGATGCCGGTGCCCGGGTAGGCCTCTTTGCCGTGCAGGCGCTGGAAGATGACGAAGACCTTGTCGGCGAACTCGGGCTCGATGCCGATGCCGTTGTCCGTGCAGGTGATCTCCCACTGCTCGCCGTCACGCCGGGCCGAGATCTCGATGTGCGGCGCGACGCCCGGCCGCTGGAACTTGACCGAGTTGCTGATCAGGTTCTCCACCAGGGCGGACAGCAGCGGCTCCTCCCCGTGGACCACCGGCAGGTCGGACCAGACGATCTCGCCACCGGCGTCGGCGATCCGTTGCTGCTGGTGCCCGGCGGCGGTTTCGACCAGCTGTCCCAGGTCGACATCGGTGAAGTTGCTGGTGACCCGACCGATGCGGGAGAACGCCAGCAGGTCGTTGATCAGGCGCTGCATCCGCTGTGCGCCGTCGACGGCGAAGGCGATGTACTGGTCGGCCCGCTCGTCCAGCTGGCCGGCGTAGCGGCGCTGCAGCAGCTGGCAGAAGCTGGCCACCTTGCGCAGCGGCTCCTGCAGGTCGTGCGAGGCGACGTAGGCGAACTGCTCCAGGTCGCGGTTGGAGCGGGTGAGCTCCTCGGCCACCTGCTCCAGCCGTTCGTTGGCTTCTTCGACCACCTGGCGGGCGCCGCGTACGTTGTCCAGGTCCCGGAGGATCTTGCGGCGCATGGTGTCCACGCCGGCGCCCAGCTCGGCCAGCTCGGGCGGCCCTTCGGCCGGGATGGCGTGGGTGAAGTCGCCGTCGGAGACGGTTCGGATGTGCTGGGCCATTCGGTTGATCGGCCTGGTGACCAGCAGCCGCAGTGCGAAGAACAGCAGCAGGCCGGCGATCAGCACGACGATGCCGGCGATGACGACCAGCTCCACCAGGTGCCGGCTGGAGGCCATGACGTCGGCGGCGGCAACCGCCCGCTTCTCGGAGATGATGCGCTGGGCCTGGGTGATGGCCGCCCGCAGGTTGTCGAACTCGCTGCGGGCGCGGTCGTCGATACGGGCCTCGGCCTGGTCGGTGCGGCCGGCCCGGACGTCGTCGATGATCGGTTCGGCGACCGTGGTACGCCACTGCTGGGCCTGCTGCTCGGCGGCGTCGATCTTCGCAACCAGCGCGGGTTCGGCCAGCAGCGTGTGCAGCTGGCCCAGCGCCGCCTGCTCGGCGGTCAGACCGTCGCGGTAGGGGGTGAGGTCGGCGTCGGAGTGGTTGACGGCGTACCCGCGTACCGCGGTCTCCTCGTTGACCAGCGCGATGAGGAAGTTGTCGAGGTTGACCCGGGCGGGGCTGAGGACGTCGACCAGTTCCTTGGTCTGGCGCCGGTTGTCCAGCGCCGCGACCGCGGTGGAGGCGGCGATCACCGCGAGGACCACCGCGACGGCGAAGCACAGTGCGGTGATCCGGGCGGTCAGCGTCCAGCGGGACTGGGTGGGGGTCATCCGTGAGGTTCCTTCGTCAGCAGCAGCATTGCCACATCGTCGGCGAGCGGTCCGTTGTTGCGTTGCTCCGCCTGACTGACCAGCCAGTCGGGCATCGCGGCCAGCGGGCCGCGCTCGCGCAGGTACCGGGTCACCAGGGTGCACAGCCCGTCGATGCCCAACCGGCCGGCGCCGGAGCGGCCCTCGATGATCCCGTCGGTATAGATCAGCAGTGACCAGTTGTCGGCGGGCAGCGTCACCACGTCCGGCGCCCAGCGCTCCACCGGCACCATGCCCAGCGCGATGGCCTGGGTACGGTCCACCGGGGTGACCTTGTCGCCCTGGATGAGCAGCGGTGGCGGGTGCCCGCACTTGTGGACCCGGGCCGTCCCGGCAGCCAGGTCCACGGTCGCCATCGCCACCGTGGCGAAGATCTCCTCGGCCCGGCGCTCGCTGACCAGTACCCGCTCCAGCGCCCGCAGCAGCATCGTGTCGGAGACCCCGGCCAGGGTCAGCGCCCGCCAGGCCACGCGCAGCGTGACGCCCAGCGCCGCCTCCTCCGCGCCGTGCCCGCAGACGTCGCCCACCAGCAGGGAGATCTTCTCCGGGCCGGTCTGCACGGTGTCGTAGAAGTCGCCGCCGAGCAGCGCCCGCTGCCGGCCCGGGCGGTAGAGCTTGTGCAGCGCCACCGCACGGGTGGACAGCAGCGGCTGGGGGAGCAGGCCACGCTCCAGCCGGGCCGACTCGCGCTGCAGCAGGTCCGCCTCGCGTAGCTGGACGGCCGCCTGCTCGGCGCGGCGGCGCTCCACGGCGAAGCGCACCGAGCGGGTCAGCAGCTTGCCGTCGACGAAACCCTTGACCAGATAGTCCTGTGCGCCCTCGGTGACCGCCTCGATGCCCAGGTGCTCGTCGGAGAGGCCGGTCAGGACGCACACCGCCAGCCCGGGGCCGCCGCTCTGCAGGATCTGTCGCAGCCCGGCCAGGCCGCTGGTGTCCGGCAGGTTGAGGTCGAGCAGCACGCAGTCGACCCGGTCGAGCTGGGCCAGCGCCTCGGCGAGAGTGGCCGCCACGGTCAGCGCGATCGGGGCGTTCGCCTCCTCCAGCAGCTCCCCGACGAGGAAGGCGTCGCCTTCGTCATCTTCGACCAGCAGCACCCGGAGCCGTTCGTCGATCAGTGACGGGAGCGCGGACGGTGCCCGGCCCTGGGCGGTGCTACCGGGCGCCAGGTCGGCCTGGCTCACCGGGAGCCTCCGGGGCGTACGTCCGTCACTCGTTCCTCTCCTCGCTGTGCCGGGTCCGGCCTCGCCGGGGGCGGGAGAACCAGGGGGCTGGTGGTGCCGACGGTGCCCTGTGACGGGACCGAAGGTCGCCCGTCAGGTCGCGGGAACCAGGCCCGGGCAGCGACACCGGGTGAAGCCTACCTGCTTGCCGGGCCGGAGCACATCGTTGCGCGGCGCGGTCGGCCAGACCCGCGGGCGTGCTCCCGGCGCGCCGTCGCGAGCACGGCGGGAGGTTACCCCGGATGGCGCCCGGGCGCCGCCTGACGCCTCGGCCCGGTTCAGCGGCCGTCGCCGAGGCGGGCGATGTCGCGCATCTTGTTCATCGCGTCCAGCGCCGCCACCTTGTACGACTCGGCCAGCGTCGGGTAGTTGAAGACGGCGTCGACCAGGTAGTCGATGCTGCCGTCACAGCCCATCACCGCCTGCCCGATGTGCACGATCTCGGTGGCGCCGGTACCGAAGACGTGCACCCCGAGCAGCTTGCGGTCGGCCGGCGAGACGAGCAGCTTGAGCATGCCGTACGAGTCGCCGATGATCTGCCCCCGGGCCAGCTCCCGGTACCGGCTGATGCCTACCTCGAACGGGATCCGCCCGGTGGTCAGCTGGTCCTCGGTGGCGCCCACGTAACTGATCTCCGGGATCGTGTAGATGCCGATCGGCTGCAGCCGGTGCATCTCGCGGACCGGCTCGTCGCAGGCGTGGTAGGCGGCCAGCCGGCCCTGCTCCATCGAGGTGGAGGCCAGCGCCGGGAAGCCGATCACGTCGCCGACGGCGTAGATGTGCGGCACGGTGGTGCGGAAGGACCCGTCCACCTTGATCCGGCCGCGGTCGTCGCAGGCCAGCCCGGCGTGGCCGAGGTCGAGCAGGTCGGCCATGCCCTGCCGGCCGGCGGAGTACATCACCGTGTCGGCGGCGATCCGCTTGCCGCTCTCCAGCACCGTGATGGCGCCGCCGTCGTGGCGCTCCACGGCCGCCACGGACTCGCCGAACCGGAAGGTGACCGCCTGGTCGCGAAGGTGATACTTGAGCGCCTCGATGATCTCCAGGTCACAGAATTCGAGCATCTGGTCGCGCCGCTCCACCACGGTCACCTTGGTACCGAGCGCCGCGAACATGGAGGCGTACTCGATGCCGATCACCCCGGCGCCCACCACGACCATCGAGCGCGGTACCCGCTCCAGGTTGATGATGCCGTCGGAGTCGATCACCGTGCGCTCGTCGAACTCGACGCTCGCCGGCCGGGCCGGCCGGGTACCGGCGGCGATCACGATCTTCTCGGCGCTGGCCTTCTGCTCCCGGCCGCCGGGGTCGCTGACCAGCACCGTGTGCGCGTCCAGGAAGCGGCCGGTGCCGGTGAGTACGGCGATCCGGTTACGGGACAGCTGGCTGCGGATCACCTCGATCTCCCGGCCGATCACGTGCTGCGTGCGGGCGGACAGGTCGGCCACGGTGATGTCGTCCTTGAGCCGGTAGCTCTGGCCGTACATTTCCCGCTGGTTGATGCCGGTGAGGTAGAGCACGGCTTCGCGCAGGGTCTTCGACGGGATGGTGCCGGTGTTGATGCACACCCCGCCGATCATGTTCCGTCGCTCCACCACGGCGACCCGGCGACCGAGCTTGGCGGCCGCGATGGCGGCCTTCTGGCCGCCCGGGCCGGAGCCGAGCACGAGCAGGTCGAAGTCGTACACGTGGCGAGTGTGACAGGGCCAGATTTCGGTTGGCTTACGCCGCAGTATGGGAGCCGGGCTGACAGGGCAGGGGCGCTCCGCCATCCTCGATGGATGCGGTTACTGGTGCTGGGCGGGACGGTCTTCTTCGGACGGGCGGTGGCGGCCTACGCCGCCGCGGCGGGGGACGAGGTCACCTGTGCCGCCCGGGGCGCGTCGGGAGCCGTACCCCCGGGGTGGAACTGGTGCGGGTGGACCGGGACGCCCCGGACGGCCTGGCGCCGCTGGCCGGTCGGGAGTTCGACGCGGTGCTCGACGTGGCCCGCCGCCCCAGCCACGTGCGGGGCGCGCTGGCCGCGCTGGCCGACCGGGTCGGGCACTGGACGTTCATCTCCACCGGGTCGGTCTACCCGCCGTCCGCCCCGCCCGGCGAGCTGCCGGAGAGCGCGACGCTGGTCGATCCGGCGCCGCCCGAGGTGGACGACCCGGACGTGGCCGGCGGCGAGTTCTACGGCCCGCTGAAGGTGGTCTGCGAGCAGGCGGTCCGGGACAGCGGGGTGCCGGCGCTGATCAACCGGGCCGGCCTGATCGTCGGACCGGAGGATCCGAGCGACCGGTTCACCTGGTGGCCGGTGCGGCTGGCCCGGGGCGGGGAGGTGCTGGCGCCGGGCGCGCCGGAGGACCCGGTGCAGTTCGTCGACGTGCGCGACCTGGCCGCCTGGTCGGTGGAGGCGGCGCGGGCCGGCCACACCGGCGTCTTCAACGGCGTGGGTACGCCGGTCACCCGCGGCGAGTTCCTCGCCTCGATCGCCGCCCGGGTGGGCGGCGAGGCACCGGACGGGCCGCCCCGGCTGGTCTGGGTGGAGCAGGACGCCCTGCTGGCGGCCGGGGTGCAGCCGTGGGCGGGGGAGCGCTCGATGCCGCTGTGGCTGCCGTTGCCGCGGTACGCCGGCTTCCTCCAACGCGACGTCCAGGCCACCCTGGCGGCCGGCCTGGTCATCCGCCCGCTGGCCGACACGGCGGCCGATACGCTGGCCTGGTACCGGGCGGCCGGGTCGCCGCCGCTGCGCTGCGGGCTGGACCCCGCCGACGAGGCCGAGCTGATCGCCAAGGCGTAGACCCGGCTGACCGCGTAGACCCGGCTGGCCTGCGCTGACCCGGGTGGGCGGGTCCAGCCGGCTGCCGGCGGCCTCACAGCAAATCCCCAGCCTGACATGCGAACCTGAAGTGGTCCGGACACGTCTAGGTAAGTAGCGCGGGATTCGTCAGTCGTCACCGGCATTGTGACCGGTACCGCACCGCGGATGGAACATCCGGCTGGCCGAACCTGTTGTGCAAGTCGCAGAGATGCGGGGGCCAGCATGCCGAAGACCAAGGAGCCAACCGTGAACGAGGGCAGCGTGCAGCTACGGACCGACCAGGTCGCCGAGGAGCGCGACCTCGTCGGCGTGTACCTGCACGAGATCTCCCGGACACCACTGCTCGACGCCGCGCAGGAAGTGGACCTGGCCAAGGCGATCGAGGCGGGGCTCTACGCCGAGTACCTGCTCGACGACGAGGTCGACACCGACAAGGCCACCGAAACCGAGCTGCGCGGACTGGTCATCGCCGGGGAGCGCGCCAAGGACCTGTTCATCCGGGCCAACCTGCGGCTGGTCGTCTCGATCGCCCGGCGCTACGTGCGCTCCGGGATGCCGATGCTGGACCTCATCCAGGAGGGCAACACCGGCCTGGTCCGCGCCGTGGAGAAGTTCGACTACGTGCGCGGGTACAAGTTCTCCACGTACGCGACCTGGTGGATCCGGCAGGCGATCAGCCGGGCCATCGCCCAGCAGGAGCGCACCGTGCGGCTGCCGGTGCACCTGGTGGAGGACGTGAACCGGATGCGCAACGTGCAGCGGCAGCTGACCCGGGAACTGGGCTCCGACCCGGAGCCGGAGCAGATCGCGGTGTCGCTGGGCGTCCCGGTGGAGCGGGTACACGAGCTCAAGCGCTGGTCCCAGGACACCGTCTCGCTGGACACGCCGGTCGGCGACGACGGCGACACCAGCCTCGGCGACCTGGTCGCCGACTCGGACTCCCCGTCGCCGGAGGAGATCGTCCTCGGCGCACTGGAGCGGCAGCGTATCGAGGGGCTGCTGGGGCACCTGGACGACCGTTCCGCCGGCATCATGCGGGCCCGCTACGGCCTGGAGGACGGCCGGGAGCACTCGCTCACCGAGGTCGCCTCGCGCTTCTCGCTCTCCCGCGAGCGCATCCGCCAGCTGGAGATCCAGGCGCTGGGCCGGCTGCGTGAGCTGGCCCGGGCGGAGGGCCTGCAGGCCGCCTGACCCTGTCCCGCGGACAGCTCGACGCCCCGTGTTCGCACGGGGCGTCGAACTTTTTGTGCCTGACAGCTCGACGCCCGTGTTTGCACGGGGTGTCGAGCTTTTTGTGCCTTTGTGTGCTGTTCCGCTGGATCTGCGCGTTCCGGCCAAGCCGGACATAGCCGCGCACGATGGATCGCTGTCTGCTATATGGCTGACTGCGACCCTTCCGTCAACCGCATCGCTGCCTCATGATGGTTTCGGATCGACATGCGCCGTTCGTCAGCCGCGGACCGGCCGGGGTTGTCGCCCGGCCGGGACCAGCTGGACGGGTGGCCCGCGATCAACGGAGGAGCCCATGCTGGAGTCGACGGGCGAGGTCCCGGCTGCCGTGCAGCCGATCGGCACCGTGTACTACGGCTACCAGGACATCTTCGTCACCGACCGGCTGCTCGTCTGCGCCGGCCGCAAGGTCTGCCTCAGTCAGCTGTCCAACGTGCACACCCGGCGCGCCGCGCTGTCCGCGGTGACCGTCAACGCCACCATCGCGGTCGGCGCCGCGGGTGTCGTGCTGATCATCGCCGGCAGCCTGCTGGACGGCGCCGCCTGGCTGGCCACCGTGCTGGTCCTCGCCGTACCGGTGGCCCTGGTGCTGGCCGGGCTGGCGCGCCGGCGGCCGTACGAGCTGTGGGCCGACTGCGCCAGCCAGCGCTCCGACGGCGCGGTGGCCCGCATCCTGCTGCTGCGGGTCTCCGACCCGGAGCGCTACCGACAGATCTGCCGCGCCATTGTCCGGGCACAGGAGCGCGGCCGGTCCTAGCTCCCGGGGGGCAACCGGGGTCGGGCGGGCGGGTCCATGGGGGCCCGCCCGCCTTTCCGCGCTCAGGGGCGCAGCCGGGCGCCGCGGTGGTCGAAGAGGTGGATGCGTTCCGGTGCCACCAGGACGGCCAGCGACTCGCCGGGGCTCGGCGGCGCGGCGCGGGCCGGGATCCGGACCGCCAGGGTGCCACCCATGTTCACCGCCGGCTGGGCGGTGGCGCTGTCGTAGACCGGGTAGAAGCCGTAACTGGTGCGGGCGGTGGGCGCCGGTGCTCGTGGGGCCCGGGGTACCAGCCGGCCGATGGCGTGCCGCAGCGAGTCGCCGGCCCGCTGCACGGTGGCGGTCGGCCGGCGCGCCGGTACCTCCACCAGCTCCAGCTCGGACGGGGACAGGGCCGGCGGGATGCCGCCGATGTCCAGCCAGGCGTGCACGTCCGCGCCGACCTCCTGGACCGCGGTGACCCGTCCGGTCAGTGCCCCGGTCGTGGTCGGCGCGGTGACCGTGGCCGCGTCGGCGCGTACCGCCACCACCACCCGGGCGCCGTGGTGCCTGGCCAGCCCCCGGGCCAGCGGCGTGTCCCAGGGCAGCCGGATGGCCTGGTCGCCGAGGTCGACCACGGTCGCCACGCCGGCCTCGGCGTAGACGGCGCCCTGCAGCAGCGAGGTCGCCGGGGTGCCCAGGAACGCGGCGACGAAGAGGGTGGCCGGGTCGTCGTAGAGCTGCGCCGGGGGGCCGGTCTGCTCCACCCGCCCGCGACGCAGCACCACCATCCGGTCGGCGTCGGCCCGGGCGGCCGCCTGGTCGTGGGTGACGTAGAGGCTGGCCAGTGCCAGCCGCCGGGTCAGCTCCACGATGACCGAACGCAGCTGCACCCGGGCCGGGGCGTCCACTTGCGACAGTGGCTCGTCCAGCAGCATGGCCCGCGGCGTGCGGACCAGTGCCCGGGCCAGCGCCACCCGCTGCTGCTCGCCGCCGGAGAGCTGCCCCGGGCGCTGGCGCAGCAGGTGGTCGACGCCGGTCAGCCGGGCCACCCGGTCGATGCGTACCTGCTGGGTCTGCGTGGTGTCGGCCTGCATGCGCAGCGGGAAGCCGATGTTGTCCCGGACGCTCAGGTGCGGGTAGAGCGCGCCGTCCTGGAAGACCATGGCCACCCCGCGGCCGGCCGGTTCGGCCGCGGTGACGTCCCGCCCGGCGATGGTGATCCGACCCTGGTCGGCCCGCTCCAGACCGGCGATCACCCGTAGCAGGGTGGTCTTGCCGCAGCCGGTCGGGCCGACGAGCGCGACGAACTCGCCGGCGTCCACGTGGACGTCGACACCGGCCAGCGCGGTCACCGGGCCCGGAAAGACCTTGGTGACTGCTTCGACGGCGAGCGTCGCCATCCGTCTATGGGACGCCTGCCGGGGCGCCGCCCGCAAGGCCGCTAGTGTTGATCCGGTGAAACTCAAGCTCGACCTGCATGACGTCTACAACCGGGGCCAGGACATCGACCGGGCGCTGCGGCAGGTCATCGACGAGGCGGTGGCGAAGAAGGCCACCCTGGTCGAGATCATCCCGGGCAAGGGTTCCGGCCAGTTGAAGAAGCGGGTGCTGCGGTTCCTGGACCAGAAGGAGATCAAGGCGCTCTACCACCGGGTCGAGAAGGACTCCCAGAACTGGGGCCGGCTGTTCGTCCACTTCCGGTTCAAGTAGGACCCGGCCGGTACACGCAGCAGGCCCCACCGCCTCTTGGGCAGATGGGGCCTGCGCTCGATGGTCGGCGCCAGAGGTGCCGCGTCGACCAGTCTGCGGGCGTCGGCCCCGCGGGGGTACCCACCCGGGCCGTTGCTTGAGGCACCGACGATGCCCCGGGACGCCGCGGTCTGCCAGGAGAACGCGGTACGGCGTGCCAGAGGTCACAGCAAACCAGCGCAGTAGCGGACAAAGCACCGAGCTGTCCGGTGCCCGGCAGAGCGCCTTCGCGGTACCACCGTCCCGGTAAGTTTCACGCTCCGGCCCGGCGCAGCGGTGCTCCGGTTGACGGGCGTCGAAGTACCCGCAGAGACTGGCGAACGCCGGGCATCTGGCGCGACCGGGGGCAACCGGGACGCGCGTACCCGCGTCGTATCCGCTGACGCGGCCCGAAGACCCAGCCGCACGGGCGCGCCGGCTGGGCCCACCGTCCACCGGAATGTGTGCCCCGTCGCCGGGGCTGGAAAGGCACCGCATCCATGGCTACCACCCGTCTTCGCAAGGGCTGGCGCAGGGCGCTGATCGGGGCGTTCAGCGCCGCCGTCACCGCCGCCGCGACCGCCGTCCTGGCCATCTCGTTCGCCGCCCCGCAGGCACAGGCGGCCAGCATCGGTACCGGCACCGGCTACCTGCACACCAACGGCAACAAGATCGTCGACTCCACCGGGGCCACTGTGCGGCTCACCGGGCTCAACTGGTTCGGCATGGAGACCGACAACAAGACGTTCCACGGGCTGTGGGCGTCGGTCACCTGGAAGTCCATGATCGACCACATGGCGTCGCTCGGATACAACACCATCCGGGTGCCGTTCTCCGGTGACGCCCTCAAGTCCGGTGCCGCGGCCACCAGCGTGAACACCGCCTCCAACCCGGACCTGATCGGGCTGTCCCCGCTACAGATCCTGGACAAGGTGGTCGACTACGCCGGCAGCAAGGGCATGCGCATCCTGCTCGACCGGCACCGGCCGGACAGCTCCGCGCAGACCGCGCTGTGGTACACCCCCTCGGTCTCCGAGGCCAGCGAGATCGCCGACTGGAAGCTGCTGGCCGCCCGGTACGCGAACAACCCCACGGTGATCGGCGCCGACCTGTGGAACGAGCCGCACGCCGACGGGACCGACCCGCAGGGCACCGGCTCCTGCTGGGGCTGCGGCGACACCGCCCACGACTGGCGGCTGGCCGCCGAGCGGCTCGGCAACGCTGTGCTGTCGGCCAACCCGCACTGGCTGATCATCGTGGAGGGCACCAGCTGCCTGACCAGCGGTACCCCGAACGTCTGGGACAGCACCCCGGACGACCCGCTGGCCTGTGACTGGTGGGGCGGCAACCTCTCCGGTGTGGCCCAGTACCCGGTCCGGCTCAGCGTGGCCAACCAGCTCGTCTACTCGGCGCACGACTACGGCATCTCGGTCTACGACCGGCAGCCCTGGTTCAAGGACGCCAACTTCCCGAACAACCTGCCCGACATCTGGGACCACTTCTGGGGCTACATCTACAAGCAGAACATCGCCCCCATCCTGGTCGGCGAGTTCGGCTCCACCCTGGCCAACCCGCTGGACGTGCAGTGGATGACCAAGCTGATGGCCTACATGGGCACCGGCACCAGCGGGATGTCGTTCACCTACTGGTCGTGGAACCCCGACTCCGGGGACACCGGCGGCATCGTCTCCGACGACTGGGTCACGGTGAACCAGGCCAAGCAGAACATCGTCGGCCCGTACCTGATCCCGCCGGTCGGCGGCGGCCAGAGCCAGGGCCCGACGGCGACGCCGACGTCCGTGTCGCCGACGCCGACCCGGACCGTCTCGCCCACGCCCACCCGGACCGTCTCGCCCACGCCCACCCTGTCGGTGTCGCCCACCGTGTCGGTGTCGCCGAGCCGCTCCACCTCACCCACCCCCACCTCGGGGACCGACGGCTGCTCGGTGACCTACGCCGTGCAGAGCTCCTGGGCGCAGGGCTTCACCACCAACGTGACGGTGAAGAACAACGGCACCAGCACGCTCAACGGCTGGACGGTGAAGTGGACCGTACCCTCCGGGGTGACGCTGGCCAGTGGCTGGAGCGCCACCTTCGCCAGCAGCGGTACCAGCTGGACGATGACGCCGCCGAGCTGGGCGGCCACGCTGGCGCCGGGCGCCACGTTCAGCTACGGGTTCCAGGCGAACGGGCCGTCGAGCCCGACGCCGAGCGGTATCACCTGTTCCTGACCGACCGGTCACGCAGTGCGCCCCGGGAGCCTCGGCTCCCGGGGCGCACCCGTTTCTCTGCCTGAGTGGTCAGTCGGCCCGGCCGGGCCAGGAGACGTGCGCGGTGACGATGCGCCACCCCGCGGGGGTACGCCGCCAGGTCTGCGACTGGCGCCCGGGCGGTGAGCCGTGCGGGTAGTCGAAGCCGGTCGTCACCACCGCCGTGTCGGTGCCGAAGGTGGTGACCACGGTGTCGTAGAGGCGCCGGCCGGGCGGTACCGGCGGCTCGGCCAGCCGCCACTGGCGCAACTCGGTGAAGCCGCGCTGAGCGTCGGCCAGGCCGAAGCGGACCAGCGCCGGATGCGCCCAGAACCAGCCGACCAGGCTGTCGTTGTCGCCGTCCACCAGCGCCTTCTCGTACGCCTGGAACGCCTCGGTGACCTCGGCGACCACGTCCGCCCGGTTGATCTCGTCCACGCCGCACTCCCGTCCTACGCAGATGGAGGTGGGGCAGCCGGCCCCCGGGCCGGCTGCCCCACCGGTCGGTCAGACCGTCGCCGGTTCCAGCGGTTCGTCCAGCCCCTTGGCGCCGGCCAGTTCCTGCTCGGCGGCGTCGGGGGCGGGTGACTGGTCGGGTACCGACACCGCGCCGCCGTGCACCGCGTCCAGCGCCAGCTCCTCGGCGTCGGGCACCCGGGGCGCCGGCTTACCCAGCGCGAAGAGCAGCAGTACCACCGCCATGCCGAGGTAGCCCAGGGCTACCGGGCCGTTGGCGTCCCAGCCGACCTTCGGCGCGTGGATCAGCCCGACGAAGGACAGCAGCGCGGCGATGCCGGCGAACGCGGCCGCCGAGACCAGCCGTTTGTCGATCACGAAGGCGACGATGGCGCCCAGGAACAGGCCGGCCAGGATGGCGCCCTGGCCCAGCGTGTTCAACCCGTTGTAGACCACGCCGGCGCCCTCCAGTTTCGCCTCCCCGACGGCGGCGGCGCTGGTACCGGCCGCGCCGAGCGCGTTGTCCACCAGGCCGGCGGCCCACGAGGCGATGTTCGGAATCAGCGCGGCGATCACCGCGGCGGCGTGCGCCCGGGGGGTGAACTGGAACGCCTGGGCGCCGATCAGCAGGCCGATGTAGAGCAGGATGGGCACGATCGCGGGCAACGGGAAGATCGCCCCGAGCACCCCGAACAGTCCCAGGAAACACAGCAGCGCGATAGCCACCCCGGTGGCCATCGAGTACCCGCTGCGCCCGCCGGCCTTCTTCCAGCCCGGGTGTCCGATGTAGACGGCCGGCGGGAAGGGCGAGCCGAGCGCCGAACCGATCACCGCGCCGATCCCGTCGGCCAGCAGCACGCTGCGCAGATTGTAGGAGTCCCCGGCGGCCGCCGCGCTCTCCACATTGGACATGCCCTCGGTGAAGTTGTAGACGCCCAGCGGGATGGCGGTGGCCAGCAGCGGGCCGATGTGCGACAGGCCGTCGAAGAGCAGCCCCAGGTGCAGGGTGGGGATCGACAGCGCGATCTCCTTGGCCGCGGTCGACACGTCCGGTCCGGACATCTGCCCGCCGATCCAGGCGATCGCGGTGCCGACCAGCAGGCCGGCCAGGCCGATCGGGAAGTTGAACGGCAGCTTGATGTCGGTGAGCAGGCCGATCAGCAGCAGCGCGAAGACCGGCAGCGCCACCCAGGCCAGCGCCCACATCCGGGCCGCCGGCAGCATCGAGATGAAGGTGATCGAGATGCCGGCGAGGGTACCCAGCATCGCCGCGCGGGGGGCGTACTTGCGGATGAGCGGGCCGACGAAGGCGCCGATCATCACGATCACGCCGATGATGAACGCCCACGCCACGCCGGCCTGCCAGGCCCGGGTGGCGTCCTTGGTCTGCACGTAGATGGGCAGCATGATGAGGAACACCACGATGAACATGTGCGGCACGCTGGGCCCGTAGGGCATCGCGGTGACGTCGGTACGCCCCTCCCGGCGGGCCAGCCGGCGGGCCAGGAAGCTGTAGTAGACGTTCCCGGCGACCAGGGCGATGCCCAGCGCCGGCAGGATCGAGCCGTAGACGCTCTTCGGCGACAGGTGCACCACGAACAGGCAGAGGGAGGTCAGGGTGAGCACGTTGACCAGGACGTTGATGCCCAGGCCGGAGAAGGCGTTGGTGTCACCGCGGACCCAGTAGGGTAGCGCCGAGGCGCCGGGCGACTTGGCGAGTTTGATCATTATGGCTGTGCTCCTTCAGGCAGTGGTCGGGGTGGCCGCGCTACGCAGCGCGGCGAGGAAGGCGCCTGACTCGGCGACCCAGCCGAAGATGCCGCCCTGGGCCGCGATCATCTCGATGCCGACCCGCTGGAACTCCGGGAAGTACGAGCCGACACAGTCGGCCAGCACCAGGCACTCGTACCCGCGGTCGTTGGCTTCCCGGACCGTGGTGTGTACGCACACCTCGGTGGTCACCCCGGTGACCACCAGGCTCTTGATGCGACCACTCAGTCAGCAGGTCGCCGAGTCCGGTGGCGTAGAAGGCGCCCTTGCCCGGCTTGTCGATGACCGGCTCGCCGGGCGCCGGGGCAAGCTCGTCCACGATGTCGTGCCCCTCCTCGCCCCGGATGAGGATGCGCCCGCGCGGCCCCGGGTCACCGATGCGCATGCTCGGTGCGCCCCGGGCCAGCTTGGCCGGCGGGCAGTCGGACAGGTCGGGCTCGTGCCCCTCCCGGGTGTGCACGATGCGCAGGCCCAGTTCCCGGCAGCCGGCCAGCAGGGCGGCGGTCGGTTCGATGGTGCGGCGCAGCTGGCCGACGTCGTTGCCGAGCGTCTCGCCGAAGCCGCCCGGCTCCAGGAAGTCGCGCTGCATGTCGATGACGATCAGCGCGGTGCTGGCCGGGTCGAAGGAGTAGGCGTAGGGGCGTGCGTCGACGGTGGCGGTCACAGCGGGCTCCCGGTGGTCGCGGCGATGATGTCCTCGGAGGTCGACACGCAGCCGAAGACGCCGCCCTGCATGGTCACCATGTGCAGGGCGGCGGCGTGGTTGCCCGGGTCGGTGGCGCCGGTGCAGTCGGCCAGGATCACGCACTCGTAACCCCGGTCGTTGGCCTCCCGCATGGTCGTGTGCACGCAGACGTCGGTGGTGATGCCGGTGAGGATCAGGTGGGTGATGCCCTTGGTGCGCAGCACCAGATCCAGGTTGGTGGCGTAGAAGGCGCCCTTGCCGGGCTTGTCGATGACCACCTCGCCGGGGAGCGGGGCCACCTCGGGCACGATCTCCCAGCCGGGCTCGCCCTTCACCAGGATGCGTCCGCACGGGCCGGCCGAGCCGATCTCCGCCCCGATCCGGGCCGACCGCCAGCGCTTGTTCGCCGGCAGGTCGGACAGGTCCGCATCGTGCCCCTCCCGGGTGTGGATCACGGTCATCCCCAGCGACCGGACGTGCTCCAGCAGCTTTGCGGTGCTGGGCAGGCCGGCCCGGGTGAGTTCGATGTCGTAGCCCATGGCGTCGACGTAGCCGCCCGGGCCGCAGAAGTCGGTCTGCCAGTCGATGCAGACCAGCGCGGTACGCGAGACGTCCACCGAGCCGTCGTACGGCCAGGGGTAGGGGTCGGCCGGACCGGGCCGATACGGGGCGAAGCGGTAGGGGTCGCCATCAGGCCTCCATTCGGTGCTGCGCGGGGGATTGCGGGCCGGCGGCCAGGTACGCCCGCCAGCCGCCGTGTGCGGTGATGTCCTCGGTGCCGGCCGCCGCGTACGCCTCGCAGAGGAAGCCGGTGGCCTCGCTGCCGTCGGCGAGCAGCACCCTGCCCAGACAGAGCGGGGCCGCCACGCCGGCCAGGAAGCTGCCCACCGTGGCGGCCGGCAGCGCCCACAGCTCGACCTCGATGCCGGCGCCGCCGTCCGGTACCCGGACCAGCCCCGGTACGCCGGTGGGCAGGCGGTGCAGCCGGTACACCGGCGCGGTGCGGGCGGTGGCCGCCAGCACGGCGCCCCGGCTGGCCAGTTCGTGGTGGCGCGGCTCGCCCAGCAGGTGCTTGCCCACGACGGCAAGCAACACCGTGCCGCCGGCGCCGCGTCGCCGGTGGCCGCGTCGCCTACCGCCGCGTCGGCGGTCGTCGTGTCGGCGGTCCGGGCGGCGCTGGCCGCGATGGTGGTTGGCGCGGCGGCGGCGGGCGCGGTGCCGGCGGGTCTGCTGGCGGCGGGTTCGGCGCCAGCCGGTGCGGTGACGGTGGCGGCGGGCACGGTGCCAGCCGGTACCGTCGGTGCGGGTGCGGGTGCGGGTGCGGGTGCGGGTGCGGGTGCGGGTGCGGTCCAGGTTGGTGGGCTGAGGGTGGCGCCGGAGGAGGGAGCCGGCGCCGACCCGTCCGGGGCGCCGGCTGGCGCGTCGGGTAGTGCCGGGGCCGCGGGCGGCGGCCCGGCGAGGCTGCTCTCCCCGCCGGTCAGGGCGCTGGCCAGGGCGGCGAGCGTGGCGTCGGTGAACGCGGGGCCGATGACCGACACGCCGGCCGGCCGTCCGTCCACGGTGGAGCCGGCCGGCAGCGCCACGGCGGCCAGGTCGAGCAGGTTGACGAACTGGGTGTACCGGCCCAGGGTCAGGTTGTGCGCGATCGGCTCGCGGGCGATCTCGGCGATCGTGAACGTGGTCGGCACGGTGGGCAGCAGCAGCGCGTCGACGCCGGTGAAGACCTCGGCGGCGACGGCGGCCAGGGCGCGCAGCCGGTGCTGGGCGCGGAACACGGCGGCGGCGTCGTACCCGGCGCCGGTGGCCAGCACCCGGCGGGTCACCGGATGCACCGACTCCGGCCGGGCCGCCAGGAAAGCGTCCAGGTCGGCCAGGCGTTCGGCGACCAGCGCGTCCTGGTAGAGCAGGTCGCCGGCGGCCAGGAACGGGGTCAGGTCCACCGGGACCACCGCGCCGACCAGCCCGGCCGCCTGCCGTACGGCGGCGGCGAAGGCGGCGCGCATCGGCGCGTCACCGGCGAAGTCGAGGGCGTCCGGGTCGGGTACGCCCAGCCGGAGGCGGGCCGGGGGCACGGTGGTCGACGCCGGTGCCGGCCGGTCCCACGGGCCGACCGGGTCGCCACCGGCCAGGGCGGCGACCAGAGCGGCGTCGGCGACGGTCGTGGCGAAGACGCAGACGCAGTCCAGGGAGCGGCAGGCGGGGACGACGCCGACGGTGCTGAGCAGTCCACGGGTGGGCTTGACGCCGACGATGCCGTTGAGCGCCGCGGGTACCCGACCGGAGCCGGCGGTGTCCGTACCGAGTGCGAAGCTGCACAGCCCGGCGGCCACCGCGACAGCCGAACCGGAGCTGGAGCCGCCGGAGATCAGCCCGCCGCCGAAGACGCTCTCGCAGGCGCCGTAGGGGGAGCGGGTACCGGTCAGCCCGGTGGCGAACTGGTCGAGGTTGGTCTTGCCGACCAGGATCGCCCCGGCGTCGAGCAGCCGGCGCACCACCGGGGCGTCGGCCGCCGGCTGGTAGCTGAAGTCCGGGCAGGCCGCCGTGGTGGGCAGGCCGGCGGTGTCGATGTTGTCCTTGACCGCGAACGGGATACCGCCCAGCGGTGCCTCGGGGTCGGCGGCAGCGGCGGCGCGCAGCAGTTCGTCGTCGGGTACCCGGCTGATCCAGACGTGGTCCTCGCCACGGGCGGCGATCCGGTCCAGAATCTCCTCGACGACGTCGGTGGGGCGCAGCCGCCCGGCCCGGAACGCCGTCCGCAGGGCGCCCACACCGAGAGTCGCGCCGATCGCCGCGCCGGAAGCCGTCTGCATACTCTCGATTGTCGACAGAATGATTTCCCGCACCCGCGCGCAATGTAACGCGCTGATGTCACAGCCTTCACGAACCGGACGGCCGGCGCATTCGGGCCGTTCCGGCGAGACCCGGGCCGGGGCGGTCAAGGTCGGGCCGGGACGGTGAGGCTCCGGGAGGGTCAGGCTCCGGGCCGGGAGGGTAAGGGTCGGGCCGGGACCGTCAGGGCAGGTAGTCGCGGGCGCCGTGGGCGGACAGGGCGGCCTGGACGTCGGCCGGGTCGCCCTGCTCCACGGCGGCGAACAGGCGCTCGTGCCGGCGTACGCCGTCCATCGGGTCGGCCTTGGTCTCCGCCTCGCGGCGCAGGTTGACCGCCATGTAGAGCTGGATCTTGGTGAGGATCTGGTCGTACACCTGGGACAGCTGGCGGTTGCCGGCGAGCGTCGCCAGCGACACGTGGAAGCCCCGGTGGGCGTCCGCGATGGCCAGCCGGTCGCCGCCCACGGCGGCCCGCCGCATCACGGCCAGCGCCGCCCGCATGCCGTCCAGTTCGACGGGGTCGGTCACCGGCAGTGAGGTGGTCACCGCGTGCCGCTCCAGGACGTCACGCACGGCGTACAACTCGTGCACGTCGCGGTCGGAGAGGGTGGCCACCCGGGACCCGCGCCGGGGCGTGTGCTCCACCAGCCCCTGCTCGGCCAGCAGCCGCAGCGCCTCCCGCAGCGGCGCGCGGCTGATCCCCAGCCGACGGGTGAGCTGCTCCTCGACCAGCCGCTCGCCGGGGTCGGCGGCGCCGGACAGGATCTCGTGCTTCAGCCGGGCGACCGCCAATTCGACCAGGCTGAGGCTCGTCAACTCGCCACCCACCTGGGGTACGGCCACCTCGGTCACGGGGACAAGTCTGCCAGGGATACATTCGCCTGTGTGGTGACCACCCCCCGGACCCGGGTCGTACTGCTGCTGGGCGCCTCCGGCGTGGGCAAGTCGTCGGTGAGTTATCCGCTGGCCGTGCGGCTGGGCTGGCCGCTGGTCGAGCTGGACGACATCGTCGAGGCGGTGCAGGCCCTCACCACCCCGGAGCAGCTGCCGCAGCTGCACTACTGGCGTACCCACCCGCAGGCTGCGCAGGCGCCGCCGGACGCCATCGTGCAGCGGCAGATCAGCCTCGCCCGGGCGTTGGCCCCGGCGGTCCGCGCGATCGTGGACAACCACGTGACGACGGACACCCCGGTGGTCCTGGAGGGCGACCACCTGCTGCCCGTGCCGGACGTTGCGGGGGTACGCGCGGTGCTGCTGCACGAGCCCGACGCCGCCCAGATAGCGGCGAACCTGCTGGTCCGCGAGCCGGCACAGGGGCCGCAGTACGGGCGGGCGGAGGTGGCCCGGGCGTACGGGGAGTGGCTGGTCGGGCAGGCGGTCGGGGCGGGCGTGCCGGTGGTGCCGGCCCGCCCCTGGACCACGGCGCTGGACCGGGTGCTGCGTGCGCTGAGCTGAACTGAAAGGGTACCGGCCTGACCGGCGACTCAAGACTGCCTGTTGGTCCGGTCCGCCCACGCCGCACCGGCGCATATCGTCGGCGATGGCCGGGTACGCCGACGTGCCGGGCGGTGCGGATCGGGAGGATGGTACGTGCAGGACGGGACCGGGGCGGACCGGGACGAGCCGACCGAGCTGCTCCCGGTGACCCCGGCGGCGGCCGGCCCGCAGCCGATCACCACGGGGCGCTGGTACCACGGCAGGCGACGCCAGCACACCGGACCGCTGGGCTGGCTGCGCGGCCTGGGTACGGCCCCCATGGTGCTGCTCATCGCGGTGCTGGTCGGGCTGCTCACCGGGCTGGGCTGGTGGGCCGGGGGTGGCCGGGTGGCCAGCCCCCCGCCGCCCGCGCCGTTGCCGGTGGGCTCCATCCACTCCGGCGACCCGGCCGCCGACCCGCCGGCCGGGTCCGGCTCCCCGTCGCCGCGCGGCACGCCGTCGGCCCGGCCGAAATCGAAGTCGCCGTCGCCGTCGGCGGTGGCCACGGTGCCGTCCCCCGCTCCGAGCCCGACCGACAGCCCGTCACCGAGCCGGCCGCCGCCGCAGCGCACCCGCTACGAGGCCGAGTGGTCGAGCATCGGCAACGGCACGGTGGCCACCGACCATCCCGGCTACTCGGGGAGCGGCTTCGTCGACTACGCCAACGCGGCGGGAAGTTTCGTCGAGTGGCGGGTCAGCGTACCGGCGGCCGGCCAGGTGACGCTGACCTTCCGCTACTCCAACGGCGGCGGCGACAACCGCCCGCTGGACGTCACCGTGAACGGCGCCCCGGCGCAGCGTGGCCTGACCTTCCCACCGACCGGCGACTGGGCGCGATGGGCCGGGCGTAGCCTCGTCGTCGTGGTCCCGGCCGGCGTGAGCGTGATCCGGGCGACGGCCGTCACCGGCGCGGGCGGCCCGGACATGGACTGCCTGGACGTGCAGACCTGACTGACGGCTCAGCCGGGCCGGCTGGGGTCGGGCTGGCTCTCGCCGACCCAGGTGTGCACCGCCTCCGCCCGGCTGGTCGCGTTGAGCTTGGCGAAGAGCCGGTTGATGTGGTTGCGGACGGTTTTCGGGGCCAGGTAGAGCTGTTCGGCGATGGCCCGGTTGGTCATCCCGCGGGCGATCAGTTCCATGATTTCGCGTTCCCGCCGGGTCAGCCCGAACCGCTCGACGCTGCGCGGCCCGGGCGGCCGGCCGGCGGTACGCATGGTCAGGCCCCGGGCCGCGGCCCGGATCGCCGCGGAGAGCTGCCCCGCGGAGAAGCGGCCGTCCACCAGGTACCCGTGCGCCCCGGCGCGCAGCGCGGCCTGCACCGCGGCCGGCCCGTTGGCCCGGGTCACCAGCAGCACCCGGGTGTACCCGCTCAGCGCGGCGACAAGTGCGGTCCCGCCGGGGCTGGGGTGCTCCAGCAGGGTCACCTCCGGGCAGGTGGCGGTGGCCAGAGTGAGCGCCTCCACCCCCGAGCCGGCGTCACCGATGACGGTGAGGGCGGGATCGGCCGCGAGCAGCCGGCGTAGCGCCGCGCGGGCGGTGGGGTTGCCGTCGACGATGAGAACCCGGGTGGGTGCCGCGGCGAAGGTCACGTCGACACGTTAGGCGGCGACGCCGCCGAGGGCGAAGAAATGGCTCTCCAGCACCGAAAGTTTCAATTCCCGGGTGGTACGAGGGTCCTGTCGGTCCCGGAGACCGGGGCGCCCGGCAAGATGGCGGCATGGGGTACGCGGCGGTGGACGTGCACTACCCGCCGGACGGCGGGGCGCGGGCGGCGCTCGTGGTCACCACGGCGCCCGACCTCGCGACGGTCACCGACGAGCGGGTGGTCGACCTGCCCTCGGTCGCCCCCTACCGGCCCGGCGCCTTCTACGAACGGGAACTGCCCGCCCTGCGCGCCGTGCTGGCCCTCGCCGGCCGGCCCCAGCTGCTCGTTGTCGACGGGTACGTCGACCTGGACCCGGCCGGGCGCCCGGGGCTCGGCGCCCACGTCTACGCCGAGGGGCTCGCCGCGGTCGTCGTCGGCGTGGCCAAGACGCTGTTCCACACCGCGACCCACGCCGTGCCGGTGCTGCGGGGCACCGCCACCCGGCCGTTGTATGTCACCGCCGCTGGAATGCCGGTGGCGCAGGCGGCGGCCCTGGTCGCCGCGGCGGCCGGCGCGGCGCGCCTGCCGGACCTGCTGCGCCGGGTGGACCGGCTGGCCCGCTCCGGCGACCGGCGGGGTTGACCCGCCCGGCCGGTACGCCGGGCGGCCGGCGCGCGGTGGCCGATAACGAGCTGCGCAGCGCCGGCCGGATCGGCTACAAACGGCGGCATGCCACAGTTGGAGCCGCCGACCGTCCGGGTACACCGGTCGTTCCTCGCGGCCATGGCCGAGTTCCGCGCCGAGGGCCGGGGCGCCGCGGACGACCACACGATGATCGGAGCGGACCTGCGCAGCCACCACCCCGGCTGGCAGCAGCCGGCCGCGTTCGCCGCCTACGTGGCCGCGCTGCGCGCCGACGAGCTGCCGGCGACGCCCCGGCCCGCGGGTTACGTCCCGTGCACCACGCTGTGGTGGCTGGCCGGAGACGAGTACCTGGGCCGGCTGGCGATCCGGCACCGGCTCACCCCGGCGTTGCTGGAAGCCGGCGGGCACATCGGCTACGACGTACGCCCCACCGCCCGCCGACGCGGATACGCCACCGCGATGCTGCGCGCCGCACTGCCGCTGGCCGCCGCGCTGGGCATCGACCCGGCGCTGGTCACCTGCGACACCGACAACGTCGCGTCACGGCGGGTCATCGAACGCAACGGCGGCGCTCTGGACGACGAGCGCGCCGGGAAGCTGCGCTTCTGGGTACCCACCGGCGCGGGCGATCGGGCATAGTGCTGGCGTGCCCAGTCCCACCCAGCGGTCGTTCACCCGCGACGACGTCGACGCGGCGGCCCGCAGCGCGTTTCCGGAAACCACGGTCAGCGCGGCCGAGCAGCTGCCCGGCGGTTCCTTCGGCACCGTCTGGCGGGTCGACCTGGCCGACGGTCGGCGTACCGCGCTGAAGATCGGCCCCCGGCCCGGTGCGAAGCTGCTGCGCTACGAGGCCGGCATGCTCGCCGCCGAAGGGGAGTACCTGCGCCTGGTCGAGCGGCACGCACCCGCCGTGCCGGGGCCACGGCTGCTGTACCTGGCCGACGACTGGCTGTTCATGTCCTTCGTGCCCGGTACCCCGCTGAGCGACCTGCCCGACGGCGTGGACGGGGCACCGGCCCGGTACGACACCGGCGCGGCAGTGGCCCGGCTGCACGGCGTCACCGGGGACTTCCACGGGTACGCCGGTGACCGGCCACGGGCCGGCGACTGGCCGACGGCGTACGCGGGGATCCTCGGCGCCGCACTGGACGACGGGGCCGACTGGGGCGTGCCGCTGCCGGTACCGGCCGACGTGCTGCGTGCCCTGCCGGGCCGGCACGCCACCGCGCTGGCCACCGTCACCACGCCGGTACTGCTGCACTTCGACCTGTGGGACGGCAACGTGCTCACCACGGTCGCCGACGGCACGGCCCGGCTGTCCGGACTGATCGACGGCGAGCGCTACCTGTGGGGCGACCCGATGATCGACTTCGCTTCGCCGTGGCTGCTGCGCGACATCTTCGCCGAACCGGACCACCCGTTCCTGGCCGGATACCGGTCGGTGCGCCCGTTGGCCGTGGATGGGGCGGTGCGCATCCGATATGACTTCGCCCAGCTGTACCTGTACCTGCTGATGCTGGTGGAGTTCCCGAGCCGGGGGAAGACGCCGCAGAGCGACCCGGGGATGTGGCAGACCCTGAACGACCTCATCCCGCGTGTTGTCGCCCGGTTGAGCTGACCGACGAAGCTGGTCGACAGCCGCTCCGACCAGCTATAACAGCTCCGTGTCCGAGAACAACGCCGACTGGCCGACGATCCCGCGCTGGTGGGCGTACCCCCTTCGCCTGCTTCTGGGTGTCGCGCTGGCCACTGGAGTGTCGCGGCTGGTGCTGGGCAACTGGTCCGATGGTCCTGCCTGTGGTGTGGGCATCGGGGTCAGCTGGATGATCAGCCTGGCCAACCGGCACCGGGTGGCGAGGCGCGACGCACCGTACCGGGCGGCCTACGCCGCGCTGGAGTGCAACCAGTTGCCTGACGGCACGGCGGAGTTGGTAGCGACCGCAGGCATCCTCCGTCAGCGGCGCCTGGTCGCCGGCTGGTTGGCGGTACTCCTGGCCGTCGGCGGTGTGGTCGCCGTGACCGTGGTACTTCTCGGCTACCGGCACACCGGCGAACCCACCGACCTGGTCGCGGCCGGTGTGCTGGGGGCCGGCGCCGCCGTGCTCGTCGGGCTGTGCGGCTGGCAGCGCCGCCGAACAGGCGGGCTGCTGCGCCGGTGCGAACCGGCCGGCGTGTCGTTGTAGCCACCCGTCGGCCGTGATCCGGCCGGTCGCGCGGCCCGCCGGACGGTTGGATCGGGCAGACTGGCGGCATGACAGTGGTCGGTACGGTGTTCCTGCCCCAGCTCCCGCCGGAGCGGTTGCGTTCGGTGGCGGTGGCCGCCGACGAGGCGGGCCTGGCGCAGTTGTGGTTGTGGGAGGACTGCTTCCGGCAGAGCGGCATCGCCAGCGCCGCCGCCGCGCTGGCCTGGACGACGCAGTTGCAGGTCGGTGTCGGGCTGCTGCCGGTGCCGTTCCGCAACGCCGCGATCACCGCGATGGAGCTGGCCAACCTGCACCGGATGTTCCCCGGCCGCCCGCTGATCGGGCTCGGCCACGGCGTGCAGGACTGGATGGCCCAGGTGGGTGCCCGGGTGGCTTCCCCGCTCACGCTGCTCGACGAACACCTCGACGCGGTACGCGCGCTGCTGGCCGGTGCGCGGGTCAACGTCCGCGGGCGCTACGTGCAGCTGGACGACGTGGCGCTGGACTGGGCGCCGCCGGTCGCCCCGCCGGTGCTGTGCGGCGCGACCGGGGACCGCACCCTGCGGCTGTCCGGGGAGCTGGCGGACGGCACGATCCTGACCGCCGGCAACCCGCCGGCCAAGGTGGCCCGGGCCTGTCAGCTCATCGAGGAGGGCCGGGCGGCGGTGGGGCGCGTCGACCCGCACACCGTGGTGCTGTACGTGCACGCGGCCACCGGCGCCGACGCCGACGCGCGGCTGGAGCGCGAGCGGGTGACCTGGGGGTACGGGGACCTGACCGGCTGGGCGCTGTCCGGTGACGCGGAGCAGCTGGCACAGGGCGTCCGCCGGTTCGCCGACGCCGGGGCCGATGTCGTTGTGCTGCAACCGACTCCGGACGACCCCGACCCGGAGGGCTTCGTCCGCTTCGTGGCCACCGAGGTCGCCCCGCTGGTCGAGTGACCGGCGGCGCCCGAGGCCGGAAGTCTGCGTACGGGGAACCGCTGTCACCGATGTGGCACATCGGATAGCGATCATGAATCGCGCTGTCGGAGCGGGCATTCCCGCCTCCAGCAGCCAAAACTAAGTCTTGAATCAAGGTATTGACCGAATACCGTCGATGGGTGGTAGCCTGCCCGGGAGAGCGCTCTCACGAACGATTGCCCCCGATCGGCCGCACCCCCGCGCCCCGCCCTTCCCGGCCCCTGGACGCCGTCCGTGGCTGCCGGTGAGGCGCGCTGTCCACGGCGGCGCCGTCCCCGATCGGTCTTCGAACCGAGGGAGAGTCATGTCCAGCACACGCGAGAGCGCGCTGCGCCGGCTCGACGTCAGGCGGTGGAGCCGGCGTGTCCGCGCCGGCCTCGTCGCCTCGACGGTCGCGGTCGGGGCGGTGGTCACGGCGGGCTTCCTGGCCGTCGCCGCCGCGCCGAACGCCAACGCGGCGGTGGGTGCGCCACCGGCCGGCTTCACGCTCACCTGGAGCGACGACTTCACCGGTGCGGCCGGCACCGGCGTCAACACCGGCACCTGGAAGTACGACACCGGGCCGGGCAGCAGCTTCGGCACCGGCGAGATCGAGACCATGACCAACAGCACCGCCAACGTCTTCCAGGACGGCAACGGGCATCTCGTGCTGCGGGCGCTGCACTCCGGTACCAACCCGTCCAGCGGCTGGACCTCCGGCCGCATCGAGACCCAGGCCGCCACCTTCGGCGCCCCGCCCGGCGGCGTGGTCCGGATGGAGTCGCGCATCCAGCAGCCGAACGTCACCACCAGCAACGGTGCCGGCTACTGGCCGGCGTTCTGGATGCTCGGCGCGCCGCTGCGCACCGGCACCCCGTGGCCGACCTCGGGTGAGGTCGACATCCTGGAGGACATCAACGGCCGCAGCTCCGTCTTCGGCACCCTCCACTGTGGAACGAACCCCGGCGGTGCATGCAACGAGTCCACCGGCATCGGCAGTGGCGAGCGGGCCTGCGCCGGCTGCCAGACCGACTACCACAACTACGCGGTCGAGATCGACCGCTCGGTATCGCCGGAGCAGATCCGCTGGTACCTCGACGGCACCAACTACTTCACCCTGGCCGCCAACCGGGTGGACGCCACCACCTGGGCCAACGCCGTCGACCACCCGTTCTTCATCATCTACGACCTGGCCATGGGCGGTGGCTTCCCGGCCGCCTTCGGCGGCGGCCCCAACGCCGCCACCATCTCCGGCGCCCAGATGAACATCGACTGGGTAGCCGTCTACAACAAGGGCCCGGGCAGCGGCGGTACCGGTTCGCCCACGCCCAGCACCAGCCCCAGCCAGTCGGGCAGCAACATCGCCCAGGGCAAGCCGGCCACCGCCTCCTCCACCGAGAACGCCGGCACGCCGGCCAGCGCGGCGGTCGACGGCAACACCGGCACCCGCTGGTCCTCGGCGTTCAGCGACCCGCAGTGGCTGCAGGTCGACCTGGGCCAGTCGTACAACATCTCGCATGTGACGCTGAACTGGGAGGCCGCCTACGCACGGGCGTACCAGATCCAGACCTCGGCGGATGGCACGACCTGGACCAACGTCTACTCCACGACCACCGGCGACGGCGGCACGGACGACCTGGCGGTGACCGGCACCGGCCGGTACATCCGGCTCTACGGCACCCAGCGCGCCACCGCCTACGGCTACTCGCTGTGGGAACTCGGCGTGCAGGGCACCCCGGGCACCGGCGGCGGCACCGGCAGCCTGCTCTCCCAGGGGCACCCGGCGACCGCGTCGTCCAGCGAGAACGCCTCGTTCGGCGCCGGCAACGCGGTGGACGGCAACACCGGCACCCGCTGGTCCAGCGGCTTCAGCGACCCCCAGTGGATCACTGTCGACCTGGGCGCCACGCACAGCATCAGCAAGGTGGTGCTGAACTGGGAGGCGGCCTACGGCCGGGCGTTCCAGCTCCAGACCTCCACCGACAACGCCAACTGGACCAGCATCTACTCCACCACGACCGGCACCGGCGGCGTACAAACGCTCAACGTCAACGGCTCCGGCCGCTACGTCCGCATGTACGGCACGGCCCGGTCCGGGGTGTACGGGTACTCGCTGTGGGAGTTCCAGGTCTTCGGCAACTGACCCGAGACTCAGCTTGGCTGGTCCGGGCAGCGGTGCGGGTGGGGTTGAGCGGCCCCACCCGCACCGCCCGTACTCCGCCTCACCGGCGGCCGGTCGCGGCTCGGGGCCGACCGGCCGTCGGACCGCCTTCGTCGCCGATCTGGTAGAGGTCGTGCGCGAACCACAGCCGGTACGGCTGCGCCCCGGCCCGGCCGACCAGCACCAGCGCGTGGCTGGGCGTCTCCGGGTCGACCTGCCGGGCGGTCGGGTAGCCGGCCAGTACCTCCGGCAGGGTGACCGACCAGGGGCGCAGTCGGCGCGCCGAGGGCAGCCGGGGCGGCGCGACGTCCGACGCGCGGGCGAGACCCGCGGCGAGCACCACATCAGCTACCCCCACCAGAACCCGCCAGCGCAGATCCGGCCAGAGCGCCGGCAGCGGCCAGGACCAGGCGGTCGCCTCCGCGTCGCCCAGGCGCAGCCGCCGCTCCTGCGCCCCGGGTCCGAGGACCGCGCGGTGCAGCGCCAGCCCCGTCGGCGCCCGGGCCGAGCGCAGCAGCTCCTGCCAGCGCCGGTGCGCCGCCAAGTAATCGGCGCGCGTCGCGCCCAATTCCCGGTACGCCCGGGCCACCAGCTCGGGCTGGAAGTCCGCCATCCGGCGCAGCAGCATCAGCTGGAATTCCCGCCCGGCAAATCCGATCACGACCATGCCTCCGTGGACAGTATCCGGCGCCAGATGCGGCGGCGCGTGCGGTGGCCGCCTGCCGGGGCAGTTCGTAGGTTGGAGTGATGACCAGAACCGCGATAGTGACCGGCGCGACCCAGGGCCTCGGCCTCGCGCTCGTAGCGGGCCTGGCGGCCCGTCTCGACCCCACCGACCTGGTGCTGCTCACCGGCCGGGATCCGGCCCGGGTCGACCGGGCCGTCGATGCGCTGGGCGACACCCCGGCACGGGTCGAGGGCCGCGTCCTGGACGTCACCAGTACCGAGGCGGTGCAGGAACTCGCCAGCCGGCCCGGCGGGTTCGACATCGTCATCTCCAACGCCAGCGCCCGGATGACCCCGGAGCGCACCCCGGCCGAGCAGGTCGACCTGCTCGTCGACACCAACAATTCCGGTGCCCTGCGGGTCCTGCGCTCGTTCGGACCGGCACTGAATCCGGGCGGCCGGCTCCTGGTCGTAGCCAGCAGTTTCGGCACGCTCGGCCACCTCGACCCGCGGGTACGGCCGCTGTTTGAGCAGGCGCACTCGCTCGACGATGTCGAGGGCGTCACCGAGGCGTGGCGGGCGGCTGTGCACGACGGCACGGCCGAGGCGAAAGGCTGGCCGCACTGGCTCAACGTCCCCTCCAAGGTCGCCCAGGTCGCCGCCGTCCGCGCCGTCGCCGCGCAGCGTCGCGAGCGCGACCTCCGGGCCGGCACGCTGGTCGCGGCGGTCTGTCCCGGCCTCATCGACACCGACGCCTCCCGACCGTGGTTCGCGGACATGAGCGCCGCACAGACGCCGTCGCAGGCTGCTTCGGCCGTGCTCGGCCTCGTCCTCGCCGAGCGCGTCGACCCGGCTTTCTACGGCGAACTGGTTCGTTTCGGGAAGGTGCTGCCCTGGCGTGACGAGGTCGCGCCGGAGGCCACCGTCGGCGTCCGGGTCAAGCGGCGCTGACCGGACCAACCCGGGACTACCAACCGAGGATGCGCTCCCGATGTTGCCAGGCAAGGTGGATGCATCCCGCCCCGGCGGGCGCCAGTCGCCCGCTGCCGAGAACCTTGTCTACTGCGTCCTGAGTGAACGGAACCCGCGTGTTGACGACGGATCCTTCGTCATTGACCTCGACAAAGTCGGCGGCCATTGCATCGAAGGTGTCGGCGTCGAACACCACCACGGTCAGGATCTCGCCAACCAGTGTCAGGGCGTCGAGGGCGCCCCCCAGACACCAGACCGTGGCCCGGCCGTCCCGCCTGGCCTGATCCAGGGTTGCGAACGGCTCCTCGTCGTAGCGGACGGGCTGGCCGTCGCCGTCGTGTTCGGGGTTGCCGAAGCGCTCTTCGGAGTACTCCCGCATCACGTTGCGCCACAGGTCGAAGTCGGCGGCCATGGCGGCCGGCAGCACGCTGGACGGCTGGAACACTCCGGACGGGATGACATGACGCATGCCGCCGGCAACCGCGACACTGCGGGGATCGCGGCGATGGAGGACGAAGCTCGCCTCGTCGCCGTCCCGGCGGATGGTGAGGGTGTCCACCGACGGCAGGACCGGCCGGCGGGCGAAGCTGAAGGGGTCACCGATCAAGCGTCGGAAGGAAAGGTTCCGCATGGCTGGGGCGGCGGGACCAAGGGTGCCGTCCTCTCCCAGGTGGACGTAGGCCATCTCGTGGGCCAGCGCCTCGTAGATGTCGACGCCAGCGAAGTAGGTGGTCTGCCCGAAGTCCATCCGAGCCTTGTCGCCGTCCCACGCCAGGTCGACCAGGCGCCAGCTGACCCGGTTCTCTAACAGACGAGGATGTTCGATGTCCCGAATGGCTTGGGTGTAACGCTGGTAGTGCCTGGGGCGTACCTTGGCCGTCTCGGGCTCGGTGCCGTCGACTTCGGGCGGCGCGGCGGAGTGTCGGTAGTGGAGCTCGATGGCGGCGAGATCGACGGGCGACAGCGGAAGCCAGTCAGGGTGTGCGATCAATCCCGTGCCGGCCAGCCTGGACGAGGGCTCGTACACGCTGGGGGCCAACTGGGTGAGTGCCGGTCTGGTGGCGTTGAGCGCTCTCCTGATGCGTCGCCACTCCCGCTAACTGCGCAACACCCGAGGGTCGGACATTGCCTCAGTGTCATCCACGAACGTGTCCGCCGCGTGATCGTTCCGAGCAGGCGGGACTCCGCAACACCCTGCGACACAGCGCAATTCAGATCGCCGTTCGAAGCCTGTACTTCAGAGTGTCCAGTGCTGCACAGCGATCATGGGCGTCGGCATCTCGGAGCAGGCTGCGCAGCCCGGTGACCACGCGCCTGGACGTGGCAACCTGCTTGGCCGCCTCCAGAGCCTGCTGACCGTCGACTGCGGCCTGATCGGGATCGCCAGCCAGCAGCCGCGCACGCGCCAACTCGATCTGATCGAACACCCGGGACCGCACGAACGTCGCCGGTCGCTGCGAGAGTGCATAGCGAGCCTGGCTCGCAGCTTGATCGGCAAGGCTGGGGATGTCAACGGCCAGCGTCCGGTACGCGGCAGCCGCGGTACTGGCCAGCTCGGCATCTGTGGTGTACGGAAAGCACGCTGTGACGGCAGGCGCCTGGTCCTCGTCGACGAGCTGGCCGTAAAGCTCGAAGGACAGGCCGATCGCACTACGCACCTCAGGCAGGTAGCCCGTACCCATGGCGGCCAGCAGCTGTGCGCGCAGGCTCCAGAGCAACGCCCGGATCTTGTTGAGCTTACGACCGTCCTTCGGCAAGGTGTCCAGTGCCAGACCGACCAGGCGGAGCCCGTCGTCCGGATGGCCGAGGGCATGCATCTGCCGTGCGAGATCGGCAAGGATTCCGATCGCCCGGAGCCGGGCATGCTCGTCGCGCGATTCGCGAGCGGCTTGGAGCCCGTAGACGAGATACCGCTGCGCCGGCCCGTGCATCGCCAGATCGTGACTCATCCAGCCCACCCAGGCGGAGAGGTCGGCAATCGCAGCCAGCAGGCGGTGACCTGTCCTCTCCGAGTACGCGGCGTGCCGAGCGAGATCGACGGTGTACTTGAGTTGGCCCACTGCCGCCTCACGGCAGACACCACCGCCCACGGCCGCATCGGTCGCCATGAAGTGGTGGGTTGCCTGTTCGATGCGTTCGACGTCGGTCAGGTCAATGTGCTCGACGCCCTCGCTGCTCATCGTGAATGCCGACGACTCCACCCCCAGCCAGCGACCAATGGGGTCCACCAGGCTGGCGCCTGTCACCGCCGCGACCGAGCCGGTCAGCACCGCACGTCGGGTCAGCATGTCGCTCCCTACGAAGGCCGCCAGGTCTTCGAGCGTACGCGCTGCCAGCCACGCTTGAAGGTGCGCTGGTACCGGTCCTTGGCCATCACGTAGGTCCGGCCAGATCACCCGCACCGGGATGGGTATGCCCCACGCCTCGCTCAGGACGGCGGCTACGACCTCGGGATTCTGGCAACTGCGCCCCGTAAGCCAGCGCTTGACGCTGACGTGGTCGTAACTGAGCTTGACGCCCTGCAGGTGCCAACCGCGGGTGTTCACCGCCTGGGCGAAGCGCTCCAAGGACGGAAAGCCACCGCCTCGGATCAGGGCGGCGAGGGTCGGATTGGCCAGGTGTTCCGGCAGGCGCATTCTCAAGATCTCTCGACTTCGTGCCGGTTGGGCGGCTGCAGATGGGCATCGGGACGACACGGCGGAGGTTATCCGTCCGTCGTGCCCCCGGAAAGACCGTGCACCTTTCGCGCACCCCCCTTTTGCTACGGCCAAGGTCGGTCGCTGGACCCGGCAAAGCCGTTTGGCTTGACCCACGACATCGGCGCGAGTTCTGGAGACGGACGTGCGAAAACCGCCTGGCGCCGGTCCCGGCATCCTGCGGTACCCGCCCAGTCAAATGTTCCTTCCAAGCCAAGTGGAGTGACGGAGATGACGTCGGTGATTGGCACGGTCCTGCTCGGCTTTCTCGCAGGTCTCTTCAGCTTCACCAAGAGCCGGTGCTGCCCGGAAAGCGGCGGGACGACCGCTGCCGCCGCCGGGCGGCACTCCAGCGACGGTGCGCTCAAGTGAGCGACCTGCACGGGCCCAATCACTTCCTTCGTCGAGCCCGTCTCCGTGCATCGTCATCGTCCGGTTCCGGCCCGATGTCGCAGCGGGAACTCGCCGAGGCCGTGACTGCCCACCTCCAGCGCACCACCGGGCGGGACGTGGCCCTGGACAGGCACTATGTCAGCCGGTTGGAGCGTGGTGCCCGCCGCTGGCCGAATGTCGACTACCGGGCGGGATTCCGGGCCGTCCTGGGTGCCGAAACCGACGCCGAACTGGGGTTCTTCCGCATGCCGCGGACCATGACATCGGTCCTGCCCCTGTTGGACGACGTGCTGCCGATGCGGTTCGTCGTGACGCCGGGCATGGCCGTGATCGTGCTGCCGAGCACCCATCCGGTCCTGCTGGCGCTTGTCGGCGGGAACGAGTCCGGCACGTGACCACGGCCGTGCTGCCGCCGGTCCGCCGTGGCGACCTGCTCCTGCTCCGGGATGAGGACTATCTGTTCGGCCAGGGCGATGTCTGGCTGCGGGTGGTGCAGGTGCATGAGATCCGCTGGGTACGTGGCCAGCCCTGGGTGTTCCTGCGCGGCCTGCCTGTCTGGGCACAGGACACCGCCGGCCGCCAGCGTGACATTCTGGTGAAGGGGGGAGGCCATCCGGACCCGGCGGCGGCGTGCCGTCTGACGGCCGTTCACTTCGCCGCTGCCCCACTCGAAGAACGTGGCGGAAGGTCCCGGCCGGTCAACTCGGCTGAGTATCGCCACAGTCGGGCGGCCTCGACGTCGTCGTGTGGATACGGTTCGCTCTCCCGGCAGTCGGCGCAGTAGGCGCCGCCCCGGGTAGCCGCGGTGGCGGCCCACAGTGGCGTTGCCGCGCCCTGCTCCGGGGTACGGAACAGGCCCGGTGCCGGGTCGCCGTCGGCAGCCAACCAGCCGGCTTCGGTCATCTCGGCGACCGTCAGGTGCCGCTGCAGCGGTGTCCGGATGTAGCCGGGATTCGCGGAGAACGCCCGCACCCCGTACGGCGCACCGAGCCGGTCGAGATGGTGCGCGAACAGCGCGTTGGCCAGTTTGGACTGTCCGTACGCGGCCCACTTCTGGTAGCCGTCGGTGAAGTGCACGTCGTGCCAGCGGATCCGATCCTCGGGCGAACGTCCCGAGGCCAGCGCGACGACCCGTGCGGCCGAGGCCCGCCGCAGTGCCGGCCACAGGCCGCAGGTCAGAACGAAGTGACCGAGATGGTTGACGGCGAACTGCGCTTCCCAGCCTGGCCCGACCCGCGCCTCGGGGGTCGCCATGATCGCGGCACTGGTGAGGAGAAGGTCGAGGGTGCGGTGCCGCTCCAGGTAGCTCTTGGCGAAAGCGTCGACTGAGCTGAGATCAGCCAGGTCCAGCTCGGCGATCTCGGCCGTCGTACCGAGGGCGCGGCGCGCGACGTCGGGTCGGCGAGCCGGGACGACGACCCGCGCACCGACGCCGTTGAGCGCCCGGGTGATGGCCAGTCCCACCCCCGAGTAGCCACCGGTCACGACGGCGGTGCGTCCGGTCAGGTCGATTCCGTGGAGAACTTCGTCGGCGGTGTGCATGTCGGGGACGCTAGGAGCTCGACCGAGGTCTAGGTCAAACGGCTATCGTCAACGGATGAGATCCACCGGTGTCAGTATCGGGCAGGCTTCCCGGCGGACCGGCCTGAGCGTGCACACGCTGCGCCTCTACGAACGTGCCGGAGTCCTCGCCGGTGCGGTCCAGCGCGACGCGGCGGGGCGGCGGGTATACAGCGAGTGGGATGTCGCCTGGCTGGGTAACTGCGTGCTGTTCCGCGCCTCCGGCATGCCGCTGGCCACTCTCGCCGAGCTGGCCCGGCTGGTCGGTGCAGGGTCGGGTAACGAGGCTGACCGCCTCGAGCTGCTCCATGCCCACCGCAAACGGGTTCGCGAGCAGCTGACGCAGCTCACGGACTGCCTCACGCTGATCGACGCCAAGGTGGCCGCCTACGAGGAACACCTGGCGGCTGGCGCAACCGGCGATCCCTGGCAGCCGCTGCCCCCGCCGGCCCTGGGGTAGCCGAGGGGTGTTCCAGGGTCTGATCCGGTGCGCCCGGCAGGATTCGAACCTGCGACCTTCGGATTAGAAGTCCGTCGCTCTATCCGCTGAGCTACGGGCGCGCGATGCAGAGAGGGTACCGCCAGGGTCGACCGGTTTATTGCCGACGAGGGCCTCCGGGCAGGGAGAACAAAGATCGCGTTAGGTACCAACCGGACAAGAGCACTTCTCATCTTCCCCACTGTTCAGTAAATTACCAATCGTGCGGGTGATGAGCGCCACTGTTCTTCCGGTTCTGGTTTCGGTCCGTGACCCGGCGTATCAGGACGGCAACGTTCTGGATGGGTTCGCGCACGACCTGGCCGTCGGATACACGCCCGGGCCGCCGTTCGGTGAGCGGTTGCTGACCTGGGACGACCTCGACCGCCGTGCGCTGTCCCGGCGCGAGCTGCGCCGCTCGGCCGCCGCCCAGCTCGACCGGATGCTCGATGACGTGCGGATACACGGTCAGCCGCCGGCACTGATGCTCTCCTTCGACGGGCTGGAGTCCAGCCTGCTGCTCTCCGAGGTGTTCTGGGAGGAGCTGGCCGAATCGGTGCCCGGTGAGCTGGTGGTCGGCGTACCCGCCCGGGATGTGGTGATCCTCACCGGATCGCGCTCGCGGACCGGGCTGGAGAAGGCCCGCCGCGCGGTCGACCGGGTCTTCTTCGCCAAGGGTCCGCACCTGCTCCTGCCCGACCTGCTGGTCTGGCGGGACGGCCGATGGGACACCTTCGGCTGAGTGTCGACTCAGCGCGGTTCAGTCCGGCAGGTACGTGTGCAGCCAGCGCTCCAGCTCGGCGAAGACCTGCTTGCGGACCGGCGCCGCGGACAGCGTCAGGTCGTGCAGGCCGCCCTCGAACCGCACGATGGTGACGTGCGTGCCGAGTGACGAGGAGTAGCGGGCGATGTGCTCCACGTCGAGTACAGCGTCGGCGCCCAGGGCCTCCTCGCTCCACCGGCCCCCTTTGTAACTGCGCAGCGAGGCGCCCACCAGGATCGGCACGGTGATCGCCAGGCCGGCCTGTAGCCGCGCCTGGGCGGTGCGGATCGCCGCGACCCAGCCGAACCGGGCGGGGAAGCCCTGGATCGGCTTCCACCCCGTGTCGAAGCTCCACTCGCCGTAGTGGTCGCTGTGGATGCTGCGGCCGTATGTCCCGCCGCCGCCCATCAGGACCTTTGCCAGCGGGCGTACCCGGCTGAGCGCGGAGAGCGTCGGCCCGGCGGTGTGGCGGGCCAGCGGGGCCAGGTTGAACTCGAAGAACGGGCTGTTGAGGAACAGCCCGTCGACCACGTCGTCGGCGCGCCGGGCGTGCGCCCAGAGGCTGGTGATCAGGCCGCCGGTGGAGTGGGCGCTGACCAGCAGCCGCCGGTGGCCCTCCTCGGCCCGGATCAGCCGCGCTGCCAGGTCGAGCTCCTGGAAGTAGTCGTCGATCCGGGTGATGTAGTTGGGCGTCTGGTGGGGCAGCAGGCTGCGACCGTATTTGCGCAGGTCGAGGGCGTAGAAGTCGTAACCGCGCTCGACCCAGAAGTCGGCCTGGTGGGTCTGGAAGAAGTAGTCGTTGTAGCCGTGCACGTAGAGCACCGCGCGGCCGGTCGGCTGCTGCGCCCGGCGGCTGACCAGGGTCGCCACCACCGGACCCTCGCTGTCGCTGCCCAGTTCGATCGTCCGCCGCTGGTACGGCTCACCGAGGACGTCGGTCTCCCACTCCACGCCGCCGAGGCTACCGGCTGGTACCGCCGCCGTACCAGCGTTGTCCACAGCCACCCTCGCTGGCCACAGCCGGCAGCGGAGTTCGCGAATCCCTTGTGTTACCCGGACGTCCGCATCAGGCCCGTGCGATCTCGGCTGCTGAGGCTGCCTCAGCGCGATATGGCGGGTGGTACTCGCGCTACGAAGGTGCCCCTCCCGGGAACGGCGGTCACGGTTCCGTCGGCCTTCAGTAGGTCCAGCGCCCGGACCGCCGTGTTCCTGCCGACGCGGTACATCTCCGCCAGCTCACTGATCGACGGGACTGCCCGACCCACCGCCAGGTCGCCGGAGCGTATGCGGTCCCGCACCGCCTCTGCCACCTGCTGATAGAGCGGGTCCATTCCCTCCAGGTCGACCACATGATCCAGCGTAAGTGGGCAGGGTTGGTGCCAGCAGGGATGGCAAGGATAGGGATGGGTAGGGTACGGTGAGGATCATGCTCGAACCCTTGACCGAAGAGTCCCCGCTCCACGCGCCGTACGGCGATCGGTGGGCACGTTGTCCCTGGCGCCCCGGACGGCGGCTGACCAGCAGCCGTCAAGTGCTCTCCACGCGACAGCCGGATCGTGACGATCGGGAGCGGCCCGGCCCCGTCGGCGACGGGAGGTGACGTCGCCCGATGTCGTTCGACTCGGTGTACTTCGACGCGATGCGTGCCGTGATCATCCGGCAACACCGGCGGAGGTTCAGCGTGGTGAGGCTGCGCCTGGTCTGCTCGTGCGGCGGCGAGTTGCCCTGCGACGTCCGGTGGCATTCGCTGGCGAGCCTTCAGCGCCAGGAGGGGCCCGCGCATGAGTGACCATCTCCCTCATCGGCCCGACTGGACCTGCGTCAGGTGCGGCGACCGCTGGCCATGTCAGTCTCGTCGGCGCCAGATGTATGCCGAGTTCGACGGGGCGATGACATCGCTCGCGCTGTACCTGGCGGCCTGCTTGGTGGACGCGGCGGCTGACCAGCCGGACACGGCCGCCGGGTCGCTGTACCGCCAGTTCCTCGGTTGGCTCCGCCCGCCGGGGCCTGTACCTCCGATGCCACCGATGCTCCGAAGGCGGCCGCCGACGCCGTCGGCCCGAGGCGGATCTGCGGCAGTTCCAGACCCTCCGTGGCGCAAGGGGCAGCCGGCCGGGCGGGCAGGCAGGTCCCCGAAGGGGTTGTCCACAGCCACCCTCGCTGTCCACAGCCGGCGTCCGTGGGGCTTTCGCCCGGTGCGCTCCCGCCGCCACGATCGGCGGCCTGAAACCCGCAGTGGTACGAGCTGAGGAGCCGCGCATGTTCGACACGCCCATCACCATGGTCGGCAATGTGCTGACCGAGCCGCAGTGGCGGCGCACCACCCAGACCGGCACGGTCCTGGTCACCTTCCGGGTGGCGGCGACCTCCCGCCGGTACGTCAAGGAGCAGGGCGGCTGGGTCGACGGGGACTCGCTGCGCGTCCGGGTCACCTGCTGGCGCCGGCTCGCCGAGAACGTCTCCGCCTCCGTCCAGCGCGGCGATCCGGTCATCGTGCACGGGCGCCTCTACACCCGCGACTGGGTGGACGACGCCGGTGCCAGGCACAGCTCGTACGAGCTGGAGGCGGTGTCGGTCGGCTTCGACCTCGGCCGGGGGGTGGCCAAGTTCGCCCGGCGTCGGGCTGCCGGGGGTACCGACATGGTCGAGGGTCCGGCCAGCGACGCCCGGGCGGGCGGCGAGTTCACCGAGGAGATCGAGAGCCCCGAGCGGCCGGCCGACCTGCCGGCGGACAACGACCTCTTCGAACCGTTCGATCCGCTGCTCTACGAGGACTCGACTGTCGGCGGGCAAGGGGACGGGCTGAGCGACCGGCAAGGCCGGGTGGACGACGAGGAGGCGGCCGGGGAGCCGGGTGACAGGGCCGGCGAGGCCAGCGGTGCCCTGGTGGATTCCGCCGTCGATGCACCGGAGGCCGGGCAGCTCAGCCGTCCGGCCGACGATCTGGCCGTCACGGCCGGCCGGGGTCGGCGGTCGCGCGGATAGCGGCGGCGCCAGGTGTCGCGTCACCGGGGCGGTCGGGTCGGCGGTCGAGCGGGTAGTCCCGGCGGCGAGGTGCGTCTCCGGGGCGGGTCGGGTAGGCGGTCGAGCGGGTAGTCCCGGCGGCCAGGTGCCACGTGGCTGGAGCGTCGGCTCGGCGGCCCGGCGGGCAGCGGCGGTGCCCTGGTACCGCGTCGCCGGGGTGGCCGGTCAGGCGGCATAGGCTGCCGGACGGGCCGGATCCGGTCGGCGGCGCGGAGTTCGTCGTGGCCGGGGTGTGCCGGATGGTGGTCGGGAAGGGGTGCCACGGGTGGGGATCTCACGGGGGACGGTGGCTGTCGCGGCGGCCGACGCGGCCGGGCTGCTGGCCGGGGCGGCCCTGGACCGGGTGTTCGGCGATCCGCGCCGGCTCCACCCGGTCGCCGGGTACGGCCGGCTCGCCGGTGCCCTGGAGGCCCGCCTCTACCGGCCGGACCGGCGGGCGGGCGCGCTCTTCAGCGCGCTGGCCGTCGGGGCGCCCGTGCTGGTCGGCGCGGCGGCGGCGCTGGCCACCCGGCGCCGGCCGTGGCTGCGGGCCGGCCTGACAGCCGGTGTGACCTGGGCGGTCCTGGGTGGTACGTCGCTGCGCCGGGAAGCCGGTGCGATGGCCGGCGCCCTGGAGGCGAGCGATCTGATGGCCGCCCGGGACCGGCTGCCGCACCTGTGCGGTCGGGACCCCAGCGCGCTGGACAGCGCCGAACTGGCCCGGGCCACCGTCGAATCGGTGGCCGAGAACACCTCCGACGCCGAGGTGGCGCCGCTGTTCTGGGGCGCAGTGGCCGGGCTGCCGGGGCTGCTGGGATACCGGGCGGTGAACACCCTCGACGCGATGGTGGGCCACCGGTCAGCCCGGTACCGCCACTTCGGCACGGCCAGCGCCCGCCTGGACGACCTGGCCAACCTGCTGCCCGCCCGGGGTACCGCCGCTCTCACGGTGCTGGTCGCCCCGGCGGTCGGCGGCAGCAGGTGGGCCACCCTGCGCACCTGGCTGAGGTACGGCCACCGGCATCCCAGCCCGAATTCGGGGCAGTGCGAGGCGGCGGCGGCCGGGGCGCTGGAGCTGCGGTTGGGTGGGCGCAACGTGTACCACGGCGCGGTCGAGGAGCGGCCGGAGCTGGGTGACGGTGACAAGCCCACGACGGCCGACATCCGGCGCGCTGCCCGGCTGTCCGCGCTGGTGGGTGGTGCGGCGGTCGGTCTGGCGGTGGGGCATGTGCTGGCCCGGCCGGCGCGGGCAGCGGCAGCCCGGGCATTGCTGCGGGCGGTCGGGGGCCGGGACGGGGCGGGTGGCGCGCGGTGAGTGGTGGTCTGCTGGTGGCCGGTACCAGCTCGGACGCCGGCAAGAGCCTGCTCACCGCGGGCATCTGCCGGTGGCTGTGGCGCAGTGGGGTGAAGGTCGCCCCGTTCAAGGCGCAGAACATGTCCAACAACTCGGTGGTGACCGCCGACGGTGGCGAGATCGGGCGCGCCCAGGCGCTGCAGGCGCTCGCCTGCGGACTGGCGCCCGATGTCCGGTTCAACCCGGTGCTGCTCAAGCCGGGCAGCGACCACACCAGTCAGGTGGTGGTACGCGGTCGTGCGGCTGGGCGGATCGGCGCCGGTGACTTCGCCGCCGCCCGCCCGGCCCTGGCGCAGGCCGCCTTCGCGGAGCTGGCCGGCCTGCGGGCCGAGTACGACGCGGTGATCTGCGAAGGCGCCGGCAGCCCTACGGAGATCAACCTGCGCGCCCACGACTACGTCAACATGGGGCTGGCCCGGCACGCCGGGCTGCCGGTCATCGTCGTGGGCGACATTGACCGGGGCGGCGTCTTCGCCTCCTTCTTCGGTACCGTCGCCCTGCTCGACGCCGCCGACCAGGCGCTGGTCGCCGGGTTCGTGGTGAACAAGTTCCGCGGCGACGTGGGGCTGCTGCGCCCGGGGCTGGACCGGCTGACCGGGCTGACCGGACGGCCGACCCTCGGCGTGCTGCCCTGGCATCCACAGCTGTGGCTGGACACCGAGGATTCACTGTCCGCTGTGGACGGTTCGGTGCTCGGTCGGCCGGCGCCGCCGGTCGGCGCCGACTGGCTACGGGTGGCCGCGGTGCGGCTGCCGCGCATCTCCAACAGCACCGACCTGGAGGCGCTCGCCGCCGAGCCCGGCGTGCTGGTGCGGTTGACCAGCTCGCCGGCCGACCTGGTGGGCGCCGACCTGGTGGTGCTGCCGGGCTCCAAGTCCACTGTGGACGACCTGGAGTGGTTGCGGCGTACCGGGTTGGCTGAGGCGGTACTGGCGCACGCCCGCGGCGGGGGAGCGGTGCTCGGCATCTGCGGCGGGTACCAGATGCTGGGGCGGCGTATCCATGATGCGGTGGAGAGCGGCCGGGGCAGCGTTGACGGGCTGGGGCTGTTGCCGGTCGAGGTGACCTTCGCGGCCGACAAGCGGGTGGCCCAGGTGCGCGGTGTGGCGCTCGGCGAGCCGGTCTGCGGCTACGAGATCCACCACGGGCGGATCAGCGCCGGCCGGCCGGACCCGCTGATCGAGACCCCGCAGGGCGGCGAGGGCGCGGTGGCCGGGGCGGTGGTGGGTACCCACTGGCACGGCGCGCTGGAGTCCGACGGGTTCCGGCGGGCGTACCTGCGGCGGGTGGCCGCCGTGGCCGGGCGGGACTTCGAGCCGGCGCCCGACACCGACTTCGCCGCGCGCCGGACCGCGCTGCTGGACCTGCTGGGTGACCTGGTCGCCGAGCACCTGGACACCGTGGCGCTCCGACAGCTCATCGACTCCGGTGCGCCGACCGGGCTACCGTTCGTCCCGCCGGGAGCGCCGGCCCAGCCGCAGTTCGCCTCGCCGGGTGCGGCGTGACAAGCCAGCCGTCCGGCGCCCCGGCCGTCGTGACTAGCCAGCCGTCCGCCCCGGCCGTCGTGACCGGCCTGCCGGTCGCCGCCCCAGGGCCGCCGGCCCTGCTGTTGGCTGCCCCGGGCGCGCCGTGACCGGGCAGCCGGCGTCGCCCGGAGGGACGGCCGGGCAACACGACGGGCAGGTGGGGAGCGGCGTCGATCGATCAGGCCGACGCCGGGAGAGCTTCGCGGAGCTGGCCGGGCGGGTGCTCGCCGGTCCGGCACGGCTCGGCCAGGTGCGCCTGGTGGCGGTGGACGGCGGTACCGGGTCGGGGAAGAGCACGTTCGCAGGGCGGCTGGCCCGGGCGGTCGGGGAGGCGGGGCGCCGGGTGGCGGTGGTGCACACCGACGACCTGCTCGACGGCTGGGACGACCAGTTCACCTTCTGGGGCCGGCTGGTCCGCCACGTGCTGGAGCCGCTGGCCGGCGGTGCGTCCACCAGCTATCCGGTCTACGACTGGCACGCCCGCGCCTTCACCACGCGACGGGAGCTGGGCGTACCGGAGGTGCTGATCGTGGAGGGGGTGAGCGCGGGGCGGCTGGAGGGGGCGCACGCGCGTACGCTGGACGTGTTTATGGATCTTGAACCGGAGTGGCGGCTGCGCCGGGCGCTGGCCCGGGACCACGGCCTGGGCGTCGAGGAGCAGCTGCGGCGCTGGCTGGCCAGGGAGATCGAGTGGTACGCCGCCGACCGCACCGCCGAACGGGCGGGCCTGGTGGTGGACTCCCTTGCGGACGTGGGGCACGATCCGGAGAGGGAATACCTGCGGCGGGAGGTCGACCATGGTGGATGAGGCAAGCCCGGTACGGCGGCGGATCATACTCACCGGCATCAGCTCCCGGGCCTGGGAACACCCGGCCGACCGGGGCGCGCTGACCGCGCTGCGGGAGCTGCGCGGCTTCGACGAGACGCTCAAGGCGCTCTCCGCGCTGTGGAACGAACGCGCCTGGCGGCTGGAGTATCTCGGCAGCGCCATCCGGGCCGACCACCGCCAGCACCCCCGGGTGCACCGGCTGTTCGCCGAGGCGGCGGCCACCCTGGACGTCGCCGAGCTGCCCGAACTGTTCGTGCAGTTCTCGCCGATGCTCAACGCCGGCTGCGTCGGCATGGCCAAGCCGTTCATCGTGGTCAACAGCCGCACCGTGGAGCTGCTCGACGACGAGGAGCTGCGCCACGTCCTCGGCCACGAACTCGGCCACCTGCTCAGCGGGCACGCCGTCTACCGCACCATGATGATCATGCTGACCCGGCTCGCCGCCAACCTGGCCTGGCTGCCGGTCGGCTCGATCGCGCTGCGCGGGGTGATCGTGGCGCTCTACGAGTGGTGGCGCAAGGCCGAGCTCTCCGCCGACCGGGCCGGCCTGCTCTCCGGCCAGGACCCGGCCGCCGCGCTGCGCGCCCACATGAAGCTGGCCGGCGGCGGCGACCTGAGCGAGATCGACACCGCCGCCTTCCTGGACCAGGCGGCCGACTACGAGCGCTCCGGCGATCTGCGGGACAGCCTCATCAAGCTGCGCATGCTCGTCGGCATGACGCATCCGCTGCCGGTGGCCCGGGCCGCCGAACTGCGCCGGTGGACCGACTCGGGGGAGTACCAGCGCATCCTCTCCGGCGACTATCCGCGCCGGGAGAACGACCGCACCGCGTCCATGAGCTCCGACGCCAAGGCCGCCGCCGAGGACTACCGGGAGGCGTTCCGCCGCTCGCAGGATCCGCTGGTGGGGCTGCTGCGCAAGCTGGGCGACAGCGCCAGCGGCCTCGGTGACCTGGTGACCGGCGGGATGGGCTGGGTACGCGACCGTACCCGGACCAGCCGCCCGGCCGGCGAAGCCGGCGCCGAGACCGGCCCCGAGGCCGGCGCACAAGACGGCGGCGGCTCGGACGATCCGTGGAGCGCCGCCTCCGACGGGCCCGCCAAACCCCGACGCTGATCCCGATCCCGCCGCCCCGACGTCGAAGCGTTCACGAGCCGGCCCGGCGGGGGTACGGTCGCGGGGTCGCCGGCCGCCCGGCGCGCATAGCATGGCCGGCATGAACGAAGCGCAGCTGCGGACGGCCGTCGACCGGGTGTTCCCGGGCGTGCTGGCCGACCTGGTCGAACTGGTCCGCGTCCCGGGTATCGCCTTCGACGGGTTCGACCACAGCCAGGTCGAGCGCTCCGCCGAGGCGGTCGCCGGGCTGCTGCGCGACGCCGGGATGCCGGAGGTACGGATCGTGCGCTCCGGTGGGCAGCCGGCGGTGATCGGGCGCCGCCCGGCGCCGCCCGGCGCGCCCACCGTGCTGCTCTACGCCCACCACGACGTGCAGCCGATCGGGGACGCCACGCAGTGGCTGAGCCCGCCGTTCGAGGCGACCGAGCGGGACGGCCGGCTCTACGGGCGCGGCGCGGCCGACGACAAGGCGGGGGTACTGGCGCACCTCGCGGCGCTGCGCGCGTTCGGCGACGCGCTGCCGGTCGGGCTGGTGATCTTCGTGGAGGGGGAGGAGGAGTTCGGCTCCGGCAGCCTGGAGACGCTGCTCCGCGAGTACCGCGACGACCTGGCCGCCGACGTCGTGGTGATCGCCGACTCGGGCAACTGGGAGGTCGGGGTACCGGCGCTGACCACCTCGCTGCGCGGCATCGTGAACCTCTTCGTCGACGTGCGCACCCTCGACCACGCCGTGCACAGCGGCATGTTCGGCGGCGCCGTGCCGGACGCCCTCATCACGCTGTCCCGGCTGCTCGCCGCGCTGCACGACGACGCCGGTGACGTGGCCGTACCGGGGCTGGTCCGGGGGCACTCGGCGGTCCCCGACGACTACCCCGAGGAGCGGTTCCGCACCGAGGCGGGGATGCTCCCCGGCACCCGGCTGATCGGTACCGGCCGGATCGTCGACCGCACCTGGACCGGCCCGTCGGTCTCGGTCCTCGGCATCGACGCGCCGCCCTCGCAGGGGGCGCCCAACGCGCTGGTACCCGCCGCCCGCGCCAAGATCTCGGTGCGGCTGGCGCCCGGCGACGACCAGGCGAAGGCGTACGACGCGGTCAAGGCCCACCTGCAGGCGCGTACCCCGTGGGGCGCCGAGGTCACCGTCACGCTGGAGGAGTCCGGGGCGCCGTGCGTCATCGCCGCCGACGGCCCGATGTACGACGCGGCCCGGGCCGCCTTCCGCGCCGCCTGGGACGGCGTCGACCCGGTCGACATGGGGTTGGGCGGCTCGATCCCGTTCATCGCCACCTTCCAGGAGCTGTTCCCCGCGGCGGCGATCCTGGTCACCGGCGTGGAAGACCCCGACTCCCGCGCGCACGGCCCGAACGAGAGCCTGCACCTGGGGGAGTTCCGCCGGGTCTGCCTGGCCGAAGCCCTCCTGCTCGCCAACGTCGCGGCGGTCGGCCGCCCCTGAGGCGCCCGGCCGCCTCTTCTGCTCGGCAACGTCGCGGCGGTCGGCCGCCCCTGAGGCGACCGGCTGCCCCTTCTGCTCGGCAACGTTGCGGCCCGTTGGCCAAGGCCCCAGCCGGTTGGTCGGGGTCTGACCGGCGGCGGTTGTCGCAGGGGGCTGCCAGGATGCGGGTATGCGCTTCGTGGAGCTGGCCGCCGCGTCGGCGGCGGTGGCCGCCACCAGCAAGCGGCTGACCAAGATCGACCTGCTGGCGACCGCGCTGCGCGGGCTGGCGCCGGGCGAGATCGAGGCCGGCGCCGCGTACCTGGCCGGTGAACTGCGCCAGCGGCAGATCGGGGTGGGCTGGGCGGCGCTGCGGGAACTGCCCGGGCCGGCGGAGCAGCCGACGCTCACCGTCGCCGAGGTGGACCGGCGGCTGGCCGGGATCGGCGCCCAGTCCGGTGCCGGGTCGCAGGGCCGGCGGCGCCAACTGCTGGCCGAGCTGTGGCAGCTGGCCACCGCCGAGGAGCAGCGGATGCTCACCGGCCTGATCTCCGGCGAGCTGCGCCAGGGCGCCCAGGCGGGGCTGCTGGTCGACGCGCTGGCCCGGGCGGCCGCGCTGGACGCCGGTGCGGTCCGCCGGGCGCTGCTGCTCAGCGGCGACCTGCGGACGGTGGCGGTGGCCGCGCTCACCGGCGGGGCGGCGGCGCTGGCACAGTTCCAGTTGCAGGTGGGGCGGCCACTTGCGCCGATGCTCGCCCAGGCCGCCGCCGACCTGACCGAGGCGCTGGCCACCACGGGTACCCCGGCGATGGTGGACGCCAAGCTCGACGGCATCCGCATCCAGGTGCACCGCAGCGGCTCCGACGTGGGCGTGTTCAGCCGCAGCCTGGACGAGATCACGGCGCGGGTACCGGAGGTGGTGGCCGCGGTGCGGGCGCTGCCGGTGCGCGAGGTGGTGCTCGACGGGGAGGCGATCACGCTGGACGCCCTCGGGCGGCCGCGACCGTTCCAGGAGACCAGTTCCCGGGCGGCCACCCGGGCCGGCGAGGGTGGCCACGCGCTGGTGCCGTACTTCTTCGACGTGCTCCGGCTGGACGGCGCCGACCTGCTGGACGAGCCGGGCGAGCTGCGCTGGCGGCGGCTCGCCGAGGCTGTCCCGGGTGAGCTGGTGGTGCCCCGCGCCCTGGTGTCCACAGTGGACGAAGCGCGGGAAGCCTACGACCGGGCGGTCGCCCAGGGCCAGGAGGGCGTGGTGGTCAAGGCCGCCCAGGCGCCCTACGACGTGGGCCGGCGGGGCGGCGCCTGGGTGAAGGTCAAGCCCCGGCACACCCTGGACCTGGTGGTGCTCGCCGCCGAGTGGGGCCACGGGCGGCGCCAGGGCTGGCTGTCCAACCTGCACCTGGGCGCCCGGGACCCGGAGTCGGGTGGGTTCGTCATGCTGGGCAAGACCTTCAAGGGGCTCACCGACGAACTGCTGCGCTGGCAGACCGGGCGGCTGCTGGAGCTGGCCGTCGAGCGCGGCGACTGGGTGGTCCGGGTACGCCCCGAGCTGGTGGTGGAGATCGCCTTCGACGGCGTGCAGACCTCACCGCGCTACCCGGGCGGCGTGGCGCTGCGCTTCGCCCGGGTGCTGCGCTACCGGGAGGACAAGTCAGCCGCCGAGGCCGACACCATCGCCGACGTGCGCCGCCTGCATCCCGGCGGCCGCTGACCGGCCCCGGTCAGAGCGCCGACAGCGCCCGGACGTAGTTGACCTGGGCGTAGACGTGCTGCACGTACTGCTGGTTGTTGACCACGATGCGGCTGACGTAGCTGAGCGGGCCGTTGCTCACCTGCACCTGCACCTGGCCCTGCAGGCTGCTGGTCTTGGCCAGCAGGAACAGCAGGCTGAACGGGCCGATGCAGAAGAACAGCAGGATGGCCAGCGCGATGGCCCACCCGGCGGTGCGCTGGGTGGCCGTCCAGGCGTCCACCACCTGCCACTGCGAGCCGCGCAGCGGGAAGCCGCAGGTCGGTGTGCGTACCGTCGTGGAAGTCACCTGGATCTCGCCGATCTGGGCGATCACCTGCTCGGGCGCGGCCGCGTACGGGGCGCCGCCGCTGTAGGGCACCAGCGACGCCGGCTGGCCGGACGCCGGTTGCGCCGAGGCAGGCAGCGCCGAGGCGGGCGCCGGGTAGCCCGGCTGGCCCTGACCGGGCTGGTAGTACTCCTGCTGCGGGTAGACCGGCTGGGCGTAGCCGGGCTGGTAGTAGTCCTGCTGAGGGCTGGCCGGCTGGGCGTACTCGTCGGCCGGCAGTTGCCGGGTGGGCGGGTAGGCCTGCTGGGTCGGGGCGTACGGGTCCTCCGGCACGCCCGGGGATGGCGGCGGGTACTGGGGCTCGGCCATGCCAGCACGATAGAACACCCAGACCCGGCCGCGGGTGCTGGAACCTTGACTATTCGGCCGAGGAGGACCGGCCGGCCGGGGGGACCGCGGTCGGCGCGTCGTCGTCCAGCGCTGCCCGCCAGTCCACCTTCTCCCGGGGGCCCTGTGCCTCCCGGCGCGCCAGGTAGCCGAAGCCGACGACGGTGAGCAGCGCGAACGCCCACCACTGCACCACGTAGCCGGCGTTCATCCAGGAGTTCTGGTGGTCCGAGGGGATGCTGGTGAACTTCGGGTCGGCGGCCGGCTGCTGGCTGTCCAGCACGACGTACCCCCCGTGCAGTGGGTAGTCGAACGCGGCGGCGAGGGCGGCCGGGGAGATCCGGCGCACCTGCCGGGTCCCGTCCACCTGCTGCACGCCGTGCGCCCGGCTCTCCGCCAGGTGCAGCCGACCCACCACGCTGACCTCGCCCGCCGGTGCGGCCGGCACGTCCGGCAGCGCGGTCGGTACCCGGCCGGCTCGGCGGCAGCCAGCCGCGGTCGACCAGCACGGCGCTGCCGTCGGCGAGCAGCAGCGGGGTGAGCACCTCGTAGCCGACCGCGTCGTTGAGGGTCCGCTCCCGGGCCAGGATCTGCCGCGACTCGTCGTAGTGCCCGGTGACGGCGACCTTGTCCCAGGCCACACCGGCGGCCGGCGGCCGGCCGACCGGGCTGAGGCTGGCCAGGTCCACCGGGTCGCCCTTGGCGGCCGCCGCGACCCGGCTGTTGTAGTCGGCCCGCTGGTGATAGCGGGACAACTGCCACAGTCCGAGGAAGACCATGGTGCCGGCCAGCACGACGGTGAGCGCCGCGTAGCCCAGCCAGCGGGGGGTGCGGAGGAACCGGTACACGCGGTAACGCTACCGCCGTGCCCGGCCGGTCGGCGGACGGCCCGGTGTTGCGCGGGTCGGCTACCCTACGCGTCACCCCGCCCCGCGTTACCCGGGCCGGGCGAGCGAAGGAGTCGGATGAGCGCGCCTGCCCGCGTCGTGATCGCGGCCCCCGCCTCCGGGCACGGCAAGACGGCCGTCACGGTGGGCGTCATCGCGGCCCTCACCAACCGGGGGGTACGCGCCGCCGGGTTCAAGATCGGCCCGGATCCGGTGGACGCGGCGTATCTCGGCCTCGCCGCCGGTACGCCCGGCCGCAACCTGGATCCGGAGCTGGTCGGGGCGGCCCGGGTGGCGCCGCTGCTGCGGCACGGGGCGCGCGGCCGGGACGTGGCGGTGATCGAGGGCACCATGGGGCTCTTCGACGGGCTGGCCGGCCGGGTCGACGCCGACTCCACCGCCGGGCTGGCCGAGGCGCTGCGGGCGCCCGTGGTGCTGGTGGTCGACGTGGCCACCATGGGGCAGTCGGTGGCCGCGCTGGTGCACGGCTTCCGGGCCTACGACGAGACGCTCTGGCTGGGCGGGGTGATCCTCAACCGGGTCGGCTCCGACCGGCACGAGCAGGTGCTCCGCGAATCCCTGGCGGACCTGGCGGTCCCGGTCTTCGGCGCGCTGCGGCACGGGCTGCTGGCCGCCACCGCGCTGCCGCCGCGCTCCGCCGGGGTGGTCCCGGTGCTGCACGGCTCGGTCGAGGCGGCCAGCGTGGTACGCCGGCTCGGCGAGGCGGTCGCCGCCCACGTCGACCTGGACCGGCTGCTGGCCCTGGCCCGGTCGGCGCCCGAGCTGGGGGTGCCGCCCTGGTCCGCGCTGGACGCCGTGGGCGCCGAGCCGCCGGTCGACCTGACCGGCGCGCCCGGGCGGGACGGCCCGCTGCTGGCCGTGGCCGGGGCCGCGCGCGGCGACTACGGCTACCCGGAGTGCCGCGAGCTGCTGACCGCAGCCGGCGCCCGGCTGGTGACGGTGGATCCGCTGCGGGACAACGGGCTGCCGGCCGGGGTGAGCGGGCTGCTGCTCGGCGACGCCCTGCCGGAGGGGTACCTGGAGGAGATGTCGGCGAACCGGGCGTTCCTGCGCTCGGTGGCCGCCCTGGCCCGCACCGGTGCGCCGATCGTGGCCGGGCCGGCCGGGCTGGCGCTGCTGGCCCGGGAGCACAACGGCCGGCCGATGGCCGGGGTGCTGCCCACCGCGACGGCGCTCGCCGACCACCGCATCCTCGGCTACCGGACCGCCACGGCCGCGTCGACGTCGCTGCTCTGGCCGGCGGGCGCCCAGGTCTGTGGGTACAAGCAGCATCTGGGCGCCGCAACCCCGCGCGCCGGCTCGACACCCGCGTGGCGCTGGACCGGCGGCCCGCCCGAGGGCTTCGTCCAGGGCGCCGTGCACGCCTCCTACCTCACCCTGCACTGGGCCGGCACCCCCGACCTGGCCGTCCGCCTGGTCGCCGCGGCCCGGCAGGTCCGCCCCGCGCTGCGCCCCGACCCGCCGGACGACGACCGCCACCCCGACAGCGCCCCCGACCTCCCCGAAGGCCGCGCCGCCTGAACCGCGCCGATCCGCCGCCCCGAAGGGCAGGCGATGATCTCGGGGTTGTGGTTGCCTCCGTGGCCGTCGACACCGCCATATTCCCGAGATCACCAGTGCGCAGCGGGTCGCCCGTGGGCGACCCGAACGGTCGTGCCGCCCAGGCCGGGCGGCGCGACGGTCAGAGGCGGCCGCCGACGATGCCGGGCGGCGGGGGGATGAACTGGCGGACCGGGGCGCCGGTGAGGGCGGCGTGGATCGACTCGACCACGGTGCGGTCCGGTTTCCAGGAGTTGCCGTCGCCGGCCACGTGGTGCGGGTTGTCGGGGTCGGCGATGAAGCTCGCGCCGGCCAGCTCCGGGGTGAAGCCGACGAACCAGGCGGCCTGGGTGTTGTCGGTGGTCCCGGTCTTGCCGGCGAACGGGCGCCCGACGGCGGCCGCGCTGCCGGGCGCGGTGGACCAGCCGCCGCACGAGCCGCGCGCCGCGCCGTAGCCGGTGGGGCAGCGGGCCGCGTCGGCGGCGGCGCGGGCGGTGGCCGGGCTGACCGCGCGGGTACAGCGTGGCGCGGCGACCGGCGCGCCGCCGTGGCGGATCGCGGCGCCGTCGGGGCCGGCGATGGAGCGCACCGGCAGCGGTTCGCAGTAGATGCCGTCGGCGGCGACGGTGGCGTAGGCGGCGGCCATCTCCAGCGGCGTGGTGTCCGCCACGCCCAGGGTGAACGAGCCCCAGCCGTCGCGCTGTCCGGGGCCGGCCATCCGCCGGTCCACGTCGGTGTGCCAGCGCAGCCCGAGGCGTTCGGCCATGGCGACCACGTTGCCCGCGCCGACCCGCTGCTCCATTTGCACCCAGTAGGTGTTCACCGACTTGCCGAAGGCCGACCACATGGTCTGGTACCCGGTCATCGCGCCGCTGGCGTTGGACGGGCACCAGTGCCCGCCGCGGCAGCTGTTGCGCCCGGTCTCGCCGCCGTAGTAGGTGGAGACCAGGGTGCGCGGGGCGTAGATGCGGGTGTTCAGCGGTGTGCCGTGCTCCAGCGCGGCGAGCATGGTGAACATCTTGAACGTCGAGCCGGCCTGGTACCCGACCTCGTCCCCGCCGCCGAGCAGCATGCCCACCGTGTTGGGGTAGCTGGCCGGTACCCCGGCGCGGCGCTTGGCCGGGTCGGAGTTGGCCGGGTTGTGCGACTGGTCGAGGGCGTGTACCCGGTTGACGGCCAGCGCCTGTACCAGCCCGGTGCCGGGCTGCACGAGCGCTTCACCGAGGGCGTACGAGCTGGTGACCGGCTCCTTGCCGAGCACGGCGCGCTGCGCCACCGCCTGGATGCGCGGGTCCAGCGAGGAGACGATGGTGTACCCGCCGCTGCGCAGGTGATCCAGTCGCTCGTCGGGGTTGGCGCCGAACGCCGGCTGGCGCATCCACCACTGCTTGAACACGTCGCAGAAGAAGCCCCAGTCGTTGTGCGCGGCCGAGACGCAGTCGTTGGGCGCGGTGGACAGGTGCAGCGTCACCGGCTCCGCCTTGGCCCGGCCGACCAGGTCGGCGGAGAGGTAGCCGAGGGCCGCCATCCGGTCCAGCACGTAGTCGCGGCGGGCGGTGGCGGCGGCCGGGTCGACGGTCGGGTCGTAGGCGGACGGCGCCTGCACGACGCCGGCCAGCAGGGCCGCCTCGCCGAGACTGAGCTGCGCCGGGGTTTTCGAGAAGTAGACGTGGCTGGCGGCCCAGATGCCGTAGGCGCGGTGGCCGAAGTAGGCGACGTTGAGGTAGCCCGCGAGGATGCGCTGCTTGCTCCAGGTCTTCTCCAGCTCCAGGGCCAGGCGCATCTCCCGCGCCTTGCGCCCGGAGCTGCGTACCGTGGCGTCCACCGTGTCCTGCGGGGTACGCGCCTGGTCGCGCAGCACGTTGCGGACGTACTGCATGGTCAGCGTGGAGGCGCCCTGGGCGACGCCGCCGACCCGCTGGTTGGCGACGAAGGCCCGGACCGTACCCTTGACGTCCACTCCGTGGTGGACGAAGAAGCGGGCGTCCTCGGTGGCGATGACGGCTTCCTGGACCCACGGTGTGGTGTCCGCCAGCGCGACGGTGCGCCGGTCCTCGGCGTAGAACTCGGTGATCAGGGTGGTGCCGTCGGCGGCGTAGAGGTAGCTGGTCTGGGCCGGCGGGTCGACGTCGAGGGCGGCGGGCAGCGACACCACGGCATCGGCGGCGGAGCGGACGAGCTGGCCGGTGATCGCGGCCAGCGGGTAGCTGACGGCGGCCACCACGACACCGGCGATGAGGCCGGTGCGCAGCAGGGTGCCGGCGCGGGCGGCGGTGACGAGCGGGTGCAGGTCCACCCGTCCGAAGTTAGGACAAAACTTGAAAGCTCATCACCAAAGCAACAGAAGTTCACCTTATTCGCAGCAGGCTCCCCCGACCGCCGCGGCCCATCGGGCGATGGACGCCGCAGCGGCCTCACCCGGCGCGGGCGGCGCCGCAGCGGCCCCGCCGGACGCGGGCGGCGCCGGGAACGACCGGCTCGGGCCGACCGGGCCCGGCGCCCACGCCGACGGTGCGCCAGCCCTGGCGGCCGGTGGCGCGCCGGACCCGCTGGGCTTCCACGGGGACGCCGAACTCGCCCCCGGCCTGGTGGACCTGGCGGTCAACGTCAACCCCGACCCGCTGCCCGACTGGCTGCGCCGCCCCATCGTCGACGCGCTCGCCGACCTGGCCCGCTACCCCGACGACCGGGCCGCCCGGGCGGCGCTGGCCGCCCGGCACCGGCGTACCCCCGCCGAGGTGCTGCCCACCGCCGGGGCGGCGCAGGGGTTCGTGCTGCTGGCCCGGGCGCTGCGCGGGGTACGCCGGCCGGTGGTGGTGCACCCGCAGTTCACCGAGGCGGAGGCGGCCCTGGCGGCGGCCGGGCACGCGGTCGAGCGGGTGCTGCTGCCCGCCCCGTACCAGCTCGATCCGGGGCTGATCCCCGACGACGCCGAACTGGTGGTCGTCGGCAACCCCACCAACCCGACCTCGGTGCTGCACCCGGCCGACGCGCTGGCCGCGCTGGCCCGGCCCGGCCGGGTGCTGGTGGTGGACGAGGCGTTCGCCGACACCGTCCCGGGCGAGCCGCAGTCGCTGGCCGGCCGGACCGACCTGCCCGGCCTGGTGGTGCTGCGCAGCCTGACCAAGACCTGGGGCCTGGCCGGCCTGCGCATCGGCTACGCGCTGGCCGGCCCCGACCTGCTCGCCCGGCTGGCCGCCGTCCAGCCGCTCTGGCCGGTCAGCAGCCCCGCCCTGGCCGCCGCCGTGGCCTGCGCCACACCCGCGGCCGTCGCCGCCGAGCGGCGCCTCGCGTCCCGGCTGGCCGCCCGCCGCAGCCACCTGGTCGCCGGCCTGGAAAACACCCCGGGGGTACGCCTGGCAGCCGCCCCCACCAGCTCATTCGTGCTCATCGAGGTACCCGGCGGCGAGGCGGTCCGGGCGGCGCTGCGCAGCGCCGGCTACGCCGTCCGGCGCGGCGACACCTTCCCGGGGCTGGGCCCCGACTTCCTCCGGATCGCGGTACGGGAGACTGCCACCACGGACGCATTCCTGGCCGCGCTCGCCCGGGTCACCGGGCGGGACCGGCCCGACGAGGGGGAGGGACCGGATGGCTGACGTACTGGCGGATGCCCTGGCCCGGGTGGGCGGCGCCGACCCGGCCGCCATCGACCAGGCCCGGCACCTGCAGTCCCGGCTGACCAAGCCACCGGGCTCCCTCGGCGTCCTGGAGGAGCTGTCGGTACGCCTGGCCGGCCTGGCCGGCCGCTGCCCGCCACCGCTGCCCGGCCCGGCCGCGGTGGCGATCTTCGCCGGCGACCACGGGGTCCACGCGGCCGGCGTCACCCCCTGGCCGCAGGAGGTGACCGCCCAGATGGTGGCCAACTTCCTCGCCGGTGGCGCCGTGGTCAACGCCTTCGCCCGCGAGTGCGGTGCCTCGGTCACCGTGGTCGACGTCGGCGTCGCCAGCCCGCTCCCGGACGGCCCCGGCGTCGCCGGCCCGCAGCCCCAGGGCGTTGGCGGCGTAGGCGCATCGCCGGACGGCCCCGGCGTCGCCGGCCCGCTGCTGGCGCAACCCACCCTGATCGCTGCCAAGGTGCGCGCCGGGACCGGCGACTTCACCGTCGGCCCCGCGCTGACCCGGGACGAGGTGCTGGCCGCCGTGGCGGTCGGCGTCGAGGTGGCCGCGCGCCAGGTGGCGGCCGGCGCCGGCATCCTGGTCGGCGGCGACATGGGCATCGGCAACACCACCCCGGCGGCGGCGCTGGTGGCCGCCTTCACCGGCGCCGACCCGGCCCAGGTCACCGGCCGGGGCACCGGCGTCGACGACGCCACCCTGGCCCGGAAGGTGGCGGTGGTGGCGGCGGGGCTGGCCCGGCACGCCCCCGACCCGACCGACCCGATCGGCTGCCTGGCCGCCGTGGGTGGACTGGAGCACGCGGCGCTGGCCGGGTACCTGATCGGCGCGGCGGCGCAACGGGTGCCGGTGGTGCTGGACGGCGTGATCGCGGCGAGTGCGGCGCTGGCCGCCGTGGCGCTGCACGCCGACGTGGCGACGGCCCTGGTCGCCGGGCACCGCTCGGTGGAGCCGGGCGCCTCGGTGGCGCTGGCCCACCTGGGCCTGCGCCCGCTGCTGGACCTGGAACTGCGCCTCGGCGAAGGTACCGGTGCGCTGCTGGCCGTGCCGCTGGTCCGGGCGGCGGTCCGGGTACTGCACGAGGTGGCCACCTTCGACGCGGCGGGAGTGACCGAGAAGTGACCGAGGCGTACCCGCTGGGCCTGCTGCTGACCGGGCGCCGGGTGGTCGTGGTGGGCGGCGGCGCGGTCGCCACCCGGCGGACCCCGGCGCTGCTCAACGCCGGAGCCGAGGTGCTGCTGGTGGCGCCCGAGGTGACCCCGGCGCTGCACGGCCTGGCCGAGGCCGGGCGGCTGACCTGGGTGCGCCGCCGCTTCGAACCGGGCGACCTGGCCGACGCCTGGCTGGTGCACGTGGCCGTGGACGACCCGACGGCGGCGGCGCAGGTCTCCGCCGAGGCGCAGGCCCGGCGGATCTTCTGTATCCGCGCCGACGACCGCAGCCAGGCGAGCGCCTGGACACCGGCGGTGACCCGGCACGGCCCGGTCACCGTCGCCGTGCTGGGCGGCCGGTCGCGCCGGGCGATGGCGGTCCGGGACGGGATCCGGGACTGGCTGGGCGAGCGCGCCTTCACCGACATCGACGCCGGTACCGACGAGCACGCCGCCGCGCACAAGGCCGGCGTGGCGCTGATCGGCGCCGGACCCGGTGACCCGGAACTGATCACCGTGAAGGGCCGGCGGCTGCTGGCCGAGGCGGACGTGGTGGTCGTCGACCGGCTCGCCCCCGGGCTGCTCCTGGACGAGCTGCGCCCGGACGTGGAGCTGATCGACGCCTCGAAGATCCCGTACGGGCCGCAGCGCACCCAGGAGGAGATCAACCACGCGCTGGTGGAGCGCGCCCTGGCCGGCAAGTTCGTGGTGCGGCTCAAGGGCGGCGACCCGTACGTCTTCGGCCGGGGTGGCGAGGAGCTGCTGGCCTGTGTGGCGGCCGGGCTGCCGGTGACCGTGGTGCCCGGCGTCACCAGCGCCGTGGCGGTACCGGCCGCCGCCGGTATCCCGGTCACCCACCGGGGCGTGGCGCACGAGTTCGTGGTGGTCTCCGGTCACCTGGCCCCGGACGACCCGGGCAGCCTGGTGGACTGGGCCGCGCTGTCCCGGCTGCGCGGAACCGTCTGCGTGCTGATGGGCCTGACCCACCTGGCCGCGATCGTCGCCGCCCTGCTGGCCGGCGGCCGGCCCGCCGACACCCCGGCTGCCGTGATCTGCAGCGGTACCACCGGCCACCAGCAGGTGGTCCGCGCGCCGCTGGCCGGGCTGCCGCCGGCGGCCGAGGGGCTGCGACCGCCCGCCGTCGTGGTGGTCGGCGCGGTCGTGGACGCGCTGTCCGGGCCGCCGACCGTCTGATCAGCCGGTCGGCTGCGCCGGTTCCCAGACCGCGTTGTCGTGGGCGAAGACGACGCGGGCGGGGTCCAGCTGGCGGAGCCGTTCCATCCAGGCGGGTACGAGCGGCAGCGGCTGCCCGTGCCCGTCGTGTCGGGCCTGCCGGGCCAGCGCGTCGGCGCCGTACGCGGTGGCGCTGTCGTGGCTCTGCCCGGCCACCACGACCACGCCGTCGGGGCGCCGGACGATCAGGGACTGGTGGCCGGCGGTGTGCCCGGGCGTCGGCGTGACCAGCAGGTGGGGCAGGATCTCGGTCTCGCCGTCGAGGGGTTCGTAGCGCAGCCCGGGCGCGTCCAGCAGGTCGGGCAGGGTGTAGCCGGGGGTGTCGAGCGCGCCGCGCAGCTCGACGCGTTGGGTGAAGATCGGCCGGTCGGAGAGGGTCGGATTGCCGCCGCAGTGGTCGAAGTGCAGGTGGCAGTTGACCACGTAGCGGATGTCCCCGACCCGTACCCCGAGGGCGGACAGGGCCGCGTGCAGGCCGTGACGGCGGGGGCGGTAGTGCGCCTCGACGCCGGGATGGCTGCCCATGCCGGTGTCGAAGAGCACCAGCCCGGCCGGATGGTGGACGAGGTAGCCCAGGCACGGTTCGACCCGGGCGGCCCCGGTGCCGGTCTCTTCGGGCGGGCGTACGAAGTAGCCGAAGTCGACCCGGCGGACCGCGAGATCTGCCATCGGCTCAGTGTGCCGCACCGATCCGGAATCCTGGCAGCTCGCTACCGCAACCAGCGCAAGTGGCTTGCGTGGGAATAACGCGCCCGGCCGCTCCGTGTCCCGGACCAGATCCGGCCGCGCCGGAATGACCACGTGTGCCGGAATTGCCGCCTACTGGTGCCATCGCAGGCGCGGCCGTCGGCTGTTTGTGGGCCCTGGCCGGAGCGGCGGATGCCGCCCGTGGGGCAATCGGGTGGTGTGTCCCGAGTAACAGAACGCGTCACGAATCGCGTTTAGGTAACGGCGCTGTTAGGTTCTTGCGCTCTTACTGTCAAATAGATACGGTCCCTCCATCGCCGAACCGCCCCTGGCAGTACGCCACCTGGCACAACCCGGCGCTGGAGGAGTCCGTCCGTGAGCACGAACCCGAGCGGGGTACCGGGGGGTGACCCCCAGTGGTGGAGCAACGCGGTGATCTACCAGATCTACCCGCGCTCCTTCTCGGACGGCAACGCCGACGGCACCGGCGACCTCGCCGGAGTCCGCGCCCGCCTGCCCTACCTGCGGGACCTCGGCGTCGACGCGCTCTGGTTCACCCCCTGGTACGTCTCCCCGCTGCGCGACGGCGGCTACGACGTCGCCGACTACCGGGTGATCGACCCGGCCTTCGGCACCCTCGCCGAAGCCGAGGCGCTGATCGCCGAGGCCGCCGCGCTCGGGCTGCGCACGATCGTGGACATCGTCCCGAACCACATCTCCGACCAGCACGTCTGGTTCCAGGCGGCGCTGGCGGCCGGACCGGGCTCGGCCGAGCGGGAACGCTTCTGGTTCCACCCGGGCCGCGGCGCGGACGGCTCGCAGATCCCCACCGGCTGGGTCTCCAGCTTCCAGGGCAGCACCTGGACCCGGACCAGTAACCCGGACGGCAGCCCCGGCGAGTGGTACCTGCACCTGTTCACTCCCGAGCAGCCTGACGTGAACTGGAACCACCCCGACGTCCGCCGCGAGTACGAGGACATCCTGCGGTTCTGGTTCGACCGCGGGGTGGCCGGCATCCGGATCGACTCCGCCGCCCTGCTCGTCAAGGACCCGGCGCTGCCCGAGGTGCCGGCCGAACCGGCGCCCGGCGGGCACCCGTTCATCGACCGCGACGAGCTGCACGAGGTGTACCGGGGCTGGCGCGCGGTCGCCGACTCGTACCCGCAGCCGCGCGTCCTGGTCGGCGAGATCTGGCTGCCGGACGCTCCCCGGTTCGCCGACTACCTGCGCCCGGACGAGATGCACACGGCGTTCAACTTCGACTTCATGACCCGCCCGTGGGACGCCAAGCAGCTGCGCGAGTCGATCGACACGACGCTCGACGCGCACGCGCTGGTCGGCGCGCCGGCCACCTGGGTGCTGTCCAACCACGACGTCACCCGGCCGGTCACCCGCTACGGCCGGGCGGACACGTCGTTCTCCTTTGACGCCAAGCGTTTCGGCACCCCGACCGACCCCGACCTGGGTACCCGACGGGCCCGGGCGGCCGCCCTGCTGACCGCCGCCCTGCCCGGCTGCCTCTACGTCTACCAGGGCGACGAGCTCGGCCTGCCGGAGCACGAGGAGCTGCCCCGCACGGCGATCCAGGACCCGATGCACGGGCGCTCCGGCGGCGTCGACCCGGGCCGGGACGGCTGCCGGGTCCCGCTGCCGTGGACCGGCGACGCCGCGCACGCCCACGGGTTCTCGTTCCCCCGACCCGACGGCGGCAGTGCCGCGCCCTGGCTGCCCCAGCCCGACCGGTGGGGTCGCTACGCGGTGGACGCCCAGGCGGCCGACCCGGCGTCGATGCTGTCGCTCTACCGGGCGGCCATCGCCACCCGGCGCGACGAACCGGGGCTGCGCGGCGACGCGTTCGGCTGGCTGGAGATCTCCGGCCGGGACGGTGACGTGCTCGCCTTCACCCGCGACGACGTCGCGTGCGTCGTGAACTTCGGCGCCGATCCGGCGCCGTTGCCCCAGCACCGCGCGGTGCTGCTGGCCAGCGGGGAGCTCCCCGGCGGCCGGCTGCCCACCGACACCGCCGTCTGGCTCCGGCTCTGACGGCTCCTCCGCAACTGTCCCGACGATCCGCTCTTGTCTTCCCGCACCGCTGCATCACCGTCCCGACGGCCTACCGGCGTCGATCACCACAGTGCAGGACCGGTTCCTGTACCTGACAAGGAGCAAGGATGAAATCCACCCGCATGACGTTGGCGTTCACCCTGGTGGGTGCGCTCGCGGTCAGCACGCTCGCGGCGTGCTCGTCCGACGATAAGACCCCCAGCGCCAGCTCGACCGCCCCGGTCACCCTCAACGTCGTGGGCCTGCTCCCCGGCGCCAAGCCCGAGGCGCAGCAGGCGCTCGCGGACGAGGTCAAGGACTTCCAGACGCAGTACCCGAACATCACCGTGAAGACCCACGACTACGAGTGGAAGGCCACCACCTTCGCGGCCGACCTGGCCGGCGGCACCCTGCCGACGGTGTTCGAGATCCCCTTCACCGACGCGAAGACCCTGATCGCGAACGCCCAGATCGCGGACATGCAGTCCTACCTCGGCACGCTGTCCTACGCCGGGAACTTCAACAAGAACCTGCTGCAGTACGGCCAGAGCGACGACGGCCACGTCTACGCCATCCCGGCGAAGAGCATCTACGCCGTCGGCCTGCACTACAACCGGACCCTGTTCAGCCAGGCCGGCCTGGACCCCAACAAGCCGCCGACCACGTGGGACGAGGTCCGTACCGACGCCAAGGCGATCGCGGACAAGACCGGCCAGGCCGGCTTCGCGCAGATGTCCAACAGCAACACCGGCGGCTGGCAGCTGACCGTCGACACCTACGCCCGGGGCGGACGGGTCGAGTCGGCGGACGGCAAGACCGCCACCCTGACCAACGACCAGACCAAGGCCGCGCTGGAGTTCCTCAAGACGATGCGCTGGACCGACAACTCGATGGGCGCCAACTTCAGCTACGACTGGAGCGGCATCAACCAGGCCTTCGCCGCCGGCAAGATCGGCATGTACACCTCGGGCCAGGACGTCTACACCAGCCTGGTGCAGACCAACAACATCGACCCCAAGTCGTACGGCCTGACCATGATCCCGCTCTCCGGCGCAGACTCCGGCGTGCTCGGCGGCGGCACCATGGCGGCCGTCTCGGCGAAGGCCACGGCGGCCGAGAAGACCGCGGCGATCAAGTGGATCGACTTCCACTACCTGCGCAAGTACACCAACCAGGACGCTGCTGCCAAGAACGCGCAGACCCAGGTGGCCAGCAAGCAGCCGGTGGGTACCCCGGAGCTGCCGATCTTCAGCCAGCAGCAGTACGAGCAGTACCAGACCTGGATCAAGTCCTACGTCAACGTGCCGCTGGACCAGATGAGCACCTTCACCACCAACGTCTTCAGCGCCAAGCTGGTCAACGAGCCGACCAAGGCCACCCAGGACGTCTACGCGGCGCTCGACCCGGTGGTGCAGGCGGTGCTGACCAACAAGGACGCCGACATCACCAAGCTCCTCACCGACGCCAACACCAAGGCGCAGCGGGCCATCGACGCCGCCTGACGCCCCGGCGCCAGCCAGCTGTGAACCAGCGTGGGAGGGACCGCCGGCAGCACCGGCGGCCCCTCCCACCAGGAGTCCCTTCCACCGGGAGCCCCGACGAGGAGTGATGTGACGTGAGCGCGGCGAGTACCCTGCGGCCGACCGGCGACCCGGTCGCCGCGGGCCACCGCAGGCCCGGGACGCCTCCGACGCCGGTCAGCCGGCGGGCCCGGCGCACTCCGGCGACCTGGGTCCGCGGCGGCGGGCTGAGCACGCTGGTGTTCGCCCTGCCGCTCCTGATCGTCTTCGGAGCGTTCTCCTGGTGGCCGATCCTGCGGTCGGTCATCATGAGCTTCCAGAAGACCAACCTGGTCGGCCCCGCCAAGTGGGTCGGCTGGCACAACTTCCACTACGTGCTCACCGATCCGGACCTGCCCACGGCGATCCGCAACACGCTCTACTTCGCGCTGCTCGCCCTGGTGATCGGCTACCCGGTGCCGCTGGTGACGGCGGTGCTGATCAGCTCGGTACGCCGCCTCAAAGGGCTCTACTCGGTGCTGGCCTACCTGCCGGTGGTGGTCCCGCCGGTGGTCTCCGTACTGCTGTGGAAGTTCTTCTACGACGGCTCCGCCGACGGCGTGTTCAACACCATCCTCGGCTACGCCGGCCTGGGCCCCTACACCTGGCTGTCCAGCCCGTCGATGGCGATGCCGTCGCTGGTGATCGAGGCGACCTGGGCGGCGGCCGGCGGTACCGTGATCATCTACCTGGCCGCACTGCTGGGCGTCCCGGACGAGTTGTACGACGCCGCCGAGGTCGACGGCGCCGGCATCTGGCAGAAGGTGTGGCACGTGACCATGCCGCAGCTGCGCGGGGTGCTGTTCATCACCTTCATCCTGCAGATCATCGGCACCGTCCAGGTGTTCGTGGAGCCGTACCTGTTCACCAACGGCGGCCCGGCGAACGCCACCCTGACCATCCTGCTGATGATCTACAACTACGCGTTCGGCCGGTCCCTGGGCGGCAACTACGGGGCGGCCACCGCCCTGTCGCTGATGCTCGCCGGGTTCCTCGCCGTACTCTCCCTCGTCTACTTCAAGCTCACCTCCGCCTGGAGCAAGTCATGACCAGCCAGCAGGTCCCAGCGGCACCGCAGGGTTCGTGGCAGCCGCCGGCCGGCGCCCCGGCGCCGGCCGCCGCCGGACGCGCCGCCAGGCGCGCAGCGTCCCAGTTCGACGCCAACCGCGGCTTCGTCTCCGCGCAGGACTGGCGCCGGCCGGGCGTCCGGATAGCCATGAAGGCGCTGCACGCGCTGCTGCTCGCGCTGCTCCTGCTGGTCGGCATCGGGCCGGCGCTGCTGCTGGCCAAGTACGCGGTCACGCCGACGCAGGACATCATCCGCTCCCCGCTGGCCGTCTTCCCGCACGGCGTGCGCTGGGCGAACGTCTCCGAGGCGTGGAACGACGTCCAGATCAGCCGGTACTTCCTCAACACCATCTGGCTGGCGGCCGGCTCCTGGTTCGTGCAGCTGCTGGTCGCCACCACCGGCGGCTACGTGCTGTCGGTGCTGCGACCGCGCTGGGGCAGGCTGGTCAACGGGCTGGTCATCGCGACGCTGTTCGTACCCAGCGTGGTGCTGCTGGTGCCGCTGTACCTGACCATCCTCAATCCGCCGGTGCTCGGCACCTCGCTGATCAACACCTTCTGGGCGGTGTGGCTGCCGTCCGGGGCGAGCGCGTTCAACGTGGTGATCATGACCCGGTTCTTCGACAGCCTGCCGCGCGAGGTGTTCGAGGCGGCCAGGGTGGACGGGGCCGGTCCGTTCCGGCTGTTCTGGTCGGTGGTGCTACCGATGTCCCGGCCGATCCTCGGCGTGGTGTCGGTGTTCGCCATCATCGCCAGCTGGAAGGACTTCCTGTGGCCGCTGCTGGTCCTCAAGGACCAGACCAAGCAGCCGCTGTCGGTCCGCCTGCCGGCCATCGCGTCGCAGACCGACCTGGGCGTCTTCCTCGCCTCCCTGGCGATCTCCACCCTCATCCCGATCGTCTTCTTCCTCGTCTTCCAACGCCTCTTCCTCTCCAGCGCCGGCCTCGGCGGCGCCGTCAAGGGCTGACCCATCCACCCCCACCCACCCCGCAAAACCCCGCCCACCTAGAGATCTTGGGGTGGTGGCGGTCATCCGTCGCCAGATGAGCGCCACCACCCCAAGATCTCTTCTGTTCAGGGGTGGTGGAGGGGCGGATGGGTTCCGGAAGTGGGGTGGATGGGGACGCTGGTGGCGCAAGTGAAGGGGGAAATTTCGCATGATCCGCTGGGGAGAAATGGCCGCTGGGGCGGTGCAAGTGTTTGCACTCGATCGCGTAGGCTTGCGCCATGACACGACGACTCGCCGAGGTGGCCAAATACGTCGGCGTCAGCGAGGCGACGGTCAGCCGGGTACTGAACAACAAGCCCGGCATCTCCGACGCCACCCGCGCCGCCGTGCTGACCGCTCTCGACGTGCTCGGCTACGAGCGCCCCACGAAGCTGCGCGGCGAACGCGCCCGGCTGGTCGGCCTGGTCCTGCCCGAGCTGCAGAACCCGATCTTCCCGGCGTTCGCCGAGGTGGTCGCCGGGGCGCTGGCCAAGCGTGGCTTCACCCCGGTGCTGTGTACCCGTACCGCCGAGGGCGTCTCCGAAGCTGAGTACGTCGAGATGCTGCTCGACCAGCACGTCAGCGGGATCATCTTCGCCGGTGGGGCGTATGCGCAGGCCGCCGCCGACCATGACCACTACCACACGCTGCTGGAGCGCAACCTGCCCGTGGTGCTGGTCAACGCCGCGTTCGAGGATCTCGGCTTCCCGCGCGTCTGCGTCGACGACGCGCACGCCGTCGACCAGGCCTACGCACACCTGACCTCGCTCGGGCACGAGCGGATCGGCCTGGTCCTCGGCCCGGCCGACCACGTGCCGTCCGGCCGCAAGCTGGCCGCCTTCGAGGCCAACTACCGGGCCCGCGCGGCCGAGCGCGGCGCGGACGGCGAGGACCTGCGCACCGTCGTGGCCCGCACGATGTTCTCGATGGAGGGCGGGCACGCGGGCACCACGCGGCTGCTGCGGGCGGGGGTCACCGCGGTCATCTGCGCGAGCGACATCCTGGCGCTGGGCGCCATCCGGGCGGTCCGCCGGCACGGGCTGAACGTGCCGGCCGACGTGTCCGTGGTGGGCTTCGACGACTCGCCGTTCATGAACACCACGGACCCGCCGTTGACCACGGTGCGCCAGCCGATCGAGTCGATGGGGCACGCCGCCGTGGCGCTGCTGGTGACCCAGATCGCCGGCAACTCGGTGCCCACCGAGGAGATGTTCTTCGAGCCGGAGCTGGTGATGCGGGGCTCCACCGGCCCGGCCCGGATCCCGGCGCCCGAGCCCCAAGGGGTGGCCAGCCTCGCCTGAGGCGGCTTCCGGTGACCGGGCGCGTACCTTGAGTGAGATGCGGCACAGTCGCGGGCACCAACTGGTGATCTTCGCCGGTGCGCCGGGCGACGACGCGGGTGGACCGGGTGACCTGGCCGCCTGGCACTGTCGACGGGTGCCGTCGCGATCGCGCCACGACCCGCCACTCGTGTGGCAGGCTGTCGTTCCCGCTGCGCCGGGTCGCCGGGCTGTGCTGAGGCGTCGACGTGGCCGGACGGCGGCAGGCGCTCGGATTCCACGGCGTTTGCGCTGCTCAGCACTCGCTTAGTACACGGGGGATTAATTTCTTGCAATGAGCCATAGACTTCTTGCGACGTCTGGTCTTAGTCTCGTCTCTACGTCGGAGCTGCGATCTCGGTCCAGCCGCCGACGGCAGCACCCTGTCGGGCCACTCCGCGGGCGCGCCGCGGGCGCATCGGCGGGGGTACCACCGGGAGCGGCAAGGGCGCCGGTCCCGTCATCGAACACGAGGGGTGTCGGGCGTGCCAGCCGGGCCGCAGGTGCGGCGCCCCGGTACCGACGAGCCACCCGAAAAGGCAGGTCTTGGTGTCAGAGGTAGACGCTCGCGAGTGGTGGCGCAGCGCCGCCATCTACCAGGTGTACCCGCGCAGTTTCGGGGACGGGGACGGAGACGGCGTCGGCGACCTGGCCGGCATCCGGGCCCGCCTGGGGTACCTGAGCGAGCTGGGCGTCGACGCGATCTGGTTCAGCCCGTGGTTCCCGTCCCCGATGGCCGACGCGGGCTACGACGTGGCCGACTACCGCGACATCGACCCCGCCTTCGGCACCCTCGCCGAGGCCGAGGCGCTCATCGCCGAAGCCCACGAGCTGGGCATCCGGACCATCGTCGACATCGTCCCCAACCACTGCTCGGACCAGCACGCCTGGTTCCGGGAGGCGCTGGCCGCCGGCCCCGGATCGGCCGCCCGCGAACTGTTCTGGTTCCGCCAGGGCCGGGGTGCCGACGGTGGGCTGCCGCCCAACAACTGGCAGTCGATCTTCGGCGGCCCGGCCTGGACCCGGGTCGCCGACGGCGAGTGGTACCTGCACCTGTTCGCCCCCGAACAGCCCGACTTCAACTGGGAGAACCCGAAGGTCCGCGAGGAGTTCGAGGACATCCTGCGGTTCTGGTTCGACCGCGGGGTGGACGGCATCCGGATCGACTCGGTGGCCGTGGTGATGAAGGACCCGCTGCTGGCCGACTTCGACCACGCTGCCCCACCCGCCCCGCACCCCTACGAGGACCGCGACGAACTGCACGAGATCTACCGGGGCTGGCGCGCCGTCGCCGACTCCTACCCGCAGCCGCGCGCCCTGATCGGCGAGATCTGGCTGCCCGACACCGAGCGGTTCATCCGGTACCTGCGCCCGGACGAGCTGCACACCGCGTTCAACTTCGACTTCCTGGGCCGCCCGTGGCTCGCCGGACAGCTGCGCGAGAGCATCGACGCCACGCTCGCCGCGCACGCGCCGGTGCGCGCCCCGGCCACCTGGGTGCTGTCCAACCACGACGTCACCCGGCACGTCACCCGCTACGGGCGCCAGGACAGCGCGTACCACATGGACCTGCGCGGCGCCCGCCACGGACTGCCCAGCGACCTGGCGCTGGGCACCCGGCGGGCCCGGGCGGCCGCCCTGCTGGCCGCGGCGCTGCCCGGCTCGGTCTACCTCTACCAGGGGGAGGAGCTGGGGCTCACCGAGGTCGAGGACATCCCCGACGGGGTACGCCAGGACCCGATGTTCTTCCGCTCCGGCGGCACCAACCCGGGCCGGGACGGCTGCCGGGTACCGCTGCCCTGGTCGGGGAGCGCGCCGCCGTTCGGGTTCAGCCCGGACGGGGCGACCGGGCAGCCGTGGCTGCCCCAGCCGGCCGGCTGGACCGCGTACACGGTGGCCGCCGAGTCGGCCGACCCGGACTCCATGCTCTCCCTCTACCGGCGGGCGCTGGCCTGCCGGCGGGCCGTCCCCGGGCTGGGCGACGGGCCGATGACCTGGCTGCCGGCGCAGCCCGACGTGCTGGCGTTCCAGCGCGGGCCGGGCTTCGCCTGCGTGGTCAACCTCGCCGCCGCGCCGGCCGCCCTGCCGGCCCACGCCGAGCTGCTGGTCGCCAGCGGACCGCTGGTCGACGGGCAGCTCCCCACCGACACGGCCGTCTGGCTCCGGCTGGCCTGACGCGCCGCGCACCACGCTCGGGGGAGGGGAGAGCGGCCCCTCCCCCGAGTTCTGTCCCGCCGCCGCTTGCCCGACCCGCCTACGGTGGTCGACGTCGATCTGTCGAGGAGGTCCGGGCCGTGTCGAACGCCACCGTCGGGCTCGGCTTCGGCCTCTGTGCCGCGCTGTTCGTCGGGTTGCTGACGCTGGCGGTGGTGGTCGGGATCACCGGGGTACGCCGGGAGCGGGAACGCACCGCCGGGCTGGCCGCCTGGGCGCGGGCCAACGGCTGGGGCTTCCTCACCCGACCCGGCACCAACTGGCCGCAGCGCCTGCCCGGCCACCACCGGCGCGGTGTCACCCTGGCGCTGACCGGCGTGGTCAACGAGCGCGTCGTCTCGGTCGGCGAGTACCACTACACCGAGAGCCACACCACCGGGAGCAGCTCCACCAGCACCACGCACCGGTACGTCGTGGTGGGGCTGCGGCTGCCCGCGGCGTACCCGCCGATCGCGGTGGCGCCGCGCGGCGGACTGTCCCGGCTGGGTCGAACGCTCTTCGGCGACGGGCGTGCCAGCACCGGGAACGCCGCCTTCGACGAGCGGTTCCGGATCGCCACCGCCGATCCCGCGCTGGTACCGGCGCTGATCGGCCCGGCGCTGCTCGGCGCGCACCTCGCGGAGCAGGTACCACCGTGGAGCATCGTGGGCGACGAGTTGCTGACCTACTTCCCCGGCACCCTCCGCGACCCGGCCGCCATCCCCGGCTACGCCGCCTGGCTCGGACAAGTGGCCGACCTGCTGGGGCGCTGACCCCACCTTCGGCGGCTGACCGCACCTTTCGGCTGACCGCGCCCTTCGGCTCACCGCGCCCTTCGGCGGTGGCCGTCGGACCACAGGTGCGGCTCGGCACCCGCCGCACCACGGCCACGGGACACCGGTCGTTGCACCATCGGTGCAGACTGGACGGATGCAATGACGCTGTCGATCTGCACCGCAATCCTGGGGGAGGATGCTCGTGCATTTCCTGGTGGAACGGGTTCATCGGCTGGACCGCTGGCAGCGGCGCGGCTTCGCGGTCCGGGTGGACTGGCCGGACGGCTCGCACCAGCTCTTCGGCTGGCGGCGGGGCTGGCACCAGGCATCCCGGCTGGTACAGCGCGACCGCTGGTACTGGCGGCGCTCGCCGGTCCGCCCACTGGCCTGGTCGATCATCGTGGTGACCCGGGCCGAGCTGCGGCTGCACGCGCACCGCGGCTGGTGCTCGGCGGACAGTTGCCCGAGTGGTGCCCGGGTGGTCCGCCGCGAACGACGCTGATCCCGGGCGGGCGGTGGGGCGCCCGCCCGGGATCAGCGCCTGGATCGGGTCAGCAGGTGCCGTTGCAGGCCAGTACCTTCAGCCGGCTCAGGGTGCCGTTCCAGACGTCGGAGTCGCCGGCCAGCGAGCCGCTGGAGGTCCACTGCCAGAAGGAGTAGACCGAGTAGCCCGGGGGCAGGCTTCCGACGCTGCTGGAGTAGCGGGCGATCCAGAGCGGCGCCTCGCTGGCCCAGGCGTTGTAGCTGCCGATGCAGGTGTTCCACCAGTCGGTGGTGGTGTAGAGCACCGGCCAGCGGGTGGTCCGGGCGTGGTACTCGTTCAGGAACGACGTGATCCAGCTGCGCATCGATGACTGGGACTTGCCGTAGCAGGTGGAGCCGTACGGGTTGTACTCGATGTCCAGCGCGCCGGGCAGGGTGCGCCCGTCCCGGGACCAGCCGCCGCCGTGCGCGACGAAGTAGTCGGCCTGGGTGGCGCCGCTGGTGGTGTCCGGCCGGGCGAAGTGGTACGACCCGCGGATCATGCCCACGTTGTACGACCCGTTGTACTGCTGGGCGAAGTAGGCGTTGGTGTAGTACGTGCCCTCGGTCGCCTTGATGTAGGCGAACCGGGAGCCGGCGTTCCACTGTGCGGACCAGTTGACGTTGCCCTGGTAGCTGGACACGTCCTGGCCCTGCAGGCCGGCCGGGGCGGCGCCGGCGGCGCTCGCGGTGGACAGCGTGGCTACGGCGGTGGCCACCACGCTGGCGGCGGCGACCAGCGCCAACCGCAGGCGGGAAGTTGTCATCTCGCTCCTCGGGGTAGGGAGTTGTAACGACTCCTGCCAGTTCTCCCATAGAGAAGCGTCAATTGCCAGAGCGCCTGGCAGAGCTAGGGTTACCGGAAGGGGAACCCCGTCAGATCTTCAACGACCCGTCCAGCAGCAGGGCGCAGCGGATCAACCCCAGATGGCTGTACGCCTGCGGATGGTTGCCCAGCCCGCGCTCGGCCATCGGGTCGAACTGCTCCGGCAGCAGACCGGTCGGGCCGGCGCAGTCGACCATCTGGTCGAACAGCTCCTCGGCGTCGGCCCGCCGCCCGGTGCGCAGGTACGCCTCGATCATCCAGGCGGCGCAGACGTGGAACCCGCCCTCCCGGCCGGGCAGCCCGTCGTCCCAGCGGTACCGGTACACCGTCGGGCCGCTGCGCAGCTCCGCCTCGATGGCCAGCACGGTGGCCAGGAACCGCGGGTCGTCGTCGGGGAGCAGCCCGGACAGGCCGATCCACAGCGACGCCGCGTCCATGTCCGGATGGCCGTAGGCGACCGAGTAGGCGCCCGCCCCGTCGTGCCAGCCGTGCTCCAGGACGTTGTCGGCGATCCGGTCGGCCAGTTCACGCCACTGCGGCCGGTCCGGTCCGCCGAACTCGGCCAGCAGTTTCACCGCCCGGTCCACGGTCAGCCAGCACATCACCTTGGAGTAGACGTGGTGCCGGGGCGACAAGCGGGCCTCCCACAGCCCGTGGTCGGGCTCGTGCCAGCGGCGTTCGACCGCCTCCACCATCGCCTCGACCACCCGCCACTCCTGCTCGCGGATCGACCCCCGGGTGGTGGCCACGGCGTGGATCAGGTCCGCGACGGGTCCGAACACGTCCAGTTGCAGCTGCCGGTTGGCGGCGTTGCCGATGCGGACCGGCCGGGAGCCGGCGTAGCCGGGCAGCGTGTCGATGACCGCCTCCGGCCCCAGGTCGTGGCCGTGCACGGTGTAGAGCGGGTGCAGCCGCTCGGGGTGCCCGCCGGTACGCTCGACCACCCGGTCCACCCAGCCGAGGAACGCCTCCGCCTCGGCCAGCGACCCCAGGTCCACCAGGGCGCGGGCGGTCATCGCCCCGTCGCGCAGCCAGCAGTAGCGGTAGTCCCAGTTGCGGATGCCGCCCATCTCCTCGGGCAGCGAGGTGGTGGCGGCCGCCAGGATCGAGCCGGACGGCTGGTGGCACAGCGCCCGCAGGGTGAGCGCGCTGCGCAGCACCAGGTCCCGGGCCACGGTGGGCAGCCGCAGCGAGGTGGCCCATTCCCGCCAGTGCGTCTCGGCCGCCTGCTGGCGCGCCTCCACCGGGGTGTCCCACGAGCTGAGGCTGTGGGTACCGCCGCGCAGCTCCAGCACGCAGCGACCGCCCATGGCGGCCAGGTCGACCTCGGCGCGGGCGGAGTCGTAGCCGCCGGCGTCGTAGACCTCCCACTCCACGCCGGGGGAGTGCAGTGCGATCGGCTCGTTGGAGCCGAGCACCAGCAGCCCGTCGCCGAGCGGCTGGAGCCGGATGTTGACCTGGCCGAACTCGGGGCGCGGGGCGAACTCCACCCGGGCCCGTACCGAGCCGGTGAGGCTGCGTACCAGCAGGGTCGCCTCGGAGTCGTGGTTGTCGCCCGGTGCGCTGGCGCGGTCCAGCCAGTCGGTGACGGTCAGGCCGGACCAGCGGGTCTCCACGCTCATCGTGCCGGGCCGGTAGCGCTGGCCCAGCGGGATGCCGTCCCGGTCGGCCGGGCGGACGGTGAACCGCCCCGCCGGGTTGCCGCCGAGCAGGTGCGCGAAGGTGGCCGACGAGTCCGGGTCGGGGTGGCACAGCCAGCCCACCGTGGCGTCCGGCGCGACCAGCGCCACGGTACGCCCGTTGGCCAGCATCGAGTGCCGCTCGATGGGGACGGCGTGCTCGCCGTAGAGCCAGCTGCGCCGGCGCTCCAGCAGCGAGCCGAGCACCCGGGCGGCGTCCACCGGGTCCTCCACGCGGTACTGCGCCCGGGTCTCGCCGGAGCCGATCTTGATACCGATGTCCGGGCCGTGCAGGTGTGCGAAGGCGTTCTCGTCGGTGACGTCGTCGCCGATGTAGAGCACCGCACCGGCGGAGATCTGCATGCGCAGTGCGTCGATCGCGGTGCCCTTGTGGGTGGTGATCACCGACAGCTCGATCACCTGCTTGCCCTCGGTGAGGTACACCTCCGGCCAGGCGCCCGGGCCGCTGCGGATGGCGTCGAGGACCGATTCGGCCACGTGCGCCGCGGCGCCCCGGATGTGTACCGCCACGCTGGCCGGCTTCGGTTCGATCTTGATGCCCGGCCGGCCCTTGGCGATCTCCTCCACCGCGTGCTGCAGGCGGGTACGCAGCTCCACCAACTCCGGCGCCAGTCGCTGCACGAAGCCGACGTCGAACTCCGACCCGTGGCTGCCGACCAGGTGTACCTCGCTGGGCAGCCGGGACAGCGTGGCCAGGTCGCGCAGCGCCCGGCCGGAGACCACCGCCACCGTGGTCTGCGGGAGCGCGGCCAGCGAGCGGACCGCCGCCACCGCCTCGGGCAGCGGGGTCGCCTCAGCCGGGTTCAGCACGATCGGCGCCAGGGTGCCGTCGTAGTCGCAGGCCACCAGCAGCTGGGGTACCCGGGAGATCACGCTCACCGCGGCCCGCAGCGCCGGGTCGATGCCGTCGGTCACGGCTGTCGCCTTTCCGGAAGTGCTCGGTCACTGAAAACCAGTTCGAACCTCGGCCGCTGCCCGCGTCACCGCAGGCAGCAGCGGGCGCAGGCAGCATGCGACCCGGGTTGGGGCAAGGTTCAGTCCTGCCGCGGTGCCGCCGCCGACGCCGGGTCCATCCTGCCCGCCGGGGTGTCCAGGGCGCCGCCCGGGGTGGCCCCCGGCGCGGCCTGCGAGGCCCAGCCGCCGCTCAGCGTCACCGGGCCGGCGTTGTCGGCCGGGCCGCCGTCGCCGGCCGGCCCACCGAACGGCGGCAGCCCACCGCCGGCCCGCCAATCGCCGCTGCCGTCGGCGTATCCGCCGCCGTGGGCACCGCCGTGGGCACCGCCGTGCCCGCCGCTGTCCGCGTCGCTGTGCCTGGCACTGTCTGCGTCGCTGTGGCCGGCACTGTCTGCGTCGCTGTGTCTGGCACTGTCTGCGTCGCTGTGGCCGGCCCGGTCGGCGCTGCTGTGGCCGGCACTGTCGGCCGCGCGGTATCCGGCGCTGCCGGCTTCGCCGGCCGGCCGGTGGGCCGCGGCCGGTCCGGACGCTCCGGCCGGCCCGTAGCCGGCGCCACCGCCGGCCGCGCCGCCGCCACCGCCGGCCGCGCCGCCGCCACGTCCGACCAGCCCGGCACCGGGGGCGCCGAGGGCGGACAGGAAGGCTGACGCCCAGTGCTTCACGTCGTGCGCCCGCAGGTGGCGGCGCATCGTACGCATCCGGCGCGCCGCGTCGGCGCTGTCCACCCGCACGGCGCGCAGCAGGGCGTCCTTGACCCCCTGCAGGTCGTGCGGGTTGCACAGGAACGCCTGGCGCAGCTCGCCGGCGGCGCCGGCGAACTCGGAGAGCACCAGGGCGCCGCCCAGGTCGACGCGGGCGGCCACATACTCCTTGGCGACCAGGTTCATCCCGTCGCGCAGCGGGGTCACCATCATCACGTCGGCGGCGCTGTAGAGGGCGGCCAGCTCCTCCCGGCTGTACGACTGGTGCAGGTAGTGCACGGCGGGCATGCCCACCTTGCCGTACTCGCCGTTGATCCGCCCCACCTCGCGCTCGACCTTGACCCGCAGCGCCTGGTAGTGCTCGACCCTTTCCCGGCTGGGCGTGGCCACCTGCACCATGACCGTCCCGGGGACGGCCAGCTTCTCCTCGGCCAGCAGCTCCCGGAACGCCTTGAGGCGCTGCTCGATGCCCTTGGTGTAGTCCAGCCGGTCGACGCCCAGGATGATGGTCTTGGGTGAGCCCAGCTCCTCGCGGATCTGTTGGGCCCGCTTGTGCGTCTCGCCGCTGGCCGCCACCGCCTCGATCTCGCCCACGTCGATGGAGATGGGGAACGCGGCGGCGTGCACCGTCCGCCCGTCCACGTCCACCCCGGCGCCGCGCGGGCGCAGGCCCAGCAGGTGCCGGGTGAGCCGGAGGAAGTTCTGCGCGGCCAGCGGGCGCTGGAAGCCGACCAGGTCGGCGCCGAGCAGCCCGCGCAGGATCTCGGCCCGCCGGGGCAGCTGCATGAACAGCTCCACCGGCGGGAACGGGATGTGCAGGAAGAATCCGATGCGCAGGTCCGGGCGCAGTGTCCGGAGCATGGCCGGGACCAGCTGGAGCTGGTAGTCCTGCACCCAGACGGTGGCGCCCTGCGCGGCGCAGTCCGCCGCTGTCTGGGCGAACCGCTGGTTGACCCGCCGGTACACCTCCCACCAGCTGCGGCGGTAGATCGGCGTCTCGACGGCGTCGTGGTAGAGCGGCCACAGGCTGGAGTTGGAGAAGCCCTCGTAGTACTTCTCCAGCTCGTCGCCGAGCAGGTTGACCGGGCGCAGCACCATGCCGTCCATCTCGAACGGCTCGGCCGGCTCGTCGTCCGGCTCGGCGGCGCCGCCGTCCCAGCCGACCCAGGTGCCGTGCTGGGCGGCCAGCACCGGGTGCAGGGCGGTGACCAGGCCGCCGGGGCTGCGCCGCCAGTCGGTCCCGCCGTCCGGGGTGGTGACGCGGTCCACCGGCAAGCGGTTGGCGACCACCACGAACGTGCTGCGTTCTGTCACGGAACCCTCCGGTTGACCGATGTCGGCTCGGATAGGGAGTTTATTTGATCTGGCTGAACGGGGGACGGCCGGTGGCCGTCTGCGAGTGTTTTGCCACTCTATGAGAACGCCGACCGCTCGCCGCGCCGACCGGCGAGCCCGGTCCCGCACCGCCCCCGGGGCGCGCCGCAGCGGCCCCGCCGGCCCCGCCGGACGCACCCGGAGTGCGGCGGGCGGCGAGGGCGGCGTGCGGGGGCGCGGCCCGACCTGGAAAGATTGCGACAGATATCCATCACGACGGAGGTAGGCGCACGCCGTGGCCCAGTTCATCTACACGCTGGAGAAGGCCCGTAAGGCGCACGGCGACAAGGTCGTGCTCGACAATGTGACCTTGAGCTTCCTGCCCGGGGCCAAGATCGGTGTGGTCGGACCCAACGGGGCGGGCAAGTCCAGCCTGCTCAAGATCATGGCTGGGCTGGACCGGCCGAGCAACGGCGACGCCCGGCTGATGCCCGGGTACACGGTGGGCATGCTGGCCCAGGAGCCGCCGCTGAACGAGGCGAAGACGGTGCTGGGCAACATCGAGGAGGCGGTCGCCGACATCAAGGCGAAGGTGGCCCGCTTCAACGAGGTGGCCGAGCAGTTGGGCACCGACTACTCCGAAGCGCTGATGGACGAGATGGGGCGGCTGCAGGAGGAGCTGGAGCACGCCGACGCCTGGGACGTCGACTCCAAGCTGGAGCTGGCGATGGACGCGCTGCGCTGCCCGCCGCCGGACGCCGAGGTGACTCAGCTCTCCGGCGGGGAGCGCCGCCGGGTGGCGCTGTGCAAGCTGCTGCTGCAGGCGCCCGACCTGCTGCTGCTCGACGAGCCCACCAACCACCTGGACGCGGAGAGCGTGCAGTGGCTGGAGCAGCACCTGGCCAAGTACGCCGGTACCGTCATCGCGATCACCCACGACCGCTACTTCCTGGACAACGTGGCCCAGTGGATCCTCGAACTGGACCGTGGCCGGGCCTACCCCTACGAGGGCAACTACTCGACCTACCTGCAGAAGAAGGCCGAGCGGGTGGCGGTGGCCGGGCGTAAGGACGCCAAGCTGCAGCGGCGCCTGTCCGAGGAGCTGGAGTGGGTGCGCTCCAACGCCAAGGCCCGGCAGACCAAGTCCCGGGCCCGGCTGGGCCGCTACGAGGAGATGGCCTCGGAGGCGGAGAAGACCCGCAAGCTGGACTTCGAGGAGATCCAGATTCCGCCGGGCCCGCGGCTGGGCAACACCGTCATCGAGGCCGCCCACCTGGACAAGGGCTTCGACGGCCGGGTGCTGATCAAGGACCTGTCGTTCACCCTGCCGCGCAACGGGATCGTCGGGATCATCGGCCCGAACGGCGTCGGCAAGACCACCCTGTTCAAGACGATCGTCGGGCTGGAGCAGCCGGACAGCGGCACGGTCCGGGTCGGTGAGACGGTGCAGCTGTCCTACGTGGACCAGAACCGCTCCGGCCTGGACGGCGACAAGACCGTCTGGGAGGTCGTCTCGGACGGCCTGGACCACCTGATGGTGGGCAAGGTGGAGATGCCGTCCCGGGCCTACGTGGCGGCCTTCGGGTTCAAGGGGCCGGACCAGCAGAAGCCGGTGAAGGTGCTCTCCGGCGGCGAGCGCAACCGGCTCAACCTGGCGCTCACCCTGAAGATCGGCGGCAACGTCATCCTGCTCGACGAGCCGACCAACGACCTGGACGTGGAGACCCTGTCCAGCCTGGAGAACGCGCTGCTGGACTTCCCCGGCTGCGCCGTGGTCATCTCGCACGACCGGATGTTCCTGGACCGGGTGGTCACCCACATCCTGGCCTGGGAGGGTGACGAGAAGGACCCGTCGCGCTGGTTCTGGTTCGAGGGCAACTTCGAGTCGTACGAGAAGAACAAGGTCGACCGGCTGGGCGCCGACGCGGCCCGCCCGCACCGGGTGACCTACCGCAAGCTGACCCGTGACTGAGCCGACCCCGGGCTGGCGGACGGGGCAGCGGTGAGGTTCCTGTTCACCTGCCCGGTGCGCTGGTCGGACATGGACAGCTACGGCCACGTCAACAACGCCCGCTTCCTCACCCTCTACGAGGAGGCCCGGGTGGCGCTGATGTTCCAGGGCGCCCGTGAGCAGGGGCTCAGCTCGCTGGAGGAGGGCGTGGTGATCTCCCGGCACGAGGTGGACTACCTGCGCCCGGTGGACTACCAGGACCGGGTCCGCATCGAGCTGTGGGTCCAGGACATCCGGGCCGCCTCGTTCGTGGTGGCCTACGAGCTGTTCGCGGGGGACGAGCTGGCCAGCCGGGCCCGGTCGGTGTGCGTACCGTTCGACCTCGCGGGCGGCCGGCCGCGCCGGCTGATCGCCGGCCGAGCGGGACTTCCTCGCCCCCTGGCAGGGTTGAGGCACCGGTGTCCGCTGGAGTCGAGCGACGCGACCGCGTACCTCGGCCGGCTGCGGCGGCTGGACCCGGCCGCGCCGGTCCGCCTGGAGCCGGTGGACGCGTCGACCGGGCAGACCCCGGTAGGCGCCGCGACCGCGTTGTGGGCGCCGCTGCCGTGGGAGGTGCTGGTCACCCGGCGGGTCGACGTCGCGCTGCCGGCCGGCGTGCTGCCGGTGGGCGAGCTGCTGGACGCGCTGTCGGCCGGGGCGGCGCCGGTCGTCGCCGGGTCGGCGGCGCTCTGGCGGTGGGGGGCGCCGCCGGGCCCCGGTGAACTGGTCGAGCGGCTGCCGGCGGCCGAGATCCTGCGCATCGGCGCGGCCGCCGCGCAGACCCTGCGCAGCGTCGCGGAGCAGGGCATCGCCGGCCGCGCGGTGGGCCAGCGGGCGGTCCGGGACGCGCTGCTGGACCACGTGCCGGTGACGGTGGTCGCCGACGGCCGCCGGATCGAGGTCCCGCAGCGGCTGGTGCAGGCGGTGGTACGGATGGGGTTCCTGGATCCCGCGCCGGGCGCCGGGCAGTCGGTCGCGGTGAGCGTGGCCGGTGGCTGGGTGGGACTGGTCGCGCCCTACGGGAGCGCGTGGTGGCGCCGGGTGAGTCGATTGTCACTGACACCGGTACGCTGAGCTTCAGGCTCGCAACGCTCCGCACCGGTAGGCGTGTTTGGAAGCGCGTACAGGCACGGATTTCGCCGAAGAGTCAGTCCGAAGCCACCGAATCCTTTGGCTGGCTGACCGAACGGACGATGGGCTTTCCTCTTATCGGTTTGATGCGTAGCATTCGGTGTCGCCGGTTCCCTGGACCCCCGGGTACCGTCGACCGCCGGATCCACACGCGCTGTTCGCGTGTGGACACTCTGTGGAGCGAGGAGTGCAGACCATGCCGTGGTGGGCGAAGCGGGAAGCGTCAGCCGACAGCGCACCGGCGGCCGCCGGCGGTACCGACACCGGGGTACGCCCCGAGGTACCCGCCCAGCGCCGTCCCAGCTCGGGCGACACAGTCGTCGCCCCGGTGACGATCGAGCGCGTCCGGGCCGCGTTGAACCGACTGGAGATCCGCTACCTCACCGACGGCGACGGCAACCTGCTGGCCATGTGGGAGCGGCACGCCGTGCTGTTCGCCCTGGAAGGGCCGGACGACCAGATCATGGTGATGCGTGCCCGCCCGCACGGCACCGTCCCCACCGACTGGGTGGACCGCGCCTACCGGGTGGTCAACGAGTGGAACCACTCGCGCCGCTTCTGCAAGGCCTACCTCGGTGACCCGACCGAGCGGGGCGCCCTGCCGATCTACGCCGAGATGCAGGTCCCGCTGCTCGCCGGGGCGCACGACGCGCTGCTGGTGGAGCTGCTGGACTGCGCGGCGGCGGTGGCCGTGGCGTTCGTGGACTGGCTGCACGACGAGGGCGGCCTGCTGTAGGCCGTCACTCCATCGAGTTGACCATGAAGTACGCCGCCCGCTCCAGGTAGTCCCACAGCTGCTGGCGCTGCGGCGCCGCCAGCCCCAGGCTGTCCACGGCGGTCCGCATGTGCGTCAGCCAGGCGTCGCGCTCCCGCTCGCCGATGACGAACGGCGCGTGCCGCAGCCGCAGCCGGGGATGCCCACGCTGGTCGGAGTAGTCGGTCGGGCCGCCCCAGTACTGCGTCAGGAACATCCGTAGCCGGTCGGCGGCCGGCCCCAGGTCCTCCTCCGGGTAGAGCGGCCGCAGTACCGGGTCGCCCGCCACGCCCGCGTAGAACGTGTCCACCAGCTTGCGGAAGGTGGGCTCGCCGCCGACCGCCGCGTAGAAGTTCTCCGGAGTGCTCACCCGGACCATCGTAGTGTCGGCGGCCTGGGCTGCTCCGGGCCGCCGGCTGTGCTCAGGCGGTCTCGATGTTGGCGGCGGCCGGCTGGTGCCCCGCCCCCCGCCCGTCCCGGCTGGTCGCACTGTCCCGGCCGGTCGCGCTGTCCCGGCTGCTCGCACTGTCCCGGCCGGTCGCACTGTCCCGGCTGGCCGCGCTGTCCTGGCTGGGAACCGGGCGGTGCTCGGCGCCGTCCGACCCGGCACGGCGGCGGGCCGCCTCGTCCACCCGGGCCACGCTCGGCCAGGCGAGGGCGGCCAGGCCGATGGCCACCACGCCGCCCGCGCTCCACAGCCCCACCACGGTGGGCAGGTCGAACCGGTCGGCCAGCGCGCCGGCCACCAGCACCCCGAACGCCTGACTCAGCTGTACGCCGGTCTGCATCACGCCGAATACCCGGATCCGGAACTCGGGCGCCACCACCCGGGCGAACATCCCGATGGAGTTGGGCATCACGCCCGCCATGGCGAACCCCGAGGCCAGCGCGCAGCCGCCGATGACCAGCGCATCCGGGTGCAGCAGCGCGGGTACCAGCACCAGCGGCGCGAACACCGCCAGCAGCGGGATGAACCGTTGTCGTTGCCGTGGGCCGATCAGCCGGTTGATGCACACGCCGCCGATCAACTGGCCGACCGGACTGGCGGCCATGATGGTCGCCTGGGCCAGCGCCTGCCCGCCGGCCGGGTGGGGCAGCTGCCCGGCCCAGGCGGCGGCCAGGCCCTCCGGCACGATGGTGACGGCGACCAGCATGAGCACCAGGATGGCGACCGGGCGCATCACGTCCGAGCGGAGGATGTGGGTGAAGCCGCGGCCGGTCTCCACCAGTAGCCGGTCGTGCTTGTCCGGGGCGGCGCGGGCCGGGCGTACCAGGATGCCGTAGGCGATCAGGGCGGCCGACACCAGGAAGGTGAGGGCGTCGGTGAGCAGCGCCGCCCGCGGGCTCCAGTGCGCCAACGCGGGGCCCGGCCCGTAGCCGAGCAGCACCGCGAACTGCTGGGCGGTCTGCTGCATGGACGAGGCGAGCACGTACCGGTCGTCGGTGAACAGCTGGGCGAGCAGGGCCGACCGGGACGCGTTGAACGGCGAGTTGAGCAGCGCCGCGAGGAACAGCAGCACCCAGATGGTCCAGATCGAGACGCCGGGCAGGATGACCGCTCCGATGAGGACGGCGCGGGCCAGGTCGCAGGCGATCATCACGCGGCGGGGTGGGTACCGCTCGGCGAGCGCGGCCAGCACCGGCCCACCGACCAGCCAGGGCAGGTACGAGATGGCGAAGGTGATCGCCGAGTCGGAGACCGAGCCCGTCCGCGAGTAGACGAGCAGGGTGATCGCCGCTCGGGCGAGGTAGTCGCCGATCCAGGACAGACCGCCAGCCGCGAAGATGACGCGGTATTCCCGGTCTGCCAGCACCGAACCGTAGCTGGTTCTACGGTCGTCGGGTGCGCATGTGGTCAGACACCGGGGAGCCTTCCGAACTGACGACATCGACGTCTGGCATTTGTTGGCCAAGGCCGATTCTGCCCGAAAGGTCGATCCAACGCTAGGCCGATCGGTCAGTCGTTACTGACTCATTGTCGTCATCGTCCGGCGCGCCCCGCGCAGCTGGAGCTGCTGGTCAGGGGCCTTTGGTGCTGCGTGGACAATACCGGCTGTGATCGTCTAGACCGGCGTTGTGCCACCCGCGTCGATACCCTCGCCTGTGCCCGTCGGCGGCCGTACGTAGAGCCGCCCGGCCGACAGCTGCCCGTTGATACCGGCCCCCGCGAGGACGTCGGTGAGGCGTCGGCGCAGCTCCCGGCCGACCGTCCACTGTGCGTCCGAGACCGTCTTCACGGTGGTACGCAGCACCGCGCCGTCCGCGGTGAGCTGCTCCACGCCGAGTACCTGGGGCGGTTCGATCAGGCTGTCGTGGTAGGCCGGGTCGTCGGCCAGCCCGGCCGCCGCCGCGCGCAGCAACTCGGTGGCCTGCTCCACGCTGGCGAACCCGATCGGTACGTCCACCACCACCATCGCCCAGCCCTGGCTCTTGTTGCCCACCCGGATGATCTCGCCGTTGCGGATGTACCAGAGCACGCCGCGACCGTCGCGGATGGTGGTGATCCGCAGGCCGACCGCCTCCACGGTGCCGCTGGCCGCCCCGACGTCCACCACGTCACCCACCCCGTACTGGTCCTCCAGCAGCATGAACAGGCCGGCGAGCAGGTCTTTCACCAGGCTCTGCGCGCCGAAGCCGAGGGCCACCCCGACGATCCCCGCGCTGGCGATCAGCGGCGCCACGTTGAGCCCGAGCTCAGTGAGGATCATCAGGCCGGCGAGGGAGAAGACCGTGGCGCTGGTGAAGCTGCGCAGCACCGACCCGATCGCCTCGGCCCGCTGCCGGCGCCGCTCGGGGAAGAGCGCGGTCGCCTCGGCGAGCGTGTTCGGCAGCCGCTGTCGCAGCGGCTTGAGGACGGTGGGTACGGAGCCCTCGCTGGTACTGCGTACCAGCCGGTTGATGGTGCGGTTGAGCAGGTACCGGGCCACCAGGGCGAGCAGCACGATGACCAGGATGGTGACCGGCTTGGCCAGGAAGTAGTAGCCGCCCGAGGCGAGCCAGGAACTGCCGGTCCGGTTGTAGATCCACTGGCACAGGTCACTGGTGTGCGCGCACTGCGGAGTCGGCGAAGGCGAGGGGGAGACCGGCTCCGCGGGTAGCGCGAACCAGGTGGCCAGGGAGTACGTCACCCGCCTTTAGTACCGCACTGGTCCACCGGTGTCGCAGCCGCCCCGCCAGCCGGCGCCGGGCCGCCCCGCCGGTACCGGGGCAACGCCCACCGGGCGCCGGAATAGTACGTGCATTCTGACGATCTATCAGGGACTATTGGTGCCAGGGTGGTCGGGCTGCGGCGGAACCCGTCGACGCCGCGACCCACGAGCGCGACCGGGAAGGTGAGCGGCGATGCCTGACATACGACGCACAACGAGCTCCGCCGCTCTGGTGCTGAACCAGACCTATGAGCCGCTGTGTGTCGTATCGGTCCGCCGGGCCGCCATCCTGGTGCTGGGCGCCAAGGCGGTCTGCGTCGCCGACGGCGACGGCCTGCTGCACAGCGCCCGCGAGGCGCTGCCGGTCCCGCTGGTCATCCGGCTCACCCGGTATGTCCGGGTGCCCTACCGTACCCACGTCGGATTGTCCCGGCGCGGCATCTTCGCCCGCGACGGTGGCCGCTGCGCCTACTGCCGGGGCCCGGCCGAGACCATCGACCACGTGCTGCCGCGCAGCCGGGGCGGCCGGCACGCCTGGGAGAACGTGGTCGCCGCCTGTGCCCGGTGCAACCACACCAAGGGCGACAAGACGCCGGCCGAGCTGGGCTGGGGCCTGTACGCGGTACCCACCGCCCCCAAGGGGACGGCGTGGCGGGTGCTGGGGCACCGGACTCCCGACCCGCGCTGGGCCGACTGGCTGGAAATGCCGCTGTCCGAAGCCGCCTGACCCGCGGCTCAAGGGTTTTCGGACGCGGCTCAAGGGTTCCGGACGCTCAGGACGGCAGCAGCGAGGCGAAGACCACCACGTTGTCGGCGTACCCCCGTGAGCCGCCGATCCACTGGCCGCCGCAGGTGATCAGGCGCAGCCCGGGGCGGCTGAAGTCGCCGTAGACGACGTCGGCGGGGACCGCCGTCTTCGGGTAGGCGCGTACCGCGTCCACGCCGAACACGGCCAGCCGGTGGTCCTTGCGGCTCACCAGGATCTTGTCGCCCCGGCGCAGCTTGCCCAGGTCGGCGAAGACGGACGGGCCGCTGCGGGTGTCCACGTGCCCGACCAGGATCGCCGGGCCGTCCTGGCCCGGGGTGGGGCCCAGCTTGTACCAGCCGACGGTGTTCTTCCGGTTCAGCGGGGGCACGTCGATGGTGCCCGCGTCGGTCAGCCCGACCTGTGCCACGCCCGCGGCCACCCCGATCCGCGGGATGGAGACCCGGGTCGGCGGCGACGGGGGCAGCGCGGGTGAGGCCGGTGCCCCGTCGGCCGGGTCGCCGAACAGGTGCGGCAGCCCGGGGCCGCCCAGCTCGCCCAGGCCGACGCCGGTGACGAAGAGGCCGCCGAGCACCAGCACGGTGGCCAGCGGCCCCAGGCCCCGGCGCCGCTGACGCGGCCGGGCGGTCGGGACGGGTGCGGGTACCGGCGCGCCGTCGGGGCGGCGGTCGGGCAGGCGCCGGCCGGGCAGCCGGGGCTGGCCGTACCCGAGGGTCACCGGGTCAGGGCCGGCTCGCGGCGTCGACGCGCGGCGACCATCGCGACCGCTCCGCCGCAGAACAGCGCGGCCAGCCCGCCGGCCAGCAGGGTCCCGCCGCGCCGGGCGGTACCGCCGCCGCCGGTGGCCGGCCCCTGGCTGGGCGTGGTGTTGCTGACCACCCACAGCGTGGTCGTCGCCGTGTTGCTGCTGGCGCAGGTGAGCGTCACCGTGTACCCCTGTGCTGTCGTCTCCACCGGGATGACCGTGACGCCGCGCAGGATGCCGTTGCTGGGGCTGAGGCTGACCTCTCCGGTGAACGCGTCCGAGCGGACCGTCGCGCTGTTCACGTTCTCCCCGCAGCTGCCGGTGACGGCCACCTGGTTACCGGTGGTGATGGTGCTGGGATTGACCGAGACCCACACGCCGGTGGCCGCCGCCGCGGGCGCCGCGAAGGCCGCCGTGCCGAGTGCCGCCAGCGCGGCCGCTGCCATGGCGGCCAGGCCGAGCCGGGTGCGATGGGCCCTGCTGGGCGGTGTGCGGCGGCCTGTGACGAGGAGTGGGCGCATGTGGTGGTGCCTCCGATCTGGCGCACAGCGCTACCCCCGCATCATCCCACTACGAATAGGCCGCTTAGCGCCGTTTTGTGGCATCCGGTCGGTCCAGGTGCGCCCCCACGACGTCCGGGCCGGCCGGCTCCGCTACGGTTGGTCCGTCGCATGGTCCCTCTGGCCTATGGGGGCGTTGAGCTTGTCCATCACCGAGACGGTGCTGATCTTCGCGGGCATCCCGGCCGCCGTGATCGCACTGGTGTTCGCCGCCGTCTACAGCACCACCGCGCGCAAGGCCGACAAGCGCTACCGGCCCGGGCGCCCGTACTCCTTCGCCCCGGTCTGGTTCCTCGCCGCGCCCGACGCGCACAGCGACCCGGCCGGGCACGACGGTGCCGCCGCGCTGCCTGCCGGGCACGCCCCCAAGGCGGTCGCCGGTCCGCTGCTGGCCACCGCGTCCACCGAACCGGCCGTCCCCGCAGGCATCCGAGAGGTGGGAGGCGCAAGTGACTCCTGGTGACAGCGACCGGGGCGACCTGGCGGTGCTCGACGGGCCGTTCAGCACGCCGCAGCTGCTCCGCATCGCCGACGCCCTGCGGGTGGCGGACAGCTCCACCGGCCTCACCTTCAGCGTCTTCGTCGGCGAGCTGGACGAGCCGGTCCGCCAGCACGCCGAGAAGCTGCACAGCCAGCTCGCCGACCCGGACCGCTCGGTGCTGCTGGCCATCTCACCCAACCGGCGGGTCCTGGAGATCGTCACCGGGTACACCGCCCGGCGGCGGGTCCCGGACCGGGCCGCCAAGCTGGCCGCGCTGTCGATGGCCGCCGCGTTCAGCGGCGGCGACCTGGCCGGCGGCGTGGTCGCCGGGCTCGCCCAGCTGGCCGAGCAGGCCGGCCGGGACAAGCGCAAGCCGTAGCGCGTCGTACGGGACGGGGGCGGCCGGGTGACCGGCCGCCCCCGTCGTCGCGTCAGGCGGCCGCGTCGCAGGCCCGGGCAGCCAGCGCCCGGATCACCCCGTCGCGCCCCTCGGACACCAGCCGGCGCAGCGGCGCCGGTCGGTCCGGCAGCGCCAGCCAGGCGTCGGTGGCCGCCACCGTCTCCTGCGACACCTGCAGCGCCGGGTAGGCCGCTTCGACGAACTCCTTGGCCAGTTCGCTGTCCCGGGACGCCCAGATCTCGTCGATCACCGCGAAATACTCCGCCACGTACGGCGCCGTCAACTCCACCTGCGACGAGTGCTGGAAGCCGATGAGCAGCGCCCGCTGCTCCCAGTTGGGCAGCGGGTGCGGACCGGTGATCCGGCGCCACGCCTCGGCCTTGGCCGCCGGGGTGGCGATCAGCGCGGTGGCCGCCACGGCCTGCCGCTCCCCGCCCGCGGTGCGGTCCCGGTCCAGCTCCGCCTCGATCTCAGCGCTGCCGGCGGCGCCGCCGGCGGTCAGCGCCTGCAGCAGCGACCAGCGCAGCTCGGTACCGATGACCAGGCCCGCGGGCAGCCCGACGCCGTCCAGCCAGCCGCGCAGCACGGCCAGCTCGGCCGGCGTACGGGCCGACGACGCGGTGGCCCGGGCCCAGGCCAGCTGCAGCCCGCTGCCCGGCTGCGCGGTGCGTACCGCCGCCGAGGCGGCCGCGTTCAGCGCCGCCCAGCCGGTCGGCGCCCAGCCCCCGTCGGCGTGGAAGGTCAGCGCGCCCTGCGCCTGGCTGAGCACGTTGACCACCAGGTTGACGTCGGCCTCGGCCGGCAGGCCGGTGCAGGCCAGCGCCACGAACCGGCGGGCCGGCAGCTCGCCGTCGCGCACCATGTCCCAGGCGGCGCTCCAGCACAGCGCCCGGGCCAGCGAGTTGTCGAAGCCGGCGATGTGCGCCAGGACGGTGGCCAGCGACGCGTCGTCCAGGCGCAGCTTGGCATAGGTGAGGTCGTCGTCGTTGAGCAGCAGCACGTCGGCCACCGGCTTACCGGCCAGCGCCGCGATCGTGGTCGCCGGGCCGGCCACGTCGGCCTCGATCAGCTCGCGGCGCACCAGCGCGTCGCCCACCAGGTCGTAGAGGCCGATGCCGAGCCGGTGGGTGCGCAGGGTCGGGTACCCGGCCGGCGCCTCCTGCTCGACCACCACCGACCGGTACACCCCGTCGGCGCTGTCGATGACCGGGCGCAGCGTGTTGACCTGGGCCGTCTCCAGCCACTCGGAGGCGAACGTGGTGAGCTTGCGCCCTGAGGACTCCTCCAGCGCGGTCAGCAGGTCGGCGAAGGTGGCGTTGCCCCAGGCGTGTCGGCTGAAGTAGGTGCGCAGCCCGGTGACGAAGGCGTCGATTCCGACGTAGGCGATGAGCTGCTTGATGACGCTGGCGCCCTTGGCGTACGTGATCATGTCGAAGTTGACCTCGACCGCCTCGACGTCGGGCATCTCGGTGTAGACCGGGTGCGTCGAGGAGAGCTGGTCCTGCCGGTACGCCCGGGTCTTGCGCCCCACCTGGAACGACGTCCAGGCCTGCGAGAACCGGGTGGCCTCGGTGTTGGCCCAGTGGCTGGCCCACTCGGCGAACGACTCGTTCAGCCACAGGTCGTCCCACCAGCGCATGGTCACCAGGTCGCCGAACCACATGTGCGCCATCTCGTGCAGGATGGTGTTGGCGCGGTTCTCGTACTCGTACTCGGTGACCTGCGAGCGGAAGATGTAGTACTGCTCGCCGTGCACCACGCAGCCGAAGTTCTCCATCGCCCCGGCGTTGAACTCCGGCACGTAGACCTGGTCGTACTTGGGCAGCGGGTAGCGCACCGCGAACCGGTCCTGGAAGAAGTCGAAGCCCTGCCGGGTGATCAGCAGGATGTCGTCGGCGTCGAGGTACTGCTTCATCGACTGCCGGACGAAGACCCCCAGGTCGATGCCGTCGTGCAGCTCGCGCACCTCGTGGTACGGGCCGGCGCAGACCGCCGTGATGTAGGTGCTCATCCGCACCGAGCGGGCGAAGTGCACGGTACGGGCACCGGCGTCGGCCGGCTCCACCCGCTCCACCGGCGAGTTCGAGATGACCTTCCAGTGCCCGGGGACGGTCACCCGGAAGGTGTAGACCGCCTTGAGGTCGGGCTGGTCGAAGCAGGCGTACACCTTCTGCGCGTCCTGCGTCTCGAACTGGCTGTAGAGGTACACCTCCTTGTCCACCGGGTCGACGCTGCGGTGCAGCCCCTGGCCGCTGGTGGAGTAGGCGAAGTCGGCGTCGACCTCCAGCACGTTCTCGGCGGCCAGGTCGGGCAGGGCCAGGCCGCCCATCGCGGACCAGTCGCCGGTGTCCAGCGGCCGCCCGTTGAGGACGGCCGAGCGCAGCGTGTCGGCGGCCACCTCGATGAAGGTCTGCGCACCGGGGCGCGCCGCCCGGAACCGGACCACGCTGCGGGAGCGGAAGAACCGCTCGCCCGGGCCGCCGGTACCGTCGGTCAGATCCAGACTGACGTCGTAGGACTCGACGTCCAGCAGGCCCGCCCGCTCGACCGCCTCGACAGACGTGAGGTTGCGCACTCCGGCCACGCCGACTCCTCGTTCTCGCAGCTAGCTGGCCACGGGTCGGACGGCCCGCGGCCCCTTGCCGGGAAGTCTTTCACGCGCCGCAAACGGGTTCGCTGTGGCCCAGGTCACCGTAGGGTCGGCTCGCGGGTGGGGCGGCGACGAGAAAGGATCAGAGAAGTCAACCCCTCCTTACTCTGCCGAGGTTCGGCGTACCCCCCCGAAGGAGCGCCCGTATGGCGACCGTCGACATGTGGTTCGATCCCCGCTGCCCGTGGGCCTGGATGACCTCCCGCTGGCTGCTGGAAGTGGAGAAGGTACGTGAGCTGGACATCCGCTTCCACGTGATGAGCCTGGCCGTGCTCAACGAGGGCCGCGACGAGCTGCCCGAGCGGTACCGCGAGTTCCTGACCACCGCCTGGGGCCCCGTCCGGGTGTGCATCGCCGCCGAGCAGAAGTACGGCAACGCCGTACTGCGCGACCTCTACACCGCCCTGGGCACCCGGCTCCACCCGGGCAAGCAGCAGGTCGGGCCGGAGCTCTACGCGGCGGCGCTGGCCGAGGCGGGCCTGGACACCGGACTCGCCGCCGCGGCCGACGACCCCAGCTACGACACCCGGCTGCGGGAGAGCCACCACGAGGGCATGGACCCGGTCGGTATGGACGTGGGTACCCCGGTCATCCACGCGCCCGGGCCGGACGGCGGCACGGTGGCCTTCTTCGGCCCGGTGGTGACCCCCGCGCCCAAGGGCGAGGCGGCCGGCCGGCTCTGGGACGGCGTCCTGCTGGTCGCCGCCACCCCCGGCTTCTACGAACTGAAGCGCACTCGCGACCAGGGTCCCATCTTCGACTGACTCGTTGGACCCTCCGGTACCGGCGTACGCGGGTGCCGGAGGGAGGCCCCCGTGGCCGAGACGACGCAGCCGACCGTGCAGTGCCCGGCGCCCGAGGCGGTGGCCGCCAACCTGGGGCCGGGTATCCGGGTGGCCGACAGCGGCTGGGCCGGCTGGCGGGTCGACCTGCCCGCCGAGCTGGCCGACCTGCTCGCCCCACCGGTCCTGGTCAGCGCCGTCTGCTACCCGTAGTAGCCGGCCGATCCGGCCACCTGCCCACCAGCAGCCCCGGGGCGGCTGCCGGTCCGTGAGACGCCCCCGGGGTCCGACCGGGAACGGGGAGCGCGCCCCGTAGCGTTCCGGGCATGACGATCGCGCACCCCATCGCCCGCGCCTGGCTGTCCACCGGAGGCACCGGGGCGCAGAACTACGACGAGTTCGCCGACGACGCGGAGATCACCGAGATCATCGCGGCCAACCCGGCCAGCGCGCTGGCGATCGAGATGCCGCACAAGGCCCCCGACACCCTCGGCCGCTCGTTCGCCGACTCGCTGCCGGCCGCCCGGCAGCGCCTGGCGCAGGCCAAGGCCGACGGCCGGTACGCCGCCCACGACGACGTGGCGGTGCTCTACCGGATCAGCGCACCGGACGGCGCCACCGGCTACGGCGTGTGGACGATGGTCGACACCGACCAGATCTCCACCAGCGCCGCCGAGCCCGGCCTGGTGATCCGCAACGAGGACGTGTTCCTGGAGAAGGTGCGCGAGCGGGTGGCGCTGGCCGGGGCGCTCGGGCACCTGCTCTCCCCGGTCCTGCTGCTGCAGACCGGGCGCGGCGACGAACTGCACGCCGCGCTCGCGGCGGCCACCGGCGCAGCCGGCGAGCCGGCGGTGCGCGACGTCGACCCGGCCGGGCGTACCCACGAGGTGTGGCCGCTGCCCGCCGGGGCCGCGCAGCGCGAGATCCTGGCCCTGGCCGGCGGCGGCGAGCTGGTGGTGGCCGACGGCAACCACCGCAGCCTGGCCGCGCAGACCGCCGGCCTGCCGCGCTTCCTGGCCGTCGTCACCACGCCCGCGTCGGTGGCGATCCAGCCGTACAACCGGCTGGTCAGCGAGGTCGGCGAGGGAGACGTGGCGGACGGCCTGCGCTCGGCCGGCGCGGTGGTCACCCCGCTGCCCGCCCCGACCGCCCCCGCCGGACGCGGCACCGTCACCGTGTACACCCGGGGCAGCGCCTACGCCGTCGAGCTGCCCCCGGACGGGGCGCTGGGCGAGGTCGACAACCTCGACCACGCCCTGGTCGAGCGGATCCTGCTGGGTCAGGTGCTGGGCCTGGAGCCCGGCGACAAGCGGATCACCTATGTGGGCGGCGACTACCCGCCGTCCTGGCTGGTCGGTGAGGTGGACGCGGACCGGGCGGAGCTCGCGGTGCTGATCGCGCCGGTGACCGTAGCGGACTTCGTGGCGGTCAACCTGGCCCGCCAGAAGCTGCCCCGCAAGAGCACCTGGTTCACCCCGAAGGCGCGGGCCGGCCTGGTGGTCGCCGAGTTGACCGACGGCAACGGGTGAGAGACTGCCCGGTATGCGCGTCTACCTCGGATCGGACCACGCCGGCTACGAGCTGAAGACCCACCTGCTGAGCCAACTGGCCGGCGACGGGTACGAGCTGGTCGACGTGGGTCCGCACAGCTACGACCCGGATGACGACTACCCCGCCTACTGCCTGTCCGCCGCTGCGAAGGTGGTGGCCGACCCGGCCAGCCTGGGCGTGGTGATCGGCGGCTCCGGCAACGGCGAGCAGATCGCCGCGAACAAGGTCGTCGGGGTACGCGCCGCGCTGGCCTGGAGCGTCGAGACCGCCCAGCTGGCCCGCGAGCACAACGACGCCAACGTGGTGGCCATCGGCGCCCGCCAGCACACCCTGGAGGAGGCGACCACGCTGGTGCGTACCTTCCTGGCCACGGCGTTCTCCGGCAACCCCCGGCACGCCCGGCGCATCGAGCAGGTCGCCGAGTACGAGCAGACCCGCCAGGTCCCGGTCCGCTGACGCCGCCCCGCCCGTCGGGTCAGCGTGGCTCGGCGGGCGGGGTCCAGCCGCGCCGGATGATGACCAGGTTGGTCTCGGCGGCGGCGAGTTCGGCCGGGCCGGGCCGGGTGGCGTCCCGGGCACGCAGCGCCGCACCGACGCTCACCTGGGACGAGCCGCCGCCGACCAGGCCGCGCAGGCCGCGCTCACCGGCGCCGTCGTCGTCGACCGGCTCGGGCGGCGTGACGTAGGCGGCGAACTCGGTCGGGGACACCGGCCGGGGCGTCGCCTCGGGCTCCCGCCGGGAGCGCCGTCGCCGGCGCGGGATCGGTTCCACCACCCCACCCTAACCGCCCGCCGGCCCCGGGAAACCTCCTCGCCGCTGCCTGATCCGCCGGTCAGAAGACCTCAGCGGCGGCCGGCTGGCAGTACCAGCCGAACGCGCTGCTGGCGCGGACCAGGGCGCCCGGGGTCAGCTCGGTGACCCGACCGGCGCCGGCCAGCTGGGTCAGCGTGCTGCCGCCGAGGTAGGCGGCGCCCAGGGCGGCGACGTCCAGGCGCAGGTCGGGGGAGCGGTCGGTACGGGTGCAGCGGGCCGACTCCGGGTCGCCGGAGAGCTGCCAGGTGCCCGAGTTGCCGGCCAGGATCGGGTCGTCGACGCCCAGCGCCAGGTCCACCGGGACCGGGTAGCGGCGGGCGGCCAGGGCGGCCGGCACGTCGGTCAGGCGTAGCCAGAGGGCGTCGTGCACCTTGGCGTTGAGCCGGCGCGGCTCGTTGACCATCTGCAGCAGTGGCTCGTCCACCGCCGCGAAGCTGTACCGCAGGCTGCGGGTCAGGTCGATGTCCATCAGCAGGTCGACCAGCGCCCGGTAGGCGATCGGGTTGCCGGCCACCAGTTCGCGTACCTGCACCTGCCCCTTGGGGCTGTGGTCCCAGTCGACCTTCACCCGCCACAGGGCGTAGCCGTCGACGCCGCCGTCGGTCTCGTGCACGGTCACCCGGATCGGGCCGGCGCCGTGCCGTTCACCGGCCGGGTCGGCGAGCGCCTTGCACCACCACACCTCGGTGCGGTTGGAGTAGCCGGGGCGGGCCAGGCGTACCGCGTCGTAGGTCTTGGCGATCACGTCGGCCGCCTCGGCGAGCGGGACGCTGCGCAGCCGGCCGGGGTCGGCCGGGGCCGGCTGGTTGACGACCACCTCCCGGTCGGTCTCCAGGACCAGCCGGCTGGCCGCCAGGCCGTAGCCGAAGCGCTGGTAGATGCGGCCTTCGCTGGCCCACAGCACGGCCACCGGCTCGCCCCGGTCGCGGATGTCGGCCAGCTGCTCGGTGATCATGCGACGCAGCAGGCCCCGGCGCCGGTGGATGGCGCGTACCCCCACCGCCGTGACATGGCCGGCGGGCACGCTGCCGCCCGGCACGGTGAGCTCCCGGGTGTAGGCGGACACCTCACCGGCGAGCGTCCCGTCGGCGGCAATCGCGTAACGGGTCCGCTCCGGCTCGAACACGCTTGCTTCGAAGTCGCTGACCTCCTGGTCCCACTCCTCGTTGAAGGCCTCTTTGAGCAGGGCGTCGGTCTCGCCGAACTCGTCCGCCCGGGCGGTGCGCAGCGTGTACTCCTGGTTTGTCACGCTGTCGTGTCTACTGGATGTCCGGCGGGTTCAGCGAGCTATTTGCGCAGTCGTTACCCTCGACGGGGTGGGGGTGTCCTGGGGATCCGGATCTGTCGACGCGGCGGCGCTGCTCGACCTCGTGTGCGGGCCGGCCAGCCCGCTGGTGGAGACCTACCAGCGGTACCGGCTGGTGGCCCATCTCGGCTCGGGCGGGCAGGCCGAGGTGTTCCGCGCGGTCCGGCTGGCCGGTGGGGTGGTCTCCGCCCCGCTGACGGTCAAGGTGTTCCGGATCGACCCGACCCGGCCGCTCGCCGACGAGCTGCGCTCCTGGGACAAGGGCGACGCCGCGCTGATGGACCTCAACAACCGGGGGGTACCCAGCATCTGCCGGCGCGCGGACGGGTTCTACGGCCCACCGCCACACCAGCCCGGTGAACCGCCCGAGCCCGGCAACGCCGTCCCCTACCAGGTCTACGACTACCTGCACGGGGTGAACCTGCGCGAGTACCGACGCCAGGCCGGCACCCCCGCCGGCCCCAAGCTGGCCGCCGTGGCCAGCCTGCGCACCCTGGCTGGCATCCTGCGGCTGCTGCACCACCCCGCCGAGGAGGGCGCCACGCCGGTGCTGCACATGGACGTCAAGCCGTCCAATGTGATGGTGCTGGCCACCGGCGAGGTACGCCTCATCGACTTCACCGGCGCCCGCTACTGGCGGCCGGAGGAGATCACCCAGATCGCGTACACCCCGGAGACCGGCGGCCCGGAGGCGCTGAACGGGCGGGTCAGCCCCGCCTACGACGTACACGGTTTCGGTTCGGTGGCGTTCTTCCTGGTCACCGGCGCGCTGCCGCGCGGGCGTGACGTGCCGCCGCCGGGTACCCACCCGCTGCTGTCCGGGCGGCCGGCGCTGCGCGACCACCTGCTCGCGCCGCTGGCCGAACGCCCCGGCGACCGGCCGGCCACCACCGAGCTGACCGACTGGTCGCAGCGCCTGGGCGAGCTGGTGCGCTCGGCCGGCCTCACCGACGCAGTGGTGGACTGGGCGGAGACCCCGGCCACGCCGGTGCGCGCGGTGGGCCGGGCGGCCGTGGTGTCCGGCACCGAGACCAACGCCTTCAAGCGCATCGAGAAGCTGGAGCGGGAGCTGGTCCAGCTGCGCCGGGCGCTGGCCGCCGCGCAGAACCGTCCGGTGTCGCCCGTCCCGGCCGCCGGTACCCTGCTGGCCACCGCCGAGTACGCCGCGCACGCCGCCCAGCCGGCCGCCGCCGGTCAGCCGCTCACCCCGACCAGGGTGGCCGCCCCGGGCAGCCGCCCCGGCGAGCCGGTCCCCGCTGCCGGAGCACGCCCGGGCGCGTCGGGACACCCCGGCCAGGCCGCCGCGTCGGCGAGCGCCGCGGGACACCCCGGTTCCGGCGGCGCCGCCGGTGGCCGCGCAGGCCAGGCCGGTGCCGCTGCCGGCGGTCATCCGGGCCAGCCTGGTGCCGCTGCCGGTGGGCGTCCGGGTCAGCCTGGTGCCGCGGCCGGCGGTCGTCCGGGTCAGCCGGGTGCGGCTGGCCCCGCGTCGGGCTCCGCCGGGCAGTCGGGGCAGTCGGCTGCCGGGGCGGGCCGGATGCAGGTGGGCCGGGCACAGGTACGGCCCAAGCCGCCGACCGACCCGACCGGGTACACCGGGCCGGCGCCGGTTGCCCCGCCGCCCCGGCCCCGGGTGCCGGTCGGGTACCAGGTGCAGATCCTCAAGCGCGGCGGCGGCTGGTCCTGGTTCGGCGCGATCTTCGTGTTCTGCTGCTGGAGCGTGTGGGCGTTCGCCAACCGGGGCCACGACCTCACCGTGCCGGCCATCACCTTCGGCATCGTGCTGGCCGTCGGCGCCGGCCTGTTCGCCCTCGCCCGGGTGGTCGGCCGGTACGTCATCGAGCGCGCCATGCGCCGCCCGCGCCGCACCGCCCGGCTGTCGCACCTGCTGGTGGCCGCCTTCCTGGTGCTGGTGGGGCTGGCGTACCTGCGCGAAACGCCCTGGGTGATCAGCCTGCTCAGCTGAGCACGCCTGGTGCTGCTCGGAGCGCTCGGGGCGGCGGTGCTGACCTGCGAGGCGGCGGTTGCCGGCTGGAGCGGTGTGCTGCTGCACGAGCACCTCGGTGCGGGACTCGGGGTGGCGTCGCTGGGGTACACCGCGTTCCTGGCCTGCGAGACCGGCGGTCGGCTGGTGGGCGACGGCATCCACCGTCGGTACCCGGCCGCCCGGCTGATCCGGGTGGGCACCCTGGTCGGCGCTGCCGGGCTGGCAATGGTGGTGGCCAGCAGGTGGCCGGCCGGCGCGGTGGTGGGCTTCGCGGTGCTCGGTGTCGGGCTGGCCACGCCGCTGCCGGTGCTGTACGGGGTGGTGGGGCGGCTGGGTACGCGGGACGGGGCGGCCGGTGCGGTGGCCCGGTTCACCACGATGACGTACTCGGGGATCCTGGTGGCGCCTGCGGTGATCGGGTGGTTCGCCCAGCTGGCGGGTCTGACCTGGACCCTGGCGGCACTGGTACCGCTGCTGTGCGCGGTCGCCCTGCTCGCCGGGGCTGCCCGCACCCCCGCGCTGCCAGGCTGACGGCTACCGTGGGCGACGCCCAACATGCTTGGCCCTGCCTGCTAGGCTTCGGCTGTGGAGAGTTACACCGAACGCGAACTCCGCAGTCTGATCGCCGAGTATGAGGCGACCAAGAACGCTGCCCTTGCGAAGCGTGATGCCCAGCTCCAGGCGTTCCACGCCGCCGGTTGGCGGCCGGTTGAGCTGCAGCGGGTGACCGGCTACAGCCGCGAGACGATCCGCCAGGCGTTGCGTCCTGAGGCCCGTCGCGTGGTCAACGCGGGACGGCGCAAGAACGCCCCGGCGACAGCCATCAGCCCTCCCGACGACTACCGGCCCTACAGCGCCCGCAAGCCGTACGTGGTCGCCGACAGCCTCGATGCCTTGCGCGGTCCCACCCTGGGTACGGTACGACTGCCGCAGCATCTGGACTGGTCCGGCAACCCGACCTACGACCTCACCAGGCCGGCCCGGTTGGCCTCGTTGTACAAGACGGTCCTCAACGAGGCGGCCACCGTGGCCGACCTCAACGCGTGGCTCGACGGACCGCGGCTGGTCCAGTTGTGGCCGACGCTCTGGCTTCCCCCTCAGCTGCGCCAGCTGTGGGAGCAGCGTTTTCCGGAGCTGGCGACCACCCGCGGCGCTTCCGCGGCCTGACCGCGGACGCCTTCCATACCCGGCTGGCCCGGATCGGACTCGCCGCCGCGCAGCGCTACGGCTTCGCTCTGGCCGGCGGCTACGCCGTCCAGATCGCCGGTCTGGTCGAACGCCCGAGTGAGGATGTCGACCTGTTCACCGCCTGGGAGCGGCGCAGCGAGTTCGACCTCGCGGTAGCCGCCGTCGCCGCCGCCTACCGCGCCGACGGCCTGCAGGTATTCGTCGAGCGACAGTACGAGACGTTCGCCCGGCTCGAGGTCACCGACTCCGGGCACGCGACGAATGTCGAGATGGCTGTTGACTGGCGCGCCAACGAACCCATCCAGATGGGCATCGGATCGGTACTGCACCCGGACGACGCTGTGGCGAACAAGATGAGCGCCCCCTACGGGCGGGCCTTCGCCCGCGACTTCATCGACATCGACGCCGCACTGCGATCCGGCCGCTACACTTCCGCGACGCTGCTGAACCTCATCGAGCGAGCCGACGCCGGGTTCGACCGCCGCGCGTTCGCCGACGCCCTGGGTCAGGCCCGGGTCCTTGATGACGACGACTTCGCCGCGTACGGAGTTACCGGTGACGGGCTGAGCGACCTGCGGGCCCGATTCGCCAGCTGGCGGTCCGAACTGCTCGGCCACAGCCGGGGCGATGACGGCCTGCGGTAGCGCGGTCACGTCCGCGCGCTCGTACTACTCCGCAGGCCCGACGGACTCGGCTATCGTCGCTGCGTGCTGAGGCTTGCCCACGATGTCGCCGGATCCGGCCCGACGGTTGTACTCCTGCACTCGTCGGTCTGTGACCGGCGGATGTGGGATCCGCAGTGGAGCGTGCTGAGGGACGCCGGATACCGGGTGGTGCGGTGCGATTTCCGGGGCCACGGGCAGTCGCCTGCGCCGACGGAGCCGTTCAACGCCGCCGACGATGTCTGCGCGCTGCTCGACGGGCTGGGTATCGGGGCGGCGGCCGTCGTCGGCGCCTCGTACGGCGGCCGGGTCGCGCAGGAGCTCGCCGCCCGCTGGCCGGACCGGGTACCCGTGCTGGTGCTGCTGTGCGCGGCGACCCGGCTGCATCCGCCGACACCGGCGATCATGGAGTTCAGCACCCGCGAGGAGGAGTTGCTGGCGGCCGACGACATCGCGGGGGCGGTGGAGTTGAACGTGGCGACACTGCTCGGACCGGCCGCGCCGGAGGCGACCCGGGCGGCGGTGCGGCGGATGCAGCGACAGACGTTCGAGATACAGCGCGCCGCCGATGATGCCGCGCAGTCGCGCGACTCGGACTTCGTCCGCAACGCCGACTTCGACCTGTCGGCCGTCACGGCGCGCACGATCGTCGTATCGGGTGATCATGACGTGGACTACTTCCGGACGACGGCCGACCATCTGGCCGGGGCGATCCCGGGCGCGCTGCGGGTGAGCCTGCCGTGGGCTGGCCATCTGCCCACCCTGGAGGACCCCGACACGATGAACCCGCTGATCCTGAAGTGGCTCGGCGGCGCCCTGCGGTGACCTGCGGTCTATCGCGCTCCAGCCGGTGCGGGCGGTGCCGTGCCAGGGACTCAGTTCACGGCAGCAGCCGGTCCGCGCGCGGGAGGTCGGCCGCGGGGCGGGTCAGCTGCGCGCGCTGGGTCACTGTGGTCGGTCGCCCGTGCGCGGGCGGCCTGGCGGACCAGGTGGTCGCGCTCGGCGACGTCGGTGGCCCGACGCGCGCCGTCCGCGTACGCCGTGGCCGCCGTGGACAGGTCGCCGCCGAGCTCGTAGAGGTAGCCGCGCACGGCGTGCCAGCGGTGCCGGTCGCCGAGGACGTCGCGCAGCCGGTCGGTCTCGCGCAGCCCGGCGGCGGCGCCCAGGACATGACCGACCGCCACCGCACGTGCGAGGACAGCGGCAGGATCCCGGCGTACCGGGTCGTCGGTGAGTGCCACCAGGTCGTCGTACCAGGCGAGGATCTGTGGCCAGTCGGTCTCCCCGGCGCTGGCCGCGTCGTCGTGCAGGGCGGCGATGGCGGCCTCCACCTGGTAGCGGCCGGGGCGCCCGACGGCCAGCGCCGACTGAAGGATGCGTACCCCCTCGGCGATCTCCCGGGTGTCCCACCGGCTGCGGTCCTGCCGGTCGAGCGTGACGATGCGACCGGCCGGGTCGATGCGCGCCGGCAGGCGGGCGTGGTTGAGCAGCATCAGCGCGAGCAGCCCGTGCGCCTCGGGTTCCCCGGTGGCGAGGGTGAGCTGGCGGGCGAGTCGGATCGCCTCGCCGGCCAGGTCCACCCGGCCGGCGTGGCCGGCCGTGTAGATCAGGTAGAGCACGCGGAGGACGACGGCGAGGTCGCCGGGCTGGTCCAGGCGGCGTCCCCGGAGCGTGCGCTTGGCCCGGCTGATCCGCTGCGCCATCGTCGCCTCGGGTACGTAGCAGGCGTCGGCGATCTCGCGGGTGGTGAGACCGCCGACGGCGCGCAGGGTCAGCGCCACCTGGGAGGCGGGCGCGAGGTCGGGGTGGCAGCAGCAGAAGAGCAGGAAGAGGGTGTCGTCGCCGGCTTCGGTGGCGGCCGGCCGGGGCTCGGCGTCCGTCGCCTCCTCCCGGCGGTGACGGGCCGCCTCGCTGCGGCGGGCGTCGACGAGCCGCCGGGACGCGACCGTCGCCAGCCAGGCTCGCGGGTTGCGCGGCGGGTTGTCCGGCCATACCCGCAGCGCTTCCAGCAGGGCGTCCTGCAGCGCGTCCTCGGCGGTGTCGAAGTCCTCGCCGCGCCGGACCAGGCCGGCGAGCACCCGGGGGACGAGGGCGCGCAGCGCGCCCTCGTCCAGGTGCCCCGTCGATTCGTCGGTCATGCGGATCAGTCGCCGGCGGGCGCCTCGGACATGACCTCCCGGACGTCGATCCACTCGTACATCGGCGCACCGCCCGGACCGGGCTCGGAGGAGACGTAGGCGGCCAGCTCGACGGCGCGTTCGTGGGAGTCGACGTCGATCATGTACCAGCCGGCCACCAGGTCGCTGGTCTCGGGCAGCGGGCCGTCGGTGGTGACCGGCGCGGCGTCCGGGCCACCGTAGCGGACCCAGGTGCGGGCCGGGGTGAGCGCCTGGGCGTCGACGAATTCGCCGTTCTTCTCCAGCAGTTCGGCAACGTGCCGCAGGAACGCCATGTGCGCCTCGACGTCGACCGGGTCCCACTGGTCCATCGGGGGTACCGGGTGGTGCTGCTCGGGGCCGCCGCGGTAGTGCTTGAGGAGCAGGTACTTCGGCATGGTGTCTCCTGGTGTCGTGGGCGCGTCGGTCGCGGCCCTTCACCTGGTGAGCGGAGCCGGTCGGTGATTCTCGACATCGGTCGCCGGGAACGCTACCGGCCAGGCGGCTCGGCTGCGCGACGTGCTCAGGAGGCCGTCCCATTACTCCTTTATAGTGATCGGAGTCCGGTATCTGCGAAGGAACGGATGGCCATGCTCAACCCGCAGGAACTCGACCGTCGTGCGGTGCTGCACAGTGTGGATCTCGTCGACGCCGTGCGCCCCGGACATCTCGACATCGCCACCCCCTGTCGCGGGTGGACGCTGCGCGACCTGCTCGAGCACTGCGTCGCCCAGCACCACGGGTTCGCCGCCGCCGCCGAGGGCCGTACCGATCCCGACGAATGGCGCCTGCGGGAGTTGGGCGCGGACCCGGCCGCCACCTACCGCGCCGCGGCGCAGCGGGTGCTGACCGCCTTCGCCGCCGATGGTGTGCTGGACCGGGACTTCTGGCTCCCCGAGGTCAAGGCCGGCGGTCACTTCCCGGCCCGTCAGGCGATCAGCTTCCATCTGGTGGACTACGTCGTGCACGGCTGGGACATCGCCGCCGCCCTCGGCATCCCGGTCGGATTCGACGACGAGGTGGTAGGCGCCGCCCTGGCGGTGGCGAAGGCGGAGGTGCCGGACGGGCCGAACCGCCGCCGGCCGGGCGCCACGTTCGCACCCCCGCTCGGCGGTGGCCCGGCCGAGGGTGCGCTCGACGACCTGCTGTCCTATCTGGGACGGGACCCCCGCTGGCGACCGTGACCACCGCTCGGGCCCGGCCCGCCCTCCGGGGAGCTCCCGCGTCCGCCGGTCAGTGGGCGATGTAGTGCAGGATCAGGTTGTGTGCGTGCCGGCTCTTCTGGTCCCCGCGGAAATCCACCTCGTAGGTGTGGGTGCCGACGTGGATGGCGATCGAGCCGGTGGAGAAGAAGCTACCGGCCCATGACTTGTTGGACACCACACTCACCGAGCTGATCCGCGAGTACGGAATGCTGGTGATCGCGATCTTCTTCCCGACGAACGACTTGTCCTGGATGATCACCCGCCGGTCGGTGAGCCCGAGGAACCCGGTGCCGGTACCGATCGCGTCATACACGGCCAGCACCGTCTCGCCCGGGAGCAGCCCACTGAGGATCTGGTCGAGCTGGTCCTTCCGGTCGTACGGCACCTGTTGCCCGCCCATCGCGTCCCCTTCCGCCACCCTCCAGTGTGCCCGACGGGCGCACGCCTGCCCGGTGCTCCGGACGACACCGTCATACTGGCGAACATGACCGTCGAAAATGCCGGAGAGGGTACCGATGGTCCTGTCGACGTATTGGTGCACGTCGAGGCGAGCTGTGACCGGGCATGGCGTTCCTTCACGGACACAGACGAGCTGACGGCCTGGTATTGGCCGAGCCGTCTGCAGCCGTCCGTCGCGCTCGAGGTTCGGGTCGGCGGACACTATCGGATCAGCGCGGCCGCCCCGCCGATGGCCGTACACGGCAGGTACCTCGAACTCGAGTCACCTCGGCGCGCCGTCATGACCTGGCAGTGGGACGGCGAAGACACCACCAGTACGGTCGCGCTCACCCTCGACCCGGCCGGGGCGGGCACCGACGTGCGGGTCGTCCATGACGGCCTGCCCGCCGGGGACAGGGCGTCCCACCTGCAGGGCTGGGCCGACTGCCTCGGCCGGCTCTCTGCGCACCTCGCCGCCGGACGCTGACCCGTCGCCCGCGGGTGTCGGCGTCGCCATCCGCACGACTCGGACAAGAATCGGTTGATCAGGCTGTCTGGCTGCGTAAACGTGGAGCGGGCGACGGGAATCGAACCCGCACCATCAGTTTGGAAGACTGAGACTCTGCCATTGAGCTACGCCCGCGCGCACCCGGCGCACCGGGGGCGGTCCCAGGATACAGTGCCCGCCGCGCGCCTCCCAGCGGGTAAGCAGCCGCGCGGCGTACCCGTGGCCGAAGCGGCCGGTGCACGGATATCCACGGTGACCGCATACACTTCTCTGGCCACGGGGTGTGGCGCAGCTTGGTAGCGCACTCGCTTTGGGAGCGAGGGGCCGTGGGTTCAAATCCCGCCACCCCGACCAGCACAGCCGGTCCGCCGGGGCGCGAACTGGCCGCCCGCACGCAGACCGGGCGAAGCGCGCGCCTACACTCGACCGGGCACCGTTTCCGCCCATCAAGATCTTGACATCGAGGAGTACGCCCGTGAAGAGCACCGTCGAGACTCTGAGCCCGACCCGGGTGAAGCTGGCCATCGAGGTGCCGTTCGCCGAGCTCGAACCGAGCCTGCGCAAGGCGTACCGGGAGATCGGCTCGCAGGTCAACATCCCCGGCTTCCGGGCCGGCAAGGTCCCGCCGGCCATCATCGACCAGCGGATCGGGCGTGGCGCGGTACTCAACGAGGCGGTGCAGGAGGCCATCCCGGGGCAGATCGTGGCGGCCATCCAGGAGCACGACGTGAAGACCCTCGGCCGGCCGTCGGTGGAGATCACCGAGTTCGCCGACGGGCAGCCGCTGAAGTTTACCGCCGAGCTGGACGTACGCCCGGAGATCACGCTCCCCGACCTGGCCACGCTGACCGTCGCGGTGGACGAGCTGCAGCTCGCCGACAGCGAGGTGGACACCCAGCTGGACGGGCTGCGCGAGCGCTTCGCCACGCTGAAGACGGTGGAGCGGGCCGCCAAGATCGGCGACTACGTGCAGATCGACCTGGCGGCCACCGTGGACGGCGCCGAGGTCGAGGGCGGCAGCGCCACCAACATCTCCCACGAGGTGGGTAGCGACAAGCTGCTGGACGGCCTGGACGAGGCCGTCCAGGGCCTGGCCGCGGGTGCCTCCACCACGTTCGCCTCCGCCCTGGTCGGCGGCGAGTACGCCGGCCGCGAGGCCGAGGTGGCGGTGACCGTGCGCACCGTCAAGGAGAAGGAGCTGCCGGCCCTGGACGACGACTTCGCCCAGCTGGCCAGCGAGTTCGACACGCTGGAGGAGCTGCGCGGCGACCTGCGGACCCGGCTGGAGCGGGCCAAGCGGGTCGAGCAGCTCTACGCGGCCCGGGACAAGGCGCTGGAGGCGCTGGTCGAGGCCACCGAGGTGCCGGCCCCGGAGGGCGTGGTGCGCGAGGAGGTCGAGGGCCGCAAGGAGCAGATGGGCCAGCAGCTGGAACAGGTCGGCGCGTCGCTGGCCGAGTACCTGGAGTCCGAGGGCAAGTCCGAGGAGCAGATGGACGAGGAGCTGACCGAGGCCGCCACCCAGGGCGTCAAGGTGCAGCTCATCCTGGACACCATCGCCGAGCGCGAGCAGATCCAGGTCTCCGACGACGAGTACACCCACGAGGTCGTGCACCGGGCGCAGCGCGCCGGCGTACCCCCGCAGCAGTACTACGACCAGCTGGTCCGCAACGGCATGGCCGGCGTGGTCTACGGCGACGTGCGGCGCGGCAAGGCGCTGGCCTGGGTGCTGGAGGGGGTCAAGATCACCGATACGGCCGGTGCCGAGCTGAGCCTGGCCGACCTGCGCGGTCCGGCCGGCGAGGACGAGGACGAGCACGCCGGCCACAACCACTGACGTCGCCGCACGGCGCCGGGCACCCGCCGCGGCGCCCGTGCGCTTTGAGCGAAAAGCTGTCGTCGCCGCAAGATCTCGTCGGTACCAGCGGCTAATGTCGGCAGTACCGGCGACAGACACGCGAACCGGCGACAGGCACGCGAACCGGCGACACAGACACGCGAAGGGCTGCCATGACCGATCTCATTCTCCCGACCGCCCGCCGGGGCGACCCCGGTGGCGGCACGCTGGACGACAACGTCTACAGCCGCCTGCTCAAGGAGCGGATCATCTTCCTGGGCAGCGAGGTCACCGACGAGGTGGCCAACCGGATCTGCGCCCAGCTGCTGCTGCTCGCGGCCGAGGACGCCGAGCGCGACATCTGGCTGTACGTCAACTCGCCCGGCGGTTCGGTCTACAGCGGCATGGCGATCTACGACACCATGCAGTTGGTCTCCAACGACGTCGCCACGGTGGCGATGGGCATGGCCGCCTCGATGGGCCAGCTGCTGCTGTGTGCCGGCGCCAAGGGCAAGCGGTACGCCCTGCCGCACGCGCGGATCATGATGCACCAGCCGTCCGGCGGCATCGGTGGTACCGCCTCCGACATCGCCATCCAGGCCGAGCAGATGCTCTACACCAAGCGCATGTTCCAGGAGCGGGTGGCCTTCCACACCGGCCAGGAGCAGTCCCAGATCGAGGCCGACTCGGACCGGGACCGCTGGTTCACCGCCGAGGAGGCCCGTGACTACGGCTTCATCGACCGCGTGATCACCTCGGCCAGCCAGGCTCCGGCCGGCGTCGGTACCCTGCAGTAACCAGGAGGACAGCAACCATGGATGTCTACAACCGCTACGTCCTCCCGTCGTTCGTTGAGCGCACGTCGTACGGGATCAAGGAGTCCAACCCGTACAACAAGCTCTTCGAGGAGCGGATCATCTTCCTCGGCGTGCAGATCGACGACGCCTCGGCGAACGACGTGATGGCCCAGCTGCTGACGCTGGAGTCCACCGACCCGGACCGGGACATCATCATGTACATCAACTCGCCGGGCGGGTCGTTCACCGCGATGACCGCGATCTACGACACCATGCAGTTCGTCCGGCCGGACATCCAGACGGTCTGCCTGGGCCAGGCGGCCAGCGCCGCGGCGGTGCTGCTGGCCGCCGGTACGCCGGGCAAGCGGCTGGCGCTGACCAACTCGCGCATCCTGATCCACCAGCCGGCCACCGAGGGCGGCTACGCGCAGGGCTCGGACATCGAGATCCAGGCGCGGGAGATCCTCCGGATGCGTACCCAGCTGGAGGACATGATCGCCCGGCACACCAACCAGCCGATCGAGACGATCCGCCGCGACATCGAACGCGACAAGTTTCTCACCGCGTCCGACGCCAAGGAGTACGGCATCGTCGACCAGGTCCTCTCCAGCCGCAAGAAGACCCTGGTAGGGACGAAGTAGCTCAGCGCACGGTGACGACCGGGGGCGTCGGAGCCCCCGGTCGTTGCCTGATTGATAGACACACCAGAAACTGGATCGACACATCCGGCCGGTAACCGGGTAACGTCGAGGCAGGCAGCGCGTGCGGGACCTCACCCCACGCTCGACCCGTCAAACGCAGGGAGAACGTAGGTGGCACGGATCGGCGACGGCGGCGACCTACTGAAGTGTTCCTTCTGTGGCAAGTCACAGAAGCAGGTGAAAAAGCTCATCGCAGGGCCAGGCGTCTACATCTGCGACGAGTGCATCGATCTCTGCAACGAGATCATCGAGGAAGAGCTCGCCGAGACGCAGGACGTCAAGTGGGAAGAGCTGCCCAAGCCGATCGACATCTGCGAGTTCCTTGACCAGTATGTGGTGGGTCAGGAGCAGGCGAAGAAGGCCCTCGCGGTAGCCGTCTACAACCACTACAAGCGGATCCAGGCCGACGCCGCCGGCAACTCCGGCAGCGAAGGCGTGGAGCTGGCGAAGTCCAACATCCTGCTGATCGGCCCGACCGGGTGCGGCAAGACCCACCTGGCCCAGACCCTGGCCCGGATGCTCAACGTCCCGTTCGCGATCGCCGACGCCACCGCCCTCACCGAGGCCGGGTACGTCGGAGAGGACGTCGAGAACATCCTGCTCAAGCTCATCCAGGCGGCCGACTACGACGTCAAGCGCGCCGAGACCGGCATCATCTACATCGACGAGGTCGACAAGATCGCCCGCAAGTCGGAGAACCCGTCGATCACCCGCGACGTCTCCGGCGAAGGCGTCCAGCAGGCGCTGCTGAAGATCCTCGAAGGTACCGTCGCGAACGTCCCGCCGCAGGGCGGCCGCAAGCACCCGCACCAGGAGTTCATCCAGATCGACACCACCAACGTGCTGTTCATCTGCGGTGGTGCGTTCGCCGGCCTGGACCGGATCATCGAGTCCCGGGTCGGCAAGGGCGGCCTCGGCTTCGGCGCCGACATCAGGTCGATCTCCGAGCGCTCGACCGACGACATCTTCGCCCAGGTGATGCCGGAGGACATGCTCAAGTTCGGGCTGATCCCGGAGTTCATCGGCCGGCTGCCGGTGATCACCAACGTGCGCAGCCTGGACCGGGAAGCCCTCGTGAAGATCCTCAGCGAGCCGCGCAACGCCCTGGTCAAGCAGTACCAGCGCCTCTTCGAGCTGGACGGTGTCGAGCTCGAATTCGACGCCGACGCCCTGGAAGCCATCGCCGACCAGGCCAACCTTCGTGGCACCGGCGCCCGCGGGCTCCGGGCGATCATGGAGGAAGTCCTGCTCTCCGTGATGTACGAGGTGCCGAGCAACCCCAACGCCGCCCGGGTGCTGATCACCCGCGAGGCGGTCCTGGAGAACGTGTACCCGACGATCGTGCCGCGGGAGTTTGTGGGGCGGCGGCGGGCGCGGGATCGGGAAGAGAAGTCCGCTTAGTTTTTTGCCCCCTTGTAGGGCGCGGTGGGGCCGGGGTGACCACTCCGGGCGGTCAGGCTTGATCCCTCCGTGGTCACCCCGGCCCCACCGCGCCTGCCGGTTGCGGTCGCGGGCTCTCACTGTGGCGAGCATTGGGGGTACTCGGCAGCGTCGGGTACCCGGCTGAGTGGCGGTGGGTTACGGCGTGTCTCGCTGTCTCGCTGTCTCGGAGGGCGGGGGCTTGGGGCTGGGGACATTGGGTGGGCGGGTGCGGGTGAGGTCTGGGCATGCAAGCCGTTGACCGGGGGTAGCGCGGCCCGTGGGGCCGGGGGTCAGGTGGGGGTGCCGGGGAGGGCTACGACGCCCATGGCTAGGGCTACGGTTTCGCCGTCGTTGCGGCAGGTGTAGTCGCGGTCGGCGACGAAGTCGAGGGTTTCGCCGGCGCTGACCGGGTGTTCGTCGTCGCCGCGGGTGATTGTCACGGCGCCCACCAGGATGTGCAGGAGTGCGCGGGCGCCCGGCGGGTTCGCGGTGGCGGCGTAGCAGTCCTGGGGTTGCAGTTGCAGTTCCCAGAGCTCAACCAGGGACGGATCGGTGACGCCGGCGAGCAGGCGGGCGAAACCGCCGTACCCGCTGCGCCACAGCATCGGCGGCGCAGCGGCCGGGATCAGCCGTACCTGTCGGGACGCGGCCGGCTCCAACAGGCGGCCGACCTCGATCCCGAAGGCCTCGGCCAGCCGGGAGAGGGTACCGACGCTCGGATTGGTGCGCGCCCCCTCGATCTGTACCACCATGCCCTTGCTGACTCCGGAGCGCCCGGAGAGCTCGTCCAGGGACCAGCCGCGCGACTGCCGGAGCGCCCGGACGTGCTGTGCGACGGCGGTGACCGCTTCGGTTCCACGATCACCCCGCTGACGCGGGTACGTGTCGACCATGCTAAAAACTCCCGATGCTGGTGCTGCCCGCGGTTCTGGCCAGTGCGAGCGCCCTGGTATGGGGTACCGGCGACTTCTGTGGCGGCAAGGCTTCGCAGCGGTCCAACGCTTTGGCAGTGACGGTACTGTCCCAGGTTGCCGGACTTCCGGTTCTCGCCGGGTGTGTCGCGATATTCGGCGGGACGCCGAGCGCCCACGGCGCGTTCTGGGGAGCGCTCGCCGGCTTCGCCGGCTTCATCGGCATCGTGCTGCTGTACCGGGGGCTCTCCCGGGGCGCGATGGCGGTGTTCGCCCCGGTGACCGCGGTGACCGGAGCGCTTGTACCGATGATTGTCGGATTGGCGACACAGGATCCACCGAGCGTGACAGCCATGGCCGGCGCCGTGCTCGCGATTGTCGCCGTCGGTCTGGTGAGCCTGGTGCGTGGGCGGGTGGCCATGTCACCCGGCCTGCTCGCGCTGGCCCTGGCCTCCGGGACCTGCTTCGGCCTGTTCTTCGTGCTGCTCGCCCAGGTCGGTGACGGCGACGGCGCGTGGCCGCTGGCGTTCGTCCGGGCCGCATCGATCGGCGGCGGCGTGGTCACGCTGCTGGTCACCCGCACGTCGCCCCGGCTGGCCCGGCCGTCCTACCGGTGGGCGGTCACCGCGGGAACGTTCGACATCGGGGCCAATGCCCTCTACCTGGGCGCGGCCAACCTGGGCCAGCTGGCGGTGGTCGGGCCGATCTCGGCGCTCTACCCGGTCAGTACGGTGCTGCTCGCGCTCCTGGTCGACAGGGAGCGGATGCGCCCGGCCCAGTACGCCGGCCTCGCCCTGGCCGCAGCTGCGCTTGTCCTCGTTGCCACTTAGACTGACGGGGTGCGCGTGGCCGTCTGCCAACTCAATTCGCGGGACGATCGCGAGATCAACAGTGAGGTCGCCCGGACGCTGCTGAGCCAGGCGGCGGCGGGCGGCGCCGACCTGGCGCTGCTGCCCGAGTACACCGACTACCTCGGCCCCGCCCAGGGAGCTCCGGCCGCCGGACCGGTCGACAGCGAGTACCCCCTGGCGTTCTCCGACGCGGCCCGGGAGCTGGGCATGTGGGTGCACCTGGGGTCGTTCCACGAGGCCGGGCCGGCGGGCCGGACGTTCAACACGTCGCTGCTGTTCGACCGGACCGGGCAGCTCGCCGCCAGCTATCGCAAGATCCACCTGTACGACGTGGAGATCCCCGGGCGGGTGTCGTTCCACGAGTCGGCCAACATCGAACCGGGCGCCGAACCGGTGGTGGCCGACGTCGACGGCGTACCGGTCGGCCTGTCCATCTGCTACGACCTGCGCTTTCCGGAGCTCTACCGCGCCCTGGCCGACCGCGGCGCCAGGATCCTGGTGGTGCCCGCGGCGTTCATGCTGTACACCGGGCGCGACCACTGGGAAGTGCTGCTGCGCGCCCGGGCCATCGAGAACCAGTGCTATGTGCTGGCCGCCGGCCAGATCGGCGACCACGACCCGGGCCGTAGCTGTTTCGGCCGCAGCATGGTGATCGACCCCTGGGGTACCGTCGTCGCGCAGGCCCCCGACACCGTCGGCGTCACCTTCGCCGACCTGGACCTGGAGCGCCTGGAGACGATCCGGCGCGAGCTGCCCAGCCTGGCCAACCGCCGGCTGCCCCGCTGACGCCCGGTACCCGCAGCTCGCGGTCGGCTATCGGGACGCGAGCAGGAACCCCACCGCCAGGACGCCGACGATGGCCAGTCCACACACGAGCACCGCGCGGTTCATCCGGGACGGCCCCCGACGCGCCAGCGTCCGAGCGGCCACCACCGTGACGGCGAGCACACACACGCCGATGGTCGCCTGCCATGCCGGTGCGACCAGCCCGGCCAGCCCTTCAGAGCCCACGCCCCCATTCAACCGGGTCCGCGTGTGCGGCGCATCGGCAGCCTCGCGGCCAATGTGACCGGAGGGTCCGGGCCAATGCGACGGTAGCGTCGCGGCCAATGTGACGTCGGTCAACGGGGGCCAATTTGACGTTGGGGCCACCGGCCGCGTAACTTTTGCTCTGCCAGCGG
>CAVTWH010000007.1:305000-1353762 GCA_963738365.1 uncultured Actinomycetota bacterium
ATGCCTTGGCACCAGGAGCCGATGAAGGACGTGGGAGGCCGCGATAGGCCTGGGGGAGCTGTCAACCAAGCTGTGATCCCAGGGTGTCCGAATGGGGAAACCCGGCACCAGTCATGTGGTGTCACCCGCACCTGAACACATAGGGTGTGTGGAGGGAACGCCGGGAAGTGAAACATCTCAGTACCGGCAGGAAGAGAAAACAATAGTGATTCCGTGAGTAGTGGCGAGCGAAAGCGGATCTAGCCTAAACCGTGCGCGTGTGATACCTGTCAGGGGTTGCGTGTGCGGGGTTGTGGGACCGCGCGGGTCAGGCTGACACCTGGCCGAACAGTCAGAAAGTTCGGGGCTAGTCGAAGTCGTTGGAAAGCGACACCGTAGACGGTGATAGTCCGGTAGGTGAAAGTTCCGAACCTGTTGTGTGTGTTCCCGAGTAGCAGCGGACCCCTGTAATCTGCTGTGAATCTGCCAGGACCACCTGGTAAGGCTGAATACTCCCTGGTGACCGATAGCGGACGAGTACCGTGAGGGAAAGGTGAAAAGTACCCCGGGAGGGGAGTGAAATAGTACCTGAAACCATCTGCCTACAATCCGTCGGAGCTGACGTCGTAAGACGGAGGTGACGGCGTGCCTTTTGAAGAATGAGCCTGCGAGTTAGTGGCATGTGGCGAGGTTAACCCGTGTGGGGGAGCCGTAGCGAAAGCGAGTCTGAACAGGGCGTTCAGTCGCGTGTCCTAGACCCGAAGCGGAGTGATCTAGCCATGGGCAGGCTGAAGCGCGGGTAAGACCGCGTGGAGGGCCGAACCCACCACCGTTGAAAAGGTGGGGGATGACCTGTGGTTAGGGGTGAAAGGCCAATCAAACTCCGTGATAGCTGGTTCTCCCCGAAATGCATTTAGGTGCAGCGTTGCGTGTTTCTTGCCGGAGGTAGAGCACTGGATGGCCTAGGGGGCCCACAAGCTTACTGAAGTCAGCCAAACTCCGAATGCCGGTAAGTGAGAGCGCGGCAGTGAGACTGCGGGGGATAAGCTTCGTAGTCGAGAGGGAAACAGCCCAGATCACCAGCTAAGGCCCCTAAGCGTGTGCTAAGTGGAAAAGGATGTGGGATCGCTTAGACAACCAGGAGGTTGGCTTAGAAGCAGCCACCCTTGAAAGAGTGCGTAATAGCTCACTGGTCAAGTGGTTCCGCGCCGACAATGTAGCGGGGCTCAAGCACACCGCCGAAGCTGTGGCATTCACATATGTACTCGGCCGTCCTTCTTCGGGGGGGTGGTCCAGGTGTGTGGATGGGTAGGGGAGCGTCGCGTGGGGGGTGAAGCAGCGGAGTGATCCAGTTGTGGACGCCACGCGAGTGAGAATGCAGGCATGAGTAGCGAAAGAAGGGTGAGAAACCCTTCCGCCGGATGACCAAGGGTTCCAGGGCCAGGCTAATCCGCCCTGGGTGAGTCGGGACCTAAGGCGAGGCCGAGAGGCGTAGTCGATGGACAACGGGTTGATATTCCCGTACCCGCGAAGGAACGCCCACGATGAACCCCATTGTACTAACCTTCTGCTGCGGCTGGATCCTTCGGGTGATGGTTGTGGTGGTTGGGGCCTTGGTGGGTAGTAGTTGAGCGATGGGGTGACGCAGGAAGGTAGCTGATCCCGGCCGGTGGTTGTGCCGGGGTAAGCGTGTAGCCCGTGCCATAGGTAAATCCGTGGCGCATTGAGGGTGAGACGTGATGCCGAGCCGATTCAGGTGAAGTCAGTAATCCTATGCTGTCGAGAAAAGCCTCTAGCGAGTTCCGAGCGGCCCGTACCCCAAACCGACACAGGTGGTCAGGTAGAGAATACCGAGGCGATCGGGCGAACTGTGGTTAAGGAACTCGGCAAATTGCCCCCGTAACTTCGGGAGAAGGGGGGCCACAGTACGTGAGACCACACGCTGGAGCAGCGTAAGGTGGCCGCAGAGACCAGGGGGAAGCGACTGTTTACTAAAAACACAGGTCCATGCAAAGTCGTAAGACGACGTATATGGACTGACGCCTGCCCGGTGCTGGAACGTTAAGGGGACCGGTTAGTCGCAAGGCGAAGCTGAGAACTTAAGCGCCAGTAAACGGCGGTGGTAACTATAACCATCCTAAGGTAGCGAAATTCCTTGTCGGGTAAGTTCCGACCTGCACGAATGGCGTAACGACTTCCCTACTGTCTCAACCACAGGCCCGGCGAAATTGCATTACGAGTAAAGATGCTCGTTACGCGCGGCAGGACGGAAAGACCCCGGGACCTTTACTATAGCTTGACATTGGTATCCGAATTAGCTTGTGTAGGATAGGTGGGAGCCTGTGAAGCTGGTACGCCAGTATCGGTGGAGGCAACGTTGAAATACCACTCTGGTTGATTTGGGTATCTAACCTAGGACCGTGAGCCGGTTCAGGGACAGTGTCTGGTGGGTAGTTTAACTGGGGCGGTTGCCTCCTAAAAGGTAACGGAGGCGCCCAAAGGTTCCCTCAGCCTGGTTGGCAATCAGGTGTTGAGTGCAAGTGCACAAGGGAGCTTGACTGTGAGACTGACAGGTCGAGCAGGGACGAAAGTCGGGACTAGTGATCCGGCACTGGCATGTGGAAGCGGTGTCGCTCAACGGATAAAAGGTACCCCGGGGATAACAGGCTGATCTTCCCCAAGAGTCCATATCGACGGGATGGTTTGGCACCTCGATGTCGGCTCGTCGCATCCTGGGGCTGGAGTAGGTCCCAAGGGTTGGGCTGTTCGCCCATTAAAGCGGTACGCGAGCTGGGTTTAGAACGTCGTGAGACAGTTCGGTCCCTATCCGCCGTGCGCGTAGGATACTTGAGAAGGGCTGTCCCTAGTACGAGAGGACCGGGACGGACGAACCTCTGGTGTGCCAGTTGTCCCGCCAGGGGCACGGCTGGTTAGCCACGTTCGGAAGGGATAACCGCTGAAAGCATCTAAGCGGGAAGCTCGCTTCAAGATGAGGTATCCCACCCCGTGAGGGGTTAAGGCCCCCAACTAGACGATTGGGTTGATAGGCCAGATGTGTAAGCCTGGTAACAGGTTCAGCTGACTGGTACTAATAGGCCGAGGACTTGACCTACAAACATGCTTCGCGTCCACTGTACGATTCCCGAACAACAACCAGACCCCCACACATAGATGGTTGTGTGGGTGTGGTGGGTTGATAGTTCGATAGTGTTACGGCGGCCATAGCGGTGGGGAAACGCCCGGTCACATTCCGAACCCGGAAGCTAAGCCCGTCAGCGCCGATGGTACTGCACCCGTGAGAGTGTGGGAGAGTAGGACGCCGCCGGACATCTTTACTCAGGGGCACCCAGCAATGGGTGCCCCTGAGTGCGTCTACGGGTTGGCCGCCCGGACCACGGCTGACTCAGCAAGGCCGCTGATTCGACGCGGCCTGGGTGGGGCTCGGCAAGTGCTACGCGGGGAAAGCGAGTCCTACGCGGGGAAGCGGGTCCGCTGGTCCGCGAGAGTCGTGAGCCTTGTGCAGACAGTAGCGAGTCCTGATGGGCGGCGGGAGTAGTGCAGCCATGCGGGGGGTGGCCGGGACACGACATTGCCGGCGGAACACAACAGTGCCCAGCCGCGGCGAGAGGTGCACAGCTTGGGACGTGGTGCTGTCTTGGGTGGCCCGGAGCTGCGGCGCAGCCGGGTGTGCTGGGCAGTGCCACAGCCTGCCCGTGCTGGGAACGCAATGTGCGCCGGCTGTACCGGCTAGCTCTTTTCCATGGCGGTGCGGAACTGGCGCATGAGGTCGGCGGCCTGGTCCTCGGTCCGGCCGGGGAACAGGGCAGCGGCGGCGCTGCCGTGATCGGCCCAACCGCAGATCGGCATGTCCTGGTCCTGGATGTCGCCTGAGCCGGGGCTGATGCCGCACTTCATCGTCCCGCCGAGCGCTCCGGGCGGTACCTCGTGCAGGTCGCGGATCGCGTCCGATGAGTCACCCAACAGGGCGAGTACGCCGGTGAGGGTACGAGCGGGGCGGAAGATCGAGCCGGTACCACCGAAGACCAGCACGCTGTGCGCGGTGTCGCCGCGGAGGTCGTAGACAGCGCCGAACGGGTGCCCCAGCGATGTGCCGGTACCTACCGCGTCCCGCAGGTACTCGGCGGTCTGCTGGCTGTCACCCGCGCTGTCCCGACTGAGGCCGGCGACCTGGGACGGCAGGGTGAGCGTGGTGTGCCGGGCGGAGTACACCCGCCACAGGGTCGGACCGGTGACGATGGCCGCGCCGGCCACCAGCGCGGCCGCCGCCAGGGCGACGTAGCGGCCGACGTGGCGCCGTGCCGTGGCCGGCTCGTCGGGTAGCAGCACCAGGCCCTCGGCCGGCGGCCCGGTTCGGCTGCCCTCCGGATCCACCCAGGTGAAACCGCCGTCGTCCGGTTCACTGTCGTATCCGGGATCGACGTCGGAGCCGGGCTCGCTGTGGTGGCTGGGTTCGGTGAAGCTGTCATGGGTGCCGAAGCTGTCGACGTCCGTGCCGCGCTCCGGGCTGGGCGGCGTGGCCGCGTCGGTGTCGCTCATCGGTCCCCCTCCGGCAGGCTCGGGCGAGCGTAACAGCCGTCCGCCGGGTCGCCGGTGCCGATCTCGGGTCGGTTGCCCGGATTGAGGGGGGTGATTCCGCCCGCCGCGACGACTACGCTGCCTCCTACGACCAGCGCCGGCTGCGCGGCGGGGAGCAGCCCGAAGCCGAGGCGGGATCTACCGTGGCCTATCGCCCACAGGCGCACGACGGACCGGGTGACGCCCGCCGGTCCGCCACGGGCTGGCGCGCGGACAGCGGCCGGTGGCCGCGGACCGATACCGGCGCCCGCCGCATCGTGCCGACGCAGCGGCGACCGTACCTGGACACCATGCCCCCGGGCGGCACCGGCCGCGGGATACCCGACCGCACGGGCCACCCGGGGCTGAACGGCAGCGGCGGTCCGGGACCCGACCGCACCGGCTACGTGGGCCCGAACGGCAGCGGCCGCCTGGAACCCGACCGCACCGGCTACCAGGGCCCGAACGGCAGCGTCCGCGTAGGGCCGAACGGCAGCGTCCGCGTAGGGCCGAACGGCAGCGTCCGCGTAGGGCCGAACGTCAGCGGCCGCCTGGGACAGGATCGCAGCGTCTCCGTGGAGCCGAACGGCGGCGTCCGCGTAGGGCCGAACGGCAGGGGCCGCGCGGGGCCGAGCGGGAGCAACCGTGTTGTGCCGCCGCCCGCGCCCGGGCGGCGCCGACGCTCCGGCTTCGCCGCCGGGCTGCTGTTGCTGGGCCTGCTGGTGCTGGCGACGGCGCTGCTGCTGGGCGCCGGGGCCTGGGTGGTCCGCGGCTCCTACCCCGCCAGCGTGCGGCTGCCCGCCCACCTGGCCGAGCTGACCCTGCTGGACCGGAGCGCCCAGGATCTGACCAACGTCGTGGCCGGCCTCGCCACCGGCGCCGGCGTCCGGCAGGTGGTTGCGGCTGTGTACGCCGGCACCGACCGGCGCCCGGTCTACGTGGTGGCCGCCTCGGGCCTGTTCCTGCGGCCGGAGCGGCAGGCGCGGGCGGCCATGATGGAGTTCACCGCGCTGGGGCTGGTCGTCGCCGGTTCGTCCCCGGCCGATCCGGGTGCGGCGGGCGGCGTGGCCAGCTGCGCGGTGGGTGAGCCTGACCCGGGACCTGGCGCCTCCCCGGCGCTGGTCGGCTCCGCCAGCCCCGGCGCCACCGCAGCGGCGACCCCGGCTGCGGGCGCGGCCGGGACGGCAGCGTCAGCGGGTACGCAGACCGCGCCCGGCGTCGTCCTGTGCGCCTGGGCCGACTACGGCAGCTTCGGCGTGGTCGCGGTGCTCGACGGCGGCGACCCGGCGGCCACCGCGGCGCTGCTGCTCACCGTCCGGGCGGCGGTAGAGACGCACTGACCAGGGCGCGGAGCGCGGCGGCCGGGTGTCGTGGACAGGCGCCGCCGGGGCTGGGCGTGCGCCGCTGAGCAGGGCAGGCGCCGGCACCGCAGCGGGGGGAAACGCCCGCGCGGCCCGCATCGGGGCACACGTAGACTTTCCACCGTGACGACGACACCGCAGACCAGCCACGCATCGCAGGTGAACCTCGCCGCGCAGTACGCGCCGGCGCAGGTGGAGCAGCCGCGGTACGAGCGCTGGGTAGCGGCGGGGTACTTCGCACCCCGGCCGAACCCGGACAAGCCGTCGTTCGCCATCGTCATCCCGCCGCCGAACGTGACCGGCTCGCTGCACATCGGCCACGCGCTCGACCACACCATCCAGGACTCGCTGGTGCGCCGGCGGCGGATGCAGGCGTACGAGACGCTCTGGCTGCCCGGCATGGACCACGCCGGCATTGCCACCCAGAACGTGGTGGAGCGCCAGCTCGCCAAGTTCGACGGGCTGTCCCGGCACGACCTGGGGCGGGACGCGTTCGTGGCCAGGGTGTGGCAGTGGAAGGCGGAGTCGGGCGGCACGATCCTCGGCCAGATGCGCCGGCTCGGTGACTCGGTGGACTGGTCGCGCGAGCGGTTCACCATGGACGAGGGGCTGTCCCGGGCCGTTCAGACGATCTTCAAGCGGCTCTTCGACGACGGCCTGATCTACCGCGCCGAGCGGATCATCAACTGGTGCCCGCGCTGCCTCACCGCGCTCTCCGACATCGAGGTGGAGCACAGCGACGACGAGGGCGAGCTGGTCTCCATCCGGTACAGCGACGACGTGGTGGTGGCCACCACCCGGGCCGAGACCATGCTCGGCGACACGGCGGTGGCGGTGCACCCGGACGACGAGCGGTACCGGCACCTGGTGGGTACCGAGGTGGAGCTGCCGCTGACCGGGCGGCGCATCCCGATCGTGGCGGACGCCTACGTGGACCCGAGCTTCGGTACCGGCGCGGTCAAGGTGACCCCGGCGCACGACCCCAACGACTTCGAGATCGGCCAGCGGCACAACCTGCCCAACCTGACCGTGATGGACGAGCGCGGCATCATCACCGCGCACGGGCCGTTCCAGGGGCTCGACCGGTTCGAGGCCCGCCCGGCGGTGGTCGGTGCGCTGCGCGAGCTCGGTCTCGTGGTGGCCGAGAAGCGGCCGTACCTGCACGCGGTGGGGCACTGCTCGCGCTGCCAGACGGTGGTGGAGCCGCGGCTGTCGCTGCAGTGGTTCGTCAACACCGGGCCGCTGGCCAAGGCGGCCGGTGACGCGGTGCGGGACGGCCGGGTCCGGGTGGAGCCGGTGGAGCTGGAGAAGCGGTACTTCGCCTGGGTGGACAACATGCACGACTGGTGCATCTCCCGGCAGCTGTGGTGGGGGCACCGCATCCCGGTGTGGTACGGCCCGGACGGCGAGGTGCGCTGTGTCGGCCCGGACGAGCAGCCGCCCGGCGGCTCGCCCGAGGCGGCTGCGGCGGCCGGCTGGCGGCAGGACGAGGACGTGCTGGACACCTGGTTCTCCAGCGCGTTGTGGCCGTTCTCCACGCTGGGCTGGCCGGAGCGCACCCCGGACCTGGAGCGCTTCTACCCGACCAGCGTGCTGGTCACCGGGTACGACATCCTGTTCTTCTGGGTGGCCCGGATGATGATGTTCGGCCTGTACGCGATGGACGGGGTGCAGCCGTTCGACGTGGTGGCCCTGCACGGGCTGGTGCGTGACCAGTTCGGCAAGAAGATGTCGAAGTCGTCGGGTACCCAGGTGGATCCGCTGGACTGGATCGAGCGCTTCGGCGCCGACGCCACCCGGTTCACCCTGATCCGGGGCGCCAACCCGGGCTCGGACGTGCCGGTCGCCGAAGAGTGGTGCCAGGGCTCCCGCAACTTCTGCAACAAGCTCTGGAACGCCACCCGGTTCGCGCTGCTCAACGGCGCCACCACCGACGGCCCGCTGCCCGAGCCGGGGCAGCTGTCCACGGTGGACCGGTGGATCCTGTCCCGGCTACAGCGCGTCACCGCCGAGGTGGACGAGCAGTTCGAGCGGTTCGAGTTCGCCAAGGTCGCGGACGCCCTGTACCACTTCGCCTGGGACGAGGTCTGCGACTGGTACCTGGAGCTGGCCAAGCCGGTGATCGGCGAGTCGGCGGCCACCCGGCGGGTCCTCGGGCACGTCCTCGATCGGCTGCTCAAGCTGCTGCACCCGATGATCCCGTTCGTCACCGACGAGCTGTGGACCGCGCTGACCGGCGACGAGTCGGTGGTCATCGCGGCCTGGCCGACGGTGGACCGGCGGCTGGTCGACGCCGCCGCCGAAAACGAGATCGCCGGGCTGCAGAAGGTCGTCACCGAGGTCCGCCGGTTCCGCTCCGACCAGGGGCTGCGCCCCGGGCAGCGGGTGCACGCCCGGCTCGACGGGCTCGGCGGTCTGGCCGCGCACGAGTCGCTGATCCGTTCGCTGGCCCGCCTCGACGACCCGGCCGCCGACTTCGCGCCTACCGCCACGCTGACCGTCACCGGCGGCGTCGCGGTGGCCCTGGACACCCGGGGCAGCATCGACCTGGACGCCGAACGGAGCCGGCTCACCAAGGACCTCGCCGCTGCGGTCAAGGAGCAGGACGCCGCCCGGGCCAAGCTGGGCAACGCCGAGTTCCTGGCCAAGGCGCCGGAGCCGGTGGTGGAGAAGATCCGTGGCCGGCTGGCCGCTGCCGAGGCCGAGCTGGCCCGCATCGCCGCTGCCCTGGAGTCGCTGGGGTGATCTGCCCGTCGCACAGCTGGGGGAGTCTCCATGGCCGATGAGTTCCAGCAGGTCAACGCCGAGTTGGAGGCGCGGGGCTTCACCCGGATGGAGTTCGACCTGTCGAAGATCGAAGCCCTGCTCGATCTGTTGGGTACGCCGCAGCGCGGGTACCCGGCGATCCACCTCACCGGGACCAACGGCAAGACCTCCACCGCGCGGATGATCGACTCGCTGCTGCGCGCGCACGGGCTGCGTACCGGCCGGTACACCAGCCCGCACCTGGAGACGGTGCGGGAACGGATCGCGCTGGACGGGGAGCCGGTGGACGAGCGGCGGTTCGTGGCCGCCTACCGCGAGGTGGCGCCGGTGGCCGAACTGGTCGACCGCAAGTACCCGGAGCCGCTCACCTACTTCGACGTCACCACGGCGATGGCCTTCGCCGCGTTCGCCGACGCCCCGGTCGACGTGGCCGTGGTGGAGGTGGGGCTGGGCGGCGCCGACGACGCCACCAACGTGCTGCACGCCGGTACCTGCGTGATCACCCCGATCGGGCTGGACCATACCGAGTTCCTCGGGGACACCCTGGCCGACATCGCCGACGCCAAGGCCGGCATCATCCACAGTGGAGCGACGCTGGTCTGCGCCGTGCAGGACCCGGAGGCGATCGAGCCGATCCTGCGCCGCTGCGCCGAGGTGGGCGCCACCATCGCCCGGGAGGGCGCCGAGTTCGGGGTGCTGGAGCGCTCGCTCGCGGTCGGCGGCCAGGTGCTGTCGCTGCAGGGGCTGGGCGGCCGGTACGACGAGATTTTCCTGCCCCTGCACGGCGAGCACCAGGCACAGAACGCCGTCCTGGCGCTGGCCGCCGTCGAGGCGTTCCTGGGCGCCGGGTCGGCCCGGGCGCTGGACCCCGAGGCGGTCCGGGAGGGCTTCGCCGGTACCAGCTCGCCCGGCCGGCTGGAGCGGGTACGCAGCGCGCCGACCATCCTGCTGGACGCCGCGCACAACCCGCACGGGATGGCCGCCACGGTGGCCGCGCTGCAGCAGGAGTTCAGCTTCCGGCGGCTGGTGGTGGTCCTCGCCATGCTCGCCGACAAGGACGTCGACAGCGTGCTCGAACTGCTCGAACCGGTCGCCGACTACGTGGTCGCCACCCGGAATACCTCACCCCGGGCGCTGTCCGCGGCCGCCCTGGCCGAGCGCGCCGCCGAGATCCTCGCCCCGGAACGGGTGGTGCTGGAGCCGGAGCTGCCGGACGCCATCGCCGCCGCTGTCGCGCTGGCCGAGGAGGACCTTGACGGCGAGATGGGTGGGGTGGGCGTCCTGATCACCGGCTCGGTGGTGACCGTGGCCGACGCGCGGAAGCTGTTCCGCCGGTGACCGCGCCACCGGACGGCGACGACGAGCGCCCCGACCCGCAGCCGCCGACCGATCCGGAGGAATCCGCCGAGGTCCGGTCGGGGTTGGCCAACCCGGTCGCGGCGGTTCGGGGCGTCGGGGCGGGCGCGCTGGTCATCGAGGCGCTCGTGCTGCTGCTCGCGGTGGTACCGCTGACCAGGCTGGACACCCGGGCCACCGGCTGGGCGGTCGCCTCCGTGGTGGCGCTCTGCCTGGCCTGCGTGGCGCTGGCCGGGCTGCTGCGGCACGGCTGGGCGTGGAGCGCCGCGACCGTGCTGCAGGCGCTCATCTGCCTGTGCGGCTTCTACCACCTGATGCTGCTGGTCATGGGGGTCATCTTCGGCGGCGTGTGGGTGTACGTACTGTCGGTGCGGCGCAGCGTGCTCAGCGGGCGTTAGTCGCCGGCCGGCTGCTCGGGCGGCAGGTCCCAGCGGATCACGGCCAGCCCGTGCCCGTCCGGGTCGCGGAACGCCGCCGACCACAGCTCCAGGTCGTGGTAGCGGCTGACCCGGCGCGGCTCGTGCACGAAGCGCACGCCGCGCTCGCGCAGCGCATCGTAGGCCGCCTGGACGTTCTCCACTTCGAGCATCACGTGGATCAGCGCGCCGCGCCACACCCGGCGCTGGCGGTCGACGTTGAGTCGCACGTAGGCGTCGCCGGACTGCAGGATGGCCTGCTTGTCACCGATGTGTACCTGGACCAGGCCGAGCTGGTCGCGGTAGAACCCGACGGCCGCGCCGAGGTTGTGCACGGTCAGTTCGGCGCTGGTCTCCGGCTCGGCCGCCTCGCTGCCGGGCGGCGGGCTGACCTTCTGGTACGCCTGGGAGATCTGCTCCGGCCCGGCCGTGTCGGCGGCCGGCATGGCCAGCGCGGCCGGTCGGGCCGGGATGAGTCGCAGGATGCGCGGCGGCGACGGCCGGCGCGGGGCGGCCCCGTTGATCACCGGGCGTCCGGAGTCCGGGGCGTCGCCGCGCGGGCCGTCGCCGTCCGGCGCGCTGCGCTGCCCGGGCAGGCCCGACGGCCGACCGGTCTCGTCGGCCCGGGAACCGTTCGGCGCGGGGTCCAGGGTCAGCGGGTACGGGGTGAGTCCGGCGGCCAGCGTGGGGTTGGGCGGCTCGGTGTCGTCGGCGGGCGGGCGGGGCCGGGGCGAAGGGCGCCGACGCGCAGCCGCGCCCGGCTGCCGGGCGGCCTCCGTGCTCTCCCCGGCGGTGGCCTCGGCACCGTTCCCCGGAGCCACCGGCCCGGGTGCCATGGTGTCGGCGGCCGTGCTCTCCGCCCCCTGCGGCTCGGCCAGCCCGGTCTCCGGGGCGGCGCTGGGCCGCGGGCGCGGACGGGGCCGGCTGGAGCGCTCCGCGGACTCGGCCGCCTCGTTGTCGTGCGCGCCCTGGCCGGGCAGCTCGTTCGTACCGGCGAGGCGGGTGGGGCGCGGCGGGCCGGCGGTGAACCTGTCCCCCCGGGGGCCGCCCCGGCCGGCCGGGGTGAGGTCCAGCTCGATGAACGAGCTGGACCCGGGCTGGGTGAGCGGCGTGGTGAGCGGGCCGGCCGGTGTCTCGGGCGCCGGGGCGGTGGCGGGGACCTGTGCGGTGCCCACCGGAGCGGCGTCCGGCACGGGCTGCGCGCCGACCGGCTCGATCAGCACGCTGGAGGCGCGCCGGGGCAGGGTGAAGCCGCCGGGATTGAACCGGGAGACCAGGTAGAGCACGACGCCGCCGCCGATGAGCGCCACGCCGAGGGCGGTGAGCACCCAGGAGCCGGCGCCGACGCTCGCCGACAGTACGAACGCACCGAGCACCACCAGGACACCGGTGGCGAGCCACCGGCCTGCGGTGACCTTGCCCGGCCGATCCGTCGTCGCCACCCGTGACCTCCCATGCGGGGGCGAGCGGCCGCTCGACCCGTTTGTGCCCTGCCCGAGGGTTATCCGCCAGGCTAGGCGGATTGCGGGTGGCCAGACAAGGGGGCCGGTGCGCCAAGCGACAAGCGGTCCGCGATACGACAGGGCGGCCGGTGCGCCGGGCGTCGAGGGGGCCGGTGCGCCGGACACACGCGGCTGGATAGGCTCGGGCGGACACCAGAGGGGGACCGTCGTGACCGAGCGGACGCTCGTACTCATCAAGCCGGACGCGGTGCGCCGGGGGCTGGTCGGGGAGATCCTCGGCCGGTTCGAGCGCAAGGGCCTGGCGGTCGACGCGCTGGTCCTGCGTACCATGTCGGCGCAGCTGGCCGACGAGCACTACGCCGAGCACGTGGAGAAGGCGTTCTATCCGCCGCTGAAGGAGTTCATGACCAGCGGGCCGCTGGTCGCCACGATCCTCTCCGGTGACCAGGCGATCGAGGTGGTACGCGCGTTGATCGGCGTCACCGACGGGCGTCGGGCGGCCGCCGGTACGGTGCGCGGCGACCTGTCACTGTCCAACCGGGAGAACCTGGTGCACGCCTCGGACTCCCCGGACAGCGCCAAGCGGGAGATCGCCCTGTGGTTCCCCGAGCTGGCCAGCTGAGCCGGCCGAGGTAACTCAGCTGAGCGCGCCGGGCCCGGCGCGCTACGCTATGCGCTACAGGCATCGACCCGGCTATCACCGGTGAGCCTCCGGAAGAACAGCGGCCCACCGGCCGCCCAGTAGAACCGGACGGGTTCGGCCCGTCACAGCCGGCCAACGAGCGGGCGGCCAGCACCACCGGCCGCCAAGCGGGGTGGTACCGCGGGCGCGCACAACCGGCGCGCTCGTCCTCGCGTTGCAGGATCACGCAGCGCAAGGAGAGTCCCGTGTACCCCAGGCACAACCCCGGCAGCGCCGTCCCGGCCAGCCCCGACCTGCCCCGGGTCGAGACCGGGGTGCTCGACTACTGGACCGCCGACAAGACCTTCGTCGCCTCCGTGGAGCAGCGCTCCACCGAGAACGAGTTCGTCTTCTACGACGGCCCCCCGTTCGCCAACGGCCTGCCACACTACGGCCACCTGCTCACCGGCTACGTCAAGGACGTGGTGCCGCGCTACCAGACGATGCGCGGTCGCCGGGTGGAGCGCCGCTTCGGCTGGGACTGTCACGGCCTGCCGGCCGAGGTGGAGGCCGAGAAGCAGCTCGGCATCACCAGCAAGGCGGAGATCGTGGCGCTGGGCGTGGCGGCGTTCAACGACGCCTGCCGCCGCTCGGTGCTGCGCTACACCCAGGACTGGGAGCGCTACGTCACCCGGCAGGCCCGCTGGGTCGACTTCAGCAACGACTACAAGACCCTGGACACCGACTACATGGAGTCGGTGATGTGGGCGTTCAAGACGCTGCACGACAAGGGGCTGGTCTACGAGGGTTTCCGGGTGCTGGCCTACTGCTGGCGCTGCGAGACGCCGCTGTCCAACACCGAGACCCGGATGGACGACGTCTACTCCGACCGGCAGGACCCGGCCGTCACGGTCGCCTTCCGGCTCACCGGGGGGCTGCCGGACGCCCCGGACACGCCGACCGACCTGTGGGTGTGGACCACCACCCCGTGGACGCTGCCGTCCAACCTGGCCGTCGCGGTCGGCCCGGAGGTGGAGTACTCGGTGCTGGAGAAGGCCGGTGCCCGGGTGGTGGTGGGCGCTGCCCGGCTCGACGCCTACGCCAAGGAGCTGGCCGACTACACGCCGGTCGGGTCGGTGACCGGCGCGCAGCTGGCCGGGCGGGCGTACACCCCGATGTTTGATTTCCTGGTCGACCAGGCCGGGGAGAACGCTTTCCACGTCTACCCGGCGCCGACTGGGTGAGCACCGAGGACGGCACCGGCGCGGTGCACCTGGCCCCCGCCTTCGGTGAGGACGACCAGAACCTGTGCTCGGCCAACGGCATCCCCACCCTGGTCACCGTCGACGACCACACCAAGTTCACCGCGCTGGTCCCGGACTACCAGGGGCTGCAGGTGTTCGAGGCGAACAAGCCGATCCTGCGCGACCTCAAGGAGCGCGGCGTGGTGGTCCGGCACGACACCTACACGCACTCCTACCCGCACTGCTGGCGCTGCGCCACGCCGCTGGTCTACAAGGCCGTCTCGTCCTGGTTCGTGGCGGTGTCCACCTTCCGTGACCGGATGGGCGAGCTGAACCAGCAGATCACCTGGGTACCCGAGCACGTGCGGGACGGCCAGTTCGGCAAGTGGCTGGCCGGCGCCCGGGACTGGTCGATCTCCCGGAACCGCTTCTGGGGCTCGCCCATCCCGGTGTGGAAGTCCGACGACCCGACGTATCCCCGGGTGGATGTCTACGGCTCGCTGGCGGACCTGGAGCGGGACTTCGGTGTCAAGGTCACCGACCTGCACCGGCCGTACGTGGACGAGCTGACCCGGCCCAACCCGGACGACCCGACCGGGCGCTCCACCATGCGCCGGGTCAGCGAGGTGCTGGACTGCTGGTTCGAGTCCGGTTCGATGCCGTTCGCGCAGGTGCACTACCCGTTCGAGAACACCGCCTGGTTCGAGTCGCACTACCCGGGCGACTTCATCGTGGAGTACACGGCGCAGACCCGGGGTTGGTTCTACACCATGCACGTGCTGGCCACCGCGCTGTTCGACCGGCCGGCGTTCCGTACCTGCGTGGTGCACGGGACGCTGCTCGGCGAGGACAACCGCAAGATGTCCAAGAGCCTGCGCAACTACCCGGACGTCTATGCGATGTTCGACCGCTACGGCGCGGACGCCATGCGCTGGGCGCTGATGTCCTCCCCGGTGCTGCGCGGCGGCGACATGGCGGTCTCCGAGACGACGATCCGGGACGCAGTCCGCCAGGTGCTGCTGCCGCTGTGGAACGTCTGGTACTTCTTCTCCCTCTACGCCAACGCCGAGGGCTACCAGGCCACCCGCCGCACCGACTCCACCCACCTGCTCGACCGCTACCTGCTGGCCAAGACGCACGCCCTGGTGGCCGAGGTCACCCGGCAGCTGGACGGCTACGACCTGTCCGGCGCCTGCGCCAGCGTCCGCGCCTTCCTGGACGCGCTGACCAACTGGTACGTGCGCCGGTCCCGGGACCGCTTCTGGTCCGGTGACCGGGCCGCCTTCGACACGCTGGCCGGCGTGCTGGAGACGGTGTGCCGGCTGGTGGCGCCGCTGGCCCCGATGGTGGCCGAGGAGGTGTGGCGGGGGTTGACCGGCGAGCGTTCGGTGCACCTGACCGACTGGCCGTCGGCCGCCGACCTCCCCGCCGACGACGCCCTGGTGGCCGACATGGACGCGGTCCGCGACGTCTGCTCGGCGGCGCTGTCCCTGCGCAAGGCCAAGGGGCTGCGGGTCCGGCTGCCGTTGGCGTCGCTGACGGTGGCCTCGCCGCGGGCCGCGGCGCTGCGACCGTTCGCCGCGCTGGTGGCCGACGAGGTCAACGTGAAGGCGGTGGAGTTCGTCGACGACCTGGCCGGCTGGTGCGAGCAGGTGCTGACCGTGGTGCCCCGGGCGCTCGGCCCCCGGCTGGGCGGCGCGGTGCAGGGCGTCATCAAGGCGGTCAAGGCCGGCGACTGGTCCCTTGTGGACGGTGCCCCGGTGGCCGGTGGAGTGGCCCTGCTCGACGGCGAGTACGAGCTGAAGCTGGTCGCCGCCGACCCGGCCCGGTCGGCGCCGCTGCCCGGCGGCGAGGGCGTCGTGGTGCTGGACACCGCCGTCACCCCGGAGCTGGCCGCCGAGGGGCTGGCCCGGGACGTGGTCCGGGTGGTCCAGCAGGCCCGCCGGGAGGCCGGCCTGGACGTGGCCGACCGGATCAGCCTCACCGTCGAGGCGGGCGCGGAGATCCTGGCCGCCGTGGACCGGTTCCGCGACTTCGTCGCGGCGGAGACCCTGGCCACCACGGTCGGGTTCGGCCCGGTCGGGTCGGACGGCTTCGCCGGGGAGGCCGGCGAGGGCGGGACGGTCCGGGTCGCGGTCGCCCGCGCCTGACGATCCACGGGTACGCCCGGGTGGCGCGCTCAGCCACCCGGGCGTGCGTGCCGTGCGCCCGGCTGTGTGTGCTGTGCCGCCCGGGCGTGCGTGCTGTGCCGCCCGGGCGTGCGTGCTGCGCGGCTCGGGCGTGCGTGCTGCGCGGCTCGGATGTGCCTGGCTGTGGCTCGGTGTGCGGGGCTGCGTGGCTGGGGCGTGGGTGGCTGCTCGGTCACTTCGCGGGGCCGTGGGTCCGGGGCGCCGTTGGGTCGGATACCGTTGATGGCGGTATACGCCTTTTCCCGGAGGACCCGCTTGTCAGCGCTCTACACGATCGGTCGTTACACCTTCGCGCCCGCGGTCCGTGGGCTGTTCCGGCCGTGGACCGAGGGGCTGGCGAACATCCCCGAGGAGGGGCCGGCCATCCTGGCCAGCAACCACCTCTCGGTGGCCGACTCGGTGTTCCTGCCGGTGGTGGTACCCCGGACGATCAACTTCTGGGCCAAGCAGGAGTACTTCTCCGGGACCGGCCTGCGCGGCCGGGCCACCGCGGCGATCTTCAAGGGGATCGGGCAGATTCCGGTGGACCGGGGCAACGGCCGGGCCGCGATGGCCGCCCTGGAGGTGGCGCTGGATGTGCTGGCCGCCGGTGGGCTGTTCGGCATCTACCCGGAGGGCACCCGGTCACCCGACGGCAAGCTGCACCGGGGCCACACCGGCATCGCCCGGATCGTGCTGGAGGCCAAGGTCCCGGTGATCCCGGTGGCGATGATGGGTACCGACCGGGTGCAGCCGATCGGCGCCCGGATGCCCCGGCTCGGCCACACCATCGGGGTACGGGTGGGCGCCCCGCTGGACTACTCCTCGTACGGGGCCGGCCCGCGCAACCCGAAGCTGCTGCGCGAGATCACCGACGACATCATGGCGCACATCCGGCGCATCTCCGGCCAGGACTACGTGGACCGCTACGCCTCCCGGGACAAGTCCGCGCTGCCCTGACCGGACCTGTCGGTGCGGGACTGCGGAACGGAAGCGGGTTGCTCTAGCCTCTCCGGTGGCCGTACCGACGACCTCCGGAGTGCCGCATGACCACGATCTCCGCTCGCCGCGCGCTGTGCCTGCTGCTGGCGGCTGTCGCGCTCACCGGCTGCGGGGCCACGGCGAGCCCGCACAGCGCGCCCAGCGGCTCGTCGGTGCCGTCGCCGTCGGCCACCGTCGCGGCGGCCGACTTCGTCTCGGCCAGCTCGCAGATGCGCGACCGGGGGGCGACGCTGGTCTCCACCGGCGTGCGTACCCTCGACCCGACTGTCAGCTACCTTTCCGGGCCGCACTTCGGCGTGGCACTCGCCTCCACCGCCACCACAGACGAGTTGACCTGGCAGGACCTCGTGCACAGCGGGCTGTCTACCGCCCACCTGGCGCGGGACCAGACGCTGCGCGCCGCGCCCGGCCACGAGCTGCTGGTGGTCCGCGGTGGGCGGGGCGCCTACCCGACCTATCCGGACTCCAGCACGGCCAGCTACGCGGTCGTCGTGGACGGCCGGTCGCTGCCCTTCGACGGCCCCTTCGGCGGCCCGGACTCGGTGCTGGTGGCCAGCGTGCCGACCGGCAGCCCGGCGCGGCTGGAGGTGACCGACTCCGGGCGTATCCAGAGCATCGACCTGCGTACGGGGGCGCCGGGCGCGGTGGTGGCGGCCGAGCATCCGCGCCGGCTGGCCAAGGTCGAGGACTTCACCGACCTGTATGTGGCCGGTGCCCCGAACAAGCCGGTGGACCAGCAGTTGCCGTTCTACACACTGGACATCACCGTGCGGCTGGTCGGCTGGGAGACCAGCCACGGCTGGGCACCGGACGGGCAGGCCTGGCTGGTGCTGAAGCTGTCCTCGTCGGAACTGCTCGGTGGCGAGGTCAAGCTCGACCTGGCCAAGAGCCTCACCGTGCGCACGGGGGCAGGCAAGCCGGTCCCGCTCACCGGGGTGCTGGACATCAAGTACTCCCCGATGGGCAACGGCGCCAGCAGTACCCAGGCGGTGGCCGTGCCGGCCGGTACCACCTCGGTCAGCCTGGCGCTGAGCACCCACGGGGCGATCCTGACCGGGGACGGCCAGCCGGCCGCGTCGGTGCGCCTGCCCAGCAGCCACTCCCGGGCCACCCTCACCCTCGCCCCGGAGACCGCCGGCTGACCCGGCGCCGGGCGCCCCGCGTAGGCTGGTTCGTTATGAGTGCCCCGAGCGTCTGGCCCCAGCTTGAGCAGTTGCTGCCGCGGATCAGCAAGCCGATCCAGTACGTCGGCGGCGAGCTGGGCGCGACCGTCAAGGACTGGGACGAGGCCGCCGTCCGCTGGGCGCTGATGTACCCGGACGCCTACGAGGTCGGCCTGCCCAACCAGGGCGTGCAGATCCTCTACGAGGTGCTCAACGAGCTGCCCGACGTGCTGGCCGAGCGCACCTACGCGGTGTGGCCGGACCTGGAGGCGCTGATGCGCGAGCACGGGGTGCCGCAGTTCACCGTGGACGCGCACCGGCCGGTGCGGCGCCTTCGACCTGTTCGGCGTGTCGTTCTCCACCGAGCTGGGCTACACCAACATGCTCACCGCGCTCGACCTGGCCGGCATCCCGCTGTACACGCGCGACCGCGACGACGCCCACCCGATCGTGGTGGCCGGCGGGCACGCCGCGTTCAACCCGGAGCCGATCGCCGACTTCATCGACGCCGCCGTGCTGGGCGACGGCGAGGAGGCGGTCCTGGAGATCACCGCGATCGTCCGGCAGTGGAAGGCCGAGGGCTGCCCGGGCGGCCGCGACGAGCTGCTGCTGCGGCTGGCCCGTACCGAGGCGGTCTACGTGCCGCGCTTCTACGACGTGGACTACCTGCCCGACGGCCGCATCCAGCGGGTCGTGCCGAACCGGGCCGACGTGCCGTTCCGGGTGCACAAGCGCACCACGATGGACCTGGACGCCTGGCCGTACCCGAAGAAGCCGCTGGTGCCGCTGGCCGAGACGGTGCACGAGCGGTACGCGGTGGAGATCTTCCGCGGCTGTACCCGGGGCTGCCGGTTCTGCCAGGCCGGCATGATCACCCGGCCGGTCCGGGAGCGCTCGATCACCACGGTCGGGCAGATGGTGCAGGACGGGCTGGAGTTCTCCGGCTTCCCCGAGGTCGGGCCTGCTCTCGCTGTCCAGCGCCGACCACTCCGAGATCGGCGACATGTGCTCCGGCCTGGCCGAGCAGTACGAGGGCACCAACGTGTCGCTGTCGCTGCCGTCGACCCGGGTGGACGCGTTCAACATCGACCTGGCCCAGGAGCTGTCCCGCAACGGCCGGCGCACCGGGCTGACCTTCGCCCCCGAGGGCGGCTCGGAGCGGATCCGCAAGGTGATCAACAAGATGGTGACCGAGGAGGACCTGATCCGTACCGTCGTCACCGCGTACACCAACGGCTGGCGGCAGGTGAAGCTGTACTTCATGTGCGGCCTGCCCACCGAGACCGACGAGGACGTGCTGCAGATCGCCCGGCTCGCGCACGAGGTGATCAGGGCCGGCCGGGCGGCCACCGGCTCGCGGGACATCCGCTGCACGGTCTCCATCGGCGGGTTCGTGCCCAAGCCGCACACGCCGTTCCAGTGGGCGTCGATGGCCCGCCGGAGACGATCGACCACCGGCTGCGGCTGCTCAAGCAGGCGATCAACGCCGACCGGTCGCTGGGCCGGGCGATCGGCTACCGGTACCACGACGGCCAGCCCTCGCTGATCGAGGGCCTGCTGTCGCGGGGCGACCGCCGGGTCGGCGCGGTGATCCGCCGGGTCTGGGAGCAGGGCCAGCGCTTCGACGGCTGGTCCGAGCACTTCTCCTACCAGCGCTGGGTGGACGCGGCGGCCGAGGTGCTGCCGGCGTTCGGGGTCGACCTGGACTGGTTCACCACCCGCGAGCGGGAGCAGGCACGAGGTGCTGCCCTGGGACCACCTCGACTCCGGGCTGGACAAGGACTGGCTCTGGCAGGACTGGCAGGACTCGCTGTCCGAGTACGAGCAGGACGACTGCCGCTGGACGCCGTGCTTCGACTGCGGCGTCTGCCCGAGCATGGACACCGAGATCCAGATCGGCCCCACCGGCCGCAAGCTGCTGCCCGCTCACCCCGGTCAACACCGGCCTCAAGGTGCCCGCCGCGACCGGCTGACACCGGCTGTCGGAAAAATCACAGGAGGGCGTCATCGCCAGGAACCAGCCGGAGGCCAACCAGGCGCCGGTGGTGCAGCGGATCCGCATCCGGTACGCCAAGCGCGGGCCGCTGCGGTTCACCTCGCACCGGGACTTCGCCCGCGCCTTCGAGCGGGCGGTGCAGCGGGCCGGGGTACCCATCGCGTACTCCCAGGGCTTCACCCCGCACCCGAAGATCTCCTACGCCAGCGCGGCGCCGACCGGGGTGGCCAGCGAGGCCGAGTACCTGGAGATCGGCGCTGCGGGCGTAGGTCGACCCGGCCCAGGTGCGCGGCCGCCCTGGACGCCGCACTCTCGCCCGGCCTGGACGTGCTGGACGCGCGGTGGAGGCCGACCGGCGGCAGCCTGGCCGACCGGATGGAGGCGTCGCCGTGGCGCATCGAGCTGCCCGGCGTCGCCGCCGAGACGGCCGGCGCGGCGGCGACGGCCTTCCTGGCCGCCGACGAGGTGCTGGTCGAGCGGCTGACCAAGCAGGGCCGGCGCACCTTCGACGCCCGGCGCGGCGGTGCTCACCCTGGCCGCTGTCGGGTGCTCCGGCAGGCGACCTTCCGAGGCTGGCGGCGGTCGGGTGTGCGATACTCGACCTTGTCGTACGGCAGGTCACCCCGTCCGTGCGACCCGATGACGTCCTGACCGGTCTGCGTTGGTGGCCGACCTGGAGCCGCCGGTGCCGCCGCGGGCGACCCGGCTGGCCAGGGCACGCTGACCGCGCAGGCGGAGATCGGTGATCCGCTCTGCCGTCGATGACGGGGCGGCGAGCCGAGGAGACGTCGTCGGGGCCTCGCCCGCCTAGGCGGGGCTGGCAGACTTCGTCGTCGGGCGCGCCGTGTCGCGGTGCCGGCATGACCCGCGACATCCCTGCGTGGCTGCGTCATACGCGCCCGGGGGCGGCGAGAACTGGAGATCGTCCGAGATGCTCGACAACGAGCCGACGGGCGGCCCGGAGGCCGGCGTGACGCCAGCCCCGATGCCGCCGATACCGCAGCACCGCGCCGTACCAGGGCGCGTCCGCACCCGGTCCCGGGCAGCCGCCGCCGAGGCGGCCACCGGGGACAGCCCGCAGGCCACGACGCCGGACACCGAGGCGCCGGAGGCCGCGCGCGGCGCCCGCCGAAGCGGCGTCGCCGCCGACCGGCGCGCGACGCCGCCGAGGCCGCCGACCGACCAGGCCGAGCGGCCGATCAGGGCGGCGCTGACCAGTCCGCTGGCCGCGCGCACCCGCGCCGACCAGCGCCGGTACCCAGCAGCCCGGCGCTCGACCGAGCCGGGCGCCGGCCGAGCCGACGGCCGACAGCGGAGCGTCGGACGAGGCGGCCGTACCGGCCAGCCGACGCGGCGCTCCCGCCGTCGCCCGGCCGTCCGCTGACCAGCCGGAACTGCCCGACCACGGTGGTAGCCGGCGAGGACAGCGACGCGCCGGAGCGCCGCCACCGGGCGGCGCCGGGCACCGCTGACCCCGCCGGTGCTGTTCATGGCGCCCGGAGGTACCCGAGCACGCCCCCGGTGCGCAGCCGCGCCGGCCGAGCGCGCGGCAGCGTCCCGCGCCGAGGCGCGCGCCGACGCGTGGCGCGACCCCGGCAGACGGCGCCGAACCGGACGATGCCGGCGAACGGGCGAGCCTGGGCGGCCGCAGCCGCCGTCGCCGGGGTCGACGCGCCACCGCCGAGCCGGTCGAAGAGGTCACCGAGCCGGTGGAGACCGACGTCGACGAGGCGTCCGACGAGGACGATGACGACGACGACGAGTCGAGGCCGCCGGGCGCCGTCGGCGTCGCCGCGGCCGCCGCGGCCGCGGCCGGGGCAAGGGCCCCGGTGGCGAAGACCTCGACGACGACGAGGAGGCACGCGGCCGAGGACCGAGGACCGCCGACGACGAGGAGGCCGCCGAGGGCGGCGAGCCGCTGACCCGGCGGCGGCGCCGTCGCCGCCGCGGCGGCTCCGGTGGCGACGGCGGCGAGACCACCGACGACGGCGTAGGTGACCGTCGGTCCGGGTACGCCCGCCGCGGGCCGGCCCGGCGACGAGGTGCAGGGCGTCTCCGGCTCGACCCGGCTGGAGGCCAAGCGCCAGCGCCGCCGGGACGGCCGCGAGCAGCGCCGTACCCGCCCGCCGATCCTGTCCGAGTCGGAGTTCCTGGCCCGCCGGGAGGCGGTCGACCGGGTGATGGTGGTCCGGCAGAAGGGCGACCGCACCCAGATCGCCGTGCTCGAGGACGGCGTGCTGGTCGAGCACTACGTCACCCGGGCCAGCGCCGGCTCGCATGGTCGGCAACGTGTACCTGGGCAAGGTGCAGAACGTGCTGCCCAGCATGGAGGCCGCGTTCGTCGACATCGGCCGGGGCCGCAACGCCGTGCTGTACGCCGGCGAGGTCAACTGGGACGCCACCGGCCTGGAGGGCCGGGCCCGCTCCATCGAGCAGGCGCTCAAGTCCGGCGACTCGGTGCTGGTCCAGGTCACCAAGGACCCGATCGGCCACAAGGGCGCCCGGCTCACCAGCCACATCGCGCTGTCCGGCCGGCACCTGGTCTACGTGCCGAACGGCAACGCCTCCGGCATCAGCCGCAAGCTGTCCGACATCGAGCGCAAGCGGCTGCGCGACGTCCTCAAGAACCTGGTGCCCGAGGCGCCGGCGTGATCGTGCGGACCGCCGCCGAGGGCGCCGCCGAGGACGAGCTGGCCCGCGACGTCAAGCGGCTGCAGGCGCAGTGGGAGGACATCCAGCGCAAGGCCGGCCAGGGCGGCGCGCCGGTCCTGCTCTACGAGGAGCCCGACCTGGTCATCCGGGTCGTGCGGGACCTGTTCAACGAGGACTTCCGGGAGCTCGTCATGCAGGGCAGCGAGCGCCTACGAGATGGTCGAGGGGTACCTGCTCGCACGTCTCGCCCGACCTGGTCGAGCGGCTGCACCGGCACACCGGCAACGACGACGTCTTCGCCGACCGGCGCATCGACGAGCAGATCCTCAAGGGCCTGGACCGCAAGGTCTACCTGCCCTCGGGCGGCTCGCCTGGTGATCGACCGCACCGAGGCGATGACCGTGATCGACGTCAACACCGGCAAGTACACCGGCACCGGGCGGCAACCTCGAGGAGACGGTCACCCGCAACAACCTGGAGGCGGCCGAGGAGATCGTGCGCCAGCTGCGGCTGCGCGACCTCGGCGGCATCGTGGTGATCGACTTCATCGACATGGTGCTGGAGTCCAACCGGGAGCTGGTGCTGCGCCGGCTCACCGAGTGCCTGGGCCGGGACCGCACCAAGCACCAGGTCACCGAGATCACCTCGCTGGGCCTGGTGCAGATGACCCGCAAGCGGATCGGCCAGGGCCTGCTGGAGGCGTTCAGCGAGACCTGCGAGCACTGCAAGGGCCGCGGCCTGATCATCCACACCGAGCCGGTGGCCGAGCGCAAGCCGGCCGCGAAGGCGGTCGCCGAGGTCGCCGCGGCCGGCTCCAACGGCTCCCGGCGGCGGGGCCGCCAGGGGCGCGGCGAGGCCGACCCGGCGGAGTCCGACGTGGCTGACCTGCCCGACGAGGCGCTCGATGCCGACCTGACCGACGACGACGTCGCGGTCGAGGCGCTCGGCCGGCACGACGGCTGGCAGGCCGCCGGGCCGGAGCACGATCCGGGCGACTCCGACGCCGACCTGGAGCCGGCGTCCGCGCCGGCCCCGGCGAAGCGCCGCACCCTGTGGAGCAGCCGGCGGCGGTCCCGCTAGGCACCGGGCCATCCGCGCAGCCGGCCACCGCGCCCCCCCGATACCCCGGATGCCCCGGCCCGGCCCACCGCACAGCGCTGGTGGGCCGGGCCGGGGCTTCGGTGCGCGCGGCCGCGGTGCTCGCCTGACCGGCCTGGTGGTGCCGGGTCCCGGGGCCGCCTGGACGGCCCGGTTTGGGGACCGCTGCCGCTATGAAGTATCCTGACGTGCGGCCCACTTCGTGTGTGCCAGTTGTCGCGCGCCCGGTGCGGCGCACGGCACCACTCCAGCTCCGCCAGAGCTACGACTAGGGAGTCACGTCTCCGATGTACGCGATCGTCAAGACCGGCGGCAAGCAGTACAAGGTCGCCGAGGGCGACGTGATCGAGGTCGAGAAGCTCGCGGGTGCGCCCGGCGACGATGCTGTCGCTGACGGCCGTACTGCTCGTGGACGGCAACGACCTGGTGACCGACGCGGCGAAGCTTGCCCAGGTCGCGGTGACCGGTGAGGTCGTCGCGCACACCAAGGGTCCGAAGATCCGGATCCACAAGTTCAAGAACAAGACCGGCTACCACAAGCGCCAGGGTCACCGTCAGCCGCTGACCCAGGTCAAGGTCACCGGCATCTCGACCGGGAAGTAGGCAACGAGATGGCTCACAAAAAAGGTGCGTCCAGCTCCCGCAACGGCCGTGACTCCGCGGCCCAGCGGCTGGGCGTGAAGCGGTTCGGTGGCCAGCTGGTCAACGCCGGCGAGATCCTGATCCGCCAGCGGGGCACCAAGTTCCACCCCGGCGACCTGGTCGGCCGTGGCGGCGACGACACGCTGTTCGCGCTCGCCGCGGGCAACGTGCAGTTCGGTACCAAGCGTGGCCGCAAGGTGATCAACATCGTGCCGGCGGCCAACTGACCTCAGTCGTCGACGGGCCGGTCGGGGTTGCCCCGGCCGGCCCGTTTGCTTTGCGCCCCCGCTGCGGGGCGCGGTGTCGCCGGTTCCCCGGCGGCGCCCCGGGACAGTCGAGGAGAGTTGAGTCGTGACCAGCTTCGTTGACCGCGTGGTCCTGCACGTGCAGGCCGGGGACGGCGGGCACGGCTGCGTCTCCATCCTGCGTGAGAAGTTCAAGCCGCTGGGCGGCCCCGACGGCGGCAACGGCGGGCACGGCGGGGACGTGCTCCTCCTCGTCGACCCGGAGGTACACACGCTGCTGGACTTCCACTTCCACCCGCACGTGAAGGCCACCAACGGCACCGGCGGGATGGGCGCCAACCGGCAGGGCGCGAACGGCGCCGACCTGACCCTCAAGGTGCCGGACGGCACCGTGGTACACGCCACCGACGGCACCGTGCTGGCCGACCTGGTGGGCGCCGGTACCAGCTATGTCGTCGCGGCCGGCGGCCGCGGCGGGCGGGGCAACGCGGCGCTGGCCAACACCCGCCGCAAGGCGCCCGGCTTCGCCGAGCTGGGCGAGCCCGGCGAGCGCCTGGACGTGGTGCTGGAGCTCAAGAGCGTGGCCGACGTGGGGCTGGTCGGCTTCCCGAGCGCCGGCAAGTCCTCGCTCATCTCGGTGCTCTCCGCGGCCCGGCCCAAGATCGCCGACTATCCGTTCACCACGCTGGTGCCCAACCTGGGCGTGGTGCAGGCGGGCGAGGACACGTTCACCATCGCCGACGTACCGGGGCTGATCCCGGGGGCCGCCTCCGGGAAGGGGCTGGGGCTGGCGTTCCTGCGCCACATCGAGCGCTGCGCGGTGCTGGTGCACGTGGTGGACACCGCGGCGCTGGAGACCGAGCGGGACCCGCTGGGCGACATCGACGCCCTGGAGCACGAGCTGCGCGAGTACGGCGGCCTGGCGGAGAAGCCACGGCTGGTGGTACTCAACAAGATCGACGTACCGGACGGCCGGGACCTGGCGGACATCGTGCGCCCCGACATCGAGGCGCGCGGGCTGCGGGTCTACGAGGTCAGCGCGGCCACCGGCGAGGGGCTCAAGGAGCTCACCTTCGCCCTGGCCGGCGTGGTCCGCGAGCACCGGGCGGCGACGCCGCCCGCCGAGGCGACCCGGGTCGTGCTGCGCCCCCGGGCGGTCGACGACAGCGGCTTCACGGTGGCGGCCGACGGCGACGGCGGGTGGCTCGTCCGCGGCGCCAAGGTGGAGCGCTGGGTACGCCAGACCAACTTCGACAACGACGAGGCGGTCGGGTACCTGGCCGACCGGCTGGCCCGCCTGGGGGTCGAGGAGGCGCTCGTCAGGGCGGGCGCCGAGTCCGGCGCGCCGGTACGCATCGGTACCCACGAGTTCGACTACGAGCCGGCCCTCTACTCCGGCGTCGAGTTCAAGCCCGGCAGCCGGGGTTCCGACTGGCGCCTGGAGGAGCAGTCGGGGCGGCCCAACGCGGCGGCCCGGCTGGCCGCCCGGAAGGCGCGCCGGATCCACCGCACGGACGCGGACCTGTCCATCCCGGCCGACGACGACCCGGAGTAGCGCGCCCGGCAACCAGCCCCGGGTAGCGTCCCTCGACATGGTGATCGCGCCCGTCGCCAGCACCGACCCCGGGCTGCGCCAACTCGTCGTCGAACAGCACGCCGAGCTGTCCGGTGACAGGCCCGGGGGCCGGGTCGGGCTGGGCGGTGCGTCGACCGCCCCGGGGTCAACGGGCCTGCTGCGCCGGTACCTCCGTCTTCTCGGCAGCTGGCGCGGGTGCAGGCGTGAGCGGGCCGCCGTGGTCCCGGCGGACGAACAGGATGCTGACCGCGGCCAGGCCCATCACCGCGATGGGTAGCCACAGCGTGTGGCGCATCGCGTTGGTGAAGCCCTCGTCGAAGATCCTCTTGGCGGTCGCGCCGACCACCGCGCGGAACTGTTCCGGAATCTGCTTGGGGTCGATGCCGGTCTTCCCGGCGCCGATCTCCAGGTCGCCGGAGACGTGCGAGAACGCGCTCACCAGGCCGTCCTTGATCTGCTGCGGGACGTTTGCGGGCATGGTGGCCACGTTCTTCTGGGCCGAGTCGGCCAGCGCGATCTTCAGCTGCGACTGCAGCAGGGCGCCGACGGCGGCCGACCCGATCACGCCGCCGAGCTGCCGGGTGGTGTTGATGAACCCGGACGCGGCGCCGGCCATCCGCGGCTGGATGTTGCGCATGGCCACCGTCTGCAGTGGTGCGAAGGTCATGCCCAGCCCGAAGCCGGCCACGATCAGGCCGGGCAGGAAGTGCCAGCGGCTCATCCCGAGGTGCACCGAGGCGACCACGATCCCCATGCCGGCGGCGAACAGGCTGACCCCGGCGAAGACCACCCACTTGCCGCCCAGCCGGTCGGAGGCCCGGCCGGCGATCGGTGCGACGACCATGGAGATGAGCGACATCGGCGCGGTGACCAGACCGGCCTGCAGGGCGGAGAGGCCGAGTACCGACTGCAGGAAGATGGTCAGCGGCAGGAAGAGGCCGAGCATCCCGAAGCTGATCGCGGCCACCACGAAGTTCATGATCGAGTAGTTGCGGTCGGCGAAGATCGAGAACGGGACCAGCGGTTCACCGGCGCGCTCCGCCCACTGCAGCCACATGAACAGGCCGAGCAGCGCGGCCCCCACCACCAGGATCAGCGGAATCGAGATCGGGCCCCAGACCTTGCCCCAGCTGTAGGACGGGCCTTCGATGAGGCCGTAGCAGAGCAGGAACAGCCCGGCCGTGGACAGCGCCACTCCGCCGACGTCCAGCTTGTGCCGGCGGTTGAGCTGGATGTTGGGCATCAGGATGCCGGCCATCACCAGGGCCACCGCGCCGATCGGCACGTTGACGAAGAAGATCCAGCGCCAGCTGAAGTCGGTCACCAGCCAGCCGCCGAGGACCGGGCCGGCGATGGTGGACACCCCGGCCACGGCGCCCCACAGGCCGAAGGCCGCCCCCCGCGCTCCGCCGGGAAGATCATCGTGATGACCGAGAGGGTCTGCGGGGTGAGCATCGCGCCGCCGACGCCCTGGATGATCCGGAAGACGATCAGCTGGGTCGGATTCTGTGCGAAGCCGCACGCCGCCGATGCCGCGGTGAAAACCACCAGACCGCTCATGAACAGCAGCTTCGGGCCGTACAGGTCGCCCAGCCGGCCGGCGGTGATGAGCAGCACGGCGTAGGTGAGGATGTAGGCGTTCAGGATCCACAGGATGTCGCTCAGCTGCGCGTTCAGGCCGTCGGAGAGCTGCGGGATGGCCACGTTCACGATGGTGGTGTCCAGCAGGATCATGAAGAACCCCAGGCACAGCGTCACCAGGACGAGCCACGGGTTGTACCTGAGCTTCAGTTCCGGCTGCTGCGGTGCGCTCATGCCGGCACCTCCTCGGCGTCGTGGCGCCGGACGGGGCGCCGCTCGGGATGGCGTTGACCGGGTCGCGGGCCGGTCGCTGCCGGCCCCGGTCGACCCGGTGCGGGTGGTGACGGTCAGGGGCCCGGGCCGGCTTGCTCGGCTCGGACCGCTCGACCCGAAGCATATGCCGACCGGGGGCGGCCCCGCGCCGCGAAGACACCCGCCCCGGCTGCCCCGTCAGGGCACCGGCCGCCGGGCCGCCGGTCAGGACCGGGGTGGGCTCAGCGGGGCAGCAGGCCGAGGGCCAGCCGGGCGCGGGCCAGCGTGGCGGCCGCCCGCTCGCGGGCCCGGGCAGCGCCCGCGGCCAGCGCGTCGCGGACGATCGTCGGATCGGCGGCCAGGTCGGCGTAGCGCTCCTGGACCGGGCGCAGGGTGGCCACCACGGCGTCGGCCACCGCCGACTTGAGCTCGGCATAGCTGGTGAACAGCGGGGCCAGCGCGGCCGGCGAGTCGCCCGCGCAGGCGGCCAGGATCTCCAGCAGGTTCGCCACACCGGGCTGGCCGGCCGGGTCATAGCGCACCTCCCCGAGATCGTCGGTGACCGCCCGCCGCACCTTGCGGCGCAGCACCTGCGGCGGATCGAGCAGGCGCAGCACCCCCGCGTCGCCCGCATTCGTCTTGCCCATCTTGACGCAAGGCTCCGACAAATCTGCCAACCGGGCTGCCACCTGCGGGTTCACCGCGCGCGGTACGACGAACGTGGTGCCGTACCGGCCGTTGAAGCGCACCGCCACGTCGCGCGCCAACTCGACGTGCTGGCGCTGGTCCTCGCCCACCGGTACCTCGGCGATGTCGTGCAGCAGGATGTCGGCGGCCATCAGCACCGGATAGGTGAGCAGCGACAGGCGCACCCCGGGCTGCCCGGCGCCCTTCTCCCGGAACTGGATCATCCGCTGTGCCTCGCCGTAGTGCGTCACGCACTCCAGCAGGTAGTGCAGCTCGGCGTGCTCGGGCGCGTGCGACTGGGCGTAGATGGTGGTGCGCTGCGGGTCGACCCCGGCGGCGAGCAGCAGCATCGCCACCTCGACCGTCCGGGCGGCCAGCGCGGCCGGGTCGTGCTCCACGGTCATCGCGTGCAGGTCGGCGATGAAGATCGTCGACTCGGTCTCGTACTGGGCGCTGACCAGGGGGCGGATCGCGCCCAGGTAGTTGCCCAGTTGCAGGCCGCCGGTCGGGGTGAGGCCGGTGAGCCGGCGGGTGGTGCGGGTGGTCGGTGTGGTGTCGGTCATGGTCGTACCCCCTGGATGAGGGCGACCGCCCACTGCCCGGGCACACGGAAACGGCCGCCCGACAGGGGCGGCCGCGTGGTCGTGGATGCGAAGGGTGGGCCGCCCGTCAGGGCAGCCACCAGCCGAGGTACGGCGTCATCCGCATAGCCGGCAGTGTACGTCCCGGCCCAGGTCGGTCACCACCCCCATGGGGTACGCCCGGGGTCCGCGCCGCTTCGCGGGGCAGCATGGGATGATCTCGCAGATGACGGGCGCGCTACGCCGGATCGGGATCATGGGCGGCACCTTCGACCCCATCCACCACGGTCACCTGGTCGCCGCCAACGAGGTGGCCGCCCGGTTCGCCCTGGACGAAGTGGTCTTCGTGCCGACCGGCCAGCCGTGGCAGAAGGCCGGCGAGCCGGTCAGCGCGGCCGAGGACCGCTACCTCATGACGGTGATCGCCACCGCCTCCAACCCCCGGTTCGCCGTCAGCCGGGTGGACATCGACCGGGCCGGGCCGACCTACACCGTGGACACGCTGCGCGACCTGCGCGCGGCGTACGGGGAGACGGCGGAGCTGTTCTTCATCACCGGTGCCGACGCGCTGGCCGACATCCTCAGCTGGAAGGACGCCGACACCTGCCTGGAGCTGGCGCACTTCGTCGGCGTCACCCGGCCCGGCTTCCGGCTCTCCGGCGACCACCTGCCCGCCGACACGGTCAGCCTGGTGCAGGTACCGGCCATGTCGATCTCCTCCACCGACTGCCGGGAGCGGACCGCGGCCGGGCATCCGGTCTGGTACCTGGTCCCCGACGGAGTGGTGCAGTACATCGCCAAGCGGCGGCTGTACCGGGCGTGACAGGTGGGGCCGGCGGGGGTACGGCAAGATCGCGAAGGAAACCGTCGCCGTCGTGTGAGAGGCTGGGATCAACCGGTCCCGCGGGGAAAGGAGAATCGTGCCCGCATCCGAGCGCGCCGTCGAGCTTGCGTTGGCCGCCGCCCAGGCGGCTGCCGACAAGAAGGCCGAGAACATCGTCATCATCGACGTCGCGGAGCAGCTGGTCATCACCGATGCCTTCCTGGTCGCCTCGGCGCCCAACGAACGCCAGGTGACCGCCATCGTCGACGCCATCGAGGAGCGGCTGCTCGGCCTGCCGGAGAAGGCGAAGCCGGTACGCCGGGAAGGCGAACGGGCCGGCCGCTGGGTGCTGCTCGACTATGTCGACATCGTGGTGCACGTCCAGCACGACGAGGAGCGCCAGTTCTACAGCCTGGACCGGCTGTGGCGGGACTGCCCCACCATCCCGTTCGTCGACCGCGACCTGGTCCCGGCCGACGGCCGGCCGAGCGGGGCGGCGTGACCCGGCTCTACATCTGGCGGCACGGCCGCACCACCTGGAACGCCGAACACCGGGTGCAGGGCCAGACAGACGTGGAGCTGGACGAGATCGGGCACGCCGAAGCCCGCGCCGCCGCCGAGCGGCTGGCCCGGCAGAAGCCCGACACGCTGCTCTCCAGCGACCTGCGACGGGCCGTGCAGACCGCCCGCTACCTGGCCGAGTCCACCGGCCTGCCGGTGGAGTACGACGCCCGGCTGCGGGAGCGCCACTTCGGCGCCTGGCAGGGGCTCACCGACCAGGACCTGGCCGAGCAGTTCCCGGCGGAGTACGAGCGCTGGCGCGCCGGCGACCGGGGGGTGGCCGCCGTGCTCGGCATGGAGTCCCTGGAGGACCTGGAGAAGCGGGCCACCGCCGCGTTCCTCGACGCCGCCCAGGCCAACCCGGGCGGGCGTACGGTCATCACCGCGCACGGCGGCACCGCCAAGTACGGGGTGGCCGCGCTGCTCGGCTGGCCGGTGCAGGTGAGCCGGGCGATCGGCCCGCTGGCCAACTGCCACTGGATCGAGCTGCGCGACTCGCCGCGCCGGGGCTGGCAGCTGTGGGCGTACAACACCCAGTGAGGGGGCGCCGGGAACGCCACGGGCGCTGCGTGCGTCCCATCGGTATGCGTACCCGCTCGCTCCTCGTCATGGCCTCGACGCTCACCCTGCTCGCCGGCTGTGCCGCCGCCGGAACCGCCGACAGCGCCGCGCCGTCAGGCTCCGGCGCCACCTCCGCCGCGGTCAGCCCCGGCACCTCCGCCCCGGTCAGCCCCGGTACCGCCGCACCCTCGGTGCCGGAGCCCTCCGGCGGGCTGAGCGCGCCGCCCGGCAAAGCCCCGTCCGGCCAGCCGATCACGGTGACCGGCACGGTGGACGCCGGCGCCGAGGCCAGGTGCCTCGTGCTGCGCACCGACGGGCCGAGCTACCTGCTGCTCGGCGGCGACCCGGCGGTGGTGCGTGCCGGCGCCCGGCTGCGGGTCACCGGCGTGGTCCGTACCGACGTGATGAGCTACTGCATGCAGGGCATTCCGCTGCAGGTGACCCGGGCCGAGCCGGCCTAGCCGGCCGGCGCGGGTGCGCGGCGGCGTCGCCGGAGCAGGCGGCCCCGGATCGGCTAACGTCGGGGCATGCCGGAGCCAAGCGCGGTCGCCGTGGTCACCGACTCCACGGCGTACCTGCCGGAGTCGCTGGCCCGGAGGTTGACCGTGGTACCACTCTCGGTGGTCATCGACGGCCGGGCCGGGCTGGAGGGCGTGGACGTCACGCCCGACCAGGTGGCCCGGGCGCTGACCGCGCGGCGCGTCTCGGTGACCACCTCCAGGCCCTCACCCGAACAGTTCCGCCAGGCGTACCGGCGGCTGCTCGGCGCCGGGGCGGTCGGGATCGTCTCGGTGCACCTGTCGGCCAAGCTGTCCGGCACCTACGACGCCGCCGTGCTGGCCGCCGCCGACCACCCCGACCGGATCGCCGTGGTCGACTCCCGCTCCACCGGCATGGGGCTGGGCTTCGCCGCCCTGGCCGCCCTGGGCCACGCCGACCTGGCCGCCGCCCGGGACGCGGCGGTCGCCGCGGCCGGCCGTACCACCGTGCTGTTCTATGTGGACACGCTGGAGTACCTGCGTCGGGGTGGCCGGATGACGGCGGCCGGTGCGCTGCTGGGTACCGCGCTGTCGGTCAAGCCGATCCTGCACGTGGTGGACGGGGAGATCGTGCCGCGCGACCGGGTCCGCACCACCAGCCGGGCGCTGGCCAGGCTCGCCGACGCCGCCGTCGCGGCGGCCACCGGGGCGAAGGTGGACCTGGCGATCCACCACCTGGCCGCGCCGGACCGCGCGGACCTGCTGGCCGAGCAGTTGTCGGCGCGCCTCGGGGACCGGGTCGGCGACTGTCACCGCAGCGAGGTCGGCGCCGCCGTAGGCGCGCACGTCGGACCCGGCCTGGTCTGCGTCATCGTGCACAACCGGAGCGCGGGGTAGCGCCGGACCGTCGGGTGGCCGGGTTGTCCACAGCCACCCTCGCTGTCCCCAGTCGGGTGGCTGCGCGCCCACGGGGCGGTGTCTGCCCGCCCTAGCCTCCTGTCCGTGTGGTCGAGGAGCACCCGCGCGGCGGGCGAGGACGTGGTACGCCAACGCTTGCACTCGGTGTCCCCGCCGGATCCGCTGCCGGCGGGTGCCGGCTGGGTGGACGACGGTGTGCTCTCGATGGCCCCGCAGGCCGGCGCCGACGCTCCCGGGACTTCGCCCGATCCGGCGGCGGCCGGCGGTGGCCGGGCGGTGCTGGGCGCCTTCGATCCGGGCCGGCGCGGCCTGCGCGCGCTCGTCGCGGTGGCCGTCGTGGTGGTGGCGGTGGCCGGGTACCTGTTCTGGCGCGGGCAGCCCCGGGTCGAGCCGGCGCCCGCGGCGCCACCGGTCACCGCCGGGCCGGCCACCGGGGCGGCCAGCGCCGGGACCGTCGTCGTGGCGGTCACCGGCCGGGTCCAGCGCCCGGGCCTGGTCCGGCTCCCCGAGGGTGCCCGGGTGCAGGACGCGATCGCGGCGGCCGGCGGCGTGCTCCCGGGGACCGACATCTCCTTCGTCAACCTGGCCCGCCGGCTCACCGACGGGGAGCTGCTGATCGTCGGCGTCACCCCGCCGCCCGACGCGGTCGCCGCCCCCGGCCCGTCGGGCGGCCCGGCCGGCGGCCGGGTCAACATCAACACGGGTACGGTCGCGGAGCTCGACACCCTGCCCGGCATCGGCCCGGCACTGGCCCAGCGCATCGTGGACTACCGCGCCGCGCACGGGGCGTTCCACAGCGTCGAGGACCTGCGCAAGGTGTCCGGCATCGGGGACGCGACCTTCGCCGAGATCAGGGACCGGGTGACGGTGTGACCCCCGACCTGCGCCTGTACGCCTGGGCCGGCGGCGTCTGGCTCGCTGCCCTGCTCTGCCTGGCGGTCCCGGCAGGCACCGGCGCCCTACTGGCCGTCGTCGCGGCCGCCGCCCTGGCCGCGCTGTGGGTACTGCGCCGGGCCCGGCGCCGCCCGGCCGGTCCCGGACGCGCCGAGCTGTGGGCCGCTGTGGCGACCGCGCTGCTGGCCGGGGTGGTGTGCGGTGCGGCGGTCACCGCCGCCCGGGTGGCCACCCGGGACGCGCCGGCCCTGCACCGGCTGGCCAGCGAGCGCGCCGTGGTGCACGCCGAGCTGGCGGTGAGCGACGATCCGCGCCCCCTCGCCGGCGCCCCCGGGCAGTACCTCATCCCGACGCGGACCCGCTGGATCGACGCCGGCCACCAGCGGGTGACGGCGCACGTACGCCTGCTCGTCCTCGGCGCCGACCGGTCCTGGGCAAGCCTGCTGCCGGGGACGGTGGTGCAGGTCGACGGTCGGTTGGCAGCGGCGCGCGGCGGCGACCTGACGGCAGCCGTCCTCACTGTGGCCGGCGCGCCACGGGTCACCGGGGCCGCCCCGTGGTCCCAGCGCGCCGCCGGCTCGCTGCGCTCCGGCCTGGTACGCGCCTGCGCGCCGCTGCCCGCCGGACCCCGTGGACTGCTGCCCGGTCTGGTGGTCGGCGACACCAGCCGGCTGCCGGCGGAGGTGGCCGACGAGTTCCGGGCCACTGGGCTGACCCACCTGGTCGCCGTCTCCGGCGCGAATGCGTCTTAGGCATGTACCTTACCCGTATGAGCGGTGAGCGGGTAGGGATCTACGGGCGCCAGTCCAAGGACAAGCAGAAGTCCATCGCGGAGCAGCTGGCCGAGCAGCGCGCCGACGCCGCGGAGCAGGGCTGGACGGTGGTCCGGGAGTACGACGACGGCGAGAGCGCCAGCCGGTTCGGCCGGGGCATCCGGACAGGCTGGGTGCAGCTACTGGCTGACCTGAAGGCCCAACGCTTCGACGTGGTGTCCCTGTGGGAGTCCAGCCGTGGCGATCGCACGCTGTCCAGCTGGGCGACCTTCCTGGAGCTGTGCCGCACCCGTGGCGTGCGCGTCCGGGTGGTCAACCACGGCAGCACCTACGACCTCACCAACGCCCGCCACTGGAAGACTCTGGCCGAGGATGGGGTGAACAACCACTACGCCTCCGAGGAGACCAGCTTGCGCATCCAGCGGGACAAGCGGGCCAGCGCCGCCGCCGGCCGGCCGGCCGGGCGCCTGCTGTGGGGCTACGGGCGCCGCTACGACGAGCGGGGCACCTACGTGGAGACGTTCATCCGGGACGACCAGGCCGGCATCATCCGCGAGATGTTCGCCCGGTTCGCCGAAGGTGAGGCCGCCTACTCCATCGCCCGCGACCTCAACGCCCGGGGGGTCGGTACCCCCACCGGCGCCAGGTGGGTGCTGGAGCAGGTGCGGCGCGTGCTCAGCAACCCGGCCTACATCGCCCGGCGCGTGCACCGGGGCCAGGTCGTCGGTGATGCGGCCTGGCCGGCCATCGTGGACCTGGAGACCTGGAACCGTTGCGCCGCACGACTCGCCGACCCCCGGCGCAAGACGGTACGGGACGCCTCGCTCAAGCACCTGCTGACCGGCGTGGCGCGCTGCGACGTCTGCGGGTCGCCGATGGGGTGGCTGTCCAACCGCGGTACGCCCAGCTACGCCTGCGACGGCACCGCCTCACCCTCGGCGCGCTTCTGCACCTCCATCAAGGAGGCCGACCTGGACGGGTACATCACCGCCGTGGTGGTGGCCCGACTGCAGCGTCCCGACGTGCTGGCGCTGGTCGCCGGCTCCGGCTCGGACGCCCCGGAGGCCACCGACGTGCGCGCCCGTATCACGCTGCTCCGCCGCGAACTGGACGACGCCCTGGAGCTGGTGCAGGCCCGCAAGCTGTCGGTGAAGTCGTTCGCCGGCATCGAGCAGGGCCTGAGCGCCCAGATCGAGCAGCTGGAGGAGCAGGCCCGGCCGGCCTCAGTGTCGCCGCTGCTCGCCAACCTGGCCGGCCCTGACGTCGTGGCCCGGTGGGAGGCGCTGACGCTGGGACAGCGCCGCGAGGTCGTGGCCGCCCTGCTGTCGGTGCGGGTCGCGCGCGCGTCGGTGCCGGGCCGGCGCACATTCGAGCCGGCGCGCGTGCTGGTGCAGTGGCGTAGCTGAGCGGCCCCTGGTGTATGCCGTGACGCTACAACCGTTGCGGTGCAACGTGTATAGCGTCGGCATACACTCGCGGAGCGGCCCCGAGATCGCTACTCTCTAGGCAAGCAGCTCGTTCAGCGAGGGCCATCCCGCGGGGCACGCACCACCGCCCAGCCTTGGAGGCCAGACCGGACAGCAGCGACCACCGCCTACCTGTGCTGCTGTGGTCCGGCCGGGGGCGGATACCCCTGAAGGGGTTCCCGTGGCCGCGTCCACGACACTCACCAAAGAGCAGCTTGTCCAGCGTGCCCGCAAGGCGGCCCTGGCCCGTACCACCGTCGAAGCACACATCGCGGCCCTGGTGGCCGCCGCGCCCGAACTCACCGACGAGCAGGCGGCGCTGCTGCGCGGACTGCTGGGTGCAAAGTGAGCGGCCCCGGTGTGGGTACCGAGGCCGCCGCAGGTAGTTCAGCTACGGCACATCTTACCTGGCCAGCCGACATCCACGCCCACATCGAATGGGAGCTGGACGTCACGTACCGCCAGGGCTACGCCGACGGCATCGAGCACGCCCGGCAGGCCATGAACGCCGGCCTGGAGGAAGCCACCGGGCAACTGCCCGGGTCGGCCAAAGAGGTAGTCGACGCCCTGGTCCGCGCGATGAACCGGGCGGTGGCGTGATGACCGACGACGAGATTGCAGACCTGGCCATCACCGGCATCCTGGCCGACCAGGCCGGTGATGACCTCTGGGCCGGCGAGGATGCGTACACCCGGCCAGCCGTGGACGACCCGGCGCCCAGCTGGGGGCGCGAGCCCTCGCCGACCCCGCCGCCCCTGTTCACCGACGTCGCCGCGCTACTCGCCGGTGGGCTGCCGGAACCGCCCGCGCCCGTACTGCTCACCCGCGACGACGGGCACCGGCTGTTCTACGCCGGCAAGGTGAACGTGCTGTTCGGTGACCCGGAGAGCGGCAAGACGTGGGTCGGCGATGCGGCCGTGGTCGAAGCGCTCCAGGCTGGCCGGCGCGCCGCCATCATTGACCTCGACCACAACGGCGCAACCGAGATCGTGCAGCGCCTCGTCATCCTCGGCGCCTCGCCGGCCGCGCTGGGCAGCCCCGACCTGTTCCGGCTGTATGAGCCCGAAGACGGGGACGAGCTGGTGACCCACGTACGGGATCTCGTCAACTGGCGGCCCGCCGCGGTGCTCCTGGACTCGCTGGGCGAGCTGCTGCCGATGATGGGCAAGTCCAGCAACAGCCCAGACGACTTCACCGAGGCCAACCGGCGCGCCGTCACGCCGCTGGCCAACGCCGGGGCCGCCGTCATCGTCATTGACCACCTACCGAAGTCCGACGACGCGCGGGCGCATGGGCAGACCGGCACGATGGCGAAGAAGCGGGCCATCAACGGCGCCAGCTACAGGGTGACGCTGCGCGAGCCGTTCGCACCCGGCAAGGGCGGCGCGTGCGGGCTGGTCGTGGAGAAGGACCGGCCGGGCGGCGTACGGGCGCACTGCCCAGGCGACGGCAAGAACATGCCCGCGGGTCTGTTCGTGATGACCGCCCACCCCGACGGCACCACAACCTGGCGCGTCACCACGCCACGGGCGACTTCCGGCAGCGCTCCTGACGCCGATGTTGCGGAGCTGGATGGGCTGCTCCCGCCGCCGCGCTCCCAGCGGGACGTGCAGGAGCGCTGCGGGTGGGGTGGTGACCGTGCCATGCGGGCACTGCGCACCTGGCGTGAGCTGCGGAAAGACGATTCGGGGCCGGCTGTCGGCGCCGGGGGAGCGCCCGATGCTCCTGCTCCTCCCCTACGGGGAGGGGAGGAGGAGCGGAGCACTTACGGGAACTCCCCCGGAGCGCGCCAGGAGCACCCAGGAGCGCGGAGCACTGAACAGCCAGAGCTGGAGTTGGAGTCGTGAGCCCGCTGGAGGCGGCACAGGCCGCGGTGGAGAAGCGCCGACGGGCAGCGGCGCTGCGCGAGGAACTGGCTGCTGCTCGTCGGTGCGGGTTGGAAGCCAGGCACGCCGCCAAGCTGCGGCGCATCGCCAGGCAGCAGCAGGAGGAGGCGGCATGCTCCAGCGCCGAATGATGCACCGCACCTGGTGGCGGGTGTTCGAGCTGTGGGCCGCCGTAGAAGAACTGGCCGAGCGGACGTACCGGCAGGAGGAGCAGTGAGCCGGGCATGGGCCAAGGGCAGCACCACCGCCTGGCGCAAGCTGCGCGCACAGATCCTCCAACGCGACGGGTACCGCTGCCGCATCCAACTGCCCGGGGTCTGCACCGGCCGGGCCACCCACGTCCACCACATCCACGGCCGTGCCCGCACCGGCGACGACCCGGCCCACCTGGTGGCCGCCTGCGCGCCGTGCAACCTCAAGACCGGCGACCCGGCCAAGCAACCCGACCCGGCGCCGCGACCCAGGACGCGATGGTGACGCAGTTTTCCCTGGCCAGAGGCCCCAGACACCCGCTGTCCATGTTTTTTCTCTCTCCCCGACGTGAAGGAGCAGACCGTGGCCAAGTCCGGCCCGATGGCCCTCGCCGTGGCTCGTGCACTCCGGGATGCCCCGCTGCTGCCCCGTGATGCCGGCGGCGTCGCCCTGGTGAAGCGGTACGCCGCCCTGATTGATCAGGCCGAGCTGCTGGCCGAGGCTGCCGAGCTGATCGAACCGGCGGACGAGGACCAGGCGCGCAGGCTGGCCGCCCTGGCGCGGGCCGTGGACGCCCAGCAGGTGGCCAGCGACCTGGGGCCGAAGCTGCTGGCCGCCTTGACCGCCCTGGGTATGACGCAGGCGGGCCGATCGGTGAAGGGAGGTGGTCAGGGTGTCACTGGTGTTACCGGCAAGCTCGATGAGCTTCGCGCCCGACGTGCGCGGCGTGCTGGGGTCAACTGAGCCGAGGCTGTGGACGCCGCCGCTGCGGGAGCTGACGCCGGAGACCACCGTCGGGTACGACCATGCCGAGTTTGCGCGGGACGTGCTGCACCATCCGCTGGACCCGTGGCAGGAATGGCTGACCGTCCACGCCGGTGAGCTGCTACCGGACGGCAGGCCGCGCTTCCGCGTCGTGCTGGTCCTCGTGAGCAGGCAAAACGGCAAAACGGAGACGCCGGTGGTGCTGTCGCTGTACTGGCAGTTCGTTGACGCGGTGCCGCTGATCCTGGGTACCTCCACCAAGCTGGACTACGCAAAGGAGTCCTGGACGAAGGCAGTGAAGCTCGCCGAGAAGTCACCGGACCTGGACGCGCTGCGGCCGGCACGGTGGAAGCGGGAAGCCAACGGCGAGCAGGAGTCGTGGACCGAGGAAGGCTCCCGGTACAAGATCGCGGCGAGCAATGAGGAGGGCGGCCGGTCGCTGACGATCCACCGCCTGATCCTCGATGAGCTTCGCCAGCATCACGACCATTCGGCGTGGAACGCCTCGGAGCCGGCAACCAGCGCGGTACGGGGCGCCCAGATATGGGCGCTGTCCAACGCTGGCGACGACCGCTCGGTCGTGCTCAATGAGCTGCGCGAGGAGGCGCTGAAGTTCATCGAGACCGGCCAAGGTGACTACCGGCTCGGTCTGTTCGAGTGGTCCGCGCCCGACGATGCCGACCCGCAGGACATCCATGCACTGGCCCAGGCGAACCCGAACCTGGGCCGCCGTATCGACCCGGAGGCGTTGCTGGCCAAGGCCAGGCGCGCGGTGGAGAGGGGTGGCGATGCGCTGACGGGCTTCAAGACGGAGCACATGTGCATCCGGGTGCGCCACCTGGACCCGGCCGTCGACCCGGGCGCGTGGGCGCGCTGCCTCGACATCGGCGACCTGTCCGCTGTGCGCTCCCGGGTGGCCTGCTGCCTCGACGTGGCGCCGGACCAGCAGCACGCCACGCTGGTCTCCGCTGCTGTCCTGGGCGACGGCCGGGTACGCGCCGAGGTGGTGCAGGCGTGGCAGGGTGTCGGCTGCACCAACGACCTACGCCGCGACCTGCCTGGGCTTCTGGCGCGCGTCCGGCCGCAGGTGCTGGGCTGGCTACCCGCTGGTCCCGCGGCGGCGCTGGCGGCCGACCTGGCGGACCGGAAGGACCGTGCAGGCTGGCCGCCGCCGGGCGTCACCGTCGCTGAGATCCGGGGTGAAGTCTCGGCCGTCTGCATGGGCCTCGCCGAGATGGTCGCCGGCCGCCAGGTTGCGCACTCCGATGACCCGTTGCTGAACGCGCACGTCGGCGGGGCCGAGAGGCTGAAGCGGGGTGACGTGTGGGTGTTCTCCCGCAAGGGTGAAGGTCACTGCGACGCGGCGTATGCGCTTGCCGGCGCCGTCCACCTGGCCCGCATCCTGCCGCCGCCGGTTGGCAAGCCTCGCCTCGTAGTGGCTATATGAAAATGAAAACCATTACCGATAAGATGCAGGCGTGGGACTGCGTGCCTGGTTGGGCCGGCGTGGTGTCGGGGTGTCATCGGCGCAGTTCGACAGCGCCCCCCGGCCGATTGCGGACGTCCTGCTGGACATGGCGGGCCGGGGCATGTCGCCGCGCGTCAGCCGCATTGAGGCGCTGTCGGTGCCGGCAGTCCAGCGGGGCCGCAACCTGATCTGTTCCATCGCCACGCTGCCGCTGGTGCAGGTCGGTCCGGACCGGCAGGACGTACGCAACCCGCTGTTTCAGCAGCTGGACCCGGACGTCGCCAACGTCGTCACACTGGCGATGACCCTCGAAGACCTGCTGTTCGATGCGATCTCCTGGTGGCAGATCACCGCCACCGACTTCGCCGGATACCCGATCGCGGTCCGCCACCTGGACGTGTCCCAGGTGTCGCTTCGTCCACCGGCCGGCTTCCCTGACCCGTTGCCCAGCGGGTACGACCCCCGGGCCGGGGTGGTGTACGTCAACGGGCAGCAGGTGCCGGCGAACACCGTGATCCGGTTCGACAGTCCCAACCCTGCGGCCCTGAAGGTCGGCGGCCGGGCCATCCGCCGGGCCATCCTGCTCGACCAGGCCGCCAGCATGTACGCCGACGACCCCCGCCCGCTGGACTACTTCACCCCGGCCGACGGTGCGGACCCGGCCAGCGACGACGACGTGGCCGACATCCTGGCGAAGTGGAAGGCGGCGCGGAAGGCGCGGTCGACCGCGTACGTGCCGCAGTCGCTGAAGTACAACAGCGTCGACTCGCCGTCCCCGGCGGACCTACAGCTGGTGGAGTTGCAGAAGCAAGCCGGGCTGGACATCGCCAACGCCCTGGGGATCGACCCGGAGGACCTGGGGATCTCGACCACCAGCCGGACGTACGCCAACGCCGTCGATCGCCGCCGGGACCGCATCAACGACGTGCTGTCCCCGTTCATGCGCGCCATCACCGACCGCCTGTCGATGGGCGACGTGACCCGCCGCGGTCACCGCGTCGTGTTCGACCTGGACGACTACATGAAGGCCAACCCGACCGAGCGTTGGAACGTCTACCAGGTTGCGGAGGGCATGGGCGCCATGACGGTCGAAGAGATCCGGGCCGAGGAAGGCATGCCGGCGCTGCCCGCCACCGACGCCGAGCCGGACCCCTCGACGGTGGGCGCCTCGGTACGGCCGGGCATGACCTTCGACCGCGCCCCCCAGCACACCTTCATCAACATGCCGGTTGCGCAGTTCACGGTGGACGCCGCGACCCGCACCATCGAAGGTCTGGTGCTGCCGTACAACCAGGTGGCCGAGAAGGACGGGCTGAAGTTCCGCTTCACGCCCGGCGCGTTGCAGTTCAGCGACCCGAGCCGTGTGAAGCTGCTCCGCGACCACGAGTACACCCAGGCCATCGGCCGCATGGTGCAGGCCACCGAACGACCGGCCGGCATGTTCGCCAGGTTCAGTGTGGCCCGCGGCCCGGCCGGCGACGAGGCGCTGAGCCTCGCCCAGGACGGGGTGCTGGACGGGCTGTCCGTCGGCGTGGACTTCAGCATGGCCGCCGACACCACGACCGACCCGAAGAACAAGGGCGTGACCCTCGTCAGCCGTGCTGACTGGCGGGAGACGTCGATCACCGCGATGCCCGCATTTGATGACGCCCGCGTGACCAAGGTGGCCGCGAGCCGTACCCGAGGAGAGACCGTGTCCGAAGGCACCACGACTGAGCCGATCCCGGCTCCCGCCGCGCCGGCCGTGGTGCCGGCGGCGCAGACCTTCACCGCGGACCAGGTGGCCGCCATGCTGGCTTCGGTCACCCGGTCGGCTGAGCCGGCCCTGGCGCCGGAACGTCCGCAGACCGTCAACCCGGTCCGGCTCACCGCGTCCACCACTGTCGCGGAGGAGCTTCCGTACCGCTTCGACCGCAAGGGCAACCTGACCCGCGGCGCCCGCTACGACTTCAGCACCGACCTCATCGCCGGCCTGAAGGACCACGACGCCGAGGCGCTGCAGCGGGCCGAGACCTTCATGCGGGCGCAGTTCGTCAGCGTGTCCGACGCGGCGACCCTGAACCCGAACATCCAGCGGCCCGATCTGTACGTCGACCAGAAGGACTACACGTATCCGATCTGGACGGCCATCGAGAAGGGCACCCTGCCCGACATGACGCCGTTCGTGCTGCCGAAGTTCTCCAGCTCCAGCGGCCTGGTCGCCGCGCACGTCGAGAACACCGAGCCGACCCCCGGCACCTTCGTCGCCACCGCCCAGACCATCACCCCGTCGCCGGTGTCCGGCAAGGTGGAGATCAGCCGCGAGGCGTGGGACCAGGGCGGCAACCCGCAGCTGTCCGGCCTGATCTGGAACCAGATGGTGCGCGGCTGGTACGAGGCGCTGGAAGCGTCGGCCGTCACCCTGCTGGAAGGGCTGGCGCCGACCACCATCACCATCACCACGGCCGCCGCGGACTCGGCGCTGGAGGCATCCATCACCTCCCAGCTGGCACCCCTGCAGTACGTGCGGGGCGGCTTCCGGATGAGGGACTTCTTCGTACAGGTCGACCTCTACAAGGCGCTGATCGCGGCGAAGGACACCGCTGGCCGGAAGCTGTTCCCCGTGCTGGGCGCACAGAACGCGACCGGCACCACGGCCGAGTTCTTCGCCAGCGTGCTGGTGGCCGGTCTGGTGGGCCGCCCGGCGTGGGCGCTCGCCGCGACGTCGGCCAACTCGGCGAACAGCTACCTGTTCGATCGGGGCGATGTGTCCGGCTGGGCCACCGCGCCGCAGCGCCTGACGTTCGACCAGATCGCCGTGGCGAAGGTTCACGTCGGCATCTGGGGCTACAAGGCGCTGGCGTGCACCGACCTGACCGGCGTGCGTCGGCTCGCCTACGACCCGGTCTAAGCCATGTCGGCCAAGATCAAGCGGCCCGAGACGGCCGCCCCGGACGCCCGCCCGTTCATCTCGGAGGGCGTCCGGCAGGACCTGGAGATCCACGGCACGGTGATCGACCCGGCCACCGGCTCGGTGCTGGAGCTGGACCGGGAAACCGGCACGGTCACCGTCACACCACGAATCTGAGAGGAGGAGGCCGAGATGGCCTGGGCACCGGACTACGTGACGCTGGCGGCGCTGAAGACGTACCTGCGCATCACCGATACCAACGACGACGCGGACCTGTCCATCGCCATCACGGCCGCCTCCCGGGCCATCGATGACCACTGCAACCGGCAGTTCGGCAAGGTGGCCGCCGCCGAGAGCCGGGCGTACACGGCACGCCCCGACTATGAGCGGGGCGTGTGGGTGGTCGACATTGACGACCTGGACGACGTCATCGGCCTGGCCGTGATGGTCGGTACCAGCGCGGTCACGCTGTACAGCCTGGAGCCGGTGAACGCCGTGCTGAAGGGCAAGGTGTGGACGCAGCTGGTGGTGTCCGCCGACTCGGCCGTCCAGCCCTGCGGTACGGCCAATGAGCTGACCATCACGGGCAAGTGGGGTTGGACAGTGGCCCCCGTGCCGGTCGGCCAGGCGGGACGCCTACAGGCGTCCCGGTTCTTCTCCCGGCGCAACTCGCCGTACGGCGTCGCCGGCTCGCCAGACCAGGGCTCGGAGCTGCGCCTGCTGTCGCGGGTCGATCCTGACGTCGGGGTGTCTCTGCGCGGCTACCGCCGACCCGAGAAGGTGGGCTGAGCCGTGAACCTTGCCGCCGTCATGCAGGCAGTCTCCGACCGGCTGGCCACGATCTCCGGCCTTCGGTGCTTCGGGTATCCCGAAGCGTCGCTGTCGCCGCCGGGCGCCGTGGTGCTGTACCCGGAGAAGCTTGCCTACGACGAGGCGTACGTGCGGGGGATGGACCGCATCACCCTGCCGGTGCTGCTCGTCGTGGGCAAGGTGTCCGACCGCTCGGCGCGCGACCAGCTGGCCGCCTACTGCAACGGCTCCGGCGCCCAGTCGGTCAAGCAGGTGCTGGAGACCGGCCCCTACTCGGCGTTCGACGTGGTGACCGTGGTCGACGTCACCTTCGACGTGGCGACCCTGGCCGGAACGGACTACCTGGCCGCAATCTTCACCCTCGACATCGCTGGACACGGGAGCTGACATGGCGTTCATCCACGGCAGGGGCACGGTCATCACCGTTGCCACCAAGGACATCTCGCAATACTGCAGCACGTCGTCGCTGACCCGGGGCGCCGACAAGCACGACGTCACCGGCTACGGCAAGAACGACCACGTCGTCCAGGGCGGTCTCCTCACGGGCGAGTTCACCTGTGAGGGCACCTACGACAACACGGCGTCGACCGGGCCGCGTGCCGCGCTTCAGCCACTGATCGGCACGGTGGCGGCCTGCACCCGCAAGCCGGAGGGGACCGGCACCGGCAGGCCGCTGGAGACCTTCTCCGCGTTGCTGGACCAGTACGTGGAGACCAACCCGGTGGCCGACATGGTGAAGTGGTCGGCCAAGTTCACCGTCTCCGACGCCATCGCCGTCACGACCCAGCCGTAAGGAGACCGCGGTGGACAACGACCTGAAGGCCCGGCTGCTGAAGCCCCGGCTGCCCGAGGCCGACGTGGACGTGCCCGGCGTCGGCGTCGTCCGGGTACGCGGCCTCAACCGCGCCGAGGCCATGCGCGTCCAGTCGGCGAATGGCACCGAGGCCACGGAGCGGCGCATCGTCGCGTTCGGCATGGTCGACCCGCCGATGACCGAGGCCGAGGTGGGTCAATGGCAGCGCGCCGCCCCGGCCGGGGATCTTGAGGCTGTGTCCAACAAGATCGCTGAGCTGTCCGGAATGCTCGCCGAGTCGGCCAAGGAGGCGATGAAGACGTTCGAGGCCGCGCCGGACGAGGCGTTTCCAGTTCTTCCTGGCCCAGAAGCTGGGGATGACGGTGGCTCGGCTCCAGGCGGAGATGAGTAACGACGAATACGTGCGCTGGTGCATCTACTACGCGCGCAAGGCGCAGCAGGAGGAGCTGGAACTGCTGAAGGCGAAGGGGGGCTGACGTGGCCGAGGCAATCAAGATCGATGGCCTGAGCGAGTTCGTGCGCAACCTGCGCAAGCTCGACGCCGACCTACCCAAGGCGATGCGCGTCGCGCTGAACCAGGCCGCCGAGGTAGTGGCCGGCGCCGCACGAACGGGCGTCCCACGCCGGTCCGGCCGGGCCCAGGGCTCCATCCGCGTGGCGTCCACCCGTACGGCCGTGCGCGTGCGGGCCGGCGGCAGTCGGGCCCCGTACTACCCCTGGCTGGACTTCGGCGGTCGGGTGGGCCGCAAGCGGTCGGTGAAGCGCCCGTTCCTGAAGGAGGGGCGCTACCTGTACGACGCCTACTTCGCCAAGCGCGAGTCGGGCGAGTTCCAGGACGCGCTGTCCGCGGCCCTGCTCGATGTCGCCAGCCACGCAGGGATCGCGGTGGAGTAGATGGCCGGCAAGAACGAGGTGACGCTGACCTTCGCGGGCGACTCCGCGAAGCTGGAGTCCACGTTTGACCGGGTGGGCACCGGGGCCAAGGCGATGGGCGACAAGGTCACCACGGCCAGCCGCAGCTTCGACACGGTCGGGGAGCGCACCGACACCATCGCCTCCAAGGCGTCCACGGCCACCGGCGCGTTCGGTGCCCTCTCCAGCGGCGTCGAGCTGTCCCGCATGGGTGCCGTTCACCACGCCCAGGCGCTGCAAGACCAAGCCGACAAGCTGAAGGACACCGCCGAGGCTGACGGCAAGGTGACCGATGCTGAGAAGGCCCAGATCGACGCCGCGCAGAAGGCCGCCGACGCCGCCAACAAGCACGCCACTCAGCAGACCGGCCTGACCAACGCCCTGATGGCCGGCGCCCTGGCGACGGATGCGCTGTCCGGCGTTACCGACTTCGCCACCCTGGCGTTCAAGTCGGAGATCGTCCAGAAGGGCCTGTCCACCGCCGGCACGATCGCGCACACGGTGGCGTCCGGTGCAGCGAAGGCCGCCACGCTGGCCTGGACCGGGGTGCAGTGGCTGCTCAACGCTGCGCTGACCGCCAACCCGATCGGCCTCATCATCGTCGGCATCGTGGCGCTGATCGCCGTCGTCGTCCTCATCGCCACGAAGACGACGTGGTTCCAGGATCTGTGGCGGGTTGCCTGGTCCGGCATCAAGAAGGTCGCCTCCGACGTGTGGGACTTCCTGAAGCAGATCCCCGGCTGGACCGAGACAGCTTTCAGCAAGATCGCCAACGCCATCACCGCTCCGTACAAGTTCGCGTTCAACCTCATCGCCGACGCCTGGAACGGCACGATCGGCAAGCTGTCCTGGACCGTGCCGAGCTGGATACCCGGCATCGGCGGCAACACGATCAGCGTGCCGAAGCTGCCCCACTTCCACACCGGCGGCGTGGTACCCGGTACCCCTGGCTCGGAGATGCTGGCCGTGCTCCAGGCCGGCGAGCGGGTCATCCCGGCCGGCGCCGCGTCCTCCGGCGGCGGCACCGGGCTGTACCTGTCGGGCGCGCTGGACACCATGTTCGCCACGTTCCTGCAGAAGGCCATCAACGCCGGCCTCATCACCGTTCCTGCCAGCGCGGTCACCGGATAGGGGATAGAGATGCATCGCTACAAGACGTGGAACGGGCCGATGCCGTTGACGGCCGCACAGGCTGCCGTCAACACGGGCACCACCATCAAGACCATGCTGCAGCTGGCAACCCCATCGACGCGGCAGATTCAGCTCATCTCCTGGGGTTACAGCCTCTCGGAGGCTGCGGGGGGTGTCGGGACGGTAGAGCTGATCCAGACCGACGTGGCCGCCACCGTCACCGCGCACGTCGCCGCCGGCCTGCAGCCGCTGGACCCCAACGCCCCACCGTCGCTGCTGACCCTCGGCGCCGCTGCCACCGGGTACACCGCCACCGCCGAAGGCGCGACAGCGGCCTCCCGGGTGTTCGACGCCGTCCGGCTGCCCGCCTCGCTGACGGGCAGCGGCACGCCCTACTCCTACCAGTGGATGCCGGACGAGCGGCCGATCGTCGCCGTATCCAGGTTCCTGCGGGTCCGGGCCACCACCCCGACCAGCGGCGTCAACATGCTGTGCTGGGTGGTCTGGGACGAGTGATGAGCCGTACCCGTCGTCTGTTCGCGCTGCTGCTGGTTGGAGGTGTACTCGTCATGGCCACCGCGCCGCTTGTCGCTGGCTGGCAGCGCCGGATGCGCAGCACGCCGGGGCCGCTCGCCGGTGGCACCCCGGCGGCTGGCGTGCCGTTCCTCCAGCGCAGCGCCGCGTTCGCCGCGATGTACCCCGACGCCCGCCTCATCGTGCGGTTCGCGTGGGGTGCCGACCTGACCGCCGACCCGGCCACCTGGGACTGGACCGACGTCACCACCGACCTCCAGCAGGGCAACGGGCAGACCATCAACATTGCACCGATGGGTCGCTCCGACGCGGTGACCCGCACCCAGCCTGCGGCGTGTGGCTTCCAGTTGGACAACACGTCCGGCGACTACAGCCGCGGACCGCAGTCGCGCCGGTACCCGAACGTCCGTCAGAACATCCCGGTGCAGGTACTGGTGACCCTGACGGGCGCCATCAACGACGCCCAGGTGCGTTTCCAGGGCGAGGCGTGGAGTCTGCGGCCCGGCTGGAACCTGCGCGGCAACGTCGCCGTTGTCACCGTCAGCGCATCCGGGAAGATGCGCCAACTGACCCAGGGAACGCCGCCCGTCCATTCGGCTCTATTCCGGACCAACATGGCAGCCGCGCCGGGCGCCTACTGGCCACTCGAAGATGCCAGCGGAGCCACCCAGGCCGGCGCAGCGACCGCCAACACGAGCCCGCTCCGGGTGATCGGTCCGGTGAAGTTCGCCCCGACCGGCACCGAGATCCCGCGCGTGCTCGGCGCCGCGAACGTGGTGGACCTGCGCGGCGACGGAACCAACTTCGCCAAGCTCACCGGCCAGGTCTATACCTCGGCGTTCTCCGCGAGCGCCTGGCAACTGGAGTTCGTCGGCGGGTACGCCAGCACCGGCAGCACCGCGAACATCGCCATCGCAGTCTTCACCGACAAGACCACGACACCGCTGAACTTCGTAATGACCGCGCCAACTCTGCGCGACGGGAATGCGCACCATCTCGCCTTCCAGCTCAGCCAGGTCGGCCCGGACATTCAGATCGACATCTACTACGACGGCGTCTTCGACCACTCGGCGACGGTCCCAGCGGTGATTCTCGGCCGACCGACCGCGGTTACCCTGAACCCGCAAGGGGCGCTCGGCGATGACGTACCGATCCTCACCAGTGTCGCGCTCTTCCCGACGCTGACCAGCCCCGCGACCCGGGCGGCAGCGGTCAATGGATTCAACGGCGAGGCGGTCACCGACCGGCTGACCCGGCTGTGCGCAGAGGCCGGCATCCCGATCGACGTCATCGGAACGTCCAGCGCCACGATGGGACCGCAGGGCGTCGACACTCTGCCGAACCTGCTGCGCGAGGGCGAGACCGCGGATCTGGGCCTGCTGGGCGACGGCCGCGGGCCGGGGCTGTACTTCATCACCCGCGCGGCCCGGTACAACCAACCCGCCTCGATGGTGCTCAACGCCGCCGCCGGGGACCTGGCCGATGCGCCCCAGCCCGAAGACGACGACCAGAAGCTGCGCAACCAGTACGTGGTGAAGCGCAAGAACGGCTCATCGGCCACCTACGCCGACGCCAGCGGACCGCTGGGCACCAACACCGTTGGCACCTACGAATCAACCCCCGGCGCCGACCTGAACCTGTCCAGCGACACCCCGCTGCGCAACATCGCCGCCTGGTTGGTCGGCCTGGGCACCGTCGACGGCTACCGCTACCCGACCACGAGCCTGGACCTGCGCAACATCCCAGGGAAGGCCGGAGCGTGGGCCGGTCTACGTCCCGGCGGCCGGCTCCAAGTCGCCAACGTCGCCGCCGTGAGCCCGCAGCATCCGGCAGACCTGGTGGACGTACTGGCCGAAGGCTGGTCGGAGCAGCTCTCGCCGTTCATCTGGACGGCGGTGCTCAACTGCTCGCCGGCCCGGCCGTGGGACGTGGCCGCGCTGGGCACGTCGTTCCGGCTGGAGATGGCCGGGCAGACCCTGGCCGCCAGCCTGGCCCCGGGCGCCACGTCACTGAGCCTGGCCACCGCGGCCGGGCACGCCCTGGTCAGTACCTCCGCGGTCTACCCGGCTGACTATCCCACGGATCTGGTGGTCGCTGGCTGGCGCGTGCACGTCACGGACGCGGCCGGCGGCACCTCCCCGCAGACGCTGACCTGCGACCCGACACCGAACACCGCCGTCATCCCGGCCGGCACGCCGGTGACCCTGTGGCGGCCCGCCGGCCTGGCCCTGTGAGGAGCAGACCATGACGACTTACCCGTCCAACCACGTGGTCACCGCGGACGAGTTCAGCGCGCTGTCCAACAGCGTCGACCTGCTCCTGTCGCCGCCGGTGTTCGAGGGCCGGCAGACCGTCAGCCAGAACATTGCCACCTCTACCAGCGCGGCGATCACCCTGGACGCGGAAGACATAGACAGCTACAACGGGCACGACGCCGTCACCAACACCAGCCGCTACACCATCCAAAGGGCGGGCCGGTACCAGATCTCCGGCGCAATCGCCTACGCCCCGAACGCGACCGGGGGACGGCACGCCGAGATCTTCGTAAACGGCACGATCATCAATGGCGGTTCGGCCAACGCGCAGGCCATCACCGCGGCCGGGACCACAACACGCGTGGCCAGCCGGACGATCACCAAGCTGCTGGCGGTGAACGACTACGTGGAGCTGTACGCCTTCCAGACCTCCGGCAGCCTGCTCGCCACGGCGGTATCCAGCTTCGAGCACTCGACACTATCGGTCCGCTGGGTCGGTACCGTCTGATGGACGCCCCGGCGGTACTGGCGATGACGGCATCGGCCACGGCGGTGGCCGGCGCGGTGGTGGGCAGCGCGGTGAAGGTGGTACGCGCGCTCAACAGGTTTCAGGACTCGTGGCAGCAGGTGCAGCGCGACATCTACGGCGAGCCGGCGCGGCTGGGCACCCCGCCCCGCCTGGGGGCGCTGGAGCGGATAGGCCGCGTCGAGCGGGCCGTGGGGCTGCGTTAGCGGTTCGGGGTGGGCCACACCACCGGGTGGCGGGTGGCGTCCCGGTGGGCGGCCGCCTCGGCCGCCGTGCCCACCCAGCTGCACACGCAGCACACGGCGCTCTTGCGGAAGGCTGGTTCGCCTGCCGGCCGGGCGCGCTTCGGCAGGCCGAAGCCACCGCTGTTGGTCTGGTGGTAGGGGATTCCGGCGTTCAGCTCGTGCAGCTCGCAGAACCTGGCCCAGGCCGCGTCATCCATCGCTGGTCCCTCCGGTGCAGGATTTGGAAGGGACCAGGCGCACCCCTTGCGCCTGGTCCCGCTGCTGCACCGACAGGGGGCTGTGTACCCCGGCGATACACCAGTACGGGTGAATGTTGCCATGGCTGCCCTGGCAAGTCGAGGTTCGTGTGAACCCATGGCACACACGCCCCCACGCTGGGCGGTGTGGAGCCCTTCGTCCCATCCTGGCAACGAGTGTTCGGTGACCTCATTGCCCAGATCAAGGACGGCCGGCTGCGCCCCGGGGACAAGCTGCCCACCCGCAGGCAGCTGGGCGAGCAGTACAAGGTGTCGGACCCCACCGTCGACTCGGCGATTCTGGCCCTGAAAGTCGCCGGCTGGGTCCGCGGCCACCAGGGCAAGGGCGTTTACGTCACCGACACCCCGCCATCCGCGCAAAGGGACTAAGCGGGCAGCCCGCCGAGCCAACGCAGCAGCCAGCGCAGGCGGGAAGCCCTCCGGCGCCGCGCAGCCCCTTGCCACGCCCGGCACGCCCGGGTGAAGAAGTCCTGGTCAAGCACGGTCACTCCTACATGTCTAACGCGCATTGCCTGGCGCCAACCTGGCCATCGTCGGCGGCCTGGTACTCGGCCTGGCCCGCTGGTGCCGGGCCGGCCCCCGGCTGGCGGCGCTGCTGTGCGCCGCCTCCCTGGTCGGGTTCGTGGTGCTGGCCCGGCCGTCGCCGAGCGTGCTGCGGGCCGCCGGGATGGCCGCGCTGACCCTGCTCGCCCTGGCGCTGGGCCGGCAGCGGACGGCCGTACCGGCGCTGGCCGCCGCGGTCGGTGGGCTGCTCCTGGTGGACCCGGCGCTGGCCGGCGACCCGGGCTTCGCGCTGTCCGGGTGCGCCACGGGCGGCCTGCTGCTGCTCGCCCCGGGCTGGCGGGACGCCCTGCGGCGGCGCGGTGTACCGGCCGGGCTGGCCGAGGCGGTGGCCGTCCCGGCCGCCGCCCAGGTGGCCTGCTCGCCGGTGATCGCGGCGCTGTCGGCGACGGTGAGCCTGGCCGCCGTACCGGCGAATCTGCTCGCCGAACCGGCGGTGGCACCGGCCACCGTGCTCGGTGTGCTGGCCGCGGTGGCGTCGCCGGTGTGGCCGGCCGGCGCGGCGTTCCTGGCCTGGCTGGCCTGCTGGCCGGTGCGCTGGCTGCTGCTGGTCGCCCGGGTCGGCGCCGGCCTGCCCGCCGGCCTGCTGCCCTGGCCGGGCGGCGTGGCCGGCGGGCTGCTGATGGCCCTGCTGCTGGCTGTCGCGCTGCTGGTCAGCCGGCGGCCGGTGCTCCGGCTGGCCAGCGTGGTCTGCGCGCTCGCCGCCGTGCTGGGCGCCGCGCCGGTGGCCGTGCTGGCCGCCGGCTGGCCGCCGGCAGCGCAGCCGCTGGTGGTGGCGTGCGACGTCGGTCAGGGCGACGGTCTGGTGCTGCCGGTCGCCCCCGGCCGGGCGGTGGTCGTCGACACCGGGCCCGAGCCGGCCGCCATCGACCGCTGCCTGCGCGATCTGCGGGTGTCCACCGTGGACCTGCTAGTACTCACCCACTTCCACGCCGACCACGTGGGTGGCGTGCCGGGCGTGCTGCGCGGGCGCCGGGTCGCCGGGCTGCTCGTCTCGGCGCTGGCCGAGCCGGCCACCCCCGCCGCGCTGGTGAACGGGCTGGCCGTTGCCCGTGGCGTGCCGGTCCTCGCGCCCCCGGCCGGCTGGAGCTGGCGGGACGGCCCGCTGGCACTGACCGTGCTCGGACCGGTCACCCAGCTCCGGGGGACCGACTCCGACCCCAACAACAACTCGCTGGTGCTGCGCGCCGACGTCGCCGGGCACCGGGTACTGCTGGCCGGCGATGCGCAGGACGAGGAGCAGGCCGAGATCCTGGCGGCGGCGGGGCCGTCCGGGCTGCGCGCCGACGTCCTCAAGCTGGCCCACCACGGTTCGGCGAAACAGGACCCGGCGTTCCTGGATGCGGTACACCCCGCCGTGGCGCTGGTCTCCGTCGGCGCCGGCAACGACTACGGCCTGCCCAACCAGCAGGTGCTCGCCGGCCTGACCCGGAGCGGGGCGCGGGTGCTGCGGACCGACCTCGACGGTGACTGCGCGGTTCTGGTCGACCACGGCGCGCTCGCCGTGCTGCGGCGCGGAGTGGTCCGGACGTGACCGACGACCTGACCGGCCGCCTGGCCGACCTCGACGCCCGGCTCACCAGCCTGCTGCACACGGTGCGCCGCACCCGCGCCCGGGCGCAGCGGGACAGCGGCACCGCCCCGTTCGACCGGGCCCGGCCGGACGGCGAGCCCCGCCACCGCCGGGGATCCGGATGACCGGCCCGACGCCGGCCCAGGTGCGGGTGGCCACCGACGCGCTGCGCCGCGCAGCCGGTGGCTGGGACAGCCAGGCCGGGGTGCTGGCCGGGATGGCGCGCGCTGTCACGGCCACCGCGCTGGACCGGGGAGAAGCCGGGGTCTTCCAGGTCATCGTGGGCGCCTACGCGGAGCTGGTGGACGCCGTGGCCGGCCGGTGCCGGGAGGGGCAGGGCGCGATGACGGCGATCGCCGGCACGCTGCGGACGGTCGCCGACCGGTACGACGCCGAGGACGCCAGCGGCGAGCACCGGCTGCGCGGGCTGTACTGAGCAGGAGGTCGGGGTGTGGACGCGTACCTGGGTGTGATGGACGAGGCCGGCGTGGGGCTGCGCCGGTTCCGGGAGATCGTCGACGCCCTGCCGGCCGCCGCGGCCCGGGCACTGGCGCCCTGGTACGTCCCGGCGTCCGTGCGCGCCGTCGTGAGCGGACTGGTCGACGAGGCCGTGGCGGCCGCCCGGGACGTCGCCGCGCTGATCGGCGAACTGCTCGCCGGCGCCGCTGCCCCGGTGACGCTGTTCCGGCTGGCCTGGCGCTGGCGCGACATCGCCGGTACGGCCAGCGACGTGACGGCGACCCTGGCCGACCAGCGGACCGACGCCTGGGCCGGCAGTGCCAGCCAGGCGTACGCGGCGGCGACGGCAGCGCAGGGCCGGGCGTCGGCGCAGCTCGGTACGGTCGCCGGGGGCGTGGCGGCCAACCTGGCCGAGTGCGCCTCGGCCGCCGTCCCGTTCTACCTCGCGCTCGCGGTGGTCGTGGCGCGGCTGGTCGCCGCCGCGGTGACCGCCGCGGCTGCCTTCGGTACCGCGGTGCTCTCGCTGGCCGGCATCGAGTTGATCCTGACCGAGGCGCTCGGCGGCCTGGCCACCGTCAGCGCCCTGCTCAGTACGCTCGGCGTCTGCCTCGCCGCGCAGGCCCGCGGCCTGGTCGGGCTGCACGGCCTCGCGGTGGACCACACCGCCTACCCGGGCGGCCGCTGGCCCGGTCCGCACACCGACTCCTACGCCGACGCGACCGTCACCGACGGCGACGCCGACTGGTCGCTGCGCCGATGACCAGAGCCGGATTCCGAGGGGATCGTCATGGTCACAAACGGCACGGTGGTCTGCGTGGCAGCGGCCACGCGGTCGGGACGCGCGTGACACGATGGTCCGGTGGTACCAGCGCTGTGTCTTGTCAGCGGCGACGAGGAGCTGCTCGTCGCCCGTGCGGTGGCCGGTGTGACGCAGGCCGCCCGGGCGGCCGACCCGGAGGTCGACATCCGGGAGTACCCGGCGTCCGAGCTGAACCCCGGCGAGCTGGCCGAGCTGCTCAGCCCGTCGCTGTTCGGTGGCGGCCGGGTGCTGGTGGTCCGGGACGGTCAGGATGCCCGCAAGGAGTTGGCCGCCGCGCTACTGGCCTACGCGGGCCACCCGGAGCCGGACAGCTGCCTGCTGGTGACGCACGCCGGTGGCGCCAAGGGCAAGGCGCTCGCCGACGGCCTGCGGGCCGCCGGTGCCGAGGTGCTCAGCGCCGCCCGGCTGACCCGGATGGCCGAACGGATCGACTTCATCCGCCAGGAGGTGCGCCGGCTGGGCGGTACCTGCCCGGACGACGCGGCCGCGGCGCTGCTCGACGCCGTCGGCAACGACCTGCGCGAGCTCGCTTCGGCCTGCGCCCAGCTGACCTCCGACACCGGCGGCAAGGTCAACGCCGCTGCGGTGGCCCGGTACTACCGGGGCAAGGCCGAGGTCAGCGGCTTCACGGTGGCCGACGCCGCGATGGTCGGGGACGTGCCGGCCGCGCTGGAGGCACTGCGCTGGGCGCTGCACGTGGGGGTCGACCCGGTGCCGATCGCCGACGCGCTGGCGGCCGGCGTGCGTACCGTCGCCCGGGTCGCCGCGGCCGGCCGGGGCAGCCCGTACCAGCTGGCTTCCAGCCTCGGCATGCCGGCCTGGAAGGTGGAGCGGGCGCAGCGGCAGGCCCGCGGCTGGACTCCGGACGGCCTGGTCGTCGCCGCCCGCGCCGCCGCCGACTGCAACGCCGAGGTCAAGGGCGGCTCCGATGACCGGGGGTACGCCCTGGAAAAGGCGATCTTCGCCATGGTGGCCGCCCGGCGGACCGGCGGAGTGCCCCGGTGAGCCGGCCCATCTACGCCCGGGTGCTGCGCCTGCGCCACGTCCAGCCGGGCACCGGCCTGCGGCTGCTGTTCATCGAAGGCACCCTGCTCCTCGCCGGCCTGGCCGCGCTCGCCGAGCTGGCCAGCTGGTGGAGCGTGCCGCTGCTGCCGCTGGTGGTGGCCGCCCTGGTCAAGGTGGAGGACGTCGCCACCGGGTACCGGCGGGCGGCGTTCGCCGCGACCGTCCCGGCGGCGGCGGCGCCGTCGCGCGCCGCACAGCGCGCCCCGGGCCGGGACCGCTCCACCGGCCGGCACTCCACGACCGCAACCGGCCGCCAGTCCATGACCGCAGCCGACCAGCAGTCCATGACCGCGACCGGCCGACACTCCATGACCGCGACCGGCCGCCAGTCCACGACTGCGACCGGCCGGCAGTCCGCGACCGCGACCGGCCGCCAGTCCATGACCGCGACCGGCCGGCAGTCCGCGAAAGCGACTGGCCGGGCCACGGTGCCCGGTGGGGCAGTCCCGCCCGGGCGGGCGGACGTTCCCGCCGTCGCAGTGGGGCGGGTGTCCGTGCCCGCGCTGGCTGCCCCCGCCGCGGTCACCGACCCGGCCACGACGGCGCGGACGACCAGTGCTTCCCCAGCCGGGTCGCCCGCCCTGGCGGGGCCGGCTGACCGCCCAGCAGGGCCGGCTGACCGCCCAGCAGGGCCGGCTGACCGCCCAGCGGGGCCGGCTGACCGCCCGGCCGTGCCGGCGGCGGCGTCGCGGCCGGAGTCTCGTACCGGGGGCAACGCGGGTCCGGGGGAGCAGGGCGACCGACCCCGCACCCGGGCCGGTGGGCCGCCCTGGAACCAGCCGGCGTGGAACCGCTCCTCGGTGGCCCGGTCCGGCCAACTCGACCGCCAGCAGCGCATCCCGGCCGGACCCGACCGGGTGTGGGCCAGGGCGGCCGTCCCCGTGGAGCCGCCTGGCCCGCCCGACACCGACGGCTGACGTCGGGACCCGGTCGCCCGGTCCGTTGCGTGGCGACGCAGCTGTGGTCCAGGCCGGTGAGATCGACGGGCGGGCTCTGCCGAAGCGCTCGTCGTAGGCGCGCGTGCAGCCGTAGCGGTGGCGCGGGCGGGCTTCGAGGAGCCCGTAGGACAGCGAACCGCCGTCGGCACGGGTGCCGACGGCGGTTCGTGGAGTGGTGCGCCGCCCGGGTGGGCGGGGTGGGTCAGGCGCTCAGCGAGGCGTGCTGCGCGGCGATCGCCGACTTGCGGTTGGCGGCCTGGTTCTTGTGGATCACGCCCTTGCTGGCGGCGACGTCGAGGGCCCGGGTGGCGGCGCGCAGCAGCGGCTCCGCCGTGGTGGCGTCACCGGAGGCGACCGCCTCGTGGTACTTGCGGATCGCGGTCTTCAGCGACGACTTCACCGACTTGTTCCGCAGCCGGGCCTTCTCGTTCTGCCGGTTGCGCTTGATCTGAGACTTGATGTTCGCCACGCGACAGCCTTCGTCCTCACGAGCAGTGGTTTCTCTGACAGCTTCGACGCGCACGGCACAGCCACACGCGAGCAGCCAGATTACCAGGTACCTGCAGGGCCAGCCAAAACGGGCGCTGCCAGGCTACCCGGCGCCCGGGTACCGGCCGGCCCGGCGCACCTGCGGGCGTGGGGCGCCCCGGGCGGCATGGGACGATGGAGCGCGACTCACCGATACGAGAGACGGATACCGTGCCAGCCACGCTCGAGCCTGCCGCGACCAGCCCGGAGCTGATCCGCAACTTCTGCATCATCGCCCACATCGACCACGGCAAGTCCACCCTGGCCGACCGGATGCTGCAGCTCACCGGCGTGGTCGACGCGCGCCAGATGCGCGCCCAGTACCTCGACCGGATGGACATCGAGCGCGAGCGCGGCATCACCATCAAGAGCCAGGCCGTCCGGCTGCCGTGGACGGTCCGGGAGGGCGGGCGGGCCGGCGAGCAGTTCATCCTCAACATGATCGACACGCCGGGGCACGTCGACTTCACCTACGAGGTGAGCCGCAGCCTGGCCGCCTGCGAGGGCGCCGTGCTGCTGGTCGACGCCGCGCAGGGCATCGAGGCGCAGACGCTGGCCAACCTGTACCTGGCGCTGGAGAACGATCTGCACGTCATCCCGGTACTCAACAAGATCGACCTGCCGGCCGCCCAGCCGGAGAAGTACGCCGAGGAGCTGGCCCACCTGATCGGCTGCCAGCCCGAGGACTGCCTGCGCGTCTCCGGCAAGACCGGGGAGGGCGTGGCGTACCTGCTCGACGAGATCGTCCGGCAGATGCGCCCGCCGGTGGGCGACGCCCAGGCGCCGGCCCGCGCGATGATCTTCGACTCGGTGTACGACGTGTACCGGGGCGTGATCACCTACGTCCGGGTGATCGACGGCCGGATCGAGGCCCGCGACCGGATCAAGATGATGTCCACCGGCGCCGTGCACGAGCTGCTCGAGATCGGCGTCATCTCGCCCGAGCCGGTGAAGTCCAAGGGGCTGGGCGTCGGCGAGGTCGGCTACCTGATGACCGGCGTGAAGGACGTGCGCCAGTCCCGGGTCGGGGACACCGTCACCATCAACACCCGGCCGGCGAGCAAGGCCCTCGGCGGGTACAAGGACCCCAAGCCGATGGTCTACTCCGGCCTCTACCCGATCGACGGCTCGGACTACCCCAACCTGCGCGACGCGCTGGACAAGCTGAAGCTCAACGACGCCGCGCTGGCCTACGAACCGGAGACCTCGGCGGCGCTCGGCTTCGGCTTCCGCTGCGGGTTCCTCGGCCTGCTGCACCTGGAGATCATCCGGGAACGGCTGGAGCGCGAGTTCAACCTGGACCTGATCTCCACGGCGCCGAACGTGGTGTACCGGGTGATCATGGAGGACCGGCGGGAGCACATCGTCACCAACCCGAGCGAGTTCCCCACCGGCAAGGTCGGCGACATCTTCGAGCCGATCGTCCGGGCCACCGTGCTCACCCCCAACGACTACGTGGGCGCCGTGATGGAGCTGTGCCAGGGGCGCCGGGGCAACCTGCAGGGCATGGACTACCTCTCCGCCGACCGGGTCGAGCTGCGCTACACGCTGCCGCTGGCCGAGATCATCTACGACTTCTTCGACCAGCTGAAGTCCCGCACCAAGGGCTACGCCAGCCTGGACTACGAAACCAGCGGCGAGCAGGAGGCGGAGCTGGTCAAGGTGGACATCCTGCTGCACGGGGAGGCGGTGGACGCGTTCTCCGCCATCGTGCACAAGGACAAGGCCTACACCTACGGCACCAGCATCGCCGCCAAGCTGCGCGCGCTCATCCCGCGCCAGCAGTTCGAGGTACCCATCCAGGCGGCCATCGGCAACCGCATCATCGCCCGCGAGACGATCCGGGCCATCCGCAAGGACGTGCTGGCCAAGTGCTACGGCGGTGACATCACCCGCAAGCGCAAGCTGCTGGAGAAGCAGAAAGAGGGCAAGAAGCGGATGAAGATGGTGGGCCGGGTCGAGGTGCCGCAGGAGGCCTTCATCGCCGCCCTGTCCACCGCGGACGGCCCCACCGACGGCAAGGCGCCGGCCAAGAAGTGAACCGGCACTGCTCCCGCTGCGGCGCGGCGCTGGCCGCCGACCCGCCCACCACCTGCGCCGCCTGCGGGTACCAGCTGTTCCTCAATGCCCGGCCGACGGCCACCGTGGTGATCGTGCGGGACGGGCACTTCCTGGCGCTGCGCCGGGTCCGCGAGCCCAGCGCCGGCCGGTGGGACCTGCCCGGCGGCTTCTGCGACGGGTACGAACACCCGGCCGACGCGGCCGTCCGGGAGGCCCGCGAGGAGCTGGGCGTGACCATCGAGCTGGTCACCTTCCTCGGCATGTACGTCGGCGACTACGCCTTCCAGGGCGAGCACCTGCCGGTGCTGGACTGCTTCTGGCTGGCCGAGATCACCGACGGGGAGCTGGTCCCCGACCCGAGCGAGGCCAGCGAACTGGACTGGCTGCCGCTGGCCGACCCGCCGGCGATGGCGTTCGCCACCATGGACCGCGCCCTGCGCACCGCCGCCCGGCTGCTGGCCGAGGCCACCGGCGCCCGTCCGGCCTGATCGGCCGATCCGACCGGGCTGCCGCAATCCGCTTGTCAGTGCAGGCCAGAGGGGTCGGCAACGAGCGTAGGCCAATCCATTTAGGTCAATGGCAAAGACGCCGTGTTTGAGCCGGGAAGCGGATGGGCAATGTTCTGTCGTAGCCGGTAAGAGGCTGGTGACAAGGCCAAGGATGGTCGTCACGGGACTCGCGCCGGCGGCGGAGAAAGCAGTTGTTTGAGCCGCAACCAGTGGGGGAATCCACCAGGCGACCCCGGTTCGAGGAGGAACACAATGACTGTCACCGGCATCATCACCGCCCTGATCATCGGTCTGGTCATCGGCGCCCTGGGCCGTCTCGTGGTCCCGGGCCGGCAGGACCTGCCGATCTGGCTGACCATCGTGGTCGGCATCATCTCGGCGTTCATCGGCACCGCGATCGCCCGCGCCTTCGGCGTGGCCAGCACCCCCGGCTTCGACTGGACCGAGTTCCTGTTCCAGGTGATCGTGGCCGCCGTCGGCGTCGCCCTGGTCGCCGGCCTGTACGGCCGTCGTCGCGCCCTGCGGTAACCAACCGCACCACACGGCGAAGGGCCGCCTGGTCATCCGGGCGGCCCTTCGCCGTGTTCACGGCTCGCGGTCAGCGCAGCCAGGGGATGTCGCGGTTGAGCAGCCCGCGCTCCCGCAGCTCCCTGCGCAGCGGGATCTCGTCGTCGATGTACCCGTCCCAGTTGATGCCCCAGTAGTTGGCGGTGTGGGTACCTTCGCCGATCAGCTGGCGCTGCACCGGGGTGCGGTTGCGGTACCACTCGCCGTTCAGGTCCGGGTGCAGCTCGTCCAGCGGCCGGATCCACCGGTAGGTGTAGCCGACGAAGAGCATCTTCCGGGTGATCGTGGAGAGGTTGGTGGAGCGCGAGTGCCACTGGCGGCGGTCGAAGATGAACGCGTCGCCGGGGTTCGCGGTGATCTCCACGGTGCCCTCCGGGTCCGGGTTCTGCACCGAGAGGTCGGCCGGGCGGGGCAGCGAGTTCCACAGGTGGCTGCCGGGGATCACCTTGGTGGCGCCGCGCCCCTTCTCCGACAGGTCGGAGAGCACGTAGCCCACCTTGAGCGAGAACATCGGCCGGGGGAGCGTGGGGTCCATCGTCTCCGGGTCGGAGTTCTGCCGGTACCCGTCCTGGTGCCAGCCCCAGTAGGGCTTCTCCGGCTCCAGCGCGGGCGGGGTGACGTCCAGGTGGTTGTGGTGGGTGTAGATGTTCCAGCCGGCCAGCCCCCACATGTACGGGAAGGCCACGGGGTGGGTCAGCAGCTCGCCGAACAGCTCGTCGCGCTCCAGGAAGCCGAGCAGGTGCAGGGTGCCGTCCTTGGTGGTGTTTCCCTTGGCCTGCTCCTCGGCGTACACCCGGTCCACGGCCCCCTCCAGGGCGGCCCGGTGCTCCTCGGTCAGGACATTGCGCAGGAGAAGAAAGCCCTGCTCGTGGAACTCCTTGCGATCAACTTCGCTGATCGGCTCATAGCCGGTCAGGCCGCCGTAGTCGAATGCAGCAGCCATGTCCTCCCCTTGCCTGTCTTCGGGTGGGCCGCGATCCGCGAAGTCGCGGACTCTGAGGGGTGCGGCAGAGACCCGGCGATCGTAGCTCACCGTCACCACAATGAGCAGCGCTCAGCGGCCGGACCGGCTCAGGCCCAGACCTCGGCGACGACGCGCTGATTACTGTCGGCAACGGTTGCGTCGCTGGGCGGAGCGGACCAGCTGCCCCGCTTGGCCGTCCAGACCCGGTTACCGAACGTGACGCTCTTCACGCCCCGCTCGGCGGCGTGCGCGACCAGCCAGTGCGCGTACTGCCAACCGGTCACCGGCGCGCCCACGATCAGGCTGACGCCGGTGCCCGCCGGGTCGGCCACGGCCACCGGGCCCCAGTCCAGGGCGAGCCCCTGGGCCAGCGCCGTGGTGGCGGCGGCGCCGCGCTCGTTTGGCGGGTCGGTGATCGTGCAGGACAGCGCGGCGTCGTTGGTACCCACGAAGGCGTCGGTCAGCGCCCCGGCGCTGGCCTCCCACCGCTCGTAGAGGCTGCCGTCGGCGCTGCGCTGCACGCGCTGCGCGGCCTGCGCCACGGTCAGCTGCTGCCAGCCCTTCACCTTCAGCAGCGCGGTGTAGAACCGGCCGGCCGCATAGCGCGGGTCGGCGATCTGCTCCGGCGTCCCCCAGCCCTGGCTCGGGCGCTGCTGGAACAGCCCGATCGAGTCCCGGTCACCGCCGGACAGGTTCTGCAGCTTGCTCTCCTGCTGAGCCGTGGCCAGCGCCACCACGATGGCCCGGGGCGGAATCTTGCGGGTGATCCCCACGGCGGCGATGGTGGCGGCATTGGCCATCTGCTCAGGGGACAGGTCGAAGTCCTCCTGCCGGCCGTCCACCGCCCCGGTGACCACGCACTGCTGGGTCATGTCCGGCAGGTGCGCGGGCAGCTTGCTGGTCAGCGCGTGGATGCCCAGATACACCCCGCCGACCGTGAGCACGGCCACGGCGAGCAGGACGGACAGGACGACGCGCAGTCGCAACGGCTCTCCCTGGGTATGCGACGGTGACGAGGGTGGCTGACAGCGTACTTCGCCATACCCAGCAGGCGGCCTCAGACAACCCAGGCCGGTGGCCGGCGTTCGGCGAAGGCCGCCATCCCCTCGCGCGCCTCGGCCGAACCGAAGTACGCCACCGACAGCTCCGACAGCGCCGGCAGCAGGGCGCGCGGATCGATGCTGCGCCCGCGCAGCAGCGCCTTGGTGCCGGCCAGCGCGGCCGGGCCGGCGACCCGCAGCGCGTCCAGGGCGGCGGCCAGCGCGGCGTCCAACTGCTCGGCGGGTACCGCCCGGCTCACCAGCCCCACCTGCTCGGCGCGTACCCCGTCGAAGGTTTCGCCGGTGAGGAACAGCTCAGCGGCGGCGCGCGGGGCCAGCCGGGGCAGCACCGTGGCGGAGATCACCGCGGGGACCACCCCGATGCGTACCTCGGAGAAGGCGAAGGTCGCCGACGTGGCGCAGATGGCCAGGTCAGCGGCGGCGATCAGGCCCAGGCCACCGGCCCGGGCCGGGCCGGCGACGCGGGCCAGCACCGGCTTGGCCGACTCCCAGATGGCCAGCAGCACCTCGCCGAGGCGGGCCACCGGGACCGTGCCGCCGGCCAGCGCCCGGGCGGTCTCCTTCAGGTCGGCGCCGGAGCAGAACACCGGCCCGGTGTGGTCGAGCACCACGGCCCGGACCTCCGGGTCGTCCTCGGCCCGCCGCAGCGCCGTGAGCAGCGCTTCGATCATGGCGGTGGACAGCGCGTTGCGGTTGGCCGGGCTGTCCAGGGTCACCGTCGCCACGCCGCGATCGGTGGCGTAGCGGACCGGCACGTCGGTGGGCGAGGTCATGTCGGCAGACTAGAGGCATGCCCGGGGCCCTGCCAGAAGGTGATCCAGTTCCGCGTACCGGTGAGTTGCCGGCCAGCGCGCTCGCCGCCGTGGGCAGCCACGGCTTCGGGGTGTACGTGCACGTGCCGTTCTGCGCCTCGCGCTGCGGGTACTGCGACTTCAACACCTACACCGCCGGTGAGGGGGTCAGCGCCGACGGGTACGCCGACACGGTGCTGGCCGAGCTGGCGCTGGCCGCCCGGGTGCTGCCCACCCCGCCCCGGGTGGACACGGTGTTCTTCGGCGGCGGTACCCCCACCCTGCTGCCCGCCGCCGAGCTGGCCCGGCTGCTCGACGGCATCGACGCCACCTGGGGCCTGGCCCCGGACGTCGAGGTGACCACCGAGGCCAACCCGGAGTCGGTACAGCCGACCTCGCTGCGCGCGCTGCGGGCGGCCGGGTTCACCCGGATCTCGCTGGGCATGCAGTCCACCGCGCCGGGCGTCCTCGCGCTGCTGGACCGCCGGCACACGCCGGGCCGCGCGGTGGCCGCCGCGCGGGAGGCCCGGGACGCCGGCTTCGCGCACGTCAACCTGGACCTCATCTACGGCTCGCCGGGGGAGACCGCGGAGGATTTCGCCGGCTCGCTGGCGGCCGTGCTGGCCGCCGGCGTCGACCACGTGAGCGCCTACGCCCTGATCGTGGAGGACGGCACCCGGCTGGCCGCCCGGATGCGCCGGGGCGAGCTGCCCTACCCCGACGACGACGTGGCCGCCGACCGCTACGAGGCCGCCGACGACGCCCTGCACGCCGCCGGCTTCGACTGGTACGAGGTGTCCAACTGGGCCACCTCGCCGGCCGCCCGGTGCCGGCACAACCTGCTCTACTGGACCGGCGGCGACTGGTGGGGGCTGGGTCCCGGCGCGCACAGCCACGTCGGCGGGGTGCGCTGGTGGAACGTCAAGCACCCGAACGCCTACGCCGCCCGGCTGGCCGAGGGCGCCTCACCCGGCTACGCCCGGGAACTGCTCGACCCCTCGCAGCGCCGCGAGGAGGACGTGATGCTGCGGCTGCGGCTGTCCGACGGGCTGCCGCTGAGCCGGCTGGACGGGGCCGGGCTGGCCGCGGCCCGGCTGGCGGTGGACGACGGGTTGCTCTCGGCCCAGGCGTTCGCCGCCGGGCGGGCCGTGCTGACCCGGCACGGCCGGCTGCTCGCCGACGCGGTGGTCCGCGACCTGCTGACCTGAGGTTTCCCGTTGACCCCCGGCAACCTCGCCGCCTCGGCGAACTTGCCGCCTAGGCGGACGCGACTCGCTGGCGGACGCGACTGCCCGGCAGAGCGCGGCGCGAGGCTGGCTTCGGGCCACGGCCCGGCACACACTCGGCTGTCCGGGAGCGCGGGTGCCCACCCGTTCACCCGCGTCCCGGACTTCAGACCACCGACCCCGGGCTGGCCGGGGGCGGGTATTACTTGATGAACTGCTGAGAGAACGGGTAGCGGTATTCGCGGCCCTCGTTGGCCTTGATGCCAGCGAGGATGCCGAAGGCGATCGCGCCGATCCAGACGGCCGCCGCCACCAGCCAGAGCAGCCCGCTGACCAGCGCCCACAGGGCGCCGTCGAGGGCGAAGCCGGCGCAGGTGCGCAGCACGAACAGGACCAGGGCGGCCCCGCTGAACGGCAGGAAGAAGTTCAGCGCCGGCAGGGCGTACCTGCGGACGTTGGGCTCCTTGCCCTTGACCAGGTACGCGATGAGCGGACCGAGCGCGGAGAGCACGCCGAAGGAGATCAGGCTGCCGGCCGCGGCGCCGAAAGTGGCCACCAGCGCCCAGGTCTTCTCCTCGGAACTGTTGTACCCGGGCGGGGGTGCGGCCGGCGGGCCGGCGTAACCGGGCGGGGGGGCCTGGTAGCCCGGGGGCGGGGCCTGGTAGCCCGGCGGCGGGGCCTGGTAGCCGGGCGGGGGTGCCTGGTAGCCCGGCTGTACCGGGGGCTGGTACCCCGGCTGTGGGGGCAAGTTCGGGTCGGGGCCCGGGGGTGGTGGTTGGGTCATGTGCGACACGGTAGGGCCACCGATCAATGGGCGCCAGCCGCGAATGGGAGTCGGCTGGGTACTGTCGGTAATTGGCTGAGATAACCATGTTTTCCGGGGCATAAGCCGCGATACTGCTGATCGCCGGAGTCGGCCCCGACGTCGTAGACTGGCACTCACTCGATTGGAGTGCCAGTAACTACCCGCTGCGAGCACGGACGGAGGGCGACGCAGGCGATGAACCCCGAGGATCGCAAGCTCGAGGTGCTCCGGGCCATCGTCGAGGACTACGTCGCCACCCAGGAGCCGGTCGGCAGCAAGGCCCTCGTCGAGCGGCACAACCTGCGGGTCTCCCCGGCCACCGTGCGCAACGACATGGCCGTGCTGGAGGAGGAGGGGTATATCCGCCAGCCGCACACCAGCGCCGGCCGGGTCCCCACCGACCGGGGGTACCGCCTCTTCGTCGACAAGCTCTCCCGGATCAAGCCACTCTCCCCGGCCGAGCGCCGGGCCATCGAACGCTTCCTGCTCGGCGCCGTCGACCTGGACGACACCGTGCACCGCACCGTCCGGCTGCTCGCCCAGCTCACCCGCCAGGTCGCCGTGGTGCAGTACCCCAGCCTGTCCCGCTCCTCCGTGCGCCACCTGGAGCTGGTACCCATCTCCACCACCCGGGCCATGCTGGTGGTCATCACCGACACCGGCCGGGTGGAGCAGCGCCTGGTGGAGCTGCCCGGGCCGGTCAGCGACGGCGACGTCACCCGGCTGCGGACCATGATCAACGAGAAGCTGGTGGGCAAGCGGCTCGCCGACACCCCGCCGATCGTGCAGGAACTGACCGAGGAGACCGACCCGGCGCTGCGGCTGCCGATGGCCTCGCTCGCCTCGGTGCTGCTGGAGACCCTGGTCGAGCGCGGTGAGGAGCGCATCGCGCTGGCCGGCACGGCCAACCTGGCCCGCGGCGGCCAGCTGGACTTCCAGGGCACCCTCGGCCCGGTGCTGGAGGCGCTGGAGGAGGAGGTCATCCTGCTCAAGCTCATCGGCTGCGCCAGCGCCGAGGCCACCGTCACCCGGGTACTCATCGGTGACGAGAACCAGATCGAGCACCTGCGCGCCACCTCGGTGGTGAGCACCGGTTACGGGCCGGGTGCCACCATCGTGGGTGGGCTGGGGGTACTCGGCCCCACCCGGATGGACTACCCCGCGACAATCGCCACGGTCAGCGCCGTGGCGCGCTACGTCGGCGACCTGCTGGCGGAGCGCTGATCCCCCGATCAGCACCACGAAACGAGGGCACGGAGCATTGGCCAGGGACTACTACGGGATCCTCGGAGTGGCGAAGACCGCCGACGCCGACGAGATCAAGCGCGCCTACCGCAAGCTGGCCCGCCAGTACCACCCGGACGTCAATCCGGACCCGGCGGCGCAGGAGCGGTTCAAGGAGATCAACGCCGCGTACGAGGTGCTCTCCGACGACAAGAAGCGCCAGATCGTCGACCTCGGCGGCGACCCGCTGGCCCCCGGTGGCAGCGGCCCCGGCCCCGGTGCGGGCGGGCCGTTCGTCGGCTTCCAGGACATCATGGACGCCTTCTTCGGGGCGGCCGGCGGTGGCGCGACCCGGGGCCCCCGGCCGCGTACCCGGCCCGGCGCCGACGCCATCCTGCCGCTGCCGCTGGAGTTGCACGAGACCGCGTTCGGCGTGGAGGCGCCGATCACCGTGGACACCGCGGTGGTCTGCCCGACCTGCCACGGCGGCGGCGCGGCCCCCGGTACCCAGCCGGTGCAGTGTGACGTCTGCCATGGCCGCGGCGAGGTGCAGTCGGTGCAGCGCACCTTCCTCGGCCAGGTGGTCTCCGCCCGCCCCTGCACCAACTGCGCCGGGCACGGCACGGTCATCCCCAACCCCTGCCCGACCTGCGGCGGCGACGGCCGGGTCCGCACCCGGCGGACGCTGACCGTGAAGGTGCCGGCCGGCGTCGAGGACCAGATGCGTATCCGACTCGCCGGCAAGGGCGAGGTCGGCCCCGGCGGCGGCCCACCCGGCGACCTCTACGTGGAGATCCGCGAACGGCCCCACGACGTGTTCGCCCGCAAGGGCGACGACCTGCACTGCCGGGTCACCGTGCCGATGACGGCCGCGGCGCTGGGCACCAAGCTCACCATCAAGACCCTGGACGGCGAGGAGAACGTCGACGTCAAGGCCGGCACCCAGCCGGGCGCCACGCTGCGCATCCGGGCCAAGGGGGTACCGCACATGCGCGGTGCCGGGCGCGGTGACCTGTTCATCCACCTGGACGTGCGGACCCCGACCAAGCTCGAGCCGGAGCAGGAGCGGCTGCTGCGCGAGTTCGCCAAGTCCCGGGGCGAGGAGATGTCCGAGCTGACCAAGCAGGGCGGCTTCTTCTCGTTCATCCGGGACGCCTTCAACGGCCACGCCTGAGCACCCGCGCCGGTGAGTCCGCCGCTGTTCCTGGTCGACGCGCTGCCCACGGGCGGGGCGTACACCCTCGACGGGGCCGAGGGGCACCACGCCGCCGACGTGCAGCGGCTGCGCCCCGGTGAACGGCTGCTGCTCGGCGACGGGCGCGGCGGGCTGGCCGCCGCCGTGGTCAGCGCCGCCCGGCGCGGAGCGCTCGACCTCGACGTCTCCTCGGCCAGCACGGCGCCGGCCCCCGCGCCCCGCCTGGTGGTGGCCCAGGCGCTGGCCAAGGGCGACCGGGGGGAGCTGGCCGTACAGGCGATGACCGAGGTCGGCGTGGACGAGATCGTGCCCTGGGCGGCGGCCCGCAGCCTGGTGCAGTGGCACGGCGAGCGCGGCACCCGCTCCTGGGAGAAGTGGCGCGCCACCGCCCGGGAGGCGGCCAAGCAGGCCCGCCTGGTCTGGCACCCGACCGTCGCGCCGCCGGCCGCCACCGCCGCGCTGGCCGGCCGGCTGCACTTCGTCCTGCACGAGGAGGCGAGCGCGCCGCTGTCCGGCGTCGCGCTGCCGGACGGGGCGGAGATCGTCCTGGCGGTCGGGCCGGAGGGCGGCGTCTCCGCCGAGGAGCTGGCCGCCTTCGAGCAGGCGGGTGCGGTGCCGGTGCGGCTCGGCGCCAGCGTGCTGCGTACCTCCACCGCCGGGGTGGCCGCGCTGGCCGTGCTCTCCGCGCGGCTCGGCCGCTGGTAGCCGGTACCGTCCGGCATGGCGAGCGTCCTGCGACACCGTGACTTCAGCCTGCTCTGGGCCGGGCTGACCGTGAGCGAACTCGGCGACAGCGTCACCTTCCTCGCCTTCCCGCTGGTCGCGGTGGCGGCTCTGGGTGCGCCGCCGGTTCAGGTGGGGCTGGTCAGCGCGGCCGGGTCGGTCGCCTGGCTGCTGGTGGGGCTGCCGGCCGGGGTCTGGGTGGACCGGCTGCGCCGGCGCCCGGTGATGATCGCCAGCGACCTGGCCCGCGCTGCGCTGCTGTTCTCGGTACCGCTCGCCTGGTGGCTGGGACTGCTCACGGTGGCCCAGCTCGCGGTAGTGGCGTTGCTGTCCGGGACGGGGCAGGTGCTGTTCAGCGTGGCCAACACGGCGCTGCTGCCGCGGGTACTGCCGGCTGACCGGCTGGCCGACGGCAACGGGGTGCTACAGGCCAGCGCCTCGGCGGCGGCCATCGCCGGGCCGGGGCTCGGCGGCGGGCTGGTCCAGCTGGTCGGTGCGCCGGCCGCGCTGCTGCTGGACGTCGCGAGCTTCCTGCTGTCGGCCGGCGCGGTGGGCGCCATGCGGACCTCCGAGCCGGTCCCCGCCGCAGCACGCCGCCGGCTGCGGACCGAACTGCGGGAGGGCATGGCCTACGTGCTGCGTACCCCGCTGCCGCGCACCCTGGCCATCGGCGCGACGGTGTGCAACGTGGCGCTTGCCGGGTACGACACGGTGCTGATCATCTTCCTGGTGCGGCAGCTGCAGCTGCCGACCTGGGTGATCGGCCTGGCATTCGGGGCGGTCAGCGTCGGCGGGCTGGTCGGGGCCGCACTGGCCGGACGGCTCGCCCGCCGCATCGGCGACGCCCGGGCCGTCCGGCTGGCCGCCGGGGCGGTGCTGTGCGGGCTGCTCACCCCGCTGGCCGGCGGCGGCGCCCGGCTGGCCTGGCTGGTCGTCGGCGGATTCGGGTTGAGCGCCGCGCTGGGCATCTTCAACGTCTGTGTGGCCAGCGGCCTGCAGGCCAGCGTGCCGGGGGCGCTGCTCGGCCGGGTCACCGCCTCGATCAGGGTCTTCACCCGGGGCGCCCTGTCGCTGGGTGCCCTGCTCGGCGGTGTGCTGGCCGGGGTACTGGTACCCCGGACGGCGCTCGCGCTCGTGCTCATCCTGCTGCTGCCCATCCCGGTGATCATCTGGCGCTCGCCGCTGGGCCGGGTGCGTACTCTCGCCGAACTGACCCCGTCGCCCGAGCCGTCGCCCACCTCCCTGTCGACCGGGGCCTAGGATCCCCGGAGTGAGTGATTGTCTGTTCTGTCGCATCGTGGCCGGTGACATCCCCGCGACCGTGGTCCTGGACACCGCCGACGTGCTGGCCTTCCGGGACATCAACCCGGCCGCCCCGACGCACGTGCTGGTCATCCCCAAGAAGCACCACGCCGATGTGGCCGCGCTGGCCGCCGCAGACCCCCCGCTGGCCGGCCGGCTGCTGGACGCCTGTGCTCAGGTGGCGGCGGCCGAAGGGGTGGACGGGTCGGGGTACCGGCTGATCTTCAACACCGGCCCGGACAGCGGCCAGGAGGTCGCCCACGTGCACGGACACGTCCTCGGCGGGCAGCGGCTCGGCCCGCTGGTGTCCCGCTAGGCGCCGAGCGCCGTTACACGCGAGCCGAATGTCGGCTACGACCGATACCATGGGACGGTGCCGCTCCGGGGCTGCCCGGACCGGTGGTGAGCAGGGCGACCGACGGCCGCCCTGAGCGGCGAGTGCGAGAGGTGGCAGCAGGCCCGCGCGGCCGACCCATGACGACCAGCCCTTCCCCCAGCCCGGCCGAGCCGGCCGACGCCCGGGTCCAGACGAAGATCACGGTTGACCCACAGCAGATGGTCAGCCTGCTCGGGGCGCGTGACGAGGTCCTCCGCCGGATCGAGGAAGCGCTCGCGGCCGACGTCCACGTCCGCGGCAACGAGATCAGCCTCTCCGGCACCCCGGCCGACGTGGCCATGGCCGAGCGCGTGTTCGCCGAGCTCACCGACCTGCTCGGCAAGGGCGGGACGCTCACCGGCGACTCGGTACGCCGGATCGTCGGGATGCTCGTGGACGGCTCCGCCGAGCGCCCGGCCGACGTGCTCACCCTCAACATCATCTCCCGGCGCGGGCGCACCATCCGCCCCAAGACGCTGGGCCAGAAGAAGTACGTCGATGCCATCGACCGGCACACCATCGTCTTCGGCATCGGCCCGGCCGGCACCGGCAAGACCTACCTGGCCATGGCCAAGGCGGTCGCCGCGCTGCAGGGCAAGCAGGTCAACCGGATCATCCTGACCCGGCCGGCGGTGGAGGCGGGCGAGCGGCTCGGCTTCCTGCCCGGCACCCTGTACGAGAAGATCGACCCCTACCTGCGCCCGCTCTACGACGCCCTGCACGACATGCTCGACCCCGACTCGATCCCCCGGCTGATGGCGGCCGGCACGATCGAGGTGGCGCCGCTGGCCTACATGCGGGGCAGAACTATTAATGATGCGTTCATCATTCTCGACGAGGCGCAGAACACCACGCCGGAGCAGATGAAGATGTTCCTCACCCGGCTCGGCTTCGGGTCCAAGATCGTGGTGACCGGGGACGTCACCCAGGTTGACCTGCCCAGCGGTACCTCCAGCGGGCTGCGGGTGGTGCAGGACATCCTGGAGGGCGTCGAGGACATCCACTTCTCCCGACTCACCAGTGCCGATGTGGTCCGGCACCGGCTGGTGGGTGACATCGTGGACGCGTACACCAGATGGGACGAGGCGCAGCAGCCGGCTGGGCCGGTACAGCTGCCCGGGAGCCGGGCCGCACACGGCCGGGCCGGGCGCCGGCGCTGAACGGGGGAGCCATGTCTATCGAGATCGCCAACGAGTCCGGCACCGTGGTGGACACCGATTCGGTGCTCGGCGCCGCCCGCTACGCGCTGGACCAGATGGGCGTCAACCCGCTGGCCGAGCTGTCCGTCCTGCTGGTCGACGTGGACTACATGACCGAGCTGAACCACCGCTGGATGGGCGGCGACGGCCCCACTGACGTGCTCGCCTTCCCGATGGACGAGGGCAGCATCGACCACGGGCCGCAGGAGGGCAACGGCGGTGAGCCGGCGCTGCTCGGCGACATCGTGCTGTGCCCCGAGGTGGCGGCCAAACAGGCGGCCACCGCGGGCCACTCGGCCAGCCACGAGCTGCACCTGCTGACCATCCACGGGGTACTGCACATCCTCGGCTACGACCACGCGGAGCCGGAGGAGGAGCGGGAGATGTTCGGGCTACAGGCCCAACTCCTCGCCGGTTACCACGCCACCCGGTAGCCGACATGCCCGATCTGCAGCTGCTGCTGGTCGCCACCTCGCTGGTGGTGCTGGCCGGCCTGTTCGCGATGACCGACTCGGCGCTGTCCCGGATCTCCCCGGCCCGGGCCGGGGAGATGGCCCGGGACGGTGCCCGCGGCGCCCGGGCGCTGCAGGCTGTCGCCGGCGACGTGGTCCGCTACCTCAACCTGCTGCTCCTGCTCCGGCTGGCCTGCGAGCTGTCGGCCACGGTCCTGGTCACCCTGGTGGCCAGCGACACCTGGGACCCCGGCTGGCTGGCCGGGGTGGTCTCGGCCGGCTGCATGCTGGTGGTCAGCTTCGTGGCGGTGGGGGTGGCGCCGCGCACCATCGGCCGCCAGCACGCCTACACCGTGGGGCGCTACGCCGCGCCGACCGTCCGCTGGCTGGGCCGCGCCCTGGGGCCGCTGGCCAGCCTGCTGATCCTCATCGGCAACGCGGTCACCCCGGGCAAGGGCTTCCGGGAGGGTCCCTTCGCCACCACGGTCGAGCTGCGGGAACTGGTCGACCTGGCGGAGCAGCGGGGCGTCGTGGAGCACGACGAGCGGGAGATGATCCACTCGGTGTTCTCGCTCGGCGACACCATCGCCCGGGAGGTGATGGTGCCGCGTACCGAGATGGTGTGGATCGAGCACCACAAGACCGGGCGGCAGGCCATGGGGCTGTTCCTGCGCTCCGGCTTCTCCCGCATCCCGGTGATCGGCGAGAGCCTGGACGACGTGCTCGGCATCGTCTACCTCAAGGACCTGGTCCGCCGGGAGCAGACCGGCGACCTGGACGCGGTGCGCTCCGAGGAGCTGATGCGCGAGGCGGCGTTCGTCCCGGAGTCCAAGCCGGTGGACGACCTGCTGCGGGAGATGCAGGCGGCGCGTACCCACATCGCGGTGGTGATCGACGAGTACGGCGGCACCGCCGGCCTGGTCACCATCGAGGACATCCTGGAGGAGATCGTCGGCGAGATCACCGACGAGTACGACGTGGAGCGCCCGCCGGTGGAGAAGCTCGGCGACGGCTGTATCCGGGTGAGCGCCCGGCTGCCCATCGAGGACCTGGGCGAGCTGTTCGACGTGGAGCTGCCGGTGGACGAGGTGGAGACGGTCGCGGGGCTGCTCGGGCAGGCGCTCGGGCGGGTTCCCATCCCGGGTTCGGAGGCCGAGGTGGGCGGCCTGCAGCTGATCGCCGAGGGCACCACCGGCCGGCGCAACCGGATTGATACCGTGCTGGTCCGCCGGGTCGTCGACGACGACGAGGAGCCGGCCCGCAGCCGTACCGACAGGGAGCACGCCGATGCCTGAGCAGCCGCTGCCCGCCGAGGACGCCAAACTGGTCACGCTGGCCCGGGCGGCCCGCGCCCGGACCGGCGCGGTGGAGGGCGCGGCGGTCCGGGACGGCGACGGCCGCACCTACGCCGGTGGTTCGATCACCCTGCCGTCGCTGAGCCTGACGGCGCTGCAGTACGCGGTGGCCGCCGCGGTGGCAGCCGGCGCCAGCGTGCTGGAGGCCGCGGCCGTGGTCAGTGAGGCCAGCGTCCTGGACGCCGCCGGGGTGGCGGCGGTCCGCGACCTGTCCGCCGCCGCCCCGGTGCACCTGGCCGCGCCGGACGGCTCGCTGCTGGCCACCGACGCGGGCTGACCGCCTGGGGCGCCGGCCCGTCGGTTGCCCGGCGCGCCCGCTGGCGTCCGTCGCCGAGCTGCCGGCTCCGCGACCGGGTGTGTGGCCGGCAGCTCGGCGGATCAGGGACTGCTCCAGCCGCCGGTACGGGTCGGTGGGCAGGAGAACGCCAAGGTCCCGGGGACGCTGAGGCGGACCGTTCCGGCCTGTACCGAGACGTCGTGGTAGCTGGTGGGGGCGCAGCCGGTGGACTGCCCGGCGGTCACGGTCATCGACGCGGAGCCGTGTCCCGGTAGCGTCGCCGGCACGCCGATGGTGTCACCGGGCAGCTCTGCGCTGTGCCCGGCGGAGTCGGTGTAGTGCAGCAGCGGGCCCGCGCTGAGCAGGCACGGCTGGCTGCCGGCGTTACTGATCATGATCATGTAGCTGTCCCCGCCGGCCAGCGGCTTGGCCATGGCCTGCTGCGAGAAGTTGGCCGCGGTGCAGGGTGCCGCCAGGTCGGTGTCCCAGCCGCTCACCTCGGTCGTACCGCAGGCGCGGACCAGCGTCGCCCCGGACTGGTACAGGGGGCCGCCGCCCAGGTCCAGTAGCAGATCGGTCAACACGACGGGGGGAGGGCACGGGGCGTTTGCCATCCGGAGGGTCAGCGAGGCGGCCCGGCCGGCGCCCAGGACGGCCGGGCCGCCGGCCCCGGTCATCGGCCGCTGGGGCCACTTGTCCAGGTTGCTGCCGGTATGGCCCCAGAGCGTGGGTACGCCGGAGAGGACGCATGACGCCGTGGTCCGGTTGGTGACGGTGACGGTGAGGGTCGCCGAACCGGCCGCCCCTTCGCCGCTGACCAGGGCCGGGGTACTGAGCTGGTCGGCGGTGCAGGCGGCGGTGCCGTGGCTGCCGGTGGTGCTCGGGCTGTCGGTGGTGCTCGGGCTGCCCTGCGTCATGGGGCTGGCGTCGGCAGTGGTGCTCGGCGCGGCGGTCGGCTGTAGGGAGCTGATGTTTCCGGGCACCGGGTGGGTTTCAGCGGTGAAGTGCCAGCGGGCGCCGGCCCCGGTAACGGCGGCGACGAGCAGGACGACCGCCGTCACGGCGAGCACGGTGTGCCGCCGACGCCGTCGGGAACCCTCGACGCGTAGGACAGCCGGGTCAGGGAACGCCGCGTAGTCGAGGTGGTCGGTGGCGGAACGCAGGAAGTTGTCGAATTCGTCAGGCATGGCGACGCTCCTTGTCACGGCCGTCGGTAAGCAGTGCGGAGAGTGCGCTCCGGCCGCGGGTGAGGGTGGAGCGCACCGTTGCCTCGGCGATGCCGAGCTCGGTGGCGATCTGGTTGACCGGCAGGTCCAGGAGGTAGAAGAGGGTGATGACCCGGCGCTGCTGGACCGGCAGGCGGCGCAGCGCGTCGGCGAGCAGCACCCCGTTCTCGTCCGGGGGCGGTACCGGCGGCACCGCGCCGACGCTGTGCTGGTGGCGGCGGCGCACGGCCAGCCGCCGCCACCAGTCGGTGACCAGGCTGGTGACCACCCGGCGTAGCCACGCCTCGGCGTTGTCGTACCCGCGTAGGGTCTTCCAGCGTTGCCAGGCCCGTACGTAGGCCTCCTGGGTGAGGTCCTGGGCGGCCGTGCCGTCGCTGGTCAGGCCGTAGGCGTAGCGGAGCGTGCGGCTGGCGGTGGCCCGGTAGAACTCGTCGAACTCGTCCTCCTCGGCCGGAACTGTCCGGGTGTTCAACCTGCCTCCCCTGTTGCAGTCATGCCGGTAGACACGGCCGCGCCGCTGCGGCCGCTGCGTACTGCTCGGCAACGGTTCGGTAAAGGTCGGTAAGCTGCCCGGTCGTGGGAAGTTATCGTGCGGGGTTCGCCTGTTTTGTCGGCCGACCCAACGCCGGGAAGTCGACGCTGACGAATGCCATCATCGGCCAGAAGATCGCCATCACGTCGAACCGGCCGCAGACCACCCGGCACGTCATCCGGGCCGTGCTGCACCGGCCCGACTCCCAGCTCGTCCTGGTCGACACCCCCGGCCTGCACCGGCCCCGCACGCTGCTCGGCGAGCGCCTCAACGACCTGGTCCGCGAGGTGTGGAGCGAGGTCGACGTGATCGGCCTGTGCATCCCGGCGAACGAGGCGATCGGCAAGGGCGACCGGTTCATCGCGGGGGAGCTCGCCGGGCTGCGGGCCGGCGTGGTCGCCGTGGTCACCAAGACCGATCTGGTACCCCGTGCGGAGCTGGCCAAGCAGCTCGTCGCGGTCTCCGAACTGGCCGAGTTCGCCGACATCGTGCCGGTCAGCGCGGTCACCGGCGACCAGCTCACCGACCTGGTCGACGTGCTGGCCGGGCACCTGCCCGAGTCTCCACAGCTCTATCCGGACGGCATGATCACCGACGAGCCGGAGCGGGTGCTCATCGCCGAACTGATCCGGGAGGCGGCCCTGGAGGGGGTACGCGACGAGCTGCCGCACTCGATCGCCGTGGTGGTGGAGGAGATGCTGCCCGCCGAGGACGGCGGGGTGCTGCGCATCTTCGCCGACGTCTACGTGGAGCGGCAGTCCCAGAAGGCCATCGTGATCGGGGCCGGCGCGGCCCGGCTCAAGCAGGTGGGTACCCAGGCCCGCCGGGAGATCGAGGAGCTGCTCGGTGAGCGGATCTACCTCGACCTGCACGTCCGGGTCGCCAAGGACTGGCAGCGTGACCCGCGCCAGCTGCGCAAGCTCGGTTTCTGAGGCGGCTGGTCAGCTCGTCGGGGGAAAGTGCGCGATGGGCCCGTGGCCGGCGCCGAGCTGCCAGTCGGCGGCGTCGGTGATCGCCCGGGTGACGTAGGACTTCGCGGCGGTCAGCGCGTCGGGCAGCGGGCTGCCCAGGGCCAGCGCCGCCGCGATGGCGGAGGCGAAGGTGCAGCCGGTGCCGTGGTTGTTGCGGGTGGGAATCCGGCGGGCGCGCAGCTCGTACACCTCGCCGTCGTCCACACCACGTCGATGGCGTCGGTTTCGCTGTCGGTGACCGCGTGGCCGCCCTTGACCACCACGGCGCGCGGGCCCAGCGCGGCCAGTGCCCGGGCGGCCGCGTGCTGCTCGGCGAGGGTGCGGATCGGCGTACCGAGCAGCACCTCGGCCTCGCGCAGGTTGGGCGTGACGACGAGCGCGTGCGGTAGCAGCGCGTGCGGTAGAGCTGCTCGGCGTCGCGGGCCAGCAGCCGGTCACCGCTGGAGGACACCATCACCGGGTCGACCACCAGGTTGGGCAGCGCCCCGGCGGCGGCCAGGTCGGCCACGGCGGCCACCATCTCGGCGGTGGCCAGCATGCCGGTCTTGGTGGCGGCCACCGGCAGGTCGTCCAGCACGGCGCTGATCTGGGCCAGCACGAACCCGGCCGGGATCGGCAGGACGCCCGTACCGCGACGGTGTTCTGCGCGGTCAGTGCGGTGACGGCGCTGGCGCCGTACACGCCGTGTGCCGCGAAGGTCTTGAGGTCGGCCTGGATGCCGGCGCCGCCGCCGGAGTCCGATCCGGCGATGGTGAGTGCGACGGGCGGCGTTGTGCTGCTCATTGGCGTTCCTCCCGGAGCGCGGCCAGGTAGTCGTGGACGATCCGGGGGTCGCGCATCACCGCGCCCATCACGGCCACCCCGGCGGCCCCGGCCGCCAGGCAGCCGGCCACATCGTCCGGGCGGACCCCGGCCAGGGCGTAGACCGCCGGGACGTCAACCGGGCCGTCGGCCGACGCGGCACCGGCCGGACGGGTGGCCGGGCGGCGAGCCGCCGGGTAGGTGGCCGGGCCACCAGCTGCCGGGTGGGTGGCTGGGCCACGAGCTGCCTGGTAGGTGGCCGGGCCGCGAGCCGCGCGGTAGGTGGCTGGGCCGCGAGCTGCCGGGTAGGTGGCCGGGTCGCGAGCCGCGCGGTGGGTGAGCGGGTGCCCGGATGGTGCGGTGGCGGGGTCGGCTGCCAGCAGGTGGCACAGCCGGGACAGGCCGGACAGGCCCAGGGCCGGGCCGTAGCCGGGCTTGGAGGCGGAGGCGAAGACCGGGGAGAGCGTCACGTAGTCGCAGCCTTCGGCCCGGCCCGGGCCAGCTCGGCGGCGTCGTGGCAGGACCGGCCGCACAGCGCCGGGCGCGGTCGGGGCAGCGGGTCGGCGGCGGCCAGGTGCACCCGGTCACCCGGACGGCGCCGGCCAGGATGAGTACACCGGCCGACCGGGGCGAGCAGCGCGGACAGCTGCGCGGCCAGGGCGGCCCGGTCGGCCGGCGGCAGGTCCTTCTCCCGCAGTACCACCGCCCGGGCACCGTACTCGACGGCGAGCGCCACGGTGCGCGGCAGGCTGTCCCGGCACTGGGCGCGGTCGGTGAGCACCAGCAGCCGGGGCAGCCTCACAGGTCGGGCCGGCCGTCCATCGGGGTGGACGCCTGGGCGTGCCAGCGGCGCGGGATGCGCCCGGCCCGGTAGGCGAGCCGGCCGGCCTCGACGGCGGCGCGCATGGCGATGGCCATCAGCTCGCGGGTCGCGGGCCCGGGTGACCGCCGAGGCGAGCAGCACCGCGTCGCAGCCCAGCTCCATGGCCAGCGCCGCGTCGGAGGCGGTACCGATGCCGGCGTCGAGGACGACCGGCACGTCGACGGTCTCGCGGATCAGCGCGATGTTGTGCGGGTTGCGGATGCCCAGCCCGCTGCCGATCGGCGAGCCCAGCGGCATCACCGCGGCGCAGCCCAGGTCGGCCAGCCGGCGGGCCACGATCGGGTCGTCGCTTGGTGTACGGCAGCACCATGAAGCCGTCCGCCACGAGCTGTTCGGCCGCGTCGAGCAGCTCGACCGGGTCGGGCAGCAGGGTGTGCTCGTCGCCGATCACCTCGAGCTTGACCCAGTCGGTGTCGAACGCCTCCCGGGCCAGCTTCGCGGTGAGCACCGCCTCCCGGGCGGTCATGCAGCCGGCCGTGTTGGGCAGCAGCCGCACCTTGCACCGCTCCAGCACGTCCAGCAGCGCCGCCGCTGCCGACGCCTCGACCCGGCGCAGCGCGACCGTGACCAGCTCGGTGCCGGAGGCGACGATGGCCCGCTCCAGCACCTCCAGGCTGGGTACCCCGCCGGTACCGAGCAGCAGCCGGGAGGTCGAGCTCCTCGCCGGCGATGACGCAGCTCTTCCACTGGTCATCCTCCCGCCACCGCGCTGAGTACCTCGACGGCGTCCCCGCGGCCGCAGCACCGTCGCCTCGCCAGGCGCCGCGCGGGACCACCTCGCCGTTGCGGGCCACCGCGATCCGGCGCCGGTCGGTGCGAGCGCGTCCACCAGCGCTCGACGGTGGCGCCGTCGGGGACGTCCGGTGTCCCGCCGTTGACGGTGACCCGCATCTGCATCCTCCTCAGAAGGCCTGTGCCGGTGTACCGGATCGGTCCGGCGTGTGGAAACGGTCCGGGGAGAACGGCTGGGCGTAGTCGGGCAGGTCGCCGGTGAGCAGCAGGTCGGCGATCGCGTCGGCGGTCACCGGGGTGAGCAGGACGCCGTTGCGGTAGTGGCCGGTGGCCAGGACGAGGCCCGGGGCGGCGTAGCCGAGCAGCGGGGCGTTGTCCGGGGTGCCGGGGCGGAACCGGGCCAGCGACTCGACCAGGGCCAGCTCGGTCACCCCGGGCACCACCTCGATGGCGTCGCGCAGCAGGTCGTGGACGGCGCCGGCGGTGACGGTGGCGTCGAAGCCGCGCTCCTCGACGGTGGCCCCGACGATCAGCCCGTCGTCGCCGTAGGGCACCAGGTAGACCGGGCGGCCCCGGACCAGCGCCCGTACCGTGCCGGTGAGCAGGCCCGGGCCCCGGCGCAGGCGCAGGATCTGGCCCTTCACCGGGCGTACCGGCACGGGGGCGGGCAGCCCGGCAGGGTGGCGCTCCGCGCGCCGAGGGCGAGCACCACGGTGCCGGCGGCGACCGTACCGTCCACTGTGGACAGGCCGGTGACGCTGGCGCCGGCGCGGCGCAGGCCGGTCACCCGGGCGGGCAGCAGCTCGACCCCGGCCGATCGGGCGGCGGCCAGCAGCGCGGCGTGCAGGGCGCGGGCGTCGACCGAGTGGTCGCCGGCCACGTGGACGCCGCCGCGCAGGCGCGGGGTGAGCGCCGGTTCCCGCTCCCGGCAGGCGCTGGCGGTCAGGCGCTGCGCCGCCAGGCCGAGTTCCTGCTGGAAGGCGTGCAGGCGGTCGAGTTCCCGGACGTCGTCGGCGTCGAAGCCGACCACCAGGGTGCCGGCGGTACGCAGCCCCACGTCGGCCGGCCGCTCACCCGCTCCAGCTCGGCCACGAAGTCGGGGTAGCGGCGCAGCGAGGCGCGGCACAGCGCGAGCAGCGGCTCCTCGCCGTAGCCGGCCTCGGTGACCGGGGCCAGCATGCCGGCCGCCGCGTGCGAGGCGCCACCGCCTGGCGGCTCGTCCACGAGACACACCCCAGCCCGCGCTGGGCACAGCGCCAGCCGACCGCCAGCCCGATCAGGCCGCCACCGGCCACCACCACATCCCAGCTCACCGGTGACCCCCGGCGATCGGTGAGTCCCCGGCGAGAGCTGGCGCCCCGGCGACCGGCGACTCTCCAGCTGGGGCTGGCTGCCCGGCTGGGGCTGGCTGCCCGGCGAGAGGCGGCGCACCGGCGGCTGGCGAGTCCCCGGCTGGGGCTGGCGTCCCGACCGGCGTCGGCTCCACGGCCTGAGCTGGCTTCCCGGCCAGCGCGGCGAGCAGTTCCCGGGTGGCGGCGGCCGGGTCGGCCGCCGCGTTCACGGCGCCCACCACGGCCACCCCGTACGCGCCGGCGGCGAGCAACTGCGCGGACGCGGGCGGCGGTCCACGCCGCCGATGGCGATGACCGGTACCGGCACCGCCCGGGCCACCGCCGCCACGCCGGCCGCCCCGAGCGGGTCGGGCAGGCCGGTCTTCGTGGTGGTGGCGTACGCCGGCCCGACGCCGAGGTAGTCGGCGCCGGCCGCGACCAGGGCGGCGGCCCGGGCCGGGTCGCGGGCGGTGCCGCCGATCAGGTGCCCCGGTCCGGCGATGCGCCGGGCAGCGGCGACCGGCAGGTCGTGCGCGCCCAGGTGGGTACCGTGCGCACCGGCGGCCAGCGCAATGTCGACCCGGTCGTTGACGAGGCACAGCGCACCGTGTTCGAGGCACACGCGCAGGACGGCGGTGGCGAAGTCCAGCGCTCGGCGTCCGTACCCTCCTTGACGCGCACCTGGATCACCGGGGCGCCGGCCGCCACCGCGGCGGTGACCACGGCGCAGCGCGGCCGGGCCGCCGGCCGCGTCGGTGAGCACGTGCAGCCGACCGAGCCCGGTCATCCGCCCACCGCCGGTTCGCTGTCCCGCTCCGGGGCCGGTTCGGCCTCCCGCTCCGCTCCCGACTCGCTGTCCGGGGCCGGGTGGCGGCGCCGCAGCAGCGCCGGGGCGCCCAGCAGGAGCGTGGCGACCGCCGCCACGGCCAGGCTGACCAGCGAGGCGGACAGCCCGTTGGCCGGGTCGATGCCCAGCTGGTGCTGCCGCGCCGTCCACCAGGTGGTCCAGCCGGCGCCGGCACCGTCGAAGTAGGTCGGCAGGGTCAGCTGGTACGCCACGAACCCGGCCGCCCACGGCAGCAGCAGCGCCGGCCGCCCCGTCGCCGCCGCCGACGTGTCCCAGGCGCCGCGGCAGCAGGAAGTAGGCGACCAGGAACACCCCGACCAGCGGCACGAAGACCGCCCCGATGAGGTACAGGAACGCCTCGTACGCGGTCGAGGTCCACGGCCAGCGCGAGCACCGTCGCGACCACGCCGACGGCCACCGCGAGCAGCCGCCGGTCCACCCGGGTCAGCACGTTCTGCGCCGACACCGCGGTCGAGTAGATGTTGGCGAACGCCTCGTCCAGCTCCACCACGATGAGTACCAGCACCGCGAGCAGCCCCAGCGGGACCGCCAGCAGCGCGCCGATCACGTCCAGCCCGGCCGCCCCGTACGCCGACAGCGCCAGCACGCCGAGAGTGAAGAACGCCACCGTGGCGGCGCCGTAGCCGGTGCAGGCCCCGACGAACGCGGCCCGGCGGCCGCGCACGTGCCGGGTGTAGTCGGCGGCCAGCGGGAACCAGGACACCGGCAGCGCGACCACGATGTCCGCCGCGGTCCAGAACGACGTGGCGCCCCCGGAGGTCACCGGCGGCAGCGGGTGGGACAGGGTCCGGATGAACAGGTACGCCGTGGCGGCCAGGGCGGCCCAGACGGCGTACCGGGCGAGGACCCGGACCGCGCCCAGCGGGCGTACCGACGCCAGCCGTGGCCAGCACCCCGGCCACCAGGACGAACGGCCAGCGCGGCGTGTGCAGCACCCGGGACGCCGCGGTGGCGATGATGACGATCTCGAAGGTGGCCCAGCCGAAGCACTGCACCACGTTGAGCACCGTCGGCAGCGACGAGATCCGGGCGCCGAACAGGCCGCGCAGCAGCACCATCGCCGGTACGCCCGGCGCGCGCCCCGGCGGCGGCACCGAGCCCCAGCAGCAGCGAGCCGATCACCGCGCCCACCAGCACGGCGAGCAGGGTGACCCGCAGCGGCCGGCCGGCCAGTACGACGAAGCCGGCCGCCACCGGCAGCAGCAGGCTGATGCCGAGGTTGCCCCACAGGCCGATCAGGTCGCCGGTGCCCAGCGTCCGGGCCGCCGGCTGGTCGAGGGTGAGCGGCGCCTCCGGCGCAGGGCCGCCTGATACAACCGTCGTGCTCATGAGTGCTCCCTACGCCGGCATTACCCGGTCAGGTTCCGACGGTCGACGGCGCGTCCAGCCGTCCTCTCAGCCCGGTCATGCCCGAGCTCCCGTGTGTACGCGCCACTGTAGGACATCCCCGGGGCGCCGGTCTCCGCCAGGTGTGCAGACCTTGTGCCTGGCGGCCGGCCGCCCGCGCCGGTGGGGAAGAATGGCAGGGTGACTGCCGGGTTCCGGGCCAAGCTGCACCGCGACGACGCGGTGGTGCTGCGCGTGCAGAAGCTCGGCGAGGCGGACCGGATCATCACCCTGCTCACCCGCCGTCGCGGCCGGATCCGCGCGGTCGCCCGGGGGGTACGCCGCACCACCTCGAAGTACGGCGCCCGGCTGGAGCCCTTCGGCCACGTGGACGTGCAGTTCATGGAGGGCCGGACGCTGCACTCGATCACCCAGGTGGAGGGCATCACCCTCTACGGCGGCCAGCTCGTCGGGGACTACCCGCGCTACACGGCGGCCAGCGCCATCGTGGAGACCGCCGAGCGGCTCACCCCGGAAGAGGAGGAGCCGTCGCTGCGGCTGTTCCTGCTCACCCTGGGGGCGCTGCGCTCACTGGCGCTGGCCGAGCACACCGGCAGCCTCACCCTCGACTCGTACCTGCTGCGCGCCATGGGGCTGGCCGGCTGGGCACCGGCGCTGCGCGAGTGCGCCGTGTGCGGCACGCCGGGGGTGCACCGGGCGTTCTCCGTACCAGCCGGGGGTTGTGTCTGCCCCGACTGCCGGCCACCCGGGGCGGCCCACCCGGCGCCGGCCACCCTCGACCTGCTGGGGGCGCTCGCCGTCGGCGACTGGGCCGCCGCCGACGGCTCCGAACCGGCACCCCGCCGGGAAGCCTCCGGCCTGGTCGCCGCGCACCTGCAGTGGCACCTGGAGCGCGGCCTGCGCTCGCTGCCGCTGGTCGACCGCTCCAGCCCGCCCCGCCCGCCGTCCTCCCGGGCGGCCGCCGATGATCCGCTGTCACCTGCCGATCCGCCGTCCCCTGCGACGGCCGTCGGCCATCCGCCGTCCCTGGACACGGCCGTCCGCCGTCCGCCGCAGGAACCGTCCGTCGCCTGGGAGAGCCCGTGAGCCGTCGCTACACCCCGCCGTCGCCGCACCCGTCCGGGGCGCGGCCGCCCGCGCTGCCGGCCGGCACCGTCCCCAACCACGTGGCGATCATCATGGACGGCAACGGCCGCTGGGCCAAGGAGCGCGGCCTGCCCCGCACCGAGGGGCACAAGCTGGGCGAGGCGGCCCTCTTCGACGTCATCGAAGGCGCCATCGAGCTGGGCGTCAAATACCTGTCCGCGTACGCCTTCTCCACCGAGAATTGGAAGCGCTCGCCGGAGGAGGTGCGCTGGCTGATGGGGTTCAACCGGGACGTCATCCACCGCCGCCGCGACCAGTTCGTGGAGATGGGGGTCCGGGTGCGCTGGGCCGGGCGCCGGCCGAAGCTGTGGCGCTCGGTCATCCACGAGCTGGAGATCGCGCAGGAGATGAGCAAACACAACGACCTCATCACCCTGCAGTTCTGCGTCAACTACGGCGGCCGGGCCGAGCTGGCCGACGCGTTCGCGGAGATGGCCGCCGACGTGGCCGCCGGGCGCCTGAAGCCCGACAAGATCACCGAGAAGACCGTGTACCGCTACCTCTACTGCCCCGACGTGCCCGAGGTCGACCTGCTGCTGCGCTCCTCCGGCGAGATGCGCTGGTCCAACTACCTGATCTGGCAGGCGGCCTACGCCGAGTTCGTCACCCTGGACACGCTCTGGCCCGACTTCGACCGCCGCCACCTGTGGTACGCCTGTGAGCTGTTCGCCCAGCGCGACCGCCGCCTCGGCGGCGCCATCCCCAACCCGGTCAACCCCGACCTGGCACCGGCGCGGGGATAACTCTTGCCATGGTCGGGGTTGGTCGGGAGGAGTTGACGGGCTTGACCGCACAGGCCAAGCGGCAGTCGCCGCTCAAGGTCGACCCCGCCGTGGATGAGTTGATCTCGCAGGGTGCGCATTTCCTTGGGGTGACCAAGAAGGATCTTGTGGCAGCAACAGTCAGGGACTACGTCGCGGCCCGTCGGGAGCAGCTCCACGTCGGAATGCGGGAGGCTATGCGGATGTTGGATGGCACGACCATGGCGCGGGTCGCATTGCTGACCGGCATCTCACCGGAGGACATTGACCGGCTCGGCGGGATCGACGAGTAGCTACGCACCCATGCTGCCGCTCCGCCCGACGCTGCGTGTCTACGCGAGGATCTGAAGGTGGCTTTGCCGCTGTTCGCCTACGGCGACCGCCGGCTCGGCGGCGCCAACCCCAACCGTGGACAGCCTCCACCCGGCACCGGCGCGGCGATAGCGGTCCGCTGTTCTCGGGCGGCAAAATGTCCCTGTGCGCTGTGGACGTGCGGCATGAGCCAGAGCGGCGCCCAGGCGGCGGCGTTCTTCCGTGAGGTGGCTGAGCGTCGACTCGTCTGGTCTGTGCGTGACGATCAAGGCAGCCCGGCGCCGGTGACGTCGAGCGGCAAGCGGGCGCTGCCGTACTGGTCGTCCGAGGCCCGGGCACAGCGGGCGGCGAGGATCTGGGGTCACGGGCTTCGCCCGGTGTCGGTGTCGATGGAGACGTGGCGGACCGACGAGTTGCCCGAGTTGGCCGAGGCGGGCTGCCGGGTGGGCATCAATTGGAGTGGTCCGCGACTGGTGGGCTGGGATTTCACGGTTGACGAAGTGGTCAACCGCCTCGCCCACGCCCTTCGGGAGGGCGCGTACGTCGACGGTGACAGCGACGTCGGGTAGTCGCAGCGGCCACCCCTTGAGATCCAGAATCCTTGTTGAGCGCTGGACGTTCGGGTGTCACTCCGGCCGGTAGTCCACGTGTGGCACCGCCCGTTCCCAGACCGTGCGGAACGCACGGCGGTACCGCCCGATGAGTTCGGAACCGGTGAACGTCTCCCGGAGAACCACCTCACCTACCCCGCTGAAGTGCGTCACCAGCAACAGCTCATCGTCATAGAGCCAGAATTCGTTGCCGGGCAGCAGCAGATCGGTGGCCGTCCGGCGGGGCAACCAGCGGATCTCCTCTCCGGCGGCGATGTTCTGGAAGGCGATGTCGTACTCGTACCGTATGTAGGGGCTCAGCGGCTCGTTGACCACCCTGGCCCGCCGGACCACCGCGCCACGCTGGACCGCGCCGCTGACGGCCTCGTGCCAGGGCCGCCACCAGGACTCGGGCGGTTCGCCGTCGTGCCGGTTGCCCGCCTGCCAGTCCAGGAAGACCGGATCCGACAGGCTGTAGGCGTCCCGCTGTTCGAGGTGCACAGCGGAGTATCGGCACTGCCGCAGCAGGCTTTCCGGAGTTGCGCCGGCCATCCGATGCCTCCGAAGCCTCAGGAGTCCAGCGCGTCGATGGCTGCTGTGATGAGCCGACGTGCCCGCGCTCCGTACATCGCCAACTTGGACAGCTCCCCGAAGGCCGCAAGGTAGGCGGCGACCTCGGACGGCTGCGAAATGGTCACCATGCCTGTCCAGAGGTCCAGCATTACCTGCCGGTTGTCGAAAGCGCAGAACGCCTCGGCCGGCCACAGGGACGGTCGGTGGACGCCGGTAGGGATGACGCCTAGGGACACGGCGGGGAGAGCGGCGAGGACCACCAGACTGGCCAGCTGCTCCGCATGCATCTGATCGCTCCCGAAGCGGGTACGCCGCGCCGCTTCTTCGAGGACGAAAGCGAAGGTGCGCGCCCCGGCCGATGGAGAAGCCGCTGGCGTGCCATCCGGAGTTCCACAGCCTGTTCGACGTCGTCGACGACGTTGCGTCGATCTCTCAGCGAGCACAGGACCTCACGGACGTACGCCGCCGTCTGGATGGGACCGGGGACGCGGCTGGTTGCATACACCCGGATGTGGTTGGTCTGCTCCCAGAGGTTGTTGAGGTTGGCCGCAAGCGGTCGAAACCCGTTGCGTTCCATGCGTTGCCAGGTGGTGTACAGCGATTCGTAGTTGTGGAGCGACGCCACCAGTTCGGAGATGTGCTCTTCGGCGTTGCAGTGCGAGCACCACGCCTTGATGTCATCGACCGTGGGCACCTGTTTGCCGTGTTCAATTCGCGAAACCTTGCTGCCGTGCCAACCGCATTGGCCGCTCAGGCCCCGCCCACTGAGCCCGGCGGTGTACCGGAGCTCCCGTAGGCGGGCACCCAGAGCGATCAGTGCTTGTTCTGCGGTGGACCTGCTCACGGCAACTGGTAGTCCCTTTGCGGGGTTGCACGGTTCCAGACGGTCTCAAAGGAGCGGCTGTAGAACTTCACCAGTTCGACGTCCTGGACAAGCTCCCTGCGCACGACGTCACCGCCGCCTGAGAAGTGGGTGATCTTCAGGGTCTCGTCATCGAACAACCAGAAGTCGCAGGCTGGCAGCGCCAGGTCGATGGTGTCGTGCCGGGCGAGATACCGTACTCGTTCCCCTGCGGCCTCGTGGATGGCGCTCAGGGCGTACTCGAACCGGACGTAGTCCGAGACGGGCTCGGAAACAATCCTTGCCCGCCGCACGGACACGCCGCGACGGATCGCTGCCACCATCCGGTCGTAGTACGGGTCGTGCCAGGTGCTCCTGTCCCCGGCATCGAAGCCGCGGTGGACCTTCCAGTGTTGCCAGTAGGGGTCATCCAACATATAGGCGTCACGCAGTTCCAGATGGACGATCGACCGCTGGCTGCCCTGGTAGAGCTCTTCGTTACTGGGGTCCGCCACCCTGTACCTCCGGGAATCGGATCATCAGTCGCTTGGGAATCTCGATGACGAACTCATGATCCGGTATGTGACCAACTTCGGCGAGGACGGCCGGGTCGGTCACCCGCCAACCTTGCACGACATAGCTTTCCCCGTTGTCCCAGACCGCCGGGCAGTCCACGTTCCCGGAGTTGGGATCCTTGCCGAGGTACTTCATCTCACAGCCTCCCCTGTCGTCAACACGTGCGTCGATTCTGCCGACGGTGCCGCATCGACTCAACGGCTTTGCGCCGGTTTGCGCGACGACCGTACGACGGGCGGCGAGTGGCCGCTGTACCCATCAAATCGGATCACTTCCGTTGAGCTGCTGAACAACGGATTCCTACTGTTCTTGCCATGGGAGCCGCTGCTGGCTCCGACAGGAGCTGTCGGTGACAGGCCGGGCGAGGGTCGGGGCGGGTTCCGGCCCAGAGGAAGCAAAGCCACGGACGTCCCGGTCGCTGCGTGCTCAAGGGCCGTGGCGATCGGTGACAGCAAGGGGCCGTCCGTGCCGACGTGGACGCGGGCGGCCCCCTTCGCTTCAGGAGGCGGTGTGGTCATTCACTATCCCCGCCGGGGACTGTTTCGTGCCAGATGTTCGTGCGGGCAACGGTGGCCCTGCCCGCATCTGGTGAAGGCAAAGGTCGACAAGCTCATCGACAGCCTGGCGTCCTCCTGGGATCAGCCGACAGAACCTACGGGATTGCCGGGACTGCGCTTCACGCCCGGCATGCAGCGACGGGCCAGTAGGTGAAGCCAACTGCCGGCCTACCCGAGCACCTTCCGCACCGGCCGTCCTGGAAATGCAGAAGGTGCGACGCGGACTGGCCCTGCGAGCAGCGCCGCGCCGAACTCCTCCTGGCTCATCGGGGCGAGCGCGCGTGGCTGGGCATCTACATGTCGCTCTATCTGACCGACTACGTCAAGGACAGGTTCCCCGCCGATGAGCCGGCGAACTTCGGACCCGTCGTCGTGAGGTTCCTGGGCTGGGTCCGCGATCCCGCAGTTCATCCCTGAACAGGCCCGTCAGGCTCACGCCCCGGCCGGTCGACCGGGATGGTGTCGTTGGTCAGTGGGCGCCGCCGCAGCAGGGGGTTGGGTTGGGTACCTCGAACGGGGCGATCCGGCCGTACGGCGCCTCGGTGGCCACCAGCGTGAGCGCGCCGTCCATCCACTGTGGACGGACGAAGTCCCGGGTGTCGACCACGGTGTCGTCCCCGGGCTGCGCCACGCCGCCGAGCACCCGTACCCGCTCGATCGCGCTGCGCGCCAACAGGTCCGCGACCCTCACCTGACCGACCAGGTGCTCGGCCCCGGGAAAGCGCACCGCCCGGCCGGCGCTGCCGGTGGCGTGTGCCCGGGCCGCCGCGAGCGCCGCACCGTCGGGTGGCGCGGGTACCCGGTCGCTGGCGGGCAGCAGGGCCGGGTCGAGCGGCCCGGGGGCGGCCAGGGTGACCACCACCCGGGCGTGCTCGCCGTGTACCAGATGGGTGCAGGCGACCAGGCCGGGCACCGGCGGCAGTTCAGCCAGCCAGTGCTCGGCGTCGACCACGGTCGGGTGTCCCAGATCCAGGGCGATGACTGTCATGTCACTTCTTCGGTAGGACCCAGATCGGGTTGGTGTAGAACCACAGGTCGGTCCACGGGTCGGCGGCGCCGACGACGTCCATCGCCGGGCCGGCCGGGTCCACGGTGGCGCCCAGGTAGCCGGGGGCGCTGCGGTTGCCGTCGGTGCCGCGTAGGCGGACGTAGAACGGCTGGTCGACCTTGCCCAGGTCGTAGCTGAAGCTGACCTGGCCGGTGGACCTGTTGACGCTGAACGACTGGACCACCGTGGTCTGCGAAGTGGTGAAGGTGTCCCGGTTGGCGGCCGGGCCGGTGACCGCGCCGCGGATCACGTCGACCCGGGCCAGCGTGGGGACGAACTGTGCCCAGTTCGGCCCGTTGGCCAGGTCGATGGTGATCTTCAAGGTGGCGCTGTGCCCGGCCTTGGCGAGCAGTGTGCCACCCAGGGTCTGCCAGTCGTTGCCGGCCACCACCCGGACGTCGACGCCGCTGACCAGGCCGCCGTGGTCGACCCAGACCCGGCCGGCGCGCAGGCCGGCCATCACCGCGGCGTAGCTGAAGTCGACGGCGCCGACGTGGGTACGGCTGTAGTAGCCGGGCCAGAAGTCGACGTTGGTGGTGGCCGGCTTGCCGCCGTAGACCGGGTCGTTGTAGTAGCCCTGGGTGGCGAAGTCGCCGCCGCCGCGCACCGCGCTGTCCAGGTAGACGGTGTGCGAGTCGGAGTTGGCGGTGATCCACCACGGCTTGCCCTCGGCCAGCAGGCTGTCCCACAGGCCGCCCACGGTGGCGGTCATCCAGTCGAAGCCGCCCCAGGTCCGGTAGCTCTCCAGCGGGTAGCCGGGGAACGAGTCGGTGGTGGGGGAGAAGTCGTAGGCGCCGCGCCCGCCGCCCGCGCCCACCGGCGCGGGGATGCCGCCGGCCTGGTGGCCGGGTGCGCCTTCGAAGCCGACCGCGATGCGCGGCTGCGCGTCGCGCCAGCCGCGGATCTCATGCGGCGAGTCGATGCCCTTGCGGGCCGGGTGGTTGGCGAGGAACAACGCGTCCTGCACCCGGCGGCTGTCCACCGCGGAGGCCAGGAAGTGCACGCCGGCCAGCGCCGCCGCCTCGTTGGCCGCCGTGGAGGCTGTCGTGGAGTTCACCACGCCGTCGTAGGAGTTCTCGAACTCCTTGAGGACGGCCACCTCGTTGCGGCCCGGGTGGACGAAGACGGTGCCGTGCTCGGCCGCCGGGATGTTCCACTCCAGGCCCTGGAAGACGAGGGTGTCCGCGATCTCGGCGCGGGCCGCGACGATCTCCGGGTTCACCTTCTCCACACCGATCTTGGCGTGCTGGACGCTGCCGTGGTCGGTGATGACCATCCAGTCCAGCCCGTACGCGTTGGCGTGCCGCACGTGGTCGGCCACCCGGTACTGGCCGTCGCTGGAGAAGTGGGTGTGGATGTGGTGGTCGCCGGCCAGCCACAGCAGCTCGCCCCGGCGGCCCCTCCCCAGGCCGCCGTGCGCGCTGGCCAGCTCCGGACCGGCGAGCGCGCCGCCCAGCGCGCCGCTGGCGGCGGCGGCCACCCCGGCGCCGAGCACCCCGGCCCGGCGCAGGAAGCCGCGGCGGGTCACGTCGCCGGGAGCCAGCTCGCTGTCCGGAATGCTCAGGTCCAGCGCGGCGGGCAGGTCAGCCGGCTGGGCGTGCTCGTGATCGTGGCTGTGGTCATGGTCATGGTCATGGTGCGTATGGCTGTGGCCCATCGTCACTCCAGGCTTTTCTCCGGCGGGGTACACCGGCGCGGGCTGCTCCTGAGCGGCGGGTCAGTACCGCCCCGGGCAGGGGTTCGAGGTCAATCTCGACGGAGTGGACGAACGCGGGGTGACGGGCGGTGTACCGCCGGACCAACGTCCGTGGAGCACTGGCCCGCGTCAGCCCAGCAGCGGGGAGAAGACGCCGGTCCGGACGCTCAGCCCGATCGCCGCGGCGGCCAGCGCCGCGCCGGCCAGGATCAGCAGCCAGTCGGCCGGGCCGAAGCGCTGCGGCCGGGCCACACTGCGCGGTAGGCCGGCATCGAAGCCACGGGCGTCCATCGCGACGGCCAGCCGGGTACCCCGTCGGATCGCACCCACCAGCAGGGCGAACGTCAGCGACGCCAGCATCCGCAGCCGGGCCGCCGGGTTACGGCCGGCGTCCACGCCGCGCGCCCGGCGGGCCACGGTGAGCATCCGCCATTCCTCGCCGAGCAGCGGCAGCAGCCGGAACGCGGCCAGCGCGCCGATGGCGAACCGGGGCGACGCCTTCGCGTTCTGGACCAGCGCGTCGGCCAGGTCGGTGGGGTCGGTGGTGGCCAGCACCAGCACGCCGGGCAGGGCCAGGGCGAGCATCCGCAGGGCCACCGAGACAGCCGCGCCGACTGTCCCGGTGGTCACCTCCAGCGGCCCGATCGTGGTGAGCAGCCGGCCGGTACGCACGCTGAACAGCAGCAGCCCCACCGTGGTGGCGACCACCCCGAGCAGCAGCGGCCAGCTGCGTCGGGCCAGCGTCCGGTAGGAGAGTCCGAACAGCGGCACCACGGCCAGCTCGGCGGCCAGCACCACGCTCGGCGTCACCGGATCCAGGCTGGCCAGCAGCCCGACGGTGACGACCAGCACGGCGGCCAGCTTGGCGACCGGATTGCGGCGGGCCAGCACGGCGTCCGGCCGGTACGCCACCGGCTCAGCGAAGCGCACCGGCCACCTCCAGCCGCCCGGCCCCGCCCAGGCTGACCGTACGGTCGCCCAGCGCCGCCGCGAAGTCCGCGTCGTGGGTGACCGCCACCAGGCCGGTGCCCTCGTCGCGCAGTGCGGCCAGCAGCTCCACCAGCTCGATCCAGGTACGCCGGTCCTGCCCGAAGGTCGGCTCGTCCAGCACCAGCAGCCGGGGCGAGGTGGCCAGCGCGGTGGCCACCGACAGCCGGCGCTGCTCCCCGCCGGAGAGCGTGAACGGGTTGGCCGCCGCCAGCTTCGCCAGCCGCAGCCGCTCCAGCAGGTCGCCGACGACCGCGCGGACCCGCTCCGGCGCCGCCCCGGCCCGGCGCGGCCCGAGCGCCAGCTCCTCGTCCACCCGGCCGGTGACGAACTGGTGCTCCGGGTTCTGGAACACCGAGCCGATCCGCCCGGCCAGCAGCCGCGCCGGCCACCGGTACGGCGCCGGGGACGCCGCCGCGGCGGCCTGCCCGGACCACGGCCACGCCAGCCGTCGCCTGTCGCGGGCGCCCGCCGACGACCCGTCCGCTGCGGGCGCACCGCCGCCCCCGGTCGAGTCCCCGAGCGGCGCATTCCGCCCGGCCCCGGTCAAGTCCCCGAGCGGCGCATTCCGCCCGGCCCCGGCCAGGTCCCCGGTCGGCGCGGTCCCGGCGACCGTCCGGGCGCCGGTGAGCGCGGGCTGGGCGATGAGGCGGCCGGTGGTCGGCGGGATCAGGCCGCCGAGCAGGAGGGCCAGGGTGGACTTGCCGCTGCCGTTGGGGCCGCGCACGGTCAGCGCTTCGCCGGCCCGTACCACCAGGTCGAGGCCGGCCAGGGCGGCCCGGTCGGCGCCCGGGTGGCGGAAGCCGAGTTCCTGCGCGACCAGCAGCGGCGGGCCCGGGGCGGCGACGGCGGGGCGAGTGGGCAGCGGGTGGCCGGGCACCCAGACGCCCGCTGCGGCGAGCGTGGCGCCGTGGGCGGCGAAGACCGCGTCGGGGTGGCCGTCGGCGCTGATGCCGCCGCCCGGTTCCAGCACCACCACCCGGTCGACCAGCCCGTCGGCGAGTACCTCGGCCAGCCGGTGCTCGATGAGCAGCAGCGTGTGGCCGCCCCGCGCCACGCTGCGCCGGATGGCGGCGCGGACCGTGGCGGCGCCGGCCGGGTCGAGGTTGGCGGTCGGCTCGTCCAGCAGCAGCACCCCGGGGCGCAGCGCCAGCGCCCCGGCCAGGGCCAACCGCTGCTGCTCGCCACCGGAGAGCGCCGTGGTCGGGCGGTCCCGGCCGTACCGGAAGCCGACGGTGCCCAGCGCCTCGTCCACCCGGGGCCAGATGTCGGCCGCCGGTACCCCCAGGTTCTCCAGGCCGAACGCCACGTCGTCGCCGCTGCGGGCCATCACCAGCTGGGTCTGCGGGTCCTGGAAGACGATGCCGGGGCGGCCGTCGACGCGCAGCTCGCCCTCCTGCTCGCCGGAGTCGGCGGCCAGCAGGCCGGCGACCGCGGCCAGCAGGGTGCTCTTGCCCGCCCCGGACGGCCCCAGCAACAGCACCCGCTCGCCCGGCTCGACGCGCAGGTCGACGCCGCGGACCGCCCAGGCCCGCCGCCCGGCGTGCCGCCAGCCGAAGCCGCGCAGGTCGATCCCGCCGGGCCGCCGGCTCGCCGCCCGCCCGTCGCCGGCCGATGTGCCCGGCGCGGCGAGGTCGGCCGCGACCGGCGGCGCGGCCGTACCGACAGGCACGGCCGCGTCAGCCGGTTCGGCCGATCCGGTGGCGGAGCGCGGGGTGGGGGCCACGGCTCAGACCAGCGCGCGGTCCCGGCCGGACGGGAAGCGGTCGAGCACCCCGGTGCCGGCCAGTGCCCGGGTCAGGTAGAAGCTGCCGGCGCCGGCCACCACCAGGCCGGACAGCGCCGCCCCGGCGACGTAGCCGAGCTTGGCGGCGGGGCTGTAGGTCTGGTACCAGATGACCAGGTCGAGCACGGACGCGCAGCCGGCGAGCGCGCCACCGGCCAGCGCGGTGCCCAGCTTCGGGTTGCGGTACCCGGTGGCCGCGAACGGGATCTCCCCGCCGATGCCCTGCAGCACCCCGGCCAGGATGGTGAGCAGCCCCCACTTGGCGCCGAGGACCGCCGAGATGGCCGCCGCCACGGTGGAGGTGAACACTCCGGAGCCGGGCTTGCGCAGCACCAGCGGGCCGAGGACGCAGGGGATGTACCAGACGCCGTAGACCAGGCCGGCGGCCCAGGGCACCGAGGTGAACAGCCCCTCCATGCCGTTCCAGGCCTGGTCCCAGGCGTAGAAGACGACGCCGGAGGCGGCCGCGATGACAGCGCCGACGACGATGTCGACGGTACGCCAGCGGTTGCCGGGTGCGCTGGGCGCCACGGGGCGCTCGGTGCTGGTGGTGCTCATGACTGCCTCCCGGTGGGGTACCAGGAGAAGACGCACGCCATGCCGGCGCGACCGCGGGCGGTCGGCGGGCATGGCGCGGCGTTGAGTGGTGACCGAAACTCCCTGCGCTGGCATTACCCAGATCAGGTTCGAGGGTCTGCGGCCGTGGCCGCACTCTCAGCGCTGTGCGCTCCCCTGTTCGTGTGCTGTTGTGCCGATGACCGTAGCACCCGCTCCGGCCGGCGGCGACCGGGCCGGAGCGGGTGGCCGGCAGCTACGGGCGCGCCGGCATAAGTTCCCTACCGCTGGGTAACACGCGCGGGTAACCTGGAACACACGTACCCGATGGGGGTGGCCGTCATGGTCGACGCGCAGCAGCAGCCCGCGAAGGTGGACGAGCAGCAGGCCCGACGGGTCGCCGAGGCGGCCCGGGAGACCGAGTGGCGCAAGCCCAGCTTCGGCCGGGAGTTGTTCCTCGGCCGGCTGCGCCTGGAGCTGATCGACCCGCCACCGGAGCCCGACCCGGAGCGGGCCGGCCGGGCCGAGGAGTTCCTCGCCAAGCTGCGGACCTTCCTGGCCGGCGAGGTGGACGGCGCGCAGATCGAGCGGGACGCCCGGATCCCCGACGAGGTGCTGCGCGGCCTCGCCGAGCTGGGCGCCTTCGGCATGAAGATCGACGAGCGGTACGGCGGCCTGGGCCTGTCCAACCTGCACTACTGCCGGGCGCTGATGCTGGTCGGCTCGGCCAACCCGGCGCTCGGGGCGCTGCTGTCGGCGCACCAGTCGATCGGCGTACCCCAGCCTCTGAAGATCTTCGGCACCGCCGAGCAGAAGCAGCACTACCTGCCCCGGCTGGCCCGGGGTGAGATCAGCGCCTTCCTGCTCACCGAGCCGGACGTGGGCTCCGACCCGGCCCGGCTGTCCACCATCGCCGAGCCGGTCGACGGCGGCTACCGGGTCAACGGCGTCAAGCTCTGGGCCACCAACGGCACGCTGGCCACCCTGCTCGTGGTGATGGCGAAGGTGCCTCCGGCGCAGGGGCGGCGGGGCGGGATCACCGCGTTCGTCGTGGAGGGTGACTCGCCCGGCATCACCGTGGAGCGCCGCAACGCCTTCATGGGGCTGCGCGGCCTGGAGAACAGCGTCACCCGGTTCCACGACGTCTTCGTCCCGGCGGAGAACGTGATCGGCCGGGAGGGGCAGGGCCTCAAGATCGCGCTGACCACGCTCAACACCGGCCGGCTGTCGCTGCCCGCCATGTGCGTCGGGGCCGGCAAGTTCAGCCTGGCGGTCGCCCGGCAGTGGGCCGCCGAGCGGGTGCAGTGGGGGCTCCCGGTGGCCCGGCACGAGGCGGTCGCCGGCAAGCTGGCGTTCATCGCGGCCACCACCTACGCCATGGAGGCCATGCTCGACCTGTGCTGCAACCTGGCCGACGACGACCGTAACGACATCCGCATCGAGGCCGCGCTGGTCAAGCTCTTCGGCTCGGAGATGGCCTGGCTGATCGCCGACGAGCTGGTGCAGATCCGCGGCGGCCGGGGCTACGAGACGGCCGACTCGCTGGCCGCCCGGGGCGAGAAGGCGCTGCCGGTCGAGCAGCTCCTGCGCGACCTGCGGATCAACCGGATCTTCGAGGGCTCCACCGAGATCATGCACCTGCTGATCGCCCGGGAGGCGGTCGACGCCCACCTGTCGGTGGCCGGCGACATCATCGACCCCGAGGCCGACCTGCGGCGCAAGGCCCGCGCCGGAGCCAGGGCCGGCGGCTTCTACGGCCGCTGGCTGCCCACCCTGACCGTCGGCCGGGGTCAGGTCCCCGGGGGGTACGCGCAGTTCGGCGCCCTCGCCCGGCACGTGCGCTACGTCGAGCGGGCCAGCCGCAAGCTCGCCCGGGAGACCTTCTACGGGATGGCCCGCTGGCGCGGCAAGATGGAGCGCAAGCAGGGCTTCCTCGGCCGGGTGGTGGACATCGGGGCGGAGCTGTTCGCGATGTCGGCGGTGTGCGTACGGGCCCGCGCCGCCGCCGAAGCGACCGACCGGGAACTGGCCGACCTCTACTGCCGGCAGGCCAAGCTGCGGGTGGAGCGGCTCTTCGCCGCACTCTGGGACAACACCGACGACCTCGACCGCGCCGCCGCCCGCCGGATCGTCGACGGCCGGTACGCGGCCGTGGAGGAGGGCATCCTGCCGCTGCCCGAGGAGGGTGCCTGGGTGGCGCCGTGGCAGCCGGGCGCGGCCACGGTCGACGACGTACGCCGCAGGCTGCCGGCCTGACCCTGCCCGCCCCGTACCCGGTCGCCACCCCTGACCGGGTACGGGGCGGGTCGGGCCGGCCCGGTGCCTGGCGTGCCGCCCGCCGGCGCCCGGCCGGGTGTCACGTCCGGCCGGCCACCGGCTCCCGGGCTGGTGTCGGGTCGGGTCGGCCGCCCGGCGCCCGGCCCCGTGTCGCGTCCGGCAGGCCACCGGCTCCCGGGCCGGTGTCGGGTCGGCCACGTTGGGGGGCAGGCGGGAGCTACTGGCCGCTGACCGCTGTGCGGGCGCGCAGGCCGAGCCGGCGCAGTTCCAGGGCGGCCAGGTCGGTGACCACCCGCTGGTCGCCGCGGCGCCAGGCGGCCACCGGGTCGCTGTCCAGCCGGGACAGCCGGCGCAGCGGCTGGTTGGCCAGCGCCCGCAGGGCCAGCAGGTCGGCGCCGCCGGCGCCGCCCCGGATCCGGGAGGCGGCGCTGGCGCGGCTGATCCAGCGCAGCCGGACCGGCAGCCAGACGAACAGCACCACCGCGATCGGCACCATCAGCAGCAGCAGCGCCAGCACCCAGGCCATCTCGTGGACGATCGACTGCTGCTCGCGGCCGGCGTCGGCCAGCGACTTCGCCGCGTCGGCCGCCTTGGTGAACGGAGCGGCCAGGTCGTCGCCGACGCCCGGCACATGATTGATCTTGCCACCGGCGTCGTTGAGGTTGCCGGCGATGCCCTCCCCGGCGCTCTGCATCTTCTGCCCCGGCACGGCCAACTTCTCCACCAGGTGGTACAGCTTGACCGCGAGCCAGATCCACGCCCAGACCCAGGCGACCACCAGCAGGTCGGTGAGGATCTGGCGGCCTCGGCGGGCGGGCGACTCGGCGTAGAGCTTCATCCCATCAGGGTGCCGTACCGGGCCGCTGCGCGCTCGGCCTCCACAGTGGAGTGTTCAGGCGTTGATCCACAGGCAGAACGGGTGACCGGCCGGGTCGAGCATGACCCGGACGTCCGGTTGGGGCTGGAACTGCGCCAGCTCGGCGCCCTGGGACACCGCCCAGTCGACGGCCGTGGCCAGGTCGTCGACCTCCACGTCGAGGTGGACCTGCATCTGCGGGTCGCCCTCGCCGGCCGGCCAGACCGGGCGTACGTAGCGGGTCTCGGTCTGGAAGGACAGCCCGATGCCGCCGCCGGGCGGCCGCAGGGTCACCCAGTCCGGCTCGTCGGAGCCGCGTTCCCAGCCGAGCAGCCGCTGCCAGAAGCCGGCCAGTTCCTGGGCATCGGGGGAGTCGAGCACCACGCCGTTGGGGCGGAGCGTTGGACGGTCCATGCGCCGAACCTACCCCCGCCGAGCCGCGCCGTCCTGCGCTGCCGGCTCCGGCGCCGTGCGGTCCTGCCGGGCGCTGTGCGCAGCCGCGCCGGCCGGCCCGGTGGCGTCGAGCGCTGTGCCGTCCTGCCGGGCGTTGTGCGGAGCCGGGCCGGCCGGCGCAGCGGCGTCGAGCGCTGTGCTGTCCTGCTCCCGGCTGTCCTGCCCGGGCCCGTCGTGGCGGGCGGTGGCGGGTTCGCGGGCGTGCGAGACGGCGTCGGCGACGATGTGCGCCACGTGCGCGTCGGCGATGGTGTAGGCGATCTCCCGGCCGCGCCGCTGGCCGCGTACCACGCCGGCCGAGCGGAGTACCCGCAGGTGCTGGGAGACCAGTGGCTGGCTCACGCCGAGCGCGTCGACCAGCTCGTGCACGCAGCGTTCACCGTCGCCCAGCTCGGTGACGATGGCGATGCGCAGCGGCGCGGCCAGGGCGCGCAGCAGCTCACCGGCGGCCGCGTAGTGGGGCTGCTGGGGGTAGTCGTCCCGGGTCACCAGGCGCCCCAGAAGATCTTGAGCAGACCGGCGACGACGAGGAGCAGGAGCACCACCAGCCGGGGGATCCGCTGGGCCGGCGGGGTGACCGGCCAGGTGACCCAGGCCAGCGCGGCCAGCCCGGCCGCCAGCACCAGCAGTAGCACCCCACCGACCGGGCCGGGGACGAACAGCCCGGCCAGCACCAGCACCAGCGCCGCGACGAAGGCCGAGCGCCGGGGGAAGCGGGCCAGCCGCGCCCACAGCTGGCTGCTCCCCGGTGGGACGCTCACGTCGACTCCTCTACGCTGGTTGGCACCCCATTCAACCAGGGAGGCGTGGCGTGCTGGTGGTCAACCGGTTCGTACTGGCCGGGCCGCAGTCGCAGTTCACCGAGCGGGCGCAGGCCGCCCTCACGGCGCTCGCCGCCCGGCCCGGGTACCTGCGCGGCAGCCTCAACCGGGCCTACGACGACCCGGCGCACTGGACCCTGGTCACCGAGTGGGAGTCGGTCGGGGCGTACCGGCGGGCGCTCGGCGCGTACGACGTCAAGGTCAGCGCCACCCCGCTGCTGGCCGAGTCGCTCGACGAGCCCAGCGCCTTCGAGGAGCTGGGCAGCGCCGCGCCCGGCGCGGCCACCGTGCTGCGCGCCAGCGACCTGGCCGGGAGCGATCCCGACGGCGAGCGCGGCGGCGGGCCGGGCGCACTACGATCCGGGGCATGAGCCTGCCCGTGGGGCCTGCCGGGCCGTACCCCCCGGTCGCCCCGCCGCCCACCGAGCCGCAGCCGCCGCCGGTCGGCGACCGGCGCGGTGGTCGCCGTTCGCCGCGCCGCCCACCGAGCGGGACAGCCGAGCGGCTGTGGATCTGCCTCGGCGTCGGCGGCGGCCTCGCCCTGCTCTGCCTGCATCGGCGGCGTCATCGGCTTCGCCGCGCTGGTGGCCAGCTCGCAGGTCAAGCCGGCGGACGCCACCGCGCGGGTGACCCACTACCTGGACGCCCTGCGCGGGCACGACTACCCCGCCGCCTACGACGACCTGTGCATGGAGCGGCAGGACAAGCAGACGGAGAAGGAGTTCGCCCGGGCGCAGGCCGACCAGACCGACATCTCCAGCTACCAGGTCGGCACCCCGGTGCAGCGCCGGGACGGCTTCGCGGTGCCGGCCGACGTCGAGGCGGTGCGACGGCCGGACCGCCCGGGTCACCTTCGGCCTGGTCCTGGACAGCCCGGGCGAACTGCGGATCTGTTCGGTCACTCGGTAGTGTGTGGCAGATCCGGCTGCGCTCAGATTTTCGCGCAGCCGGGCGTCGCGGTGGAGCCCCGCCGCGGCCTGATCCGTCCGCCCTGACCGGCGGAGGAACGCCGACAGCCAGCCGGCGCAGCACCCGGGAGGTACCCATGCCCATCGATCGCGTAGACGCCGTCACCAGCCTCGCCAAGCGCCGCGGATTCGTCTTTCCGGCCAGTGAGATCTACGGCGGTACCCGATCCGCCTGGGACTACGGGCCGCTGGGCGTGGAGCTCAAGGAGAACGTCCGGCGGCAGTGGTGGCGGGCCATGGTCCAGCAGCGCGACGACATCGTCGGCCTGGACTCGGCGATCATCCAGGCGCGCCAGGTGTGGGTGGCCTCCGGCCACGTCGCCGAGTTCGTCGACCCGCTCACCGAGTGCCAGTTCTGCCACAAGCGCTACCGGGCCGACCACCTGGAGGAGGCGTACGCCGACAAGCACGGCCGGCCGCCGACCTCGCTGGCCGAGCTCAACTGCCCGAACTGCGGCAACAAGGGCACCTTCACCGAGCCGAAGATGTTCAACGGCCTGATGAAGACCTACCTGGGCCCCGTGGAGTCCGAGGAGGGGCTGCACTACCTGCGCCCGGAGACCGCCCAGGGCATCTTCATCAACTACACCAACGTGGCCAACGCCGCCCGCAAGCAAGCCGCCGTTCGGCATCGCGCAGGTCGGCAAGAGCTTCCGCAACGAGATCACCCCGGGCAACTTCATCTTCCGTACCCGCGAGTTCGAGCAGATGGAGATGGAGTTCTTCGTCGAGCCCGGCACCGACGAGCAGTGGCACGAGTACTGGCTGTCTGCGCGCTGGGACTGGTATGTCGGCCTCGGCCTGTCCACCGACAACCTGCGCTTCTTCGAGCACCCCAAGGAGAAGCTCTCGCACTACTCCAAGCGCACGGTCGACATCGAGTACCGCTTCCAGTTCGGCGGCAGCGAGTTCGCCGAGCTGGAGGGCATCGCCAACCGCACCGACTTCGACCTGTCCACCCACTCCAAGCACTCCGGCGTCGACCTGTCCTACTTCGACCCGGAGAAGAACGAGCGCTGGGTGCCCTACGTCATCGAGCCGGCCGCCGGCCTGACCCGCGCCGTGCTGGCTTTCCTGCTGGAGGCCTACGACGAGGACGAGGCGCCGAACACCAAGGGCGGCGTGGACAAGCGCACCGTGATGCGCTTCGACAAGCGGCTGGCGCCGGTGAAGGCGGCGGTCCTTCCGCTGTCCCGCAACGCCGACCTCTCCCCGAAGGCCCGGGACCTGGCCGCCCAGCTGCGCCAGCGGTGGAACGTCGACTTCGACGACTCGCAGGCCATCGGGCGCCGCTACCGCCGCCAGGACGAGATCGGTACCCCGTACTGCGTCACCGTCGACTTCGACACCCTGACCGACGACGCGGTGACCGTCCGCGACCGGGACACCATGACCCAGGAGCGGGTCGCCCTCGACCAGGTGGAGCGGTACCTCATCGAGCGCCTGCCCGGCTGCTGACCCGTTGACCCGGCTCCGTCGCCTCGGCGGGGCCGGGTCAGCCGGGCGGGGCGGCGAAGGCGAACCCGCCGGGGCGGCCGTTGCGGTCGGCGACCAGCCCGGCCAGGGTGGCCACGGCGATCTCGGCCGGCGAGTGCGAGCCGATGTTCAGCCCGATCGGGCGGTGCACCCGGGCGATGTCGGCGTCGCCGAACCCGCGCTCGCGCAGCGCCGCCACGTGCGGCGCGGTGTGCCGCAGGCTGCCCATCACGCCGATCCAGCGGGCCGGCAGGCCGAGCGCGTCGCGCAGCGCGTCGCCCAGCTCCGGCCGGTCGTGGTCGGTGACCACCACATCGCAGGTACCGTCCACGAAATCCGGCGCCAGCCGGGCCGCCGCGTCGTCCGGCCGGCGCGCCGGATCGGGCTCCACGAGGAGTGTCCGGAAGCCCAGGTCCCGGGCGAAGTGCAGCAGGTACCCGGCGACCGGGGAGGCGAAGACCGCCGCCAGCCGGCGCGGCGGCGGCTGCGCGGGCAGCTCGCCGTGGGCCATGTCGCAGTACGGGTCGCCGCTCACCGCACCAGTATGGCCCCGCGTCGAAGGAGTCGCGGGGCCGCGCCGACGTGGCTAGGGTCGGCCCTATGGAGTCCATCAATCTGGCCCGCAAGCTCGAGGGCATCGACGGGATGTGGCTGCCCCGCACGGTCGCCACGGTCAACGACTACGACGTCCGGGTGGTGAAGATCGTCGGCGAGTTCGTCCGGCACCGGCACGAGGACACCGACGAGATGTTCCTGGTGCTCGACGGCGAGATGGAGATCCGCTTCGACGAGGGCAGCGTCTGGCTGCGCACCGGCGAGTGCTACGTCGTCCCGGCCGGCACCTACCACCAGCCGTGCGCCGCGCAGGAGACGCACGTGCTGCTCTTCGAGCCGTCCAGCGTGGTGAACACCGGCGACGCGGGCGGCCCGATGACCCAGCCCCGGGTCGAACTCTGACCGTGACCGAAGGCCGCCGAGTCAAGAACTCTGACGTCGTGTTCGGTCCCCCTGTGCAGCCTTGACAAGCCGGACGCGCGGGTCTTCACGGTCCCGCTGGACGACGTCGTCCAGTACCCGGACGACCACGACGCAGCCGTGGGTAAATGAACCCGGCCCGTCGGACGTGAGGACCATGTGGAACATGAGCCGACTCAGTTCGCGGACTTCTACCGGACCAGCCGGGACAGCTGCCTGCGCGCGGTGTACGCCGTCGTCGCCGACCGCCACCTGGCCGAGGACCTGGTAGCCGAGGGCTTCGCCAGAGCCCTGCTGCGCTGGGGTACCGTGTCGCGCCATCCGGCGCCGGCGGCCTGGGTGGTCCGCACCGCGCTCAACGCGCGGGTCTCCTGGTGGCGCAAGCGCCGACGGGAAGTGCCGCTGACCGACCACGAGGACGGACCGCGCAGCGACGCGGAGGAGCCCGGCATCGGCGCGGACGTGATGGCCGCGGTCCGGCAGCTTCCCCGCCGGCAGCGGGAGGTGCTCGCGTTGCGGATCTTCCTGGACCTGGACACCCGGCAGACCGCCGCCATGCTGGGCATCTCCCCGAACACCGTCGCCGTGCACCTGTTCCGCGCCGTCGCGCAGCTGCGCGAACGGCTCTCCGACAACGCCGTGAGGATGCCGCGATGAACGCCGAAATTCTCGACCTGGTCCGGGACAGCGCCGCCGCGCTCCACCTGGACAAGCCGCTGGACGCGATCGAAGCACGGGCGCGCACGCTGCGCCGCCGCCGGACCCTGACCGGGGTGGCCGCCGGAAGCGTCACAGCGGGGTTGGCGCTCACAGTGGCGCTGTCCGCCGTCGGTGGGGCAGCCGGCCCGGCCGACGCCTCCGCCCGCGGCGATACCAGCGTCACGCAGCCGGGCCAGAGCCTGCGGCCGGCCGGCTTCACCATCGCCGTCGCAGCGGACGATACGGTGACGGTGACCTTCCAGCAGGTGGCGCTCGACCCGACCGTACTGGAGAAGGCGCTGGCCGAGGCGGGCATCCCCGCCAAGGTCTGGCTGAACACCCTGTGTATGGGCGCGAACGGCCCCGTCCCGGGCTCGCAGGACTGGGTGGACCAGGCTGTCCGCTTCGACCGGCGCGGACCCGGCGGTCAGCCGACCGTGGCCATCCGGAGGACGAACGTGCCGAAAGGCGTCACCCTGGGGCTCGGCATCTCCTCCTACCGTGGGCAGTTCCGCCTCTTCGCCGTGGTCGTCGCCACCGGCGCGCCGCTGAGCTGCGCCTCGCTCCCCCCGGTCACGGGGCCGACCGAGGGCGGCTGAGTCCGCCCGCTGAGCAGACCCGCAGCTCTGACCGAGTAGTTGATCAGCAGGTGCTGGTGCCCATGGCCGGGATCACCAATATCGCGTTTCGTCGGCATCCACGTCTGGTTAGTCCGTCGCCTTTGGGTGCCGGGTTGACGCGTATGTGATCCACACAACCTTTTCCTCCCTGTCGACTCCGAACCATATTCGGCCACCGGCTGTGACCTCATATTGCCACTGCTCCGGCGTCTTTCCTTTCACGGTCACAGTTGCGTACCCGGCCTTCAGCCGGTGATGACGATCGACGTTGGTCGGCGTAAGTGGGTCACTGTCGATAGCTTCCCATGCGGTACGTAGGGCATTGCTGGCAACCCGCGCGAGTTCTTCCCATCCGTCGGCTGCGTCCTTGCTGGCGAATCTGATCTCGTATCCGCCCGCCCTTCGGGGCGGAGCTGCTCGATCATTCCGCGCTGCGGGCATCGTCCGTCACCACCTCGGGCGCCAGGACGGGGCCGAGGTCGTCATCGAACGGCCCGTTGAGTTTGGCGGCGAGTTCAGGGTCTGCGTAGATCGCGGCTGTGGCCTTCCATTCTCGCATCAGCCTCTGTAGCGGTGTCCACACTTCCAGATCGCTGCATGCTTCATAGGTAACCAGAAACTCCGTGGCGAACTCGTGGCGGTATTTTTCGGGGATGAACCGAAGCCAGGGGAAGCTATCAACGAGCAGACTGTCGAGGTCGCCGAGCTTGCTCGAATGAGCGATGGCGTTTCGAAGCAACCTCCCGGCAATGCGCACGCCGGAGCTGGTCGCAGCGTGCCGGCTTGCCGTCATCAGAACGAAGGCGGGGCCTTCGCCTCGGCGCTCCAAGCGCGCCTCGCCCTCGCGCTCGACGGTAGCCGCTACCTCGCGTGGGTTTCTGGCGATATCGGACCACTGGATGGTTGCTTCTATGGTCATGAGCCAATCATGAACTAATTCATGATCAAAAACAAGCATAGTAGCTGACCAGGGACGAGAGGTCGGATGCCTTACTCGGTGGCGACCGTGCGTTGGCGCGCTCGGGGCTCGCGCGGACTTGCCGGGTTTCGGGATCGCTGCGGGCAGACCTGCAAGGTTCTTGATCGTCTGCGGCATGGTGACGATCAGACGGGAGAGGGAGGGTCCGGAGTGGTGTGTCATCCTCGGAGACGTGACCTTGCAGCTCGGACCGTTCGTCGTTGATCCACCGGTGGTGCTCGCGCCCATGGCCGGAATCACGAACGTCGCGTTTCGCCGGCTGTGTCGGGAGCAGGGCGCCGGCATCTACGTCTGCGAAATGATCACCACGGTGGCGCTGGCCCACCGGAACCCGAAGACCGAGCGCCTGATCGAGTTCGGGCCGGACGAGACCCCCCGGAGCATGCAGATCTACGGGGTCGACCCGGAGATGACGGCCAAGGCCGTGCGCCGGATCGTCGACGAGAACCTGGCCGACCACATCGACATGAACTTCGGCTGCAGCGTCCGGAAGATCACCTCCAAGGGTGGTGGCTCGGCGATCCCGTGGAAGCGCCACCTCTTCGGCGCGATCGTCAGGGCCGCCGTGGACGCCGCCGCGCCTGCCGGCATCCCGGTGACCGTGAAGATGCGCAAGGGCATCGACGACGATCACCTGACCTACCTGGAGGCCGGGCTGACCGCCCAGGACGCGGGTGCCCGCTGGGTGGCGCTGCATGCCCGGACGGCGGCGCAGCGCTACTCCGGTCAGGCCGACTGGGACGCGATCGCCGCCCTCAAGCAGGCCCTCGACGTGCCGGTCCTCGGCAACGGGGACATCTGGGAGGCCGACGACGCGCTGCGCATGATGGCCGGCACCGGCTGTGACGGCGTGGTGGTGGGGCGCGGCTGCCTGGGGCGGCCGTGGCTCTTCGCCGACCTGGCGGCGGCGTTCGCCGGGCGTGCCGGCCGGGTGCTGCCGAGCCTGGGCGAGGTGGCCGCGGTGATGCGCCGCCACGCCGAGCTGCTGGTCGCGTGGTGGGGCAGCGAGCGGGAGGCGGTCACCGACTTCCGCAAGCACGTCGCCTGGTACCTCAAGGGTTTCCCGGTCGGCTCGCAGCTGCGCCAGGCGATGGCCATGTCCTCCTCGCTGATGGAGCTGGACGACCTGCTCGGCAAGCTGGACCACGACGCCCCGTACCCGCTGGAAGTGCTGGGCCAGCCGCGCGGCCGGACCAACTCCCCGGCCCGGGTGGTGCTGCCCTACGGCTGGCTGGATGACCGCGACGACGCCACCGTCCCGGTCGACGCGGAACACGACGACTCCGGCGGCTGACCGCCCCCGGCCGACGGCGACCCGGCGCGGCCCGTCTCAGCGCAGCGCCACCAGCAGGAACAGGACCAGGAAGAAGACGCTCTGCGCGGAGTGCGCCGCGATGCCCAGCCAGGCGCTGCGCCAACGCCGCGTGGAGTAGGCGAACAGGCCGCCGGCCAACAGGTCGGCCGGCATCCCCCAGGGCATGTGCAGGTGGTAGAGGGCGAACAGCGCGGCGTTGGCCAGCCAGTCGGCGCGGCCGAAGGCGCCGGCCATCCGGGGCAGCAGCAGCCCGCGGAACAGCAGCTCCTCGCCGATCACGGTGTTCAGCACCAGCAGGAGTACCAGCAGCGCCAGCGCGCCCCAGTTGTGGTGCAGCCAGTGCTGGCCGGCGTCGGAGCCGAGGAAGGCGCCCATGCTGCGCCGCGCCGGTTCGGGGAAGTTCACCGGGACCAGTTGCAGCAGCCCGAAGCCGAGCGTGAACGGGACCAGCCACAGCCACAGCCGGCCGCCCCGCCGGCCGTCCGGCGCGCTGGGCGGGACCAGCCACAGCGCCTCGCGTAGTACCGCCCAGCGCAGGGTGCCCTGCTCGCGGCGTACCAGCAGGGCCACCAGCAGCGCCTGCCAGGCGAGCCCGGCGGTCAGGCACCAGATCAGCGTGGTGCTCAACCGCAGCCCGTCGGCGTGCCGCCCGGCCAGCAGCGGCGCCACCACCCAGGCCAGCAGCCCCATCGGTAGCGCCGCCGCGGCCCACACGGCCAGCACCCGACCGCGTGAGTACTGGGGAACGCTGATCCCCGCCGCCCGGTCACCGGCCGGCGTCCCCACCGGCGCGGTGTCCTCGCCCGGCATTCCCACGAACGGAGTCGTCATGCGGGCAGCATCGCCCCCGCCCGGTCGCAGCGGCATCGAGGAGATTCCCGGAGCGCCACCGGATCCGCGGCCCCTACGGGTCGACGCGGGGTCCGCTGGGGGAGCGCGGCCCTCAGGCGCTCGCGGCGTCGGTGGCGTCGTCCCGGGCCGGGACGTGTTCGCCGGCCAGCAGCGGCAGCGCCGCGAGTAGCGCCAGGCCGACCCAGACTCCGGCGTTGGCGCCCAGCAGGCGCAGCGGCTCGGGCAGCACCCGGCCGCCCGGCGGGTCGGCGGCGATCCACACCAACCCGGTGGACAGGGCCAGGTAGCTGACCGCGCACAGGGCGAGCGGCCAGCGCGCCCGGGTGGCCAGGCCGCGCTCCACCGCCAGCAGCAGCCCGGGCAGCAGCCACACCAGGTGGTGTACCCAGGTCACCGGGCTGGCCAGGCAGGCAGCCACGGCGGTGAGGGCGAAGCCGGTGGCGTGCGGCAGGCGCCGCCCGGCGACCGCGGCGGCCCAGCACACCAGGACGGCGAGGACCGCCAGCGCCCACAGCCACTGCCCGCCCAACGGCGCGCCGGCCACGTCCAGGCGGGCCACCAGGCCGCGTAGCGACTGGTTGGAGACGTAGGCCGGGTCACCGACCCGGTCGGTCCGGAACAGCACGCGCGTCCAGTAGGCGAACGAGTCGGCCGGCACCAGCACGGCGGCCGCCACCGTGGCGGCGGCGAACGTGGCGCCCGCCGTCCGGGCCGCCCGCCACTGCCGGGTCACCAGCAGGTACCCGATGAACAGCAGCGGCGTCAGCTTCACCGCGGCGGCCAGGCCGATGCCGACGCCCGCCCAGGTGCGGCGCGCCGGGCCGGCCAGCCGTTGCAGGTCGCTCCAGACCAGCACCAGCAGCGCCAGGTTGACCTGGCCGAAGCTGACCGTGTCGCGGACCGGCCCGAAGACCGCCAGCGCGCTGCCCGCCAGCACCAGGGCGGACCAGCGGGGCCAGCCGTGCCGGGTGACCATCGGCTCCACCAGGGTGCGGATCAGCCAGACCAGGCAGGCCAGGTTGACCAGCAGCGCGGCGAGCACGGCGGCCGGCCAGTTCAGCACGCCGAGCGGCGACAGGCAGAGCAGCGCGAAGGGCGGATAGGTGAAGCCGTAGGCGGTACCCGGGTGGGTGTAGCTGTAGATCGAGCCGCCGTCCCGCCACCAGTGGGCGGTACCCCAGTAGACGCCCACGTCGAACCAGCCGCGCCGGCCCGGTGCGACCAGCGCCACCGCCAGCGCCGCCCCGGCCACCAGCGCGACGGCGACCGGAGCGCCGGCCCGGCGCAGCAGGCCGGTGCGGCCGGCCGGACCAGCCGCGGCTACCACGGCGCCCCGGCCCAGGCGCGCACCCCGAGCGGCTGCACCGGGCGCAGGAAGCGCAGCGCCAGCAGCCCCACCAGCAGACCGAGGGCGGCGAGGCTGGCGTCGGTGCGCCCGGGCGGGTACCCGTCGGGCAGCACCACCACGGCCAGCACCGCGCTCGCCGTCGCGGCCAGCCGGCGCAGCGCCCCGGCCGGCGCGGCCACCGCCAGCGGGATGACGCCCCAGAGCAGGTACCACGGCCGGGTGGCCGGGCCGAAAACGGCCAGCGCGCCGAGGCTCACGCCGACCACCTGGGCCTGGCCCAGCCGGGCGCGCCGCCACCAGGCCCAGCCCACGGCGCCGGCCACCGCGACCAGTCCGGCCCACCGGCAGGCGACCAGCGCCGCCCCGGCTCCGGCGCTGTCCACTGTGGCCAGTGCGCTGCCGGCCAGTCGCCCCAGCACGCTGCTGACCGACCAGTTGCCGGCGGAGACCGGCGTGCGCAGCGCGCCGACCCAGCCGTACCCGGTACCGGTGAGCGCGGTGGCGATCGCCGTGGCCGCGCCGGCCAGCGCCGCCGTCGCGGCCAGCGCCAGCGCGGCGGTGACCGCCCGGGGCAGTCGGGTCGGACCGGTGAACCGGCCGGCCCACAGCGCCGCGACGGCCGCGAGTCCCACCGCGGCCGGCGCCTTCACCAGACCGGCGGCGGTCACCAGCAGCACCGCGGCCGGCATCCGCGCGGACCAGCGCTGCGCCGACCGCTCCGCTCGGACCGCGCAAGCACCGGCGGCCGGGTGTCGCGCTGGGGTCAGGCAGGGGCCGGCGCCCGGGCGCTGCGCGCCGGCCAGGTGCAGGCCGGCGCAGAGCAGGGCGAGCATCAGCGCGTCGTTGTGCGCGCCGGCCACCAGGTGCAGCAGCACCAGGGGGTTGAGTACGCCGAGCCAGAGGGCCCGGCCGGCGCCCACGCCGTACCGCTCGCCCAGCCGGGCGGTCAGCCAGGCCAGCGCCGCCACCGCGCTGACCGCGAGCAGCCGCAGCGCCAGCACGCCGGCCAGCACGTGGGTACCGGCCAGCGCGGCCACGGCGGCCACGCAGAGCAGGAACACCGGCCCGTACGGGGTGGGCGTGTGCTGCCACACCGCGGGTACCTCGGCGGCCAGCGGGCCACCCAGGTCGGCCGGGCCCTGCCGGTAGACGTCCAGGCCGGCGTGGACCATGGCGCCCTGGGCGAGGTAGGCGTACACGTCGCGGCTGAACAGCGGGGCGCCCAGCGCCAGCGGCCCGGCCCACCAGGCGAGTGTGACCAGTAGTGCCCGGGTGCCGGGCAGCGCCCGGCCGAGCCGCCACCAGGCGGCGATCAGCAGCGCCAGGCCGAGGTAGCAGGTGATCATGCCGACCGTCGCGTGTGGACGGGGCAGCCGCCAGCCGACCGGGAGCGCTCCGGTGGCCAGGCCACCGGCGGACAGCAGCAGCGATCCGGCGAAGCCGAGCGATCGGGCCGGCGGCGGATCATCGGTCACCGGGGGATGCTTGCACCGGCCGCTGACACGGCGGCCACAGCTGTGGTACGCCCGTGTGACGCTCGGATGAGCGGCCGGCGAGCCACCCGCCCGACCCCGTTACCAAGTCGTTACCTACGGCGCGTATCTGCACTCTGACACCGGCGCACTGGTGTGACGTCGGGAGGGCGATGATGGCCCCACCGACGCTGGAGCGGAACGGTGACGCGGTTGGGGGGCAGCATGAAGGTGTACGTCCGTAAGGCCGGTGGTCAGCCAGGCACGCCGGACGGGGGGGCCGATGACCGGTCGGGACGTCGTGCAGCCGCGCCACCGTTCCCTTCGCACACGCTGGAGCGCCACAACTCCCGGCTGCTCCACCCGGGTACGGCCGTGCGCATCGCCGGCCGGCCGGTACCCATGCCCACCGCGCACCGGGCCGGCGTGCTGCTCATCCCCGACGCGGTCCGCCGGGGCGACCGGCTGCACGGCCTCAACGCCCTGCTCGCCGACGCCGGCATCTTCTTCGACGACTCCACCTGTCCCCGGGCCGCCGAGGGTGACAGCCGCACCCGGGCGGTCCCGCTGCGGCTGCTGGAGGGCGCCGCCCCCACCGTGGTCGAATCGTGGAACGTGCTGCAGAACCTGCGCGCCGCGGCGGCCCGCGGCGACCGCCGGGTGGACCCCGAACTGATCAGCCAGATCGGCCTGGACCACCTGCTCACCGGCTCGGCGCTGGGCGGCGTCGGCGGCGAGCTGACCGGTACCAACTGGGTCACCGAAGGCAGCGGCGGCACCCCGGTGTCCGCGCTGACCAGCGGCGACCACGGGTACGCCAACCGCCTGCCGGTGGACCTCGCGCTGCCCGCCCCCACCTTCACGGCGCCGGCCGGGGGGCCGCGCCGCCCGGTGGTCGTGGTGCTGGACAGCGGCCTGGGAGACCACCCGTGGTTCGCCGACGGTTCGGTGCGTATCCGGGTCAGCACCCAGGCGGCGGTGGACGCCGCCGCCACCACCCTGGACGACGGCGGGCCGCTGATCTCCGGCGGCGAGGACGGCCCGGTCACCGACCCGACCCTGGTCGGCGCGCTCGCCAGCCACTACGGCCACGGCACCTTCATCGCCGGCATCATCCGCCAGCTGGCCCCGGCGGCCGAGGTGCACATGGTGCGCATCATGCACAGCGACGGCGTGGCCTACGAAAGCGACCTGCTCACCGCGCTGGGCGCGCTGCTGGAGGAGGCCCGGGCGTGGGCCGCCGGGGACACCTCGGCCGAGCCGGTCGACGTGCTGTCGCTGTCCCTGGGGTATTTCCACGAGGACGGCGACACGCTGAGCCCGTCGCTGCTGGGCGCCCTGGACGAGCTGACCGACCTGGGCGTCACGGTGGTCTCCGCGGCCGGCAACTTCGGCACCGGGCGCCCGTTCTATCCGGCCGGCTTCGCCCCCCGCTACGCCGAGCGCTCGGGCGCACCGCTGCTCAGCGTCGGCGCCCTGAACCCCAACGAGAGCATCGCGCTGTTCAGCGACGACGGCGCCTGGGTCAACGCGATGGCCACCGGCGCCGCCATGGTCAGCGCCTTCCCGGTCACCGCCCGCGGCAGCCGGCAGCCGGACTACAGCCTCGGTGCCGGCGCCCGGCAGGGGCTCGACCCGGACGACTACTCCAGCGGCTTCGCGGTGTGGAGCGGCACGTCGTTCGCCTCGGCGGCGGCCGCCGGCGCGGTCGCCGCGCAGCTCTACCAGCAGGCCGGCGACCCGCGCTACGCGCTGGCCGACGCCGGGGCGCAGGCGGCGGTACGCCGGGCCCGCCAGGCGGTCGCGGCGCTGGCAGGATGATCCGGTGGTGACCACGTCGACCGAGGCGCAAGCCGCTCCGGACCCGGGCAGCGACCGGCACACCCGGCTGGCCGAATATCTGCTCGCCGCCCGGGACGGGGACCGGGCGGCGCTGCACGCGATCGTCGCCGAGTTGACCCCGCTGCTCTGGCAGGTGGCCAGGCTGACCGGGCTCGACCCGTCGGCGTGCGAGGACGTGGTCCAGAACACCTGGCTGCAACTGCTGCGCGACCTGCACCGTATCCGCGACCCGCGGGCGTTGACCGGCTGGCTGGTCACCGTGGCCCGTCGGGAGGCGCTGCGGCTGACCTCGGTGGCCGCCCGGGAGCGTCCGGTGCTGGCCGTCATGCCGGACCGGCCGGACGCGGTGTCGGTGGACGCCGCCGACGTGGTGGTCCGTGACGAGCGGGCGCGTACCCTCTGGCGCGCGCTGGAGGAGCTGCCCCAGCGCTGCCGGGACCTGCTGCGCCTGGTCGCCTTCGTGGACCGGCCCGACTACGACGCCGTGTCGGTGACGCTGGGCATGCCACGCGGCAGCATCGGCCCCACCCGGGGCCGCTGCCTGGCCAAATTGCGGGACACGCTGTCCGCCCGACCCGACTGGAGCTGGCGATGACCGGGCCGGTGGACGGGCTCGGCCCGCTGGACGCCACAGACCTGGCCCTGCTGGCCGAGATCCGGGCCGCCTACGAACTGCTCGACCCGGTCCCCGCCGACCTGGTGCAGCGGGCCCAGTTCGCGCTGGAGTTGCAGGCGCTGGACATCGAGGTGGGCCGCCTGGTGGAGGCGGCCCGGGACGACGCGCTGGTCGGCGCGCGCGGGGACGAGGTGAGCCGGACCATCACCTTCGACAGCGACAGCCTGACCATCATGATCCGGATCAGCCTGGCGCCCGGCGGGACGGTCCGGATCGACGGCTGGCTGGCGCCCCCGGCGCCCCACGAGGTCGAGGTACGCACCCTGGGCGGCGCGGTGCTGGCCCGGGCCGACGACGACGGGCGGTTCGTGGTCGAGCTGATCCCCCGGGGCATGGCGCAGCTGGTGGTCCGTACCCGGGCGGCCTCCCCGCAGGACGATGGCCGGACGGTCGTGACACCCTCCATAGTGGTCTAGAGCCCGGCCGGGCGCCGGGCGCCACCACGAGGGGGTCGTCGATGAGCGATGTCGCGGCCCGCGCCTGGGAACTGCAGCGGGCCGGCGTGGCGGCCACCGCGTCCGGCCGGCCGGCCAGCGCCGCCCGGCTGCTGCGGCGGGGGCTGCGGCTGGTCGGCTGGGCGCCCGGGACCGACCTGGTCGAGCCGTACCGCGCCGTGGCGGCGCGGCTGCTGATCAGCCTGGCGCACGCCGAAGCCGAGCAGGGCCACACCCGGCAGGGCTTCGCGCTGCTGGACGCCGCCGAGCAGATGGTCGCCCCGGCTGACGCCGGCATCCTGGTGCAGCAGCGCGGACTGCTGCACCAGCGCACCGGCGACAGCGCGGCGCTGCGCCACTACGACGCCGCCGTGCCGCTGCTGGCCGCCTCGCCGCACGCCGTGGTGCTGGCCCGTACCCTGCTCAACCGGGCACCGCTGCTGGCCTCCGCCGGCCGGCTCCGGGAGGCCGAGGCCGACCTGGCCCGCTGCCTCGACCTGGCCCGTGGCGACGGGCTGCGGCTGTTGGAGGGCAAGGCGCTGCACAACCTCGGCCTGGCCGACGTGCTGCGCGGCGGGGTGGCGCAGGGGCTGGGCCGGCTGGCCGAGACCGAGGTGATCTACCGCGAGCAGGCGCCCGGGATGGTACCGGTGGTGCTCGCCGCCCGGGCCCAGGCGCTGCTCTCCGTCGGCCTGGCCAGTGCCGCCGTGCTGGCCCTGGAGGAGGCGCTGGCCGCCCTCGCCGGCCACCGGCAGAGCCAGGACGAGGCGGAGGCGCTGCTGCTGCGCGCCCGGGCGGCGTTGGGCAGCGGGGACGCCGGGGACGCCGCCGCCTTCGCCGACCGGGCCGCCGCCGGCTTCCGCCGCCGGCACAACGCCCCGTGGACAGCGCTGGCCCGGCTACAGCGGCTGCGCGCCGACTTCGCCGCCGGGGTGGCCGATCCGGCCTCCGCCGCCGGGGCGGCCGACCCGGCCTTCGTCCGCCGGGCGCGCCGGCTCGCCGGCCGGCTGTCCGCGCTCGGCCTGGCCGACGACGCGCGCTTCGCGGACCTGCTGGCGGCCCGGGCGCTGATCCGCACCGGCCGGACCGCACCGGCCCGGGCGCTGCTGCGCGCCCCCGGCGCCCGGCGCTCGTTCAGCTGGCTGGAGACCGAGTTGCTGCACCATCTGGTCAGCGCCGAACTGGCGCTGGCCCAGCGGCGGTCCGGCACCGCGCTGTCCCGGGTCCGCGCCGGACTGGCCGCCCTGGACGGGCAGCGGGGCCGGCTGGGCAGCCTGGACCTGCGGGTGGGCAGCGCCGCCCTGGGCCGGGAACTGGCCGCGCTGGGGCTGCGTACGGCGCTGGCCGGTGGCCGCCCGGCCACTGTCCTGCACTGGTCGGAGCGCTCCCGTGCGCAGGCGTTCCGGGTGCAGCCGGTACGCCCGCCGGACGACCCGCGCACCGCCGACGCGCTGGCCGAGCTGCGCCAGCTGCGGCACCGGATGCGTACCGCCGAACTCGCCGGGGCGCCGCGTGACCCGGCCGCGCTGGCGCGCTGTGCGGCGCTGGAGCGGCTGCTGCGGGAGCGGGAATGGCACACTGCCGGAGCCGGGCTACGGGCCGCGCCGCTGGCCCAGCTGCCCACCGCGCTCGGCGACCGGGCCCTGGTCAGCTACCTGTGCCAGGACGGCGAGCTGTGCGCCGTGGTGGTGACCGGCGCCGGTACCCGGCTGACCCGGCTGGGTCCGGCGGCCGGACTGACCGAGGCGGTCCGCCGGCTGCTGGCCGACCTGGACGCGCTGGCCGGCCGGGCGCTGCCGGACCGGCTGGCGGCCGTGGTGGAGGCGTCGCTGCGCCGGCAGTGCCAGCAGCTGAGCGCCAGCCTGGTGGAGCCGCTGGGCCGCCGGGTGGGTGACCGGGAGCTGGTGCTGGTACCCACGGATGAGCTGGCGGCGCTGCCCTGGGCGATGCTGCCGGCGCTGCGTGGCCGCCCGGTCAGCGTGGCTCCGTCGGCGGCCGTGTGGCTGGCCGCGCGGGCCCGCTCGCGCACCGTGGACGGCCCGGTACTGCTGGCCGCCGGGCCGGACCTGGCCCACGTGGACCGGGAGTTCGACGAGATCGCCGCGGTACACCCGGGCTGTCGGCAGCTGCGCGACGGGAGTGCCCGGGTGGCCGACACGCTGGCCGCCCTGGACGGCGCGGGCCTGGCGCACCTGGCCGGGCACGGCCACCACGAGCCGGAGAACGTGCTGTTCTCCCGGCTGGACCTGGCCGACGGCCCGCTGCTGGCCTACGACGTACAGCGGCTGTCCGCCGTCCCCCGGCTGATCACCCTGTCCGCCTGTGACATCGGCCGGGCCGAGTTCCGCAGCGGCCAGGAGCAGCTGGGCTTCACCTCGGCGCTGCTCTACGCCGGCACCGCCGGCGTCGTTGCCTCGGTGTGCCGGGTGAGCCACGAGACGGCCGCCAGCGTGATGGCCGCCGTGCATCGCGGCCTCGCCGCGGGCGCCGGTGCGGCGGCCGCGCTGGCCGCGGCGAGCGAGAAGGAGCCGCAGGCCACCTTCGTCGCCTTCGGCGCCGGCTGACGCGGCGGTCTGTCGGCTGGGACTCGGGCGCAGCGGCGGGTCGGCCGGCAGGACAGCCGAAAATACCGTCGAATCGCCCGGCCGCAGGTATCTGCCGGACGGGTAGCCGACACCTTCGCCCGTGAGCTTCGGCGAACGCGAGGGGGCGGCGCGGTGCAGAGCGGAACAGGGCAGGTGACGACCGGCTTCGAGGAGCTGGTCGCGGTCGGGTACAGCCCGGAGCGGGGCCGGCTGGAGGCCACCGTCGCGGTCAACCGGACCCGGGGGTACGCCGGCCCGACCGGCGCGGGCAGCCGGGAGTACGTGCGCTTCCACGTCGACACCGGCGACGGCTTCTTCGACGCCGGGCTGGCCGCCGTGCTGGTCACCGACGCCGACCGGGTGCCCGGCCAGCGGGAGCCGGCGCGGCCGCTGTGCTACGTCGTCGGCGTGCCGTTCACCCCGCCGCACGGGCCGTGCGAGCATCCGCGGCTGGCCCGGGTCCGGGCGGTGCTGTGCTGGCAGGCTCCGCCGCCGGCCGGCGACCCGGAGTTCCGCGCCGAGCGCGGTGACCGCCGAGACGGCGTGGTCCGCCTGCCCGCGCGTGCTCCCCGGGTCAGCGACTACCTGGCCTACCTCGGCCAGCGTCGGGTGCCGCTGCCGGCCTGGCACCGGCAGCTGGCCGACGACGAGCTGGCCGTCGCGGCACCCGCCGCGCTGCGCCTGGACGAGCTGATCGAGCGGTACGCCGGTTCGCCGGTGCCGGCGCACCGGTTCGCCCTGCCCGCCGTGGCGGCCGCCCTGCAGTCCGGCGTGGACAGCACGCTGTGGGCCGCCGCGCGGCAGTTCTCCGCCGCCGGGCTGGACTGGGCGGCCACCGCGGTGGAGCTGTTCAACGCCAACGGGGACACCAGCTACGAGCGGCTCACCGCGGTCGGCCTGGACCTCAACACCGACAGCCTGGTGGCCACCGTGCAGGTCGGCCGGGGGTACGGCTACAACGGCGATCCGTGCACCGCGGGCAGCGGCGAGTACGTGGCGTTCTGGGCCGACTGGGGCGACGACGGGGTGTTCGGCTACCTGGGTACCGCCTCGGTGGCCGCGCACGACCTGACGGTGGTACCGGACGGCGGGCTGGCGTACACGGTGGCGCTGGAGCTGGACCCGGCGGCGCTGCCCACCCCGTACCGGGACCGGCCGGCCCGGATCCGCGCGGTGCTCTCCTGGGGTACCCCGCCGTCGGTGACCGACCCGTACGCGCTGCCCTACTGGGGCGACGCCCGGGAGGCGTGGGTGTGCCCGCGCCCCGGCGCGGCGGTCGACGGTCCGGCCCTGACGCTGCTGGGTGGGGTGCCGGTACCGGAGATCGACCCGGTGACCGGGCTGCCCCGGCCGGAGGCCGGTGTGCGCGGTACCGGCCTGCCGCCGGCCGGCGGGCGCCCGCTGGGCGGCCGGCTCGCGGTCGCCGGTGCCGGCCTGCGCTACCGCCAGCTGTACCGGGTGATGGTGCGCAACCTGAGCCGCAACGCGGCGGCCACGCCGGTCACCGCGGCGTTCACCGGGGTGGACGCGGCGGGCCGGCCGACCCGGGTGACGCCCAGCGCGGACGGCTGGGTCCAGACGGTCGGCGTCCAGCCGCACGCGACGCTGGCCGAGTTCACCCCGGGCGACCGCGGCCCGGACGGCGCGGCCGACGGCGAACTGTGGGCCGTCTGGCTGGAGACCCAGCCGCCGCGACCGGTCACCGAGCACCGCGTCCGGCTGCTGCCGACCGCGCCGCTCCCGGACCCCTCCGCGCTACCGGACCCCTCCACGCCGGACAGCGCCCTCATCCCGGGCGGCGGCCCCATCCCGGGCGGCGCTCTCAACCCGGGCAGCGGGCTGGTCCCGGTGGCGGCCGAGGGCGCGGCGCCGACGCGCCGGCCGACCCGCCGGACCTACCTGGTGGGGCACGAGTACGCCCTCGTGGACCGCAAGCCGCCCCGGGTGCCGGCCCGCCGCCGCCCGGCGGAGGACGCGCCCGCCGATCCGGTGACCGCGCAGAAACGATGAGCGAAACTGCGCGGAGGAGCGCTCCCATGAAATTGCCCGGTCGTCCCAGTAGTTGCTTCCTGTGCCACTGGTCACCTTCTCTGCGTTGTTCCCGGCGGCTGCCCTAATGTCCCGCGCAACATGGACGGGTAGGACGTGACCTACCCGACGGGTTGGGAGGACAGCCGTGGTGACACCGCAGTTCGTCTACGCCTTCGCCGAGGGGCACAAGGACCTCAACGACCTGCTGGGCGGCAAGGGCGCCAACCTTGCCGAGATGACCAACCTCGGGCTGCCGGTACCACCGGGTTTCACGATCACCACGCAAGCCTGCCGGGCTTATCTGCGATCCGGTCAACCGCCGGTGGAGCTGGCCGCAGAAATTGACAAGCATCTATTGGAATTGGAAGCGGCGATGGGGCGCCGGCTTGGCGATCCCGCAGATCCGCTGCTCGTTTCTGTGCGTTCCGGCGCGAAGTTCTCGATGCCCGGGATGATGGAGACGGTGCTCAACGTCGGGCTCACCGACGAGTCGGTGGCCGGGCTGACCGCGCAGTCCGGCGGGGACGAGCGGTTCGCCTGGGACTCCTACCGCCGGCTCATCCAGATGTTCGGCCGGACCGTCTGCGGGGTACCCGACGACGCCTTCTCCGACGCCCTCGACGCCGCCCGGCACGCCCAGGGCGTCGCCACCGACGTCGAACTCACCCCCGACGCGCTGCACGGCCTGGTCGGGGCGTACAAGCGGATCTTCGCCGAGCACGTCGGGCGGCCCTTCCCGCAGCGCCCGCGCGAGCAGCTGGAGCTGGCCATCCGGGCCGTCTTCGACTCGTGGAACGCCGACCGCGCGGTGCTCTACCGCCGCCAGGAGCGCATCCCCGACGACCTGGGTACCGCCGTCAACGTGGTCGCCATGGTCTTCGGCAACCTGGGCCCCGACTCGGGTACCGGGGTGGCCTTCACCCGGGACCCGGCCACCGGCGAGCCCGGCATCTACGGCGACTACCTGGCCAATGCGCAGGGCGAGGACGTGGTGGCCGGCATCCGCAACACCGTGCCGCTGCAGGAGCTGGAGCGCACCGACCCGGCCAGCTTCGCCGAACTGCGCCGCATCATGGCCGTCCTGGAGGGGCACTACCGGGACCTGTGCGACGTCGAGTTCACCATCGAGCGCGGCAAGCTGTGGATGCTGCAGACCCGGGTCGGCAAGCGTACCGCCGCGGCCGCCTTCGTCATCGCCGCCCAGCTGGTCGACGAGGGCGTGATCGACCTGGACGAGGGGCTGCAGCGGGTCACCGGGGCGCAGCTGGCCCAGCTCATGTTCCCCACCTTCGACCTGTCCGGGAACCCGGCCCAGCTGGCCCGGGGCGTCGCCGCCTCGCCCGGCGCCGCCTGCGGCGCGGTGGTCTTCTCCGCCGGCCGGGCCGCCGAACTGGCCGCGGCGGGGGAGAAGGTCATCCTGGTACGCCGGGAGACCAACCCGGACGACCTGCCCGGCATGATCGCCGCCCAGGGCATCCTCACCAGCCGGGGCGGCAAGACCTCACACGCCGCCGTGGTGGCCCGGGGCATGGGCAAGACCTGCGTCTGCGGCGCCGACGCGCTCGACGTCGACGTCCACAAGGGACAGTTCACTGTGGAGGGCGCCCGCCTCACCGAGGGTGACGTCATCTCCATCGACGGCACCAGTGGCCGGGTGTACCAGGGTGAGGTGCCGGTGCAGGACTCGCCCGTGGTGCGCTACTTCGAAACCGGGCGGGTGGACGGCCCGCTGGTCAGTGCGGTCGACCGGCTGCTGCGGCACGCCGACGCGCGGCGGGCGCTGGCGGTGCGTACCAACGCCGACACCCCCGACGACGCGGCCCGGGCGCGGCGCTTCGGCGCCCAGGGCATCGGCCTGTGCCGGACCGAGCACATGTTCCTCGGCGACCGGCGGGAACTGGTCGAACGGCTCATCCTCGCCGACACCCCGCAGCACCGCCAGGCCGCTCTCGACGCGCTGCTGCCGTTGCAGCGCAACGACTTCGAGGGCATCTTCCGGTCCATGTCCGGACTGCCGGTGACCATCCGGCTGATCGACCCGCCGCTGCACGAGTTCCTGCCGCCGCTGGAGGACCTGGCGGTCAAGGTGGCCGTAGCCGAGGCCCGCGGCGAGGACCCCGGGCACGACGCCTGGCTGCTCGCGGCGGTGCGCCGGATGCACGAACAGAACCCGATGCTGGGGCTGCGCGGGGTCCGGCTCGGCCTGGTCATCCCCGGCCTGTTCGCCATGCAGGTACGGGCCATCGCGCAGGCCGCCGCCGCGGTCGCGGCGCGTGGCGGCGACCCGCGTCCGGAGATCATGGTGCCGCTGGTCGGCGCGGTGCAGGAGCTGGAGGCGGTGCGCCACGAGGTGGCGCAGGTGCTGCGCGAGGAGGCGGAGCAGTCCGGAGCGGTAGCGACGCTGGTCGGCACGATGATCGAGGTACCCCGGGCGGCGCTGACCGCCGGTGCGATCGCCACCGCCGCCGAGTTCTTCTCCTTCGGCACCAACGACCTCACCCAGATGGCCTGGGGCTTCTCCCGGGACGACGTGGAGGGCTCGTTCTTCTCCCAGTACCTCGACCTGGGCATCTTCGGCACCTCGCCGTTCGAGTCGATCGACCGCGACGGCGTGGGCCGGCTGGTCCGGGTGGCCGTGGACGAGGGCCGGGCGGCCCGCCCCGGGCTGAAGATCGGCGTCTGTGGCGAACACGGCGGCGACCCCGACTCGGTGCACTTCTTCCACGAGGTGGGGCTGGATTACGTGTCCTGCTCGCCGTTCCGGGTCCCGGTGGCCCGGCTGGAGGCCGGCCGGGCGGCGGTGCGCGGCACCGGCTCGGACAGCCGGTGAGGCGGCGGCCCCGCCGGGCGCCGTGGCGCGCAGCGGGGCCGGGCGGCGCGTACCCTTTGGGCGACACAGCGGTGACCGGGGAGGTGCGCGCAGATGGCCAGTCGGTGGTATTGCGTCGTCGTCGACTGTCAGGACCCGGCCCGGCTGGGCCGGTGGTGGGGCGAGGTCCTCGGGATGAAGGTCGTCTACGAGAGCGCCGACGAGATCATCCTCGCCGACGGTGAGCACCAACACCCCAAACTCATCTTCATACCTGTCCCCGAGGGCAAGACGGTGAAGAACCGGCTGCACCTCGACCTCAACCCGGACGACCAGGCGGCCGAGGTGGAGCGCCTGATCGACATGGGCGCCCGGCAGGTCGACGTCGGGCAGGGCAGTCAGCCGTGGGTGGTGCTGGCCGACCCGGAGGGCAACGAGTTCTGCGTGCTCACCGCCCGGGAGCAGTGAAGTCCGGGCAGCGGCCGGGCCGGCGGCGCGCCGCCCCGCCGGTTCCGGCCGGCGCGCCGCGACCGGCTCCGCGTGCGGAGCTTGATCGACCCCGGCTACGCTCGGGGATCGATGGCCACCAGCACTGACGACGCCGACGCGCAGCGCTACGTCGACGAGCCGCCCAAGGATCCGCGGACGCTGCCGATCGAGAGCGAACGCACGCCGTACCAGCGGGACCGGGCCCGGGTCCTGCACTCGGCCGCGTTCCGCCGGTTGGCGGCCAAGACCCAGGTGCACCCGGTCGGCAACCCCGGCACGGTGGCCCCGCCCGGGGCGGATTTCCTGCGCACCCGGCTCACCCATTCGCTGGAGGTCGCCCAGATCGCCCGCGAGATGGGCGCCCGGCTGGGCTGCGACCCGGACGTGGTGGACGTCGCCGGGCTGGCGCACGACCTGGGCCACCCGCCGTTCGGGCACAACGGCGAGGCCGCCCTGGACGACGTGGCCAAGACCTGCGGCGGCTTCGAGGGCAACGCCCAGACGCTGCGCGTGCTGGCCCGCCTGGAGGCCAAGGTGATCGCCCCGGACGGCGCCTCGGCCGGGCTCAACCTGACCCGGGCCTCGCTGGACGCCTGCTGCAAGTACCCCTGGTTCCGCTCGCCGTCGCGGCGCAAATTCGGCGTGTACGCCGACGACGGGCCGGTCTTCGGCTGGATCCGCGACGTCGGCACCGACCTCGGCGAGCAGCGCTGCCTGGAGGCGCAGGTGATGGACTGGGCCGACGACGTGGCGTACTCGGTGCACGACGTGGAGGACGGCTTCCACGGCGGCTACCTGTCCCTGCCCCAGCTGCGCGGGGACGCCGCCGAGCGGGCGGCGCTCTGCGCCGACGTGGCCGGGGCGTACTCCGCCGAGTCGCCCGGCGACCTCGCCGCCGTACTGGACGAACTGCTCGACGACCCGGTCTTCGAGCCGCTGCACGGCTACGACGGCAGCCACCGGGGCCAGGTGAACCTCAAGCACGCCACCAGCGTGCTGACCGGCCGGCTGGTGGCCGCCGCGGTGAACGCCACCCGCTCCCGCTACGGCCCCGGCCCGCTGCGCCGCTACGCCGCCGAACTGGTCGTGCCGCGCCGTACCCGGGCCGAGTGCGCCCTGCTGAAAGGCATCGCGCTGCGCTACGTGCTGCGCCGCCGGGGCGCCGAGTCCTGGTACAGCCGGCAGCGGGAGATCCTCACCGAACTGGTGCACGCGCTGACCCTGCGCGCCCCGGGCGGCCTGGACCCGGTCTTCGCCCCGCTGTGGCGGGCCGCCCCGGACGACGCGGCCCGGCTGCGCGTGGTCGTCGACCAGGTGGCCAGCCTCACCGACCCGTCCGCGATCGCCTGGCACCAGCGCCTGGTCGGCTGAGCCGACGGCGCCTGGTCGGCCGGGTCAGCGGAGCCTGGTCGGCTGCGGCGGAGCCTGGACGGCGCTGTCGGCGGAGGCTGGTCGGCTGGGTCAGCGGTTCAGTCCGGGGTCGGGTGGCGGCTGCGGTAGTGGCGGGCCACCCGGACCCGGTTGCCGCAGGCGTCCGAGCACCACTCCCGGCGCGGGTGGCTGGCGACGAAGTAGAGCAGGCAGCCGGGCGCCCGGCAGGCGCGCAGCCGGTCCCGCAGCGGGCCGGTGAACAGCTCGACCGCCTGCTCGGCGATGGCCGCCACGGCCGCCTGCGCCGGGCCGCCTCCGGCGTGCGCCTCCCGGCGCGGGGCGCCGGCCGCCGGCCAGGCCAGCGCGCTCCAGCGGGGGGCGGTCGCGGCGCACCGGTTGACGATCTCCACGGCCGCCGCCGCGTCGGGTACCGGGGAGGGGTCGGCGTCCCGGTCGTCGCCCACGGTGAGCGCGGCCAGCCGGCGCAGCGCGTCGCGCAGCCGGCGCAGGTCGGCCAGGGCCCGGCCGGGGACGGCGTCGACCGGCAGCGGCAACGCCGGCTGGTGCGCGGCGAGGAAGGCGGCGGCGCCGGCCGGCGTGGCGAGCTGGTCGTGCCGGCCGTCCCGGTCGGTCCAGAGCGTGTTCATCAGCTCGACGGGCAGCGCCTCGCCGAGTAGCCAGGCAGCGCCGTCGGGCATGGCGGCCAGGCTAGCACTAATGGCCGATGCTGACCTTTGCCATGAGGTACTCCCGATGTGCCGTCCGGCGTGGACGTCGGGCCGGGCGCGGCTGCCGGCGGTAGGTTGACTGCATGGACGATCGGGCTTTCGTCATCGTGGGCGCCTCGCTGGCCGGGGCCAAGGCCGTCGAACAGCTGCGGACCTCCGGCTTTGCCGGCTCGGTCACGCTGGTCGGCGAGGAGACCGTGCGGCCGTACGAGCGGCCACCGCTGTCCAAGGGGTACCTGCTGGGCAGCCAGGAACGGGACAAGGCGTTCGTGCACGACACCGCGTGGTACACCGAGCACGACGTGCGGCTGCTGCTCGGCGTGCGGGCCACCGACCTGTCCGCCGCCACGCACACCCTCACCCTCGACGGGTACGAGTCGCTGCGCTACGACAAGCTGCTGCTGGCCACCGGCTCGCGGGTACGCCGGCTGGACGTCCCCGGCAACGACCTGCACGGCGTGCGCTACCTGCGTACCCTGCCCGAGTCCGACGCGCTGCGGGACGACCTGCGCTCGGCGGCCAACGTGGTGGTCATCGGGGCCGGCTGGATCGGCCTGGAGACCGCCGCCGCGGCCCGCTCCTACGGGGCCGCCGTGCACGTCGTGGAGCTGGACTCCGCCCCGCTGCGCCGGGTGCTCGGCGACGAGGTCGCCGAGGTCTTCGCCCGGCTGCACCGCGACCACGACGTGACGTTCCACTTCGGAGCGCAGGTCCGCGAGTTCACCGGCAGCGGCGGTGCGGTGTCCGCCGTGGTGCTGGCCGACGGCACCGAACTACCGGCCGACGTGGCCGTGGTGGGCGTCGGCATCCAGCCGGCCGTGGAGCTGGCCGAGGCCGCCGGCCTGCGGCTGGACAACGGCATCGTGGTGGACGCCGCGCTGCGTACCTCGGACCCGGACATCTACGCCGCCGGTGACGTGGCCAACGTGGCGCACCCCCTCATCGGTAAGGGAATCCGGGTGGAGCACTGGTCGAACGCGCTCAACGGCGGCCCGGCCGCCGCCCGCTCCATGCTCGGCGAGCCGGTCAGCTACGACCGGGTCCCCTACTTCTTCACCGACCAGTACGACCTGGGCATGGAGTACGCCGGCTACGTCGACCCGGGCGGCTACGACCGGGTGGTGTTCCGGGGCGACCCGGGCGGCTACGAGTTCCTCGCCTTCTGGGTCTCCGGCGACCGCGTGCTCGCCGGCATGAACGTCAACGTCTGGGACGTGCAGGACGACATCCAGAAGCTGGTCCGGGCCGGCTTCGCCGGCCGAGGCGTGGACCTCGACCGGCTCGCCGACCCCGACGTCCCGCTCGCCGACCTGGCTGCCTGATCACGATCGCCGGAGCGGCCCGGTCGGGTCCGGGATCCCCCGTATCGCCCAGCCGCGTTACGGGGGATGCTCCCGGTCAGGCGGGCGTCAGGCGCTGGTGCAGGCCGCGCCGTTCGCCGAGAACGAGGGCGGTACCGCGTTGCTCCCCGTCCACGTGCCCTGGAACCCGAAGTTGGTGCTCCCGCCCGGCGGGATCGTCCCGTTGTAGGTCATACCGCGGGCGGTGACCGCGCCGCTGACCGGCGTGATCGTCGCGTTCCATGCGGAGGTGACCCGCTGGGTGCCTGGGAACGTCCAGGCCAGAGCCCAGTTGGTGAGCGGAGCCGAACCGGTGTTGGTGATGGTGACCTGAGCGACGAAGCCACCGGACCATTCGCTCTGCTTGACGTATGACACCCGGCAGGAGCCGGCCAGCGTCGTCACCGTGACGAGCGCCGGCGCAGAGAGGTTGCCGGCCTCGTCCGTGGCGCGGATCGCGTACTGGTAGGTGGTGCCCGGGGTGAGGGCGTACTCGAGGTAGCTGGTACTGACGGCGGGCAGCGTGACCACCATGGTCGTCGACCCGGGAGCGGTGCGCGTGATCTGGTAGCCGGCGACGCCGACGTTGTCAGTCGCCGCGCCCCAGGTGATCAGCACGCCGGTCGCGCTGAGGTTCGACGTGGTGGGCGTGCCCGGTGCGCTCGGCGGCGTCCGGTCCGACGATGTGGCGACCACGTCGGTCGTCGTGGCCGTCACCGTCGCGGAACCCACCGACACCCGGCCGGCGTTGTCCCGCGCGAACACCGTGAACCGGTACGTCGTGTGCGGGGCCAGGTCGGTCGCCATGATCCCGGTACTGGAGACCATCCCCTGACAGCTGTTGCCCCCTCCGCTCCAGGCGACGACGAAGTCCACAATGGGGGCACCGTTCGCGGCGGGGAGGTCCCAATCGAGGGCGATCCACGACGCCGTGACCCCGGTGACGTGGACGTTGGTCGGTGTGCCGGGCCGGTTGGTCGGATCGGACGGCCAGCTGCTCGGCAGTAGCGTCGGACTGCCGCAGCCCGGAATGGCCGCCGGGATGCTGCTGCCCGCGTTGGCGGAGGGGTTCCAGATCGTGATCATGAGGGCGATGACGGTCAGGGCCAGAGCTGTGGCGGCGATCGGGCCGGCGAGAGCGCGACGCCCCGCAGCCCGGTGAGAAGCGAACGTGCTGGAGGGCGACATCCACTGACAGTCGCGGCGGCCGTGCGGTCAGTCAAGCCCGGCCGCCCGACCGTAGGCCCCGAGCTGGGGACGGCTCTCTGGCGACCCATGTAAGCAGAGGTACGTGTCAGATCAGTAGGGCGCCGGACCGGCCTACCGGACCGGCAGCCCGATGTCGGTGGGGAGCCCGACCGGGCTGCCGGCGCGGCAGTTGCGCGACATCAGTGGGGAGGCCGACCGGGCTACCGGCGCGGCAGCGCGGCGATCAGGATCGCGCCCACCGTCACGTGCAGGGCGGCCAGGGCCAGCTTGGTGCCGGCGTCGACCCCGCCGAGCGGCCCCGCAAGGGAGAGCAGCAGTACCACCGCGGCGACGATCCGCCAGGTGCGGACCGGCCGGCGCAGCAGCCGCTCGGCCAGCGCCAGCGTGCCCCAGGCGGCCAGGCCGACGACGAGCGCGGTGGCCAGTACGGCCGGTGCGGTGACCCGCAGCGGCGACTGCCCGGCGCGGTGTACCAGCAGGTCGCCGGTGAGGGCGGTGAGCAGTGCCCAGAGGAGTACGGCGGCCACGACGGCGCCGGCCAGCGCGGCGAGGCGACGCAGGCGTACCCGGGAAGGTGTGGTCACAACAGTCATGCCGGCAGCGTGGCGGGGCGGCCCGGGTGCCCGCATCGGCCGGGTGGCGGCGGACGGGCGACCGGCGTGGGGGCCGGCACCGACTTTGGTCGGTGGTGTGGGCTGGTCCCCGCTGCCTAGCCTGGCGCTGTGACTTCGACACCGCAGACGTGCAGTGCGCCCGGCCGTACCGTGGCGGTGCCGGTGACCGCGATCCTGGCGGCGGTCACCGGCCTGGCGCTGTGGGGCGTCGTGGGCAGCGCCGGCAGGCTGCCTCCGGGTGATCTGGCGCTCGCGGTGGCGGCTTGCGCCCTGGTCCCGTCCGTCCTGCGCCGGCCGCTACCGGCCGGGCTGGCGCTGGGCGTGCTGGCCGCGCTCTCCCCGGTGGTGACGCCGGCCGCGACGTTCGCCGCCTTCAGCACCGCCCGGACGCGCCGGTTCCCGGTGGCGCTCGCGGTCGCCGGGGTCGGCATCGCCGGCCAGGCTGTCCAGGGGGCGTGGCGGTCCACCGGCGACCTGGCCTACCAGTGGTGGCTGCTGCTGATGGCGTTGGCGTACGCCGCGCTGCTCGGCTGGGGGGCGCTGGCCCGGTCCCGGGCCGCTCTGGTGGGCTCGCTGCGCGAGCGCGCCCGGCGGGCCGAGGACGACCAGTGCCGCCGGATCGTGCAGGCCCGGCTGGCCGAGCGCGCCCGGATCGCCCGGGAGATGCACGACGTGCTGGCCCACCGGCTGTCCCTGGTGGCCACCTACGCCGGTGCGCTGGAGTACCGCCCGGACGCGCCGCCGGAGCGGCTGGCGGCCGCGGCCGGGGTGGTCCGCGCCGGGGTGCACCAGGCGCTCGAGGAGCTGCGCGAGGTGATCTCCGTGCTGCGCGCGGACGACGCCGACGAGGAGCGCCCGCAGCCGGTCTTCGCCGACATCGCAGCGCTGGCCGAGGAGTCCCGGGCCGCCGGCATGGTGGTGTCGCTCGCCGACCGGGTCGACGCCGAGCGGGTGCCGGCGCCGCTGGGGCGGGCGGCGTACCGGGTGGTGCAGGAGGCGCTCACCAACGCCCGCCGGCACGCGGCGGGCGCGCCGGTCACCGTACTTCTCGACGGGACGCCCGGTGGGGCGCTCACCGTGGACGTGCGCAACCCGCTGCCGGCGGCGCCCGAACCGCCGGCCGACCCCGCGTCGCCGCCGTCCGCCGCCGCAGTCGGCGGCGGGACCGGGCTGGTCGGGCTGGCCGAGCGGGTGGCGCTGGCCGGCGGGCAGCTCGACCACCGGGCCGTCCCCGGCGGCGAGTTCCGGCTGTCCGCCTGGCTGCCGTGGCCGGCGTGACCCGGCCGGTCCGGGTGCTCGTCGTGGACGACGACGCGCTGGTCCGGGCCGGGCTGACCATGATGCTCGACGGCGCCGCCGGGATCGAGGTGGTCGGCGGCGCCGCCGACGGCGCGCAGGTACCCGCGGCCGTCGACGCGCACGCCCCCGACGTGGTGCTGATGGACCTGCGGATGCCCCGGGTCGACGGGGTGGCCGCCACCCGGCGGCTGCGCGAGCGGCCGCACCCGCCCGCCGTGCTGGTGCTGACCACCTTCGACACCGACGAGCACGTGCTCGCGGCGCTGCGCGCCGGGGCGGCCGGCTTCCTGCTCAAGGACACGCCACCGGAGCGCATCGTGGAGGCGGTCCGCCGGGTGGCGGCCGGTGAGGCGCTGCTCTCACCGGAGATCACCCGGCGCCTGATGGACCGGGCGGCGGCCACCGCCGGTACCCGCGAGCGCGCCGGTCGGGCGGTCGCGGCGCTCAGCCCGCGCGAGCGCGACGTGCTGCTGGCCGTGGCCCGGGGACACTCCAACGCCGAGATCGCCGCCGCCCTGACGATGAGCGTGGCCACGGTGAAGGCGCACGTCTCGCACATCCTGGACAAGCTGGGGCTGGCCAACCGTACCCAGATCGCGCTGCTGGCCCACGACGCCGGACTGGCCTGAGGCGGTTACTCGAAGCGGGTCGGGTCCCCGGCGCCGACCCGCAGCACCTCCGGCTCGTCGCCGGAGAGGTCGACCACGGTGGTCGGCTCGGTACCGCACTCGCCCGCGTCCACCACGGCGTCGAGGCTGTGGTCGAGCCGGTCGCGGATCTCCCAGCCCTGGGTCAGCGGTGCGTCGTCACCGGGCAGCAGCAGCGTCGAGGAGAGCAGCGGCTCGCCCAGCTCGGTGACCAGCGCCCGGGCCACCGGGTGCTCGGTGATGCGTACCCCCACGGTGCGCTTGCGCGGGTGCAGCAGCCGGCGCGGCACCTCCCGGGTGGCCGGCAGGATGAACGTGTACGCGCCCGGGGTGGCCGCCTTGACCAGCCGGTACACCGCGTTGCTGACGGTCACGAACTGGCCCAGCTGGGCGAAGTCGCGGCACAGCAGGGTGAAGTGGTGCCGGTCGTCCAGGCCGCGGACGGCGCGCAGCCGCTCCAGCCCGTCCCGGTTGCCCGGCTGGCAGCCCAGCGCGTAGCAGGAGTCGGTCGGGTAGGCGATCAGGCCGCCGCCGCGCAGCAGCTCGACCACCTGGCCGATGGCGCGCGGCTGCGGGTTGTCCGGGTGCACGTCGAAGTACCTGGCCATGCCGCACAGCGTAGAGCGGAATTTGTCGGGGGCGTCGGTCAGGATGGACCGGACACCGATCCGACGGGAAGGTACGCGCATGGGCCGGCTGATCTACTCGGCGATCGCCTCACTGGACGGGTACGTCAACGACGACCAGGGCGCCTTCGACTGGGCGGCGCCCGACGAGGAGCTGCACGCCTTCGTCAACGAGCAGGAGCGCCCGGTCGGCACCTACCTCTACGGCCGCCGCATGTACGCCACGATGGTGGCCTGGGAGACCATGCCCACCGGTCCGGAGCAGCCGGCGGTGAGCCGGGACTACGCGGCGATCTGGCGCGCCGCCGACAAGGTGGTCTACTCGACCACGCTGGCCGGTGCGTCGAGCGCGCGTACCCGGATCGAGCCGGTGTTCGACCCGGCCGCGGTGGCGGCCCTGGTCCGGGCTGCGGACCGGGACGTCTCGGTGGGCGGGCCGGGGCTGGCGGCCGCGGCGCTGGGCGCCGGCCTGGTGGACGAGGTGCGCGTCTTCGTGGTGCCGGAGGTGGTCGGCGGCGGGACCCGGTTCCTGCCCGCACAGCTGCGGCTGGGCCTGCGGCTGCGGGACACCCGCCGGTTCGCCGGTGGCGCGGTCCTGCTGAGCTACGAGGTACGCCGGGACTGAGCGCCCGCACGCGCGGCGGGCGCCCGGTCCCGGCGCCGGTCAGCCGGCGCTGGCCGGCTGGTAGGTCAGGATCGCCACACCGCTGTCGGTGATCTGCGATTTGGTGAGCGTCAGCGTGCCGGCACCGTCGGCGCCGAAGAGCTTCTTGCCGGTGCCCACGACCACCGGGTAGATCATGATCCGGTACTCGTCGATGAGGCCGGCGCCGTGCAGCGCCTGGAACAGCCGGGCGCTGCCGTTGATCAGCAGTACCCCGTCGAACTCCTGCTTGAGCTTGCCGACCTGCTCGACCGGGTCGCCCGGGAGCAGGGTCGCGTTCCACTCGCCTTCGGTGAGCGTGTTGGTGCTCACGTACTTGGGCAGGGTGTTCATCCGGATGCCGAAGCCGGCCTCGTCGTCGGTCATCGACGGCCAGGCGGCCTTGAAGCCCTCGTAGGTGACCCGGCCGAGCAGCAGCGCGGCGCTGCCGAACAGGTTCTCCAACTGGAACTGCGCCACCTCGTCGTTGAAGTAGGGCGCGCTCCACGCCGGCTCGTCCATCACGCCGTCGAGGGACGTGTACTCGACCGCTACCACGGTGCCCATGGCTCTCCTCCTGGGTCGTCGGGCCCCGCCGGGGCCTCTGTATTTGACGGACCTGTTAATTAACTGACTGGTAAAATACGCTGACCGGCCGGCGCTGTCAACCGGCCCCGCCGAGGTAACGGCAGACCGGCCAGCGGAGTGGCACACTCGTGCGCCGACGTGCGTCCCGGTGACGCCACGGCCGGCGTGCGGCCGGACGGCTGTCGCCCGACCGCCATAGACTCCCCAGGTGCCCACCGCCGAGCCCGCCACCGAGGCCCAGCCCGCCACCGAAGCTCAGCTGGCCCCTGGCCGGCCGCTGACCGCGCCGGACGGCGTGCACGACCGCGCCGTTTCCGGCCCGGCGGGGCGCGCCGGCGCGGACGACGCGGTGCTGCGTACGCTGCGGCGGGTTTTCGGCTATGACGCCTTCCGCGACCAGCAGCGCGAGATCATCGACCAGGTCGCCGGCGGCGGCGACGCGCTGGTGCTGATGCCCACCGGCGGCGGCAAGTCGCTGTGTTACCAGATCCCCGCCCTGGTCCGCGACGGCGTCGGCGTGGTGGTCTCCCCGCTCATCGCGCTCATGCAGGACCAGGTGGACGCGCTCACCGCGCTCGGCGTGCGGGCCGGGTTCCTCAACTCCACCCAGGCGCCGGGGCAGCGCCGCGCCGTCGAGGCGGCGTTCCTGGCCGGCGAGCTGGACCTGCTCTACGTCGCCCCGGAAGGGCTGGCCAGCCAGGCCACCCAGCGGCTGCTCGAGCGCGGCCGGATCGCCCTGTTCGCCATCGACGAGGCGCACTGCGTCTCCCAGTGGGGGCACGACTTCCGCCCCGACTACCTGACCCTGTCGATGCTGCACGAGCGCTGGCCGGACGTGCCGCGCATCGCGCTGACCGCCACCGCCACGCCGGCCGTCCGGGAGGAGATCGTCACCCGGCTGGGCCTGGGCGAGGCCCGGCAGTTCGTGTCCAGCTTCGACCGTCCCAACATCACCTACCGCATCGTGCCGAAGAACGAGCCGCGCCGGCAGCTGCTGGAGCTGCTGCGCAGCGAGCACGCGGGGGACGCCGGCATCGTCTACTGCCTGTCCCGGGCGTCGGTGGACAAGACCGCCGAGTTTCTGGTGCAGCAGGGGGTCGCGGCGCTGCCGTACCACGCGGGACTCGACGCCGGCACCCGGGCCACCAACCAGCAGCGGTTCCTGCGCGAGGACGGCCTGGTCATGGTCGCCACCATCGCCTTCGGCATGGGCATCGACAAGCCGGACGTCCGCTTCGTCGCCCACCTGGACCTGCCCAAATCCATCGAGGGGTATTACCAGGAGACCGGGCGCGCCGGCCGGGACGGCCTGCCGTCCACCGCCTGGCTCGCCTACGGCCTGCAGGACGTCGTCCAGCAGCGCAAGCTGATCGACTCCTCGGACGGCAGCCCGGCGCACCGGCGGCTGCTCACCAGCCACCTGGACGCCATGCTGGCGCTCTGCGAGACCGTGCAGTGCCGGCGCGGCCAGCTGCTGCGGCACTTCGGCGAGGCCGGCGCCGCCTGCGGCAACTGTGACACCTGCCTGGCCCCGCCGCAGTCCTGGGACGGGACGGTCGCCGCGCAGAAGCTGCTCTCCACGGTCGCCCGGCTGCACCGGGAGCGGGGCCAGAAGTTCGGCGCCGGCCAGTGCATCGACATCCTGCTCGGGCGGCGTACCGACAAGGTGGCCCAGCACCGCCACGACGAGCTCAGTGTCTTCGGCATCGGGGCGGAGCTGCCCGAGGCGCACTGGCGCGGCGTGGTGCGCCAACTGCTCGCCCAGGGACTGCTCGCGGTCGAGGGCGACTACGGCACGCTGGTGCTCACCCCGGCCAGTGCCGACGTGCTGCGCGGCGGGCGTACGGTGATGCTGCGCCGGGAACCGGAGCGCAGCGCGACCCGGGCGCCCCGGCCCCGGGTGGTCGGCGCGGCGGCGGCCGGCACCGAGCTACCCGCCGGAGCCGAGGGGCTGTTCGAGCGGCTGCGCGCCTGGCGCGCCGCTACCGCCAAGGAGCAGGGGGTCCCGGCGTACGTGGTGTTCCACGACGCCACCCTGCGCCAGATCGCCGCACTGCGACCCCGCGACCTGGCGGCGCTGGGCACCGTCAGCGGCGTGGGCGAGGCCAAGCTTGCCCGCTACGGCCAGCAGATCCTCGACGTGCTGGCCGACGACGAGACCGCCGGTGGCGCGGAGTGATCCGGCGCGCTGAGTAGTTCGGCGCGCAGAGTTCGGCGCGCAGAGTTCGGCGCGCCCGGAAAGCGGCGCGCCGAATCAGGGGCACAGTCGGTCAGGCGAGCACCGCGGCGGCTGCCTCGGCCACCGGGACGATGACCACGCCGGTGCCGTAGGCGACGATCTCGTTGTAGTCTCCGGCGATCGTGCGGTGGTCGAAGCGCATCCCGACCACCGCGTTGGCGCCCAGCTGGCTGGCGTAGTCGATCATCCGCTCGACCGCCTCCTGCCGGGTGGCGATGAGCTGGCTGACCCGGGTCGCCAGGGTCTCGCCGTCGAGGCTCTTGATCCCCTCGGCGTACTTGTTGTCCATCCGGAGCGTGAGGCCGATAACCTCACCGACAGTGTGGCTGACCCGGTGGCCGGGTACATGGTCGATCGTCGTCACCAACACCCGCTGCTCATTCCCCGCCCGGGCCCCGCCGAAACTACGCCGGGCGGCGGCCCGCCGGGCCGGTCGACTCCCGGATCGTCAGGTGGGTGGGGAGCAGCACCTGCTGGCGCACCGGCGCCGCGGAGCCCTGGCTGATCCGGGACAGCAACATGGCCACGGCCACCCGGCCGGCGCGCTCGATCGGCGCGGTCAGCGTGGTCAGCGGCGGGTGGCAGAAGTCGGCGCCGAAGATGTCGTCGCAGCCGACCACGCTCAGCTCGCCGGGGACCGACAGGCCGCGTTCGCGCAGCCGGCTCAGCATGCCGATGGCGAGCTGGTCGTTGAAGGCGACGCAGGCGGTGGCCCCGGTGTTGATGACCGCGTCGGCGGCGGCGCCACCGGCGTTGTAGCCGCGCGGGAACGGCCCGACCCGGCGCGGGTCGAGGGCGAACTTCGCCAGCGCCGAGCGCAGCGCCTGCCAGCGGGCGGCGTTGGGCCAGGAGTTCTCCGGGCCGGAGACGTAGACGATGTCCCGGTGGCCCAACGACACCAGGTGCTCGGCGGCCTGGTGGATGCCATCCGGCGTGTCGATGATGACGCTCTGCATGCCGGGCACGTTGCGGTTGATGGTGACCAGCGGGATGTCGCCGGCCAGCGCGGCCAGCGAACGGTCGGCCAGCCGGGAGGCGGCCAGCACGGCGCCGTCCAGCGACCGGCGCATCTTGTGCAGCATCTCCACCTCCAGCTCGGCGGAGTTCTCGGTGTCGATCAGCAGTTGGGCGTAGCCGGCCGCTTTGAGCTGCTGCTGGGTGCCCCGGATGATGCCGAAGTAGAACGGGTTGGTGACGTCGGAGACCAGCAGGGCGATGGTGCCGGTGCGACCGGAGGTGAGCGCCCGGGCCTGGGAGTTGGGCGCGTAGTTGAGCTCCCGCGCGGCCGCCTCGATGCGGGCCCGGGTGGCCTCGTTGACCCGGCCGGGCTTGTTGAGGGCGCGGGACACGGTGCTCGGCGCGACGCCGGTGAGTCGGGCGATGTCGGTGATGGTGACCGGTCTGCCGCCCGGTCGTGGCTCGGGGACGCGGGGCATGGCCATAGGGAAGCACGTGCTGGCAAAGGATGGCAAACGCTTGTCATGTTCTTTGCCACGCTGTTAGCGTCCCCGGAACCAGGCACCGCGTCGCACCCGCGAGCCCGGCACCTGCCCCGACCGACGACCTCATTCACGCCCCCGACGTTTTCCCATCGCTCGATGAGGAGTGGACCCCCAATGCACTCGAGACGTCTGATAGCCCTGCTCGGCGCCGTCGTACTCACCGCCGGGCTGGCCGCCTGCGGCTCCGACGACAAGAAGACCAGCGACACCGGCAAGATCGACGGCACCGGCAAGACGCTCGACGTCTTCGTGGGCGCCAACACCATCTACCCCGAGCAGCAGCGGCAGTGGTTCGCCGACGTCTCCACCAAGTTCCAGGCGCAGACCGGCGCCACGGTGAAGTTCGAGACGTTCGCCTCCGGCAACGACGAACTCACCAAGATCCAGACGTCGGTGCTGTCCGGGCAGGGCCCCGACATCTACTCACTCGGTACCACCTTCACCCCGACCGCGTACGCCACCGGAGCGTTCCTCACCCTCGGCGACGCCGAGTGGAAGAAGATCGGCGGCAAGGACCGGTTCCTCCCCGCCACGCTGGGCATCTCCGGCCCCGACGAGGCACACCAGGTGGGCGTGCCGTTCGCCAGCCGGCCGTTCGTCATGGCGTACAACAAGGATCTGCTCGCGGCGGCCGGCATCGACAAGCCGTCGGACAGCTGGGACGGCCTGCTCGGCCAGGCCAAGCAGCTGAACAAGGGTGACGTGCACGGCCTCGCAATCGCCTACGCCGACGGCTTCGACCCGTGGAAGTTCATCTGGGCGATGAACATCCAGGCCGGCAACCCGACCGTGGACGGCAACAAGGCGCGCATCGACGACCCGACCACCCTGGCCGCCTACAAGACCTACCTGGGCTGGCTGGCCACCGACAAGGTGGTCGACCCGGCCGCCGTCGGCTGGAAGAACGCCCAGGCCATCGCGGCCTTCGGCGCCGGCAAGGCGGCCTTCGTGCCGATGGTTTCGGCCAGCTCCAAGGTGAGCCTGGACAAGTCCTCGGTCGCCGGCCACTACGCCTACGCGCTGATGCCCACCATCCCGCCGGGCGCCAGCTCGGCCGCCTCCGGTGGGGTACCGGCCACCAGCATCCTGTCCGGTGACAACATGGTGGTCGCCAAGTACACCAAGAACAAGGACCTGGCGCTGGCACTGATCAACATGCTGACCACGGCGGACAGCCAGACCGCCTACTACCACACCTTCGGCGACCTGCCGACCAACGCCGACGCCGCCAAGGCGCTGGAGAGCGACCCGGCGCTCGGCCCGATCATCGACTCGGCCGGCAAGGCGCACGGCACCCCGTTCAACGGCGCCTGGAGCCAGGTCCAGCTGGCCCTGGTCAACGTGGTGGTGCAGTCCATCCCCGACCTGTCCGCCGGCAAGGTGGACGACGCCAAGCTGAGCAAGCTCATCGCCGATGCGCAGAAGACCGCCCAGACGGCGCTCGACAAGAACAAGTGACGAACCGTTGACCACGTCGATCCCCGCAGCGCGGGCACGGACGTCGACCGGCGGGCCGGTCGCGGGGGAGCCCACCCCCGCGGCCGGCCGGCCGCGCCGGCCCCGGCGCTCCACCGAGCGGCACCGTCCACTGTGGATGCTCGCCCCCGGCGGGATCCTGATGACCATCGTCATCGTCGTCCCGCTCGGCGTCGCGCTCTACATCTCCCTGCTCGACCTCGACCAGTACTCGTTCCGGGAGTGGATCCACGCCCCCTTCGTGGGCCTGGCCAACTACCTGGAGGCGCTGCGCGGCGACGGGTTCCTGCACGGGGTCTGGCTGTCGGTCAGCTACGCCGCGCTGGTCACCCTGATCACCCTGCCGGTCGGCGTGGCCGCCGCGCTGGCCACCGCCAACGCCTTCCCCGGCCGGGGCGCGGTCCGCTCGATCTTCCTCATCCCCTACGTGGTCCCCGCCTTCGTGCTCGGCGAGGTGTGGCGCACCATCCTGCAGCCGCGCGGCGTGGCCAACAGCGCGCTCGCGCACCTCGGCATCCACGGCGGGCTGTGGCTCAACGGGCCGAAGAGCTACTGGTCGCTGGTACTCGTGCAGAGCTGGGCCTCCTGGCCGCTGGTGTACCTGCTGGTGCTGGCGGGCCTGACGGCCATCGACCCGACCGTGCACGAGGCCGCCGCCATCGACGGCGCCGGCTGGTGGGCCAAGCTGCGCCGGGTCATCCTGCCGCAGCTCGGCGGGCCGGTCGCGCTGGCGCTGCTGATCTCGTTCCTGCACAACGTCAACAACTTCACCCTGCCGTTCGTGCTGTTCGGGGTACCGGCGCCGCACGACGTGGCGGTGCTGCCGGTGCTCACCTACGTCACCAGCTTCCAGAACTTCGAGTTCGGGCTGTCCGCCGCCATGGCGGTCTTCTCGCTGCTGCTCATCGCCGTACCCCTGGCCGTGTACCTGCGGGCGGTCCGGCTGGACACCGGAACGGAGCACGGCCGGTGACCAGCAGCCGCTCCCGCGCCGTACACCGGCTGCTGCCCCGTCCTCTCCAGGCCGCCGTCATCGCCGGGCTGCTGCTCAGCGTGCTCGGCCCGGTCTCCTACATCGTCTTCTCCTCGGTCTCCTCGGACCTGTCGGTGGCCGCCGGCAAGTACCTGCCGACCAGCCTGGAACTGGCCAACTACCGGCGCATCTGGACCACCGTCGACCTGCGCTCCGGCCTGCAGAACAGCATCCTGGTGGCCGGCGCCGTGGCGCTGGTCTGCGCGCTGGTCTCCACCGCCACCGCCTACGTCCTGGTCCGCTACGCCTTCCTCGGCCGGGTGGCGATCCTGCGCGCCCTGCTCGGCCTGCAGTCCATCCCCGGCACCCTGCTGCTACTGCCGGTGTTCGTGCTCTTCGCCAGCGCCTCGACGCTGTTGGGCTTCCAGGTGATCGGCACCCGCTGGGCGCTGTTCCTCACCTACCTCACCTTCGCGCTGCCGTTCTCCACCTGGGTGATGGTCACCTACCTGCGCAGCCTGCCGCGCGAACTGGACGAGGCGGCCCGCATCGACGGCGCCAGCCCGGTGCAGACGCTGATCCGCATCGTGCTGCCGCTGAGCTGGCCGGGGCTGGTCGTGTCGGCCATCTTCGCGTTCCTGCAGGGCTGGAACGACGTGCTGTTCGCCTCGGTGATGACCAACACCGACAGCCGCACCGCCGCCGTCGCCCTGCAGGTCTTCGGCGCCTCCCAGGAGGGCGGTGCGATTCCGTTGTACGGCCAGCTGATGGCCGCCGCGCTGGTCTGCGCGCTGCCGGTGGTGGTGCTGTACCTGGTGTTCCAACGTTTCCTGATCGGCGGACTGACCTCGGGTGGAGTGAAGTGATGGCGGGACCGACCTGGCAGCTGAGCGGCTTCGGCGACGAGATCGACCCGGACCCGGCGGTGCAGGCCAGCGTGCTGGCCGCCCTGGGCGCCCGGCACATCGAGGTACGCAGCGCCTGGGGGGTGAACGTCATCGACCTGGACGGCGGCCAGCTCGACCGGCTCGCCGCCGTGCTGGCCGAGCGGGGACTGGCCGTCTCCGCCGTCGCCTCCCCGATCGGCAAGGTGGACGTCTACGCCGACCCGGCGCTGGAGCTGGCCCGCTTCCGCCGCGCGCTGGCCGCCGCGCAGCGCCTGGACACCCGCTACATCCGGCTGTTCTCCTTCTACCGGCCCGACGGCGTGCCGGTCGAGGAGATCCGCGACCCGGTGCTGCGCCAGCTGAGCGCCTTCGCCGCGCTGGCCGAGCCGGCCGGGATCACCCTGGTGCACGAGAACGAGAAGGACATCTACGGCGACATCCCCGAGCGGGTGCTGGACATCGTCGAGTCGGTCGGCTCGCCGGCGCTGCGGGTCGCCTGGGACAACGCCAACTTCGTCCAGTGCGGCGTGCGCCCCTACTCCGACGGGTACGCCGCGCTGCGCCCCTACCTGGAGTACCTGCAGGTGAAGGACGCACTGGCGGCGACCGGGATGGTCGTGCCGGCCGGCGAGGGCGACGGTGAGTTGCTGGAGACGCTGACCGCGCTGCGCGACGACGGGTACACCGGCTTCGCCTCGCTGGAGCCGCACCTGGCCGCTCAGCACAGCCTGGGCGGGTTCTCCGGCCCGTACGAGTTCGGGCGCGCCGCGCGCGCCTTCGCCAGCCTGACCACGCAGATCGGGGTACAGCTCGAATGACCGCAACCCTCGGCGTCGCCATCGTGGGCGCCGGCATCATCGGCCGCAACCACGCCGCCGCCATCGCGCGCCAACCCCGGCTGCGCCTGGTCTCCGTGGTGGACCCGGACACCGCAGCCCGGGACGCGCTGGTCGCCGCACACCCGGGCAGCACCGGCCACGCCGACCTGGCCGACGCGCTTTCCGACCCGGCGGTCGACCTGGTGGCCGTCTGCACGCCCAGCGGCCTGCACGCCGACGACGCCGTGGCGGCCCTGGCCGCCGGCAAGCACGTGCTGGTGGAGAAGCCGGTCGACGTGACCCTGCCGCCGGCCCGCCGGCTGGCCGCGGCAGCCGCCGAGGCGGCGGCCCGGGGCCAGGTGGCCTCGGTGGTCAGCCAGCACCGCTTCGACCCGGCCAGCGTGGCGGTGGCCCGGGCGGTGGCCGACGGCGAGTTCGGGGTACTCACCTCCGCCGTCGCCTCGGTCGCCTGGTGGCGCAGCCAGGAGTACTACGACTCGGCCGGCTGGCGGGGCACCTGGACGCTGGACGGCGGCGGCGCCCTGGCCAACCAGGGGGTACACACCGTGGACCTGCTGCTCTGGCTGCTCGGTAAACCCGTCGAGGTGTACGCCCACGCCCGGCTGCTGGCCCACACCGGCATCGAGGTGGAGGACGTGGTGGTGGCCACCGTCACCTTCGCCTCCGGCGCGCTGGCCACCCTGCACGCCACCACGGCCGCCCACCCGGGGCTGGCGGTCCGGCTGTCGGTGCACGGCTCGCGCGGCTCCGCCGTGCTCCACGACGACCAGCTCGAAGTCCTCTACACCGGCGACCGGGACCGCACCGGCGACCTGGTCCCGCCCGCCGAGCGGCGCGGCGCCCCGAAGCCCGCCGACGCCTTCGTCCTCGGTCACCTGCGCCAGTACGACGACCTGGTGGCCGCCGTCGACACCGGCCGCCCGCCCGGCGTCACCGTGGACGACGCCCTGCTGGCGCTGGCCCTGGTCCGGGCCGTCTACGTGTCGGCGACCCTGGGCCGCCCGATCGCCATGGCCGACGTGCTGGCCGGCGAGTACGACAAGGAGCCGGTCCGGGTGGTCGGATCGGCCGACACCGTGCAGGCCGAGACAGAGAAGGCGCAGCCGTGAAACTCTCCATCTTCACCGCCTCCACCCCCGACTGGACCCCCGAGCAGGCCGCCCGGATCCTCGCCGCGCAGGGCTGGCAGGGCATCGAGTGGCGGGTCACCGACCAGCAGGACGCCCCGACCCCCGGCTTCTGGGCCGGCAACCGGGCCACCTGGCCGTTGACCGGGCTGGAGCAGCGGCTGCCCGAGATCGCCGCCGTCACCCGCGACGCCGGGCTCGAATTCTCCGGCATCGGCGGGTACGCCCGCAGCTACGACCGCGCCAACGTGGTGCGCCTGCTGGACGCCACCGCGGCCCTGGGCGCCGGCCGGGTCCGGGTCACCATGCCGCTGGTGGACGAGGGGCCCTACCGGGAACTCTTCGCGCGGACCCGGGACGACCTGGAGTGGGCCGCCGGGCGCGCCGCGCAGCTCGGCGTCACGGTGCTGGTCGAGCTGCACCACCGGACCATCGTGGCGTCCGCGTCCTCGGCGATCCGGCTGCTGGACGGGCTGGACCCGGCGCACGTGGGCGTCATCCACGACGTCGGCAACCTGGTCATCGAGGGGCAGGAGGACTACCGGGCCGCCTTCGACATGCTCGGGCCGTACCTGGCGCACGCGCACGTGAAGAACGTCGCCTGGGCGCCGGTGGAGCGGCAGCCCGGCGGGGTCACCCGGTGGAAGGAGGACTGGGCCACCCTGCGGGAGGGCCAGGCCGACATCGCCGGCTACCTGCGGGCGCTGCGCGAGCACGGCTACGACGGCTGGGTCACCTCCGAGGACTTCTCCACCAGCCTGCCGCTGGAGGAGCGCTGCGCGGACAACCTGGCCTATCTGCGTTCGCTGCTGGAGTCGGTCGCGGCCTGACGCCACCGGCCGGCGGGCCGTACCGTCAGGCTGGGAGGCGCCGGTGTGGGGGAGCGCGAAGTGTCCGGTCCGCGAGGTGGAGCGGGTCTGGATCGAGGAGCAGCTGGGCTGGCTGACCGGTCAGTTCGGTGACGGGGCGCTGCGCGGGCCGGTGCTCACGCCCAGCGACGAGCACTTCCCCGGCGGCTACTCCGGGTCGGAGCAGGACATCCGCCGGGTGTTCGCGCTGCTGTGCCGGCGCTTCGGGGTGGCTCCTGACGGGGTACGCCTGGAGCTGGCCGAGGACGACGACCTGACCGGGCGCGTCCCGCAGTTGCTGCGCGAAGGGCACCGGGCGGCCGGGCAGTACCACGTGGGGGACGGCGTGGTGACCGTGCGCGCCGAGCTGGGGCGTACCCCCGTGGCCCTGGTCGCCACGCTCGCGCACGAACTGGGCCACGTGCGGCTGGCCGGCGAGGGCCGGGTGTCACCCGGGCGCCGCGACAGCGAACCGCTCACCGACCTGGCCACGGTCTTCTTCGGCTGCGGCATCTTCACCGCCAACGCGGCGCTGGAGTTCCGCACCGACCGCACCCGCTGGCGCGCCGCCCGGCTCGGCTACCTCACCGAACCCATGTACGGCTACGCGCTGGCCTGCTGCGCCCGGCTGCGCGGCGAGCCCGACCCGCCGTGGGGCCGCTACCTGGACACCAACCCGCGGGCGTACCTTCGCAGCGGGGAGCGCTACCTGCGGGCGCGCTGAGTGGGGCGGAGGCGGCGATGGGTGGATTCTCCGGGCGGCTGGCGAAGCTGGAGGCGGCCATGGCCCGGCACGTGGAGCGCGGCAGCGTACCCGGGGTCGCCTGGCTGGTGGCGCGGCGCGGTGAGGTGCGGGCCGGCGCGGTGGGCAGTGCCGAACCGGGCGGCGGCGCCCCGGTGCGGCGGGACACCATTTTCCGGATCTCCTCGATGACCAAACCGGTGACCGCGGTGGCCACCATGATCCTGGTCGAGGAGTGCGTGCTGCGCCTGGACGACCCGGTGGACAGCTGGCTGCCGGAGCTGGCCGACCGGCGGGTGCTGCGGGAGCTGTCCGCGCCGCTGGACGACACCGTGCCGGGCCGCCGCCCGGTCACCGTACGGGACCTGCTGACCTTCCGGATGGGCTTCGGGCAGCTGTTCCCGCCGGCCGGCGATCCCTACCCGATCCTGGCGGCGGCGGCCGAGGCGCAGATCGGCATGGGGCCACCGGAGCCCGGGGTGACCCCGCCACCCGACGAGTGGATCAGGCGGCTGGGCGAGCTGCCGCTGATGTACCAGCCGGGCGAGCGGTGGGTCTACAACACCTGCGCGGACGTGCTCGGGGTGCTCGTCGCGCGGGCCGCCGGGCAGTCGTTCGGGGACTTCCTCGCCGAGCGGATCTTCGCCCCGCTGGGCATGGCCGACACCGGCTTCCACGTGCCGGCCGGGAAGCTGCCCCGGTTCACCGCCGGTTACGCCACCGACCCGGCCACCGGCGCCGCGCGGGAGTACGACCCGGTCGACGGCGACTGGGCCCGGCCCCCGGCGTTCCCGGGCGGCGGTGCGGGGTTGGTGTCCACAGTGGACGATTATGCGGCGTTCGCCGCGATGCTGCTCGCCGCCGGCCGGTACGACGGCGGTCGGCTGCTGTCCCGGCCGAGCGTCGAGCTGATGACCACCGACCAGCTCACCGACGAGCAGAAGCAGGTCTCCGGCTTCCGCCCGCCGGCCGACTTCGCCAGCTCCGGCTGGGGCTTCGGGATGGGAGTGGCGACCCGGCGGGACGACCTGTGGAGCACCGGCCGGTACGGCTGGAGCGGCGGCCTCGGCAGCACCTGGCACAACGACCCGGCCGAGCAACTGGTCACCATCCTGGCCAGCCAGCAGGCGTGGACCTCACCGAACCCGCCACCGCTGGTCCGCGACTTCTGGACCGCCACCTACCAGGCCCTCGACTGAGCCGACAGTCAGCGGGTCAGCGTGGAGCCGCTGACCGTCGGGTTGTGCGCGCCGAGGAAGAAGATCCCCGGGTACCCGTCGGTCTCGAAGCCGTCGCTGCGGTTGTGCCGCAGCGTGGACGACTCGATGCTCATCGTGCCGGTGCGGTCGTTGCTGACGAAGAAGACCGCGCCGCCGCCCTCCTTGGCGTGGTTGTTCTCGATCAGCGTGCCGGCCAGCCGGACGGTGAACAGGTCGCCGTCGCAGTAGATAGCGCCGCCGCTGCCGCCGCCCGGGGTACCGGAGCGGGCCGGGTTGGCGCCGCTGCCGATCGCCGAGTTGCCGGTGAAGACGCTGTTGAGCACGGTCCAGGAGACGCCGATGCTGGACAGCGCCGCCCCGTTGGAGCACACCCCGCCGGTGAACGTGCTGTGCACCACGTACACCGGCTTGTCACCGGCCTGGTCGAGCACGCGCAGCGCGGCACCGCCGAGGTCCGGCCCGGTGGAGTCACAGCGGTTGCCGGTGAACCGGGCGTTGACCACCCGTACCCGCCCGCCGCGGACGAAGATGGCGCCGCCCCCGCCGCCGTCGGTGCTCTCGCCGGTGGAGTTGCCGTCCGCCAGGGTGATGTTCTGGACCACCAGGGTCGGCGTGGCCTGGTCGTTGCAGTGGGTGGTGGCCCAGGTCTGCGCCTTGTCGCAGGTGTTCTGGTAGAGGATGCGGCGCTTGCCGGCGCCGCTGAGGGTGACCAGGCCGCCGCCGTCGAGCACCAGCGACGGGTGGGTGTTGCGGACTTTCGCGGTGGCCGTCATGGTGATCGTCACCGGCTGCGGTCCGCAGTTGAAGGTGACCACCCCGCCGGCGGCCACCGCCGCCACCACGGCGGCCGATGTGCAGCCGGCCGGCGTGCCGGTGCCGATGACGGTGGTCGGGTGGCTCACGTCGGCCGCCTGCGCCTCCGCCGGCACGGTGGCCCGCCCGGCCGGGTTGCCGGCGCTGAAGGCCGCCCCCGGCGCGGGCGAGGCCCCGGCGCTGCCCGAGGCGGCCGGGCTGCCCGACGCGGCCGGGCTTGCGGACTGGCCGGGTGCGGCCTGCGCGGCCATCTCGGCGCCGGAGTGGCCGGGCGCCGGCCGGCCGCCGCCACCGCAGCCGGCCAGGAGCGCCACCGCGACCACCGTCAGCGCGATCGGCCGCAGTGCCACGGCTCGCACGGCCGCGGGCGGTGGCGCGAAGGACCGCAGTGCCACGGCTCGCACGGCCACAGGCGAAGGCGCGGAGGACCGCAGTGCGAGCGGACGCCACGCGCGGAATAGCGGCGGGACCGGGAAGACGCGACAGGGTGCGGGGGAGCGGAGGGCTGGGCGCACCCGCTGACTGTAGGCCGACAGTCGGCGGGCGCGCTGCGCCGGTCGCGTGCCGACTACTGTCCTTGCCGTGAAGTCGCTGTGGAACCGCCTCACCCGGCGCAGCCGCCCCGCCGCCCCTGCCGCGCCGCCCGCCGCCGCCCCGGCCCCCGCCCCGACCCGGTCCGCCACCCGCGCCCCCGCCGCCCCGACGCCGACGCCCCGGACGCCGGCCGCCCGGCGCCGCCCGGTACCTGGGCCGCCGCCGCAGCGGACCGCCTCGGTGCACGCCGAGGCGCCCACCGGAGCGCACCTGTCCTACGCGCCGACCCTGGACGGCGACGCCGACCCGGGCGAGATCGTCTGGACCTGGGTGCCCTACGAGGACGACCCGAGCCAGGGCAAGGACCGGCCGGTCCTGATCGTCGGCCGGGAGGGCCGGGTGGTACTCGGGCTGATGCTGTCCAGCCAGAGCGAGCGCGACGGCCAGCGCAACTGGCTGGCGCTCGGCCCCGGCGCCTGGGACCACGACGCCCGGCCCAGCTGGCTGCGGCTGGACCGGGTGCTGCGGATGCCGGAGGACAGCATCCGCCGGGAGGGCGCCGTCCTGGACAAGCCGCGCTTCGTCCGGGTCGCCGACATCCTGCGCCGCTCCTACGGCTGGCGCTGACTCTCCGCCCGGCGCCAGCTCACGCTCGGCCGCGGTTCACGGCTGGGGCGGGTCCTCGCCGACGAGGCCGTCGACGGCTTCCCGGAGCAGGTCGACGTGGCCGACGTGGCGGGCGTACTCCTCGTGCAGGTCGGCCAGGACGCGGCGGAGATTGCGGGTAGTGCTGATCGGGGACGGGGCGTCCAGTCCGCGCTCGGCCAGCGCGGCCGTCCAGGCGGCCCGGGAACGTTCGACCGCCGCGCGCCAGCGGGCGTAGAGCTGTTCGGGGCTGTCGTCGGCGGCGGAGCGCCACACCCAGTCGGGCTCCATCGCCGCGACCGGCCAGTGGGCGCCCAACGACGGCATCGGCTCGCCGCCCAGGTGCCGGATGGTGTAGACGTCCTCGACGAGGGTCAGGTGCTTGACCAGGCCGCCGAGCGTCATGGTGGACGGCGGGTGCGCGCGGCGCAGTGCGTCGGCGTCCAGGCCGCCGCACTTCCAGGCGAACACCTGGCGCGAGCGTTCCAGCGCGAACAGCGCGATTTCGGCCTCGCCGGCCGTCCCGGCGGGCTCCTCGACAGTGGTCTCCAGCAGGGTGTTCTCAGACATGGGCGGATGTTAAGGTCCGTTCCGGACGGTCTACTTCCGGATTGCAGGGGCGTTGTGATGGCGGAGCTGAGCCCCACCGCGCGGGCGCTGATCGTGCTCGAACACGTGCAGAGCAGCCCCGGCATCACCGCCGACCGGCTCGCTGACAAGCTGGGCGTCTCCGAGCGGGCGGCCCGCCGGTACATCGGCATCCTGCGCGAGGCGGGCATCCCCATCGAGTCGGTGCGCGGGCCCTACGGCGGGTACCGGGTGGGGCGCGGCGTGCGCCTGCCGCCGCTGGTCTTCACGGCCGCCGAGGCGCTCGGCGTGGTGATGGCGGTGCTCGACGGGCACCACGACGCCGACGACGGCGGGCCGGTCGGCGCCGCCCTCGGCAAGATCGTCCGGGCCCTGCCCGCGCCGGTCGCCGCCCAGGTCGAGGCGGTACGCCGGACCACGCCGGCACCCGACCGGGCCGCCGCGCGACCCGACCCGGCGACCACCACCACCCTGGTCGGCGCCTGTGACGAGCACCGCCGGGTGCGGCTGGGCTACCGCAGCGAGGCCGGCTCGCAGTGGACCGGCGAGGTCGACCCGTGGGCCGTCGTGGTCCGGCACGGGCGCTGGTACCTGCTGTGCTGGTCGCACGCCTCCGAAGCGCGCCGGGCCTACCGGATCGACCGGGTCCGCGACGTGCAGGTGCTGGACCGGCAGTTCACCCCGCCGGCCGACCTGGACCCGGTCGCCGTCCTCGCCGAGCACCTCGCCGTCGGCTGGGAGTACACCGTCGAGGTGCTGATCGACGCCGCACCCGACCGGATCGGCCGCTGCCTGCCCCGCGAGCTGGGCCGGCTGGAGCCGGTCGGGGACGCGCAGACCCGGCTGGTGGGCAGCACCGGCAACCCCTGGTGGTACGTCGCGCAGCTGGTCGAGCTTGCGGTGCCGTACCGGATCGTGGGTGGGGTGGAGCTGCGGCACGCCGCCTGGGTGCTCGGCGACCGGCTGCGTTCGGCCGGTGAACGCGCCGCGGGCGGCCCCGGTCGAGCCGGCGTCGCCGAGCCGGCGTCGGCGTAGCAAGATAGTGCCGTGGCGGGCCGCATCCGGGACGAGGACATCGCGTTGGTACGCGAGCGCGCCGCCATCGTGGACGTGATCTCCGAGCGGGTCACGCTGCGCAACGCGGGCGGCCGTACCCTCAAGGGGTTGTGCCCGTTCCACGACGAGAAGACGCCGTCGTTCACGGTGGCCGCCGACCGCAACGTCTACTACTGCCACGGCTGCGGCAGCGGCGGCGACGCCATCCGGTTCGTCATGGAGACCGACCACCTGACCTTCGTCGAGGCGGTCGAGCGGCTGGCCGACAAGGCCGGCATCCAGCTGCGCTACATCGAGGCCGGCCCGGCGCCGGTCCGCGCCCAGCAGGGGCAGAAGCAGCGGCTGCTGGCCGCGCACAAGGCCGCCGCCGAGTTCTACGCCGCCCAACTGGCCACCCCGGGCGCCCGCGCCGCCCGGGAGTTCCTGGCCCAGCGCGGCTTCGACCGGGCCGCCGCGCAGACCTACGGCTGCGGCTTCGCCCCGGCCGAGTGGGACCTGCTGGTCAAGCACCTGCGCCAGCAGGGGTACACCGGGCCGGAGCTGGTCACCGCCGGGCTGGCCCGGGAAGCCCGGTCCGGGTCGCTGATCGACCGGTTCCGGCGCCGGCTGCTGTGGCCGATCCGGGACATCACCGGGGACGTCATCGGCTTCGGCGCCCGCAAGCTCTTCGACGACGACGACGGACCGAAGTACCTCAACACCCCGGAGACGCCGCTCTACAAGAAGTCGCACGTGCTCTACGGCATCGAGCACGCCAAGCGGGAGATCGCCAAGCAGGGGCGCGCCGTGGTGGTGGAGGGGTACACCGACGTGATGGCGTGCCATCTGGCCGGCGTACCCACGGCTGTCGCGACCTGCGGGACGGCCTTCGGCAGCGACCACATCGGGGTGCTGCGCCGGCTGCTGATGGATACCGACACGCTGGCCGGGGAGATCATCTTCACCTTCGACGGGGACGCCGCCGGGCAGAAGGCGGCGCTGCGCGCGTTCGAGGACGACCAGCGGTTCGTGGCGCAGACCTTCATCGCCGTCGGCCCGGACGGCATGGACCCCTGCGAGCTGCGGCTGGCCAAGGGCGACGCCGCGGTCCGCGACCTGGTGGCCCGGCGCGAGCCGCTGATCGCCTTCGCGCTGCGCTCGGTACTGGCCCGCTACGACCTGGACACCGTGGAGGGCCAGGTGGCCGCGCTGCGCGCCGCGGCGCCGCTGGTCGCCCGGATCAAGGACCGGGCACTGCGCCCCGCCTACGCCCAGCGCCTCGCCGGTGACCTGGGCATGGACCTGGAGCCGGTGAACCGTGCGGTGGGCACCGCGGCGGCCCGCGCCGGGGCGCCCAGCCAGCCGATCGCGCCGGTGGTGGAGTCGATCGCCGGCCCCGGCGCCCTGGTCGAGCGGGAGGCGCTCAAGCTGGCCCTGCAGAACCCGGTACTGGCCGGCCCGCTGTTCGACTCGGTCTCCGCCGAGGCGTACCTGCACCCCGTGCACGTCATGGTCCGCGAGGCGATCGCCGAGGCGGGCGGGGTCACCTCGGCGGTGTCCGGCGCGGTGTGGATCGAGAAGGTCCGCGAGGCCTGCACCGACCTGGCCGGCCGGGCGCTGGTGGGGGAGCTGGCGGTCGATCCGCTGCACCTGGCCGGCGAGCCGGACCCGCGCTACGTCGAGGTCACCCTGGCCCGGTTGCAGCTGCCCCGGGTCACCGGGCGGATCCGGGAACTGAAGTCCAAGCTGCAGCGGCTCAACCCGGTCCAGCACGTCGACGAGCACCTGCGGCTGTTCGGGGAGCTGGTGTCGCTGGAGGCACACGCCCGTGGGCTGCGGGAGAAGGCGGCCGGTTCACTGTGAGGACGGTGCGAGGGTGAGCATCCTGTTCTGGCGTAGGCCCAAGCTGCCGGGCGTGCGGCGTCCGCCGCTGGAGCGCGACGAACGGGTACTCGCCTGGGCGCTCACCGCGCGCGACCAGGTGGTGGTCGCCACCAACCGGGGACTGTGGCTGCCCGGGGCGGACGGCGTACCCGGCCGGCTGGGCTGGGATCAGATCCACAAGGCGGCCTGGTCCGGCCGGGAGCTGGTGATCATCCCGGGCGAGGTGGTGGCCACCCTGGACGGGTACCAGGTGACCGCCGACGCGCCCCAGGTGGTGCACAGCCTGCCCGACCCGGGCGACGTCCCGGTGCAGGTACGCAGCCGGGTGACCAAGTCCGTCGGGTACACCCGGGAGCATCCGCTGCCCGGCCGCGGCTCGGCCCGGGTGGTGGCCCGGCGCCGCCCCGGCGTGGACGGGCTGCACTGGACCGTACGCCTGGAGGGCGGCGCCGACGTGGACGACCCGGTGGTCCGCGAGGTCACCGGGGAGCTGGTCAGCGCGGCGATCCAGGAGACCAGCAGGTAACCGGGTGCGCGGGCGTCGTACCCCCGGGTTAGGGTCGGCCGGTGTCCACCCGACCTTCCGCTGACCCAGCCGCGGCCAGTGACCGACCGTCCCCCGGCGGAGCCATGATCCACGCCCGGGGCCTGGTCAAACGCTTCGGTGAGTTCACCGCCGTGGCCGGCATCGACGTGGACGTCCCGCGCGGCGAGGCGTTCGGCTTCCTCGGCCCGAACGGCGCCGGCAAGTCCTCCACCATGCGGATGATCGGCTGCGTCTCCCAACCCACCGACGGCACGCTGCGCATCCTGGACATGGACCCGCGCCGCGACGGCGTGGCCATCCGTGCCCGGCTGGGCGTCTGCCCGCAGCAGGACTCGCTCGACCCGGAGCTGACGGTCAAGGAAAACCTGGTCACCTACGCCCGCTACTTCGGCATCCCGCGCCGGGTGGCCAAGGGCCGGGCCGACGAGTTGCTGGAGTTCGTGCAGCTCACCGACCGGGCCGGGAGCAAGGTGGAGCCGCTGTCCGGCGGCATGAAGCGCCGGCTCACCATCGCCCGGGCGCTGGTCAACGAGCCGGAGATCGTGCTGCTCGACGAGCCGACCACCGGCCTCGATCCGCAGGCCCGGCACCTGGTCTGGGAGCGGCTGTTCCGGCTCAAGCAGCAGGGCGTCACCCTGGTCCTCACCACGCACTACATGGACGAGGCCGAGCAGCTGTGCGACCGGCTGGTGGTGATGGACGCCGGCAAGATCGTCGCGGAAGGCTCACCCCGGGAGCTGATCGATCGCTACTCCACCCGCGAGGTGGTCGAGCTGCGCTTCGGCGTCGACCCGCTGGACGAGCACGCCGGCAAGGTGGAGACCTTCGGCGAACGGGTGGAGATCCTGCCCGACCGCATCCTGCTCTACGCCGAGGACGGCGACGCCGCCGCCGACGCGGTACACGACTTCGGCCTGCGCCCGTCCAGCGTGCTGGTCCGCCGCAGCACCCTGGAGGACGTCTTCCTGCACCTGACCGGCCGGACGCTGGTGGACTAGAGCGACCAGGGGGAAACTTCGACCGGGACCGGCTACTCGGCGACGTAGGTGCCGGAGCCGGGTACTCCGACAACCAGGCCGGTCGCCTTGAGTATCTCGATCGCGCGGGACACGGTGCGCCGGGCCGAACCGTAGCGCTCGGCCAGTTCGTCATAGGTGGGTAGCTTCTGCCCGCGTCGGTAGTCACCTGCGGCGATGCGCCGGGTGAGGTCGTCCGCGATCTGTTGCGCGGTGTGCGGGATGGTCACCGCTACAGCGTGCGCCGCCCGTTAGTGAGCATAAATGGCACCCTTGATCTCGCTGGCATCGGTTGCTTCGCTGGCATCCATGGCATAGCGTCAGTGGAGCGTAGCCGGTAGTAGCCGCAGGCGGTGCCGGTTGCTGCCCAGCGGGGCGCTCGGTGACGCTGCCGGGCGTCCCCTCGTGCGTCGGAGGAGGGCGAGTGGTGATCGGTGAGCGCGGTCCGGCGCAGGTGCCGGTGGACCTGGCGGTGTGGACGTGGCCGCTGGAGGTCGTCCGGGTCGCGTGTGGCGAATGCGGCGCGGCGCTCCCGGTCCGGCGGCACACCGAACCCGGGGAGGTGGCCGATGCGGCGGCAGCGCACGCGGGGGACTGTCCGGTGCGCAGTTCGCTGGGCGGAGGATAACCACGTCGATTCTGTCCCACCCGGCACATATGGTCCGTAGGCCGGGCCGCCCCCGGGGCGCTTGCCCGTGCCGAACTGGAGAGGTCGGCACCCTCGACCCTGCCAGTCAGGCAATACGCTTCGGACTGCCGGCGTCGGGCGAGGGGCCGGTGCAGCTGGCGACGTGCGTACAGATGATGGCTCTGGCCTTTGGAAGAAGCGGGGGAAGCGGTCATGTGGCAACGGGTAGCTACCGGCAGACAGGCGCACTGATGGCCGGCACCGCGCCCACCGGGCTCGCCCCGGCGCTGTCTGTCCTCGAATTCGACCTGGTGGGTTACAAGCGCACCTGGCGCGGCTCGGTGATGTCCTCGTTCCTCCTGCCGGTGCTCTTCGTCCTCGGCTTCGGCGTCGGCGTCGGCCGCTACGTCGACGCGGGCGGGCACCTCGGCCAGGTCAGCTACCTGGACTACATCGTCCCCGGCATGCTCGCCGCCAACGCCATCCAACTCGGCTTCGGCGAGTGCACCTACCAGCTGCTGAGCCGGTTCCAGTGGATCCGGACCTACCACGCGATGGCGGCCACCCCGCTGCGGATCGGTGACATCCTCACCGGCGACCTGCTGTTCCTCAGTTTCCGGCTGGTCAGCACGTCGGCGGTATTCCTGGCGATCACGGCGGCCTTCGGCGCGGTGCACTCGCTGTGGGCGGTGACGGTGCCGTTGGTCTGCGTACTCGTCGGGCTGTCGCTGTCGGTGCCGATCATGGCGTACAGCGCGAGTGTCGAGAACGACGGCTTCTTCGCGCTGCTCCAGCGTTTCCTGGTGATCCCGATGACGCTGTTCGCCGGGGTGTTCTTCCCGATCAGCAAGCTCCCCGTCGGGGTGCGCTTCCTGGCCTGGATCTCGCCGCTGTGGCACGGCGTCCAGGTGTGCCGGGCCGCCACCCTGCCGCAGTTCCAGCTGCCCTGGTGGCAGATCGCCGGCCACCTGGCCTACCTGGCTGCCTGGGCGCTGGCCGGGTTCCTCATCGCTGTCCGGGCGTACCGGCGCAAGCTCGTGGGTTAGGGGCGGGAATGGTCGTCGCATCCTTCATCCCCGGCGTGCAGGGCCGGCTGGACGCCTCCGCGCGCCGCTCCGGGGCGGTGACCCGGCGCAACATCGCCGCCCTGCCCTCGGGCTACTGGCTGGTCGTCCTCTCCGGCTTCTTCGAGCCGCTGCTCTACCTGCTCTCCATCGGCGTCGGCGTCGGCAGCCTGGTCGGCCAGCTGCCGCTGCCGGACGGCCGGATGGTGGACTACGCGGCCTTCGTGGCCCCTGCCATGCTCGCCTCCTCGGCGATGGCCGGGGCGCTGTCGGAGACCACCTTCAACTTCTTCGGGAAGATGAAGTGGATGAAGCTCTACGACGGAGTGCTGGCCACCCCCGTCCGCCCCATGGAGATCGCCTTCGGGGAACTGCTCTGGGCGATGGCCCGGGGCGCGCTCTACGCGGCGGCGTTCCTGGTGATCATGGTCTTTCTCGACATCACCACGTGGGCCTGGGCGCTGGCCACCTTCCCGGCGGCGCTGCTGGTCGGCTTCGCCTTCGGCGGCGTGGGCATGGCGCTGTCCACGTTCATGCGCGGCTGGCAGGACTTCGACATCGTGGCAACGGTCCAGTTCGCGCTGTTCCTGTTCTCCGGCACCTTCGCCCCGGTCACCTCGTACCCGCCGGTAATGCGCTGGATCGTCCAGGTCACCCCGCTCTACCAGGCGGTCGAGCTGATCCGCGGGCTGACCACCGGATCGCTGCGCTGGGGCCTGCTGGTGCACGTCGGCTACCTGGCCGCGCTTGCGGCCGTGGGCCTGACCGTGGCCGGGCGGCGGATGGGCAAGCTGCTGCTCAAGTGACAGGCGAGCGCCCCGGGGTGGACCCTGAAGGTCCGCCCCGGGGCGCTCGCGTTGACCAGCTAGAAGCTGCTCGCCGGGAGCTTGGTCTCCTGGTCGGTGAGCGGGTCATGCCCGTTGCTGTGCATGATCTTCTCGCCGAACTTGGTGTTGCCGAGCTTCTCCGACGCCAGATCCTTGCCCTGCCCGTAGAGCTTCGTCGCCTGGGCCTTCGCCACCCCCGCCGCTTCGCGGACGGTCGGCTGCTCGGCCACCTTGCGAGCGTTGATCACGAGCCGGTCGTACGCCTGTCGTCCGGCGCGGCTGCCCAGGACAAAGCCTGCGGCCAGGCCGCTGAGGAACATCACCTTTCCGCGCATGGCGGCTCCTTCCGTCGTGATACCCCGATCTCCCCACGCCTACCCATCCTGCACCGGTACGCACCGGACGGGTCTGCCAATCGGTCATCGGGGTACGTCTTGACGTGCCGGTACTACCCGCCCGGGGGCGCTGCCAAACCCGGTGGCGCGGATCGGCGGGTGATCCTGTAACCTTGTCCGCGGCGTACCGGCCGGGGCTTCCCGGACCCGGGGGTCCTGACATTCCCCCATAGCTCAATTGGCAGAGCAGCCGACTGTTAATCGGCAGGTTATTGGTTCGAGTCCAATTGGGGGAGCCAAACTGATCAGCATACGAACCGGATCGGCATTGTCCTGTTTGCCCCGGGTTGTCGGTATCCGGAAGTAGGGCGTGATCTGGCCCCTTCCGGCCACCCGGATCGTGTCGATGAGCAGCTCGTAGACGTACTTGACCGCGCCGGTTCCCTGGTCGAGGGCGGTCCGGATCTCCGCCTGGATGGTGTTGATCTCTTCCTGGCTTGGTGCGGTGGGGACCGCGGCGACGAGTTGGACGAGTTCGGCGCGGCGGACGGCGAGTTGGGTGAGCTGTTCGCGCAGGTCGGTGAGCCGGCCGTTGAGTGCGGTGGCGTCGAGTTGACCGGATTCGAACGCGGACTGATACCGGATGACCTTGTCTTCCAGGCCACGGGTTTCGGCGTCCACGGCGGCGAGTTCCCGGTTGTGGACGTCGAGCTTGGCCTGAGCGGATCGGGCCGCGCGGGTGACCGCGTCGGTGATCAGGGGCGTGTCCCGGTAGACGGCGATCAGGGCGTCGGCGATCTGCTGTTCCAGGTCGTCGGCGGGCAGCCGGTCGGCGGGGCAGGCTTTCGTGCCGTAGCGCTGGCGGGTGTAGCAGGTGTAGTAGCGGTAGGTGCCGTTGCGGCCGGTGGCTGCGGAGCCGATGAAGTGGCTGCCGCAGCGGTCGCACATCACGGCGCCGGCGAGCGTATAGGAGGAGTTGCTGGACGCGCGCTTGGAGTAGTCCTCGCTGCGGGTGTCCAACTGCGCCTGCGCCTGGTCGAACAGCTTCTCGTCCACGATTGGATCATGGTGGCGAGCAGCCCGGTGCCAGGTGCCCCGGTAGTAGACCTCACCGAGGTAGGCGCGGTTGCGGAGCATGGCCAGGATGGTGGCGCCGGACCAGGGCGTGCCGCGCCGGGTGCGGTGACCGGCGTCGTTGAGTCGTGCGGCCACGCCGCGTACGCCCAGTCGTTCGCGGACGTACAGGCTGAAGATCAGGCGGACGGTGTCGGCCTCGGCGTCGCGTACCCGTAGGCGGCCGGTCTGCTTGTCGAGTTCGTAGCCGTGGGGTACTCGGCCGCCGCACCATTCGCCCTTGGTGGCCTTGAGTTCGAGCGCCCGGACGACGCGGTCGATGATGACCTCGCGCTCGAACTGGGCGAACACTCCGAGCATCTGCACCAGCATCCGGCCGACGGCGTTGGACGTGTCGACCGGCTCCGTCGCGGAGCGGAAGCCCACGTCTGCCGAGTCGAGCTTGTCCAGGATCTCGACCAGGCCGCGCAGTGACCGGGACAGTCGATCGACCCGGTAGGCGAGCAGGATGTCGTACTCGCCCTCCGTGGCCGCGCGGAGCGCGCGTTGCAGGTTCTCGCGGTCGGTGGTCGCACCCGACTTCTGGTCCTCGAATACCAGGCCGGTGAACGTCCAGCCCGGTTGGGTGGCGATGTACGCCTTGAGTCGTGACAGCTGCGCGTCGAGGCTGTAGGGCTGGTGTTCCTCGTCGGTGGAGATCCGGATGTAGATGGCGACCCGGATCGTCGCCTTCGGTTCGGCGGGGTGGGAGATGGCGGGTACGCCGCGGTTGCTGGCGGCCCTGCGAGCTGCGCGCCTGGTGGCGGCCGGGCCGAGTTGGGCAGTCGTGGCCAAGGTCTGGCTCCAGGAGGGGGAGGGCCGCCGCCGGGATTGCGGCGGCGGCCGTGGACAGTGGTCGGGGTCCATCGATGTCGATCCTCGAATTGCGGTCAAGGCCGGCTGCGCTGCGGGGTGTCGGCGAACCAGTGGGAGGCGATGACGTTGGCCAACGCCTCGACGGCTGCGTCGTACTCCTCGTCGGTCATGTCGACCAGGCCGATGCGCCCAAGCCTGATCCGCTGGGAGGAGCTGCGGGTTGCGCCAGTCTGCACCGGCGTCGCGGGTCGGTCGCGGGCGTCGTCGTCCGGAGGTCGGGTGGAAGGGGTTGTCGGCATGGGCGGTTGGGCCGTTGCCGCTGAGGCGCTGACACTATGGGAATACAAATTCCGCGCCCAGTTTGGATTGATGCAGCTCAGTGAGGCTGTTCCGAGCTTGGAGGCGGCCCTGCCATCAGGCCTCATGACAGTATCGGCGCGACGGAACCGGCTTATCCCGATCATGTTCATTGGTCACGGCTTGAACAGGCCAGTGACGGGTACCGACGGCCGGCTATTGGCGACGCCGAGGGGCTGTGTCGTGGCTGATGCTGGCCTCGGGTCGGGGATGGACAGCTCGCCGCGATACCAGGTGATGGACCCCGGTCGGCCCCACTCCGTGATCCCCGTCCCGCAGGTCGTCCCCGTCCGTCCCCGACAGGCGCTTCCCGTCCCGGTTCCGTTCCGCCCGAGCACGTCCCCGTCCCTGGCCGTCCCTGCTCCGTCCCGCCGGGGCGCGTCCCCGTTCGTGGCCGTCCCCGCTCCCTCCCGGTCCAGCGAGAAGTCTGGCGGTGTCCACCTGCGCGTTCGCAATCCCGACGTCCATGCCGGCTGGCCGTTCGAGGCATTCCCGTCCAGCTGGTAGTTGAGGTGCCGGTATGGGTTCACTAGGGAGTTCTAACGAGGAATCCAACGAGTAGCCTCACGGCCGCGAACGCCATAGTGAAACGCTGCCATGAACACCTCGTTCTCCCAGGTCAACGGGTTGGTCACGCGCAACGGTGCGGAGCCGACTGATATGGGGTATCAAACAGGTGCGCATTCGCCCAGCGTCGGTGAGCGCTGCGCCGGCTCGGCGCGGACGCTCGGCCGTTGACGTGTCATGGGGACGGTGGACCCCAGCCTTGCCAGACCGCCGTAACGGTAGGCTGGCGTCATGGTCCATTCCGCCATTCGTGTCCGGTTCGCTCCGTCGCCCACGGGCATGTTTCACGTCGGCAACGCCCGCTCGGTCCTCTTCAACTGGGTGTTTGCCCGACAGTCCGGCGGAACGATGGTGTTGCGGATCGAGGACACGGATTCGGCCCGCAACCGTCCGGAGTGGGTGCAGGGCATCCTGGACGCGATGGCCTGGCTCGGCATCGGACACGGCGAGTACGAGGGGCCGCTGTTCCAGTCGCACTACGCCCCGCAGCACCGCGAGGCTATCAACAAGCTGTTGGCGCAGGGCCTGGCGTACTACTGCGACTGTTCGCGGGAGCAGGTGAATCGCCCGTACCGGCAGTGAGCACAAGGGCTACGACGGCTACTGCCGGGACCGTGGGCAAGCCGCGGGTGACGGCCGGGCGGTCCGGTTCCGGACCCCTGACGACGGCGTGACTACAGTCGTGGACCTGGTTCGCGGCAAGCCCACCTTCGAGAATGCGCTGATCGAGGACTTCGTGATCGCACGGGGCGACGGCTCGCCGGTGTTCCTGTTGGCGAACGTGGTCGACGACATGGTCATGGGTATCACTCACGTCATGCGCGCCGAGGAGCATCTGCCCAACGCGCCTAAGCAGCAGCTGCTGTGGGAGGCGCTGGGCGGCGAGCCGCCGATCTGGGCGCACGCGCCGATCCTGGTCAACGAGAAGCGCCAGAAGCTGTCCAAGCGCCGGGACCGGGTGGCGCTGGAAGACTTCCGCGCCGAGGGCTACCTCGCCGAGGCGATGCGCAACTACTTGATGTTGCTCGGGTGGGCGCCGTCCGGTGACCGGGAGATCGTGCCGTGGGACGAGATTGTGGCCGAGTTCCGGCTGGAGGACGTCAACCCGTCCCCGGCGTTCTTCGACGTGAAGAAGCTGCGCTCGTTCAACGGCGAGTACATCCGGGCGATGCCGGTGGACGAGTTCATCGCGGCCTGCCAGCCGTGGCTGCGAGGTGACGCGGCGCCTTGGGCTGCCGGGGCGTACGACGAGAGCGCTTTCGCGGCGGTCGCGGAGCTGGCGCAGACCCGGATCGCTTTGCTGTCCGAGATCGTGGCCATGGTGGACTTCCTGTTCCTTGATGAGCCCTTGGTTGACGAGGCGGCCTGGGCAAAGGTGATGGTCGGCGATGCCCGGCTCTTGTTGGATGCGGCGCGGACCGTGTACGCGAGTGCGGAGTGGCGTGCCGAGTCGTTGAAGACCGCGCTGGAGCAGATCGGAGCTGAGCGCGGGCTCAAGCTGGGCAAGGCACAGGCGCCCATACGTGTCGCGGTCACCGGTCGCAGCGTCGGGCTGCCGCTGTTCGAGTCGCTGGAGATCTTGGGACGCCATCGGACGCTCGATCGCCTCGGCGCGGCACTCAACCGCCTGTCTTGACTACGGATCGTTGGAGGTTCCTCGGCGGGGCACTGGTTCCGGCGCGAGGCATCGGTGTGCGCGGTAGGGGAGTGGTTTGATGATCAAGGCGGTCTTCTTCGACGTAGGAGAGACCATCGTCGACGAATCCCGGGAGTACGGCACTTGGGCCGACTGGCTTGGGGTTCCCCGGCACACCTTCTCTGCCGTGTTCGGCGCTGTGATCGCTCGGGGGCTGGACTACCGGGAGACCTTCCAGGTCTTTCGGCCCGGGTTCGACCTAGCTCAGGAGCGCGAGCGGCGGGCCGCCGCTGGGAAACCGGAGTCGTTCGGCGAGGAGAACCTGTACCCGGACGCCCGGGAGTGTCTGGCAGCGCTACGCGAGCAAGGGCTCATGGTAGGACTGGCGGGCAACCAGACTGCTCGCGCTGAGACGATCCTCCGCGCGCTGAACCTACCTGTGGATGTGATCGGCACATCGGATGGCTGGGGCGTGGAGAAGCCGTCGTCAGCGTTCTTCTCCCGGGCAGTGGCCGAGGCCGGTTGCCCTGCCGATCAGGTGCTGTATGTGGGCGACCGGCTGGACAACGACATCCGGCCGGCTCAGGCAGCGGGCCTGGCAACCGCGTTGGTACGGCGCGGGCCCTGGGGATACATCTTGGATGACCCAGACGGCGCCACGCGGTGCCTCTTCCAGCTCGGATCATTGGCCGAACTACCTGGGCTGTTGAAGGTGCATAACGACGTCGTGTAGCCGATGCAGGCTACGGCTGCGGGAGCCCGCTGGACAGGTGGCAAGCCGTCGGATAGCTCGTGATTTGGTGGACGAACGGTTGCCAACGGACATGGCTGTGTCTCGGACCTGGCGCTGGATTCGTCCTCGACCGCTGCTGGCCGCGCGCCAGATCGCAGCAGGTCAACGGAGGCGCCAGAGACTCGTCAGGGCCGCAAGCAGGCTCTTTTGCCTGACCTCCAAGAGTTGTGGGGTCCACTCCGTCTCCATGAGGACCTGACTCGTCAGGGCAAACGTGACGACGCCGGACTTGGTGGCGAAGTACTTGTGCTTCTTCGTCTCGAACTCGTAGTTCGACGCCTCTGAGTTCTTCCTGCGCGGAAGGAGAGTGAGGTTGGCCAAGCGGTGGACCCACTGGGTGCGCTCCTTGTCGGTGAACCACAACCGCCACTTGCTGTTGAACGGCGGGTTCTGCGGGAGGACGTGCTCCACGGTAATAATCGGGTAGTCGTGGGTGACTCCACCGGCGGACATGGCCGAGTCGAGGCGAAGAAGGATGTAAAGGCGGGTACGGGTGACGGTGTAGATGTCGCCCGCGAGTTGCTCACGTGTAGCGGCCATCTCCTGGCTGGTCAACTGGAGCGGGGACTCTGGCCGCGTACAGATCCGAGCCTTCGTCGATTGCCTTGAGCAGCGCTGCGTATCGGTCGATCCGACGCCAAAGATCCACTCGCCGGATGAGCATGCTGGCCGCGAGCCGGTCCAGATCGGTCAGGAACTTCCGTAGATCGTGGGCAGTAACGCCCGGCTGTCGGACGTAGTTGATCGCAGGGCGGAATCCAGTCGAAGTCGTCCAGCTTGTTCAGCCAGACAAGCAGCTGGTTGACCGCCTCCGCGCCTTCAGTGGCCTTGTACGAGGCATGCGTCACGATCTCGTACGCGTCGGACAGCGGCACGAGCACTTTGTCGATGAACTCACGCCCGTCCGGGAATCTACTGAGGACCGACGTTCGAAACTCTTTCAGGATCGATTCGCGCGCCCTGGTCCGTGCGAACACCATCCGAATGTGTGAGAAGAGCTCGCCGAACTCAGCCCGGCCAAGGTCTGCTTCCTCGGCTTCCCAGCGGGTCAGGTAGGCGTCATGGTCGGCTGGCGGTATGCGCCCGACGACTTCTGATTTGAGGATATCCGTATGTGTGAGGTCGAGGCCGCGCTCGTTGAGCACCGCGAAAATGCGGTACGCCGAGTCGAAATCCTGGGTGGCGACCACCACGAGGTAGGTGTGCTGGTCGATGAATTGAACGAGGCGTACACACTCCTCGGGGGTAAGTTCTCCAAGCCGTTCGTGGTACAACCGGGCGTTCTCGACCAGATTTCGTTGGCTCTCTGGGAGCGAGTCGATCACCAGCGTATGGAGGCCGTCCTGTACTCGACTCTGCACATGCTGCTCGAAGAACCACTGGTCCTGTTGGCGTAGTTTCAACCTCGGACGGTCCACGATCTGCTTGATCGGGTCGCCCTTCTGAAAGATCCGACCGTCGAGTGACGTGGCGTAGACCTCGGGAACGAAGTTGCGAATCACGCTCAGCAGGATGGTCAGCGTGGTCAGGCGCTGCTGACCATCGATCACCTCGGCGTCCGCGCTGTCGTCACTCTTGACCAGCACAATGCTGCCCAGAAAGTACGGGTCGGTGTCGGCCAGAGAGGATCCGGAGAGCGCGGCGAGCATGAGGTCATCGAGTAGCTCGCGAGCTTCGTCGATGGTCCACGCATACGGTCGCTGGTAGCGAGGAATGGTGAACCGGTACTTGTCGCTCAGGATCTCGCCGATCCGAAACTCATGCGCTTCGATCTTCATGCCTGCCACGTCGACATCCTGGCAGGCCCTTGCCGCCGCCAGCCTCCACTGAGTGGACAAGATTCAACATGGGTCGGCCATCGGCCAACGGCTGCATCGACGATGCTCGGACGTCCGGATGTGCAATCCGGCTGCGGATCTCCATGAATCCGGCTGGAGGGTCAACAGGCGGAGAGGGATGCCTGGTTGGTCAATGCCAGCCCGGCCATGCGCTCGTCGAGCTGGGCTCCATAGCCACTGTCCGCGAGCGTTGACCGGACCATGCGGACTCGGGCGAAGCCCGTGCTGTACCAGCGGTCGTGGAGAACATCGATTGCCTGGTGGAGGTAGTCGGCGATCCGATCTCCGTCGCCGTTGTGTGCTGTCGCGAGGTCGGCGAGCACGACGCTGCGCTGCTTGCTGCTGGTTGTGAGACTGTCGAGCGCCTGGCCGAGATGGGTAGCAGCGTCAGCGTGGTCGCCGCCCGTCAGCGCGGCGTACCCGGCGAAAGAGTGCAGCCGTCCCGCGTCGTAGAAGTCCAGCCAGTCCGGCGCGGGTGCGCCGATCTCCAGCGCGGTGGCCGCCAGGTCGATGTGATGCCGGGCGACGATACCCGCGCCGGCCCGACCCTCGACCTCGGACACGACACAGTGCAGCCAGGACCGGACCATCGGGCTGACCCCGTGCCAGGTGTGCTGGAGCGCCGCGTTGAGCAGCGTCCGCGCCGCGTTGGCGTCACTGCGGAAGGCTGGCACGAACGCCATGTGCCCGAGCACCGCCGCTGCCAGCCCGTGGTCACCGGCTTCCCTGGTGGCGGCCAGTGCCACCTCGAAGCACCGATCGGCGACGGCCGGCTGGTTGAGGTCGAAGAACGCCAGCCGGGCCGTCAAGAGCGCCGAAAGTGCCAGCCCAGCGGCCAGCGAGGTCCGGACACCGCCGGTCGCCCCGCGTAGCAGCCCGACGCCGAGTTGCGTGTGGGCGTATGCGGCCTCGAACAGGGGCCGGGGCGGGCTGGTCCAATAGAGCTGCCTCTGGCAGGTGACGATCTGCTGGTACGCCTCGGGATCGACCACCGTGCCGGGCTCGGCCGCTGCCGGCTGGAGCGAGAGCAGCGGCGCGACGAGCGGTAGGGCCCCAGCACCGAGCAGGGCCCGCAGGACGGTGGCCCGGTCCCAGCCGGTGGCGCCGGTGTCCTCGTTGAGCACGTTCCACGCCCTCCTGAACTCTGCCAGCGCGTCCTCCTGCGGGCGCATCGCCTGCTCCTCGGGGGTGAGCAGACCCAGCTCGCTGGCCGGCTTGCCGAAGATCTCCACAAGGTACTTGCGGTAGCGCGGCTCCGGCCAGCGCTCACCTGTTTCCCAGCGCCGGACGGTGTTGGCGCTCAGTCCGGTGTCGGCGTCCCCACCGCGCAGCATGGCAGCTCGGATCTGGTCGGTGATCTCCTCGTAGGACCAGCCGCGTTGGAGACGTTCCCAGGCCAGGAGCCGGTTGGGCGGGTGTCGCCGCTGTCCCATGTGTACCTCCGGCCGGTGTTGCGGAAGCGTCGTGGATGACGGTAGTCGCGCCATCGGCGTGGCGACCATCGGTGGTCGTGAGTGGCTGTGCTGTGGCGGGTACCCGCGGTCGCCGCGACCCGGTTGTCTAGTGCTGCCCGTCGATGTGGCTGCTTGCGCACGCGGCCACAACGGCGAGTGAACCACAAGACGAGGGCCGATCCCAGATCCCCGCCGGTGTACCGCCAGCAGGCTGCGGCGGCGGGTGATCGAACTGGGCCGGACGAGGAGTGGGGAGAGCCGATGCGTACCTCAGCGATGACCCAGGCCAGTGCGGCGTGGGAGTGGGAGTTCGACTGGCACCTGACCAACCGGTGCAACTTCTTCTGCGAGTACTGCCACCCGCAGATCCGCTTTGTCCTCAACCGCAAGCACCTGGACGAGCCGGCTCCGGAGCTGGTGGTGGCCCGCTTCGACGAGCTGGGACCAGTGTGCCTGGTGCATATGTCGGGCGGGGAGCCGTTCATGTTCCCCGGCTTCGTCCCGCTCTGCGAGGGGCTCACCGCACGGCACTTCATCAGCATCAACACCAACCTGGCGTCGGCTGACGTGCCGGAGTTCGCCCGGCGGGTACGGCCAGACCGGGTGGCGAAGATCGTGGCGGCGATCCACCAGCCGGAGCGCGAGCTGCGCGGCCTGGAGCTGGACTCCTATGCCGAGAACTACCGCGTGCTGCGTGACGCCGGCTTCGACGTGACCGCGCTGTACGTGCTGTACCCGCCGCTGCTACCGCGCCTGGCCGGCGACCTGGGGCGGCTACGCGACCTGGGCGTGGATCACCTGCGCGCCAAGGTGTTCAAGGGCGTCCACGAGGGCGTGCGTTACCCGGAGGGGTACACCGAGGAGCAGAAGGCACTGATCCTCGCCAACTCCGGAGAGTACGTGTTCAACCGGCCCTACTTGGACGGGATGCTCGCCTTTCGTGGTCAGCCGTGCACGGCGGGCGTGACCTCGTTCAAGGTGACCGTCACCGGCGAGGTCCGCCGCTGCGCCTCGGTCCCGACCGGCTACGGCAACCTCTACGACGGCACCTTCAGCCCCGCCACCGTCAACGAGCCGTGTCCGGCCAAGCGGGTACTGGTGCTCTCCCAGTGCCTGTCCTACCTCGTCGATCCACCCGTGCGCCCCGAACCGGACGCCGACCTGTGACCCCTCCCGACGAAGGACATTCCATGAAGATCAGCGTGCAGCATGCCTGCACCAACCCCGACGAGCTCCCGTTCGACGCCGCCGAGCGCAAGGGCATCGGGCACCCGGACAGCCTCGCTGACCTCGTCGCCGACACCTTCTCGCAGCGGTACACCCGCTGGTGCCTCGGCCAGTTCGGCGCCATCCCGAACCACTGGGTCGACAAGGTGAACCTGGTCGGCGCCGCCGCCGACGTACGGTTCGGCGGTTTCCACATCCGCAAGCCCGTCGACTGCTACTTGTTCGGGAAGATCACCGACAAGGTCGGCGACCTGGACATCCCGATCCTCGACATGTTCTGCGACGTCATCGACGACGTCCTGCCGGCCGCGCTCGGCGAGCGGCGCATCCTCGACCACGTCCGGGTGCACCTGAACAACACCCGCGGCACCGCCGCCGACCACGACGCCGAGTTCTACGAGCCGGCCGCGCCGGAGAACATCCCGCGCATCCTGGCCACCGAGACCGTCGCCAACGACACCGTGATCTGCGTCGGAGCGGCCCGCCGCGGCCTTGCCGCCGACCTTGCAGTCGCATTGGAACAGCGGCTCACCGGCACGGACTTCCGTGGGACGTTCCCGGCCGTGGGCACGGACGTAAAGATCATGGTGGTACGGGCTGGTGAATTCCTGGACGTCACCGGCGCCCTGCCGATCCATCCGGAACAGGTCGACACCTCGCAGGCGTACCAGACCGTCGTCGCCGACGTCGAGAAGGTGATTGCCGCCGAGCTGAAGGCGTTGCTGGACAACGACTCCCGGGCACACTCTGTCACCGCAGTACAGCTGCACCTGAACACGAAGGACCGCCCCGGACGTGGCTACCTGGCCCCGTTCGGTACCTCGCTGGGCAAGGGCGACTGCGGAGCGGTGGGCCGGGGCAACCGGGCCAGCGGCGCGATCGAACCGCTGCGGCCCGCGAGCTGCGAGGCCCCGGCGGGCAAGAACCCGCTGCACCACGCCGGGAAGATCTACACGGCGCTGGCCGCCGACGTCGCCCGCCTGATCCTGGCGGAGACCGGCGCGTACACCGAGGTGACCATCGCGGCCCGCAACGGCGCCGCACTGCACGACCCGGCCCACGTCCTGGTTGCGGTGGACCGTCCGGTCGCCCCAGCCATCTCCGGCGAGATCGAGCAGATTGTGCGGGACACCCTGGCGACCGCGACCGCCTACGTCGACAGGTTCCTGGCGATCGACCCGGTCGGCGCCTTCCGCGGGGAGTCGGAGCGGTGACCGCCGTGCTGTCAGAGCTGCACCGCCGGCACCTCAGCGCTCTGGGTGACCTACCCGCCGTCGTGGACGGCGAGGGCCTACGGATCGGCGACCAGTACACGATGTTCTTCGCCGAGGCCGAGCTGATGCGCCGGCATGCGATGGACCTGCTCGACGGCGTGGCCGCGCCGGACGTGCTGGAGGTTGGGCTGGGGCTCGGTGTCTTCCTGGAGCAGGCTGCACTGTTGGGTGTGCGGTCGTACACCGCGATCGAAGCCCACCCTGGGGTCGCCGACCTGGCGCAGTCGCGGCTGCTGGATGGGCCCGGCGACCGGGTGACAGTCGTGCGGGGCGCCTGGCAGCTGGTGGCGCTGCCGGACAGCGCGTTCGACGCAGTCATGTACGACACCTGGCCGCCGGACGGACATGCCGACTCCGACTTCGCCACGTTCGTCGAGCAGGTGGCGATCCCGTGCCTGCGGCCCGGTGGCCGGTTCAGCTTCTTCCACAGCGGCGACCGACTCAGTCCGGCGCGGGCGGCCGTGATCCACAAGCACTTCGCCGACGTGAGCATCCGCGACTACACCATGCCGGCCGAGCTGGTACCAGCGCATTGGACCAAGCCGACGCGCGACTTCCTCGTTCCCGTCGCCACCAAGGCAGGCTGACATGTCACACCTCCTATCCGGCACCGAGGCCGACCGCTTCGCAGCTGACGGGTACCTCGTGCTGCCCGGTGTCGTCTCCGAGCAGGGCATCGAGTCATTACGTAGCGAGGCGGAGAACCTGCTGACCGCGCTGCTGGCGGAGATGTCCGCGACCGCCAGCGACAACCCCCGGGTCACCTGGTGGCGGCTGGACTCCGGGCAGCCCTACGTCCTGAAGGTCAAGCCTGTCGTGGATCTGTCGTCGGCCGCTGCCGCGCTCGCCAGTAGCCCGGAGTTGACCGGCGTGGTCGGGGTGCTCCTCGGTGGGCCGCCGGAGCTGATGGAAGACAAGGTGATGTACAAGCAGACCGTCGCCATCGCCGCCGACTGGGCCGCCCTGCCGGTACTCGGCGAGGAGGTACGCAAGCACACCGACGCTGCGTACTTCGCGGCCCGGGGGTACCACCGGGTCCTCACCGTCGCGGTCTGCCTCGACGAATGCACGCCGGAGGCAGGTGCGCTGCGGGTCTGGCCCGGTACCCACCGCCGCCCGATCCAGATTGTTGACACGCAGCGTCAAGGTCCGGTCGTGCCCGATGAAGTTGCGCCCGATGCTGACTCGGTCACCCTCACAGCGGCGCCGGGCACATTGCTGATCTGGGATGCCGCCCTGGTCCACGCAAGCGGCCCGAACACTTCGGGCCTTCCACGACGTCTGCTCATCCTCGGATACGCGCCAGCCCGGGAGACGTCGTGAGAGTGCTCGCGCTCGGCGGGACGCGCTTCGTCGGCCGGCACCTCGTCAACGCCTGCCTGGACCGGGGGGACGACGTCACCGTGCTTCACCGAGGCCGTACCCGATCACCCTTCGACGGCCAGCTCCCACACATCCGCACCGACCGGCGCGCCCCGACTCCACAAGCCGCGCGAGCACTCGCCGGACCGTGGGACGCTGTCCTGGACACCAGCGCCCGCGACGCGCCGGACCTGCGGCTGGTGCTCCCCCTGCTCGGCGAAGTCGGACGGTATCTCCTCCTCTCGACCTGCGGCGTGTACCGCCGTGCGCCGGGGCAGGAGATCCCGCTGACCGAGCGGTCCGCGACCATCCTGGGCGGCCGGATCGACGCCGCCCGAGCGTCCGCCGCAGGGAAGCTGCGCTGCGAACGGCTGCTGCGCCGCCGCCTAGACCGGACCTGTACCCCGTGGCTCATCGCCCGCCTCGGCGTTGTCGTCGGCCCGCACGACCACACCGGCCGGCTCACCTATTGGCTGGACCGAGTCACTCGCGGTGGCGTGGCACTCGTTCCGATGGACGCGGCACAACCGCTGCGGCTCGTTGACGTCCGCGACGTCACAGGGTTCCTGCGCCACGCAATCGAGTACCGACTTGACGGGATCGCCAATGTCGCCGGGCCATTGATCACCGCGGAGACCTTCATCGACAACGTGTTCGGGCAGGTCGGGGCAACGGCCGTGCCGCATTGGGTAAGCCCGGACTTTTTGACGGCGCAGCGGGTTCAACCGTGGACCGATATCCCACTCTGGCTGCCCAAGTCGAATCTCGAGCGGGCCTTGATGTTCGTCAGCAGCACCCGAGCTGAGGCTGCCGGCCTGACCTACCGACCTTTGGCCGACACCATCGCCGACTGCTCCGCCGACGACCAAGGCGTTTCTGGCTGGCTGGACCGGCAGCGGGAGCAGCAACTTCATGACCTGTGGCTGGAGGCGACCCGGTGAAGCCGTACACCCAGGCGCCACCCTTCTTCGCTCAGTGGGGTGAGGACAGCTGGCTGGCCACAAACTTCGAGGTCCGCACCAGCGGCGTGTTCGTCGACATCGGCGCGGGCGACGGCGTGCATGGCAGCAACACCCTCTACTTCGAGAACCTGGGCTGGCGCGGACTATGCGTCGACGCCGACCCACGCAACCATCGGCCGCTGCGCAACCACCGCCGCTGCGCGGTCGAAACCTGCGCCGTGGCGCCGACAAGCGGTCCAGCCACCTTTGGCATGTACGGCCCCAAGCCGTCCTGGTCCGGCCTGCGCCGCAACGGCATTGGCTACCAGCCGGTCACGGTCATCTGCACGCCGTTGGCCGACCTGCTCAATCGCTGGATGATCGATGAGATCGACCTGCTCAGCATTGACGTCGAAGGCACTGAGCTGGACGTCTGGGACTCCTTCGACGCCGACCGGACGCCCCCGGCCATCGTCATCGTCGAGTTCGACGACTCCATCCCGACCCGGCGCAGGGACCACATCCATGCCCACCTGGGCAGCGACACCTACGACCTGATTCACCAGACCCCGGCGAACCTCATCCTGGAACGCCGCGACCGACGCTGGCGGAGGCGGTCATGAACGACGACAGCCTGACCGACCTGCTGCCCAGCGGCAGGTACCTCGTCTTGTGCGGCCGGCGCGACGATGCCCATGCGTGGCAGGAGTTCTTGGGACCGGACAGGTGTCTGGCCATTCCGCTGGATGCTCGTGACGCCGCACCGAGCAGCCCCCTGCGTGGAGCCACCAGCCACCTGGCCTGGCAGCACCGCCTGGTCGCCGCGCTTGACCAGCCAGGGCCGATGACCCGGCAAGCGGACGCCTTCGACGCGAACCGCGAGGCGGTTCTGATCTTGCCGGACCCGCTCGACCCGCCACTGACCGGGACGAGGCAGGTCTTCGGCCGGCGACCGGCCCTGAACCGGCTACTGGGGAACAAGACCGTCATCGACTCGGTCTGGGATCTGATGGGCTTGCCGCGTACAAGGTCGATCGTCGCCGACAGTCCGACCGACCTTGTACGGCTCGGCGCCCTGGTCAACGACGGCGCCGGCGTGGTCTGCGCCGTCCAGCCACCGGACGAAACACCCACGGCCGGGGCCGACGGCATCCTGTGGTGGCGCGACGATGACGCGCGTCATTTCTCCTGCGTGGCACCGGGTATGCGGGTCAAGCTGATGCCGTTCCTTCCCGGCCTCCCGGTGCGGTTGCACGGCATGGTGACTGTCACGGGCACGGTGGTCTTCCCGCCCTTGGAGGTGGTAACCCTCGTCCGGCCCGGTCAAGGCACCTTCCTCTGCGCGGGAGTCGCGGACAGCCTGGGCGACGTCACCGACTTGGCGGCGCTGACAGAACGGGCCGGGGCGGCACTCCGACGCGTTTTCGGGTACCGGGGAGCCTTCAGCATCGACGGCATCCTCACCGCGCAGGGCTTCCGGCCAACCGACCTGAACCCCCGCCTTACCTCCGCGATGGAGGCTGCCCCGTCGGCACTGCGCGTACGCCTACATCTGGCCAACGCCTTGGCGCGGGAGGGTGTCGACCTCGATGTCGCCACCGTCCGCCGGTTGGCCGACGCCGCCTTCGCCGGCCGCCCCGACCACACCCTCTACGGGGCCGCTACCACGGCACATGGAGCCCGGCGGCACGCAGCGGTCCGCTGGCAGGGCGGTCGGCTGGCGCTGAGCCACGACGGCGCGGCGGACGGCCGGCTCGCTATCACCCCGTCACCGCGAGGGTGGTTGCTCACCGCCACCCTGAGCCGCGACAAACTGGTCGGCCGGCACGACCTCGCCGACACCGCGGCACAGGTCTTCGGCCTCAGCGACAACGCATTCGGTACCGACTTTGGTGAACTGCTGCCGCCCAATCGCCTGGTGGAGAATCCACAGGTCCCACGGCAGAGGATCCCAGCCGTGGAGACGATCTCCGGTCAGTGCCGGGCCTCGGATGGAAACCGGAGCGGAGTTGAATTGTCGGCCGCAATGGTGCGCCGCTGTGAGCGGTGCGGGCAGCCTGAGGCGCAGACCGAGAGCGGTTGCTGGATGCCGGTGGAGACAGCGCTTCGCGACCGCGAATCGGCGGCGGTTCAGGTACATGGCGGGAGCAGCGCGTGAGGAGCAGGTCACGGCTGCGCGGCGCTGTTCCGACAGCACACGACCCTTATGCGGGGGGCACCGCGCGAGAATGCCCAGTTCACCACCGGTCCCCGTCCGTTTCCGCAGCGGATGACGTGCCGACCGACCCCCGCGCAAACCGGAGCGGTCTCGCAGAAGCCAACCGCACGCATTCCCATCTTGTAGTTGGGATCAGCCGGACAGGTACTCCATGACCGCCGCCTGTGCCGCGTTGTGAATCTGTCTTGCTCGGACGTTCGCAACGCCCTTCGCCTTCTTGAATGTCGACTCATCGGCCTGCAGCACGTCGCCGACAGTTTTGAGTTTCAGACTGTCGATTACGGATCGCTGGAACCTACTGAGAACGAGGTCTGAACTTGGCGCTCGTAGACGCGCGTCGAGAACGACGTTGCCTTGGCTACTCTTGTAGTCCGGAATAAGTTGGAGGGAGCGATAGGCGTCGTGATCGCGCCCAAACTCGATCACGTCCCGCGCGCCAAGGTCGCTGCGGGCCTCTTCGGCGTACTTCAGGATGTCACGGGCCTGTACAAACTGACAACCGAGGTTCACGACGTACCGGGTCCCGACCGCGCCGTGACGCTTTACGGCACGAGCGGCCTCTTGCAGGACTCCGCTGTAGCAGAGGAACTGCATGGCCTCTTGTACCGATTGTGGAGCATCGCGGTGGATCCATACGTCACGCAGCCGGCCGATTTGATCCCGGTAATGCTCCCGCTGGAGTGATGGGAACACGTGGTCGTGCATGAACGCCGCACCCCAGTCGATGATCGGCTGGTGCCCCGGATAGCGATCGGCCAGATCGTTGTGCTTCTGCCAGATGTCTTCGCGATAGTACTTCTTGAGTACGCGTTCGCAGCTGGGCCGGCTTAGCGGCAGTGCCGCGGACAGTGTGGTGAGGAACACGCGAGGGTTACCAGTCGCCGCGAGTGCCAAGGCGTCCAACAGGCCGCCCTGGGTACTTAGCTTCTTCGCAAGGTCTTCGTCCTGACGAGAGATGATCTCCCGCATCGAATTGACATAGTTCTTGTCGGTAACGTCGCGATCGACGCTAACAATTGTCGCATCGTGCCCTGGCTGGAAGGCATACCCGAAGCTTGTCGCGCCGGGATAGATCGCGGCCTTGACGGTCAGGTATGGGCTGCGTAGGTCCCGCATCAGAGTGAAGAACTGACGCTGTTGGTCCGGAACGAACACCTGCGCTGCTTCGTCGATAAGCAGAGTGATTCGCTTGAGATCGGTATCCCGGCACAGGTCGCGCACGGCGTCAATGAGTACGGTCGCGTCAGGTACCTCGGCGTCCGCCGGCACTTCTTTTGGCTTACGCCAGGCGTTTTCAAACATGGCCTGGATACGCTCTAATCGCGACGGCTTCCCCTCTGGTTGCGACCGAGCGTCGATTGCGTTCAATGCGGCAGTATTGGGAATTGACAAGCCGTGATCCTGCGCCGCGCGAACAATGCCGTTTGTCAGCGTGACGACCATCCATGGGAGGAACTGCTCCGGGCCACCGACCTTGATTAGCGGCGTGTTCATGAAGGAGGTGTAGACAGGCAGTACCTTGTCGACGGCCAAGTTTCCTAGCATCTCGCGCTGCGCCGCTCGGAGCAAGAGGGATTTGCCGCTTCCACGACTACCTCTGAGTAGAACCGGAATCCGACTCTTCAAGTGACTTAGCAGTTCGGTATCGGTCGGGGTGCGTACGAAATAGTCCAGCACCCGCTCCGGTTCAATGTCTTCGGTTGTCAGGTGCAAATCAGGTTGCTGCATCAAAGCCCCTGTTCACAACCGGGAGACCGACTGCCTTGCGTACCGACCGGAGATGGCCGAGGCTATGCGCGAGTGTCTCTGCGAAACGGCCGTTATCGGATGCCAGAAACTCCTCCGCGTAGCGACAGTAGATCAAGAAGATGACGGAGCGTGCTGCGTCACGTGCAGTCCGAGTCCAATCGAGCAATGCTTCGTCCGAATATTTCAGGGTTGGCGGAAGTCGCTCAGTGACAGGCAGTTTGCCATGGACGAACTGGGAGCAATGGTGATACGCCTGACGTGCAAGTTCACGGAATTCTGAGGCCTCACCGACCGCATCAGGCCGGTACGCTTTGAGGTAGGCGGGCGAGAACAGTCCGTCGTCGTCTGTGACTTTTTTGCTGAAGGAGAATGAAATATCGTCAGCTAGCCATTGGCGTCGGCGTAGATCATCCACCGAGAAGGCAATGGCTGCAAAGCTCAACTCCAGGAAGACTCGAAGGTTAGAGAACGCCTGAAGATACAGCCCTGAGCATGCCGAATAGACGGTAAAGCCCAACTCGCGACGAGCCTTGGCGAGGATATCGTGCTCGGGCCGACCGGATATTGCGACCTCCCACAAGGCGATATCCGCATCCAACTGCAAAATTCCGCCTAACTCCGTTGAACGCCGCGAGGTCGACTCCTCGATGCAGGTGTGGCTCGCCCCATGCAGCCAAAGGAGTCGATCTCTCATGCCCTGATGACCTGCTGTCCGTTGGTGGAGGGGCATACTCACCTTCCATTCGGCGATCGTGGACGTGCGCGCGATGCGCGTAACCCGACACGCGTCTTGATGTGGTGCTCCGAGGTGATCGGATCGCGTGTACCAGAAGATCCAACTGCCCGGTCAGTGCACCAACCGAATTATCGGCGTCAACTACTGCTCAATGGAAGGTCGCCACCAAGATCAATGCGCCGAACTGTCGGATTGTTCTCAGCGCATTGATCAATAAGGCCGTCGGGTGAGATCGGGGACTTCCGCAACGGTGCGGTTGGCGCCTACAGTGTCGGCGTGACGAGCCGTGAGGTTGCCGTGTGGTCCGGACCGGGCCAGGAGCCCCGACTGGGTACTGTGGTAAAGCGGGGTGGGCCGAAGTCGGCCGTCATCGTGAACTGGGGAAACGGTCGGGAAGAGCCCGTATCACCGAACGACAAGTCCGTCAGGTACGCCATCGAAGGAACGCGGCGCCTCGACTGGCTTCTGAAGCCAGGCTTGCTGAAGTCCGAATTTCGGGCAGATGCGGCCGGGGTGTTCGCGCAGGCCGTGCGAGATGAGGGAAAGAGCATCCAATCGCTGCAGCTCAAGCGACGGATCATCGATCTTGGGCTGCCGGCCGAGGAGGTGGATGCAGCCTTCTTGCACGCCAAGCCAATGTTGGCCAAGAATCGGCATCTGGTCATTGTTGGCGCCAAGCATTCCTGGAGCGACGAGCCCGTCGACCCGTATTCCGACCTTCGTTCCCTGCCGCCGCATTCCGCGCTAGACCAGCTGCTGTCCGCCAAGCGGCTGAAGCCAGAGCAGAAGGAGGCGCTTGCGGACGCGGTTCGGGCAGCGCTCCCACCTAGATGATCGATTCCAAGGGGTCAGTGATCGTAGGCGACCTGGGGTCGCATGATCGGTTGGCCGGTGTTCCAGTAGTGCCAGATCGCGGCGGTCAGGGCGAGGACGCGTTGCAGGACTCGGACGGCGACGCCGATGATCCGGCCGCCGTGCTGTTCAAGGTCGAGTTGGCCTTTGAAGGTTTGTTGACCGATTCGATGCTCTGTTGTACGGCTCCGAGCAGGTTCCGGCCGCGGCCGGACTGGTTCTTTGCGGTACGCGCGCGTATGACGGTGGTACCGCTGTCGTTGAGCCAGGTTTCGGTGCCGCGGTCGCGGTAGCCCTTGTCCGCGAGCAAGATCAGCCCGTCCGAGTGATGGAACATGTTCGGCTACGGGTGGATGCCTTACCAGGCGCGGTCGGTGGCGTAGGCCAGGTACCGGGCGACCTTCTCCTTGAGCAGGGTCTGGGTCATTTACGCGAGGTCAACCTCGACGAACGCGACGGCGGGGCTGCCGTCGGGCATCCTGACGTGCTTGATCGCATCTAGGGTCAGTCGGTACCGGCGTGACCAATACGTGCCGGCTTGCCGTTCCTGCCAGCTGGCCCGGTCGGTCAACCAGTTCTCCAGTTGGATGCCGTGAGCCGGGCCGTGCTCGGATAGTGCGTGCCAGACTGTGGACGCTCACGGGATTCGGTTCTGGCGAGGATCTTGTTGCGCCGGGGTGAATCGACTGTCCTGTGTGGACTGTGGTATTTGGATCGTGGTGTGATCTTGAGGTTCTGTTGCCGCATCTGCGCAATTTGGTCGTGGTAGGCGTCGTGCCAGCAGATGGCGTGTTGATGATTGAGGCGAGGTCGGTAGCGGTCTCGGCGGTCTGTCCTGGCTGTGGGGTGACGTCCTCGCCCCGGGCATGGCGGCTACCGGCGGTCGATCGGTGACACGCCGCTGGGTGGGGTGCGGGTAGTGATCCGGGTGACGGTACGCCGGTTCACGTGCCGGGAGCCGTCGTGCGTGCGGGTCACTTTCGTCGAGCAGATCGAGGGACTGACCACGCCACATTCGCGGTCCAGCCCGCCGTTACGCGCGGCGTTGACCGCGATCGCGGTCGCTGCGGCGGGGCGTGCCGGAGCCCGGCTGGCGCGGTCGCTGGGCATGGTGGGAAGTCGTGACATGTTGGGGCCCGCCGAGGATTAACACGCTGGTTTGATCTTTGATGGGCGGCGTTCGGTGTTGTCGGTGAGAAAGGCGATGAGGTCTGCTGGTGTGGGGAAGCGGGCGGTTGAGGGTGTGACGGTGTATCCGTGCTGTTCCAGGAGCGGGCGGGTGTCCTGAACGGCGGTGGTGATGACCTTGCGGTCGACGTTGAACAGCTCGCCCAGGACTGCTTGTGTGCAGAGTCCGCGCAGGTAAAGCACGGTAGCCAGGATACGGTCGGCGTCGTTGAGCTTGATGGTGCGTCCCGCGCCCGGGGCGCGACGGCGTGGGGCGCCTCGTCGGGTGTGCCGGTGGTGTTCGCGTTGTGCCGCTTGGGATTCGGCCAGCGTGGTGGCGATGGCGTCGAGCTGTTCGCGGGGCATGCCGGTCAGTTCCGGGTCGGAGAGCACAGCCCGGTCCGGGGCGTGATCGGCCGAATGCTGGCGCCTGGGTGCCGGGACCGGGGACGCAGCAGCCGACAGGCTTTGCGGGGCCAGGGTGTAGTTCCAGTCGCCGTGGAAGCGGTGGCGGGTCATCGGTAGTGCGGCGATCTGCGCGTCGCTGACCTCTACTCCGGTCGGGTAGGTGCCGGTGTCGAGTTCGGCGCGGACCGTCAGGCCGGTGCGGGTGGTGGTGGCCGCGATCGACGCCACGATGACTTCGTGGCTGGTCAGCGGCCGACCTCGCCAATTCATTGTGATGTGGGAGAACAGCCGGTGTTCGATCTTGTTCCACTTCGAGGTCCCCGGCGGCAGATGGCATACCGTGACGGCAAGACCCGTCTGCGCGGCCAGAGCGGCCAGTTCGGTCTTGAATGCTCGGGTGCGGTAACCGTTGGAGCCACCCGCATCGGCAGTGATCAGCATCCGGCGGGCGTGCTGGTAGTCGCTTGCGCCGCGGGCCTGCCACCAGCGGCGGATCGACGCGACCGCGAACGCGGCAGTGTCATGGTCGCAGCCCACGTTCACCCAGCCGCTGTTCGCGGTCACGTCGTAGATCCCGTACGGGATCGCCTTACCGGCCACCCGATCGAGGAAGTCATGGGTGTTGACCTCCACCGGCTCACCCACCGGATGCCACTGCCGCCCACCGTTGCGGTACGGCCCGACCAATTCCTTCTTCTTGGCGTCCACACTGATCACCGGATCCCCGCTGGCCTGATGGTCCTTGACCTGCTCGTTGAGATACCGGAACTGGGCGTCGCGGTCGGGGTGCTGGTTGCCTTCCAGGGTCTTGACGTTGGCCTGGAGGCTGAAGCCCTCCCCGCGCAGCAGCCCAGCCACAGTGTCGGCCGAGATCCGCCACCCCAGCCTGCCCAACTCATCGGCGAGCCTGCGGGTCGACTTGGTCGTCCACCGCAACGGCGACATCGGATCCCCACGCTCATCCGGCTCCACCAGAGCCAGCAGTGCCGGCAGAAGGTCCGGATCCAGGTCAACCAGCCGCTTGCGGCCACCACCCTCCCGCCGGATCCGGCCCAGCGGCATGTCACCGGCTTCCAACTCGCTGACCCCACGCGACACGGTGCCCTCCGCGACCCCCGCGGCCCTGGCCACGCGCCTGATCCCGCCATGGCCCAACACTCGCGCCTCGGCACCCAGCAGCAGGCGGCGTTGCCGCTCATCCAGGTGCGGCAACAACACATGAAGCTTCGCCGTCAGACCCACATCGATTCGATCCATCTGCCTATATCACACGAAGGACCATCAATGCGGGAACCCGCAGGTTAATCCTCGGCGGGCCCTTACTGAATCTGTTGCGGGCACTGCCCGATCCGCCGGTGGGTGAGCTCACCGTCCTCGGGGTTGACGATTTTGCGTTACGCCGTGGCCAGCACTATGCGACCGTGCTGGTGGACATGAACACCCGCCGTCCGGTCGATGTGCTGCCCGGCCGCGACGCCGAAGCGCTTGCTACGTGGCTGCGCGAACATCCCGGTATCGAGATCATCTGCCGGGACCGGGCCGGCGCCTACACCATTAGACGGCGCCCGCACCGGCGCACCCGACGCGGTCCAGGTCGCAGACCGGTGGCACGTCTGGCACAACGTGGGCGAGGCGGTCGAGAAGACCGTATCGGCACATCACGCTTGCGTGCGGGCCAGCCTGACGACAACACCGGCGACCCTGACAAAGCCTGCCACCGAACACCCCGACGATGAAGCCACGCAACAGACCACCAACGACGACGATGACCGGGCCGGGATGCGGGATGCGTGCGGTCGCGAACGCAGCCTGGTCACCCGAACCCGGCAGCGCTACACCGAAGTGCAGCAGCACCTGGCCGACGGCGCATCCCTGGCAACCATCTGCCGCGCCACCGGCCTCGACCGCGGCACCGTCCGCCGGTTCGCCCACGCCACCAACATCGAGGAACTCCTCGTCAAAGCCGTCAACCGCACCAGCATCATCGACGGCTACACCGAAACCTTGCTGGCCGCCTACACCACCGGGACCACCGATGCCGCCATCCTGCACCGACACATCCGCGAACTCGGCTACACCGGCAGCGTGCAAACCGTCCGCCGGTTCCTGCGCCCGCTACGCCCCACGACCGGCTCACCCACACCCCGCCCCAGCGCGGTCGCGACCCGCCCAGCGGTCCCGAAACCACGCCTCATCGTCCGGTGGATCATGACCGAAGACGGCCGGCTCACCGACGAACAACGCCACCACTTGCAACGCGTCCTGGCCGCCTGCCCACACCTGACCGCCCTCGCCGGCCACGTCCGCGACTTCGCCCAGATGATGGCCACCCGAGAAGGACAACGCCTCAACCAACGGGTGGCCGCCGTCGACGCCGACGACCTACCAGCCCTGCACTCCCTGACCACCGGCCTGCGCCGTGACCACGCCGCCGTAACCGCCGGACTCACCCTGACCTGGAGCTCCGGACCGGTCGAGGGCAACGTCAATCGGATCAAGACGATCAAACGACAAATGTACGGCCGAGCCAGCCTTCCGCTACTCCGCACCCGAATCCTGCACCCGGCATGACCCGCAACAAGATCTTCGCCAGAACCGATAGATACTACCGGCTTGCCGGATCCTCGACTCCACTCGCAGCCATCCCAGCGACTTATCACGATCGCGGATCTGGAAGACCACCGGGTCTGTTCGGCCAGATCATCACCGGCTACTTCGAAGGCGTCGCCGACGTCAACGCAGGCCGCATCTCCGATGTTGATCCGGTGGGCGTCGATAACCTTGGACAGTGGCGCGCTCTGGCGACAACCAGCGTGCGGGGGTGACCGGGTGCCTGAGGTGCATGGCATAGTGACCAGCCTGCAGGGGAGGGCTGGTATGCGTTCGTTCGTGATGCTGCGACGTTGGTGGTTGGCGGGGGTTGCAGGACTCTTGGTGATCATGGCGATGAGTGCCTGGATCTTCTGGCCGAAGGCTCAGCCGGCGAAGGAGACGTCCCGGGCGCGGCAGTACCTCCAGGTGACTGCTTGCCTGTTGACCGATGAGCACGGGATCGTGGTTGATCCGGCGAAGACGATGTGGGCTGGGATGCAGTCGGCGTCGCTGGCGACCAGGGCGAAGGTCGAGTATCTGGCCGTGGTGGGGGCGCAGACCGCAGAAAACGCTGTGCCCTTCGCCAACAGTCTCGGGCAGGGCGGGTGCGCCGTCGTCTTTGCGGCCGGTCCGGTGCAGGAGAAGGCGGTCCAGCAGGTGTCAGCGTTGTTTCCAAAGGTGCGTTTCTATGTGTCGCAGGGCGATGCTACGGGCAATGTGGGTGTACTCGATGGTTCGTCGACGCAGTCGTTGACTGCCGGTGTTGACCAGGCAGTCCGTGCTGCGGTGCAGGAGTCCGGCGGACACTGATTGCTGTCGGCGTATCTGTTGAAGGCCCGTAGATGCAAGGCGAGATCGTGCGGGCCGTTACTTGGCGTGTTGTAATCGTCACGCAACTCGCTCTTGCTGGGAATGAGCTGCATGCCGAATGATCTCCTTCGCTTCTATCTATTGCGGGGGAGTTGAGCCGGCCCGTGTCTGGTCGTACCTCGTTGGTTGCTGCGCGCCGAATGCGTGTGCGGTCGGCCCGGTTTGCGCGGCGCTTCAGCGTGCTGGCGGTGCTGCTGCTGGCCTTCACGGTCGCGGTGCCACCGGGAGTGGTGCCCGCAAATTCGCATCTGCCGTTGGCGTGGATCTGGTCGTGGCTGCGCACGGATCCTGCCGCGGCGGAGTCCACCCCGCCGGATGGTCCGGCGCAGTCACACGGGCCTGGCGACAGCGCTCACGACGTGCCGACGTCGGCGACCCGCGCGTCCGGCGGTACTGGCCGGGCTACGAATCAGGTCAAGATTCTTCCCAAGGGCCTGCAGGACCTGCTTGCCCGTAACAACACCAGGGCGTCGGCGGTGAAGAAGGGCTACGACCCGTCGACCAGCACCAAGGTTGCGAGCCTGAGCACGGCGAACTCCGACGTCTACGCGAACACGGACGGTAGCCGCACGCGGCGGATGTATGGCACAACGGTCAACTATCAGGCGGCCGACAAGTCGTGGAGGCCGATCGACACCAGCCTGGTACGCCGTTCGGACGGCCAGCTGGACATGGCCGCCAACTCGGTACACCTGGCTCTGGCCGGACAGGGGTCATCGTTTGCCGCGGGCGCCACCGGGTTGGCCACCGTGACGCTGGCTGGTGGTCAGACGGTCAGCTACGGGTTGGCCGGCGCGGCCCCGGCTGAGCCGGTGGTGGCAGGCTCGCAGGCCACGTACCCGAACGTGTTTCCCGGTGTCGATCTGCAGTTGACGGCGACCGAGGCGGGTGTCAAGGACACCCTGGTCCTTCGGTCGGCCGATGCGCCAACCAGCTATCTGTATCCGCTGCGGTTGAACGGGTTGACCGCCGCCTTGACCGCTGACGGGTCGATCAGCTTGACCACGGCGGCCGGCGTGGTGGCGGGGTGGATTCCGAAGGCCTCGATGGTGGATTCGATCCTGGACCCGTTGTCCGGCGAGGGGGCGCACTCCGCCGGCGCCAGCTACACCCTGGTTCAGACGTCTACCGGGCAGGCTGTGCGGCTGGATCTGGATTCGGTCTGGCTGCACGATCCGGGTCGGGTCTTTCCCGTTCTGGTGGATCCGGCGGTGTCTGGTACGAGCGGTGACGTGTACGTCGACAACGACTCCAGCACCACCGCCAGCGACCAGAACGGCAACAACCTCGCGGTCGGCACCTACAACGGTGGCACGGTCAAGTCCCGCGCGTTCCTGCAGTTCAACACGTTCAACGCAGACCTGGCGGGGTATCGGGTCACGGGGGCGCACCTGAACCTGTTTCTGACCTGGGCGTACTCGTGTAGCACCTACCGGCCGTTTTTCGTTAGCCCGGTCACTTCGGCATGGGACGTGGCTACTCTGGCCGGGAAGTCCCTGTCCGATCCGGGTGTGCCCGGGTTCGGTGCGGCGATCGGTTCGTACACCGACACCAGCCCGGGCTCGGCGTGCACGAACACAGGTGGCGACCGCAGCGTGGGCCACTGGGACGTCGTCAGTCTCGATCAGGCCACCTTCAACAACTGGATCACCACGCCGAGCACGAACTACGGCCTGGCGATCACCGCGTCGGAGTCCGACTCGTACGGTTGGAAGCGGTTTGACGCCGCCAACTACAGCGCCGGTTCCCACAAGGCGTACCTGACTCTGGACTACTCGGCTCTCTTGCCGCAGGTGAACGCCCAGTACCCGGCCAGTGGATATCAGGCCGACACGCTCCAGCCGCAGCTGACCGCCGCCGCCTCCGATCCGGACAATTTTCCTCAACCGCTGAAGTACACGTTCACCGTCTACGACAGTGACGCCAACGTGGTCGCCAGTTCCGGCGCCCTGAGCACCTCGACATGGACCGTGCCGGCGGGCAAGCTGCAGTGGGGCAAGCCGTACGCGTGGACCGTGGCAGCAAACGACGGCTCGGCCGACAGCACGACGCAGACGACCAATCTGTTCACGACGACCGTTCCGCAGCCTTCGGTCACCGCGGGTCTGGCGCAGAACGGGGACCAGGGTTTCGATCCCAGTTCCGGCAACTACACCATGTCGGCCACCGACGCGACCATCGCGACCGTCGGGCCGTCTCTGAGTATCGACCGGGCGTACAACAGCGATGACCCGCGCGGCTCGGATGCTTTCGGGGCTGGCTGGTCGTCCGTCGTTGACCTCAAGGCGACCGAGCAGCTCGATACCGACGGCACCACTGTCAAGACCGTTGTGATCACGTACCCGACCGGACAGGATGTGGCGTTCGGCCGCAACCCCGACGGTTCATTCGCCGCACCGCAGGGCCGCTACGCCACATTTACAGCAGTGACTGGCGGCTACCAACTGGTAGACAAGAACGGCACGACGTACCTGTTCACCCACTCGACCGGAGTGGCGCGGCAGTACGGCATCACGTCTGTCACGGATGCGCAGGGCCGCGCCGAGACTTTCACCTTCACCGCCGGGCAGCTGACCGACACGGTGTCCCCCTCTGGCCGGGCGCTGCACCTGGCGTGGTCGACACCGTCGGGCGCCACTGCCCCGCATGTCGCGACAGTGAAGACCGATCCCGCGGTGGCGGGCGACCAGAGCAGCGTGGAAACGTGGCAGTACTTCTACGCCGGTGACCTGTTGACGAAGGTGTGCCCGCCGACCGACAGCGTTCACTGCACGGTCTACAACTACGCGACGACCTCCCCGTACGCCCGTGCTGTGGACAACGTCGGGGCCACCAACTACTGGCGGCTCGGCGAACCCGCCGGGGCCACCGTCGCCAAGGACACGGTGCTGACCAACGAGGGCGCCAACGACGGCACCTACACCGGGGTCACCACTGGCGCGGCCGGTTTCCTGCCCGGTTCGGCCGCGACCACGGCCACCTTCCCCGGCAGCAACTCATCCGTGAAGGTCAAACCGACCCTCCCGATGGGCGCCGGCAGCCAGACTCTCAGCCTCTGGTTCAAGACCACAACCGCAGGTGGAGTGCTGCTCGGCCAGTCAGCCGACCCGATCGCCACCTCACCGACCTTCAACGAGTACCAGCCAGTCCTCTACGTCGGTACCGACGGCAAGCTCTACGGCCAGTACGCGACAGCGCCACCGCAGGGCCAGGCGCTCGGCGCCCTGCTCGGCGCGGGTTCGGGCCGCTGCATGGACGTGAGCGGACCGTCGAATGCCAACGGCACGGCCATCCAGCTCTGGGACTGCAACGGCGGCAGCAACCAGCAGTGGACCTACAGTTCTGCCGGTGAGTTGAAAGTGAGCATCGGCGGAGTCACCAAGTGCGTGGGCGGTAGCTCCACCGCGAACGGCACGCAGATGGTCATCTGGACCTGTGACGGCAGCGACAACCAGAAATGGGCGGCAACCTCGGACGGCGAGTTCGTCGAGGTGAGTTCCCACAAGTGCCTGGACGCCACCGGGTACGGCACCACCAACGGCACCAAGATCCAGATCTATGATTGCCAGAGCACCCGCACCTCGAACCAGGTGTTCTTCGGCACCAACCACCAGACGATCGCCTCCGGCTCCACCACCGTGACCGACGGAGCGTGGCACAACGCGGTGCTGACTTCGACCGGCACCCAGCAGGCCCTGTTCATCGATGGTACGAAGGTCGGCACGCTGGCCGCGCCCAACGGCGACGCCGGCCAGCAGAACATGTACATCGGTGCCGGGTTCCTCGGCGGCAACTGGCCGGCACAGTCACACACCAGCACCGTGAACGCCAGCGGTTACCCCTCATTCTTCACCGGCTCCATCGCCGAGGTCTCGGCCTACGACCGGCCCCTGACACCGACCGAGATCTCCTCGCTCTACAGCGCCGGCCGCACCAGCACCCGCCCACTGACGAGCCTGGTGCGCCCGTCCGGCAACACCTCGACCACGGTCACCTACGACCAGGTCAGCGGCGCCGTCACCAGCGTCGTCGACGCCAACGGCGGCACCTGGCGCATCGACCCGCAGACCTACAGCGGCTCCAGCCAGGTCTACGCCAGTTCGGTACTGGCGGGCCAGCCGGTCGACTACTGGCGGCTGGGAGACCCGACCGCCACCAACCCCGTCAACCAGGTCCACGGCGGCCAGGCGACGTACGCGAACGTCACCGCGGCGGCTACCGCGGATCAGCTGTTCAGTGACGCCGCCGGCGCCGCCTTCGACGGCAGCTCCTCGAGAATCTCCCTACCCGCCGCCGACATCGCCACCAATGGCACCCTCACGGCGGGCCTGTGGTTCAAGACCACCAATCAGGGTGTGCTGCTCGACGCGGCAGCATCGCAGCTGGGCAACGGCACCTGCCCGTGTGCGCCCATTCTGTGGGTGGCCCCAGATGGAACACTGCGCGGCCTCGCACCCTCGGCCACGCCCACCGGCCAGGTCTACAGCCACCCATTGAACAAGTGTCTCGACGACGCCAACGGCTCCGCTACCAACGGCACGAAGATCCAGGTCTGGGGCTGCAACAGCAACGCTCAGCAGACCTTCCAGCTGATGGCCGACGGCACGGTCCACATCATGGGCAAGTGCCTGGACGCCGCCGGATACGGCACCGCCAACGGCACCAAGATCCAGCTGTGGGACTGCGGCGGCGGCACCAACCAGCAGTGGGTGCCCTTTGACGGCGGGCTGCGTAACCCCGTGTCCGGCAGGTGCCTCGACGACCCCAACTCGTCCACCGTGAACGGTACCCAGCTGCAGCTCTATGACTGCAACGGCGGCAACGCGCAGCTGTGGTTCCAGTCGCTGAGTTCGGGCGCCACCGTCACCGATGGCAAATGGCACTACGCGACGCTGACGGCGTCGGGAAGCACCCAGGCGCTCTACCTGGACGGCAATGTGGTCCAGCAGAACACGTCCAGCCCCTCGTCCCTGCCGACCCAGCCGTTCGCCTATGTCGGCGCAGGGGACACCGGCACCAGCTGGAGCGGCCTACCAGCGACCTCGACCAGCTACTTCGCCGGCACCATCGGCGAAGTAGCGCTCTACCGCAGCGCGCTGGACGCCAGGACGATCGCGGCCCAGTTCACCGCCCGGACCCGTTCCTCAGGTGCGGCGGTACGTGTCACCACCGTCCACGATCCCGGTGACAAGCCGATCACGCACACCTTCGACATGGCCAGCCGCCAGCAGATCGCGGAGACCGACTCAAGGGGCTACACCACCCAGTACGGATACGACCTGCACGGCTTCCTCGTTAGCGTGGTCGACCCGAACGGCAACATGACCGCGACCGTGCACGATGCCCGCGGCAACGTGGTCCAGTCGACGACCTGCCAGAACCAGGCCCAGAACAAGTGCTCGACGGTCTACTACACCTACTTCCCCGACGACAGCAGTGATCCCTACCAGACCAATCCGACGCCGCCAGCGGATGTCCGCAACGACCTGCTGCTGTCGGTCAGGGACGGTCGCTCATCCGGGCCGACGGACAACACCTACAAGACCACCTACGGGTACGACGCCGCGGGCAACCGCACCACCGTCACCGACCCGCTCAACCGGGCTTCCACCACCTTCTACAGCGCCACCGGAGACGCCAACAACACGCTGCCGGGCCTGCCGGTCAAGGCGGTCTCAGCGGGCAACAGTGTGCAAACCGTGTCGTACTACCCGTCGGGCGACATCAAGGAGACCGTCGACCCGCTCGGCAAGAAGACCAGCTACATCTACGACGGTCTCGGTCGGGTGACCAGCCGGAAAGTCACGACCGACACCTTCCCGGACGGGTTGAGCACGACTTTCCTCTACGACGCGCTCAACCGGCAGGTGACGTCGACCGCGCCACCGTTCACCGACCGGGTGACCGGAGCGATCCACACGTCGAAGTCGACGACCACGTACGACTACGACAGCCTGGTCGTGGCCGAGTCGATCGAGGACACCAGCGGCGGGGACGCGACCCGCACGATTTCCACCGTCTTCAACTCCTATGGCCTACCGGACACCACCACGGATGCGGTCGGCAAGGTCACCAAGTTCGAGTACGACAACTACGGCAACGTCAAACGGGAAACCGACGCCGATACCCAGATCATCGACTCGACCTTCGACTCCGAAGGCCACCTGCTGACCAGCGTGCTGCGCAACTACACCGGCGGCGACCCGAACAACCAGCAGCAACCCACCGACCTGACCCTCACGACCAAGCACTACGATCCGGCCGGCCGGCTGGGCTCCGAGACCGACGCAATGAACTGGACGACCAGCTACACCTACACCGACAACAACCTGCTGTCCACGATCAGCCGCAGCGACGGCATCAACGGACACCAGCCGTTCGTGCAGCGGTCCAACGTCTACGACGCTGCCGGCAACATCATCAAGCAGTACACCAACAACAACGCCACCGAGACCGACTACACCATCGACGCCGCGAACCGGACCATGTCGATGACCCTGGACCCGGCCGGCGTCAACCGGATCACCTCCTACACCTACGGGCCCGACGACGTCGTCAGCCGCACGGTCCGCAAGGACGGGCAGGGGACGGTCGTCGCCGACAGCGAAGCCACCTATGACGCCGCCGGCAACGCGCTCACCAACACCGTCCACACCGGCACCGCCGACCTGATCACGCAGTACACCCGCGACAAGGCCGGCTACATCACCGCCCTCAAGGACCCCAACGGCAACACCACCAACTACGAGTTGGACGCGGCCGGCCGCACAACAGTGGCCACCCTGCCCGCCGTCACCACCGAACGCGGGACCGGCGACACACCCCTGACCACCCGGCCGGTCACTTACATCGGCTACAACACCTTCGGGGATCGGGTCGAGACTAAGGACGCCAACGGCAACGTCACCACCATCGGCTACGACGCGGCCAGCCGGCAGGTGTCCACCACCCTGCCCCCCTACACCCCGCCCGGGTCGAGCACGCCGGTCACCCCGACCACCAACCGGACGTACACCCCGCTGGGGCAACTGCAGACCAGCGCGGACCGGCTCGGCAAGGTCACCACCTACAGCTACGACCAGCTGGGCCACGTGTCGAAGATCGTCGCGCCCGTGGGCGGCTCCACCACGGCCACCACCATGTTCAGCTACGACGAGCTCGGCGATCAGTTGTCGATGACAGATCCGACCGGCGCCATTTCACAGTCGACCTGGGACTATCTCGGCCGGAAGGTCACCGACACGGTGCAGGTCCGCCCGACCGGTCAGAACGGGCAGACCGCGCAGACCGACACCACCAATTTCTTCTACGACACGCCAGGCGGCTGGCTCTCCAAGGTGGTGACACCTGACGGGGTTAACACAACCACGGACTACAACAACCTCGGCGAGCCGGTCACCGCCACCGACGGCGTCCACCAGGTCACCACCAGCAGTTACGACGCTGCCGGCCGGGTCTGGAAGACCACCCTGCCGGACCAGTCGTACACCACCGTCACCTACGACCTGGCCGGTCGTGCCACCGGGACAGCCACCTACAAGCCGACCGGCGGCGCCCCAGTCAAGACGGCGTCAACCATGTACGACCCCAACGGCAACACGCTGACCAGCCAAGACGGCCGCAACACCGTCACGACGTTCGTTTACGACGCCGTCAACCGGCTCGTCAGCCAGACCGAGCCGATCAGCGGCACCGATGCGATCACCTCTACGTTCGGCTATGACGCGGCCGGCAACCAGACCCGGTTCACCGACGGGCGGGGCAACGCCTTCTACACCACCTACAACACCTGGGGCCTGCAGGAATCCGAGATACTGCCGGCCACCAGCGCATACCCGAATCTGGCCGACCGCACCTTCACCACCACCTACGACCAGGCCGGCCGACCCGCCACCGCCACCGCGCCCGGCGGAGTGAGCACCACCAACACCTTCGACGACGCCGGCCGACTCACCGCCCAGACCGGAACCGGCGCAGAAGTGGCCTCCGCCAACCGCAGCTTCGGCTACGACGCGGCCGGCCGACTCACCTCAGCCTCGGCCCCCGGAGGCACCGAGACCTTCACCTACGACGACAGGTCACTGCTCACCTCGATGGCCGGGCCCGCCGGCACCGCCTCCTACACATACACCGGCAACGGCGAACTCGCCGCACGTAACGACGCCGCCGGCACCACAAACTTCACCTACGACGGTGCCGGCCGGGTCCAGACCGTCACCAACCCCACCGCGGGCGTGTCACTGACCTACGCCGCCTACAACCCACTCAACCAGCCCACCCAGATCACCTACGGCGTCGGCGGCGACACCCGCTGGCTCGGCTACGACGACCTGCACCGACTCGCCAGCGACGAGGTGAAGAACGCCTCCGGAACATCACTCGGCAAGATCACCTACGGGTACGACCCCAACGGCAACGAAACCTCCAAAACCACCAGCGGGTTCCTCGGCGCCACCAGCAACACCTACACCTACGACCTCGCCGACCGGCTCACCACCTGGTACAACGGCACCTCCACCGTCACGTACGGCTACGACAAGTCCGGCAACCGCATCCAGGTCGGCTCACGCCTGTTCACCTACGACGCCCGCAACCAACTCACCACCGACGGCAGCAAGACCTACACCTACACGCCACGTGGAACCCTCGCAGGCACCACCACCGGCGGGGTCACCCTGTCCACCAAAACCGACGCCTACGGCCAGGTCGTCGCCCAGGACAGCGCCCCCGGCACCACCCAGACCTACAACTACGACGCCCTCGGCCGCCTCATCCGCACCGGATTCGCCTACACCGACACCGGCAACAACCTGGCCAGCGACCCAACCGCCAGCTACGTCCGCAACGCCGACGGCGCCCTGATCGGCCTACGCTCCGGCAGCACCAACCGGCAGGTGTGGACCGACCTGCACACCGACGTCGTCGGACAGTTCGACGCCACCGGAGCCACCCTGACCGGCTCCACCAGCTACGACCCACTCGGCCGGGTCCTGGCCACCGCCGCCATGCTCGGCTCGCTGGGCTACCAGTCCGGCTGGACCGACACCACCACCGGCCGGGTCAACATGCTGGCCCGCTGGTACAACACCGACACCGGCCAGTTCGACACCAAAGACACCTACCAGATCTCACCGACCCCCGACTCGGTCAGCGCCAACGACTACGCCTACGGCGACGACAACCCACTCATCGCCACCGACCCGACCGGCCACTGCTGGATCTGCGGCAAGATCAAATCAGCGGTGAAGTCCGTGGCCAGCACGGTCAACACGGTCGTCACCACCGCCATCAGCTACGTCGCCATCGTCTCACCCAGCGCCGCCAGCTGGCTGACCGCGGGCTGGAACACCTTCAAAACCGCTGTGACCGCGGTCGTCCACGAAGTCGCCAAGATCGCGGCCGATCCCCGCAAGTACATCGCGGACAAGGTCGCCAAGGCCAAGAAGTACGTCAAAGACAAGATCCATGCCGCGGTCCAAGGCGGAAAGAAGATCGTCTCCGACCAGGAACGCAAAGCCGCCAAGGTCGTCGGCGACATCAAGGACGCCTATAACGACGTCAAAGACTTCGCCAAACAACACGAGAACGACATCATCTCCACCGGCGTCGGCATCGCCGTCGACGTCATCTGCGCAGCCGTCGTCTCCGCCGCGACCGGCGGTGCCGGGGCCGTGCTCGCACCCACGCTGTGCGGCGCACTCTCCGGCGCCATCTCCTCGGTCGTGGGCAAGTTCCTGTCCTGCCAGGACAAGTCCAAGCAACACGCAGCCGGAGAGTGTGACGTCGAGGCGTTCCTCAAAGCCGCACTCGTCGGCGCCATCGGAGGCGCGGTCGGTGGGGTGACCGGCGCACTCGGCGGCAAACTCGCCTCCGCCATCATCGGCAAGGGTCTCGGTCTACTCGGACGGATCGGTGTCGGCTCCATCGCCGGGGCTATCACCGGGGCGCTGAGCGGTGGCGTGGCCGGCGCGGCGACGTCGGCGGTGCAGTACGGGCTGTCCTGTGACAAGGACTGCAACTGGCACGACGCCGGCAACGCAGCCCTGGGCGGCGCCGAACAAGGAGCCCTCGCCGGAGCCGTCGGCGGCGCCGTCGGCGGAGGCCTCGGCGGCATCAAGCCACCGAAAGCCAAACCGACTCCGGCTGCCGAGGCCGACGAAACCGGCGCCTCACCCGCCAAGCTCACCGAACGCGACCAGGAACCCGCTACCGGGGGTACCGCCTGCACGCGTCACAGCTTTGCCCCGGACACCAAGGTGTTGATGGCCGACGCCACGGTCCGGCCGATCAAAGACATCAACATCGGTGACAAGGTCACCAGCACCGACCCGGCCACCGGCCTCACCGTCGCCGAGCCCGTGACCATGCTGCACATCAACCACGACAACGACCTCGTCGACGTGACCCTGACGCTCATCGCGACCAACCCGCACTCCGGGCCCGCGCCACCAGCAGAAAAGACAGTAAGTCTCCACACCACCGCACGTCACCCGTTCTGGGACCAGACCACCAAGAGCTGGGTCGACGCCAGCCAACTGACACCAGGACACCAGCTCCTCACCGACGACGGCGTGACCGCCGTGATAGCCGGAGTACACGAGGTCGTCGGCACCCAACAGATGCACGACCTCACCGTCAACAACATCCACACGTACTATGTACTCGCGGGCCAGACGCCCGTCTTGGTCCACAACTGCAATAACGTAATCTCCAACGCTGAGGGGCACAATAACGGGCCCACTCTTGAGCGTCACGGAGAAGGAACAGCATTTAGTGGAGTCTATGAAACCGAGTCGGGCGCATTCCGGGCTCAGCGTAGCGTGCAGCAACGCACGACCGGGCATGAGCCAAATGTCGTCAATCGAAATGGTGGGCACAATGAAATCAACTTCTCGCATTTCGAAAGTTCGAGGAGCACCGTAGGATTTACGGCCTTCCGTGAAGGTGATGGGTTCACGGTCGAATGGGAGTCCGGCCTGAACGGTAGGAATTTTGGTGATCGAAGTGCCCCACAGATGCATCGCGATTCTGTAATGGCCGCATTGGCCGACGCAACGGGACTCCCGGTGATAAGTAGATGAAACCCGATATCGTTCTGGTCTGCGGACACGAGCTACCGTCTCTACTGGCTTCCCTGGTGGAGCAGGGCAGATGGAAGCCTCCCTCTCGCGAAGTATTGGCGACCGTATTCGGTGAACAGCCGAGTTCACCTGACTTCTATGAGTTGCACGGCATGGCACATGAGACGTTACATCTGCTCGAGATGGAGTCAGAATATCAAGTTTGGTATCTTGGGCAGAGTGATGGGTCGGTGTACCCCGGCGATCTCGTACTGGCCGAATGCGTTCTGATCGGGGACCTTGGCCCCGAGAGACCTATAGCGCTCGACTATCGCAAGGATTCCCGGAATCCCGAAGTTGTGCTCCTAACGGGGCAGGGCTGGCGGTGTGTTTGTCCGAACGTAGAAACACTCGTAAGAAAATTGGGAATACATTAGCGACGTTGACGAGCCATTCGATGGTGACCGGCGACTGTTTACGTCGCCCAATGAATTTCTGCGGTGTAGGGTCTGGTTGGATCACATGAGGTTTCCAGGCCCATATCTGGTACGTCATTGGTGCGCAACCATCTGTATTGCAGCCGTGACGTTGTGCGCCGAAGGTCGTCGTTGTGCGTCCCGGTTGATGTCTAAACTGATGTCAGGTACTTGGCATGACCGCAAATACATCGAACCTATTTCAACCTCGTGATTCGGGGCCGAGTTCGAGGACGAGTACAGCTTTGGCCATGGGTCCGATGCGTTGTGGGCAGGCGCGGACCTTGGTGAAGATCCGTCAGGTCTTCAGGACAGCAAAGCCGCATTCCCCGGGGCCGCGGATGCTGTTGACCATCCGGTTGTGTGCCCGCTGAACTTTGCTGAGTTTGCGGCCCTTGTGGGGTGTCACCATGGTGCCGCCGGCTCCCTGATAGCCCTTGTCCGCCGACACTTCCACATCCGCGCGGGCGGTCGTGGCGATGATGTCGTGGATCCGCGCAGCGGTCAGGTCGTGGGTGGATCCGGGCAGCCCGTCGGAGATCCACACCAGGTCACCCCGGCGAGGGTCGACCAGGGCCTGCAAGTTCACCCCGTGCCGGTGGTGCTTGCCGGAGTAGTACAGCCTGTTGTTGTCTCCACCGAGCCGGTCGACCGTGACCAGCGTTCCATCCACGATGCCCAGCTGGTGACCGTTGTGGGCCAACTGCCACACCGCCGCGGTCAGCGACGGTGCCGCCGCGGCGAGCAGGTCCACCGCCTCCCGCACGTAGCGGTACACGGTCGCCATACCGATCTTGAACCCGGCGGCCAGCCGAGCGTAGGTGTCCCCGTTGCGCAGGTGCGCCAACACCAGCAACCCTTGCTGACCTGGGGAAAGTCTCCGCCACCGGCAGCCAATCGCGGCCCGGCGTGCCGCCAGCATCCGGGACAGGCGGGTCAGGTGTGCAGTGGACAGCGGGATCGTGCTTGTATAGGTCACCGAAGCTCCCGGGCGGATGGGTCAGCACGGGCACGGCAAAGTCGGCTGGTTTGGAGTTTAGGCTGGTAGGAGTTGTAGGAGTTTGAGGATCCGGCGGTTTTTGCGGGCGTTGTAGCGCAGTGCGGCGGCGATGTTGGTGGTGTCGTGGATTCTGAGCAGGCTGACCACTGCGTTTCGTAGCGTGGCCATGATGCGTGGCGTGTTGCCGGTGCGGATCTGGGAAGCATCCTCACCGAAGGTCACATCCCTAATCCAGTGAAGAACCTCAATTCCCCAGTGCTGACGCACATAGGCCAGCAGGTCGGCGGGGTCGGCCTGCTGGTCGGTGAGGCTGGTGACGTACAGCATCGCCTGGTAGGTGGTCTTGCCGTTGACGGTGACGGTCCGCTCGATCAGGAACACCTGCGCGACATGCGGGAAGTTCAGATCGGCCGGAGCCGGCAGAACCTGGATGGTGCGTAGCTCGTGCCGACCCCGATCGTCGTCCGCCGTCCACGCGGTGACCGGCGTATCAGCCCAGTTCAGGGCGTCGAGCCGGTCGAACAGGGTGGGCTGGTTGTCGAGCACCGGGAACACGAAGTGCGCCTTCTTGGTCTCCCGCAGCCATCGGGCATGCGCACGCTGCGTTTGCATCGCATCGGCGCTGACCACATGATCGGTCAGCTCCAGGGGCGTCAACAGCGGCACGAACGCGGTGATCTCGTTGCTCTTGCTCGCGATCTGGCGCTGGGCGAGTACCACACCGGCGCAGGTGAGTGCGGCCACAAGGTGCGGGGCCGGGTTGCCGGCGGTCTTGGCGCCACGGCTGGTCTTTCCGTCCACCGCGATCTGCGGCAGCCGCTGCCGGTGCCGACCCCGGGCACTGGCCCGCCGGCGGCGCTGACCAGCAGCCTTGGCCCGGCGGCGGGCCTTACGGCCGGTCGGCGCACGCACCCCGGTCCGGGCCTTCGCCCGATCCGCGGCCAAGGCCCGGCGCTGCAACCACCGCCCCACCGCGGTATCCAGAGCGTCACCGTCGAGCCGGGCGCACAACCCGCGCACGGTCTTCTCGTCCGGACCGACATACCGGCCGGTCACCGGATCGATCCGGGCGCCGAACGCTTTCAGCGTCTTCTGCCAAGACCCGGCGATCCACTGCCCGATCGCGTACACCGATCTGCTACCGGTCAGCACTGCGGCAAGGGCCAACCCGACCACCGTCGGTAACCGATGCCGGATACCCCGTGCGTCCCGCGGATCGGGGACCTCCGACAAGGCCGCGACCAGGCCCTCCTGCCCGTTACGACCCAACAGGACCGGTCGTGCCTCACCGTCCGGCTGGCCTTGGACAGCGTTGATCAGCAATGATGCAGACGCGGGCACGGTACTCCACAGGATGATCCGAAGGCGTAGACAACCTCAAGATCACCGGAGCCGTGCCCGCGTCGTCAAATCCACTCTGGAAATCAACACAGAGTCCTCAGCCGCACACTCTCCGACTTTGCCGTGCCCGTGCCACCCGGACTTCGTGGACGAGCAGCTCGTAGACCCTCTTGACCGCGCCTGTTCCCTGGCCGAGGGCCTCGCGGATGTGGCTGCGGATGTTGTTGATCTCGTCCTGGCTGGGCATTGCCGGTACGGCCGCGATGAGCCGGACGAGTTCGGCCCGACGGACGGCAAGCTGGTTGGTTTGATCACGGAGCTCGGTGATCCGGCCGCGGAGGGTGCTGGCGTCCAGTTGGCCGGACTCAAATGCTGCCTGGTACCGCTCGATCTTGTTGTCGAGGTTGCGGGTCTGGGCGTCGACTGCGGCAAGCTCCCGGTAGTGAATGTCGATCTTCGCCTGGGTGGATCGGGCGGCGCGGGTGACGGCGTCGGTGACGAGCATCGTGTCGCGGTAGACGGCGACCAGGGCGTCGGCGACCTGTCGTTCGAGGTCGTCTGCGGGCAGCCGGTCGGCGGGGCAGGCTTTCGTGCCGTAGCGCTGGCGTGTCGCGCGTCAGAACCTTTGGCACAGGGGTTTGAGGCCCTGACACCAAGGAGTTGACCATGAGTCGTCCCCCGCAGTTCCCGGTGGAGGACAAGCTGCGCATCGTGCTCAGTGTGTTGTCCGGCGAGATGACGATCGTTGAGGCGGCGCGGCGGAACAAGACCAGTGAGCAGTCGATCGGACGGTGGAAGCAGCAGTTCCTCGAGGGCGGTAAGGCGGGCCTGGCCGAGGGCGGCCGGATCGTCGACAACCCTCGGGAGCGTGCGCTGCTGGAGCAGATCGACGAGCTGACCGCGGCCCTCGGTGAGGCGCACGTCGAGCTGCGGGTGTGGAAGAAGTCGGCGGAGTACCGCCTGGCCCCTTCGAGGACCTCGAGGTGATCCGCCAAGACGCGGCGATGCCGGTCTCGAGGTTCGCGCAGCTCACCGGCATCCCGCGCCGCACCTACCACAGGTGGCAGGCCAACACCCGTACCAACGGCCGGGCGAAGGGACCGTGGCCGGCCCCGGTCGTCGACGCGATCGAGCCGGTGGTCGCGAAGTACGCCGATGACTGGCCCGGCTGGGGGCACCGCACGATCTACGGGCTGATGCGTGCCGACGGCATTGCCACCTCCTGCTCCAGTGTGGAGCGGGCGATGCATCGCCGCAGCCTGCTACAACCGGTCGACTACCAGGGCGTACGCCGGGAACTGGCCAAGGCGCGCAAGGCCGCGTTCGCCGATGCGCCCACCGCACCGATGCAGGTGTGGCAGCTGGACTTCTCCGAGTACGAGACCACCGCCGGCGGGACCTGGCGCCTGGCCGGGGTGTGCGACTACTACTCCAAGTACGAGTATGGCTGGCACATCGCCGCGACCTGCACCGGCGCGGATGCCATCGCCTCGGTGCGTCTTTAAGTACTGGATGCGCTGCGCGAGTCGGGTGAGTGTGTAGACGACCGCTGCGCCGGCGCCCCGGTGATGTGCCGGATCAAGATCAGCACAGGCGTTGACCAATTTCGTGGGGGACAGCGACGCCAAGCCCTATCGCAGGGCAGGCTCGGCGTTGATCAGAACCATGTGGATCTGGTTGGTGGCCTGGACCCTTGCCTTGACGGCCGAGTCCTTGGCTAGCTTCATCACACGAATCGCCTCGATCGGACCGTCGCCGTCTTTGGGTACGGCTTGGGCCTGGCCGGACAGGACCGCGCGTGCCGCTGCCTCCGCGTCCACGGCGTCTGTCTTGCCGCGTCGCCAGGGCATGGATCGATCCGGACGATTGATCTCCACGACCTCGACGCCAGCAAGGCGCAGAGTGCGCGTGAGAGCGGGCACCGTAGGAGCCGGTGCCTTCGACGCCGGCTCGGCGGACGGACCCCAGCTGCTCCGCCCACACCATCAGCGACCGATAGCCAGCCGCCGTGGTCGCGAACGATCCGGTACCCAGCAAGACGCCCAGGGAGTCCAGGGCCGCAACGACGTGCACGTCCTTGTGGGTATCGATTCCAAGCACCACGTCCACACGCTGCTCGATCCGAGCAGCCTTGCCCGATGCCACGCTCCGCACTCCATTCCTCCTGGCCGTCTGGACACGGTCGCCGACAGCCGGAACGGTCAGAGCTGTGACGGAGTTCCAAAGCCCAAGCCCCTATCCGGACACATCCCGACCAGGTCGGCGACGCCGCTACAGGGCCGGTTGACAGATCGCAATCAAGGCACCAGCGCCAGGCAGGGTAGGGGTCAAACCATCCCCGCAGCGGAACCTGTCAAGATTCTTTTGACACCGAGTTGTCAGTTGTTCTGTAGCGGGGCCGGCTCGCTGGGTGGGTTGATCCACGCGATGGTTGGCAGTTTGGGTGGTTCGGGGTGGTGACTGAACCGCTCGGGGTTGCGGGCGTAGGCGGCGGCGAGGACGCTTGCGCGGTCGGCGCGGATCTTCTCAGCGGTTCCATAGTGGACGGACGCGGGGGTGTGCAGTCCGAGGCCGGAGTGGTTGTGCTCGTGGTTGTAGTAGTCGAAGAACTCTTTGCCGAACGCGCGCGCGTGCTCGATGTCGTCGAAGCGGTCGGGGAAGGCGGGGCAGTACTTGAGGGTCTTGAACGCCGCCTCCGAGTACGGGTTGTCGTTGCTCACGTGGGCCGGGAGTGGCTGCGGGCCACGTCCAGGTCCACGAGGAGCTGCGCGACGGACTTGCTGGTCATCGACGTACCCCGGTCGGCGTGCACCGCTCTGGGTTTGCCGTAGGTTCGGATGACGTCGTCGATGAACTCGGTGGCCAGTTCGGCGGTCTCACTTTCCTCGACGCGCCAACCGACCACGTAGCGGCTGAAGATGTCCAGCATCACGTACAGGTCGTACCAGGTGCCCCGGTGGGGGCCACGCAGCTTGGTGATGTCCCAGCTTTAGATGTGGCCGGGAGCGTGGGCGACCAGCTCGGGCTTGGCCTTCGCCGGATGCGTCGCCTGGCGTCGGCGTTCCCGAGACTCACCGGCGGCCCGCAGGATCCGGTACATGGTGGACTGCGAGCACAGGTAGATCCCGTCATCGAGCAGACGGGCCCACACCTGAGCCGGCGACTTGTCCACGAAGGACGGATCGCGCAGCAGGGCCAGCACCCGCTCGCGTTCCGGCACCGCCAGCGCGTTGACCGGCGCCGGCCGCGGCGCCCGAGGTTCCGACGCCGCTGGCTTGGGCCTGGCCCGCCAGTAGTGCGTCGAGCGGGGCCGGCCGACCAGCTTGCAGGCCCGGCGCACGTCCACGTCGGACTCGACGAGAGCGGCGAAGGCCTCGTCCATCACCTGCTCAACCCCGGGCCGTGCTTCGAGTCCGTGCTCTCGGAGAGCAACTCCAAGAGCGCGTGTGCTGTTCCCATGATCTCCAATGCCGCCTGGGTGCGGGCCAGGTCGCGGGCCAGCTTCTCGTTCTGTAGGCGCAGCCGCTCCACCTCGGCCTGCTCGGCCGCGCCGCGGCCCCGCCGTCGCGCCGGAGCCGATCGTGGATTGTCTTTCTTGCCCGGCCGGGACTCCTGCGCCTCGGCCGCCGGTCGGGCCACCAGCGTCCCGGCGTCGCGGGCCTTGCGCCACTCGATGATGTGCGAGTGGTAGAGCCGTTCCCGGCGCAGCAACGCGCCGCGCCCGCCCGGCTCGGCCCGGTCGTACTCGGCCACCATCCGCAACTTGTACTCGGCGGTGAACGCGCGTCGACGCGGCTGATCGGCTCGCGGGCCGCCGGAAGAACTCACGACACCATCATCGGGCCGAACGCCCCGGGTGTCAGCGAAGGTCAAGGTCACGGTGAAAGATCGTCCTGTCTCGCCCTGCAGTTGGCTTAGATCTCACGCACTACGGCGTGTCCAACTCGACCCTGACAGAGAGGGCAGCGACAACCACCATGCTCACAGGCAGGGTAGGACGGGAAGGCCGACGAGTACTCCTCCGAGCTACCCGGGGGTAGCTCACTTCATCCTCGTGCTGCTCGGCGCCGCCGGGCTGGTGGGGACGTCGACAGTGGTCCACAGCGGCACCGAGCGGTTCCAGATCGCGGCAGAGGGTCAACTTCAAACCAGTCATCACGATCGTGCTGACCCACAACGCCGAGCACACCGCGGCGCAGGCGCTACGCTCCACCGTCCGCGTCGATGGGTTTTCCGCCTTGACCGGCGACCGTCGCCAGAACACCCACACCGCCGGCATGTACTCCGGCAAATGGCACAGACGCGGGTTCAACGTCCAGGTCGTCGGCTCCGCCTACGGTCGCCTGATCATGGTCGATGACCCGCAGCCCGGCGCGAAGCACGACGCGAAGGCCTGGCACACCTCAGGTCTGGTCGCCTGCCTCACCGGCCAGCTACCCCTCGACAACGGCCCCGGCGGCTTCGCCGACACCGCCTTCACAGGTAAAGCTAGAATCTACCAACCTCATGACCATCGATTGAAGCGCGCTCTCAGTCCTCTTTGAGTAGCGCCCTCGCCTGTACGGGGGTGAAGCGCAGCGCGATGAGTTTCTGATACGGGTCCGGTACATCGGCGTTGAAGGTGTTGACCCGCTTGATGGGGTGTTGCGTGTACACATGGATCTGTGGACCGTCGCCGGTCAGGCAGTAGGTCTGCTCGCAGGAGACCCAGTCTGGGAAATAGAACTCGCTGCCGAAGTAGGCGTACATGGCGGACGACCCGTCGTTGGCACTGGTGGGCCAACCCACCGGGGCGGCAGACCGGGGCGTGGGCGATGGCGGCGCTGTCGTGGAGGTCAGCACCGCCGATGGCGACATGGACAGTGACGGCACCGACGGCTGCCCGGTAGGCGTGGGCGCGCTTGTCGTAGGCGTCTGTCGGGGCGCAGCTGACGCCGCGCGCCGGTCAGGGTGGATTACCAGCAGTGTCGTCACTGCCCCCGCCAGCGCCAGGACCACCACGGCGGATTTCCACCACCCGGGTCCGGAGCCGTTGTCCCCGTTGCTGATCGTCCCCCAGATCGTCAGTCCACAGATCGGCAACGCGAACACACTTGCCAAACCGGCTCCGTTCGCTCCGGCGGTGAAGCTACGGCCGGCGATCAGGCCGAGGACGAACCCGACCGCCACGCAGATCGGGACAACGATTCCGATGATCTCCGAGGCCGTCGTCCGGTGCGTACGGGCGAGCGCCATGCGCACATTCTCGCGCCCTGGTCGTACGGTCTCCATGCGCTGTCGTCGCCGGTTCGGTCGGATCTGACGACCATTCCCCACAGGGTTTCCATCCGCCTGGCCAATTGCGGTCTTCGATCAGAGCTTGGTGGTGCACCCATGGGTCTTGAGAGCGTACCCGTCGAAGAACGCGATCTTCCGATTCGTCGCGCTGCCATGGGCCTGGCTGTTCAGCCAGGGGGTTCCCGGCGGGTCGCCGACGGCGTTGAGGGAGTTCATCATCTGGTCGAGGTCGCCCCTGCGGACGGCCAGTTGGCCGGCATCGATCGCGCCGCGCAGGTAGGCGCCGGAGAAGCAGTCCGCCTGCAGTTCCGCCTTGATCTGTACGGGTGCGCTCAGCTGCAGTCGTGCCTGGATCGCGTGGCCATACTCGTGACCGAGTGCGAAATACACGAATGCGTGCCCGATCGACGTCCACTGTGTCCGGAAGAAGTCGGTATCGTAGCCGATGTAGTCGCCGTCGGGACAGTATGCGGCATTGTTCGCGCTGAGCCTGACGCCGTTGCAGGAGGGGCCGTTGCTGCCGTGGTACGGCGTGATTCTCCGGACCGGAGTGAAGGCGAGGCCGTGCTGGGCGAACTGGCCGGACCAGTACTGCGCCACGGTGGTCAAGGCGACTTGGACGTCACCTTCGTACGTGGTCGGCATGGAGGCTGTTGACGTGGCCGGGATCGGCGCCACCGACGTGTGGGGCACCGGGACGGCGGAGTTGACCGCGACAGGTGTAGGGCCGGCGCTGGTACCGGACGGGGGCGCGTCATCCATCCGGCAAGCCGCCATCAGCAGCACCGAACTGGTGGCGATGAGGGAAGCCAGCAGCAACCGTCGCATGAGAATCTCCCCACCGGTCCGCAGTCACCGCCAATCTATGGGCGGTTGTCGGGCGCCGACCAGAGCGCTGTCAGTTGTGCGACCGGCGAACCTGCGCCTGCGGAATCGGATGGGATCCTGGCAGGCGCGGATCAGCGCCCGTGGGGACCGTGGAGCGCCGGTTTCGGCCCCGAGCGACGAGCCGTGTCACCGATGAGGGGGTTCCATGAAGCGCGCCGGTCGTTGCCTCGCCGGACTGCTGGCCGGACTCCTGCTGGCCGCCGCGGGCTGCACGGTGGGGCACACGCCGCCACCTGTACCGTCCGCAACGCCCGTACCGGCACCCGATCCCACGTCCATTGCGGACAGCCCGTCCCCGAGCAGATCGCCGTTGACCGCGCAACAGTTGTCGCACGCCCTGCTGGGTCCGCAGGACCTGCCCGGGTTCCAGGTTGCGCCGTCGTCGAACATCGGCACTCCGCCGGCCGACGACAGCCAGTTCGCCGGCTGCCCGCAGCTGGACGCCGCCGATGTGCCGGACACCGCCGCACACGCGACGGTGATGCTGCAGAAGAGTGCCCTGGGGCCGTACCTCAGTGAGAGCCTGACCGCCACGTCAGAGGCGATCGCCAAGGAAACCGTGGACGGGCTGGCCACCGTCGTGGACAGCTGCCCTCGTTCACATCGACAATCGACTCGATCACGTTCACCTTCACGCTGTCCCGGCTGGATGCCCCTGCGCTCGGGGATCAGTCGGCCGCCTTCCGGATGACGGGTGCGGCGGTCAAGGTGGTCGTCACGCATTCGGAGGTGGTGGTGATCCGGGTCGGCGGTACCGTCATCCTGCTCATCAACACCGTCCCGGTCGGTCGTAGCCTGGACGCGGGCCTGACCAGACACGCCGCCGAGCTGGCCGTCGCCAGGGTGACCGGCTGATTCAGCTGGGGTCAGGAGCTCGCGCAGTAGTGCTCCATCAACCCGATGTCCCGGGTGACCGCCTGCGGGTTGTACCGATCGTCCACCGCCACCTCGGCGAGCGCGTGCAGGGTGGCGTCGTCGGCGGAGAGCCCAGCGGCGATCACCGTGGAAATCCGGTACGCCAGGCCGGGGCCGGTCGTCTCGGTCAGGCTCGGTGACCGGTTGACAGCGAGTACGGTCGCGCAGGCTTCAGCCAGCGAGATGCTGCCGGGCCTGGCGCCCCGGAGGATGGCAGCGGTCCGATCGTCCTGTCCCACCAGCACGGTGGCGCCGGTGAGCCCGATCGTCGTCCAGCCGATCAGCGTCAGGTACCCGAAGATCGCGGTCAGGATCAGACCGCTGACGGTTGTCGCCAGACCCGCCGGCCGGCCACGGGCCGGTGCCTGTGGCGCGGTCTCCCCGGTAGGGCGTCGCGCGACGACGGCGCGCGCACCGCTGCCGAGCAGCGCTGCCGGTACGCAGAGCAGCAGACCGGCCGCGTAGGCCAGCAGGACCGCTATCCCGTACGCGCCGAGCGTCGGTATGCCGTGCTGCGCGGACATCAGGCGTGCGGTGGCAACGGGCAGCCGCTCAGGCTGGCCGACGGAGAGCGAGACGTGTATCAGGGACAGCGGGACCGCACCGAGTGCGAACGGCACCAGCGCCACTGCGACCACTGCCATGGTGCGGGTCGTCCGGCCCTGCCCGCCGTGCCAGAAGCCCGCCGCGAAGCCGCCTATGCAGAGCGCCAGCAGCGCGGCCAGGGCCAGCGGGACACCGATGGGCGCCAGTACCCGGCCGGGATCGGCGGTGCTCGGGTGGGCCGCCGCGTAGCGGGTGGCCGCGCCCAGGCGCGGATAGAACGGCAGTACCGCGACCGCATAGCCGAGCAGCAGTCCACCGGCCAGGATCAGCGGGGTCCCGATCGACAGGGTTGTCCCGGCGAGCAGTTGGGGCCGGTTCCGGTCTGGTGGACGCCACAAGCCGGCTATCCCGCGCCGCGCTCCGATCGGTCGGGCCAGCATCGGCGCCAGCCCGGCGCAGACGAGGCCGACCAGCAGCACCGGGTTGACGGCGATGGAGAACAGGGCAACGGCGAGTGCGCCCCAACCACCGCCACCACCGACGACAACCTCCAGCATCAGGAACCAGAACGACAGCCACAGCCCGCCTACCGCGGTCGACAGCAGCACCCCGATCCGGTACGCCCGTGCGGGCCGATCTACCGCCGGCAGCCAGGTCGAGGCACACAGCCGTACCCACGCGAGGTAGCCGAAGCAGCCCAGCGCCAGCAGTGCCGCCACGGCGAGCCCTACCGCGGGATGTAGCAGTGTCAAGGCACCCCATGAGCTGACTACCGGCAGGTCGGGGGTGATCGCCTGGGTGGCCAGCAGGGCGGCCGCGAACGCCAGCGCGGTCGGCCCGGTGGCCGGCGGTGCGGCGCGGTTCGCGGCGGCGAACAGGGTGGCGCGCCACAGGCTGCCGGTCAGCACACTGCCGGCGAGTAGCCCGAAGACCGCCCCGACCAGCCAGCCGCGCAGGTACAGGCTGTCCGGCCAGGCGACGGTGGCGAGTTGGTACAGCGGTGAATATCCGAGTCCGACCAGCGCACCGGCCGTCAGCGCGACCCCGACCCGGGGCCGGAACACCTTGTCGCCACCGTCGAGCGTCGACAGTCGCAGCGCATCTGTCGGGTGGTTGCCGACCAGCGCACCGACCAGCCGCCGGACACGCCGCAACCGTGGCCACCGCGCTGCCGGACGACGTCTGGGGCGCCTCTCGTTCTCCAGCAGGACCGCGCGCATCGTGGCCTCCGCCGCCGGGTGGTCCGCCGCCCCGAGGTCGGCGTAGAACTCACGGGTACGCAGAACGGCCGAACGAGCCAGCCACAACAACAGCAGCAGCACCCCGAGGCGCCAGCTGAGCGCCAGCAGCAACCCGGGTTCGCGGGCCGCCAACGCCGCGAACGGCACCACCACCGCCAGCAGGTACGCCCACCAGCAGCTGATCGCCAGGTAGGTGAGGTCGATGTCGCGATTGCGGATATGGGCGATCTCGTGGCGGGCGATTCCGTCGAGTTGGACGGCCCGCTCGCCCTCGCCCGCCGGGGCCATGAACTCCGCGTGGTCGACGGCGATGTGGTACCGCCCCATAGCGCCGAAGGCGCGTCCGCGGTTGACCGCGTTGCCGGTGGACGTCCACAGGGTGATCCGGCGCCGCCCCGGCGTCAGCACGGCCACCGTTGTGGCGAACGCCACCGCTGCGGGACCAAGTGCCGCCCGATCCGTCAACGAGCTCAACGGCCGCAGGCCGCGACGGATCCACCAGGGCATCACGAGATACCCGAGGACGCTGACGACGACGAGCGCACCGAGCAGCCAGCAGACCAGGATGGCCTGGCGGAGGCCGGCGTTGTCGATGCAGCGGCCGTACCACCCGGACAAGGCCCGGCGGTCCAGTACAGCGGTGTACTCCCGCGCGGTGCGCGCACAGTAGGCGGGCTCGCCGCTCACCCGGTCGAGTTGACTGACCAGCCAGCCGTAGAGGTACGCCGCGCTGGCCAGGGCTGTCACGAGGAGGAGCAGGAACTGGCCGGTGGTGGCGGCCGGCAGGACGAAGGGGTTCACCCGCGGCGTGGCCGCCGAGTCGCCGTCGCTGGACACCTCTGGTGTCAGCTGGGTGGAGCGGTCAGTTCGGCTGCAAGCTTGTTGGCCAGCAGCTGGGCCATCTCCTCGGAAAGGCCGGCACCGATGGCGATGTCCTTCGCCGCCGATCCGACCCGCGCGGCCGTGACAGCGGGGAACTGGGGCACCGGCGTGGCCGCGCCCACCGGCTTACTCCGTGGCCGGCCGCGGCGCCGCCACCACTTGATGGCCCGACCGGCCGCCGGAACGAGAACGTCCTTGGCCAGCTTCTCGAGGACCACCAGCAGCACCTCGGCGAGCAGTTGGCTGGCTGCGGAGCCGGCCGCCGCGGGTGCCGTCGCCCGTCGGCCGCGCAGTACCGCGCGGGTGATCTGCCGGTGCACCACCTTCCGGGTGAAGAAGTCCTCGCAGATCACCGGAAAGGTGGCGAGCTCAGCCGGCGCCAGCTCGGTGAGGATCCGCTCCGCGACGTCACTGATGGTCGCGGCGGCGGGAGGGTGGGCCGCCTGCGCCGCGCCGGTCTGGTCGGTCACCATGCTCTCCTTCACGCGGATGTTCCGACGGCCGCCGTCGCGGATGGACCGTCGCACGGGCATCGCGGGCGGACGGGTATGCGACCAGTATCGGACGTGCTGTCCAGTAAGGAGAGACCTGCGGCCAACAGTCGCTGGTACGACAAGGAATCCGAGCCGCACCGGCCGATCGTTCCAACCGAATCGGCGCGAGCTTCGACCGTGTGGCGGAGCCGCACCGCGTTGTCGGCTTGGCAGCGTGGAGTCGTGACGAAAGCGACCCGGCCGTTCCCCGTCGGTGCGCCACGGCCGACGTTCCATCGCGGTCGGGGCAGCCGGTTCCTGCTCTGGTGCGGCGGGGTGGACCGGGACCTGCTGCACTCCCGCGCCGAGACCTACCGCTACACGAACGCCGGCATCTTCGTGATCCTGGTCGCACTGGTGGCGATGGTGACGTTCAGCATCTACGCCTGGATGATCCACGGACGGTACAGCTACTGGTTCATCCCGATGGCGCTGTTCTGGGGAACCATCGTCTTCTTCCTCGACCGTTCCATCATGGTCGAGCCGAGCTACGGCGACCTGGACAGCGTCGGGCACACGGCGGCCTACCCGGTCGCGCCAGGTCCGGCCCGCCGCAGGGCGTGGCTCCCGGTCCAGACCGTGGTACGCGCCGCCAGCATGCTGCTGCGGGTGGTCATCGCCATGATCGTCGCGTACCTGATCGCCGAGGCGCTGGTCCTGGTCATCTTCGCACCGGAGATCAACGCGCAACTTGCCGAGCTGCACAAGCATGACTTCGCCGCGGTCACCCAGGTCGAAATCACTAACAAGCAGAACCAGATCACGCAGGTCAAGCAGGAGCTGAAGGACAACGCCACCGAGCGCCAGGACGCCAAGAACAAGGTGGACACCGCGAACAAGACCTACAACGACGAGATCGCCGGCAAGGGTGGGACCGGCAAGGTCGGCGTCGGCCCGGCCGCGGCGGCGGACCGCGAGCAACTGGAGCAGGCGCTCAAGCAGGAGCAGGAGGTGGACAGCCGGACCAACGAGCGGGACCGGCAGCTCACCAAGGACCTCGACACGTCCACCCACCAACTTACCGCGCTGCAGCAGGGCGGCGACGCGGCCGTGCAGGCCGATCCGGACCTCGCCGATCAGAAGGCCAAGATTTACAACAACAACGGCTGGGAGGAGCGGGAGCGTGCGCTCAACAGGTTCCTTGACGAGAGCAGGGGAACCTACTCGGTCGGCCTGATCCCCTGGGCACTGCGGGCCCTGTTCTTCGCGATCGACCTCATCCCGATCAGCCTCAAGCTGCTGAACAAGTGGACCCTCTACGGTCGCAGGCAGCGCGAACACGCCGTCGAGATCCGTTACCGCGAGCGCGAGCAGCACGAGACCGACCTGCGCCGCGTCGACCTGGAGGCGGCCATCGCGGACCGGCGTACCGAGGTCGCCCACGAGGTGGCACTGAGCAAGGAAGAGTGGCGCCGCCGCTGGCGCATCGGGCATATGGAGCAGCGATGACCGTCCTCCACCCGCACCGGGAACTCGCCAGGCTGCGCGAGTTCGCGGCGCAGTGCCTCGCGGAACTGGGCGACGAACCGCCCCAGCAGCCGCACGTGTACGCCGCCTGGGAACAGGCGCGTCGGCTCGCACACGAACTGCGGCGTCGGGTCGCCGAGCGCATCTCCATCGGGTTCGTGGGCGCCTTCGACGCCGGCAAGTCGACCCTGCTCAACGCCGTACTCGACATGGGTGACCTGCTCGCCGCCGCGCAGACGCCGACCACCGGCAATATCACCACCATCCTGCTGCGCCCGGTCGAGGCGCCGCAGCCGCCGGGCCCGCGTGCGGCGGTGGTCGACCTGATGACCGTCGACACGGTCGACCGTTGCGCGCGGTACCTGCTCGGCAAGCTGATCGCGGTGGTGGACGACAACCGGCTGCGCACCGACATCGACATGCTGCGTGGGTACGCTCCGCTCACCGACGGCTGGCAGCCGCTGGTGAACGTCGCCGGCAGCGTCTGGGCCGACCCGGACTCGAACATCAAACTGCGCTCGGCCATCTGGGAACTGTGGTGCCTACGCTCGGCGCTGGACGCCTTCGCCAGCTGGTTGCCGCGCGAGCCCGGCGCACCCGGCCACCCGCTGAGCCTCACCGACCTGCGCGCCGCCGCGGCGCTGGGGATCAGCCGGCGGATACCGGCCACCCTGCCCGGCCGGGTGCCGCACATCCGGCCGCGCCGCGGCGGCAGCCTGAGCCCGGCCGATCTTGAACTGGTCTTCCCGCTCATCCGGCGGGTCACCATCGAGGTGGATGCGCCGGCCGGGCTGTGGTGCTTCACCGGGCTGGCAGACACCGAGGGTGTCGAGTTCATCGACTTTCCCGGGATCGGAGCGCTGGGCGGGCTGCGGGACGAGTTCCTCTGTACCGAGGAGCTGGCCGGGATCACCACGATCCTGTCCGTGATACGGGCCGACCGGGCCGACGAGGACGCCGCCGCCCAGCTGCTCACTGTGCTCCAGGGCCATCGTGGAGGGCTCGGGGCGGTGCAGGACTCGGTGCTCGTGGCGATCAACCAGTTCGACCGGCTCACCCCACCCCCGGTGACCGGCCCGGTACGCCAGGCTGACCTGGTCAACTCCCGGGATGCGCTAGGCTCGTCGCTGCACATGGCTGGCGAGCTGACCGGGCGGCGCCCGTACCGCACTGCCATCACCAGCGGAGACCGCCGGTGGGCCGGCGGGGCACCGGAGTGGTCACGGCTGGCCGACGCGCTGGACGCTGGTCCCGGACCGGACGACCGGCCCGGGACCAGCGCGGCGCTGCGCGCGTACGCCCACGACGGAGGCGTCACCTACCTGCGGGAGCTGCTCGGTTGCCACATCGGGGAGCACGGCCTGGCGATCCGGGTCCGTCAGCTCGGCGAGCTGGAACGGGAACTCGACGTGCTGCGGCAGTGGCTTGGCCGGCAGCGTCAGCCCGCCGCCCCGGTCACCGACTCGGCACGCGACGACCTGATCGCCCTCTTCCGCGACATGACCAGGCTGGCCTGGCAGCTCAGCGGACGTACGCTGGATTTCATCCGGCCCGCCGGGGTCGCCGGCGCGGCCGGGCTTCATCACCAGACGCAGATCCGGCGCGCTGCCGTGCTGTTGGCCTACCGCTGGCCGCACTGGCAGCAGGTGATGCGCCGGGTCGACGGGGGCTACGTCCGGGCAGCGGGCGGAGGCGTCGGGCCGCGCATAGCCGACGGGCGACGCAACATCTTCGGAAAAGCCGGCGGCACCCAGCCGGAGCCGAACGCCGACACCTCCATCCCGTTGCAGCAGCGGTTCGCCGAGGACCTGGCGGACCTGCAGGCCACTGGCGAGGTGTTGCTGCGGGCCGCCGTCGCGGACTGGACCGGCCGGGCCGCCACGGCGGTCGCTGAGGTCCGCCGCCGGTTCCACACCGAACACCTCCAGCGTCTGCTCGAGGCCCACCTGCCCCACCTCGACCCGGACGACGGTGGACGGCACCGGATCACCCTGCTGCGGCACCTTGTCGACCTGGACTGGATCGACGGACAGCTGACCGAGTCGATCGCCGAGGCGGATCGGCTGGCTGCGGGCGGCGGGACAGGTCGGGGCCACCTGTTCCCGTTCGCGGAGCGGCACGCGCTGCCCTGGCACCCGCACTGGGCGGAGGTTCCGGGCAGCAACGCGTTGCTGCGCAGCCACCAGACGCAGCTGTTCCAGCTGCGGGCCAACGCGGCCGACGCGCTCGCCGACGCCGTGTGCGGGCGGCTGTCGCTGGCGCTCGCGGAGCTTTACGGACGGCTCAACGCGGGGATCAGCCAGCTGATCGCGGCGATCCCGACGCCGCTGCACGTCGAACAGATGGCGGCGGCGAGTTCCGCCGCGACCTCCAGGAGGCAGTGACGTGACGCAGGCACCCAGCCGGGACTGGTACGCACGTGAGCGCCCCGTCGGCGCCGAAGAGGAGCCGGAGGCGCAGCCGCCCGGCGCCGGCCCGCTCAGCCCGATCCGACGCCGCCGGCAGGCCACCGACGCGCTCAATGTGGCCGCGATGGACTTCGGTACCTCGTCCTGCACCGCCGTGCTGTTCAATGACACCACGGTGACCGTCGGTACGCTCGACGCCGCCCGGGCCCGGCGGCTGCGTACCGGCATGGCGAGACTGCTCTGGAACACCGACTGGCCGCAGGTCGCCGGCCTGCCCGCCACGCACCCGGCGGGTAGCCTCTGGACCTCACTGATGGCGAAGATCAGCCTCATCGCGCCGGACCTGACGGGTCCCACCGAGGTGTTGGAGGAACTCGACCATGACTGGTCGGGCAACGACAGCCGACGGGACCGCCAGGCGATGATCCTCGACCTGCTGTGCACCGAGGTCGATGAGTACGCCGCGCAGCCGCACCTGCGGGAATGGGCCGGCCCGCTGCTGCACGAGGTGTACTCGACTGCCATGCGCACCGCTGCGCTCGAGGACCACAACCTGACCTGCGTCACCGTCAACAGCGACGGCGACACCGACATCGCCAGCATCCTCGCCGTGTCGCTGAGCGACTTCGAGCAGATCCGCCTGGTCGAGCAGGAAGGAGTACCCGAACACGACACGGTCCTGCTGCGTGGCCTCAAGCGTCGGCTGGTCAGTCCCGCGCCGCTCTCCGACGATCCGACCGCCGTCCTGCCCCGCACCCCCGACTGGCAGGTACCGGCCCACTGGCCCGCCGACACCGATGTGCTGATCGGCGCGGCCTACCGGGACCTGCTCCGGCTGATCGAGCGGCACGCGGCTGGCCAGCCGAATTCGCCCAGCGGCGCACAGGTGGAGAGCGTCGTGGTGACGTACCCGACCACGACTCCGCCGCTGGCCCGGGAGCGGCTGCGCAACATTCTCACCAACGGACTCGACCTGCCGAACGTCAACCTGGTCTTCGACGAGGGCATAGCCGCCGCGCTCTTCTTCCTCATGCGTGACTTCGGTGGGCGCACTGGTACCGACCTCGCCGCCTTCCGGGCGCACTGCCGGCCCACCCGCCAGCCCGGGCAGTGGCGACAGAACCTGCTGGTCATCGACATCGGCGGGGGCACCGCCGACATAGCGCTGCTCGCGCTGGAACTCAGCGACCTCACCCCGGCCGGGCAGTCTCCGCAGGACGAGCTGTTCCGGGGCCGGCACTACCGGCTGCGTCCGCGGGTTCTCGGCTCGTCCGGACATCCCCAGTTCGGTGGCGACCTGCTGACCCTGCGTACCTTCTACTGGCTCAAGGCCAGGATCGTGGACGCCCTCGCCCAACGGCTGATGGCCGGGGACGGCTTCGGGCAGAGCGCCTTCGGCCTCGCCTGGGCCAGGGCAGTCGCAGCGGCCACAGGTGGGCCGGCCGGCGCTGGATCCGGTACCCAACTGCTGGCGCCGCTGGTCGTCGCGTTCCAGAAGGAGGCCGCCGCGCCTGCCGGCGTCCGCCAGGCGCTGCGGGCGCTGCTGCCCACCCACCGGGCAGCCGCCGGTGACCGCGCCTTCACGCTGCTGTGGGGCCTGGCTGAACGGGCCAAACACCACCTGGGCGAAGCCGGTGGTCCGTTCCAGTTGGCCGAGCGGAGCCTGGCGGATCTGGCTGACCTGCTGCCGGCGTCGTGCGCCTGGCGGGGTGAGCTCAGGCACCTGCCGGTAGCCACGCTGGCCCTGTCCCCGGACGACTTCCAGCGGCTGGTCCGCCCGGTGCTGGCCGGGGTGGTCCGGCTTGCGGCGGACCTGACCCGCGAACACCTGGCCACCAGCGGCGCTGGGGAGGTGGAGGAGGTACTGGACCGGGTGGCGTTGTCCGGGAAGTCCACCAAGATGGGGTTCGTGAGTGAGGTGGCGGCCGAGGAGTTGGGCCGTCGGTTGTCGGAGGGGGCGGCCAACGACAGCTACGTCGCGTGGAACGCGGCCAGCCTGACCATCGAGGACGAGCTGTCCAAGCAGGCGCCGGCGATCGGTGCCTGCTGGGCCGAGACGCTACGCATCCACCAGGACACCCGGGACCTGACCGGCGGCCGGGCCGGCGACGATGACAGCTGGGGCCGCAACGGTCAGGACCTCATTGAGATCGAGGTCGAGAACCTGCTGGTCAACCTGCCGTGCTCGTTCGTGCTGCGGGACGCCCAGGGCCTGATCCAACCGCTGCTGGCAGCCGGAACGCGGCTGGACCACTGCGACCCCGACGGGCACCTGGCGACCCGCAGTGGCTGGCGCCCGCTGCGCCCCGACATCCGGATCCACCGGCGCATCAGCGCCGAAACGACGATCCAGTGGGGCCGCTACCGGTACCAGACCGAGGCGGTGACGAAAGGCTTGTCCCGCACCACCGGCGGCGGTGTGGAGCAGGCGGAGGCCGGATGGTTCCAGATCGAGGTGAGCCAGGATCTCATCCCGTCCATCAACATCTGTGCCCAGCGGGAGCCGCACTATGTTCTCGACGTGCCAGGGCTGGACCTGGCACCGCTGCTGACGATGGCCAACTACGCCGGCCCGGGGCTGGCGCCCCGGCTGCCCTGGGAGCTGCACGTGTGGCGGGTCGACCAGCACGGCGCCCGCACCACGGTCGCGGTGTTCACCGACCTCGCGGAACGCGCGGGCCACCCCATGCCAGTGCGGTTCCAGGAGATCGAACCGCTGGGAGAGGAGGTCCGCGGCGTCATCGGTGGGTCTCCACTGCCCGCTCCGCTGCCGGCAGCCGACGACGCGCGTACGCTGCGGTTCCAATTCGTGGGGATTCCCGCGGGAGGCGGGGAGCCGGTACCGCTGGGGGAACTTCCGGTGCCGCCGACCCAGCACGGCGAACGCCCGCCAGCTGGTCTGCAGTACTTCGCCACCCTCGACGAGCGCGCCCGGCTACGGGTGCATCCCGGATACCCGCGCTACCTGCCGGCCGACGACCTCGATCAGGTCCACCGCGTCCCCGGGAGCGTGCTGCGCGCACCGATGGATCCGTTCCGACCCGAGTGGGACCGGGATCTCGACCCGTTCACAGGTGAGCACTGAGGACGCCTGAGTCATGGAAGCTGAACGAAGTGTGGAGGAACTGCTGCTCGCCGCACTGGCCTCCCGGGCAGGGGCGGAGGTGCAGGAGGCCGGCGTCGGATTCCTGCACGCCCTGCACGGCGCGTGGCTACGGGCCCGGATAGGGCACCCGGACCCGGTCGAGGTCACACCTGTGCGCGAGCTGCTGGATAGGTTGACGTGGCTGCTGGTATCCGCGGCGGACAGTAGCGCAGTCCCGGCGCCCAGCAGCCGGGCGGCCCAGATGTCAGCAGCCCCAAACCCGTGGGCGCCGCCGACCGCCGGCCCGGCGCCCGACCAGCCAACAAGTGACGGCCTCCCGGCGGCCGCGGGGAGCCTGCTGCGGTTCTTTGTGGACGACCCGGAGGTCGCGCACTGGCTGGATCACGGGACCGCCGGGCCGGCCGGGTACGAGGCCGCCCGCTGGATCGAATCCGTGCTACGCCGCCTGCCGGCGGCCGTCGCCGCGCACTGGGGAGGCCAGTTCACCTCGGCCGGCCTGGACATCCCTGAATCGCGGATCCTGCCCGCGCCGGTGGCCGGCGGCGACGTGGACACGGCGACCGCCCTGGGGGAGACCTTCGACCTGATCCTCGCTGTGGCCGCTGAGGATCCCTGGGCGCGGATGGTCGACCGCCTGGAGCCCCGCCTGCTGGAGTTGGACGACTCAACCGTGGTCGAGTACCGGAAGCTGCGCGCCGACTCGCTGACCGCACTGGCCGACCGTGCCCGGCCGGCCGACCTCGGCACCCTGCACTGGCTGGTCGGCCTCGACGAGCTGATCCGCTCCATCGTCCCGGACCCGCCCCGCTACGCCCACGGCAGCTGGTGGGACAGACAGCTGGAGCGCTGCCGCCAACTGCTGACCGGCTACGCCGCGCGGCTGGCCCCACCGGTCACGCTGCACGAGGCGCTCGCCGGCGACCCCATGGACGGGAAGCTGCGCTCGAACACGGTCGGCAACGTCGGCCGCCGCGGTACAGAGGCCGGCCAGGTTATCCGTACCCTGCGGGTGTGGTACCGGGATCCGGACGGCGGCCAGCTGTGGCCCGGCCGGGTGCTCTACGGCGTGCGGTGAGGCGATGGGCTCGGTGGCGACGGGTCGCCACCGGACGCCGATCCGCTCGGCCCGGTGCCCGTCCGCGCCGGTACCGGTGTGGGTGCGTCGTCGGCGTCGCGGCCCGCCACGCTGACGCCCACCGCCGCCAGGACCGCCAGCACCGCAGCCGCCACCAGCGCCCGGCGGCCCCAGGACGGCCCGTCCTCGTCCGACTGTGCGTCCCGGGCGCGTACCGCCCGGGCACGCTGGTACGGATCGCGGATCGGACGGCTGGGCCATAGCCGCGAGCGCGGCACCGACGGCTGGTCGAGCACGGCAGTGACGGCCCGGACCAGCTCCGCCATCTCGCCGGGGCGGGCCGGGTTCGCGGGCAGCGCGGTGCGCCACACCAGTACGGAGATGTCGTCCGGCAGGTCCCGGGCGGGTGGCAGGGCGGCCTCCCGCAGCAGTACCGGGATCACCTGCACACCGCAGCGGAACGCCTCGGCGAGCTGTACCCGTACCCAGTCGGTGGGTTCGGTGATGCGGCGCCGGCCGGTGCCCGGGTCGCGGGCGTTCAGCCAACGCGGACCGATCACCGCCAGTACCAGTCGGGCCGACCGGACGTCGTAGCGCAGCATCTGCGCCATCTGTTCGGTGGGTGGCAGCTCAGCCGGGGCGTACCCGACCTCCTCCGGCCCGAAGTGCTGGGTCAGCGTCTCAATGAGCTGTGCCGCCCCGTACGGCTCGTCCTCCACCCGGTGGCTGACGACGATCCCGGTCATCCGGCCTCCCGGCGTCGGCGCAGTACCGGCCTGCGCTTGCGTTTGCCCTCGACCAGCCACTCGGCGCGGCGCCAGTTGCGCTCCAGCAGCACCACCGCCAACCGCGTCGCCACGACACCGGAGAGCACCAGCGCACCCTGCAGTACCCAGAACCACAGCACGGAGTGGTCCCAGAGCGGGTCGGTGTAGGCCCCCCTGCGGGCGGTGTTGAGGTCGGTGTAGTTGGCCACCGCGGCGTACCCGAGCCGGGCGGGCAGCACCAGCGCCGCCTGGGCCAGGACAACCGGCAGCTTGAACAGCGAACCGTTGAGCACCACCTGCAGGATGGCCAGGACGGTGTTGACGGCGACCGCCCGCTCCAGCGTCGGCGACACCGCCGAGACCAGGAGCCCGAAGCACATCGACGCGCTCATCACCAGGAACCAGACGAGGGTCAGCCCCACCCACGGATCGATCGAGAACGCGCCGGGCGCCCACGGGCGTACCGCGGCGAAAAGCCCCGTCATCTCCATCGACAGCACAGCGCAGACGAGCAGGTACACCAGCGACTTCGCGGTCACTATCGAGCCGGTAGCGGTACCCACCCGCCAGTCCCGGCGCAGTGGCCCGGTCTCCTCAACGATGTCCTGATAGGACAGCGCAGCACCGGTGAGTGCTGCAATCGTTGTCATGATCGCGATAACCTGGGTGAGTCCGGCCCCGGACCGCAGGCCGTCATGCGCGGCGACCACGGCCAGCGCCGCGCCGATCAGGGGCATGGTCAGCAGCGTGAGCGACGATTTCCACCCCCGCCGGGCGAGCAGCCACAACTGTCGGGTTACCAGTACCCGTAGGTCGCGCCAGGCTGCTCCGGCCGGCTGGTCCTGTGCGGGCACGGTACGCCGCAGCCGCAGCCGCAGCCGCAGCCGCAGCCGGGCGGCGTGCTCACGGCGTACCGGCGTGGGCCGGAACTCCTCCACCTGATCCAGCAGGTCGGGCCAGTTCTCCTGGGCGCGGTCGCGCAGCATTTCGGCGGCGCTGGGTGCGGTGTAGATCGTCCCGCCCCGGGCGACGACCATGACCTGGTTCGATTCGTCCAAATGCGCGACGTTGTGGGTGACCACCACAACCGTGCAGCCGCCGTCGGCGACGGCGCGCAGAATGCCCATCACCCGCCGGTCCTTGCCCAGGTCCAGCCCGCTGGTCGGCTCGTCGAGCAGCAGCAGTTGCGGCCGACCCACCAGTTCAACGCCGATCGACGCGCGCCGCCGCTGGCCGCCGGACAGTTCACTGATCTTCTGCCCGGCGAGGTTCTCCAACTGCAACTGGGCCATCACCTGGTCGACCCGTGCGTCGACCTGTCCGCGAGGGCTGTCCGGCGCCCACCGCAGCAGAGCCGCCAGGGTGAGGGTCTGGCGCAGGGTCAGCGTCGGATAGAGGTGGTCATCCTGCGGTACCAGCCGGACCAGCCGTCGCATCATCCGCGGGTCGGAGGTCGGGTGGATCTGCTCGTCGCCGATAAACAGCTGCCCCTCGATGAGCCGCCGGCCACCCATCATCGCCCAGATCAGCGTGGACTTGCCGGCGCCGGACGGCCCGACGATCGAGACCAGTTCGCCGGGGCCGATGGTGAAGGTCACGTCCCGCAGCGCGTAGTCGTCGCCGTAGCTGGCGTGCAGGTGCTCGGCGCGTACCGACAGACCACCGCCGGTGCTGGAGTCGCGTGCGACCGGATCTGGGGAATCCTGCAACCCCGGCTCAGCTCCCGGCCGCGGGACGGTGACAACCGTCTGGCCGACGATGAAGCGCCCGCCCGGCCGGATGGTCTCGCCGGTGCGTGCGACCTGCCGGCCGTTGACGAACACCAAGCCCCGGGCCGGTCGGACGATCCAGTCGCCGTTGCCCTGCGGATGGGCGGTGGCGTGCCGGGCCAGCACCCGCGGGTCGGCCAGTGCGATGTCCGGAGGTACACCGTTGACGTCGGTCCCCAGCCGGCCGATGACCAGCACCGGGCCACGGGCCTGCGGGCTGACGAGCGCCGGTACCTGCGCGGTTCGGCTCGGCGTGGCCGGCTGCGGCGTTTGCGCCGGATCCGGGCTGGCACCCGTAGCCCCGCCGCCGGTGGAAGCCGTACGCCGGGGTGGTGCGCCCGCGCTGGCGGATCGCCCGGTGTACTGCAGCAGGAGCCGGCCGGGGACAGCGACGACCCGTGCCGCGGGGGGCCGGCGGCCGTTGATCCGGACGAGCGCGGCCGACCCGGCGTCACTGGCCCGGAACACCCATTGTCCGAAGTGGAGGATCCGACCCAGGAGCGGTTGTGCCGGGCCGTCCAGGGAGTCCTCGCACACCGTGATGCCATCCGGGGTGCGGTAGACATTCCACACCCGGTCACCGGCGAGTTCCCGATCCGTACCGTCGTCGAGCACCAGGCGTAACGGGTCAGTCAAGGCTTCCTCCCGGTGCACGATCGATCCAGAGCCGACTGAGGTCGGCCCAGGCTGCCGACCTGACCACGGTGTGGGTCTGCGGGTCCGTCGCGGCGATCAGAAAGTCCAGCGTCTCGACCGGCAGCCGGGTGGCCAGCCGCGCCCGCCGGACGTCGTCGATCTCCAGTACGGAGTAGTCGGCGAGCAGGAGCAGCAGCACGCACCAGGCCACCTTGGCCAGGTCAGTGGCGACGTCGCTCTGGTCGGCGTCGGGCAACACCTGACGCAGGTAGTCCGGGGCCACAGGCGGCCCGACGGTACCCCACGGCCCGACCATGCAGTCGCAGTCGACCTGCAGGATCCGGCTGACCGGATGGAGGTCGACCAGGGTGTTTTCCAGGCGCAAGTCGCCGACGCAGACACCGAGCCGGTGCAGGCGCAGTACCAGCTGGGTCAGGCGCCCCATCGCGCACAGCAGTTCGGCAGTCGGCTCGTCGGACAGCTGGAGCAGGCCGCGCGGGCTGCTGCGCCCCTTCCGGTCGATGGTCATGAAGCGGGGCGGGGCCACCGGCAGCAGGACACCGACCATCTCGCCCTTCTCCTGCGTCAGGCGGGTCGGCCAGGCAGTGTGCAAGCCGAGCCAGGCCCGGTCGACCGGGTCGAGCCGCGCCGGCCACTCGACGAGCCGGGTGAGGGCGGTCACATCGACCACCTCGCGGTATGCCGCGCTGAACCGCTTGTGCAGCACCGGATCGCCCCGGTAGGTGTGTTCGACGAGCTCGGAGTTGCCGCCGAGCAGGCGCAGGCCCAGGTCGTCCGGCACCGCAATGAGCTGCCGGGTGTCGATGAACGTGCCGGGTCTGCGGAACATTCAGCCAGCCTCCGGGTCCGGCCAGACCACGACCACCGTGCGATCGTCGACGAAGGACTGGTCCAGGAAGCTCACCTGGTTGAGGAACTCGACCGGTGAAGGGGGTGTTGACCAGCACTGGTACAGCTCTGCGGCCAGTTCGCTGTGCCCGTTGCCGAGCGCGTTGCCGAAGCCGTCGGTGGCGAACACCAGCACCGCATCATCGGGAATGGTGCCGCCCAGCCGCTGGTGCGCGTCCGGCGTACGCAGCGTGGTGGTCGCCCGCTGCATGGTCCCGCTGTGAATCCAGGGGCGCCAGCCGCTTTCGTTCACGGTCCAGACGGAGCTGTCACCGATCGCGGTGCAGTACAGCCGGCAGCCGGCGTCCTCGGGGACCAGCTCGGCCAGTACCAGCGTGGTGTCGCCGTCCACGTCCCGCCCCGCCAGGTCGGCGGCCGCGGTGGTGAAGGCGGCGGCGATATTCTCCTCCGGTCTGCGGTCTCCGTGATCGAGTTCCGTCAGACCGACCCGGACGGCGCGTCTGGCGACCGGGCCGGAGCCGGGCATGGAGCCGAGCCCGTCAGCGACCGCGACCAGCAGCGAGCCGCGTCGCCTGGACCACCTGACGCCGAAGACGTCCTGGCTGTTCTCCCCGCACTGGGCCCGGTCGGGTCCGCGCACGGTTGCCGCGCGTACTGCCCACCGGGTCTCCGGCACCACCCCGGCGAACGTGGCATCCACCGCCTGTGCCCCGCAGACGACCAGGCTCTCCGGTACCGGGACGATGACGTTGGCGAGGGCGGCGGTGGGGCCGACTATCAGCGGCCGCACCCCGGGATTCGATGCGTTCACGCGCCCACCCGGCGCATTCCGCGCGGTGCCCGGATCACCATGTCGCCCTGTTGGACCGAGGCGCCGATGCTGCGGATGATCTCCGCTGCGACGTTCTCCGCAAGGTCCTGCATGGGCTGGTCCGGCTGGGCGATGAAGGCGTTGCGTTCGCTGCGCTGGCCGGTGGCCAGCTTCCACAGCACCGTCTCGTCGGCGCCGGCCAGGCCCAGCGCGGCGATCCGGGCACCGGCCGAGCCGAGCCGGTCCCGGGTCGGCAACCAGGCGCTCATCGGCTGCGGCGTGCGCCCGAGCATCGGCTGGCCGTCGGTGACGACGAATACCAGCGGACAGCCGAAGGTCCCGCTGCCGGCGTTGCTCAACCGGTCCTGCCGGATAGTCGCATCGAGGAGAGCCAGCAGTCCGGCAAGGTTGGTCTGTCCGTGCCGGGGGAGGGGGGCGACCGGGAACGGCTGCAGCATCCGGGTGAGCGGAAGTACCAGGTGCGGCTCGGTGCTGAAGGCGATAATGCTCAACCAGACAGAGGTGCGGATTGCGAGCCGGTCCTGCAGCGTCAGTACGAGGTCGGCGATCAACAGCTGGAAGTAGTCGTGTGCGCTGGTTGATTCGCCCGACTGGACCACCTGCATGGAGTCGGAGACGTCAATGGCGATGTAGACGGGGTAGAACATGTTCGCCCAACCGCGCTCCGGCATGCCACTCTCCCCCCGATGCTCCCCAGATGGCCGGACCTCCAGTCTCGGTGAGGCAGCGTCAGTTCCCTTCCGCTGTCCGGCCGAAGTGGTCAGTCCGCATGGTCGCGATTCGCTGACCGCGTGGCGTCCCGGCGTAGGTACGTCCTTGGAAGCGAGGCACGATGTCCTCGTGGTGGCGTGTCAATAGGGGAGAAGACCTGACGCCAAGGAGGCGGAATCGTCTCGGGGCGGCAGCCAAGCTGATCGTCGGGCCCGCGATGACAGGTTGGTAGTTCGGGTTCTGGTGCGGTGGGGGAGCTCGTGCAGAATACGAACACCTGTCCCGCTGTGGTGGCCACCAGCTCGGGTTTGACCTTCGCCGGGTGAGTGGCCTGGGCGCGTGGTTCCCGTACTTCGCCGTGTTGGCGCAGGATCCGGTACATTGTCGACTCGCTGCACAGGAGCTGGCCCTCGCCCAGCAGGGTGGCCCACACCTGCGCCGTGGCGGTGTGAGCTGAGTTCGGGTGGGGGCAGGCGTCGACGAGCCGGTAGCCGTAGGGTGGACGGCCGCCGAGGTGGCGGCGCTGGTCCCGAGCCTGGGCGCGCATGGCCATCATGGTCCGGAACCGGGCGCGGAGAACCTCGGGGCGGGACTGGTGGCCGAGCAGCATCATCAGCGCCTGGTGGGTCGGGTTGTCCAGATCGACTGGGCCGTTAGTCTCCGGCATCCACAGCTGCACGCCGTGGACCGCAAGCGCGGCGACGATCTCGGGCAGTTGGTTGCCGTAGAAGGCGCTTTCGAACTCGCCGATCAGACCGCGTTAACGAGGCTGACGCTCACGGGTCACCTACGAGCAGCTTGTCGGCGTGAGCGCCGAGCGAACTGGCGGTAGCAGCGGTTTCGCGCCGCTCGGCATTGCGACTCGGTGCCCCCATGACCGAACGCGCGGTAGGACAGATGATGCGCGATCTCGTGGATGACGGTCGTCGTGGCGGTGGCAAGGTTCCGAAGCGACAGATCCGACGGTTGGATAAGGGTCGATTGCCCGTACCCGCATCGGTCGACCGTGACCGTCATGAGGGCTGGCGGGGTAGGCGGGCTGGCCGTCGGGGGACCAGAGCCGCGGGACGTCGGCTGCCTCCTTCGCCGGCCGGCCGCCGCCCGCGGCCCCAGCGGCTTCGCCGAACACCGCCGACATCGACACCGGATTGAATGACGCCCTCAGCGGGCCGTCGCCGGGTCGCTGTCGTGATTGCAACCATGCCGGTGCCGGATGCTGAGCTGGTGCGCTGCCGATCAGCCCCGGGCGTCGTCGCGTCCGGGCGGCGGGCCGGCGCTCCTTCCACTGAACGGCGGGGCCGATCGGGCTTATCGGATCGTGGTGTGCGCTGGACGGCGGCTCGCCTTGGTCCCGCAGCCGGTACAGCGCACCGCGGCTACTCGCTTACAGTCGCTGCGATCAGTGGCGGCGCAGGGCGAGGGTCAGGGACCGCAGGATGATACCGATCGACTGGGGTAGCAGTAGCCTGCCGGGGGTGGTCCGCTCGCACAATGAGGACAACCTGCTGGCTCGCTCGCCGGTGTTCGTCGTCGCCGACGGTATGGGTGGCCACGCCGCCGGCGAGGTTGCTAGTCGGCTGGTGGTTGAGGAGTTCCAGCGGCTGGCGCAGGCCGCCCCGATCAGTTCAATGGACGTGCTGGCCACGCTGCGCAGCGCCAACGCCGCGGTGCTGTCGGCCGGGGAGCTATCCGACCAGGCCGGGATGGGCACTACGGTGGTGGGCCTGGCCATGGTGGAGGAGGCCGGCAGCCGCTACTGGATGGCATTCAACATCGGTGACTCGCGGCTGTACCGCTGTATTGGTGGTCAGGTCGAGCAACTGTCCGTGGACCACAGCGCGTTGCAGGAGATGGTCGACGCGGGGGCTGTCGCGGCGGGAGCCGCCGGCCACCATCCACACCGGCACGTGCTGACCCGGGCCGTCGGGACCGATCCCGCGCCGGCGCCCAATTTCTGCCTGCTGGTGCCGACCCCGGGTGAACGGTTCCTGCTCTGCTCGGACGGGGTGTCCACGGACCTCACGCCGCAGGAACTGCTACGGCTGTTGAGCCTGCCCGAGCGGGCCGAGGCGGTGGCACAGTCGCTGGTTGCCGCCGCACGCAGCGCGGGCAGTACGGACGACTCGACCGCCCTGGTTGTCGACGTGTTGGGTGCCGAAGACGCCAGTGTGGATGACTCCACTGTGCCGCGTCCGCCGACGGTCGCCGGACATGGTGCACCATGACCGCGTCGTACTGGGTCGGGGAGGCCACCGCGCTGGTGGCTGACGGTTCGGTACTGCTGGTCGCCGCACCACCGCAGGACTTGGCCCTGGAGCGGTTGTGGCCGATGGTGGCTGGCGCCGCGCCGGTCCAGGCGGTTCTGGGCGAGCTGGCCGCGGGCGGGCTGGCCGCGCTGCCGGACTTCGGGCTGGCGTCCTGGTCGGCGCTGGGCGACACGGTCACCGTGGTGCTGCGCGGGTGCGTTGTGGCGGCCCTGCACGATCAGGACACAGTGCAGGTCGATGCCCACGGAATCATCACCTGGTCGGAGTCCAGCTTCACCCGGCCACAGGCGTTGTCGCTGATGCTGCCCACCGGGCCGCACCGGCATCCACTTCCACTGCTGGGTGGCGTGGTGCCCGCCGGCGGGGTGCGCTGCCAGTTGCGGCGTCCCGACGCCGGCGGCTCAGTCCCGACCACCGCCCCGACCTCGGACTCCGCCGGGCGACCGCCCGGACCGCCCGCCGAGCAAGTAGCCGACCTGGCCGCCCGCCGGGTGGTGGACGCGCCCACCACCCGGGCTTCGGCGCGACTGCCTGGGCCAGGGGAGGACGGCCTTGCAGCTGGGGCATCCGCCTGGGTCGGTGACGCAGCGGGTGAACTCCAGACCCCTGCCACGGAGTCCCCGTCGGCGGGGGAGTGGCCTCGGCATGCCGCCGCTGACCCGCGGCCTACCGACGTCAGCGACACCGGCGTCGACGTGGTCGCCAGCCCCGAGCCACCTGTGCCGGCCGGCGATGGGCAACCGCAGGCGCCGCCCGCCGCCAGACCCGTGGCCGCCTCGATCGAGGACACGCTGGCTCCGCCGGCAGACACCCTCGGCGGTCTCATCGATGGGCTGCCTGCGGCCCTACGCACCGCCACCATGCTGCGCGGCGATCACGTGGGCGACACCGTGCACCGCGACGTCGTGGAGAGCCTGCGTGCGGGTTACCGGCCGATGGCCGTACCGCTGGGCGCGCCGCAGATCATGGTGGCCCACTGCCCGGACGGGCACCCCAACCCGCCGCACGCCACCAGCTGCCGGGTGTGCGCCCAGCCGGTCCCCGACCAGCAACCACAGCCCCGGCCACGTCCCGTGGTGGGGGTACTGCGGTTCGAGTCAGGGGCCGTGGTGGCCCTGGAACGCGGCCTGGTCATCGGGCGCAATCCGCGGGTGGACGGGGAGGCCGGTGGGGAGGTTCCGCAGCTGGTACCGGTGCCCAGCCCGGAGCAGAACATCTCCCGTTCGCACCTGCGCCTCGATCTGCACGGTTGGGATGTCGTGGTGACCGACCTGGGCTCCCAGAACGGCAGTGAGATCACCGTGCCTGGTCGGCCGCCGCAGCGGCTGCACGCCGACCAGCCGGTCACCATCCCGGCGGGGACCCGGGTGGGTCTGGCCGGTGAGGTCTTCTTCACCTACGAGGTGCAGCGATGAGCAGCCCCGCGGTAGCACCGCAGCCACCCGAGATCCCGGGCCTGACACGGGGCCGGTTCCTGGCCTCCGGCGGCTACGCCGACGTGTTCTGCTACCAGCAACAGCGCCCACTGCGTGACGTCGCGGTCAAGGTGCTGGCCGCGGGCGACAACGGTGCCGCGGCCCGTGAGCAGTTCCGCAACGAGGGCGATGCCATGGCCCGCCTGGCCGGCCACTCCAACATCCTCACCGTCTTCTGGGCGGGCACCGCGGGCGACGACCGCCCGTACCTGGTGATGGAGTACTGCCAACCACCGAATCTGGGGCTACGCGCCACCCGCTCGCGGCTGTCGGCGACGGACGTGCTGCGCCACGGCGTGCAGCTGTGCGGTGCGGTAGAGACGGTGCACCGGGCTGGGCTGCTGCACCGCGACATCAAGCCGGCCAACATCCTGGTGGGTCGCAACGGGATGGCCAAGCTCACCGACTTCGGCATCTCGGCACCGCTGTCCCTGCCACCGGGGGAGGAGCCGGAAGGCATCTCCATCCCGTGGTCGCCGCACGAGGTGCTCTTCGCCAGCGCCCCGGCCGACGCCCGCTCGGACGTGCATTCGCTGGCCGCCACCCTGTACTCGCTGCTGGCCGGCCGGTCGCCGTTCGAGGTGCCCGGCGGCGACAATCAGGCCCGCGCGCTGATGGAGCGCGTAGACCGTGGCGTGGTCGCACCAACCGGACGAGCGGACGTGCCGGTGTCACTGGAGCGGCTGCTGGCGCAGGCGCTGTCCCGCGATCCGGCGGCACGTCCAGCCAGCGCGGAGGCCTTCGGCTGGGCGCTGCAGGGCATCGAGCGGGAACTCAACCTCACGCCGACCATCCTGGAGTTGCCGGACACTCAGCTGGTGTGGCAACCGTCCCCGGCCGACGCCGAGGACCGGACCCGGATCAAGGCCCCGGTCACCATCCATGCCCAGCGGCCCGCCGCGGCCGCCTCCGAGTCCGTCTCTGTCGCGGCTGAACACAGCCCGCTGCCGCGGGAGCGGGTGATGCCCTCGGCGTTGGTGTTGGACAAGACGGGCCGGCGCCCGCAGGTCGATCCGACCCCACCTCAGCCGGCTGCGGCACCGCCAGACGCCGGTGGACGCCGCAGCGGTCTGCTGGTCGGCGCCGGTCTGCTCGTCGTCGCCGTCCTCGCCGTCGCCGGCGTGGCGCTGGCCCTGCACCACGGTGGTGCCCAGACGCCGCGGCCGGTGGCCACCCAGACCCAGGATGCGTTGCCCGCCGACGCCGACCCGGTCCCCACGCCGGCGGTGACGGCGACCCGCACCGCGAACGCGGTGCAGTTCAGCTGGGTGTATGACGATCCGGCCGCAGGGGATGCGTTTCTGGTACGACGCCTGGACACTACGAGCGGACCGGCCCAGCGGCTGACCGAGGCGCGGCTGAGTATCACTGCCGCTGCCGGGGTACGTCCGTGCATCGAGGTACGGGTGGTCCGCGGCGACGGCCGGGTCTCCCAGACACCGGGACAGGCCTGCGCGCCGTGAGCGGACCGGCGCGGCTGTTGGTCGACTTCTGCGGCGAGCGCTTTCAGCCCGACCCGGCCCACCCCTTCGCCATCGGACGCCAGGCCGATCTGAACATCGACGACAACCCGTTCCTGCACCGCCATTTCCTGCAGATCGTGGCCGAACCGGCGATGTGGTGGCTGGTCAACGTCGGCTCGACCCTGTCGGCCACGGTGGCGGACGGCCGGGGGCTGCTGCAGGCGTGGCTGTCGCCGGGTGGCCGGCTGCCGCTGGTGTTCGACTCCACCACGGTGTGGTTCACCGCGGGACCGACCACTTACGAGATGACCATCACTGTGGACACCCCGCCGTTCGCCCCGGCCCCGGCCGGCCAGCGCGAGCACGACGGCGGGGTGACTATCGGCCGGATCAGCCTGACACCAGACCAGATGCTGCTGGTACTGGCCCTGGCCGAACCGGCGCTGCGCCGCGGCGGATCCCGCAGTGGAGCGGCGCTGCCCTCCTCGGCCGCTGCGGCAGCCCGGCTGGGCTGGAACCTCACCCGGTTCAACCGCAAGCTCGACAACGTCTGCGACAAGCTCAGCCGGCTGGGCGTTCGCGGCCTGCACGGTGATGCGGGCCGCCTGGCCGCGGGCCGCCGGGCCCGCCTGGTCGAGTACGCGATGGCCGCCCGCATCGTGACAACCGACGACCTGAGTGTCCTTGACCAACCGAACGGTGAACGCCCCTGACCGATGGCATCGACGCGTCGTCGCTTCATCTGCAATATGACGACCGTCATGCCGGTCCGGGGGGACGCCTCGCGCCGCTACGTTGTGCTCCGGTCAATGAACAGCCAGTGCGGGAGGCAAGCCGTGACGGGCGCGGGAGTCGAGGTCGCCGACACCATCATGGTTCCGACCATGACCCCCGGTGTGCTGGCGCAGGCGTTGCTGCGCACCGTCGAATCGGCCGGGCAGCACCAGGTGCTGCGCCTCGACTCGTTCCGCTACCAGCTGACCCGCCGGGCGCGACCCAGCTGGGCCACGGTGCTCGGCTGGGTGGCAGCCCCGCTGCTGGTCGGCATTCCGGTGCTGCTGGTGCGCACGACCGAACGCTGTGAGGCAACGGTGCTGGTCGAACCGGTCACCGCGCTGCGGCTGTCCGGGCGGCTGCCCGCTGCGCTGCTGGCCACACTGCGGACGCTGGCCGAGCAGTTCCCGCCGGAAACGCTGTCGGGCGCCCCGGTCATCGCGGCCCCGAACGCGCTCCAGCCCGAACCCCACGCCTTCCAGGCGCCGCACGCATTCCAGCCGGCGCAGCTACCCCGGCTGGACTCGCGGCCGCCGCTGACCGCAAGTTTCGCTGCGGTGCCGTCGCCACACTCCGGCACGCCGGTGCCCGCACTGGCCCCGGGCCAGCTCATCGACGGTGTGCCCGGACGCTCACCGGTGGCCCCGGCGTCCCCGCCCGCTGCGGCGCCGGTAGCTGCGGTGGATGCGATGACCCGCCGACGCGCCCCGCAGGAAACTCCGGCCTGTCCGGTCGACGCCTCTTCCCGCCCGGTAGCGCTGGTGTTGGAGCCCGGTGGCCGGCGACTGGTTCTGGGCCGGCGCAGCCTGCTGGGGCGTGATCCGGCCGTTGGGGACGAGGGCGCCGACGAACTGGTCCGCCTCACCGATGCGCAGATCTCCAAGACTCACCTGGCCTTCGGCATCGACGAGGGCGGTGTGTGGGTGGCCGATCAGCACTCCACCAACGGCTCAGCGATCCTCCGTCCGGACGGGGCGGTACACCGCTGCCCGGCCGGCGAACGGGTGCATCTGGCGCCCGGCGACGTGGTGGCGCTGGGCCCGTACCGGCTGAGTATGGGGGAGCAGGCATGAGAATGCCGACCGGCGGCCGGCTACGCACCTTGGTCTCTGCCTGCGTCCTCGTCGTGGCCGCCAGTGCTGTCGCTGTGGTGGCCTACCAGTCGCGCGGCTTCCCGGTCCAGGACGTCACCGACAACGACGGCAGCGTCTGGGTGTCCAATGTGGGCGCCGGCCTGGTCGGCCGGTTCAACCGGCCGATTGAGCAGCTGGACTCGGCGGTGGCCGCCAGCACCGTCACCCAGGCCGACTTCGACGTCCTGCAGAATGGTTCCACCGTGCTGGTGCGCGACCGCTCGGCCGGCAAGATGCGCGCCGTCGACGTCACGACCGTCACGTTGAGCGACGCCTCCGCCGACATTCCGGCCAGCTACCAGGTGGTCCTCGGCGGCCCGCAGGTGGCCGTACTGGACCCCAAGAGCGGCAAGCTGTGGGTCCGCCCCGGTGGGCAGGCCGCCGCCCTTGACCTGGCCCGGGACACTCCCACCGCACAGGTCGGTGCGGACGCCGCGGTCACCGTGGCTGACGACGGCACCGTCTTCGCCGCCTCGGCCGCCGACGACACCCTCACTACCGTGCCCGTCTCGGCCACCGTACCGGGCCGGGCACAGCGGCGCAGCCTCGGCGCGGAGGTCTCCGCCGTGCAGATCAGCGCCGTCGGTGACCAGCCGGTGGTGGCCGCCGACGGCGGGCGGCTGCTGCTGCCCACCCGGCAGGTCACCACCCTGCCCGGCGCCCCGGCGACGGTCGCGCTGCAGCAGCCCGGCCCCGCCGCAGACGCCGTGCTGGTGGCCACGGACACCGCGTTACTGGCCGTACCGCTCGACGGTGGGGCGGTGCGGGTGCTGTCTGACGCTGGAACTGGCCAGCCTGCCAACCCGGTCCGCCTGGACGGCTGTGTACACGCCGCCTGGGCCGGCCGACCGGTTTACGTACGCGGCTGCGGTGACGCGCTCCCGCAGGCTCGCAAGCTCGACGGCGCCCCGGCCGGGGCCGCTCTCACCTTCCGGGTCAACCGGCACGTCATCCTGCTCAACGAAGTCACTGGCGGCGGCCTGTTCCTCTATGAAAAGCCCGGCGACAACCTGGGCGACTGGAACACCGTCAAACCCCAGGACCAGAACGACAAGCAGGTGGTGACCAAACCCGCCCAGGACGACAGCCGGCAGAACCATCCGCCGGTGGCCCGCGCTGACCAGTACGGGGTACGCGCCGGGCAGGCGGTGATCCTGCCGGTGCTGGAGAACGACGGCGACCTCGACGGTGACGTCATCGTCATCCGCTCCACCAGCGGCATCCCCGACGCCTTCGGCACACTGGCGACCGTCGCCTCCGGGCAGGCCCTGCAACTGAGCACCACCACCGCCGCCACCGGCACGGTCACCTTCCGCTACACCATCGACGACGGGCGCGGCGGCATGGCCAGCGCTGAGGTGACCGTCACCGTCCACCCACCCGACCAGAACAGCGTCCCGGTCGCCCACACCAGCGGCGTATCGGTCAGCGTCCTGCCGGGCGGCAGCGTCTCCTACAACGTCCTCGACGACTGGCGCGACCCCGACGGTGACCCGCTGACCCTGGTCGGCGCGGCCGCACCCGGGGCGGACACCGTGCGCTACACCCCCGGCGGGCGGGTCACTTTCACCGCCACCGGACCGGCCGCCGGCGGCCGCAGCGTCCACGTGCAGCTGCAGATCAGCGACGGCAACGCCGCCCCCGTCACCGGGGAGCTGACCGTGGTGGTGCTGCCCGCAACCGCCAAGGCTGCCCCGGTGGCCCGCGACGACCTGGTCACCGCCGTCGCCGGGCAGACGGTCACCATCTCCCCGCTGACCAACGACTCCGACCCCGACGCCGGCGCCCCCAACGCCCCGGCGGCGATGCGGTTGACCAACGTCTCACCGGCGCCGCCGGGAACTACCGCCACCCCCGACTTCATCACCAATACCGTCCAGTTCACTGCCCGGGCGGCACAGACCTACTACCTGACCTACCAGGTGACGGCCAGCTCCCCGGCCGGCTCGGCCAGCGCACAGGCACGCATCCGGATCGACGTGCGGGCCCCGGCCGCCGACACCAGCCCGGTGGCGGTCACCGACACGGCGGTCCTGCGCGGCACCGCACCGACCCAGGTCGACGTGCTCGCCAACGACCTCGACGCCGATGGCGACGTGCTGGTCGTGCAGCAACTGGCTGTGCCGGGCGACGCCGGGTTCTCCGCGGCCGTTGTCGACCACAGGTGGGTGCGCCTGGTCGCCACCACCGACCACATGCGCGCCGGCGTGCTGCGCTACACCCTCAGCGACGGTGTGCACACCGCACTTGGGACGGTGCAGGTCAGCCAAGCCCCGGCCAGCGTCGACCAGGCGCCCAACGCCCATGACGACCAGGGCAGCGTCCGCGCCGGCGACATCCTGAGCCTGGATGTGCTGACCAACGACAACGACCCCGACGGTGACCAGCTCACCTTGGACACGACGGTGTCGGCCGCCGACGACTCGACCGGACACTGGTACGTCGACGGCGGCCAGGTCCGCTTCGCCGCTCCGACCAGAGGCGGCACCCAGGCCACCGCCGTCTACACCGTGCGCGACCCGGCCGGCAAGCCCGCCACCGCGAAGATCACCGTGAACGTTGTGCCGCTCGACCCGGCCCACGACCAGGCACCCGCCCCTGCCCCGGTGCAGGCCCGGGTACTGGCCGGCACGGTGACCCGCATCCCGCTGCCGCTGGGCGGGGCCGACCCCGACGGCGACTCGGTGGTACTGCTCGGTGCCATCGGCGCACCGGCGCTGGGCCGTATCATCGCCACCGGACCGGACTACCTCGACTACGCCGCCTACGACGGTGTGGCCGGCACCGACACCTTCAGCTACGCCGTGATGGATCCCTACGGCCGCTCCGGCACCGGCCAGATCCGCGTCGGCGTGGCGCCCCACCCGCAGGGCGACGCCGCTCCGCTGGCGGCCGACGACGCCTATACGGTCGCCCCCGGTGCCACCGTGCGGATCCCGGTGCTGGGCAACGACAGCGACCCCGACGGCGACTCCCTGCGCCTGCACGCGCTGTCGGCCTCCGGCGCCGCCCAGCCCGGCGGCGCGCACCTCGACGGCGACCGGCTGGTAGTCACCGCCGGCGGCCACGACGGCGACATCGTGTCCGTGCAGTACACCGTCGACGACGGCCGGGGCCAGGCCGCCACGGCCACCGCCACCGTCACCTCCCGCACCGGCGCAGACCTGGCCCCGGTCGCCCGCGACGACCAGGTCACCACTTTCCCCGCGGGCGCCCAGGCCGTCGACATCGACGTGCTGGCCAACGACGACGACCTCGACGGTGCGCTGTCCGACCTCGCGGTCACCGTCCTGCCCGGCGCCGACCCGGCCGCCAGCGTGGCCGCCGACCGCCGGCTGCACATTCCGCTGACCAGCTCCGCCCGCCAGGTCGGCTACCAGATCACCGACCGTTCCGGGCGTACGGCGGCCGCCTTTGTCCATGTGCCCGCCGCCGGAAATCAGGCGCCCACAACACTGCCCGCCGGGGAGCTACGCATCACGGCCGGGCAGAGCGTGACCGTCGAGATCACCCACTACGCCGCCGACCCGGAAGGCGCGCCGCTGCGGCTGACCGCCGCCGACCGGGTCAGCAGCTCACCGGCGCAGGGCGTGGCCGTAGCGGCCGGCAGCATCACCCGTACCAGCCTGGTACTGCACGCGGCCGCCGGCTACCACGGACCGGCCATGCTGGCCTTCGAGGTGAGCGACGGGGCCACCCCGGACCAACCCGGCGCCCGCACCGCCACCATCGCCGTACTGGTGGACGTGGTGGCCGCCACCCCGACGCCGCCCACTTTCACCTGCTCGCAGGTGACACCGCAGGCGGGTGGTGCGGCGGTGACGATCGACCTGGCCGCCTGCGTGACCGGCATCGACCCGCAGACCCGCCCATCCCTGTCCTACAGCCAGCCGAAGGGGGCACCGAACGGGGTCAGTGCACACATCACCGACGGGATACTCACCGTGTCGGCCAACGCGCAGGCCACCGGTGCGTCCGGCGCACTGACCTTCACTGTCTCCGCCGCCGGCGCCCAGACCACTGCCACCATGCGGGTCACCGTCGCGCCAGCCCCCCTGCCCCGGGCAAACGACGACACCGTCACCGGGGTGAAGGCCGGCACCAGCCGCAGCGTCGACGTCCTCGCCAACGACACCAACCCGTTCCCCGGCCAGCCGCTGCGGGTGGTGGACGTGGCCACCGTCTCCGGCAGCGTGACCGCCACCATCGACGCTGACGCCCGGCACGTGAACGTCACCGTGGCCGTCGGCTTCCACGGCAACGCCGTGGTCGCCTACCGCGTCCAGGATGCCACCGGTCAGGCCGCCCGTGCTGCACAGGGGCACATTCTGCTCGCCGTGCTGGACCGCCCCGCCGCCCCGGGCACCCCCCAGGTGCGTAGCACCGGCGACCGTACGGTGGTGCTGTCCTGGGCTGAGCCCGCCGGCAACGGCGCCCCTATCGACGGCTACCGGGTCACGGCGGCCGGCGGCTTCGGCCAGGACTGCCCAGCCGCGGTGTGCACGCTGACCGGGCTGAAGAACGGCCAGAGCTACCAGTTCCAGGTCACCGCCCGCAACGCCGCCGGTACCAGTGACCCCAGCCCCGCATCCGCGCCGGCCGTCCCCGACACCAAACCCGACCAGCCGGCACCGCCGCAGGCCACCTTCGGCGACGGGCAGATCACCCTGGCCTGGACCGCGCCGGCCAACCGCGGCTCGGCAATCGACCACTACGAGGTCGAGGTATCCCCGCAGCAGGGCGCCGTGTCGTTCACCGGGGCCACCTCCGTCGTGGTGACCGGGCTGACCAACGGCGCCAGCTACACCTTCCGGGTCCGCGCGGTCAACCGTTCCAACCAGACCAGCGACTGGAGCGCGTTCTCCGCGCCGCAGACACCCGCCGGGGTGCCGGGTCGGCCGGACGCCCCGGTGGCCAACCCGGTCAACGACGGTATCGGCCAGCAGATGAACGTCACCTGGTCCGAACCGTTGACCAACGGGGCACCGATCAGCACCTACCAGCTCACCGTACTGCGCGGCGGCTCCGCGGTGCAGACCCTGACCGTCGACGGCGGCCAGCGGCAGGCCACGGTCGACGTCACCAACGGCCTGACCTACACCTACACCCTGGTCGCGGTGAACAAGGCCGGCCCGTCACCGGCCAGCGCCGCCTCCGCCGCGGCGGTGGCGCACGGCAAACCGGCGCAGATCACCGGATTCAGCGTCTCCGACCACGACAGCTCCAACGCCGGCTACGACACCCGGGTGGCGTACTCGCTGACCCCGCCCAGTGACAACGGCATGGCCATCACCGCCTACCAGGTCTCCGCCAACGGCGGCGGCAGCTGGACCTCACTGGGCGGGGCCAGCAGCGGCTTCATCACCGGCCTGGCCAACGGCACCAGCTACCAGTTCGTCTTCCGCGCCTGCAACGACCAGTGCGGCCCGGCCTCGGCGGCCTCGGCGACCGTGGTGCCCTACGGCCGCCCGTTCGCCCCGATCGTGTCGGCCAACCAGAACGGCGCCCAGCAGATCAACCTCAACTACGCGGTACCGGCCTCCAACGGCCGCGGCCCCAGCTACTTCGAGTTCAACATCGACAACTCCGGCTGGGTGGCCTACGGGCTGGGGAACGGCACCATCACGGTCGGCAACGGCTACAGCCAGACCCACACCATCCAGGCCCGCCTCCACGACGTGGCCGGTCAGGTCAGCGACGTCTCCACTGCCAGCGCCACCACCCAGTCGCCGCCGCCGGCGGTGATGACCGTCTCCAAGGGCGCGCCGATCAACATCGCCCAGTGCAGCTCCTCGTCGTGCGCCTGGGTGCACCTGAGGATGACCGGTTTCACGCCGAACACCAACTACACCGTCTCCTGCGACTCCACCGCCACCTCCGGCGGCAACTTTCCCAACTTCACCGCCCGTACCGACGGTTCCGGCACCTACAACCAAGACACCATCGAGTTCTTCGGCTTCCCCGGCCAGCAGGTGTGGTGCGACACCGCCGGCGTGGAATCCAACCACTTCACCTGGTCCTAGTTCACCGCGCACAGCCACCCCCCGACGGCCCGACCCGTAAGGACCCGACGTGACGATCAGCCCGGACGAAGCCGCCTGGTTCTCCGCCATGTTCAACCAGTTGGCCGACAGCATCGAGCAGGCCGTACTGGGCAAGCGGCACACCGTGCGGCTCGCCCTGACCTGCCTGCTCGCACAAGGACACCTGCTGCTGGAGGACGTGCCCGGCACCGGCAAGACGTCACTGGCCAGGGCCCTGGCCAACACTGTGCAGGCCACCCAGAGCCGGATCCAGTTCACCCCCGACCTGCTGCCCAGCGACGTCAGCGGTTCCACCGTCTACCGCCAGCAGTCCGACCAGTTCGAGTTCCGGCCGGGTCCGGTCTTCGCCACCATCGTGCTTGCCGACGAAATCAACCGGGCCTCGCCGAAGACACAGTCGGCGCTGCTCGAGGTGATGGAGGAGGGCTACGTCACCGTCGAGGGCCAGCGCCACAGTGTCGGGGCACCGTTCATGGTCGTCGCCACCCAGAACCCGGTGGAGCAGGCCGGCACCTACCGGCTGCCGGAGGCCCAGTTGGACCGGTTCCTCATGAAAGCCAGCCTCGGCTACCCCGACCACCACACCACCGTGGCGCTGCTCGGACAGGCCTCCGTCCGCGACCGCGCCTTCACCGTGCAGCCCCGCATCACCACCAAGGGGGTACTGGAGATGGCGGCGCTGGCCGCCGATGTACACGTCGAACCGGCCATCCTCAGCTACATCGCCGCCATCGCCGAGGCCACCCGTACCTCGCCGGACGTGCGCCTTGGGGTTTCCACCCGTGGCTGCCTGTCATACGTGCGGGCCGCCAAGACGTGGGCGGCCGCGGACGGGCGCCACTTCGTCGTCCCCGACGACATCTTGGAACTGGCCGTGCCGGTGCTCTCGCACCGCATCGTGCTGGAGCCGGAGGCCGAGTTCGCCGGCACCAGCGTCGCCGATGTAGTGGCCCGGGTGATGGCCACGGTCGCCGCACCGTCCGACCGCGTCGCAGCATGACCACCGCCGCCCCTGCCGTCCACCGGATCCGCGCCGCCGCCACCCGGATCGCAGTGGAGGCCGCGGCGTGGTGGCGCCCCGCTGCCCCGGTGGCCCGCCGGGTCGCCACCGTGACAGCCGTCGTCAGCCCGCTCGGCCGGGCCGTGGCGGCAGCTGGCCTGGCGGGCTGGTTGGTGGGCTGGCGCACCGGCTGGCGAGAGATGTTCATCATCGCCGCGACCGCCCTGCTGGCGCTGGCCACAGCGACCATCTGGACGGTCGGCGCCACCGTGCTCGACATCAACGTACAGGTGCAGCCCCGGCGGGTGCGCATCAACCAGCCAGCCGTCGGCTCGGTGACCGTCACCAACCTGTCCCGGCGCCGGTTGCTGCCACTGCAGGTCGAACTGCCCGTCGGCAGCCAGGCTCTGCCCGTGCAGGTACCCGGACTGCCGGGCGGGGGGTCACACACCCCGGAGCCGTTCATCGTCGCCACCGCCCGCCGCGGCGTGGTCACCGTCGGCCCGGCCTGGTCGGTGCGCGGCGACCCGCTGGGCCTGCTGCGCCGCGCGGTGCGCTGGACCAGTCCGCTGGAGGTGTTCGTCCATCCCGACACCGTGGCGCTGGCCCCGTTGGGCGCGGGATACCAGCGTGACCTGGAGGGCCAGCCCACCAACGAACTGTCCAACAGCGACGTGGCCTTCCACGCACTGCGCACCTACGTCACCGGTGACGACCCCCGGCACGTGCACTGGCGCACCGTGGCCCGCACCGGCACGCTGATGGTCCGCCAGTTCACCGACACCCGCACCTCCGCCGTCGCCGTCCTCGTCGACGCTGCCGTAGCCGACTACAGCGACGCCGACGAATTCGAACTGGCCGTCAGCATCGGCGCCTCGGTGACGGTACGCGCCATCGCCGACGAACTGACCGTATGCCTGCTCGCCGGCGACCAACGGATGGTGCGCGCCAACCGGCACCGGGCACTGGACTGCCTGTCCCGGGTACAGCTGGGCACACCCGACGCCGGCCTGGGTGAGCTCGCCGCACAGGCCCAGCGGCTGGCGCCCGAGGCCAGCATCGCCGTACTGGTCACCGGCGCACCGCTGACCCCCGCGCAGCTACGCAGGCAGGCCTCCCGCTTCCATCCGCAGGTGCGCGTCATCGCGGTGCAGGCCGCACCTGGCCGCCCCGCCGGGGTCAACCGGCTCGGCGGCGTGGACGTGCTCACCGTGCCCACCCTGGCCGACCTACCCGCCGCGATGCGTGTGGCGGGAAGGCTATGAGTACCGCCACCACCGCCGCCGCGCCGCGCGGTGGTCTGCTGGTCGACACCGCGGCAAGCCTGGCGCTGTGTGCCCTGGCGCTCTACGGCTTCCACACCGTCTTCGTCGCCACCAGCTGGGTCACGCCGGCCGCGGTGGGCCTGGCTGCCGGTGCCGGCGTGGCCGCCGCCACGCTGCGGCTGCGCCTGCCGGCGCCGGTCGGCGTCGGCGCGGCCGCGCTGGTCGGTATCGCCCTGTCCGCTGTCGCGGCGCTGCCGCAGACTGCCGCCTCCGGTGTGCTGCCCACCGCCGCGACGCTGACGGCCCTGGGCGATGGCGTGGTGGGCGGCTGGCGGGATCTGGTCACCACCCTGCCACCGGTCGGCGGTGGCCACGATCACCTGCGGATCGTGCCCTACCTGTGCGGCCTGGTGGGTGGCCTGGCCACCGTCACCGTGGCCGGGCGGGTGCGCTGGGCAGCGCCCGCGCTGCTGGCGCCCATCGCGCTGCTGTCCGGGGTGATCCTGCTCGGTACGGCCACCCCGGCCGGGGTGTGGCTGCAGGGCGCCGCCTTCGCCGCCGTTGCGCTGGCCTGGGTCGCGCTGCGTCACCGGCGCACCCGTCCGCTGCGCACCGGACAGGTCGCCAGCCGACAGCGCTCCGGGCGGGTCTCCCGCCGCGCCGGAGCACTGGCCCTGGCCTGCGTAGCCGCGGCCGGAGGCGCGATGCTGGGGCCGGTGCTGCCCGGTGCCGGTGCCCACGCCCGCTACACCATCCGCGAGCACGTGGTGCCGCCGTTCGACCCGAGCGACTACCCCAGCCCACTGTCCGGCTACCGCAAGTTCGAGGTGCTCAACAAGGACACCGTGCTGTTCGACGTGCGGGGCCTGCCTGCGGGCGCCCGCATCCGCATCGCCACCATGGACGCCTACGACGGGGTGGTGTGGGGGGTGGCCGCCGGCCACGGCCGTGGCACCGACGTCTCAGGCGTTTTCGCCCGGGTCGGCGCCCGCATCCCCACCGACCAGCGCACCGCCCAGGCCACGACCGCTACGGTCACCATCACCGTGCACGGCTACTCCGACGTCTGGCTACCCGACGTCGGAGCTGTCACCGCGGCGCACTTCGGCGGCCCCCGCGCCGACGCCCTGGAAGCCGGCTTCCGCTACAACCTGGCCACCAACGTCGCGGTCGTACCCGCCGGACTACGCAAGGGGGACACCTACACCCTCGACGTGGCAGTGCCCGCCGCACCGCCGGCGCAAGCCCTGGCCGGGCGCAGCCCGGCGACGGTCAACCTGCCCGCCGCCACCGGCGTACCCGACAAGGTCAACTCCGTGGCGCAGTCCTGGACCGCCGGCACCGCCAGCGCCTCCGACCGGGTCGCCGCCCTGGTGACCAAGCTGCACGCCGGCGCCTTCTCCGACGGCTCCGACCAGGCCGCACCCTCCCGCCCCGGACACGGCGCCGGCCGGCTCAACGACTTCCTAAACGCCGCCCAACTCGTCGGCGACGCCGAGCAGTACACCGCCACCATGGCCCTGGCTGCCCGCAGTCTGGGGCTGCCCACCCGGGTGGTGCTGGGCGTAGCGCCCGGCGCCGCCACCGGCGGCCAGGTCACCGGCAAGGACATCCAGCGCCTGGGTGGAGGTCGACTTCGACGGCCTGGGCTGGGTCGCCTTCGACCCCACCCCGCCGCGCAGCAACAAACCCGACCAGCAGCAGCAACAACCTCAGCCCGACAGCGGCGCCCAGCTCAAACAACCACCCCCACCGGCCGTGGCACCGCCGGTGGCGCTACCGCCACCGGACATCACCGACCACAGCGCCGGCACCAACGCCACCCACCACGGCAGCTGGCAGCTGCCCAGTTGGGCGGGCGTGGCACTGCGCTACGCCGGCCCACCGGCCGCCGTCGCAGCCCTGTTCATCGCGGCGATGACCGCAGCCAAGCGGCTGCGGCGACGCCGGCGCGCCAGCGGCAGCCCCGCCGCCCGCGTCGCCGGCGCCTGGCGCGAACTGCTGGACCGCTGTACCGACCTGGGCCTGCCAACCCCACCCGCCACCCGCCGCGAAACCGCACGCACCCTGGCCGATCAACTCCCCGCACCACTGGCCACCCGGCTGGGCGACCTGGCCGCCGCCGCCGACGCCGCCGCCTTCAGCCCCCAGCAACCCACCCACGAACAGGCAGCCACCTACTGGCGGCAGATGCAGTCCACCGCCACCGCCGTGGCCGGCACCCGCAGCCGGCGAGGCCGACTGCTCGCCCCACTCAACCCCGCCTCGCTACGCCCCCGCACACCGCTACCCACCCCACCGTGGCGGCCCACCCCCAACCGAGTGGAGGTAGCACCGCGATGAGACTGACCCTCAGCCTGCAGCGCCCCGGCACCCACCCGGTCGACGTCGCCGTCACCGTCGAACCCGGTGTACCCGTGGGCACCCTCGCCGACACACTCGCCCGGCGACTGGCCGCCCGCACCGGCGCACCGACCCCGGTGACCGCATTCACCCTCGCCGTCGACGAGGGCCGGGGCCAACGGGTGGTACCCGCCGAAGACCCACTCGTTCACAGCGGCATCCGCTCCGGCGCCGCCGTCGCCCTGGTGCCCGTCGGGCAACGCTTCACCGCCGCCACCCCCCGCCCGCCCGTGGCGGTACTGCGGGTGTTGTCCGGATCCGAACACCCCGAATACCCCCTCTGGGACGGCACCAACACCATCGGCCGCGACCCCTCCTGCACCGTGCAACTCGTCGACGCCCTGATCTCCAAACACCACGCCCGCATCAACATCAGCTCGGTCGTCGAGATCATCGACAACAACTCCGCCAACGGCGTCATGGTCGGCGGCGCACCAGTCAACCGCGCCGTCCTGCGCGGTGAGGACCGCGTCCTGCTCGGCGACACCCTCATCGCCGTACGCCGCTTGGCCGCCCCCGCAATCCGCGGCGACGCGGTCGTCCCCTTCACCCGCTCACCGCGGCTGGACCCGCACTACGACGGCCCCCAACTGCAGACCCCACCGGCACCCAGCCCACCCGCCCGCCGACGCTTCCCCGCTTTGGCCCTGCTGGCCCCCCTGCTGGTCGGCGCAGCCCTGTTCGCCTTTACCCGGTCACCCATCTCGCTGCTTTTCGTCCTTCTCAGCCCCATGATGCTCATCGGCAGCTACGCGGAGGAGGCCATCGGTGGCCGGCGCGGCCACACCGCCGCCATCGCCGCCTACCGCACCGCCCTGGCAAGCCTGGACGCCACCCTCGCGGCCGCCGCGGACGCCGAAACTCACGCCCGCCGCGCCGAACACCCCGCCACCGCGACGCTGCTGTCCGCCGCACACGAACTCGGCACCCTGCTCTGGTGCCGCCGCCCCGACCAGGACCGCTTTCTCGACCTACGGCTGGGCCTGGGCACCCGGCCATCCCGCACCAGTCTCACCCTGGCCAACCAGTCCGACGCTGCCCCAGCCGCCCTGCTGGCCGAGGCCGCCGACCTGCTCACCCGCTACCACAGCGTCGACGCCGTCCCGGTCGTGGCCCGGCTGTCCGATGGCGCCGCCCTCGGCGTGGCCGGCCCCCCCGCCGAGGCCCGGGCCGTGGCCACCGGCCTGATCTGCCAACTGCTCACCCTGCACTCCCCAGCCGAGCTGATCCTCACCGCCGCCACCTCGTCGGCCAGCCAGGCCCGCTGGAACTGGCTCAAATGGCTGCCCCACACCAACTCCCCACACACCCCACTGACCGGGGCGCACCTGGCCGACAGCCCCGGCGCCGGTGATGCGCTCATCGCCGAACTGGAAGCGCTGCTGGCTACCCGCAGTCAGCAGCGCGACGCCCCGCAGGCCCCCGCCGTGGTGCTGCTCGTCGAGCCAGACACCGCCGTCAACCGGGCTCGCCTGGTCGAGCTCGCCGAACACGGCGGCAGCCACGGCATCCACGTGGTCTGGATCGCCGTCGCCGTCGCCGAACTACCCGCCGCCTGCCGTACCTACCTTGACGTGGCCCCCGGCGCCATCAGCGGCACTGTCGGCTACGCCGACACCGGCGAACGGGTGGAAGCCGTCCAACTCGAACCCGTCGGCGCAGCCGACGCCCTGGCCCTTGCCCGGCGACTTGCCCCGGTCACCGACGACGGCGTCGCCCTCTCCGACGACAGCGACCTGCCCTCCACCGTGTCTTTCCTGGCGGGCGACCGGCTGGCCACCGCCCTGCACCCACACTCCGTCCTGGACCGCTGGCAGGAGAGCGCCGCGGCCACCCGACGCAACGCGCGACGCGATCCCAGCCTGCGCGCGGTCATCGGCGCCGCGGCCGGCGGCGACTTCGCCCTCGACCTCATCAGCGACGGCCCACATGCCCTGGTTGGCGGCACCACCGGCGCCGGCAAGAGCGAACTGCTCCAGGCCTGGATTCTCGGCATGGCCAGCGCCCACGGACCCGAACGGGTCACCTTCCTGCTGGTCGACTACAAGGGCGGCTCCGCCTTCGGCGAATGCGCCCGGCTACCCCACACCGTCGGCCTGGTCACCGACCTGTCGCCCTACCTGGTACGCCGCGCGCTGACCTCACTCAACGCCGAACTGCGCCGCCGTGAGGAGATTCTCGGCCAGCTCGGCGCCAAAGACCTCGCCGCCCTGGAAACCCGCCGCCACAACGACCCACCTGCCCTACCCGTCCCACCCCGCCTGGTCATCGTCGTCGACGAATTCGCAGCACTCGTCGCCGAAGTCCCCGAATTCGTCGACGGCGTGGTCAACGTCGCCCAGCGCGGCCGCTCACTCGGCCTGCACCTCATCCTTGCCACTCAACGCCCCGCCGGCGTCATCAAAGAAAACCTGCGCGCCAACACCAACCTCCGCGTCGCGCTGCGGATGGCCGACGAAGCCGACAGCTCCGACGTCATCGGCAACCCCCAGGCCGCCGGCTTTGACCCGGCAATCCCCGGCCGCGCCGTAGCCAAGACCGGCCCCGGCCGGCTCACCGCCTTTCAGGCCGCCTACGCCGGCGGTTGGACCAGCGCCGAACCACCACCACCCGTCATCGGGGTGCAGGAGCTGCCCTTCGGCCCCGGCGAAGAATGGGTTGACGCCGCCGACGGGCCACTCATCCGCACCGGCCCCCACGACATCGAACGCATCGTCACCACCATCACCCGCGCCAACGACCTTGCCGCCCTGCCCCCACCCCGGCGCCCCTGGCTACCCCAACTCGAACCCGTCATCGATCTGCGCGCCCTGCCCGCAACTCGGGAAGGCATCGTCCTCGGACTTCTCGACGACCCCGACGCCCAGGCGCAACCAGGGTTCGCCTTCAACCCCGACCGGGAAGGCAACCTGGCCGTCTACGGAACCGGCGGCACCGGCAAGAGCACCGCCCTGCGCACCGTCACCATCGCCGCCGCACTCAACCCGGACGACCCCTGCCACGTCTACGTCCTCGACTTCGCCGGACGCGCCATGGCCATGCTCGAACACCTCCCGCACGTCGGTGCCGTCATCTCCGGCGACGACCAGGAAGGCGTCAAACGACTCCTCGACCGGCTCGCCGCCCTGGTCGACGAACGCGAACGCCGCTACACCCGCGTCGATGCCGCCACCATCACCCAGTACCGCGCGCAACCCGACGGCGATCCTGACCAGGCCCGCACCCTGCTCGTCGTGGACGGACTCGGAGCCTTCCGCCAGGCCTACGAACTGGCCCCCGAACGCGCCGAACTCTTCGAGAAGTTCATCACCATCGCCGTGTCCGGCCGGCAGGTCGGCGTACACGTCGTCGTCTCGGCCGACCGGCCCGGCTCGGTCCCCGCCAAACTGGCCTCGGCCATCCAGAGCCGCCTGGTCCTGCGCCTGTCCGAAGACAACGACTACGGCGCCCTCGGCGTACGCGCCGACGCCCTCACCACCCAGTCACCACCCGGCCGCGGCCTACGCGACGGCGTCGAAGTCCAGATTGCCGTGCTCGGCGGCGACGCCGTCACCCAGGCCGCGCACCTACGCACCGCGCATACCTGGCTGCCGCTGCCCCGCACCGCACCATGGCGCATCCAGCGCCTCGCCGACCATGTCCCGCTGACCGACCTACCCGCTACGGTCGGCCACCAACCCGTCCTCGGACTGGACTGGGATCTGCAACCGGCCACCTTCGAAGCCCGCGGCAGCTTCCTGCTGGCCGGCCCACCCGGCAGCGGCCGCAGCACGGCCCTGCAGACCCTCTGCCGGGCCCTCATCCGGGCCCGCCCACAGACCCGCCTGCTCTACCTCGGTCTACCCCGTTCACCGCTACTGAGCACTATGCCTTGGACCGAACAGGCCGTGCTCGGCGAGGACATCAGCAGCTGGTGCACCGACCTGGCCAAACGCATCAGCGCAGACGCCTACGGCGCAGACCCGCTCGCCCTCATCGTCGAAGGACTCCCCGAATACGCCACCAACTACAGCATCGAAGGCGCCGTACAGACCCTGGTCAAGTCCTGCCAGGCCGTCGGAGCCCTGCTCATTTTGGAAGGCGAAACCACCGGCATGCGTGGTGGCAGCCCCCTGCACAACCTGGCCCGCTCCGGCCGCGCCGGCCTGATCCTGCAACCCGATCAGAACGACGGCCAACAGATCCTCAGCGTCAACTTCCCCCGGGTACGCCGCAACGACTTCCTCGCACCCGGTCGCGGCTTCCAGGTCCACGGCGGCCTCACTCGGATCGTCCAGGTCGCCCAACCGCACTGAACCCATGGGGAGTGCTCCCCATGTACCACCCGCACAACAGCACCTAACGTCCACATCGGTACACCGGCGCAAACCGGCGCCCGGCATGTCACAGAAGGAGAAGCACCATGGCATACGAAGGCATGGACACCGACGCGGGCCGCCAGCTCGCCGCCAGCTTCAGCAACTCCGCCGGCCGCATCCGCGAAATCTCCGGCACCCTCCACCAGCAGCTGCACTCCCTGCGCTGGGACGGCCCCGACCACGGCCACTTCCTCAACAACTGGGACGGCCACGTCGCCGGACTGCTCAACCAGGTCGCCCAGGCGCTCGACGAGGCCCACGGCAGCATGCTGCGCAACGTCCAGCAGCAGGAGAACGCCTCCAACGCCAGCTGAACACCGGACCGGTCCGTCGACCAGGAGGTCACATGCAGGCCACCAGCTACGGCAACGACCCCGACGCCATGGACGGCTTCGCCGGCCAACTGTCCACCAGCGCCGACCGGCTGGAGCAGATTCTCCAGCAGATCACCACGGCGCTGCTGAACACCGGATGGCGGGGCACGTCGGCGGACCGGTTCCGGCACGACTGGCACAACCGCTACACCACCATGCTCCGCCACGCCGCGGGTGAACTACGCGAGGGCGCCACCACGGTACGCCGCAACGCAGCCCAGCAGCGCACAGCCAGCTCCGCTGACGACGCCGGCGCAGCATGGGCTGCGATCACTGGACAAACCGTCCGTGTCTACGGCGACGCCCGCGACACGATCAAGATCGTTGATGCCGGGAAGACCGTGGGGGACAAGGTCAAGGACGGCGTTGACCACTGGGGAGGCATCCGCAAAGGCATCGGCGCAACGGCCAAGACGCTGTGGCACGACGGCGGCGACCTGGTAAAGAAGCATGATCTCGGCGCGGTCAAGGACACTCTCACCGACCTCCAGCGGACCGCCGGCAAGGTCGACAAGTTCATCGTCGGAGGCAGCCCCACGCTGTCGTACTTCACCCACGAACTGAGGGACATCAAAGGCGTGGCCGGCGATGCCAAGAAGTTCATCAAGGACGTGCCGGTGCTGTCCAAACTGAGCATCGGCTTCGACGTGGTGGACCTGGCCGGCGGCGTGGTCAAGGGCGTCGCCACCGGCGACTGGCACGATGCCGGAAGCGCCGCACTGCACACCGTCATCGACGGCGTCGGCATCGCCGTCCCCGAAATCGGACTCGCCGAGGCCGCCTGGGATCTCGGCAAACTCGCCTATGACCACCGCGCCGGCATCGCCGACTTCGCCCACGCCGCCGCCGGCAACCTGACCCCTGACCCGACCCTGCCCGCCGGAGGCGTGTGGTGACCGAGCAGCTGAACCTGACCGCCGCCGAAATCGATGCTCTACTCGCTGTCGCCGACGACCAGAAGGCCGCCGCAACAGCCCGCGCCCGGCTCGGTATCGACCGGGACGCCGCACTGCCGGTCCGCCAGGCCGGGCTCGGATCGTTGCTGGTACGCGGACTCGCCAGGATGGACGAGGCGGACCTGGCGCTCGTCCCGGACGCGGAGGGTGTCCTACGGGCCCTCACCGGTGCTGGGGTGTGGGCAGAGGTCGGGATGCTCGACCCTGACGGGGTCGACGCCGCACAGTTCTTCGACGCCGGAACCGTCCGGGTCCTGGTCACTCCGCAGCCGGTCGCGTGCTTCGCCGTCTACGGCCTGGATCCGACCGGCGGACTGCACCAACAGGTGCTCGGACTGGTTCACACTTTCCTGGATGGCCGGCCGGAGGGCACCGTATCGGTCAAACTCTCCCGGGGCGGCCACGAAGCCGAGGTAGCCATCGGCAAACGCCCCGGCCAGCCATGGCGGGTCAGCTCAGCCTCCGACTCGAGGGAACACGACGACGCGGCTGCCGCCTACGACGCCCTCGTCCGGCAGTTGACCGCGGCGACCGAGGTCGACCCCGGGTAGCTACGCACCACAACCCCCGACACCGTCCAACCGGGCACACGGACACAGCTCGCGGGCCAGGCGATCACCCAAACGCGTATCGTCCATCTACTCAGGAACACCTACACATACGCCTCCAAGGCGCACTGGGGCGCACTCGCGAAGGACCTCAAGCCGGTCTACAGCGCTCCGTCGGAGCAGGCGGGCCGCTCTCGACGCATTCGCCGAGTTCAGCGGCAAGTGGGAATGCAAGTACCCGGCCATCATCCGGCTGTGGACCAACGCCTGGGCCGAGATGGTGCCGTTCCTCGCGTTCGACCCGGAGATCCGCAAGATCGTGCGTACCACCAACGATCGAATCACTCAACGCCCGCTTCCGCCGCGGTCAACGCCCGCGGCCTACCTACGGCGCGGCCGCGAGCGCGAGCATGCTCCCGGATGCGGATCATGTACTGAGGGTTCAAGTTAAGCCGCCGATACGCGTTCCCCATAGCCGCCGGGATGAAGATCGGCTATGAGCCTGATGATCTCCGCATTCGTTTCGGAGCGGCAGCCAAGCTGATCGCCGGGCCCGTGATGATCGGATGGTTCGGGTTCTGGTGTGCTGGGGGAGCCAAACTGATCAGCGTACGAACCGGTGAGCCGTCCTGCTGTTGGCACCGGAAGCAAGGTGCGACGTGGTTCCGTCCGGTCTCCAGATTCGGCCGATGAGCTGCTCGTAGACCCACTCTGGACCGGCCATGTTCCCGGGCGGCGGTCGGTCCCGACCTCCGGGCGAGCGCTGTTGACCTCCTCCTGGCTCGGTGCGGCGGCCACCCGCGACCGGCATCCCTTGTCCAGTCGCAGGGAGACTTCGGCACCGTAGAGGCGCAGCCCTCGGCGGAGGTCCGCCACCGCTGCCGGCCACTCCGTCACCGCCACGGGCGTCGGCAGCTGAGGTGGCAGGGCCGGATCGCCGCCTCGTGGCGACTGGAGAAGGTGTCGAAGTGCGCCATCCCCGCCCGTGCATGCAGGCGCGCTGACGTTCTCCCGTTGATTTGGTAGGCAATGTCAGAATGCAAACCGGCCGGCTTGTTCCGGCGCCGGGATTCCGGGCAGAGCCGATTCCCGATTTACCGCTAATGTCGGTACGGGCCGCCGCAAGAGTGGCCTGCCCCTACGCTCGGACTCGGAAATCCTTGCGTCCGGCGAGCATCGGGGAAATATGAAACTACGTCGACTAGCGGCTGTTGGCACAACAATCGTGCTGTCCCTCTCAACGCTCTTCTTCAACGCCGCCCCAGCTCATGCGGCAAAGAGCGATTGGGGCGGCGTCAAGAACCTCTACAACGGCCTCTGCTGGGCCGTGGCCGGCGCGAGCGCCGCCAACAACGCCAAGATCGTACAGTACACCTGCGACCCTCTCAAGCCGCAGTCGCAGCGGTTCGAATGGTTCTACAACATGGGTGAGACAGAGGACACCTATGTGATGATCTACATCCGGAATGACGACTTCTTTGTCGGGTACAGCGGATGCGTGGCGGTTGCCGGCGGCAGTAAGGCGTCCCTGGCGCAGATCGTGCAATTCGACTGCGACAGCGAAGACCGTTCACTGTGGCAGATCAAATACGTCGGCCCCACCGGCACCTATCAGATCAAGAACAAGCACAGCGGCCTGTGCATCACCCAGGACGGTCTCAGCAGGAAAATCAATGCTGTACTGGTTCAGTACACCTGCGACGGCCAGTCGGCGCGCCGTTGGTATGACTACCTGCCTGATTAGTGGATGCACAGATCAGCATCAAGCGGCCCGAGCTGAGGCTGATCCTCGGCTGAGTAGGTCGTGGCAGCCGGCTTCAGCTTGCCGGGTCCGGCCGCTGGTGGTCCAGGCGCTCCGCGGCGCTGGGCAGACCGGCGAGCCGGTCGGTCAGGAACTCGCGTTCGGCGGCGTTGTCGGCCAGCCGCAGCGCCGCCCGGTATGCGGCTGCCGCCTCGTCGTAGCGGCCCAGCCGGCACAGCAGGTCCGCCTTGACGGCGGGAAGGTAGTGGTACCGGGCCAGTCGCGGGTCGTCCTCCAGCGCGGCGACCTCCCGCAGCGCGGTGTCCGCGTCGGTCGCCGCGGCCAGAGCCACTGCACGGTTCAGCTCGACCACCGGGGACGGCCACACCTGGCGCAGCGCGTCGTAGAGGGTGACGATCTGGGGCCAGTCGGTGTCGGCGTACTGGGCCGCCTCGGAATGCAGCGCGGCGATCGCGGCTTGCAGCAGGTACCGGCCGGGGCGGCCCAGCCGCATGCAGCGCAGGACCAATTCCCGCCCCTCCGCGATGGCGGCGCGGTCCCAGCGGGTGCGGTCCTGCTCGGCGAGGCGCAGCAGCCGACCCCGCGGGTCGGTACGGGTGGCCCGCCGCGCGTCGGTGAGCAGGACGAGCGCGAGCAGCCCGGCCACCTCCGGCTCGTCCGGCATCAGCGCGTACAGCGTCCGGCACAGTTGCACGGCCCGCTCCACCAGGTCGGCGCGCAGCAACCGATCGCCGGAGGGGGCGGTGTGCCCGGTCGTGTAGAGCAGGTGGACCACCGACAGGACGGCGTCCAGCCGTTCGGGCAGGTCCTGCGCCGCCGGGACCCGGAACGGGATCCGCGCCGTGGCGATCTTCTTCTTGGCGCGGGTGAGCCGGGCCGCCATGGTGGCCTCCGGGACCAGGAACGCGCGGGCGATGTCGCCGGTGCCGACCCCGCAGATCAGCCGGAGGGTGAGCGCCACTTGCGCGTTCCGGGCCAGGGCCGGGTGGCAGCAGGTGAACATGAGGCGCAGCCGGTCGTCGGGGATGTCGTTGTCGGGCTCCACGGCGGCACCGCCGGGCTCGTCCGGCACCGCGAGCAGCGGCAGCTTCGCCCGGAGCACCTGCTCCCGGCGGATCGCGTCGAGCGCCCGGCGCCGGGCGGTGACGACCAGCCAGGCGGCCGGGTTGTCCGGCGTACCGTCGCGGGGCCAGCCGGCCAGGGCCTGGGTGTACGCCTCCTGGACGCACTCCTCGGCCAGGTCGAGGTCCCGGGTGACCCGGGCCGTCGCGGCGAGTACCAGCGCCCAGTGGTTCCGGTAGGCGTCCGCGACGGCCCGGGCCGTACCCTCGTCGGTCATCCCAGCAGCGGACGGATCTCGACGCCGCCGCGCCAGGTCGCCGGGTTGCGTCGGCTGATCTCCAGCGCGTGGTCCAGGTCCCGCGCCTCCAGGATGTAGAAGCCCGCGATGACCTCCTTGGCCTCGATGAACGGCCCATCGGTGACGGTGTCGCCGCGGACCGAGGTGGCCGTGGCGCTGGAGTGCAGCGCGTACCCGTTGACGATGTGGCCGCCGAGCTCCTCGACCTCGGCGGCGTGCCGCCCGTGTGCGTCCAGCTCCTCGGCCGGCATGTCGGCGACGTCGGCCGGCGCCGGCGTGTACAGCAGCACCGCGTACTGGGTCATGTCAGTTCCCTTCTCTGGTGGACGATTGGGCGTCACTGGACGGATTCGGCGAGCGTCGGTTCGGCCGGCGCCGGATCGGCCGGCGGCTGCCCGAGCGGCGGCAGCCGCCGTAGGACGACGGCCAGCAGCACGGCCACCCCCAACAGGATCGCCGCACTGAGCCCGGCCGCGGTGTGCAGCCCGGCCACGAATGCCCGGTCGGCCGCGGCGAGCAGGGCGTGGCCGGCCGGCGGGGGCAGCTGGGCGGCTGCCTGCGTGGCGCCCGCGATGCTGTCCCGGGCGGCCGGCGGGGCACCGGCCGGGATCCGGGAGCGGTACACCACGGTCAGGATGCTGCCGAGTAAGGCGACGCCCAGCGCGTATCCGAACTCGCCGCCGGTCTGGCCCAGGGCTGCGGCGGAGCCGGCCCGCTCCGGTGGCGCGGTGCTGACGATCAGGTTGGTACCCAAGGTGACCAGCGGTCCGGTGCCCAGGCAGCTGACCAGGAAGCCGACGATCAGCACCCAGGCGCCGGAGGTCCCGGACCGGGTCATCAGGAGCAGGCCGGTGACCGTGACCAGGATTCCCCCGGCGATCAGCGCGGCGGGCCGGACCCGGCGGGCCAGCAGCGGCGCGACCTGGAATCCGACCACGGAGGCCGCCATGCCCGGCGCCAGTGCCAGGCCGGCCCGCAGCGGGGACAGCCCGTCCACGAGCTGGAAGTACTGCGCGACCAGCACCATCGTGCCGCCGGACAGCGTCGAGTAGGCGAGCATGGCGCCCAGCGTGGCGCTGAACGTACGGTTCGCGAACAACCGCAGGTCGACCAGCGGGTCGCTGAGCCGGCGCTGGCGCCGCACGAACAGCACACCGGAGCCGAGCCCGACCGCCACCAGCAGGGCCGGCCGTACGCTCCAGCCGTCCCGGGCGAGTGACTTGACGCCCTGGATCGCGGGCAGCACAGCGGCCAGGGACAGTACGACACTCGGCGTGTCCAGCCGGCCCGCCGTTTCGTCGCGGTACTCGGGGAGCAGCACCGGCCCGACCACCAGCAGCAGCACCATCGCCGGTACCCCCAGCAGGAACACCGACCCCCACCAGAACCGCTCCAGCATCATCCCGCCCACGATCGGGCCGATGATCGCACCGACCGTGAAGCATCCGGCCCAGATCCCGATGGCGCTCGCCTTCTGGCGCGGATCCCGGAACAGGTGGCTGACCAGCGCCAGCGTCGACGGGGTGAGCGCGGCTCCGGCGATGCCCAGCAGCGCCCGCGCCCCGATCAGCATGGCCGGGCTGGTGGACCAGGCGGCCGCCAGCGAGGCGACGCCGAAGACCAGGGCCGCGGTGAGCAGGAGCCGCCGTCGGCCGATGCGGTCGCCGAGGGTACCCATGGTGATCATGAATCCGGCCACCATGAACCCGTAGACGTCCATGATCCAGAGCTGTTGGACGCCGCTGGCGTGCAGTGCCCGGCTCAGGTGCGGCAGGGCCAGCAGCATCACGAACAGATCCAGCGATACCAGCAGGGTGGGTAGCGCCAGCACGGCCAGGGCGATCCACTCCCGGGTACCGGCCCGCGGTGCGCAGCTCTGGTCACTGGTCATCCTCGGGTGTCCTCTCCTGCGCTCCGGCCCGGCCGGCGGCCCGACTGTTCGGGCGGACGGTGCATCCGTCTCAGCAGGTCGTCGTGCGGGCGCCCGGAAATCGACAACCACCCCCTGCGACCCGCTTGTGATCTGCATCACATAGAGGATCGCAGGAGGTGGCGAGGGATTCCCGTGTGGAAGCGCGTCGGCCGGACCCGGACGGGCGCCCGCAGCGGTGGGCTCGGACCGCCAGGCGGCGGCGTCGCCTGGCAGTCCGAGCGGCCGGTCAGCGGGTCTTGGGCAGGTCGAACTGGTCGGCGCGCTGGCAGTCGGCCGGTCCGCCGAGCGCCTGTGGGCCGAGGTCGTCGAGGACGTCCCGGGCCCGTTGGCGGCCCAGGTTCCAGGCATACCACGGGTCCGGCCCGGCGAGGTCGTCGTCGATCCAGCTGAGGACGCAGCGGCGTACCGGATCGGGCAGCCCGGCGAGTGCGGGGGTGGCGTCGGAGGACAGCGCCCGCAGGTACCAGGCGTCGATCTTGCCGTCCTGGTGGTAGCGGGCGATGTTGCGGCGGGCCACGTACGCCTCCGGGTTGAGCACCGCCAGGCTGACCAGCATGAGCACGGTCAAGCCGACCGCGGTACGCGGCAGCCAGGCCCCGCGCAGCCGGATCCCGGCCAGCATGACCAGTGCGAAGAGCAACCCGAGCAGCAGCTCGAAGGCCATCACGAAGACCCGTTCCCCGGTGAAGCTGTAGACCTGCTGGTAGGTGTACATCCGGTCGATCGCGGAGGAGACGATGACGATACTCAGGATGCACAGGGGTCCGAGCAGTCCGCGCAGCAGCAGCCGCTGCCGGCGGGTTTCCCGGGCCGCCCACCGGCCGACCGTCCCGAGCACCGCGAGGGTGAGCAGGGTGACGGTGAACAGCTGCCAGAAGCCGCTGCGGGCGTACTCGGCGTAGTCGAGACCGGCGGTGGTGAGCACGTGTCGCTGTCCGCCGAAGAGCACCGAGAACTGCACGGCCACGAAGCCGGCGAAGAGCACCAGCAGCGCCCCGACCGGCAGGCCCCACTCCAGGCTGCCGATCCGGCCGCGCGGCGGCCCGTCCACGGTGCTCAGGTCCGGCGGCGCGGACAGCGTGTAGACCGCGGCGGTGGTGAGCAGGCCGCCGACCGCCAGCAGGAAGATCCAGGTGAAGACGGTACCGGCGCTGACCTGTGGCGCCAGGTCCCCGAGCAGCACCGAGAACGCGGCATCCGCCGAGGACAGCAGCGCCCCGAAGACGATCAGTACCGCGACGGTCGCCAGCAGCGCGACCGTGATCCGGCCGGCGGTACCGGGCCGCAGCCGGGACCGGTCCTTGAGCTTGCCGGACACCCACGGGATGCCGCGCAGCGCCGCGAACGGCGTGGCCACCAGGCTGAACCCGATCGAGCGCAGCTGCCGGCCGCCGATGACGGCCAGCGCCGTGCAGCCGAGCGCGCCCAGCACCGAGAAGGTCACCAGCCACCAGGCGTTGCGGAAGGCCAGGATGGACAGCAGGGCCAGCGCGGAGACGGCCCAGACCAGCCGGATGCGCCGCTCGCCGACGGGCAGGTCGGCGCTGGCGCGGCGCACCGCGACGAGCACGCTCACCAGCACAGCCACGGCGCTGAGCAGCCAGCCGATGCCGACCCGGCCGAGCGGCAGGAAGACCGCCACGCCGAGCGCGCCGGCCAGCACCGCGCCCGGGACCGCCCAGCCACCGCTGCCCCGGTCCGGCCCCGGCCAGTGGGCTTTCAGCCAGCTCGGTCCCGGCGGGCTGATCGGTCCGAGCACCGGGAACTGCCCTGGCACACCGGCCGGGGGTCGGCCCCACCGTGGGTCCCAGCCGGGGCCCGGGTGCCAGACCTGTGGCGCCGACACGGGACCGGCCGGTGATCCGGGCGCTGCGCCGGTCTGCTGTGGAACGGGCCGCGCACCGGCGGCAGCACTGGTGGCCGCGCCCGGAGCCCCGGCTGGCGGGGTGGTCGTACCGGCGGTGTCCGCAGTGGCCACCGGCTCGCCCAGTGCACTGGCCGGATTCGGGCCGGCGACGGTCCCGGTGGATCCGGCCGGATCGCCCTCCCCGTCCGGCGCATCGGCAGGTGCCGGCGCTTGCGCCCGGCCGACTGCCGCGACCTGCCCTGGTACGGCACTGGTGGGCTGACCGGAGGCACCCACCTGCTGGTCGGCGTCAGGCGCCGCCCCGGTGGCCGACGAACGGCCCGGTGACACAGTGGACGACTCCGGCCCGGGCGGCACGGTGACTGCGGCCTGCCCGACAGTCGCCGACGGCGCCGCGGGCCGCACCGCGCTCGACGCCTCCCCTGGGGCCACGGTGGCCGGCGCCGCTCCAGCGGGCACAGTGGTGGGCGCGGCCGGGTACGGCGCGGTCGGCTGGGGGACCAGTGGAAGGAAGATCGCGTAGCCGTGCGTACCGGGCGGGACGGTGACCGGGATTGCCCAGGCGGGGGCTCCTGGTGGGCCCTGCCAGGTGACCGTGCGTAGCCCCGGGATAGGGCCGGTGGCGGTCAGCAGCTGTGGTGGCGGGGTGGCGGCTTCCGTCGCCGGCGGTGTCCCGGGAGCGGGTACGGGCTGGTCGGCCGGGGTCGGCTCGGTCACGGCGTACTCCTCGATGTCAGGTGGCCCCACTGTAGGGGTCGCGGTCCCGTGGTGACGCCCCGCGAGGCAGCGGTTGTGTCGACTTCATGGAGGCGCGGTGGAGCGATGCCGGGCACCGGCGGGTTGCACGCAGACAGGTGCCGTGTCCACCGTCCACGTGAGGCGCGGATCAACCGTTCGGCCAGCAGAAACGGCGTTCGGCGAGGGTGCGGACACCGGGTGTCATGCGTTTGCGAAGCAACGTAAGAATCAAGCAGAGATGCGTATGGATATTGCGCAGCGGTGTCAACGGAGTTACGGTCCCTGGTACCACCGTCCCCGCTCCGGTTAGTCCCTCAGGCTCACCACCGCCGATGGCTCCTTCCGCCCGGGAGCCGACAGCGGTGCCGCACTGTGCCCTCACCCGCGCCGGGTCCGCCCGTCCCGCGACAGGTCCAGGACGACCCGACGGTTCGCACGTCCGCAGCCCCTCCGGCCCGTCGAAAGTGAGCAGTCCAGATGTTTCGATCAAGCTGAGGTGTCAGACGCGGCGGTCGACTGGCCGCCCTCGTCGCCAGTACCACCCTGGTCGCGGCGGGCGTCGTCGCGCTGACGGTCAGCCCGGCCCTCGCGGCCGCCACCGGCGGCGTCGGCGCGACCCTGCCCTACGTCGAGGTACAGGCCGAGAACGCCGCCACCAACGGCACCGTCATCGGCCCGAGCGCCGCCTACAACACGCTGCCCGCCGAGGCGTCCTACCGCAAGGCGGTCACGCTGCAGGGCAGCGGCAAGTACGTCGAGTTCACCACGCCGGTGCCGACCAACTCGATCGTCTTCCGCTACAGCATCCCGGACACCTCCGGCGGCTCGGTCTACACCGCCCCGCTGTCGCTCTACGTCAACGGCGCCAAGCCGACCAACTTCACCCTGACCAACGCCTACAGCTGGTACTACGGCGGCTATCCGTTCACCAACTCGCCGGGCAGCAACCCGCACCACTTCTACGACGAGGTGCACCGGCTGTTCCCGACCACCTACCCGGCCGGCACCAAGTTCCGGCTGCAGGTCGACGCCGAGGACACCGCGTCGTCGTACACGATCGACTTCGCCGACTTCGAGAACGTCGCCGCGGCGCTCTCCCAGCCGTCCGGCTCGGTCTCGGTGACCAGCAAGGGCGCCGACCCGACCGGCGCCGCCGACTCGACCGCCGCGTTCAACTCGGCGATCTCCGCGGCCGGCGCCGGCGGCACGGTGTGGATCCCCGAGGGCACCTTCAAGATCCCGGGCCACATCGTCGCTCAACAACGTCACCATCAAGGGCGCCGGCATGTGGCGCTCGACGATCACCGGCGACGGCCCCCGGCTTCTACGGCAACTACGCGCCCAACGGCGAGCACCAACGTGCACCTGGCCGACTTCGCCATCTTCGGCAACGTCCAGGAGCGCAACGACGGCGACCAGGTCAACGGCATCGGCGGCGCGCTGAGCAACTCCACCGTCGACCGGGTCTGGATCGAGCACGACAAGGTCGGCGCCTGGATGGACGGCCCGATGGACAACCTCGTCTTCAGCGGCATGCGGCATCCGCAACATCACCGCCGACGGCGTCAACTTCCACAACGGCGTCACCAACTCCAAGGTCACCAACAGCGACCTGCGCAACCTCGGCGACGACGGCCTGGCCACCTGGGCCGAGCAGAACGCCGACGCGAACGACTCGTTCGACCACAACACCGTGCAGTACCCGATCCTGGCCAACGGCATCGCGATCTACGGCGGCCACGACAACTTCGTCACCGACAACCGGGTCATCGACGCCGGCCTGACCCAGGGCGGCGGCATCCACGTCGCGCAGCGCTTCGCCTCGACCACGCTCGGGCGCACCGACGTGCTGCGCAACACGCTCATCCGGTCCGGCAGCCTCGACCCGAACTGGCAGTTCGGCGTCGGCGCGCTGTGGTTCGACGCCCGCGACGGCGCGATGACCGGCCTGACCAACGTCGACAACATCCTGATCCAGCAGAGCCCGTACGAGGCGATCCAGTTCGTCTCCGGGCTCGAGCATCACCAACGTGAAGATCAACAACGCGACCATCCAGAACACCGGCACCTGCGTGGTCCAGGAGCAGGTCGGCGGCGCCGCGACGATCACCAACAGCACCGCCACCGGCACCCAGGCGCCCGGCGCCGATCTACAACTGCGGCGTCGGCTTCACGCTGACCGACGGCGGCGGCAACTCCGGCATCTTCGGCCCGACCGCCTGCTCCAACATCCCGAACCCGACGTTCCCGCCGTACCTGCCGGACAACGGCTCGCTCATCTCGATCAGCCCGACCGCGGTCGGCTTCGGCTCGGTGGCCACCGGCTCGACCAGCGCCGCCCAGGCGGTCACGGTCACCAACAGCGGTATCGGCCGCGGCCCCGGTCACCGGGTCGCGCGTCACCGGCGACTTCAGCCAGACCAACACCTGCGGCAGCAGCATCGCCGCCGGCTCGTCCTGCACGGTCAGCGTCACGTTCCACCCGACCGCCGGCGGCACCCGCGACCGGCAACCTGACCGTCACCGCGTCCGGCATCACCAACACCGTCCCGCTCTCCGGCACCGGCGTCGCGCCCGGCCCGATCCTGTCCGCCAACCCGGCGAGCCTCACCTTCGCCGGCACCGTCGTCGGCCACGTCGGCGGCCACCCAGACGGTGACCGTCACCAACTCCGGCACCACCGCGGCCACCGTCTCCGGCGTCACCGCCAGCGGTGACTTCAGCCAGACCAACACCTGCTCGCACCCTCGCCGTCGGCGCGTCCTGCACGGTCACCGTGAAGTTCACCCCGACCACCTCGGGCACCCGCACCGGCGCGGTCACCGTCACCAGCAACGCCAACAACAGCCCGACCGCCGATCGCGCTGTCCGGCAGCGGCATCGGCACCACCACCAACATCGCGCTGGCCGGCCGGCCACCGCGAGCAGCCAGGTCAACGTCGACCCAGGCGGCCGACCACGGCGACCGACGGCGACGCCAACACCTACTGGGAGAGCGCCAACAACGCCTTCCCGCAGTGGCTGCAGGTCGACCTGGGCGGCGCGTACAGCATCGGCAAGGTCACCCTGAAGCTGCCGCCGTCCACCGCGTGGGCCACCCGCACCCAGACGCTGTCGGTGCAGACCAGCACCGACGGCTCGAACTTCAGCACCGCCGTCGGCTCGGCCACCTACACCTTCAACCCGGCGTCCGCCAACACGGTGAACGTCACCGTCCCGGCGACCAACGCCCGCTACGTGCGGGTCAACATCACCGCCAACTCCGGCTGGCCGGCCGGCCAGGTCTCCGAGCTCGAGGTCTACCCGAGCGGCGGCAGCCCGACCAACTCGGCCAGCGCTGAGTGCCACCCCGTCCTCGCTCACCTTCGCCACGCCAGGCGCTGAACACCACCAGCGCGCCGCAGGCGGTGACCGTGACCAACACCGGCACCGCGGCGGCCAGCGTCTCGGCCGTCGCGGTCACCGGTGACTTCAGCCAGACCAACACCTGCGGCACCTCGATCGCGGCCGGCGCCTCCTGCACGGTCAACGTCAGCTTCCGGCCGACCGCCTCCGGCACCCGCACCGGCACGCTGACGGTCACCAGCAACGCCACCAACAGCCCGACCACGGTCGCCCTGACCGGCACCGGCGCGGCGGCACCACGGCCACCAACCTCGCCGCCGGCAAGCCGACCAGCGAGTCCAGCCACACCGACGTCTACCCGTCGGGCAACGTGACCGACGGCGACCAGAACACCTACTGGGAGAGCGCCAACAACGCCTTCCCGCAGTGGGTGCAGGTCGACCTCGGCTCGGCGCAGAGCGCCAGCCGGGTCGTGCTGCAGCTGCCGGCCGGCTGGGGCGCCCGCAACCAGACGCTGTCCGTCCTGGGCAGCACCAACGGCTCGACCTGGACGACGCTCAAGGCCGGGTCGGCGACCTACGCCTTCAACCCGGCCGCCAACAACACGGTGACCATCACCTTCACCGCGTCGACCCAGCGCTACTTCCGGCTGAACATCACCGCGAACACCGGCTGGCCGGCCGGCCAGATCTCCGAGTTCCAGGTCTGGAACAGCTAGCTGGGATCTGCGCGGGTGGGGCCGGCGGGCAGCAGTCCGCCGGCCCCACCCCTGGTCCGGCGTGGGACGGGTTTCCCTGTGGGGCGACGGCCGGCCGGCTCGGTAAGCTTGCCGGGCCGGGGCGGTAGCTCAGCCGGTTAGAGCAGGGGACTCATAATCCCTCGGTCGCGGGTTCGAGCCCCGCCCGCCCCACCGCACGTCAGATGACCCATTTGCTGATCCCCGTACGACATGGCAGCGAAGTTCGGACACACCCGGGACACGCAAGGTCAGCCCGTGGTCGCCAGGGCGTCGACGTCGGCGTCGACCTGGGCGGCCCGGCGGCTGCGGCCGGTGGCCAGCGTGACCAGCAGCGCGGCCGCGGTCAGCACCACCCCGAACCACACGGCGCTGTCGACCCCGAGGCGGTCGACCAAGAGGCCGCCGAACAGCGCCCCGAGGGCAATAGAGGTGTTGTACCCCAACGTGTTGATGGACATCGCGGCTTCGAACGTGTCCGGCGCCGCGCCGAGCATGAGGTTGATCTGGCACAGGTTCGCCGCGCCGAAGGAAACGCCCCACAGCACCACGGCCGCGATCAGGCCGGCCCGGCTGTGGCCGAGAACGAGCAGCAGCAGCAGCGCCGTCACGATGCCGACGATCGCCGCGACGAAGCTGGCCCGCAGGTTCCTGGTGACGGTGTAGCCGGCCACGAAGTTGCCGACGGCGCCGCCGATGCCGTCGATCACCAGCAGCACGGTGATGAATCCGGCGGAGACCCCGGTGTTCTCCTCGGCGAACGGTCGGATGAAGGTGTACGCCCCGAAGTGACCGAGCACGTAGAGCGTGACCGCGAACATGGCTACGCGCAGCTGGCGGTTGTGTACCGGAAGGCCGAAGACCTCGCGCACCGGCACCGCGTTCTGCGACGGCAGCGGCGGGATGACGGTGGCGACCAGCACCAGCACCAGGGCACTCAGGCCGCTCCAGATGAGCAGCGTGCCGCGCCAGCTGGTCAGCTCCGCCAGCATGGTGCCCAGCGGGATGCCGACGACCGTGGCGATCGAGATGCCGGACAGCGCCACGGCCGAAGCCCGGCTGGCCAGGTGGCCGGGGACCAGGCGCATCGCCATGCTCACGCCGATGGCCCAGAACACGCCGTTCGCGAAGCCCATGACGAGCCGGGTACCCAGTACCAGTGGGAAGTTCGGGGCCAGGCCGACCATGAGGTTGCCGACAGCCAGCACGGCCAGCAGTGCGGACAGCAGGACCCGCCGGTTGACCCGCCGGGTCCAGGCGACCAGGAACGGTACGCCGAGGCCGGCCGAGATCCCGTACAGGGTGACCATGAGCCCGGCGACGCCGACCGGGACGTCCAGGTTCCTGCTGATCGGGGTGAGCAGGCCCACCGGCATCAGCTCGGTGGTGACGAAGGTGAACAGGCTGGCGGTGATGACCGCGACGCCGAGCCACCCGCGCGCTGTGGCGCGGGGCTGCGCATCAGGTGTGACCATCGCTTCTTCCTCGTTGTTCGGGCCCCGCTGACCGGGTGCCGGGGCGGTCATGTCGGCCGGGGCTGGGCGTGCACCGCGCCGACGGTGATCGGGTGGGTGAACCCGGTGCCGGTGTGCGGGTTCCGCAAGCTCGGTAGCCCCTCGAAGGCAAGGCACCGCGAGTCCGCGGTCGGATCCACCCCGCTCTCAGGAACAGTCAGCGTCGGGTTTCGGCTGGTCCTCCCGCACAGGGCAAAGCTTTGCCGCTCGCGATCGATGAGTCCAACACATGTTTGTCACCTCGCCGATCGCGATTCAAGATGGGTCTGTGGAGCTGCAGCAGATGCGCTATGTCGTCGCGGTCGCGGAAACCACCAGCTTCACCCGCGCGGCGCAGCGCTGCCTCGTCGTCCAGTCCGCGCTGAGCCACCAGATCGCCCGCCTGGAGCGGGAACTCGGCATCAAACTGTTCGAGCGCACCAGCCGCCGGGTCCGGCTCACGTCTGCCGGGGCCGCTTTCCTCCCGGCCGCCCGCCAATGCCTGGCCGCCGCCGACCGCGCCACGGCCGACGCTGCCGCCGCGGTGGGCGAGATCCGCGGCCGGTTGGCCGTAGGCCTGATCCCCACGGTCGCCGCCGTCGACATCCCGGGCGCGTTACGCGACTTCCGCCGCCGCCACCCATCGGTCCGGATCAGCCTGCGCGCCGGCGCCTCCGAGGACCTCGTGGAGCAGGTCAGGCAGGGCGGCATCGAGGTCGCCTTCCTGGGCCTGCCGGTCACCGCCCGCCCGGACGGTGTCCGCTTCCGGGTGCTGGCCCACGACCGCCTCGTCGCCGTGGTCGCCCCCGACCATCCGCTGGCCAAGGAGCCCACAGTCGACCTGCGCCGGCTGTCCCAGGAGGTGTTCGTCGACCTGCCCGCCAAGACTGCCGGCCGCGCCCAGTCCGACCAGGCCTTCGCCGCCGCGGGTCTGAGCCGCGACGTGGCGTTCGAGGTCACGACCGCGTACCTGACGGCCGGCCTGGTCGGCCAGGGGCTGGGCATCGCCCTGCTGCCGTCGGCGTACGCACCTCGGTTGAGCGGCCTGACGACCATCGAGGTGACCGACGCCCCGGCCCGCGTGGAGTACGTCATCTGGAGCCTGGTCGGCCGCACCGCGGCCGCCGACGCCTTCCTCGAACTCCTGGACGCCCACTCCGCACCGGTCGCCGGCTGAACCCCGTTTCGGGGCACTGCCGACGCGTCGCGAGCTGCTCGCCCGCCGTCACGCGTACCGGGAGCGGCCCGGCAACCGGAGCGGGTCGGCAGCGCCCGTCCCCACCTGCCACTGTGGCCACGAGCCTGCCCGGGCAGCCGAGAGACCTTGGCCGGCCCTCGATAGCCTGAGCGCCATGGTGGCTGTCGGCGGCTCGCCCGGAGCAACGTGGGTGTTGCTGGTGGCGGCACCGGCATGCGTGGTGGTCCTGACGGCGGTATCGGTGCTCAGCCGCGGCTCGTGGCGGCGGCGCAGCCATGGGAAGACCGTCGACACGGCCGCCGGTATAGCGGGAGTTCTTGGTGCGCTTGTCGCGCTCGGGTTCTTCCTGTGGCTCTGCTTGTAGCGTCGGTCGGTCGCGGTGCTGCGGCTCGTCACCGTCAGTCAGGCGGTCGAGTCCGCGCGGTCCGACCCCTCAGCGGACCGTGATGGTGATGGTGGTGAGTGCGCCGCCCGGTACCGACGTGGAGCTGGCCCAGCCCTGGAGCTGATAGGTGCCCGGGGTATTCGCGGTCAGTGTCAACGTGTACGACTGGGTTTCGGACGGGGCGAGAACGAGGAAGCTGCAGGTGGCCGAGCCCGCGATGCGGCACAGGCCGGTACGCGGCGGGACCGAGCCCGTCACCGTGAAGCCGAGGCGCCGGATCCCCACCGTGATCGGGTAGAGCTGGGTTGCGGTCAGGTTGGTGGCGGTCTGCGTCACCGTGAACGGCGTACCGGCCGCGACCGTGGTGGCCGATGTGGTGAGTACGCCCGTGAACGAGCCGGTCGCCGCCGACGCCGGCCGGCCGGCTGCGCCGAGGCCGGCGAGTGTGACAGCGAGGATCAGGGCTGCCCGCAGCAGCGAGCGGGAGTTCTTCGGCAACGTGATCGTGGGCATGACCGTTCCTCTGTGGTGGCGCGGTGTCCGGGGACACCGCGGCGGCGGCCTCATTGAATGGTGAGCGTCCCGTAGGCAAAGGTGTCGTCGGTGGTGTACGTGATCCGCGCGTATGCGGTGAGTTGATCAGTGCCGGGCGCCGATGCGGACAGGTTCACGGTGATGCTGGCGGTCGCGCCGGGGGCCAGTGACTGGATGCCGCAGTAGATCAACCGGTGCAGGTTGCGGGGCGTGCAGCCGGCGCTGCCGTGCACGCCGGTGAAGACCTGGTTGGCGTAGTCGGGATTCTCCAGGCCCAGCGACGCCGCGACCGGCGCCGAGCTGGTGTTCCTGGCCGTCGCGACCACGGTCACCTGGCCGCCCACCACGGTGACGGTCGGCGTGACGGTCAACCCGGCTACCACCGGGCCGGCCACGGCGGGGGCCGCGGCGGCTGCCGGGGCGGCGGTGAGGGCGAGCAGGGCTGTGCCGAGAGCCAGGGCCATGGTCGCCGTGGCGAGCCGGCCGCGCGCGCGTTCCATAGACATCCCTCCATTTATTGGAACAAGGTATCGCGACCGGAGCCGCATTCCAATACTGCTGTCAGGCGCTCCCCGTCGGCCGAGCTGATCATCCTCGCGAAGCTGCCTGTCGAGCTACTGGTGGCCGGCGACGACACGGGGCGCGCTGTGCCGGTTCCGACCTGAGGACCCGGTACCGCGAGTCCGCAGTACCCCGAAGTGGTTGATTAAGGGGTTTTTGTGCCTTTAGTCGGGCTGACGCCGCAATGATGCGATCAATGGTCCGGCTACGGGGGGCACGAGATGGCTGAGCTGGAAAGCACCGGTGGGCGCCCGGTCGTGGCCGCGGCCGGGGTGCCGGGATGACCCGGCTGGCGGAGCGGTTCGATCCGGTGCCGTCCTGGCGCGACCCGACCGAGGTGACGGTGACCGCCGACCCTGCCGCCGGGCTGCCGGCGGCGAGCGTCGACGTGGTCGGTGTGCCCGCCGACAGCAGCGGCGAGCTGCCCGACTGGGTCGGCGTCGACGCCGGGCAGCTGCGCGCGGCCGGGTTCGAGGGCAAGGTTGGGCAGGCGCTCGCCGTTCCGGTGGCCACCGGCCCCACCGTCGTTGTCTACGGGACGGGCGAACCGGCCGGCCTGGGTGTGGCGGAGATCCGCGACGCGGTGGCCGGGTTCGCCCGGGCCGCCGCCCGGCATGCCCGGCTGGCGGTGCTGCTGCCCACGGCGCCCGGCGTGGACGCCGACCCGGCGGCGCAGGCCGTGGTCGAGGGCATCCTGCTGGCCCGGTACCGCTACACCGCCGTCCGGGAGGTGACCCCGGGCGTCACGGTCACCGACCTGACCCTGCTGGCCCCGCCGGAGGACGTGGACGCGGCCCGGCGCGGCGCTGACCGGGGACTGGCCTACGCCCGGGCCGGCCTGCTGGCCCGGGACCTGGCCAACGCGCCGCCCGGCCTGCTGACCGCCGAACGGATGGCCGACTGCGCACAGCAGCTGGCGGCCGAGTGCGGGCTGACCGCGCAGATCTTCGACGGCGAGGCCCTGGCCGAACTCGGCTGCGGCGGCCTGCTCGGGGTCAACGCCGGCAGCGTCGACCCGCCCCGGATGATCAAGCTGAGCTATCAGCCGGCCACTGACGCCCCGCGGCTGACCCTGGTCGGCAAGGGCATCATGTACGACTCCGGGGGTATCGCGCTCAAGCCGGCCGACGCCGTGCACGCGACGATGAAGAACGACATGTCCGGGGCCGGCGCGATCCTGGCCGCCATGGCGGTACTGCGCGGGCTGGACTGTCCGGTCAGCGTGACCGGCTACCTCATGTGTACCGACAACATGCCGTCCGGCTCGGCCACCAAGCTCGGTGACGTGCTGGTCATCCGGGGCGGGATGACCGTCGAGGTGGTCAACACCGACGCCGAGGGCCGGCTGGTGATGGCCGACGCGCTGGTCCTGGCCACCGAGGAGCCCACCGACGCGATCGTCGACATCGCCACCCTGACCGGCGCCTGCATGCGCGCCCTGGGTACCCGGATCGCCGGGGTGATGGGCAACGATGACCCGCTGATCGGCCAGGTGAAGACGGCGGCCGACCGGGTGGACGAGCCGGTGTGGCAGCTCCCGCTGGCCCGGCGCTACCGCGGCGAGCTGGACTCCACGGTGGCCGACATCAAGAACCTGGGCGGTGCGAACGGTGGCGCGATCCACGCCGCGCTGTTCCTCGCCGAGTTCGTCGGCGACCGCCCGTGGGCGCACCTGGACATCGCCGGTACGGCGCAGAACGAATCGGCGACCGGCTGGCAGACGCCGGGCTGCTCGGGGTTCGGCGCCCGGCTGCTGGTGGACCTGGCGATGAACTTCGCCCGACCGCGGCCGTAGCCGGCGAACCGGCGACCAGGAGCGCCGCCGGCGAACCGGCGACCAGCAGCGCCGGCGGCGAACCGGCGACCAGCAGCGCCGACCGGCGCGCCTGGGCGAGCAGCGGCTTATCAGACGGGGGAGCGGGGATGACGGCGGAGGCAGTCGACGGGCGCACGCGCGGCCAGCGGGTGCTGGACGGGATCGAGCGGCTCGGCAACAAGGTTCCGCACCCGGTGATGATCTTCCTTGGCCTGATCGCGCTGATCATCGTGCTGTCCGCGATCTTCGCCGCGATCGGTGTCAAGGTCACCTACGAGGTCGCCGAGCCGGTGCCCGCGGTCGCCGAGCACACCTACCCGGGCGGTACCAACGAACCGTCGCTGGACGTGTCCGCCCAGCAGCTCTACAACCCGGACGTCGCGACGCACACCGAGACCACAAAGATCAAGAGCCTGCTCACCGCCGACGGTATCCGGTTCATCTTCACCTCGGCGGTCAAGAACTTCACCGACTTCGGGGTCGTCGGCGTGATCCTGGTGGCGATGGTCGGCGTCGGCCTGGCCGAGGAGGCCGGCCTGATCGGCGCGCTCATCCGCCGGCTGGTGAGAGTGGCCCCGAAGTGGTCGTTGACCTTCATCATCGTGCTGGTCGGCGTGCTCTCCTCGATCGCCTCCGACGCCGGGTACCTGGTCCTCATCCCGCTCGGCGCGGTGGCCTTCATGAGCGTCGGCCGACATCCACTGGCCGGGCTGGCCGCCGCCTTCGCCGCGGTGGGCGGCACCTTCATGGTCAACGTACTGATCACGCCGACCGACGGCATCATCACCGAGATCACCAACGAGGCGGTCTCGCTGGTCGACCCGAGCCGGACGATCAGCCTGACCGCAAACCTGTACTTCGCCGTCGCCTCCACGTTCTTCCTCGCGATCCTGATCACCTTCGTCACCGAGAAGCTGGTCGAGCCACGGCTGGGCACCTTCAGCGGCGCCGTCTCCCGTACCCCCACCGACATCCCGGACGCCGACCCGCCGGAGGGAGCCTCCGACGCCGTCCGGGAGGCGCGCGGACTGCGGCTGGCGCTCTACGGCCTGCTCGCCGTCCTGGCCGTGCTGGTGCTGCTGTCCGCGCCCAGCTGGGGGATCCTGCGCAATCCGCAGACCGGGAGCCTGATCGAGGACTCCCCGCTGATGGACAGCCTGATCTTCATCATCATGCTGGTCTTCCTGGTCACCGGGGTCTGCTACGGGATCGGCGCCGGCACGCTCAGGGGCAGCGCCGCCGCGATGGCCGCCATCACCAAGACCTTCGCCGGCCTGGGTGGGCTGATCTTCATGCTGCTGGTGATCGCGCAGTTCATCGCGTACTTCAACTACACCAACATGGCCACCGTGGTGGCGGTCAAGCTGGCCGACGCACTGGAGAGCGCCAACATCGGCGCGCTCTGGCTGCTCATCGGCTTCATCCTGGTCACCCTGGTGCTCGACATCATCATCCCGGGCGTGATTCCGAAGTGGGCGATCTTCGCGCCGATCTTCGTCCCGCTGTTCCTGCGGCTGGGGGTCGCGCCGCAGACGGTGCTCGCCGCCTACCGGATCGGTGACTCGCCGATGAACGTGGTCACCCCGCTGATGGTGTACCTGCCGTTCATCGTGCTGCTGGCGCAGAAGTACAAGAAGGGGGCCGGGGTCGGCACGGTGGTGTCGTTGATGATCCCGTACATGCTGATCATCGCGGTGGCCTGGACCGTCTTCTTCGTCGTCTGGTACCTGCTCGGCATCCCGTTCGGCCCGGGTGCGCCCGTGCACGGGTAGCCGGTCAGGGCACCCGTGCCATCGAGACGAACATGTCCAGGCCCAGCCGCCGGGACAGGAACGCCGCCGCCCGCTGGCCCTTGACGCTGTTCCCCGCCGCCGTCCAGCGGTGGCGCGAAGCTACCCAGGGCGCCCTTGCCGGGGGCCACGGTGACGATGCCACCGCCGATGCCGCTCTTGCCCGGCATGCCGACCTCGTAGAGCCAACTGCCGGAGGTCTCGTAGAGGCCCGCCGTGGTCATCACGGCCAGCGTGGCGCGGCAGCTCGCGACGCTGACCACCGGCTCGCCGGTGACCGGGTTGACCCCGCCGTCGGCCAGCGTCGCGCCCATCACGGCGAGGTCGCGCGCGGTGACCCGCAGCGAACTCTGCCGGGTGTAGAGATCCAGCGCCTGCGCCGGGTCGCAGCCCAGCCGGCCACGGCTGTCCAGCAGGTACGCCAGTGCCCGGTTGCGCTGGTTGGTCCGGGACGCCGAGGCGTACACCTCCTCGTCCACCGGCAGCGGGTGGCCGGCGAACGGGACAGGCCCGCGGCCAGCCAGGCCCAGCGGGCCTGCGGGGTGTCGCCGGGGGCCAGGCTGGTGGTCGCGATCGCCCCGGGGTTGACCATCGGATTGGTCCGGCCGCGTCCCCCCGCTCGACGGCGACCGCCGAGTTGAACGGCAGGCCGGTGGCGTCGACGCCGATGGAGCCCCGCGCCCGGGCCGCTCCGATGGCGTCGCAGACCAGGGCGAAGACGAACGGCTTGGCCACGCTCATCACGGTGAAGCCGGTGTCGGCGTCGCCGACCGCGTGGGTCTGGCCGGTGACGTTCACGACGGCCAGCCCGAACAGCGCCGGGTCCACCCGGCTCAGCGCCGGGTACACCGTCGAGACGGCGCCGTCGGTGTCCCCGCGGTAACGCCGGTACGCCTGCTCCACCAGCTCCGCCACCAGCGCTGCCCGGGGCAGCTCACCGGTGGAGACGTGGTCGGGGCCGTCCGGTTCGCCGCTCATCCGGCGCTGCGCCGACGCTGCCGCCGAACACCGCCAACTGTTCCCGTACCCCGACCGGCTGCGGCTGGTGCGGCGGTCAGCGGCTGTCCTTCCTGGCCTGGCGGCGGGTACCGGCCGCCTTCGTCGCGGCGTGCCGCTTGCGCAGCGCCGGGGTGCTGGCCGGTGGCCGCTGCGAGCGCTGCGCCGCGGCCACCGCCGGGCCGCTGCGCTGCGCCGGCCTGGGTGGGGCCTGGTTGCGCGCGCCGCGCGCCGCCTGCAGCCGTTCGGCCTTCAGCGCGGTCGCACTGCGCCGCGCGGCGGCCGCCAGGCTGCGGCTCACCCGGGCCAGTGCGTCCTCGAAGACCTCCGCCTTCTGCGCGTTGCGGGTGTTCTTCGGCGCCGCCCTGCCCCGGCCGCCGTACTCGGCCACCTTCGCGCTGGCTTCCCGCCGGTAGGACTTCGTGTACCGGTCCCGGGCCCGCCGGACCCGGGTGTGCAGCTCGACCAGCTCGTCCTCGTCGAGTCCGGCCAGCTGGTCCGGCGCGGTCTCGCGGGCCAGCAGGAACTCGGCCTCGGTGAGCGAGTTCAACAGTGCGTTCATGATCAACCGTCCCGACGGCGCGCCGCAGCCGTCGTGCCCGGGGCCCAGGGCTCGGGCCGCGACTTGATATATCGGTCAAATCATACCGACACGGACGCATTCCGGCGGCCGATCGGCTGGTAGCTCCGGGCGGGATGGCCGAACGCCGAGCCGGGCCAGGGACCCGTGTCGACGGGTCGGTGCCGGGTGCCACGATCAAGGTATGACCGAGATCGATCCGGCCGCCGGATCCCTGTCCGCGTCCGCCGAACCGGCCGGTATCGCCGGCACTGTCGTCGCGCACGGTGAGGTGCCGTTCGTCCGGCTGCCGGACGGGCGGACGATCATGGCGAAGTTCCGGGTCATCCACCGGCCGCAGCCGCGGTGGAGCCTGAGTGACCCGGAGTCGACCCATTGGGCGCTCGCCCTGGACGGCCGCGAATTCGCGATCACCGGGCCCGTCGATGGCCGCCCGGGTTGGCTGCCCATCTCCGACTCCTGGGCGCGTGGCGGCATCCCGCCGCACCCGGCAGTACCCGAGGGTGACCGTCTGGTGGCCCGCTACGACTACGTCTACCTGCACCATCTGGGGTCGGCCTCGGGTGAGGTCACGCTGGTGTTCGACGTGCCCGCGATGACCGTCACGGTCACCGACGTCAGCACCTTCGACGCGGATTGACTGGTGCTTCCCCGGTCCCGCGCCTGCTGTCGGGCACACCGGTCGGCGGTGCGTGCGTACCGTCGGGCGCTGCGGGCAACGAATCGCCGGCCAGCGCCGTGGTGATCGGGGCAAGCGGCCCGTTTCGCCGCCCCGCAACCCACCCGAGCGGGACGATATGTCCTGAGCAAAGGGGAGATGGCGCATGCGGATCTTCGTGGCGGGCGCCGCGGGCGCGATCGGGCGGCGGCTGGTACCCCGGCTGGTGGCCGACGGGCACCAGGTGATCGGTACCACCCACGTGCCGGCGAACACCGGGCCGATCCGGGCGTTCGGCGCCGACCCGGTCCTGATGGACGCCCTGGACGGGGCGGCGGTGGCCGAGGCGGTCGAGCGCTGCGCGCCGGAGGTGATCGTCCACGAGCTGACCGCCCTGGCCGGCCCGACCGACCTGCGGCACTTCGACCGCAACTTCGCGCTGACCAACCGGCTACGGGTGGAGGGCACCGGCCACCTGCTGGCGGCGGCCCGGCGGTTCGGGGTACGCCGCTTCCTGGTGCAGAGCTTCACCGGCTGGACCAACGAGCGCACCGGCGGCGTCCTCAAGAACGAAGACGACCCGATCGACCCGGCTCCCACCCCGGCCAGCCGACAGACCGTCGCCGCGCTGCGCAGTCTGGAGTCCACTGTGGACCGGGCCCGCGACGTCGGCGGCCTGGCGCTGCGCTACGGGGCGCTCTACGGCCCCGGTACCGCCATCGCCCCAGGTGGTGAGGTGTTCGGCATGGTACGCAGGCGGCGCCTGCCCGTGGTCGGCTCGGGTGCCGGCATCTGGTCCTTCGTCCACGTCGACGACGCCGCCGCGGCCACCGCGTTGGCCATCGACACCGACCTGACCGGGGTGCTCAACGTGGTGGACGACGATCCCGCACCGGTGTCGGCGTGGCTGCCGTACCTGGCCCGGGTGATCGAGGCGCCCACGCCGCTGCGGGTACCTGCGCTGCTGGCCCGGCCGGTGATCGGGGAGCACGGAGTGGCGATGATGACCACGATCCGCGGCTCGTCCAACGCCCGCGCCCGGACGGCGCTCGGCTGGCAGCTGCGCTACCCGAGCTGGCGGCAGGGCTTCCGGGACGGGCTGCGCTGAGGCTCAGTCCGGCAGCATCGGCATGACCAGACCGGGGTCGCGGCCGACCAGGACGGCCCGGGTCACCGACGTGGCACCGTAGCGGTCCCGGACGGCGTCCAGCGCCGCGTCCAACTCGCCGTCGGCGCGCCGGTCCAGCGGCAGCTCCGGCTGGACGAAGCGGGTGTCGTCGAGGTTGCCCACCGAGATCCCCACCAGGGTCAGCCCCTGCCGGTCGATCAACGGCTGCGCGCCGGTCAGCAGGGTACGGGCGGCGTCCAGGATGGTCTGCGTCTGGGTGGTGGCCCGCAGCAGGGTCCGCGACCGGGTGGCCCGGGTGAAGTCGGCGAACCGCAGCCGCAGCGTCACCGTGCGCCCCGGCCGGCCGGCCGCCCGCATCCGGCGGGTCACCCGGTCGACCAGGCCGGCGAGGGTGGCGTCGACCTCCGCGCCGGTGTGCGGCCCCCGGCCGATGGCGCGCTGCGAACCGATCGAGCCGCGCCGGGTGCCGACGCGCACCGGCCGGGGGTCCCGGTTGTGGGCGAGTGCGTGCAGGTGCCGGCCGCTGGCCGCGCCGAGCATCGACACCAGCGCCGGCTCGCCGAGCCGGGCCATCTGGCCGACCGTACGGATGCCGAGCTCGTGCAGCCTGCCGGTGGTCACCGGGCCGACGCCCCAGAGCAGCTGGACCGGCAGCGGGTGCAGGAACTCCAGCTCCCGCTCCGGCTCCACGACCAGCAGCTCCGTCCGGCTTGGCCACCCGGCTGGCCACCTTGGCGAGGAACTTGGTCCGGGCCACCCCCACCGTGATCGGCAGCCCGACCCGGCGCAGCACCTCGGCGCGCAGCCGCACGGCGATCTGCGGCGGGTCGCCGCTGATCCGGTGCAGGCCACCCACATCGAGGAACGCCTCGTCGATCGAGATGCCCTCGACCAGCGGCGTGGTCTGCCGGAAGATCTCGAAGACGGCCTTGCTGGCGGCCGAGTAGGCCGACATCCGCGGTGCCACCACGACCGCGTCCGGGCACAGCGCCCGCGCCTGCCGCCCACCCATGGCGGTCCGCACGCCGCGGGCTTTCGCCTGGTAGCTGCAGGCCAGCACCACGCCCCCGCCGACGATCACCGGACGGCCGCGCAGCCAGGGGAAGTCGCGCTGCTCGACGGAGGCGTAGAACGCGTCGAGATCGGCGTGCAGGATGGCGGCGTCGGCCCGCATGCCAGCATCCTCGCACACATGTTCGAATCCCGGGAAGGAACGCAGCCCGCGCGTCGCTAGCGCTCCGCAGGGTGGCCGGGCGTCGCTAGCGCTCCGCAGGGTGGCCGGGCGTCGCTAGCGCTCCGCGATGTCGCCCAGGACCGGCTTGACGTCCAGTACCGGCGTACCGTCCAGCGCCTCCAGGGCGGAGACGGTGACCGCCAGGCCGTCCACGGACAGCACCGTCACCCGGTGCAGGCCGATCGGGTTCGGCCGGTCCGGGGAGCGGGTGCTGAACACGCCGGTGACCGGGCGAGCGGCGTCGCCGCGCGGATGGACGGCGAGCACCCGGCGGTCCGCCCGGTCCAGCCAGGTCAGCAGCAGGATCTGCGCGCCGACGGCCAGGCCGGCCAGGGCCGGCGCGTACGCCGGGTCGAAGACGACGCGGGCGGACGGCGCGCCCTCGTCCCCCTGGTTCGGCGCCTCGGTCCGCTCGGTGAGTGTCGACTCCACCAGCGCCACCGGCGTCACGGTCAGCGGACTCTGCACGTCACGGCCTCCCCGATTTCTGTAATCCGCTGGTCAGCGCGGGGTCTCCGATCCAGTGAACCCTTTCCGACCGCATCCGCGCGGCGTGGCAGCGCCGGTACGAGCGCAGGTCGGAGAGGCGCAGTGGCGCTGTCCGGCACCGTCCGCCGGTAGCGTACGCCGGAAGGGGAGGTCGACTCATGGACGCAGCAGGCCGTGGCGGACCGGACAGCACGCTGGTCCTGGCCGCCCGCGACGGCGACCAGCGCGCGCTCAACGCGCTGGTGGCCGAGTCGCTGCCGCTGGTCTACAACATCGTGGGCCGGGCCCTGGGCGGTCACGCCGACGTCGACGACGTGGTCCAGGAGACGCTGCTGCGGGTGGTCCGGCACCTGCCCGACCTGCGCGACCCGACGGCGTTCCGGTCCTGGCTGGTGGCCATCGCGGTGCGCCAGGTGCGGGACCGGGAAGAGCAGCGCCGGGCGGCCTGGCGCGCGCAGTACCGAGCTTCGACGACGACCGGGACGTCCCGACCCGGCCTCCGACTTCGCCGCGGTGACCATCCTGCGGCTCGGCCTGACCGACCAGCGCCGGGAGGTCGCCGAGGCGACCCGCTGGCTGGACCCGGACGACCGGGAGCTGCTGGCGCTGTGGTGGCTGGAGGAGGCCGGCGACGCTCGGCCGCGCCGAACTGGCCGACGCGCCCTGGGGCTGTCCCGCCAGCACGCGGCCGTCAAGGTCCAGCGGATGAAGGAGCAGATGAGACGGCCCGCGCCGTGGTACGTGCGCTGCGCGCCCAGCCCCGCTGCCCCGAGCTCGCGCCACGGTACGCGGCTGGGACGGCGCGCCGAGCCCGCTGTGGCGCAAGCGGTTCGCCCGGCACGTCCGCGACTGCGCGCCTGTGCGACCGCCGCACCGCGGGCTGCTGCCGATGGACCGGCTGCTCGGCCGGCGCCGCACTGCTGCCGGTCCCGGCCTCGCTGACCGCCCGGGTCACCGGGCCGGCGCGGCCCGGCCGCCGGGCACCCCGGCACCCCGGGCGCCGGCCACCCGGCCGGTCCCGCCCCGACGGGCGCCGGTCCCACCGGCAGCGGCGGTTCCTCGGCCGGCAACGCGATGGCTGTCCGTGGCGTCGCGGCCAGGGTGGCGCCGGTGGGCTGTTGACCGGCTGGACCGGGGCGGTCGGGGTGGCCACCGTGGTGGCCGCCGTCATCGCCACCGTGGTGGTCGTCTTCACCGGCGGCCAGCCCGCGCCGCAGGCCGCCAACGCGGGCGCCCCCTCCCCGGTGCGCAGCGCCGTCGCCAGCGCCGTGCTCAGCCCGTCGGCCGTCCGCTTCGCCGTCAGCCGCCGGTCAGCTCGGCGCCGCCCAGCCCCAGCCGGTCGGCGAAGGCGCCGGCAGCGCCGGCCACCCCGGCCAGCTCGTCCCGCAAGGGCGTGAGCGTGTGGAGCTTCACCGGCGTCAACCAGGCGCTGGTCGCGCTCCGGCGCGCAGCTGGTACTACACCTGGGCGACCAGGCACAACGGCATCACCACGCCCGCGCGGCGTGGACTTCGTCCCGATGATCTGGGGCAGCGGCAGCGTCACCACGCACCGGGCTGGCCCAGGCGAAGGCGGCCGGCAGCCGGTACCTGCTCGGCTTCAACGAGCCCGACATGGGCGGCCAGGCCGAACATGACGCGTCGACGCAGGCGCTCGAGCTGTGGCCGCAGCTGATGGCGACCGGGCATGACGCTGGGCAGCCCGGCGGTCGCCTACGGCGGGCGACACCCCGGGCGGCTGGCTGGACCGGTTCATGACCGGGGCGGCGAGGCAAGGGCTACCGGGTCGACTTCATCACGCTGCACTGGTACGGCGGCGACTTCACGCACCGCCAACGCGGTCGACCAGCTCAAGTCGTACCTGCAGGCGGTCTACAACCGCTACCACAAGCCGATCTGGCTGACCGAGTTCGCGCTGATCGACTTCTCCAACGGCACCCGGCTTCCCACCCAGGCGCAGCAGGCGGCCTTCGTCACCGCCTCCACCACGATGCTGGACGGCCTGTCCTAGCTACAGCGCTACGCCTGGTTCGCGCTGCCCGCCGACGACGCCAAGGACCAGCACCGGGCTCTTCCGCAGCGGCCCGATCGCGACCGAGGTGGGCCGCGCGTTCGCCGCCGCGCACTGAGCGCCGCGGCGGTGCCTAACGCTCGCCGTCCAGCAGGCCCGGGTTCTGGCGGATCATCTCGGCCAGCCGGGCCGCGCTGCGGTTGGGGCGGGCGGCGTCCCCCGGCGTGCCCGTCGTCACCGTGCCGTCCCGCGCGACCAGCTCGACAGAGCTGGTCCCGGTGGTGTCGGTCACGGTCAGCGTGACGGTGGCCGAGCGCCGCCGCGCCAGGATCGCCGTGACCGCGTGTACCACCTCGTCGAGCAGCGGCTCGCCGCTGGTGGCCTCCTGGTGCAGCTGGCGGCGTACCTCGTCCCAGCGCTCCAGCCGGGCGAGCGCGTCATCAAGTTCCCCTCGCATGTCATCCCCCCGACATCTCGTCAGTCAGTCGGTGTGCCCGGCCCCCGGCGCCGTCACACCGATCCTGCCTTGGCCCGGGTCGCTTTGGCCAGGGCCTGATCCAGCACCACGAGCAGCGCGTCGCGGACCGAAGCGCGGTCGCGGGCGTCGAAGGAGATGACCGGCACGTGCTCCGCGACGGCCAGCGCCCAGCGGACGTCGTCCAGCGTGTGGCTCAGCTGGCCGTTGAACGGCGTTCACGGCGACCACGAACGGCAGCCCGACCCGCTCGAAGTAGTCCACCGCCGGGTAGCAGTCGTCCAGCCGGCTGGCTGTCGACGATGACCAGCGCGCCGAGCGCGCCCTTGGCCAGGTCGTCCCACATGAAGCCGAACGCGGTCTGGCCGGGCGTGCCGAAGAGGTAGAGCTTGAGGGTCTGGTCGATGGTGACGCAGCCGAAGTCCATCGCGACCGTGGTGGTGGTCTTCGCCCGGCCTGGCCGGGGTCGTCGATGCCGAGCCGACGCCGCGGTCATCTCGGCCTCGGTGGTCAGCGGCGCGATCTCGGAGATGGCGCCGACGGTGGTGGTCTTGCCCACGCCGAAGCCGCCCGCGATGACGATCTTGACCGGGAGCGGCGGCTTGCGGCCGGGCCGCTGCCGGACGCGGGCGGTGCCGACGATGCGGTCGAGGCGATGGCGCGGAGTCCACGGATCACTCGCAGGATCGTGTCGGGGTCGGGGGAGTCGTCGTTGTCGAGCACGTGGACGTCCAGGTGGCCGGCGGCGCGCAGGTCGCCGACCAGGATGCGGGTGACGCCCAGGTGCAGGCGCAGCCGGGCGGAGATCTCCGCCACCGACAGCGGGTCGCCGCACAGCGCGACGATGGCGCGCAGTCTCCGGCGAGCAGCCGGACGCGGCAGCCGCGGCGGTGGTCACCACCTGGGTCTCCATCGCGATCTCGGGATCTGCGCCGTCGGCCCGCCCGGCCGTGAGCACGAACGGGCGCAGCGTCGCGCGCCGGGTCGCGGCCGGCGGCTCGTCCGCCGGCGCGCGGGCCGGTGACCGCCGGCCGGACGCCGCGGCCGGGCTGCAGGAAGGGTCGGACGCTCGGCGGTCGCCGGGTCGCGCCGGGTCGTCGGGGTCCGGATAGGTCATTGCTGGACGGCGTTCTTCAGCTCGGCGATCAGCTGCGGGGTCAGGGCGCCACCGGCGCGGGTTGGCGAACAGCGTCATCTCGTACGCGAGGGTGCCGAGGTTGGCGGTCGCGGTCGGCGATGACGCCGAGCACCGAGCCGGCGCTGATCGCGGTGACCAGCAGGTAGCCGTCGGCCATGTCGATGATGACCCGGTTCAGCGCGCCGAGCCGGTACCACGCGGCGGCGCCGCCGGCCAGGCTGGTGATGCCGGAGACCACCGCGGCCAGCCGCTCGGCGTTGGGCCGGTCCTGGATCGCGGACATCGCCATCAGCAGGCCGTCGGAGGAGACCGCGATGGCCTCGACCACGCCGGCGGTCTCGGCGGTGAACGAGTCCAGCAGCCAGTTGAAGCGTCTGCGCCTCCGGCGCTCAGCCGCATCGAGTCGGGCGGCCCCAGACGCTCGGCGCTGTGCGAGGAGTAGGGACTGGTCATCGTGTCGTTCCTTCTTCGCGTGGGTGGTGACGCACCTCGCTCAGTGCGCGGAAGATGCCCGCCTCGAACTGTTCGACGAGGTCGCGGACCTGCTCGGGGTTGGCGGGGACTCCGCTGAGGTTGGCGGTGGGGAACTGGCTGTCGCCGCGTGCCTGGTCCAGCGCCACCCCCGGCACCCGGCGGTGCAGCCGCCCACCGGGCGGCGCCGGCTGCGCCTCGGCCGGCCGCTCGACCCGTTCCCCGGGTACGTCAGCTGGCTGTACCGGCCAATGTCGGGCGTCGCGCCGGCCGCGGCACCCAGCTGTCGGGCGTCGCCGCCGGCCGCGGTGCCCAGCTGTCGGCGCGCGGCCGACTGTCCTCGGTGGACGCCGCGGCCGGCGTCCTGCCGTCCTCGGCGGACGCCGCAGCCGGCGGCCGGCTGTCCGCTGCGGGCGCCGCGGCCGGTGCCCGGTTGTCCGGCGTGGCCGGTGGGCGTGGGATCAGCGGTGGCAGGCTGGGCAGCGGCGGCAGGGTGAACGGAGGCGGAGTGGGGCTCGGCGCCCCGGTCCCGGAACCGTTCGTCGGCCGGTTCACACCATCCGCTGGTACCCGCCGGGGCGGCTGCCCGGGAGTGGGGTAGCGCGGCGGTGCGCTGTCCAGCGCGCTGCTGTCCGGTGGCGCTCCGGTCGCCGTGGGGTAGCCCGGGTAGGCCGGCGGGGGAGGAGGCGGGGAGGGGTAGGCCGTCGCGGGACGTCCGGCGGTCGGGAAGGCCGGCGACGAAGGGCCCGGGTACACCGTCGGGTAGCTGTCCGAACGGGAGTCCTCACCGGAGGATCGGCCGCCGTCCGCAGCGGCGGCGTAGCCGGCGACCGGCGGCCAGGCCGGCGGTGCCACCGCGCTGGACAGGCCGGCGGGCATCTGCTGACTGACCTGGCTCGCGGGCGTCCCTGGGCCGGCCGGGCTGCCAGCCGCCGGCGGGCGAGTGGACGCCTGGGGGCTGCCAGCTCCCTGCGGACCGTCGGTTCCCTGCGAGAGATTGGACCCCTGCGGGCCGGCGGATGAGATGGGGCCGGCGGATGAGATGGGGCCGGCGGATGAGGTCGGGCCGGTGGCTGGGTGGGGGTTGGCGGGCGCCTGCGGGGTGGCCGGGCGCGCGGTTGTTCCGTACGCGGAGGGGCTGGCCAGTGGACCCGTGGCGGGTGCCGCCGCCGGCCCGGTGCCGCTGGCGGGCGCGCCGGCCGTGGCCGTCCACGCGGGCGCTGCTCCGGCGGGAACGATGGCCGTACCGGTGGCACGCTCGGCTGCGGCCCGGGCCGCCTGGGCGTCGCCGGGCGGCGCGGTGCTCGGCTGGGCGCCGGTCGGGCTGTTCACGCCGGGCGTCGGCGGCGCCGGCCAGGCACTGCCGGTGAGCCGTACGGCGGGGTGGCTCCCGGCGGCGGCCGCGGGCACCGGGTGGCCCGTCGGGGTACCGGCTGGCAGGGCCAGTGGCTCGTCCGGTTCGATGATCTGGTGGCGCCGGGGGGTGAAGGCGTCCCAGGCGCTGGCTCCACGTACCGATTCGATGGCCCGGTTGACCGCCTCGACACCCGACCCGTCCGCGGTGAGTACCGCGGCCCGGGCGACCACCCGACTGGCCAGCGCCGGTGCGGGCGGCGCGGGTGGCCGGGCGGGAGCCGCGGCCGCCCGCGCGCTGGTGGCCTGGACCAGGAGCTCGGCTGGGATCTGCACGGTCGCGGTCACCCCGCCGCCGGCCGTGGCCAGCAGCGTGACCCCCAGGTTGTGGCGGCGGCTGAGCCGGCCGACGACGAACAGGCCGAGCACCTCGGTGGGGGTGACGTCGAGCCGTTCCCGGGCGGTCAGCCGGGCGTTCTCCTCGGCCAGACGGTCGGGGGACAGGCCCAGGCCGTGGTCGACGACTGACAGGCGGCTGGAGCCGTGCGGCAGTGCCTGGCCGAAGACGGTGACCCGGGTGTGCGGCGGCGAGAAGGCGGTGGCGTTCTCCATCAGCTCCGCCAGGATCAGTACGAGGTCGCTGATGGCGGCCGGGGTGATCACCAGTTCGGCGGGACGTCCACGTCGACCCGGGTGTAGTCCTCGATCTCGCCGAGTGCCAGCCGCACGATGTCGGCCAGCGGCAGCGGGGTTGACGTGGGAGTTGGCCCCTTCGCCGCCGGAGAGCACGACCAGGCTCTGCGCGTTGCGGCGCAGCCGGCTGGAGACGTGGTCCAGCCGGTAGAGCTGCTGCAGCCGCTCCGGGTCGGACTCCTCGCGCTCCAGCCAGTCGATCAGGGCGATCTGCCGGGCCACCAGATTCTGGGTACGCCGCCCGACGTGCCCGAACATCTGGGCGACGTTGCGCCGGCCGGCGGCCTGCCGCTCGACCAGCTGCACGGCGGTGCCCTGCACCTCCTCGAAGGCGCGGGCCAGGTCACCGATCTCGTCCTTGGCGTCGATGTCCACCGGGTCGAGGTGTACGACGCTCGTGGTGGTCGCCTCGTCGTCGGCCACCCGGACGAGTTCGGCCTGGGCGACCCGGGCGACCCGGTCGGCGGAGTGGGTGAGCCGGGTCAGCGGCCGGACGACCGCTCTCGCCACGGCGACCGAGAGCAGCGCGACCAGGATCAGGATGAGCAGCACGCCACCGCCCACGCCGTACGCGGTGAGCAGCGCCGACTGCTTCTGCGCGTTCACCGCGGCGGTCACGTCGTTGCGGATCTTCGTCTCGATGGTCAGGCCGACCCGGACGAAGTCCTGCATGGTCGGGAAGAGCTGGGACAGCGGCGCGTTCGACAGCATCGGCCGGGGGTCGCTGCCGGGCGCGTAGGTGACCGAGCCGAGCCGGGTGGACAGCTCGGTCTGCAGCTGGTTGTAGAGCGCGATCTGCTCGGGCGTGCAGTAGTTGGCGAACCGGGCGGCCTGGACCTGCAGCAGCGTGAGGTCGGCTTCGTAGGTGACGAAGAGTTTCGCGTCGGCCGGGTTGTTCACCATCAGGATCAGCAACGACGCGCCGGCACTGATCGTCTCGTCGGCGCGCAGCACCGAGTCCAGGCCCACCACCTGGCGACCGGGGGAGGTGGTGACGTCGACGCCGAGCTCCAGGCGTAGCGCGTCGATGAGCGCGGTGACCTGGGTGGTGTAGGCGCCCACGGTGTCCGCCCAGAGAGGGGCGGAGTTCGCTGCGAAGTACTGGTCGCGGGTGCTGGCCAGGTCGCCGACGTGGCCCAGCGCCACCCGTACCTGCGGGCTGAGTGAGCCGGCCGCGCCGGAGAGCAGTTTGGACACCGTGGTGTTGACCGCGTCGATCTGGTTCTCCAGGGTGGGCCTGTCCACCTGGTTGATCTTGTAGCCCACCGCCAGCAGGCGTTCCAGCTGTAGTTGCTGGATCAGTTGGCCGATGCTGCCGGCGACCTGCACGGTCCGGGCCGTCTCGCTGGCCCGGTTGGCGGCGCGTACGCGGTCATAGACCACCGGCCCGGCCACTCCGATCAGCGCGAGGAGCGGGATGGTGACCAGAAGTGCGATCTTGCCTCGGATCCGCGTTCTGTCGAGAAGAATGTCGCCACTCCGTCCCGTGCGGGCGGAACCGCCGTTCCGCCGTCTCTGGCTCGTCCGGTCCGGTCAAGGCACCTGTGTGAAATCTCTGTTACAGGTGTCTACTGGTGAGCCTGGAGCGGACATTAACGGAGGAAAGCGAGCCGCCCTGTCGTTCGAACGGACAGGTATTGCTGCATTGTTTGCGCCGTTATGGAAATGAGACGATGACGTCGACCACACGTAGCTGATCGATTCCGCTCAGTAGTTGTCGGTGCCCGGTGACGCCCGGATAGCGTGCTAAGTCGCAGTCCCCGGGCCGAACGATGACAAGGAAGGAATCCGACAGTGCAGTACGACGCCGGCCCGACCAGCCGGCCCGGACACATCCGTACCTTCCATCCGCGACGCGGACGAATGGGGCAGACCCGGCGCGACCTGCTCGACCGGCAGGCCGGTCGGCTGGTCCGCGCCGTCCCTGACGGCCCCGGCCCGGCGCTGGACCCGGTCGCGCTGTTCGGGCGGCAGGCGCCCCTGGTCCTGGAGATCGGGTCGGGGCTGGGCGAGGCCACCGCCGCCCTGGCGGCAGCCGACCCGGACCGGGACTTCCTCGCCGTCGAGGTGCACACGCCCGGGATCGCCCACCTGCTCGGCCTGGTCGAGGACGCGGGGATCGGCAACGTGCGGGCCGTCTGCGGCGACGCGCTGGAGCTGCTGCGCCACCGGATCGCCCCGGCCAGCCTCGCCGCCATCCACGTCTGGTTCCCCGACCCGTGGCCCAAGGCCCGCCACCACAAGCGGCGCATCATCCAGCCGGCCCACACCGGGCTGCTCGCGTCCCGGCTCGCGCCGGGTGGCACCCTGCACTGCGCGACGGACTGGCCCGCGTACGCCGCCGCCATGCTCGACGCGCTGGACGCCGAGCCGCTGCTGGTCAATACCGTGCACGGCTTCGCCCCCCGCCCCGGTTCGCGCCCCGAGACCCGCTTCGAACGGCGTGCCCTGGCCGCCGGTCGGCCCGTCGCCGATCTCATCTTCCGGCGGCTCGCCTGAGGTATTCCCGGCTGTCCGGGTCGGACCGGACATCCGGGCGGTACGGAGTTCCGCGTGATCCGGCCGCCGCGCCGTCCACTGCCCACTGTGCCCACCTGGTCACCCTCGGATGATCGGCCGCGCGGGTACCCGCCAGGCGACCGATCCCCCTGCCGGCGCCGGTGTGGTCGACTGGTTGCCGGAGGGTGGACGTACGGCTGGCGTCGTCCACCCTCCTCCGCTGTCCGGGTACCCGGTCAGCCGAGCCCGTCGGGGCGGATGGTCAGCGTGATCGGCGTGTCCGCCGGCACCCGCGTACCACTGTGGACGGACTGCTCGGCCACGATCCCGCCGCGCTCCACCGGCACCAGGTGCCCGGCACCGTCGACCAGTCGTACCGGTCCGGTGAGCCCGGCGTCCTGCAGCCGCTGCAGCGCCACGCTGGTCGGCAGGCCACGGACGTCCGGCACGGTCACCGTCTGGCTGTCGCCCGGTGCGCCGGGCGTCGAACCACTCGCTGCCGGCGTCGGAGTCGCCGCGGCCGGACCGCTGGGCGCCGGCTGCGCCGGTACTGAGGCGCTGGGTGCCGGCTGCGCGGGTACTGAGGTGCTGGGCGCCGGCTGCGCGGGCTGCGCCGGCAGGGAGGCGCTGGGCTGCGGCACCCCGCCGGAGTCGGTGGTGGAGGGTGCCGGAGCGCTGTCCGTCGTTACCGGACGCGTCGGTACCGGCGCCGCCGGGTGCTGCGGCTTCGTCCGTCCGAAGTAGAGCAGCGAGCCGCCGCCGCAGCACAGCAGCAGCAGAAGTAGCAGGAGGAGCAGCAGCCAGCGGCGCCGTCGCGGCTGCTCCTCGGCCGCCGCGTGCCGGCCGTCGGACCCGCCGGGTGGCGTACCCCCGGCTCCCGCGCCGGCCGCTGGCGGGCCGGTGGGCGCGGCTGCGCCGGATCCGTCGCCTCCGGCTGCCGCGGCCGGTTCCGTGCCGGCTGCCTCGCCGGTCGCCCCGCGATCGGCGGGCCCGGGCGCTGCGGCTGCCGTCGCTTCGACAGGTGCGTAACTGCCCGCTGCCGGGCCGGTGGATGCATCGCCGGCGGTCGCCGCTGGAGCGGCCGGCGCGCCAGCCGGGTCTGTTGCTGGGCTGGCCGCGTCTGTCGCTGGGCTGGCCGCCGCGCCGGCCGGGTTTGACGCTGAAGCGGTCGCCGCGCCGGCCGGGTCCGTCGCTGAAGCGGACGCCGCGTCACCGCCGACTGCCGCAGGGTTGCCGGCCGGCTCGGTCACGGTCTGTGGCGCAGTTGCCTCAACGGGCGACGGATCGGCGTCCGTTGTGCCGGGAGTGGCGTCCGGCGTGGCCGCCGACGTGCCGGCCGCCGGCTCGCCGGGACTGCCGGCCTGCTGGCCGGGTGTGGCGGCAGGCGCCGGTGCGGGGGAGCGGGTGGGTGGGGCGGCGTATCCGCCGTCGGGGGCGGCGCCGGAGGAGCGCAGCGCGCCGCTCGTCGCCGGGCCGACCGGCTCCGTGCCGCTGCCCAGCGGCGGCCCGGCGGTCGGGGTGGGTGCGCTGGTCGGGGTGGACTCGCTGGGGAGTTGCGGGGTGGCGTCCGACACGTGGGCCTCTCACGGGGAAGGGGCGTGCTGCACCGCACATGATGGCGCGAGCTTCGAACACTTGTCCAGCTTTCGCAGCTCATGCCGGCGGCGCGGCGAACGCGTGAGTTTGTCGGGTCGCCCAACTATTGACGCTCCCACGGCGGTATGTGACCCTGTTGCTGGCGATCCGGCGCCGGGAGTTGGGCATTCCCGTGCATATGTGGTGTCCGTCGGTGGCCGCGATGTCGAGCGGGCCACCCGGCACCCACTCCGTCGTACCCATTTCAGGGAGCCCTCGAATGCGCTTCAGATCCTTGCCCGCCAAGGTCGCCACCGGCTTCGCGGCCGCGGTGTGCGCGGCCGCCGCGTTGGTCGCCGTGCAGGCGGCCACCGGCGGCTCACCGGCGGGCGCGGCCGCTGCTGACCCGTACACCTTCAAGAACGTCCAGATCGCCGGTGGTGGGTTCGTCCCCGGGATCATCTTCAACCAGACCAAGAAGGACCTGATCTACGCGCGTACCGACATCGGTGGCGCCTACCGCTGGGACGCCACCAACTCGAAGTGGATCCCGCTGCTGGACTGGGTCGGCTACACCAACTGGGGCTACAACGGCGTGGTGAGCCTGGCCACCGACTCGGTCGACACCAACAAGGTGTACGTCGCGGTCGGCATGTACACCAACAGCTGGGACCCCAACAACGGCGCCATCCTGCGCTCCGCCGACCAGGGCGCCACCTGGGCGGTCAGCCCGCTGCCGTTCAAGCTGGGCGGCAACATGCCCGGCCGCGGCATGGGCGAGCGGCTGGCGGTCGACCCCAACAAGAACAGCATCCTGTACTTCGGCGCGCCCAGCGGCAACGGCCTGTGGCGCAGCACCGACTCCGGGGTGACCTGGGCGAAGGTGACCGCCTTCCCCAACCCGGGCAACTACGTGGCCACGCCGGGCGACGCCTACAACGGTGACAACCAGGGCGTCGTCTGGGTCACCTTCGACAAGTCCAGCGCCGCCGCCGGCGCCACCACGCAGACCATCTACGTCGGCGTGGCGGACAAGGCGAACACCGTGTACCGGTCCACCGACGGCGGCGTCACCTGGGCCGCCGTGCCGGGCACCCGACCGGGTACATCGCCCACAAGGGCGTGCTGGACACCGTCAACCACTACCTCTACATCGCCACCAGCGACACCGGCGGCCCGTACGACGGCGCCAAGGGCGACGTGTGGAGGCTCAACACCGCCACCGGCGCCTGGACGCAGATCAGCCCCATCCCGTCCAGCAGCTCGGACGACTACTTCGGCTACTCCGGCCTGACCATCGACCGCCAGCACCCCAGCACGATCATGGTCGCCACCCAGGTCTCCTGGTGGCCGGACGCCATCTTCTTCCGCAGCACCGACTCCGGCGCCACCTGGACCCGGATGTGGGACTTCACCAGCTACCCCAACCGCAGCTTCCGGTACACCATGGACATCTCCTCGGCGCCCTGGCTCACCTTCGGCACCAACCCGCAGCCGCCGGAGGTCACCCCCAAGCTGGGCTGGATGAACGAGTCGGTGGAGATCGACCCGTTCAACTCCGACCGGCTGCTCTACGGCACCGGCGCCACGCTGTACGGCACGACCAACCTCACCAACTGGGACACGGGAACGCAGTTCACCATCAAGCCCATGGTGACCGGCCTGGAGGAGACCGCCGTCCAGGACCTGATCAGCCCGCCTACCGGCGCCCCGCTGATCAGCGGCCTCGGTGACATCGGCGGGTTCCGGCACACCAACCTCGACGCTGTCCCGGCGTCGATGTTCACCGGCCCGGTCTTCACCAGTACGACCAGCCTCGACTACGCCGAGACCAACGCGAGCGTGCTGGTCCGGGCCGGCAACTTCACCGACTCGGACCGGCCCAACGACAGCCACGTGGCGTTCTCCACCGACGGCGGGGCCAACTGGTTCCAGGGCACCGAGCCGGGCGGCGTCAACACCGGCGGTACGGTCGCCGCGGCCGCCGACGGCAGCCGCTTCGTCTGGGCCCCGGGCGACGCCGGCCAGCAGGTCGTCTACTCGGTCGGCTTCGGCAACACCTGGACCGCCTCGACCGGGGTACCCTCCGGCGCCGTGGTCGAGTCCGACCGGGTCAACCCGAAGAAGTTCTACGCCGTCGCCAACGGCACCTTCTACGTCAGCACCAACGGCGGCGCCGCGTTCACCGCCGCCGCCACCGGACTGCCGGCCACCGGCGTCAAGTTCAAGGCGGTGCCCGGGCACGAGGGCGATATCTGGTTGGCCGGCGGGACCGGCGGCATGTACCACTCGACCAACGGCGGCGCGAGCTTCACCAAGGTCGCGAACGTCACCGAGGCGTACAACATCGGCTTCGGCAAGGCCGCCCCCGGCCAGACCTACCAGGCGCTCTACACGGTCGCCCTGATCGACGGGGTGAACGGCGTGTTCCGCTCCGACGATGCCGGTGCCAGCTGGGTACGCATCAACGACGACCAGCACCAGTACGGCAACATCGGCGAGGCGCTCACCGGCGACCCGCGCATCTACGGCCGCGTCTACATCGGCACCAACGGCCGCGGCATCATCTACGGCGACCGGATCAGCACCACCACGCCATCGGTGAGCCCCAGCTCGGCGTCGCCGTCGCGGTCCGCGTCACCGTCGGTCAGCCCGTCGCGTAGTTCGGGTTCGCCGTCGGTGAGCCCATCGCGTAGTTCCGGTTCGCCGTCGGTGAGCCCGTCGCGTAGTTCGGCGTCGCCGTCGGTCAGTCCGTCGCGCAGTGTGTCGCCGTCGCCGTCGCCGTCGGGGACAACCGGCGGCTGCAAGGTGGCCTACTCGGTCACCGGCCAGTGGCCGGGCGGTTTCCAGGGCGCCGTCCACATCACCAACACCGGCGCAACGGCCATCAACGGCTGGACGTTGACCTGGTCGTTCGCCAACGGGCAGGTGATCAACCAGATGTGGGGCGGTACGCCGACCCAGTCCGGTGCCAACGTCAGCGTGGCCAGCGTCAGCTACACCGCCGCCCTGGCGGCCGGCGGTGGCAGCCAGGACGTCGGCTTCCTGGCGAGCATGACGAGCACGAACGCGGTGCCCACCTCGTTCAAGCTCAACGGCACGACCTGCGCCATCGGCTGACCCTCCGGTCAGCATGCGACGGCCCGGACCAGCGATGGTCCGGGCCGTCGTGCGTGGTCAGAACCCGAGGTGGCTGAGGATGTCGTCGACCACGGTCGTCGGCGGACGGGTGTTGTCCACCTCGATGACATGCTCGTCCGGCGTCGGCGGCTCCAGCGCCGCGAGCTGGGTGGTGAGCAGGTCGGCCGGGAAGAAGTGCCCCTCCCGGTGCAGCACCCGGTGCGCCAGCACGTCGGGGGAGCTGCGCAGGAACACTACCCGGACGTGTTTGTGCCCGGCCCGCAGCTGGTCACGGTAGCTGCGCTTGAGCGCCGAGCAGGTCACCACGGCGGTCTCGCCGGCCTCCTCGCAGGTGTCGATCCACTGCGCGATGGCCGCCAGCCAGGGCTGCCGGTCGGCGTCGGTGAGCGGCAGCCCGGCGTGCATCTTGTCGATGTTGGCCTGCGGATGGAACGAGTCCGCCTCGGCGTACACGCAGCCGAGCCGCTGGGCCAGCAGCGTGCCGATGGTCGTCTTGCCGCTGCCGGAGACGCCCATCACCAGGACGATCAGAGGCTGGGTCACCGGACCAGTATGGGTCACCCGTGATCCACGACGATGGTGGAGACCCCGGTGGTGGCATCCACGTCGTAACGATCGGTGGCGCTGTCGTACCCACTGGTGGTGAAGACCGACCCGCCGGAGACGCCGGAGTGCTGCTCGCCGTCGAGGGTGGCGCTGGCGGCACCGCCGCCCACCCGCAGCCGGGCCGGGGTGCCGGCCGGCGCGTGCACGGTGACCGAACCGGCCCCACCGGCGACGCCGACCCGGACCGTCCCGTGCGGCTTCGGCAGCGACACCGTGACCGTGCTGACCCCGGTGGCGAAGTCCAGGCCGGCCAGGCCGCCCTCGTGGGCGTCCACGGTGGCCTCGTTCGAGCCGCCGCCCAGCCGCACGTGCCAGGCCACCTTGTCGGAGAGCTCGACCAGCACCGTCGAGGCGCCGTGCTGCCCGCTGTCGGTCAACTGCACCTCGACCGTGTCCCCGTGGTCGATCACCGCCGGCAGCAGCGCGCCGCCGTCCGGCGTGGAGATCCGGTACATGTCGGCGCCGGTGTCGCCGGTCCGTACGGTGACCGTCGTCGCGCCGCTGACCAGGTCGAGCGTCGCCTCGTCACGGCCGTGCGCGGCCCCGGCGACCCGGTGCCGATGGTGGCTGGTCGCCGGGTCACCGTGGCGCCGCACGTCGTTGATCGCTCCGCGCGCCATGATCAGGAAGAGTGCCCCGCCGACGATCACGGCCAGGACCAGGGCACAGATCCAGAGCAGCCGTCGGTCGGCCGGGCCGGGGGTCGGCGCGGTCGGCTGCGTCCCGCTCGCGCTGTGCCGGCCGGGCGCCGGCTCGTGGTCAACGGTGGTCATCGTGGAATCCCTCCCCGCGTGGGCGGTAGACCATTCCCTGGTACCCCGCCCGCCGGCCGCTTACGCACGTCTGCCCGATCAGCCCTGGTCCATCCGCATCCGCCCTGCCCATCCGGGAGCGGGCCCGGTCGTGTTGTGAGAGCATCGCGGCATGGCAGCGGGTACCACCGTCATCCCGGTCACCATCGAAGGCGCCGACAAGAAGTCGTTCGCCACCGCCGTCGACTGGCCCGGCTGGTCGCGCTCCGGCCGCGACGAGGAGGCCGCCCTCGAAGCCCTGGTCAGCTACGCCCCCCGGTACGCCGAAGTGGCCAAGCTGGCACACCGGCGCTTCCCGGCCCGCCCCGAACCCTCCGTCGTGCAGCGCCTGGCCGGCGACGGTGCCACCTCCTTCGGGGTACCCGGCAAGGTCACCGACCCCGACCGCGCCCCCCTGACCGCCGCCGACATGCGCTCCCGGCTCGCCCTGCTCCGCGCCAGCTGGGAGTACTTCGAGAAGGTCGCCACCGCCGCCCCGCCCACCCTGCGCAAAGGTCCGCGCGGCGGCGGCCGGGACACCGCCGCCATCATCGAACACGTCCTCGGCGCCGAAGCGGGCTACGCCCGCCAGATCGGGCTCAAACTGCCCGCCCCGGGGTCGTTCGACGACGCGGGGGCGCTGCACGAGGCGATCCTGGAAGTGCTGTCGGGGGCAGCCGACGGTGAACCGATCGCGGGACGCAAGTGGACGGCCCGGTACGCCTCCCATCGGATCGCCTGGCATGCCTTGGACCACGCCTGGGAGATCCAGGACAAATCCGAGTCCTAGCCGGGCTGGCCGCGCCTCCACCGGAGTGCGGCGATCACGATGATGACTGCGCCAACCAGCGCCGACAGGGCGAGCAGGACTGTGCCGACGATGAGTTTGCGGTCGTGCTGGCCGGCCGACTGGTTGTTGGTTGTGGATGAGGGACTGGCGCCCAGTGGCGGGACGTCGGCGGTGAGTGCTTTGAGCGGGTTGACGATGCCGTAGCCGTACTGGTCGTCGCGGCCGGGCGGTCCCTCGTCGTCGGCGGTCGCTTCGAGACGGTGCGCGACTTCGGCGGCGGAGAGGTTGGGGAATTTGGCGCGGACGAGTGCGGCGACGCCGGCCACGATGGCGGTGCTGAAGCTCGTCCCTTCGGAGGTCTCGTAGCCATCACCGAGTCTGGGTGTCGAAATTTCTGTTCCGGGCGCGGTCAGCGCGGTGGCTTGTCCGGTTAGCGAGAAGCCGGCAAGAATGCCGGCACGGGTGGTCGCTCCAACTGCTATGACTCCATCGAGTTTGGCTGGATAGCCGATCTCGTTGTGTCCGCTGTCGCGGTTCCCTGTGCCCGCGATGATCAGAGCGTCTGCCGCTCTGGCCTTCGCGACCGCCGTGGCCCACTCGGCGGTGTTGTTGCCGATGAAAGCGACGCAGATGACCTTTGCGCCATGATCTGCTGCCCAGGAGACACCGTTCGCCTCAGCAGCGTCATAGTCCCGTGTGTCGTCTGCCCTTATCGGCAGGATGTGTGCAGATGGAGAGATTCCAAGAATGCCCTCCTGCCCTCCAACGCCATGTCCGTGGCCGGCAACGATTGTCGCGACCGCTGTTCCGTGGCCGTTCTGATCCCGCTGAGCAGCGGAGATGAAGCCGCTTGCGGCGTCGGCGCCGGGCAGGACTGAGCCGACGAGGTCGGGCTGATCACCGTTGACACCCGTATCCACGATCCCGACAACAACGTCGCCGCCGGTGACGATCCGATGGGCTTCGTTGATTCGAAGGGTGTTGAGGTACCACTGGTCATTTCGGGTCACGTCTGCCTGAGCAGGGACGGCGGCCATGGTCGCGACCATGATGGCCAAGGTTCCCGTCATTGACGCCAGTGGCAGTGGTCGCTGTATCGATGGCCACCAACTCCGCCTCATCGAGGATTTCCGAGGATCGGACCGGGGTCGTGGTGAGTCGGTTCTGGGGCGGGTTTCAGAACTCCTGGCACTCCGCGCTCCACCTCCCACTCCGTATAGGGTTCCCCACGCCGCCCTCGGCCGCGTCCGCTTCTGCCGGCGATTCCGTTGGCGAGGCCAAGGGGCGCGTTCCCTGGGGCGTGTCGACCTGCAGACGCATCGTGGACGGCATCCTCGGAAGTCGTACTGTGATCGGCCGGGGCGCGTTGAGACGGTTCAGCCGAACGTGTGGTGCGTTGGTCTCTCGCTGGACCACTATCGAGTGCGCGAGAGTACGTGGTCCAGCGACCGGGTTGACCTTCGACCGGCAGCCAAGTTACAGATCGGTCCCGGGAGGCGCCCGCACCGGGTGCTGGGTAAGAAGCGCCGGGCGCGGGGGCGGGTGACACTCGGTCGCCGCCGCCCCGGGATGCCAAAAGGGGAAGTCCGGGACCCGCGGAGCTGTTCCACGCGGATGAGGGTGGCGAGCTGTCCCATGCCCGTGACGGTTGCGTGCTGGGCTGAGGCCCGGCAGCGTTCGACCCGGGCTGATCGGCCGGCGCGGCAAACATTCCGCCGGTATCTGCGTGTGCCCGGCCGATCGCGCCCGGGGTCTGGTATGGCGCGGGGACATTCAGGTTCGTGCCGTAGTCGTAGGCGGCTTCGTCGGCTTCGCGCATCGCCTGTGCGCCCTGTTCCTGAAGGACGGGGTGCATGCTGCGGTACGAGATGGTCGCCGGCTGCTGCCATTTCTGGTTGAGGTCCTCGACCGTCGCCCGCGCCTTCATCAGCGTGTCGGCGATGCTGGACACCGCCAGCGCGTTGCCCGAGGCGTCGTGGCTGGTGGAGGTGATTGCTTTGATGAGGACGGTCAGCTGTTGTTGGAAGGCGAGCGCGGCCGAGCCCGGTACCGGTGGCCAGTCGCGGGCGAGGGCGTCGGCGAGTGCCTGGAGTTGGATGCGGCAGGAGTCGAGCAGGTCGTACGTGCGGTTCCACACGTCGGCCTGATACCGGGCGATGCCGTCATCCTCGCGCTGGATGAGGTGCCACATCGCCGGCACGTCGAGCTGGTTCCAGTCGACCGACGGCGGGTTGCCGGCCGAGCGTGGCGGTAGCCGGTCCCTGTCGCTCACCGCTGGTCTCCACAGTTGCGGTTGTTCACCGTCCACCTCCCCAGGCGCCGGTCCGAGGGTAGCGGAACTGCTCGACGCAGTGGTACCCACACATCACGATCTGTGGATAACTTCAGTGCAGGCGTGCGGCCAGCGCGTATGCGATGACAGCCACTCCGGCCAGCACCGCTGCCCACAGTAGGCCGGTGACCCACAGCGGGCGCACGGTCCGGGCCGGTACCCCGTCCAGCCGTGCCCGGACCCGGCGCAGCAGCAGCAGCGGGTCGGTCGCAGGTACCTCGTCGACGACGGCCGGTTCGGGTGGCGGCCCGAGGCGGCGGACGGCGCCCCGGCCCAGCCGCGCACCGAGTGCCCGCCACAGCAGGGTGGCGTCGGCGTCCACCCGTTCGACCAGGGCGTGCGCGGCGTCGACCCGGTCGGCGGCCGCCTCGACCAGCTGTTCGGTGCGCGCCACCGCGTCCCGGGCGTCGGCGAGCTGCTCGGTGTACCAGTCCCGGGCGGCCTGCTCCTGCTCGGCGAGGACGCGGCGGGCGTCGGCGAGTTGGCGGATGAGTTCGGGGTAGGACTCAGCCATAGGGGATGACCACTTCGGCGGTGCGGTGCACGGTGCGGTCGAAGTAGAGGCCGCGCCAGGGGCGCGGGTGCCAGTCGGGGCCGCCGGGGTGCGGGTAGAGCGGGGCGAGTTCGGCGCCGTGCACGTCGAGGGCGAGCCAGGCGCCGATGGCGTCGAGTCGGGCGCCGGCGCCGCCGAGGTCGTCGCGGAGCCGGCCGACGGAGCGCCACCAGCCGAGGACGTGGGTGTGCGATTCGGGGCCGAGGCTCAGGATGCGGCGCAGGTTGGCGTGGCCGCTGCCGCCGGGGCGCTCGGCGGCGAGCACGGTGGCGGCGGCGTCGACGGCGTAGAGGACCAGGAAGTGCGGGGGGCCGGGGCGCAGCGTGGCGGCGGTGGCGGCGAGCAGGTCGGGCAGGGTTTCCCGGTCGTACACGATGGTGTCGCCGGGCAGCAGGGCCTGCAGGCGGGTGGCGGCGGCGCTGGCGTCGGGGTCGAGGCAGGCCAGCGAGAAGCGGGCGGTCCCGGGCGGGTGGCTGCGGGCCAGCGACGCGACCGCCGCGTGCAGCACCGCGCAAGCCTCGTCCACCTGGGTACCGAGGATGGCCAGGTTGCGTCCGGGGGCGCGGGACAGGCGCAGCCGGGCGGACCGGGCGCGCACGTCGATGGCGGCGCCGAGGAGGGCGACCGGCTCGGCCGGCGGTTCGGTCGCGGGGGCGGGGTAGTCCTCGGCGTCCGCGAGCCGGGGGATGGCGTCGCCGTCGAACAGCCGCGGCGGGGTGGCGCCGGGTGGCCGCTGCCACCACAGCCGGCCTTGCAGCTTCGTCCACAGGGGACGGTCGCTGGCGGCCGGGATGCGGACGATCTGGTTGGCTTCGGGGGCGCCGGAGTCGGCGTTGACCACGGCGTGGTAGCGGGGGACCGTGTCGGCGGCGGTGTTCGCCTCGGCGAGCACCCGGCGCGCCTTGGGCAGGGCGATGCGCAGGGTGAACTGGGCGACCAGCCCACTGCGGCCCCAGAGCGCCTCGATGCCGGAGAGGTCCTGGCTGGCCAGGATCAGGTGGATGCCCTGCGACCGGCCGCGCCGGGCCAGGTCCTCCAGCAGGGTGACCGCCTCGCTGGCCAGGGCGTCGCGGCCGGCGAGCAGCACCTGGAACTCGTCGACCACGGCCACGATGCGCGGCCAGCGCCCCTGCGGGTCGTCGGCGCGCAGTTCGGCCAGGGTGGTCACCTCGGCCTGCTTGGCCGCGTCGGCCCGCTGGCGCAGCTGGGCCGCCAGGTGGCGGAGCAGGGCCAGGCCGAATTCGCGGTCGGTGTTGGCGTTGATGCCGACCAGGCGGACGTGCGGCAGCCAGCTGGGGTCGCGCTGGCCGGGCGCGAACCGGGCGAAGGACACCCCCTCCTTGAAGTCGAGCAGGTAGAGCTCCAGCTCGTCGGGGGAGTAGCGGGCGGTCAGCCCGGCCAGCCAGGCGAAGATCAAATTCGTTTTCCCGGTACCGGACGGGCCGCCCAGCAGCGCGTGCGGCGGGAAGTCGCCGAGCGTCACCAGTGCCGGGCGACCGTCGGCGCCCTCGCCCAGCGGGGTGGTCAACCCGGTCGCCGAGGACTGCGTCCAGTACCGCTCCGGCAGCAGCGTGGTGGCGTCGATCGGCGCCGGTCCGGCCAGCACCTGCCGGGCCAGTGCCCGGCACACGGCGGTGACCAGCTGCCCGGGCGGGGCGGACACCGCCACCGGCAGCCCCGGGTACCCGGACAGCGCCGCCACCCCGTCGAGCACAGGTACCTCCTCGACGCTGCCCAGTGCCGGCCCGGGGAACCCGTGCAGCACCAGGTGCACGCCGCAGGCGACGCCGGTACGCAGTACCCGGTCGAGTTGGGCGCGCTCGTGCCGGGACAGCTCCTGGCCGGCGTCCTCACGTAGCAGCACCGCCACCCGCCACGGCTCCGGTCGCCGGCCGGCGGCGGCCAGCTCGGCCAGCGACCGGTACTCGCCGGCCAGCACCGTCTCGTTGATCCGGCGGATCTGGTCGACCAGCTCGTCCAGCAGCCCGGCCAGCCCACCGGGGCCGACCAGCCGGAGCAGCCCGGCCGGCGCCAGCGGGGCGAACCCGGCCAGCCCGCCACCCAGCCGCTCCGGGTCGTACCCGTACAGGCGGACCTGCCCGGGCACCGTGTCGGCCAAGGCGCGCAGCAGCAGCCCGGCGATCACCGCGTCCGGCCCGTACCCGGGCGCCCCGTGCCCGTCCACCCGCACGTGCGCCCGGTCGAGGAGCGGCACGAACGCCGGTACCTCGGCGGCGCCGTCCACCCGGATGCTGCCCACCCGCAGCGGCTGGGCGGCCCGGGTGCGGGCGCTGACCGGTGCCCCGACGTCGCCGGTCCACTGCGCCCAGGACCAGCCGGCCGGGCCGGTGACGTGGTCCCGGGCGGCCTGCGCGGCCCGGTCGGCCAGCTCGCGTACCCGCGCCGCGTGCCCGCTGCGGGCCGCCGTGATGCGCTGGTCCCGGCTGGCCGCCAGGCGCGCCGGTACCTGCGCCGCGGCGGCGCGTACCTGGGCCAGCCGTTCCCGGGCGGCGGCGAGTTCCGCCTCGGCGCCGGCCAGGCCGGCCCGGGCCAGCGCGCGGGCCAGCGCCACGTCCGCCCGGGCCTGGCTGACGAGCAGGTCACGGGCGGCCACGGCGCTCCTCTGGTCCGGCGTCGGCGGCGGCCTCCTGACGCAGCACGCCGACCAGGACAGCGGCGGCCACCGCCGAGTCGGCCGGGTGCAGCGGCGTCGGCAGCGGGGTGGCCGGCGCCCGGCACACCCGGGCCAGCTGGGCGTCCACGGCGGCCGGGGGCAGGCCGGGGAGCAGTTCGGTGACCCGGGCCCGGGTCAGCTGGGTGAGCCGGTCCAGGTCGGCGGCGACCGGCGGCCGGCCGAGCAGGTTCGCCGCCGCGTCGTAGGCCTGGGCCGGTGCCAGTGCCGCCAGCGCCAGCCCGACGTGCGCCTTGGCCGCCCCGAGCTGGTCGGCCAGTCCGGCCCGGTCGCCGGCCCGGACCCGGTCGGCGACCCGGGCGAGCAGGTCGTCCGGGTCGACCGGCCCGGAGTCGCCGCGCTGCTGTTCGGGGGTACCGGTGAGCACTCCCACCCGGGCACTCCACCAGTCGGTGAGCGGCTGGGCGTCCACACCCCCCGGCGCTGAGCCGGCGCCCGGCCGGGCCTGGCCCGGGGCGCCCGGGGTGCCGGGGGCGGCGGGCGGCGGCGCCGGTGGGGTGCCGTCCCGGGTCAGCCCGATGGCGGTGAGGTACGCGCTGAACTGCTCCTGGGCGACCAGCAGCGCCCGGGCGGCGTGCTCCAGGTGCTCGACGGCGACCGCGAGCCGGTCGGTACCCAGCTCGTGGTTGGACTCCTGGCGGGCCCAGCGCAGCAGGTCCAGCCCAGCCCGCAGGCGGGCCAGCCCGGCGCTCACCCCGGCCACCGGCAACTCGTCCGTACCCGCCCGGACCTGCGATCCGAGCTCCTCGACCAGCGACATGGCGGCCTACAGCGTCGCGGCGTAGGTCTGTGCCTGGTCCACCGCGGTGAGCGTGGCGGTCAGGCACTCCTCCAGCTCGTCGGCGGCCTGGGTGAGGGCCGCCTGGGCGGCCCCGACCGCGTCGTGGCCGCTGCCCTCCAGGGCGGCGGCCAGGCTCTGCTGTGCTTCGGACAGCTTCTCGTTGGCCCCGCGTACGGCCACCTGGGCGTCGCTGACCTGCTGTATCGCGGCGTTGATGGCGGCCTTCAACTCGGCGACGCTCGCCACGACCCTGCCCTCCCGAAACCATGCCCCACTGGGAAACGATCAGTCTCCATCCAAACACCGCTACCCGGTCGCCGGAAGGCTCCGATGCCGACTCGTTGCGGGTTCACCCGATTCACGTTGGCGTACCACGTGATTCATCTGTCCGAAGTGGACGGTCGGTGGCCGTACCGTCGCTGCCCGGGACGGCAAGGCGCCGCCGGGCGGCACGGACCGGAGGGGCAGGCACCGGGCGGGGCACCGTGCTGCGTCGGAGACCTGCCTGGGGGTAGACCCGCGGCAGGATGCCGGGTCGATGGAGCCGGTCAGCCGGTCCGGCGGCGTCCCCGTCGCGCCGGGTCGCGCCACGTCGGGCGGCCTGCTCCGGGAAAGTCGGCCCCACGCCCCGGGTGGGGCCCGCCGCCCCGCCGCCCCGCCGCCGGCCTGGCGCTGGCCGACAGCGGTCACGCCGCCGGGCGGCCGGCCCGGCGGCAACCCCACCCAGCCGGTGCCGTGGGCCGGCGGGTGGCGTGGCTGGCAGCAAACTGCCATATCAGAGGGCTGCTGGCCAGTTCTGTCGATCCGGTAACTCCCAGGTGTTCCTCAGCTCACTCCTGCGACAATCCTCTTGGCCAGGAGCCGACGGCGGGCGAATAATTCGCGACAGGCGAAGTGTTCGGGTCGGGCAAAGGGAGGTCGGGGTGACGGGGATGGCGGAGCAGCCTCCGGGGCGCCCCGCTGCACCTCGACGCCTCCCGCTCCGGGTCCGTACCCTGCTGAAACTGACCGTGGTGGCGGTGGTCAGCGTGGTCGCCTACTTCGCTGTCCGGCACCGGCTGCCCTCGCTCGGCGCGGTGGTCGACACGGTACGTACCGCCGACGGCCGCTGGATCGTGCTGGCCGTGCTGGCCGAGGCGCTGTCCATCGGCATGTTCGCCGCCCAGCAGCGGCACCTGTTGCTGGCGTTCCGGGTCCGCATGTCGCCGGTGCGGGCGGTGGCGATGACGTTCAGCCGCTCGGCCATCGCGGTGGCGTTGCCGGCCGGGTCGGCGGTCTCCGCCGGCTTCGCCTACCAGCAGTACCGCCAACGTGGCGCCACCCGGTCCATCGCCAGCACCGTGATGATCCTCTCCGGCCTGGCCTCCACCGTCGGCCTCATCCTGCTGTACCTGGGTGGGCTGAGCACGGTCGCCGGGGGCTGGCTCGTCGGGCAGTGGAGCGGCCACCGGTGGGGCCTGGTCCTGGCGGCCGGCGCCCTGGTCATCGCCGGGTGCGCCGCCTGGGCGCAGCGGCTGGGTACCCGCCGGTGGAGCGGCCCGGCCCCGGTCGAGCCCCCCGCCGACGCCCCGGCCGCCGACCCGGCGACGCTGGCACCGCAGGCCGAGGTACCCACCGACTGGCCGGCCCGGCTGCGTCGGGGACTGGCGCCGGTACGCACCGCCGTGCACGACGCGCGCCTGGTGCCGGCCCGGCACTGGGTCACCACGCTGGCGTACTCGGTCGCCAACTGGGCGCTCGACCTGAGCTGCCTGATCGCCGTGGCGCACGCCTGCCACCTGCACCTGGGCAACCCGCACCTGGCCGCCGCGTACCTCGCCGTGCAGGCGGTACGGCAGTTGCCGGTGACCCCGGGCGGCATCGGGCTGATCGAGACGAGCCTGCTCGCCGCGCTGGTCTCGGCCGGTGCCGGGCAGGCGCCGGCCGCGGCCGTGGTGCTCGGGTACCGGCTGCTGTCCTGCTGGGTGATCATCCCGACCGGCCTGCTGACCTGGTTCGCGCTTCGGCTGCCCGGCCGGGAGGCGACCGCGCTGGCCGGTTCGGCGCCCGGGCGGCTGCCCCGTCCGCGCCGGGACCGGCGGGTCCCGGCCACCGTCCGTGAGCTGCCCCGGGCCTACGGCCGGCGGCTGTCCCGGCTGCGCAACAGCGGCCCCGGCGGGGTCCGCCGCCCCCGCCAGCGCCAGCCGCACTAGAAGCCTCGCCAGCCCGACCGGACGGCATCCGTGCCGCCGCCTCAGCTTGTTGGGCGCCTACCGCCACTGGGTTGAACGGACACGCTAGGGAAGCAGGGCCGCGGCCAGCGAGTCGCCGATGAACTGGCCGTAGCGGTACGCGGCCCAGCCACAGCGGATCACGAGGAGTTCGTACAACTGCGGTGAACTGTAGGTCCACAGCACATCGGTAGCGATCTCCAGGGTCACCCCGGGCTTGAGCTGGCCGCGGTCAGCCAAGGTGCGGGCATTGTGGGCCATCCGGTGGCGGCGTTGCCGGTCGCTGTCGTTGAGCAGGGCCGCCATCTCCGCGTCCGTGGCCGCGGCATCGCGGATCAGCAGGTGGATCGGGGCGACCAGGGGCGCCACTTCAGCGCCGAGGACTCCCCAGCGGTGCACCACCGTGTACGGGTCGGACTCGCTGCTCTGCATGTCGTCCGAGCGCCGCGGTGCCGCGACCGGACCCTCACCGGTGAGGCTGCGTTCGTAGATTTCCCGCACCAGCCCGGCCTTGCCCCCGAACGCCTTGTACACGGTGTCCACCGCAACGCCGGCTTCAGCGGCGATGGACCCCATCGTGGTGGCCGCGTAGCCGTGGGCCAGGAACCTGGCGCGGGCGATGTCGAGGATCGTGTCACGGCTGCGCCTGGCCTGGGCCTGCCGGCCGCGTGAGTCGTACGTGCGGCTCTTTCCACCGGTCTCCACGCGGTTCATTCTATGCTACCGTATTCAATCTAGCTACTCAGAATGGAATCGAGGTCCGGCATGAACGGATCCACCGACCCCCTGCTGGTCGTCCGGCGACTCGCGGACGCGACCAACGCCCATGACCTGGACGCGCTGGTCGCCTGCTTCTCCGAGGACTACCGCAACGACACGCCCGCCCATCCGGTCCGCGGCTTTCGTGGCGCCGCGCAGGTCCGACACAACTGGAGCCAACTGTTCGCCGGTATCCCCGACGTCGCCGCGCGCATCCTCGGTTCGGCCGTCGCCGGGGACACCGCGTGGACGGAGTGGGAGATGTCCGGTATCCGCCGCGATGGCGCGGCCCATCTCATGCGGGGCGTGATCATCTTCCAGGTCGTGGCCGACCGGATCACGGCAGCCCGGTTCTATCTGGAACCGGTCGATTCCTCCAGCGGCGACGTGAACGCCGCGATCAGCCGAGCCACCATGCCCGACCCGCCCGCCGCACCCGCTGCGGACCGGCGGTGATCCTCGTTGCCGGCGGTACCGGCACCCTGGGCGGGCCGCTGGTCCAGACGCTGACTGCGGGCGGCGCGCCAGTCCGGGTCCTGACCCGGCAACCGGCCCGTGCGGCCGCCCTGTGCGCTGAGGGCGTCGAGACCGTCGTCGGTGACGTGCGCGACCCCGACGTCCTCGCGCGGGCAACGGCCGGATGCTCGAGCGTCGTATCCGCCGTCCACGGTTTCCTGCCCGGCCGCGGGATCAGCCCCGCCACCATCGACCGTGACGCCAATCTCCGCCTGATCCGCGCCGCGATCACCGCAGGCGTCGAGCATTTCGTCCTGGTATCCGTGCACGGCGCCTCGGCCACCCACCCGATGAGCCTGCACCGCATGAAACACGCCGCGGAACAGGCCCTCACCGGCAGCGGTCTCGACTGGAGCATCATCCGGCCCGCTCCGTTCCTGGAAACCTGGACCAAGCTGATCGGCGCCCACCTCCACGACCGCGGCACGGCGCTGGTATTCGGCCCGGGCGACAACCCCATCAACTTCGTCTGCGTCCGCGACGTGGCCGACGTGATCGGCAACGTCATCCACGACAGGTCACAGCGCCGACAGATCCTCGACGTGACCGGGCCGGCCAACCTGACCTTCAACGAGATCGCCAACCAGCTGACCGCCAGAGCAGGCACACCCGCCAAGACGAGCCACGTCCCGCTGATCGCCCTACGCGCGGCGGCCCTGCTCGCCAGACCCTGCTTCCCCGCATTCGCCCGACAGGCCCACGCCGCCGTCATCATGAACACCACCGACATGACCGGCGCGACCACCCGGACGCCGGTACAGATCCCGCCGACGATCAGCTGAGCTGCGGCTTCCCGCTGAGGTTCAGGCCACTGCGGCGTCGGCGGGGGCGATCATGCCGGTTCCAGGCTGGTGGAGCGGGGGGCGGTGTGGACCGGGGCGGCGGCGTCGGCGGCGCGGTCCACGGCGGTGGGCCGCGGCGGCCGGTGTCGGCGGGCCAGCAGGGCCAGCAGGATGCCCGCCGCGGAGACCGCGGTGAGCAGGATCGACGCCCGGGACATCCCTTTGGCGAGGGCGTCGCCGGTGCTCGCGCCACCCGCCTTGGCGGCGGTGCTGACGCTCGCGTAGACAGTGGCGGCGGCTGCCGTCGCTACCGCGGCGCCGACGTAGCGGGCCATGTTGGACAGGCCGGATGCGGCACCGATGTCCTTGGGCGCCACGACCGAGGTACACACCGCCGAGGCCGGCCCGTTGGTCAGCCCCATGCCGAGGGCCGTGAGGATGATCGGCACGACGAAGGCGGCGTACTTCCAGTCGGAGTTGACGAAGATCAGGGCGGCGAAGCCGACCGTCATGAGCACGAAGCCCACCCCGATCACCTGCCGGGTACCCAGCCGCACGGCGAGCGGGCTGACGGCCGGCGTGATGGCGATCATGGCGCCGGTGGCCGGGATGGTGGCCAGGCCGGCCTCCAGCGGACTCATCGTCAGCCCGGCCGGGTCCTGGAAGTAGATGCTGATCAGGTACATCAACGCGTTGAGCGTGGCGGCGCCGATGAGGATGGCCAGCGTCCCGCCGACGAGTTTGGAGTTGCGCAGCAGCCGCAGGTCCAGCAGCGGCGCCCGGACCCGCTGCTCCACCTGCACGAAGGCGACCGCGGCGGCCGCCGTGACGGCGAAGCAGAGCAGCGTACCGGCGGACAGCCAGCCCCAGCTGGAGCCCTCGCTGACCGCCAGGATGAACGGCGCCAGGATGGCGGCCACCAGGAAGGTACCGGCCCAGTCGATGCTGTGCGACCGGCCGGGGTCCTTCGACTCGGGTACCCCGCGCAGGGTGATCGGGAAGCACGCGGTGGCGATCAGCGCGTCGATCCAGAACAGCCCCTGCCAGCCGGCGACGCTGACCAGCAGGCCGCCGATCAGCGGCCCGGCGGCCGCGCCGACGGCGGAGGCGGCCCCCCACAGCGCCACCGCGCGCAGTTTCGCCGGTCCGGAGGCGGCCACCGAGATCAGGCTCATGCCACAGGCCAGCAAGGTGGCCCCGGCGGCCCCCTGGATGACCCGGCCGGCGATGACCTGGCCACCGGTGTCGGCCAGCCCGATGAGGACGCAGGAGACCACGAAGAGGGCCAGTCCGCCGAGGAAGATGCGCCGACGGCCGAACACGTCGCCCAGGGCGCCGGAGGTGACGATCACCGCCGCCCCCATCAGGGAGTACCCGGTCACCGCCCACTGCAGGGTGGACACCGGCGTACCGGTGTCGTCGCTGATGGCTGGCAGCAGGATGCTGACGGCGGAGGTGTTGGCGTTGACCACGAGCGTCGACAAGCAGGTCGCGGCGAGTACCGCGGTACCGGCCCGCTGTCCCTGATCCGCGGCCGCACGTACCATGGGGATAGTGTGGCATATTTCCGATTAGCCGGAAATTGGTCGGCCACCTTCACTGCCGGTCACGTTCTCGTCGGCCGCCGCGCTGCGCGGCGCTACCGGCTGGGCGTGCGTCGTCCCCGTCTCGGGTGCCGACCGGTCGGTGCCCGCTCCCAGCAGCTCCCACAGTCCGGTCTCGCCGGGGCCGTCGCCGTCCGCGTCGGGATCTGGTCCGACGGCTGGCTTCGGCGCGGCACCGACCAGCCGGGAACGGTGGTGCGGCGCCGCCCCGGCCGGCGTGGCGGGGTTGGCGGCGGCCGGCTTGGCGGGGGTGTCGGCGGCCCGCTTGGCGGGGGTGTCGGAGGCTGCGCCGGCCGTGGCCGTGACGGTCCCGGGCTGGTCGGTCGGCACGTCGGGACCGGTGGGTTCGCCGGCGGGCGCGCCGTGGCGCGGGGCGGTTGCCGGTCCGGCGACGGCGGTCGCGGTGCGCCGTTCCCAGCGTCGGCCGACCACGATGAGGGCCACCACCAGGACCGCGAAGACGATCGCCGCGCTGCGGGTGAGCGCCGTGGGCTGCAGCAGGGACACCGCGCTGTGGTGCGGTGACCCGGCCGCGACCGCCGTCGACGGGGCCGGGGCGGCCGCCGCCGAGGCTGGCGGGGTGGGCTGCGGCGGCGGGCCGCCCAGCGGATAGACCAGCATGTCCCGGCCCGGGGCGGTGAGCGGCGTGGTGCTGGTCACCACGGCGGTCACCCAGGTGGTGCTGTGCAGCGCCGCGTCCTTCGGTAGGGCGCCGGTGACGGTGGCGGTGGCGGTCGCCCCCGGGTTGACGGTACCCACGTTGCAGACCGTCTCCAGGGCGCTGCGGTAGCACCGGCCGCCGCCGACCTTGGCGGTAATGTCGCTCATCGCCGCGTTGGTGGTCAGCTCCAACTGCACGCCGGCGGCCTTCACCTGGCCGCTGTTGTGCACGGCGACGGTATAGGTCACCGCCTTGCCGGGCAGTGGCGGCTGTGGCGCGGCCGCCACGCTGACCACGAGCGTGGTCTTCGTCGCCGCCCAGGCGGGCGTGCCCGGGGCGACGGTGGCTGCGACAGCGCAGGTGAGCAGGGCGCCGGCAGCAAACCGACGGGGGACGTTACGCATCGTTACCTCTACGTTGCGACCGGTATCCCCGTGAAGGTACGCCACTGCGCCGCGTACAGACCGTCTTTGTCGAGCAACTCTCCGTGCGTACCTTCTTCGACCACCCGCCCGTGGTCCAGCACGATGATCCGGTCCGCCCGGGCGGCCGTGGTCAGCCGGTGCGCCACCACCAGCGTGGTACGCCGCCGCGCCAGCTGCTCGCCGGCCCGGGTGACGGCCGCCTCGGTGGCCAGGTCCAGCGCCGCCGTCGCCTCGTCCATCAGCAGGATGTCCGGGTCCACCAGCTGCGCCCGGGCCAGCGCCAGCAGCTGCCGCTGTCCACTGGAGAGGTTGCGTCCCCGCTCGGCCACCTGGTGCAGGTACCCGCCGGGCAGCCGGGCGATCATGTCGTGTGCGCCGACCGCCCGGGCCGCCGCCTCCACCTCGGCGTCGCTGGCGCTCGGCCGGCCGTAGGCGATGGCGTCCCGGACCGTGCCGGGGAACAGGTACGCCTCCTGCGGTACCACCCCCATCCGGTGCCGCAGCGCCGGCAGGTCGTAGTCGCGGACGTCCACGCCGTCGATCAGCACGGCGCCGCCGGTCACGTCGTAGAACCGGGACACCAGCTTGACCACGGTGGACTTGCCGGCGCCGGTCTCCCCGACCAGCGCCACCGTGCTGCCCGGCGCCACCGTGAACGACGCCCCGGCCAGCGCCAGCGGGCTACCCGGGGCGTACCCGAAGCCGACGTCGGCGAAGTGCAGCTGCCCGGCCAACCGCACCGGCACCGGCACCGGCTGCCCGCGTACCGGCGTCGAGCTGGGCGTACGCAGCAGCTCGCGGATCCGGCGCAGCCCCACGGCGGCCTGCTGGTAGCCGTCGAAGACCTGGGACAGCTGCTGGATCGGGGCGAAGAACATGTCGATATAGAGCAGGTAGGCGATCAGCGACCCGGTGCTCAGCGACCCGGCGTGTACCAGCCGGGCCCCCACCACCAGGGCCAGCGCGGCCGCCACGTTGGACAGCAGCTGCACGAAGGGGAAGTAGCTGGCGATGTAGAACTGGGCCCGGGTCCGGGAGACCCGGTAGTCGTCGCTGCGCGCGGCGAACCGGCGGCCGTTGTGCGCTTCCCGCCGGTAGGCCTGGGTGACCCGCATCCCGGCGACGTTCTCCTGCAGGTCGGCGTTGACGATGCTGACCTTCTCCCGGGCCTCCAGGTAGGCCCGCGCCGACTTGGCCCGGAAGACCAGGGTGGCCACCAGCATCACCGGCAGCGTGGCCAGCACCACCAGGCCGAGCTGCAGGTCGATCACCAGCAGCGCGACCAGGATGCCGACGAAGGTCAGCACGCTGACCACCGCCGTGGTGAGCCCGGTCTGCAGGAACGTGGAGAAGGCGTCGATGTCGGTGGTCATCCGGGTCATGATCCGACCGGACAGCTCCCGCTCGTAGTAGTCCAGGCCGAGGCGCTGCAGGTGGGCGAAGGTCTTCACGCGCAGCGTGTAGAGCAGCCGTTCGCCGGTCCGCCCGGCCAGCGCGGTCTGTACCCGGTTGACCAGCAGGTCGGCGAGGACCACCAGCAGCCCGAGCAGGGACACCACGAGGATCACCCGGGGGGCGCCCTGGTTGACGCCGCCGTCCACGCCACGCCGGGTCAGCACCGGCAGTGCCAGCGTGGCCGCCGTGTCCAGGGCGACCAGCCCCAGCGCCAGCAGCAGCGGAGTGGCCAGCGGCCGCAGCAGGGTACCCAGCGAGAAGGCCGGGTCCTCGGCGCGGGCCGCGACCTGGTCGACGTCCGGCTCGTCGGTGGCCGGGGGCAGGGCATCCACCTCGGCGAGCAGCTCGGGTGTGGGGGCCATGGCGGCCATCGCGCCGCCCATCGCGCCGCCACCCATGCCACCGCCACCGGAGCCGGCCCGGGGGCGGCCGCCACCGCCGCCCAGGCCGGCACCCAGCCCGCCGCGCCCGGGGGCGCCGATCCCGGCCAGCGTCGGCTGGCGGTCGGCGCGCTCCACCGGGGCGCGGGCGGCGGTGCGGTCCCACAGCGCCGGGGTGATCCCGGCGACGGTGCCGGCGGGTACCTCCGCCAGAAGTACCTCGCCGGCATCCACGCCCTCGGCGTCCTCGCCGGGGCCGGAGAGCAGCAGCCGGTAGAGCGGGCAGCGGGCGTCGAGTTCGGCGGCGGTACCGACGTCCACCACCCGGCCCGAGTCGAGCACCGCGATCCGGTCGGCGAGCGCCAGCGTGGAGCGCCGGTGCGCGATGACCAGGGTGGTACGCCCGCGCATCACCTCGTGCAGGGTGGCGTGGATCTCCGCCTCCACCCGGGCGTCCACGGCGCTGGTGGCGTCGTCGAGGACCAGCAGGTGCGGGTCGGTGAGCAGGGCGCGGGCCAGCGCGATGCGCTGGCGCTGGCCGCCGGAGAGGGTCAGCCCCTTCTCGCCGACCACGGTGTCGTACCCCTGCGGCAGGGCGCTGACGAAGCCGTCCGCCTCGGCCGCCCGGGCGGCGGCGCGGACCTGCTCGTCGGTGGCGTCCGGGCGGCCGTAGGCGATGTTGGCGCGGACCGACTCGGAGAACAAGAAGCTCTCCTCCAGGACCAGTCCGATGCTGGCGCGCAGCGAGTCCAGGGTGAGCCCGCGCACGTCCTGGCCGCCGACCCGGACGGCGCCGCCCTGCGGGTCGTAGAAGCGCTGCAGCAGCAGGGAGAGGGTGGACTTGCCGGACCCGGCGGTGCCGATCACCGCCATCGTCTCGCCGGGGCGCACCGACAGGGTGAGCCCGTGCAGCACCGGCGCCGAGGCCAGGTACCCGAAGCGCACGTCGACGAAGTCGACGCCCGGTGCGCTGCCGGTGGACAGGGCGAGGGCGTCCGGCGCCTCCCGCACCACCGGCCGGGAGTCGATCACCTCGAACACCCGGATGACGCTGGCCCGCGCCTGCTGGCCGACGGTGAGCAGGTTGGACAGCATCCGTACCGGCCCGACCAGCTGGGCCAGGTAGGTGGAGAAGGCGAGGAAGGTACCGAGCGTGATGTGCCCGTCGACGGCCAGAGCGCCGCCCAGGGCCAGCACACCCACCTGCCCGAGCGCCGGGACGGCCTGCAGCGCCGGGTTGTACCGCGCGGTGAGCCGGACGGCGCGGGCGCGCAGCGCGAACAGCCGGCGGGCGGCCGACTCCAGCTTGGCCAGCTCCTGCTCCTCCTGGCCGAAGCCCTTGACCACCCGGACGCCGGTGACCGCGTCGTCGACCACGCCGGCCACCACGCCGGCCTCCTGCTGCGCGGCCCAGGTGGCCGGGAAGAGGGTGCGGGCAGAAAACTTGGCGATCAGCCCCAGGCCCGGGGCGACGGCCAGCGCGATGAGGGTGAGCAGCGGTGAGAGCCACAGCATCGCCACCAGCGAGACGGCGAACAGCAGCAGGTTGCCGCTCATCACCGGCACCATCGCCAGCAGCCCCTGCACCATGGTGATGTCGGAGGTGGCCCGGCTGACGATCTGGCCGGTACGCAGCTCGTCCTGCTGGGCGCCGTCCAGGCCGGCGAGCGCGGCGAACATCTCGTTGCGCAGGTCGTGCTGCACGTCCAGGGCGAGCCGGCCGCCGTAGTAGCGGCGGACGAACGTGGTCCCGTAGCTGACCAGGGCGGCGGCCAGCAGCAGCCCGGCGAGCGGGGCGATGGGCAGCTTGTCGGTGAGGATGGCGTCGTCCACCACGGCGCGCTGGATCAGCGGGGTGAGCGCGGTGACCGCCATGCCGAGCAGGGCGGCGCCGAAGGACAGCAGCACCGCCGTCCGGTACCGCCAGCAGTACCCGACCATGCGCCGCAGCCAGCCCCGGGATCCCATGGTTAGCAACACTAACCAAGCACCGGGCGGACGCCCAGCCCGGGAACGCGACCGCTCAGACGATGGACATGTGGACGTGGTTGGTGTGGTCGCCGGACGGGTCGCCGCCCTCCGTCGTGTACTTGTGCCAGCCCCGGCCGGGTATCCAGATCATCTTGTACCAGATGACGTAGAGGATCCCGAGGCGGTCGGAGTTGCCGATGAACCAGCCCGCCAGGTGGCAGCCGTAGACGTAGTCGGAGCCGGTGGCCTTGCCGGCGAAGCCGCTGTCGTGGGCGGCCCAGTCGCAGGCCCGGCCCTTCGGGTGCTCACCCCAGCTCTGGGTCCGCCAGCAGGAGACGAAGTGGTTGAAGTCGACGCCGTCGAAGACCGCCTTCTTCACCTCGTTGTAGGCGTGCAGGGTCCGGGAGGTGAGGTGGCCGTTGGTGGTGGGGTCGTCCTGGTTCTGCGGGTCCTTGGGCCAGGAGCCGTCCGGGTTGCGCGGTGCCTGGCTGGCGCTGGCGGCCGGGATGACGACGCCCGTCGGGCCGCCGACGGCGGTGCCGAGCAGCCGCTCCAGCTTCTGCTGCTGGGTGGTCAGCGAGGCGGTGGCGTTGCGTCCGGCGGCCACCTCGGTGGCCAGCTCGGCCTGCTCCTTGGCGCCCTGGTCACGGACCCGCTTGAGGTCGGCGAGGACCAGGCTCTGCTGGACCGCGAACAGGTGCACAGCGGTGAGCCGGTCGAGCAGGTCTTCCGGGCCGGCGCTGTTGAGCACCACGTTGGCTTCCGAGATACCCCCGCCATCGGTGTACATGGCCGAGGCGACCGTGCCGGCGGCGGCGGTGAGCCGGGCCAGGGTCAGGTTGGTGGTGGTGAGCTGGGCCTGCAGCTGCTGCTGGCGCTGCACCGAGGCGTTGAACTTGGCCTGGGCGTCGTTGAGCTGCTGCGTGATGTCGCTGAGCTGGCCCTCCAGGGTGCTGTTGTCACCGTCCGGGTCGGCCCAGCCGGCAGTTCCCGGCGCCGCGAGTATCAGGACGATCACGGCGAGTGAGGCCGTCAGGGTGCGGATCAGGCGGATCCGATACCGGGTGGTCGCCTGCGCGCGTCGCGCTCGGCCCACCCGCCGTCTCAGCCACACGCGCGGTGGGTCCTTCCGAAGGGGCCAGGGGTCCGCCAGGGAGCTTACCTGATGTGGCGGGGAGTGCTCCAAGATCGATCACGCCAATCCCCGATCGGGGACGCGGTGCGGGGGCGGACACCGTTCGGGGAGACGACCGGCTCTGGTCGTCTCCCCGAAACGCGCACCATCGCTTTCGCGACTGTTCGGCCGGCCACACCCCTGTACCGACCGCCTGGGAAGAAACTTATCCGGTGCCGGTGTCCGGGTTGTCGCCGCACCGTGTCGGGTTCGTTAACAAGTAGCCCGATTTGTGGCGCTGGTCACTCTGCACTGCGAGGGCTCCATGATCAACGATGTGGAGCTTGTCCGAATGTGGTAGAAAGGGCGGGCTCTGGAAGTACCACCAGCGAGCCAGTCCGTGCCAATCGCGAGACGAACGAGCTCTCGACGAGCCGGACCGCGCGATCCGCGCGAAGATCCTTCCGGGGTCTTCCCGCCTGGAGGTGTGATGTCAGTTCTGACGATCGATGTTCACGTGGAGGCCCCCGGTACCGTCGTGGTCCGGCCGCACGGTGAAATCGACGCGGAAAACGCCCACGAGGTACGGGAAGCCGTCACCAGCCGGCTGACCGGCGACCCAACGTCGCGGAGTGCAATAAAGATCGATCTGTGCGGGGTCAGCTTCATCGACTCCGTCGGGGTCGGTGTGCTGGTCGGCTGCTTCCACGCGGCCGCCGCCTACGGTGTCAAGCTCACCGTGGTCAACCCCACCGCCTACGTCCACCGCATCCTGTACATCTCCGGCCTGCTCGGGCTCTTCGGCTCGCCCGCCGTGGGCGGCAGCACGGCGCCGGACGCCGTCGCACTGCAGCCCGACATCGCCCGCTGACTGCCCGGTCCGCCGACTGCCCAGTGCCCTGAGCGACCGCTCAGGGCACTGGCAGCCACTCGGCGGTCGCCACCGTGGTCAGCCGCTGGGTCGCCCGGGACAGGGCAACGTAGAGGGTACGGGCACCCGCCGGTGACTCGGCCCGGATCTGCGCCGGCTCCACCACGAGTACCCCGTCGTACTCCATACCCTTGGCCTCCAGGCTGGTCACCACCTGCAGGCGCGGCTGCGCCAGGCCGGCCAGCCAGCCGGCCACCGTGTCCCGGAACGCCTGGGCGCACACCACGCCCACCGTGCCGGGCACCTCGGCCAGCAGCTCCCCGGCCGCCTCCAGCACGGCCGGCGCCAGCTGCGGCGCGATCACCCGGCGCGGCGCCACGCCCGTACTGCGGACCGCCACCGGCAGATCCGCGTCCGGCACGGCGTCCCGGATCACCGCGGCGGCCACCGCGAAGATCTCCGCCGGATTGCGGTAGTTGGTGCTCAGCGTGTACTCGCTGCGGCGCCGGCCGCCCAGCGCCGCGTCCATCGCCCGGCGGGTCTCCGCCGGGTCGCCGCGCCACGCCGCCTGCGCCGGGTCGCCCACCACCGTCCAGCTGGCGTACGTGCTGCGCCGGCCGATCATCCGCCACTGCATCGGCGAGACATCCTGCGCCTCGTCGACCACGACGTGCGCGTACTCGCGGTAGTCGTCGGGGCGGGCCACCGCCTGGGCGCGCGCCGCCGCCTGCCGGTCGGCGTAGGTGGTCAGCTCGCGTACCCCGCCCACCGTGTACGGGTCGGCCCGGCGTACCGCCGTCGGGGGCGGGGTGCCCAGCAGGTCGTCCAGCTCGTCCAGCAGCGCCACGTCCTCCACCGAGGGGCCGTGCCGGTCCAGCCCGGCCAGGCTCGCCGCCAGGATGCGCACCTCGGAGCGGGACAGCACGCCGTGGGCGTACCGGCTGGCCAGCGCCGGATCGGCCAGCCAGCCCAGCACCTGCACCGGCCGCATCCGGGGCCACCAGGCACCCATGAACGCGGTGAACTCGCGTCGCTCGGCGACGTCGGTGGCGAATTCGGGCCGGGCCGGTACCCGGTCGCCGAGCACCTCCACGGCCTGCCGCCAGAGCGCGTCCAGCACCAGCCCGGCCGCCTTCGGGCGCAGCGCGTTGCGCCGGCCCCCGCCGCCCAGCAGCTGCTCGCGCATCCGGTCCAGGTCGGTGGCGGAGAGGGAGAGCAGGGTGCCCCGGTAGAGCAGGCGCAGCCGGTCGGGGGAGCCGGGCGCGGCGTCCCGGGCCAGCCGGGCCATGACCCGGGCCATCCGCAGCGAACCCTTCACGGTGGCCGCGTCGTCGGCGTCGTGCCGCTCCGCCGACACGCCGACGACCAGGGAGCCCAGTGAGCCCAGGGTCACCTCGTCCTCGCCCAGCGAGGGCAGCACCCGGGAGATGTAGCCGACGAACACCGGCGACGGGCCGACCACCAGCACCCCGCCCCCGGCGAACCGCTGCCGGTCGGAGTAGAGCAGGTAGGCAGCCCGGTGCAGGGCGACCGCGGTCTTGCCGGTACCCGGGCCGCCGCGCACCACGGTGACGCCCAGGGCGGGGGAGCGGATCGCCTCGTCCTGCTCCTTCTGGATGGTGGCCACGATGTCGCGCATCCCCGACCCGGTGGCCCGGGCCAGCGTGGCGACCAGCGCACCGTCCCCGATGACGTGCAGCTCCTCCCCGGCGGCGTCCGGGTCGAGCAGGTCGTCCTCGACGCCGACGACGCGCTCGCCGACGGACTGGATGATGCGGCGGCGTACCACCCCCATCGGGTCCACCGCGGTGGCCCGGTAGAAGGCGGCGGCGGCCGGGGCGCGCCAGTCGATGACCAGCGGCCGGGCCTGCTCGTCGCGCAGTCCGAGCCGGCCGATGTAGCGCACCGGGCCGCCGGTCGCGTCGCCGATCTCGTGGTCCGGGCCGGCCGAGGTGCCCGGTCGCAGGTCGAGCCGGCCGAAGACCAGACCCTCGTGCTCGGAGTCGAGCATCCGGCGGCGGCGGGCCACGTGGTAGACCATCGCGTCCCGCTCCACCAGCGCCCCGAAGGTGCCGACCCGGGCCAGCCCGTAGCCCTCCCGTTCGGCGGCTGCGGCCTGCTTCTTGATCACTTCCAGGCGGGCGTAGACCCGGTCGACGTGCCGCTGCTCGACGGCGATCTCGTGGTCGGCAGCGGACGCGCTCAACGGACTCCTTAGCCAAAGGCTCACAGCATACGTTCCACCGGCAGCTGTGCCGGTGTTGGTCAGTTGGCCGGCGTCGCCGGCAGCGTGGACGGACCGGCCGACAGCGTCGCCCGGCCGGCCTGGGTGACCGGCGGTGCGGACCTGTCGGCCTGCGAGGCGGCTGCCCGGTCGGCCTGCTCGCCGGCGAACTCGGCGGCCACCGCGGTGGCCGCGCCCGCCATGATCGCGGTGGTGCCGTGCACCCCCGCCGCCGCGCTGGCCGCGGTGGCCATCACGGCGCCGGCCGCGACCGCCGCGCCGCGCCCGCGCTCGGCCTGCTCCGGTGCGCGGTCACGGCGCGCCCGCGACCGCAGGAACAGGGTGGTACCGATGCCGAACAGCACGGCCAGCACCAGGGCGACCCAGGAGAAGCCGGCCAGCCAGCGCTCGGCGGCCTGGCCGACGGCGTAGACGACCAGGCTGGTGCCGCCCGCCCAGACGACCCCGCCAGCCGCGTTGGCCAGCAGAAACTTGGGGTACGGCACGCGCAGCGCACCGGCCAGCGGCCCGGCCAGCACCCGCAGCAGCGCCACGAAGCGCCCGAAGAAGATGGCCCACGCACCGTGCCGCTCGAACGTGCGCTCCGCCCTGGCCAGCTGGTCCGGGCCCAGGTGCGCGGGGAACCGGCGGCCCAGCCGCTCCAGCATCGAGCGCCCGCCGCGCCGGCCGATGGCGTACCCGATCGAGTCGCCGACGATCGCGCCGACGCTGGCCGCGACCGCCACCCAGCCGATGTCGATACTCCCCGCGGCGGCCAGCAGGGCGGCGCTCACCAGGCAGATCTCACCCGGCAGCGGAATGCCCATGCTCTCCACGGCGATGACCGCGCCGACCATGAGGTAGGCCAGGACGGGTGGGACGACGGTCAGCCAGTGCTGCACCATCTCCATCGGCGTACCTCCGTTCGTGAGCCCCCTGGCGCGCGGATCGCTCCACGCTACCGGCTGGGTCGCTCACCGACCATGACCGTGGACGTCCGCGCCGGCCCGGGCGGGTGACGCCGACGAGCCCTCCGGCGGTGGGCCGGAGGGCTCGTCGCAGCGTTCGTCAGGCGGCTTCGAAGACGCCCGCGTCGACCAGGCGCTTCTCGGTCGTGTCCCAGCCGTCGGCCGGGTGGCTGGCGGCCAGGGCAGCCAGCTCGGCACGGACCTTGGTGCCGTGCCCGGCGGCGGCGAGCACCCGGACCTCCTCGACGAAGGCGTCCGAGTCGGTCTTCAGGTGCACGGTCTTGCCGTTGGTGAGGTTGCGCACGTAGGCGTGCTTTCCCTTGTTGAGCGGGATCAGGTACTTGTACTCGCCGAGCACGCTGAGGGCGCCGCCCTGGCCTGCCTGGCCTGCGCGGACTGATGCGCGCGCGGTCTTGGAGGTGTTACTCGCCACCCGGGGACTCCTTCACTAGCTGGCTCGGCGGATCAGTCTACCCGGCCGGACCCCGACCTCGGAAACGGGCCGCTTTCCCCGCGCTGCCCGCCGTGCCGGCCCCCGGTCGCCGGTAACTGATCGGCGGGCGGTCGGTCAGCCGTTGGTGGGCAGTTTCCGCGTATGGCTGGCGCGACGTGATTCACGCAGGCATCATGAAGCCCGACAGTCGCACGACCGCGTCCGGCACCAGGTCGTAGGGGAAGACGCACCTGGAGCTCCGGGAGGTCGTTCGTGCCTGCACGTGGCGTCGTGTACGTCCACTCCACCCCGCTCGCCGTGTCCGCACACGTCGAGTGGGCCATCGCGCGCGTCCTCGTGGCGCCGGTCACTCTGCAGTGGACCGTGCAGCCGGCCGATCCGGGGGCCCGCCGCGCCGAGTGCACCTGGTCCGGCCAGCCCGGTACCGGCGCCCAGCTCGCCGCCGAGCTGCGCCAGTGGCCGATGATCCGGTTCGAGATCACCGAGGAGCCCAGTCCCGGCGTCGACGGCCAGCGCTTCATGTTCGTCCCGGGCCGGGGCCTGCACGCCGCCGGCATGAGCGCCAACGGCGACATCGTGGTCAGCGAGCACCAGCTCCGCTCGATCATGACAGGCGCGCGCAGCCCCGAGACGCTCTCCCACGCCCTGGACCGCGCCCTGGGCACCGCCTGGGACGACGAGCTGGAGCCCTACCGCTACGCCGGCGAGGGCGCCCCGGTCACCTGGCTCACCCAGGCCGGCTGACGCGCTCATCCACCTTGAGGCCAGCTGACGCCGCTCACGCACGCCGGGCTGGCGACGCCGCTGGTTCACGCCGGCCGGCTGACGCCGCTGGTTCACGCCGGCCGCTGACGCCGCTGGCTCAGCCCCGGCAGGTTGGGACGGTCGCAGCGTCCGGGCCGCCGCAGGACAGCCGTGAGCTGCGCCTCAGTTGGCGCCGGCCGGAGCGCGGCGGACGGGCGCCGGTCGGCGCCCGCGGGCTGTGCGCTTGCCGGGGTTGCGCCGGTCCGGTGAGATCGGTGGGTGCCCCGCCCCCCGCGTACCCCCACGATCGTCGTGCTCGCCGTCGCCGCGCTCGCGGCGCTGACCGGCTGCCAGCCGGCGCCGCCCCGGCCGGACCCGGCCCCGAGCGGCTTCGTCAGCGTCGGCCCGGACCCGGCCGCTCAGGCCGCGGCGATCGCCGGCCGGCTGCGCGACGACGAACTGGTGGGCCAGGTGCTCATCCCGTTCGCCTACGGCAACGACGCCGGCACGGTCTCCGCCGGGTCGCGGGCCGGCAACCAGAAGATCGGCGGCGTGGACACCCCGGCGCAGCTGGTGCAGAAGTACAAGCTGGGCGGGCTGATCCTGGTCAGCTCGTCGGCCGATGACCCGACCGGGGCCACCAACCCGACCACCAACCTGGAGAGCCCGCAGCAGGTCCGGCAGCTCACCGCCGGTCTACAGACCGCCGCCGCCCGGCTCTCCGCCGGGGTGCCGCTGCTGATCGGCACCGACCAGGAGTACGGCGTGGTCACCCGACTCAAGACCGGCGTGGTACAGCTGCCCTCGGCGATGGCGCTGGGCGCCGCCGCGGATCCCGCGCTCACCGAGGCGGCCTGGGCGGCGGCCGGGGCGGACCTGGCCTCGGTCGGGATCACCGTCGACTTCGCCCCGGACGCCGACGTGCTGGGGCCGGGCGGCAACGGCGTGATCGGCTCCCGCTCGTTCGGCCAGGATCCGGCCGCGGTGGCCGCCCAGGTGGCCGCCGCGGTACGCGGCCTGCACAGCGCCGGGGTCGCGGCCGGCATCAAGCACTTCCCGGGGCACGGGCACACCCAGGTCGACAGCCACAGTTCGCTGCCGCTGCTCACCCAGAGCCGCGCTCAGCTGGTCGCCGGTGACCTGCCGCCGTTCGTCTCCGGGATCGCGGCCGGCGCGCAGCTCGTCATGTCGGGGCACCTGGACGTGCAGGCCCTCGACCCGGGGGTACCGGCGTCGTTCTCCTCGAAGGTGCTCGTCGACCTGCTGCGCGGGCAGCTCGGCTTCCGGGGCGTGGTGGTCAGCGACGCGCTCAACATGGCGCCGGCCGAGCGGTACCCGCCGGCTGAGGCGGCCTGGCGTGCCCTGCTCGCCGGCAACGACGCCCTGCTCATGCCGCCGGACCTGCCCGCCGCCCAGCGTGGCCTGCTGGACGCCCTGAAATCCGGCCAGCTGCCGCGGACCCGCCTGGTCGAGGCGGTCACCCGGATCCTCACCCTGAAGCTCACCCTGGCGACCGGCCCGAAGCCGGCCGACGTGGCGGCGGTTGGCGGCCAGCGGCAGGTGGCTGCGGCGCGGGCCGTCGCCGACGCCAGCGTCACCGTCCTGAAGGGCCGCTGCTCCGGCCCGCAGATCACCGGCCCGGTGCGGGTCACCGCCTCCGGCGGCCGGGAGCAGGCGGTCAGCTGGCTGAAGGAGGCCCTGACGGCCGACGGCGCCACCCTCACCGACACCGGTGGTACCCACGTCCACCTGGTCGGCTACGGCGACACGGCGCCGGACCTCGACCCGTCCGCCGCCATCACCGTGGCCATGGACACCCCGTACATCCTGGCCAAGAGCACCACCAGCACCCGGCTGGCCACCTACTCCTCGTCCCAGCCGAGCCTGACCGCCCTGGCCGCCGTCCTCACCGGCAAGGCCAGAGCCACCGGCAGGTCCCCGGTAGCCGTCTCCGGCCTGCCCAGATCCGCCTGCTCCTGACGGCTGTGTGCAGGTCCGGGCGGGCAGGCCCGGGTCAGACCCGGGTGAAGGCCAGTACCGCGTTGTGCCCGCCGAAGCCGAACGAGTTGTTCAGCGCCGCCGGTACCTCCATGTAGCGCGCCTTGTTGGCGGCCACGTCCAGGTCCAGACCGTCGTCCGGGTCGTCCAGGTTGATCGTCGGCGGTACCACGCCGTGGTAGATCGCCAGGATGGTGGCGATCGACTCCAGCGCACCGGCGGCGCCCGAGCAGGTGGCCGTGCATGGACTTGGTGGAGCTGACCACCGGGTGGACGCCGACTGCCTCGCGCAGCGCCACGATCTCCGCGAGGTCCCCGACCGGGGTGGAGGTGGCGTGCGCGTTGACGTGGGCGATGTCCTTCGCGCTCAGCTCGGCGTCGCGCAGCGCCGCGGCGATCGCCCGGCGGCTGCCGCGCCCCTGCGGGTCGGGCTGGACGATGTCGAAGCCGTCGGAGGTGATACCGGCGCCGGCGAGCCGGGCGTAGACCCGGGCGCCGCGGGCGGCGGCGTGGTCGGCCCGCTCCAGCACGATGACGCCGGAGCCCTCGCCGAGGATGAACCCGTCCCGGCCCTTGTCGAACGGGCGGGAGGCGCGCTCCGGCTCGTCGTTGCGGGTGGACATGGCCCGCATGGCGGCGAACCCGGCGATGGGCAGCGGATGCACCACGGCTTCGGTGCCGCCGGCGAGCACCACGTCGGCCCGGCCCGAGCGGATGATGTCCAGCCCGAGCGCGATCGCCTCCGCACCGGTCGCGCAGGCGCTGGCCGGGCAGTGCACGCCCGCCTGGGCCTGGTACTCCAGCCCGATCCAGGCGGCCGGGCCGTTGGGCATGAGCATCGGTACGGTGTGCGGGCTGACCCGCCGCGCACCGGAGGCTTCCAGGATGTCGTCCTGGTTGAGCAGGGTCTGCGCACCGCCGATGCCGGTGCCGACCGCCGACCGCCAGGCGCTCCTTCTCCAGGGCGGCGTCGGCCAGCCCGGAGTCGGCCCACGCCTGGGCGGCGGCGATCAGGGCGACCGCCTCGGAACGGTCCAGGCGGCGCAGCTTGACCCGGTCGAGCACCTCCGACGGGTCGACGGCCAGCTGGGCGGCGATGCGTACGGGCAGCTTCGCCGCCCAGTCCTGGGTGAGCGCGCTCACTCCGGATCGGCCGGCGACCATGGCGTCCCAGGTCGACGCCACGTCCCCGCCGAGCGGGGTGGTCGGCGCCGAGCCCGGTGACGACGACGTCGGGACGGCTCATGTCAGGCAGCGGCCTTCTCGATGTAGGAGACCGCGTCGCCTACGGTCTTGAGGTTCTGTACCTCGTCGTCCGGGATCTTCACGCCGAACTTCTCCTCGGCGGCCACCACGACCTCGACCATCGACAGCGAGTCGACGTCGAGGTCCTCGGTGAACGACTTGCCCTCGGCGACGTCGCCCGGGTTCACGCCGGCGACCTCTTCCAGAATCTCGGCCAGGCCGGCGGTGATCTCGTCACGGGTCGTCATGGATATGGGTTCCTTCCTCGGATGGTTGGGCAGGACGGACAGGTGCTCGCCCGTCACGGGCAGCGGACGACCTGTCCGGCGTAGGTGAGGCCGCCGCCGAAGCCGAAGAGCAGGACCGGCGCCCCGGACGGGATCGCCCCCTTCTCCACCAGCTTGGACATGGCCAGCGGCACGCTGGCCGCGGAGGTGTTGCCGGATTCGACGATGTCCCGGGCCACCACGGCGTTGTCGGCCAGCTTCAGCTTGCGGGCCAGCGGCTCGATGATGCGCAGGTTGGCCTGGTGCGGGACGAAGGCGGCCAGCTCGCCCGGTTCGATGCCGGCCGCGTGGCAGGCGCGCAGGGCCAGTTCGGGCAGGGCGAAGGTGGCCCAGCGGAAGACCGCCTGGCCGTTCTGCACGATGTACGGGCGCCAGCCCTCGATGGTGAGCACGTCGCCCTTCTCCGGGGCGGAGCCCCAGACCACCGGGCCGATGCCGGGCTCCTCGCCGTCGGCGACCGGGGCGACCACGGCCGCTCCGGCGCCGTCGCCGAAGAGGATGCAGGAGGTCCGGTCGGTCCAGTCGGTGAAGTCGGTGAGCTTCTCGGCGCCGATGACGATGGCGTTGCGGGCGGCTCCGGCGCGGATGGCGTGGTCGACGGTGGCCAGCGCGTACTCGTAGCCGGAGCAGGCGGTGTTGAGGTCGTACGCGGCCGGCGCGGTGATGCCGAGCCGGGCGGCGACCTTGCTGGCCACGTTCGGGCAGCGGTCCACCGAGGAGCAGGTGGCCACCGCGACGAGGTCGATGTCGGCGGCGGTGAGCCCGGAGGCGGCCAGCGCCTTGCCGGCGGCGGCGCTGGCCATGTCGGCGACCGATTCGGTGTCGGCGATGCGCCGGGTGACGATGCCTACCCGGTCGCGGATCCACTCGTCGTTGGTGTCGACGATCTGGGCCAGGTCTTCGTTGGTGAGCACCGTGGCCGGCTGGTAATGGCCGACAGCGATGATCTTGGAACCGGTGGCGGCCATGTTAACGGAGTCCTCCGATGCGGGCGAGCGGCTGACCCGGGGCGACCGGGTCGTCGTGCTGGGCCAGCCACTCGGTGAGCAGCCCGGCCCCGTGGGCGGTCACCTCGACGGGACCCTGGCTGGTGGTGATGTGCCCGATGACCTGACCGGTACGCAACGGTGCGCCCTCGTCGAGCCCGTCGGTGGGCTGAAGTTGCCGGCGCTCGCGGCCACCACGACCCGCGCCGACGCTTCGGGTTCGCCGGTGGGGGCGCCCCCGTGCCGGGCGAACAGGTCCCGGGCGGCGGCCAGGTCGTCCGGCGTGTTCAGGGTGACGATCTCGACGCCCTGCATGGCCCGCTTGGCCAGCCCGGCCAGGGTACCGGCCGGGGGCAGCTCGACGATCGCGGTGACGCCCAGCCGCAGCAGCTCCTGCATGCACAGGTCCCAGCGCACCGGCGCGGTGACCTGGCGGACCAGCCGGGCAGAGCAGCTCCCTGCCGGTGCCGACAGCGGTCCCGTCCAAGTTGGACAGCAGGATCCGGTCGGGGTCCGCCGGGGCGATGCCGGCCGCCACGGCGGCCAGTGCCCGCTCGGCCGGCGCCATGTACGGCGTGTGGAACGCGCCGGCCACCTGCAGCTTGACGATCTTCACCTTCGGCCGGCGGTTCGGCGGCGAACTTGTCCAGCGCGCTCGACCGCCCCGGCGACCACGATCTGCCCGGCGCCGTTGCGGTTGGCGGGGTGCAGGCCGGCGGCTTCGATGGCGGCCAGCACCTCGGTCTCCTCGCCACCCAGGACGGCGGCCATGCTGGTCGGCTCGTACGCGCAGGCGGCGGCCATCTCCCGACCGCGCAGGGCGGCCAGGGCGATCGCCGTCTCCGGGTTCAGTACCCCGGCCAGGGCGGCGGCGCTCAGCTCGCCGACGCTGTGCCCGGCCAGCGCGCCCGCGTCGTCCAGCGGCAGCTGGCCGGCGGCGAGCAGGGCGGCGGCGACCAGCAGGGGCTGGGTCTTCGTGGTGTCCCGGATCTCGTCGGCGTCGGCTGCGGTACCCAGGTGGATCAGGTCCACTCCGGCCAGGGTGGACCACCAGCGCAGCCGGGCGCTCGCCCCGGGCAGGTCCAGCCAGGGTGCGAGGAAGCCGGGCTTCTGCGAACCCTGTCCAGGGGCGAGTACGGCGAGCACGTCTCGACTCTCCCGGACGCAGGGGGGTTGACGAGCTGTCGCCATGCACCAAACCCGACGACAGGATTTGTAGGATCCCTCTAATCGGCAGCGAACGGCCGGCCCTGTGGCTACCCTGTGTGACACCGGACCGGTTTGCCCGCGGCCGGGGTGTCAGCAGCAGCTCAACCGAGCTACCGAAGACCCTGACTGGGCGGCCGTCGGGTCCAGCCGGCCGAGGGTCAGCGCGATCCGCAGGGCGTAACGCGTCCCGCGGCGAGAACGGCGTGAGCCCGGTCACCTCGGCGACCTTGCGCAGCCGGTACCGGACCGTGTTGGGGTGGACGAACAGCTCCCGGGCGGCGCTCTCCAGCACCCCGCCGGCGGCGAAGAAGGCGTCCAGGGTCTCCAGCAGCTCGCCGCCGGCCCGGTGCAGCGATGCCGTAGACGTCCTGGCGCAGGATGCCGGCGGGCCTCCGGGTCGCCGGCCAGCGCCCGTTCGGGCAGCAGGTCCCGGGCGGCCACCGGGCGCGGCGCGCCGGGCCAGGCGTGCGCCGCCCGGAAACCGGCCATCGCGGCCCGGGCCGACTCGGTCGCCTCGTCGAGCCGGGGTACCGCCGGCCCGACCACCACCGGCCCGTCGCCGAACGCGGCCAGCAGCTTCTCGGTCACCGCCAGCGGGTCGGCCGCGCCGCCGAGCACCACCACCAGCCGGTCGCCGTGCACGCCGCCGAGCACGTCGACGCCGATCCGGCGGGCGGCCCGGTACACGGTGTGCACCACCGCGGCGGCCTCGCCGCCCGGGGAGCGCGCCCACCGCCACCGCCACCGGCGGCGCGTCCGTCCAGCCCAGCGCGGCGGCCCGGCTGGCCAGCACGTCCGAGGAGTCGCCGCGCAGCAGCGCGTCGACCAGCAGGGCCTGCAGCCGGGCGTCCCAGGCGCCGCGGGTCTCGGCGGCGCGGGCGTAGACCCGGGCGGCGGAGAAGGCGACCTCGCGGGAGTAGGTGAGCACCGCCTCCCGCAGGTCCGCCTCCTCGCCGGGGGCGGCCAGGTGCGGGACCTGCTCCTCGACCACGTCGATGGTGACCTTGATCAGCTGCACCGTCTGCTGCAGGTTGAGCGTACGGGCCAGGGCGCGGGGCGCGGCGTCGAAGATCTCGTCGGAGAGCTCCTGGTCGCTGCCGCGCGTTGCGCAGCCACTCGACCAGCGACCGGACGCCGGCCTGGGCCACCAGCATCACCCAGGCGCGCTGGTCGGCCGGCACCTCCCGGAACCAGGGCAGCACCTCGTCCATCCGGGCCACGCTGGCGGTGGCCAGCGCCCCGGCGGACCGCTCGATGCGGCGCAGGGTCGCGCTCAGCTGCCTGGCCGGCCATGCGGCGCCAGCGTGACATCGCCTGACCACCGGGCGCGGCCGGCGGCCGGCTGTCCGGTCCGGGCCGGGCTCAGGCGGCCATACGGCGGCGGTACCGGGGCGGCTGAACCGGGCGCGCGGCGAACAGCAGCAGCAGCACTCCGACCGCGGTGGCAGGCTGCTGAGCAGGGCGGTCCGCAGCGGACGCAGCTCGTTGCTTGAGCTTGATCCGGGCCACGTCTCGGCGCTGACGTCGCCGCCCTGCAGGCCGGCCTGGTCCAGGCCGGCGAGGTCGGCGCCGGTGTCGGGCAGCGGGACCCCGGCCGCGCGCAGCACCTCGGGGAGCGGAAATCGAGGCGTAGAACCAGGCGTCTGGTCATGGCCCTGCGGCTGGGCGGCCGGACGGAACGCCCGCGGGCCGCCCGGCGCCGGCCGGGTAGAGGTCGTAGACCTGGGCGGCGGCGCGCGTCGGCGCTAAGCATGACCGTGTACTTGCTGCCGAGCTTCGACGGGTCGATGGCCATCGGGGTGCCCACGGCTGCCCGGCCATCCAGGCGAGCTGCTCGCAGCAGCGCGTTGAACAGGTCCCGTGCTTGCCGCACTGGGGACAGCGATGGGCGCGGCGGTCGCCGCCGGCGATGGTGAGAGCGTCGGTTGCCCGCCGCTGCGCCGGCGGACCGGTCGCCAGGAGCGCCGTCACCACGATCCCGAGCGCCGCGGCGGCGACCGCCGCGCGACGCAGTGCCCGCGAGCGCAGCGTGGACCGGCCGCGACGGCGCGGCGCGGCAGTGCCGGTCAGGGGATCGGTCGGGACGTTGGTCATGGACACCTCGGGGGGGCGGTGCCACTGCATCGGCCGGGGACAGCGACGTACGCCGCGGTCGACGGCCAACGAGGGGGTTCGCCGTCAATGATCCCCTATAACTCGACGATTTCGCTGCCCCGTCGAGACTTCGCGGATGTCACGGTCGCGGCAACTTTCCGGCCGCGACCGGCGTCGTCTCCATCGGCCAGTCGGTTCAGCGCCGCGCCCAGCCGCTCCACTGTACGCTCCCGGCCCAGCACCGCCAGCGACTCGAACAACGGCAATCCGACTGTACGCCCGGTCACCGCCACCCGTACCGGCGCCTGGGCCTTGCCCAGCTTCAGGCCGCGCTGCGCACCGGCAGCCTCCACAGTGGACTTCAGCGTCTCGGCGTCCCAGCTGGACACCGCGCGAAGGCGGCGGACACCGCGCGCAGCAGGTCGCCGGCGTCGCCGGTCATCGTCTTGTCCCAGGCCAGCGGGTCGAGCGCCGGCTCGGCGAGGAACAGCGAAGTCGACGTACCCGACGATCTCGGAGAGCAGCGCGATGCGGGTCTGCGCCAGCGGGGCCAACGCCGCGAAGGTCTTCTCGTCGAAGTCGGCCGGCGCCCAGCGGTGCCGGGATGTCGCGCGGTCAGCCACGGCTGCGCAGGCGGCCGACGAACTCCTCCACCGACAGCGCCCGGATGTACTCGCCGTTGAAGGCCCGCAGCTTCTTCTCGTCGAAGAAGGCGGGCGAGGGGTTGACCTGCTCCAGCCGGAACTCCTCCTCGATCACCGACCAGGGCACGATCTCCCGGTCGCCGCTGGGCGCCCAGCCCAGCAGCATGAGGTAGTTCTTCATCGCCGTCGGCCAGATAGCCCTCGGCGCGGTAGTCCTCCAGCGCCACCTTGTCGCGCCGCTTGGACAGCTTCTGGCGCTTCTCGTTGACCACCACCGGGACGTGCGCCCAGATCGGCGGGGTGTTGCCCAGCGCCTCCCAGAGCAACTGCTGCTTGGGCGTGTTGGGCAGGTGCTCCTCGGCGCGGATCACGTGGGTGATCCCCATGGTGGCGTCGTCGACGACGTTGGCCAGCAGGAACACCGCCGACCCGTCGGCCCGGGCGATGACGAAGTCCTCGATCAGCTTGTTCTCGAAGGTCGGGGTGCCGCGGATCAGGTCGACCACCACGGTCTCGCCCTCGTCGGGGGTACGGAAGCGTAGCGCCCGACCCTCGCCCGGGCCGAGGTCGCGGTCCCGGCAGAAGCCGTCGTAGCCGGTGTGCTTGTTGCCGGTACGGGCCTGCACGTCGTCGCGGGTGCAGTCGCAGTAGTAGGCGCGGCCGGCGGCGTGCAGCCGGGCGGCGGCCGCCCGGTGGGCGTCGGCGTAGGCCGACTGGAACAGCGGGCCCTCGTAGCTGCCCCGCTCGATGCCGATCCAGTCCAGCGCCGAGAGGATGCCCTCGGTCCACTCCGGGCGGTTGCGGGCGGCGTCGGTGTCCTCGATGCGCAGCACGAAGGCGCCGCCGTGCTGCTTGGCGTAGATCCAGTTCTGCAGCGCCGACCGGGCGCCGCCGACGTGGAACATACCGGTGGGGGATGGGGCAAACCGCACTCGTACCGTCACGTCTCCAATCTAGAGGTGCTGCGTCCCACGGTGACCACCAGGCTTCCGGTGCCCCCCGACGGTTGCCCGCATCGGCTACTTTTGGCTGCGCGATCGGCAACCGTGTCCCGGCGTACCCCCTGGTTCGAGCCGATCGGACTTTCCCACCCCCGCCCCTCTTCAGTAGCCTTCCGGCCGGGAGGAACCATGAACCGTCGTACCGTGCTCGCCGGCGCCACCACCGTGGCCGCGGGCGCCCTGCTCGCCGGCTGTAAAGACAGCGGCCCGACCGCGTCCTCGTGGAATTCGCCGGGCGCCTCCGGCTCGCCGGGCAGCGGCACCAGCAGTGGGGCCGCCGCTTCGGCGGCCACGGTCACCATCGCGCCGGCCAGCAACGCCACCGGCGTCTCCCCGGCCTCCGGCGTGGTGGTCACGGCGGAGAACGCGACCGTGCAGAGCGTGACCGTCACCGGCGGTGGCAAGACCGTCGCGGGCGCCCCCGACGCCGCGAACAAGGTGTGGCGGAGCACCGGCCCGCTGGCCTTCAACCAGACGTACACGGTGACCGCCGTGGTGGTGGACGCGGCCGGCAAGCAGGTCCAGCAGACTGCGACCTTCACCACAGTGAAGCCGACCAGCACGGTGAACGCCACCTTCCAGGCCAACGCCCTGACCGCGCTGAAGAACGGCGGCACCTACGGCGTCGGCCAGCCGATCATCCTGCACCTGTCCAAGGCGCCCTCGGACCGGGCGGCCGTGGTCAAGGCGCTGTCGGTCACCACCGAGCCGGCCGTCGAGGGGCGCTGGCACTGGGTCGACAACCAGAACCTGCAGTACCGCCCGGAGAAGTACTGGCCGGCCGGCACGAAGATCACCGTCCAGGCCGACCTGCTCGGCGTGGCCTACGGCAAGGGCGCCTTCGGCGCCGGCAACGCCTCGGTCAACGTCACCATCGGCAAGTCCAAGATCGCCAAGGCGGACGACGCCACCCACCACATGAAGATCTACGTCGACGGCGTCGAAGTGAAGGACTTCCCGATCAGCATGGGTCGCGGCGGCCAGACCAAGACCACCGACGGCAAGACCATCGACTTCTTCACCCGCTCCGGCGTGCACGTGGTGATGACCAAGGAACTCACCCACCGGATGACCTCGTCCAGCTACGGCGTCGGCCCGGAGAACCCGAACTACTACGACGAGATCGTCGAGCTGTGCTGCCGCATCTCCTACAGCGGCGAGTTCGTCCACGCCGCCCCGTGGAGCGTGGCCGACCAGGGCAAGCGCGACGTCTCGCACGGCTGCGTGAACATCTCCAAGGCCAACGCCCAGTGGTTCTATGACAACTTCAGCGTCGGCGACGTGGTGGAGATCATCGGCACCCCCCGGCAGCTGCCGCTCTACGACGGCGTCGGCGGCTGGGACGTGCCGTGGAGCCAGTGGGGCGCCACCACCTGATCGGTGCCCACCCGGGCAGTCAGGTGCGCAGCACCGTCCGGTCCACCCGGGCCCGCCACCGGCCGTCGCCGGCCGGGCGCCCGTGCAGCGCGGCCAGCGCGGCGACGGTACCGCCGACCAGCGCGGCCCAGTCGTAGCGGCGTACCGGGGCGTACCGGACCACCCCGGCGCTCACCTCCGGGACGCCCTTGAGCATGAGGAACGCCTGCCCCGCCGAGCGGCTCGCGGCCCAGCCCGGCATCCGCGGCACCCGGTGCGCCGCGCCCGCCCCCAGGCTGGTCACCAGCTGTACGTGGAACGGGTAGCTGACCTCGCCACCGGCCTTGGTCACCACGATCCGGGCATGGTCGCCGACGTCCCCGCCGCCGAAGAGTCCAGCCAGCCAGCCCGGCCGGGGCGGCTCGACCACGACCTCCACCCCGTACCCGTGCACCCCCGGGTCACCCGCGTCCGCGACAGCGCGGACCGCCTCGATGACCGCACCGGCGTCACCCAGGTCGAAGCCGATCCACTCGCCGCCGTCCGCCGACACCGGCACATCGTGCCACCCCACCCCCGCTCCGCCCAGCTCCCCGCAGCAACCCGACCGTCCCGCCCACACCCGACCCGACCCCAACCCCACCAGCCCACCCCACTCCCTCCGCCGGCCCGGCACCTGGGGGCAGGTGGCTGTTGTTGCTGTTATGCGGCCTGGGTTGACAGCGGAAAGTGCGCGCTGTCGCCGGGTGGGACTGTCGCGGAGTGCACAGGTGCCCCGGAGCCGGAGGCTTCGGGGCACCTGTGGGTGGCCGGGTGGGTCAGGAGTCGCCGCCGGTTTCGCCGACCGGGGCGGCGCTGACGTCGTCGATGGCGTACTTGGCGGCGGCGTCGGCGGGGACGTTGGCCGGTACCTCGCCGCGGCGGGCGAGCTGGCGCAGCGTGGCCACGATGATGTTCTCCGCGTCGACGTGGAAGTGGCGGCGTAGCGCGTGCCGGGTGTCGGACATGCCGAAGCCGTCGGTACCCAGGGACGTGTAGTCCGTGGGTACCCAGCGGGAGATGAGGTCGGGGACGGCCCGCATGTAGTCGCTGACCGCGACCACCGGGCCTCCCGTGTCGGCCAGCTTCGGCCGTCACGTACGGCACCCGCTCCTGCTCGCCCGGGTGCAGGAGGTTGTACTCCTCGACCGCTACGGCGTCGCGGCGCAGCTCGGTCCACGAGGTCGCCGACCAGACGTCGGCGGCCACGCCCCAGTCCTGGGCGAGCAGCTCCTGGGCCTTGAGCGCCCAGCCCAGGCCGGTACCGGAGGCGAGGATCTGCGCCTTCGGCGCCCCGTCGCCCAGGGTGGGCGCGGGGGAGTACCGGTAGAGGCCCTTGAGCAGGCCGTCCACGTCGACGTCGGCCGGCTCGGCGGGCTGCTGGATCGGCTCGTTGTAGAGGGTCAGGTAGTAGTAGATGTTCTCCGGGTTCTCGCCGAACATGCGGCGCAGGCCGTCCCCGACGATGTAGGCGATCTCGAAGGCGTACGCCGGGTCATAGGTGATCACCGCCGGGTTGGTGGCGGCGATGAGGATGGAGTGCCCGTCCTCGTGCTGCAGCCCCTCGCCGTTGAGCGTGGTACGCCCGGCCGTGGCGCCGAGCAGGAAGCCGCGCGCCATCTGGTCGGCGGCCGCCCACAGGGCGTCGGCGGTGCGCTGGAAGCCGAACATCGAGTAGAAGATGTACAGCGGGATCATCGGCTCGGCGTGGGTGGCGTAGGAGGTGCCGGCCGCCGTGAACGAGGCCACCGAACCGGCTTCGTTGATGCCCTCGTGCAGGATCTGGCCGCTGGTCGACTCCCGGTAGGACAGGAACAGCTCCCGGTCGACCGGGGTGTAGTTCTGCCCGTGCGGCGAGTAGATCTTGGCGGTCGGGAACAGCGAGTCCATCCCGAAGGTACGCGCCTCGTCGGGGATGATCGGCACCCAGCGCTTGCCGAACTCCTTGTCCCGCATCAGGTCCTTGAGCAGCCGGACGAACGCCATGGTGGTGGCGATCTTCTGCTTGCCGGAGCCCTTCTTGACGTCGGCGTACGCCGCCTCGCCGGGCAGCCCCAGCGGGATGGTGGTGGTCCGCCGGCTGGGCAGGAAGCCGCCCAGGACGCGGCGGCGCTCCTGCAGGTACTCGGTCTCGGGGCTGTCGGGGGCCGGCTTGTAGTAGGGCGGGAGGTAGTGGTTCTCCTCCAGCTTGCTGTCCGGGATGTCCAGGTAGAGGCGGTCCCGGAAGCCCTTGAGGTCGTCCAGGGTGAGCTTCTTCATCTGGTGGGTGGCGTTGCGGCCCTCGAAGTGCGAGCCGAGCGTCCAGCCCTTGACCGTCTTGGCCAGGATCACCGTGGGCTGGCCGGTGTGCTCGGTGGCCGCCTTGTACGCCGCGTAGAGCTTGCGGTAGTCGTGGCCGCCGCGCTTGAGGTTCCAGATCTCGTCGTCCGAGTAGCCCTCGACCATCTTGCGGGTGCGCGGGTCGCGCCCGAAGAAGTGTTCCCGCACGTACGCCCCGGACTCGGCCTTGTAGGTCTGGTAGTCGCCGTCGGGGGTGACGTTCATGAGGTTGACCAGGGCGCCGTCGGTGTCGGCGGCGAGCAGTGGGTCCCACTCGCGGCCCCAGACCACCTTGATGACGTTCCAGCCGGCGCCCCGGAAGAACGACTCCAACTGCTGGATGATCTTGCCGTTGCCGCGTACCGGACCGTCCAGGCGCTGCAGGTTGCAGTTGATGACGAAGGTGAGGTTGTCCAGCTCCTCGCGGGCGGCCAGGCCGATCGCGCCGATCGACTCGGGCTCGTCCATCTCGCCGTCGCCGAGGAACGCCCACACGTGCTGCTGCGAGGTGTCCTTGATGCCCCGGTTCTGCAGGTACCGGTTGAACCGGGCCTGGTAGACGGCGTTGATGCCGCCCAGCCCCATGGAGACGGTGGGGAACTCCCAGAAGTCCGGCATCAGCCGCGGGTGCGGGTAGGACGGCAGGCCGTCCGGGGCGTGCGACAGCTCCTGGCGGAACCCGTCGAGCTGGTTCTCGGTGAGCCGACCCTCCAGGTACGCGCGGGCGTACATGCCGGGCGAGGCGTGCCCCTGGAAGAAGATGTGGTCGCCGCCGCCGGGGTGGCTCTTGCCCCGGAAGAAGTGGTTGAAGCCGACCTCGTAGAGGCTGGCGGAGCTGGCGTAGGTGGAGATGTGCCCGCCCACGCCGATGCCCGGGCGCTGGGCGCGGTGCACCAGCATGGCGGCGTTCCACCGGATGTAGGCGCGGATGCGCCGCTCCAGGTTCTCGTCACCGGGGAACCACGGTTCGCGCTCCGGCGGGATGGTGTTGAGGTAGTCGGTCGTCGTCAGCGGGGGTACCCCGACGTTGCGCTCGCGGGCACGCTCCAGCAGCCGCAGCATGATGTAGCGGGCTCGCTTGGCGCCGCGCTCGTCGATCACGCCGTCCAGCGACTCGACCCACTCGGTGGTCTCCTCCGGGTCGATGTCCGGCAGCTGGCTGGGTAGGCCGTCGCTGATGACCGGTCGCTTACGTTCCGTGGCCACAGGCTTTTCCTTAGGTGTATGACCGATGTCTCCCTAGCTATCCTGCCGCGCCGGGGCGGTCCAGTCACACCGACCCGGCACCAACTGTCACGTCGGACACCTACCTGCCAGTAGCCTTTCGCCGGCGTGACCTGTGTGATCTCGGCCAAACGGGCGTTCAGGAGCGGTTGCCGACCGGCCGGTCGGACTGACCGGATTCGCCGGACCGGCCCGGCCACCGACGGGGCGCGCTGGCAGGATGCCGGCATGGAGAGCGAACTGCTGACCGTGCGTACCGGCGCCCGGCCGACCGTGGTGGACCTGACCCGGCAGGCGGCCGCGTTCGTCGTCGACCGGGGCGACGGCCTGCTCAACGTCTTCGTCCCGCACGCCACCGCCGGGGTGGCGATCCTGGAGACCGGCGCCAGCTCCGACGACGACCTGCTGCGGGCACTGGCCGACCTGCTGCCGGCCGACGACCGGTGGCGGCACCGGCACGGCTCGCCCGGTCACGGCCGCGACCATGTGCTGCCGGCGTTCATCGCGCCGTACGCCACGGTGCCGGTCCTCGGCGGCCAGCTGATGCTCGGTACCTGGCAGTCCATCTGCCTGGTCGACCCCAACGGCGACAACCCCAGCCGGCAGGTCCGGCTCTCCTTCCTGGCCGGCTGATCTCGCTGGCTCGCTGGCTCGCTGGCTCGCTGGCTCGCTGGCCGGGTGGCCGGGTGGCCCGGTGGCCCGGTGGCCCGGTGGCCCGGTGGCCCGGTGGCAGACGGGCCCGTGGGGGCCGCCGGTGTCCGGCGACCCCCACGGGGTGGTGCTGCTGGTGCTGGTTGTTCGGCGGTTGTCGGGCGGCTGCCCGATGACGGTCAGTTGCAGACCGAGGCGAGGTGGTTCTTCAGGCCCGCGCCGTAGCTGGTCGCGGTGCCGTTGTAGTCGCTGATCAGCGACGGGCCGCTGGAGCAGTCCCAGTTGTTCCAGGTCCAGCCCAGGTAGCCGACGCCGTGCGGCGTCGGCCCAGTTCATCAGGGTGTCGACGAAGCCGTGCGCGCAGTCGTTCTCGCCGATCTCGGTGAGGGTCAGCGGCACCTGCGCCGCCACCGGGGCGAGCTGGCTGTCGTAGCAGGACGTGTTGGCGCAGGTGTTGAAGTTGTAGATGTGCGCGAACGCCACCAGGTTGCCGGTCGGGTCGGTCGGCTTGTACTGCAGCCACTGGGTCAGGTCGTTGGAGTAGGCCAGGCCGCCGATCATGATGACGTTGGTGGCGCCGGTCGCGCGTACCGCGTTGACCAGGGTCTGGAAGCCGGCGACCTGGTAGGTGATGCCGGGGCAGGTGCCGCCGTCCCGCCAGCACTTCCAGCCGGCGGTCTCGCTGCTGCCGGTGGCCCGCTCCGGGTAGGGCTCGTTGAACAGGTCGAAGACGACCGCGTTGTTGCCCTTGAAGGCGTTCGCCACGCCGGTCCAGAAGGTCGGCGCGTACTGCGCGTCGGGCATCGGCTTCTGGCAGGTCGCCTTGACGTCGGAGCAGCCGGCGGACGGGCCGGTGTACTGGCCGTAGTTCCAGTGCATCTCGACGATCGGGGTGATGCCGTTGGCCACCAGCAGGGTCACGTAGTCCTTGACGGCGTGCTGGTACTGGGCGCCGGAGTAGCCGCCGGAGGGGACGTCGGCGGTGCCCAGCCAGCACTCCTCGTTCAGCGGTACCCGTACCGTGCGGATCTTCCAGCTGCGCATGGCGGTGACGGACGCCTGGTCCATCGGGCCGTTCCACATGCCGTTGCCCTGGATGCAGCCGAACTCGCCGCCGGAGCGGTTGACGCCGAGCAGCCGGTAGGTGGCGCCGGAGGCGGTGAGCAGCTTGTTGCCGGAGACGTGCAGGGCCGGGGCGGCGCCGTTGTTGGGCGGCTGGCTGACGCTGACGCTCGGGCTGGGGCTTGCCGAGCGGCTGGGGCTGGTGCTCGGCGAGGCGCTGTGGGTCGTCGACGGGCTGGCGGTCGGGCTGCCGGCGCCGGTGGTCGTCGGCCCGCTGCTGGGCAGGCCGTTACAGCTGACGCCGTTGAGGGTGAAGCTGGTCGGGACCGGGTTGGTGCTGCCCCACGAGCCGTTGAAGCCGATGCTGGCGGTGCCGTTGGTGGCCAGGCTGCCGTTCCAGCTGTAGCTGGCGGCGGTGACGTGCTGGCCGCTCTGCGTCCAGGTGGCGCTCCAGCCCTGGGTGACCTTCTGGGCGCTGTCCGGGAAGTCGAAGGCCAGCGTCCAGCTGGAGATCGCGTTGCCGAGGTTGGTGATGGTGACGGCGCCGGTGAACCCGCCGGACCACTGGCTCTGCACGGCGTAGTTGACCGAGCAGCCGACGGTGGCGGCCGACGCGCTGGTGGTCGCGATCGCGGCGATGCCGGACGCGGCCAGCAGGGCGGCAGCACCCGCAGCCAGCAGGGCGTTTCGTTGTTTCATGACGATGATCTCCTCGTTCGGTGCCAAGGACATCATCGATGGAAGCGCTCCCACACTTTGCGGACTGAAACCGCTTTAGTCAAGTCGAGCGCCGCGGCAGAGACAATTGCGCCGCGTAATTGCGGGAATACAATTTGTCGCTGGCCGACAGTGGAGTTGAGGAATCTTCGAATTGCTCAGCGTGAGCGGGTGGGCGGGAGATCCCGGCGCCCGTTCCAGTAGTGATTACTGAAAGCTATTGATTCATTACCGAGGGAGCGTCCCGCGCGGCTGCGTCGGACACCCGACCAATGTCGACATTGGTGCAGGTCGGCGCCTGTTCATGCAGAGCCGGAACAATTATTCGGCAGTGCTCGCGGCCGTTCGCCATCTCGTTCCGCTATCTTACTCAACGTCACCACTCTTCGTCCGGATCATGGGGGCCTTCCGGAAAAAAACGATCTGAGTGGTACGCGGCAAATCTGTCGGCGTCGCCGCTGCCCCGTCGGTACGGGGCGGCACCTTCCCAAGGAGCACCATTCCCATGGTCGATGCATCGTGCACCCCACTGACCGGCCTGACCGCGCGCCGCCCCGGCGCCCGGCTGGTGGTGATCGTCGTGATCCTCGCTCTGGCGTACCCCCTGATCCTGCTGGTCGCCGGCTTCCCGGCGCCGGCCGTCGTGGCGCTCGCCGCGGCCACCCTGCCGCCGCTGCTGGCCCTGGTCCGTCGGGTCGTCGCCCGCCCGGCGGTGAGGTAGGTGACCGGGGTGGGCCGGCCGTTCAAGGACATCCCGCCGGACGCCCCCGGCGCGATCCTCGCCGAATACCTGCGGGTCCTGGTGGACCGCACCGAGATGACCACGCGTCAGATCGGCGAGCTGTCCCACACCGGGCACACCACGATCTCGCAGAACCTCAGCGGGCGGCTGCCCAGCCGGTGGGAGACGGTCGACACCACCATCCGGGCCATCTACCGGGCGCTGCGGGTCACCGGCCGGGACATCGGCTGGAGCCAGGACGAAGTCCGGGCGCAGGCCCGGGCGCTGTGGGAGCACTGCCGGGCCTACCCCCGGGCCCGCCCGGCCGCCGCCGGCATCGTCGTGGAGCTGGACCTCTACCCGGCGTCGGCGGTCGGGCACGACGCCCCGGCGCGGGTCATCCCACTGCCGCGCACCGGCGACGGCGCCACCCGACGGCCCGCCGAGCTCACGCCGGGGCGTAGCCCCGCCGAGATCACCACGGGGCGTAGCCCCGCCGGGATCACCACGGGGCGTAGCCCCGCCGAGATCGTTGAGGAACTGTGTGAGGCCGCCGCACGGACCGGCACCGACCTGCCTGAGCTGCTCCGGCTCATGCTCGACCAGCGGGCCGGCCGGTGCGGCGCCGGTCAGGTCGCGCGCCCTGGGCGGTGAACGGACGCCGACGACATCCTCACCGAACGCGGTTGACCGGTGTCCGAGTGGCAGATGTGCGGCGATCTCGGTCATGCTGAGGACCGTGACCACGCCGCAGGAACTCGACGCCGGTTTCCGGGCCGCAGTCGCCGCGCTGGCCGCCGCAGGTGCGTCCGGGCCGGTCGACCCGGAGGCGGCGGTACCGCCGTCGCCCACGCTGACCGGGTCGCTGGCCCGCGACCTCTTCGACGCGCAGCTGGCCAGCCGGCACCTCGACCTGGCCGCCCGCTGGCTGCGCGACTTCCACGAGGGGTACTACACGATCGGGTCGGCCGGCCACGAAGGCAACGCCGCTGTGGCCGCCGCCCTGCGCAGCACCGACCCGGCCCTGCTGCACTACCGCTCGGGCGGCTTCTACTGCGCCCGGGCGCTGCTCAGCCACGCCGAGGGCGGCAAGCACGGCGGCCTGCCGGCCGCCATCCGGGACGTGCTGCGCGGCGTGGTCGCCTCGGCCCGGGAACCCATCGCGGGCGGCCGGCACAAGGTCTTCGGCCACCCCGACCTGGAGATCATCCCGACCACCTCGACGATCGCCTCGCACCTGCCCCGCGCCGTCGGCGTCGGCTTCGCCATCGAGCGCGCCCGGCGGGTCCCCCCGGCCGCCCCGGTCTGGCCGGCCGACGCCCTGGTGGTCTGCTCCTTCGGCGACGCCTCGATCAACCACGCGAGCGCCACGGCCGCGCTGAACACCGCCGGCTGGTGCGACCACTCGGGGCTGAAGCTGCCCATGCTGTTCGTCTGCGAGGACAACGGGCTGGGCATCAGCGTGCGTACCCCGCCCGGCTGGGCGGCCGAGGCGCTGCGCAGCAAGCCCGGCATCCGCTACTTCGAAGGCGACGGCCTGGAGCTGGTCGGCGCGTACGACGCGGCCAGCCGGGCGGCCGCCTGGGTACGCCGGCACCGCCGCCCGGCCGTGCTGCACCTGCGCACCGTCCGGCTGCTCGGGCACGCCGGCGCCGACGCCGAGCTGGGGTACCGCAAGGCGGCGGAGATCAGCACCGAGCTGACCATGGACCCGCTGGTCGGCACCGCCCGGGTGCTGGTCGGCGCCGGCCTGGCCAGCCCCGCCGAGGTGCTGGCCCGCTACGACGAGATCGGCTGGCAGGTCCGCAAGCTCGCCGAGGAAGTGCTCGGCGAACCCAAGCTGACCAGCGCCACCGACGTCGTCGCGCCGCTGGCGCCCCGCCGCCCGGTCCGGGTGGCCCGCGCCGTGGCCGCCGCCGGAGCCGAAGCCGCCCCGGCCGGGAACGACGCCCCACCGACCGTCGCCGCCCGGGTGCACGCGTTCGCCGGCCGGCTACCCGAGCACGCCGGCCCGCTCACCCTCGCCCAGTCGATCAACGCCGCGCTCACCGACGCCCTCGTCGCGCACCCCCAGGCGCTGCTGTTCGGCGAGGACGTGGCGGTCAAGGGCGGCGTCTACGGGGTGACCAAGGGGCTGCGCGAGCGCTTCGGCGCCGGCCGGGTCTTCGACACCCTGCTCGACGAGACCTCCATCCTGGGCCTGGCGCTGGGCGCGGGCCTCGGCGGCCTGCTGCCCATCCCGGAGATCCAGTACCTGGCCTACCTGCACAACGCCGAGGACCAGCTGCGCGGCGAGGCGGCCTCGATGTCGTTCTTCTCCAGCGGCGCCTACCGCAACCCGATGGTGCTGCGCGTCGCCGGCCTGGCCTACCAGGAGGGGTTCGGCGGGCACTTCCACAACGACAACTCGGTGGCCGTCCTGCGCGACATCCCCGGGCTGGTGGTGGCCTGCCCGGCCCGGCCCGACGACGCCGCCGCGATGCTGCGTACCTGCCTCGCCGGCGGCCGCCGTGGACGGCGGCGTCTGCGCGTTCGTCGAGCCGATCGCCCTCTACCACACCCGGGACCTGCTACACCGAGGGCGACGGCGGCTGGCTCACCCGCTACCCGGCGCCGGAGGAGTGGGGCGACGTCCACGTCCGGATCGGCCGGGCCGGCTGGACATCTTCGGCGACGGCGCCGACCTGACCATCATCACTTTCGGCAACGGGGTGCGCATGTCGCTGCGGGTGGCCGCCCGGATGGCCGCCGCCGGCATCGGTACCCGCGTGGTGGACCTGCGCTGGCTGTCCCCGCTGCCGGTGGCCGACATCGTCCGGGAGGCCGGCGCCACCGGCCGGGTGCTGGTCGTCGACGAGACCCGGCGCTCCGGCGGAGTCGGCGAAGGGGTGCTCGCCGCGCTCAGTGACGCCGGCTTCGTGGGTACCACCCGGCGCACCTTCGCGGTCGACACCTTCGTCCCGCTCGGCGCTGCCGCCGGGCATGTGCTGGTCAGCGAGGAGTCGATCATGGAGGGTGCACGCGCCCTGCTGGCCTGAAAGGCCTTATCTTTGCGGAGTAGCCGGTGCGCCACTTGCGCACGGCGCCGTGACTGTGTGGACTACCCGCTAACGGTGTCGACGGACGACGCCGATCGCAGGAGGAGGCAGGGGACAGTGAGCGCGACCGCGGGTCAGGCCGCTGACGGCGTACGCAGCCTGGCGGACCGGTTCGGCATCGAACCGGGCATGGTCGTTATGGAGATGGGCTACGACGACGACGTAGACGAAGATCTCCGCGACGCCCTGATCGACCGCGTCGGAGACCTGGTCGACGAGGACACCGACGAGGTGGTGGACGTGGTGCTGCTGTGGTGGCGCGACGGCGACGGCGATCTCGTGGACACCCTGGTCGACGCACTCGGACCGCTCGCCGACAACGGGGTGGTATGGCTGCTGACCCCCAAGTCCGGCCGGGACGGTCACGTCGAGCCCAGCGACATCACCGAGTCGGCGCCCACCGCCGGCCTGGCCCAGACCACGATCATCAGCGCCGGCAAGGACTGGAGCGGCGCCCGCCTGGTCGCGCCGCGGGCGGCCCGCGGCAAGCGCTGACCACGCCCCGGACGCCCGCCCGACCCCGGGCGTCCCGGGCCACCGCCGACCGGGCCCGACGCGACCGCGCCGGGCTCTCGTGGCATGCTCGACCGCGTCCGACCGTGACTTTCCCGGCATAGGAGCGTGGCATGCCCATCGAGGTAGGGGCGCAGGCCCCCGACTTCGTCCTCAAGGACCAGAACAACCAGGAAGTCCGCCTCTCCGACTTCCGTGGCGCCAAGAAGGTGCTGCTGGTCTTCTATCCGCTCGCCTTCACCGGCACCTGCCAGGGCGAGCTGTGCAGCGTCCGGGACAACCTCGGCGACTTCGCCAACGACGAGGTCCAGGTGCTGACCGTGAGCGTCGACTCGCCCTACTCGCACAAGGTCTGGGCCATCCAGCAGGGGTACGAGTTCCCGCTGCTCGCCGACTTCTGGCCGCACGGCGCCGTGGCCCAGGCGTACGGCGTGTTCAACGCCGAGAAGGGCTTCGCCAACCGGGGTACCTTCGTGATCGACACGACCGGCATCGTGGTCTTCGCCGAGATGAACGGGCCGGGCGAGGCTCGTGACCAGGACGCCTGGCGCAAGGCCCTGGCCTGATCCATTTCTGCGTGACCCCGGCCGGGGTCGTGGAGAGGTGAAGTGACCGGGCAGGGCCGGCAGGATAGACTGTCGGCCGTTGTCCGGGGCGCGTAGCTCAGCGGAAGAGCACTCGCCTTACAAGCGAGGGGTCGCAGGTTCGAAACCTGCCGCGCCCACCCCGAATCACCAGGGCAGATACTCCATCTTCGTGATCTTGCAAGGCGCTGCCCGGCGGCCGGTGTGCCGGAGATCGGGAAACCGGACATCCGGTCGCCGGCCGGCTCCCGCGCTTCGGGCGCTTGGATCACCCGTTCAGTCGGACGGTCAGCAGGCCACGCTTCATGTCGATGTCCGGCCGGCGCACCGAGAGGCCGACGTCGGATCGACCGGCTGCTGTCGGGGGCGCTATGGTCGCTGCACCGGGACGAAGGTGGGTGTCGTGGCGCGGAGGTTTCGCAGGCCCACCGCCGCTCAGTTGGCCGCGATGCTCCTCATGAGCCCGTTGCTCGTGCTGGAAAGGGTGCTGACGTCCAGTCGCCATTGGCGGGCGGTGTGGGCGTTCGACGGGCTGATCCTTGCCGTGGCGGCCGTTCAGCACTTCCGGTCGAGGTCTGAGCGGCGCCGTAAGCAGCTGCCGCCGGAGGCGGGTGAGTAGCCGCTTCCGCCTCCCTTTGGTGAAGCCGGGAAGCTGACCGCCTGACATCGCCGAGGGTCAGCTCAGGTCGCGCGCGGGACGGCTCAGGATGTCCTGGAGTACAGCGGCGCGAGATGCGCGGTGAGTGGTCCGAGGAACTGCGCAGGGTGGTGCGGATCGTCCCCGGAAGCGAGCACGGACGCGCCGACGGCGCAGAAGAACCCGTCGCCGTCGGTGAAGTCGGGGAGCAGGCGGATGAACCAGCGGTAGCCCGGTGGCCGTGCGGGTACGCCGGCAGCGTTCAGGTACTCGTTGATGTCCCGGTCGACGGAGTCCTGTTCGGCCCAAGTGCGCTGGGAGACAGCCGTGGCGGGTCGGCCGGAATGCCGCCAGGTGGTGACCGTGGCGTGCCGTTCCAGCCGGTCGCGGGCGCGGAGCAGGTGGTGGGGACCGGCGACCCAGCCGACGAGGGCGCCCCACCCCGACTCGGGGAGCTCCACGTAACGGAATCCGGCGATCTCGCCGGGCGCGGACTCCGTCAGACCGTCCGGTACCTCGGAGTCAGCCACTTCTGGCACGTCCGACCAGCCGTGGTCGGCTCCGGCGCCCTGGATCACGCTCCACCCCACAGTGGTTGGACCGGAGCTCGTCCGCACCGGCCGCAGACGGCTCCCTCGGCTCGTCGGGTCACACCGCAGGATACGCAGGCCGCAGCCGGTTCACGATCTCCTGATCGTCCGGGAGCACCCCGTGCGACCGTGGTCGCGTCGACAGCGGGGCGGCGGTACAGGTACGACGCGCCACCTCAGCCGCGTTCTGCCGACACCGTGTCACGCGGGTGCCCGGTGGATGCGTCGAACAGTACGCAGGAGCACCGCAGCCACCCGGGAGGTTCAGCAGATGGCCGACGACGCCGACTTCGTCGAGTTCGCCACGGCGCGTACACCGGCGCTGCTGCGCACCGGGTGGCTGCTGTGCGGCAACTGGCACCAGGCGCAGGACCTGGTACAGGAGACGCTGGCCCGGATGTTCTCCAGCTGGCGCCGGGGCGGCCCCGACCGGCTCGCCAACCCGGCGGCGTACGCCCAGGTAGTCCTGGTGCGGACCTACCTGAGCGCCCGCCGGCTGCGCCGCTTCCACGAGCAGCCGACCGAACTGACCGGCGACGACCTGCCCGCGCACACCGAGGACGCCACGGTACGGGTGGCCGTCGCCCAGGCGCTGGCCCAGCTCGCTCCGCGCGACCGGGCCGTACTCGTCCTGCGCTACCTGCACGACCGCAGCGTCGAACAGGTCGCCGCCGACCTCGGCCAGAGCCCGGCCGCTGTCCGCACCCGGAGCCGGCGGGCGCTGCACCGCCTGCGCACCCTGATCGGCGACGAGCAGCTCGCCGACCTCGCCCGCAACTGACCAGCTGAGGAGTACCCGATGCCCGAGACCGAGCTCGACGACCCGTTGGCCACCGCCCTGCCGCACCTGTTGGAGCGGGCGGTACCCGACCGCCGGCCGCCGGTACACCCGCTGGTGGCCGGCGGCCTGGCCCGCGGCTACCGGCGTCGGCGACTGCGCCGGCTCGGACAGGTGGCCGGCGTCGCCGCCGCCGTGGTGGCGCTGTCCCTGCCGATCGGCCTGGTGGCGAACGCCGTCCAGGACCGGCCGACCGCCGCGCAGCCGGGCGCTCCCGCCACGGGCAGCCCGTCCGCTGGCGCTGCCGGCCCGCTGGTGCACAGCCAGCAGGGCGTGTTGGAGGCGCTGGTCGTGCTGCTGCAACCGAAAGGCACGGTGACCTGGCCGGTGAGTGGCCGGGGCAACGGCGCCGCCTACCGGGCGAGCGTCCGGTTCGACGACGGCCACGGCCCGGCCCTGGTCGCCGCCGCCGTCTGGGCGAGCCCGGCCAGCGCCAACGTGCCCGCCGCAGGCACCTGCACCCCCGGCCCGGACTGCGTGACCACTGAGCTGGCCGACGGCTCGATGCTCTACGGCCGGCTCGACCGGGTCACTGCGGTGGATCCTGCCGAGGCGGTCGCCATGGCCTGGCTGGTCCGGCCGGACGGCACCGCGGTGTCGCTACAGGCGTGGAACGCCACCGAGGCGAAGGGCTCCGACATCACCCGGCCCGCGCCGCCGTTCACGGTGGCCCAGCTGGTCGAGATGGTCCAGGCACCGGTCTGGCTGGCCCACTGAGCCCGAGGGGGTACGAGCTGCCCGGGGCCGCTGTGCCCCGGGCAGCCGCCGTTCCCAGCTACGGCCGCGGGCCGGGATGGGGGCCGACGGGTCGGGCACAGCCGATGGGAGCCGGGCTGACCGTGACCGGCGGACCGGTCGCCTCCGTGGGCTGTCGGGGTGGGATGGTGGCCCGGTGGAGAGCGGAGATCCCGGCCGGTCGGGCGGGTGGACGGTGTGGCGCCAGGACGACAACGGCAACCGGTACGAGGTGTCCCGCCACGACACCCGGGAGCAGGCCGACGCGGTCGCCGAGGCGATGCAGCGCCGGGGCCACAAGCAGCTCTACTGGGTGGCGCGCACCGACTAGTGGGTACGCGTGGTGGTCCGCAGCCGCATCGTGTGGGCCAGGTCGCGGGCGTGTTCGGCGAGCGTGTGGTCGGGTCGGGCGGCGCGCTCGGCCAGCGCCCGGCTCAGGTCGTTGTCGCAGCTGGCGAGCACGGTGTCGAGGTCGCGCTGGGCCGGCTCGCACAGGTCGTAGCCGAAGGAGCGGTGCAGCCGGGAGAAGACCATCCGGAACCGCCGGGTCCGGGCCCGTAGCGTCGCGCCGGACGGGATGAAGCGGTACCCGTTCAGCTCGGCGGCGTACGCCTCGCGCAGGGTGGCGCCGGGGTCCGCCAGTCCGGCGGCGACGGCGACCAGTTCCGGGTCGAGGAACGGTACGCGGGCCGAGACGCCGTGCACCGAGCTGACCCGGTCCAGCCGGCGCAGGCCGGTGCGGCCCAGGTTGGCCAGCCGGTAGCCGCGCAGGGCGGCGGGGGCGTCGCCGAAGAGTTCGTCGGCGCCGTCGGCGGTGAGGACGGTCGTGACACCGCAGGCGCGTACCCGGGCGTAGAGGGCGAGGGCGGGGACGGCGGCTTCGATGTCGGCGTATTCGGCGAGTTCGCCGATCCGGATCGCCTCACGCACCTGCTCGTGGCCGATCTGGCGGGGGTGCAGGCGGACGGTTTCCAGGGGTACGCCGAGGTCGGTGGCGAGTTCGGCGGCGGCGGCCAGCGCCGGGTCGTCGGGGGCGCCGAGGACGAAGGCGACGCAGTCGGGGTGCGCTTCGACGGCGTGCAGCAGGACCACGGCGCTGGCCAGGTCGCCGGCAAGAGGTACCCCCACGGGCTGGTCGACCGGGAGGCGACCGGCCACCGCCGCGCCCAGCTGCGCGCGCACCGCGGCGGGCGCGTCACCGTCGCTCTGTACAGGCGGCGTGGTGTACCAGGGGCGTAGCTGTGGGGCGTCGGGCGGGTGGGCCCAGCCGTGGTGGCCGGGGGGTACCTCGTGGATGCGGCTGCCGACCGGGACGAGCCCCTTGATCTCGGAGGCGAGGTGCAGCCGGCCGTCCAGGCGGGACCAGTAGAGCGGCTTGGCGCCGAACGGGTCGCGGGCCAGGTAGGTGGCGCCGCTGGGGCGGTGGACGAGGGCCAGTGCGAACTCGCCGCGCAGCCGGGTGACCGCCTGCGGACCCCACTGGCGGGCGGCGGCGAGGACGAGTTCGGGGTCGCTGTCGTCCCGGGCGCACAGGCCGGCGCGCAACTCGTCGGTGCCGGCCAGGGCGCCGTCGAAGCAGAGCAGCCACTCGCCGTCGGGCGAGCAGCACGGCTGGCCGGGGCCGGCGGCGCCGGGCGGCCAGCTGGGGCGGACGCCGGCCAGCAGGCCGGGGCGCAGCAGCGTCTCGGCGGGGCCGCCGCGACCGCCGAGCGCGTGCAGCATCCGGGCGAACGTGGGCCGGCAGCTGTCCGCTCCGATCATCAGCGCGAATCCCGACACGCGCTGACCGTAACATCTGAATAAGGCTATTTGCCCCGGTTATCGGTGGTCGTCGGTGGACCGGTACTCGCCCGCACCGTCAACCGGGGCGCCAGCAGGGTCGCCTCCGGCGCGCTCGCCGTCACCGAGCTTGCGCATCAACAGGGTGACCGCGTGGGTGCCGACGTCCTCCGCCGGCACCAGCACCGACGTCAGGCCGGGCGGCCGCTCGGCCAGCTCGTCCGGGCAGATCGCGACCACCGACACGTCCTCCGGCACCCGCCGGCCCAGCCGGAGCGCAGCGCGGCCAGCACCGCGCTCGACCGCCGCCTCGTTGTGCACCACCAGGCCGGTCAGCTCCGGATCCTCGGCGAGCAGCCGGCTCACCTCGCGGCGGCCACCTGCGGGCCGCCCTCCTCGCACGGGTCCAGCGGGCCCGCACGCCGAAGGAGCGCGCCGCGTCCAGGAAACCGGCCATGGTGCGCCGGGCGAAGCCGGTGCCCCGCTCGTAGACGGCCTCCGGGGCGCCGAGCAGCGCGATGTCGCGGTGGCCGAGCTCGGCCAGGTGCGCCGACGCAGGCCGCGCCGGCCGGGGCGAAGTCGAGGTCGACGCAGGTCAGGCCGGTCGGGTCGGCCGGGAAGCCGATCAGCACGCTGGGCCGCTCCAGCTCGCGCAGCAGCGGGATCCGGTCGTCGTGCAGCTCCACGTCCATCAGGATCAGGCCGTCGACCAGCGCGCTGGCGTCGATCCGGCGCAGCCCGGCCGGCCCCTCGTCGGCGGTGAGCAGCAGCACGTCGTGGTCGAAGCGGCGGGCCGTGGTCACCACCGACGACGGCGAACTGCATCAGCACCGGCACGTGCATGCCGGCGCGCAGCGGCAGCACCAGCGCGATCACGTTGGACCGGTTGCTGGCCAGCGCCCGGGCCCCGGCGTGCGGGTGGTAGCCGAGCACCCGGATGCTGGCCAGCACCCGCTGCCGGGTCGCCGCCGAGATGGCCCGCTTGCCGCTGAGCACATACGAGACAGTGCTCGGCGCGACCCCGGCGTGCCTGGCGACGTCGTGGATGGTGACCGGCGGGCGGCGTTCGGTCATCGTCGGGCCAGCTGCAGGTCGCGGACGGTCACCCCGGCGTCGGGCGACGATCACGTACAGATCACGCCCGCCGGTCCCGCTCATCGGGACGTCGGCTTCGTCGCATTGGTACCGGTCGCCGTCGCAGGCCGCTGTCGACGGTGCCGAGCACTCGCCGTCCAGCGGGTCGTCCAGGCGGGCCAGTCAGCGCGGCCCGGCCGGCCGTCGGCTGGGAGAGCGCCACGATCGGCTGTCCCGCCGGCGAAGTCGACGTCCTCGTAGCAGAGCCAGCCGCCGGCGTCGGTGACCCGCACCGCGTCGCCCGTCACCGGGTCGGCGTCCACCAGCAGGCTCAGCGTAGTCGTCGAAGTCGGCCGCGGGTACCCCTCGGCTGGCGTCCCGGGGGCCGATGGTCTCGCCGCGTACCGACAGCTCGGCGCAGCAGCGGATGTCGGCACTGGAGGCGCCGACCATGACCAGTTGCCGGCGCTCTCGACCACCCACCGGCCCCGGGTCACGTCCCAGAACGCCAGCTCCCGGACGGTCAGGGTGAACGTCCACGGTCGCTGGCGCCCGGCGGCAGCGGCACCCGGTGGAAGCCGCGCAGCCGGCGCAGCGGCTGTTTGACCCGGGAGCGCCGCTGCCGGGTGTAGAGCTGCACGACCTCGTCGGTGGCGCGGTCGCCCGTCGTTGGTCACCTCGACGCTCACGGTGACCTCGCCGTCCGCGGCCAGCACTCGGCGCTCAGCGGCAGGTCGCCGTAGCGGACCGGGGCGTAGGTGAGGCCGTGGCCGAACGGGTACAGCGGGGTGCCCCGGTAGTACAGGTAGGTGGCGTCGGCGCTGATGATGTCGTAGTCGAGCAGGTCGGGCAGTTCGCCGTCGCCGGCGTACCAGGTCTGGGTGAGCCGGCCGGCCGGGGCGGCGGCGCCGAACAGCACGTCGGCCAGCGCCCGGCCGTACTCCTGGCCCGCCGTGCGCCGACCAGAGCACGCCGGCAGGTGCCGCTGCGCCCAGTCCGATCGCGTACGGGTAGCTGCTGGTCAGCACCAGCACGGTGCGCGGGTTGGCGGCGTGCACGGCGCGCAGCAGCCGCTCCTGGCTCGGGCGGCAGGGCCAGGTCGGCCGGTCCTCGGTCTCCCGGCCGTTGACCATCGGGTGGTTGCCGAGCACCACGACCGCCACGTCGGCGCCGGCGGCCAGCGGCGGCGGCCGTCGGCCGCCCCGTCGACGAGCAGCTCGATGCTCGAAGCCGGTGGCCGCGCCGGGGTCGTCGGCGTCGGCGCGCACGCCGGTCCGGGCCGACGGCCAGGTAGCGCCCGCTGGCCAGGTGGTCGCAGCACGACGTCGGCGCCGCGCGGGCGACGAACGTCGAAGGTCTCCCGCACCACCCAGCCGCCCGGCGCCGGCGGTCGTTGACCAGCGCGCCGTCGTCGTCCACGGTGAGGTGCCGGCCGTTGCGCGACGGCGCGCAGCGCCAGCACCCCCTGCCCCCAGTCGTCGAGGTCGAGCCAGGTCGCCTGGCCGGCGCGCGGCCGCGTCGGCGCGACACCGGCCGCCGGGGCTGGCGGCCGACATGGTCAGGTACCCGCCGCCGCGCGACCCGCAGCGCCACCCGGTCCAGCGCCCTCGGCGAAGCGCACCCGGTCGGCGCCCAGCCGCTCGGTGATGCCGCCGCGGGCGGTGTGCCGCGTAGGGCAGCGTGCCGCTGTACCAGTCCTCGTAGAGCGGTGTCGGCCGAGCGGCCCGAGCACCGCGACCCGCGCCGCGTCCGGCGGCCAGCGGCAGCAGCCCGTCGTTCTTCAGCAGCACCATGGACTGCCGGGCCGCCTCGCGGCGAGCTCCTGGTGCGCCGGGCAGTTGATCACCTCTTCGGTGATCGCGGCGTACGGGTTGCCCGCCGGGTCGTCGAACTCGCCGAGCCGGAGCCGGATCGGCCAGCGATCCGCCGGACCGCGGTGTCCACGTCGGCCTCGGTCGAGCAGCCCGCGCTCGAGCGCCTCGGTGATCCGCTCGATGGTGGGCGCGGTGTCGGTCGTCGTCCTCGGTGAAGCTGTCGACGCCGGCCTTGACCAGCGCGGCGCGTAGCTGGCCGACGTGGTCGGGGTGGTAGCGCTGCGCGCCGACCACGTTGGACGGCGCCTGCGCGTCGCTGACCACCAGCACCTCGTCGCTGGTCCAGCCGCGCAGCTCGGCGTTGATCAGCGGGCTCAGGTGCGCGGGCGCGGCCGTTGACCAGGTTGTAGGAGGCCATCACGGCGACCGCCGCGCCCGCCTCGATCGGGGCCCGGAACGCCGGCAGCTCGTACTCGTGCAGCACCCTGGGCGGCAGGTTGCTGGAGGTGGTGGCGCCGGTCGGTCTCGTTGTTGTAGCCGAGGAAGTGCTTGAGCGTCGGCGCGGTCTTCAGGCACGTCGGGTGGTCGCCGCGCAGCCCCGCGGCGTAGGCGGTGGCGAGCACCCCGGTGAGCAGCGGGTCCTCGGCGTAGCCCTCCTCGTTGCGGCCCCAGCGCGGGTCGCGCAGCAGGTTGACCACCGGCGCCCAGACGTTGAGCCCGACCGCGCTCCGGGTCCTTGTGGTGGAAGGCCGCGGACCTCGTCGCCGACCGCCGCGCCGACCCGGCGATCAGCTCGGGGTTCCAGCTGCTGGCCAGCCCGACCGCCTGGGGGAAGACGGTGGCCGGGCCGAGCCAGGCCAGCCCGTGCAGGGCCTCGGTGCCGGTGCGGAAGGCGGCGAGGCCGAGCCGGGGCACCGGCGCCTGGTGCTGGTGCAGCAGGCCGATCTTCTCCGGCCAGCGTGAGCTGGCCGAGCAGGTCGGCGACCCGCGTCGGCGCGGGGGAGCGTGCGGGGTCGCGGAACGCTCATCGGCGGTACCACCCCTGGTGCGGACGCTGGCGGTCGGCCGGCGTCGAAGCGCTTCGACAAGGCGTGGACGCGGGCGCATCGACAGGGTTTCGAAGCGTGCTCGGACGCCGGACGTGAAGGTGACTTCCGCCGATGACCGCACCGCGTTGCCGACCCGGACCCGGCATCGTAGCTGTGTCCGTCAGCGATTGTCACCGGCACGGCCGCCGACCCGGTCAAGGGTCGGTCGATCCGGGTGCGTCGCAGGCAGTCGGAGACCGCCGAGGACGGCTCGGTGGACGAGCGGCCCGGTCGGGCCGGGCGGAGCTGGCCGGAGTCGACAGCGTCGAGTAGCCGGCCCGCGCCGCCGGTCGCGGCGGCGTCGTGCCCAGCGTCGAGGCCACCAGCCGGCAGCCGCCGGCGTCGGGGGCGAGGGCCCGGGCGCGCAGCTCGGCCTCGGCGGCCGGGCAGGAGCCACGGCGCCAGCGGCTCGTAGTAGCCGCCGAGCATCACCACCTCGGGGTTGAGCAGGTTGGCCAGCAGGCCGATGCCGTAGCCCAGGTGCCGGCCGAGCTCGGCGAGCCCGTTGAGCACCGCGCGCTCCTGCGCCCGGGCGCGGCGTACCACCTCGTCGACCTCGGCTTCGAGGTCGCGCGGGCCGCGTCGTGCCGCCGTGCCGGGCCGCAGCCGGCGGACCAGCGCGGCGACGCCGGCGACCGCCTCCAGGCAGCCGACCCGGCCGCAGGCGCAGGCCGGGCCGGCCGGGTCGACCGGCAGGTGGCCGATCTCGCCGGCGAAGCCCGAGGCCGCCGCGCACCAGTCGGCCGCCGGCGATCATGCCGCGCGCCCGAGCCCGACGCCGCCGGTGAGGAGGACCAGGTCGGCCGGGCGCCGGCGTGCGCGCCGTAGCGGTGCTCGGCGAGCGCGGCGAGGTTGGCGTCGTTCTCGACGACCACGGGAAGTCGGGTCGCCGCAGCGCCGCGCTGCAGGGTCGTCCCGGACCGCGACGTCGCGCCAGCCGAGGTTGCCGGCGCAGCCGCGCACCACGCCGGCCGGCGTCGACCAGGCCGGCACGCCCGACGGTGAGGCCGAGCACCTGGCGGCCGTCCTCGTGCAGCCGGGCCAGCGCCCGCGCGGCCAGAGCGCCGCGACCGCGGCGAGGGTCCGGCCGGCGGCGCCGCGGTCGCCGCCGAGCGGCGCCAGGACAGCAGCCGCTCGCCGGCCAGGTCGAGCGCGACCACGGCTCAGGTGGTCGGCGTTGATGCTCAGCCCGATCGCGGCGTACGGGCGCGCCGTCCAGGACGATCATCGTGGCCGGCCGGCCGATACGCCGCTCGGTCAGCCCGGTCTCGCGCAGCAGCCGCCGCCCGATCAGCTCGCTGACCAGGCTGGAGACGGTGGCCTTGTTGAGCCCGGTGGCCGCCGCGATGTCCGCGCGCGAGCAGGGCGCGTGCGGACGCGGACGTGGCCCAGCGACCACCGCCAGGTTGGTGGCCCGGACGTCGGCGAAGTCCGCCGGCTGCCGGTCGAGGTGGTCGTGATCAAAGTGGGTCCCGCTTCCCGATCGGTCGCCCCATCATGCCGCATCAGGCCATGCCGATCAGGGACCGGACCGGGCCTCGTCCGGGTGGGCAGCGACCGGCCGGAGATTCGGCTGTGCCAGCGCCCCGCGCCCGGAACGAGAGGCTTCCGGTCGATGCGTAACGGCGTGGGAACGCTCCCTTGTGGCAGCTGTTGCCATCGTCTAACTTGTCTAATTGCGTTTGTTTAGCGACCAGACCAACTAAATCCTAGGCCACCGGGCGGCGCGGTCAAGCAGCTTTCTGCGGAACTGCCAGCCGCCGGCCTTAATCCACACCCCCGCAGAAGGTGGATCGCCCATGCCCAGCGAAACATCGCCCACCCCTCGACGGCGCCCTCCGGCCCGGCGGTGTCCCGGCGCGGCGTGCTGCGCTCCGCGGCCGCCGTGGCCGGCGCGGGCCTCGCCGGCCCGCTGCTCGCCGGCTGCGAATCCGGCGGCAGCAAGGGCCCCGGTACCACCAGCCAGAACGACGTCAGCAAGATCATCCCGGCGTACAGTCCAGAACAGCCGGTCAAGCCGGACATCCCGAGCGTCACCGGCCCCAGCGGCGCCGTGTCCGACCCCGGCTTCCTGTCCTACCCGAGCAACCCGGTGAAGACCGTCACCGCGGTGCCCGGCAAGGGCGGCAACTACACCACCATGACCCCGCTGTGGGGCGCCATCCCGCCGTCGTCCGGCAACGGCTACTACGACGCGGTCAACAAGGCGCTCGGCGCCACCCTGAAGATCCAGCCGGCCGACGGCAACAACTACGGCGACACCACGCTGCCGCCGATCTTCGCCGCCGACAAGATGCCCAGACTGGATCATGGTGCCCGGCTGGAACACCCAGCAAGCTGGACTTCGGCGCAGGCGGTCGAGGCGAAGTTCGCCGACCTCACCCCGTACCTGGCCGGGGACAAGGCCAAGGAGTACCCGAACCTGGCCAACGTCTCCGTCCGGCGCCTGGGCCTGCGGCGTCTGGAACGGCAAGCTGTTCGGCATCCCGATCTACCCTCCGGCGCACAGGTCAACGGCACGTACTTCTACCGCGAGGACGTCTTCGACAAGCTGGGGATCAAAGCCGCCGACATCAAGACCACCGCCGACCTGGAAGCCCTCGGCGCCCAACTCACCAACAAGAACGCGGGCGTCTGGGCGTTCGAGCGACATGCTGGGCCAGAACGCCGCGTACGCCTCGCAGCTGTTCCACTACCCCAACGACTGGGGCCTGGACTCCAGCGGCAAGCTCATCCACAAGTTCGAGACACCCCGGCATGGTGGAGGCCCTCAACTGGCACGCCAAGCTGGTCAAGGCCGGCTACGTGCACCCCGACGCGGTCGCCGCCAACAACCAGAACGCCAAGCAGCGCTTCTGGAGCGGCAAGTCGCTGGTCACCTGCGACGGTACCGGCGCCTGGAACGGTGACGACGCCAAGTCGGGCACCGCCGCCAACCCCGGCTACCGCCGGCAGGCCTTCCAGCTGCTGACCGCCGACCGCGCCGTCAAGCCCGACGATCCTGCTGGGCAACGGCGCGGCGATGTTCAGCTACCTCAACAAGAAGCTCTCCGCCGCCCGGATCAAGGAGTGCCTGGCGATCGCCAACTTCCTCGCCGCGCCGTACGGCTCGGCCGAGTGGCTGCTGGTCAACTTCGGCGCGGACGGGCCGAGTACACGATGACCGGCGGCAACCCGCGTCCTCACCGAGCAAGGGCGGCAAGGAGGTGGCCACCACCTTCCAGTTCCTGGCCACCCCGCCCTCGCCGACCACGGTCGAGCTCCGGCTTCGCCCAGGTGGCCAAGGACTACTGCGCCTGGCAGGCTGACGACGGTGAAGTACGCCGTCAAGCCGGTCTTCTACGGCATGAACGTCACCGAGCCGTGCCAGTACAGCTCGATCGGCCAGGCGGTCCTGGACACCATCGCCGACGTCAAGGTGGGCCGCAAGCCCATCTCCGCCTTCACCGACGCGGTGAAGACCTGGCAGAACCAGGGCGGCAACGCGCTGCGCGACTTCTACCAGGGCATCCGGAGCAAGTACGGCACCGGCCAGTGAGCCGCCGCCGGGGTCGTGGCCGGTTGCCCAGGCCGCGACCCCGGCGGTGCCCGCACCGCGCCTCCGTGCGCGCTGACGAGTGCGGGGTGAAACGGCACCCCGCGTGACCGGCATCGACGGAGTACCCGCCGTGGGGCCGTTGCCGCCCGGTCGGCTGACCACCGGGCAGGATCGACGCAGCGGCGGCGCGGGTCGGACGCGCCGTCCCAGCGCACCGCCGGGCCGCAGGCCGGTGCCGGACGACGGCAGCGGCCTGGCCGAGGCGTGCCCCGGTCCCGGCCGCGAACCGGCTCACCTGGCGGGGGCGGCTGCGCCGGGACCGGTCGCTGCTGCTGATGACCCTGCCGGCGGTGGTGCTGGTGGCGGTCTTCAGCTACGTGCCGATGTCGGCACGGTGATGGCGTTCCAGCAACTACAGCATGTACAGCGGCTTCTGGCACAGCCCGTGGGCCGGGCTGGACAACTTCCAGCCAGCTGTTCGGTGACCCGATCTTCTGGCACGCGCTTCGTCAACACCCTGGTCATCAGCGCCGTCCAGCTGGTGCTCTACTTCCCGGTCCCGATCGTGCTGGCGCTGCTGCTCAACTCGGTGCTCAGCAGCCGGGTGCGCAACGTCGTGCAGGCGGTGGTCTACCTGCCGCACTTCTTCTCCTGGGTGCTGGTGGTCACCATCTTCCAGCAGATGCTCGGCGGCGCGGGCGTGCTCAACACCTTCCTGCGCCGGCACGACTTCGGCACCTGGAACGTGATGACCGACCCGGGCACCTTCAAGTACCTGGTCACCGCGCAGGCGGTCTGGAAGGAGGCCGGCTGGGGCATCATCGTCTTCCTCGCCGCGCTGGCCGCCATCGACCAGACGCTCTACGAGGCGGCCGCCGCCGACGGCGCCGGGCGCTGGCGCCGGCTGTGGCACATCACGCTGCCCGGCATGCGCGGCGTCATCGTGCTGATGCTGGTGCTGCGGCTGGGCAACGCGCTCACCGTCGGCTTCGAGCAGATGCTCATCCAGCGGATCGCGGTCGGCCGGGACGCCTCCGAGGTGCTCGACACCTTCGCCTACTACTACGGCGTGGTGAACAACAACTTCTCCTACGGCGCCGCGGCCGGCCTGTTCAAGGGCGTGCTGTCGCTGATCCTCATCCTGGCCGCCAACAAGCTGGCCCACCTGTTCGGCGAGGACGGGTTGTACCGCAAATGATCGAGACCTCGTCGACCCCCCGCGCCGCCCGCCGGGCGCAGCGCCGCGATCGCCCAGCGCCGCCCCGCCTGGGAGGAGAAGCCGACCGCCGGCCGGCCAGACCGGCAAGGGCGCGGTGCTGCTCGTGGTGCTGGCTGTGGTGCTCGTGCCGCTGTACTCGGTCGTGCTCACCAGCCTGTCCACCCAGGAGTCGGTGAACATCGCCGGCGGCATGGTGCTGGTGCCGCACGGGATCACGCTCACCGCGCGTACCGGGAGATCTTCGTCCAACCAGCTGGTCGTGCACTCGCTGCTGGCCAGCCTGGCCATCGCCGTGGTCGGCACGGCGATCTCGATGGTGGTCACGCGTGCTGTGCGCCTACGGGCTGTCCCGGCCGCGCTGCTTCGGCCACCGCACCATCCTGCTCGGCCTGGTGGCCACCATGTTCTTCAGCGGCGGCATCATCCCGAGCTTCCTGGTGGTCTCCGGCGCTCGGCGGCTACGGCAAGTACTGGTCGCTGATCCTGCCCAGCGCCGTGTCGGTCTTCAACATCCTGGTGATGCGGGCGTTCTTCGCCGGCACCGCCCAGGAGCTGATCGACGCGGCGCGCATCGACGGGGCCGGCGACTGGCGCACCCTGTGGTCGGTGGTGATGCCGACCTCCCGGGCGGTGCTCGCGGTGATCACGCTGTTCTACGCGGTCGGCTACTGGAACACGTTCTTCAACGCGCTGCTCTACCTGCCGGACAACGGCAAGTGGCCGCTGCAGATGGTGATCTACACCTACACCCTGCGGGCAACAACCTGCCGGGCAGCGGCACCACCGGCGTCGGCCAGTACGCCGGGCACCAGGCGATCGCGCCGCTGTCGCTGCAGATGGCGGTGGTGACCCTGACCCTCATCCCGATCCTGGTGGTCTACCCGTTCGTACAGCGGCACTTCACCAAGGGCGTCCTGGTCGGCGCCATCAAGGGCTGACCGGCGACACAGCGCCCGGAAAGTCGTACCCGGAAGAAGAGTGGCCCGGTTGTCCGTCGACAACCGGGCCACCGTCGGGCCCGGCCCACCCCGTCCCTGGTGGGCCGGACGTCTCTACCAGCCGCTCGCCACCAGCAGGCCGTTCCCGGGTGGCGAGGGCGGCGGGGCGGCCGTTGACGGTCACCGTGGCCGGCAACCGCGCCCCGTCCACAGCGGCGAACTCGATCCGGTCCACCCGGGCCGGCCCGTCCAGGGTCACCGCGAAGTCGCCGCCGTCGCGGACGGCGCGTACCGTCGTGTCCCCGTCGGTGTCGGACAGGGTGAGCGCGGCCGTTCCGGCGCCCCAGCTCTGCAGGGTCACCGCGGCGAACGGGGCGTCGCCCACCGCGTCGCCGGGTTCGGTGACGGGCAGCAGCGCGCCGTACCGGACGAACAGCGGCAGTTGCTCCAGCGGCCGGCGGACCGGGCGGTAGCCGCCGCCGTCGAGTACCGCGCCGCTCCACCAGTCGACCCACTGCCCGGCCGGCAGGTAGACCTGGCGCTGCCCGGACGGGTCGATCATCGGGGCGACCAGCAGGTCGGTGCCGAGCCGGTACTCCAGGTCGGCGAGCCAGGCGCCCGGGTCGTCGGGGGAGTCCAGCAGCAGCGCCCGCATCATCGGCTCGCCGGTGCGGCCCGCCGGCCACGGCGGCGGAGTAGAGGTAGGGCATCAGCCGGTACCGCAGCCGCAGCGCCTCGGCCGCCGCGCGCGCGGTCGCCTGCCGGGAACACCCAGGGCAGCCGGCTGGTGGTGCCGTGCAGGCGCACCAGCGGGGACAGCGCGCCGAACTGGCTCCAGCGCAGGTAGAGGTCGGGGGTGGGGGTGCCGGTGAAGCCGCCGGCGTCATGGCTCCAGAACGGCACGCCGGACAGCCCGTGACACAGGCCGCCGCGCAGGGTGCTGGCCATCGACGGGTAGCTGCCGTTGCTGTCCCCGCTCCACTGCGCCGCGTGCCGCTGCCCGCCCAGGAAGGTGGAGCGGCCCCAGACCATGCCGTGCCCGTTGACATCCCGGGTGGCCGCCGAGACGACATCGTTGAACAGCAGGCTGTACACGTTGTGCAGGTCCACACCGGTCATCCCGTTGGCGGCCCGGGCGTCAGCCGGCACGCCCTCGGCGAAGTCGGTCTTGAACAGCGCCACCCCCTGGCGCAGCAGGGCGCGCAGCCGTTCGGTGAACCAGTCGACCACCTCGGGGCGGGTGAAGTCGAGGATGCCGGAGGCCGGGTAGGTGCCGTGCCACACATCGGCGACGTAGGGGCCGCCGTCCGGGCGGGTGAGGAAGTACCCACGCTGCGCCGCCTCGGCGAAATCGGGGCTGCGGTGCGAGACGTACGGGTTGATCCACAGGCAGACCCGGAAATCCCGCTCGGCCAGGGTGGCCAGCATGCCCTCCGGGTCGGGGAAGCGCTCGGCGTCCCAGCGCAGGTCGGACCAGTGCCCGTCGGTCTGCCAGTAGGTGTCCAGGTGCAGCACGTCGCAGGGGATGCCGTCGGCGCGGATGCGCCGGGCCCGCTCCAGTACCGCCTGCTGGGTGTCGACGAAGAAGCCCGACGAGATCCACGAGCCGAACGCCCACTTGGGCGGCGTCACCGGCGCGCCGGTCAGCGCGTCCAGCCGGTGCAGCACCTCGGCCGGCGTGGGGCCGCCGAGCACGTAGTACTCGATCAGGTCGTCCGGGACGACGATCTGCACCGCGCTGTGGGTGGAGGCGCAGACGTCGAACTCGGTGGCCGCGCCGCTGTCCACGACCACTCCGTAGCCCCGGCTGGACAGGTAGAACGGGATGTTCTTGTAGGAGCGGTCGGACTCGGCGCCGAAGGCGTCGTAGTTCCACATCACCGCCCGCTGGCCGCGCTTGTCCAGGCCGGTGAACTTCTCCCCGAAGCCGACGAAGTGCTCGTCGGCGGCGGCGGAGAAGCACTCGTGGTAGGCGACCCGGACACCGTCCACCGTCGAGCAGCCGAACGGGAGGGTGCGCAGCCGGCCGCTGATGTCGCGCTCGCCCGGGTTCTCGGCCACCAGCAGGCTGCCGTCGGGGCGCAGGAAGCGCAGCCGCCACGGGTCCAGGTCGAGCTCGGCGACCAGGGGTCCGGTGCTGAGCCGCACCCGGGAGTCGCTGGTCTGGATCTGCCCGGCCGGGTCGCTGCCCGGGTGCACCAGGGTGACCGCCGGCGCGCTGCGGGTCCGGGCGTGCGGGTCGGCGGACAGGCGTACCCGGATGATGCCCGGGCCGGCGATGGCCAGCTCGGCGGTGAGCACCTGGCCGTCGACGGTGACGGCCTTCAGGCTGGCCCGGCCCTCGGCGGCGTCGACCAGCTCGGCTCGGGCGATCGCCAGCAGGCCGTCTTCACCCGCGCGGCGTACCGGCAGGTCGACCGGGTCGGCCACGAACGTCTCACGGGGGATCAGCGGCGGACGGTAAGGCATGGGATTTAGTTTTCCGATTAACCAAACAAACGTCAACCACTTCCCGCTGCCGCAACCACGGTGGACCGGGCCCGGTCGGTTTGGCTATCGTCCCGACAAAGTGGCGAGCGGAAGGCACCCGATGATCTCCTACGGCGGCGACTACAACCCTGAGCAGTGGCCGGAGCCGGTGTGGGAGCGCGACGTCGAGCTGATGCGGCTGGCCGGGGTCACCCTGGTCACCGTCGGCGTCTTCGCCTGGTCGAGCCTGGAGCCGGCGCCCGGCCGGTACACCTTCGACTGGCTGGACCGGGCGCTGGACCTGCTGCACGCCGGCGGGATCCGGGTCGCCCTGGCCACCCCGACCGCCTCCCCGCCGCCGTGGTTCAGCCTCGCCCACCCGCAGGCGCTGCCGGTGACAGCCGAGGGGGTACGCCTCTGGCACGGCAGCCGGGACACCTACTGCGTCCACGCACCCGCCTACCGGCGCGCCGGAGCTGCCCTGGTCACCGAGCTGGCCCGCCGGTACGCCGGCCACCCGGCGCTGGCCCTGTGGCACGTGCACAACGAGTACGGCACCGACTGCCACTGCGAACTCGCCGACGCGGCGTTCCGCGCCTGGCTGGTCCGCCGCTACGGCGACCTGGCCGCCCTCAACGAGGCGTGGACCACCAGCTTCTGGAGCCAGGGGTACTCCGACTGGGCCCAGGTGACCACCCCGCGCGCCACCCGCTACCTGCCCAACCCCACGCAGGCGCTGGACTTCCGCCGGTTCCTGTCCAGCGCCCTGCGCGAGCACTACGTCGAGCAGCGCGACATCCTCCAGGCGGCCGATCCGTCGATCCCGGTCACCACCAACTTCGCCTTCGGCGGCTGGGTTCCGGTGGACGTCTGGGACTGGGCCGACGACCTGGACCTGGTCGCTGTCGACTGCTACCCGGCCGGCACCGGGCTGGCCGGCGCCGAGGAGGTCGCCTTCGCCGCCGACCTGGCCCGCGGCATCGCCACCGCCGCCGGCCGGCGCCCCTGGCTGCTCATGGAGCAGGCCGCCGACCTGGTCTACACCGGCGAACGGATGCGGGCCCGCCCGGCCGGCGAACTGGCCCGGCACAGCCTGTCCCACGTGGCCCGGGGCGCCACCGGGGTGCTGCACTTCCAGTGGCGCGGTGCGCCCGGCGGCGCCGAGCTGTGGCACGCCGCGATGCTGCCGCACGCCGGCCCGGACACCGCGGTGCACCGGGAGGTCCGTGAACTGGGCGCCACCCTGGCCCGGCTGGCCGACCTGGACCCGGTTGACCCGGCGCAGGCGGCGCTGGTCTGGGACCCGCAGTGCTGGTGGGCGCTGCGGGGCGCCGGCCTGCCGGCCCGCGACCTCGACTACCTGGCCGAGGTACGCGCGCTGCACAGCGCGCTGACCCGGCTGGGGGTCCGCGTCGACCTGGTGCCGCCCGGCGCCGACCTGGGCGGGTACCGGCTGGTGCTGGTCGCCGGGCTGTACGCGGTCAGCGACGCGGACGCCGCCAACCTCGCTGGCTTCCCCGGCTCCCTGCTGGTCGGGGCGTTCAGCGGGGTGGTCGACGAGCGGCTGCGGGTACGCACCGGCGGCTACCCGGGGGCGTTCCGGGACCGGCTCGGGGTGCTGGTCGAGCGCTTCGACCCGCTGCCGGAGCAGGAGCGCCTGGTGCTCTCCACCGGGGCGGTGGCCGGTGGCTGGCGGGAGAGCGTCAGCCTGCGCGGCGCCCGGGTGGTGGCCGCCTACCCCGACGGCGGCCCGGCCGTCACCCGGCACGGCGACGCCTGGTACGTCTCCACCCGACTGGCCGCCGGGGACCTGGTGAGGTTGCTGGCCGACGTGCTGGACGCGGCCGGGGTGGCGCGCCCGGACCCGCCCCCGCCGCCGGGGCTGGACGTGGTGCGCCGTGGGGGGTGGACGTTCCTGGTCAACCACGGGGACGCGGCGGTGTCCGTACCGGCCGACGGGTGGGAGGCGACCACCGGGCGGCGGGTCGACGGGCCACTGGAGCTACCACCCGGCGGCTGGGCCGTGCTGCGCGGCGACCCGGCCGGGCCGGGCTGACCGCCCGGCCGGGTCGCCGGCTATGCGGGCGGGTTGTTGTCGGCGGTCACCGTGATCGACTTGCTCGCCGCCTGGCCCGGGCCGCCCTTGGTGACCAGCTTGTACGTATGCGACTGCTTGGGCTTGTTCGTGCAGGCGAAGTAGAGCTGCTGGGTGCCGATGGCGTTGGAGCTGGTGTAGAGCCCGCCGTCGACGTAGAGCTCGACCGCGTTGGCGCCGGTGACCTGCCAGGACAGGACGATGTCCTGGGCGTCGCGGTGGTACGGCGCGGCGGAGGTGCCGACGATGGCGCACAGCGGCTGCTGGGTCACCTTGAAGGAGACGATCACCGCGCCCAGGCCGCCGCTGGTCTTCGTGGGCTTCACCGTTGCAGTGGTGGCGGTCGTGGCGCCGCTCGGCTGCGGGGCAACGGTGGTCGGGTCGGCGGCCGGGCTGTCCACAGTGGACAGGCCTTGACTGGCGCCGGTCTTCGGGTCGGCGCTGCGGGCCGCCGGCTTGCTGCAGCCGGCGGCCAGGGTGAGCAGCGCCAGGCTGCCCAGCGCGGCGGCCAGCGCGGTGGCCGGCCGGCGCGCTGCACGGCGGTCGCGGAGTGTGGTCATCGCGGGTCTCCCGGGCGGTCGAGGGCGTGAGGTGCCCCCACCGTAGGGGCCCGGGGACCCGCTGACGAGTGTGCGTCGGCTGGTTGTCAGTGGGTCGCCGCAGACCTGCTCCTTCCGGCCCTCGCCAGCGGCGTTGACCTGCGGTGACGTGCTGGTCGGCGGCGCCGTGGTCGGGCGCCCGTACGGGGCGCCCCGGGCCGGTGGCGGGTCAGCCGCCGCGGGTCGGGCGGTGGGTGCCGGCCGGGCGGTGGGTGCCGGACGGGCGTGGGCGCGGTGGACGGGTACCGCTCGGGTGGGTACCGGCCCACCGTGACGGCGCGTGCCAGCTGCGGTTCATTGCTCGCATACCTCTCTCACGTCGTCATTAACGACGATTCGCCCGGGCGGGCGCGAGGGGTGTACGCGCGCGGCAGTCCACCGGCCAGCCACTGCTGGAGTACCGAAGCGGACGGCAGCGCCCAGTCCACCTCGTCCGGGGAGGTCACCCAGCGCACCCGCCCCTGGGGGGTACGGGTCGGCGGCGCCGGGATCCACGAGCCTTCGCCGTGCAGCACCACGTCCGGCCGCCCGGCCAGTTCGGCGCGCAGCACCGTGCCCGGGCGTACCAGGAACATCCACCGGCCGGTCGGGGTGAGCGCGACCGGGCCGGGCGGCGTGCGGCGCCCTGCCCCGACAGCCAGCCAGGCCGGTGCCTCGACGACGTCGAAGGCGACCCCGGTGGCCAGCAGGATGGCGTGCGGGGTACGTCGCCAGGCGGTGGCCACCAGGCGCGGGTCGCGCAGCGTCCGGCCGGGGGCGGCCGGGCGGGCCCCCGGGTCGTGCGCGAAGCCGGGATGGCAGCCCACCGTCCGGCACCCGGGCCCGCAGGTGAACCGTCCACCGACCAGTGACGCGCCGGGAATGATCGGCCAGCCGTGCACGGCGAACTGAACCGCCGCGTGCCGTAGGCGAACGCGCTGCCACCCGCTTCCCAGCTGTGTCCGCATCGTTATCAACCCCCCTCAATCTCCCCGTTACGTGCGATGACCTGTGTCGTTCTCAGCACAAGAGCGGTGTGCACCGACTCCCTGCTGAAGTTAGAACGACGCTGGTTCTCCCGGACGTACGCGATGTGCGACAGAATCCGGGAACCGCGGCGGGGCGGCGGGAGACGCACAACTGGTCGGGCGAGCGACGACCCGGCCTGCGCACAGCTCGGGGGAGGGGAGGTCGCAAGTGGACGAGCTGCCGATCGGCCGCCGGGTCGCCTACTGGCGCGGCCGGCGCCACATGTCGCAACAGGTCTTCGCGGACCGGCTCGGCAAGTCCAAGAGCTGGGTGGACAAGGTCGAGCGCGGGGTCCGCCGGCTCGACAAGTTCTCCGTCGTCTACGACATCGCCGACGTCCTGCAGCTCGACGCCCAGCTGCTGCTGGGCAAGGAGCCGGAGCGGCGCCCCGGCGCGGTCAACTGCATCGACCAGGTCGAGGTCGAGGAGATCCGGGCCGCGCTGGAGCGCTACGACGCCATCGCGTCGCTGTTCCCGCGCCGTCCGAGCCGGCCCGGGTCGAGGACCTGCGCAAGGCGGTCGACCACGCCTGGCTGACCTTCCAGCACGCCAAGTACGGCATGCTCGCCCGGACGCTGCCCCGGCTGCTGCGCGAAGCGCAGGCCGCGGACGCCGCGTACAGCGGCAGCGACGACGGCGCGCGACCGCCGCGCACCTGCTCGGCGCAGCTCTACCAGATCGCCTCGTCCGCGCTGCGCAAACTCGGCGAGTACGAGCTGGCCTGGCTGGCCGCCGACCGCTCCATCGCGGTCTCCCAGCGCGCCGGCGACCAGCTGCTCGCCGGGACCGCCACCTACCGGGTCGGCAACGCTCTGCTCGCGCTCGGTCGGGCCCGGCCGGCGCTGGAGGTCAACGTCAACATCGCCAACCGGCTCGCCCCGGCGCCCAGCGGCGAATCCGACGAGGCGCGCCTGTCCGTCTACGGCATGCTGCTGCTGCAGGGCGCCATGGCGGCCGCCCGGATCGGCGACAGCGCCACCGTGCGTGACCTGCTGCTCGGCGCCGAGGAGGCGGCCGACCAGGTGGGCGAGGACGCGAACCACTACTGGACCTGCTTCGGCCCGACCAACGTCAAGCTGCACCGCGGCCGCGGCCGCGGTCGAGCTGGGCGAGGGGCGGACCGGCCGTCGAGATCCACGAGACCATCGACCCGACAGCACTTCGCCGCGCTGCATGCCGGAGCGGCGGGCCCAGCACTTCATCGACCTGGCCCGCGGGCTGGCCCAGGTCGGCGACATCGACCGGGCCAGCGAGATGCTGCTGAAGGCGACCGGCTGGCCCCCTCGGAGATCCGCTGCCGCCCGATCGCCCAGGAGGTGCTCGCCGACGTGCTGCGCCGCACCCGGGGGACCCCTTCGCCAGTCTCGCCGAACTCGCGCGAGAACATGGGCGTCGGCCTGTGACCAGCACCCGGGGTGCTCTACGTCCTGGTCTGTGGTTCGCCGGCCGCGACCCGGGTCGGCGAGCTGGTCGAGCTCGCCCAGGCCGACGGCTGGGACGTCTGCGTCGTGGCGAGCCCGGACGGGCGAAGTTCATCGACGTGCCGGCGCTCGCCCGCGCAGACCGGCCATCCGGTGCGCAGCACCTACAAGAACCCGGGCGACCCCGACGTGCTGCCCGCGGCCGACGCGATGATCGTCGCGCCGGCCACCGTCAACACGGTCAACAAGGGGCCGCCGGGATCGCCGACACGCTCGCTCTCGGTCTGGTCATCGAGGGCCGGGGCAAGGGCTGCCGATCGTGGCGCTGCCGTACACCAACGTGGCGATGGCCGCCCACCCGGCGTTCGTGCAGAGCGTGCAGCGGCTGCGCGACTGGGGGATCACCGTGCTGTTCGGCGCCGGACGTGGTCGAGCTGCACGACCCCGGCACCGGCGCCAGCGACGACCGGCTGTCCGCTTCCCGTGGCAGCTGGCCTTCAGCGCGCTGCGGCAAGCTGGCGGCCGACGGGCCCACCGCGCCCGGACTGACCAGCCGCTGACGGTGACGTCCCGGCCGCGCGGAGGCAGCCGCACGCTGGTACCCGTCGCGGCCGTGACCACAGTGGCGGACGATCGGCCGCTGCTGGCGCGGTGGTACCCGCCCGCCTGGGCCGACGACTGGGACCGGGTCGGACTGGTCGCTCGGCGACCCGACGCCGCCGGTCGACACGTGTGCTGTGCGTCGTCGACTGCGTCCCGGAGACCGTCGACGAGGCCGACGCGGCCGGCGCCGACACTGCTGGTCGCCCACCATCCGCTGCTGCTGCGCGGGGTGTCCAGCGTGGCCACCCACGACGTACAAGGGCCGCATCGTGCACCGGCTGATCCGGGCCGGCATCGCGCTGTTCATCGCCCACACCAACGCCGACGTGGCCGCCCCGGGCGTCTCCGACGCGCTCGCCGCCCGGCTCGGCCTGACCGAGCTGCGCCCGCTGCGGCCGTGCCGCCGCCGCGACCGGCGACGGGCGCGGCTGCCGGCCGGATCGGGCGGCTGCCGAGGCCGCTGACCCTGCGCGGCGTTCGACCGAGCACGCGGCGGCCGGCTGCCCGCCACCGCGGTGGGGCGTCCGCGCCGCCGGCGACCCGGAGCGCACCATTGAACACGGTGGCGGTCTGCGGCGGCGCCGGCGACGCGTTACCTGCGCGACGCGGCGGCGGCCGGCGTCGACGCGTACCTCACCGCCGACCTGCGCCACCATCCGGTCAGCGAGCACCTCGCCGACGGCGGCCCGGCCCTGCTCGACGCCGCGCACTGGGCCACCGAGCGCCCCTGGCTGGACGACCTGGCCGGCCGACTGCGCGCCGGCGGCCTGGCTCGGTACAGTCGTCAGTGACATGCGCCACCGACCCGTGGACCCTGCACGCCGCCGCGCCCACCGACGACTTCTGCGCATCGCCCGAGAAGCCTGCACCATCCGAGGAAAAGGAGCCGCGCCCGTGAAGGCCGACCCCGACGCCCAACGCCGCCTGCTCGACCTGCAGGCGATCGACACCGCGCTGGCCCAGCTCGCGCACAAGCGGCGGACCCTGCCGCAGACTCGCCGAGCTGGACGCGCTGGCCCGGGAGATCGTCGGCGCTGAGGACGCAGCGGGTCCGCGCCCAGGTCGCCGTGGACGACCTGGACCGCGACATCGCCCGGCTGGAGAAGGACGTCGAGCAGGTGCGGGCCGCGCGCAGGCAAGGACCAGGGCCGGCTGGGCGCGGGCATGCGGCCCGGCCCGCGAGCTGGAGGCGCTGCAGCACGAGATCGCCTCGCTGGCCCGCCGCCAGTCGGAGCTGGAGGACGCCGAGCTGGAGCTGATGGAGCAGCGGGAGGCGGCCCAGGCGGCGCTCGACCAGGCGGTCGCCAGCGGCTGGCCGCGACCCGGGCCGAGCGGGAGACCGTGGAGGCCGAGCGCGACACGGCGCTCGCCGACATCGCCAAGGACGAGGAGTTCCGCTGCGCCGGCCGCGGGCCGCTCGTCGCCGACCTGCCGGCCGACCTGGTCGCGCTGTACGACCGGATCCGCGAGTCGTCCGGCGGCATCGGCGCGGCGCTGCTGCGCGCCGGCCGCTGCGGCGGCTGCCGGCTGGAGCTGTCCGGCTCGGAGAAGGCGCGCGGTCCGCGCGGCCGCCCCCGACGAGGTGGTGCGCTGCGAGGAGTGCGGCGCATCCTGGTGCGTACCGACGGAGTCCGGGCTGTGACCGGCGACCCGGGGCGGCCGTCGACCAGGTGATCGTCGAGGCCGACGGCGGCGCGCGGGGCAACCCGGGACCGGCCGGCTACGGCGCGCTGGTCCGCGACGCCGGACAGCGGGGAGGTGCTGGCCGAGCGGCCGGGTCGCTCGGCGTCGCGACCAACAACGTGGCCGAGTACTCCGGCCTGATCGCCGGGCTGACGGCCGCCGCCGAGCTGGGCGCCCGCGAGGTCGAGGTCCGGATGGACTCCAAGCTGGTGGTCGAGCAGATGTCCGGCCGCTGGCAGATCAAGCACCCGGCGCTGCGGCCGCTGGCCGCGCAGGCGGCCAGCGCTGGTCGGCCAGTTCGACACGGTGCGCTTCACCTGGATCCCCCGGGAGCGCAACCGGCGACGCCGACGCGCTGGCCAACCAGGCGATGGACGCCGCCGCCGGAGTGGCACGACCGGGCGGCGCCGGTGCCGGCCCGGCTCGTGGGAGCCGCCGAGTACCACGCCGACCCGGCTGATCCTGGTGCGCCACGGGGAGACCGAGCTGACCGCGCAGCGGCGCTACTCGGGCCGGGGTGACCCGCCGCTGTCGGCGCTCGGGCAGGCGCAGGCGCGGGCGGCCGCCGGAGCGGGTCGCCGCGCTGGGCGGGACGCTCGCCGCGGTGCTGTCCTCGCCGCTGCGCGCTGCACGGCGACGGCGGCCCCGCTGGGCGCCCCGGTGACCGTGGACGACGACCTGGTGGAGTGCGACTTCGGCGAGTGGGAGGGGCGTACCTTCGCCGAGGTGCGGGAGCGCTGGCCGGAGGAGATGGAGAAGTGGCTGGCCTCACCGGCGGTGGCGCCGCCGGGCGGGGAGTCATTCCGCCGGGTCACCTCCCGGGTGCGCCGCTTCGTGGCCCGGGTGCGCGAGCGCTACCCGGCCGCCACGGTGGTCGTCGTCTCCCACGTCACCCCGATCAAACTGGTCCTGCGGGACGCCCTGGCGGCCGGCGACGACTTCCTCCACCGCCTCTACCTCGACCCCGCCGGCATCTCCACCATCGACTTCTACCCCGATGACGCGATCGCCGTCCGCACTGTCAACGACACCTCCCACCTCCTCACCCTCCGGCCGCCCGCTCAGTGATCGAGGGCTTTCGGGGCTCATCTCGCGCGACATGACCCCGGCAACCCCAAGATCTCCTCACCCGCCGGTGCGGAGGAGGGCGAGCCGGAGCACGGCCGGTCGTGGGCTTTCGGGGCAGACCGGCCCGGCGACGGCAGGAGCTGGTCAGATGCCGGCGACGTGGAGGGCGAGCCAGAGGGCGGTGGTGGCGGTCAGGAGGGCGGGCGGGACGGTGAGGGCTCCGAGGGTGAGGAATTCGCGGGTACGGGGCGGGTAGGCGCGGTCGTGGAGGATCTGGCGCCACAGCAGGGTGGCCAGGGAGCCGACGTAGGTGAGGTTCGGGCCGATGTTGACGCCGAGCAGCACGGCCAGCACCAGGCCGGGGGAGTGCGCCACGACCGGCACCAGGACCAGCGTGGCCGGCAGGTTGTTGAGCAGGTTGGCCAGCACGGCGGCGAGCACCGCCGCGGCCAGCAGGCCGGGCAGCGTGGCGTGCTCCGGCGCCAGCCGGTTGACCAGGCTGCCCAGCCCGGTGGCGCGGACGCCGAGCACCACCACGCCGAGGGCGAAGACGAACAGGCAGAACGGCGCGTTCGCGGCGCGCAGCAGCCGGCCCGCCTCGCGGGCCGGCCGGCGCCGGACCAGCCGGGGGATGCCCAGGGCCAGCACACCGGCCAGCGCCACCCAGACCGGGGCCACCCCGAGCGGCTCCAGCGCGCCGAAGCCGACCAGCGCGGCGGCCAGCACCGCGAGGGCGTAGACCGGTGGGCGGCCGGGGGCGACCGGCTCGTCCCGGGTGGGGCCGGACAGCTCGGCGGCGAAGAAGCGGCGGAAGACCGCGTACTCCACGGCGATGACGACCAGCCAGGGCAGCGCCATCAGGGCGGCGAAGGTGGCGAAGCTCAGGCCGCTGGCGGCGAAGGCGAGCAGATTGGTCAGGTTCGACACGGGGAGCAGGACGGATGCCGAGTTGGCCAGGTGGGTGCAGGCGTAGGTGTGCGGCTTCGGGCGTACCCCCAGGTTGGTGGCGGTCACCAGGACCACCGGGGTGAGCAGGATGACGGTGGCGTCCAGGCTGAGCGCGGCGGTGACCGTCGCGGCCAGCACGAAGACCACCCGCAGCAGCCGGACCGGGGAGCCGCGACCGAGCCGGGCCGCCCAGCGGCCGGCGTAGCTGAACACGCCCGCCTCGTCGGCCAGCTGGGCGAGGACCAGGATGGCCGCCAGGAAACCCACCGTGGGGCCCAGGGTGGCCACCTCGTGCCGGGCATCCGCCCAGCTCACCGGCCCGAACAGCACCGCGGCGACAGCGGCCGGCGCGGCGACGACCAGCTCGGGCAGGCCGCGTGGCCGGACGATCGCGAAGGTGAGCACCGCCACCAGCAGCAGGAGGGAGAGGGCGGTGGACACGCCTGGACGGTACGGGGAGGTGCCGATCGGCGCAGCGTGGGGACCGCTCGGCGCATCAGCCGGCCCGCCGGACGCACAGCGGCTGTACCGATGGAGTTTGATCCTCGCTAAGTAATGATCATCCGTCTATTCGAGGGGTGGCGACATGGCTCAACCCGAGAGCCCGCCCGGCGCGCCCGCGACCCGGCGCCCGCTGTGGGCCTGGCTGCTGGTGCTGCCGGTGGTCGTACCGTTGCTGGTTTTCCTGTTCAACGACAAGGAGCCCCGGCTGTGGGGCTTCCCGCGCTTCTACTGGCTGCAACTGGCCTTCATCGCGCTCGGCGTGGCGACCACCACGCTGGTCTACCAGCTGACGAAGAAGAGGTGAGGCGGGCATGAGGGACCACCTCGCGGAAATCATCATCGCCACGGCGCTGTTCGTGATCGTCAGTGGCATGGGCTTCGTCGCGGCCCGCTGGCGCCGCCCGGAGAATATGGCCCACCTGGACGAGTGGGGCCTGGGCGGGCGCAACTTCGGCTCGTGGATCAGCTGGTTCCTGATCGGCGGCGACATCTACACGGCGTACACCTTCGTGGCCGTCCCGGCGCTGCTGTTCGCCTCCGGCGCGCTGGGCTTCTACGCCGTGCCCTACACCGTCATCGTCTACCCGCTGGTCTTCATCCCGCTGGTGCCGGCTGTGGGGGGTGTCGCACAAGCACGGGTTCGTCACGCCGGCCGACTTCGTCCGGGCCCGGTCGGGCTCGTCGACGATGGCGCTGCTGGTGGCGGTCACCGGCATCGTCGCCACCATGCCCTACATCGCACTCCAACTCGTCGGTATCGAGGCGGTACTGAAGACGATGAACGTCAACGCCGACCTGGGCGCTGATCATCGCGTTCGCCGTGCTGGCCGCCTACACCTACCAGTCCGGCCTGCGCGCCCCGGCGCTGATCGCCTTCGTCAAGGACGCGCTGATCTACCTGGTGATCATCGTCGCCGTCCTCTACATCCCGCACAAGCTCGGCGGCTGGGGGAAGGTCTTCGACGCGGCGGACGCCAAGTTCGCCAAGACCAACGGCACCATCCTGGGTCCCGGCAACCAGTGGCAGTACGTCACCCTGGCGTTCGGCTCGGCGCTGGCACTGTTCCTCTACCCGCACAGCGTCACCGGCGTACTGGCCAGCAAGAGCCGTGGCGTCATCAAGCGCAACATGGCGGCGCTGCCGGTCTACAGCTTCCTGCTGGGCCTGATCGCGCTGCTCGGCTACATGGCCATCGCCGCCAAGGTGACCCCGATCAAGACCAACGGCAAGGCGGACGGCAACACCGTGGTACCGGTGCTGTTCGACCAGATGTTCCCGCACTGGTTCGCCGGTGTGGCGTTCGCCGCCGTGGCGATCGGCGCGCTGGTACCGGCGGCCATCATGGCCATCGCGGCGGCCAACCTGTTCACCCGCAACATCTACAAGGAGTACCTGAAGCGGGACGCCACCCCGGCGCAGGAGGCGACCGTCAGCAAGATCGCCTCGCTGGTGGTGAAGGCCGGCGCGGTGCTGGTCATCCTGCTGATCAGCCCGCAGTTCTCCATCGACCTGCAGCTCATCGGCGGCGTCATCATCCTGCAGACGCTGCCGGCGGTGGCCATCGGCGTGTTCACCAACTGGCTGCACCGCTGGGGCCTGGTGGCCGGTTGGCTGGCCGGCATGGGGCTGGGGATGTGGATGCTCTACCAGATCCCAACGCCGCCACCAAGCACCAGCACTTCGGCGGCTCGGCGTTCCCGCTGAACAAGTGGTTCGACCCGACCGCCATCGGCCTGGACAAGACCACCCTGGTGTACGTCGGCTTCGTCGCGGTGCTGGCCAACGTCGTGGTGGCGGTCATCGTCAGCGCGCTGTGCAAGCTGTTCAACGCCCCGGACGGGGTGGACGCCACCCAGCCGTCGGACTACGTGGACGACGACGCGGCCGTGGCGCCCCGGCCACCGCGTCAGCTGGCCGGTGACGAACTGCCCGATCCGGTACCCACCACCTGAGGCACGCAGGCGACCGGGCCCCGGCGGAAGCAGATCCGCCGGGGCCCGGTGCTGTGCGATTGGTCAGAATGCTGTGCGGTCGGTCAGGGTGCTGTGCCGGCGGGCTGTCCTGTGCCGGCGGGCTGTCCTGTGCCGGCGGGCTGTCCTGTGCCGGCGGGCTGTCCTGTGCCGGCGGTCAGCGGCTTGTGCGGTTGGTCAGGAGATCGTGCAGGCTTGGCCGTTGAGGGTGAAGCTGGTCGGCGCACTGGTGTTGCCGGTGTGGTTGGCCTGGAACCCGATGGTGGTCGAGGCGCCGGGCGCCAGGGTGCCGTTGTAGCTCATGTTCTTCGCCGTCACCTGGCCGCTGGTCGGCGTGTAGGTGGCGTTCCAGCCGGAGACGATGCTCTGCCCCGACGGCAGCGTGAACACCAGTGACCAGCTGGACAGCGACGCGGACCCGGTGTTGGTGACGGTGATGTTGGCGGTCAGCCCGGTGTTCCAGGCGCTGATCACATCGGACACCCGGCACGCGCCGGTCCCGGCCGGGCTGCTCGGTGGCGGCGAGTTGGGGCTGCTCGGCGGCGGGGAGTTCGGGCTACTGGGCGGGGGCGAGTTGGGGCTGCTCGGCGGGGGTGAGTTCGGGCTGCTCGGCGGCGGCGAGCCCGGTGTGGTCGGGGTGATCGTGCCGTCCAGGCCGAAGAACGAGATGGCCCGGGCCGCCATGCCGGACTGCGGCAGGCTGTGCCCGACGCCCTGGATCGAGTAGGCGTCCACGGCCGGGTTGCTGGTCGAGCCGTACCGGGTGTGGGTCCAGCCGGAGACCGGGGAGTCGGTGCTGACCGGGGTCTGGCTCACGCCGAGGACGTTCGTCCACTGCTTGATCTCTTCGCCGAAGTTGGCGTAGTAGAGCGTGGTGTCGGCGGTACCGTGCCACAGCTGCATGCGTGGGCGCGGCCCCGAATAGCCCGGGTACGCCCCGCGGACCAGATCACCCCACTGCTGCGGGGTCTTGCTGATCTGCCCGTTGGCACAGGCGCTGTTCCAGGTGGAGCCGCCCGTGGTGGCGAAGCACCCGAACGGGACGCCCATGAACGCCGCGCCCGCCTTGAACACGTCCGGGTAGTCGCCGAGCAGGACGTTGGTCATCATGCCGCCGGAGGACGCGCCGGTGACGAAGACCCGGCTGGAGTCGCCGCCCCGGTGCTGCTCCTCCCAGCTGACCATCGAGACGATCCCGACCGGGTCGCTGTTGCCGTTGTGCGTCAACGCACCCGCCGTGTAGACGTCGAAGCAGGAGCCGCTGCGGGTGGCCGACGGGTAGATCACGATGAAGCCGTAGCGGTCGGCGAGCGAGGCGAACTCGCTGCCCGAGTAGAACGCCGGCCCCGAGCCGGTGCAGTAGTGCACCGCCACCAGGATCGCCGGGTGCGAGCTGACGTTGTTCGGCACGTACTCGTACATGCGCAGGCCGCTGGGGTTGGCGCCGAAGTTGGTGACCTCGGTGAGCGCCGCGGCCGACGCACTCGGCGCCGTCACCGCCAGCAGGCCGCCGGCGAACGCGATGACGGCCGAGGCCGTCGCCGCGAGCAGGCGGGTTCGTCTCTTCATGGATCGTCTCCTAGGCATCGGGGGACCCCGCCGGGCAGCCGATGGCTGCGGCGGAGATGCGTGGGGTACGAGGAGCCCGCCGGCCGTAAGCGCCACGGCCGGCGGGCATTTTGTCGGCCCTGGGTACGCGCCCGTTGCCCGGAGGGCGCGCCAGGACAGCCCGCATGGGGCTTCAGGGAATCCCTGCTGACACCGTTGTAAAACGATATCGAAGCTAACCCCTCTGATCCAGTGCGGTCAATGCCGCCGCCCCGGATTTCGCATTTGTCCCCGAGCCCGGCAGGGAACTTCCACCCGTGAACGAGTTCGCCCGTGACGCCGACCGGCGGCTGGCTGCTGTGCCGCCAGTCAGTCGAGAGGCCGCCACGGCGTGCCGCTGTGCCGTCGCTCAGTCGAGTGGTCGGCCACGGCTGTTCGCTGTGCCACCGGTCAGCCCGTGATGCCGACCGCCGCTGCTGTGCCGTCGCTCAGTCGAAGGCGCGGAACAGCAGGATCGTCCCCACTGCCAGGCCGAAGGTCACGATCAACGCGCGGAGAACCCGCGCCGGCAGCCGTCGGGCCACCCGGGCGCCCAGATAGCCGCCCACCACCGTCGCCGGTGCCACCACCAGCACGGCCGCCCAGTTCACCGGCCCGAACAGCGCAAACACCAGCAGCGTGCAGAAACCCACCAGCGCCGACACGACGTTCTTCAGCGCGCTCACCCGGGCCAGCGTCTCGTCCAGCACCAGACCCAGCGCGGCCACCAGCATCACCCCGAGCGCCGCGCCGAAGTACCCGCCGTACACCGCGCCCAGGCCCACCACGATGTGCAGGCTGACCGCCCGCCGCCGCGCCGACAGCCGCGCCGGATGCCCGACCAGCGCCTTCAACCGCTGCTGGAAAGCCAGCACCAGGGCGGCGCCCAGCACCAGGAACGGCACGATCCGGTCGAACGCCCCTTGTGGCGTGGCCAGCAACAGTGCGCAACCCAGGCCCGTACCCACGATCGTGGTCGGGGCGAGCGCCCACAGCTGCCGGCGGCCGCGTCGCTGCGCCAGGTCGCGCAGATCCTCGCGGGAGCCGTACACCGCGGCCGTATAACCCGGGAAGACGGCGATCGAATTGGTGACGTTGGCCGCCTTCGCCGGCAGCCCGATCGCGAGCAGGGCCGGGAAGGTGATCAGCGAACCGCCACCGGCGATCGCGTTCACCGTGCCGGCCGCCAAGCCGGCCAGGATCAGCAGGAGGACGTGGGAGATCGTCATAATCGCTTCCGACCCTAGAGCCTCAGCGGACCCGGCGCAGGACCCGGGTAGCATGGGGCCGCGACGGACGAGTCGACCGGGCGGTCGCGTCGGCGCTTCGGCGCCGCCGAGGAACGTCCGGGCTCCACAGGGCAGGGTGGTTGCTAACGGCAACCCGGGGTGACCCGCGGGACAGTGCCACAGAAAACAGACCGCCCCCGGCTCCGGCCGGGCGGTAAGGGTGAAACGGTGGGGTAAGAGCCCACCAGCGCCCCGGGTGACCGGGGCGGCTCGGTAAACCCCACCCGGAGCAAGGCCAAGAGGGTACCTACGGGTACCTGCGCAGACGCTTGAGGGCTGCCCGCCCGATGTCTGCGGGTAGGCCGCTGGAGCCTGCCGGCAACGGCAGGCCGAGATGGATGGCCGCCGCCGCGCGCAAGCGCGGCACAGAACCCGGCGTACAGGTCGACTCGTCCGTCCTGGTCGTCCATTGGTGCACCGCATTGAAGGCCCGCTGGCGATGCTCCGGCGTTTGAACCCCACTTGATCATGGTCCCCGCCCGCCGTTGGGCTACCGTGCCAGCATGACGCTGTGGGAGATCAGCCGACCGGCAGTGGAAGTTGCCCTTGACGAATTTGACCATATGGGTCGAGACGCCTTCTTGAAGGCGACCGGCTTCGGACGGGCAAGAACGTACTACGTCGTTCGCGGGGACCGCCTCTATGACTCCAAGGCCATCGTCGGATACGCCCATGGCGTCGACACGGGGGACTACCTGACCGCGAGTGACTTCACGGGCGGCGAGGCGAGCGTCGCCAGTAGGCTGCGCCAGTTGGGGTTCGAGATCCGAAAGCTGGCCAACCCCGACTGGACCCGAGACGAAATCATCTTGGCCTGTGAACTGGTAGCTGACAACGGTTGGCGCTCCCTCGATGGTAATGACCCACGAGTGAGAGAGTTATCCCATTTGCTGCAGACGGAGGTGATCTTCGCCGTCGACCGGCGTGGCCCCGATTTCCGAAATTATGCTGGAGTGGCCCGAAAGACGGCGGATATCGCCACGCGGCACCCCGACTACCGCGGCACCCCAACGAACGGGAGCCGGCTCGACCGTGAAGTGCTAGCGGAGTTCTTGGATCGACCTGACCAGATGCGAGCCCGTGCGGTGGCTATCCGGGCGGCCCTTCGACAAGAGGACCTGCCGGATCTGGGGAAGTCGGACATCGACTTCACTGAGATGGCAGCTGACGAGGGCGGTGTCCTGCTTCGGCAGCATCTCGTCCGTGAACGTGACCCCAAGCTTAGGCAGAGCAAGATTGCCGCGGTACGGAGGGCGGGCGGTTCCATCTCTTGCGAAGTCTGCGGGTTTGACTTCGAGCGGACGTACGGTGACCGCGGCCGCGACTACATTGAGTGCCATCATCGGACACCGCTGTTCAGCTCAGGCAAGACCAAGACCACCCTGCGGGATCTGGCGCTGATCTGCTCCAATTGCCACCGAATGATCCACCGCACGAAGTCGTGGCTGGCGCCAGAGGAATTGAAGCTGCTTGTGCAAGGCCTTCGCAATGGCTGAGCTTCCGATCTACCGGCGAACGACGGAGCGATCGCGTTGATGCGGCGAAGCTGCCTTGCTCTTGCGGGCCGGTGGTCGAGTCGAGATGCTTCGAGGGTGGAGGTCTGTGCGCGCCCATGGCATCGGTGGCCTCAGCAGTCCTGCTAGCATCAAGGCATATCTAGATCATCACCGCGCCCCTCTGCTGACAACTATCGGCTGCTTTCGATAAGTGCCCAGTTGGCAGCCGCACTGCATGCGCTCGGGCAGATGATCCACCAGACGGGTCTTGTCACCCCGCAGGTCGACGCACTGATTGAGCATCTGTGGCGCTGGCTCACCGTGACGACCGAGGATTTCGATACCTGGTATGGATTCGCTTCGCCAGCGCTCGATGTGGCGATGGGGGATCCGCTGACGACGGAGCTCCAAGCGGAGTGTCGTCGCGCTCATGTGGAACCGGTGGACCTCCGGGAGATCCTGGGACATACTGCGGAAATCGTCTATCGGAATCTCTTCGCGCTGGCGGACAACGCGCAGACGCTGGCGGATCTCCGAGAGGTTGAGCGCATCGCGTCGCGGTACGGCGTCACGCTTGCGCCTGCGGTGCTCTTCGCCGGGTCAGCCTGGTCCGTGCGCGGCGGTTGGGGCCCACGCATGTCAACCGCCGATGTCGCACGATGGCGGAGCCTCAACTGGTGAATTGATCAGCCGTCTTAGCTGCTCTCCGGGGCGATGCCGTGTCCGTGTTCGGCGTAGACCGTACGCCCTTCGTTCTTCGCGCGTATCGCGGTTTGCAGTCGTCGGGACAGCCGGCTTGGTGTGTAGGTATCGAGCGTCGAGGGCTCGAACAGTCCCGTCTCGGCTACTTCCCCATCGCTGAAGACGACCTGCCCCAGTGACTCGGGGGTCACCAAGCCTCCGTCGAAGATGAACAACAGCTTGTCGCCCTCTGTGGCGAGGGGTGCCCAGTCAACGACGAGTAGGCGTCCCGGTTCAAATGTAATGCCGAGTTCCTCGCCAATTTCGCGGACGCATGCGGCTCGGGGGGACTCATCGGGTTCGACATATCCGCCCGGGATATCCCAGTGGGACTTGTAGGTGAGCCGGAGCAGGAGCACGCGGCCGATGTCGTCGGTGAACAGGGCGCCTGCGGCCACGCGAGGTCGGGCCATGGGTGGCAACTCGGGTGTCGTCACAGGTGGAGGGTAGAGGGCGTGACGCGCGACGAGGTGAAAGGCACACATCGGACCCACCTCCGGCGAGCCGGCAATGACGTGGCCAGGGGAGAGTGATGCGCAGGAAAACTCAGCTGATGAAAGCCTCAGCGATCCGGCGTCGGCGGACCGGGAAAGACGATGATGGCCTATGTGTGGCGCTTCCGTGAGCCCGCTTGGCGGTATCCTGGCTACCAGCCTGTTTCCCGCTGTCGGAGACGACGTGACTTCCTGGCGGTCCGATGGTCAGACAACTCCCGCAGCTGCGATTGCCCGTGGACTTCTGGACGCGTGACGACGTCCGCCGAACCCTCACGGAACGCGATCTCGGTGCCCTCTTCCGCCTGGTCGCCAAGTGGGGAACCAGCCAGACGCAGATCGCGATTGCGGTCGGAATGACGCAGGGCCAGGTCAGCACGATCATCGCGGGTAGCCGGAAGGTGTCGGCGCTCGACGTTGTCGAGCGGGTACTCGACGGACTTTCCGCTACGGACGACGCCAGGATCCTCTTCGGACTTGCACCCCGAGGCAGCGCTGCGCCGGCGTTGCCTGGACAACCACAGGCACCGGAGGCCGACGAGGCTGCCACGGAGCCGGAGACGGCCGAGGAGATCGCGGCACGGTCACGGCTGCTTCAGCGCTCGGACATCGGTGAACCGCAACTGGCATACCTGGAACGCGCGGCAGACGAAGCGATTCAGGGCAATGAGCGGCGAGCCCCGGCCGACCTGCTGCCGCTGGTGCGTGAGCTTCGTCGGCGGGTGGACCAACTGCTGGCGGGACAACAGCGTCCGCGTCAGCGGCTGCGCCTCTACACCACCGCGGTGAAGCTGTCCGGTCTGCTGGGCTCGCTGTGTCTGGATCTGGGGCGCTGGCAGCTGGCCCGTGCGTACGGGTTGGAGGCTTTCGAACTTGCCGAACTCGTGGAACGGCCGGATCTGCAGTCCTGGGCGCGCGCGACACAGAGCTTGATCGAGTACTACGCCGGCAACTATCACGACGCCCTGGCGTTGGCTCAGGATGGGCAGCGGATCGCCTCAGGAGGTCCGCAGAGCGTGCGCCTCGTCCTGAACGGCGAGGCCCGGGCACTGGCCAGACTGGGCGACGCCCCGGCCGTGGAGATCGCGGTCGATCGCGGTTTCGGCCTGTTGGAGCAACTTCCTCGACCGGGTGGCGTCAGCGTGAGCCTGTCCCTCGACACCTACTGCGAGGCGAGGGCTGCCGCCAACGCGGCCACCGCGCTGCTCACCATCGGTCGGCCGTCCCGGGTGCATGAGTTCGCTGGGCTCGCGTTGGCCTCGTTCGACGCCGCCGGGCTTCGCGGTCCGCAGGCGTTGAGCAGAATCGACCAGGCAGCCGCCTGGCTGATGGGCGACCGGCCGGATCCGGAGAGGGCCTGCGGCCTGGTGAAGGAGGCACTGTCGTACGTTCCGGAGGCCGCGCCTGAGTCGGTCGTCCAGAGGTCCCGTGAGTTCATCGGCTCGGCTGCGGCTTGGCGCAGGTTGCCCGCGGTTCGTGAAGTCGGCGAACTGGTGGCGGGTGTTGCGGCCCGCCACGGCGGTTCGGAGCGCCACCTATGATCGCTGGCATGGCCACCCGGGAGCTGCAGAGCCTGGCCGAGCGATGGCGATCGTTCCAGGCGCTGGATCACCTGACGAACCACTGGTACTGGCGCCCGGGCTGGCGGGTCGGGCGCAGCTTCTACACCTGGCACCTGACCTTCGAGGACAGTCCGGCGCTGCACGAACTCGCCGCACGTCTGAGCTCCGCGATAGCCGGGCCGGAGTACGACGTCGTTCCGCTGGATGGTCTGCACCTCACCATGCAGGGAGTGGGCTTCGCCGATGAGGTGGCGGATCGGGACGTCGCCGCGATCGTGGCGGCGGCCCGATCGTCTCTGCGCAACATGGCGCCGTTCACGTTGACGCTCGGGCCGGTTGATCCGGATGCCGAGGGCATCGGGTTGCTGGTCCGGCCCTGGGCGCCGGTGGAGCGGGTGCGATCGGCGGTCCGAGCGGCTATCGCTGACGTCTGGGGTGAAGAACGGGTGCCGGAGGACGCGGACGACTTCCGGCCCCACGTGACCCTCGCTTACAGTGCGGCCGACGCGCCCACAGCGCCGGTCTGCGCACGGCTGTCATCCCTGCGGGACGTGCCGCCGGCAACCGCGCCGGTTGATCGGGTACAGCTCATCCGCCTCCATCGGGACGCCGGTGTCTATGCATGGGACGTCGTCGCATCAGTGCCGCTCGCCGGGGCTGCCAGCGCGGCATGACCGGTTCTGGCGTGAACGTCCAGGTGGTGGTCTGTGCCGCCGGTCCGGCCGCGGAGGTCGCCCGGTTGGTCGACCTTGCACAGCACCGGGGTTGGACGGTCGGGATCGTGGCGACGCCGAGCGCACTGCCGTTCCTGGATGTACCGGCGCTGGAGAAGGCGACCGGATGCCCGGTGCGCAGCGACTACCGGGCGCCCCACCAACCGCGCGGCGGCTCGTTCCCGCCGCCGGACGTGGTCGTCGTGGCGCCTGGAACCTACAACACGATCTGTAAGCTGGCGCTGGGAATCAGCGACACCTATGCCCTCGGGGTGCTCGCGGAAGCCATCGGGCGCGCAGTGCCGGTCGTGATCCTGCCGTTTGTCAACGCGGCGCTGGCGGCTCGGCGACCCTTCGTCGCCGCCGTTGAGTCGCTTCGGGCCGAAGGCGTGACGATCCTGCTCGGCCCCGGCACGTGGATGCCGCATCCGCCAGGCACCGGCGGGGAACGTATCGGCACCTTCCCGTGGGCAGTTGCGCTGGACACCGCAGGCCGTCACGGCCGAGCTACCCAGACCTAGAGGGGCGTCGCGCGCGGAGGACGGGGCTCATCCGACATGTGGATGGAGAGCATCCGGAGTCTGTATCACGGTTGGGCATGGGGAAGTCCCGCAGCGTCCCGTTGGATCGGGGATATGGCTGCAACTGACTCATGGGGACGGGCTACTTCGGCGTACCGGGAAGGATTCTGGGCGGCGATCAGCCGGCGGCACCGCTCGGAGTTCTCCTGGCGACTACTCCGCCGCGTCTGCCGCTGCGGCCGCGACCTGCCCTGCCAGATCAAAACCGACGCCGCCCGCTCCCTGGAGGACTGGTGACCGCACACAACCCCATCCGCCCCAACTGGTCCTGCGGCGGCTGCGGCACCCCCTGGCCCTGCCCAACCCGCCAACGCCAACTCCAAGCCGAATACACCCACGCAGCCGTCTCCCTCACCCTCTACCTCGCCGCCTGCATGGTCGACGCCGCCTTCGACCTCCCCATCGCCCCAGCCGGCGCGCTCTACGACAGATTCCTCGGCTGGGCCCGCCGGCAAGGCTAACGACTCACCCGGGTAGGGCTGTTGGCCGACAACGCCGCGCCCGCCTGGTCGGCGAGCGTGACGGCGACCAGCCGGGCCTGGAGCGCGGTCACCGAGTCGGGCGCGGGGCGCAGCAGGAAGCGCCCGTGGTAGCGGCCGTTGGCGCTGGCGCGCAGCTCGACCTCCTCGCCCGGCCAGCCGTCCTGCTCGACATCCCAGGTGGTACGCCCGGAGGTCACCGAGCCGTCCGGGAGCAGGCGGGGTGGCCGGCCGAGCAGGTTGCCGTACTCGAAGCGGCAGCTGGACAGCCGCAGCACGCCGACCAGCTGGGCGCGTACCTGGTTGACCACTTCGTGGCCGGCCGCGCCGGAGCGGACCAGCTGGCCGGTGCGGTGCACCTGGTCGAGGTAGCCGGCGTCGGTGATGGCGACCACCTGCAGGCGGCGGGCGCGGGCGGCGAGTTGGGAGACGGCCAGGCCGACGGCGAGCAGCAGTGCGGTGGTGGCGATGTCGGCGGGGGCGGCGATGGCGAAGCGCTGGTAGGGCCGGGTGAGCAGGAAGTCGAACCAGGCGGCGGCGGACAGCGCCGCCACGGCGCCGGCCCGGCGGCTGCCGATGGCCGCGACCGCCACCACCACGACGACGAGGACCAGCGCCGCGTTGGTGGCGGAGATGTGGGTACGCAGCGGGGCGAGCACTGCGGTGACCGCCAGTGGCGCCAGTACCGCCGCCACAAGCGCCCACTGGTCGCGGCTGAATCGTGCGGTCATGGCTGCCTCCCGGTCACGGGGCAGGGGCCGGGTCGCCCCCTGCCCCTCCAGCCTGCACCGGCCGGAGCCCGGTGGCACCGGGTCTTGACGAAATACTGGTGCCCTTCGCCTTGCTCCCGCCGACCGCACAATGGTTGTGTTCAAGCCGTTGTACCGGCAACGGGGCCGAAGCGACGCCCCGGGCGGCCACCGCCCCCGGGGTTGGCAGGAGAAGCCGGGAGCCAGAGCGTGACCCAGGAGCAGGTACGGATCGACCGGCCGGCAGCGGCTGCCGGCACAGGGGGCGCCGTGCGGCGCTGGTTCACCGCCGACCTCAACGAGCGCTCGGAGCGGCCGGGGCCGCACGTGCGCCCGACCGCAGCGCCGGGCAAGCCGTGGTGGAAGGTGATGTGCCTGACCGGCGTGGACTACTTCTCCACGCTGGGGTACCAGCCGGGTATCGCGGCGCTGGCCGCCGGGCTGGTGTCCCCGATCGCCACCGTCGTGCTGGTGGCGCTGACCTTGTTCGGGGCGCTGCCGGTGTACCGGCGGGTGGCGGTGGAGAGCCCGCACGGGCAGGGCTCGATCGCCATGCTGGAACGGATCCTGCCGCGCTGGTGGGGCAAGCTGTTCGTGCTGGCGCTGCTGGGGTTCGCGGCCACCGACTTCGTCATCACCATCACCCTGTCGGCCGCGGACGCCACCGCGCACGTGCTGGAGAACCCCTATCTGCCCCGATCACTGGAGCACCAGCAGGTTGCCGTGACGCTGGTGCTGGTGCTCGCGCTGGGGGCGGTGTTCCTCAAGGGCTTCAAGGAGGCCATCGGGATAGCCGTGGTGCTGGTGGGTGTCTATCTGCTGCTGAACCTGGTCGTCGTGGCGGTGGCGCTGGCCCACGTGGGAGCGCATCCGCACCTGGTGACCGACTGGCGGGTGGCGCTGCGGGTGGACCATCCGAGCACGTTCGGCGTCGCCCTGGTGGCGCTGATGGTCTTCCCGAAGCTGGCGCTGGGGCTGTCCGGCTTCGAGACGGGGGTGGCGGTGATGCCGCTCGTCAAGGGGGCGCCCAGCGACACCGAGCAGCGCCCGGCGGGCCGGATCCGGGGCGCCCGGCGGCTGCTCACCACGGCCGCCGTCATCATGAGCGTCTACCTCGTCGCCACCAGCTTCGTGACCACGCTGCTGATCCCGCAGGACGCCTTCCAGCCGGGCGGCAGCGCCAACGGCCGGGCCCTGGCCTACCTGGCGCACGAGTACCTGGGCAGCGGCTTCGGCACCGGCTACGACCTCGCCACGGTGTGCATCCTGTGGTTCGCCGGGGCGTCGGCGATGGCGGGGCTGCTCAACCTGGTACCCCGCTACCTGCCGCGGTACGGCATGGCGCCGGCCTGGACCAGCCACGTCCGGCCGCTGGTGCTCGTCTTCACCGTCATCTCGGTGGCGGTGACGGTGCTCTTCCGCGCCTCGGTGGACGCCCAGGGCGGCGCGTACGCCACCGGGGTACTGGTGCTCATCACCTCGGCGGCGGTGGCGGTCACGCTGTCCGCCCGGCGCCGGGGGAGGCGCCGTGCCACGGTGGCCTTCGGCGTGGTGACGCTGGTGTTCGCGTACACCACGGTGGCGAACGTGCTGGAGCGGCCGGACGGCGTGAAGATCGCCGCGGTGTTCATCGCCATCATCGTCGGCGCCTCGGTGCTGTCCCGGGTGGCCCGCTCCACCGAGTTGCGCACCACCGACATCCAGGTGGACGCCGCCGCCCGGGCCATCATCGCCGACGCCGTCTCCTACGGGCCGCTGCGGCTGCTCGCCCACGAGCCGGGGCTACGCACCGCCGCCGAGTACGGCGACAAGCTGACCGAGCAGCAGCGGCTGAACAACGTCCCGGCCGCCACCCCGGTGCTCTTCCTGGAGGTGACCGTCAAGGACGCCTCCGACTTCGAGGTACCCCTGGTGGTGCACGGCGAGCTGCGCCACGGCCACCGGGTGCTCAGCGTCCAGGGCGCCACGGTGGCCAACTCCATCGCGGCGCTGCTGCTGCACCTGCGCGACAGCTGCGGCATGCTGCCGCACGCCTACTTCACCTGGACCGAGGGCAGTCCGGTGGTGTACCTGCTGCGCTACCTCGTCTTCGGTGACGGCGAGATCGCACCGCTCACCCGGGAGGTGCTGCGCCAGGCCGAGCCGGACCCGATCCGCCGCCCGGTGGTCCACGTGGGCTGAGCGGTCCACGTCACGCAGTGGCGGCTCAGGCCTGTGGGGCGACGCGGGCGCTGTTCAACAGCTGCGAGACGGTGACGAACCGGTACCCCTGGCCGAGCAGCAGGTCGAACAGCAGCGGCAGGCCGTCGATGGCCACCCGGCGGTCCCGGCCGTCGGCGTCGACGTCGTGGGCCAGCAGGATGGTGTTCGGGGTGACCAGCTTGGCCATGTGCCGGGCGTGGCCGTCCGGGTCATGCGGGAAGCTGCCCTCCTGCATCTGTAGCGACCACAGGATCATCTCGTAGTCCAGCCGGTCGGCGGCCAGCACCGCGCTGCCGCCGAAGTGCCCGTACGGCGGCCGGAACAGGGTGGGTACCCGCCCGGTGGCCGCCACGATCGCCTCGTGCGCGCCGGTCAGGTCCCGGTACGCCTCGTCCTGCGTACGCCGGGCCAGGTCGACGTGGTCCCAGGTGTGGTTGCCCACCTCGTGCCGGTCCAGCCGGCCCTGCACCACGGAGGCGTACTTGCGCAGCCGCCGCCCGACCATGAAGAAGGTGGCCGGGATCTGGTGCTGGTCCAGGATGTCCAGGACCAGCGTCGTCCACTCCGGCCGCGGACCGTCGTCGAAGGTGAGCGCGATCAGTTTGCCGTCACTCTGCCCCTGCCAGGTGACCCGCAGCTGCCCCCGGCCGCCGTCGGCGGCCAGGTTGCCCACGGTGGCCGACTGCGCGGAGGGCAGCAGCGGCAGCTTGCGGTCCCGGACGTTGGCCAGCTGCCCCAGGCCGGCTACGCCCAGTGCCACGCCGAGCCCGCCGAAGGCGCCCCGCAGCAGCCAGTCCCGCCGCCTGCTCCCGGATGGCGCGCGCTCGGGCGCCCCGTCCGCACGCTCCGGCTCGCCGGAGGTCCCCGTCCCCGTGTCCACGCCTGTCAGGGTAGGCCGTTGGGGCAACAGTTCCGGTAACGGTTGTGCCGTGGTGGTGTGGTGTTTCTGTGACGGCTGCCGGGACGGTCGGGCTGTGGCGCCGTGCAGGCCGGCTTCCCGCGCCGGGCAGTGGGGTCCGGCGAGCCGGGCGCGGCTGGAGCCGGGCGGGTCAGCGCACCAGGCGCCAGACGACGGCGGTCTTGGTACGCGCGTCCTCCAGCGCCAGCGGTACGGGGACGGTGTGCCGGCTCGCCTCGGCCAGCCGCTCGCGCGGCAGGTACGCCCGGCCCGGGTCGCCGATCAGCACGTCGGCGCCGCGCGACCGGGCCCGGTCGAGGAAGCCCAGCACCCGGGTGGTCATCTCCCGGCTGTAGCAGACGTCGCCGGCCAGCACCACGTCCACCTCGGGCGGCTCGCCGTCGACCAGGTCGGCCAGCAGCGCCTCGACGGCCAGCCGGTTGGCCCGGGCGTTGAGCCGGGTGGCGGCCACGGCGTAGCGGTCGATGTCGACGGCGAGCACCGACGCGGCGCCGGCCCGGGCGGCGGCCAGCGCCACCACGCCGCCGCCACAGGCCAGGTCGAGCACCCGGCGACCGGCCACGGTCCGCGGCGCCTCGGTGACGTGCCGGGCCACCGCCTGCCCGCCGGCCCAGGCGAACGCCCAGAACGGCGGCGCCAGCGCGGCGCCGTCGGCCACCCGCTCGGTGGTCTTCCACAGCGCGATCGCGTCGTCGGCCAGGTGCAGCAGCAGCCCTGGTACGCCGGGCGCCTCGGTGAGCACGGTGTGCGCGCGGACGAACGCCTCGGCGGCCGGGTCGGCGCCCTCGACGGTGCGGTGCTCGGTGCTCATCGTGGGCAGACGTTAGCCCGTGGCCGGAGCGCGGCGGCGGCCGGGGCAATCGGTGCAAAAACGCGACCAGTGCTCAGCCGGTCGGCGCAGAATGGCGCAGAAGGAGCGGGGGAGGGTGAGGACGATGTCCGACGACCGGGTCGAGCTGGCCGCGCAGGCCTACATCTACGGGTACCCCCTCGTGGCCGATCTGGAAGCGGTGACCGGATTCGTGCACCGGGGCGCGGGGTCGGGCGCCGCTGCGCCGTTCAACGAGTTCGCCCACGCGGACGCGTCGGCCGGCCCGACGGACAGGTTCGGCCCGGTGGACAACGACACCGTCTGCTCGCTGGCGCAGCTGGACCTCTCCGGCGGCCCGCTGCGGCTGCGGCTGCCCGACACCGGCGACCGGTACGCCGTCTTCCAGCTCGTCGACGCGTGGACGAACAGCTTCGCCTACCTCGGCGCCGACGGCGTCACCGACTACCTGCTGGTGCCGCCCGGCGGCTCCGGCGAGGCGCCGGGCACGGTGCCGGTACCCACCATGGTGGCCACCCTGATCGCCCGGTTCGGCTGCGCCGGACCGGCCGACCTGCCGGCCGTCGCCGCGCTGCGGGCCGGGCTCACGCTCACTGCGCAGGCGCCCGACGCGCCACTGTGCGGGGTACCACACCCGGACGAGCGGGTGGCCGCGCCGCTGGACTTCTACGAGAAGCTGCGGGTGTGGCTGGCGGCCTTCCCGCCGTCCCACTGGGATCAGGAGTACCAGGAGCGCTTCGCGGCGCTCGGCCTGGAGGACGAGGACTCGCCGTACCTCGACCCGGACCCGGCGCTGGCTGACGATCTGATCCGGGGCCATCGGGAAGGGCAGCGACGGCTGGACGCGTCCAGCCGCGACGGGTACGGGCAGGCCACCGCCGGCTGGCGGGTCGACCTGCACCTGTTCGACTACAACCTGGACCACCTGGAGACCGGGACCCGTACCGATCCACAGTGGAAAATCCATCCCCGCGCCGAGGCCTACCGGGTACGCGCCCGGGCGGCCCGGCTCGCCCTCTGGGGCAACCACGCCTACCAGGCGGTCCACGCCGAGGCACTGCAGGACGCCTACGGCGAGCCGCTGTCCGGGCTGCGCTCCTACACCGTGCGCTTCCGGCAGCCCCCGCCGTGCGACGGGTTCTGGTCGCTCGCCGCGTACGACCACCTCGCCGCCGACCCGGTGGACCGGTACCCGGTCGGCGACCGTACCCCCGGCCTGCGCTACGCAGCCGACGGCTCGCTGACCCTGGTGCTGTCGCACGATCCGCCCGGCGATCCGGACGAGCGGGCCAACTGGTTGCCGACGCCGGCCGGCCAGTTCCGCCCGGTGCTGCGCATCTACCGGCCGGGCCGTCTGGTGCTCGACGGCGGGTACGGCTATCCACCGATCGTGCCGAGAACGGGAAATTTCTGATTTGCTGGTCGACAACGATTCCCGGCGCCGAGCGTGCCGGGAATCGTTGCGTGTCAACGGGTTCCGCCGTGCGATGCGGCATCGGGCGGTTGCGTCTACTGTGGAAGCCGTCAGGGCATTTCGAGCGAATCGGCAACACCTGGGAGGTTTGCGGTGCACAGTGATGGCATGAGCACCAGCGGGGTGAGCGGCAGGTACTTCTGGTGCCTGCGGCACAACCGCGTCGAGACCGACGACAACGCGTGCGCCGAGAAGTACCGGCTGGGTCCGTACTCGACGGCCACCGAAGCCGAGCACGCGCTGCAGAAGGTCGCCGAGCGCAACGACGCTTGGGACGCGGAAGACGCCCGCTGGACCGGTGAGAAGCCGTGACGTCACCAGCGGCGTCTCCACGATCCAACTCCCGTGAGGAGGGAGAGCATGGCAGAAGCGAAGAAGGCCACCACGTCCCGGTCGACAGTTCGTAAGTCGACCGGCACCGCCGGGCGCGGCACCAGTGCCACCCCGGCGAAGCGAACCGTGAAGAAGGCCGCCTCCGCGAGCCGGTCGACGCCGGCCACCAAGGCGTCGACCACCGTACGCAAGCGCACCACGTCCACCGCCGCGAAGAAGACCGCGACGGGCACTGCGAAGAAGACCACGGCGGCCGCGAAGAAGACCACCGCCGCGAAGAAGACAGTGGCGCGCCCGACCGTCCGCAAGGCGGCCACGGCGACCACCCGCGGTACGGCGACGAAGACCGCACCGGCCAAGCGGACCACCAGCGCGCGCCCGGCCACCACCGCCAAGAAGACCACGGCGGCCAGGAAGACCACCGCCACGACGAGCACGGCAGCGAAGAGCACCGCCGCCAAGAAGACGACGGCCGCCAAGAAGACCACAGCTGCCAAGAAGACCACGGCCGCGAAGCGGACGACAGCCGGTCGGACGACAGCCGCCCGGAGCACGACAGCCGCCCGGAGCACGACAGCCGCTCGCAGCGCGGCGGCGAAGAAGACCGCTCCGGCGAAGCGCACCACCGGCACCAGAAGCACGGCCGCGCGGAGCACCGCCACGCCGAGCACGGCGACCCGGAGCACGGCCACTCGCAGCACGGCCACTCGCAGCACGACCGCGAGGAGCACGGCGGCGAAGAAGACCGCTCCGGCGAAGAAGGCTGCCACCCGGTCCACCGCGCGCAAGGCCACAGCCGCCCCGCGCACCAGCTCCACCGCCGCCGCGAAGAAGACCGCGTCGACGGCTGCCAAGAAGATCGCCACGGCCGCGAAGAAGACCGCCACCGCGGCGAAGCGGACCGCCACGGCCGCGAAGAAGACGGCCACCGCGGCGACGAAGGCCACGGCAGCCAAGCGGACCACGCCCACCAGGACCACGGCGGCCAGGACCACGCCCACCAGGACCACGCCCACCAGGATCACGGCGGCCAGGACCACGGCGGCAAAGAGCACGGCGGCCAGGAAGTCCGCACCGGCCAGCCGGACGACCGCCGTCAGGAGCACAGCCGCGAAGAAGACCACGGCGGCCAAGACGACAACGGCGGCCAAGACGACGACGGCGGCCAAGACGACGACGGCGGCCAAGAAGGCCAGCCCGGCCAAGACGGCCACAGCGGCGAAGAAGGCCACCGCGGCTAAGAAGGCCACGGCGGCCAAGAAGACGGCGGCGGCCCGACGGGCCCCGGCCGGACGCACCATGAGCAGCGCCACCGCGAAGAAGACGGCCCGCAAGGCGCCGGGCGCCCGCAAGGCCACCAGCCGGACCAGCACCCGGACCAGCACCCGCACCCGCTGACCGGGAACCGACCGGGGGGTACGCCACGGCGGGTAGCGCTGGTAAGACTGACACGTGCCCATCAGACGTGTCACCGCCGACCGGATCGACTTCACCGCGCTGCGTAAGGAGCTGGAGCTGCCCGACAGCTTCCCGGCCGACGCGCAGGCCGAGGCCGAGCAGGCGGTCGGGCACCCGGTCGGGGCCGGTACCGAGCTGGACGACACCCCGTTCGTCACCATCGACCCGCCCGGGTCGATGGACCTGGACCAGGCGCTGCACCTGGCCCGCCGCCCCGGTGGCGGGTACCGGGTGCGCTACGCCATCGCCGACGTCTCGGCCTTCGTCCGCCCCGGTGGGGCGCTGTGGGCCGAGACGTGGCGCCGGGGCGAGACGGTGTACCTGCCGGATGGGAAGATCCCGCTGCACCCGACCGTGCTCTCCGAGGGCGCGGCCAGCCTGCTGCCGGACCAGACCCGGCCGGCGGTGGTGTGGACCATCGACATCGACTCCGCCGGTGCCACGGTCGCCGTCGACGTGCGCCGTGCCCTGGTCCGCAGTCGCGCCCGGCTGGACTACCCGTCCGTCCAGGCCGACCTGGCCCGGGGCGCCGCCGCCGACCCGGTGGCGCTGCTGCCCGAGGTCGGTGCCCTGCTGGTCGAGGCGAGCCTGGCCCGGGGCGCCATCAACCTGCCCATCCCGGCGCAGGAGGTGGAGCCGACCGGCGACGGCGGCTGGCGGCTGGTCCTGGTCGCCCCCACCCCGGTGGAGAACTTCAACGCCCAGCTGTCCCTGCTCACCGGGCGCGCCGCCGCCCGCATCATGCTGGACGGGAAGCTGGGGCTGCTGCGTACCATGCCGCCTCCGCCGCCGGAGGCGTTCGACCGGCTGCGTACCGCCGCCGCCGCGCTGGGCATCGACTGGCCCGAGGGGGCGAGCCCGGGCCGGGTGATCGGCGCCGTGGACCCCGGCGACCCGCGCGGCGCCGCCTTTCTCGACCAGGCCGCCGAGCTGCTGCGCGGGGCGGGTTACACGGCCTTCGACGGACAGTTGCCCGGGCTGGTCGAGCAGGCCGCGGTGGCCGCGCCGTACGCGCACGTGACGGCGCCGCTGCGCCGGCTGGCCGACCGCTACGCCACCGAGGCGTGCCTGGCGCTGGCCGCCGGGCAGCCGGTACCCGACTGGGCGCGCGAGGCGCTGCCCAAGCTGCCGGCCGTGATGGCCGGCAGCGGTGCCCGGGCCGGGGCCGCCAACCGGGGCGCCGTGGACCTCACCGAGGCGGTACTGCTCGCCGGCCGGATCGGGGAGCGCTTCGACGCGGCGGTGCTGGACGTGGAGACCCGGCACGGCAAGCCGCCGAAGGCCACCGTGGCCATCGACTCCCCGGCGGTACGCGCCGCCTGTGACGGGGACGCCTTCACCGCCGGTACCCGCGTCGGTGTGGTGCTGTCCGAGGCGGACCCGGCGACCCGCCGGGTGCGGTTCCGGAAGGCCTGAACCGCGCGGTTGCGAAAAGCCTGAACCGCTTGTGCGCACCGGCCGCGCGGGTGAGGCTGGTGACGTGATCGACGAGGATGTCGCCGCCTTCCTGGCCGCCCGTGACCTGCTGCTGCGTCACCGGGAGGAGTACCCGACGGCGTACCGGGAGTTCCGCTGGCCGCAGCTGACCGAGTTCAACTGGGCGCGCGACTTCTTCGACGGGCACCTGGCGGTGGAGTACCCGGACGCCACCGCGCTGTGGATCGTCGAGGAGGACGGCGCCGAGCAGCGGGTCAGCTTCGCCGAGCTGTCCGCCCGCTCGTCCCAGCTGGCCGGCTGGCTGCGTGGCGAGGGCGTCGGCCGGGGCGAACGGGTGCTACTGATGCTCGGCAACCAGCTGGAGCTGTGGGAGGCCGTGCTGGCCGCGATGAAGCTCGGCGCGGTCATCATCCCCGCCTCCACCCTGCTCGGCCCGGCCGACCTGGTCGACCGGGTACACCGCGGCGACGTCGCGCACGTCATCGCCCGGTCGGTGGACGCGGAGAAGTTCGCCAAGGTACCCGGCGGGTACACCCGGATCGCGGTGGGCGGGCCGGTGCCTGGCTGGCTGCGCTGGGACGACGGCTACTCCAGCGTGCTGGACTCCAGCGAGGACGGCCCGACCCGGGCCGACGACCCGCTGCTGCTCTACTTCACCTCCGGCACCACGGCCCGGGCCAAGCTGGTCGAGCACACCCATGCCTCGTACCCGGTCGGCGCGCTGTCCACGATGTACTGGATCGGCCTGCGCCCCGGCGACGTGCACCTGAACATCTCCTCCCCGGGCTGGGCCAAGCACGCCTGGAGCAGCCTGTTCGCGCCGTGGAACGCGGCCGCCACGGTGCTCGTGGTCAACCAGTCGCGGTTCGCCGCCGGCCCGCTACTGGACGCTGTGGTGCGCTGCGGGGTGACCACGTTCTGCGCGCCGCCGACGGTGTGGCGGATGCTCATCCAGGCCGACCTGGGCGCCTGGCGGGTGCCGTTCCGGGAGTGCGTCGGGGCCGGCGAGCCGCTCAACCCGGAGGTGATCGAGCAGGTGCGCTCCGCCTGGGGGATCACCGTGCGGGACGGGTACGGGCAGACCGAGACGACTGCACAGGTGGGCAACCCGCCCGGCCAGCCGCTGAAGGAGGGGTCGATGGGCCGGCCGCTGCCCGGCTACGCCGTGGTGCTCGCCGACCTGCTCACCGGGGCGCTGGGCGATGAGGGCGAGATCTGCCTGGATCTGCGTGGGCAGCGCCCGACCGGGCTGATGGTGGGCTACCGCGACGACGACGACCGCACCGCCGAGGTGCTGCGCGACGGGCTCTACCACACCGGGGACGTGGCCTCCCGGGACGCCGACGGGTACCTGACCTACGTGGGGCGTACCGACGACGTGTTCAAGGCCAGCGACTACCGGATCTCGCCGTTCGAGCTGGAGAGCGTGCTGCTGGAGCATCCGGCGGTGGCCGAGGCGGCGGTGGTACCGGCGCCCGACCCGGTCCGGCTGGCGGTGCCCAAGGCGTACGTGGCGCTGGCCGCCGGCTGGCCGGCCGACGGTGACACGGCGCTGGCCGTGCTGCGGCACTGCCGGGCGCGGCTGGCGCCGTACCTGCGGGTGCGCCGGATCGAGTTCGCCGAGTTGCCGAAGACCATCTCGGGCAAGATCCGCCGGGTGGAGCTGCGCGCCCAGGAGAACGACCGGGGCCAGCAGCGGGCCGCCGGCGAGTTCCGCGAAGAGGACTTCTCCGACCTGACCGGCTGATCCGCCGAACGGAGCGCGGCCGGCGCGTCAGTTCTTGCAATGAACTGCGCTCGATATTGCGTTTCGATGTTCGTCACTGGCAGGATGGGCGCACGGTCCGCCGACGGGCAGGGGTACGACACCACGTCGCTCCGCTCGCGACCCGCATCAACTCTCCCTGGGCGGCTGCGATGGGGTGTACCCACGCCACCAGGGAGGAGCAGCCCGCTCCATCGAGTGACCCCCGCATGCGCGCACACGTCCGCGCCGCGCGAGCGGTGACCGGCGCGCGACCGTCCCCCGACAACGCACCCGTCCCCCGAGGAGTGCACCATGCGAGTGACCCGTCGCACGCTCATCACGTCAGCGGCGGTCGGCGCCGGAGCGGCCGTGCTGGCCGCCGCCGCCCGTACCTTCCCGGCGCTGGCCGCCAGCGCCCCCGGCGACGTCGTCGGCAAGATCTCCGTCGGTTACCAGGGCTGGTTCGCCGCCACCGGCGACGGATCACCCATCAACGCCTGGTGGCACTGGAGCGCCAACTGGTCCCAGCCGCCGTCGCCGTCGAACAACGGCTCGCTGCGCGCCTGGCCGGACATGCGGGAATTCACCCGGGGCTACCAGACCGCCTACGCCAACCTCGGCAACGGCCAGCCGGCCACCCTCTACTCCAACTACGACCAGCAGACCGTCGACACCCAGTTCCTCTGGATGCAGCAGAACGGCATCGACACGGCGGCGCTGCAGCGCTTCAACCCCACCGGCGGGGAGGGTCCGATCCGGGACGCGGTCACCGCCCGGGTGCGCCTGGCCGCCGAGAAGTACAGCCGCAAGTTCTACGTCATGTACGACGTCACCAACTGGACCACCATGCAGTCGGAGATCAAGACCGACTGGACGAGCAAGATGTCCGCCTACACCGCGTCCGGCGCCTACGCCCGGCAGAACGGCAAGCCGGTGGTCTGCGTGTGGGGCTTCGGCTTCAGCGACGACGCCCGCCCGTTCACCCCCGCCGCCTGCCTGGATGTCGTCAACTGGTTCAAGGCGCAGGGCTGCTACGTCATCGGCGGCGTACCCACCTACTGGCGCCAGGGCATCAACGACTCCCGGGCCGGCTTCTCCGACGTGTACCACGCGTTCCACATGATCTCGCCCTGGATGGTCGGCCGGATCGGCAACGTCGGCGACGTCGACTGGTTCGCCGCCAACGTGCAGACCGCCGACGTGGCCGACTGCGCCGCCCACGGCATCGACTACCAGCCGTGCGCGTTGCCCGGCGACGTGACGGCCCGGCAGCGGGCGCACGGCGACTTCCTGTGGCGGCAGTTCTACCAGCTGTGCCGCCTCGGCGCGCAGGGCATCTACATCTCCATGTACGACGAGTTCAACGAGGGCAACCAGATCTGCAAGACCGCCGAGTCGGCCGCCTTCATCCCGACCAACTCCGGCCTGCTCGGCCTGGACGAGGACGGCACCGCCTGCTCGTCCGACTACTACCTGCGGCTGACCGGCGACGGCGGCCGGATGCTCAAGGGACAGCTCGCGCTGACCGCCACCCGCCCCACCCCGCCGAAGCCGACCGGCGGCGCGGACACCACGGCGCCCAGCGCCCCGACCAACCTGCACGCCACCGGGCACACCGACAGCACCGTGGCGCTGGCCTGGAACGCCGCCACCGACAACGTCGGCGTCACCGGCTACACGGTGGCCACGGCGGCGGGCGCGGCGCTGGGCAGCACGGCCGGCACGACGTTCACGGTCACCGGGCTGGCCCCGGCCACCGCGTACACCTTCGTCGTCACCGCCCGCGACGCGGCCGGCAACGTCTCCGCCGCCTCCGGCGCGGTCAGCCTGACCACCGACCCGGCCCCCGCCGGCACGAACCTGGCGCTGCACCGGCCGACCAGCGCCAGCAGCGTCAACGCCGGCTTCGTGGCCGGCAACGCCACCGACGGCGACCAGAACTCCTACTGGGAGAGCACCAACAACGCCTTCCCGCAGTGGGTGCAGGTGGACCTCGGCACGGCCGCGACGGTGTCCCGGGTGGTGCTCAAGCTGCCCGCTTCGTGGGGCTCGCGCAGCCAGACGCTGGCCGTCAGCGGCAGCACCGACGGCTCGTCCTTCGCCACCCTGGTCGGTCCGGCCGGCTACAGCTTCACCCAGGGCGCCAACACGGTCAGCATCACCGTGCCCACCGCCACCGCCCGCTACCTGCGGGTCACCATCTCGGCCAACAGCGGCTGGCCGGCGGCCCAGGTCGCCGAATTCGAGGTGTACGGCACCGCCGCCAGCACCCCGCCCCCCAACCCCAACCTGGCCCAGGGGCGCCCCACCGGCGAGAGCAGCCACGTGCAGGCGTACGCGTCGGGCAACGCCGTCGACGGCGACCCGAACTCCTACTGGGAGAGCGCCAACAACGCCTTCCCCCAGTGGATCCAGGTCGACCTGGGCAGCGCCGTCACGGTCAGCCGGCTGGTGCTCAAACTGCCCGCCGCGTGGGGGGCGCGCAGCCAGACGCTGGCCGTCAGCGGCAGCACCGACGGTTCGTCCTTCGCCACCCTGGTGGGCGCGGCCGGGTACGCCTTCGACCCGGCCCGGGCCAACACGGTGACCGTGACGTTCCCCGCCACCAGCTGCCAGTACGCGCGGTTGACCTGCACGGCGAACAGCGGCTGGCCCGCCGGCCAACTGTCCGACCTACAGGTCTACGCCTCCTGAGGGCGTGCGGGTGGCGTGCGGTAGCGGCGCGCCACCCGCACCCGGCGAGGGTGCCGGCCACGCCACGCGCCCGCTGACCTGTTCTGCCAGGATGGTGCGCATGGCTTACGACCCAGGCATCCTGCCCGACGTCTCGGCGCTCACCGTCGGCATCCTCGGCGGCACCGGCGACCAGGGGCGCGGCCTGGCCTACCGGCTGGCCCGGGCCGGCCAGCGGGTCCGCATCGGCTCGCGCAGCGCCGACCGTGGCGCGGCGACCGCGGCGGAGCTTTCGGCGCTGCCCGGCGCCGCGCCGCAGGTACTCAGCGGTGGGGACAACGACTACGCCTGCGGGGCCGACGTGGTGATCGCCGCGGTGCCCTGGGCCGGCCACGCCGAACTGCTCACCGCGCTGCGCGAGCAGCTGGCCGGCCGGATCGTGGTGGACTGCGTGAACCCGCTCGGCTTCGACAAGCACGGCCCCTACCCGCTGCCGGTGGCCGAGGGCAGCGCTGCCGAGCAGGCCGCCGCCCTGCTGCCGGACAGCACCGTGACGGCGGCCTTCCACCACGTCAGCGCCGCGCTGCTGGCCGACCCGCAGGTGTCCCGTATCGACCTGGACGTGCTGGTGCTGGCCGAGGACCGGGACGCCGCCGCCGTGGTGCAGGCGCTGGCCGGGCGGATCGAGGGCATGCGCGGCGTCTTCGCCGGCCGGCTGCGCAACGCCGGTCAGGTGGAGGCGTTCACGGCGAACCTGATCGCCATCAACAAGCGGTACAAGACGCACGCCGGCATCCGGGTCACCGACCTGTAGCCGGTGGGCCGCGGCGGCTACGCCACGGCGGCCGGTTCCCGGCCGGCGGCCTCGACGCTCACCTCGGTGGGGCGCTGTTCGCGCCGGATCAGCAGGACGGCGACGAGCGCCGCGACCGCGGCGAAGAGCGCCCCGGCGATGAGGACGGTGTCGATGCCGGCGGCGGTGGCGGTGCGCGAGGCGGCGGCCACGGCGGGGCGCAGCTGTTCCGGTACGGCGGCGGCGACCCGTACCCCGGCACCGTCGCCGACCGCGTGGCTGAGCCGGTCGGCCTGCTGCGGATCGGCCGGCAGGCCGGCCAGCGCCTCGCTCATCCGGCCGGTGACCCGGTGCTGGAACACCGCGCCGAGCACCGCCACCCCGGCCGCGACGCCCACCTGGCGCAGCGTGTTGACCGCACCGGTGGCCATCCCGGCGCGGGCCACCTCCACCGACTCCAGCGCCGCCTGCGAGGTGGACGCGCTGGCCGCGCCCATGCCCAGGCCCGCCAGGATGAACCCGGCCAGCAGCGCGGTCCAGTGCGAGCCGCCGTCCAGCCGGGCGTCCAGGGCCATGCCGGCGGCCACCAGGGCCAGGCTGACGCCGAGGATGATCCGGGCCGGTACCCGGTCGACCAGGCGGGCGGCGACCGGCGCGGCGACGAAGGCCGACACGGTCAGCGGCAGGAACCGCAGGCCGCCCTGCAGCGGGCTGTAGTCGAGCGTGTTGATGACGTACAGCGCCAGGTAGGTGGTGCTGGCGATGAGCGTGGCGGAGACGGCGAAGGCCGCGAAGCCCACCCCGACGAAGGAACGCCGCCGGAACAGCGACAGGTCGAGCATCGGCTGGGCGGCGCGCGCCTGCCAGAGCAGGAACCCGGCCAGCAGGACGGCGGCGGCGGCGAAGAGCGCGACGATGCGGGCGGAGCCCCAGCCGTCGTCGTTGCCGCGGATCAGCCCGAGCAGCAGCGCCAGCAGGCCGCCGGTGAGCAGCGCCGTGCCGGGCCAGTCGGCGGCGCGGCTGGCCGGCGCCCGCGATTCGGTGAGCCGGCGCGCGCCGGCCACCAGCGCGAAGACCCCGATGGGCAGGTTGACCAGGAAGATCCAGCGCCACCCGGGGCCGTCGACCAGCAGTCCACCGGCGAGCGGGCCGACCGCGGTAGCCGCCGCGATGGTGGCGCCGAACAGGCCGACGGCGCCGGCCCGGGCCCTGGGCGCGGGGAACGCCACCGCGATGAGCGGCAGCGCGACGCCGAACAGCAGCGCCCCGCCGATGCCCTGGACGGCGCGGATCAGGTCCAGCGACAGCGGCGACCAGGCCAGCGCGCACCCCAGTGACCCGGCGGTGAACAGCGCCATGCCGATCAGGAAGATCCGCCGCCGGCCGATCCGGTCGCCCAGCGTCGCGGCGGTGAGCAGCAGCCCGGCCAGGGCGACGGTGTACGCGTCGATGACCCACTGGAGAGCACCGAGGTCGGCGGAGAAGTCCCGCTGGATGTCGCTGAGCGCCACGGTCACGATCGTGACGTCGAGCAGCAGCATGAAGATCGCGACACAGACGACGGCCAGCGTCCAGCTGGGGCTGTGGCGGCGGACGGGGCTGGCTGGGTTCGGCTCGGTCATGGCTCCCCCGGGGATAAGGCAACAGGTGTTGCTTCAACCCCTCTAGGAGTACGCCTGTAGCGTTACACTTGTCAACCTGAGTCCTGCGGGGCGCCGTGTCACCGGTCACCAGGCGGCCAGGGCCGGGCGGACCGGGGAGATGGGTCTCACGCGACAGGAGACGGGACGGCAGATGCGGCACAATCCGGTGATGCAGGTGACCCGAGCACGCGACGAGGCCGCTGAGCGTGGCGCGGCCACCGCGCCGGTCCGGCGCCCGCGCGCCCGACGGGGCGAGGGCAACCGGCTCCGGGACGAGATCGTCGTCGCGGCCGGGGCGATCCTGTCCGAGACCGGCTCCACCGCCGACCTGTCGCTGCGGTCGGTGGCCCGCGCCGTCGGCGTCGCCGCCACCTCGATCTACCGGCACTTCGCCGACCTGGATGAGCTGGTCCTCGCGGTGAAGGCGGGCTTCCTGGCCGACTTCGGCGCCGCCCTGGACGCCGCCGCGGCGGCTGCCGGCACCGACCCGCAGGCCCGGGTACGCGCCCGTGCCCAGGAGTACTACGAGTACGGCCTGCGCAACCCCGGCCGGTACCGGGTGATGTTCTCCTCGCAGCTGATCGCCGCGCACCGGCGCCCCGCCGACTACCTCGGCCGGGCCGTCTTCGAGCACGTCCGCGCCGACATCGTGGCGGCCACCGGCGATGCCAGCCCGGCCGCCGACCTGACCGCCGTGCACCTGTGGACCGCCCTGCACGGCACCGTCACGCTCCGGCTGGCCCGGCGCAACTTCCCCTGGCCGGAGCTGGACAGCCAGCTCGACGACCTGATCGACCGGCTGCTGCGACCACCCGGCCGCCCGGCTCCTGACCCCGGCACACCGCCGCCCCGGCTCCTGACCCGGCACACCGCCGCCCCGGCTGCTGACCGGCCGCGCCGGCCGGACCCGATCGGGGCCGACCGGCGCGGCCGGCCGTCAGAAGGTGTGTTCGGAGGCCGGGAAGACCCCGTCGCGGACCTCTTCGGCGAACCGGGTCGCCGCGTCGGTCAGCACGCTGGCCAGGTCGGCGTAGCGCTTGACGAAGCGGGGTACCGGGGCGCCCGAGCGCAGCCCGGCCATGTCCTGCCAGACCAGTACCTGCGCGTCGGTCTCCGGGCCGGCGCCGATGCCGATGGTGGGTATCGCCAGCTCGTGGCTGACCCGCTTGGCGACGCTCACCCGGCACCATCTCCAGCACCACCGCGAACGCCCCGGCCTCCGCCACCGCCCGGGCGTCGGCCAGTACCTCCTCGGCGGCGTCGCCGCGGCCCTGCACCCGGTACCCGCCGATGACGTGCTCGCTCTGCGGGGTGAAGCCGATGTGCGCCATCACCGGGATACCGGCCGTGGTCAGCGCCTCCACCTGGGCGGCGACCCGGCGCCCGCCCTCCAGCTTCACGGCGTGGCAGCCGCCCTCCTTGAGGAACCGCACCCCGGTGCGCAGCGCCTGGGTCGGCCCCTCCTCGTACGAGCCGAACGGCAGGTCGGCCACGACCAGCGCCCGCCGGGTGGCGCGTACCACCGCGCGCACCAGCGGCAGCATCTCGTCCACGGTGACCGGGACGGTGGTCTCGTAGCCGAACACGTTGTTGGCGGCCGAGTCGCCGACCAGCAGCACCGGGATACCGGCCGCGTCGAACAGCCCCGCCGTGTACTGGTCGTAGCTGGTGAGCATGGCCCACTTCTCGCCGCGCTCCTTGGCGGCGCTCAGATCGCGGGTACGCACCCGGCGGTGCGCTGGCGCCGCCGTAGAGCGACGCGACTTCCTGGGACATCGGTGTCCTCCTCGGACTCCTCGAGGCCGCCGCACGCGGTCCCCGGGTCGATCCATCGTCGCACCGTCGCGCCGGCCCGGGCACCGGGGCGTGGACGATGTCACAGCTGTCCGGGAGTCTCCCGGCGGAGCAGCTCCAGCATCTCCGGAAGGTCGAAGAACTCGGCGATCTGGACGGCGCTGCGGGTGCCCGTCTGCGGGTCTGCCCCGGCGGCGAGCAGCGCGGTGACGCTGTCCCGGGAGCGCCGGAAGACGGCCGCGCCGAGCGCCGTCTGGCCGCGGTCGTTGACCCGGTGCGGGTCGGCCCCGGCGGCCAGCAGCGCCTGCACCGTGTCCGGATGATCGTGGTACGCCGCAAGGATGAGCAGCGAGTCTCCGGCGGCGTTGGTCAGGTTCGCCGGCACGCCCGCGTCCAGGGCGGCGGTCAGCTGCCCGGTGCGCCCGTCCCGCGCCAGGTCCAGGACAGCGTGCAGGAAGTCCAGCTCCTCGCCGGTGAGCGGATCGGACATGGGACAAATCGTAGGCGTACCCGGCCTCAGACCGCCGGCTTGACCGCCTGGTTGGCAGCGGGCGGGACGGTCTCCGGCTCGGGGCGGGCCAGCTCGCGGTACCGGTTGGTGATCGGCAGCCGGCGGTCCCGGCCGAACGCCTTGATGGAGATCTTGGTCCCCGGCGCCGACTGCCGGCGCTTGTACTCGGCCAGGTCCACCAGGCGCAGTACCCGGTCCACCAGGGCCGGGTCGTGGCCGGCGGCGACCAGCTCGTCCCGGCCGAGGTCGCCGTCGACGTAGCCGGCGAGGATGGCGTCGAGCAGGGCGTAGTCGGGCAGCGAGTCGCTGTCGAGCTGGTCCGGGCGCAGTTCGGCGCTGGGCGGCTTGGTGATCGAGTTCTCCGGGATCGGCGGGGCGTCGCCGCCCGGTCGGCCTGCGCGTTGCGCCAGGCGGCCAGCCGCCAGACCAGCGTCTTGGGGACGTCCTTGAGCGGGTTGAAGCCGCCCACCGAGTCGCCGTAGAGGGTGGAGTAGCCGACCGCCAGCTCGCTCTTGTTGCCGGTGGTGAGCACCAGGTGCCCCTCCTGGTTGGACAGCGCCATCAGGATCACCCCGCGTACCCGCGCCTGCAGGTTCTCCACCGCCAGGCCGGACAGGGTCATGTTGGCCAGGAAGGCGTCCACCATCGGCTGGATCGGTTGCTGGCGGTAGTCCAGCCCGGTGCGCTCGGCCAGCTCGGCGGCGTCGTCCCGGGAGTGCCCCGAGGAGTAGGCGCTGGGCATGGAGACGCCGACCACCTTGTCGGGGCCGATCGCGTCGCAGGCGATGGCGGCCACCACGCTGGAGTCGATGCCGCCGGACAGGCCGAGCACGACCGAGGGGAAGCCGTTCTTGCCGACGTAGTCGCGCAGGCCCAGGACGAGTGCCTGCCAGACCTCGGCGTCGTCGGTGATCCGCTCGACGATGCCGCCGACCGCGCGGGCGCCGGTGGGGCGGGGCAGCGCCGCGGTCACCCGTACCCGGTCGATGGTCATCTCGGCGTCGGTCAGCCGGAACCGGGGCGGTGGGCCGGCGTCGCTGTCCACCTCGTCGTCGAACGGCTCGCTCCACTCTCCGGCGGCGGCTGAGGTGACCGCGGCGTCCCGCTCGGCGGCGGCGAAGGCGGAGCCGGCGGCCAGCTCGTCGGCCGCGTCGGCGTCGTGGGCGGCGGGCAGGTCGAGGTCGTGGATGAGCAGGTGCTCGACGAACTGCGGGGCGCGGGCGAGCAGCTCGCCGCTGGCCGAGACGATCAGCGAGTCACCGTCGAAGACCAGCTCGTCCTGGCCGCCCACGGCGTTGACGTAGGCGACCGCCGCGCCGGCCTCGCGGGCCCGGCGGGCGGCCAGCGACAGCCGCACGTCGTCCTTGTTCAGCTCGTACGGCGAGGCGTTGATGTTGACGACCAGCCCCACGCCGGCCCGCCGGGCCACCGCGAACGGCCCGCCGGCCTGCCAGATGTCCTCGCACACGGTCAGCGCCACGTCGACCTCGCCGAGGCGGACCACGGTGAGGGTGTCGCCGGGGACGAAGTAGCGGTCCTCGTCGAAGACGCCGTAGTTGGGCAGGTGGTGCTTGAAGTAGGTGGCCGCGACCCGACCGCCGTGCAGCACTGCGAGGGCGTTGCGGGGCCCCTTGCCGGGCTGCGCGTCGGAGCTGACCCGGGCCGGGCCGTCGGCGTCGAGGTAGCCGACGATGGTGGGAATTTCACCCAGCCCCTCGGCCGCGAGGTCGGCGGCGAGCTGGTGCAGCGCGGCGCGGGACGCGGCCACGAAGGACTCCCGGAAGACCAGGTCCTCGACGGGGTACCCGGTGAGTACCAGCTCCGGGAAGGCCACCAGGCTGGCGCCGGCCCGGGCCGCCCGGGCGGTCCAGGCGCGGACCAGGGCGGCGTTGTCGGCGATCGCGCCCACGGTCGGGTCGACCTGGGCCAGGGCGATGCGCAGTATCGGCATGCCCCCATTGTCCCGCAGCCGCACCACAGCCGTACCGTTGGTCCCGCGATGATCCGGGGCGCACCCCGTGCGACCGGATGGCGTAACGTCTGTGTAACGACACCGGGAGAGACTTGGGCCGCAACCGGCCTGGTCGCACCCGTCAAGCCGTCTATCGGGAGTAGCAGAGTGGACCGTCAGCAGGAGTTCGTGCTCCGTACCTTGGAAGAGCGCGATATCCGTTTTGTCCGGCTTTGGTTCACCGATGTGCTGGGCACGCTGAAGTCCGTCAGCGTCGCCCCGGCCGAGCTGGAGGCGGCCTTCGAGGAGGGCATCGGCTTCGACGGCTCGGCCATCGAAGGCTTCGCCCGGGTACACGAGTCCGACATGGTCGCCATGCCCGACCCGACGACCTTCCAGGTCTTCCCGTTCGAGGGCGGCGGCAGCGGCGAGAGCGCCCGGATGTTCTGCGACATCCAGCTCCCCGACGGCTCCGAGTCCTGGGCCGACCCCCGGCACGTGCTGCGTCGCGCGCTGCGCCGCGCCGCCGACAAGGGCTTCACCTTCTACACCCACCCCGAGATCGAGTTCTTCCTGCTGGAGAACGCCCCCGCCGACGGCTCCCTGCCCACCCCGGTGGACGCCGGTGGGTACTTCGACCACACCACCCACGCCGTCGCCCGCGACTTCCGCCGGCAGGCCGTGCTCGCGCTGGAGCGGATCGGTATCTCGGTCGAGTTCAGCCACCACGAGGTCGCCCCCGGCCAGCAGGAGATCGACCTGCGCTACGCCGACGCGCTGACCACCGCCGACAACATCATGACCTTCCGGCACGTGGTCAAGGAGGTGGCGCTGTCCCAGGGGGTACAGGCCAGCTTCATGCCCAAGCCGTTCACCGACCAGCCGGGCAGCGGCATGCACACGCACCTGTCGCTGTTCGAGGGCGAGCGCAACGCCTTCCACGACCCGAGCGACCCGATGAAGCTGTCCAAGGTCGCCAAGGCGTTCATCGCCGGCATCCTCACCCACGCCCGCGAGTTCACCGCCGTCACCAACCAGTGGGTCAACTCCTACAAGCGGCTCTTCCCGCAGGCCCTGGCCGACCGGATCACCGAGTCTCCGGCGTACGTCTGCTGGGGCCACCTCAACCGCTCGGCCCTGGTCCGGGTCCCCGCCTACGGCAAGCCCAACTCGGCCCGCGTCGAGGTGCGCTCCATCGACTCGGCGTGCAACCCCTACCTGGCCTACGCGGTGCTGCTCGGCGCCGGCCTCAAGGGCATCGAGGAGGGGTACGAGCTGCCCGCCGGTGCCGAGGACGACGTGTGGTCGCTGACCAACGCCGAGCGCCGCGCGATGGGGTACTCCACCCTGCCGGAGAACCTCTCCGAGGCGATCGACGTGATGGCCAACTCGGAGCTGGTGGCCGAGGTGCTCGGCGAGCACGTCTTCGACTTCTTCCTGCGCAACAAGCGCTCGGAGTGGGAGGAGTACCGCCGCGAGGTCACCCCGTACGAGCGCACCCGCTACCTCGGGGTGGTCTGACCCGGCCTCGGCGCAATCCGGTTGCCCGGCGGGTCGGACCGGCTAGCGTCGACGGTCATGACGACTGACGAGCGCCTGCGGCCACCCTTCGACGGCGACGAGCGTACCCAGCTGGTCGGCTGGCTCGACCTGCAGCGGGCCATTGTGCGGTGGAAGTGCGACGGACTGTCCGAAGAGGACGCTCACCGGGCGCTGCTGCCCGGCTCGCCGCTGATGACCATGGCCGGGCTCGTCGCGCATCTGCGCTGGACCGAGCACGGCTGGTTCGAGGTGATCTTCCTCGGCGGCGAGCCAGCCGGCAATCCGCAGTTCAGCGACGACGACGACGCCGACATGCGGGCCGACGGGGCTCCGCTGGCGGAGCTGCTGGCGGCCTACGAGCGGCAGTGCGCCCGGTCCAACGAGATCATCGCCGGGCATCCGCTGGACACGCCCGGGCGTACTCCGGGGCTGCGGTCCGGGACGGCGGCGCTGCGCTGGATCGTCACCCACATGGTCGAGGAGACCGCCCGGCACGCCGGCCACGCCGACATCATCCGCGAACTCCTGGACGGCCGGCGCGGCTACTACTGAGCCACGCCGGCCGTCCTCGCGCCGACGCTCGGCCGGCGGCCGGAAAGCCCAGCTCAGCCGGCGGCCGGGAGGTAGGCGACGCTCCAGCCGCGGTAGCCGGTGCGGTACTGGTAGCCGGCGACGCCGACGCGGCCGTTCACCGAGCTGCCGATGATCTTCCCTTCGCCCAGGCTCACCACCACGTGCCCGGTGCCGGCCGAGTTGTGGTACCAGACCAGCGCGCCGCGCGGCGGTACCCCGGTGGTGTGCAGGTACCCGTGCGACTGCTCCCAGTCGCCGCCCACCTCGGCGGTGGCCCAGCCGGACGCCGACCAGCCGTACGCCTGCGCCTGGAAGCGCATGCACCAGCCCTCCTCGGCGGTGGAGCCGAGCCGGGCGAACTCGTAGGAGATGGCGGCGTTGGCGCCGCGCGGGTTGGCCCGGGGCGGGGCGGCGGCGTAGTCGCAGGCGGGCGCCACCCGGCCGTCGGAGCCGGTGTAGACGTAGGCGTCGGCGATGAAGCCGCCGCTGCCGATCATGTCCCACAGCGTGGAGGTGCCGTAGGTACCGCTGACGCTGCTGCCGCTGGTCTGGCACAGGATGGTCACGCCGGCACCGTCGGCTACCGAGCCGAACGCGTCGTAGCCGGTACCCGGCGCGGCGCGCACGGTCAGTGCGCTGCCCGCCGTGTTGACCGTGCCGGAGGCGGCGTAGGCCGCGGTGGCTGTGCCGGTGACCACGAGTGCTGCGGTGGCGGCGATGATGCCGGTCCAGCGCAGTGGACGTCGGATGTGCACAGGGGCTCCCGTCGTGGGGGATAGGGCCGGGCCGCGGGTGCTGCGCCCGGTGCCCGGACGGTACCCGCATTACATTCACAAACGCCTATCACTTAGGCAACGGAACAGCGAATTTCGCTGGACAGCCACGGCCTCGGCGCCGAAGCTGGCGACCCTATGGACCTGCCACGGAGTTTCGTCATCCGCGAGGAGCGGCACCGCATCCACAACCCGTTCAGCGAGGAGAAGCTGGCCACCCTCGGGCGGGCGCTGCGGCTGCCGCCCGGTACCCGGCTGCTGGACCTGGCCTGTGGTTCGGGGGAGCTGCTCTGCACCTGGGCGCGGGCGCACGGGGTCGGCGGTACCGGCGTCGACATCAGCACCGCCTTCCTCGCCCGGGCCCGGCAGCGGGCCGCCGAGCTGGACGTGGCCGACCGGGTGGAGTTCGTGCACGCCGACGCCGCCGGCTACGTCGCCGCCGAGCCGGTCGACGTGACCGCCTGCGTCGGCGCCAGCTGGATCGGCAACGGCGTCGCGGGCACCGTCGAGCTGCTGCGCCGCAGCCTGCGCCCCGGTGGGCTGCTGCTGATCGGCGAACCGTACTGGCGCCTCGAACCGCCGGACCAGCAGACCGTGACCGCCTGCCACGCCACCCACGTCGACGACTTCCGGTCCCTGCCCGAGCTGGTCGGGCAGTTCGCGGAGCTGGGCTGCGACCTGGTCGAGATGGTGCTGGCCGACCAGGACAGCTGGGACCGGTACGTGGCCCCCCAGTGGCTCAACCTGCGGCGCTGGCTGGACACCAACCCGGACGACGAGCTGGCCCCGGCGCTGCGCGCCGAACTGGACACCGCGCCGCTGCTGCACGTGCGCTACCAGCGCGAGTACCTCGGCTGGGGGGTCTTCGCCCTGATCGACCGCTGACCCCGGCCGGACTGCGGGGCGGGTGAGTGTGGACAGCCCCGCCTACCCTGATGGTGTGTTGACCGCACGCAAACCCAGCGCCTGGCGCAGCGGATACGTCATCGCCCTGGACGGGCAGGAGATCACCAGCTGGCAGCAGTCACCCTGGCGCTCCCGCACCGGCTTCGTCCTCGACGGACGGGCGTACACGGTCCGTCGCAACATCTGGGGTAGCCGGTACGAGCTGGCCAGCGGCCCGGGCGGCCCGGTGGCCGTGGCCGAGGGCATCCGGCGCAAGCACTGGAGCGTCACCGCCGGCGCCCAGCGCTACGAGTTCCGGCGCGCCTCGGCGTTCCGCTCGGAGCAGCAGCTGATCGGGCCGGCCGGGGTGGCCGGGACAGTGCGCCGAACCGGCTCCTGGAAGGGCACCGCCGAGGCCGACCTGCCCGGGCTGCCGCTGCCGGTCCAGGTCTTCGTCCTCGTTACCCTGCTCGCCACCTGGGACGCCAATGCCGCTGCGGCGGCCTCCTGACCTGCGCCTTTACGGCTGGACCGGGGCCGGCTACTGTCACCGCCTGTGACCACCGCCCCGCCGCCCGGCCGCCCGCTCGGCCGGCACCCGCTCGACCTGCTCGGCCGTGCGCTGATGCGGCTGACCAGCCGCACCCTCGACGAGCGGGAGGCGGACTGGCTGGCCGGGCCGGCCGCGCAGCGGGAGACCGTCGGGCACTCCTGGGTCGACCGGATGGCCGGTGAGCTGGGCGGCCGGACCAGCACCGGGCCGGATCACGGGCTGCTCGCCTCCTTCGCCGACCTGGCCGGCCCGGACTTCGACCCGGCCGGCGTCGACCCCCGGATCGCCGACTTCTACGAGCGCACCTCCCGCTGGCGGCTGGACCTGTGGTCCCAGTGGTCGGCCTACGCGTGGCCGTTCGGCGCCCTGGTCAGCGCCCTGTTCAGCCGGCGGCTGGAGCAGCTGAGCCTGCCCATGCGCCCGCTGGACGTGGCGTACGGGATGGACAGCACCGTGGTGCACGTGCACGACGCCACCGACGCGGTGGTCGGGGCGGCCTGGCTGCGCAACATGCGGGCCACCGGCGCCACCACCTACAGCGGCCTGTACGGCGTGCGCCGGCTGCCCGGCAACGACCAGCCCAGCGTCCGGGTGGTCTTCCCGCTGCCGCTCGGCTCGGTCCAGGTCTACCTGCGCCCCAGCGCCGACGCCGCGGGCGGGCTGCACCTGCGCTCGCCGTTGGGCCGGTTCGGCGCGGACGGCGCCTACCTGGTGCTGCGTCGCCCGGGCGGCCGGATCAGCGCCCGCCGCGTCCCGATCGCCGAGCACTTCCACCTCTTCGTCGACGACGACGGCGACGTGCGCACCGACCACACCCTCAAGCTGTGGGGCATCCCGGCGGTCCGCCTGCACTACCGGCTGCGCCCCGAGCCGGCCGCCCTGCCGGTCAGCTGACTGACCGGCAGGGCGGGGGCTCAGAAGCCCTGGGTCAACCGGCGCGCGGGCGCCAGCGCGCCGGCCACCATCCGTACCCCGTCGGGCCGCCGGGGTAGCCGGCCCCGGGTGGCGGCCAGCGGGCCCACCCCGAACCGGCCGGTCTGCCGGGCCAGCAGGAACAGCCGCTCCTGCCCGGGCAGCGTGTCCACCTTCTTGTCGAGGCGGACGATGTGCTTGCCGCCCTCGGCGCCGCCCATCAGGTAGTCGAGGATGAACCGGGTCTCGGCCGGCGGCTGGATGCCGGAGCCGACCGGCGTCCAGAACGCCTTGAGCGCCCACCGGGTGAGCTTGCGGGCGCGCGACGAGGCCGCCAGCCGGTCGCGCGCCTGGGAGTTGTAGAACGCCAGGTGCCGGGTCTCCTGGGTCTGGATGCGCTTGAGCAGCTTGGTCAGCTCCGGGTGGTCCTCCCGCTGCATCATCCGTTCGTACGCCGAGTGCGCCGACCATTCGTTGATGGCGCCCCAGGACATGTGCACGGCGATGAAGTCCTCACCCAGCACGTTGCCCGCGATCGCCTGGTGGATCGGGGCGAGCCGGTCGGCCAGCCCCTGGGCCACGCGTACCTTGCGGATGTGGCCGTAGGTGGCCGGCTGCTGGTGGGCGCGCAGCACCTTGTCCAACGCCTCGCCGTGCCAGAACTCCTCGTACGCCCACATGGTCAGGAACGCGGTCACCTCGGGATCCCGGTGGGACGGGGTGACCAGCAGGTCGCGCAGGTAGCAGATGGTGTGGCTCTCCACGTCGGACATGTAGCGCAGCGCCCGCAGCGCCGGTGCCGACAGTGGACGGGTCCGGAACGCGTCGTAGTCGACGTCCTCGTCGTGGACCCGGTGGGCGGTGTTGGTGTAGTCGGCGATGTCGAACGCCATGTGTCCCCTTCCGCTCTCGACCGGTGGTCGCTGTGGCCAGCGTATTCGGCCGGTGCGACAAGTCGATCACGATGCCGACGCGGATCACACCGCCGATGTCGTACCCCGCCGTTAGCCTGCCGGCCATGGCCGGACTGCACACCACCCGCACGGATCGGCTCTACGCGCTGGTGGAGGAGCTGCGCGCGGTGGCGCCCCGGCCGCGCAGCGGCAGCTGGCTGGCGGCCCGCTTCGAGGTGTCCACCCGCACCATCGAGCGGGACATCGTCGCCCTGCAGGACGCCGGGGTGCCGATCTGGGCCGGTCCCGGCCGCTCCGGCGGGTACGTGCTGGACAAGCGGCACACCCTGCCGCCGGTCAACGTCAGCCCGGCCGAGGCGGTGGCCATCGCGGTGGGGCTGGAGCACCTGCGCGGCAGCCCGTTCCACGAGGCGGCCCGGGCCGCCCTGGGCAAGCTGCTGGCCGTGCTGCCGCCCGGCCCGACGCAGGCGGCGGTCGCCCTCGGCGACCGGGTGCGGGTGGTGCAGGGCCAGGAGCAGGCGGCGGTACCGGCGGCGGTGTCCCGGGCGCTGTCCGCCGGCCGGGTGCTCCGGCTGCGCTACCTGGACCGGCACGGCGTGGCCTCGGAGCGCGAGGTGGAGCCGATGGCCTACCTGGGCGGCGACGGCCAGTGGTATCTGCTGGCCTGGTGCCGGCTGCGCGGGGCGGTGCGCGGGTTCCGGATCGACCGGATCGTCGACCCGGTGGCCACCGACGAGCCGTGCCCGCCCCGCGAGCTGCACCCCGGTGACCTGGCCCTGCCGGCGAACCGCCCGGTCACCCCGCTGCTGGGCTGACCGCCCGGACGGCCGGCCACCCGGTCAGCTCGCTCTGGCGCTGACCGGCTGGACGGCTGGCTGCACGGTCAGCTCGCCGCTGGCCGGGTCGAGCAGCGCCGGCACGCCCAGCGGCACCGGCAGTTGCCCCGCCCCGTGGCCGACCGGGAAGCCGCCCACCACGGGCACGCCGAGCTCGCCCAGCCGCTCGCCGAGCACGCTGACCACGTCCGGCCCGGCGGCGGCGGTACACGCGGTGAAGTCGCCCAGCGCCACGCCGGCCAGCCCGGCCAGCACGCCGGCCCGGCGCAGCTGGGTGAGCGCCCGGTCCACCCGGTACGGCGCCTCCGCCACGTCCTCCAGCAGCAGCAGCGCACCGCGCAGGTCCGGCGCGTCGGGCGTACCGGCGCTGCTGGCCAGCATCGTCAGGTTGCCGCCGAGCAGGATGCCGCGCGCCGGAGCGTCGCCCAGCCGGACGGCGGCCGTGGCCACGGCGGCGTCGGGGCGCAGTCGCACCGGCTCGACGCTCATCAGCGCCCGACACAGCGCCTCGGCGCTGGCCTGCGGGGTGCGGTCGGCGTCCCAGGCGGCGCCCGGCCCGTGCACCGTGGCCAGCCGGGCGTGCCGCCACAGTGCCAGGTGCAGGGCGGTCACGTCGGAGAAGCCGACGACCAGCTTCGGGTCCGCGCGGATCGCCGGGTAGTCCAGGTCGTCGACGATGCGCTGCGTGCCGTAGCCGCCCCGGGCGCAGACCACCGCCCGGACCGACGGGTCGCGCAGGGCGGCGTTGAGGCTGGCCAGGCGCTGCGCGTCGGTACCGCTGAGGTAGCCGTGCCGGGCGTGCACCTGCCCGGCCACGCTGACCCGTAGGCCCCAGCTGGTGAGCAGCGCCACGCCGGCCGCCACCCGCCCGGCCGCGCTGGGGCCGGACGGCGCCACCACGGCCACCCGGTCGCCCGGGCGCAGCACCGTCGGCCGGGCGCTCACCCGGCCGGCTGGAAGCTGGCCCGGTACACCCGCGGCGCCACCCCAACGACGCGTCGGAAATGCGGCCGCAGCGCCACCGCGTCGGAGAAGCCGCTGGCCCGGGCGACCGCGTCGATGTCCAGGTCGGTGCTGGTGAGCACCTGCTGGGCGCGCAGCACCCGCTGGGTGAGCAGCCATTGCAGCGGGGAGCAGCCGGTGGCGTCCCGGAACCGCCGGTCGAAGCTGCGCCGGGACAGGCATACCGCGGCGGCCAGCCGGGTGACGTCCAGGCGCTGGTCGTCGAGGTGCTCCAGGGCGTACCGGACGGCCTGGGCGATCGGGTCGCCGCCCGGCGTGGGGGGCACCGGACGCTCCACGAACTGGGCCTGCCCGCCGGCCCGGTGCGGGGCCACCACCAGCGCCCGGGCCACCGCGTTGGCGGCGTCCGGCCCGTGCTCGCGGCGCAGCAGGTGCAGGCAGGCGTCCAGGCCGGCGGCGCTGCCGGCGCTGGTGACCACGCTGCCCTCGTCCACATAGAGGGCGTCCGGCACCAGGGTGACGCCGGGGTGCCGGTCGGCGAACTCGGCCAGGTAGCGCCAGTGCGTGGTGGCCCGGCGCCCGTCCAGCAGCCCCGCCTCGGCCAGCACGAAGGCGCCCATGCACAGGCCCACCACGGTGGCCCCGTCGGCGTGGGCGCGGCGCAGCGCCGCCAGCACGGCCGGCCGGACCGGCGTACCGCCGGGGGGTCGCCAGCCGGGCACGATGACCAGGCCGGCGCCGTTCAGCGCGGACAGCGGCGCGGGGGCGGTGATCGCGATGCCGGCGGTGGTGGGCAGCCGACCCGGGTGCTCGCCGGTCACCCGGACGTCGAAGCGCGGTCCGCCGCGTCCGCTCAGGTCGATGCTGAAGACCCGTGGGGCGACCGCCACCTCCAGCAGCGGCGCCCCGTCGCCGATGACCACCCCCACGGTGGTACGGCTGCGCGTCATGGCCTGAACGTATCGCACACCGGCTTTCCGGCCACTTCTGGGTGCCGGGGCGGCGGCGCAGACTGGCCGTCATGATCTTCCCGATGCGCCACTTCGGCGGCCCGACCCTGGCCTTCACCCTGGGCGGCCTGACCTTCCTCACCGACCCCACCTTCGACGGCCCCGGCGCCTACCCGGTCGGCAGCCGGCAGCTGACCCGAACCGTCGGGGCGACCGGCACGCCCGCCGACGCGGGCACCGTGGACGCCGTCCTGCTCTCCCACGACCAGCACCCGGACAACCTCGACACCAGCGGCCGGGCCTGGCTGGCCAGCGCCCCGCTGGTGCTGTGCACCCCGCTGGCAGCCGGGCGGCTCGGCGTACCCGGCGCCACCGGGCTGGCCCCGTGGCAGCAGCTCCGCCTGGGCGACCTGTCCGTCACCGCCGTCCCGGCGCAGCACGGGCCGGACGGCACGGCGCACCTCACCGGCCCGGTGACCGGCTTCGTACTGGCCGGCGCCGGGGTACCCACCGTGTACGTCAGCGGCGACAACGCGTCGCTGGCCGTGGTGGAGCAGGTGGCCGCCCGGTTCGACGTGGACGTGGCGGTGCTGTTCGGCGGCGCGGCGCGTACCCCGCTGATCCCGGGCGCCAACCTGACCCTGGACGCCGCCGGCATGGTCCGGGCCGCCCGCATCCTCGGCGCCCGCACCGTGGTCCCCGTCCACGTCGACGGCTGGTCCCACTTCACCGAGGGCATCGACGAGGTACGGGCCGCTTTCGCCGCCGCCGACCTGGCCCCGGTGCTGTGCGAGCCGGACCGGCACGGCGCGCTGCGCCCCCGGGCGGATAGCCTCGACGGGTGACCCGCACCCTGGTGGTCGAGAACGACCTCATCGAAGACGTCCGCCGGCTCGGCGACTGGCTCACCGAGGCCGGCCTGGCGCTACAGGTGTGCCGCCCGTACGCAGGCGACCCGCTCCCCGCCGACCTGGACGGCTACGCCGCCCTGGTGGTCCTCGGTGGCGGGCAGGACGCGGCCGGCGCGCCGGACGGCAGCCCCGGCGCGCCCTGGTTCCCCGAGCTGGAAGGGTTGCTGCGCAAGGCGGTGCGGACCGGCGTCGCCACCCTGGCCGTGTGCCTGGGCGCCCAGCTGCTGGCCCAGGCGCACGGCGGCCTGGTGGAGCGCTCGGCCGCCGGCCCGGAGGTCGGGCCGGCGCTGGTGGCCAAGCGCGACCTGGCCGAACGCGACCCGCTCTGGCTGGACGTCCCGCTGCTGCCCGACGTGCTGCAGTGGCACCGCGACGAGATCACCGAGCTGCCGGTGGGGGCGGTGCTGCTGGCCGCCTCGACCCGGTACCCGCACCAGGCGTTCCGCCTCGGCCCGCGCGCCTGGGGGGTGCAGTTCCACGTCGAGTGCGACACCCCGATGATCGCCGACTGGGTGGCCGCCAGCCCGCAGCTGCTGGACGAGCTCGGCTACGACCCGGAGCTGGTGGTGGCCGCCTGCGACGCGGCGCTGCCGGACATCGAGGAGGCGTGGCGGCCGTTCGCCCACCGGTTCGCCGCCGTGGCCCGGGGCGAACTCGCCACCGAGGGCCTGACCGCTCGGGCGGCCCGCGCCAGCTGCCGCTGCTGGGCCAGTGACCGGCCCCGGCAGCCCGTCGGCGCGCGACGGCGCGGGGGTGGGGGAGCGGGCCACCACGGCGGTCGGCCGGCTGGCCCGGTTCGGCTTCGCCGACGCGGCGCGGGACGCGGCCCTGCTCGGCCGAGCTGGGGCTGTGGGACCCGGTCGAGCAGCGGCCCGCCGACGAGCCGGCGGCCGCTGTGCTGCAGGCGTTCGCCCGGGTCGCGGCGACCCGAGCTGGCGCTGCGCCAGCTGCACCGGCTGGCCGGCGCGCGAGCACGGCGCGCCGCCCGCACACCCGGACTCCGAGCTGCCCAACGGGCGCGGCGGCCTGCTGTCCAGCCTGCGGACCAACGCCAGGCCTGCGGCGAGCGGCTGCTGGCCGTGCTGGGCGCCTCCGACGGCGCTCGGCGACCACCTGGTCGCCAGCCCGGGCGAGTGGCGCACGCTGGCCTCGCCGCACGGGTACACGCTGCGCGTTCGAAGGGGCCACCGGTGGCGCGGCTGCGGATGGCGTACCGGCGCAGTCTGCTGCGGATCGCGGCCGGTCGACCTGACCGGCGGCGCTGGACGTCGAGCAGACCATGACCGCGCTGTCCGCGCTGGCCGACGCCACCCTGCAGGCGGCCTACCGGCTGGCCGGCGGCGAGCGCGGCGACCCCGGCGAGGATCCCGGCCTGGCGGTCATCGCGATGGGCAAGTGCGGCGGCCGGCGAACTCAACTACGTCTCCGACGTCGACGTCATCTTCGTCTGCGCGCGGCGACGAGGACATGGCCGCCGGCCACCGCGGTCGCCGCCCGGCTGATGCAGATCTGCGGGCAGGTGGCCTGGCCGGTCGACGCCGCGCTGCGCCCCGAGGGCAGCCAGGGGCCGCTGGTGCGCACCCTCGCCAGCCACCTGGCCTACTACCAGCGCTGGGCCCGCACCTGGGAGTTCCAGGCGCTGCTCAAGGCCCGGCCGGCCGCCGGCGACCTGGCCCTGGGCGCCCGAGTGGCTGGCCGCGCTGCAGCCGCTGATCTGGCGCGCCGCCGAGCGCCCCGAGGCGGTCGAGGACATCCGGCATGCCCGGCGGCGCATCGTCGAGGCGGTGCCCCGCCGACGAGCTGGACCGCGAGATCAAGCGCGGGCCGGGCGGGCTGCGCGACATCGAGTTCGCGGTACAGCTGCTGCAACTGGTGCACGGCCGGGCCGACGAGTCACTGCGCTCACCGTCCACACTGGACGCCCTGCGCGCGCTGACCGCCGGCGGTTACGTGGGGCGCGCCGACGGCGAGGCGCTGGACCGGGCGTACCGGTTCCTGCGTACCGTGGAGCACCGGCTGCAGCTGCAGAAGCTGCGGCGTACCCACACCGTGCCGGCCGACGACGGCCGGGCTGCGCTGGCTCGCCGGGGCGCTGGGCTACCGGGGCGGCGGCCGGGGCCGGGACGGCGAACCGGTGGACGCCGTGGCCGCCTTCCGCGCCGACTGGGTACGCCACGCCACCGAGGTGCGCCGGCTGCACGCCAAGCTGCTCTACCGGCCGCTGCTCAGGCCGTGGCCCGGGTACCCGGCGACGAACTGCGGCTCACCCCCGACGCCGCCGGCCGGCGCCTGGAGGTGCTCGGCTTCGCCGACCCGCCGGCCGCGCTGCGGCACATCCAGGCGCTCACCGGCGGTGTCTCGCGCAGCGCCGCCATCCAGCGCCAGCTGCTGCCGGCCATGCTGTCCGAGTTCGCCGACGCCCCCGAGCCCGACCGGGGCCTGCTGGCCTACCGGCAGGTCTCCGAACGCCTCGGCGCCAGCCCCTGGTACCTGCGGCTGCTGCGCGACGAGGGGCCGGTGGCGCTGCGCCTGGCCGTACCTGCTCGGGCTGTCCCGCTACGTCACCGACCTGCTGCTGCGCGACCCCGAGGCGCTGCGCCTGCTGGCCGACGACGCCGAGCTGGTGCCCCGGCCGCGGCGCAGCCTGATCGAGGGATTCCGGCGGCCGCCGCCCGGCACGCCGACCCGGTCACCGCGGTCAACGCCGTGCGCGCCCTACGGCGCCGGGAGCTGTTCCGGGTGGCCTGCCGCCGACCTGCTCGGGCTGCCGCTGGAGCCGGGCGCCGCCGGGGCCGCCGGGGCGTCGGCCAGCCGGGCCAACGTGCTCGGCGTCGGTCGCGCGCTGGCCGACATCACCGACGCGACGCTCGCCGCGGCGCTGGCGGTGACCAGCCGCCACCGGGCTGCCGCCTGGCCATCATCGGCATGGGCCGCCTCGGCGGGTACGAGACCAGCTACTCCTCCGACGCCGACGTGCTGTTCGTCTACGAGCCGCGAGCCCGGGCAGGCCGAGGACGCCGCCTCCGGGGTGGCCCACGAGGTCGCCGAGGAGCTGCGCCGGCTGCTGTCCGCACCGGCGCCCGAGCCGCCGCTGGGCGTCGACGCCGACCTGCGCCCGGAGGGGCGGCAGGGGCCGCTGGTCCGCAGCCTCGCCGCGTACCAGGCGTACTACGCCAAGTGGTCGCGGGTGTGGGAGGCGCAGGCGCTGCTGCGCGCCCGGTTCGTCGCCGGCGACCGCCGAACTCGGCGAGCGGTTCCTGGCCCTGGCCGACCGGCGTGCGGTACCCGCCGGCGGCCTGGAGCGCGAGCAGGTGATGGAGATCCGCCGGATCAAGGCCCGGGTGGACACCGAGCGGCTGCCCCGGGGCGCCGACCCGGCCCTGCACGCCAAGCTGGGCCGGGGCGGCCTGGCCGACGTCGAGTGGACGGTGCAGCTGCTGCAGCTGCGGCACGCCCACGAGGTACCGGCGCTGCGCACCACGGCGACGCTGGACGCGCTGACCGCCGCCCGGGACGCGCACATGGTCGACGCGGCCGACGCCGGCGCGCTGGCGAACGCCTGGATCACCGCCGGCCGGGTGCGCAACGCGCTGATGCTGGTCCGTGGCCGCCCGTCCGACCAGCTGCCCCGGCACGGCCCGGAGCTGGCCGGGGTGGTCCGGGTGCTGTCCGGCCGGGCGGCCGCCGACCCGGGCGAGTTCGTCGACGACTACCTGCGCACCGCGCGCCGGGCCCGCCAGGTCGCCGAGCGCATCGTCAACGGCTGAGGCTGCTGCCCACGGTGTACCGGCCGGGCGCCGGTACCCGCAGCACCGTCCAGTCGCCGTCCCGGCGCGCCTCGGCGCCCCCGGTCACGGTGAGCCAGCGGGTCCAGCGCACCCGTACCGGCACATCCCCGGCGGCCGGGGCGGCCAGGGTGAGGTGCGCGGCGTCCTGGCCGACCAGGGTGGCCGGGGCGGCCACGATCGGGGTGGGGTCGGCGACCGCGTAGAGCCGCCAGTGCCCGCCGGCCCACACCTGGGCCAGGTACGGCAGCCCGGCGTCGACCAGCGCCGCCTCCGGCCTCCCGACCCAGGACAACGGGGCGTCCGGGACGGCCACCCACTGCACCGCGTTACGGGTCAGCCAGGCGCGGTAACTGTCCGGGGTGAGCAGCACGCCGGTACCACCGTCGCCCGGGATGTCGGTGAAGAACAACGGGTTGCGGGCGATGTCGACCTGCCGCAGCCAGCCCCGGGCCAGCGGGTAGCCGTCCAGGTACGCCGCCTCCCAGTAGTCCCGGGTCGGCGGGATCTCCACCCGCCCGGTCACCCCCCGGGCATGCAGCTGAGCCAGCAGCGGTGCGAAGTACGCCCGGTCGCTGGCCGCGCTGCCCCGGTCGCGCAGGTCCCGGCGTCAGCAGCGGCGGCTGCCACCACCAGCCGACCAGCAGCACGGCGGCCAGCGCTGCCGCACCGGCCACCCGGGCCGGGACAGTCGCCGGCAGCCGACGGGTCACCATGCCCGGCAGCGCGCCGGCCGCCGCGACAGCGGGCAGCGCGAACATCACCGCGAGCCGGGTCGCGTTGAGCCCCACCGGCGTGTGCACCAGCGCGGCCACCAGCACACCGGCGGCGCTCAGCAGCGCGCCGACCCGCACCACCCGCCGGGGTACCAGCGCCGCCACCGCCAGGCTGGCGACGACGGCGTGCACCGTGTCGGTCCGCCCGGTGTTCATCCAGCCGCCCTCGCCGAACAGCACGCTGGTCACCAGCAGCGGCACCGCCGCCGCGACCCCGAGCAGCACCCCGGCACCGACCCGTCGAGGGCGGCCAGTCACCTGCTCCGGGCGATCACCGGCCGGCTCGACAGCGAGCTGTCGCCGATGAAGGAGGACGCCATCCGAGCGGTCACCGGCCGGCCCTGGTCCGGCGGCGTCCCGCTCGGACACGGTGGTGTCCCGCTTCCGGCCGGTGGTATCCAGCCCCGGCCCGGTGGCGGCACCGCGGCCGGCGATGTCGAGACCGGCCGACGTTCGAGCCGAGGGCCACCGGTCCGGCAGCCACGCGGTGATCAGCAGCGCCACCGCCACCAGCCCGAGGAACAAGCCGGCCACCGGACTGGTCGCGCTGGCCAGCAGCGCCGCCAGGCCCGCGCCCCACCAGCCCGGCCGCCGGTACCCGCGCGGCCCGGCGTCACCTGCCGGCCCGGCGAGCAGGGCCAGCGCCAGCAGGCCGAAGGCGACGCCCAGCGCCCAGGTGACCCGGCCGGAGACCAGGTTGCCGGCGATGCACACGGCACCGACCAGGCCACCGAGCACCGGACGCGGCACCCGGCTACGGGCCAGCAGCCAGCCGAACGCCGCCACCGACCCGACCAGCGCCAGCGCGCCGGTCGGGCGTACCCCGAGTGCGGCCATCACGGCGGGGGAGACCAGGCTGTAGCCGAACTGCTGGCTGCCGCCGTACCAGCGCAGGTCCACCGGCGTGGCGCCGAAGCTCCGCCAGAAGTCGGCGTGCGCCACCTGCGCCGACAGGTCGGTCCCCATCGGCGGCGCCAGCAGCCAGGCCACCGCGAGCACCACGGCCAGCGCCGTGGCCGGGACCACCGCCCGCCACGGCGCCGCGGGCTGCTCCGGCGGTGCGCTCATGCCGCCGCCCACGCTACGGCGTGTGCTCCCGTCCCGCCCCACCCCGGTACATTCGCCCGGTGACCGCCGCCGCCCCGCCCGTCCCCGCGCCCCGCTGGTGGCCGCTGGCCACGGTCGGCTTCGCCGGCTCGGTGCTGCTGGCGGTGGCCGCGTTCCTCGGCGGCGCGAAGCGCGCGGTGCCGTTCCACCCGACCCCGGTGTCCATCTGGCGCGGCCCGCACGGTCCGGCCGTCCTGCTCTGCTGGCTGGTCGGCACGGCCGCGATGACTGGCGCCTGGTGGTACGCCCGCCGCGCCGCCCCCGACCGCCGTCGGGTCCTGGCCACGGTGGCGCTCTGGCTCCTCCCACTGCTCGTCGCCCCGCCCCTGGCCAGCCGCGACGTGTACGCCTACGCCTGCCAGGGGGCGGTCTACCACGCCGGGCACAACCCGTACACCGAAGGCGTCGCAGCGCTGCCGTGCCCGTGGCTGGACAGCGTCTCGCCGATCTGGCGGGGCACCGGAGCGCCGTACGGCCCGCTGTTCCTCATGATCGCCGGGGCGGCGGTGGCCGTCGGCGGGTCGCTCGCCGGCACCGTCCTGGTACTGCGCATCGTCGCCCTGGCCGGGGTGTGCCTGGCCGCCGCCGGCCTGCCCACGCTGGCCCGGCACTGCGGCGTCCCCACCGAACGGGCCCGCTGGCTGGCGCTGGCCTGCCCGCTGGTGGCGATCCACCTGGTCGGCGGCGCACACAACGATGCCCTGATGGTCGGCCTGCTGGTCGCCGGCCTGGCCGTCATCGTGGCGGTGGCGGACCGACCGCCCGGGTGGCTGCTCGCCGGCGGGGCGCTGCTGGGCCTGGCCAGCGCCGTCAAGGCCAGCGCCCTGGTGGTGCTGCCGTTCGCCGCGCTGCTGGCGCTGCGCGGGCCGTACTCGGTGCGGCGGCTGTTCCGTGACGGCGGCTGGGTGCCCGCCGGTGCGCTGGGCGCGCTGGTGGCCGTCACCGCCCTGTCCGGGCTGGGCTTCGGCTGGCTGGGTGCGCTCTCCGGCGGCGGCGTCTCGGTGCAGTGGACCGCCCCGTCCACCGCGGTCGGGATGACCATCGAGCTGGTCACCGGCCTCGACGCGGTACCGGTCACCCGCGCTCTCGGGCTTGTGGCGCTCGCCGTCGCGCTGGTCGCCCTGTGGTGGCGTACCCGCCACCGGGACGCCCTCTGCCCCGCCGGTGTGGCGCTGGCCCTCACTGTCGCCCTCGCGCCGGTCTTCCATCCCTGGTACGCCACCTGGCCGCTGTTCGTGCTCGCCGCGGCTGCCCGGCGTACCCGCTGGTTCGCCGTCCCGTGCCTGGTCGCCTGCTTCCTCGACCTGCCCGACGGCACCAGCCTCGCGCTGAGCACCCGCGCCCAGGGCGCCGTGGCGATGACGCTCGCCCTGCTCGTCCTGGGCGTCGTGGCCCTGCGTCGACGCACTTCACACGCGCACAGCAATCTGCCCACAACGCCCGGGTCCTAGCGGGTACAGCCGGAAACGGCAGCGGCCCGCCGGTGGACCGGCGGGCCGCTGGATACGTCCGAAGGATCAGACGTCGTAGTACATGGCGAACTCGTGCGGGGTCGGGCGCAGCCGGACCGGGTCGATCTCGTTCGTCTTCTTGTAGTCGATCCAGGTGGAGATGAGGTCCTCGGTGAAGACGCCACCCTCCTGGAGGTAGGAGTTGTCGGCCTCCAGCGCGGCCAGCACCTCCGGCAGCGAGCCGGGGACCTGGGTGACGTTGGCGACCTCCTCCGGCGGCAGGTCGTAGAGGTCCTTGTCGATCGGGGCCGGCGGCTCGATCTTGTTCTTGATGCCGTCCAGGCCGGCCATCAGCATGGCCGAGAAGGCGAGGTACACGTTGCAGGACGGGTCCGGCACGCGGAACTCGATGCGCTTGGCCTTGGCGTTGGTGCCGGTCACCGGGATACGGGTACAGGCGGAGCGGTTGCGCTGCGAGTAGACCAGGTTGACCGGCGCCTCGTAGCCGGGCACCAGGCGACGGTAGGAGTTGACCGTCGGGTTGGTGAAGGCCAGCAGCGACGGGGCGTGGGTGAGCAGGCCACCGATGTACCAGCGGGCGGTGTCGGAGAGGCCGCCGTAGCCGGTCTCGTCGTAGAACAGCGGCTCGCCACCGGACCAGAGGCTCTGGTGGGTGTGCATGCCGGAGCCGTTGTCGCCGAACAGCGGCTTGGGCATGAAGGTCGCCGTCTTGCCGGCGGCCCAGGCCTCGTTTTTGACGATGTACTTGAACAGCTGGAGCTGGTCACCGGCGTGCAGCAGGGTGGAGAACCGGTAGTTGATCTCGGCCTGGCCGGCGGTGCCCACCTCGTGGTGCGAGCGCTCGACCACGTAGCCGGCGCTGATCAGCCGCTGGACGATCTGGTCGCGCAGGTCGGCAAAGTGGTCGACCGGCGGGACCGGGAAGTAACCGCCCTTGTAGGCGGTCTTGTAGCCGCGGTTGCCGCCGACCTCGTCCTTGCCGGTGTTCCACCAGCCCTCGACCGAGTCGATGTGGTAGTACGCCTCGTTGGAGCCGGTGGCGTGCCGGATCGAGTCGAAGATGTAGAACTCGGCCTCGGGGCCGAAGTACGCGGTGTCCGCGATGCCCGAGGAGGCCAGGTAGGTTTCGGCCTTCTTCGCCACGTTGCGCGGGTCACGCGAGTAGGCCTCGCGGGTGAACGGGTCGTGGATGAAGAAGTTCAGGGCGAGCGTCTTCTCCACCCGGAACGGGTCGATGAACGCGGTGGCCGGGTCGGGCAGCAGCATCATGTCCGACTCATGGATGGCCTGGAAGCCACGGATGGACGAGCCGTCAAAGGCCAGTCCGTCGCTGAACACGCTCTCGTCGAACGACTCCACCGGCACATTGAAGTGCTGCATCACACCGGGCAGGTCACAGAAGCGAACGTCGACGAACTTCACGCCCTCGTCGTTGAGGTACCGAAGGAGCTCCTCGGAATTGGCGAACAACACGTCCTCCAGGTAATCCACAGTTGGTCAGCTGGGCGGTGATTCAGCATGCGCCGCGTTGCCTCATGCTGGACGACTGGCCGCGACGCTATGTGCACGCCGTTGCCCGGCAATGTCTCATATGTTTCTGTCGTGTTACAGGGTCGTCAGGGGTGCGGCAGACTACCCCCAAGCCGGTCGTTACGCTCGTCACATGGCCGGGGACCCGTCGTTGCACCCTACTCCGCGCCCCACTGAGCAGGAGCGGCAACCCGCCACCGGGTCGGCCCCCGCCCGCGCCGGACTCGCCCGGCGCCTCGGCGCCCTGTTCGTGGACTGGATCGCCTGCCTGCTGATTGCCAGCCTGGTCGCCGATCCGCGCCGCGAGGCGGTCATCCCGTCGCTGGTGCTGATCCTGGAGTACACCTTCTTCGTCGGCTTCCACGGCCAGACCCCCGGCATGTGGCTGGCCCGGATCCGGTGCATCTCCATCCGCCCCGACCGTGCCGGCCACCCCATCGGCGCCCCCCGCGCCGCCCTCCGCGGCCTCCTCCTGGCCCTGGCCCTCCCCGCCCTCCTGATGGACCACGACCAACGGGGCCTGCACGACCGAGCCGCCGGCTCGGCCATGGTCCGGGCCTGAGGCGATCACACACTTACCGCTGTTATCCGGTGCCCCGTAACAGCAACAAGTGCCCCACCCCACCGGACGCCACGGGAACCGGGCCGGGCCGAAGGGGTCGGGGTGGGGGTGGGTCAGCGGCCGCGCATGGCGCGGGACTGGCCCTTGCTGGGGCGCATGTTCTTGGGGATGGCGCCCTTGGGCATCTGGGGGCGGGCGGAGAGGGCCTTGAGGCGGGTCTCCAGGGCGTTGACGTCCTTCGGGCTGGCGGTGCGGGGCAGCTTCATCAGGGTCATCCGCAGCTTGTTGACCGGGATCTCACCCTCGCCGGGGCCGACGATGAAGTCGTGCATGTCGACGCTGCCGATCACCTTGGCCAGCCGACGCTTCTCCTGGCCGAGCAGGCTGCGTACCCGGGCGGGGTTGCCCTCGGCGAGCAGGATCACGCCGGGGCGGCCGATCACCAGGTGCACCATGTCGAACTGGGTGGTGGAGGCGATGGCCGGGGTGACCCGCCAGTCGCCGCGCATGGTCTCGACGAGCTGCGCGGCGGCGCCGGGCTGCCCCTCGGCCTCGATCATCATGGCCTTGTTGGAGCGCAGGTTGAGCACGATGAGGCCGCCGAGCACGCCGAACAGCACGCCGGCGACGAGGAACAGCCAGCTCAGCCCGATCACCAGGATCAGCACCAGGACGAGCGCGATGGGCAGCAGCACAGCGCCGACAGCAAGGGGTCCGAACAGCTTGTCGCGCTTGGCGGTGAAGACGCAAACCTGCCAGATCTGCTTCAACCGCCCAAAAAACCCGACCTTCTCGGGTTGTCCCGCCTTCGCCATGGGCGCAAGTGTAGGTCAGGCGCCGGCGCGCGCGGCGATCGCCTGTTGGTAGAGGCGGCCGGCCCGGTACGAGGAGCGCACCAGCGGGCCGGACATCACCCCGGCGAAGCCGATCGCGGTGGCCTCCCCGCTCAGCTCGACGAACTCCTCCGGCTTGACCCAGCGCTCCACCGGGTGGTGGCGCGGGGTCGGCCGCAGGTACTGGGTGATGGTGACCAGCTCGCAGCCGGCGCCGTGCAGGTCGCGCAGGGCCGCCGAGATCTCCTCGCGGGTCTCGCCCATGCCGAGGATCAGGTTGGACTTGGTCACCAGGCCGGCGGCCCGGGCCTGGGTGAGCACGTCCAGCGAACGGTCGTACCGGAAGGCGGGGCGGATGCGCTTGAAGATCCGGGGCACCGTCTCCAGGTTGTGCGCGAGCACCTGCGGACGCGCCTGGAACACCTGGGCCAGCAGCTCGGGTTCGCCGTTGAAGTCGGGGATGAGCAGCTCCACGCCGCACTCCGGGAGCAGGGCGTGGATCTGGCGCACCGTCTCGGCGTAGAGCCAGGCGCCGCCGTCGGGCAGGTCGTCCCGGGCCACCCCGGTGACGGTGGCGTAGCGCAGCCCCATGGCGGCCACCGACTCGGCCACCCGGCGCGGCTCGTCGGCGTCGAACTCGGCCGGCTTGCCGGTGTCGATCTGGCAGAAGTCGCAGCGCCGGGTGCACTGATCGCCGCCGATGAGGAAGGTGGCCTCGCGGTCCTCCCAGCACTCGTAGATGTTGGGGCAGCCGGCCTCCTGGCAGACCGTGTGCAGACCCTCCCGCTGGACGAGTCCGCGCAGGTGGGTGAACTCGGGGCCCATGGTCGCCCGTACCTTGATCCACGGCGGCTTGCGCTCGATCGGCGTCTGCGCGTTGCGCGCCTCGATCCGCAGCATCCGGCGGCCTTCGGGCATCACGGCTGTCACGCTGTGAGCCTACGCCGCGACCGGTCTCTATCACGTTTTCAGCAGCCGGACGCGACGAGGCTCACGTCCCCGGCGCCCACGGAATTGACGTGCCCGGACGGCGACGCCCGGCTACCGTCCTGGGCAACAGCGATGACGGAGCCGAGTACCGCCCCGGACCAGCCAGTCAAGAGAGCCGCCGGCAGCTGCGAAGGCGGTCTGGCCCCCCGGCGGGAAGACCCTCCCGAGCTGCGGGGAGGAACGGCCGTCACGGCCCAGTAGAGCCCCGCCGGCTGGCCCCCGTCACGGGCGACCAAACGAGGCCGCCGGGCCTGCCCTGGCGGTGAAGGTGTGGTGGCACCGCGGGCACCCTTCCCGCCCACACCTCCGAGGGGACGCGTTGCGGACCGAAGGAGGATCTGCCATGCAACGCATCCTGTCCGACGAACTGATCCGGCACCCGGGCGAACGCGTCCAGGTGGCCGGCTGGATCCACCGGCGCCGGCTGCTCGGCGCGGTGGCGTTCCTGGTGCTCCGGGACCGGGCCGGCCTGCTCCAGGTGGTGGTCCGCGAACCGGCCGCCCGGGCGCAGGTGCAGGCGCTGCCCGAGGAAACCGTGGTCGCGGTCACCGGCGCGGTCAGCCGCAACGCCGCCGCCCCCGGCGGGGTCGAGCTGGTCGACCCGCAGCTGCGCCTGCTCGGCGAGCCCGCCCAGCCGGTGCCGGTGGAGCTGTTCCGGCCCACGCTGGCCGCTGGTCTCCCGGTGGTCCTCGACCACGCGGCGGTGACCCTGCGCCACGAGTCCCGCCGCGCGGTGCTGCGGACCACCGCCGCGGTGCTGCGCGGCTTCCGGTCCGCCCTGGTCGAGCTGGGCTTCACCGAGGTGTGTACGCCCAAGCTGGTGGCCGTGGCGACCGAGTCCGGCGCCGACGTGTTCGCCGTCGACTACTTTGGCCGCCCCGCCTACCTGGCCCAGAGCCCGCAGTTCTTCAAGCAGATCCTGGTCGGCTCACTGGAGCGGGTGTTCGAGATCGGGCCGGCGTTCCGCGCCGAGCCGCACGACACCGGGCGGCACCTGGCCCAGTTCACCTCGATCGACGCGGAACTGGGCTTCATCACCGACCACCGCGACGTGATGGCGGTGGTACGCGCGGCGGTGGCCGGTGCGCTGGCGCCCGTCGGCGTGCCGGTGCCCGAGCAGATCCCGGCGGTGGACTTCAGCGAGGCACTGGCCCTGGTGGGTACCGGGCTGGGGGAGTCGCTGGCCGGGGAGCCGGACCTGGCCCCGGCGCACGAGCGCTGGCTGGGTGACTGGGCGCTGCGCGAGTACGGCAGCGAGTTCCTCTTCGTCACCGGGTACCCGCTGGCCAAGCGCCCGTTCTACACCCACCCGGCGCCCGGCCGACCGGGCGTCTCCAACAGCTTCGACCTGCTGTTCCGTGGCCAGGAGGTGGTCACCGGCGGCCAACGCCTGCACCGCTACTCCGACTACCTGGCGGCGCTCGCCGCCCACGGCCTCTCCCCGGACCCGTACGCCGACTACCTGGCCGCCTTCCGCCACGGAATGCCCCCGCACGGCGGCTTCGGCCTCGGCCTCGAACGCCTGGTCGCTCGCCTCCTCACCCTCCCCAACGTCCGCCTGGCCGCCCCGTTCCCCCGCGACCGCCACCGCCTCACCCCCTAACGGTCGCCCCCGAGGTGTGACCTCGCCCGGATGGCTGTTTTCGGAGGCTCCGCGACAGCCATCCGGGCAAGGTGCCCACAGCGCGCGTCAAGCCGTACTTGACGCCTAGTGCGCGTCAACTCATACTTGACGGATGCCACCACTGGATGTGAAGTTGGGATCACTCATCGACAGCCTCGACGCGGAGTTGGACGAGGCGGACGCGCTCACCAAGGTGGGTGAGGCGCGGCAGCGGGCGCGGGGGCTGGCCGAGCTCGGCGACCAGCTGGTCGACCACTACGTCAGCGCGGCCCGGGCAGGCGGCGCCTCCTGGGCGCAGATCGGCGACGCCATGGGCGTCTCCAAGCAGGCCGCCCAGCAGCGCAAGGGTGCGGCGCAGTTCGAGCGGTACACCATGCTGGCGCGCAAGGTGCTGGCCAACGCCGAGGCGCTGGCCCGGGCGGCCAATTCCGCCACCATCGAGCCCGGCCACATCCTGCTCGCTGTGCTCGACGAGGAGGATGGCCTGGGCGCCAAGGTGGTGGCCGTCATCGCCGGTTCGGCGCAGGTCGCCCGGGACGCTGTGAGCGCGACGCTGGCCCGCGACGGGCAGGCGCCGGGCGGGCACATCCCGTTCTCGGCGGCCGGCAAGCAGGTGGTCACCCAGAGCACGGACGCCGCGCTGCAGCTCGGCCACAACTACGTCGGCACCGAACACATCCTGCTCGGCGCCCTCCAACTCGACGGGGACCCGGCCGTGGCTGCCCTCGGCGAACTCGGTATCACCAGTCAGCGCACCCGCGACGCCGTCGACGCGGCAATGGTCGGCTACCAGCACCGCGGCCGACGCTGACGCCCGTCGCACACGCCGGCCGCCGACCCGGTCACCGGCCAAGGCTCAGTGGCCGGCAGCGCGGCGCACCGACCATGGATGACGCCGACCCGGTCACCGGCCAAGGCTCAGTGGCCGGCAGTGCGGCGCACCGACCATGGGCGACGCCGAGGCTCAGGAGAGCGCGGGCAGGTGCCGCTCGACGACCGGGAGTGCTTCGGCCACGGTCAGCGGGCGGCCCAGCTCGACGGAGAGCGAAGTGACCCCGGCGTCCCGGATGCCGCACGGCACGAAACGGTCGTAGTACGACAGGTCGGGGTCGCAGTTGAGGGCGAAGCCGTGCTGGGTGACGCCCCGGGACACCCGGATGCCGATGGCCGCGACCTTGCGCGCGGGGCCCCGCCCGTCGGCCGGTACCCAGGCGCCGCTGCGCCCCTCCACCCGCTCGGTGTGCAGGCCGAACTCGGCGCACACGTCGATCAGCAGCTGCTCCACCCGGCGCACGTAGGCCACCACGTCGATCGGGTCGGGCAGGCGCAGGATCGGGTAGCCGACCAGCTGGCCGGGGCCGTGCCAGGTGATCTTGCCGCCCCGGTCCACGTCGATGACCGGGGTACCGTCGACCGGCCGGTCCCACGGTTCGGTGCGCTTGCCGGCGGTGTAGACGCTGGGGTGTTCCAGCAGCAGGACAGTGCCCGGGCGCTGCCCGTCGGCCACCTGTGCGTGGACGCGGCGCTGCTCGTCCCAGGCGGCCTGATACTCCACCAGGCCCGCGCGAACCACCTCGAAGGTGGCAACCGTACTGGTCACGTCCCGAGCCTACCGCCGCACCCGGCCGACGCCGGCCGGGTGCGGCGCAGACGCGGTGAGACTGCCGTCACGCGGCGGCGCCGGATCGGGTAACGTATCGACGCGCGGGAGTACGGGCGCACGGAACCTGTCGAAGTTTCGTTGCCAGCCCGAAGGGTCACCACATGTCCTCACGTCGTAGGCGTCAGGCGCGGATCGCCGTGCTCGGCGCCGCCTGCGCCGTCCTGCTCGCGATCATCCCCACGATCGTCGCCAACGCACTGTCCACCTCGTCCACACCGACCCCGGTGACCGGCAACGCCACCTGGTTCGACTCCCTCGGCGCGCCGTACGGCGGCTGTGGGCTGCCGCAGGCCAACCTCGACTCGCAGAACTTCGTCGCGCTCAACGTCTACAACACCCCCAACGACTACTCCTTCTACCCGCGCCCGCTGACCGGGTCCAACCTGGCCAAGATGGGGATGTGGGACAACGGCCACAACTGCGGCCGGTACGTGCAGGTGACCATCGCCGACTACTGCACCGGGGTGAACGACGGCGCGGCCGGCCAGCCGTTCTGCCGCAACGGATCGTGGACCTCCGACGGGTACAACGGCGCCACGCTCACCATGCTGGTGGCCGACTCGTGTGGTGACACCAACGCCTGGTGCCGGGACGACCCGTACCACCTGGACCTGGCGCACGCCGCGCTGGACCGGTTCGTCAAGAACGGCAGCCCGGTCGGGGACCTCTCCACGCACTGGAACAACCGGCACATCAGCTGGCAGTTCGTCCCGGCGCCCAACTACACCGGCGACATCAACATCGGCTTCATCTCCGGCGCCCAGCGCTGGTGGCCGGCGATCGCCGTGTCGCACCTGGCCAACGGCGTGCACGCGGTGGAGTACCTGCAGAACGGCTCCTGGGTGTCGGCGCAGATGAACAGCGACATGGGGCAGTCCTACATCATCGGCGGGCTGACCGCCGGCGGCGGCGACTTCTCCATCCGCGTCCGGGACGCCGCCGACCAGCTCATCAACGGCGGCCGGGTGTACACCTTCAGCCTGCCGGCCAGCTGCTCCAGCACCTGCTCCCCGGCGTACACCCAGGTGCCCTACACCACCGACGGCGCCTCCGCGTCGCCGACCGCCTCGGCGTCCCGGTCGACCTCGCCGTCGCCGACCGCGAACATGTCGGTGTCGCCCACCGCCTCGGCGTCCCGGTCGACCTCGCCGTCGCCCACCGGGAACATGTCGGTGTCGCCCACCGCCTCGGCGTCCCGCTCGACCTCGCCGTCGGCGTCGTCCCAGGGCGGGAAGGCGTGCACCGCCAGCTACAACATCCCCAACTCGTGGGCCTTCAACTACGAGGGCGATGTGACGGTGCGCAACTCCGGCACGACCCCACTCACCGGCTGGAAGGTGACCTGGAGCTTCCCCAACGGGCAGACGGTCAGCACAGCCTGGAACGCCAACGTCACGCAGAGCGGGGCACAGGTCACCGCCACCAATGTGAGCTACAACGGCGCTCTGGGCGCCGGTGCCACCGCCCTGTTCGGGTTCCTCGGCACCTGGAACAACGTCACCAACGGGATACCGACGCTCACCTGCGTGGCGAGCTGACCCCGGGTCGTGGGCGCGCCGGGAGCCGGCGCGCCCACGACCATCCTCAGCCGGCCCGCCACAGCCAGACGTCGTCGACCCGCTGCGGCGGGCCGAACAGCTCGGTGGCCAACCGCAGCAGCAGGTCGTGCCGGGCCGTCCAGCGGATGCCGGCGCCGCCGTCGCCGAGCACCACCACCTGGGCGTGCCAGTAGGCCAGGTCGACGCGGGCCTGCGAGCGGTCGGCGTCGGTGACGGCGTGGTCGCTGCCCTTGAGCGCCGCGTCGTTGAGGATCCGCGCGGTGGGCCGCAGGTCCGGACCCACCTGGCTGCGGCCGTCCGGGCCGGGGCCGAGGAAGAAGCCCTGCGGGATGGCGAAGTCGAAGTGCGCGGCGGCCTGCCAGCGCTGCCCGTCCGGCAGGGTGTCCAGGGTCGGCGGCACGGCCACCAGGGTGCCGCCGGGGCTGACGTAGCGCCGGTAGTCGCCGGAGGCGAAGAAGCGCGGGACCGGTGCCCGGTCGATGACCTGCAACGGCAGCGGCAGCAGCGGTACCAGCGCCACCGCGAAGGCGGCCAGCCAGCACCGGCGGGTCCGGGCGGCGGGCAGCTCCAGCACCCGGTCCAGGGCCACCGCCAGCAGCAGCCCGGCGACCGGGATGACGATGAGGGCGAACCGGGCCGGTAGCGCCGTGTCGAACAGCGGCAGCTTCCACAGCAGCGCGAACGGCATCGGGACCGCGGTACGCCCGCCCCACCAGCGCAGGTACGGCCCGAGCGAGAGCACCGCGAAGACCAGCCCGGTGATCCCCAGCGGCCGGATCCAGGAGCAGCGGCGCAGCAGCAGGGAGCAGCCTACGAGGAGGATCAGCGCGGCCGGCCCGAAGAACGTGGTCTCCTCGGTGTAGTTGGGCGCCAGCTTCATCCACAGCCCGGCCAGCCGGGCCAGGCTGTCGTACGGGTAGGCGCCGTAGGCGGCCAGATCCTCGGCGTGTACCCGCTGGTCGAAGCCGATCCCGTGGTAGCGCTGCGGGCCGGCGAACTTAGCTACAGCGGGTACGCCAGCAGCGACCACGGTGACCCGGCGGTGGCGGTGATGCCGCGGGCGAACGTCGGGGCGAGCGCCCGGGCGGCCGGTCGGTTCTGCACCGCCCAGCCGGCGACGAAGATGGCCAGCGCACCGGCGATGAAGAAGGTCAGCTCGGCGCCGATGGTGAACTCCGCCGCCACCAGCAGCCCGAGCAGTACGCCCCGTCCCGCCACGGGCCGGCGGGATCGGGCCAGCGGCAACGTGCGCCAGGCGATGAACGGGACCAGGAACTGGCCGGTGAAGTTGAGGTGGCGTTGGCATGCGAGACGATGCCGGGCGCGAAGCCGCAGAACAGCGCGCCCAGCGATCGCCGCCGCCCGGGTCCGGGTGACGTGCCGGTAGAGCACGAGATACCAGGCGAACGGGCTGAGCGCCAGGTTGACGGTGAGCACCATCAGGAACGCCACTGACGGCCCGAACAGCAGCGTGACCGGGGCAAGATGGTGCCGACCAGCACCATCGAGGTGTTCACCGCGAGGTTGGCGCCGAGCGGGTAGTTGAGCAGCGTGGTCCACGAGCGGGTTGGTGGCGTGGGTCACCGCGTGCGCCTGGAACGCCAGCAGCCACTCGAACAGCGCCTGGTCGCCCCGGTTGTGCGCGACCGCCCGGCCGTTCGGGTCCAGCCACAGGCCGATGGTCAGCTAGACCGCGCCGGCCAGGCAGACCAGCGCGACCAGCGCGTCCGCGCGACGCCGGCCCGGGTCGCCGCCGGCTCGCGTCGGCGGCCGGCTCGGGCGGGCGCCACGCGGCGCGGCGATGGACACGATCGGACGGTACCCAACGCGTCGGGCGCCCATGCCCAACCGGCGTGCCGGCTCAGGCCGCCGGTGGCGCTCAGCGCAGCGCCGACTCCAGGTCGGCGTGGGTGTAACTGGAAGCCGGCCTGGCCGGCAGCACGGGGCCGTACCCGCAGGCTGGCCAGCGCCTCGTCGGCGAACTCGCCGAGCCCCACGCGCAGCGCGAACCGGGGCGCCGGCAGCAGCGCCGGGCGGTGCAGCAGGCGCCCCAGGGTACGGGCGAACTCGCTGTTGCGGGCCGGCGCCGGCCCGCTGAGGTTCACCGGCCCGGCCACGTCGGCGGTCAGCAGGTACTCGATCGCGGCCAGCTCGTCGGGCAGCGAGATCCACGGCATCCACTGCCTGCCCCGAGCCGATCCGGCCGCCCAGCCCCAGCCGGAACAGCGGCAGCAGCGGCCCGAGCAGCCCGCCGCCCGGCCCCAGCACCAGCCCGGTACGCAGCTGCACGACGCGCACCCCGGCCGCGACGGCCGGGGCGGTGGCCGCCTCCCAGCGGCGACCAGATCGGGGAAGAAGCCGGTACCGCCGGGTCGGCGTCCTCGGTGAGCTCCTCGTCGCCCCGGTCGCCGTAGTAGCCGACCGCCGAGGCGTTGAGCAGCACCGGCGGGCGGTGCTGGCGGCGGCCAGGGCCCGGGCCAGCGTGGCGGTGGGGCCGACCCGGCTGGCCACCAGGACCTGCCGGTACGCCGGTGTCCAGCGCTTGTCGGCGACCCCGACGCCGGCCAGGTTGATGACCGCGTCCGCGCCGTCCAGGACGGCCGGGTCCAGTGGCGCCGGCCGGGTGCCAGCGCACCTCGTCGTGCCCCGGCGGGTGCCCGCCGGACCAGCCGGCTGACGTCGTGCCCGTGGCTGCGCAGCTGCCGCGACGAGCGGCGGTACCGAGGAACCCGGACGCGCCGGCCATCACGATCCGCATAGCCCCATCCTGCCCCAGGGCAGCGACCGGCGTCCCCGCCACGCGGAGACGCCCGGTAGCATTGCTGCTGCAGCTGGCTACAGGCCCAGTTCGCCCTCGAAGGCGCCGGTCTCCAGGCGCTCCTTGATGGTGGTCAGGAAGCGGGCCGCGTCGGCGCCGTCGACCAGCCGGTGGTCGTAGGACAGCGCCAGGTAGACCATCGAGCGCGGGACGATGACCTCGCCCAGCGCCGGGTCGGCCACCACTACGGCCCGCTTGACCACGGCACCGGTACCCAGGATGCCGACCTGCGGCTGGTTGATGATCGGGGTGTCGAACAGCGCGCCCCGGCTACCCGTGTTGGTCAGCGTGAAGGTACCGCCGGACAGCTCGTCCGGGCTGATCTTGTTGCTCCGGGTCCGGTCGGCCACGTCGGCGATCCGCCGGGCCAGGCCGGCCAGGTTGAGGTCCCCGGCGCTGCGGATGACCGGCACCACCAGGCCGCGCTCGGTGTCGACGGCCACGCCCAGGTGCTCGGCGTCGTGGTAGGTGACGGTGCCGCCGTCCAGGTCGATGGAGGCGTTCACCGACGGGTGTACCCGCAGCGCCTCGACCGCGGCGAGCGCGAAGAACGGCAGGAAGGACAGCTTCACGCCCTCCCGGCGGGCGAACTCCGCCTTGGCCGCGTCGCGCAGCTTGGCGATCCGGGTGACGTCGACCTCGACCACCGTGGTCAGCTGCGCCGACACCTGCAGCGACTCGACCATCCGCTTGGCGATGACGGTACGCATCCGGGACAGCTTCTCGGTGCGCCCGCGCAGCGGGCTGGGCTGCGCCTTCGCCGGAGCGGCCGCGGGCGCCGGGGCGGCGGCCGGTGCCGGGGGCGGCCGCGGCTGCCGCCGCTGCCTTCTGCCGCTCGGCCGCCTCCAGGACGTCCTGCCGGCGGATCCGTCCGCCGACCCCGGTGCCCTTGAGCGCGGACAGGTCGACGCCGTTCTCGGCGGCCAGCTTGCGGACCAGCGGCGTCACGTAGCCGATCTCGTCGCCGTTGATCGGCGCGCCGGCCGGGGCCGGTGTGGCCAGCGGCGCGGAAGCCTCGTCGGCGGCCGGCGGCTGCGCCCCCAGACGCTCGGCGTCCTGATAGGACGACGCACCCCCGCCGTTGCGACCTGCGTGGACTGGGCCGGCGCCGACTGAGCTGGCGCGGGCTGAGCCTGGGCCGGTGCGGGCTGGGGCTGCGCCGACTGGGCTGGCGCCGACTGGACTGGCGCCGGTTCGGCGGCTGCCGGCTGCGCGGCGGCTGGAGCAGGGGCGCCACCGGCCGACGCCGATGACGGCGAGCGGCGCGCCGACGGCGACCGTCTCGTCCTGCCGGACCCGGATCTCCAGGAGGGTACCGGCGGCCGGCGACGGGATCTCGGTGTCCACCTTGTCGGTCGACACCTCCAGCAGCGGCTCGTCGGCCTCCACGGTGTCGCCGACGTTCTTCAGCCAGCGGGTGACGGTGCCTTCGGTGACGCTCTCGCCGAGCGCCGGCATGGCCACCACGGTGCCCTGTGCCTTGCCGGTCGGCGCGTCGCCACCGGCGGACGGCGCCTCGGCCGGCTGGCCGCCGTCGGAGGCGGGCGCCGGGGCGGACCCGGAGCCGCCGGCCGGGGCCTCGGTGTCCGGCTCCTTCTCGGTGGACGGGGCGTCCACCTCCGCCGACGGCTGGCTGTCCGGCACCGCCTCGGCCGGCTGCTGGCCGCCCGTACCCCCGGTGTCCTCGCCGTCCCCGGCGATCACCGCGAGTTCGCTGCCCACCTCGGCCACCTCGTCGGCGGCCACGACGATCCGGCTCAGCACGCCGCTGGCGGGGGACGGGATCTCCGTGTCCACCTTGTCGGTGGAGACCTCCAGCAGCGGCTCGTCCGCCTCCACCCGGTCGCCTTCGTTCTTGAGCCAGCGGGTGACGGTACCCTCGGTGACGCTCTCACCCAGCCGCGGCATGGTGACCGATACCGGCATCTGGTGTTACTCCTTATCTCGGGCGCGCGGCGCGACGGCGCCGCGCGTGGCAGGGCTCGCGCGGATCAGCCGTGGACGTGCAGGGGCTTGCCGGCCAGGGCCAGGTGCGCCTCGCCCAGGGCCTCGGTCTGGGTGGGGTGCGCGTGGATGAACTGGGCCACCTCGGCAGGGTAGGCCTCCCAGTTGTAGATCAGCTGCGCCTCGCCGACCAGCTCACTGACCCGGTCGCCGACCATGTGCAGCCCGACCACGGGGCCGTCCTGCACGCTGACCAGCTTCACGAAGCCGGCGGTCTTGAGGATCTGGCTCTTGCCGTTGCCGGTCAGGTCGTAGGTGAACGTCTTCACCTGGTCGCCGTACTGCTCGCGGGCCTTCGCCTCGGTCAGCCCCATGGAGGCGACCTCGGGGGAGCAGTAGGTGACCCGGGGGATGCCGTTCTCGTCGATCACCGGCGGGTTCTTGCCGGCGATCTCCTCGGCCACGAAGATGCCCTGCTGGAAGCCGCGGTGGGCGAGCTGCAGGCCGGGCACGATGTCACCGACGGCGTAGACGTCCGGGACGCTGGTGCGCAGCCGCTCGTCGGTGAGGACGAAGCCGCGCTCCATCTTCACGCCCTGCTCCTCATACCCGAGGCCGCTGGTCACCGGGCCGCGCCCGACCGCCACCAGGAGCAGCTCCGCCTCGAAGGTCTCGCCGCCCTGGATGGTCACCCGGACGCCGGACTCGGTGCGCTCCACCCGCTCGAACGGCTTGCCGGTCTTGAACGCGATCCCGCGCTTGCGGAACGCCCGCTCCAGCGCCTTGGAGGACTGCTCGTCCTCCGGCGGCAGCAGCCGGGGCAGCGCCTCGATGATGGTCACCTCGGCGCCGAAGGACTTCCAGACGCTGGCGAACTCGCAGCCGATCACCCCGCCGCCCAGCACCACCACGGAGGCGGGCACGTGGTCGAGGGTGAGCGCGTGCTCGGAGGCGATCACCCGGTCGCCGTCGATCTCCAGGCCGGGCAGCGTCTTCGAGTACGACCCGGTGGCCAACACCAGCTTGCGGCCGGTCACCCGCTCGCCGTTGACCTCGACGGTGGTCGGGCCGACCAGCCGGCCCTCGCCCTCGATCAGGGTCACCTTGTTCTGCCGGGCCAGCCCCTGCAGGCCCTTGAACAGCTTGGCGACCACGCCGTCCTTGTAGGCGTTGACGCCCTTCATGTCGATGCCGGCCAGGCTGGTCTGCACACCGAACTGCTCGCCCTCGCGGGCCAGGTCGGCCACCTCGGCGGCGTGCAGCAGCGCCTTGGTGGGGATGCAGCCGCGGTGCAGGCAGGTACCGCCGAACTTGTCCTTCTCGACCAGAGCGACGGACAGGCCCAGCTCGGTGGCGCGGAACGCGGTCGCGTACCCGCCACTGCCGCCACCCAGGATGACGACGTCGTAGGTGTTCGAGTCGGTGCTTCGGTCGCTCACGTGATCTCCCGGGTGCGCCTATGGAGAAGTTCCGGGCACCGCACACCGGACGGGGCAGTGCCGCCGCAAGCTATCTTGTCACTGTCCGTTGGGGCGTGCGATGCGAGGTCGGCAACACTTGCCCGGGTGGCGTACCCTGACGGCACGCCGAGCCGGACCGGCGGTTCACACCCATGGGGACGCACTTCGCCGGAGGAGTCTGCGGTGGCCTTGTTTGGGCGACGTGGGCGGGCCAGCACCGCCGACCGGCGGGATCGCGGCGCCGACGCCGAGCACCTGGAGCAGTTTGCCCGCTCGCGGGGTGGCGTCGAGGCATACCTGGAGCCGCGCACCACCGTGACGGAGAACACGGTGATCCTCATCGCCGCCGACGGCGAGTGGACCCGTCGCCGGGTGTCCAGCCCGGTCGCCGCCCGGCAGTGGGCGCACCGGCTCGGAGTCCCGTTCTACGACGTTCACCTCACCGGCTATCCGCAGCGGATGCGCGACTACAACGCCCGCCGCAAGGCCGCCGACCGCTGACCCGGGCGGCCCGCCCCGGGACGGCTCAGTCCCACCAGAACGACCAGGTGCCGGCGCCCACCAGGTGGCGGGCGTAGAGGTCGAAGTCCTCCGGCCCGAGCGCGATGTTGTCCGGGCAGAACGCGAAGTGTTCGGCGGCCACCCGCCGGGCGTGCTCCATGGTGGCCGGTGGCGCCGCCACCGCCAGCTCCATCGTGTCGAAGCCCAGCCCCACCAGGCGCGCCCCGAACCGCTCCTCCCAGGAGCGCACCACCACCGCCAGCTCGGCGGCGCCGGTGTGGTTGCAGGCACCGTCCCAGCCGATGGTGGCGATCGCGGCGCTGCCGCAGCCGGCCGGGACCACCCCCAGCAGGCCGTCGTGGAACACCTGGGCGCTGACCTCGGCAGCGTGCGCGTCGGCCGAGCCGTCCGAGGGGGGACCGGCGGAGGCCAGGCCGTCCCAGGTGGGTGGCAGGCCCAGCTCCACCACGGCGTCCCGCCAGGCGCCGGGCGCGGTCTCCAGCTCCTCGTCCACCGGGGTCGGCGCGGTCAGCGCCCGCCACAGCCCGGCCAGCACCTCCTCCGGCGCCAGCTCCGACGGGGGTACCGGATCCAGCTCGCCGTCGTGCCAGGGCGCCCACGGCTCGCCGTCCAGCGGCAGCAGTACCAGTGGCCACAGCGCGCTGCCGGCGCACCGGGCGTGCAGGTCGGCCCAGCGGGCCCCGGCGTCGGGTACCGGGTCGCTGGTCACCCAGAGCACCGGCGCGCCGTCGTCGCCGTCGCGCAGCGGAGCGACGTACCTGCCGGGTGGTAGGACGCCCGGTTCGGTCAGTGCCGGGGGCAGCTGCCAGGTGCTGGCCATGCCCCCATCCTGGCACTGCCCGGCCGTCATCCGGCGGCGATCGCCTCCACCAGGGCCAGCAGGGTGCGGACCGGCACCCCGGTGCCACCCTTGGTCCAGTAGCCGGTCGGCTCGCCCGCGTGGTAGGCCGGCCCGGCCACGTCGAGGTGCGCCCACTCCACCCCGTCGGTGACGAACTCGGCCAGGAAGACGCCGCCCTGCAGCATGTGTCCGGCGCGATCCATCCCCGCGTTGACCTGGGAGATGTCGGCCACCTCGGAGTCCATGCCCTTGCGCACGTCGTCCGGCAGCGGCATCGGCCAGGCCGGCTCGCCGACCGCCGCGCCGGCCGCCTTCACCAGCGCACAGGCCGCCTCGCTGCCCATCACCCCGGCCACCCGCTTGCCCAGGGCGATCACCTGGCCGCCGGTCAGGGTGGACGTCTCGAACAGGTAGTCCGGGGACTCCTCGCAGGCCCGGGCGATGGCGTCGCCGAGGATCATGCGCCCTTCGGCGTCGGTGTTGAGCACCTCGACCCGCTTGCCGTTGCGCATGGTCACCACGTCACCCGGCCGGTACGCGGTGCCCGAGGGCATGTTCTCGACCATCGGTACCCACGCCGTCACGGCCACCGGGGGGCGCAGCGCGGCGACGGCGAGCATGGTGGCGGCCACCGCCGCCGCGCCGGCCATGTCCGACTTCATCTCCCACATGCCGTGTGCCGGCTTGATGGACAGCCCGCCGGTGTCGAAGGTGACCCCCTTGCCCACCAGCGCCACGGTGCGCCCGGCCCCGCCCTCCGGGGTGTACCCGATGCGCACCAGCCGCGGCGGCGCCGCCGAACCCTGGCCGACGGCGGTGATGCCGCCGAAGCCCTCGTCCCGCAGCCGCTGCTCGTCCCACACCTCGACGGCCAGGCCGGCGCCCTGCGCGGCGGTGGCCACGGCGGCGGCGAAGTCCGGTGGGCGCAGGTCGTTCGGGGGGGTGTTCACCCAGTCCCGGGTCTGCGCCACGGCGCCGGCCACGGTGGCCACCCGGCGCACCTCGTCGGCCAGCCCGTCCGCCCCGACGTCCGGCACGTGCACCAGCACCCGCCCGACCGGCGCGCGGCGCACCGGCGTCGACTTGTACCCGGCGAACCGGTACCCGCCCAGCAGCGCTCCCTCGGCGACCGCGCGGACCGCCGCCGCCTCCCCGCCCGGCACCTCGGCCACCGGCAGCGCCACCGCCACCGACCCGGCGCCGGCCAGCGCCCGGACGGCCGACCCGGCGGCCCGGCGCAGCGTCTCGTCGTCCGGCATCGCCCCGGCCGGCTCGGCGCCCAGCCCCACCGCGGCCACCACCGGCGCCGTGACGGTACCGAGGGTGGCCAGCTTGGTGACCTCGCCCACCGCGCCGGAGGCGCCGAGCAGCGTCAGCGTCTGCACCAGCGCCCCGTCGAAGGCCGCTGCGATGCTCTCCGCGCCGGCCGCCAGCAGCAGCTGCGCCGGCGCCTCGGGGTCCTGGCTGTACACCCCGATGACCAGGGCGTCCACGGCCAGTTCGGCGGGGTCGGAGTCGACGAGAGTGAGGTCGGCGATGGTGGCCACGCGGCAGGTGCTCCTTACCTAGAGTGCCCCGGCGCACCCCGCCGGCGGGTGGGTGCACGCCCGCCCCGGGCGTCCCCGGGGCGATGCTAGCTGGTGGCCTCCGGGCCGCCCGGCCCGATGTGCCGGCCCGACCGGTTGACCCGGCCGCGGGCACGCCATCGGGGTGGCTGGGCCGGTCCGCCCGGACGGGGCGGTAGGTTGCCAGCCATGGACTCCGACGGTCGGGACCCCGGCGCCCTGCGCCGCTCCCCCCTGCACGACCGGCACGCCGCGCTGGGCGCCAAGTTCGCCGCCTTCGGCGGCTGGCAGATGCCCCTGGAGTACGCCGGCGGCGGGGTGCTCAAGGAGCACACGGCGGTACGCGAGGCGGTCGGCCTGTTCGACGTGTCCCACCTGGGCAAGGCGGACGTGGTCGGGCCGGGCGCCGCCGGGTACGTCAACCGCTGCCTCACCGCCGACCTGGACCGGATCGGGCCGGGCGCGGCCCAGTACACGCTGTGCTGCGACGATGCGACCGGTGGCGTGCTGGACGACCTGATCGCCTACCGGTTCGCCGACGACCGGGTGTTCCTCATCCCCAACGCGGCCAACACCGCCGAGGTGGTACGCCGGCTCACCGGCACGGCGCCGGACGGTGTCACCGTCACCGACCGGCACACCGACTTCGCCGTGCTGGCCGTGCAGGGGCCGGCGTCGGCGCGGGTGCTCGACGCGCTCGGGCTGCCCACCGGGCACCCGTACATGAGTTTCGCCCCGGCGCGGCTGGCCGGCGTCGAGCTCACCGTGTGCCGCACCGGCTACACCGGCGAGCACGGGTACGAGCTGGTCGTCCCGTGGGAGGCGGCCGGGGCGGCCTGGGACGCGCTGCTCGCCGCGGGTGGTCCGGTGGGCGTCCGGGCGTGCGGGCTGGCCGCCCGGGACACGCTGCGTACCGAGATGGGCTACCCGCTGCACGGGCAGGACCTGTCCCCGCAGATCACGCCGGTGCAGGCCCGGCTGGGCTGGGCGGTCGGCTGGAAGAAGCCGGCGTTCTGGGGCCGGGACGCGCTGCTGGCCGAGCGGGCCGCGGGTCCGGCCCGACTGCTGTGGGGCCTGGAGGCCAAGGACCGGGGCATTCCCCGCCCGCACATGCGGGTGCTGCACGGTGACACCCCGGTCGGCGAGGTCACCAGCGGCACCTTCTCGCCCACCCGCCGCCTCGGCATCGCCCTGGCCCTCCTGGACACCGCCGCCCCGCTCGGCGAGGGTGACCTGGCCGCCCTGGACATCCGCGGCCGCCACACCCCCGTCACCATCGTCAAACCCCCCTTCGTCCTCCCGACCGTCCGTTGAGGGTCCGGGGTTCCGGCGCCCGGATGACCCCCGTAACCCCAAGGACTTCTGGCGCGGTGTGGAGGGCGGGATACTGCGGGGTGTGGTGACGTTGGATGAGGTGGCCGGGGTGGCGTTGGGGCTGCCGGGGGTGACCGAGGTGGTTACCTGGGAGGTGGAGCGGACGTTCCGGGTGCGGGGGAAGATCTTCGTGATGGGAGCGCCGCAGTCACCGTCGGTGTCGGTGAAGACCTCGCGGGAGGAGCAGGCCGAGCTGATGGCGGCTGACCCGGCGACGTTCTCGGTGGCGCCCTACACCGGGCGGTTCGGCTGGACCAGCGTCCAGCTGTCCACTGTGGACCCCGGCGATCTGGCCGAGCTGGTCGTGGAGGCGTGGCGGCGTACCGCCACCCGGGCGGCGGTGGCCGCCTACGACGCCGGGCAGTGAGCGGGTCCACCACGCCAACTGGCCGCTCCGGCGCGGCACCCGCCGGGCGTCACTTCCAGGTGGCGGTGACCGTGCCGGGGCCGGTGCCGGTGGTGTAGCTGCGGTTGGGGCCGGTCTCCCAGGTGACGGTGCCGTCCGGATCCTTCTTGATGAACTTGTACTCGACGTGGGTGTTCGCCGGCAGCGACACCGTCACCGACCAGCTGGGGTAGTTGGCGGCCGAGAGCGGGACCGCCCTGGCGGGGTCCCAACTGCCCAGCGCCGGGATCGAGCCGACCAGGAAGACGTTCTGCCCGTACCACGTGGTGACCACGGCAGTGAAGGTTACCGGGTACGGCGCCGTCAGGCGCGCTGGAACGCCAGTCCCACCAGGCACAGCACGGCCGCCAGCTCGACCACGGCGCCCAGGACGTCGCCGGTGATGCCGCCCAGGCGCCGGGTCGCGTGCCGGCGCGCCAGCTCCGCAACGCCCAGCGCCGCCAGCACCGCCAGCGACCCCTGCCACCACCGGCCGGGCACCGCCCAGCCGCCCAGCGCCGCCACCAGCGCCGTACCCGCCACCGCCGCAGCCGCCGGCACGGCGCCGGCCACCAGCGCACCCAGGCCCTCCGGGCGGGCCGCCGGTATGCCGCGCCGGCACGCCCAGGGCACCGCCGTCCGCCCCGCAGCGGTGGCCACCGCCAGCCCGACCAGCACTGCCCGGTCCGGGCGCGCCAGCAGCGCGGCCACGCAGCCGGTACGCAGCAGCAGCACCACCCCGATCGCGGCCACCCCGAACGGCCCCACCTCAGGGCTGCGCATGATCGCCAGGGCGCGCTCGCGGTCCCTGTAGGAGCCCAGCGCGTCCACGGTGTCGGCCAGCCCGTCCACGTGCAGCCCACGGGTGAGCAGCAGCTCGGCACCGACCACCAGGGCCCCGGCCACCAGGGTCGGTGCCCCAGCCGTCGCCAGGCCCACGGCCAGCCCGCCGAGGACCGCCCCGAGCGCGACACCGACCAGCGGGGCCAGCGCCATGGCGTACCCGGCGGCGATCCGGTCCACCCGGCCGGCGCGCAGCGGCAGCACGGTGAACGTGGTCAGCGCCAGCCGCAGCCCCGCCCCCACCCGGCCGGCCGGCCCGTCAGGCCGCCCACCGGGCCATCCGGCACTCACCCGGCCGGTGGACCCGCCACGTCGCCGGCCGGGTCCGGCTCCCCGGACTCCGGGGCCGCAGCGGACCCGGTCCGGTTGGCCGGAGTGCCCCGCTCCGCCGCGACACCGGGGCCGGTGACGGCCTCACCGTCGTCCACTCCGGATCCGACCGCATCAGCGGAATCCGATCCGCCCCGGTCCGCGGCGGCCGGGTCAGCCGGGTCCGCGGCGGCCGGGTCAGCCGGGTCCGCGCCGGCCGGGTCAGCCGGGTCAGCTGGGTCCGCGCCGGCCGGGTCAGCCGGGTCAGCTGGGTCCGCGCCGGCCAGATCAGCTGAGTCCGGGCCGGTCAGGTCAGTGGAGTCCGGGCCGGTCAGGCCCGCTGGGTCCGCGCCGGTCAGGCCCGCTGGGTCCGCGCCGGTCAGGCCCGCTGGGTCCGCGCCGGCCAGGTCAGTGGAGTCCGGGCCGGCCAGATCAGCGGACTCGGGGTCTGCCGTGTCCGGTTCGGCCGCGTCGGGGGCGGATGGCGGGTCGGTGGCCTCGGTCAAGGCGGTGGGCAGGGTGGCGAGCAGCAGGGCGTTCTGCAGGAGCGGGAAGACGGCCAGCCCGGCAGCCCCCTCGCCCAGGTCCAGGCGCAGGTCGGCGACAGCGCTGGCGCCCAGCACCTTGGCGGCCGGGGTGACCACCGGATGCCGGCCGTCGTCGGCCACCAGCAGCCACAGCCGCGACTGGGCGCCCAGCTCCCGGGCCATCAGCCCGGCAGCCACCCCGACGGGGCCGTCGATCAGGACGGCGGTACGCCGGTAGGTGGCGCCGAGCACGATGCCGGTGGCGACCGCCAGGTCGTAACCGCCGAGGACGGTCAGCGTCGCCTCGGGGCCGGACAGCCCCTTGGCCCGGCGCAGCCCGTCGCGCAGCGCCGCGCAGCGCACCATCCAGGAGTCGTCGTCGATGCGGCCACCGGCGCGTACCACCCGGGGCAGCACGGCCGCCGGATCGATGGTGATGGTGGCGCCCACCACAGCCGCCGCCGCGCCGACCTGCCCCGCGCCCACGGCACCCAGGATGATCAGGTCGGTACCCGCGTCCACCACGGCTTCGGCCAGCCGGAAGCCCTGGCGCAGCCCGACCGCGATCCGTTCCGGGTCGCTGGCGTTGCCGTCCTCGACCGCCCCGGCCGGCTCGGCGGTCACGTCGACCACCTGGACCGGCACCCCCGCGCTGGCGGCCAGCACGCCCAGCGCGCTCTCGCCGGCCAGTGCCCGGTCCACCTCGCGCTGGGCCGACGCGGCGCTCTCCCCGGCCGCCAGCCCGCCGTGGTGTGCCCCGTGCACCAGGAGCAGCCGGGGTGCCCGGTACGGCCCCGGCGCGCCGGTGCCCTGGGTGCCACCGGCGAACCCGATCAGCCGGGCCAGGTTGCCCAGCCCCGCCCCAGGTACGTCCAGGGCGTACAGCCGCTCCACGGCGGCGGCCGCGGCCGTCTCGTCGGGCAGCGGGAGCGTCATCCGTGAGTTGATCTCCGGCTCGTCCGGCGAGCCGGCCAGCTCGGTACCGCTGCCCAGCGTGGTGGTCTGGCTGGCCGGCCGGCCACCGGCCGACGCCGGCACCAGCGGCTCGCGGGCCGGCCCGGACGGCGCCTCGACCGGCGCCGCGGGCGCCGCCTTCGAACCAGGTGGGCTGCCCGGCGACGACCAGCACCACGGCGTCGACCAGGGCGGCCAGCGCCCGGTTGGCCGACGCCGAGCGCGTCGGCGAAGGCGCGCCCCGGCACCGTGGCGGGCACCACGGACAGGCCCACCTCGGGGCTGACCATGACCAGCCGGGCGGGGCAGCGGCCACCGCGGCGGCCAGCGCGGTGAGCGGCTCGCGGGCCGCCTCGGCGTCCAGCCGGCGTTCAGCGGCCCGGCTGCCGGGCCGAGCACCGCGCTGAGCCAGCCGCCCAGGTCGTCGACGAGCAGCGTCTCCCCGGGCTTGGCCTCGGCGTCAGCGAGCTCGGCGAGGCGACCGGGGTCGGCGCCGGTCTCCTCGGTGCTCCAGCGCGTCCGGGCGGCGGCGCCGGTGCGCGGCGATGCGCGCCGGCCCACTCCGTCGTCGGCCGTCGTCGACGGCGGCGGTGGCGACGTAGCGGACCCGGCGGCGCGCCGGCGACCAGCGCCTCGGCGAATTCCGACTTCCCGGAGCGGATCCCGCCGAGGACCAGAACGGTGTGGTACCCGTCATGCGACATGCCCGTACCCTAAGGCCCGCGCATTAGGCTTGCGATCGCGCCCGCCCGGTGGCCGGGCGGCGGTACCAGGTCGCCGTGTGGCGAGCCGGGCGAACGAGGGGGATGAGGCGGTCATGGCGTGGTCCTGGCGGTACGAGAACGGCGACGGTCAGCCGGTCGACGGGCCGGGGGAGGCGTTCCCGAGCCAGGCCGACGCGGAGTCGTGGCTCGGGCAGATCTGGCGCGAGCTGGCCGTGCCAGGGCGTGGCGACGGCGGTCCTGGTCGAGGACGAGCGGGTGGAGTACCGGATGAGCCTGCTAGCCGGCCGGGCGACTGAGCTGTGACCTACGGGCCGATGGCCTTCGGCGACCAGGCGCTCGACGGCGCCGCCGCGGGCGGCGTTCCGGCCGAGCGCGGTGTTCCTGGGCGTGCTGGCGCTGTTCGCCGGTCAGCGGCTGGATGACCTGGACCGGCTGCGGCGACGGTGCGCTTCGACGTGTTCCTGTTCGTCATGGCCGGCTGGCTGGTCTCGCTGTGCCTGCACGAGTACGCGCACGCGCTGGTCGCGGCTACCTGGGCGGCGACGACGAGCGTGGCCGACCGCGGCTACCTGACGCTCAACCCGCTCAAGTACACCCATCCGGTGCTGTCGATCGTGCTGCCGGTGGTGTTCCTGCTGCTCGGCGGCATCGGGCTGCCCGGCGGCGCGGTGTGGATCGACCACCGGCACATCCGCGGGCGCTGGTCGTGGACACGCTGATCAGCCTGGCCGGCCCGGCGGTGAACGTGGTCGTTCGCGCTCGCTGCTGGTCGCTGCCGTTCGCGCTTCGGCGTGGACACCGCGCGCGCACCTGGTGTTCTGGGCGGCGCTGGCGTTCCTGGCGTTCCTGCAGCTGACCGCGAGCGTGCTGAACCTGGTGCCGATCCCGGGCGTCGACGGCGGCAACGCGCTGCTACCCGTGGCTGTCCCCGCAGTGGCAGCGCGGCTTCGACCACGTCGCGCCCGTAGGGGCTGCTGATCCTGATCGCGCTGCTGCTGTTCAGCCGAGCGATCAACCGGCATGTTCTTCGAGCGTCGGTCGTACTGGCTCGGCGACCTGCTCGGCCTGCCGTCCGGCCTGGCCGGCCTGGGCTGGACGCTGTTCCGGTTCTGGCGCGTACCAGCGGGCTCGGGGCGGCCGGTCGGTCCGGCCGCCCGGGCGGTCGGTCAGGGCCGCTGGGCGGGTGAGCCGTCTTGGCCGGGTCGCGCTCGCACGATCGGGTCGAGGACCTCGTCGATCGCCTTCAGCAGGTCGGCGTCGAGCTTCACCCCGACGCCTTGACGTTGTCCTCGAGCTGCTCCGGCCGGGTGGCGCCGACGATCGCCGAGGAGACGTTCGGGTTCTGCAGCACCCACGCCACCGCGAGCTGGGCCATGCGTCAGCCCGGCCTGCTCGGCCAGCGGCCGCAGCTGCTGCACCGCGGGTCAGCACCTCGTCGCTGCAGCAGCCGCGTGATGAAGTTGGCGCCCGACTTGTCGTCGGTGGCCCGGGAGCCGGCCGGCGGCGGCTGGCCCGGCAGGTACTTGCCGGTCAGCACGCCCTGCGCGATGCGGCGACCAGACGATCTGGCCGATGCCCAGCTCCTCGCAGGTCGGGACCACCTCGGCCTCGATCACCCGCCACAGCATCGAGTACTGCGGCTGGTTGGAGACGAGCTGGATGCTTCAGCTCCCGGGCCAGCGCCGCGCGCCGGCCCGGATCTGCGTCGGCGTTCCACTCGGACACGCCGATGTAGTGCGCCTTGCCCGGCGCGCACGATGTCGGCGAACGCCTGCATCGTCTCCTCCAGCGGCGTCTGCGTAGTCGTAGCGGTGGGCCTGGTACAGGTCGACGTAGTCGGTCTGCAGCCGGCGCAGCGAGCCGTCGATCGACTCCATGATGTGCTTGCGGGACAGGCCGCGGTCGTTGCGCCCCGGCCCGGTCGGCCAGTAGACCTTGGTGAAGATCTCCAGGCCGTCGCGGCGCTGGCCCGTCCAGCGCCCGCCCGAGCACCGCCTCGGCGCGGGTGCCGGCGTAGACGTCGGCGGTGTCGAAGGTGGTGATGCCCAGGTCGAGGGCGGCGTGCACGCAGGCGGTGGCCTGCTCCTCCTCGACCTGCGAGCCGTGGGTGATCCAGTTGCCGTACGAGATCTCGCTGACGAGCATCCCGGAACGGCCAAGGTGTCGAAACTCCATGCTCCGACCCTATGCGCCGGCTGCCGGTGTCCTCACGAGCACCGGCCGGGTGTCGGCGAGCAGCCGGTCGATCTCGTCGGTGACCCCATCCGGCTCGGGTGGATGCGGCCGGGATCAGCGGCCGGCCGCGCCGGTCAGCGCGCCCCAGCGGTGGCGCCGTCGGTGATCAGGAACGCCACCGGGTGGATCACCAGGGCCGGGTGTACCGGCTGGACCAGCACCCGGCCGGCCCGGTCCACCACGCCCTTGCGGCCGCCCAGCTCCACGACGGCCAGCCCCTCGTCGGAGAAGCCGTCGATGTACCGGCCGTCGGACAGCGCCGTGGCGAACCCGTCGTACGGCGAACGGCACGACGACCCGGCCGACCGCCGTCGACCGCGCCCCAGCGCCGGCCCCGGCGCACCGCGGCCATGCCCCGCCGGAACGGCCGCACGTCGTCGAAGCCGGTCGAGATGGCGCACCATGTTGGTCTTGTCGATGCCGATCCAGCCGGGCGGTGCCGTCCCGCGACACCCAGGCCAGCCCGTCGGAGAAGCTGCCCACGCCGAGGTACCCGCGCGCGCCGGTCGATCAGCATCCGGCCGGCCTCGTCGATCAGCTCCCAGGTCTGCGAGCCGGGGCGCTGGACCCAGGCCACGCCGTCGCGGAACGGCTGCACGTCGTCGTACTCGGCGCCCGATCACCAGGTCTCGCCGTCGGCGTCGATGTAGCCCCACAGCGCCGGTCTGCTCGTCCAGCGCCGGGGTCGGCGGCCTTGCGGATCTGCAGGATCTCGTCCCGGCTGCGCGGGTACGGCCCCCAGCCGTTCTCGGCGACCTTGCGTGAACACCGCGTCCAGCGCCAGCTCGGTCTGCGCGATCAGCTCCGGGTCCTCCTCCTTGCGCAGCTCCAGGGCGCGCTCGAAGTGGTTGCACGCCTCGATGTACCGGCCCTGGTCGTAGGCGCACTTGCCGGCGTGCTGGTGCATCGTGGCGCGCAGCCGGTCGGGCAGCTCGCTGGAGTTGGCCAGCGTGAACAGCCGGTCGGCCTCCTCGAACTCGCCCCGCCACTGCAGCACGTGGGCGAGCCGGGCCTGGGCGATCGCGATGCGCCGCAGCTCCCCGGTGGCCTCGGCGTGGGCCAGCGCGAGCTTGCCGTCGGCGAGCGCCTTGGGCAGGTCGCCGAGGATGCGGGAGACCACGGCGCGCAGGCTGAGCAGCCGGGCCCGGCGCGGGTTGTCGGAGACGCCGTTGAGCTTGGCGGTCAGCAGGTCGCGTATCTCGCTGCAGCTGCTCCCGGTCGTCCGGCTGCTCCCGCAGCGTCTCCGGGTCGAAGCGTCCACTCCCAGGTGGCGAGCATCTGCTCCGGGTCGGGCTCCGGGTCCTCGACGACCTCGGCTGTCGCGGTGGCGTCGACCGGGCCGCGAGCGCGGCCGCGTCCTCCTCGGCCAGCCGTCGGCCGGTCGGCGGCGGTCAACGAATCGGCAGGCCACCGGGCGGGGTCGGTGCGGTGAGCGCGTCCGGCGAGATGATCCGGTGCCCGCTGCCGGCGTACAGGCCGGCTTGACCCCGGGCGGGGTGAGCTGGATGCCGCCCCGGCGCGGGCCACGGTGCGGGTTGGCGAGGATGTTGCCGTAGCTCTGTCGGCCGGGCCGCTGCGCTCGCCGGTCGCCGGGGAACGGCTCGTCCCCAGGGCGGCGCTCGTCCGCGCCGCGCTCGTCGGCTCCGCGCGCGTCCGGCCGCGCTCGGCCGGGCCCCGCGGGTCCAGGCCGCGGTCGTCCAAGCCGCGGGTGTCCAACCCGCGGGTGTCCGGGCCCCGGGTGTCCAACCCGCGGGTGTCTGGACCTCGCGCGTCCAAGCCGCGGCGGTCCGGGTGTGGGCCGTCCAGGGCCCGCTCGTCGAAGCCGCGCCGGTCGGGCTGCGGCCCAGTCCAGGCCGCGCCCGCCCGGTGCGCGCCGATCCCGGCCGCTCGCGTCGAAGCCCTGCGGCTCCGTTCCGCGCCGGTCGACTCCACGCGGGTCGACTCCACGCGGGTCGACTCCACGCGGGTCGACTCCACGCGGGTCGACTCCACGCGGGTCGACTCCACGTAGGTCGACTCCATGTGGGTCGACTCCGCGCCCGCCGGGCCCGCGTCCGTCCAGCCCGCGTGCGTCCGGTCCGGGTCCGTCGGTGCCGGGTTCGCCCGGCCGCGCCTGTCGGGGCCGGACTGGCCCGGCGGGAAGTCGCCGGAGCGCGCGCGACCGGGGCGCCGGTCGGCCGGGCCGCGGTCAGGCCGCTCCCGGTCGCCGCGCCATTCGTCGTCGTCGTGCTCGATCGCACCGCGCTCCAGCAGCGCCCGGTCACCGCGGCCGGGGAAACCGGGCTCCCCGGGGCGCTCACCGGGCGCGGGCACCCGGGCCTGCCCGCGGTGCCACCGGTCCCCGCTCGCCTGGTCCCCGCTCGCCTGGTCCGCGCTCGCCCGGTCCGCGCTCACCAGGTCCGCGCTCGCCCGGCCCGTGCTCACCGGTCCGCGCTCGCCTGGGCCGCGGTCCCGGCTGTCGGCTGGGCGGCGCTGCTCGACCCGTTCGATCTCCTCCTGGTCGACGCCCTGCTCGGTGGCGACCCGGCGCCAGGCCATGGTGGGTACGGTCGCCCAGGCGGGGTTGTGCGGGCGGCGGCGTTCCTCGGGCCGTTCGTCGCCTGACGGGTCATCGGGCCCGCTCCGGTCGGTGGCCGCCCGGCGCCGCGGCGTTCACGGGGATCACCTCACCAACGGACGGGTGGCCCAGGATAGGGCCGACGGGCAGACCCCGGACGGGTACGGATGACACGTCCGGATGTGGACGGAGGGTACGGCGCGAGAGGGCGATCGCCAAGGTCCCCGGCGGCCGCGGGCCTCAGCTCTCCGTACCATATCGGACTTTCGCCGCGCTGGTTAGTGCCGGTTTCGGTGCCGGCGCAGGTACCCGCCGGTGGCTCCGGTGGCGCCAACGGCCAGCGCCGCCTCCGCCGTCCGGGTCGTCAGACGTGCTCCATCGCGAGCACCGCCCAGGTGCCCGGCGCCAGCGCCGTGTAGCTGTGCGGGACGTCCCCGGGGAAGCTGGCGTAGTCGCCCGGGCCGAGCTCGACCGGGGCGTCGTCGGGGCCGGTACGCAGCCGGCCGGCCGCCACCACCAGGTGCTCCACGCTGCCCGGCGGGTGTGCGCTGGGCGTGCCGGACGGCGCCCGCCGCCAGCTCGATCAGGTAGAGGTCGCGGCGGGCGTGCGGGGGCGCGGCGGACAGCAGGGTACCGGCGTATGCCGCCTGCTCGGACGGCACCCGGGCGCCCTGCCCGGCGCGCACCACCCGGACCTGCGGCGGGGCCGGCTCGACCAGCCGGCTGAACGGCACGTCCAGCGCCACGGCGAGCGCCCAGAGGGTCTCCACGCTCGGGTTGCCGGTGCCGGACTCCAGCTGGGAGAGGGTCGACTTGGCCAGTCCGGCGCGCCTGGCGAGGTCGGTGAGGGAGAGCGCGGCGCGCTGGCGCTCCCGGCGTACGCACGCGGCGATCCGCGCCAGCGGTGCGGCGGCGTCAGGACATCGTTCGCTCCAGCGGTACGGCTAACGGTTTGACGAATGGTCGCGCCGGGGATGAGCATGGGACGGGTGTTCAGCATAGAGAACATCCGTACGTTCTGGCGAACGACCGACCGCAGACTGCTCCGCGACGCGGGGGCGCTCGCCCTGGCCTCGGGCCTCGTGGGCCTCTCCTTCGGCGCCATCACGGTCGCCAGCGGCCTGCCCTTCTGGGTGGTACCGGCGATGTCGCTGTTCGTCTTCGCCGGTGGCGCCCAGTTCGTCGGCGTCGGCCTGGTCTCCGCTGGGAACCCGGTCGCCGCGGTGCTCGCCGGGCTGCTGCTCAACGCCCGGCACCTGCCGTTCGGGCTGAACGTCGCCGACGCGGTCGGCCGCTCCTGGCCGGCCCGGCTGGTCGGCAGCCACCTGCTGGTCGACGAGACCACCGCGTTCGCGCTGGCCCGCTCGGAGCCGGGCGCCGCGCGGGCGGCGTACTGGCTGACCGGGGTGCTGCTCTTCGTGGCCTGGAACGTCGGCAGCGTGGCCGGGGCGCTGCTCGGCAACGCGGTCGGCGACCCGGCCACCTTCGGCCTGGACGCGGCCTTCCCGGCCGCCCTGCTGGCGCTGCTGCTGCCCAGCCTGCGCGGCGGGCCCGCCCGCGCCGGGTCGCCCTGCTCGGCGCCGGTGTCGCGGTGGCCACCACCCCGCTGCTCCCGGCCGGCCTGCCGGTGCTGCTGGCGCTGCGTCGGGCTGCTGGCCGCGCGGCTCCCTACCGGTACGCGGGCGGAGGCCGGCGCGTGCTGATCGCGGTGATCGCCCTGCTGGCGGTGGGTACCTACGGATTCCGGCTCGGCGGCGTGCTGCTGCACGACCGGCTGCGTCTGCCGGCGCCGCTGGCCCGGGTGCTGCCGCTGGCCGCCGTCGCGCTGCTCGCCGCCCTGGTGGCCACCTCGGCGCTGACCGCCGACGGCGGCTTCGCTGGCTGGGCCCGCCCGGCCGGCGTGCTGGCCGGCCTGGTGGCGGCGCTGTGCCGGCTGCCGTTCGTGGCGGTGGTGGCCATCGCCGCCGGTACCGCCGCGCTGCTGCGCGTCCTGGGCGTGGCCTGACGACGCGGCGTCGGGTCAGATCTTCTGGCCGACCCTGACCTGGGGCTTGGGGATGCGCAGCTTCCGGATGCTGATCGAGCGCATCAGCACGTAGAAGATACAGGCCGCGGGCGCCCTGCGTCTCCTTGGGCATCCGCTCGGCGGCCAGCCGGCGGATCTTGCGGACGCTGCAGCCAGGTGTCCACCAGGGTGGCCAGCATCATGAAGATCAGCAGTCCGTTGGCGGCCGACCGGATCATCACCGGGAACACCCCGGTGGAGAAGCAGCAGCACCCCGAACAGGCCGAAGAACAGGATCGTCGCCACGTTGAACCGGCTGTCGACCACGTTGCGGGCGAGCCGACGGACCGGCCCCTTGTCTTCGGGCGAGCAGGTACTTCTCCTCGCCGGCCATCATGCCCTGCCGGCTGCGCTCGCGCAGTTCGCGCTGCTCGTCGCGGGTCCGCGGGCGTAGGCCTCTGCGGTCGGCCGGCTTCGGCGCGGCGGCCAGCCGGGGTCGCGGACCGGACGCTTGCGGCGTCGCCTCACCCTTCTTCGGGGTGTACGCGCGCGACGGCGCGCTGGTCACGCCGGGGAGGCCTCGGCAACCGGCTCGGCGGGGCGCGGTCGACTGGCGACGAAAGAGCATGCCACGCCGGAAGGGTAGCCGATGCCGGCGCCGGTATCCGCCCGGCGCCCGACCCCGCCCGTGCAGGTGAGCGGACCGGGCGGGGCCGCTGGGGCGTCAGGGGCGCTCGGCGTGCGCGCCGAGCGCGGCGAGCTTGGCGTCGAAGTCCTCGTACCCCCGGTTGATCAGGTTGACGCCGTAGACGTTGCGAGGTGCCCTCGGCGGCCAGCGCCGCGATCAGGTGGCTGAAGCCACCCCGCAGGTCGGGGATGACCAGGTCGGCGGCGTGCAGCTTGGACGGGCCGGCGATCACCGCCGAGTGCCGGAAGTCACGGCGGCCGAACCGGCACGGGGTGCCGCCCAGGCAGTCCCGGTACACCTGGATGGTGGCGCCCATGGTGTTCAGCGCGTCGGTGTAGCCGAACCGCCGCTCGTACACCGTCTCGTGCACGATCGACAGGCCGCGGGCCTGGGTGAGCGCGACCACCAGCGGCTGCTGCCAGTCGGTCATGAAGCCGGGGTGCACGTCGGTCTCCAGGGCCACCGCGCGCAGCTCGTCGCCCGGGTGCCAGAACCGGATGCCGCCGGTGGGCGAGTCGTCCACCTCGAAGGCGCCGCCGACCGCGGTGAACACGTTCAGGAAGGTCATCATGTCGACCTGCCGGGCGCCGCGCACCATGATGTCGCCCTTGGTGGCCAGCGCGGCGCAGGCCCAGCTGGCCGCCTCCAGCCGGTCGGCGATCGGGCGGTGGTCGTAGCCGCGCAGCCGGGGTACGCCCTCGATCTCGATCACCCGGTCGGTGTGCACCTTGATGATCGCGCCCATCTTCTGCAGTACGCAGATCAGGTCGATGATCTCCGGCTCGACGGCGGCGTTGCGCAGCTCGGTGACGCCCTCGGCGCGGACCGCGGTCAGCAGCACCTGCTCGGTCGCGCCGACGCTCGGGTAGGGCAGCTCGAACTTGGTGCCGTGCAGCCCGTTCGGGGCGGTCAGGTGCAGCCCCTCGGGCGCCTTGTCGACCACCGCGCCGAACTGGCGCAGCGCGGCCAGGTGGAAGTCGATCGGCCGGTCGCCGATGTGGCAGCCGCCGAGGTCCGGGATGAACGCGTGGCCGAGCCGGTGCAGCAGCGGCCCGCAGAACAGGATCGGGATGCGGCTGGAGCCGGCGTGCACGTTGATCTCGTCGACGTCGGCGCGCCCACGTTCGTCGGTGTCGAAGCGGAAGGTGCCGTCCTCGCTCGCTGACCTCGACGCCGTGCAGCTCGAGCAGGCCGCGGACCACCTCGACGTCGCGGATCTTCGGGACGTCGTGCAGCGTGCTCGGGGTGTCGCCGAGCAGGGCCGCCACCATCGCCTTGGAGACGAGGTTCTTGGCGCCGCGCACCCGGATCTCGCCGTGCAGCGGCGCGCCGCCGTGTACGCGCAGAACGTCCTTGGTCACGCAATCCTCCAACGCTGGAGTGGGACGGGGAGCAGCGGGCAGTCACTGCGCGTAGCGGATCAGGCCCAGACGGCTTGGGGGAGCCGGGCACAAACCTATCGCTGAAGACCTGACTGCGCAGCATAGCGGCAAACGCCGGGTGATGTATCCCCACAGCGTGCAGGTCTGTCGCAAACTACGGTGCGTAGTCGGACACCTACGGTTACGGCAGTGCCAGCATCCGGTCCAGCGCCGACGCGGGCGTAGCCGGCGGTGCGTTCGTCCACCGTGATCCGGTTGGGTACCCGGCCGGCGACCAGCTCCTCCAGCGCCCAGACCAGGTGCGGCAGGTCGATGCGGTTCATCGTGGAGCAGTAGCAGACGGTCTTCTCCAGGAAGCTGATCCGCTTGTCCGGGTGCGCGTTCGCCAGCCGGCGCACCAGGTTCAGCTCGGTGCCCAAGGCCCACGCCGAGCCGGCCGGGGCCGCCTCGATAGTGCCGGATGATGTACTCGGTCGAGCCGACGTAGTCGGCCGCGGTCACCACCTCGTAGCGGCACTCGGGGTGCACCAGGACGTTGACCCCCGGCACCCGCTCGCGCATCTCGCTGCACGTTGGCCAGGGTGAACCGGCCGTGCACCGAGCAGTGCCCGCGCCAGAGGATCATCTTCGCGGCGCGCAGCTGCTCGTCGGTGAGGCCGCCGCCCGGCTTGTGCGGGTCCCACAGCACGCAGTCGGCCAGCGACAGGCCGAGTTCCCGGACCGCGGTGTTGCGGCCCAGGTGCTGGTCGGGCAGGAAGAGCACCTTGCGCCGCCGGCCTGGCTCGAACGACCAGGTCCAGCGCCCGCTCGGGCGTTGGAGGAGGTACACACCACGCCGCCGCGCTCGCCGACGAAGCCCTTGATGTCGGCGGAGGAGTTCATGTAGGTGACCGGGACGGTCGCCTCGGCGAGCCCAGCTCTACGAGCCGGTCCCAGGCGGTCTCCACCTGGGACAGCACCGCCATGTCGGCCATCGAGCAGCCGGCCGCCAGGTCCGGCAGCACCACCTTCTGCTCGGGCGCCGGTGAGGATGTCGGCGCTCTCCGCCATGAAGTGCACGCCGCAGAAGACGATGAACTCGGCGTCCGGCCGGGCCGCCGCGTCGCGGGCCAGCTTGAACGAGTCGCCGGTGACGTCGGCGAACTGGATCACCTCGTCGCGCTGGTAGTGGTGGCCGAGGATGAACACCCGGTCGCCCAGCGCCGCCTGGGCCGCGGCGGCGCGGGCCACCAGCTCGGGGTCGCTCGGGGCGGGCAGGTCGCCGGGGCAGTCCACGCCGCGCTCGGACTGCTCGTCGGTGCCCCGGCCGAGCAGCAGCAGTGCGGTGGCGGTGGGGCCGGGCTCAATAAAGATCGCGGTCACGCTCCCCATGGTCGCACAGCGCCGATGCCCGCCCGATCCGCCGAGGCGTGACGTGCGAGACTCGGCGACCGTGCGGGTACTGATCTGTCCGGACAAGTTCGCCGGTACGCTCACCGCCGCCGAGGTGGCCGCCGCCGTGGCCGCCGGCTGGGCGCAGGCGGCCCCCCGCGACGACCTGCGCCTGCGCCCGCTGGCCGACGGCGGCCCCGGCTTCCTCGACGTGGTCGCAGGCCGCCGTGGGCGGGGTCCGGACGGCGGTACCCGCCACCGACCCGCTCGGCCGCCCGGCCCAGGCCGACCTGCTCCGGTCGGCGAGACCGGCGTACCTGGAGTGCGCCCAGACCTGTGGCCTGCACCTGCTCGCCCCCGCCGAACGCGACCCGAAAACCACCACCTCGTACGGCCTGGGCGCGCTGGTCAGCGCCGCGGTGGAGGCCGGCTGCCGGCGAGGTCGTCGTCGGGCTGGGCGGCTCGGCCACCAACGACGCGGGCGCCGGACTCCTCGCCGCCCTGGGCGCCGCGCCGCTGGACCCGGCCGGGTACGCCCTGCCCTACGGCGGGGCCGCGCTGCTGGGCTGCGCCGCGCTCGGTGGCGCAGCCCCGGCTGCGCGGCGTCCAGCTGGTCGCGGCCACCGACGTCACCTCGCCGCTGACCGGCCTGTACGGCGCCAGCGCGGTGTTCGGCCCGCAGAAGGGCGCCAGCCGGGAGGACGTACTGCTGCTGGACGCGGCGCTCACCCGTTTCGGCCAGGTGCTGCAGGCGCTGCCCGGCTGCCCGCCCGAGCTGGCCGCCCTGCCGGGCGGCGGGCGCGGCCGGCGGGCTCGGGGCGGCGCTGCTGGCGCTGGGCGGCACCGTGGTCTCCGGCATCGGCCTGGTCCGGGAGCTGACCGGGCTGGACGCCGAGCTGGACGGAGGCGGACCTGGTGATCACCGGGGAGGGCGGCTTCGACGACCAGTCGCTGCGCGGCAAGGTGGTCGGCGGGCGTGGCCGGCGCCGCCCGCGACCTGGGGCTGCCGTGTCTGGTGGTGGGCGGGCGGTCGACCGCCGGGCGGCGGGAGGCGATGGCGGCCGGGGTGAGCGAGGTCTCACACGCTGGTCGAGCACTTCGGCTGGGTCGAGGCGGCGCTGGCCCGTCCGGCGGAGGGCCTGACCGCGCTCGGTCGGCGCCTGGCCGGCCAGTGGAGCCGCGGCGCCTGATTCCCGGCCCGCGACACGCGCCCGGCACGCCGGTGGAGCGGCGGGAACGTGACGCAGGACACCGGGTGACGGCCGGAAAACCGCGTGCGACGATGGGAATGTCGTCCGCGGCGGCTAGCGTTGTTGTCGCTGACGAGACCAGTATCTTGTCGCTGACAGGACCGACCCACCCGTTCGGTGGCCGCCCACGCCGGGCGCCGAGCGCCTAGCACCCAGCGGGAGCAGAGCCGTGACCGTAAGCGAGAGCGAGCAGCAGACGCAGTCCACCGTCGTCCTCACCGAGGTCGCCGCCGAAAAGGTCAAGGCGCTGCTCGACCAGGAGGGCCGTGACGACCTGCGGCTGCGCGTCGCCGTACAGCCGGGTGGCTGCTCCGGCCTTCGCTACCAGCTGTTCTTCGACGAGCGCTCGCTGGACGGGGACGTCGTCACCGAGTTCCCGACCGGCGACGGCACCGTCGAGGTCGTGGTCGACCGGATGAGCGCGCCGTACCTCGCCGGCGCCACGATCGACTTCGCCGACCGGATCGACGCCCAGGGCTTCACCATCGACAACCCCAACGCCTCGGGCTCCTGCGCCTGCGGCGACTCGTTCCACTGACCCGCGCCGCACCGACCAGTACGTTCACCGCGCCACCGCCGCCCGGCCGCCGGGTGACGGTGGCGCGGTGCCGTGTGTAGCGGCGGTCCGGGCGGCGCTGCCAGCCGGGGCAGCGGTAGGCTGCGGTCCCAGGTGCGCGTCCGAGCCGCCGGCCGACCGTTCTGGGGTACGCATGCGGATCGCCGTCACCGGCTCGATCGCCACCGATCACCTGATGCACTTTCCGGGACGGTTCGCCGAGCAGCTGCTCGCCGACCAGCTGCACAAGGTGTCGCTGTCGTTCCTGGTCGACGACCTGGTGGTACGGCGCGGCGGGATCGCCGCCAACATCGCCTTCGGGATGGCCCTGCTCGGCCTGCGCCCGATCCTGGTCGGGGCGGTCGGTGCCGACTTCGCCGACTACCGGTCCTGGCTGGAGCGGCACGGCGTCGACTGCGACTCGGTACACGTCAGCGAGGTGGCGCACACCGCCCGGTTCGTCTGCACCACCGACGAGGACATGTGCCAGATCGCCTCGTTCTACGCCGGTGCGATGGCCGAGGCGCGCAACATCGAGCTGGCCCCGGTCGCCGACCGGCTCGGCGGCCTGGACCTGGTGATCGTCAGCGCCAACGACCCCGAGGCGATGCTGCGCCACTCGCAGGAGAGCCGCCAGCGCGGGTACGCCGTTCGTCGCCGACCCGTCCCAGCAGCTCGCCCGGATGTCCGGGGAGCAGGTGCGCCCAGCTCATCGACGGCGCCGGCTACCTGCTCACCAACGACTACGAGAAGGAGCTGCTGGAGAACAAGACCGGGCTGTCCGGCAGCGCCAGGTCCTGGACCGGGTCGGCGTACGGGTCACCACGCTCGGCAAGGACGGCGTGCAGATCACCGGCCGGGGCATCGAGCCGGTCGACGGTACCGGTCGCCAAGGTGGGCCAGGCGTACGACCCGACCGGGGTCGGCGACGGGTTCCGGGCCGGCTTCTTCACCGGCCGTGTCCTGGGGGCTGGCTGCGAGCGCAGCGCCGAGGTCGGCTGCGCTGCTCGCGGCGCTGGTCCTGGAGACCGTCGGCACCCAGGAGTACCAGCTGCGCCCGGACGAGTTCGGCAAGCGGCTGGCCGAGTCCTACGGCGACGAGGCCGCCGCCGAGGTGGCCCCGTTCCTGCCCGGCGCGCTGTGACTGCGGTTCAGCGCAGGCGGCGGATGTCGTAGCTGTCCGGCGCCGGGCTGCCCAGGTATTCCTGGCCCCGGATGCGGCACCAGGCCGGGATGTCGTTGGCGGCCGCCGGGTCGTCGGCCAGCACCCGGACCACGCCGCCCATGGGCACCCCGGGCAGCCGGCGGGCCAGTGCGATCACCGGTAGCGGGCAGCGCTGTCCCCGGCAGTCCAGCAGCTCCGGCTCGTCACTCACAGGCCGGCCACCCCGGCCTCCGCGCGGACCGCCGCCACCAGGCCGGGCAGCGTGTCCAGCAGCCGGTCGACCGCTTCGGCCGGGGTGCCGCGGGGCAGCGAGATCCGGACGTTGCCGTGCGAGAGCACCCCCATCGCCTCCAGCACGTGACTGGGGCGCAGCGTGGCGGAGGTGCAGGACGAGCCGGACGACACGGCGAAGCCGGCCCGGTCGAGGGCGTGCAGCAGCGCCTCGCCGTCGACGTAGAGGCAGGAGAAGGTCACCAGGTGCGGCAGCCGGTGTTCGGGGTCGCCGACCACCTCCACGTCCGGGACCTGCGCGGCCACCCGTTCCCGGATCCGGCCCACCAGCGCGCGCAGCCGGGTCAGCTCGGCGTCCCCTTCGGCCAGCACGGCGCGCAGCGCCGCGGCGGCGGCCACCACGGCCGGCAGGTCGGCGGTACCCGGCTGGTCGAGGCTGCCCGCCTCGGCGCCCGGCCAGGGCGACACCCACCGGGTGCCCTTGCGGACCACCAGGACGCCGACCCCGGGCGGGCCGCCCCACTTGTGCGCGCTGGCCGCCAGCAGCGACCAGCCAGCCGGTACCGGCTGCCAGGTCAGCGCCGCGGCGGCGTCGGTGAACACCGGCACCCCGGCCGCCCCGGCGGCCGCAAACACCTCGGGCAGCGGCTGGCTGGTACCGGCCTCGTGGCTGGCGGCGATGACGGCGGCCAGCGCCACGCCGGGGGTAGCCACGGCGGCGCGGAAAGCGTCCAGGTCCAGCCGGCCCAGCCGGTCCACGCCCACTGCCACCGCCCGGCCCCCGGCCGCCTGGTGCGCGTCGACCGCCTGCAGCACCGCCGAGTGTTCGATGCTGGAGTGCAGCACGCGTATCCCCGGCGCGGCGCCGGCCGGCCAGCGCGCCGGCCACGGCCGCCTGGGCGGCGGCCGTACCACTGGCGGTGAAGCCGACCTCGTCCGGGCGTACCCCCAGGGATTCGGCGACCGCGGCCCGGGCCGCATCGAGCAGCTGGCGGGCGCGCCGGCCCGGGGCGTAGAGCTTGGCCGGGCCGACCCAGCCGTCGGCGGACGCCGCGGTCCAGGCCCGGGCCACCACCGGGTGCGGCGGGACGCCGGCCGCCGCGTCCAGATAGGTGTAGCTGCCCACACCGGCAACGGTAGTGTGCCCGGCGCGCCGGCCGGACGGCGCGCCCAAGGTCGACCCCCACCCCGAGGCGGGGCCTCCAGGTCGAGTAATGTCGCGCTCGTCGGTGACGCCGCACCGCGCATCGTCGCGGTACGCCGCTGCTAGGAAGGCAGGAGCAGGTGGTCGCACGGGGCAGTGAGGAGCAGGTGAGCAGGCGGACCGGCCGGATGGCCCGAGTCGCCGGCCTGACCGGCATTGCCGTCGTCGCGCTGGTCGCCCTCAGCGGCTGCAGCGTCGACGACGTGTTCTACTTCGGCTGGCCCAAGGGCGGCATCACCGATCAGTCGCAGAAGATGTTCAACCTGTGGATCGGGTCGGTCATCGCCGCCCTGGCGGTCGGCGTGTTCGTCTGGGGCCTGATCTTCTGGTGCGTGGTGCGCTACCGCAAGCGCGGCGACGAGCTGCCCCCGCAGACCCGGTACAACATGCCGCTGGAGATGCTCTACTCGGTGCTGCCGTTCCTGGTCATCGCGGTGCTGTTCTACTACACGGCGATCACCGAGACGGACGTCAACAAGGTCAGCGCCCATCCGGACGTGACGGTCCAGGTGGAGGCGTTCAAGTGGAACTGGCGGTTCACCTACCCGGACGCCAAGGACGCCTCCGGTCAGCCGGTCTCCACCATCGGCGCCAGTGACTACATCCCGGTGCTGGTGGTACCGACCAACCGGACGGTGCTGTTCAAGGAGCACTCGGCCGACGTCATCCACTCGTTCTGGGTGCCCGAGCTGCTGTTCAAGCGCGACGTCTTCCCGGGCAACGTGCACAACGCCTTCCAGGTGACCATCGTCAAGGAGGGTGCGTACGTCGGCCGCTGCGCCGAACTGTGCGGCACCTACCACTCGATGATGAACTTCGAGCTGCGGGCCGTGTCCGACCGAGGACTACCAGGCGTTCCTCAAGGCCAAGCAGGCCGGGCAGAGCACGCCGGAGGCGCTGCAGTCGATCGGGCAGAGCCCGTTCGCCACCACCACCGTGCCGTTCGACACCAAGCGCACCGCCGACAACGGCGGCTGAGGCCGGGAACGAGGTCTGATCATGAGGAGCGAGTAGCGCCTCTTCGGGCTGCTCTCCGCGTTCCTGTTCGTGGCAGCGGCCGTGTACTGGTTCTGGACCAGGGGCGTCGCGGACACCCCGGGCAACGCGGCCGGCCCCGACTGGATCGGCACCACCGCACTGATCCTGTCCGGCCTGCTCTGCGCCATGGTGGGGGCGAGCCTGTTCATCGTGTCGCTGCGCATCGACCCGCGCCCGGAGGACAAGCCGGACGCGGAGATGACCGAGGGCGCCGGCGAGGTCGGCTTCTTCAGCCCGGGCAGCTACTGGCCGTTCGGCATCGCGGTGGCCGGCTCGGTGGCCGGCCTGGGCCTGGTCTTCTGGGAGCCCTGGCTGATCGCGGCTCGGCCTGATCTGCGTCCTGGTGACCGCCGGTGGCCTGCTCTTCGAGTACTACACGGGCTCGCGCCGCGCGACCGAGTAGCCCCGCTTGCCACCAGCGCCCCGTCCGGCTCTCCGGGCGGGGCGCTGTGGTGTGTGCCGGGGTCAGGCAGCGGGGTGCAGCTCGGCGGCCAGCCCCACCCAGCGGTCCAGGGCGTCGGCCGCGGCGCCCGAGTCGATCGCCGCAGCGGCCCGCTCGATGCCGGCGCGCAGCCTGTCCGGCAGGTCGACAGCCAGGTCGCCGGAGTCGACCGCGTCGTGGGCGGCCAGTGCGGCGGCGGCGTTGAGCAGCACCGCGTCGCGTACCGGGCCGCGCTCGCCGGCCAGCAGCCGGCGGGTCACCGCGCCGTTGAAGGTCGCGTCGGCGCCACGCAGGTCGTCCGGCTTGGCGCGGTCGAGGCCCAGGTCCTCGGCGTCCAGCACGGTCTGCGTGACGGTCCCGCCGCTGACCACCCAGAGCCGGGTGGGTGCGCAGGTGGTGAACTCGTCCAGCCCGTCCTCGCCGCGCATCACCAGGACGCTGGCGCCGCGGTCGGCGAAGATGGTCGGCCATCAGCGCGGCCATCCGGGCGTCGGCACAGCCCACCGCGCCGGCCCGGGGCTGCACCGGGTTGGTCAGCGGGCCGAGGAAGTTGAAGGCCGTCGGGTATGCCCAACTCCCGCCGGGTCGCCGCGGCGTGCCGCATGCCGGGGTGGAACGCGGCCGAGAAGCAGAAGCCGATGCCCACCTCGGTGATGCACCGGGCCACCGCGGCAGGGCTCAGGTCGAGCGGTACGCCGAGGTATTCGAGCAGGTCGGCGGCGCCACAGGCGGACGACGCGGCCCGGTTGCCGTGCTTGATGACCCGCAGCCCGGCGCCGGCCAGCACCAGCGCGCCCATGGTGGAGATGTTCACCGTGTGCGCCCGGTCGCCGCCGGTACCGACGATGTCCACCGCCTCGGCCCGCACCTGCTCGGGCAGGTGCAGCGGGGTGGCCGCGGCCAGCATGGCCTGGACGAAGCCGGCGATCTCGGCCGGCGTCTCGCCCTTGGCCCGCAGCGCGATCATGAAGCCGGCGATCTCCACCGGGCTGGCCGCGCCGGCGATGATCTCGCCCATCGCCCAGGCGGTGTCGGCGGTGTCCAGCTCCTCGCGGCGCAGCAGCGCGGCGAGGAGGTTCGGCCAGGACCGGTCCGACTCAACCATGGTGGTCTCCGGGGGCGTGGGCTGCGGGGAACGGCGCGAAGGTCAGGCGACCGCGCGCTCGCGCAGCAGCGCGGCGACGGTCCGCCCGGTGACGACCGGGTCGAGTGGGTGGACCAGGGTGGCGTCGACCTTGGCGTAGGCGGCCAGCCAGCGGTCCGCCGAGCGGGCGATGACCAGCACGATCGGCGGGCAGTCGGCCAGCTCGTCGCGCAGTTGGCGGGCGATGCCGATGCCACCGGCCGGCTGGGCCTCGCCGTCGAGGACCACCGCGTCGATGTCGTACGCCTCGATGGTGCGCAGGCAGCCCGCGTAGTCGTCGGACTCGGTGAACTCCACCGTCAGGTCGGCGGCCGGCCTGGTCCCGATGGCCAGCTTCATGCGCTCGCGGACCTGCGGGTCGTCGCTGTAGAGCAGGACGGTGTACGTCATCGGTGGGGCTCCCTCGTCGCGTGCGTGCTGATCGTACTCAACTGCCGGAGCCTGCGGGCGGTGCGCCCGGCTCAACCCCGGGTGGACTGCTCCCACCAGGGGGTTTCCCAGATCCCGTCGGGATCGTCGGTGCCTGCCGGCCGGGGCGTCGGGGACCCTGCGTCGGGGGAGCGGGCCGCCGCGTCGGCCCGGGCGTGTGCGCGGGCCAGATCGAGCCGGCGGTCGACCCGGCGGCCCTCCTTGTCGGCGTCGCGCATCCACTGGGTAACCAGGACCGCGAGCATGGTGACACTGACCACTTCGCCGCCGGCCCACAGGATGCTGCCCGCCAGCACCTGGTCCTTCGCCGGGTCGGCCCAGGTCAGGTGCAGATCGGGGTACCAGTCCCCGGCGATCAGCGTGGCGCTCTGCATGATGGTCAGCCCGAGCACCGCGTGGAACGGCGTGGACAGCAGCATGAGCAGCGCCCGGCCGGGGTAGGGCCAGCGCCCGGGCAGCGGGTCCAGGCCCAGCAGCGGCCAGAAGAACAGGCAGCCGGTGACCAGGAAGTGCACGTGTACCCACTCGTGCAGCCAGGCGTGCTCCAGGGTGGCCCGGTAGAGGCCGGTGAAGTAGAGGGCGAACGGGTTGGCCACGAAGATCGCGTAGGCCAGCAGCGGGAAGGTGAGGATCTTCGCCGGCCGGCTGTGCAGCACCGCCACCAGCTTGCGGCGCGGGCCGACCGGCAGGGTACGCAGGGCCAGCGTGACCGGGGCGCCGAGGGCCAGGAAGATCGGGGCGACCATGCCGAGCACCATGTGCTGGATCATGTGCACCGACAGCAGCGTGTCGTCGTAGGCCTCGATGCCGGTGACTGTGACGAACGCGATGGAGCCCAGTCCGGGGCCGAGGAACAGCAGGGTGCGCCCGACCGGCCAGCGGTCGCCGCGGCTGCGCAGCCGGTACACGCCGTAGAGGTAGAGCCCGGCGGAGACCACCAGCAGCACGGCGACCAGCGACTCCAGCTCCAGGTGGCGGAAGATCGCCGCGCCGCTGAAGGGTGGCAGGTCGTCGGCGAGCACGGGTGTCCCGGGTGCGCCGGCCAGCGCCCCGGGCAGCTCGGTCAGGGCGCCGGGTGACATGTAGGCAGGCTATGCCTGCCCGGTACGGGCCTGGTCAGCGGGGGCGCGACACGCGCAGGTGCCACCCCGGGAACAACGGCATCTGATCTAGGGCAATAATGAGCCCGTGACTGCGGCCTCAGCCATCTCCACGAGCCGGACCCACTCGCTGACCAGGCCCAACATGGTCAGCGTCGGGACCATCGTGTGGCTCTCCAGCGAGCTCATGTTCTTCGCGGCGCTGTTCGCGATGTACTTCTCCATCCGCGCGGCCACCGGACCGGCGTTCTGGAAGGAGCACACCGAGCACCTCAACGTGGCCTATGCGCTGCCGTTCACGCTGATCCTGGTGGCCTCCTCGGTGACCTGCCAGATCGGCGTGTTCCGGGCGGAGCGGGGCGACGTGTTCTCGCTGCGCCGCTGGTTCGCGTTGACCTTCGTGATGGGGCTGGTCTTCGTCCTCGGGCAGGCCAACGAGTACCACAACCTGTACGCCGAGGGCATCAAGATCAATACCGACGGGTACGGCTCGATGTTCTTCCTGACCACCGGCTTCCACGGGCTGCACGTCATCGGTGGTCTGCTCGCCTTCCTGTTCTACATGGCGCGTACCACCATGGGTCGGTTCACCCCGGCCCAGGCGACCGCGGGGATCGTGGTCTCGTACTACTGGCACTTCGTCGACATCGTGTGGATCGCGCTGTTCGCGACGATCTACCTGATCCGCTAGGCCCGCGTTCTTCGAGACGGCCCGGTACTTTCCGACAAGGTGAGGCAATGACCGCTGGTACCCCCAACAAGCGCCCCCGCAGGGGAGTGCTGACCCGACTCGCCGCACCGCGCGGCCCGCGCGGCCGCGGCCGGCGCGCCGTCGGCACCGTGGTACGGATGCTGATCGCGCTGTTCCTCGTGGGCGGCGTCTACGCGGGGCTGGCACCGGGCGCCTCGGCCGAGGACACCCCGTTGTCCGCGGCGGCCAAGCAGGGTCAGGACATCTTCAACCAGAACTGCATCACCTGCCATGGACGCAACGCCGAGGGCGTGCCCGGGCGCGGCCCGAGCCTGATCGGGGTGGGCTCGGCGGCGGTGGAGTTCCAGGTCAGCACCGGCCGGATGCCGGCCGCTGGGCAGGGCGCGCAGATCGAGCGCAAGCAGCCGCTGCTCACCAACGACCAGGCGGTCCAGCTCGGCGCCTACATCCAGGAACTGGGCGGCGGGCCGCAGACGCCGGCCGGCGAGAACTTCCGGGAAGGCGCCGACATTCCGACCGGCGGTGAGCTGTTCCGGACCAACTGCTCGTCCTGCCACGCCTTCTCGGCCAACGGCGGCGCACTCTCCTCCGGCAAGTTCGCCCCGAGCATGCAGGCCGCCACCGACCGGCAGATCTACCAGGCCATGCTGACCGGGCCGCAGAACATGCCGGTGTTCGGTGACAACCAGCTCACCGACCAGCAGAAGCGCGACGTCATCGCGTACATCCAGAACATGAAGGACGACCAGAGCCAGGGCGGCTGGGGCCTCGGCCGGATCGGCCCGGTCACCGAGGGCCTGGTGATCTTCCTGGTCGGTATCACCGTGCTGGTCTTCACGGCCCTGTGGATTGCGGGTAAGTCATGAGTGCGCACGCCGTCGACAGCGAGCAGGCGGGGCAGGCCCCGTTCGACCCGGACGACCCGGAGCTGAGCCGGTTCGACGTGGTCCGCGAGGGTGCCCGGCGGGACGGGGTGGAGATCGTCCACTACGCGCCCCGGTTCCCGGTCCGGGGCAGCGTCCGGGAGCGGCGCACCGAGCGCGCCATCGCGTGGCTGTTCCTGCTGGCCGGCCTGGCCGCCACCCTCTTCGTGGTGGTCTACATCTGGTGGCCCTGGGCCTACCAGTCGGGCCACAACCAGGCCAAGTGGTACACCCCGCTGCTCGGGCTCACCCTCGGGCTGTCCCTGCTGGGCATCGGCCTCGGCGTGATCGCCTACGCGAAGAAGCTGCTGCCCGAAGAGATCGCCGTCCAGTCCCGGCACGACCAGGACGTGGACCTGACCGAGCGCAAGCTGACCGGGGCGACGATCAGCAACATGGGCGCCGAGCTGGGCATCGCCCGGCGGCCGCTGCTCAAGTTCGCCATCCCGCTGGGCCTGGCGCCGATCGGCCTGGTGGCGGCCGCGCCGATCGTCGGCTCGCTGATCAAGGACCCGCACCACCCGGACATCTTCTTCACCACCGGGTTCAACCCGGCGAACAACGACGGCAAGCCGGTGGCGCTGGTCCGCGAGGACATGACCCCGATCCGCCCGGAGGACGTCAGCGCCGGTGGCCAGATGACGGTCTTCCCGGGCATCCCGCGCGGCGCCACCAACGACTACGCCGACTCGCCCACCCTGCTCATCCACCTGCGCGGGGACGACGCCGCCCGGCTGCGCGCCAACCTCGCCAACGTCCCGCTCAACGCCAAGGACGGCGGGGCCATGTGGGGCGACTACGTGGCCTACTCCAAGATCTGTACGCACGCCGGCTGCCCGGCGAGCCTCTACGAGCAGCAGACCAACCGCCTGCTGTGCCCCTGCCACCAGTCGCAGTTCAACATCCTCGACAACGGCCGGCCAATTTTCGGGCCGGCAACTCGCCGATTGCCGATGCTCCCCATTACCGTGGAGAACGGGTACTTCGTCGCCAGGAGCGACTACCTGACCCCGATCGGCCCTGGCTTCTGGGAGAGGCCGTGAAACGACGCAAAGTTGACCTGAAGTCGCTGCCCGGCGCCGCCGGGGCGCAGCTGGACGACCGGTTCCAGGTGTCGACGCCGCTGCGCCGGCTGTTCAACAAGGTGTTCCCGGACCACTGGTCGTTCATGCTGGGCGAGATCGCGCTCTACTCGTTCATCATGCTGCTGCTGACCGGGACCTTCCTCGCCCTCTTCTTCGACCCCTCGATGCAGGAGGTCCGCTACAACGGCAGCTACACCCCGCTGCGCGGGATCGAGATGTCGCGGGCCTACGAGACCTCGCTCAACCTCTCCTTCGACGTGCGCGGCGGGCTGTTCCTGCGGCAGCTGCACCACTGGTCGGCGCTGCTGTTCATGGCCGCCATCCTGGTGCACATGCTGCGGGTGTTCTTCACCGGCGCGTACCGCAAGCCGCGTGAGGCGAACTGGGTCATCGGTATCGGGCTGTTCGTCTTCGGCTTCCTGGAGGGGTTCGCCGGCTACTCGCTGCCTGACGACGCGCTGTCCGGTACCGGGCTGCGGATCGCCGACGCGATCATGCTCTCCATCCCGGTGGTGGGTACCTGGGTCGCCACCTCGCTGTTCGGCGGCGAGTTCCCCGGGCACGTCATCCTGGACCGGCTCTACATCGCGCACGTGTTCCTCATCCCGCTGCTCATCCTCGGGCTGATCACGGTGCACATGGCGCTGCTGGTCAAGCAGAAGCACACCCAGTGGCCGGGGCCGGGGCGGACCAACCGCAACGTGGTCGGGGTCCGGATGTTCCCGGGCTTCGCGGCCAAGGCCGGCGGCTTCAACATGATCGTCTTCGGGCTGCTCGCGCTGCTCGCCGGGCTGTTCCAGATCAACCCGATCTGGATCTTCGGCCCGTACAAGGCGGCGGTGGTCTCGGCGGCCAGCCAGCCCGACTGGTACGTGATGTTCCTGGACGGCTCGACCCGCCTCATGCCGCCCTGGGAGCTGCGCATCCACGTGGCCGGGCACGGGTACACCCTGCCGCCGCTGTTCTGGCCGACGGTGGTGCTGCCCGGCATTCTGTTCACCCTGGCGGCGCTGTGGCCGTTCATCGAGACCCGGTTCACCAAGGACCGCAGCATGCACCACCTGCTGCAGCGGCCCCGGGACAACCCGAACCGGACCGGCCTGGGCATGATGGCCCTCTCCTTCTACGTGGTGCTGCTGCTCTCCGGCGGCAACGACGTGATCGCCGACAAGTTCGACATCAGCCTCAACGCGATGACCTGGCTGGGCCGTATCGGCCTGCTGCTGGTGCCGCCGCTGGCCTACTACGTGGCCTACCGCATCGCGCTGGGCCTGCAGCAGCACGACCGTGAGGTGCTGGCGCACGGGGTGGAGACCGGCATCATCCGGCGCGACCCGGACGGCCGGTTCTACGAGGTCCACCAGCCGCTCGGCGCGGTCGACGCGCACGGCCACGGCGCCCTGCCCTACCTCGGTACCCCGGTGCCGAAGAAGATGAACCGGCTGGGCGCGCTCATCCCGACCGTGCGGGGCTTCTTCTACCCGGTCGAGCGGGCCGCCCCGCCCAGCGAGGCGCCGGTCTCCCCGGCCGTCGGCCAGGCCAACCGCGAGGAGATCACCAGCGGCCGGCACTGAGCCAGCGCCGCCGATCAGCACACCGAACGCCCGGGAGTCGATTCCGGGCGTTCGGGCTTTCCTGCGCTGGATCGTCGCCCGGTCAGCCGGCGGCGAAGGCGGTCACCCGGGCGGCCAGCGCGTCGGCGGCGCGTACCCAGCGGAAGTGGTCCAGCGGGGCGCCGGCCGCCGCGGCCGTGTAGTGCTCCCGGGTCACCGGTGCCTTGGCCAGCTTGCCGGTCAGCTGCCCGGTGGTACCGGGCGGGGTGAGGTCGTCGTGCTCCAGGCTGACCGAGAGCACCGGCGTGCTGACGGTGCCCAGCGCCGCCTCGGCGTCCACCCCGTCGAGCCGGGGGTAGCGGCCGTGCCGCGCGGTGTACGCCCAGTCCCGGATCACGCCACGGGCCTGCCGGCCGCCGAACGTCCAGCCCGGCCACACCCCCAGCAGCGCGCTGGTCGCCGCGATCAGCTGGGTGTACGGCAGCACCACCGCCGCCCGGCGCCCCGGGTACGACCGGAAGTACGGCAGCCCGACCCCCACCAGCACGATCGCGTCGGTGGTCGGCTGCTCGCTGAGCCCCTCGTGCAGCAGGATCGCCTGCCCGCCCAGCGAGTGCCCGAGCAGCACCTCCCGGCGCCGGCCGTAGCGCTCGCGGAGCGTCTCCTGCACAGCGCCCACGTCGTCGACCAGGTCGGCCAGCCCGTAGTGCGAGCGCCGGGACGGCCGGGGGCGGCTGGTGCCGGTACCCCGCAGGTCGGCGACGACCACCTGCCAGCCGTGTGCGCGCAGCGCCCGCGCGAAGGGGCGGTAGTAGCGCGCCGGTACGCCCATCGCCGGCCAGATGGTGACCAGCGGCGCCGGGTCGCCGTTGTCGGGGGCGGGGTAGTGGTGCAGGCCCAGCTGGTCGGTGCCGACATTGACGAAAGCCTGCTCGTACCCGTCGGTGTCGGTCACGATTCAGCCTAACAACGGGGTTCCAGCCCTGGGGAGCCGCGGCAAAGTTGGATAGCCTGCCGGACGTGAAACCCTCGCAGCTCGGCCTGATCCTTACCCCTGGTGCGCCGACCGTCAGCCCGGACGGGCGTACCACCGTCGTCGCCGTCGGCGGCGCGGACCTGGCCGCCGACGACTACACCAGCCAGCTGTGGCTGGTCGCCACCGACGGCGCCGCGCCGCCGCGGCAACTCACCCACGGCTGGCGGGACGCCAACCCCAGCTGGTCACCGGACGGTGCGTGGATCGCCTTCCTCCGCTGCGAACGCGGGCCGGACAGCAAGGTCGGGCTGCCCCAGCTGTGGCTGCTGCCGACCGCCGGTGGCGAGCCGCGCAGGCTGACCGACCACCCGCTCGGGGTCTCCGCCCCCGTGTGGCGCCCGGACTCCGGCCGGCTCGCCTACCTGGCCCGGGTACCGGAGGAGGGGCGCTACGGCACGGTCGACGGGCTGGGCCCGGAGAAGGAGCCGCCGCGCCGGATCACCACCCTGTCGTACCGGCGGGACGGGCTGGGTTTCCTCGGCGCCCGGCGGAACCACGTGTGGACGGTCGCGGTCGACGCCGCCCCGGTCAAGCCGGGCGAGGAGGGCGCTCCCCGGCAGGTCACCTCCGGCGACCACGACCACGGGGACCCGGACTGGAGCCCGGACGGCGAGCTGCTGGCCTTCACCGCCGCCCGGCACGAGGGGGCCGGCGACGACCTGCGCAGCGACGTCTACGTCTGCGCCCCGGACGGCACCGGCCTGCGCCAGCTCACCGACGGGACGCTGGCGGTGGCCGGCGCCCGGTTCGGCGCCGACGGTGACACCGTCTGCTTCACCGGTCGCAGCCTGGACACCGGCGGGCGCAGCCTGGTGCTGTGCAACGAGTCGCTGTGGTCGGTGCCACGCTCCGGCGGTGCGGCCACCCGGCTGACCGACGAGGAGCGGTACAACCTGGCGGCCGGCGGGGTGATCCAGCCGGTCGCCGACGGGGTGGTCTTCCCGAACGAGCAGCGGGGCGCGGTCGAGCTGCTGCTGGTCCGCCCCGGCGGCGGCGAGCCGGCGGTGCTCGTCGACGGCCAGCGCCAGGTGGCCGGCTACCACCGGGTCGGTGACACCCTGGTGGCCACGGTGCTCACCCCGACCAGCTGGGGCGAGCTGCTGGTCCGCGACGCCGCCGGCGAGCGGGTGCTCACCGGGTTCGGCAGCCGGTACGCCGACGCGGTGGCTGTCCTGCCGCAGCAGGAGCTGACAGGTACGGCGCCGGACGGCTACCCCGTGCACGGCTGGGTGGTACGCCCGCCCGGCCCCGGCCCGCACCCGGTACTGCTCATGATCCACGGCGGGCCGTTCGCCCAGTACGGCTGGCGCCTGTTCGACGAGGCCCAGGTCTACGCGGGCGCCGGCTACGCCGTGGTGATGGGCAACCCGCGCGGCTCCTCCGGCTACGGCCAGGCGCACGGCCAGGCGATCCGGGGCAACGTCGGGCCGGCGTCCACAGTGGACCTGTTGGCGCTGCTGGACGCGGCGCTGGCCGACCCGGCGCTGGACGCCGGCCGGGTCGGCGTGCTGGGCGGCTCGCACGGCGGCTACATGACCACCTGGCTGGCGGCGCACGAGGGCGACCGGTTCTCGGTCGCCATCTCCGAGCGCGCCGTGAACGCCATCGACAGCTTCACCGGCAGCTCGGACATCGGCTGGTTCTTCGCCGACGACCTGTACGGCCCCGACCCCGACCGGCAGCGCGCGCAGAGCCCGCTCAGCTACGCCGACAAGATCGACATTCCGCTCCTGATCATCCACTCCGAACAGGACTGGCGCTGCCCCCTGGAACAGGCCCAACGCCTCTTCGTCACCCTCAAGCACCGAGGCGTCCCCACTGAACTCCTCCTCTTCCCCGGCGAAGGCCACGAACTCTCCCGCTCCGGCCTCCCCTCCCACCGCACCGCCCGCTTCGAAGCCATCCTCAACTGGCTCCACCGCCACCTGTAACACCTCCCGGCATCCCCGAAAGCACTCCACCGAGATCACCGAGGGACAGAGAGAAGGAATCAGCGCGCGGGGACCGGCGAGTCAAGCAACCGCCGGCTCGAGCGCCAACCGACTTTCGAGAGTTCAGCTCACTGCAGCACCGGCCGTTGATAAATGGGTCAGGCAACCGGGTCCGTCCACGAGACGATAGACGCCGTGCTTTTCGGGAACAACGACAACGGCGGCCAGTCCTGCAGTGTCGAAGGGATGGGGCCTGACGACTGGGCGGCGATCGATGAGGCGCTGGGCAGGTTCACAGCTGTGTCCGTGGTTCCGCTGCTGGGCGTCGCGATCGACGCCCCGTGGTCGCGGCCGCGGCAGCACCACCTGTTGCTGCTGTGGCTGCGGGCTGTTGGCGTGCCACCGGCCGGGAGCCGACCGGCCACGGACCCGGACCTTGCTGTACTGGTGAATGCCGCCGTGGAGGTCGCCCGGTATCCCGTGCTACCGCTGGGTGTGTCGAATGATCCACGGCACCCGGTCGGATTCATGGTCGCCGGTCGCCGGTGGCGGATCCATCCCGGCGACCATCTTTATCCGCCGATGACCCTGAGGCGGCTTGCCACCACGGCACACACTGTCGATCTCACGCTGCTCGACGCCGTCGGGTTCACCTTGACCGATGTTGATCGAGGGTGGTCCTTGCATACGGCAACGATGCCCTGAAAGGCCTAGCCGAGGCGTGGAGCACCTCGCCCGACGCCCAGCGGCTTCGTGCTCATGTCGGTGTCCCAGGAACTACCCAACGCCTCATATCGAAGACGGCAGAACAGTAGTTGTCTTCGACGAGCAGCCGTGGCTGATTGCGGATGGTTCCGGATTCAACAAGCGACGCGAGCTCCTGCGGAAGGCTTCCGCCCATGCCGGCATTGACTGTACCTTCCGCATTGAACAGCGGTATATCAATGCCGAACGTGTCCATATCGGATGAGGACGGATTGATATATATCCTGCAGACCGCAGCGTCGATTACCATGAAGCCGGAACAGACATACACATCTTCGAACCATGGGAAGCCGCCGCCGTGAATGAAGATGCTGAGCATACCGAAGAGATTCTGGTCATACCAGGAGGGTCCTGCCCGGTATGAAAAGCCCAGGGCAGACGCACTCATAATGCGATTCCCGTGGCTGTCAGACCTGGCCGGAAGGTTCGTACGTGAATTCGTAACGGGATTGTGAACTGTGCTCCTCACCCACTCAACCGCCGAGTCGACGGCGAGTGGCTGACCCTCATGGAACAAATCGAATTCAAACGCGTTCCCCGATAAGAAGTCACCACCGTAGCAGAACGAAACCAGCGCCATGGAATTGCTCGACCTGACGACGCCACGCAGCTGTGGCGCGGTGGGTGGAATCGGACCCGGAGGTGCCATCACAAGCGGCGCGACATGCCGCAAGAGTGATGCGAATACGTGACCCTCCGGATCCGGTTCCATAATTACGCCTCTCATGCTTGCCTTTGGCGCTTAGCCGCTTATGTCGTTCACCCAACTCGGGCACAGAGTGTAGCCCTCGCAGTATGCGGTAACGGTGCCAATGTACTGGCCATCTGGAGTAGTGCACCTGCCATCGTCTGTTCTCGTTGCCGCTTGGGCGACGATACGAACGGTGAGGTAGATGTTGCCGTTCTGGAGATTCGTCAGGAGCGCCTTATACTCCACGTGCGCGCCCTGCTCGATGTACGCGTTCCTCGTGTTGCGAATGACTCGGAATGGTGCCGACGTATATAGATTGTGCGGGATTACGTAGTGATTGTATGCAATGTTTGCGTCTCCCATCCGCGTTGGGATTGTTCTGTGCTTCAAGTCCCTGTCCGACCAAAGGATGCTATACCATTGACCGCCAGGCGATGGATCAAATGGGCGAACCAATGATGGCTGGGCTTCAGTGGTATCAACGACGTTGCCCGCGGGTGTGCGAACCCATCGGCCAACAGTGTGGGTCCGTTGAAGGGGGGAATACGCCTCTCCGAACTTGCTGAGCGAGAAGGCCGAATATTCCTCGGGCGACATGAATGTGACGGCGCCAATTGAACCGGCCGACGCATAGGCACGTGGTGCCCAGGGGGCGACGAGCGATACCACCAGCACCACAGCGGCAACCATAAGTGCCCGAAGTGACGGAATTGCGCGCGCACACGGAACTACGGCACGACCTAGCAACTTTCGATCAACCCCTCCTGAAACTCAACGAGGGCCCAAGTTGTAGACCCCTGCGGGGACTGTTGTGCACGTTCATCTATATCGTCAACATCTCTATCAGTATCTGTAGTTTTCGTATATGTGGACCGCGGACCCTGTAGTGCGGATCGGTCAGGTCCAAGACTGGTCGGTCAGGTCCAGGACTGGGACGACGAGGTCGCGTAAGCGGGGAGGATGAGGTCGGCCCGGCAACCTCGATCATGTGAGCCCTTCAGGCCGTGGGCCACGTTCACGGTGATGGTGTGCGAGCCGCCGGTCGGAGGGAGGCCGTACCACCCGAGTCGCATGTTGGTTGGGCGCTGAACGAGGCGCTCCCGGCGGGGTTGCGGACAGTGATGGTGCTCGGATGATGCTCGGATGTCGGGAACGTGGTCGGCATGCGGAAGCACCGCCGAGAACCGAACGGCAGCTCTGAGGTCCGCCCAATTGCCGCCTATGGTGCCGAACGGCGGTGCATGGCGTGGACCAGCGACAACAAGGCAGGCTCGGACGGCGCGCATAGACCGCAACCCGTGGGCTTCCCGATGCGGGTAACGCGTAGTGGAAAGCATCTGACGGATTGTCGCTACGGATCTGTAGGTTAGGGGTTCGAGTCCCTTCGGGCGCGCCAGTCGTCAAGGCCGTGACCAGCGGAAACGACGGTCACGCCTTGACTGTTTCGTGAGGCGGGGTCGTCCTTTCCCGGGTGTCGGGACGGTGGTGCTCGGTCGGTGCTCCGCTGGTTCGCAACGTTCTGTGCAGGGCGGGTTTCGTCGCTGCTCAATGGGGGTTGTCGCCCGCGCGGGCTGTGAATGCGTGGGATTCGATGGTTAGGGCCGTGGCCGGCTTTGGTGCAAGCAATGAGCGAGAAGGGGGATCAGCGAGAGGCGATCAGCGAGAGGGGATCGCCGAGAAGGCGACAGAGGCGATGTGAGTCGAAGGCAGCCGGATCATCGGCACGCACGAGCCACCACACAAACGGCGTCCAGCGCCCTACCCAGCCACGTGACCCGCAATGCCCATCCACAACCGCTGATCGCGGACCCACTCGCACACCCGAGGGGCTGGCCGGGGTGCCCACGCAGGGATCAAGCCTGACCGCCCGGAGTGGGCACCCCAGCCAGCCCCGCCCCACACCGCGAAAGGCCCAAAAAGATCAGTCGCTATCAACAAACCCGATAGCAAACACCTCTTCAAGATCATGCCGAGAATAAGCCCGAAACGCGATATGCGTATCCGTATTCACCACCCCCGCAGTCTTCGAGATCCCCCCGGCGATCACCTCGGCGATCTGCTCGAACTCCCGTACCCGCACGATCGCGATCAGGTCGGTTCCTCCCGCCACGGAGTACACCTCGCTGACCCCGTCGAGGTTGGCCAACGCCTGCGCGACCTCCGGGATCGAATCCGTGGCGCAGTCGATGAGGACGATCGCGGTGATCACAGCGGCGCTCCTTGGGTCGGCTCGGGACACCTCATGCTAAGACCGCCAGCGGGCCGGTACCGTGCCGCCGGGCCAGCGGATCGCATCGACGACCACCTCGTCGGCCGCGACCTGCGCGTCCGGCCAGATGACCGCCCGCTCGACCCGGCCGCGGACCACCGCACCGGCGCCCACCACGGCCTCCGACACCTGCCCGGTGACCTCGGCGTCCGGGTGCAGCAGGATGCCGCCCCGGGTGGTGTGCAGGTTCGCGGCCAGGTAGTCGGGCGGGGTGCCGGTGTCCAGGTAGGTGCCGGCGTAGTCGACGACGGTCAGCTCGCCGGCCGCCTCGGCCGGCCGCCAGACGGTGTGTACCAGGTCGCCCGGTTCGTCGCTGAGCTGGCGTACCCGGTGCCAGGGCAGCAGGGAGTAGCCGGCGAAACGGCGCCCGGCGAAGCCGCCCGGCTCGCCGGGCGGCAGTGCTACGCCCAGCAGCCGGGTGCTGTGCCCGTCCCAGCCGTCCAGCAGGGCGGCGAGGTCGCCGCCGGACAGGTAGCCGTCGACGTTGCTGACCAGGACGCCGCGGCCGTCGATCCAGTCGCGCAGCCGGCCGAGCGCCCCGGAGGTGCCCAGCGGGCGCTCCTCCACCGAGACGTGCGCCCGCCCGGCGACCGCGGCGACCACCTGGTCACCGAGGTAGCTGGCGTTGACGGCGACCCGGGCGGGGCCGGTCGCGCCGAGCAGGGCGAGCCGGCGCAGCGCCAGGTCCAGCAGCGGCACGTTCCCCACCGGGCACAGCGCCTTGGGTGTGACGCTGGTCAGCGGGCGCAGCCGGCGCCCCTCACCGGCGGCCAGCACGACCGCCGCGACGTGCACCGCCGCGGCGTCCACGGCGGCCCTGCCCGGCACCTCAGCCGCCCGTCCGGGCGGCACGGTCGGGCGCCTGCGGGCCGATGCCGTAACCGTCCAGCAGCCGGGCCGCCTGCGGGGTGAGCGGGGGCAGTTCGTCCAGCGGGCACCAGCGGGCCTCGTATACCTCGCCGCCGTCGACGACCAGTGGCGTGCCCGTCGGCAGCCGGACGGTGAAGACCAGGTCGATCCAGCGCCAGCGGGTGTGGACCAGCGCGTTCGGCTGCATCGGCTGCAGGTCGTCCGGATCGACCCGCAGGCCGGTCTCCTCGAACAACTCCCGGGCCGCGCCGGTGGCGGCGGTCTCGCCGCGTTTGAGCAGCCCGGCCGGCAGCCCCCAGCCCCGTCCCGGCGGCTGGCGCAGCAGCACCAGCCGGTCCTGCTCGTCGCGGGCCAGGATCACCGCGCCGACCACGAACTTGGCCGAGCCGGCCCGGACCAGTCGCCGACGCAATCGCGGCGGGAGCCGGTAGAACACCTGATAGGCGTAGCCACGCAGGCGTACCCCCGGACTGCGAGTCATGCCGGAACACTACCGGCGCACCGGGCGCCGCGCCGGGTCGGGGCGGATCCGCCGGTCAGCGGTCCTGCCCGGCCGGCCACCCGGGCGCGGGCGGCCCGGCGTGCGGCAGCGGCATCGTGTCGACGGTCTCGACCAGCCGCTCGGCCACCTCCTGCGGGGTGAGCTGGCCGTCGGCCACCGCCACCGCGAGCGACTCGATGTCCGGCATGCCGAGCTCGTCGGCGAGGTTCAGCAGCGGGCGCTCGTCCAGCAGGCTGCGCCCGTGCAGGGCCAGCGCGCGCTGGATGGCCACCCGGCCCACGGCGACCTTGTGGCGCACCGAGCCGCGTGGCGGGTCCGCCCGCTCGTCCGGGTTGTCCTCGTGCCGGTCGGCAAAGTACTCGGCGATGTGCAGCTGCGCGGCGGGGCTGCGGACGAAGTCCAGCCAATCCCGGGACGGCCGGGCGGACGGCGACGGGGTACCGAGGATCTCCACCACGTCGCCGTCGGACAGCTCGGAGGAGAGCGGTACCAGCCGGCCCTCCCGCCGGGCGGCCACGCAGGCGTGGCCCTGGTCGACGGAGAGCGCGTAGGCCACGTCGACCGGGGTGCTGCCGGACGGCAACTGCACCCGGTCGCCGTCCGGGGTGAACACGTGGATCTGCGCCTCGGCCAGGTCGCAGCGCAGCGCCTCCAGGAAGCTGGCCGCGTCGTCGGCGATCTGCTGCCAGTCGATCACCTTGTGCAGCCAGACCAGCTGCTCGTCCCGGGCCCGTGCGGAGAGCTGGGCGGTGTATTCGGGGTAGCGGAAGTTGGCGACGATGCCGTACTCGGCGGCCCGGTGCATCGCGGTGGTGCGGATCAGCACCTCCAGCGGCTGCCGGTCGGGGCCGAGGACGGTGGTGTGCAGGGAGCGGTAGAGGTTGTTCTTCGGGGAGGCGATGAAGTCCTTGAACCGCCCGGGGACCGGCCGGAAGGTGGTGTGCACGGTGCCCAGGGCGGCGTAACAGTCGGCCGGCGGGCCGTCCACCACGATCACCACCCGGGGCAGGTCCTGCAGGCCGGTCACCTCCTCGGCCGAGGCCGGTTGCCAAGTGGCGACGGTGTCCTTCCAGATGGAGAAGTAGTGCCGGGGGCGCGGATGGATCTTCGCGTCGACCTTGGCCCGGGCCAGCGCCGGGTGCAGCGCGCCGACGGCCGTCTGCAGGAACGCCGACCACTGTCCGGTCTGCTGGACGTGCCGGGAGATCCGGTCGTACCACTCCGGCTCCAGCGCCCAGAGCACGGTGTCCTCCAGCTCGCGCTTGAGCGCCTGGATGCCGAGCCGGTCGGCGAGCGGGACCAGCACGTCCCGGGTCACGGTGGCGATCCGCCGGCGGGACGCGGTGGAGCGGGCGTCGAGGGTACGCATGTTGTGCAGCCGGTCGGCCAGCTTGATGACCAGCACCCGGACGTCCTTGCTGGCCTTGATGAGCATCTTGCGGAACGTCTCGGCCTCGGCGCTGGCGCCGAAGAACGCCTTGTCGAACTTGGTCACCCCGTCGACGATCAGCGCCACCTCGGGGCCGAAGGCGTCGCGCAGGTCGGGCAGGGTGTAGTCGGTGTCCTCGACGGTGTCGTGCAGCAGCGCCGCGACCAGGGTGGTGGTGTCCATGCCGAGGTCGGCGAGGATCTGCGCGACGGCGAGCGGATGGGTGATGTAGGGCTCGCCGCTCTTGCGGGTCTGCCCGCGGTGCATCTCCTCGGCGACGCTGTATCCCCGGCGCAGCGCCCCGGCGTCGGCGCGCGGATGGATCTGCCGGTGCGTGCGGACCAGGTCGGTGACCGGGTCGCCGACGCCGGCCGGCCAGGACAGCATGGCGCGCAGCCGGTCGGTGAAGCGCCCCTCCGGGGCGGACGGTGACGCACCGGGCCTGATCGTCGGGAGGGGGAGCTGACCGCCGGAGAGCGCACCCGCGCCGGCCGTGAGGTCCACACCCACCCCCTAACCGACACAGCTCCATCGTGGCGCCGACGGACGTGGCAACGCCGGCCCGGTGCGGGCGTCTGGCGGTTCGGGGGAACCGTCGCACGCGGTACCGGGTCGGTGGGGTCAGCCGACGTCCCCTAAGCGTAGTCAACGATCGATGAGCTGAACGGGCAGAGCCTAATGTCCGATCGGCCGGGTTGACGCACGCTCTGCCAGGGAGAGTAGCGCTCGATGACGGGCTGCGCCGGCAGCCGGCAGTGCCCAGCCGTCGGTGGTGTGCACCAGTCGCGAGTCGTCGCGCTCCAGCCAGGCCAGGATCCGCTCGGTCTCCTCGGCGCTGGCGCACGGCGTGGGGCCCGGGCCGGGGCGTACCGTCTCGGCCGTGGCCAGCAGCGTTTCGATGGTGGCCCGGGGGTGTACGCCGCGCGGCGAGCAGCCGGCCGCCACCAGCCGGCCGTGCCGGATGACCGACGAGCTCCCAGCCGCCCCGGGCCGCCGGGCGGGCCGCCACCAGCTCGGCGATGCTGGTCAGCGAACGCAGCCGCTGCATCCGGATGGCGGCCCGCAGCAGCACCACCAGCCGGCCCCGGGCGGCCGGCCGCCTCCTCGTAGCGCTGCGCGTCGGCCAGCACGGTCGATCCGCGCCAGCAGCCGGTTGACCAGCGGGTCCAGGTCGGCGGTGGTGGCCAGGCGGAACGGGTCGGCGGCCAGCGCCCGGTAGTGCTCGGGGGTGATCCGGTGCTCGCACGGGGCGGGGCAGCGGCCCAGCTCGGCCAGCGCGCAGGCGGCCACCGGGGTACGCGGGGAAAGTTTCAGCGAGCACTGTCGCAGCGGCAGCGCCTCGTAGACCGCGTGCGGCGGCGAGCTCGGCCGCCTCGGCCGACGCGAACGGGCCCAGGTAGGCGGCGCCGTCGCGCTGAGCTGGCGCACCACGGACAGCCGCGGGTAGGCCTCGGCGGTCAGCTTGAGCCAGTGCATCCGCTCCGGGTACTTGGAGCGCCGGTTGTACGGCGGCTTGTGCGCGGCGATCAGCCGCAGCTCGCGGACCTCGGCCTCCAGGGAGTGCGCGCACTCGATCGCCTCCACCCGCTCGGCGGCACTGAGCATCTCGCAGATCCGGGCGCGCTTCTCGGCGGCGGTGAAGTAGGACTTCACCCGGGTGGCGATGGTGGCGCTCGTGCCGACGTAGAGCGGGCGGCCGTCGGCGGCGCGGAACACGTAGACGCCGGGGGCGTCGGGCAGGCCCTCGGCCAGGTGACGCTTGCGCCGCTGGGTCGGGGTGACGGCGCGCTGGCGAACTCGACCGCGTCGCCGACGGTGAACACCCGGTGGTCGCCGAGCCGGGCGAACAGCCCGTGCAGCACGTCGACGGTGGCCCGGGCGTCGTCGAGCGCCCGGTGGTTGGGGGTCCGGGCGCCGAAGTAGGCGGCCAGCGTGCCGAGCTTGCGGTTGGGCACCTCGTCGCCGGTCAGCGCCCGGCGGGCCAGCGCGGCGGTGTCCAGCACCCGCGGTTTCGGCCACGGGTAGCCGAACTTCGCGCAGGCCGCCTTCAGGAAGCCGACGTCGTACGGCGCGTTGTGGGCCACCCAGCACGGCGCCCTTGGCGAACTCCAGGAACGCCGGCAGCGCCTCCTCCAGCGGCGGCGCGGGCAGCAGCATGGCCTGGGTGATGCCGGTCAGCACGGTGATGAACGGCGGGATCGGCTCGCCCGGGTTGACCAGGGTGCCGAACTCGCCGAGCTGCTCGCCGCCGCGCACCTTCACCGCGCCGATCTCGGTGATCCCGCAGCCCTCCGGCGCCCCGCCGGTGGTCTCCAGGTCGAGCACCACGAACGTCGTGGTCCGCAGCTGGGCGGCGCCCCCGTCGGCCAGCAGCGCGTCGAAGCTCTCCTGGATGTACGCCGGGACCGGCGCTGGCGGCTGGGACGGGTGGGGCTGCACAGCGTGACCGTACGGGCGAGGTACGACAAGACTCTTCCCCTGCGGCGCCCTGGCCGGCGGGGTGCGACACTTGGCACATGTCCGCCCAGGTACCCGATGACGTGACCGCTTCCGGCGCGGTCGGTGACCTACCCGCGGACGCCTGCGACGACGGCGTCGCAGGGCCGGAGGACGACGAGCCGGTCCTCGCCGAGCCGGTCCGCCAGCGGGTGGTCGGGCTGGCCTCGGCGGCGCTGGGCGGGCTGCCGGTGGAGGAGATGCCGCTGGCGCTGCGTCGGGTGGCCAGGTTCGCGCCGAACCGGCGGGCCCGGCTGGGCGGCGCTCAGCTGGCCGCCGCAGCTGACCAGCGACCCGCTGTTCCGCCAGCGGATCGGCGCCCGGGTGCTGGAGGCGGCCGGCGAACTCGGCGCGGCGGTCCGCGACGGTACCCACCCGGCCGCCGCCGACCCGGCCGAGGTGGCCGCGCTGGCCTACCTGATCCGCCCGGCCGGCTGGCTGGGCATGGTCGACCGACGCCGAGGCGGCGCTGCGCGCCGAGGCCGACGAGGCCGCGATCACCGGGCAGCTGCGCGCCGCCGAGCAGCGGGTTGCCCGGGCCGAACACGACCGCGCGGTGGCCCGCATCGAGGCCGACAAGCTGCGCGACGAGCTGGCCCGGCTGCGCGAGGAGGCGGCCGGCCTGCGCGAGGAGAACCGCACGCTGAGCCGGTCGCTGCGGGAGGCGGTGGTCAAGGAGAAGCGGGCCAGCGAGCTGCTGGCCACCGAGCGCGGCCGGCTGGGCCGCTCGACCGCCGACCACGAGGCGGAGGTACGCCGGCTGCGCGGTCGGCTGGCCGACGCTGGAGGCCGACGCCGGTGCCAGCCGGCAGACCGCCAGCCGGGCCCGGCAGGTCGACGACGCCCGGCTCTGGCTGCTGCTGGAGACCATCGGCCAGGCGGCCATCGGGCTGCGCCGGGAGCTGGCCCTGGAGCCCACCGACGTGCTGCCCGCCGACGCCGTGGCGCAGGAGGCCGCGCAGCGCTCCGGCGGGCCCGCGCAGGCCGCCCGGGCACTGGCCGCCGACGATCCGCAGCGGCTGGATCAGCTGCTCGCCCTGCCCCGGGCGCACCTGGTGGTGGACGGCTACAACGTGACCAAGACCGGCTACCCGGAGATCTCCCTGGAGCAGCAGCGCAGCCGGCTGATCTCCGGCATCGGCGGGCTGGCCGCGCAGACCGGGGCCGAGGTGACCGTGGTCTTCGACGGCGCCGAACGGGTGGTCGGGCTGCCGCCCGCGCCGCGCGGCGTCCGGGTGCTGTTCTCGCCCAAGGGGCAGACCGCCGACGAGCTGATCCGCCGCCTGGTCCGGGCCGAGCCGCCGGGCCGCCCGGTGGTGGTCATCTCCTCCGACAAGGAGGTCGCCGACGGGGTCCGCCACCACGGCGCCTATCCGCTGTCGTCGTTGACCCTGATCCGCCGGTTGGGTCGCGTCTGACGGTTCTGTCGTACCCGCGGTTTACCGTGCGTGCATGGTTGTTGACTGTGCCACCTGCGCGGTACGCGGCCCCGCCTGCGCCGGCTGCCTGGTGACCGCGGTGGTCGGTGGGCCGCCCGGTCACCTGCGGCTGGACGACGCCGAAGGCCGGGCGGTGCGCGCCCTGGCCGACGCGGGGCTGCTGCCGCCGCTGTGCTACCTGCCGCTGGACGCCCCCGTCGAGCTGATCCCGACCGATCTGATCGCCCAGCACCCGGACGAATCCTGCGGCTACCTGCCCGTGGAGTTGACCCCGCCGGTCGCGCTGCCCCGGCGCCGCCCCCGCCGCCACGCCGCCTGAGCCCCTGCCGGCGGCTGCTCAGGGCGGCAACCGCCGCTCGGGCGCGCTGCTGAGAAGTTGGCGGCCCGGCCGTCGTGCACCACCGCACCGGCCGGGTGGCGCGGCTGCGCCGCCGACTATGCCGGGCGCCCGGGCCGTGCACCGCGCGCGGCGCCGGGCGGCACCTACGATGTGCCGATGACGGCGAGGGCGTGCGCGGTGGTCGTGTTGGCTGTGCTCGTCGTCGCCGGGGTGGTGGCCGCGGCGGTGCTGGTGCCCTGGCACAGCGCGCCCGCGCCGCGCGCCGACCAGGTCGCCGCGCTGCACAGCCTGCCGCCCGACGCGGTCGCCCGGGGCCGGGCGCTGCACGCCGACCTGCGCCCCGGTACCTACCTGTCGCTGCTGGTGGGGCTCGCGGCGGCGCTGGTGCTCGGGCTGACTCCGCTGGGCGCGACCATCATCTCCTGGTGCGGGCGGCCGTTCCACGACCACTGGATCGCCCGGGCGGTGCTCGGCGGGCTCGCGGTGGTGTTCCTCGCCTCCCTGGTCACCCTGCCGTTGAGCGCCTGGCGGCAGGCGGTACTGCGCCGGTACGGGCTGTCCACGCAGGGCTGGGGCGGCTGGAGCGTCGACGTGCTCAAGGGCGCTGCCGTCACCGCGGTGCTCGGCGCCCTGGCGCTGCTCGGCTGGGCCACCGTCACCCGGTACGCGCCGCGCTGGTGGTGGGCCTGGGGGGCGGCCGCCGCGGCGGCCCTGGTGGTGCTGCTCAGCTTCGTCTTCCCGGTGCTGGTCGAGCCGGTGTTCAACACGTTCACCCCGATGCCGGACGGTCCGCTGCGCAGCGAACTGATCGCGATGGCCGACCGGGACGGGGTACCGGTGCGGGACGTGCTGGTCGCCGACGCATCCCGGCGCACCCGGGCGGTGAACGCCTACGTCTCCGGCTTCGGCGCCACCCGGCGCATCGTGGTCTACGACACCCTGCTGGAGCAGGCGCCGCCCGGCGAGGTGCAGGCCGTCGTGGCGCACGAGCTGGGCCACGCCAAGTACCGCGACGTGCTCACCGGTACCGCGCTCGGGGCGCTCGGCGCGGCCGGCGCCGTCATCGTCGTGTACCTGCTCGGCAGCTGGGGCGGGCTGCTGCGGCGGGCCGGTGTGGAGTCCATCGCCGAACCCCGGGCACTGGCGCTGCTGCTTGCCGTCGCGGCGCTCGGCGGCGCACTGACCGGGCCGGCGCAGGCGTTGGTGTCCCGGCGGGTCGAGGCGCGGGCCGACGCGCACGCCCTGGCGCTGACCGGCGACCCGGCCACCGTGGAGGCCATGTTCGCCCGGCTCACCACGCTCAACCTGGCCGACCCGGACCCCAACCCGGTCGAGTACGCCCTGTTCGCCAGCCACCCCTCGGCGGTGCAGCGGATGGCCGCGGCGCGCGCCTACGCCCGGGGGCAGCGGTGAACACCCTGCTGGTCACCAACGATTTTCCGCCCCGCCCCGGCGGCATCCAGCAGTTCCTGCACAACCTCGCGGTACGCCAGCCGGCCGGCTCGCTGGCCGTCTACGCGAGCAGCTGGAAGGGCGCCGCCAAGTTCGACGCCGACCAGCCGTTCGAGGTGATCCGGGAGGACACCGGCGTGCTGCTGCCGACCCGGGCGGTGGCCCGGCGGGCCGCGCAGATCGCCCGGGCGGCCGGCTGCACGACGGTGTGGTTCGGCGCGGCGGCGCCGCTCGGTCTGCTCGCCGACGGGCTGCGCCGGCGCGCCGGCATCGGGCGGGCGGTCGCCGTCACGCACGGGCACGAGATCGGCTGGGCGGCGCTGCCCGGCGCGCGCAGCCTGCTACGCCGCATCGCCGACGGCAACGACGTGGTCACCTACCTCACCGGGTACCAGCGCGAACGGCTGCACCGGGCACTGGGCGGGCGTACCCGCCTGGAGCAGCTCACCCCCGGCGTGGACGTGGACGCCTACCACCCGGGCGTGGACGGCGCCGACGTGCGCGCCCGGCACGGCTCACCGACCGCCCGGTGATCGTGTGCGTCTCCCGGCTGGTACCCCGCAAAGGGCAGGACGCCCTGGTCCGAGCGCTGCCGGCGGTCCGCAGGCGGGTGCCCGACGCCGCCCTGCTGCTGGTCAGCGGCGGCCCGGACCGGGCCCGGCTGACCCGGCTCGCCGCCGAAGTCGGGGTGGCCGAGCACGTGGTGTTCACCGGCTCGGTGCCGTGGGGCGAGCTGCCCGCCCACTACGCGGCCGGCGACGTCTTCGCCATGCCCTGCCGGACCCGGCTGCGCGGCCTGGACGTCGAAGGGCTGGGCATCGTCTACCTGGAGGCGTCGGCCACCGGCCTGCCGGTGGTGGCCGGCGACTCGGGTGGCGCCCCGGAAGCCGTCCGGGACGGCGAGACCGGGTACGTCGTCGGCGGCCGGGACCTCGGCGCCCTCACCGACCGGCTGGTGACCCTGCTCACCGACCGTGCGCTGGCGCACCGGATGGGGGCGGCCGGACGGGACTGGGTGGAGCGCCGGTGGCGCTGGGAGAGCCAGGCCGAACGCATCCGCCAGCTGCTCACCACGGCGTGAGACGCGCTGGTCGCCCCGCGCACCGCGTGGCAGGCTGGGGCCATGCCAGCCCACCCGGTCACCAGCCTGCTGCTGGTCGCCGTGGTGCTGGCCGCGGCGACCGGCGCCGGCCTGTGGTGGCGCCGCCGGGACGGTCGGCTGCTCGCCACCGGCGAGACCGCGACCACCGTGCCGGCGTCGCTGGGGGTGGCCCTGGACGCGCCGGTCACGCTGGTGCAGTTCTCCTCGGCGGTGTGCGCCCCGTGCCGGGTCGCGGCCCGGGTGTGCGCTCAGGTGGCCGATGGCCAGCCCGGTGTGGCACACGTCGAGCTGGACGCCGAGCGGCACCTGGATGCCGCCCGCGAGCTGGACATCTGGCGGACGCCGACGGTCCTCGTGGTGGACCGGGCGGGCCGGGTGGTGCACCGGGCGTCCGGCGTACCGACCGCCGCCGACCTGCGCGGTGCGGTCGCGCCGCTGCTGGTGGGCGCGTGACCGGCGGACCGGCCGGGCTGCCCCGGCTGACCCGGCGACGCACCGTCGACCTGGGTCGCCTCGCCGCCAGCCTCTGTCCCCGCTGACCAGCGTCCGGAGTCCTCGCTGACCAAGCGCCCGCGCACCCGTGCAGTCGCGCCGGCCAGCCGCTGTCCGAGCGGCCAGGCTGGTCAGCGTCACCTCGTCCAGGCCGAGCGCCAGCCGACGTCCGGCAATCCCCGGACCCTCAGCCGGAATCGCGGGACATCCGGACACTCTGCGAACGCAGTCGCCCCGCCCCTGTGACCATCCCCGAACCCCCGAAGTGGCCGGGCTTCCGGCCTAGGAGCTGATGTTCTGATGCTGCTCGACCCGCGCGGGCCGCGTTTCGCCGCCGCGCTCACCACCGTCGTCCTGGTCGTCATCCTGGTCACCGGGTCGGGCCTGCTCGCGCTGGCCCAGGCGGTCGTCTTCGCGCTGGCCGCCGCCAACCCCCGATGGAGCCCGTACGGGCTGGTCTACCGGGCGCTGCTGGCCCCGCGCCTCGGGCGCCCGAGCGAGTTGGAACCGGCCGCGCCGGTCCGCTTCGCGCAGCTTGTCGGGCTGGTCTTCGCTGTCGTCGCGGCCGCCGGCTACCTCGCCGGGGTACCCGTGCTGGGCTTCGTAGCGGCCGCGTTCGCCCTGGTGGCCGCGTTCCTCAACGCCGCCTTCGGGCTGTGCCTGGGGTGCGAGGCGTACCTGGCGTTCCGGCGGCTGACCCACCGCCCGGTGCCGGCGCGGGTCCCCGCGCCCGGCGCCTGATCTTCCGGCGCCGCAGGTACGCGGAGTCCGGCAACGGTCCACCGGCCGCCGCCGCTGCGTTGACCCCCAACGGCCATGCCCGCCGATCGAGAGTTCGATGCGGCGGGCATGGACCGGTCAGGTTGCCGGTGGGGTGCTCAGAAGCTCGGGGCGTCCGGGGCTTCCAGCAGGCCCAGGCGCAGCGCGGTCATCAGCGCCTGGGCCCGGTTGGCCGCGCCCAGCTTCTCGTAGAGCTTCGAGATGTGGGTCTTGGCGGTGGACTCGCTGACGAACAGCTGCTTGGCGATGCCGGCGACGCTCATCCCGTCGGCCAGCAGGCGCAGCACCTGACCCTCGCGCGGGGACAGCTGCGGGCCGGTCGGCGCCAGCCGGCGCTTCATCGCCTCGGCCAGGTCGGCCGCGGTGAACGCGCTCGGCGCACTGGCGCGCGTGCCGGGCCGCCGCCACCACCTCGTCGGCCGGCGCCGTCTTCGGGACGAACGCGCTCGCCCCGGCCTCCAGGGCGCCGAAGAGCTGGTCGTCCCCGGCGTACATGGTGAGCACCACGATGCCCAGCGCCGGGTTGCCCTTGCGCAGCGCCCGGGTGGCCTCCAGGCCGCTGCCGTCGGGCAGGCGCAGGTCCATGATCACCACGTCGGGCTGTAGCGCGCCGGCCTGGCGTACCGCCTCGGCACAGGTCGCTGCCTCACCGACCACCTCGAACTGCCGGTCCCGTTCGAAGGCGTGGCGCAGCCCCTTACGGATCAGGTCATGATCGTCGACCAGCAGGACCTTGGTGCGCGCGCCGGCAGGCGCGGGTGAGGTGGTCATGAGGCGGTCGTGTCCTTTCTCAGAGCTGGCTACAAATTACCGCGTCGCTGCGGACTGCCCAACACCACGGCCACCGTGGTGCCGTGCGGGTCGCGCTGACGGATCTCCAGTCGGCCACGGACACGTTCGGCCCGCTCGGCCATGATGCTCAGGCCGTAATGACCTTCGCGGTGCGACGGGACCATGCCCTGCCCGTCGTCGGAGATCTCCACCATCGCGAACGGTGGATCGACGGCACAGGTTACCCACAGATTTGCCGCTCCGGAATGCTTTCGGGCATTGGTTATTGCTTCCTGGGCAATTCGGAGCAGTTCTGCCTCTGTAGCGGCAGGAAGCCGGGCGCCGGTGTCGTCCAGCGACAGGTGCACCCGCATGCCGCCGGGGTCCCCATGGTGCGGGCGTACTCGGCGATCGCGGCCGACAGGCCGCCGTGCCGGTCCACCTCGGTACGCAGCTCGAACAGCGACATGCCGCAGCTCGGTGATCACCCGGGTCACCTCGTTGCGCAGGGTGCGCAGCTCGCCCTGCGGCGTCCTGGGCCTCCTCGGGCAGCACCGCCATGCGCGTTGTCGATGCCGTAGCCGACCATCACCAGCTCCTGTGCCACCCCGTCGTGGATCTCCCGGGCCAGCCGCTGCCGCTCCTCGTTGGTGGCCAGCGACCGTACCTCGTCGAAGAGCAGCGCCGCCTCCAGGCGCAGCGCGGCCGGCGCGGACACGTCGTTGACCCGGGAGACCACCGGCGCCGGGTACGCCCCCGGCACGTCCGCCTCGATGGACAGCAGCCCACCGTGCGTACCCCCGCCATCAGCGGGACGACCAGCGTGCTGACCACGTCCCGCCGGGGTGCGAACGGGCCTGCGAGCGGTTGCCGGTCTGCGGCTGCTGGCTGGCCCAGGCGTCGGCGATCACCGAGTCGGAGTCCAGGTCGGTCTCCCAGTCGATGCGCTCCAGCCCCAACTGCGCCAGCACCACCAGCCGGGAGCCGCCGCCGGCGGCCAGCACGCTGCCCCGGTCGGCCCGGGCCACCTGGCGTACCTCGTCCAGCAGGTGCTGGGCCAGGCCCACCGGGTCCAGGGTGGCGCCGGGCAGCTGCCGGGCGACGGTACGCAGCTGGGTGAGCAGCCGGGTGGCCTCCGCGTAGGGCTGCGGGGGCGGCGGCTCGCGCCGGGTGGTCAGGTTGCGGCGCAGCCGCGCCGCCACCGCGGTGGCCAGCCCCACCAGCACCAGCCACTCACCGGCGATCAGCAGGTACCCGCGGTCGTCCAGGCGGTGGTCGGCCCAGCCCAGCCCGACCAGCACCGCGAGCGCGAAGCAGGTCAGCGCCACCGCTTCCCGGATGCGCCGGTAGAGCACCGCGGAGAGCACCGGGACCAGCAGGTACGGCAGGTACGCCGCGGCCGCCCCGCCGCCGCGCAGCGCGTCCACCGAGGTGTCGGTGTGCCCGACCACGGTGTCCGCGGCCAGGCAGGTGATGAACACCTCGGCGAACCGGGTCAGCGGCCCGATCACCGGGTGCCGGGCGGCGCCGACGGCCGGGATGGCGATCAGCGCCAGCAGCGCCGGCCAGACCAGCGTGGCCGGGTCCCCGGTGGCGGCCAGGCCGAGCGCGGCGGTGAGCACCAGCAGGCACAGCCGGATCGCCGCGGTGAACGGGTGCAGCGGCCGCCAGCCCGGCTCCGGCCCGTCTGCCGGGCCGTCCGGCGCCGGTGCGAGGGCGCCCCGGCGCGGCGGCGGGGCCAGCAACCGCTCAGGCACCGTAGATGCTCGCGATCTCGTCGGCGTACTGCTGCAGCACGACGCTGCGCTTGACCTTCAGCGACGGGGTGAGCTCGCCGGTGGCCTCGGTCCAGTCGCGCGCCAGGATGCGGAACTGGCGGATCGCCTCGGCCCGGGACACCGCCCGGTTCGCCTCGTCCACGGCCGCCTGGATCTCCGGCCGTACCAGCGGATCGTCACGCAGGTCGGCGACCGCGGTGTCGGCCGGCCCGCCCGTGCGTGGCCAGCCAGGCCGGCAGCGCCTCCTCGTCGAGGGTGACCAGGGCGGCGATGAACGGCTGCCGGTCGCCGACCACCATGCACTGGCTGACCAGGGCGTGCGCGCGCAGCCGGTCCTCCAGGACGGCCGGGGCGACGTTCTTGCCGCCGGCCGTCACGATGATCTCCTTCTTCCGGCCGGTGATCCGCAGGTACCCGTCGTCGTCCAGGTCGCCCAGGTCGCCGGTGTGGAACCAGCGGTCCGCGTCGAGCACCTCGGCGGTGGCCGCCGGGTTGTTCCAGTAGCCCGGGAAGACGATGTCGCCGTGCACCAGGATCTCCCCGTCGTCGGCGATGCGGACCGTGACGCCCGGCAGCGGGCGGCCCGACCGTGCCGATGCGCTGCGCGTCGTCGAGGTTCACGGCGATCGCCGGGGACGTCTCGGTCAGGCCGTACCCCTCGAAGATGGTCAGTCCGATGCCGCGGAAGAAGTGCGCCAGCCGCTCGCCCAGCGGCGCCCCGCCGGAGATGGCCCGGGTGCACCGGCCGCCGGTGACGGCCCGCAGCTTGCCGTAGACCAGCCGGTCGAACAGGCGCGTGCTGCAGCCGCAGCGCCAGCCCCGGGCCGCCCGCGGTGTCCAGCGCCCCGCTGTAGGCGACGGCCACCCGGTCGGCCCGGTCGAAGATGGCGCCCTTGCCGTCGGCGTGCGCCCGCTGCCGGGCGGCGTTGTAGACCTTCTCGAACACCCGGGGCACCGACAGGATGAACGTCGGCTGGAACGACTGCAGGTCGGCGACCAGGTTCTTCACGTCGGCCAGGTGGCCCATCCGGCAGCGGGCCAGCACGATGCCGATCTGTACCAGCCGGGCGAAGGAGTGCGCCAGCGGCAGGAACAGCAGCGTCGAGGAGCCGTCGTGGAACAGCGAGGTGAGCCCGGGGATCGGCGTTGGCCGCGTCGGCGTAGAGGTTGCGGTGGGTCAGCACGCAGCCCTTGGGCCGGCCGGTGGTACCCGAGGTGTAGATGATGGTGGCCAGGTCGTCCGCGCCGCGCGACATCCGGCGCTGCGCCACCGCGCGCCACGTCCACCGAGGCGCCCGCGCTGACCAGCTTGTCCAGCCCGCCGCCGTCGATCTGCCACACCTCGCGCAGCGCATCGGCCTGCGGCGCGGACCGCGTCGACGGCGTCCCGGTGCGCGGTGGTCTCCACGACCGCCCCGACCGCGCCGGAGTCGGCCAGGATCCACTGGACCTGCTCGGCGCTGGAGGTCTCGTAGACCGGTACGGTCACCGCGCCGGCGGCCCAGATGGCGAAGTCGACCAGGGTCCACTCGTAGCGCGTCTTGCTCATCAGGGCGATCCGGTCGCCCGGGGCTGATGCCGGCCGCCACGAAGCCGGCGGCCAGCGCGGCCACCTCATCGCGGAACTGCGCGCAGGTCACGTCGCGCCAGTCGCCGTCCGGGGTGTCCCGGCGGGCGAACTGCACGGCCTGCGGCGCCTGGTCGGCGTTGTCCCACACCAGGTCGGTCAGGTTCGCCGCGGCGCCGATGACGGCGACCGGCGGTACCGAGAACTCCTGCATCGTCCGTCCTTCGCTCCGCGGGCGGGTGCCGGAAACGCCGGCCGGGATGATGCCTCCCGGCCCGCGCGCCCGCGCCCGGGTCCATTCTTGCCCGCCGCGCGCCGGCCGTGCCCACCGACGCCGCCGAACCGGGCTTCGCCGCGGGTGGCGCCCGCCGCGCCGCGGTGCTCCGCTGGTGCGAACCTACCTGTCCGCCGGACCGCGAGCCGTGGCCGGGTGAGCGCGCCGGGCGGGGGTACCCTGCCGGGATGGCCTCCTCGTCGACCCAGTCGATCACCATCGCCGCGTCGCCCGCGGAGGTGGCCGCGGTCATCTGCGACTTCGCCGCGTACCCCCAGTGGACCGGCGCCGTGAAGGCTTGCGAGGTCGTCGAGGAGTACGAGGACGGCTACGCCAGCCAGGTCCGGTTCGTGGTGGACGCCGGGGTGTTCCGGGACGACTACACGCTGGCCTACGAGTACGCCGAGGACGCCTCCCGGATCGAGTGGCGGCTGGTGGCCCCCTCGAAGGCCCAGCGCGCCCAGACCGGCTCCTACGACCTCACCCCGGAGGGCGAGGGCACGCTGGTGACGTACACCCTGGCGGTTGACCTGGCGATCTCGCTGCCCGGCTTCCTGCGCCGCAAGGCCGAGCAGACGATCATGGATACCGCGCTCAAGGAGCTGCGCAAGCGGGTCGAGTCGGCGGGCGCCGGCCGTGGGTGAGCCGCCCCCGGCCTCGCCCCGCGAGGAGGCCGAACGGCTGGTCGCGGCGGCCGTGGCCACCGCGTCGACGGCCGCCCGCGGCTGGCTGGCCCGGTCCGGGCACACCGTGGCCACCGGCTCCGAACCGTGCTGCGTCTGCCCGCTCTGCCGGGCCGTGGCAGTGCTCCGCGACCCGGACCCGGAGCTGGTGGAGCGGCTCGCCAGCGGCGCGGGCGACCTGGCCGAAGGGGTCAGCGCCGCGCTGCGCGCAGCCGGCGACCTGCTCCGCCCGGCCGCACCCGCGGCCGACCGTGCCGCACCCGCACCGGATGCGGCCGACCCGGACCCGACCGACCGTGCTGCACCCCCAGGTGACGTCGTTGTCCCCGAAGCGGCCGACCGTACTGCACCCGGACCTGACGTCGCTGCCCCCGGACCGGCCGACCCGGCGTCGCCCGCGCCGGACGTCGCCGTCGGCGAACCGGCCGACCCCGCACCGACCGCACCGGTCGCCACCGCCCCCGAACCGGCCGACCCGGCGAACCCCCCTGGTCGTGGATAGTCTCGATGCGGCAAGCTAACGCGGACGCACAGGCGTCCGGGCCCGCGCCGGCGGGCAGGCCAGCGGGGTCAGCGAAAGGGAGCACGACGGTGGGATTGACCATCGGTGTCGACATCGGCGGGACGAAGGTGCTGGGCGGGGTCGTCGACTCGGCGGGCACGGTGCTGGCCCAGGCCCGTCGGGACACCCCCGCCGAGGACGTCGCCCAGACCCTGGCGCGCATCGTCGAGGTGATCGCCGAGCTGAGTGAGAAGTACGACGTCGACGCCATCGGCATCGGTGCGGCCGGCTGGATCGACGCCAAGCGCTCCACCGTGCTGTTCGCCCCCAACCTGGCCTGGCGCAACGAGCCCCTGCGCGACGAGATCGCCCGGCACGTCACCGTCCCGGTGGTGGTGGAGAACGACGGCAACGTGGCGGCCTGGGCGGAGTTCCAGTACGGCGCGGCGGCCGACGCGGACGAGTCGATGGTGCTGTTCACCGTGGGTACCGGCATCGGCGGCGGCATCGTGCTCGGCGGCGAACTGATCCGCGGGGCGCACGGCATCGCCGGCGAACTGGGCCACACCCTGCTCGTCCCGGACGGCCACCTGTGCGGCTGCGGCCGGCGCGGCTGCATCGAGCAGTACGCCAGCGGCAGCGCCCTGGTGCGGTTCGCCCGGGCCACCGCCGCCGCCCAGCCGGAGCAGGCCAAGGTGCTGCTCGACCTGGCGCGTGGTGAGGTCGCCGAGATCAACGGTCCACTGGTGACCCAGGCCGCCCGGCTCGGCGACGCCGCCGCCACCGACGCGTTCGCCCAGGTGGGGCACTGGCTCGGCCAGGGACTCGCGGACATGGTGCAGATCCTCGACCCGCAGGTTCTGGTGGTGGGTGGCGGCGTCGTGGACGCCGGTGACCTGCTCATGCAGCCGACCCGGGCGTCGTTCACGGCGGCGCTGGCGCAGCGCGGCCGGCTGCCCGTCGCCGAGGTCCGCCCGGCGCTGATGGGCAACGCCGCCGGCCTGGTGGGCGCCGCTGACCTCGCCCGGCGGCAGTAGCTTCCGCCGTCCGGAGATGTCACAACCGCCCCCGGCGTCACGCGGGCGCCTGTAGGGTAGGCGGCACCACCGGGAGGCGGGTGTGGCGGGGAGGGGTGTCGATGGGCATCGCGCTGCGGGTCGTCTCGTACAACGTGCACGGGCTGCGGGATGACCGGACGGCGCTGACCGCCGTCATCCGCGAGCTGGCCCCTGACGTGGTGATCGCGCAGGAGGCGCCGCGCCGGCTGCGCTGGCGCACCCGCTGCGCGCAGCTGGCCCACTCGTGGGGGATGGTGCACGCGGCCGGCGGCCTGCCGGGCGTCGGTAGCGCCCTGTTCACCAGCCTGCGGGTACGGGTCACCGACGGGTGGCGCCTGGAGTTCCCACTGACCCCCGGCCGGCACCTGCGGGGCGCTGTCTTCGCCCGGTGCCTGGTGGGGCGTACCCCGGTCGCACTGGTCGGTACCCACCTGGCCACCGACCCGGCGGAGCGGCCGGCGCAGGCCCAGCTGCTGAAGAAGGCGCTGGCCGACCTGGACGCCCCGGTGATCCTGGCCGGTGACCTGAACGAGACGCCCGGCGGCGGCGCCTGGCGCACGCTCGCCGACGGACTGGTCGACGCGGGCGTCGACGAGGGCCACCCGACCTTCCCGGCCACGGCGCCCGACCGGCGGATCGACGCGGTGCTGGTCGACCCGCGGATCTCGGTGGCCGCCTTCCGGGTGCTGGACACGGACGTCACCCGGCGGGCCAGCGACCACCTGCCGCTCGTCGCGGACCTGGTGCTCCCGGACTGAACCGCCGGCACCCCGTTCGGCCTGCCCTTCGACACGTCGACCCGGTTGCCCTTCCGCGCGGGCCTGGGCTCCAGTTGCGCGCCCCCGCGCGCCGGCGTCGGCTCTCGTGCCGCGCCGGCCCCGGCGACCGGTCCGTTGACGCCGCCCGGCTGCTGGCCGCCGGCCCGAGTCACCTGGTCCGAAGGTCGGGGCGGGGTCGTCGGGTCCGGTGATAGCGTCCTCTCGACAGGAGGTGTCGTACATGCCCGACAAGAGGGATGTGCACCAGGCTAAGAGCAAGCGCAACCACAAGGCCGGCACGAAGAAGACCAGTCGCTCGGCGGCCGCCGCGACAATGCCACAGCCCCCCGAAGCCACCGGGAACGCCCCGTCCGCCAAGGCCGGCAACGCCAGCCGCAAGCACCGCTGACCCGCCGCCCCGCACCGAAGCGATCGTGGGGTTATGGGGTGTCACCGGCGCATATGACCACCGAAACCCCGAGATCACTAGGCTACGGCGGTGTGGGGTGAGGGGGGCGGTGCTGGACAAAGCACCCGTTGACCCACGAGGATGGCGCAGCCGACCCTGATCAGGGGTCGCGCCGGCCGGCGCACGCCTGCCCGGCCGCACCGCTTCGCACCTGCCCCTCAGGCGTGAAGACCGGCGGCGCCGGTCCTGTCCCGGGGTGGTGCCTGCGCACTGCCGGGAGGTCGGGTGAGCGTCGAGGACGCCGACTGGGACACCGCCGCGGCCACCGCCACCATCTGGCGGGGCAGCCGGCCGGTGTACGACCGGGGCGCAGGTGTCTGCGTGATCGGCGCCGGCGCCAGCGGCCTGGCCGCCATCAAGAACCTCGTCGAGCACGGCTTCGACGTGGACTGCTTCGAGCGGGAGACCGGCGTGGCCGGGGCGTGGAACTGGAAGCACGACCGCAGCCCCGTCTACGCCAGCACCCACCTCATCTCCTCCAAGCCGTCCACCCAGTACCCCGACTTCCCGATGCCGGACGACTGGCCGGACTATCCGCACCACTCCCGCGTGCTGCGCTACCTGGAGCGCTACGCCGACCACTTCGACCTGCGCCGGCGCATCTGGTTCGGCACCGAGGTGACCCGCGTCGAGCCCGGCGAGGAGGGCTACTGGGACGTCACCACCCGGGGGGCCAGGGGCGGCCGGGAGCGCACCGCCCGGTACGCCGCCGTGGTGGTCGCCAACGGCCACAACTGGTCACCCAACCTGCCCGACTACGACGGCCTGCGCGACTACCAGGGCAAAGTCATCCACGCCAGCGCCTACCAGGACCCGGCCCAGCTGCGCGGGCGCAAGGTGCTGGTGATCGGCGCCGGCAACACCGGCTGTGACATCGCCGTGGAGGCCGCCCAGCAGGCGGCGAAGTGCTGGCACTCGGCGCGCCGGGGCTACTGGTACGCGCCGAAGTTCGTCGGCGGCCGCCCGTCCGACCAGGTCAACGACGCGCTGCTGCGCTGGCCGCTGCCGGCGCGGCTGCGCCGCTGGCTGCTGCAGCGCACGCTGCGCCGCAGCGTCGGCGAGCTGACCCGGTTCGGCCTGCCCCGCCCCGACCACCGGCTCGGCGAGACCCACCCGATCGTCAACAGCCAGCTGGTCTACCACCTGGGCCACGGCGACCTGACCGCCGTCCCCGACGTGCAGCGCTTCGAGCGCCACTCGGTGCTGCTCACCGACGGCCGGGAGATCGACCCCGACCTGGTGGTACTGGCCACCGGGTACGCGCCGCGCTTCGACTTCCTGGCCCCGGAGCTGATCGGCGCCGACAGCGACGGCCGGCCCCGGCTGCCGCTGCACGCCTTCTCCCGGGCGTACCCGACGCTGTTCGTGGCCGGGCTGGTGCAGCCGGACAGCGGGCTGTTCCCGCTGGTGCACTGGCAGACCGTGGTGATGGCCCGGTGGCTGCGGCTGCGCGAGACCGATCCGCGCCGGGCACAGGAATTCTGGGCTGCGGCGTTCCCCACCGGGGAGCGGCTGCACGCCGGTCCGGTCAAGAACACCGGCCGGCACTGGTTCGAAGTCAGCCACCTGCTCTACCTGCGTGCCCTGCAGCGGCTGGTCAGCGGTCTGGAGGCGACCCGGTGAGCACCTCGATCATCCGTCTGGCCGAGTGGTCGCGACCGTCCCCGCCGGTCCGCCGGGAAGTCCTGCACGCCGCGCCGGACCTGGACGAGGGGCTGCCGCCGGTGCTGTTCGTCCCCGGCTTCGGCGCCGGTGCCTGGGTGTACGGCGAGCACTGGCTGGAGCACACCGCGCAGCGCGGCTTCCCGGCGTACGCGATGAGCCTGCGCGGGCACGGGGCCAGCGGCAGCGCGCCGCGCACCGGCTGGCGGGACTACGTGCACGACGTGGTTCAGGTGGCCGCCGGCCTGCCCCGGCAGGCGGTACTGGTCGGGCACGGGGCCAGCGCCCTGGTGGTGGCGCATGCGCTGGCCCGCTACCCGGCCCGGGCGGCGGTGCTGCTCGCCCCGGTCGCCGGTGGGCCGGGCGCGGCGGCCAGCGCCGCGCTGGCCAACCCGTCCGGTGTGCTACCGGCGCTGTTCGGTGGCCGGCTGCGCCCGGCGCGCGGGCAGCTGTTCAGCCGGGAGCTGCCGACCAGCGTGGCGCGCGGGTACGCCGCCCGGTGGGGTCGCGCCGCCCGGCGCGCCCAGTGGCGGCTGCTGCGCCCGGGTACCCCGGACTCGCCGGTGGGTGATCCGCCGGTGCTGGTGGTCGGCTCCCCGGACGACCGGATCGCACCGGCCGCCGCGCTGAACCGGGCCGCCCGCGGCTTCGGCGCGGCGCCGCTGCTCTTCCCCGGCATGGGGCACGCGATGATGCTGGACGCCCGCTGGCAGGAGCCGATCGACGCGATCCTCGACTGGCTCACCAAAGGCGGCCAGCGGCTGTCCTGACCAGCGCACGGGTCAGACGACCGCACCGTCGTCGGAGTCCCACGGGTCGTCGTCGTCATCGCCGGGGCGCAGCCGCCAGATCAGCGCCACGAAGCCGCCCAGGATGCCACAGAACCCCAGCACCATGGCGAAGGTCTGGTCCACCGGAATCAGCGTCGGATTGAAGAACACCACCACGCCGGCGACGATCGACAGCACCGCGGCGGCGGTTGCCGGAGCGATCCGGGGCAGCGGTGGCGGTGGCGGCGGCGTGTACCCCTCGTCGTCATCGTCGTCGTCGTCGGGGTCCAGGCCGGCGCCCATGCTGTCCAGCCCGTCGAGCAGGCCGCTGTCGTCGGTGGGGGAGCGCCAGCCGTCCGGCTGGATGGTGCTGTCCTGCCAGCGGCGCAGCTGCTGCCCGGCGCCGGCCGTGGCCGGGCCGTCGCCGGCCGGGTCGCGGTCGACCCGCCGGGGCAGGTCCTCGGCGGCCGGCCAGGTGGTGCCGTCGGCGTCCCGGTCGTAGCCGGCGACGATCGCCGCGAAGAGGTCGTCGATGCCCTGGTCGCCGAGTTCGGGGGCGACCGGCGCCTCCGTGCCATCCCGGACCGGGGCGGCCGGCGGGCCGGTGCCGGCCTCGACCTCGGCGCCGGCCACCTGGTCCAGGTAGGCACGGGCGGTGTCCAGGTGGGCGCGGTCGACGTAGAGCCGGTCGGTGGGGCGGGACGGCAGGGTGGTGGTACGCGTGATCGGGTGCAGATCGGCCGCCGGTTGCAGATAGGCGGCGATGCCGCGCAGCCCGAGGACGTCCAGCAGGTGCTCGCCGACCCGCGGGTCGACATCGCCGGCGACCGCGTACTCCGTGGCCACCAGGCCGTTGTCCCGCCGTCCCCGACGGGCACCACCCGACGTCACAGCGCCTCCCCTCAGTCCCCGTTGATCGACCGGCGATCCGGCGGCCGTCCGCCGCACCGCTGCGCCGGGGTGTGCCCGGTGGCGGTTCGGCGATCGGCCGGACCAGATTTGCCCAGGCTTGAATCCTGACACGGCTGCGCCGGAACGGGGAGTCCGTTGTGGGCCGGGGTACCGGGTCCGTAGGCTCAGGGCGTCGAGGCCGTGCGGGGCGCCCGGTCGTCTTCGTGCTGCCGGGCCGCAACGTGGCGGGGATACTGTCGGCGGGGCATCGAGAAGGGACGGGTGTGCTGTACTGGTTGCTCAAGTACATCCTGCTGGGCCCCTGGTTGCGATTGATCTTCTGGCCCAGGGTCGAGGGGCGCGACAACGTCCCCGCTCACGGCGCGGCGATCATCGCGAGTAACCACCTGTCCTTCTCCGACTCGATCTTCATGCCGCTGATGGTGAAGCGGAAGGTGACCTTCGTGGCCAAGGCCGAGTACTTCACCGGCAAGGGTCTCAAAGGCTTCATCTCCCGGGCCTTCTTCACCGGCACCGGCACCATCCCGGTGGACCGCTCCGGCGGCCGGGCCGCCCAGGCGGCCCTCGACACCGGCCTGCGCGTGCTGCGCGAGGGCAAGCTCTTCGGCATCTACCCGGAAGGCACCCGGTCCCCGGACGGCCGGCTCTACCGCGGCAAGACCGGAGTGGCCCGGCTGGCCCTGGAGAGCGGCGCCCCGGTCATCCCGGTGGTGATGCTCAACGCCGACAAGCTCCAGCCACCGGGCAAGGCGCTGCCCCGGCTGATGCGCCCGCACATCCGGTTCGGCAAGCCGATCACCTTCGAGCGCTACGCCGGCCTGGCCGGCGACCGGTTCGTCGAGCGGGCGGTCACCGACGAGATCATGTACGAGCTGATGGAGCTCTCCGGCCGCGAATACGTCGACGTCTACGCCGCGAAGGTGAAGAGCGCCAAGCCGGCCCCCCGTACCCCGGAGAGCGAACCGCCCACCGCCGTCGCCGCCTGACCGCCCCGGTCAGCCGGGCGGCGCCACCGCGCCGACCTGTGCCACCAGTGCCTGCGCGCGCAGCCGCAGCTCGGCGTGGCCCAGCCGGTCGGCCAGGTCGGCCGCGGCGGTGGCGGCCAGGCTGGCCGGCTCGTACTCCCGGCCGGCGAGGTGGGCGTGCGCCAGGTCGAGCAGGGCGGCGGCCTTCTCGACGCGCTCCGGCAGCGAGTCGTAGAGCTCCACGGCCCGGTCCAGGTGCCCGAGCGCCTCGGCCCGGTCGGTGACCACCCCGGCGAGCAGGTGACTGGCCCGCGCGGCCAGCGTGCGCGCCGGTGCGTCCCCGGTCGAGCCGGCCAGTTTCGCCAGCCGGGCCGGGCCGTCCTGGGCCGCGAACGCCTCCCGCCCGTCGGCCAGGTCCAGCTCCAGCTCCAGCAGCTCTACCGCCGGCTCCAGCGGCAGGTCCAGCTCCCGGATACGGGTCAGCCAGCGCCGGGCCTCGGGGCGCGCCCCGTGCGCCAGCGCCGACCGGGCGGCCGCCTGCAGGTCGGCGCCGGCGGCGCGGGCGTACCCGGCCGGCTCCGCGCCCGTCTGCCGGGCCAGCAGGTACGCCGCATAGCGGTGCTGGGCCAGGGCGGCCAGCAGCGCTGTCGGTGGGTTACCGGGCAGCGCCGCGGTCAGCCACCCGGCGGTGCGCTGGTGCCGGCCGAGCCGCTCGGCCCGGGGCAGCCGGTGGTAGCAGACGTCCCGGACGAGCACGTGGCGGAACCGGTACTCGCCGTGCCCCGGCAGGGTGGCGGCCGGCTGTTCGCGGATCAGGTCCCGCTGCTCCAGCCGGCGCAGGGCGCGCTCCACCACGTCGACCGGCCGGCCCAGCGCCGCGGCCACCGCCTCCGGCCAGAAGTGCCGGCCCACCACGGCGGCCGCCTGCAGCACCGCGCGGTCGGCCGGCTCCAGCAGGTCCAGCCGGTTGGCGATGACCGCCTGGACGTTGTCGGGCATCGGCGGCGCGGTGTCCCCGGTGGTGCTCCAGGCGGCCACGTCGGGGCCGAGCTGACCGCGCTCCAGCAGCATGCGGACGTACTCCTGGGCGTAGAGCGGGTTGCCGTCGGCCAGCTCCACCAGGGGGTACGGGGTGGTGGCGGCGAACGCCGAGCCGAACATCAGCGCGTACATGGAGCTGATGTCGCTGTCCCGCAACGGGTTGAGCGCCAGCGACAGGGTGCCGCCGATGGTAGCGGCGAACCTCGGGTACCGGTCTCGCAGCTGGGGCCGGCCGGTACAGACGATCAGCAGCGGCAGCCCGCGCGCCGAGGTGGCCAGCAGCTCGACGAAGTGCAGCAGCCGCTCGTCGGCCCAGTGCAGGTCCTCGAAGACCAGCACGGTGGGGCGCTGGGCGGCCAGCGCCAGCACGAACCGGCGCCAGGCCAGTTCGGCGTCGGCGGCGCTGGGCGCGGCGCCGGTCGGGGCGAGCAGCGGGCGCAGCGCCCGGGCCAGCGCGTCGGCCTCCCCGGCCGGTACCAGTTCGCCCAGCGTCGCGGTGAGCCGGACGGCCACGGTGTCCGGGTCGTCGGCGGCGGCCAGCCCGGCCCGGGTACGCACCATGTCGGCGAAGGCCGCGTAGGTGACCTCCTCGCCGAACGGCGGGCAGTGCCCGACCAGCCAGCAGACGGCCGGCTCGCGCTGCCGGGCGGCCAGCCGGGACAGCTCGCGCAGCAGCCGGGACTTGCCGATACCCGCCTCGCCGAGGACCGTGACCAGCTGGGGCGTGCTGCTGCGTACCGTCCGGTAGAGGGCGTTGACCAGCAGCGAGCGTTCGTGTTCCCGACCCACCATGGGGCTGGATTCGGAGTCGGTGGCCGGCGCCCCGGCCTGCCGGGCGGCCACCGCCAGCCAGACCGTGCTGGGCGCCGAGTGGCCGCGCAGGGTGACCGGCGGCCGCCCCTGATATTCGACGTCGGCGCTGGTGGCGGCGTAGCTGGTGGCGCAGGCCAGGACGCCGCCGGGCGGGGCCAGCGCCTGCAGCCGGGCGGCCGTGTTGACCACGTCGCCGGCCAGGATGGCCTGCCCGCCGTCGCGCGCGGCGGCCACGTCGACCAGCGCCTCGCCGGTGGCCACGCCGACCCGGAACCGTAGCCCGCTGGTCCGCCCGGCGCCGTGGCCGAGGACGGCCTGTAGCTCCAGCCCGGCGCGCACGCAGCGCAGCGGGTCGTTCTCGGTGGCCACCGGGGCGCCGAAGAGCGCCATCACCGCGTCGCCGATGTACTTCTCCACCACGCCGCCGTAGTGGCCCACCACCCGGCGGACCACCCCGAAGTACTCGTTCTGCAGCGCGCGTACCTGCTCGGGGTCGCTGCGCTCGCCGAAGTCGGTGAACTCCACCATGTCGACGAAGAGCACGCTGACCCGGCGCCGGTCCTCCTGGGGCAGCCGGCCGTCGGCGGCCGGACCGCCGGCCGCGTCCAGGCCGCGTCCGCAGCCGGAGCAGAAGGCTGTCCCGGCGGGCGCGGAGCGTCCACAGTGGACACAGCCGGATCGCAGGATGACGCCGCAACCCGCGCAGAAGCGGTCGTCGGCCTCCGCTGGGCGCGCGCAGTTGGGGCAGGTCACGGTGGGCCCCTCCGTTGTCCGGGCGGCGTGCTAATGGTGGCACGCCGCGCCGGTGGCGAGAAGTGCCCACGCGGCCACCATCGCTCGGCCCGGGGGGCCGGCGTTCGGCCCACCCGGGACGGTCGGCATCCGGCCCGGCCTGGCAGGGGATTGGTACCCGGCCCGACGGGACCGGGTCAGCGTTCGGACATGCCGGCCCGGCGGCGCAGCGCGGCCAGGTCGATCACCACGATCCGCCGGCCCTCGGTGCGCAGCCAGCCGCGCGCCGCGAACGAACCGATCGCCTGGTTGACGCTCTGCCGCGAGCCGCCGGCCATCTCGGCCAGCTGGCTCTGGTTGAGCTCGATGGTGACCATCGGCGCCGGGTTGTCGCCGGCCAGCCGGACCAGCGTCTTGGCCACCCGGCCGGGCAGGTCGAGGAAGACGTGGTCGGCGTTCTGCTCGGTGAGCCGGCGGATCAACTGGCCGAGCGAGCGCATCACGGCGTCCAGGATGCGCGGGTTGACGTGCACCAGCTCGATGAAGGCCTGCCGGGACAGGGCCAGCGCGGCGCAGTCCTCGATCGCCTCGGCGGAGGCGGACCGGGCGGCGCCGTCCAGCAGCGACACCTCGCCCAGCACCTCCGGCGGGCGGACCACGTTGAGCACGGCGCGTTCGCCGCTGGCCGAGGTGCGGAACACCGCGACCGCGCCGCGGCGCAGCACGATCAGCGACTCGCCCGGGTCATTTTCGACGAAGAGCAACTGCCCTTTGCGGTACGTGCGCGGCACGGCGGCGGCGATGACGCGGTGGCGTACCTCCGGCTCCAGCGACGCGAACATCTCCACTCCGGTCAGCGCGTCGGCGTACTCCGGCTGCCTAGCATCCACGAGCCGGCCCTCCCAGTGCGGCGTGCTCGGTGCGGGCAGCGGCGCTGCCCCCACGTGTGTCCCCCCGGCTGGCGGCCGGGGCCCGCCCCGTACCGCCCGGTTGCGTTGTCGCAGGCTGGGGCGGGCGGACGGTAGTTCAGATCATGTCGCGGGTGCGCCCGCTTGTATACCCCCCGTGTGCGGCGAGTCGACATCCGTGAACGATGACCCGGGGCAGGTTATCCGGTCCTGCGCCGAGGGACCGAATCGGCGGGTAACGGCGCGATAACACAACGGTCCGGGGTGTCGGGGGTGCACCGGTGCCCGGTCACCGTCCGATAATCAGCGCCGTGGTCACGGCGCTGCACCTGGACTCGACGGTACGCACCATGTGGCACCGTCGGATCGAGGACCGTACGGCGCTGGGCGCCTGCGTCTGGCGGCTGCGGCTGGCCGGCGACCCGCCCGGCACCGTGGTCGCCAAGTGGGTCCCGGACGCCGGCCGGGACCGGCTCCTCGGCGGCCTGGCCGCCGCCGCCCGGCTGGCCCGGGGCTCCTCGGCAGTGCCTGCGGCGCCGCTGCCCACGGGTGTGGCGATCCGCGCGGTGAACGGCGCCAGCTGGGTACCGCTGCACGGCGGTGCGCTGGTGCTGCTGGCCGACGTACCGGGGCGGGCGCTGGAGCCGGCCGACCCGGTCGAGGCGCAGCTGTGGGGCGACGCGCTGGGCCGGCTGCACCGGGACCTGGCCGGGTTCGCGGACCCGCGGCTGCCCCTGCTGGGGCGGCCCGATCCGGCGGGCGTACACCTGCGGGTGGCGCCCTGGCTGCCGGACGCGGTGGCCGAGGCGGGCGCGGCGCTGGTCCGGCTGACCGTCACCGACCGGCTCAGCTACGGCGTGCTGCACGGCGACCCGGATCCGGGCGCGTTCCGGCTGGACCGGGCGACCGGGCGGATCGGCGTGGTGGGGTGGGGCCGGGCCGCCACCGGCCTGCTGCTGTCCGATGTGGCCGCGGCCGTCTGCCGGCTGGGCGGCAGCCTCCGGGCCGGCGGCTTCCTGGCCGGCTACCTGGCCGCGGCGCCGCTGACGGTGGGGGAGCTGACCGCCGGCCTGGCCGTGCTGCTGCGCTGCCGGCTGGCCGGCCGGGCCGCCGAGCTGGCCCGTCGGCTGCACGCCGGGGACAGCCCGGACGCAGCCGCCGACCTGAGCCGGCTGGCCGGCATCCGGGCCGAACTCGCGGTGGTCGCGGCGTCCTGACCGGCTGCCCCGCATCCCGTCGCGCCGGCCTGACCGGATGCGCTCCGGCCCCGCGCCGCGGCCGCGCCCGCAGCGTGCTCCGGTCCCGGTGGCGCTGTCCTGACCAGGGGCGCTGCGTCCAGGTGCTGCCGTCCGACCGGGCGCGCCGAGGCGGACCGGACCCGGCTGGCAGGATGGCCCGGTGCGGTACCGCTACTTCTACGACTGTGAGTTCATCGAGGACGGGCGCCTGGTGGACCTGGTCTCCATCGGCGTGGTCGACGAACACGGGCGGGAGTTCTACGCCGTCTCCACCGAGTTCGACGCCTCCCGGGCCATTCCCTGGGTCCGCCGCAACGTGCTGGACAAGCTGCCCTCCCCGGCCGACCCGGCGTGGCGTTCCCGCGAACGCATCCGCGAGGACCTCTACGCCTTCCTGGTCGAGCCGCTGGCCGGCCGGGAGCTGGAGCTGTGGGCCTGGTACGCCGCCTACGACCACGTGGCGCTGGCCCAGCTGTGGGGCCCGATGCCGGCACTGCCCCGGACCATCCCCCGGTTCACCAAGGACCTGCGGCAGCTGTGGGACGACCGGGGCCGCCCGCCGCTGCCGGAGATGAGCGGCCGGCACGATGCCCTGGTGGACGCCCGGCACAACCTGGCCCGCTGGCAGGTACTGGCGCCCCCGGGCAGCGAAGGTGACGCTGCGTGAGGCGACCCGGCTGACCGGCGGGTGAACGGCGCGCGGACGGCGGGGGGAGCGACGGGGTGGCGCTTCAGTCCCGGCCGGAGTGGGACTACAGTGCGCAGTTGCGGCCTGCCCTGCCGGCAATGACGCCAGGGTGCACCGCCCGCGCGGCGGTGGTCACCGGGGTCCCTGCACGCCCGAGCCGTCCTCGGCGCGGGGCCCTGCCGCGTCCCGGACCTGACGGGGCAACCGGGCATCAGACAGCAGTGAACGGGAAGGACAACCACGACATGCGCATCGGTGTGCTGACCGGCGGCGGCGACTGCCCCGGCCTGAACGCGGTCATCCGCGGTGTGGTCCGCAAGGGCGTCGACGCCTACGGCCACGAGTTCGTCGGCTTCCGCGACGGCTGGAGGGGCCCGCTGGAGGGCATCACCTGCCGCTGGGCATCCCGGAGGTCCGGGGCATCCTGCCGCGCGGCGGCACGATCCTGGGCTCGTCGCGGACCAACCCGTTCAAGATCGAGGGCGGCGTCGAGAAGATCAAGGAGAACCTGGCCGAGCTGGGCGTCGACGCGCTCGTGGCGATCGGCGGCGAGGACACCCTGGGCGTCGCCACCAAGCTCGACGAGCTCGGACGTCAAGGTGGTCGGGGTACCGAAGACCATCGACAACGACCTCGGCGCCACCGACTACACCTTCGGCTTCGACACCGCCGTCAACATCGCGATGGAGGCGATCGACCGGCTGCACACCACCGCCGAGTCGCACCACCGCACGCTGGTCGTCGAGGTGATGGGCCGGCACGCCGGCTGGATCGCGCTGCACGCCGGCATCGCCGGTGGCGCCAACGTCATCCTGCTGCCGGAGCGCAACTTCGACGTCGACCAGGTGGCCGCGTACGTGGAGAAGCGCTTCACCGCACCAGTACTCGCCGATCGTGGTGGTGGCCGAGGGCGCGCAGCCGCTGGAGGGCCAGATGGTGCTGCACAACCAGGAGCTGGACGCGTTCGGGCACGTCCGGCTCGGCGGCATCGGCCAGTGGCTGGCCGAGCAGCTGGAGGCGAAGACCGGCAAGGAGGCCCGCACCGTGGTGCTCGGCCACATCCAGCGCGGCGGCACCCCGACCGCGTACGACCGGGTGCTGGCCACCCGGTTCGGCCTGCAGGCCATCGACGCGGTGCACGAGGGCGACTTCGGCAAGATGATGGCGCTGCGCGGTACCGACATCGTCCGGGTCCCGCTGATCGACGGCACCCGCGAGCTGAAGACCGTGCCGGTCGAGCGGTACTCCGAGGTCGAGGTCTTCTTCGGCTCCTGAGCCACTGCTGTGTTCCTGGAGCGCAATGCTGACGGCGTCGCGGTCCGACCCGGACCGCGACGCCCCGCCGACCTGGGGGAGGCGACGCCGTGCAGACGGTCGCGGTGATCGGCGCCGGCAAGATCGGCGAGCTGGTGCTCTCCGGGCTGCTGCGCTCGGGCTGGCCGGCGGAGCGCCTGGTGGCCACCGCGCGCCGCGCCGAGCGGGCCGCCGAGCTGGCCCAGCGCTACGGCGTCGAGGTGCTGGACAACGACGCGGCGGTGCAGCGCGCCGACGTGCTGGCGATCGCGGTGAAGCCGCAGGACGCCGCCGCACTGCTGGTCGACCTGGGCCCGAAGATCCCGGCGGACAAGCTGGTGGTGTCGCTCTGCGCCGGCCTGCCCACGGCGTTCTTCGCCGACCGGCTGGCCCCCGGTACGCCGGTGGTGCGGGTGATGACCAACACGCCCGCGCTGGTGGACGAGGCGATGACGGCGATCTCGGCGGGTACCCACGCCACCGCTGCGCACCTGGCGCTGGCCGAGGAGATGTTCACCCCGCTGGGCCGGGTGCTGCGGGTGCCGGAGTCCCAGCAGGACGCGGTGACGGCGCTGTCCGGCTCCGGGCCGGCGTACTTCTTCTTCCTGGTGGAGGCGATGACCGACGCGGGCATCCTGCTCGGCCTGCCGCGCCAGGTGGCCTACGACCTGATCGTGCAGACCGCGATCGGTTCGGCGATCATGCTGCGCGACTCCGGGGAGCATCCGGTGAAGCTGCGCGAGGCGGTCACCTCGCCGGCCGGGACCACCATCAGCGCCATCCGGGAGCTGGAGAACCACGGGGTACGGGCCGCGCTGCTGGCCGCCCTGGAGGCGGCCCGGGACCGGGCCCGACAGATCGCCGCCCAGCAGTCCTGAACCATCCTGAACCGTTACCGGCCTGGGGCCGGCAACGGTCGCCAACCGTTACTTTCCGTTGCTCGGGACGCCTCGACCGGATGGTGGGATCGGGCACCGGTCCGGGCAGAGTGGTGTGCGGGCGCCGTAATCTGTTGGACATGCGCCAGGAGTGGCACGACCTCCGGAACCCCGGGCTGGAAATCGGCCGACCGTCCCACGACACCGCCGAGGCGGAAACCCTCGGCCTGGACCGGTGGCGCAGCCTGCCCCGGGTCCAGACACCACCGTGGGCGGACTGGGACGAGGTCGCCCAGGTGTGCCGGGTGCTCGACGCGGTGCCCTCCATCGTCGCCCCCTACGAGGTGGACGACCTGCGCGGCCGGCTCGCCGAGGTGTGCGAGGGGCGGGCCTTCGTGCTGCAGGGCGGCGACTGCGCGGAGACGTTCGCCGACAACACCGAGGCGCACCTGCTGGGCAACGCGCGCACGCTGCTGCAGATGGCGGTGGTGCTCACCTACGGCGCGAGCATGCCGGTGGTCAAGATCGCCCGGATGGCCGGCCAGTACACCAAGCCGCGCTCGCAGCCGCTGGACGCGCTCGGCCTGCCGGCGTACCGGGGCGACATGATCAACTCGCTGGAGGCGACGCCGGAGGCCCGGGTCGCCGACCCGCAGCGGATGATCCGGGCGTACGCCAACGCGGCCGCCGCGATGAACATGATGCGCGCCTACCTCGGTGGCGGCATGGCCGACCTGCACGCCGTGCACGACTGGAACCGCGACTTCGTGCGCACCTCCGCCTTCGGCGAACGCTACGAGGCGATCGCCCGGGAGATCGAGCGGGCGCTGGCCTTCATCCGCGCCTGCGGGATGACCGACGACGAGGCGCTGCGCACCGTCACCCTCTACTGCTCGCACGAGGCGCTGGCCCTGGAGTACGACCGGGCGCTGACCCGCACCGCCGGCGGCCGGGCGTACGGGCTGTCCGGGCACTTCCTCTGGGTCGGCGAGCGGACCCGGCAGCTGGACGGCGCGCACATCGACTTCATCTCCCGGATCGCCAACCCGATCGGTGTCAAGATCGGCCCGGACACCACCCCCGAGACCGCCCTGGAGCTGTGCGACAAGCTCAACCCCGACAACGTCCCCGGCCGGCTCACCCTGGTCAGCCGGATGGGCAACCAGAAGGTCCGCGACGCGTTGCCGCCGATCGTGGAGAAGGTGCACGCCGGCGGCGCCAAGGTGGTCTGGCAGTGCGACCCGATGCACGGCAACACCCACGAGTCCTCCAACGGGTACAAGACCCGGCACTTCGACCGGATCGTCGACGAGGTGCTCGGCTTCTTCGAGGTGCACCGGGCGCTGCAGACCCACCCGGGCGGCATCCACATCGAGCTGACCGGCGAGAACGTGACCGAGTGCCTGGGCGGCGCCCAGGCCCTGGTGGACGCCGACCTGCCCGGCCGGTACGAGACCGCCTGTGACCCCCGGCTGAACACCCAGCAGTCGCTGGAGCTGGCCTTCCTGGTGGCGGAGAGCCTGCGCGGCTGACGCTGCCGGCACCGGCAGCCGGGGCCGGTCGTAGGATCGGGCGGTGACCGAGGCGATCATCGACCTGCGCAGCGACACCGTGACCCGACCCACCGCCGGCATGCGCGCCGCGATGGCCGCCGCAGAGGTCGGCGACGACGTCTACGGCGAGGACCCGACCATCAACGCGCTGCAGGAGCGGGTGGCGGCGCTGTTCGGCCACGAGGCGGCGCTGTTCACCCCGACCGGGTCGATGGCCAACCAGATCGGCCTGCAGCTGCTCTGCCCGCCGGCCAGCGAACTGCTCTGCGACGCCGACGCGCACGTGGTCACCTACGAGATCGGCGCGGCCGCCGCGATCGGCGGGATCTCCACCCGTACCTGGGCGCCGGTGGGGGCGAACATCGACGTGGACACGGTGGCCGCGATGATCCGGCCGGCCGGGTACCACGCGGTGGCCACCGCGGCGCTGGCCGTCGAGCAGACCCACAACCGGGGCGGCGGCGGGGTGATCCCGCTGGAGACGCTGCGCTCGCTGCGGGCGCTGGCCGACGAGCGCGGCGTGGCGCTGCACTGCGACGGCGCCCGGATCTGGCACGCGCACGTCGCCGACGGGGTGCCGTTCGCGACCTACGGCGCGCTGTTCGACACCGTGTCGGTGTGCCTGTCCAAGGGGCTCGGCGCCCCGGTCGGCTCGGTGCTGGTGTCCAGCGCGGCGAACATCGCCCGGGCCCGGGAGCTGCGCAAGCGGATGGGTGGCGGGATGCGCCAGGCCGGCATCCTCGCCGCCGCCGGCCTGTACGCGCTCGACCGACCACGTCGAGCGGCTCGCCGACGACCACGTGCGGGCGCGCCGGCTGGCCGAGGCGCTGGCGCCGTTCGGCGTGGTGGACGCCGAGCGGGTCCGCACCAACATCGTCGCGCTGGACCTGTCCAAGACCGGGGTGGACGGGCCGGCGCTGGGCGCCGCCGCACGGGAGCGTGGAGTGCTCGTCTCGGTGCTCGGTCCGGCAACCGGCCGGCTGATCACCCACCTGGACGTGGACGACGCCGGCATCGACCGGGCGGTCGACGTGCTCACCGGAGTGCTGCGGGGCTGAGATGACCGGACCGGACGTACCCGCCGGCACCGACGCCCGCTTCGGCGAGCAGGGCGGCCAGCTCACCTACGGCGAGTACCTGCGTATTCCGGAGCTGCTGTCCCAGCAGGTGCCCGAGTCCAGCCCGCCGGCCCATGACGAGCTGCTGTTCATCACCATCCACCAGGCGTACGAGCTGTGGTTCAAGTTGCTGCTGGCCGAGCTGACCGACGCCCGGGACCGGATGCTGGCCGGCGAGACCTACCTGCCCCGGGTGCGGCTGGCGCGGGCCCGGGTGATCGAGGGCGTGCTGGTGCACCAGGTGGACGTGATCGACACCATGACGCCGCAGGACTTCCTGGCGTTCCGTACCAAGCTGGCGCCGGCCTCCGGCTTCCAGTCCGGCCAGTTCCGGGAGATCGAGTTCCTCTCCGGCCTCAAGGACCCGGACTTCCCGCGCCGGTTCCGCGGCCTCACCGTGGCCGAGCGGGACCGGCTGGCGCGCCGGCTGGCCGAGCCGTCGCTCTGGGACGGCTACCTGGCGGTACTGGCCGGCGCCGGGTTCGCGGTGCAGACGGCGGAGCAGCGGTTCGCCGCGTACGCCCGGGTGGCCGGGGACCGGGAGCGGTTCGGTGCGCTGTGGGACCTGGCCGAGGCGCTGGTCGACCACGACCAGGCGTGGTCGCTGTGGCGGGCCCGGCACGTGCTGATGGCCGAGCGGCAGATCGGCACCAAGGCGGGGACCGGCGGCTCGGCCGGTGGCGGTTACCTGCGCCCCCGGGTCGAGCTGCGCTTCTACCCGGAGCTGTGGGAGCTGCGCAGCCGCCTCTGACCGGGCCGGCGGGCACTCACAGGCGCACCCCGGAAGCGGCGGCGTCGAGCGCCCGCAGCACCAGGATCGCCGCGATCACCAGGCCCACCGCGCTGACGATCAGCGCGATCAGGCAGCCCGGGCCGAAGCGCCGGGGCGGCGGCGCCGGGTCGTCCTCCCGCCAGGGGTCGAAGTCGGCCACCGGGTCAGGCTAACGGCCCACCGGGATCAGGCGGACGTGGCTACCCGGCCCGCCGGATCCGCCGACATCGCGATCGGCGCGCCGCGGCATGTCCAGCCGCTCGGCGGCGCGGCGGGGCGGCTCAGGAGGGTTCCGGGTGCTCCGTGACGTTCTGCAGGTAGAGCGGTTCGCCGAGGGTGCCGATCAGGTCGAGCTGGGTCTCCAGGTAGTCGATGTGGTGCTCCTCGTCGGCCAGGATGTCCTCGAACAGCCGGGCGGAGGTGACGTCACCGTGCGCGCGCATGTACTCGATTCCGCGGCGCAGCCGGTCGACCGCCTCCACCTCGACCACCATGTCGCACTCGAACATCTCCTTGACCGTCTCGCCGATACGCAGCGGGAACAGCCGCTGGTAGTTGGGCAGGCCGTCGAGGAAGAGGATGCGTTCGGTGAGGATCTCCGCGTGCCGCATCTCGTCCAGCGACTCGGCCCGGGTGTGCTTGGCCAGCACCGTGAAGCCCAGGTGCTCCTGGATCTTGGCGTGCAGGAAGTACTGGTTGATCGCGGTCAGTTCGGCGGTCAGCTGCTCGTTGAGGAAGTCGAGGACCCGTGCGTCACCGTGCATGCCGACAAGACTAGGACAGTTAGCCTGATTCGGTCGCTAAGTGGGCTTACGCGGCGAGTGCCGGGGTCTGTGCGTGTTCGTCGATCAGGTCGCAGATCCGGTCCAGGCACGAGCCGCAGTTGGTACCGGCGCCGCAGGCGGCGCCCACGGCCTCCTCGGTACGGGCCCCGCAGTGGATGGCGGCCCGGACCTCACGCTCCCGGACGCGCTCACAGATACACACGAACACGCAGGTAAGGCTGCCCTAAGAAGCGATCGTCCGCAAGTCCTCTGTGAGCCCCTTCACCTGCGGCTTCGCCCGCTGGGTAGGGCGCGCGAGCGCCCGCAGCGTACGAATGTCCCGGGCATGCCCGACCGACCCCTCGCTGGGCGTCTCGACCACCACCGGCACCCCGGCGGCGGCCGGATGGGCGAACAGTTCGGCGAAGGCCGCCCGGCCGAGCGTCCCGGCGCCGATCGTCGCGTGCCGGTCCCGGGTCGAGCCGAGCGCGTCCCGGGAGTCGTTGGCGTGGATCAGCCGCAGCCGGCCCGCCCCCACGGTCTCCACCAGCGTGTCCAGCATCCGCCCGGGACCGCCCGGAGTGGCCAGGTCGTGCCCGGCCGCCCAGGCGTGGCAGGTGTCCAGGCAGACGCCGAGCCACGGGTGGCCGTCCACCGCGTCGAAGTAGTCGGCCAGCTGCTCCACCCGGGCGGCCAGGCTGCGCCCGCCCCCGGCGGTCGGCTCCACCAGCAGCCGCGGCCCGCCGGCTTCGGCCGCCTCGTCCAGCAGCGGCCGCAGCGCCGCCCCGAGCTGCCGGTACGCCACCCCGGCGTGCTCGGCGTCGACGGCGCTGCCGGAGTGGAACACCACCCCTGCCGCGCCCAGCACGGCGCCCCGGCGCAGCGCGTGCCGCAGCGTGGCGACCGAGTTCTGCACCGTCGCCGGGGTGGGCGAACCCAGGTTCACCAGCAGCGCCGCGTGGATGAACAGCGGCAGACCGGCGGTACCCTCGACGAACTGCTCGTCCTGGGCCGGGTCGCCGGCCGCCAGCGCCCAGCCACGGGGATTGGAGACGTAGATCTGCGCGGCCCCGGCCCGCACCGTTCGGACATAGGGCAGCGCCGCCCGGGCCAGGCCACCGGCGGTGGGCACGTGCGCGCCGATCGCGGTCAGACGCACCAGATGGTGACCTGGGTGCCGGGCGGTACCTGCTGGTTGGCGCCCGGGTTCTGGTTGAAGACGAAGCCGCCGCCCTGGTTGCCGTTGACGGTGACGCCCAGCCCGGCCTGCTGCAGCGTGGTGGCCGCCTGCTGGCAGTTCATCCCGGCGTTGGTGACGTTGGGGACGGCGACCAGCGCCGGGCCCTTGCTCAGCGTCAGGATGATCTTCTGGCCCTGTTCCAGCCCGGCGCCCGGGGCCGGGTCCTGGTCGATCACCGTGTTCGCCGGCTTGTCACTGTCGGCCATGGTGAAACCCACCTGCAGGCCGATCTTCATGGCGTCCAGCTGCGCCTTGGCCGCGTTACCGTCCTTGCCGGACAGGTCGGGCATCGGGTGCGGCGACTTGCCCTTGCTGACCGCGACGGTGACCGTCTCGCCGGGCGCCACGGTGGCGCCGGCCGCCGGGCTCGTGGAGATCACCCGGCCGGCGGCCATCGTGTCGCTGTAGACGTCCTGGCGGGTCACCGAGACCTTGAGGCTGATCAGGTCGGCGTAGGCCTGCTCGTAGGTGTTGCCGTTCTCGTCGGGCAGCTCGTAGCGCTCGGCGCCCAGGGAGAGGGTCAGGGTGATGGTGCCGCCCTTGACGATCCGCTGCCCGCCGCCCGGCTGCTGGCCGATCACGGTGTCCTTGGGGACGTCCTCGCGGTAGCGCCCGGCGGTGTACCCCAGCTTGAAGCCGTGCCCGGCGGCCACCGCTGCCGCCTGCTGCCGGGTCAGCGACGTCAACGCCGGTGCCTGGGTGTACCGGCCCACGCCGATCCACCAGCCGCCCACGGCGACCAGCAGGCCCAGCACCACGATCGCGGCGGCCACCCCGCGCCGGCCGTTGCTGGTCGCGGTGATCTTCGCGTACCAGGCGGCTGGTCCGCTGGTCGGCGCCGCCCGGCGGGCGGCCCCGCGCGGTTCGCGCTCCACCGCCGGCCCGGGCAGCCGGGCCCAGGCCGGGCGGGCCGCCGCGGCGAGCGGCTGGGTCGGCGGGTCGATGCTGTTCACCTGGACCGTGGGCTGCGCGGCCACCCGGGCACCCGCGGCCACCACGCCCAGCTCCTCCCGGACCAGGGCGACGCTGGCCAGGAACGCGCCCGCATCGCTCGGGCGGCGCCCGGGGTCGCGGTCGGTGGCCGCGGCGACCAGCTCGTCCACCGCCGGGGACAGTCCGGCGACGAACTTCGAGGGCGGCGGTACCTGCTGGTCGACGTGCTGCCAGGCGACGTCCACCGGGCGGTCACCGTCGTAGGGCACCCGGCCGGTGAGCATCTCGAACAGCACGATGCCGGCCGAGTAGATGTCCGTCCGGGTGTCCGCGTGCCCGTCGGTGACCAGCTCCGGTGCCACGTAGGCGACGGTGGCCATCAGGTGGCCGTTCTCGTCGGCGCTGGCCTCCTCGACCGCCCGGGCCAGCCCGAAGTCGGCCACCTTGACCACCGAGTCGATCAGGTTGCCGCTGCCCGGCGCCTCGGCGACCAGGACGTTCTCCGGCTTGATGTCGCGGTGCACCATGCCGGCCCGGTGCGCGGCGGCCACCGCCGCCAGGATCTGCTCCAGGACGGCGAGCGCCTCCAGCACGCCCAGGCGGCGCCGCTCGGCCAGCAGCTCGCGCAGCGTGTGCCCGCGGACGTACTCCATCACCAGGTACGGGGCGCCCTGGTAGGTGCCCTGGTCGTAGACGGCCACCACGTTGGGGTGGGTGAGCCGGGCGATGGTCTTCGCCTCGTCGGTGAAGCGCGCCATGAACTGCGGGTCACGGGAGTGCGCCGGGTGGATGATCTTCAGCGCGACGGTCCGCTCCAGCCGCTCGTCGGTGGCCGTGTACACGGTGGCCATCCCGCCGCGGGCGACCCGGGCACGGATCCGGTAGCGCTCGTCGACGAGCGCTCCGATCAGCGAGTCGGTGACCCTGGTATCCATCGGCGTGCAGTCTAAGCGAGCCGTGATACACCGCGGATGCTGATACCACGCCTTGCGCTGGAATTGTCGCGACTGCGGGCCCGGCCCAGCCGGTGCGTAACCGGCAGGTCAGCTTTGTGTCACCGACGGTGACGTCGACGGCTGGGGTACGGGCCAGGCCGGCCAGCTGACCGACGGCCACGGAACGGGCCAGCCCGGCCAACCCCGGTGGTGGGGTCCAGCGGGGCGGTTGCGGGACGGGCCGGGTGCCGGCTGGGTCGGGTCGCCGGACGGGCCAGGTTGGACCGGGTCGCCGGACGGGCCGGGTGCCGGCTGGGTCGGGTCGCCGGTCGGGTCGGGGGCGGGCTGCGGTGCCGGGCTGGGCGGGGCGGGCGTGGGGGAGTCGCCGGGCGGCGCCGGTCCACCCGAGGGGGAGACCGTCGGGTCGGCCGACGGCGTGCTGGACGGGCTGGGCGACGCCGGGTCAGCCGCTGGCGTGCACGCCGTCCCACAGCCGGCGGCCGGCGGCACGGCGGGCGCGGCGGGCGTCGCGCGCGCCGGCGGCGCCGGGGTGGGGACCGCCGGTCGGGTCGGCGGGCGGGCCGGCGGGTTCGGCAGCGGCGTCACCGGCAGCACGGTCACCACGGGTGGCGTGCCGGCCGGCACGGACGGCGTCGGTACCGGCGTCGACGGCGTGGACAGCGGGGCGCTCGCCGCGCTCGGCGCCCGACCGCCGGTGAACAGCCCGCCGGCCGCCGCCCAGTAGCTGCCCATGATCGAACCCAGCAGCAGCGCCCCGAACGCCAGCGGGGTCACCAGCCGTCGGTACGGCCGCTCCGACAGGTCCCACTCCACCGGCGGCCGTCCCCGGGCGTGGCCCGGCCGTTCCAAGCCGGCCAGGTCCACCCGGAACAGCCGGGCCGCCCCGCCGACCTCCCGACGGGCCACCCGCCAGGACCGCCGTAGCCGGTGCATGGTGCCTCGTGTGCTCATCCCCGCCTCCGTTCGCCATCGCGGTGGACCGGCTCCGGCACCGGCCCACCGCGCCCTGTCTGCGCGGCTCCGACCGGACGTGGCAGGCTGCACAGGTGACCGAAACCGACCACGCCGGCCCCGCCGAACCATCCGGCTGGCTGACTCTTCCCGACGTCGCGCTGGAGCTGGACCTGCCGGTGAACCGGGTACACCAGCTCATCCGCGAGCGCGCCCTGCTCGCCGTCCGCCGGGATGGTGTGCTGCGGGTACCCGCCGAGTTCCTCGCCACACCCACCGCCCGCAAGCACCTTCCGGGAGTCCTGAATCTCCTGCTCGACGCTGGGTACAACGACGACGAAGCGCTGCGGTGGCTGTACACGCCGGATCCCACCCTGCCCGGCACCCCGGCCGCCGCCCTCGCCGGTGACCTGGCCACCGAGGTGAAGCGGCGCGCCCAGGCGCTCGGCTACTAGCCGCCATGCGGCACCTGAGCTACCTCGCCGTCCTGGTCGGCTGCCTGCTCGGCGCCCTCTGGCTGGAGCCGGTGCTGCGGGTCGGCGTGCTGCGCCGCTGGCGCCGGCTGCTGCTCACCCTGGTGCCGGTGGCCGCGCTGTTCGGCGCCTGGGACGTGGCCGCCATCGCCGCCGGCCACTGGAGCTACGACCCGGGCCAGCTGGTCGGGGTCACCCTGCCCGGCCGGCTCCCGCTGGAGGAGCTGCTGTTCTTCCTGGTGGTACCGCTGTGCGCGATCCTCGGCTTCGAGGCGGTACGCACGGTGCGCCGCAAGGACGGCTGGCGGGCCGGCGACGAGCCACCGCAGCGCCGGTGAGTTACACCCTGGCGGCCGTCCTCGGGGCGGCCGGGGCGGTCGGGCTCGACCTCGTCGTGCTGCGTACCCGGCTGCTGCGCCGCAAGCTGTTCTGGGCGACCTACCCGATCCTGCTGGCCGGGCAGCTGCTGGCCAACGGCCTGCTCACCGGCCGCGGCATCGTCCGCTACGACCCCGCCGCCGTACTCGGCTGGCGGCTGGCCTACGCCCCGGTCGAGGACCTGGTCTTCGGCTTCGCCCTGATCCTCAGCACACTGTCGCTGTGGGTCTGGTGGGGCCGCCGGGGCGTCCAGCGGGACTGAGCCTCAGGTGGCCCGCTGGGTGGCGGCGGCGGCCAGGTCGACCAGGGCCTGCCGGCCGGCGCCGGTCAGCTCCACGCCGCTCAGCGCCGCGAGCGCCTGCCCGGTCAGCTCGGTGATGCGCTGCTCGGTGCGGTCCAGCGCGCCGGTCACCTCGATGATCTCCCGGAGCTGGTCCACCCCCGCCCGGTCCAGCGCCGGGTCGCCCAGCCCCGCGCCGAGGGCCGCCCGGTCGCCCACGGTGGCCGCCTCGTAGGCCGCAGCCACCAGGTAGGTGCGCTTGCCCTCGCGCAGGTCGTCCCCGGCCGGCTTGCCGGTCCGCGCCGGGTCGCCGAACACGCCGAGCACGTCGTCGCGCAGCTGGAACGCCTCACCCAGGGGTACCCCGAACGCCGAGTACGCGGCGTGGATCTCCGGCCCGGCGGCGGCCAGCGCCGCGCCGAGCAGCATCGGCCGCTCCACGGTGTACTTGGCCGACTTGTAGCGCGCCACCTTGGTGGCCCGCTGCACCGAGGTCTCCCCGGTGGCCTGGGTGAGCACGTCGAGGTACTGGCCGACGATCAGTTCGGTGCGCATCGCGTCGAACACCGGCCGGGCCCGGTCCACGCTGGCGGCGTCCAGACCGCAGCCGTGCAGCAGCTCGTCCGACCAGGCCAGGCACAGGTCACCGAGGAGGATGGCGCTCGCCGCGCCGAACGCGTCCGGGTCACCCGACCAGCCGTTGTCCCCGTGTACCCCGGCGAAGCGCCGGTGCGCGGCCGGCTCCCCGCGCCGGGTGTCGGAGTCGTCCATCACGTCGTCGTGGATCAGCGCACTGGCCTGCACCAGCTCCAGCGCCGCCAGGGCGGCCAGCACCTCGTCCCGGTCCACCCCACCGGCCGCCCGGTACGCCCAGTAGCCGAACAGCGGCCGCAGCCGCTTGCCGCCCCGCAGCACCAGCGTCTCCACGGTGTCGCAGAGCAGACTCAGCTCCGGATCGATGGCGAGCAGGTCGCGCCGCTGCCGGGTCAGGTAGTCGCGCAGCACCTCGTCGATACGGGTGCGTACCGCCGCGTGGTCGACCCGGGTGGCGACCGTCTCCTTCGTCACGGCGGCAACGCTAACCGCTGGTCACCGACCCCGCCCAGGCGCCCCCACTCCGGCGGCGCCCGGTAACCCTGACGGGATCGCACCATGGCTGAGCGTGGCCCCGGGTCAGGATCGGCGATCGAGCGGCATCCGGCTGACAGGGCTGGCCGATGCCCGTCCGGTGGGTCCGGCGGTGGCAGCAGGTCGGTTGCGGCGGGTGGTGGCAGCGGCTCGTTCGAGGTCGGTGAGGTTCAGATTGAGGACGTGGGCGAGCCAGCCGAGCCAGAAGGTGGTGGGAATGCGGGTTCCGCGTTCCCAGCGGGAGATTTCGTGCCGGCTGATGGTGGGTACGCCGGAGGCGGCGCACAGCTGCTCAGCGATGCGCAGTTGGGAGCGTCCGGAGGCCAACCGGGCCTGGGTGAGCAGGGCCCCCAGCGACAGCCGTGCACCGAAAGTCGACCAGTGGTGAGCCGCGCCGCCGGCCCCGTTGCCAGTCCGCATGTCGCCTCCATGGAAAGCACCGAACATCTACGGTGACCGCTGGTGTACCGACAGCGACAGGTGTTGACTGTTGCCGCACACGATTCGATCCGGTTGGCAACCCCGTCCGGCTGCGGAGGATGCTGTGGGGAACTTCGGCCGTGAAGTGACGGCTCGCCGTACCGCCGCGGGACTCAGCCTGCGCACCCTCGCGCGCATGGCTTACCTCGATCCCGGTCACCTGTCCCGGGTCGAGGCCGGCTCACGGCAACCGTCCATTGCGTTGGCCGGCGCTCTGGATCGGGCGTTGAACGCTCACGGTGCGCTCACCGAGTTGGCCCGTTACTCACAGGGCGCCCGCCTGGAGGCTGGAGCTGCGCAGTCCCGGCGGTTGTCCGCGCTGTTCGATCAGTCAGCCGACGACGCAACGGCGACGCTGAGCGAGCAGGCAGGCGCATTGGCCCTGGCCTATCTTCATCAGCCCGTGGCGGTGATGCACGGTGAAGCCCTGCGGGTGCGGGCAGTGGCGGTGACCTTGCTACGTCGGCAGTCACGGCCCACGCCTGACCTTGTCGCGGTGGTTGCCCGGACCTCCGGTGTCCTCGCCTATGCCGCCCTGGACCTGGGAAATCCCGGCGCGGCAATGAGTCACGCCGACCTGACGCTGCGATGTGGCCAGCGGATGGGCGATCCGGCCCTACAGGCTTGGGCGCGCGGTACCCAGTCGTTGATCGCCCGGTTCGCCGGCGACTATTCGACGGCCTTGGCCTACGCTCATGCCGGGCTGTCAGCGGCTGGTTCCGGATCAGGAGCCGTCAGGCTGCTGTGCGGAGTGGCTCAATGCTCGGCGAACCTCGGCGACCGCGACGGGGCGCGCGCGGCGTTGGCGGCAGCGGACCGTATGCGCGTCGCGGTCCGTCGGGATGACCCGGGCGTATTCGGCTTCTCCCTGGCGAAGCAGCTGTACTACTCGGCTTCCTCGCTGGTGTGGTTGTCCGAACCCGGCGACGCCCGCGAGGCGATCCGGGCTGCCCGGTCCGCGGTCGAGGTGTGGGCCAGCGGACCACAAGCTGAACGTTCGTTGGACGACGAGGCGCTCGCACACGTCTACGCCGCCACGGCCGCAGCCCAGTTGGCGGACGTCGACCAGGCCGATGACTGGCTGGAGCCGATTCTGGGCCTGCCGGAAGATCGACGCATTTCTTGGATCCGCAAGCGCATGGTCCGGGTCGCGGATCTGCTCTCCACGCGGCGGTTGCGGGGTAGTAGGCAAGCCGCGCGCACGGTCGAACGCATCAGCGCCTATGTCTGAGCCGGTCACTCTTCTGTGCGCCCGGTGCCGGGGCTGCCGCCGGATGGGCCGGCCGCGGACGGAGCCGATCTGGCGATCGTGACTCTGAACCTGAGGCAGCGCCCGGACCGGGTGATCTTGAGCCCGGTCACGGAACAGTCGGTGATCGGGGATACTGGCGCGGTGCCGTATGACCCCACCATCTACCTCGGCTCTGCTCCCCACTATCGCCGCGGCCGTCCCGCGTACTCGCCGGAGTTGGAGGCCCTCCTGACGCGCGAGACGGGTCTGGACGGGACCGGCCGGCTGCTGGATGGCGGCTGCGGCCCAGGCGTGCTCACCGTCCGCCTGGCTCACCTGTTTGAGCAGGTGGTCGGTCTGGACCCGGATGCCGGCATGCTTGCCGAAGGCAGCCGCGCGGCCGAGGAAGCCGACGTGGCGAACATCCGGTGGGTCCAAGGCCTGGCCGAGCAGCTGCCCACGGTCGCGCCGGGACCGTACCGGCTGGTGACCTTCGGCCAGTCTTTCCACTGGACCGACGAACACCTGGTGGCGGAGGCCGTCTACGACATGCTGGAGCCCGGCGGCGCGCTGGCGATGATCGTCCACACGGTGGCCGGGCGTCCCCGGCCACCCAGCCCCGGGGCGCCACCAATTCCGCACGACGAGATCACGGCGCTGGTGGCGAAGTATCTCGGCCCTGCCCGGCGCGTCGGCCAGGGCATTGCCGTGGAACGGACCCACCGCTTCGAGGACGTGCTGGTACGGACCCGCTTCGGTGCTCCGCAGCAGTTCTTCGCCCCGGGCATTCCCGACCTGCTGCGAGACAGCGAGAGCGTCCTGTCCGGTTACCTGTCCCTGTCGTCCTCGGCGCCGCACCTGTTCGGTGACCGCCTTGACGACTTCACCGGGGAGGTGCGGGCGCTGCTGGCGAACCGTTCTGCCGACGGGATGTTCTGGGACTGGCCCGGCGACACCGAAGTGGTGATGGTCCGCAAGCCATCCTGAACAGGGGACCGGGCCCGGCGGGTGACGGCGGCGGCGCGTTCGAGGTCGGTGAGGTTGAGGTCGAGGACGTGGGCGAGCCAGCGGAGCCAGAAGGTGGTGGGGATGCGGGTTTCGCGTTCCCAGCGGGACAGTTCGTGGCGGCTGACGGTGGGTACTGCGGAGGCGGCGCACAGCTGTTCGGCGACGCGCAGCTGGGAGCGGCCGGAGGCGAGCCGGGCCCGGGTGAGCACGGCGCCCAGCGACGCGGGACCGACCGTGCGCGCAGCCACTGCGCTGGTGTCGCGGTGCTTCACGTCGCCTCCCAGTCTCCGACGGTGGACCCAGGGTTGCGGATGTCCCTCGGCCGGCGGTAGACCTGCGTTGTCAGCAGGTGTCAGCCGACAATCCGGAGTACCCGTGGACACCTTCGGGGAGGCGTTGCGCGCTCTGCGCGCCCGGCGTGGACTGTCCCTGCGCCGCCTCGGCGCAAAGGTCAACTACTCGCACGGCTACCTGCACGACATGGAGCGGGATCGCAAGCTGCCGTCACCCGAGGTGGCAGCCCGGCTGGATCAGGCCCTCGGCGGCCAGGGGCAGCTGGCACGCCTTGCCGGCCGCCTGCGTGGCCCGGCGCCGGAGCCCGAGCCCGATGCTCGGGGCGACGAGATGCTCAGCCGGGGGCTACCCCCGGACCGAACCGTGGTCGAACAGTTGGCCGCCGTTCTGCACGTGCACCGTCAGCTGGAGGACGCGCTCGGCTCACGGGCGGTGCTGCGCCCCGTCCTCGGCCACGCGGGGACGGTCTCGGCGCTGCGGGCGGCGGCCGGCGGGGCCACGCACGATGCGTTGCTGCTGTTGGACGCGCAGTTTGCGCAGTTCCTCGGCTGGCTGTATCAGGACCTGGAGCAGCCGATGGCGGCCGGGCGGTGGTATGCCCGGGCGCTCGGCTTGGCGCACGAGGGCGCCGACGACGCGATGGTGGCCTCGGTGCTGTCGATGCGCTCCAACGCCGCCTGGGGAGCGGGCGCCACCGCGCAGGCGGTACGGCTGGGCGAGGCGGCCTGTCGGCCTGCTGCCACGCCGGGGGTCCTGGCGCTGTCCCACCAGCAACTGAGCCGGGCGTACGCGACGACCGGACGCCGTGCCGACGCGCTGCGCACGCTGGACCGGGCGGCTGACCTGACGGACCGGGCACAGGCGCGCCGGGACGCCGAGCCGCCGTGGGTGTACTTCGCCGGCCCGGACAGGCTCCACGTCCAGCGCGCCATCTGCCTGCGGGAGCTGGGCGACCACCGGGCCGCGATCGGCGCCTTCGGGGCGGCGATCGCCGCCCTGCCAACCGGATACCGGCGCGACCGGGGCCAGTATCTGGCCCGGCTGGCGGTCACCTATGCGCAGGCCGGGGACGCGCAGTCCGCGGCGCAGGTGGCTGCGGAGGCGCGCGAGTTGGCGATGGCCACGGGTTCTGCCCGGACGCTGGCGGAACTCAGCCGGATGGCGACCGGTCCGCGTTCCGGCTGAGGGATTCCGGTCGTCGTCCCGCGCGACCTCAACCCTTCCGCCGTCGACCCGGTCACGGCGGGCCGGGGGCGGCCAGGCGCCGCGCCGACGTCGCCGGGCCCGCGGCGGGGCGGGCCCGGCGGGTGACGGCGGCGGCGCGTTCGAGGTCGGTGAGGTTGAGGTCGAGGACGTGGGCGAGCCAGCGGAGCCAGAAGGTGGTGGGGATGCGGGTTTCGCGTTCCCAGCGGGACAGTTCGTGGCGGCTGACGGTGGGTACTGCGGAGGCGGCGCACAGCTGTTCGGCGACGCGCAGCTGGGAGCGGCCGGAGGCGAGCCGGGCCCGGGTGAGCAGGGCGCCCAGGGACTCTTGCATGGCGAAACTCCGTCTCGACGTTGTGATCGTCAAGACCCCCGTCGGCGGCCGCTCGCCGGATTCCTTTGTACCAGCGGGCTACGACATCCAGCGGGCTACACATCCAGCGGGCAACCACATCCCCGGCGCGCTCAGCCGCCGACGGCGGCCCGGATCGTCTCGCGCAGCGAGCCCAGGGTGGCGATCACGGCGGTCGGCTCGTAGCCACAGTGGGCCATGCAGTTGGCGCAGCGCGGATCCCGGCCCCGGCCGAAGGCCGCCCAGTCGGTCTCCTCGACGAGTTCCCGGTACGTCGCCGCGTACCCGTCGTCGAGCAGGTAGCAGGGGCGCTGCCAGCCGAGCAGCGAGTAGGACGGGATGCCCCAGGCGGTGCAGGCCAGTTCCCGCCGGCCCTCCAGGAAGTCCAGGAACACCGGCGAGTGGTTGAGCCGCCAGCGTTTGCGCCGCCCGTCGGAGAACGCCTTGCGGAACAGTTCCCGGGTCTCTTCGACGCCCAGCCAGTGCTCCTGGTCGGGGGCCTTGGCGTAGGCGTACCCGGGGGAGATCTGCATGTTGTCGACCTCGACCACGTCGTTGAGGTAGTCGAGCACCCCGATCACGTCCTGGGGGCTGTCGGTGGAGAAGAACGTGGTGTTGGTCATCACCCGGAAGCCGGCTGCCCTGGCCTGGCGGATGGCGTCGACGGCGGCGTCGAAGCCGCCGGGGTGGTTGACCGACTCGTCGTGCCGCTCGCGCAGCCCGTCGATGTGCACCATCCAGGCGAAGTTCCGGTGCGGCTTGAACCGGTGCAGGTGGCGGGGGAGCAGCAGGGCGTTCGTACACAGGAAAACGATCTTGCGACGGGCCAGCAGCTGTCGCACGATCTCGTCGACCTGCGGGTGCATCAGCGGCTCCCCACCGGCGATCGAGACCATCGGCGCGCCGCTCTCCTCGATGGCGCCGATCGCCTGCTCCACCGGCATGCGCTGTTTGAGCAGCGACGCCGGTTGGGCGATCTTGCCGCAGCCGGCGCACTTGAGATTGCACGCGAACAGCGGCTCCAGCTCCACCAGCAGCGGGAACTTCTCCCGGCGGCGTAGCTTCTGGCCGATCAGGTAGGCGCCCAACCGGACGCTCTGCCGCAGCGGCATCGCCATGGCTCAGCCCTCTTCCCTGGTTTGCGTGGTACGCAGCCCCGGCAGCCGGGCCGCCGGAGAGCGCAGCCCTGCCGACCGTGTCGGCACGGTGCCGGCCCGGTCCGTTGTGGCGTGCGGCGACCGCAGGTCGGCCAGCTGTGTCGGTGGCGCGCCGGGCGTGCGCGCCCAAGCGTCGACGACGGGGGCGAGCCGGGTCAGCCGGCGCAGCGCCCGCAGGCCGCGCGGCACGATTCCCGGCCGGGCCAGCGGGGCGGCGGCAGTGTCGGTGACCACCCGGAGCACCGCGAACGGCTCCCCGCCGGAAGGCGCCAGCCACCACGACTCCATGTCGACGGCGAGCGCCCCGGTGTCGGCCAGCCGGTCCCGGTCGGACCCGCGCACCAGCCGCGGATGGGACACCAGCGGCCCGACGTGCACGGTCAACCCCAGGTCGCGCAGGGCCGCGGCGAGCAGTGGCGCGGACGGACAGCACACGGGGGTACCCGACGGGCCGCGCACCTCGCTGGCCACCACCACGTCGCCCGGGTGTACCCACGGCGCCAGGCCGCCGGCCACCCCGGCGACCAGTCGGGGTCGCCCGGCCAGCGCCACCGCGCTGCGCCGGGAGCGCACCGCGCCCATCCCGGTCCGCCACACCGTGGCCCGGACGGCGCGCAGCGCCAGGCGCTCGATCCGGGTGGGGGTGCACACCACCGCGACGGCCGGCGTCATACGGCGCCGTCCAGGTAGCGGCCGAGCGCGGTCAGCGGGAAGACGATCCGGTACAGGTGGTAGTTGATGGAGAAGTCGCCCGGAAACCCGGTGCCGGTGTAGAGCTCCTCGTTCCAGCCGCCGTCCGGGCGCTGGGTGCCGACCAGGTAACGAATGCCGCGCCCGGTCGGCGCGCCGCGCTCCCCGGCGGCCAGCAGGGCCAGCAGCGCCCAGGCGGTCTGGGACGCGGTGGAGGCGCCCCGGCCGGCCCACGCCGGGTCGCGGTATGAGCGCAGGTCCTCGCCCCACCCGCCGTCCGGGTTCTGGTGCTCCGCCAGCCAGCGCACCGCCCGGCGCAGCACCGGGTCGTGCGGATCCATCCCCGCAGCGACCAGGGCCGGCACGACGGCACCGGTGCCGTACACGTAGTTGACGCCCCAGCGGCCGAACCAGCTGCCGTCCGGCTCCTGGTGGCGCAGCAGCCAGCGCACGCCGCGCCGGCAGGCCGGCGAGCCGGCCAGCCCCTCGGCCGCCAGCGCCTCCACGATGTGCGCCGTCACGTCCGCCGACGGCGGGTCGATGACCTCGCCGAAGTCGCAGAACGGCAGCCGGGTGGCCAGCCGGCCGGTGTTGTCGGCGTCGAAGGCGCCCCAGCCGCCGTCGGTCGACTGCATGCCGACCAGCCAGGCCACGCCCCGGTCGACGGCGGCGCGCAGGGCCGGGGCGTCCGGATGGCGGACCCGGCGCAGCGCCAACACGATCTCGGCGGTGTCGTCGGTGTCCGGGTAGCCGTCGTTGGCGAACTCGAACGCCCAGCCGCCCGGCGCCAGCCCCGGCCGGCGTACCGACCAGTCGCCGGGGACCGTGATCTCCTCGCCCAGCAGCCAGTCGGCGGCCCGCAGCACGGCCGGGTCGTCGGCCGGTACCCCGGCGTCGAGCAGCGCGGTGAGCGCCAGGCCGGTGTCCCAGACCGGCGACTGGCACGCCTCCAGCCGGCGCAGCACACCGTCGTCGGTGGACTCGCGGATGACGAAGCCGGCCAGGCCGTCGATGCCGGCGCGCAGCGCCGGATGCGCCAGCGGGTAGCCGAGCAGGTGCAGCGCGATGATCGAGTACACCCAGGGCGGCTGGATGCCGCCCCACGAGCCGTCCGCCTCCTGCCGGGCGAGGATCCACTCGGCGGCCCGGCGCTCGGCCAGCCGGCGCAGCGGCCGGACCGGGTGCCGGGCGTACGCGTGCAGCAGCGTGTCCAGCCGCTGGAACAGCCCGGCCCAGGTCCACGGGCGGGCCTTGACCTGCCGGGCGGAGCCGCTGCGCAGCTCGTCGATGCCGAACGGCAGCGGGCGCTGCGGGCGCCGGGTCGCCACGATGGTCAGCGGGACGATCGTCTGCCGCGCCCAGCAGGCGAACGAGTACACCCCCAGCGGGAACCAGCGCGGCGCGAAGATCAGCTCGGGCGGCAGGTTGGGAATGGCCCGCCAGGGCCACAGGCCGAACAGCGCCAGCCAGATCCGGGTGAACACCCGGCTGCCCTCGACGCCCCCGGCGGCCCGGACGAACCGGGCAGCCGCCGCCATGTGCTCCGCCTCCGGCGGGTCCCCGGCCAGCCGCAGCGCCACCCACGCCTCCACCGTGGTGGACAGGTCGCCCGGGCCGCCCGCGAAGGCGGCCCAGGTACCGTCGGCGCGCTGCTGGGACCGGATCCACCGGGCCGCCTGCGCGGTCTCCGCGGCCGTGCGGATCCCGAGGAACTCGCGCAGCAGCAGGTCCTCCGCGTCCATCGTGACGTTGGTGGCCAGCTCGCCCTTCCACCAGCCGGCCGCATCCTGCTGCGACCGCAGGTAAGCCACCGCCGCGTCGCGCGCCCGCCGCGCCGCACCGGCCGTCGCCGTGCCGGTGGTGCGCTGCGGGGCGGGTTCGGCTGTCCGGGCGTGCAGGCTGGTCACGCGTCCCGCTCCACGACGAACCGGGCCAGCGCCAGCAGGTCGGCGTGGACCGTCGCGGGCAGCCGCACCGCGTCCAGGGCGGCGCCGGCCAGCTCCAGCCGGTGCCGCGCCTGGGCCAGCGCCCAGTCCCGGGCGCCGGCCACCTCCAGCATGTCCGCGGCGCCCGCCAGCGACGCCTCGTCCGGCTCGTCGGGGACGGCCAGCCAGTCGCGTAGCGGCGCCGCGCACCGGGTGCCGCCCAGCGCCCAGGTCACCGGCAGCGACTTCTTCCGGGAGCGCAGGTCGGAGTGCACCGGCTTGCCGGTGACGGCCGGGTCGCCCCAGATCCCGAGGACGTCGTCGACCAGCTGGAAGGCCAGCCCGAACTGGGCGCCGAAGGTGTTCAGGGCGGCCACCACGGCGCCGTCCGCGCCGGCCAGCACGGCGCCGATCGAGCAGCTGGCGGCCAGCAGCGAGCCGGTCTTGCCGCCGGCCATGTCCAGGCACTCGGCCAGCGTCACGTCCTGCCGGGTCTCGAAGGCCAGATCCTGCACCTGCCCCCGGGTCAGCTCCCGGGTCACCGTGGCGAGCAGCCAGGCGGCCCGGTTGGCGCCGGCCGAGTCGGCCTCCAGCACCACCTCGTGGGCCAGCGCGAGCAGCGCGTCGCCGGTCAGGATGCCGCTGGCCGGGCCCCAGATCGACCAGACGGTACGCCGGTGTCGCCGCTCCAGGTCGCCGTCGAGCAGGTCGTCGTGCAGCAGCGAAAAGTTGTGTACCAGCTCGACGGCGACCGCACCGGGTAGGCCGACGGCGTCGGGTCGCGCCGGCGGCCTCGGCGGAGAGCAGCGCCAGTGCCGGGCGGATCGCCTTGCCGCCGCCCTCGGTCGGCGTACCGTCGACGTCGCACCAGCCCAGGTGGTAGGCGGCGGCCAGCCGGGTGGCCGGGTCCAGCCGGTCGACCGCCGCCCGTAGCGCCGGTACCACCCGCTGCCGGCTGCGCTCCAGCAGCTCCATCGGGCTGACCGGGGCAGGCCCGGCCGGTCGTTCGTCAACGGTCATCGCGCACACCCCGTCCCCTCCGCGGCGCCCCCTGCGCCGCAGCATCGATCACCGGCGCCCCGTCGATCACCGCCGGCCCGTGCCCTTCCCCGACCAGCGGCGCCCCTTGCGCGGCCCCGGCCATGGGCGGCGCACCGTGTGCCACGCCGGCCAGGGGCGGCGGGCTGCTCTGCGCTGCCGCGGCGGTGCCGGTCGACCGGCCGGGCGGACGCTGGCTGAGCAGGGCCGCCGCGGCGGCCTGGCCGCTGCGTACCGCGCCTTCCATGGTGGCCGGCCAGCCGGTGTCGGTCCACGCGCCGGCCAGCCACAGGCCCGGCGCCGCGGTGGCCGGACCGGGGCGCAGCGCACCGCTGCCCGGCGCGGGACGGAACGTGGCCTGCGGCTCCCGGGTGACGAAGAAGTCCAGCACCTGCGCCTCGCGTACCCCCGGCAGGAGCGCGGCCAGCTCGGGCAGCAACTGGGCGCGCAGGGCGGCCACCGGCGCTGCGATCTGAAGTCGTCGGCCGCCGAGACGGAGACCGCCAGGTACTGCCCGGCCGCCAGCCCCGACTGCCGGGTCCGGTCGAAGACCCACTGGACGGGGCTGCCGGCACCGGCCAGGAACGGGCCGTCCAGCACCGGGCGGTCCAGCACCACGTGCACGTTCACGATCGGGGAGCTGCCCAGCCGGGCGGCGAACCCGGCCGGGAGCGGCACCGCCCCGGCCGGCGCCAGCCGCTCGACCGCGTCCGGCGGCACGGCCAGCACCACGTCGTCAGCTGTCAGCTCCCGGTCGGCCCCGCCCGGTCGGCCCCGCACCGTCACCCGCCATCGGCCACCCGTCCCCGATGCGTCGGACGGCGCAGCGGCCAGCCAGGTGTCGGCTGGTCGCACCGCTGCGACCGGCGCGCCGTTGTGGACCGTCACCCCCACCCGGGCCAGCGCCTGCGCTGCCGCGTCGCCGTGCAGGCGCTGCAGCGGGACCAGTGACCAGCCGATGTCGGCGGCGTCCGCCCGGCTCAGCAGGCCGACCTGGAAGACCATCGCGGCCAGCGCCAGCGACGCCCGGTCGGCGCGGGCGTTGAGGGTGGCCAGCCCGATGAGGTCCCACAGCGCCGCCACGGTCTGCGGATCCTGGCGCTGCGCGGACAGCCAGTCGGCGAAGCTGCGCCGGTCGGTGGCCGGGTCGCTACGGTCCAGCCGGCGCAGCGCCAGCGCGGCCCGGACGAACCGCAGCCGCTGCGCCGCGCCCAGGTGCGGATGGCGGGCCAGCGCGCCGGCCAGGTGCAGCGGCGCGGGCAGCCCGGTGCGGCGCAGCCGGGCGGTACCCGGCCGGCCGGGCGTACGCACCGGGATGTCCAGCCGGTCCTGCAGGTGGACCAGCCCGGTGACGCCGAGCCGGTCCAGCAGGCCCCGGTAGGCGGTGCAGCAGCGCAGGAAGACGTGCTGGCCGTTGTCCACCTCGAGCGCGCCCCGGCGGAACGAGTAGGTCAGCCCGCCCAGCCGGCCACGCGCCTCCAGCAGGGTCACCTGGCAGCCGGCGTCGGCGCAGGCCAGCGCCGCGGCGATGCCGGCCAGCCCGCCACCCACCACGACCACGGCGCGGCTCATCGCGCCGCTCCGGGTGGCGCCGCTGACCGCGACCATCGGGGGGCTCATCCGCCCGCTCCGGCCAGTGCCCGGGCCGCCACGGTCGCCTTCTGCCAGGCTGACAGGGACAGCCGCCGGTCGTAGACGGCGGTGGGCGCGGCCGCGATCTGCTCCAGCAGGCGGCGGTAGATGCCGGACATCGCGGCGGTACATGCGGCGCTGCGCCGGTCCAGCAGCGGCAGCAGCTGGCCGCCGTGGTCGTACCAGCCCCGGTTGCGCCCGGCCGCGAAGGTGATCAGCGCGGCCAGCCGGCCGTCCGGGTCGTGCAGCGCCCCGGTGTCGTCCAGCACCAGCTCCACCCCGAACGAGTCCAGCTCCTGGCGCGGCAGGTAGACCCGGCCGTTGCCGAGGTCCTCGCGGATGTCGCGGAGGATGTTGGTCTGCTGCAGGGCGATGCCCAGCGCGTCGGCGTACCCGGCCGCCCGCGGATCGGGGCGCGACCCGAAGACGCCCAGGCACAGCCGGCCGACGGCGCCGGCCACGCAGCGGCAGTAGCCGACCAGCTCCTCGAAGGTGGCGTACCGGCGCCCGCGCACGTCCATCTCCACCCCGTCCACCAGCTCCTCGAAGGCGTCCAGCGGTACCGGGTAGCGGCGCGCCGCGTCGGCCACCGCGAGCAGCACCGGATCGGCGCTGGTGTCGATGCACCGCAGGTCGGCCCGCAGCTGCGCGAGCGCCCCGGTCTTCCACTCCACCGGCGCGTCCCCGTCGCCGATGTCGTCGATGCGCCGGGCCAGCGCGTACAGCGCACACAGGGCGCCGCGCTTGGCGGCCGGTAGCAGCCGGATGCCGTAGAAGAAGTTCCGGGCCGCGTCCCGGGTGATCGTCTCGCAGACCTGGTACGCCTCCACCACTGTCGCGGTCACCCGGCCACCCCCAGCCACAGCACGTGCCGCAGCACATCGGACCGGCGTACCGGCGGGGCGGCGGGCAGCACGCTCCAGCCGCCCCGGCGCAGCGCGTCCAGCGCCGCCCAGCCGCCGGCCAGGTAGCCGGTGACGGCGAGCCGCCCCCAGCCGGGCAGCCGGCGCAGCAGCGGCTGCCCGGCGCGCAGCAGCCCGGCACAGCGCTGCGCCTGCCAGGCGACGAGTTCCCGCAGCGCCCGGCTGCTCTGGCCGGCGTCCAGGTCGGCCGGGCCGACGCCGAACCGGTCCAGGTCCTCGGCCGGCAGGTAGACCCGGCCGGCCCGGCGGTCCTCGCCGAGGTCCTGGCAGTGCTCGATGACCTGCAGCGCGGTACAGATGCGGTCGGAGAGCAGCTCGTTGTCGGGGCTGGTGGCGCCGAAGACGGCGAGCACCAGCCGGCCCACCGGGTCGGCCGACAGCGAGCAGTACTCCAGCAGGTCGTCCCAGCTGCGGTAGCTGGTCACCGCCTGGTCGCGCAGGTTCGCCTCGACCAGCGCCTGGAACGGCTGTTCCGGCAGGTCACAGGCGGCGACCGTGGGGGCGAGCCGGCGCAGCACCGGGTGCCGGGGCAGCTGCCCGGCCCAGATGGTGGCCAGGTCGGCGCGGAACGCGCTCAGCTGCGCCACCCGGTCGCCGGCCGCCTGGTCACCCAGGTCGTCGATGGTGCGGGCCACGTCGTAGAGGGCCGACAGGTGCCGGCGGTGGCGGCGGGGCAGCAGGCGCAGCGCGACCGGGAAGTTCTCGGTACGCTCCCGGCCCCGTAGATAGTCCTTACCGGTGCACGCCCCGACCTGCTCAGCGCCGTCCGAGGTGCCCGCCCGTGTCGCCCCCACTCCAGTGATGGTGCGCGCCGCGCGACGCCCTGGTCTGTAACGGCGCGCGTGAATAACGGCCGGCAAGTTGTCCGATGTTGATAAAAGCGATTCGTACGTGCATCTGTGACGCCGGTGCGCTAGACACGTACCCAGTGGACGCTTCGGGGCCGGTCCCGGGCGGTGACCTGAATTGGCTGGTCGCCGCGTTGGAGGCTCGGCTGCCGCAGGTCCTCGACGAGGTAGGCGAGCAGTTGCGGGCCGACTGGCCGGACTATGCCGACTTCCTGGTCCGGGAGCGCGCCGAGGTCGACGCGGCGGCCCGGGAGTTCCTGCGCTACCTCGTGCAGATCGTCACCGAGTCCCGGCCGCCCGGCCCGGACGCCGACGACAGCGCCAGGTCGGCGCTGTTCGAGGAGATCGGCCGGATCCAGTGGCGCGAAGGGCGCGAGCTCACCACCCTGCTCAGCGCCTACCAGCTGGGTGCCCGGGTGGCCTGGCACCACGTGGCGGGGACCGCGCTGGAGCGCAACGCCGACCTGCCTACCGTGGCCGCCCTGGCGGAGGCGGTGTTCATCTTCGTCGACCAGCTCTCCTCGGCGTCGGCCCGCGGCTACGTGCTGGAGCAGGGCGAGGCCGCCGGCGAGCGCGAGCGGCGCCGCGACGACCTGGTCGACCTGCTGCTCTCCGGCCGGGCCGACGAGACGGCGGTACGCGGCGCCGCCGCCCGGGCCGGCTGGTCGCTGCCGCGTACCGCGGCGGTCATCCTGCTGGACCCCGACAACCCGATCGGCCAGGCGGTGCTCTCCCGGCTCGACAGCTCCTGCCTGCTGATCCGACGGCGCCGCTTCCTCGGCGCGATCGTGCCCGACCCGGTGCGCCCCGGGCTGCGCCAGCGGCTGACCGTGGCGCTGCACGGCGCGGGCGCCGTGGTCGGGCACCCGGTGGCGCCGGAGCACCTGCCGGCCAGCATGCAGATCGCCGAAGTGGCCGCCGCCCTGCAGCGCTCGGGGGTGCTGACCGAGGACCCGGTCTTCGCCGAGGAGCACCTGGACGCGATCATCGTGCACCGGGACGAGCGGCTGCTCGGTGCGTTCCAGCGGCGGATGCTCTCGCCGCTGGCGAAGCTCTCCCCGACGGTCCGGGAGCGGCTCACCGAGACCCTGGTCAGCTGGCTGCGGCACTTCGGCGACCGGCAGGCCATCGCCGGCGAGCTGCACGTGCATCCGCAGACGGTGCGCTACCGGATGGGGCAGCTGCACGAGCTGTTCGGCCAGACCCTGGACGACCCGCTCGGCCGCGCCCGGCTGACCCTGGCGCTGGGCTGGTACCGCCCCGCTGCCCCGCCGGCCGCGGCCGGCCAGCTCACCGCCGGGCCTGTCGACCAGGTCAGTGAGGTGGCGGTGTGGTGGACACCGACTCCCCGGGACCACCCCTGATCGTCCGTCCGGCCGACGTCCCGGACCGGCCGCCCGGTGGCTTGCCGGCCGGATCGTGCCGGGATGCGCCGGGCGGGTGGTCGGGTGACGCCGGTCCGTCGAGCGCGTCCAGGGCCCGGCCCACGGCAGCTGTCAGGGCGTCCGGGTCGACGGCCAGCGCCGGGTCCATGCTGATCCCGAAGTGCGCAACGTCATCCCAGCTGAGCACGCCGACGGCGAGCGGCGCCCGGTCGGCCAGCGGCAGGATCGGGTACACCTCCAGCAGCGGCGCCCCGGCCAGCCGGTAACTGCCGGTCGGGCCCGGCATGTTGGAGACGATGGCCTGGAAGAAGCGGTGCCCGTAGACGGTGCGGGCGAACCACGCCTGCAGCGCCGGGGGCAGCACGGCGACCCCGGTGCTCAGTACGAACCGGGAGGCCAGCGCCCGGGCGCCGGTGTGCAGCCGGCGGGTCTGCCGGGCGGTCCGGGCCAGCCGCTCCGGCCCGGCCAGGTCGCCCAGCGGCACCGTGGCGATGACGGCGGCGGTGACGTTGCCCTCCGCGCCACTGTCCGGGGTACGCACCATCAGCGGCGTGGCCACCCGGAACCGTGGCGGCACCGGGCGCCCGCCCAGCACCTCGCGTACCCCGGCCGCCGCCACGCTGAGCAGCACGTCGGTGACCCGGACCCGGTGCCGACGGGCGATCGCGCGCAGCCGCGGCAGGGGTACCCGCAGCGTGCCGAAGTGCCGGGCGCCGGTGCCGGAACTGGGCAGCGGGCCCCGGGCCGCCCCGTCGGTGGCCAGCTGGGCCAGCCCGACGAGCACCCCGCCGGCCCGGCGCAGCGCACCGGGGCGCTCCGGCGGTGTACCCAACTCGGGGACCGGGTCGAGCAGCCGTACCGCCTGGGCGACCGTACCGATGCCGTCGGCGACGGCGTGGTGCACCAGCAGCACCGCCGCCACCCGGTCCCGGGCGAACCCGGTGACCACCACGAACCGCCACAGTGGCCGGTCCCGGGGCAGCGGCTCGCCCTGCAGCCGGGCGACGTAGCGGCGCAGCGCCGCCGGGCCGGCCGGCGACCCGTCCGCCCCGGCCAGGTCGTGGACGGGGACGTGCCAGTCCCAGTCCAGCCGGTCGGCGGCCAGCCAGCGGGGCCGGTGCCAGCGCGCGGGCGGCGAGGGGCGCTGGGTGAACCGGGGCAGCCGGGGCAGCGCCTGCTCGATGGTGGCGCGCAGCCGGTCCCGGTACTGCCGGGCGCTGCCGCTGTGCGCGGCGACGGCGACCCCGCCGACGTGCTGCGGCCAGCCGGGGGACTCGGCATAGAGGAAGAACGCGTCAGCCGCTGCCACCCGGGGGCCTGCGTCGGTGCCGGGCGCGCCCCGGCCCAGCGCGGTCAGCGCGAAGGCGAGCGCCACGGCCAGTGCGGCGCCGGCCGCGTCGAGCAGGTAGTGGTTGGCGGTCGCCACGATGACCGCCACGGTCACCAGGACGTGCAGTGCGCTGGCCGCCTGGGTACCGCGCCCGCCGGAGATCCGGGCGAGTACCACGCTGACCCACAGCGCCCAGGCCACGTGTAGCGACGGCAGTGCGGCGAGCTGGTTGGCGTGGGTCACCAGGGGCGACCCCCAGGAGCCCCAGGTGTGGTTGGCTCGCACCGTGTCGACGAACGCCGCGCCGGGCAGCAGCCGGGGCGGGGTGGTGGGGTAGAGCGCGAAGCAGCCGATCCCGATGACGTTGAGGACCAGGAACGACGTACGCGCCCAGCGGTAGCTGTCCGGGCGGCGCCGGTACAGCCAGACCAGCAGCCAGCCGGCGGTGACCAGGTAGGTGACGGCGTACTCGTAGCTGGCCAGCACGCGCAGCATGGCGTGGCCGGCGAGCCATCGGTTGGCCGGCTCCTCGACGGCGTAGTGGCCGGCCTGCTCCAGCTGCAGCAGGAGCAGCCCGTGCCGGTCAGCGGCTGCCCTGCGGGCCGGGCCGGTGGCGCTCTCCACCAGGCTGTAGAGGGCGAAGACGGCCAGCCCGAGCAGCAGCTCCCGGCGCAGCGCCGGGCGCTGGGGCCGGACGGCCGGCGCTACCGCGGCCGCGCGGGTGCGCGCAGACCACTCACCGATGGTCATTCGTGACTTCTAGCACGAAGCTCCCCCCGACTGTCGAGTGTTCCGCCGGATGCATCCGGTGACACTGCTCTCGGCGGCGCGGCGACCTCGGTGCGGACCAGCGGCGAGTGGGCCAGGCCGACGGTACCGACGCCGATCAGCGCCCCGGCTGCGGCCAGTGCGGCCAGCGCGCCTGCTCCGGTGGGCGCGACCACGCCGAAGGCGAAGATGCCCAGCAGGTAGCTGACCACCGGATTGGTGATCGACATGGCGGCGATGGCGGCCGGCAGCGAACCCGCCGCGAACGCACCCTGCTCCAGCAGCAGCCCGGCCAGCGTGGAGACGGCCAGCGTGTACCCGGGCCAGTCCCGGGCGGTGGCGGCCACCCCGCGGTACAGCAGGTCGTCGCTGGTCAGTTTGATCATCGCGGCGCTGACCGCGAAGCACACCCCGGCCGCGACTGCCACCAGGGTGGCCCGCACCGGGCGCGGCACCCCGGCGGCGACCAGCACCAGGGCCAGCACCAGGGCGGTCGCGGCCAGACAGCCCAGCGCCAACTTGGCCCGGTCGGGGCGGTCGGCCAGCGGCGCCACGTCCCGGACCGCCAGGAAGATCACCAGCCCGCCGGTGATCAGCGCGGCGGCCAGCCAGTCCCGCCGCCCCGGCCAGACCCGCTGCCAGGCCGACGCCAGCGGCAGGGCGAACAGGATCTGGGCGACCAGCAGCGGCTGCACCAGCGCCACCGAGCCGAAGTGCAGCGCCACCGCCTGGGTACCGAAGCCGATCAGGTTGGTACACCAGCCGAGCAGCCAGAGCGGGCTGCGCACCAGCCGGCGGATCAGCCGCCACAGCGCCCCGAAGATGTCGGTACGCCGGTCCAGCCGCCCGCGCGAGTCGGCCGCCACCGCCGGGCGTACCCGCTGCGCCGCGTGCTGCTGGAGCGAGGCCGACCCGGCGAACAGGAACGCCGCCAGGAGGCCGAGGCCCACAGCGATGAGCACACCGGCTCCTCACGTCCGCCAGCAGAACCCCTCGATCGTCCCATCCGGGTGGCACACCCGGTCAACTCCCACCGAACCGGGCAGCCAGCGCCCGGTACGCCGCCGGGGCCACCGCCCGTACCGCCACCGGCAGGCGCAGCCAGGCCGGCCGGTACACCTCGGCGTCGCCGCGCTCGACCATCCGGGCCAGCCGTTCACCCACCCGGGCGGCGGGCAGCGGCCGGGGCCGGGAGCGCCGGTAGGGCTGGCCGCGCCGGGCGAAGAACGCGGTGTCCACCACACCGGGCACCAGCACCCCGACGTCCACGCCGGTGCCGGCCAGCTCCAGCCGCAGGCTCTCGGCGAAGGCGTCCAGGCCGGCCTTGCTGGCCGCGTACACCGCTTCGCCGGCCACCCCGGTGCGACCCGCGATGGACGACACGTAGGCCAGGTAGCCGCTGCGCCGCTCCAGCATTCCGGGCAGCAGGGCGCGGGTGAGCCGGATCGCCGCCGTCAGGTTGACCGCCAGGAGGCGGTCCAGGTCGGGCTCCGGCTGCGCCACGAACGGGCCGGCCCAGCCGGCCCCGGCGTTGGCCACCAGGGCGTCCACCCGGCCGGTGGCGGCCAGGGCGCGCTGCGCCAGGCGTACCACCTGGGTCGGGTCGGCGAGATCGGCCGCCAGCGGCGTGCCGCCGGTCAGCGCGGCCAGCTCGGCCAGGGCCTGCTCGTCCCGGCCGTGCAGCAGCAGCCGGGCGCCGCGCCGGGCCAGCGCCTGCGCGGTGGCCCGGCCGATGCCCGAGGAGGCGCCGGTGACCAGCACCACCGAACCGGCCACGATCACCCGCCCAGTATGGGTGTGGACGGTGACCGCAGCTGGTCACGCCCCGCGCTGACCGGCGCGGCGCCGCGTTTCGCCGGCTGGGACAGCGCGCGGGGTTCACCCCGACCGCCTTGTGCTGCGGTTACAGTCAGAGCGTGGCACTTGGACTTCCCTCGGTGATGCCGGGCGGGCACGGCTCGATCGGTGAGTTGATCCGTTCTCCCGAACCGACCTTCTCGTTCGAGTTCTTCCCGCCCCGTGACGCCGAGGGCGAGCAGCAGCTGTGGACGGCGATCCGGCAGCTGGAACCGCTGCGGCCGTCGTTCGTCTCGATCACCTACGGTGCGGGCGGCTCCACCCGGGACAACACCGTCGCGGTCACCGAACGCGTCGCCACCGAGACCACGCTCTTGCCGATGGCCCACCTCACCGCGGTCAACCACTCGATCGCCGAGCTGCGCCACCTGATCGGCCGGTACGCCGCCGCCGGCATCCACAACGTGCTGGCCGTGCGCGGCGACCCGCCGGGCAACCCGCAGGGGGAGTGGGTGCCACACCCGCGCGGCATCACCTACGCCGCCGAGCTGGTCGCCCTGCTCAAGGAGTCCGGCGACTTCTGCGTCGGGGTGGCCGCGTTCCCGCACAAGCACCCGCGCTCGGCCGACGTCGACACCGACACCCGGTACCTGATCGACAAGTGCCGGGCCGGCGCCGACTTCGCCATCACCCAGATGTTCTTCGAGCCGGACGAGTACCTGCGGCTGCGTGACCGGGTGGCGGCGGCCGGCTGCGACACCCCGATGGTGCCGGAGGTGATGCCGGTGCTCAGCCTGGCCACCGTCGAGCGCGTTCCGCAGCTGTCCGGGGCGCCCTTCCCGGCCGCGCTGGCCGCCCAGTTCGAACGGGTCGCGGACGACCCGAAAGCGGTCCGGGCGCTCGGCATCGAACAGGCCACCCAGCTCGCCGAGCGGTTGCTCGCCGAGGGGGTACCCGGGATCCACTTCATCACCTTCAACCGCTCCAAGGCGACCCGGGAGATCTGGCAGCACCTGTCCGCCGCCCGCGCGGCCGACCCGGCCGCCACCCGGCCAGCGGACCTGCGGGCGGCGTGAACACCACCCCGCTCAGCTGGGACCAGTACGCCACCCAGTGGGCGGGCCTGCACGGTGGGGTCGACCCGCGCCGGGTCGGCGGCGCGATGGCCGGCTGGCTACGGGTCTCCTACGCGCTGGGCCGGGCACTGGTCCGGCTGCGCATCGGACCGGCCGTGGTGACCGCCGCCGGGCTGCTGCTGAGCCTGCTCGTCCCGGCCTTCGTCAACCAGGGCGGCTGGTGGGTACCGGCCGCCGGGGCGCTGGTGGTGGCCTCGGCGCTGGCCGACTCGGTGGACGGCGCGGTGGCGGTGGTCGGCCGGCGGGTCAGCCGGCTCGGTTTCGTCTACGACTCGCTCTGCGACCGGCTCGCCGAAGTGGCCTGGCTGGCCGGGCTGAAGCTGCTCGGCGTCCCCGGCTGGCTGGTCGTCACCTGCCTCGCCGTCGCCTGGCTGCACGAGTACATCCGGGCCCGGTCGGTGGCCGCCGGAATGCCCGACGTCGGCGTGGTGACCACCGCGGAGCGGCCCACCCGGGTGAGCTTCGCCGTGCTGGGCCTGGTGCTCGGCGGTGCGACCGGCTTCGCCAGCGCCCGGCTGGCCGCCGGTACGGCCACCGCGGTCACCGCGATCTGGCTGGTCTTCGGGCTGATCGGGCTGATCCAGCTGCTCTCCACCGTGCACGCCCGGCTGCGCAGCCGGCCCGCCCCGTCGATCCGGGTCCCCGACCCGGATCCGCGCCGGCTCGGCCCCTCCGGTCGGGGCGCCGGGGGCACGCTCGGCGACTTTCCCGCCGGTGGCCAGGGGGATTCCCCGGGCGGTGGGGACACGGATTACCCGCGCGCGGAGGACTCCGAGGCGGTCGACTCGGTCTGGGCAGCCGGCGGGTCGGACGGCGACTCGGGCGACGGCTCCTGACGTCCCACCGCTGCTCAGACGGAGAACAGGTCTTCGACGCGCGCGCAGGTCACTGCGCTGCGCAGCCAATAGCGCAGGAGGACGAGGTCGGTGCAGGCCATGATCCGGGCCTGGGCGGCGGGTGGGACGTCCAGTCCCCGGGCTTCGAGTACCTCCAGCACGATCTCCGCCCTGGCCTCTGCCCGGCCCTGCGCTCTGCCCTGGTTGAAGTAGCGACGTGCGAAATCACTTTGGTAGCCGTGTCTGCGCACGATGTCTGCGGCGGAGCTCGGCGATCTACGGTCGTCCATACGATGATCCGCGAGTTGTTGGGGCGGGGGAGCGGCAGTGTCGGGTCAGTCGGTGACCACGTCCTCGGCGGTGCGGGCGGACAGTGCGCGGCGCAGCCACATGCTCAGCGTGGCGCTGTCAGTGCAGCGGAGGATCTGGTCCCGGACCGTGGGTGAGACCTCCACGTCCCGGGCGTCGAGGATGTCCAGTACAGACTCGGCCTTGCCCTCCGCGACGTAGCGACGGGCGAAGTCGCTCTGGTAACCGCGCGACTGTGCGTTGATCATGAGGGCCTCCAGTTGTTTCTTGGCCGCCTCGGGCAACGCCTTGAAAACCACATCAGGCATACAGCTTGGCCTGCTCCGGATCGATGACGTTGAGCGCTGTGAGCAGGGCTTCGAGGATCTCGGCACGGTCCGTGCGGCCGCCGTGCGCCAGGGCGGAGAGCACCGCGAGCTCGGGAACATCCCGCGCCCGCTCGGTGTCGGTCACCACCGGTACCTGATCGGGGCCGAGGACCAGCGGGGTGAGGACGAAGCCGGGGTATCCCACGTGGATCGGCAGCGAGCAGCGCCGTGCCACGCTTCGGTCGTCACACACCACGAGCAGTGCCACCGGGCAGCCGAGCCGGGCGTGCAGGGTGGCCACGTACGCCGGCCAGGAGCGCCGCTTGCGCTTGTCGGCGCTCAGTTGCACCTCGACTATCACCGCCCAGACCGGACCTCGCCGTCCGGCCAGGGTCACCACGAGGTCGGCGCGGTACTCGGTGGGCGCGACGTCGGTCAGGTCGCCGGAGGAGAGCACGGCGCGGGTGAACGCGGGTACCCGCGCGTCGAAGGCGTCGACCAGCACTTCGGCCGCCAGCGTCGGACGCTCCCGGAACATGTCGATGAGCGTCTCGTGGAACACTGTCGGCATGCGGCCAAGCTAGCTGGCCGGTGACTGACCGTGCGTCAGCAGAACGTCCACAGTGGACGCGGATGCCGGTGACGGCGCGGTCAGGCCGGGCCGACGAGATCGGCGACGATCTTCGCGGACAGGGTGACCATTGGCAGCCCGCCGCCCGGGTGGACCGAGCCGCCGACCAGGAACAGGCCCCGGACCGGGCCGGTGTTGGGTGGCCGGAGCAGCCGGTGCGCGGGGGTGCCGTAGATGGCCCCGTCCGGGGTGCCGGTGGCGTCGGCCAGGTCGGCCGGGGTACGCACCTCGCGGAAGAGCAGCCGGTCGCGGACGTCCACGCCGCGCTGCGCGAGCACCGCCAACACCCGGTCGGCGTAGCGGTCGGCCACGCCGTCGGCGCGCCAGTCGAAGCGGCCCTGTGGCGGGGCGTTGACCAGGACGAACCAGGCTTCGTGGCCGGGTGGGCGGACGGTCGGGTCAGTCGGGACGGTGAGGTAGACGGCCGGGTGGTCGGCCGGCTGGCCGCGCCGGAACACCGCGTTGAACTCGTCGTCGTAGACCGGCGGGAAGAACACCGTGTGGTGGGCCAGCCCGGGGTGTGCCCACGGACGCCGAGCAGCAGCACGAAGCCGCCGAGGCTGCGCTCGGCGAGCCGCGGCGGCCCGGCGCGGGACGGGCAGCAGGTCGGTGTAGACGCTGCGGGCGTCGGCGTTGGCCACCACCACGTCGGCCGGCTCGCGGTGACCGTCGGCCAGGCGTACCCCGGTCACTGAACCGCCCGCGTGCTCGATGCGGGTCACCGCCGCGCCGGTGTGCACGGCCACCCGTGCGCCTGCGCCCGGCGCAGCAGGGCGTCGGCCAGCGTGCCCAGGCCGCCGGGCAGGTACCAGCCGCCGAAGGCGTGCTCGGCGTACAGGATCGCGGCCAGCGCGGCGGGTGCCCGGCGCGGGTCGGCACCGGCGTAGGTGGCGTAGCGGTCCAGCAGTACCCGCAGCCGGGCGTCGCCCAGATAGGTGCGACCCAGGCTGCGCAGGCTGCGCGCCGGGCGCGACTGCGCGCCAGGTCGCCCAGGTGCCGGGCCAGCCGAGCAGCGAGCGCCGATCGACCGGGCGGGTCAGCACGTCGCGCCAGCACGCCGCCCAGATCCGGGCGGCCCGGGCGGACAGCGCCCGCCAGTCGCGCGCCGGCCGGGGCGCCCAGCGCGGCGCCGATCCGGGCGGCGAAGTCCGACCGCGCCGAGTCGAGCACCGTGCCGTCCGGGAAGACGTGCCGGACCAGCGGGTCGAGCGGTTCCAGGCCAGCCGTCGGCGAGCCGCGCGCCGGTGGCGGTGAAGAACTCGGCGAAGACCTGCGGCAGGGTGAGCAGGCTCGGCCCGGTGTCGAAGCGGAACCCGTCGCGCTGGTACCGGCCGAGCTTGCCGCCCACCGTGGGGGCCTGCTCGAAGACGGTCACCCGGTGGCCGGCGGCGGCCAGCCGCGCGGCGGCCGCGAGCCCGCCGACCCCGGCGCCGATCACCACCACCCGGCTCACCGCAGCGCCCGACGTCGGCCCTTCCAGGCGCAACCGGCCCAGCCGGTGCAGCCGGTGCGAGCGCGCCACCAGCCAGCCGAAGACCGCCACGGAGACCGGCTGGGCCAGCGCGTCCGGGCCAGGTCCGGCCGCCGGTGGCCCGGCCGGCGATCGACCCGGCCCAGCACGCCGAGCGCGTACCCGGCAGGCGCCGGCCAGCGGGGCGAGCGGTGCCAGCGGCCAGCGGGCCAGGTACGCCACGGCCAGCAGCGCCGGCACGCCGACCGCGCCGGCCGGCGGGCGAACGCCGCCCACAGCGACTTGGCGTAGCCGTCCCGCAGCGCCGCCCAGCCGCCGTACATCCGGCAGGCGGCCAGCCGGTGCGCGCCGGCCAGGCCGATCCGGCCGCCGGTGCGCTTGACCGCCCGGGCCAGCTCGACATCCTCCAGTACCCGGCCCGGCACCGCCGCGTGCCCGCCGGCCCGCTCGTAGGCGGCCCGGTCCACCAGCAGGAACTGGCCACCGGCGGCGGCCAGCGACGGCCGGCGCGTGCGCTCCATCGCCCGCAGCGGCAGGAACGTCAGCCACGACCAGGGCAGCAGCGGCTGTACCAGCCGCTCGCCGGCGCTGCGCGCGAGCAGCCGCGGGTACGCGCTGAGCAGCCAGGCGCTGCCCGCGCAGCGTCGCCACGGCAGCCGCCAGGGCCTGCGGCGCCAGCACCACGTCGGCGTCGACGAAGGCGAGCACCCCGACCGCCGGCCGGCACCGCGGCGGCCAGTTGCCGGCAGGCCCACGGCTTGCCCAGCCAACCGGGCGGCGGCGGCTGCCCGGCCAGCGGCGTCCGATCGCCGGCCAGCCCGCGGACCACCTCGGCGGTACCGTCGCCGGACCCGTCGTCCAGCACCAGCACCGCAGCCCCGGTACGCCCCGCTGGGCCAGCAGCGCAGCCAGGCACGCGCCCACCTGGTGCGCCTCGTCCCGGACCGGCAGCAGCACCGCGACCGGCCCGTCCACGGCGGCGGATCGGCCGACAGTCGGCGCAGCAGCAGCGCGTTGACCGCCGTGTGCGTGGTCAGCACCCCGGCCAGCACGGTGGGCAGCCACGCCAGCACGCCGGTCACTGCAGCCGCCCCGGCCGCCGCCGGTCATCCCCGGTCGTCCCCGGCGGTTGGTCATCCCGGGCCGGCCCCGGTTGCCGGTCGTCAGCGGCGACCGTCCGGAGCGCCGGAATCGGGTCGGGGTCGGGTGCTGCTGAGCGTTCCGCGGCGTTCGCCGGGTCAGCAGTATCCAGGCCAGCGGGGCGGCCACCAGGCCCATGCCGAGGCCGCCGGCCAGCGCCGAGGTGGGCAGGTGCAGGAAGACTGCGTGGGCCAGCACGGAGGAGGCGTAGGTCCACAGGTAGAGGGCGTACATCGGGGTGTCGCGGCGGTCGGCGCCGGGCGCGCCGGACAGGGCGGCGAAGGCGGCCATCATCGCCACGGCGACCAGCAGCCAGCCCAGGTAGTTGCCCAGCGGTGCGCCGCCCAGGCCGGGGTGCGGATCGTCCCAGCGCCAGTACCCGGCAGCCACCATCTGCGGGTCGAGGAACAGGTCCCAGGCGGCCAGCGCCCAGCCGGCCAGCGCGACCCGGGGCACCGGGCGGTGCGCCAGCCGGGCCGCCGCGCACCACGCCGGCCAGGCCATCCAGGCCCAGGCCAGCGGAATCACCAGCGGTACGCCGGCCAGCCGGGGACCGAGCGCGCCGGAGTAGGCGTACCCGCCGAACGGCACCCCGGTGTGCACGCCCACCGCCTCCACCAGCAGGCCGCCCCCGGCGGCGACGAGCACGAGGGCGGCGCCCGCGCGTACCCCCCGGGTGGTCAGGCAGTGCGCCACCGACCAGCAGAAGCCGGCCACGACGGTGACCGCCACCAGGGTGGCCCGGGCTGTGCCGCCGGTCAGCGGGTAGCAGACCTGCAAGGCGACCAGCGCCGCGAGCGGCAGCATCCGCATCAGCGCTGCGGCGGCGCCGGGCAGTCCGCCGGGCTCGGGGCGGCGGCGGCCAGCCCGGGCGGCAGCGGCAGGCTGCGGCCCAGGATGGCGAACGGGCGATCGTCACCGGGGAAGGCGAAGTGCCGCAACACGTCCACGAAGCCGAACCGGCGGTACAGCCGCCAGGCGCGGGAGCGCTGCTCGTCGGCCTCCGGCGTGGACAGCAGCGTGGTCTGCCCGTCGCCCAGCGACAGCAGCGCCGCAGCTGGCCGGCGCCCAGCCCGGCGCCCTGCGCGGCGGGGCGCACGTGCAGCTCGACCACCTCGAAGCAGTCGCTGAGCCAGGCCCGCCGGGCGTCCCGGCGCAGCGCCTCGCGGACCCGGTCGTGCCACCACTGCCCGCGCACCGAGGCGTACCCGTAGCCGAAGCCGAGCAGCCGGTTCTGCGCATCCAGGGTGGCCACCGCACGGAATCCGGGCCGGTGCACGTGTCCGGCGACGTACCCGCGCCGGGCTGGCGGTCAGCTCCGGCGGGTACCCCATCGCCTGGCCGTACACCTCGATGACGTCGTCCAGCCGGCGTGCGAGCTCGTCGGAGGTCCACGCCACCAGCCGCATCTGCACCCCTGCCCGTCCCACCCGCGGATCAGCACCGTCCCGCCGCGCCGAGCACGGCGGTGTCCCCGCTCGTCCCGAGCACCGCGAAGCGCGCGAACAGCTCCTCGGCGTACCACCCGACCCGGGGAGTGGCGTCGATGGCCCGGCGGTGCTCTGGCTGACGGTACGCGAAGGCCCGCAGATCCGCGCTGTGCCGCCAGAGGCTGACCGTACCCTGCCAGCCCAGCGGCGCTTCACCGACTCCGAAGGCGGCCAGTAGCCCCGGCGCGTCACGCAGCGGCGCGGCCACCGGGCCGATCGCCCGCCAGAAGGTCACCGCCCTGGCGGGCCGCAGCCGGGCCCGGGTGAGCGCCAGTACCGGTCCGTCGGGCCCCGTCGGCTCGGCCGTTGCCGGCCGGTCGGCGGTGGTCGCCGGTTCCGGGACACTGAACGGCGAAGCGCCGGACCAGGAGCCGCGCACGGCCAGCGGGCGCAGGTCGACCCGGCAGGTCGCGGTGGCGATGGCGGCCCACTCCGGGAAGGCCGGCGGCGGCCCGTCGGTCACCGTCACCGCCGCCCAGCGGGTGAGGTCCGCGCTGGTCGGCCCGAACACCCCGTCCCGCCCGGTGCCGAGCAGCTTCACGAAGCGGGTACCGGCGGCGCCGCGCAGCTGGCGCGCCCCGCCGGCCATCCGCCACAGCGCCCGGGGCAGCGCCCCGGCCGGGATCCGCCACACGTGCAGCGCCGTGCTGGTCACGCCACGTCGGCGGGGGTACCTGCGGTGACCCGGACCAGCTCGGCGAAGGTGGTCGGGTAGACCGCGTGGGCGATCCCGCCGGCCGCCCAGACCTCCTGGTAGCCGGCCAGCGCAGTGTCCACCAGGGTGCGCAGCGGCTTGGGGTGGCCGAGCGGCGCCACGCCGCCGATGGTCTGTCCGGTGTGCTCGCGGACGAACTCGGGGGTGGCCCGCTTCAGCGTGCCGAGTCCGAGGTCGGCGGCGACCCGGGCGACGTCCACCCGGTGCGCCCCGCAGGTCAGGATGAGCAGCGGTTCGCCGTCGGCATTGAAGATCAGCGAGTTGGCGATCTGGCCCACCTCGACGCCGAGCGCGGCGGCGGCCAGCGCGGCGGTGCCGGCCGCGTCGGAGAGCATGCGTACCTCGCTGCGCCGGCCGGCGCCGTCCCGGGCGTCGGCGGCGTCCAGCGCGTCCTGAACTGCGGTCACGTTCGGGTGCATACCTGCGCTCCTCGGGTCAGGTGGGTGGCAGTGCGGCGGGCTCGTCCGGTCCCACGGTACGGGCCGTCTCGGCGAGCGCCACGCCGGCCAGGATGAACACCCCGCCGGCCAGTTGGGCGCCGGCCAGCCGCTCGTCCAGCACCAGCCAGGCGACCGCGCTGGCGAGCACCGGCTCGACCATTCCGACGATCCCGACCGAGGTGGGCGGCAGGTGGCGCAGGGCCGCGAGGTTCAGCGAGTACGCCGCGATCGAGCCGCCCACCACCAGGTACCCGGCCAGCAGCCAGACCGGCAGCCCGTGGCTGGTCTGCCCGAGCACGTGGTACGGGAACCGCCACCACGGCCACAGCACCGCACCGGCCAGCGCCGCCACCCCGAACGACCAGCAGGTGACCGCGCTCGCCTCGCGCCGGGCCACCAGCCGGGGACCGAGCACGTAGTAGACGGCGACCAGGGCGGCGGCGCCGAGCCCGGCGGCCACCCCGACCGGGTCGAGCGCTCCGGCGCCGGTGTGCCACACCTGGGCGACGGCGGCCAGCCCGGCCAGGCTCAGCGCCAGCCCGAACCACAGCCGCGGGCGTACCCGCTGTCGCTGGCCGAACCGCGCCCAGAGCGCCACCAGCAGCGGCGCGGTGTACTCGAACAGCAGCGCGATGCCGACCGGCAGGTGCGCGATGGCCACGAAGTACAGCGCCGGCACGGCCAGGAACCCGACCAGCCCGTACCCGATGAGCAGTGGCAGTTCCCGCCGGCTGACCCGCAGCGCGGCCAGCCCCCGCGGGCGTGGCGTCCCCGGCGACGCGTCCCGCCGGTCGTCGGCGGATACCCCGGCTGCCCCGGATCGGGGGTCGGTGCCTGAGCTGACGGCGCGTGTCCGGACGCCGGGGTGACCCCGGGCGCCGGCCCGGCCGCGGACGGCGAGGACGGCGAGCAGGCCGAGGGCGGCTCCGCTGGCCCGCAGCACGGTCAGGTGGCCGGCGTCCACGCCGGCTTCCATGATCAGTTTGCTGACCGTGCCGTTGACGGCGAAGAGCGCCCCGCCGAGGAGCACCATGAGCACCCCGACGGCCGTCCCGGACAGCGGTTTCGCACTGGTCCGGGGGTTGCGCTGCAGGGTAGCGGTCACTGGTCGAGGCTAGCCTGCCCCTTACCGGCGAGGCTCCTGCGAGGCCGTCCGGGTGACCGGCGTCGCCCGCTGCCCGTGACCGTGACCGGCGTCGCCGCCCCGCGCTACCGTGACCGGGTGCCCGACGTCCCCGCTGCCGGCCTGCCGCGCCCTGCGTTGATCATGCTGAACGGGCCGCCCGGGGTGGGGAAGTCCACGCTGGCCCGGCGCTACGTCGAGGACCATCCGCTCACCCTGGACCTGGACGTGGACCGGATCCGGGACCTGATCGGCGGCTGGCGCACCGATCGGGACGCGGCCGGGGTGCTGGCCCGGGCCGCCGCGCTCGGCGCCGCGCGGGCGCATCTGACCGGCGGGTACAGCGTGATCGTGCCGCAGTTCCTGGCCCGGCCCCAGCTGCTCGACCAGGCGGCGGAGCTGGCCGCCGCGGTGGGCGCCGCCTTCCACGAGGTGGTGCTCTGGGACGGCCGCGAGGCGGCGGTACGCCGGTTCGTCGCCCGGGACCGGGCGGCGCCCGGGGCGGCCGACAGCTGGGCGTCGGTGACCGCGGCCGGCGGTACCCCGGCCCTGCAGGCGTTGTACGACCGGCTGGCGGCGCTGGTCGCGGCGCGCCCCGGCGCCCGGCTGGTACCCACCCGGCACGGCGACGTCGAGGGCGCCTACCGCGGCCTGCTGGCTGCGCTGGAGCCGACCGGGGCTAGGTTGGGCGGGTGCGCGCCGGAATCGTGATCCTGCCGGACCAGCGCTGGGCGGTTGCCGCCCGGCGCTGGCGGCTGGCCGAGGAGTACGGCTTCGCCCACGCCTGGACCTACGACCATCTGGGCTGGCGGGACCTGGTCGACGGCCCGTGGTTCGACGCGGTGGGTACGCTGACCGCCGCCGCCACCCTGACCTCCCGGATCCGGCTGGGCACCCTGGTGGCCTCGCCGAACTTCCGGCACCCGGTGCACTTCGCCCGCCAACTGACCGGCCTGGACGACGTCAGTGACGGGCGGGTACTGCTCGGCGTGGGGGCCGGCGGGCTGGGCTTCGACGCCGACGTGCTGGGCGCCGCGCCGCTCACGCCCCGGCAGCGCGCCGACCGCTACGCCGAGTTCGTCGAGCTGCTCGACGCGCTGCTGCGCGAGGAGCGGGTGAGCTGGCGGGGGAAGTGGTACACGGCGGTGGACGCGCGGACCACGCCGGGCTGCGTGCAGCGTCCCCGGCTGCCGTTCGTGGTGTCCGCGAACGGCCCGCGCGGGCTGCGCCTGGCTGCCCGTTTCGGGCAGGGCTGGGTGACCACCGGTACCGGCGGCGACGACCTGGACGCCTGGTGGGCCGGGGTGGCGCAGCTGTCCGGCCGGCTGGACGAGGTCCTGGACCGGGCCGCCCGCCCGCGCGCCGACCTGGCCCGGTACCTGCTGCTCGACTCGGCGCCGGTCTACTCGCTGTCCAGCGTGGCCGCCTTCACCGACGCGGTGGGCCGGGCCGGCGAGCTGGGCTTCACCGACGTGCTCACCCACTGGCCCCGCCGGTCCAGCTGGTACGCCGGGGACGAGGCGGTCCTCGAAGCCGTGGCGGCCGAGGTGCTCCCGACGCTGGCCTGAGCCCCGCCGCACTACGTTGGCGTGCTGGTGGCGGCGGTATCACAGAACAAATCAGACAGTGCTGTGCGGCACCGTTGCGGTCTTGTCGTACCCGGGGTTTACTCTATAAGTGTTCGAACGGTTGTTCGAACGCGCTGAGGGGAAGCGATTCGCGGCGCACCCTTCAGCCGGTGGCGTCGGCCGGCGGGCCGGCGTCTCCGGGGAGCCCGCACATTCGCGGGTACGGGCTCCCAGCTGGGTGGCCCGCCCATCACCCCCGACCCCCGGGTGATGGGCGGGAACCCCGCCGTCGGGCGTGGCGTGGGGAAGCTCCACGCCCGGCCGTCGGGGGTCGCGGTGCGGTCCGCCGCCCGCGACCCCCGTACGGGCACCCGCTGCTGCGCCTTCCTCCGCAGCAGGCTCCGAGACCCATGGCACGTCGACCCGTCGACCCGGAGGAACAGCATGCGACCCACCCTTGTCCCGGTCTCCCCGGTCACCCGGGGCGCGGTCACCGTGCCGGCGCACTCGATGCCGCACCGCACCCCCACCGAACTGCTCACCCTGGCCCGGCGCGGGCTGGCCGAGGCGGCCGCCCCGGGCCCTGACGGGCTGCGGTACGCAACCGCCCACCTGGCCGCCCTGCGGGCCGCCGCGGCGGTCCTGGCCGCCCGGGCCCGGCCCGTCCCCGGCCGGCGCGGCAAGCTGACCAACGTCTGGGTGCTGTTGACGATGGTCGCCCCCGAGATGGGCGAGTGGGCCGCCTACTTCGCGGCCAGCGCCGCGAAGCGGGCAGCGGCGGAGGCCGGCATCCCGCGGGTGGTCTCCACCAGGGAGGCCGACGACCTGCTGCGCTCCGCCGAGTCCTTTGTCGACACCGTGGAGGCTGCCCTGCAGCTGAGTCTCCCGCTGCCCGTCGAGACCCACCCGGTCCGGGACATGGTCGCCTGACCAGCGACACGGCACAACGCGGCGGGTCGGTGGATCCGCCGCCAGCACCAAGGGGGCCGGCAGCACAGTGGCCGACGTGGTAGCACTCCGGGGCACTACCGACGGCACCGCCGTCCGTGCCCACACCGACGGCACTGCCGTGCGGGGTCGCACCGACAGCGCTGCCAGCCGGCTGGCCGAGATGGCCTCGATCATCCGGGGCGCCGGGCTGGACGGGCTGGTCCGTCCGGCCAGCCAGCCGGTCGACGTCCCCAGCGTCACCAACGAGATCCTTCCGGTGGTAGCCGCCCTGCGCCCGCTGCTGCCCTGGGGCGGCCTGCGCCGGGGCAGCACCATCGCGGTCCCGGACGCCGCCGCCCCACCCGGATCCGGACAGCTCCGGGCAGCCGGCGGCCGGGGCGACGCGCCGTCGGCTGGCCGTGACGTTCCCCCGGACGGGGTCGCGTCCGGTCGTGGTCACCCAGGGCCGCTGGCCCGGGAGGACGGCGCGGGTACGTCGCGGGGCCGGGCACACCTCAGCGTGGTACCCCCGGCCGCGGCCCCCGTACCGGCCCTCGCCGGGCAGTTCGCCCGGGGCGGTGGCGGCGCACCGGTTCCGGTCGGGGCCACCTCGGCGCTGCTGGCGCTGCTGAGCGCCGCCTCGGCCGGCGGCTCGTGGTGCGCGGTGGTCGGGCTGCCGGCGTTCGGCGCCCGGGCGGCCGGCGAGTTCGGCATCTGCCTGGAGCGGCTGGTCCTCGTCCCCCACCCGGGGGCGGACTGGCCGATGGTGGTGGCCGCGCTGCTGGACGGGTTCGACCTGGTGGTGGTCGGGGCGCCCGGGGTGGTCGCGGCGGCGGTGGCCAACCGGCTGTCGGCCCGGGCGCGCCAGCGCGGCAGCGTCCTGGTGGCCACCGGAGCCTGGGCCGGTGCGGAGCTCACGCTCACCCCCGCCGACAACGTCTGGCACGGGCTCGGCCAGGGCCGGGGCCGGCTGGTCGGTCGGGAACTCACCCTCGCCGTCCACGGCCGGGGCGCCGCCGCCCGCCCCCGCTACGCCCAACTGACCCTGCCGGCCACCGCCGACCCGGCCGCCACGGCCACGGCCGCCGGAGAGCCGGCTACCGGAGCGGAGCCGGCCGCCCTGGCCGCGGTGGGCGCATGAGGCTGATGGTGGTGTGGTGCCCCGACTGGCCGGTGATCGCCGCCGAGCTGGCCGACGGGGTACCAGCTCACCAGCCGGTGGTGGTACTGCACGCCAACCGGGTGGTGGCCTGCTCGGAGGCCGCCCGGCGGGAGGGCATCCGGCGCGGCCTGCGCCGTCGCGAGGCGCAGAGCCGCTGCCCCCAGGTGACCGTGGTCGACTACGACGCCGACCGGGACGCCCGGGCCTTCGAACCGGTGGTGGCTGCCGTGGCGGAGCTGGCCCCCGGGGTGGAGGTACTGCGTGCGGGGGCGTGTGCGTTCGCCGCCCGGGGGCCGGCCGGCTACTACGGCTCCGAGGAGGCCGCCGCCGAACGGATCATCGAGCACATCGCCCAGAGCTGCGGGGTCGAGGCGCAGCTGGGGGCCGCCGAGGGCAGCTTCGCCGCGGCGCTGGCCGCCCGCTCCGGCCGGCTGGTCCCGCCCGGCGGCGCCGCCGCCTTCCTGGCCGGCCAGGACATCGCGCTGATCGACCAGCCGGCCCTGGCCGACCTGCTGCGCCGGCTGGGCATCGCCACCCTCGGCGCGTTCGCCGCCCTGCCGGCCGCCGACGTGCTGGCCCGGTTCGGGTTCGCCGCCGCGCTGGCGCACCGGCTGGCCGCCGGGGCGGACGAACGCCCGCTGGCGGTCCGCGATCCGCCCGCCGACCTGCTCGTCGAGGAGCGCTTCGACGAGCCGCTGGAGCGGGTCGACGTGGCCGCCTTCGCCGCCCGGCAGCTGGCCCAGCGGCTGCACGACCGGCTCACCGGGTACGGCCTGGCCTGTACCCGGCTGGGCATCACCGCGGTCACCGAGCGCGGCGCCGAATTGCACCGGGTCTGGCGCCACGACGGGCTGCTCACCGTCGGCGGCATCGCCGACCGGCTGCGCTGGCAGCTGGACGGCTGGCTGGCCGGCAGCGCGCCGGGCGGCGACCGGCCGGACGGCGGGATCATCCGGCTGGCCCTGGTCCCCGAGGGTGTCCTCGCCCACGCCGGCCTGCAGCTCGGGCTGTGGGGTGACGCCGGGGTGGAGCGCGACCGGGCGCACCGGGCGCTGCACCGTATCCAGGGACTGCTCGGGCCGCAGGCGGTGCTCACCGTGGTACCCAGCGGCGGGCGCGACCCCGGCGACCAGGTGACCCTGGTGCCGTGGGGCGACGAGCGGCTGCCCGCCCGCCCGGTCCGGCCGCCGTGGCCGGGGCAGCTGCCCGCACCCGCGCCGGCCGTGGTGCCGCCCGAGCCGGTACCGGTGCTGGTCCTCGATGCCGCTGGTGCCCCGGTGGCGGTCAGCGCCCGGCTGGTGCTCTCCGCCCCGCCCGCCGTGCTGGTCCTCGACCCGCCCCCACCGGGTACCCCCGTGGCGCTGCCCCGATCCGACCGCCGTCCGCCGATCACGTCGAGCGCCGGGGCGCGGAGGCGCGGCCCGGCGCCGCGGCTGGTGCCGATCGTGGCCTGGGCCGGCCCGTGGCCGGTGGACGAGCGCTGGTGGGCGCCGGAGGAGGCGAGCCGGCGGGTCCGGTTCCAGGTGGGTCTGGCCGATGGCCGGGCACTGCTGCTCAGCCTCAGTGGCGGCGCGTGGACCCTGGTGGCCAGCTATGACTGACCGGCCAGCTGGGACTGAGCGACGAGCTGAGACTGAGCGCCGAGCGGGGACTGAGCGGCGGCGGGCTGTGGTGCGCTGATGGGCTTCACCAACCCGGACATCCCCTGGGCCGAGCTGGAGCGGGTGCTCTCCGGGCGGCCCATCGTCCGCGACCCGGTCACCATCGACCACGGCGACGGCAGCGACTCGCCGGCCTGGACCCGTAAACGGGACCACTACACCGCCCCGGCGCTGGTCCGCCGACGCTCCACAGTGGACTACGCAGAGCTGCACTGCCACACCAACTTCAGCTTCCTCGACGGCGCCAGCCACCCGGAGGAGCTGGCCGAGGAGGCGGCCCGGCTGGGCCTGACCGGGCTGGCCGTCACCGACCACGACGGCATGTACGGCGTGGTCCGGTTCAGTGAGGCCGCCCGGGCGCTCGACCTGCCCACCGTCTTCGGCGCCGAGCTGTCCCTGGAGCTGCCCGGGCCGCAGAGCGGCGAACCCGACCCGGCCGGCCGGCACCTGCTGCTGCTCGCCCGTGGCGCGCCCGGGTACGCCCGGCTGTCCAGCGTGATCGCCCACGCGCAGCTGGCCGGCGGCGAGAAGGGCCGCCCCGTCTACGACCTGGCCGAGCTGGCCGCGCAGCTGCGCGGCCAGGTGCTGGTGCTGACCGGCTGCCGCAAGGGGCACCTGCCGGCGGCGCTGGCGGCCGGTGGTGACGGGCGGGCCGAGCTGGACCGGCTGGTGGCGCTCTTCGGCGCGGACAGCGTGGCGGTGGAGCTGACCCACCACGGGCACCCGGACGACGACGAACGCAACGACGCGCTGGCCGCGCTGGCCGCCCGGCGCCACCTGCCGACCGTGGCCACCGGCAACGTGCACTACGCCACGCCGGGGCGGCGCCGGCTGGCCACCGCGCTCGCCGCGGTCCGCGCCCGGCGCAGCCTGGACGAGGTGGACGGCTGGCTACCGGCGGCCGGGGTGGCGCACCTGCGCAGCGGGGACGAGATGGCGGCCCGGTTCGCCGCCTTCCCGGGGGCGGTCGCGCGGGCCGCCGGCTACGGCCGGGAGCTCGCCTTCGACCTGCAGCTGATCGCCCCGCGCCTGCCCAACTGCGCGCCCCCGGACAGCGGCCTGACCGAGATGGCGTACCTGCGCCAGCTCACCGCGGCCGGCGCCCGGCGCCGGTACGGGCCGCCCGGGCCGACAACCCGGACGCGTACCGGCAGATCGAGCACGAGCTGGCGATGATCGAGGCGCTGCAGTTCCCCGGCTACTTCCTCATCGTCCACGACATCGTGCGGTTCTGCGCCGAGCGGGGGATCTACTGCCAGGGGCGCGGTTCGGCGGCCAACTCGGCGGTCTGCTACGCGCTGGGCATCACCAACGTCGACTCGGTGAAGTGGGAGCTGCTCTTCGAGCGGTTCCTGGCCCCGGAGCGGGACGGCCCGCCGGACATCGACATCGACATCGAGTCCGACCGCCGCGAGGAGGCCATCCAGCACGTCTACCAGAAGTACGGCCGGCTCTACGCCGCCCAGGTCGCCAACGTCATCTCCTACCGGCCCCGCTCGGCGGTGCGCGACGTCGCCAAGGCGTTCGGCTTCTCCCCGGGCCAGCAGGACGCCTGGAGCAAGCAGATCGACCGCTGGGGGACCATCGCCACGCTGGACGTGGAGGAGATCCCCGAACCGGTGGTGCGCTACGCCAACGAGCTGCAGACCTTCCCGAGGCACCTGGGCATCCACTCGGGCGGCATGGTGATCTGCGACCGGCCGGTGATCGAGGTGTGCCCGGTGGAGTGGGCGCGGATGGCCGACCGCACGGTGCTGCAGTGGGACAAGGACGACTGCGCCAGCGCCGGCCTGGTCAAGTTCGACCTGCTCGGGCTGGGCATGCTCTCGGCGCTGCGGTACGCCTTCGAGCTGGCCGACACCGGCCGCACGCTGGCCACCATGCCGCTGGACGACGTCGAGGTGTACGCGATGCTCTGCCGGGCCGACTCGGTCGGGCGTGTTCCAGGTGGAGTCGCGCGCCCAGATGGCCACCCTGCCCCGGCTGCGCCCGGAGAAGTTCTACGACCTGGTGATCGAGGTGGCGCTGATCCGGCCCGGCCCGATCCAGGGCGGCTCGGTGCACCCCTACATCCGCCGCGCGCAGGGCCGGGAGAAGATCACCTACCCGCATGAACGGACGGAGAAGACGCTCCGGCGCACCAAGGGCGTACCCCTGTTCCAGGAGCAGTTGATGCAGCTGGCCATCGACGTGGCCGGGTTCACCGCGGCAGAGGCCGACGAGCTGCGCCGGGCGATGGGCGCCAAGCGTTCGATGGAGCGGATGGCGCGCATCCGCGGCCGGCTCTACGACGGCATGGCCGGCAACGGCATCACCGGCGCGCTGGCCGACGACTTCTACCTCAAGCTCTCCGCCTTCGCCAACTACGGCTTCCCGGAGAGCCACGCGATGAGCTTCGCCTACCTGGTCTTCGCCAGCGCCTGGCTCAAGCGCTACCACCCGGCGGCGTTCTGCGCGGCGCTGCTGAAGGCCCAGCCGATGGGCTTCTACTCGCCGCAGACCCTGGTCGACGACGCCCGCCGGCACGGCGTCACGGTGCTGCGCCCGGACATCAACGCCAGCGACGCCAAGCCCACCCTGGAGCGCGGCCCGGACTGCCGGGAGCGGGCCGGCGGCGCCGACGAGCCGCCGGCGCAGTGGGGTCGCGGTGGTCCGGTGGTACGCCTCGGCCTGTCCACCGTGCGCAGCATCGGTGACCGGCTCGCCGAACGCATCGAGGCGCAGCGCCGCGCGGGCGGGGCGTACCGCAGCATGGTGGAGCTGGCCCAGCGGGTCGGCCTGACCAGCACCCAGCTGGAGGCGCTGGCCACCGCGGGGGTCTTCGACAGCCTCGGGCTGTCCCGTCGGGGCGCGCTGTGGGCGGCCGGCGCCGCGGCCCAGGAGCGGGCCGGGCGGCTGCCCGGCACGGTGACCGGCGTGCAGGCGCCGACGCTGCCCGGCATGGACGAGGTGGAGACGCTGGTGGCCGACGTCTGGGCCACCGGCCTGGCGCCCGACCGGCACCCGGCCGAGTTCGCCCGGGAGCACCTGCGCCGGCTCGGGGCGCTCTCCATCGCCGAGGTCGGGCACGCCGGGGACAAGACCCGGGTGCTGGTCGGCGGGGTGGTGACGCACCGGCAGCGGCCGGCGACCGCGGCCGGCATCACCTTCATCAACCTGGAGGACGAGACCGGGATGCTCAACATCGTCTGCTCGCCGGGCCTGTGGCACCGCTACCGCCGGGTGGCCCGGACCAGTTCGGCGCTGCTGGTCCGGGGCCTGGTGGAGAAGCAGGACGGGGTGGTCAACCTCAACGCCGACCAGCTGTCGACGCTGCGGCTGCCGGTCCGCCCGTCATCCCGCGACTTCCGCTGACCGGCCGGGTGAGCCACGTGCCGGCCGGGTGAGCCACGTGCCGGCCGGGTGAGCCACATGCCGGCCGGGTGAGCCACGTGCCGGCCGGGTGAGCCGGGCACCGGGCCGAGCCCGGCGCCCGGCTGCGGCTCAGGTGTGCAGGATCCAGGTCTGCGCGCTGCTGCCGTTGCAGTCCCAGATCTGCACCTGGGTGCCGGGGGTGGTGGACGCGGACGGGTCGTCCAGGCACTTGTTGGACTGCGGGTTGTAGTAGCTGTTGTTGGACTGGTGGATGAAGACCTGCGCGGCGGTGGTGTTGCAGTCCCACAGCTGCACCTTGGTGCCGTTGGCCGTGCCGCCGCCGGAGATGTCCAGGCACTTGCCCAGCGCGTGCAGCGTGCTGCCGGCCTCGACGTAGGTCCACTGCTGGGCGCCGGTGCCGTTGCAGGTGTAGATCTGCACGGGGGTGCCGTTGGCGGTGCCCGAGGAGCGGACGTCCAGGCAGAGCCCGTTGGCGTTGGTCAGCGACTTGCCGCTGGGCGGGGGTGGCGGCGGCGTGGCTGCCGCCCCCGCCGCCACCGGAGGTGTAGGCGGCGACGTAGTCGACGAGCATCGGCACGCCGGACGCGGTGGAGCCGGTGGGGCCGCCGCCGAACGCGGCCGGGAAGCCGCCGCCGATGGCCACGTTGAGGATGATGAAGAACCCGTGGTGCGTGGCGTTGTTCCAGGTGGTCGCGTCGACCTGGTTGGCGTTGACGGTGAAGAAGTTGTTGCCGTCGAGGTACCAGCGGATCTGCTCGGGGGAGACGCTGCGGTCGTACTCCATGGCGTAGGTGTGGAAGCCGGTCTGGCAGCCGCCGCAGGCGCGCTGGCCGCTGCCGATGCCGGTGGTCTCGTTGCACGGCCCGCCCGGGGACGTTCCGCAGTGCAGGGTGCCGAACTCCGAGCTGAGCCCGTTGATGTCCTCCATCATGTCGATCTCGCCGATGCCCGGCCAGCCGGTGGCGCCGGTACCCGGGCGGCCGCGCCGAGCGACCAGAACGCCGGCCAGTAGCCCAGCGCCGCCGCGCCGCTGACGTTGGGCTGCTGCAGGGAAGCCTCCATCCGCAGCTTGCCGCCGGCCGGGGCGGCGAAGTCGGTGCGCTGGGTCTCGATCCGGCCGCTGGTCCAGTTGCCGCCCCCGTCCCGGATCGGCTTGATGACCAGGTGCCCGGCGCCGTCCTGGTACACGTTGGCGGTGCTGTTGGTCGCCGACTCGACCTCGCCGGTGCCCCAGTTGCCGGCGCCGCCGGGGTAGCCGTGGCCGAGGTCGTAGAGCCAGTTGCCGGTGTTGACGCCGGTACCGGAGGCGCCGGAGAAGTCGTCGGCGAAGACCTGCGTCCAGCCGGACGGGGTGGGCGGGACGGAGGCGTGCGCGTCCGGGACGGTGGCCAGCGCGGCCACCACGGTGAGCACGCCGGCCCCGGCCAGCAGGGACAGCCGTCTGGCGGTGCGGTGTCGCAGGGTGGAGACGAGTGGGTTCATGGGGTGTGCGCCTCTCTGAAGGGAACGGGCGCCGCCGGCTGACGCTCGTCGGGGCGGATGTGGGTGCACGGCACCGCGCCTGGCCAGACGCTGGACGGCCGTCGTGAAAGCGCTCTCACCGATGGTTGCCGGTACCGACATTGATGTCAATACCATCTATGTTTGCGCTGCACACGGTCCTATCGACCAGGCTGATCATGTGGCACATCGGGGCTCACAGAGTAGATCCGGTGTACCAAGGTCTGATGTAGGGATCACGGTGAGAACGGTTTCAACCTCGGTTCCGGCCCGGGCCGGCGGGTGGCCGATCGGCGCCGCTGGTCGGGCGGCCGCGTCGCGCGCCGTACCCCCGGGGTGGCCTAGGCTCGCAGCGTGGAGCGAACGCAGACGCGCACCTTCGGCGGCCCCCGGACCGCCGCCATCTGGGCCACGCTGCGCGCCGACCTGGTCGGACGCGGTGCCCTCACGGTGGTCGACGTGGGTGGCGGCACCGGCGGGTTCGCCGTGCCGCTGGCCGAGGCCGGGCACCGGGTCACCGTGGTGGACACCAGCCCGGACGCGCTCGCCGCGCTGACCAGGCGGGCGGCCGACGCCGGCGTGGCCGACCGGGTCAGCGCCGTGCAGGGCGACGCCGACCAGCTCGCCGACCTCATCCCGGACGGCTCCGCCGATCTGGTGCTCTGCCACAGCCTGCTGGAGGTCGTGGACGACCCGGCCCAGGTGGCCGGCGCGCTGGCCGCGGCGCTGCGCCCGGGCGGGGCCGCCAGCGTGGTGGTCGCCAACCGGGCCGCCGCCGTGCTGTCCCGGGCGCTGGGCGGCCACCTGGCCGCCGCCGCCGAGCTGGTGGGCGACCCGGACGGCCGCGCCGGGGCCGGCGACAAGCTGCGCCGCCGCTTCGACTCGGCCGGCGCCACCGCGCTGCTCACCGCCGCGGGCCTACCGCCCGAGCGGATCCACGGGGTACGCGTGCTCGCCGACCTGGTGCCCGGGGCGGTCGCCGACGGCGACCCGGCCGCGCTGCAAGCGCTGGAGCTGGCCCTGGCCGACGCCCCGCCGTACCGGGACATCGCCACTCAGCTGCACCTCTACTGCCGCAAGACCACCGGGTGAGCGCTGCCCCGGTCGCCCCCCGCTACGGCGCCGGCAGCATCGCCGACATCCTGCCCGGCGTGCTGTCCGCCCTCGGCGTCCCGGACGCCCCGGACGTGCTGGGCCTGCGCGCCGCCCTGGCCGGCGTACGCCGGGTAGGCCTGCTGCTCCTGGACGGCCTCGGCTGGTACCAGCTGCCCGCCGCCGCCCAGGTGGCGCCGGTCTTCGCCGACGTCCTGGCCGGCCGGCTCGGCCAACTCACCGAGCTGACCTGCGGCTTCCCGTCGACCACCCCGACCAGCCTGGTGTCCCTGGCCACCGGCGCCCCGCCCGGGGCGCACGGCATCCTCGGCTTCACCGTCAACGTCCCCGGCACCCCCGACGTGCTCACCCACATCCGCTGGCTGGACGAACCGGACCCGCGCAGCTGGCAGCCGCTGCCCACCGGGTACGCCCGGGCCAGCGCGGCCGGCGTGCACGGCAGCGCCGTGATGCCCGCCGAGTTCTTCCCCGGCGGCCTGACCACCGCCGCCTACGGCGGCGCCGAGCTGGTCGCCGGGGAGCAGGTCGACGAGGTGGCCGACGGCATGCTGCGCCAACTGCGCGCCCCCGCGCCGAACCTGGTCTTCGGCTACTACGGCCGGGTGGACAGCGAGGGACACCTGCACGGCGTGGGCTCGGCCCCCTGGCAGGACGCGGTACGCGCCGCCGACCGGCTGGTCGCCCGGGTGCTCGACGGCCTCCCCGCGGACGCCGCCCTGCTGGTCACCGCCGACCACGGGCAGCTGGACATCCCGGCCGGGCACCGCTTCGACCTCGACGCCGACCCCCGCCTGGCGGCCGGGGTCCGGGTGGTGGCCGGCGAGCCCCGGGTGCGCTACCTGCACACCGAGCCGGGCGCCCGGGACGACGTGCTGGCCGCCTGGCGGGCGGTGCTCGGCCCGGCCGCCTGGGTGGTACCCCGCGCCGAGGCGGTGGCCGCCGGCTGGTTCGGCCCGGTACCCGAGGCGCACCTGCGCCGCATCGGCGACGTGGTGGCGGTGTGCCACGACGACTACGCCGTGCTCGCCACCGCCCACGAGCCGCCGCTGGTGGCCAGCCTGCTGGCGTTCCACGGCTCGTGGACGCCGCCGGAGATGACCATTCCGCTGATGCTGCTGCGCCGGGGCTGACGCCGATCCGCCCCCGGCGCCGGCCTCGGCGTGGGCGCCGCTGTCGGTGGTGGGCGCTAGCCTGCCAGCGTGGGGCGTAGTCAGCAGGTGCCGCGGGGCGGCGTGGCCGGGTTCGGGGCCGACGCCGACGACTCCGGCTGCCCGATCCTGCACATCGACATGGACGCCTTCTTCTGCTCGGTGGAGGTCCGCCGCCGCCCCGAGCTGCGCGGCCGGCCGGTGATCGTGGGCGGCATCGGGCCGCGCGGCGTGGTCAGCTCGGCCAGCTACGAAGCCCGCACGTTCGGGGTGCGCAGCGCCATGCCGAGCACGCGGGCCCGCCGGCTGTGCCCCCGGGCGGTCTTCCTGCCACCCGACTTCACCGAGTACACCGCCGCCTCGCGCGCCGTCATGAAGGTGTTCCGCGAGGTCACGCCGCTGGTCGAGCCGCTGTCGATGGACGAGGCGTTCCTCGACGTCGCCGGGGCCCGCCGGCTGCTCGGTCCCTCGGCCGGCATCGCCGCGCTGATCCGCCGCCGCATCTCCGCCGAGCTGCGGCTCACCTGCTCGGTCGGGGTGGCACCGACGAAGTTCCTGGCCAAGCTGGCATCCACCCGGGCCAAGCCGGACGGCCTGCTGGTGGTCCCGGCCGAGCGGGTGCTGGAGTTCCTGCATCCGCTGCCGGTGGCGGCGCTGTGGGGGGTCGGCGAGCGCAGCGCGGAGATCCTGCAGCGGCTCGGCCTGCGGACCGTCGGCGACCTCGCGCAGGCCCCGGTCGGGCTGCTGCGCTCCGGTCTCGGCGTGGCCGCCGCCGAGCACCTGCACGAGCTGGCCTGGGGCCGGGATCCGCGGCCGGTGGAGCCGACCCAGGTGGAGAAGTCGATCGGCGCGGAGACCACCTTCGACACCGACGTCGCCGACCCGGCGCAGATCCGCCCCGTGCTGCTGGCCCTGGCCGCCAAGGCGACCGGCCGGCTGCGCGCGGGTGGCCTGGTCGGACGCACCGTTTCGATCAAGGTGCGGTTCGCGGACTTCCGGACCGTGAGCCGGTCCCGGACGCTGTCCAACCCGACCGACGTGACGAAGGAGGTCTTCGAGACCGCCTGGGCGTTGTTCGATGCTTTGCGACCCGGTGACCGGATTCGCCTGGTCGGGGTGCGTATCGAAGGGCTGCTCGACGGCTCTGCCGCGCCCCGGCAGCCCAGTCTCGGCGCCCGGGACCACGGCTGGCGGGAGGCGGAGCGGGCAGCCGATGCGGCGGTGGCCAGATTCGGCGCCTCGGCGGTCGTCCCGGCCAGTCTTCTCGCAGGTGAACGCCCAGCTGACGGGGCGTGGTCAGGTGGTGTCGGCCCGTGGCAGCCGCCGCGCGGCGAAAATCCCGAGAGCTGATCGTCGTCCGGCTTTCCGACGCGCTTACCCGCTCGTAGACTTGCTCCTAAGCAGTCGCCCTGACTGCTACGGTCTGCCGACCCGTCTCACACCCTTGGGCCGGCATTGACGACCGGGGAGGAGTGCCGTGCCGCTCTCGGAGCATGAGCAGCGGCTGTTCGAGCAGATCGAACGGTCGCTAGCCGAGGACCCCAAGTTCGCCTCGGCGGTGCGTGCCACCGATCCACGTCTGCACGCCCGACGCCGGCTGGTCATAGCGGTCGTTCTCGTCGTCGCTGGTCTGGCTCTGGTGGTCTTCGGGGTGAGTACCCAACCGCTGGTCAGTGTCGCGGGCTTCATCATCATGCTGTCCGCCGCCGCCTTCGGGCTCACCGCCATCCTGCGCAGCCGCAACGCGGAGCTGCGTGCAGTCGACGGTACCGCCACCCGGACCACCCGGCGCGGCGGCCGCGGCTCGCTGATCGACCGCCTGGAAGAGCGCTGGCGCCAGCGTCCGGAAGGCGACCGCTGACCAGCGGTCGCTGATCCTCCGGGCAACCGTCCTCCGGCTACCGGCGTCCGGGCTACCGGGACCGGCCGGCGAACAGTCGGCGTGGGCTCAACGCGCTGGTCAGTAGCTCTGTCGCCCGCCCGGCGCCGGTGTTGACCGCAACCAGGGCGGTACCGGCCCGGCCACGCCAGCGGCCCAGGACCGACCGGGGGAACAGGGCGGCACTGGTCCGGGTCCGCCAGGAGACCCCACGGCGAAGGACTTTGCGCAGCTCACGGACCGGTCCGGAGAGGTCGGCGCCGACCAGCGGGGTACGCGCGTAGCGGGCCCGCTCCTCTGCCCGGGCCACCAGGACCGTCCCTGCCTCGGCGGCGCCGGTCAGCCGCAGCCGGTCGACGACCTGACCGGCCGTGGTCCGCGGAGTCGCCGCCGGGTCCACCGGGATGCGGAAGTCGACCAGCGTGTCCACCAATTCGTCCCAGGCCTGGTGCGCGACCAGCCGCGCGGCGTCACTGTCCGGGTCGTCCACGCCCAGCACCCACATCCCGCCGTCGGCGGTCACGTCCGGCGCCGGATGGCCGCGTGGCGTGGCGGCGGCCGGCAGCCGGCGGCGGCGTACCGCGGCCCGGCGCAGGGCGGGCGCGCCGAGCAGGGCCAACACCAGTACGGCGCCGCCCGCGACCAGCCACGGCCAGCGGCTGGGCTGGGGCTTCAGCGGGGCGCCGGTGCTGTCCACGCCCTCCTGCCCGAAGTCCGGGTTACGGGTCGGCGCGGCGCCGTTCGGCCCCGGCGACGAGCCGGCGCCCGGGTTGGTGGCGCCCGGGCCGGTGCTCTGCTGGGCCTGCGGCTGGTTGACGTCCGGCGCCCAGTTGGTCGGCGCCGAGCCGCTGACGTGCGAGGCCGGGGTGGCGTCGAAGGGTACCCAGCCGTAGCCGGCGAAGTAGACCTCGGTCCAGGCGTGCAGGTTGAGGTTGGTCAGCGTGTAGGTCTGCCCGGAGCGGGAGTTGCCCCGGGTGAAGCCGAACGCCACCCGGGCCGGCAGGTGCGCCTGCCGGACCAGCCAGGCCAGCGCCGCGGCGTACTGCTCGCAGTAGCCGGTCTTGCCGTTGATGAAGTCCAGGATCTCACTGCCACTGGTGCCGGCCCGGGTGGACAGGGCGTAGGCGAAGCCGTTGTCGGCGGAGAAGAAGTCGTAGAGCGCCCGGACCTTGTCGTATTCGGTGGTCTTGCCCGCGGTCAGCTGGTCGACCAGGTCGACGATCTTGGCGACCGGCGGCACGCTGCTGTACTGCTGCACCATGGGGTCGTCGCCGGGCAGCTCCGGCGCCGCGCGCAGGGCGTCCGCCGAGAAGGTGGTGTGCACGTAGTCGAAGGTGTACTTCTTGTTCTTCGACGAGCTGCGGGTCGTGTAGACCAGCTGCCCGACCGGGTCGTACGCCCACTTGCCGTCCAGCTTCTGCGCCTTGGTGAGCTGGGTGAAGATCGGCAGCAGCCCCATGTCCAGGTTCACGATGTCGACCGAGGCGTGGTAGGAGTGCTGGGTGACCCCGTTGCCGGTGATCGTGGCGTCCGGCAGGCCACCGCTGACCGACTGGCCGCCCCGGGTCACGTGGTTGCGGAACCCGTTGGCGTTGACCTGGTCGGCCACCCCGAAGCGCAGGTAGTAGGGCTCCGGGTCGTTGGTGGTGACCTTGGCCATCACGAACGACTGCTTCAGGTTGAGCTGGCCGGCGAGCTGCGCGAACAGGCTCACCGAGCTGCCCGAACCGCCGCCGCCCACGCCTCCGTCGCCGGCCCCGCCGGTGCCGAACCGGTCCAGCAGGCCGCCGGTCATGCCCGGCACGGCAAGCGGCAGCAGCACGGCCGCCAGCACCCCGACGACGGCCAGCCGGCGCCCGGCGGCGGCCAGCGGGGACGGCTCCCAGGCGTCGACGTCGCGGCCGTCGCCGGTGAACCGCCGGCCGAACCGGCGCACCCGCTCCACGTTGTCGGCGGCCAGCAGCCACAGGTAGCCGGCCGCGGCGATCACGAAGGTGAGGAAGCCGACGCTGTCGGCGTGCACCATCACCGGGATCGAGTAGAGCGGCAGCATGGCCATCCCGGCCAGCGCCGGCCGGCGCAGCCCGACCACACACAGGTCGACCACGACCGCCACCACGCCCACCCCGGCGGTGGCGAAGAACAGCAGGCCCTGCCGGTCGGGTACGGGTACCGCCAGGTCACGTACGTCCTGGCCGGCCGAGTTGGCCAGCTCCGCCCAGTGCCGCAGCGTCGCCGCCGTGGGTACCGTCCCGAACAGCGCCGTACCGCCGCCGAAGAACCAGGTCACCACCACGGTCAGCGCCGCGAGCATGGCCAGCGCCTGCCCCCACACCGGGGTACGCAGCTGTCGGGCCAGCATCGCGGCGCCCACCACCGCGGCCACCGCGAAGATCACGTCGATCAGCCAGGTCCACTTGTCGAACACCGTCGCCAGCGGCGCCGTGGCCAGCAGCGTCACCGCCCCGGCGATCAGGCTCATCCGGTGCCGGGGGCTCATCGGGTACCCGCGCTCATGCTCACCGTCTCCGCCATCGCGGCCCGCCGGGCGAAGCCCTGGCTGCCCTTGCCCGCCTGCGGCCAGAGCGCGACCAGCCGGTCGCCGTGCCGCACGCTGCTCACCCGCCAGCCACCACGCAGCATGGCCAGCGCCGCGGCGCCGTGCGCCTGCTCGGCCTCCTCCCGCGCCGGCTCCGGCAGGTGCAGCCAGGAGGAGCTGTCCACGAGCATGCCCACGCAGGTGGCGTTGTTGGCGCGCAGCGCCCCGAGCAGCTCCGCCTCGGCCGTGCTGAGCGTGCCGAACACCCCGATCACCAGCCCGCCGTCGGTGCGGTGGCGCACCCGGTCGACCAGGCTGGCCAGGTCGGTACGCGGGTCGGCGCGCACCTCGGCCAGGTAGTCCAGCAGGATGCCGTCGCCGTCGATCTCGGCGGCGTCCACGTCGATCCCGCTGCCGGTGACCATCCGCAGCTTGTACCCGTGCTGGCGCAGGTGCACGGCGATGCTGGCGATCGCCGAGACGGCCCACTCGAAGCTGGCCGTCGGCCCCTCGCCCCGGTGCCCGGCCGCCCGGGTGTCCAGCACCAGCGTGGCCTTGCTCTCCCAGGGCTGCTCCTCGCGGCGCACCATCAGCTCGCCGGTGCGCGCGGTCGAGCGCCAGTGCACGCGGCGCAGGTCGTCGCCGTGCCGGTACTCGCGGGTGGCCGCGTCGTCCTCGCCGTGCACCGCCACCGAGCGGGCCCGCGAGTCGCCGGAGCCGGCATACTCGCCGGTCATCCGCACCGACGGCAGCGGGTGCACCACGGGCGTGACGGTCAGGTGGTCGACGGAGGGGAACGAGCGGGTCAGCTCGCACAGCCCGAACGGGTCGGTCAGGCGGACCACCAGCGGGCCGACCTCGTACCGGCCGCGCACCTCGGCGCGCACCGTGTACGCCACCGAGCTGGCCTGGTGCCGGGCGAGCCGCTCCAGCACCAGCCGGGGGCGGCTGCCCAGGGCGTAGGGCAGCCGGTCCTCCAGTAGCAGGGTGCCGGTCGGCAGCCCGGAGAGGTTCTGCAGGCGCAGCACCACCCGGGCGCTGGCGCCCACCTGGGTACGGTGCGGCTGCAGGCTGCGGGTGCAGGCCAGCCGGTAGCGGGAGCGGCCCACATAGGAGGCGGCCAGCAGCGGCAGGGCGGCGAGCAGGATGGCCAGCCGGAGCAGGTCCTTCTCGCCGAGCACCACCGCCACCACGGCGACCGCGGCCGCCGCGGCCAGGAAGGACTTGCCCCGGGTGGTGAGACCGCGCAGCCCTTCACGCATCGCTAGCGCCTCCGGTCGTACGGTGGCTGCGGGTCGCGGACCGGCCCGGCCGCCCGGCCCCGGGTGTCGTACGGCGAGCGCTGCGCCCGGTCACCGGGCAGCGGCAGCCGGTGCACCAGCTCGGCGATGATGGCGTCGGTGGTCCGCCGGGCCAACTGCGCCTCGGCGGTCGGGATGATCCGGTGGGCGAGCACCGGGACGGCCAGCGCCTGCAGGTCGTCGGGGAGGACGAAGTCACGCCCCTCCAGGGCGGCCACCGCCCGGGCGGTACGCAGCAGCTGCAGGGTGGCCCGGGGGGAGGCGCCCAGGCGCAGGTCGCCCGACTCCCGGGTGGCGTTGACCAGGTTCACCGCGTACTGCTTGACGGCGTCGGCGACGTGCACGTCGCGGCAGGTGGCGATGAGCCGGCGGACGGTCGCCGCGGTGCACACCGCGCCCAGCTCCACCAGCGGGTCCTCGCCGCCGTGCACGTCCAGCATGGCCATCTCGGCACCGGCGTCCGGATAACCCATGGCGATGCGCGCGGTGAACCGGTCGCGCTGCGCCTCGGGCAGCGGGTAGGTGCCCTCCATCTCGATCGGGTTCTGCGTGGCGACCACCATGAACGGCGTCTGCAGCAGGTAGGTCACGCCGTCGACGGTGACCTGCCGCTCCTCCATCGACTCCAGCAGCGCCGACTGGGTCTTCGGCGACGCCCGGTTGATCTCGTCACCGACCACGATGTTGGCGAACACCGCGCCCGGCTTGAACTCGAAGTCGCGGGTCTCCTGGTTGTAGACGCTCACCCCGGTGACGTCACTGGGCAGCAGGTCGGGGGTGAACTGGATGCGGCGCACGGTGCAGTCGATCGACCGGGCCAGGGCCTTGGCGAGCTTGGTCTTGCCCACCCCCGGCACGTCCTCGATGAGCAGGTGGCCTTCGGCCAGGAGGACCGCCAGCGCCAGCCGGACGGTCGCCGTCTTGCCCTCGATGACCTGCTCGATGTTGTCGACGATCGCGGCCGTAGCCGTGGCGAACTCCGCTGCCGGCAGTGGCGCGCCCAGGTCGGCCGCCGTCCGTGGGACGGTCACGGGCTCCTCCTCGTTCCAACCGTTCGCGCGGTGCCGCGGCGCGTCGGGTGCGGCGGAGCGGGTACGCCGCCGTTATGGACCTACGTTTTACCCACCGATCGGGTTCGATCGGCGGGCCACTCGTATTCTCTCAGGCTAGTCGGCCTTTCGCGCCCCGCCGAGTAGGACGTTTGGTACAGGAAACCGGAGTGGTCGGCCGGTTGTTTGTACCGAACCGGCCAAATTTGGACGCGGGATGCAACGGAACTGGCCCGCCGCAGGTCGGCCGGGGCCGCCCGCGGTAATACCGAGCGGTACCGGCCGGCCCACCGGGGGTACACTGCGGGGCATGAACCGGGCGCTGCGGCTTCTTAGCGGGCCGTGCTGACGCGAACCAGATCGCGACAGTACGGCGACCCCTCCTGCGCGAGGGGTTTTTTCATGCCCGAAGCAGACGCACACGTCCGAGACTGAGGTGGAGACAATGACTGACCAGGCGCCGACCGACATCCCGCCGTTCCGGTACACCGCGGAACTGGCCGGCCGGATCGAGCTGGAGTGGCAGGACCGCTGGGCGGAGCGCGGCACCTTCCACGCGCCCAACCCGGTGGGGCCGCTGGCCGACCCGACGCACCCGCGCGCCGGGGCGCCGAAGCTGCACGTACAGGACATGTTCCCGTACCCGTCCGGCGCCGGCCTGCACGTCGGCCACCCGCTGGGCTACATCGGCACCGACTGCTACACCCGGTTCCAGCGGATGGCCGGCTACAACGTGCTGCACCCGATGGGCTTCGACGCCTTCGGCCTGCCGGCCGAGCAGTACGCCGTGCAGACCGGCACCCACCCGCGCAAGACCACCGAGGACAACGTCGAGCGGTACCGCAGCCAGCTGCGCCGGCTGGGGCTGGCCTACGACAACCGCCGCAGCCTGGCCACCACCGACGTCGGCTACTACCGGTGGACCCAGTGGATCTTCCTGCAGATCTTCAACTCCTGGTACGACCCCGCGGTGCGCAAGGCCCGCCCGATCGGCACCCTGATCGGCGCGTACGAGACCGGCGCCCGACCCACCCCGGACGGCCGCCCGTGGGGGCAGCTGACCGACGTGGAGCGGCGCCGCATCATCGACGCACACCGGCTGGCCTACATCAGCGAGGCGCCGGTGAACTGGTGCCCGGGCCTGGGCACGGTGGTGGCCAACGAGGAGATCACCCCGGACGGGCGCTCCGAGCGGGGCAACTTCCCGGTCTTCAAGCGCAACCTGAAGCAGTGGATGATGCGCATCACCGCCTACGGTGACCGGCTGCTGGAGGACCTGGATACGCTGGACTGGCCCGAGTCGATCAAGCTGATGCAGCGCAACTGGATCGGCCGCTCGACCGGGGCGTACATCGACTTCCCGACCGGAGCCGGTGCGCTGCGGGTCTTCACCACCCGGCCGGACACCGTCTTCGGCGCCACCTACATGGTCGCCGCGCCCGAGCACGAGCTGGTGGACGCGCTGGTCCCGCAGGTGTGGCCGGCCGGTACCAAGCCGGCCTGGACCGACGGGCACGCCACCCCGGGCGAGGCGGTGGCCCACTACCGGGCCTTCGCCGCCGGCAAGACCGACGTCGAGCGGCAGGCCGACGCCAAGGAGAAGACCGGCGTCTTCATCGGGGCGTACGCCACCAACCCGGCCAACGGCGCCGAGATCCCGATCTTCATCGCCGACTACGTACTGGCCGGCTACGGCACCGGCGCGATCATGGCGGTACCCGGCCAGGACGAGCGGGACTGGGACTTCGCCGAGGTCTTCGACCTGCCGATCGTGCGCACCGTGCAGCCGCCCGCCGACTTCGACGGCAAGGCGTACACCGGCACCGGGCCGGCGATCAACAGCGGATTCCTGGACGGCAACGACGTCGCCGACGCCAAGAAGGCGATCATCGCCTGGCTGGAGGAGCGCCGGGTCGGCCAGGGGGCGGTCACCTACCGGCTGCGCGACTGGCTGTTCAGCCGGCAGCGGTACTGGGGTGAGCCGTTCCCGATCGTCTACGACGAGACCGGCCTGCCGGTGGCGCTGCCGGACAGCGCGCTGCCGGTCGAGCTGCCCGAGGTGGCCGACTTCTCCCCGAAGACCTTCGACCCGCAGGACGCCGACTCCACCCCGGAGACGCCGCTGTCGCGCAACACCGACTGGGTCGAGGTGGAGCTGGACCTGGGCGACGGGCCGAAGCGGTACACCCGGGAGACCAACGTGATGCCGCAGTGGGCCGGCTCCTGCTGGTACGAGCTGCGCTACCTGGACCCGACCAACACGGAGAAGTTCGTCGACCCGGCCAACGAGGCGTACTGGATGGGGCCGCAGCGCCCGGGCGACTGCGGCGGCGTCGACCTGTACGTCGGCGGCGTCGAGCACGCCGTGCTGCACCTGCTGTACGCCCGCTTCTGGCACAAGGTGCTGTACGACCTGGGCCACGTGTCCAGCTTCGAGCCGTTCCGCCGGCTGTTCAACCAGGGCTACATCCAGGCCTACGCCTACATCGACGCCCGGGGCGCCTACGTGCCCGCCGAGGAGGTCGTCGAGGTCGACGGCGGGTACGAGTGGAACGGCCAGCCGGTCAACCGCGAGTACGGCAAGATGGGCAAATCGCTGCGTAACGTGGTGACCCCCGACGAGATGTGTGACCGCTACGGCGCCGACACCTTCCGCGTCTACGAGATGTCGATGGGCCCGCTGGACGTCTCCCGCCCCTGGGACACCCGGGCCGTGGTCGGCGCGCAGCGCTTCCTGCAGCGGCTGTGGCGCGCCGTGATCGACGAGCAGAGCGGGCAGCTGCGGGTCGACGACGCGCCCGCCGACGAGCAGATCCGCCGGCTGCTGCACCGCACCATCGACGGGGTCCGCACGGACATCCAGGGCCTGCGCCTGAACACCGCCATCGCCAAGCTGATCGAGCTGACCAACAAGGTCACCGCCAGCGCGGCCGAGCGTACCCCGCGCGAGGTGGCGCAGCCGCTGGTGCTGATGGTCTCGCCGTTCGCCCCGCACCTGGCCGAGGAGCTGTGGTCCCGGCTGGGCCACCCGGACTCGCTGGCCTACGCCGACTTCCCGGTCGCCGACCCGCAGCTGCTGGTGGCCGACTCGGTCACCTACCCGGTGCAGGTCAACGGCAAGGTGCGCGGCCGGGTCGAGGTGGCCGCCGACGCGCCTGACGACGCGGTACGCGCGGCCGCCGTCGCCGAGGTCGCCGAGGTGCTGGCCGGCCGGGAGCCGCGGAAGGTCATCGTGGTTCCGGGCCGTCTGGTCAGTATCGTCGCCTAGCCGCCGGGCCGCGCCGGCTGCCGAAGTGCGTAAGCGCAGGTCGGCGGCGTGGACGACGCGTCGGGTGGGTGGCGCGGGCCGGGGTCACCCACCGGTGCCGCGTACCAACTGTGGGTCGAGTCCGTTAAATCTCCCACACACGGGTTGTCGACCGGCGTCGCAGCCGCCACGCTGGGAATCAGCAAGTTCGGGGGACACAGACTTCACCCCTGGGGGCGCGACGGAGGACGGCCGTCGGCGTTCCCGGGTCCGGGTCTGCCACTCCGCGGTCGCAGCGTTGGCCCTGCTGGTCCCGACCGTGGCGGACAGACCTTGGACAGTACGGTGGCGTTCGCGAGTGGTGGGGTGCCGGTCGCGAACGCCACCGTCATGTCCGGACCCTGCTCCGGTGGCCGCCCGACCCGCGGCAACCTGGTGCGGTCGGCGTGACGGCAGCCGGACAGTTCAGGCGGCGAGCCCCCGGCCGAGCACCCGCAGCCGGCGCAGCACCATCAATTCGGCCAGGACCAGCGCGCCCAGCGTTGCCAGCGCGCTGCCGCCCAGTTGCGTCCGGTACCGGGCCAGCATCGGGCCGGGGTGCGCCGGGCCGGCCGGTACGCCCGGCAGCCCCAGCGCGGTCACCGCGACCTGGAGGCCGCGGATGTCGCCGGGTGCCGGGTCCGGTGCGGTGACCAGGACCCGCGACGCGCTACCGAGGACGAGCACCCGCTGGTCGGCCACCACCACCGGACTGCCGGCCTGCCACGCCACCAGCCGGACGGGGTCGTCGTCGCTGGCTGCCGGCGCGGTGGGCAGCGCCTGGCCGGCGACCGGGTGGCCGGTGCCCGGGTCGACCATCCGCAGCGCGCCGCCGGCGTCCAGCAGCACCAGGCCCCGGCCGTCCGGTGTCCAGGCGGCCGGCCCGGCCAGCCGGGCTCCGGTCGCGCGTCGCCAGCGCTGTACGCCGTCGCGGTAGACGGTCACCGTACCGTCCGTTTCGACGGCCAGCCCGGTGCCGTCCGGGCTCAGCGCCGCCCGGACCGGGCGCTGCCAGCGGGTACCGACAACGGCCCGGGCGTGGATGGCGCCCCCGGCGACGTCGAGCACGGTGACGCCGGCCAGCGTGTCGTCGTCGAACTCGCCGAGCACCGCGTACCGGCCGTCCGGCGACCAGGCCAGCGGCGCTCCGCTGGCCAGCGTCCGTTCGTGCCCGGTGGACAGGTCGAGCAGCCGGGTGTGCTGGCTGGTACCGCTGGCCCAGTCGGGCAGCAGCACGGTACGTCCGTCCGGGGCGAGCAGCGCCGGGGTGCTGATGTCGGCCCGGGCGTAGGTCCGGTAGACGTCCCCGGAGCCGACCAGCGCGAGCTGGAAGCCGTCGGGGTAGTCGCCGCCGGTGGACTTGTTGTCGAACATCACCAGCGCGGCGCCCAGCGGCGCGCGCCGCACGTCGGCGGTGTGCTGCGGGGCGCCCAGCACCCGGTCGGGCAGTCCGGCGGGGGCGGTGGCCGGGACGGCGCGGGGCGCGGCGGCCAGCAGCCCGTAGCCGACCACCACAGCGACGGCGAGGGCGGCGACGACGCACCCGACGACGACCGTGGCCCGTCGGGACAGCGCGGTCCGGCGGGGTACGGCGAGCTGGGCTCCGAGCGGTGGGCCGGCCGGCCGCTGACTGCTGTGCACGGAGTCCAGCGTGCTCATGGCGTCACCAGATCCCGTCGGGTGGACGAGCGTCGCCACCACCAGCCGGCGGTGAGCGAGACGGACAGGCTCAGCGCGGCCGGGATGAGGGTCAGCGGGTTGAAGCCGCCCGCCGCGCCGGCCGCCGCGCCGATCGCGGCGTAGGTCACCGCCGACGGCACGGCGCCCAGCGCGGTACCGCCGAAGTAGTGGTGGGTGCGGGTACCGCTGGCGCCGTAGGCGTACGAAACCAGACCGTACGGGGCGATGGGCAGCATACGTACCACGAGGACCGACAGTAGCCCACGGCGGCGCAGCCAGCTGTCCGCTCGGGCCAACCGGCCCCGCGCCCGGGCCTGGACGAACTCGCGGCCGAGCAGCCGGCCGATGCCGAACGCCGCGCCGGCCCCGGCCACCGCGGCGAGCAGCGCGCAGCCGGCGCCCAGCGCCGTGCCGAACAGCGCCCCGCAGGCCAGCGAGACCAGCGTGCGGGGGACCAGCGCGAGCAGCAGCACCGCCCCGGCCGCCACCGCCACCGCCGGCCCGATGTGCCGGGCCGTATCGACCAGCTGGTGGACCGGCAGCAGCCAGCCGGCCAGCGCCAGGGCGGCCACCAGCAGCGGCAGCGCGGCGGCGCGCAGCTTCACCCCGCGGGTCAGCTGGCGCCGGGGGGCGCCACCGTGGGCTTCGGTCCGGGGAACAGCGGGAGCGCTCATGTCGCTCCGGTGGCGGCCAGCCGCTCGCCGCGCAGCCGGTCCGGCCAGGTGTCGTCCAGGGCGGGCAGCGTTTCGGTGCCGGTGGCCCAGCGCAGCAGCAGGTCGGCCAGGGCCGGGTTGCGGGACAGCGCCGGGCCGTGCGAATAGGTGCCCAGCACGCTGCCGGCGTAGGCGCCCTCGGTGCTGCCGTCGTTGCCGACGCCGACGGTGACCCGGGCCAGCGGCCGGGCGCCCGGACCGACGTGGGTACGCCCGCCGTGGTTCTCGAAGCCGGTGAGGGTGGGCAGCCCCAGCTCCGGGTCGACCTGCCCGGCCAGCTCGCCGACCGCCCGGGTGGGTCCCCGGTCCGAGGAGATGTCCAGCAGCCGCAGGCCGGGGTAGCTGCGCCCCTTGGCGAAGAACGAGGAGCCGAGCAGCTGGTACCCGGCGCAGACGGCGAAGACCACGGCGCGCGCGTCGACCGCCCGGGACAGCCCGCCGTCGGCGATCAGCCGCTCGGCGGCCAGCGCCTGCGGCCCGTCCTCCCCGCCGCCCAGCAGGTAGATGTCGCCGGTGGCGGGGACCGGCTGGTCGGAGCGCACCTCGACGGTCTGCACCGGGATCTGCCGGGCGGCCGCCCGGCGCGCCAGGATCAGCAGGTTGCCCCGGTCGCCGTAGGTGGACAGCAGGTCCGGGTAGACCCAGACGATGCGCAGCGCGGAAGGGCCGCTGGCGGGGCGGCGCGGTGCGGGTTCAGTTGACACGGTCGAGCTCCGCCCGGATGTCCTGGAACGCGGTGTAGTTCGCGATCACTTCCAGCCGGCCGGGGGGTACCGCGGCCAGCGCCTCGCCGAACGAGCGTACGTGCTGGAACGGCACCTCGTTGACGTCCAGCCGGACGGCCAGGTCGTAGGCCCGGTCGCCGGTGATCAGCACCCGGCGCCCGGCCAGCGGCGCGAAGTCGACGTCGAACAGCCAGGAGGTGTCCAGCCCGTCGGGGTCCCGGGCGTTGATCGACAGCAGGGTCGGGGCGTCCTCGGCCATCTCGAAGGCCTCCAGCCAGCCGGCCGGGTTCTTGGCCAGCAGCAGCCGGACGGTCCGCCCGTCGCGCTGCACCTGGGCGTACCGGCCGGCGATCGAGGCGACCTGGGACAGCCGCGGCGCGGCCAGCGCCGGGTCGGCCCCGAACAGGGCCGCCACCGCCAGGGCGGTCGCCGCGTTCGCGCGGTTCACCCGCCCGGGCAGTTGCAGATGCACCGGGTACGCGCTGCCGTCCGGCCCGATCACGGCGGTGTCCGACAGCGTCCACTGGGGTCGGGGCCGGCGCAGGTCGCAGCGGGTGCAGCGCCAGTCGAGGTCGGGTTCGCCGCCGCCGGAGGCGACCTCCGGCAGCCCGGGCTCCCCTTCGGCCGGCTGGCCGACGCCGTCCACCGGCGCCGCGCCGGCCACCCCCACCGGGGCCTGCCCGACAGCGACCGGAGCCAGGGAGCCTGCTGAGGCCAGGGAGCCAGCTGGGGCCACGGAGCCAGCCGGGGCCACGGAGCCCGCCGGAGCGAGCGTGCTGGTCGGGGCTGCGCCGGCCGCGACCGCCTCGGCACCCCGGGCGATGGCGCCGCCGCACTCCGGGCAGACCCAGGAGTCGTCGTGCCAACGCTGGCCGGCGGCCACCCAGGTGACGCTGGCGCTGTCCCGGGCGGCCCAGGTGACCATCGGGTCGTCGGCGTTGGCCACCAGCGCGACGTCCTGGCCGCGCAGCGTGTCGCGCCACAGCTGGGCCATCATCGCCACCTCCTTGGCCCGGTCGAGCTGGTCGCGGCTGAGGTTGAGCAGCGCGACCACCCGCGGGTGGGTGGCGGCGAGTACCTGGGGCAGGTAGTGCTCGTCGGTCTCCAGGACGGCGTACGGGGTGTCGCCGGCCTTGGCCAGCGCCGAGGTGTGCCCGGTCGGCATGTTGGCGCCGAGCGAGTTGGTCGCCACCTCGCCGAGCACCCCCATCGCCGCGGTGGTGAGCCGGGTGGTGGTGGTCTTGCCGTTGGTACCGGAGATCAGGGCGATCGCTCGGCCGGCCGCCAGGTGGGCCAGCAGGTCGGGGTCGATCAGCAGGCCCAGCCGGCCGCCGATGACCGACCCGTCGCCGCGTCCGGTCGCCCGGGACAGCGCGGCGGCGCCCTTGGAGACGGATGTGGCGAGTTTGGCCCGGAGTGGCTTGCTCGTCGTCACGCCGCAAGGTTAACGGATCGGCCCGCGCGCACCAGGCGTCGTCACGCCACCGTCGGCGCCGCCGCGGGTGGGGAGGGGTGATCGGGCTCGTCCGCGCCGGGATCGGACCGGTCCGGTGCCCGTCCTATCTCCACATTCCTCCACTTGGGGCCGAGGACGCCCCGGAACGTGCCCCACGGCAGAGCTTAATGCGGCTTATGTCCGCTCCCGGACCGGTCATTTCCGGTCCGTCGGGGACCCGACGCTCGATCGCCCACCACCACCGGTGAGCTGCGAAATCGCGCTGTGTTTGGGGCAAATCGGCGGCGATTTCCGTTGACGGTGGAGGGAAGTGGAGTACAGTGGGGCGCATTGGCGGGGCTGGGAGGCTCGGCCGGTCCCGGGGGGTCGGGATGTGGGGGGTGGGGCCGCATGTTTCTGGGCACCCATACGCCGCGCCTCGACGACAAGGGCCGCCTGATTCTCCCTGCCAAATTCCGGGATGAGCTGGCGGGAGGTGTCGTGATCACCAAGGGACAGGAGCACTGCCTCTACGTGTTCCCGACCGCCGAGTTCCAGCGGCAGGCGGACGCACTGGCGGCCCAGCCGATGACCAACAAGGCCGCCCGGGCCTACAGCCGGGTGTTCTTCGCCGGTGCCCACGACGAGGTGCCGGATCGGCAGGGCCGGGTGACCATCCCGGTGCACCTGCGCGACTACGCCGCGCTGGACCGTGACCTCGTGGTCATCGGGGCCAGCACGCGGGTGGAGATCTGGGACAGACAGTCCTGGGAGAGCTACCTCGCCGAGAGCGAAGGCGACTTCGCCGACATCGCCGAGGGGGTGCTGCCCGGCGGCCTGTAGGCACGGCAGAAGGGCGGCGCCGCCGCCCGTACCGCGAGATCTCCACCCGCTCGCCGTCCTGACACACCTTCCCCGGTGTCAGGGGGGCGGAGCGGATGGGGATCTGACGGTACGGGCGGCGGAAGTGTCCATGGGGTCCGGTGACGGTCCGCGAACCACCACCGGAACACCCACGAGCAAGGGGGTTGCAGATGCCAGCGCGGCACGTACCCGTGCTGCTCGAGCGCTGTCTCGAGCTGCTGGGTCCCGCGCTGTCCGACGCGGCCACCAGCGGCCGGGCCGTGTACCTGGACGCCACGCTCGGCCTCGGCGGGCACGCCGAAGCCGTGCTGCGCGCCCACCCGCAGGCGCTCCTGGTCGGCCTCGACCGGGACCCGGCGGCACTGGCCCTGGCCGGCGAGCGGCTCGCCCCCTTCGCCGACCGGGTCCACCTGGTCCACGCCGTCTACGACCAGCTCGCCGAAGTGCTCGACGAGCTGGGCCTGCCGGCGGTGGACGCGGCCCTGTTCGACCTCGGTGTCTCGTCGCTGCAACTGGACGAGGCGGAGCGCGGCTTCGCCTACGCCCAGGACGCACCGCTGGACATGCGGATGGACCCCACCCGGGGCGCCACCGCGGCCGAGGTGGTCAACGGGTACCCGCACGGTGACCTGGCCCGCGTGCTGCGCGTCTACGGCGAGGAGCGGTTCGCGCTCCGGATCGCCTCGGCGATCGTGCGGGAACGCGAGCGGGCGCCGATCACCTCCAGCGCGCGCCTGGCGGAGCTGGTCCGGGACGCCATCCCGGCGCCGGCCCGGCGCACCGGCGGGCACCCCGCCAAGCGCACCTTCCAGGCGCTGCGCATCGAGGTGAACGGGGAACTGGCGGCGCTGCGGGCGGCGCTGCCGGTGGCGCTGGACCGGCTCGCGCCGGGCGGCCGCCTGGTGGTGCTGTCCTACCACTCGCTGGAGGACCGGATCACCAAGCAGGCGTTCAGCGCCGGTACGCACAGCAGCGCGCCGGTGGACCTGCCGGTGGAGCTGCCCGGGACCGGGCCGACCCTGCGGTCGCTCACCCGGGGCGCCGAGCCGCCGTCGGAGGCCGAAGTGGTGGCCAACGCGCGCGCGGCCTCGGTGAAGCTGCGCGCGGTGGAGCGCCTGGCGTCGGCTGGCGGGCCGGCGCTGCACCAGCCGGCGGTGGGTGGGGGTACCCGCCGCCGGGAACGGGCCGACCACGGTCGGCCGGACAGGCAACAACGCGACCACGGGGGGGCCGGGGTCGCGGGGGATGGACGAGAGGGGGAGGGATGATGACGTACTCGACCGCGACGAGCCGTCGCAACCCTGACAACGGGCGGCGCAGCGGCGCGCCGCCGCAGCGGCGCGACACGCCCGAGCGCGGGTACCCGGTGGACGGGGCCACCGCGCTCGCCGTCGAGCCGGTCACCGACCGGGCGGTGCTGCCCGAGCGGGTAACGCCGGCCGCGCGCCCGCGGCTGCGGGTGGCGCCGCCGGTACCGGTCTCCGGGCCGAGGGCGCCGTTCGTGGCGCTGGTCCTGGCGGTGGTGGTGGTCGGCGTGCTGGGCATCCTGGTGCTCAACACGAAGATCAACGAAAATGCGTTCCGCCTCGGCGAGCTGCGCACCAACCAGGCCACCCTGGACCGGCAGGAGCAGGAGCTCAACCAGAACATCGCGTACCTGGAGTCGCCCAACAACCTGGTCGCCGCGTCGCGCCGGCTGGGCCTGGTGCCCTCCGGTACCCCGGCGTTCATCAAGTTGCCGGACGGCCGGGTACTGGGCGTGCCCCAGCCGGCCACCGGGCAGCCCAGCGCGTCGGGCCAGCCCGGCCACTGACCGGACAGGGAGCACAGCGATGCCGAGCGAGCCGCCGCGCCGCGACCGTACCGAACCGGGGCGGCGCGGCGGTGCTCGTCGCGATTCCGAGCCCACCCCGGTGCGCCGGGACGGCGGGCGTAGCCGGATCTCCGACGCCCGGGGGTACACGCCGCGCGGGCGCACCGTGCGGGAGTCCGCCACGGGCAGCCGGGACACTTTCCGGCCGGCCCTGGAGCTGGTCCGCGACCCGGGAACGGGGACCCGGCGGGGCGCCGGGCGTACCCCCGCACCGGAGGTCGACGAGCCGATCGGGCCGTCGCGTGGCGCGCCCCGGCGGGACACCACCGACCAGCTGCTGGGGCGGCGCACGGCCGCCCCGGCGCGCGGCGCCGCCGCCCGGACGGCGCCCCGGACCGGCGCGGGCGGGCAGCGGCGCGGCACCGGCCGCGGATCCGGCGGGGCCGCCCCACGGGCCGGCGGGCGGCCGGTCGCCGCGCGCCCGAAGCTGCGCCGGGTGGTCCGGCGTGGCCCGGCCCGACTCGGCGAGCCGGGCCGTCGGCTGCGGCTGGGGGCGGTGCTGGTGATGGTGCTCTTCCTGATCCTCGGCGCCCGGCTGGTCCAGCTGCAGATGAGCGACGCCGGTGACATCGCCCGGACCGGCCTGGACAAGCGGCTGGCCCAGGAGCCCATCTTCGCCCCCCGGGGCACCATCTACGACCAGGGGCACAACGTCCTGGCGCAGAGCGTCGAGGCGCGCCTGGTCTACGCCGATCCGTCCATGATCAAAGCGGACAAGGTCGAGCAGACCGTCGTGGCGCTGCGCGACCTGCTCGGGGTACCCGCCTCGGAGCTGCGCCCCAAGCTGCTGCGCAAGGTCCGCGAGGACGGCAGCAAGGACGAGTTCGAGTACCTCAAGCGCGGCGTCAGCCTGGCCGACGCCGACCGGGTCACAGCGCTCAACATCGCCGGCATCGGGGTGGCCCGGGACGAGGTGCGCCAGGAGCCGGGCAACGACCTGGCCGCCAACCTGATCGGCTTCATCGGCGCCGACGGCCGGGGCAAGCAGGGCCTGGAGGCAGGGGAGGACCAGCTGCTCTACGGCGTGGACGGGCAGCGCACCTACGAGGTCGGCAACGGCGACCTGGGTACCCAGATCCCCGGCGGGTACGAGGAGGTCCGGGCCGCGCACCCGGGCAGCTCCGTCGAGCTCACCGTCGACCGGGACGTGCAGTTCATGGCGCAGCAGATCCTGCTGCAGCAGATGACCAAGGTGAACGCCGTGTGGGCCTGCGCGGTGGTGATGGAGGTGGCCACCGGCGACATCCGGGCGCAGGCCAGCTACCCGACCTACAGCGCGGCCCACCCGGACGGCAGCACACCGGCGCAGCAGGCCGACAACTGCACCCAGACGGTGGCCGACCCGGGCTCGGTGCACAAGGTGGTCACGCTGGGCGCGCTGCTGGAGACCGGCATGATCACCGCGGACAGCACGGTCACCGTCTGCCCATCGGTGGTGAAGGGGGACACCGCGTTCTCCGACACCCACCCGTTCCCGTGTGGCAGCAAGTTGACCCTGCCCGGGGTGCTGGCCTACTCCTCCAACGTCGGCACGATCAACCTGGCCGCGAAGTGGGGGGATGCCGAGGCGGCTACGCTCACCGACTTCCAGCGCCGCTTCGGGCTGGGCAGCGCCACCGGCGAGGGGATGCCGAACGAGGCGCCCGGGATGCTGCAGAAGCCGGAGAAGTGGAGCGGGTCGGCGTACGGGTCGGCACCGATCGGGATGGGCGTGTCGGCCACGCCGCTGCAGATGACCGCCGTCTACAACACCATCGCCAACAACGGGGTGTACGTGGCGCCCCGGCTGATCCAGTCGACCATCGGCCCGGACGGGGCGGAGAAGGCCTGCCCGCCCAGCGCCAAGCGCCCGGTGCTGAGCGCGGCCAACGCCGGCACGCTGCGCCGGGACCTGGAGGCGGTGGTGACCGTGCCGCACGCCACCGGGCTGTCCGCCGCGATCTCCGGGTACCGGGTGGGCGGCAAGACCGGCACCGGCAAGTTCGTCGGCCCGGACGGGCACTATGCCCCCGGCGAGGTGGCCTCCTTCATCGGCATGGCACCCGCCGACGCGCCGAAGTACGTGGTGTCGGTGTTCGCCTACACGCCCGGCGGCAACGGCGGGCAGGTGGCCGGGCCGGCGTTCCGGGAGCTGATGGCGTTCACGCTGGGGCACTTCCACGCCCCGCCGACCGGGACAACTCCGCCGACCTTCACCACGACCGGATGACCCGGACACCCGCGGGGGTGACGCCGTGCTCGGCACCGACACGTTCGTTGGGTAGGGTCTGAGCCCGTGCCCGGCTATCCGCGTCCCGCCAGCGTGCGTCCGTGCCCGCTGGCCGACCTCGCCGAGCTGCTCGGCGCCGCCGTGCGGGTGGACACCGACGCCGCCGCGCGGCCGGCCGCGCCGGTGGCGGTCACCGGTGTGACGCACGCCAGCGACCAGGTGCGCCCCGGTGATCTGTTCGCCGCGCTGCCCGGGGCGAAGACGCACGGGGCGCGCTTCGTGCCGGCCGCCGCGGCAGCCGGGGCGGTCGCCGTGCTCACCGACCCGGCCGGCGTACCGGCGGCGGCCGCCGCCGGACTGGCCGCCCTGGTGGTGGCCGACCCGCGGGCGGCGCTCGGCCCGGCCGCGGCGCTGGTCTACGACCGGCCCACCGAGAAGCTGACGATCATCGGGGTCACCGGCACCGCGGGCAAGACCTCGACCACCTACCTGATCGAGTCGGGGCTGCGCGCGGCCGGGTACGCCGTGGGGCTGATCGGCACCGTGGAAACCCGCCTGGGCGACCTCGTGGTACCCAGCGAGCGGACCACTCCGGAGGCCGGTGACCTGCAGGGGCTCTTCGCCGCCGCGGTGGAGCAGGGGATCCGCGCGGTGGCCATGGAGGTGTCCAGCCACGCGCTGGCGCTGGGCCGGGTCGGCGGTACCGCGTTCGCCGTCGGCGGGTACACCAACTTCGGCTCCGACCACCTGGACTTCCACGCCACCCGGGAGGAGTACTTCGCCGCCAAGGCGCTGCTCTTCGACGGGCGCTGCCGGCACGAGGTGCTCAACTACGACGACCCGGCGCTGGCGGTGCTACGCAAGCCGGCCAGTATCACCTACTCGGCGGACGGCCACCCGGACGCCAGCTGGCGTGCGGTCGACATCCAGCCCAGCGGCTACGGGCAGCGCTTCACCGCGCTCGGCCCGGACGGCGCCCCGGTGGACGCCGCGGTGGCCCTGCCCGGCCGGCACAACGTGGCCAACGCGCTGCTGGCCCTGGCCAGCCTGGTGGCCGTCGGGATCGACCCGAAGGTGGCCGCCGTCGGCGTGGCCGGCTGCCCGGGCGTACCTGGGCGGCTGGAGCGGGTGGCCGCGGCCGGGCCGGTCACCGGCATCGTCGACTACGCGCACAAGCCCGACGCGGTGGTGGCCGTGCTGTCCGCCTTGCGCGAGCCGCTGCGCGCGGCCGGTACCGGCCGGCTCATCTGCGTGATCGGCGCCGGTGGCGACCGGGACGCCGGTAAGCGCCCGGTGATGGGCGACGCCGCCGCCCGGGGCGCTGACGTGGTGCTGGTCACCGACGACAACCCGCGCACCGAGCAGCCGGCCGCCATCCGGGCGGCGGTGCTGGCCGGTGCCCGCGCCGGGGGCGGCGGCGCCGAGATCCGGGAGGTGGCCGGGCGCCGCGCGGCCATCGACGCCGCGGTCGCCCTGGCCCGCCCGGGCGACGTCGTGGCGCTGCTCGGCAAGGGCCACGAGCGGGGCCAGGAGGTGGCCGGCGTGGTGCACCCCTTCGACGACCGGATCGAGCTGGCCGCCGCCCTGACCAGGCGGTACGGCACCCCCACCGGGAGTACCCAATGATCACGATGACGCTCGCGGAGATCGCGGCAGCCGTCGGCGGCCGGATCGCGCAGGCCCCCGCGCAGCTGGCCGTCACCGGCAGCGTGGAGTACGACTCGCGCGCCTGCGCGCCCGGCTCGCTGTTCGTCGCCTTCGACGGCGACAAGGTCGACGGGCACGACTTCGCCGGGGCGGCGCTGGCTGCCGGGGCGGTCGCCGTGCTCGGCACCCGGGAGCTGCCCGGGGTGCCGATGGTGCTGGTCGGCGACCCGCTCGACGCGCTGGCCCGGCTGGCCCGCGCGGTGGTCGACCGGCTCCCCGGGCTGACCGTGGTGGGGCTGACCGGCTCGTCCGGCAAGACCACCACCAAGGACCTGACCGCCCAGCTGGTCAGCCGGCTCGGCCCGACCATCGCCCCGGCCGGTTCGTTCAACAACGAGCTGGGGCACCCGTACACGGTGCTCAAGGCCGGCCCGGACACCGGTTACCTGGTGCTGGAGATGGGCGCCCGGGGCGTCGGGCACATCCGGCACCTGGCGCAGGCGGCGCCGCCGCGCATCGGCGTGGTACTCAACGTGGGCGTCGCGCACCTGGGCGAGTTCGGCTCGGTGGAGCAGATCGCGCTGGCCAAGGGCGAGCTGGTGGAGGCGCTGCCGGCCGACGGCCTGGCTGTGCTCAACGCCGACGACCCGCGGGTACGCGCCATGGCCGGCCGCACGGCCGCCCCGGTGTGGCTGGTCGGCGAGGCCGACGACGCCCAGCTGCGCGCCGTCGACGTGGCCCTCGACGACGCCGGTCGACCCTCGTACACGCTCCGCACGCCGGTCGGCTCGGTGCCGGTGCGGCTCGCCGTCGCCGGGCGGCACCAGGTCGGCAACACCCTGGCCGCCGCCGCCGTGGCGCTGCGCCTCGGACTGGACCTGTCCGAGGTGGCGGACGCGCTCGCCGAAGCGGCGCTGGTTTCCACACGAAGGATGGATGTCTTTCAGCGTGCCGACGGTGTCACGGTGATCGACGACTCGTACAACGCCAACCCCGGCTCGATGGCCGCCGCGCTGCGCGCGCTGGTCGCCATGCGGACCGGCGGCCGGCGGGTCGCGGTGCTCGGTTACATGGCCGAGCTCGGCGGGTACGAGCGGGCCGGGCACGAAGAGGTCGGTCGACTCGCCGCGCAGCTGGGCGTCGACCGGGTGATCGTGGTCGGTGGGCAGGCCGCCCCGATCCAGGACGGCGCGGGTTCGGTGGCGGACTGGAAGGGCAGCGCGGTGCTGGTCGGCGAGCAGGACGACGCTGTGGCGCTGCTGCGCACCGAACTGGCCGACGGCGACATCGTGCTGGTGAAGGGCTCGCGTTACCGCACCTGGCGGGTGGTCGACGCGCTGCGCGCCGACCCGCCGCCGGCACACCTCACCGCGGCGTCAGTGGCGTCCCGGCCCCCGGCGGAAGGGAATCGTTCGGCATGAGGGCAGTGATCGTCGCCGCCTGCGTGGCCTTCGTGGTCTCGCTCTTCGGCACCCCCTTGGCGATCAAGGTGTTCGTCCGGCTCAAGGCGGCCCAGCCGATCCGGGACATCAACGTCTCGCACTCCTCGAAGCGGGGCACCCCCACCATGGGCGGGGTCGTCTTCATCCTGGGTACCGTGGTCGCCTACCTGGCCGGCCACCTGATCCTCAAGACGTTGCCGGAGAAGCAGATCGCCACCCGCGGCCCGACCCTGACCGCGCTGGTGCTGCTCGGCCTGATGGTCGGCTGCGGCGCCATCGGCTTCATCGACGACTTCCTCAAGGTCCATTACCGCAACAGCCTGGGCCTGAACAAGCGCGGCAAGCTGGCCCTGCAGATCATCCTCGGGGTGGTCTTCGGCGTCCTGGCGCTCTACTCGAAGCAGGGCTTCGAGACGGTGGGCAGCACCCACCTGTCGTTCGTGCGGGACATCGACTGGTTCAACCTGACGAAGGTCGGCGCCGTCGTCTTCTTCGTCTTCGTGGTGATGGCCTCCACCAACGGGGTGAACCTCACCGACGGCCTGGACGGCCTGGCCAGCGGCGCCTCGGTGGCGGTGATGGCGGCGTACATGCTGATCTCGTTCTGGCAGTACCGGCACTGGTGCGGCGACCCGCACGGTGCGGCGTACAGCGTGGCCACCTGTTACCAGGCCCGGGACCCGCTGGAGAACGCGCTCATCGCCGGCGCGGCGGCCGGGGCGCTGCTGGGCTTCCTGTGGTGGAACGCCTCACCCGCCCGGATCTTCATGGGCGACACCGGCTCGATGGCGATCGGCGGACTGGTGGCCGCCGAGGCGCTGTCCACCCGTACCCTGCTGCTCCTGCCGATCATCGGCCTGCTGTACATGATCGAGACGATCTCGCTGATCATCCAGATCATCTCGTTCCGTGGCTTCGGCAGACGGGTGTTCCGCATGACACCCATCCACCACCACTTCGAACTCGCCGGCTGGAGCGAAGTCAACATCGTCATCCGGTTCTGGATCATCGCGGGCATCGGGGTGGCGGTGGCGCTCGGCCTGTTCTACGGCGACTTCCTGCGGATCGGCGGCTGATGACCGACGCCACCACCGTCGACCTGCCGCAGCTGGCCGGGGTGGACACCTTCCGGTTCGTCGGCCACGAGTTCAGCGTGGCCGGGCCGGACGCCACCATCGTGCTGCGCTACCGGCTGGAGGGCGGCGCGGTGCCGGTCGACTTCGCCGAGACCGTCACCCTGCCGGCGCCGCCCGGTGACTACCCGGCGCCGGTGCTGGAGCGGGTCCTCGACCTGCTGCTCATCGCCGCCGGTACCAGCTACTACAAGGTGGCCGCCCCGCCCCGCCTGGTCAGCGACGCAGTACGGCTGCACCCGGCCGCCGTGGCCTTCTTCCGTGACCTGTACACGCTCGGGCTCGGCGAGTTCGCCTACCGCAACGACCTGCCGCACGTACTGGCGCTCGCCCCGGACCTGGCCGGTGCGGTGGACCCCCCGGCCGGCGTCCCGGCGTCCGGCTCCCGGCCGCTGGTCAACGTGGGCGGTGGCAAGGACTCCATCGTGTCCATCGAGGCCACCCGGGGCGCCGGGCTGGACCCGGTGCTGTTCGCGGTCAACCCGAACCGGGTCATCGACGGCGTCTTCGCCGCCTCCGGGCTGCCCTCGCTGGCCGCCCGACGCCGGCTGGACCCGCTGCTGTTCGTGCTGAACCGGTCGGGCCGGGCGCTCAACGGGCACATCCCGGTCACCGCGATCAACTCGCTGATCTCGGTGGCCGCCGGGGTGCTGCACGGGTACGGGCCGGTGCTGATGAGCAACGAGCGCTCGGCGTCCTCACCGAACACGGTCTGGCACGGGTACGAGATCAACCACCAGTGGTCCAAGTCGCTGGCCGCCGAGGCAGGACTGGCGGTGGCGCTGGCCAGCCACGCCGGCCTGGCCGGCGGGTACTTCTCGCTGCTGCGGCCCTACTCGGAGCTGCACATCGCCCGGATGTTCGCCCCGATCGAGCGCTACGACGCCGTGGTCACCTCGTGCAACCGGGCCTTCCTGCTGCACGGCGGTACCGCCCGGTGGTGTGGCGACTGTCCCAAGTGCCGGTTCGTCTTCCTGGCGCTGGCGCCGTTCGTGGCCCGGCCCCGGCTGGTGGACATCTTCGGCGTCGACCTGCTGGCCGACCCCGGACAGGTGCCGGGCTACCTGGAGCTGGCCGGGATCTCCTCGTTCAAGCCGTTCGAGTGCGTCGGTGAGGTGGAGGAGTCGCTGATCGCCGTGCAGCTGCTGCGCGAGCAGGGCGCCGACGACCCGGTGCTGGCGGAGCTGGCCGATGCCGTACCGGAGGGCGGCTGGCCGACGCCGGAGCAGCGCGCCGAGATGTTCAGGGCGGCCGGCACGGGACTGGTGCCCCCGGCGTACCAGGGAATTGTCGGTGGCTGAGCCGCTGCGCGCCGCGGACCTCGCCGGCCGGCGGGTCGCCGTGTGGGGGACCGGGCGGGAGGGCGTGGCCGCCGTGCTGGCGCTGCGCGACCTGCCGGGGATCACGCTGGTCGGGGTGGACGAGAAGGCGGACCGGGACGCCGCCGACTGGCGCGCCGCCGTCGGGGACGTGCCGCTGGTCGCCGGGGCCGGCGCCGCCGCCGCGCTGGCCGGCGCCGATGTGGTGCTGCGCTCCTCCGGGATCAGCCGGTACCGCCCGCTGGTCGGCGAGCTGGAAGCGGCCGGCGTGCTGGTCAGCAGCGGTACCGCGCTGTGGATGGCCGAGCACGCGGCGGCGACCGTCGGCGTCACCGGCTCGAAGGGCAAGAGCACCACCTCCAGCCTGGTGCACCGGCTGCTGGACGCGGTCGGCCTGCCGGCCGTCTACGGCGGCAACATCGGTATCCCGATGCAGTCCCTGCCGCCGGCCGAGCGCTACGTGCTGGAGCTGTCCAGCTACCAGTGCGCCGAACTGCGCCACCCGCTGCGGGTGGCGGCGGTGACCGCGCTCTTCCCGGACCACCTGGACTGGCACGGCGGCGTCGAGCGCTACTACGCCGACAAGCTCAACATCCTGGCTCAGCGCCCGGCGCACGCCGTGGTCAACGGCGGCTCCGCCGAACTGGTCGCCCGGGTCCGGGCGCTCGACCTGCCCACCCCGGTGCACTACGTCGGCGGGCCGGACTCGTACCACCTGGCGCCCGGCAGCGACGGGCAGCCGTGGTACCACCTGCGGGGCACGCCGCTGTTCCCGCGCGCCCTGCTGCGCCTGCTCGGCCGGCACAACGCCGGCAACGTCACGGTGGCGCTGGGCGTCCTCGACGCGCTCGGCGTGGACGTGGTGGCCGAGCGCGAGGCCATCGCTGAGGCGGTGGCCGGGTTCGAGCCGCTGCCGTACCGGCTGACGCCGATCCCCGACCCCAGTGGGCTGCTGTTCGTGGACGACCCGCTGGCCACCACGCCGCAGGCCACCATCGCCGCGATCGAAGCCTTCGACGACCGGCCGCTGACCGTGCTGGTCGGCGGCAACGACCGGGGCGTGGACTACGCACCGCTGGCCGACTTCCTCGCCGCCCGGCCGGCCGGCGCCGCCCCCGTGGTGGTCGTCGGCATGCCGGACAGCGGGCCGCGCATCCTGGCCGCGCTGGCCGGCATCGCCGGCCTGGAAACCGCCGCCGCCGACGACCTGGCCCACGCGGTGACGCTGGCCCGGCAGCTGACCCCGGCCGGCGGCGTGGTGCTGCTCTCCCCGGCCGCGCCCAGCTACGGCCGGTTCGCCAACTACGAGCACCGCTCGGCGGCGTTCCGTGAGGCCGTCGCCGCCACCGCCCCGACCAGTTAGCGACCGCATCCCAGCTGGCTACCCGCCTCCCAGCTGGTTACCCGCGCCCGAGCTGGCTACGCGTGCCAGCCAGCGACCCGCTGGCGACCCGTGTCGATCTGCCTTCGCGTCGACCAGCGACACGCCGGGGCCGGGCGGGTGCCGGGGGTGCCGCGCCCCGGCCGCGATGATGAACCCATGGCTGGGGAGGGCGGCGTCGGGATCGACGCGCAGGCACCCCCGGCGGTGGACGCGCCGGCCGGGCGGGTACCCGACGCGCGGCTGTTCACCGGCGTCCGGCACGGCCCGCTGGCCAGCCTGCGCGGCCTGCTGGCCCGCCCGCTCGCCTCCTACTACCTGCTGCTGTCCAGCTCCGGGCTGCTGGTGGTGATCGGGCTGGTGATGGTCTTCTCGGCCACCAGCGTGCAGTCCTACGCCGCCGACGGCAACGCCTTCGCCTCGGTCTCCAAGCAGGCCATCTTCTGCCTGATCGGGCTGGTTGCCTTCTGGGGCTTCCAGCGCCTGCCGGCCAAGACCTACCGGGCGCTCGGGCTGCCGCTGCTGGTGCTGGCCATGGTCCTGCTCGGCCTGCTGGACCTGCTCGGCATGATCGCCTCGCCGGTCAAGGACGCCCCGCCTCCGGCGCTGGGCCCGATCCACGCCGACGCCAAGAACAACCTGTGGCTCTACCTCGGCCCGCTCCAGGTGCAGCCGTCCGAGCTGGCGAAGCTGGCGGTCGCGCTGTGGGTGGCCGGGGTGCTGGCCAACAAGGGGCCCCGGGTGGCGCACCTGCGGGAGCTGGCGGTGCCGCTGTTCCCGGTGGCCGGCCTGGTGCTGATCATGGTGGGGTACAACGACTTCGGCACGATGGTCTGCCTGATTATCCTGCTCACCGGCGTGCTCTGGGCGGCCGGGGTCCGGCTGCGCCACTTCGGCCTGCTGAGCCTGGTCGCGGGCGTCGGCGGGGCGATCCTGGTGATCTTCGTCAAGTACCGGACCACCCGGGTCACCGACTTCTTCTCCTCCGGCACCTGCGACCCGACCGACGGCTGTTACCAGGCGGTACACGGCCGGTACGCGATCGCCGAGGGCGGCTGGTTCGGCGTCGGCCTGGGCGAGGGCCGGCTCAAGTGGGGCTGGCTGCCCAACGGCCACAACGACTTCATCTTCGCCGTCATCGCCGACGAGCTCGGCGTGGTGGGCTGCTTCGTGGTGCTCGGCCTGCTGGCCATGCTCGCCTACACCGGGCTGCGCATCGCCCGGCGGGTGGGCGACCCGTTCCGCCGGATGGTCGCCGCCGGCATCACCATCTGGCTGGTCGGCCAGGCGGCGATCAACATCGGCGGGGTGATCGGCCTGCTGCCGATCACCGGGCTGCCGCTGCCGTTCATCTCCGACGGCGGGTCGGCGCTGGTGGTGACGATGGCGGCGGTCGGGCTGCTGGCCTCGTTCGCCCGGGCCGAGCCGGACGCGGCCCGCGCCCTGCACGCCCGTCCCCCCGACAAGTGGGTGCGACTACTCTGGGCGCCACTGCCTCCGTTGCCGCGCGAGCGCAGCCCCCTCCGGCCCGATCCGGCCCGCCGGGCACCACGCCCGCGCGACCAGCGGAGCGCCGCCGACGGGGGCCAGCCCCGCGGCGGGCGCGGCGGTGGCCGCCCGGTGCGCAGTACGGTCCGGGCGGGGGAGCGGACCACCGGGCGGCCGGCGCGCGGGGGCGGCTCCCGGCCGTCCGGCGACGGCGAACGGAGACGGTGAAGGGAGCAGGCGGATGGCGGGCGGGCTGCGGTCGGTGGTACTGGCAGGGGGAGGCACCGGCGGGCACATCTACCCGCTGCTCGCGTTCGCTGACTGCCTGCGACGGCACGATCCCGCCCTACGCATCACCTGCGTGGGGACGGCCAAGGGGCTGGAGACCGAGATCATTCCGCCGCGCGGGTACGACCTGCGCCTGGTCCCCGCCTTCCAGCTGCCCCGCTCGGTCAACCTGAACCTGATGCGTACCCCGGACCGGATGTGGCGCTCGACGCGGGCCGCCCGCGCGGTGCTCGACGAGGTGGCCGCCGACGCCGTGGTCGGCTTCGGCGGGTACGTCTCGGTGCCGGCCTACCTGGCCGCCTGGCGGCGGCACACGCCCACCCTGATCCACGAGGTGAACGTGCCGGTCGGCGTGGCCAACAAGCTGGGCATGCGGTTCACCCGGAATGTCGCGGTGGGCTTCCCCTACCAGACCCGGCAGGTGCCGGCGCTGGCCGACGCCCGGGTCACCGGCGTGCCGCTGCGTACCTCGATCTCCACGCTGGACCGCGCGGCCCGGCAACGCCAGGCGCGGGTGCACTTCGGGCTGGACCCGGACCGGCCCACCCTGTTCGTCTTCGGCGCCTCGCAGGGCGCCCGCTCGATCAACCTGGCGATGGCCGGCGCCGCCAAGGCGGTCACCTCGGCCGGGATCCAGGTGCTGCACATCATGGGCGCCCGCAACGAGCCGGTGGAGATCCCGCCGGACCTGCCAGCGCCGTACGTGACCACGAAGTTCCTGGCCGAGATGGAGCTGGGGTACGCCGCGGCCGACGTCGCACTGTGCCGGGGCGGCGCGATGACCTGCGCCGAAACGGCGGCCGTCGGGATGCCGGCGATCTACGTGCCGCTGCCCTACGGCAACGGCGAGCAGCGCCGCAACGCGCTGCCGGTGGTGGAGGCCGGGGGCGGGCTGCTGGTGGACGACGCCGAGCTGAGCCCGGCCTGGATCGAGGCGAATCTCATTCCGCTGCTGCGGGACCCGGGCAGGGTCGCCCGGATGTCCCGGGCGGCGGCCGGATACGGTCGACGGGACGGCGACGAAGCGCTGCGTTCCTTCCTTTACGAGGTGGCTGGCTGATGGTGACGGCGGAGGAGCTCGGACGGGTACACCTCATCGGTGTCGGTGGGGTGGGCATGTGTGGGCTGGCCCGGCTGCTGCTCACCCGGGGAATCCCGGTCTCCGGCAGCGAGCTGCGGGAGTGGCCGCAACTGGCCGGCCTGCGGGCGCTGGGCGGCGACATCCACATGACGCACCAGGCGAGCAACCTGGACGGAGTGGACACCGTGGTGTACTCCACGGCCATCCCGGCCGACCACCTGGAGCTGGTCGAAGCGCGCGCGCGTGGGCTGCGGGTGCTGCACCGGTCGGCGGCGCTGGCCGCGACGATGACCGGCCGGCGGTCGATCGCGGTGGCCGGCACCCACGGCAAGACCACCACCACCTCGATGATCACCTCGGTACTCCAGCACGCCGGCTTGGACCCCTCGTTCGTCATCGGCGGCGAGATCTCCGAGGCGGGCTCCAACGGCCACCACGGTTCGGGCGAGTACTTCGTGGTCGAGGCCGACGAGTCGGACCGCTCGTTCCTGCTCTACGACCCGTTCGTGGCGATCGTCACCAACATCGACGCCGACCACCTCAACACCTACGGCGACCTGGCCGGGCTGACCGACGCCTTCGTCCAGTTCGCCGAGCGCACCCGGCCCGGTGGCTTCGTGGTGACCTGCGCCGACAACCCCGGTACCCGGGAGCTGGCGCAGCGGGTCCGGGCGGCCGGCTTCACCGTCTACACCTACGGCGAGGCCGACGACGCCGACCTGCGGCTCACCGAGATCACCTCGTCGGTACGCGGGGTGCGCTACTTCGCCACCCTGGACGGCCAGCCGCTGGGCGAGATCGCCGTCCCCACGCCCGGCCGGCACCTGGGACTCAACTCTGCCGCCGCGGTGCTCACCGCGCTGCGGCTGGGCCTGTCCATCGAGTCGGTGGTGGAGGCGCTGGCCGCCTTCCCGGGGGTACGCCGCCGCTTCGAGCTCAAGGGCGCGGTCGACGGGGTACGCGTCTACGACGAGTACGCCTACCACCCGACCTCGATGACCGCCGCGATCAGCACGCTGCGCGAGGTGGCCGCCCCGGGCCGGCTCATCGTGGTCTTCCAGCCCTACCGGGTGTACCGCACCCGCGACTTCCAGGCCGAGATCGCCGCCGCGCTGTCGCTGGCCGACGAGGCGGTGGTGCTGGAGGTCTTCGGGCCGGGCGAGCTGCGCGAGCCGGGTGAGGGCGGGGTGGCGCTGACCGCCGCGATCGACCTGCCGGAGCACGCGAAGATCTTCGTCCCCGACTGGGACCAGGTGCCCGGCGAGGTGGCCGCCCGCGCCGAGGACGGCGACGTGGTGGTGACCATGGGCGCCCCGCCGATCTCGCTGATGGGCGACGAGCTGCTGGACGTGTTGGCCGCCCGGGCGGCGCCGAGCAACTACCGGGGCCGGCACGCCGGCGCCGCCGACGACGACGATGACGACGCGCTGCTGACCGGCTCCCCGGTGGAGCACACCACCGGATGAACCGCCGGGCGCCGGAGGCCGGCGGGCGGGCGGGCCGACCGCCGTCGGCGCGGCGCTGGCGGCTGGTCCGGACGGACGCGGTGCCCGCCTCGGTACGCCGGTTCAACCAGCGGGCGCGGCAGCGCCGGCTGCGGACCGCCCGGCCGTGGCTGGTCGGTGCGGCGCTGCTGGCCCTGGCCGGCGTGCTGGGCCTGGTGATCTGGCGGACCCCGGTGCTGGGCGTGCGCCAGCTGCGGGTGGTCGGCAACGACCTGGTCAGCGCCGACGCGGTGCGGGCCGCCGCGGCGGTCCCCGGTGGTACCCCGCTGGCCGGCGTCGACCTGTCGCGGGTCGGTGACCGGGTGGTGGCCGCGCTGCCGCCGGTACGCCGGGCCAAGGTGTCCCGGGACTGGCCGGCGACCCTGGTCATCACGGTCACCGAGCGCACCGCGGTGGCGGCCGTCCCGGCCGGCGACCATACCTGGCTGGTGCTGGACCCGGACGGTGTGGTGTTCCGGCAGCTGGCCGCGGCACCGGCGCTGCCACTGGTGCTGCTGGCCGCTCCCGGACCGCGGGACGCCTCGACGACAGCCGCCCTCACCGTGCTGGCCGCGCTCCCGCCCGCCCTGCGCGACCTGCTGGTGCGCCTGGAGGCGCCGGCGTCGACCAGAATCCGGTTGGTGCTGGCCGGCGGTCGCGCGATCATCTGGGGGGACGCCACCAGGAACGAGGCGAAGGTGGCCACCGTCACGGCGGTGCTGGCCGGCCCGGCGGCGGTCATCGACGTGAGCGCACCGGGCGTCGTGACGGTCAACTGACCGCCCGGCGGGCGCCAACCGGCTGCGGGTGCGGGCGCGCACCACAATGGATGGTGATGATCGGCCGACACGCCGTGCCGCTTCCCTGGATCGGGACGGTGCGCCGCTAACGTAACGGATCAGGCGGATGGTTGACATAACTCTAAGCCTCTAGTAAAGGATGAGGGTTCTCTCTCGTCCCAGCCAGGAAGTGGAACGGAACCGAGAGGGAAGCCGATGACTCCTCCCCACAACTACCTCGCGGTCATCAAGGTCGTCGGCATCGGCGGCGGCGGCGTGAACGCGGTCAACCGGATGATCGAGGTTGGCCTCAAGGGCGTCGAGTTCATCGCCATCAACACCGACGCCCAGGCGCTGCTGATGAGCGACGCCGACGTCAAGCTCGACGTCGGCCGGGAGCTGACCCGCGGGCTGGGCGCCGGGGCCAACCCCGACGTCGGCAAGAACGCCGCCGAGGACCACCGCGACGAGATCGAGGAGGTCCTCAAGGGGGCCGACATGGTCTTCGTCACCTGCGGCGAGGGCGGCGGCACCGGCACCGGCGGCGCGCCGGTCGTCGGCAACATCGCCCGCAAGCTCGGCGCGCTGACCATCGGCGTGGTCACCCGGCCGTTCTCGTTCGAGGGCAAGCGCCGCCAGCTGCAGGCCGAGCAGGGTATCGAGGAGCTGCGCAACCAGTGCGACACGCTCATCGTCATCCCCAACGACCGGCTGCTCGCCCTGGGTGACCGGGGTATCTCCATGATGGACGCGTTCCGGCAGGCCGATCAGGTGCTGCTCTCCGGCGTCCAGGGGATCACCGACCTGATCACCACCCCGGGCCTGATCAACCTGGACTTCGCCGACGTCAAGTCGGTGATGAGCGGCGCCGGCTCGGCGCTGATGGGCATCGGCTCGGCGCGCGGCGACAACCGCGCCGTGGAGGCGGCCGAGAAGGCCATCTCCAGCCCGCTGCTGGAGCAGAGCATGGACGGCGCGCGGGGCGTGCTGCTGTCCATCGCGGGCGGCTCCGACCTCGGCCTGTTCGAGATCAACGACGCGGCCCAGCTGGTCACCGACGCCGCGCACGCGGACGCCAACATCATCTTCGGCGCGGTGATCGACGACGCGCTCGGCGACGAGGTGCGGGTCACGGTCATCGCCGCCGGCTTCGACGGGGGTACGCCGGCCTACAAGCCGGCCGAGGCGCGCAAGGCGCCGGTCCCCAGCCACCACCACACCGTCGACCAGCCCTCGGCCACCGGTAGCGCGGCGCCCCGGCAGCAGCCGGTCAGCCCGGCCAACCGCAACCGGGTGCTCTTCGACGACGTGGACGTACCGGACTTCCTCAAGAACGGCGCGTGAGCGCGGAGGCCAACCTCGGGGCCGGCACCGCCGGTCCCGAGGCGGACGCCGCGCGTCGGTCCGAGATCGCGGCGAACCTTGCCGAGGTACGCGCCCGCATCGCCGACGCCTGCCGGGCCGCCGGTCGGGAACCGGACAGCGTCACCCTGGTCGCGGTGAGCAAGACCTTCCCGGCCCGGGACGTGCGGCACCTGCTCGACCTGGGCGTCACCGACATCGGGGAGAACCGCGACCAGGAGGCGGCCGGCAAGGCCGCCGAGGTGGCCGCCGCCGGCGGCCACCCACGCTGGCACTTCATCGGCCAGCTGCAGCGCAACAAGTGCCGTTCGGTGGCCGGCTACGCCCACCTGGTGCACTCGGTGGACCGGCTGCGCCTGGTGCACGCACTGGCCGCCGCGGCTGCCGAGGCGCGCGGGCAGCCGCTGGGCGTACTCGTGCAGTGCAGCCTGGACGCGGACCTGGCCCGGGGCGGTGCGGCGGTGGACGCCGACCAGCCCGAGCACGACTTCTTCCGGGTCGCCGAGGAGGTGGCCGCGCAGCCGGCGCTGCGCCTGGACGGCGTCATGGCGGTGGCGCCGCTGCGCTGGCCGGCGGGGTACGCCTTCGCCCGGCTGGCCGCAGTCGCGCAGCGGCTGCGAGCGGCGTACCCGCACGCCACCGTGGTGTCCGCCGGGATGAGCGGTGACCTTGAGGAAGCGATCGAACACGGCGCGACACATGTGCGGATCGGTGCCGCGCTGCTCGGATCGCGCCCCCCGCTGCGGTAACCTGACCGCGGGCAGGCAAACTACACCAGTGTCTTTTCCCCGTTCACGGTGGGTGTCCAGGCGGAGACGACGCGCGGAGGCAAGGGCACCACAGCGCGGCACCGGGGGGTGGCCGCGCCCGGAAGCAGGAGGGGCGGAGCGATGGGCGCACTGCGCAAGGCGGGCGTATGGCTCGGCCTCATCGAGGACGACGACGACTACCCCGACCGCGGGTACGACCACCGCGGCTACGACGACTACGACGACGACGAGGACGAGGTCGTCGCGCCGCGGTCGCGTGCCGCCGAGCGGTCCGACGCCGGCCGTTCGGACGCCGGCCGGTCCGACGCCGGCCGTGGCGACAGCGAGTCGCTGCGCCCGCACTCGCGGCTCGCCGAGGCGCTGCGCAACGAGTCGCTGCGGGCGGAGAGCGGGCGGCTCGACGGCGCCCGGTCCGAGTCGCACCGCGACTCCGGGCGTTCCGAGTCGCACCGCGACTCCGGGCGTTCCGACCCGCACCGCGACACCGACCAGGTACGTGAGCCGGCCCGCCCGGTCATCCGGGCCACCCCGCGGACCAGCCCGTCGCTGGTCTCCGACTCCGCCAGCTACCCGACCCGGGACAACCTGGCCCTGCAGCCGCAGCCACAGACCCGCGAGCGGCCGGCACCGGCCGAGCCCGAGGATCGGCGGTACCAGATCACCACGCTGCACCCGACCACGTACCACGAGGCGCGCACCATCGGTGAGCACTTCCGGGACGGGGTACCGGTCATCATGAATCTGACCGAGATGGCCGAGGCCGACGCCCGCCGTCTGGTGGACTTCGCGGCCGGGCTCGCTTTCGGTCTTCGCGGTAGCATGGAGCGCGTCACCAACCGGGTCTTCCTGCTCTCGCCCGCGAATGTGCAGGTCACCCCGGAAGACAAGAGGAAGATCGCCGAAGGCGGCTTCTTCTCGACCTGAGGAAGGATCACCAGTTTGGGCGTGGTGTCGAACATCGGCCAGAGCCTGTATCTGGTGCTCTACCTCTTCTGGTTGACGCTGATGGCGCGGTTCGTGCTGAGCTTCGTGCTGTCCTTCGGCCGTCGCTGGCACCCCGGCCGGGTGGCCGCCGCTTCGCTGGAGATGGTGTGGAGCGTCACTGACCCACCCCTTAAAGCGTTGAGGCGGATGATCCCACCTTTGCGAATTGGTACGGTGAGCGTTGACCTGTCTGCCCTTGTGCTGCTGCTTATCCTGTACGTGCTGATGACGTTCGTGGTGGTCCTGCTGTTCCCCTGACCGGCGTCCCCCGCCGGGGCCAGGGCAGTTGGCCGCGGCCGCAACGACCCGAGGAGTTTCGATGCCGCTTACCCCGGCCGACGTACACAACGTCGCCTTCAAGAAGCCACCGATCGGCAAACGGGGCTATGACGAGGAAGAGGTTGACGCCTTCCTCGACGAGGTCGAGCGTGAGCTGGCCCGCCTGATCGAGGAAAACAGTGACCTGCGCGCCCAGGGCGAGCGCGGTGCCGGCGGTCGTCCCGCCGGTGCCGGCGGCGACCCCCGGCTCGCCCAGGAGAACGTCGAGCTCAAAGCCCAACTGGACCGGCTCAACCGGGACAAGGCCGCAGCCGAGCAGGCGGCCCGCTCGATGCAGAGCGAGCTGGAGCAGCTGCGTGCGCAGGGCGGCGGCGCTGTCTCCGGTGACGGCGAGCAGCAGGCGCTGCGCGTCCTCATGATGGCCCAGCGCACCGCCGACGACCACGTCAACGACGCCCGTCGGGAGGCCGAGAAGCTGCTCACCGACGCGCGTACCAAGGCCGACGAGGTCACCCGGGAGTCCCGGTCCAAGGCCGAGGCGCTGGAGCGCGACGCGCGCCAGCGGCACTCCGAGGCGATGGGCGGCCTGGAGACCAAGCGCACCGCGCTGCAGAAGCACATCGAGGAGCTCAAGCAGTTCGAGCGCGAGTACCGCACCCGGCTCAAGGCCTACCTGGAGAGCCAGCTGCGTGACCTGGACGGGCACGGCAAGGGCCTGGACGCGGAGATGACCCGGGAGGGTGGCCGCGCCGGCGGAGCCGGAAACCTGGCACCGGCCGGAGCGGGTGCGTTCAACGCGGCCCGCAACGGCGCGGACAGCGCCCGCTGACCCGGAGTTCAGCGGTGTGTGGCGGAGGTGAGTGGTGATCTTCGGAAGTCTGCTGCTCATCTTCGCCGCGATCGGCTTGGCGGTGCTCGGCGTCGTCGACGGCTCCAACGCGCTGTTGATCGGCTCCATCGGGGCCAGCCTGCTGGCCGCGGTCGGGCTGGTGGTGGGGGCGCGCCAGGCCGCGGCTGACGCGGTGGGGGACGTACCGCCGGTGCCCGCCGAGCCCGCGCCGGCGCAGCGCCTCGCCCCGGTCGGGGTGGGCGCTCCGGCCGCTGCCGGTACGGTCTACCCGTCCGGTAGCGCCGGGACGGCGGCCCAGCCGACGGGCGCCGGGACGGCGGCCCAGCCGACGGGCGCCGGGACGGCGGCCCAGCCGACGGGCGCCGGGACGGCGGGCCAACCCACCACCGGGCCGGCCGCAACCGGAGTCATCCCGCCCGGTACCGTCCCGACGTCCGGTGCGCCGGCCAACGCCGCCACAGCCGCTGTCGGGCCGACCACGGCGGTGGCGGCGCAGCCGCCGGTAGGCACCATTCCGGCCCAGGCCCAGCCTGACGCCTTCCCGTCCGTAGCCGCGTCCGGCCCGCCCCCGGTCGACGACCTAGACGCCGACGACGACGTCGACCAGTACGGCACTGTGGGCGGTCACCGGGAGCCGGCTGAGCGGGCGTTCCCGGACGGCGATCCGATCGCCGTGGCAGCCGACGCCATCGGCCCCGACGCCATCGGCCCCGACGACATCGACCGGGCTGACATCGACCGGGCCGACATCGACCCGGACCACCTGGGCGGGGACGACCTCGGCCACGGTGTGCTCCGCTCCGACGGTGGCACACCCGGCGACCCGCCCGGCGAGCCGGCCGTCGAACCGGCCACCCGGGCCGATCGCGACCGGGCCGCCCACCTCGACAGCGAGGTCGTCGTCATCGACGGCCACCCCCGCTACCACCTCGCCGACTGCCTGCACCTGAAGGCGCGCGAGGGGCTTGAGTCGCTGCCGGTCGCCGAGGCCGAGGAGCTCGGCTTCACGCCGTGCAGCGCCTGCGCGCCGCTGCGTACCCTGCTGGCCGACTGATCCGGGCGCGGGTTCCAGCGGCGCTGGCCACGCCGGTGCGGTTGGGTGCCCGGCGTCGGCCGGTGCGCGGCGTGCAGAGGGCGGGGGAAGGGCGGGCGTGGCCGGCAACCTGAACTTCGCCCTGCTCATCGGTGCCGTGGTGCTGCTGGTGGCGCTCGGGGCGGTGCGCGTGTCGACCCGGCTCGGGGTACCCAGCCTGCTGGTCTACCTGGCCCTCGGGCTGGCCATCGGGCAGGCCGGCCTGGGTATCGAGTTCGACGACGCCGAGTTGACCCGGGTCCTGGGCACCTGCGCGCTGGCGCTGATCATCGCCGAGGGCGGCCTCACCGCCCGCTGGGCCACCCTGCGGCCGGTGCTCGGCCTGGCCTCGACCCTGGCCACCGTCGGCGTGGCGGTCAGCATCGCGGTGGTCGGCCTGGTCCTGCACAGCCTGCTGGGACTCGGCTGGCAGCTGGCCTTCCTGTACGGCGCGGTGCTCTCCTCGACCGACGCGGCCGCCGTCTTCGCCACCCTGCGCCGGCTGCCGCTGCGCCGCCGCGTGACCGCCACGCTGGAGGCCGAGTCCGGCCTCAACGACGCCCCCGTGGTACTGGTGGTGACCCTGCTGTCCACCGGTGCGCTCGGCGCCTCGCCCTGGTGGCGGGAACTGCTCCTCGTCGGGTACGCGCTGGCCGTCGGCGCGCTCGTCGGGCTGCTGGTCGGCGCCGCCGGAGCCTGGCTGCTGCGCCGCGCGGCGCTGCCCGCCGCCGGCCTCTACCCGCTGGCCACGGTGGCCCTCACCGTCCTCGGGTACGCCCTCGGCGTGGCCCTGCACGCCTCCGGCTTCCTGGCCATCTACGTCGCCGGGGTGGTGCTGGGCAACTCCCGGCTGCCGCACCGGCACGCCATCCTCGGCTTCGCCGACGGGCTGGCCTGGCTGGCGCAGATCGGCCTGTTCGTCATGCTCGGGCTGCTCGCCTCACCGGCCAGCCTGGCCGACGCGATCGTCCCGGCCATCACCGTCGGGCTCGCCCTGACCCTGCTGGCCCGGCCGCTCTCGGTGCTGGTCAGCGCCGTGCCGTTCGGGGTGGGCTGGCGGGAGCAGGGGTTCCTGTCCTGGGCGGGGCTGCGTGGGGCGGTACCCATCGTGCTGGCCACCATCCCGCTCTCGGAGCGGGTGGCCGGTGCGTCCACGCTGTTCAACGTGGTGTTCATGTTGGTGGTGGTGTTCACCCTGGCGCAGGGGACGACGCTGCCGCCGCTGGCCCGCCGGCTGCGGGTGACCGCCCCGGACGAGGCCACCGAGCTGCAGGTGGAGACCGCTCCACTGGACCGGATGCGCGCCGACCTGCTGCAGGTCCAGGTACCCGCGGGGTCCCGGCTGGCCGGCGTCTTCGTGGACGAGCTGCGGTTGCCGGTGGGCGCCGTGGTGACCCTGGTACTGCGCGGCGACGAGGGCTTCGTGCCGGATCGGTACACCCGGCTGCGGACCGGCGACGAGCTGCTGATCGTGGCCACCGCAGCGGTACGCGACGAGACGGAACAGCGCATCCGGTCGGTGAGCCGGCGTGGTCGGCTGGCCGCCTGGCTCACCGTCGGCCCGACCGGGCGCCCGGGCGGCCGCGTGTTTCAACGGGGCGGCCCGGGGTAATCAGGAGCGGCACCAGCTTGTGGGCGGGTAACCTTCCCGGTCACACAGGGGGGACGCGGTGCCGCCTCCGCCGCCCTGTGGCGTCTGGTTTGGCCAGGTCGGACCACGGTCGGGGGAAAACTGTCGGATACGTGTGGCATGTTTGTCGGCGGCGCGTACGTTCCGTATTCTTGCGAACCTCTGGAGTGCGCGGCGCCAGCCGCGCGCCCGTTTTGCATATGTGGGGGATGTGATGGCCGAGCGGGCACCAGCCACGCGGAAGGCCGCAGTGGAACCGGCCACGTCCGCGACGGCAACCGGGCGGACGAAGCGTGCGAAAGCACCCGTTCCGCACGTCCCCGCTCCGACCCGTGCGGCCTCCGCCGGGGACAACCGCGCCCGGGCGGCCACGACCCCGCAGACGACCGTCGCGAAGCCCGCCAGCGCAAGGGTGCCGGCCGCGAAGTCCCCATCAGCGACCGCCGCCACCGTGAAGTCGGCAGCCGCCAAGGCCGCCGGCGCAAAGGCCCCAGCGACCAAGGCAGCTGCCAAGCAGCCGGCGACCGGCAAGACAACGACCGCGAAGCCCACGACCGCGAAGGCGACGACCGCGAAGGCGACGACCGCGAAGGCGACGACCGCGAAGGCGACGACCGCGAAGGCGACGACCGCGAAGGCGACGACGGCCAAGGCGACGACGGCCAAGGCCACGACGGCCAAGCCGGCGACCGCGAAGGCGGCCCCGACCGCGAAGGCGGCGACCGCGAAGGCGACGACCGCGAAGGCGGCGACGGCCAAGGCCCCTTCCGCGAACGCGACGACCGCCAAGGCGCCGACCGCGAAGGCGACGACGGCGAAGGCGACGACGGCGAAGGCGACGACGGCGAAGGCGACGACGGCGAAGGCGACGACGGCGAAGGCGACGACGGCGAAGGCCACGACGGCGAAGGCCACGACGGCGAAGGCCACGACCGCGAAGGCCACGACCGCGAAGGCCACGACCGCGAAGGCCACGACCGCGAAGACGACGGCTGCGAAGGCCGGGTCGGCGAGTGCCGCCGGGAAGCCGGCGGCGGCCGGGTCGACCGCGCCGGCGCCCCGTGGCCGTACCAAGGTGTCCGCACCGGCGACTCCGGCGGCGGCGAAACCAGGCACCACCACCGGCGGACCGTCCGCGTCGGTGGCCCGGCAGGCCAGCCGCCCCGCCGCCCGTGCGGGCGGGGCGGCGGGTACCACCGGGGCAGCGAGCACCACAGGCGTCGGCCGGGGATCCCCGGCGGCAGCCGCTTCACCGACCACCGACCAGGTACCGCCGAGCGCCGCCACTGCGGCACAGGGAGCGACGATGGCCAGAGCAGCCGACCCCAAGACGACGGCTACCAAGATCGGCAACGCAGCCGAGCCCAAGGCCACCAAGGCCGCGCCGAGGACGACCCGCAGCGCAGCGGAGACCGAGAAGATCCGGGCCGCGCTGGCTGCCCGCCGCGACGAGCTGCGTGAGGAGTACGACTCGACGCTGTCCGAGATCAGTGAGCTGCAGCGCGACCGGCTCACCGACTCGGCCGGCGACGACCAGGCCGACACCGGTACCAAGACGTTCGAGCGGGAGCAGGAGATCTCCCTGGCCAACAACATCCTGGAGCGCATCACCCAGGTGGAGCGGGCGCTGGAGCGGCTGGACGAGGGCGGGTACGGCTGGTGTGAGCGGTGCGGTAACCCGATTCCGGTGGAGCGGCTGGCCGCCTTCCCGTCGGCTACGCTCTGCGTGACCTGCAAGCAACTGGAGGAGCGTCGCTGACCGTGGCACAGATGGGCACCACCGCACCCGGGGAACCGCTCGCCGACGACGCCGGTGCGGCGGCCGGGGATGGGGTGACCGTGCCGGAGCGCGCGGACGCGGTGCCGGCGGCCGGAGACCCGGCCGCCGGTGACGGCGCCGACCGGGCAGTGCCCGGGCCACGGTGGAGCGCGGTGGCGATCCTGGCGGTCGTCGCCGCGGTGGTGCTCGCCGGTGACGCGACCGCCAAGCACTTCGTGGTGGCCCGGCTCACCGACCACCCGCCGGTACGCACCCTGGGCGGTCTGGTCTACCTGGACCTGATCCGCAACAGCGGGGCGGCGTTCAGCATGCTCTCCGGCCGGACCTGGGTGTTCACCGTGGTGGCCAGCGCGGCCGTGGGGTGGATCTGCTGGCTGGCTGCCCGGCTGCGGTCGACCGCCTGGGCGGTGGCGCTGGGCCTGGTGCTGGGCGGGGCGCTGGGCAACCTGGCCGACCGGGTGTTCCGGGAGCCGGGCTTCCTGGTCGGCCACGTGGTCGACTACATCAGCCTGTTCGGGCCGGACGGCGAACACTTCGCGATCTTCAACCTGGCCGATGCCATGCTCTGCGTCGGCGTCGGGCTGGCCATCCTGCTGGAGCTCGTCGGCCTGCGCCGGGACGGTACCCGGGCGCGGCGCGAGGCCCGGCCGGCGGGTACCGGGCGATGAGCGGGGAGACGCGCGCCCTTCCGGTACCGGACGGGCTGGCCGGGATGCGCCTGGACCAGGCGGTGTCCCGACTCTTCGGGCTGTCCCGCACCGCCGCCGCGAGCCTGGTGGAGGCCGGCGACGCGCTGCTGGACGGCCAGCCGGGCGGCAAGTCGGCCAAGGTCAGCGCCGGTGCCTGGCTGGAGGTCACGCTGCCCCCGCCGCCGGGCGAGGCGGCGCCTGAGCCGATCCGGCCGGTGGCCGGGATGCAGGTGGTGTACGCCGACGACGACATCGCCGTGGTGGACAAGCCGGTCGGGGTGGCCGCGCACGCCAGCCCCGGCTGGACCGGCCCGACGGTCACCTCCGGGCTGGCCGCGCTCGGGCACCGGGTGTCCACCAGCGGCGCCGCCGAGCGGCAGGGCGTCGTGCACCGGCTGGACGTGGGTACCACCGGGCTGATGGTGGTGGCCAAGAGCGAGCGGGCGTACACGCTGCTCAAGCGGGCGTTCAAGGAGCGGGAGGTGGACAAGCGCTACCACGCCGTGGTGCAGGGCCACCTGGACCCGCTGCGCGGCACCGTGGACGCCCCGATCGACCGGCACCCGTCGCACGACTGGAAGTGGGCGGTGGTCAGCGACGGTAAGCCCAGCATCACCCACTACGACACGCTGGAGGCGTTCCCGTCCGCCAGCCTGGTCGACGTGCGCCTGGAGACCGGGCGTACGCACCAGATCCGGGTGCACTTCGCGGCGCTGCGCCACCCCTGCCTGGGTGACCTGACCTACGGCGCCGACCCGACCCTGGCCGCCCGGCTGGGGCTCGCCCGGCAGTGGCTGCACGCCCGGCAGCTGACCTTCCGCCACCCGGGTACCGGCGACGAGGTGACCTTCACCAGTGCGTACCCTCCGGATCTCCAGGACGCCCTCGACCTGCTGCGCGCCGCGGCCTGAAACCGCCCCTCGATCGCGCGCTCCTGACCGGTCGGGGGTTGCCGGGGCACAGGTGGGCCATGGGACAGTAGGTGCCGCACGCGGGTGGGCACCGTAGGCTGGTGCTGGCGGACCGGCCCGGGCACCCGGCCGCCGTCGGAAAGGAGCGAGCGTGGAGCGCACCGAAGCCGGTTTCGACCGCGCGGAGCCGCCCGCTCGCTGGCGTTCGCTGCTGGACCGCGGCCGTGGCCGCACCGAGATCCCCAGCCAGCGCGGCCCCGAGGAGCCCGCCGAGTACTCCGGCCTGGGCGCCCGGCTGGCCGAACTGGCCACCCCCGAGCCGGCCCCGGCGGTCGGTCGGGCCGCCGGCCGCGCCGGGCTGCCCGGGCGGCTGGAGTGGCGGCAGGCGCAGCCGCCCGGATCTGACGCGTCGGTCAGCGCGCTGCGCCGTGACCTCGGCAAACCGCGTGTGGTGGCGTTCGCGAACCCGAAGGGTGGGGTGCACAAGACCACCGCCACGGTGCTCTGCGCCGCCACCATCGGGTCGGTACGCGGCCGCGGCGTGATCGCCTGGGACGACAACGAGCTGCGCGGCACCCTGGGGCTGCGGGCCGGCTCGGCCCGGCACGCCCGGACCATCCGGCACCTGCTGGCCGACCTGACCATGCTGGAGGTCCTGGAGGGGCCGGAGCTGGCCGAGGCGCTGGACGACTACCTGCGGCACGCCGCCGATGGAAGTTACGACGTGCTGGCCGGCGAGGAGAACCCGCGCTTCGCCGAGAAGCTCGACCCGTACACCGTGCGCCGGGTGCTCGACCTGCTCCGCCGTACCCACGATGTGATCTGCGTGGACACCGGCAACAACGTGGAGAGCGCCAACTGGCAGACCGTGCTGCAGGTCGCCGACCAGCTGGTGGTCACCTCGGTACCGCGCGAGGACGCCGCCTTCACCGCCGACTGGATGCTCGACCTGCTGCACGAGCAGGGCATGGGCTCCCTGGTGGAGAACGCGGTGACCCTGCTCAGCTGCCCCACGCCCAACCCGTCGGCCATGCTCGGTGACCTGTCCCGGCACTTCGCCACCCGGACCCGGGCGGTCACGGTGGTCCCCTACGACCCGGCGCTGGAGCCCGGCTCCTCGATCGACTATCCGGCGCTCGCCCCGGCCACCAAGCGGGCCTGGCTGGACGCGGCGGCGGCCATTGCCGAGGGCTTTGCCGCGTAGTTCCCCGGGCGACTGCCTACACTGCACGGGTGCCCGCGATTGACGACTTCATCCTCGACCGGCTGCCCGCTCCACTGCGCGACTACCTGCGCAAGCACAAGGAGCTGGTGAAGTTCCTGGTGGTCGGGGGCACGGCGTTCATCGTCGACACGGCGCTGTTCCTGTTCCTGAAGAACACCATCCTGGAGCCCAAGCCGATCATCGCCAAGGTGATCAGCACGCTGATCGCCACGATCGTCTCCTACGTGCTCAACCGGGAATGGTCCTTCAGCACCCGGGGCGGCCGTGCCCAGCACCACGAGGCGGCCCTGTTCTTCCTGATCAGCGGTATCGGCATCCTGGTGACGGTGGCTCCGCTGGCGGTCTCCCGGTATGTGCTGCAGTTGCAGCAGCCACACGTGAGCCGGCTGGTGCAGGAGGTCGCCGACTTCGTCTCGGCGCAGATCATCGGCACCCTGCTGGCCATGGTCTACCGCTGGTGGGCGTTCCGCCGGTTCGTCTTCCCGCACGCCGACGTGCGCCGCCAGCCGGCGGGGGCCGGCGCCCGACTGGACGTGGACGAGGTGGCCGCCGAGATGCTGGGCGACATGGAGTACTACGACGAGCCGGACGACGCCATCGACGATGACGCCGGCCTGCGCGACACCCTGCGCTGACACCCCGCACCGACACCCCGCCGGGCGCCGCCTGCGCAGGCCCGGTCCGGTACCCGGTGCGCGCCGGATCGGCGGCCCGCGGTCCGGTTCGTAGCTCCCCGGCGTGCCAATTCGTGATCTTGAGAACGGGTCCGAGTGGCGGCGCGACGCCTGTCGGCGGGCGGGACTAAGGTGGTGCCCGCGGCGGGCTGTGGAGGGGGAGCGCATGGGTAGTCGGGATTCCTTCGTTCACCTGCACACCCACACCGAGTACTCGATGCTCGACGGGGCGGCCCGGCTCAAGGACCTGTTCGCCGAGGCCAACCGGCTGGCGATGCCGGCGCTGGCGATGACCGACCACGGCAACCTCTACGGTGCCTACGACTTCTACAAGCAGGCCACCGCGGCCGGGGTCAAGCCGATCATCGGCCAGGAGGCGTACCTCACGCCGGGGACGCACCGCCGCGACCGGACCCGGGTGCGCTGGGCCGAGGGTGGCGAGAACGACGTCTCCGGCGGCGGGGCGTACACCCACATGACCATGCTGGCGGCCGACGCCCAAGGGCTGCGCAACCTGTTCCGGCTGGCCTCCCGGTCCAGCCTGGAGGGGTACTTCTACAAGCCGCGCGCCGACCGTGAGCTGCTGCACGAGTACGGCAAGGGGCTGATCGCCACCACCGGCTGCCTGTCCGGCGAGGTACAGACCTGGCTCAAGATCGGGAACTTCGACAAGGCGGTGGCCGCCGCCGCCGAGTTCCGTGACATCTTCGGCAAGGACAACTTCTACCTCGAACTCATGGACCACGGCCTCGACGTCGAGCGCCGGATCATGGACGACCTGATCCGGCTGGGGAAGACCCTCAACCTCAAGCCGGTGGTCACCAACGACCTGCACTACACCTTCGCCGGGGACGCCCAGGCGCACGAGGTGCTGCTCTGCGTGCAGTCCGGGGCGACACTGGCCGACCCGAAGCGGTTCAAGTTCGACGCCACCGGCTTCTACCTGAAATCCCCGGCCGAGATGCGCGCCCAGTGGGACGGCATCGTGGCCGACGGCTGCGACAACACCCTGGAGATCGCCGAGCGGATCGGCGACTACGGCAGCCTGTTCGCCTCCCGCAACCTGATGCCGCAGTTCCCCGTCCCGGACGGCGAGACCGAGGAGTCCTGGCTGCGCAAGGAGGTCCACCGGGGGTTGCAGCGGCGCTTCCCCGACGGCGTCGGGCAGGACGTGCTGGCCCAGGCCGAGTACGAGCTGGGCGTGATCTGCCAGATGGGCTTTCCCGGCTACTTCCTGGTCACCGCCGACCTGGTGCAGCACGCCAAGCAGGAGGGCATCCGGGTGGGGCCGGGGCGCGGCTCGGCGGCCGGCGCGCTGATCGCCTACGCCCTGGGCATCACCGAACTCGACCCGATGCGGCACGGGCTGGTCTTCGAGCGGTTCCTCAACCCCGAGCGGATCTCCATGCCGGACATCGACATGGACTTCGACGACCGCCGGCGCGGCGACATGATCCGCTACGCCACCGAGCGGTACGGCGAGGAGCGGGTGGCGCAGATCGTCACCTACGGCACCATCAAGGCGAAGGCCGCCGTCAAGGACGCCGCCCGGGTACTCGGCTTCCCGTTCTCCCTGGGCGACCGGATCACCAAGGCGATGCCGCCGGCCGTGATGGGCAAGGACGTCCCGCTGGCCGGCATCTTCGACCCGGGCCACCCGCGCTACCCGGAGGCGGTGGAGTTCCGCCAGCTCTACGAGGCCGAGCCGGAAGTGCAGAAGGTGGTCGACACCGCGCGCGGCCTGGAGGGGCTCAAGCGCCAGGTGGGGGTACACGCGGCCGGGGTGATCCTGTCCCGGGAGCCGCTGCTGGACGTCATCCCGATCTGGCGGCGGGAGCAGGACGGCGCGGTGATCACCCAGTTCGACATGGGTGCCTGCGAGACCATGGGCCTGCTGAAGATGGACTTCCTGGGCCTGCGCAACCTCACCGTGCTGGACGACTGCCTGGAGTCGATCAAGGACAACCGGGGCGAGACCGTGGTCCTGGAGCAGTTGCCGCTGGACGACGCGGCCACCTACGACCTGCTGTCCCGGGGCGAGACGCTGGGTGTGTTCCAGCTCGACGGCGGCCCGATGCGGGCGCTGCTGCGCTCGATGGCGCCGGACAACTTCGAGGACATCTCCGCCGTCGGCGCCCTCTACCGCCCCGGCCCGATGGGCGCCAACTCGCACAACGAGTACGCCGACCGGAAGAACAACCGCAAGCCGGTGGTACCCATCCACCCGGAGCTGGCCGAGCCGCTGGCCGACATCCTGGGCGACACCTACGGGTTGATCGTCTACCAGGAGCAGGTGATGTCGATCGCGCAGAAGCTGGCCGGCTACTCGCTCGGCAAAGCCGACCTGCTGCGGCGCGCCATGGGCAAGAAGAAGAAGGAGATCCTCGACAAGGAGTTCGAGCCCTTCGCAGGCGGGATGAAGGCCAACGGCTACTCGCCGGAGGCCATCAAGACCATCTGGGACATCCTGGTCCCGTTCTCCGACTACGCCTTCAACAAGGCGCACTCGGCCGCCTACGGCGTGGTCTCCTACTGGACCGCCTACCTCAAGGCCAACTACCCGGCCGAGTACATGGGCGCCCTGCTCACCAGCGTCGGCGACGACAAGGACAAGTCCGCCGTCTACCTGGCCGAGTGCCGGCGGCAGGGGATCAAGGTGCTGCCGCCGGACGTCAACGAGTCCCAGGCCCGGTTCGCGGCGGTCGGTACCGACATCCGGTTCGGCCTCGCCGCGGTGCGTAACGTCGGGGTCAACGTGGTCGAGTCGATCCGTCGCAACCGCCGGGAGAAGGGCCGCTACACCGACTTCTACGACTTCCTCCGCAAGGTCGACGCGGTGGCGTGCAACAAGAAGACAGTGGAGTCGCTGATCAAGGCGGGCGCCTTCGACTCGCTCGGGCACACCCGCAAGGGGCTGCTGGCCGTGCACGCGGACGCCATCGACGCCTTCGTCGACCAGAAGAAGAACGAGGCGATCGGCCAGTACGACCTGTTCGGCGGCGACCCGTCGGACGGCGCCGAAGCGATCGTGGTCACCCCGCCCATCCCGGCCGGCGAGTGGGACAAGGCCGACCTGCTCGCCTTCGAACGCGAGATGCTCGGCCTCTACGTCTCCGACCACCCGCTCTTCGGCCTGGAACACGTCCTGGACAAGGCGGCGGACATGAACATCCCGGCGCTGTTCGAGGAGGGTTCGGTCCCGGACGGGCAGGTGGTCAACCTGGCCGGGATCCTCTCCGGGGTGCAGCGGCGGATCACCAAGCAGGGCCGGCCCTGGGCCAGTGCCTCGCTGGAGGACCTGGGCGGCGCCGTCGAGGTGATGTTCTTCCCGAACACCTACGAGCTGGTCGGCCAGTACGTCGCCGAGGACGCCATCGTGGTGGTCCGGGGCCGGGTGGACCGCCGCGACGACCAGCCCAGGCTGATGGCGATGGACCTGTCCATCCCGGAGATCACCGCCGTCGACGAGGTGAAGCCGGTGGTCCTCGCGCTGCCGCCGTCGCGCTGCACGCCGCCCCTGGTGGAACGGCTGCGGGAGGTGCTGGCCAGCCACCCGGGTAGCGCCGAGGTGCACCTCAAGCTGGTCAACGGCTCGCGTACCACGCTGCTGCGGCTGGGCCCGCTCCGGGTGGCGCCCAGCACGGCGCTGATGGCCGACCTCAAGGCCCTGCTCGGCCCGAGCGCCGTGGCCGCGTGAGCCCCGTCCGGACTTGCCCGCTCACCATGGGGCGTGCCGGTGACGGTGCGCGCCGTGGCAGGATCGAGAAATGACTGAGGCCGTCCCCGCCGGGCTTCCGCCCGGCCACCCCACGGCCACCGGACCGGCCGCCGTCGCGCCGTCGCGCCGCCCGCTGGGGGCCGAGTTCGCGGTGGGCGGGATCGTGCTGCTCGTGGTGGCGCTGCTGGGGTTGCCGCTGGGGTGGCTGTGGCAGCTCGTCGCTCCGCACACCCCGGCCGTACGCGAGCCGGACGGGGCCTACCTGACCGACGCCGAGGGCGAGCACCGGATCGCCGACGAGGGCTGGTACCTGGTGCTCTCCGTCGGGCTCGGGGTGCTGCTGGTGATCCTGGCGTGGACCGTGCTGCGCCGGTACCGGGGGCCGATCATGCTGCTGGCGCTCACCCTGGGGGCGGTGGCCTGCGGCATCATCACCTGGAAGTTCGGCCACCACTTCGGCCTGGCGCACGCTCGCGCCCTGATCGACGCGCCGACCTGGACCGGCACCACGAACTTCGTGCTGCCGGTGGACCTGCGCGCGGCGAAGATCGGGCTGTGGCAGGGCTGGCTGCCGTTCGTCAAGGGCGACGTGCTGGCCATGCCGATCACGGTGCTGCTGGCCTACCTGCTGTGCGTGGGCTTCTCGCCGTACCCGTCGCTGCGGGCCACGTACCAGTTCGGCCAGCCGCAGTTCACCGCGCCGGTGCCGGGTGCCTACCCGGGCTGGGCGGGACCGGGCGAGTGGTCTCCGGCACCGGGCGGGCGCCCGGCGCCGCCGTACCAGGACCTCATGCCGGACCCGGCGCAGCCGCACCGGCCCGACTAGTCGACGCTCAGTTGGAGCTGGTGGTGACCGCGAACTCGGCCAGCGTGACCGGCACCGCCCGGATCTGCTCCACCAGCGCCAGTTCCCGGTGCAGCAGGCTGCGCTCGGCGCGCAGCCGGGCGGCGGTGCCCGGGGCGGCCAGCAGCGACTGCCGTTCGGGCAGGTCCAGCGCCATGGTGGCGGCGATCACGTGGGAGAGCACCTCGGGGTCGTCGGGCAGCTGCTCCCCGCCGACGTCGGGGCGCAGCAGGCGCAGGTACTGCTGGAACCGGTCGAGGACGCCGGGGACCAGCCGGTCCAGCTCGGCGGGGCGCCCCTCCGGCTCGTCCAGCCAGTGCACCTCGGCGGTCAGGTACGACGTGGCGGAGGTGTCCACGCTGACGATCCGGAACCGGCGCCGGCCCACGGTGACCACGTCGTAGCGGCCGTCGGGCAGCGCTTTGATCTCCTGTACCTCGGCGGTGCAGCCGATCTCGTGCAGCACCGGCGGGCTGCCGTCGCCGCGCCCGGGGCCGGCCTCCCAGCCCTCCTTGATCGCCACCACACCGAACTCGCGGTCGTCTTCCGGGCGGGCGTCCAGGTCGCGGATGAGCTCCCGGTAGCGCTCCTCGAAGACGTGCAGCGGCAGCACCAGCCCGGGGAACAGGACCGTCCCGAGCGGAAACAGGGGCAGCCGCGAGGTCACCCGCGAAGCCTAACGCCCGGCCCCGCCGGGCACGACGCCCCCGGACGTTCTCGGGCAGCCGCCCGGAGGTGGGAGCCCGGTCCCGCACTCTGGTATGCCGGAAGTTCGCGCTCTGCGCGGCGGCCTAGACTTGGCCGCGTGTTGAACCGCATCGACCTGCGCGGACCTGTCGGCCAGCGGATGCCGGGCGAGGGCGCCCTGCATCGGCTGCTGCCACGCGCCGGGCTCGATGTGTCCACCGCCACCGAGCAGGTGCGCCCCACCGTGGAGGCGATCCGCGAGCGTGGTGCCGCCGCGGTCCGCGAGGCGGCCCAGCGCTTCGACGGCGTGACCCCGCCGTCGCTGCGGGTGCCGGCGCAGGCCCTGCGCTCGGCCCGCGAGGGGCTGGATCCGGCGGTACGCGACGCGCTCGGCGAGGCGATCGCCCGGGCCCGGCTGGTGCACGAGGCGCAGCGGCGCACCGACGTGACCACCCGGGTGGTCCCCGGCGGCACGGTGACCCAGCGCTGGCGCCCGGTCGCCCGGGTCGGCCTCTACGTCCCCGGCGGCCTCGCGGTCTACCCGTCCAGCGTGGTGATGAACGTGGTTCCGGCCCAGGTGGCCGGCGTCGCCTCGATCGCCGTGACCAGCCCGCCGCAGAAGGAGACCGGCCTGCCGCACCCGCACGTGCTGGCCGCCTGTGCCCTGCTCGGCATCGACGAGGTGTACGCCGTGGGCGGCGCCCAGGCGATCGCCATGCTGGCCTACGGCACCGACCGGGAGGGCACCCCCGGGGTCGACGCCTGCCCGCCGGTGGACATGATCACCGGGCCCGGCAACGTCTGGGTGACCGCCGCGAAGCGGCTGGTCCGGGGCGTGGTCGGGATCGACGCGGAGGCCGGCCCCACCGAGATCGCGGTGCTCGCCGACGACAGCGCCGACCCGCGGCACGTGGCCGCCGACCTGATCAGCCAGGCCGAGCACGACCCGCTGGCGGCCAGTGTGCTGGTCACCGACTCGGAGCGGCTGCTGGCCGCCGTCGAGGAGGAGTTGACCGCCCAGGTGGCGGCCACCAAGCACAGCGAGCGGATCAGCACCGCGCTGACCGGCCCGCAGAGCGCCGTGGTGCTGGTCTCCGACCTGGCCGACGGCCTGGCCGTGGTGGACGCCTACGGCGCCGAGCACCTGGAGATCCAGACCCGGGACGCGCGCGCCGTGGCCGAGCGGGTACGCAGCGCCGGGGCGGTCTTCGTGGGCGCCTGGTCGCCGGTGTCGCTGGGCGACTACTGCGCCGGCTCCAACCATGTGCTGCCCACCGGTGGCTGCGCGCGGCACTCGTCCGGCCTGTCGGTGCAGACCTTCCTGCGCGGCGTGCAGCTCATCGAGTACAGCGAGGACGCGCTGCGGGACGTGGCCGGCCACGTGGTGGCGCTGGCCAACGCCGAGGACCTGCCGGCGCACGGGCAGGCCGTCACCGCCCGGTTCCCGGCATGAGCGCCCCGGTCAGCCTCGCGGACCTGCCGATCCGCGAGGAGCTGAAGGGCCTGCACCCGTACGGCGCGCCGCAGCTCGACGTCGCAGTGCGGCTCAACACCAACGAGAACTCCTATCCGGTGCCGGCCGAGGTGGTCGAAGCCATCGGTGCGGCCCTGCTGGCGCAGCTGCGCGACCTCAACCGCTACCCGGACCGGGACGCCGTGGCGCTGCGCCGCGACCTGGCCGGCTACCTCGGCCACGGGCTCGACCACCGCCAGGTGTGGGCGGCCAACGGCTCCAACGAGGTACAGCAGCAGCTGCTGCAGGTCTTCGCCGGGCCGGGGCGGGTAGCGCTGGGCTTCACGCCGGCGTACTCGATGCATCCGCTGCTCGCCAAGGGGACCGGGACGGGCTGGGTGGACGGGCGCCGGGGCGCGGACTTCGGGCTGGGCGCTGCCGACGCGGTGGCCCAGGTCCGGGAGCACCGGCCGGACGTGGTGTTCCTCTGCTCGCCGAACAACCCGACCGGCACGGCGCTGCCGTTCGAGGTGATTGAGGCGGTGCTCGACGCGGCGCCCGGCATGGTGGTGGTGGACGAGGCGTACGCCGAGTTCCGCCGCCCCGGCACGCCGAGCGCCCTGGAGCTGCTGCCGGCGTACCCCCGGCTGGTGGTGACCCGGACGATGAGCAAGGCGTTCGCCTTCGCCGGGGGCCGGCTGGGCTACCTGGCCGCCGCGCCCGCCGTGGTCGACGCGGTCCAGCTGGTACGCCTGCCGTACCACCTCTCGGCGCTCACCCAGGCCGCCGCCCGGGCGGCCCTGGCGCACGCCGACGCCCTGCTGTCCACAGTGGACGCCATCAAGCTCCAGCGCGACCGCATCGTCACCGACCTGCGCGGCCTGGGGCTCACGGTGGCCGACAGCGACGCCAACTTCGTGCTCTTCGGCCAGTTCCGCGACCAGAAGGCGATCTGGCAGGCGCTGCTGGCCCGCGAGGTGCTGGTCCGCGACGTGGGGCTGCCCGGCTGGTTGCGGGTCACCGCCGGTACCCCCGAAGAGACCGACGCCTTCCTTGCCGCCGTGAAGGAGATCCTCTGATGGCCCGCACCGCCCGCGTCGAACGCACCACCGCCGAGACCAAGGTGCTGGTCGAGCTGGACCTCGATGGTTCCGGTACGGCCCAGGTCAGCACCGGGGTCGGCTTCTTCGACCACATGCTCGGCCAGATCGCCAAGCACGGCGGCGTCGACCTGACCGTGGCCACCCAGGGCGACCTGGAGGTGGACGCGCACCACACGATCGAGGACACCGCGCTGGCGCTGGGCGCGGCGCTGGCTGAGGCGCTCGGCGACAAGAAGGGCATCCGCCGCTACGGCAACGCCCTCATCCCGCTCGACGAGGTGCTCGTCCAGGCCGCCGTGGACCTGTCCGGCCGGCCCTACGTGGTGCACGACGAGCCGCCCCTGGCCCCCTACATCGGCCCGGTCTACCCGACCTCGATGACCCGGCACATCTGGGAGTCGCTCGGCCACGCGGCGAAGATCACCCTGCACGTGAGCGTGCTGCGGGCCAGCCGTCCGGGCGGCCAGGCCGATGCGCACCACGTGGTGGAGGCCCAGTTCAAGGCGTTCGCCCGGGCGCTGCGCACGGCCGTCGAGGCGGACCCGCGCGGCGGCGGCGTACCCAGCACCAAGGGCGTGCTGTAGTGCTGCCGGTGGTGCTGGTCGCCGGCGGCGGGGTGCTGCTGGGCGGCGCCTGGTCGCTGCGCTCGCAGGGCGCCGGGAAGACCGCGCTGATCGTGGCGCTGCTCGGCGTGCTGGCGCTGGCCGCCGGCATCCTCTACCTGATCGGGGAGTCCTGAATGGGCGCTGGCGTGGTGATCCTGGACTACGGCTCGGGCAACCTGCGCTCGGCGCAGCGGGCGCTGGAGCGGACCTGTGCCCGGGTGGTGGTGACCGACGACCTGACCGCCGCCGCGGCGGCCGACGGCCTGGTGGTCCCGGGCGTCGGGGCGTACGCCGCCTGCATGGCCGGCATCGACGCGCTGGGCGCCGGCCCGGTCATCGCCGACCGGGTCGCCGCCGGCCGCCCGGTGCTCGGCATCTGCGTCGGGATGCAGGTGATGTTCGAGGCCGGCGACGAGCACGGCGTGGTGACCAAGGGGCTCGGCCTGATCCCCGGCACGGTGACCCGGCTGCACGCCCCGGTGATCCCGCACATGGGCTGGAACACGGTGACCCCGCCGCCGGGCAGCGCCCTGTTCGCCGGGGTGGCGCCGGACGCCCGCTGCTACTTCGTGCACTCCTACGCCGCCCACCCGGCGCCGGGTCAGGGTCTGGTGACGCTTGCCGAGCACGACGAGCCGTTCGTCGCGGCGGTCGAGCTGGGCCGGCTGTGGGCCACCCAGTTCCATCCGGAGAAGTCCGCCGACGTCGGCGCCGCCCTGCTGGCCAACTGGGTGGCCACGCTGTGACCGGCGCCGATCCGGCCCGCGGGCAGCAGCCGGTCGGCGCGGCGGAGCCGCGGCGGTGAGCCGGGAGCGGGCCCAGCGGCGCGCCGTACGGCTGGCCGCGCAGGCGAAGGAGCGCGGCCGTCGGGAGCGCGCCCGGGGTCGCCGGGACGCCCGTCGGGCGCTGGTCCGCCGGCTCACGCCGCGCCTGCCGGACCGGCGTACCGGCCGGATCTTCGCCCGGCGCAGCCGGGCCCAGCGGATCACCATCGCGGCCCTGGTCGCCGTGGTGGTCGTGGGTATCTGGTGGTACTTCGACGACCTGGGTGCGCGGATCGCACTCACCGCGCTGGTGGCCGTGGCGCTGCCGGCGTTCATCGTGATCAGCCTGGACCGGAGGACCTGAATGCTCACCCTGCTCCCCGCCGTGGACGTGGCCGACGGCCAGGCGGTACGCCTGGTCCAGGGCGCGGCCGGCAGCGAGACCGGCTACGGCGACCCGGTGGAGGCGGCGCTGGCCTGGCAACGCGACGGCGCGCAGTGGGTCCACCTGGTGGACCTGGACGCCGCCTTCGGCCGGGGCTCCAACGCCGAACTCCTCGCCGACGTGGTGGGCCGGCTGGACGTGCAGGTGGAGCTGTCCGGCGGGATCCGCGACGACGCCTCGCTGCGGGCGGCGCTGGCCACCGGGGCGGCCCGGGTCAACATCGGCACCGCCGCGCTGGAGGACCCGCAGTGGTGCGACCGGGTGGTCGGCGAGTACGGCGACCGGGTGGCCATCGGCCTGGACGTGCGTGGCCACACGCTGGCCGCGCGCGGCTGGACCCGGGACGGCGGCGACCTGTTCGACGTGCTGGCCCGGCTGGACAAGGCGGGCTGCGCCCGCTACGTGGTCACCGACATCCGCCGCGACGGCACCCTCACCGGCCCGAACCTGGAGCTGCTGCGCGAGGTGTGCGCGGCCACCCCGGCGCCGGTGATCGCCAGCGGCGGCGTCTCCACCCTGGACGACCTGCGGGCCCTGGCCACCCTGGAGTCGGCCGGGGTGGAGGGCGTGATCGCCGGCAAGGCGCTCTACGCCGGCAACTTCACCGTCGCCCAGGCGCTTTCGGTACTGGCCGGATGAGCCTGGAGGCGTACGCCCCGCAACCCGGGGAGTAGCACACCGGATCCCCGGCGCGCCACGCTGCGCGCCGGGGATCCGGTGGTCCCAGACTCAGGTGGCGTTGGTCGGCGGTGCCGGCGGCCGGGGTTGCTGCCCCTCGGCGCCGGGCGCGCCGGGCATCGCCCCGCCGGCCGAGCCGCCCATCGGTGCCCCGGTCATCTGCGCCCCCGTCCCTGCCTGGTCCGGCGCGCCCTGGGCGTGCCGGGCGCTGCCGGGTGCGGCCATGTCGGAGGCGCGCCGGGCGGCCTCCGGGTCGCCCGGCCGGTAGCCGGCGCTGGGGTTGTTGGCCCAGCGCTGGCCGCCCTGCGCGTCGCCGTAGCCGGCCTCCGAGTCGGCGAGCAGGTCACCGGTGGTCGGCGTGGTCCGCAGCGAGTGGGCCAGTGCCCAGACCACGAAGACGTCCATGGCGATGAGCAGCAGCGACCAGATCGGGTAGTACGGGATGAACAGGAAGTTGTCCACGGCGGCCAGCACCACCAGCACGATGCCGGCGACCTTGGCCCAGGTGGCCCCGGTGAACAGGCTGATGCCGGTGAGCAGCACCAGCGCGCCGAGCACGAGGTGGATCCAGCCCCAGGCGGTGGTGTCGACGTTGTAGACGTAGTCGCCCCGCACGACCAGGAACGAGTCGTTGGCGATGGCCGAGATGCCCATGAGGATCTGGAAGACCCCAATCATGATCATCATTGTGGCGGCGAACACGGTACCGCCGATCGCCCACGCGTTCTTCGCGGGTGATCCGGTACCGGCGTTGACGTGGCTCATGGTGCCCCCCGATGGTGTGCAGGGTTCTCTCCGCGAAGCCTAATCATCTTTCGGGGCCATTAGCACTTAATCGGACAAAAGCGCTGGTCAGCGCGTCGCCGGGGCCTCCCGGCGCGGCGCTACGGGCAGGGGCGCAGGGCGGCCCGCCGCGCGGACCGTGAACAGTGGCAGGAACAGGTGCACCAGCGGCCCGATGGCCAGCGCATACCCGACCGTACCCAGCCCCACCGTGCCGCCCAGCAGCCAGCCGACGGCCAGCACGGTGAGTTCGATGGCCGTGCGTACCACCCGGATGGTGACGAAGCGGCGCCCGGGGAACCGGCCCACCAGGCCGGTCATCAAACCGTCCCGCGGCCCCGGGCCGAGCCGGGCGCCGATATAGAGGCCGCCGGCCACGCCGTTGGCCACCACCCCGGTCACCAGGTACGCCACCCGCAGCGGCAGCGGCTGCGGGGCAGGCAGCGCGGCCAAGGTCGCCTCCAGGGCCAGTCCGATGACGAAGACGTTGGCCACCGTGCCGATGCCGGGGCGCTGGCGCAGCGGGATCCACAGCAGCAGCACCAGGGCGCCGACGACGATCACCACCCAGCCCATCCGCAGCCCGGTGCGTTCGGCGACACCCTGGTGGAACACGTCCCACGGGTCGAGGCCCAGGCCGGCCTGGACCATGGCGCCCATGCTCGCGCCGTAGAGCGTCAGGCCGGCGAAGAGCTGCCCCAGCCGGCGCACCGGCCGGTCACGCAGCGGGAGGTTGCGGATCTCAGACACGAGTGCCACTCTGAAGGCCAATTGGCTCCGGCGGAATAGCCAATTGCGCGATCATGGCTCGGGCGGTGGGAAGGTGGACCGGATGACGGCGGTACTCCAAGGGCCACAGCTGACCCGGCTGCTCGGCTCCTGGCAACTCGACTCGGGGCGCCGCTCCACGCCCGACTACGCCACCCTGGCCGGCGCACTGCGCGGGCTGCTCGTGGACGGCCGGCTGGCGCTGGGGGTACGCCTGCCCGCCGAGCGGGAACTGGCCACCGCGCTGGGTATCTCCCGGACCACGGTGACCGCCGCGTACGCCCAGCTGCGCGCCTCCGGCCACCTGACCAGCCGGCGCGGCGCCGGCAGCTGGACCGCCATGCCGCGGGCCGCCAAGGTGGCCAGCTCGGGGCTGTGGGCCCTGGGCGACCCCGACGTCGACCTGATCGACCTCGGAGTGGCGGCGCTGTCCGCTCCCGACGAACTGCTCCCGGCGACCGCCGAGGCGGTCGCGGCGCTGCCCCGCTACCTCGACGACATCGGCTACTACCCGGCCGGCCTGCCCGACCTGCGGGCCGCCGTGGCGGACACCTACACCGCCCGGGGACTGGCCACCACGGTCGAGCAGATCATGATCACCAGCGGCGTCCAGCACGCCCTCGACCTGTGCGTACGCCTGCTCGCCCCGCCCGCCCAGCCGGTCCTCGTCGAGTCGCCCACCTACCCCAACGCGCTCGCCTCGCTCGGCGCCCGCCGTGCCCGGGTGCTCACCGTCGGCTTCGCCGCCGACGGCTGGGACGTCGACCTGCTGCTCAGCGGGGTCCGCCAGCACCGCCCCCGGATGGCCTACCTGGTCCCCGAGTTCCAGAACCCCACCGGGCACCTGATGGACGCACCGTTGCGCGAGCAGGTCACCGCGGCGGTGCACGCCGCCGGTACCGACCTGGTGGTGGACGAGTCGTTCGTCGACCTGAGCCTGGACGCGCCGGTGATGCCGCCGCCGGTGGCCAGCTTCGACCGGCACGCCCGGGTGCTGTCCATCGGCGGGATGAGCAAGCCGTTCTGGGGCGGCTTGCGGATCGGCTGGATCCGCGCCACCGCGCCGCTGGTGCAGCGCCTGGTCGCCGCCCGGGTCGGTGTCGACATGGCCGGCCCGGTGCTGGACCAGCTGGTCGGTGCCCAGCTGCTGCGGCGCGCCGACGCGGTGGTGGCGCAGCGCCGCCGGATGCTGCGTACCCGCCGGGACGCCCTGGTCGACGCGCTGCGGGCGGAGCTGCCCGAGTGGCGGTTCCGGATCCCGGCCGGCGGGGTGAGCCTGTGGGTCGAGCTGGACGCGCCGATCTCCAGCGTGCTCGCCCGGGCCGCCGAGTACTACGGCGTGCGGCTCGCCCCCGGGCCGCGCTTCGGCGTGGACGGCACGCTGGAGCGCTTCCTGCGGCTGCCGTTCACCCGGCCGGAGGCGGAGCTGGCCGACGCGGTGAAGCGGATCGCCGCCGCCCGCCGCGACCTGGAGCGCGGCAACCGCCGCTCGTGGGAGGCCCCGCCACTGGTGGCCTGAGCCCCGGCGGCGGCCAGCCGGCGCCGGGCCTGCCGGCGGTAGCGCAGCACCAGCGCCAGGCCGACCGCCCAGAGCAGGTACTGCAGCGCGAACGCCGCCCGGAACGCCGACAACGGCGGGTGCGCTGCTCCCGCCGGGGTGAGCCGCTCCAGCACCACCCCGACGGCCACGATGAGCAGCACCGACGCGGCGAAGCCGCCGACGTTGACGATGCCCGTGGCGCTGCCCAGCCGCCGGTCCGGGTTGAACGAGCGGGCGTAGTCGAAGCCCATCACCGAACCCGGCCCGTTCAGGCCCAGCACCACCACCAGCACCACCAGCAGCCACAGCGGCGCCCGCCCCGGCCAGGCCAGCACCACCGCCCAGGCCAGCGCCGAGCTGACCACGATCCCGATGACCAGGCTGGAGCGCCGGTACGGGTGACGGCCACAGAACTGCCCGACCAGTGGCCCGACCAGCATCGCCGTCACCGTCAACAGGCTGACCAGCAGCGCCGCCCGCCCGGGAGCCAGTCGCTCGCCCTGCACCAGGAACGGGTACCCCCAGAGCATGGCGAAGACGCAGCCGGAGAACTGGGTGACGAAGTGCGTCGCCAGCCCCAGCCGGGTACCCGGCTCGGCCCACGCCTCACGCAGCGTGGCCAGCGCCTCCCCGGCCGCCGGCAGCCGCGCCGGCGCCGCCCCGGCCGGCGCGTCGCGCAGCCCGACCAGCACCGCCACCAGCGCCCCGGCGCCCAGCCCGGCGGCGCCCAGGAAGGTGGCCCGCCAGCCGAAGTGGTGCAGCACAGCCAGTAGCGGTACCGCCGAGGCGATCGAGCCGAGCTGGCCGAGGGTGCCGGTGAGCTGCACGAGCACCGAGTTGCGCCGGGGCGGGTACCAGCTGGCGATGACCCGCAGCACGCTGATGAAGGTGAGCGCGTCGCCGACGCCGAGCAGGGCGCGGGCGCCGACGGCCAGCGGCAGCCGGTGGGCCAGCGCGAAGGCCAGCTGCCCGGCGGCCATCAGCAGCGCCCCGGCGGCCAGCAGCCGTCGGGCACCGAAGCGGTCCAGCAGCACCCCGGCCGGGACCTGCATCGCGGCGTAGACGACCAGCTGGGCGACCGACAGCATGGCCAGCAGCGACGGTCCCACGCCCAGCCGCTGGCCGGCGGCCACCCCGGCGACGCCGAGCGAGCCCCGGTGCAGCACCGCGATCACGTAGGCGACGATCGCGACCAGCCACATCAGCAGCGCCCGCCGCCCGCCGGGCGGCGCCGCGCCACCGGGCGCGACGTTGCCGGTTACCGCGCCGCCTGGAGCGTCGTCGCCGGGGAGGGCGGCGCCGCCCGGAATCGGACGGGTCCGGGCGGCCTCGGTTGCCGCGGCGACCACGTCGGCGGCCGGGCTGGCGGCTCCGGCGGTGTCGCCGGCCCGGCGTTGCGCGTCCAGTGCCGGGCCGGTGCCGGTCACGGCGGTCACCGGGTCGGTCGCAGGTGGCCGGCGGCGGTGCCCAGGTGCTCGCTGACCAGTTCGGTCCAGCGCTGCCCGTCGTCGCCGCGCAGCGCCGCCAGCAGTCCGGCATGCTCGGCCAGTGCCCGGGTCATCCGCTCCGGGGCCAGTCGTAGCGAGGCGATGCCGATGCGCATCTGCCGGTCCCGCAGCCGCTGGTAGAGCTCGGTGAGGATGCGGTTGCCGGCGGCGTCCACGCCGGCCGAGTGGAAGGCCCGGTCGGCGAGCATGAAGGCGGCCGCGTCGCCCTGCGCGTGCGCGCTGCGCATCGCCTCCAGCAGGGGTTCCAGTGCGTCGGCCAGGGCGGCGCGGCGGGCCCAGGCGCGGGCCGCGGTGTGCGTCTCGACCAGGCGCCGGGCCTCGATGACGTCGTCCACCTCCTGCGCGGAGACCGGCAGGACCAGCGCGCCGCGCTTGGGGTAGAGGGCAACCAGGCCCTCCGCTTCCAGGCGCAGCAGCGCGGCCCGGACCGGGGTGCGCGAGACGCCGACATCGGCGGCGATGTCGGACTCGGTCAGCAGCGCCCCGTCGGCGTGGATCTGCTCCAGGATGCTGCGCTTGAGGTGCTGGTAGACCCGTTCGGCGGCAGAGACGGAGGACTGCGTATCCATGATGGATACAAGCTATGCCGCGCCGTCCCGACCAAGGATCATCCGTCCCGCCAGTCGGTCGTGACGCTGGTCGCATTCACCGGGGGTACGGCCGCCGCACTCCTACTGGGCCGTGGTGAGCAGGTGGGTGATGGCCTGGACCGCCGCGTCCGCGTCCGGGCCGGTGGCCCGCACGTACACCGTGGCGCCGGCCGGTGCGCCGAGCGCCAGCAGCCCGAGGATGCCCCGGGCGCCGGCCACCCGGTCGCCGTAGGAGATCTCCACCTGGGCAGTGAACCCGGCCGCCGCGCGTACCACCTGGCCGGCCGGGCGGGCGTGCAGCGCCGCCCCGAGGACCACCGGCGCCTGCGCGTCAGAACTTGGCGACATGGCGGGCCTCCCGGGCCGCGTCGGCCACCTCCACCAGCGTCGCCCCGGTACCGGCCAGCACCGTGGCGGCCACCGCCCCCTCCACGAACGGCGCGTCCACCAGCAGCACGTCCGCCCGTTCCAGGTCGGCCAGCACGGTACGGGCGGTCAGCACGGCGCTGCCCAGGTCCGCCAGGAGAACGACCCCGCCGCCCCGGTCGGCGTCGGCGATCGCGGCCCGGATCAGCTCGTCGCTGGTACCGAGCCGGCCGTCGGCGGTACCGGCCGCCACCGCCACGGCCGCCTCGTCACCGGCCACCTGACCGAGCAGTTGACGCAGCCCGTCGGCGAGGGCCGCGGAGTGGGAGACCAGTACGATTCCGACAGGTTGCGCCATGACCGCCGATCGTAGCGGCGCCGAGCGCCGCTACGGATGACCACCGATCGTAGCGGCGCCGAGCGCCGCTACGGATGACCGCCGATCCACCGTCCACTCCGGACCAGGCGGTTCCAGCAGGAGGCAGCGTGAAGAAGTTCATCAACGACCCGGCCGACGTGGTACGCGAGGCCCTCGCCGGGGTGGCAGCCGCCCACCCGCAGCTGCGCGTGGACATCGAGGCGCAGCTGGTCATCCGGGCGGACGCGCCGGTCAGCGGCAAGGTCGGGCTGGTGTCCGGCGGCGGCTCCGGCCACGAGCCGCTGCACGCCGGCTTCGTCGGCCCGGGCGCGCTGGACGCCGCCTGCGCCGGGGAGATCTTCACCTCGCCGGTACCCGACCAGATCCTCGCCGCCACCCGGGCGGTCGACGGCGGCGCCGGGGTGCTGCACGTGGTCAAGAACTACACCGGCGACGTGCTCAACTTCTCCCTCGCCGCCGAACTCGCCGCCGACGAGGGCATCGAGGTGGCCACCGTCCTGGTCGACGACGACGTGGCCGTGGAGGACTCCACCTGGACCGCCGGGCGCCGGGGCACCGGCGCCACCCTGATCGTGGAGAAGGTCGCCGGAGCGCTGGCCAGCCAGGGCGCGCCGCTGGCCGAGGTGGCCGCCGTCGGCCGCCGGGTGAACGAGGTGTGCGGCTCGTTCGCCGTGGCGCTCACCGGCGCCACCACTCCCGCCGCCGGAGCCCCCGGCTTCCTGCTCGGCGACGACGAGATGGAGGTGGGCGTCGGCATCCACGGCGAGCCGGGCCGGCGCCGCGCCGCCCTGCTGCCGGCCACCGAACTGGTGACGCTGATGCTCGACGCGATCCTGACCGCCAAGCCGGTAGCCGCCGGCAGCGATACCGTGGTGCTGGTCAACGGACTCGGCGGTACCCCGCTCATCGAGCTGTACCTGCTCTTCGGGGAGGTGTCCCGGCAGCTGGCCGCACGCGGCGTGCGGATCGCCCGCAGCCTCGTCGGCAACTACGTCACCAGCCTGGACATGCAGGGCGCCTCGATCACCGTGGGGTACGCCGACGAGCAGTTACTACAGCTGTGGGACGCGCCGGTCCGCACGCCGGCACTGACCTGGGGCTGAGAGGAGCACCCGGTGGACACCGCACTGGCCCGCCGGTGGATCGAGGCGCTCGCCGTCTCGGTCGCCGAGCACACCACCGAGCTGACCGCGCTGGACACCGCGATCGGCGACGGCGACCACGGCACCAACCTGCACCGGGGCTTCGCGGCGGTACTGCCGGCCCTGGCCGCCGCGGCGCCGGTCACCGTGGGCGACGTGCTGACCCGCACCGGCGCCACGCTGATCTCCACCGTCGGCGGGGCCGCCGGCCCGCTCTACGGCACCGCGTTCCGGGCCGCCGGCAAGACCCTGCCACAGCCCGAGGTGACCCCGGCCGAGCTGGTCGAGGCGCTGCAGACCGGCCTGGACGCGGTACGCCGGCTGGGCGGCGCCGCGCCCGGCGACAAGACCATGGTCGACGCCTGGACCCCGGCACTGGAGGCCATGCGCACCGCGCTCGCCCCGGCCACCGACAGCGACGGCCCGGACAGCGCCGGGGCGCCGGTCAGCCTGCGGGACGTCGCGGCGGCCGGCGCGGCCGCCGCCGAGCAGGGCCAGCGCGCCACCGCCGACCTCACCGCGCGCAAGGGACGCGCCTCCTACCTGGGCGAACGCAGCATCGGGCACCGCGACCCCGGCGCCGCCTCCAGCTGGCTGCTGTTCCGCGCCCTCGCCGAGGTCACCGGCGTGGGCATCGGCCCCGTCGCCCCGGCCGTTGAACCGACGCTGAGTGGACGCTCGACTGGTGAGCCGACGGAGGCCGATGGGTCGGCCACCGGGTCGCCGGGCAATGCTGGGCAGGCCGCCGGGTCGCCGGGCAATGCTGGGTCGGCCGCCGGGCCGCCGGGCAATGCTGGGTCGCCGGGCAATGCTGGGTCGCCGGGCAATGCCGGGTCGGCCGCCGGGCCGACGGGTGACGCCGGGCCGGCGGAGGGCGGACGGTAGCCGTGCGACGGGAGTTTCGTGCCGGTGCCGGCATCCCCGGGGTGGCGCTTGGCCGGCTGACGCGGGTGGACCGTGCGCTGCCGGCCGGGCAGCCGGCCACCGTCCCGCTGGCGGAAGCGTTCGAGCAGGTCGGTGCCGAGCTGGTGGAGCGCGCCGAGGTACTGCGCCGGCAGGGCCAGCAGACCGCGGCCGAGATCATGGCGGCGGTGGCGCTGATCGCCGAGGACCCCGACCTGCGGGATGCCGCCGAATCCGCGGCCGCTGCCGGGATACCGGCGGACCAGGCGGTCCGCGTGGCCGTCGACGACTACGCCGAACTGCTCGCCAGCCTGCCCGACCCGACCCTGGCCGCCCGGGCGGTCGACGTCCGCGCCGTCGGCCGCCGCCTGCTCGCCGCCCTGACCGCAGCTCCCGCCGCCGGCAGCGGCCCACCGACCACGGCCCCGGAGCCGTCCGGCTCGGCCAGCCACCCAGCGGATACGACACCGGACGCGGTGCCCGGCCCGGGCGGCGGCCAACGAGACAACGCACCGACCGGGTCGTCGGGTCCGGGTGGCGGGTCCCGGGGCACCGCGCCAGCCGGGGCGCCCGGTCGGGATGGCGAGCCGGGGGAGGCGGCGCTCGTGCTGGTGGGGCAGGAGGTGGCGGCCGACGACGTGGTGTCCCGGGTGCGGGTGGTCGGGCTCGCTTCGGTGGTCGGTGGTGCCGGGTCACACACCGCGATCGTGGCCCGGGCGCTGGGCATCCCGGCCGTCTTCGGAGTTGACCCGGGGCTGCTGGAGCTGGCCGACGGCGGCTGGCTGCTGGTCGACGGCGCGGCCGGCCGGGTGGTCGTGGAGCCCGACGACGACGAACGGGCGGTACACGCGGCCCGGGTCCGGGCGGGCCGGCAGCGCAGCGCCCAACTGGCAGCCGAGCGCGACCGGGGTACCGCCACCCGGGACGGTCACCACGTGGACGTGTACGCCAACGTGGCCGGCCCGGCGGACAACGCGGCTGCCCGGGCGGCCGACGCGCCCGGGATCGGGCTGGTGCGTACCGAGGTGGCGTTCCTCGACGCCCGGCACTGGCCCGGCTACGCCGAACACCTGGCCAGCCTGGCGCCCCTGCTGGACGGCTTCGCCGGGCGCCCGGTCACCGTGCGTACCCTCGACTTCGCCGACGACAAGCTGCCGCCTTTCCTGCGCGCAGAGCGCGGCGGGGTGCTCGGTCGGGGACTGCCGCTGCTGCTGGCCGAACCAGCCGTCCTCACCGACCAGCTGCGCGCCATCGTGACCGCCGGGGCGGCGGCCACGCTCAGCGTGATGATCCCGATGGTGGCCTCGGTGGAGGAGTTCGTGGCCTGCGCCCGGCTGCTGGCCGAGGCCAGCGACGGGGCGCCCCGGCCGCCGCTCGGCGCGATGATCGAGCTGCGCGCGGCCGTGGCGCACGCCGCGGAGCTGGCCCGGCACGCCGACTTCTTCTCCATCGGCAGCAACGACCTCACCGCGACGCTGCTCGGCCTGGACCGGCGCGACCCGGCGCTGTCCCCGCTGCGCGCCGCCGAGCCGGTGGTGCTGCAGGCCATCGCGGCGACCGTCCAGGCGGCCCGCGGGGCGGGTATCCCGGTGTCGGTGTGCGGCGACGCGGCGGCCGAGCCGGTGCTCATCCCACTCCTGCTCGGCCTCGGCGTCAGCACGCTCTCGGTGGCCCCCGCCGCCCTCGACGAGACCCGCTCCCTGATCCGCGCGCTCGACCACCACCAGTGCGCCGGCGCCGCCCACGACGCCCTGCGCGCCCCCACCCTCGCGGAGGTCACCGCACTCGGCGCCGCCTGCCTCCCCACCCCCTGACCCCGCCCCTGGCCAACCGGGGATCTTGGGGTTGTGGCTGCCACGGCCGCGCGCGATACAGCCAAAAGGCCATGATCGCGATGGGCCGCGGGTGGTGGGTCAGGCGACGAGGGTGCCTTCGTACATGGTGGCGATCTGGGGGGCGAAGTGGTCTTCCACGACGCGGCGCTTGATCTTCATGGAGGGGGTGAGGTCGCCGTCCTCGACCGATGAGGTCGCGGGGCAGGACGGTGAACTTCTTGACGGTCTCCCAGCGGTTCAGCTTGCTGTTGAGCTGGTCGACGTAGCCCTGCACCAGGGCGCGAACCTGGTCGCTGGCGACCAGGGTGGGGTAGTCGGCGCCGGCCAGCGGTCCGCCCGCGGCCCAGCCGGCCAGGCGCGTCCGGGTCGAGGGTGACCAGCAGCGTGCAGAAGTTGCGCGACTGGCCGACCAGCACCACCTGCGAGGTGTACGGGCACAGCGACTTGAACAGGCCCTCGATGTGCGAGGGGGCCACGTACTTGCCGCCGGAGGTCTTGATCAGGTCCTTCTTCCGGTCGGTGATCCGCAGGTACCCCTCGGCGTCGAGCTCGCCGATGTCCCCGGTGCGCAGGAACCCGTCGTCGGTGAACGCGGCCGCCGTCTCGTCGGGCAGGTTGTGGTACCCGCGCATCACCGGCGCCCCGCGCAGCAGCACCTCGCCGTCGGAGTCCAGCTTCACCTCCAGGTCGCCCAGGGGCAGCCCGACACTACCGATCTTGAGGTGGCCCGGGCGGTTGACGAAGTTGGCGGCGCTGCTCTCGGTCATCCCGTACCCCTCGTAGATGGGCAGGCCGACCGCGGCGAAGAACTCGGCGATGTCCACCGCCAGCGGGGCGGCGCCGGAGACCAGGATGCGGATGTTGCCACCGAGCCGGGCGTGCAGCTTGCTGTAGACCAGCTTGTGGGCCAGCCGCCGCTGCGCGGCCAGCAGCGTCGGTACCGGCTTGCCGGCCTGCTCCAGCCGGACAGCGGCGCGACCGACGCCGACCGCCCAGCGGAAGATCTTCGCCTTGGCGCCGCCGGCGGCCGTGGCGTTGGTGACCACCGCGTTGTAGACCTTCTCGTACACCCGGGGTGCGGCGCACAGCAGGCTGGGCCGGACCCTGCCCAGGTTGTCCATCAGCTTGTCGACCCGGCCGTCGACGTAGGTGGGCAGGCCGACGTGGGTGAGGCCGCAGATGAGCGTCTTGCCGAACGAGTGCGACAGCGGCAGCCACAGCAGCTGCAGGTCGGTGGGGAGGAGCACGCCGAGGTTGTCCTGGGCCACGCTCTCCCAGGCCCAGCCGCCGTGCAGCAGCTCCACGCCCTTCGGGCGGCCGGTGGTACCGGAGGTGTAGATCAGTGTGGCCAGGTGCTCGGGGCGCAGCGCCGCGATCGCCCGGTCCACCATCGCCGGGTCGGCGGCGAGCGCCGCGCGTCCGCGCTGCTGCAGGTCAGCCAGGGTGATGGCGCCCTGCGGCGCCGGTCCGTCGATCACCACCACGTGCGCTACGTCCAGGGTGGCGACCTTGGCCGCCTGGTCGGCGTCCTCGGCGATGAGCACCTTCGACCCGGAGTCGCCGACGATGAAGCTGGCCTCCTCCGCCGTGGTGGTCGGGTAGACGGTGGTGGTGGCGGCGCCCGCGCACATCACCCCGAAGTCCGCGAGCAGCCACTCGACCCGGGTGTTGGCCAGGATCGCCACCCGGTCCTCCAGTTCGACGCCGAGCGTCAGCAGGCCGGCCGCGATCGCGGTGGCCTGCTGGTCCACCTCCGCCCAGGTGTACCAGGCGACGCCGTCGTCGGGCGTCGGGTAGCCCAGCGCCCGGGCGTCCGGGGTCTTCGCCACCCGGCTGCGGAACAGCTCCGGGATGCAGCGGTACGGGACGTGCAACGTCATGGTCGGCCTCGCTCGGGAGTGGGGCGGGTTACTCCGCAGTAGCGACCCTAGGGCGAAACCGGCCGGTAATCCAGGGAAACTCGGCGCTCAGCTGGTGATGTCCTTGCCGGCGAAGCGCGCCCACGCGGCCGTGGTGAAGATCGCCACGTAGGCCGCCGCGCTGAGCAGACCGGGGGTCAGCGCCCCGTAGTCGGTGGGCGAGCGCAGCAGCCCGTCGAAGGAGTTCCAGTAGTGCGTCGGCAGGTACCGGTGGATGCTGTGCAGCTGCGGGATCTGGTTCATGATCTCGCTGGCGAAGGTGAGGATGAGCAGCGTGATGGTGGCTCCGATCGGCTGCTCGGTGAGGGTCGAGACGAACAGCCCCAGCGCCCCCAGCCCGGCCAGGCACACCGTCAGGTAGCCGCAGAGCAGCGCCAGCCGACCCAGCCCGGCCCAGAACGACACCGCGGTACCGGACAGGGTGAGCAGCGGCCCGCCACCGAACAGCGGCAGCCCGACCAGCACCCCCACGCCGGCCACCAGCACGACGGCGGTGGCGGCGAACACCAGGATGGCGCCGAACTTCACCGCCAGCAGCCGGGTCCGGTGCACCGGTACCGCCAGCAGGTAGCGCAGCGTACCCAGGTTGGCCTCGCCGGCCACCGCGTCCCCGGCGATGGCGGCCACCGCCACCGGCAGGAACAGCGGCATCTCCAGGACCAGCGCGGCCATCGCCACGAACAGCCCGTTGGACAGGATGCTGGTGACCAGCCCGCCGCCGTTGGACGGGTGGTCGGCGGTGACCTTCACCGCCACCGCCAGGATCACCGGCACGGCGGCCAGCACGGCCAGCCCGATCCAGTTGCGCCGCCGTCCGAAGATGAGCAGCAGCTCGGAGCGGAAGAACCGGGTGCTCACCCGGGCAGCCGGTGCAGCCAGTGATACCTCAGCCACTGACATCGAAGCCCTCCCCGGTCAGCCCCACGAACATCTCCTCCAGGTCCGCCCCGCGCACCTCGAAGCCGCGCACCGGTACCCCGGCGTGCACCAGCTCGGCGACGATCTTCTCCGGCGACTGCCCGTCCAGCAGGGCCGACACCTCGTGGGCGTCGGTCCGCAGGTCGGTGAGGCCGCACTCGGCGAGGACCCGGCCGGCCGCCGCCGGCTGGCTGGTCAGCACCCGGGCCCGGGGCGCCGCCCGCTGCCGCAGCGTGGCCAGCTCCCCCTGGGCGACCAGGCTGCCCTGGTGCATCACCCCGACGTGCGTACAGATCTGCTCCACCTCGGAGAGCAGGTGGGTGGAGAGCAGCACGGTGGTGCCGTCCGCCGCCAGGTGCTCCAGCAGGTGGCGGACCTCCCGGGTGCCCTGCGGGTCCAGCCCGTTGGTCGGCTCGTCCAGGATCAGCAGGTCGCGGGGGCGCAGCAGGGCGGCGGCCAGCGCCAGCCGCTGCCGCATGCCCAGCGAGTACTGCCGGTAGCGCTTGGTCGCGGCGGCCAGCAGGCCGACCCGGTCCAGGGCGGCGTCCACCCGGGCCCGTTCGGTGCCCGGGTCGGTGCTGCGGTCGGCGGCGTCCAGCCGGCGCAGGTTGGCCCTTCCGGACAGGTACGGGTGGAACGCCGGCCCCTCGACCAGCGCCCCGACCCGGGGCAGCACCGCGCCGGCCCGCTCCGGCATCGGCGCGCCCAGGATGCGGTGGCTGCCCGCGGTGGGCCGGGCCAGCCCCAGCAGCATCCGGATGGTGGTGGTCTTGCCGGAGCCGTTGGGGCCGAGGAACCCGTACACCGAGCCGGCCGGTACCGCCAGGTCGATGCCGTTGACCGCCACCTGGCCGGAGCGGAACCGCTTGGTCAGGCCACTGGTGGTGATGGCCGGCCCGGTGTCGGTCGGGTTCACCGCAGGGCCGCCGCCGGGTCCGCCGCCGCCTGGGTCAGCCGCTGCGCAGGGACCGCGCCGAACAGCACCCGGCCGTCGTCGGTGAGCAGCGCGGAGAACAGCGCACCGCTGAGCACCCGGCCGCTGCCCCACGGGCCGGAGACGGCCGGCAGGCTCTTCAGCAGTGCCTGCTGCGCCGCCGATCCACTGTCCGGCGCGCCGGATGCCTGCGGCCGGACGGCCACCACGCTGGTCCAGCCGGTACCGACGACGGCGTACCTCGGCTTGTCGGCGGGTGCGCCGGCGCCCGGGCTGGCCTCGGTCACCGTGACGCCCTTGGGCGGGGTGAAGGCGAACACGCCGTCGTCCGGGCGGGCGAAGCTGACGCTGCGGAAGCCGATCTCGAAGCCGGGCTTGTCCGCGCCCCGGGCGAACACCTGGACCTGCAGCGGCACGTGCCGCTGGCCGTCGATGGCGATGTGCACCGAGCCGACCAGCGTGTCCGCCGTCTTCGGGCGCAGCACCAGGTCGTAGGCGGCGCGGTTGGCCACGGTCACGGTGTCGGCGGTGCTCACCGTGGTGGTGCTGTCCAGCGCCTGGAGGATCTGCTGGGCGGCCTGCTGCGGCGTGGTCGGCAGGGGGGTCGGCGCGGTGCTCGGCACGGCATGCGACCGGGCATCCGGGGTGAAGGTGCTGTGCTGGGCCTTGTTCTGCACGCTCGACCAGACCCAGACGTCACTGCCGTTGCGGATGACGTCGGACTCGCCGACCGCGCCGAGCAGCGCGACCCGCGCCTTGTCCGGCCCGGAGAACCAGACCCGCAGCTGGTGCGAGCCGCTGACCAGCGACGACAGGTCGGAGCTGGCGGCGCCGCCGCCCAGCCCGGGCAGCGTCGGCAGGCCGAGGTCGGCGCTCTCCACCACGGTGCCGGAGCCGGCGTCCAGCTGCGCCTGCTGGATGTCGACCAGCAACTGCTCCGGGGTACGCGGCGGGAGGGTGCTGTCGGCCGAGGCGGACAGCGCGCTGACCGCGGCGCCGCCGCCCAGGGCGACGACGAGTGCTGCGCCGGGCAGCGCCCAGCGCAGCACCGGACGCCTGGTGAAGACGGACATCGTTCCTCCAAGGTGAGGCGAACGCTCGATCGGGACATCTCGAGAGTGCGCCGGTCACACTGTGTCGTCGCTGAGAGCCGACGGTACCGGCGGGGCGGTGGGATCCATAGTTACGCTGGGCCGACCGTGCCGGCAAACCGGCCGGGCCCGGTAGACCGGGGAGGGTACGTGCGGGTACTGGTGGTCGAGGACGAGCCCCGGCTGGCCAAGGCGCTGCAGCGCGGCCTGACCGCCGAGGGGTACGCCGTGGAGGTGTGCGGGGACGGCGCGACCGCCCTGGAGACGCTGCGCCACGAGCAGTGGGACGCGGTGATCCTGGACATCATGCTGCCCCGGCTGTCCGGCTACCGGGTGGTGCGGGCGCTGCGCGCCGAAGGCGTCTGGGTCCCGGTGCTCATGCTCTCCGCCAAGGACGGCGAGTACGACCAGGCCGACGGCCTGGACTCGGGCGCCGACGACTACCTGACCAAGCCGTTCTCCTTCGTGGTGCTGCTGGCCAAGCTGCGGGCACTGCTGCGCCGGGGCGCGCCGGAGCGCCCGGCCGTACTGGAAGCCGGTGGGCTGCGGCTGGATCCGGCGTCCCGCCGGGTGCTGCGGGGCGAGGTGGAGATCTCCCTGACCGCGCGGGAGTTCTCGCTGCTGGAGTACCTGATCCGCCGCCCCGGCCAGGTGGTCACCAAGACCGAGCTGCTGGACCACGTGTGGGACGCCGCGGCGGACACCGACCCCAACATCGTCGAGGTCTACGTGGGGTACCTGCGCCGCAAGATCGACCAGCCGTTCGGGGAGCGGTCGCTGCAGACCGTGCGCGGCGCCGGTTACCGGCTGGACGGCTGACATGCGGCTGCCCGGCCGGGTCAGCCTGCGCGCCCGGCTGACCATGATCGCCACCGCCGGGCTCGCCGTCGGGCTGGGCGTCGGCGGCCTGCTGCTGGTGGCCGTGCTGGGCAACGTGCTGATCCGGGGCGTGGACGCCGGCTCCAAGCAGACCGCCTCGGACGTCACCGAGCTGATCAACGAGGGGCGGCTGACCGACCCGGTGCCCACCGGGGGTACCCAGGTGGTGCAGGTGCTGGACGGCACCGACCGGGTACGCGCCGCTTCGGTGGGCGCCGACCGGCTGGTGCCGATCCTGCGCCCCGACGAGCTGGCGCAGGCCCGGGCCGGCGCGGTGGTCACCGTACCGGGCTGGCGGGGCGGGCAGGACGGGCTGCTGCGGGTGGTGGCCGCCCCGGCCGGGCACGGTGACGGGGCCCGTACCGTGCTGGTGGCGGGCTCGGTCCGGGACACCGACCGCAGCCTGGCGGTGGTGCGCTTCCTGTTCCTGGTGGCCTATCCGCTGCTGCTGGCGGTGATGGCGATGCTCACCTGGCGGGTGGTCGGGGCCACCCTGCGCCCGGTGGAGGCGCTGCGCCGGGGCGCCGAGGAGATCAGTGCCAGCCACGCGGGCCGGCTGCCGGTGCCGGGCGGCGCGGACGAGCTGCACCGGCTCGGCCAGACCCTCAACGCGATGCTGGACCGGCTGGAGTCGGCCCGGCGCAAGCAGCGGGCCTTCGTCGCCGACGCCGCCCACGAGCTGCGCAGCCCGCTGGCGTCGCTGCGGACCCAGCTGGACGTGGCCGACCACCTGGGCGAGCAGCCGCCGGTGGGGGACCTGCGCCCCGAGGTGGAGCGGCTCACCCGGCTGGTCGACGACCTGCTGCTGCTGGCCCGCGCCGACGACGCCGACCCCCGGCTGCGCCGCCGGGAACCGGTCGAGGTGGACCCGCTGCTGCGTACCGTGGCGCAGGCGCACGGCGGCGGCCGGGTCCCGGTGGAGGTCACCGGCGAGTGCCCGGCGTCGGTCGCCGGTGACCCGGTCGCGCTGCGCCGGGTGCTGGACAACCTGCTGGCCAACGCGGTACGCCACGCCGCCACCCGGGTCACCCTGTCCGCCCGGGTGGCCGGCGACCGGGTGCGCGTCGAGGTGACCGACGACGGGCCGGGTATCCCGCCGGAGGACCGGGAACGGGTCTTCGACCGGTTCACCCGGCTGGACGACGCCCGGGCGCGCGACGACGGGGGAGCGGGGCTGGGCCTGGCCATCGTGCGGGAGCTGGTGCTGGCGCACGGCGGTTCGGTGTGGCTGGCCGACGCCACCCCGGGGGTACGGGCGGTGCTGCTGCTGCCGGCCACCGCCGCCGGGTAGCGCTACGCGGCGCTGACCGTCCGCCCGTTGCCCGACGCGGCCGGCCCGGGGCTGGGGATGGGGGCCGGGGCCGGGGCCGGGGCAGGCACAGGTGTGGCGCAGGCCCGGTCGATCAGCCGCCGGGTCTCCTCGCCGTACCAGTCCCGGTGGGTGTACCAGAACTCCCGCAGGACCGGGCTGCGGTGCATGATGTGGCCGATGTAGTCGCACCATCCGGCGGAGACGTCCTCGCCCAGGTGCTGGCTGTTCATCAGGACGGCGTCGAAGATGTCGATCATCATCTCGGCCGCTGCCGCGGTCCGCTGGGCCGGTTCGTCCGGGCCGGTGCCGACCGGGCCGTACAGGGTGGCGCGGACGTCGGGGCGGTCGACGAGGAACTTGTCCACATCGATCATGAACCCGGCGGTCGACGTGTACACCGCGGCGCGGGTGGCTTCCGCGGCGGCCCGGGACTGCTTGGCGGCTTCCCGGGTCTGTATCGCCAGTGCGTGTACCTGCCAGGCGACGACGATGAGTGAGCCGACACTCGCGGCGGCCGCCACGAGCTGACCGAGTGAGGCAAGATCGGTGAGGTCCACGCCAAACACCTTGCCCGATGTGTCAAATACCTCCAGCGCCTGAGCCGCAGCCGTTCCAGCCCGCATTCGAGCACTCCACAGCCGTTCCGCGCCGGCAGTTGTGCTTTGACGGTGATGAATGCACCGGGTGCTCGGGACGCAGTCGGCTTTCCGACGCTACGGCCGGTGTCCGGTCCCGCGGGCGTAGCCCTGACCGGCTGCCCCCGCGGTGACGTTGCCGCAGGTGCCCCTGCCGCTCGCCACTGACCTGCGCTGCCGTGGACGGCAGCCGCGGGCCGGGGACGGTTCAGTGCCGGCGCGGCGGGGTCCGGTTGCGCGGCGCGGGAGAATCGCCGTCCGGTGGCGTATCGGGCCGCGGTGCGCCATCCTGGTCTGCGGCCTCCTCCCCGGTGGGGATGCTGAATGGCGGACCGGAGTTGGTGTGCACGACTCCCGGACTGCGCAGCCGGTCATACTCCCGGAGGATTTCCAGGGCGCGGTCCAGTCCGCTCTGCTCTTCTGACATGGGATGCCCTTCCGGCGGTCGAGCCGTCGTCCGCGACGGCCGCGGGATGTCCCCGCCGCGCGGCGTTGCGGTTGCCGACCTGAGGCCGCCCGGCGGGGACGCAAGTCAAGTTAGTGCACTAAATCGGCCGGATGCAATCGCTTGAGCGTGCCGTTCAAGTATTTGGCATACCAAGTAACGATGTGGTCTCCTCAGTGTGCCGACCTGAGGAGTACCCGCTATGCGTGACGTGCCCGCGTACCAACAGATCGCCGAAACCCTCCGCCAGCGCATCGCCGCCGGCGAACTCCCCGAAGGGGCGAAGATGCCCACCGAAGACCAGCTCATCGCCGAATTCGGCCGGTCCCGCACCGTCGTGCGGTACGCCCTGAACGCGCTGCGCGGCGACGGCCTCATCCACGGCCGCCAGGGCTCCGGCAACTACGTCAGCCCCAGTCAGCCGCTGCTGCGCCGAGCGCCCGGCCGCGACCAGCGCAGCCGCCCCGACTCGACGTCGCCGTTCGCCCGGGACGCCGCCGCGGCCGGCATCGAGGGCAGCTGGGAGCACCACAGCGAGCACGCCGAGGCGGACGCCCAGCTCGCCCAGCGGCTCGCCATCGCACCCGGCGCGCCGGTGATGAAGACCAGCTACCGCTTCCTCGCGGGCGGTACGCCGATCCAGCTCTCCACCTCCTGGGAGCCGCTGGAGATCACCGGCGGTACCCCCGTCGAGTGGCCGGAGGAGGGCGCCGCCGTGGGCGTGGTGGCCCGGATGGACCTGATCGGCCGGCACGTCGACGACTGCCTGGAGCGGGTCACCTCCCGGGTGGCCCGTCCGGACGAGGTCAACGCGCTGCGCCTGCCGCTGCGCGGCCCGCAGGTGCTGGTCGTCGACCGCACCTACTTCGCCGCCGGGCAGCCCGTCGAGGTCGCCGACATCATCCTGTCCAGCCGCTACGAGCTGGTCTACCGCTACCCCATCGACGACTGAGCCCCCGGCTACCCGGTGCCCGGCCCGGCGGCCGATGACGACTGAGCCCCCCCGCGCACCCGATGCCCGGCCCGGCGGCCGACGCGCACGGCCCCGCCTACCGGCCCGTGCGTCGGTCAGTGGTCGCCGGGCCGGTGCCCGGTCAGTGGCGGCCGAAGCCGGGGCGGCCGATGCGGTCGATCAGCTGCGGGTCGCCGGTCAGCTCCACCTGGGAGTGGGCCTGCCGACCGCTGACGAACAGGGCCAGTTCGCCCAGGTCGCCGGCGACGGTGACGCCCGCGGGGGAGCCGGAGTGCCCGGCGGTGACCGTTCCGTGCCCGACGGCGACCAGGTCGACGCGGCCCGGGAAGCGGCGCAGTGCGAACCGGGCGGTCAGCTTCAGCGGCGCCCACAGCTGCGCGGCGAACCGGTGCTCCAGCGGCCGGGGACGCCAGCCCGGTTGGGCGCGGCGGACGTCCTCGTGGTGGATGAAGTACTCGCCGGCGTTCAGCGCGCGGTCCAGCGCCGCCACGCCGGAGAAGGTCCACCGCGGCGGCCGGCGCAGCAGCGCCACCAGTTCGGCGAACGGTCGTCGGGCGTAGCCGCGGCGTACCCGCTCGGTGTGTCCGGCCAGCGGGGGTAGCGCGATGCCGGCGGCGGCATCCGGCCGGCGTTCGCGGGTGACCAGGTGGGCCGCGAGGTCGGCGGTCGACCAGCCGGCGCACAGCGTGGGCTGCTCCGGGCCGACGGCGAGCAGCAGGTCACAGAGCGCGGCCCGCTCGGTACCGGCGTAGTTGGGCGGGCTCACCGCACCGATGCTACGGCCGCCGGGCGCGCGGCGCCCGGTCAGCGATGGGTACGGTCCCGGCTGCCCGGCATGGTGAACACGTTCCCGTCCGGGTTCTCCGGCGTGCGGGTGGCCTGTGCCAGCGCGTGCCAGGACAGGTCGGCGACCTCCCGGACCAGCTCGGCATGGCGCGCGGCGGCCGCCCGCTCGATCGCGTACCGGACGCCGAGCAGCACGGCGACCAGGGTGAAGGAGATGCCGGCGCCGGCCGCGAACAGCTCCCAGCCGGTGGCCGCACCCGCATCGCGGCCCAGCAGGTAGAGCAGCCACGCCCAGCAGACCGCGCCGAAGAGGGCGGCCTTGGCGACGAAGAACAGGCTGATCGCGCCCGGAGCACCGGGGACGCGCCGAGGAGAGGTGTCAGGCATCGCTACTCGCTGTGGGGGGACGGGTGAGCGGTGAACCCTCGCCGACCTGGACCGCGCGCCGCCTGTGTCACCGGTGGTCCTGCCGAAGGCGCAGGCTGCGGGCGGAGGTCGAATGGCTTCACTGCGAACGCAGCTTAGCGACGGCCAGGCGGGGTGCAGAAGAGTCCCCGGGCGACCTGGCACAACGCGGCGACCAGCCGGTCCGACGTCCCCCTCAGACCTCGGACCGGCTGGTCCCGCGTACGGGACGACAGTAACGCGCGTGCGCAACCGGACCATCGGTCAGACGGTGGGTTCCGGCTTCGTGGCTCACCGTGGTCTATCTCCCGGTACGTCCGTACCGGCGGGGAGAGGGTGCCGCTCACCCGGTGCCGCACAGTACGGTGAGGACCATGGCGGTTTCGATGAGCGCCGCACGGGCGAGCTTCGCCCGGTTTGTCCGCCACGCGGTCGACGGCGCCAAGGACGACCGGGGCTGGAGTGTGACCCGGCTGGCGGCGGAGACCGGCGTGGGGCGCTCCACGCTGTTCCGCTGGCTGGCCGGCGACTGGCAGGACTTCCCCGAGGTGGCCACTGTCCGCGGCTTCTGTAAAGCGCTGGACATCCCGGTGAGCGCCGCGTTCACCGCGCTCGGCGTACCGGACAGCGCCCCGGTCGTCCCCGAGGACCCGGCCGTCGCCGCCGACCTGCGGATCATCCTGGACCGGCTGGCCGACCCAGGCGCGCCGGCCACCGAAAAGGCGGCGCTGCGCGAAGGGCTGCACTACCTGGCCAGCCGGACCCGCACCGCACACGGCGGGCGGCGACTGAGCGCCTGACCGGGCGTCAGTCGTCGGCGCCGGACGGCGGGTCGACGCCGATGGACGGGTCGGTCAGGTAGCGGTCGATGGTGGGTCCGATGCTGGCCGCCAGGACGGCGGCCGGGGTGCTCGCCACCGGCTCGATACGCAGCAGGTAGCGCACCCCGATCAGGCCGAACATCTGGCTGGCCACCAGCGCGGTACGCAGCGGCGCGTCATCCACCGCCAACTGCGCCACCACCTTGCGCAGCACCTGCGTGGTGAGGAACTCCCGCAGCATCCGCGCCGACCAGTCGTGCTGTAGCGCGCTGCGGACCAGGGCCAGCGCCGGGGTACCGGTGACCGGGTCGTCCCAGACCCGCAGCAGGGTCCCCACCAGCCGGGCACCGGCCCCGTCCACGCCACCGGCGAGCACCGCCGGGATCACCTCGGCCGGGTCGAGGGGGGCCTGCACGGTGGCCAGGAACAGCTTGTCCTTGGTGCCGAAGTAGTGGTGCACCAGGGCCGGGTCGCAGCCGGCAGCGGTGGCGACGGCGCGGATCGAGGTGGCGTCGAACCCCTTGTCGGCGAAGGCTTCCCGGGCGGCGTCGAGGATCGCCTGCCGGGTGTCCGGGCTGCCCCGGCGCCGCCCGGTCCGTGCCATCCGCCTCGCCTCCCTCGCCGAGCGCCGCCACCGGCGGGCAGCTGCCCGCCGGTGGGCCCCGGTCAGTCTGTCCGGCGGCGCAGCGTCGCGGCGCCCAGCACCAGGGCGAGCACCGTGCACCCGATGATGATGCCGAAGTCCCGCCACATCAGCGCGGTCGGGTCCGGGTGCGCGCCGACCTCGGTGAGCGCCTGGACGGAGTAGGTCAGCGGCAGCGCATCGCTGATCGCCCGCAGCCAGCCGACCATGCTGTCCCGGGCCACGAACAGCCCGCACAGCAGCGCCTGCGGCAGCACGATCAGCGGCATGAACTGCACCGCCTGGAACTCCGTCCGGGCGAACGCGCTGACCAGCAGGCCGATCGCCATGCCGAGGACGGCGTTGCCGATGGCCAGCAGGACGACCAGGCCGGTGCTGCCGGCGGTGTCCAGGCCGAGCAGGCCGTACGCCACGGCCGAGACGACGCCGGCCTGCACCGCGGCGGCCAGGGCGAAGGCGATGCCGTAGCCGAGCAGCAGGTCGAGCCTGCCCAGCGGGGTGGTGAGCAGCCGCTCCAGCGTGCCGGTGGTGCGTTCGCGCAGCATCGCCACGCTGGTCACCAGGAACATGATGATGAACGGGAAGACCCCGAGCATGACCAGTCCGATCCGGTCGAACATGGCGGGCCGGTCGTCGAAGAGGTAGCGCAGCAGGGTCATCAGCAGCACCGGCGCGACCAGGAGCAGGGCGATGGTGCGCCGGTCGTGGCTGAGCTGGCGCAGGATGCGCCCGGCGGTGAGCAGGGTGATGCGCGGCGACATCAGGACTCCTCGGTGCTCGGGTGGGCGGCCGCGGCGGCCAGCGGCTGGCTGGACTGCTCGCGGATCAGGCGCAGGAACGCCTCGTCCAGGTCCTCGGTGCCGGTGCGGGCGCGTACCCCGGCGGGGGTGTCGTCGGCGATCAGCGCGCCGTCCCGGATGAGCAGCAGCCGGTCGCAGCGGCGGGCCTCGTCCATCACGTGGCTGGACACCAGCAGGGTGGCCCCGCCGGCCGCGAGTTCGCGGAACCGGGCCCACAGCTCCTCGCGCAGCACCGGGTCCTGGCCGACGGTCGGCTCGTCCAGCACCAGCAGCTTCGGCGCGCCGACCAGGGCGCAGGCCAGCGAGGCGCGGCTGCGTTGGCCGCCGGAGAGGGTGGCGACCAGTTGCCCGGCGGCGTCGGCCAGCCCGACGTCGGTGACCGCCCGGTCGGCGGCGGCGGCGTCCAGGCCGTGCAGGGCGGCGAAGTACCGGGCGTTCTCCCGGACGGTGAGGTCGGCGTAGACGCTGGGGGACTGGGTCAGGTAGCCGATCTCGCGGCGCAGGCTGGCCGCTCCGGCCGGCCTGCCGAGCACGGTGACCGTCCCGGAGCGGATCTTCTGCACCCCGACCACGCAGCGCATCAGCGTGGTCTTGCCGCTGCCGCTCGGGCCGAGCAGGCCGGTGACGCTGCCGGCGGCGATCGAGGCGGTGAGGTCGTGCAGCACCTCCCGGCCGCCCCGGGCGACGGTGAGGTGGTCGATGGTGAGTGAGCTGTCCATGGCGAGCTCCATAATTCATCGGGCGTTGAAATCAACGGTACGCCCGCACCCCCCGACCGGGCAACCGGCGCTCGTCAGCCGGTGCGGCGCACCCGGTCGGCGTAGCGGGCGAACCGGCGGGCGCGCACCGTGACACGGTCGCCGACCTGCACGTCCAGCAGCCGGCTCAGCCACCCGCCAGGGACGCAGCCGGACCGACCGGCCGTCGTCGAGGACCACGAACGCCCAGCGCCGCCGCCAGATCGCCGGCCGTGTACCCGGCCGGCGCCCCGGATCACCAGCCAGGTGGCCAGCAGCCAGAGCACCACGGCGCCCAGCCCGACCAGTGCGATGCGATCCGTCGCTGTCGTCGGCTCCGATCGTGGCCACCGTCGTCAAAACGGGGGGTGGCGTGGTTGCCCACGCCACCCCCCGTTTTGTTGGTACGTCAGAGGGAGAGCACCCGATCCAGGAAGTCGCGGTAGCGACGCAGCGCCACCCGCAACGCCTCGGTGTCCGGGTTGTCGGTGTACTGCCGCGGGTCCAGGTCGATCTGCTCGGCCAGCAGCGCGTCGGCCAGCGCCCGTACGGCGTCCTCGACCAGTGCGCGGGCCTCGTCCACGGCGCCCACCGGGTCGTCGACGAAGCGCGCCTGGACGTCCTTGAGGTGCGCCCGGAACGACTCGGCGGTGTCCGGCGTCCACACCGCGATCGACGTCTCCACCACGTCACCCGGGCGCAGCGGCATCATCTCGGCCACCAGCACCGTACCCTCGGTCTCCTCCTGCGCCGCGCTGTCCTCGAGCGTGACCAGGCTCGCCGCCGGCTCGGCCTCGACCGCCGTCTCGGCGTACGCCGCCTCCTCGGCCAGCTCCTCGACGGCCGCCTCGATCTCGGCCAGCTCTGCCGAGAACTCCTCGACCTGGGCCTCGATCTGCTCGGCCTGCTCGGCCAGCGCCTCGCTCCCGGCGGACGCCTCGTCCGCGGCGGCCTCCACTTCGGCCAGGCTGGTGGCCTCGCCAACGTCTGCGATGGCCGCGGTCTCCCCGGCGCCCGGCTCCGATTCGTCGGCAGGCGCACCTTCGGCGGCGGCCTGCGGTTCATCGGCCGCCTGCTCGCTGGAGTCCTCTTCGAGGGTCGCGTCGGACGTCCCGTCCGCTGCCGCCTCGGACTCCTCGACAGCAGCCTCGTCGGCGCCGTCCCCGTCGAGTGCTTCCGGCGCCTCCCCGGTCGCCTCGTCGTCCCCGACTGCGATATCCGGGTACGCCCCGCTGGGCGCGGCGTCGGCGAAGTCGGCGGCCGGCTCGTCGGTGAGCACGAACTCGACCAGGACATCCGAGTCGTCGGCCGCGGCCTCGGCGGCGATCTCCGCATCCCCGGCCCCGTCCACCTCCTCGACCGGCTGCGCTGCCTCGTCCGCCGTCTCGTCGGCATCCTCAAGGATGGCCCACTCGTCGGGGCCGCCGGCCGGTGTGTCGCCGGCATCCGCATCGGTGGTCGCGTCAGCGGCGGCGTCCTCCGCATCTGCTTCCAGGGGCGGGGTGGCAGCCTCTCCGGCGTCCGTTTCGGCCGTCGCTGCTTCCTCCGGTGCTGCCTCGACTTCGTCGCCGGCCCACTCGTCGTCCGCCGTCCCGGTCGGGGCTTCGTCGGTCACGGTGTCGGCGAACGGTGCGTCCACCGGCTCGGCTACCGCCTCCTCGCCGTCGCCGTCGAGTGCGGCCTCCTCGCCGTCGCCGTCAAGGACCGCCTCATCGGCGTCGACCGCCGCGTTCTCGGCTCCGTCGGCAAAGGCTGCCTCGTCGGCGTCGTCGTCGAGCGCGGCTTCCTCGGCCGGCGACTCGTCAGCGTCGGCGGCTGGTTCGTCTACCAACTCCGCTTCGGCCGGAGCTTCGACGAGCTCGGCCTCCTCGTCGGTCTCCGCGGTCTCGACCAGCGGCGGCTCGTCGTCCTCGGCCGGGGCGGCCGCTGCCTCCTCGGCGTCCTGGTCCGCCTCCGCTCCGGCGTCGTCCGCGGCGGTCTCCACCGCCCAGGTCCCGTCTGCCAGGTCGTCGATCTCGGCCGGGTCGTCGGTTTCGGCCGCGTCGTCGGTGTCGGCCAAGTCGTCGGTGTCGGCCGAGTCGTCGGTCACGGCCGAGTCGTCGGTTGCGGGCAGGTCGTCGGTTTCGGCCGCGTCGTCGGTTTCGGCCAAGTCGTCGGTTGCGGGCAGGTCGTCCGTGTCGGTGGAGTCGGCGGACTCGGCGACGTCGACCGGCTCGGCGTCTGCGTGGGGGAAGTCCTCGGCGTCCGCCGCCGGGCCGGTGTCCTCGTCGGTGCCGGGCTCGTCCGTCGCGGGATCCGTGTCGTCGCTCGCCGTCAGGTCCGTGTCGTCCACGGCGTCGGCCGGCTCGGGTTCCGCGTCGGCGTCCGCTGCGGCGGGCTGCTCGGCATCGGCCAGACCGGCCGCGGCGAGCTGTTCGTGCAGGCTTGCTTCGAGCTCGTCCAGTCGGGCGCTGGCGCCAGGGACCGGTTCGGCGCCGAAGACCTCGTAGGACGCGGCCTCGGGCTGGGGTGCGTCGGCCGCTTCCGGCTCCGCCTCGGCGCCGGGCTCGGCAGCGACCGGCTCGGCGTCGTCGTCCGTGCTCGCCTCGGCCTCAGCCGGTTCTTCGCCGGCTTCGTCGGTGGGTGCGTCGGCGGTGTCGGATGCGTCCGGGGCGTCGGTCTCCTCGCCGGCCGCCGACTCGGCTTCGTCGGTGGGCTCGTCCGTGGAGTCCGCTGCCTCGCTGGAGTCCGGTGCCTCGAGGTCCGCCTCGTCGACGGGCTCCGCCCCGCCGTCGGAGCCGGACTCCTCGTCGTCGGCGTCCGCCTCGGCGGCGGGCTCATCGGCCGCCGGGTCGTCGGCAGTCTCGTCGGCCGCCGGTTCGTCGGCGAGGGCTTCGTCGGCAAGGGCTTCGTCGGCCGCGTCGACAGATCCGTCGACGGGGTCGGTGGGATGGTCGTGCTCGGCCGCCTCGGCGCCGCCGACCGTGGGCAGTTCGTCGGTCACTTCATTGATCGCCTCCCGCGGCGCGGGGACGACGGCGGGTTCGGAATCTGGGGACTGGTCGTTCGGCGGCGTGTAGCCCGCCGCATCTGTGTTCGCCTGCACTGCGGCCCTCCTCCGGTCGGTCCGGCGGAAGCTGGCCGCCGGACCCTGCTGGTCCGCGCGCCGGCCGGGCTCAGGGCAGCGCCCACCCACGATCGGACGGGTACGGTGAGCAGCCCAACGGTGACTCCGGGTAGCCCGGAGTCACGGACGGGTGGATGCTGACGGGCGCCCGTGGAACACGCGAAAGAAGGGGGTGAGCGAATGCCCAGATGAGGCAGCGTCGCAATGGAATACGGTACGCCTGAGGTGACCTCCAGCACACCCCTCCACAGGTCGTATGGTCGGCTGTATGACGGAACTGAGACACCTTGGCAACGCACGCAACGGGTAGGGAAGAATCGGGCAGCATGAGCACCGCCCTTGATCCCCGGATCGCCGGTCGGCTGCGCCGTGATCCGGCCGGACTGATAGCCGCCGTCGTCCAGCAGTACGACACCGGAGAGGTGCTGATGCTCGCCTGGATGGACGAGGAGGCGCTGCACCGGACCCTCACCACCGGGCAGGCCACCTACTGGTCCCGCAGTCGCCGCGAGTACTGGGTGAAGGGCGCCACCTCCGGCAACGTCCAGCACGTGCGGTCCGTATCGCTGGACTGCGACGGGGACGCCCTGCTGATCCAGGTCGACCAGGTGGGCGTGGCCTGCCACACCGGGGCGCGTACCTGCTTCACGGACACTCTGCTGGACACCGCCGCGGCGGGCGCGGACAGCGCGCGGGGGCCGCGCATGGCCCGATGACCGGGCGTACGGCGTTGGCCCGCACAGTGGGCGCCTGTGCGCTGGGCTCGGTTGTGTCGATCTTCGCGGCCACCCGCACCTGGGCCGTGCAGGTGCAGTCCCGTCCGGCGCCGCTGAGCCCGCTGCACGTCAGCCGGACCGGAAGTTTCTTCGTCCCGTGGCTGTCGGCGCTGGCGCTGGTGGGCCTTGCCGGTACCGGCGCTCTGCTGGCCACCCGGGGCCGGTGGCGCTCCCTGGTGGGCGTGCTGGTCGCGTTCGCCGGGCTCGGTGTGCTGGCCGGTGCGGTGGTCGGCCTGGTGACCGTGGACGGGGTGCGGCCCGGGTGGCCGCTGCTGTGCGTACCCGCTGGACTGCTGCTGCTCGCCGGGGGTGGGTGGGCCGCGGCCCGGGGCGGCGACTGGCCGGCGATGGGCACCCGCTACGAGCCCCGCACCGCGGCGCCGCGCGACGACGGAGCGGACGGCCGGCGCGCCCGCCCGCCCGCCCCGCCCGCCCACCAGGACCCACGCCTGCCGGACAGGGCTGACCGGGACCGGCGCCTGCCGGACAGTGCTGACCGGGACCGGCGCCTGCCGGACAGTGACGACTACGACGACTACGGCGATGAAGATTTCGAGCCGGAGGAGGAGCCTGTGCACGTCGAGCGCTCCGGCCCGTCGCCGTCGGAGATAGCCATGTGGGACGCCCTCGACCGGGGCGAGGACCCGAGCCGTTGAGCCCGTCACCGGGCCGCCCGCCAGCGGCCGGGTGGGCTGCGCCATACCCCGGAAGCGCCGGTCGGCGGGGCGCCGCCTAGAGTCGGGCGCATGACACCCGGAGAGGCGAGTCCGATGTCAACCGCAGGGGCCAGCGTGCTTGACGAGATACTGGCCGGCGTCCGCGAGGACGTGGCGGCCCGACAGGACGCGGTACCCCTGGACCGCATCCGCGAACTGGCCGCGGCGGCCCCCAAGCCACGCGACGCGTACCACCTGCTGCGTACCTCGGGCGTGCACGTGATCGCGGAGGTGAAGCGCTCCTCGCCGTCCAGGGGCCGGCTGGCCGAGATCCCCGACCCGGCCGAGCTGGCCGTGCAGTACGCCGCGGGCGGCGCCCGGTGCATCTCCGTCCTGACCGAGCAGCGCTGGTTCGGCGGCAGCCTCGACGACCTGGACGCGGTGCGCGCCGCGGTGGACGTTCCGGTGCTGCGCAAGGACTTCGTCGTCTCCACGTACCAGGTGCACGAGGCGCGGGCGCACGGCGCCGACATGGTGCTGCTGATCGTCGCCGCGCTGGACCAGAACACCCTCGCCGGGCTGCTGGAGCGCACCGAGTCGCTGGGCATGACGGCGCTGGTGGAGGTACACACCGAGGACGAGGCCGACCGGGCGCTGGCCGCCGGCGCCCGGGTCATCGGGGTGAACGCACGCAACCTGAAGACCCTGGAGGTCGACCGGACCGTCTTCGAGCGGATCGCGCCGGGGCTGCCCAACAGCGTCGTCAAGATCGCCGAGTCAGGGGTACGCGGCCCGCACGACCTGATCCGCTACGCCGCCTCGGGCGCCGACGCGGTCCTCGTCGGCGAGGGCCTGGTCACCCAGAAGAGCCCGCGCGACGCGGTCGCCGAGCTGGTCACCGCCGGTTCGCACCCGGCCACTCCCCGGCCGGTCCGGTGAGCGCCGCCCCGTCGGCCGCCGGTCTGCTGCCCGACGCCAGCGGCCACTTCGGCAAGTTCGGCGGCCGGTTCGTCCCCGAGGCGCTCATCTCAGCGTTGGACCAGCTCGACCGGGAGTACCGGCGGGCCATGGGCGACGAGGCGTTCCAGGCCGATTTCGCCCGGATCCTGCATGACTACGCCGGGCTGCCGTCCCGGCTCTACGATGCCACCCGGTTCTCCGCGGAGGCGGGCGCCCGGATCCTGCTCAAGCGCGAGGACCTCAACCACACCGGCGCGCACAAGGTCCGCAACGTCCTCGGCCAGGCCCTGCTCACCCAGCGGATGGGCAAGAAGCGGGTGATCGCCGAGACCGGCGCCGGCCAGCACGGCGTGGCCAGCGCCACCGCCGCCGCCCTCTACGACCTCGAGTGCGTGGTCTACATGGGCGAGGAGGACACCCGCCGGCAGGCGCTCAACGTCGCCCGGATGCGGCTGCTCGGCGCCACCGTGATCCCGGTGACCACCGGCTCGCGTACCCTCAAGGACGCCATCAACGAGGCGCTGCGCGACTGGGTCACCAACGTCGAGACCACCCACTACCTGCTCGGTACGGTCGCCGGCCCGCACCCGTTCCCGGCCATGGTGCGCGACTTCGCCCGGGGGATCGGCGTCGAGGCGCGGCAGCAGTGCCTGGAGCTGACCGGCAAGCTGCCGGACGCGGTCTGCGCCTGCGTCGGCGGCGGCTCCAACGCCATCGGCATCTTCCACGCCTTCATCCCCGACGAGGGGGTACGCCTCTACGGCTTCGAAGCCGGCGGCGAAGGGCGTGGACACCGGCCGGCACGCCGCCAGCATCACCGGCGGCGGGGTGGGCGTGCTGCACGGCAACCGCACCTATGTGCTGCAGGACGAGGACGGCCAGACCATCGAGTCGCACTCGATCTCGGCCGGCCTGGACTACCCGGGCGTCGGGCCGGAGCACGCCTGGCTGCAACGACGCCGGCCGGGCCACCTACCAGCCGGTCACCGACGCCGAGGCGATGGCGGCGTTCCAGCTGCTCTGCCGGACCGAGGGCATCATCCCGGCGATCGAGAGCTCGCACGCCCTGGCCGGGGCGCTGCGGGTGGCCGGGGAGCTGGGCCCGGACGCGACCATCGTGGTCAACCTCTCCGGCCGCGGCGACAAGGACGTGGCGACCGCCGGTCGGTACTTCGGCATCCTGGGAGCGGACGGGTGAGCGTCGCACCGGCGTTCGAGAAGGCCCGCGCGGACGGGCGCGGTGTGCTGGTCGGCTACCTGCCGGCCGGCTTCCCCACGGTGGACGGCGCGATCGCCGCGATCAAGGCGATGGTCTCGGCCGGCGTGGACCTGGTCGAGGTGGGCATGCCCTACTCCGACCCGGTGATGGACGGCCCGGTGATCCAGCCCGCCAGCGACGCGGCGCTACGCGGCGGGGTACGCCTGCGGGACCTGTTCCGTACCGTCGAGGCGGTGGCCGCCACCGGGGTACCGACCGTGGTGATGACCTACTGGAACCCGGTCGAGCAGTACGGCGTCGACCGGTTCGCCCGGGACCTGGCCGCTGCCGGGGGCGCCGGGCTGATCACCCCGGACCTGATCCCCGAGGAGGCGCAGCCGTGGCTGGTCGCCTCCGAGGAGCACCACCTGGACCGGATCTTCCTGGTCGCCCCGTCCTCCGGCGACGCCCGGATCGCCTCCACCGTGGCCGCCTGCCGCGGCTTCGTCTACGCCACCGCCGTGATGGGCGTGACCGGTGCCCGGGAGAAGACCTCGGACGCCGCCCCCAGCCTCGTGGCGCGGACCCGGGCGGCGGCCGGGACGCTGCCGGTCGGCGTGGGCCTCGGCGTCAGCAACGGCGCCCAGGCGGCCGCCGTGGCCGGCTACGCCGATGCGGTGATCGTCGGCAGCGCCCTGGTGCGCTGCCTGCTGGACGCGCCGGACGAGGCGGCCGGCCTGGCCGCGCTGCGCAGCCTCAGCGCGGACCTGGCCGACGGCGTACGCCGCCCGGGCCGCCCGGACTGAGCCTGGCCCACCCGGCACCGGGCCGGTGGAGCACCGGGGACCGGCCGGCCACGGGGCCTGATGCGCCGGGTGGCTGCTGGGTCAGGCCAGCGCCGGTTGGGCGAGCGCGTCGTCGGGGACGTCCGCCGGCTCGGGGTCGCGGGTGATCAGCCGGACGACGCCGGAGCGCCCGGCCCGGGCGTCCACCTCGGCCCACCGGGCGGAGACGGTCATCGGGCTGGGCAGCGCATCGGCGTCGTACCAGCCCAGCCGGCAGATGCGGCCGGGGGCGTTGAGGGTGGCCTCGCCGGTGAACCGGGCCCGGAACACGTGCACCAGTACGTCCGGCAGCTGCTGTCGGCGCCCGGGAGTGCGGCGCCGGTGAGGGTGTAGAGGCCGATCAGGTCGACCAGTTCGATGTCGGTGCCGATCTCTTCGCGGATGTCCCGGACGGCGGCGTGGACCGGGCTCTCCCCGGCGCGGATCCGACCGCCGGGCAGACCCCACAGCCGGTGTCCCTGGCTCTGCTGGCACAGCAGCACGCGGCCGGCCGGGTCCTCGATGACCGCGGCGACCACGGAGGTGACGAGGTTCATAGCCACCCAGCGTAAGCCGCTGCGCTGCGCAGCGCAGCCGAGCGGCCGGGTGGTCGGGGCGCGTCGGGTGCGAACCTGGCCCCGCCCAGGGGGGTACAGCGGGCGGCGACAGCGGTAGCGTGTGCAACCGTGAACAGCCTCGCCGCCCTCCCCAGCCCGACGACCGCGGTGTGGACGTGGGCCCCCTTCCGCTGCGGGCGTACGCGCTGTGCATCATCCTCGGCATGGTGGTGGCCTGCGTGGTCACCGAGCGCCGGATGCGCGCCCGGGGCACCGCCCCGTGGGTCGTGCTCGACCTGGCCATCTGGGCCATCCCGTTCGGCATCGTCGGCGCCCGGGTCTACAGCTTGATCACCTCGCCGCAGGAGTACTTCGGCGCGGGGCACAGCTTCTGGGAGTGGGCGCAGATCTGGCACGGCGGCCTGGGCATCTGGGGCGCGGTGGCCGGCGGTGCGCTCGGGCGCCTGGATCGGCCGCCGGCAGCGTGGGCTCCCGCTGAGCTTCGTCGCCGACGCGCTGGCCCTGGGGCTGCCGCTGGCCCAGGCGCTCGGCCGGTTCGGCAACTGGTTCAACAACGAGCTGTACGGCGGGCCCACCGGCACTGCCCGTGGGGCCTGCAGGTGCACCAGATGCGACGACGGTGCGGCGGTACCGGGCCCGGACGGCAAGCCGCTGCCGGTCGACCCGTTGCACCCGGCCGCGTCTACCACCCGACGTTCCTCTACGAGGCGCTGTGGTGCGTCGGGGATCGCGCTGCTGGTGCTGGCTGCTGGACCGGCGCTTCAAGTTCGGCCGGGGCCGGGCCTTCGCGCTCTACGTGATGGCGTACACGGTCGGTCGGTCCTGGATCGAGGCGCTGCGCATCGACCAGGCGAACCACTTCCTCGGCCTGCGCCTCAACGACTGGGTCAGCATGCTGGTCTTCCTCGGCGCGCTGCTCTACTTCATCCGCGTGCGGGGCCCCGCAGCAGCGCGTGGTGGCCCTGCCGGAGGGCGTGCACGCTACCGGATGGTGGACGCCCCGGACGGCGCCGAGGTGGCCACCGCCCGCGCCCGCGCCGAGGGCGAGCAGGCTGACGGCGACGAGGCTGACGGCGAGGAGGCTGCCAGCGGGGCGACCGACGCGGCCACCGGGAAACCGGCCGCCGCCGACGACCTCGCCGACCCGGACCCGGCCGCGCCGGACGACCCGGTCGCCGATCCGGCTCCGACCGCCTCCGCAGACCGGGTCCGGGGCGGGGAACCGACGGATGACGGGGGCGGCGCCGCCGCGCCGGACGGTGAGGCGGCGGTGACGACGCCCGGCGCCGCACGGCCCGGCCGGAGCGGGAAGTAGCCGGCATGCGCACGGCGGTGGTGGTCGGGGCCGGTATCGGTGGGCTCGCCGTGGCCGGTGCGACTGGCCCGTACCGGCTGGCAGGTGACCCTGCTGGAGCGCGCCGACCGGCTCCGCGCCGACAGCGCCGCGCTGCTGCTGTGGCCGAACGGGGTGCGCGCGCTGCGGGCGCTCGGCCTGGCCGACGGCCTGGGCGCGATCATCAGCCCGGTGGCCGGCCGGGGCATCCGCCGCCCGGACGGGCAGTGGCTGGTACAGCCGGACACGGTCCCCGCCGACGAGGCCGAACACGGCGTACGTGGTGCACCGGGAGGACCTGCACGACGCCCTGGTGGCGGGGCTCGGTGACAGGATCGACATCCGGACCGGGGTCGGGCGTGCGCGGCCTGCGGATGCCCGGCGGGGAGCGTCCCGCCGTCTGCACGGCCGGCCAGACCTTGGAGGCCGACCTGGTGGTGGGCGCCGACGGGCTGGAGAGCATCGTGCGGCGCCGGCTGTGCCCGGAGGCGAGGCGCGGTGGCGGCGGGCTGCGCCGCGTGGCGCGCGGTGATCCCCTGGTACCGGGCCGCCGAGCCTGGCCGGGCAGGTCGGGCGAGGGCGGCGAGACGCTCGGCGGCGGGCACCGGTTCCGGTACGCGCTGCTCGGCGAGCGGGGCTCGGCCGGCGGCTCCACCCGGGGCGGCGTCTACTGGGTGGCCACCGTGCCGGGGGCCTACCGGCCCGAGCCGCCGGCCACCCAGCTGGCGCTGGTGCGCCGCTGGTTCGCCGACTGGCACGCGCCGATCGGCGACCTGCTGGCCGCCACCGAGCCCGGTGACCTGATCCAGCACCAGGTCGGCGAGCTGCGCCCGCTGCCGCGCTGCGTTCGGCTACCCGTCCGGCCCGGGCGGGTACGCGCTGCTGGGTGACGCAGCCCACGCCATGAGCCATCACCTGGGTCAGGGCGCCTGCCTGGCGCTGGAGGACGCGGCGGCGCTGCGTGAGCGTGGTCCGCGACGCCGTCCCGGGGCGCAGCCTGGTGCCCGCCCTGGACGAGTACACCCGGCAGCGCCGGCCGCCGGTGGCCCGGGTGGTCCGCCAGTCCCGCCGGGTGGGGGCCCTGCTGGGTACCGGGGGCGGCTTCGCCGGCCGGGCCCGGGACGCGGCGCTGGGCTCTCTCCCGGGCTGCTCACCCGGGTGGCCGGGATGGTGCGCCCGCGCCGGCCCTCGGACGGCCCGTAGCATCGCCGGAACGCGGCTAGCACATCGGCTGCCGGCCGGGCGGTGCGGCGTACCCCCGCTGTGATCCGGTCGTACTGCTGCCTGGCCGGCCAGTTAACGTAGACTCAATTGAACATCCGCCCGGGCCGACGTCGTCCCACCGCACCTTTCGCCGGAAAGCAGACGTCAGGAGGTCCGATGGCACAGCCGTACCCCGCGGGGCTGTACGACCCGGCCAACGAACACGACGCGTGTGGCGTGGCGTTCGTAGCTGATATCGAGGGGAACCGATCCCACTCGGTGGTCGAGGGCGGGCTGTCCGCACTGTGTCGCCTCGACCACCGCGGCGCCCGGGGCGCCGAGGAGAACACCGGCGACGGCGCGGGCATCATGATCCAGATCCCGGACGAGTTCTACCGTGCCGTGGTCGACTTCGAGCTGCCGCCGGCCGGCTCGTACGTCACCGGCCTGGTCATGATGCCGCCCGGCGGCGGCGTGGACGAGGACCGGGCGATCACCGTCATCGAGAAGTACGCCCTGGTCGAGGGCGCCGACCTGCTCGGCTGGCGGGAGCTGCCGGTGGACCCGACCGGGCTGGGCGCCAGCGCCCTGGCCGCCCGGCCGCACATCCGGCAGGTGTTCCTGGCCGCGCACCGGCTCACCAACTCCGACGCCGGCCGGTCCGGCGAGCGGCTGACCGGCCTGGAGCTGGAGCGGGTGGCGTTCTGCGTGCGTCGGCAGGCGGAGCGGGAGACCCGCGAGCGCGGCGTCGGCGTGCACTTCCCGTCGCTGTCCGGCCGGACCATCGTCTACAAGGGCATGCTCACCCCGGACCAGCTGGGCGGCTACTTCCCCGACCTGCACGACGAGCGGGTGGTCAGCGCCATCGCGCTGGTGCACTCGCCGGTTCTCCACGAACACCTTCCCGTCCTGGCCGCTGGCCCACCCGTACCGGCTGATCGCGCACAACGGCGAGATCAACACCATCCGGGGCAACCGCAACTGGATGGCCGCCCGGGAAGCGCTGCTGGCCAGCCCGCTGCATCCCGGGCAACATCCGGCGGCTGTTCCCGGTCTGCACGCCGGACGCCTCCGACTCGGCCAACTTCGACGAGGTGCTGGAGCTGCTGCACCTGGCCGGGCGCAGCCTGCCGCACGCGATCCTGATGATGATCCCGGAAGCCTGGGAGAACGACCCGCAGATGGAGCCGGGGCGGCGCGCCTTCTACCAGTTCCACGCCAGCATGATGGAGCCGTGGGACGGGCCGGCGGCGGTCGGCTTCACCGACGGTACGGTGATCGGCGCTGTCCTGGACCGCAACGGCCTGCGCCCCGGCCGCTGGTGGCACACCAGCGACGGGCTGGTGGTGATGGGTAGCGAGGCCGGCGTGCTCGACCTCGACCCGGCCACCGTGGTGGCCAAGGGCCGGCTGCAACCGGGCAAGATGTTCCTGGTCGACACCGCCGCCGGGCGGATCGTCTCGGACCAGGAGATCAAGGCGGAGCTGGCCGCCGCGGCGCCGTACGGCGAGTGGCTGCACGCGGGCCTCATGCCGCTGGAGGAGCTGCCCGAGCGCGAGCACGTCGTCTACACCCACGACTCGGTACAGCGCCGGCAGCAGACCTTCGGCTACACCGAGGAGGAGCTGAAGATCCTGCTGGCGCCGATGGCGCGGACCGGCGCCGAGCCGCTGGGCTCGATGGGGACCGACACCCCGATCGCCGTGCTCAGCCAGCGCCCGCGGCTGCTCTACGACTACTTCTCCCAGCTGTTCGCGCAGGTCACCAACCCGCCGCTGGACGCCATCCGGGAGGAGCTGGTGACCAGCCTGGCGCAGACCATCGGGCCGGAGGGCAACCTGCTGGACCCGGGCGCGGCCTCCTGCCGGCAGATCGTGCTGCCCGGCCCGGTGCTGGACAACGACGAGCTGGCCAAGATCCTCTCGGTGGACGAGGACGGCGACCTGCCCGGCTTCCAGGCGGTCCGGGTGTCCGGCCTGTACCGGGTCCGCGACGGCGGCCACGGCATGCGGGAACGGCTGGTGGACATCTGCCGGCACGTCTCCGAGGCGATCGAGGACGGGGTACGCATCCTGGTCCTCTCCGACCGCGACTCCACCGCCGACCTGGCCCCCATCCCGTCGCTGCTGCTCACCGCCGTGGTGCACCAGCACCTGATCCGGGAGCAGACGCGCACCCAGGTGGCACTGGTGGTGGAGTCCGGCGACTGCCGCGAGGTGCACCACGTGGCCACCCTGATCGGCTACGGCGCCGCCGCGGTCAACCCCTACCTTGCCTTCGAGGGCGTCGAGGACCTCATCCTGACCGGCGCGCTGCCCGGCATTGACCCGCACAAGGCGGTCCGCAACTACGTCAAGGCGCTGGCCAAGGGCGTACTGAAGATCATGTCCAAGATGGGTATCTCCACCGTCTCGTCGTACTGCGGCGCGCAGGTGTTCGAGGCGGTCGGCCTGGACCGCGCCCTGGTGGACCGCTACTTCACCGGTACCACCAGCCAGATCGGCGGCATCGGGCTGACCGAGATCGCCGCCGAGGTGGCCCAGCGGCACGCCCGCGCCTACCCGGTCAACGAGGCCGAGCGGGCGCACCGCCGCCTCGAGGTGGGCGGCGAGTACCAGTACCGCCGCGAAGGCGAGCTGCACCTGTTCAACCCGGAGACGGTCTTCCTGCTCCAGCACGCCACCCGCACCAAGCAGTACGACGTCTTCAAGCGCTACACCGCCAAGGTCGACGAACTGGCCCGTGGCGGCGGCTCGATCCGCGGCCTGTTCGACTTCGACCTCACCGACCGGGAGCCGGTCGACATCGCCGAGGTCCAGCCGGCCAGCGAGATCGTCAAGCGGTTCGCCACCGGCGCGATGAGCTACGGCTCGATCTCCGCCGAGGCGCACGAGACGCTGGCCATCGCGATGAACCGGCTGGGCGCCAGGTCCAACACCGGCGAGGGCGGCGAGGACGCCGAACGCCTCTACGACCCGGCCCGGCGCAGCGCGGTCAAGCAGGTGGCCTCCGGCCGCTTCGGCGTCACCAGCGAATACCTGGTCAACGCCGACGACCTGCAGATCAAGATGGCGCAGGGGGCCAAGCCGGGCGAGGGCGGCCAGCTGGCCGGTAACAAGGTGTGGCCGTGGATCGCCAAGACCCGGCACGCCACCCCGGGCGTCGGGCTGATCTCCCCGCCGCCGCACCACGACATCTACTCCATCGAGGACCTGGCCCAGCTGGTCTACGACCTGAAGAACGTCAACCCGGCCGCCCGGATCCACGTCAAGCTGGTCGCCGAGGTGGGCGTGGGTACGGTGGCCGCCGGGGTGGCCAAGACCAAGGCCGACGTCATCCTGATCTCCGGCCACGACGGGGGCACCGGCGCCTCGCCGCTGAACTCGCTCAAGCACGCCGGCTCCCCGTGGGAGCTGGGGCTGGCCGAGACGCAGCAGACGCTGCTGGCCAACGGGCTGCGCGACCGGGTCACCGTGCAGGTCGACGGGCAGCTCAAGACCGGCCGGGACGTGGTCGTGGCGGCGCTGCTGGGCGCCGAGGAGTTCGGCTTCGCCACCGCACCGCTGATCGTCGAGGGCTGCGTGATGATGCGGGTGTGCCACCTGGACACCTGCCCGGTCGGCATCGCCACCCAGAACCCGACGCTGCGGGCCCGCTTCACCGGGCAGCCGGAGTTCGTCGAGAACTTCTTCCTCTTCCTCGCCGAGGAGGTCCGCGAACTGCTCGCCCAGCTCGGTTTCCGCAGCCTGGACGAGGCGGTCGGGCACGTCGAGCTGCTGGACGTGGCGCCGGCCGTGGACCACTGGAAGGCGCGCGGGCTGGACCTGGCGCCGGTGCTGGCGCTGCCCGACGTGGCGCCGGACGGTGCCCTGCGCAAGGTCCGCGACCAGGACCACGGGCTGCACAAGGCGCTGGACAACGAGCTGCTGGCCGCGGTCGGCGAGGCGCTGACCGAGGGCACCCCGGTGCGGTACGCCACCAGCGTGCGCAACGAGCACCGCAGCGTGGGCGCCATGCTCGGCGGCGCGGTGACCCGGGCGCACGGCGGCGCCGGCCTGCCCGACGACACCGTGGAGATCACCCTGCACGGCACGGGGGGCCAGTCGTTCGGTGCGTTCCTGCCGCGCGGGGTCACCATCCGGCTCTACGGCGACGCCAACGACTACATCGGCAAGGGCCTGTCCGGCGGCCGGCTGGTGATCCGCCCCGACGAGACCGCGACCTTCGTGGCCGAGGACCAGATCATCGGCGGCAACACCATCCTCTACGGCGCCACCGCCGGTGAGGTGTTCCTGCGCGGCCGGGTCGGCGAGCGGTTCGCCGTGCGCAACTCGGGCGCCACCGCCGTGGTGGAGGGCGTGGGCGACCACGGCTGCGAGTACATGACCGGCGGTACCGTCGTGGTGCTCGGCGGCACCGGCCGCAACTTCGCCGCCGGCATGTCCGGCGGCACCGCCTACGTCTGGCGGCTGCGCCCCGAGCTGGTCAACCGGGAGCTGGTGGACCTGGAGCCGGTGGCCCGGGACGACGAGGCGACGCTGCACGCGCTGCTGCGCCGGCACGCCGAGGAGACCGGCTCGGCGGTGGCGCTGCGCCTGCTCGCCGAGTGGGCCACCGCCGTGGAGGAGTTCACCATGGTCGTGCCCCGGGAGTACCGCCGGGTCGCCCAGACCATCCGGGCCGCCGAAGCCGCCGGTCGGGACATCGACGACGCGGTGCTGCAGGAGCTGTTCGCCGCTCCCGCGCCCCGGCCATCCCAGGAGGCCGTCAATGCCTGACCCGCAGGGATTTCTGCGGTACGACCGGAAGCTGCCCAGTCGCCGGCCGGTGCCGGTGCGCATCCAGGACTGGCACGAGGTGTACCCGTCGGCCAGTGACGAACTGATCCGGGAGCAGGCCAGCCGCTGCATGGACTGCGGCATCCCGTTCTGCCACCACGGCTGCCCGCTGGGCAACCGCATCCCGGACTGGAACGACCTGGTCCGTACCGGCCAGTGGGAGTTCGCCAGCGAACAGCTGCACGCCACCAACAACTTTCCCGAGTTCACCGGCCGGCTGTGCCCGGCGCCGTGCGAGGCGGCCTGCGTGCTGTCCATCGGCGGCGGCGACGCGGTGACCATCAAGCAGGTCGAGGTGGAGATCGCCAACCGCTCGTACGAGCTGGGCCTGGTCACCCCGCAGCCGGCGCCGGAGCCGTCCGGTCGCAGCGTCGGCGTGGTCGGCTCCGGCCCGGCCGGCCTGGCCGCGGCCCAGCAGCTGGCCCGGGCCGGGCACGCGGTCGTGGTGTACGAGCGCGACGACGCCCCGGGTGGCCTGATGCGCTACGGCATCCCGGACTTCAAGCTGGAGAAGCGGCACATCGACGACCGGCTGGCCCAACTGCACGCCGAGGGCGTGAAGTTCGTGACCAACTGCGCGGTCGGTACCGACGTGACCCTGGCCCAGCTGCGCGCGCGGCACGACGCCGTCCTGCTGGCCGCCGGTGCGCTGGCCGGCCGGGACACGCCCGAGACGCCCGGGCGCACGCTGCCCGGGGTACACCTGGCAATGGAGCACCTGGTGGCGGCGAACCGGGTGACCGCCGGGCGCTCCCCGGGCTTCGAGATCGACGCCCGGGACAAGCACGTCATCATCATCGGCGGCGGCGACACCGCGGCGGACTGCCTGGGCGTGGCCCACCGGCAGGGCGCGGCGAGCGTCACCCAGCTGGACATCTACCCGCTGCCGCCGAGCGTGCGCGACGAGGACCGCGACCCGTGGCCGACCTGGCCGTGGATCCTGCGCCAGTACCCGGCCCACGAGGAGGGCGGGGTCCGCGAGTTCGCGGTGGCGGTGCAGGAGTTCGTCGGTACCGACCGGGTCAGCCAGCTCCGGCTGGCCGAGGTGACCGTGGAGAGGGTCGACGGGCAGCGCCGCCTGGTTCAGGTGGAGGGCAGCGAACGGCTGCTCCCGGCCGACCTGGTGCTGCTCGCCATCGGCTTCGACGGTACCGAGGAGGGGCCGCTGCTGGACCAGCTCGGCCTGCCCCGCAACCGGCGCGGTGGCATCGACAGCGACGCCAACTGGATGACCGGTGTGGAGGGCGTCTTCGTGGCCGGCGACATGCACCGGGGCGCGTCGCTGATCGTCTGGGCGATCGCCGAGGGCCGTTCGGCCGCCGCCGCCATCCACACCTACCTCGGCGGCGCCGGCAGCCTCCCCGCCCCGGTCCACCCGGCCGCGGCCCCCCTCGCCACGGTCTGACGCACACCGACCGCAACCTCTGCCCGCCAGCAAAGCCGACGAACTGCCTGTCCGGCAGGCCGAGGTTGCGGTCCCGACTGTGTGCAGCTGATTGCATATGATCTGCAGCGGCGCTGAACTGCACGGCCGGCCGGTCGGCACCTCGCTGGGTGGGTGCCCCGGGGCGGGGCATACGATCGGGAACGATGCCACCGACGTTGCTGGCCTGCCGTCCGGATGAACCGTTTCTTCACCGGACGTTTCCCCCGCAACGCCCGGGCTGCAGACTGCCCGAACACCGGAAGGCCCTAGCCTCATGTCCGTGAACCGCCGCGCCAAGATCGTCTGTACGATGGGCCCCGCCGTGGCCAGCCCGGAGCGCATCCGGGGACTCATCGACGCCGGGATGGACGTCGCCCGGCTCAACTTCAGCCACGGCTCGCACGCCGACCACGAGCAGATCTACCGGCGGGTACGGGACGCGGCCGAGGCGGCCGGCAAGCCGGTCGGCATGCTCGCCGACCTGCAGGGGCCGAAGATCCGGCTGGGCAAGTTCGCCGACGGCCCGCACGAGTGGCGCACCGGCGACAGCGTGGTGATCACCAGCGACGAGATCATCGGTACCGCCACCGGGTCTCCTGCACCTACCGCAAGCTGCCCTCCGAGGTGAAGCCCGGTGACCGGCTGCTCATCGACGACGGCAAGGTCGCGGTGGAGGTGAAGGCCATCTCCGGGGGTACCGACATCGAGTGCCTGGTGACCGAGGGCGGCATGGTCTCCAACAACAAGGGTGTGTCGCTGCCCAACGTGGCGGTGAGCGTGCCGGCGCTGTCCGACAAGGACGCCGACGACCTGCGCTTCGCACTGTCGCTGGGGGTGGACATGATCGCCCTGTCGTTCGTCCGCTCGCCGGAGGACATCAAGCTGGTCCACGACATCATGGACGAGGTCGGCATCCGCCGCCCGGTGATCGCCAAGGTGGAGAAGCCCGAGGCGGTGGCCAACCTGGAGGCCATCGTGGACGCCTTCGACGGCGTCATGGTGGCCCGCGGCGACCTGGGCGTGGAGATGGCCCTCGACCAGGTGCCGCTGGTCCAGAAGCGTTGCGTGCAGCTGTGCCGCGAGTCGGCCAAGCCGGTCATCGTGGCCACCCAGATGCTCGACTCGATGATCGAGAACTCCCGCCCGACCCGCGCCGAGGCCTCCGACGTGGCCAACGCGGTGCTGGACGGCGCCGACGCGGTGATGCTCTCCGGCGAGACCAGTGTCGGCAAGTTCCCGGTGCTCACCGTCGCCACCATGGCCAAGATCGTGGAGACCACCGAGGCGGGCTCGTTCGCCGTGCCGCGGCTGCTGCACGACCCGCGTACCCACGGCGGCGCGCTGACCAACGCGGCCGTCAGCATCGCCAGCGCGATCGGGGCCAAGGCCCTGGTCGCCTTCTCCCAGACCGGCGACACGGTCCGCCGGCTCGCCCGGCTGCACTGCCCGCTGCCGCTCATCGCGCTCACCCCGGAGCCGGGCGCGCTGGGCCAGCTGCAGCTGTCCTGGGGCGTGGAGAGCTACCTGGTGCCCTACGTGCACCACACCGACGACATGTTCCGCCAGGTGGACCGGACGCTGTTGCAGCTCGGCCTGGCCGCGGCCGGCGACTACGTGGTGGTGGTGGCCGGCAGCCCGCCCGGCACCCCCGGCTCGACCAACACGCTGCGGGTACACCAGCTGGGCTCGCTGGTGGACACCCGTTGACCGACCCGGTCACCGGACAGGCGGCGGTCGACCAGCTGGTCGACCTGCTCGACCTGGAGCGCCTGGACGACGGGCTCTTCCGGGGCAACAGCCCCGAGGTGGGGCCGCAGCGGATCTTCGGCGGCCAGGTGGCGGCGCAGGCCCTGGTCGCCGCCGGGCGCAGCGCGCCGCCGGACCGGCTGGTGCACTCGCTGCACGGGTACTTCGTCCGCCCCGGTGATCCGGACGTGCCGATCATCTACACGGTGGAGGACATCCGGGACGGCCGCAGCTTCTCGGTGCGCCGCTCGGTGGCCAGCCAGCACGGCAAGGTCATCTTCTTCATGTCGGCCTCGTTCCACCTGCCCGAGGAGGGCATCGACCACCAGGAGCCGATGCCGGCCGACCTGCCCGCCCCGGAGGACGTCCCCACCCTGGCCGACCGGCTGGCCCGCTACCCCGAGCGACTGGCCGTCTACGACGCCATGCCCCGCCCGATCGACGCCCGCTACCTGGCCGAGCCCGGCTGGGTACGCCCGGGGGAGCGCACCGCCAACCGCCGCCAGCAGGTGTGGATGCGCATCGACGGCAAGCTCCCGGACGATCCGCTGGTGCAGGCCTGCGCGCTGACCTACGCCTCCGACCTGACCCTGCTCGACTCGGTGCTCTCGGTGCACGGCGAGGTGTGGGGGCCGGGCGGGGTGATGGGCGCGAGCCTGGACCACGCGCTGTGGTTCCACCGGCCGTTCCGGGCCGACGAGTGGTTCCTCTACGACTGCTGGAGCCCGTCCGCCTCGGGCGCCCGGGGCCTGGCCACCGGCCGGCTGTTCAGCCGGGACGGCCGGCACGTGGCCAGCGCCGTCCAGGAGGGGTTGCTGCGCCGGGTCGGCGACTGAGCGGGGCGCTCCGGCAGCACCGCACGGAGGGTGCGCACCATTCCGGTCGGAGTTAGGTGATAATCATGGAATGCGCCTCTCCGCCCGTGTCGACTATGCCCTGCGCGCCGCCGTCGAGTTGGCCGCCGCGTCCGACACCGGTCCCGCCCCGGTCACCGCGGAGCAGCTCGCCGAGCGGCAGGGCATCCCGCCCAAGTTCCTGGAGAGCATCCTGCTGCAGCTGCGCCGGGGCGGCGTGGTGACCGCGCAGCGCGGCCCGGACGGTGGCTACCGGCTGGCCCGGCCGGCCAACGAGATCAGCCTCGCCGAGATCATCCGGGTGATCGACGGGCCGCTGGCCAACGTACGCGGCCAGCGGCCGGAGAAGGTCGGCTACCACGGCGCCGCGGAGGCGCTGCAGCAGGTGTGGATCGCCCTGCGGGCCAGCGAACGGGAGATCCTGGAGCTGGTCACGCTGGCCGAGGTGGCCGACAAGAACCTGCCCGAGCGGGTCCGCGAACTCGCCAACGACCCGACCGCCTGGTCCTGACCGGCCGGTCCGACCGGCCGGCCGGTTTCCGCCGGGACAGCCCCGCCGCGTCGGCCCGATCCGACGCCTGCCCGCTTCACCAGCTGCCTCGCTGTCGTCGGATTCCTGGAACAGTCCTTCTTGAACGATACACAGCGCCAGAGCGGGCTTGTTGGGTCCAGCTCGCACTGCAACGTCCGGCCTTCTTGTGTATCGTTTAACCTGTGAATCTCAAGGTGCCGAGTCTCAAGACCGTGGCCGAGGCCGTCGGAGTGTCCACGACGACGGTGTCCAACGCCTACAACCGGCCGGAGCACCTGTCCACCGAGGTACGCGAACGGATCTTCCGAGTTGCCCGGGAACTGGGCTACGCAGGACCGCACCCGGTCGCCCGGTCGCTGCGGCGCGGACGCAGCGGCGCGATCGGGATGCTGCTCACCTTCCAGCTCTCCCACGCGTTCCGGGACCCCTACTGCGTCCAGCTGCTGACCGGAGTCAGCGAGGTGGCCGAACGTAGCCGTACCGGGTTGCTGCTCATCCCGGTCGTGCCGACCCTGGGCGCCACCGCGGAGGAGATCCGCGCGTCGGTCCAGGCGGCCAGCGACGCCCTGGTCGACGGAGTCATCGCCGACGGCATGGACGGCGACCACCCGGCGCTGCGGGCGTTCGCCGACCGGGGCGTACCGATCGTCCGGACACTCGACGAACCCGGCGTGCGCTGTGTGCTGATCGACGAGCGCGCCGCCGGCTACCAGATCGGTCAACACCTGGCGGGTCTCGGCCACCGCCAGGTCACCGTCGTCGTCGACTACGCCGGTCCGCCCGAGCGCGGACTGGCCGGCCCCGACGAGCACGACCTGTACCCCTACGTACGGCTGCGGCTGGCCGGGATCCGGGACGGCCTGGGCGCGGGCGCCCGGATCAGCCTGATCGGGGCCGGCCGCAGTTCGGTCGCGTCCGGCCGCGGCGCCGCCGAGGTGCTGCTGCGCCACCGCCGCCCGAGCGCCGTCGCGTGTACCAGTGACGTGCTCGCCCTGGGTGTCCTGGAGGTGCTCGGCGAGCGCGGGATCGCGGCCGGATCGGCCGTGTCGGTGACCGGGTTCGACGACATCCCCGCCGCCGCGGCCGCCGGCCTGACCACCATCCGCCAGCCGATCCGGGAGAAGGGCCAGCTGCTGGGCCGCATGCTGCTCGATCCCGGCTACCCGGACCGGCGGGTGGAGCTCACCACCCAGCTCGTCGTGCGGGCGAGCACCGGCCCCAGGGAGCGTTGACCATGTCCGAGCGCGTACTGCGTCTCGCCGTCATCATCGGCAGTGTCCGCGCGGGCCGCTTCGGCCCGACGGTGGCCAACTGGCTGCTGTCCGCGCTCAAGCTGCGCGCGGAGTTCGAGGTCGAGGTCATCGACCTGGCAGCGGTCGACCTGCCCGCCGACCACGGCGGCGGCGGCGACACGGCGCACTACCTGGACCGGATCGCCCGCGCCGACGGCTTCGTCGTGGTGACCCCGGAGTACAACCACGGCTACCCCGGCGGCCTGAAGATCGCCATCGACACCGCCCGGGAACAGTGGCAGGCCAAACCGGTCGCGTTCGTCTGCTACGGCGGTGTCGCGGGCGGCCTGCGCTCGGTCGAGCAACTGCGCCCGGTCTTCGCCGAACTGCACGCCGCCACGATCCGCACCGCGGTGAGCTTCCACCGGGCGCACACCCTCTTCGACGACGACGGAACCCTGCGCGAACCGGCAGCCGCGCAGGCGGCCCTGACCAGCATGCTGGAGCAGCTCGCCTGGTGGGCGACGACGCTGCGGCGGGGTCGGGCGCAGGGGACCTACCGTGGCTGAGCGCCGGTCCGGGGCGCGGCTGGTGCCGTCGATGGCCGTGCTGATCCTGCTGACCGGCATCGCGCAGTACGCCACCGACATGTACCTGGCCGCCATGCCGGCGATGGGCCGGTCGCTGCACGCCTCCCCGGCGACCGTCCAGCTGACCCTGACCGGGTTCCTGATCGGTGTCGCCCTCGGGCAGCTGACCATCGGCCCGGTCAGCGACAGCACCGGCCGCCGCGGCTTCCTGCTGGCCGGCGCCGCTGTCTTCACCGCCGCGTCGATTGCCTGCGCCGTCGCCCCCACCGGTCCCGTGCTGGTCACCGCCCGGGTGGTGCAGGGCATGGCCGCGGCCGCCGGGATCGTGTGCGGCCGGGCGGTCATCGCCGACCACTTCCGCGGCGCCGCAGCGGCCCGCCGGCTCGCCGTGGTGACCGCTGCCGGGCTGGTCGGGCCGGTGGTGGCACCGATGCTCGGTGGACTGGTCCTCACCGTGGCGAGTTGGCGGGCGATCTTCGGGGGACTCACCGCCGTGGGCGCCGTCATGGTCGCCGGTGTGCTGTGGCGGATGCCCGAGACACTCCCGCCGGCGCGCCGCCACGCCGGTACGCCGACCGCCACCCTGCGCCGGATGGGCACCCTGCTGACCACCCGGGCCTTCCGCCGCTCCCTGACCACCTCGTGCCTGGCCATGGCGGCGCTGTTCAGCTACGTGGCCAGTTCCGCATTCGTCCTCGAGCACGCCTTCGGCGCCAGTGAGTCGACCTACTCCGTGGTGTTCGCCAGCAACGCCGTGGCCATGGTCGCCACCAGCATCGCCTTCGCCAGCCTGGTCGGACGGGTCGACGCCCGCCGGCTGCGGACCATCGGGCTGTGCCTGACCACCGGCTCGTGCGCGGCGTTCCTGGTGACCGGGGCCAGCGGTACCCACCGGTTGCTGTGGGCGTGGATACCGCTGTTCGGGCTGACCGCCGGCATGGGCCTGGTACTGCCCGCGTCCATCACCCTGGTCCAGGACGCCGGCCGGGCCTTCGCCGGTACCGCGGCCGCGTTGCAGGGCGGCGCCCACTTTCTCTGCGGCGCCCTGGTGTCTCCGCTGACCGGCCTGCTCGGCACCGGCTCGGCCGTCCCGATGGCCGGCCTGATGATGGCGTTCATGACCGGCGCCGTACTGACCTGCCTGCCACCTGACCGGACGGCGCGCACCGACCGGTCGCTCGAGCCGGAAGCCGAACCCGCGACGGCAGCCTGACCCGGCGGCCGGGCTACGAGCCGACGTTCGCGGCCCCCGCTCACCGATCGAAGAACTCCGTCAGGACCGGCGCCAGCGCCTCCGGCGCCACGTCGTGGGTCTGGTCGGCCAGGACGGTGTATCCGCCGTGCGGCAGCGCCTGGGCGGTGGCCTCGGCCGCGTCGCGCAGCATCGCCGGGCTGGCGCTGCCGGCCAGCACCAGCGCCGGCACGGTGACCTGCTTGGCCTGCTCGTAGGGGACGTGGGCGGCGCCCAGGACGCTGTCGTCGTAGGCCAGGGTGGGGGCGATTGCCTCCATCGCCGGCCAGCCGGGGCCGGCCCGCATCGCCTCGACCACCGGGGCCGGCACGCCGACCTGGCCGAGGAACAGCGCCACGGCGTCGCCGCGCCGGCCCTCGCCGAGCGCCGCGTCCAGCGCCCAGCGGTACTCGCCGTTGGCCAGTTGCGGGCGGTCGGCGGCGACGAACGGCGGCTCGTAGAGGGCCAGCCGGGTGACCCGGTCGTCCACGGCGGCGGTGGCCAGGCAGAGTGCGGCGCCGGAGGAGATGCCGTACAGGTGCGCGCGGTCCCCGGCGGTGGTGATCAGCGCCTGCAGGTCCTCGATCTCGCGCTGCACGGCGTACGGCTGGGTGTCGCCGCTCTCGCCGCGCCCGCGCCGGTCGTAGGCGTACACGGTGAAGTGGTCCTGCAGTCGGGCCGCGAGTGGCCGCATCGGGCCGCCGGCGCGGTGGCACATGGCACCGTCGACGAGGATGAGCGCCCGGCCGGAGCCGGTGCGTTCGTAGCCGATGGTGGTGCCGTCGGCTGAGCTGAGCGTGGGCACAGTGCCTCCTAGGTGAGCGTGGCCAGGTAGTTGTCCAACCGGTCCAGGCTGGTCCGGAAACCGGCCCGGGCGGCCGGGGTGGCGTACCCGGCGGGTGTGTCGGTCTGTACGGTGGTCACCTCGGTGCGGCCGTCGCCCTGGTCGGCGAAGGTGATCGTGGTGGTCATCCCGTTGGCTTCGGTCCAGACCAGGCGTCTGGGCCGGTCGACCTCGACGTAGGTGGCCCGCATCCGGTACGTGCCGCCGTCGGCTTCGTTGACCATGAGGGTCTCGAAGGCGCCGCCGGGGCGCAGGTCGACCACGATGCCGTCGAGCGGGGTGCTGGTGCCGGCCGGCCCCCAGAACCGGGTCAGGTGCTCCGGTCGGGTCAGGCAGTCGAACAGCAGCTCCGGCGTGCCCCGGTGGAGGCGGCGGTAGGTCAGTTCAGTCATGGCTCCTGCGCAGGGTCGCGAGGTGGGCGTCGAGCCGGTCGTAGCGGGCCGCCCAGATGGCCCGGTGCCGGGTGATCCAGTCGACGGCGGTGTCCAGGTTGTCGACCGCCAGGCGGCACGGCCGGGCCGCCCCGGCCCGGCCCCGGGTGATGAGTCCAGCCTGCTCCAGCACCTTGAGGTGCTGGGAGACGGCCTGCTGGGTCATCGCGAACGGGGTGGCCAGCTGGCCCACGGTGGCCTCGCCGTCGGCCAGCCGCTCCAGGATGGCGCGCCGGGTCGGGTCGGCCAGCGCAGCGAACGCCCGGCTCAACGTGTCGGTCGGAATCACGACCTCCTTACAAGCAAACCTTTGAACAAGTAATTACTTGTATATCTGGCTGGCTGAGCCCCGTCAAGTCGCTGAACAGCGATGTTGCCCTGATGATCGCGCAGGTAGCGCCCGGGTGGCCGGTGTCGGTGCGCCGGTTGTACCCGGCTGGGTCATATGAACGGTTGATATCGAGAACTTGACCGACCCCGTCTACCGACCCTATATTTCCTACTGTTCAAGTCGACAAACTAGGGATGGCAGACGTGAGCCCCAGACTCAAGGCGATAGCCGCTGTTGCGACGCTGACCGTCACCGCCGCCGCTCTGGCCGCCTGCGGTGGTGGCTCCGGCAGCAGCAAGCCGACGGTGACCCTGTCACTGGTCGCCTACTCCACCCCGCAGGCCGCCTACGAAGCGCTCATCAAGGCGTACCAGAAGACCGACGGCGGGAAGAACATCAAGTTCAAGCAGTCCTACGGCGCCTCCGGCGACCAGAGCCGGGCGGTCGCCGCCGGACTCAAGGCCGACATCGTCGCCTTCTCCCTGGAGCCCGACATCACCCGGCTGGTCACCGCCAAGCTGGTCGACGCCTCCTGGAACAGCGACCAGTACAAGGGCATGATCACCGACTCGGTCGCGGTGATCGGCTACCGCAAGGGCAACCCGAAGAACATCAAGGGCTGGGACGACCTGACCCAGTCGGGCGTCCAGGTGCTCACCCCCAACGTGTTCACCTCCGGCGGCGCCAAGTGGAACATCCTCGGCGCCTACGGCGCCGCCTCCAACGTCGGCCAGGACAAGGCGGCCGGTGAGCAGTACCTGCAGAAGCTCTTCGACAACGTGCCGGTGCAGGACTCCAGCGGCCGCGCCTCGATGAACACCTTCCTCGGCGGCAAGGGCGACGCGGTCATCTCCTACGAGAACGAGGCCGTCTTCGCCCAGCTCAACAAGCAGGACATCGAGTACCTGGTACCGGACTCCACGGTGCTCATCGAGAACCCGATCGCGGTCACCGTCAACGCCGAGCACCCGACCGAGGCCAAGGCGTTCCTCGACTGGCTGCACAGCGCGCCGGCCCAGAAGATCTACGCCCAGCAGGGCTACCGCCCGGTGGTCCAGGGCGTCGGCGGGCGCGACTTCCCCACCCCTGCGCACCTGTTCACCGTCAAGGACCTGGGCGGCTGGAGCGCGGTCAACAAGCAGCTGTTCGACCCGTCCAAGAGCGTGATGGCCAGCATCGAACAGAAGAAGGGCATCTCCACCTCGCCCGCGCCCAGCGCCGCCGCCTCCAAGTAGCCGTGGCCACCACCACCGAGGTCAGCACCGGGTCCGACGCCACGTCGGGCCCGGTGCGGCCGTCCACCGCACCCGACCGGGCCGCGCGCATCCGGCCGCGCCGGCGCGCCAGCACCGGCCTGGGCGTCGGCTTCGCCGTCACCTACCTGAGCATCGTCGTCCTGCTGCCGCTGGCGGTGCTGGTCTACCACGGCACCGGCGGCGGCTGGTCGCGCTTCTGGCACGACGTCACCGCCCCCGACGCCTGGGCCGCGCTGAAACTCACCGTGCTCGCCTCGCTGCTGGTCGCGCTGATCAACGTGGTGATGGGGACGCTCATCGCCTGGGTGCTGGTGCGCGACTCGTTCCCCGGCAAGGCGGTGCTCGACGCGCTCATCGACCTGCCGTTCGCGCTGCCCACCATCGTCGCCGGCCTGGTGCTGCTGGTGCTCTACGGCGACAAGAGCCCGCTCGGCCTGCACCTGGCGTACAAGCAGGTCAGCGTGGTGATCGCGCTGCTGTTCGTGACGCTGCCGTTCGTGGTGCGTACCGTCCAGCCGGTGCTGCTGGAGCTGGACCGGGACGTGGAGCAGGCGGCGTACTCGCTGGGCGCCGGGCCGGCCACCACGTTTCGCCGGATCGTGCTGCCCAACCTCGTCCCGGCGATGCTCTCCGGCGGCGGCCTGGCCTTCACCCGGGCCATCGCCGAGTACGGCGCGACCAACCTGTTCACCGGCAACATCCCGCTCAAGACCCAGGTCGCCGCGGTGAACATCTACACCCGCATCGAGAACGACCAGCAGGCCGCCGCCGCGGCGATCTCGGTGGCGCTGCTGGCCATCGCGTTCCTGGTCCTGCTGGCCCTGGACGCGGTTCAACGCTGGGGGGTGCGCCGTGGCTAAGTGGACGATGCGGCTGATCGTCATCGCCTACCTCACCCTGCTGCTGGTCATCCCGCTCGGGTTGATCGGCTACAAGGCGTTCGGCGACGGCCTCGGCCCGGTCTGGACGGCGCTGACCGACGAGGACGCCCTGCACGCCATCCGGGTCACCCTGGTGGTGTCCTTCTGGACGGTGCTCGCCAACACGATCTTCGGACTGCTCACCGCGCTGCTGCTGGCGCGCCGGGAGTTCCCCGGCAAGCGGGTGCTCAACGCGCTCATCGACCTGCCGCTGGCGGTCTCCCCGGTGGTCGTCGGCCTGGCGCTGATCCTGATGTACGGCAGCAACACCACCACCGGTAGCTGGCTGGAGCGCAACGGGCTGCAGATCATCTTCTCCACCCCCGGCATGGTGCTGGCCACCGTCTTCGTGTCGCTGCCGCTGGTGGTCCGCGCCGTCGAGCCGGTGCTCCGCGAACTCGGCCAGGAGCAGGAGCAGGCGGCCCAGACGCTGGGCGCCAACTGGTGGCAGACGTTCCGTCGGATCACCCTGCCCGGGATCCGCTGGGCGCTCGCCTTCGGCGTGGTGCTCTGCCTGGCCCGGGCGCTGGGGGAGTACGGCGCGGTGGCGGTGGTCTCCGGCCGGTTCGTCGGCGACACCGAGACCCTGACCCTCTTCGTCGAGGACAGTTACCAGAACTACAACACCGTGGGCGCGTACGCCGGGGCCACCCTGCTCGCGCTGCTCGCCGTGGTGAGCCTGCTGTTGACCAAGCTGCTGCGCCCCAAGGGGAAGAACTGATGGCCATCGAAGTCCGTGCGGTGAACAAGGCGTTCGGCGCCACCCCGGTGCTGCGCGACATCAACGTCGAGATCGCATCCGGGTCGCTCACCGCGCTGCTGGGCCCCAGCGGCGGCGGCAAGTCCACCCTGCTGCGGGTGATCGCCGGGCTGGAGCTGCCGGACAGCGGGCAGGTCCTCATCTCCGGCGAGGACGCCACCCGGCTGGCGCCCCAGCGGCGCAACGTGGGCTTCGTCTTCCAGCACTACGCGGCGTTCCGGCATCTGAGCGTCTACCGCAACGTGGCGTTCGGGCTGGAGATCCGCAAGCGGCCGAAGGCCGAGATCAAGCGGCGGGTCCAGGAGCTGCTGGAGCTGGTCCACCTGGAGCAGCTGGCCGACCGGTACCCGGCGCAGCTGTCCGGCGGGCAGCGCCAGCGGATGGCGCTGGCCCGGGCGCTGGCCGTGGAGCCGGAGGTGCTGCTGCTGGACGAGCCGTTCGGCGCGCTGGACGCGCAGGTGCGCAAGGAGCTGCGTACCTGGCTGCGGCGGCTGCACGACGAGGTACACGTGACCACCGTCTTCGTCACCCACGACCAGGAGGAGGCGATGGACGTCGCCGATTCGATCGTGGTCCTCGCCGGTGGCGTGGTGGAGCAGGTGGGCCGCCCCGACGAGATCTACGACAACCCGGCGAACCCGTTCGTGATGGGCTTCCTCGGCTCGGTCGCCCGGCTGGACGGCCAGCTGGTCCGCCCGCACGACATCGAGGTGCTGCCGGACGCCCGGCCGGGCACGGTGCCGGCCACCGTGATCCGGGTGGTACGGCTCGGCTTCGAGGTGCGGGTCGAGATGACGGTCGGCGCGGACGAGGTGTTCGCCCAGCTCACCCGGGGCGGCGCGGCCGACCTGGAGCTGACCCCGGGGGCCACCGTGCACCTGCGCCCGGCGGCGCACGCCCGCACCCTGGCGGCCACCGCCGGCTGAGCCCGCCGGCTGCCCCTGGTGCCGGTCCCGCAGGAGTGGCTACCCTGCCTCTACCCGGCGGAATGGAGCGCGCAGATGACCGAGTACATCGCCACCGGCGAGGTGGACGTGGACGGCGACGGCACACCCGACGTGGTCGACGTCTACGCCGAGGGCGCCGACCTGGTCTACGTGGCCGACACCGACGGTGACGGGGTGGCCGACGTGGAGCTGCTCGACGCCGGCAGCGACGGCAGTATCGACGGGGTCTACCTGGTGGACGACGGCAACGGCGACGAGCCGGAGGAGTGACGGCTCACTCCGCGCGCCGCTGCAGCGGCAGGTAGCGGCCGGCGCCGGTGACCCGGCCGACTCCGGCGGTGCGCTGCGCCTCCGGCCGCCCGGGCGCGTCCAGCCAGCCCGGCAGCAGGTACGCCCCGGGGCCGCGCTGGCCGCCGGGGCCGGTCCGGGCGGAGACGTTGTGCGTACCCAGCGGCCGGTTGCACGCGGCGCACACCAGCAGCGCCTCGGTGGCCTGCCCGCACTCGCGGTGCACGATGGTCACCGGCGGCCCGCTGCCGTCGCCGGCCCACCGGTCCCCCCAGCGCAGCAGCGCCAGCAGTACCGGCAGCAGCTCGGCGCCCGCCTCGGTGAGCTGGTAGCGGTGTCGCAGCGGCCGGGTCTGGTACGGCTGCCGGCTCACCAGGCCGCCCTCGACCAGCGTGTTGAGCCGGTCGGTCAGCACGTTGGTGGCCACCCCCAGGTCGCGCTGGATCTCGTCGAAGCGGGTCAGCCCGAAGGTGATGTCACGCAGGATCAGCGGGGTCCACGGTTCGCCGACGACGGCCAGCGTACGGGCGATCGAGCAGGGCATGGCGGTGAAGTCGGTCCGCTGCATCTGTGCAGCGTAGGCGCTTGCCAGGGGCGTGGCACCCGGACGGACGGCCGGTTGTCACCGGCCCTCAGGCGCGCCGCTTGCCGTCCGGTACGAACAGGTTGAGCAGCCAGCTCACCACACCGATGACGATGGCTCCCCAGAACGCCGACCAGAAGCCGTCGACGTGGAACGGCACGTTCAACTTGTCGCACACCCAGCTCGCCAGCTCCAGCAGCAGCGCGTTGACCACCAGCGCGAACAGCCCGAGGGTGAGCACGTAGAGCGGGCAGCCGAGGATGTGGATCACCGGCTTGAGGAAAGCGTTGATGACGCCGATGACCAGCGCGGCGATCACCAGTACGGCGACGTTGCGGCCGGTGGTGCTGGCGTCCAGGTGGATGCCGTCCACCAGGGCCGCCGCCACCCAGATGGCCACGGCCGTCACGATCGTCCGGATGACGAAACCCATCGGCCCATCGTCGCGTACCGGCCGGCGGCGCCGGGGCGGATACCCTGAACTGGTGTCCGGTGCCCGCTTCACCCGTACCCGCGAGGACTTCGCGTGTGGCAACTGCGGGGCCGCGGTACGCGGCAACGGGTACACCAACCACTGCCCGCGCTGCCTGTGGTCCCGGCACGTGGACGTCGACCCGGGGGACCGGGCGGCCGACTGCGGGGCGCTGATGCGCCCGGTCGGGGTGCTCTTCGAGGGCGGTGAGCACGTGCTGCTGCACGAGTGCCAGCGCTGCGGCCACCGGCGACGCAACCGCGCGGCCCGGGCCGACGACCGGGCCGCCCTGGCCGCCCTGTTCGGCGCACCCGTCCCCGACCCGCAGGCCAGGCCGCGCGGCCGGCGCTGACCACCCGACCGCGCTGACCACCCGACCGCGCTGACCACCCGACCGCGCTGACCACCCGACCGCGCTGACCACCCGACCGTGCTGAGGATGGGACAGGGCGGGCATGCGACGGCGCGGGTCGGGTCCGCGGGTTTCCGCGAATCCGACCCGCGCCGTCGGGGCGGTCGGTGCCGGCGCTGCGGTCAGCGCGCCGCGCCGGTGGCTACCAGCGCTCGATCCCGCTGACGTGGTTGTTCAGCCAGGTGTGCAGCTTGGCGACCTCGTCGGTGTCGCTGTTCAGCCAGGACAGGTCGCCCTGGATGGCCAGCACGCCGAGGACCACGGCGGCGGCCGAGCAGGCCACGCCCACGAAGGCGGCGCCGTGCCCGGTGACGCCGCGCCGGCTGGCGCGGACCAGGCCGGTGAGCGAGATCAGCCCACCGAGCACGCCGAGTGCCACGCCGACCGGGGCGAGCAGGCCGGTGAGCGTGGCGCCCAGCGCCACGACGCCCACGACCAGGCCGACCACGGCGGAGACGCTGCTGTGCGCCCAGCGCGGACGCTCCTCGACCACGGCCTCGGTGTCCGGCTCGGTGACCGGCTCCACCGGGCGCCGCTCGACGGTCCGGTCCACGACGGTGCGGTCGGCCACCGGCTCGGTGACGGTGCGGTCTGCTGTCACCGGTTCGGTGACGGTGCGCTCTTCGACCACGGGGCGCCCGGACGGTGTGTCGGCCACCCGCTCGGTGACCACGCGGCCGTCGGCGTCGTGCTCCTCCACCAGCCGTTCCCCATCTGTCGGGGCGGTGGTGCGGTTGCGGTGCAGAACATTGGCGAACATCGCATACCTCCGGGTTGTCCTCGACAGGGACCTACCCAGCCGGCGTGATCGCTACACGCTCCCCGGATGCCGTGCTCAGCCGACGAACAGCCAGGCGGCGTCGAGGTAGCCGTGGAACTGGTCGTTGCCGGGCTCGGTGCCCTTGCCGCCGAGCCGCACCGGGTCGTCGTTGGCGACGGCCAGGTCGGCCGGGACGGCGAGCCAGGCCAGCGGCGCCTGGTCCACCACGATGACCAGCACCGCTCCGGCGCGCTGGCACTCGACCGCGTGCCAGCCGCCGTCGGCGATGCTCACCGGTGCCACCAGCCGCCAGATGCGGTGTGGCGCCCCGCCGGCCAGCACGCAACTGGGCTGTCCGGCGGCCCCGTCCACCTGCAGCTTCCACTGGCTGCCGCGGTCGGCGTACCCCTTCTGGATGATGTTCTCGCCGTTGTCGGTCTGGCCCGGCGGCAGCGCGAGCACCGCACCCCAGCGGGCCGGCCGGCTGCCGGGGTTGTGCGCCGGGTTGACGCCGGCTTCCAGGACGGCCCGCGGGCAGCGGGTCGGTGCGGCCGGACACAGCGCCGGGAAGGCCACGGCGGTGCGACCCAGGACCGTGCCGATGCCGACCCCGCCGCCGCCCGCCGCGGTCAGGTGCAGCGGATCCCCGGTGGCGGAGCCGTCCCACAGCGCGTTCGGCGCGTCCACCGGGTACCAGGCGGCGGGCAGTTCGGCCGGGCTGGCGACGGCCGTCCCGGGGGACCCGGCCAGCAGCGCGGCGCCGGCCAGGCCGACCGCGCTCAGGCAGCGCAGCAACCCCATCAACCTCATGGAACACACATAGCATACGATTAACGAACTAAACGTCGGTTTCATGTCTGGTCCCACAGCGCAACACCGCGGTTGACAGGGCGTAGGGGGTAGCCGACGCTGTTGCGTATCTTCCGACCTGTTCTGCGATACGCAACGAAGGGCCTGGGATGACCCCCACCGAACCCGCAGCCGGACCTGTCGCCGCCATCCCGCTGGACAAGCTGCCACCGGGCAGCGCACGGCGGCTGCCGGTCGACCCGCCGGTCAGCCTGTTCCACACCGAGGGCGGCGAGTTCTACGCCATCGACGACACCTGTACCCACCAGGACGCCTCGCTCGCCGATGGCTGGCTGGACGGCTGCCTGGTCGAGTGCCCGCTGCACAGCTCCCGCTTCGACCTGCGCAGCGGAGCCGTGGACGGGCCGCCGGCCCGCCGCCCGGTGCGCACCCATCCGGTGCTGATCCGCGACGGCATGGTCCTCGTGCAGCTGCCCGTCGCCCAGCCGGCGCCGTGAGCGCGCCACTGCGGACGGTCGTCATCGTCGGGGCCGGCCTGGCCGGGCTGTCCGCCGCCCGGGCGCTGCGGGCGCAGGGCTTCATCGGGCAACTGACCATCGTGGGCGCCGAGGCGTACCGGCCCTACGACCGGCCGCCGCTGTCCAAGGCGTTCCTCGGCGGCCGGTGCGACGAGGCGTCGCTGGCCCTGGAGGACCCCGCCGAGCAGTTGGGCGCCCGGTTCCTGCTGCGCCGCCGCGCGGTCGGGCTGGACCGTCGGGAGCGCGCCGTACTGCTCGACGACGGCACCGCCGTCCGGGCGCACGGCGTGGTCATCGCCAGCGGCGCCGCCGCCCGCCGGCTGCCCGGCGCACCGCCCGGGGTACACGCGCTGCGCACCCTGGACGACGCCTGGGCGCTGCGGGCCGACCTGGTCCTCGCCGAGCAGGTCGCCGTTGTCGGCGCCGGCTTCGTCGGTCTGGAGGTGGCCGCCACGCTGCGCGGCCTCGGCCTGCCGGTCACGGTGCTGGAGGCCGGGCCGGCGCCGCTGGCCACCGTGCTGGGCGCCGCCGTGGGGGCGGCCATCGCCCGGCGCCACCGCGCGCAGGGCGTCGACCTGCGCTGCGGGGTCGGCGTGGCCGGCTTCGAGATCGGCCCGCACGGGCGGGTCATCGGGGTACACGCAACGGACGGCTGCCTGATCCCCGCCGAGGTCGTGGTGGCCGGTGTGGGCGCCCGGCCGGACACCGGCTGGCTGGCCGGTACCGGCCTGGACGGACCCGGCGGGGTGCCGTGCGACGCCGAGGGCGCCACCGGCGCGCCCGGCGTGGTGGCCGTCGGCGACTGCGCCGCCTGGTACGACCCGCGGCTGGGGCGTACCCACCGGGTGGAGCACTGGAGCGCGGCGCTGGAGCGGCCGGCCCGCGCGGCGGCCACCCTGCTCGGCACCGACCCGGCCACCCTGCGCCCGGCCCGCGCCCCGTACTTCTGGTCCGACCAGTACGACGCCCGGCTCCAGTTCGCCGGCCACGCCGCACCCGGCGACGAGCTGACGGTGGAGGACGGCGCGCTGGACGCCGACGGGTTCCTCGCCGTCTACCGCCGGGCCGGCGAGCCGGTGGGCGTGGTGGCGGTGGACCGGCCGGGCCCGTTCGCCCGCTGGCGCCGGACGTTGGACAGCGCGGTGGCGCCCGTACCCCCACAGGACACCGGGAGGCACCGATGACCGCCACCGCACCGGCCAGCCTGCACCGCACCCTGCCGGGCAGCCGCTACACCGATCCCGGCGAGTTCGCCCGGGAGCAGCGGGACATCTTCGAGCGGCTGTGGTTCTGCGTCTGCCGGGCCGCCGACCTGCCCCAGCCGGGCGCCTTCCGGACCGCCCAGGTGGGGCGGGAGAGCGTGCTGCTGGCCCGCGGCCGGGGCGGCGGCGTGCGCGGCTTCCTCAACGTCTGCCGGCACCGGGGCGCCCGACTGTGCACAGTGGACACCGGCCAGCTGCACCGCGCCATCCGGTGCGGTTACCACGCCTGGACCTACGACCTCGATGGCGCGCTCATCGCCGCCCCCAACCTGGCCGACATGCCCGACCTCGACAGGCCGCCTTCGGGCTGTACCCGGTGCACGTGCGGGAATGGCTGGGCTACGTCTGGGTGTGCCTGGCCGACGAGCCGCCCTCCTTCGCGGAGACCGTGCAGGGTGCCGTGGTCACCCGGCTCGGCGACCTGGACTCCATCGACCACTACGACATGGCCAACCTGGCGCTGGCCGAGCGGATCCGCTACGACGTGCGGGCCAACTGGAAGCTCATCGTCGAGAACTTCATGGAGTGCTACCACTGCGCCACCATCCACCCGGAGCTGGTCGAGGTGCTGCCCGAGTTCGCCCGGGGCTACGCCGCGCAGTACTACGTCGGGCACGGCGCGGCGTTCGGCGAGCAGATCCAGGGCTTCACCGTGGACGGCTCGCCGGGGCTGGCCCGGATCCCCACCCTCGCGCCCGGAACAGGACCGGCGCTACTTCGCGGTGACCATCCGACCCCAGGTGTTCATCAACCTGGTACCCGACCACGTGATCATCCAGCGCATGTTCCCGCTCGCCGCCGACCGCACCGTCGTCGAGTGCGACTGGCTGTTCCTGCCCGACGTGGTTGCCCAGGGCGCGACGTGCGCCCGCTCGGTCGAGCTGTTCGACCGGGTCAACCGGCAGGACTTCGAGGCCTGCGAGCGGAGCCAGCCGGCGATGGCCTCCCGCGGCTACGCCGCACGGCGGCGTGCTGGTGCCGAGCGAGCACCACATCGGCGACTTCCACCGCTGGGTGGACGCCGCCCTGGCGGCCGGCGCGGCCGCCCGGGTCAGCCCAGGAAACCCAACTGGTGACTGATCTCCCCGGCGCCCGCGACGAGCAGCGGCGCGGTCTGCGCCAGCCGGGCCACGGTGAACCGGTAGGCCGGGCCGGAGGCGCTCACCGCCGCCACCACCCGGCCGCCCGGCGCGCGGACCGGCGCGGCGACGGCGTTGAGGCCCAGCTCGTACTCCTCGACGGTGGTGGCGTAGCCGCGGGTGCGCACCTGCGCCAGCTCACTGTCCAGAGTGGAGCGTCGGGTGATGGTGGCCGCGGTGAACCGGGCCAGCCCGGCGGCGTCCAGCAGCCGGTCCCGCGCCGCGTCGGGCAGGAAGGCCAGCAGCACCTTGCCGCTGGAGGTGGCGTGCAGCGGGGTGGGCTGGCCGACCCAGTTCTGCGCGGCGACCGCCGAGCCGCCCTGGGCCTGGTCGACGTTGACCGCGCACGTGCTCGCGGGCCACCGCCAGGTTGACGGTCTCGCCGATCTCGCGTCGCCAGCCGCTCGCAGACCGGCCGGCCGGCCCGGGTCACGTCCATCCGCGCGGTCACCGCGCCGGCCAGCGCGACCAGGCCGAAGCCCAGCCGGTACCGGCCCCGGTCGCTGTCCTGCTCCACCAGGCCGCGCTCTCCAGCGCGGCCAGCAGCCGGAACGCCGTGGACTTGTGCACCCCCAGCTCGCCGGCGACCTCGGTGACCCGGGCCTCGCCCCGGCGGGCGAGGATCTCCAGCACGGTGATGGCCCGGTCCACCGACTGCACGCCGCCGCTGGCTTCGGCGACGGAGACCGACGTGGTGTTGCCCATCACGAAACAATACGAGGAGGTGGGCCACCGTGGCGTGAACGGTACGACATGGTCATCGTCGGTGGCGGTTCGGCCGGATCGGTACTGGCCAATCGGCTCTCCGCCGACCCCGGCACCCGGGTGCTGGTGCTGGAGGCCGGCCGCCCCGACTACCCGTGGGACGTGTTCATCCACATGCCGGCCGCGTTGACCTTCCCGATCGGCAGCCGCTTCTACGACTGGCGCTACACCTCCGAGCCCGAGCCGTACCTGCACGACCGGCGCGTCTACCACGCCCGGGGCAAGGTGCTCGGCGGCTCCAGCAGCATCAACGGCATGATCTTCCAGCGCGGCAACCCGCTGGACTACCAGCGCTGGGCCGGCCGAGCCGGGCATGGCCACCTGGGACTACGCGCACTGCCTGCCGTACTTCCGGCGGATGGAGGACTGCCTCGCGGCGGCGCCCGACGACCCGTACCGGGGCCACGGCGGGCCGCTCGTGCTGGAGCGGGGACCCGCCGACAACCCGCTCTTCGGCGCCTTCTTCGCCGCCGCCGAGCAGGCCGGCTACGCCCGTACCGCCGGACGTCAACGGCTACCGGCAGGAGGGCTTCGGACCCTTCGACCGCAACATCCACCGGGGTCGGCGACTGTCGGCGGCCCGCGCCTACCTGCACCCGGCGATGGGGCGCGGCCAACCTGACCGTGCGGACCCGGGCGCTGGTCACCGGGGTCCTGTTCGTCGGCAACCGGGCGGTCGGCGTGGAGTACACGGCGCCGGGCCGGCGGCGGGTCAGCGTGGACGCCGGGGAGGTGATCCTCTGCGGCGGCGCGTTCAACTCCCCGCAGCTGCTGCAGCTCTCCGGCGTCGGGCGACGCCGGACGAGCTGCGCGCGCTGGGCATCGCCGGTGGTCGCCGACCTGCCCGGCGTCGGCGCCAACCTGCAGGACCACCTGGAGGTCTACATCCAGCACGCGGGCCGCCAGGCCGGTGTCGGTGCAGCCCTACCTGAACTGGCGGCGCCGCCCCGAGGTCGGGGCTGCGCTGGCTGTTCGGGCGGCGCGGGCCGGGCGCCACCAACCACTTCGAGGGCGGCGGCTTCGCCCGCTCCAACGACGACGTGGCCTACCCGAACCTGATGTTCCACTTCCTGCCCGTCGCGGTGCGCTACGACGGTTCGGCGCCGGCCGGCGGGCACGGCTACCAGGTGCACGTCGGGCCGATGTACTCAGCGATGCCCGGGGCAGGGTGACGATCCGCAGCGCCGACCCGGCGGACAAGCCGGCGCTGCGCTTCAACTACCTGTCCACCGCACAGGACCGTCGGGAGTGGACGGAGGCGGTCCGGGTGGCCCGGGAGATCCTGCGCCAGCCGGCCATGGCGCCGTTCGACGGCGGGGAGATCTCGCCTGGTCCGGCGGTGTCCACCGATGCCGAGATCCTCGACTGGGTGGCCCGCGACGCCGAGACCGCGCTGCACCCTTCGGGCACCGCCGCGATGGGTACCGGCCCGGAATCGGTAATTGACCCACTCTCGATGGTTCCGCACGGGCTGGATCGGGTTAGGGTGGTGGACGCTTCCGTGATGCCCTTCGTCACCAATGGCAATATCTACGCACCGACCATGATGGTCGCCGAGAAGGCAGCCGACCTGATCCGGGGTGACACCCCGCTGCCCCCGTCCACGGTGGACTTCTACCGGCACGGGCAACCGGTAACGGACAACAAGTCCGTCATCGGTTGAGGATGCTCTATCCGACCTTGCAGATATAGAAATGCCTGCTTAATAATCTTGCAACGAACCGCACCAATGCTGTGACACGTTGCGCAGCGACATTCCCGGAGGACCCGTGCCCGCGAACACATCAGCCAGGGAAACCGCGGCGCCGACCGACACCATCGACCACCCGGCCGGTGGCCGCCGATGAGTGTGCGCGCACACCGCCGCCCGCTGCCGCCGCCGGCAACCGACGAGGTACCCCCGGGTGAGGTCGCCGAGCTGGCGGCGCGTACCGAGGCCGAGCCGCCGGCCCGGCGGGCCGGCGACGCCCGGCCGCCCCGGCGGCCCACCGGCGACCCGATGCGCAGCGACGCGTTCCGCCCGCCGCCCTCCACCGGACCGGTCGCGCGCCGGCCGCGGCACCATCCGTGGCCGCCTGCTGCGCATCCTGGCGCTGCCGGTGATCATCATCCTGGTCCTGCTCGCCGTCGTGGTCAGCGCGGACCTCACCGACTACCGCACCGCCCGGCAGACCACCGACGCGGTACGCCTGGTGCTCACCGTGCAGGACCTGGTCGAGGCGCTGCAGTCCGAGCGTGGCCTGACCGCCGGCTGGCTGGGCGGCGACGCCGGCTTCCAGAAGGAGATGGTCGCCTCCCGGGCCGCGGTGGATCACCCGGCGCGGCACGCTGGCCGGCCTGCTGGCCGGCGTGGCCGCCGGATCCGGGGCGGGGCGCACGGCGCTGGCCAAGCTGGACACCACCATCGCGGCCACCCGGACCGACATCGACCAGAAGAAGACCGACCGGACCGTCGCGTTCGACTACTTCACCAGCCGCATCGCCGACCTCGACGCGGTCGACTTCGGCCTGGACAGCTCCGCCGACCGCGGGCTGCGCCGGGGCGTCACCGCCCTGACCGCACTGGGCGTGGTCAAGGAGCAGTACGCGCAGGAGCGGGCGCTGCTCAACGGCGTCTTCGCGGCCGGAGGCTACGCCCCCGGCGAGTACCAGCGCTACGCGCTGATCGTGGCCACCAAGAGCCAGGCACTGGCCACCTTCACCGGCAACGCCAGCGCCGGGCAGCGCTGGCTCGCCGACAAGGCGCTGGACAGCGGGGCGGCCCGGGAGGCCGGTTTCTTCGAGCAGCGCGCCCTGGCCGACCCGAGCAGCACGTTCATGGAACAGACCAATCCGCAGTCCTGGTGGTCGGCGTTCACCACGATGCTGGCCGACCTGCGTACCGCCCAGGAGGCCGATCGGCGCGGACATCTCCGCCATCGCCGCCGGCCTGCGCACCGACGCCACCCGACGGCTGTCCGTGCTGGCCATCCTGGTCGGCGCCGCGGGCCTGCGGCGCCGCCCTGGTGCTGGTCTTCTCGGCCCGCTCGATCACCCGGCCGCTGCGCGGCGCTGGCCGCGGAGGCGGAGGCTGGCTGGCCCAGCACCGGCTGCCGGAGGCGGTGGCCAAGGCGCAGGCCGGTCACGAGGAGGCCGCCGAACCCCCGCCGCCGGTGCTGGTACCGCCCGGCGCCAGCACCGAGATCCTCTCCGTGGCCGGCGCGCTGGACCAGGTGCAGTCCACCGCGTACCTGCTCGCCATCGAGCAGGCCATGCTGCGCCGCAGTACCGCCGAGTCGCTGGCCAACCTGGGCCGGCGCAACCAGAACCTGCTGCGCCGCCAGCTGTCCTTCATCACCCGGCTGGAGCAGGAGGAGAGCGACCCGCAGGGGCTGGCCAACCTGTTCGAGCTGGACCACCTGGCCACCCGTATGCGCCGCAACGCCGAGAGCCTGCTGGTCCTGGTCGGCGAGGCCACCCCGCGCCGCTGGGCGGCGCCGCTGCCGATCGCGGACGTGATCCGGGCGGCCATCTCCGAGGTCGAGGAGTACCGCCGGGTCTCCCTCCAGCGCATCGACGACGGCTGGGTCGGCGGAGCGTACGTGGCCGGCATCGCGCACATGATCGCCGAACTGGTGGAGAACGGCCTCTCCTTCTCCCCACCCGACCTGGAGGTGGAGATCCAGGGCCGCAACCTCGGTGGCCGGTACCTGATCGCCGTCACCGACCAGGGCGTCGGCATGGACGGCGCGGAGATCGAGCGGGCCAACGCCCGGCTGCGCGGCGAGGAGAGCTACCTGTCCGTCCCCACCCGGTTCCTCGGCCACTACGTGGTCGGTCACCTGGCCGCCCAGATGGGCGTCGAGGTGGAGATCAGCCCGTCGCCGGTCACCGGCATCACCGCCCGGGTGACCCTGCCCACCGCGGTGATGGCCCAGCCGCCGGCCCTGGCGGCCGGTGGACCCGGGGTCGCGGCGGCCACCCAGCACCAGTCCCGGGCCGCCAGCGCCGCCCGGGCCAACCGCGCGGCGGCGGCCCGGGTCGAGCAGGCCGAGATCGTCACCGACCGCGCCGACGCCGGCTGGTCGACCGGTCCGTCCCGGGCGCTCGGCACCCGGCCGGTGGTCGAGTACGTGCCGATGAACGCGGTGCACGAGACCGGCTCGTACGGTCACGCCACCACGGCGCTGCCGGTGGTGGAGGCGGGCGGGCGCCGGTACCCCGACCGGGACGGCGAGGCCTGGGCCGGCCGGCCGCCGGCCGCTGCCCCGCCGGCGGACGCCGCCGCGGCACCGCGGGCGGGCGACGACCGGGCAGCCGGCGGCTACCAGCGCCGGTACGGCGCCGACAACGCCGACGAACCGGCCTGGACGTCCACCCGACCGGGCGGCTACGACGGCCCACCGGCCTACGCCGGGCAGCCGGCCGCCTCGGCCCGCCCGGACGACGGCTACCCGTCCCACGCCGACCACGGCGCTACGACGCAGGCCTACCCGACCCCGGCCTACCCGACCGAGGGCTATCAGACCGAGGGCTACCCGACCGAGGGCTATCAGACCCAGAGTTACCAGCGCGACGGTTACCAGACCCAGAGCCACCAGCGCCAGGGCTACCCGGCCGAGGGCTACCCGGCGGAGAGCTACCCGGCCCAGCCGGGGCGTCCCGGAGAACCGGTGACCGCCTACGCCGACCCGCCGGACGCGCCGCGCTACCCGGCCGACGCCCAGCCGGCCGGCGGCGCGGGGTACCGCGCGCAGGACTACCCGGGCGCCGTCCCCGGCGTCGACCGCACGGCCAACGGCCTGACGAAGCGGGTACCCCGCAGCCGCACCGCCGCACCGCCGAGCAGCCGGCCGGCCGAGCAGTACGCGCCGATGGACAGCTCGCCGGCGTCGGTACGGTCCCGGCTCACCTCACTGCGTGAGGGCATGGCCCGGGGCGAGGGCGCCACCCGTACCCACCCCGATCAGCACCGGTAAGGAGCAGGCACACATGGGCGTACCGCTGCAGAGCGCCGACGTCGACAACTTCAACTGGCTGCTGGCCAACTTCGTCCGTAACACGGACGGGGTGCGCGACGCTGTCGCCGTCTCCTCCGACGGCCTGCTGATCGCCACCTCGGCGGGGTTGGACCGCACCGGCGCGGACCACCTGGCCGCCATCGTGTCCAGCATGGCGAGCCTGGCGCGCAGCGCCTCGCGCCGCTACGACTTCGACACCCTGAAACTCATCATGATCGAGATGGGTCGGGGTTTCCTGCTGGTCTCCGCCATCGCCGGCGGCAGCTGCCTGGGCGTCATCGCCGGCAGCGGCTGCGACCTCGGCCTGGTCGGGTACGAGATCGCCGTACTGGCCGACCGGTTCGGCGCGCTGCTCACCCCCAACCTGATCGCTGAGTCGCGCAGGCTGCTCCCGCAGTGAGCGACCTTCCCCGGCTACCGGATCCCCGGATGATCCCGCAGTGGCAGTCCGAGCCACCGCGGTCCGGGCAGCACGCCCAGGAGTCGGCGGAGTCCGCGCCCGCGGACCCGGTCGACCAGTTGGTGATCCGACCGTTCATGGTCACCGGGGGGCGTACCCAGCCGCTGCACGACGGGCTGCGGATCGAGTCAATGGTGTCGGCGTGGCCGGCGGCGCTGTCCGCGCCGCTGCGCTTCGAACTGCGCCGCATCGTGGAGCTGTGCCAGCGGCCGTGCTCGGTCGCCGAGGTCGCCGTCGGGCTCGGGGTCCCGCTCGGCGTGGCCCGGGTGCTCATCGCCGACCTGCTGGCCAGCGGGTTGGTACGCGCCGAGGACAGCGCGGAACTTTCTATCGACATCATCGAGAGGATCAGGGACCGTGTTCGGGCGCTCTAGCCAGCCGTCCCCCCCGATGGCCGTGAAGATCGTGGTCAGTGGCGGCTTCGGGGTCGGCAAGACCACGCTCGTCGCGGCCATCTCCGAGATCGAACCGCTGGTCACCGAGGCCGCGATGACCGAGGTGTCGGTCGGCGTGGACGACACCACCGGGGTGGCCGGTAAGACCACCACCACCGTCGCCCTCGACTTCGGCCGGATCACCCTGGACGAGTCGCTGGTGCTCTACCTCTTCGGCACCCCCGGCCAGGACCGTTTCGCCTTCCTCTGGGACGACCTGGTGGAGGGCGCGCTGGGCGCCATCGTCATGGTGGACACCCGGCGCATCGAGGACAGCTTCCCGTCGGTGGACTACTTCGAGGAGATGGGTACGCCCATGCTGCTCGCCGTGAACACCTTCGAAGGGGCGCCCCGGTTCCACCTGGAGGAGGTGCGCGAGGCGCTCGGCGTCGGGTACGACGTACCCATCCTGGAGTGTGACGCCCGGGCCCGCGGCTCGGTGAAGCACGTCCTGGTGGCCCTCATCGAGCAGGTGCTGGCCAAGCGGCTGGGCCGGGCGTCGGCCGCCGGGGCGCGATCGTGACATCGGCGGCGACGGCCGGGCCCGTCGCACCGGCCGCGCCGGGACGGGCGCTGCTGGAGGTGGACGGCCTCTGGAAGGTCTTCGGCCCGCGCCCGCGGCGGGTGGTCGGCGCGCCGCTGGCCGACCTGTCCCGCACCGAACTGCGCCGGCAGACCGGCAACGTGGTGGCGGTCCGTGACGTCTCCTTCACGGTGGCGCCCGGCGAGGTGTTCGTGGTGATGGGGCTCTCCGGCTCCGGCAAGTCCACCCTGGTGCGCTGCCTGACCCGGCTGGTCGAGCCGACCGCCGGGGCGGTCCGGCTGGACGGCCGGGACCTCACCGACTGCTCCGCCGCGCAGCTGCGCGACCTGCGCCGGCACCGGATGGCCATGGTGTTCCAGCACTTCGGGCTGCTGCCGCACCGGCGGGTGGTCGACAACGTGGGGTACGGGCTGGAGATCCGCGGGCAGCGCCGCAGCCGCCGGCACGCCCGGGTCCAGGAGATGATCGACCTGGTCGGCCTGACCGGCTTCGAGGACCGCTTCCCGGACGAGCTGTCCGGGGGCATGCAGCAGCGGGTCGGGCTGGCCCGGGCGCTGGCCGTGGACCCGGAGATCCTGTTCTTCGACGAGCCGTTCTCCGCCCTGGACCCGCTGATCCGCCGGGACATGCAGGACGAGGTGATCCGGCTGCACCGCGAGGTCGGCAAGACGATGGTCTTCGTCACGCACGACCTGCAGGAGGCGCTGCGGCTGGGGGACCGCATCCTGATCATGCGCGACGGCGCGGGCGTACAGCTCGGCGCCCCGGACGAGGTGGTCGGCGCCCCGGCCGACGACTACGTGCGCGAGTTCGTCCGCGACGTCCCCCGCTCGCAGGTGCTGACGCTGCGCTGGCTGGCCCGGCCGGCCGGGCCGCAGGACCCGCTGGACGGGCCGGAGCTGGGCCCGGACGTGCTGGCCCGGGACGCCGCCCGGGTGGTGCTGTCGGCCGGCGCGCCGGTCCGGGTGGTCCGCGACGGGCAGCTTCTCGGCGTGGTGGACGCCGACGCGATGCTACGGGTGATCGTCGCCGAGGACGACCGGCGGGCCGACTGATGGCCGCGGTGACGGTACCGGCCGAGGCCGGGCCGGTTTCCACGCCGGTACGCCCGGCGCGGGGCCGGCTGCGGCGCGCCTGGGCGGTACCGGCGATCCTGGCCGGCTGGCTGGCGCTGTGGTTCCCGCTGCGCGGGCGCGACGTGCTCGCCCTGCCGGTACCCCGGTTCACCCCGCTGCACCGGCGGATCAACGGCTGGCGCGACGACCTGGACGCGGTGCGCTACCACAACGCCTTCTTCACCGACGTCATCGCGCCGCTCCGGGACGCCCTGGACCGGCTGGCCAGCCTGCTGCAGCACCTGCTCAGCACCCCGACGGCGACCCGGCCGGTGCCGCTGATCGGCTGGCTGGGCGTGCTGGCGCTGGCCGGCTTCGTCGCCTACGCCGCCGGCAACGCCCGGGTGGCCGTGCTGGCGCTGGCCGGCTTCGCCAGCTTCAGCCTGCTCGGGCTGTGGCGGGAGAGCATGGACACGCTGGCGCTGACCGTCGAGGCGGTGCTCATCTGCGTGCTGTTCGGCATCCCGGCGGGCGTGCTGGTGGGGCTGGTCCCGGCGCTGCGCCGGCTGGTCACCCCGGTGCTGGACTTCATGCAGACCATGCCGACCTTCGTCTACCTGGCCCCGCTGACGCTGTTTTTCAGCATCGGCCCGGCGGCCGGCGTGCTGGCCACCGTCATCTACGCGGCGCCGCCGGTCATCCGGATCACCGCGTTCGGCATCACCGAGGTACCGCGCTCCACCCTGGAGGCCGGCCGCTCGCTCGGCGCCACCGGCTGGCAGCTGCTGCGCGGCGTGCAGTTCCCGCTGGCCCGGCGCCTGGTGCTGGTCGGGGTCAACCAGACCACGATGAGTGCGCTGTCCATGGTGACCATCGCCGCCCTGATCAACACGCCGGGGCTGGGCGCGGTGACCTTCACGGCGCTGCGCCACGGCGACGTGGGCGAGGCGTTCCGCGGCGGCCTGGCCCTCGTCGTGCTCGCCATCGTGCTGGACCGGGTCACCACGGCGGCCGGGGACCGGGCCGGGCAGCGCCACCCGGACGCGCCCCGGCGCCGCGCCCGCCGGCTCACCCTGCTGGCCGGCGCGCTGTCCACCCTGGTCGCGGTCTACCTGGCCTACACCTTCACCTGGGCGGCGTTCCCGCCACTGGGCGGGGACGAGGGGGTGGCCGGCGGCCGGCTGGTGACCGGGGCCAACACGGTGGACGCCTACCTGCGCGGCCACTTCGCGCCGGTCACCAACGGCATCAAGGACGGCTTCACCGCGGGCCTGTTCAACCCGTTCGAGAACCTGCTCACCCAGGCGCCCTGGTACCTCACCGTGGCCGCCGCGCTGGCGCTGGCCTGGGCGCTGGGCGGCGCCCGGGTGGTCCCGGTGGTGGGCGCCTGCCTGGGCCTGATCATCGGTACCGGCCTGTGGTCGGACGCCATGGCCACGCTGGCCGCCGTGCTGGTCGCCACGGCCGCCACCGTGCTGGTCGGGGTGGCGGCCGGGGTGTGGCTGGGGCGCTCCCGGGTGGCCGACCGGGTGGTCCGCCCGGTGCTGGACGCCGCCCAGGTGATGCCGCCCTTCGTCTACCTGGTACCGGCGCTGGGGCTGTTCCAGCCGAGCCGGTTCACCGCCATGTTCGCGGCCGTGGTGTTCGCCGCGCCGGTGGTCGTCAAGCTGGTGGCCGAGGCGGTACGCGGGGTGCCGGGCAGCGCCGTCGAGGCGGCCGTGGCGGCCGGCTCCAACCGCTGGCAGGTGATCGGCAAGGTGCAGCTGCCGCTCGGCCGGCGGGGCATCGCGCTCGCCGTCAACCAGGGCCTCATCTATGTGCTGTCGATGGTCGTGGTGGGTGGCCTGGTCGGTGGCGGGGCGCTGGGCTACCTGGTGGTGGCCGGCTTCGCGCAGACCTCGTACTTCGGCAAGGGGCTGGCGGCCGGTGCGGCGATCGTGCTGCTCGGCGTGGCCCTGGACCGGATCACCCAGGCCGCCGCCCGCCGGGCCGACCCACGTGGAGGCCACCCGGCGTCCTAATCCGTCACGGCAGCGCGTCGGGTCGCTCCCGGCTGCCGCCGTGGTCCCAAGCGCCACGGCGCCGGCCGTGGCCGTGGCCCCAGCGCCACAGTGCCGGCCGTGGTCCCGAAACCCCACCGCCACCCCTCGGCGGTGTGAACCCCTCGAAGGAGCAGCTCGTGAACAGAGGCAGAACGGTGCGGGCCGTCGCTGTGCTCGCGGCCGGAGCGCTGGCCCTGGCGGCCTGCGGCGCGAAGGTGAAGACCACCGCGCCGCCGAAGACGAGCCACAAGCCCTGTGGCACGGTGAACCTGGCGGTGAACGCCTGGGTGGGTTACGAGGCCGACGCGGCGGTGGTCACCTACCTGTTGAAGAACAAGCTCGGCTGCGACGTGCAGCAGAAGCAGATCGACGAGCAGACCTCGTGGCAGGGCTTCCCGGACGGTTCGGTGGACGTGATCCTGGAGAACTGGGGCCACGACGACCTGAAGAAGAAGTACATCGACACCGACCACGTGGCCGTCGAGTACGGGGAGACCGGCAACAAGGGCATCATCGGCTGGTACGTGCCGCCGTGGCTGGCCAAGGCCAACCCCGACGTGCTGGACTACAAGAACCTCAACAAGTACGCCGACAAGTTCAAGACCACCGAGTCCAAGGGCAAGGGCCAGCTGCTCGACGGTGACCCCAGCTACGTCACCAACGACGAGGCGCTGGTGAAGAACCTGAACCTGAACTTCACCGTGGTCTACTCGGGCAGCGAGGACGCGCTGATCGCGGCGTTCCGCCAGGCGGAGCAGAACAAGACCTGGCTGATCGGGTACTTCTACGAGCCGCAGTGGTTCCTCTCCCAGGTGCCGCTGGTGCACGTGAAGCTGCCGGCGTACACGCCGGGCTGCGACGCCGACGCCGCCAAGGTGGCCTGTGACTACCAGCCGTACGACCTGGACAAGGTGGTGAGCAAGAAGTTCGCCGAGTCGGGGACGGCCGCCGCCGAGCTGGTGAAGAATTTCCAGTGGAGCAACGACGACCAGAACGCGGTCGCCAAGTCCATCGCGGTGGACAAGCTGAAGGACGAGGACGCCGCGAAGAAGTGGGTGGACGCCAACCCCGACAAGGTCAACACCTGGCTCAAGGGTCTGGTGTAGCCCGGCGGCGCGATCGGTTGTTTTCAGTGGGTCCACTGTGGAGGGCCGCATCCCGACCTGGGGTGCGGCCCTCCGGCTGTCCCGCCGGGCCTTGACAGCACCGGGCCGGATCGGGAATCTTGTTGCAGCATTCGCGCCCTGTTGCGCATAGCGCACCAATGACAGCACGGGCAGCGGAGCTTCAGAAGCCGGGGGGAGGCACGAGGGTGACGGCACCCCGGGTGGTCATCGTCGGCGCCGGGGTGGTCGGCGCGGCCGTCGCCGACGAACTGTCCGCCCTCGGCTGGACCGACGTCACCGTCGTCGACCAGGGGCCGCTGCCCGCCCCGGGCGGCTCCTCCTCGCACGCCCCCGGCCTGGTCTTCCAGACCAACGGCGCCAAGGTACTGGCCGAGCTGGCCCGCTACACCGTCGACAAGCTGCTCGGCCTGGGCTGCTTCGACCAGGTGGGCAGCCTGGAGCTGGCCACCACCGACGAGCGCCTGGCCGACCTGCACCGCCGGCACGGGTGGGCCACCGCCCGGGGCATCCCCGCGCGGCTGCTGGACGGTGCGCAGGCGGCGGCCCGGCACGACCTGCTCGACCCCGAGCTGGTGCGCGGGGCGCTGTTCGTACCCACGGACGGGCTGGCCCGCGCGGTGGACGCGGTCACCGCCCAGCTGGACCGGGCCGCCGCCCGGGGGGTCCGGGTGCTGGACCGGGCCGCGGTGCGCGACATCCGGGTGGTCGACGGCGCGGTCCGCGCGGTGCTGACCGACCGCGGCGAGCTGCCGGCCGACATCGTGGTCTGCTGCGCCGGCATCTGGGGGCCGGCGGTCGGCGCGCTGGCCGGTGTCGACCTCCCGCTCACCCCGCTGGCCCACCAGCTGGCCTGGACCGCGCCGCTGCCCGAGCTGGCCGGCGCCCCGGGCGGCCCGGCACCGCGCGCGGGCAGCCCACCCACCGGCCCGGCCCGCCGGCCGATCCTGCGCCACCAGGGCGGCGACCTCTACTACCGGGAGTGGGGCGAGCGCCTGGCGATCGGCTGGTACGGCCACCGCCCGCTGCCCGTGGCTGTCGGGGACATCGCCGCCGTCGGGGACGCCCCGGTGATGCCGTCGATGCTGCCCTTCACGCCGGACGACTTCGCCCCCGGCTGGGCGGAGAGCCGGCGGGTGCTGCCGGCGCTGCGTAACTCCACAGTGGAGGGTGGGATGAACGGGCTGTTCTCGTTCACCACCGACAACTTCCCGCTGATCGGCCAGGCGCCCGGGGTGCGGGGCTTCTGGCTGGCCGAGGCGGTCTGGGTCACCCACTCGGCCGGCGTCGGCCGGGCCGTCGCCGAGCTGCTCACCCGCGGCCGCTGCGACAGCTTCGACCTGCACGAGTGCGACCCGGCCCGGTTCCAGCCGCACCAGCTGGCCCCCGACTACGTGCTGTCCCGGGCCTGCCGCAACTACGTCGAGGTGTACGACATCCTGCACCCGCGCCAGCCGATCGCGGCGCCCCGCGGACTGCGGCTCAGCCCGTTCCACGCCCGGCAGGTACGGCTGGGCGCGGTGTTCGCCGAGGCGGCCGGCTGGGAACGGCCGCAGTGGTACGAAGCCAACGCCGCGCTGCCCGGCCAGGGGCCGCAGCCGGACGACTGGGCCGCCCGGTACACCTCCCCGATCAGCGGCGCCGAGGCCCGGGCCACCCGCAGCGCCGTCGCGCTCTACGACCTGACGGCGCTGCCCCGGCTGTCGGTCACCGGCCCCGGCGCGGCCGGCTACCTGCAGTGGATCACCACCGGCAACGTCGACCGCCGGCCCGGCACGGTCAGCTACTGTCTACTGCTCGACGACGACGGGCGGGTCCGCGCTGACGTGACCGTGGCCCGACTATCGCGTGACGAGTTCCAACTCGGGGTGAACGGCGGCACCGACCTCGACTGGCTCGTCCGGCGCGCCCCCGGTGACGTCGCCGTCCGGGACGTCACCGGGGGAACGTGCTGCATCGGCGTGTGGGGACCGGCCGCCCGGGACCTGCTGGCCCCGGTCAGCAGCCTCGACCTCGGCCAGCGGTACTTCACCGGCCAGCGTGGCTACGTGGGCAGCGCCCCGGTCACCGCGCTGCGCCTGTCGTATGTCGGCGAGCTCGGCTGGGAGCTGTCCACCGAGGCCGGCTACGGCGCCCACCTGTGGGACACCCTCTGGCGCTCGGGTGCCGCGCACGGCGTCGTCGCCGCCGGCCGGGGCGCCTTCACCAGCCTGCGCCTGGAGAAGGGGTACCGGCTGGCCGGTACCGACATGACCGGCGAACACGACCCGTTCGAGGCCGGCCTGGACGCCGCCGTCAACTGGCGTAAGGTCGCCTTCCTCGGCCGGGACGCGCTGCTGCGCCGGCGCGCCGCCGGGCCGCCCCGGCGCCGGCTGGTCACCCTGGTCGGCACGCCCGGCGCGGCGCACGACACGGTGGTCGGCCAGGAGCCGCTTTACCAGGACGATGTCTGCGTGGGGTATGTGACCAGCGCGGCGTACGGGTACACGGTGGACCGGCCGGTGGCGCTCGGCTGGCTGCCGGCGTCGCTGGCCGGCGCGGGCAGTGCCATAGAGGTCGGCTACTTCGACCGCCGCATCCCGATGACCGTGGCCGCCGCCCCGCTGGTCGACCCCGAGATGACGCGGCTGCGCGGATGAGCGCCGGCACACCGCCCGGCGCCGGACTGCCCGGGCACCCCGACTTCCTGTGGCGCGACGCCGACCCGCGGCGCAGCTACCAGGTGGTCATCGTGGGCGGCGGCGGGCACGGCCTGGCCACCGCGTACTACCTGGCCCGCGAGCACGGCATCACCGACGTCGCGGTGCTGGAGAAGGGCTGGCTGGCCGGCGGCAACATGGCCCGCAACACCACCATCATCCGCTCCAACTACCTGTGGGACGCCAGCGCCGGCATCTACGAACACGCCCTGAAACTGTGGGAGGGCCTGGAGGACGACCTCGGCTACCCGCTGCTGTTCAGCCAGCGCGGCGTGCTCAACCTGGCGCACAGCCCGCAGGAGGTGCGCGACGGCCGGCGCCGGGTGCAGGCCAACCGGCTGGCCGGCATCGACGCCGACTGGCTGGAGCCGGCCGAGGTGGCGCAGGTCTGCCCGATCGTGAACACCTCGCCGGCCGTCCGCTACCCGGTGCTCGGCGCCAGCTACCAGCCGCGCGCCGGGATCGCCAAGCACGACAACGTCGCCTGGGGGCTGGCCCGGGCGGCGCACGCCCTCGGCGTCGACCTGATCCAGCACTGCGAGGTGACCGGCCTGTCCATCCTCGACGGCCGGATCCGGGGGGTACGCACCAGCCGCGGCGACATCGCCGCCGACACCGTGGCGCTGTGCGCCGCCGGGCACACCAGCGTGCTCGCCGCGATGGCCGGCGTCGACCTGCCACTGCAGTCGCACCCGCTGCAGGCGCTGGTCTCCGAGCTGCTGGCGCCGGTGCACCCGACCGTGGTGATGTCCAACGCCGTGCACGTCTACGTCAGCCAGGCGCACAAGGGCGAGCTGGTGCTGGGGGCCGGCATCGACAGCCACAACTCCTACACCCAGCGCGGCGGCCTGCACGTCATCGAGCGCCAGCTGGCCGCCGCGATCGAGCTGTTCCCGGTGTTCGCCCGGGCGCACGTGCTGCGCACCTGGGGCGGCATCGTGGACGTCTCGCCGGACGCCTCACCGATCATCGGCCGGCTCCCGGTGGACGGGCTGTACGTCAACTGCGGCTGGGGTACCGGCGGCTTCAAGGCCACCCCCGGCATCGGCTCGGTGTACGCGCACACCCTGGCGCACGGGCAACCGCACCCGCTGGCCGAGCCGTTCGCGCTGGAGCGGTTCACTACCGGCGCCCTGGTGGACGAGCACGGCGCCGCCGCCGTGGCGCACTGAGGAGGGCTGGCGTGCTGCTGATCCGGTGCCCGTGGTGCGGCCCGCGCGACGAGGACGAGTTCGGCTACGGCGGCCCGGCCGGGGTGGCCTACCCGGCCGACCCGGACGCCCTGGACGACGCGCAGTGGGCCGCGTACCTGTTCGTCCGGGCCAACCCGAAGGGCGTCCTGGACGAGCGCTGGGTACACACCGCCGGCTGCCGGCGCTGGTTCACCCTGCGCCGGGACACCGCCACCAACAGCTGGCTGCCGGGGGTGAGCCGATGAGGCTGGCGGACCGGGGGGCGCTGCTCGACCGGTCGCGCCCGCTGGCGTTCACCTTCGACGGGCATGCCTACTCCGGCTTCGCCGGGGACACGCTGGCCTCGGCGCTGCTCGCGGCCGGGGTGCACCGGGTCGGCTCCAGCGTGCGGCTGGGCCGCCCGCGCGGCATCCTCACCGCCGGCAGCACCGAACCCGCCGCGCTGGTCCAGCTGCTGGCGCCGGTGGCCGAGCCGATGTGTACCGCGCCGACCGTCGAACTGGTCGACGGCCTGGCCGCCGTCGGCCTGCCCGGGCAGGGCTGGCTGCCGCCCGAGCCGGACACCACCCGCTACGACCACCGCAACGCCCACGCCGACCTGCTCGTGGTCGGCGCCGGCCCGGCCGGCCTGCTGGCCGCGCTGGACGCCGCCCGGGACGGCGCCCGGGTGATCCTGCTCGACGAGCGCCCCGCGCTCGGCGGCAGCCTGCTCGACTGCGGCGACGCCGACCGCGACTGGCTCGCGGCGGTGCAGGCGGAGCTGCGCGACCGGGCCACCGTGCTCACCGCCACCACGGCGCTGGGCCGCTACGACGACAACTTCGTCCCGGCGGTGCAGCGGCTCGGCGACGGCGGCGCCACCCGGCAGCGGCTGTGGCGCATCCGGGCCGCCCGGATTGCGCTGGCCACCGGCGCCCACGAGCAGCCGCTGGTGTTCGCCGACAACGACCGCCCCGGCGTCCTGCTGGCCGGCGCCGCCCGCGCCTACCTGCACCGCTACGGCGTGCTGCCGGGCGCCCGGGCGGTGGTCTTCACCACCGACGACTCCGCGTACGCCGCCGCCGCCGACCTGCACGCCGCCGGCCTGGCCATCGCCGCGATCGTGGACGCCCGCCCCGCGCCGCCGGTGCCCGCCTGGTGCGCCGCGGCCGGCGTGCCGGTACTGGCCGGCCACGCCGTGCACGGCGTCCTCGGTACCGACCGGGTGGCCGGCGTGCTGGTCGGGCCGCTGGGCGAGCCGACCCGGGTGGTCGAGGAGGCGGCCGACGCGCTGCTGGTCTGCGGCGGCTGGGCGCCGGCCGCCCAGCTCTACGCGCACGCCGGGGGCCGCCTGGTGGCCCGGGGCGGAGTCTTCGTCCCGGACGGCGCACTGTCCACCGTGGAGTTCGTCTCGCCGCTGCCCGAAGCGACGCTTCGACCTGCCCTACGTACCGGCCGACACGCTGGAGCGGCACTTCGTGGACGTGCAGCGCGACGTCACCGTGGCCGACATCCACCGGGCCACCGGCGCCGGGCTGCGCTCGGTCGAGCACGTCAAGCGGTACACCACCGCCGGCACGGCGCTCGACCAGGGCAAGACCTCCGCCGTGCTGACCAGCGCCATCGTGGCGGCAGCGCTGGACACGCCGCTGGCCGAGCTGGGGTACACCACGCTGCGCCCGCCGGTCACCCCGGTCAGCTTCGCCGCGCTCGCCGGCCGGTACCGGGGTGCGCTGTTCGAGCCGGTGCGGACCACGCCGCTGCACCAGCGGCACCTGGCCGCCGGGGCGCCGATGGAGCCCGTCGGCCAGTGGCACCGGCCGTGGTACTACCCGCGCCCCGGCGAGTCGATGGCGCAGGCGGTGCACCGCGAGTGCGTGGCCGCCCGGACCGGCGTGGCCATCATGGACGTCAGCACCCTCGGCAAGATCGACGTGCAGGGGCCGGACGCCGGGGAGTTCCTGGACCGGCTCTACACCAACCTGATCAGCACCCTGCCGGTCGGCTCGGTCCGCTACGGCGTGCTGTGCCGCGCCGACGGCATGATCTTCGACGACGGTACCGTCGCCCGCCTCGACGAGCAGCGCTTCCTGGTCACCACCACCACCGGCAACGCGGCGGCGGTACTGGACTGGATGGAGGAGTGGCGGCAGACCGAGTGGCCGCAGCTGGCCGTCTGGTGCACCTCGGTCACCGAGCACTGGGCCACCGTGGCGCTGGTCGGCCCCGGCTCCCGGGCGACCCTGCGCCAACTGGCCCCCGCACTCGCCGTGGACAACGCCGACTTCCCGTTCCTGACCTGGCGGGAGGCGACCGTGGCGGGGCTGGCCGCGCGGATCGCCCGGATCAGCTTCTCCGGCGAGCTGGCCTACGAGATCAGCGTGCCCGGCTTCGACGGCCCGGCGCTGTGGGACGCGCTGGCCGCCACCGGCGCCACCCCGTACGGCACCGAGACCATGCACGTGCTGCGCGCCGAGAAGGGCTACCCGATCGTCGGGCAGGACACCGACGGCACCGTCACCCCGCAGGACCTGGGGCTGGGTTGGGTTGTCTCGCAGCGCAAGCGGGACTTCGTCGGCAAACGGTCGCACCGGCGCGCCGACACCGCCCGGCCCGACCGGCGGCAACTGGTCGGGCTGCTCCCCGCGGACCCGACGGTGCCCCTGACGGAGGGCGTGCACCTGGTGGCGCCGGACGGGGCGGTGCTCGGGCACGTCACGTCGGCGTACCACAGCGCCGCGCTGGGGCGCCCGTTCGCGCTCGGCCTGCTCGCCGCCGGCCGGTCCCGGATCGGTGGGCTGGTCCGGGCGGTCACCGACGACGGGCCGATCGACGTGCAGGTGGTCGGCCCGGTGCTGGTCGACCCGGAGGGGGCGCGCCGTGACGGCTGACGTGCGGCGGCTGCCGCCGCGGGTACTGACCAACGTGCGGCACCGCGACCCGGCCGCCGCCGGCCTGCCGCAGCGGCCGAACACCTGGGCGCCGCTGGGCGAGGACCTGGCGCTGTGGCTCGGTCCGGACGAGTGGCTGGTGCGCGGCCCGGCCTGGACCAGCGCCGCCGGCCGCGCCGCCGAGCTGCGCTGGCGCGCGGCAGCCGCCGCAGCGGTGGACGTCTCCGCCCAGTGGACCGCCCTGCGGGTGGCCGGCCCGGCCGCCGCGGACACCCTGGCCGCGGCCTGCTCGCTGGACCTGCACCCGAGCGTCTTCGGCGTCGGCCGGTGCGCCCAGACGCTGGTCGCGCGCGTCCCGGTCATCCTGGTCCGCCTCGACGACCGGGGGTACGAGCTGCTGGTGCGCCCGTCGCTGGCCGCCCACCTCGGCGCCTTCCTGGACGACGCCGACTGACAGACCGCTCAGCCGCCCGGCCGGTTGCGTGGTTCCCCCGCTGTGTCGGCAAACTCGGCTGACCGGCGGGTAACTGCGGCCGATGGAACGCTGCCGATGCGGCGCCCCGGTGGCTACGCTGTTGGGCAAGCCGGTCCGGCCGGGGCCGGCGCTCGGCAGCGCCCCTGGCGGCGCGCCGTGGGTACCTGATCGGAGCGCCTCGACGTGCCGGACGACAGCGCCAGTCAAGCCTGCGCCTACCTGCGCATGCTGCTGGTGCGCCCGGGCGAGTACCGCAGCCTGTGGGGCAAGCACGCGGGCGCCACGCAGGCCGGCGAGCTGTGCTACCCGGCGGTCGCCGCGGTGCTCGCCGAGCTGACCACCGTCCGCGACGCCGACGCGCTCGCCGGCACCGTGCTGGACGGCCGCGGGCTCGGCGCCGACCAGCTGGAGCTGTTCATCGACGCGTTCGGCATCCGCGCCCGGCACGCCCACCGGCTGCGCGAGCTGCTGCGCGGCTCGCCCGCCGTGCGGCTGCTCTCCGGCGGCGCCGGCGCGCACCTGGAACAGATCGCCGGTGCGCCCGGGCACGAGACGCTGTCCCTGCACGAGCTGCACACCGTGGGCCCCGACGGTCGCCCGGTGGAGCACGAGACGATCCAGGTCATCAAGGCGCGGGTGGACGGCCTGGCGTCGTACCCGCTGCGCTTCGACACCGACGAACTGGTCGTCGAGGTGGTCCGCGGTGGCCGGGTCGGCGAGCACCTTTACCAGGTCAACGACTACCTGCACGGCGTCGACATCGTGCTGGACCGGCCACTGGCCGCCGGCGAGACCGCGCTGCTGCAGTTCCACACCAGCTTCGCCTACGCCGCCGACCCGCCACCGGAGCTGCGGCGCGGCGTGGCCCGGGCGGTGAACGACCTGACCATCTGGGTGCGCTTCCACCCCGACCGGGTGCCGGCCCAGGTCTGGCAGGCCCGCTGGGACCGGCTCGACCAGGCCCGGGTGGTCGAGGAGGCGGAGGCGGAGCTGGACTCCGAGCTGTCGGTGCACGCCCGGTTCGGCGCGGTCTCCTCGGCGATCGTAGGCTTCCACTGGTCGTTCTCGTGATCTGCCGGTCTTCCGGGTCGCGTGATGTGTCGTCGATCTCTTCCGGGCTTGAATCTGCCAATTTCCGGGTTGTTACCAACGGTTGATTGTGGGTAGCTGACACCAAGGGGTGAGAATGTGACTACCGGTGCGCCGACGGCGCGACTGGCTCCCCGTCACAGCGTGGTGGCAGACATGGTGCAGTACTCCTCCGCCCGGGTACGCCCCGGAAGCGTTCACTACGAGCTCGATGTCGGCGCCTTCACGCCGGAGGGCACGCTGCCCGCCGCCGCCGCGCGCCTGGACCACCTGTCCGCCCTCGGCGTCGACGTGGTCGAGCTGGCCGCCGGCCCGGTCGAGGCGGAGAGCGGCCTGGCGTCGTTTGTGGACGCCTGCCACGCCCGTGGCCTGGCCGTGCTGCTCGGCCTCAGCGGCCCGGTGGAGCTGGCCGACCTGCGCGCCCTCTTCGGCGGGTACCGGCTCGACGGGGTACGCGCCCCGGGGGTCGGCACCGAGCTGGGTGTCGCGGTGGCCCGGCTGGCCGCCGAGCTGGGGCGGCCGCTGGCGCTGCTGCCGGCCGGGGAGACCGGGCAGCAGGCGCTGCACGGGCTGCTCACCGGTGACCTGACCGGCCTGGAGCTGGGTGCCCAGGAGACCCTGGCCGACGTGCTGCAGGAGACGCTGGTGCACGCCGGTTCGGTGTCCCGGGGCGGGCACCGCGCGCTGACCGGGCACCACTTCACCACTGCCCGCACTCCCTGTGCCACCGACCGTGGACTGCTGCGGGTCGGCGCCACGGTGCTGTTCACCGGCCCGTTCACGCCGGTGGTCTTCATGGGGGAGGAGTGGGGCGCGCCGGTGCGCCGCAGCCGTGACCTGGCGCTGGCGGGCGCCGGGCGGCCGCCGTACCGGGGCGGCTCCGGCCGGCTCGACGCGGCCACCCTCGACTGGGCCGAGTTCACCCGCCCGGGCCCGAGCGACCTGCTCGCCTTCTACCGCCAGGTGATCGGGGTCCGCCGGGCCACGCCCGACCTCGCCGACCCCCGGCTGGACCGGGTCAGCGTCCGCTGCGGTGACCAGTTCCTGGCGATGCGCCGGGGCGGCTGCGAAGTGGTGGCCAACCTGGCGGCCACCGCTCGCCGGGTCAACCTGGACGGCTACGCCCGCCGGGTGCTGCTGGCCACGGCCCCCGGCGCCCGGATCGCCCGGGACGCCGCCGACCTCCCGGCCCACTCGGCCATAGTGGTCAGCTACGCCTGACCATCGGCGCCGCGGTGTCAGCTACGCCTGACCATCGGCGGCGCGGCGTGGGCTGCGCCTGACCGTCGGCGATGCTGTGTCGGGTGCGCCTGATCGCCGGGTGGGTGGGTCTGCGCCCGGTCCACCCGGCGGATCGGCACCGTGCTCAGCTGGTCGGTGGGGCGCCCGGCCGGCGGCGGCGCAGCACCAGCACGGTGACCACGGCGGCGACCAGGACCACCAGTGCGATCAGCCAGGTTGCCCAGGACGGCCAGCCGCCGTCGCTGTCCGGCTGCGACGCGCCCGGGGTGTTGAAGGCGGGTGCCTGCGGGGTACTCGGCACCGCGCTCGGTGCGGTGCTCGGGACGCCGGAGGCGGCAGGCGTCGGCGTACCGGCGGCCAGGGTGACCACCGGCGCGGGGTTGTCGCTGCCGGGGGCGCCGATCCACGAGTCGCTGTCGCCGTTGCCGTAGGTCACCACGGTCTTGAAGGTGAGCGGTCCAGGGGTGTCCGGCAGCCGGGCGATCTTGACCTTGTACGCCGCGTCCACCCCGGTCTTCAGCGCCGCCCCGGCCACCTGGTACCCGTCGGCGGTGGGCGTGAGTGCCCAGCCGGCCGGCCCGCTGACCAGGCTCACCTGGGCCGGCGCGAGACCGGGCGGCAGCTGCACGGCCACGCTGGCGATGCCCGCCTTCTCCGACTCCGCCTCGGCGTTCACCGACAGGGTGACGTTGCTGGCGCCCGCCGTCGGGTTGTCCAGTTCGATCTCCGTATGGGCGGCGGCCGGGGCGGCGATGACCAGGACGCCGGCCAGCGCGGCCAGCGCGACGGTGACCACCCGGCGGCCCGTACGGCGGCCGGCGGCGGATGCGGAGCGCTGCATGGGTCTCCCTCGTCGGTGTGGGGCCGGACCGCTTCCGGCGCGGCGGCCGATCTCCAGCGATAGTCGCCGCCAGGCGGCGGAAAGTTCCCGGGAGCCCCGGTCGCGTAGACTGACAGGACACATGCAGGAATCCGCATAAGTCAGGCACGGCGGCGGGCCGAGGCCCGCGGCGGCGGCGAGCGCCGGGTCTGACCCGGCCGGGCGGAGGAGCCGATGGGCGCTGCGAACCACCCCGGACACGACCGGGCCGGCGCCGGGCCGCTGGCCGAGGAGTCGGCCGGCGCTGTCCGCGCGACGGGGGGCCACCAGCACGCGGCCGGTCACAGCCACGCCGTGGGCGCCGACGCCGACCGGCGGCTGCTCACCATCGCGCTGGTGCTCATCGGGGCGTTCATGGTGGCCGAGGTGGTCGCCGGGGTGCTCGCCGGGTCGCTGGCGCTGCTGTCCGACTCGGCGCACATGCTCACCGACGCGGGCGCGATCGTGCTCGCCCTGGTCGCCGCCCGGCTGGCCGACCGGCCGCCCCGGGGCGGCTACACCTTCGGGCTCAAACGCGCCGAGATCCTCTCCGCCCAGGCCAACGGGCTGACCCTGCTGCTGCTCGCCGGCGTGCTCGCCTGGCAGGCGGTCCGCCGGCTGCTCGACCCGCACCCGGTCGCCGGCGGGCTGGTCCTGGTCACCGCCCTGGTCGGGGTGGTGGTCAACGCCGTGGCCAGCGCCGTGCTGCGGCGGGCCGACCGGTCCAGCCTCAACATCGAAGGGGCCTTCCAGCACATCCTCACCGACCTGTTCGCCTTCGCCGCCGCCGCGCTGGCCGGCGCGGTCATCCTGGTGACCGGGTGGGACCGGGCCGACGCGGTGGCCACCCTGCTGGTGGCCGCGCTGATGATCCGGGCCGGGGTCGGGCTGGTCGGCCAGTCCGGGCGGATCTTCCTCGAGGCCGCCCCGGCGGGGACCGACATGCCGGCGCTGGGCGCCGAACTGGTCGCCCTGCCGGGCGTAGCGGAGGTACACGACCTGCACGTCTGGCAGATCACCTCGGGGCAGCCGGCGCTGTCGGCGCACGTCCTGGTCGACGACGGCGGGGACTGCCACGCGATCCGGGTACGCATCGAGCGGCTGCTGCGCGACCGGCACCACATCGACCACAGCACGCTGCAGGTGGACCACCTGGACGGGCACGGCTCCCCACCGGTCGTGGACGAGCACTGCGCGCAGCCGCACGGTGCCGTCTACCGGTCCGCCGGGACGACACCTGCCGGACACGACGCCGTGGTTAGCTGACTGGCATGGGTACCCTGTCGCCGGGCTTCCAGGGCCGGCCGCGCGCCTCCGGGCCGAAACTGCCACCCGGCCAGTACCTCACCGAGGACTTTCCGGTGCTGTCCGCCGGTCCCACGCCCCGGGTGCCGCTGGACACCTGGGAGTTCGTGGTCAGCACCGAGACCGGCGTCCGGCACACCTGGAGCTGGGCGCAGCTGACGGCGCTACCCACCGTGCAGCAGACGGTGGACCTGCACTGCGTCACCAAGTGGTCCAAGCTCGGTACCGTCTGGCGCGGCGTCACCCTGGACACGCTGCTGGCCGACGTGGAGACGGCGGCCGACTACGCGCTCGCCCACTGCTACGGCGGGTACACCACGAACCTGCCGCTGGAGGACCTGCTCGACGGCCAGGCGCTGGTCGCCTTCGAGTACGACGGCGAGCCGCTGGCCCCGGCGCACGGTGGGCCGGCCCGGCTGCTCGTCCCGCACCTGTACCTGTGGAAGTCCGCGAAGTGGCTGCGCGGACTTCAGTTGCTGCTGGAGGACACCCCGGGCTTCTGGGAGTCGGCCGGCTACCACGACTACGGTGACCCCTGGCGCGAGCAGCGCTACCAGGGCGACTGATGACCGCCCAGGCGCCGCCCCGGCCGGCCCGGCTGAGCTGGCGGCTGGCCACGCTCGTCGAGCGCCGGGTGGAGACGGCCAGCGCGGTGACCCTGGTTTTCGACGTGCCGGGCTGGCCGGGGCACCTGGCTGGGCAGCACGTCGACGTGCGGCTCACCGCCGCCGACGGGTACAGCGCGCAGCGCAGCTACTCGATCGCCGCGCCGGCCGACGGGCAGCGGGTGGAGCTGACCGTGCAGCGGGTACCCGACGGGGAGGTCTCGCCCTATCTGACCGGGGCGCTCGCCGTCGGGCAGTCGGTGGAGCTGCGCGGCCCGGTCGGGGGCTGGTTCGTCTGGCGGCCCACCGACACGGCCCCGGTGCTGCTGGTCGGGGGCGGCTCCGGGATCGTTCCGCTGATGGCCATGGTGCGTGCCCGGCGCGCCGCCGGCAGCCGCAGCCCGTTCCGGCTGCTCTACTCGCTACGTTCCCCCGCCGACCTGTACTACGCCGCCGAGCTGCGCGAGCGCGCCCGCTCGGACGCCGGCCTGGACGTCGTGCGGCAGTTCACCCGCGAGGCGCCCGACGGCTGGCCGGGCAGCCCACGGCGGCTGGGCGTCGCCGAGATCAACAGCGCCGGCTGGCCGCCCGCCCTGGAGCCGGTCTGCTATGTCTGCGGCCCGACCGGATTCGTGGAGACGGTGGCCGACGCGCTGGTGGCGCTGGGCCACCCGGCCGGCCGGGTACGCACCGAACGCTTCGGCCCGAGTGGCCGGTAACCGGAAGGGAACGGCCATGGTCGACGACTACCTGGACGGCAACGAGCTCGCCGGCCCGCTGGGTGAGATCTTCGCCGCCGACGTGACCGGCGCGGTCGGGCGGTGCGTCCACTGTGGCCGGGTCGGCCCGGTCGCCGAGCTGCGCGTCTACCAGCGCGCCCCGGGTTGGGTGGGGCGCTGTCCCGGCTGCGGCGAGGTGGTGCTGCGGCTGGTGCGCGGTCCCCGGGATGCCTGGCTGGACCTGCGGGGCACGGTGAGCCTGCGCATCCCGCTGGCCCCGGCCGGTTCCTAGCCTGCGGTCATCCCTGCGGGGGAACTGTGTGCCATAGCTACCCGATTGTGGATAATCGCGCCTAATAGGGCGTAACTGGGCTACAGAGGGCGAATTGTCGCCCCCCGTCCCGAGAGGCGCGAATGAGAACACCGTTGCGTTGGACCGTCGCCTGTGTCGCAGGCGGCGCGCTCACCATCCTGGCCGGTACGCCGGCCTGGGCCGCCGCCACGCCGGCCCCGTCCAACCCGCACTTCCGGGTGATCAACCAGGTCTCCGACCAGACCGGAAAGGCCCGGATCGCCGATGCCGACCTGGTCAACCCGTGGGGGCTGGCGATGTCGCCGACCGGCCCGCTGTGGGTGGCCAACAACGGCACCAATACCGCCACCATCTACCCCGGCGGGCTGAACGGCGCTTCGGTCACCAAGGCCGGCCTGACTGTCACCATCCCGGGTGGCGCCCCCACCGGGCAGGCGTTCAACTCCACCACCGACTTCCCGGTGATGGTGGGTACCAGCTCGGCGCCCGCGACCTTCCTGTTCGTCAGCGAGGGCGGCCAGGTGACCGCGTGGAGCAGCACGCTGTCCGGTACCACCGCCTCGATCGTCGGACACCACACCGGCGCCAGCTACAAGGGCCTCGCCCTGGTCCACGCCAACTCCGCCAACTACCTGCTCGCCACCGACTTCCACGGCGGCCGGGTGGACGTCTACGACAGCTCCTTCCAGTTGGTCCAGCCGGCCGCGCTGGACCTGCGCGACCCGACGCTGCCCGACGGGTACGCGCCGTTCAACGTGATGGCGGTCGGTGACACGGTCTACGTCACCTACGCCAAGCAGGACGCCGCCAAGGCCGACGAGGTGGCCGGACCCGGGCGCGGCTTCGTCGACGCGTACACGGTCTCCGGCGCGCACCCGGTGCGGCACCGCACGGCCAGCCGGGGCACGCTCGAACGCCCCCTGGGGCATGGCGATCGCGCCGGCCAACTTCGGCCCGTTCGCCGGTGCGCTGCTGGTCGGCAACTTCGGTGACGGCCGGATCTTCGCCTTCCGCGGCGGACAGTTCCTCGGCGCGCTGCGCTACCCCAACTTCCACCGGGTACGCATCGAGGGGCTCTGGGCACTGCTGCCCGGTACCGCCGCCAGCGGCGGAGTCGGCACGCTGTGGTTCAGCGCCGGCCCGGACGACGAGTCGCACGGGCTGGTCGGCCAGATCGTCCTGGCCAGCTGAGTACCGGTAGCTGACCGGGGTTCTGCCGGGGTCGTCGCTCGCACGGGCGGCGACCCCGAGTGGTCCGGTCAGCGGTCCCGGTGGCGCCCGGTCGGGTGCGCTCCGCGTGCGTGCACTCACCGGCTGCTGTGGGGGCCCGCAGCGGGACCGACCCAGCGGCCCGGCGACTCGCCGGAGTGACCTGGCGGGCTGGGCGCCCGGCGGCGTGTCGGCGCGGGATATCGACGCTCGCGTTGCTAGCTTGCTCGCTAGCACGCCGCCCGGGTCGTCCGGTCGCGGCGCATGCGCGAGTCGAGGAGGTCGGGGTGGCGACTGCCGGTACCCCTGCGGCGGTGCTGCCCACCCGCCGGCACCGGGAGCCGCGGGTGCAGCTCAATACGCGGGTACGGGTGGACATCGAGCAGCTGCTGCAGCGCTTCGTGGCCGACCGGCAGACCACCGTGCAGAGCTGTGTCGACCTGGCGCTCGTCGAGTTCCTGGCGGCCCGCGGGTACGCCCTGACCACTGTGGAGGAGCAGCCGTGAGCCAGCCGGGCAGTACCGGATCGACCGCCACCCGCTCGGGCGCGCTGCCGGCCGCCGGGCAGCTCGACGCCGACCTGCACCGCACGGTCCGGCGCACCGCGTACATGCGCCAGGGGTTCTACATCGTGGTGCTGCTGGTGGCGCTGGCCGGGCAGGTCTCCGGAGCGGTGGAGACGCTGCAGCATCCCGCTGGTCGCCGCCATCCCCGCGGTCGGCGCGCTGGAGCTGGGCGGCATCGTGGTGCTGGCCAACGCCGACGTGCGCCGCCGGCTGGGCGAGCGGGCGGTGGCCTCCCGGCTGCTGTCGGCGGTGATCGCGGCCGGCGCGGTGGCGTTCAACTGGCTGGCCCACGCCGACCACCTGATCGGCGGCTTCTTCGCCGGCATGTCGGCGCTGGGCTACCTGGTGTGGCTCATGCACACCGAGAACCAGCGGCGCGACCGGCTGCGCGCCACCGGCGACCTGGCCTGGACCACGCCGGCCTACGAGGTCGTCGGGCACTGGCTGGCGCACCCGTGGCTGACCCGCCGGGCCCGGGCGCTCGCCAAGGCCGACCCCGACCTGGGCCTGTACGACTCGCTCGCGGCGGCCCGCACCGCGATCCGCCGCGAGCGCCGGCAGAGCGCCATCGCCAAGGTGCTGCACCGCAAGATCCGGGCGGCGGTCGACCCGACCACGGCCGACATCGCCGTGCACGTCTACGACCTGGAGGAGATCGCCACCCGGCTGGCCGACAGCGCCGACTACTCCGGCCTGACCGCGCTCATCGCCGTCGACCTGGCGCCCGCCCGGCTGGCCGCCGCCCCGCAGGGCCGGCGCGGTCGACGTGGCCGGATCGAGGCGGGCACCCCCGCCGCGCTCACCGCCCTGCCGGGCGTCCCGGCCCTGCCCGGCGTCGAGCCGGCCGCCGGGACCGACGCCGAGCCGACCATCATGCCCGGCACCGACCTGACGCAGCCGAGCCGGCACCGACCTGACGAGTCGGCCCGGCACCGACGGGACGACGTCGGTCGGCACCGCTGTGACCACCCGCGCCGACCTGGCGAGCCGGTCCGACGCCGACGGGACGATCCAGGCGGGTGCCGGCGCGGCGCCGCGCAACGGTGCCGAGCTGCCCACTGGCCGGGCCGCGGATCCGACGCCGACCGCCCGACCGGAACAGCTGCCCTGCGGACGGTCCAGGTGCCGGGGCCGGCCACCGCTGAATTCCCTGTGGTGGTACCCGGGGCGCCGGTGCGTACCGGGCCGCTGGCCGACGTGGCCGGTCCGCTGGTGGGGCAGCCGCCCCGCCGGGCCTTCGGCACCGACCGGGAGCCGGACCTCGACCCGCTCTGGGGACCGGCCGGCGCACCGGCCCGCCCGTCCACCGGCCGCTCCGCCGTCCGGGGCCAGAGCCGGCTGCCCGAGGCGCTGCTCGGGCAGGTCGAGGAGCTGCTGCCGCGGGCCCGGGGGACGGCCGCCGCGCCCGGTGGGCGTAACGGTCGGTCGGTCCGGTCGGCGGGTGAACCGGAGCAGCCGGCCATCGCGGCCGCCGCCGAGCCGACCAACCCGGTACCGGTGGCCCGGGACGGGTCACTGCGCAGCCTGGTGCACGCCACGCTGAACGAGCGGGTGCCCCCCGGCGACCCGCGGGACAACACCATGCTGGTCGACCTGGTCACCGACGAGCTACAGCTCAGTGAGCTGGAACGGCTCAGCGCCACCAACTACGTGCACTCCTGGCGTACCGACATGGAGTCCGGCCGCCGGGTCAACGCCTCCTGAGCCCGTCCGGCGGGTCAGCAGCTCGCGGGCGGGGCGGTGGCCGGGGCGCCGCTGGCCGAGGCGTCCACCGGGATGTCGGCGACCACGGTCGCGCCGTTGTCGAAGTGGAACGTCACCTTCAGGGTGCCGCCCGCGGCCAGCGCCTTCGGCAGGCAGCGCACCTCGATGTACCGGCCGGTCTTCGGCTGCAGCGGGGCGAACCCGCTCGGCGGCAGCGGCAGGGCGAAGGTGGCGGCCGGGGTGGCCGACGGCGACGAGCCGTCCACGAAGACCACCTTCGCACCGGCGGCGGTGGCGCTGGTCATCGCGACCGGCTTGGCCGTGTTGTTCCACGCGTCCATGCTCAGCTTCGCCGAGCTGCCGGCCGGATAGCCGGCGCTGCCGGGCTTCTCCACGAACAGGTTCTGCAGGGCCACGCTGTGGTCGGGGGAGTTCGCGGTGATCCCGGTGAGGACCAGCGGCGGGCCGGTCGGCTTGGCCGGGCCCGGGGCGGGGGAGTGCTGGTCGCCGGCCGAACCGCAGCCGGCCAGCAGCCCGGCCGCCAGCATGGCGGCGACGGCGACCGTCACCGTGCGGTACCCGCGCGCGTGCCTCATCTGACCTCCCACAGCTCGGCCGCGCCGAGTGGCGGGCCAGCGGCGAGCCTAGATCCGTCTCGCCGGTCGGTCGAGGCCACCCCGACCGGTCAGCTGCCGCCGCAGGTCAGCGCCGTGCGTAGCGGCGAAAGACGGTGGAAGCGACCGGGCAAACCGCGCTCAGGCGGCCGGCTGCTCGGTCAGCGGCAGGCGGATCCGACGAAGTGGGTGTCGCCGGGGCGCGAGGTGACGTCGATGTCGCCACCGTGCCGGTTGACGATGATCCGGTACGAGATGTCCAGGCCGAGGCCGGTGCCCTCGCCCGACCGGCTTGGTGGTGAAGAACGGCTCGAAGATGCGCCGGCGTACCTCGTCGGGCATGCCGGGCCCGGTGTCGCCGATGTCGACCAGCACCGAGTCGTCCTCCCGGCTGGTGCGGACGGTCAGCCTGCCCTGGCCCTCCATCGCCTGGACCGCGTTGTCGATGATGTTCGTCCACACCTGGTTGAGCTCGGCCGGGTAGGCCGGGATCTTGGGCAGCGTGCGGTCGAAGTCCTTCACCACCTCGATGCCGTCCCCGAGCTTGTGGCTGCAGCATCACCAGCGTGCTCTTCAGCCCCTCGTGGACGTCGATCCACTGGTGCGCGGCGCGGTCCATCTGGGAGTACTGCTTGGCGGCGCCGACCAGGGTGGAGATGCGCGCGCTGGCGTCCTCGATCTCGCCCATCAGCATCTCGGTCTCCAGCGTGTAGGTGAGCCAGCGGATCGCCTTGTCGAGCAGGTCCGGGTCGACCTTGCCGGCGATGTCCTCCAGGCACTCCACGTCCATCCCGGAGCTGACCAGCACCGGGGCCAGGTCCCAGCCGCCGTCCACGCGGTGCGCGTCGAGCCAGTCGCTGAGCTCGTCCTCCCGGTCGCTGGTCTCGATCGGGCTGAGCTTGGGCGCCTTGGCCAGCCGGGCGATCACCGATCTCCTGCAGCTCGACCAGGTCGCGCAGCTGGGTACGGTCGATCTCGTCGCTGGCCAGCGCGGCGAGCTTGTGTACGCATGTGCCGCCATGCGCTCGCGCAGCGCGGCGGTGGCCCGCACGGTGGCCGCGGCCGGGTTGTTCAGCTCGTGCATCAGCCCCGCCGACAGCGAGCCGAGCGCCACCAGGCGCTCCCGCTGGGCGACCAGCGCCGAGCTGGCCTGCAGACCCGAGGTAGAGCCCCTCCAGCAGGTGGATCGCCATCGGGAACCACTCCCGCAGCACCGCGCCGAACTCGTCGGCGGGCAGCGCCAGCAGCGTCACGTCGGTGACCGCGCGCAGCGAACTGCGGTAGTAGCGCCTGGCTGCCGTCGTCGGATGTAGGCCTGGGTGGCGCCGGCGTACACGCCGCGCTGGTCGGTGCGGGTGGTCTCCAGCTCGTCCCCGCGGACCTGGCGGGACACCGAGACCGTGCCGGCGAGCAGCACGAAGAAGCAGGTCGGCCGGGTAGCCCTCGGCGAACACCAGGGTGCCCGCCGGCGCCTGCTCGGTGCCGGCCGTGCTCGGCGATCCAGTCGAGCTGGTCGTCGCGCAGCGCCTCGAAGAGGAACAGGCCGCGCAGCTCGTCGCCGGGTGATGGTCTGCGATCTGCGACTCCAGGTACCGGTGGATCAGGGTGACCGCCATGGCGCCCTCGCCGACCGCCGAGGCCACCCGCTTCACCGAGGTGCTGCGGGCACGTCTCCGGCCGCGAAGACGCCGGGCACGCTGGTCTCCAGGTGGTACGGGTCGCGCGGCAGCGACCAGCCGGCGCGGCCGTTCGCCGTCGACGAGCAGGTCGGGCCCGGTGCACAGGAAGCCCTGCGCGGTCGCGGGCGACCTGCGCCGCCGAGCCAGTCGGTGCGCGGCTGCGCGCCGATGAAGACGAACAGGTGCCCGGCCTCGCAGCGTCTCGCACTTGCCGGAGTCGTTGTCGCGCAGGGTGACCGCCTCCAGGTGGTCGTCGCCGTGCGCCTGGGTCACGCTCGGTGCACGGTCCGCACCGCGACGTTGGACAGCTGCGCGAGCTGCTCGGATCAGGTAGTTGCGACATCGAGCGTTCCAGCGACTCGCCGCGGACGACCAGGGTGACCGAGCGCGCGTGCGCGGGCGAAGAAGACGGCCGCCTGGCCGGCGGAGTTGGCGCCGCCGACGATGTAGACGTCCTCGCCGACGCAGGCCGGCCCCTCGGTGGCGGCCGAGCCGTAGTAGACGCCGCGGCCGGTCAGTTCGGCCACGCCGGGCGCCGTCCAGCGGCCGGTACGCGACCCCGGTGGCCAGCAGCACGGCGTGCGCCGGAGATCTCGCTGCCGTCGGCGAACCGCACCACCCGCGCCGAGCCGCGCGGCTCCAGCGCGGTCGACGTCGCGGGCGGAGAGCATCTCGGCGCCGAACTTGACCGCCTGCCGGCGGGCCCGCTCGGTGAGCTGCTCGCCGGAGACGCCGTCGGGGAAGCCCAGGTAGTTCTCGATCCGGGAGCTCTGGCCGGCCTGCCCGCCGGTGGCCAGCCGCTCGACGAGGACGGTGCGCAGCCCTTCGGAGGCGCCGTAGACCGCGGCGCCCAGCCCGGCCGGGCCGCCACCGACGATGATCAGGTCGTAGAAGTCGGCGGTCGGAGTGGTGGACAACCCGACCGCGGCGGCCACCTCCCCGGTGCTCGGGGCGGCCAGCGCCTGCCCGTCCGCGGTGACGACCAGCGGGATCGAGCCGGCCTCCGCACCGGCCGCGTCCAGCAGCCGCTGCCCCTCCGGCTCCTCGGCGCTGTACCAGCGGTAGGGCACCGAGTTGCGGGCCAGGAAGTCGCGGATCTCGTACGACTGGGCGTTCCACCGGTGCCCGACCAGTTTGACCTCGGCGTACCTCCTGCTCGCCGGTGGCGCGCCAGGCGTCGATCAGCGCGTCGACCACCGGGTAGAGCTTCTCCTCCGGCGGGTCCCAGGGCTTGAGCAGGTAGTGGTCGACGTCCACCACGTTGATCGCCCGGATCGCCGCGTCGGTGTCGGCGTACGCGGTGAGCAGCGCGCGGCGGGCCCGCGGGAACAGGTCCATCGCCTGTTCCAGGAACTCGATGCCGCTCATCTCGGGCATCCGGTAGTCGGCCAGGATGGCGGCCACCCGGGAGCCGCGCAGCTTGAGCTCCTTGCAGCGCGTCCAGCGCCTCGGGGCCGGAGGCGGCGCGGACCACCTGGTAGTTCTCGCCGTAACGGCGGCGCAGGTCACGCGCGACCGCCCGGGATACCGCCGGATCGTCGTCCACCGTGACCAGTACCGGCCTGCCCACGCCCGCCCCCTTGTCCGCGCCGCGCGGCCCCGCGGCATCGTAGGCAAGTTTCGCACCCGCGGCCGGCAACTGCCGACACCAGCTGTCCGCGCTGGGCGTAAACGCGGACGGTCCGCGTCCCGTGCGGGAGGCGGACCGTCCGGTGCGGTGCCCGGGTCAGGAGGCCGGGCTGGTGTCGCTGCTGTCGAGGATGTCGACCACGAAGCGGAGCGGACCGGCGGTGTCGCTGCCGGCCTGGGCGTCCGGGTAGGCCAGCGCCTGCGGGATGTCCAGCTGGATCCGGCTGCCGATGGTCTGCCCGACCAGACCCTGGTCCCAGCCCTGGATGACCTTGCCGGCACCGATCTGGAAGGTCACCGGCTTGCCCTTGCCCCAGGAGGAGTCGAACTGCTTGCCGGTGGTGTAGCTCACCCCGGTGTAGTTGACGGTGATCCACTGGCCGGCGGTGACCTTGGCCCCGGTACCGGTGACGATCGGGGTGGCCTTGAGATCGGTCAGCGTGCCGTCGCCCTTGGTGACGGTGGGCTGGCTGCACATCACCGGATCGAGGGTCACCACGGCGGGCGGGCAGCCGGCGCCGTTGGAGGGGCTCGCCGTGGGCTTCTTGTCGCCCCCGCTGATCAGGAGGTAGCCGGCGACCAGGACGACCGCCACGATGGCGACGACGCCGCCCAGGCTGAGCGCGCGGCGGCGCTGCCGGGCCCGCCGGCGGGCCTCGGCGGCCCGCCGGGCCGCCTCCTTCTTGGCCTGCCGGCGCAGGTTGGCGGGGGAGGGGCGGCGCACGACCGGGGTCGCGGTGCGCGCGGTGGGGGTGGTGGGCGTCTCGGCCGCGGCCGGCGCCGGGTCGGTCCCGGTGGTCTCGTCGGGGTCGACCGCCAAGGTCCGGTCCTGCACGTCGTCGGTCACGGTGGAGCTCTCCTCGCCGGGGAGCGGCCGGGGGTGGACGCTCCGGTGGATGACTGAACGAACGGTACATCCTGCACCGGGCAGAACGGGGGGTCGTCCCGCGGCGATTTCACCGGCGCGGGTGACGACCGGGGTGACCGCGGGTGCCCCCGGTCACCCCGGTCGTCCGGTCCGCCTCCGGCGGGGGTATGCCCCCGGCCGGCCCCCGTGGCGGTCGAACGCCTGGTCAGGCGGCTGTGCGGTACGCGTTCTCGACGCTGGCGCGCAGCGTCTCGACGGAGGCGCCGGCCTCGGCCAGCAGCCGGGTGGCCCGGCATTCACCGCGCAGCAGACCCAGCAGCAGGTGACCGTCGTCGATGGCCCGGCCGCCCAGCCGGACCGCCTCGCGTACCGCCAGGGCCAGCGCCTTGCGGGCGTCCGGGGTGAAGCGGCGCGACGAGCGGCCCGGGCTCGGGCCGGCGCCGGCCACCCGCAGCGCGTCCGCGCCGAAGCTGTCGCCGATGCGGGCCAGCACGGTGTCCAGGTCGATGCCGATGCCGCGGAGGGCTTCGGCGTCCGCGTCGGTGAGCGCGCCTGGCCAGCCCGGCCGGCCCAGTCGGGCGGTGACCGCCGCGCGGGTGATGCCGGCGGCGTGCAGTGTCCGGTACGCCACGCCGGCGCGCTCGTCCAGCAGCGCCAGCAGCAGGTGCTCGGTGTCGACCAGTGGCGCGCCGGTCTGGCCGGCGGCTTCCACGGCGCGTGCGACCACGGCGCGGGACGTGGCGGTGAACCTCTCGAACATCTAGTCCTCCTTCGACGGGGCGGCGTGCGGGGTGACCGGGCCTGGCAGCCGGCCGGCGTACTTCTTGTGCACCGCCTGCTTGCTGACCGCGAGCGCTTCGGCGATCTCCTGCCAGGACCAGCCCTGGGCGCGGGCGTTGGCCACCTGTAGGGCCTCCAGCGACTCGGCCAGGCGGCGCAGGGCCAGCGCGGCGCGCAGCCCCTGCGCCGCGTCGGCGCCGGTGGCGGTGCTCGCCAGCGAACTCGGATCGGTCATGCGTCAACCATAGTTGACGTGGGCCAAAGCGTCAACATGAGTTGACGTCGGTGTGTCGACGGCCACCGTGCGGCATGATGGGTCGGTGATTCAGTGGGAGTACGCCCGGCTCGAGTACAACTCCACCGGCTCCTTCGGCAACGACCGCAACCTGGACTGGGCGGCCACCTTCTACCACGAGGGCGGCGTGCAGCGCTGGGGTACCGACGAGAAGTACGACGAGATCAAGCACCTCAACCGGGTCGGGGCACTCGGCTGGCAGGCCTACGACCGGGCGGTCATGATGATCGGCCAGCCGCAGCGCCTCTACGCCGTCACCTACTCGTTCCGCCGTCCGGCCAACTGACCGCGCGGGTCCTGCCCGTGCAGCACGGCCAGCCGGGCGGCCAGGTCGGCCGGCGGCCCGGCGACGGCGAACAGCTTGTCCCGGCTGGTCGTCCCCTGGTGCAGGGTGACGTCGGTCGGTCGGACCCCCAGCGCCCGGGCGACCGCCCGTAGCGCGGCGGCGGTGGCCCGGCCGTCCACCGCGGGCGCGCCGACCCGGACCAGCAGGGCCGGCCCGTACCGCCCCGGATGGACGCCGCCGACCACGGTGGCACCGGCGCCCGGGGTGACCCGGACCGCGACCAGCGCCCGCGCGTCGCCGCCCGCCGTCGTGTCCGTCACCGCGCGCACCCGCGTCAGGTGTCGACGGCCGCGGAGCGCGCCTCGGTCATGCCGAGGTTGGCCAGCGCGTCCGCGCGCTCGTTGCCGGGGTCGCCGCTGTGCCCCTTGACCCACAGCCAGTGCACCTCGTGCCGGGCCACCACGGCCGCCAGCCGCTGCCACAGGTCGGCGTTGCGGACCGGCTGGCGGGCCGCGGTCAGCCAGCCGTTGCGCTGCCAGGTGGGTACCCAGGTGGTGATGCCGGAGCGCAGGTAGGTGCTGTCGGTGTGCAGGCGGACCACCGCCGGCCGGGTCAGGCTCTCCAGCGCGCGGATGGCGGCCATCAGCTCCATCCGGTTGTTCGTGGTCCGCGGGTACTCGCCGCCCTGCAGCTCCCGGCTGTGGTTGCCGTAGCGCAGCAGTGCCCCCCAGCCGCCCGGGCCCGGATTGCCGCTGCAGGCGCCGTCTGTGTAGATCTCCACCACCCCGTCGCCGGTCACCGGAAGAAGGTACCGGGCGCGGGGACGCCAGCAGCGGTAGAGGCCCGCGCGGCGCAGGGTAGTCTGCAGGCGTGACGACACTGGCTGTGGAGCGCGGGGAGCGCGCACCGGACGGCACCGCCCGGCTGACCGCCCGGGGCGAGCTCGACATGGACACGGCTGAGCAGCTCGAACAGGCGGTGTCTGCCCTGCTGGAGGATGCGCCGAAGGTGCTCGCCATCGACTTCGCCGGGGTGTCCTTCTGCGACTCCAGTGGGATCGGCGCGCTGATCCGGGCCCACAAGCAGGCCGCGGCCCGCGGCTGCCGGCTCGAGCTGCACCGGGTAGATCCCGACGTACGCCGCGTCTTCGACCTCGTCGGGCTGAGCGAACGCCTCATCGCCAACGATTGAGGCCCTGGCACATCCACTACGCTCCGTGACTTCCGGTGTCCTTTCCGTGGTTCGCCGGTGTCCATTCCGGAATTTGGACCGCCGTCGTCATCGAATTGTGATCGGAACAACGTCGGCAATATTGCCAACAAATCGGGCTATCTCTGCCCGATCAGTGGGCCAAAGTTAGCGCTGCCGGAGGATTGCATCGGAGGCAATCTTGTGCGTCGACGGTAGACTGGCCTAAGATTTCCCGCAGCACCCGGAACCATGCGCTGTGTACGCGGCGTAGGGATCGAAGATTCCGAGTCACCGTCAACCGTTGACCTGGATCAATAAGACGCCCGCACCCCCCAGCGTCCCCACCGGGACTCCAGTCGCAGAGAGGACGAAGCTATGCCGCAGACCATCGCGATCGCTCCGCCCGCCACCGACACCGGCAGCCATCCGCGCACCGGCAGCGACCCACGCCCCGAATCCGACGCCCTGGCCGCGCTCACCGCGGCCGCGAAGCTGCCTGCCGGCAGCCCCGTCCGGCGTCGTGTCCGGGACCGGGTCATCTGCGAATACATGTCTTTCGCCCGCGGCCTGGCGCTGCGCTTCGCCGGCCGCGGCGAGCCGGTCGACGACCTGATCCAGGTCGCCACCGTCGGCCTCATCAAGGCCGTGGACCGCTTCGACCCGGAGCGCGGCGCCTCGTTCGCCGGCTTCGCCACCCCCACCATCCTCGGCGAGCTGCGCCGGCACTTCCGCGACACGGCCTGGGACATCCACGTCTCCCGCCGCCTGCAGGAGCTGCACCTGGAGATCAACGGCATCACCGCCGACCTGGCCCAGCAGCTCGGTCGCTCGGTCACCGCCGAAGACCTGGCCGAGCGCCTGGGCATCACGGTCGAAGAGGTACGCAGCGCCCAGGCCTGCGGTACGGCGTACAACGTGCGCTCGCTCAACACCATGGTGGGCGACAGCGACGGTGACACCGACACCGAGCTGGGTGACCTGCTCGGCATCGCCGACCCGGACATCGACAGCTTCGCCGACCGGCACAGCGTGCTCCAGCTGCTCGCCGGAATGTCCGAACGGGACCGGCGGGTGCTGTCGCTGCGCTTCTACGACAACATGACCCAGACCCAGATCGCCGAGCAGCTGGGCGTCTCCCAGATGCAGGTATCCCGACTGCTCAGTGCGGCGCTGCGCAAGCTGCGTGACGCCCTGCTGGCGGAGGAGACCGAGTAGCGGCCCCCCACCCCGCTACGGCACCTCGCCAGCGCACCGCCGGCGCCCCCATGCATCTCGGGTCAGCATGGGGGCGCCGCTGGTGCGTTCGGACCGGCGGTCCGGATCCGTGGTCAGCAGCGGCGCCGCGGCGATGTGTCGGGATGCCGGGCGGTTTCCGCCGTCGGCGGAGCGGCCACACGAATGTCCCCACGGATGGTTGACTGGCACGATGTCGGGTAGGGAGTCCTCAGGGCCGTGACCGATGGCCCGCCAGCGGGGGAGACGACGCGTGACGACCGGCCGGGGCCGTCAGCGTTCAGCGAGAGGTTGGTGCATCTAGTGGGTACGGGGCGCTGATGGGGATGTTCGCCGCGACCGTCACCGAACGCCTGCCGCTCGCCGTGGTGGGCCTGTCCGGGCCACTCGACCAGCTCACCCTCCCATCCTGTCTGGTCACCATGCGCGACTGCCTGGCCGACCAGCCGCAGGCCGTGCTCGCCGATGTCTCCCGCCTCACCACGGTCTCCCAGCGCGCTGCCGGAGCGCTGGCCGACTTCGCCGCCGAGGCGCTTCAGTGGCCCGGAGCCGAGCTGCTGCTCTGCGGCGGCTCGGGGGTCGTGGCGCAGTCGCTGGCCGAGCTGGCCGGCAGCCCCGGCATCGAGCTGTTCGACTCGGTCGACGCCGCCCGGGCCTCCCGCGACTGGGCACCCGACCACCGTCGCGAGTCGGTGGTCCTGGTCCCCGACCGGACCGCGCCGGAAGTCGCCCGGGTACTGGTCAAGGAGGCGTGCGAGGAGTGGGGGGTCCGTCGGCTCTCCCGGCTCGCCCAGCTCATCGCCTCCGAGCTGGTCACCAACGGCGTCGTGCACGCGCGTACCGAGCTGCGGGTCACGGTGCGGCTCGGCGGGCGTACCCTCTCGCTGGCCGTGCGGGACGGCGACCCGCGCCTGCTGCACCCGGCCGGCGGCGGCGTCGACGCCGACGGCAGCGGGTACGGCCGGGGCCTGCTGATCGTGGACTCGATGGCCGACTCCTGGGGCTGCACCCCCACCGCCGACGGCAAGGTCACCTGGGCCATGCTGGAGCTGCCCGCCTCGGCCGCCGGTCCCGGATGAGCCCGGAGGAGCTGCGCTACCTGCGCCGCGCCCGGGACCTCATCGACCGGGCCTATCAGCAGCCGCTGGACGTGCCGGCGCTGGCCCGGGCGGCTTGGATGTCCCCGGCGCACTTCTCCCGGCGGTTCCGGGCCGCCTTCGGCGAGACACCGCACCGGTACCTGATGACCCGGCGCATCGAGCGGGCCAAGGCGCTGCTGCGCCGCGGCGACCACTCGGTCACCGAGGTCTGCATGCTGGTGGGCGCCACCTCACTGAGTTCGTTCAGCAACCGCTTCACCGAACTGGTCGGCGAGTCGCCCAGCGCCTACCGGGCCCGCGACCACCGGGCCAGCGCCGCCATCCCGGCCTGCTACCTCAAGCTCGCCGGCCGGCCGAGCCGGTCCGCCACCGGCACCGCCGAGCAGGTTTCGACAAGTAACGGCGCCGGCCGGCGCGTAGCGTCGCCGGCATGACCATGAAGTTGTCGCACGCCTTCATCTCCGTCCACGACCAGGACGCTGCGCTCGCCTTCTACCGTGACGCCCTGGGCCTGGAAGTCAGCAACGACGTCGACTTCGACGGGCTGCGCTGGCTCACCCTGCACGCCAACGGCCAGCCGGACGTCGAGATCATGCTGGAGCACGTCCAGATGGGGCGCAGCGCCGAGGACGCGGCGGCCCTGCAGGCGCTGCTGGCCAAGGGCGCGCTCACCGGGGTGATCTTCGACGTGGACGACGTCGACAAGCTCTTCGAGCGGATCAGCGGCGCCGGCTTCGAGGTGCTCCAGGAGCCGACCAACCAGGCCTACGGGGTACGCGACTGCGCGTTCCGGGACCCGTCCGGCAACATGGTGCGCTTCTCCCAGCCGATGCGTGGCTGAGCGCCGGCTCAGGTGACCCGGGGCCGCCCGGCCGGGAACTCCCGGTGGCTGCCGGCGCGCAGGATGTCGCGCAGCCGCGCCAGGCCGGTGTGCACCTCGGTGAAGCGCATGGACAGCGGTGCGAAGCCGATGCGCAGCCGGTCCGGGGTGCGGAAGTCCGGGATCACCCCGGCTGCCCGCAGCGCCTGGCTGAGCTGCCAGGCGTCCGGGTGGTAGAGGGTCAGGTGGGCGCCCCGGCGCTCCGGCTCGCGGGGTGAGGCCAGCCGGACGCCGAGCTCGGCCAGCCAGGCGTCGTGCAGCTGCAGGGCGTAGCTGCCCAGCGCCCGGGACTTCGCCTCGATCGCCGGGATGCCGGCCTCGGCGGTGAGCCGGGCGCCCTCCAGCGCCGCGTAGCCGCCGAGCACCGGCGGGGTACCCACCAGGAAGCGGTCGATGCCGTCGGCCGGATCGTAGGCGCCGGCCATGGCGAACTGGTCCCGCTGGCCGAACCAGCCCCAGATCGGCTGGCGCAGCCGGTCCTGCAGGTCGGCGCGGACGTACAGGAAGGCCGGCGCGCCCGGCCCGCCGTGCAGGTGCTTGTAGGTGCAGCCGACCGCGAGGTCCACGCCGGCCGGCCCGAGGGGTACCGCCGCCGAGCCGGCCGAGTGCGACAGGTCCCACAGGGTCAGCGCGCCCACCCGGTGCGCCGCTGCGGTGACCGCCGCCAGGTCGGCCAGGCCGCCGGAGCGGTACGCCACGTGCGACAGGCTGACCAGCGCCACGTCGTCGTCCAGGGCGGCCACCACGTCGCCGGTGCGCACCCCCTCGTCCAGGTGGGTACGGACGGTGCGGACCGTCATCCCGCGCGCCGCGGCGATCCCGGCCAGGATGTACCGGTCGGTCGGGAAGTTGTCGTCGTCGGTGACGATCACGGCGCGCCCGGGTCGGACCTCGCACGCCGCCACCGCCAGCTTGTACAGGTTCACACTGGTCGAGTCGGCGAGCACCACCTCGCCCGGGCCGGCCTGCAGGACGCCGCCGGCCAGCACGTCGCCGGCTTCCCGGGCCAGTCCGATCCAGCGGTCCCAGCCCCGGATCAGATCGGTGCCCCACTCGTCGACGGCGGCGTGCAGCCGCTGGCGGGTGGCGTGCGGCAGCCGGCCGAGCGAGTTGCCGTCGAAGTAGACCAGCTCCGGATCGGCCACCACGAACCGTTCCCGGTAGGCGGCCAGCGGGTCGGCGGCGTCCAGTTCCACGGCGCGGGCGTAGGCGTCGAACACCGCCTCACCCTAACCGCCACCACATCCGCCCAGCTCAACCGGCGTCCGTGCGCCGGCCTGGTCGAGTGGCCCGGCCGGCGCACGGACCTGCGTGGTCAGGCGGTCGCGCGCTCGGCGGCGCTGATGGCGTTGCGGAACAGCATCGCCACCGTGGTCGGGCCGACCCCGCCGACCCGGGGGGTGATCGCGCCCGCCACGGCGGCACACGCCTCGTCCACGTCGGGCAGCAGCCGCCGGCCGGCGTAGCGCACCCCGCCGCCGATCACCGTGGCCCCCGGCCGGACGTGTTCGGGCTGGATGATGCCGGGTACCCCGGCGGCGGCGATCAGGATCTCCGCCCGGCGGGTGTAGCGCTGCCAGTCGGGTACCCCGGTGTGCACCACGGTGACCGCGGCGTTGGCGGTGGGGCGCTTCTGGCTCAGCAGCATGGCCAGCGGCCGGCCCAGCGTGGCGCCCCGACCGAGGATCACGACCTCCCGGCCGGCCACCGGGATGTCGTGGTGGGCCAGCAGCGCCTCGATGCCGGCCGGGGTGCAGGGCAGCGGGCCGGGCAGGCCCAGCGCCAGCCGGCCCATGTTGACCGGGTGCATCCCGTCGACGTCCATGTCGGGGTCCATCGCGGCGAGCGCCGCGTCGTAGTCCAGGTGGCCGGGGATGGGGTACTGGACGAGCAGGCCGTGGACGTCCTTGTCGGTGTTGTACTCGACGATCACCCGCTGCAGGTCGGCCTGGGTGGCATCGGCCGGCAGGTGCGTGTGCGGCGAGACGAAGCCCAGCTCGGCGGCCTGCTTCTGCTTGATCCGGATGTAGCCGGCGCTGGCATCGTCGTCGCCGACCAGGATGGTGGCCAGGCTGGGCCGCACGCCGCGCCCGCGCAGCCGGTCGGCACGGACCCGGACGTCGGCCAGGATCGCCTCGGCCACCGGGCCGCCGGGCAGCAGTCGCGCGCTGGTACCGCTGGATTCGGACATTGGACCCCCAGTCCTCGTGGGCGGCGCAGCCGCTCAACTGCCGGAGCCCAGGCGGTCGGCCCCGACGGACGCTCCCCGATGGTTTGCACCCATCCCCGTGCCGCCAGTCGCGTGACGCCCCCGAGCATGCCGTACCGCCTTGCCAGGTAACAAATCGGCGACACCCCGGGGGCTGACAGCCCCCGCGTTGCCCGCTGACACGGTGTCAGGACTGTCCCGGAGCGCAGATTTTTGCTTGGCTGGTGGTCATCGCAGCCGACGGGGAGGACAGCATGGCCGACCACGACAGGTACGCCCGGCACTCGGCGTACACGGCGCCGGGGGCGTACCGGGAGCTGCTGGCGGCAGCCCCCACCGACCTGGCTGAGCTCTCCGCGCTGGTCCGCAACGTGCTGGTGCACTACCGCGCGGGCGGCGTCGAGCTGGCCGGCGAGCGGCTCGCCGAGATCGACAACCGGTGGGTGGACCGCATCCTCGGCACCGACCAGGCCCGGCACCCGTGGCCGCTGGCGCAGCCGCGCGAGGCGGCGCAGCGGGTGGCCGGCTGCTGCCGGGACTTCACCCTGCTGGGCGTGGCCGCGCTGCGCGAGCACGGCGTGCCGGCGCGCAGCCGGATCGGCTTCGCCGGCTACTTCGAGCCCGGGTTCTGGGTCGACCACGTGCTCGCCGAGGTGTGGACCGGGGACCGCTGGCGCTTCGCCGACCTCCAACTCGACCCGGCCGGCCCGTGGGGCTTCGACGTGCAGGACGTGCCGCTGCGGGCGGGCACGGCGGCCGACCCGGCGCCGCTGTTCGCCACCGCCGCCCAGGTGTGGACGGCGTACCGGCGCGGCGCGATCGACCCGGACCGGTACGGCGTCGGGGCGGGCGTGCCGATCGGCGGCCCCTGGTTCATCCGCAACTACGTGCTCAACGAGCTGGCCCACCGGCACGGCGACGAGCTGCTGCTGTGGGACGTCTGGGGGGAAGCGACGCGACCCACGCTGGACGGTAGCGACCTGGGGTTGGTCGACGAGGTGGCGGCGCTGCTGCTGGCCGCCGACGGCGGCGACGGGGACGCGGAGCGGCAGCTGGCCGGGCGCTACCGCACCGACCCGCGGCTGCGCCCGGCGCAGCGGGTGCTGTGCGTGTCACCGCGCGGCGTCGTCGCCGAGGTGGACCTGGACAGCCGGGCGGCCAGCCCGGTCGCCCCGGCCGACTGGTCCGTGGTCGCCGGGCCCGACCCCGCCAGCTGAGCTGTGACGGCGCTCGACTGACCGCCCGCTCAGTCGAGCCCCATCGACTGAGCGGAAGCTCAGTCGATGGCGGTCAGCTCGATGACGGTGATGCTGAGCGGTGCCCGGGCCGGAGCCGGCAGGCCGACCGTGGCCAGTACCGCGCCGGAGCACTCGACGCCCTCGCCGCGCCACGTGGTGCCGGGCGGCGGCAGCAGCTGGCTGGCCCGGTACCGCCGGTGCGCGGGCAGGCCCGGCACCAGCAACGGCTCCGGTTCGGCCACCTGCTCGGCCAGCTGCGCATAGGCGACCACGGCCGCGTCGAGGGTGGTGACGCCGTAGCCGTACACGCCGGGTCGGGTGTCGGCGCGGAAGGACCGGCCACCGTGCAGCAGGCCGCGCAGCCGGCGGTGCGCGGCGATCCACTCGGCCAGCCGGGCACGGTCGGCCGGGTCGGCCCGGGTGAGGTCCCACTCGATGCCCAGCGCGCCGAAGAACGCCGTCGCCGCCCGGAAGTCCAGCGTGAAGCTGCGCCCGGTCTGATGGTTGACCGGGGCGCTGACGTGGCTGCCCAGGTACTCCGGCGGCACCAGCTGCCCGGTCCACCGCTGGATCTGCTGGCGGGACAGGGCGTCGGTGTTGTCCGACGTCCAGAACCGCTCCACCCGGCCGATCACTTCCAGGTCGATCCGGCCACCGCCGGAGGCGCAACTCTCCCAGGCCACCTGCGGGTGCGCCGCCCGCAGCCGGTCCAGCAGGGCGTAGTAACCCTGCGTCGCGGCGCGTACGCCGGGCGCGTCGCCGCGCGGGGCGGAGCCGGCGTCGGCGAGGGCGCGGTTGTGGTCCCACTTGACATACCCGACCGGGTACCGGCTCAGGATGGCGCTGACCCTGCTGAACAGGTACTCCCGGACCTCCTCCCGGCCCAGGTCGAGGACGAGCTGGTGGCGCGCGGTCAACGGGGGACGGTCCCCGATGGACAGCACCCAGTCGGGGTGCGCCCGGAAGAGGTCGGAGTCGGGGTTGACCATCTCCGGCTCGAACCACAGCCCGAACTGCATGCCCCGGGCCGTCACCCGCTCGACCAGCGGATCCAGCCCGTCCGGCCAGACCTGCGGCGAGACCTCCCAGTCGCCGAGCCCGCTGGTGTCGTCGCGCCGGCTGCCGAACCAGCCGTCGTCCAGCACGAACCGCTCCACACCCACCTCGGCAGCCCGGTCCGCCAGCTCGGTGAGCCGGTCCAGGTCGTGGTCGAAGTAGACCGCCTCCCAGACGTTGCAGACGACCTTCTGCTCCACCGGGTGGTTGGTCAGGGTACGCGCGAAGGCGTGCAGCTGGGCGGCCAGGCCGTCGAGCCCGTCCCCGGCGGCCACCAGGTACACCCACGGGGTGGTGTACTGCTCGCCCGGCCGGAGCACCAGCTCACCGGGGAGCAGCAGTTCGCCGCCGCGCAGCAGGGTCAGGCCGGACGGCAGCCGCTCCAGGGCGTACCCGCTGTTGCCGCTCCACGCCACGTGCAGCCCGTAGACCAGGCCGTGCCCGAAGCCGAAGCCGCTGGTACCGGCGACCAGCAGGGTGGGGCTGTCGAAGTCGGGCCGGCCGGTGCGCCCCTCCCGGGCCCACAGGCCGTCGGTGATGGCGTGCCGCTGCGGGCTGCGCTCGCCGGCCCACCGGCCGGTCAGGTCGAGCGCCTCGGTCACCTGGTCGGCCACCGGGTACACGGCGTCCAGGCGGTCGAGCAGGTAGTCGCCCGGGGCGGTGTTGGTCAGCGTGTGCCGGGTACGCAGGGCGCCGCCGGGGACCGTCTGGATCTCGGTGTGCAGCGCCAGCCCGGCCCGCTTGTCGGTCGCCTCCAGGCGTACCCCGGTGGCGTCGGCGGTCAGCGCGGTGGTGACGAAGGCGGTGGCCCAGTCGTGCCCGGCCGGGGTCGGCTGCTGCGGGGCGAGCCGGTGGCCGGACAGCCCGGGGCGGCCGTACCAGAGGCGGGACACCTCCGGCAGCAGCGCCACGGTGAGCGCTTCGCTGCCGGGCGTGCCGGGGCGGGCGGTGCCCTGCTCGCGGACCGCGGCGACCTGGGCGGCGTCCAGGCCGGCGGCGGCCGGTCCGGTCCAGGCCAGCCGGGGCAGCCCGGCCGGATCGGGGACCAGCACCGCGGCAGTGCCGGGGTCGGCTCCGACCAGCAGTGCGGCGTCGATGTCGGCCACCCTGGGACTCCTTCCGGCGCTGCGCCCGCCGGTCGGGCGGCCATGCGCCTGTGTGATTTTGTGAGATCTTGTCGCGTGAGGAACCTTAGTTGCCCGGGTACGAGCCGCGGAAGCCGGGAATTCCGCCGCGATTGTGATCCTGATCCTGACGTCAACCGGACGGCTCCGCGATAATGGCCAGACGCCCGATACCACACCACCCCCGACTACGGAGACGGCATGCAGCCGAGTACGGCACTGGCCACACTGCTGGAGGGTAACGCCCGCTTCGTCACAGGTGAACGACTGCACCCGCACCAGGACGCCGACCGGCGTACCGCGGTGGCGCCGGGGCAGAAGCCGTTCGCCCTGCTGTTCGGCTGCTCCGACTCCCGGCTGGCCGCCGAGATCATCTTCGACCAGGGCCTGGGTGACCTGTTCGTGGTCCGCACCGCCGGGCACGTGGTCGGTCCCGAGGTGATGGGCAGTATCGAGTACGCCGTCGCCGTCCTGGACGTGGCGCTCATCGCCGTCCTCGGTCACGACTCGTGCGGGGCCATCGGCGCCGCCCTGGACTCGCTGCGCACCGGCGACCTCCCGCCCGGGTACATCCGCGACGTGGTCGACCGGGTCACCCTCGGCGTGCTGCCGGTGCGGGAGAAGGCGCTACAGGAGCCGGACCTGGCCGTCGAGGAGCACATCCGGTACACCGTCGAGCTGCTGGAAGGGCGATCGCCGCTGCTCGCCGAGCGGATCGCGCAGGGCCGGCTGGGGCTGGCCGGCCTGGCGTACCGGCTGGCCGAGGGCAGCGTCCGCCAGGTGGCCGGCCGGGGCCTGCAGGACTGACCGCCGTCGGGGCGCCTGCCGGTTGATGCCGCAATCCCGACAGGCACTGGCCCGGTCGCATCCGTCGTGCCACCATGCCGGGCGTGATCATTCGCAGGCAATCCCTCCTCGGCGGCCTCGCCGTCGCGGTTCTGGTGATCGGCGCGCTGACCGGCTGCGGTCCGGACACCGGTAGCGCGGCCACCGGCCCGTCCTCCGGCCCGTCGGCGTCCGGCGCCACGGCGGCCTCGGACGGCCCGGTGGCCAGCTCCGCACCGGCCAGCCCGTCGGCGAGTCCGGTGCTGGCGGACGGGCGCTCCGCGGCGTACCTGACCGTCCTGGACATCCCGCACCGCAGCATCACCTTCGACCTGATCGAGTTCCTCACCGGCGACGCGGCCAAGAAGGCCTGGCAGAAGGCGAATCCGGGCAGCGGCGACGACGGGCCCGACGACGACTACTACATCGTCAACGACAATCCGAAGCTGCGTACCCTGCCGGTCGCGGCCAACGTGACGGTCAGCGTGCTGCAGAACGACGGCGGCAGTCCGCAGACCGCGACGATCACCTTGGCTGCCCTGCCCGGCTACCTGGCCAAGGCCAAGCCGGACACCACCGACCACAAGCTGTCCTACAACCCGTGGTGGCTGACTGTCCAGAATGGACAGATCGTCAAGATCGAGGAGCAGTTCGTCCCGTGACCGCCGGCGGGCGCGGTCAGGCCCAGCGGAGCTGGATGTCGGTGCCCAGGAAGCGGCCGTAGGGGGCGAACGCCCGCTCGGTGCGGGACCGGTCGGTGGCGCCCAGCGTCACCAGCGGCGTGATGGTGACCGTGGTGGCCTTCCGACCGGTGAGCCGCTTCCACACGGCGACCACCCGGCCGTCCCGGACCACGGTGGACTGGAAGACGCCGTTGCCACCCGGGATGACCGCCGCCAGGTGCCCGGCGTCGAGCATCAGCGAACGGTCCTTGAAGCCGAGCAGATACTCGTCGAAGCCGGGCAGCGCCAGCGTCTGCGGCGCCGGCTTGCCGGGGCGCCAGGCGGCCAGCAGGTCGGCGTCGGCGTACAGCTCGGCGCCGTCGACCGGTAGCCGGGCCAGCGCGTCGCCGGCCCCGGCGATGCCGAGCTTGGCGTCGGCCGCGGTGCCGCCGATCCAGCCGGCGAAGTCCTGCCGGCTGGTGGGCCCGTGGCTGCGGAAGTAGCGCAGCGCGATGGTGGCCAGCGCCTCCTCGCGGCTGGGCCGGTTGGGCGCGGTGGCCCACTCGTCGAGCAGCACGAAGGTCTGCTCCTTGCCGACGTTCGGCGCGATGCAGGTGACGCCGGACTGGCTGGTATACCAGAGCAGGTGGTAGCCGAGTTGGCCGGCGCAGTCGACGCCGGCCTCGGTCAGGGTGGCCAGGCACTGCGCCCGGGTCAGCCGGCCGCCGCCGGCCAGCGCCCTGCCGAGCACGTCCACCGCCCGGTTGGCGGTCTGTTCGGTGAGCCCCAGGTACGCCCGCCGCTTGGCGGCGCCGGCCAGTGCCCGGGTGCCGAGGACGTCGAGCATCCAGTGCGCGTCGTTGGGCGGTACCCAGTGCACCGTGCCGCGCATCGGCCAGGTGCGGACCGCCTCCCGGCGCTCCAGCGCGGCGTTGACGTCGGCGAGCGTCCAGCCGGGCAGCCGGCAGCCCAGCGACCACAGGCCGCTGGTCAGGTCCTGCGCCTGCATCGCGCCGAACCACGTCACCACGCCCGCCACGTCGGCTGGCGCGGGTCGGGCGTCCTCGCTCGGCCGGGGGCGCAGCAGCAGGCTGGCCATCCGCAGGGCGAGCACGTCGGCACTGGTCAGCGCCCTGGTCGTCGGTGCCATGCGGCCACCGTACCGGTCGGGTCCGACACCCCGCGGGGGCCGGAATATCCCTGGGGCCGCTGGACGTTACCGGCTACCGTGATCGCCATGTCCGCCACCCGGTACCCGCGGCCCGCAGCGCCCACGCTGCGCCGGCCGGCGACCGCGTGCGCGCGAGTCGATCGCTGACCCTCTCCCAGCACCAGCGGAGCCCGCGGGGGAGGGTGTCGAAGTTCCGGCGTTGACCACGCCGATGCGCGGCTCTGGCGCGGAGATCCCCTCAAGCGGAGTGGCGTCCGCCCGCGTACCGCCGTCCGCCGCCCCTGTCAGCCAGATGTGGGAGGCACATCAACCATGGCGAAGCTGGAATTCGTGCGCGACAAGGCGCACCTCAACATCGGCACGATGGGCCACGTCGACCACGGCAAGACGACCCTGACCGCCGCCATCACCAAGGTCCTCGCCGACCGGCTGCCGGCCGGCAACCGGTACGTGCCGTTCGACGGGATCGACCGGGCGCCGGAGGAGGTCGCCCGCGGCATCACCATCTCCATCGCGCACGTCGAGTACGAGACCGCCACCCGGCACTACGCGCACGTCGACATGCCCGGTCACGCCGACTACGTGAAGAACATGATCACCGGCGCGGCCCAGGTCGACGCGGCCATCCTGGTCGTTTCGGCGCTGGACGGGGCGATGCCGCAGACCCGCGAGCACGTGCTGCTGGCGCGCCGGATCGGGGTGCCCTACCTGGTGGTCGCGCTCAACAAGGCGGACGCGGTGACCGACCCGGAGCTGCTGGACCTGGTCGAGCTGGAGGTACGCGAGCTGGTCGCCGGGTACGGCTACCCGGGCGGCGAGCTGCCCGTGGTGCGGGTGTCGGCGCTGCGGGCGCTGGCCGGTGACCCGGTGTGGACACAGTCCATTGTGGACCTGCTGGACGCGGTCGACCGCTACGTGCCGGTACCGCAGCGGGAACTGGCGCAGCCGTTCCTGATGCCGGTGGAGAACGTGCTCACCATCTCCGGCCGGGGCACCGTGGTGACCGGGGCGATCGAGCGCGGCACGCTCGGCGTCGGCGACCCCGTCGAGGTGGTCGGGCTCGGCCCGACGCTGGCCACGGTGGCCACCGGGCTGGAGATGTTCGGCCGGTCGCTGCCCCGGGCGCAGGCCGGTGACAACGCGGCGATCCTGCTGCGTGGCGTCAGGCGGGGCGAGGTGCAGCGCGGCCAGGTGGTGGCGCTGCCCGGTTCGGTCACCCCGCACCGGCGGTTCACCGCCCGGCTGTACGCGCTCAGCACGGCGGAAGGCGGCCGGCACACGCCGTTCGTCGCCAACTACCGTCCCCAGTTCTACTTCCGCACCACGGACGTCCCGGGCGCGGTGGAGCTCGGGGAGCAGGTGTCGATGGTGGCACCCGGTGACACGGTGGACCTCACCGTCGAACTGGGCCGGCCGGTGGCGATGGAGGTCGGGCTCGGCTTCGCCGTCCGCGAGGGCGGCCGCACGGTGGCCGCCGGGACGGTCACCGGCCTGCTCGACTGAGTGCGACGGCTGGCGCACCGGGGGCGCCCCGCCCCGGTGCGCCAGCCTGTCCGGTGGACCGCGCCGGCCGGTGTCGGATCCGGCCGACGCGGTCCACCCGAGGGAGAGCGGTCAGTGGATCAGGTTGCCGGCGGCGTCGAGTACCCGGCCCCGGCCCGGCTGCGACTCGTCGTAGCCGTAGGCGTTGCACTGCAGGCCGCCATTGACGCACTGCTGCACCAGGGCCGCCAGGGTGGCCGGGTCCCAGGCGTTGAAGAAGTCGTAGTGGAACGAGTAGCCGCGGCCGCTGGAGAAGTGGTACTGGGAGGTGTCCCCGTTGGCCGGGATCGGCCAGGCCATCTTGAACTCGATCATCGGCAGGGCGACCGGGTGGTCGCCCGGGCACACGCCGTTGACCGGGTAGGCCATCTGGTCGCGGTGGTTGGGGGTGTCCAGGTACCTGCCGTCCCAGCAGCTGGGGGCCTGGTAGCGGACGTTGATCTGGGTGCCGACCGGGCAGCCCTGCGGGATGTCGGCGTTGTGGTAGCTGTTGCCGCACTCGAAGCCCTCGTACGAGCCGGCCAGGAATTCGGCTGCCGTGGCGGTCATGCTGCCCACCAGGAAACGCAGCCCGGCCGGGAACGGTCGGACGCTGGTGTAGTCGTTCACGCCGGTCTTGTAGTAGATGACCTGCGGGCCGATCGGCGTGACCGGGGTGGTGCCGTTGAGCATGGTCGGCATCCAGTAACCGGTCCGGTCGCCCAGCGCCGTGCAGCTGGTGCCGCCGGCGCTGAGCGAGCTGAGGGTACTGGCGTAGTTGGTCGTCGTGTTGCCCAGGAAGGTGTGGTTGTGCGAGGCGCCGGCCTGGCCCGGGTAGACGATCGGGTCGTCGTTGGCGGAGTGGTTGGCCGAGCAGTTGGCCTGGAACTCGTGGAAGTACGCGTGCGGCGGGTTGTACGTCGACGGCGTCACCCCGGTCACCACCGGGTTGGCCACGATGTAGCCGGGGCCGCCGGTGACCGGGCCGCCTGCCCCAGCGGTGCCGTACACCTCGAACTCCCACAGTGAGTAGCCGTAGCCGGTGGCCCGGGAGGTGCCGTACAGGCGCACGTAGCGGCCGGTGGCGCTGACCGGGTAGGTGGCTGCGCCGCCGGTCGCGCCGGTCACCGACTTCACCGTCGACCAGGTGCTGCCGTCGGTGGAGGTCTGTAGCTGGAAGGCGCGGGCGTAGGCCGCCTCCCAGACCAGCTTCACCGAGCTGACGGTGGCGTTGGTGCCCAGGTCCACGGCGATCCACTGGGGATCGGCGGCCTGGCTGGACCAGCGCGTGTTCGGGTCGCCGTCGAAGGCGTACTGGGCGACGTAGCCCTGGCCCTCGGTGGACGAGGCGGTGGCGTACCGGCCGCGGGAGAGCAGGGTGTCGGCGGCGCTGGCGTTGCCGCCGGGGACCAGGGCGACGGCGGCGGCGGCCAGGGCGAGCACGCCGAGCGGTGCGGCGAGCCGGCCGAGCCGCGGCGCGCGGCGCGGCCGGGCCCGTGGGGGTGCGGACATGATGGGGGTTCTCCTCGCTTGTCGGCGGGTACGCGGCCGCTGCCGGCGGCCCGGACACCCGGGCTGACGAAGGTTGGAGAGCGCTCTCCGAGCGCGCTCAGTGTTACCGGCGCGTTGCCCGATCGTCAAGTCGGTCGATGCCTGGGTGAGGGTGCGCAGGTGGCGCCGGTTCCGGGAAAACGTGCCACCGGCGACCGTGGGACCGCGCTCAGCACAGGGCGCCGAAGGTATTGACTCTGGCCGAAATGAAGGACCAGACTCGGGGCTTGGAGAGCGCTCTCCGACCCGCTCCCCACCGCGTCCGTCCCCGTCCGTTCATCAACCCCCGTCCGGCCGTCCGCACTGTCCCGGTGCGCCGATTCGCGGGTTGCGCGTCGAGCCGGCAGGCGCGTCGCTGCGCCGTGACACGAGCCGACCTACACCCCGAAAGTCAGGAGCAGTCCACATGAGACCGTCGCTCGCCCGGCGCCGCAGCTGGCGGGTGCTGATCCCGATCAGCGCACTCGCCCTCGTCGCCTGCTGGGCACTGGTGACCATGTCGCCGGCTCGGGCCGACGAATCCCTGCTGTCGCAGGGCAGGCCGGCCACCGCGTCGAGTACCGAGAACGCCCAGAACAACCCGGCGTCGGCCGCGGTCGACGGCGACCCGGCCACCCGCTGGTCCAGCGCCTTCAGCGACCCGCAGTGGCTGCAGGTCGACCTGGGCGCCACGGCCAGCGTGACCCGCGTCGTCCTCAACTGGGAAGCCGCCTACGGCAGGGACTTCCAGCTACAGGTCTCGGCCGACGCGACGACCTGGAGCACGCTCAGGACGGTCACCGGCGCCACCGGCGGCACCCAGTCCTACACTGTCGCCGGCACCGGCCGGTACGTGCGGATGTACGGCACCGCCCGGGCCGGCGGCTACGGCTACTCGCTCGTGGGAGTTCCAGGTCTACGGCGCGCTCGGCACCGGCACCCCCACCCCGACCGGCTGCGGCACCACCAACGCCGCGCTCAACCGCCCGGTCACCGCCTCCAGCACCGAGAACGCCGGCAACCCCGCGTCCGCCGCGGTCGACGGCAACACCGCCACCCGCTGGTCCAGCGCCTTCAGCGACCCGCAGTGGCTACAGGTCGACCTGGGCTCCACGCAGCCGGTGTGCCGGGTGGTGCTCAACTGGGAATCGGCCTACGCCAAGGCGTTCGGGATCCAGCTCTCCACCGACGGCAGCACCTGGAGCACGGTGGCCAGCGTGACCAACGGCACCGGCGGCGTGCAGACCCTGGACACCGCCGGAACCGGCCGATACGTACGGATGTACGGCACCGCCCGGGCCGGCGGCTACGGCTACTCGCTCTGGGAGTTCCAGGTCCTCACCGGCGGCGGCGCGACGACCTCGCCCACGCCGTCGACCTCCACCTCCCCGCCCGGCGACACCTACGACTGGCAGACCGTCTGGAGCGACGACTTCAGCGGCGCCAACGGCGCCTCCCCGTCGGCCGCCAACTGGCTGCTGCGCACCGGCACCTCCTACCCGGGCGGCGCGGCCAACTGGGGCACCGGCGAGGTGGAGACGATGAGCGCGTCCACCGCCAACGTGTACCTGCAGGACGGGCACCTGACCGTCAAGGCCATCCGGGACGGGGCAGGCAACTGGACCTCGGGGCGGGTGGAGACGCAGCGCACCGACTTCACCCCGGCGGCCGGTGAGGTCACCCGGTTCAGCGCCGTGCTGCAGCAGCCCAACGTGGCCAACGCGCTGGGCTACTGGCCCGGTTTCCGGGCCACCGGGGCGGCCTACCGGGGCAACTACACCAACTGGCCGGGGGTCGGCGAGACCGACATCATGACTGACGTCAACGGCCGCAGCCAGCTGTCCAACACGCTGCACTGCGGGACCGCGCCGGGCGGGGTGTGCAACGAGTACACCGGCCGCAGCGGCGGGCTGGCCAGCTGCGTCGGCTGCCAGACCGGCTTCCACGAGTACACGCAGGTCATCGACCGGACGAAGACCGACGAGGAGATCCGGTTCTACCTGGACGGGAAGCAGACCTTCGCGGTCAGCGAGTCGCAGGTGGGCGTGGCGGCCTGGAACGCGGCCGTGCACCACGGCTTCTACCTGCGCTTCGACCTGGCCGTCGGCGGCTCCTGGGCGAACGCCGTGGCCGGCGGCCAGACCACTCCGACCGCGGCCACCACGTCGGGTGGCACGCTGACTGTCGACTCAGTCAGCGTGCAGCGCGCGGTCGGTAGCAGCGCCCCGGCGATGACCGACCCGCCCGTGCCGGCCGGTCCCAGCGTGGTCAAGGTGACCGGCTCGCAGGGCAACTGGGGGCTGACCGTGAACGGCGCGCCCTGGTACGTCACCGGCATCACCTACGGCCCGCCGCAGGACGCCGGCGACGGCTACCTGCGCGACCTGCACGCCATGGGCGCCAACACGATCCGCACCTGGGGCGTGGACGTTACCGGCAGCCCCAAGCTGCTCACCTCCGCCGCCCAGCAGGGCATCAAGGTGATCATGGGCGAGTGGCTCAACCAGGGCGCCGACTACGTCAACGACACCGCCTACATGAACAACACGCTGACCGCCATCGTCAACGACGTCAACGCCTTGAAGAACAATCCCGGCCTGCTCATGTGGGACGTCGGCAACGAGGTCATCCTGACCATGCAGGACCACGGGCTGTCCGCCGCCGAGGTGCAGGCCCGGCGGATCGGGTACGCCAAGTACGTCAACCGGGTCGCCGATGCCATCCACGCGGCCGACCCGAACCACCCGGTCACCTCCACCGACGCCTACACCGGTGCCTGGCCTTACTACAAGCAGTACTCGCCGAGCCTGGACCTGTTGGCCGTCAACAGCTACGGCGCGGTCGCCAGCATCAAGCAGGACTGGGTCAACGGCGGCTACAGCAAGCCGTACATCCTCACCGAGGGCGGTCCGGCCGGCGAATGGGAGGTGGGCAATGACGCCAACGGGGTACCCACCGAGCCGACCGACCTGCAGAAGGAGGCCGGGTACGCCAACTCCTGGGCGGCCCTCAAGTCCCACCCGGGCGTGTGCCTGGGCGGCACGGAGTTCCACTACGGTGTCGAGAACGACTTCGGCGGCGTCTGGCTCAACACCTACACCGGCGCCTGGCACCGGCTCGGCTACTACAGCCTGCAGAAGGCGTGGACGGGGAGGACGGCGGCCAACACCCCGCCGCGGATCAGCTCGATGACGGTCTCCAACGCCACCGCGGTCCCGGCCGGGGGCACCTTCACGGTCACCGTGGCGGCCACCGATCCGCAGGGCGATCCGTTGCGGTACAACCTGATGGCCTCGGACAAGTACATCTCCGGGGGAACGGGGTTCAGTAATCTCACCTTCACCGACAACGGCACGGGGACGTTCAGCGTCACCGCGCCCGAGGCGCTGGGCGTGTGGAAGATCTACGTGTACGTCTTCGACGGCCACGGCAACGTGGGCATCGAGACGAGGAGCATCAAGGTGGTCCCGCCCAGCATCCCCGGTACCAACCTGGCGCTGAACCGGCCGGCCACGGCGTCGTCCTACCAGCCGACCGGCACCAACGGTGCGCAGCTGCCGTCCTATGTGGACGATGCCAACTACGGCACCCGCTGGGCGTCGGAGTGGGTGGACACCGCCTGGGTCCAGGTCGACCTGGGGTCGGTGCGCTCGTTCAGCACCGTGGCGCTGGCCTGGGAGGCGGCCTATGCCAGCTCGTACCAGATCCAGACCTCGACCGACGGCACCAGCTGGACCACCGTCTACTCGACCACGTCCGGCAACGGCGGTTTCGACACCCTGCCGCTGTCCGGCTCGGCGCGCTATGTCCGGATGAACGGCCTGACCAGGGCCACCGCCTACGGCTACTCGCTGTGGGAGTTCGGGGTCTACGCCTGATCCGACCGGTCCACAGCGCACTGCCGGCGGGCCGACACCCCGCCGACACCCCGCCGGCAGCGCGCTGCTTTGCCGGAGTACCACGGATTTCACCCGCACGACCGCTTCGGAGAGCGCTCTCCGACGTGCTATACATGTGCCATGAGCGCGGACCGAGACGTGGCCACCCGGCTGCCCACCCTGGAGGACGTGGCACAGGTCGCCGGCCTGTCCCGAGCCACCGTCTCCCGGGTCATCAACAACACCCGCAACGTCGACCCGGCGCTGCACGACGCCGTCTGGCGCGCCGTCGACGCCACCGGCTACGTTCCCAACCGCGCCGCCCGTTCGCTGGTCACCCGCAAGACCGGCACGGTCGCGCTGGTCATCTCCGACTCCGACACGCACACCGACGACCCGTTCATGTCCCGGCTGCTCGGCGACCCGTTCTTCGGCCGGGTGGTCGGCGGCCTGATGAGCGTGCTGCGCAGCACCGGCGTCCAGCTCGCCCTGCAACTGGTCGGCAGCCAGGAGGCGCGCCGCCGGCTGGTCGGCGACCTGCGCCAGGGGCAGGCCGACGGCGCCGTGGTGATCTCCCTGCACCCGGGCGACACGCTGCCCGGGCTGATGGTCGACGCCGGCGTCGCCGGCGGTGCTCATCGGCCGCCCCAGCCACTCCCAACCGATCAGCTACGTCGACGTGGCCAACGACGCCGGCGCCGGGATCGCCGCCGAGCACCTGGTCAACCGCGGCTGCCGGCGGATCGCCATGGTCACCGGACCAGACAGCGTCCCGGCCAGCCAGGATCGCCTGGCCGGCTTCCGGGCCGCGATGGCCCGCCTCGGCCGCGCCTACTTCCCCTCGGTGGCCGGCAACTTCACCCACGACAGCGGCGAAGCCGCGATGCACCAGCTGCTCGCCGGCCACCCCGACATCGACGGCGTCTTCGCCGCCAACGACCTGATGGCGCAGGGTGCGCTGGTCGCCCTGCGCGAGGCCGGCCGCGCCATCCCGGACGACGTGGCGGTGATCGGCTTCGACGACAGCAGCGCGGCCACCGCCGCCCGGCCCGCGCTCACCACGGTCCGCCAGCCGCTGGAGGACATGGCCGCGGAGGCGGCCCGGATGCTGCTGGCCCGGGTCGACGACCCCGGCCTCGGCGCCGCCTCGGTCATCTTCGAGCCCACCCTGGTACGCCGCCAGTCGGCGTGAGGAGCGGTCGTGGTCGCTGTCCCATCGGCTTGACCGAGGGGAGCGGTGTGGTGGACATGAGGATCAGGGTCGCATCCGGTCGGGCGGTCATCGCTCGGTGACTGTCCATAAGTGACGGTCCAATCAACTAGTGTCAACCTGCTTCTCGCGCGTGCCACGCTCGCGATCGATTGTTCGTCCACGCGGGAGGCACACACCATGCATGGCCCGAAGTTCAAGCGAGCTGCCACGCTGACCGCCGTTCTCCTTTTGACAGGCGGCACAATCGCCTGTTCGGGAGCCACCGCAAGCAAATCCACGAAGTCCGACAACGGTGGGCTGGCTCAGCCCGCCGGCGCGGGTACGTCGCATGCGTCCGCGGGCAGCGCGGAAACGGCAACTCCACCGCCCGCAACGGCGCCCGGCTCATTCGGCGAAGGCACCTTTCAGATCGGCACAGAGGTGAAGGCGGGTATCTACGCCGCCGCCGTGCCGAATGATTCGAGCGGCTGCTACGTCGAGGTCTCCAAGGACGACAGCGGCTCCCTGAACTCGGTTATCTCCAACGACAACTTCAACGCCGGAGCACACGTTCTCGTCCAGGTGGCCAACGGGCAGTTTCTGAAGACGGACGGATGTGGCACCTTCACTCCGGCCACCAAGCCCGCGGCACCAGCGACCTCGTTCATCGAGGGCGTGTTCCGGGGCGGCTTCGAAATCGCGGCCGGCTCGTACACGGCTGCCGTCCCCAATGACTCGACCAACTGTTACGTGGAAGTCGCCAAGGACGGCAGCGGCAAGATTGATTCGATTGTGAACAACAACAACTACAACGCCGGAGCTCATGCCAGGGTGTCGGTCAAGGCGGGCCAGTGGCTCAAGACCGACGGCTGCGGGACCTGGGCCAAGGTGTGACCGGCGGCTCTGTCTACCTCGGCTGAAGCCATCCGCCGCTGCGCTCGACCACGAGTAGTCGGTAGGGAGCCTGTTGTATTCCGTGCGATCAATGGGCGTCGGGCACGTGAAGTGCAGGCTTCACCGTGCCCGACGCCTTCGCTGTCGGTAATCGACACACCTGTGTCAGCACGCTCCGTCCGGGCGGCCGGGAGACATCTGGCGCGAGATGACATCGTCGCTCCCGGCGCCGCGTCGGTCACCCTCGAAGTGTTCCGGTCCGCTGCCGACCCGCTTGAGCGGTGCTACCGGCGCTACGCCGGCAGCAGATAGCCGTCAGGCCAGCTTGACGTCAGGGTGGCCTGACGAGCAGGCTCGACGGCATGACACCTGAGCAGCTCGGACGGCTGCACACCCTGTTGACCGCCGTCGCCCGGCACAACGAGCTGACCCTGCGGGACACTCTGGCCCCGCCCGGCGGTGAGGACGAGACGTGGGACTCGCTCATCGGACTCACCCGCGACGAGGCCCTGGAACTGCTCGCCCTCAGCGAGCTCATCTCCCGCAAAGCAGCGCAGGGCCGCCAGTTGGCGGTACGCACCGCCCGGGTCGCCGGCGCCTCGTGGACCGACATCGGCGCGGCGCTGGGTACCAGCAAGCAGGCCGCCTGGGAGGGGCACCTGCGCTGGCTCGACGACCAGGTCGGCCAACAGCCGGACGGCGCTGTCGACGATTGAACCGGAGCCTGCCGCGCCGGAGCACCGGTGGTCGGTCGCCATTACTGCGCCGCCAGCGCCAGGCTGAACGCACCTCCTGCGCTGACGGTCAGGATGCCGCCGATCCCGTAGGGAATGGCGCACTGCTGGTAGCTGTTGTCGCCGAAGGCGTGCACCACACCGTCCCGGCCAAGTACCAGACAGTGTGCGGCGCCCGCGGACAGTGCCCGGGCACCGACCAGCCGGGCGGCCTCCAGCCGTGCCGGCACCGGCGTATTGCCCCAGGTGAGCAGGCGGCCATCCCGGCGCAGGGCCACGCTGAACGCTTCGCCCGCGGCGATCGCCACCACGTCTACCGCCGCCATCGGTACCCGGCACTGGCCGTGGTCGTCCCGTCCCCAGGCCACCACCGTCCCGTCGGAGTGCAGCGCCAGGCTGTGGGCGTCGCCCGCGGCGACGGCGACGACCTCCGTCAGCCCAGCCGGCGGGCGCGCCTGGCCGTCGACGCTGTCGCCCCAGCCGGCAACCGTACCGTCGGTCAGCAGGGCGAGGCTGTGCCAACCGCCGGCCGCCACCTGACGGGCTGCGGGGAGCCGACCCGGCGTGCGGGCCTGGCCGCTGTTGTTGTTGCCCCACCCGACCACCGAACCGTCCCGCAGCAGCGCCAGGCTGTGTGTCCCGCCGGCGGAGACGGCAACCGCCGTGCCCAGCCGTCGGCGCGGCGGACGGACCTGGCCGAAGGTGTTCTCACCCCAGGCATGTACCGAGCCGTCGGCCAGCGCCGCGAGCGCATGCCGGCTACCCGCCGAGACCGCGACCGCGTCCCGCAGCCCGGCCGGGGGGACCATCCGGCCGAACTCGAGCGCGGTGGTGAAAGCGCTGGCGACGCTGGGATTGCGCCCGCCCCAGCCGACGATCGTTCCGGCCGGCGGCTGCGCCTCCGGCCCGCTCGCCGGGAGAATCGGCAGGGCGCCGTCCATCACCGGCCGGGTCGTGATCGACGGCGCCGCCGGCGTGGGACGCTGAGCGATCGGTGCATCGGGCAGCAACCCGCCCCGCGGCACGTTCGGCGGCGGAGTTCGATGACGTGGGGTACGGGCCAGCCAGATGGTGCCCTCCAGACCGTAGCCCCAGCGCTGCGGTGTCTGGTTCACCCGGTGCCTTCGGACGAAGTCGCAGGCGTACGCGAAGGCGTCATCAACTGAGATCCGACCTTCGCCGCGGATGTCCGCGGTGCCCGTTCGCACGCCGTCGATGAGGCCGGCGGTGAACACCGATCCCGCGATGGCGGCACCAGCGACGGCATGGCCTTCGAAGGAGTATTCGGTGGCCCGGGAGGCGGTCAGCACGATCCGCCCCCGGCCACGGCCGGACAGTTGGGCCAGATCACCCCCCACGTCATCGCCATCGCCCTTGGCGCCTGCCGCGAACGCGCCGCTGAAACAGCAGTCCAGAATGACCACCTGCTCGCGTGCCGCGCACTCGTCCAACCGGTCGAGCAGCCACCTCGCCTCCACCCCGGTCGCCGCCAACCCGGCATGCAGGGTGTCGCTGGCCACCAGGTGGAGCTGCCCGCGGGCGTCCCGCACGCCGTGCCCGGACAGGTACAGCACCAGCAGATCACCGGCGCGTCGCCGGGCGAGGTGCTCGGCCACCCGCACCTTGAGCTCCCGGCTGGTCGGATCGGTCAACGGCGTGACCGAGAAGCCACCGACGGCCGGATCGCCGAGCACTTCCGCCAGTTCGGCGGCGTCGCTGCCCGGCGCCCGCAGGGCACGGAACCTGCTGTCGGCGTACCGCGACGTGGCGATCACCAGCGCCGAGCGCGCACCGTCACCGTTGCTGGCGGGCAATGAACGCCTCGATGAGCCGGTCCTGCTGTTCGCTGGTGGCGTTGGCGAGGACCAGTTCGTCGTCGCCGATCGTGATGCGTACGGTCCGCCGGGTGCGCAGAACCCACTGGGCAACCGCGGTCAGCATGGCCCGCAGCCCGTCCGCGGTGAGGTCCTGGACCGCGAGCCAACGCAGCACCGCCCCGGCTCCCTTGCCGCCTTCGCGATGCTCGACCTCCTCGTACAGCTGCGGATCCAGGTCGGTCGAGCGCAGTTCGGCCCGCAGCGCCCACAACTCCTGCGGGTCGTCCTCGTCCAGCCGGACGGCCGCGGCGAGGGCGATCACTGGACGCCGCCACTGAGGTCCGGTCCGACGTCGGCGATGCCGCGCCTGCGCAGCGCCCGGATCAGCATCACCGCCACGACGAGGCTGGTGCCGCCGAGCGTCAGCCAGCCGATGTGGAAGGGCCCCCAGCCGAACGCGCCCAGAATGCCGAAGCCCCAACCGCCGATCACCACGAGGACGATCGTGATGGCGAGCGTAGGCCCGGTGAGGTCGATGATGGCGGCGCTGAGTCCGCTCGGCGGGCGTGCCGACAGCGCGGTCCAGGCGAGGGTCAGCAGCACGTACGCCTCGATCGCGTATCCGGCCAGCCGGGCGATGTCGCCGACCGAGCCCGAGCGCACGTAGTCGACGTCGGCCGCGGCGAAGGCCAGCAGCGCGGCCGCAGCCGCGAGCAGGCCCACTGCGGGCACCAGCACCACGCGGGTCGCCGTCCACGCCGCCCGCACCAGCAGCCGCACGGCGCGCACCGCGATCCACGCCATGGCGATCAGCCACATCAACAGCCAGTTGGTCAACGCCACGATGATCCGTAGTGCACGGTAGTAGAGCAGGTAGATCAGGATGTCCAGAACGGAGAGCAGCAGTTGGCTGGTGACCCGGGACAGGCTGTCCACAAACCGGTCCAGCTGATTCGTGCTGCGTGAGCGCGTGGTGATCCGCGGTCCGGCCAACCGCCCAGGCCGCCGTGGCGCTGCGATCAGCCAGTCCTCCCGGCGGGCCCAGCCACTGCTACCTAGCACCGCACCGAAGCCGGCCAGCGCCAGGATCGCAGCCCCCAGCGCCAGCCCGGCGCTCCACCCGAACGCGGGGCCGAGCGCCGACGGCAGGCGGCGGACCGGGTCGTGCCCCCCGGTTGCCAGCCGGAGGAGTACGGCCGCTATCGCCGTGCCCAGGCAGGTAGCCACCAACGCGGCGCCGGGTGCGCCACCGGTGGAGTCAGCCATCTTGTTCAGTTCGGCGGCTGTCCGGCTCAACCGCAGCGCCCATCCCGCCATGACAGCGAGCGCGATCGTCGTGAGGACCGCGGTGAACGCCGGATTGCCCGGGCGTAGCACCGGCGCGACCGCGCAGGACAGCGCCCAGCCGATGGCGATCGCCCGACCGGCGACCGGGAACAGCCGCAGCGGCGTAATCACGATGGCCGCACCCGCGGCGGCGAGTGCGAGGTACACCGGAATCCCTGTGTTCATCGCTGGACCCGCGAAGAACGCGACCCAGGCCAGTGCGCAGGCGAGTACGCCGAGCAGGTAACGCGTGCGTGGCGGCATATTGCTGAGGACCAGCACGGCACCGTGGGTGCGGCACACGACGTCCACTGGTTCGATGAGTCGTTCGTCGCAGTCCCTGCGACCGCAGCCGGTCACCGCGCCGGATCGGGGCGTGGAAGGGGAAGCCGTTGCCATGGGTCACTCCAGCGGATCAATGACGCTCGTCTGACGGGCCCCGTGTGGACACCAGCGTCCCAATGGTCGTTCTCTGCAGCTACGCCCGACCGGCCGGCATGGCGGGGCCGAACGTGTCGATCGCGCCACCGTGCGTCACATTGATGTCGACAATCGACGGTGATCACCTGCGCTGCGGCGGTCGGCGTCAGCCGATCATGCCGGGCGGTGCCCGGTTGTCCGGAGTCGAGCGCTGCTCGGAACTCATCCGGGTGGACGGGTCAGGTGGTTGCCATGGTGGATGGCTCGCGGTCGGGTGCGGTGCGGGTGGTGACCAGGGCGGTGGCGGCGGGGGCCGCGAAGGCCTCCCGGACCCCAGGGCCAGGCCGTTGCCGGTGCCCACCCAGGCGAACGCCTCGGTGGTGGTACCCGCCGGTGCGGCCCGTTCGGTACCGGCGAAGATCAGGGCACCGGCCGGTCGAGGCGCCTGGGAGGCTCGGGTGCGGCCGGTGGAGTAGTGCAGTTTCTGCTGGAATTCGCCCAGCCATAACAGCAGTAAGTGCAAGATCCCCGGCGTTCGTCCCGCACATGGTTGCCGGGTGGGATGTGCCGAACCCGGCCGGGTGGGCCTGGAGGCCAGGGGTCGAGGGTGGGGGGCCTGGGGTTGGGGTCAGGTGGTTGGCAGGGTGGAGGGCTCGCGGTCGGGTGTGGGGCGGGTGGCGGCCAGGGTGGTGGCGGCGGCCAGGAGGGTGGGGGCTGCCGCGAAGGCGGCCCGGAAGCCGGGGGCCAGGCCGTTGCAGGCGCTGCCCAGGGCGCTGCCGATGGCGAAGGCGGTGGCTACCCAGGCGAACGCCTCGGTGGTGGTGCCCGGCGGTGCGGCCCGTTCGGTACCGGTGAAGATGCCGGCCAGCGCGGGCGGCAGTGCCAGTCCGGCCACGGCCATCAGTACCGTCATCGCCGGCAGTGGCGGGACCAGCAGCAGCAGGGCGTAGCCGACAGCCAGGCAGGCCACCATCCGCCAGACCCGTTGCGGCGCACCGAGTGTGGGCCAGCGGCTCACCACCAGGCCGCCGACCAGTGCGCCGGTGGCGTTCGCGGCGAGCAGCCAGCCGGCCACCCCGGGGGTTGCGCTGGCGCGGGCGTAGCCGGCCACCGCGATGGTGGTGGCGCCGATCGCCGCGCCGACCAGTGCGGTGGTGGCGGCCAGCAGCCGGATCCGGCCGGCCCGCAGCGGCCCGGCCCAGTGCCGCGGCCCCGGGACGCCGCGCCAGGCGCGGACGGCGGGCGCGGTGGCGAAGGCGACCGCGCCGGCCGCCTGGGCGGCCGCCAGCAGCAGCAGCGCCCCGGCCGGTCCGGCGAGCCGGGCGGCGCCCACGGTGGCCAGCGGCCCGACGATGAAGATCAGCTCCTGGCTGGCGATGTCCAGGGTGTACGCGCTGTGCAGCAGGTCGGCGTCGACCAGTTGGCGCCACAGCACCCGCAGGCACGCCTCGGGCGGTACGCCCACTCCGGCGGCGAGCGCGCCGGCCAGCCGCAGCGGGTAGCTGGGGGCGGCGGCGAGCAGGGCGAATCCGGCGCTGGAGACGACCACTCCGGCGAGGATCACCGGCGGTTGGCGCAGCCGGTCGGTGAGCCGGGCCAGTACCGGCTGGCCGATCGCCGTACCGGCCGTGTACCCGCCGACGAGCAGCGCCGCGGCGGCTGCCGGCAGCGCCCGGGCGGAGAGCAGGATGGCCAGGGGCGCGGCGCCCAGCGGGATCCGGCCGACCAGGCTGGCGGTCAGCACCCGGGCGACCTGGCCGGCGCCGAGCACCCGGGCCAGCGGCGACGCGCTCAACCCCGGCGGATGGTGGCGACGAACGCGGCCACCAGCGCCGGCATGTCGACCTCGTCGGGGGAGAGCAGCCACTGCAGCTGCAACCCGTCCATCACCGCGATGAACAGGGTGGCGGCCTGGTCGGCGGTGAGCGTGGGGGCGAGCGCGTCGCCGAGTTCGGCGCGCAGGGCTTCGGCGAGGTGCCCGCGCAGCGCGGCGTACCGGCTGGTGAAGAACTCCCTGGCCGGGTGCCCGTCGGTGACGCTCTCGGCGGAGAGCACGGTGAACGACTGGATCAGCCCGGGGCGGCTGGCGTTGTATTCGACCAGGCCCTGGATGTCGGCCAGCCGGGGGCTCACCCCGGCGGAGCCCAGGTCCAGCTGGTCGCGTAGCCGTAGCACCTCGACCAGCAGGGCGTCCTTGGTGGGGAAGTAGTGCAGCAGGCCCTGCTGGGTCAGCCCGACCCGCTCGGCGACGGCGGCCAGCGACGCGCCCCGGTAGCCGCGCTCGGCGAACACCTCCAGGGCGGCGGCGAGGATGTCGGCGCGACGCTGCTCGCGGTCGGCCCGGCGGCGGCGGGGCAGAGCGGTCATGCCGCGAGCCTACGGCCGGCCGCCGCCCCGCCACTGCCCCGGCAGTGGTGCGGGCGGCCGAACGGGACCGGCTGCTCGGCCTCGCGGCCGCCGCTGCGAAGCCGCTGTCCGCAGTGGCTGGAGCGCTGCAACGGCCGGGGCGGGCATCGCCGGTCAGGTGTCCCCGGGTGGCAGCGGACGCCAGCCGTCCCCGATCTGTCGGGCCCGGGCGGCCAGGCGCAGCGCCTCTCCCTCGTCGGCGGCGGGCAGCCAGCGGATGAACCCGGTGACGCCGCCTTCCCGCAGCTCGATCAGCCAGCCGCCTTCGTCGAGCCGGTAGACCACCACGTCGAGGCGCGCGCCGCGGCTGCGACCGTTCCACCACCAGTACCGGCGGCGGGCGCCGGCGAGCGCGTCCTGCCGGTACCCGTCATCCATCTGTGCCGCCTTCACTCGCCCCGCCTTCTATCGTACATATGTTCGAGAGCTGGCTGTAGGCCGACACAGAGATAACGAACCAGTCACGTTACCTACCAGTCGCTCGGCAACTGCGTGAGACTGGGACGCCGGAACCGCCCCGATCGATGCACCCCAGGAGCCGCCCATGTCCGCGCTGCGCCCCGACCACGAAGCCGCGATCGACGACGCGCTGGCCCGGCTGGACCTGGCCGCGAAGGTGCGCATCCTGTCCGGGCAGGACTTCTGGACGCTGCCCGCGATCGACGAGATCGGGCTGGCCAGCCTGGTCGTGTCGGACGGGCCGATCGGCGTACGCGGCACCCGGTGGAGCGCCGACGACCCGTCCGTGGCGCTGCCCAGCCCGACTGCGCTGGCCGCCTGCTGGGATCCGGAGCTGGCCCGGCGCGCCGGCCAGCTGCTCGGTCAGGAGGCCCGGCGCAAGGGCGTGCACGTGCTGCTCGCCCCGACCGTGAACCTGCACCGCAGCCCGCTGGGCGGTCGGCACTTCGAGTGCTACTCGGAGGATCCGCTGCTCACCGGCGCCATCGGCGCCGGCTACGTGACCGGCGTGCAGGAGCAGGGCGTGGGTACCACCGTCAAGCACTTCGTGGCCAACGACGCGGAGACCGACCGGTTCACCGTCGACGCCCGGGTCGGCGAACGGGCGCTGCGCGAGCTGTACCTGGCGCCGTTCGAGACGATCGTGCGCGAGGCCGGCGCCTGGGGCGTGATGGCCGCGTACAACTGCGTCAACGGCGTCACCATGACCGAGCAGGATGCCCTGCAGAACGGCGTACTCAAGGGCGAGTGGGGCTTCGACGGCGTGATCGTCTCCGACTGGCTGGCCGCCCGGGACACGGTGGCCACCGCGCTCGGCGGCCTGGACCTCGCCATGCCGGCGGCGAACAGCCCGTGGGGAGCGAAGCTGGAGCGGGCGGTACGGGTCGGCAAGGTGGCCCCGGAGATCGTCGACGAGCAGGTCCGCCGGGTGCTGCGGCTGGCCGCCCGGGTGGGCGCGCTGGCCGGCGTCGAGCCGGCCGTCCCGCGGCAACGGCGCCCCGCGCCGATCGACGGTGCGGCGCTGGCCCGGGAGATCGCCACCCGCTCCTTCGTGCTGGCCGCCAACTCCGGTGGCCTGCTGCCGCTGGATGCCGGCGCGCTGCGCAGCGTGGCGCTGATCGGGCTGGCCGGCGCCGAGGCCCGGGTGCTCGGCGGCGGCAGCGCCACGGTCTTCCCCGAGCGGGTCGTCTCCCCCCTGGACGGGCTGCGCGCCGCGCTACCGGAGACGGTGCAGCTGCGCTACGCCATGGGCACCGATCCGCGGACCAAGCTGCCGCCGGCCGGCGGTCCACAGTGGACAGAGCTGACCGCCACCTTCCGGGACGTGGCCGGCGCCGTGCTGTACGAGACCGCCGTCCCGACCGGTGCCGGCCTGTGGATGGAGTTGCCGCCCGGGGTCACCGCCGACCGGCTGTCCACTGTGGACATCAGCGGGCGGCTCACCGTCGTCTCCGGGGGTGAGCACCAGCTCGGCATCCGGGGCCTGGGTGGGTTCCGGCTCACGGTGGCCGGTGAGACCGTCTTCGACGAGTCGATCGACCCGGAGGGTACCGATCTCGCGGTGCTCTTCCTCGCCCCGCCGGAGCGCCGGGTGCCGCTGCGGCTGGCCGCCGGGGACAGCGTCGAGGTGGTGCTGCGCCACCAGGTCATGCTGCCCGATGGCTTCGCCGTGGTGTCGCTGACCCTCGGGTACCGCCAGGTCTCGGCGGGACCGGAGGAGCTGCTGGACGAGGCGGCCCGGGTGGCCGGCGACGCGGACGTGGCGGTGGTCGTGGTGGGTACCACCGAGGAGGTCGAGTCGGAGGGGTTCGACCGTACCGGCCTGGCCCTGCCCGGCCGCCAGGACGAGTTGGTACGCCGCGTGCTGGCGGCCAACCCGCGCACCGTCGTGGTGGTCAACGCCGGTTCGCCGGTGGAGCTGCCGTGGGCCGACGAGGTACCGGCGGTGCTGCTGGTCTGGTTCCCCGGTCAGCAGGCCGGCGCCGCGCTGGCCGACGTGCTGCTCGGCGCGGCCGAGCCGGGTGGCCGGCTGCCCACCACCTGGCCGGCGCGCGCCGCCGACTGCCCGGTGCTGTCCACCACCCCGGTGGACGGGGTGCTGCGCTACGACGAGGGCGTCTTCATCGGCTACCGGGCCTACCAGCGCGACGGGGTGGCGCCGCGCTACCCGTTCGGGCACGGGCAGGGGTACACCAGCTGGGCGTACGAGTCGATCGCGGTGCACGGGCGCACGGTCCGGGTGACAGTGCGCAACACCGGCGCGCGGCCCGGCCGCGAGGTGGTGCAGGTCTACGCCGGCCCGGCGACCCCGGACGCCCGCCGCCCGGTGCGCTGGCTGGCCGGCTTCGCCGCGGCCGGGGCCGGCCCGGGCGAGGCGGTGACGGTCACCGTGGAGCTGCCCGAGCGCACCTTCCAGCTCTGGGACGGCGGCTGGGTCAGCGTCCCGGGGGAGTACCGGATCGAGGCGGCGCACAGCATCGACGACCGCCCGCTGCAGGCCGCCCTCATCGTCGGGTAGCCGGAGCCCGCTTCACAGTTCTAGAACTCTGTGCCACACTGGCCGGCAGGGAGTTCTAGAACTGTGGAGGCGATAGTGGATCTCGCGGTGCGTGCGGGCGGCTCGGTGATGCGGGAGCCGGTGGGAATCGGGCGCTTCGGTGGCTACGGCGGCCGGTACGTCCCGGAGGCGCTGGTCCCGGCCTGCGAGGAGCTGGCCGACGGGTTCCGGGAGGCGTGGGCCGATCCGGCCTTCCGGGCCCAGCTGGACCGGCTGCTGCGGGTCTACGCCGGCCGCCCGACCGCACTCACCCCGGCCTGGCGGCTGTCCGCCGAACTCGGCGTCACCCTGCTGCTCAAGCGCGAGGACCTGGCGCACACCGGCTCGCACAAGATAAACAACGTGCTCGGGCAGGCGCTGCTGGCCCACCGGATGGGCAAGACCCGGCTGCTCGCCGAGACCGGCGCCGGCCAGCACGGCGTGGCCACCGCCACGGCGGCGGCTCTGCTCGGCATGCGCGCCACCGTCTTCATGGGCGAACGGGACACCGAACGCCAGGAGCTCAACGTGCACCGGATGCGGATGCTCGGCGCCGAAGTGGTCCCGGTGCGCACCGGCAGCCGCACCCTCAAGGACGCCTGTACCGAGGCGCTGCGGCACTGGGTCACCGTGGTCGACGACTCGCACTACTGCCTCGGCTCGGTGCTCGGCCCGCACCCGTACCCCTGGATGGTCCGCGAATTCCAGCGGGTCATCGGGGAGGAGGCGCGCCGCCAGTGCGCCACCGAGTTGCCCGCCGGCACCCCGGACTACGTGGTCGCCTGCGTGGGCGGCGGCTCCAACGCGGCCGGTACCTTCGCCGGCTTCGTGGACACCCCGGCCCGGCTGGTCGGCGTGGAAGCGGCCGGCGGCGCGGCGCTGACCGACGGGGTACCGGGCGTGCTGCACGGGTTCCTCGCCCCGGTGCTGCAGGACGAGCACGGCCAGGTACGCGAGGCGCACTCCATCTCCGCCGGCCTGGACTACCCGGGCGTCGGCCCGGAGCACGCCCACCTGCGCGACCTCGGCCGCGCCCGGTACGTCACGGTCACCGACGAGCAGGTGCTCGACGCGGTGCACCGGCTGGCCCGCGCCGAGGGCATCCTGGCCGCGCTGGAGTCGGCGCACGCCGTCGCCTGGGTCTGCGCGGCCGCCGGTACCCCCGATCTGCCCAGCGGATCCACCGTGCTGCTGACCCTCTCCGGCCGCGGCGACAAGGACATGCCCACCCTGGTGGCGGCCCGATGACGCTGCAGCAGCACTTCGCCGCGGCCGGCCGCCGCCTGCTGGTGCCCTACGTCACCGGTGGCATCACCCCCGACTGGACCGACTACCTGCTGGCCTATCAGGACGCCGGGGCCGACGCCATCGAGATCGGCCTGCCGTTCTCCGATCCGATGCTGGACGGCGCGACCGTCCAGGCCGCCTCCGACCGGGCGCTGCGCCGCGGCGCCACGGTCGAGACGATCCTGGCCGACCTGGCGGCGGTGCGGCCCGCGCTCACCGTTCCGCTGATCGCCATGACCTACACCAATCCGGTGGTACGCCGGGGTGCCGCACCGTTCTGCCGGGCGCTGGCCGACGCCGGGATCGGCGCGCTGATCCTGCCCGACGCCCCCGTCGACGAGTACCCCGAGCTGGCCGACGCCGCCCGGGCGGCCGGCGTGGAGCAGGTGCTGCTCGCCGCGCAGTCCACCCGGCCCGACCGGCTGGCCGAGATCTGCCGCCGCAGCAGCGGCTTCGTCTACGCGGTCAGCGTCATGGGCACCACCGGCGAGCGGGACACCCTGACCGAGCCGGCGCGGGAACTGGTGCTGCGGGTCAAGCAGCAGACCACGCTGCCGGTGTTGCTAGGCTTCGGCATCGCCGGCCGGGCGCACGCGGCCGCCGCCGCCCGGTACGCCGACGGCGTCGTGGTCGGCGCGGCACTCGTCCGGCGGATCCTGGACGGCGCCACCCCGGCACAGCTGGGCACCGTGGTCGGGGAGGTGCGCGCCGGACTCGACGGGTAGGAGCCGATGGCCAAGTACCGCGCGATCGCCGAGGACCTCGGCCGGCGCATCCGCGCCGGGGAGTACCCGCCCGGCTGCGCCCTGCCCGCCCAGCGCGAGCTGGCCGCCAGCTACGGCGCTTCGCTGGCCACCGCCCGCCAGGCCCTCGACCTGCTCCAGGACCAAGGTCTGCTGACCCAGCAGGCCGGCCGGGGCACCTTCGTCGCCGAACCGCGCGCCGCCTACCGGCTCAGTACCCTGCGCAGCCTCGCCGACGACCTGCGCGAGCAGGGCCAGCCGGTGACCACCCGGGTGCTCGCCGTGGCCACCCGCCGACCCCCGGCAGCCGTCGCCGCCCAACTGCCGGGCGACGGTACCCCGCTGCGACTGGAGCGGCTACGCCTGCTCGCCGGCCGGCCCGCCGTGCACCAGGTCTCCTGGGTGGCGGCCGGGTATGCGCAAGCGCTGCGCGGCGTCGACTTCACCACCCGCTCGCTCTACGGCGCCCTGGCCGACCTGGGCGTGGTGGTGCACCGGGCCACCGAACGGCTGCGCCCGACGGCGCTGGACGCCCGGGCGGCGCAGCTGCTCGGCGAGGCGCCCGGCACCCCGGCCTTCGCCAGCGAACGCCTCACCCACACCCTCGACGGCGCGCCGGTCGTGGTGGACCGCGCCACCATCCTCGGCACACTGCTGGAGGTACGCACCGAGCGCGCCGCCACCGGCCTGACCGTCCGCTGGACCGGCACCAGCCACTGACACTGCGGCCAGCGACTCCAGGAGCAGCGACTCCAGGAGCAGCGACCTCAGCAGGACCGGCGACTCAGGGACCCGTGACCAGGGGGACGGGCGACTCAGGGGACCAGGACGACCTTGCCGGCCACCCGGCCGGACTCCACCAGCTCGTGCGCCCGGGCCGCCTCGGTCAGCGGTAGCACCTCGGCCACCCGTACCTGCACCGCACCGGCCTCCACCAGCTTGCCCAGCTCGACCAGGTCGGCGCCGGAGGGCGTGTGCCCGAACGGGACGTAGCGCAGCCCGCGCCGGGCCGCCTCGGCGGTCACCGGGCCACGGTCCGGGCCGGTACCCCGCACGTCGACCAGGACGCCGTCCGGGCGCAGCACGTCCAGGCTGCGCAGGGCGTAGTCGTCGCTGACCGGGTCGAGGACGACGTCGATGTCGGCGACCACCTCCTCGAAGCGGACGGCCGGGTAGTCGATCAGTTCGTCGGCGCCGAGCGCCCGCAGGGCCGTGTGCCTCTCGGCCCGGGCGGTGCCGATGACGTACCCGCCGCGCGCCCGGGCGATCTGCACGGCCAGGTGGCCGACGCCGCCGGCCGCGGCGTGGATCAGTACCCGCTGGCCGGGTCGGACCGGGGCCACCTGGGCCAGCGGCTGGTACGCGGTCAGGCCGGCCAGCGGCAGGGCGGCGGCGTGCACCGGGTCCAGGCCCCGGGGCGCCGGGGCGAGCTGTGCCACCGGGGCGGTGACGTATTCGGCGTGCGCGCCGCGCAGCGGCGCCAGCGGGGCGAGCCCGTACACCTGGTCGCCGACCCGGTAGGCGGTGACGTCGGGGGCGGTGGCGCTGACCGTACCGGCGAAGTCCCGGCCCAGGATGAACGGCGGCGGGCCGAACCGCGGCAGCAGCCCGGCGCGCAGCTTCCAGTCCGCCGGGTTGACGCTGGCCGCCGCGACCCGCACCTGCACCTCGCCCGGCCCCGGCAGCGGCGCCGGCACGTCGACCGTGCGGAGCACCGCCGGCCCGCCGAACTCGTCCAACCTGATCGCCCGCATCGTCGACCCCCTTTCCGGTGCGCCCAGCCTGCCGTCCGGCGGTACCCGTTGTGAAGTAGGCACCCTTCTGATATCCAGGTACCTCATGGATACCGCCAGCCACCAGGAGCTGCGGGACGAATGGCGGGCCACCTACCGGCGTGGCTGCCCGTCCCGGACCGTCATCGAGGCGCTCGCCAACAAGTGGGCGCTCTACGTGCTCGGCGCCCTGCGCCGCTGCCCCGACCCGGTCCGCTTCTCCGAGCTGCGCCGGCTGCTGGACGGGGTGACACAGAAGATGCTCACCCAGACGCTCAAAGCGCTGGAGCGCGACGGCCTGGTCCGGCGCACCGTCTACCCCACCGTCCCGCCCCGCGTCGAGTACCGCCTCACCGACCTCGGCCGGGGCCTGGGCGAGCTGACCAACGCCATCGGTGACTGGTCGGTGGCGCACGTGGCGGAGATCCTGGCGGCCCGCGCGACCTACGACGAGCGGGCGGGCCGTCCGGTCGGCCCAGTCGAATAGGCCACTTTCCGTCAGTGTGCCCCTACCCTCTGCACGTCGACGGCCGGAAAGGTACGGTGTCCGCGTGCGAAGCGCCGGCCACGTCGGGGACCTGCGGGTCCTGGGTGCGCATGAGCACCTGTGCTGGGCGTTCTCCGACCCGGGCGAGTTCCGTCGGCACGCCTGGCAGTTCCTGGCGGCGGGCCTGGACGCCGGGCAGCGCGTCTGGCTGGTCGCCGCCGGGGAGCGCGGCGCCGCGCAGGAGCGTGACCGGGCACCCGCCGCGCTCTGGCCGGCGCTGGGCAGTGGCGCCGCCCAGGTGCTCACCGCCGAGTCCTTCTACCCGCCGGGCGGCCTCAGCGACCCGGCCGGGCAGGTCGAGCAGTACCGGGCCGCCACCCGGCGCGCGCTGGCGGACGGCTTCACCGGGCTGCGGGTGGCCGCGGACAGCACCGCGCTGGTGACCGGCGACCGGGCGCTGGCCGACTTCGCCAGCTACGAGGCGCTCGCCGACCGGTTCATGGCGGTGGAGCCGTTCACCGGGCTGTGCGGGTTCCACGCCGGTTCGCTGTCCCCGGCCGCGCTGCGCCGGCTCGGCTGCCTGCACCCGGCCAGCAACGTCCCGGACACCCCGTTCCACCTGTGTGCGGCCCCGCCCGCGCCGGTGCGCATCGGGCTCAGCGGCGACCTCGACATCTTCTCCTGCGACCTGTTCGGCCAGGCGCTGCGCGACGTCTTCGACGACCACGACGCCGTGGTGCTGGACGCCGGCCGGCTGCGCTTCGCCGACCACCAGGCGCTGCTCACCCTGGACGGGTACGCCCGCCGGCGCCGGCTGACCGCCCGGCTGACCAACGCCGGGCCGGTGCTGCACCGGGTGGCCGGCCTGCTCGACCTGGGCCACGTGCGGGTGGAGCCGGCCCGATGAGGACCGGAGCCGCCGCCGGGTACACCGGCTACCTGCACGAGGCCGCCTACTACTCCTGCGACGCCGAACTGGTCGACATCGTGGCGCCGTTCCTGCTCGGCGGCGTTGCGGCCGGCGAGCCGACCCTGGTCGCCTTCGGCCCGGCGCACGCCGAGCTGATCCGGCGGGCCACCGGCGACGCCCCGGGCATCGAGTACCTCGCCGGCGGCGACCTGTACACCCGCCCGGCCGGCGCCATCCGGGCCTACCGGCAACTGCTCGCCGAGCGGGTGGCCGCCGGCGCCGGCCAGATCCGTATCGTCGGCGAGCTGGACCCGCTGGCATTCGGCCGGACCTGGGACTGGTGGGCCCGGTACGAGTCGGCGATCAACCACGCCTTCGACCCGTACCCGCTGTGGAGCATGTGCGCCTACCACCGGCTGACCACGCCGGCCCGGGTGCTCGCCGAGGTGGCGGCGTCCCACCCGGTCACGGCCACCGCCGACGGCGGGCACCGGACCAACGACGGCTACCTGCGACCGGCCGACTTCCTCACCGCTGTGCGCCCGGCGCCCGGGCATCCGGTCCAGGACGGGCCGCCGGTGCTGGCGCTGACCGACCCGAGCCCGGTCGCGGCCCGGGAGGCGCTGCGCCTGGCGCTGCCGGCCGGGCTGCCCGCGCAGGAGGGCACCGACCTGATCCTGGCGACCAGCGAGGTGGTGGCCAACGCGGCACGGCACGGCCGGCCGCCGGTCCGGCTGCGGGCGTGGGCCGGTGCGGCCACCGTGGTGGTCGAGGTCAGCGACGCCGGAACCGGGCCGGACGACCCGTTCGCCGGCCTGCTGCCCCGGGCCGACGGCGAGCCGGGCGGCCTCGGCCTGTGGCTGGCCCACCAGCTGTGCAGCCACGTGACGATGCGGCGGACCGGCGCCCGCTTCACCGTGGCGCTCACCGCGGGTGACCCGCACGGCTGGGAGCAGCCGTGGACCGGGACGCCCGCGGCGGCCCCGGTCTCCCCGGCGGTCGGCGTCGCCTGGCCGCCGGACACGGCGATGTCCCCGGCCGGCTCCGGGCCACCCGGCGCCGGTCTGCCCGATACCGCCTCCGAACTGGCGTAGGCCCCACCGGGCCGGGCGACCACCCCCCGGCCCGGGCGCCGTCGCGCTCAGCCCAGCAGGCGGCTCAGCGTCTCCTGCAGGATCGGCACGCAGTTGGTGGTGAGCACGGACTCCACGTGGAACTGGAAGCTGGCGAAGTGCGGGCCGCGCAGCGCGATCACCCGGCCCTGCGGCGTCGCGGCGATCTGTACGCCCTCCGGCGCGACGTCCGGGGTGAGCGCGAAGAAGGTGTTGTAGAAGCCGACCGGCTCGCGACGGCCGAACAGGTCCACCGTCTCCTGCACCCCCTGCAGCGGCGGGTCCACCGGCACCACGGTGAGCCCGAGGGTGCGGGACAGGATCTGGTGCCCCAGGCAGACCGCGACGAACGGCGCCTGGCGGGCCAGCAGGTCGGCCACGATCGCGTGGCTGCGGGCCATCTTCGGGTCGGCCAGGTCGTTGGGGTCGCCCGGCCCGGGACCGATCAGCACCAGGTCGTGCCCCTCCAGGTCGATGCGCTCGTCCCGGTAGTCGCACAGCGTGGTCTTCAGCCCGATGTGCTCCAGCACGTGCTTGAGCATCTGGGTGAACTGGTCCTCGTTGTCGATGATCAGGACCGAGCGCCCGGCCAGCTGCGGGGCCAGGATGGTGTCGCTCTGCCGGTCCAGCCAGAACCGGGACAGGTAGCGGTTGCGCGAGTCGAGCACCTCGCGCACCCGGTCGTCGACGTACTGGGCCAGGTAGGGTTCGCCCTTGGCCGAGGAGGAGATGGCGCGCAGCAGGCCGGCCGCCTTGGCCCGGATCTCCAGTACCTCCTTCTCCGGCACCGAGTCGCGCACGATGCTGGCGCCGCTGCGGATGGTGGCCTGTCCCGCGGTGGTGACCTCCATGGTGCGGATGGTGATGGCGCTGTCGAGGTACTCGTCGCCGTGCTCGTCCAGGCCCATCAGGACCAGGGCGGAGGAGTAGTACCGGCGGGACTCGCGCTCGTGCCGGTGGATCACCCGGGCGGCGTTCTCCAGCGGGCTGCCGATCATGGTGGCGGCGTACATCGACTCCCGGAACGCCTGCACCGCGTCCATCGTGGCGACGCCCTCCAGCTGGTACTCGGTGTGCACCAGGGAGCTCATCTCCTTGAGGAACGGCCCGCGTACCACGCCGCCCTTCCCGCAGATGCGGGCCATCATCTTCAGCTCCTCGTCGACCACCTGGAACAGCTCGTGGATCTCCTTGGGGTCGGCGAGGAAGGCCAGCAGGTCGGCCTGCTTCTGCAGGTCCTTGCGGGGCAGCGTGCCGGAGATGGGGTCCATCAGCACGGTTCCGCCCCGGTAGGTCAGGTGCCGCTCGGGGGAGGAGCCGATGAAGTAGCGCTCGCCGTCGTAGAAGCAGAACGTCATGTAGGCGCCCAGCTCGTTGCGGGCCAGCCGGCCGAAGATCACGTGCGCGACGGCCGGGCTGAAGTCGGCGATCACCACGTCGCAGCGGCGGGAGATGAGGAAGTTGGAGCCCTCGCCGCGCCGGATCTCCTCCCGGATCACCCGGTCCAGGATCTCCACCAGCTCCTCGTCGGTGGGCGCGTAGCTGGGCTCGCTGACCGCGCCGACCGGGGTGGCGAAGTCGACCACGTCCAGCAGGTCGACCTCGCGGTAGACGTCCGGGACCAGGGACAGGATCGGCTCGTCGCCGCCGTGCGTGCGGTAGCCGCGCTCGCGCAGCTGCGCGTAGGGGACCATGGAGATCACCGGAACGCCCCCGGTGCCGGTACCCGGGCGGGGCATCCCGTCCAGGCGCCAGGAGGTGCTCAGCTGCCCGCTCGCGTAGTGGATCTTCCCATCCTGCTGGATGAGGCAGTACGGGCGGGTGCTGTCGATCTCCATGTCGCCACCTTCGGCCGGTCTGAAACCCGATCGGGCGACGCTAACTCTAGGCGGGCTGCCCCGCCGGGGTCATTCCCACATCCCGACACCCGCTCAGGTCAAGGTCCTGACCTGCGGGTACGCCCAGGATAAGGCGCTGCAAATGCCAGGTCCGTCAGCCTGCGCCGGCAACATCGTCGACCCGATCGCCGCCCGCCGCCCCGACGTGGCGCACGCCTGGGCGACGGTGAACATCGCCGGGGTGGCCGAGTGGCCGTGCCGGGCGCTCTGCCCGCGCTGACCGACCACTCAGTCCAGCGCCGACGTCAGCCGGTCACCCGCTCGGGCTCGATGGTGGCGTCCGGGCCGGGAAAGACCAGCCCCTCGTGCCCGTCGTCGAGCCAGCGCACCAGATACGGCGGCGTACCGTCGGCGTGCCGCAGCTCGGTGATGACCGCCACCCGGTTGTGCTCGTCGTCGCGGCGGCCATGGACCACCAGCCGGTCCCCTACGTGTCCCCGCACGGCCGTTCCCCCCTCGGCAGACGCTGTTCTCACGGATCGCGGGCCACCCGCCCCGCGTACCCGTCCCAGTCTGCCGGCGCCCACCCCGCCCCCGGGCCGAAACGGCCCAGCCGACCACGGCCTCAGCTGATCCCCGCCCAGCCGGCCGCTGGGCTCAGCGAGCCCCGGCGGGCCGCCGGGCTCAGCCGAGCGCCGGCCCGGTCGGGGACGGCTCGCCGACCGGCTCGGGGTGCGCCGGGACCAGCAGGACGTCCGGGTGGCGTACCCGGTCGAAGCCCACCGTCCGACGCGGCCCGGTCAGGGTGAACTGCACCACCGCCCGGACGTCCGCACTGGACCCGCCGACCCGCAGCTCGACCTCGCCCGGGTCGACCACCCGGTGGCCCGCGCGCCCGGTGTAGGAGGTCAGGTCGGCGTGCAGGGTCAGCTCCACGGTGCGCTGCTGGCCGGGCGCCAGCGGGACCCGGGCCGCGGCGAGCAGCCGATGGGTCGGCAGCACCACCTCGGCCACCGGGTCGTGCAGGTAGACCTGGACCACCTCGGTGGTGTTCAGCCGGGTGTCGTTGCGCAGCGCCACCGACAGGGTGCACTCGCCGTCGGTCGGCCACTGCTCCGGCGAGAGCCGCCGGGTCTCGATCCAGGTGACCGGCGCGTAGGACAGCCCGTGCCCGAAGGGGTACAGCGCCGTCGGGTCGACCGTACTGACGTCGCTGCGGGCGCCCAGCTTCGCCGACAGGTAGGTGCCCGGCTGGCTGGCTCCGGTGCCGGGGAAGCTGACCGGCAGCCGGCCGGACGGGTTGACCCGCCCGGACAGCACGTCGGCCACGGCCGGGCCGCCCTCCTCGCCGGGCAGGAACGCGCACACCGCCGCCGCCAGCCGGTCGGCCTGCCCGCCCAGCTCGTACGGGCGGCCCACGAAGAGCACCAGCACCACCGGCGTACCGGTGGCCAGCAGCGCCTCCAGCAGCTCCGCCTGCCGGCCCGGCAGCCGCAGGTCGACGGCGTCACAGCCCTCGCCGGAGGTGCCGAGGCCGAACAGTCCGGAGACGTCGCCGAGCACCGCGACGCAGACGTCGGCCGCCCCGGCCACCCGGGCCGCCTCGGCGATCCCCGCGTCGTCGCCGCCCAGCACCGGGCAGCCCGGTGCGTAGCTGATGTCGTACCCGGCCGGGTCGTCGCGCAGCGCGTCCAGCAGGGTCGGGATGGCCACCCCGTCGGGCAGCTCCGGGTGGTGCACCAGCACGTGCCGGGGGAACGAGTAGCAGCCCAGCATGGCGGCGCTGGTGTCGGCGTTCGGGCCCACCACGGCGATGCGCTGGCCGGAGCGCAGCGGCAGCACCGGCTCGGCCCCGTCCGGCGCCTCGTTGCGCAGCAGTACCACCGACTGCTGGGCCAGCCGGCGGGCCAGCGCCCGGGAGTCGGCGCCGTCCAGGACGACCGGGCCGGCGTCCAGCGCGGGCGGCTCGGCCGACCAGTCCGGGTCGAAGAGCCCGAGCTCGCACTTCTGGGTGAGCACCCGGCGCAGCGCCCGGTCGACCAGTGCCGGGTCGACCTCGCCCGACTCCAGCGCCTGCAGCAGCGGTTCGCCGAAGCAGTTCACCGCCGGCAGCTCCACGTCGATGCCGGCCTGTAGCGCCAGTCCGGCCGCCTGGGCGGCGTCACCGGCCACGCCGTGCTGGTCGCGCAGGAACGCCACGGCGAAGTAGTCGGAGACCACCGTGCCGGTGAACCCGTACCGCTCCCGCAGCACCGTGGTGAGCAGGTAGGGGTCCGCGGCGGTGGGTACCCCGTCGAGGTCGCAGTAGCTGTTCATCACCGACCGGACGCCGGTGCGCAGGGCCATCTCGAACGGCGGCAGCAGCACGTCGGCGACCTCCCGGGGGCCGACCGACACCGGGGCCAGGTTGCGCCCGGCGCGGCTGACCGAGTAGCCGACGAAGTGCTTGAGGGTGGCCACCACGCCGGCCGCCTCCAGCCCGCGCACGTACGCGCTGCCGACCGCGCCGACCAGGTACGGGTCCTCGCCGATGGTCTCCTCGACCCGGCCCCAGCGCAGGTCGCGTACCACGTCCAGGACCGGCGCCAGCCCCTGGTGGATACCCAGCCGGCGCATGGTGGCGCCGATCTGCTCGCCCATCTCGGCCACCAGCTCGGGGTCGAAGGTGGCCCCCCAGCACAGCGGCGACGGGTAGATGGTGGCCTGCCAGGCGGCCAGCCCGGTGAGGCACTCCTCGTGCACCAGCGCGGGCAGGCCGAACCGGTTGGCCGCCACGATCTGCCGCTGCAGTTCGGCCAGCCGCCGGGCGCCGGCCGCCGGCTCCACCGGGTTGGTGCCGTAGACCCGGGTGAGCTGGCCGATGCCGGAGCCGACCAGCTCGTCCCAGTGGGGCGTACCGGCGGCCTGCTCGTGCTGGCTGGGGGCAACCGTCCCGCCGGACTCGTCGACGTCGAGCCAGACACCGTACAGCTGGGCCACCTTCTCCCGCAGCGTCATGCGCGCCATCAGGTCGTCCACCCGGTCACCGGTGGGGACTGCCGGGTCGCGCCAGGTTTCGGTGGAGATGCTGCTGTCCAGTGCCACTGTCGTTCCGTTCACTCGGAGGGGCTGCGCGGACCGGTCGACTGCCGTACGACAAGTCGGGTGTCGAGGGTGATGTGTGTGCGGTCGACCGGTTCGCCGCGGATGAGCTTGATGACCATATCGGTGGCCAGCCGTCCCATTTCGTGGATGGGCTGTTCCACGGTGGTCAGGGCCGGGGTACACAGTGCCGAGTCGGGAATGTTGTCGAACCCCATCACCGACAGGTCCTGTGGGATGCGCAGGCCCAGCTCGCGGGCCACCCCCAGGGTGGCGATGGCGCTGACGTCGTTGGCCGCGAAGACGGCGGTCGGCGGCTGCGGCTGGGCGAGCAGCCAGCGTACCGCTTCGGCCGAGACGTCCGGGTCGTAGTCGCCGGCCCGTACGATGTCCGGGTCCACCGGGATGCCGGCCGCCGCCAGGGCCTCCCGGTAGCCGGCTTCGCGCAGCTGCGCCGATTGCAGGTCGGCCCGGCCGGCGAGCATGGCGATACGCCGGTGGCCCAGCCCGATCAGGTGCTCGGTGGCCAGCCGGGCACCGCGCAGGTTGTCCGAGTCGATGGTGGGCAGGTCACTCACCCCGGTGTGCGGGTCGACCGCCACGATCGGGGCGCCGTAGTGCACGTCCACGACGGTCGGGGTGACCAGGACGGCGCCGTCGATGAGCGTGCCGGACAGCCGGGACAGGTAGCGGCGTTCCCAGCCCGCGTGGTCGGCGCGCTGCCCGCCGGCCGAGTAGACCACCAGCTCGAAGCCGCTGTGCCGGATGGCGTCGGCGGCCCCCTTGAGCAGCTCGGTGCTGAACGGCTCCAGGTCGGCCACCAGGATCCCGATGACGTTCGTCCGGTGGTTACGTAGGCTCTGGGCAACCAGACTGGCTTCGTACCCCATCTCCTCGATCACGGCCTGCACCCGCGCGAAGGTGGCAGCGGAGACGCCGTAGCGGCCGTTGATCACTTTGGAGACTGTGGCGACCGAGACGCCCGCCTGCGCGGCGACGTCGCGGATCGTCACGCGAAGGCTCGGTTCCACGGCGAGAGAATAGCGTCCGATACCGTTATCGACAACGATTGACAGCGCGCTCATCGGCAGCGCAGACTCTGCGGCTATCGAGGGCAAGCCGAAGGGCTGTCCCCGCACACCCCCAGGAGATGACCAGGATGAGATTCCCTGCGCTTGCTCGGCGGCGGTGGGGCGCGTTCGCGCTCGCGGCAACCGTCGTTTTCGCGGCCGCCGCCAGCGGCTGCTCCTCCAATTCCAACGGCTCCAACTCGCCGAAGGCCTCGGATACCGGGCCGGTGACCCTGAGCTGGTGGCACAACGGCGACCAGGACCCGGCCAAGGGCGTCTGGCAGTCGGTTGCGGACGCCTACACCAAAGCCCACCCGAACGTCACCTTCAAGATCTCGCCCACCCAGAACGAGGCGCTGAAGACGAAGGTCCCGGTAGCACTACAGTCCAGTGACCCGCCGAGCATCTTCCAGCAGTGGGGCGGCGGCGCCGAGGCGACGCAGGCCCAGTCCGGCAAGCTGATGGACATGACCGACACGGTCAAGCCCTGGATCAGCTCGCTGGGCAACTCCGCGGCGCTCTGGCAGGCCAACGGCAAGCAGTACGGCATCCCCTACGACCTGCACGTGGTCGGCTTCTGGTACCGCACGGACCTGTTCACCCAGGCCGGTATCAGCGCGCCGCCGAAGACCCTGGACGACTTCAACGCGGACATCGCCAAGCTCAAGACCGCCGGTATCACCCCGATCGCCATGGGCAGCAAGGACAAGTGGCCGGACGCCTTCTGGTGGTCCTACTTCTCGCTGCGCGAGTGCTCGCAGGACACCATCAAGTCGATGGTCAAGGACCTGAAGATGACCGACCCGTGCTGGGTCAAGGCCGGTCAGGACCTGGCGACGTTCCTCGGCAGCAAGCCGTTCCAGAACGCCTTCCTCGGCACTCCGGCCCAGCAGGGCGCCGGCAGCTCGGCCGGCCTGGTGGCCAACGGCAAGGCGGCCATGGAGCTGCAGGGTGACTGGGATCTGCCCACGATGATCCCGCTCGCCACCGACAAGAACTACGCCTCCAAGCTCGGCTGGTTCCCCTTCCCGGACATCACCGGCGCGCCCGGTACCCCCGGTGCCGCCCTCGGCGGTGGGGACGGCTTCTCCTGCAGCTCGAAGGCCGGCCCGGCGTGCCCGGACTTCCTGAAGTACCTCTCCAGCACCGAGGTGCAGACCAAGCTGGTGCAGACCAGCACGGCGACGCTGCCGGCCAACCCGGCCGCCATCTCGGCGATCACCGACCCGACGCTCAAGGTCGTGCAGACCTATCTGTCGGGCGCCCCGGTCATCCAGCTCTACTACGACCAGGCGCTGCCGACCGCGGTCGGTAACGCTCTCAACGACGCCATCGCGAACTTCTTCGCCGGTCAGGGCTCACCGCAGGGCATCGTGGATGCCTTCGCCAAGGCCGTCTCGAACCAGTAGCGAGAACCTGAGAAATGACAACCACGGACAGTACGGGCCGAGTCGCCACCCCGGCGACGACAGTCCGCACGCGGGCCGGCCGCGCTCCTGCGCGGCCGGCCCGGCGCCGGAGCTCGATCACCAAGCGACTCGAGCTCCTGCTGCTGCTGGCGCCGGCAATGATCATGTTCATCGGATTCGTGCTGGCGCCCATCGCGGCCGCCGTCTACTACGGCTTCTACAAGTGGACCGGCTTCAGTCCCCGGGTACCGTTCGGCTTCGGCAACTACACAGCGCGCCCTGCACGACACCGTCTTCCTGCACGGGCTCGGCCACAACCTGATCATCGCGGTGCTCTCGGTGGCTCTTCAGCTGCCGCTCTCGATCGCCATCGCGCTGCTGCTCAACCGCCGGATCCCCGGGCGGGCCGTGCTGCGCCTGGTGGTCTTCGCGCCGTACGTGCTCTCCGAGGCGATCACCGCGGTGGTCTGGCTGCTCATGCTGCAGCCCGACGGCCTGGTCGACCACTCGCTGCGCGCGGTCGGGCTGGGCTCGCTGGTACAGCAGTGGCTGGCCAACACCCACATCGTCCTGTACACGCTGTTCATCGTGGTCACCTGGAAGTACATCGGCTTCGGCGTGATCCTCCTGCTCGCCGGCCTGCAGAACATCCCGGTCGAGTTGCACGAGGCGGCCGCCATCGACGGCGCGTCCTCCTGGCAGGTCACCCGCCGGATCGTCCTTCCGCTGCTGGGGCCGACCATCCGCATCTGGGTCTTCCTGTCCATCATCGGCTCGCTCCAGCTGTTCGACCTGGTCTGGATCATGACGGGCGGCGGCCCGGCGAACGCCTCCGACACGATGGCCACCTACCTGCTGGAGCACGGCTTCACCAGCTACCAGTTCGGGTACGGCAGCGCCGTCGCGGTGATCCTGTTCCTTGTCTGCTTCGCCTTCGCGCTGCTCTACCAGCGGTTCGCGCTCCGGCGTGACACCGAGGGCGCGCTGACCCGGATCGTGGGGTAACCGTCGTGACCGTCCTACAGAGCCCCGTCCGGCCACCACTGGCGGCCACCCCGCCGCGACGCCGCCCGTTCTCGCTGGGCACCCCGTTCACCTACCTGGCGGCCGTGGTGGTCATCGGCATCACGGTGGTGCCGCTGCTGTTCACCATGCTCGGCGGGTTCCGTACCAACGCCCAGATCAACGCGCACCCGGCCGGCGTTCCGCACCCGTGGGTGTTCGGCAACTACAGCGAGGTGCTCAGCTCCGGGATCTTCTGGCGGGCGATGTTCGACAGCGCGCTGATCGCCGTGGCGGCGACGCTGCTGGTACTGGTCTTCGGGTCGATGGCCGGCTATGCGCTGTCCCGCTACGACTTCAAGGGCCGGGAGGCCATCTACACCCTGTTCACGGTCGGGCTGCTCTTCCCGATCTCGGCCGCCGCGCTCCCGCTCTACCTGCTGCTGCGGCAGTTCGGCCTGCTGGAGCACCTGCTCGGGGTGGCGCTGCCGGAGGCGGCCTTCTCGCTGCCGGTGACCATCGTGATCCTGCGGCCCTTCATGCGGGCCATCCCCGGGGAGATCGAGGACGCCGCGGTGGTGGACGGCTCCAGTCGGCTGGGCTTCTTCTGGCGCATCCTGCTGCCGCTGTCCCGGCCGGCGCTGACCACCGTGGGCGTGCTCGCCTTCGTCACCAGCTGGAACGCCTACCTGTTGCCGCTGCTGGTGTTGAGCGACCCGAACAACTTCACCCTGCCGCTCGCGGTGGCCAGCTTCCAGTCCCAGTACACCCAGGACACCGCCCGGATTCTCGCCTACACCGCGTCGTCCATGCTGCCGGCGCTGGGGCTGTTCATCTTCGCCGAGCGGCATATCGTCGGCGGCCTGACCGGCTCCATCAAGGGCTGAGCCGTCCTCGGCAGAGCAGTCCGAAACTTTCTCCACAGCACTCCCTTCACCGTCGGTCTGCGCGCCGGACGGGCACCCTCCGCTGCACTCCGGCGGGTGCCCGCCGGCGCGCTGTTTTGCTTGTGGACTGGCGCTTCCAGACCCTTGACCCAGCGACGGGCAGGCATCTAGTGTTTCGGCGTAATTGCGGAAAGTTTCGTGATCGCATCCGGCGCACCCGCGCCGGGTCCGCACTTCGATGGTGGAGGGATGCCCGGTGAGGCTGACCAGAATCATCGCCGTGGGTGCGGTGGCCGCCGCCACTCTCGGACTGCTCGGCGCCACCCCCGCCATCGGGCACAGCCCCGCTGCCGGCCCGGAAACCCAGACGCTGCGTGCGCTGGCCCAGCGGCACGGCCTGGCGGTCGGTACGGCCGTCGACATGGCCGCCCTGGACAACAGCGCCGACCCGCAGTACCGCGCCCAGGGCCACCTCGGCACCCAGTACGGCAACTTCGACCAGTTCAGCGTGCGGCAGACCCTGGACGCCTTCACCGACCTGGGGCTGGCCACCGCCTTCACCGAGGTGGACGTGCGCAGCCAGCTGACGGCCGGGGTCCAGGCCGGCGACTCCAACGAGATCAACCCCCGGCTACAGGCGATGGCCGCCGACTACAGCGTGCTGCTGCAGGCCTGCCTGGCCAACCGGCACTGCCTGTCGTACACCGTGTGGGGCTTCACCGACAAGGATTCCTGGGTGCCCGGCACGTTCAACAACCCGGCCGAGGGCATGGCCACCCTGTACGACGAGAACTGCCACCCGAAGCTGGCCTACCAGATGGTCAAGGCCGACCTGGCGTACCTGGGTGCGCCGCTGGTGCTGCCGCGTATCCCGCAGCGGCCGAAGCGGTAGTACAGACGGGGATCGGCCGGCGTCGGGGCCGCCGATCCCAACAGAGCCGGTGGGCGGGCGCCCGGGGACGAGGGTGTGGCGCCCGCCCACCGGCGCGCCAGGGCACCGGACGGGCCGGTCAGCCGGCCGACGCTCGGTGGGCCGGTCAGCCGGCCGACAGCGGCGCGGTGCTGGCCCGGACCACCAGCGGGGTGGCCAGCTCCACCCGGGGCGTCTCCAGCTCCTCGCCGTCGATGAGGGACAGCAGCATCCGGGTGGCCATGCCGGCCATCTCGGTGAGCGGCTGGCGGACCGTGGTCAGCGGCGGCACCGCCCAGCGCGCCTCGTCCAGGTCGTCGAAGCCGACGATGCTGATGTCGTCGGGGGTACGCAGGCCGCGCTCGTAGAGCGCCTCGTAGGCGCCGAGCGCCATCTGGTCGGAGCAGACGAAGATGGCCGTCGGCGGCTGCGGCAGGTCGAGCAGGGCCATCGTCTCCCGGTACCCGGTGGGGCTGAGGAAGTCGCCGGCCCGCACGTACCCCGGGCGCACCTTGAGGCCGGCGGCGCTCATCGCCGCCCGGTACCCGTCCACCCGGGCGCGGCTGCACAGCACGTCGGCCGGGCCGCCGATGACCGCGATCCGCTGGTGCCCGAGGCCGGCCAGGTGCTCGGTGGCGGACAGCCCGCCGGCCCAGTTGGCCGCGCCGACCGAGGGCATGCCGGGCGGCGGCTGCCCGGCCGGGTCGACCACCACCACCGGGATGCCCAGCTCGTCCAGCAGCGCCTGCTGCTCGGCGGAGAGCTGGGAGAGGATCAGCAGCACGCCGTCGGAGCGGCGGGCCGCGATGTTCTGCAGCCAGCCGCGGTCCGGTCGGGTGCGGTGCCGGCCGTGCACGGCGGAGACGACGACGCCGGTACCGGCCCGGTGCGCCACCTCCTCGGCGCCGGCCAGGATCTCCATCGCCCATGGGCTGCCCAGGTCCACGAAGATCAGGTCGATCAGGCCGACCCGGCCGGCGGCGCGCGACTTGCGCGGCCGGTAGCTGTGCTCCCGCAGCAGCCCCTCGATCCGCTCCCGGGTGCCGGGCGCGACGTCCGGCCGGCCGTTGACCACCTTCGACACCGTCGGTACGGAGACCCCCGCGGCGGCGGCGATCTCCGACATCGTGGCCCTGCTGTGCGCTGGCATTGCTCTCCCGCCGTACGCCGTGGTGCGGGTCGGGGTGACCCGCCCGCAGTGTAGCTCGAAACTTTCGGACAGCTGGACCCCGGTCCGCCCGTCGGGCGCACTCCGGCAGGCCCGGCCCGGTGGAGCTTTCACGGCGTACCGCACGGAGCCTTCACACCTGCCTGCCGCACCGGCCGGCGCCTATCCGCCGCCCGGTGCCCCGGCCTGCGCCCGCGCGCCGCGGCTGCGCAGCGCGTACCCGCCGGCCGCCGCGGCGCCCAGGGTCAGCACCGCGGCGCTGACCGCGAGCGAGGTGTGCACCCCGACCAGCACGCCGAGCAGGCCCACCGTCACGCCGCTGCCGGCCCGCAGCCCGTTGGCCGCCATGGTGTACACGCCGATCACCCGTCCCCGGTCGGCGGCCGGTGCGCGCAGCTGCACCACGGTCTGCCCGATCGACATGGCCGCCAGGTTGGCCACCCCGCCGACGAACAGCAGCGGCACCGCCAGCAGGTAGCTGTGGCTGACCGCGAACAGCGCCGTGGTCAGCGCGTAGACGCAGGTACTGACCACCGCCGCCGGGACGTTCGGCCGGATCGAGCCGGTCGCCTCCAGCAGCAGCCCACCGAGCACCCCGCCCGCCCCGGCGGCGAAGAGCAGCACCCCGTAGCCCAGCCCGCCGGAGCGCCCGCTCAGGTCCTGCGCGAAGATCGGCATGGTCGCCTGCAGCGCGGTACCGAGGAAGAACGAGGTCAACCCGGCCAGCGTGATCATGCTGACCAGGGTGTGGTCGGCGGCGACGTGGCGCAGTACCCGCACCGAATCCAGCAGGCCCAGGCGCGGCCGGGGCGCGGCCAGGTCCCGCCCGTGCCCGGTGAACCGGGTCCGGAACAGGAAGATGGTCAGCGGTGCGTAGCAGGCCACGTTGACCAGAATGCCGGCCTTCGGCCCCAGCCCGAGCAGCAGCACCGAGCCCACCACCGGGCCGCACAGCACCCCCAGGCTGCGGAACGTGGCGTTGAGCCGGACCGCGCTGGGCAGCTCGGCCGGTCCGACGAAGTCGTGCAGCATCAGCTGCTCGGCCGGCAGCCACAGCGACCCGGCCAGGCCGTGCAGGACCAGCAGCAGGCAGGCGTGCCAGACCCGCAGGCCACCGGTGAGGAACAGCACCCCCCAGGCGGCCGAGACCGAGGCGAACAGCAGCTGGGCGGCCTGCACCACGCGCCGGCAGTCGAACCGGTCGGCCAGCGCGCCGGCGTAGACGGAGAACAGCAGGAACGGCACCCAGTGGCTGACCACCTCGAAGCCGGCCAGCGCGGGGGAGTGGAACTTCTGCCAGAGCACCCAGTAGGTGATGACGTGCTCGATGTTGTCGCCCATCATGGCCAGCCCGGCGCCGAACAGGTACGGCCGGGCGTCCGGGTGGCGGAGGGCGGCGAACCGGCGCGGCGCTGCGACGGGCATGGGGGAGGCGGGGGCGGCCATCGGGGGGTCCTTCCGTCGGCCTCCATCCTGGCCGCCGCGGGTCGCCCCGTCGCCGGTACGTCGATCATGAGTGAGCACCGCCACAGCGCCGCCCCACCGGCTGGCACTGCCCCACCGGCCTGCTGCGACGCTGGAGTGCGGCGCGGTCCAGCGGGCTGTGACGGTGGAGTGCGGCGCGGTCCAGCGGGCTGTGACGGTGGAGTGCAGCGCCGGTCCAGCCGGCTGTGACGGTGGAGTGCGGCGCGGTCTAGCCGGCCGCGATGCTGGCGCGCAGCGCGGTGTAGCCGGCGATCAGGGCGCGCCGCTGCGCGACCAGCGCCGGGCTGGTCGGGTCACAGCCGGCGGCCACCCAGTCGTCACAGCTGCCCATTGCCTTCGCCCGGGCCGCCGCGGCCGGCCGGACGGTCGCCGCCGGTACGCCGTAGCGGTGCGCGTACAGCGCGGCCAGCGCGTCGACCAGCGCGTCCCGGGTGGCCACCGGATGGGCGGCCGGGTGCGCCAGCCACCGGTGCGCGCGCCACCAGGCGATCTCCAGCCGGGCGGCGGTACTCACGTCGAACTCCTCCCGGTGTACCCGGGCCACGATGGCGTAGCAGCGGCACATGAGTTCGGTGGCGCGCGCCTCGTCGTTGTCCGGGAACGGCGCCCAGGCCTGGTTGGCGCGCAGCACGTACCAGGCGGCGCGCAGGCTGTCCGGCACCGGCAGCGCGAAGCCCAGCCGGACCATCGCGTAGGACGCCCGCAGGAAGGTCCACCACCGCCGGCGGTAGTAGGCCACCCAGGCGGCCGACTCGGCGCTGCCCAGCCGGACCGGGTCGAAGCCGCGCAGCGGGCGGGGACGGCTGGTCACGCCGTCCCCGCGCAGCCCTACCGGCCAGCCGCCCGGCGACCAGATCGTCACCGGGCGCCGGTCATGCCGTCGTGTGCGCCCGGACGGCCTCCTGCAGCGCTTCCTCGTCCTCCTTGCTCAGCGAGGTCTGCAGCAGGGTGCCGCCGTACTGGCCGTGCAGCTCGTCGAAGACCTTGTCGGCGGTGATGTCGGCGACCAGCAGCACCAGCGCCGCGCCGCCGGGCTGCAGGTGCCCGCCGAGCTCGCGCATGAACTTGTCGTTGACGCCGGTGTCGGTGGCCTTGCCGACCAGCGCGCCGCTGCCGGCGCCCACCGCCATGCCCAGCAGCGGGGCGAAGAACAGCAGGCCGATCAGGCCGCCCCAGAGGGCGCCGCCGAGCGCCCCGCGCCCGGTGTTGCCGCCGCCCGGCTGGTGCAGCTTCACCTTGCCGTCCGGCGTGCGTTCGACGATGACCGCGTCGTCGAGCTGGATCAGGTTCTCGGACTGCAGCTTGGCCAGGTGCCGGAGCACTTCTTCGGCGGTCTGCGGGTTGTCGTAGCCGATGGCGTACAGGTCACTCATGTCTTCGCCCCACCAGTGGTTGGCGCCGGTCCCGGCGCGGTTGTCTGCAAAGGGATGTACGGGTGCGCCCCGGTCAGGAGGCGAGGATGCGGGCCTTCTGCGCCTCGAACTCGGCGTCGGTGAGCACGCCCTGCTGCTTGAGCTCGCCGAGCTGCTGGAGCTGGTCCAGCTTGGTGTCCGTGGCCGTCCCGGCGGGCGGCGGCGGCGGCGGGGGCTGGGCGTACTGCTGCTGTTCGGCGGCGTACTGCTGGCTGTCCTGGTCGGCCCAGCGGCCGGCCTGGCGGCGGGAGACCCGGTTGGAGACGGCGGTGGCGGTGCCGGCGACGACCGCGGTGCGGGCCACGCCTCGGAGGAGACCCATGACTACTCCTGTTCCGCCGCGTCGAGCGCGGCGATGACGTCCGGGACCGGGATGCGGCCGCTGGCGACCAGCTGCGCTCCGGTCTCCATGAGGGCGGCGGCGAACGGTGCCGCCCAGAGGTTCTCGTAGACGAGGATGCCGGCCGAGTTGCCCGGCTGGATGACCGCTGCGGCCTCCTCCACCTCCTCGGTGCCCAGCAGGCCGGAGGAGGCGCCCTCGAACACGGCGAAGTCCAGCCGGCCGTCGCCGTCGAGGTCGGCGATGGTCAGGCCGACGATCGACCCGTCGGTCTCCCGCCGGACGAACAGCAGGTCCAGGATCCGGATCAGCCCGCGCTCGACCAGGTCCACCAGCAGCGGGAATGCCTTCCCCGTGAACTTGTTCCCGGGGAACTCCACGACCAGGTAGTCGATCGGCCCCACGGCACCAACGTCACCCACTTCGACCTCCTCGTTGCACTCAGGGAAGCTGCGGTGTCTACTTTATTGGAATTTCAGACGACCCGCAGGGGTACGCGGCTTATGCGCCACCCCTCGGCAGCCCCGCGCAGCGGCCCGGAAACACCGGCCCCGGCAGTGCGCGCCGCCACGCTCCGCCGGGCGCTCCCAGCCGGCTGCGCGGCCCGGGAGACGTCTCCCGGCAGCCGGACGGCCTGGCCGTTACCGGATGCCACCCGGATCTCCGGGCGAACCGTGAAAATGCCCTGTGAACGCAGACAAGCCCCTCAGACCGGATGAATCACGATCGAGGGGCGTAGGTGGTCAGGGCGCCCGGCGCGGCCGGGAAGGGTTTCCACGCAGCCGGAAGAGCTGACCGCCCGGTCAGCCCCCAGGTCAGGCGGCGTTCCGCGCGGCGCGCCGGAGAAGGGGACTTGACCTGGAGGAACGCTACTGGAAAGAGTGAACAGGTGCCCCCGGTGGGAGTCGAACCCACACTGGCGGAGGTTTGAGCTCCGTGCCTCTGCCGATTGGGCTACGGGGACGATGGCTTGGCCAGCGTACCTACTAGGCTAGTGGCTGCCGCGCCCGACTCCCGGGTCAGGTGGTGACTGTGGTGTCAGTTGTGTGTCGTAGCGTTGGTGTTCTTGTGGGGGTTTGAGCAGGTGGCCGAGGATCAGGTGGGCGCCCCGCGCCGTCGGGTACTGATCGCCGAGGACGAGGCGCTGATCCGGCTCGACCTGGCGGAGATGCTCGTCGAAGAGGGGTACGAGGTCGCCGGTGAGGCCGGCGACGGCGAGACCGCGGTGAAGCTGGCCGAGGAGGTCCGCCCCGACCTGGTCATCATGGACATCAAGATGCCGATCATGGACGGCCTGGCGGCCGCCGAGCGGATCGCCGGGGCGCGCATCGCGCCGGTGGTCATCCTCACCGCCTTCAGCCAGCGCGACCTGGTCGAGCGGGCCCGCGCCGCCGGTGCGATGGCGTATCTGGTCAAGCCGTTCCAGAAGTCCGACCTGGTACCCGCCATCGAGATCGCGCTGTCCCGGTTCGCCGAGGTGGCCGCGCTGGAGGCCGAGGTCGCCTCGCTCACCGACCGGCTGGAGACCCGCAAATCGGTCGAACGCGCCAAAGGGTCGCTGATGACCCAGTACGCGATGACCGAACCGCAGGCGTTCAAGTGGATCCAGCGGACCGCCATGGACCACCGAATGACCATGCGCGAGGTGGCCGAACGGATTATCGCGGAGGCCGCAGGTAACGGGGACGTTGCAGATCAATCGCCAACTCGACACGCGGAATAACGGTTGGGCCATACCCCTTCCCGAACCTCTTACGGTAGGCGGCAGGGTGGGATAGCCTGCCCCGCTAGATCGTCCTTTCCGGAAACTCTCTCGCCGGAGATTCTGCGGGCGGAGAGTAGTGGTATCAGGACGAAATTGCTCATCAGAGAGGGGTTCGGGGCCTTGAGGCAAGGACTCGCGCGTGTTATTGGAGGGGCCAGCATCTTGATGCTGGTCGCCGGCGCCGCCGCGTGCAACAGCACAAGCAAGGACAACAACTCTTCCAGCGGCGGGAAGAACTGCGGCTACAAGCTCGCATACTTCGGCGCGCTGACCGGATCGTCGGCCAACCTCGGCGTCAACATCGAGCAGGGGGCGGAGCTGGCGGTCGTCCAGTACAACGCCAAGAACGGCGCCAACTGCATCACCATCCAGAAGTTCGACTCCCAGGGCGACCCCGCCGTGGCTCCGGGTGTGGCGCGTCAGCTGGTCACCGACACCAAGATCATCGGCATCATCGGCCCGCCGTTCTCGGGTGAGTCCGAGGCCGCCAACCCGATCTTCGACCAGGCCGGCATCCCGCTGATCACGCCGTCGGCCACCCGCGTTTCGCTGAACTCGCACGGCTGGAAGGTCTTCCACCGCGCGGTCGCCAACGACGGCGCCCAGGGCCCGGCCGCGGCCGGCTACATCAAGAACGTGCTGAAGGCGCAGAAGGTCTTCGTCGCCGACGACCAGTCCGCCTACGGCGCCGGCCTGGCCGACCAGGTCAAGCAGACCCTCGGCGGCCTGGTCGCCGGGACCGACAAGACCTCGGCCGACGGCAAGCAGCCCGGCAACGACTTCTCCGGCCTGGTCCAGAAGGTCGTCGCCAGCGGTGCCACCGCCTTCTTCTACGGCGGCTACTACCAGAACGCCGGCCTGATCCGTAAGCAGCTCACGGCGGCCGGCTGGACCGGTACCCAGCTGGGCGGCGACGGCGTCAACGACCCGGGCTTCGCCACCGCGGCCGGTAACGCGGCCGCCACCGGCAGCATCGTCACCTGCCCCTGCTCCCCGGCCTCCAAGGCCGGCGGCACCTTCGTTGCCGACTACAAGAAGCAGTGGAACGTCGACGCCGGCACCTACAGCGACGTGGCTTTCGACGCGGCGAACATCTTCCTCAAGGGGATCGACGCCGGCAACACCACGACGCAGAAGTTGAACGACTACCTCAAGACCCAGCAGTACGAGGGCGTCGCCAACACCTACAAGTTCACCGACACCGGCGAGCTGGACCCGTCCTACATCAAGGTGTGGGCGTTCAAGTTCGGCAGCGACGGCAAGGCCGTTCCGGACCAGGAGGCTCCGAAGTCCTGACGGCTGCACCGCGTCGCCCTCAACCCAGCACGACCTGATGGACCGGCGCGACCGGAGGCACCTTTTCCGGTCGCGCCGGCCTCTTCGCACCTGGAGCTGTGCGTGAACTTTTCCGGTCTCATCGACAACCTCGGGCCACTCACCGTCACGGGGTTGGCACAGGGCGCCATCATCGCCCTCTTCGCGCTGGGGTACACCCTGGTCTACGGTGTGCTCCGGCTGATCAACTTCGCCCACTCCGAAGTCTTCATCATGGGCACCTTCGCCGCCTTCATCGTCTGGGGCCTGTTCGGCTACGACCAGAACTCGGCGACGCCCGCGGTCGGTGTGGTGATCGGCCTGATTCTCGTCGGTCTGGTGGCGGCCGTCATCTCCTCCGGTGCCACCGCGCTCCTCGTGGAGCTGGTCGCCTACCGCCCGCTGCGCCGCCGCAACGCCCCGCCGCTGGCCTTCCTGATCACCGCCATCGGCGCCTCGCTGTTCATCGCGGAGACCATCGGGGTGGTCAGCCACCACAAGGTCGAGGGCATCCCCACCCTGGTCAAGCCCCGTGACGTGGTGCACATCGGGAACACCCACATCACCGTGCTGCAGCTGCTGATCATCGTCACCGCGCTGGTGATGATGTACGGGCTGGACCGGTTCGTGAACCACACCCGGGCCGGGCGCGGCATCCGCGCCGTGGCGCAGAACCCGGACAGCGCCGCGCTCATGGGCGTCAACAAGAACCGGGTCATTTCGCTGGTCTTCCTGCTGGGCGGCCTGATGGCCGGGGTCGCCGCGGTGATGTACCTGCTGAAGATCGGCGACACCCGGTACGACGCCGGCTTTACCCTGGGCATCGAGGCGTTCACCGCCGCCGTGATGGGTGGCATCGGCAACCTGCGTGGCGCCCTGCTCGGCGGACTGCTGCTCGGTGTGCTGGAGAACTACGGCTCCCAGGTCTTCGGTACCCAGTTCCACACCGAGGTGGCGTTCGTACTGCTCATCATTACTCTGATGTTCCGCCCCACCGGAATCCTCGGCGAGGCGCTGGGAAGGGCGAGGGCATGACGACCGTGAACACCGAGCCGGTCGGGAGCAGCCCGGCCCCGCCGCCGGTCCGCAGGCAGCGCCGCCAGCTGCGCGGTTGGTTCGGCCAGCTGCCCTGGCCGGCCCGGCTGGCGGTCGGCGTCGGCGCAGTGGTGCTCGCCCTGCTGCTGCCCTACACCGACAAGGTCCCGCTGATCGGGCCGCAGATCGTCACCCAGGGCACCGACTGGAGCAGCACGCTGTTCATCATGACGTACTTCGTCCTGCTCGCCCTGGGGCTGAACGTCGTCGTCGGTTACGCGGGCATGCTCGACCTGGGCTACGTCGGCTTCTTCGCCATCGGCGCCTACACGGTGGCCCTGCTGACCTCCCCGGACAGCGTCTTCCACACGCACTGGGGCTGGCTGACCGCGCTGCCCTTCGGGGTGGCCGTCGCGATGGTCTCCGGACTGCTGCTCGGCTGGCCCACGCTGCGGCTGCGCGGGGACTACCTGGCCATCGTGACGCTCGGCTTCGCCGAGATCATCCGGATCAACGCGGACAGCCTGACCTTCCTGCGCGGCGACCGTGGCTTCGGCGGCCTGCCGCACCCCCCGGGAAAGCACGCCGACGGTACGCCGGTCTTCGGCGTGCGTGACGCGACCCCGTACTTCTGGCTGGGCCTGGCGGCGATCGTCCTGGTCGTGCTGGCGGTCCGCAACCTGGACCGCAGCCGGGTCGGCCGGTCCTGGCTGGCCATCCGGGAGGACGAGGAGGTCGCCGAGATCATGGGCGTGCGTACCGTCAAGTACAAGCTGTGGGCCTTCGCGATCGGGGCCTTCATCGGCGGTCTGGGCGGTGCGCTGTTCGAGGGGTACCAGGGGTTCATGAACTCCAGCACCTTCGTCATCCAGTTCTCCATCCTGGTACTGGCCGGCGTGGTGATGGGCGGTGCCGGCAACATCCCCGGCGCCATCCTGGGCGGCGCGCTGATCTCCTACATCCCCGAGCGCCTGCGCGGTGTCGAGGACCCGTTTTTCAACACCGACCTGTTCCAGTGGCGGTTCGTGCTCTTCGGTGCGGTGATCATCATCATCATGATCTTCCGGCCGCAGGGTCTGATCCCGAGCCGGCGGCGGGCGATGGAGTTCGAGGACCGGGCCAAGGAGGCGGCACCCCAGTGAACGAGCGGACCGACCGGCTCGGGGCGGCTGGGCCTGCCTGCCCGCCCGGAGCAGAGCGAGGATGGGCATGAGCGAGCCACACAGCGAGTCCCTCGACTGGGAGGACGCGGCCACCAGGGGTCGGGTGGACGAGCCGGCCCCGACCGGCCCGGCCGGCCCGCCGGTCCCGGTCGGCCCCGCCGACCCGGACGCGATTCTCCAGGTCGACAACGTGACGCTGCGCTTCGGCGGGGTGGTCGCCCTCGACCAGGTCAGCTTCTCGCTGCGCCGAGGCGAGATCTTCGGGCTGATCGGGCCGAACGGCGCCGGCAAGACGACCTGCTTCAACGCAATGACCGGGGTGTACCGGCCGACGTCCGGGCGGATCCTGTTCCACGGCACATCGGTGAGCGGGCTGAAGAAGCACCAGATCACCCGGATGGGCATGGCCCGCACCTTCCAGAACATCCGGCTCTTCCCCGAGATGACCGCGCTGGAGAACGTCATGGTGGGCGTGGACGCGCACCACAAGACGAGCGTGCTGGGCGCGCTGCTGCGGCTGCCGCGGCACTGGCGGGAGGAGCGGGAGGGCCGGGAGGCCGGCCTGCGGCTGCTGGAGTTCGTCGGGATCCGGCACCGGGCCGGCGACGTGGCCCGCAACCTCGCCTACGGCGAGCAGCGCCGGCTGGAGATCGCCCGGGCCCTGGCCACCCGACCGAGCCTGCTCTGCCTGGACGAGCCGGCCGCCGGCTTCAACCCGGCCGAGAAGGAGTCGCTGCTGCGGCTCATCCGGGCGATCCGCGACCAGGGCGTGACGGTGCTGCTGATCGAGCACGACATGCGGCTGGTGATGGGGGTCTGCGACCGCCTGGTGGTGTTGGAGTTCGGCCGCAAGATCGCCGACGGGCTCCCCGCGCAGGTGCGCGAGGACCCGAAGGTGATCGCGGCGTATCTGGGGGTACCCGCCGATGCTGCTTGAGATCGAGAACCTGACCCTGCTCTACGGCCGCATCCAGGCGCTGCACGGCATCAGCCTGACCGTCGACCAGGGTGAGATCGTCGCGCTGATCGGCGCCAACGGCGCCGGCAAGTCGACCACCATGCGGGCCATCTCCGGGCTGCGCCCGGCGGCCGGCAGCAGCGTCATCCGGTTCAACGGTGAGGACATCACCAACCTGCGGGCCGACCTGCGGGTGATCCGGGGGATCAGCCAGTCGCCCGAGGGGCGGGGCGTCTTCCCCGGGATGACCGTGCGGGAAAACCTGGACATGGGCGCCTATACCCGGCGCGACACGGCCGGCATCAAGCAGGACCTGGATCGGGTCTACACGCTGTTTCCCCGGCTGTTGGAGCGGCGTGACCAGCCGGGCGGCACGCTCTCCGGCGGGGAGCAGCAGATGCTCGCGGTGGGCCGGGCACTGATGAGCCGGCCCCGGCTGATGCTGCTGGACGAGCCGTCGATGGGGCTGGCGCCGATGCTGATCCAGCAGATCTTCGCGATCATCAAGGAGATCAACGAGCAGGGCACCACGATCCTGCTGGTGGAGCAGAACGCCCAGCAGGCGCTGAGCCTGGCACACCGGGCGTACGTGCTGGAGACCGGCCGGATCGTCAAGACCGGCTCGGGCGCCGACCTGCTGCACGACCCGGCTGTGAAGGACGCCTACCTCGGGGTGGCCTGACCGGCTGCCCGCGCTGGGAGTAGACGACCGCCGATGGCGGCCACGAGGTTAAACGACCGCCGACGGCGGGCCTTAAGGTATTGGGTACCAATCCCGAAAGAGGTTCATGTATGTTGGCCAATCGTTCCCGCCGCGCCACCCTGATCGGGCTGGTCGGCGCCACCGCGCTGGTGCTCACCCTGGCCGCATGCGGTGCGGAGAAGGGCAGCTCGGGTAGCTCCGCCACACCCGCGGCGGCGAGCTCGGTGGACGCCGCGCTGGCCGCGAAGGTGCCCGCCGCGATCAAGAGCAAGGGCACCATCGTGATCGGTACCGACGCCACCTACGCGCCCAGCGAGTTCCTGGACACCGACGGCAAGACGATCATCGGTTTCGACGTCGACCTGTTCAAGGCGGTGGCCGGCAAGCTCGGCCTGAAGACAGACTTCCAGTCGGCCAAGTTCGACGACATCATCCCGGGCGTCAGCTCCGGCAAGTACGACATCGGCGTCTCCTCGTTCACCATCAACGCCGACCGGGAGAAGGAGGTCACCATGGTGTCCTACTTCGCCGCCGGTACCCAGTGGGCGCAGAAGTCCGGCGGCGCGGTCGACCCGGCCAACGCCTGCGGCAAGAAGGTCGCCGTGCAGACCGGCACCGTGCAGGTGGACGACGTCACCGACCGGTCGAAGAAGTGCACCGACGCCGGCAAGCCGGCCATCACCATCGAGCAGTACCAGGCGCAGAGCGACGCCACCGCGGCCGTGGTCTCCGGCAAGGACGACGCCATGCTGGCCGACTCCCCGGTGGTGGCCTACGCCGTCAAGCAGGCTCCCGGCCTGGCCACCCTCGGCGACATCTACGACTCGGCCCCGTACGGCTACGCGCTGCCCAAGGCGGCGACCGACTTCGGCCAGGCCATCGCCGACGCGGTCAAGGCGCTGATCGCCGACGGCACCTACAAGTCGATCCTGGACAAGTGGGGGGTCACCGGCGGCGCCATCACCAGCCCGGCAGTCAACCCGACCGCCTGATGGCCGACCCGACCGACCCCACCCCGGCTGACCGCACCGGTCAGCCGGGGTCCGGGGGTACCACCACGCAACGGTCCCGGCCCGAGCCGATCCAGGCCGTGCCGGTCCGCCACCCCGGCCGCTGGGTCGGGGTGGCGGTGCTGCTGGTGCTGGCCGCCATGTTCGCCCACCTGCTGGTGACCAACGAACACTTCCAGTGGCGTTCGATCCTGGTCAGTTACGGCGACGGCCTGCGCGGCATGATGTTCACCGGCCCGGTGCTGGACGGGCTCAAGGGCAGCATCGCGCTCACCGTGCTGGCCATGGTCATCGGGGTGAGTCTCGGTGTGGTGATCGCGGTGATGCGGCTGTCGCCCAACCCGATCCTGCGCGGCGTCGCCTTCGCCTACACCTGGTTCTTCCGCGCCATCCCCCGGCTGGTGCTCTGCGTGCTCTTCGGCAACGTCGGCATCCTCTGGTCCCGGGTCGGTCTCGGGGTGCCGTTCGACCACCAGCTCGGCCAGCTCTTCGGCACCGACGACCTGTCCCTCAAGGTGTGGTCGGTCAGCTCCCGGGACCTGCTCTCCGGCTTCCTCGCCGGGCTGCTGGCGCTGGCGCTGTCCGAGGGCGCCTACATGGCCGAGATCGTCCGGGCCGGCATCCAGTCGGTCGACACCGGCCAGCGGGAAGCCGCCGAGGCGCTCGGCCTGTCCAACAGCCAGGTACTGCGCCGGGTGGTGCTGCCGCAGGCCATGCGGGTGATCGTGCCGCCCACCGGCAACGAGACCATCGCCATGCTCAAGGACACTTCGCTGGTGGCCTACACGCCGGTCACCATGGAGCTGTTCTTCCAGCTCCAGGCCATCGGCAGCCGTACCTTCAAGGTGTTCCCGGCGCTCGTCGCCGCCTGCCTGTGGTATCTCATCCTGTGCAGCATCCTGATGGTGATCCAGTACTACGTGGAGCGGTACTTCTCCCGCGGGTACGGCGCCCGGGCCAACCGGCGGCCCCGGCCCGGCGCCCCGGCGGGCGCCCCCGTGGTGGTGGAGCCGGTCGGCCCGTTGGGAGTAGACCATGGCCACTGACGACGCCCCGCTCGCCGACCTGGCGCTGACCCCCGCCGACGGGCCGGCCGACCGGGTGATGGTGCGCGCCGAGAACGTGCACAAGTCGTACGGGCACCTGGAGGTGCTCAAGGGCATCGACTTCACCGTGCGCTCCGGTGAGGTGAGCGTGGTGATCGGCCCCTCCGGCTCCGGAAAGTCGACCTTCCTGCGCTGCGTCAACCACCTGGAGAAGATCAACGCCGGGCGGATCTGGGTGGACGGCGAGCTGATCGGCTACCGCCAGCGCGGCGACAAGCTGCACGAGCTGCGGGACAAGGAGATCTCCCGGCAACGCCGCTCGATCGGCATGGTGTTCCAGCGCTTCAACCTCTTCCCGCACATGACCGTGCTGGACAACGTCTGCGAGGCGCCCAGCCGGGTGCTGCGCCGCTCCCGGTCGGACGTCCGCGCGCAGGCCCGTAGCCTGCTGGACCTGGTCGGCCTGGCCGACAAGGTGGACAGCTACCCCGGCCAGCTCTCCGGTGGGCAGCAGCAGCGGGTGGCCATCGCCCGGGCGCTGGCCATGCGCCCCAAGCTGATGCTCTTCGACGAGCCGACCAGCGCCCTGGACCCGGAGCTGGTGGGCGAGGTGCTGGACGTGATGAAGGAGCTGGCCCGGGAGGGGATGACGATGGTCGTGGTGACCCACGAGATCGGCTTCGCCCGGGAGGTCGGCGACTCGCTGGTCTTCATGGACGACGGCGTGGTGGTGGAGGCCGGTACCCCCCGGGAGGTGCTGGCCAACCCGCAGCATGCCCGTACCCGCGCGTTTCTGGCCAAGGTGCTCTGAGTCGACGGCTGCCCACGCGGTCCGGGCCGGTGGGCGGCCGGGTTGCGCTGGGCGCGCGGGCCGGGTTGCGCTGGGCGGCCGGGTTGCGCTGGGCGCGCGGGCCGGGTTGCGCTCGCTGGGCGGGCCGGGATCCGCTGGGCGGGCCGGGATCCGCTGGGCGGGCCGGGATCCGCTGGGCGGGCCGGGATCCGCGGGGTGGGCCGGGATGCGCGGGGTGGGCCGGGATGCGCGGGGTGGGCCGGGATGCGCGGGGTGGGTAGGCCATGCCGCGCGTGGCCGGCGGGGCGCAGCAGGCCGAGTGTCGGGGGCGGCGGCTAGGCTCACCGGGTGAGCACCGACAAGCCCAGGCTGCTGCTGCTGGACGGCCATTCGCTGGCCTACCGGGCGTTCTTCGCGCTGCCGGCGGAGAACTTCTCCACCACCACGGGCCAGGTGACCAACGCCGTCTTCGGCTTCACCTCCATGCTGATCAACATGCTCCGCGACGAGCAGCCCACGCACGTGGCGGTGGCCTTCGACATCTCCCGCGACTCGTTCCGCCGCGAGGCCTACGCCGAATACAAGGCCAACCGCAGCGAGTCGCCGAGCGCCTTCGGCGGCCAGGTCGACCTGATCAAGGAGGTGCTGGCTGCGCTGGGCATCCCGTGGGTCGACAAGGTGGGGTATGAGGCCGACGACGTGATCGCCACACTGGCCCGGCGCGGCCGGGACGCCGGCATGTGGGTGGGCGTCGTCACCGGCGACCGGGACGCCTTCCAGCTGGTCGACGACGGCTCGATCACCGTGCTCTACCTCAAGCGTGGCGTCTCCGAGATGGACCGGATGACCCCCGAGGCGGTCACCGCCCGCTACGGCGTCGGCCCCGACCACTACCGCGACCTGGCCGCGCTGGTCGGTGAGTCCAGCGACAACCTGCCCGGCATCCCCGGCGTGGGCCCGAAGACCGCCGCCAAATGGATCACCCAGTACGGCTCCCTCGACGCGCTCGTGGAGCACGTCGACGAGGTCAAGGGCAAGGCCGGCGAGGCGCTGCGCGACAACCTCTCCGGCGTGCTGCGCAACTACCAGCTCAACCGCCTGGTGGACGACCTGGAGCTGCCGCTGCACCCGACCGAGCTGAAGTGGCACGGCTGGGACCGCGAAGCGGTGCACCAGGTCTTCGACGCCCTCGAATTCCGGATCCTCCGGGACCGCCTCTACCAGTACCTGGAGGCCGTCGAGCCGGAGGCGGAGGCCGGCTTCGACCTGACCGGCGAGCTGCTCGGCGCCGGTGCGGTGGCCGGCTGGCTGGCCACCCACGCCACCGACGCGCCGGTCGGCGTGGCGGTGGCCGGCAGCTTCGGCCGGGGCACCGGCACCCTCACCGGGGTGGCAGTGGCCACCGCCGACGGCGCCGGTGCGTGGTTCGACCCGGCCGCCCTGGAGCCGGCCGACGACACGGCGGTGGCCGACTGGCTCGCCGACCCGGCCCGGCCCAAGGTGCTGCACGACGCCAAGCCGTCCCGGTTGGCCTTCGCCGCCCGCGGCTGGACCCTGGCCGGCCTGGCCACCGACACCGCCCTGGCCGCCTACCTGGCCCGCCCCGACCAGCGCTCCTACGACCTGACCGACCTCGCACTGCGGTACCTGCAGCGCGAGTTGCGGGTCGAGCAGCCCGCCGACGGCCAGTTGAGCTTCGACGGGCTGGGCGACACCGAGGTGGAGCAGTCGCTGATGCTGCGCGCCAAGGCCACCCTCGACCTTGCCGACGCCATCGGCGCCGAACTCACCCGCAGCAGTGAGGGCGCCATGCGCCTGCTGCGCGAGGTGGAGCTGCCGCTGGTGGAGGTGCTGGCGCAGATGGAGCAGGCCGGCATCGCCGCCGACACGCACTACCTGTCCGAGCTGGAGGCGCACTTCGCCGCAGAGGTCAAGGCGGCCGCCCAGAGTGCGTACGCCACCGTCGGGCGGGAGTTCAACCTGGGCTCGCCCAAGCAGCTGCAGGAGATCCTCTTCACCGAGCTGGGGCTGCCCAAGACCAAGCGCATCAAGACCGGGTACACCACCGACGCTGACGCGCTGGCCTGGCTGTTCGCCCAGACCGAGCACCCACTGCTGGAGCACCTGCTGCGCCACCGGGACGTGGCCAAGCTCAAGTCCACCGTCGACGGCCTGCTCAAGTCGGTCAGCGACGACGGGCGCATCCACACCACCTACAACCAGACCGTGGCGGCCACCGGCCGGCTGTCGAGCACCGACCCCAACCTGCAGAACATCCCGATCCGGACCGCCGAGGGGCGGCGCATCCGGCGCGCCTTCGTGGTCGGTGACGGCTGCGAGAGCCTGCTCACCGCCGACTACAGCCAGATCGAGATGCGGCTGATGGCGCACCTGTCCCGGGATGAGGCGCTGATCGAGGCGTTCAACTCGGGTTTCGACTTCCACGCCTCCACCGCCTCCTCGGTCTTCGGGGTGGCCAAGGAGGAGGTCAGCCACGACCAGCGCAGCAAGATCAAGGCGATGAACTACGGCCTGGCGTACGGGCTGTCCGCCTTCGGCCTGTCCCAGCAGCTGGGGATCAGCCCCGCCGAGGCCAGCGGACTGATGGACGAGTACTTCACCCGGTTCGGCGGCGTGCGTGACTACCTGCACGCCATCGTCGACCAGGCGCGCCGGGACGGGTACACCGAGACGGTCCTCGGCCGCCGCCGCTTCCTTCCGGACCTCAACAGCGACAACCGGCAGCGCCGGGAGATGGCCGAACGGATGGCCCTCAACGCCCCCATCCAGGGCTCCGCCGCCGACCTGATCAAGGTGGCGATGCTCCGCGTAGACACCGCCATGCGAGCCGCCCGGCTGCACTCCCGGATGCTCCTACAGGTCCACGACGAACTCGTCTTCGAGGTCGCCACCGGCGAGCGCGACGACCTGGAAGCCCTGGTACGCCACGAGATGGGCGGCGCCTACCCGCTAGACGTCCCACTGGAGGTCTCCGTCGGCGCCGGCCCCGACTGGGACGCCGCCGACCACTGACCCGCCGCTCCCGTCCGAACCGCACCCTCCGGCCGCCAACACCCCAACCCCGGCCCGGTCCGGTCTGGGGCCTCCGGCTGTTGGCCGTGCCAGTCCCGGTCCGGTCCGGGGCCTCCGGCTGCCCGCCATGCCAGCCGCCGTGACGGCATCCGCCCATCGATCAGCGGCCGTCCGCCCCGGCGCGTCCCGGTCCAGGCCTGACCGCATGGCGTATCCGATTTGCCACCATCTGTCGGCGGTCCCGGTTGGAGCCCGTCAGCGATGTTGCAGTTATTGCTGTTATGGCTGGGCTGATTCCAGCAGTAAGTGCGCACCGCCGCCGGCTCGCATCCCGCCCGGCCGGGGCCGGTTGGGTTGGGGTCAGGGGGGTTCGGACAGGGAGCGGGTGAGGTGGAGGAGGGTGAGGAAGGTGCGGTGGAGGCGGAGGGGGTCGTCGTCGGTGAAGCGGACGGTTGTCGGGGTGGCGCGGTCCACGCCGGGTAGCCAGGTGGAGAGGTCGGCCATGTCGGGGGTGAGGAAGTCGACCTCGATGGTGGCCGGCAGGGGGATGGCGGGGGCGGGCGGCAGGTCGGCGAGGGCCGCGTAGACGCCGGCGGTGAGCAGTTCCCGGGCGCGGTGGGGGTGCAGGTTCTCGGCGGCGTACCGGCTGATGGACTGCTTGACCTCGACGGCCCGGATGCGGGGGCAGAACGGTTCCGCCTCGCCGCCGACGTACTGGTCCCCGGTGATCACCGCGACCGGCACCCCGAAGTGCTGGGCGACCAAGGCGTTCAGGCCCGCCTCGCCGGTGGTGGTGCCGTTGATGCGCACCTGCGCCACGGCCCGCGGGTTGTACGTGTGCCCCAGGATCCCGGGCGTGCCCATCGCCGCGTGGTAGCCGAGGAAGATCACGGCGGCGAAGCTGCCGTCCAGGCCCTGCATCATGTACCACGGCTTGAAGCTGCCGGACAGGTAGGAGGCGCCGCCGTCGAGCCGGTCGGGGGGCAGGTTGCGCATCACCGAGTGGGCGTCGTTGACCAGGATCTCGGTGGCCCCGGCGGCGAGCGCACCGGCGATGGCCGCGTTCACCTCGCCGAGCAGCAGTTCCCGGCCGATGGGGTAGTCCTCGCCGCTGCGGGTGCACTGCGCCCAGTCGACGATGCCGGCCACGCCCTCCATGTCCGCCGAGATGAAGACCTTCACCCGGTCACGGTACGGCGCTCAGCGCAGGTGGGTCACGAAGATGGCGGTACCGGGGAAGAGCCGGCCGCGCAGCGGGCTCCACTGCCCCCACACCTGCTCGTTGTCGTCCGGCCACTCCGGCTCGACCAGGTCGTCCAGCGCAAAACCGGCGGCCACCAGCTCGCGTACCCGGTCGCCGAGGGTGCGGTGCTGCTCGACGTAGCTGGCCGCGCCGGTGGCGTCCTGCTCGACGTAGGGGCGCCGGTCGAAGTACGAGTGCACGGCCACCAGGCCGCCCTCGCCGGGGTCGTCCAGGAAGACCCAGCGCATCGGGTGGGTCACCGAGAAGACCCAGCGCCCGCCGGGGCGCAGCACCCGGGCCACCTCCCGCATGGCGGCCGCCGAGTCGTCGACGAACGGGACGGCGCCGAACGCGGTGCAGGCGATGTCGAAGGAGTCGTCCCGGAACGGCAGGGCCAGCGCGTCGGCCTGCACCAGCGGTACCCGTACCCCGGTCCGGTCGGCGGCCGCCCGGGCGTGCCGCAGCATGCCGGCGGACAGGTCCAGCCCGACCACCCGGGCACCCTCCCGGGCCAGCCAGCGGGATCCGGCCGCCGCGCCGCAGCCCAGCTCCAGCACCCGTGCGCCGGTGACCGGCCCGAGCAGCCGGGCGTGCGACTCGACCAGCCCCTCCGGGCACCAGCGCAGCTGCACGTCGCCCAGGAACTGGCCGTGCTCGGCCTGGTAGGCGTCGGCGTCGGCGTCCCACCAGCGGCGGCTGGCCCGGCGCGCCTCGGTGCGGGGCACGCTGCGTCGGGTCACGCCGGGCTCAGATTCCTCGATCAGCACACCTGCCAACTTAGGTCCGTCCGGTTCGCCTTTGGCGAAGAGGGGGCCATCACCTGGGGGAGGCCTTGCACGGTGTGGTAATGCGCACGGTAAGCTAGTCGATGCACTCGTGGGTCGCGTATCTCGGTAGGGAGCAGATCCGCGGTCGCTGGACGAAGCATCCCATCATCGCCTGATGATCGCCGGTCTGCGTTCGGTGGCGAGCTCGCGGGCGCGACAGTCTCACGACATCATCCGACCGGAGCAACAGCCCACATGACGAGCAGCATCGAGGCCACCTCGAGCGTCAACAAGATCGCAGTCGACGACCTCGGTTCCGAGGAAGCGTTTCTCGCGGCGATCGACGAGACAATCAAGTACTTCAACGATGGCGACATTGTCGAGGGAACCATCGTTAAGGTCGACCGGGACGAGGTCCTGCTCGACATCGGCTACAAGACCGAGGGCGTCATCCCCTCGCGCGAGTTGTCGATCAAGCACGACGTCGACCCGGCTGAGGTCGTCTCGGTGGGTGACCACGTCGAAGCCCTTGTCCTCCAGAAGGAGGACAAGGAGGGTCGGCTGATCCTGTCGAAGAAGCGCGCGCAGTACGAGCGGGCGTGGGGCACGATCGAGAAGATCAAGGAGGACGACGGCGTCGTCCGCGGCTCGGTCATCGAGGTCGTCAAGGGCGGCCTGATCATCGACATCGGGCTGCGCGGCTTCCTGCCGGCCTCCCTGGTCGAGATGCGCCGGGTCCGCGACCTGCAGCCGTACGTGGGTCGGGAGCTCGAGGCGAAGATCATCGAGCTGGACAAGAACCGGAACAACGTGGTGCTGTCCCGCCGCGCCTACCTCGAGCAGACCCAGTCCGAGGTGCGTACCGAGTTCCTGCACAAGCTGGCCAAGGGTCAGGTGCGCAAGGGTGTCGTCTCGTCGATCGTCAACTTCGGCGCGTTCGTCGACCTCGGTGGGGTCGACGGCCTGGTGCACGTCTCCGAGCTGTCCTGGAAGCACATCGACCACCCGTCCGAGGTCGTCGAGGTGGGCCAGGAGGTCGAGGTCGAGGTGCTCGACGTCGACCTGGACCGCGAGCGCGTGTCGCTGTCGCTGAAGGCGACCCAGGAAGACCCGTGGCGCCAGTTCGCCCGTACCCACGCGATCCAGCAGATCGTGCCGGGCAAGGTCACCAAGCTGGTGCCGTTCGGCGCCTTCGTCCGGGTGGACGACGGAATCGAGGGCCTGGTGCACATCTCCGAGCTGGCCGAGCGCCACGTGGAGATCCCGGAGCAGGTCGTCCAGGTGGGCTCGGACGTCATGGTCAAGGTCATCGACATCGACCTGGAGCGGCGGCGCATCTCGCTCTCGCTCAAGCAGGCCAACGAGGGCTTCGTCGAGGGCGAGGAGCACTTCGACCCGACCATCTACGGCATGGCCGCGACCTACGACAACGAGGGCAACTACATCTACCCGGAGGGCTTCGACCCGGAGACGGGCGAGTGGCTCGAGGGGTACGACAAGCAGCGCGAGGCGTGGGAGCAGCAGTACGCCGATGCCCGGCAGCGCTGGGAGGCGCACACCAAGCAGGTGCAGACCTCCCGGGCAGCCGACGCCGAGGCGGCCGCCGCCCCGGTGCCCACCGGCCCGATCAGCAGCTCCACCCCGACGGCCACGAAGGCCCCGGAGGAGCCGTCCGGCACGCTGGCCACCGACGAGGCGCTCGCCGCCCTGCGGGAGAAGCTGGCCGGCGGCAAGAGCTGACCGTCTGACACCAGGTAGGCCCCCTGACCGCAACTGGTCGGGGGGCCTATCTACTCGCCGGGCGAGCGGTCCCGGACCGGCTGCCGGACAGTGGGTGGGGCCCCGACCAGTTGGTCGGGGCCCCACCGTTTTCTGTGTGCCGGGAGTGAAGTTCAGGCCGCCGGGCGGTGGCCGGCGACGCTCAGCGCAGCATGGCGACGACCGCGACCGCTCCGGCGGCCGCGAACCAGGAGCTGACCACGGTCGCGGCCAGCGCGGCGCCGAGCGCCACGGAGAGCAGCCGGCCCATCCGGTCGGCGGGCCGGCCGGGTCGCCGGTGCTGCGGTGGTTGCCCGGGCCGGCCGCGACCGGCCAGCCGGCCGCGGTAGGTGGCGCGCCCGGTGCCGCGGTGCCGTCCCGGCGCGGTTGGCCGGCTGCGGCGACGCTGGGAGCGGTCGGGAGACGGGGCGGTGCGGTGGATCACGGCTGCCTCTCCATCACGAAGCGTATTGGTACGGCTACTCTAAGCGCTTGCCCGTGGACAGCTCGGCAGCGCCACGCCGGGCCCCGGGCGGACACCGGCCGCGTGCGGTTGACTGGGAACATGCTCATGGTGGGACTCACCGGCGGTATCGGCGCCGGCAAGAGCGTGGTGGCCGGCCGGCTCGCCGAACTCGGCGCCGTGGTGATCGACGCCGATCAGGTGGCCCGCGCGGTGGTCGCGCCCGGCACCGAGGGCCTGTCCGAGGTGGTGGCCGCCTTCGGTCCGGGGGTACTCGGTCCGGACGGCGCCCTGGACCGGCCGGCGTTGGGCCGGCTGGTCTTCGCCGACGAGGCGGCCCGCCGGCGGCTGGAGTCGATCATCCATCCGCGGGTACGCGCCCGGACCGCCGAACTGGTGGCCGCCGCGGCGCCGGACGCGATCGTGGTCAACGACGTACCGCTGCTGGTCGAGGCCGGCCTGATCGGCGGGTACCACCTGGTGATCGTGGTGCTGGCCGACGAGGCGCAGCGGATCGACCGGCTGGTCCGGGACCGGGGGATGACGGTCGACGAGGCGCGCGCCCGGATCGCCGCGCAGGCCACCGACGAGCAGCGCCGCGCCGTCGCCGACATCGTGCTGGTCAACAACGGCTCGCTGGCCGACCTACGGGCCCAGGTGGACCGGGCCTGGGCGGACCGCCTGGTACCGGCCGTCCCCGACTACTGAGCGGCCGGTCAGCTGGCGCGGATGCCGGCTCCTGATTGGCCGGTCAGCTGGTGCCGGGGTGGGGGCGCCGCGGCGCTCGGTGCTGTCAGCTGACCGGTGGACGGGGCAGCGGGGGCACGGTGCCCGGCGTGATGTCCAACCAGCCGAAGCCACCCTGCCGGGTGCGCAGCTCGACCCGGCGCAGCAGCCCGGAGGAGTCCAGCCAGTAGCGCAGCCGCCCCTGCCCGGCCGGTACCCCCGCCTCGCTGGCCTGCAGCACCTCGACCACCAGCACCGGGACCGGCCCGATCCGGTCGGTACGCAGCACCGAGGCGTGTGCCCGCAGGCTGTCGGGCTCGGACCGGGTACTGGTCACGGTGACCGCCTGGGTCAGCAGGATGTCCAGGTCGGTGGCGCCCAGCCCGTCGCCCCGGGCGCTCCAGGAGCTGGCCCGCCAGTCGTCGGTGGGCGGCTTGAGCGGCGGTACGCCGCCCGCCGCCCCGTCCCGGCTGAGCAGGCTGGTGCGGTCGAACCGGAGCAGGTGATCCTCGTCGGCGTCGTCGGGGTCGTGGACCGCCAGGTACCCCACCGCGTCGCGCCAGTTCAGCCACCCGGCCGCGGTCGTCAGGCCGCCCAGGTCGCCGGGCAGGGTGACGGTCACCGTGCCGCCGCCCGCGACGCGGTCCCGCGTCCGCATCCGGGACAGCAGCGCCCACTCGGCGTCCCGCAGCGGTCGCGCAGTGGCCGGCGCCCCGCCCAGCACGGCCACCGTCACCAGCGCCTGCGGCCCGCTGTCGAGCAGGTCGACCTGGACCGGCAGCCCGCCGGCCAGGTTCGCCACCACCCGCCGCATCCGGCCGGCGGCGTCCAGCCAGTACTGCACCGTGCCGGTGACTGGTGGCAGCCCGGTCGACGCCGACGGGCTGGCCACCGGCCCGGTCAACAGTTCCCCAGCCGGCTGTCCGGGCGTTGTGCCGATCCCCGGCTGCTCTGCCGGACCGGACGTTCCCGGCAGCGGCGACCGGGTAGCCGCGGACGCGTCGGGGGACACCGGCCCGGGCGATGCGGGCGTTGCGGGACCGGACGGGGCCGACGACGGTGCCGGGCGGCCGGCCGGCGCGCCGGAGCCGGTCAGCGCCGGTCCGGTGAACACCTCGGCGGTCTGCCCGGCGAGATCGTCGGTGCGCACGCTCACCCGGGCGCGGGACAGCGCCGCCGGGTCGTCCGGGCGCGGCGCGGCCAGTGAGAACAGCAGCGCCAGCAGGGTGTCGAAGGCGGAGCCGCCGGCGGTCGGGTTCATCCGCCGCAGCCGCCAGCCGTCACCCGGGGGCGCCTGCGGCGGGGTCGGGTACTCATCCCCGCCGAGGCTCGGCCCCGCCGCTCTGTACCGGCCCGCGTGTACCGCCACCAGCCCGGGCACCGCCTGTACCAGCCCGTCCGCCGGGCCCGGCTGGTCGGCCGCGCTGCTCAGGTAGACCAGTGGCCGGCTCCAGTCGACGGTACCGACGACGTGCACGTCGCCGCCGCTGGCCTGGATCACCGCCCGGAACGACGCCCGACCGTCCCGGAAGTTGACCAGCCTGGCCTGGGCCAGCCGGTCCGCCTGCGCGGTGCTGACCAGCTGGCCCGGCGGGGTGGCCGGGCGGTCGCGGTGGCCGCCGGCCACCAGCCCGCCGGCCAGCGCGGCGGCGGCCAGCGCGGCCAGCACCAGCAGGCCGGCGATGGCCAGCATCCGGCGGCGGCCCATCGGTTGTGCGCGCGGTACCACAGGGGGCGACACACTGGGTTGAACGCTGGTGAACCGCCGAGGTGACGGCAGTGACCGGCGTGGCCACGTCGAGACAGCGCACGTCGAGACAGCGCACGTCGAGACAGCGCACGTCGAGACAGCGCACGTCGAGACAGCGCACGTCGAGACAGCGCACGTCGAGACAGCGCACGTCGAGACAGCGCACGTCGAGACAGCGCACGTCGAGAACCGCTCGCGGCGGCCGGTCAGCGCAGCGCGCGACCGTGGGGTGCGCTCGACGGCGACTGGTGTCGCCGCGGCTGCTACCCCGCGCCGGCCCGCCGGCCGGTGTGGTGGCTGGCGGTTGCCGGTCGGCCGCCACGAGCGGCCCACGCGGAGACGGTAGCGCGGGTGACCTACGCCACACAATCGCCATTTCCCGCCAACCTAGTGACAATCGTGATTGTCCTGGTCACCGGCGCGGGGCAGTGTCATACCCGCGGCGTACGTTGAAAGGCATGCCGCTCGACATCCCACGCCTGGACAACAGGTTCGAGGTCATCAGCGAGTTCCGGCCGTCCGGCGACCAGCCGGCCGCCATCGACGAACTGGCGCGCCGGGTCCGCCGCGGCGACCGGCACGCCGTGCTGCTCGGCGCCACCGGTACCGGCAAGAGCGCCACCACCGCCTGGCTGGTCGAGCGGGTGCAGCGCCCGACGCTGGTGATGGCGCCCAACAAGACGCTCGCCGCGCAGCTGGCCAAGGAGTTCAGCGAGCTGCTGCCGAACAACGCCGTGGAGTACTTCGTCAGCTACTACGACTACTACCAGCCCGAGGCGTACATCCCGCAGACCGACACGTACATCGAGAAGGACTCCTCGATCAACGAGGAGGTGGAGCGGCTGCGCCACTCGGCGACCATGTCGCTGCTCACCCGGCGCGACGTGATCGTGGTGGCGACCGTCTCGGCCATCTACGGCCTGGGCACGCCGGAGGAGTATCTGGAGCGCTCGGTGCGCCTGGCGGTCGGCCAGGAGCTGGAGCGTGACCAGCTGCTGCGGCGCCTGGTGGACATCCAGTACACCCGCAACGACCTGGCCTTCCAGCGGGGTACCTTCCGGGTCCGGGGGGACACCCTGGAGATCATCCCGGCCTACGAGGAGCTGGCCATCCGGGTCGAGTACTTCGGCGACGAGGTGGAGAAGCTCTACTACCTGCACCCGCTCACCGGCGACGTGGTCCGCGAGGTGAACAGCCTGGTCATCTTCCCGGCCACCCACTACGCGGCCGGCCCGCAGCGGATGGAGCGGGCGATCGGTGACATCGAGGTGGAGCTGGCCGAGCGGCTGGCCGAGCTGGAGCGGCAGAACAAGCTCCTGGAGGCGCAGCGGCTGCGGATGCGCACCACCTACGACATCGAGATGATGCGGCAGGTCGGCTTCTGCTCCGGCATCGAGAACTACTCCATGCACATCGACGGGCGCAGCCCCGGCAGCCCGCCGCACTGCCTGCTCGACTACTTCCCGGACGACTTCCTCACCGTCATCGACGAGTCGCACGTGACCGTGCCGCAGATCGGCGGCATGTACGAGGGCGACGCCTCGCGCAAGCGGATGCTCATCGAGCACGGTTTCCGGCTGCCCAGCGCCGCCGACAACCGGCCGCTGCGGTTCGACGAGTTCCTCGACCGGGTGGGCCAGACGGTGTACCTGTCCGCCACCCCCGGCTCCTGGGAGCTGGAGCACGCCGACGGCGAGTTCGTCGAGCAGGTGATCCGGCCGACCGGCCTGGTCGACCCCGAGGTGGTCATCAAGCCCACCAAGGGCCAGATCGACGACCTGATGCACGAGATCCGGCTGCGCACCGAGAAGGACGAGCGGGTGCTGGTCACCACGCTGACCAAGAAGATGGCCGAGGACCTCTCCGACTACCTGCTCGAACACGGCGTCCGGGTGCGCTACCTGCACTCCGAGGTGGACACCCTGCGCCGCGTCGAGCTGCTGCGCGAGCTGCGCAAGGGTGACTACGACGTGCTGGTCGGCATCAACCTGCTGCGCGAGGGGCTGGACCTGCCCGAGGTGTCGCTGGTGGCCATCCTGGACGCCGACAAGGAGGGCTTCCTGCGCTCGGGTACCTCGCTGATCCAGACCATCGGCCGGGCCGCCCGCAACGTCTCCGGCCAGGTGCACATGTACGCCGACAAGATCACGCCGTCGATGGCGCACGCCATCGACGAGACCAACCGGCGCCGGGCCAAGCAGGTGGCCTACAACGAGGCCCACGGCGTCGATCCGCAGCCGCTGCGCAAGAAGATCCACGACATCCTCGACGACATCTACCGCGAGGCGGCGGAGAACGACGCGACCACGGTGGGCGGCGGCGCCCGGCAGATGTCCCGGGGCAAGGCGCCGGTGCCGGAGACCCGCTCCCGGTCGCCGAAGCCGGCGACGGTGACTTCCCGGGAGGGGATGGCCCGGGCCGACCTGGCGCAGCTGATCCAGGATCTCAACGAGCAGATGCTGGGGGCGGCCCGGGAGCTGCAGTTCGAGTTGGCGGCGCGGATTCGGGATGAGATCTCGGTGTTGAAGAAGGAGCTTCGGGCTATGGATGTGGCTGGGGTTCGCTGAGTTTTCTTCTTGGCTTTGGTTGCGGGTGGGGGTGGGGCGGCTGGGGTGCCCACTCCGGGCGGTCAGGCTTGATCCCTGCGTGGGCACCCCAGCCGCCCCACCCCTCGCAACTCGCGGTGGTGACCTCGGCGCCGGCTTTGGGTTTGGCATAGGAAGTTGCGTGGCTGGGTTGGGCGCTGGGGATCCTTGCTGAGTTGGTGGTGCTCGGTGGTGCTCGTTTCGGCCGGCGGGGCTGCCCATGTCGCTGGTGCGGCCCCGCCGGCGGTATTCGTGCGGCGGCGGTGGCGCTGTTGGTGCGGCGGCGCTGGCGCTCGGGTTGATTGCGGTGGATGAGGGTGTCGCGTCCGTGGGGGTCGGCGTGAGTGCTGCTGCGCTGCTGTCCCTGGGGGTGTGGCCCGGGGGTGGTCGCGTCGCGTTGCGCTGCCGGTGCGGTGGGGCCGCTGGGGTGGCGGCCCCACCGACGGGTGGCTAGAGGGCGGCGGCGAAAGTGGGGTAGTAGCCCTGGGACTGGCCGGCGGAGTTGGGGTGGTAGGAGTCGTCGACCGGCCAGGTGAGGCTGTTCAGCCACCAGCTGCTGGAGCAGATGCCGTGGTTGGTGAACGGGCCACGGACGTCGGCGAAGGCGAAGCCGGCGTCGGCGGCGGCCTTGGCGATCACACCGTCCAGGATGTCGGCGCCGTTGTTGATGGCGCTGCGCTTGGTCTCGCTCATGCCGGTGATGCAGGAGCCGTTGAGCTGGTAGAAGCGCGGGTAGTCGATGACCACCACGTGCGCGCCGGGGGCCCGGGAGCGGATCTGGGCGTACAGCGTGGCCAGCGATCCGGGTAGCACCGTCTGGGCCTTGTTGGTGGCGGTGGCGATGGCCGACAGGCAGCCGGAGTCGCTGGTCAGCACGCAGGTGGACAGCACGCTGACGAAGCCGACGTCGTTGCCGCCGACCCCGATCGACACCAGGTCGGTGCTGGCGGTGACGGCGCTGAGCTGGCCGCTGGTGACGCTCGCCGTGGTCGCGCCGGAGCACGCCACGAAGCTGAACGACACGCCGGGGTGGGCGGCGGCCCACAGCGCGGGGTACGCCTTGGGGCTGCGTCGGCAGCTTCCGCTGGCGCTGTCGTAGGTGCCGGTGCCGACTCCCGAGGAGTACGAGTCACCGAGGGCGACGTAGTGGGTGTACGTGCCTGCCGCCGATGCGGGCGCCGCGAACGCCAGGATGGCGGCGGCGACGACACCGACGGGCAGGACCATGCTGAGCAGACGACGCATGGGGGCCTCCGGTCCGAGGTACGGGTGAGTAACCAGTACCGGAGTCCGGAGGCCCAGTGATAGATGCCGATGTTTGTTGTTACCCTGTCGTTACGTCGCGTCACCGGTGCATTACACGATGGTCGGAAGATGTTCCAGAACCGTTGGCTGGCAGGAACTTCCGGTCAGTCCACGTCCACGAAGTGCTCGACCCGCGGCGCGCCGTCGAAGTAGGGACCGATCAGCGCGCGCCACTGGGTGAACCGCTCGGTGGCCCGGAAGTTGTCGAGGTGCGCGTCCACCGAGTCCCACTCCACCAGCAGGACGAAGCGGGCGGGCGTCTCGACGCCCCGGGTCATCCGTACCGAGCGGCAGCCGGGAGTGCCGGTCAGGATCTCGCGGGCCTTGCCGTAGGCGGCGGCGAACTCGTCCTCGCGGCCGGCGACGACGTCGATGAGAGCAACTTCCAGCACCATGGATCGGCACCCTACCTGCGCCTACTTGTCGGTCGCCAGCCGGTAAAGCACCTCGCCAGCGTTCGGGATGAGCAGCGTGCCGGGCTGCGCCGCCAGCGCCGCGGGGTCGACGCCGGCCGGGTCGAGCCAGTCCAGCCCGACCGCGCGTACCGTTGCCTCGTCGATGCCGGTGGCCAGGGTGACCGTGGTGCAGCAGCGCTCACCCGACAGCGGGGTGTAGGTGCCGGCGCCGCGCACGTGGGTCGAGTGGGCCAGCACCCCCCACGGCTCGTCGACGAAGCGTGACCACTGGGCGGTGAAGTAGTCCCGGCAGTGGTACCCGACCCGGCGGATCTCCGCCTCGTGGGTGTACGAGAGGGTCCGCACGTGCGGGGCGTACAGGATGATCTCGCCGCCGTCGGCCACCACCGGCTCGGCCTTGTAGACGCCCTTGGCGGCGGTCCAGATCTCGGTGTAGCGGGGCGCCACCACGGAGACCACCCGGCGCACCGGGGCGTCCAGATAGCGCACGTGCAGCCGGGCGGAGACCCGCGCGGCGGCCTGCCAGGACGCCTCCGGTGGGCCGAAGGCGATGGCGTGCACGTCCTGCGTCCCGGAGCCGACCACGAAGGACAGCGCCAGCCGGTGGGCCGGGACCAGGGCGGCCGCCCGGTCGATGAGTTCCCGGACCGGGGTCTGGCCGGGCGCCCCGATGATCTCCCGGCTGGTGATGAGCGCGCCGAGCCAGTGCGACAGGTCGATCACCTCGGCCGCCGCCACGCCCGGCACCAGGTACTTGTTGCCGCCGGAGAAGCCGACCACCTCGTGCGGGAAGACCGGCCCGCAGATGAGGACCACGTCGTGCTCGGCGACCGCCCGGTTGAGGCGTACCGGCACCGGCCGGCGCAGCAGGCCGCCGGAGATCTCCGCCACCTCGTCCGCGCCGACGGTACCCACCGTGGTCAGCGCCGACGGCAGCCACCATTCGTGGTTGCGCACCAGCACGTCCGGGCGCCCAACCACGGGGCCGAGATGGCGGGCCAGCGCCTCGTCCGACATCGCGGCGTGGGTACCCAGGGCCACCAGGATGGTCAACCGGCTGACCCGGCCGGACAGCGCCGCGTGCACGGCGTCCAGCAGCAGCGGCATCGGCGCACTGCGGGTGGCGTCCGGCACCAGCACGCACACGCTGCGCCCGGACAACTGCGCGCCGGCCAGTGCGCTGGTCACGAAGTCGCGTACCGCCGCCGGGTCGAGCACCCCGGCGGCGCCGTCCAGGACCACGGCATCGCTCATCCGGATCATCCTCGCACCCGCCGGCGTGGCGCCGCACCGGCCACCCCGGCTACCGTGTCGCGGTGCTGGATTGGCTGAACTCCACCGCGGTCACCCTGCTCGGCGAACCGGCCAGCGTCGCCGAACTGCTCGGCTTCGCCACCGGGCTGCTCTGCGTGGCGCTGGTGGTCCGCCAGCACATCGCGAACTGGCCGGTCGGGATCGTCAACGTGCTCCTGCTGCTGGTCACCTTCTGGGCCGCCGGCCTGTACGCCGACGCCGCCCTGCAGGTGGTCTACGTGCTGCTCGGCGCCTACGGCTGGTGGGTGTGGAGCACCGGCGCCCGCCGGGACAGCCTGCCGGTGCGGCGCACCCGGGCCGGCGAATGGTGGGCGCTGGCCGCGGCCGGCGCCGTCCTCGCCGCCGTGCTCTACGCGCTGCTGGACCGGGTGATGGACTCCACCGTCCCGGCCGCCGACGCGCTGACCACGATGCTGTCCCTGCTGGCCACCTGGGGGCAGAGTCGCAAGCTGCTGGAGAACTGGTGGCTGTGGATCGCCGCCGACGTCATCTACGTGCCGCTCTACGCCTACAAGCACCTGTACCTGACCACCGTGCTCTATCTGGTCTTCCTCGCGCTGTGCGTGGCCGGCCTGCGCGCCTGGAGCGCCGACGCGCGCCGACCGGCGGGCGCCGAGCCGGTGCGGGCATGACCTGCCGGTTCGGCCACGGTCTGGTCGTCGGCAAGTTCTACCCGCCACACGCCGGGCACCACCACCTCATCGACGTCGCTGCCGCCCGCTGCGAGCGGCTCACCGTGCTGGTGGCCCCGTCCCGCCGCGAGTCGGTCCCGCTGGAGCTGCGCTGCGCCTGGCTGGGCGAGCGCCATCCGGGCGTCGAGGTGGTCGGCCGCTACGACGACCATCCGGTCGACTACGCCGACCCGGCCGTCTGGGACCTGCACTGCGCCGTCTTCCGCGCGGCCCTGGGGACCGACCGGGTGGACGCGGTGTTCAGCAGCGAGGGGTACGGGCCGGAGCTGGCGCGCAGGTTCGGGGCGGTGGCGGTCGCCGTGGACCCGGACCGGCGCACCGTGCCGGTGTCCGGTACGGCCGTGCGCGCCGACCCGGCCGGGCACTGGGGCCAGCTGTCGGCGCCGGTACGGGCCTGGCTGACCCGGCGGGTGATCGTGGTGGGCGCCGAGTCCACCGGTACCACCACGATGGCCCGGGCGCTGGCCGGGCACTACCGCACCGAGTGGGTACCCGAGTACGGCCGGACCCTGACCGCGCAGAAGCTGGCGGCGCTGCGCGCCGGCGACCCGGCCGCCACGGTCTTCGACGTCCGCTGGGACCGGCGCGACTTCGTGCGGGTCGCCACCGCCCAGAACGCCGCGGAGGACGCGGCGGCCCGTCGCGCCGGCCCGGTGCTGATCGGTGACACCGACGCCCGGGCCACCGCCGTGTGGGAGGAGCGCTACCTCGGCGACAGTTCGCCGGCCGTCCGGGCGCTGGCCAGGGACCCGGCGCTGTACCTGTTCACCGACCACGTCGGGGTGCCGTTCGAGGACGACGGCCTGCGCGACGGCGAGGCTGTCCGGGCCTGGATGTCCGACCGGCTGCGGCAGGTGCTGGCCGGGACCGGGGTGCCCGTGGTCGAGTTGACCGGCCCGCACCGGCAGCGGCTGGCCCGTGCCGTCGCGGCCGTCGACGCCCTGCTCTCGGCCGGCTGGTCGTTCGCCGACCCGATCCCGACCAGGCCAGCCTCCTAGGAAGTTCTACGGTGCGAGTCGCACAGCACGTCAGTGCGCGGATTGGGCGATCGGCTGTGGGTAGGGCACAATGGGCCGGCAAGAAGGGGAGTACTCCCTCGCGGCGGTGGTCGTCAGCACGGTGCGCACACAAGCACCCGGGGCCGTCGGTTGTGCCAGTGATGGGCAGCGGAGGAGACCTTCGGAGTCACACCGTGTCTTCCGGAGGTAGCCCAGTGCATGTCAGCCTGACCGTATGGATCGTCTCGCTCGTGGCGGTCATCGGCATCCTCGGGGTTGACCTGCTGGTCATCGGCCGTCGGCCGCACGTCCCCTCGATGCGCGAGTGCGCCCTGTGGGTCGGCCTGTACGTCGGGCTGGCGATCGCCTTCGGCATCGGCGTGAGCGTCATCTCCGGCCCCTCCTCCGGCGGCGAGTTCTTCGCCGGCTGGCTCACCGAGTACAGCCTCTCCGTCGACAACCTCTTCGTCTTCGTCATCATCATGGCCCGGTTCAAGGTGCCCAAGCCGTTCCAGCAGAAGGCACTGCTGATCGGCATCGGACTGGCGCTGGTGATGCGCGGGGCGTTCATCGCCGTGGGCGCCGCGGCACTCAGCACGTTCGAGTGGATCTTCTACATCTTCGGCGCCTTCCTGGTCTACACCGCGGTGAACCTGGTCCGGCACGGCGAGCTGGACGACTCCGACTACAAGGACAACCTGCTGACCCGGTGGAGCCGTAAGGTGCTGCCGATCTCCCGCGAGTTCAACAACGGGCACCTCACCACCCGGGTCGACGGCCGGCGGATGTTCACCCCGATCATCCTGGTGGTGGTGGCGCTGGGTACCACCGACCTGATCTTCGCACTGGACTCCATCCCGGCGATCTTCGGGCTGACCAAGGAGGCGTACCTCGTCTTCGCCGCCAACGTCTTCGCCCTGATGGGCCTGCGGCAGCTCTACTTCCTGCTCGGCAGCCTGCTGGAGCGGCTGCGGTACCTGTCGATCGGGCTCGCCCTGGTGCTCGCCTTCATCGGCGCCAAGCTGGTGCTGGAGGCCCTGCACGACAACAACCTGCCGTTCATCAACGGCGGGCAGCCGATCGACTGGGCGCCACACATCCCCATCTGGCTGTCGCTGACCGTGATCATCGGCACGCTCGCCGTGGCCACCATCGCCAGCCTGCTGATCGCCCGCAGGCGCGGCGAACCACTGACCGCCGGCTCCACCCGCTGACCCCGGTGGGCACGGTGCCACAGCTGCCCCCGCACCGCTGGCTGGCGGGTGCCCCGGGCGCGCGGGACCTCGGTGGGCTGCCCACCGCCGACGGCGGCCGGATCCGCTCCGGCGTGCTCTACCGCGCCCCGGCGCTGGGCCGCCTCACCGACGCCGACGTGGCGACCCTGGGCGCCGCGCGCCTCATCGAAGTGATCGACCTGCGCTTCGGGCAGGAGATCGTCGACTCGCCACCGGACCGGCTGCCGGCCGGCCCGCACCTGGCGCATGTCCCGGTGCACGATCCGGCGCACCCCGTGTTCAGCTTCGTGACCGCCGTGCTCTCCGGGGACCCGGACGCCAGCGCAGCCGCCGGACAGTTGCGAGCCGGCGGGCCGGTGCACGTCATGACGGCGGTGTACCGCGCCTTCGTCTCCTCGGCGGCGGTACGCGGCGGGTTCGGCACCGCGCTGCGCCGGGTGCTGGCCGCCGCCGGCCGGCCGGTGCTCTACCACTGCACGCTCGGCAAGGACCGCACCGGCTGGCTCACCGCCGTGCTGCTCGGCGCCGTGGGGGTCGACCGGGACACCGTGCTCGCCGACTACCTGCGCACCAACGACGAGATCAGCGAACTGGCCGGCAAGCTGGTGGCGGTCGCCGCCGACCGGCGTGGCCTGGACCCGGCGCTGGTGGCACCGGTGCTGTCCGCCCGCGCCGAGTATCTCGACGCCGCGTACGACCAGGCGCGGGTCGACTACGGCTCGCTGGCCGGGTACCTGCGCGACGGGCTGGGCCTGACCGACCTCGACGTGGCCGGGTTGCGCCGGCACCTGGTCGAGGAAGGTGCAGCGTAACCGCAAGATCGGTCATAGGATGGCGCGACCACCCCGCCTGAAGAGAGCTGATCGATGTCCTACCCCGGCCCCCCACCGGCCCACCCGGCCGGCCACCCCGCACCGCCCGCCGGTTACCCGCCCCCCGCTCCCGGCTACCCCCAACCGGCCCACCCCGGCTACCCGGCCCCCGCGCCGTCAGGCCACCCCCGGGCCGCCCCGCCCGGCTATGCCCAGCCGGCACCTGGCCAGAGCCTGGCCGGACCGGGATATGCGCAGCCCGCGCCGGCCGGCTACCAGCAGCAGCCGGCGGCGGGGCAGCCTTGGCCGGGCGCCGAGACGGCCTGCCGGGTCTGCGGCTGCGTACCAGCCGCCGAGGTCACCTTCCGGCAGCACCGGGGCATGATCTTCGTCATGCAGTTCCTGAGCTCGAAGGGACCGTTCTGCCGGGACTGCGGGCTCTGGGCGTTCCGGGACCTCACCGCCCAGACCCTGATCCAGGGCTGGTGGGGGTACGCGTCCGCGATCATCACGCCGATCACCGTGCTGCTGAACGTGATCCGGCGCCGCAAGGTCGCCAGCCTGGCGCAGCCGCGCCCGCCGCTGGACGGCCGCCCGTACCGGCAGCCGGTGGATCCGGGACCGGCGCTCTTCGCCCGGCCCACCGCGGTCATCGGAGCGCTGCTGGCGCTGGCCGGTGTGGTGGCCGTCGTCGTCCTGGTGGCTGTCTCGTCCACCGGTTCGTCGGGCTGACCCCCGGTGGCCGGGCTGACCGATCCACTCGCGGCGGCGGCCGAGGCCGCCCGCCTGTCCGAGGCCGGCGACCCGGCCGCCGTCGACGCCTGGCGGGCCGTGGTCGGGGACAACCCCGAGCACGGTACGCACTGGTGCCGGCTGGCCATGGCGTACTCCGACGCGGGCCGGCCCGGCGAGGCGCTGCCGGCGTACCGGCAGGCGCTGCGGCTGGGGGTGTTCGGCGCGCCGCCGGTACCCACCGACGCCGGTGAGCTGCACCACCGGATCGCCCGCTGCCACGCTGCCCTCGGCGAGCCCGACGCGGCCGTGGCGGCGCTACGCGAGGGGCTCACCGCCGGCCTGCGCAACCCCGGCCGGCTCGCCGACGACGAGCAGCTCGCGCCGCTGCGCGGGCACCCCTGGTTCGCCGCGCTGGTCCGCCGGTGGCAACCTCCGCCGGAAGGCGCCGGCGAACCGTCCACAGTGGAGCGTGACACCGGCTGGCGGACCGACCTGGCGGTGCTGGTGGAGGAGATCGCCCGTCGCAGCCCCAACTACCCGCCGGCCGCGCTGCGCCTGGCGGAGCTGGTGACCGGCCTGGACCGGGACATCCCGCAGCTGACCGACCTGCAGGTGCTGATCGGCTTCTGGCGGCTGCTGCGGCAGCTGCGCGACGGGCACGCCCGGCTGCGCGCCGAGCGGGTACGCCCGCAGTGGCACGTGAGCCTGCCGGTCTGGTTCGGCCAGTTCGCCGAGGGCGTCTACGTCACCGAGGTCGACCCGGCCCACCCGCAGCTGCTCGGCGCCCGGCTGCTGGCCGTGGACGACCGGCCGGTGGCCGACGTGCTGGCGGCGCTGGACCCGCTGCTGACCAGGGACAACGACTACTGGGCGTCCGCCACCGGCCCGCTGTGGCTGCGCCGTACCGCGTTCCTGCACGCCCTGGGCGTGCTGGACCGGCCGGACGCCGCGCGGCTGCGGGTCCGCACCGCCGACGGCGGCGAGCGCACCGTGCACCTGCCGGCGCAGCCGGTGGCGCCCGACGCGCTGCCGCACACCCCGCCGCCGCCGGACGCGCTGCGGCTGCCCGGCCCGGCCGGCGCACCGCACCTGCGCCAGCGGCAGCGGCCCTACTGGTTCACCGAGTACCCGGCCGACCAGCTGGTTTTCCTGCAGTACAACAGCATCCTCGACGACCCGGGCCAGCCGTGGGCGCCGTTCCTGGCCAGCCTCTTCGAGCGGGTCGACCGGCCGGGCGTGGCGCACCTGGTGGTGGACCTGCGCCACAACGGCGGCGGGAACACCTTCCTGGCCGCCCAGCTGCTGGTGGAGATCCTGCGCCGGGAGCGGATCAACCGGCCCCGCGGGCTGTTCGTCATCGTCGGGCGGGTGACCTTCTCCGCCGCGCAGAACCTGGCCACGATGCTGGAGCGCTACTCGGAGGCCGTCTTCGTCGGCGAGCCCACCGGGTCCAGCCCCAACTTCGTGGGGGAGACGGTGCCGTTCCGGCTGCCGTACAGCGGCATCGAGGCCAACATCTCCGACCTGGTCTGGCAGACCTCCTGGCCGATGGACCGGCGGGTGGCCGTGGTACCCGAACTGGCCGCCCCGCCCACCTTCGCCGACTTCGCGGCCGGGCACGACGCCGCGCTGGAGCGCATCCTGACGCTGCTGCGCGGCGCGGCGTCCTGACGTCAGGCGCGCTGCTGGCGGCGGAACACCCGGTACCGCTCGGTCTGGTCGAGGATCACCTTGCGCAGCCGGACGGTGCTGGCGGTGATCTCCACGCACTCGTCCTCGCGGCAGAACTCCAGCGCCTGCTCCAGCGACAGCTTGCGCGGCGGGATCACCTTCTCCGTCTCGTCCGCGCTGGACGAGCGCATGTTGGTGAGCTTCTTCTCCTTGGTGATGTTGACGTCCATGTCGTCGGCCCGGGAGTTCTCCCCGACGATCATGCCCTCGTACACCTCCTGGGTGGGCTCCACGAACAGCTGCCCGCGCTCCTGCAGGTTGAGCATGGCGAACGGGCTCACCACGCCGGCCCGGTCGGCCACCAGCGAACCGGAGGCCCGGGTACGCAGCTCGCCGAACCAGGGCTCGTAGGAGTCGAAGACGTGGTGCAGGATGCCGGTGCCCCGGGTCTCGGTGAGGAACTCGGTGCGGAAGCCGATCAGGCCCCGGGCCGGTACCAGCCACTCCAGCCGGATCCAGCCGGTGCCGTGGTTGACCAGCTGCTCCATCCGCCCCTTGCGGGTGGCCAGCAGCTGGGTGATGGCGCCCAGGTACTCGTCGGGGGCGTCGATGGTCAGCCGCTCCACCGGTTCGCAGAGCTTCCCGTCGATCTCCCGGGTGACCACCTGCGGCTTGCCGACGGTCAGCTCGTAGCCCTCCCGGCGCATCTGCTCCACCAGGATGGCCAGCGCCAGCTCGCCGCGCCCCTGTACCTCCCAGGTGTCCGGGCGCTCGGTGGGCAGGATCCGCAGTGACACGTTGCCGACCAGTTCCCGCTCCAGCCGGTCCTTGAGCATCCGGGCGGTCACCTTGGCGCCCTTGACCCGGCCCACCAGCGGCGAGGAGTTGGTACCGATGGTCATCGAGATGGCCGGCTCGTCCACGGTGATCAGCGGGAGCGGCACCGGGTTCTCGGCGTCGGCCAGGGTGTCACCGATCATGATGTCGGGGATGCCGGCCACCGCGATGATGTCGCCCGGCCCGGCCTGCTCGGCCGGCTTGCGCTCCAGCGCCTCGGTCATCAGCAGCTCGGAGATGCGGACCCGCGACGTCGACCCGTCATGCTTGCACCAGGCCACCGTCTCGCCCTTGCGGATGGTGCCCTGGTGCACCCGGCACAGCGCGAGCCGGCCCAGGAACGGCGAGGCGTCCAGGTTGGTGACGTGCGCCTGCAGCGGTGCGCCGTCGACGTACTCGGGCGCCGGGATGGTGTCCAGCAGCACCTGGAACAGCGGCTGCAGGGTTTCCGAGTCGGGCAGCGAGCCGTCGGCCGGCTGGGTCAGCGACGCCCGGCCGTCCCGGGCGCAGGCGAAGACGATCGGGAACTCGATCTGGTGCTCGTCGGCGTCCAGGTCGAGGAAGAGCTCGTAGGTCTCGTCCACCACGTCCTTGATCCGGGCGTCCGGCCGGTCCACCTTGTTGATCACCAGAATGATCGGCAGCCGGGCCTCGAGCGCCTTGCGCAGCACGAACCGGGTCTGCGGCAGCGGCCCTTCGGAGGCGTCGACCAGCAGGATCACGCCGTCGACCATGGTCAGGCCGCGCTCCACCTCGCCGCCGAAGTCGGCGTGGCCAGGGGTGTCGATGATGTTGATGGTGACCGGGTCGCCGTCCGCCGGCTTGTAGTGCACGGCGGTGTTCTTGGCCAGGATGGTGATGCCCTTTTCGCGCTCCAGGTCCATCGAGTCCATCATCCGGTCTGCCATCTCGGCCCGGGCGTGGAAGGCGCCGGCCTGCCTGAGCATGGCGTCGACCAGGGTGGTCTTCCCATGGTCGACGTGGGCGATGATCGCGACATTGCGGAGATCCGCGCGGATAGGCATACCCCCATTGTTCCTGAGCGGGGTTCACGGGCGGCGGTCAGGGCTCCTGGTCACGCCGAACCACCCCTGATCTTCGTCCGGAGGCCGGGCCGGCCCGGATCTTCCGGTGGCACACTCGCGGTGTGGAGCAGTTCGGTGGTACGGCGTGCACAGCCTGCTGACCGGCCTGGGGCAGCTGCCCTCCGGCCTGGTCTACCTGGTCACCGCGCTGCTGGTGGCTGCCGAGACCGGGCTGATGCTGGGCCTGGTGCTGCCCGGCGAGGCCACCCTGCTGCTGGTCGGCTTCGCGGCGTACTCCGGCACGGTGGAGCTGGTCCCGGCGATCGCGCTGATGGTGGCGGCCGGCGTGGCCGGCGACGCGCTGGCCTTCCGCAGCGGGCGGCGGTACGGGCCGAAGCTGCGGGCCAGCCGGCTGGGCCGGTGGGTCGGCGTGGAGCGCTGGCGGCGCGCCGACGACATGGTGAACCGGCTGGGCGGCCGGGCCTTCCTGGGCGGCCGCTGGCTGGCCTTCGTCCGTACCCTGGCGCCCCGGCTGGCCGGCAGCGCCGGGCTGCGCTACCGGGTGTTCGCCCCCTGGGCGGCGGCCGGGGTGGCCACCTGGGCCACCACCTCGGTCCTCCTGGGCTACCTCGCCGGGCGCTCCTACGAACGGGTGTCCCAACTGCTCGGCCACGCCACCGGCGCGGTACTCGGGCTGCTCGCCCTGCTGGTCACCATCGCCCTGGTCGGCCGCTGGCTGGGGCGCAACCCGGACCCGGTGCGGGCGCTGGTCGCCCGGGTGGGTCGGGTACCGGCGGTCGGGCGGGCGGTGCGCTGGCTGGACGACGGCTTCCGCGCCCTGGTCGCCCGGCTGGGACCGGGCTGGACCGTGGCGCTCAACCTGGTCCTCGGCATCGCCCTGCTGTTCGCGCTCGGCGCCGCCCTCGCCGCGCTGTCCAGCGCGCTGGTCCGGGCCAGTGGGCTGTCCGCCGTGGACGCCTCGATGAGCCGCTGGCTGGCCGGGCAGTCCAGTCCGGGGGTACGCGACGCGGCGAAGCTGGCGCTGTCGCTGACCCGGGGACCCGTCCTGATCTTCCTGGTGGCCCTGGTGGCCGTGGTGATGGGGTTCCGTACCCGCCGCTGGCACGGTGACCGGGTGACCATCCTCGGGACCGCCGGGGCGTTCGCGCCGCTGCTGGTGCTCACCGTGATCGCCCGGGAGGCCGCCCCGGACGCCGGGCTGACCGCCTCGTTCCTGACCACCCAGGCCGCCGTCGGGACGGCCAGCCTGTGCACGCTGGCCTGGCTGCTCACCCGGGGGCTGCGCTGGGGCTGGTCGGTGACCGTGTGGACGCTGGCCATCGGGCTGATCGCGCTGCTCGACGCGGCCCGCCTCTACGTCGGCTTCGACACGGTCAGCTCGCTGGCCAGCGCCCAGCTGCTCGGGGCGCTGTGGGCGGTGATGTTCATCGTGGCCTGGACGGTGGCCGGGGCGTCGGCCGCCCGGCCGCAGCCGGTACGTACCCTGCTCGGCCCGCCCGCCGTCACCGAGGACCCGCCGGAGGCCACCGGGCAGCCGCCCGCCGCCGCGGAGCACGCGGAGGCCGCCGGTGAGGCGCCGCGGGGCGGCGCCGCGGACACCGCCCGGCGCTGACCGGCCCCGGACGGGCGGCCCGCGTCACAGCACCGGAGCCGGCCAGCCGACGGTACGGAAGTCGCGCAGCATCGCCTCGAAGCGCTCCGGCGCCATCGGCTCCCCGAACACCGGGCCGGCGGCGAACCGGCAGCCGGCGTCGCGTACCTGGGCCAGGTCCCCGGCGTGCGGGACGCTGTCCACCAGGACCTCCACGCCGTAGCGGCGGGCCACCCGGCCGACCAGGGCCAGCGCCCCGGTGGTGGCCGCGTCCCCGGCCGCCAGGCTGCGGCCGGTCCCGGCGTCCGGGATCAGTGCCCGGCCGGGCGGCCCGTCGGGCGCAGCTGGCCCGGCGAGCGCCCCGGTCAGCTTGAGCATGTCCACCGGCAGCTGCCGCAGCAGCGCCAGGCCGGTGGTGCCGGTCCCCACCAGGCAGGTACGGGCGCCCAGCTCACGCAGCTTGGCCAGCTGCTCGACGGCGGTCCCCCGGTAGCGGTGCACCGCGTCCCCGGCGGTCTCCAGCACCAGCTGGCCGGCGGGCACGCGGTGCCGGGCCAGCGCCGCGTGCACCCCGCTGGTCAGGTCCGGGTCGAGCAGGTACGAGCCGACCACCCGCAGCAGCAGCCACAGCTCGCGGCCCTCGCCGCGCCAGCGGGCCAGCTGGCGACAGGCCGCGCCGACCGTCCACTCGCCCAGCGCCCCGATCCCGCCGGTCTCCTCGACCGCCGGCAGGAACTCACTGGGCCGCACCGGCCCCAGCTGCGGGCTGTGCCAGCGCAGTACCAGCTGCGAGCCGACCGTCTGCCCGGCCTGCAGGTCCACCACCGGGCGGTAGCAGACGGTGAACTCGTCGCGCTCCAGGGCGCCGGGCAGGTACCGCAGCACGTGGCGGCGGCGGGCCTCGGCGGCGGCCAGGTGGGCGTCGAACCACTCGACCCCGGTGCCTTTGCGGGCCGCCCGCTCCTGCGCCAGCCGGGCCCGGTTGAGCAGCCCCACCGGGGTGGCGGCCGCGGTCAGTTCGGCGATGCCGACGCTCACCGTAGGGGCGCCGGCCCGGGTGCCGTAGGCGTCCAGCAACCGGGTGGCGACCACCCCGACCCGCAGCGGGCCGCCGTCCACCAGCAGCGCCAGCCGTCCGTCGCCGAGCTGGGCGACCATGCCGTGGCTGGTCTCGGGGCCGGTGTCGGGCCGGCCGGTCGCCTCGTGGTCGACCACGAGCAGGGCCCCGCCCCGTTGCGCGCCGGCCAGCCGGGCACGCAGCTCGGCCACCAGCCGGCGCCGGCTGACCCGCCCGGCTGCCGGGCGCCGGGGCTCCGCGCCGTCCCGGTCGGCCTTGTCCAGCAGCCGGTTCAGCTCTGCCAGGCGGGCCCGTACGCCCAGCCACATCTGCGTCTCCCGGGCCGCCAGCAGGGCCAGCAGGAGCAGCCCGAGCAGCCGGCCGACCGGGTCGAAGGCGCGCCCCTCGACCAGTCGGTCCAGCGCCACCACGACGGCCACCCCGGCCGGGCCGGCGTGGCAGAGCGCCCGGACGGCGATCGGCAGCGGCCACTGGTGTACCTCCCCGCCGCGGGCCGGTGGCTCCCAGTGCCGCGCCCCGTACACCAGCAGCATCGAGCCGAAGATCATCAGTACCGCGGCGGCCGGCACCTGGGCCGGGACCCCCTGCCGGGCCAGCGCGAGGTTGGCCAGCCCCAGGACGCAGAGCATCGCGCCCACCGGCCGGTTGGCCGACGGCGGGTTGCGCCGCAGCGCCGCCAGCGCGTCCAGCCCGGTGACCGGGACCACGCAGCAGACCAGCAGGGCGATCGCCAGCACTCGGGGTTGCCGGCCGGCCGGCGAGTCGTCCAGCCCGAGGCTCCACAGCGCGAGCAGGGTGGCCACGCCGACCGCCAGCCCGTCCAGGGTGCGGGCCGCCTGGGCGTACCCGCCCCGGGGGGTGCTCACCGCCGGACCCGCGACCAGCAGCGCCACGCAGGCCAGCAGGCCCGCGCCGGCCACCGCCTGGCCCTGGTCGCCGGCCCAGCCGACCACCAGCACCGTGCCGGTCATGGCGAGCAGGCCGGCGCAGAACCAACCGGCCGCCGGGGTGTCCGCCGCCTCCCGCCAGTCGGCGGGTCCGTTGCCCGCGCCCCGCCCGGCGCCCCAGCGCAGCCGGGGCCATCGGTCGCGCAGCAGGCCGGCAGCCTGGTAGAGGGCGCTGACGGTTACCGCGAGCGCCGCGGCGGTCAGCTCCGGGAGCAGGTTGAACACGCCGACCACCACCACGGCGCAGCCGATCGCCGGTACCGCCGCGGACGGGAACGCCGGCTCGGTGGGCCGGCTCTGACCAGGGGAATTATCAGGGGGCATGTGCCGGTATCTCTCGCGTCGGGGGTTGAGCGCTGGAACACTGGCACATCGACCAACGACCATCGCCGCCGCACGTGACGGGGTACCACGGTCCCGTCCGGGAAACCTGCCGACCGCGCAGGTCAGCGCCAGAGCACCAGCCGGGTGGTGCTGGAGTCGGCGTGCCGGTGGGTCTCCACCAGGTCACACAGCTCGTTGGCGGTGTGCAGGCCGCGACCGCGCGCGGTGTCCAGCGCCGGGGCGCGCAGGCCGGCCAGCAGGTCGTCGAAGAGACCGGGGGTACGCACCTCGCAGACCAGCCGGTCGGCGCCCTCGATCACCCGTACCGTGCCCTCGGTGTGCGGCGGCAGCGCCGTGCCGGCCACCGCGCCGAGGGCCGCCACCAGGTCGGCGATGCGCTGTGGCGGCAGGCCCACCCGGGCGCCGTAGTCGCCCACCAGGTCCTGCACCAGCGGTAGGTTGCTGTCGTCGAAGACCAGCTCGACGCTGGCCGGCGAGTGGTCCGGTACCCGCTCGTTGAGCACATCGACCACCAGCTCGGGGGCGGTGTAGTCGGCGCACGGCCGGCGGGTCTCGCCCTCCACCGCGGCCGGGTGCGTCCGGTTGGCGAACAGCAGCAACTCGGCCGAGAGCTGCTCGGCGTCGTAGGCGCACAGGATGGTGGTCGGGTAGTCGGCGAACGCCCGGTTGATCATCGCCTCCTGGCGGATCACCGGGTACGCCTCGTCCGGCAGCCGGCCCGGCCACATCGGCTCGCTGACGATCCGGGTGCGGCGCAGGCCGTGCCGGTCCAGGAAGGAGCGCAGCACGGTGGGGATCAGCCGGCCCGGGTTGCGGGCCGCTTCGGCGAGGTCGACGAAGTCCACCCGGGCGGCGGCCTCGCCCAGCGCGTCGGCCACCACCTTGAGCTTCGGCGTGGGCAGCGCCACCAGCACCGGCTCGTCGTCGGCCAGGCCGGCCCGGATGAACGGAAGCACCGCCGCGAGGAAGGCGTCCAGGGTCGGGTAGAGCACGGTCTCGTGCCGCAACTGGTCCCGCGACTCCGCGTCGGCCCCGCTCGTCATGGATCCCTCCGGATCGCCGGTGGTGTCGGCGTGGACGCCACGTTGCGTTGCGTGGCCGTCCGCTGTGGACACCGGCCGGGTCAGCCTAGCGCCTGGGCGTCTCGACACGCTGGGCGTTCACGACGCCGCCGACCGTAGCTGACCCATGCAAGCTGCGCGCATGCCCGACCGCTGGCTGATCCGGTGAGCTGGGATGTTTCCGGACGTCGCCCCGCGATCACCCGGTCGGACAGGGTGCGCAGCCCCTCGTGGAGCGGCGACGGCTACGGTCCGAGCTGACCGCCGACCGGCGGCCGGCTCAGCTGCGGGCCGGGTGGAAGCCGGCTCAGCTGCGGGCCGGCTGGAAGCCGGCGAGGATGGTGGTCAGCTGCGGCCCGGCGGCGCTCCACTGCGCGTCCGGGGTGCTGAAGTAGATGGAGTACGCCTGGTCCGGTGCGGTCACAAAGCCGCGGTTGAGTACGTGCAGCGTCGTACCGTTGCGGACGTAGGTGAACTCCCAGTCGGCCGCCTTGTCCCAGTAGTCCACGGCCTCCAGCCGGACGCGGTGGTAGTCGGCGTAGCCGGAGCGCCGGGCGTTCTCGTTGTTGCGCCAGTCCTGCACCGGGTCTGACTTGGGGTGCCGGGTCTGGTCGATGAGCAGTAGCCGGGCGCCGTCGGGCGAGTGCCACAGCGCCCGGCCCTCGTCGTCGCGTCCGAACACCCACCCGTCCGGGACGGGCACGTGGAAACCGGTACCGTCGTCGCGCATCGTCCAGCCGGCCGGCAGGGCGAAGCCGGCCGTCGGGGCCGGCGGGGTGGGGCTGGGCGGCGCGACGCTCGGCGACGCGGCGGTGCTCGCCGCCGCCGACCCGGCAGCCGTCGAGGCGGCCCGGGACGGCGTGGCAGGAGCGCTGCCGCTCGACGTCGGCTTGCGCGTCCCGGTGCCGCGCGACAGCACCGCAACCAGCGCCACCACCACGAGCAGGCAGGCGAGGGCGCCGACGGCCAGCACGACCGCCCGGCGCCGACCGCGCACCGCCCGGCCCTGGACGACCGTGGGTCCGGGGACCGCTACCGGCGCCGGGCCGCCCGTCGGCTCCACGGCCGTCCCGGCTGGCGGGGAGCCCAGGGGCGGCACGCCCGCCTGCTGCGAAGCGACCGTCCGGGAGTCCACCGGCACGGCGACAGGCCGCGAAGCCGCCGTCCGGGAGTCCACCGGCACGGCGACCGGCTGGGCAGCCGAGGGCTGGGAGTCCACCGGCGCGGCGACCGGCTGGGGAGTCGAGGGCTGGAAGTCCACGGGCTCGGCGGTCGGTTGCGGAGCCGGTGGCTGCGATCTCCCGGGCGCTGCCGTTGGCGGGGGAGCCGAAGCGGCAGCGGTTGGCGGGGCAGCCGAAGCCGCAGCAGCTGGCTGGGGAGCCGGGGCTTCGGAGTCCGCTGGCGGCGTGACGACCGGCGAGAGAGCCGGAGCCTGTGCAGCGGCCAGTTGGGAAGCCGTCGGCGGCGAGGCAACGGGCGGCGAGGCAGGGGGCGGAGAGGCAGCGGGTGGCGAGGCCGGGGATGGCGAGGCGGTGGGGGGACGGGGCGCGGGTACCCGGGGCGGCTCGGAGCCGGTCCACAGCACGGCGCTGCCGCGCGCGCCGACGCTGCGCCCGGCGGCGGCGCGCAGCAGCCGGCTGGTCTGCGCCGCCGTCAGCCGCTCCGCCGGCTCCTTGCGCAGCAGGCCGGTCAGCACCCGCTTGAGCGCCCCGGCGTGCCTGGGCGTCGGCACCGGGTCGCTGGCCAGCGCGGTGAGCGTTGCCATCGCCGTGGGGCGGGGGTACGGCGGGTGGCCCTCCACGCCGGCGTAGAGGGTGGCGCCCAGGGACCACAGGTCCGACGGCGGGCCGGCGTCGCCGTGCAGCGCCCGTTCCGGCGCCATGAAGGCCGGTGACCCGATCAGCTGCCCGGTCTGCGTCACCAGCGGGTCGCCGGCCACCGTGGCCAGCCCGAAGTCGGTGAGTACCACCCGGCCGTCCGCCGCCAGCAGGACGTTGCCGGGCTTGACGTCCCGGTGCACGATGCCCGCCTGGTGCGCCGCGACCAGGGCGGCCAGTACGCCCAGCCCGACGCGCGCCGCGGTGGCCACCGGCAGCGGCCCGTCGGCGTCCAGCGCCTGCTGCAGGGAGCGGCCGGTGACGTACTCCATCACCAGCCAGGGGAAGCCGTCGTCCGGGCGTACCACGTCGAAGATCTTGACGGCGTTGGGGTGGTTGACCCGGGCCAGCGCGCGGGCCTCGCGGATCGACCGGGCCTGCTGGGCCTGCTGGTCGTCGGCGTCCAGCCCGGGCGGGGGTACCAGCTCCTTGAGCGCGACGTCCCGGCCGAGCACCTCGTCCCGGGCCAGCCAGACCCGGCCCATGCCGCCCTGGCCGATCCGCCCGAGGATGAGGTACCGGCCGGCGATCAACGTCTCCTGGTTCGTCGCCATCCCCGCTCAGGTACCCGCACCGGGGCCGATTTACACCGCAGGTCAGCGCAGCGTGCCCGGTGGTCGTCATTCCGACAGCCGCACCGCAGGCGCTCGCGCCAACGGCGGATCGTCCGGCACGCTCGTATACACGTGCGTCACTATCGGAGGAGAAGCGTCATGTCCGGGATGCACCGCCGCGGTGCGGCTCTCGTCCTCGGTGCGAGCATCTCCGGGCTGCTCGCGGCGCGGGTGCTCAGCGAATCTTTCGAGACGGTCACCGTGCTGGACCGCGACGAGCTGCCCACCGACGCGGTACCCCGCCGTCGGGTACCGCAGGGCGAGCACGGGCACGGCCTGCTGGCCCGGGGCCGGCTGGCGCTGGAGGAGCTGTTCGACGGCTTCGCGGCCGAGGCGACGGCGGCCGGTGCCCTCCCGGTCGATCTCCAGCGGGACGTGATCTGGATCTCCGACGGGTACCCGCTGCGCACCGCCGAGTCGGGGCTGCACGGGCTGTGCATGAGCCGCCCGGCGATCGAGGACCTGCTGCGGCGGCGGGTGGCGGCGCTGCCCAACGTCGAGATCCGCACCGGCCACGAGGCGGTCGGCCTGCTGGCCACACCGGACCGGCGCCGGGTCACCGGGGCGCGGGTGCTGGCCGACGGGCGCGCGGCGGCGCAGGAGATCGGCGCCGAACTGGTGGTCGACGCCACCGGACGGAGCAACCGGGGTCCCACCTGGCTCGCCGAGCTGGGTTACCAGCCGGCGCCGGAGGAGTCCGTGGACCCGCAACTGCTCTACCTGACCCGGCTGTTCCGGCGCAGCCCGGGCGACGCCCCGTTCGCCGCGCTCGTGCAGGGGCCGTGGCCGGGCCAGCCGTACGGGGTGGTGGCCATCGGCGTGGAGGGCGACCGCTGGCAGGTCACCCTGCTCGGCTGCGGTCCGGGGCTGACGCTGCCCAGCGGGGCCGCCGAGTTCGTCGAGTTCACCCGGGGCCTGCCCGATGGCCGGGTGCACCGGCTGCTGTCCGGTGCGCAGCCGCTGGGCGAGCCGGCCCGGATGCGGCTGCCGGTCAGCGTCCGGCGCCGCTACGAGCGGCTCACCCGGCTGCCCGACGGGCTGGTCTCCATCGGTGACGCGGTGTGCGCCTTCAACCCGGCGTACGGGCAGGGGATGACCGTGGCGGCGGCCGAGGCGCTGGCCCTGCGGGACCGCCTGGCGCGCGGACGCGACGACCTGCCCCGCCGCTTCTACGCCCGGGCCGCCCGGGCGATCGACCCGCCGTGGAGCATCGCGGTCGGCGGCGACCTGCGCTTCCCGCACGTGGCCGGCCACCGTCCCCGCCAGGTACGCCTGGTCAACGGCTACCTGGGCAAGGTGTACCGGGCGGCCGCCGTGGACCCGGTGGTGGCCCGGGCGTTCCTACGGGTGGCCAACCTGACGGCTGCTGCGCCCACCCTGTTCGCCCCGTCGATCGTCGCCCGGGTGCTGCTGCACGGCCGCCGCCGGGCCGCACCGGCGCCACCGCCGGCCGACTGACCGCGCCCGGCCGAAGGCCCTCCCGGTCGACCGCCCTCCCCCCTCGACGGCCGGTCGCCTCGGGCCCTGTGGGGCAGTGGGACCGGGTGGGCGAGTCAGGCCGTGGCGGTGGCGGCCGTGCTCGCGCCGAGGCGCTGCAGCAGGTGGTCGCCGACGCGCAGGGCGTTGGCCATCGCGGTGAGCGCCGGGTTCACCGCGCCGATGCTGGGGAAGACGCTGGTGTCCACCACGTACAGGTTGTCCAGCTCGTGTGCCCGGCAGTTGACGTCGAGCACGGAGCTGGCCGGGTCGGTGCCGAACCGGCAGGTGCCCGCCTGGTGTGCCACCCCGGCCACCGGGATGTCGGTCTTCATGTAGGCGAACCGGTGCACCAGGTGCTCGGGGTGCATGCCCAGCTGCCCCAGCATCGACTTGAGCTGGTGGTAGAGGCGGCTTGCGGCGGTGTTGTTGGTCGCCGTGTACGCCAGCCGGACGCTGCCGTCGGCGGTCGAGGGTCACCCGGTTCTCCGGGCTGGGCAGGTCCTCGGTGGAGAGCCAGAAGTCGACCGCGTGGGCCGCGATGTCGCGCAGCGCCCAGGTGGGCGCCAGCAGCGTCTCGATCGGCTTCTCGCCCCGGAACATCGCCGCCTGCGACTTGCCGATCATCTGCATGTTGCCCAGCGGGTAGTCGAAGTCGGGGCCGTTGAAGTAGAAGTCGTTGACGCCCAGGGTCTTCTGGAAGACGGTCGGGTTCGGCTCCTTCGACAGCGCCAGCACCGCCTGGCTCTGGTGGAACATGTAGTTGCGCCCCACCTGGTCGGAGCCGTTGGCCAGGCCGCGCGGGTGCCGGTCGCTGGCCGAGGCGAGCAGCAGCCGGGCGGTGTTGGCCGCGCCGCAGGCGAGGACCACCAGGTCGCCGTGTAGCGCTCCTCGTGGCCTTCGTGCTCCACCACCACCGTGGTGACCGCCGTCCCGGCGGCGTTGGTGTCCAGCCGGACCGCCTGGGCGTTGGTCAGCAGGGTGACGTTCGGGTGCTCCAGCGCCGGGCGTACCCCCATCACCTCGGCGTCGGACTTGGCGTGCAGCGGGCACGGGAAGCCGTCGCACGCCTGGCACCTGACGCAGACGCTGTAGGGCATGTTGTTCTCGTTGAGGCGTACCCCGCAGGGGGCGTGGAACGGGTGCAGCCCGGCGGCCGCCAGGTCGTCGGAGAGGTGCTGGATGCGCGGCTCGTGCGCCACCGGCGGGAACGGGTACGGCCCGCTGGCCGGCGGCTCGGTCGGGTCCTCGCCGCGCGCCCCGTGCACCTGGTACAGCTGCTCGGCGGCGGTGTAGTAGGGCTCCATGTCGTCGTAGCTGATCGGCCAGGCGGGGGAGATCCCGTCGTGGTGGCGCAGCTCGCCGAAGTCGCGCTCGCGCAGGCGGTAGAGGGCGGCGCCGTAGAGCTTGGTGGCGCCGCCGACGTAGTAGTGCACCTGCGGCTGGAACGTCGTGCCCCTTGGCGTCGTCCAGGTGTCCGGCGAGATGTACCGGCTGTCGACGAAGACCTCAGCGGTGTCCCAGTTCTCCGGCTCGCGGCGCAGCCAGTCGCCGCGCTCCAGCATGAGGATGCGCTTACCGGAGCCGGCCAGCCGGCGGGCGAGGGTCCCCCCGCCGGCTCCGGTGCCGATGATGATGACGTCGTACGCGCTGCTGGGCATGTGTGCTTCTCTCCTGATCCGTGCCGGGTGGGCCTCAGGCCAGTTCCCGGATGCGTTCGTTGAGGATGATCCGGCCGGCCGCCTCGATCAGGGCCAGATGGGAGAACGCCTGCGGGAAGTTGCCCAGGTGTCGCCCGGTGTCGGTGTCGAACTCCTCGGCGTAGAGGCCGAGTGGTGAGGCGATGCGCAGCAGGTGGTCCATCAGGTCGCGGGCGCGCTGCAGCTCGCCGATCACGGCCAGCGCCGGAGACCAGCCAGAACGAGCAGATGAGGAAGGTGCCTTCCTTGCCGGACATGCCGTCGTCGGTCTCGTCGGTGCGGTAGCGCAGCACGAAGCCGTTCTCGGTGAGGTTCTCGCGATCGCGTTGACGGTGTTGCGCAGCCGTCGTCGGTCGTCGGGCAGGAAGCCGAACAGGCGGCCAGCAGGGTGGAGGCGTCCAGCGCGTCGGTGTCGTAGTGCTGGCGCAGCACCCCGCGTCGGCTGACGCCCGCGGGCGAGGATGTCGGCTCGCGGATCTCGCCCGGCGGCCGCGCGCCAGGTGGCCGCCTGGTGCCGGATCGCCGCGGAGGTCGGCCAGCGCGGCGGCCCGGTCCAGCGCCACCCAGCCCATCAGCTTGGACGACACGTAGTGCCGCGGCTCGCCGCGGGCCTCCCAGATGCCCTGGTCGGGCTCGCGCCAGGCCCGGCATCGCGCACTCGGCCTGCGACTCGCACGATCGGCCACAGCCGCCGCGGCAGGCGCTGGCTGCGTCGGCTGTGCAGCAGGATCGAGTCCAGCACGGCGCCGAAGACGTCGTTCTGCCGCTGGTTGTAGGCGCCGTTGCCGACCCGCACCGGCCGGGCGCCCTGCGTAGCCGGATGAGATCGTCGACGGTGGACCTCGGTGAGGTCGCGCCGGCCGTCGATGCCGTACATGATCTGCAGGGCGCCGTCCTCGGTCGGGTTGGAGGTCGGCGAGGAACTGCATGAACTCGTCGGCCTCCCAGTCGAGGTTGAGCCAGTGCAGCGCCTGCAGGGTGAAGGTGGCGTCGCGCATCCAGGTGTAGCGGTAGTCCCAGTTGCGTTCGCCGCCCGGCGTCTCCGGCAGCGAGGTGGTCAGCGCGGCCACGGCCGCCCCGGTCGGCGCGTAGGTCAGGCCCTTGATGGCCAGCGCGGAGCGCTGCAGCTGGCTAACCCCAGCGGTGGTCGGGGATGCGGGCGTTGGCCAGCCACAGCGCCAGTACGCGTCGGTGGTGTTCATCCGGTGCGCACGCCGTCGTCGACGGTCGTCCGGCGCGGCCGAGGTCGTCGCCCCAGGACAGCGCGCAGTAGGCCGTGTCGCCCGGCGTGCAGCACCCGCCGGGCCCGTACCTGGTTGCCCTCGATGCCGATGGCAGGTCGGTGCGCAGCCGGACGGCTGCAGCCCGGCCGCCGCTGGCGTCCGGCCTGGTGCACCTGTCGTCCCCGACCAGTTCCCAGGTCGCCGGGGTCTGGCCGTAGTCGAAGACCGGGGTGCAGACCAGCTCGACCTCGACGTGGCCCTCGAGGCATTCGACGACCCGCACCAGCATGTGGTCGGCGTCCTCGTCGGTCGGCGGCCGGCGGTGCGGGGTGACACGTCGTCGGCGCCCGCGCGCCGGTCGATGGTGAGCGCGTCGCGGACGACCACCCAGCCCGACGGCGTGCGGAAGGTGGTACTCCAGCACGTTGGTGCCGGGCACGTAGGCGCGGTGCGGTCGGATGGTCGACGCCGTACGGGCCGAACCGGAAGCCGCCGGCCTCCCGGTCGAGCAGCTGGCCGAAGATGCTCGGCGAGTCGAAGCTCGGCACGCACAGCCACTCGACCGAGCCGTCGGCCGCGACCAGGGCGCCGGTGTGGCAGTCGGACAGGAACGCGTAGCTCGGCGATGGCGGGAACGGCGCGGGCGCGTGTCGGTCGGCGGCCGCCGTCGTGGCGGCCGACGCCGTCCCGTCGCCGGCCGGCCTTGCGATGCGCCGGCCTGGTCGTCACTGCGACCCACGGGCCGTGCCAGCCGCCGTATCCGGCCAGCAGCTTGTCTGCGCGGCCTCCGGTCCCCAGGGTGCCCGGCTGGTAGGTCTCGCACCGGCGGCGGCGCGTCCAGCAGCGGCTGCATGATCCGCCACTGTCTCCTCCACCCCGTCCTGGCGGGTGAACCGGGTGCTGTTGCCGATCAGCGCGGCGTGCAGCAGCACCTCGTACGGCGTCGGGCCCTCGCCGCCCTGCGTGCGGCGAACTCCATGTCCAGGCGTGATCGGTTCGCGGCCGGCGGCTGGTCCGCGCGGCGGGCCTCGAGCACGGAACCGGATGCCGGTGGTCGGGATCCAGCTTGATCGACCAGCTGGTCGGCCTCGGGTCGGCCGGTCGCCGGGCAGTTGCAGGCCCAGCCGCGGCGGTTCCCGGAACACCAGCCGGAACTCGGTCTGGGTGGCCGGCAGCCACTTGCCGGTCCGGATGAAGAACGGCACCCCGGACCAGCGCCAGTTGTCGATGTCCAGGCGCAGCGCGGCGTACGTCTCGGTGGTCGAGTCCGGTGCCACGCCGTCGAATGTTCTGGTAGCCCGTCGTACTGGCCGCGCACGTACTGCGCCGGATCGGCGCGGTGCCGACCGCCCGCCACAGCGGCCACCTGGTGCGTTCTTGAGGGTGTCCGGGTCGTGGCCGGCGGGCGCCTCCATCGCCCCGGCGGCGAGCGACCTGCATGAGGTGGTTGACCACCACGTCGCGCAGCGCGCCGACCGGGTCGTAGAAGTGTCCGCGGTCCTCGACGCCGAAGCTCCTCGGCCATGGTGATCTGGACCGACTCGACGTAGTTGCGGTTCCACACCGGCTCGAGGATGGTGTTGGCGAAGCGCAGGTACAGCAGCTCCTCCAGGCCCATCTTGCCGAGGAAGTGGTCGATCCGGTAGATCTGCGACTCGGCGAGGTACTCGTGCAGCTCGTCGGCGAGCGCGGCGGCGGAGGCGCGGTCGTGGCCGAACGGCTTCTCCACCACGACCCGGCCGTCCGCGGACCAGTCCGGCATCGGCCAGCCCCTGCGATGACCATGCCGAACAGCGACGGCGGGATCTCCAGGTAGAACACCGGGGTCGGACGTCGCCCTTGATGGCGGCGGCCACCCGGCTGGTAGGTGTCGGCGCTCGGTGAAGTCGCCGGGCAGGTAGGACATCCGGCCGACCAGGCGGTCGAAGACCTCCGGCGTCGATGTGCTCGCCGCTCGCCTCGATCGCCTCGCGGGCGTGCTTGCGCAGGTCGTCCGGGCTCCAGTCGTCGACCGCCACGCCGACGATCGGGCAGTCCAGCAGGCCGCGCTTCTCCAGCCGGTAGAGCGAGTGGAACGTCATCACCTTGGCCAGGTCGCCGGTGATCCCGAAGATGACCAGGATGTCGGCCGGGTGCCGCGGCGCGTTCGTCGCTCATCTGTCAGCCCTTCTGTTCCCAGTCGATGCGGGGCGTGTCGATACGTGGAGTGGATCGAGCAGCTCCGCCGAGCGGTGGTGCGGGCGCAGGTAGAACTCCTCGGCCCAGGACAGGAACGCCTTGAGCTCGGCGCCCGGTGTTGCCCAGCAGCTGCGGCGTGCACGCCCGAGCCAGGCCGCGAAGGCGAACCGGCCGTGCAGCTCGTGCCGGTGCGCGCCGATCTCGGCGACCGCGGCCTTGCGGCCGATCATCGCCATGATGCCCTTGTCCCGGTAGTGGAACGGCTGTGCCGCCGTCGCCCTCGATGCGGGCGGCGATGTTCGGCCGGCCCAGCCGCCGGACTGCTGGGCCACGCTGCCCAGCTGGGGCAGGATCTCGTCGCCGGACGGGATGTTCGCGAAGTCGCCGAGGGCGTACACGTCCGGGAAGCCGGCGACGGTCAGGTCCGGCTGGACGTCGATGCCGGCCGCCGCGGCCCTGCGGCGAGCCGCGGCGGCGCCGGCCAGCGGGGCGGCCATGTTCGCCGCCGCCCCACACCACCAGCCGGGTCTTGATGACGGTGCCGTCGCTGAGCGCCACGTGGCCGGCGCCGACCTCGCGGGCCGACACGCCCGAGTCGCAGTTGACGCCGCGGCGGCGCAGCTGGTGCGGCGGCGTAGCGTGCGGCCTCCGGCGGAGAACGCCGACAGCAGCGCGTGTCCGAGCGTCGACCAGGATCACCTGTGCGCCGCCGGGCGGCGTGTCGTGGTACACGTGCGGCATCACGTCGTGCACCAGCTCGGCCAGCGCACCGGCGGTCTCCACGCCGGTCGGGCCGCCACCCACCACGACGAAGGTGAGCGCGCCGTCGTCGACCAGCTCCGGCGCTCGGCAGCCGCGTCGTCGAACAGCTGCAGCGATGCGGCCGCGTACCCGATGGGCGTCCTCGACGCTGTAGAGCGGGTAGGCGAACTCGTCGGCGCCCGGGGTGTGGAAGAAGTTCGGCTGCGCACCGGCGGCGAGCACGAGTGACGTCGGCCGGCGAGCCGCTCGCCGGTGGCCAGGGTGACCGCTGTGGCCACCGGGGTCGACGGCCGTCACCTCGGCCTTGCGCACCCCGACGTTGCCGGTGTCCCGGAACATCCGGGCCAGGTCGAACCGGACGTCCGCGTAGGTCAGCTCGGCGGTGGCCACCTGGTAGAGCAGCGGTTGGAACTGGTGGTAGCCGGCCTTGTCGACCAGGGTCGACACCGATTCCCGGCTCCTCGGCGAGCCGTCGGGCGCAGGCCACGCCGGCGAAGCCGCCGCCGATGACCACGACATTGGTGGATGTGGCATCCATGTTCCCTCCCCCTGGGCCCCGGACGCTGGCACCGCCTCATTCTGTCCGGCGCCTCCCGGCCCGTCAGGAAAAACGGGAAATGCTTGTCCCTCAAGGCTGCCGGCTCGGAGTCACCCGGCAGTTGGCCGGCAGGTCGTCGCCGGCCACCAGGAACTCGTTACAGGTCACCACGTGGTTGTTGAAGTGGCCGGTGAGGAAGCCGGCGACGCCGACGACGGCGACGATCGCCGCGCCGGCCAGCCGCAGCCGCACCGTGGAGAGGGTGAAGTACTCCGGGGCGACGATCCGGGCAACCGCCCACAGCACCACCGGCAGGGTGACCAGTACCAGTCCGATCAGCACGTCGTCGACCACCCGGTACGCCGTGGGCCAGTGGCCGCCCACCGGTACCACCAGGCGCCACAGCAGCCACACCGCGGGCACCGACAGCACCAGCAGCATCCAGGGTCGTACGGTGAGGTGCCGGCGCAACACCAGCGCGCCGAGCAGCAGCACCGCGCAGACCACGAAGATCTGCATCAGCCGGTAGTAGAACACCGTGTGGTAGGCGCCGAGGGTGAAGCTCAGGTCCCACACCAGCAGTGCGGCGGCCAGCGTGGTGGCGAAGAAGCCGCGCAGCTCGCCCGGGCGCCCGTCGGCGTGCCGGAACCCGGTCAGCAGGTCCTCGTCCACCCGTGGGTGGAACCTTACCGGTGCCGGGAAACGCCGGCCGTTGAACGGCATTCCCCCATCTTGTCCGCCGGAGCATGGCAATACTGGGCAACATGTCGAACGTCGACCTGGCGCGGATCCAGTTCGCGATGACAACGATCTACCACTTCCTGTTCGTCCCGGTGACGATCGGGCTGGCCTTCCTGACCGCCGTCCTGCAGACCGTGTGGCACCGCCGGGGTTTGTCCGAGTACCGGCGGCTGACAAGGTTCTTCGGCACCCTGCTGGTCATCAACATCGCCGTCGGCGTGGTCACCGGGCTGGTGCAGGAGTTCCAGTTCGGGATGAACTGGTCGGCCTACTCCCGCTTCGTCGGTGACGTCTTCGGTGCCCCGCTGGCGATGGAGGGGCTGGCCGCGTTCTTCCTGGAGGCCACCTTCCTGGGCGTCTGGATCTTCGGTTGGGACCGGCTGCCGGCCTGGATCCACCTGGCGTCGATCTGGGCGGTGGCGGTCGGGGCGGCGCTGTCGGCGGCGTTCATCATGGCGGCCAACTCGTGGATGCAGCACCCCGTCGGGTACGCCACGAATCCGGCCACCGGGCGGCCGCAGCTGAACAACATCTGGGACGTGATGACCAACCCGGTGTTCCTGTGGAGCTACGCCCACGTGCTGCTGGCGGCGCTGGCCACCGCCGCGGTGGTGATGCTGGCGGTGTCGGCGTGGCAGCTGCGGCGCGGTGCCGCGCCGGAGATCTTCGCCCGCTCGGCGAAGCTCTCCCTGGTGGTGCTGGCCCCGACCATGCTGCTGGCCATGTTCGTCGGCAGCGAGCTGGGCGTGATCGAGGCGCGCTACCAGCCGATGAAGATCGCCGCGGCGGAGGCGCAGTGGAGCACCTGCCAACCGTGCTCGTTCTCCATCTTCCAGATCGGCGGCGGCGTCAACGACGAGACCCCGACGAAGGTCATCGCCCTGCCACACCTGCTGTCCCTGCTGGCCACCAACCACTGGAACGGCCAGGTGATCGGGCTCAACGAAGTCAACCAGCAGTACCAGCAGCAGTTCGGCCCGGGCAACTACGTGCCGAACGTGTTCATCCAGTACTGGTCGATGCGGGTGATGGCGTACAGCGCCGTGCTGATCCTGCTGCTCGCCGTGTGGGGGCTGTGGCTGGTGCGGCGACGCCGGCTGGAGACCTCGCGCCGGTACCTGTGGCTGGCCTCCTGGGCAGTGCTGCTGCCGTTCGTCATGAACACGGCCGGCTGGCTGCTCACCGAGAGCGGCCGGCAGCCGTGGATCGTGCAGGGGCTGATGAAGACCGCCGACGGTGTCTCACCCTCGGTCGGCACCTCCTCGATCGTCACCAGCCTCATCGTCTTCTTCCTGCTCTATCTGATCCTGGCGGTGGTCGACGTGGCCCTGATGACCCGCTACGCGCGGCGGGAACTGCCCCCGGCGCCCGCGCCGGTCGACGAGCCCGAGCCCGAGCCCGAACCGGCCTTCCGGTGAGGACGCCATGAGCCTGGCCAACATCTGGTTCATCCTCATCGCCGTGCTGTGGACCGGCTTCTTCGTGCTGGAGGGCTTCGACTTCGGGGTGGGCATCCTGCACCGCGCCCTGGCCCGGGACGAGGCCGACCGGCTCACCATCATCAACACCATCGGACCGCTCTGGGACGGCAACGAGGTGTGGCTGGTGGTCGCCGGGGCGGCCATGTTCGCCGCCTTCCCCGGCTGGTACGCCACCATGTTCTCGGCCTTCTACCTGGCGCTGGCCCTGGTGCTGGTGGCGCTGATCCTGCGCGGGGTGGCCTTCGAGTTCCGCGGCCGGCACACCGGCGTGCGCTGGCGGCACACCTGGAGCCTGCTGCTGACCGGGGGCAGCCTGCTGGCGCCGCTGCTGCTCGGGGTGGCCCTCGGGGACCTGCTGCACGGGCTGCCGATCGGCACCGACCAGGAGTACGCCGGTGGCTTCGCCGACCTGCTCCAGCCCTACGCGCTCTGGGTGGGGCTCACCCTGCTGGCCATCTGCGTGCTGCACGGGGCCACCTTCATCGCCCTGAAGACCACCGGCGAGGTACGCGAGCGCGCCGGTCGGGCGGCCCGGCGCAGCGCGCCGTTCGTCGCCGTCATCGTGGCCGTCTTCGCCGTCTGGACGCACGTCATCGCGCACAAGGGGGTACTGCTCAACGTGGTGGAGGTGGGCGCCGTGCTGGGCGCCATCGGCGCCGCCTGGCTGGTCGCCGAGCGCCGGGAGGGCTGGGCCTTCACGGTCACCACGTTCGTCATGGCCAGCAGCGTGCTGGCGATCTTCACGGAGCTGTTCCCCCGGGTGATGGTCTCCACCAACGGGTCGGCCACCGACCTGACCGTCGGCAACACCGCCTCGGGCAGCTACACGCTGAAGTTGATGACGATCATCTTCGTGGTGCTCTTCCCGGTGGTCGCCGCGTACCAGGCGTGGAGCTACTACACCTTCCGGCGCCGGCTCAGCCGGGTCGAGTTCGAGCACGTCACGGAGGAGTGAGCCGGCCCTACCACGCCGGGGAGACTGCGCGCCGACCCCGGCGCGTGCCAGAATCCGCCGGTGGACCCGACTGATCTGGCTTTGCGGCACGACCCGACCGTCGCCTACCCGCTGATCATGGTGACCGTGGTCGGCTTCGCCACCGCCCTGATCAACCTGCGCAACCTGGACCGCTGGCTGATCCGCCTGGTCGGCCGGCGGGCGACCGGCGTGGTGGCGGACATCGAGATCGTCCACCCGCCGACGGGGGAGGTGCTGCGCCGCCCGGTGATCGCCTACACCGGTCTGGACGGCCGGCCGGCGACCGGCTCGCCGTCGGTGTTCCGGACCCGGCTGACGCTGGAGAAGGGCTCCTCCGTCCGGGTGAGCTACCTGCGCCGCCGCCCCGCCCGGCTGGTCGTGCACGGCTACGACTTCCGGCTGCGCGAACCGGTCTACGCGGCGCTGGGCCTGGCGCTGGCCCTCTACGTCGGGGTCGCCTACTTCAAGCTGTAGCGCCGGCCGACGGTGGTTCAATGGATCGGTGCGACGGCACGCCGTACCGGCGGGTGAGCGGGCGCCGGCCGCCGGGGCGGGCTCCGGGCCGCTGCGGCTGCGGATCGGGCTGCTGCTGGTCGTGCTGAGCTGGCTGCCGGTCGCGCAGGTGGTGATCTGGCTCGCCGGCCTCTCGGGTGAGCAGGCCGGGGAGGTCCGGATCGCGGTGTGGAGCGGGCAGGTCCTGGTCGGCTTGGTCGGGGTCGCGGTGGCCGGCGCCGCCGCCGCCACGGTGGTCCGCTCGGTGGGGTGGCGCCGGGCGCCCGGCGCGCTGTGGCGGATGCTGTGCTCCGGCCACCTCCCGGCGCCGACCTGACCCGTCGGTCAGTTCGGGAACCCCGTCACTCCGGGGCCGGTGCCGTACCCGATCGGCAAGCCGATCCACTTTCCGGGCGCCGCGGTTGACCGTCCACTGTGGATGCTCGGCGGGGGCGGTCAGGGGCGGATGACCCGGATGCCGGCGTGGGCGCCGGAGTCCATCGTGGCCAGCGCGGCAGGCGCCTCGTCCAGGGTCAGCTCCCCGGTGACCAGGCGGGCCGGGTCGAGCCGGCCGGCGGTGATGAGGGCGAGCAGCGCCGGGTAGCGGTGTGCGGGCGCCCCGTGGCTGCCCCGGATCTCCAGCTCGTGGGCGACCACCCGGTCCATCGGCAGCGCCGGCCGCCCGGCCGCGGCCGGCAGCAGCCCCACCTGCACGTGCCGGCCCCGGCGGCGCAGCCCGTGCAGCGCCGCGAGGCAGGTGTCCGGGCTGCCCAGGGCGTCCAGCGCGGCGTGCGTACCACCGCCGGTCAGGTCGCGGACGGCCGCCGCCACGTCCTGCGGCCCGTCGGCGCCGCGGGCGTCGTGGCACAGTTCGGCGCCACAGAAGCGGGCCAGTTCCAGGGCGTGCGGGTTGACGTCCACGGCGAGTACCCGCGCCCCGGCTGCTACGGCGATCTGGACGGCCGACAGGCCCACGCCGCCGCAGCCGTAGACGGCCAGCCACTCGCCGGCCGTCACCCGGCCCTGGTCGACGACGGCCCGGAAAGCGGTGGCGTACCGGCAGCCGAGCGCGGCGGCCACCGGATGCTCCACCGCGTCGGGCAGCCGGACCAGGTTGACCGCCGCGTGCTCGACGGTGACGTACTCGGCGAACGAGCCCCAGTGGGTGAAGCCGGGCTGGCTCTGCGCCCGGCACACCTGCCCGTCGCCGGCCAGGCACTCCGGGCAGGCGCCGCAGGCGCAGACGAACGGCGCGGTGACCCGCTCGCCGATCCGCCAGCCGGTCACCCGGGCACCCAGCGCCACCAGGTCGCCGGCGAACTCGTGCCCGGGTACGTGCGGCGGGGTGATGTCCGGGTCGTGCCCGCGCCAGCCGTGCCAGTCGCTGCGGCACAGGCCGGTGGCGCGGACCCGCAGCACGGCCGCTTCCGGGCCGGGGGAGGGGTCGGGCACGGTCCGGACGGTGGGCGGGGCGGTGAAGGCGTCGTAGACCACAGCGCGCATGGTCACCAGTGTTCCCCCGGCCGGACCGCGCAGCACGGCCGGCGTTGTTTTGCCGGGACGCCGATCGGGTACCCACCGGCCCATGCCGCAACCGTCGCCCCGCAGCGCCCCGACCGCCGTACGCGCGGCCGTGGTGATCAACCCCGCCAAGGTGGCCGACCCTGCCGGGCGGCGCGCCGAGATCGTGGCGGCGCTGGTCGAGGCCGGCTGGGGCGAGCCACTCTGGCTGGAGACCACGCCTGAGGACCCGGGCACCGGGCAGGCCAGGGCCGCGCTGGCGGCCGGCGCGCAGACGGTCTTCGCCTGCGGCGGCGACGGTACCGTGATGGCCTGCGTGACCGCGCTGGCCGGCTCGGACACGGCGCTGGCCGTCATCCCGTCCGGCACCGGCAACCTGCTGGCCGCCAATCTCGGCCTGCCCTCGGACGCCGCGGAGGGCATCCGGATGGCCACCGACGCGCCTCCCCGGCGCATCGACGTGGGCTGCTGCGGGCAGACCCGGTTCGCGGTGATGGGCGGCATGGGTTTCGACGCCGACATGGTGGGCGGCACCCCGGAACAGCTCAAGGCGCGGATCGGCTGGCCGGCCTACGCGCTGACCGCGCTGCGCCACCTGCGGGACCGGCCGATGCGGGTACGGGTGCGCCTGGACGGCGGGCACAGCCTGCGGGTACGCGCCCGTACCGTGCTGGTGGCCAACGTCGGCAAGCTGGCCGGCGGGCTCAACCTGCTGCCCGACGCGGTACCCGACGACGGGCTGCTGGACGTGGCGATCATCGCTCCCGGCACCATCCGGGACTGGCTGGCGCTGGCCTGGGGCGTGCTGCGCCGCCGCCCCCGCCCCGAGCTGATGCGGGTGTACCGGGCCCGCAAGGTGGAGCTGCTCGCCGACACCGAGCAGCCGCGCCAGCTCGACGGCGACGTGATCGCGCCCGGCCGCGAGATGACCCTCTGGGTGGAGCCGTCCGCGCTGCTGGTCCACGCCCCCCGTAACCCCGACGACCAGGTGCTGCGGGCCAGCTCGGCCGCCCCGGTGAAGGAGGACAGGTGAGCACCCGACGCATCCCCCGACCGACGCTCGACCCGGCCGTCGACTCCGACCAGGCCCCGACCGTCGACTCCGACCAGGCCCCGACCGTCGACTCCGACCAGGCCCCGACCGTCGACTCCGACCAGGCCCCGACCGTCGACCACGACCAGGCCTCGGAAGCGGTACGCCGCAACGGTTCCCGTCCCGTGGCGCCGACCGACGGGACAGCGCCGGTCGAGGCGGGCGCGGCCGGGCAGGCCGCGCGGGAGCTGGCCGGGCCGGGCGCCGAGGCGTCGGCCCATCCGGTCACCGCGCCGCCGGTACGGCACTTCGCCGGGCGCAGCCTCGCCGGGCTGGTCGCCGTGCTGGGCGCCGGGGTCGGTTTCGGGCTGCTGCTGGTGCTGGTACGGCTGAGCTGGCGCCCGCTGTACACGCTCGACCACGACGCGGCGGTCGACCTCAACACGCTGGTGCACCGGCACGACTGGATGGTCGCCGTGCTGCGTCAGATCAGCACCTACGGCGGGCGCCCGCTGCTGATCCCGCTGGTCGTCGTCGTCGCGTTGGCGCTCGCCCTGCGCCGCCGGTACCGGCTGGCCATCTACCTCGTGGTCACCGGCATCGGGGCGGGGCTGCTGGACCCGGCCGTGAAGGTGATCGTGGGCCGGCTGCGGCCGGTCCTGGAGACTCCGGTCGCGCATGCACCGGGCAACAGCTTCCCGAGCGGGCACGCGCTCGGCTCCTTCGTCGTCTACGGCGCCCTGGTGCTGGTCTTCCTGCCGGCGCTGGGGCGGCGGCTGCGGCTGGTGCTGCTGCCGCTGGCGGCGCTGCTGGTCTTCGCCATCGGCCTGAGCCGGGTCGCGCTGGGCGTGCACTTCGTCTCCGACGTACTGGCCGGCTGGCTGCTCGGCGCCTGCTGGCTGGGCGTGACCGGGTACGCGTTCCGGCTGTGGCGGACCGAGGTGGGGCGGGCGCCCGCGCCGGTCAGCGAGGGGCTGGAGCCGGAGCAGGGGCGGCAGCTGTCCGCCGCGCCGGCCGAGCGCACCCTGCTGAGCCACCCGTGGACCAGCGCCTTCGAGCTGGTCACCGCCTGGGTGCTGAGCTTCGGGCTGCTCTACGGCTTCGGCGTGCTGGTGTCCCGGTACGCCGGGCACTCGTTCGTGGCCCGGCTGGACTCCGCCGTACCGGCGTGGTTCGCGGCGCACCGTACCGACCGGGTGAACGAGCTGAGCTGGTGGGCCAGCAAGGCCGGCGACACGCACGCGATCCTGGCGATCTCGCTGGTCTTCGTGGTGCTGTCGGTGGCGGTGCTGCGGCGGCTGCGCCCGGCGCTGTTCCTGGCCCTGGTGCTATTCGGCGAGCTGGGGCTCTTCCTGGCCAGCGCGGCGGCGGTGCAGCGGCCCCGGCCGGCGGTCCCGCACCTGGACGGCCCGCTGCCCACGTCGAGTTTCCCGTCCGGGCACATCGCCGCCACCATCTGCCTGTGGTGGGCGATGCTGCTGGTGATCTGGCCGCGTACCCGCGCCTGGTGGCGGTGGATCTTCGCGGTGCTGGCGGTGCTGATGCCCACGCTGGTGGCCGTCTCCCGGATGTACCGCGGCATGCACCACCCCACCGACGTGGCCGGCGCGGTCCTGCTGGCCGCCCTGCTGGTCACCATGGTGTACCGGATCGTTCGGCCGAACGCCGACCTGACCGGGCCGGCCCGCGCGTCGGGGCCGGAATCGGGGGAGCGGGCGGGCCGGGCCGGGCAGAGTGCGACGATAGCGGGGTAAAGCGGGCGGTGTCGACAGCGCGACAGGCAGCCGGGTATCTGCCCGGGGCCTGGCGGCGACTGGTGAACGGACCGCCGGGCAGCAGCCGCGCCCCGGGTCGGCCCGCTGAGGGGGCGACGATGTTCCGCAGACATCCCGGGGCCGACGGCCAGCCACCCGCCGGGCTCGACGTGCAGCGCATCCGGGGGCACTTCGAGTTCGTCCGGACCGGCCGGGTGGTGACCAACAACGCGGCCAGCACCCAGCCGCCGCGCGAGCTGGTCGAGCTGTACCGCGACCTGATCCCGCGCTACGAGAACGTGCACCGCGGCCAGTCCGCCGCGTCCCGGCACACCACCGAACTGTTCGAGAGCGCGTACGACACCATCGCCGGCTGGCTGGGCGCCCCCGACCGGCGCAGCGTCGCGCTCTACCGCAACACCACCGAGGCCATCAACGCCGTCATGTACTCGCTGCTCACCGAGTTCCGTGACGGCGACAACGTGGTGACCACGGCGCTGGAGCACAACTCCAACTTCGTCCCCTGGTACGCGCTCAGCCACGAGATCCTGCCCCGCTTCGGCCGCCGGGTGCAGTGCCGGGTGGCCCGCTTCGATCCGGTCACCGGCCTGCTGGACGTCGACCACCTGGCCAGCCTGGTGGACGGGCGTACCAAGCTGATCTGCTGTACCGGCGCCTCCAACTTCCTCGGTACCCGACCCGACCTGGCCCAGCTGCGCCGGATCGCGGACGCCAGCGGGTACCCCCAGCCCGACGGGGAGCGCCGTTCGCGGCTGCTGGTCGACGCGGCCCAGCTGGTGCCGACCAGCGCGGTCGACGTGCGGGCGCTGGACGTGGACTACCTGGCGTTCTCCTTCCACAAGATGCTCGCCCCGTTCGGCATCGGCGTGCTCTACGCCCGGGAGCGGCTGCTCGCCGCCGCGCTGCCGTTCCTCTACGGCGGCGACATGATCGCCCAGGGCCAGGTGGCCGCCGACCGGGTCGGCTACAACGACCTGCCGTGGAAGTACGCCGCCGGCACCCCGAACATCCTCGGCGCGATCGTCTCCGCCCAAGCGCTCCGGCTACTGGTGGACCTGGTCGGGGCGGGGCGGTCGGGCCGGTACTTCGGCACCGCGACGGCGCTGCCGCGGGCCGAGATCCTGGCGACGATGGGCCTGGTGCACGCGCACACCCGGGCACTGACCGCGCGGGCGCTGGCCGGCCTGCGCGCCGTCGACGGCCTGGTCCCGTACGGCCCCCTGGACGCCGACCGGCGCAGCCCGCTGGTCGCCTTCACGGTCCCCGGTACCAGCCCGTTCGCCCTCGCCGAGGAGCTGGACCGGCGGGGCGTCGAGGCCCGCGCCGGCTGCCACTGCGCCACCCTGGCGCACCACGCGCTGGGCCTGGACCCGCCGGCCAGCTGCCGGCTCAGCTTCTTCCTCTACAACACCGTCGACGAGGTGGACCGCGCCGTGGACGCGGTGGCCCGGGCGGTGGCCGGCCGGCACGCCACCCTGGTGGCCTGACCGGGCCGGCAGCGGCCGGCCCGGGTGTCGGCCGGGTGGACAGCACGCGTCTGACAGGTTGTAGGGTTGGCGTCCGTGCGCCAGGGGGCGGGTGCCCGCCTACCGCCCGCCGGGCCGGGACCGCTGCGCGAGCCCGGCGAAGACGTCACCGAGAGGAGGACGGGTGGGCGTGACCCCGCGCTGGACATACCACTCCCGGCCCAGCACCAGGCGCTGCACCAGCCGGGGCAGCCGCAGCAGCACGGCCAGGGTACGTCGGCTGGTGTCCGCGCTGGCCTGGCTCACGTGAGCGGCCATCGCGGCGCGCTTGCGCGGCAGGTACCGGCGCACGTCCACCCGGTGGGTGATCAGCGCCGGGTCGGCGTAGGCGTGCGCGAACCGGGCCGGGTCGAAGTCCGCCGGGACGCCCGGCAGCCGGTGCACCAGCCGCAGCGCGCGCAGCAGCAGCCGCCGGTCGAGCGTCGCCTCCAGCACCACCGGCGTGCCGGCCAGCTGCCCGGCCAGCTGCCCCACCTGGTGCACCTGGACGTGGTCGGGGTGCCCGTAGCCGCCCGCCGGGTCGTAGGTGGTCAGCACGTCGGCGTGCTCCTCGGCGAGGATGGCGGCCAGCCGGCCGGCCGCGCCGGCCAGGTCGGCGCCGGCGAACGAGTCCGGTCGCCCCGGACGGGGCGTCGGCCATCCCCGAGTCGGCGTAGCCCAGGCACTCCACCCGGGCGCAGCCCAGCGCCCGGGCCGAGGCGGCCAGCTCGGCCAGGCGGCGGTCGGCCAGGCTGATCCCGGCCCGCAGCGCCTCGTCGCGGACCTCGCTGGAGGTCAGCCCGGCCCCGCCGGCGGTGGCCACCACCAGCACCACCCGGTGCCCCTCGGCCGCCGCGCGGGCCAGCGTGCCGCCGGTGAGCAGCGCCTCGTCGTCGGGGTGGGCGTGGAAGGACACCAGCGTGTACGGCACGCGCACAGTCTGCCGGCCGCCGGCCGGCGGCCGGTGACCCGGGGCGGTCCGGCATGAGGATCGCCCACGTCACCGACTTCTACCTGCCCCGCCTCGGCGGCATCGAGATGCACGTGCACGACCTGGCCCGCCGCCAGCTCGCCGCCGGCCACGACGTCGAGATCCTCACCTCGTCACCCGACTGCCCGACCGACCGGGAGCCGCTGGCCGGCGCCGGGCGGGCCGGTGGTGCACCGGCTGGCCGGCGCCGGCCGGCTGCCGGCGGTGCTCGACCCGGCGGTGCTGCGCGCCGGGCGGGACCTGCTCCGCGAGCGCCGGTACGACCTGGTGCACGTGCACGCCGGCCCGTTGTCGCCGTTGGCCTTCGCCGCCGCCGGGCTGGCCGACGAGGTACCCACGGTGCTCACCGCGCACTCGCTGGTGGCCTACCTGGAGCCGGCGTTCCGGCTGCTCGACATCGGCCTGCGCTGGTCCCGGCTGCCGCTGGTGTGGACCGCCGTCAGCGACGTCGCGGCGCAACCGCTGCGCCGGCTGGTGGCCCCCGCACCGGTCCACGTGCTGCCCAACGGCATCGACCCGGACCAGTGGCGGATCGTCCCGGAACCGCGCGACCCGGCTGACGTGCTGGTGGTGGCGGTGATGCGGCTGGCCGCCCGGAAACGCCCGCGGCACCTGCTGGCCATGCTGCGCCGGGCGCGCCGCGAGCTGCCCGCGGAGGTCCGGCTGCGCGCCGTGGTGGTCGGCGAGGGGCCGCAGCGGCCATGGCTGGAGGCTACGCTCCGGCGGCACGCGATGACCGACTGGGTGAGCCTGCCGGGGCGGCTGACCCGGCCGCAGATCGCGGCGTTGTTCGCCCGGGCGGACATGTTCGTGGCCCCGGCGACGTTGGAGTCCTTCGGGATCGCCGCGCTGGAGGCCCGCTGCGCGGGCCTGCCGGTGGTGGCCCGGTCGCAGGGCGGCATCGGCGAGTTCATCGGCGCCGACGGCAGGGAGGGCATCCTGGCACACAGCGACGCGGAGATGACGGCGGCGCTGGTCCGGCTGGCCGCCGACCCGGCCCTGCGGGAGAAGATCACCAGCCACAACCGGGCCACCCGCCCCGGCCTGGACTGGCCGCACGTGCTGCGCCGCACCATGGGCCTCTACGAGCTGGCCCTGGCCGGGCAGCCGACGCTGCGGGCAGTGGCCGCATGAGCGCTCCCGCCGACCAGCGGCCCGCCCCGCCCGCCCGCCGCCCCGCCCGCCCCGGCCCCGCCGCCGGCCGCTCAGACGGCGCCCGCACCGGGGCGGCTGCGCTGGCTGCGCCGCCGGGCCCGGCCCAACCCGCTCGGCGAGCTGGTCATCATCTTCGTGCTGGTCCGGGTCTACGACGTGGTCCGCTCCTGGGGGGCGGTGCGCGCCGAGCGCGCCCGGCACAACGGCTCCGCCGTGCTGGCCGTCGAGCGCTTCGCCCATCTGGCCTGGGAGCGCCCCGGCAACCACTGGCTGGCCGGGCACCCGGGGCTGGAACTGGCCGCCGTCTACTGGTACCAGTTCGCCCACCTCAGCGTCACGCTCGCCGTCCTGGTCTGGTGCTACCTGCGCAGCCCGGCCCGCTACCGGCCGGCGCGCAATGCGCTGGTGGCCGTCAACGCCGTCGGGATGACGGTCTTCTTCCTGCTCCCGGTGGCGCCGCCCCGGCTGCTGCCGGGCCAGCCGTTCGTCGACTCGGTGGCCGCCGCCGGCTTCGGCGCCAGCCACGGCGGGCCGGTCCCCGCCGACCAGTACGCCGCGATGCCGTCGCTGCACCTGGGCTGGGCGGTGTGGACGGCGGTGCTGGCCTACCGGCTGCTGCGCGGCCGGGCGCGGCTGCTGGTCTTCGGCTACCCGCTGGTCACCGCCGTCGTCGTGGTGGTCACCGCCAACCACTACGTGCTCGACGTGCTGGCCGGCGTGGCGACCGGGGCGCTGGCGCTGTGGGCGGTGCAGGCGCCGCTGCTGCGCCGGCCGGGTCAGATGATGCGCCGGCGCAGCAGCACGGTCAGCGCCAGCGCCCCGGGCAGCAGCGGGATCCAGACGGTGATCAGCCGGTACCCGAGCACGGCGGCCATCGCCAGCGGCCCGGCCACCCCGACCGCCAGCAGGCCGGCGAGCAGCGCGGCGTCCAGCGCGCCGATACCGCCCGGCGAGGGCACCAGCGCGGAGATGGTGGAGACCACCAGGTAGACCACGACGGCGGTACCGATCGCCAGCGGCGCGCCCAGGCTGCGCAGCACCGCGTAGAGCACCACGGCGTGCAGCAGCGGCGTGGACAGCGAACCCAGCCACAGCGCCGCCGCCCGGTACGGGCAGCGCAGCACCCCGGCGACGGTGCGTACCTCACCGGCCAGCCGGTGCCCCGCCGCCCGGGCCCGGCGGGCCAACCCCTGCCGCCAGGCCGGGCGTACCGCCGCCGCCACCGCGACCACCAGCAGCAGCGCCACCGCCGCGCCGGCCAGCCAGGGGACCGCCGGCAGCACGGCGCGGCCGGCCTGCCGCCAGGCGGTCGGCCGGCGCACCTGCCGGGCAACCGTGGGGCTGGCCACCAGGGCGGCCACCAGCAGCAGCAGGTGGGTCACCAGGCCGGCCAGCGAGTTGAGCCCCATGGCGCTGGCCGCCGTACCCCAGCCCAGCCCACGGCGGCGCAGGAACCGGATGTTGACGCCGATTCCGCCGGCCCCGGCCGGGGACAGGTGGTTGGCGAAGTTGGCCGCCAGCTGGACCGCCAGCAGCTGCAGGACCGGCAGCCGTACCGGCAGCGAGCCCAGCTGGGTCACCGTACCGGCCAGCAGCAGCGCGACGGTCGCGCCGAACCCGAGCGCCAGCCAGTCGACGTGCGCGGCGGCCAGGCTGTCGCTGCCGGCGTCCACGGTGGCCCGGTGCAGCCAGCCGAGCAGCACCACCGCCCCGGCGACCGCGAGCGCCAGCAGCGTGCGGGGGGAGCGGGCGGCGGCACCACGGGACCGCCCGGCAGCCGTCACCGGGCCGGCATCGTCAACGTGCACGCTGGTCCTTCCGCCTGTCTCCGCCTGGCCGGGTGCCCCGGCCCCGACAGATCGTAGGGCCTGGCGGCCCGATCCGTCAGGCCATGCGCCGGCCCCGGGCGCGGACGGTTCCCGGGGCCGGCGCGTCGCGCGGTCACAGCGGCCGGTAGCTGGGACCGGAGTTGTCAGACCAAGGCCGGAAGTATCACACCCGCCGGTAGCGGGCCTGGAAGAAGCAGTAGACGCCGTGTGCCGCGAAGCCCAGCCCGATGAGCACGAGCAGCAGGGTGCCGTAGGACAGCCGACTGAGGGTGTGCAGGGCGGTGTCCAGGCCGCCGGCCCGGTCCTCGCTGCCGTCCAGCGCGACCTGGAGCACCAGCACGCCGACGATGCCCACCGCGACGCCCTTGGCGGTGTACCCCAGCTGCCCCAGCCGGATCACCGCGGCCCGGGTGGGTGCGGCGGCGCGGCCCAGGTCGAGCTTGCGGACGAAGGAGCGGCGCAGCCCGTAGGCGATCATGCCGACGGCGATGCCGACCAGCACCAGCCCGGCGAGCCCCACCAGCCACCGGCCGGCGGTGTGGTGCAGCACCGTGGCGGTGGCGTCGCGCTGCTGCCGGCTGCTGGAGACCTGGCTACCGGTGAGGATGCGGTACCCGGTCCAGGCCAGGAACGTGTAGATCAGGGTGCGGCCCAGCGACAGCACCCGCTCGCTGTTGCGGTGCCCGAGCAGGGCCAGGCTCAGCTGCCACAGCGCCATCGCGGCCAGCCCGACCACCACCACGATCAGCACGACCAGGCCGGCCGGCTGGTTTCTGAGCAGGCTGAAGGCGCCGGACTGGTCGCCGGAGGCGGCCGGGCGCCCGAGCGCGATCTGCACCGCCAACCAGGCGATGGCCAGGTGGAACAGGCCATACCCGACGAAACCGACCCGGGTGATGCCCGCCAGGATCGGGCTGTCGCTGATCCGGCGGACCGTCGAACGGGCAGCCTCGGTTGCGGTCATGCCGGCTGTCGTACCCGTCCGCCCGGCCGGCGAAACCCGCGCTGTCGGGACTGTCGGAGGTCGCCGCTACGGTGTCCGGCAGTGCACCGTCGCCTCGATGGGGAGGACTCATGACCACGCTCGACCACCGTCCACACACCGCACTGCTCGTCATCGACGTGCAGGCCGGCGTCGTCTCCGGCGCGCACCAGCGCGACGAGGTGGTGGCCAACATCGCCGCCCTGGTGGAGAGGGCCCGGCGCGAGGGCGTCCCGGTCGTCTGGGTGCAGCACAACGACGCCGACCTGGAGCGCGGCAGCGACGCCTGGCGGATCGTCGGCGAGCTCTCCCCGCAGCCGGCCGAGCCGCTGGTGGAGAAGCAGTACGGTGACGCCTTCGAGGACACCGAGCTGGAATCGGTGCTGGCCGGGCTGGGCGTCGGGCGCCTGGTGGTGACCGGGGCGCAGACCGACGCCTGCATCCGCAGCACGCTGCACGGCGCCTTCACCCGGGGGTACGACGCCCTGCTGGTCGGCGACGCGCACACCACCGAAGACCTGAGCAGCTGGGGCGCGCCGCCGCCCGGGCAGGTCATCGCCCACACCAACCTGTACTGGCGGCACCAGTCCGCTCCGGGGCGCACCGCCGGTGTGGTCGCCACCGAGGCGGTGGACTTCGTCGCGGCCTGACGGCGTCGGCCGCGATGCAACGCCCGGCGGGCTCAGGCGCGGGTGTCCCGGCGGTGCCGGCGGGCCACCCGCCAGACCGAGACGCCGAGCACCGCGACGGCGACCAGCGGCAGTAGCCACCAGCCGGCCACTCCGGCGGCGTTGAGCCCGGCGGTCGCGGCCAGCGCGAGCACCACGGCCACCGCGATGACCGGGTCGTCACCGACCACGAAGTCCCACCAGAACCGGCCGAAGGCCGCCAGCCGCCCGGTCATCGCGGCGCCTGCACGGCGTCGGGCCGCGCGCCCGCCGAGGCCGCGCGCAGCCGGCGCAGCGCGGCCACGGCGCCCAGCGCCGCGAGCGTGACGAAGGCCAGCAGCGCCGGCAGGAACGCCTCCCCGCCGGGCCAGTGGTCGCCGGCGCCCTCGCCGGCCCAGAAGACGCCGAAGGTGGTGAGCAGTGCGCCCACCGCGAACTTCACCGTGTTCTCCGGTACCCGGGCCAGCGGCCGGCGCACCACCACGCCGACGGTCACGACGGTCACCAGCGCCAGGCCGGCGGCCAGCACCACCCAGCCGAGACCGCTGCGCCCGGCGGCGAAGGTGAGCACGATGAACGCCACCTCCAGCCCCTCCAGCAGCACCGCCTTGAAGGCGACCACGAAGGCGTACCAGTCGTCCACGGCGTACCGGCCGGTGCGTCCGGCCGCCGCGGCGGCGGTGCTCTGCCGCTGGTAGGCCAGCTGCTCGTCGTGCAGGTCCTTGAAGCCGGAGGCGCGCAGCACCGCCTTGCGCAGCCACTGCAGCCCGAAGACGAGCAGCAGCCCGCCGACCACCAGGCGCAGCGCGCCGATCGGTACCAGCGTCAGCGCCGGCCCGAGCGCGGCCACGACGAGTACCAGGACAGCCAGCCCGGCGGCGACGCCCTGGCCGGTGGAGCGCCACTGGCGGACCGTACCCACCGCCAGGACGACGGTCAGCGCCTCGACCGCCTCGACCGCACAGGCGAGGAAGACAGCCAGGCAGAGGGCGAGAACGGTCACGGCTGCCACCCTGCCACGCCCCCTACACGTTGTCGAGGCGGGCCGACGGCGGGAAGCGTCCCACGCCGTCGGCCCGCGCCGGTGTCTAGCGGGTCGTGCAGAGCTTGCCGTTCAGGGTGAACAGCGGCGGCGGCACGTTGGGCCCCTGGTAGGAGGCGACGAAGCCAACGTTCACCGTGGCGCCCGGTGCGATGGTGCGGTTGAAGTCGGCGTTGCTGACCTGCACGGCGGTACCGCTGCTGGACCAGGTGCCGTTCCAGCCGCTGTTCCACTGCTGCCAGCCGGTCGGCCAGCTGAACGCCAGGTTCCAGCTGTCGATCGGGTTGGCCCCGGTGTTGGTGATGTCGACGCTGCCCACGTAGCCGTTGCCCCAGTCGTTGACGTCACTGAAGGTGACGGCGCAGTCCGAAACGGTCGGCGTACCGGTCTGGAAGGTCACCGGCGGCGACGCCCAGGAGACCCGGCCGGCGCCGTCCCGGGCCACCACGTTGACCGTGTACCGGGTGCCGGGGGTGAGGTTGTGCGCGGTGAAGGTGGTCCCGGTGGTCTCCCCCCACTGCTCGCTGACCACGCCGTTCTGCCGGAAGACCTCGTACTTCAGGCCGCTGCCGGCGGCCGCCGGCCAGCTGAGCGTGGCGTCGGTGGCGGTGACCGCGGCGGCGGTCGGCTGGCCCGGGGCGGCCGGGCCGGCGGTCGAGCCGGAGGCGTGCAGGACCACCGTGGTGAGCGAGTACGGCGCCAGGTCCTGCCCGGTGGAGCTGCCCGTCCCGGTGGCGATCCGGCTGTCGCCGTTGCCGAAGCTGAGTACCTGGGTGCTGGTGGCCGGGGCGTAGCCGTCGTAGTGTAGGGCCACGTGCCGGGGGTTGGCCGGGTCCTCGTTGACCAGCAGCACCGCCAGGTCGCCGTTGGCGCGCCGGGCGGCGTGCACCTTGACCAGCGGATCGGAGCTGGCAGCCCGGACCAGCTGGTCGCCGGGGTGGGCGAAGCGCGAGGTCATGGCCAGCCCGTAGTACGGGGCGAACGGGGTGTTCAGCGGCGGTTCGCAGCTGACCCCGTCGGCCAGGCAGGTACCGCTGGACAGCAGGCCGAAGTCGTTGAAGTCGGGCTGGCCCTCGACCGTGGTGTACGCGGACGGGCCGTTGTGGATGTCCCACCAGTCGACGGTGAAGACGCCGTTCTCCAGCAGGCTGGCGTAGGCGTCGGCGGCGAACAGGGCGCCCGGCTGGGTGTTCTGGCCGTAGCCGGTGTTCATCTCGGTCATCGAGATGCCCAGCTGGCGGCCGCCGGCGTAGCGGGCGATCTGCTGGCGGACCAGGCTCACCGCGTCGGTGAGCTGGGCGGTCTTGCCCAGCGCTTCCGGCCCGTTGGAGCCGCCCGGGTACCAGTGCAGGATGACGAAGTCGACGCTCGGCCCGGCGATGGACAGCACCACCTGGTTCCAGCTGCCGGCGTCGCCGCTGGCCACCAGGCTGTCCGGCCAGCCGCCCGGCGTGGTGAGCACCAGGCCGATCTTGACGCTCGGGTCGACCGCCTTCATCGCCGCCGCGTAGTCCTTGACCACGGTCGCGTACCCGGCCGGGCTCTTGTCGGCGTGGTTGTCCGACTCCCAGGCGGTGCCGTAGTGGCCGTTGCCGTAGAGCTCGTTGCCGATCTCCCAGTACTTCACGCCGTAGTGCTTCTCGACGTTGGCGTAGTGCACCCAGTCGGCGGCCTCCTGCGGGGTGCCGGTGCCGTAGTTGGCGATCACCACGGCCTGGGCGCCGGCCCGCTGGACGCCGGCCATGTAGTGGTCGAAGTCGGTGTCCGGGGCGACGTAGCCGCCCGGGGCGGTGTTGTCCCGCCAGTGGTAGATGTCCGAGTAGGAGCCGCCCGGGTAGCGCATGGCCTGCACTCCGGCATCTTTGAGCAGGTCGGCGACGGCCGGCGTACCGAGCTGGGAGTCCCAGACGGCGTGGTTGACGCCGACCGCGGCGTCGCTGACGGTGGCCAGCGCGGCCCGGGTGTTCACCGTTATCTGGACGTCGGCGGTGGCGGCCTGGGCGGCCGGGATGGCCAGCGGGACGGCCAGCGCGGCGGCCGCCGTCAGGGCGAGCGCGCCCAACAGGGTGGTACGAGGTCTCATGCGAGCGGGTCCCATCGGACGAGGAGGGGTGGAAGCGCTCCCAGACTCCGGCGGGCATCGGCTGCTGTCAACACATACCTGCGTCGATGTCAGCGCCGGTGGCTGGCGTACCGGACCGGGGTGCCGGGCACGCTCGGGCCGCGCGACGGGCGCTCACCACCGCCCCGCGCGGCCGAAGGAAGAATCCGCGTAACTTCCCCGCCGGCTCATCCTGCCGGGGGAGGGGCCGGCGCGCCCCCTAGGGGAAGCGGGTGCCGGTGCCGGCGCGAAAATCCGATGTGCGACGGTGGTGGGTGCACGAGTATGGGGTGACTGTGCGGTGCCGGATCTCGCGGGGGCTGAAATGACCAGGTCTATCGCCAGCGTCATCGCTGGGCGCAAGCTGAAATACGTCATCATCGTGTTCTGGCTGGTCGTCGTGGCGCTCGCCGGCGGGCTGGCCGGCAAGTTGACCGGCGTGGAGAAGAACGACGCCAAGTCCTGGCTGCCTGGCAGCGCCGAGTCGACCCAGGTGCTGGACCTGCAGACGGCGTTCGCCTCGTCCAACACCATCCCCGCGGTCCTGGTCTACGAGCGCACCTCCGGCCTCACCGACGCCGACAAGGCGAAGGTCGCGGCCGACGTGAGCGCCTTCAACCAGCTGCCCGAGCTGGACGGCAAGGTGACCGGGCCGATCCCGTCCAGCGACGGCCAGGCCATCCAGATCGTCGTCCCGCTCGACCTGGGGGTCAACGGCTGGGACAAGGCCGGCGCGCTGGTCGACTCGATGCGCGCCACCGCGACCACCGGCGCCGACGGCCTGGCCGTGCACATCACCGGGCCGGCCGGCGCCGCCGCCGACTCCAGCGCGGCGTTCCAGGGCATCGACAGCTCCCTGCTGCTGGGTACCGTCGGCGTGGTCGTGATCATCCTGTTGATCACCTACCGCAGCCCCACCCTGTGGCTGCTCCCGGTGATCTCCGCGGCCGTCGCGCTGACCACCGCCGAAGCCGTCGTCTACCTGCTGGCCAAGCACGCCGGGCTGGTGGTCAACGCGCAGAGCGCGGGCATCCTGACCGTGCTGGTCTTCGGCGCGGGGACCGACTATGCCCTGCTCCTGATCGCCCGCTACCGGGAAGAACTACGCCAGCACGCCGACCGGCACGAGGCGATGACGGTGGCCCTGCACCGGGCCGGTCCGGCCATCATCGCCAGCGCCGCCACGGTCATCGCCGGCATGCTCTGCCTGACCTTCGCGGAGACCAACTCCACCCGCGGGCTCGGCCCGGTCGCGGCCATCGGCATCGCCGTCGGCCTGATCGTCATGCTGACCCTGCTGCCCGCGCTGCTGGTCACGGTCGGCCGGTGGATCTTCTGGCCCACCCATGCGCAGTACGGGTCGACCGAGCCGACCCGGCGCGGCTTCTGGGCCAAGGTCGGCATCCGGATCAGCCACCAGCCCCGGATCACCTGGGTGGCCACCGCGCTCGCGCTGGCCATCGTGGCGCTGGGCGTCTTCCAGCTCAACGCGGTCGGCCTGACCAACAAGGACGCCTTCCGCGGCCACCCCGACTCCATCGTCGGCGAGGACGTGGTGACCCGGCACTTCGCCTCCGGCGCGGGCAGCCCGGTGGTGGTCATCGCCAACGCCGACGCGGCCGGCGCCGTACGCAGCGCCTTCGCCGGCACCCAGGGCATCGACGGCGGCACGGTCACCGAGCCGGTGATCAAGAACGGCCACGCCTACCTGCAGGGCACGCTGACCAGTCCGGCGGACAGCCGCGCCGCCAAGGACACCATCGAGCGGGTACGCGACGCCGTGCACCCGATCGCCGGTGCCGACGCCAAGGTCGGCGGGGACACCGCCGTCAACCTGGACGTGCAGAACGCCGCGGCGCACGACCGCAATCTGATCATCCCGATCGTGCTGCTGGTGGTGCTGGTGATCCTTGCGCTGCTGCTGCGCGCCCTGGTGATCCCGCTGCTGCTGGTGGCCACCGTGGTGCTCTCGTTCGCCGCCTCCATGGGGGCCAGCGCGCTGGTGTTCCGACACGTCTTCGGCTTCTCCGGAGCGGACTCCTCGTTCCCGCTGTTCGTCTTCGTCTTCCTGGTGGCGCTGGGCATCGACTACAACATCTTCCTGATGACCCGGGTACGCGAGGAGACGGCGCGGCACGGCACCAGGCGGGCGGCGCTGATCGCGCTGGCCGCCACCGGCGGGGTGATCACCTCGGCCGGCCTGGTCCTCGCCGGTACCTTCACCGTGCTGGCCACGCTGCCGCTGACCGCGTTCGCGGAGATCGGATTCGCGGTCGCCTTCGGAGTCCTGCTGGACACCATCGTGGTGCGTTCGGTGCTGGTCACCGCGCTGAACCTGGACATCGGCCGGCACATCTGGTGGCCCAGCAAGCTGGCCCAGGTGCCCGACGAGGCGACCCCGTCGCTGACCCAGGAGGAGCTCGACCGGGTCAACGCCTGACCGCCCACCGACCACCGGCCCGCCCTGTCGATCTTTGGACAGGGCGGGCTTTCGGTATCGAGCTACCCTGATGTCTGCGCGGTGCCGGTCCACCCCAGCACCGCGCCGTGCACCCCGTCGGTGGTACCCGAACGGAGCGGCAACTGTTACGCGAGTCCGAGTTCAGCGTCACCACGACCCACGACCGGCAACTGCGCGTCGAGGTCTCCGGGGACGACAACGGTGTACCGGTCTTCCTGCTGCACGGCACCCCGGGCAGCCGGCACGGCCCCAAGCCCCGGGCGAGCGTGCTCTACCGGCGCGGCATCCGCCTGATCGCCTACGACCGTCCCGGCTACGGCGGCTCCACCCGGCACCCCGGTCGCCAGGTGGCGGACGCGGCGCAGGACATCGCGGCCATCGCCGCCGAGTTGGCCATCGACCGGTTTGCCGTGGTGGGGCGCTCCGGCGGCGGTCCGCATGCGCTGGCCTGCGCGGCCCTGCTGCCCGAGCGCATCCACCGCACCGGCGTGCTGGTCGGTTTCGCCGCGCCCGACGCGGTCGACCTGGAGTGGTTCGACGGCATGGCGGCCGGCAACACCCGCGAGTTCGCGGCCGCCAGCGTCGACCCGCTGGGACTGGCCGAAACCCTGCAGGGCAGGACCGAACGTGCCCTGCAGGACCCGGAGAACCTGCTGCGGGAGCTGGAGAAGGAGATGACCCACGCCGACCGGCGGGTGGTCGAGGACCTCAGCATCCGCCAGCAGCTCACCCGCTCCTACCTGGAGGCCCTGCGGGCCGGCCCGTACGGCTGGATCGACGACGTGCTCGCGCTGCGCCGTGACTGGGGGTTCGACCTCGGGGCGATCAGCAGCCGGGTCCGGCTCTGGCACGGCGAGCAGGACCGGTTCGCCCCGGTCAGCCACACCTGGTGGCTGGCCGAGCAGATCCGCCGGTCCGAGGTGATCGTGGAGCCGGGCGCGGCGCACTTCGGCGCGGTGGAGATCCTGCCCGACATGCTGGCCTGGGTGGCCGCCTGAGGCGACGGACCCCTAGAACGGGTGCGGGTCGATGATGCGGCGCATCAGCCGGCCGGAGCGCAGCGCCTTCACCGCCCGGTGCGTCGCGCCGACGCGCTGGCCGAAGCGCTCGATCGCCTGGTCCACACTGTCCTGGTAGCCGGCGCCCCGGGCGCGGAGCAGGATGATGGCCAGGTTGGCCTGGCAGCGCAAGGTGTGCGGGTGATCGGGGCCGAGCACCCGGGCCAGGCTGGTGGCGGCGGCCCGGGTGCCGCGCAGCGCCGATTCGTAGTCCTCCAGGTCGGCGTCGACCACGGCGAGGTTCATCTGCGCCGCCAGCGCGTACGGGTGCTCGTCGTAGAGCACTTCGCGCAGGCCGGTCAGCGCCTCCTCGGCGCGCGGCCGGGCGGCCGCCAGGTCGCCCTGCTGGCGCAGCCCGGCAGCCAGGTTGCACAGGCACACCAGCACGTGCGGGTGCCGGGCGGTCAACCGCTGCTGGTACGCCGCCCGGACCGCCCGGATCTCGGTCAGCGCCGTGGGCAGGTTCTGCGGGTCTTCGTCCAGCTCCAGCAGGGTCAGCGACCGGCTCAGGCGGCAGGCGAGGGCGTCCGGGTGACCGGTCCCCACCAGTTCGACCAGCTGCTGGTAGGCCCCGTCGAGCAGTTGGGCCGTCTCCGTCGGACGGCCGACGGCGCGCAGCGAGATGGCCAGGTTGACCCGGGCGTTCACGGTCAGCCGTGACCCGGGGCCGAGCACCTCGGTGTACCTGTCGACAATCTCGGTGAGCAGCGCGACCGAACGCTCGAACTCGCCCATCTCCCGCAGGTCCCGCCCGAGTGACGCGCCCGACAGCAGGGTGAACAGGTCGTTGACGCCGAGTACCCGCTGGCGTGCGGCGTACACCCGCTCGTCCAGCTCCAGCGCGTCCGGCAGGCGGCCCATCAGCCGGTGCGAGACCGCGAGATTGCTCAGCGCGTTCAGCCGCAGGTTCTGATCTTCGTCGAAGCTCTCCCACGCCTGGCAGGTGCGCTCGTCGGTGGCGAGCGCCTGGGCGTACCTGCCCAGCCCGCGCAGGTCGGCCGCCAGGCTGCCGGCGGTCATCAGGCGGTGCGGGTGGTCCTCCCCGAGCAGCTCGGTCTGCTGCGCCAGCACCTGCTCGTCCAGCTGCAGCGACTCGGTGAACGCGCCCTGGTCGCGCAGGATGTTGGCGCGGTTGAAGCGCAGCTGGAGCAGTTGCGGCAGCAGTTGCCGGCGCCCCTCGTCGTCCAGCAGCCGGACCAGGTCGCCGGTGGTCCACTCGGCCTCGGCCTCCTGGGCGATCGCCAGGCCGCGGGCCGGGTCGGCGCGCTGGTAGGAGTAGCGCACCCAGTCCACCAGCAGCTGCCGGACAGGTGCGCTGGTGCAGGTCACCGCGCGGGTGGCCTCCACGTGCGGCCACAGGGTACGAAACCGTGGCCACTCCTTCTGCGAGGCCACATCGCCGAGTTGCTTGGCCGCCTCGGTGAGCACCAGGTGGACGTCGTGCTGGGCGAGTTCGATCTCCTCGGCCGTCATCCGCTTGCGCACCGCGTACTGCACCAGGCGGTGGACGACGACGTGGCCGCCCTGGCCGGCGTCCGGCGACTCGGTCACCGACGTCGAGCGGACCCCCTGGTCGATCTGGAGCAGCGCGAGGCGCCGGATCAGCGACACCGGCCGGCCCAGCATCAACTTGTCCGACAGGGTCGGGTCGTAGGGCTGTAGCCGTTGCAGCATGGCGTCGCTGTAGAGCAGGTCGAGCGGGACCTCCGGGGTGGTCACCGCGCACAGTTCGAGCAGCCGGTAGGCAGCCGCCGAGCGGCGCTCCAACTGGTCCAGCGAGACGCCCCAGGTGGCGTCCACCCGGTGCAGGCTCTCCTCGGTCGCCAGGTCGCCCAGCTCGCCCTTCTCCACCGCCTCCAGGTACTCCTCGACCGGGGCGCCGGTCTCCTTCAGCCAGGCCGCCGCCAGCGCGACGGCGATCGGCAGGTCGTCCAGCAGGCGCGCCAGCCGCTCGGCCTCCTGCCGGGTCAGCCGGGGCGCCGCCGCGCGGAGGTAGGCGATGCTCTCCTCACGCTCGAACGCCCCGACCGGCACCAGCCGGGCCTGTTCACTCCACTGCGACTCGTCCCGCGCCGTGATGAGCACGTCGCCGCCGCTGGGAATCAGCCGGGCCAGCCGATCGGGTACCCCCTCGGGGGCGGCGGCCGGCCGGTCGCCCGGGGTGGCCGGCAGGTCCTCGGCGTTGTCGAAGATCAGCAGCCAGCGGGCGTACGGCGGCTCGGCCCGGGACAGCGTGGCCCGGACCACCTGGGCGCCGTCGGCGATACTGGTCGGCATGCCCAGGCCGAGCTCCATGCCGAGGTCGTAGAGCGACTGCTCGGGCTCGGCGGTGGAGTCGGCGTCGATCCAGCAGACCAGATCGTAGGCGGACTGGAACAGGTGGGCGTACTCCAGCGCCAGCTGGGTCTTGCCGATGCCGCCGGTGCCGTGCAGCACGATCGGGGAGACCATCTCGTGGGCGGCGTTGACGTCCCGGCGCAGCAGCCCGCGCAGCCGGTCGAGCTGGCTGGTCCGGCCGGCGAACTGCTTGTTGCGCGGCGGCAGCCGGCGCGGCCGGGGCGGCTGGCCGGGGAAGCGCGGTGCCCGCTGAAGCTGCTCCTCGGTGGGCGCCGCCAGGCCGACCAGCTTCAGGATCCGGTCCGCCGCCGCCTCGGCGGCCAGCCCGCTCACCCGGGCGGCGTGGTCGCCGGTCAGCGGCGTGGAGGACGACCGCGGGTCGGTGACGTAGACCACCAGCGGGGTACGCCCGTCGGCGGAGCGGCGCACCGAGATCGGCCGCTCGTACGGGGCGGTGTGGATCACCAGTTGGCGGGCCAGGGCCGCGGCGCCCTCCGGATCGGCGGACGGCCCCGGATCGTGCACGGCCACGCCGGCGTCCTTGAGCAGCACCGAGATCCACTCGGCCCAGACCACGCCGTCCAGGTCGTAGCGCAGGGTCACCTCGCGCTCCTGCTGTGCCGCCAGCCGGGTGTACTGCTCCAGCAGGCGCAGCCGTTCCCTGGTGTCCAGCGCCGGCATCCGGGTCACCCGACCGTTGGTGACCGCCGCGGTCACCGTCTCGAACGCGGACAGCAGCCCGACCGTCCCGGCCTCGTCGCCGACCGTCGCCGGGATCTCCTCGTAGGCGTAGAACGACTGGTAGGGCACTCTGGTGCGGGCCCAGTAGCGGGTCAGCTCCGCGTCGTCCAGGTGCGCCGGCAGCCCGGTGAACCGCTGCCTGGCCACCGACAGGCCGATCTCCACCTTCTCCTTCTCGGCCGCGTCGATGCGCATGGCGACCGGCAGCACCCGGACCGGGCGCGGTGAGGTGCGCCGGTTGATCTGCTGGGAGATCTGGGCGGTCCCGTCGATGCCCTGGTCGCTCAGGGTGAAGCAGGCCACCACGGTGTCCGGCAGGTGCACCGTGCAGATGTCGGCCACGTCGCTCCAGCCGGTCCGGCTGTCGATGAGCGTGTAGTCGTAGCTGCGCTTCATGTCCTCGCGGAGCGCGTCGAAGAGGAAGCCGCCACCCAGCTTCTGGTAGAAGTGGTCCCAGTTGAGCCCGGAGATGGCGGCCGAGTAGTGCAGGTTCTGCCGGCCGGCCGCCAGGAAGTCCAGCGTCCCGCCGCCCTGCCAGCGGCGGTTGAGGGAGAACGTGTAGCGCTGGACCCGGGCCACGTCCCGGGCCAGCCGCTGCGGTTCGGGGTGGTCGCGCGCCGCCCGCTCGAACGAGCGGATCAGGTCGATCACGCCGGTGCTGCTGGACAGCATCGCCTCGCTGAGGAAGGGCCGGAAGAACCGGTGCAGCCCGGGCGACTCCAGGTCCCAGTCCACCACCAGCACCCGCTGGCCGTTCGCGGCGAGGATCCAGGCCACGTTGGCCAGCGCCATGGTGCGCCCGGTGCCCCCTTTGAACGAGTAGAAGGTGACCACCTGGCCGTCCCGGTCGTCGGTCATCACTCCACCGCCTCGGTCTTGGTGTTGAAGGGTAGCGGGTCGTTGATCCGTGGCCGGGGTCCGTACTCCACGTCCGGCCTGGGGGGCGCCGGCCGGTTGTCGTACCGCAGCAGCGCATCGCGGATGACCGCCTCGAAGAAGTCGTCGAACTGCTCGGCCCGCTTCAGCACGGCCGGGCCGCGCTGCCAGGGCCGGCTGTACTCCGGGCGCCCGACGGTGGCCCGGGTCCGGGCCAGCGCGTTCTGGTGACCGTTGTTGCGCGACCAGCTCTCGCCGCAGGCGACCAGCGCCGGCACGATCCACGGCCGCACGCTGTCCAGCACCGCGCGCAGCAGCTGTTCGCCGGCGCTGTCGCGGGTGATGAACGGGTCGATGAGCAGCACACCCGGACAGTCCTGAGTGGGCAGTGCCGCCCTCGCCCCGTCCACCAGTTCGGTGCGGTAGAAGTCCGGGTTCACCAGGCCGGCGACCCGGGCGCCGATGGGTCGCTCGTCCGCGGGCTGGAACGGGCGCCAGTCGGTGGAGCTGCGGCCGTACCGGGAGGATTCGCCGAGCGGCTCCGGAAAGCTGGGGGCGAGCAGGTTGACCACGAACCGTTCGGTGGGCACCGGGTGCAGCGGCTGCCAGTGCGCCGGCGGCTGCCGGTCGAGCGGGCGGCCCTGGGCCACCGCGACGATCCAGGCGCTGAGCGCGTCCAGGGTGCTGCGGTAGGCGCCGGCCAGCCGCGCCGGGTGCCGGCACAGGTCGGACAGGCCGAACTCGCGGTAGTCGGGTACGTCCGGGACCACCGTCAACGCCGCCTCCTCGGCGACCGCCATGGCGGCGGAGCCGACACCGAGCGGCTTCTCCCACAGCACCGGGACGATCCGCTGGCGCGCGTCCCGGCGGGCGTCGGCGAAGACCAGCCGTTCCCGCCGCGCCGCGCTGTCGCGTACATAGGGCTCGGAGTAGAGGGCCAGGAACAGGCCGGCGCTGCGCAGTGCGTCGACGGCGTTGGCGTCACGCGTCTCCGGCTCGTCCCGACAGTGCCGGTATTCGCCGATGCGGCCGCCGGTCCCGGCGCTGCGGTGCGCCACCGCCGAGGACAGGTCGTCGCAGAACGCCTTCACCCAGTGGTCCGGATCGGTGCCGGTGAGGTCCTGGTCGAGGGGGTGGGCGTGGCTGAGGAAGAAGTACGGCTCGTAGGCCCCGACAGCGGCCGTCATGCCGACCTGACCCGCGGCCGCGCGGGCCGGGGGCCGCGGTCACCGCCGTGGCCACGCGGCGCCACGCCGTGGCTTGCCGGCACGATCGCCGTCATGATGAGCCCTCCCGCCCGATTCGTGCGGTGGGCATCACGATACGTTTCCGGGAACTGCTCGACCAGACGTCTGCGCCTCAGCGGTGGGTGGCCAGCCAGCCCGCCGCGAAGTCGACCGCGTCGCGGATCGCCAGCCGCTTGCCGGCGGCCGCCCCGACGGGGCCGTTGACCACGCATTTCGTAGTGGTTTCCAGATCCTTGCCGAGCACGTCGAAGTCGCTGTCGTCGAGGTCCACATCGACGAAGTCATATTGCCGACGCTGCGATCCGGTGCCGACGAAACAGTGGTACCGGCGCCGCGGCGCGTCCGGCCGATACTCGGCCAGATGGAACGCGGTGCACACGTCGTACCCGACGCCGAGCAGGAGCACGGTCGCGTCCTGCTGGTAGAGCCGGTCGAGTGGTGATCCGGGGCCCAGGTGGCAGTCCCACGGGTGGTCGGCGAGCAGCGTCCGGGCGTCCCGGCCGACGGCCGCGAACGACGTCTGTGGATGTGCGCTGCGGATCGCGTCGCTGCGGCGCACGTGCTCGGCGAACGCCCCCATCCCGAAGGACGGTGTGCTGGCCGGGTCGAACCCCGGCATGGTGGCGACGTACCGGGCGACCTCGGCGGGGCTGCGCCCGGCGGTGGCCGCCGCGAAGCTGCGGCTGGTCGTCGAGTTGTCGGCGGTGTGCGCCGGTACCACCACACAGGCGTCCGGGCCGATCACCGCCCGCAGCGCGCGGAGCAGGCTGGCGGCGCCCCCGGCGACCGGGCCGAGCCGCCGCATCGAGCAGTGCACCAGGACGCTGCGCCCTTCGGGCAGGCCGAGCCGGCGCAGGTCATCGACCAGCGAGTCCACAGTGGCCGGCGGTCTCACCGGGGCCAGCCACCGACGGTTTCGGCCAGCGCGGCCACGAAGCGCCGGCCGTCCGGGGTCAGCGCGCCGCAGCGCAGCAGCGCGGTGACCGCCTCCCCGGTCCACCGGCGGTACTGCTCGTACTGCCACCCGACCGACGGGGCCGCACCCGGTCGACCGGCCCGGCTGCGCCACACGTCGGCGACGGCCAGGTGGGCGAAGGTGCCCTGCAGCACCCCCTCGACCGGTCGCGGGTCGGCGCGCCAGCCGACGGCCAGCCGCTGGGCCGTGGGCACCAGCAGGTCACGCAGGTCGAGCAGGGCGCCGAGCACGGTGTGCTGGAACTCATGGACGATCATCACCGCGACCGCGTCGGCCGGAGCGTGCGCCACGGCCACCGACCCGAACGCCTGACGGGCCGTCGAGCTGCGCAGCGTGCCGCCCGGATCAGCGACGAGCGGGACCAGCGCCCGCAGGCCGGCGCCCACCGCAGCCTGGTACCCGGGTGCGTCCGTGGCGATGACCTCCCAGGCCTGCCGGACGGTCTGCGCCCAGCGGGCCGCCGCGGCGTCGGGCAGCCGCTCGGCGGCCTTCCAGTCGTGGCAGTCCCGGTCCGGATCGATGTCCTCCAGCAGCGTGTCGTACCCGTCAGCGGCCAGCCGCCGGGTCGGCAGCCAGCCGTCCTGCGGCCGCTGCGCGGTGGGGTCGATCTCCACGGTCGCACCGCCGTGCCGCACCAGCAGCCGGCCGGCGGTGTACTCCAGCCGCACGGTGCCACCCGCCGGGCCCGGCACGGCGATGGCGCCGAGGCCGGGCAGGCTGACCAGGCCGGCCCGCACCGGTACCGGCAACGCGGCCGGCACCCCGGCGCGGATCGCGGCAGCCATCGCGACGCACGACAGGTACCGGCTCGTCGAGGTGTCCACCGCGAACCGGCGCAGCGCATCCACCGCCCACACCCGGATGTACGGGTGGCGCAGCGTGTCCGCCACTGCCTGCGGTGCCGCGGCGTCGAGCTGACCGAGCAGGTCGAAGGCCTCCCCGGTGTCGCTGCCGCCGTCGGCCACCGAGACCAGCAGCGCCCGGCTGAACGACAGCTGCGCGTCGGCCAGCGCCCGGATCGCGTCGGCGTCGGTGCGCCCCGATCCGATGCGCTCCAGCAGATCCGACGGCAGCGCGGCGCCGGCAACCGGCGCGGGTGGCTGGCCGGCCGGTCGCGCGTTCAGCGACACGACGAGCTCCTTGAGGTCGGCGCAGTAGACCGACGGGTTGTCGAATCCGTTGCCGGAGCTGTACCGGTGGGCGAAGAGTCCGCCGCCGCACTGGGCCACCACCGGGCAGGCCCGGCACTGCCCGGCCAGTCCGGCCAGCCCGGTCTGGCGTCGGGCGATGGCGGGCAACGCGGAGACCTCGTCGATGGAGTGGCTGAACACGGTCAGCCCGGTGGCCGGCGCGCCATCGTAGGTGATCTTCAGGGAATCGACCTGTTCGAAGGCGCCGTCGGTCTCCACCACGACCAGATCGGCCGGGTCCAGCCCGACCCACTCGCTGCCGCTGGCACCGCCCCGGGCGGTGGAGCGCACCGCGTTGAACAGGCGGATGGCCATCGGTCGATGGTCCGCCGTCCAGCGGTCGTGGACGGCCAGCAGCCACCGGGCGTAGGGGGTGGGGTCGGCACCGGGACGGGACGGCGGCTGGTCCCAGGTGGCGTGGGGGAGCAGCAGGTCGACCCGGGGCGGCTGCTGGGACCGGAGCGCCTCATATACCGCGACCGGGTCGTTGGCGATGTCCACTGTGCACAGGATGCCGGCGTACAGATGGCGGTATTCGGGGCTGCGCAACAGTTCCAGCGCCTGGAGGACCTTGGCGTGGCTGCTGCGGCCGTCGGCGTACCGGCGGTGCCGGTCGTTGGCGGTGGCGTCACCATCGAGGGAGACGCCGATGTGCACGTCGTACTCGGCGAACAGGTCGGCGAAGTCGCGGGTCAACAGCACGCCGTTGGTCTGCATCCGCAGGTCGAGCCTGGTTACCGGGTCGATGCCGGCGCGTAGGCAGGCCAACAGCTGGCGCATCGGGGCCAAGCCCAGGAGAAGCGGTTCCCCGCCGTGCAGGATCACGGTCACCCCACGCAGGCCGTGCGCCCCGGCATGCGCGGCGATGCGCGCGGTGGCCGTCCGTACCGTCGCGGGGGCCATCGACCTGGGCTGGGCGCGCCAGCTCTGGTCGGCGTGTTCGTAGACGTAGCAGTGATCGCAAGCCAGGTCGCAGCGGCTGTGGACCTTGAGAACGTACTGACTGATGGGCCAGCTGCGAACCGGCGACCCTAGGGTGGCCATGGGCGCGGTGACTACACCGCTGAGCCGAACCGCGCTACCTCAACCCCGCCCAGCTCCGGACCCTGCCGGTCGAGGAGCTGCCGGACCAGCTGCGCCGCCTGGTCGGTCGGAATGCGGTCCAGGCGGGTGTGCCGGACTGCGTCCATGGCCACAGCGGTATCGGTGCGACGACTGACAACGGTCTCCACGGTCGCTCTCTTCAAGGGTTCTGGCGAGGGCGCTCGTGCCACGCCGGGCGACCGGCGCTGCTCCCCGGCGCACCCCGGCGGTAGGTATTCACTTCGGTGGCCGGCGCCGACGGTGGTGTCTCCGTCGTCTGCCGAACTGCATGAGACGCGAGTGATGGAACGAAGCAACTATTGCAGAAGTCGATGGCCCAGCAAAAGTCCCGACTGTGCGCTATCCTGCGGGTCACCTGGTGCCAGCGGCGTCAGCTGCCCAAAGGTCGGCACGTCGGATGCGCGACAATACTGTTCGGCAGCGCTTCCGTTCGCCGCACTACAGCGGCAGAGCAGTCGCGCCTATCGACAGCCGGCTCCCCCGCCGGGTCGTCTCGCGGTCATTGTAGGCGGCTGACGACCGCAATTGCTGGCAAACAGGGTGGATTGCCCGGCGTGGTGTGCCCCGATCAGCCGCTGGTCGGCGGTTCCTCCAACTGGTGCAGCTGGCCGCGCAGTTTCTCCGCCGCCTCGGCGACGATCCGGTTCTCCGGGTCCCGGCTCAGCAACGTCTCCATCGCTGCCAGGCCGCGGTGGAACTGCTGCCGGGCGGCGGCCGGCCGGTCGCGGCGCTGGGCCAGCACGCCGAGGCGGTCGTAGAAGCCGGACAGGTGCTGGGCTGACGTGGTGCTGTGTGGTTCCAGGTCGACCAGCCGCCGGGTGCGGGCCAGGCCGTCGGCGAAGTACCGGTCGGCCTCCGCCAGGTCACCGTCGGCCATCGCCAGATCACCCAGCTTGGACAGCGAGACGCAGACGTCGCGGACCAGCGCGGTGTTGTCCGGCTCGCGTTCGCAGAGTTCCTGCCGGATGGCCAGGGAGCGCCGGTAGTGGCGCACCGCCGTCTGCGAGTCGTGTTGGCCCGCGGCGTCGTTGCCGAGCCGGTCGTAGAGATTGGACAGACCCCGGGCGATGACGGCGTCGGTGGGCGAGGTGCGGGCCAGCTTCTCCCGGATGTCCAGGCAGTCCTGGTAGTGCTGGCGGGCCTGCACCCAGTCGTCGTCGGCGGCGGCCAGATCCCCGAGGCGTTCGTAGCTGATCGCCAGGTTGCCCGCGTGGTCGGCGCTCGCGGGATGGGCCGCCACCAGAGCGGTTCGCATCTCATACGCCTGCTGGTGCAGCTGGCGCGCCTCCTGCCAGCGCCCGGCCTCCATCGCCAGGTCGCCGAGCTTCTCATAGGAGATCGCCATGAGGCGCTGGTAGTCCGGATCGTCGGGGCTCGCGGCGAGCAGGTGGCGACGCAGCTCCTGTGCCTTGCGGTAGAGCTCCGCGGCCAGCTCCGGGCGGGATCTTTGGTGCATGGCGGCCTGCCGGTTGTAGGCGAGGGACAGCTCACGCGCGTACCCCCGGTTGCCGGGATCGGCCAGCCGCAGCGAGGTCAGCAGGGCGGCCGAACTCTCGTAGAGCGCGGCGGCCCGCAGGCTCTGGCCGGCGTCCCGGACCAGATCACCGATCTCCTTGTACGACACCGACAGCTGGAACAGCCCCTGCTCGTCGTCGGGCGCCCCGGCCACCTCCTCCTCGACCAGGCGCAGCATCCGCGGTTCGAGCAGCCGCTGCAGGGCCAGCGCCAGGCGGGGCCGACCGGGCTGGTCCCGGCTACCACCCCGAGCCGCCCGGGCGGCCCGCCCGACCAGCTCCCGGTGACTGTCGGCCAGCGCCCGGGCGACCACCTCGGCCGTGGTCGGGTCGACCACCGCGAGCCGGGCGAGCAGGTCGAGGCTGCGCGCCACCTGGGCATCCCGCAGCGCGAACACCCGTCGCAGCACGGCGGCCGCGTCCGCCCGGCTGGCCAGCAGGTCGGCCACCAGCGCCTCACCCAGCCGGTCCGGGCGCAGCGGACCCAGCCGCCGCCCACCGCCGTAGAGCCGGGTCAGCCAGGCGACGCTCTGCCGGCGCAGCGCCGCGCTCGCCGGGCCGGCCAGTTCCGGCAGGGTGGCCAGCAGCTCCATCGCCTCCTCGTCGTCGGCCGCGCGGGCCATGGTGGCCAGCGCCACCACCGCCCGGCGCAGGTCGTCGGAGAGCTTCGTCGGGGCCGAGCCGGTCCAGTAGTGCTGCTCGTGCCGCAGGACGCGGTCGACCGCGGGACGGTTCGCCGTCGGCTGCCCGCCGGTCATCGCCGAGTCGAAGGCCTCCAGCAGGACCTCGAGGACCACCTCGTGGCGCCGGTCGGACAGGTCGGGGACGTCCACCGGGCCGTCGCCGCCGGTGGGGTCCCAGGCCGACCGGAACGCCCGGTGCGCCTGCGCGAACAGTTCCCGGCGCTGGTCGGCCGGGAGCGCCGGAATCTGGATCGGGCGGCCGACGTCGTTGATCACGCTCCGCAGGTCGACGTCGGCCTGGCTGCTCACCTCGTCGAGCAGCCGCTCGCCGTCCTGGGCGCTGCGGGTCAGCAGGATGACCCGGGCCGGGGCGACGTCGGTGGCCCGGATGTTGAGTTCCTGCAGCAGGTGCAGCAGGGTGGACGGGGCGACCGCTTCGGCGTAGTCGATCACGAGCAGTCGCGGGACGGGCTGGTGGATGACCGGATCGGGCTCGGCCGGCCCGCCCGGGGTCGGCGGCTTCCACCGGCGGGCCAGCCAGCCGCGTTCCCGCATGATCCGGCAGAACTCGATGGCCAGCCGGGTCTTGCCGGCGCCCGCCGGACCGCACACCAGGCTGACCGCCAGCGGCGTGCGCTCCTCGCACCAGGTCCGGGCCGACGCCAGCAGGTCCTCCCGGAACCGGTACGCCAGGATGCCGGCGTCCGGCAGCAGCATCTCGGCCGGCAGCGAGCGCGGCGTGCGCCTGAACCTGCGGGCCGCCCGCCCGTCGGCCGGGCCGTCCACCGGGAGTACGGCGTGCCAGCGGCCCCGATCGCCCAGCACCGCCGCCCGGTTGTCCTGGTAGATCTGCCGGCCCAGCGCGATGAGCTCGTCCGGTACGCCCGGCCCACCGCAGAGCGCTCCGATCGGCGTGGCCCACCCGCCGGTCGGCTGGGTGGCGTCGCGGGTCGCGCTGATCACACCGACCACGGCGCGGTGGCTCGGGCACAGCAGCGGCGCACCGGACAGCCCCGGCGCCGCCAGGCCGGCCTTGAGCTGCAGGAAGCCGTCGCCGTCCGGGCCCTCGAAGCGGAAGCTCGCGGGCGCTCCGGACGGGTCGGTGCCCCGCTCCCGGGGGACGAAGCCGTAGGCGAAGCACTCGTCGGAGCGGGGCGTGGCGGTGGACAGCCAGACGCACGGGTGCCGCCGCACCCAGTCGGCGCCCTGATCCAGGGAGACGACGGCCAGGTCAGGGAAGGGCGGCAGGACCGTACCCTGGGCCGGTCCGGAACGGGCGAGCACGGTCCCGCGCACCGGGGTGGTACCCAGGGACGGCGCGGCCGGGACGACGGTGAACTCGCTCTCCTTCCCGCGACTGCGGTCGTAGACCACGTGGGCCGCGGTGAGGACCAGCCCGGGTGCGATGAAGAAGCCGGTACCCAGCACCCCGCCGGAACGCTGGGGTCGCTGGATGCGGACGATGTGCTCGCGGAAGCGTTCGTAGTCGGGTTGTGCCTGGGTCACGACGCGCCGGCGGCCTTCGGGTTGTCCCGCCAGGTCAGGGTGATCTTCAGGCTCGCCGTGCCGCCCGCGTCGGCCAGCAGCAGGCCGGTGAGCTTACCGCTGCGGACGGTGGCGGACAGGCCGAACTCGACACAGGCCTCGGCGGGGCGTACCTGCTGCCAGACTTCGGCGAGCTGGCCGGCGATGGCGTGCACCGCGTCGCGTACCCCGTCGAAGGTCAGCGTGTCGTCCAGGCCCACCGGTCGCGGGCCGCCGGCGTCGACAACTTCGACACAGAATTCGGTGTCGCCGGCTGCGATCAGCTCCACCTGGGTCGGACGTTGGTGCTCGGGCTGCATCTGGCAGGGTCTCCGTTCCGCGCTGGGGCCGGGCCGCAGGCCCGGTGACCGGTCCCGCAAGTCTGACCATGGCACCGGTCCTCCACAAGGGACGTTCGACCCTCGTGGCGGCACCGGGTGACGGTCCGGATCCGGACCGTCGTCGCGGCCGATCACCATCAGTACCGTGACGGCCGGCATCCGGCCAGGGGGTGTGCGCCATGCGCGGAATCTTGTCGGCCCGCCGGTGGGTCGGCCAACCCCCCGTGGGGCGGCCGACCCACCGGGGCCTCCGGTCAGTGCACCGGGTTCCAGCCGTCCGAGCCGGCCAGGTACTTCTGCGGCGTGTAGTTGGCCGCCTGGGCGGCGCTCAGCTGCGGGCGGTTGCTGTTCACCGTCGCGCCGGGGCCGGTGTCGAGGTACTCGGAGAAGCGGGCGTCCGCCAGGAGAACCCCGACATGTCGGTCCACGGGCCGCTGGTCTTGATGTGCGCGCCGAGCGTCGACTCCCGGTAGGTCACCTGGGCGACGGCGTTGACGTCGCCGCTCGGGTGCCACGGGCGGCCGAGGTAGACGGTGCCGGCCGGGGCGTTGCTGGTGAAGTTCACTGGTAGAACAGGAAGCCGTACGGGTTGGAGCTGTCGGTCGCCGCCGCGGTGATGTAGCCGTTGTTGGAGCTGGAGCCGCGGCTCAGCGACCTGATCTCGCACCGGTCGAACACGCCGGTACCCCGGCCGAAGATGAAGTCGACGTCACCCTCGACGTAGCAGCCGCGGAAGTAGGCGCCGGCCGGCGGTGGTGCTCGCGCTTTGCAGCAGCAGGGTGTCCTGGTTGCCGAGGAAGCGGACCTGGTCGAAGGTCGGCCGGTCGGCCTGCGGGTTCACCGCCACCGCCTGCTGGCTGGTGATCTCGGGTGGGCGGCCTCGTCGAACGAGTTGGCGAAGGTGAGGTACTGGGCGACGAAGTCGTGCGCGCTGATGGTCACCGAGGCGCTGCCCGACGTGCCGTAGGTGCTGCCGTCGGACTTCTTCGTGCCGCTGGCGCTGTCGTAGGTGATCACCACGTCGGCGGCGTTGCCGGTGGAGCCGACGAAGCAGACGTAGGGCTTGTTGGCCGGGACGGTGACCGGCTCGTAGTAGGTGCCGGGCTTGATGGTGATGGTGAACCGGCTGCTGTTGTTGGCCGGTACCGCGTTCACCGCGGCCTGGACGCTGGTGTAGTTGCCGGAGCCGTCCTTGGCCACCACCGCCGAGCTGGCCGCCTGGGCCGGAGCGGTCCACCCGGCCACCGCGGCGGCCGCCGTGATCACGGTGGCGCCACCCACCGTCAGCCATCCACGCACGCGCATCGCGCGCCTCCTTACCCGGGACGATCGCATCAACGGAATGCGCTTTCCGGGACCATAAGGGCGCTGTGCATACACGTCAATAAATACCGGCTGTTCGACAGGGATTTCGACGCCCGGGGCCGCGGCCGGTGCGCTGCGATCGTAGGATGGTCGGCACTGCGCCCGCGTCCCGCGCTGCCCCGTCCCCGCCGTGCCCGGCGGTGGCCCGGGCCGGGACGCCAGGTGCACTGTGGACCGCCGGTGGATCGCCGGCGGCGTGGCGCGACGAGGCACTTGGGGACAGCCGGTGACCAGCCAGCACGACGACCTGCCCGACGTACCCGATCCGGTCTGGGCCCGGGTGGATACCAGCGTCGCGCACCCGGCGCGGCGCTACGACTACCTGCTCGGCGGCAAGGACAACTTCGCGGCCGACCGCGAGTCGGCGCAGCGGATGCTCTCGGTGGCCCCGAGCGCCCGGACCGGCGCCCGGGAGAACCGCGCGTTCCTGCGCCGGGCGGTCGACTACCTGGCCGGCGAGGCCGGCATCCGGCAGTTCCTGGACGTCGGTACCGGCATCCCGACCAGCCCCAACGTGCATGAGGTGGCGCAGCGCGTCCAGCCCGGCACCCGGGTGGTCTACGTCGACAACGACCCGATCGTGCTGGCCCACGCCCGCGCCCTGCTGACCAGTACGCCCGAGGGCGCCACCGCCTACGTCGACGCCGACCTGCGCCGACCCGAGGACATCCTCACCGACCCCGACCTGCTACGGACCATCGACCTGGCCGAGCCGGTGGCCCTGATGCTGGTCGCCGTGCTGCACTTCATCCCGGACAGCGCCGACCCGTACGGCCTGGTGGGGCGCCTGGTGCGGGCGCTCGCCCCGGGCAGCTATCTGGTGATGTCGCACGGTACCTACGACTTCCTGCCGCCCCGGCGCGCCGGCCAGGTGGACCCGGTGATCGGCGCCGAGGGGTTCTACGCCCGGGACCAGGACCGGTTCGCCCGGTTCTTCGACGGCTACCAGCTGGTCGAGCCCGGCATCGTGTCGACCGGCCGGTGGCGTGCGGAGCACGAGCCGCAGCCGAGGCCCACCGACAACGAGTGTGGCTGCTGGGCCGGGGTGGCCCGGATCGGCTGATCCCGCGACGGGCGTCAGCCCAGGCGGGCGTAGGCGAGCAGCACCGGCTCCGGCTGCCCGGCCCAGGTGCCGGTCAGCGTCGGCGCGCCGTCGGCCGCCAGGCTGCCGGCCAGGACCCGGGCGACGACCAGCTCCAGGCCGGGGGCGCTCAGCACGGTCGGGTCGCCCGGCCGTACCTGGAGGGAGTCCGGTCGCGCCGTGGCGCCGGTGCCGGAGCCGCTGCCCTGGACCCGCATCAGCGGCTCGCGGGGCTCCAGCCGCCCGTCGACGTCCACCAGCTCCTCGGCCTCCCGGCCGCCGGTACGGATGGCCTGTGCCAGGGCCTGCGCGTAGACCGGGTCGCCGCAGCCGTCGTAGACCCAGCGCCGGCCGAGCACCGAGTGCTCGGTGGTCCCGAGCAGGAACGGCTCACCGCCGGGCAGGGCGGCGTCCCGGTAGGTCAGCGGGGTCTGTAGCACCGGGCCGCCGTCGTTGCTCACCAGCAGGGTCTCCACGCCGACGGCGCCGGCCGGGTCGTCGAACCGGAACGCCGACACGCGCTGCAGCGCCGTGGCCGGGCCGCCGGGGTACCAGGACTGCGCGGGGAGCCAGTCGGCGAGCAGGTCGAGCTTGCCGGGGACGAGGGTGGCGCGGTGCACAACAGCCATGCCGGCAGATTAGATGATCGACACCGGCCGTCCCGACCCGGCTCCGCCGGAAGCGCCGCGGCCCGACTATGACAGCTGTCATAGTCGTTCGCTACTATGACAGCTGTCATAGAAGGGAGCGGTGCGTGGACGTGACAGTGGGCTTTCTCGGGCTCGGCCTGATGGGTCAGCCGATGGCGCTGCGGCTGGCCCACGCCGGGACCCGCCTGGTGGTGTGGAACCGCACCCCGGCCCGGTGCGAGCCGCTGCGCGCCGCGGGCGCCACGGTGGCCGCGGACGTGGCCGGCGTGTTCCGGCACGCCGACGTGGTGCTGGCCATGCTGGCGCACAGCGCGGCCGTCGACGCCGTGCTCGGCCGCGACGGGCAGCGGCTGGCCGCCCCGCTGGCCGGGCGGCTGCTGGTCCACATGGGGACCACGGCGCCCGGGTACTCGGCGCAGCTCGGCGCGGCGGTCCGGGCCGCCGGCGGGCGCTACGTCGAGGCGCCTGTCTCCGGCTCCCGGGTGCCCGCCGAGCGCGGGGAGCTGGTCGGCATGCTCGCCGGCGAACCGGACGACGTGGCGGCCGTCGCCGCCCTGCTCGTCCCGGTGTGCCGGCAGACCGTGCCGTGCGGGCCGGTCCCCGACGCGCTGCTGATGAAGCTCGCCGTCAACCTGTACCTGCTCACCGTGGTCGCCGGTCTGGCCGAGGCGACCCACTTCGCCCGGGCGCACGGGCTGGACCTGGAGCGGTTCCACACGGTGCTGGACGCCGGCCCGATGGCCAGCGACGTCTCCCGGGTCAAGCTCGCCAAGCTGCTGGCCGACGACTTCACGCCGCAGGCCGCCGCCGCCGACGTGCTGACCAATGCGCAACTGGTCGCCGCCTCGGCCCGCGCCGCCGCCGTGGCGACCCCGCTGCTGGACGCCTGCCACGCCCTCTACGCCGAGACGGTGGCCCTCGGCTGGGGCGCCGCAGACATGGCCGCCGTCATCCACGCCCTGCACAGCCGCACCGGTCAGGCCGCCGCCACCACGGTCGGCTGAGCCCGCCCCCCGTCCGGCCCCGACGCCTGCGCCCTGGGTGCCGGAAGCCCGACGCCGCAGCGCGGCGGAAAGCCGCCCGCCGGCCGCCCAGTTCCACCCGGCCCCGGTGTCTGATGAGGAGAAGCAAGGGGGGGCGCAATGGGAGCGGACATGGTGGCGGGGACAACCGGACTGCTCGCCCGGGCGCGGGCCGGGGACGGCGCGGCGTTCCGGGAGCTGACCGAACCGCACCGGCGGGAGCTACAGCTGCACTGCTACCGGATGCTCGGCTCGCTGCAGGACGCCGAGGACGCCGTGCAGGACACCCTGCTGTCCGCCTGGCGGGGGCTGGCCGGGTTCCAGGAGCGCGCCTCGGTACGCACCTGGCTCTACCGGATCGCCACCAACCAGTGCCTCAACGCCCGTCGCGCGGCCAGCCGGCGTACCCCCCGGGAATGGAACATCCCGCAGGTGACGCCGCCGCCGCCGACCCGGCTGGGGGAGGTGGTCTGGCTCGAACCTTTCCCGGACGACCTGCTGGCGCAGGCGAGCCCCGGCCCGGAGGCGCGGTACGAGCAGGCCGAGGCCGTGTCGCTGGCGTTCGTCACCGCCCTGCAGCTGCTGCCGCCGCGCCAGCTCGCCGTGCTGGTGCTGCGCGACGTGCTGGGTTTCCACGCCAGCGAGGTGGCCGGGATGCTGGACTGCACGGTGGAGTCGGTCACCAGCGCGCTGCGGCGGGCCCGGGCAAACCTGCGCGGCCGCCGGCCGCCGGCCGACCACGAGCCGCCGCCGCTGCCCGGATCGGCCGCCGAGGAGGCGGTGGTGGCCCGGTTCGTGCGCGCCTACCAGGCCGCCGATCTCGACGCCGTGGTGGCGCTACTGACCGACGACGTGTTCATGTCGATGCCGCCGCTGCCGCTGGAGTACCAGGGCCGCGACGCGGTGGCCCGGTTCTGTGCCGCCATCTTCGGCGCCGGCCGCCGGTTCGACCTGGTACCCACCCGGGCCAACGGCCAGCCGGCGTTCGGGGCGTACCTGCGCGTCCCCGGCGGCGTCCGGCACGGCACCGGCCTGATCACGCTGACCCTCACCGGCGAGCGGATCAGCGTCCTGAACCGGTTCGAGAACGCCGTCCTGCCCTTCTTCGGCCTGCCCCGGACCCTGCCGCCCCGCTGACTACCGGTCGCCGGGTACCACCAGGCCCGACTCGTAGGCCAGCACGACCGCCTGGGTGCGGTCGCGCAGGCCGAGCTTGGTGAGCACGCGGCTGACGTGCGTCTTGACGGTCTCCTCGCCGACGACGAGCCGGGCGGCGATCTCCGGGTTGGACAGGCCCTCGGCGACGAGCAGGAGCACCTCGCGCTCGCGGGCGGTCAGCGCGTCGCAGCACGGCGTCCGGCTCCGCGGCGGCGTACCCGCAGCCGGGCGAACTCGGCGACGAGGCGCCGGGTGACCGTCGGGGGCGAGCAGCGCGTCCCCGCCGGCGATGACCCGGACCGCGTCGAACAGCCGCTCTGCGGTGACGTCCTTGAGCAGGAACCCGCTGGCGCCGGCGTCCAGCGCGTCGTAGACGTGCTCGTCGAGGTCGAACGTGGTGAGCACGAGCACGCGCGGCCGCGGCGTCGGCCGCGACGATGCGCCGGGTGGCCTCGATGCCGTCCATGACGGGCATCCGCACGTCCATCAGCACGACGTCGGGGCGCTACCTGGCGGCACAGCCGCACCGCCTGGGCGCCGTCGGCGGCCGTGCCGACCACCGTGAAGTCCGGCTGGGTGGCCAGCAGGGCCCCGAACGCGGCGCGCACCACCTCCTGGTCGTCCACGACGACGACCCGGGTGCGTCACGGCGCACCGCGCGATCGGCAGCTCGGCCCGACCACGAACCCGCCGCCGGACCCCGGCCCGGTCCAGAGCGTGCCGCCGGCCATCGCGACCCGCTCCCGCATCCCGGCCAGGCCGTGCCCGACGCGTCGCCGGCCGCCGGGACCCGGGCCGTTGTCCCGCACCTGGACCACGAGCTCGTCCGGCCGGTAGTCGAGCTCGACGTCGACGGCCGCGCCCGGCGCGTGCCGCCGGGCGTTGGTCAGCGCCTCCTGCACGATCCGGTACGCGGTGAGCTCGATGCCCTGGTCGAGCGGCGCCGACCGGCGCCGCGGACGATCAGCCGCGGTCGCCGCCGCGGCCGGCGTCGCGGACGTCGTCGAGCAGGTCGGTGAGCTGGTCGAGGCCGGGCTGCGGGCTGCGCGGCTGGCACGTCGGCGCGTCGGCGTCCTCGCGCAGCACCCCGAGCAGGCGGCGCATCTCGGTCAGCGCGGTCCGGGCGGTGTCGCCGATCGCGAGCAGCCGCTTCGCGCCCTCGGCCGGCATGCCGGGAGTGGTCAGCCGGGCGGCGTCGGCCTGCAGCGCGATCAGGGAGACGTGGTGGGCGACGACGTCGTGCAGCTCGCGGGCGATCCGGGCGCGCTCGCCGCGGGCGAGGTGCTCGAGCGTCGACTGCGGCGGCCGACTGCTCGGTGGCCCGGCGCCCGCGCCGCTGCTCCCGCAGCCGCCAGCGCCGCCCCGGCGGCCGCCGCCAGCGCCTGGCGGCCAGCAGGAACGCCCGAACGTCCGCCCGCCGGGCTGGTCGACGGCGAGCGGCAGGTACGCCGACGAACGGGGAGCACCAGGACGGCGGCGCGCACGCGGTCGGGCAGCGCCGGCCGACGACGGCGAACAGGCCGGCCAGCGCGAGCGACGCCGCCGACCGTCGGCGGGCAGGCGCCGCAGCAGGCCGGCCAGCACGGCGAGCCCGGACAGCGCGGCGGCCCGGGCCGGCCAGAGCCCGGCCAGGGCGAGCGGGGCCACCACGGCCAGGGCGACGGCGCCCGACGTCGATCGGGCCCGTGGTCCGGTCAGCCGCGCGTCGCGCCAGCGTCTCGGCCACCGCCGTCGCGCCCGACGCACGGCGGTCGCCGGCGACCAGCGCAGCGTCCCCTTCACGTCAGCCATTGTGCCCTGGCCCGGACGCCGCTGTCGTCCACCCCCGCAGGGGGCGTCCTCCCCCAGCGGAGGGAGAGCGCCGCCGACCGGAGATCCCCCGCGGCGTGACGACGCCCGGGCGGCCCTGACCACCTAGCGTTCCGCCATGCACCCACCACTCGAGGTCGCGGGACTCCGCAAGCGCTACCGCGGCACCGTCGCCGTCGACGGGCTGACGTTCTCCGTCCGGCCCGGCGAGGTCACCGGGTTCGTCGGACCCAACGGCGCCGGCAAGTCCACCACCATGCGCCTGCTCCTCGGCCTGGACGCCCCCGACGAGGGCGAGGCGCTGGTCAACGGCCGGCGCGTACGCGCACGCTCGACAGCCCGCTGACCCAGGTCGGCGCGCTGCTCGACGCCGACGCCGTGCACCCGAGCCGGCGCGCCCGCGACCACCTGCTGTGGATGGCGCGCAGCAACCGGATCCCGACGCGCCGGGTCGACGAGGTGCTCGACCAGGTCGGTCTGACGCCGTCGGCGGCCGCAAGCGGGCCGGCGGGTTCTCGCTCGGCATGCGCCAGCGGCTCGGGATCGCCGCGGCGCTGCTCGGCGACCCGCCGGTGCTGATGTTCGACGAGCCGACCAACGGGCTCGACCCGGACGGCATCGTCTGGATCCGGGGGCTCATGCGGTCGCTCGCGGCGCAGGGCCGCGTGGTGCTGGTGTCCAGCCACCTGATGAGCGAGCTGCAGGACACCGCCGACCAGCTCGTCGTCATCGGCCGGGGCCGGCTCGTCGCGGAGACCACCGTCGCCGCACCTGCTGGCGTCGGTGTCCAAGGACCAGGTCGAGGTGGTCACCGACCAGCGGTCCGAGGCGACGACCGTCCTGGCCAACGCCGGGGCGACCGTCACCGTGCCCGGCGCGGACGGCGTCGTCGTCGAGGGGCTGCCCGGCGACGCGATCGCGGCGCTGCTCGGCGCGGCCGGGCGTCTCGTTCGTCGAGCTGCGCCGGCACCGGGCCTCGCTCGAGGAGGCGTACATGGAGCTGACCCGCGGCGCGGTCGAGTTCGGCCGGACGCCGACGGGGACGCGCGATGAACGCCCGGGAGTCGTTCACGCGGCCGCGCAGCCGAGTGGACCAAGCTCCGCTCCGTGCCCCGCTGGGTCGCCACCCTGCTCGGCGCGGCCGTCGCTCACCGTCGGCCTGAGCGCGCTCGGCGCGTCCGGCAGCAACACCGACATCAACCAGCACCCCGACTTCGTCACCGGCCCGACGGCGACCCGGTGGCCGACGGCTTCGGCTTCGCCCACCAGACCGTCACCGGCGACACGACGCTGACCGTGCACGTCACGTCGCTCGCCCCGGCCGAGTCCGGCCCGGGCGACCGGCGGCCCGGACGGCGGCACCGCCGCTCCCGCGACGCCCGTGGACCGACATCGCCGCCGGCATCACGCTCAAGGACGGCACCCGAGCCCGGCTCGTCGTACGTCGTCCGTGCTGCTCACCGGCCCAGCACGGGGTGCGGATGCAGTCCGACTTCACGCACGACGTCGCGGGCAGCGCCAGCAGCGGCGACCGCTGGCTGCGCCTGACCCGCTCCGGGCGACCAGGTCACCGGCTACGAGTCCGCCGACGGCGAGACCTGGCAGAAGATCGCGACGATGACCCCGAGCGCCGTGCCCCGCGACCGCCGAGATCGGCCTCGGCGGTGTCGTCGGCCCCGCAGCTGTACGTCGTCGCCGCGGCATGGGCGGCTCCTCGCTGGGCGGCGCACCCCGACGAGCGCCGTCGCGACGTTCGAGGACGTCACGCTCGACGCCGGCACGCGGCGCGGGACTGGCAGGGCACCGCCGTCGCGATGCCGATCCCGGACGACGCGCCTCGACCAGAAGGGCGGCGACCCGCGGACCCGCAGCAGCCGGTCGTCACCGAGCGCGGACGGCACGCTACACGGTCGACCGGCACGGGCAAGGTCGGCCCCAGGCGCCGGACGACGACATCGTCGAGGCCGCCCTCATCGGCGTGATCGCCGGCCTGATGGCCCTGATCTGCGTCGGCGCGCTGTTCGGGACGTCGGAGTACCGGCGCGGCATGATCCGCACGACGTTCGCCGCCACCCCGCGCCGCGGCCAGGTGCTCGCCGCGAAGGCGCTCGTGCTCGGCGGCGTGACGTTCGTGCTCAGCCTGGTCGCCGTGGTCGGCGTCGTTCCTGCGTCGCCGTGCCGATCCTGCGAGGACCACGGCATGGCCCCGCCGGCGTTCCCGACGCCGTCGCTGACCGACCCGGACGTGCTGCGGACGCTGCTGCTCACCGCCGCGTTCATGACCGGCGTGACGCTCGTGGCGCTCGCGCGTCGGGATGCTGGTGCGGCGCAGCGCGGCGGCGATCACCCTGACGATCGTGCTGCTTCGTCCTCCCGCTGATCGCCGGCATGGTCCTGCCCGGCACCTCGCCGAGGTGGCTGATGTACACGACCCTCGCCGGCGGCCTGGCGACGCTGCGGGCCAAGCCGCCGACCGACACGCTGGCCGAGCCGTGGGCGCTCGATCGGGCCCGGCGTCGGGCATCTCGCGTGGTGCTCGGCTACGCCGCCGTCGGCCTCGGGCTCGCGTGGTGGCAGCTGCGCCGGCGCGACGCATGACACGGGGCGCTGCGCGCCGAGTGGACCAAGGCGCGCACCCTCGCCCAGCACCGGCTGGCTGCTGCTCGCTCGTGGTGCTGCGATGGTCGGCGCTCGGGCTCGCGGTCACCGGGACGCTCCGGATCCACGAGCTGCGGCGAGGACCCGTGCGCGCTGGACACCGTGAAGCTCAGCCTGGCCGGCGTGCGCGCTCGGCCCAGGTCGGGCGCGGCGATCCTCGGGGTGCTGCTGGTCACCGGCGAGTACGCACCGGGACCATCACGCGACCCTCGCCGCCGTGCCGCGCCGGTGGGCGTTCTGGTGTCGCAAGGTCGCGGTGGTCGGCGCCTCTCGGACTGGCCGCCGGGGTCGGCCGTGGTCGGGTCGCTGCTGGTCGGCCGCGGTCGTCTGCCCGGCGACGGGTTCACCGCCGTGCGGCGGGCTACCCGGGCGTCGACCGTGCTGCACGACCTCACCCAGCGCGCGGCCGTCGGCACCGTCCTCTACCTCGTGCTGATCGCCGTGCTCGGCGCCGGGATCGGGCTGCTGCGTCCGCGACACCGGGGCCGCGGTGACGGTCGTGCTGACGCTGCTGCTCGTGGCGCCGGTGGTCGCGATGTTCGTCTCCGACACCCACTGGCAGGACCGCATCCACCGGTACGCACCGATGGACGCGGGCCTGGCCATCCAGTCGACCCGCGACCTGACCGCTGGCACATCGGCGGCTGGACGGGGCTGGGCGTGCTGGCGGCCTACGCCGCCGCCGCACTCCTCGCGGGCCTGGTGGTCGTGCAGTTGCGGGACGCCCGCTGATGGCGCGCCGCCGCGCCGGTCATGGCGCGGCGGCGTCCAGCAGCGGTGCCAACTCGGCCACCACGGTCGTCAACGGGCCGGTATCGCGCTGGATGCGGGCCAGCTGGATGGCGCCCTCCAGCGCGCTGAGCATCAGGGTGGCCAGCCGGGCCGCCCGGCGGCGGTCCACGCCCTGCCGGACCAGCTCCCCGGCGATCGCCTGCTGCCAACGGGACAGCGCCTCGCGCAGCGGTCCGGTGACCGGCGTGTCCCCGGCCGCCAGGTCGGCCGCGGTGGCCATCACCGGGCAGCCCCGGGCGTACCCCCGGCTGCGGAACTCGGCGCGCCACTGGGCCGCCATGTGCTTGAAGAGCCCGGCCGGGGTCGGCCGGCGGGCGGTCTGCGCGTAGCGGCGCACCCAGGCGGCGGCGAACTCACCGGACCACAGCAGCGCCTCGCCGACCAGCTGGTCCTTGCCGCCGGGGAAGTAGTGCCGGAACGAGCCGCGGGGCGCGTCGGCCCGGTCCACCACGTCGCGTACCCCGGTGGCCGTCACGCCCTGCTCACGGACCAGCTGGGCCGCGCTGTAGACCATCCGCTCGCGCGGCGAGCGCGCCTGCCCGGCCATCCGTCACCTCCGCCCGTCTGCGACAGCTGTCATGGTACGCAGCGCCGGGCCGGCAGGTCCGGGGCAAGCCGCGCCCAGCTCGCCGGGTCGCCCCACACGGAGGCCGGGTCCAGGTAGGGGCGCAGCAGCGCGACCAGCGCCGGGTCACCGCGCCCGTGCAGCACCTCGGTGGCCAGGTGCCGGGCGATGCCGGCGACGAAGTCGGCCACGTGCACCCGCGGATCGCCGCGCGAGTCCAGCCGCAGCTGCACCGGCGGCTGCCCGCCGGCCTGCCCGACCAGTGCCGCCACCCGAACCCCGGTGAGGGTGCGCTGCTGGTCGTGGATGATGTGCAGTGCCCGGCCGGGTCGGCGCCAGTACGCGACGGCGCGCAGCAGCGCCGGGTAGAGCGGATCGAGGGCGGGCAGCGCCGGCGGCTCGCGCAGCGCCTCCCGGTACGCCAGCGCCGCGTCCCCGGCCCCGGCCAGCTCGCCGAGCACCCCGGCGGCCGGCCCGCCGAGCGCCGACAGCGCCCGTACGGCCGTCAAGAAGGCAGGTACCGGATCGTCCGGCACCGACCGCACCCGCAGCAGCTCGTTGCCGGTGGACAGCAGCGCCGACCAGGCCGGGGCGACGCTTGCCGGGTAGAGCAGCGCGGCGGCGTCCGGCTGCTCCGGCAGCAGCGCCCCGACCAGCCGGGTCAGCAGCAGCTGGCGCTTGTCCACCAGGTGCACCAGGGTCCGGCCGAGGACCGGGCCGTCCGGGCCGAGGAACCACTCCAGCACCGGCCGGCTGCGCTGGCGCAGCAGGTGGTTGGCCTTGTACTCGACCGCCGGTGAGCCGATCCGCGCCCGCGCCTCGCGCAGGCAGGCCACCGCCGCCTGCTCGGGCAGGGCCAGGCTGGCGTGGGCGAACACCTCGGTGACCGCGCCCGCGTGCTTCTCGCCCTCGTACCCCGACTCGTCGCAGGCGATCTCCACCGCCGGCCGGTCGATCACCTGCCGAGCATAGGGCGGTCCGGCAGTTTCCTGCTCTCCGATTTGCCGCCGCCCGGCGGGTGCGCAGGCGCCGAACGATCCGGCCGGCCGGGTTCGGGGCGATATCAGCGAATCGAGAGCGTGTAGTCGCCGTCCGTCGCCGCGGTGACCCGGAAGCCGCCGCCGGCCCCGGCGGTGACCGTCAGGCCGGACAGTCCACTGCCGCTGACGGCCGGTGCCCCGGTGCCCGGTACCCACACGTCCAGCGTGCCGCGGCCGGTGCCGGCCAGCCGCAGGTCCCGGCCGTCGGCCGAGGAGCGCAGCGCGGTGAGCCGGCCGGGGGCGCTGCGCGGGTACGCCTGGGCCAGCGCCGTGGTGAGCGCCGCCGACGTGGGTAGCGGCGTACCGGACGGGCAGGACACCGCCGCCACTCCGCCCGAGTTGCTGTCCCCGGCGCCGGTCTGCGGGTCGCCGCAGGCCTTCTTCCACACCCACAGGGCGGAGCCGAGCAGCTGGTCGTTCTGCGCGTCGAGGAAGCGCCGCAGCCGGGGCTGGTACTGCGCGGCGTCGCCGAACCAGCCCCACTCGCCCGACCACAGCGGAACCCGGTACGCCGCCGCCGCGCGCCGGGCCAGCGTGAAGCCGTGCTCGATGGTGGTGAGGGTGACGCCCAGCCCCTGGTCCATGCTGATCGACTCGCTGTAGAGGTGCGGGGAGAAGACCAGCGCCGGATCGTCGGAGAAGCCGACCGGCGGGGCCGCGTCGAAGCCCAGCCCGGACCACAGGATGGACGGCTCGAAGAAGACCAGGTGGTGGAAGCCGCCCGACTCGGCGCCCCGGACGGCGGTGATGACCTGCTGGTAGAGCCGGCCGAGCAGGAGCGCCGAGGTGACCCCGGGGGAGTTGCCCGGGCCGGGCTCGTTGAGCAGGTCGTACCCGGCCACCGCGGTGTCCCCGGCGAACTCGGTGGCCAGCACCGCCCAGGCCGCGGCGAACTCGGCGCCGATACCGTCGACGTCGGCGTACAGGTCGGTGAACGCCTGCTCGACGTTGGGGGACAGGTCCCGGCCGAGGAAGCCGCAGCCGACGGCGCCGTGCGTGCGGGTGGCCCACTGCGGTGCGCCGTCGTTGCCGAACTCCGGGCTGGCGCCCGGCCGGCAGCTGGTACCCGGAGCGGCGCTGACATACCGGGAGTAGGTGTCCTGGTGCATGTCCAGCACCGTGTAGATGCCGTGCCGGGCGGCCTGGTCGACGGCGGTGCGTACCCGGGCGACGTAGTCGCGGTCGAAGACGCCCCGGGTGGGCTCCAGCGCCGACCAGGACAGGGCGAGCCGCTGCACGTCGAAGCCGTACCCGCCGGCCAGCTGCGCGTAGTCGTCCTCGGCGAGCGGCCGTACGGTCGGCTTGGCCGGATCGGGCTGGCCGTAGTCGACGAGCTGGTTGACGTTGACGCCGCGCAGCAGCACCTGCCGGCCGGCCGCGTCGGCGATCACCGGGATCGATCCGCGCCGTACGGTGAGCGCCGGCAGCCCGCCGCCGTCCGCGCTGGCGTCCGGTGGGACCGGCCAGCTCGCGACCGTCGCCGGCCGGGTCACCAGGGCGATGCCGAGTAGCACCACGGCGGTCAGGCCGAACGCGGCGAAGCGCCGGGCGCCGCCGCGCGCGGAGCAGCTCAGCCGACCCGCGGCAACGGTGCGATCGGCCGGGCCGGCGCGTGCGACGTGGTCGCGCACTCTGGTGGAGATCGCCGAACCACCGGCGGCCAGCCCACCGGCGATTGCTCCGGTGCCCAGGTGGGTGAGGGCTGCCACGATCGGAAAAAGTCCGCCGCCGAATCCCTCCTCCACTCCGCGGAGCAGCCAGGCGGGCAGGAAGCCGAGGGCAGCTCCGGCGGTCAGCGTTGCGGCCCGGGCCGCACCGCCGGCCGGTCCGGTCAGCCGGGCGGCGAACCGGCCGCCGATGAGGCGGGTCACGGTCAGCGCGCCGACGCAGCCAGCCAGCGGCAGCAGGATGAAGCGGTAACCGGGATCGCCGATCCAGGCCGACGTGCTGCTGGTGGCGCCCGCCGCGACCGCACTACCGACCAGCAGCCACAGCGGCGACCAGCCGGCTGCCGCCCGGCTGGCCGGCACCCTGCCTGTCCCGGTCGGGACGGTGCCGGTCGGGACGGTGCCGGTCGGGACGGTGCCGGTCGGGACGGTGCCGGTCGGGACGGTGCCGGTCGGGACGGTGCCGGTCGGGACGGTGCCGGTCGGGGCAGTGGCGGCAGGGGCGGTATCGGTCGAACCGGGGTCGGTGGGCACGGTGCCCTGGGGGATGACCCCGCCCGGGCCGGTGCCGGCCCGGCGGCGGGTGCGGCGGGAGCCCAGGTGGTACGCCAGGGCGGCCGGCCCGGCCGCGAGCAGCCCGAGGACGCCGACTTTCGCCGCGCTCAGCCCGCACTCGGCCAGCACCGCCCCGACCGTCGGCACCAGGTGCAGCCCGTGCGGGCCGGCGACGGCCAGCAGCAGCACCGAGTAGGCCAGCTTGGCCAGCAGCCCGGCGAGGACGAGCGCGGACCAGGCGGCCCAGAAGGCCCACCGGGTGGGCGTGCCGGGCCGCAGCCGCCGGACGGCCCGGTGGCACAGCACCGCCGCGCCGCCGATGAGCAGCGGCAGGTAGCTGACGGTGGCCCAGGCAGGGCTGGTCGGATAGGTCGGGATGGCCCCGGCATCGAGCCAGTTCTCCGGTGTGAACAGCCCCGTCCCGTCGAGGTAGCCGAGGATCCCGGTCAGCACGGCCAGGGCAGCGGCCAGGGTGAGCGCGGTCGCCCGCGCCGGTGGGTCACCGGGCGGGGTGCCGTGCTGATCGTCGGTCGCCATGGCGGCCTACCGTAGATGAACAGCCCTCACGTTGGGAAGGCTGAGCTGGGACTCAGGGCACCGGCACGCCGCGGATCACCACCGGCCCGAGCGTCGGGTCGAGTTCGGTGGCCTGGCTGACGCCGCCCGGGCGTGATGACGTCCATCGCCTTGGGCACCGTGCCCGGGTCGACGGCGCAGATCGGCGGCCCGGCCGCGCGGCGCAGACGCCGAAGGCGAAGTCCTGCGGCGTCGCGGCGAAGCCGCGGGCCTGGTCGGAGCTGAAGCCGTCCTGCCCGGTCAGCACGACCGCGAACGACCAGCCCGACGCCGGCGTGCCGAACTGCGCCTCCGGCAGCGCGACCGTGATCGTGTTCGTGACCGTGGAGGCGACCACGCGCGGTCACCGTGCCCTGCCCGCTGCCGGCCGCGTCGACCCAGACCGGCCCGGCGAAGCCCTGGACCTCCAGCCGCTGGCTCCACGCGTCCGGCCGGCGCGATGGTGTAGTTGCGGCTGGCGAACGCGGCCGCGGTCGAGGTCGGCGCGGCGCCGCCGGTGTGCACGTAGATGTCCAGCAGCTGCGCGCCGATCGTGTTGCCGAACGTCGGGGTCAGCGTGCGCAGCGTGGTCCGCAGGTAGACCACGCCGTCCTTGGTCAGCACCTGGAACCGGGTGATGTCGAAGGAGCCGGCGGCGAAGTTCGAGGACGGTCGGGTAGGCGTACGTGCCCGGGCCGTTGTCGTCGTCGCCGGGTCGGTCACGTCCAGCACGCGTGGTGCCGCCGACCAGGTCACCGACGACGGCAGCCTGGGCGCTGCCGGTCGCGGTCGCGGTGCTCGCGGCCGCACGGTGATGCACGTTGGTGCCGAAGCCGACCGGCACGCTGGCCGAGAACGCGCCGGTGGCGTCGGCCGTCGTGGTCACGGTGGCCGCGGCGCCGGCGACGTCGGTGTCCATCGACGCTGATGGTGACGGTGGCGTCCGGGCGCGGTCGTGCCGGTGACCGTGGTCGGTGCTGCCCGGCGACGGTGCTGCCGGCGGCCGGCGCGGTGAGCGTCACCGGGAGCGCGCCGGGCGCGGGGTGCTTGACGTACCGGTCGGCCACGATCGCCGGCTGGTCGACGATCGGTGCCGGAGCCGAGGTCGGTGATCAGCCGCAGCTCCTGGGCCTGCGCCCAGGTCAGCGGCGAGGCCGAGCCGGCCGGCTGGCCGTCGACGAAGCCGATCGACGCGGTGGTCGGGTCGCTGCCGTACGGCGACGCCGGCAGGTCCGGGTCCTCCCACACCTGCTCCGGCACGAGCCCCTCGCCGGAGGCCGAGCCGAGCATGAACGGCGAGCTGCGCCGCCGCGGCGGCGTGGTCGCCGGTCAGCAGGTCGCGACTCGGCCCGCTCGCCGGAGAGCACCGGCCACAGGTGCCCGGTGCCGGCGTCGGTGGTCGGCCACGGGCTGCCCGATCGGCGTGCAGGTGGACTGGCTCGGCTGGTAGCAGTCGCCGTAACCGTCGGCGCTGCCGGTCGGCGCGCCGAGGTGCCGTAGCGGTAGTAGCCGGTGCCGGTCGGCGTGGCGACCGAGATCTGCTGGTCGAGCACGGCCAGCGAGTTGCAGGTACGCCGGGTCGGTCGGCGACAGCTCGCCGAGCCGGACCAGCTCCTGGAACCCGCCGTCGACCACCGCGCGCTGGTCGAACGGCCGCTGCACGCCGTTGCCGAGGTTGTACGTGACGGCGGCGTTCGGGTCGCCGTTCTTCGTCAGCCGGATGAAGTACGGGCGCGTGCTGTACGGGCCGGTCGCTGGTGACCGTCCAGCCCTTGCACGCTGCGCTGGTAGCTGTCGGCGACGGCCTGGTAGACGCCGGGCGTCGGCGCTGTCGCCGTGCTGCGCTGGCGATCTTCGCCGCCGCGGTCAGCCCGGCGATCTCGGCCGCGATGGTCGACGGCGAGTAGCCGGACTGCTCCTCCCACCGCTCGACGCCGAACGCCGGGCCGTGCGCGACCACGAAGTCGGCGGCCGGCTTGATGTGCGCCGTCCACAGGCGCGTCGTCGCTGCCGAGGCCGGACAGGTAGGCCATCAGGATCGGGTACGACGTCTCGTCGAGCTGGTCGCCGCCGGTGTCCGGCGCGGCCTTGCCGTTGAGCAGCGAGTTGCGCGGGATCTCCCCGGTCGGCAGCTGCTGGCTGCTCGAAGCAGGAACCGGGTGGCCGCCCGGGCCGTCGCCAGGTCGCCGTCGGCGAGCAGCCCGGTGAACGTCTCGTAGAGGTCGCGGGCGAACACCTCGCGGTAGGAGCCGAAGTAGACCGGCTTGCCGCCGGGCAGCGTGCCGGCGCTGACGGCCTGCCCCCACGGGCTGGCCAGCGATGCCACGAGGGCGCCCGGGAAGGTCTTGTCCTCGCTGGCTTTGAGCACGTTGGCGCTCAGGTAGTAGGCGCGCAGCGCGGCCGCCGGGTCGGCGCCGACGCGGCGTGCTTCGGCGTGGTCAGACCGGCGTCGTAGCCGCCCCAGCCGGCCAGGTAGGCGCCGGCGGTGGCCGCGAACGGGCGCTGCTGCAGCGGCCCGCGGCCACCGAGACCGCCTGGGCGCCGGTGCGCCCGAAGCCGAGGCTCAGGTCGAAGGTGGCCGGGGAGTTGCCGTGCCCGGGTTGCCAGGCTGCTCGGTGAGCACGATGTGGCCGGCCGGCGCGCTGCCGTAGGCGGTGCCCAGCGTGTGCGTGGCGTCGAGTGGCGGCCAGGCCGTCCGACGCGGTGCCGGCGTAGCCGACCGAGGCGTGCTGCAGCTGCGGCGAGGTCAGCGCCATGAAGGTGGGGACGGCGTAGTCCCGGTTGGTCGCCTGGCTGACCGTGCCGGTGTCGCCGACGACGCCGACGCCGGAGGCGTCGACCGTGCCGGTGTCGGCGCCGCCGTTGTCGGCACCGCCGCCGCCGTTGCCGTTGACGTGGGCGTCCAGGTAGGCGTAGACGTGCAGGGCGGCAGGGTGTGGCTGCCCGGGGTGGCGCGCAGCCGGGTGTGCAGCAGCACCGCGTCCCGGGCCGGGTCGGCGACGTAGGTCGTGACCAGCTGGTACCCGTGCGCGGCGCTGGTGGCGGTGACGGTGCAGCTCATCCCGGTCGGGTCGGCGGCGACGGTGTAGGTCGGGTCGCGGGTCTGCAGGTCGGTGAAGGTCGAGCCGTCGGTCACCACGTACTGCAGGGACTTGACGTCGGTGTTGTCGATCGTCGGCTCGTAGACGTCGGAGAGCACGCCGTCGGCGACCGTGAACCACACCTTCGAGCCGCCGTTGCGCGCCGTACCGACGCAGTCCTTGCGGGCCAGGTCGAAGGAGGACGGTGCGCCGGGGGCGCCGGGGGCGCCGGGCGCGGCCGGGCCGGCGGCGGCGGCCGGCGCGGCCGCGGTGAGGCCGGCAGCGACCAGGGCGGCGGTGGCCACCAGCGCGGCGGCGGCGCGGCGCCGTGGCGCGGCGTCCGGGCGGAGCTTCGTCATCGAAACCTCCCTGGTACCGCCAGGTCCGCCGACCGGCCGACCCCCGGGAAATTGTCACCAGTCAATTACCTTCGGTCAAGCAGATCGGCGCGCCAGATCGCGACCCCCTGCCCCCCTTGTCCCGGGGCGTCCGGACCGCCAAGATCCGTCACGTGGAATCGCAGACCCGCGCCCGGCTGGGCATCATCGGACTCGGCGCGATGGGCTCCCAGATGCTCCAGGTCGCCAGCAGCCACCCCGACGTCGAGGTGCTCCGGGTCGCCGACCCCGACCCGCGGGCACTCGACCGGGCCGGCGAGCGCCACCCGGGCCTGGCCCGTACCGACGACCCCACCGCCCTGGCCGACGACCCGCACCTGGACGCGGTCTACATCGCCTCGCCGCCGGCCACCCACGCCGGGTACGCCATCGCCGCGCTCACCGCCGGCCGGCACGTCTTCGCCGAGAAGCCACTCGCCGTCGACCTGGCCGAGGGCGAGCGGATGGTGGCCGCCGCCGCGGGCAGCGGGCTGGCCAACGCCGTCAACTTCGCCCTCTCCGACCGGGCCGGGGCGGTCGAGGTGGGTCGGGCGGTCCGCGCCGGCGAGGCCGGGGCAGTCCTCAGCGTGGAGATCCGGCTGGCTTTCCCGCAGTGGCCCCGGGCGTTCCAGCGCGGCGCCGGCTGGCTGGCCGGCCGGGCGCAGGGCGGCTTCCTGCGCGAAGTGGCCTCGCACTTCGTCTTCCTCACCGACCGGCTGCTCGGCCCGTTGACCCCGGTCCGCACCCGGGTCAGCTACGGCGCGACGGCCGAGCAGAGCGCCACCGGCCTGCTGCTGGCCGGGGACACCCCGGTCACCCTGCACGGGGTCATCGGCGCGGCGCCGGAGACCTACGAGTGGACGCTGCACGGCACCCGGCGCTCGTACCGGCTGACCGGCTGGGGTGAGCTGTGGACCGGGGACGGGTCGGGCTGGTCCCTGGTCGACCTGGACGCGCCGAAGGGCAGCGACCACAGCCGGCTGGGCGACTTCGTCCGCGCCACCCGGGGCTGCGCCACCACGCTGGCCGACTTCGCCGCCGGCCTGCGCGTGCAGCGGGTGGTCGAGCACTTCCACGCCACCGGCTGAGTCGCCGGTCAGCGCCGGCCGCGGAACGTGCGGCGCAGGTCGGCGACCCAGCCGTCCGGGCAGCTCCCACGGGATGAAGTGCCCGCCCCGCTCGTGCACGGTGAGGTTGACCAGGTTGTACCAGGCGGCCCGGTCGCTGGCCAGGAAGTGCTCCACCCGGCGCTGCGTGGTCACGCCCGGCGGGTTCTCGTAGCCGACCAGGGTGATCCCGGTGGGCGCCTGGACCACCGGCTGCCGGTCGTGCGCCGGGGTCCACGGATAGCGGTTGTTGTTGGCGTAGGTGCGGATCGAGGTGCCGATGCTGTTCGTCACCCAGTAGATCATCGCGTGGGTGAGCAGGTCGTCCCGGGAGAAGACGGACTCGACGTCGCCGTGGTTGTCGCTCCAGGCGATCCAGCGCTCCAGCATCCAGGCCAGCATCCCGGCCGGCGAGTCGGTCAGTCCGTAGGACAGCGTGGTGGGGCTGAGGACGTGCGCGGCCAGGTGCACGGCGAACCGCTTGTCCAGGGCCAGCACCCGGGCGTGCACCTGCGGCGGCAGCCCGTCCGGGATCGGCTGGCCGCCGCTGAGGTCCCAGGCCCGGTCGCCGTTGAACAGGGTCAGCTTCTGCCCTGAGCCGATGTGGATGGCCGACACCGCGTCCGCGTACTTGTGGCCGAGCTGGCCGGTGACCAGCGCGCCGACGTCACAGCCGGCCGCGCCGTAGCGGGCGTGGCCGAGTACCCCGGTCATCAGCGTGTGCCACAGGTCGGCGACCTTCCAGAAGTTCAGGTCCGGATCTGCCGGCAGTGGGGTGGAGAAGCCGAAGCCGGGGAAGGACGGCACGATCACGTCGAACGCCTCCGCCGGGTCGCCGCCGTAGGCGCCCGGGTCGGCCAGCGGGTCGATCACCTTGGCCCAGTGCCAGAACGTCCACGGCCAGCCGTGGGTGAGGATCAGCGGGGTGGGCGCCGGCCCCACCCCGGGCCGGTGCAGGAAGTGCACCGGTACGCCGTCGACCTCGACCCGGTAGTGCCGGTAGGCGTTCAGCGCCGCCTCGGCGGCGCGCCAGTCGTAGCCGTCCCGCCAGTACTCCACCAGCGGCTGCAGGAAGCGGCGCGGCACGCCGTAGTACCCGTCGTCGTTGCCGACGTCGTCCGGCCAGCGGGTCAGCTCCAGCCGCCGGCGCAGGTCGGTGAGGACCCCGTCCGGGACGTCGATCCGGTACGGCTCCGGTGCGCTGTGCATGCCCGCCTCCCGCGACTGCCCCGCCGCCGGAGGCGGCGCCCACGTCACACCCCGCAGCGGCACTCTCCCCGGGGCCCGGCCCGATCCTATGCGGCGCCACCACCGGCTCGCCGCCACGCGACCGGTCGGCCCACGGCCACCGCGATATGCGGCGCCACCCCCGGCTCGCGCCCGCGCGCCCGGTCGGCCCACGGCCACCGCGATATGCGGCGCCACCACCGGCTCGCCCCCGCGCGCCCGGTCGGCCCACGGCCACGGCGACCGGGCGCTGTCGGGGGACCGGCCGCCACCGCTAAATTCAGGCACCCCGGCCGGGAACCTTTCACCCGCCGCCGGTGTAGGTGCGGTGGGGAAGGGAGCGGCTACGGACGACGCCGAGGTGGTGGCCCGGGTGCTGGCCGGCGAGCGGGACACCTTCGCGGTCCTGGTCGCCCGCTACGGCGCGCTCTGCCGGCGCACCGCGCTGCTGTGCGGCGCCGGGCCGGACGTCGACGACGTGGTGCAGGAGGCGTTCGTCGCGGCGTACCAGGCGCTGCCCAGGTTCCGAACGGCGCAGCCGCTGCGCCCCTGGCTGCTGCGCATCGTGGTGAACCGGGCCCGCAACGCGGTCCGCGCCCGGCAGCGCTCCCGCGCCCTGGTCGACCGGGTCGGCTACACCGACCTGCTCGGCGACGAGCCGGTGGCCGGTGCGCTGACCGGGGAGCGGCGCGCCGCGCTGGTCGCCGCGCTGGGCCGGCTGCGCCCCACCGACCGGGAGATCCTCGCCCTGCGCTACCTGCTGGACCTCTCCGAGCAGGAGACCGGCGCGGCGCTGGGCCTGGTCCGGGGCACGGTGAAGTCGCGCACCGCCCGGGCGCTGCGCCGGCTGCGGGACGTCCTGGACGCCGAGCGGGTGGGAGTGGGGGCGGGCGATGACTGAGCACCCGGACCGCCCCGACCGTCTCCCCGAGGAGCTGCGCGAGCTGGGTCGGACGCTGCCCGCGCCGCTGCCGGCGGACCTGACCGGGCGGGTGATGGCCGGGATCGCCGGCCTGCCGCCGCACCGGCGCCGCTGGGGTCGCTGGCGTCGCCGGCTCGCCGCCCTGCTGGCCCTGCTGCTGGCCGCCGTCGCCACGGTGGCGCTGGCCACGCCGGTACGCGCGGCGATCGGCCGAGCGCTCGGCTTCGGCGGGGTACGCGTGCACGAGCAGGCGGGGCCGAGTCCGCGTCCCGGCGCCACCCTCCCCGGCGAGTACGCCACCGACCTGGCCGACGCGGCCCGGGTGGTCGGCTTCCCGGTCCGGGTACCGTCGGCGCTCGGCGCCCCGGACCGGGTGACGGTCGCCGACGGCCGGGTGGTGTCGCTGTTCTGGTCCCGGCCGGACGGCCCGGTGCGGCTCGACGAGTTCGCCGGTGACCTCGGCCCCTACTGGGAGAAGTACACGGCCCACGGCGCCGCCCGGGCAGTGACGCTGAACGGGCACGAGGCGCTCTGGTTCGCCGAGCCGGTGACCCTGGTGTACGTGGCCGCCGACGGTACCGAGCTGACCGACACCGCCCGGGAGACCACCGCCACCCTGCTCTGGCGGGACAGCCCGGTGACGCTGCGCCTGGACGGCGTCCGGGCGCTCGACGAGGCGCTCGCGGTGGCCGCCACCGCCCGTTGAGGGAACCCGACCGCCCGCGCCGGTGTATCTGTGCCGGACGACGATGAGGGGAGTACACATGCGACGGTGGCGTGCGGTGGTGGTCGGTGCGCTGGCCGGGCTGCTGGTCCTGGCGGGCGCGGAGCCGGCGCTGGCGAAGGGGCCGGACCAGGTGACGATCAGCGGGCCCGGGCTGGCCCGGCCGATCGTGCTGGGCGGCGACAGCGAGTCGGGCGGCGATCAACTGGGCCAGCTGGCTGACGGGACCGGCGTGTTCGACGCGGTGGTGATCGGCGCCGGGGCGGTCCCGCTGGACCCGTCGCCGCCAGCGGGGCCGCTCGGCGCGGCGTACCGGCTGGACTTCCGGGTGCCCAACGCGAGCGTGCAGCCCGACGTGGTGCGCCAGGACCTGTACCCGTCGGCGCCCGGTGGCCCGGTGGTGTACACGCCGCCGGGGCAGTCGGCGTTCGGGGTGACCACCCGGGGCGGCTGGCGCGTCGCGCCGGCCGGCTTCGCGGCGCTCCTGGACAGCATCGGCGTACCCCGGGCGGGGGTCACCGGCGCGGCCGACGTCGCCGGTTCCGCCCCGGCGGCGGCCGCGCGGGCGACGGGCACCGGCGGGCGCTGGCGGTGGGCGGCGGGCGCGCTGGCTGTCGTCGTCGCGGTGTTCACCCTCGCCCTCCTGGCCCGCCGCCGGGCGGTCCGCACCGCCGCGACGGACCCACCCCACCCGGCTCCCGCGGAGGTGGATCGACCGGATGCGGAGCCGGTGGCGCCGGCGCTGTCCGTGGCCGGCGCACTGCCACGCGTCTCCGACGCGGGCTGACGGCGGGCCGGCGCCGGGCGACTCGGGGCGCCCGGCTGCCGGCGCGCCGCCACCCGGCGGCAGCGGGTGGGCATATACGGCCGTCACTGGCAGGGCAGAATCGGGCGGAGCACTCACCGACAGACGGGAGCTTCACCGTGGTACGTCCCCGCGCCCTCGCGGCCGCCCTGGCCAGCGCCGTCGCCACCGCGACAGCGGTACTGGCGCTGGCCTCCCCGGCGTCAGCCGTGGCCGACGGGGTACCGGCGCAGCCCGGCCAGTACCGGTTCAACGTCAAGCTGGTGTTCACCGACATCCCCCGCCCGGACGGCAGCCACTACAACAGCGGCTGCACCGGCGCCCTGATCGCGCCGCGGTGGATCATCGCGGCCGGGCACTGCTTCCACGACGTGGCCCGCAACCCGGTCAGCGGACCCGTGCCCTACTCCAGCGTCGCCGTGGTGGGCGGGGTGGACGACGCCGACCCGGCCCGCCAGGTGGTGACCGTGCTGGCCGACTACCAGTCGCCGGCCAACGACATCGCGATCGCCGAACTGGCCGCGCCGGTCCGCGGGATCCGCCCGCTGGCGCTGCCCCGGCACGCCCCGACGGTGGGGGAGGTGCTGCGCATCACCGGCTGGGGGGCGCAGGACAGCGTCGACCCGGCGCCGGCCACGCACCTGCGTACCGGTCAGGTGACGGTGGCCGAGGTGCAGGCGGCGTACCTGGGCGTGGTCGGGTACCGGCCGCTGCCGACCACCAGCGCCTGCCTCTACGACTCCGGGCGCCCTACTTCGCCGAGCCCCGGCACGGGCAGCCGTACCTGGTGTCGGTGGAGAGCGACGGGCCGGACTGCCCGCACGACCAGGTGGAGACCACCGCCCGGGTGGACGTGGTGACCGACTGGATCCGAACCACCATCGGCGCGCACCACTGAGCCAGGTCGACGCGGACGACCCGGCGGTCACGCCGCCGGGAACCGGCGTCAGTCCGTGGCGACCGGGGAGCCGGTCAGCAGGGTGAGCGTGCCGGTGATGGCGAACAGCCGCTCCACCCGGGGCGGGATCTCCACCACCCGCAGCTGCTGTCCCGCCGCCGTGGCCCGGTTGTACGCGGCCATCAGCGCGCCCAGCGCCGTGGAGTCGACGAACTCGGTCCGGGACAGGTCGACCAGCACCGTGCCGACACCGTCGGCGCTGAGCGCTTCGTCGAGCCTGGCCCGCATCTGGTCGGCCACCTCGACGTCGAGCTCGCCGCCGAAGCTGACGGTCGCCGTGTCGCCGGTGACCCGCACCGCGGACGCAACCTCCTCGACCATGACAGTTCCCCTTCCGCCCCTGGGCGTGCCCGCCCGATCGTTACCCTGCCAGTAACGCGACGAATCCGCGCGCTGAACGGGCCGACCGGTGATGATCACAGGCGTGGAGTTGCGCCGTGGTCCGGTACCGGGAGTGCCGCAGATCGAGCTGTATCAGGCAGATCCGACGGTCGGGCTGTGGGACGAGGCCGGTGGCGGGTACCGCAGCGACTCGCCGCCGCCGTTCTGGGCGTTCGCCTGGGCCGGCGGGCAGGCGCTGGCCCGCTGGCTGCTGGCGCACCCACAGGCGGTGGCCGGCGCCCGGGTGCTCGACGTCGGCACCGGCTCCGGCCTGGTCGCGGTGGCGGCGGCCCGGGCCGGCGCGGCGTCGGTGCGGGCGGTGGACAGCGACCCGGCGGCCCTGGCCGCGCTGGCCCGCAACGCCGCCGCCAACGCGGTCACCGTGGACGCGCGCCTGGGCGACGGGTTCGGCACGCCGCTGGTCGGGCTCGACGTGATCCTCGCCGGGGACGCCGCCTACACCGCGACGGTCACCGCCGCCCTGCTGCGGCTGGCCGGCCGGGCCGACCGGGCCGGCGTGCGGGTGCTGGTGGGCGACGCGGACCGCGGCTTCCTGCCGCAACGCTCCTTTGTGGAGCTGTGTCGGTACGAAATTCCCACGCCGGTCACGCTCGAAGGTGTCCCGAGCCGCCCGGCGACCGTCTGGCGCTACCGCCGGCCGGACCGGTAGCCGCTGCGCTCAGCCGGCCCGCCGCCGCGCAGGCAGCTGGAGGAGTACGCCGATGCCGGCCAGCGCGAAGCCCACCGCGAGCGTCGTCCAGCCCAGCCAGCCCGGGGTCGCCTCGACCGCGGTACCGCCGTGCACCCGGATGGCCACCGTGGGGGTCTTCGGCGCGCCGCCGTTGAAGCCCACCGTCGCGGTGTGCGTACCGGTGCTGTCGTCCCAGGTCATCACGCAGTCGGTGGTGGTGCTGCGGTGCCGCTGGCTGCCGGTGCCGCTGGTGCTGGTATGGCTCTGGCAGGACTGCGGGGTGGCCTGCACCAGCGGCCAGCGCTGGCTGGCCAGCAGCACTCCGCCGATCACCAGGGCGAGCAGGCCGATGAGGCCGAGCAGCACGCCGGCGAGGCGGACGAACAGACGGCGGTAGCGGGACGCCCGCGCCAGGGCGGCCGGCGCGGGGGCGGCGTACGGATCGGTCACAGCCGGCACGCTACGGGCGCGCTGCCCGGGCCGGCATGGCCCGTCCGTGGGACGCCGATACGCCGTTCGGCGGGGAGTTGACGGGACACGAACGTTCGTGCTTTTCTAAGCGGGTGAACAAGGGTGAGGAGACCAGGCTGGCCATCCTCGACCAGGCGGTCGACGTGGCCCGGGTGGTCGGCCTCGGCGGGTTGACCATCGGCACCCTGGCCGAGCGCACCCAGCTGTCCAAGAGTGGGCTGTTCGGGCACTTCCGCTCCAAGGAGGCGCTGCAGCTGGCGGTGCTGGAGCACGGCCGGGCCGACTTCGAGGCCGACGTGGTCCGCCCGGCGCTGCGCGCCGCCCGGGGCGAGCCCCGGCTGCGTACCCTGTTCGAGCGCTGGCTGGCCTGGGACGCCCGGCCGGGCGGCTGCCCGTTCGCCGCTGCCTCCTTCGAGCTCGACGACCAGCCCGGGCCGGTCCGCGACGCGCTGGTCCGCGACCAGCGGGACCTGTTCGACGCCATCGCCACCATCGTGCGCAGCGGGATCGCCGAGGGCCAGCTGCGCCCGGACGCCGACCCCGAGCAGTTCGCCCAGGACCTCAACGGGGTGGTGCTGGGTTGTCACTTCACCAAGCGGTTGCTCGGTGACGAGCGGGCCGAGGAGCGCGCGTACCGCGCCTTCGAGGCGCTGCTCGCCGACGCCCGCGCCTGAGCGGAGGGTTCCCCCATGGTCCAGAGCACCGTCGGCGTACGAAAAAGCACGACCGTTCGTTTGTTTTCTGCCCCGGCCCCGATCCGGCTCTCCTTCCGGGTCCTCGACCGGCTCGCCCCCGGCGCCGCCGCGCGCTGGGCCGAGCGCATCTGGTTCACCCTGCCACCGGCCAGGCACCGCCCGGCGCCGCCGGTGGACGCCCCGCGCACGCCGTTCACCCTGGACGTCAACGGGCACGCGGTCACCGGCGAAGTCTGGGGCCACTCCGGTACCCCCGTCTACGCCCTGCACGGCTGGGCCGGCCGGCGCAGCCAGCTGTACCCCTTCGTGGCGCCGCTGGTGGCCCGCGGCCACCGGGTGGTCACCGTCGACGCGCCCAGCCACGGCGACTCCGCGCCCGGCCGGCACGGCCCGCGCTCCTCGTCCATCCCCGAATTCGCCGCCACCCTGCAGGCCGTCGCCGCCCGGTACGGCCGCCCGCACGGCCTGGTCGCCCACTCCCTCGGCGGCCTCGCCGCCGCCGTGGCGCTCTGCGACGGGCTGCCCGCCGACCGGGTCGTCCTGCTCGCCCCGATGGCCAGCGCCACCGGCTTCGCCCAGGAGTTCGCCAAGGTGCTCGACCTCGGCCCGGCCGGCTACGCCCGGCTGATCCGCCGGGTCGAGCGCCGGGTCGGCGCCCCCATGCACCACTTCGACGCACCCGTCCTCGGCCGGGCCGTGGCCATGCCGCCCACCCTGGTCATCCACGACCGGGACGACGTCTCCACCCCGGTCAGCGACGGCGCCGCCATCGCCGCCGCCTGGCCCGGCGCCCGGCTGCGGGTCACCACCGGACTCGGCCACCGCCGGATGCTCAGCGACCCGGCTGTGGTCGCCGAAGCGGTCGCCTTCCTCACCGACTGATCCGGGCTGATCCGGGCGGAGTCCGCGCCGGTCGCCTTCGGCGACCTGGCCGGCCGTCGTCGCCGCCCGCCGACGATCGGCAGGTGTCGCGCTCGCCGCGGCCCGTCCGTCAGCACGGCGACCGGTCGCCCGGTCAGCGGACGGCGGGCAGGTGCTCGCAGGCGGCGTGCGGAAAGTCCGGCACTCTGGTCAGGATCCCGTCACAGCCGGCCGTCGCCGTCACCGCCACCATGGCCCAGGCCGTGCCGAAACGGAGCACGTAGCGCGTCACACGGGGCGGCGCGGAACAGCCCGGCCGGCCCTGCGCGCCGCACGCCGCGGAGTTGACGTCCACGTCCAGCACCAGCCAACGCTGGTCGCAGTACCGGATGTTCCGCGCGGCGTGCCGCGGCACGTCCAGCGAGTTGAACCCCTGCAGCACCCAGCTGCCCGCACAGTGGTCGGCCGGCGGCGAACAGCCGACTTCCGGATCACACCGCTGGTACGCCCCGGCGCGCAGCGCCCACGCCTGCTGGTTGAGCGTGAGCGCGCGGTCACCGATGACCGCGGTCGAGGTGAGCGCCGCGACGTGCGTGCCTTCCGGGCACCGGCCCCCGACGGCGCGGCCGGAGTAGCTGACCAGGACGTCGGCGAAGATCGTCTGCGGTGACTCCTCCAGCAGCGTCACCTGGGGCGGCCCGAAGCAGCCGTCGCCGTTGGACCCGGTGACGGCGATCAGGACGGTGTACGGGTCGGCACCCGGTGACACGCCGGTGATCTCGGCCGCGTACGCGATGCTGGTGTCCAGTGGCTGGTCGCCATCGCCCACGGGCTGGCCGGTGCGCTGCTCGGGCTGCGGCCCGGCCGACACGGTGGAGACCGGGGATCCGTTGCCGCAGCCGGCCGAGGCGGCCAGCAGGACGGCGACGAACCCGGCGGCGGCGACGCCGGCTGCGGTCGCGCGGAGCTTCCCCATCGGTCCAGGGTGGCAGCCCGGCGCGCGACCGCGCAGCCCCGTGACGGCCGTGTCGATCTTCACCGACCGGCGCGACGCCCTCCGGGACACAGCCTGCCGGGCACCCGCTGCCCCGGGGATCGCGCAGGTCACCGGCGACCCGGGCCGCGCCGGCCCGCCCCGGCCGGCTACCGTCGGCGGCGTGGCCGATCTTATGTCCGAAACCCAGGCGCCCTGGCCCGCCCGGGACAGCCTGCGCATCACCGGGGTCCGGGCGGTGGTCACCGCGCCCGAGGGCCTGCCGCTGGTCGTGGTGGTGGTGGAGACCAGCGAGCCGGGGCTGCGCGGGCTGGGCTGCGCCACCTTCACCCAGCGGTACCGGGCGGTCGTCGCGGCCGTGGACGAGCACATCGCACCGATGCTGACCGGCCGGCACCCGGCCGACATCGAGGACATCACCCGGATGGTGCACCTGTCCTCCTACTGGCGCGGCGGTCCGGTGCTGAACAGCGCCCTCTCCGGCGTGGACCAGGCGCTCTGGGACATCGCCGGCAAGCGTGCCGGCGCCCCCGTCTACGAACTGCTCGGCGGTCGGGTGCGGGCCGCCGCCGACACGTACCTGCACGCCACCGGGGCCACCATCGAGCAGACCCTGGCACACGCGCAGGCCATCCTCGACGACGGGTACCGCCACGTACGGCTGCAGGTCGGCGGCCCCGGGCTGGGCAGCTACGGCGCGCCCGGCACTGCCGGCGGCTACCCGGGCGCCCCCTACCCGGACGGCTGGGACGTGCAGCGGTACCTGCGCACCACGCCCGAGCTGTTCGCCCGGGCCCGGGAGGTGCTCGGCCCCGAGCCGAACCTGCTGCACGACGTGCACCACCGGCTTACCGTGAAGCAGGCGGTCGGGCTGGCCCGGGCGCTGGAGCCCTACCGGCTGTTCTTCCTGGAGGACCCGATCCCGCTGGAGCTCTACGACCGGTTGCCGGAGATCCGGGCCGCCGCCGCGATGCCGATCGCGGTGGGCGAGCAGGTGGCCTCGGTACCCGACGCCGCCCGGCTGGTCACCGGGGGCGGCGTGGACCTGCTGCGGGTACACGTGTCGGCGATCGGCGGCCTCACCCCGGCCCGCAAGCTGGTCGCCCTCTGCGAGCTGTTCGGCGTGCAGACCGCCTGGCACGCGCCGGCCGACGTGTCCCCGATCGGCGCCGCCGCCAACGTGGCGCTGGACGTCAGTACCCCGGCCTTCGGCATCCAGGAGGGCCACCTGTGGCCGGATGCGGTGCTCGACGTCTTCCCCGGCGCGCTGCAGCCGGTCGGCGGCTACCTCTACCCCTGCGACCGCCCCGGCTGGGGGATCGACCTGGACGAGGCGCAGGCGGCCAGGTACCCGCCCACCAGCCATCTGCACGAACGCTGGGCGGCCACGGTACGCCGCCCCGACGGCGGGATCGAGGCGCCATGAGGCGGGTGCTGGTCACCGGGGCGGCCGGGCGGCTGGGCCGGGTGACGGTGTCGCTACTGGCCGGACGGGGCGTGGCCGTCACCGGGCTGGACCGGGTGGACATCGACCGGGACACCCCGGCGGCCCGGATGGTGGTCGGCGAGGCGACCGATCCGGCCACCGTGGCGGACGCGCTCACCGGCGTCGACGCGGTGATCCACCTGGCCGCCATCCCGGCCCCCACGCTGGACACCCCGGAGCGGGTGTTCGGCGACAACGCGCTGTCCACCTTCGTGGTCCTGGACACCGCCGGCCGGCAGGGGGTGTCCAGGGCAGTGCTGGCCAGCAGCCACTCGGTGCTCGGGTTCGCCTTCGCGCCGACCCCGCTGAGCCCGCACTACCTACCCATCGACCTCGACCACCCGCTGCTGGTGGCCGACCCGTACGCGCTGAGCAAGCAGGCCGACGAGGCGACCGGCGCGATGGCCGCCCGGGCGTACGGGATGACCGTGGTGGCGCTGCGACTGCCGTTCCTCGGCGGGCTGACCGGCCGGCTGGCCGCCCAGGCGGCCCGCTACCGGGTGGCGCCGGTGGAGGGTGCCCGCTCGCTGTGGGCCTACCTGGAGGACCGGGACGCCGCCAAGGCGGCCTGGCTGGGGCTGACCCGGCCGCTGGGCGGGTTCCAGGTGTTCACCGTGGCGGCGCCGCAGACGCTGGCCGTCCGGGACACCGCCGACCTGCTGGACGAGTTCTTTCCGGAGGTACCCCGGCGGGCGCCGCTGCCGGGCCGGGCGGTGCCGTGGGACGTCTCGGACGCCACCCGCGTCCTCGGCTTCGAGCCCGACCACCTGTTCGAGCCGGGCTGACCCTCAGGCCGGCTCGATGAACTCGGTGCCGACCGTCGGCCCGGCGCTGTCCGGGATGCCCAGCCCGGCCAGCGGCGCCTCGTCGTCGGCGGCCAGGGCGGCGGCCGGCGACTCCTCGACCGGGCGGGGTACGGCCGAGCGCTGCCGGGCGCCGGAGCGCAGCCGCCCCGGGTCGACCTCCCGGTCCGGGAACCGGCGCAGGTACTCGCCCTCCAGCTCGGCGCTGCGCTCGGTGTGCCGGTTCAGCGCCTGGTCGGAGCCGTGCCGCAGGGTGGTCGTCCGGGTGCGGTGCAGGTCGCCCAGTTCGCGCAGCAGGTCGGGATCGGACAGTTCGGCGGCCGGTACCCCGGCGCCCGGCTCGGGCTCCGGCGGCCCCACCTGGGCCAGCGCCTCCTCCACCTCGTCCTGGGCGTACTCGCCCTCGGGCAGCTTCTCCAGCACGGTGACCAGTTCGCCGGGGAGGTCGGCGGCGACCGCGCGCCGGTAGATCTCGTCGCGGGTCACCCGCTCCCGGCTCACGTACACCTCGTCCAACAGGGTCTCGATGCGGTCCATGACGACCAGCTACCCGGTCCAGCGCCCGTCAATCAGGGTGGCCGGTCAATCAGGTGGTGGCCGGGGCGTTTGCCCGCCGGGGCCGCGGGTAGCGGCCCGGCATGGAACGGGGAAACACCGAACACGGCCGCCACCTGGACGACAACCTGCGCCGGGAGGCCGGGGACCTGCTCCGCGGCCAGCCGGGCGCGGCGGTACGCAGCCAGGAGTGGCGGGACCCCGAGCCGCCCGGCGAGGACCAGCCCGAGGACTACCTGGTACCGGAGGGTGACCCCGACCGGCGCGGCAGCGCACCCAGCGGAATGACCGCCGACCAGCGCGAGGAGCGCTCCCGGCTGGGCCGGTACCTGCCCCGCAGCGCCTTCCCCGGCGAGCCGGAAGCGCTGGCCTCGGCCGCCCGGGAGCAGAACGCGCCGGACGACGTCATCGCCTCGCTGCACCGGCTCCCGGCGGCGCAGTACCAGACCGTCGCCGAGGTCTACGCCGCCCTGCTCGGCTCCACCGAGGAGGAGCTGGAGCAGCGCTTCTGAGCCGGCGCCCGGGGCGCCGCCGTCCGCGGTTGGGCGGCGCCGGCTGAGCGCTGCCGAGCGGCGGAGTCGCCGGTAGCCTGTCGGCATGCAGCCGATCGAGCGCAACCGCGAGTCCCGCCGACGCCTCGTCGCGGCCGTCGGCGCGCTGGCCGACCAGCCGCCCGCCGACCCGTCCGCCGTCGCCGTCGCCCTGGCCCAACTGGCCTTCTGGGACCGCTGGGCGGAGCAGCTGCTGCGTCGTTGGCGCTCCGGCCAGCTGCCCCCGCCGTCGGTGCCGCAGTGGTACGACGACGCGGTCAACAGCGCCCTGGCCGACCAGTGGGCGGCCCTGGACCCGGGTACCGCGGGCCGGCTGGCGCTGGCCGCGGCGGGCGCCGTCGACCACGAGGTGGAGCAGCTGGAGTCGCCGGTACTGGCGGCCATCACCGCCGCCGACGAACTCCACCTGGTGCGCCGGTACGCCTACCGGGAGCCGGTGCTGACCGCGCTCGACGCGCCCGCCTGAGCAGCGGCGCAGCGGCGCTCAGCTGTCCACGCCGACCCGGGCGTGCAGCTCCTCGTCGGTCAGGTCGGCCAGGTAGACGTCCGTCCCGGGCTGGAAGCGGCGCCCGCCCTCGGCCAGCGGGCCAGCGTCCACCGGCTCGAAGCCGACCAGCTCGACGAGGTCCAGCACGACCCGCTTGGCCCGGTCGTCGTCGCCGGCCACCGGGATGCCGTAGCGCTGTGCGGCGCCGCCGCTGCGCCCGTAGTCACGCAGGTGTTCGGCGCGGATGGCGTTGAACGCCTTCACCACCCGGGCGCCGGGCAGGTGCCGCTGCACCAGTTCACTGGAGGTGACGGTGCCCTCATCCAGGTCGGGCAGGGGGCCGTCGCGCTCCGGGTAGTAGTTCATCGCGTCCACCACGACCGTGCCGGCGAAGTCGATCGGCCGCAGCGTGTCGTACCGGCCGAACGGGATGGCCAGCACGACCACGTCCGCGCCCCGCGGCGCCTGCTCGGCGCTGGCGGCGTCGGCGTGCGGCCCGAGGCGGGCCAGCAGCGGCTGGAGCGTCTCCGGTGGCCGTGAGTTGGCCAGTACCACGTGCTGCCCGGCGGCCACCAGGTGCTCGGCCAGCGCGGTGCCGACGTGGCCGGCGCCGATGACTGCGATCCGCATGCGCCCTGCCTACCACCGCCGCGGCCGGCGCAGACCCGGTTCGGCGAGATTCGCCCGGAGCAGTCACCGGCGGCGGCGATGACTTGACGATTCGAGCAGTTTCGATAAAGCTGCTCGTGGGGCGGAGCGCTCTCCAGCACGCCACCGACCGACGGTTCATCGACGCGGCGCTGCCGGGCGCGGGCGGGTGGCCGATGGGTCTGGCGTGGTCGCCCACCCCGTCTCAGGAGCTGCTATGCCTGTACTGTCCCCACCCCTGCGTCCCATGCTCCACCGGCGCCGGAGCGTCCTGCTGCTCGCCGGGCTGATCGCCCTGATCGTGGCGCTGCTCGCCGGGTACACCGCGATCACCGTCGGTCAGGCCCACGCCGCCAGTACCCTGCTCTCGCAGGGCCGCCCGGCTACCGCCTCGTCGGCCGAGAACGCCGGCACCGCGGCCGGCAACGCGGTCGACGGCAACACCGGCACCCGCTGGTCGTGGGCCTTCTCCGACCCGCAGTGGATCCAGGTCGACCTCGGCCAGTCCGCCAGCATCACCCAGGTGGTCCTCAACTGGGAGGCGGCCTACGGCCGGCGTTCCAGATCCAGGTCTCCGACAACGGCTCCACCTGGGCCACCATCTCCACCACCACCGCCGGTACCGGCGGCGTCCAGACGCTCAACATCACCGGCACCGGCCGGTACGTGCGGATGTACGGCACCGCCCGGGCCACCGCCTACGGCTACTCGCTGTGGGAGTTCCAGGTGTACGGCTCGATCGGCGGCGTCACCACCCCGCCCGCCACCGGCTGCGGGACCACCAACGCGGCGCTGGGCAAGACGGCTACCGCCTCGTCGGCGGAGAACGCCGGCACCGCGGCCGGCAACGCGGTCGACGGCAACACCGGTACCCGCTGGTCGTCGGCCTTCGCCGACCCGCAGTGGATCCAGGTCGACCTGGGCAGCAGCCAGCCCATCTGCCAGGTGCTGATCAACTGGGAGGCGGCCTACGCCAAGTCGTTCCAGATCCAGCTCTCGGCCAACGGCACCAGCTGGACCAACGCCTACTCCACCAGCACCGGGGCGGGCGGCAACCAGACCTACAACGTCGCCGGCACCGGCCGGTACGTGCGGGTCAACGGCACCGTGCGAGCCACCGCATACGGCTACTCGATCTGGGAGCTGGGCGTGCACGTCGGCGGCGGCGACATCATCACCGGGTCGCCGAGCAGCCCGCCGCCGACCAGCAGCGGGCCGAGCAGCTCGCCGAGCGGCTCGCCGGACACCTTCTGGGGCGACACCGGCTCCATCCCGGCCGCGCACAACGTGGTCGAGGTGAAGGTGCTCAACCGGACCAACGGCGCCTACCCGGACAGCCAGGTCTACTGGAGCTTCAACGGCCAGGTGCACTCCATCGCCGACACGCCCTACCTGGACATGCCGGCGAACTCGGCCGGCCGGATGTACTTCTACCTCGGTTCGCCGAACAGCCAGTACTACGACTTCATCGAGTTCACCGTGGGCGCCAGCGTGTTCAACGGCAACACCACCCGGGTGGACGCCTTCGGGCTGAAGATCGCCATGCGGCTGCACGCGCACGACGGCTACGACGTGCAGGTGGGGGAGAACTACGCCACCTTCCAGGAGTCCCGGACCGCGACCTTCCAGCGGTTCCAGAACTCGGTGCCGGCGGAGTTCAAGGTGCTGGCGCAGACCCAGGCGCCGTACCGGATCATCGCGCCGGGCTCGGACCCGTCGTTCCGGGCCGGCGGGGTGAACCAGAACTACTTCACCGCGTACGCCCAGCAGTTCGGCATCAACGCCGCCACCTCGGACATCTTCGGCTGTGCCGGGGCGCTGGCGGCCGATCCGACCAACTGTGCGGCGCTGAACCGGCACGTCCGGCAGGACCCGTCGCTCTACTCCACCCCCAGCGCCTACTACCAGGCCGCACCGGCGAACTACTACGCGAAGTTCTGGCACGACAACGCTATCAACGCGCTGGCCTACGGCTTCCCGTACGATGACTACGCCGGCCAGTCCTCGTTCATCTCGCACGGCAGCCCGCAGTGGCTGGAGGTGGCGGTCGGCTTCTGACCCGTCCGGGCCCGCTGCGACTCCGGCACCGGCATGCCGGGGTCCGCGGCACCGGGTCCGCACAGCTCGTCCATGCACAACGATCGGCTGCCCGACTCCGTGCGTCGGGCAGCCGATCCATGCGATATGTGGCCGTTCTGGACGGCCGGGGAGCCGACCGGTCCGTCCGGGTAGTAAGGTCTGCGAATTGTCCGTACCTGTCGGCGTCCCGGACGGCGACAGGGTCACATGTCTCCCGAAGGTGATCATGCCAGCCGCCGGTCCGAAGACAACCGTCGTCGTCCCGACCTACAACGAGCGGGAGAACCTGCCTCGCCTGGTCGACCTGCTCGCCGGACTGAACCTGCCCGACCTGGGCGTGCTGGTCGTGGACGACAGCTCCCCGGACGGTACCGGGGAGGTGGCCGACAAGCTCGCCGTGGAGGCGCCGCTGCCGGTGCAGGTGCTGCACCGCACGGTCAAGGACGGGCTGGGTCGGGCGTACGTGACCGGGATGACCCGCGCGCTGGACGACGGCGCGGACATCGTCATCCAGATGGACGCCGACCTGTCCCATCCCGCCTCGGTCATCCCGCAGATGGTCGACCTGCTGCGCAGCAGCGACGCCGCCGTGGTGCTCGGCTCCCGCTACGTGGCCGGCGGCGCGGTGGCCAGCAACTGGCCGTGGCGGCGCAAGGCGCTCTCCGCGTGGGCGAACTTCTACGTCAACACCATCCTGCGGCTCGGCGTGCGGGACGCCACCGCCGGCTTCAAGGCGTGGCGGGCGCAGACGCTGCGGACCATCGACGTCGGCTCCGTGCACAGCAACGGCTACGCCTTCCAGGTGGAGATGAACTACCGGGTGGTCCGCCACGGCCTGCGCATCGCCGAGGTACCCATCCGGTTCGAGGAGCGCAGTGAGGGCGTCTCCAAGATGAACCTGGGCGAGCAGGTCGAATCGGCCCTCGTACCCTGGCGCCTGCTGCTGGGCCGCGGCCCCAGCGACCGACCCTGACCGCTGCCGGCCGACCGGCGACGGATCGCCCGGCTACAGCGAGGGCTGTAGCGGCAACGGCGTATCCACCGGGCTGCGCGGCGCCGGTATGCCGGCCACCAGGCCACCGGCCGGCCCGATCGGCTCCACCGACCCGAGCGGCTCCACCCAGCCGACCGGCCCGATCGCGGTGACCGGTTCGGGCGCCGGGACCGGCCCGCCGGTGAGCCGGCGCAGCGCGTGCAGGTAGAGCGCGGCCATGGTGACCAGGCTGACGGCCGCGCCCACGGTCAGCCCCCACACCGCACCGCGCAGGCCGTCGGTGCTGGCGCCCAGCACCAGGCCGGTCAGGCTGGCGGCGGTGTAGACGCAGTACCGCGCGAACAGCAGCCGGGCCCGCTGCATGCCGCGCAGCGCCGCCGCGAACGGCAACTCCACCAGGTAGATGCCGGCCTGCACGGACAGCGGCAGGGCCAGCGGCGCGATGTCGGCGAACTTGCTCAGGTGGCTGAGCGTGACGCGGGCCAGCGGGACCATGACCGCCACCAGCAGCACGGCCAGCCCGGTGAAGGCCGCCGCCAGCCGGCGGGTCAGCCGGTGCAGCGCGCCGGCCGCGGCCTCGCCGGCGTCGCCGGGCAGCCGACCGGCGTCGCCGGCCAGCCGGGACAGCCGGGGCACGATCAGCCCCTGTACCGCCATGTTGAAGTTCTGCACCGGCTGGATCAGCGCCGTCTGCCCGCCGCGCAGGCCGGACAGGTCGGGCTTGGACAGCTGATGGGCCACCAGGAAGGCGACCGCCTGCACCTGGACCTGGCCGATCACCTGGGTGGCGGTGAACCAGCCGGACAGGTGCCGGGTCTGCCCGGCGAACCGGCGCGGGTCGCCCCGCCACGGCCACGCCCGGCTGCGCAGCAGGTAGACCACGGAGCCGGCCACCGCGCCGCCGCCCCAGCAGGCCAGCAGCACCCCGCCGCCGCGCGCCCCGGCCAGCACCGCCACGGTCACCAGCGCGCCCTGGGTGGACACCCAGACCAGGTCGATGAGCAGCGCCCGGCTCTGCGCCGACTCGGCCAGGTAGCTGCTGCGGCCGGTGTCGTGCACGAGCACGGCCGGCAGGAACGGCGCCAGCCACACCAGATCCTGCAGGTCGATGTCGCCGCCGCGCGGGCGTACCAGCCAGAGGGCCAGCAGGGCCAGCGCGGACAGGCAGCCGATCACGGCCGCGGTCCCCACGCCGTCGCGGATCAACTGGGCCCGCTGCCGGGTGTCCAGCCGGGCCGCCATGGTGACCAGGACGTCACCGACGAACGCCCGGTTGAGGGTGAGAACCAGATACCCCAGGCCGAGGGAGAGCACCATGCCGCCGGCCCGGTCCCGGTCCAGCACGGCCAGACCCACCAGGGTGGTACCCGCGTTGGCGCCGGCGATCACGGCCTGGTCGGCCAGCCCGGCGGCGATCCGCCGGGCGTCGCTGAGGGCAAGCTTCATGGGGTACGCGCAGACGCGCCGGGGACTGCCCGGCACAGGCGCACCACGCAGGTGCGGCCCCTGGCCGGGACGGCGGTCCCGGCCGATTCACAGCGAGCGCTGAGCATCTGCGCATAGTACGCACCCGCGGCCTGTGGTAGGGGGCGCCACAGTGGCCGGCCGGTGACCGGCCGGCGATCAGTTGGTGGCGGCCGCCTGCGGCACGGTAACCGTGTCAGCCACCACGACGAGATCGGAGATGTGCGTACCGGCGACTGTGACGTCGGCTGGGCGCGGGACGAAGCCGGGCAGCTCGGTGAGGCCGTCCGAGCCGTCCATCACCCGCAGTCGCAGCGGCCCCGACCCGTCCAGCGCCAGGGTCACCCGCAGCGCCCCGTCCGGCGGGGCGTGGAACAGCACCGCGAAGCGCCCGCCCAGCCGGTCGCCGGGCAGCACCCGACCGTCCACTGTGGCCCCGACGACCCGGGTACCGGCCTGGACCTGGAAATAGGTCAGCCGCACCGGCCGGTGCGAGACGAGATCGAAGGTGACCGTACGGCGGCCGTCCACTGTGGACTCCGACACCACCGAGACGGTCGGCGCCGGCAGGTCCGCCACCGTCGCCGGCCCGGTCGCCACTGCCAGGTTCAGCAGTGGGAACGCCGTGCTCAGGTCCTCCCGCCCCGAGTCGGCCAGGTACTGCCGGGTCCACTGGTCCGGGCTGCCGGCCACGCTCACCCAACGGGCCTGCCCGGTGCTGCGGTCCAGGGCGTACATGAGTTGGCTGGGCCGGGGGTGGCGGGCGTCGAAGCGGTCCAGGGCCAGCCCCGCCGTGCTCGCCAGGGCGGCGACGAGCAGGCAGGCGAGCGCCGGGGCGGCGCTGGCCCGAAGCCCGTAGCGGCGCGGGGTACGCCGCGTCGGGTCCGGGTACAGCCACTCCAGCGCCGGCAGCAGCGCCAGCGCCAGCGCGGCGACGAAGAACGCGGCGGCGCCCCCGACGGCCAGGCCGAGCGCCGGGAAGAACAGCATCGCCGTGGGAGCCAGCACCAGTACCGCCACCACCGCGCCGAGCAGCGTGGCCAGCCCGCCGCGGGGGGCCAGCGCGGTGTCCAGCAGCATGGCCAGGCCGCCGGCCAGGGCCGGGACGGCGCCCAGGTAGGAGCCGCCCGGGGTGACCGCGGCCAGCACCAGGCCCAGCAGGGCCAGCCAGACCAGCGCGCCGAAGCGCAGCGCGGACGGCTCCAACCGGCGCCGGCCCAGGGCGTACCAGGTGAGCACGATGGCGAAGGTGAGGGCGGTGACGGCGAGCCGGTACCCGCCCGGCCGCCACGGGTCGGCCAGGTTCGCGTACCCCGGTCGCAGGGTGGTCAGCAGCAGCCAGAACAGCTGCGCGGCCACCGCGGAGAGCAGCAGCGGGACGACGCCCAGGCCGACTCCGGCCAGCGCCCGGCCGACCCGCAGCCGGCCCCGGCGCAGGGCGAGCGCGCCGGCCGCGAGGACCACCAGCAGGGCGACCACGGCCAGCGGCCAGACCAGCCAGCCCGGGTAGGTGACCAACGCGCCGAGCACCGGGAAGTAGGTGTCGTCGTGGCCGGCGGGGGCGGCGTACCCGGTGAGGTCGACGGCGCCGAAGCGCTCGGCCAGCGCTAGCGCGTTGTCCCCGTGCGCCTGCACGCTGCCCTCGTCGACCCGGTCCAGGGTGTCCTCGGGGGCGTGGTAGACCGCCGACCCGTCGATGTAGGCGGAGTTCAGGCCGGTGAAGCCGCCGTGGTCGCGGAAGGCGCTGAAGTCGGTGTCGTTGGGCAGGATCCGGTACACCTCGACGGCGAAGCTGGTGCCGACCGGGTAGGGCACTGAGCGGTAGACGTCGACCAGCTTGGCGTTGCCGCGGGAGGTCTCGAACAGGATGGGCGGGCCGCCGGAGCCGCGCGCCTCCAGGTTGAGCACCACCCCGCCGTCACTGGCCAGCGGGTCCTGCCCGGCGAACGCCTCGGCGCCGCACAGGCACGCCTCCTCCGCGTCGGTGAACACCAGCACCAGGTCGTTGCGGGTGCGCACGTGGCCGGCGGTCAGCGCCCGGGCCAGCTCCAGCAGGACGCCCACCCCGGCGCCGTCGTCGTTGGCGCCCGGCCCGTTCTGCACCGAGTCGTAGTGGGCCACCAGGAAGACCCGCCCGGTGGGTGCGGTGCCGGGCAGCTCCACGACGACGTTGCGGACCCGGGCCAGGGAGACCGCGTTGCCGCCGCCGCCGATCGCCGAGTCGTCCTGCTCGGCGCCGACCGCGTCCTGCACCCGTGGGGAGAGCCCGAAACCGGTGAGGGTACCCAGCAGGTAGCCGCGCACGGCGTCGTTGGCCGGGCTGCCGGTGGGGTGCGCCGTGGTGGCGTACCCCTCCACGAAGCGGTGTGCCCGGGCCGCGCTGAACACCCCGGCCGGCGCCTCGGTGCCGCGCGGCGCCGGTGGGGTCACCGTCCACAGCGCCAGCACCGTGGTGACGGCGAGGACCGCGAGCGCGGTCAGCGCGGCCGGCCGCCGGCCGACCGGCCGGCGGAGCGCCGAAGTGTCCATGGATGGCCCGATCCCGCCGCGACGGGGCGGCGCCGTAGCAGTCGATCTGGTACGCCGCACAGTAGCCCGCGCCGTTGACCAGGCAAAGTCCGGCCGCTGCGCGGGTCGGCCCGGCCGCGGGTGCTGACTGGCTGGTCAGTTGTCCGCGAATCGGTGAGAGAGCGGTTTCTGCAAAGCCCCAGTAGCGGCCGCGGCGGTCCTCTCGGCCGGAGTGCCCTTGGCCGGTCGCCGCACTGACGCAGAGTGTGCCAATCTTCCGAGCCTGCGACGGACAGCGAATGCTGTGGCCGACAACAAATACTCTGGCCAGCTCGGTTCCGGAACATGAAGCCAACTCACATCGACTGTACGCGATGCGCTGCTCGCCGGGAGCCGGCTTGACAGCGGGCCGGAGCGCCGGAAATCTCGACGCCGAGAGCGTTCCGTCCCACCCTTCCTGTCCGTGCAACCGCGTTCCCGATCACCCACCGGCCGGGTCACCGTGCCGGCCACCGACCAGTCCCGGGCGGCCCCGGCAGGCTGCCCCTACGAAGGCCCCGACCCGCCCACCGGAAACCGGCGGCTGTCCCCAGCGGCCCGCTCCGCCGAGCGGCCGTGCAACGAAAGTGCGCCCGGCGCGCCGATCTACCGCGATGCGGTCAGGCGGCGCTCGGCTGGCGGGCGGTACGCCGCGCGTGCGGACGACGTCGCTCGCGCGGATCGCCGCCCTGGGCCAGCAGCGCCGCCAGCGGCAGCGTCGCCGCGCTGAAGGCGACCGCGTCCGAACCCAGCACCCCCAGCTCGATGGCGGCCTGCCGGTACGGGTGGGCCAGTGCGTACGCCTGCGCCTGCGCCCGGATCCGCGGCAGCAGCTGGGCGCCGAGTGCGGCGCCCGCCCAGCCGCCCAGCACGATCCGCTCCGGGTTGAACAGGTTGACCAGGTTGGCCACGCCGGCCCCGAGGTAACCGGCCGTCTCGTCGAGCACCCGGGCGGCGGCGGCCGACGTCGGCGCGGCGGCCAGCAGCGCCGCCAGTTGGCTCTCCTGGTCGTCGCCGGGGACCGGGCGACCGCCGCGCGCCTGCCGGTAGCGCGCCAGGATCGCCTCGGCCCCGACGTAGGCCTCCAGGCAGCCACGGGCACCGCAGCGGCACGGCCGGCCGCCGTACACGATGGTGGTGTGGCCCCATTCGCCCGCGCTGCTGGTGGCGCCCTGGTAGGTCGCCCCGTCGACGACCACCGCGGCGCCCACGCCGGAGCAGATCAGCGCGATCACCGCGTGCCGGGCGCCGCGCCCGGCGCCGAACCACATCTCGGCCTGCGCCTGCGTCTTGGCGCCGTTGTCGAAGTAGCAGCGGCAGGCTCACCCCGGCCTGCCGCAGCAGCTCCTCGAACGGTACGGCGGCCCAGTCGATGACCTGGGCGTGCACGAGCACCCGCGGCTGCTGCTCCACCGAGCCGGGTACCCCGATCCCCACGCCGATCACCTCGGCGCTGGCCGCACCGGCGGTGGCCAGCAGCTCGTCCAGTACTGCGCAGACCAGCTCGACCAGGACGGCCGGGGTGGTGGCCGGCGGGCTGGCGCTGCGCTGCGCCACGGCGAGCCGGTTCATGCCGAGGTCGAACAGTTCGGCCGTGACCGTGCCGGCGCCCACGTCGACGCCGATGAGGGTGCCGTAGCCGGGGTCGACGCGGAGCAGGACGCGCGGCCGGCCGCCGTCGGAGTCGACCTGCCCGGCCTCCACGATGAGCCGGTCGGCGAGCAGCTCGGTGGCCACGTTGCCGATCGTGGCGAGGCTGAGTCCGGTGCGCCGGCTCACCTCGGCGCGGCTGAGCGGACCGTCGAAGAGCAGCGCTCGAAGCGTTGCTGAGCGGTTGCGTCGTCGCAGGTCACGTACGGTGCCACGGGCTGTTGCCATCAGCGCCCAATCTATCCGGGGCGCGGCCGGTGGCGGTCACCGGCCGCCGGTACCGGCACGGTGTGGATGTTGTCCGCACTTGACTAGGCCATGGCCCCCAGGTTCAATGGCGACATAAAACAAGTGTTGAATCAAGTTCTGGTTGCAGCCCTCCCGCTGTCCAGTGCCGGCCCGGCAGCCGGCTGAAGCACCGGGGGAGCGGGCCGGCCCCACCGGGGGGTTCGGCGCCGGATCGCTTGCCGGCACCCGCATACACCCTGCCCGTGCGCGTTCGGCGTGCGGCACGCAACGCCGGGCGCCGCGCGCCCGGCGACCCAACCGGCGATGGTTTTCGTCCAGGTTCAGCTGAGAGGACGCACCGTTCGTGAGGCTTCGACACACTCCGCGCCACCGACTCGGCGCGCTCGCCGTGGCCGGCGCGCTGCTGGTACCGCTGCTGGCCGCCTGTGGCAGCAGCGACGACAAGTCCGGCGACGGCGCCGGCACCACCCTGACCTACTGGGCCAGCAATCAGGGCACCAGCCTCGATGACGACAAGCAGAAGCTCCAGCCGGAGCTGGACAAGTTCAAGGCGCAGACCGGGATCACCGTCAACCTCCAGGTGATCGGCTGGTCCGACCTGCTCAACAACATCCTCGCCGCGACCACCTCGGGCAAGGGCCCGGACGTGCTCAACATCGGCAACACCTGGTCGGCCTCGCTGCAGGCCACCGGCGCCTTCCTGCCGTTCACCTCCGACAACCTCACCGCCGTCGGCGGCAAGGACCGCATCCTCGCCGGCAGCCTCGCGGCCACCGGCAAGCCCGGCGTCGACCCGGTCGGCGTACCGCTCTACTCGCTGTGCTACGTGCTGTACTACAACAAGAAGCTGTTCGCCGACGCCGGTATCAGCGCGCCGCCGACCAGCTGGGACGAGCTGGTCGCCGACGGCAGGAAGCTGACCCACGGCGACCAGTGGGGCCTGGCCGTCGAGGGCGCGAACCTGTCGGAGAACTCGCACCACGCCTTCACCTTCGGCCAGCAGTACGGCGCGGACCTGTTCGACGGCTCGGGCAAGCCGCAGTTCGACAACGACGGCATGGTCAAGGCCATCAAGCGGTACATCGACCTGATGGCCGCCGACAAGATCGTCAACCCGAGCGACGCCGAGTACTCGAACAACCAGTCGGTCACCGACTTCGCCAGCGGCAAGGCGGCCATGCTGCTGTGGCAGGCGGCCGACAGCAACCTCAAGTCGCACGGCATGACCGCCGACCAGTACGGCGTCGCGCCGGTGCCGTTCGAATCACCCACCCCGCCCGGCGGTAGGCACGTCAACAGCATGGTGGCCGGCATCAACATGTCGGTGTTCGCCAACACCAGGCACAAGGACGCCGCGCTGAAGTTCGTGAAGTTCATGACCAGCGACGCCGAACAGATCACCCTCAACAAGGGGTACGGCTCGATGCCGACGGTGCAGGGCGCCTACGCCGACCCGGCGTTCCAGACCGACGAGGTGAAGATCTTCCAGAACGTGCTGGCCACCACGGCCGCCCCGCTGCCCGCGGTGCCCGAGGAGGCGCAGTTCGAGACCCTCGTCGGTACCACGATGAAGCAGCTCTTCGCCGATGCGGCCAGCGGCAAGCCGATCACCGAGGCCGCCGTCAAGGCCAAGCTGACCGCCGACAACCAGCAGGTCAAGGCGGGCGGCTGAGACCGCGGACGGGCCGGGCCGGCACCGACGCCCGCCGGCCCGGCCCGTCCGCCGCCGCCCCACCGGATTGAGCCGCGCGAGGAGCGCCCCCACCCATGGCAACAGTCGTCACCACCACGCCGCCGGGCGGCCCGGCAGCGCCGGCCCCGCTGCACCGGGCGCCGCGTCGCCGCCGCCGCGGCCACGGCGCGCGCCAGCGCGTCACCCCCTACCTCTTCCTGCTCCCCGCCCTGGCGCTGGAACTACTCGTCCACCTCATCCCGATGGTCGTCGGGGTGTGGATGAGCCTGCGCGGACTGACCCAGTTCTACGTCCGCAACTGGTCCTCGGCACCGTTCCGGGGCCTGGGAAACTACCGGGTGGTGCTGGACTTCCACGGTCCGGTGGGTCGGGACCTGGTGCACTCGCTGTGGGTCACCGTCGCCTACTCGGTCCTCACCGTGGGCTTGTCCTGGCTGCTCGGCACCGTCGCCGGAGTCCTGCTGCAGCGCCCCTTCAAGGGCCGATCGGTGGTCCGCACCCTGTTCCTCACCCCCTACGCGCTGCCCGCCTACGCCGCCGTCATCACCTGGGGCTTCCTGCTTCAGCGCGACAACGGCCTGCTCAACCACCTGCTGGTCGACGACCTGCACGTCGCGCACGACCGGCCGTTCTGGCTGATCGGCGGCAACAGCTTCGCCTCGCTGGTCATCGTGTCGGTGTGGCGCACCTGGCCGTTCGCGCTGCTGTGCATCACCGCCGGCCTGCAGACGGTGCCCACCGAGCTCTACGAGGCGGCGGCCATCGACGGCGCCAGCTTCTGGCGGCAGGTACGCGCGGTCACCCTGCCCATGCTCCGGCCGGTCAACCGGGTGCTGCTGCTGGTGCTGTTCCTGTGGAGCTTCAACGACTTCAGCACGCCCTACGTGCTGTTCGGCAAGTCAGCGCCGCACCCGGCTGACCTGGTCTCCATCCACATCTACCAGAGCTCGTTCATCACCTGGAACTTCGGCCTGGGCTCGGCGATGAGCGTCCTGCTGCTGCTGTTCCTGCTACTGGTGACCGCCGTCTACCTGTTCGTCACGTCCCGACGGAGTACCGATGCATGAGCCCCGCTGGCTGACGGTGACCCGGGTGGTCGTGCTGACCGTCCTGGCGCTGTTCACCCTCACTCCGATCTTCGTCATGGTGTCCTCGTCGGTGAAGCCGCTCGTCGACGTGCAGGGCAGGTTCACCTGGCTGCCGAGCCGGTTCACCGTGCAGCCGTTCGTCGACATCTGGCACACCGTGCCGCTCGGGCACTACTTCGTCAACAGCCTCGTCGTGTCGTTCGCCGCGATGGCCTGCTCCGTCCTGGTGGCCATCGTGGCCGCCTACGCGGTGAGCCGGTACCGGTTCGCCGGGCGGGGGCTGTTCTCCATCACGGTGCTGTCCACCCAGATGTTCCCGGGCATCCTGTTCCTGCTGCCGCTGTTCCTCATCTACGTCAACATCAGCAACACCACCGGCATCCAGCTCTACGCCACCCGGCTCGGCCTGGTCATCACCTACCTGACCTTTTCGCTGCCGTTCTCCATCTGGATGCTGGTCGGCTACTTCGACTCGATCCCGCGCGGGCTGGACGAGTCGGCCCAGGTGGACGGGGCCGGGCCGGTGCGTACCCTGGTGCAGGTCATCCTGCCGACGGCCGTGCCGGGGATCGTGGCGGTGTGCGTCTACTCCTTCATGACGGCCTGGGGTGAGGTGCTGTTCGCCTCGGTGATGACCGACCAGGACTCCCGCACCCTCGCCGTCGGCCTGCAGGGGTATGCCACCTCGACCGACGTCTACTGGAACCAGGTGATGGCCGCCTCGCTGGTGGTCAGCGTCCCGGTGGTGGCGGCGTTCCTGGTGCTGCAGCGGCACTTCGTCTCCGGCCTGACCGCAGGTGCGGTGAAGTAGCCCCGACCCGGGTGCCGGGCGGGCGCCGTTCCCGGGGGCGTCCGCCCAGCGGTCGGTGGGGCTCAGCCGGTGAGCCGATCGAACTGTCCCCAGTGTCGATCGCGGCGCGGTTGGCGACCAGTGGCGCCGATGTGGCGTTGTCGGCGCGGGCGCAGCGACACGACGGTCGTGGTGGGCGGCGGCGTGGTCGCACCGCCCACCACGGGCTGGGTGGGCCGGGTCGCGGTGAGCGGGAGCCGGCCTTGAGCATCCGCCTGCCGTCGGCCGGGCCGCCGGCCGATCCGCGCTGCCGGCCTGTCGATGGACAGCGTCGCTGTGTGCCCGGAGTTCGGGTGCGTGCAGGGGAAGCTGTGTCAGAACAGCGATGCATCGGTTATTTCATGGCTCGAAATAACCTGTGAGAACGATAGAGGCGAATCCGTCGAACCGTCAAGAGTCCTATCTGACCCGAGGTCCTGCGCAGCCCCGGCTACGAACGGTGACAGGCCGGGGCCTCCCGCCGTAACGACGGGAGGCCCCGGAAATGACGGCTGTCAGGATCCGCTACGACCAGCCCTGCAGGCCGGCCCCGTACGGGTAGAGCGGGTTGCCGTACGTGCTCGGCACCGCCTGCCCGGCGTTGATGCGGTTGCGGATGTCCGTGCGCTCGGCCGCCGTGGCGCCCAGGTCGTAGGGCAGGTCCCAGCTCTCCACCGCGTCGGCCAGGGTGTCCGTGCCGCCGGGCTTGAGCACCTGGTCCAGGCTGCGCGGCAGCTGCCAGGGCAGCTTCCCGCTCGGCGTGAAGTCGCCGAAGAGCAGGCTGGCGGATGCCGGACCCATCTCCTCGCCGCCCCGGTAGGTGACCACGACCGCGTCGGCCAGGCCAACCCAGTCGGCGACCACGTACGGTCGGGGCAGCACCAGCAGTACCACCACCGGGATGCCCTGGTTCTTGAAGTTCTGGATGATCGCGACCTGGTCGGCCGGCAGGTACGGCTGCTCCTTGGTCCACGCGGTGGCGTGGGTATAGGACGGTTCGCCGACCGCCACGACGGCCAGCTTCGGCGTCGGGCCGGTGTCCTGATACACGTTCACGCCAGCCGTTGCCGCCCGTGCCTTGATGGCGTCCAGGAAGTCCAGCGAGCCGTACTCCTGGTGGAAGTAGCTGGTCCAGATGCAGCAGGCCAGCGGGTCGGCGGCGCGCCCACCGGCCACCACGATGTTGTCCCCGGCCTTGAGCTTGAGCGGCAGTACGCCGGTGTTCTTCAGCAGCGTCAACGACTCCCGCTCGGCCTGGTTGACCAGCTGGGTCATGGCCGGGGTGTGTACCCGGTAGAGCCCGTTGACGGGGTCGCCGTACGGGTTCTCGAACAGGCCCAGCTTGACCTTCAGGGTGAGGATCTCCTGCACCGCGGCGTTGATCTTCGCGATCGGCACGTTGGCGATGAACGTGGCGATGGAGAAGCCGGCCGCGCCCGGGTCGGCGCCGCCCATCACCTGCGAGCCGGCGTTGGCCGCGTCGTACCAGGGCTGGCCGGCGGGCAGCCAGTCGGTGGTGATCAGCCCGGTGTACCCCAGATTGTTGCGCAGGTAGGCCAGGATCGGCGCGCTGTCACCGGCGCCCGGGCCGCCCGGGTCCAGGAACGAGCTGCCGGCGTAGCCCGGCATGATGTTCACCGCACCGGCGTCCATCGCGGCCCGGAACGGGATCATGTGGTACTTGATGGTGACCGCGTCGTAGGTGATGCCGGCCTCGCCGCCGGCCCCCTCGCCCGGCCAGTGCTTCACGGTGGCCAGGATCGACGCCGGGTTCAGCTCCGGGCCGCCCTGCAGCCCGGAGACCAGTGCCCGGACCTGTGCGGCGGCCACGTCGGCGTTCTCCCCGTTGCCCTCCTGGATACGCGGGTAGAGCACCTTGGTACCCACCTCGGCCAGCGGCCCGAGCACGCCCCGGGTTCCGATCTGCAGCTGCTCCTGCCGCTGCGCGTCACCGAGCTTGTAGTCCAGCGCGTAGTCCCGGCCGGCGGCCAGCGCGCTCTGCGTCGGGTACGTCGTCTTGTACCCGTGGATGGTGTCCCCGGCCGAGATGAACGGGATGCCCAGCCGGGTCGCCGAGGAGGCCAGCAGCGACGTGTTCAGGTCGCCCGCCTCGGCCGGCCCGAAGTGCCACCCGGACTGCGGGTACACCTGGGCGTTGTAGAACATCTGGTAGACCTTCTCGTCGGTGGTCATCCGACCCATCAGGTCGGCCACCCGGGTGGCCACCGGCTGGTGCCAGTCCTCGTAGGGCTCGATGGCGCCGTCCTTGTTCAGATCCCGCGCGCCGTTGACCAGGTTCACCCCGTCGGCCACGGTCTCCAGAGTCGGCACGTACACGCTGAACGTGCGGATGTTCGACGTGCTGGAGCCGGCGACCACGTACCACCTGTAGGTCCACCGGTCGGGCAGGTCCCAGGTCGGCGTCCAGGTGGTGCCGGTCGGCTCGGCCACCTTGGTGTAGAGGTCGAGCATGCTTCCCGAGGCGGTGAAGTCGTAGTCGGTGCGGCTGATGTTCAGCCACACCTGGTACTTCGTCGCCCCGGCCACGCCGGCCCAGGACAGCGCCGGCCGGCGGGTGTTGGTCACCATCGCCGCGTCGGCCGGGGCGGACAGCGCGAACTGCCCGGTGCTGGCCGGCGGCTTCGTGGGCGGGGACAGGATGGTCGGGGTGCTGCCCGAGGTGTTCACGGTGCCGTAGACCTGGAACTCCCAGAGCGAGTAGCCGTAGCCGCTGGCCCGCGCGGTGCCGTACATCCGCACGTACCGGCCGGTGCCGCTGATCGTCAGCGTCTCCACCCCGCCCTTGCCGGTGGTGGTGGAGTAGATGGTGTTCCAGGTGGTCGCGTCGTTGGAGACATCGATGTGGTACGCCGTGGCGTAGGCAGCCTCCCAGTTGAGCACCACCCGGCTGATACCTGCCGGGGCGCCGAGATCCACGTAGATCCACTGTGGATCGCTGAACTGGCTGCTCCACCGTGTGTTGGTCCGCCCGTCCAGCGCCGCGCCGGGCGCGTTGCCGCCCTCGTAGGAGGAGGCGAACACCGGCCGGTACGCCGAGATCAGCGTGCCCGGCCCGCCGGTCGAGCCGCTGGGGGAGGGGCTGGCCGAGGTCGGCGTGACGGTCGCCCCGCCCTGGGTGTGGATCACCAGTTCCCAGATGGAGTAGCCGTACCCGGTGGCCCGGGCGGTGCCGTAGACGCGCAGGTACCGGCCGGTGCCCGTGGCGTTGACCGTCTCGGTGCCACCGGCGCCGGTCGTGGTGGTGGAGATCGTCGTCCAGGTGACGGCGTCCGGCGACACCTGGATCTGGTACGCCCTGGCGTACGCCGCCTCCCACTGGATCACCACCTGGCACACGGTCTGGCTGGTGGCCAGGTCGACCTGTAGCCACTGCGGGTCACCGACCGCGCTGGACCAGCGGGTGCCGGTGTTGCCGTCGATCGCCGCCGACGCGGGGGTACCGGCGTTCTCCACCGAGGACGCGGTGGCGGCGTGGTTGGCGGCGGCGTTGTCGGTGCCACAGCCGCCGCCTCCGGTGGCGAAGCTGCCGTAGACCTGGAACTCCCAGAGGGAGTAGCCGTACCCGGTGGTCCGCGCGGTGCCGTACATCCGCACGTACCGGCCGGTGCCGGTGACGGTCAGCGTCTGGGTGCCGCCGGTGCCGGTCGTGGTGGTGTAGACGCTGGTCCAGTTGGTGGCGTCGGCGGACACCTGAAGCTGGAACGCCTTGGCGGCGGCCGACTCCCACTGCAACACCACCTGCGTGATGCTGGCCGACTGGCCCAGGTCGACCTGGATCCACTGGGGATCGCTGAAGGCGCTCGACCAGCGGGTACCGGTGTTGCCGTCGACGGCCGCCGAGGCCGGATTGCCGGCGTTCTCCACCGACGAGGCGGTGGCCGGCCGGCCCTGCGACAGCAGGGTACTGGCGGCTCCAGCGGAGCCGACGGTCAGCGCCGTGTAGCCGGCGAGGACGACCAGCGTGGCGGTCGCCGCGACGGCGGCCATGGCCGGTCTGCGTCTGGCCGCGATCACCCGGCGCAGCCTGGACGTCAGGGACATGAGTGCTCCTCGAATGGGGTGTACCGGCGGCGGGCATGGCCAGTACCCGCGCCGGAGCGCGACCCGAGGGTCGCGGTGACTGAGGCGGAGAGCGCTCTCCCACAGCCTCATCGAAGGGCGTCACATCGTCAAGAGCCCGCCGGTTCCGGAACTTTCCGCAGCGCCCTACCGGCACGCCGAGGCTCCCCGTGCCGCGGACGGTGGCGCACGGCGGTTGGCTGACCGGCTCCGGCAGGGGTCAGCCGCAGGGGACGCTGGCCGGCAGTCGGCCGGCCAGCCAGGCAGCCGGCGGAACGCCCATCATCGCGGTGAAGTCGGCGGTCAGGTGTGCCTGGTCGTAGTAGCCGGCGGTGCGGGCCAGCCCGGCCCAGCCGTCCGCCCCGGCCCGTTCCAGCACCCCGCGCAGCCGGTCGATGCGCGCGTAGTGCTTCGGCGACACCCCGACCTCGGCCGCGAACACGGTACGCAGGTGACGTTCGCTGAGCGCCACGCCGCGCGCCACCTCGGGCAGCCGGCCGCCACCGGCCAGCGCCCGGGCCGCCGAGGCGGCCAGCTCCCCGGCGGCCAGCCGCCGCCGGTCGGGTACCCGCGCCAGCAGCGCACCGGCCAGCCTGGCCAGCAGGGCATCCGGGCTGTCCGGGTCGCCGCGCTGCGCCGCCAGCCGCTCGGCCAGCTCCACGGCGTACCGGCCCCAGAAGTCGGCCAGCGGCGCCGCCCGGTCCACCAGCTCGGCCGGCGCGGCGTCCAGCAGGGGCCGGACCCGGCCGGTCCGCAGCCGCATCCGCAGGCACATCGGCAGCTCCCGACCGGCGAAGTAGCCCGCCCGGGTCTGCGGCCCGACCACCACCAGCTCGCTCGCCCCGTCCGCCGAAGTGCGGAACACCAGGCTGGTGGCCGGGTCGGGGACCCGGACCGTGGGCAGTGGCGCCGGCGCGGCCAGCGGCAGCACGGCATCGGCCACCCAGGGGCGAAGTTCCTCCGGCACCCGCAGGTCACGGTCCTGCGTACCGGTGACCGGCCCCTGCGTGCCGGTCACCGGCTTCGTGGGCGCGGCGGAATCCGCGACGGGACGTTGTGGGGCGGCGGTGGGCGGCGTGGAGGTCGGCGGCACGTTTCCACGGTAACCGGGGCAGTGCCCGGCCGGCCGTCCCACAATGCCGCCGATTCTTCCAAGCCTCCGGTCCGTGGAGCGGTGCATCGTCGGGGCCATGATTGTTGTCTTCGGTGCCACCGGCACGGTGGGTGGCCGCGTGGTGCGGCTGTTGTCCAGGCAGGGCGCGGCAGTACGGGCGGTCACCCGGGACCCTGCCACGGCGCAGTTCCCCGATGGGGTGACGGTGGCCGGCGCCGACCTCGCCGACCGTGACTCGCTCGACGCGGCCCTCCGCGACGCCACCGCGCTCCTGCTCGTCGCCCCATCCGGACCCGACCAGCCGACCCGGGACGCCGCCCTGGTCGCCGCTGCCCGGCGGGCCGGCGTCCCGCGCCTGGTGAAGCTCTCCGCCATCGGTACCGGCCTGGCCGACCACCCGGAGATGGGTGCCTGGCACGCCCCCGGCGAGCAGGCGGTACGCGACAGCGGCGCGGCCTGGACGATTCTGCGCCCCACCACCTTCGCCAGCAACATGCTCTTCTGGGCCGAGGCGATCCGGGCCGGCCAGCCGGTCCCCGACCCGTTCGGGGACGGGGCGCAGGGCGTGGTCGACCCGGACGACATCGCGGCGGTGGCCGTGGCGGCGCTCAGCTCGACCGTCCACGATGGACAGACGTACACGCTGACCGGGCCGCAGTTGCTGACGCTCGCGGAGCAGGTGGCGATCCTGGCCGATATCGCGGGCCGGCCGGCGAGCACCGCGCCGCTGGGCGTCGAGGAGTGGCGGGGGCAGTTGCTCGCCTCGGGCGCCGATCCGGCCTTCGCCGACACCGTGACGGCCGGCGTGCGGTTCGTCCGGGCCGGGCACAACGCGGTGCTCACCGACGACGTCGCCCGGGTCACCGGGCGGGAACCGGGCACCTTCTCCTACTGGGCCGCCCGGCACCGCACCGCGTTCGCCTGACCGTGCCCTGGGCCCGACCGCCCGCCCCCGGACCCGGGCGCCTGGGGTGTGCCTGCCCTGGGATGCCGGTCAGGGGGCGGCGCCGATGGGCACCGCCATGGCGGCGGCCTCGGCGGACTCGGTGGGGACGGGTTCCTCGGCGCGGCGCAGGTCGAGCGCGGCCAGGATGATCCCCGCGACGACCAGGTAGGCGAGCAGGACGAGCAGCGAGTGGGTCGTTCCGTGGCCGCTGAAGTAGATCGTCTGGTGGAGCAGGATGTAGCCGTTGCGGGGTGGCAGGTACGGTCCGATGTCGCGCCAGAAGGTCGGCAGGTAGGGCACCCCGTTGGCGCCTCCGGACGAGGGGTTGCCGAACAGGATGACCACGACGATGGTCAGCAGCGTGCCGGCGGCTCCGAGCAGCTTCTGCAGGACGGCGGCGACGAACGCGACGGCTGCGACGATCAGCGAGCAGATCGGCCAGACGATCCAGAATTTGTCGCCCGCGTACCCCTGGAGCCAGACGCCCACCACCAGGTCGACGACCAGGCCAGCGACGACGGCGAAGCCGGCGAGTTGGGCGAGCCGCCAACGGGCCGCGGCTCGCCCGGTGGCCGCCAGCAGCAGCGTGGCGCTCATGTACCCGCCGATCAGCAGCGGGATCAGCATCAGCGACTGGACCAGGCCGAACGGGTCCTTCGTGGGCAGTGGTACCGGTGCGTACTGCTGGATCGTGATGCTCTGCCCGACCTTCTTGGCCGCGGCTTCGAATTGGGCGGCGAGGTCGAGCGGGGCCAGGTCACTGCTGGTGGGGACGACGATCAGGGTGTCCGGCCCGCCGCCCGTGCCGGCCGGGACGAGGGCTCCCCAGATCTCAGCGTGGTCGATGGCGGTCTTGGCCGCTGCTTCGTCGGGATACCGGCCGACTGTGAGGGAGAACTGCTGCTCGGCCTGAGTGAGGATCGGGGAGGATCCGACGACGCCGAACGGTAGGTCGGTGGCGACCGGCTGGTGCCCGGAGTCCAGGTAGTTGAAGGCGAACAGGCACTGCATGACCGCGCAGATCCCCAGCGCGACGACGATGGGCAGCAGCGTGCGCCTGTCGCCACCCGGCTTGGTGAGCTGGGTGACGGCCGCCGCGGCTGTTTCGCCGTTGCCGCGCGCGGCGGCGCGAGCCGGCCGGATCCGGCCCAGATAGCCGATGACGGCCACGCCCGCCAGTGCGTAGAGGAACAGGACGACCAGCGGGGTGGTGATGTCGTGGCCGCCGAAGTAGAGCACGTTGCGGATCAGGGTCACGGCGTTGCGGGGTGGGAAGATCACGCCGAGGCTCTGCCAGTAGGAGGGCAGCAGCGATTCTCCGCTGCCGCCCGCGCCGGCCCCGCCGACGACGATGAACACCACGGCCACCAGCAACGTACCCAGGCGCCCGACCAGTGCCTGGATGGCGGCGGCCGCCAGCACCACCGCCGTGGTGACCAGCGCGAAGCACGGCAGCAGCGGCCAGAAGTGGCTGGTGGAGTAGGCGCCGACCAGGGGCCGGCGATCAGGTCGGTCAACACCGCGCCGACGACCGCGTAGCCGGTCAGGATGAGCGTCCGCCAGGGTGCGGCGGCGGTACCTCCGGCGGCCTTGAAGACCAGCACGGCGGCCAGGTAGCCGCCGATCAACAGCGGCAGCAGGAGAAATCCGACGACCGCGCCGACCCGGTCACTCTGCGGAAGCTGCTTGACCGTCTGCACCGTGACCGGTCGGCCCAGCTTGTGCGCGGCGTCGAGGAAGGCGCCCTCGACCTCGATCTGGCCGAAGAAATCTTCGACGGGACCACGACCAGGGTGTCGCTGGAGTCGCCGGTGAGGTAGACGCCGTACAGCCGCCCGTGGTTGACGGCCTCCATCGCCGCGGACTCGTTCGGGAAGGCGGTGATGTCCAGCGACACCGTCGACTGCGCCTGCGCGATGACCTGCGACGAACCGACCATGCCGAACGGAGCATCGCGCAGCACCAGCAGCTGCAGCGCGCTCACCAGCGTCAGCGCGAACAGTGCCTGGGCGACCAGCACGAGCAGCAGCGCAACAACGATCTTCCGTACCGCGTCGCGCCTACCGGGAGGGGCGCCCGCCGACGCTGCGCCATCAGCCTTCGGATCAGCCACCGACGTACCTCCGACTATGCCGCCAAGACACCTGGTCCATCCGCAGGAGGCAGCGTGGAGCCGAGCCCGGCCGAAGCGGCCGCGCTCGCAGATCTCCCCTAAATGCCGTTTATAGGTCTATATGTTCCGCCCGCCGCCACATTAACTCATCCCGGGTCAGCCCAGGCAGGATTGCCGGGATCGGCGACGGGACAGCCCGAGCCGCCCGGCCCGCGTTGTCGCTGTGGCGAAATGCCCGGGCGGCCGTCGCAGGGCACGCCGACGGCGTCACCCTTCATCTGGATATCGCGCGAACGCCTCCACGACGCTGCGCAGGTGCCACTCGCGGGGCTTCATGAACATGCCGCGCAGTTCGTCGACGGGGACCGAGGCCGGGAAGTAGTCGCCTTCGTAGCGGTCCTCGTAGTCGGGATCCTCCATCGGATCGTCGGGGACCCCGACGAAAGGGCTTTCCCAGGCGTCGGACGGGACCGCCGGGTTGTGCTTCCACAGCGCCCCGGCGCGCACGCAGACTTCGCCGAGATACCAGGCCGGCACGGTCACCGCAGGGGTGCGCCGGCTGGCATGGACGTCGTCCCAGGAGGAGAACTCGGCCTTGACCACTGCCTGGAGCCGGTCGACCGAATCCACGGAGAAGTCCCAGACGCCCGGGTGCGCGCGGGCCCACCCGGGGAATGCCTCCTCCTGATCCTGCAGCCATTCGCTCAGCCGAGGATGGTCCGTCCACCGCTGCCCACTCATAGGCCCGGAGCCTAGCGGGACGCGTCCGGTGCATCCTGCCCCCGCGAGACGGCGGCCACCCGGGAGACGACTACACCTCCAGCGCCGCGATCACCACGTCCAGGCGGCGGGGGCCGTGCACGCCCTCGACCCGGTTGAGTTCGATGTCGCTGGTGGCCGAGGGGCCGCTGATCCAGGTCTGCGGCCGGCTCGCCGAGCTGACGGCCAGCCGGCGCACGGCCTCCGGTACCCGCCCGACGATCTGGTCCGGCCGCACGACCACCAGGTGTCGGTCGGGCACCAGGGTGACCGCCCGGCGCCCCTGACCGGGCCCGCCGTCCAGCACGATGGTGCCGGTCTCCGCCACGGCCACGGCGCAGCCGGTGAGGACGGCGTCCACACTGTCCAGAGTGGACAGTGGCGCGCCGTCGTCCACCACCACCTCCCCGGCGAAGCCGGCCAGCCAGGCGCGCGGCGCGTCGGCGGGTACCAGTAGCCGGGACACCCCCTGCCAGGCGTCGGCCAGCGCGGTGTGGACGTGCGCCCGGTAGTCGAGCAGCCGGCCGGTGAACAGCGCCACCAGGTCCGTACCAGGGGGAAGGGTGCGGCCGTAGTCCCGGGGTACCGTCACGGGTTCGGGGGCGTCGGCCAGCGCGGCCCGCAGCCGGGCCAGGATCGCCTCCCGGGAGTCAGCCGCGTTCACGGGCCCACCACTGCGCGAAGGTCTCCCGGGCGGGCAGCGGCGCGTCCCGGGCGGCGGTCCAGCGGGACAGCGGCCAGGGCGCCCGGCGCAGCACGCCGCGCGGGCGCAGCCGGCGACCGAGCCGGCCGGCGAGCGCGGCGGCGCGCAGTGCGGCCCGGTAGAGCCGGGGACGGGTCATCACTGCGGCGAGTGCGCCCATGGCGGCGCGTTCGCCGGCCGGGTGCGGGGTCTGCCGGCGCAGGTGGACGAGGACCTCCGGAATGTTGATCTTCACCGGGCAGGCGTCGTAGCAGGCGCCGCAGAGCGTCGAGGCGAACGGCAGCGAACTGTTGCGACCCGGGGTCAGCATCGGGGAGAGGATGGCGCCGATCGGGCCGGGGTAGACCGAGCCGTAGGCGTGCCCGCCGGTGCGCTCGTAGACGGGGCACACGTTGAGGCAGGCGGAGCAGCGGATGCAGGCCAGCGCCTGCCGCCCGACCGGGTCGGCCAGTACGTCGGCGCGCCCGTTGTCCAGCAGCACGATGTGCACCGCCTGCGGGCCGTCGCCGGGGGTGACGCCGGTCCAGACGGAGGTGTAGGGGTTCATCCGCTCGCCGGTGGAGGAGCGCGGCAGCAGCTGGAGGAAGACCTCCAGGTCGGTCCAGTCGGGGATCAGCTTCTCCACGCCGACCACGCTGATCAGCGTGTGCGGCAGGGTCAGGCACATCCGCCCGTTCCCCTCGGACTCGACCACCACCAGCGAGCCGGTCTCCGCGACGGCGAAGTTGGCGCCGGAGACGGCAACTCCGGCCGCCAGGAAGCGGCGCCGCAGGTGCCGGCGGGCCGCCTCGGCGAGGGCGGCGGGGGAGTCGGTGAGCCCGTCCGGGGCGTCCGGCATGCGGCTGGCGAAGATGTCCCGGATCTGGCCCCGGTTGTAGTGGATGGCCGGCACCAGGATGTGTGACGGGGTGTCCCCGGCCAGCTGGACGATCAGCTCCGCCAGGTCCGTCTCGTACGCCCGGATGCCCTGCTCGGCCAGCCGCTCGTTGAGGCCGATCTCCTGGGTGGCCATTGACTTGACCTTGACCAGCTCGTCGGCGCCGGCTGCCCGGGCCAGGTCGGCCACGATGGCGCAGGCCTGCGCGGCGTCCCGGGCCCAGTGCACGACCGCGCCGGCCGCGCCGGCCGCCGCCTCGAAGCGCTCCAGCAGCTCGGGCAGGCGGCGGCGGACGTCGGCCTTGATCGCCGCGCCGGCTTCCCGTAGCGCCTCCCAGTCGTCCAGTTCGCCGACGGCGCGCAGCCGCTTGTCGCGGATGGTCCGGGTGGCCCGGCCCAGGTTGGCGCGCAGCTGCCCGTTGGCCAGTTCGGCCCGGGCGGCTGTCGGGAAGTCGCGGGCGCCGACCAGTGGGTCGGCCTGGGGCGGGTGGCGCATCGCGGCGAGTTCGGCGGCCAGCCGGTCGTGCGCGGCCGGGTCGCCGGGGCTGATGCCGACCGGGACGCTCATCGCAGGCCCTCCCGGGCGGCCAGGATCTCGGCGTAGTGCCGGACTGCGGCGCCGCCCCGGCGGGACAGCCCGCCGCCGATGTGCGTCAGGCAGGAGTTGTCGGCGGCGGTCACCAGTTCGGCGCCGGTCTCCCCGATCCGGTCGCACTTGTCGGCCAGCATGGCGGCCGAGACGTCCGGGTTCTTCACGGCGAAGGTCCCGCCGAAGCCGCAGCACTGCTCGGCGTCGTCCAGCTCGACCAGCTCCAGGTCGCGGACGGCGCGCAGCAGCCGCAGCGGCTTGTCGCCCAGCCGCAGCAGCCGCAGCCCGTGGCAGGTGGGGTGGTAGGTGACCCGGTGCGGGTAACGGGCGCCGACGTCGGTGACGCCCAGCACGTCGACCAGCAGCTCGGAGAGCTCGTAGACGCGGGCGGCGACCGGGGCGCTCTCCGGGGCCAGCTGCGGGTACTGGTCGCGGATCATGGCGACGCATGAGCCGCTGGGCGCCACCACCGCTTCGTAACCGGCGAACTGGGCGGCGAACGAGCGGGCCAGGGCGGCGGCCGGGGCGGCGTAGCCGGAATTGGCGTGCGCCTGCCCGCAGCAGGTCTGCCCGGCCGGGAACTCCACGCTGTGCCCGAGCCGCTCCAGCACGGTGGTGACGGCCACCCCGGTACCGGGGTAGAGCAGGTCGTTGACGCAGGTGATGAACAGCCCGATGCGCATCGGCGCCGCCTAGCCGAAGGCCGGCAGGTGCCGGGCGCGGGCGGCGGACAGGTGGGCGCGCATGGCGGCCTCGGCGCCGTCGGCGTCGCCGGTCCGGATGGCGGCGGCGATCAGCCGGTGCTCCTCGCTGGTGGTGCCGGTCTGCGCGTAGGGGAAGTAGAGCCGGTGGAGGTGCAGGTGGGCGTGGAGTCGGCGGATGCCGTCGTGCAGCAGCGGGTTGCCGGCGGCGGTGGCGATCAGGTCGTGGAAGCGGGCGTCCAGCGCGGTGAAGGCGGCGTGCGAGCGCCGGCCGTCCTTCTCGTCCACCGGCCCGACCACGCTCGACTTGGTGACGATGGCGTCGCGCTGCGCGGCTTCGGCGCGTTGCGCCGCCCAGCGGGCGGCGGCCCCTTCGAGCACCAGCCGCATGTCGAACATGTCGGTGAACTCCTGCCGGCTGAGCAGCGGGCTCACCGTGTACCCGACCAGCGGGCGCTTGCGGACCAGGCCGTCGGCCTCCAGCCGGGCCAGCGCCTCGCGCACCGGCGTGGGGGAGACCTCCAGTTCACGGGCCAGCGCATCGATGTTGACCCGGGCGCCGGGCGCCAGCGTGTGCTCCATGACCAGCGTCTGGACCGCCTGGTAGACGTCGTCGCCGAGGGTCGACCGGCGGACCGGGGGGAGCTGGGTGGGGCTTGACATCTGCCTGCCTTCCCGAAGGAAAGCCGATCGTCAAGGGTTCCTGTGACCACCAGGCTGTTCCTTGACGGCACCGACGTGACCGAGTACAGGTCCAGACAACATCCTATAGGATCGTCACGGTGGACGGGCCGCCGGTCGGTATCGACCCGCGGACCGATGCGATCTCCACGAGCTGATCGTGGCCGGGAAAGGCGATACTTTGATCCTCTCGGACCTGCCCCGGCTCGTCACGCCGGCCGACCGGATCGCCGTGCCGGCCGGCTCCACCGTGCGCGGCGGGCTGGCCGACGACCACGACCACGAACGGACGAGCCAGCGCATCATCCGACTGATCCACGCCGGCCCGCCGCTGTCCACAGTGGACGACCGCACGGTTGTCGTCGGGGAGGACGGATGAACCCGTTCGAACGGGTGGCGCTGGGCGCCAGCGGCGTCACGGTGACCCGGCTCGGGCTGGGCCTCGCCCCGCTCGGCGGGCTCTACCAGGCGGTCGGCGACCAGACCGCCCGGGCCACCGTGGATGCGGCGTACCAGGCGGGCATCCGGTTCTTCGACACCGCGCCGTACTACGGCGCCGGCCGTTCCGAGCAGCGGGCCGGCGGGGCGCTGGCGGCCCGGCAGCGGTCGGACTACACCCTGTCCACCAAGGTGGGGCGGTTGCTGCGCCCCGGCCGGCCGGACGGCGGCGACGTGTGGGCCGAACCGGACGGGCTCGACCCCGGTGTTCGACTTCTCCGCCGACGGGGTACGCCGCTGCTACGCCGAATCGCTGCAGCGCCTGGGCGTGGACGCGGTGGACGTGCTGCACATCCACGACCCGGACGAGCACTTCGCGCAGGCCATGGCCGGCGCCCGGCCGGCCCTGGTGGAGCTGCGCGCCCAGGGCCGGGTGGGCGCGATCTCCGCCGGCATGAACCAGTCGGCCATGCTCACCGCGTTCGCCCGGACCGGCGACTTCGACTGCTTCCTGCTCGCCGGCCGGTACACCCTGCTGGACCAGTCGGGCCTCGCCGATCTGCTGCCGGAGTGCGCCGCCCGGGGCATCTCGGTCATCTGCGGCGGCGTCTACAACTCCGGCGTGCTGGCCGATCCCGGCCCCGGCGCGACCTACGACTACGCCCCGGCCGACCCCGCCGTGCTCACCCGGGCGCGGGCGATCGCCGAGGTGTGCGCCGGGCACGGGGTACCGCTGCGCGCCGCCGCGGTGCAGTTCCCGCTCGGGCACCCGGCCGTGGTCAGCGTGCTGGTCGGGGCGCGCTCGCCGGCCGAGGTCGCCGACGCGGTGGCGATGGCCGGCGCGCCGATCCCCGGCCAGCTCTGGCGTGACCTGCGCCGCGCCGGGCTGCTGCCGGAGGAGGTACCCACGCCGTGACCGTGGCCGCCTCCTCCGAACAGATCCTTCATGCAGCGGTGCAGATCCCTCGGGGGATCCGCACCGGTACAGCGGTTCGTCCCTACGGGTTGGAGATTCGATGAAGTACATGCGGGTGGGCGCGCCCGGCGCCGAGCGGCCGGTGGCCCACGCCGACGGCCGGTACCACGACCTGTCCGGCGTGACCGGCGACATCGACGCGGCGTTCCTGGCCCGGATCACCGCCGGTGACGCCCCCGACGTGGCCGCGCTGCCCGAGCTGGACGTCTCCGGTCAGCGGGTCGGCGCGCCGATCGCCCGGCCGGGCGTGGTGCTGTGCATCGGCCAGAACTACGCGGGGCACGCCGCCGAGTCCGGGGCCGCGCCGCCGGCCGTACCCATCATGTTCTACAAGGCCCCCAACACCGTGGTCGGCCCGGACGACGACATCCTCGTCCCGCGCGGCGCCAGCCGCACCGACTGGGAGGTGGAGCTGGGCGTGGTGATCGGCCGGACCGCCCGCTACCTGGACTCGCCGGAGCAGGCACTGTCCCACGTCGCCGGGTACGTGCTCTCCGACGACGTCAGCGAACGCCAGTTCCAGCTCGACGACTCCGGCGGGCAGTGGTCGAAGGGCAAGTCCTGCGAGAGCTTCAACCCGCTGGGGCCGTGGCTGGTCACCCCCGACGAAGTGGGCGACCCGGGCGCGCTGTGGCTGCGCTCCTGGGTCAACGGCGAGCCCCGGCAGGACTCGGTCACCGCCGACATGGTCTTCGACGTGGCGTACCTCATCTGGCACCTGTCGCAGTACACCGTGCTGGAGCCCGGCGACCTGATCAACACCGGTACCCCGCAGGGCGTCGCGCTCTCCGGCCGCTTCCCCTACCTGCGCGGCGGTGACCTGGTGGAGACCGAGATCGAGCGCCTGGGGCGGCAGCGCAGCACGGTGCGGGACGCCCGGTGAGGATCACCGCCGTCCGGCTTCGTCTCCCCGGTGAAGGCGGCGTCTGCTCAGCGAAGGACAGCATGCATGGGTAACTTCGACGGACTGGTGGCGGTGGTCACCGGTGGCGGCTCGGGCATCGGCGCCGCCTGCGTGGCGCACTTCCTGGCCGGCGGCGCCCGGGTCGGCGTCCTCGACCTGAAGCCGCCGGACCGGGTCGCGGACGGCGCGGTCGCGGTCGCCGCCGACGTGGCCGACGCCGCCGCCGTGGACGCCGCCCTGGCCACCGTGGCGGACACCTTCGGCGGCATCGACATCCTGGTCAACAGCGCCGGGGTCAGCGCCGTCGGGGACGTGTCGGCCAACTCCGACGCCGACTGGGCCCGGGTGCTGGACGTCAACGTGGTCGGCGTGGCCCGGGCCAGCCGGGCGGCGCTGCCGTACCTGCGGCGCAGCCCGCACGCGGCGATCGTGAACCTGTCCTCGATCGCGGCCACCGCCGGGCTGGTGCAGCGGGCGCTCTACTCGGCGTCCAAGGGCGCCGTCCACGCGCTCACCCTGGCGATGGCCGCCGACCTGGTCGGCGCGGGCGTCCGGGTCAACTGCGTGGCACCGGCCACAGTGGATACTCCCTGGGTGGCCCGGCTGCTGGCGGGCGCTGCCGACCCGGCCGCCGAGAAGGCGCGGCTGGCGTCCCGGCAGCCCACCGGCCGGCTGGTCACCGCCGAGGAGGTGGCCGCCGCCGTCGGCTACCTGGCCAGTCCGCAGGCGGGCGCCACCACGGGCGTCTCGCTGGCCGTCGACGGCGGCATGTCAGGACTGCGCCTGCCCCGCCAATGAGGTCAGTGCTTGTCCTTCGGGCCGCCCTTCGGCTTGGGCTTCGGCGGGGGCTTGGCGGCCGGGCCACCGTCGTCCTTGCCCGGGCCCGGGGCGGCCTTGCTGTCCGGCGGCGTGGCGGCTGCCGTGGTGGGCGGGGCCGGACTGACCGCCGCACCGGCCACCTGGGTGTCGCAGCCCAGCCCGCCGAGGGAGACCTCGGTGGGCAGCGGGTTGCCGTGGGTGTACCGGCCGGAGACGGGGATGACCACCGTGGCGCCGGGCGGCAGCGACTGGGCTCCGGCGTCGGCCACCACCGTGGCGCCGTCCTGCCGCAGCGCCACCGGGACCGGCTGGCTCTGCCCGTTGGCGGTGGTCACCTCGGCCGGTCCCGGACCCGCCGTCACCGCCTGGTCGGCCGGGAAGGCGAACGACACGCTCCACTGCGCCAGTTGACCGGCCCGGTTGTGGACGGTCACCTCGGCGTCGAAGCCGGAGCCCCAGTCCTGCCGGACGGTGTAGCTCGCCGCGCAGATGCTGCCCGTGCCCACCGGCCGGTTGGGGCTCGCCGTCGCCTCGCCCCGGCCACCGGCCCAGGCGGCGGAGAACGCCGCCAGCGCCAGCCCGGCCACGCCGGCCGCGACCAACGGCCCACGCCAGCGGTCGAGCCGGGAGCGCGGGCCGGCGTCCGCCTCGTCGTCCGGGGACGCCAGCAGCGCGGCAGCCACGCTCGCCACCCCCACGCCGGGCCGCCGCGCGCCCGCGCGTCCGGCCTGCGGCGCCTGCCGGCCTGCCGGTCGTCGGTCGGGGGGCGCGTCCGAGGGATCGAGCTGTGCCGCGGGGTTGTCCGGGTCGTCAGGGGTCATCGCGGCGGTCGCGCCGCTGGGCGGGTCGGCCGGTGCCGCGGGCGCGTCCGGGTCGCCAGGGCTCATCGCGGCGGTCGCGGTGTCCAGCGAATCCCCGTCCGGGGAGGCGGTGTGCGCTCCGGAGGGGGCCATCGCGGCGGTTTCCGCGCCCTCCGGTGCCCCGAAGAGGCCCGGCAGCGCCGTGGTGAGCTGCCCGACCGCGCGCTGCATGGGCGTTTCCGCGTACCCGCTGAGCACGTCGGCGAGCTCCCGGGCGCTGGGCCGCTCGTCCGGCTCCTTGGCCAGCGCCCGCAGCACGCAGGCGGACAGCTCGTCGGGCAGCCCCGGCAGCGGGGGCAGCTCCTCGGGCTCGGTGTAGAGGTGCGAGCGCAGCAGCCCGGTGGCCGAGTCGACAGGCCAGGGGAGCGTACCGGCGATCATCCGATAGCACAGCACGCCGAGGGCGTACACGTCGGAGGCGGGGCGCACCGGGGCGTCCGCGATGCGCTCCGGCGCCACGTAGGCCGGGGTACCCATCAGCTGCCCGTCCTCGGCGTCGGCGGCGCCCACGGTCGCGCAGATGCCGAAGTCGACCAGCTTGGGCCCGCGCCCGGTGACCAGCACGTTGGCCGGCTTGAGGTCCCTATGCACCAGCCCGTGCTCGTGGACCTCGGCCAGCGCGTCGGCGAGCGCCCCGCACACGGCGGCGGCGCGTCGCCAGGGCAGTGCCGCCCCGTCGGCCAGCCAGCGGTCCAGCGGTACCCCGTCCACCAGCTCCATCACCAGGTACGGCTCGGTGGCCCCGTCCGGGCCGGTGGCCTCGCCGAAGTCGTACACCTGGGCGATGCCGGGGTGGCACAGGCGGCCGGCGGCCCGGGCCTCCCGGCGCAGCAGCGCCCGCAGGCCGGCCGGGACCGTGTCGCTGATCACCTTGACGGCGACAGCGCGGTCGAGCACCACGTCGAACCCGCGCCAGACCACTGACATTCCGCCGTGGCCGAGCTGCTCGAGCAGCTGGTAGCGGTCGGCGAAGACGTGTCCGGGGGGCATGTGGGCCAGGTACCCGCCGCATCCGGGGCCAAACACCTACCGGTCAGTCGGTGTCGAGCTGATACTCCCGGCTGATCCGGTGCAGTTCGTTGGCCAGGCCCATCCGGGCGGCGTGCAGCATGCCCTCGGCGCTGTCGATCGCGGCCACGAAGGTGCTGGCCCAGGTGAGGTGGCGGTGCAGCTCCTCCAGGTCGGCGCGGTAGTCCTCACCGGCGTCGCTGCGGTAGCGCCGGGCGGCCAGCTCGGCTGCGGCCTGGGCCTGCTGGTACCCCTCGCGGAGGATCTCGTCGTGCTGGCTGCGCGCGTGCTCGACCATGGAGCGGGCGTAGTTCTGGGCATCGGCGACCACTTTGTCCGCTTCGCGCTGTGCCCGGGTCATCACCTGCACCGCCGACTGACGGACCTCCACCTCCATCCGGGCGGCCGGGGACTGCTGGTGGCGGTCGTGCCACTGGCGCAGCGCGTCCTTGAGGCGCAGGTTCTCGGCGCGCAGCGTGGCCTGCTCGCCCAGCGTGCTCTCCAGCTCGGCGGCGATCCGGTTGAGCAGGGCGTGCACATCCGATTCGTCGTAGCCGCGCCGGCCCAGCGAGGTACGCGCGAGGCTGGGTCGGCGCACCTGCTCGGGGCTCAGCGGCCGGGACCGGATGACGGGGCGCCCGGGCGGGTCGGCGTAGGTCGTCATGGCTGCTCCGGTAGGTCGGACGGGACGGGAGGGTGCAGGGCGCTGTGCACGTCGTCGACATGTACCCGCCGGGCGTCCACGCCGGCCTGGTCCAGCCGGCGCAGGGTGCCCCGGACCATCTCGGTGGAGCCGCAGATGTAGACGTCGTGACGCTCGTACCGGCCGGCCCGCAGGGCGGCGTCGACCACGGTGCTCTGCCCCTCCGAGCCGGCGGGGTCGTCGGAGAGCACCGGGGTGAGGGTCAACGGCGGGTAGCGCTGTTCCAGGTCGCGCAGCGCCTTGAGGTCGTAGAGCTCCCGGCTGCTGCGCGCACCGACGTACAGGTGTACCCGCCGGGCCTCGCCGCGGGCGGCGACCTGCTCGGCGAGCGCCCGCAGCGGCGCCAGCCCGGTACCCCCGGCGAGCAGCAACAGATCGTCCTCGCCGGCCAGGGTCAGCCCGGTACCCACCGGGGAGCCCAGCCGCAGACCGTCGCCGACCTGCGTCAGGTGGGCCAGGGTGGGCGAGACGGCCCCACCGGCGACGGCCCGCACGTGCAGTTCCAGGGTGCCGTCCGGGCGCGGCGCGTTGGCCGGCGAGTAGTGCCGCCACTGGGCCGGGCGCAGCGGCGCCTCGACGGTGACCGACTGGCCGGGACTGTAGGAGTAGCGGTAGTCCGGCCGCAGGGTGAGCACGGTGATGTCGAAGGTGCGCTGCTCGCGGGCCACCACCTCGGCGTTCCACCAGGGCGGGGTGTGGCTCGCGGCGTCCTGCGCGGCGTCGCTCATCACCTGGGCGATGACCGTGTACGCCTCGGTCCACGCCTGCTCCAGCTCGGCGTCCCAGGCGTCGCCGAGGAAGTGCTGGAGGGTGGCCAGCAGCGCCTCGCCGACCAGCGGGTAATGCTCGGCCTCGACGCCGAACTTGCGGTGGTCCCGGCCCAGCTGCTGCAGCACCGGTACGAGCTCGTCGAGGTTGTCCACATTGGCCACGGTGTACCCGAGCGCGCCGACCAGCCGGTCGCGCTGGGCCGCCATGCTGGGCGGGAACATCTCCCGGACCTGCGGGTGGGTGATGAACAGGGTGGAGTAGAAGTGCTGGGGCACCTCGTCGCCGTACCCGGCCACGGTGCCCCAGCTCTTCTTGAGCTGTGCGACGTCGAGCATGGAGCCGCTCAGCCGTCGTGCCCGTCGGCGTCGGGCACCTCGATGATCAGCGGTGCCACCTGGCTGAGCACGGCGCCCGCGTCGGCGATGATGTCCGGCGCGGCGTCGAACTCGGTCAGCGTCTGCACCAGGTAGCCCGAGACGTCCCGGTACTGGCCGGCGGTGATGCCCAGGCCCCGGTGCGCCTCGCCGAGGTCCCGGCCGGTGTAGTTGTCCGGGCCACCGAGCACGGTGGTGAGCAGGGCCGCCATGTGGCCCTTCTGGCGGGGCATGTCGACGCCGGTGAAGAACGGGGCGAGGTCGGCGTCGGCGAGGACCAGCTCGTAGAAGCGGTCCACCGCGGCCCGGATGGCCGGGGCGCCCCCGACCCGTTCGAAGTGCGACGGGGTGGCTTCGTCGCGCAGCAGTTCCTGGCTTGTCATGTGCTCCCCTTGCACTGGGGTGGGGCGCGCGGCGGCGCGCCCGGTCGGACGTTGCGGCATACCCGACGGTCCGGGCGGCTGAGGGGCCCGGTACCGCGAAATCTCCTCGACTGCGAAGTGCCGGCCGCGGTCGGGATCACCGCCGTGGGGCCGGAAGCAGTCGGCGGCGATAGATTACCGGCAATGTATGGGGTGTCAACCCCAGATATCGACGGATTGACACACAGTTGTCACCTTCGGGCAGGTCCGGAAGCGTTGCGCCGCATCGGAACCAGGTGCCGTCCGGGTGGATCCACGACCGGCGCCCGCGGCGGGGAGTGACCTGTCCCACCGACACGCCGGCGCGCCGGCCGGGCGGGCGATTTTTGGCAGATACCCGACGCGACCGTTCCCCGCGCCGACACGCGCCCCGGGGGCTGGGCATACTGGCCGGGTGACCACGCTCGCCCAGGCCCGTCGCCAACTGGCCGAGTTACGGCCCCGGCTCGACGAGTTCATCCGACTCCGCGCCGACCTCGCCGAGCTCCGCGCCGACCTGGCCCGGGGCGCGCCCAGCCCGCTGGGCGGCCTGGCCGACCTCAAAGGCATGGAGGCCCGGCTGCACGCCGAGCTGGAGTCGATCACCGAGGCCGGGGTGCAGGTCAAGGGCTGGGCACCGCTGCTGCTGGACTACCCGGGCGAGTTGGACGGGGAGCCGGTGCTCTGGTGCTGGCTGGAGGGCGACGCGGACATCGCCTGGTACCACCGCCTGGACTCCGGCTTCGCCGGTCGGCGCCCGGCCCCGACCGGGCCGCCCGCTCACTGAACCCGCTCGCACCCGCGCCGGCCGGCGCGGCTGCCGCCGGCACGGCTGGGCGCGGCGCGGAGGCGGCCCCGTCCACTGATCGTGTCAGGTTCACCGAGCTACGCTCCGCCGCGGCCCGGCCGGTCCCATACTGGGTCGACGGATCTCCTCCGGCGTAGTGAGGTCGCCCGATGAAGATCAGAACTCCGCTCGTGACCCTGCTGGTCGGTGTGGTGATCGCGGTGATCACGGTGATCCTCAGCGTGCGCGCCCACCACGACGGCTCCGGCGGCTACCACAGCGCGGGCGCGGCCGCGGCGAGCCCGCGATGAGCGGCGCGGAGAGCGCCACCGGCGCGCGGCCCGGCCGGGTCCTGCTGCCGGTGCTGGTCGGCGCGCTGGTCACCGTGGCCCTGGGCGTCTACGGCGGGCAGCACAAGGGCAACAGCATCGTCTTCGAGGTCAACGGCTTCCACGAGCTGATCCGGGTGAAGAGCTGGATGGCCAGCATCTCGGCGGTACTGGCGCTGGTCCAGGGCGCCTCCGCCGCGGTGATGTACGGCCACGTCCCCCGGGTCACCGCACCGTCCTGGACCCCCACCCTGCACCGCTGGTCCGGCCGGGTGGCCTTCTTCGTGGCCGTCCCGGTCGCCGTCTTCTGCCTGTACGGGATCGGTTTCCAGCACTACAACGCCCGGGTGCTGGTGCACTCCTGCCTGGGCTGCCTGTTCTTCGGCGTGTTCACCGTGAAGATGCTGGTGCTGACCCGGCGCGGGCTGCCCGGCTGGATCCTGTCGCTCGCCGGTGGCCTGGTCTTCACCGTGCTGGTGGGTATCTGGTTCACCTCCGCCTTCTGGTACTTCGCGCTGCGCTGACCGGGCGGGCATCTTCGGCCATTCGTCCATCCCGATGTGGCGGCGTCGCTGAGGTCGGACGCGACGGCGTGCACCACCCTGGGGGGACGTTCCCCCGGGGAGGCGGCAGGGTGGCATTCGGCGAGGACTCCGACCTGACCGGGCTGCCGGGTGGCGGCGATTGCGCGGTCCCGGTGCAGATTCTCCCCGATGGTCCACATAGCCCGGCGGTGGCTGCGGCGCGTTCACGGGTGCGAGTTCTCCGTCGGGCTGTACAGCCGTTTCCGCCAGCTGCCGGCGAAAGCAAAAGCTATCTGGTCACTCAGTGGGTCGGTCAAGAGACGAGGGCGGGGATCGCCACCGGGAAACCGATTGTGCTGATGGTCGACAATGGCGTCCGGGATATCGGGGGACTGTGCGGGGACCGGGAACCGGATATCTTCGACCGGGACAATTTCGCGAGGTCCGCAATTGCGGCGATGAATGACCTGAAACTACTTCGGCAACTGCACCGGGACGGGGTGGAGTGATCGACAGGCGGTTCTGGCGTCACCGGATCGGCCACGGAACAGGCCAAACGGCCGATGCCTGGTACGCAACGGTTGGCGCCATTCGAATATCCGGGCGCCAACGGGTTGCGCGACGGCCGTCGATGTTCGGCAGCATATGTCACTTCCGGACTCTGGAGTCGCTTGCCGCGATGTCGTACCGTGAAGGAGACATTTCCCGTCCAAGGTCGCAGCGTCGCGGCGAAAGACAGGTAGCGGCGCGACGGCGAGGGGAAGCCGTGCGGGATATCAGCGATCGTCCAGGAGCTGCGGAAGCCTGGTCCGCCGTCTGGACGAGCCCGGTCAACCAGATCGCCGATGCGCCCGACGCCTTCCCCGAAATTGCACACCACAGCCTGGTCCTCCGTGGACTGGAGCGCGGCTGGCTGGCCCTCAAATTCGCCTATGTCGGCGCCGGGGCCCACCTGCACGATGCCTACGCCGCCTCGTCCGACTACCGGCAGCTGATGACCGCGGCGCACGACGCCGACACGGTACTGCGGGCCCGGCTGACCGGGCACCTGGCCGGTGGGCTGGTCGACATCGGCCCGGGCAACGGCGCGCGCAGCAGTCGCCTGCTGACCCGCCTGACCGAGCTGGGCCACCCCTGCCACCGCTATCTCGCCCTGGACTTCAGCGAAGAGATGCTGGACCTGTCGGTCCTCCGGCTGGCGGCCGCAGCTACCCGCACCGCGTGCACCAGCCACGTCTGGGACGTCGAGGAGTGCGCCACCCTACGGGTGGAGGGCTGGCGGCTGGCCGCCCCGCTGCTCGCCTGCCTGCTCGGCAACACGCTGGGCAACCTGGAGGAGCCGGGAGCCGCACTGGTCAACATCCGCCGCAGCCTGCGCCCCGGGGACGCGCTGCTGGCCACCGTGCTGGCGGTACCGGCGCGCGGCGACGATCCGCTGGCCGCGTACCGGTCGCCCGCGTTCCGGCGCTCCGTGCTGGCGCCGCTGCACGCCGTCGGGATCCGGGACGTCGAGTTGGTGCTGCGCCTCGTCGACGGCAGCGTCGTCGGTGAGGCGCTGATCCCGGGGCCGGTGGAGCTGCCCGGCCTGAGGCTGGCGGCCGGGCACCGGGTCCGGTGCTTCCGGTCCCGGCGGTTCAGCGCGGCGGCGGTACGGGACGTGTTCGAGTCATCCGGATGGTCGGTGCACAGCGTCGTGCCCGACCCGACCGGCGCGCAGCTGGCGGTGGTCGCCATGGTGGTGGGGGACAGTAATGGATGCTGAGCAGGCCAGCCTGGCGACAGACACCGGGCTGACGGACACCGGTGAGATGATCCGACTGGCCAGACGGGCCGCACTGCAGTACAGAGCCAGCTTCGAGGGCACCGAACCGGACTCCGTACGGCTGCCCGAGGCCGCTGTCGACGAACTCGCGCAGAGCCTGGCCTGCACGGCCCGGCAGGAGGTCCGGCAGATCGTGCTGTTTGCCTCGTCCCGCCGCCCGGCGTCGCTGGCCCGTGGCGTCTGGCAGCAGGCCGCCGCGCAGTGCAGTTTCCTGCGCTACTACGTGGTGCCGTCCGGCGCCGACGCGGCCAGGGCGGTGGACCGGGAGATCGCCGAGGACCGCCGGTACGGGCTGGCCTCCGTCGCCATCCCGGTACACAGCCTCACCGACCTCACCGAGCAGCCGATCTCGGACGCCTGGCTGATCGACAACCAGGTAGCCGTCCGTCAGGAACAGGCCGCCGAAGGTCCGGCCACCTGGCTGGTCAGCCGCCAGACCCCCGAGGTGAACCGGGTGAACTCGCTGGTCCGCCTGGTGGACCGGTACCAGCGGGCGACATCCGCCGGGAGCCGTACCGCGCTGGTCGGCCCGCAGCTCACCGATCGACTGCTGCGCTCGGCCCGACTGCTCTACAACGTGGCGCCCATGTCGTGCACCGACGGCTTCGTCGGCGACAACTGCGTCTGGTACCACCGGGTCTGGCAGTATCTGCGCCTGTTCGACATGGTGTCCAGCCCGACCTGGCATGCGCCGTTCTATCAGCAGGCGCTGCGTAAGGCGCTCAGCGCGCAGGACCGTCCCCGGGTGCTGATCACCGGCGCCGCCGACTACACCACCCTGGCGTTCGTCCTCGACGCCGCCCACGAGCTCGGCCGCGAGGTGGAGGTCCACGTCCTGGACAAGTGCCAGACGCCGTTGCTGGCCTGCCGCTGGTACGCCGACCAGTGCACGGCGGCCGGGCAGACCGGGGCCCTGGTGCGTACCCACCAGGTGGACCTGACCAACAAGTGGGCCCTGCGCCGCGAGCCGGACCTGCGCGACTTCGACGTGATCGTGGCCGACGCCTTCCTCACCCGGTTCCCGCCCGAGCGCGCGGTCCAGGTGCTGCACAGCTGGCGGGACCTGCTGCGACCGGGCGGCCAGGTGGTCACCACGATCCGGCTGCACCCGCAGGACCAGTGGCGTAGCCCGGAGGCGGTGTCGACAGTGGACAGCGGCGCCGAGGACGCGGACGGGTACCTGCCGGCCGACCCGGTGGACGTCTTCGAGCGACGGCTGCGGCAGCGGGCCGGCGCCTGGCGCCGGCTGCTCCCGGTGGAGATCAAGGATCTGGCCGGTGCCGCGCGTACCTATGCCCGCAGCATGACCAGTCACAACCTCGGGGGCAGCGAAGAGATCACCGGGACCTTCCGGCGCGCCGGCTTCACCGTGCAGATATCCGACTCGCACCACGTCGCCGGAGAGCTGCGCCCCACGAACTACCTGCAGGTGCTGGCCGGGCGTGAGCCCGGGCGGTGGCGGCGGCTGTCGCGACTCGGGCGTCGGTGGCGCGGGGCGGCTACTATCCGGGTGTCGGCCTGATGTAGTCGGGCAGGCCACGGTGCGCGGCACCGAGCCCCCCTCACCAGCGATGGGAGGTCCGCCCAGTGCAGCCGGACGGTCCCCCTCACTGGCCGCATGCCCGACAGGTCAACGAAGTCAACGACTTCGACCTGCTCACCGCGGCCCGCAACGACCTGATGGAGCAGCGGGACAGGCTGCTGCGCGGCACCGGCGGGGCCGGCCAGCAGTGGCCGGTGTTGCGAGTGGACAAGGCCAGCGTCACCGGGGAGCGGCTCGGCGAGCTGTCGGTGACGGTGGTGGGGCCGGCGGGTAGCCGTCTTGTCCGGCTGTCGCGTTCGCCGGTGAAGGCGGCGCTCGCGGCGGAGGAGGGGGTCGCCCCGCCGATGGCGTTGGTGGTGCAGGCGCTGTTGGCCGAGGGCGTGCTGCCGGCGGGCTGGCGGCCGCGTCGGGTGGGGCCGGCGGCGATCCGTCCGGACGTGCTGGTCGCCTATCGCCGGGTGGCTCGGCGGACCGCGGCGCGTACCCGGGTCGAGCAGGCGGTGGAGGCCGGTCGGGATGTGTTGCTGGCCGGGGCGCACGGGTCGGGGAAGTCGGCGGTGGCCGGGCATGTGGCGGAGAAGTTCCAGCGGGACGGTGGTGGGCTGATCTGGCTGGACCTGTCCGACCCGGCCGACGGCCCGGAGTCGATCGCGATGGCGCTGTTCACCCAGCCGGCCTCGCGTAACGGCCGGTACCTGGTGGTGGTGGATGACCTGCACGCCAACCGGCCGGTGCTGGAGAGCGTGGTGGCCTGCGTGATGCGGCTGAACGAGGAGTTCGGGCTGCGCAGCGTCGTCAATGGACAGTTGCAGGGTGGGATCCAGGTACTGGCGACGATGTGGAGCCCCGGGGGCGCCGATCGGCGCGGGCTGCCGGAGCCGATGCGGGTGTGGCCGCTGATCTGGGTGGATGGTCAGGAGACCATCGGGCTGCTGGTGGCCGACGAGGGGCTCTCCGCTGAGGCGGCCCGTGGGGTGCGCGAGCTGGCCGACGGCGACGTGCACATCGCGGCGGTGGCGTTGGACAGCTGTCGGCAGACCGGGCGGGTGCCCTCGGCGCAGGAGCTGGAGCAGCATTTCACCCGCGGAGTCGCCGCCGCTGATCGGCAGGCGCTGTATTACCTGGCCTGTCTGGGGCTGTTCGAGTTGGAGCTGTCCGAGTGGGAGGCGCAGCAGCGGTTCCCGGGGGCGTTGGCGCGGCTGCACGCGGTGGGTGCGGTATTGCGGACCGACAACGCGTACAGCATCGGGCATCTGCGTCGGGCGCATCTGGTGATCCGGCACGCGATCGTCGCGTGGCAGGCGCCCGGTCGGTGGGGGCAGCCGGAGCAGCTGATCCAGGAGCACCTGCACGCCGGTGGAGACCGGCTGATGAGCGCCGTGCTGGCCCGGCTGGACCTCTACATGCCGGCCGACCGCGCCGACGAGACCAGCCGGTACCTGCTGGAGGTGTGGCAGTCGGTGAACCGGCTGGTGCGCCGGCTGGACCGGATGGCCGTCACCGACCCGACCTTCGGCGGCAACCTGGCCGCGGCGGTGTTCGCCGCGATGGCCCTGGCGAAGCTGGGGTATCTGGACAGCTGGCGGCGCATCGCCGAGGTGGTCCGGGCGAAGTGGAGCTACGAAGGGCTGTCCCTGCCGGAGACGGTCGGCCCGATCAGCGACAGCAAGCTGGCCGCCGACCTGCAGGACTTCCCGCGGATCAAAGCCAGCATGCGCTACGAGGACGAGATGTTGAACGGGCCCGGGCACTCCCGGCAGCCCGCCGACACGATCGTCGAGGAGGATTTCTACCGCACCTGGGTGCTCGGGCTGCTGCTGTGCCTGGAGGGCAGCGCGCCGGGCAGTCTCCGGGACGAGGACCGGCTGCTGCAACTGTTCGAGAAGGCCAAGCAGGTCCAGGACGCGGACGGTTACTTCTACCCGCGCCGGGTGCCCTGGGTGACCGCCCGGATCGTCCTCGGGCTGTGCCTGGTCGGATACCGCAAGAACAATCCGGTGGTCCGGCAGGCCTGTGACTGGCTGCTGCGCGCACCGTACGAGGGCGGACCGCTGGACGGCTGGTGGCGCAGCGGTACCGGGTCGTGGAACTCGGCCGAGGCGACCACCGCGATGTGCGTGACCGCGCTGCTGCGCGCCGGCTACGGCCCGGGCGAGCCGCCGGTGCTGCGCGGCGCCCTGGACTGGCTGCGCAACCAGGAAGGGCAGTGGTCGCGCCCCGGTCGGGAGGTGGACCAGGCCCAGGTGCTGGAGGCGCTGGCGCTGGGCGCCGACTACGACCAGACCTGGCGGGATCACGTGCGCCACCTGCTGCGGGCTTTGATGGGAGAGCTCCACGACCCGGCCGAAGCGTTCGACGGGCCGGAGAAGGGCCACCGCATCCAGTTTGCCGCGGCACAGCTGGCCGACCTCATCTCGGTACTGATGACGATGGAGTTCCGTCAGGTGGTACGGCAGGTGGTCGCCGACGTCGTGGGCGGCTCCACGGCTGCCGAAGGGATCCCGCAGCCCACGGTGGTCCCGCTCGACGTCGAGCCGGACCACCCCACCGATCCCGCAGTGGCCGCACCGGACATGGTGGTGCTCGGCGAGGACGACCTGGCCATCTGGTACAGCGCCTGTGAACAGCTCAACAACCGGCTCAACCGGCTCATCGAGGAGCGCAGCGTGGTCCGCGCCGACGTGCGCAGCGTGCACGAGAACCTCACCCGTGACCTGGCCCGCCGGGAGGAGTACCTGCGGCTGCGCCGGCAACTGCACACCCGCACTGCCCAGCAGGTGCTCATCGACCTCAACACCATGGGCGCCGACGTCTGCCGCCGCGCCTGGCCGGACCTGCCCGGCATCGTCGTGAACAGGGAGGTTTTGTGAGCCTACCGCCGCCGCCGTCGGCAGCGCTCAACTTCGTGGCCGGGGTCCTCGCCGGCGCCGGTATCAACCTGGTGACCTCGCTGGCCACCGGCCCGGCCGGCGATGCCTCGACCGGCAAGATCGCCTCCGACGCGCTGCTCTGGGTCATCTCCGCCGGCTGCCTGACCTGGGCCGCCCAGATCGTGGGGGACGAGGAGCGGGAGGCTGACCGGGTGGTCAGCGTCGACTTCAGTGCCGAGGAGCGCAGGGAGATCCGCGACCGGCACCGCCGGGTGGCCAACAAGCGCGCCCGGCTGCCGTTCGTGCTGACCCTCGGCTTCCTGGCCGGCGCCGTCCTCTTCCTGCCGAACTTCGTCCACTGGCGCAGCCTCATCTCCTAGTAGGGTGGCCGCGGGCGCCGCCACACCGCAGCCGGCCTCCGCCCGAACAGCCGCACCGATGTCGCGCGGAGCGCGGGGCTCCGCGGTTGCCATACAGCCAGAGAGGGGACCGCTGGATGCCAATGGGGGTACCTGGCGGCGCGCGCGCCCAACGTCAGTTCCTGATCCTGCATGGCTGGCAGAACCGCCAGCCGCCCGAGCACTGGCAGGCCCGGCTCGCGCAGCGGCTGCGCCGCAACGGGCACCTCGTCGGCTACCCCCAGCTGCCCTCACCGGACGAGCCGGATCTCAAGGAGTGGCTGACCGTGATCGAGGAGCAGCTGGGTCAGCTGTACCCGACCGAACTGACGGTGGTGTGCCACAGCCTGGCCTGTGTGGCATGGAGCCAGTTGGCGCTGTCCGGCAGTGTACGGCTGCCGGTGGACCGGGTGCTGTTCGTCGCCCCGCCCAGCCCCGACTTCGTCGCCTCGGAGCCTGCGCTGCGCGACTTCCAGTTCACCGCCGAGGTGTTCGGCAAGGTGGCCGGGACGGCCCGGCACGCCCCCCGGCTGGTGTGCTCCGCCAACGACCCGTACTGCCCGCCGGTGGCGGCGAACCTGTTCACCGACGGGTTCCAGGTGGATCTGGTGCCCGGCGCCGGGCACTTCGACCTGGCCGCCGGGTACGGCCGGTGGCGCAGCGTCCGCCGCTGGTGCGAAGACCCGCGACGGCGGATCACCGGCCGTTGACCGCGACCCTTCGGGTGGACGCCGGTGGCCGTCAGCCGACCACGAAGGCGCGCAGCCGCCGGTGCCGCCGCACGACCCGCCAGGTGACCGTGGCGAGCAGTACCAGCGCGATGCTGTGGGCGATCAGCACCGGCCGGCCGAGGGTACCGATGCCGAGCAGGGTGGCCAGCCAGACCAGCCAGAGTCCGCCGAGGACGGTCAGGCCGGCGCGTTGGTAGCTGGAGGTGCCCTCCTGCTCGCCGCGCATGCGGGCGACGAAGGTCGGATCCTCGGCCACCAGGTGTGCCTCGATCTCGCGAAGCCGCTCCTGGTCGCTAGCGTCGAGCATGGTGACTCCCGGGGACGGGCTGCCCCGGGCGGCCGGGCGGCCGCCCGCTTCCGGGCTGATTACCCCGCGGGGATGGTCGTTACACGTGACCAGTCGGACGCGCTGCGTAGGCTACCGGGATGTCGCGGCGGGCGGCACCCGCCGGACCGGGAAGGGGGCACAGGCGCGATGGTGGTGCAGCGGGCCGACCTGCGGGCGGACTGTGCGCGGTGCTTCGCGCTGTGCTGCGTCGTGCCGGCCTTCGCCGCCTCGGCGGACTTCGCCGTCGACAAGCCGGCCGGTACCCCGTGCCCGAACCTGCGCGCCGATTTCCGTTGCGGCATCCACTCCAAGCTGCGCGAGCGGGGCTTTCCCGGCTGTACCGCCTACGACTGCTTCGGCGCCGGCCAGCGGGTCGCCCAGCGGACCTTCGGCGGCCGGGACTGGCGCGCCGACCGGGCCGGCGCGCCGGTCATGTTCGCGGTGTTCCCGGTGGTGCGTGCACTGCACGAGCTGCTGTGGTACCTCACCGAGGCGGTGGCGCTACCCGCCGCCGCGCCGGTCCACGACGAGGCGCGCCGGCTGGTCGCGGAGATCGACAGGTACGCCGACGGCGACCCGCAGCAGTTGCTGGCGCTCGACCTGCCCGCGCTGCGCGAGCGGGCCAACGCCCTCCTCACCCGGGCCAGTGAACTCGTCCGCGCCGCCGCCCCGGTCGGCGCCCAGCTGCGCGGCGCGGACCTGGTCGGCGCCCAGCTGCGCGGCGCCGGCCTGCGCGCGGCGAACATGCGCGGGGCGTACCTGATCGGGGCCGACCTGCGCGGCGCGGACCTGCGCGGCGCCGACCTGATCGGGGCCGACCTGCGGGGCGCCCGGCTGGGCGGGGCGGACCTGCGCGGTGCGCTGTTCCTGACCCAGGCGCAGCTGGACGTGGCCGGCGGGGACGCGGCCACCCGGCTGCCGGCGGGGTTGACCCGCCCGGGGCACTGGCCGGCCGCGCGGCCGGCCGGTGGTCAGGCCCGGCGGGCCAGGTAGAGGACGGTGCCCATGGTCAGGGTCAGCTCTGCCGGCAGCTCGCTGCGCAGCGCGGTGAACAGCTCGTCGCGCAGCCCGGCGTCCAGGATCCGGTACGCCGACAGGGTGGACAGCAGGGCCAGGAAGTCCAGCACGGACAGCTCCCGCCGCCAGCGGTAGAAGCGGCGTTGGAAGTCGGTGAACTCGGCCCGCCCGATCAGCTCCTGCCAGGGCTGGTCGGTGACCGGGTCGTCCTCGACGGGCGGGCCGGTGTGCACGTCGATCTGTGGCGCCAGCTGCTGCTGCACCGCGATGAAGGTGTCCAGCGCGGCAGGATCGGCGAGCTGGTCACCGTTCCAGAACAGGGCCAGCGCGCCGGCCGGGGCGAGCGCCGCGGCGGCCCGTGGCCAGCGGCTGGCCGGGTCGGTCCAGTGCCACGCCTGGGCGCTGTAGAGCAGCGCGTAGGGCTGCGCGGGGGCGTGCTCCTCGAAGGTGTCCGGCACGGCCGGCACGTCGGGCAGCTTGGCGCGCAGCACGTCGAGCATCTGCCGGTCGGGCTCCAGCGCGGTGACCTGGGCGCCCCGGGCGGTGAACGCGGCGGTGGCCTTGCCGGTGCCGGCGCCGATCTCCAGGACCGGGCCGGGTGGGGCGTAGGCCAGCACGTCGGTGACCAGGTCGGCGGGGTAGCCCGGGCGGATGCGCTCGTACTCCCGGGCGACCTGGCCGAAGACCCGCGCCCGTACCGGATCGACTGTCATGCCGACCAACCTACCGGCCGGACAGCGGGGCGCGCCGACGTCGGGCGGCTCGCTAGGCTCAGCGGATGGGCAGGATCCTCTCGGTCAACCTGGCGGTACCGGAGCGCAGCACCGCCAAGGCGGTCGGCATCACCGGCATCAACAAGCAGCCGGTGGCCGGCCCGGTTGCGGTCCGGGCACCCGGACCGAAGACCACCGGTCTGGGCAGTGGCCTGATCGGCGACCAGATCTTCGACACCGCCAACCACGGCGGTGACGACCAGGCGGTCTACGCCTACGCCCGGGAGGACTACGACTGGTGGGCCGCGCAGCTCGGGCGCCCGCTGGCCGCCGGCCTGTTCGGGGAGAACCTGACCACGGCCGGCGTCGACGTCAACGGCGCGGTCATCGGCCAGCTCTGGCACATCGGTCCGGAGCTGGTGCTGCGGGCGACGTTCGCGCGTATCCCGTGCGCCACGTTCCAGGCCAAGATGGCCGAGCCGCGCTGGGTCAAGCGGTTCACCGCGGCCGGCCGGCCGGGCGCCTACCTCCGGGTGGTACGCCCCGGCGAGGTGCGCTCCGGTGACGAGGTGACCGTCGGGCACCGGCCGGCGCATGGGATCACCGTCGCCGAGGCGTTCCGGGCCTGGATGTTCGAGCCGGCCGCGCTGGCCCCGCTGCTGGACGCCGGGCCGGACGAGATCTCCGAGTCGATGCGGGCCGAGTTCCAGCAGCTGCTGGCCGCCCGCCCACCGGCCTGACCGGGTCTGTCAGGGACTGACCCGGTAGCCGCCGTCAGGCGTTGGCGGGCAGCCGCTCCATCAGGTCGCGCAGGTCGTTGGCGTGCTCCTCCTCGTCGGCGAGCAGCTGCTCGATGAGCCGGCGGGTGGTCGGGTCGCCGTCGCCGAGCCAGCGGGCGATCTCGGTGTAGGTGGAGATCGCGATGCGCTCGGCCACCAGGTCCTCGGCGATCATGTCGCGCAGGTCGGTGCCGGGGGCGTACTGGGTGTGGCTGCGGCCGGCGAGGATGGCCGGGTTCAGGTCCGGCTCGCCGCCCAGCTGGGTGATCCGCTCGGCGGCCAGGTCGGCGTGGCGCTGCTCGTCGGCCGCGTGCTCCAGGAACTCGGCGGCCACCGCCGGCCCGTGGACGCCCTGGGCGGTGTAGTAGTGCCGCTTGTAGCGCAGCACGCAGACCAGTTCGGTGGCGAGGACCTCGTTCAGCACGTCGATCACCCGCTGCCGGTCGGCGCCGTAGGTGGCGGTCACGGCACCCTTGTCGATCTCGGCCCGGGCGTCGGCCCGGATCTTCTCCAGGTCCAGTGCGAACTCGTTCATCTGGCCTCCTTCCGCGCCGGATGACGCTGCGTGATTCAGGTACGGCTTCCCCGCGACGTTACCCCGGGAAGATCGTCACCGCGCGGTGAACGCGTCCGGCGGCCATCAGCTCTGAGTGCCTATCCAATTACACACCGAATCCACCAGTGGCACGCTGAGCTAGGGAATGGCCACCTTGCGTCCACATTGACGTGCCAATGTGGGATTCTGCGCCGGATCGGGGCTCTCGGCGGGCAACTCACCGTGACGGGCCAGTACCATGCCGGGATGCACATCACTGTGCCGATCCGACCCGCGTCCCCCGCCAGCCGGTCGACCCTGCGGCGACTGCTGGCGGCCCTGGTCGCCGTCGCCGTCGCCGCGGTCATCCTCACCGCCGCGCCCGCCCGGGCGTACGCCGACCCGGACGGCAGCGCCAGCCTCACCGACCTGACCGCCCAGCTGGAGGCCGCCTCGCGGGCCTACAACGACGCCAAGGGCCGGCTGGAGGTGGCCCAGGGCAGGCAGACCGAGATCGCCGGGCAGGCGCAGACCAGCGCCGCCGAGCTGACCGCGCTGCGCGCCCAGGTGCAGTCGCTGGCCGCCACCATGTACACCCAGGGCCGGCTCAACGGCCTGAGCATCCTGCTCGACGCCGGTACCGCGGACGAGTTCCTGGACCGGGCGACCAACCTGCAGGCGCAGGCGGAGATCGAGAGCGATCAGCTGCACGACCTGATCGCCGCCCAGCAGCACTACGACCAGCTGCAGGCCGACCTGGCCCAGCAGGTCGCGGTGGCCAACAACCAGCTGGCGATGATGGCCAAGCAGAAGAAGGCCGCCGAGGACGCCCTGGCCAAGGCCAAGGCGGGCGCCGCCGACGACGGGCCGTCCGCGTCCGGCAGCCCGGCCAGCGCCGCGCCGCGCAGCGCGGACGGCAGCTGGCCGGCGGAGAAGTGCAGCCAGGACGACCCGACCACCTCCGGCTGCCTGACGCCGCGCACGCTGCACGCCTACCAGGAGGTCAAGAAGGCCGGCTTCACCCACTACGTGTCCTGCTACCGCTCCGGTGGGTCGGGCGAGCACCCCAAGGGTCGGGCCTGCGACTGGTCGGCGAACGCCAGCACCTTCGTCGATGCCCGGGCCACCGGCGACGACAAGGCCTACGGGGACCGGCTGGCCAGCTGGTTCCTGGCCAACTCCAGCCGGCTCGCGATCCTCTACGTGATCTGGTACAAGCGGATCTGGCTGCCGGCCACCGGCTGGCGCTCCTACACCGGCGACGGCACGCCCGCCGGGGACCACTACAACCACGTACACATGTCGATCCAGTAGCGGCAGGGTCAGCGCTCCAGCAGGGTGTTCTTCCCGATCACCACGATGCCGTTGTCGGAGACGGTGAAGCGCTCCCGGTCCTGCTCCAGGTCGACGCCGATCTCCATGCCCTCGGGCACCCGCACGTTCTTGTCCACGATCGCGTTGCGGACCACCGCGTGCCGGGCGACGTCGACGCCCTCCATCAGCACCGAGCCCTCCACGTGCGCCCAGGAGTGCACCCGCACGTTGGGGGAGACCACCGAGTTCTCCACCAGTGAGCCGGAGATCACCGCGCCGGGGGAGACCATCGAGCCCAGCGCCCGACCCAGCCGCTCCTGCCAGCCGTGCACGAACTTGGCCGGCGGCCACGGGCCGTGGTGGGTGTAGATCGGCCAGTGGTAGTTGTACAGGTTGAAGACCGGGTGGATGTTGATGAGGTCCATGTGGGCCTCGTAGAACGAGTCCAGGGTGCCGACGTCCCGCCAGTAGCCGCGGTCCCGGTCGGTGCTGCCCGGCACCAGGTTGTCCCGGAAGTCGTAGACATTGGCCTTGCCCTGCTCGACCAGGGTCGGAATGATGTTGCCGCCCATGTCGTGCTTGCTGGTCGGGTCGGTGGCGTCGGTGACCACCGCCTCGCACAGCGCCTGGGTGGTGAAGACGTAGTTGCCCATCGAGGCGTAGATCTCGTTCGGCGCGTCGGGCAGGCCGCGGGCGTCGGTCGGCTTCTCCCGGAAGGCGACGATGCGCTGCCCGTCGGCGCCCACCTCGATGACACCGAACTGGTCGGCCAGCTCCAGCGGCTGCCGGATGCCGGCCACCGTCACCGCGGCGCCGGAGTCGATGTGCGCCTCCACCATCTGCCGGGGATCCATCCGGTAGATGTGGTCGGCGCCGAAGACGATCACGTAGTCGGGGCTCTCGTCGTTGATCAGGTTCATGCTCTGGTAGATCGCGTCGGCGGAGCCGGCGAACCAGCGCGGGCCCAGCCGCTGCTGCGCCGGGACCGGCGTGACGTAGTTGCCGAGCAGGGTGGACATCCGCCAGGTCTGGGAGATGTGCCGGTCCAGCGAGTGCGACTTGTACTGGGTGAGCACCACGATCTTGAGATAACCGGCGTTGGCCAGGTTGCTCAGCACGAAGTCGATCAACCGGTACAGGCCGCCGAAGGGTACGCCGGGCTTGGCCCGGTCCGCGGTGAGCGGCATCAGCCGCTTCCCCTCGCCGCCGGCGAGCACGATAGCCAGGACCTTGGGTGCCATGTCCGGAACGTTATCCACCGGAAACCCCGCGCACCAGCCGGGCGGCGAAGAACGGTGCCGGACCACCCGATCAGTTAGGGTTCCGGACGTGTCCGATTCACTGCGCGTCGACCTGCTGACCCGGGAGTACCCGCCGGAGGTCTACGGCGGCGCCGGCGTGCACGTCGAGTACCTCGCCGAGCACCTGCGCCCCCTGGCCGACGTGCGGGTGCACTGCTTCGGCGCGCCACGTGCCCAGCCCGGGGTACGCGCCTACGGCGAGCCGCCCGGCCTGGCCGGCGCCAACCCGGCGCTGGTCACCCTGGGCGTGGACCTGGAGATGGCGGCCGGCTGCGCGGGTACCGACCTGGTGCACAGCCACACCTGGTACGGCAACCTCGCCGGCCACGTAGCCAAACTCCTGCACGGCGTGCCGCACGTGGTCACCACGCACAGCCTGGAGCCGCTGCGCCCGTGGAAGGCCGAGCAGCTGGGCGGCGGGTACGCGCTGTCCAGCTGGGCCGAGCGGACCGCCGTCGAGGCGGCCGACGCGGTGATCGCGGTGAGCGCCGGGATGGGCCGCGACGTGCTGGCCGCCTACCCGGCCGTGGACCCGGCGAAGCTGCACGTGGTGCACAACGGCATCGACACCGCCCAGTACGCCCCGGACCCCGCCCGGGACGTCACCGACCGGCTGGGCATCGACCCGGACCGGCCCAGCGTCGTCTTCGTCGGCCGGATCACCCACCAGAAGGGACTGTCCTACCTGCTGCGCGCCGCGCGTACGCTGCCGGCGGCGGCCCAGCTGGTGCTGCTGGCCGGGGCGCCGGACACGCCGGAGATCGCCGCCGAGGTGACCGGCCTGGTGGACGAGCTGCGCGCCGCCCGGGACGGCATCGTCTGGGTACCCGAGATGCTGCCCAAGCGCGACGTGATCCAGATCCTGACGCACGCCACCGTCTTCGTCTGCCCGTCCATCTACGAGCCGATGGGCATCGTCAACCTGGAGGCGATGGCCTGCGAGACGGCGGTGGTGGCCACCGCCACCGGCGGCATCCCCGAGGTCGTCGCGGACGGCGAGACCGGCCTGCTGGTGCCGATCGAGCCGGGCGACGACGGTACCGGCGCGCCGGCCGACCCGCAGCGCTTCGTGGCCGACCTGGCGACGCGGATCAACTCGCTGGTCGAGGACCCGGCGCGGGCCGCCGCGCTGGGCCGCGCCGGCCGGCAGCGGGCCATCGGGCAGTTTTCCTGGCCGGCCATCGCCGCCCGGACCATGGAGGTCTACCGCGGAGTCCTGGCCTGACTACGCCTCCGCGGGGCTGTCCCGGCCGCTGAGGATCTCCTCCTCGCCGGTGTGCCGTCGCAGGTGGACGAAGCCGAGGATGGTCAGCACCAGCATGATCGCCCCGAGCACGAACGAGGAGATCGACGCGATCAGCGCGATGGACGCGATCGTGTCGAAGGCGTAGGCGTTGAGCAGCAGCCCGCGCAGCGTCTCGCCCTGGAACAGGGTCTGCGCCTGCTTCTGCAGGGCGACGTTGGTCGGGTCGGCCTGCAGCGCCGTACTGACCTGCGAGTAGGTCTTGCCGCCGGCGACCTCGTCCAGGTGTACCCCGATGAAGTGGTCGGCGTAGGCCTGCGCCTGCTTGCCGGTGGTCAGCTGCTGGCCGGCGTACTGGTTGAGGTACGGGCCGACCTTCGGGTCCTCCAGTGCCTTGCTGCCGGCCGGCGGGAAGTAGATCTGCTGGGCGGCCAGCTGGTCGTGCACCTGCCCGTGGGCGAAGTTGTAGCCCCACAGCAGCAGCGCCCCGGACAGCAGCAGCACCACCGTGAGGACCAGCCCGACACCGGTCAGGATCAGGTCGAAGGTTCTGCGGCGCATGTCATCCCCCTGTAGTCGCTTCGTTCACGGGGGTGCCGGGCGGCGGTCGCCGTCCGGATGGAGATCGCGGATTCGCCGAGTTTAGGCAGGCCGGCCCCCGCCGGGCCGCCGATCGGCCGCGGTTACCCCATTCGGTGTCGTCCGGGCCGGCCACCGTTAAGATCACTGACCCATGGAGTACGCCCCGTGAAGGCCGACCACCGCCGCCGCCGGCCCCGGCCCGCCGCGCTGCCCGCCGTCCGGCTGACCCGCCCTGCGCCACCGGCAGCCCTCGCCACGGCCGGAGTAGCCCCGGCAGCCGCCCTCGCCGCGGCCGGAGTAGCCCCGACCGCAGCGCAGCCGGCCGGGCTGGGTCAGGATAGGGGCATGCGGTTCCCGATCGAGGACGTGACCCCGTGCGTGGCCGGCGGCCGGTACCCGGCCAAGGCGGTGGTCGGCGAACTGGTGCCGGTCAGCGCCCTGGCCTACCGGGAGGGGCATGACGCGCTCGGCGTGCAGGTCGCCTGGACCGGGCCGGACGGCGTGGACCGGCCGGTGCGCCGGATGAGCCCCGGCGAGACCGGGTCGGACCGCTGGCACGGCGCCATCCAGCCGGACGCCACCGGCACCTGGACCTTCGCCGTGCAGGCGTTCGCCGACCCGTACCTGACCTGGCGCAGCTCGATCGTCAAGAAGGTCGACGCCGGTCAGGGCGTGGGCGAGCTGGCCAACGACCTGGAGCTCGGGGCGCGGGTGCTGGACCGGGCGGCGCAGGACTGTCCCGCCGCCCGGGCCGCCGAGGTGAGCGCGGCGGCGGCGGCGCTGCGCGACCGGGGCGCCCCGCTGGTCGACCGGATCTCCCCGGCGCTGGAGCTGGCCGACCTGCTCTGGGAGTATCCGGTCCGCGACCTGCTGTGCGCCGCGCCGCCGGTGGAGGTCTACGTGGACCGCCAGCGGGCGCTGTTCTCCGCGTGGTACGAGATGTTCCCGCGCTCGGAGGGGATCGTGGTGGCCGGCGGGGAACCGCAGCACGGCACCTTCGCCACCGCCGCCCACCGGCTGCCGGGCATCGCCGCGATGGGCTTCGACGTGCTATACCTGCCGCCGATCCACCCGATCGGCCGGGTGAACCGCAAGGGGCGCAACAACTCCCTCACCGCTGCCCCCGGCGACGTCGGCTCACCCTGGGCGATCGGCTCGCCGGAGGGCGGGCACGACGCCATCCACCCGCAGCTGGGTACCCTCCAGGAGTTCCGCGCGTTCATCGCCGCGGCCGCCGGGCACGGCCTGGAGGTGGCGATGGACCTGGCGCTGCAGTGCGCGCCGGATCACCCGTGGGTGGCCAAGCACCCGGAGTGGTTCACCACGCTGCCCGACGGCAGCATCGCCTACGCGGAGAACCCGCCGAAGAAGTACCAGGACATCTACCCGGTCAACTTCGACAACGACCCGGAGGGTATCCGGGCCGAGGTGCTCCGGGTGGTGCTGCACTGGGTGGCGCAGGGCGTCAAGGTGTTCCGGGTGGACAACCCGCACACCAAGCCGGTGGAGTTCTGGCACTGGCTCATCTGGACGGTGAAGCGGGACCACCCGGAGGTGCTGTTCCTGGCCGAGGCGTTCACCGCGCCGGCCATGATGCACGGGCTGGGCAAGGTCGGCTTCAGCCAGTCCTACACCTACTTCACCTGGCGGACCAGCGCCCCCGAGCTGCGCCGGTACTGCGAGGAGCTGGTCGCCTCGGCCGACCACATGCGCCCCAACTTCTGGCCCAACACCCCGGACATCCTGCCCGCGCACCTGCAGCACGGCGGGCCGGTGATGTTCAAGATCCGGGCGGTGCTGGCCAGTATGCTCAGCCCTTCCTGGGGCATCTACTCCGGCTACGAGCTCTACGAGCACATCCCGCGCCCGGGCGCCGAGGAGTACAACGACAACGAGAAGTACCAGCTGCGCCCCCGCCCGTGGGCGGCGGCCGAGGCGGCCGGCGAGTCGCTGGCGCCGTTCCTGGCCCGGCTCAACGCCATCCGCAACGCCAACCCGGCCCTGCACTGGCTGCGTAACCTGCGGTTCCACGAGCTCGACAACGACGCCATGCTGTGCTGGTCCAAACGGGACCCGGACACCGGCAACACCGTCCTGGTGGTGTGCACCTTCGACCCGGGCCGGGTGCAGTGGGCCAACGTCACCCTGGACATGCCGGCGCTGGGCTTCGACTGGCACGAACACTTCGACGTACGCGACCAGCTCACCGGGGCGGCCTTCGAGTGGAGCCAGCACAACGCGGTACGGCTGGACCCGTTCGGCGAGCCGGCGCACATCCTCACCGTGCACCCGCACGGCTGACTGCCGGCGCGGCCGGTGCGGGTCATGATCCACGGGGCTGCGCGGCGGCCGGAAGGTGCACTACTGTGCCGGCGTGCAGCCCTACGGTCCACCTGGCTACGGCCCCCCGCCAGCCCCTGCCCGCCCGAAGAAGGGCCGCGGCTGGGTGACGGTGCTGGTCGTCGTCCTCGCCGCCGTCCTGCTGCTGTGCTGCGCGCCGATCGGCGTGTTCACCACCCGGTACCTGACCTACGAGGCGGGGCCGCACCACCGGCTGCCCAACGTCTGCGCCGCGCTCGACGGCGACGAGGTGCGGCAGTTCGTCGGTGACGTCGACGGCAAGCACCAGCGCGCCGATGTGGACGGTGCCCCGCAGGACTCCTGCCTCTGGGTCTCGGCGGCCGAGCCGAAGCGCGTTGTCATGATCCACGCCAACCTCTACGGGCGGCGGTGGAACCGCAGCAGCCTGGACCAGGCCCGCCGGCTCTACCAGTTGGGCGTCAAGCTCGCCGAGGACAGCGTCGGTGGTCCCGCAGCCGAGCGGCGGCTGATCGCCGGTCAGCAGGGCGACTGCTTCGCCGGCAGCTCGGAGCTGTCCAACCTGCACTTCGCCTGCCAGTTGCGGGACGGCAACGTGGTGATCGACTTCGACGTGATCGCCGCCCGGGTCGACCAGTCCCGGTCGAGGATCCTGACCGAATCCGAGCTGTACACCGCGATCAGCACGTTCGTCGACGGCATCGGCCACCAGCTCGCCGAGGACCTGATCGAGGACCTCTGAGCAGCGGCGGCCGGCGGCGCGCCGGGCTTCGTCCAGCGGATCACCGCGGTCTTTGACAGACTCGGGGAGCGAGTACCGCAACGCACGCGAGGAGCACGATCGTTGACCACGCAGCCGCACGCCGAACTCGTCCACGGCACCGAGTGGTGGCGGCACGCCGTCATCTACCAGGTGTACCCGCGCTCGTTCGCCGACGGCGACGGGGACGGCCTGGGTGACCTGCCCGGGATCACCGCCCGCCTGGACCACCTGGTCGAGCTCGGCGTCGACGCGGTGTGGCTGTCGCCGTTCTACCGCTCGCCGATGGCCGACGCCGGCTACGACGTCTCCGACTACCGGGACATCGACCCGATCTTCGGCACGCTGGCCGACGCCGACGCGCTGATCGCCGCCGTGCACGACAAGGGCCTGCGGATCATCGTCGACCTGGTCCCCAACCACACCTCCAGCCGGCACCCGTGGTTCGCCACCGCGCTGGCCGCCGCCCCCGGCAGCCCGGAACGGGAGCTGTACCTGTTCCGCGACGGCCGGGGTGCGGACGGGGCGCTGCCGCCCAACGACTGGCAGAGCGTCTTCGGCGGGCCGGCCTGGACCCGGGTCCCGGACGGCCAGTGGTACCTGCACCTGTTCGCCCCCGAGCAGCCGGACCTGAACTGGGACAACCCGAGGGTCCGGGGCGAGTTCGAGTCGATCCTGCGGTTCTGGCTGGACCGGGGCGTGGACGGGTTCCGGGTGGACGTGGCGCACGGCCTGATCAAGGCGCCCGGCCTGCCCGACTGGGGCGGCGAGCCGGCGGTGCCGGCCGACGACGGCGCGGACGTCGCCCGCGAGCCGATGTGGGACCAGGACGGCGTGCACGAGATCTACCGCTCCTGGCGCAAGATCCTGGACGCCTACCCGGGCGGGCGCATCCTGGTCGCCGAAGCCTGGGTGTCGCCGCTGGACCGGCTGTCCCGGTACGTGCGCGGCGACGAGATGCACCAGGCGTTCAACTTCACCTTCCTGCAGACGCCGTGGCGGGCCGAAGCGCTGCGCGAGGTGATCGCCTCGTCGCTGGCCACGTCGTCCTCGGTGGGGGCGCCGACCACCTGGGTGCTGTCCAACCACGACGTGACCCGGCACGCCACCCGGCTGGCGCTGGACTCCACCGCGCTGGCGCTGGGCCCCACCGCCACGCACCGCGCCTGGCAGCCCGGGGACCCGGAGCCGGACGCCGAGCTGGGGCTGCGCCGGGCCCGGGCGGCCACCCTGCTGATGCTCGCCCTGCCCGGCTCGGCCTACCTCTACCAGGGCGAGGAGCTGGGGCTGCCGGAGGACATCTGGCTCCCCGACGACGTGCGCCAGGACCCGACCTGGCTGCGCTCGGGGTACACCAACCGGGGTCGGGACGGCTGCCGGGTGCCGATCCCGTGGGCGGCGGACGCCCCGTCCTACGGCTTCGGGCCGACCGGGGCGAGCTGGCTGCCGCAGCCGCCGGTGTGGGCCCGGTACGCCCTCGACCGGCAGCGCGGCGTGCCCGGCTCCACCTACGAGCTGTACCGGGCGGCGCTGGCCCTGCGCCGCGGCCACAACCTGGGCGGCGAGCGGCTGGAGCCGCTGCGCCACGACGCCGACGTGCTGGCCCTGCGGGTCGGCACGGTCACCGTGCTGACCAACCTCGGCGCCGCGCCGGTGGAGCTGCCGGCGGGTACCGTGCTGATCTCCAGCGTCGAGCTGTCGGGCAGGGTACTCCCGCCCGACACCACGGTGTGGCTTTCTCCGTGAGCGTTTACCATGGCCGACCGCGCGGGCATAGGTTGAGGTGTGCAGCCCAGCTCTGATCTTGGTGGCGCCCCGGTCGAGCCGGCGGCGGCCCACGGCGCCCATGACGCCGGCCACGCCGCCGGCGAGGCCGAGGGCGACGTGGGCAGCCACGTCGAAGGTGGGATGGTCGAGCATCCGCAGTCGGAGGACTTCGACCACGCCCGGACGCTACCGGCCGACCCGACCTGGTTCCAGCGCGCCGTCTTCTACGAGGTGCTGGTCCGCGCCTTCTACGACTCCGACGGCGACGGCCAGGGCGACCTGCGCGGCCTGATCGACAAGCTGGACTACCTGGCCTGGCTGGGCGTCGACTGCCTGTGGCTGCCGCCGTTCTACGACTCCCCGCTGCGCGACGGCGGCTACGACATCCGGGACTTCTACAAGGTGCTGCCCGAGTTCGGTACCACCGAGGACTTCGTGGCGCTGGTGGACGCCGCGCACAAGCGGGGCATCCGGGTGATCACCGACTTCGTCATGAACCACACCTCCGACCAGCACCCCTGGTTCCAGCAGTCGCGCCGGGAACCGGACGGCCCGTACGGCGACTACTACGTCTGGCGGGACACCGACGAGGGGTACCCGTGGGCCCGGGTGATCTTCGTGGACACCGAGGAGTCCAACTGGACCTACGACCCGGTGCGCCGGCAGTTCTTCTGGCACCGGTTCTTCTCCCACCAGCCCGACCTGAACTACGAGAACCCGGCCGTGCAGGAGGACGTCTTCAATGCCATCCGGTTCTGGCTGGAGCTGGGCATCGACGGGTTCCGGCTGGACGCGGTGCCGTACCTGTTCGAGGAGGAGGGCACCAACTGCGAGAACCTGGCCCGTACCCACGACTTCCTGAAGAAGCTGCGGGCCATGGTGGACAAGGAGTACCCGGGCCGGGTGCTGCTGGCCGAGGCCAACCAGTGGCCGGCCGACGTGGTGGAGTACTTCGGCGACCCGGCCACCGGCGGCGACGAGTGCCACATGGCGTTCCACTTTCCGTTGATGCCCCGGCTGTTCATGGCGGTCCGGCGGGAGTCCCGCTTCCCGATCTCGGAGATCCTGGCCCAGACGCCGAAGATCCCGGCCAACTGCCAGTGGGGCATCTTCCTGCGCAACCACGACGAGCTGACCCTGGAGATGGTCACCGACGAGGAGCGCGACTACATGTACTCCGAGTACGCCAAGGATCCCCGGATGCGGGCCAACGTGGGCATCCGGCGGCGGCTGGCCAGCCTGCTGGAGAACGACCGCAACCAGTTCGAGCTGTTCACCGCGCTGCTGCTGTCGCTGCCCGGCTCGCCGGTGCTCTACTACGGCGACGAGATCGGCATGGGCGACAACATCTGGCTCGGTGACCGGGACGGCGTGCGTACCCCCATGCAGTGGACCCCGGACCGCAACGCCGGCTTCTCCGTCGCCACCCCCGGCCGGCTGAACCTGCCGCTCAACCAGGACCCGGTCTACGGCTACCAGGTGGTCAACGTGGAGGCCCAGCAGAACGTCTCCACCTCGCTGCTGCAGTGGACCCGCACCATGCTGGCCGTGCGCCGCCGGCACGAGGCGTTCGCCGTGGGCGACTTCCTCGACCTGGGCGGCTCCAACCCGGGGGTGCTGTCCTTCGCCCGGGTGCACGGCGACGACGTGGTGCTGTGCGTCAACAACCTGTCCCGCTTCCCGCAGCCGATCGAGCTGAACCTGCAGGGCTGGGCCGGGCGTACCCCCGTCGAGCTGACCGGCCGGGTGCCGTTCCCGAAGATCGGCGCCCTGCCCTACCTGCTGACGCTGCCCGGCCACGCCTTCTACTGGCTGCAACTGGTCCCCTCGGAGGAGTCCTCGTGAGCCTGCCGTTCCTCGACTGGCTGCCCCGGCAGCGCTGGTACGCCGGGCGCGCCCGCACCCTGGTCAGCGCCGAGCCGGTGCGCTCCACCGAGATCGCCGCGGACCTGACCCACGTGCTGCTGCGGGCCGGCTACGCCGACGGCGGCGCGGAGATCTACCAGGTGTGGGTGGGCTGGGACGCCCAGCCGGCGCCGGAATTCCACGAGCTGGCCACCATCGGCGACAGCGACGGCCGGATCGGCTACGACGCCCTCTACGACGAGCGGGCCGCGCACCGCATCCTGGCGCTGGTCGCCGAGGGCGCCAGCATCGGCGGCCTGGAGTGCGCCGTCGAGCCGGGGGTGAGCCTGCCGCTGGACAGCCCGGCCCGGGTGCTGGACGGCGAGCAGAGCAACACCAGTGTGATCTTCGACTCGGCCGCCATCCTCAAGGTGTTCCGCCGGCTGGTGCCCGGGGTGAACCCGGAGGTGGAGCTGGGCCGGGTGCTGGGCCGGGCCGGCAGCCCCTACGTGCCGCCGCTGCTCGGCGCCATCGACGGGGTGTCCCCGGACGGGGAGCCGCTGTCGCTGGCCATGGTGACCGCGTTCGCCCGCAACTCGGCCGACGGTTGGTCGATGGCCGTGGCCAGCGTCCGGGACCTGCTGGCCGAGGCGGACCTGCGGGCCGACGAGGTGGGCGGCGACTTCGCCGCCGAGTCCTACCGGCTGGGCGAGGCGGTGGCCGCCGTGCACGCCACCCTGGCCGAGCAGCTGGGGTCCAGCGAGGGGATGCCGCCGCTGGCCGAGATGACGGCGCGGCTGGAGGACGCCGCGGCGGTGGTACCCGAGGTGGCCGCGCTGCGGGCGGAGCTTGCCGCCGGGCTGTCCGCCGCCGCCGACCCGGTGCCGTTGCAGCGCGTGCACGGGGACCTGCACCTGGGTCAGGCGCTGCGGACCCCGGACCACTGGCTGCTGATCGACTTCGAGGGGGAGCCGGGGCAGACCATGGCAGAGCGGCGCCGGGCCGACTCGCCGCTGCGCGACGTCGCCGGCATGCTGCGCTCCTTCGAGTACGCCGCCTACCAGCTGCTGATCGGCGAGGCGGACAACGCCCAGCTCGGCTACCGGGCGGCCGAGTGGGTGGCGCGTAACCGGACGGCATTCTGCGACGGCTACGCTGCCCTCAGCGGCTCCGACCCCCGCGAACAGGGTGAACTGCTGCGCGCCTACGAGCTGGACAAGGCGGTCTACGAGGCGGCGTACGAGGTGCGCCACCGTCCGGGCTGGGTGTGGATCCCGCTGCAGTCGATCGAACGCATGCTCGGCGTGCGGTAACTCACGGTGATGATTGGGGGCCGGGTCCGGCGGGCAGATAGCCACGAGTTCGGTTCTGGCCGTTGGGGGTTGACACGATGCAGGTCTGGCCGGGTGCCCGGTATCCACTGGGCGCCACGTTCGACGGTACGGGCACGAATTTCGCCCTGTACTCCGCCGCTGCGCAGCGCATACAGCTGTGCCTGTTCGACGACGCGGGGGCGGAGACCCGGGTCGACCTGACCGAGGTGGACGGCGCCGTGTGGCACGGCTACCTGCCCGGTGTGCAGCCGGGCCAGCGCTACGGGTTCCGGGTGCACGGCGGGTACGACCCGTCCCGGGGACTGCGCTGCAACCCGAACAAGCTGCTGCTGGACCCCTACGCCAAGGCCATCGACGGGGACGTCACCTGGGACGAGGCGTGCTACGGCTACGTCTGGGGCGACGAGGAGCGGATGTCCGAATCCGATTCGGCGCCGTTCATGCCCAAGTGCGTGGTGGTCAACCCGTACTTCGACTGGGGCAACGACCGGCTGCCGGACATCCCGTACCACCATTCGATCATCTACGAGGCCCACGTGAAGGGCCTGACGATGACCCACCCCGAGCTGCCCGACGAGCTGCGCGGCACCTACGCCGGCATCGGCCACCCGGTGATCATCGACTACCTGCGCGGCCTGGGCATCACCGCGATCGAGCTGATGCCGGTGCACCACTTCGTGCACGACCACCGGCTGGTCGAGGCGGGCCTGGCCAACTACTGGGGCTACAACACCATCGGCTTCTTCGCGCCATACCACGGGTACTGCTCGGCCGGTAGCGCCGGGCAGCAGGTGTCGGAGTTCCGGGCGATGGTCAAGGCGCTGCACGCCGCCGGCATCGAGGTGATCCTCGACGTGGTCTACAACCACACCGCGGAGGGCAACCACCTGGGGCCGACGCTGTCCCTGCGGGGCATCGACAACGCCGCCTACTACCGGGTCGAGGAGAACGACCAGCGCTACTACACCGACTACACCGGCACCGGCAACAGCCTCAACGTACGCAGCCCGCAGGTGCTCCAGATGATCATGGATTCGCTGCGCTACTGGGTGATGGACATGCACGTCGACGGCTTCCGCTTCGACCTGGCCGCCACCCTGGCCCGGGAGTTCTACGAGGTGGACCGGCTGTCCACCTTCTTCGAGGTGGTCCAGCAGGACCCGATCATCAGCACCGTCAAGCTGATCGCCGAGCCCTGGGACATCGGGCCGGGTGGGTACCAGGTGGGCGGCTTCCCGCCACTGTGGACCGAGTGGAACGGCAAGTACCGGGACACCGCCCGGGACTTCTGGCGCGGCGAGCCGGCCACCCTGGGCGAGTTCGCCAGCCGGCTGACCGGCTCAGCCGACCTCTACCAGCACGACGGGCGCCGCCCGATGGCCAGCATCAACTTCGTCACCTGCCACGACGGCTTCACCCTCACCGACCTGGTCTCCTACAACGAGAAGCACAACGACGCCAACGGCGAGGACAACCGGGACGGCGAGTCGCACAACCGGTCGTGGAACTGTGGCGTCGAAGGACCCACCGACGACCCGGCCATCGTCGAGCTGCGGGCCAGGCAGCGGCGCAACTTCCTGGCCACGCTGATGCTCAGCGTCGGGGTGCCGATGCTGGCGCACGGCGACGAGCTGGGGCGTACCCAAGACGGCAACAACAACGCCTACTGCCAGGACTCCCCGCTGTCCTGGGTGGACTGGGACAACGTGGACGCCACCATGCTGGCGTTCACCCGCAAGCTCACCGCCTTCCGGTCCGGGCACCGGGCGTTCCTGCGCCGCCGCTTCTTCAACGGCCACCCGGTCCGCCGCGCGGAGGGCGGCGGCCTGCCGGACGTGGCCTGGTTCCAGCCCGACGGCCGGGCCATGACCGAGGAGGACTGGGGCGCCGAGTTCGGCCACGGCCTGATGCTCTACGTCAACGGCCACGGCATCCGGGAGTCGGGCCCGCGCGGCGAACAGCGGGTGGACAGCTCGTTCCTGCTCTGCTTCAACGCCCACCACGAGTGGCAGGAGTTCACCGTGCCGACCACCGACTACGCCGACAAGTGGCAGGTGGTCATCGACACCAGCCAGCCGGACCTGGCGCAGCCGCCGACCCTGCCGGCCGAGGGGCAGCTGTGGGTACCCGACCGCAGCCTGCTGGTGCTGGAGCAGGTGGGCTGAGATGGCGCCCTACCCGCCGGGGCCGACCTACCGGGTGCAGATTCGGCCGGACTTCGACCTGGCCGCCACCGCCGGCATCGTGGACTACCTGGCCGACCTGGGCGCCGCGCTGCTCTACTCCTCGCCGCTGCTGGCCGCCGCGCCCGGCTCGCTGCACTGCTACGACGTGGTCGACCCGACCAGGGTCAACCCGGAGCTGGGCGGCCGCCCAGCGCTGCTGGCGCTGCGCGAAACCCTGCGTGGCAGGGGACTCGGCCTGCTGGTCGACATCGTCCCCAACCACCTGGGCGTGGCCCGGCCGGAGTGCAACCCGGCCTGGTGGAGCGTGCTGCGCGAGGGGCCGGCCTCGCGGTACGCCGGCTGGTTCGACATCGACTGGCAGCGCGGGCCGCTGCTCATCCCGGTGCTGGCCGACGGTGACGCGGCCCTGGCCGACCTGCGGGTCGACGGCGACGAGCTGCGCTACCACGAGCACCGCTACCCGCTGGCCGCCGGCACCGGCGACGGCGACCCGCGCGCCGTGCACGAGCGGCAGCACTACCGGCTGGTCGACTGGCGCCGCGGCGACACCGAGCTGACCTACCGGCGCTTCTTCGCCGTCTCCGACCTGGCCGGGGTCCGGGTGGAGGACCTGGAGGTGTTCGAGGCCACCCACGCGGAGATCCTGCGCTGGGTGGCCGAGGGCCTGGTCGACGGCCTCCGGGTGGACCACCCGGACGGCCTGCGCGACCCGGGCGGCTACCTGCGCCGGCTGCGCGAGCGGGCGCCCGGCGCCTGGCTGCTGGTGGAGAAGATCCTGGAGTACGGCGAGGCACTGCCCCGCGACTGGCCGGTCGAGGGCACCACCGGCTACGACGCCCTGCGCGAGATTTGCGGGCTGTTCGTGGACCCCGACGCGGCCGGCGAGTTCCCGACCGCCGTGGCGTTCGCGGTCGCCGCCCGGGATGGCAAGCTGGCCGCCGCCACCGGCCTGCTGGCCACCGAACTGACCCGGCTGACCCGGCTCGCCCCGGAGCACCCGGACACCGCCGCCGCCCTGGCCCACATCGCCGCGTACTTCCCGGTGTACCGCTCCTACCTGCCGGCCGGCGTCGAGCACCTGACCGCCGCCGTCTCCGCCGCCAACACCCACCACCTGGACGCCGTGCAGGCGCTCGCCCGCCCGCTCGCCGACCCGGGATCCGAGCTGGCGCAGCGCTTCCAGCAGTACACCGGCGCGGTGATGGCCAAGGGCGTGGAGGACACCGCCTACTACCGGTGGAACCGGTTCGTGGCGCTCAACGAGGTGGGCGGCGCGCCCGAGCGCTTCGGCGTACCCACCGACGAGTTCCACGCCGCGATGCTCGCCCGGCACCGCGGCACGCCGCTGGGCATGACCACACTGTCCACTCACGACACCAAGCGCGGCGAGGACGTACGGGCCCGGCTGGCCGTCCTGTCCGAGTGCCCGCACGAGTGGCGTACCGCGTTCGGCGAGTGGAGCGCCGCCACCGCCCCGCTCGGCGACCCCGACCTGGCCCAGCTGCTGTGGCAGACCGCCGTGGGCGCCTGGCCGATCGAACGGGACCGGCTGCACGGCTACGTCGAGAAGGCCGCCCGCGAGCAGGCCACCCGCACCACCTGGAGCTACCCGGACGCCCGCTTCGAAGCCACCCTGCACGAGGTGGTCGACGCCATGTACGACGCCCCCGGCGTACACGACAGCCTGACCGCCTTCGCCGCCCGGATCACCCCCTACGGCTGGCGCAACTCCCTCGGCCAGAAGCTGCTCCAGCTCACCGCCCCCGGCATCCCGGACACCTACCAGGGCACCGAGCTGTGGGACAACTCCCTGGTCGACCCGGACAACCGCCGCCCGGTCGACTTCACCCTCCGGCGGGAGCTGCTGGCCCGCCTGGACGACGGCTGGCTGCCCCCGGTGGACGCCAGCGGCGCGGTCAAGCTGCTGGTGACCAGCCGGGCGCTGCGGCTGCGCCGGGACCACCCCGAGCTGTTCACCGCCTACCAGCCGGTGCACGCCGGCCGGCACGTGGTCGCCTTCGACCGGGGCGGCGCGGTCGCCGTCGCCACCCGGCTGCCGCTGACCCTGGCGCGGGCCGGCGGTTTCGAGCCGGGGCTGCGGCTGCCGCTGGCCCCCGGGGTGTGGCGGGACGCGCTCACCGGCGCCGTGCACGAGGGCCTGGCGCTGCGCGAAGTGCTCGACCGCTACCCGGTGGCGCTGCTGGTCCGCGACGAGCCGAGTGCCTGAGCCCCGGGGGGAGCGCAGATGGAGTTCGCGGTGTGGGCACCGACGGCCGACCGGGTACGCCTGGCCACGCTGGGCAGCTTCCGGCCGATGGTCCGGGGCGACGACGGCTGGTGGCGCGCCCAGGCGCCGGCCGGACCCGGTGACGACTACGCCTTCCTGCTGGACGACGACCCGACGCCGCTGCCCGACCCGCGCTCGCTCTGGCAGCCGCAGGGCGTGCACGGCCCCAGCCGGGTCTACGACCACGCCGCCTACCGCTGGCACGACCAGGCGTGGACCGGCCGCCAGCTGGCCGGGTCGGTGATCTACGAACTGCACGTCGGCACGTTCACCCCGGCCGGTACCTTCGACGCCGCCGTCGAACGGCTGGACCACCTGGTCGACCTCGGGATCGACCTGGTCGAGCTGCTGCCGGTCAACTCGTTCAACGGCGCGCACAACTGGGGGTACGACGGCGTCGCCTGGTACGCCCCGCAGCACAGCTACGGCGGGCCGGACGGACTCAAGCGCTTCGTGGACGCCTGCCACGCCAAGGGCCTCGGCGTGCTGCTCGACGTGGTGTACAACCACTTCGGCCCGTCCGGCGCGTACGCCCCACGGTTCGGCCCCTACCTGTCGGGCGGCGCCAACACCTGGGGCCGCTCGGTCAACCTGGACGGCCCCGACTCCGGCGAGGTCCGCCGCTACCTGCTCGACAACGCGCTCATGTGGCTGCGCGACTACCACCTCGACGGGCTGCGCCTGGACGCCGTGCACGCCCTGGTCGACCACGGCGCCACCCACCTCCTGGAGGAGTTCGCGGTCGCCGTGGACGCCCTGGCCACCCACCTGCGCCGCCCGCTGACCCTGATCGCCGAGTCGGACCTCAACGACGCCCGGCTGGTCACCGCCCGGGAGGGCGGCGGCTACGGGCTGACCGCCCAGTGGAACGACGACGTCCACCACGCGCTGCACGCCCTGCTGACCGGCGAGCGGCAGGGCTACTACGGCGACTTCGGCTCGCTGGACACGCTGGCCACCGTGCTGCGCAACGGTTTCTTCCACGCGGGGACCTACTCGTCGTTCCGGCGCCGGGTGCACGGCCGGGCGGTGGACACCGCACGGGTGCCGGCGTACCGCTTCGTGGTCTTCCTGCAGGACCACGACCAGATCGGCAACCGGGCCACCGGCGACCGGCTCACCGCCACGCTCTCTGACCGGCTGCTGCGGGTGGGCGCGGTGCTGCTGCTCACCTCCCCGTTCACCCCGATGCTGTTCATGGGCGAGGAGTGGGGGGCGCGTACCCCCTGGCAGTTCTTCACCAGCCATCCCGAGACCGAGCTGGGCGATGCGGTGCGGGCCGGGCGGCGGGCCGAGTTCGCCGCGCACGGCTGGGCCGATGCCGACGTGCCCGACCCGCAGGACCCGCAGACCTTCGCCCGTTCCAAGCTGGACTGGAGCGAGCTGGACCGGCCGGAGCACGCTGCCCTGCTGGCGCTCTACCGGGATCTGATCGCGCTGCGCCGCTCGCGCCCCGAGCTGACCGATCCGCGCCTGGACCGGGTGGACGTGCGGGTTGATGGCGACTGCCTGGTGCTGCGCCGGGGCGCCTGCACCATCGTGGCCAACCTGGGGGACGCCGAGTCCACTGTGGACCTCGGCGTGCCGGTGCGCCGGGTGCTGCTCGCCACCGACGACGGCGTTGCGCTGACCGCGACCATGGTCCACGCTCCACCCACCAGTGCGACGGTCATCGACACCCCGACAAGCTGAGCTGGTCCTGCGGGTCGGTAGTCACGAAGCGGCGGCGCGACGCCCCAGACGCTCTCGAACGCCTGGTAGCAGGCTCGCACAGTCTGCGGCTCGTCGGTGATCTCGACGGACGTGTTGGTGCCATTGCCGGCGTAGTGCAGGAACAGTACGAGTTGTTCGTCGAAGACGTAGGAATCGCCGCTGCCCGAGAGCGTAGCTTTGGCAAGAGCGGCCCTGGACACGTAGCGGATGTCGCTCGACCTCGGTTCCGTAGGCGTCTCGGGTCTCCAGGTGCACGAACGACTTCCTCCTCTTTCCGCACAGCTCGTTGAGCTCATGGTGGTTACGGACTGCATCACCTTTGCTGGAAGAACGGGATCATCCGATAGGGGATCTCCACCCATGTCTCGCCCTTCCGGATGTCCGAAGTGACCTTCGTCGAGCTTCTCACCGACGTGCCACGCCCAAGTCCACCGGAGGACGGTGGATCGGCATTCAGGCGCCAGCATATGTCAGGCCACGAAATCGGCGTGCGGTGTAGCTCGTTCCCACACCGCTTCGAAGGCTGACCTGCACAAGTTGGCAATGGCCGGTTCCGTGCGGATCTCGTCGCAGATCCACTGTCCGTCGCCGGCAAAGTGGCCGAACCGTACTATGCAGCTGTCGAATATCCAAAAGTCGGCACCGGGCAGGGCTATGTCGACGGCATGAGATCTGGGCAGCCAACGCACATCCTCCCCGGCGACCAGATTGTTGACTGTTCCTGCGTATTCGAAACGGGCGGATTCGCTCAGGGGAACTGAGACGAGGTGAACACGGCGGACCAGCACGCCCCTGCCGGTCGTCTCTTGAATCAAGGATATCCAAGGCTGCCAGTAGTCGGTGTTCTCCCACTTGCCCGTCTTCTGCCACACCTTGAAATCTGCTTCCTCGTAGGAGGCGGCGTAGACGTCGCGCATTTCCAGGTGGTAGGCCGAATGTTGTGCGCTGGTCAGCAGATCCTCAAAGCTGGACTTGTTCTGCTGCATCGTATGCCTCCCACAGCACTGGGGCCCATGCGAGCCGGGATGCGGATCATCGCCTCGTGTTCGGGACTCTTGTCTCGTGTCCTAGCACGGACCTACCGACCTCGCATTGTCACCTCGAGTCGACCGTGGTCGGAGAGGTACATCCCTCGGCACGAATCTTCATCCACAGTTTGCCAAACATATTTTGCCCGGTGCCGTCCGCACCCGCACCCCAGAAGTAGTCGGTCGGCGAATCCTCAACAATCTCCTCATCGCCGCTTTCTCTGAGCGCTGCTCGCGCCTCCGGATGCTGCGCAAGCTTGGTGCGCAGGATTTCCTCCACGACCGCGAGCTTCTTGTGGCCCCAATCAGGGCATCTAGCGGCTCTGTATGTCTTGTTCGCCAAGGTCTTCGCCTGAAGAGGGCTGCGAGCGTTACGAATGACCTCCTGGCCCTGGGGGTCCGTGCATTTCGCGGCCTGGTAGGCGTGTTCCGCTGTTGGGTAGAGCTTTCCATTGAACTCGATGGCGTGCGCCGAGAAATTGTTCAAGACGTAAAACCTGGGCGTGTAGAAGTTGATCGTCATTGGCCTCCTCTGTCAGTTGCAGTCTCGGCTCGCGTAGTGCGTGGCGTTCAGTTGCCAACGGCGGTGGTGGTCACGTCGTCCGCACATCCCCACGAGAGCGTGACGCCCGCGCCTCCATGACCGTAGTTGTGGATCAGGCGAGTGCCGTTCGTGTGCTGCATGTCGAGTCGCACGTACGGTCGGGTTGGACGGAGGCCGACGCGATGCTCCAGAACATGGGCACCGCGGAGGCGCGGCTCGACCTGCGAGCAGCGAGCCAGTATCGCCGACGACGTGGCGAGGTCGGGCTCTCGATTCGACTGGCCTGGTTGAGCGACGCCACCGAGGATTACCGTTTCGCCGTGTGGGCTGAAATGTAGGAGGTCGGTCGACGGCCCGGTGTCTTCGGAGAAGAACTCGGTAAGGCCGGGATTTTCGACGACGACCAGTTGGCCGCGGATGGGCGTCAATTGGGGGTCCGGTACCAACTCGCGGGCGCCCATGCCGGCGCAGTTCACCACGATCGGCGCCTGTCCGATGACTTCGTCGAAGGATCGGACCCGCCGGATCTGGATGGCGCCGCCTGCTTCGGAGAGGCGACGCTGGAGGTAGTCGAGGTAGCGGGGCATGTCGATGAGTGGGACCGTGAACCGCCAGCCCGTGACGAAGCCGGCTGGCAGCTCGCCGGGTTCGCACATGCGGAATCCATCGAGTTGGTTGCCCCATTCTGGGGGATCGACCAGAGTGCGTGATGCCTCAACGCCTGAGGCGAGGTGGACGCCGGTCTGTGGGTCCTGGGCCAGCTTGCGGAATACTTCCAGGCTGCGGGCGCTCCAGGCACGGACCCTCTGAATGGGTTCGACGAGGTACGGGCCCCACATTGCGCCGGCGGCCATTGAGGTAGTTTTCCGTGGCGATTCCGCCGCATAGACGCTAACGCGCAGTCCTGCTTCGGCCATACGGATTGCACTGGTCAGGCCGGACACACCGGCGCCGATGACGAGGACGTCTTTGCCCATGGTGTCGACGGTAGCGGGTCAGGCCGGCTGTTTGGCGAGTGCGGCGTCCAGGTCGGGGAGGACGTCGGCAACGCCTTGGTGACGCTTGCGGCGGCGCATCTCGCTGGCCAGCGCCCGTAGCAAGGCGTTGCTGCGTGGTGAGCGGACCCGGTCGAGGCGGGGTATCGCGATCCGAACGACATCGCACGCTTCGTCGAGTTTGCCGTGGGCGGTATATCCGAGCGCGAGCCACGCGCCCTCGTAGAGAGCGCGGCGCTGATAGGGCACGTCAGGACGCCGAGCGTAGGCGCCCGTGCGGAGCAGCAACTCACCCTTCCGAAGCAGTGAACGCCCGGATGAGGCGGTTCGCCCGGCAGCAGCCTGGCGGCCGGCGAGGATCATTGCGTACCCAGCCTGACAGTCCAGGTGGCTCGGGGTCAGGTAATACATCCACTCTGGATCGCGATCCGGTTGACGATGGGCGAGCTGATCCCTGGATTGGACCCAGGCCCGTTCGCAATCGTCCATGCGCCCGGCGGCGGCGTAGGCGTACGCGAGGCGGGACATGACGGACGCCTGCACGGTGGCGGGCGATCGGTGGCTGATCTGGCGGGCTGCCTCGCCGAGAGCCACGCCATCGCTGGCGTCGTCTTGAGATGCGGCCTGGAACGACAGGTCGGCGAGGATGTGCGCCTCCATCGCCCGGTACCTGGCGTCATGTGCCGCACGTAGCCCAGTGAGGAAGTATCTCTGGGCAAGGCCCGGTCGTGCGGCGTCGAATGCCTTCCAGCCGGCGAGTTGCGCGAGGTCCGCCAACGCCATCAACAAGCGACGGACCGTGGCGTCGCTGTGTCCGCCGTCGCGGAGTACGAGCATTACGGCACGGACTTGGGCGCCGACGTAGCCGAGTCCGGCCGCCCCGCCGTGTTCGTCGTCGAGCGTCTGTAGTTGTGGGACGGTCGCTTCGATCTGGTCCACAAGCGGCTCGTCACTGGCCACCACCGGGGACGTGGCGGTGGTCGCAGGGAGCTGGCCGGCGAGGTAGACGCCTACTGCACGGGTGAGCGCTGCGCCGGATACGGACAGGAACAGGCGCCGATCCACAAGTCCTCCCAGCAGCCAGTCTTCGGCTACCAGCATGGTGCTCGCGATTGTCCAAGGTCCGTCCATGCCGGCACTGGCTGGCAGTACCAGGGTGGCATCCTGGTCGCCCACCCGCCCGGGCCACAAGTCCCGAGGTGTGATGACACGGCCGAGGTGCCGGGAAAGGACGTACGCGGTGAGAGCGGGCAGCGGGGGCCGCGGAAGTCCGTCTCCGTCTCGCCAGTAGTACGGGGCTGTCTCGGCCACTGTGCCCGCCCCGAACAGCCGGTTCAGATCGCGGGCTAGCGCCCGTGGGCTGAGTCCTGCCTCTGCCAGGTGCGCTCTCAACGCCGGGTTAGCCCGGTCGGGTTGAGCTGCCATCCGATCCTCCAAGGTCGACCGACCGTATGCAGAGGGTAGCGGTATGAGTCGATGGACGCGGCCTCAGGTTGACGATTTTGACGCTTCTTTCCTCTCCCCGGTGGCGGCAGGCACGCGGTGTTCTAGAAGCACCCCGCCGGTGCACGCCAGCTGGCTGCGCCGGCGGGTGATCCCATCGGAGATCGGAGAAGCCGATGCGTCAGCGATGATCCGCACCAAGCGCCGTGAGATCGGGACTTCGACCGGCACCTTGTCAAGGACTGCAATTCCTTCTGCTTGATACATGCCAACGGCTGCCCCGAGTCGGTTCCGGCCCAATCAGATCGGTCTCCTTGGCTCCCCCCAATGAACCCTATGTTTGAAGGGATTTTCCCGGTGTCGTATCCGGTTGATGAGTTGCAGCAGTTTGGCTACCAGCAGGAGTTGCGGCGCGAGCTGCGGTTCCGTGACCTGCTGGCCTACGGGTTGATCTTCATGGTTCCGATCGCGCCGATGGCCATCTTCGGTGCGGTGTTCTCCGCCTCCGGCGGGATGGTCGTCCTGGCCTACGTCATCGGCATGGTGGCTCTGGTGTTCACCGCGTTCTCCTACTCGCGGATGGTGAACGCGTTCCCCCTGTCCGGCTCCGTCTACAACTATGTCGGTAGGGGGATCGGTGCCCCGTTCGGGTTTGTGGCCGGCTGGGCGATCATGCTCGACTACATTCTCGTACCGTCGCTGCTGTATCTGGTGGCCTCGGTGGCCATGCACGCCACCGTTCCCGCCGTGCCGGTGTGGTTGTGGCTGGTCGCCTTTGTGCTGACCAACACGGTGGTCAACAGTCTGGGTATCAAGATGACCGCCCGGTTCACCTGGTTCATGCTGGCCGGTGAGTTACTGGTGCTGGGTGTCTTCCTCGCCGTCGGGGTGTGGGCGATCCGCTCCGGTAGGGGACATTGGACGTGGGAGCCGATGTACAACCCGCACAGCTTCAGCCTGTCGATCGTGCTCGCGGCGACCGCCGTCGCGGTGCTCAGTTTCCTGGGCTTCGACGGAATCTCCATGCTGGCCGAGGAGAGCCGCGGCGGCGGCAAGATGGTCGGCCGGGCGATGGCCGGGGCGTTGCTGTTGGCCGGGGTGCTGTTCATTGCCCAGACCTGGCTGGCAGCCATTCTCACCCCCGACCCGCAGGCCCTGATCGCCAACGGCGATCCGGGAGGTACCGCGTTCTATGACGCGGCGAGCGTGGCGGGTGGGCATTGGTTGGCGACGCTGTGCGCGGTCGCCACCGCGATCGCCTGGGGTCTGCCGGATTCGATGGTGGCGCAGGTCGCCATCTCCCGCCTGCTGTATGCCATGGCCCGTGACAAGCAACTCCCCGGCTTCCTGGCGAAGGTGTCCCGCCGGCACAACGTTCCCCGCAATGCCATCCTTCTCGTGGCTGCCGTGAGCCTCGGGTTGGGTCTGTACATGAACTCCCGTGGCGACGGCATCGCCCTGCTCTCCAGCATGATCAATTTCGGGGCACTGACAGCATTCCTGCTGCTGCACCTATCGGTGATCGTCTACTACGTGTTCCAGCGTCGCAACCGCAACCTCCTCGCCCACCTGCTCATGCCCGCCTTCGGTGCCACCATCCTCGGGTTCGTGATCTGGAACGCCAACGTTGCAGCCCAACGCCTCGGCTTCGTCTGGATCGGCCTCGGAGTCCTGGTCCTGGCCGGCATGTACGCGACCGGCCGACGACCGCGCCTGTCCGGCCTGGAACCTGCCCAGCCGGCCGCAGGCCGCGTTCACGAGAAGGTGTAACCGAGATGAGCGACGTCTACGTCCCCACACGGGCCGAACTCGGCTACACCTTCGGCGGCCGGGAGCCGGTCCGGGACCTGCGCCCCGGCGAGGTGCTCACGGTGTTCACGCAGGACTGTTTCGGCGGCGCGGTGAAGACGTTCGACGACCTGCCCAGCCGGGTCTGCCAACTGTCCTACCTCAACCCGGTCACCGGCCCGTTCTACATCGACGGCGCCGAGCCCGGTGACACCCTGGCCGTGCATTTCCTCGACATCACCCCTGCCCGCGACTGGGGCGTCTCGAGCACGTTCCCCCACTTCGGGGCACTCACCTCCACCCACACCACCCCGACCCTGCAACCACCCCTGCCCGAGCGGGTCTGGCTCTACCCCATCGACCTCGCCGCCGGCACCGTGCGGTTCCAAGCGCGATACAGCAACCACACCATCGACCTGCCCCTCGAACCGATGCACGGAACCGTCGGCGTCGCACCGGCCGGATTCCAGGCAATCTCCACCCTCACCAGCGACACCCACGGCGGCAACCTCGACACCCCGCAGCTGCGGGCCGGCACGACGCTGTACCTGCCGGTGTTCGTCCACGGCGCGCTGCTGGCCCTCGGCGACGGCCATGCCCGCCAAGGCCAGGGCGAAGTATCCGGGGTGGCGGTGGAAACCGCCATGCACACCACCATCACCGTCCAGGTCATCAAAGGCATGCCCACGCCGACACCGCGCCTGGAGACCGACGACGCCCTCTACTCGATCGGCTGCGCCCGGCCGCTGGAAGACGCCTTCCGGATCAGCCAACACGACCTCGTCCACTGGGTCACCGCGCTGACCGGCCTGACCATCCTCGACGCCTACCAACTCATCGCCCAGGCCGGCACCGCACCAGTGGGCAACGTCTGCGACCCCAACTACACAATGCTCGCCCGCATCCCCAAGGTGTTCCTCCGCGGCGCTGTCGCCTACGGGGGAGCCCACCACCGGCTACGCGCCGCACCACGCCCGACGCTCGAAGCCGCCCTGCGATGACCACCTACGCCACCGGTGGCGGGGCCTACACCAGGACCCGCCCAGACCCGGCCCTGCCGCTGCACGCCCAGCTGTACCTTCTCACCCACGACGACGACACCGGCAAGCCACACCTCAACCAGCAGTCCCTGGCCATCGGCCTGTCCGGCGCTCTGCTGCTGGAACTGTGGCTGACCCGCCACCTCTACATCGGCTGGGCCTACGACCACACCACCCGGCAGTGGCGGCCCGACCCCGGCCGGCTGACGGTCGCCAGGACCTGCCCCACCCCCAGCCCGTTACTGAACTCCGCGCTGACCGCCGTGGAGCACACCGTCCGCGCCCAGCCAGATGCGGACCAGCTGCGGACCTGGCTGCGCGGCTTCGCCGACACCGACGTCTGCGACCGGGTCCGCGCCAACATGATCATCACGGGGCTGCTGCGGCGCACACGGCTACGCCGCTTCGCCGGACTGGTCAAGACCGAAACTCACCTGCCGGTGCATGAGCGCTATCCGGCCCGGGTTCGCGCCCACATCCGCGACGCCATCGCCTACCACCACCGACGCAACGGCTACCGACCCACCGCACCCGACGACCAGACCGTCGCCCTCTGTGGCCTCACCGCAGCCCTCGAACTCGCCGAATTCGTCTACACCAGCCTGCCCAACCGGGAACTCACCGGATGGCTACGCCACGTCGTCGACCGACACGACACCGACACCATCCCAGCCGTCATCACCGCCGTCGACGCCGCACGCGGCGACCTGGCCGTAGCCGCAATGCCGTGACGGCCGCGACAACCTCATCGGCGAAGCCGAGGATCGACGCCGACGCGCCCGGGGGCCACGCCCCACTCCTTTGTCGTGCTTGGGAGGACTCGTGATCGCGCAACTTCTGGATTTGCCCGTGCGTAGCTGGGCGGCCCGGTCGGCCGCCGCCTGCCGGCGGGGCCGGGGACGGGACCGATGTGTCAGTTCACCGCCTCCCGGCCCGACCGTTCCGCCGCCACCAAACCTTGGCCGTGCCGCCGAAGCGCACGCCGTCGAGGGCCGCCCCGGCACAGGACGCACTCCCGGATTCCGGGCACCGATCGTGGACCCGGCCAACAGCACGGCGTTCACAGCAGTGCTCACGATCGCGTACCCGGGACTGCGGATGCCCGGCCCGGACCGCTTCGACCCGACCCGGGGCGACCGGTGCATCTGCGCGGTACCGCTGCGATGGACCGACAGCGACGGCTGGGTCCACCTCACCGACGGCCGGCCATGTCCACAGCCCCGCAGGCCACGGTGAGCGCCGCAACTGAACTCGGCCGCAGCGCCGAGACCGTGGCCGGATCGCTCCGGGCAGCGACCGCCGGGGTGCACGTGCGGGTCCACCTGTATCCCGAGTTGGGCGGCGCGTCGCTGGAAACATCGCGCGGCGAGGCGTATGTCATCCCACACAGCGGCGGCTGGTTCACTGTGGAGGCATGGCACCACTGGGCTAGGGAGGCGCACTGCGTGAGCCGCGTCGACAACCTCGATGCCGCAGTCGCCGACGCGATCGAGGCGGTGCTGGCGGTCGATCAACGTCTCCGCCTTGCCAGCGGACCGGGACCTCGGGCTGGAGAATGAGGACCAGTCGAAGGGGGAACGGGCGGTCATTGAGACGCTGACCTACGGCGCGGGTCTCGCTGACGGGCTGCCGAGCCTGTCGGCACAGCTGGCAGGCAACGCCCGAGAAGCGCACGGCGACGACACAGTCCCGGCGGCCACTGTGGAGGCTGAGAACCGTTGGCTGACGGCGTGGTCGGCCTGGGCCGCGTCAGCAGGGTGAACCCGGTCAGCGGTAGGTCACCAGTCCGGTCGTGCCGCGCGGGGCCCAGTCGACGTGCGGGTCGACGGCGACTGCCTGGTGCTGCGCCGCGGCGCCTGCACCGTCGTGGCCAACCTGGGGAGTCCGAGTCCACTGTGGACTCCGGGGGTGCCGGCTCGGCGAGTGCTGCTGGCCACCGACGACGGCGTCGCGCTGACCGCGACCACCGTTCGCGCCCCCCACCAGCGTGACGATCATCGACATCGCGACAAGCTGACCCCGAATACTTGCTTCTCCTACTCGCCGTCGACGAGTACGACAATCTGGTAGGGACGGACCGTGCGGAGCGCCGGAGTGACAGGGGAGTGCCGTGGATTACGGGCCGGACGCGCGGAGCACGCAGCTGCGTGCGGAGTTGACGGCGCGCGGCCTGCCGGTGCTGGAACTGGCCGATCCGGTGGGCGACGCCACCGTCCGCTTCGCCGGAACCGAGCACAGTGACGGCCTGCTGACCACCATCCGGCTGGTCTACCAAGCATCGGGCGCGATCCAGGCCACCGTCGTGGTCGCCCGCTGGGCCGGTACCCGGGTGGACTCGGGACCGCTGCGCTGGCTGGTCGAGCACGACATGCGGCTGCGGGGTGAACGCTTCTCCGCGGTGGCGTGGCGCGAGGACGACCACGACATCGTGCTGGACGGCGAGCTCCTGCCCGGGCGGCTGGTGCGTGCCGGCGCCGACTGGTGGGCGGTCCGCTCGGCGCAGGGCGATACCGAGATCAGCGTGGTGGCCCGTGGATGGCGCCCGGACCGGGTCCGGCTGCGTACCGTCGCCGATCCCACGCCGCTGCTGACCGCGCCGACGGCGCGTCCCGGTACGGCGGCGCCGGTCCCCGCGGAGCCTGTCCCGGAGCAGTTTCGCGACGACCCCCGCCGGGCACTGGTCGAGGTCACCTTGGCCACCGCCGAGCGGCGCGCGCACTGGCTGGCCGATGGTGGCCCGCCACCGCAGTTGCCCGCGTACTGGTCGGCGCTGTGGCGCGCCGCGGTGGTGCAGCAGATGTCCTCGGCGGGCCAGCCGGAGACCGCCGCCCGGGGCGCCGTATCGGGCATGGTCGGCCAGTTGACCAACCTGCACGACCGGGCGGCATGGTTCCGTACCGACCGGCTGCTGCGGGAACGGGCGATCAGCGAGACCCTGACCTACGGCGCGAGTGGCGGCGACGGCCTACCGAGCCTGCCGGCCCAGCTGGCCTGGAGCGCCCGGCAGGCGCGGGGCGACGGCACGGTCCCGGCGGCCACAGTGGAGGCTGAGGACCGTTGGCTGGCTACCTGGTCCGACTGGGCCGCGCGACAGTAGGGGGAAACCGGTCAGCGGTAGGTCGCCAATGCCGGGCACCGGTCATCCGGCGAGCGGGTGGTCGGGGTCGCGGCCGAACCAGGCGACCAGCTGGTCCTGGGCGGGCGCGTCGGCGGTCGCGGCCACCTCCGGCCCGAACACCTTGCCCTCCGCCTCGTCGCCGCGGAACTGCGGCTTGAGGGTCTGCCGCGCCCAGCCCAGCGCGCTGCCGGCCACCTCGTCGTCCCAGCTGACCCGCTGCCCGGTGGCCTGCGCGAGGTCCCAGGCGTGTACCGCCATCTCGGCCGTCTGCTGGCTGATCACGAAGCTGGCGGGGACCTCGCCCATCTGGGTCTGCACGGGCGCGCTGCGGTCCGCGGCGCGCCAGGCGGCGAGGACGGCGTCGGCGCCGGTCCGGAAGGCGGCGGCGTGGGCGCCGCGCTGGTCGGGTTCGGGCGCGCTCCAGTCGGGACGTTCGCCCCGGGCGGCGACCAGGAAGCGGTCCAGGTCACTGACCACGTGGTCGCGCAGCCGCGCCAGGTCCCAGGAGCGGCACGGGGTCGGCGCGCCGGGATCGGCGTCGGCCGCCCCGAGCAGCACCTGGTGCGCCTGGTCGAGGGCGCGGCCGAGCAGGTCCACTTCGTCTGCCATGACTACCTCCGGTCAGGCTACCTCCGGTCAGGCGCCGCCGGCGGTTGCCACCGCCTCGCGACCGAGCTGGTCCAACGCCTTGTCGGTCGGGTCGCCCTGGGTGAAGCCGAAGGCGACCAGGGAGAGAGCGTACCCCTTCATTTTGATGTAGATGGCCGTATGGCCCGAAGGTGTCGTGCGGAACGCGGCCTGCCCCACCCCCGAGACGTCGACCGGGTTCGAGTCCTGGGCGGTCTTCTTGAAGGCGTCGTAGGCCCGGGCGCTGGGGTAGACGTCGACGAACACCTCGCGGCCCACCGTGGCGGTCTCGTAGGTGCAGCGCTGGTAGCCGTCGGTGGGCTGTTGGGCGTCGGCGCGGTGCAGCGGCTCGGTGAACGCCTGTTGCAGCTGTGCGGGGGTGAGCAGGGTGCACGGGTCGGGGAGCGGGCCGGCCGACTGGCCGGCGGCGCTGCCCTTTGCCGGGGCGTCGGAGTGGCAGCCGGCCAGTGCGGCTGCGACGGACAGGGTCAGGGCGGCGACGGCCCCCGCGGATCGCGTGCGCATCCGCCCACTTTCGGCGATCTCCACCGTCGCGTCAAACCGCCTGTTCCACGGATGTCGGCGCCTGGTCCGGCAAACTGAGGCATGACCTGGGACGCTGACGCGGTGCGGCTCATCGTTGACGCGGCCAATGTGGTGGGATCGCGACCGGACGGCTGGTGGCGGGACCGGTTGGGCGCCGCCCGCCGGCTGCGTGACGCCCTCGCACCGGTCGCCGCAGCCGGCCTGCCGGGCCTGCCCGGTCCGCTGGCGGTCGTCCTGGTGGTGGAGGGCCGGGCCGCGCCGCTGGCGGGAGAGCCGGGCCCGGCGGGGGTCACCGTCGTCGCGGCGCCCGGCTCGGGCGATGACGCGATCGTCGAGCTGGTACGAACGGATCCCGCGCCGACCGTCGTGGTGACCGCCGACCGGGGACTGCGCGAGCGGGTCCGGGCACTCGGCGCCGACGTCCGGGGACCGACCTCGGTGCCCCGCTGATCCGCTTGACACCGGCCGGTCAGCGCTACCAGCCCGGTCAGAGCTGGCCGACGTCCAGCACGCGGACGGCCGCCGCGCCGATCTCGTCCGACTCGGCCAGGTCGACCTCGGCGGAGATGCCCCAGTCGTGGTCGCCGGCCGGGTCGTCGAAGATCTGGCGGACCCGCCAGACGCCCTTGTCCGCCTCGATGAGCAGCAGCTTCGGGCCCCGGGCGTCCGGCCCGACGCCCAGGTCGGCGTGCTGGGCGTAGTAGCCCTCCATGGCGTCCTCCCAGGCGTCGGCGTCCCAGCCGGACTCGGCGTCCAGCTCGCCCAGCTCGTACCAGCGCCGCAGCGCGGCCAGCTCCACCCGGCGGAACAGCGCGTTGCGCACCAGCACCCGGAAAGCACGCAGGTTGGTGGTGACGGCCGGCGGCCGGTCGTCCAGCGGGGCAGCCGCCACGCCCTCGGGGCCGGGGGAGCGCAGCCGCTCCCACTCGTCGATGAGGCTGGAGTCCACCTGGCGCACCAGTTCGCCCAGCCACTCGACGATGTCGGTGAGCTCCTCGGTGCGCGCCTCCTCCGGAATGGTCTGCCGCAGCGCCCGGTACGCGTCCGCCAGGTAGCGCAGCACCAGCCCCTCGGAGCGGGACAGGCCGTAGAAGTTGACGTACTCGACGAAGGTCATGGCGCGCTCGTACATGTCGCGCACCACCGACTTGGGGGCCACCGTGTAGTCGGCCACCCACGGGTGGCCGCGCCGGTAGGTTTCGTACGCGGCGTCCAGCAGTTCGGCCAGCGGCTTGGGGTGGGTCACCTGCTCCAGCAGGTCCATCCGCTGCTCGTACTCGATGCCCTCGGCCTTCATCGCGGCCACCGCCTCGCCGCGCGCCTTGAACTGCTGGGCGGACAGGATCTGCCGGGGATCGTCCAGAGTGGACTCGATCACCGAGACGGCGTCGAGGGCGTAGCTGACCGACTCGCGGTCCAGCAGCTCCAGCGTGGCCAGGGCGAACGGGGACAGCGGCTGGTTGAGCGCGAAGTCCAGGTCGAGGCTGAGCGACAGGCGTACCCGCCGGCCCTGCTCGTCCGGCTCGGCCAGCCGCTCGACCACGCCGCCGGCCAGCAGCGCCCGGTAGATGGCGATGGCCCGGCGGATGTGCCGGCGCTGCGCGGGGCGCTCCTCGTGGTTGTCGGTGAGCAGGTGGCGCATGGCCGGGAAGGCGTCGCCCGGCCGGCCGATGACGTTGAGCAGCATCGAGTGGCTGACCTGGAAGCGGGAGGCCAGCGGCTCCGGGTCGGCGGCGACCAGCCGGTCGAAGGTGGGCCGGCCCCAGCCGATCGAGCCCTCCGGCGGCTTCTTGCGGACCACCTTGCGCCGCTTGCGCTCGTCGTCGCCGGCCTTGGCCAGCGCCCGCTCGTTGTCGATGACGTGCTCGGGCGCCTGCACCACGACGGTACCCACGGTGTCGAAGCCGGCCCGGCCGGCCCGGCCGGCGATCTGGTGGAACTCGCGGGCCTGCAGCAGCCGGGTCTTCTGCCCGTCGTACTTGCTCAGGCCGGTGAACAGTACGGTGCGGATCGGCACGTTGATGCCGACGCCGAGGGTGTCCGTCCCGCAGATGACCTTGAGCAGCCCGGCCTGGGCGAGGGTCTCCACCAGCCGCCGGTACTTGGGCAGCATGCCGGCGTGGTGCACGCCGATGCCGTGCCGGACCAGCCGGGAGAGCACCTTGCCGAAGCCGGCGGTGAACCGGAACCCGCCGATCGCCTCGGCGATGGCGTCCTTCTCCGCCCGGGTACAGACGTTGACGCTGGTCAGTGCCTGCGCGCGCTCCAGGGCGGCGGCCTGGGTGAAGTGCACGACGTAGACCGGCGCCTGGTGGGTCTCCAGCAGCTCGGTCAGCGTCTCGTGCAGTGGCGTCATGACGAACCGGAAGTGCAGCGGCACCGGGCGCTGCACGGAGGCCACCACCGCGGTCGGCCGCCCGGTCCGCCGGGTCAGGTCCTCCTGGAACCGGGCGACGTCGCCGAGCGTGGCCGACATCAGCACGAACTGCGCCTGCGGCAGCTCGATCAGCGGCACCTGCCAGGCCCAGCCGCGGTCCGGGTCGGCGTAGAAGTGGAACTCGTCCATCACCACCTGGCCGACGTCGGCCTGCACCCCGTCCCGCAGCGCCATGTTGGCCAGGATCTCGGCGGTGCAGCAGATGATCGGCGCGTCGGCGTTGACGCTGGCGTCGCCGGTCAGCATGCCCACGTTGTGCGGGCCGAAAATTTCGCAGAGGGCGAAGAACTTCTCCGAGACCAGCGCCTTGATCGGGGCGGTGTAGAAGCTGGTGCGGCCCTCGCCGACGGCGGCGAAGTGGGCACCGGTGGCGATCAGGCTCTTGCCCGAGCCGGTCGGGCTGGCCACGATCACGTTCGCCCCGGAAACGACCTCGATGAGCGCTTCCTCCTGGTGCGGGTAGAGTAGCAGGCCCTGCTCGGCGGCCCAGGAGGCGAAGGCGTCGTAGAGGACGTCCGGGGTGGCGTCGGCCCGGGGCGGCAGTCGGTCGGTCAGCGTCATGGCCGCTCCATCGTGCCTGCCCGGACCGGCGGAGGCCAATCCTGTCCTGTCGGGCCTTCGGCGCTGGTGGGGTATAGTCGCCCCGTGGTCCTGCGGTATTGGCGCTTTACGTTGGCTCTGGGTCGAGCCGACGCTGCCATGCGCTGACCGCGACCGACCCAGAGCCAGCAGGGCAGAGACCTCCGTCTCTGCCCTTTGTCGTCCCCACCGGCGGCTGACTCAGGGTCCGGCAGCCGGTGCCGACCGCCACCAGACAGGAACCTGTGATGAACGCATCCGCCCCCGAACCGGCGCACCGCACCGCCACCAACGACCTGCACGTGGTCAGCTTCCAGCCGCTGATCTCGCCGGCCGAGCTGCTGGCCGAACTGCCGCTGGGCGAGGCCCGGTCGGCCGTGGTCAGCCGCAGCCGCGAGGAGGTCCGCCGGATCCTGGCCGGCGAGGACGACCGACTGCTGGTGGTGGTCGGCCCGTGCTCGGTGCACGACCCGGCCGCCGCGCTGGACTACGCCCGCCGGCTCGCCCCGCTGGCCCAGGCCCTGCGCGAGGACCTGGCCGTGGTGATGCGGGTCTACTTCGAGAAGCCGCGTACCACGCTGGGCTGGAAGGGCCTGATCAACGACCCCGACCTGGACGGCAGCTTCGACGTGCACAAGGGTCTGCGGGTGGCCCGCCGGCTGCTGCTCGACGTGCTCGACCTGGGCCTGCCGGTCGGCTGCGAATTCCTCGACCCGACCAGCCCGCAGTACATCGCGGACACCGCCACCTGGGGCGCGATCGGGGCGCGTACCTCGGAGAGCCAGGTGCACCGGCAGCTCGCCTCCGGCCTGTCCATGCCGGTGGGCTTCAAGAACGCCACCGACGGCAACGTGCAGGTGGCTGTCGACGCGGCCAAGGTGTCGCTGTCCGGGCACGTGTTCTTCGGCGTCGACGACGCCGGCCGGGCCGCCGTGGTCAGCACCACCGGCAACCCGGACGCGCACGTCATCCTGCGCGGCGGGCGTACCGGCCCGAACTACGGCGAGACCGACGTGGCCGACGCCCTGGCGCTGCTGGAGAAGGCCGGCCGCCCGCGTCACCTGGTGGTCGACGCCAGCCACGGCAACAGCAACAAGGACCACGTCCGGCAGGCCGTGGTGGCCGGCGAGATCGCCGCGCAGGTCGCGGCCGGCGAGCGGGGCCTGTCCGGGGTCATGCTGGAGAGCTTCCTGCTGCCCGGCCGCCAGGAGATCGGACCCGACATGGTGTACGGGCGCAGCGTCACCGACGCCTGCATGTCCTGGGAGAACACCGAAGCGGTGCTGGCCGGCCTGGCCGAGGCGGTCCGCGCCCGGCGCGGCTGACCGACCGCACGGGCGCACTCCGGGTGGGACGACAGTCAGGTCCGAGACCCCGCCCGGAGGCGCCGCCACCGGCTCAGTCGCGCCCCTGCCAGGTGCAGACGCAGGCTTCGTTGCCCTCGGGGTCGGCGAGCACCCAGAAGCTGGGCGCCCATTGGTCGGAGACGAGCACCCCGCCCGCGGCCAGCGCCGCTTCGACCCGTGCCGGTGCCTCCTCGTGGGGTACCGAGACGTCGAAGTGGATCCGGTTGCGCTGCGGGCGGGGCGCGTCCATCTGCTGGAACCACAGCGCCGGAGCCTGGCGTACCGGATCGATCAGGGCATTGTCCTGACCAGGCGCGTCGCGGAACCCGAGCACGGCCTTCCAGAACGGGCGCACCGCCGCGATATCCAGCGCGTCGATGCCCAGCTCCAGGACCTGCACCACCGGCGGCCCCGGCTCGGTGCGCAGCCCCAGCGCCCGGGCCAGGCCGCTGATCCGGGCGGCCAGCTCCAGATCGACGGCGGTGACGAAGTTGTCCTCGACGGTGTGCAGAGTGACCAGTACCCGGTCGGCGCGCAGGTCCAGCCGCAGGTGCCCGTCGGCGTGCGGGGCGCAGGCGGCCACGGCATGCGTGGCCAGCTCCGCCGAGCGGGTCAGCGAGTCGGTGACCACCTGGGTACGCAGCTCGCCGAGCAGGTACCGCCAGCCGGAGTGGTGCACCGTGTCGGAGATGTACTGCCGGGTGAGCCGGGGCGTCATCCGACCATCCTCACCCCGGGTCCACCGATCCGGCTACCGTTGGCCCGTGGTGGAATCGAGCCGCGACCGCCGGCTGCGCCGCAGTTGGGACCGGCAGGCCCAGGGCTACGACCGGAAGATGACCCGCGCCGAGCAGCGCTGGTTCGGCGACACCCGCCGGTGGCTGTGCGCCCAGGCAGCCGGCCGGACGCTGGAGGTGGCCGCCGGTACCGGCCTCAACCTGGCGTACTACCCGGCCGAGGTCGAGTTGACCGCGCTGGAGTGGAGCGACGGCATGCTCGCCGTGGCCCGGCAGCGCGCCACCGAACTGCGCCGCGACGTCGACCTGCGCCCCGGCGACGCCCGGGCGCTGGACTTCCCCGACGCCTGCTTCGACACTGTGGTCTGCACGTTCGCCCTGTGCGGCATCCCGCAGCCGAAGCGGGCGCTGGGCGAGATGGCCCGGGTGCTGCGCCCCGGCGGTCGGCTGCTGCTGGCCGACCACGTGGCCTCCTCGGTGTGGCCGGTGTACGCCCTGCAGGTACTGGTCGACGCGGTCGCCGCACCGTTGACCGGTGAGCACTTCGCCCGCCGCCCGATCCGCTGGCTACCGGCGCTGGGCTTCGCCGTGGAGGCGGCCGAGCGCTCCCGACTGGGCATCATCGAGCGCGTGGTGGCCCGCCGTACCGGCTGAGCGTCCCGCACAGCGCGGCATGCCTGTTGCCGGGTCGCAACGCTCTCCGTCATGACCGCCGGGGCAAGGTCATTCTGGACAGTCCGGTCTGCGACCCGCGGCTTGTTCGAGCCCGCTGTGGCAGGGTCGTTGTCTGTGGTGACGGTTGAGGACTGCCAACGTGTGCAGACGAACTGGTTTCGGTTGCGGGCGCAGACATGCGGCGGCGAGGTGTGGACCGATGGTCCGTTGACCTGGGTGGACGGCCCGGACGGCCAGAACCTCATGTTTCCCACGGCGATGACCACCGCGGCGCTGACCCGCGGCGTGGACCGCGCCCGCGAGCGCGGGCGGCCGATCGTGGGCGTCTGGCTCGGTCTCGACGTGGACGCCACGCCGCTGGCGCGGGCTGGCTTCACCCCCGGCTGGTCGCCGTGGTGGATGACGGCCGACCTGTCCGGCCCGGTGCGCGGTCCGGATCCGCGGGTGCAGCTGCAGGTCGAGACCAGCGACTACGACGACCAGGATCCGGGGTACCGTCAGCTGCTCGCCGTTGCCCGCCGGCAGCCCACCCGGGCCTGGTACGCCGCCGCGTACACCGCGCGTACCGGACGGTTCGCCGGGCGGGCCTGGTCGTTCCTCGATGGCGACCTGGCCGGCGTGTTCGACATGCACGTCTGGCAGCCGTACCGCAGACGGGGATTCGGTACCGCCCTGCTGTCCGCGGTGTGCGCCGCCGCCCGGCGGGCCGGTGCCCGGCACGCCGTGCTGAACGCCACCCCGGAAGGGAAGCTCCTCTACGGCTCGTACGGCTTCGTCCAGATCGGGGAGGGCATCACCTGGTGGCGTCACCTCGGGTCCGGATGACCGAGGGCGCCCCACCGGTCAGGGCACCGGAACGTCGCGGCGGCGCAGCCCCGCCAGCCCGGCCACGGTCAACGCGATCGCCACCAGGGCCAGCCACACCAACGGCTGCGCCGGGATGTGCGCGGCCGGTGCCTTCGGCACGTGGGTGAACGGCGAGACGTCCAGCACCGCCTGGCTCAGCCGCAGCGCCGCCCCGACGAGGTAGAGCAACAGGCACAGCCCCAGCGCGCCCCACGCCGCCACGGTGGCCCGGGGCGCCAGGCCGATCAGCGTCAGCGTGAGGGCCCCGAGTACCCACACCGCGGGCAGCTGCACCAGCGCCGCGGCCAGCACCCGGGGCAGCTGCCCGCCGATGTCGTGCGCTCCGAGGCCGTAGCTCACGCCGGTGGTCAGGCCGCCCACCAGCAGCGCCACGGCCGGACCGAGTGCGGCGAAGGTGGCGTGGCTGGCGGCCCAGCGCACCCGTCCCACGGTGGTGGCGAGTAGCACCTCGGCCCGTCCGGCGCTCTCCTCGGTCCGCAGCTTGACCGCCGCCTGAATGGCATACGCCGCAGCGATCAGCCCGAGCAGGCTCATGATGGCGGCCAGGTAGCTGTCGATGAGGGCGTGTGCACCGCCCAGCCGGTTGAACACGTCGGCCAGCTTCGGGTTGTCCTTGAACAGGTCGCCGACGCTGTTGGCGACGCTGCCGAAGACCAGCCCGAGCGCGGCGAAGCCGGCGGCCCAGGCGGCCAGCAGGCCCCGGTGCAGCCGCCAGGCCAGGGCCAGCGGGGAGCGCAGCGCGGGCGCGGCGGTGGCCGGGCCGGGACGGTCGGGCAGGACGCCGGAGCCGACGTCCCGGTGCGCGGAGAGCGCCACCGCCCCGGCGGTCACGGCGGCGCCGAAGGCCACCGGGATGACGAGCACCCACCAGCGGTCGCCGCCGAACGGGTGCAGCGCCTGGACCCAGCCGATCGGGGAGAGCCAGGCGACCCAGCCGGCGCCGGAGCCGGCCTGCGCCGACAGGTCACCGACGACGCGCAGCAGGAACGCCGCGCCGACGGCGGCGATGCCGATACCCCGGGCGGCTCCGGCGCCGGAGGTGAGTTGGGCGGCCAGCGCCCCGACGGCGGCGAAGGCGACGGCGGTACCGAGCAGTTGGGCGCCGTAGCCGAAGCTGCCGGCCGGTCCCAGGCCCTGGCTCAGCAGGACCAGTGCGGAGAGCACGCCCAGGGCGGCGCCGGCCAGCACGGTGGCGGTCAGCGCGGCGGCCAGCGGGGCGTGCCGGCCGAGCACGGTGGCGCCGAGCAGGTCGCGGCGGCCGGCCTCCTCGTCGGTACGGGTGTGCCGGATGACGGTGAGCACGGCGATGATGCCGACGATGACCGGGATGAAGCCGGCCCGCCAGGTGACCAGCTCGCCCAGGCTGGAGCCGGAGAGCCGGCCGTAGAGGGTGACGAAGGCGGCGCTGTGCCGACCGGTCTCGGCGAACTCGGCGCGCTGTGCGGCGGTCGGGTACAGGCCGTCGATGGTGCTGACGTAGCTGGCCGGCACCAGTGCGACGATGACCGTCCACAGTGGAATGACGACGCGGTCCCGGCGGGCGATGAGCCGGACAAGGTGCCGGGTGCCGGTCAAGGTCGTGCTCACCCGGTCACCTCCACAGGCGCGGCGGAACGGTCGTAGTGGCGCAGGAACAGCTCTTCCAGGGTGGGCGGCTGGCTGACCAGGCCGCGTACCCCGACCTGGGTGAGCGCCCGCAGCGCGCCGTCCAGCTGCGCGGTGTCCACGTCGAAGCGGACCCGGCCGTCGGTGACCTGGAAGCCGTGCACGCCGGGCAGGGCGGCCAGCCCGTCCGCCGGGCCGGCGAGGTCGGCCTCGATGGAGGTACGGGTCAGGTGCCGCAGCTGGGCGAGCGTGCCGGACTCGACGCTGCGCCCGTCACGGATGATCGTGACCCGGTCGCACAGCGCCTCCACCTCGGCCAGGATGTGGCTGGACAGCAGCACGGTACGGCCGCGTCGACGCTCGTCGGCGACCACGTCGCGGAACGCCTGCTCCATCAGCGGGTCGAGCCCGGAGGTCGGCTCGTCGAGGATGAGCAGTTCCACGTCGGAGGCGAGCGCCGCGACCAGGGCCACCTTCTGCCGGTTGCCCTTGGAGTAGGTGCGGGCCTTCTTGCGCGGGTCGAGGTCGAAGCGCTCCAGCAGCGCCCGGCGCCGCTGCTGGTCCAACCCGCCACGCAGCCGGCCGAGCAGGTCGATGACCTCGCCGCCGGACAGGTTGGGCCAGAGCGTGACGTCGCCGGGTACGTAGGCCAGCCGCCGGTGCAGTGTGGTGGCGTCCCGCCAGGGGTCGCCGCCGAGCAGTCGGGCGTTACCGGCGTCGGCGCGCAGCAGCCCGAGCAGCACCCGGATGGTGGTGGTCTTGCCGGACCCGTTGGGGCCCAGGAATCCGTGCACCTCGCCGGTGCGTACCCGCAGGTCGAGGCCGTCCAGGGCGCGTACCTGACCGAACGTCTTGACCAGTGCGGCGACGTCGATCGCGGTATCCGGGTCGGCGCTGGTGGGGTCACTCATCGGGCTGCTCCTTCGGCGGAGGGGTTGCCGCGCGCCGGCGCGGCCGGGTGGTGGCGCCGCGTCGCGCGGCGGCCGGGCGGGGTGGTGGCGCTGCGTCGGGGCTGGACGACGGCTCGCCGTCGGTGGTGTCCGGCCGGGGCTGCGGTGGCCGGCCGTGGGCGGCGGCGAAGGCGGCCGCGGCCTGGTCAACCAGTTCGGGGCCGACCAGCGGCTGGGACAGCACTTCGGCGGTGGCGACGACGGCCCGGGCGTGGCCCACCGGGGCCATCATGTCCGTGCCGATCGCCCGGCTGACGTGCTCGTGCAGGACCACCAGGCCGAGCGTCATCGCGGTGAGCGCGGCCGCGTAGGCCCGGCTGTCCCGAGTGCTGACCTGCTCCTGCCCGGCCAGCCACTGCTCGGTGGCGGCGACCATCTCGTCGAACATGGCGGCGGCGGCCGGGGAGCCGTCCACGGCGGCGCGGCCCAGGTACTTCTTGAGCAGCAGCAGGGTCGGCTCGACGCTGGGCAGGAAGCCGGGCGCGGCCAGCCCGCCACCGAGCGCCTCGGCCTTGATGTCCATGGCGCGCCGCAGGGCGTAGGCGTCGCAGGCGTCGCGGAGCGCCTCCTTGGTGCCGAAGTGGTGGCGCAGCAGCCCCGGGGAGACGCCGGCCTCGCGGGCGATGTCGCGTACCCCGGTGGCGGCCGTCCCGCGCTCGGCGAACAGGCGCAGCGCGGCGTCGCGGATGCGCGCCCGGGCGGTCAGGTCGTCGCTGTCCATGCCCACCTCCGCTGCTATACGAGCGTACAGCCGACTATACGACGGTATAGCGGGCCGCCGTCAAGATGGCATCAAGAACCGGGTCGGCGGCGTAGCGGACCCGGGTGGCCGCCCGGACCAAGGGCACCGACCTGCTCGCCGCGCACGTGGCCCGCAACGACGGGCTGGCCGGCGCCGATCCCGCGCTGCTGGCCCGGCAGCGGGTCCTGGTGGAGACCCCTTGGCGGGACCTGCCACCAGGTGGTCGGCAACGACATACCGGCCATCCTCGAACCCGACCTGACGCCCGGCGGCGGGCTCACCATGACGCTGCGGTTGGCCTCGGTGGACGCCCCGGGCGCAGGCCCGGCCGACCCGTCCCCGCGCCAGGAGTGGGGCGACAGCCGCGACCCGGGTGCTCATCGTCGACGACGAACCGCAGATCCTGCGCGCCCTACCGTCTGACTGTGTCACCGGTCACCGCGGCGGTGACCGGAGTTTGCCCCCGGGACCGGCGGGTATGCCATGGACGTCGCCCACTCGAAAGCGGGAGGTGTCCACTATGGCCATCGCGCAGGTATTCCTCATCTGGACCATCCTCATCGTCCTGGCCGTAGGCGCCGCCGCGCTGGCCGGCGTGGGCAGCCGGCACCCCGAGTCCTGACCGGCGCCTATCCTCGCAGCATGACCACGTACCACGTGTACCTGGGCGAGACCGGCCCGGGCGGCACGCTGGACTGGGGTGGCACGTTCGCCACCGGTAACGTCCCGCACCGCGTCGGGCCCGAGTTCCCCCTGGTGGGCAACCGGTCGTGGGACCGGATGTACCGGATCATCCAGACGTCACTGCACGGCGTGCGGGTCGACTGGGGGACGGTCGCCGCCCGGGTCGGGGTCGACCAGCTGCGCTGGTTTCTCGACCAGGCCTACGGTCCGGCGATCCCCGCCGAACTGACCGACCTGCTCACCCGACTCGACCCCGAGCGCAGCTACGCACTGGTGGCGCTGGAGTACTGACCACCACAAACCCCGTTGACGGGCAACCGATGATGCAAGGGTGCGTCCCTTCACCGAGCTCGTCGCGGAAGCGGCGGCGGCCGACGTGTCCGGTTGGAGCTTCGACTGGCTCGCCGGGCGGGCCACCGAGCAGCGGCCGCCGTGGGGGTATTCGCGGCTGATCGCGCGGCGCCTGCCGGAGGTCGACTCGGCGCTGGACATCGACACCGGCCGGGGCGAGATCATCGCGGCCGTGCCGGTGCTGCCGCCCCGGATGGTGGTGACCGAGGGCTGGCCGCCGAACCTGGACCGGGCCCGGAAGCTGCTGGAGCCGCGCGGCGTCACGGTGGTCCCGGTGGACGCGGGGCAGCCGCTGCCGTTCCCGGACGCCAGCTTCGCCCTGGTGACCAGCCGGCACCCGGTCACGCCCGACTGGCCGGGCATCGCCCGCGTGCTGGCGCCGGGCGGCGCGTACCTGGCCCAGCATGTCGGGCCGGCGTCGGCGTACGAGCTGATCGAATGGTTGCGTGGCCCGTTGCCGCGCGGGCAGCTGGCCCGCGACCCGCACCGGGAGGCGGCCGCGGCGCGGGCGGCCGGCCTGGAGATCGTGGACCTGCGCACCGCCCGGTGCCGGATGGAGTTCCTGGACATCGGCGCCGTGGTCTACACGCTGCGCACCTGCGTCTGGTGGGTACCGGACTTCAGTGTCGAGCGCTACCACGCCGCCCTGCAGCGGCTGGACGCCCACATCCGGGCGCACGGGGCGTTCGTGGCGCACTCCACCCGTACCCTCATCGAGGCCCGCCGGCCCGCTTGAGCGCCCGCCAGCCGCCGGCCCGGTTGTTGGCGATGATCTGCCGGAACATCGCCGACAGCGGTCGCGCGGGCACCGTCCCGCCCTGGTACACGGCCACCGTGCGGGCGGTGGCGTTGTCGTGGCCGGCGGTGATGATGCCGTCCGGGTCGGGAACGATGGCGCCGTCGTAGAGGAACACGTTGACGTGGTCGCGGGTGGCCAGCAGGGCGCAGATGTTGCCGTCCAGCACGAAGTAGGGCTGAACCGTGCGTTTGATCGTCTCGGTGACCTGCGGGTCGACGGCGTGCACCAGCTCGCGTACCTCCTGGCAGATGTCCCGCTGCCAGGCAGGTAGGGCATCGAGGTAGGCGTCCACCCGGGGATCGCGCATGCCGCCACCGTACCCCGCGGGTGGCTATGACAGGTCGAACCGGTGGCAGCGCAGGAAGGCGATGCCGGTGCGGACGGGCTGCCGGCCGGACGGGCCGGTGAGCACGGCGGCGGCCCGGGCCGCCTCGGTGAGCGAGCCGAACGGGGCGAACGGGAAGTCGTAGATGCGTACCTGTCCGCCGGGGCGCAGCACCCTGGCCAGCTCGGGGACGGCGGCGCCCGGATCGTCCCAGTGGTGCAGGCTCAACGACGACACGATCAGGTCGAAGGAGTGGTCCGGGAACGGCAGCCGGGTCACGTCGCCGACCTGGGCGGTGGCCCGGTCACCCAGTGGTGCCAGGTTGCGCTGGGCGGCGCGGACCATGTCGGGGGACAGGTCGACGCCGGTGAGCCGCAGGTCGGGCCGCAGCGCCGCCAGTTCGACCAGCAGGATGCCGGGGCCGGTGCCGACGTCGAGCAGCTGGGCGCCGGGCGGGGCGACCGCGGCGATGTCGGCGGCGAACCGCCGGTACATGCGCCGGATCACCCGCCGGGACATCAGGTCGTAGAAGCGGCTGGAGCGGCCCGCGAAGACCTTCGGAAGGTTACGGCGACGGGCATGGATCATTCCGTGCATGGCGGAGTCCCCTCAGTTGTGCAGTACAACTATCAACCCATCGTACGATGGTCAGTTGTGGAGCACAACCATTCTGAGGCGGAGCAGATCCACACCCTGCTGATGGACCTGATCCGGGCGGCCGGGCTGCTCCAGGTGGACCAGGCCGTACCCGGGCACCCGCTGTCCCTGTCGCAGGCGTTCGCCCTGCACGAGCTGGACACCGCGCAGCCGCCCACCCAGCAGCAGCTGGCCGACCGGCTGCGCCTGGAGAAGAGCAGCGTCAGCCGACTGGTCGCCGACCTGGAACGGGCCGAGCTGGTGACCCGCGAGCGCGACCCGGACAACCGCCGGCAGTACCGGCTGCGCCTGACCGACCGGGGACGCCGGCTGCACAGCCGGATGGCGACCGCGTTCCACGCCCGCTTCGAAGGCTGGGCCGGCGAACTGACCGAGGCCGAGCGGGCCGCGCTCATCGGCGGCCTGCCCGCCCTGCTCCGGGCGATCCGCCGGCACCTCGGTTGACCCGCCCGCGCCCCGGCCGCCCGGTGCCACCGGGAACACCGCGGTAACCCGGCTGGTGCAGACTCGTTCCGGGGGCGTCCACGGGGACACCCACCCGGGGAAGGAGCGCCGTGACCGACGTCCACCCGCTGGACAATCCCGCGTACGCCGCGCTCACCGGCCCGCACGCGGACTTCGCCGAACGGCGCGGCCGGGCGGTGCGCTACCCGCCCGAGGTCTCCCCGTTCGCCGCCTTCGCCGACCCCTCCGACCCGCGCGGGTGGGACGACCTCGCGGCGCTGGCCGGACCCGGCACGGTGGTACCCCTGGCCGGCGTGAGCGCCGCGCCGCCCGGCTGGGAGGTGCTGGCCACCATCCCCGGCGTGCAGCTCGTCGACGACGGCGTGCCGGCGGTACCCGACGCCGAGGCGCTCCGGCTCGGCCCCGACGACGTGCCCGGAATGCTCGACCTGGTGGCCCGTACCCGACCCGGCCCGTTCGGGCCGCGGACCGTCGAACTCGGCGGCTACCTGGGTATCCGACGGGCCGGCGCGCTGGTGGCCATGGCCGGCGAACGGATGCGCCCACCCGGGTGGACCGAGATCAGCGCCGTCTGCACCGATCCCGGCTTCCGCGGCCAGGGCCTCGCCGCCCGGCTGATCGGCGCCGTGGCGGCCGGCATCCGGCAGCGCGGGGACACCCCGTTCCTGCACGCGGCGGCCGACAACACCGACGCCATCCGGCTCTACCACCGGCTCGGCTTCGCGCTGCGGCGGACCACCACGTTCCTGGTGACCCGCGTCCCCGTCGGCTGACAGCGGCGCGCCGCCTGAGGTCCCGGCCGGCTGGCGCCGGTCGCCCCGTCAGCCGGCCGGGCGGGGCGCACCATCCGGTAGCCCCCGGCGCAGCGCGACGTTCTCCACCAGCGTGTACGCGGCACTGGTGAGCACGTACAGCCCGGCGGCCAGCGGCACGAACGCAGCGCTGACCACCGTGAGGTACGGCGCCCAGCGGATCAGCCCGGCGGCCGGTCCGGACGGCGCCGGACCGGGCAGCGCAGCGGCCATCCGGACAGCGCGCCGGGCGCTGAGCCAGGCCACCAGGGCCACGGCGGCCAGCAGCACGCCGAACACCCACCACTGGCCGGGCGCCGCACCGGCCAGCCGGGTGGACAGCGCCACGCCGAACAGCGACCGGCCGGCCCCGTGCAGACCCGCGGCCGCGCGGTAGAGCAGCAGGAACGCCGGTGCCTGGGCGAGCGTGGGGAGCAGCCCGGCGACCGGGGAGACGCCGGCCGCCCGGTGCAGCGCGCCGACTTCGGTGGCGAACCGGGCCGGATCCGTGCCGTGCCGCTCGCGCAGCCTGGCCAGCTGCGGGGCGAGCCGTAGCCGGGCCCGCTCGCCGCGTACCGCGCGGCGGGTCAGCGGGTGCAGCGCGAGGCGGACCGCGACGGTGAGGACGACGACGGCGGCCGCCGCGCCGCCGACCGGGTGCAGCGCGGTGACGAGCTGGTCGAGGAGGGCGGACGCGGCGGTGCAGGCGCCGGCGAACGGCGCGAAGGCGAGCATGGTGACGGACTCCTTGGCGGGAGGGCGCAGCAGAACGGGAAGTGGCGGCGCGACGGCCGCGCGCGAGCCGTCGGACGGCTCGGTGCTGTGTCAGCGACCCGGCGACGTCATCCGCGCGCGACGCCCGCGCCCGGCGCGGGCCGGCGGCGGGCTGAGCGGTGCGGTGGACGTGGCGGGTTCAGTGGGCCAGGGAGAGCGCGCCGGGGGCCCGGGGCCGGGGCCGGCCGGCGGCGTCCGGGTCGGTGGTGCGGGGCGGGTGGACGCGGCGGATCCGGGCGCGGGCGCTGACCGACCGGGCACCGGCCAGCGCACCGGCTGGTACGACGCCGTCGAGCACCCGCACGGCGAGCAGCACGGCGGCTGCGAAGACCACGGCGGAGAGCGCCGCACCACCGGCGAGGCCGGGCGGAGCGGTCAGGCCGCCCAGCGTGGCGGCGGCGGCGACCAGCGCCGCCCACACCGCGATCGCCCGTTGCGACATGTGCCTCAGCGTAGCGCCGCCGCGCACGTCGCAGGAGCCTGCGCGGCCGCCCCGGACGCGGAAGCCTGCTACAGGCCGGACGGGGCGGAGTAGATGGCGCTGGCGAACTCGGCCAGCTTGTCCGGGGTGAGGTGGGTGGCCAGGTCGGCTTCGCTGATCATGCCGACCAGTTGGTGCCCCTCCACCACCGGCAGGCGCCGGATCAGGTGCGCCTCCATCAGCGCGAGTACCTCGTCGGTGTCCGCGTCGGCGTCGATCCAGACGAGGTCGCCTTCGCACATCTGGGCCGCGGTGGTACTGGCCGGGTCGCGGCCGATGGCGAGGCAGTTCACCACGATGTCACGGTCGGTGATGATGCCCTTGAGTCGGTCGTCGTCCCCGCAGACGGGCAGCGATCCGACGTTGTGTTCGCGCATGAGCTGCGCGGCGCGGTCGAGGGTTTCGTGCTCCGGGACGCACTCGACGCCCGCGTGCATGATGTTCCGTGCGTTCGTCATGCCCCGATCGTGCCCGCCCGGGGGCCTGCTGCGCCGGAACTCCGGCCAATTGCGTGCGGCCGCCGGTCGCGGGCCGGTGCGTGGGTACACCGGCCCGCGAGCTCTGGGTGCCTCAGCTGCTGCAGGCGACGCCGTTGAGGGCGAATCCGGTCGGGGCGGCGGTGTTGCCGGTGTGGTTGGCCTGGTAGCCGATGCTGGTCGAGCCACCGGCGCCGATGGTGCTGTTGTAGCCGGCGTTGGTCGCCGTCACCTGGCCGCTGGCTGGGCTGTAGGTGGCGTTCCAGCCACCGACGATGGTCTGGCCGCCGGCCAGGGTGAAGGTCAGTCGCCAGTTGCTGACCGTCGACCCGCCGGTGTTGGTGATGGTGATGTTGTTGGTCAGCCCGGTGTTCCAGGCGCTGACCGACGAGCTGACCCGGCAGCCGGAGCCGCCCGGCGGCGGCGAGCTGGCGGCCGGCGAGCTGGCGGCGGGCGAGCTGGGGGCCGGCGAGCTGGGTGCGGGGCTGCTGGGCGTCGGGCTGCTCGGCCGCACCGAGGGCGACTGGCTCTGCGGCGGCGGGCTGTTGCCGTCCGGGGCGACCGCCCGGCCGGTGCTCGGCGAGATCATGCCGGCGCACAGTCCGCGGCTGGCCAGGCCGGCCGCGATCTGCGGGATGGCCTGCACGGTGTTGGCCGGCCAGTCGTGCATGAGGATGACCTGGCCGTTGGTGAGCCGGCCGTTGGCCGCCACGATGGACGAGACGCTGGCGCCGTTCCAGTCCTGCGAGTCGACGTCCCAGATGATTTCGGTCAGCCCGTACTGGGCCTCCACCGACTTGAGCGTCGAGTTGGTCTCGCCGTACGGCGGCCGGAACAGTTTCGGCGCCGTCCCGGTGATCTGGCGGATGGCGTTCTGGGTGTTGCCGATCTCGGTGTTCATCTGGGACGTGCTCAGCTGGGTCATGTGCGGGTGGTCCCAGCTGTGGTTGCCGATCCACATGCCGGCGGCGGCGGTCGCCTGGACCAGCGACGGGTTGGGCTGGGCGTTCTGGCCCTCGTCGAAGAAGGTGGCCCGCATGCCGGCCGACTTGAGGGCGTTGAGCAGGTTCTGGGTGTTGCCCGGGGTGGGGCCGTCGTCGAAGGTGATGCCGACGTACCCGTTGCAGGTGGCGGCCTGCGACGATGGCGCGGCCAGCGCGACCGCCGCGACGGTACCGACCGCGGCGGCTGCGAGCGTCACCGCGCTGGCCAGGACTTTCCTGGTGATGCGTGTGGAAGGCATTGCCTCTCCTCGGGTGCGGCCGATGGCCGCCGGGGTTGCGCATTCGGCGGTGTCGGCTGGGTCTAACGGGGGACGGCGGTACGTGGCCGGCTGCCGCTACCCGGCGGGGATGCCCGTGGTGCCCGCCGGTGCGGAAGGGTGATGGCCGGAGGACATTGAAACATTCGGAACTATCGTCGGACAAGTTTCGAAGAGGGCTGTCCTCAGTGGTTGGCTTCCGGACCGGCCGGGTGGGGATATCGGCAGATCACCGACGGGAACCGCGCGATACGTCCGGCGCGGCGGCTTCGACAAAACCCGAAAGTTACCGGTCCACGCCGGCCGGACCGGGCGCGGACCGGCACGGTGGCGAGGCGGATGGACGCGCCTCAGTCCCGGATGGTCAGCCGGATCGACACCGTGTCGCCCAACTCCACCCGCTCCGCCCGGCGCACGTCGGTCCGCACCGGCACCAGGTAGCGGCCGTCCTTGGGGAACAGCGAGGTGCGCCAGGCGGTGTCACCGATCCGGGCGGTCGCCGGGATGCAGCCCCAGCCGTAGCTGACCATCGGCGCGGCGGCGGCGATGTCCCGACACTGCTCGTCCGGGACGGTCACGAAGTGCCAGGGCGCGGGCCCGCGCCAGAACCAGATCTCGCCGCTGAACCGCAGCTCCATCCGGCCACTATAGGTACCACCGGCCACGTCGGCCGGGCCGCCGCAAACCGTCGACCGGAGTGCCCGAACCCGCTCCGGCGGCATCGGCCCAGCGCCTACCATGGTGCTCGCACCTGTTGCAGCGCACCGCCGTCCGGCAGGCGCGACGATTCCGCGCGTGAGCCACGCAGCTCTTCCCTTCGACGCTCGGGGTACGGCCGCGCCGGCTCTCCGCGCCCGTGCCCGGCGCATGACCGGGACCGGACGACGACGTCCGCACCCGCGTACCGGCAACGATCCACTCCGCGAAGGAGCGAGGTGTTCCGCGCATGGACTTCAGACTCGAGGTCGTCGTCCTTCCCGTCACCGACGTCGACCGGGCCAGGCGGTTCTACGAGGCGCTGGGCTGGCGGCTGGACGCCGAGTTCGCCGCCGGCGACTTCCGGTTGGTGCAGCTGACCCCGCCCGGCTCCGGGTGCTCGGTCATTTTCGGTGCCGGTCTCACCACGGCGCAGCCGGGCTCGGCGCAGGGCCTGCACCTGGCCGTCAACGACATCGAGGCGGCCCGGGACGAACTGGTCGGCCGGGGCGTCGAGGTCAGCGAGGTGTTCCACGACGCCGGTGGCGTCTTCCACCACGGCGGTACGCAGGCCCGGGTGGCCGGGCTCGCTCCGCAGCGGCAGAGCTACGCCTCGTTCGCCTCGTTCAGCGACCCGGACGGCAACGGCTGGCTGCTGCAGGAGATCACCACCCGGCTGCCCGGCCGGGTGTGACCACGCCAGCGGCCGGCCGGGCGACGGTCGTCCGCGCCGGCTGCCCCGGGACGGGCAACGGAGGGGGACAGGATGGATGTGACGGCACTGACCGCGCTGCTGCGCGAGGCCGAGGTGCACCACGGCGGGTACGAGCCGACCGCACCGCCGCACCACTGGTCGGACTGGTACGCCGCCTACATCGTCGCCCGGCAGGCCGGGCGCGGTGAATCCGAAGCCGCCGCGGACGCCGGCGCGTACCTGGCGGCGATGCCGCGGTGAGCGACGACTACGACGTCATCGTGCTGGGCGGTGGGGCGCCGGGCGAGCACTGCGCCGGCGCCCTGGCCGACGCGGGCGCCCGGGTCGCCCTGGTCGAACGGGCGCTGGTCGGCGGGGAGTGCTCGTACTACGCCTGCATCCCGTCGAAGACCCTGCTGCGCCCGGGCGAGGCGGTCCAGGCGGCGCGGGACGCCGCGGGCACCGCACAGGTCGACGTGGCAGCCGCGTTGGCCTGGCGTGACTTCGAGGTCTCCGGCTACTCCGACGCCGGGCAGGAGCAGTGGCTGGCCGGCAAGGGGATCACCCTGATCCGGGGCGAGGGCCGGCTGGCCGGCGTCGGCGTCGTCGAGGTGGCCGGCGCGGCGTACACCGCGCGGCACGTGGTCCTGGCGACCGGCTCGTCGCCGGTCCTGCCGCCGGTGGACGGCCTGGCCGCACTGGACGGCGTGTGGACCAACCGGGAGGTGACCGGCCTGCGGGAGGTGCCGCGCCGGCTGCTGATCCTCGGTGGTGGCGCGGTCGGGGTGGAGATGGCGCAGGCCCTGCGCCGGCTGGGTGCGCAGGTGGTACTGGTCGAGTCGGGTCCGCACCTGCTCGGCCGGGAGCCGGCGGCGCTGGGCGAGGCGCTCGGCGGGGTGCTGCGCCGGGACGGCGTCGAAGTCGTGCTCGGCGTGCAGGCCAGCGCCGCCCGGCGCGCGGGTGAGGCGTACCTGCTCGACCTCGCCGACGGCCGGCAGCTGCGCGGTGACCGGCTGCTGGTGGCTACCGGCCGGCGTCCCCGGGTGGACGGCCTCGGCCTGGACAGCGTCGGTGTGGCCGCCGACGGGCACGGCATCCCGGTCGATGCCCGGATGTCGGCGGGCGAGCGGCTCTGGGCCATCGGCGACTGCACCGGCCAGTGGCTGTTCACCCACATGGGGGAGTACCAGGGCGACGTGGTGGCCGCCAACATCATGGGCGAGCCACGGGAGGTGGACTACACCGCGGTGCCCCGGGTGATCTACACCGACCCGCACGCCGCCGCCGTCGGTGCGACGCAGGCCCGGTTCAGCGCCACCGTGCCGCTGTCCGGGGCGCCCCGGGCGTCCACCTACAGCCGCGCCTACGCCGAGTCGAACGGCTTCCTCACGCTGCTCAGCGACGGCGAGCGACTGACCGGGGCGTACGCGCTCGGGCCGGAGGCCGGGGAGTGGCTGCAGCAGGCCACGCTGGCCATCCGCGCCCGGGTGCCGCTGGCCGTGCTGCGCGATACCATCCAGCCGTTCCCGAGCTTCTCGGAGCTGTTCGGCTCCGGGCTCAAGCTGCTGCGCACACAGCTGGCAGCGGCGCCCGCGCCGGCCGGCGCCTGACACTCCACGTCCTGGGAGGACCTGTGCAGTCGATGCCCCTCGAGCCGGCGCTGTCCGGTCGTACCGTCGTGGTGATCGGTGGCAGCGCCGGCATCGGACTGGCGACCGCGCGCCAGGTCCGCGCGGCTGGCGCCGAGGTGATCCTGGTGGGCCGGGACCAGCAGCGGCTGGACGCGGCCGCCGCCGAGGTGACGGCCGCCGGATCGGCGGCCTTCGACGCCACCGATCCGGGCCGGCTGGAGCGGTTCTTCGCCGACCTTCCCGCCGCGGTCGACCACGTGCTGGTGACCGCCGGCAGCCCGTACTACGGGCGGCTGCCTGACCTGGACCTCGCCGACGTGCGCCGGTACGTGGGCGCGGCGCTGAGCCTGCCACTGGCGCTGGCCCGGGCCGCGGACGGCCGCATCCGACCGCCGGGCAGCCTGCTGTTCGTGGGCGGTACCGGCGCCCGCCGCCCGGCGCCCGGACTGGCCGTGACAGCGGCGCTGACCGCCGCGCTGCCGGCGCTGGTGGCCAATCTGGCGCTGGAGGTGGCGCCGGTGCGGGTCAACCTGATCGCGGCCGGTTTCGTGGATACGCCGCTGTCGGCCCGGCTGCTCGGTGACGACCTGGACCGGCGCCGTGAGCAGCTGCGCGGTAGCCTGCCGATCCGGCGCGTCGTCCAGCCGGCCGACGTCGCGGCGCTGGCCGTGCACCTGATGACGAACACGGCGCTCACCGGCGCGACGTACGACATCGACGGTGGACAACAACTTGTCCCGGCGGCCGCCGGCTGAGCGCTGGGAGAGGGCATGGAGTTCCTGGTCGAGTTCGACCTCACGGTGCCGGACGGTACACCGGAGGACGAGCGGCGCCGCCGCGACACCGCCGAGACGGCCGCCGCCGCCGAACTGGCGCGGCGGGGCCAGCTGGTACGGCTGTGGACACCGCAGGCCAGCCCTGGCGAGCGGCGCGCCATGGGCGTGTACCGGGCCGGCAGCCGTACCGAGCTGGATGCGCTGCTGGCCGCCCTACCGCTGGCGGACTGGATGGACGTGACCGTCACCGAACTGCGACCGCACCCGAACGACCCGGCGCCACCGGCCGGCCCCGACGGCCTTCCGCTGCCCCGGCTGACTCTGGTGTACCACCTGGAGGTCAGCCTCGGCGCGCCGCTGGAGCTCGGTGACACGCCGGCCGGGCGGCGGCGGTTCATCCCGCTGACCGGGGGTACGTTCACCGGCCCGCAGCTGTCCGGGACGCTCGTGCCGGGGGTGAGCGCCGACTGGCAGACCGTCCTGCCGGACGGCACCGCGCTCGGCGACGTCCGGTACACCCTGCGCACGCAGGCCGGTGACCTGATCGCCGTGCGGGCCCGTTCGGTCCGCCACGGCAGCCCCGAGGTGCTGGCCCGGCTGGCCCGGGGTGACACCGTCGACCCGGCCGCCTACGTCTTCCGCGGGATCACCGGGATCGAGACGGCCGCGCCGGCCCTCGACTGGCTCAACAAGGGCGTCTTCGTCACGGTCGGCGCCCGCTTGCCGGCCGGTGTGGCCTACGAAACCTACCTGGTGGGCTGAGCCGGCCCCGCTGTCGCGCTCGGCGGCGTCGGCCCGGCTGGCCCGGTCGACGGTATCGGCCGGGTCGACGGTGTCGGCCTGGTTAGTGGTGTCGGCCTGGTTGGTGGTGTCGGCCCGGTCGCGCCTGGCAGCTGTGTCGGACCGGCCCGCCTGAGGATTCCAGCCGGCCGGGCGGCGCCGACCACGATCCGGGCCAGGCCCCGGACGCCGACCATGCGCCGCAGGTTGCGTACGGAGAAGAACTCGTCGACCGGGACGGCGCCGGTGAGCACGCCGAGGAACCGGCTGCTCTGCGCCGGGTCGGCGGCGACGGCGGGGAACAGCACCGCGCCGACCGGGTCGGGGCGGAACGCGGCGAGCCGGGTGGTCAGGTCGTACATGGGTCGCCGGGCGGTGTCCCGGGCCCGGTGGTAGCCGGCCAGCGCCGCGGTCAGTGACCCGGTACCGCCGAGTCCGGCGAGCACGGCGTCGGCCAGCGCCGCGGCGTCCCGCAGCGCGTTGCCGATGCCCTGGCCGCTGATCGGGTCCATCACCAGGCCGGCGTCGCCGGCCAGCGCCCAGCCCGGCCCGGCCGGCCTGCGGAACAGGTTGGGCAGGTCGACAGTGGCCCGCAGGTGCTCCGCCGGGCGGGCGGCGGCCAGCCGCTCGCCGAGGTCGGCGACGGCACCCACGGCGGCCCGGAAGCCGGCGTCCAGGTCGGCGCGCAGCGCCGGGAAGGCGGCGGCCGGTACGGCGAGGTAGACGATGGTGAGCCCGTCGCCGGTGGGCCACAGGCCGACCAGCCGGTCGGGCAGCTGGTACACCTCCCCGCCGGTCACCGGCAGGTCGGCGAAGTACCCGTAGCAGGCGGCCGAGCCGACCGGGCGGGCCCGGTAGGTGCCGGCGCTGACCGCCCGGGCGACGCTGGAGTGCTTGCCGTCCGCCCCGATGACCAGCGGCGCGCACAGCTGGCGGGCGGCGCCTGTGCCCCGGGCGTGCCCGCGGACCCCGCTGATCCGGCCCTCGTCCGCGGTCAGCTCCGTGACCGTGAAGCCCTCGTGCAGCTGCACACCGGCGACGCGGGCCGCGTCGACCAGGACGCTGTCCAGCAGGGTGCGCCGTGGACTGTAGACGGCGTGCACACCGTCGACGCTGGGGTAGGCGCCGTGCACGGTGACACCGGCGGCGGTGAAGCTCAGCGTGGTGGAGGCGGGCGTGGCGGCGGCGAGCCGGTCCAGCAGCCCCCAGTCGCGCAGCAGCGCCACGCCGGGCAGCTGCACCTGGTGGGTGGAGAGGGTGTCGCTGGGGAACCGGGCCCGGTCCACGGCGGCCACCCGCAGGCCCTGCCGGGCCAGCAGCATCGCGGTGGCCGCCCCGGCCACCCGGGTGCCGACCACGATCACGTCGTACCGATCCATCAGGCCCCCGCAGATGATCCGGCCGTCCGCGATGGCCGGCGCGTTTTGATACAGCGTATCGTAACAGCGTCGCGCTACGCTGCCAGGCATGGGACGACCCCGCCGGCACGGCGAGCAGACCCGGGCCGCGCTGCTGGCCGCCGGAGCCGAGTTGCTGCACACCGAGGGCCGCCAGGCGGTCACCGTGCGCCGGGTCGCCGACGCGGTAGGTACCAGCACCCGCGCCGTCTACAGCCTCTTCGGCGACAAGGACGGCCTGCTGCGCGCGCTGTCCGAGGACGTCGCCGAGACCATGCGCCGCCACCACGAGGAGATCCCCGAGCGCGCCGACCCGATCGCCGAGATCGTCGAACTGGCGCTCGGCTACCGGGCCGCCGCGCTGGAGAAACCCAACCTCTACGGCGTCTTCTTCGACGAGGTACGCCTGGGCGCCGACCCCGACGACGAACTGTTCGCCCTCGTCTACCGCAGCTTCGACCGGGTGCTGCGCACCATCCGGCGGTGCCTGGCGCAGGGCCGCTTCCCCGGCCGGGACGAGTTCGCCGTCGGCCGGTTCCTCTACGCCCTGGTCCACGGCCTCGCCTCGCTGGAACTGCGCGGCATCCTCGGCCCGCCCGACAGCGCCGCCCAGCTCTGGGACAGCTCGGTCCGGGCCGCGCTGGCCGGCCTCCAGCAGCCGGCCCCGGCGCCGGGTAACGACGCTGGCCGCTGAACCGCCGCCGCGGCGCCGCGCGCGCCGGTAGGGTCGGATGGCTGGACCGCACGGGTCGCCGGACCCTGGGTACCGCGCTACCGGCGGGACAGGCTTGACACAGAGCGTCAAGCCCGGGGAGACAGCATGGCCAGCACGGGTGTACCGACGGCCGGTGAGCTGCGCGGGCGCCGCCGCGACCCGGCCGGGCTGACCGGCGCCGAGGCCGCCGCGCGGCTGCGCCGCGACGGACCCAACGCGCTGCCCACCCGGCCCCGCACGCCGCTGTGGCGCCGGGTACTGATCCAGCTGCGCGATCCACTGGTCATGGTGCTGCTGGTGGCCGTGGCCCTCACCGTGTTCACCGGGGACTGGGCAGACGCGGCCGTCATCGCGCTGGTCATCGTCGTCAACACCAGCGTCGGGGTGGTTCAGGAGATCAAGGCCGACCGGTCGATCACGGCGCTGGCCGTGATGACCGCGCCGGAGGCTGTGGTCGTGCGTGACGGCCGGCAGCAGCCGGTCCCGGTCGCCGGGGTCGTGCTGGGGGACCTGCTGGTACTCGCCGAGGGGGACATCGTGGCCGCCGACGCGACCGTGGTGGAGGCCGCCGCCCTGCTGCTGGACGAGGCGGCGTTGACCGGCGAGTCGGTCCCGGTCGACAAGCGTGCGGCGGACGCCGGCCGGTCCGGCGACACGGTGGCCGCCGGCACAGTCGTGGTACGCGGCCGGGGCCGTGCCGTGGTGACCGCCATCGGCGCCGACAGCGCGATGGGCCGGATCGCCGGCCTGCTGGCGGGCGGCTCGGGACCGACGCCACTACAGCGCCGACTCGTCGGGGTCGGGCAGGTGCTGGCCGTGGCCGCGGTGCTGCTCTGCGCCGTGGTACTCGTCCTGGGCCTGATCCGCGGCGAACCCCTGGAGCTCATGGTGGTCGCGGCGATCAGTCTCGCGGTGGCCGCCGTGCCGGAGTCGCTGCCGGCCGTGGTCACGCTCGCCCTGGCGCTCGGTGCCCGGCGGATGGCTGCCCGCCGGGCGCTCATCCGCCGGCTGCCCGCCGTGGAGACACTCGGCTCGGTAACCGTCCTCGCCACCGACAAGACCGGCACCCTCACCACCGGCCGGATGGTGGTCCGGCGGGTGTGGACCCCCGCGGGCGTGGCCGAACTCGACGGCGACGGCTATGCGCCGGAGGGCGTCGTACGCCGCGCCGGGGCGCCGGTCACCGGCCGGAGCGCGCCCGACGTCGTGGACCTGCTCACCGCCGCCGCGCTCTGCACCGATGCGACGCTGGCGCCACCGGCCGAACCGGGTGGCGAATGGGGCGCGCTCGGCGACCCGACCGAGTCCGCGCTGCTCGCGGCGGCGGGCAAGGTCGGCGTGCAGCCGGACGCCGTCAAGGCGGCCCTGCCGCGGCTGCGCGAGGTGCCCTTCGACAGCGACCGCAAGCGGATGACCACCGTGCACCAGCGGCCCGGTGGCGGCACCCGGATCATCTGCAAAGGCGCCCCCGAGGCGCTGCTGGAGCAGGATGTCCTCGACGAGCCCGGCGAATCTCTCGAGCACGCCCGGGCGGCCGCCCAGGCGCTCGCCGACCACGGTTACCGGGTGCTGGCGGTGGCCCGGTCCGACCACGGCGGCGTGCCGCCGGTGCACGCCTGGGAGCACGGGATGCGGCTACTCGGCCTGGTCGGCATCCGTGACCCCGCCCGCGCCTCGGCCGCCCGCACGGTGGCCGCCTTGCGGGGCGCCGGCATCACGCCGGTCCTCATCACCGGCGACCATCCGGCGACCGCCCGGGCGGTCGCCGTCGAGGTGGGCATCATCGCCGACGGCGGCGACGTGGTCGACTGCCGGCAGCTGGCCGGCATCGCGGCGGAGCGGCTGGCCGGGGCACGGGTGTTCGCCCGGGCCACACCGCAGCAGAAGCTCGACATCATCGCGGCCCGGCAGGCGGCCGGCAACGTGGTCGCGATGACCGGTGACGGCGTCAACGACGGTCCGGCCCTGCGCCACGCCGACATCGGGGTGGCGATGGGGCTGCGCGGCACCGAAGTGGCCCGGCAGGCCGCCGACCTGGTGCTGGCCGACGACGAACTGGGCACCGTGGTCGCTGCCGCCGAGGAGGGTCGGCGGGTCTACGCCAACATCCGCCGCTTCCTGCTCTACGGGCTGGCCGGCGGGTCCGCGGAGATCGCGGTGATGCTCGCCGGCCCGTTCCTGGGGCTGTCCCTGGTGCTGCTGCCTGCTCAGATCCTGTGGGTCAACCTGCTCACCCACGGCCTGCCGGGAGTCGCGCTGGGCAGCGAGCCCGCGCCCCCGGACGTCATGCGCCGCCCACCGCGCCCGCCGGCCGAGTCGGTTCTCGGTGCCGGGCTGTGGCAGCGCATCCTGCGGGTCGGCGCGGTGATCGCCGCGGTCACCCTGGGCATCGCCGTCTGGGCACACGGTACCGGCCGGCCCTGGCAGTCGTTGGCGTTCTTCGCCCTCGGCGCCACCCAGCTGGCCGTCGCGCTGGGCTCCCGCGCCCGCCCGGGTACCCGGGCCAACCCCCTGCTGCCGCTGGCCGTCGCCGGTGCGTTCGGGCTGCAGCTGGCCGGGCTGTACCTGCCGTTCCTCAACGACCTGCTCGGCACGCAGCCGGTACGCGCCACCGACCTGCTGGTCATCTGCGCCCTGTCCAGCCTGGGCTACGCGGCCGTCCGGCTGGACCGGGTGCTGCACCGCGACCGGCCGGTTCCCGCCCCGGGAAGCAGCGCGTGATGTGCGGTTCGGTGTGTCGGCTGTCGCCTGGTGCAGCGCGAGCGGGAACTGTCGCCGTACGCCCGGGAGGCGCTGCGTGAACCGGGTCACCTGATGGCGCTCGCGGTGACCCGCCGGGCGGACCCGGGGGCACGGCGTCCCGGTCCGGGCCGGTGTGGTTCAGTGGGCCGTCGGCGCGGCACGCGGGTGGGGGAGGGCATGGCACGCACATACCCGGTCACCACCCGCAACGCCGCCTTCCAGCAGTGGCAGGCGCTGCTGGACAACCGCACCAAACGCCAGCGCACCGGCGAGTTCCTGGTGCAGGGGGTACGCCCGGTCACCCTGGCGGTCCGCTACGGCTGGCCGGTCCGCGCCGTCCTGCACCCGCACCGGCAGCCACTGTCCGGCTGGGCCCGGGACCTCCTCGACCAGCTCCCCGACTGCGACCGCTACGCGCTCGCCCCCGAACTGCTGCAGGAGCTGGGCGGCAAGGACGAGGGGCCGCCCGAACTGCTCGCCGTCGTCGCACTGCCCACCGACGACCTGACCCGCATCCCGACCGGACCGGCCATGCTGGTACTCGTCTTCGACCGGCCGACCACGCCGGGCAACATCGGCACCCTGGTGCGCTCGGCGGACGCCTTCGGCGCCGGTGGCCTCGTCGTCACCGGCCACGCCGCCGACCCGTACGACCCGAGAGCGGTGCGGGCCAGCACCGGTTCCCTGTTCGCCGTCCCGGTGGTGCGCGCCCCGAGCCACCGCGACGTCACCGACTGGGTCGCCGCGCTGCGCCGGGACGGTACCCCCGTGCGCCTGCTCGGCACCGACGAGCAGGGCGACACCGACATCGCCGGGCACGACCTCACCGGGCCGGTGGTGATCGCGATCGGCAACGAGACCCACGGGCTCAGCTCCGCCTGGCGCGAGGCCTGCGACCGGCTGCTGCGCATCCCGATGGTCGGCGCGGCCAGCTCACTCAACGCCGCCGCGGCCGGCACCGTGCTGCTCTACGAGGCGGCCCGCCAGCGCGCCCGCTGACCTGATCCGTCGGCCTCACCCGGTCGGGACGAGGCTGTCGTGCAGGTCGCGCATGGCCAGCACCGCCGAGCGCAGCTCCTGGAGCAGTTCGCTGGTGGTCGCCGGCCGGCCCCAGGCGGCCGCGGCGGCCGCGTCGAAGCCGACGGTCTCCACGCCGCAGCCGTACCGGCTGCCCAGTAGCCGGATGGCGGCACAGTGCTGGTGCAGCACGTACGGGTGGTTCGTGACCAGCAGCACCCGGTCGGCGGGGGTCGGCACGTGCACGTGGGTGGCCCAGCCGACGAGCGTGTCGGCGGTGTCCGCCCGCCGCGGCGGCCGGCTGGACGCCGCCGCCAGCACGTGTACCTCCCCGACGGCAGGATGGCCGCCCCAACTCTGCAGCCACCAGCCGACTCCCGCGCGCCGCGCCGTCGGCTGCCCGGGCAGCCCGAGGAACCGGCGCAGCCCCGCGACCATCATGTCGGCCTCGGTGTCCACCGGCGCCAACCCCAGGCGCAGCGCCTCGCGGTGCTCGCGGTCGTGCCGGGCGCGCTGGCTGCCCAGCCCGGTCAGGCTGCCGGCGCGCAGGCCACCGGCGAGCAGCCGGGCGGCGTAGTCGGTGCGGCCCAGCGCCACCCGGATCCCGCCACCGAGGACGATGACGTGGTGGTAGTCGTCCGCCGCGGGCCGGTCCGGGCCGCCGAGGCCGAGCGCGTCGATGAGGGTACGCAGCCGGGCATCCTGCTCGGGTGGGTAGTCGGTACCGGTGCTGTCGAAGCGCTCCCGGATGCCGGCGCGGAAGTCCCAGACCGCGGAGAAGTCGGCCAGCTGCGCCAGTGCGGCGTCGACGGGACCGTCCGGGACCGGACCGCCGAAGTGGGTGACCAGCTCTGCCAGCTCAGCTGAGGTCACCCAGCGCCGGATCGAAGCGGTCACGGCCGCCGGGTCGGGTCCGCCGGGCGGACACGGCGGCAGTGGGTACCCGATCGTCACGCATCCACCCCAGTTCTCGCCGTAGCAGCGGACCCGCACAGTACAAGAGGATCTGTCAGACGCTGACGGAAGGCTGGGCCGCCGGACAACGGCGAACCCGGGCCCACGGCCGACGAGGAGGTTCATCCCGGATGACCGGAGCCGACGACACCGCGGCCGCGCTGGCCGGCATGTCCGCGCGGCAGCGGGCGCTGCTCGATCGGTGGCTGCCCGGCGCCCGCGTCGAGCGCAACCACAGCTGGGGTCTGGTGGAGACCACAGTCCTGGAGCTGACCTGCGCCGGGTCACGGTTCATCGGCAAAGCCGGCGGCCCCACCGACCGGCACATCGAGCGTGAGCTGTACGCCCATCGCCACTGGTTGGCGGCGTGGACCAGGGCAGGCCGGGCACCGCTGCTGGAGCACGGCGACGTCGAGGCCAAGCTCCTCGTCACCCGGTACCTGCCGGGTGAGCTGGTACTCGGTAGCCGGTACGCCGACGCCGCCCCGACCTACCGGCAGGCCGGCGAGCTGCTCGCCGCCCTGCACGGACAGGTCGCGGTGACCGACGACGACTATGAACGGCGGGCCAACGCGAAAGCGCTCGCCTGGCTCGACGGTCCACACCGGATCGCCGCCGCCGCGGCCCGGCGGCTGCGCGCCGAGATCGGCGGGTGGCCCACGCCGGCCGCCACCCTGGTCCCCACGCACGGCGACTGGCAGCCCCGCAACTGGCTGATCCACCGGGGCACCGTCAGCGTCATCGACTTCGGTCGCGCGGCCCTGCGGCCGGCACTGTCCGACTTCGTCCGGCTGGCAGGCGGTGACTTCCGGCGCGACGCGCGGCTGGCGGCCGCCTTCCTCGACGGGTACGGCGACGACCCGCGCGAGGCGGGCGCGTGGCACCGCGAACAGGTGCGCGAGGCGGTGGCCACCGCCGCCTGGGCTCACCGGGTGGGGGACGCGGGCTTCGAAGCGCACGGGCACCGCCTGATCGCCGAGCTGCTGGCCACCCTGCCGGGCTAACGGCGCCCGGTTGCCGTGCGATCATCGGGCGGTGACCCTCGCGTCGAGGTACGTCGATTTCGCTGTGCGCGAGGCCCGGGGCGTGTCGCCCGCGTACGAGCGGCTGGCGCTGGCCATCTCCCGGGACGAGGCGATCCTGGCGCTGCTGGCCACGCTGCCCGCCGCCAAACGGCAGCCGAACCTGCTGCTGGCCGTGGTACGGCTGCTCGGCGGACCGGTCGACGACCCGGCCGCGTTCCACGACTTCACGGTGGCGAACTGGCCGGCCGTGGCGGCGCAGGTCGGCGCCCGTTCGACGCAGACCAACGAGGTCGGCCGGTGCGCACTGCTACTGCCGGTACTCGCCGCGCTGCCGCAGCCGGTGGCGCTGCTGGAAGTGGGCGCCGCCGCCGGGCTGGGGCTCTACCCCGATCGCTACCGCTACCGCTACGGCGTCGACCAGATCGGTACCAGCGGGCCGGTCCTGGACTGCCAACTGACCGGGACGCCCCCACCCACCCGCCTGCCCGAGGTGGCCTGGCGGGCCGGACTGGACCTGAACCCGCTGCGGCTGTCGGACCCGGCCGACCTGGCCTGGCTGGAGGCGCTGATCTGGCCGGAGCACCGGCACCGGCGGGACCGGCTGCGCGCGGCGGTGGCCGTGGCCGCGGCCGACCCGCCCCGGCTGCTGCCCGGTGACCTGGTCGACGACGTGCCGGCCCTGGCCGCCGAGGCGCCGGCCGGCGCCACCCTGGTGGTCTTCCACACCTCGGTGCTCTACCAGGTGCCGCCGGACCGCCGGGCGACCTTTGTGGACCTGGTGACCCGGCTGCCCGGCCACTGGATCTCGGTCGAGGCGCCCGATGTCCTGTCCTACCACGGGCTACCCCCGGCGCCGGGGCCGCAGCTGCACAACGTGCTCGCCCTCGACGGCGCACCACTGGCCTGGACCGGTGGACACGGCCAGGCGATGACCTGGTTCGGCTGACCGGGTGGCGCCTTCGGCGCTGTAGCGTGACCGGGTGGATCTCCTGGTGGTGGGCGGCAGCGGCTTTCTCGGTCTGGAGATCACCCGGCAGGCGGTGCGCGCGGGGCACCGGGTGGCGGCGACGTACCACAGCCGCCCGCCGACGGTCGCCGGCATGGACTGGCACCGGCTGGACATCCGTCGCCGCGACGACGCCAGCGCGCTGGCGCTCGCCCTGCGCCCGGGCGCCATCGTGAACGCGGCGTACCGGCAGAGCGACTGGGCGACGACCGCCGACGGCGGCGCGCACGTGGCCCTCGCCGCCGCAGCGGCCGGAGCGCACCTCGTGCACGTCTCCACCGACGTCGTCTTCTCCGGGGCGAGGCCCGGCTACGACGAGACGCACCCCCCCGACCCGGTCTCGCCGTACGGCGCCGCCAAGGCCGCCGCCGAGACGGCGGTGAAGGCCGTCGCGCCGGGCGCCGCCGTGGCCCGTACCTCGCTGATCATCGGTGCCGGCGACTCCCCGCCCGAGCGGTTCGTGCACGCGCTGGCCGCCGGTGCCGCGTCCGGTGTGCTGTTCACCGACGACGTGCGTTGCCCGGTGCAGGTCAGCGACCTGGCCGCCGCGCTGCTCGAACTGGCCGCCGGGTCGTACTCCGGCGGGTGGCACCTGGCCGGCGCGGACGCCGTCAGCCGGCACGAGCTGGGGCTGCTGATCGCCCGCCGGGACGGCCTGGACCCGACCGCCCTGCCGACCGGGCTGCGCGCCGAATCCGGTCTGCCGGGGCCGCTCGACGTGCGGCTGGACAGCTCCGCCGCCCGGGCCCGGCTGGGCACCCGGCTGCGCGGCGCACGGGAATTCCTGGCCCCGCCCGCTACCGGATGACCCGGCCGCGCAGCACGATGCGGGACGGTCGGCGCAGCACTTGCGGGCTGCGGGTCGGGTCGTCGTCGTAGGCCACCAGGTCGGCCGGGGCGCCGTCGGTCAGGCCGGGCAGGCCGAGCCAGGCGCGAGCCGTCCAGCTGGCCGCTCCGAGCGCCGCCTCCGCCGGCAAACCGGCCCGCAGCAGCCAGTCGACCTCACCGGCGACGGCGCCGAAAGGCAGCGAGTCGGTACCGGCGAGCACGGTCACCCCCGCCTCGTACGCCGCCCGCGCGGTCGGCAGCAGGGCGTCCCAGCCGGCGAGCCACCAGTCCCGCCGGGGGCTGACCGGCCGGGCCCGCACGGCGTCGAACGCCGAGCCGAAGGCGGTGAGGGTCGGTACCAGTGCGGTGCCCTGGGCGGCCATCCGGTCCAGCAGGGCCGGGTCGAGGTTCATGCCGTGTTCGATGCTGTCCGCGCCGGCCAGGACGGCGTTGCGGCAGCCGTCCGCGGTCTGGCAGTGCACGGCCACCCGGCCGCCGGCTGCGTGCACCGCCGCGACGGCGGCGGTGAGCGGCTCCAGCGGTACCGGCGGATCGTCGTGTCCCCAGTCACCGATGACCTTGCACCAGCCGTCCCCGGCCGCGGCCTCCTCCACGCAGGCGCTGACCAGCTCCGCTTCCGTGACGTCCCGGCCCCAGCCGGGGAAGAACCGGCCGGGGGTGGCCAGCCAGCGGCCGGCGGAGCGCACGCGCGGCAGGTCCGGGTCCCCGCCCACCCAGCCGGGCAGCCGCGCCGCGGTGCCGGGGGTGCGCACGGCCAGCACGCCCGCGTCGCGCTGCTCGATCAGGTGGCGGCGCAGCAGTTCCTCGTCCAACGCGTCGCCCGGCTGCTCGGCGCCCGGGTGGGTGTGCACGTCGACCAGGCCCGGCACCAGCCAGCCGCCGTCGACCACGGTCTGCGCCCCGGCCACCGGTTCGGCGCGCAGCACGCCGTCGTGGATCCAGAGTTCCCGCTCGACCCGTTCGGGTAGCACGATGCCCCGTACCCGCAGCGCCATCGCCCACCCCGTCCACTCCGGCGACGATCTCCGGCCGCCCAGCGTAGTCGATCCAGACATGAGCATGTCTCGTACCGACCGTGGCCCTACATCCAGTGGGATCACAATTCACGTACAGGTCACCTGCGGGTCAGTCACCCCGGGTTACCGTGCGGCGTTCCCCTGGAAGAGGAGGTCCCCGGTGACCGCACCTGTTGTACCCACCCGTCTGCGCCGGCGCTGGCCCGTGCTCGCGGGCGCACTGGCGCTCGGCCTGGTCGCGGCGCTGGCGCCCACCGCAGCCGACGCCGGTGAGCGCCCCGACGCCCGTGCCATCACCCAGCTCGTGGTGATCTACGAGGAGAACCACAGCTTCGACAACCTGTTCGGCGGCTGGGAGGGCGTCGACGGCATCAACCGCGCCGCCGCCTCCGGCCACGTCACCCAGCGCGCCGCGGACGGCAGCGTGCTGCCCTGCCTGCCGCAGAACGACGTCAACCTGGCCTCGCCCACTCCGCTGCCGGCCGCCTGCCACGGCACCGTGGGCGGCACCGTCGTCGACTCGGCCTTCCCCAACCAGCCGTTCGTCATCGACAACTTCATCTCCCCCGACGACGCCACCTGCCCGGCGCCCGGCGTGTTCGCCGCGCACGGGGTGCTCAAGGACAGCGCGGGCGCGCTGCCCGGCGGCTGCACCGAGGACCTGGTGCACCGCTTCTACCAGGAGCAGTACCAGATCGACGGTGGCAAGCAGGACCGCTACGTGACCGGCAGCGACGCCGTCGGCCTCACCATGGGCCGGTACGACACCAAAACCCTGCCGATCTACCAGTTCCTGCACGCCAAGGGCGCGCCGAACTACCTCATCGCGGACAACTTCTTCCAGGGCTCCTTCGGCGGCTCGTTCCTCAACCACCAGTGGCTCATCGCCGGCGCGGCGCCGCCGTGGCCCGGTGCGGTAGCCGACGGCAGCGCCAGCGACCTGCACTCGGTCATCGGCGCCGACGGCAGCCCGGCCAACTACCCGCTGCACCCGTCGACCGGGCTGCGCGACGGCGCGCTCACCCAGGCGGCCAACCCGGACGGCTCCTGCGTCATCCCGGCGGGCGCGCCGACGCCGCCGGCCGGCACGGTCTGCGGCGACTACGCCGTGAACACCATCCAGCCGACCTACCAGCCGTTCGCGCCGGGTACCGCCGACGCCCGCAAGCTGCCGCCGGTGACCAGCCCGACCATCGGTGACCGGCTCTCCGGCGCCGGTGTCGACTGGGCCTGGTACTCCGGCGGCTGGGACAACGCCGCCGGCAACGTCGGCGGACCGGGCTGGACCAACGGCGCCACGCCGGGTACCTGTGGCGATCCGCGCACCATCGGCACCGCCACGTACCCGTACTGCCCGGACAAGACGTTCCAGTTCCACCACCAGCCGTTCAACTACTACGCCAGCTTCGCCCCCGGTACCGCGGCCCGGGCCGCGCACCTGCAGGACGAGGTGGCGTTCCTGACCGCGGCGAAGACGGGGCACCTCAAGCCGGTCAGCTTCGTCAAGCCGCTCGGTGAGGAGAACGAGCACCCGGGCTACGCCAGCGAGCACACCGGCAGCGACCACCTGGTCGACCTGATCAGGGCGATCGAGTCCGGCCCGCAGGGGCGCAGTACCGCCATCGTGGTCACCTACGACGAGTTCGGCGGCCAGTGGGACCACGTGTCACCGCCCAGCGGCCCCGGCGTCTCGGACGGCTTCGGCCCCGGTACCCGCATCCCGGCGCTGGTCATCTCGCCCCGGCTGACGAGGAAGTTCAGCGTCGACCACAGCTCACACGACACCACCTCGATCATCGCGACCATCGAGCACACGTACCACCTGGCGCCGCTGGGCACCCGGGACCGGGCGGTGGCCGACCTGACCGCCGACATCGCACCCGGACACACCCGGCACTGCCGCTGGTTCGGCTGGTTCTGCCACTGAGCCGGCTCCGGTCACAGCCGCTGTGACCGGCCCCCGCCGACCGTCGCCCCGGGCGCCCACCGTGCCCGGGGCGACGCCATACCCGGACCGGGGGCCTAAGGTCCCGCCCGGGTGGTCCGTCGGCACCTGCCGCGGCCCGCCGGCCGCGGGCACCCTCAAGGTGCATCCGAGACACGGTGCACCCGACAGGAGGTGGCGGCGATGAAACGGTGGCGGGTCGCGGACGTGATGACCACGCCGGTGGTCAGTGCCGGTCCGGACACCGGCTACGACGCGGTGGCGGACCTGCTGGTCCGGTTCGACATCAGCGGCGTGCCGGTGGTGGCCGGGGACGGCACGGTGCTCGGCGTGGTCTCCGAAGCGGATCTGCTGCCGCTGGTCAGTGACCCGGACGCGGTACCGGCCCATCCGCTGGTGTCCCGGCGGGGCTGGCAGGCCAGCCACGCCCCGCTCGGCGCCACGGCCGGCGCGGTGATGACCAGCCCAGCCCAGACGATCTGCGCCACGGCGCCGCTGGCCCGGGCCGCCCGGCAGCTGGCCGCCGGAGTGGTCCGTCGGCTGCCGGTGGTCGACGACGCCGGCCGGCTGGTCGGCATCCTCACCCACCGGGACCTGGCCCGCCCGTTCGCCCGGCCGGACACCGAACTGCGCGCCGAGATCCTCGCCGAGGTCGGCTGCCGGCCGGTGGACGTCGCGGTCCGCGACGGGGTGGTGACCCTCACCGGGCGGCTCGACCGGGCGGTCGACCGGGAGCTGTTGATCCGGCTCTCGGCCGCGGTCCCGGGCGTGACCGAGGTGGTGGACCGGTTGACGGCGACACCCGAGCGGGTGGCCGGCCGGACCTTCCCGACCGGCGAGCCGGTGGCGGTCGGCGCCGCGGGCTCGCCGGTGGGCGGAGTGCGGGCGCGGATCCCGGTCCGGCGGGCCGCGTCAGCTCAGTGACACGAGGCGGGCGCCGCCGTCGGCCTCGATGACCGTTCCGGTGATGTTCGGGTTGGTCGCCGCCAGGGCGACAACCTCCGCGATGTCCTCGGCCGTGGCGATGTGCCGGCTGGGTAGCAGCTGGGCGGCCTGCGCGAAGTACCCGGCGCGGACCTGCTCGGGCAGCGCGTTCCACCACGGGGTGTCGACCAGCCCCGGTGAGACGGCGTTGACCCGGATCGGTGCCAGCTCCACGGCGAGCGGCTTGACCAGTGCCTCGACGGCGCCGTTGAGAGCCGCGATGCCGGCTGTCGCGGGCATGCCGGTGCGGGCTGTCACGGCGCCGAGCAGGGTGATCGAACCGGTCGGGCGCAGCCGCGGCAGGCTCGCCTGGATGGTGGTCAGGTGGGCCCAGAACTTGGCGTCGAAGGCCCGCCGCAGCACAGCCAGGTCCAGGTCGGCGACGGCGCCCGGTCCTTCGCTGCCGCCGAGCGTGAGGACCAGCCAGTCGATCGCGCCGATCGCCTCCACGACGGCGTCCATCCGGGCGCGGTCGCCGCCGTCGGCCCGGTGGCCGATCAGTGCCGGGTCGCTTGCGGCCACCGTCGCCAGCCGGTCGGCGTCGCGGCCGACGACGTGGACGACGGCGCCGAGCTCGTGCAGCCGGCGCGCGGTGGCCAGCCCGATGCCCGACGTACCACCCACTACGACAGCGGTGTGCTCACCCACTGGTACCCCCTATTTCGAACCGTGACGTCTCGTCTCGATTTAGGCTAGCATGGCGACCGTGACTGCCCAACCCGCACCGGCCAGGGCCGGCCGTCGGCGCAGTGAGGACAGCCGGCTGGCCATCCTCGCCGCGGCGGTCGAGCTCGTCGCCGAAGGGGGCTACGCCGGCCTCACCGTCGAGGGGATCGCCGCGCGCTCCGGCGCCGGCAAGCAGACCATCTACCGGTGGTGGCCGTCGAAGGCCGACGTCCTGCTGGACGCCCTGGCCGCCAGGGCAGACCTGCACGTGCCGGTGGCGGCCACCGGCAGCTACGCCGGCGACCTGCGCGCCTTCCTGGTCGCGAGCTTTCAGCTGGGCCGGGACAGCTGGGTCGGCGACGTGCTCCGCGCCCTGATGGCCCAGGCGCAGATCGATGCCGAGTTCGGTGCCCGGTTCCGCGCATCGTTCCTGCACCGACGCCGTGACGCCCTCGCCGTCCTCGTCGAACGCGCCCGGACGACCGGCGAACTGCCCGCCGACGTCCGGCCTGGCACGGTGGCCGACGTCGTCTTCGGGGTCATCTGGTACCGGCTGCTCGCCACCCGCGCACCGCTGGACCGGCGCCTCGTCGACGAACTGGTGCACCTGCTCGCGCCCGGTGACCCGCCGCCCCGCGGCGGCCGGACCCGGCCGGCGCGCTGAACTGAGCGGTCAGTCGGTCGGACCGTAGGTGGCGGCCGGCGCGCCGGTGGCCAGCGCCCAGTAGGCGTCCCCGTACGACCAGTGCCACCACGAGCAGGCCTCGTTGACCAGGCCGGCGGCCTCCAGCGCCGCGCCGAGCGTGCGCCGGTTGCTGCGCGCCTGCGCCGGGATACTGGCGTCGGCGGTCCGGCAGACACCCCCGTCGCCTGCCGAACCGCCGTACACCGGACCGCCGAGATCCAGTGCGGCGCCGTCGACGCCGCACAGGGTCACGTCCGCCGCCGCCCCCGTCTCGTGTGGCGCCCTACCCGCGGCGCCGCAGTGCCGGCCGGCCCCGTCCGGCCAGGCGCCCCGGTCGGCGGCCGGTACCAGCAGCGCCGACCGTCGATGACCGTCGACCACCAGTAACCGCAGCCCCCGTGGCAGCAGGCTCTGCGCGGTGACCAGCCGGTCCACCACACTGGTCCGCAGCCTGACCACGGCGTGTACCGGCCCGGTGGCCGTGGTCAGCGACGGAACGGTACGCACGTCGACCAGCGCCTCGCCGCAGTCCTCGACGGGAATCGAGGCCGTGCGCGGTTCGGCCGACGGGTGCGCGTCCATGACGGACGAGCCTGCCCGCAGGCGCTGGAGGATTTCTGTAGCCGGCCCGGTCAGGCCGCCTCGGCGGTCAGCTCGGCGAGCTCCCGGGTGCCGTACAGGCGGAACACCTCGACCGCCTCGGCGTAGCGGCGCCGCGCGGTCTCGTCGTCCCCCTGGCCACGCGCCAGCCGGGCCAGGTCGCGCAGCGTACGAGCCCGGCCGAGGGGCAGGTCGAGGACCTGCCACAGGCGCAGCGCGGCGCCCAGTGCGCTGGCCGCCTCCGCCGTACGCCCCTCGGCCAGCCGCAACTCGCCGAGGGTCCGCAGGGTCATCGCCTCACCCCACCGGTCGCCCCGCTCCCGGCAGGTACGCAGCGCCTGCCGCACCGGCTCGTCGGCGTCGCCGTGCCGGCCCAGCCGGGTCAGCGCCTTGGCCACCGAACGGTCGGCGTACCCGGTCATCAGCTCGTCACCCAGGTCCGCGAAGATCGCCCGCGCCTGGACGCAGAGCTGGTAGGAGCGCTGGTACTCGCCCAGCGCCCGGTGCAGCAGCCCGATGGTCCGCAGCGTCATCGCCTCGCCGCGGCGGCTGCGGGTGATCCGGAAGCCGTGCAGCGCCGCGCGCAGGTCGGCCCGGGCCGCCGGGAAGTCACCGAGCTCCAGGTGCACCGAGCCGCGCAGCCGCCAGACGTAGGCGCTGGCCGGCTCGTCGTCCAGCGCCCGGAAGACCGCCTCGGCCTCGTTGAGGAAGTGCAGCGCCTCGGGCAGGTACCCCTGCTCCCGGCAGGCGGTGCCGAGCGCCGCCAGGGTGGCCGCTTCGCCCCGGGTGTCCTGGCATTCGCGGAACGCGGCCAGCGCCTGCAGGAGATAGGTGCGCGCTTCGGCGTAGCGGTCCTGCTCGTAGCGCAGCTGGCCGACCTCGGCCAGCAGGGCGGCCTCGGCCGGCCGGTCGCCGGTGCGGCGCACCGCGGCCAGCGCCGCCTCGTGGGTACGCCGCCAGGCGTCGAACAGGTTGTCGGTGACGAACAGCGAGCCGCACAGCGCCGAGGCCAGCCCCGCCGCCACGTCGGCCAGGTCCCGGGCGGCGGCCCGCTCCACGCTGGCGACCAGCGCATGCTGCTCCGCCTCGAACCAGCTGCGCGGGTCGGCCAGCGCGGCGGCCAGCGTGGCCGGCGGCGCCCCGGAGGGTACCGGCCCGGCCGGGCGCAGGGTCATCCCGCCGGTCGGCTGGCTGGCCATGATCTGCCCGATCAGGTGCAGCCAGCCCTGCACCACCCGGCGTACGGCGGCGTCCAGGGCGGCCGGCTCCTCCTCCGCCTCGGCCCGCTCGCTGGCGTACAGCCGCAGCAGGTCGTGCAGCTGGTAGCGGGCCTGGCCGACCCGGTCGGTCCGCAGGTAGTCCAGGAACTGGCTGTCGATCAGCCGCTCCACCACACCCTCGCCCTCGTCCTCGTCGACGTCGAGCAGGGCGGCCAGCACCCAGACGGTGAAGTCGGGCAGCCCGAGCGCGCCGAGCCGGCGCAGCGCGGTGCGCGCCTGCGGGTCCAGGGCGTGGTAGCTCAGCGCGATGCTGGCGCGTACCTCCTGGTCGCCGACGGCGAGTTCGTCCAGCCGGCGGCGTTCGTCGTCGAGCCTGGTGCTCAACTGGTCCAGCGACCAGTGCCGGCGGACAGCCAGCCGGGCGGCGACGATGCGCAGCGCCAGCGGCAGGCCGCCGCACTGCTCGGCCAGGCGCTTGGCGGCGGCCGGCTCGTCGGCCACCCGGTCCGCGCCGAGCAGCCGGGCCAGCAGCACCGCGGCCTCGTCCGGGTCGAGGGTGTCCAGCTCGCGCAGCTGCGCGCCGGCCAGGCCGGCCAGCCTGGTGCGGGCGGTGACCAGGGCGGCGCAGCCGGGGCGCCCGGGCAGCAGCGGGCGCACCTGCGCCTCGCCGGAGGCGTCGTCGAGCACGACCAGCACCCGTCGACCGGCCAGCAGCGAGCGGTAGCGCTCCGTCCGCTCGTCCAGGCCGGCCTCCGGCCCGGGCACCGGGTCGCCGAGGGCGACCAAAAAGCGCCCCAGCACCTCCTCCGGCCGGCTCGGGGTCGGGCTCATGCCGTGCAGCTGGACGAAGAGCTGCCCGTCCGGGTACCGCTCGACGAGCTGGTGGGCCACCCGGGTGGCCAGGGTGGTCTTGCCGGTGCCGCCCTTGCCGGAGAGCACCACCACGGGCACCCCGGTGCCGTGCGGGCTCAGCAGGTCGGTGAGCGCCGCGATGTGCGCCGCCCGGCCGGTGAAATCCGTGGGTACGCCGGGCAGCTGCCCCGGCACCGGCCAGGCCCGGGTGGTCGCCGGCTCCGCCGGCTGCCGGGCCGCCGCCGGTGCCGGGGTGAGCAGCTTCTCGTCGCCGCGCAGGATCGCCTCGTGCACGGCGCGCAGCGCCGGGCCGGGCTCGATGCCGAGCTCGTCGACGAGGGCGGCCCGGCCGGTGCGGTAGACGGTCAGCGCGTCGGCCTGCCGCCCGCAGCGGTAGAGCGCCACCATCAGCTGGCGGCGCAGCACCTCCCGGGTCGGACAGCGCTCGACCAGCCGGGTCAGCTCGGCCACCAGCGCCTCGTGCCGGCCGCGGTGCAGCTCGACCTCGCAGCGCTCCTCGACGACGGCGAGCCGCAGCTCGTCCAGGTGGGCCGCCTCGCCGGCCAGCAGCGCGCTGTCCACGCCGCCGAGCGCCGACCCGCGCCACTGTCGCAGCGCGGCGGCGAAGTCGGCGGCGGCGTCGTCGTAGCGGCACTGCGCGGCGGCGGCGCGGCCGGCGGCGGCGTGCCGGAGGAAGACCTCCCGGTCGATCTCGTGGCCCTCGGTGTGCAGCAGATAGCCGGGTGCGCGGGTACCGATGACGTCGGCCTGGCCGGCGTCGGCCAGGGTACGGCGCAGCCAGGAGACGTAGGTCTGCACCAGGGCGCGGGCGGTGTCCGGTGGGTCGTCGCCCCAGATCGCGTCGATCAGCCGGTCGGCCGGGACCACCCGGTCGGGTTCGAGGAGCAGGGTGGCCAGTAGCGTGCGCGGCTTACCGCCGGCGAGCGGGATCGCGTGCTCGCCGTCCCAGATCTCGACCGGGCCGAGTAGCCGGAACTGCACTCCACCTCCCGTACCGCCTGTTGCCCGATTATGCCGGGATGTCTATTAGTCGCGCACCCCTGCCGGGCGAATCGCCCGTATAGGGCATCGTCAATGTCTTGCGGTCACGGTGGCGCTCCGCTGCAGAGTATGACCGCAGGGTCCGGCTGCACGGGCGGCGATGGCACAGGCGTTCACATCGCCGCCACAACCGCCCCGCACGGCGCCGTCCCGCTTCGTGCCCCGGCTGGACGGCCCGGCATCCACAGTGGACGAGGTCGAAGCGTTGTGGGGTCCCGGGCGGGGCGCGTACCGTCACTGTAAGGAATCCGTTCGATTCTGTGGGTAACGGGAGGATCCTGCGATGCTGCGCCGGTACGCCATGATCGTCGCCGCCGCCTGCGCGGTACTCCTGCTCGCCGGCGCATCGGCGGCGGCGGCCCCGCCGCCCGGCGCGCCGACCCCGGCCGCCGCGGCCACGCCCATCTCCGTCTACGGCGCCTGGCACTGCAGCGACGACGCCTGCACCTGGGCGACCGTGCGCGACCCGGCCGCCTTCGACGCAGCCAACCACTGGCTGGTCGACCGCGGCGACGGCCGCCCCTCGGTCAACCTCGTCGTGCTCAGCTTCGTCAACCCGCTGCGCCTGCTCAACCAGACCACCGACGCCGGTGACCTCAACGGGGTACCGCGCGGCATGACCCCGGCCGTGGTCTCCTACTTCACCAGCCACGGCATCCGGGTGGCGCTCTCCATCGGCGGCATCACCTACACCGGGGACTGGGACTCCGCCCTGGCGGCCGGCGGCGCGCTGCTCGGCCAGCGGGCGGCCGCGCTGGCCCGGCAGCTCGGCGTCGGTATCGAGATCGACTACGAGAACAGCGGCTCGCCGAACCTGACCGGGCTGCAGGACTTCATCACCGCGTACCGCGCCGCGCTGCCCTATGACGCGACCGGGGCGGACCCGGCCGCCCGGCTGACCATCGACCTGGCCGCCGGCGACCGCTGGCTGATCCCGCTCACCCAGCGGGCCACCTCGGCCTGGCTGACCACCACCAGTCCGGTACTCGACTACGCCAACGCCATGGTGCCGTCCAGGCAGCCGAGCGCCTCGGCCGCCGAATCGAACTGGCAGGAGCACCTGACCGGCAAGCAGACCTACAACCCGCCGATCCCGCCGCTGGCGCCGGCCAAGTTCACCGGCAGCCTCTACATCGCCGAAGGCCACCAGGTCCGGCCCGAGTGCACCACCTTCGCCTCGTCGGTGCAGAACGCTACGGGCAGCTGGCTGCGCACCGCGGCGCCGGCCGGCGCCGGTACCAGCGCCGGACTGCTGGGGTACATGTTCTGGGCGGCGGAGCGGCCGTCCACCAACGGCGTCACCACCGACCCCGCCGAACACCTGCGAAGGCGGGGTGGGTGCCGGGGCCACCAGCTTCGCGCGTCCCGATCCCCATGCCGGCGCTGCGCCAGAGCTGAACCGGAGCGCGCCCCACGCGCCGTCCCCGCTGTCCGGTTCTGTCCGGTGTCCTGCTGGTGCTGGCCGGCACCGGCCAGCGTGACATGCTGCGGATATTCTTGACTCATTCCAGAAAACGGACCAGACTCGATCAGGTGGCCAGCACCCAGGATCTCCGGCACGCGCTGCGGACAGCGGCGCTGCGGGTGACCCGACCCCGGGTCGCCGTGCTGGCCGCGGTCTACGCGCACCCGCACGCCGACACGGACTCGATCATCACCGCGGTCCGCCGGGACGCCCCCGAGGTGTCCCACCAGACGGTGTACGACTCGCTGCGCGCGCTGACCGCCGCCGGCCTGCTGCGCCGCATCCAGCCGGCCGGGTCGGTGGCCCGCTACGAATCGCGGGTCGGTGACAACCACCACCACGTCGTCTGCCGCGGCTGCGGCGTGATCGCCGACGTGGACTGCGCGGTCGGGCAGGCGCCCTGCCTGACCGCCGCCGACGAGCGCAGCTTCGTCATCGACGAGGCCGAGGTCATCTACTGGGGCGTGTGCCCCGACTGTTCCAGCGCAGACGTGTCCTGATCCTTTGAACGCACAGCACGGAGGGAATCCGATGTCCGACAACCACGACGCCGTCGTCCACGACGCGGAGGCGGGGAGCGCCTCAGTACCGTCGGAGAACCACCAGCCGATCATCCACGACGCGCAGGCAGGCAGCGCCTCAGTCCCGTCGGAGAACCACGAGCCGATCATCCACGACGCGGAGGTGGGCGCCGAGTCGCGCTGCCCCGTCGACCACGGGCGCGCCGCGCACCCCACCGAGGGGGGCGGCAACCGTGCCTGGTGGCCGAACCGGCTCAACCTGAAGATCCTCGCCAAGAACCCGGCGGTGGCCAACCCGCTGGGCGCCGACTTCGACTATGCGGCGGCGTTCCAGAGCCTGGACCTGCCGGCCGTGAAGCAGGACATCGCCGAGGTGCTGACCACCTCGCAGGAGTGGTGGCCGGCCGACTTCGGCCACTACGGGCCGTTCATCATCCGGATGGCCTGGCACAGCGCGGGAACGTACCGGATCAGTGACGGCCGCGGCGGAGCCGGCGCCGGGCAGCAGCGCTTCGCCCCGCTCAACAGCTGGCCGGACAACGCCAACCTGGACAAGGCCCGCCGCCTGCTCTGGCCGGTGAAGAAGAAGTACGGCCAGAACCTGTCCTGGGCCGACCTGATGATCCTGGCCGGCAACGTGGCGCTGGAGAGCATGGGCTTCACCACCTTCGGCTTCGGCGGCGGCCGCCCCGACGTGTGGGAGCCCGACGAGGACGTCTACTGGGGCCCGGAGACCACCTGGCTCGGCGACGAGCGCTACACCGGCGACCGGGAGCTGGAGAACCCGCTGGCCGCCGTCCAGATGGGGCTCATCTACGTCAACCCGGAAGGCCCCAACGGCAACCCGGACCCGATCGCCTCGGCCCGCGACATCCGCGAGACGTTCGGCCGGATGGCGATGAACGACGAGGAGACCGTCGCGCTGATCGCCGGCGGCCACACCTTCGGCAAGACGCACGGCGCCGGCCCGGCCGAGCACGTCGGCCTGGAGCCGGAGGCCGCCACCCTGGAGGAGCAGGGCCTGGGCTGGCGCAGCAGCTACGCCAGCGGCAAGGGGGCCGACACCATCACCAGCGGCCTGGAGGTCACCTGGACCAGCACGCCGACCCGGTGGAGCAACAACTTCTTCGAAAACCTCTTCGGGTACGAGTGGGAGCCGTCGGAGAGCCCGGCCGGCGCGCACCAGTGGGTCGCGAAGAACGCCGAGGCGGTCATCCCCGGCCCGGCGGCCGGGTCGCCGAACCGGCTGCCCACCATGCTCACCACCGACCTGGCGCTGCGCTTCGACCCGATCTACGAGCCGATCTCCCGCCGCTTCCTGGAGCACCCGGAGCAGTTCGCCGACGCCTTCGCCCGGGCCTGGTTCAAGCTGACCCACCGGGACATGGGTCCGGTCGTGCGCTACCTCGGCCCCGAGGTGCCCAGTGAGACGCTGCTGTGGCAGGACCCGCTGCCGCCGGTCGACCACGAGCTGATCGACGCCGGGGACGTCGCCGCCCTCAAGGGCCGCATCCTCGACTCCGGCCTGACCGTCAGTCAGTTGGTCGCCACCGCGTGGGCGGCGGCCTCCTCGTTCCGGGGCAGCGACAAGCGCGGCGGCGCCAACGGCGCGCGGATCCGGCTGCAGCCCCAGGTCAGCTGGGCGGTCAACAACCCCGACGAGCTGCCCCGGGTGCTGGCCGCGCTGGAGACCGTCCAGCAGGCGTTCAACAGCGCACAGGCCGGGGGCAAGCGGGTGTCGCTGGCCGACCTGATCGTGCTGGGCGGCGCCGCCGCCGTCGAGCAGGCCGCCCGCGCCGCCGGCATCGAGGTGCAGGTGCCCTTCACGCCGGGGCGCACGGATGCCGCCCAGGAGCAGACCGACGTGGAGTCCTTCGCGGCGCTGGAGCCGGTGGCCGACGGGTTCCGCAACTACCTGGCCAAGGGCCAGCGGCTGCCGGCCGAGTTCCTGCTGGTCGACAAGGCGAACCTGCTGACCCTCAGCGCCCCGGAGATGACCGTGCTGGTCGGCGGCCTGCGTGTGCTGGGCGCCAACTACCAGCAGTCGCCGCTGGGCGTGTTCACCGCCAACCCGGGCACGCTCACCAACGACTTCTTCGTCAACCTGCTCGACCTGGGTACGACGTGGAAGTCCACCTCGGACGACCAGCAGACCTTCGAGGGCCGCGACGCCGCCACCGGCGAACTGAAGTGGACCGGTAGCCGCGTCGACCTGCTCTTCGGCTCCAACTCGGAGCTGCGGGCCCTCGCCGAGGTCTACGCCAGCGACGACGCCCGCGAAAGGTTCGCCCGCGACTTCGTCACCGCCTGGTCCAAGGTGATGGAGCTGGACCGCTTCGACATCGTCTGATCCCAGGCCGCCGACGTGGTGGGGCCGGTTCCGTTCGGGACCGGCCCCACCACTGTCCGCCGCGCCCGGCGGGTAGCCGCTCTGCGGACGGGTCAGCGCGTGGCCGTCAGGAGCGGGACCTCAGGGCGTCCCGCAGGCACACGATGACCAGCGCCGGGTAGAGCACGTAGGCAGCCAGCTGGAGGTGGGTGCCGTACCACGCGCCGAGGCCGGTGAGCGCGGTCAGCACCCAGTGCGGGTCGTGGGCGGCGCTCCAGGCGGCCACCGTCCCCGGTAGCAGGTGCGGGTCGGCCGCCGCGGCGGCAGCCCCGACCAGCCCGAGCACGGCGCCCAGCCGGCCGAGCAGGAGGACCAGCCCCAGGGCCGCGATCACGGCCGCCGGCGCCAGGCCGGCCTGGGTGAGCGCCGCCGACCGGCCGAGGTACGCCCCCGTAGACGGGTGGTACCCCTGGCCGATCCAGGTGTGCTTGACCACTCCCACCTGCCAGAGCAGCAGCAGCGCGCCGGCCAGGGTCCAGCCGGCGCGCTCCAACCGGATGCCGAGCACCCGGCCGAACGACGGCCCGGACGGCCCGGACGGCTCGGGCAGCCGGGGTGGTCGGGCCGGTGGCCGCCGCGGCGGCGTACCCGGCCGCCCCGGCGCAGTGCCACCGCCCGTCGGTGCCGGGTGCGGTCCGGCGGCCGTGGCTCCGCCGCCCAGCCCGGTCGTCGGAGGCGCCGGTGGTGGCGTGGGCAGTGGCGGAGCGGGCCGGAAGGGCGGAGTGGCCGGGCGCGTCGCGGTGTTCTCCCGCGCCCGCCGGGCGGCCTCGCGGATCTTGTTCAGGTCCTCGTTGGCCATGTCACCGCACGTCCACCGCGGCGCCGTCGCGCCCGCCCTCGTCCCACGGCGGTACCAGCCCGCCCGGGGCGGCCCCGACCACCGTGGCCTCGACCGGTGCCGCCGACGCGCGGGCGGCGCTGAGCCCGAAGGCGGCGGCCTGCTCGTCGGTGAGCGCACGCAGCAGCGCCTGCGTGCTCGGCGGCCCGGACGGCACCCGCAGCGGATCACTACGGTCCTGCTCAGCGCCGCAGACCGGGCATCCGGGCTGCGACGCCGCCGCCATCCAGATGCTCTGGAACGCGTACTGGCCGGCCGCGCTGTGCAGCACGCGGGGGAAGAAGTCGTAGCGCGGCACCATGGCGAAGACCACAGTGGACAGGTGGGCGGCGCGCGGCTCGTCCAGGAAGGTGGCCAGCGTGCCCGCGTCGTCGCTGTGGTGCAGCAGGGCCAGCGCGAGCTTGGTCCCGGCGGCGGTGACGAAGTGGATGTCGGTGAGCAGGCCCGGCTCGGCAACCAGCCGGCCGGTGGCGTAGTCGGTGGCGCGCCGGCTCACCGGGGAGCGGTCCACCCGGGCGCTTCCGGTGCTGCACTGCCAGCACGGCCCGCCCGGATAGGTGATGATGACCTCGCCGCCGGCCGCCCGCCGGTACAGGCCGATGAAGACGGCCGGTACGCCGCACCAGTAGGCGATGTGGTTGAGGCGCTGCTGGGCCCGGTTGTCATCGGTGGTGCCCACCACGAGGTGCGCACCGCGTACCGCGTCGGCCAGCAGCCGCGGGTCGAGCTGCTCGACGGCGGCCACGTGGGTGCTCACCCGTACCTCGGGGTTGACGGCGGCGAGCCGCCGGGCCAGCGCGTCCACCTTGGCCCGGCCCACGTCATCGGCCAGGTACCCGGACCTGCCGAGGTTCTCCGGTGCCACCGCCTCCGGGTCGACCAGGGTGAATGCCCCGACGCCGGAGCGGGCCAGCGTCTCGGCGACGTACGAGCCGACCGAGCCGGCACCGACCACCACCGCGTGCCGGTCCTGTAGCCGGGTGGACAGGATGCCGCCGGTACGCGCGAACAGCGCTGTCAGCGTCCCTTGCCCCGCTTCGGCCGCCGGGGCGCCGGCCGCTGACGCGGATTGCGCGACACCGGGTCCGGCGCCGTTCCCGGGCTCCGCGAGCTGCCCGGGGTCTGCGAGCTGCCCGGGGTCTGCGAGCTGCCCGGGGTCTGCGAGCTGTTCGGGGTCTGCGAGCTGCCCGGGCTCGGCGGGGTCGCCGGCTCCCGCGGCGTCGGCGGAGTCTGCGGCTGCGAAGTCCGCGGCTGCGGAGTCGGGTGCTGCCGCGTCGGCGGCTGCGGAGCCGGCTGTGCCCGGGTCAGGCGTAGCCGGCGCAGCAGCGCCGTCACCAGCCCCGGTGCGGGCGGCAGCTGCCCGGAGGGTGGCGAGTTCGGAGGCTGCGGCGTTCGCGGCGTCGCGAAATCGACGCTGGTCGCGGGCGACCTCCAGCGCCCGCGCCAGCCGCAGCGCCGGCTGCACCCCGAGGTCCCAGGACAGTGGCTGCTCCTGCGCGCCGCCACCGAAGTCGATGAGCATCGGCGCCACCGCCGGAAAGTCCGCGCTGAACAGCAGCGAGGCGTCCGCGAACCCGGCGCCCTCGACCTGGCCGCAGATCATCGCCGTACCGTCGATGTCGACCAGCACCGGCTCGCCCTCGGTGAAGCGCAGGCCCGCCCGCAGCACCGACTCCTCCACCGGCACGATACGTGGACGCATCCGTACCAGGCCCGCGCCGTCGCGCCCCGGGCGGGCACCGAAGCAGGACAGCCGGGCGGGGCCGTCGATCAGCTCGTGCTCCTGCGGCGGATGGTCGACGTCGAAGGTGAGGATCAGCGCCAGGTACTGGCTCATGCTCGGGTTGAGCGCGAGGCTGCGGCCGTACTCGTAGAGGTCCTGCGCGGACGGCCGGTTCATGCCGCCCGGGTGGGAATGCACGATGCCCTTGAACCGGGCCTGCGTCTCCGCCTCCACCCGGGCCACCTGGCCGGCCAGCTGCTCGGTGTTGCGGTACTCCACGGTGGTCACCAGCGCGTCCACGTCGTGGATGAAGGTGGTGACGACGTCGGCGCCGTGCACGCCCAGTAGTGCGCCGCCCTGCTCGGGGCGGCGGGAGGCCAGCGCGTCGACGAGAGCGCGCAGCGCGTAGTCGGTGATCCGCAGGGTCGCCAGGCCGGCCATGTCAGTCGTTCTCGTTGTTGATGGAGAACGGGAAGGTGAGCCCCTGCCGCACGTAGCTGATGCCCAGCGCCCACAGCGCGGACTTGGAGAACGCCTCCTCCAGGGTCGCCTGTCCGGAGCCCTTGCGTTCGTCCAGGCAGATCTGTCCGCTGCCGAACAGGTGTGCGCCGTGCGCCGGCAGCCTGCCCTCCAGCTCCGGCGCCACCAGCTTCACCTTGTAGTCGGTGCCGTCGAAGTAGGCGAACAGGGTGTACTCGTCGCCCAGGTCGGTGGTGATCGAGTACAGCCAGCCGGAGACGTCCGCCTCGTTGATGAAGACCGTGTTGCGGGGCAGCTTGGTGCGGGCGGTCTGCTGGTCGCGCAGCGTCCGGTCGAGCGCTGCGAAGGTCGCCTGGTGCACCACCGATACCGGCTCCCGGCCGGCCTCGTCGCCCAGCCGGATGTTGCCGTCCCGGTCGACGACCACCTGCTCGGTGGGGCTGGGCGGGTACGGGGTGCCCCGGCGTTGGGCCTGCTTGATCCGCCGGCGTACCTCGTTCAGGTCGGTCTCGGTCACGGTGGCCTCCTCAGGGGTTGTGGGTGGTGACGCGCTGCGGCTCGAAGACGCGGTCGCCCACCAGGTAGGCGGGCACGATGACGCGGGCCACCGGCGTGGCCGGGTCGCAGTCGCCCCACGCCCGCTGGTAGCCGGGGTTGATCGGCTGTCCGGGGTGGGCGGAGAAGCTCCACGCCCCTTCAGGGGCCGCTGCCCGGGCGCGCCAGCGCAGTTCACCGCCGGTGGTGGCCAGCCGTACCAGCCAGTCGGGGGCGTCGGCGAGCACGGTACGCAGCCGCTCCTCGTCCACGCCGGGGCCGGCGAACATCGCCTCGCACAACTCGGCGAGGCGTTCGGCGAGCAGTTCGGTGTCGGTGGCGCCGCCGCGGCCACGGCGCCGTTTCGGCCAGGCGGCCGCCCGCGCCGCGCTGGTCAGCTCCTGGTCGACGAAGGTACGGAAGCGTTCGGCGATCTCCTGGTGCTCCACGTGCCGGGGACTGGCTCCGATCGCCTGCGGTGTCCGGTTGGCGAGCACCTGGGTGAACCGGCCGTCCAGCTCGTCGTACTCGTCGGCGAGCACCGCCGTCTCCTGGCCGATCCGGGCGATCTCGGCTTCCAGCCGGACCGCCGTGGCGTCCAGCACGCCGTGGCGTTGCTCCAGGCGTACCAGGCTCTCCTGGACCTCGCGCAGCTCGCGTTTGAGTTCGGCGAAGACGACCGCGTCATGTTTGGACCGCTCGGTCAGCTCGACCAGCCAGTTATGGATGTCAATGACGCTGAGTTCGTGCCGGCGCGCCGGGAATCCGCTCATCATGCTCCTATCCCATGCTCGCGAAGCTGATGCGGTGTTGCAGGGTGCGGCCACTGGCCTGGTCGGCGGCGGCCACCGCGATCTCGGTGCCGCCGAAGGTGAGGGTGACCACGACACCGCGCTGCGCGGCCTGCCGCCCGTCGGCCGGCCCGATCGGCACGTTCACCGTGCCGAGGACGCGGACCTGCGCGTCGTCGGCGTAGCGCGGCACCGCGGCCTCCTCGGTGCCGAGCATCACCAGCTCCAGCTCGGTCTCGGTGTTGTTCACCGGGTACAGGGTGATCTTGCGCTCGGTGTCGACCGGCAGCAGGTCGTTGCGGCTCACCACCGCTTCGAACCGGTCCATGCACAGCCGCTGGCCCTCGCCGGCGGGCAGCAGCCGGTCCGGCGGGTCGAGGTCGTCGTCGAAGGGCAGGTTCGTGGCGATGCCGTAGGTGCGCGGGCTCTTGCGGGCGATCACGACCGCCGGGTCGAGCGCGAAGTGCACGGCACCGGCCAGCACCGCGGTCGCCGGGTTCGGCGGCACCACCACCGAGGCCCGGCCGGACAGGTGCCGGATGAGCCGGTGGCGCAGGTACGGCGACTGGGCGAACCCGCCCACCAGGAAGACGTGGTCGATGCCGCCACCCGGGACGCGGGCCAGGTGCTCGTCCACCACGCTGAGGATCGGTTCGACGGCCTGGTCGAAGGCGGCCTTCACCTCGGCGTTGCTCAGCACGATGGGTTCCTCGATGCCCTGCTGGGAGGCCGCGAACCGGGTCAGCCGCCCCTCCTGTGCCAGCAGCTGGTAGAGCTTGAGCGGCATCGGCAGGTTGAACGGCGCCCCCCGGGACGGGTCGAAGAAGCGCTTGTCCCGTTCCCAGTTGTCCAGGATCTCGACCACCGCCGCCGGCAGGTCGACCTGGAGGCGTTGCAGCAGGTCCCCGCCGATCCGCTTGGCGAGCAGGTCGACCAGGAAGGCACGGTCGACGAAGGTACCGCCGTGCGCGCCGCCGGAGGCGTGGCCCAGCTCGGTGAGCGAGCCGTCCGGGTCGATCCGGAACGAGCTGAGGTCGACCGTGCCGCCACCGGCGTCGATCACCAGCATGCTCAGCGGGCCGGCCGGCCGGTCCGGCGCAGCCACCTGGAGATGCCCCTGGCAGTACTGGGTGGCGACCTCCGGTTCGACGGCGATGAGCAGGCGCCGGACGTCGTCGGGCAGCCCGGCGGCCACCGCGGCGCGCCGCATCAGGTGCCGTTCCCGGTCCCGCCAGATCGCCGGTACCGTGACGCACCAACGGATCTCGTCCTCGCGCACCTGCGCTTCCGCGGTGATCCGGGCGACCGCGTACCGGTACAGCTCGCCCAGGTACTGGGTGACCAGGGCGGGGGCGTCCCGGTCGTCGTCGGGTAGGCGCATCTTGAAGCCGTGGTGCAGCACCAGTTCGGTACGTACCCGCGACTCCAGCTTGAACCGGCGCGCGGCGGCGAAGCCCCAGTCCAGGACCGCCCCGTCCCCGTCGAGCAGCAGGGCGCTGCGGGTCTTGACGTACGGCGCCGGTTGGTCCAGCCAGTCCATGTGGAAGGTGAGCCGGCGCTCGGCGATCGGGCGCTGCTGCTCGCTGGTGAACGCCCAGGCGAACCCGCTGCCGTGGGTACCGAAGTCGATGGCGGCGGCCACCCGGGGCCGGGCGTGCCGGGGTCCGCGGCGCTGGCGCGCCGAGGGCGGGTGCGGTTGGGTGCGCAGGTTGGTCATGTCCTACCCCAGCCAGAATTCGGCGGACTTCTCGGCGAGCGTGCGGTCGCGTTCGTCGGTGTCGGGTCGCGCGGGCTGGGCCGCCAGGTGTGGCAGGCGCAGGTCGTGGCCGGTCAGCTCCGCCAGGTCGTCCCACTCCTGGCGCAGCCGCCGGTCGCGGACGATCTCGGTCTGCGGTAGCGCCGAGGCCATCGCGACGGCCGCGTGCCCCAGGCCGCTCTCGGCGAGTACCCGCGCCTGGGCCAGGCCCGCCTCCAGCCGGCCGAGTTGACCCTGGGCGGCTGCCACCTCGTACGCCCCGGCCAACGCGGCGCCCAGGCTGCGGCGTAGCCCGTCGTCCTCGCACTGGAGATGGACCCGGGGCGTCCGGCCGCCGTGCAGCAGGTGGTACCAGTCACCGAAGACCCCGGCGACCGTGCCACACAGGTCGGCGAGCTGGTCCTGAAAGGAGAGCATGTCGTCGTCGCCCGCACCGGGGCCGGGCAGGACGAGCTTGGGCAGGTTGACCTTGAGCACGTCGTTGGGTCCGCCGGCGATCAGGCCGAAGCCGAGCAGTGACGTCCACACCCGCCGGCCGGCCTGGACGTCGCCGTGGATGAGCACGGCCGGCCGCTCCTGCAGGGTGTCCCGAATGATCATCAGGTCGACATCGGCCTGGTCGAGCGGGCGCTGGAACAGGCCGGCGAAGCTGGTCAGGTTGTCCGCCCAGGGCAGCGACTCCCAGGTGCGGCGCAGCGCGACGTCGAACGTGACGCCGGCCCGGGCGTCGTTGTAGAAGGGTGCCATGAGCAGCAGCGGCCGGCCGTCGCGCAGCTTCTCGTCGAGCAGTCCGCGGACCTGGTCGCGGTCCCAGTGGAACGGCGTCTTGTCCAGCATCCGCTGGTCGCGCAGGGTGGCCCGCTGGCTCTCCACCGAGGCCATCGCCTGGAACCGGACCAGGTCCACCGCGCGGTCGTGGTCGCGGCGGGCCTGGCGTTCGGTGAGGATGCTGTTGACTTCCCGCTCGGCCCGGCGCTGCTCGCTCTGGAGCTTGGCCTCTTTCTCCTTCAGCGTGTGCAGCAGTTGCTGACGGCTGTCGAATTCGCGGCTCCGGTCGCGACCGCGCATGATCTCCCGGGCCCGACCGACGATCCCGCGGGTCAGCTGTCCGAGGACGGTGACCAGCAGTGATTCGAGCCCCAGCACGGGCACCTCACAGACGGTAGGGGAGTGGCTGCCATGAGTTCTAGCAACCGCGCCCACGCGTCCTCAACGCCCGGAGGTCCATCCTGAATGGACAGTTCGGTTGCCCGGCCCCGCCGGTACGGTGCGTGCGGGCGTCGAACGTCCACCCGGCACCCGGTTCCCCGGTGCCCCAACACCCCGTCACCAGCTATCCGGGACGACCATCGATGTGTCTCAACCGATCGCCGTCCCGACGTCGGCTGATCGGTGGTCTTGTCGGGGATACGACGCCTCTTGTCGGCCCGCGTCCGGCCGGGCCGCGGGCCGGCCCGTGAGGAGCCGCCTGGGCGGCCGGGCAGGGACTTGCGCCGGCCGCTGCGGCTAGGCGCCGGCGGCGGTGACGATCGCGTCGGTGAGGAAGCCGGCGATCAGGCCGGCGAAGAGTGCCCAACTGGTCAGCGACTTGACCGGGAAGCGACGGGCCACGGCGAGCAGTTCGATCACCACGTAGAGGATCGAGCCGGCGGCCAGGGCGAGGAAGGCGATGCTCACGGTGGTGTTCGTGTAGTGCTGCCCGAGCAGCGTGCCGAGCAGCGTCGGTCCGCCGCCGATCAGCCCCAGCAGGCCCAGGTACGCCCAGGAGGGGCGCTGGCCGGTGGCTGCCATGGGCGCCACGATGCCGAAGCCCTCGGTGGCGTTGTGCAGGCCGAAGCCGATGATCAGCAGGACCGCCAGGCTGATCTCGCCGGCCGCCGCCGAGCTGCCGATGGCCAGCCCCTCGGCGAAGTTGTGCAGCCCGATCCCGACCGCGATGAGCAGGGCGAGCTGGCCGCCGGCCGAGCGCCAGGGGCGTCCCACGGGGGTACCGATCGCCTCGGCGTCCGGGGCGGCGGTGCCGGCCGGCTTGTGCCGGGCCACCCAGCGGTCGAAGTAGACCAGCCCGAGCAGGCCGACGCCGATGCCGGCGGTGAGCACCAGGCCGTTGCCGAGCGCCTGGCCGGGGTGGTCGGCCAGGGCCTCGTCGATCGGCTCCCAGGCGTGCGCGAGGACGTCCCAGAGCAGGAAGATCAGGATCCCGGTGGCCAGCGAGTTGAGTGCGGCGCGCAGCTTCGGCGCGGGATTGCGCAGCCGGCCGATCGGCAGCCCCAGGTAGATGGTGAACCCGGCGATCGCACCCAGCAGGGCGATCTGTGCTGCCGACATGGGTGTACTCCTGGTGTCGCGGGCCAAATCGAAGGTGAGGCTAACCTAACCGATGGACCCGCGCAACCAGCCGGCTAGGGCATCGTCTCCTCGACGTCGAGGTTGGTGAAGGTGGGGCCGGCGCTGCAGAGGGCGCCCATCTGGCGGGCGAAGTCCTGGGTCTGCGGGTCGGCGTTGCTCTCCTGGGCCGCTTCCCAGGACGGGAACTCGATGATGGTGGCGTACCGGCTGGGGTTGTTGTGGTCCCGGGTGGTGGTCAGCCGGGACCAGTGCGGGCTGCTGTTGGTGGCCCGCATCTGATTGGCCAGCGCCCGGATCTGCTCCGGCTGGTCGGTCTCGAACTCCACGATCTGGATGAACGTCATCTCCAACTCCCCTCCGCCGAGCGGCGCGGGTAGGTGATGAATAGGGCCAATGGAGTATACCGGGCGGGTCGCCTCAGGCGTTGGCGATCGGCACCGGATCGATCGTGTCGGCCGGCGTGAAGCCGAAGACGGTGCCGTAGAAGGCCAGCTCCGCCTCGGCGGCCCGGACGATGGTGGCGGCGTTGCGGAACCCGTGCCCCTCGCCCTCGAACGGCAGGTACGCCACCGGAAGCCCGCGCGAGCGCACCGCCTCGTACATCGACTCCGCCTGGTTGGGTGGTACCACCCGGTCCTCCAGGCCCTGGAAGAGGATGAGCGCACAGTTGAGCCGGTCGGTGTGGTGCACCGGGGAGCGCTCCTGGTAGAGCGCGGCGGCCTCGGGATAGGGGCCGATCAGCGAGTCGAGGTAGCGGGACTCGAACTTGTGCGTGTCGCGGGCCAGCGCCGCCGGGTCACCGACGCCGAAGTAGCTGGCGCCGGCCTTGAAGAAGTCCCGGAAGGCCAGCGCGCACAGGGTGGTGTACCCGCCCGCGCTGCCGCCCCGGACGGCCACCCGGCCGCCGTCGACGAGGCCTTCGTCCACCAGGTAGCGGGCGGCGTTGACGCAGTCGTCCACGTCGAGCACGCCCCACTGCCCGGTCAGCCGCTGCCGGTACTCGCGGCCGTAGCCGGAGCTGCCGCCGTAGTTGACGTCAACCACGGCGAAGCCCCGGCTGGTCCAGAACTGCACGGTCGGCTTCAGCGCACTGGTGCTCGACGCGGTCGGGCCGCCGTGGCTGAACACCAGCAGCGGCGGCAGTTCGTCGGCCGGCCCGACGAAGCCGGGGTTGGCCGGCGGGTAGTAGAAGGCGAACGCGGTCAGCCCGTCGCCGGTGGGGAACTCGACCGGCTGCGCCAGCGAGACGTACCGGTCGTCCTCCGGCGGGGTGCTGCTGCGCCGCAGCACGGTGCAGGCCATCGTGGCCAGGTCCAGCCGGACCAGGCAGGCCGGCTCGGTGGGGGAGCCGGCGAGCAGCACCGCGAAGCCGTCCCCGGCGCCTACCTCGGTGATGTCGGAGTAGGGGGTGCGGACCCGGCGCGGCGCCCCGGTGGCCGGGTCGAGCAGCAGCAGGTGCGCGTCGCCGTTGCGGTAGTAGCTGGCCAGGATCCGCCCGTCGGCCAGGGCTGCGTAGCTGGACTGGCCGAAGACCCAGGCCGGGCCGGCGAACTCGGCCTCCATCGGCAGCAGCGCGGCCACCCCGTCCAGCGGCTCGGGTGGGTGCGCGCCCGGCGCCCCGGCCGCGCCGACCTCGGCCGCCGGCAGGCCGTCCGCGCCGGAGAGAGTGGGGAGCTGGTCGGCGGGGAGCCGGTAGAGGTTCCACCAGCCGCTGCGGTCGGATACCAAGAGCAGGCTGCCGTCGGCCGCCCAGCACGGCTGGGTGACCGACTCGGTCGGGCCGCCGGCGACCAGCCGGGCCGGGCCGAGCCCGCCGTCGGCGGCCACCTCGGCCAGCCACAGTTCGGTGCCGTCCCAGGGCATCCGCGGGTGGTTCCAGCTCAGCCAGGCCAGCCGGGTGCCGTCCGGACTCAGCCGGGGCGCGGCGTAGAAGTCGGCGCCGCTGACCAGTTCGCGTTCACTGTCGGTGGCCACTGCGACCAGCGTGTTGACCGGCTCGCCGCCGTCCCGGTGGTCCTCGCGGACCAGGACCAGCCGGTCGCGTTGCCGGTCGTGGTCGCCGTCGGCGTAGCGGGCGCCGGCCAGCGCGTGCCAGCGCAGCGGCGCCTCGCCCGGGCGGAGCCGGTGGATCGCCTGGTCGGCGAAGTCACTGACGTAGACGTCCGGACCGGCCAGGGTGTACGCGCCGCCGCCGTACTCGTGCACCCGGCTGCGGACCGACAGCGGCGCGGGGGAGGCGTCAACGCCGTCGACCACGAGCACCGAGCGGCCGTCGCCGGGCCGGCTCTCCAGCCACAGCACCCGGCCATCCGGGGCGACCTGGATACTACTCAGAGTAACTGCGTCGGCAACCAGCGACTTCGCGGTGAACGGCGACGACCACGCCCCGAACTCGGCGACGGTGGGACGATCTGGGGACATGCGGTGATGGTAACGGCCGGTACCGGTGCTGTCCGACCCGCCATCGGGACCACTCTCCGTCACCGGCGGGCACCGGCCGGTCAGTGCGTCAGCGGGCCACCGGCCGGGCCAGCTCGCGAACCACCGTCAGTGCCCGCTCCACGTGCCCGCCGAAGCGGGTCTGTGAGGAGAACATGTGGCGCACCACGCCGCCCCGGTCGATGACGTAGGTGACCCGGCCGGGTAGCACGCCGAGCAGGCTCGGCACGCCGAAGGCGGACCGCAGCTCCCCGCCCGCGTCGGCGACCAGGCGGAACGGCAGGGAGTGCCGCCGGGCGAACCGCTCGTGCGAGTCGGCCGAGTCGGAGCTGACTCCGATCACCTCGGCGCCGGCCGCCACAAAGTCCTCGAAGGCGTCCCGGAACGCGCACGCCTCGCGGGTGCAGCCGTAGCTGTCGTCCCTCGGATAGAAGTAGAGCACCACGACTTTCTCGCCCCGGTAGCGGCTGAGGGTGATCGTCTCGCCGTTGTCGGCGGGGAGGGTGAAGTCCGGCGCGGGGTCTCCGACGCCGACGGCTGCTGGCATATCGCTACCGTAGCCCGCGCCCCGGCACCCGGTCACCCGCGCAGCAGCTCCTCCAGCGAGGTGGCCGGGTGGCCGGTGAGCCGCGCCACGTCGTCGGTGACCTCGGCCAGCTCCCCGGCCGCGATCGCGGTGTACGTGCTCACCCAGGCGTCCACCTGCCAGTCCGGGGCGCCGTAGGCGGCCCGGGCGGCGTACGCCTGCGCGACGGTCTCGGCGTGGTAGCGCATCGGACGCCCGGTGACCCGGCTGACCGTAGCCGCGATCTCGTCCAGGGTCAGCGCCTGCGGCCCGGTCAGCCGGTACGCCGCCCCCGCGTGCGCCGCCGGGTCCAGCAGGACCGTCGCCGCCACGTCGGCCACGTCCCGGGTGGCCACCGCCGCCACCCGGCCGTCGCCGGCCGGGCCGCGCAGCACCCCGTCCGGGCCGGCGAAGAGCGGCAACAGGTCGAGGTAGAAGTTGTCGCGCAGCGCGGTGACGGCCAGGCCGGTGCCGCGCAGCCGCTGCTCGGTGGCCCAGTGGTCGCGGCCCAGGGTGAACGTGCAGTCCGGCGCGGCGCCGTCGAACGAGGTGTAGACGACGTGCCGCACGCCCGCCGCCACGGCGGCCGCGATGAAGCCGAAGTGCTGCTCCAGCCGGTCCGCCGCCTCGGCGGCGGAGACCATGAACAGCGTGGTCACGCCGTCCAGCGCGCGGCGCGCCTGGTCGGTGTCGCCGTAGCTGGCCACCGCGACGTCGGCGCCGGGCAGGTCAGGGGCGCGGGCCGGGTCGCGGGCCAGCATCCGCTGCGGCACCCCCGCCTCGGCCAGCCGGCGGGCCACCTGCCCACCCACCCGGCCGGTCACCCCGGTCACCCCGATCAGCTCCGTCACGCTCCCCAGCATGCCAGCCCGGACGCTGCCGCACGCCACTGTGGCCCAGCAGGGCCGCACGCGCTGACCAGTTCACGCCACGGTTGCCCACCAGTCGTCCACCGCGGGCGGCGCGGCCACGTCGACCGTCTGACCCGGCCGGGGTACGGCCAGTTCACGCCACGGTTGCCCACCAGTCGTCCACCGCGGGCGGCGCGGCCACGTCGACCGTCTGACCCGGCCGGGGTACGGCCAGCCGCACGCCGAGCGCCTTGCTCTCCCGCCACAGCCGCTCGACCGGCTCGGACCAGTCGTGCAGGGCCAGGTTGAAGGTGCACCAGTGCACCGGGACGAGCAGTTCGCCGCGCAGGTCCAGGTGCGCCTGGACGGCCTCCTCCGGGAACATGTGGATGTCCGGCCAGGCCGCCCCGTAGGCGCCGATCTGCATCAGGGTCGCGTCGAACGGGCCGTACTCGGCGCCGATGCGGGCGTACCCGTCGAAGTAGCCGGAGTCGCCGGTGACGTACACCCGGTGCCGGGGGCCGGCGGCCACCCAGGACGCCCACAGCGTGTTGTTGCGGGTGAACGCCCGGCCGGAGAAGTGCTGGGCGGCCGTACAGGTCAGCCGCAGCCCGGCCAGCTCGTACTGCTCGCCCCAGTCCAGCTCCACGATCCGCTCGACGGGTACGCCCCAGCGCCGCAGGTGCGCGCCCACGCCCAGCGGTACCAGGAAGGGGGCCGACTGGAGCGCGGTCAGCGCGCGGACGGTGGGGGCGTCCAGGTGGTCGTAGTGGTCGTGGGAGATCAGTACGGCGTCCACCGGGGGCAGGTCGGACAGTGGCGCCGGGGACGGGTGCAGGCGGCGCGGGCCGGCCAGCCGGGACGGCGAGCAGCGCTCGCTCCACACCGGGTCGAGCAGCAGCCGGGCGCCGTCGATCTCCACCAGCGCGCAGGCGTGGCCGTACCAGGTGATCCGCAGCGCGTCCGGCGGCGCCGCACCGACAGTCGGGGTGACCAGCGGGACCGGCCCGGACGGCCGGCGCCGCTGCTGGCCGAAGAGGGCCTCGCGGAGCAGCCCCACCGACTCGCGGGCCCGGATGGCGGTGCTGGCCGCCGGGTCCGGGTTGTGGAAGACGCCGTCGCGGAACTGCGGCGAGCGGCGCACCCGCTCACCCCGGGTGACCTCCCGCTGCGCCCCCAGCTGGTCGGGGATGTCGCGCAGCGCCCACACCGCCAGGCCGGCCGCACCGGCCGTCGCCGCCGCTGCGGCCCACCACGCCCTACCCATCGCCATGCGGCAAGGATGCCACGCACCCGGCGCATCCCCGCGCGGCGCCGCGACGCCGGCCCGACTATGTTGATCGAGAGGTACGGGCAATCGGAGGGCGGGTGCGATGACCAGGGTGGCGGTGACCGGCGGGAGCGGCAAGCTCGGCGTCGCGGTGGTCGAGGAGCTGGCGGCGCACGGGTACGACGTGGTGAACCTGGACCGGGCGGCGCCGCCGCCCGGCGCGCCCGGGTCGTACACCCGGATCGACTTCACCGACTACGGCCAGACCGTCGAGGCGCTGCGCGGCATCGACGACCGGTACACCGCAGTGGACGCCGTGGTGCACCTGGCCGCCATCCCGGGGCCTGGGATGACCGGCAACGCGGCCACCTTCGTCAACAACATCACCTGCACGTACCACGTCTTCCAGGCGGCCCGGGCGGCCGGCATCCGCAACCTCGTCTGGGCGTCCAGCGAGACGCTGCTCGGGCTGCCGTTCACCAGCCCGCCGCCCTACGCGCCGGTGGACGAGGGCTATCCGGCCCGCCCGGAGAGCGCCTACTCGCTGGCCAAGCACCTGGAGGAGGAGATGGCCGCGCAGTTCTGCCGCTGGGACCCGGCGGCCAAGATGTACGGCCTGCGTTTCTCCAACGTGATGACGGTCGAGGACTACGCCCAGTTCCCGTCCTTCGACGCCGACCCCGCCCGACGCCGCTGGAACCTCTGGTCCTACATCGACCGGCGCGACGGCGCCCGGGCGGTGCGGCTGGCGCTGGAGCACGACGGCACCGGCTGCGAGGTGTTCGTCATCGCCAACACCGATTCGGTGATGTCCCGCCCCACCGCCGACCTGCTCGCCGAGGAGTTCCCAGGGGTGCCGGTCAGCCAGCCGTTCACCGGCGTCGAGGCCGGGCTGTCCAGCGCCAAGGCCCGCCGGGTGCTCGGCTTCGAACCCCGCCACTCGTGGCGTGACCACGTCTGAGGAGAGGACCATCGTGGAGTACGTGAAGCTCGGCCGCACCGGCCTGGACGTGTCCAAGCTCTGCCTGGGCATGATGAGCTACGGCGACGCCGACCGGGGCGGCCACCCGTGGGTGCTGGGCGAGGAGCAGGCGCGCCCGTTCATCCGGCGCGCCGTGGAGCTGGGCGTCAACTTCTTCGACACGGCCAACGTCTACTCGGCCGGCTCCAGCGAGGAGATCACCGGCCGGGCGCTGCGCGACTTCGCCCGGCGTGAGGAGATCGTGCTGGCCACCAAGGTGCACGGCCGGATGCACGAGGGCCCCAACGGCGCCGGCCTGTCCCGCAAGGCGATCCTCGCCGAGGTCGACAACAGCCTGCGCCGGCTCGGCACCGACTACATCGACCTCTACCAGATCCACCGCTTCGACCCGACCGTGCCGATCGAGGAGACCCTGGAAGCCCTGCACGACGTGGTACGCGCCGGCAAGGTTCGCTACCTCGGCGCCTCCTCCATGTACGCCTGGCAGTTCAGCAAGGCGCTGCACCTGGCGCGTGAGCACGGCTGGACCCGGTTCGTGTCCATGCAGAACCACTACAACCTGATCTACCGCGAGGAGGAGCGGGAGATGCTGCCGCTCTGCGCCGACGAGGGCATCGCGGTGATCCCGTGGAGCCCGCTGGCCCGCGGCAAGCTGACCCGGGACTGGGACGCCAGCACGGAACGCTCGGAGACCGACCGCTTCGGCCGCACCCTCTACACCGCCGCCGAGGACGCCGACCGCGCCGTCGTCGAGACGGTGGCCCAGGTCGCCAGTGAGCGCGGCGTGTCCCGCGCCCAGGTGGCGCTGGCCTGGGTGGCCGGCCGGCCGGGCGTCACCGCGCCGATCGTCGGGGCCACCCGGCCGGAGCACCTGGAGGACGCGGTGGCGGCGGTGTCGCTGGAACTCACCGCAGACGAGGTGGCCCGCCTGGAGAAGCCCTACGTCCCGCACCCGGTCCTCGGCCACCAGTGACCGTTGCAAGCTAATGTTGGTATAGTTGGTGTCCTATCAACATTACCAACAGGTGGTGTCATGACGGTAACTCAGATCGATCTTGACGATGACGCACTCACCGAGGCGATGCGGCTGTCCGGCGCTCACAGCAAGAAGGACACGGTCAATCTAGCTCTGCGGGAGTACGCCGCTCGTCATCGGCGAATCGAAGCGCTGGAACGCCATGCAGCCGCAGCTGCGAACTGGGATTACGAGGGTTGGCAGAAACTGCGGGAAGCCGAGAAATCGGCGGCCGGGTGATCCGCTATCTCGCCGATTCGTCGGCCATCTGGCGTGTGGTGCGCGACCCCCAGCTGTACGCCGGTTGGGGGTCGGTTATTTCGGATCACGGCGTCGGTTCGTGTCAACCGCAGCGCATCGAGTTTCGCCGGTCAGCCCGCAATCTCGACGAGTACGAAGAGATGACGGCCATGTTCGGTGATCTCTATCCCGATGTGCCGGTACCCAAGACGGCGTGGCAATGGATCGAGTCTGCCCAGTACCAACTTCTCCGGGCAGGGGTGCACCGGGCACTGTCGGGCACCGACCTGCTGATCTGCGCCTGCGCCGCGGCCCGCGGCCTCGTGGTCCTGCACGATGACAACGACTTCGTCACCGCCGCCCGGCACTTGTCGGACCTCGCCGTCAGGCGGGTCCAGGATCTTCCCAGGTAGCTGGCTCGGACCGTCGGTCACCGTATTTGTTCCATCGTCGTTGTCTGAACTCGTTCACGACAAGCACCAGCGCAACGACGTGGGGCGGAAGTACAAGCACCAGAAGCCAATCGGCATGGAACTCGCGGCCGACAGCGTTGAGAATCATCGCAGTTATGATCAAGCGTACGGCCCATCGCGGACCCCTCCGCCCAGTCGTGCGCGCCAGGCGCCGGGCAAGAGCCAGCGTCATGAAGACCGTCGCGATCACTGCCGCAGCGATGACTGCGCCGAGCACGCCCGTCAGCCTCAATCCGTCAGGGGGTTTTGATCCCTGGCCCTCCGTTTCGGCTTGACCGTTTTGTCCCTCGTGGTGGTGGTCCCAGGGTGCCGCGTATCGCTACGGGTGCGCCGGTTCTCCTGGTGCCGGGAACGACCTTTCTGCTGGTAGGGGCCGATGGGGTGGGTCAGGTGGGCTGGGGTAGCAGGCCGAGGCGTTGCCAGCAGAGCAGGAACGCGTCGGCCCAGGGCCAGGTGTCGGCGATGGTCAGGGTGCGACGGCGGGCGTGGATGGCGATTTCGCGGGCAGATGTAACAGCCGGTAGCGCAGGGTGTCGGGTTCGGCATGGGCGACTTCGGGTTGGTCGTGCAGGCCGAGCAGCCGGGTCCAGGCGGCCAGGTCGGCGGCGATGTTCGCGGCCAGGACCCAGCCGCGGCTGACGGTCCATGCCTTGGAGGTCAGGTTGCGCAGGTCCATGGCCTTTCCCGCCCGGACTTGATCTTCCACTGTGGCGTGCGAACGATGCAGCACGTCGAGGAGCTGTGGGTGGTGTGCCGCTCGCTGCTGGGGCGAGGTCGGTCCACTCGCTCATTGTCTGGCACGAGACGAACGCGGCGACTGTCCACGGCCAATCGAAGGAGATCCCCGTGGTGGCCGAATACCTTTCGCAACCGCTCCTACTCACCTGGACAGACATCGCCGCAGCCGCCGAAGATCTTGAGCCTGACGCCCGATCCCAGCTCATTGAGCTTGTCCGGGCCAAGAATCCGAGCTCGAAGCGTCTGGTTCGTCGATGCCGCACGCCGCTGCAGGCGTGGCTGGACGACCCGACCGGCGAGCGCCGGCTCGGTGCACCGGCGCTCGCGGCTGGAGAACGTTGACCGCGCTACAGATACTGTGCGTAGCCGCACAAGCGCGCGACATAGGCGAGGCGGCCCTTGTTGTCCGCGACGCGTACCCACTTGTTGCTGTGCAGCCCGGAGCTGCCGTCGGCGTAGTAGCAGGTGTACGAACCCCCGGTGACCGTCGAACCGCAGTCCGAGGTCTGGTTCCAGCACCAGGCGCCCGAGCTACAACTGCTTAGGTGGGTCACGATGTGACCGCTCGTGCTGGCCGACGAGCGGACGTTGAGCTGGCAGTCGTTGCCGGGGTTCGGGGTCATGTACCAGTGGGGCGTGGCGGCCGCGGCGGCGACCTGATGACTGTTCGGGCCAGGCGTGCTGGCGTTAGCCGTGCCCGCCAGCCCGAGCCATGCGATCACGGCGCAGAACACCGTTGCGATCAGCCGCGCGGCGAACGCGCTCTTCCGTGACTTGCGGAGGTTCATCGAGACCCTTCCTTCCCCATGAGTGGACCGCGGCGCACCGTCCGCGCCGTCGGACTCGTGACGGTCGCCCATCGGGCCTTTGCAGCCGTCGCGATGGGACTCACGGTGCGGCACCGACGCTGGGATAATGCTGCGAAGAACCTAAAATCCGCAGGCCAGACTGGCAAAACCGGCACCGGAGAATCCGGGGGGTGGGAGTCGTGATGGGAGTCCGGTTCCGGATTCTGGGTGGTGTCGAGGTTCAGGTTGACGGCGTCGTGGTCAATGTGGGGCATCCCAAGCAGCGTGCGGTGCTCGGAGTGTTGGTTGTGGAGGCCAACCACGTCGTGACCGTCGATCAGCTGCTCGACCGGGTCTGGGGAGGGCAGGCTCCGTCCCGGGGGCGGGAGACCGTCTACAACTATGTGTCCCGCCTGCGCACAGTCCTGCGCGCCGCCGGTGAGGAGGTCCGCCTGGATCGCCGTTCCCGTGGCTACCTTCTCACGGTCGACGACCAGGCCGCGGACGTCCATCGGTTCCGTGCCCTGGTCGCTCAGGCACATGACGCACACGATGACCAGCAGGCCGTCGAGTTGCTCGAGCAGGCCCTGAGCCTGTGGCGGGGCGAGCCGATGCCCGAGTTGGACACGGCGTGGGCGACGAGTCTGCGCGCCACGTTGGACGGTGAACGGTTGGCGGCCGAACTCGACCACGCCGACGTCGCGTTGCGTTGCGGCCGGCACGCCGAACTGCTCACCAGCCTGTCGGCGCGGGCCAGCGAACACCCGTTGGACGAGCGCGTGGCTGGTCAGGTGATGCTGGCCCTTTACCGCTGCGGCCGCCAGGCCGACGCGCTACAGCACTATGAAACGCTGCGCCACATCCTGGCCGACGAGCTCGGCGTCGACCCCGGACTGGAAATCCAATTCCTATACAAGCAGATCCTCACCGCGGAAGCGGGTCTGGCCCGGCCGCGTCCGCGTTCGCTTGTCCCCGTCGGAGAACCTGCTCCGGCTGTCCGGCTCGATCGGGCGGCCGAGGAACTGGCCACAGCCGTGAAGCAGCAGTGGACGGCCGAGGCCGAGATCCGCTCGCTGCACCGACCGGCACCCGTACGGGTGCGGTGGTCGGCAACCGGCCGGCCGGTGACCGGCGAGCATGAGCCGCTGCGTGGTGACATCCTCGACGTGGCCGAGAAGTTCCGCCGGCTCGAGACCCGGCAACTGGTGGTTCTTGGCGAACCGGGGGCGGGCAAGACGGTGCTGGCGACCGTGCTGACCCTGGGGTTGCTGGCCGATCGCGGGCCGGAGGATCCGACGCCGGTCCTGCTGCCCCTGTCGTCTTGGAATCCGCGCCGGGAACACCTGTACTTCTGGCTGGCTCGCCGAATGGTGGAGGATTATCCCGGGCTGGGCAACGCCAAGGCGTACGGGCGCGATGCCGCGGCCCGCCTGGTGGCCGAGGGCCGGGTGATTCCGGTGCTCGACGGCCTCGACGAGACAGCGCCGGGCGCGCGCGCCGCCGCGATCGACGCCCTCGACCGGGCGGTTGCCGGCGGCCGCCCGCTGGTCGTGACCTGCCGCGCCGCCGAATACGAGGACGCGGTCCGGCTCGGCGGCATCCTCGCCGGCGCCGCCGTGGTGGAGATCGAACCGGTCGAACTCGACGACGCCGTCACGTTCCTCACCACCGGGCGCCTCCCCGGCGACACCCGGTGGGAACCGGTCGTGGAGAACCTGCGTCACCACCGCGACGGTCCGCTCGCGCGGGCGCTGTCGACCCCGCTGATGGTCGACCTGGCCCGCACGACGTATCGGGACCTCGCCAGCGATCCCGCCGAGCTGCTCGACCCGGAACGATTCGGGAATCGAGCCGCCATCGAGGACCATCTGCTCGGCGCGTTTCTTCCGGCGGTATACGCCCGGCGCCCTCACCCGCCGGGGCTGCCGCCCTCGACCGTCCGCAGCTACGGTCCGGAGCAGGCCCATCGATGGCTGACGTTTCTCGCGTGCCACCTTCGCGACCTGCGGACTCCAGACTTCGCCTGGTGGCGCCTGGTCGACGCGATACCGCGTCACGTCCGAGGGCTTGTGTTCGGCCTGCCGCCGGCGGCCTTGTTCGCGGTCGTCGGACTGTTGGCCCGTGGCCCCGCCGCCGCCTGGGTCTACTGTCTGTCCACCGCGGCGGGCGGTTTCGCCGCTCAGGGCTGGGGCACGCGCTCTGCACCGTCGAGGGTCGAGTTCCGTTTCCGGGGCACAGGCGTGGCGTTCCTCGGCCGGGCCGTGATCGGGGTGGCCATGAGCATCGTGATCGGACTGCTGTGGTCGCTTTCGATATGGCCGGTGGTGATCCTAGCGTTGGCCTTCGGGCTCGGCACCGGGCTGCCCGTCTGGCTGGAGACCCCGACGAAGGCCGATCACGCGTCCAGCCCGGCGACGACCTACGCGCAGGACCGCGTCGCCACGCTAGCCTTCGGGTTGTCGGTGGCCGTGTCAATCGGGCTGTTCTATGCGTTCGCCATCTCGGTCAGTCAGCCGCACTCGAACCTCGGCCCGGTCGCGGATCCCTTTCACGTGAACCGAGCGCTGCCGGCCGGAGGTGTGTCAGCCCTGTTCGGCTGGTTCGCCTTCCGACGCGTCGGAGCCGTGAGCTACGGGCTCGCCGGATTCGTCGTCGGCGGTCTGGCGATGGCCCACCACATCTCGCTGGGCCTCGGACTGGCGGCGGGAGCGATCTTCGGGCTCGCCGTCGGTCTCACCACCGCGCTGTCCCGGTCCTGGGGCATCTACCAGGTCAGCCGGGCCTGGCTCGCCCTTCGTGGGCAGACACCCCTGCAGTTGAACCGGTTCCTGCAGGACGCCCACCGGCGGGGCGTCCTGCGCCTGGCCGGTGCTCTCTACCAGTTCCGCCACACCCGGCTGCACGACCGCCTCGCCAACGGCCGACCTCCCCGGCGATAACGAGACGCAGGGCAGTTGCCTCAGCCGGTGCAGGCCGTGACCAACAAGATCCACGAAACGGCGACCAGGCCACCGGCTCGGGAAATGCAGCAGCCCGGCACCAACACGTCCGGCCCGCCCCGACTGACTGCGCCCGGACCTGCTCACCCATACCACCGTCGCCGATGTCCGCAACCTACTCCGCCCAGACCGTGCTCCACGCCGGCCACGACCGACGCCACAGCCTGCGCTGGATCGCCTGGCGCCTCGAACACAAGATCCGCGCCCAAATCAGCCACTGGCAAATCCGCGGCGAGCCGCTACCACAATGCTGCGAAAATGGGTAAACCACCCAGCAGCTGCGCCACCCTGAAGGATCACAGCTGTAGTACCCGAGCCTCGACACCCCCGAGAACCCGGAACCAAACTACCCAGCCTGGCCTGGGACTTTAGGTTTTCCGCATCATTCTCCATTGTCGGTGCCGCATCGTGAGTCCCGTTGCGACGGGCGCGAAACCCGACGGGCGACCGCCACGGATGCAGCACGCCGCAGCGTCGATCAACAATGTCCACGAGGAAGGAGCACATCGTGCGAAAGCGCAGAGGTCTATGGGCGGTTGCCGCCACCGTTGCCGGCCTGATCGGCATGCTGGCGTTCACCGCCTCACCAGCGTCCGCCGCAACCACAGTCCGGCGCGACGCCTGCTTCACCGGCGCGTGCGGCAGTGCCACAGTCACGCGGTACGACCCCTATCACGCTTACGTGCAAATGTCGGTGGCGGACACCAACTGCGACGGTCACGCCGCCGAAATCCGGTTCATCGCCCACCAGGACCACTTGGGCGGCGGTCTCTACAAGTGGTACGGGCCGTGGCACGTCAACAACAGCGGCTGCCACGGTGGATACCAACACTTCGACGGACCCTTCGACGGCGGCGACCCGCTGGAGGGTTTCTGGGTCGAGGTCTGCGTCAAGGGCACCTCCCGGTGTATGACATCGACCGAAGGGTAGAGGGACTCATGTTCCTGCGTGTGCACGTAGCCGCAGCCATAACCTTTGTCCTCCTCGGCGGAAGCCTCGCATTCTCGTCGATCCCCGCCTCAGCCGGTGTGGATCACGGGGGTGAGACCCACCCCGGCCTCAAAGCGTCCTCGCTGGACATCACTCAGGAGGTCGACACTGCGGTGGCCGGGACACCCCCGACGTTCTCCAGCGCGGTCTGCAACACATATACGGGCGCCAAAGTCTGCTTCGACAAGACTGGGGACGACATCTGGGTACTGGATACCCTGTCTGACGGTCATGCAGCTAGGGCCGACTGGGGCAACTACCTGTGGGACGGCGACTCTTGGCAGGAGTACCGCTGGGGTGACTGCACCAGTTCGCTGAAGGCAGGGAACTGGGGTGTCTGCCGCAAAGACTTCTATGAAAATACCAGCATGAATGCCTTCGGCAGCAGAGGCAGTTACGTCGGAATCAACGCCTGCGAAACCTACTGCAACATGGAGGGCACCGACATCTACAACGACGCCTGAACCCACCGCGCCAAGATCCGGTGCCGCAGAGCCGTCGGCGAAGATCGCCGGCGGCTCTGCGCGAAATCGTCGAGCAGCGGGGCGCCGGTATGGGGTACGCAACAGTCGACGGTTCCTGAGCTGACGACTCGTCCACCGTTCCGGTCCCTTGCTGCCGCCGCTGAGCCAGCGAATCTCGCGTCCTGCGAGGCGCGCACCGCGATAGTAGTTTTGCGGTCCTCCTCAACTGAGATCACCCACGGTTGGCACCGAAAGTGAGCCACAGCCGCTCGTGGCACAGTCCCGGCGTCGCTCGAGGAAGAATCCGCGTCGAACCGCAACGCATCGGCGGGAAACGCCCCCAGCCGACGTACTCCCTGCCGCCTGGTTCAAGGCCGCCATGACCGCCGGTACAGTCAGCTGTACCGGCCTCACGTCGCCGCCAACTGGCGACCGCGTCCTTCGCAGACGGGGACCTGCTCAGCCGAAGCCGTGCCCGGCGAGGCTGCCAGCGTCGGGAACACGCGCGAACGCCACCGCACTGACACGGCGGAACCTCTGAGGCCGGGGGCGGGCAAAAGAGCCACCACAGCAGGCGCTGACCTGCGGAAATGCGGCCTGCGCAACCTAGCAGTCACCCAAGGCAACCTGTCAACCCGCTGAGCGAACGCTCAGGAGCGGCGAGCCAACGGTACGGGCTGCGTTCGGACGTTGATCGGGTCAGCTGGAGAAGTCCTGGGTGAGCCAGACCCGGCCGGAGGAGTCGCGGACCACGTCGATCCCGACGTGGTGGAACGACGTGCTGAGCAGATTGCGCCGGTGCCCGTCGTTCGGCGGCTTCTCGTTGTACATCGAGGTGGTCAGCCCCTCGGCCGCCTTCACGATCTCGGCGGTGGAGTTGGAGTGCGGGCCGCTGTAGCCGATGTTCTCGCCGCAGCTGCTCCACCTGACGCCCTGGGCGGAGACGCGGGCGCCGAGGGAGGCCTCGCCCGGGCACTGGTGGGACAGGCCGCAGCCGCCCATCATCGTCACGTTGTGCTGGTGGGCGCTGGCGTTCAGGCCGGAGAGCAGGCTGTAGGGCGGCAGGCCGTTGTCGGCGCGCAGCTGGTTGATCTGCGCCAGCAGCTGGTCGACCACGGCGCTGCCGCTGGCGGGGGCGGTCGCGGCGGTCCGGGTGGGCTTCGGGGCGGCCGGCCGGCTGGTGGCCGGGGAGCCGCTGGGAACCGGTGTCGGGGCGCCGGACGGCGCTGGGCTGTCGGTGGGGGAGGCTGCCGGGGCGTCGGCGGGGGCGCCCTGGGCGACGATCTGGATGGAGCTGACTCCGCCGCTCTGCTCAGTGTCGGAGCCGCCGGGGTGCCGGCGGGCGACGTACCCCCCGGTGGCCAGGAGGACGAGGGCGACGAGGGCGGCGGTGACCAGATACGGCAGGCGGCGCACCGACCCAGGCAACCAGAAGATACGCACTAACGTCAATATGCGACGCAAGCCACCTACTGCCCGCAATCCCGGCGGCACCCTGCGTCAGCGGGTCTGCTCCAGCCACGAGGCGTAGAGCTTCGCGTAGACCGAGTCGACCTCGGCGACCAGCTCCGCGTGCGAGCCGCGCTGTACCACCACGCCCCGGTCCACCACCAGCACCTCGTCGGCGGCCTCGGCGGTGGAGAGCCGGTGGGCGATGGCCACCGTGGTACGCCCCCGGGTCAGCGCCTCCAGCGCGCGCTGTAGCCGTACCTCGGTGGCCGGGTCCACGGCGCTGGTCGCCTCGTCCAGCACCAGCAGGTCCGGGTCGGCCACGTACGCCCGGGCCAGCGCCACCAGCTGGCGCTCGCCCACCGACAGCGCCTCGCCGCGCTCGCCGACCGGCGTGCCCAGCCCGGCCGGCAGGCCGGCCACCCAGTCGGCCAGTCCCAGCTCGGTGAAGGCCCGTTCCAGGTCGGCGTCGGTGAGCGCCGGGTCGGCATAGCGGACGTTCGCCGCGACCGTGTCGTCGAAGAGGAACCCGTCCTGCGGCACCATCACCACCCGGCGGCGCAGGCTGTCGAAGCTGACCCGCCGCAGCGGGGTGCCGCTGAGGCGGACCTCGCCCCGGCCGGGGTCCATCAGCCGGGTGAGCAGCTTGGCGAAGGTGGTCTTGCCGCTGCCCGTCTCGCCGACCACGGCCACCCGGCGGCCGGCCTCGATGGTCAGGTCGACGTCGCGGAGCACCTCGGCGCCGTCCGGGTAGGCGAAGCCGACCTCGTGGAAGCCGACCGCCAGCGGGCCGTCCGGCAGGGCCAGCCCGTCCGGACCCGGGTCGGCCACGTCCGGTCGCATCCGGGTCACCTCGATCACCCGGCGCCAGCCGGCGATCGCGTTCTGCGCCTCGTTGAGCACCTCGGTGGCGTTCTGCACCGGCTGGATGAACAGCGCCACCAGCAGCAGGAACGCGGTGAGCTGGCCGACCGAGAGGGCGCCGCCGGCGCCCAGGTGCACGCCGGCCACCACCACCGCCGCCAGCGCCACCCCGGAGGCCAGCTCGGCCAGCGAGAACGCCGTCACGGCGGACACCTGCGCCCGGGTCTGCGCCCGCTTGTTGGCCACCACGGCCGCGTCCAGCCGATCCCCGGTGCGCCCGGCCACCCCGTACGCCCGGATCACGCTGGCGCCCACCACGCTCTCGGCGACCGTGGCGAGCATCGCGCCCACCCGCTCACGGACCTCGCCGTAGCGCTGCGCCAGCAGCCGCTGGAAGTACCGGACGGTGGCCACCAGCGGCACGAAGCAGACCAGCACCAGCAGCGTCAGCTGCCACGAGTAGATGAACATGACGGTGGCGGTGACCAGCAGCTGGGCGAAGCTGACCAGCAGCACCACCCCGCCCCACTGCAGGAACAGGCTGATCTGGTCGATGTCGGAGGTGACCCGGGAGACCAGCGAGCCGCGCCGCTGCGCCTGCTGGTGCAGCATGGACAGGTCGTGGATGTGCCGGAAGGTCCGGGCCCGCAGGTTGGACAGCGCGGTCTCGCTGACCGTGTAGAGGCGCAGGTTCATCCGGTACGCGCAGAACATGGTGACCATGAGCAGCGCCACGGTGGCCCCGACGATGGCGCCCAGGGCACCGAGGTCGGGGCCGCCCGGGGCGCGCAGGCCACGGTCCAGGCCCTGCTGGACGGCGACCGGGATGGCCACCTTGCCGAGCGCGGCGATCAGCGCCAGGGTGACCGTGCCGGCCAGGCCCCGGCGCAGCTCGGGGGAGAGCGACAGGCCCTGCCGCAGGCTGCTCAGTGACACGCCCTGCAGGTCGGCGTCGTGCTCCCGCTCGTAGGCGGTGACCAGGTCGGCGTAGCCGGGTACCTCGGCCAGCAGCCGCTGGTGCGGTCCCCGGGCGAGCACCCGGCCCTGCTCCAAGTAGACCACCTCGTCGGCGAGCGCGATGGTGGCCCGGCGGTAGGCGACCACCAGGATCGCGGTCCCTTCGGCGGGGGAGCGCAGCGCGGCCAGGATGTCCGCCTCCACCCGGGGGTCGACGGCGCTGGTGGCGTCGTCCAGGACCAGCAGCCGGGGCCGGCCGGCCAGCGCGCGGGCCAGCGTGACCCGCTGGCGCTGCCCGCCGGACAGCGAGGTGCCGCGCTCGCCGATCGGGGTGTCGGCGCCCTGCGGCAGGGCGGCCACGAAGCCCTCCGCCTGGGCCAGCCGCAGCGCCCGGGCCACCTCGTGCGGGTCGATCTCGGGCCGGTCCAGGGCGATGTTGCCGGTCACCGTGTCGTCGAAGAGGAACGGCACCTGCGGCACCAGGCTGGCGCTCCGGCCAGCGCGTCGGCGCGCAGCTCGCGCACGTCGCGGCCGTCCAGCTCGACCCGCCCGCCGGTCGGATCCATCAGCCGCACGGCCAGCGCCGCGATGGTGGACTTACCGGAGCCGGTGGGTCCGACCAGTGCGACGGTACGCCCGGCCGGTACCTCGAAGGAGACGTCGTGCAGCACGGGCGGTCCGTCGGCGTAGGCGTACCCGACGTCGGTGAAGCGCAGCGCGACCGGGGCGGCCGGCGGCTGGGGCTGCTCGCCGTAGGTCATGTCGCCGGTGGCGCGCAGCACGTGCTGCACCCGGTCCCAGCCGATGACGCTGCGCGGCAGCTCGCCCAGCACGTACCCGATGGAGCGCACCGGGACGGCCAGCACGGTGAACAGGAAGCCGGCGCTGACCACGTCCGCCACCGACACCGCGCCGGCCCGCAGCCGGAACCCGCCGACCAGCAGGATGGCCAGCGTGCCCAGGCTGGGCAGGGCGTCCAGGAACGGGTCGAACAGGCCGCGGACCCGCCCGACCCGGATCATCGCGTCCCGCAGCTGCTCACTGCGGGCCTGGAAGCGGGCGGTCTCGGTGGCTTCCCGGCCGAGGGTCTTGACCACCAGGGCGCCGTCGAAGCTCTCGTGGGCGATGGAGCTGACCTCGGCGCGCAGCTGCTGGGCGAGGGCCACCCGGGGCGCCGTGGCGCGCGAATAGAAGACGTTGACCACCAGCAGCGCCGGCAGGATCGCCAGCCCCACCAGGGCGAGCACCCAGTCGGTGAGCAGCAGCGCCAGCACCGAACCGACCAGCATCGCAGCGGTACCCACGGCCAGCGGCATCGGGGCGATCGGGGAGAACGCGGCCTCCACGTCGGCGTTGGCGTTGGACAGCAGCTCGCCGGTCGGGTGCTGGTGGTGCCAGCGCAGCGGCAGCGCCAGGTAGCGCCGGGTGACCAGGGTGCGGTAGCGGGCCTGCATCCGGAACTGCATCTGCCCGGCGCCGATGCGCCGGGCGAACAGGCCCAGGCACCGCCCGAGCGACACCGCGAGGATCACCACCACGGCGATGGTCAGCGCGGCCACGTCCACCCGGCCCCGGTCCACCGCCGGGGCGGCCACCCGGCCGATCACCGCGCCGGAGACGTAGGCCGAGCCGATGGTCAGGGCGCTGAACAGCGCGCTGCCCAGCACGCCCACCGCGAAGGTCCACTTCTCCAGGCGGATGGCGTGCCAGAGGATGCCGATGCCTCGCCCCAGCGCGGCCGTCCGTTCCGCCACGGTGTCAAACCCCCGTCAGTCGTGCAATGCTCCGCGCTCCTTACTACTGAAGGACGCCGGGATTGTCCCGTCGCTATGGCTCACGTCACAGCGGGAGCCTCCATCATGGGCGAAACCGACCGCCACGCCCACCCGGTTTCCACCCCGGGGTGGGCGCGGCGACCCGGTAGTGGCTCAGTCCCGGCTGGCCGAGCGGCGCCGGGTCCGGGTACGCCGCCGGGGGCGCTCCTCGCCGCTGGCGTAGCGGCTGTAGGTGAGCCGGTTGGCCAGCGCCACCCCGATCACCGCGAAGGCGACCTGGATGCCGAGGACCACCCAGTCCCAATGCAGCCGCCACAGCCGCACGTCGGTGGTCCAGGCCACGTGCAGCCAGCGCGCCACGAACAGGCCCAGCAGCGCGGCGGCCACGCCGATCAGGAAGGTGACGAACGCGCCGATGCGCTGCCGGCCGGGCAGCACCAGCCGCCCCAGTATGCCGATGAGAGCGCCCACCGCGATGGCGCTCAGATAGTCGCTGACGTCCATGCCCTCCCCTGTGCCCGGAAACCGGCACCGGTCAAACGTCGGCCTGCCCACGCCGGTAGCGTCGGCGACGTGCGCGGTCCCGTCTGGGTGGTGGCCGGCCCGCCCGGGGCGGGCAAATCCACCGTCGCCGGGCTGCTGCTCGCGGCGCTGCGCCCCACCCCGGCGCTGCTGGACAAGGACACCCTCTACGACGGCCTGGTGGCCGCGCTGCTGGCCGCGCACGGCCGCCCGCCCGGCGAGCGCGAGGGTGCCTGGTACGACGAGCACGTCAAGCGGTACGAGTACGCCGGGCTGACCGGCGCGGCCCGGCAGATTCGCGAGCCGGGCTGCCCGGTGCTGCTCTGCGCGCCGTTCAGCGGGCAGATCCACACGCCGGGCCGGTGGCCCGCCTGGGTGGCCGAGCTCGGCGGCGAGCCGGTACGCCTGGTGTGGGTACGCGCCGACGAGGCGAGCGTGCGCGCCCGGCTGGCCGCCCGGGGACTGTCCCGGGACGCCGGCAAGCTGGCCGACTTCGCCGGCTTCGCCGCCGGGGTACGGCTCGGTGCCCGCCCGGTCGCCCCGCACCTGGAGGTGGACAACCGGCTCGGCGCGCCGCCGCTGGCCGGGCAGGTTGCCGCGCTGGTCGAGCAGCTGGGCACCGGGCCGCAGGGCTGCTGACCGTAGCGGTTCAGCTACCACCTGCCGCACTTCGACGTCAGTACGTAACTTTGGCGTTATCAGCCATGGCGCGGTGCCACATCCACGCGCAGTATGCACACGTGCATGGTCGGCACCGCAGGTCGGGCCGGTCCGCGGCGGTACCGCTCGCCGCGGCCGGCGTGGTGGTGCTGCTGCTCGGCGCCGGTGCGCTGGTCAACTGGGCGGCCGCCCAGCGCCCGGCCGGCGCCGGCTGCGACGACGGGCCGAGCATCACGGTGGCCGCCGCGCCGGAGATCGCCCCGGCGGTACAGGCCGAGGCGGCCCGGCTCAACTCGGCCGGCATGTGCGTCACCTACACGGTCAGCTCCGTCGACCCGGCCGACATCGCCGCGCTGCTCGCCGAGTCGGTCGGCGCCACCCTCGCCGGGCTGGGCCGGCCCAACGGCACGGTGCGCGCTCCGGACATCTGGATCCCCGACTCGTCCATCTGGCTGCAGCGGCTGGCCGCGCTCAACCCGGGCCTGGTCCCGGCCAGCGCCGAGCCGGTCGCGCAGAGCCCGCTGGTGCTGGCCATGCCCGAGCCGGTGGCCCGTAGCCTGGGCTGGCCGGGCCAGCAGCCCAGCTGGGCCACCGTGCTGGCCACGCTCACCCACGGCAACGGGGTACGCCCCGGCATCGTCGACCCGGCCCGGGACGTCACCGGCCTGTCCGGCCTGCTGGCGCTGCGGGCCGCGGTGGCCGCCCAGCCGGGCGGCAGCGACCAGGTGGCGCTGGGCGGGATGCACACCCTGGCGCTGGGCCGCTGTACCGTCCGGGCCGAGCTGCTGTCCCAGTTCCCCCGCGCGTCCGATGCCCGGACGCTGGCTCAGGCGCTGGCGGTGGCGCCGCTACCGGAGCAGTCGGTGATCGCTTACGACGCCGCCGAGCCGCCGGTGCCGGTCATCGCGCTGCCGTTCGGGGAGACCGCGTCGGCGCTGGACTACCCGTTCGCCGTGCTGCCCGGCGCGCGGACCGGCATCAACACCCCGGCGCAGCAGCTGCGGGCGGCGCTGGCGGGCCCGGCGTACCAGCACCGGCTGGCGCTGGCCGGGCTGCGTGGGTCGGACGGCAGCGCCGGCCCCGGCTTCGCCACTCCGCCCGGTACCCCGTCCAGCTCGCCGAGCCGGCCGGCGCCGGTCGACCCGGCCGCGGTGAACCAGACCCTGGCCCTGTGGGCCCAGGTCAGCACCGGCTGAGCTACAGCTCCTCGTCCTCCTCGTCGACAACCTCGTGGATGGCCAGCTCCTCGGCGCTGGCGCCGCCACCGGCCGCCCCGGCGTCGAAGGCGAGCGCCTCGGGCTCGTCGTCGTCGTAGCCGCCGTCGGCGGGGTCGACCAGCCGCCCGACCGGCTCGCCGGGCTCGGACCAGCGGCCTTCGGCGGAGACGTCCGGCTCCTCCTGGGCGAGGCGCTCGTCGAGGCTGTCCGTCTCCAACGGGACGGCGCGGTTACCGGGCAGCGGCGCCGGGCGCCGGCCGTCGGCCTCCCGGCCGGTGTCCACCTCGTCGTAGGCGGTGGAGTCGTCGTCGGCCACCCCGGGCAGGCCGTCGGACTCGGTGTCGGACAGCGGTCGCGGGTAATCGCTGTGGGTCATGCCTTCCTTCCTACCCGAACCGGGCGCCGGTAACCGGCCGACCGGCGGTCGCGGGCCGCGCCGGGTCAGCAGGCGCAGGCGGCGCCGGTGGCCGGCGCGGTGAGCGGATCGACCGGGAAGGTGGTCACCCCGGCGGCGGTGCGCACCGGGAAGCCTTCCCGCACCCAGTACTCGTACCCGCCGAGCATCTCCCGGACCGGGTGGCCGAGCCGGGCGAAGGCGAGCGCCGCCCGGGTGGCGCCGTTGCAGCCCGGCCCCCAGCAGTAGGTGACCACCGCGCTGCCGGCCGGGACCAGCTCCGCCGCCTGCTCGGGGATCAGTGCCGTGGGCAGGTGCAGCGCGCCGGGCAGGTGGCCCTGTGCCCAGGCGGCGTCGCCCCGGGAGTCGACCAGGACGAAGCCCGGCGCGCCGCTCTCCAGCGCCGCGTGCACGTCACTGACGTCGGTTTCATAGGTCAGCCGGGCGGTGAAATGGGCGATGGCCTGCTCGGTCGTCATAAAGACGATCATGGGGGTACGCCCGCCGCGCCGGCCAGTGGCACCGACGACCGCCTCCGCTAAGATCCCGCCATGTCCGTGCTGACCCCGTCCCCGGCGCCGGCACCCGCCCGGCTCCGGCACCGGGTCGCGGTGCTGGCTTACCCGGGCATGTCGGCGTTCGAGACCGGCATCGTCACCGAGGTCTTCGGCCTGCCCCGCCCCGAACTCGACGTCGACTGGTACGACCTGGCGGTGTGCGCCCCGGACGACGCCCCGGTACCCATGGTCGGCGGCGCCGCCCTGCACACGCCGTACGGGCTGGACGACTTCGCCGCCGCCGACACGGTGATCGTCCCCGGCGTCCCGGACGTGCACGCCGCCCCGGCGCCGGCCGTGGTCCGCGCCCTGCGTCGCTCCTACGACCGGGGCGCCCGGCTGGTCTCCATCTGCTCCGGCGCCTTCGCGCTGGCCGCCGCCGGACTGCTCGACGGCCGCCCGGCCACCACGCACTGGCGCTACGCGAGCCTGCTGCGCCAGCGGTACCCCCTGGTGAAGGTCGACCCCGACGTGCTCTACGTCAGCGACGGCCGGATCTTCACCAGCGCCGGCAGCGCCGCCGGGCTGGACCTGTGCCTGCACCTGGTCCGCGCGGACCACGGGCCGGCGGTGGCCAACGCGGTGGCCCGACGGCTGGTCGTCGCTCCGCACCGGGAGGGCGGGCAGGCGCAGTTCATCGAGGCGCCGGTGGCGCCCGGCCCGGAGGACGACCGGGTGGCCCGCAGCATGGCCTGGGCCGTGCGGCACCTGGACCAGCCGCTCACGGTGGCCACCCTGGCCCGGCAGGCGCACATGTCCACCCGCTCCTACCTGCGCCACTTCGCCCGGTGCAGCGGAACCTCACCGATCCGCTGGCTGATCGCCCAGCGCATCCAGGCCAGCCTGCCGCTGCTGGAGCGCGGCGACGCGCCGGTGGAGGAGATCGCCACGGCGGTCGGGTTCGAGACCGCCGTGACCTTCCGACACCACTTCCTGCGGGCGATGCGTACCTCACCCAGCGCGTACCGGCGCGCCTTCCGCAGCTGACCGCCGCGCCTACTCCTGGCCCGTTTCGCCGTGTACCGCGGCGTGCGCGGCCGGGATGCTGCCCAGCCGGCCCGCCTGGTAGTCCTCGAAGGCCTGCAGCAGCTCGGCCCGGGTGTTCATGACGAACGGCCCGTGCGCCGCCACCGGCTCCCGGATCGGCTGCCCGCCGAGGATCAGGATGTCCATGTTGGGGCTGCGCGACTCCTGACCGGGGTCGGCCGCCACGGTGATGGTGCCCCCGTCGCCGAAGGCCGCCAGCTGACCCATGTGCACCGGGCGCTGCTTCGGCCCCACCGAGCCCTTCCCGTTCATCACGTAGACCAGCGCGTTGAAGTCGCTGCGCCAGGGCAGCACCAGCTGTGCACCGGCGGACAGGGTGGCGTGCACCAGGCTGATCGGCGTGTGCGTCACGCCCGGGCCGGCGTGCCCGGCCACCTCACCGGCGATGACCCGCAGCAGGGTGCCGCCGTCCGGCGAGGAGAGCAGCGCCACGTTGCCGGCCCGGATGTCCTGGTAGCGGGGCGGGGCGAACTTGAGCGCCTTGGGCAGGTTGACCCACAGCTGGAAGCCGTGGAACAGGCCGCCGCTGGCCACCAGGTGCTCCGGCGGTACCTCGATGTGCAGGATCCCGGCGCCCGCGGTCATCCACTGGGTGTCGCCGTTGGTGATCAGGCCACCGCCGCCGTTGGAGTCGGAGTGCTGGAACTCGCCGTCGATGATGTACGTGACGGTCTCGAAGCCCCGGTGCGGGTGCCACGGGGTGCCCTTCGGCTCGCCCGGCGCGTACTCCACCTCGCCCATCTGGTCCATGTGGATGAACGGATCGAGGCGGGCCAGGTCGACACCGGCGAACGCGCGGCGCACCGGGAAGCCCTCGCCCTCGAAGCCGGTAGGTGCGGTGGTGACGGAGACCACCGGCCGGTCGGCGTCGATCGCCGGATCGGTCGCGGGTACCCGGGGAAGCTGGATATGAGAGGCGACGGTCACGGCCGGCATGCTGCTCCTCCTTCAGAGGTATTTGCCTGAGCAACAAAACACCCGGCTTCATCATTCCACGCCCGGCCACCCCCCGGACGCAGAGCGGGGCGGGTGGAGAACCCACCCGCCCCGCGTGTGACTCAGGCGTCCTACAGGCTCAGCAGCCGGTCGAAGAAGTCCCGGTAGCGCATCACGGCGGCCCGGAAGATCTCGGTGTCCCCGCTGGCCGAGCCGCGCCAGTCCTCCAGCGCGTCGCGCTGGCTGTTCAGCGCCGCGGTCAACGTGTCGACCACCTCACCGACCAGGCCCTGCGCCTGGTCGGCCGTACCCTGTGGGTCGTCGATGAACCGCAGCTGCAGCTGCTGCCAACGGGTGCGCAGCGACTCGGCGTCCTGGACGGTTATCACCACCGCCATCGGGGCCATCTCTACCTCACCCGGCATCAGCTCCCCGGAACCGGCCGGTTCGTCGGCGTCTGCCGACCCGGCGACGCCGGTCGGTTCCCGGTCGGTGGCGCTGCCGGCGGCGTAGCCCGCGCCGGCAGCCGAGCCGGCCAGGGCCACCGCCTCGGGGTCGCTGAACGCGCCGTCCACGCCCCCGACGTACGCGGTGTCGCCGACGTCCGTGCCGGACAGGGCCTCGTCGTCCGTGCCGGACAGGGTGTCGTGGTCCGTTTCGGACAGGGTGTCGTGGTCCGTTTCGGACAGGGTGTCGTGGTCCGTGCCGGACAGGGCGTCGTGGTCCGTGCCGGACAGGGTGTCGTCGGTGGCGACGGCTACCGGCTCGGCGTCCAGGGCGGTGTCGTAGTCGTCCGCGCCGTCTTCGGCGTCGTCGACGGCCAGCGGCCCGTCACCGACGGCCGTGTCGGCCGGCGTCTCCTGCTGGTGGGCCGTTTCCTGCTGGTAGGCCGTTTCCTGCGGGTAGGCCGTTTCCTGCGGGTAGGCCGTTTCCTGCGGGTAGGCCGTTTCCTGCGGGTAGGCGCTGTCCTCGATCGGGTCGCCGGTGGCCAGGAAGGCGTCGTCGTCGCCGGGCGGTACCGCGTCGTCGACCGGGTGCCCGGAGTCGGCGGGGTCCGGCTCCCGGCCCACGGCCGCGTCGGCCAGCTCGTCCTCGGTGGCCAGGCGCTCCCCGTCCGGGTCCGGTGCGCTGACGCCGGCGTCGGCGGAGTCGCCGTCCGAAGCCGCGTCGGCGTCCCGGTCCAGTTCGGCTCGACGGTCAAGTTCCGCGTCACTGCCCAGCTCCGCGTCACTGCCTAGATCCGTGTCACTGTCCAGTTCGGCGTCGGGTTCGGCGTCGGCATCGAGTTCGGCGGCACTTCCCCGGGCGGCGTCACTGTCCAGTTCCGCGTCGCTGTCGAGTTCGGTGTCACGGTCCAGGGCGGTGTCACGGTCCAGAATCGTGGTGGGGTCGTCGCTGTGGAGGGCGTCGGCGCTGTCCGGGTAGTCGTCGCGGTCGCGCGCCTCTTCGGCGTTGGCCAGTTCGGGGTCGCCCGGCGGAGAGTCGTAGTCGCGTTCGGGGTCGCCCGCGTGGGCGTCGGGGTCGGTGTCGTAGCGCATCGCGGTCCTTTCCTCTCAGCCGCGCCGGGAGTCGGTGACGGCGGGGGTGTCGGGCTTGAGTTCCTCGTCGTGGACGGCGCGCTGCTCGTCCACCCGCTCCTGCGCGGACTCCTGCGAGGTGGCGTCGCCGGGCAGCGGGTCGTGGGTCACGTGCGGGGCCACCGGGTCGTTGGTGACTGCGCCGGAGGTACCGGCGGGGTCGGGCACCGGCTGCTCACCGAGGATGTCGGCGAAGATCGACCGGTAGTGCATGAGCGCCTGGCGCAGCTGCTCGGTGCTCGCCTCGCCGCGCTCGGTGGCCAGATAGATGTCGTGCGCGTTGCGGTAGTGGTCGAGGGTGTGGCCGTGCTCGACGGACAGGTGCGCCAGCGCGTCGTCGTAGCCGTCGGTCGGGTAGCCCCGGTCCTGGACGAGCCGGGTCATCAGCCGGTCGGCCTCGGCCACGGTGGCAGCCGGCTGCTCGACGAAGCGCGCCTGGACCTGTGCCCACTCCTCGGCGTACGCCGCCCGGGCCTGCGGGCTCAGCTCGTTGAGCTGCAACTGGGCGTGGCGGCGCTGGCGCTCGCGCAGCTCCGCCTCGGCGGCCGAACGGCTGTCCGCCTCGGCCACCACGCGGTCGTACTCGGGACCGAAACGCTGACGCAGCGCCCGGCGCCGGGCGACCACGACAACAGCGACCACCACGGCCGCGATGACGAGCAGAGCGACGACCAGGGCGATGATCTGTGTGGGTGACATGGGGCATCCCTCCTCAGCCCCGCAGTACCCCACCGGTGCCCTGGCCAACCAAGCAGCCCCGACCAATCAAGGCGTTCGGTCAACGCATACGGCCAAGGCATACGGCCAAGGCTTCGTGCCCGACCGGGCGGCGGCTACTTCGAGGCGGCGGGCGACGCCGGACCGGTCACTGTCGCGCTGGGCCGGCCGGTGGGCGCCGGTAGCGTCCAGATCCGGACCCCGTTGCGGGCACCGATCACCGTGCGGTTGTCCGGACCGATGACCGGCGGGATGTGCGCGTTGCCGCTGCCGACGAGCTCCAGCTCCTGTATCTGGGCCCGGCTGGCCACGTCGAAGACGTGGATGGCGCCGTCCGCGGCGGTCACCAGCCGGGAGCCGTCGGCGCTGAAGGCCACTCCGGCCAGGTGGTACCTGGCGGCCGTCAACTGTGCCACCTGCTGGTGGGTACGGGCGTCCCACAGCAGCAGGCGACGGTCCTCGCCCACGCTCGCCACCAGCGTGCTGTCCGGGCTGACCGCGATCGCGGTCACCGGGCCGGTGTGCCCGGTCAGGGGGGCGCCCAACGGCTTGCCGGAAGTGGCGTCACGCTCCACGATCGGGAAGGTCGCCACCCCCTGAACGGTCGCCCGCTCGTCGACGAACACGCTGGCGCCGCCCTTGCCGAAGGCGATGGCGTTGCTCTGTGGCAGCGCATGCTGCGCCGGCTGGGCCAGGGCCGCCCCGTCACCGCGCGACCACACGTGCGCGCCGCTGCTGGTGGCCGCGGCGAACTTGGTGTTGTCAGGACTGACCGCGATGCCCGCGAGAGTATCCAGGCTGTCAAGATCCTTACGGCCGGTTTCGGCATCGACGTCGTCCAGGTCCCATGCGGTGACCCCGTCCCGCTGCCCCACGAAGAACCGGGACCCGGCCGGGGAGAACGACATGGCCACCACGGACGAGCTGGTGTGGATCTCCTTCGGAAGCCGCCTGCGGCTGGGAACGTCCCAGAACCTGATCGTGGCGGTGAGCCCGCTGCTTTCCGCGGTGGCCAGCGTCGTGCCGTCCGGGCTGAGTGCGAACAGCTCCACACTGAAGGTACCGGCCAGGTCGACGCGCGGGACCGGCTTGTCCCGCTGGCTCCACCACACCCATCCGCCGGTCCCGATTCCGCCGCAGACGAGTCCCATGACCACCAGGAGGATCAGCCAACTCGGCACCCGGATGCGGCGCGGGGCGGCCGGCGGCGGTCCCGCCGGCACCGGGCGGAGCGCCGGGACGGCGGTGACCGGCGGTGCCGGCCAGGCTGGTGCGGGTACGGCGGTGACCGGGCGTGGTGGCGCGGACACCGGTCCGGGGAAGCCGGGCACTGACACGGGCGCCACCGGCCCCGGTGCCCGGGCCGCGCCGAACTGCCCGGGCGCGGAGACCGGGGCGGTGGGTGTCGGCACGGGCGGCCGGCTGCGCTGCGGCGGGGCGGTGGGCGGCAGGGTCACCAGCGCGCCCTGGGCGACCACGAGTTCCGGCTGCTCCAGGGCCAGCGGGGTGACGCCGAGCGCCTGGCCGAGCAGGGTGGCCGCCAGCGGTACCCGGCTGCCGCCGCCGACCAGGAACACCGCCGAGACGCCCGGGACCCCGGCGGCGCTGATCGCCGTCCGGGTGCTGGTGACGGTGGCGGCCAGGATCGGGCGGGCCAGCTGCTCCAGCTGTTCCCGGCCGAGCGGGGCGTCCCGCTCGATGACCGGCAGGTGGATGGAGGTGGTGGAGTTGCGCGACAGGGTCTCCTTGGCGGCCCGCACGTCCTCCCAGAGCTGCCGGTTGGCCCGGCGCTGGCTGGCGTCGGCGGGGCGCAGCACGCCCTGCCAGGCCGGACCGGCCTGCGGCCCGTAGACGCTGGCCAGGTAGTCGACCACGGCGGCGTCGATGTCCAGCCCGCCGGCCCGGTCCAGGCCCTCGGTGGCCAGCACGTCGAAACCGCTGGCGGTACGCCGGACCACGGTGGCGTCGAAGGTGCCACCGCCCAGGTCGTACACGACGGCGACGGCACCGACGGGCAGCTGGGCGCGGCCGGTGCCGAGGAAGTAGCGGGCCGCCGCCACCGGCTCGGGGACCAGCTGGGCACCCGGCAGCCCGGCCCGGGCCGCCGCTTCGGTCAGGACGCCGCGCCGGGGCGCCGCCCAGGACGCCGGGTAGGTGAGGGTCAGTTCGCTGATCGGCGCGCCGGCCACCCGCCGCGCCTCGGTCCCGACCCGGGACAGCACGGCGGCCAGTAGGGCGGCGACCGGTACCTCGGCGTGCCCGAGCAGCACGGTGCCCTCGTCGACGAGGCGCTTGGGGTTGGGCTCGAACCCGGTGGGGTCGACCCGGCCGCCGTGCAGGGCGTCGCCGCCGGTACGGAACCGGCCGGAGCTGTCCAGGCTGACCGCCGACGGCAGGGTGGGCGAGCCGTCGAAGAGGAGTACCGCCAGCCGGCCGCCGGGGTGCCCGAGCACCGCGACCGTGTTGGAGGTGCCCAGATCGATGCCCAGTCGATAGCCGCCCCGCTCGAACATGCGCGCACGATATCGGCCGCGCCGTGCCGCTGCTGCCCGCCTGTCCGGACCGTGGGACCCGTCGACGCGTGCACTTTTGCTCGATCAAACAAAAGTTCGGCCATTCTTGTTGGAAGGTCTTTACGGCGCGATGGAAAGCTGGCTACAGTCGCCGCACACCACCAGCCCCGCCGGCCCCGTCCCGCCCGGCAGCCACGGTCGGATCCGCCCCCGCGTGGACCGGCGCAGCACTCCTCCCCAGCCGTCCCGGCCGCCACTGTCCGCAGGAGCCATCGGATGAATCTCGGTACCGGCCCCCTCCCGTACCGCCTCCTCGCGCTGCTGCGCGACGGCGGTCCGGCCTCCCGCGCGGAGCTCGCCGACCGGCTGGCCGTGCCCCGGCCCCGGCTGCTCGCCGAGATCGACGCGCTGGTCGCCGCCGGGATCATCCGGGAAGCCGGACCGGCGGCCTCCCGCGGCGGGCGGCGCTCCACCCTGCTGGAGATCGCGCCGGACCTCCGGTTCGCCGCCGTCGACCTGGGCGCCTCCTCGATCGACGTGGAGATCGTCGACGGCCGGCTGGAGCCGGTGGCCGCGCACAGCGAACCGGCCGACATCCGCACCGGCCCCAAGGCGATCCTGCACTCCGTCAACGAGATCCTGGCCAAGTGCAAGGCGGCCGGCGCGTACCAGCGGCTGCAGGCCATCGGCATCGGGGTGCCCGGGCCGGTCAGCTTCCGCGACGGCGTGCCGGTGTCCCCGCCGATCATGCCCGGCTGGGACCGCTACCCGGTGCGCGAGGTGCTCGGCCGGGAACACGGCTGCCCCGTGGTGGTGGACAACGACGTCAACATCATGGCCATCGGCGAGCGCTACGGCGGCGTCGCCCGCTCCGTCGACGACCTGCTCTTCCTCAAGATCGGCACAGGCATCGGCTGCGGGATCTACCTCGGCGGCGAGGTGTACCGGGGCACCGACGGCTGCGCCGGGGACATCGGGCACATCCAGGTCGAGGACGGCGGGCCGCTCTGCTCCTGCGGAAACCTCGGCTGCCTGGAGGCGTTCTTCGGCGGCGCGGCGCTGGCCCGGGACGCGCAGGCCGCCGCCCGGGCGGGTACCTCCCCGGCGCTGGCCGGCCGGCTGGCCCGCAACGGTCGGGTGGACGCCCGGGACGTGGCCGCCGGGGCGGCCGAGGGCGACCCGGCCTGCGTACGGCTCATCCGGGACGGCGGCAAGCGGGTCGGCAGCGTCCTCGCCGGCCTGGTCAGCTTCATCAACCCGTCGATGATCGTGATCGGCGGCGGGGTGGCCGGCCTCGGCCACCTGCTGCTCGCCGAGATCCGCAGCGTGGTGTACCGGCGGTCGCTGCCGCTGGCCACCGGCAACCTGCCGGTGGTCCTGTCCGAACTGGGCGGCCGGGCCGGCGTCGTGGGCGCCGCGGTGCTCGCCTCCGACTACGCCTTCGGCAGTCAGGAGCCGTGATGACCGTCGACGACGCGCCGCTGCTGCGGCTCACCGGCGTGGTCAAGAGCTTTCCGGGGGTACGCGCCCTGGACGGCGTGGACTTCGAGGTCGCCCGGGGCGAGGTGCACTGCCTGCTCGGCCAGAACGGCGCCGGCAAGTCCACCCTGATCAAAGTGCTGGCCGGGGTGCACCGGCCGGACAGCGGCGAGCTGCGCTGGCGCGGCGAACCGGTCAGCTTCGGCTCCCCCCAGGCCGCCACCCGCGCCGGCATCGCCGCCATCTACCAGGAACTCGACCTGGTCGACGAGCTGACCGTGGCGGAGAACGTCTTCCTCGGCCACGAACCCAGCCGGGCCGGCTTCGTCCGCCGCGCCGAGCTGCGCGCCCAGACCCGGCGCATCCTGGCCCGGCTCGGCCACCCGGAGATCCCGGTACGCCGCCCGGCCGGCCGGCTACCCGCCGCCGCCCAGCAGATCGTCAGCGTCGCCCGCGCCCTGTCCTACGACGCCGAACTGCTCATCATGGACGAGCCCAGCGCCGTACTCGCCCACGACGAGGTGGCCAACCTGTTCCGGGTGATCCGGGAGCTGACCACCGCCGGCATCGCCGTCGTCTACATCTCCCACCGGCTGGAGGAGATCCGTCAGATCGGCGACCGGGTCACCGTGCTGCGCGACGGGCGGACCAGCGCGGTGAACCTGCCCGCCCGCACCACCCCTACCCGTGACCTGGTGCGCCGGATGACCGGCCGGACCATCGAGTACGTCTTCCCGCCCCGCCCACCGCAGCCGCCCGCCGCCGACGCGGCGCTGCTGGCGGTACGCGGGCTCACCCGGCACGGCGAGTTCGCCGACGTCGACCTGGACGTGGCGCCCGGCGAGATCGTCGGCATCGCCGGCCTGGTCGGCTCCGGCCGCTCGGAGCTGCTGGAGACCATCTACGGCGCCCGCCGCCCGCACGCCGGTACGGTCACCCTCGCCGGCCGGCGGCTACGCCCGGGCAGCGTGGGCGCCGCCGTGGCGCGCGGCGTCGGCATGGCACCGGAGGAGCGCAAGCGCCAGGCGCTGCTGCTGGACGAGCCGATCTACCGCAACGTCACGCTGGCCACGCTGGCCCGCTACGCCCGCGCCGGGTTCACCGACGCGGCCGCCGAGCGCACCGCCGCCCGTCAGGTGACCGCATCGCTCGCCCTGCACCCGGCCGACGTACGCCGCCCGGTGCGCACGCTGTCCGGTGGCAACCAGCAGAAGGTGGTGCTCGGCCGCTGGCTGGTCGGCGGCGACGCCGCCCCGGTGCGGCTGCTGCTGCTCGACGAGCCGACCCGGGGCGTGGACGTGGGCGCCCGGGCCGAGCTGTACCAGGTGATCCGCGCCCTGGCCGGGCGCGGCGTGGGGGTGCTGCTGGTCTCCAGCGAGGTCCCCGAGGTGCTCGGCCTGGCCGACCGGGTGCTGGTCATGCGGGAGGGCCGGCTGGTGCACCGGGCACCGGCCGCCGAACTCGACGAAGACACCGTCCTCGACCTCGTCATGGCGGGGTCGCTGCTGGAAGGGCAACCGACATGACGCTCACCGCGGCGCGCCAGCGCCCGCCCGCTGCGGCCGGTGGCTGGTGGCGCGAGGACGCCAGCGAGCCGGTCCGGCGCAACCTCGGCCTGATCGGGGTGCTGGTGATCCTGTTCGCCATCGGGGCGGTGTCCCGTGGGGACATCTTCCTGGCGCCGGACCGGCTGTGGGGCAACGAGCTCATCGTGCTGCGCCAGGCGGCCAGCATCGGCGTGGTCACCATCGGGATGACCTTCGTGATGGTCAGCGGCGGCATCGACCTGTCCGTCGGGGCGCTGCTCGCACTGGCCAGCGTCTGGTCCACCACGGCAGCCACCCAGGGCTACGGCGCCGGCATGGTGGTGGTCGCCGCGCTCCTGGTGGGTACCGGCGCCGGCCTGGTCAACGGGGTACTCATCGCGTACGGCCGGATGGTGCCGTTCATCGCCACCCTGGCCACCATGGTGGCGGCGCGCGGGCTGGCGCAGAAGATCTCCGGCAAGCTCACCCAGATCGTCAAGCTGAACAGCATCAACCGGCTCGCCGAGGCCAAAGTGCTCGGCATCCCGCTGCTGGTGGTCGTCTTCGCCGTGGTCGCGGCGCTGGCCTGGATCCTGCTCAACCGCACCACCTTCGGCCGGCGCACGATGGCGGTCGGCGGCAACCCCGAGGCCGCCCGGCTGGCCGGCATCAACCTGCGCCGGCAGACGCTGGCCGTCTACGCGCTGTCCGGCCTGTGCTGTGGCATCGCCGCCGTGATGGTCACCTCACTGTCCAACGCCGGCTCCTCCGACCACGGCAACCTCTACGAGCTGCAGGCCATCGCGGCGGCGATCATCGGCGGTACCAGCCTGGCCGGCGGCCGGGGCACCATCGTCGGCTCGGTCCTCGGCGTGCTGGTGTTCACCCAGATCAGCAACCTGTTCGTCATCAACAACCTGCAGCTGGAGTACCAGCTCATCGCCCAGGGCGCCATCATCGTCGGCGCCGTGCTCATCCAGCAGTTCCGCCTCGCCGCACTGCGCCGGCCGGCGCCCCCGGCCGTCACCGCCGGCTCCGGCGCACCGGGCGGCGCACCGCCGGGCGCCCCCGTCCCGCGCGTCCCCGGGCCAGGGGCGCCGCCGGACACGCCGTCGGAAGATCCGGCCGGCAGCGGAGCCAGCGCTCCGGTCGGCTGATCCGCCGGCAGACAACCGCTCACCGACCCACAGCCCAACCCCGTCCCCGGCCACCCGGCCCCGCCGCCCAACCGGCCCCACGGCCGACCGGGCCCAACCGTTCACCGGCACCTGCACAGCCGACGCGAGCGTCCACAGCGACGCCTGCGTGGCCGAACACACCCTGAACACCCCGTTGACGACCAGGAGGTCGTGATGAAAGAACTCCCGGGCGAGCTGTCCCGCCGCCGGATCCTCTTCGGTGCGGGCGCCCTCGGCGCCGGCACCCTGCTCGCCGCCTGTACCTCCAACAGCAGTGGCGACAAGGACAACTCCGGCCAGACGAAGGTCAACAACACCGGCGACAACGCGGCGACCGGAAAGAACGTCACCATCGGCTTCTCCGCCCCGGCCGCCGACCACGGCTGGATCCGGGCCATCACCGACAACGCCACCAAGCAGGCGGCGCTCTACAAGGATGTGAAGCTCACCCCGGTGGACGCTGGCAAGGACGCCCCCGCCCAGGTGGCCGCCCTGCAGACGCTCATCGCGGCCAAGCCGGACGCGATCGTGCTGCTGCCGCAGGACGGCGCCCAGCTGACCGCCGTCGGCAAGCAGGCCATGGCGGCCGGTATCCCGGTGATCAACCTGGACCGGGAGTTCTCCGACGCGGGCGCGTCCCGGCTGCTCATCAAGGGCGACAACTACGGTATGGGGGTGGCCGCCGGGATGTACATCGGCGGCAAGCTCAAGGGCAAGGCGGACGCGGTGATCGCCGAGATCGCCGGGATCGACAGCCTGCCGCTGACCCAGGACCGGTCGAAGGGCTTCAAGGACGCCCTGGCCACCTTCGGCCTGCGCGTCACCAACCGGGTCGCCGCCCAGTTCACCGCCCAGTCCGGGCAGGACGTGACGGCCAACCTGCTGCAGGCCGCGCCGAAGATCGACGCGATCTGGAACCACGACGACGACCAGGGCGTGGGCGTACTGGCCGCGATCAAGCAGGCCGGGCGCAAGGAGTTCTTCATGGTCGGCGGCGCCGGGTCGCTGGACGCCATGGAGCACATCAAGAACGGTGACACGCCGCTGGAGTGCACGGTCACCTACCCGCCCAGCATGGCCTCCTCGGCGATCGCCCTGGCCCGGCTCATCGCCCAGGGCAAGGGCATGACCGACCTGGTGGAGTTGCAGGTACCGAAGCAGATCGTGCTCGCCTCCGAGACGATCACCAAGGACAACGTCGACAAGTACCTGCCGCTCGGGTTCAGGTCCTAGTACAGCAAGGGGCTCCAAGTGGAAAGTCAGAAGAGCGCGGACAGTAGAGAAACCGCGCAGCTGCGCGTCGGCATGGTCGGGTACGCCTTCATGGGCGCCGCGCACTCCCAGGCGTGGCGTACCGTCAACCGCGCCTTCGACCTGCCGGCGCGGGCCCGGATGGTGGCGGTTGCCGGGCGCAGCCGGGACAAGGTGGCCGCGGCCGCCGACCGGCTGGGCTGGGACGGCTACACCACCGACTGGCGCGAGCTGGTGGCGCGCGACGACATCGACCTCATCGACATCTGCACGCCGGGGGACAGCCACGCCGAGATCGCGCTGGCCGCGCTGGCCGCCGGTAAGCACGTGCTGTGCGAGAAGCCGATGTCCAACACCGTCGAGGAGGCCCGCGTCATGGCGCGGGCCGCCCGGCAGGCCCGGGAACACGGGGTGCGCTCCATGTGCGGGTACAACTACCGCCGCGTCCCGGCCGTCAGCTACCTGCGGCAACTGGTCGAACAGGGCCGGATCGGCGAGATCCGCCACGTCCGCGCGGTGTACCTGCAGGACTGGATCGTCGACCCGCAGTTCCCGCTGGTCTGGCGGCTGCAACGGGACTACGCCGGCTCCGGCGCGCTGGGCGACATCGGCGCGCACATCATCGACCTCACCCAGTACGTCACCGGGCAGGCCATCACCGGGGTGAGCGCGCTCACCGAGACGTTCGTCAAACGCCGGCCGCTGCCGGCCGCCTCGACCGGGCTGTCGGCCTCCGGCGCGGCTGCCGGAGCCACCGGCGAGGTGAGCGTGGACGACGCGGCGCTGTTCCTGGCGCGGCTGTCCGGCGGGGCGGTGGCCACCTTCGAGGCGACCCGGTTCGCCACCGGGCGCAAGAACGGGCTGCGGGTCGAGGTCAACGGCTCGCTCGGCTCGGTCAGCTTCGACCTGGAGCGCCTCAACGAGGTGGAGTTCTACGACGCCACCCGGCCCGGCCCGGAGCAGGGCTTCACCCGGATCCTGGTGACCGAGCCGGAGCACCCGTACCTGTCCGCCTGGTGGCCGCCCGGCCACACCCTCGGGTACGAGCACTCCTTCACCCACCAGGCCCGCGACCTCATCGAGGCGGTGGCCACCGGCGCCGACCCGCGCCCGTCCTTCGACGACGCGCTGCAGGTCCAGGAGGTCCTCGACGCGGTGCTGCGCAGCGCCGGCGAGGAAAGCGCCTGGACCCCGGTCGGAGCCACCGAACCGGCCCTGCCGGCCGCCTGAGTTCGCGAGAGGAGACACCGATGCCACGACCGATCACGCTGTTCACCGGCCAGTGGGCCGACCTGCCGTTCGAGGAGGTGTGCCGGCTGGCCGCCGGCTGGGGCTACGACGGGCTGGAGATCGCCTGCTGGGGCGACCACTTCGAGGTCGACAAGGCGCTCGCCGACGACGACTATGTCGCCCGCAAGCGGGAGACGCTGGCCCGCTACAACCTGCACGTCTGGGCGATCTCCAACCACCTGGTCGGTCAGGCCGTCTGCGACCACCCGATCGACCAGCGCCACCAGGGCATCCTGCCCACCCGCATCTGGGGCGACGGCGACCCCGAGGGGGTACGCCAGCGAGCCGCCGCGGAGCTGGCCGACACCGCGCGGGCCGCCGCCCGGCTGGGCGTACGCACCGTCGTCGGGTTCACCGGCTCGTCCATCTGGCACACCGTGGCGATGTTCCCGCCGGTACCCCCGAAAATGATCGACGACGGCTACCGCGACTTCGCCGACCGGTGGAACCCGATCCTGGACGTCTTCGACGAGGTGGGCGTGCGCTTCGCCCACGAGGTGCACCCCAGTGAGATCGCCTACGACTACTGGACCACGAAGCGGACCCTGGAGGCCATCGGGCACCGCCCCGCCTTCGGCCTGAACTGGGACCCGTCCCACTTCGTCTGGCAGGAACTGGACCCGGTGAACTTCCTCTTCGACTTCGCCGACCGGATCTACCACGTCGACTGCAAGGACGCCAAGGTGCGGACCGGCGACGGCCGGCGCGGCCGGCTCGCCTCCCACCTGCCCTGGGCCGACCTGCGCCGGGGCTGGGACTTCATCTCCACCGGCCACGGCGACGTACCTTGGGGCGACTGCTTCCGGGCACTCAACGCCATCGGCTACGACGGCCCGATCTCCGTCGAGTGGGAGGACGCCGGGATGGACCGCCTGATCGGCGCGCCGGAGGCGCTGGAGTTCGTCCGCCGGCTCGCCTTCGACCCGCCCTCGGCCGCTTTCGACGCAGCGTTCAGTAGCCGCGACTGAGCCTCTCTCCGCCGTCCGGGCGCCCGACCGTGGTCGGGCGCCCGGACGCGTTGCCGCCGCAGGTGCCGCAATTCCTAGGTCAGCAGATCCCTTGAGGGTGGCGGGCGGACGTCCCGCTAACCTCTTAGCTAACCAGGAGGTGGACCATGTCGTCCGAGGCCGTCCACTACAACATGCACGAGGCGAAGACCCACCTGTCGCGCATCATCGAACGGGTGGAGCGGGGTGAGGAGATCATCATCGACCGGGCTGGAACCCCCGTGGCGAAGATCATTCCGTTGGTCCGTCCGGTCGACCGCACCGGCCTCGGGTCGCTTGCCGGCCAGTTGGACCTCTCGGGTGACTGGGATTCGCCCCAGACCAACGCTGAGATCGCCGCCGACTTCGGTATCGGCGGATGAGCCTGCTGCTCGACACGCACGTTCCGGGCTCCGAACTGGCCGACCTGCTGCGCGTCGTCCGCCGTGCGGGCTACCGCTGCCGCACGGCGTAGGTCAGGTGCGTCACCCTGGGGGAGTGCTCCGTGCGGACCGGCTCCAGCGCCACCCGGGCCGCGTCGATGCCCTCGAACAGGCGGATTCCGGAGCCGAACAGCACCGGCGAGAGCGCGATCGAGAACTCGTCGATCAGGCCGGCGTTCAGGTACGCCAGGATCGTCGCGCCACCGCCCGCGATGCGCACGTCGCGTTCGCCGGCGGCCTCGCGGGCCCGGTCGAGCGCGGCGCGAATGCCGTCGTTGACGAAGTGGAAGGTGGTCCCGCCCGGCCGCTGCCAGGGGTCACGCTGCCCGTGCGTCACGACGAAGACCGGCGTGTGGAACGGCGCCTCCGTCGGCCATGCGTGCTCGCCGCCGTCGAATAGGCGCTTGCCCAGCACACTCGCGCCGGTGCGGTCGAACGTCTCCCGCGCGATGTCGTTGTCGCGTCCCTCCTCGCCGCCCGTACCGAGCTTCAGGTTCTCCCGGAAGAACCGCAGTGGGAAGACCCACTGCTGCAGTTCCATCCACTGCTGCCCCATCAGCTCGTCGAGCGACTCGGGTGCGATGAAACCGTCCAGCGACATCGACACGCTGAAGAACACCTTGCCGGCCATCAGTCCTCCACTCCGTTCCGAGCGATCCCGGTGACGTAGGCGGCCAGGTTGTCCAGGGTCTGCCGGCCGCCCTCGATCGCGTGGTACTTCTCGACCGCCTCGTCGCGCAGTTGCCTGGTGGGGAACACCGTGTGCATCTCGATCCGGGTCGCCGCGCCGTCCGGCTGGAAGGTCAGGACCGACTCGAAGGCGTCCGGGTCGTCGCGGGACGCGCCGTGACGCAGCGCGATCCGCTCCGCCGGGGCGATCTCGGTCCAGCAGATCCACTCGGGGTAGTCCGTCCCGTCCGGTCCGTGCATCACGAACTCCCACTCTCCGCCGACGCGGAACTCGAACGACTGTGTGGTGGTGCTGAACCCCTCCGGCCCCCACCACCGGGACAGGTGCCGGACCTCGGTGAACGCCTCGAACACCAGCTCTGGCGGGGCGTCGATGACCCGGGAGATGACGATCTCGCGGTCGGCCGTCGCGCTCATCGGCTACTCCTCCTGCCTTTCCTGCTTCAGCTCCTGCACGTAGGCGTCCAGCCGGTCGAAGCTTCCGCTCCAGAACCGCTCGAATCCGCCGGTCCACTCGTGCACCGGTCGCAGCCCCTGGGCGTCGAGGCCGTAGAGGCGCTGCTTGCCTGCCTTGCGGTCGCGCACCAGCCCGACCTCCCGGAGCACCCGCAGGTGCTTGGACGCCCGCGGCTGGCTCATCCCGAGCTGCCGGGCCAGGTCGGTGACCGGCAGCTCACCGGCCCGCAGCAGGACCAGGATGTCCCGGCGCTGCGGCTCGGCGATCGCGTTGAACGCGTCCGACGTCGTCGCTGCTCGTGCCATGGCGGAAATCATATGCCCATATGGGCACGCGTCAAGGTGAAGCGTGAGCCGAGCCGGGTCCGCCGCACCGGCCACCGGTGCAGCGCTCCAGGCAGCGGTCAGCGCCGGCGCAGCGGGACCCGGGTGAGGTCGGCGGCGACCACCAGTTCGCCGTCGAAGTGCGTCCGGGCCTCCCGCTCGAACTCCACCGGGTCCGGGTAGCGCTGGGAGAAGTGGGTCAGCACCAACGTGCCCACGCCGCAGTCGGCGGCGACGGCAGCGGCCTGGGCCGCGGTCAGATGGCCGAAGCGGCTGGCCAGGTCCGTGTCCCGGGTCAGGAAGGTGGCCTCGATGACCAGCGTGTCGGCCCGGTCGGCGAGGGCGTAGACGCCGTCGCAGAGCCGGGTGTCCATGACGAAGGCGAAGCGCTGGCCGGGGCGGGGGACAGCCACCTCGGCCAGGGTGACGCCGCGCCAGGAGCCCTCGCGCCGCAGCACCCCCACGGCCGGCCCGTGCACGCCGTGGGCGGCCAGCGCCTCGGGCAGCATCCGCCAGCCGTCCGGCTCCACCAGCTGGTACCCGTAGCACTCCACCGGGTGCTCCAGTGGCTGGGCGGACAGCGTCCAGGTGGCGCCGGTGGCCTGCGGGCCCGGCCCGGTCACCGGCGCCTCGACGAGTTCGGCCCGCTCGTAGAAGCTGGTGGCGTGGCGCAGCCGGTGCAGGAAGTCGGCGCCGCCGGCCGGGGAGTGCACGGTCACCGGGTGGGCCACCTGGTCCATGGACAGCCGCTGGATCACTCCGGGCAGGCCGAGCGCGTGGTCGCCGTGGAAGTGCGTGACGCAGATCCGGGTGAGGTCGGTGGCGGCCACCCCGGCGTAGAGCATCTGGCGCTGGGTACCCTCGCCCGGGTCGAACAGGAAGCCGTCGGCGTCCCAGCGCACGAAGTATCCGTTGTGGTTGCGGGTACGGGTCGGGGTCTGGCTGGCCGTCCCCAGCACCACCAGTTCGCGGGCGGTCACCGCCCCGAGGCTACCGGCCGGGCGCGACCGGCCGCTCAGCGTTTTCCGGCGGCCGTCGGCGCCCCGTGCAGGCGCAGCGCCAGCGCCGGGCACATGGCCACCGCCCTGCGGGCGCCGGCCTCCAGCCAGGCCGGTACCGGGACGTCCGGGAAGGCCGGGTAGCCGTTGCCGTCCAGGCGGATCAGCTCCGGTACCAGATGGGCGCAGAGCCCGTGCCCGTCGCAGCGGGTCCAGTCCACGGCCAGGTGCCGCCCGGTCCGCTCCGCCTCGGGCAGCGGGAAGACCCCGAGGGTGGGCCGGCCACAGCTGTCGTGCAGCAGGTGGGTCGCCACGTCGTCGGTGAGCACCTCGATCGCCGAGACGGAGAACGCCGCCGTACCGTCCGGGTGGCTGCACGCGCCGCGCCCACGCACCGCGGTGGCGGCGGCGCGGATCGCGTCGGTGGCCGCCGCGCCGCCGGAGCCGGCCGCCAGCGAGGCCATCGTCCGGGCCAGGTCGGGCAGGCCCAGCCGGCACGGTCCGCACTGTCCGGCGGACTGCCCGGCCAGGTAGTGCAGCACCCGGGTGACCTCGCCGAGCGGGCAGGTGGCCTCGCCCAGCGGCAGGATCATGCCCGCGCCCAGGACGCCGCCGGCCGCCGTCAGCCCGGCCCGGGACACGTCGGCCCGGTACGCCTGCTCCGCGCTGATCCACCTGCCGTGGTAACCGCCGACCAGCACCGCCGGCCCCGGGTCGGCGGCGCACAGGTCCAGGACATCGAGGGGGGTACCCAGTGGTACCTCCACCACGCTGGGGCGCAGCGCCGAGCCGCCGACGGTGAGCAGCACGGTGCCCGGCTCGTCGCGGGTACCCATCTCGGCGAAGCCGTCCGGTCCGAGCCGGGCGGCCAGCGCGATCTGTGCGTAGGTCTCCGCATTGGACAGCAGGGTGGGGCGCCCCTCCACGCCCGACTCGGTGGTCCGGCCGCGCTGCCCGGGCGGGATCGGGATGTCCCCGTTGATGCCCCGGACCAGGGCGCCGCCCTCGCCGGAGATGAACCGGTGCGGCACCGTCACCACCCGGGCCGGCGCCGTCATCCGGCGCTCGTCCAGCGCGGCCAGCAGCGACGGGGCGCCGATTCCGTCGTCGGCGACGCCGACCACGATGAGGTCGGCGCCGATGGCGTGGGCGGCGACCGCCGCGCCGTCCAGGATCAGGTGTGGAGCCCGGGTGAGCAGCACCTTGTCCTTCCAGCTCGGCGGCTCGCCCTCGGTGGCGTTGACCACCACGACCGGCGCCAGCCCGCGCCGCCCGCAGGCCTCCAGCACAGCGGAGACCTTGCGGGCGAACGGGAACCCGGCCCCGCCCCGACCGTGCAGCCGGATGTCGGCGGCGAGCCCGGACAGTTCACCGGCCGACAGGGTACGCAGGCCGCCGTGTACCTCGTGGTGGGCGCGCAGGTCGAGTCGGGCGTAGGCGCCGAAGCCGGCGGTGAGCCGGGGCGTGCCCAGGTGCCGGACGACCGGCACGCCGCTGGCCGTCACCGCTCGCCCTCACCCCGCATGAACGCCCAGAACTCGTCGTCCGACACGATCTTCCCGCGCCCGGCGAGGGCTTCCCGGCGCCCGCCCGGGTCGGCGGGTCGGCGGGGCGGCGGGGCGACCGGGCCGGCCGGGCTGATCGGCGCCGAGGCGCTGGCCCGCAGCCAGGCGTCCATCGCGAACACCGGCTCGCCGTCGCCCACCACCGGCGTGGATCCGGTGTCGCGTACCCGGTCCCGGACAGGCGGCTGGGAGCCGGTGTCCCGTACCCGGTCCCGGACCGGCGGCGTGGATCCCGTGTCACCCGTCCGGTCCCGGACCGGCGGCGTGGATCCGGTGTCGCGTAGCCGGTCGCGGACGGGTGGGGTGGATCCGGTGTCCCGCAGCCGGTCGCGGACGGGTGGGGTGGATCCGGTGTCCCGCAGGCGGTCGCGGACCGGCGGCGTGGATCCGGTGTCGCGCAGCCGGTCGCGGACGGGCGGCGTGGAGCCGGTGTCGCGCAGGCGGTCGCGGACGGGCGGTTGGGGGCCGGTGTCGGTGAGCAGGTCCCGGATGACGGGGTTGGTGCCGGTGTCGCGTAGCCGTTCCCGGGCGGCCGGGGTGGACATCGGCCGGCGGGCGCTGCGAGCGGTGCCGGCCGCGACGCCCGCGGCCGACACCGGGCTGGCTCCGGCTGCCACACCGGCAACGACCGGGACAGCGCTCGTCGGGACGGTTCCCGCCGAACGGGCCGCACCCGCCGTCGTGCCGAGGGCGATCGAGGTGTGCACCGGGGTGGCGACCCGCCCGACCGGGCGCAGCAGCGCGGTGGTCTGGGTACGCGGGGTGCGCAGCTGGTTGCCGTAGAGCACGCAGCAGCGCACCAGGGCGGCCAGCCCGACCACGGCCAGGCACAGGACGTAGCTGACGGTGACCCAGGTCTTGGCCGGGCGGCCCGCGTTCAACCCGTGCAGCAGCGCCACCGGCCAGGCCAGGTACGCCCCGGCGTGCAGGGTCCGCCACAGCCAGACCCGGCGGGAACCGGCGAACCGGCCGCGCAGCACGCCGGTCACCGTCACGCCGATCATCAGGTAGCTGGCCAGGGTACCGAGGCCGACGGAGAGCGGCCGGTGGCTGGCCAGGAAGGGCACCAGCACGTCGAGAAGGCCCGCGTGCCCTTCAATGACCTTGGTCGCCACGTGGACGCCGAGGAAGACCATGGCGGCCAGGGCCAGTGCCCGGTGTACCCCCTGGGCCAGCACCCGGTGCCGGACCAGCAGCACGATCCGGTCGGTGGCGGCCAGCCCCACCATCACTGTGACGGACAGCGACACCAGGCTGAAGACGCCGCAGTAGAACTCCAGGAAGTGGAAGACCCGGGAGGCGACGGCGGCCCCCGGTCCGGTCAGGGTCAGTGCGGCCGTACCGAGCGCCGCCGTGACGCCGCACGCCACGAAGGCCGCCGTACGCCGAGGTTCGGCGGCACGGTGCCCGGGGGTGTTGTTGGGGCGCACGGAGAGCTGACTCTGTTTCGCAGTGGCCATTTCTCCTCATCGATGTCAAGTGCTATGGCCCCCGGCGTCGGTGCGGTGACCGTACCGGTCAGCCGACCGGGAGTCACCGTGCCGTCCCACCCGCCGGGGTCACAGGTCCATAGAAGAACGTGATACCACTGTGCAGGTCCGGAGTCAGCATCGGACATCAGCATTTTGCAGAAATCGGCGCGTCCCGGTCGATTCGCTCACTTGGGGTACGGAAGCTTTCACGCCCTGTACGGCTCAGTGCTCCAGCAGCGGTACCCCGTCCGGGTGTGCGTCCAGCGCCGCCCACACCGCGTTGGCCTGATCGTCGGTGCCCACCGCGCCCTCGCACTCCTGCTGGTAACTCTCCAGGTACCGGCGCAGCACGGTGGGATCGACCGTGTCCGGCCGACCGCCGTGGAACTGCGGGTCGGCGTGCAGCACCATGAGCAGCAGGTCCGGGACCCGGGCCAGGCCCGGCCCCAGGGACGCCTGGAAGTAGGGCAGGTCCAGTGCGCGTGCGCCGCGCCGCTGGTAGAAACGCAGCCGGGCGGACGGGTCGCCGGTCAGGTCGCTGCCGCTGTGCTTCGCCGGGTCCTCCACCTCGGCGAGCACCAGGCACGGCGTGTACCCGGCGCGCCAGGCCGTCAACGCAGTGTCGAGAAGTTGACCGCCGACGCCGCCGCCCCGGGTACCCGGCCGGGTGGCGAGCCAGCTCAGCAGCACGACCCTTAGCTCCTCGTCCCACTCGCCCACCAGACCGCCGATCACACGTCCATCGTCGACGGCGATCCAGGTCGTATGCTTCGCGTCCAGAGTGGATCGGAACTGGTCCAGGGTGCACAGCTCCTCCCGGGGGAAGGACGGCGCCAGGACCTCTGTATAGAACTCATCGACCTGTGGGCCCGGCCGGAGCGTGACAATCTGCATCCGGTGATGCTATCTCCGCAGGTCATGGCTCGGTATCGCACAATCCGCGCGGACGCGGGCCCCCCGGCGACCGTATTCGCGCCCGTTCCTAGGTGGGGCTGATGGTCGAGTCGTCCGACTCCGACTGGCGTTCGTTATTGTCGACCCCCGCCGCGGTGGTCCGCTACCTGCGTCACGAACCGCTGCTGCTGGCCGGTATGGGGGCGGCTGTCCTGATCGCCATCATCGCGGTGTTCGCCCCCGGCGGCAGCGCGATCTACGCGTACGTGATCGCGGCCGTGGTGTTCGCCGCCTGCCTGCTGTGGGCGGTCAGCGGCGCGCTGCGCCACCGCGCCGAGGCCGCCGAGGCGGCCCGGTCCCGGCCGCGCGCACCGGGCATCGAGTTCTCGGCCGGCGGCCGCAGCAGCGTGACGGACCTGCAGGCCGCCACCGAGGGCGACGCCAGCACCAGCATCGTCGCGGACGGCCGCGCCACGGTCCGCAACGTGACCCTGAACTCCCGGACCGCGACCGTCCCCGCTCCCCGCCCCGCCACGCCCGGGCCGTCCGCCCCGGCACCGCCCGGGCCCGCGACGTCGACACCGCCCGGGTCTGCGGCCCCGGCATGGCCCGGACATACCACCGTGGCGTCACCTGAACCGGTGGCATGGCCTGAGCCGGCGGCATCGCCGGATCCTGCGGCCCCGGCTGAGCTTGCCGGTGCGACATCGGCGTCGGCTGAGGCTGTGGCGTCGGACCCGCCGGTGTCGTCCGCGTCGGCGCGGTCGGCGGCCGGGTCGCTGTCGGCCAAGCCGACCGCGCACGAGCTGTTCGTCGGTCGATTCGCCGAACGGGAGACGGTCGCCCGGCTGCTGTCCGGGTCGGTCCACGGGACCGTGATCGACGTGGTCGGGCCGCACGGCGCCGGCAAGTCGGTGCTGCTGGACCGCCTCGCGGTGGAGGCCGCCGGGCGGCCCGGGCGCATCATCCGGCGGCTGAACCTGGCCGAGATGGTCGACGGTTACCGGGACGACCGCGGGGCGGGGGCCAGCCTCGCGGTGCTGGTACACACCCTGGTCCAGTCCGGTCAGCTGCTGCGGGCACTGGCCGGCGGCGCGCCCGGCGAGCTGTTCGACGCCGTGTGGGCGCGGGTGGACGACGGGCACCGGGCGATGCCCGCGCAGGTTCTGGTGGACACCCGGATGGAGGTCCGGGACAACGCCCGGGCCGAGGGCATCACCGTGGTCAACGACGTCAACCTCAGCGTCTCCGACGAGCGGCTCAAGGGCGAGATCCGCGCCGCCCAGGCCGGCATCGACAGCGCGTTCGTGCAGGCGTGGGGCCGGTACACCAACGGCAGCCGGGTGCTGGTCACCATCGACTCGTTCGACCGGTGCGCCGACGACGAGCTCGGCAACTGGCTGGTACGGCTCGCCCTGCGCCTGCCCGACACCCTGGTGGTGCTGGCCCGTACGCCCAGCCGGGAGGCGCTGGGTGTCGAGTCCGAGCGGCTGCTGCGCTGGTCCCTGGGCAACTTCACCCGGGACGAGGTGGACGCCTACTTCACCCGCCGGCTGCGCGGCGCCGTCCTCGACCCGGCCGTGGTGGAGCTGGTGCACGACTACACCGGCGGGCACCCGGGCGGCGTCTACCTGCTCGGCGAGCTGATCAACGAGCGGGACGCCGAGCGGCTGTCCGTGCGCGACCTGCGCCGGCTGCTGGCCCGGCTGCCCGACGACCCGGACCGCGCCTGGGCGGACCTGGTGGACGAGATCCTCACCAACGTCCGCGAGCGCTCCTCGGTGCGGGCGCTGGCCGTCGTCGGCTCGTTCGACCAGGCGCTGCTGATCGACCTGCTCGCCGCCGTGGACGACACGGTGGCGCCGGACGCGGCCAGCGCCCTGATCAACCGGCTGCACGGGGTGTACCGGCTGATCCGGCCGAACCCGGACAGTCCCAGCGAGTTCCGGATGCACGAGTTCGTCCGGCGGGCCATCGGCCAGCGGCTGCGCGCCGAGAACCCGATCGCCTGGCAGAAGATGCACGCCGCTGCCGCCAGCTACTACTTCGGCCGGCTGCTGGAGTGCGAGGACGGCGCCGACGGCGACGGCGGCTACCAGTGCTGGTACCGCTACGAGAACGTGGCCTGGCAGCGACACAAGCGGGAGTGGCTCTACCACGCCGGGCAGCTCGTCGAGCGGCGGGCGCTGACCCGCGCCCAGTTCGCCCTGGTCTTCCTGGAGGCGTTCTGGTGGTACGGCTGCTACCACCCGTTCGACTTCAACCGGCGCATGATCGAGGACTGGGAGCGGACCAGCGCCGCCTGGCACGCCCAGGGCGCCGGGCTGGCAGCCGTGGACGCCGAGGCGCACCGCGACGAGCAGTTCGGCGAGGCGCTGGTGGGCGTGCTCAACGCGTACCCCACCGGGTATGTCAAGCCGGCCGACGCGCCGTGGGAGCAGATCGGTGACCAGCTGCGCCTGATCCGGCGCATCAGTGAGCCGCCCCGGGGCCGCACGGTGAACGCCGAGCACGCCGCGGCGCACGCCCGGGTGAGCGCCATGGTCGACATCTTCCTGGCGCACACCTGCCGGTACGCCGACCTCGCCGACCCGACCGCCGACCGCTACTACGCCTCGGCCCGGGCCGGCTTCACCGCGCTCGAGGACGCCTGGACGGTGGCCTGGATCGACCTGGAGAGCGCCGAACTGGCCGTCGAGCGCGGTCAGCGGGAGCAGGCACAGCGCCTGCTGGCCACCGCCGCGCAGGGCGCCGTCGAGTCGGGCCGGGAGGACACCTGGGACCACGAGCTGGTGGCCAACCTGCACCGGGTCCGGGCCGACCTGCACTGGCAGTCGGGGCAGCCGGTGGCGGCGGCCGAGAACCAGGCGCTGGCGGTCGCGCACGCCTACTGGTTCCAGGGCATTCCGCACGCCCCGGACGCCTACACCCAGCAGTTCTACCGCGAGCAGACCGCCCGGGCCGCCGGCCGGCTGCTGGAGCTGTCCGGGGATCCGGCCGGCGCGCTGGCGTTCGCCCGGGTACTGGCCAGCGCCGTGCCGGCCGCTACACCGGCCAGCGACGAGGCGATCGCGGCGGCGGTCGCCGCCGGTGTCGCCGACGCGCTGGCCGGCGTGCTGTTCCCGGTCGGACCGACCGCCGCTGAGCTGCGGCTGCAGGAGGGTACCGGGTTCATGCTGCGCTGGGAGCGGGCGCGGGACATCGCCGACGAGGCCGCCGATCCCGCTCCCCGGCTACTCGCCCTGGTCGGCGCCGACCAGCCGGACTGATCCTCAGCGCCGGCTCAGCGGCCGGTCGGGCCGCTGTCCGGCCGGATGACGTTGTCCGGCCGGACGACGGAGTTCGGCTGCGGCGGGTAGGGCACCGGCGGAAACTGCGCCGGGTACGGCCCGGGCGGGTACTGCGCCGGGTAGCCGGGCGGCGGGGGCGGGACCGGTGCGCTGAGGCGGTGGTGGAGCAGGACCCCGCCGACGAATGCCGCCGGTACCGTCGCCACGGTCAGGAACGGCACCGGTACGGCGAGCACCACCGCCGCCATGGCGCCGAAGCCGAGCACGGCCGTGCGGTGTGCCAGCACCCAGCGCCACTGGTCGCCGAAGCGCACCACGCCGCGGTGCTGTAGCGGGAAGGTCATCACCAGGAAACCCAGGACCAGCCCGCCGATCAGGACCAGCCCGACCGTGCCGAGCAGCAGCCCGAGCGCGGGTAGCGCGGCCAGCAGCGCGAACGCCACGGCGCCCAGGTTGACCGCGACCAGCGCGACGACGGCGACGATCACCGCCCGGGCCACCGCGCGGTACCAGGGTACGGCCGCCGGGCCGGCGCCCAGCCGATGCTCCAGGCGCCGGGTGATCAGCACGTACGCCACCGCGCCGAGCAGCACGGTGACCGGCGGGGTGGCCAGGCCCAGCGCCATCTCCACCACCGCCCCGATGCCCCACTCCACGGTGGAGTGCAGCAGCCAGTGCAGCGCCGACCAGTGGTCCGACCAGCCGGTGGCCCAGTCGACCAGACCGTCGGTGAGCCGGCGTACGGCCGCGTGCACGGTCAGCGTGAAGGCCACCGTCACGGCCGCCGGCAGCAGCGCGTACAGCCAGAGCAGCGGGCTGCGGGCGAGCCGGCCCAGGCCCAGCCAGTAGTGCCCGACGCCGGTGCGGAAGTCGGCGGCGGTCCGGCGGGTGGCCCGAACGGCGGCTTGACGGCCACCCCGCGTCGCACCACCGACGAACCGGGCGCCGTGCGCGGTGAGCTGCGCCGCGCTGTCGACCAGTTGCCGCGAGCCGGTACGCACGCGTGGGTCCTGGGCGACCCGGGCGGTGCCGTCGGCGAGCCGGGCAGCACCCTGGGCGGCCACCGCACGCGCCTGGGCGAGCCGGTCGGCGGCCCGCTGCCCGGCCTGCGCCAGCTGGGCGGCGCGCTCGGGCGGGACGACCGTCCGGCCGGCGTCCGCGACCCGGCCGCCGAGGCCGGCGAGCGTATCCCGTACCCGTACCCCCGATGGGGGAGCCGGCGGCGGCTGGGCGACCACGTAGCCGCCGGACGAACCGGCCGGCACACCCCACGGCGGCGGCGCGCCCGGGTGCCGGGCCGGCGGCAGGACGCCCGGATGCGGGGACGACTGCGGCGGGGCGCCCGGCCCCGGCGGCACGGGCGGTCGGGGGAGCGGGCTCGCAGCTGGGCCGGGCGGCGCGTGCGGGGCAGGTGGCGGCGGTGGCGAGGTGGGCGGCGGTGGCGAGGTGGGCGGCGGTGGCCGCTCGGCGTCCGCGTCCGGCGCCACGCTACCGCTGTCCACTTCGCGCGGTTGCTCCGTCGTCATCGCCACCCCCGACTCATCGTCGTGTTCTGGGCATCATGCCCGCTCTGCCCGGACCTCGCCAGCGCCACGGAGGGTGGACGCCGATGCCCGGATGGTCAGCGATTGCCCCCGCCTGGTGCCCGCGGTGGTGAGGAAGATCATGAGATACCGCCGGGTAGCTGGGCAGAGTCACGTGAGTTGACCGGGGCGGGCTGTTGTCGCGCCGGACCCACGGGTTACCGTGTCCCCGCAGCCACCCGGCCCGGGTGTGCGCGGGACGGCAGGAGGCGGCGTTGAGCAACGATCCAACCGGGGGTCCGCTCGATGGCGCGCACGTCCTGCTCACCGGGGCGACCGGGTTCCTCGGCCAGGCGCTGCTGGCCAAGCTGCTGGAGTGCTATCCGACCACCCGGGTCAGCCTGCTGATCCGCGGCAAGGGCAGCTCCTCCGGCAGCGACCGGCTCGCCGGCCTGCTGCGCAAGCAGGTGTTCGGCCCGTGGCGCCGGGCGGTGGGCGCCGACGAGGTGGCCCGGATCGTCGCCGAACGGGTCAGCGTGGTCGATGCCGAGCTCGGCAGCACCGGCGTGGCGCTGCCCGGCGACCTGACCGCGGTCATCCACGCGGCCTCCACGGTCTCCTTCGACCCGCCCATCGACGACGCCTTCCGGACCAACGTCAAGGGCGTCGTCGACCTCTACGAGGCGGTCCATGCGGCCGGCGGCAACCCGCACGTCGTGCACGTCTCCACGGCCTACGTGGCCGGCGCCCGCAAGGGCGTGATCTCCGAGGTGTCGCTGGACCACGACGCCGACTGGCGGACCGAGATGGCCTCCGCGATGGCTGCCCGGGACGACGTGGAGCGCGACTCGCGCCGCCCGGAGGCGCTGCGCAAGGCGCTGGAGAAGGCGCGCCGGGAGCACGGCAAGTCCGGCCCGCAGTCGGCCGCGAAGGCGGCTGAGGCCGCCCGCCGCGAGTGGGTCACCGACCGGCTGGTCGACTACGGCCGGCTGCGCGCGCAGAGCCTGGGCTGGCCGGACGTCTACACGTTCACCAAGGCGCTCGGCGAGCGGGTGGCCGAGGAGCTGCTCACCGGGGTGCTGCCGCTGTCGGTGGTCCGCCCGGCCATCGTGGAGAGCGCGCTGCACCACCCCTACCCGGGGTGGCTGGACGGGTTCAAGATGGCCGACCCGCTGATCATTGCCTACGGGCGCGGCATCCTCAGCGAGTTCCCCGGCGTACCGGACGGGGCGCTGGACCTCATCCCGGTGGACATGGTGGTGAACGGGACGCTGGCGGTGGCCGCCACGCCGCCCCCGGTGGACGCGCCGAACTACTACCACGTCAGCTCCGGCTCCCGGAACCCGCTCACCTTCCGGCGGATGTACCAGAACATCCACGAGTACTTCACCGACCACCCGATGCCGGACGGTGGACGCGGCCAGATCAAGCCACCCACCTGGGACTTCCCGGGCGCCCGCCGGGTGGAGACGATGCTGCGTACCGGCGAGCGGGTGATCGGCGCCGCCCAGCAGGCGCTGCTGGCCCTGCCGGCCGGCGAACGTACCCGGCGCTGGCAGCGCGACGTCTCCAAGGAGAAGGAGCGCGTCGAGTTCCTGCGTAAGTACTCCGACATCTACGGCGTCTACACCTCCGCCGAGGTGATCTACACCGACAGCAAGCTGCTGGCCCTGCACCGGGCGCTGCCGGCCGACCGGGTGGCGCTGCACGGCTTCGACTGCGCCGAGGTCGACTGGGAGGACTACCTGCAGGGCGTGCACTGCCCGGCGATCACCGTCACCATGCGCAAGGCGACCGCCGGGCGGCGTACCTCGGCGGTGGCGGTACCGGACGTCGCGGCCGGTACGCCGGGCGACAAGGTGATCGCCATCTTCGACCTGGAGGGCACGGTCATCGCCTCCAACCTCATCGAGGCGTACCTGTGGGCCCGGCTGGCCGACCTGCCGCGCTCCCAGTGGGCCGGGGAGCTCGCCGACGTGCTCCGCCGGATGCCCCGCTACCTGAGCGCCGAGCGGCGCGACCGGGGCGAGTTCATCCGCAGCTTCATGCGCCGCTACGAGGGTGCCTCCGAAGCCGGGCTGCACCGCATCGTGCAGGAGCGCCTCGGCGACGCGCTGCTGCGCCGGTCCCACCCGGAGGCGGTCCGCCAGGTGCGCAAGCACCGGGCCGCCGGGCACCGCACGGTGCTCATCACCGGGACCGTCGACGTGCTGGTGCAGCCGCTGGCGCCGCTCTTCGACGAGGTGGTGGCCAGCCGGCTGCACACCCGGGACGGCATCTACACCGGCTTCCTGGAGGCGCCGCCGCTGGTCGGCGAGGCGCGCGCGGCCTGGCTGCGCCGCTACGCCGCCACCGTGGGCGCCGACCTGACCCGCTCCTACGCCTACGGCGACTCCTACTCCGACCGCCCACTGCTGGAGGCCGTCGGGCACCCGGTGGCGGTCAACCCCGACCCGCACCTGTACCGGCACGCCCGCTCGCGCAGCTGGCCGGTGGCCGCCTGGAAGTCGCAGACCATGCCGGCCGCCGACGCGCTCGTGGAGACCGTCCGATGATGCTGACCCTGGAGTACTTCCACTCCGCCTCCCGCTACCTGGCCGGCCGGGTGGCCACCGGTACCCCGTGGGGCGGCCGGGCGTCCGGCGCGATCGCGGCGAACGTCTCGCCGCTGCGCCTGGTGGCCCGCCCCGAGCCCCGGTTGCCCGGGGACGGCTGGACCCGGGTCAAGCCGCTGCTGTCCGGCATCTGCGGCTCCGACCTGGGGCTGCTCACCGGCCGCAACTCGCCCTACCTGTCGGCGGTGATCTCGCTGCCGTTCACCCCCGGGCACGAGGTGGTCGGGGTGACCCTGGACGACACCCCGGGTACCCCCAAGGGCACCCGGGTGGTGGTCGACCCGGTGCTGGGCTGCCTGCCCCGGGCCACCCGGCCGTGCGAGCACTGCGCGGGCGCGGCCGGCGACGACGCGGCCCAGCACAGCCGGTGCAACCACGTCACCTCCGGCGCCGTGGCGGCCGGTATCCAGACCGGCTACTGCGCCGACACCGGCGGCGGCTGGGGCCGGATGCTGGTGGCCCACGACAGCCAGCTGCACGCCGTCCCGGACAGCCTGGACACCCGGGAGGCGGTGCTGGTCGAGCCGCTGGCCTGCGCGGTGCACTCGGTACGCCGGGTGGACATCCCGGACGGCGCCTCGGTGCTGGTCATCGGCGCCGGCACGGTCGGCCTGCTGACCATCCTGGGGCTGCGGGAGTACACCAAGGCCGGCCCGATCTACGTCATCGCCAAGCACGGCCACCAGCGCGAACGGGCCCGGGAACTGGGCGCCACCGAGGTGTTCTCCACCGACCGGGCGGCCCGGGCGCTGCGCCGGGCCACCGGCGGGTTCCTGGCCCGGCCCGAGCGCGGCGACGAGTACCTGCTCGGCGGTGCCGACCTGGCCTTCGAGTGCACCGGCGGGTCCGGCCTGGACCCCGCGCTGCGGCTGGTCCGGGCCGGCGGCACGGTGCTGCTGTCCGGCATGCCCAACGCCGGAGTGGACCTGACCCCGGTGTGGTTCCGGGAACTCAACCTGGTCGGCGCCTACGCCTCCGGAGGCCGGGACTTCCCGGACGCCATGGCACTGGCGCAGACCGCCCCGCTGCGCGGCTACGTCGACGCGGTGTACCCGCTGTCACGCTGGCGGGAGGCGATCGGGCACGCGAGCGCCGCCGGGCGGCTCGGCACCGTCAAGGTCGCCTTCGACCCGCTCCGAGACTGAACAACCACCGGGACTAGAGGAGTTTGCAGTGGCACGCCCAGGTTTCGTCCTTGAGGTCGACGAGCGCACCCCCGCGCTGCTGGTCCACCAGGGCGAGGGGTTCCGGCTGGAGAAGTTCCCGCTGGGCACCCGCGTCATCTACCCGCCGGAGTCGCTGCCCGCGCTGCGTGACCTGGACGGGCAGATCCGGCATGCGCTGGACCACCCGCTGGGCCGGGAGCCGCTGCGCGACCTGCTGTTCGCCGGGATGAAGCTGACCATCGTCTTCGACGACCTGTCCATCCCGCTGCCGAAGATGCAGACCCCGGACATCCGGGGTCGGATCATCGAGCACGTGCTGGAGCTGGCCGCCGCCAAGGGCGTGGACGACGTGGAGCTGATCGCCGGCAACGCGCTGCACCGCCGGATGACCCCGGCCGAGCTGAAGCGCACCGTGGGGGAGCGGGTGTACCGCTCGTTCTTCCCGCACCACCTGAAGAACCACGACGCCGAGGACCGGGCCAACCTGCTCAAGATCGGTGAGACGAAGCACGGCGAGATCGTCGAGATCAACCGCCGGGCGGCGGAGAGCGACCTGATCGTCTACGTCAACGTCAACCTCACCGCGATGAGTGGCGGCGCCAAGTCCGTCTCCGTGGGCCTGGCCTCCTACGCCAGCCTCAAGGCCCACCACAACGTGCACACGCTGCGCCACTCGCGCTCGTTCAACGACCCGCCGAACTCGGCGATGCACCACTCGTACCACCGGATGGCCGCCATCCTGGAAGACGCGGTGAAGATCTTCCAGATCGAGACGACGGTCAACAACAACACCTTCCCGCAGCAGCTGGGCTTCCTCAACAAGCGCGAGTGGGAGTGGTCGCTCAAGGACCAGGCCACCTACCTGGCCGTCAAGCGGGGCAACGACCTGCTGCCGCCGGCCCGCCGCCGCCAGCTGTGGCACTCGACGTCCTCGTCCTACGGCATCACCTCGGTGACCGCCGGTGAGCCGCTGGCCGTGCACGAGGTGACCAGCCGCAACGTGCTGCGCCAGCAGCTGGTCGAGGTGGACGGGCCGTCCGACATCGGGGTGTGGGGGCTGCCCTACATCTGCCCGTACAACGTCAACTCGATCATGAATCCGATCCTGGTGATGAGCCTGGGCCTGGGCTACTTCTTCAACCTCTACCGGGGCCAGCCGATCGTCCGCCAGGGCGGCGTGGCGATCTTCTACCACCACATGCGCAACGAGTTCCACCCGGTGCACCACCCCAGCTACATCGACTTCTACGAGGAAGTGCTGGCCGAGACCACCGACCCGCTGGCCATCGAGACCAAGTACGAGGAGCAGTTCGCCACCGACCCCTGGTACACCCACCTGTACCGCAACAGCTACGCCTACCACGGCGTGCACCCGCTCTACATGTGGTACTGGGGCGCGCACGCGCTGGAGCACCTGGGCGAGGTCATCGTGGTCGGCGGCGACCGGCGTACCTGTGCCCGGCTCGGCTTCCGGGCCGCCTCCACCCTGAACGACGCGCTGGAGATGGCCAGGGACGTGGTGGGCGGCAGCCCCAGCATCACGTACCAGCACACCCCGCCGCTGTCGATGGCGGACGTGCGCTGACCATGGGCCTGTTCCGGGAGACCAAGACACTGCTGGCCGGTCGGGACTGGCGGGGGCGTTCGCGTACCCCGCGCAGCGCCATCGAGCACGAGCCGGCCGAGGAGCCGCGCGAGTTCCCCACCGGCTGGGCCCGGATGGCGGCGGTGCGCGCCGCCCGGCGCGGCATCCAGCGGGCCGGGCTGACCCCGCTCACCTGGAGCCTCACCAAGCCCGACGTGCAGGGGCGGGAGCTGCTGGAGAACCTCACCGGCCCGGTGGTGTTCGTCGCCAACCACTCCAGCCACCTGGACACCCCGCTGATCCTCGGCTCGCTGCCGGCCCGCTACGCCAAGCGCATCGCGGTGGGCGCCGCCGCCGACTACTTCTTCGACGCCCGCTGGCGGGCCGCGATCACCGCCGTGGTCTTCAACGCCTTCCCGGTGGAGCGGCGCGGCTCCCGCAAGCTGCGCTCGCTGGCCCCGAACCTGCTCGACCGCGGCTGGTCGCTGCTGCTGTTCCCGGAGGGGACGCGCAGTGAGGACGGCTGGATGAGCGCCATGCGGCTGGGCGCCGCCCAGCTCTGCGTGACCCGCAACGTGCCGTGCGTACCGATCGTGCTGCGCGGCACCTACGCCGCGATGCCCCGGGGGCGTAACTGGCCGCTGCCCGGCCGCCCCCGGGTGGCGGTGCGCTACGGTACCCCGCTGATTCCGCAGGAGGGCGAGGGCGCCCGTACCTTCCAGCAGCGGATGGCCTCGTCGGTGTCGCGGCTGTGGGCCGAGGAGGAGCTGGGCTGGTACCGGTCGCTGCGGGCTTCGGCCGAGGGCACCGTGGCGCTGCCCACCGGCCCGAAGGCGGCCTCCTGGCGGCGGCAGTGGGAGACCACCCGGCCGCTGCGCGCCGACCGCCCGGCGCCGGCCTGGCGGGACGAGTAGCCGGGGACTCCTCCGGCGGGTGAAGTGTCCGGCGTGTCCCGGTTGCGGGTCGTCTGCGGTACGGCAGGGTGGGCGGTGGAGCGCCTATGCCGGAGCACAAGACACGCGACCTGGAACGCACGGACGGGGTGGTCGACGGGTACCGGCCCGCGCTCGACGGTGTCCGGGCACTGGCCGTCACCGTGGTCGTGCTGTTCCACGCCGGGGTGCCGGGGCTGCCCGGCGGGTTCCTCGGCGTGGACGCCTTCTTCGTACTCTCCGGCTTCCTGATCACCTCGCTGCTGCTGGTCGAGGCGCGCCGGGACGGGCGGGTCCGGCTGGCCGCGTTCTGGGGCCGGCGGGCCCGCCGGCTGCTGCCGGCCGCGCTGCTGATGCTCCTGGCGGTGGCCGTCGCCGGCCGGTACCTGCTGCCGCCGCTGGACTTCGCGCTGCTGCGCGGCGACGAGTTCGCGGCGCTGGGGTACCTCGCCAACTGGCGGATGATCTACCGGGGCGCCGACTACTTCGCCCAGAACGCCGCCGCCTCACCCGTCCAGCACACCTGGTCGCTCGGCATCGAGGAGCAGTTCTACCTGCTCTGGCCGCTGATCGTGGTGGCCGCCCTGGCGCTGCCGCTGACCCGCTCCAGCGCCCGCCGCGCCGCCGCGCCCGAGCACCCGTGGGACGGCCCCACCGTGGTAGCGCGCCCGGTCGCCAGCTGGGCGCCGGAGCGGCTGACCGGGCTGCTCGTGCTGGTCTGCGCCGGGGCGGTCGGCTCGGCGCTGGTGGCCGCCCGGCTGTACCGGCCGGACAACCCGAACCGGGCCTACTTCGGCACCGACAGCCGGGCCCAGGCGCTGCTCGTCGGCTGCGCGCTGGCGCTGCTGCTGGCCCGCGCCCCGGGGCTGCTGCGCCACCGCGGCCGGGACGGCGGGCACCCGGTGCTCGGTGCGGCGGCGCTGCTCGGCGCCGTGGCCCTGGCCTGGCTGGTCACCCACGCGCAGGGCAGCGCCGGGTGGCTGTACCACGGCGGGTTGACCATCGCCGCGCTGGCCGTGGCCGCCGTCCTGGCGCACGCCACCGCCAGCCCGGGCGGGCCGACCGGGCGGCTGCTGGCGCTGGCCCCGCTGGTCTGGCTCGGGCGCATCTCCTACGGCGTCTACCTGTGGCACTGGCCGCTGTTCCAGTTCGTCAACGCCGGCCACACCGGGCTGACCGGCGTCGCGCTGCTGGCCGTCCGGCTGGCCGCCCTGCTGGTGGTCGCGGTGCTCTCCTACCGGCTGGTCGAGCAGCCGGTGCGGACCAGGCGGTGGCTGCGCCGGGGCACCGCACTGGTCCCGGCGGGGGTGGCAGTGGTGGCCGTCGCCGTCACCGCCGAACTGGTGCTGGTGTCCACCGTGCCACCGACCACCCCGAGCGTCGCGGCGGCGCTGGCCAGGGCGCCCCGGGCCAGCGCCGCCGCGGCGCCGTCGGGGCACTCGGCGCCGCCGCCTATGCAGCGGGCCGGTCGCCTGCCGGGGGCGCAACCGCGCATCGACATCTTCGGGGACTCGGTGGCCTGGACGATCGGCACGTACCTGCCGGCCCATCCAGGTATCACGGTGACCACCCGGGCCATCGAGGGCTGCGGCATTACGCTGCTGGCCGACATCAAGCAGCTGGGTACCCCGCACCGGCTCTACGACTACTGCCCCGGCTGGCCGTCGCGCTACACGAGCGGTATCAACGCCGACGACCCCGATGTCTCGGTGCTGCTGCTCAACCGCTGGGAGCTGATGGACGCCCAACTGGACGGGGCGTACCAGCACGTGGGGCAGCCGGCCTTCGACGCCTACCTGCTCGGCCAGCTGGACCGGGCGGTGGGCACCATCGGCGCCCGCGGCGCCCGGGTGGTGCTGCTGACGGCGGCGTACACGCACCGCTCCGAGCGGCCCGACGGCGGCCTCTACGACGAGGACCAGCCGAACCGGGTGGACGCCTTCAACCTGCTGCTGCACCGGGCGGCCGCCGCGCGCCCGGGCCAGGTGCTGGTGCTGGACCTCAACCGGCTGGTGTGCCCGGCGGGCCGGTACACCGACAGCGTCGGCGGGCTGCTGGTGCGCAGCGACGGCCTGCACTTCACCCCGGCCGGCGTGCAGCAGCTGATCGCCCCGTGGCTGCTGCCCCAACTGTCCTCAGTGGCCAGTCGCGGAGTGCCGTGACGTGCGGGCAGTTACCTCGGTGCACCACGCTGAGCGCGGGTGCCGGTCCGGTCGGCCATCGGGGGCCCGTCCGGTCGTCGGCCGGTCCGGTCGGCGCGGAGCCCGGCCTGATCGGCCGAGACCCGACGGGGTCGCCGCTCGGATAACGTCGCGCTGTGGATCGTCGGAGGGGTGCGCGTCTACGCAGGGCGGGGGTCGGGACCAGCGGCCCCACCGTCGTGGTTCTGGCGCTGCTGGGCCTGCTCGCCGGCTCGGCGCCGGTGGCAGCCGTCGTGTCGGGCGGAGACGCCGCCGCCGGGCTCCCGCCGGCGGCTGTGACGGTTCCGCTGACCGCCGCCACCGGTTCACCGGCGGCCACGCCCGGCCCGTCACCGACCCTCGCCACGATCGCGGCGACCACAGTCGCTGCGACGGCCCTCCCCTCGGCGTCGCCCACCAGGCACTCCACAGCGCGGCCCACGCCCAGCCCGAAGCCGGCCGCGGTCACGTCCCGGCCGGCGACGCCGACGGCGAATGCGGCCACCCGACTGCGGACGCTGCCGGCGACCACCGCCCAGGTGGTCATCGTGCACGCACCGTCGGCAGGCTCGACCGTGGCGACGCTGGAGACCTTCAGCCGGGCGGCCGGTACCTGGCAGCCGGAGTTCGCCGCCATGCCGGCCCGGGTGGGCAGCCGGGGGATCGGCACGAAGACCCAGGAAGGGGTACCAATGACCCCGGCCGGGGTGTACGGCTTCGGCGCCACCATGTACGGCGTACGGGCCGATCCGGGGGTGCGCTATGCCTGGCACCACCTGGCCGACGGCGACTACTGGGACGAGAACCCGGACTCCCCGACCTACAACACCTTCGTGCACGGGGCTGACCCGGGTGGGTCCAGCGAAGCACTGTGGAGCACCGTGCCCGCGTACGACTACTTCGCAGTGATCACCTACAACCTGCCCGACGCGGTACCGGGCAAGGGCAGCGGGATCTTCCTGCACGTGGGAACGGGTGCGGCGACCGCCGGCTGTGTCAGCCTCGGCGCCACCGATCTGGTCAAGGTACTGACCTGGCTGAATCCGGCGGCGCATCCGCGCATCGTCATAGCCACCGACGCCGGGCTGTCCCAGTACTGAGCGGCGGCTCAGCCGGCCGCGGCCAGGGCCTCCCGCCACAGCCGGCGCCGGGTCGGGCCGAGCCCGGTGGAGAGCACCTCGCGGACCAGCGGATAGCGGAACCGCAGCCCCTGACGGGACTCCACCAGCAGGCCCCGCCGGCAGGCCACGTCGAGCCCGGCCAGCTCGCTGGCGCCGAGTGGACCCAGGCTGGCCGCCGGCCCGCCGATGGCCAGCGCGGTGAGCAGGCGTACCACCGTGTCGGGCAGGCCGGACAGCTGCGCCCCGACGGCGATGCGCAGGTGCCACGGGATGTCGCCGACGCCCGGCCCGGCCTCCGCCTGTGCCCGGGCCAGCTCGACCAGGTAGAGCGGCAGGCCGCCGGCCCGGCGCAGCACGGCCGCCCGGCTGGCGCCGGGCAGCGCGCCGCAGACGGCGTCGACCACCAGCCCGGCCGCCGTGGCGTCCAGCGGTGCCAGCCGGTGGCCCTGCAGCTGCCCGCGCCGACCCAGCTCGGCCAGGCAGGCCAGCAGCGCAGCGTCGGCTTCGCCGGAGCGCAGGCCGGCCACCACCCGCAGCTGCCCGGGCGAACGCTGCACCAGATGGGTCAGCAGCGCGGTGGCCTCCGGCCCGGCGCTCTGCAGGTCGTCCACGACCAGCAGGCGGCGCCGGCCCCGGCCGACCGAGCGCAGCAGCCGCTCCACCGCGTCGAAGATCAGCCGGCGACGCTGCGCCGGGTCGGTGGGTGCGGGGCCGGGCAGCGGGGGAAGGCGGTCGGCGTACTCGGGCAGCAGCAGGCGCAGCGCGGCGCAGCCGGCCAGCACCGCGGCGCCCGCCCGGCGCACCTGGTCGGCGACGAGCTGGGCGAACGGCGCGTAGTCGTCGCCGCCCGGAGTGACCGTTCCGACCAGGACGACCAGGCCCAGCAGGGCGCCCAGGGTGGCCGCCTCGGTCAGCATCCGGGACTTTCCGATCCCCGGTTCGCCCTCGAAGACCAGCACCGGCGGGCCGTCCCCGGTCAGCTGCCGGCGCAGCACGGCCACCTCCGTGGCCCGGCCGACCAGGGTGGCGGCCGGGGTGTCGGCGCGGTTCGCGTCGGCGCGCCCGCGCTGGGCGGCGGCGATCAGTTCGCCCCGCTGGGCGGCGGTCAACCGCAGCGCGGCGGCCAGCCGGTCCAGGGTGAACCGGCGCGGCAGGCGTACCCCGCACTCCAGGCTGCTGATCGCGCGGACGGACAGGCCGGCCAGGTCGGCCAGGCGCTCCTGGGTGAGGCCGGCGTCCCTGCGGCGGCGGGCCAGCAGGGTGCCGAACGGCTCGTCCCAGTCCGGTGCCGGCATGCTGCCTCCCTGGCGCCGTGGCCGACCCGCTGCGCCCGGGTCTGCGCACCGGTGGCCGGGTTGGCCCCCCACCGGGCTCTTCTGGCGGTACGGCAGGGTCTGCCCCACCGTGGCACGGCCGTCGGCCGGGAGGAAGACGTCGGCCCCCTCTCACTCACCCTTGTCAATGTCGAGGGTCCGACCGGCGCAAACGTCCAGCGGCTGTGTGGGTTGTGCGTGGCCTGAGGAGGGCCGGCCCGGGTCAATTTATGACAGGCCGTGCCGCCACCAGCGTCCGGCTGTCACGCACCTGCGATCCCCGTGCACCCAACCTCATCCCCGGGAGGACCCATGCGGTTGATCCGCACCGCGCTCGCCCTGGCCGGCGCGGCGACACTCGTCGCCGGCGTACTGGCTGTCACACCGGCGGCCGCGGCCACACCCAACGTCGAGCGGTCCTGCGCCAGACCGACCAAGGCGCACACCATGGCGTGCAACGCCCTGCGCCGCACCGACATCGTCACACCGAAGACGATCAGCCCGAACGCCACCCCGAGCGGGCTGGGCCCGGCCAACCTGCAGAGCGCGTACGGGCTGCCCTCCGGCTCGGCCGGCAGCGGGGTGACGGTGGCCATCGTGGACGCCTACAACGACCCCAACGCCGACAGCGACCTGGCCGTCTACCGCAGCCAGTACGGGCTGCCCGCCTGCACCAAGGCCAACGGCTGCTTCAGCCAGGTCAACCAGACCGGCGGCAGTACCCTGCCGGGCAACGACTCGGGCTGGGCCGGGGAGATCTCGCTGGACCTGGACATGGTCTCGGCCGTCTGTCCACTGTGCAAGATCCTCCTGGTGGAGGCCAACTCGGCCAACGACACCGACCTGTACACCGCCGTGGACTACGCGGCGGCGCACGCCAAGTACGTCTCCAACAGCTGGGGCGGCAGCGAGTACTCCGGCCAGACCACCGACGACTCGCACTTCAACCACCCCGGCGTGGCGATCACCGTCTCCTCCGGTGACAACGGCACCGGCGCGGAGTACCCGGCCACCTCCCGGTACGTCACCGCGGTCGGCGGCACCCACCTGGTCACCGCGAGCAACACCCGCGGCTGGACCGAGACCGTCTGGAACGGCGCCGGCTCCGGCTGCTCCGCCTACGACGCCAAGCCCAGCTGGCAGACGGTGACCACCAACTGCTCCCGGCGCGCCGAGGCGGACGTGTCCGCGGTCGCCGACCCGGCCACCGGCGTGGCCGTCTACGTCACCTTCGGCGGCTCCGGCTGGAACGTCTACGGCGGCACCAGCGCCTCCGCGCCGATCATCGCCTCGGTCTACGCCCTGGCCGGCAGCCCCGGCGCCAGCGACTACCCGGCCTCCTACCCGTACGCCCACCCGAGCAACCTCTACGACGTCACCAGCGGCAACAACGGCTCCTGCGGCGCCCCGATGTGCACCGCCGGCACCGGCTGGGACGGGCCGACCGGCCTGGGTACCCCGCACGGGGCGGCGGCGTTCGTCAGCGGCGGCAGCAGCGGCGTCACGGTCGCCAACCCGGGTAGCCGCACCGGCACGGTCGGTACGGCCACCAGCCTGACGCTGAGCGCCTCCGGCGGCACCGGCAGCTACACCTGGTCGGCCACCGGCCTGCCGCCGGGCCTGTCCATCAACGCCAGCACCGGGGTGATCTCCGGTACCCCGACCACGGCCGGCACCTACACCGTGACGGCCACCGCCACCAGCGGCTCGTCCAGCGGCAGTACCAGTTTCACCTGGACGATCAGCCCGACCGGCGGCGGCTGCGCCAGCCCGGGGCAGAAGCTCGGCAACCCCGGCTTCGAGTCCGGTAACACGGTGTGGTCCGCCTCCAGCGGTGTGATCGGCGCCTACGGCTCCTCGGAGCCGACCCACAGCGGCAGCTACGACGCCTGGATGGACGGCTACGGCACCACGCACACCGACACGCTGAGCCAGTCGGTGGCCCTGCCGTCCGGGTGCAGCAGCTACACGTTCAGCTTCTACCTGCACATCGACTCGGCCGAGACCACCACCTCGGTCCAGTACGACAAGCTGACCGTCAAGGCGGGCAGCACGGTGCTGGCCACCTACTCCAACCTCAACAAGGCCAGCGGGTACACGCTGCGCAGCTTCAGCCTGGCGGCGTACGCCGGGACCACGGTGGCGCTGAGCTTCACCGCCACCGAGGACTCGTCGCTGCAGACCTCCTTCGTGGTCGACGACACCGCGGTCACCGTCTCCTGACGCCCGCGCACCGGGGCCGTCGCGCACCAGCGCGGCGGCCCCGGCGTTTGCCCGGCGCGACGCCGGGGCATACCCCTGGACGTGAGCGAGCACTGGTACGACGAAGCGGTCATCTACTGCCTGGACGTCGAGACGTTCGCCGACTCCGACAACGACGGGGTCGGCGACTTCCGGGGCGTCATCGGCCGGCTGGACTACCTCTACCGGCTGGGCGTCACCTGCTTGTGGCTCAACCCGATCCACCCCACTCCGGGGCGCGACGACGGGTACGACGTCACCGACTTCTACGCCGTGGACCCCCGGCTGGGCACCCTGGGCGACTTCGCCGAACTGCTGCACCAGGCGGCCAACCGGGGCATCAAGGTGATCATCGACCTGGTGGTGAACCACACCTCCGACCAGCACCCGTGGTTCCAGCAGGCGCTGCGCGCCGACTCGCCGTACCGCGACTGGTACATCTGGAGCGACAGCGAGCCGCCGGGCCGCTACGACGGCATGGTCTTCCCCGGCGAGCAGGGCGAGGTGTGGACCTACCACCGCAGCGCCCGGGCCTGGTACTACCACCGCTTCTACGACTTCCAGCCGGACCTCAACATGCGCAACCCCGCGGTCCGCGACGAGCTGAAGAAGATCATGGCGTTCTGGCTGCAGCTCGGGGTGGCCGGGTTCCGGATGGACGCGGTGCCGTTCATCATCGAGCTGACCGAGCCGGGCGAGACCGACCCGCCCAAGGACTTCCCGTTCCTCACCGAACTGCGCCGGCACGCCACCTGGCGGCGCGGCGACAGCCTGCTGCTGGCCGAGGCGAACGTCCCGCTGGACCAGCTGCCGCACTATTTCGCCGACGAGGGCCGCTCGAACAACCGCATCCAGATGATGTTCGACTTCATCCTCAACGACGCGCTGGTACTGGCGCTGGCCCGGCGCCGGGCCGAGCCGGTGGTACAGGCGCTGCGCGACAGCGTGGTGCCGCCACCCGGTGGGCAGTGGGCCACCTTCCTGCGCAACCACGACGAGATCGACCTGTCCCGGCTCACCGCCGACCAGCGCTCCGAGGTGTTCACCCAGTTCGGCCCCGACCCCGACTCGCACCTCTACGACCGGGGCATCCGCCGGCGCCTGGCACCGATGCTGAACGGCGACCGGCGCCGGCTGGAGCTGGCCTACTCGTTGCAGTTCTCGCTGCGCGGCACGCCGGTGCTGCGCTACGGCGAGGAGATCGGCATGGGCGACGACCTGTCCCTGCCCGGCCGCAAGGCGATCCGTACCCCGATGCAGTGGTCGCCCGCCGAGAACGGCGGCTTCACCCGGGCACAGCGGCCGATCACGCCGGTGGTCAGCGGCGGGCAGTTCGGGTACGAGAAGGTCAACGTCACCGCCCAGCGCGACGACCCGGCCTCGCTGCTGGCCTGGTTCGAGCGGATGATCCGCACCCTGCGGGAGTGCCCGGAGGTGGGCAGCGGCGTGTGCGCCGCGCTGGACCGGGACGACCTGCCGGCGTCGGTGCTGGCCCACCGCGCCGACTCGCCGAACGGCTCGCTGCTGTTCCTGCACAACCTCGACGAGGAGCCGGTCACCGTGGACCTGGGCGACCTCTACAGCGAGTCCGACCGGCCCAACCAGGTCTTCGGCCCGGACGGCTACGCCGAGGTGGGCAAGCTCGACCAGCTCGACCTCGGCCCGTACGGGTACCGCTGGATCCGCCTGTGCCGCAACCCCTGACCGCGCCGCACCGGATCCGCCCGGCCTGGCAGAGTGTGGTAGCAGGACGGGCGTGAGGGGGCGGTTGTGACCGGACAGGACGAACCGACGCGGGTCGACGTGGTCGTCGTCGGGCTGGGCGTGGGCGGCGAGGAGGTCGCCGGCCGGCTGGCCGAGGCGGGCCTGTCGGTGGTGGGCATCGAGCACCGGCTGGTCGGCGGGGAGTGCCCCTACTGGGGCTGCGTGCCGAGCAAGATGATGATCCGGGCGGGCAACCTGGTCACCGAGGCCCGGCGGGTCGACGGGGTGGCCGGCGCCGCCCAGGTGGAGCCGGACTGGGCTCCGGTGGCGCACCGGATCCGGGCCGAGGCCACCGACGACTGGGACGACCGGGTGGCGGTGGAGCGGTTCACCGGCAAGGGCGGCCGGTTCGTCCGCGGCTACGGCCGGCTCGCCGGCCCGGGCCGGGTCGAGGTGGGCGGCGAGGTGTTCCAGGCCGGCCGGGGCGTGGTGATCGGCGCCGGCAGCGCCGCCTTCGTCCCACCGATCGACGGCCTGGCCGGTACGCCCTACTGGACGAACCGGGAAGCCATCGAGGCCACCACGGTGCCGGGGAGCCTGCTGGTGCTGGGCGGCGGCGCGATCGGCGTGGAGCTGGCCCAGGTGTACGCCCGCTTCGGTAGCCGGGTCACCGTCGTGGAGGGTTCCGACCGGCTGCTGTCGATGGAGGAGCCGGAGTCCTCGGTCCTGGTCCGGCAGGCGCTGGAGGGTGACGGGGTGACCGTCCACACCGGCGTACACGCCCGGCGGGTGGAGCACGACGGCGCGGAGTTCACCCTCTCGCTGGACGACGGGTCCACGGTGTCGGGGGAGCGGCTGCTGGTCGCGGTGGGGCGGCGGCCCAACGTCGGCGGCCTGGGCCTGGAGACGGTGGGGGTGCCGCCGGCGGGCTCGGCACCGATCGGGGTCGACGACCGGCTGCGGGCCGGCGAGCGGCTGTGGGCGGTGGGCGACGTCACCGGCCACGGCGCCTTCACCCACGTGGCCATGTACCAGGCGGACATCGTGGTGCGCGACATCCTCGGCCAGGGCGGCCCCGGCGCCGACTACCGGGCGCTGCCCCGGGTCACCTTCACCGACCCGGAGATCGGCGCCGTCGGGCTCACCGAGCAGCAGGCCCGGGACCGGGGCATCGACGTGGCCACGAACACCACCGACCTGACCGCCTCGGCGCGCGGCTGGATCCACAAGGTGGGCAACGCCGGCTTCATCAAGGTGGTCGCCGACCGGGCCACCGGCGTCCTGGTCGGCGCCACCTCGGCCGGGCCGGCCGGCGGGGAGGTGCTCGCCGGCCTTGCGGTGGCGGTCCACGGGGCGGTCCCGGTCCAGGCGCTGCAGAACATGATCTACGCCTACCCGACCTTCCACCGGGCCATCGAGACCGCCGTGAAGGGGCTGCGTACGGCGGGATTGTGACCGAACGCCGGTTTGCGGGCGCCGATCCGCGGGAAGATACCGCTGCGGGAGGTGGTCACGATGGCCCAGCCGGTCACCGAGCAGTCAACAGCTGAGTTGGTACGACGCGCGTCCGAACAGCTGTCCACGCTGGTACGCGACGAACTGGCGCTGGCCAAGGCGGAGCTGTCCGGCAAGGCCAGGCACGCCGGCAAGGGCGTCGGCCTGTTCAGTGGCGCCGGCCTGCTCGCCCTCTACGGCGTCGCGGCGCTGCTGGCCACGGCGGTGATCGCGCTGGACCTGGTGTGGCCGCTGTGGCTGGCCGCGCTGGTGGTGGGCGTGGTGCTGCTGCTGGTGGCGGGCGTCCTCGCGCTGGTCGGCCGGTCGCAGGTGAAGCAGGGCGTGCCGCCCACCCCGGACGCTGCGGTGGCCAGCATCAAGGCCGACATCGAGACGGTGAAGAGGAGTGCCCACCATGAGTGAGGAGCCCGGCGTCGACGAGCTGAAGGACCGGATCGCGCAGACCCGCTCCGACCTCGGTGAGACCGTGGAGGCGCTGGCCGCCAAGGCCGACGTGAAGGCCCGCGCCTCCGGTGCCGTGCACGACGCGGTGGACGGGGTGAAGGCAAAGGCGGCCGGTCTGGTCGGCGGCGCGAAGGCCAGGGCGCAGGACGCCGTCGGCGCCGTGAAGTCCTCCACCGGCAACGCCGTCGAGGCGGCAAAGTCCTCCGCCGGTAACGCGGTCGAGGCGGCGAAGTCCTCCGCGCAGGGCGCTGTCGAGGGAGCGAAGGACGCGGCCTCCGGCGTGCAGGACCGGGCCCGTGGCCTGGTTGCGCGGGACCGGGCCGGCGAGGCGCTGGTGCTGCCCGGCGACACGGCGCTGGTCACCCCGGCCGGCCCGGCGCTGGACCGGCGGCTGCAGGGGGTACTGATTGCCACGGCGGTGGGTGCGGTGATCGGCGCGCTGGTCATCTGGCTCACCGGACGGCGCTCGTGAACACCGCCAAGCTCGTCTACCGGCCGGTCGGCCTGGCCGCCGGTGCGCTCGCCGGTGCGGCCGCCGGCCTGCTGTTCAAGCAGCTGTGGCGGCTGGCCGCCGACGAGTCGGACGCCCCCGACGCGCTGGACGAGGAGCGCGGCTGGGGCGAGATCCTCGCCGCCGCGGCCCTGCAGGGCGCGGTGTTCGCGCTGGTGAAGGCGGCGGTGGACCGGTCCACCGCGCGGGGCGTGCAGCACTTCACCGGCCGGTGGCCGGGCTGAGGGCTACCCGGCCACCGCGAGGTCGCTGTACTCCGGGTGGCGGCGCAGGTAGCTGGCGATGAACGGGCACTGCGGCACGATCCGCTGCCCGTCGGCCCGGACCCGGTCGAGCACCTGGCGGACCAGGGCGCTCCCGATGCCCTGGCCGTCGTATTCCTGTTTGACCTCGGTGTGGACCAGCACCAGATGGTCGGCGCGGGGCAGGTAGTTGACCACCCCGGCGACCTCGCCGTCGGGGGTACGTGCCTCGAACCGGTGCGCCGACCCGTTGTCCACCACGGTGATCTCCACGCCGCCAGCCTACGTCGGGTGGTCCTGCGTCGCCCCGCTCTCCGCGGTGTGACCTTCCGTCGTGGCGCCCGGCGGCTGCCCGTCGGCTGCGGCGAGGATGGCCGCGAAGCGCTGCGCGGCCCGGTCGAGCTGGCCGTCGATGAGGGCCCGGACGTCCGCCGGCAGCGGCGTGTCCGGCTGGTGCAGCAGCCGGCGCAGCACCGGCACCAGCGGGGCGTACTTGCGGCTGGACCGGTCGACCTTGGGGCCGGTGGTGTGGATGACGCCCACCCCGTTGTCGGTGAAGTCGGACAACTTGATGACCCGGGCCCACGGGTGGCCGGCGAGGCTGGCGGCGACGTGCTCGCGGTACTGCTGGTGGGCGTCCCGGTCCGGGTCGTAGGCCGGGTTGGTCACCGCCGCCACCAGGTCCGCGACCCGCTGGTTGAACCGGCCGGCCAAGGTGGCCAGCGCGCGCTCCGGCGAGCCGCCCAGCTCGCCCGGGTGGTCCTCGACGGCGTCGTGCAGCAGCGCGGCGCAGACCACGTCGACATCGCGTACCCGGTAGTAGTGCACGATCCGGATGGCCACCCGGAGCAGGTGGTTGACGTAGGGCTCGCGGACCCGGCGGTCGTCGCGGTGCAGTTCGCCGGCGAGCGCCAGGGCGTCGCGCAGGGTCGCCTGCTCGGCGGCCGGGAAGTCGGCGAGCTCCAGGGCGAACCGCTCCCGCAACCCCGCCTCGCCGTAGACCTCGGTGATCGCGTGCAGCGGCGCGTGCCGCACGTACGCCGGCACCCCGGTCATCCGCCGACCCCCCGGTAGGACCTGCTCATCAGGCCGATCGCGGCGCGCCGCGGCAGCCTCGCCAGCACCGGTGCGCTCACCCGCATCAGCGCGCCGGGCACCGCGTGCGGGCGCCGGCCCAGCGCCCGCAGCGCCGCCTCGGCCACCACGGCCGGCGCCACCGTGCCGGGTGCCGGCCTGGCCATGGCCGCGTCGTAGCCCGGGGTGCTGACCGCCCCGGCCAGGCAGGCCAGCACGTGCACGCCGGCCGGGCGCAGCTCCGCCCACAGCCCCTCGGCGAGTACCGTGCCGAAGGCCTTGCTGGCCGCGTAGGTCGCCAGTCGGGCGGTGCCCTGCTGGCCGGCGAGCGAGGAGACCACCACCAGACCGCCGCGCCCGCGCCGCACCATCGCCGGTGCGTACCGGCGGGCCAGCAGCAGTGGCGCCCGGACGTTGGTGTCCACCACCCGCAGCAGGTCCGCCTCCGGCGCGTCCAGCAGTGGCCCGCCCAGGGCATACCCGGCGTTGCACACCACCAGGCCGACCTCCCGGTCGGCGGTGGCCGCGTCGAGCGTGGCCAGACCCTCCACAGTGGACAGGTCGGCGGCGACGGTCAGCGCCGGGGTGGGCAGTGCGGCGGCCAGTTCGGCCAGTGGCCCCGGCCGTCGGGCGACCAGCACGACGGAGAGTCCACGGTCGGCCAGCGCGTGCGCGAACGCCGCGCCGATGCCCTCCGACGCCCCGGCCACCAGCGCCCACGGTCCGTACCGGGAAAGGAAGCTCACGGCGACACCCGGGTGAACGGGTGGTCCCGGCGCAGTCGCCAGATCACCGCCAGCGGCAGCAGCAGCCACGGGGCGTTGGCGCCCAGCACCGCCGCGCGGTGCTCGGTGGCGAGCGGGCCGGCCAGCTCCTCGCCCAGGATGATGAGCACGTTGCTGAGCATCATGCCGGCCCAGACCAGCGCCGGCACCCGGATCCACTCCCGGCCCCGGCTGAACGCCAGGATCGCCGCCGCGTAGAACGGGCCGAAATACAGCACGTCGATCCAGATGGTCATCCGCCACCACTGGGGGCGGGCCATCAGCAGCGGGTCGAAGTGGCGGCCGTACCAGTGCACGAGGTCCACGACGGGCGCAGGCGGCCAGGCCGGGTAGTGGAAGTTCGTCGGGTCGGCGATGGTCAGCTGCTCGATGTCGACGAGGTAGGTGATGAGGAAGAGGTTGACCGCGAAGAACGCGATGAACACCGCGTCGTAGCGGCGTCGCCGCAGCGGTATCCGCTCGCGCACCCGGGCACCTCGTCGCGTCGTTCGGCGGCGGCGCACCCGCGCCGCGTGCCCACACTGTGCCATGCCCGGGCACGGCCCGGTAGCCGCCACCGGGCGCCTGCCGGCGGCGCGCCGTCAGGCGCCGGGAGCCAGGCCGAGCTTGGGTGGAGTGCGGCGCAGCTGCTTGACGAAGCGGACCACGGTGCCACCGCTGGCCCGGCGGGTCAGCTCGAACCGGTCGGTGACCATGCGCATGATCTTCAGGCCGCGTCCGGACTCCGAATGCGGGTTCGGTGCGGACACCACGGCGGGGTCGAAGCCCGGACCGTCGTCGGCCACCTCGATCATGCACTGGTGATCATCGAGGATGATGACGATGTCGTAGGTGTCGGCCTGGCTGGCGTGCCGGACCGCGTTGCTGCACGCCTCAGCCATCGCCAGCTGGATGTCGTACCGGCACTCCGGCGTCGTGCCCAGGCTGTCCAGGGCGGCCTCCACCACCCGGCGACTCAGCGGCACGCTCGTCGACTCTCGGGGCAGCGACAACCGCAGCTCGATGCGCACGATGACTGCTCCCTCCCCGCCCCCCGGCGCTCTGCGAGGGCCGTACCCGAACCGGCCGGAGGTAAACCCCCGGCGCCGCGATCTTAGCCGGAACCGCCGCCGGGCCGCGGACACGATGAGAGCCGGCGCCCCCCGGCAGCCGGCTCCCTCCGCTTCTGGTGACCCTGGGCTTGTGGTGTCCCTGGGCTTTCTGCTGATCCTCAGCGCCCCGCGAGCAGGCGGTTCACCGCCGCGTCGAGATCGAGCTGTTCGGTCTCCCGGCCCCGTGGCACCACCACATAGGTACGGCGCAGGAATCTGACCAGCACGCTGCGCGGTACCTCGAACAGCGCGTTGCCGTCCGGCGAGGACAGTGCCAGCGCGACGAAGTCGCCGCGCGGGTTGTTCCACGGCCACACCCGTACGTCGCCGATTCCGGCCGGCTCGTCCAACCCGGTGACCAGCAGCTCACGCGCGAACGACCAGCTGACCGCCTCGCCACCAGCGGACTCCGCGTGGAAGAGCACGTGCACGGCGTACGGGTCGGCCGGGTCGTAGCGCAGACTCGCGCGTACCGGCAGAGCAGTCGCGTCCGGCGCGACCAACCGCAGTGATGTCTCGACCTCTACGGTCGTCGGACGAATGGCACTCATGTCTGTCGTTCTCCCCCCGGCACCGCTGCGGGGTCGCACACCGTGCCCCGCCCCCATCCCATGTTCAGGTCCCCCACCCCACCACGTACAGTCATTGTCTGATCTCACCCTGTAGTGGGATGACAAACCGGAGGGATCGCACCAAAGAACCGAAAACGCGAGAACGCGTTGCTTCGGCCCAGTGAGGAACCCTGGATGTGCCCGGCGTCCGGGTGTCGTTCAGACGTCGACTTCACTCCGGTAACGTGTCGTGGTCCGCTTCGGTGACGGCATCTGCGATCTGGGAGGTGTTCGGTGCCCGTTCACCCGACCGCCGGCAAGCCTCGCGTACCGATGCCGGACGAGCCTGACCCAACCCGCTCAACGCCTACCAAACCGTCCCGGGCAGAGCGGGACACGCCGGACGAACAGGCCAGTCGTACCCGGCTGCGTCACCTGCTGGCCCGCCTGCGCGCCCACCCCACCGGCCGGGTCGTGCTCCGGGTCGGCGTCGGCATCGCCGGGGCCGTCGTGGTCATCGTCGGGATCATCCTGCTCCCGCTGCCCGGGCCCGGCTGGGCGATCATCTTCCTCGGACTGGCCGTCTGGGCGATCGAGTTCCACTGGGCGCGCCGGCTGCTCCTCTACGCCAAGACCCGGGTCCTGCAGTGGCGCGCCTGGTACGCCCGGCAGAGCTGGCCCGCCCGCATCGCGGTCGGCACCGGCACCGCCGTGGTCGTCCTGGCGATCGTCGGGCTGGCGCTGTGGCTCAGCGCCGGGCCGCTCATCTGGCGCACCCTACGCAACTGACCACCGGGGTACCCGGGTGCGCTGACGGGCGGCCATCGGGTACAGTCGTGGAGCCGTTGAGGGCGATTAGCTCAGCGGGAGAGCGCTTCGTTCACACCGAAGAGGTCACTGGTTCGATCCCAGTATCGCCCACCAACTCAAAGGCCATGTCCATCGATGGACATGGCCTTTCCGCTGCCCGTGCAGCAGCGGAGTACAGCAACCCACCAACCGCTCAGACGGGTCATTGTCCAAGGTCGCGACCAGATCGCCGAGTCGGGCGTGCCGGCGGATCAGCAGCCCGAGGTGTCGGGCGGGCAGGCCGACCCAGCCCTTGCCGGGCCGGGTTGATGCGTCAGCTTCGCCATCAACTCCAAGATCCGAAAACCCGAATGGCAGGCAAATTACCAGGCCAAGGCTCCGTGCTGAGCCACTGGACAGGGCCGCCACATACCGACGCCATCCGGACGGGTGGACGTCGGTATGTGGCAGCCTCCGCGCGGCTCAGCCGGCGGCCACGATCTTCCACTGCTGGTTCGTACTGCTGCCGGAGCCGTACTGGCCGGCGTCGGCACCGTTGGTGGTCCGGCCCATGCCGTCGACGTACAGGCCGGTCGCCCGGTTCTTGATACGTACGTTGTTGGCGGCCGTGACGATCGTCCACTGCTGGCTGGTGCTGTTGGTGTCGCCCCACTGGCCGAGGACCGCTCCGTTGGTCGTGCGTCCCATGCTGTCCAGGTACAGCCCGGTGGCCCGGTCCTTGATCCGCACGTAGTTGCCGTCGTTCTCGATGATCCACTGCTGGTTGGTGGTGCTGCCCGCGGCGTACTGGCCGGCGTTGGAGCCGTTGGTGGTGCGTCCCATGCCGTCCAGGTACAGGCCGGTGGCGGCGTTGCGGATCTTGACGTAGCTGCCGCCGCCGTTGCCCACGCCCCAGGCGTACTGCAGCCGGGTCAGGCCGGACTGGTTCACCAGGGCCAGGTTGATCGACGAGCCGGTGCCCGTCTTTCTCGTCAGGCTGTACCAGTCGCCGTCGCGCAGCCCCGGCCAGTACACGCTGCCCACCCCGAGGGTGCGCAGTTCGCTGCTGACGCCGCGGATGTAGTCGGCGAAGAACGATCCGCTCGGGATGCTGTAGTCGATCGTGTCGTAGTTGACACCGTTCTTGCTGCCGGGGCCCATCGGGCCGCCCCACTCGGTGACGACGGTACGGCTCGCGTAGGAGCCGATGTAGCTGGCGAGGTGGTTGGCCCACTCGTTCTCGTCCTCGTACCCCGCGAAGAAGGAGTAGTCGTGCGCCGCGAGCAGGGTGTTGTTGAGGCGGTTGTCGCTGCCGACGGCGGAGACGTTCTGCGCCAAGCCGGCGCCGTCGAGGATGACCCGGCTACGCGGGACACTCGGGTACCGGGTCAGCCAGGTGTTGTAGAAGTTGTCCAGGTCGGTGTTGCTGTAGCCGTAGGGCTCGTTGATGACCTCGAAGTAGGCGTTGGTGTTGCTGCCGTACTTGGCGACGACGGTGTCCCACATCTGGTTGAAGGTCGTGGTGCTGGCCGGCTTGCCGTTGGCGTAGGCCCAGTAGGCCAGGATGACGTTGCCCTTGCTGAGTGCCGCGTCGATGGCGCCGGTATAGGTCGACCAGTAGCTGGCGACCGTCGGTTCGTTGATGGGCATCCGGACGGTGTTGCCGCCGGTGATCGTGTAGAGCTGGCCGACGACCTGGTTGCCCACGGTGTTCGCGGAGGAGTACGTGTCGGTCGAGCTGAGGCCGGAGACGTAGAGCACGCCGTTGACGAAGTTGTCCCTGGTGTCGGCCCAGTTGACGCCCTTGAACTGGTTGGTCGCAGCCTGGGCCTGCGGTGTGCTGACGGCCACAGTGCCTGCCGCGAGCGTGAGCATGAGGGCGGCGCCGAGGGCGGTTCGCAGTGCGGTGAAGCGGCGTGGCCGAGGGGCGGCGGGATCGGACGGTCTCATTGCTACATCCTTTCTGGCTTCGGGTTTTCCGGTCGCTGCGGACGTCGGCGGCGATCGTGGCCGGGGTGTGGCCGCAGTGCTTGTGGGTCCGGCGTGGCGCCGACCGGGTTGTGGACGGTTGCGTGCATTCCCGTACGGAACATCCCAACCGACGCGGCTATCCGGCGCCAGGATGCGAACCGGCTCGGTCACATCCGTTCAAACTCAAACGCATGTCGATGGATGTCAGGAGGCGGCCGGGTCGCGGTCACGGGGGCGGCGGTTGCGGGTACGGGTGGGCGACAGCGATGAGTCGCGCACCACGAGTTCCGGAGCGACCAGTACGCGCTGCGACGGACGGCGGTCGCCGTCGAGTAGCCGCGACACCATGAGCTCCACGGCGAGGCGCCCGACGTGGTGCTTGGGCGGGCGTACGGCGGTCAGCGCCGGCTCGCCGAGGTGGGCGACCTCGTCGTCGTAGGAGACCAGCGCCAGGTCGTCGGGGATGGCGAGCCCGTGATCGGCGCAGTACTGCGCGATGGACAGCGCGTCCGGGTCGCTGTGCACGACGAGTGCGGTGACCTTCGAGCGGCGACACTCGGCGAGAATGTCACGGACGATCTCCCGATGGCCGGGGGTACCCAGCGCGACGGACTGGGTAACCACCATCGCGTCGGGGATGGCGAGGTCGGCGCAGGCGATGTGCCAGCCGCGGCGCAGGTGGGCCGAGGTGGGGCTGCCACGGGACAGGACCAGCCCGATGCGTCGGTGTCCGTGCTCGTAGAGGTGGTGTACGGCGATCTGCGTGCCCAGCGCGTGGTCGCTGCGTACCCATTCGATCTGGCGTGGCGTCGAGGTCCAGCGCTGAGGCTGGCGCTCGACCAGCACGGTCGGTACCGGCAGGTGGCCGATCCAGTCGGTGAGTTCGTCGGCGCACTCACCGTCCAGGCTCGGTGCCAGCAGCAGACCCTGGACCTGTTTCGCCTCAACGAGGTGGCTGATCTGGCGGCGGTCCTCCTCCACGTCGTAGCTGGAGCCGCGCAGTTGGATGGTGACGCCCAGGGCCGCGGCGGCCGCCCGCGCACCCGCGACGATCGGCGGCCAGTAGAAGTCCAGCGAGGGTACGACCATGCCGACGGCGAAGCGGACGCCGGCCCGCCGAGGCGTGCTCGCCGGGCGGATGTGGTTGGGCAGCGTGGCGCCGCCGTGCACTTTGGCGACCAGATTGCGGTCGGCGAGAGCGGCGATGTCCCGCCGGATGGTCAGCTCGCTGACGCCCAACTCCTGGGCGAGGTCACGGACCCGGACGGCGCCGTTGCGGCGCAGTTCGTCGAGCAGCCGCTCCTGCCGTTGTACGTTGAACAGGCGGTCGACGGTCATCGGGTCGCCTTTCGGTCACGCCGGTCAGCACCGGCACTCTGCGCTGGATGCCGCGTCACCGGGCCAGCCAGCCGCCGTCGACCGCCTCGGCGAGCTGGGCCGGGTCGGCGGTACCCAGGTCGCAGCGCACGACGATGGCCTGCCGGCCGGGCTTCTCGACCTGTTCCCGGGTCTCGGCCGGATCGGAGCGGTCCAGTAGCGCGATGTCCGCGCCCGCTTCGGCCGGTGCGAGCGCGCAGGCCCGGCCGATGCCACGGTTGCCGCCGGTGACCAGGGCGGCCCGGCCGTCGAGCCGGAAGCTGTCCAGGATCATCGCGGTACCCCTGTCAGAGGCCGAGGTCGCGCAGCAGCGGGACACTACGGCCGACCCAGGCCAGTCCGGGGTCCTCCAGGGCGCCCTGGGTGCGCTGGGTACCGGCGAGGAACCACAGGTAGTACGTGGTGCAGCCGGGCGCGCTGACGACGGTGTGGTACCCCTCGGGCATCATGTGTACGCCGTGGTCGCGGGCGGTGAAATTTTCCTCGTACCCCTCGTCGGTGTACATGCGGCAGATGCCGAAGCCGTCGGCGGGCGTGACCCGGAAGTAGTACATCTCTTCGTGCGCGGCCTCGGCGGGCAGGTTGTCGACCTTGTGCCGGTGCGGCGGGTAGGTGCTCCAGTTCCCGGACGGGGTGTACGTCTCGCCGACGATGAGTCGGGCGGCCGGCAGGTCCGGTTGGGAGATTTCGGTGAGGATCTGGTGGTAGTTGCGGGAGAAGTTGGCCGCGCCCCACCGGCCGGACGCGACCCGCTCCGGCGCGATGACGTACGGGTCGACGCGCCGGTCGTCGCTGGGGGCGCTGGGTAGGGCGATCTCCACCGGAGACACGGCCTCGACGGTGACGGTCGAGCCAGCTGGAATGTAGACGGAGTGCGGTTTTCCGGAGAACACGTCGGCGCGCCCACCGACAGCGGGGAACGTGTGGCCGCCGATGGTGAAGGTGGCGGTACCGCCGAGGATGACGGCGAGGATCTCCCGGTCGCCGGACTCGCCCGTCCAGGTCCGGCCGGCGTCCAGCTTGAGTAGCGTGAAGTCCAGTAGCCGGCAGGGGTTGAACGGCAACGGGTTGCGGCCGGGCTCGGCGGGGATGTAGCAGTGGTAGCGGTAGGTCATCGGGGCCTCGCAGACGCGTCGGTCGGTGGGTGGGTAGGGTCGCAGCCGGTCCAGCTGCGGGTGGCTACCAGGGGCTGGTCCAGTCTGGCCGGGTGATCCGGGTCAGCGCCTCCAGGTAGAAGTAGTCGCCCCACAGGGTGCCCTCGTCGACGCCGACGCCCTTGGGCTTGTCGTACACGCCGTGCAGGATCAGCGCGTTGGAGTCCGGGTGGCTCGCGGTGGAGTACCCGTCGATGAGCGCGTCGAGGATCCGGTGGGCGGCCGCCCGGTAGCCGTCGGCGCGCGCTCCCGTCCGCAGTTGGTCGGCCAGTTCGATCAGGCCGCAGGCGGCGATGGCCGCTGCGGAGCTGTCCCGCTCCTCGCCGCTGCCGTCGCCGAACTCCAGGTCCCAGTAGGCGACGTGGTCGCTGGGCAGGTGGGCGAGGAAGTAGTCGGCGCAGCGCTGGGCGGCCGCCAGCAACGAATCGTCGCCGGTGTAGCGGTGGTTGAGAGCGAAGCCGTAGATGCCCCAGGCCTGTCCGCGCGCCCAGCACGAGTCGTCGGAGCTGCCCTGCTCGGTCTCGCCGCGCTGCGGCAGGCCGGTGTCGGGATCCCAGTAGAAGGTGTGGAAGGTGGTGTCGTCGGAGCGCAGGATGTTGTCCCGCAACTGCTCGGCGTGCCGGCGGGCGGCGTCGGCGTACGCGCGTCGCCGGTGGTCTGGCTCGCCCAGAACAGCAGCGGCGTGTTCATCAGGCTGTCGATGATGGTGCGGCCACGCTGGCTGGGGTCGTTCAGGTCGCCCCACGCCTGGATGATGCCGGCGGGTTCGAGTACCCGGGTCATCAGGTGGTCGGCGGCGGCCAGCGCGGCGCGGCGGGCGGCCTCGTCGCCGACGGGCCGCCACGGCGCGACGCAGGCGAGCGTGTACAGGAAGCCGAGGTCGTGGGTGTCCAGGTCGATGCCGCGCTCGACGCGTTCGCGGAAGCTGGGTACGTGAGCCTCGGCGGCCCGCAGGTATGTCTGGTCGCCGCTCAGGTCGTGGGCCAGCCACAGCATTCCCGGCCAGAAGCTGGTGGTCCAGCCGACGTTGGCGCCCTCGGGCAGCCCGGCGACGGCCCGCAGCCGGTACCTGTTGTCGACGGTGGTGTCGCCGGGGTAGCGGTCGCCGAATTCGGCGATGTTCGCACTGATGGTGCGCAGCGCGGCGGCCACCGCGGGCCCCGTCGCGTCGGCGTCGGTGCTGGCACGGACGTCGGTCGCCGTCATGGACGTGTCTCCCTCGTTCGTCGCCCGGGGGGTACCGGGCAGTCGGGCATCTCCCGGCGCGGCCGGGCAGTGGGTCACCGGTCCCCGCGTTCGTGGCCGGGGTAGTCGGGTCGGTCGGGGTCATGCCTTCTCGGTCGCCAGTACAGGTGGGGCGGTCATCGGCTGTGGACCCAGCGCGGTCCGCAGGCTGTAGCGGCTGTTGGCCCAGACGACGTACAGCAGCGGCGCCGCGGCCAGCCCCAGCGCCACGGCCGGGCGGGTGGTCAGCAGCATCTCCAGTACGGCGAGTACGGCCAGCGAGGCGGCGGTCAGGTACCAGTGCCGCACCGCGAGGTACAGGCTGGCGCGCAGTGTTTCCCGCAGCCGGACCGCCGGGCGTTCGGCGACGACGACCAGTGCGAGCAGCAAGGTCGCCGCGACCAGGATGGCCAGGCCCGCCAGCACCGGGATGGCGAGGGCGCCGACCGGGCCCCCACGCGGCGCGGACGTCCACCCCGAAGACGACCAGTGCCGCGGTGGTGTAGCGGTCCAGCGCCGTTGCCCGCCGCCACGATGCCCGCCACGCCAGGCAGAAGTTGGTGATGACGGTGGTGCTGCGTTGGGTGGAGTACCCGGACAGCACGGCGAAGGTGGCGCACAGCCCGGGGGTGCACAGCGGTGCGGCCAGGGCCAGCAGCGGCCACGACCGGGTCGGGTCGGTGACCAGTAACCCGACCACCAGCGGCGCGCAGCCGATGACGAGCAGGACGTTGGTCATCAGCGCCACGTAGA
>CAVTWH010000008.1:0-521111 GCA_963738365.1 uncultured Actinomycetota bacterium
GTCGAGGGCCGCATCTCCGCCGGCGTCGTCGTCGGGGACGGCTCGGACATCGGGGGCGGCGCGTCGATCATGGGCACGCTGTCCGGCGGCGGCACGAGCGCGTGACGATCGGCCGCCGCTGCCTGCTCGGCGCCAACGCCGGCATCGGCATCTCCCTCGGCGACGACTGCGTCGTCGAGGCCGGCGCCTACGTCACCGCCGGGTCGAAGCTGACGCTGCCCGACGGGCGCGTCGTCAAGGCCGTCGAGCTGTCCGGGCAGGACGGCTGGCAGTTCTGGCGCAACAGCGTCAGCGGCGCACTCGAGGCGCGCCCGCGCGCCGGCCACGGGGTCGCGCTCAACGAGGCGCTGCACGCCAACGACTGAGATGATCACCGGCGCGCACGACCGGGCGGTCGACGCCGTGCTCGTCGTGGTCGTCGTCGGCCGTCTCGTCGCGGCGGCCTGGTACTGGATCCCCAAGCTGTCGACGACGGCAAGTCGCAGTTCAGCGCCGACACCTGCCGTCGGCAGCTACGACCTCGACCCGCCCAGGCCAGTGTCGCGGCCACCATGGTCGGCGCGGTGACGAAGTACCGGGCGACGCTGCCCGCCCGCGCCGTCGGTGCTCGTGCTCACGGCCGGGCTGCAGGAGAGCAAGCTGCGCAACCTCGCGCCCGGCGACGGTGACCGCGACTCGGTCGGCGTGCTGCAACAGCGCCCGTCCCAGGGCTGGGGCGGCGGCAAGGCGGCCACTGACCGACGTCGGCGAGGCGACCCGCGAGTTCCTCGACGCGCTGGTCAAGATCCCGAACTGGCAGACCCTGCCGCTGGCCGAGGCGATCCAGGCGGTGCAGATCTCGGCCGACGGCAGCGCCTACGCCCAGCACGAGCCCGAGGCCAGGCGCTCGCCGACGCGCTGCACGGGCGCCACGCCGGCCGGCGATCAGCTGCAGCTTCGACAAGCCGACGAAGGTCGCGACCCCGCGAACGTGGCCGGCGCTGGCGCGCAAGGAGCTCGGCATCACCACCCCGGCGGTCGCGGCGCGGACCGTCCGGGTGCCCGGCGCCGCGGTGGCAGACGGCGGCCTGGTTCGTCGCCAACGCCGACCGACTCGGCATCGAGCAGGTCGGCTACGACGGCAAGGAGCTGGACGCGCGCGCAGCGGCTGGAAGCGCTCGACGCGACGTCGGCGGCCGCGGTCGTCGCGACGATGCACCAGGTCCTGACCGACGCCACGCGCGGCGCAGCAGTAGCGACCGCCGGTCAGTGACTCGTCGTGCTCGACGGGCGGCAGGTCCTTGATCCACTGCGGGTCGTGCTCGGTCTTGCCGACCTTGGACGCGCCGCCGGGCGAGCCGAGGTCGTCGAAGAAGTCGACGTTGGCCTTGGTGTAGTCGCGCCACTTCTCCGGCAGGTCGTCCTCGTAGAAGATCGCCTCGACCGGGCAGACCGGCTCGCAGGCGCCGCAGTCGACGCACTCGTCCGGGTGGATGTAGAGCATCCGGCCGCCCTCGTAGATGCAGTCGACCGGGCACTCCTCGATGCAGGCCTTGTCGAGCAGGTCGACGCAGGGCTCGGCGATCACGTAGGTCACTGCGCTCCTCCGGGGCGTCGTATCGAGTCGGTCAGGCGTGGCGCGATCAGCGGCACCTAGTATGCCGACCGTGCTGGAGCCTAGCTGGGTGGGTCGGCGAGTCAGCGTGCGACGCGTCGTGGATCGCGATCCCGACGGCCGCTGCAGTCGCCGACGTCGTCGGCGATCTGGTCGGGCTGGACGCCCAGACCGCGGTCGTCGACACCCGCGCCGGGCTGGTCGAGGTGCCCGTGGCGCTCGTCGCGCGGCCCGGCTCGTGCCCCCGTCGACCGCCGACGAGCTGGCCCTGCGAGGCGGTCGGCGGCGCGCGGGCTGCGCGCCGGCCGAGACCGAGGACCTCGGCGGCTGGCTGCTGCGCGCCGACCGGCGGCTTCACCGGGCGGGCCAACTCGGTGCTGCCGCTGCGCCAGCTGGGCATGCCGCTCGACGAGGCGCTCGCCGCGCCCGCGACTGGTACGCCGCCCGCGGCCTGCCGCTGCGCCTCGCAGGTGCCGGCCGAGGCCCGCCGGCTGCTCGACGCCGAGCTGGGCGAGCGGGGATGGCCGACCGGCCCACGCACGGTGCTCGTCGCGCCGCCTGGACGCGGCTGACGCGGCACGGACGCCGGCACGCGGAGGCCGGCGTCGACGCTCGACCGGCCGCCCGACGACGCCTGGCTGGGGCTGCTACCGCGACGGCAGCGGCCTCGACGCCGACCGCCCGGGCGCTGCTGACCCGGCACGACCGCGTCGCCTTCGCCTCGATCGCACGACGGACGGGCGCCCGTGGCCATCGGGCGCGGCGCCGTCGACGACGGCTGGCTCGGCGTCACCGCGGTCGAGGTCGCCCCGAGCCGCGCCGGCACGGGCTGGCCCGCGGCCGTCATCGCGCGCTGTGGCGCTGGGGGCGCGGGCAGGGCGCGACCCGGGGCTACCTGCAGGTGCTGGCCGACAACGCCGCCGCGCTCGCGCTGTACAGCGGCTTGGGCTACCGCGTCCACCACGACTACCGCTACCGCGCCGACGCCGCGCCGACCCGGCGACCCCGACGGACTGCGAGCATCGCCATGACCCAGCCGCCGGACAACAGCAAGCTGCTCGTCATCTCCTTCGACGACCCGCTGCGGGCGCAGGAGTACCTGCTCGCCGCCGCCCGGCTGCAGCGCGACAGGAACTGCAGCTGCACGACGCGGTGATCGTCGCCCGCGACGCCGACGGCACCTCGCACGTGCCCGAGACGACCGACGTCACGCCCAGCCAGGCCGGCCTCGGCGCCGGGGTGTGGGGCCTGCTGCTCGGCACGCTGTTCGGCGGCCCGATCGGCGGCCTCGTGGTCGGGGCGGCCCGGCCGGCGGCGGCGCGCTGTACGCCAGGCTGCGCGACACCGGCATCCGGGACGCGACCGTGGAGGAGCTGCGCACCGCGGTACCGCCGGGCCGCACCGCGGTGGCCCTGCTCGTCAGCCACGTCTCGGTGGCCGACCTGCAGCGCGAGCTCACCCGCTTCCCGAACGCCGAGCTGGTCGAGAGCGACCTGCCGCCCGCCGCCGTCAACGCCGTGCAGGAGGCGCTGCCCGAGGCCAACCGGGAGCCGTTCACCGGCTGGGGCTGATGCTGCAGGCCGAGGGGTACGACGTCACCGTCATGTCGGCGCGCACCCCGGACGAGATCCGGGGCGGCTGGCCGACCAGCACCCAGGGCATGTTCCACACCGCGCTGCAGACCGAGCGCCGCTACGGGCTGAACCTGTGGGACGGCGAGACCCCGGACATCCAGGGCATCCGGCTGGCCCTGTCGGCGCCGCCGGGCAACCTGGCGCTGGCCTTCAACGCCCCGCTCGACCACGCCGCGCAGAGCACCGACCAGCGGGTGAAGATGGCCACCTGGCTGGAGCTGTTCGCCAGCCGCGGCGGAACCGTGCACTACCAGGGGGTGACCACCGCCGACCTGGACGGCCTGGCCGCGCTCGGGCGCTACGACCTGACCATCGTCGCGGCCGGCAAGGGTGACCTGGTCGCCGTCTTCGACCGGGACCCGGCCCGGTCCCCCTACGACCGCCCGCAGCGCGGCCTCGCCGTCGCCTACGTGCACGGCCTCGCCCCGGACCCGGCCTTTCCGCAGCCCAACGTGGGCTTCAACGCCGTACCGGGGCTGGGTGAACTGTTCGTCATCCCGGCGCTGACCCTTTCCGGCCGCTGCGACATCCTGTTCTGGGAGACCGTGCCGGACGGCCCGCTGGACGTCATCCGGGACCGCCTGGACCCGGCCGAGCACCTGAAGATCACCCTGGAACTGGCCCGCGAGTACACCCCTGGGTGTACGAGCGCTGCGCCTCGGTCGAGCTGACCGATGCGAAGGCGACGCTGGCCGGCCGGTACACGCCGACGGTGCGCAAGCCGGTGGCGCTGCTGCCCTCCGGCGGGGCGGCGTGGGGCATGGCCGACGTGGTCATCGCCAACGACCCGATCACCGGTCAGGGCAGCAACACCGCCGCCAAGTGTGCGACCGCCTACCTGCAGGCGATCCTGGAGCGCGGGGACGCCCCGTTCGACGCCGGCTGGATGCACGCCACCTTCGAGAAGTTCTGGGCGGAGACCGGCGCATCGGTGACGAACTGGACCAACGCCCTGCTGCAGCCGCTGCCCGAGCACGTGCAGGGCATCCTCGGTGCCGCCGCACAGAACCCGACGGTGGCCCGGCGCTTCGCCAACGGCTTCTCCGACCCGGGCGACTTCGACGCCTGGTTCATGTCCCCCGAGCTGGCCGCACAGTACCTCGCCACGGTCTGAGCGGCCCAGGTCGCCGGCCGGCCCGCCCGGGCCGGCCGGCGACCTCCACCCGGGTCAGCGCCCCGCCGCCTGGGCGCGCACGGCGGCGAAGCTGCCCGGGATGGTGGCCAGCGCCAGCAGCCCACCGGCGCCGACCAGCGCCGCACAGATCAGCATGCCGATCCGGTACGCCGGGGCCAGGCTCGCCGGATCGGTCAGGTGCGGCCCCACCCCGGACACCAGCGGCAGTACGGCCACCGCGAGCAGCCCGGCGGTCCGCGCCACCGCGTTGTTCACCCCGCTGGCCAGGCCGGCATTGCGGTCCCGGGCGGCGGCCAGGGCGACCGAGGTGAGCGGGGCGACGGTGGCGGCCAGCCCGAGTCCGAAGAGGAGCACCGCCGGCAGCACGTCCACGGCGTACCGGGGCTGCGCGCCGATCCGGGCCAGCAGCAGCAGCGCCACGGCGCACAGCAGCGGGCCGACGGTCATCGGGGCGCGCGGGCCGATCCGGGCGGCCAGCGCCCCGGCCCGGGCGGAGAGCAGCAGCAACAGCAGCGTGGCCGGCAGCAGCGCCAGCCCGGCGGCCAGCGGCGGATACCCGGCGACCACCTGCAACTGCACGACGACCAGGAAAACCATGCCGGACAGGGCGGCGTAGACGGCGAAGGTGACCAGGTTGACCGCGCTGAACGCGGGCACCCGGAACAGCCCCAGCGGCAGCATCGGGTTGCGGCTGCGCGCCTCCACCAGGAGAAACCCGGCCAGCCCGAGCACCCCGGCGGCGAGCGCCACGGCGGTGGCCGGGTCGGGCCGCCCGTGCGCACCCCAGGCGGTCAGCCCGTAGGTCAGCGCACCCAGGCCGGCGGCGGCCAGCAGCGCGCCGGGGACGTCCAGGTGCGGGACCGCGTCCGGGTCGGCGGTCTCGGGTATCCGGCGGGTCGCCACCACGAGGACGACCAGGGCCAGCGGGATGTTGATGAAGAAGATCAGCCGCCAGGAGCCGGCCTGGACCAGCCAGCCGCCCAGGAACGGGCCGACCGCCCCGGCCACGCCACCGAGCCCGGACCAGGCGCCGATCGCCTTCATCCGGTCGGCACCGGCGAACACCGACTGCAGGATGGCCAGCGAACCCGGGGTGAGCAGCGCCCTGCAGCGCCCGGGCGGCGATCAGCGTCCCGGCCCCGGGCGCCAGCCCGCAGAGCACCGAGGCCAGCGCGAACCAGGCCACCCCGACCAGGAACACCCGGCGCCGCCCGAGCCGGTCCCCGAGCGCCCCGCCCAGCAGGATGAACGCCGACAGGGTCAGCGTGTACGCGTTCACCACCCACTGCAGGGCGGCGGTCCCGGCGTGCAGCTGGGCGCCGATGGTGGGCAGCGCGATGGTGACCGCGGTGGCGTCCAGGAAGGCCATGCTGGAGCCGAGCACCGTGGCCAGCAGGACCCAGCGTCCGGCCGGGGTGCCGTAGCGCACCGCTGCGCCCGACTCCGTCATCCCTGTGACGGTAGTCCGGCCGGTAGCGTGGAGCCATGAGCGGCGACCAGCACTGGCAGCGCATCGCGGCGGCCCGCGACAGCGCCCCCGGCGACCTCGCCGGGCAGGTCGACCGTCTGCTCGCCGGCCCGGGCTTCACGCCCTGGTTCGCGGCGCGGACGGCGGAGCTGGCCAGCGCCGAACTGTGGGACGCCGGCAGCCTGGTCCAGGGCTGGCTGGGCGAGGACGGCTTCGCCGACCTGCGCGCCTGGGTGGTGACCCACGGCGAGCCGGCGTTCCAGGCGGCCCGGGCCGATCCGGACAGCCTGGCCGACCTCTACCCCGCGCGCGCCGAGCTGGACTCACCCGCGCTGCTGCGGCTGCGCCCGCTGGCGACCCCCGCGTCCGCGATCGACCTACCCGGTGAGTGGACGAACATCAACGACGACCGTGCGGTCCGGGCCCGGTTCCCGCGCCTGGCCGGCTACGTCGACAGCCGCCGCTGCCGGTAGCGGCGCCCGGCCGATGACCCGCGCCAGCTGTAGCTGTCGGGACGGCCGGTCGGCGGATCTGCACCGGCCACAGGTTCGCAGCCCGGTGGCCGGTGCAGATCCGTTGCCGGCTGCGGTACGCGCTGGCCTGTCAGGCCAGGCAGTCGTTGACACCGAAGATCTCCCACGGACCGAGCGTGGTCGCTCGGCCGCGCAGCAGGGCGTAGTAGTTGCCGGTGTAGCCGAGTTCCACCGTCACGTACCTGCCGATGGAGACGGTCTGCAGGTCGAAGGCGAGCCAGTCGCCGCAGGGAGTCCCGGTGTAGTAGTGCTCCCAGGTCCCGTCGACCGACGCTCGTGCCCGCAGCGCCGTGTACATCGAGCCGGTGAATCCGTACTCGGTCGTTACGTATTTCCCGTTTGCCTGCGACAGGTAGGCCTCGTAGTACTGCCCGTTGGTGCCCTGCCCCTCGCACTGCGTGTACAGCTCCCACGGGCCGACCTCGGTCGCCCGGGCACGCAGCAGACCGTTGTCGTTGCCGGTGTAGCCGATCTCCGTCGTCACGTACCGGCCGTTGGCCGCCGACTGCAGGGTGACGTCTGACCAGCAGGTCAGGCCGGCCGCGCTGGTGACCTGGCGGGACTGCAACTGCGCCCGGCCCTCCGCCGTGGACGTCAGCTGCCGGAGGTCCCGCTGCGAGATCGGTTGGTGTGCCGGGTGGAATCCGGGCTGCAGGGGCGGCGGACCCGGCGGCACCTTGACCGGCCCGGTCGCGGGCGCCGACCCGCTCGGTACCGGCGCGGACGGTGATGCCGGCGGTGACGCGCTGCCCCGGCCGGGCGCGAGCACCACCAGCAGCGCGGTACAGGCGAGCGCCGTCGCGGCCGCAGCGATCTTTCGGGACGTCAAGGTTCCCCCTCAGCGGGAGTTGCCCGCCGGCCGGACGGTGTCGCATCGGCCGTGCGCCGGGCGCCGCGCCCTGCGGCTTGTTTCCGCTCCGCGAAGCGTGCGGGCGGATCCCATCAACGGCCCATCGTCGGGCCACTTTCGCCCGCCGACCGCCGTCCGTCCGGTGGGCGCAGCCGATGGCTGCCCGGTGCCGCCGGCCGGGTTTGCGCTCCTCCGCCGTGCCGGCCGTGGGGTGTCCGCCGGCCATCGGTCCACCGTGCCGGCCGTGGACGTCGGCGGTGCCGGTCCGGACCGTCCCGGTCCGCGGGAGCCGTCCTTCGGGCCACGCTGCTCGGGCGGGTCGCGGATTGACGGGGGCGGCGGTGGGGGACGAGGGTGGCCGTGGGGAGAGGAGCGGCGATGAAGAAGTCCGCCCGGGCAGCGGCCGAGCCGTCGCCGGTGGCCACCGGAACGGTGCTGGTGGCAGCGTTCGAGACGCTGGACGCGGCGCGGACCGCCGCCGCCGGCCTGCCCTCCGATGTGGAGATCGTGGGTACGGCGCCGCGCCCGGTCCCGGTCTCCTCCGGCGCCACGGCGCGCCGGGTCGGCTCCGCCCTGCTCCTCGGCGGCCTGGCCGGCGCGCTGGTGGGCGCCCTGCTGGCGCTGCTCGCCGTGACTCCGGCCGGCGCCGTGCTCGCCGGCTGCGTACTGCTCGGCGCGGCGGCCGGTGCGGCCGGCCGGGTACGCCCGCCCGACGCCGGGGGAGTCCTGGTCGACCGGTACGAGCTGCGCGCCCCCGCCCCGGTGGCGGACGCGCTGCGTGACCGGCTGCGGGGCGCCGAGCCGGCGGGCCTGGTGGAGCTGGGCAGCGTGCCGGGGCGCAGCCGGTTGGCCCCGGCGCCGTTGGGCGCCCTGGGCAGTGGCGTGCGTACCGCCGACGAGGCGCTCGGCCTCACCCCGCACTGAGCACCAGCCCGGTTACGAGCAGTAATCAGCGTGCCAATCGACCCAGGCGTACCCCCGTAAACCGGGCACAAGATTTGACGGGCTCCCGGGCCTGGCCGATACGGTCGCCTCTGGCCCGGCCGGCGTCCCCGACCGCCGCGTACCCCTCCGGGCCGTTGGTCGACGAAGGGACGCCGCGTGACGGGCAAGCACCGCGACGCCGGCCTGCTGGCGCGGTACCCCCGCCTCGCCGCCCGGATCGTCCCGGCGGGCGCTGCCCTGGGCGCCGTCCTGATCATCCTGCTCGCCGCCTTCTCGGTGTGGGGGCTGCCGGGCTCCTCGTCCGGCCAGCCGACCGACACGGCGGCCCGCAGCGCCGTGGACCGCGGCTCCCGCGACGACCCCCGCCCGGCCGTCAGCGCCAGTGCGTCCGCGAGCCCGTCCGCCAGCGCGTCGGCGAGCCCGTCGGCCGGGCCGAGCGTCGGGCCCACCGCCAGCCCGGTCGGGAAGCCGAGCAGCAGCCCCCGGGTCACCTCGACCGGTAGCTGCCAGGCGTCGTACTACGGCGACGGCAGTCACACCGCGAACGGGGAGCGGTTCGATCCGAGCAAGCTGACCGCGGCGCACAAGACGCTGCCGTTCAACACGATGGTGAAGGTGACCAACCCGAAGAACGGCAGGTCGGTGGTGGTCCGGATCAACGACCGGGGGCCGTTCGTGAGCGGGCGCTGCCTGGATCTGACCACCGCGGCGTTCCAGGCCATCGCCAGCCTGTCCAGCGGCGTGCTGACGGTGAAGTACGAGGTCCTCAAGAGCTGACCCCCCGGGGGGTGTGCGGCCCGGCGATGTCCGTCATGCTGTCGGCGTAGCCATGAATCCTCAGCACGCCGGGCGCCGTCGCCCGCCGTACTCCGAGACCCGCGCCGCCGTCGGTGCGGCTGCCGTGCTGCTCGTGCTGGTGGCGGCGGCCGAGGTGGCCGACGGGCCGCAGCCGCACTTCATCGGCCTGCTGTCGGCCGCCCCGTTCCTCGCCGCGCTGGTCGCCCCGTGGGAGGCGGTGCTGGTGGTGGGCGCGGTGGCCACCCTCATCGGCGTGGTCTTCGGCGTCATGCCGAACGGGCTGACCACGGCAAGCTCGATCAACATCGCCGGGGTGGTGATCGCCGCGGGGATCGCGGTGGCCGTGTCCGCCACCCGGACCCGGCAGGCGACGCAGCTGGCCGAGCTGTCCCGGTTGGCGAACGTGGCACAGGCGGCCGTGCTGCGCCCGCTCGGCGAGTCGGTCGGCCCGCACGCCATCGCCGCCCGGTACGTCTCCGCCAGCGCCGCCGCCGACATCGGCGGCGACCTCTACGAGGTGCTGGACACGCCGTACGGGGTACGCATGATCATCGGGGACGTGCGGGGCAAGGGGCTGGACGCCGTCCGGCTGGCCAGCGCCGTGCTCGGCTCGTACCGCCATGTCGTCTACGAACGCTCCGACCTGCGCACCATCACCACGGACCTGGACCGGGCGGTGTCCCGTTCGGTGGGCGAGGAGGACTTCGTCACCGCGGCCCTGGTCGAGGAGCGCGGCGGCACCCTCACCATCGTCAACTGCGGGCACCCGGCGCCGCTGCTGCTGCGCCGGGGCCAGGTGATCGCCCTGGACCCGCCGTCCAACGCGCCGCCGCTGGGCTTCATGCCGGTGGCCAAGCCGCGGGTGGAGCGGCTGGAGCCGGGTGACCGGCTGCTGCTCTACACCGACGGGCTGGCCGAGGCGCGCCGGGACGGCACGTTCTTCCCGATCGCCGCCCGGGCCTGGGGCCTGCTCGGCCACGGCACGGTGCAGGACGGGCTGGCCTCGCTGGAGACGGCGCTGCGGGAGTGGGTGGACGGCCCGCTGGACGACGACATCGCCCTGGTCCTGATGGAGTACGCCGGTGTGCACGGCACCGCCCCGACCGAGGAGCCCGGCTGGGAGCTGGGCGACGACCCGACGGGGTAGCGGCGGCGGTCGGCGGCACCCCGACGGCGTCGGCGGCGGTCGGCCGCGCCGCGACGGCGTTGGTGGGGGCGGCCGGCGGCCCGCGGGTCAGGCCAGCGTGGCCGGGCCGCCGGGGGCGTTGTCGAACCGGCTGGTCGCGGCGGCGTCCCAGGTGGTGATCGGTGAGCCGTCGGCGCCGCCGTGGTCGGCGGGGTGACGGTGCCGCCCGGTGTAGCCGCGTGGCTGGCCGGGGTTGTCGCCGTCCCGGGTGGGGAAGAGCGTCGTGCGCAGGAGATTAATCATCTTTTCCCACCTGGCATGGATGGTTTTCCCGGCCAAACGACCGGGTGGTACGCACAGTGACGGCACGTCGGCGCCAGCCGGCCGGCAGTTCCAGCACGCTCGGGGTTGCCGCTATCTACCTGCGGGTAATAAACTGGCTGTTACTCGTCAGTAACCTCAGCCGGGCCAACCTGCCCGGCGGACCCTCGGGGGGACACGACCTCGTATGAGCCACTACAAGAGCAACCTGCGTGACCTTGAGTTCAACATCTTCGAGGTGTTCGGCGTCGACCGGCTGCTGGGTTCCCCCGCCTTCCCGGACCTCGACGGCGACACCGCCCGGTCGATCCTGCAGGAGCTGGACCGGCTGGCCCGCGAAGACCTCGCGGCCAGCTATGTCGACGCCGATCGCAACCCTCCGGTCTTCGACCCGGCCACGCACAGTGCGCCCGTCCCGGAGTCGTTCCAGCGGTCGTTCCGGGCGATGATGCGCAGCGAGTTCTGGCGGCTGGACATTCCGGCGGCGCTGGGCGGCACGCCGGCCCCGCGCGCCCTGTGGTGGTCGCTGGCCGAGCTGGTGCTCGGCGCCAACGCGCCGATCTGGATGTACGCCTCCGGCCCGTCCTTCGCGCAGACCCTCTACCAGGAGGGCACCCCGCAGCAGCAGGAGTGGGCCAAGCTCTTCGTGGCCAAGCAGTGGGCCTCCACCATGGTGCTCACCGAGCCGGACGCCGGCTCCGACGTGGGCGCCGCGCGGACCCGGGCGGTCCCGCAGCCGGACGGCACCTGGCACATCGAGGGCGTCAAGCGCTTCATCACCTCGGGCGAGCACGACCTGTCCGACAACATCATCCACTACGTGCTGGCCCGCCCGGTCGGCGTGGACGGCGTCGGCGGCCCGGGCACCAAGGGGCTGTCGCTGTTCATCGTGCCGAAGTACCACTTCGACCCGGCCACCGGCGAGCTGGGCGACCGCAACGGCGTCTATGCCACCAACGTCGAGCACAAGATGGGCATCAAGGTCTCCAACACCTGCGAGCTCACCTTCGGTGAGCACGGCACGCCGGCGAAGGGCTGGCTGCTGGGCGACGTGCACGAGGGCATCCGGCAGATGTTCCTGATCATCGAGTACGCCCGGATGATGGTGGGTACCAAGGCCATCGCCACCCTCTCCACCGGCTACCAGAACGCCCTGGCCTACGCCAAGGAGCGCAGGCAGGGCGCGGACCTGCTGGCCACCTCGAAGACCGCTCCCCGGGTCACCATCACCCACCACCCGGACGTGCGCCGCTCGCTGATGCTGCAGAAGGCGTACACCGAGGGGCTGCGGGCGCTGGTCTGCTACACGGCCGGCTGGCAGGATGCGGCGATCGTGGCCCGGCAGGCCGGCGACGACACGGCCGCGCTGCGCGCCGAGCGGATCAACGACCTGCTGCTGCCGCTGGTCAAGGGCTGTGGCTCGGAGCGCGCCTCGGAGCTGCTCAGCTCGGAGGCGCTGCAGGTCTTCGGCGGCTCCGGTTTCCTGCAGGACTACCCGCTGGAGCAGTACGTCCGGGACGCCAAGATCGATACGCTCTACGAGGGCACCACCGCGATCCAGAGCCTCGACCTGACCTTCCGCAAGATCGTCAAGGACCAGGGGCGCTCGCTGCTCACGGTGGCCGGCGAGATCGGCCAGTTCATCGAGGCGCAGACCGGCAACGGCCAGCTCAAGGAGGAGCGGCTGGCGCTGGCCAAGGCGCTCGGCGAGGTGCAGGCCATGCTGGGCATCTTCACCGGCTGGCTGGGCGCCGCCCAGGCCGGCGAGCCGCGGGAGACCTACAAGGTGGCGCTCAACTCCCGGCGTTTCCTGCTCGCCCTCGGCGACGTGCTGGTCGGCTGGCTGCTGCAGAAGCAGGCCGACGTGGCGCTGCGCGCCCTGGGCCAGCCGGTCTCCGCCGCCGACAAGTCCTTCTACGAGGGCAAGGTGGCCGCCGCCCGGTTCTTCGCCCACGAGGTGCTGCCGCGCATCGGCGCCGACCGTCGCATCGTCGAGTCCACCAGCCTGGAGCTCATGGACCTCGACGAGTCGGCCTTCTGATCGGGCGCCGGCACCGCCCGGGGTCGGCCCGCCGGACCGCTGTTCGCGGTTCGGGGGCCGGCCTCCGGTTGTTCCGGCGCGCTGACGGTGGCTGCCGCTGTGGTCGGGCTCACCCGGCAAATCGCACATAGCACCGCCAACCGGTCTAAACGCGATAGTCTGGGTGGAGGCACCGGTGAGGAGCCTCGGATGGGCATTGGCGGCGGCATATTCCTGATCGCGCTGGGCGCGATCATCACGTTCGCGATCCACGTCGACGTGAGCTGGATCGACCTGCGGGTCGTCGGCTGGGTGATGATGATGGCGGGGGCCACCATCCTCGCCTTCACCGTGTGGTTCTGGCAGGACCGGCGGCGGCGCCGCCGGATGACGCTCGGCGAGCAGGCCCAGGCCTCGCACTCCCGCGACGTGATCCACCCGGACACCCCGGAGAACAACACCGACTATCCCCGCATCTGAGGCGGTCGGCGCATCTTCAGTCGTCGCTGCGCGCCGTGTGCGCGGCCACCAGCGGGGCTGTGCCGAGCTCGGCCCAGCTGGCCGGCGCGTCGTGCACGGCGATCCCGGTGGTCCGCAGCCCGTCGGAGTCCGCCCCGGCGAGCAGGTCCGACAGCGCCGACACGGTCGGGTTGTGCCCGATCAGCAGCACCGTACGCAGCGCCGGGTCGACGCTGCGCAGCACCGCCAGGATCTCGGCCAGGGCGCCCAGGTAGAGCTGCGGCTCGTAGCGCACCAGCGGCGCGGTGTCCTGCTCCAGCGCCACGGCCACCGCGTGCCAGGTCTGCCGGGTGCGCCGGGCCGGGGAGCAGATCACCAGATCCGGCCGGTACCCGTGGGCCGACAGCCAGCGCCCGGCGGCGGCCGCGTCGGCGTGTCCCCGCTCGGTCAGCGGGCGCTCATGGTCATCGGCTGTGGCCGGCCGCTCCGCCTTGGCGTGCCGCAGGATCACCAGCGTACGCACCTCGCTCATCCCCTCAGCTTGCCTGATTAGGCAGGTGGCGGGGTGGGTAGATAGCCGGTGCAGGTACAAACGTCACGGAATTGGAGGCGGCCATGGGCATCGGTGGCAGCATCTTCCTTCTCGCGCTCGGCGCGATTCTCACCTTTGCGGTACACGGCAGCCTGGGCTTCATCGACGTTCAGGTGGTGGGCTGGGTCCTCATGGCCGCCGGTGTGCTGGGTCTGATCCTGACCCTGTTCTTCTGGAACAACCGTCGTCGCCGGGTGGTCACCTCGGCGCCGGCCGCCCGCGCGTACCCCCAGGACCGGGTCGTGGTCGACGAGCCGGCCGACCCCTACCCCCCGGTCGAGCGCTACTGACCTCCGTACGACGCCGACGGCCCGGAATTCCCACGGTCGTCGGCGCCGGGCTGTCGGCGGACAGTCAGCGCAGCAGGACCACGTAGATGGCCAGCTGGTGGCAGATCGCCGCGACCAGCGTGCAGGCGTGGAAGAACTCGTGGTGGCCGAAGACGGTCGGCCACGGGTCGGGCCGGCGCAGCGCGTAGAAGATCGCGCCGGTGGTGTAGGCCACGCCGCCGGCCAGCAGCAGTACCAGCGCTGCCACGCCCCCGTTGCGGGCGATGTCGGGCAGTACGGCCACCGCGACCCAGCCGAGCGCGATGTAGAGCGGCGCGGAGGCCCAGCGCGGGGCGTTCGGCGAGATCACCTTGGTGGCGACGCCGAGCAGCGCGCCACCCCACACCACAGCGAGGATCACCACGGCCTTGGTGTGCGGCAGCGCCAGCACCGCCATCGGGGTGTACGTACCGGCGATGAACACGAAGATCATCGAGTGGTCCATCCGGCGCATCAGCTGGTACCCGCGCGGTGACCACACCCGGCGGTGGTAGAGCGCGCTGGTGCCGAACAGCCCGCACACGGTGAGGCTGTAGAGCGCGCAGGCCAGCGCCGCGCGGGTGCCCGACCGGGGGCCGACCGTGTCGGCGACGGTGACCAGCGCCGCTCCGGCGAGCACGGCCACGAAGAAGGCGTAGGTGTGCAGCCAGCCGCGGAGCCGGGGCTTGCCGAGGTCGGTGGGGCGCAGTTTCGCCGGAGCGGCAGTCACCCCATCAGGTTACGACAGCGTAGGTTACTTCGGAGTAGTGATAATTCTGACGGTACCGTGACCGCGTGCGGATCACCGTCGTCGGCTGGTCGGCCCTGCTGCTCGACTGCGCCGGCCCCGACGAGGCCCAGTCCTGGGCGGCGCTGCTCGCCGGCAACCCGCTGGTCGCCGGAGCCGAGCTGGTACCCGGCGCGCAGAGCCTGCTCGTCGACGGCGTCACCGACCCCGCCGGGCTGGCCCGCCGGCTCGCCGCCCTGCCCACCCCGGCGCCGCTGCCCGCCGACGCCGGTGAACTGGTCGAGCTGCGGGTCGACTACGACGGCCCCGACCTGGCCACCGTCGCCCGGCACTGGGGCGTGGCCGAGGACCAGGTGGGCCCGGTGCACGCCGCCATCTCCTACCGGGTGGCGTTCGTCGGCTTCGCCCCCGGGTTCGGCTACCTCACCGGGCTGCCCGAGCGCCTGCACGTGCCCCGGCTGGCCACCCCGCGGCCCCGGGTACCGGCCGGGAGCGTGGCGCTGGCCGGCGGGTACACCGGCGTCTACCCGGGCGCCTCACCCGGCGGGTGGCAGCTCATCGGGCGTACCGACGCCGTGCTCTTCGACGTGGCCGCCGACCCGCCCGCGCTGCTGCGGCCCGGCGTACGGGTGCGGTTCGTCCCGTGATCGAAGTCCTCGACCCCGGCGCGCTGACCACCGTGCAGGACCTCGGCCGCCCCGGCTGGGCGGCGCTCGGCGTACCCCGCTGCGGCGCGCTCGACCAGCCGGCGCTGCGCCTGGCCAACCGGCTGGTCGGCAACCCGGAGGAGCACGCCGGCCTGGAGGTCACCGTCACCGGCTGCCGGCTGCGGGTCACCGTGGCGGTGACCGTGGCGCTGACCGGTGCGCCCGCGGCGCTGCGCGTCGACCAGCGCCCGGCGGCGTTCGGCGCGCCGGTCACCGTACCGGCCGGGTCGGTGCTGCGGGTCGGCCCGGCCGCCGCCGGAGTCCGCAGTTACCTGGCGGTCAGCGGCGGCATCGCGGTCCAGCCGGTGCTCGGCAGCCGTAGCAGCGACACCCTCTCCGGGCTCGGCCCCGCGCCGCTGGCCGCCGGCGACCGTCTCCCGGTCGGCGCCCCGGCATCCGCCCCGGCCGCCGTGCACTGGACCCCCACCCGCTGGCCCGCCAGCCGGATCACCCCGCGGGTGCGGCCCGGTCCGCGCGCGGACTGGCTGGCCGACCCGGCGGCGCTGTGGCGCCACGAGTACACCCTCTCGCCCACCAGCAACCGGGTCGGCGCCCGCCTGCTCGGCCCGTCCCTGGCTCGCGCCCGCGGCGGCGAACTACCCAGCGAGGGCATGGTCCTGGGCGCCGTCCAGGTACCCCCGGACGGGCAGCCGGTGATCTTCCTGGCCGACCACCCGACCACCGGCGGGTACCCGGTGGCCGCCGTCGTCCACCCCGCCGACCTGCCTCTGCTCGCCCAGGCCCGGCCGGGCACTACCGTGGCATTCCGTGGACCTCAACGCTGACCTCGGGGAAGGCTTCGGCATCTGGCGCCTCGGCGACGACGACGCCCTGCTCGCCGTGGTGACCAGCGCCAACGTGGCGTGCGGCTTCCACGCCGGGGACCCGTCCACCATGCGCCGGGTCTGTGCCGGCGCGGCCGCCCGGGGCGTCGCCGTCGGCGCCCAGGTGTCCTACCGCGACCTGGCCGGCTTCGGCCGCCGCCGGATCGACTACGACCCCGCCGAGCTGCGCGACGACCTGCTCTACCAGCTCGCCGCGCTGGCCGGCATCGCCCGCGTCGAAGGCGCCCGGGTCAGCTACCTCAAGCCGCACGGTGCGCTCTACAACAGCGCCGTCGCCGACCCGGTGCAGGCCGGGGCGGTGGTCGACGCGGTACGCGCCTTCGACCCCGCCCTGCCGGTGCTCGGCCTGCCCGGCTCAGCGCTGCTGGGGCTGGCCGCCGACGCCGGGCTGCGGGCGGTGGCCGAGGGCTTCGCCGACCGGGGGTACCGGGCGGACGGCACCCTGGTCCCCCGGCGTGAGCCCGGCGCGCTGGTCACCGACCCGGAGGCGGTGGTGGCCCGGGCGCTGCGGATGGCCGTCGACGCCCTGGTGGACCCGGTCGACGGCGGACCGGTCGCGTGCCCGGTCGAGTCGATCTGCGTCCACGGGGACACGCCCGGCGCGGTGGCCCTCGCCAGCCGGGTCCGGCAGGCACTGGAGCACGCCGGCGTCCCGCTCGCCCCGTTCAGCTGAACGCCCGCTGTGGGCCCGCGGACTCTGTAGTTGAGCAAGCACTCAGTGGAGGAGCGTCCGCTGGCGGCCGGCGATCGTCTGCGTTCGTTGTCCGGGCCCGTCACGCGCCGATACCATGCCCGCCATGAGCCGCATCAAGACCGCCGTGGCGCTGCTCGCCGGCCTGACCGCGGCTGTCGTGTGGGCAGTGGGGATGGCGGTGTACCAGCCGATCATGGAACCGCACGGCGTCTGGACCGACCAGTCGACCGGACAGACGTATCCGGCACTGGCCAGCAACAACACCTACTGGCCCCGCGACCTGCGCCTGCTGGCCGTCATGCTGGCCGTTGCCGCGGTGATCCTGCTCGGCCGGGGCGCCCGCCGGGGACTGTTCGCCGCGGCCAGCCTGGGCGTCCTCTGGGTCGCTGCCGATGTTGTCTTCGATCGGTTGCAGGTGCACGGGCAGGGCACCGCGATCTGGCTCACCGGCGGCGCGATCCTCGTGTTCGCCGTCGCCGCTGCGCTCGGCTGGACCCGCGCGGACGGCAACGAGACGGCCCGGCGCGTCGTCGCCGCGGTCGCGTCGGTGCTGGCCTGCGATGTCCTGCTCGTGGTGTCCCCGTGGGACCCGTCCGAGGAGGGTGCCCGCGAGCTGCGCATCGAAACGCAGATGTGGTGGCTGAGAGCGCCGCTCATCCTGATGCTCCTCGCAGTGGTGGTGTGCCTCGCCGCGTCGAGGAGCGCGCGCCGGTGGCACGCGGCTGCCTGGGCGGCGCCGTACCTGATCCTGTTCGGTCTTGTCACCGCCGCGGCCGCCGTGACGAACGGTGGCATCGGATTCGGCGCGCTGTCGCTCTCCGTTCTCGCGCCTCTGCCGGTCGTCGCAGCCCACACGCGCTCCGCCGGCCGCGTCGGGTTGAACGCGGCCGTGAACGCCGCCGTTCTGGTACCGCTGGTGATCGTGGCGTACTTCGCCTGCAGTCCACTGTCCCGCTTCCTGACCCACCTGGCCGGCAACCCTCCGGTCAACAGCGCGGACACGGACTCGTCGTACGCGCTGTTCGCACTCGTCAGCGGCATCGCCTTCAGCGTCCTCGGCTGGTGGATCACGTCGACGCGACGTTCAGTCGCCTTCGGAACCCGGGAACTGCCAACCGGTCACGGATCAGTCGCAGCCTTCTCCAGCGTGTCTCGAAGTCGGGTCTGACCTCGTGGCACACCGTCGCGGGCGTGTCAGCGCAGCTCCACCAGGGACAAGCTGAGTTGGGCGGGGGCGCCGTCGGCCAGCTCCACCGGGACGCCCCAGTCCTGGCGGGCCAGGTGACAGGCCGGGTACTCGGCGTCCGCGTCGCAGGTGGCCGCCTGCGCCACCACCTGCAGCACTCCGCCGCCCACCGCCGGATCGAGCAGCAGGTCCCGGCTCAGGGTTTCACCGGTGCCCTCGCCAGCGAGCAGCAGCCCGGGCGGTGAAGCGGAGACGGTGAGCCGGGTCGGCGGGCCGAACGAGTCGTCCAGCTTCTGCCCCGGCGGTGGGCTGAACAGCACGTCCAGCCGGACCGCCCCGCCGGCCAGCCGGGTCACCGGACGCCGGGTGCGCAGCCGTACCCCGTCGGCGCTGATCCCGGCCGCCGCCAGCACGCCCGGCGCGAGCCGGGTCAGCCGGTGCGCCGCCGACTCCACCACGATCACGTCCCCGTCGCCGGTGCGCACCACGTCGCTCGGCTCCGCCAGCCCGGTGGCGACCGTGCTGACCAGGCCGTCGCGCAGCAGCCGCAGTGCGCCGTTGTACGTGTCGGCCACCAGCACGGACCCGTCGGCCAGCGCGCACACCCCCAGCGGGTGCTGGAAAAGCGCGGTCGCCGCAGCCCCGTCCACCAGGCCGAAGTCGAACAGTCCCTGGCCGACCGCGGTGTGCAGGGCGCCGCCCTCGACGAAGCGCAGCGCCGAGGACTCGCTGTCGGCCAGCCACAGCCGCCCGGCACCGCTGGTCGCGCCGGCCGGCGCGGCGGACAGTCCGGACGGCTGCGCCAGCCAGGCGCTGCCCAGCGGGCCGTCGCGCAGCGCCTCGACGGTGGTACCCGCGTAGACCCCGGCGGTGCCGGCCAGCGGGTCGAACCACCACAGCTGGTGGATACCGGCCATGGCGATGATCACCCGGTCGTCGTACCAGGCCACGTCCCAGGGGGAGGAGAGGTCCACCGCACGGGCGTCGCCGGTCTGCGGGGCGGTACGCCACTGCCGGCCGCTGCCGGCCACCGTGCTGACCCGGCCGTCCGCCAGCCGTACCCCCCGCAGCAGGTGGTTGACGGTGTCGGCGACCACGATGTCGTACCCCACCCTGGCGGCGACCCCGGGCGGCAGGGCGCACACCCCGTTGGGTTCGGAGAACTCTGCCGAGTCGGGGCCACCGTCCGCGGCGCCGCGCCGGCCGGAACCGATCCGGGCCAGCACCGTCTCCGCGTCCGGCGCCAGCCGGACCAGCTGGTGCCGGGCCGACGAGGAGACCAGCAGGTCGCCGTCGGGCAGGACCAGCACCTTGCCCGGGAAGCGCAGCGCCGTGTCGGCGGGCGGCGGGGCGACGAACGGCCCTGTGCCCCGGTGCAGCGTGCCCTTCGCCTGGTGCCGGGCAACCAGGTCCTCGACCAGCGCGGCCAGCGCCGGCCCGTGCCCCTCCCCGGCGAGGGTCGCCACCACGTACCCCTCCGGGTCGACGACCACCAGGGTCGGCCAGGCCCGGGCGGCGTACTGCTGCCACATCCGCAGGTCCGCGTCGTCGAGCACGGGATGGGCCACGGCGTAGCGCTCCACCGCGGCGGCCAGCGCGGCCGGGTCCTTCTCGTGCTCGAACTTCGGCGAGTGCACACCGACGACGGCCAGTACGTCGCTGTAGCGCTCCTCCAGCGGGCGCAGCTCGTCCAGCACGTGCAGGCAGTTCACGCAGCAGAAGGTCCAAAAGTCGATCAGCAGGCAACGGCCACGGAAATCGGCTAGGCGCAGGTCGCGGCCGCCCGTGTTGAGCCAGCCGCGCCCGTGCAGTTCGGGCGCCCGTACGCGGGGTGTCATGCTCCCCACCCTGCTCGACGCGGCGCCACGGCCGCTTCGGCCGCCCGGATCCGCGCAATCGCCGGGGGGTTGGACAGCAACTCGATCGTGGCATCCAAGGACTCCCGGCGCTCTGCGGAGTCCGGGCTCCTGCGCGGCTCAGGCCGGCTCACGGCAGTTCGAGGAACTCCCGAAGGGCCTCCTCGACCTCGTTCATCGTCGCCTGCGAGACAAATCCGTGGTTGTCGCGCAGCGCGGTGCGGTCGAGGAGCTGAACGACGTTGTGGATCTTCACGAAAGCCCCGCTGAACGGGTCGGCCGCACCAAGGCGAACCGCGAGTTGATTCGGGTGGGGCAGGTCGCGGGCTACCACGAGAGCCCAGACAGCAAGCTCCTCGACGGCGTTGTACTCGTCGTTGCTGACGATCAGCACCCGGTACTGGCTGCCGCCGCGCAGGAGGGTCCAGACCTGCCCTCGTCTCACCACTGCGAGTCGTGGAGGGCGACGTCGTTGCTCGTCTCGATCAGCGCCGCGTCGGCCTCCGCCTGCTGGGGGGTCAACCCACGGAGATAGTCGCCGTACGCCTGAGCGGCGGCCCGTTGGCGCTCCCGCCGGACCGCGGGAAGTATCCGGCGGACAGCTGCCGTGACCGCCGCGGAGGCGTTTGCCTGGCCCTGAAGATAGGCCGCCACGTCATCGGGGACGCTGATACTGAGCTTGACGGTCATACCATCATCCTACCGAACGGGGTCTCGGCACGCGGACTCGTAGTACATGCACCCGGCGGACGGCCGACTGGTTGGCCTCGGGTCAGCGCGGGGTGAGGCAGTACGTGGTCTTCGTGCCGTTGTCGTCCACCACGATGAACGGCTGGCTGGCGTCGCACGCCGACTTGTCGGGGACCTGCCGGGCGATCCGGTACGCCCCGTTGCTGGAGCAGTCGACCAGCACCGCCGAACTGCCACTCTGCTTGACGCAGGCGCCCACCTTGAAGTCGTTCTTCTTGTGCCCGGCCAGGAAGTAGGCGATCCCGGAGAGCACCAGGAGTACCACGACGGCCAGCACGATGCCGACGACGAGCTTGCCGTTGCCGGGCTTGCGCCCCGGTACCGGCGCGGTGCCCGGTGGCGGGCCGGCGTCGGCGATCCCGCCGCGCGGGTCGTGCCCGCCGGGCGGCGGCCCGTAGCCGGCACCGGCTGGTCCGATGATGGTCGGGTCGGCGCCGGCCGGTGTGGGCCAGGGTTGGCCGCCCTCGCCCGGCTGCTGCGTCGGGGAGCCGTAGGTGGCGCCCCGCCCGTAGGTGGTTCCGCCTTCTGCCGGTCGCCCGCCGGGCTGCCCGTAGCTTGAGCCGTCCCCGGACCGTCCGCCCGACCCGTAGGTGGTCCCGCCCTCGCCGGGGCGACCGCCCGGGGCGGGCTGGCCGTAGTCCCCGCCGCGTCCGCCCGGCGGCGGCTGGCCGTAGTCTCCGCCGCGTCCGCCCGGCGGTGTCTGGCCGTAGTCGCCTCCGCGTCCGCCGGGGGCGGGCTGGCCGTAGTCTCCGCCGCGTCCGCCTGGCGGTGTCTGGCCGTAGTCGCCTCCGCGTCCGCCGGGGGCGGGCTGGCCGTAGGTTCCGGCCTCACCAGGCTGGCCGGGCTGGCTGCCGGCGGCGGCGCGCCCGTAGCTGGCGCCGTCGGTGGGGCGACCACCGGGGGCGGCCGCTCCGTAGGTGTCGGGGCGCCGGGAGTCGGGCTGCTGGGCGCTGGCCGCCGGCCAGAGCACTCCCGGGTCGCCGGGAGCCGGCGTAGCCGCGGCCGGCCGTGCCGGTCCCGGGCCGGCGACGCTGGCCCGGCCGGTCGGCGGCTCGGGGGTGGCCGGTACGGGCGGTGCGGCGTACGGCGCCGGATTGGCCCGTCCGCCGGATACCGGACCAGTGGCCGGAGCCGGCGGTACCGGACCGGGCGCGGTGGGGCCGCCGGAGCCGTAGACGGTCCCGGTGGGCGGCGCTTCCGGCGGGTAGCCGGCGGCGCGTGCGCTGTCGCGGTGCTGGTCGGGGGCGCCCCACGGGTTGGTCCCGGGCGGGTCGGCGGCGCCCGGCTGGCCGGGTTCGGTGCCGAAGGCGCTCCACGGCTGTGCGCCGCGCCGCTGCGGGGCGCGGTCACCGGGCTCGGAGTCCGGCCGGTACGGGCCCTCGGACGTCATCTGTCTGCCTCCTCGCGTGCACCGCCGCTGGCGGGCGCCGACTGCCGACCGTAGCGGCTGTCGCGCCTTCGCGGCAGAGGGTAACCGTACCCGTCGAGCCGGCCGGTGGTGTGCGCAGCCGGCGCGGATCGGAGGACCGGCCGGTACGCCGATCCCCCGATCCTGACCTGCTAGAGCGCCCGGAGCAGGGTGGTCTCCGGGTCGGCGAGGAACGCGCCGACCTCGGCGAGGAACTGCGAGCCGAGCTCCCCGTCGATGATCCGGTGGTCGAAGGAGAGGCCCAGGGTGGTCACCTGTCGGATCCTGATCTTCCCCTTGTGCACCCAGGGCGTCGGCCGGATCGCCCCGAGCGCCAGGATGGCGGCCTCCCCGGGCGGCAGGATCGGGGTCCCGGTGTCCACCCCGTAGACGCCCACGTTGGTGATGGTGAACGTGCCGCCGGTCATGTCCGCCGGTGCGGTGCGCCCCGCTTTGGCCGTCTGTACCAGCGCGGTCATCGCGTCGGCGAGTTCCCGCAGGGACAGCCGCCCGGCGTCTTTGATGGTCGGCACCACCAGGCCGCGTCCGGTCGCCGCGGCGATACCGAGGTTGACGTACTCCTTGACGACGATCTCCTCGCCGGCCCAGCTGGAGTTGACCATCGGGTACCGGCTGACCGCGTGCAGCACCGCCCGGGCCACCAGCAGCAGCGGCGACACGCGTACGCCCTGCCAGTCGGGCAGCGTCTTGAGCCGGGCGACCGCCTTCATCGTGCGGGTGACGTCGACGGTGAGGAACACCGAGACGTGCGGCGCGGTGAACGCGCTGGCCACCATGTTCGCGGCGGTCAGCTTGCGGACGCCCTTGACCGGGACGCGTCGTTCCCGGCCGGCGTCGAAGACCGGCGCGCTGGGTGCCGGCGCAGCGACAGCGGCCTGCACGTCCTCGCGGGTGATCGAGCCCTGCGGCCCGCTGCCGGTCAGCCCGGTCAGGTCCACGCCCAGGTCCCGGGCCAGCTTGCGGACCGGCGGCTTGGCCAGCGCCACCGCCCCACCGTTCACCGCGCCGGCCGACCCGTTGGCCCCCGGAGCCGGAGCCGGAGCCGGAGCCGGAGCCGGAGGAGTCACCGCGGCCGGGGCGGGCGGTGCGGTTTCCGGGTGGGTGCCCAGCCGGGGCCGGCGCTTGGCCGCCGTGTTGCGCGGGCCGTAACCGACCAGGACGGGGGTACGCCCGCCGGTCTCCATGCCCGGCTCGACCATGCCCTCGGCCGGTGCCACGTCCACGGCGGCGAGCGAGGCGGCTGACGGTTCGGGCAGGTCGGCGCCGTCGGGTTCGGTGTCGATGGCGATGATCGGCGCACCCACCTCGACCGTGGTACCGGCCGGATGGAAGATCGTGCGCACCTTGCCGGCCCACTTGGCCGGGATCTCCACCGCCGCCTTGGCCGTCTCCACCTCGACGATCGGCTGGTTGAGGGTGATGGTGTCGCCCTCGGCGACGAACCATTGGAGGATCTCCCCCTCGGTGAGGCCCTCACCGAGGTCGGGCAGCGGGAAGACCTTCACCCGCTCGGTCTGGGCACTGGCACGCGACACCGGGCTCACCAGCCGAAGCTGCGGTCGACGGCGTCGAGCACGCGGTCCAGGTCGGGCAGGTACGTCTCCTCCACCCGGGCGGCCGGGTAGGGCACGTTGGGTCCGGTGACCCGCATCACCGGGGACTCCAGGGAGTAGAAGCACTCCTCGGTGACCCGGGCCGCGATCTCCGCCGAGACGCCGATGTTGGACGGCGCCTCGTGCACCACGACCAGCCGGCCGGTCCGGCGTACCGAGTCGTAGACCGGGGTGAGGTCCAGCGGGGAGAGCGAGCGCAGGTCGATGACCTCCAGGTCGCGGCCGTCCTCGGCGGCGGCGCCGGCCGCGTCCAGGGCGGTCCGCACCATCGGGCCGTAGGCCACCACGGTGGCGTCCCGGCCGGGTCGGACCACCCGCGACTCGTGCAGGCCGATGCCCGCCGCGTCGGTGTTGACCTCGCCCTTCTCCCAGTAGCGCCGCTTCGGCTCGAGGAAGATGATCGGGTCGTCGGAGCTGATCGCCTGCTGGATCATCCAGTACGAGTCGTGCGCGTTCGCGCAGGTCACCACCTTGAGCCCGGGGGTGTGCGCGAAGTACGCCTCGGGCGACTCGGAGTGGTGCTCCACCGCGCCGATACCGCCGCCGAACGGGATCCGGATCACCATCGGAATGGAGATCTTGCCCAGCGACCGGTAGTGGAACTTGGCCACCTGGGAGACGATCTGGTCGTAGGCGGGGTAGACGAAGCCGTCGAACTGGATCTCGCAGACCGGCCGGTAGCCGCGCATGGCCAGGCCGATGGCGGTACCGACGATGCCGGACTCGGCCAGCGGGGTGTCGATCACCCGGTGCTCGCCGAAGTCCTTCTGCAGGCCGTCGGTGATCCGGAAGACGCCGCCCAGCTTGCCGACGTCCTCACCCATGATGATGACCTTGGAGTTGTCCTCCATGGCGCGGCGCAGCCCGTTGTTGAGCGCCTTGCCGAGGGTCAGCTGCTCCATCTCAGCGCTCCTCTCCGGCGAAGGACGCCAGGTACTCGGCGAACTTCGCGCGCTCGGCGTCGACCAGCGGCGAACCCTCGGGGTAGACGTTGTCGAAGATGCTCAACGGCTCCGGGTCGGCCATCACCAGCACCCGCTCCCGCAGGTGTACCGCCTCGGCGGTGGCGTCGGCGTCCACCTGCTCGAAGAAGGCGGCGTCGGCGATCTGCTGGCGGTCCAGGAACCGGCGCAGCCGCAGGATCGGGTCGCGGGCCTGCCACGACTCGACCTCGCTGGCGATCCGGTAGCGGGTCGGGTCGTCGGAGGTGGTGTGCGCGCCCATCCGGTAGGTGTACGCCTCGATGAGGGTCGGGCCGGAGCCGCGCCGGGCGTCGTCCAGCGCCGCCCGGGTCACCGCGTAGGTGGCCAGCACGTCGTTGCCGTCGACCCGGACGCCTGGGAAGCCGAAGCCGGAGGCGCGCTGGTAGAGCGGCACCCGGGTCTGCTTCTCCGGCGGCTCGGAGATGGCCCACTGGTTGTTCTGGCAGAAGAACACGATCGGGGCGTGGAACACCCCGGCGAAGATGAACGCCTCGTTCACGTCGCCCTGGCTGCTGGCGCCGTCGCCGAAGTAGGCAACCACCGCCTCGTCGCCGCTGCCGGCCTCGCCACCGGCGGCCACCTTGCCGTCCAGGGTGATCCCCATGGCGTACCCGGTGGCGTGCAGCGCCTGGGCGCCGATGACGATGGTGTACATGCCGAACTTGTGCGCCAGCGGGTCCCAGCCGCCCTGGTCCACGCCGCGGAACAGGCTCAGCGGCATGATCGGGTCGATCCCGCGGCAGTAGAGCACGCCGTGCTCGCGGTAGGTGGGGAAGCACATGTCCTGCGGGCGCAGCGCCCGTCCGGAGCCCACCTGGGCCGCCTCCTGGCCCAGCAGGCTGGCCCAGATGCCCAGCTCGCCCTGGCGCTGCAGGGCGGTGGCCTCGGTGTCGAGCCGGCGGACGACCACCAGGTCGCGGTAGAGGCCGCGGTACTCCTCGTCGGTGAAGTCGACGCCGTACTCGGGGTGGTCGACCCGTTCACCGTCCGGATTGAGCAGTTGCACGAACTGGCCGAGCGGGCCGTCGGCTCCGCCGTCCTTCGCCATCCGCATCTCCCTGTCTCCTCTGCCGGGCGGCGGGGTGACCCCACCCGGCGATGTTCATATGGGTCCCGCGGAGGCAACCCGGTGGGGCGCCGCCGTGGGGGGAGCACTGGCGCGGGACGGCCCATCCGCAGGGTATGCGGAACGTCCCGTCCTGCGCCGCTGCCCCCAGCATTGCAGATGACGTGAGTACCGACACAGTGCCGCGGGTCGGAGAACGCCGGACCCGCTGGTGCGGGCCGACAGGAAGTTGGCACGGGGGACGGTGCGCCACCATGCCGGTACCAACGGTCACCGATGTCATCCTTGCGGGTGACATCAGACCGGACGCCCGGACGGGTGTACCGGTGGCGGGCGGGGGCCCGCGCGGCGAGGGGGGCCGATGGATCGCTTGCGGATCGAACGTGGGTTGTTCGCCTCAGGACCGCGGTTCGCCGTCCTGGTCGCCCTGCTGGCCGCCGCGGCCACCGGGCCGAGCGTCGCAGTGGCCGCGGTCGGCCTGGCCGCCATCGGCAACTCGTCCGGCCCGGCCAGTACCCCCGTGGTCGCCTCGGCGCCCGCTGGGGACACCGTGGTGGCCGGCGATCCGAACAGGTCGGCGGAGCCCGGCCTCGACCTCCGGCCGGGTGAACTGGCCTTCGCCGGCGCGCAGCCCGACCCGCTACCCGAGCCGACCCCCGCCCCCAGCTGCCAGCGCCTCCCCCGAGCGTCCTGAGCCGTTCCGCCGATCCGGGCCGTCGCTCGCCACAGCCGGCCGGTCGATCCGGCCGGTCGATCCGGCCGGGCGTCGGGTGGCCGCGCCGGCCGGTCACGGGTCGGACAGCGGCTTGCTCGGGCAGCCGTTCTTCTGCTGCCAGGTGGCCACCTCGGCGACCGGGGACCGGCTGCCGCCGGTGCGCCACGAGTCCAGGTACGGCCACGGCCAGACGGTGCCGCGCTGGTTCCACCAGTCGCCGGTGCGCTGGCACGGCGGCGAGATCCCGAAGTGCAGGTGGCAGGCGCTCGCGTCGCCGGTGTCGCCGACTTCGCCGAGCTGTTCCCCGGCGGTCACACCGACGCCCGGCTTGATCGCCGGGAGGATCATCCGCAGGTGTGAGCCGTAGTAGCGGACGCCGTCGGTGCCCAGGATCGACACCGACAGCCCGCCCCGGGTGGCGCCCAGGTTCGCCGAGGCCGTCCAGGTGTCCACCCGCACGACGGCGAGCACCGTCCCGGTGACCGGGGCAACGAACTTGTTGCCGCAGGCGGTGATGATGTCGCTGGCCGGGTAGTCGTGGTGGCTGTGCGCATACGACGACCGGCCGACCACCGGGAAGGCGTGGGCCGCCGCCGCGCCCTTGGGGCCGGCGCTCGGCGCAGCGGGACTCGGTGACGGTCCGGGCGTCGTGGCGGCCGCGCTGGGCGGAGCGGACCGGGTGGGGTCCGGCGCCGTGCTGGCCGGGACGAACTGGGCGCTGGGCGCCGCCGCGCCGGTGCCGGCAGGCGAAGCGCAGCCGGCCGCGGTGGTGGCCAGGGCAGCCAACAGCGCGGCGACCGCGGCGGTGCGGGGGAGCGGCACGCGCCGACGCTACCAGCCGCTGTCCCGCACCGATCAGCGGTCGGCCCGGGACAACGCGTCGCGGGCCAGGTCGTAGCGCTGCAGGACGGTGTCCACCGGGCCGGCCACCAGCTCCCCGGCGACCGCCTCGACGCTGGTACGCAGCCGCGCGGCCACCCGGGAACGGGCCCGGCGCGCACCGGTACCGGCCAGCGGGGCGCTCAGCGCCGCGATCAGCACGCCGGCCAGCAACCCGCCGACCAGCAGACCGGTGGGTACCGGCACCCGGCCCACCGTCGGGGTGACCAGGTCACCCAGGGCCAGTGCGCCGAGCAGCAGCCGGACCAGCAGCCACACCAGCCCCACCAGCGCCGCGAAGGTCACCAGCCACTGGGCGGTACCGACCAGCCGCCACCACAGCGGCCGGCGCATCCCCAGGTCGGTACCGCTGACCGCCTGGTCCAGGGCGTCGGGCAGGTCGTCGGCGTGCGAACGGGCGGCGTCGGTGACCGCGCGCTGCCAGGGCGCCGGCAGGCCGGTACCGGCCCGCTGGCCCAGGGCGCGCACCGCGAGCGCGGCGGCCGCCTGCTGGGTGTGCGCCGGTTCGGGCAGCGAGCTGGCCTCGCCGGGCCGGTCCAGGTGCAGCCGGCGCAGCGGGTCGACCCGTCCCCGGCGCCAGACGGCCAGCGGCGGCCAGCCGAGCCAGCGCGCCGCCCGCTGCCGGTACGCCGCCTCGGCCGCCTCGGCGATCGCCGGTACCCCGGCCGCCCCGGCCAGCCCGGCCGCCAGCCGGCGCACGTCGTCGGCGGCAAGCTCCGGCGCGGGTGCGTCACCGACCACTGTGGACAGTGCGGCCACCGCGCTGTCCAGGTCGCTGTCCAGCCGGTGCAGGGCCGCCTGCTTGGCCACCACCGCGCCTTCCAGCAGCTCGCGCAGCGGCGCCAGGCCGGGACCGGCGCTCACCGCGGAGACCGGCAGCACCGGCACCTCGGTCAGCCCGTCGGCGGCCAGCAGCCGGGACAGGTCGGCCAGGCAGCGCTGGGTGTCCGTCGGGCTGAGCCGGTCGGCCTGGTTGAGCAGCACCACGGTGACGTCCCGGTAGCCGTGGAAGGCGGCCAGGTAGTCGGCGTGGATGACCTGGTCGGCGTACTTCTGCGGGTCGGTCACCCAGACGATCAGGTCGACCATGGCCAGCAGCCGGTCCACCTCGGCGCGGTGCGCCGCCACGATCGAGTCGAAGTCCGGCAGGTCCAGCAGGACCAGGCCGCGCAGGGCGGCCTCGTCGTCGGCGTCGAGCGCGCTCTCCCGGACAAACCGCAACCCCGGGGGTACGCCCAGCCAGTCCAGCAGTGGTCCGGTGTCCGCCTCGCCCCAGACGCAGGCGTGCGCCTGTCCGGTGGTGGGGCGGCGTACCCCGACGGGGGACAGCTCCAGCTGGCTGATGGCGTTGAACAGGCTCGACTTGCCGCTGCCGGTGGCGCCGGCCAGCGCCACGACGGTGTGGTCCCGGGACAGCGCCAGGCGTTGCCCGGCGCGCCGGACCACCGCCCGGGCCGGGGCGAGCTGCTCGTCGGGTACCACGCCGTCGGCCGCCGCCACGAACTCGGCGAGCGCGTGGGCACGGCGTACCAGGGAATCGGCGTCGGGGCGGGGCGCGTCCGGCCGCAGTGCGCCGCGCAGCCGGTCCATCAGGCTCATCGCCGCCCCCGTAGCGCGGTCGCCGACCGGGCGTCGGCCACCGCCTCGACCGCGGTGCGCAGCCGCTGCGCGATGCCCGGATCCGTCTCCACCTGGTCGAGCAGCCGGGTGTACCGGCCGGACTCGGCGGCCAGCAGCTCGGTGACCCGGCCGGTGAGGTCGTCCCGGGCCGACCGGGCCAGTTCCCGCATGGCCTGGTCGCCGAAGACCGCCTCCAGCAGCTTCTGCCCGGCCACCGTGGTACCGCCGGCCACCGCCAGCTCCAGCCCGGTCGGGATGAACGAGGTGGAGGCGAACACACCGATCATGACAAGCAGCCCGGTGGCGTTCACCGCGTACGAGGTGATCTTCGCGAACCGGCGCTTGCTGGCGCCCTGCTCGCGGACCAGGGAGAGCACCGCGCGCTGCCAGTCGCGGACCAGCCGCTGGGCGCGGTCGGCCAGCTCGGGGCCGGGTTCGCGCAGATCTTCCCGCAGGAGTCGGGCGCCGGCCGGGTGCGCGTGCCAGGCCGCGTAGCTGGCTTCGGCGGCCTGCGCGCCGGCCTCCCGGATCAGCCCGACCAGGCCGGTGGAGAGCGCCTCCTGGAAGTCGCGGACCGGTTCCGGGCGCCCGCGCAGCGAGGCGGTCACCCGGTCGCGGACCCGGCCCACCCGGGTCTGCAGCGCCTTCATGAACTCGCCGGTACCCACGAACTCCTGCCAGCGGGCGAGCACCTCGCCGCGCAGCAGGGTGCCGTCCGAGGCGGCCTCGGCCAGGGTGTCCCGGGCCTGGCCGTACGCCCGCTTCACCGCCTCGTGCAGGGTGGTCACCACGTCCACCTGCTCGTCCACGGCCACCGCGAGCTGGCTGGCGGCGGCGCAGGTGGCGGCCACCGCCCCGTCCACGGTGCGGCGGACCACGTCGGCGCGGGCACCGGCGTCCACGGCGAGCCGCGCCAGCCAGTCCCGCAGCGGCTCCACCAGGCGTTCGGCCAGCAGCCCCTGGCCGTCCAGCGGCACCTCGGGCAGCACGAACAGGTTCGCCCCGGCGAGCCCTTCGTGCTCCAGCATCTCGGCGAAGTGCTCACCGATCTCGTCCTCGGCACCGGCCGGTACCCGGTCCAGCACCAGGGACACCACGGCGCCCCGGTCGCGCGCGCCGCGCAGCACCCGCCACGGCACCGCGTCGGCGTACCGGGCCGCCGTGGTGACGAACAGCCACAGGTCGGCGGCGTCCAGCAGTTGGCCGGCGAGCAGCCGGTTGGCGTCCACCACCGAGTCGATGTCGGGCGCGTCCAGCAGCGCCAGGCCCGGCTGGAGCGCCGGGGCGGCCACCAGCCGCAGCCCCGCGCCCTCGCCCGGCTCCAGTGCCCCGCTGCGCGGCAGCCCCGGCAGCAGCTGCCGCTCGGTGAACCAGGCCGCGTCCGCCGGGTGGCTGACCAGGACCGGCGACCGGGTGGTCGGGCGCAGCACGCCGGCCTGCGTGACCGGCGCCCGGACCAGGCTGTTGACCAGGGTGGACTTGCCGGCCCCGGTGGAGCCGCCGACCACCACCAGCAGCGGGGCGTCCAGCCGGGACAGCCGGGGGATCAGGTAGTCGTCGAGCTGGGCGACGAGCCGGCCGGCGGCCGCCCGGGCGGTCTGCGCGCTCGGCATTTCCAGCGGGTACCGGGCCGCGCCGACCGTGTCGCGCAGCCGTTGCAGGGCAGCGACCAGGCGCGCGGTCGCCGGCGGCGGGTCACTCCCGCCCCGCTCGTCCGGGAGCAGCGCACTGGTCATGCGAAAAGCGTGCCCGATCTGTACGCTTCTCGCTAGCTAACGCGCGCACGCCCCGTTCCTTATGTCCGTTTCGTTGGATGGTGCTGTCCGTCCGGCCGGCGTGTCTGCCCAGCTCAGTCGAGCAGCGTGTGCGGGTCGCGGGTAATCAGGTCGGCGAGCGCGATCACTGCGGTGTCGTACGGGCGGTACCGGCCGGTGGCCCGGTCGAGCCGGTGCAGCCAGACGTTTTCCTTGGCGTCCACGATCCAGTAGTGCGGGATGCCGGCGGCGGCGTACTCCACCACCTTCTCCTCGAAGTCGATCGCCCTGGTCGACCGGGACACCACCTCGACCACCAGGCGGACCAGCGCCGGGTCGAGGTAGATCTCGTCCGGCGGCGGCTGCTTGGTGAACAGCGTGAGATCGGGCCGGCGGTATCCGGTGTCCTCGCCGGACCGGGTACGCACGCCGCTCTCCTGCTGGAGCAGGTCGTCGGCGTCCGGGAGGCGTTTCGCAAGCCAGATCGCAATCTTCATGATGATCGCGTTGTGGCGGCTGCGGGGGGTCATGGTCGCCTCGATGGTCCCTTCGGGAGACAGCTCGAAGCGCAGCAGGGGGTTCGCCTCGGCCAACTCGATCAGGTCCTCGACCGTGATGGTCTCCTCGGTCATGATCGCCATGCCTCCGTCCGCGCCCAGGGCGGTGGCGGCGTCGAGCATGTGTGCTGCGCTTCGTCGGACAGCGTCGACGCGGTCGTCCTCGAACGGGTAGGAGACCCGCACATCTACCAACGTCATGACCGTCAGGCTAGCCAAGATCACATTCGACAGCCGCACCCAGCGTCACCAGCATAGAAAGGTGACACAGAATCGGCCATCACGCCGCCGACGGGTGCCAGCAATCTGGCCGAGCAGCTACCGAACCGTTGATGCGGGCGTCAGCGTTGTCCGCGTACCCGCGACCAAGCCGCTCCATCGGATACCCGTCGTGCCGGACACGCGGCCGGAGGTACCCGGCGAACCGCCCGAAGTGCTGAGTAAGTTCGCTCATCGGCGTTCCGGCGGGGCCGAAAGGTCGGCCGGTGCGGCCACAATTGGCGAAGGAATCGTCACTGTGAGTCGCCTAGAATGGGAGTCCCTGAACGGCGATTCTCTTCCCACCTGACTTCCGCACACCGTGTGAATCTGCCCGTGGCGCACATATCGCTCCGGCCCGGCTGACCGCCGAGCTGGCCGACCTCTGTGAGGAACACGATGACCTGCCCGGTCTGTCAGACCGAACTTGCTGTTGACGCCCGCCAATGCCAGCGATGCGGCCAGATTCTGCAGCCGGGGCCGCCGCCCGCCGCCTGGCCGCCGCCGTCTCCGCAGTCCCCACCAGCGCCGGCGTCACCACCCTGGCAGCCTGACAGCCCGCCGTCCGCGCCGCCCAGCGTCACCGGCCCGGCCGAACCCTGGCCGTCCGCGTCACCGCCCGGCCCGGCTGACGGCTGGCCGTCCGCGCCACCGACCGAACCGGCTGCGTCCCAGCCGTCCGCTGCACCGTCCTCGGCGACCGGCCCGGCTGACCTCTGGCCGTCCGCGGCGACCCGCGCGGCTGACCTCTGGCCGTCCGCGCCACCACCCGGCCCCGCTGTGTCCCGGCCGGCCGCGTCACCGTCCGCCGCGACGGGCCCGGCTGACCTCTGGCCGGCGGCGCCACCGACCGATGCGGGTGAGCCGTGGCCGGGTGGGGCGCCGACCGGCGCGACCGCGCAGTCACCGCCCGGGTCGACCGAACCCATCCCACCCTGGTCATCGGGCGTCCCGGTGGCACCGGCCGGTATACCCGGCCAGCGCCCGCGAAGTCGGCTGCCACTGGCCGTGCTCACCGGGTTGGTGGTCGCCGCTGCGCTACTGGCGGGCTGGTACGTCCTGCTCCGGCCGACCGACGGCCACCAGCCGTCAGCCGCGACGGCGAGCCCGTCCCCGATCGTCACCACAGCCGCCAGCCCCACCCTGTCGCCCACCCCGACCGCACCGTCCACTCAGGACGAGTACCAGCAGGTGTCGGCCGTGCAGACAGTGCTCGACCAGAGCGCGCAGAGCCGCTCCCAGCTGCACACGGCGCTGCAGGCCCTGTACCGGCCCTGTGGCGACATCCGGTCCGCCGAGGGCTCGATCGCGCAGGTGCTGCAGCAGCGCGACCAGGAGATCAGTGCGGCGCGCTCGCTCGACCTCTCCGCCGTCCCGGTCGGGTCGCAGCTGCGCGACGCGATGGTCGTCTTCCTCCAGGGCGCGTTGGCCGCCGACCGCGAGTACCACCAGGCCGCGCTGGATGCCATCGGCGGCGGCTGCGGCGCGGCGGCCGCCGCCTTCCAGCGTGGCGACCAGATCTCCCAACAACAGGCGCAACCGGCGAAGCTGAACTTCTTCACGCTCTGGACGCCGCTGGCGGCCAGCTTCGCGATCACGCCGGTGCACACCGCCGCCGACGTGTGAGCGGCTGCCGCGCGGACGCGACAGCCGCTCACACCAGGGCGTCAGACGATCAGGCGTCAGAAGATGCCGCCGAGCGCGCTGCGCAGCTTCTCCGCCGCCTCGGCCAGCACCGCGACACTGCCCACCCGCTTCGCCAGTCGACTCAGCGCGTCCATGATGCGGTCCCGGTCGGCGTCCTTGCCGCGTGCGCTCTCCTGACGGGCGTCGTTGACGTCGCGCTGCGCCTTGTCGTGCTCCGGGATCTCGTCCCGGTGGGCGGCGAGCAGGCGCTCCATCTCGTCCAGCAGCTTGCCGACGTCGGTACCGGCGGCCGAGGTGACGTTGTGCTGCACGACGTCTCCGGTGACGTGTTGGGCGATCTGCCCGGAGAACTGACTGCCGCTGATCGAGATGCCGCCGGTGGCAGCGGGGTCGGTCGACACTGTTGCGCTCCTTCGGTTAGCTGCGTCCCGGCTCCGCTGCCGGGTTCTGGCTGATCGTGTTCGCCGTGGAGCCCTGGACCACCTGGCCGCTGAACTGACTGTTGGTGATCATGACACCGCTGTTCTGGATTTGGGTGACCTGTTGACGGTAGTCGCTGGCGTCGATGTCTCGGCTGGTGAGGAAGTCGAGAATGGCGCCGTTGACGCACTTCTCAATCAGCTTCGTGTACTTGGTGGCGTCCAGCAGTTGGATGTAGGTGCCGAAGTCGTCGGCGGCGGCCAGCTCGCGGATGCTGGTGCGGGCACCGAACTCGTAGTCGAGGTACTCGTCGACGTCGCTGTGCGTCTGTTGCATGCGCCAGGCGAGCCGGACCACGCCCACCACGCCGGTGACCAGGTGAAGCGGGGAGTACACGGCGACCCGGAACAGATCGCGCGCGGCGGAGCCCAGCATCCGGACGAAACCGTTGCGCCGTACCGATGCCGGCAGCCGGTCGATGGCGTGGTAGTCGGGCCGGATCGGCGGCATGACCGTGGAGACCAGCTCGACGTACATCATGCCGCCCTCGACGGCGACGTAGAAGAAGACCGAGGAGCCGACCTCCTGGTCCTGCGCCTCCAGGATCAGGCGCCCCTGCTCGTCGCGGATCGGCGCGCCGGCCGCGGTCACCGAGACCCGCTGGTAGTAACGGATACCGCCCTGCGGCGCCCGCATCAGGTGGGCGATGCTGGTCGCCGGGATGAACTCGTACGGCCGGCGGTGCGGGTCGAGGAGCGGATCGCTGGTGGCGCGGGTACCTTCGGCCACCACGTGGTGGTCGAGGACCAGGCCGAGGATCCGCTCGTTCTCCGAGCGCGGGGCGTCCCGCAGTGCGAGGAGCCGGTCGTGCACCATCCGGTGCAGGTCCACGGGGTCGACCGGGACCGGTGTACGGGCCTTGCTGACCGGGTCGGTGGAGACCAGGTCGACCTCGATGGACCAGGACCGGCGGATCACACCGGCGCCGATGAACGGGTTGAAGCCGCTGTACATCGCCACATTGCCGTACTGGGCGGTGCCGATGGCGGCGATGCGCTGCTGTACCCGGGCGTTGCCGACCCTGGGCAGGTCATGTTGGCGGTCCAGCCGGAAGTCGGCGGCCAGCAGCCGGTAGCGGTGCAGTTCGAACAACAGCAGTGTGGTGTACAGGGCGACCGGCAGCAGCAGGACGGAGACGATCGCGTGCGCGCCGGTCAGCAGGCTGTGCAACTGATCGGTCGCCGACTGGTGGCTCTGCGATCCGCCGGGGCTGTACGGATCCAGGGAGGAGCCGTCACCTCCCGAGAGGCTCTGCTGCGCGGCCGCGCTGATCACCAGAAAGACCAGAGTCGTCACGAGGTAGACGGCCACCACCGTGATCGCCACCCGGCCGGCTGTCTTGAACCGGCGCCAGATCCGGACGGCCATCCGTACCAGGCCGATCAGCAGGATGAGGCTGACCCAGAAGGCCGTACCGTTCCAGGCCAGCGCCAGGCAGACGATGGTGACCAGGACGAGCGCGAGGTCGCGGAAGATGTTCAGGCGCCGTGCGTTGAGCGCGTGCGTGGCCACCGGTACCAGGTCGACACCGAAGAACGACGGCGCGACAGCGCGGTGCTCGTCGACGATGAGCTCGTCGATGACCGCCCCGGCGTAGGCGGGATCCAGATAGGACGCGGCGGCCAGCAGCCGCGTCGTCCGGCTCAGGTAGGGCCGGCGCGGGCCGGCCGGGAGATGACGAAAATGGTTGTTGGGAACGCCTTGCTGAGGGACCTGCAGTGTCATCAACCGTGCCAATCGACAAGCCGGGAGAATGCGGGATCCGGTATCGGGAGCTGGTCAGCTGGAATTCGTGGAATTCGACGCGCCCGTACCGTAATTCCATGCTTGCGGTCGGTGACCGCAGTGTCAATCTGATACCGGCGAAATGCCAGGGGCGGAACAATTCCGGTCTGAACAGGCCGGTGCCGTGGCGACTCAGCCGGCGTTGCGCTCCGGCCGACCAGAGGTGCCCGCCGGTCGTCGGCGCCGCAGGTCCACCCGTCGCTGCGTCCATGGCCGGCGGTGTGCGCGACTCTCGCCCGTGCGTCCCGGGCCGGTACCCGCGCGGGGCCGGCACCACCCCGATCGGCCACCCGGGCGTCAGCCGCAGCCGCCGTCAGCCCAACGGTTCCAGGCGTCCTCGATCACGGCGTCGGCGAGATCGGCGGCGGCCAGCCGGTCCCCGACGGTGAACCGCACCGGCTCGCTCACCCCGGCGCCGGGCGGCGCACCGGGAGGCCAGTTTCGCGTACTCCGGAAGGTGCGCGGCGACCGATGTCCTGGCTGGTCCGCCTTAAATGGACTAGAATTTTGGTCATGACGACGCTTCCGCTCTCGGATGTCAAGGCGCGGTTCTCGGAACTCGCGGACGAGGTCGAACGCACTCACGAGCGGTTGACGGTGACCAGGAACGGCCGGGAGGCCGTCGTGATCATGGCTGTTGATGACCTTGACTCTATCGAGGCGACGATTGAGTTGCTCCGCGACCCGGCGGCGCAGCGCCGCGTTGCTGAGGCGGCGGCCGAGATCGAGCGGGGTGAGTGGCTCGACGAGGCAGCGGTACGGGCGATGGTGCGCGGTCAGTGACCTATGCGGTTCGGGTCGCACGCACCGCCGCGCGACAGATTTCCGAGCACCTACCCGAATCCGTGGCCGCAGCATGTATCGAGTTCCTCTTCGGGCCGCTGGCAGACAATCCCCAGCGCGTCGGATCCCCGCTTCGGGCGCCCTTCGAGGGCCAGCATCGTGCCCGCAGGGGTGAGTACCGGGTCCGGTACCGCATCGATGACGACGAGAAGATCGTGTTTGTCCTCGACGTCGACCGCCGTCGTGACGCCTACCGATGAGTAGGGCGGTGGGTCCAATCTCGGGCCACCGTGCCCCCGACGGTCACCATTCGTCAGCCCCAACGGTTCCAGGCGTCCTCGATCACGGCGTCGGCGAGATCGGCGGCGGCGAGCCGGTCACCGACGGTGAACTGCACCGGCTCGCCCCGGCGCCGGGCGGCACACCTGGCCGCCAGCTCCGCGTACTCCGGAAAGTGTCGGGCTACGTAGGCGGCGGCGCCGCTCTTGCTGGTGATGTTGCCGGTGGCCAGGGTGTAGTGCAGCCGGGGCGGTCCGAGCGCCACCCACTCCACGCCGTCGCCGGGCAGCGGGGCGGCCAGGTCGGCCTCGGCCAGCGTGGCGCGCCCCCAGCCGGCCGCCGGCTGCCAGTAGCCGCGCAGGTTGTCGAGGGTGTAGCGGCGTACCCGGTCGGGGTCGACGCGCCAGTCGGGCGCCGGGCCGCGGAAGACCCGGCCGTACCGGGCGACGCAGTGCCACAGCACCGGGGTCAGGTTGCCGCACGGCTCGTCCCGGTGCAGTACCCCGTCCAGTAGGTAGGGCGTGGCGCGCTGGTCGTCGGGGAGCTCGACGGTCCAGTCGACGGGCGCGTAGACGACGTCGAGCGTGGGGGGCTCCGGCAGGGCGGCGTGGACTCCGGCCAGCGCGTCCAGCGTCGGCCCGTCCAGCGGCCGGGCGGTCAGTACCAGCAGGTCGACGTCGCTCACCCCGGGGTGCCAGTCGTCCAGCGCCAGCGAGCCGTACCCGTGCACCCGGGTGAGCAGGCCGGGAAGCGCGGCGTCGGCGGCGGCGAGGTAACCGGTGACCACGGATTCGGGGCTGGTCATGATCGTCACATTAGCCCCAGGGGACCATCTTGCGTCGTGTCGACTCAACCCCGGGTGGCGGCCCTGGACTGGTCGTGGCACTATTGAGCCCGATCCGCTCAACTTCGACGGATCAGAATGACGTATTCAAGGAGCGAACACATGGCACGTGCGGTCGGCATCGACCTCGGGACGACGAACTCCTGTGTCAGCGTTCTCGAAGGCGGCGAGCCCACCGTCATCGCGAACGCCGAGGGGTCGCGGACCACGCCTTCGATCGTCGCCTTCGCCCGCAACGGCGAGGTGCTGGTCGGCGAGGTAGCCAAGCGCCAGGCGGTCACCAACCCGGACCGGACCATCCGGTCGGTCAAGCGGGAGATGGGTACCAACTGGACCATCGACATCGATGGCAAGAAATACACCCCGCAGGAGATCTCCGCGCGGGTGTTGATGAAGCTCAAGCGGGACGCGGAGGCCTACCTCGGCGAGACCGTCACCGACGCGGTGATCACCGTCCCGGCGTACTTCAACGACGCGCAGCGCCAGGCCACCAAGGAGGCCGGCGAGATCGCCGGCTTCAACGTGCTGCGCATCGTCAACGAGCCCACCGCCGCCGCCCTGGCGTACGGCCTCGACAAGGGCACCAAGGAGCAGACCGTCCTGGTCTTCGACCTGGGTGGCGGCACCTTCGACGTCTCCCTGCTGGAGCTCGGCGAGGGCGTCATCGAGGTCAAGGCCACCGCCGGTAACAACCACCTGGGCGGCGACGACTGGGACGAGCGGATCATCGACCACCTGGTCAAGACCTTCCGCGGCCAGCACGGCATCGACCTGTCCCAGGACAAGATGGCTATGCAGCGGCTCCGGGAGGCCGCCGAGAAGGCCAAGATCGAGCTGTCCGCGGCCACCACCACCAGCATCAACCTGCCGTACATCACGGCCGGCGCGGCCGGTCCGTTGCACCTGGACACCCAGCTGTCCCGCTCGGAGTTCCAGCGGCTCAGCCAGGACCTGCTGGACGCCTGCAAGGGCCCGTTCGAGCAGGCCATCAAGGACGCCAAGATCCAGCTGTCGGACATCGAGCACGTCATCCTGGTGGGCGGCTCCACCCGGATGCCGGCCGTCTCCGACCTGGTCCGCCAGCTCACCGGCCGGGACCCGCACAAGGGCGTCAACCCGGACGAGGTGGTCGCCGTCGGCGCCGCCCTGCAGGCCGGCGTGCTGCGCGGCGAGGTCAAGGACATCCTGCTGCTCGACGTGACCCCGCTGTCGCTGGGCATCGAGACCAAGGGCGGCATCTTCACCAAGCTCATCGAGCGGAACAAGACGATTCCGACCAAGAGCTCGGAGGTCTTCACCACCGCCGACGACAACCAGCCCTCGGTGCTCATCCAGGTGTTCCAGGGCGAGCGGGAGATCGCGGCCTACAACAAGAAGCTCGGTACCTTCGAGCTGACCGGCCTGCCGCCGGCCCCGCGCGGGGTGCCGCAGATCGAGGTCACCTTCGACATCGACGCCAACGGCATCGTGCACGTCAGCGCCAAGGACATGGGTACCGGCAAGGAGCAGTCGATGACCATCTCCGGCGGCTCGGCGCTGCCGAAGGACGACATCGAGCGGATGATGCGCGACGCGCAGGACCACGCCGACGAGGACCGCAAGCGGCGCGAGGAGGCGGAGACCCGCAACCTGGCCGAGCAGCTGCAGTGGCAGACCGAGAAGTTCCTGGCGGAGAGCGGCGACAAGCTGCCGGCCGAGGCCAAGGACGAGATCAACGAGGCGCTCGGCGAGCTGCGCGGCGCCCTCGGCGGTACCGACATCGACTCCATCAAGTCGGCGCACGAGAAGCTGGCGGCCGCCTCGCAGAAGGCCGGCACGCTGCTCTACCAGCAGGCCACTCCGGAGGCCGGCGCCGCCGGTGACGGCCCGGGCGCGGCCGGTGCCGGTGCGGGCGCCGCTGGCGCGGCCGGCGGTCCGGACGACGTCGTGGACGCCGAGATCATCGACGAGGACAACACCAAGTGAGTGCTGAGCACAACGACGACAGCACCGCGCCCACCGGCGCGACCCCGACGGGCCCGGCTGCGGCCGGGTCCGCCGGTGGCGGCCGCTCGAAGGGCGGCAAGGGTGAGCCGGAGCAGCCGCCGGTGGTGATCCGGGACAAGCGCCGGATCGACCCGACCGGCAAGGTGCGCGGAGCGGCGAAGGAGCCGGCGGCCGGCACGGAGCCGGCCTCCGCTGAGACCGGGGCGGCGCAGCCGTCGCCGGCAGACTCGGCGAAACCGCCGGCTGGCCAGCCGACGCAGGCCGAGCCGACGCAGCCGGAGGCGACCCAGCCGGACGCGACGCAGCCCGAGCCGGCCGACGCCGAGCCGGACCAGTCGACCGGCGACGGACCCGACGGCGAGCTGGTGGTGGACGGCGAGGTGGTCGAGCCGGGCGACCCGGCCTTCGACCAGGAGCTGGCCGACCTGCTCGCCAAGGACAGCCAGCGCACCGAGGGGCGGCCGTTCGCGGCCGAACTGGAGTCGCTGCGCGCCGAGCTGGACGAGCGCACCCGGGACCTGCAGCGGGTCACCGCCGAGTACGCCAACTACCGCAAGCGGGTCGACCGCGACCGGGGGCTGGCCGGCGAACAGGCCACCGCCGCCGTGGTGGCGGCGCTGCTGCCGGTGCTGGACGACCTGGACCGGGCGCGCGAGCACGGCGACCTGACCGGGCCGTTCGCCACCATGGCCGAGGCGCTCACCGCGACGCTGGGCAAGTTCGGGCTGACCGCGTTCGGGGAGAAGGGCGACCCGTTCGACCCGACCCGGCACGAGGCGGTCGCGCATCTGACCTCGGCCGAGGTCACCGAGCCCAGCTGCATCGACGTCATGCGACGCGGCTACCTGCTCGGCGATCGGCTGCTCCGGCCGGCCATGGTGGCTGTCGCCGACCCGGCCGAGTAGTGCGGCCGGACATCACGAGTCAGGAGAGGGGGGTCGGGAGATGAGTTCCAAGGACTGGTTGGAGAAGGACTTCTACGCCGTACTCGGCGTGTCCAAGTCAGCCTCCACCGACGACATCAAGAAGGCGTACCGGAAGCTGGCCCGGGAACTGCACCCCGACCACAACCCCGACAATCCGCAGGCCGAGGAGCGGTTCAAGGCTGTCTCCGAGGCGCATGACGTGCTCTCCGACGCGCGCAAGCGCAAGGAGTACGACGAGATGCGGCAGCTGTTCGGCTCCGGCGCGTTCCGCCGGGGCGCGGGCGGCTCGGGCGGCGGCGGCACCACGTTCGACATGTCCGACCTGTTCGGTGACGGTACCGCCGCCGCGGGTGACCGCCGGTTCGGCGGCGCCGGCTTCTCCGACCTGTTCAGCTCGATCTTCTCGGGCGGCCGGGGCGGCGGTGGTACCACCACCACGCCCCGGCGCGGCCCGATGCGCGGGCGCGACGTGGAGGCGGAGGTGGCGCTGGACTTCCGCAGCGCGGTCAACGGCACCACGCTGCCGCTGACGCTGCGGGCGCCGGGCGTCTGCGACGTGTGCCACGGCTCGGGCGCGAAGCCCGGTACCCGTCCGCGGGTCTGCCCGGTCTGCTCCGGCAGCGGGGTGACCACCAGCAACCAGGGCGCGTTCAGCTTCGCCGAGCCGTGCCGCAACTGCCAGGGCGTCGGGGAGATCGTCGACGAGAAGTGCCCGGAGTGCCAGGGCACCGGCGGGGTCACCAAGACCCGCACGCTGAACGTGCGCATCCCGGCCGGGGTGGCGGACGGGCAGCGGATCCGGCTGGCCGGCCGGGGCGAGCCGGGCGAGCGCGGCGGCTCGGCGGGCGACCTCTACGTGCTGATCAAGGTGCGCGAGGACCCGCTGTTCGGCCGGTACGGCGACGACCTGACACTGGCCGTGCCGATCACCTTCCCGGAGGCGGTCAGCGGCGTCGACCTGCGGGTACCCACGCTCGACGGCACCGTGACCGTGCGGGTGCCGCCGGGCACGCCCAGCGGTCGCACGCTGCGGGTGCGTGGCAAGGGCGTGGCCCGGCGCGACGGCTCCACCGGTGACCTGCTGGTGACCGTGGACATCGTGGTACCGAAGGAGCTGTCCGAGAAGGCCCGGCTGGCCCTGGACGAGCTGGCCGACGTGCTGCCACCGGCGCCGCGCCGGCACATCGAGGAGGCGATGCTGCGTGAGTAGTGACGAGGTCTTCCTCTCGATCGAGACGACCTCCGACGCCAAGGTTCTGATCATCTCGGTGGCCGCCCGGATGGCCGGTATGCACCCGCAGACGCTGCGCCAGTACGACCGGCTCGGGCTCGTCGAGCCCGGCCGGGCGTCCGGCGGCGGCCGGCGCTACAGCGCCCGGGACGTCGCCCTGCTGCGCGAGGTGCAGCGGCTGTCCCAGGACGATGGCGTCAACCTGGCCGGCATCAAGCGGATCATCGAGCTGGAGCGGCTGGTCGCCGAGCTGCAGCAGCGGGTCGCCGAGCTGGAGGTCGAGCTGGGCGAGGCGCACCAGTTGGCGGCGCAGCTGCGGGCGATGGCCGGCTACCCGCGGCGGGACCTGGTGCCGGCCCGTGAGCAGCCGACGGCCCTGGTCGTCTGGCGCCCCCGCAAGCCCGGCGCCCCGGGCTGACCCGGCCCGGCGTAGCGTGGCCTGAGAGCAAGTCCGGAATATCCGACTGACTCTCGGTGGGAGGTCCACCATGGGCATCGTCGACAAGGCGAAGGAAGCGCTGTCCGGCCACTCCAGCCAGGCGAAGGACGGCATCGAGGCGGCCGCCGACAAGGCCGACGAGACGACCGGCGGCCGGTACAGCGAGCAGCTCGACACCGGCGCCGACAAGGCCAGGGACGGCGTCGACACGATGGCCGGCAGGTCCGGCAACATGGGTCCGGGTGCCCCGACCGGCCCGACGGACAAGGCCGGCAACGCCGGCCAGAACAGCAACGACGCCGAGGTCGAACGCGGCATCGACGACCTGCGCGAAGATTTCTGACCGGCAGACCCGACGCAGGCTGCGCGAAGTCTTCAAACCGGGTGCGGCTCGGGCCGCGTAGGACGTCGGACCGGCGGAGGGTCCCGGCCGGGTCAGGCCAGCCGGCGCCCGCTGCGGACCAGGCCGCCCTCGCACCACTGGTGGTAGTCGAAGGCGTCCGGGCGCAGGATCAGCACCCGGGCGTTGACCGCCCAGGTGACCATGGCGTCGTCGCCGTCGGCCTCGGCCTGCTCGACCATCTTGCGCAGCCGGCGCTTGGGGTGGGCCTTGAAGTTGGTCCGGATCGCGTCGGCCGCGTAGATGTACAGGCAGTGCAGGGCGAACCGGCGGGCCGGGCAGGAACGGTCCATGGCCAGCTCGAACAGCGTGCCGATGAGCTGGTCCCCGGCGACCAGCAGGTCCCAGTCGGGTGGCATGGCGGCCAGCGAGACCGAATCCGGCTGGTACGCCCAGGCGCGAAGCTCGGCCGGGGTCGGATCCACCGGATTGGCGAAGCCACGGAAGGTGGACTGCCGCACGCTCACTGCTCGACTCCTGGGCCCGTCTGTCCTGGCCGGTCGCCCCCCGGCTCGGGTGGGCTGGCGTCACCGTAGCCTGCCGGAGGCGGCTTGCGGAAGCCTCCGCCGGGCATTTCACCGGCCGCCCCGGCGACCGGCCGGCGCATCCGGCGGCGGAACGCCGCGGTGTCCGACAGCCGCGCGAGCGGCGGCCCGGCCACCACCGTGACCAGCACGTACGCGGTGGCCAGTGGACCGAGCTCGGGGTTGACGGCGGCCGAGGCGACGGCCAGCCCGGCGATCACGATGGAGAACTCGCCGCGCGGTACCAGCGCCAGGCCGGCGCGCCAGCGCCCGGGACGGCCGATCCCGGCCCGCCGGGCCGCCAGGTACCCGGTGGCCACCTTGGTACCCATGGTCACCACGGCGAGCAGCAGCGCTGGAAGTAGGACTGCCGGAATCTTGTGGGCGTCCGTGCTGAGCCCGAAGGAGACGAAGAAAACCGCGGCGAACAGGTCGCGCAGCGGGGCGAGCAGCTGGCTGGCGCTGTGCGCCACCGGCCCGGACAGCGCGATGCCCACCAGGAACGCCCCGACTGCCGCCGACACCTGCAACTTCTGTGCCAGGCCGGCGACCAGCAGAGTCAGCCCGAGGACGCCGAGCAGCAGTGCCTCCGGGTCGTCGGCGGAGACCAGCCGGCTCACCGCGCCGCCGTACCGGGTGGCGACCAGCAGCACGACGCTGACCGTGACGACCGCGATCAGCAGCGCGATCAGGGCGCCGCCGGCCCCCCGGTGGGCCAGGACGGCGGTGAGGATGGGCAGGTAGAGGGCCATAGCCAGGTCTTCGAGGACGAGCACGGAGAGCACCGTGGGGGTCTCCCGGTTACCCAGCCGGCCCAGGTCGCCGAGCACCTTGGCGATCACCCCGGAGCTGGACACCCAGGTGACCCCGGCGAGCACCAGGGCGGCCACCGGTCCCCAGCCGAGCAGCAGCGCCAGCGCCGCGCCGGGCAGCGCGTTGAGCACCGCGTCCAGGGCGCCGGCCGGGGCTGCCCGGCGCAGGTTGCCGAGCAGTTCGTCGGCGGAGTACTCCAGGCCCAGCATGAGCAGCAGCATCACCACGCCGATGTCGGAGGCGATGGTGAGGAACTCCTTGCTGGCCGAGAGCGGGACCAGGCCGCCGGTGCCGAAGGCGAGGCCGCCGAGCAGGTACAGCGGGATCGGGGAGATGCCCAGCCGCCGGCCGAAGCGGCCGAGCAGGCCGAGCCCGAACAGCACCGCCCCGATCTCCAGCAGCAGCGTGGCGGTGTGCACGGGCTACTCCCGGCCGGCCAGGATCTCGGCGAGCCGGTCCAGGCCGGTACGGGTACCCACGGCCACCACGATGTCCCCGCCGGCGAACTGGAACTCCGGCCCGGGCGAGGGCAGCACGGCCCGTCCCCGGATCACCGCCACGATCGACGCCCGGGTACGCGTCCGCGCCGCCGTGTCACCGAGGCGCCGGGACGCGTAGGGTGAGCCGGCGGGCAGCCCGATCTGTTCGGTGTACACCCCGTCCACCTCGTCGGTGAGCCGGGACAGCCGGGACAGCACGACCGAGGAGCCGAGCAGTTCGGCGAGCACGTCGGACTCCTCGTCGGTGAGGCTGACCTGTGCGCTGGCGTCGTCCGGGTCGTCGGTGTCGGCGACCACCAGGTCGCGCCGGCCGCCGCCTTTGCGGGAGATGACGCCCACCCGCCGCCCGGCTGCGGTGAGGATGTCGTGCCGTAGCCCGATTCCGGGCAGTGCCGTGCGCTCGACCCGTACCACCATGGGTCGACCCTAACTGGGCGCGTGTCGGGGGTGGCAGGGAAAAGTTGAGCGGAATACACTCAACTCCGGGATTGTCGTAAGAGGCGGCGCGCGCACGTCGCGCCACCGAGAGGACCTGACCAGGGGAGCAGATGGACGCCGAGCGCCTCACCACCAAGAGCCGAGAAGTCATCACGGGCGCCGTGAAGACCGCCAGCCAGCACGGCAACTCCACGGTCGAGCCGTGGCACCTGCTGCTGTCCCTGCTGGACACCGGCGGCTCCACCGCGACCGGCCTGCTGCGCGCCGTGGGCGCCAACCCGGCCGAGGTACGCCGGGCCGCCGCCCGCGCCGTGGAGACGCTGCCCACCGCCCGCGGATCCAGCGTGGCCGAGCCCAGCCTGGCCCGCGAGTTCGTCAACTCGCTGGGCGCCGCCGAGGCCATCGCCCGGCCGCTCGGCGACGAGTACATCTCCACCGAGCACCTGCTCGCCGGCCTGGCCCAGGTCGGCGGCGCCGTGGCCAAGCTGCTCAAAGACCACGGGGCCACCGAGGAGAGCCTGGTCGCCGCCTTCCCGCAGATCCGCGGCGGCAACCGCCGGGTCACCAGCCCCGACCCCGAGCAGCAGTACCAGGCCCTGGAGAAGTACGGCGTCGACCTCACCGAGCTGGCCCGGGAGGGCCGGATCGACCCGGTGATCGGCCGGGACGCCGAGATCCGCCGGGTCATCCAGGTGCTGTCCCGGCGTACCAAGAACAACCCGGTGCTGATCGGCGAGCCGGGCGTGGGCAAGACCGCCATCGTGGAGGGGCTGGCCCAGCGCATCGTCGCCGGTGACATCCCCGAGTCGCTGCGCAACAAGCGGCTGGTCTCCCTCGACCTGGGCGCCATGGTCGCCGGTGCGCAGTACCGCGGCCAGTTCGAGGAGCGGCTCAAGTCCGTGCTGGAGGAGATCAAGGGCTCCGACGGGCAGGTCATCACCTTCCTGGACGAGCTGCACACGGTCGTCGGCGCCGGCAAGGGCGAGGGCTCGATGGACGCCGGCAACATGCTCAAGCCCATGCTGGCCCGTGGTGAGCTGCGCATGGTCGGCGCCACCACGCTGGACGAGTACCGCGAGCACATCGAGAAGGACCCGGCGCTGGAGCGCCGGTTCCAGCCGGTGGTGGTGGGCGAGCCGACCATCGAGGACACCATCGGCATCCTGCGCGGCCTCAAGGAGCGCTACGAGGTGCACCACGGGGTACGCATCACCGACGCTGCCCTGGTCGCCGCCGCCGCGCTCTCCGACCGGTACATCGCCGACCGGTTCCTCCCCGACAAGGCCATCGACCTGGTCGACGAGGCCGCCTCCCGGCTGCGCATGGAGATCGACTCCCGCCCGGTCGAGGTGGACGAGGTGGAGCGGGCGGTGCGCCGCCTGGAGATCGAGGAGATGGCCCTGGAGAAGGAGCCGGACCCGGCCTCCAAGGAGCGGCTGGAACGGCTGCGCAAGGAGCTGGCCGACAAGCGCGAACAGCTCACCGCGCTGTCCGAGCGGTGGCGCAACGAGAAGGAGCACATCCAGGCGATTTCGGCGGCCAAGGAGGAGCTGGAGCGGCTGCGCGGCGAGGCGGCCCGGGCCGAGCGCGACGCCGACCTGGCCCGCGCCTCCGAGCTGCGCTACGGCCGTATCCCCGAACTGGAGGCCACCCTGGCCGGGGCCGAGTCCGAGCTGCACGCCCTGCAGAGCAGCGGGGCGATGCTCAACGAGGAGGTCTCCGACGACGACATCGCCAGCGTGGTCGCCGCGTGGACCGGCATCCCGGCCGGCCGCCTGCTGGAGGGCGAGACGACCAAGCTGCTGCGCATGGAGGACTCGCTGCGCGGCCGGGTGGTCGGCCAGGAGGAGGCGGTCCGCGCGGTCTCCGACGCGGTCCGCCGGGCCCGCGCCGGCATCGCCGACCCGGACCGCCCCACCGGCTCGTTCCTCTTCCTGGGGCCGACCGGCGTCGGTAAGACCGAGCTGGCCAAGGCGCTGGCCGAGTTCCTCTTCGACGACGAGCGCGCCATGGTCCGCATCGACATGTCCGAGTACGGCGAGAAGCACTCGGTGGCCCGGCTGGTCGGCGCCCCGCCCGGCTACGTCGGCTACGAGGAGGGCGGCCAGCTGACCGAGGCGGTCCGCCGCCGCCCGTACTCGGTGATCCTGCTGGACGAGGTGGAGAAGGCCCACCCGGACGTCTTCGACGTGCTGCTGCAGGTGCTCGACGACGGCCGGCTCACCGACGGCCAGGGGCGCACGGTGGACTTCCGCAACGCCATCCTGATCCTCACCTCCAACCTGGGCAGCCAGGCCATCGCCGATCCGACCCTCTCCGAGGAGCAGCGCCGCGACGAAGTGCTGGCCACCGTGCGGATCCACTTCAAGCCGGAGTTCCTCAACCGGCTGGACGACATCGTGGTGTTCCACGCGCTGGCCGGCGATGCGCTGCGGGCCATCGTGGACATCCAGCTGGCCCGACTGGCCCGCCGGCTGGCCGAGCGCCGGCTCGCCCTGGACGTCACCGACCCCGCCCGCGACTGGCTGGCCCTCGGCGGGTACGACCCGATCTACGGTGCCCGCCCGCTGCGCCGCCTGGTCCAGACGGCGATCGGCGACCAGCTGGCCCGGGCGCTGCTGGAGGGCTCGGTCCGGGACGGCGACCGGGTCGTCGTCGAGCTGGCCGCCGACAAGGACGCCCTGCAGGTAACCGCCGCCTGAGTGGCCCGCACCCCGCGCCGCCCGCCGCATCCGGCGGGCGGCGCGCTCCTGCGGTCCGCGCCCGGCGGCAGCAGGTCCCGCCGGGCGCCGGGCCCACCCGCGGCGGTGGGGACGGCGACGCCGGTATCGTCGGCGCGGTGAACGCCGTGGCGTCCCCCCGCCGGCCCGTCCCGCTGCTGCTCGCCGCCGGTCTGCTCTACGCCGCCGCTGTCGCGCTCGCACTGCTCGCGGTGCTGGCCACGGCGTACCTGGGGCGGCTACGGAACGCCGTGCGGGTCGGGTATGACGACCGGGCCAACGTCGACCAGCTGGTGTCGCAGGCCACCACGGGTACGGTCGCCGTCGTCGCGGGGCTGGTGGCGGGGGCGGTGCTGCTGTGCCTGCTGGCCACCTTCGACCTGCACGGCAGCCGGATCACCCGGGCCGGCAGCTGGGTGGCGGCCGGGGCCGGGGTGCTGTGCTGCGGCGGGAGCGGACTGTTCGACCGGCTCGGCGACGACCGGGTCACCGCGCTTGCGTACCCGCACTGGTACCGGGCGGTGCACGGCTGGCTGGTCCTGTCGGTGGTGCTCGCCCTGGCCGCGACCGCCGCGCTGCTGGCCGCGCCCTCGGTCGGCGGGTACCTGCGGGACCGGACGGAACAGCCCACGTAACCCAGGCGGTACGGGTACTTTCCGACTAAACGGACCCCAGCTCGGGGAGAGTCGATGGCCCAGCCCGTACCCCAGTCCCGACCCGGCGTGGTCAACGCGGCCGGCGCAGCCCTGCTCGTCGTCGCGCTCGCCGGCCTGGCCAGCACCATCGGCGTGCTGGTGGCCGCCGGGCAGTTCCACGACCGGTTCGCCAGCCGCGCGGAGCTCACCGACGCCACCCAGCACGACGTGGACGACGTGGGCAGCGGCGTACGCAGCTCGATGCTGGTGCTGGCCGTCATCACCCTGCTGCTCGCCCTGGTGGCCGCCGGTATCGCCGTGGCGGTGCTGCGGCGCAGCACGGCCGGCCGGATCGGCGCCTGGGTGGTGTGCGGGGCCGGCCTCATCTGTGGCTGCCTCCAGTGCTCGGCCGCCGGCACGATCACCAGCGACGTGGCGTACAACGGTGACCCGGACCGCATCGACGTGGCCAGCCAGCTGACCCGGGCCGTGCAGGACGCCCTGCCCGGCTGGCTGGCGGGGCTGCTCGGCACGGCGGCGGTCATCCAGCTGCTGGGCTACATTCTGGTTGCCGTCCTGCTCGGCCTGCCGCCCGCGAACCGGTGGTTCCGGCGCCCGGCCCGGCCCGCACCCTGGCCGGCGCCCGTCCCAGGAGGAGCACCGTGGCCAGCCCCGAGTCCGTACCCCCCGCCCGGCCCGCCGGCGGGCCCCCCGACCACGGCGCCGATGCCGCCGCCCCCACCGCCGATGCCACCGCCGATGCCACCGCCGGTGGCGCCGACGATGCCGGCGACACCCACCCCGAACTGGCCGCCTCCGCAGCAGCCGCCGGCCCGCCCGAGCCCGCCGGATCAGCTCAGCCCGCCGGATCAGCTCAGCCCGCCGGATCAGCTCAGCCCGCCGGATCAGCCCAGCCCGCCGGATCAGCCGGGAACCCCGGGTCAGTCGAGCCCGCCGGATCAGCCGGACCGGTAGGCGCCGGGCGGCCGGTCGCCGTCGTCACCGGGGCCACGGCGGGGATCGGGGCGGCGTTCGCCCGGGCGCTCGCCGCCCGGGGGTACGACCTGGTGCTGGTGGCCCGGGACGCCGACCGGCTGGCCCGGACGGGCGCGGAGCTGGCCGCCGCGCACGGGGTACACGCCGAGGCGCTGCCCGCCGACCTGTCCACCGCGGTGGGCTGCGAAGTGGTGGAGCGCCGCCTCGCCGACCGGGTCGACCTGCTGGTCAACAGCGCCGGGTTCAGCCTGCACACCTCGTTCGTGCGGGCCAGCGTGGCGCAGGAGGAGCAGCTGCTGGCGCTCAACGTGCACGCCGTCATGCGGCTGACCAGGGCCGCGCTGCCGCCGATGATCGAGGCGCGCCGTGGGGCGGTGATCAACGTCAGCTCGGTGTCGGCGTTCGCCGCCGTGATGCCCGGCTCCACCTATCCGGCCACCAAGGCCTGGGTGAACGCGTTCACCGAGTCGGTCGCCCTGTCGGTACGCCCGTACGGAGTGCGCTTGCTCACTCTGGCGCCCGGCTACACGCGGACCGAGTTCCACCAGCGCCAGGGCATCGACACGTCGAAGATTCCCGATATGCTCTGGCTCGACGCCGACACGGTGGTCCGCACCGCCCTGCGTGACCTGGAGAAAGGCCGGATACTCAGCGTGCCCGACTGGCGGTACCGGGCGGCCGTCTTCGCCATGCGGCACGCGCCCCGCGCCCTGGTCCACCGGGTGGCCCGGGACGGTAGGGGCAGGATCGGCCGGTAGTCCTTACGACAGCTGGCCGGGTCGTTGATGGGAATCCAAGCTTGGACATGTACGCTCGCCTCATGTCAGACCGCGACGACCTGCAAAAACTCATTGTTGATCTCGCTGTGGTCCATGGTCGCGTGGTGCTCTCCTCCGGCCGTGAAGCGGACTGGTATGTCGATCTGCGAAGGGTGACGCTGCACCACGCGGCGGCTCCCCTGGTGGGTCAGGTGATGCTGGACACGGTTCGGGAATGGGACTTCGACGCCGTCGGCGGTCTTACTCTCGGTGCGGATCCGGTGGCCGCGGCCATGCTGCACGCGGCGGCTGCCGTCGGGCGGCAGCTGGACGCTTTTGTGGTCCGTAAGTCGGAGAAGGCGCACGGCCTGCAGCGTCGGGTCGAGGGGCCGGACGTCGCCGGGCGGCGGGTGCTGGCGGTCGAGGACACCTCGACCACCGGTGGCAGCGTACTGACCGCGGTTGACGCGCTGCGCGACGCTGGAGCGCAGGTGGTGGGGGTGGCGGTCATCGTGGACCGGGGCGCCGGACAGGCCGTCCAGGCAGCCGGTCTGGAGTACCGCTCAGCCTATTCGCTAGCCGACCTCAACCTCGCGTCGTAAAAATTTGCCGATTCGGACCTGCGGATATGCAGGCGAGTCGATGATGCAAGTGGAAGGATAGTAACTGTGGGAACCGCTTTGATTGAAACCTCTCTGCCTGCGATCTCGCCGCTAGCCGGCGAACCGATCGAGCGGGCGGACGCCGAGCGCCTGGCCGGAGTGCTGAAGGCACTCGCGGACCCGGCACGGCTCCGGCTGCTCAGCCTCATCCAGTCGGCCCCCGAGGGTGAAGCGTGCGTGTGTGACCTCACCGCGCCGCTCGGCCTCTCCCAGCCGACTGTCAGCCACCACCTGCGCATCCTCACCGAGGCTGGCCTCCTCGAGCGGGAGAAGCGGGGCGTGTGGGCCTACTACCGACTGGTACCGCCGGCCATCGCGGCCATCGCCGACCTGCTCACCCCGCCACGCAAGCGCGGGGCGAAGAAGGCCGCGCGCTGACCTATCCAGCCGGCGACCTGCGTGACCAGTTGGTCCACGTCGGTCGCTCGGTGACCGGAGCCGGCCTGGTGGTCGGCTCTGGTGGAAATCTGTCCGCCCGCCGTCCGGGCGCCGACGACTTCTGGGTGACTGCCCGGGGTAGCTGGCTGGACCGGCTCGGGCGGGACGATTTCGTGCGGGTGGACGCCCGTACGGCTGCGACACTGGGCGATGCCGGCCGGCCCGGGCCGGCGTCGACGCCGACGTCGGAGCTGGCGCTGCACGTGGCGACCTACCGTGCCCGGCCGGACGTCACCGCCGTCGTCCACCTGCACCCGCAGGGTGTCCTGTTGCTCGACGCACTGGACGTCGCGATCCGGCTGGTCACCACGGACCACCTGTTCTACCTGCGGCGCATCGCCCGTACCCCGTTCGCCCCGCCGGGCTCCGCCCGGCTCGCGGAGCTGGCCGCCGAGGCGGCCCTGGACGGTACCAACTGCGTGCTGCTCGCCCAGCACGGCTGCTCGGTGCTCGCCGACAGTGTCGAGCTGGCCCACAAGCGGGCCCTCTACCTGGAAGAGGCCGCCCGCCTCACCTACCGGGCGCTGGCGCTCGGCGCCCTGGACCGCCTCCCCGACTGCCCGGAACTGCCCGCTCTCGCCTGACCAGCCACTCAGCTGCCCGCCCGGGGCGGTCAGCGGCCGGTGTGCCGGCCGGGGCGGGACTGCTGGACGATGTCGAGCGCGACCGTCTCGGCCTCCAGGGCGCCCAGCTTGGCGGCGTTGGCGGCCTCGCGGCGATTGCGGACCAGCTCGATGAAGACCGGGACGCAGGACAGCAGCACGATCAGCGCGACGAACGGCAGCAGGTACCGGTCCACGTTGGGGATCTTGGACACCTGGCGGGCCAGCAGGTACCCGGTGAGCAGCACGCCTTCGGTCCAGAGCAGCGCACCGACCACGTTCCACAGGAGGAACTGCCGGGGCGGCATCTTCAGGACCCCGGCGACCGGGTTGAGGAAGGTGCGCACGATCGGGATGAAACGCGCCAGCACCACCGCCTTGGGCGCGCCGAACCTGGTGAAGTAGTGCTCGGCCTTGGTCACGTAGACCGGTTTGAAGATCCGCGAGTTGGGCCGTTCGAACATCCGCCGGCCGTACCGGGCGCCGAGGAAGTGCCCGAGCTGGGCACCGGCGATGGCGCAGATCGGCGCGCAGATCAGCAGCACCCAGATGTGCAGCCGGGCGTTGCCCACGCCGGGGATCTTGGCGGCGAACGGCGAGGCCGCCACGCCGGCCAGGAACAGCAGCGAGTCGCCGGGGAAGAAGAACCCGATCAGCAGGCCGGTCTCGGCGAAGATGATGGCCAGTACGCCGATCGTGCCGAAGCTCGACAGCAGGTGCGCCGGGTCGATCACGGTGCCGATGCCGGTCGAGGCGGCGAGCGAGTTCTCCACGCCGAACAGGGTACCGGCGCCACCCGGGAACGCCGGCCAGCTGTTCAGCCGGTTGTCAGACGCTGCGGCGGAACGGCCTGTTTGTCCGGTTCGGTGGGCAGGTGTGCCGCCTCCTCCACCTCCAGCAGGCTCTGCTCGTGCCGCTCCGCCTCGTACGCCGGCAGGCCGCCGCGCAGCCCGAACAGCCGCTTGGAGAGCAGGATGTAGAGCACCGCGGCCAGGTTGAGGGCCAGCGCGCCGATCCGCAGGGCGGTGACCCGCTCGGCCAGTTCGTAGATCTCGATGGGCAGCCCGAGCGAGGTGGCCACCACCGCGAAGTACTCGCCCCAGCGCTTGAGCAGCCACAGGCCGGTCCCCTCGACCAGCTGCAGGATGCCGTAGCCGAGCAGGCCCAGAGCCACCCAGCCGAGCGTGCCGGTCTCCGTGTGGATCACCGTCTGCAGGGTGTGCACGATGCTGGAGTCGTCCAGGTTGAAGTGCAGCTTCTCGGCGATCGGGCGGATCAGCGGCAGGTCCTCGTCGAAGCCCCGGGAGATCGCGTCGTGGTCGGCCCGGAACTTGTAGACCACGAAGGCGCCCAGCACGATGATCAGGCCGCGCGCCCACCGCTCGACCGCGAGGAACCGCAGCACCAGCGCGTCCCGCAGGGCCCGGCCGCGCGTCACCAGCGGCGCGTCGGTCGCCGGTCCGCGCCCGTGCGGCTCGCCCAGCACGTAGTCGCCGCAGCGCAGGCAGCGCCAGGCGGTGCCCAGCGGGGTGGCCGCCTCCAGCCGGGCGCGCATGTCCGGCTCGTCCGGGACGTAGGTGATGTGCCCCCGCCGGCCACAGGTACGCAGGTTCCAGTCCACGGCGTAGAAGCTACCGGGCGCCGGCAAGGGCGGCGGCGCGGCCGGCGTAGCGTGGGTCACGGAGGAATTGCGGTGGACGAACTCGACCTGGCAGACCCCTTCACGGTACGCACGTCGCACTGGCACGCCCTGCCCGACGGCCGGGTCCAGTGCGACGTCTGCCCGCGCGCCTGCAAGCTGCGCGAGGGCCAGCGCGGGCTGTGCTTCGTCCGGGGCCGGGTCGGCGACGGGATCGTGCTCGCCTCCTACGGGCGCTCCTCCGGTTTCTGCGTCGACCCGATCGAGAAGAAGCCGCTCAACCACTTCCTGCCCGGCTCGTCGGTGCTCTCCTTCGGCACCGCCGGCTGCAACCTGGGCTGCCGGTTCTGCCAGAACTGGGACATCTCCAAGTCCCGCGAGATCGACACGCTGGCCGCCGAGGCCTCGCCGGAGGCGCTGGCCCGGGCGGCGCAGGAGCACGGTTGCCGCTCGGTGGCGTTCACCTACAACGACCCGACGATCTTCCTGGAGTACGCCATGGACGTCGCCGATGCCTGCCGGGAGCTGGGCATCAGGGCGGTCGCGGTGTCCGCCGGGTACATCCGCGAAGAAGCCCGGCGCGACCTCTACGGGCACATGGACGCCGCCAACATCGACCTCAAGGCGTTCTCCGACGAGTTCTACGAGAAGATCACCTTTGCCAAGCTGGGTCCGGTGCTGGAGACCCTGGAGTACCTGCGGCACGAGACCAGCGTCTGGTTCGAGATCACCACCCTGCTCATCCCGGGGCACAACGACTCCGACGCCGAACTGCACGCCGAGGCCGCCTGGCTCGTCGAGCACCTGGGTCCGGACGTACCGCTGCACTTCTCGGCGTTCCATCCGGACTTCAAGATGCTCGACGTGCCGCGTACCCCCGCGTCGACGCTGACCCGGGCCCGGCGCATCGCCCGCGAGCACGGGCTGCGCTACGTCTACACCGGCAACGTCCACGACCCGGACGGGCAGACCACCGACTGTCCCGGCTGCGGCCGCCCGGTGGTGGTCCGCGACTGGTACGTGCTGCGCGACTACCAGCTGACCGACCAGGGCGCCTGCCGGCACTGCGGCACCCGGCTGCCCGGCGTCTACGACGGCCCGGCCGGCTCCTGGGGCGCCAAGCGGCTGCCCATCCAGATCACCCCGAGCCGGCCCGCTCCGGTCCGCCCCGGGCCCGGCGGGTGAACGTCCGTCAACCGGCCGTCGCCGGCCAGTTCTACCCCGCCCACCCGGCCGAGCTGCGCGCCGCCGTGGACCGGCTGCTGGCCGGCGTCGACCCGGTCGACGAGCCCCCCGCCCGGGCCTACGTGGTGCCGCACGCCGGCTTGCGCTACTCCGGCGCGGTCGCCGCGCAGGCGTACGCCCGGCTGGCCGGCGCCCCGGTGGACACCGTGGTGCTGGTCGGGCCGGCGCACTACGTACCCCTGCGGGGGTGTGCCGTGCCGACCACGCAGCGCTGGGCGACCCCGCTGGGTGATGTGACGATCGCCGCTGAGCTGGCCCGCGAGCTGGTCGCCGCCCGGCATGCCGGCGCCGACGACGCGCCGCACGCCCCCGAACACTCGCTGGAGGTGCAGCTGCCGCTGCTGCAGCGGGCACTGCCGGACGCCCAGGTGCTGCCGGTCCTGGTCGGCAACGCCGGCCCCGACGAGGTGGCCGCCCTGCTCGCCGCCGCCGACCGCCCCGGCACCGTGCTGCTGTGCAGCACCGACCTGTCCCACTACCTCAACCAGGACGACGCTCTGGCCGCGGACGCCCGGACCATCCAGGCCGTCCTGGCCCGCGACCCGACCGCCGTCGGCGACCGCTCAGCCTGCGGCCGGCACCCGCTACGCGGTCTACTGACCTGGGCAAAGACAGCAGGCACATCCTCCCGCCTGCTCGCCCACCGCACGTCCTACGACACCACCGGAGACCCCACCCGGGTAGTCGGCTACGCCAGCTTCGCCCTGGATTAGCAAACCCTCGGTGCCAAAGCGCCCCGGATCAGCCCCCGACCACAGAACCATCCGCAGCTCGGCACCCCCGATGCTCACCGAGCGGGGCGGGCGGGTCGGCCCACGGAGGGATCAAGCCTGACCGCCCGGAGCGGGCCAACCCGCCCGCCCCGCGGCTCCAACGCTCAGTACTCGTCCGACACGTCGACGATTCGGGCCTGCTCAACGGCGTCCCAGTCGTTGACCTCCAGGCCCCGGTGCACCTCGCCGGAGTGCTCGGCCGGGTCCGACGGGAACGCCTGCTCGACGGCGTCCGCCGTGGGCGCTTCGCTGTCCCGCTCGTCCGGCTCCAGGCGGGCACCGGTGGTGAAGTCCTCGTCGGTCATGGTCGACACCTCCCCTCTCCCACCGTACGGCGCCGCCGCGCCGCCCGCGCGGCGATCGGCCGGGACCCGGCGTGCGCCCGGTCCCGGCTGGTACGGGATACTGCCCGGTGGAGGACAGCGCGGTCCGCCCGCGCTGCTGAGACTCTCTTCACCGAGGAGCACCACGATGCCCATTGCCTCCCCTGAGGTCTACGCCGAGATGCTGGACCGCGCCAAGGCTGGCGCGTTCGCCTACCCGGCGATCAACGTCACCTCGTCGCAGACCCTGAACGCGGCGCTGCGTGGCTTCGCCGACGCGGGTAGCGACGGCATCATCCAGGTCTCCACCGGCGGCGCCGAGTATGCCTCCGGCCCGACGATCAAGAACATGGTCACCGGCGCCGTGGCGCTCGCCGCGTACGCCCACGAGGTGGCCAAGCACTACCCGGTGAACATCGCGCTGCACACCGACCACTGCCCGAAGGACAAGCTGGACGGCTTCGTCCGCCCGCTGCTGGCCATCTCCACCGAGCGGGTCCGCAACGGCGAAGCCCCGCTGTTCCAGTCGCACATGTGGGACGGCTCGGCTGTCCCGCTGGACGAGAACCTGCGTATCGCCGAGGAGCTGATCGCCCTCACCAACGCCGCCCAGGTGGTCCTGGAGATCGAGGTCGGCGTGGTCGGCGGCGAAGAGGACGGCGTCGCCAACGAGATCAACGACAAGCTCTACTCGACCGTCGAGGACGGCCTGGCCACCGCCGCCGCCCTGGGCCTGGGCGAGAAGGGCCGCTACATGACGGCGCTGACCTTCGGCAACGTGCACGGCGTCTACAAGCCGGGCAACGTCAAGCTGCGCCCGGAGATCCTCAAGCAGATCCAGGACGCCCTCGCCGCCAAGTACGGCAAGGAGAAGCCGCTCGACCTGGTCTTCCACGGCGGCTCCGGTTCGCTGCTCTCGGAGATCCGCGAGGCGCTGGACTACGGCGTGGTGAAGATGAACATCGACACCGACACCCAGTACGCCTTCACCCGCCCGGTCGTCGGCCACATGTTCAGCAACTACGACGGCGTACTGAAGATCGACGGCGAGGTCGGCAACAAGAAGGCGTACGACCCGCGCGCCTGGGGCAAGCTCGCCGAGGCCGGCCTGTCCGCCCGCGTCGTCACCGCCTGCGAGGACCTGCGCTCGTCGGGTACCACGCTGGGCAAGTGAGCCCGCGCTGAGCAGGTAGGTTCGCGCGCTGCCCCGGTCCGTCAGCGGGCCGGGGCAGCGCTGTCTCCGGTGAGCACGGCGACCGCCGCCGTGACGTCGTCGGTGACGTGGATGAGGCCCCGCTGATCGCCGGCCGGGCCACTGGCCAGCAGGGTGGCCAGCAGCTGCGGCGCCGGCAGCGCCGCCCAGAAGGCGCTGCCCAGGAAGACGTACGGGCCGCTGGCGCCGTCGCTGCCGTAGTACGTCTTGGTGGCCGCCTGGAACACCTCCTGCACGGTGCCGGCCCGGCCGGCGGCGAAGACGATCCCGCCCCGGGCCAGCCGCAGGATGGTGTCCTCCCGGATGGCGTTGGAGAAGTACTTGGCGATCCGGGCGGCGAACAGGTTCGCCGGCTCGTGCCCGTAGAGCCAGGTGGGGATGGACAGGCCACCGCGCCGGGCGACGTCGCCGGTCGCCGGGTAGCGCTCGCGGACGGCCAGCGCGGCGGCGGTGTACCGGTCGTGGTCGTGGAAGTCGGGCGCGCCGGCCAGCTCGTCGACGGCGGCGGTGACCGCCGCCGCCTCGTGGCCGGACAGGTAGGCGCCCAGGTTGGCCGCCTCCATCACGCCGGGGCCGCCGCCGGTCAGCACCAGCCGGCCGGCCCGGGCCAGCTGCCAGCCCAGCACGGCGGCCAGCCGGTACCCGACCGAGCCGCGCGGCTCGGCGTGGCCGCCCATCACGCCGACGATCGACGCAGGCCCGTGGGCGCCGACCCAGCCGGCCGTCAGGTCGGCCAGCCCGTCGTCGATACCGTGGTCGTGCAGCCGCTGGGCGAGCCCCTCCCGGATGCCCGGCTGGGCCCCGCCGGTGGCCACGAAGTGCCGGTACACCACGGTGTCGTACATGCCGGCGAAGCCGCCCGTGCCGAAGCCGTCGGCCAGCTCCTGCGGCGTGTAGAGGCCCTGTGGCGACGTGGGGTAGGGCACCTCGGGGAACTCCGGCACCACCTCCGCCCCGCGCAGTACCAGCCGCGCCGCCTCCTCCCGGGAGCTGAACCGGCAGCCGGCGAACAGCGTGCCGGTGACGTCCACCCGGGACAGGTCCGGCGGGTCCACGTCCAGCCGCAGCCCCTGCACGGTGAGCCCGGCCAACGTATCGGCGGCCAGGTGCCTGTCGAGTTCGGCGCGGGACTCGACCTCGTCGGCGGAGCTGTCGTCCGGTTCGATCACCGACAGCGGCGGGGGTGTGGGCATGCCCGCCATCATCACACCGCCCCGCCCGCCCCGCCCGCCCCGGCGGGTGGACGAGAAAGAGCCCGGTGGTCGAAACCACCGGGCTCTCCTAACCGGGTCCTGGGGAGGCTCCGGAGTTCTCATTGTGCGCCGGTGTCCCCGGGCGCGATAGCAACCGCTCGCGTGAGGCGGCACTCGTCCGTTCGGACAGCGCCGTGCGGTTAGATAGGACAATGCACAACCTCCTCCCCGAACCGCCGGCCACCCGACTGCCCGCCACCGAGGACGCCGCCGCGGCGCTCGCCGCCGCGACACCCGAGACGTTGCCGCAGGTGGCGGCGGATTTCCCCAGTTACAGCGGCGCCTGGGCGGCGCTGGCCGCGCGTGCCCTGGACTCCGGTGACGCGGTCTCCGCGTACGCCTTCGCCCGTACCGGCTACCACCGTGGCCTCGACCAGCTGCGCCGCGCGGGGTGGAAGGGCAGTGGCCCGGTGCCCTGGGCGCACCAGCCCAACCAGGGGTTCCTGCGCTGCCTGGCGGTACTGGCCCGGTCCGCCGACGCGATCGGGGAGGCGGACGAGGCGGCCCGCTGCGCCCAGTTCCTCCGCGACTGCGACCCGGCAGCCGGCGACGTCCTCGCCGGCTGACCCGACCGCGGTCCGCCTCAGCGGCCGACCCGGACTGTGCCAGCCGGCCAGCTCGGCCAGCCAGCCAGCTCGGCCAGCTACGGTCAGCTCTGGCCGGGCCGCCGCAGGGAGCTCAGCCGGTCGGGCCGCTACAGGCCGTTGGCCACCTCGGCGGCCACCCGTAGCCAGGCGTCGCGGGTCTCGGCGGTGAGTCCGGCGTAGCGGATCGGCTCGCCCGAGTCGATCAGGCGCTCGTACGGGGCCAGCAGCACTGCGCGGGTCCGCGCCGCGAAGTGCCGCTGGATCGACGGCAGGTCGATGTCCTTGCGGCTGGGCGGCATCGACACCACGGTGACGGCCTGGCGGACCAGCCGCTGCCGGCCGGTCTGCTCCAGGTGGTCCAGTGCCCGGGCGGCGGTCTCCGCCGAATCGTTACGCGCCGACATGGTGACCACGAGCTGGTCGGTGGCGTCGATGGCGGCCTGCCAGTTCTGCGCCCGGACGTTGTTGCCGGTGTCCACGAAGATCAACTTGTAGAACCGGCTCACCACGTCCCGGATGTCGCTGAACGCCTGGGCGGTGAGCATCTCCCCGGCGGTGGCCGACTCGTCGCTGGCCAGCACGTCGAACATGCCCTCGCCCTGGGAGCGTACGTACTGGGACAGGTCGCCCACGCGACCGGTGGCGCCCCGGAAGTGGTGCTGGTCGCGGAGCACGTCGCGCACCGTGCGGGCGTGGAAGTCCTGCTGCGCCCGCATCCCCAGGGTGCCCTGGGTCTCGTTGTTGTCCCAGGCCAGCACGTACCCTCCGCGCTTCTGGCCGAACGTCATGGCCAGCAGCAGTACGGCCACCGTCTTGCCCGCGCCGCCCTTGGGGTTGACCACGGTGACCTGGCGCAGGCCGCCGAAGTTGCGGCGGATGGTGTCGATGTAGCGGGCCATCTCCCGCTCGTGGCTGCCCGGGGAGAGCTTGATCACGCCGAGCGTGCTGCGGACGACTGCGCCGCGCAGCCCGCTGCGGGCCACCGGATCGGTCGGCCGGACGGCCCGCCGCCGGGCGAACTCCTCCGCCGTCGGGATGTACGGATCAGCCGTCCAGCCCGGGTCACCCGGGTGTGCGGCGCCCGGAACCGGCTGGGCGCCCGGCACCGGCTGGTGCGACGGCGGCGGCGCCACGGGGCCGTGCGGGTACCCCGGCGGCGGCGCCATGCCGCCCGGGAAGCCCGGCAGCGGCGCCACAGGGTCCGGGAAACCCGGCTGTACCGGCGGCGGTGCCACCCCGCCCGGGAAACCGGGCTGGACCGGCGGCACAGGGTCCGGGACACCGGGCTGGCCCGGCGGCGCCACCGGGGGCAGCACTCCGCTCAGCTCAGCGGCCTGTGCGATCGGGTTGGGGTACGGGGCCGGAGGTCGCCGGGGCAGCGGCGCAGGTTCTCCGGCGGTAGGCGCCGGCGGGCCACCCGACGTCGGCCGGTCGTGCCCCGGCGGCGGTGCCGACCACGGCGAGGTACCGGCCGGGTGCCCCGCCTGGTCGTCCGTTCCCCAGCCGCGCCCACCGTCGTGTGCCTGTTCGCTGTCCGGGTGCGGGGCCGCTCCCAACGGGTCGGGCGCGGCCGGTATGGATGCGGGGGTGACTGAGGTGGGCGGTACCGACGGGGCCGTGCCTGACGACAGCGGCACCGAGGTGGGCGTCATTGACGAGGGCTGTGCCGGCTGGTGACCCGCCGCCAGTGGTGGCGCCGACGTGGGCGACATTCCTGCCACCGGAGCCAGCCCGGCCGGCGGGGTGGCGGCCGGCCAGGTCGGCTGTCCGGCGGCCGGTGGCGCGCCGGGCGCCGGGCCAGGCGGCGTAGGTCCGCTGGGGAACGCTGTCGCCGCGATCGGCGGAAGCGGCGGCACCGCCGCCCCTCCGGTCGGGGACGCGGCCGGACCTGCCGCCCCCGAAGGCGCCGGACCGATGCCGCCGCCTGTGCCGATGCCGCTGCCTGGGCCTGGGCCTGGGCCGGGGCCGGGGCCTGGGCCTGGGCCGGGCAGTGCGGGGCGCCCGGCCGTGTCGGGCCGGGTCGGGCCGGCCGGCCCCTCGCGTCGCGGCTCAACCGACGGGCCGAGCGGGAACGTGGTCGGCCGGTGCGCCGCACCCTGGTGCGGTACCGGCCCGCCGGGCGCGGTGTCGCTCGGACCGGCTGGTGCGTCGGGGATCGGGGTGGGGCGGGCCGGGATCGGCCCCGGCTGGCCGAACGGGGCTGCGACCTGCTGCGGGTCGCTGCCGGCCGGTCCGCCGTTGCGGGCCGCCGACACCGGCGGCGCGGCGAACGGCACCCCGCCGAACGCCTGCCCCTGCTGGGCGTGCCCGGCCGGCGGCGTCCCGAAGGCCGACGGCCCGGTCGCTACGCCGGACTGCCCGAACGCCCCGGGCGGTTGACCCGGCGCCCCGGATACCGGTTGACCGGGCGCCCCGGATACCGGTTGACCCGGGACACCGGACACCGGCTGGCCCGGGACACCGCCGGGCACCGATCCGCCGGACCCGAACGGACCGGCCGACGGCCCGAACTGACCCTGGGGCGGCCCGTAATGCGGCTGTCCACCGGGGCCGGACGGCCCGGGGGGTGGCCCGAACGGCGGCGGCCCGGGGTTCGCTGCGGGTGGCTGTGCCGGCGGGCCGGCGGGCGCCGGAGGTACACCGAACGGTGCAGGGCCGCTGACCGGCGGAGTGGGGCGCGCCGGGTCAGGTCCGCCGGGGGCCGGGCGCCAGGGGTCTACCGGGGCGGCGGGGCGCGTGCCAGCGGCGGGTGCCGGTGGCGCCTCCGGGGGTACCGGGACGCTGCCGCGCGGCTGGACCGTCAGGTCGTCCGGTGGCCAGACCAGGTCGTCGTCCCGTTGCTCGTGCTGCACGCCGCTCGCCTCCCCTTCGTACCGCGCCGGACCGGCAGCGCGGGCCGGCACTCCCGGTGGCCCCAGGGCGCACTCTACGCACTCGGCGACCGGTACACGCCCCACGCGCCAGCCTCGATCCACCAGCTGCGCTTCCTGGTCAGCGCCCCGGACACCCCGTCGTCGAGGAAGTCCACCGCGTCGACGGGCTCGACCGCGACCGCCCGGCCGTGCGCCCGGCGTACCTCCAGGCGCTGCTGTCGGCGGCCGAACCGGCCGCGCACCGTCACCGGTACCGCCACGGCCACATTGACCAGCCCGTCGGCCGGGTCCGCGTCGGGTGCCAGGGGCAGCGCCCCGGCGTGGGCGTAGCCGTCGGCGTTGGCCACGGCGCACGCGACGATCTGCTCGTGCGGTCCGGCCAGCCGGGCGTCGTCCACGTCGATCCGGGCGCGCCACAGCGCCTCGCCGCCGAACAGGGCACCGTGCAGGGTGACCGAGCCGCCGTCGTTGCGCAGCAGGTCGAGCCGGCGTACGTCGCCGTGCAGCAGCGCCTTCGCCACGTCCGCCGGGTCCCGGGGCAGCCCGAGCCGGTCCACCAGGTCCGGGTACGGCGCGGCCGGCTCCCGGCGGGTCGGCAGCACCGCGAGCGCCGGCAGGTCCGGCAGGGTACGGCCGGTGGCCAGGTCGGCCGGGCGCCGGCTGGGCGGCGGGGCGTACCGGCGGACCATCCGGCGCAGCACGGCGCGCAGCTGGCCGTCCACGTCCGCGGCGACCACCAGGCCGGTGGCCCCGTCCGGCGCCGGCCAGCGCAGCCCGTCGGCGCGCGGCGGGCCGTCCAGGCGCGCCAGCGCCGCGTCGATCTCGGCGTCCGAGGTGGCGGTGACCACGTCGACCGTCAGGCCCTCCGCCGTCAGGGCATCCCGGCAGGCCAGCACAGCCGCCCGCAGCGGCGGCCCGGCCGGCGGACAGGCATCGGCGGGCTCGCCGCCGGCAGCGGCGCCACCGACCGGGCCGGAACCGACCGGGCCGGAACCGGCCAGGCAGGCCGCGCCGCAGGCGCCGCAGCCGCCGGTGGCCGGCGGCGGGTCCGCCAGCGTCAGCAGCAGCACCGTGTCCATGCCGTGGCCTCCTGCGGTTCACGTCGGGTCGTTCTTGCTAGCCTGACACCCCGGGGTTGCTCGCGCCGGGGCAGCCGTAGCCCTGGAGGCGATGCGAGATGCCAGCGATCGTGCTGATCGGAGCCCAGTGGGGTGACGAGGGTAAGGGCAAGGTTACCGACCTGCTCGGCGCCCGGGTCGACTACGTGGTCCGCTACTCGGGCGGCAACAACGCCGGGCACACCGTGGTCACCCCGGACGGCCAGCGCTACGCCCTGCACCTGATGCCGTCCGGCGCGCTGTCGCCGAGCGCCATGATCGTCATCGGGAACGGCGTGGTGATCGATCCGAAGGTGCTGCTCACCGAGATCGACGGGCTGACCGAGCGCGGCGTGGACACCTCGCGGCTGCGGATCTCCGGTGACGCGCATCTCATCATGCCGCACCACCGGGCGCTGGACCGGGTGATCGAGCGGTACCTGGGCTCCGCCCGGATCGGTACCACCGGTCGGGGCATCGGCCCGGCCTACGGCGACAAGGTGGCCCGTACCGGCATCCGGGTGCAGGACCTGCTCGACCCGGGCATCCTGCGCAAGAAGCTGGAGCTGGTGCTGCGGGAGAAGAACCAGATCCTGTTCAAGGTGTACAACCGCAAGGCGATCGACACCGACGCCGTGGTGGAGGAGTACCTGGCCTACGCCGAGCGCCTGACCCCCTACATCGCCGAGACCCGGGCGATGCTCTGGGACGCCCTGGACGCCGGCAAGATCGTCCTGCTGGAGGGCGCCCAGGCCACCATGCTCGACATGGACCACGGCACGTACCCCTTCGTGACCTCGTCCAACCCGACCGCGGCCGGCGCCTGTGTGGGTGCCGGTATCCCGCCCACCCGGGTCGACAAGGTGATCGGCGTGACCAAGGCGTACACCACCCGGGTGGGTTCCGGGCCGTTCCCCACCGAGCTGCTCGACGACGCCGGGCAGCACCTGCGCAAGGTCGGCCAGGAGTACGGCACCACCACCGGCCGGGAGCGGCGGACCGGCTGGTTCGACGCCGTGGTGGGGCGCTACGCGGTCCGCCTCAACGGCATCACCGACCTGGTGGTGACCAAGCTGGACATCCTCACCGGGCTGGACAAGCTGCCGATCTGCGTGGCGTACGAAATCGACGGCGAGCGCTATGACGACATGCCGATGACACAGACCGCCTTCCACCACGCCAAGCCGGTCTACGAGGAGCTGGACGGCTGGTGGGAGGACATCTCCAAGGCGCGCACCTTCGACGAGCTGCCGGTCAACGCGCAGCGCTACGTCCGGCGCCTGGAGGAGCTGTGCGGTACCCAGGTCTCGGTGGTCGGGGTCGGCCCCGGCCGCGACGAGAACGTCGTCCTGCACGACCTGATCTGACCCGCGTCCCGGCCCGCGAAGGCGCGGCCTGCGAAGGCGCGGCCCTGACAACGCGGCCCGCGAAGGCGTGGTCCGGGTCGCACGGCTGCGGGGCTTGCGGTCCGCGCACCGGGACGGCGTGGGCGCCGGGCACGCCCGGATCGGGGCGCCGGTAGCATCGGCTGCCGTGCGGGTACTCCTTCTCGGTTCCGGTGGGCGTGAACACGCCCTCGCTCTGTCCCTGGCCGCCGATCCGGCGGTGACGGCGCTGCACTGCGCGCCGGGCAACCCGGGGATGGCGGCCCTGGCCGAGCTGCACCAGGTGGACCTGGCCGACCTGGACGCGCTGGCGGCGCTGGCCGTCGAGGTGGCCGCCGACCTGGTGGTGGTGGGGCCGGAGGCGCCGCTGGTGGCCGGGGCGGCCGACGTGATCGGTGCCAAGGGCATCCCGGTGTTCGGACCGTCCAAGGCGGCTGCCCGGATCGAGGGGTCGAAGGACTTCGCCAAGTCGGTGATGGTGGCAGCCGGCGTACCCACGGCGCGGTCCTACACCTGCGAGACACCGGGGCAGGTGGCGGCGGCGCTGGACACGTTCGGCGCGCCGTACGTGGTCAAGGACGACGCGCTGGCCGCCGGCAAGGGCGTGGTGGTGACCGACGACCGGGGCGCGGCGCTGGCGCACGCCGCCGGCTGTGGCCGGGTGGTGGTCGAGGAGTACCTGTCCGGCCCGGAGGTGTCGCTGTTCGTGGTGACCGACGGGGTGGCCGCGCTGCCGCTGCAGCCGGCCCAGGACTTCAAGCGCATCGGGGACGGCGACGAGGGGCCGAACACCGGCGGCATGGGGGCGTACACGCCGCTGCCGTGGGCACCGGCGGACCTCACCGACCGGGTGCTGGCCGAGGTGGTGCACCCGACGCTGGCCCGGATGCGCGAGCTGGGTACCCCGTTCGTCGGACTGCTCTACGTGGGCCTGGCGCTGACCCTGGACGGCCCGAAGGTGATCGAGTTCAACTGCCGGTTCGGTGACCCGGAGACCCAGGTGGTGCTGCGGCAGCTGGACACGCCGCTGGCCGGCGTGCTCTACGCGGCGGCCACCGGCGCCCTGGCCGGGCACCCGCCGCTGCGCTGGCGCGACGGCGCCACGGTGGGCGTGGTGCTGGCCAGCGCCGGTTACCCCGAGTCGTCGCGCAGCGGCGACGTCATCACCGGGGGGTACGCGCCCGGGGTGGTGCACGCCGGTACCGCCCTCGACGCCCAGGGCCGGCTGGTCACCAGTGGCGGCCGGGTGCTCTGCGTCACCGCCGACGGCGCCGACCTGGCGGCTGCCCGCGAGGAGGTCTACTCCCGGGTGGACGCGGTGAGCTTCCCCGGTGTCCAGTACCGCAGCGACATCGCCGCGCGGGCGGTCGCCGGACAGGTGACCGTACCCGTCCGCGTGACCTGACCGGCTCCGGGTCCGGTTCCCCGGGCCGGCAGCTGCGGTCCAGCTCCCGGCGTACCTGTGGCCTGCTGTGGGGTCGGCGCGCCTGCTCGAACAGCACCGTCATCATTGTCCGATGACGGTGCTGTTCGACGCTGAGATCCACGTCCATTACGGCTTCATCTTCCTGTCCACCGAGGACGACAAGCCGGACCTGATGGAGACCCGGCGCGGTCAGCGCAACGGCCTGTGCGGCGCCGCCGTGGTCGGCGTGCTGTCGCTGGTCACCGGGACGCACACCGGCCCGGTCCGGCTGCGGGTGGACTGGTCGGCCGCCGAGCCACCGCTGGACGCCCGGTGGGAGGACGTCGTCGAGGTGTCCTTCACCCCGCGGTCGACCGATGCGACGCTGTCGGCGTTCGAGGAGTTCCACCCGCTACGGCTGGCCACGGTCGACAACCTGCGCGCCCGGTTCTGCGCCACCGGCATGGACGACGCACACCTGCAGGACAGCGTGCCGGACGGCCGGCCGCCGTCAACCGAGCGGTACCTGCTCCAGCTGTGGCCGGGCGAGCCCGGGCCGGACGCGGTGCTGCGCGAGACCAGCCAGTTCGCCGGGGGCTGGCACGCGGCGGCCAGCGCGCTGCCACCACCGCCGACCGCGGCGGAGCGCGAGGCCGCGGCGCGGGCCGCGGCCGAGCGGGCCCGGCTGGCCGATGAGCAGGCCGCCGAGCGGCTGGAGTTGGCGCTGTGGGCCGGTCGCCGGCCGTCGCCGCGGCTGCGCGAACTCGGCGGCAGCGTCGTGTCGGTCGCCCGCTCCGACTGGGACCTGCTGGCGGCCTTCGAGGCGCTGGACGCCGACACGCAGCGGGGCGCCGCGCGCTGGCTGGCCCGCCGCGCCTTCGAGATCGCCAAACTGGACCGGCTGGACTGGGTCCGCCCGGCGCTGGCCGCGCTCGACGCCGGTGCCCCGCTACCGGCGCCGTTCACCGATCCGGCCGCTGTGTTCCCGCTGGTCCGCCCGGCCGGTCGGAGCACGGTCCAGGTGGTCCGGCTCGGCCTGGCCGGCCGCGCCGCCGCGCCGCCGCGGTCGAGGACCCGCGTGCACCGGCCGTCGTTCGCGGTACCGGCCATTTTCAGCGCGGTGGATCCGGACCCACTTCGCGCGCTGGTCGACACGTTCAGCCACGCGGCGGCGACCTTCGACGACCGGCGCGACGAACTGGTGTCCGAGCTACGGCTACGGTGGCTCGCCACCAGGTAGGTCCAACGGTGCAAGATGTATCCGTGCCAGTAACCCTGATCACCGGAGGCTCCACCGGCATCGGCGCGGCCACCGCGCGACTGCTGCTGGACGCCGGCCACCAAGTCGTCGTCACCGCCCGGCGCGCGGACCGGCTGGCCGACTTCGCAGCGGCCACCGGCGCCGGCGACAAGCTGCTCACCCTACCCGGCGACGCGGGCGTCGAGGACGACGTGCGCGGCTGGGTGGCGCGTACCGTCGAGCAGTTCGGCGGGCTCGACCACGTGGTGGCCAATGCCGGCTACTCCACCCACGACACGCTCGCCGACGGCGACCCGTCCCGCTGGCGGGACATGCTGCTGGCCAACGTCCTCGGCCCGATGCTGCTCATCCATGCCAGCCTGCCGGCGCTGACGGCGGCGGCCGGCAGGCCCGGGCGTACCCCGCGGATCGTCCTGCTGGGCAGCGTTGCCGGGGTGAAGAACACGCCCGGCAACGTCTACTCGGTGACCAAGTGGGCGGTCACCGCGCTGGCCGAGAACACCCGCCTGCTGGTGACCGGGCAGGGCGTCGGGGTCACCCTGGTCGCCCCGGGCCGGGTGGACACCCCATTCTGGGAGGAGCGCGGCGGGGTCGCCGCGGTCGGCGGCCCGACGATGGCGGCCGACGACATCGCCCGTACCATCGCCTGGGCGCTCGCCCAGCCGCCCGGCGTCGACATCAACACCCTCGTCGTCCGCCCGGTCGGCCAGGCGATCTAAGCGGCCGGGCGACTTAGGCGGCCAGGCCGGCGGGGACGCCGCGGGGCGGCTGGTGCCGGCGTGCCAGCCGCAGCACGGCGTCCACCGCCGCCTGCGCGGGGCCCAGCCGGTCCCGCCAGCGCGCCTCGATGCTGACCGTCGGCAGGCCGCCGACCACCGGCAGCTCCACCAGTTCGCCGGAGTGCAGCGGCGCGGCGGCGGTCAGCGCGGGCAGCAGCGCCACGCCGCGCCCGTGCGCCGCCATCCGGCGCAGCGCCGCCAGCGACCCGGTCACCATGCTGATGGGGGTACGCCGGGTCAGGTCGCGGCCGAACCGGTCCACCAGCATCTGCGTGGTACAGCCCGGCTCGGCGATCAGGAACTCGGTCTCCACCAGGGTCTCCACGCCCACTGGGGCGCCCGCGCGGGCCAGCGGGTGCTCCGGCGCGGCGACCAGGACGACTTGGTCGCCGCCCACGATCGCGTGCGGTCCGCTGGTCGGTGCCCCGTTGTCGAAGACGAAGACCAGGTCCAGCCGGCCCTCGCCGAGGTCGGCGGTGAGCTGCTCCCGGCCGGCCACGGCCAGGCTGACCTCGGCGGCGGTACCGGAGCCCGCGGCGCCCCGGTCGAGCGCGGCGAGGATGTCCGGCAGCCACTCGTCGGCCAGTGTCTCCAGCGCGCCGATGCGGACCCGGGGCCGGCCGCTGGTGGCCACCCGGCGCATCCGTTCGTGCAGCTCCAGGGCGTCCCGGGCGTAGGGCAGCAGGCGGGCGCCGGCCTCGGTGAGCGTCACCCCGGCCGCGCCCCGGGTGAGCAGCGCGGCGCCCAGCTCGCTCTCCAGGCTGCGCAGCTGCGCGCTCAGGCTGGACTGGGCGTAACCCAGCCGCTCGGCGGCGGCGCAGATGCCACCCAGCTCGGCGACGGTGACAAAGGCCTGGAGTCGACGCGAATCCACCCCACCATTGTGCCATCGGAAAATCCGATGGGGCCATCGGAAAGACGGTGTGGTGCGATAAGTCCAGCCGTACCAGCCTGGCAGGCATGACCACCGACACCGCCGCCGCTGCTGCGGGCACCACGCAGCCGGCCCTGCCCGCCGAGGGCACGGCCGGCCGGTTCTTCGGCATCGCCGCCGGGAACTTGCTGGTCCTCCTGGACGCCTCGGTCCTCACCGTGGCCCTCCCCGATCTCCAGCGCGACCTGCACGCCTCGGACGCCGCGCTGCCCTGGGCGGTCAACGCCTACACCGTCGTTTTCGCCGGCCTGCTGCTGGCCAGCGGGGCCATCGCCGACCGGTTCGGGCCGCGCCGGGTGTACCGGGCGGCGCTGGCCGGGTTCACTGTGATCTCGCTGCTGTGCGCCGTTGCCCCGACCACCGGCGCGCTCCTCGGCGGCCGGGCGCTGCTCGGCGTGGCGGCGGCCGGGCTAGTACCGGCCTCCCTGGCGCTGCTCGCCCACCTCTACCCGGACAAGGCGCAGCGCTCCCGCATGGTCGGCGCCTGGGCGGCGGTGACCAGCGTCGGCCTGGTGGCCGGACCGGTCCTCGGCGGGCTGCTGGTCACCGCCGGCGGCTGGCGCCTGGTGTTCCTGGTGAACCCGCCGATCGCGCTGCTCGCGCTGGCCTTCGCCGGCAAGCTGTCCGGGCACCGCTCGGGCAACCGCACGCACTCGCTGGACTGCGCCGGCCTGGTGCTCTCCGTGGCGGCGCTGGGCGCCCTGTCCTTCGGCCTCATCGACGGCGGTACCTCCGGCTGGCGGCACCCGGCGCCGCTGGTCGCCCTGGCGGTGGCCGTCGTCGCGGTGGCGGCGCTGGTCCTGGTGGAGCGCCGGGCGGCCGCCCCGGTCCTGCCGCCGGCCCTGCTGGCGCTGCCCCGGGTGCGCGCCGACCTGGTCGCCGGCAGCGTCGCCACGCTGGTCTTCTACGGCACTTTCTTCGCCCTCACCCGGTGGCTGCAGGACACCCGGCACCTCAGCCCGTGGCAGGCCGGCTTCTCGTTCCTGCCGATGACGCTGCCGATGTGCGTGCTGCCGTTCTACGCCGGCCGGTTCGTGGCCCGCTTCGGGGCGCTGCCGGTGATCCTGGTGGGCCTGTCCGCCGACGTGGTCTCCGGCGTGCTGCTCGCCTTCGCCGCGCCCGGCGCCTCGCTGGCCTGGGTGTTCGCCGCCCAGGTGTTCCTGGTGATCGCCAGTACCCTGGCCATCCCCGGCGCGACCGCCGACATGGCCGGGACGGCGCCGCCGCACCTGGCCGCCACCGGGCAGGGGGCGTTCAACGCCGCCCGGCAGGCCGGCTCGGCGCTCGGCGTGGCGCTGCTGGGTACCCTCGCCTCGCTGTACTCCGCCGGGCTGGTGCTGGCCGGCTGCGCGGCGCTGGCGGTGACCCTGGTACTGCTGGCGCAGCGGCGCCCCGCGGTGGCGCCTGCCCAGCGGTGAGACTGGCCGGGAAGGTGGTCAGTAGGGCAGCTGTCGGGGGACCACCTTCCCGGTCGCGTTGCGCGGCAGGGCCGCCACGAACCGCACGTCCCGGGGGACGTAGAAGCGGGCCAGCCGCAGCCGCACGTACTCGCAGACCGCGTCGGCGTCCAGCCGCTCGCCGTGGTGCAGGGCGAGCCAGGCGACCAGGCGCTGGCCGTACTCCTCGTCGTCGACGCCGACCACGGCCACCTCGCGAACCTGCGGCAGCGCGGCGAGCAGCTCCTCGACCTGGGAGGGGTAGACGTTCTCGCCGCCCGAGATCACCATGTCGTCGGCCCGGCCGTCCACCTCCAACAGCCCGTCGGCGTCCAGGTGGCCCAGGTCGCCGGTGTCCAGTAGTCCATTGTGGACAGTGTCGGCGGCGTGGGTGGCGTGGGTGGCGTGGGTGTAGCCCTCGAAGAGCATCTCGTTGCCCACGAAGATGCGGCCGGTATGCCCGGTCGGCAACGGATTGCCGTGCCCGTCCAGGATGGCTATCCGGGTACCGCGCGGCGGCCGGCCCGCCGTCGCCGGGTTGTGGCGCAGCTCGTCCGGCGTGGCGATGCTGGCCCAGGAGACCTCGGTGGAGCCGTAGAGGTTGTAGAGCACCTCGCCGTAGACGTCCATGAACCGGCTGGCGAGTCCGCCGCGCAGGGCCGAACCGCTGACCGCAACCACCCGCAGCGGGGTACGCCGCACCGGCACCTCGAGCATCCGCTGCAGCATCACCGGCACCGCGAAGAGCACCGCGCAGCGCTCGTCGCCGATGGTGTCCAGGGCGTCGGCCGGGTCGAACCGGCGCTGTAGCACCATCGTGCCGGCCACCCCCAGGCACAGCTGCAGGGCGGCGTACCCCCAGGTGTGGAACAGCGGCGCGGCGATCAGCGCGCGGTCGCCCGCGTTCAACGGGATGCGCGAGATCACCGTGGCCAGCGCCGAGAAGCCGCCGGGCAGCGGCCGGCGCGCCCCCTTCGGCGCCCCGGTGGTACCCGACGTCAGCACGATCACCCGACCGTCCCGGGCCGGCCGGTCCAGCGTCCGGTTGTCCGACTGCCAGACCAGCTCGGACAGGCGCTCCTCGCTCACCCGGGCCACCTCGCGCGGCAGCGCCGTGACGTGCCCGGCGAACTCCAGGTCGTGCACGATGGCGCGCAGTTGCTGCTCCTGCGCCACGGCGGCCAGCTGCGCGGCGGAGCTGCCGGTGTTCACCAGCACCGCGTCGATGCCCAGCATGGAGGCGGCCACCATGGCCTCCACGGCGCCGCCGTGGTTGCGGCACAGGATGCCCAGCCGGTCCGGGGCCTGCGGGTCGTTGCCCAGCCCCAGCGTTCCGCGCAGGCCGCCGGCCAGCCGCTCGGCCCGGCGCAGCAGCTGGGCGTAGGTACGCCCACCGCCGTCGTCGACCACGGCCACCCGGTCGGGGAAGCGGGCCGCCGCCGAGCGCAGCTCACCGCCCAGGCCGAAGCCGTACCGGCGCAGCGCGCTCAACTGCCGGCCGATCTTGACCGGGCGGCCGGGCTTGAGCAGGCCCCGGCGGGCCATCGTGCCGAGCAGGAACGCAACGTCCATCTCTGGTACCTCCGGCTGACCGGCGCGGCGCGGACGGGGCGCCGGGCGGGGTGGATCAGCGGATGTGACTGCCGGAGATCGCCCGGGCCACGACCAGCCGCTGGATCTCCGAGGTGCCTTCGAAGATCGTATAGATCTTCGCGTCCCGGTACCACCGCTCGACCGGGTGTTCGCGCAGGTAACCGGCGCCGCCGAGGATCTGCACGGCGGCCGAGGTGACGGCCACCGCCACCTCGCCGGCCTTCAGCTTCGACATCGAGCCCTCACCGGCCTCGAAGACCCGGTTGTTACGCCCCATCCAGGCGGCCCGCCAGACCAGCAGCCGGGCGGCGTCGATCTCGGTACGCGCGTCCGCCAGCGCGAAGGCGATCGCCTGGTTCTCGATGATCGGGCGGCCGAACTGCACCCGGGTCTTCGCGTACTCCAGCGCGTACTCGTAGGCGGCCCGGGCGATGCCCAGCGCCTGGGCGCCCACCGTGGGCCGGGACAGCTCGAAGGTCCGCATCGCCGCCTGCCCTGAGGACCTGGTCCCGGCCCGGGCCCGGGCCAGCCGCTCGTCCAGCGCCTCCCGGCCACCGAGCAGGCAGCGCCCGGGCACCCGGACGTCGTCGAGGTAGACGTCGGCGGTGTGCGAGGCGCGCAGCCCCAGCTTCTTCAGCTTCCGGGCGCCGGTGAGCCCCTTGCTGCCCGGCGGCACCACGAACGCTGCCTGCCCCCGGGTACCCAGCTCCGGTTCGACCGAGGCGGTCACCACGTGCACACCGGCAATCCCGCCGTTGGTGGCGTACGCCTTCTGCCCGGTCAGTACCCACTCGTCGGTGGCCTCGTCGTAGCGCGCCCGGGTGCGGATGCTGCCGACGTCGGAGCCGGCCTCCGGCTCGGTGCTGCAGAACGCGGCCACCTTCGGGTCGTCGGCGTCCCCGAAGCACTGCGGTACCCACTCCAGCAGCTGCTCCGGCTGGGCGGTGCCGTAGATCGCCGCCACCGCCAGCGAGGTGCCGAAGATGGACATGGCGATGCCGGCGTCGCCCCAGAACAGCTCCTCGTTGGCGATCGGCAGGGACAGCCCGGAGGGGTCGGCCCAGCAGGTGGCGAGGAACTCGAAGCCGTACAGGCCGATCTTCGCGGCCTCCCGGATGATCGGCCAGGGGGTCTCTTCGCGGGCGTCCCATTCTTGGGCGGCGGGGCGCAGGGTGTGTTCGGCGAAGCCGTGGATCCAGGTTTTGAGCTCTTGCTGTTCTTCGGTGAGTGCTAGGGAGAATTCTGGCATTTTTCTTCTCTTTTGGTTCCTGGGGGTGGCGCGGGGATGGGCGGGGGTGACCACTCCGGGCGGTCAGGCTTGATCCCTGCGTGGTCACCCCCGCCCATCCCCGCGCCGGCTGCGGGCCGAAACTGGCTGCTGTCAAGGCATTGGGGGTACTGGGCGGGTCGGGCGCTCGGGCTGGGGGCGGCGTGTAAGCACTGGGCGTCTGCGGCGCTGGGTGTTTGTGCTGGCCTGCCTTGGTGCTGGGTGTCTTGTTGTTGGTTTCTGGGCGGTGGTGTGTCGGGGCGGTGGTGTGTCGGGGCGGTGGTGTGCCGGGGAGGTGGTGTGGTGGCGGCTGACGCCGCGCTGCCCGTGGCCGGGCTCCTGGCGCTGGTCAACCTGGGTCGGCCGTCCCTGCCCCGGCCCCCCCGTCCCGGGTCCGCTGCGCTGCCCGGGTCCGCTGGGCCTGGCTCGTGGTGGGGCTGGTTGGTGTGGGGTCAGGACTTGGGCATGTCGAAGAGGTTGGCGATGTTGGCGGCTAGGCCTAGGTCGCCTTTGGCTTTGAGCTTGCCGGTCATGAACATCATGACGGGGTTGGCGTTGCCGGAGACGACCTTGACGAAGTCGAGGGGGGCCAGGGTGAGGGAGAGCTTGGGGTCGTGCTCAGGGGCCTTGGAGAGCTTGCACTCGCCGTTGGCGATGACCAGTTCGTAGGTGTCCACGCCGCCGTCGGGGGCCTCGGTGATGTTCCAGTGGATGACCGCGTTGGTGGAGCCGGCGCGGTCGGCGCGGAACAGCTGCGGCATCCGCTCGAAGACCGCGTCGAGGATCTTGCCGCGCTGTTCGCCGGTCATGATCTCCTTGATCCGGGCGTCCGGCGTGCTCTTGACGAGCTGGGCGAACTGCTTCGGATCGACCGAGGAGAAGTCGGACAGGTCGAAGTCGGCCATGGCGGTGTTCCTTTCGGTACTGGAATCTACTCCCGGGTAACCTTACGGCGGAGTAGGTATGCTGGCAAGGTGCAACATACCCCGCAGAAGCGCCTCCCCCGGGCCGTCCGCGAGCAGCAGATGCTCGAAGCGGCGGTGACGGTCTTCTCCGCCTGCGGCTTCACCGGCGCCTCGATGGACGACATCGCCGCCCGCGCCGGCATCTCCAAGCCCATGCTCTACGCCTACCTCGGCAGCAAGGACGACCTCTTCCTCGCTTGCGTACGCCGAGTCCGGCACCTGGCTGATGGAGGCGCTCATCCGTACCGTCGAACCGGACGCGCCCCCCGACGAGCAGCTGTGGCGCGGGTTGCGCGGCTTCTTCGAGTTCGTCGGCGCCAACCGGGACGGCTGGCGGGTGCTCTACCGGCAGGCGCGCGGCCAGCAGCCGTTCGCCGACGAGGTGGCCCTGCTGCGCGCCCGCATGGTGGAGGTGGTGACCGGGCTGCTCGCCCGGCTCATCGCGGGCGCCGGCCGGCAACAGGACGAGGTCGAGCTGGCCGTGATGGCGTACGCCCTGGTCGGTGCCGGCGAGTCACTGGCCGACTGGGCCGTCGACCACCCGGAGGAGTCCCCGGGGCCACCGCCACCCGGCTGATGAACTTCGTCTGGCTCGGCGCCGGCGAACTGCTGCGCGGCGGCGCCTGGCGCCCTCCGGCCGGTGGCCTGTAGGCGGCTCCCAGCGGGCGTCGCCGGGCGACGCCCGCTGTCCACCCGGTACCGGGTGAGCCGGATGAACTGCGTACCGCGAAAGTCGGCCCTGAGCGGGGACGGTCCGCCCAGGGCCGACGCGCGGGTCAGGCGCAGGTGGCGCCGTTGAGGGTGAAGCTGGTCGGGCTGGAGTCGCTCGAGGTCCAGGTGCCCTGGAAGCCGAGCGTGGTGTTCCCGCCGGGGGCGAGCGAGCCGTTCCAACTGAGGTTGGTGGCCGTGACGGCGGTCCCGCTCTGGGTCACCGTGGCGCTCCACGACGAGGTGATCCGCTGGTCACCGGGGAAGCTGAACCGCAGCGTCCAGCCGGAGATGGCGGTCGAGCCGGTGTTGGTGACGGTCGCCTGGGCCACGAAGCCGCCCGCCCACTCCGACTGCTTGACGTAGCTGACCCGGCAGGCGGCCGAACCGCCGGTCGGCGTCGGCGACGCGCTGGATACCGACGGCGACGGCGACGGGGACGCACTGGACGGCGACGGCGACGGGGACGCGCTGGACGGCGACGGCGAGGCGCTGCTGCGCGACGGCGACGGCGAGGCGCTGCTGCGCGACGGCGACGGGCTGGCCGAGGTGGCCGTGGGGCTCGGGTGGATCGGGCTGTTCTGTGATCAGCGCGTAGGCCAGGTCGGGCACGAACGTGCCGGCGGCGTCGGCGCAGCCGTCCGCCTCGCCCGGCGGCTTGACCCACAGGAACGCGTCGATGGCGCGTCGCCGGTGTTGGCCGTCGGGTATGACGCCGAGGCCGCGGCCCGGACGGGTCGCACCAGTGGCCGTTGGACCGTTGCCGTTGCGGCGGTGTCGACGACGGCGTGCAGGTTGGCCGGGTTGCCCAGCGCAGCCAGCACCTCCTTGTCGAAGTTGACCTCGTTGCCGTCGGGTTGAAGTTGGAGACGTTGGAGAAGATGCCGTCGGAGTTGAGTACGCCGGCGGCGGCGCAGCCGGTTGGCCTGCTCCGCTGGCGCTGTTCCAGGCCGAGTGGCCGGCGTCCAGGTAGACCTTGGCGTTCGGGTCGGCGGACTTGAGCTTGGCGCCGGCGTAGGACAGGCCGCTGTTGCGGTCGGCCAGTGTGCTGGAGTTGAGGCAGGTGGTCAGTGCGACCGAGTCCGGCTCCAGGATGATCACTACTGGTGCGCTGCCGAGGCCGGAGGCGAAGTTGTCGATGTAGCCCTTGTAGCTGGAGATGTCGGGTGCGCCGCCGGCCGAGGCGCCGCCGCAGTCGCGGTTGGGGATCTGGTAGATGGCCAGCACGGGGGTCTTGCCGCCGGCGGAGCTGGCCGGCGACCGGACGCTGGAGGCCACGGTGCTCGGGGTGAAGTTGGCGAACCAGATGCCGGACGGCGTCTGGGCGATCCGGGAGTTGATCGCGGCGGCCCGCGAGTCGTTGGGGTTGGCGGCGACCCAGCGGGCGGCCTGCGAGTTGGGGTCGGTGTAGAACGGGGTTGCGGCGGGCAGGCTGCCGGCCGACGCGGCCGGGCCGTAGAGCGCGAACCCCGCGGCGGTGAGCGCGACTGCGCCGGCGACGGCGCTGACCACGATCCTGCGGGCGGGACGGGACACAGGTCCTCCTCGATGGGACTGCTGACGAGGCGACCCTGCGGGAGGCGGGCGATGGCTGTCAACGCGGGTGATACCGGGCAGCCGTCCGATCTCGGTACGAGGGTGTAACTAGCTGAAAGGACGATGGCCATGACGGCGCCGGTGGGGAACAACTCCGGCTCCGATTCGACCGTTGATCCTGGCGGAAGGGGGGTGGGCGATGAGTGACGGGGTGAGCCGTCCGCAGCCGGCGCCGGTACGCCGGGCCAACCGCTGGTCGTCGTTCGTGGCCACGCCGGGCAGCGGGACGATCCGTGGCCTGCACGAGCCGGAGCGCCCCGGGCACCGGGTCCGGGTCGAGTACAACGAGGACACCCTGCTGGTGCACGTCAGCGACGAGGACGGCGCCGGCTGGACCACGCTGGCCATCGACCGGCCCAGCCGGGAGTGGGCGGTGGCGCAGCGCCCGGTGCAGCTCGACGCCGCCTCCACCGCCTGGCACGTCCTCTACGACGCCGCGCAGGACTGACCCGGGGGCGAACCGAGCCGGTTATGTCCGGCCGGCCGGCCGCACCGAGCCGGTTAATTCCGGCCGGCCGGCCGCACCGAGCCGGTCAGGTGCGGCTTGCCGGTGCGAGCCTCACCCAGCGACAGGTGCCAACCGCCGTCGGCGGCCCCGGCTGTGAAGGCCACTGTGGACGGCAGCAGGATGGGCAGCTTGAACGCCACTTCGGCGGTGTACCGGTCGGGTAGCCGGCCCTCCAGCGCGGCCAGGCAGCGGGCCGCGCTCCACATGCCGTGCGCGATCGGCCCGGCGAAGCCGAACAGCCGCGCACCGACCCGCGAGGTGTGGATCGGGTTGTGGTCGCCGGACACCCGGGCGTAGTCCCGGCCGACGGTGCGGCCCACCGGCCAGCGCGCCCCGCCGGTGGGCGGCTGCGCGTCCGGGCGCGGCTCGCGCGCCGTGCCGGCGGTCGCTTCCCGGCGCAGGTACGTCGAGACGCCGCGCCACACCGGCTCGCCGGCCACGGTGGCGGTAGCGAGCACGTCGAACTGCCGGCCACGCTCGTGCGGGCGCAGGTCAGCCGCGTGTACGGCGAAGTCGAGGCGCTCGGCCACGCCGACCGGGCGCAGCTGCTCGACCCGGTTGCCGACGTGCACCACGCCGATCACCGGAAACGGGAAGTCCCGGCCCGACATCAGCGCCAGGGCCAGCGGGAAGGCCAGCACGTGTGGCCAGGTGGGCGGCACCGTGTCGGCCAGCCGGTACCCGCACACCCGGGCGTAGCCGGCGAGCCGGTCCAGGTCCGTACCCACGTCGCGGAGGACCAGCGTGGTGTCCGGCAGGTCGGCCGGGCGGTGCCGTACCGCCAGGCCGGTCAGCGCCGCCCGGGCCGGCCCGGACGGCACGGCGGAGAGTTCGACCACGGTCATCTCAGGCCCCCAGCAGCGACTGCCCGCACACCCGGACGACCGCGCCGGTGACCCCGCCCGAGCCGGGGCTGGCCAGCCAGGCCACCGTCTCGGCCACGTCGACCGGCAGGCCGCCCTGGGCGAGGCTGTTCATCCGGCGCCCGGCCTCGCGCAGCAGCAGCGGCATCCGGGCGGTCATCGCGGTCTCGATGAAGCCGGGCGCGACGGCGTTGACGGTGATCCCGCGCTGCGCCAGCACCGGCGCGTTGGCCTGGACCAGCCCGATGACGCCGGCCTTGGAGGTGGCGTAGTTGGTCTGGCCCCGGTTGCCGGCGATGCCGGCGATGGAGGCCACGTCGACGATCCGGCCGCCGGTCGGGATCAGGTCGGCGGCGAGCAGCGCGTCGTTGACCCGCTCCTGGCTGGACAGGTTGACGGCCAGGACGGCGTCCCAGGCGTCCGGCTTCATCCTGAGGATCGTCCGGTCCCGGGTGATGCCGGCGTTGTGTACCAGCACATCCAGCCGGCCGTGCCGGTCGCGGACGTGGGTCGCCAGCCGGTCGGGGGCGTCGGCCGCGGTGAGGTCCAGTTGCAGGGCGGTACCGCGCAGTTCGCCGGCCACCCGGGCGAGCGCCTCACCGGCGGCCGGCACGTCCAGGCACACCACGTGCGCGCCGTCCCGGGCCAGGACGCGGGCCATGGCCGCGCCGATGCCCTGGGCGGCGCCGGTGACCAGGGCGATCTTCCCGTCCAGCGGCCGGTCCCAGTCGGCGGGCGGGCTCAGCTGCGCCGGGCCGACCCGGATCACCTGGCCGGAGACGTAGGCGGAGCGGGGCGAGAGCAGGAAGCGCAGGGTCGACTCGACGGCCGCCTCGGCGCCGGGGGCGACGTAGACCAGCTGGGCGGTGACGCCCCGACCGAACTCCTTGCCGACCGAGCGGGTGAACCCTTCCAGCGCCCGCTGCGCGGTCGCCTCCCGCGGATCGGCGGCCAGCTCCGGCTGGGTGCCGAGTACGACGACGCGGCCGCTGGGGTAGACGGCGCGGGCGTAGGGGTGGAAGAAGTCGTAGAGGGCGCGCAGGGCGGTGGAGTCGGTGATGCCGGTGGCGTCGAAGACCAGCGCGGCGTTCGGCGGTGGGCCGGCCGGCCGGGCGGCCGGGTCGCGCAGCTGCGCCCCGGCGCCTGTGCGCAGCTCCACCACGGGCTGTTCGCGCAGCTCCACCCCGGCGCCCTCCAGCAGCTGGCGGACCGGCTCGACGAGTCGTCCGGCGCCGCCGACCAGGACCGGCCCGGGGACCAGCGGGTCGCCGGGGGAGTGGCGGCGCAGCCGGGGCGGGTCGGGCAGGCCGAGCCGCTTGACGATGGCCCGGCCGGGGCCGGAGGCGGCGAAGCTGGCGTACCGGTCGCGCATGGGTGTCTCCTCGGGTCAGAGGCTCGCGGCCCAGCCTACTCACGAGTAAGTTAACCGCAAAGGGTTCCGCCAGCGCTGGAGGTCCGCACATGTCCAGTACCCGTCGGGTGGCCGTACTCGGTGGCAACCGCATCCCGTTCGCCCGTGCCAACGGCGCCTACCTACGAGCGGGCAACCAGGACATGCTCACCGCCGCGCTGGACGGCCTGGTGGCCCGGTTCGGGCTGGCCGGGCAGCGGGTGGACGAGGTGGTGGCCGGCGCGGTACTCAAGCACAGCCGGGACTTCAACCTCACCCGGGAGGCCGTCCTGGGCTCCCGGCTGGACCCGACCACCAGCGCGTACGACCTGCAGCAGGCCTGCGGCACCGGGCTGGAGGCGGCCATCGTGCTGGCCAACAAGATCGCGCTCGGCCAGTGCGAGGTGGGTATCGCCGGTGGCGTGGACACCGCCAGCGACGCGCCGCTGGGCGTCAACGATGTGCTGCGCCGTACCCTGCTGGATCTCAACCGGGCCCGGACGCTCGGCGGGCGCGCCGGTGCGGTGCTGCGGCTGCGCCCCGGCCAGTTCCTGGCGCCGGACCGACCGGAGAACGCCGAGCCGCGGACCGGCCTGTCGATGGGCGAGCACGCGGCACTGACCGCCCGCGAGTGGGGGATCACCCGGGCCGCCCAGGACGCCCTGGCGCTCGCCTCGCACCAGCGCCTCGCCGCCGCCTACGACGCCGGCTTCTTCGACGACCTGGTCACCCCGTACCTCGGCGTCACCAGGGACACCAACCTGCGCCCGGACACCAGCGCGGAGCAGCTCGCCGCGCTGAAGCCGGTCTACGGCAAGGCTTCCGGCGAGGCCACGATGACCGCCGGCAACTCCACTCCGCTCACCGACGGCGCCTCGACGGTGCTGCTGGCCAGCGAGGAGTGGGCGGCTGCGCACCAGCTGCCGGTGCTGGCCTGGTTCACCGACGCGCAGACCGCCGCCGTCGACTACGTGCACGGCGGCGAGGGGCTGCTGATGGCCCCGGTGTACGCCGTTCCCAAGCTGCTCGCCCGCAACGGCCTGACCCTGCGGGACTTCGACTTCTACGAGATTCACGAGGCGTTCGCCTCGCAGGTGCTGGCCACCCTGGCGGCCTGGGAGTCGGCGGAGTTCTGCGCGGACAAGCTGGGCCTGGACGCGCCGCTGGGCGGCATCGACCCGGCAAAACTCAACGTGCACGGCTCGTCGCTGGCGGCCGGGCACCCGTTCGCCGCCACCGGCGGGCGGATCGTCGCCACCCTGGCCAAGCTGCTGGCGCAGCAGGGTTCCGGGCGCGGCCTGATCTCCATCTGCGCGGCCGGCGGCCAGGGCGTCACCGCCATCCTGGAGCGCTGACCACGCGTGCGAGACTGGGGTACGTGCCGAAGCCAGCCGTACCCAATGTCCTGGCCGCCCGCTACGCCTCCGCGGAGCTGGTGGCGCTGTGGTCGCCGGAGGAGAAGGTACGCGCCGAGCGCCGCCTGTGGCTGGCCGTCCTGAAGGCCCAGCAGGACCTCGGCGTGCCCGTGCCGGACGGCGCCGTGGCCGCCTACGAGGACGTCCTCGACGACATCGATCTGGCCAGCATCGCCGCCCGGGAGCGGATCACCCGGCACGACGTGAAGGCCCGGATCGAGGAGTTCTCGGCGCTGGCCGGGTACGAGGAGATCCACAAGGGGATGACCTCCCGGGACCTCACCGAGAACGTCGAGCAGCTGCAGATCCGGGCATCGCTGCGACTGATCCGGGAGCGGATGGTGGCCACCCTGGTCCGGCTGGCCGCCCGGGCGGTCGAGCACGCCGACACGGTCATCGTGGGCCGCTCGCACAACGTCCCGGCGCAGGCCACCACGCTCGGCAAGCGCTTCGCCAGCGCGGCCGAGGAGCTGCTGGTCGCCTACGAGCGGCTGGACGAGCTGATCGCCCGGTACCCGCTGCGCGGTATCAAGGGGCCGGTCGGCACCGCCGCCGACCAGCTCGACCTCTTCGACGGCGACGCCGAGAAGGTGGCCGCCCTGGAGCAGCGGGTGGCCGGGCACCTGGGCTTCCAGCGGGTGCTGCGCAGCGTCGGGCAGGTGTACCCCCGGTCGTTGGACTTCGACGTGCTGGCTGCGCTGGCCCAGGCCGCCGCCGGTCCGGCCAGCCTGGCCACCACCATCCGGCTGATGGCCGGGCAGGAGCTGGTCACCGAGGGGTTCAAGGCCGGCCAGGTCGGCTCCTCGGCGATGCCGCACAAGATGAACACCCGCTCCTGCGAACGGGTCAACGGGCTCGCCGTGATCATCCGGGGGTACCTGTCGATGGTCGGTGAGCTGGCCGGCGACCAGTGGAACGAGGGCGACGTCTCCTGCTCGGTGGTCCGCCGGGTGGCCCTGCCGGACGCCTTCTTCGCTCTCGACGGGCTGTTCCAGACGTTCCTCACCGTGCTCGACGAGTTCGGCGCCTACCCGGCCGTCATCTCCCGCGAGCTGGACCGCTACCTGCCCTTCCTGGCCACCACCAAGGTGCTGGTCGCGGCGGTGCGCCGGGGCGTCGGGCGGGAGGTGGCGCACGAGGCGATCAAGGAGCACGCGGTGGCCGTGGCGCTGGCCATGCGGGAGAAGGGCAGCGCCGAGAACGACCTGTTCGACCGGCTCGCCGCCGACTCCCGGCTGGGGCTGAGCCGGGCCGAGATCGACAGCCTGGTGGCCGACCGGGGCGCCTTCGCGGGCGCGGCGGCCGCCCAGGTGTACGCGGTCAGCGACCAGATCGCCGGCATCGCCGCCGCCTACCCGGAGGCCGCCGGCTACCAGCCGGCCCCGATCCTGTAGTCGCTCCCGGATCCGCGGGCGGCGCCGCCCGGATCCGGGAGCCGCGTCAGCCCGGGTGTGCCCAGCTGATGAACGCCACCAGCAGCGGTATCAACACCGCGCAGGCGAGGTAGAGGCCGGCCGGCCGGCGCGCCGCGGGTACCGGCGGCGGGTCCCCGAGCAGCGAGTGCTGCCGGGTGTGCCGTAGCGCCAGGGCCAGCTGCCGGGCGGTGCGCTCGGCCAGCCAGCGGGGCAACCGCTTACGCGCGGACACCACGGTGCCGCCGATCCCGTCAGCGATGATCGTGACGTCGTCGCTGCCGGCGGAGATCAGCGTGATGTCGCCCCAGCCGCTGGCGAACGCCCCGAACGGGGTGAGCACGGCCAGCCCCGCGCCGTGCCAGAGCACCCGGGGGCGCAGCAGGACCCGCCAGCAGAACTCGCTGCTCGCCGCCAGCACCACGGTCACCAGGACGGCGACGCCGACCGGGCTGAGGCTGACCAGCCGGGCGAAGACCAGCACCAGGCCGACGCCCAGGCCGAGCGCCTGCAGGCCGCCGCCGAGCGGATGGTGCTGGTGGGTACGCACGGTGAAGTCGACCGCCTGGTCGCCGGGGTAGAGCTCGGCCGGGTCGACCGGGGTGTCCAGGTCCTCCGGCTCGTCGCCCGGCACCGGGCCGGCCTTCGTCGGCCGGGCCGGGGTGAGCAGCTCGCCGCCGACCTCGACGGCGCACCAGTGGCCGGGGCGGTCCACGCCGTAGAGGGTGGCCACCACGGGCGCCGGTGGCGGCGCCTCGTCGTCGGCGTCCTCGTCGACCACGGGCGGCCCGGCGTGCCGGGCGCGGACGGCCGGGTAGATCAGGTACGGCGGGTCCAGTTCGCTGACCGGGTCGTAGGGGAACACCACGATGATCCCGCCCGCGTTGATCACCCGGACCAGCCGGGCCGGCTGCGGCTCGGCCAGGAAACGCAGCAGCCCGTGCTCGTACCGGCGGGCCCGGGCCAGCGCCGCGACCGCCAGCGCGGCGCCGAGTTCGGCGAAGACGAGCAGCCCGGTGACGTCGTAGGGCTCGCTGGCCGGCTGGTGCAGCCCGTCCTCGTCGACCAGGAAGTCCAGCGTGCTGTCCACCGGGTACGCGGCGGCGTCGAGTACTCCGACCCGGGTGTCGCTGCCGCCGTCAGCCAGGCGTACCGCGATGGTGGTGTCGTCGATGTGCCGGGTGACCCGGGCGTGCACCAGGCGCGCGGCGTCCTCCTGGCGCTCGACGTGGCGCTGCTGGGCGACGGTGCCCCAGGCGACCGCGGCGGCGGCCAGCAGCAGCACGCCGGCCAGCAGCCGCCAGCCCCGGCCCAGCCGGTGCCGCCGGGCGGCCGGCGCGGGTACCGGCAGGGTGAGCGCCGGGGGTGCGGGTTCCAGCCGGTCCGCACCGGCCACCCGGACGCACAGCGCCGTGTACCCGAGCGCGGCCAGCTCCACCCACCACGAGTGGGACGGGTCGGCCTGCTCGGCGAGCAGCCAGCCGGCGGTCATTGCGATGGCCAGCAGGGCGGCGGTCCAGCGGTGCACGAAGACGGCGACGGCCGAGCCGAGCAGCAGGCCGAGCAGCCCGGCGCCGACCCAGTCCGGCCCGCACGGCGCCGCGGCCGTACAGGCGGGGCTGGTCTCCCCCGCGACCGTGACGATGACCAGCCCGAACGCGGCCAGCGGCACCCAGCTGCGCGGCCGCTGGTCCAGCCGCCACCAGGGCAGCGGTGAGCGTACGCCGGCTGTGGTCATCGCCGGTTCCGGGCGGTCGGTGACGGGGGACGCACCGCAGAATCATGCCTGCCCCGCTTTCGCAGGACAACCGGCCATTCGTGCCGGGGCGGCCCGATGGCACACCAGAGCCGCATTTCGGGCCACCGCGGCCGGCCGTCCGGGGCGTCCCGGCCGGCTGCCGGCTACAGGCCGAGCTGGTCGGCGAGCCAGCCCAGCTGCGCGTCGAAGTACTCGTCGCGCGCCTCGATCACGTTGTTGAGTTGCCCGAACAGTTCGAAGCTGAGGGCTCCGAAGAGGTGGATCCAGGCGAAGCTGCCCATCGTGAGCGGCGCCGGGTCGACGCTGTCGGTGGGCAGCTGGTCGGCCAGTGCGGCCATCACCGCCGTCACGTCCCGGGCGACGACCGGTGGCACGTGCAGGGCGGCGACCGGGCGCGGGGCCTGGGCACAGATGCGCAGCAGCACCAGCGGGGTGCGCTGGGCGGCCAGCACGGTGTCGGCGGGCGCCTGGTAGCCGGGGACCGGGCTGCCGAAGAGGAGGGCGTACTCGGCGGGCTGGGCCAGTGCCCAGCGGCGCAGGCCCCGGCCGGTGGCGTACCAGCGGGCGCGGGCGTCGGCGCGGTCGGTGACGCTGGCGTCGGCGCGCTCGGCTGCCTCGCCGAGCGCGTTGTAGGCGTCGATGATCAGCGCGGTGAGCAGGTCGTCCCGACTGGCGAAGTAGCGGTACACGGCGGAGGAGACCATCCCCATGTCCCGGGCGACCGCGCGCAGCGACAGGTTGGCACCGTCGCTGGCCAGGTGCCGGCGGGCGACGGCCTTGATCTCCTCGATCATCTCGGCCCGGACCCGGGCCCGGATGGAGGCGGCTGGCATGTTCCAGAGTGTCGCACACATTCGAGAGCAGTGCTCTTGCGTGCGAGCGTCCTCGCATGCAAGCATTGTTCTCAACAGAGAGCGGTGCTCTCAAAATGACCGAGACCAGCAGCCTAGGAGCACTCCCATGTCGCAGCACGTCATCGTCGGCGCCGGCCCGGTCGGTACGGCCGCCGCCACCCTGCTCGCCCAGCGCGGCGAGTCCGTCACCGTGGTCACCCGCAGCGGCAAGGGCCCCGAGCTGCCAGGCGTCACCCGGGTGGCCGCCGACGCCACCGACGCCGGCCGCCTGACCGAGCTGGCCAGCGGCGCCGCAGCGCTCTACAACTGCGCCAACCCGGCGTACCACCGCTGGCTGACCGACTGGCCGCCGCTGGCCGTGGCGCTGTTGACCGCCGCCGAGCGCAGCGGCGCCGTACTGGCCGTCGCCGCCCCCCTCTACGGCTACGGCCCGGTCGACGCCCCGATGACCGCGCAGACGCCACTCGCCGCCACCCACCCCAAGCTGCGCCTGCGCGCCGACATGTACCGCGAGGCGATCCGCCGCCACGTTGCGGGCCGCATCCGCACCACCGAGGTACGCGCCAGCGACTACCTCGAGGCCAACGGCCTGCTGTCCTTCCTCGGCGCACCGCTGCTGGCCGGCAAGCGTGCCTACTCACCCGGCCCGCTGCACGTACCGCACAGCTGGACCTCGACCGCCGACACGGCGCTGACCCTGGTCACCGCAGCCGCCGACGAGCGCGCCCACGGCCGGGCCTGGCTGGTGCCGAGCGCCGCACCGCTCACCGTCGCCCAGCTGATGCGGCGCTTCACCGAGGTCAACGGCGCCCCGGCCGCCAAGCTCAGCGCCATCCCCTACCCGGTGCTGTGGACCACCGGCGTCTTCGCGCCCTTCCTGCGGGAACTGCGCACCACCCGGTACCAGTTCGCCCGGCCGTTCACGATCGACGCCAGCGAGACCGAGCAGGTGCTCGGCCTGCACGCCCGCCCGCTGGAGGAGAGCCTGCGCGAAGCGGCCGGCGTGGTCCGCTCCGGCGTCGCCGCCGCCCGCTGAGCCCGTGCGCCGCCCGGGGCGGGCGCAGTCAGCCGGCGAAGGGCGAGCCGGTGAGGAGCTGGTAGGCGTCGAGGTAGCGCTGGCGGGTCGCCTCGACGATGTCGGCGGGTAGCTCGGGGGCCGGCGGGCGCTTGTCCCAGCCGGTGCCGGCCGCCCAGTCGCGGAGGAACTGCTTGTCGAAGGCGTACTGGCGGCGGCCGGGCTGCCAGTCGTCGGCCGGCCAGAACCGGGACGAGTCGGGGGTCAGCAGCTCGTCGCCGATGGTCAGCGTGCCGTCCGCCGCCCAGCCCAGCTCGATCTTGGTGTCGGCGATGATGATCCCCCGCCCGGCGGCCAGCGCCGCGCCCCGCCGGTACACCTCGACGGTGATCCGGCGCAGCTCCTCGGCCACGTCGGCGCCCACTTTGGCGGCGACGGCGGCGAAGTCCACCGGCTCGTCGTGCTCGCCCAGCGGCGCCTTGGTGGACGGCGTGAAGATCGGCTCGGGCAGCCGGGAGCCGTCGGCCAGCCCGGCCGGCAGCGCCACCCCGCTGACCGCGCCGTCGCGCTGGTAGTCGGTCAGCCCCGAGCCGGTCAGGTAGCCCCGGGCGACGCACTCGAACGGCACCATGGTCAGTCGCCGGCAGCGGATCGCCCGCCCGGCGAACCCGGCCGGCACGTCGGTGGAGATCACGTGGTTGGGGGCGACATCGGCCAGCTGGTCGAACCACCACAGCGACAGCTGGGTGAGGATCGCGCCCTTGTCGGGGATCGGCGTCGGCAGGATCACGTCGTAGACGGAGACCCGGTCGGAGGCGACCAGGATCAGATCGTCACCGTCGGTGTAGACGTCGCGTACCTTGCCCGAGTGCAGCAGCTCCACGGCGGCGAGTCTTCCACAGCCGGCCGGCCCGGCGCCCCGGTGGGCCGCCGCGGTCGCCGGGCACCGCACCGCAACTCACGTATAGTGATCTCCAGCGAAGGGGAGTAGCCCCGATCGCGGTGGTCGACATACTGGCGGTTTCGCCCGGCCCCGCGGCCCGCGCGCGGCGCGGGTAGGCAAGACCTTCGATCGTGGTACGCACAGCGTGCCGGGTCGAGGGCCTGCCCGCCCCGGGCCGGCGGGGAAGGGTGGGTATGGAGTTCCTGGTCGCCGCGGTCACGGCGTTTGTGCTGATCTTTCCCGTGGAGCTGCCGGACAAGACGTTCGTCGCCACGCTGGTGCTGGCCACCCGGTACCGGGCGCTGATGGTCTGGCTCGGCGTGGTGGCGGCGTTCGGCGTGCAGTGCCTGGTGGCGGTCACCGCCGGGCGCCTGGTCCATCTGCTGCCGGAGCGGCCGGTCCAGCTCGTCACGGCCGCGTTGTTCCTGGTGGGAGCCATCGTGCTGGCCCGCTCGGCGCACCTGGCCAGGCAGGCGGAGGCGAAGCAGGAGCAGGAGTTCGAGGTGAAGGTCGGGCGCGAGCGGCGTACCGGCCTGCGCGCGGCGGGAGCCAGCTTCCTGGTGATCTTTGCTGCCGAATGGGGGGATCTGTCCCAGTTGCTCACCGCTGGCCTGGTCGCCCGGGGCGGCCACCCGGTCGCCGTCTTCGTCGGCTCCTGGGCGGCGCTCGCGGCCGTCTCCGCGCTGGGCGTGGCACTCGGACGGGTGTTGCTGCGCTACGTCAGCCTCACCGTCGTGCAGTATGTCGGTTCGGCGCTCTGCGTGGCGCTGGCCGTACTGACAGTGGTGACTGCGCTGTCCTGACCCGGACAACACCCGCCTCGCTGGTCGGGGTACCGGTGCAGCCCGGTAGGCTCGGGAGCACCCACAACAAAGCTAGGAGTGCGCGTGGCTCGCGTCGTGGTGGACGTCATGCTGAAGCCGGAGATCCTCGACCCGCAGGGCCAGGCGGTTGCCAACGCCCTGCCGCGGCTCGGGGTGAACACCGTCGCTTCGGTACGCATCGGCAAGCGCATCGAAATCGAGTTCACCGGAGAACCCGACCTCGCCAGCGCCAAGGAGATCGCCGACCGGCTGCTGGCCAACCCGGTGATCGAAGACTTCACCATCAGGGTCGAGGACTCGGACGCATGAGGATCGGCGTCGTCACGTTCCCCGGCTCGCTGGACGACGGCGACGCCCGCCGCGCCGTCGGCATCGCCGGCGCCACCCCGGTCGCGCTCTGGCACAACGACCCCGACCTGCACCGGGTGGACGCCGTCGTCCTTCCCGGTGGCTTCTCCTACGGCGACTACCTGCGTTGCGGAGCGATCTCCCGGTTCTCCCCGGTGATGCAGTCGGTGATCGAGGCCGCCCGGGGCGGCTTGCCGGTGCTCGGCATCTGCAACGGCTTCCAGATCCTCTGCGAGGCGCACCTGCTGCCCGGCGCCCTGGTCCGCAACTCCCACCTGCACTTCCGCAACCGTGACCAGGGCCTGCGGATCACCTCGGCGGCCAGCGCCTGGACCGGCGGGTACACCGAGGGCCAGGAGATCGTCATCCCGGTCAAGAACGGTGAGGGGCGCTACGTCGCCGACGAGGCCACCCTCGACGGGCTGGAGGCCGACGGCCGGGTGGTGGCCCGCTACGTGGGTGGCAACCCGAACGGTTCGCTGCGCGACATCGCCGCGATCCGCAACGAGGCCGGCAACGTGGTCGGCATCATGCCGCACCCGGAACACGCCGTCGAGGAGCTCACCGGCCCCTCGGTGGACGGCCTCACCTTCTTCGCCTCGGTGATCGCCCACATCGCCGCCGGGGCGCCGCTGGCGCCCGTCGGCGCGGCGGTCACCAGCGGGGCGGCGGCCCGATGACCGCGGAGAGGACCGGGGGGAGCGCCATGGCCGACCCAGACGATTCGGGAGTACCGGCGGCGCCCGGCGCGCAGCTGCCCACGCAGCCCGGCGCGTCCCGGGACACCGACGAGCCCACCGGGACGGACGCCCGCTCCTCCGCCGACGACGGAGCCGTTCTCGCCGGTGACGAGCTGTCGACCGCTGATGACGAAGCTGTCCTCGCCGGTGACGAGCTGTCGGCGGCCGGCGACGAAGCGGTCCTCGCCGGTGATCGGCTGTCGACGGCCGGTGACGAGGCCGTCCCCGTAGGCGACGAGCTGTCCTCCGCCGACGACCCGACCGGGCTGGCCGACGATGAGCTGTCGGCCGCTGACGACGAGGCCGTCCTCGCCGGTGACCTGCCGACCGGGGCCGACCGGGTGCCCGAGGAGCTGGCCGCAGCTGGCCCGGCGGCTGCCGGGGCCGGGGAGCCGGTGGCCGATGCGGTTCCGGCGACTGACGGGCAGCCGGTGGAGGTGCGGTTCGCCGTGGCCGTGGACGACCCGGCGGCTGCCGGGGCGCTCGCTGCCTCGGGCGCCGCACCGCGCAGCCGCGCGGCCCGGGCCGCCCGCTCGACCCACCGACCGGCCGTTCGCCGGCCGGTGGTCGACACCGTCGAGTTCGCCGAGGCGAGCCCCGACGAGGAGCAGCCCTACGCCGACCTCGGCCTGCAGGACGACGAGTACGAGAAGATCCGTAAGATCCTCGGCCGCCGGCCGACCCGGTCCGAGCTGGCCATGTACTCGATCATGTGGAGCGAGCACTGCTCCTACAAGTCGAGCAAGATGCACCTGCGCCAGTTCGTGGAGAAGGCGCCGCGCTCCGACCGGATGCTTGCCGGGCTGGGCGCCAACGCCGGGGTGATCAAGCTCAACGAGCAGCTCGCCGTCACCTTCAAGGTCGAATCGCACAACCACCCGAGCTTCGTGGAGCCCTATCAGGGCGCGGCCACCGGCGTCGGCGGCATCGTCCGGGACATCCTGGCCATGGGCGCCCGTCCGATCGCGGTGATGGACCCGCTGCGCTTCGGCGACCCGGCGCACCCGGACACCGCCCGGGTACTCACCGGGATCGTGGCCGGCGTCGGCGGGTACGGCAACTGCCTGGGCCTGCCCAACATCGGCGGGGAGACCGTCTTCGACCCGTGCTACCAGGGCAACCCGCTGCTCAACGCGCTCTGCGTGGGCGTGCTGCCGGCCAACGGCCTGCAGAACAAGGAGGCCACCGGCCCCGGCAACAAGGTCATCCTGCTCGGCGCGAAGACCGGGCGGGACGGCATCGGCGGCGTCTCCGTGCTGGCCAGCGCCACCTTCGGCGCCGGTTCGGAGTCGCGCCGGCCGAGCGTGCAGGTGGGCGACCCGTTCATCGAGAAGCTGCTGATCGAAGCCTGCCTGGAGATCTACCAGGCCGGCCTGGTGGTCGGTATCCAGGACCTCGGCGGCGCCGGGCTGACCTGCGCCCTCACCGAGACCTCGGCGGCCGCCTTCACCGGCATGACCGTCGACCTGGACCTGGTCCACCTGCGCGAAGCCTCGATGGAGCCGCACGAGATCCTGGCGTCCGAGTCGCAGGAGCGGATGCTGCTCATCGTCGAGCCGCGCAAGGTCGACACGGTACTCGCGGTGGCTGAGCGCTGGGGCGTCATCGCCTCCGTCATCGGCGACGTCACCGAGGGCAGCACCGACAACCCCGGCCGGCTGGTGATCACCTGGCACGGGCACACCGTGGTGGACGTACCCCCGGGTTCGCTGGCCGACGACGGCCCGGTCTACGCCCGCCCCATGCGCGAGCCCAACGACCTGCCGCTGCTGGCCGCCGACCGGGCGGAGACCCTGCCCCGGCCGCGCGGCGGCGACGAGCTGCGGGCCACCCTGCTCAAGCTGGCCGCCAGCCCCAACCTCTGCGACAAGTCCTGGATCACCGAGCAGTACGACCGCTACGTGCTCGGCAACACCGTGCTGTCCCAGCCCGAGGACGCCGGGGTGCTCCGGGTGGACGAGGAGTCCAACCTCGGCATCGCCCTGTCGGTCGACGGCAACGGCCGCTACACCCGGCTCGACCCGTACCGCGGCGCGCAGCTGGCGCTGGCCGAGGCGTACCGCAACGTCGCCGTCACCGGGGCCACCCCGCTGGCCGTCACCAACTGCCTCAACTTCGGCTCCCCCGAGGACCCGCAGGTGATGTGGCAGTTCGCCGAGGCGGTCCGCGGGCTCGCCGACGCCTGCCAGGAGCTGGGCATCCCGGTCACCGGCGGCAACGTCAGCTTCTACAACCAGACCGGCGCCGTGCCGATCAACCCGACCCCGGTCGTCGGCGTCCTCGGCATGATCGAGGACGTCACCGCCCGGGTGCCGATGGGCCTGCGTACCGAGGGCGACGTCCTGGTGCTGCTGGGCGAGACGCGCGTCGAGCTGTCCGGCTCCGAGTGGGCCTGGGTGGAGCACAACCACCTGGGCGGCCGGCCGCCCGCCGTCGACCTGGCCCGGGAGGCGCTGCTGGCCCGGGTGGTGGCCGACGCGGCCGGTAAGGGGATGCTGGCCGCCGCGCACGACCTGTCCGACGGCGGGCTGGCGCAGACCCTGGTCGAGGCGGTACTGCGGCGCGACATGGGCGCCGTGGTGACCCTGCCGGAGGACGCCGACCCGTTCGTCTGGCTGTTCTCCGAGTCGGGCGGGCGGGCGCTGGTCGCCGTGCCGCGCGGCCAGGAGAAGGCATTCCTGGCCCTGGTCGCCGAGCACGGCCTACCGGCCACCCGGATCGGCGTGGTCGCTGGCCACGGCCGGGCGCTGGAGGTACGCGGCCAGTTCAGCATCCCGCTCGCCGAACTGCGTGAGGTGTGGAGCGCCACGCTGCCCGCCCTGTTCGGGGCGCCGGAGTAGCGTTCGGTCAACGCACGCAGAAGGGCGGCCCCGACAGGGCCGCCCTTCTGCGTTACTCAGTCGTCCAGCCAGTCCAGTGAACGTCGGGGCTCCGGGCCCGCGCCGCCCCGGGCCGGGTCGGCCGCGTGCCGGGAGGCGGCGTCGGGGTCGTACCCGGCGCGCTGGTCGTAGGCCTGGTCGTAGCCGCCGTACTGCTGGCCGTACCCGCCGCCGCGCGGGGCGCCGCTGGTCGGCCGGGGTGCGCCGCTGGTGGGGCGGGCTGCACCGCTGGTCGGGCGGGGCTCGCCGTAGCCCTGCTGGTCGTATCCGGGGCGCTGGTCGTAGGCCTGGTCGTAGCCGCCGTACTGGCGTCCCCGGGGTGGGGCGCTGCGCGGTGCCGGGTCGCCGTAGGCCGGTTCGGCAGCGTGCCGGGTGTCGTCCCGGTACGGATCGGCGGCCGGCGGGTACCGCTCGCCGGCGTACTCCCCGGCGCCGTACTGCCCCCCGCCGTACTGGGCACCGGCGCCGTTCGGGTAGCCGGCGGTTGCCTCGTACTGGCCGGCGTCGTAGTCCCGTCCGCGCTCGGGCGCGCCGGCGCCGTACTGGCCGGCGCCGTACTGCGCGCCGCCGTACTGGCCGCCGCCGGGCTCGCCGGCCGCGTACTGGGCGCCGCCGTACTGGGCGCTGCCGTACTGGGCGCCGGGTGGCTCGGCGCCGTAGCCGGGGTCGGCGGCGTAGTTCTGGGTGCCGCCGGTGTAGACGCCGGTGGGTTCGTCGTAGCGGGCGCCCCGACCGCCGTTGCCGGCGTACTGGTCGGGCCCGCCCCGCCCGGCGGGCGTGTACGTGGTCGGCTGGTCGTAGCCGGCGCGCTGGCCGCCGTAGGCCGGCGCCGGGGTACGCGGCGGCGGAGCGCCGTACGGGTCCGGGTACTCCTCCACGATGGGCGCCACGATCGCGGTGCGGTCGTTGTACCCGGGGTCGCGGGCCACCACGGTCGGCTCCGGCCGGTAGCCGGCGGACGCCGGCCGGCCGGGCGGCGGACCGCGCCGTGGCGGCGGCGGCACGTCGTCCTCGTCCTCCTCGTCGTCCTCCCGACGGCGGCGCAGGACGAGGGTGAGGATCGCGCCGATGCCGGCCAGGATGAGCAGCGCGCCGGCAATGATCATGAAGGTCAGGTAGTGGTTGGAGCCGCCGGTGCTGTCGCCTGCGCCGGCCACCACCTGGGACGCCGCGGCCGAGTCGACCGGCGCGGAGCTGATCCCGCCGTCCGGAACGGCGGCGCTGGCGGTGGGCGCGGCGGCCGACAGCATCACGATGTCGAACGTCGCCGGCTGCCCGGCGGTGGTGTTGAACGGGTGCGGCTCGTAGCTGAACCCGTCCTTGGTGGCCGTGATCGCCATCAGTCCGGCGATGATCGGCTTGGCCGAGGTCGAGGTGAACTGGTACCCGCCGGCGTTGTTCGACGTGGTGGTGAACTGGTTGGACGAGCCGTCCTGCAGTTCCACCTTGACGCCCGGGATGCCGCTGCCGGTGGCGCTGTCCTTCACCACCCCGGAGATCTTGGTGACCGTGGTGGGAGCCTGCTGGGTCGGCTGGGTCTGCGGCGGGCCGTGCAGGTTGAACGTCTCCGAGGCGCTGCCGCCGTCGGTCGCCTTAGCCAAGAGGTGGATACTGCTGCTCGCTCCAGCGGCGACACTGACGCTCGACTTGGCCGCCACGGTGAACGTCAGCGTGACCTGCTTGACGTCGTCGCCGAGGTGACACTTGCCTGAGTCGAGGTCCTGGCAGGCGCCCGCCGGATTCGGCGTCGGGTTGCTGATGGTGAAGTCGCTGCTCAGCCCGGTGACCGTGATCGTGGCTCCGGCGGGAATGTCGGCGTCGTAGGAGATCTTGAGTTGCTGCGACTCCCCGGGGTTGAAGTCGTTCAACTGGCCGGGGATCTTGACGGTCGAACCGACGGCGTAGGCAGCCGTCGGTACCGCGACGCCGATTGCGCCGGCGACCAGCGCCACCACTGTTCCGGCGCGCAGCCCCCAGGCCATTCGGTGCGAAGTCACGTCCACCGCCTTCCGGTCTCGACCACCCCCCGTGCGCGATGCACCGTGGGCAACTATGCCAAAGTCCGGCACCGATCCGGTAGGGACGGCCCGGTCGAACTACGTCACTCTGGGGTCGTATTGTCCGCCCATGACCCCTACGCCGGCTAATCTGGCAGCCGTCCGAGCTGTCCTGGCTGACCTCGATACGCTCCGTGAACCAGCACCTGAACAGGTCAAGGAGGCGGTCCGGGCGCTACTGTCCCGGCTCGGGAAGGCGGCGCCCGGCCGTTCGGTGGAGGTGCGGGTTCCGCCGTACGGTGCGATTCAGTGCGTGGCCGGCCCCCGACACACCCGGGGTACCCCGCCGAACGTGGTGGAGACCGATCCGCTCACCTGGATAGCGCTCGCCACCGGCCGGCTGGCGTGGTCGGCCGCGGTGGCCGACGGGCGGGTCCGGGCCAGCGGCGTCCGCGCCGACCTCACCGGGTGGCTGCCATTGTTGGCGGATACCGATGATTGACGGATACCGATGATTAGGGCCCTGTTCCAACTACCCGAAGCAGGGCGATGATGGCTCTCCGCGCATCCGGCCGGCTCGCGTACACTGTTCGGCGACGGCGAGGACGACCACGCTGACGATTCCCGAGCTCGGCTGAATGATTCCAGACTCACGATTCAGGCTTAAGGAGCGGCAGGTGCCCCGTGGCGACGGCCGGTTGAGTCACGAACTCGACCCTGCACGGCCCGGCCCGCAAGACGCGTGCGGAGTATTCGGCGTCTGGGCACCCGGCGAGGCGGTGGCCAAGCTCACCTACTTCGGGCTCTACGCGCTGCAGCACCGCGGCCAGGAGGCCGCCGGCATCGCCACCAGCGACGGCTCCGGCATCGTCGTCTACAAGGACCTCGGCCTGGTCTCCCAGGTGTTCGACGAGCCGACGCTGTCCAGCCTGCGCGGGCACATCGCGATCGGGCACGCGCGCTACTCCACCACCGGTGGATCCACGTGGGAAAACGCCCAGCCGACCATCAAAGCCACCGAGACCGGCACGACCATCGCGCTGGCCCACAACGGCAACCTGGTCAACACCGCCGAGCTGGCCGCCAAGATCGCCACCGAGGACGGTTCGACCAGTGACACCTCGCTGGTGACCGCCCTGCTGGCCGCCCACCCGGACCTCTCCGTCGAGCAGGCCGCCCTGGAGGTGCTGCCGGCGCTGCGCGGTGCGTTCAGCTTCGTCTTCATGGACGAGAACACCCTCTACGCCGCCCGCGACGCCAACGGCGTCCGCCCGCTGGTGCTCGGCCGGCTGGAGCGCGGCTGGGTGGTGGCCAGCGAGACGGCCGCGCTGGACATCGTCGGGGCCAGCTTCGTCCGCGAAGTGGAGCCCGGCGAACTGATCGCCATGGACGAGGACGGCCTGCGCTCGTCACGCTTCGCCAACCCCGACCCCAAGGGCTGCCTCTTCGAGTACGTCTACCTGGCCCGTCCGGACACCACCATCTCCGGCCGCAACCTCTACCAGGCCCGGGTGGCGATCGGTCGCCGGCTGGCCCAGGAGCACCCGGCCGAGGCCGACCTGGTGATCCCGGTGCCCGAGTCGGGTACCCCGGCCGCCATCGGCTACGCCCAGGAGTCCGGCCTGCCCTACGGCATGGGCCTGGTGAAGAACGCCTACGTCGGGCGTACCTTCATCCAGCCCTCGCAGACCATCCGGCAGCTGGGCATCCGGCTCAAGCTCAACCCGCTGCGCGACACCGTTCGCGGCAAGCGTGTCGTGGTCGTCGACGACACCATCGTGCGCGGCAACACCCAGCGGGCCATCGTGCGGATGCTGCGTGAAGCGGGCGCCGTGGAGGTGCACGTGCGCATCTCCGCGCCGCCGGTGAAGTGGCCGTGCTTCTACGGCATCGACTTCGCCACCCGGGCCGAGCTGATCGCCAACGGCCTGGACAACGAGGGCATCCGGCGTTCGATCGGCGCCGACTCCCTCGGTTACGTGTCGCTGCCCGGTCTCATCGCCGCGACCGAGCAGCCGAAGACGCGGCTGTGCCGCGCCTGCTTTGACGGGGAGTACCCCATCGGACTGCCCACCGACAACCTCATCGGCAAACACGTGCTGGAGGGCGTCGGTCGGCGGGTCAACGGTGGACACACCGAAGCGGACCCGGTATCCCCGGGTACCGAGCGCAGAAGCGCCGCGCACAACGCCGGAGCCCTGCAGACCAGCCCGCGTGCCGAAGAAGCGCTACGGCGCTCCTGAGCGCGGATCGTCCGCCCCAACCTAGAGGCACGCCGGTCGGCTTACAGGCCGTGTACGACCGGCGAGGAGGAACAGTGACGCACGTAACCGAGCGGCGAGAGTCCAGTCAGCCGTGGAGCGCCGGGAGCGGCCGTGGCAGCCGCAAGCGCACCGCGACCTACGCCGACGCGGGCGTCTCCATCCACGCCGGTGAAGAGGCTGTGGAGCTGCTCAAGAGCAAGGTGACCCGGACCTGGCGGCCCGAGGTGGTCGGCGACCTCGGCGGCTTCGCCGGGCTGTTCCGGCTGGACATCACCAAGTACAAGAACCCGATCCTGGCCTCGTCCGCCGATGGTGTCGGGACCAAGCTGACCATCGCCCAGCAGCTGGACATCCACGACACGGTCGGCATCGACCTGGTCGCCATGGTGGTGGACGATCTGGTGGCCTGCGGCGCCGAGCCGCTGTTCCTGCTCGACTACATCGCCTGCGGCGAGGTGGTACCGGAGAAGGTGGCCGAGATCGGCGCCGGTATCGCCGACGGCTGCCGGGCCGCCGGCTGCGCCCTGCTGGGCGGCGAGACCGCCGAGCACCCCGGGGTGATGAAGCCGCACGAGTACGACATCTCCGGGACCGGCGTCGGCGTGGTGGACGCGGACGCGATCCTCGGCCGGGACCGGGTGGAGGTCGGTGACGCGGTCATCGCGATGCGCTCCTCCGGCCTGCACTCCAACGGGTACTCGCTGGTGCGGCACGTGCTGCTGGGCGAGCGCCGGATGCGGCTGGACACCGTGGTGGACGAGCTGGGCCAGCAGCGCACCCTCGGCGAGGAGCTGCTCACGCCGACCCGGATCTACGCCAAGACCTGCCTGGACCTGGTCACCGAGTGCGAGGTGCGCGCGTTCGCGCACGTGACCGGCGGCGGTATCCCCGGCAACCTGGTCCGGGTGCTGCCCGAGCACGTGGACGCCGTGGTCGACAGGTCCACCTGGCGTCCGCAGCCGATCTTCGACCTGGTGCAGCACAAGGGCCGCATCGAGCAGGCCGAGATGGAGAGCACCTTCAACATGGGCGTCGGCATGTTCGCCGTCGTGTCGGCCGCGGACGCCGACCGGGCGCTGGCCTTCCTGGCCGGGCGCAAGGTCGAGGCGTGGCAGGTCGGCGAGGTGCTCGACGGTTCGGGCGCGGTCCGGATGCTCGGCTCGCACACCGCGGGCTGACTGTCGCCCCGGTGCGAACTGTCGACGTTCGCCTGGTGCGAACTCCTTCACGCAGGGGTGACCGCGCACCTACGCTGGAGCGACCCACCCGACGGCGGTGAGGAGGGGTCGTGTCAGCCAGCCTGGACAGGCTCCGTCCACAGTGGACGGGGATGCGCGGCATCGCCCCGGTGCCCTCCTACGTCATCATGCAGCCGACGACCCTGTGCAACCTCGACTGCCACTACTGCTACCTGCCGCTGCGCAAGGTGGAGCGGCGGATGCCGGTCGCGGTGGCCCGGGCGGTCGCCGCGACGGTGACCGACTGGGCCGCGGCTGCCGGGCGCTTCTCGGTGGTCTGGCACGGCGGCGAGCCGCTGGCCGCCGGGCTGCCGGCGCTGGGTGAGCTGATGGCGGCGTTCGACCCGCCGCCGGGCGCCGCCCCCGTGGAGCACCACGTGCAGACCAACGCCACCCTGATCGACGACGCCTGGTGCGACTTCTTCCAGGAGCGGGGGGTACGCGTCGGGGTGAGCGTGGACGGCCCCGCCGAGCTGACCGGGCAGCGGGTGGACCGGGCCGGGCGACCGGCGTACCGGCACATCATGCGGGGGATCGAGGCGCTGCGCCGCAACGACATCGGCTTCGCCGCGCTGTGCGTGGTCAGCGACCCGCGCCCCGGGCTCGCCGCCGACCTGTACGGCTACTTCGCCGAGCTTGGTGCGCACGCGCTCGGGGTCAACGTCGAGGAGCAGGAGGGGGTGAACACCCGCTCCAACGCCCACCGCGCCGACTCGGTACGCGCCTTCTGGGCGGAGCTGACCGCCGCCTGGCGCGCCGATCCGCGCGTCGAGCTGCGGGAGATCGAGTGGGCGCTGCGCTACGCCGGGGCCGTCCTGGCCGGTGCGGCCGACACGCTGCTGCCGCGCCGGATCGACCCGGTGCCGGTGGTCGGTCACGATGGCGCGGTGGTGCTGCTCTCGCCGGAGTTGGCCGGCTTCTCCGACGGCCGGTACGGCGACTTCAGCTCCGGCAGCGTGCTGCACCGTCCACTGGCCGAGATCGTGGCGGACGCCGCCGCCCGGCCCGCCGGCTGGATCGCCGAGTACCTGCGCGGCGTCGAAGCCTGCCGGGCCAGCTGCCCGTACTTCGGCTTCTGCGGCGGCGGGCACGCGGCAAACCGGTTCTTCGAGCACGGTCGGTTCGACACCACCCGTACCGAGCACTGCCGGAACAGCAAGATCAATCTTCTGGAGGGGGTGCTCGACCATGCCCGAGACCACTGACCCGCTCGCCGAGCGGATCGAGCAGGCGGGACCGGGCCTGGCTCGGCTGGTCGAGGAGGCGCACCGCACCTGGCTGGCCCGGGGCGGGGTGGCGGCGGCCGAGGGTCCGGCGTGGCGCCCCTTCGAGGACGCCTTCCCCACCTTCTACCAGTTCACCAACCGGCCCCGCTGAACCAACCGGACCAGCCGCGCAGCTTCGTCACGTACCGGTAACGACCGGGCTGTACCGCGCCGGCTGGCGCGGCCCCCGGCTGTGTCAGGCCCGGCGTGGCGCTCGCGCCCGATACCCGGCCGCTGACCAGCGCAGCGGATGGGCACGCCTGGGGCCGGTGTAACGACCGGGGGTGAGGAGCATCCCGATGGCCCGACGCAGTCGGGGCCGGTCGGCCGTTTCTGCTCGGCAGGCAGCTGCCAACGGTGGGCCGCGTGCCGCGCACCCGTCGCGTGTCGGGCCGCGCATACCCGGCCGTGCTCCTGCTACCGGGCTGCGTCTCCCTACCGGGCTGCGTTCCCCTGCCGGGCTGTGCTCCGGCTATCGGGCTTGTGCTCCGGGCTATCGGGCTGTGCTCCGGCTGCCGGCAGGCGGGCGGCATTACCAGGCCAGAGGAGAGCACGCGGCGTCGCCGCGTGCTCCGGATGCTGTGGGGTGTCGCCGGTGGCCAACTGGATGGAGCGCACCGCCGCTGGTCAGCGGCGGGGGCCCGCCCACTTGCCGTCGTCTCGCAGATCCCCGTCTTCGGACTCGTCGTCGTCCTCGTCGTCGTCCTCGGACAGGTCGTAGTCATCGAAGTCGTCGTCCGGCTTCGCGCTTCCGCCCAGCTCACGCTGTAGGGCGGCGAGGTCGGTGTTGGGAGTGTGGTACTTCAGCTCCCGAGCGACCTTCTGCTGCTTGGCCTTCGCACGGCCGCGCCCCATGGCTCGACCCCCTCGCACAGAAATGACGGGGCAGCCCGAAGGCGGGCCCCGATGGTGTCAGCATCTCTCGTGGGTCATACGGTACATGGAGCGGGCCGGATTCGACACCTCGGGACGCCGGGTTCGGTCCTTACCTGTGAGCAACCTCGTCGGAGCCACCCGACAACTACGCACGGTATCGGTGTGCGCAGGTGCGCTACAGGTGACAGCGCGAATGCCCCCGGGCGTGGCACGATCGGGCGGTGCCCTCCAACTTCGCCGCGTACCTGCGGGTGTACGAGCCGCTGAGCGCATTCGACCGGGAACGACAGTTGTTCTGGCGCCGCTACGTCCGGGAGGGACGGGCCGTCGCCCCGTCCGAAGGCCCCGGCCGGCAGCGCACCCAGGTGCTGGAGGCGCTCGGCGCCGGCTGGAGCAGGCTGCCCGACCTGCCCGACGAGGCCTATGTCCTGGAGACCGACGAGACCCTGTTGATCTGCCCGTGGAACCTGCGCCTGCGGGTGGCCGAGGCGGCGCTGTCCGCGCGGGACGGCGTACCGGCCGTGCTCGCCGACGCCTTCGTGCCGCCGACCCTGGCCGGGCAGGCCCGAGTGATCGTCGACCGGGTACGCAACGGCCCGGCGGTGCTGGAGAACGGTGCACCGCGCATCCACGAGCAGGTGGCCACCTGGGGCGTACCGCTGCGCTGGTTCACTTTCTTCGATGTGACCGAGCGGCAGCTGACCCTGCAGCCGCAGCGGCGGGCGCTGCACTACCGGACGGAGATCTCCAAGGCGCGGCGCCGGGCGCACCGGGCGCACAGCGTGCTACGTCGGGCGCTGGGTGAGGTACCGATCACCGCGGCGGTCGAGGAGAGCACCCGTTGGCTGGAGGAGTTCCATCCGCGCTCGGTGGTGGAACTGGACTACGGTGGCCTTGTGTCGCTTTTGTCAGATGATGCACTTTCCGAAGATGATTCGCCCGGTCTGGTGGCTACCGGGCTGGCCAGCCTCGCGCGCAGCGACGCGGACGCCGCGACCGAGGCCTATGAGCAGCTCGTGGCCAGGTGGCGGGCCGTGCAGATGCTCGAACGTTCCAACTAATGGGAACACGCTTCGTATTGGTGCCCTGACTGAACGTTACACAAGGTCCAAATAAGACATCATGAGGACGATTAAAAACCGAAAAATCGGGCATTCATCATCCGTCCATCCAGGTAAGGTCAACCGTTCGGTCCATGTCGGACATGCGGGACTAGCCGGACCATAGACATGCGCCGACCGGCGGGACCCCGGTGGGCGTTTGTACAACATGTGGAGGAGTGACCGATGGCGTCGCGAACGCACGAACCCGAGCCGCTGCTGACCCCGGCCGAGGTTGCGTCGATGTTCCGAGTGGACCCCAAGACCGTGACCAGGTGGGCGAAGGCCGGCAAGCTGAGTGCGATCCGCACCCTCGGCGGCCACCGTCGCTACCGTGAGTCTGAGGTTCGTGCCCTGCTGCAGGGGCAGATCCCGCAGCAGCGTCAGGGCGACTGACCTCCGACCGGACCAGACGACCAGACCCTGAAGTCAGGGGCCGCCGGCATGACCGCTCCGTGCCGGCGGCCCCTGACTCATGTCCGGGAAGTGTCCGGGCGCAGCTCGATGCTCAACGCCACCGAGCGCTCCACGCCGCCACTGCGGCGGCGGCTCGACCAGAGCGTGAGCGGGCCGAGCAGCCGGTACTTCTTCTTGATCAGATCCTTGATCCGGCTGGTCTGGTCGGCGGGCAGGACGCTCGCCCGGCCGGACACCGGCGTACCGGTCAGGCGTCCGCGGAACGTGCACGGCGCGACCGTCACCGCCGGGTTGCGCCGGATCCGGCGTACCTTCCAGGAACTGCCCGCGGTCCAGACCGCGAGCCGGTCGCCGTCGCCCACCACCCAGACCGGCGTCGCCACCGGCGTGCCGTCCCGGCGAAAGGTCGTCAGGCTCAGGTAGCTGCCGGCGGCCAGCGCCGCCGCGGTCGCCCCGACACCGTTCACGGGTTGGCGGATCCGACAGGTGTCATGGCTGGATTATGCTGTGTCCCCCCGCTGCGCGATAGGACTTACGTGTCGCAACCCCCCGTCACCCTCCCGGCCGGCGCACCTGCCGACCAGCCGGCGCAGGCCGGCACCTCGGCTCCTGCGCCGGTGGGTCCGGGGAACCTGCCGGCCGCTGCGGTGTCGCCGCCGGTAGCGCCGGTCGGCCCGGTGTGGCACGCGCCGGCCGGCTATCCGGCGCCGGTCATCCCGAGGCAGCCGGGCCCGCCCGGGTGGCCGTCACCGGCGCCGCCGGCGCGCCGGGGGGCCGGCGTCGGTACCGCGCTGCTGCGCGCCGGGTTCACCCTCTCCCTGGTGCTGGCGCTGCTGTGCGGGGTGGGCGACGCGGCCGCCGCGGTGCTGTGGCGCGCCCCGTCGGTCGGCTTCGTCCCCGGTACGGCCCAGGCGCAAGCCGCCATCCAGCAGTTGCTGACCCGGCGGGCGACGGCGGTGAACTCCCACGATGAGAAGGCCTACCTCGCCGACGTCGACCAGAGCCGGCCCAACTTCGTCCAGCACGAGAAGGAGGAGTTCAGCAACCTCACCGCGCTGGACCTGTCCGCCTTCACCCTCACCGTGACGGCGGTGGGCCGGTATCCCGCCCGGGACCTCGATCCGGCGCTCGCCGCCAGCTTCGACCGGGGCCTGGTCACGGTGTCGGTCACCGTCCGGTACGCGGTGCGCGGCGTGGACTCCTCCCCGGTCGCCGCGCCCTGGGTCCCCTACCTCGGCCAGCGCGACGGCCACTGGGTGGTCGCCGACGAACTCGTCCACGACAACGGCCTGCCGGAGGGCGCCGGCGGCCTGCCCTGGGAGACCGGGGCGGTGGTGGTCAAGCGCAGCCCGCACGTGGTGGCGGTGATCTCCGTGGACGACGAGCGGATCGCGCCGCAGCTGCTCCAGCTGGCCGAGACCGGGGTGCAGAACGCGCTCCGCTTCCAGCCCACCGGTTGGCCCGGCAAAGTGCTGGTCACGGCCGTCTCCGACCGGGACGTGATCGCCTCCTACTTCCGCGACGACTCCGAGCGGCTGGACAGCGTCGCGGCCGTTGCGGTGCAGTCCTTCTCCCAGGTGTACGAGTGGCGCAGCGGCTCCGACTTCGCATACGTGACCAGCCGGGTGCTGTTCAACCCGGACAGCCTCGGTGGTAACGCGGACGAGTTGGAGGCGACCCTGACCCACGAGTTCATCCACGTGGCGACCGGCCCGATCACCTCAGGTCGGACGCCGACCTGGCTGGTCGAGGGCATCGCCGAGTACGTCGGCGAGGACGCCGGAAGGGTCTCCACCGCCCGGCTGCGCGACGAACTCGCCCACTACGGCTACCCCACCCAGCTGCCCGACGACGGCGACTTCTACGACATCGGCTACCGGAACTACCTCTACTCGGCGTTGGCCTGCCGCTACATCGCCACCACCTACGGCAAGGCGAAGCTGCTCGCCCTCTACTCGGCCTTCACCACGGACACCACCCAGGACGCCGCCGCGCGGGCCACGCTGGGAGTGGGTGAGGCGCAGCTGACCAGCGGCTGGCTGGCCTACCTGCACGGGCTGCGCTGAGCCCGCCCACCCCGGAGCAGGTACGCCTGCCCGCATGATCCGTCACGTCGGCGGCACGCACGGTAACGTTCATGTATGGGCGGGGCGCGGGCCGGTCTGACCCGTAACGCCCTCGCCAGTCTCGGCGTCGTGGCGGTCCTCGCCATGGTCGGGGTCGCCCTGCCGGCGGTGAACGCCCGGGTCCCGGCCACCTACGCGGTGGCGACCGGCCGTCCGTATCCGGTGGCCACCGGGGTCAGCGTGGTCCCGCCGCCGGGCGCCCAGTACGACGCCACCCGGACCGCCACCAGCCGGGACGGCCGCGAAGGCGGAGTGCTCTTCGTGGTCGGTACGGCCCGGCTGACCGTGGTGGTCGTCCGGTTCACCGGCACGTTGCCGCAGGCCGCCACCGCGCTGCGTGCGGTGATCGTGCGGGCGCGTGGGTACCAGGCGCTCGGGCGGGAAGCGCCGACGGCGACCAGTGCGGGGGTGCGGGGGCTGGCCGGCGGGTACACCACGGCCACCGGGACCGGCTGGTACGCCGTTTTCGTCGCCGACGGGCTGGCGGTGCGGGCCACCTTCGCCGGTACCGACCTGCCGGGCTCGGCGGAGCTGCCGGCGCTGCGGGCAGCCGTGGCGAGTATCGCGTTCCGGGCCGGGTGAGGATGGCCACCCGGCAGCGAACCGTCGCCCACGTGCTCCCCGCCGGACTGGCCGCCCGGGCGCGGCTGCCGCTGGTACCCGCGTTCTGGGTGCTGCTCGTCGCACTGCTGGCCGGCGGGCTGCGGCTGGTCGCGTTGCTGCGTACCCCGGCGGGCCAGCAGCCCGGCCCGGCGCTGCTGGCGCTCGCCCTGTTCGGCGCCTATGCGGTGCCGTTCGTCCTGGTGGTGCGCGCCGTGGACTTCCTGGAGCGGGAGCCGGCGCCGCTGGTCTGCGCGGCGTTCGGCTGGGGCGCGCTGGTCGCCACCACGGTGGCGGCGGCCGGCGACAGCGCGGCGCACGACCTGCTCGCCAAGCAGCTGTCGCCGGCCTTCGCGTCCCGCTGGGGCGCGGCGCTGGTGGCGCCCACCCTGGAGGAGCCGCTGAAGCTGCTCGGCGTGGTGATGATCGTGCTGGTCGCCGGCCGGCACCTGAACAGCGTGCTGGACGGCTTCGTCTACGGCGCCTTCGTCGGGCTCGGTTTCCAGGTGGTGGAGGACGTCATCTTCGCGGTGGCGCAGGTGTCCCGGGACGGCGCGGACGGCGCGTACCGCTCGGTGCTGGCCCAGTTCCTGGTGCGCGGGTTCATCGGCGGCCTGTGGAGCCATACCGCGTTCACCGCGCTGGCCGGCGCGGGCGTCGGCTACCTGGTGGTACGCCGGGAACGGCCGTGGGGCATCCGGCTGGGCGCGGCCGGGCTGGCGCTGGCGGCGGCCTGGTCACTGCACTTCCTGTGGAACAGCCCGTGGCTGGTCGACGGCGTCGGGGCCGGCGGTTGGGGGGTGCTGGCGGCGCTGGTCCTCAAGGGTGCCCCGGCGGTGGTGCTGGTGGCCGCGCTCGGCTGGCGCGCCAGCCACCAGGAGGCCGGTCACTACCTGCGGCTGCTGGCCGCCGAGCCCGACCCGGACGTCTGTACCCGGGCCGAACGCGCCGCCCTGCACAGCCTGTGGCGGCGCCGGGCCGCTCGCCGCTACGCGGTGCAGCGCCGTGGCCACCAGGCTGGCCGCGAAGTACGGCACCTGCAGCGGGTACAGGCGCGGCTGGCGGTGGAGCTGTCCCGGGGCGGGCAGCACCCGGACTGGTACCGCCAGCTGGCCCGGGCCAGCCGGCTGGAGCTGCGCCGGCTGGGACACCCGGAGGCGCTCGCCCCGCCGGGCGCCGTACCCCCGTGGTGGCTGATTGCGCTGCTGGTCACGGCGGTGGCCGGACTGTGTGTGCTGTTCGTGGCGCTGGCCAGCGGCGCCGGGGTGCGCTGAGCTCCCCGAGCGCCGACGGCTGCGGCTCAGACCTGGGGGGCGTGCCCGCCGTCGCCGTCGACGACGGTCTCCGGCAGCGTGTCCTGGTCGGCGTCGACCATGGTGACGTCGACCTTGCCGTCCCCGTCGGTGTCGAACTGGAACAGGTCGGCCTTGCCGTCCCCGTCGGTGTCGGTGGCCCAGAGGTCGGCCCGGCCGTCGTTGTTGGTGTCCGCGGCGATCAGGTCGTGCCGCTCGTCGCCGCGGGTCTCCACGGTCTCGCCCATGTGCGTCCTCTCCCGGGTGGATGTGCCGTGGTTCACCGTAGGGCGTCGGCGCTTCCCGGAGGATCCGACGGCCGGCCCAATCCACCAGCCGTCCCGGTGACGCCGCGCTCGGCGGAGCCCGCCGGTTACCGGAGGGTAGGGTGCCGTCATGACCAACGGCAGGGCCGAACTCCCGTTCACCCCCGGCGCGCTCAACGAGCGGTTGGGCATCACCGTGGTGGAGGCCACTGCGGAGCGGGTGGTGGGCACGATGCCGGTGGAGGGCAACACCCAGCCGTTCGGGCTGCTGCACGGGGGTGCCTCCTGTGCGCTGGCGGAGACGCTCGGTTCGGTGGGCGCGACACTGCACGCCGCGCGTATCCACGGGGGGATCGCGGTGGGCGTGGACATCAACGCCACCCACCACCGGGCCGCCCGCGCAGGGACGGTCACCGGGGTGGCCACGGCGCTGAACCTCGGCGGCTCGGTGGCCAGCTACGAGGTGGTCATCACCGACGAGGCCGGCGCCCGGATCTGCACGGCCCGGCTGACCTGCTTCCTGCGCCGGCCGAGATAGCGTGCCGCGTTCGGCTCGTCCGCGGGCGGTGGTTGACCGCGGTGCCTAGGGTGGTTGCTGTGACCGACCCGTACGACGACGCCACCCGGGTGCTGGAGCTGGCGTTGGACGACGACCCTGACGCGGTCACCGGGACCTTCGCCGCGGTGGTGTCCCGGGCCGGCGTCTCGGGCGCCTACGACGTCGCCGTGTGCCTGGCGGCGACGCTGGTGGGGGATGGGCTGCCGGCCGGCCCCTGGACCCTGGAGTACCCGGCCATCGACACCGCTGACTACGACGCCCGCTGGGTGGCACGGTTCGTCAGCGCCTACCTCAACGCCGACCGCCCCACCGGCGAGGCGCTGCTGGGCGCGGCGGCCGCCGACGGGCAGCTGCCGGCCTGCCTGCTGGCGCTGACCGGTTCGACGGTGGCCACGCTGCGCCGCCGCGCCGGCTGACCCGTCCGGCCTACAGCGCCCGGTACATCACGTAGAGGTCTATCCGGCCCAGCCGGCGGTGCCGGAACGCGCCGGCGAGCGTACCGACGGTCTGGAAGCCAAGGCTGTGCCAGAGCGCCACGGCCCGGCTGTTGCTGGAGACGACGGCGTTGAACTGCATCGCGGCGTACCCGAGTTCGGTGGCCCGGGCGATGATCCGCTCGCCCAGCGCCCGGCCGATGCCCCGCCCCGAAGCGGCCGGCGCGACCATGAACCCGGCGTTGGCCACGTGGCTGCCCAGCCCCGGCTGGTTGGGCTTGAGCAGGGCGGTACCCACGATGGCCTGGTCGACGGCGACCCAGGTCTCGGCCGGCGCGGGCGGCATCCACAGCGACCGGGCGGTGGCTTCGTCGGTCTCCGGCAGCCAGGTGTAGCTGTCTCCAGCGGCCACCACGGCGTGCCAGATCGGCCAGATGCCCGGCCAGTCGGCGGGCGCGGCGGGACGGATCTCCATGGGTTCCATGGTGCCGCACGTATACCCCAGGGGGTATACTCGAACACATGATCGTGAGCTGGCGCGTCGCAGCCCAGGCGACGCTGCACTGCCTGACCGGCTGCGCCGTCGGCGAGGTGCTGGGCATGGTCGTCGGCGCGGCCACCGGCCTGTCCAACGCCGGCACCGTGGCGCTGTCGTTCGTGCTCGCCTTCGTCCTCGGCTATGCGCTGACCATGAGCAGCGTGCTGCGTCACGGCGTCGGCCTGCGCGCGGCGCTCGGCCTGGCGCTGGCCGCCGACACCGCCTCCATCCTGGTGATGGAGCTGGTCGACAACGCCGTGGTGGTGGCCGTCCCAGGCGCGCTCGACGCCGGCCTGCGGACGGGGCTGTTCTGGACGTCGCTGGCGCTGTCCCTGGTGGTCGCGTTCCTGGTCACCACGCCGGTGAACCGGGCGCTGATCAGCCGCGGCCGCGGTCACGCGGTGGTCCACGCCCACCACGGCGGATCAGCGCACGGCAACCTGGGAGAACAGCATGGCGGAGTCGAGCGGGGCGGCGCTCCGGCCGGCGCGCATCCCGCACCCGCGGGCGTCCACAGCCATCCGGTGGCCCCGGACGCTGGTGACCATGGGCGGCAACGCGGGACCATGGACCCATGACGGCAACCGATCCGGTAGCACCCGGGCACCCCGCTGACCCGCAGGCCGACTGGCGGCACCTGCCGTCCCCGGTACGCCGGGACGAACTCGTCGAAACCAGCGCGGTGAGCTGGCCACACGGGCCGGCCGACCTGGCCGGCGACCAGGAGGCCGAGTTCCGGGTGCGGTTGGGCGGCTGACCGGACGTCAGGTCGGGAAGCGGCGTTCGCCGGTCACCGACCAGACGTCCGCGATCTGTCCACTGTGGACGCGTAGCCAGTCGATGCCGCTGCGGGACGGCGCCTGCGGGCGCTGGGCGTACCAGCGCAGGGTCAGCACCGTGCCGGTGCCGCCGTCCGGGTCGGTGGCCTGTGCCGGCCGGCCGTCGAGCGCGTAGCGCAGGCCCGGTCGCTCGGCACGGAACGCGGCGATGAAGCCGGCCAGCGCGGCCGGGTCGGTGACGGCGTCCCCCGGCCCGGCAGCGGCCAGGCCGCCGAACCTGATCCGGAATCTCGGCGCGACGATCTTGCCGGCGAGCGCCAGCTCACCGTTCCACAGCGCGGTCCAGTCGGCCGCGAGCCACGTCGTATCCATCGCGTGTACCCCTTCCCTCGGGTGCTTCCCGGCCAGCCTGCGGGGCTTCACCGACACCGTCCCGTCGGTGTTTCCACCGCAATTTTCGCGGCCTCCGACGCCTCTACCGGCGCATTCCCGGTAGGGGTTGCACAGCGGCAGCGCGTGGTGACGGTTTGCCGCTACAGTGGGCTGCCTATCGAGGCATGGTGATGTGATGGCGGAGCGGCCGCGCCGCGCCCGGCTGGGCACAGCGCTGCTGTTCCTGCTGTTCGGCTTCGCGCTGGGCGCGTGGACGGCCCGGGTACCCGCCGTCAAGCACGCGGTCGGAGCCGGTGACGGCCGGCTCAGCCTGGCGCTGCTGGCGCTGGCCGCCGGAGCCATCACCGGCATGCAGCTGGCCGGTCGCCTGGTGGACCGCTACGGCGCCGCGCGCGTCTTCATCCCCACCGCGCTCGCCGAGGGACTGCTGCTCATCCCCACCGGGTACGCCGGCCGGGTGACCACGCTGGCTGCCGCGCTGTTCGCCTTCGGCGTCGGGCACGGGGCGCTGAACATCGCCATGAACGCCAACGCCGTGCGCGTGCAGCGGGCGTACCGGCGGCCGGTGATGTCCTCGTTCCACGCCGTGTACTCGGTCGGCGGGCTGCTCGGGGCCGCCGTCGGGGGCCTGTTCGCGCACGCCGGCGTCGGTCCGCGCGGCACCTTCCTGGCCGTCGGCGCCGCCGTGCTCGCACTGGCCGGCGCCGCCGTGCGCTGGGCGCCGCTGCCCGCATCGGCAGCCGGGCCGGACGCCGCCGCCCCGGCCGCGCCTGGCGCCCGGCTCGTCGGCGTGTACGCACTCGGCCTGCTGGTGTTCTGCGCGCTTGTCGGGGAAGGCGCCGCGGCCGACTGGAGCGCCGTCTACCTGCGTGACGACCTGGGCGCCGCGGCCGGGTTCGCGGCCGCCGGGTACGCCGCGTTCGCCGGGGCGATGACGCTGGGCCGGGTGGCCGGCGACCGGCTCACCACGCTGCTCGGACCGGTCCGGCTGGTCCGCGGCTGTGGCCTGCTGGCCGCCGCCGGGCTCGGCGTGGCGCTGCTGGTCGGCCGCCAGTGGGCCGCCGTCGTCGGCTTCGCCTGCCTGGGCGCCGGTGCGTCGTGCATCGCGCCGCAGGCCAACACCGCGGCCGGCGCCCGCAACCCGGCCAGCCCCGGGCGGGCGCTGGCCCGGGTGGTGAGCATGGGGTACGCCGGGTTCCTGGCCGGGCCGGTGCTCATCGGCGGCATCGCGGCGCTGGTCGGCCTGCCTGTCGCACTGGGCATCCCGGCGCTGCTGGCGCTGCTCGTCGCCGCGGGCGCGGTAGCGCTGCGAACTACGGGACCGGCCGAGGGCCGGCACCCGGTCACCTTGGAAAGGATGGGCACATGATCGCCGACGCCCCCAGTCACGTCGATGTCCCGGCGCCGGTCGCCGACCTCATCGACGGCCGACCCTACCGGCCGGTGTGGCGCAGCGAGCTGGGCAGCCTCACCTTCGAGGTGACCACTGCCGCGGGCACGGAGTTCCTCAAGTGGACCCCGGCCGGCAGCGGGCTCGACGTCTCCCGGGAAGCCGCCCGGCTGGCCTGGGCCGGGGCGTACATTCCGGTGCCCCGGGTACTCGACCACGGTCGGGACCACCGGGGGCAGTGGCTGGTCACCGCCGGGTTGCCCGGCGACAACGCGGTCACCGAGTACTGGCGCACCCGGCCGCGTACCGCCGTCATCGCCATCGCCGAAGGACTGCGCGCGCTGCACGACACGCTGCCGGCCGAGCAGTCCCCGTTCACCTGGGACGCGAAAGACCGCGTCGCCGCCGCCCGCGACCGCGGCCACCTGGACCCGGTGCAGTGGCACCCCGACCACCGCGACCTCACCCTGGACACGGCGCTGGCCCTGCTCGACGCCGCACCGTCGGTGGAGCGCCGGGTGGTCTGCCACGGCGACGCCTGCGCGCCGAACACCATCATCGGCGCCGACGGTCACACCGTCGGGCACGTCGACCTGGGCGCGCTCGGAATCGCCGACCGCTGGGCCGACCTGGCGATCGGCTCGTGGAGCCTGACCTGGAACTACGGCCCCGGCTGGGAGCCGCTGTTCTTCTCCGCCTACGGCGTCACCCCGGACCCCGACCGGATCGCCTACTACCGCCTGCTCTGGGACCTCACTCCCTGACCAGCGGCTCCAGGCCGGTCAGCCGCCCGGCGTACCCCCGAATGATTTCGCCTGAAATGCCGGATGCCGTTGTTGCCGTGGGAGCGGCCCGGGACCGCTGCGCCGGCACTGGCGCACAGATGGGGGCGCGGCATAGCGGACGCATCCGCCGCCGCACCGCGCGGCCCGGGCCGGCCCCGGCCGGTGTCTTCGGGGCACTGGTCGCCGTCCCGCTCTACGCCGCCCTCAGCATCCTGGTGCACGAGCACTACCTGTTCCGCCAGGACGCCCGCTGACCCAAAATCGCTGGCCCGCCCGATCGCGGTGACCCGGTCGCCGGGTTGCGACGCCACTGTGGACGCTGGCGGAGTTGATCGACGCTGATCGACGGAATTGCCTGCTGGGCCTGCCCGGTCGACACAGTTCCGACAGTGCGACCGGGAGACCGCGTTCTGTCCAATGTGGACAATGTGGTCAGCGCGGGCCGCAGGCCATGCGCCTTCACCGTGCCCACGAGGGGGAGCCCGGCATGTCCCAGCCAGAGAAAACGCCGTCCGCGATACGCCGCTTCTTCGGCTCGCCACTGGTCGGGGCCGCACTGGGAGCGATCATCGGCGGCGCTCAGGCCAACCATGCTCAGGCGCAGCTGCAGGTCGAGACGACAAGTCGGACCGTCTACGCCGAGTTCCTCGGTGCGTCGACCAACTGGTGCACGGTACTGCAGGAGCGGCCGGTGGACCAGGCCAAAAGCAATGCGGCGCTGGCCACGTCGGCGAAAAGGCCGGCGCGTTGGTCCTGGTGGCGCCCGAAGACGTGAACAACGCCGGCCAGAAGATCAATGACTATCTCGCCGACGCCACGGGCCTCAACGGGAAACCCACGACAGGATGCGACAACGCAAAATACTTCCAGTTGTTCAATGACTTCCTCGAAGTGGCCAAGAAGGAACTCGGCTACCAGTGAGGAAGCTGTGCAGTCGGCTGCTGCCACAGCCTGGGCTCTGCCGCACGGCGGTTTCGTGTACCACCCGCGCAAAGTTCACCCGGTAGGGTGCCGGCATGGAACACCGTCGACTCGGTACCAGCGGTCTCACGGTCAGCGAGATCGTCTACGGCAACTGGTTGACGCACGGGGAGACCGTCTCCGCCGCCGCCGCGACGGAGTGCATCCGGGCCGCCCTGGATGCCGGCATCGACACCTTCGACACGGCCGACGTCTACGCGAAAGGAGCCGCCGAAACCCTGCTGGGGCAGGCGCTCCGCGGCATCGACAGGTCCTCGCTCGTCATCGCGTCCAAGGTCTGCCTGCCCGTCGGCAACGGCCCGAACGACCGGGGCCTGTCCCGCAAGCACATCATGGAGTCGTGCCACGCCTCGCTCCGCCGCATCGGCACCGACTACCTCGACCTCTACCAGGCGCACCGGTTCGACCCGGCCACGCCGATCGAGGAGACCTTCCAGGCCTTCGAGGATCTTGTACGCCAGGGCAAGGTGCTCTACGTCGGCGTCTCGGAGTGGACCGCGGAGCAGCTGAAAGCGGGCCTGTCCGCCGCCGGCCCGCGGTCGCGCATCGTCAGCAACCAGCCGCAGTACAACATGCTCTGGCGGGTCATCGAACCCGAGGTACTGCCGGTCTGCGCCGACGCCGGCATCGGGCAGATAGTGTTCCAGCCCATGGCACAGGGCGTGCTGTCAGGCAAGTACCGGCCAGGTGAGCCGCCCCCCACCGGCTCGCGCGCCGCGGCCACCGGTCGGGCCCCGGGCTTCATCCGCCGGGTGCTCGGTAGCACGCTGCTGGAGCGGGTACAGCTGCTGCGGCCGATCGCCGAGGCGGCCGGAGTGTCGATGGCTCAGCTCGCCATCGCCTGGACGCTGCAGCGACCTGGGGTGTCCGCGGCCGTCATCGGCGCCTCCCGCCCCGAACAGATCGGGGAGAACGCCGCGGCATCGGGCCGGCGCATCGACCAGGAGTTGATGGCGCGCATCGACGACGTGCTCGGCGACCTGGTCGATCGGGACCCGGCGAAGACCGCCCGGATGACGGCCGTCGAGCCCGGCTGGGCTGCCGAAGGCTGACCGCCGGCCAGCGGGCGCCCGGGCGCCCGATCCTGGCCGGGACAGTGAGCGGCACCGTTCAACGCGAAGGCCCGTGGGCGACGACCATCCTCCGGCCGCCGACCTGAGGCCCGAGTCTCGGCCGAGGGCGACGAAGCCCGGTGTTCCGGCCGGGCGCCCCGGTCACCAGGTCACCGGGAGTTCTTCGAGACCGTGGCTACGGAACGAGCGCCGCCAGCGGAGCTGCCCCGGTGGCACGGCGAGGGCCAGCTCCGGCAGCCGGCGCAGCACGGCGCCGAGGGCGATCTCGGCCTCCATCCGCGCCAGCGGAGCGCCGACGCAGTAGTGAATGCCGTGGCCGAGGGCCAGGTGCGGGTTGTCCGTCCGGGCAACGTCCAGCAGGTCCGCGTCGGCGAACCGGGCCGGGTCGCGGTTGGCCGCGGCGAGCGACAGCAGCACCGGTTCGCCGGCCGGGATGCCCACCCCGGCGATCTCCACCGGTTCCACCGGGAAGCGGCGGATGGCCAGGCCGGCCGGGCTGTCATAGCGCAGCATCTCGTCGACCGCCGTGCCCAGCAGCTCGGGATGCCGACGCAGCCGGGCGTACTCCCCGGGGCGGCGCAGCAGCGCGAGCAGGCCGTTGCCGATCAGGTTGGTGGAGTTCTCGTAGCCGGCCAGCAGCACCAGGAACGCCATCGCGGTCAGCTGGCCAGCGGCTGCAGGCTTAGCTGCTGGCCCAGGTCGCGGAAGCCGAGCCCGGCGGCCACCCGTCGGGAGGCGACGAGGATGGCCCGCCACTGCGGAAGCAGCCCCTCATCCAGCGCCTGCGCGACCGCCGCCGACGCCGCCAGCCGGGCCAGGCCCTGACCGCGTACCCTCCGGTCCACCAGCACGCACAGGTGCGCCACCCGGCCCGGCCAGCGCAGGTAGCCGGCGGCCGCCAGCAGCGCGCCGTCCCGGGCCACGGCGTGCAGCACGGCGGGCTCGGTGATGCCGGCCTCGTCGCTGGCTTCGGGTTCGTTGGCGGCGGCGAACGCGGCGATTGCCGGGTCGCCGGCCGGGAGTACCACGATGTCGTCACTGCGCGCGGGCTGGAAGTCGGCGGCTTCGAGGAAGGCCAGCCGGGCCGGTCCGAGTGTCCGGGCGACCGGCAGCTGGTCCAGCCGGTCCTCGGTCAGCGCGGCGTCGAGCACGTCGGCGAGCGCCCCGGTCGGCGCGGTGGCGATGCGTGCGTCGCCGAGCTCGACGACGCCGAGCCAGCCGGGCGGGCAGAGCGCGGAATCTGCGGTGACCTCGACGTGGTGCCCGCCGGGCGGTGGCCAGGCGGTACCCATCCGGGCGTAGCCGGCCCAGGCGGCGCGCGCCCGGGCGGTCAGATCGGTACCCATGCAGGCATCCTCCCGTCCCGGGACGGATGGCAGCGACCGCATTTTGGTACACATGCCGGATGCGGAGCGTGGGCGGGGTGCGGATCGGGTACCGGGAGCACGGTGACGTCGGTGCACCGCCGCTCGTCGCCCTGCACGGTGGCGGCAGCTCGTCGGCCACCTGGGACCGGCTGGCCCCGGCGCTGGTCGCGCGCGGATACCGGGTGATCGCCCCTGACCTGCGCGGCCACGGTGCCAGTGGGCGTCCGGGCCGGTACCCGCTGGTCGGATTCCGGGACGACCTGCTGACCCTGCTCGACGCCCTGGGCATCGGGGAGTACACGCTGGTCGGGCACTCGCTCGGCGGGTACACGGCGGTGCTGCTCGCCCGGTCCCGGCCGGAGCGGGTACGCCGGCTGGTGCTGGAGGATCCGGCGGTACCGCCGGACGGCGGCGCGACGGCCGGCTTCTCCGTGCTGGGTACCGCGCTGTTCGGCGTGACCCTGCTGCTCAGCGGGCGACGCAGGTTCGACCGGCGGGCCGTGTTGGCGCCCATCCGGCAGCTGCGCCGGCCCGATCCCGGCTGGTGGGCCGGGCTGTCCCGGATCAGCGCGCCGACGCTGGTGCTCTCCGGCGGCCCGGGCAGCCACATCGCCGCCGAGGCGCTGCGGCGGCTCACCCGCGCCCTGCCCGACGCCCGGCTGGCGACCGTACCGGCCGGGCACCGCATCCACAGTCTCGCCCCGGACGAGTTCGCGGCCGCCGTGCTGGCGTTCCTCGGGCCCGCCGTCCCGGACCCTGCCTGACGGGCGCGGGTCAGCCGCTCGGCGTACCCGCGAATGGTTTTCGGGTGAAATGCCGGATACCGCTGTTACCGTGGGGACGTCCCGGGACCGCTGCGCCGGCACCGGCGCACAGATGGGGGCGCGGCATGAGCGGACGTATCCGCCGCGCACTGGGCGCGGCCCGGGGCGGCCCCGTCGGGGACCGCCGCAGCATCACGGTGGCCGCGCCGTTCGTCCTCGGCCTGCTCGCCGGGGCCGGGGCGCTGGTCGCCTGGGCCGGTTACCAGGCCGCCTCGAGGCTCGCCGCGGTCCTGGTCATCCTGGTCGCCGCACTGCTCATCGCCGTCGGCGCACACCAGCTGGTGCTACTGCTGCGCCGGGCGGGCGTGGCCCCGGGGCTGGCCGTCACCCTGGTCGTACTCGCCGGCAGTACCGTCGCCGTGCTGGCTGTCGCGCTGTTCATCCCGTTCTTCGTGAACGAGTTCGCCGCGCTCGCCCGGCAGCTGGCCGACTCGCTGGCGCAGCTGCGCGACACCCGGCCCGGCCGGCGCCTGGACGCCGACTACGACCTGTCGGCGGCGCTGCGGAAGGTGTTCACCCCCGAACGGGTCGCCGACCTCGCCGCCGGGGTCTTCGGCGGGATCAGCACCGCGATCGGCCTCGGCTTCGCGTTCTTCACCGCCGCCGCGCTGACCATCTACCTCATCGCCGGGTTCGAACGGCTCACCGGCACCGTGGTCCGGGCGGTACCGGCCAGCCGCCGTCCGCGGGCCGCCGCCATCGTGGCGCAGGTGGTCGACCGGGTGGGCGCGTACCTGGTCGGCGTCGTCGCGGTGGCGATCTGCGCGGGTGTCACGTCGCTGCTGTTCATGCTGCTGGTCGGGATTCCGTACGCGTTGGCACTGGCGCTGGTGATCGCGGCGTTCGACGTCATCCCGCAGATCGGCGCGACGCTCGGCGCGCTGGTGGTGATCGTGGTCGCGCTCTCCCAGTCGTTCGGCGTCGCGGTGGGCGCCGCCGTGTTCTTCATCGTGTACCAGCAGCTCGAGAACTGGCTCGTCTACCCGCGCGTGATGCGCCGCGCGGTGCACGTCTCCGGCCTCGCTGCGGTCTTCAGCGTGCTGGTCGGGACCGTCATCGCCGGCATCTTCGGGGCGCTCATCGCCGTCCCGCTCTACGCCGCGCTCAGCATCCTGGTGCACGAGCTTTACCTGCCCCGCCAGGACGCCCGCTGAGCCGAAATCGCTGGCCCGCCCGGTCAGCGGTGCCCTACCGTCTGGGGTGCGCCGGGCGTCCGGCACAGACCTTTCCCAGCGGTCGGTTCATCGCCGGCCGCAGCGCACCGGGGCACACCGGTCGAGGCTCGTAGGCCCGCCGGTCGGCGCCGCCGCTGTGCGCCGGGGGGCCGGCGGGACTCGCTACCTCCCGCCGGCCACCTGTCCCCGTTGCCGGCGCTGACATTCGTCGCGGAAATAGCTGCGGGGAGGAGTCCCGGCCGGTGTGTGGCCGGGGCTCCTCCCCGCGAAGGTGTCGCTGTGCGGTCGGCCCAGCTATCGGGCCGTCGGCTTCACCAGTTCATGCGGACTAGCGCTGCAGGGTCAGCAGACCCGGTCGCCACGGCAGGTTGTTGTAGTCGCCGCCGGCGCTGGGGTTCTTGCCCTGGTAGAGCAGTTGCAGGTTGCAGGCGTCCACGGTCATGGTCTGGTCCGGGTTGTTGCGGACCAGGTCGCCGTGGCTGATGTCGTTGGTCCAGGTGGCGCCGCTGTTGGCCTTGCCGGCGAACGGGTTGCTCTCCGACGCGGCGTTCGGGGTCCAGGAACCACTCAGGCTGCTGGCGGTGTACGAGCGGAAGTAACGCCCGTTCGCGCCGATCGCCTCGACGATCATCAGGTACTGGTTCTGGCCCTGCACGTGGTAGACCTCGACCGCCTCGAACAGGTTGTTCGTGGAGTCACTCATCACCGTGGTGTAGTTGGAACCGAAGCTGCCCGGGAAGTTCCCGATCGGCATGCTGGCCCGGTAGATCTTGCCGTTGTCACCGGCGAAGAACAGGTACATGTTCGTACCGTCACCGATCAGCGTCTGGTCGATCGGGCCGGTGCCGGAGCCGGAGATGCTCCCGGTGAACAGCGCCTGCGGCGAGGACCAGCCGTTGGCGTTGGTCGGGTTGCTGGACGTCCGGTAGATGAACGGCCAGGCGCCCCACTGGTAGGCCAGCACCCAGATGTTCTTCGGGGCGAAGTAGAACAGCGTCGGAGCGACCGTGCCCGAGCTCATCCCGTTCTGGCTGACCGAGCCCATGTCGGACCAGTTGGTGAACAGGCCGAAGTTCATCGAGCCGTAGGAGCCGTTGGACACGTTCGACGCGTAGACCAGGTGCTGGCCGTTGTAGACGACGTTGGTGAAGTCCTTCAGCGACGTCCAGCCGTTCTTCGGCTGCGCCAGCGCACCCGACGACGACCACCGGTACGTCGACGGAAGCGAGCACCCGGTGCCTCCGCCGGTCGAGGTCGGAGTCGGGGTCGGTGAGCTGCCCGACAGGCCGGTCCACTGCTGGTTGGTGCCGCCGTTGCAGGTCCAGATCTCCACCTGCGCGCCGTTGGCCGTACCCTTGCCGGTCACGTCGAGGCAGAGCCCGGAGTCCACGCCGACGATCGAGCCGTCGGAGTTGACCCGCCACTGCTGGTTGGTGCCGCCGTTGCAGGTCCAGATCTCCACCCGGGTACCGGCGGTCTTCGCGTGGCCGGGCACGTCGAGGCACTTGGCGCCGCCGTACACCGTCAATGCGCCGCTGGAGGTCGACGTCCACTGCTGGTTCGCGCCGCCCGAGCAGTCGTAGATCTGCAGGAAGGTGCCGTCCGTCTGGCTCGAGTTCGGCACATCCAGACACCGGCCGGAACCGACACCGCGCAGGGCACCGCTGACGTCGGCCCGGGCGGGGCTGGCCACCAGCGTCACCGCCATGGCGACCGCGCCGGCGGCCAGCACCACAAGGGCTGCCGTCAGGGCGCGGCGCCCTTTCCTGATCCGTGTTCTATCCATAGGAACCTTCTCCTGACTCAACTACGGGACCACTTCTGGTTGCTGCCGCCGTTACACGTCCAGATCTCCACCGCTGTGCCGTTGGCCGTCCCCTTGCCGGTGACGTCGAGGCACAGGCCGGAGTCCACGCCGACGACCGAGCCGTCGGAGTTGACCCGCCACTGCTGGTTGGTGCCGCCGTTGCAGGTCCAGATCTCCACCTTGGTACCGGCGGTCTTCGCGTGGCCAGGGACGTCGAGGCACTTGGCGCCGCCGTACACCGTCAACGCACCGCTGGAGGTCAGGGTCCACTGCTGGTTGGTGCCGCCCGAGCAGTCGTAGATCTGCAGGAAGGTACCGTCGGTCTGGCTCGAGTTCGGCACATCCAGGCACCGGTTCGAGGCGGCGCTGCGCAGCGGGCCCACCGAACCGCCGCCGCCCGACGTGCTCGGCGGGGTCGAGACGGGAGTCCCGCCGCCCAGCGCGGTGAGTACGGCGTCGTAGGCCGGCTTCTTGTTGCCGTTGTTGTCGAACAGCAGCGGGTTGGCGCCGGTGCGCCAGGAGTCGCTGTCGCGGATGCCCCAGACGGTGATGCCGGCGCAGCGGGCCACGTTCATGCAGTCCTTGACCGTGGTGCTGTACGCGGTGGTGCCGGCGTTCTGGATGTCCAGCTCGGTGAGCTGTACGTCGACGCCGAGGGCGGCGAAGTTGGACAGCGTGGTGGGGAAGTTCGACGGCGGGCCGCCGGTGCCGAAGTGGGACTGGAAGCCGACGCAGTCGATCGGTACGCCGCGGGCTTTGAAGTCCTTGACCATGGAGTAGACGCCCTGGGTCTTGGCGTCGGTCCAGTTCTCGATGTTGTAGTCGTTGTAGCAGAGCTTCGCGCCGGGGTCGGCGTTGCGGGCGGTGCGGAACGCCTCTTCGATGAAGCCGTTGCCCAGCACGTTCTGGAAGACCGAGCTGCGGTGCTGGGTGGAGCCGTCGGCGAAGGCTTCGTTGACCACGTCCCAGGCGTAGATCTTGCCCTTGAAGTGGGTGATCTCGGTGGTGATGTGGTTGTCCATCACCGAGCGCAGGGTGTTGGCGTCGTTGATGCTGGATACCCAGGAGGGCAGCTGGTTGTGCCAGACGGTGGTGTGGCCGCGCATCTTCTGCCCGTGCGAGAGGGCGTGGTTGACGATCGTGTCACCGGGGCCGAAGTTGAAGTTGCCGCGGGACGGTTCGATGGTGTCCCACTTCATCTCGTTCTCGGCCGTGATCATGTTGAATTCCCGGTCGAGAATGCTGGAGTAGGTGCTGTTGCTCAGCTTGCCGGCGGCCACCGCGGTACCGAAGTAGCGGCCGGAGGTAGCGGCCTGCGCACCCAGCGTGGTGGCGGCTTGGGCGTTGCCGGCCAGTAGCGTGGCCGTCACGGTGATAGCGAGCGCCGTGACGGCGAGTGAGCCGGCGGCCAGGATTCTCCGCCGGACGCGGGTCGGATGTTTCATGGCGTTCCTTGGGGTGAGAGGGTGCGGACGGGGGGTTCAGCGGCACGGGAGGAGCCGCCCGTTCGGGGAACGGCGTGCACACGCACAGGGGGTGGTGGACGGGCACCCCACTAGGTTGTTACCGCTAACATAGGCCGCCAGCCTACGTCAACCTTCACGGATGTCAATTGGTTGCCGTTCCGGCCGAGGATCACGCGCGAAGGTTTCACGCAGCCACCCGACCGGAGCCGTCCGCTGCCGGAAAGGAGGGCCCTGGTACGCGCCGACCAGCCGGCCGGACGCGTACCAGGGCACGGTCAGCGGGTCAGCCGCAGGCCGAACCGTTGAGCCGGAACAGTTCCGGATCCGGGTTCGCACCCGTGGTAGTGCCGGTGAAGCCGAACGTCACCGACTGGCCGGGCTTGATGGTGGCGTTCCAGCCCAGATCGGTCACCGTGACCGAGGCGCCGGACTGGCTGTACGCCGCACTCCACCCCTGGTCGATGCGCTGGCCGCCGGTGAACGACCAGGACAGCTGCCACCCGCTGATCGCCTTCTTGCCGGTGTTCTTGACGGTGACCTGCGAGACGAAGCCGGTGCCCCACTCGCTGTGCCGGGTGTAGGTCACCTGGCACTTGGCCGGCGCCGGCAGGGTGCCGTCCCCGAGGTCGGCGAGGAAACCGCCCACCCAGGCCAGCGCCGAGTTCCAGTTGATGGCCAGCTCGTTGGTGGCGTACGACTGGATGTCGTCGACGTAGCAGAACTGCGCCGCACAGCCCTTGAGCAGCTTGCCCGCGTACGGGTCCTGGATGTCGCTGTTCGGGCCGCCGGCCAGGGTCCCGGTCGGCGGGTGCGGCAGGTCGGCGTTCAGCTCGTTGGCGTAGATGCGGGTGTGTTCGTTCTGCGGGGATACCTCGCCGTAGTTGGTGACGTAGGAGTGGTTGAGGGCGTTGCGGCCGAACAGGTAGTCGGCGCCCTGCAGCACTCCGTCGCGGTACTTCGGCGCCCGGGTCAGGTCGAACGCCGTGGCGATCACCACGATGTTGTTCAGGATGTTGCTGTTCGAGCCCCACACGTACTTCCCGCCGGCCGGGGCGTACGGCTGGCCGTAGGCCTGGCCGGACTGGGTGGCCAGCAGCGCGTCGGCGGCGGTGACCACCGAGTTGCGGGCGGCCGTACGGTCGGCGGCCGGCAGCAGGTTCGGCACGGTGGCCAGGTCGAGCCGGCCCAGCGCGCCGACCGACTGCCAGCCGAACCCGTCACCGCTGAACACGTCGCCGGTGGCCAGCGGGGAGGCCTTCAGGTCGGCCAGGTAGCCGGCGTCGCCGGTGGTGATGAACAGCTCGGCGGCGGCCCAGTAGAACTCGTCGGTGACATTGCTGTCGTCGTACGAGCCACCGCCGTTGCCGTCGCTGACCGGGGCGTACAGCGCCGGGTGCGCCTTGGCGGCGGTGTAGGCGGTGCGGGCGGCGGTCAGCGCCGTCGCGGCGAACGCCGGGTCGTAGTCGGCGTAGAGCCGGCCGGCCTGGGCCGCCACGGCGGCCAGGTTGAGCGTGGCGGCGGTGGAGACCGGGTGCAGTTCGCGCGGCTGCGGGTCGGCCGCCGGGTCCAGCGGCAGGCCGGTCCAGTTCTGGTCGTGGATCTTGTGATGCGCCATGCCGGCCAGTGGCTGCCCGGCCGGTACCTGCATGCGCAGCAGGAAGTCCAGCTCCCAGCGGGCCTCGTCGAGGATGTCCGGTACGCCGTTGCCCCGCTCGGGGACCCGCAGCGTGCTGTCGCCCAGCGCGCCGGAGCGCACGTCGGTGGCGGTGTGCGTCCGCTCGTACTCGGCGAGCAGCTGGTAGGCCGCGATGCCGCCGTTCACCACGTACTTGCCGTGGTCACCGGCGTCGTACCAGCCGCCGCGCACGTCCAGCCGGTAGTCGCAGACACCGGGCTGGCAGGGCACGCTGGTGTCGCCCTGGTTGGGGGCGACCCCGAGGTGGCCGGCGGCCCGCGCGTACTGCGACCCGACCAGCGAGCCGTCGATGGCGATGCCGCTGCGCTGCAGGTAGAAGAACTGCAACGAGTCCGAGCGCAGGTTGGTGTAGATGCTGGCGGAGATGTCGAACGGGAAGCTGGTCTGGCCGTCGGCGACCAGGGTGTAGCCGGTGCCGGCGGCGTGGTAGGCGGAGAAGTCGATGTTCTGCACGTTCTGCGCCGAGGACGGGTCCACGCCGGCCGGGGTGCTCTGCCCGCTGGCGACGACGGTGCCGGCGGCGTTCTTCAGCTGCCAGGGCAGCGCGGCGGTCGCGTCGGTGACCAGGGTGGCCCGCTTCGGGCCGCTGGGCAGGTAACCGACCTGGTTGACCCGGACCCTCGGGCCGGTGTCCGGCTTGTAGACCTCCGGCGGCGCGCCGCCGGTGAGCGACACGTTGTCCAGGCAGAAGGTCCAGCCGCCGGCCGAGCCGCCGATCTGGAACGCCAGCTGGGATGCGGCGGAGTCACTGTCGGCGGTGAAGGTGTAGCTGTAGTCGGCGGCTGCGGTGCCGACCTGGGTGGGCCGGGACAGCTGCTGGGTGTACGGCGCGTCGGCCAGCTGCACGTTGGCCAGCACGGTGACGTTCTTGCTGGCCTTGGCGGTGAACGAGAGCTTGTAGGTGGTGCCGGCGGTCAGGTGCACGTCGTTCTGCCCGATGATGGCGTCCCACGGGTTGGTGGTGGCGTCGGCGATGGTGGCGCACAGCTGCCCGTCGACCACGGCGGACGGTGCGTTGCCGGTCCACCACCAGGGCGCCGTACCGTCGTCGAAGCCGCCGTTGGTCAGCTGCTGCGTGCCGCCGCCGGCCGGCGGCGGGCCGAGCAGCGACACGTTGTCCAGGCAGAAGGTGTACGCCGCCGCGTTGCCGCCCAGCTGGAACGCCACCTGCGCCTGGCTGGTGCTACTCAGCGCGGTGAACGTGTAGCTGTACGTCCGGCTCTCCCCGACGGTCGCGGTCTGGCTCAGCTCAGCCGTGTACGGGTCCACGCCGAGCTGCACGTTGGCCTTGATGCTGGCGGCCACGCTGGCCGAGGCGGTGAAGCTCAGCGTGTAGCTGGCGCCACTGACCAGGGTCAGGTCGTTCTGGCCGAAGCCGGCGTCCCACGGGTTGGCCAGCCCGCCGGGCACGTCGGCGCAGTACCGCCCGTCGACGACGGCGGCCGGCTCGGGGGTGCCGTAGGAGTACCAGGGGGCGGAGCCGGAGTCGAACGAGCCGTTGACGACAAGTTCGACCGGATCGGCGGCGCGGGCCGGCGCCGCCAGCCCGGCTGCGGACAGGACGGTGGCCAGACAGGCGGCCGTGGCGGCGCGCAGGGTGCGCCGGAGTTTGGGGGTCACCCGGGGATGGTCCGCAGCCGCATTCGCGCATGTCAACGTGCGGATGGCGGAACGTGTCGAAGCCCTAGACACAGAGTGGAAATTACACCCATGGGTCGAGCTGGAGCGGTTCGTCCGGGCGGACGACGTTCGTCGGCGCGGCGGACTTCGGATGCTGCGTTGACAGACCGGGCAACGGGCAGGTGTGAAACTTCCGTCGTCGGCCCGGGCACTGTGTACCCCGGGTCAGTTCCGGGCGATCCACCGGCGGAGCCGCTCCCTCCCAGCGGCGGGCCGCTGCGCCTGCGACCTGGCGATCCTTTCGCCGCGACGCGGTTCGGCGCTCCCATTGACAACCATCACCTCAGGAGTAAGGCTGAGCCGTTTCCCCAGTTGTTAGCGGTAACACCGGTACCTTCTTCGTCCTGAAAGGTTCCAACCCATGCCCGTCCGAAGGATCAGAACAGCACTGGTGGGCGCCGCCGTCCTGGCGGCCCTCACCGTCGCCGGCGTTGCCGCCCAACCCGCCCAGGCCGACACCCAGATCTGCGCCCAGTACGGCTCGACCACCATCCAGAGCGGCCGGTACGTCGTCCAGAACAACGTGTGGGGCGACTCCACCACGCAGTGCATCAACGTGACGGGCACCGGGTTCAGCGTCACCTCGGCCGTCCACAACCTGCCGCAGAACGGCGCCCCGGCCGCGTACCCGTCGGTGTACGCCGGCTGCCACTACGCCAACTGCAGCTCCGGCAGCGGGCTGCCGCTGCGGGTCAGCGACAGCCGGTTCGGCACCGTCTCGACGAGCGTGAGCATGTCGTACCCCAACAACGGCAGCGTCTACGACGCCTCGTACGACATCTGGTTCGACCCGACCGCCCGCACTGACGGGCAGAACACCGGCGCCGAGCTGATGGTCTGGCTCAACCACACCGGTTCGGTGCAGCCCGCCGGCTCGCGCGTCGGTACGGCCTCCATCGGCGGCGCCAACTGGGACGTCTGGTACGGCAACTACGGCTGGAACGTCGTCTCCTACGTCCGGCAGGGCGCCGTGTCGTCGATCAACTTCACCGTCGCGTCGTTCTACCAGAACATGGTCAGCCGCGGATACGCCCAGAACTCCTGGTACCTCACCAGCGTCCAGGCCGGCTTCGAGCCCTGGGTGAACGGGACCGGCCTGGCCGTGAACAACTTCTCCTACAGCATCGGCACCGGCACCAGCAGCCCGCCGCCGAGCGGCGGCGGCCAGCAGATCGTCGGCTCCGGCTCCGGTCGCTGTATCGACGTGCCGAACGCGAGCACTGCCAACGCCACCCAGGTGCAGTTGTGGGACTGCAACGGCAACGCCAACCAGCGCTTCACCTACACCTCCGGCAAGCAGCTGCAGGTCTACGGGAACAAGTGCCTGGACGCCTCCGGCAAGGGCACCACCAACGGCACGGCTGTGATCATCTATGACTGCAACGGCCAGGCCAACCAGCAGTGGAACGTCAACTCCAGCGGCACGATCAGCGGTGTGCAGTCGGGGCTGTGCCTTGATGCCGCGAATGCGTCCACCGCGAACGGGACCAAGATCCAGCTGTACAGCTGCGGGAGCGGTTCCAACCAGAAGTGGAGCCTGCGCAGCTGACCAGCGGCCGGGCCGGGCACCGCTCGGCCCGGCCTGATCCGTCCGGCCCCCGGTTCCTTTTCGCCGGCTCGTCCCGCAAACCCGCCCCCGCGGGGTTCGGCGCCCACCCGGGTTGGCTGTCCGTCTCGGCCACCCCCGGCGGCCCGCACCGCGCCAGCCTTCCCCAAGGAGGAAGCACCCACATGAATGACGCCACCGTCCACCCCCGCAGCCGCCGACGCGGCCGGAAATGGTTGCTGGGCGGCGCCATCGTCGCGGCGCTGATCACCGGCGCCGCCGCGATGATCGTGCCCGGCATCGCCAACGCCGAAGCCAACCGGACCCTTACGTCGAACTCGACGGGCACCCACAACGGCTTCTTCTACTCGTACTGGAAGGACAACGGCAACGTCACCATGACGCTGGGCGCCGCCGGTAACTACAGCGTCCAGTGGAGCAACATGAACAACATGGTGGTCGGCAAGGGCTGGAAGCCCGGCTCCGCCACCCGGGTGGTGAACTACTCCGGCAGCTTCAGCCCGAACGGCAACGGCTACCTGTCGCTCTACGGCTGGACCACCAACCCGCTCATCGAGTACTACATCGTGGAGAACTTCGGCAGCTACAACCCCAGCTCCGGAGCCCAGCGACTCGGCTCGGTCACTACCGACGGCAGCACCTACGACATCTACCGCACCCAGCGGGTCAACCAGCCGTCGATCATCGGCACCGCCACGTTCTACCAGTACTGGAGCGTGCGGCAGTCACACCGCAGCAGCGGCACCATCACCGTCGCCAACCACTTCAACGCCTGGCGCAACCTGGGCCTGACGCTGGGCACCATGGACTACCAGATCCTGGCCACCGAGGGGTACCAGAGCAGCGGTAGCGCCAACATCACGGTCAGCGAGGGCACCGGACCCACCAGCGGCCCCACCACCGGCGGCGGCGGACCCACCGGCGGCACCACCGCCCAGCAGATCGTCGGCTCCGGCTCCGGCCGCTGTATCGACGTGCCGAACGCGAGCACTGCCAACGCCACCCAGGTGCAGTTGTGGGACTGCAACGGCAACGCCAACCAGCGCTTCACCTACACCTCCGGCAAGCAGCTGCAGGTCTACGGGAACAAGTGCCTGGACGCCTCCGGCAAGGGCACCACCAACGGCACGGCTGTGATCATCTATGACTGCAACGGCCAGGCCAACCAGCAGTGGAACGTCAACTCCAGCGGCACGATCAGCGGTGTGCAGTCGGGGCTGTGCCTTGATGCCGCGAATGCGTCCACCGCGAACGGGACCAAGATCCAGCTGTACAGCTGCGGGAGCGGTTCCAACCAGAAGTGGAGCCTGCGCAGCTGACCCCGGGGAGCCGGCCCGATCCGGCGTAGAGCGAAGCGGTGACCAGGTGCTTTCACTGGTCACCGCTTCGTTCGCTGCGGCGAAGAACCGCACCACCTCGGAAATTTCTGCCGGTCCCGGCGGATCAACCGTCACCGTTGCCGGCGCCCGCGGTTAGGCCAGGTGACGAGCGACTGGCCCGCTCTGGTGCAGGCCGTGGTCGGTATGGAGCGTGCAGTCGGTCTCTGGCGCGGCGGATCCCGTCAAACAGAGCGAGACAACCCTATGAAGTTATCGATCCTGGTACCGGTCTACAACGAGCAGGACCGGGTCGAGCGGGCGCTGAAGGAGGCGCTCGCCGTCCCGTACCCGCTGCCGGTCGAGGTCGTCGTGGTCAACGACGGCAGCACCGACCAGACCGCGGCCCGGCTGGACAGCATCGACGACCTGCGCGTCGTCACCGTGCACCAGCCGCGCAACCTGGGCAAGGGCGCCGCCATCCGGACCGCCGTCCAGCACGCCAGCGGTACCCACCTGGTGATCCTCGATGCCGACCTGGAGTACGACCCGGTCAACATTCTCGACCTGCTCCGTCCGGTGCTCGCCGGGCAGAGCCAGGTGGTCTTCGGCAACCGGCACTTCAACGCGCACACCGCCTACTCGTTCTGGTACGTGATGGGCAACAAGCTGGTGACCCTCACCGCAAACATCCTGTTCAACGCCTACATCGGCGACCTGGAGACCGGTTTCAAGCTGCTCCCCGTGGAGCTGTACCGATCCCTGGACATCCGGTCACACGGCTTCGGGATGGAGGCCGAGTTGACCGGGAAACTGCTCCGCAACCGGATCCGCCCGTACGACGTGCCGATCTCGTACCACGCCCGCTCGCGGGACGAAGGCAAGAAGATCACCTGGCGCGACGGCGTGGCCGCGCTGGGCATCCTGCTGCGCGAGCGGCTACGCCGCCGGCAGCCCGACCTGAACAAGCTCGTTGCCTGGCAGCCCGCCGATTCGTTGAACAGTGCGGCGAAGGGGAGCGGTCGACCTGTTCCCGGTTCCTGCACGGAGGAGCAGCTTGTTGACATCCCGGCGATCCCAGGCGGACCGCCATCCCGAGACCGATGACGCGCTGCAGAGCGACGTCCTGGAAAACCTGACCGACGCGCGGCGGTACCGGCGCTGGCTCGCTGATCTGGCGCTGCCGCATCTGGGCGACAGCCCCATCGAAGTCGGCAGCGGCATCGGTGACTACGTCGCCGATTGGCTACCCAGGGTCAGGGACATCACCGCCACCGAGTGCTCCGAAGATCGGCTGCTGCGGATCAAGAGCCGCTTCGTGGACAGCGACCGGGTGACCGTACGCGAGCTCACCCTGCCGACCAACGAGTCGGCCGACCACACCGCGGCGGTCAGCCTCAACGTGCTGGAGCACATCGCCGACCACGTCGGCGCGCTGCGCTCGATGGCCGGCCTGGTGCGCCCGGGCGGCCGGGTCGTCGTGCTGGTGCCCGCGTTCGAGTTTGCGATGAGCCGGTTCGACCGGTCGATCGGCCACCTCCGGCGGTACACCCGCAGCAGCCTCGAAGAGGCGTTCGTCGCCGCCGGCCTGCGGGGCGTACGGAGCCGGTACGTCAACCCGATCGGACTGGTCAACTGGACCGTGGCGGTTCGCGGGCTGCGGATGACCCCGCGTAACGGACCGCTGGTGCGCTTCTTCGACCGGGTGCTGGTACCGCCACAGCGCCTCCTCGAACGCCGGTTCCAGCCGCCGTTCGGGCAGTCGGTCCTGGCGGTCGCCCCAGTTCCGGACGCCCACCGGCCCTGATCAGACCTGGGCAGGCACATCACCCGATCTTGGCTGGATCGTTGGTCCTTTTGACGGCAGTAGTGCCACGGCGAGCGGGGATGCGCCACGTCGATGGCAATTGTGCGGAGGAAACAGGCGGGTTCCACGAGTGACTGGTCCGGACGTCCTGGTCGACAGCCAGCCGGTCGAACTATCCGAATCCGCCCCGCCGGCAGGTGACCGGCCGATCACGCCGAGCCGGTCGTTTTCCTGGTGGTGGCGACTGGCCGGACCACCGGTGCTGTTCATCGGCTACGCCCTCCTGCTCGCATGGCCTTTGCTGGTCGACCCACGGCGACGCCTGTTTGTCGCCACCGAGGGCAGCGACCAGGTGATCCTGCAGTTCATGCTGGCCCACACCGCATACGCTGTGACTCACCTCAGCAACCCTTTCCTCACCGATCAGCTCAACGCCCCTATTGGCGTCGACCTGGCATGTCAGGTGAACATTGTCGGGCTCGGTGTGCCGCTGACGCCCATCACGCTGCTGTTCGGTGCGCAGGTGAGCTATGCCCTTGTCGTGCTGTGCGGGATGGCAGGTACGGCTACTGCCTGGTATTGGCTGTTTTCCGGGAAACTGCGCCTGCATTGGGCGGCCGGTGCGCTCGGCGCGATGGTGTGTGCGTTCTGTCCGCAGCTCATGATGGAGGCGACCGGCCGCAACCACATCACTGTGCAAGTGCTGGTACCCCTCATCATCTGGCAGGTGTGCCAGCTGAAGGAATCCGCGCGGCCGGTGCTCACGGGTGCCCTGCTCGGTGCCCTGGTGGCCTGGCAGGCACTGATCGGCGAGGAAGTACTGCTGCTCACCGGACTGGCCGTGGGCGTGTGGTGCTCGGCCGTTGTCATCCAGCGTCCACGACTTCTCCGCGCTGCCGCGTCCTACGCCCGGGGTTTGGCCAGCACGACCGTCACCGCCGGCCTGCTCCTGTGCTATCCGTTGTGGCAGCAGTTCCGCGGCCCTGGCCACGTCCACAACTTTCCCATCGACGTTCAGCAGTACACCAGCGCCGTCAGCAATTACCTCGGCCTTCCACCACGCTGGGCCGAACTGCTACCCGGTCCACTGGCGGCTACCAGTTGGTGGAGCCTCAACGGACGTGTGGTGCTCGGACTGCCGTTGGTGCTGCTGCTGGCGTGCGTCATTGTTGCGCTGCGCCGCCAGCCGGCGGTCCCGGCTTGCGGCATCACCCTTCTTGTCTTCGCCGTGCTTTCGCAAGGCGCCAAAATCCGGATCGGCAGCGATCTCACCATCCCCGGCCCGTGGGCATTCATCGGCCGGCTGCCCGTCGTCAGGTTCGCCATGCCCTACCGTCTGGGCCTCGTTCCTGTCGCTATGGCGGGCACACTCCTCGCGTTCGGGGCCGACAGCCTCCTCCGCCAATGGCGCGCTGAGGCGGCATCATGCTCGATGAGGTCGAACGGTCAGAACCGGTGGCTCGGTCGACGGTTCGTCGCCCTGACGCTGGCCACGATCGTCGGGGGAACGTTGTACGGGCTGTCCGCGACGCAGTTGCGGCCCCGACAATTGCCTACCCAGGAGGTTGCCGCGGTGCCGCGATTCATCGCTTCCGGCGCCTGGCGACCGTACCTCGACAACGGCTACACCTTGGTCACAGTGCCGCTGACGAGCAGCGTCTGGTTGGATGGCCAACGCTGGTCGGCAGCAACCGGAATCGGCTTTCCGCTGGCCAATGGGTATTTCATCGGCCCAGACCCGGGCCAGCCTCGCAGCCGGTTCGGTGCCCCCGTCACCTGGACCGAGGTTTACCTCGACGTCGTCGCACACACCGGCCAGGTAGCGGCCACCGGTGAGCCACAACGGGCCCGGTTCATCGCAGACCTGAAACGGTGGAACGCCGGGCTGCTCGTGCTCGGGCCGGTACAGCCCAACCGGGCGGCACTCCGACACGCCGTCGAGCAATTGATCGGCCCGGCCAAGCCTGACCAGGACATGTTGGTGTGGGACGTTCGACACCTCCGATAGCACACCGCTGAGCGGCGTACGTCGGTGGATGCCCGACCCGCATGCCTCAACGATCAGCCGACGACCGGGAGGAGGAAAGTCCGGCGCGCTCTGCCGAAAGCGAAGCGGTGGCCAGCGGCGGGGTCGAACGTCCGCCCAGGCCAGATCATCACTGGCAGCAGAAGCGGGACATGATCACAGGGGTCGGGCGGCTGCGGTTGTCCCCGCTATGCGGGTAGGCCGGCGGTCAGCTGATTCGGCGCTACTTCCCTCCAGGATCGAGGTTGCCGGCGTCAGTACCGGTGGGAGGTGTGGGTGACCAAGGCATCGGCTAGCTCGCTTTTCGAAGAGTTCGTGCGTACCCGCTCGGCGGCGCTCGGCCGGATCGCGTACCTGCTGACCGGCCACCGGCACGATGCCGAGGACCTGTTGCAGACGGCGCTGGCGCGGGCGGCTACCCGCTGGGAGCAGCTGGACGATCCGGAGGCGTACGTCCGCCGGGTGCTCTACACACAGGCCGTCTCCGGCTGGCGGGCGCGGTTGCGCCGGCCGGCCGAGCGGCTCGGGCACGAACCGCCGCCGTTCGCCGCGCCCGCTGCCGAAGTGGAGGTAAGGGTGGTACTCGACCAGGCTTTGCGACGGCTGACCGCGCGCCAGCGGGCGGTGCTGGTGCTGCGTTTCTACGAGGACCTGACCGAGGCGCAGGCGGCGCAGCTGCTCGGCTGTGCGGTCGGCACGGTGAAGAGCCAGACCCGGCATGCGCTGGCCCGGCTGCGGGTACTCAGTCCCGAGCTGGCCGACCTGGTCGGGAATGGCGTCGAGGTACCGGCGGTGCAGCGATGACCCGACCGACGTTGCAGCCGTTGCGTGCGGCACTTCGCCAGACCGCCGAGGCGGCGCCACCGGTCGCGGTGCCTCCGGGACTGTTTGTCCGCGCCCGTCGGCGCCACCGCCGGCGCCAGGCGCTCGCCCTGGCCGCCACGGTTGCGGTCGTGGCGCTGCTGGTCTTCGGGGTGTATCCGTGGCTGGACCGCGTACCCGCGCAGCCGGCCCAGTCGGCGGCCCCGGGAATGCCGACCCGCCTTGTGCACGCCCCCGCGCTTACAGCGCAGCTCCGGCGCGCTCCGCTCGACCGGGCGGTCGCCGTCTTCGCCGGCCCTGATTCGCAGGAGTCGGAACCTTTCGGCGACAGTTTCCCGCTGACCGTAGTCGGCCCGGCCGACGGGTACCGGGTGTATCAGCGCCCGGAGTTGGCGGTGGAATCCCCGACCGGGCCAGCCTTCCTGCTCTCTCCGGACGGCAGGCATCTGCTGATGCCGCATACCCCCCCGGACGGCTCCAGCATCCCGTCGACCCTGGTCCTCGACATGCGTACCGGCGGTACCTGGGAGCTGGCCGGCGGCGCGCCGCTGGCCTGGTCACCGGACGGCACCAGAGCGATCCTCGCCGCCCCCGCCACCGATCCGAGCGACGGGATGGTGTTCCGCGTGGTCGAATTCGCCACCCGGCACGTCGACCAGTCGGTGACGGTCAGCGGCGGCGTGAACCCCAGGCGGATCAGCGCCGCGCTCGCACCGGACGGTAGCCGGCTGGCCGTCCAGGTCGGCGATTTCATCCAGCTCTACCAGGGCAGCACGCCGCTGTGGCGCATCGAGGTCACCGGCTCTTGGCTCGCTGGGGCGGCGGCGTTCACCCCCACCGGCGACGTCGCGCTGTTCTCGGTCCCGGACGAACTGCGTGTGCTCGCCGCTGCCACTGGTGCGCCGCTGACCAGCCGGCGGTACCCCTCGCTGCCCACAATGCGAGCCGATGAGCCGCCAACGGCACGGCTGGTGGCTTGGCGGGACGGGGTACCCGTCGTGGTGACAAGCAACCGTGGGGCCTGGGGGGACGGGGTCCCCCTGGTGGTGACCGGCGACCGCGTGGTGCTGCTTTCCGAGCCGGTCGCGGTGCTGCTCACCGCTCCGGACGACATCTTCGAGCTGGACATCGCCACCGACACACTGACCCGGCCGGCGGCCACTCCCGGGCGTCCGCACGCAGGGCCGTTCCTGGTGCGCTTCGGTGCCCTACTGATCGCCGGTGCGCTGACCGCCCCGCTCGTCCTGCTCGCGCTGATCATCGTGCGGCGCCTCTACCGTCAGGTCCGCCTCGCCGCCCAGTGGCAGCGTGAGCTGGACAGCCGGTGATGCTCTTCGGCGAACGCTGCTGGCTGCGGGCGGCATCCGATCCACCCGGCTTCACCATGCCCGGCACACGCCGCGACCGTGCTGCTCGTGCTGAAGGTACTCGTGGCCGCTTGATCAGATAGGCAGTCTCGACCTTGGAATGATCAAGGCAGTCAGCGGAAACGCCGGTGACGGCCTTGATCTCTTGTGATTTGCGGCCCGGATTGTCCGAAATTTTAACTGTTGGGACGACGGCGCTTCGTGGGGGCCACCGCACCGTAGCGGGCGTGCGGTGCCGCAGTCCGGAAGGCCCAGTACTGGTCGCCGTACGACCAGTGCCACCAGCGAGCCGGGTTGTTGACGAACCCCATGGTGCTCAGTGCGGTGGTCAGCAGGTCGCGGTGCTCCGCCTCCGGCTGTCCCGGCAGGTCGTGATCGACACCGGCGAGCCTGCTGTCACAGGTGAGGCAGCCCGGGACATCCAGTCGCCGATCGACTGGCAACGGAGTGCCGGTCGGTCCGCAGAGCGTCAGATCCACCGCGCCGCCGGTGGGGTGCGAGGTCAATTCGGGGAGTGCCTCGCCGTCAACCACAAGATGGGCGTCCGCCGCCGCGATGGCGCCGGATGCCACAATCGTGGGCCAGTAGCCGGCCACCACCATGAGCAGGAAATCGCGGGGCAGCAGGCTCTGCGCGACGACCAGCCGGTCGACCACTCCGGTACGCAGAAAGGTGGGGCTCGGGTACCTGGCGGGCACGGTGTGGTGGTCGGCGACGAGTAGCGGTGAGCTGGCCGCTACGTTGACGAGCACTTCGCCGCGGTCCCGGATGGGTACTGCCGCGAAGCCTGGCTCGCCGGCCGGCATGATCATCGCGCGTCTCCCGGTCGTGGTGGGCATGACCCACGGATACACCCGGGCCGTCCCCGCAGCGTCCGGTACCGCGCTGTACAACCGCTGACGATCTGCTGTAACCCCCGACCGGGCGGACGTCAGGTGGTCAGCTCGCCGTATTCGCGGGCGCCGTAGCGCCGGAACACCTCGACGGCCTCCGCCCGGGCCAGTCGGGCCTGTGCGTGTTCGCCCTGCGCCTGCCGGAGGGTGGCGATGTCCCGCAGGGTACGGGCTGCGAACAGGATGGCGTCCTGTTCCTGGAAGATCGCCAGCGCCTCGGCGAGCCAGCGGTCGGCGGGTCCGAGCCGGCCGGCAGCCAATTCCAGTTCGCCGAGGGTTCGCAGGGCCATCGCCTCGCTCCACCTGTCGTGCCGTGCCCGGTGTACCTGCAGGGCGGCGTCCAGTGATGCCTGGGCCTGTTCGGCGCGCCCCATCCGCAGAAACGTCTTCGCCAACGCCCGCAGGCAGAACGCCTCCAGGGTTAGGTCGCCGAGGTCGCGGAAGACGGTCAGCGCCTGGGTCAACGCCTGTTCAGATTCGCCCAACCGACCGCGCGCCCGGTGCGCGAGGCCGATCGTGCGCAGGGTGAGGGCTGTACCACGCCGGTTGCCGACCCTGCGGTAGGCGGCCAGCGCCTCGTCCAACGCGGCGTCGGCGTCCACGAAGTGTCCCTGTTCGAGGTGTACCGAGCCGAGGATCCGCTGCCAGTGGGCGAGCGCCGTAGCATCGTCGAGGGCCCGGACCGGTGTCGCCGCCTGCCGGAGAAAGTGCTGTGCCTCCGGTAGGTAGCCCTGGTCGCGGCAGGCCAACCCGAGTGCGACCAGACTGGCCGCTTCACCTCGCTGATCCCCGAGATCCCGGAACAGGGTCACCGCCTCCGAGAGGTACCGGCGTGCCTGCGCGAACTGGTCCTGCTCGTACCGGCGCTGCCCCAGGGCGGCCACCAGAACCGCTTCCTGATGTTCATCCGCTGACCTGCGGGCGGCCAGGAGCCCGACGTGATGCACCCGCTTCCAGAGATCCTCGACATGGTTGAGCGGGTACCCGGAGGCGCACAGCATGGTCGCCAGCTCGACGGCGATCTCGTCCAGTCCCACCTCGGCGGCCAGCTCCACCGCCAGTACCAGTGATGTCTGCTCGGTGTCGAGCCAGCTGCGGGGATCGGCGAGGGCGTCGGCGACCAGCGCCGGATCGACCGGCCGGATCGGCGACGGCGGCGAGACCTGGATCGCGCCGGACGTGGCGCGGTCAACGATGTGCTCGATCAGGCGGCCCAGTACGGCCAGCCAGCCCGTGAGCACCCGGGTGATCGCGGCCAGCAGGTCGGGCTCCGGTTCGTCGCGCCCGGCCTGCTCGCGCGCGTAGATCCGAATGAGGTCGTGCAGTCGGTACCGAACGTGGCCGGTCTGGTCGACGAAGGTGTAGTCCACCAGGTGTGCGTCCACCAGGTGTTCGATGACAGTTTCGGCGGTCGCGGGGTCGGTGTCGAGCAGCGCGGCGACCACCCAGGCCGGGAAGTCCGGCAGGCCCAGCCGGCCGAGCCGGCGCAGCGCGGTCCGGGTCGGCCCATCCAGGCCGCGGTAGCTCATTTCGATGGTGGCCCGGATCTGCTGGTCGCCGACGCGCAGTTCGTCGAGACGGCGGTGCTCGTCGGCGAGCCGGTCGGCCAACAGGCCGGGGGACCACTGCCGGCGGGCGGCGAGGCGGGCACCGGCGATCCGTACCGCCAGAGGAAGCCGCCCGCAGGAAAGGACGATCCGGTCGGCCGCGTCGGGTGCCCTCTGGATACGGTCGGACCCGGCGACCCGGGAAAGTAGGGTGGTCGCCTCCTCGACAGTCAACATGTCCAGTTCTACGAGCTGCGCACCGGCCAGGCCGGGCAGCCGGTTGCGGGCGCTGATCAGTACCCCGCAGCCGCTGCTGCCCGGCAGCAGTGGGCGTACCTGCTGCTCATTGGCTGCGTCGTCGAGGACGACGAGCATCCGGCGGCCGGCCAGGCTACTGCGGTACGCGTCCATCCGCTCGTCCGCGCTGGTCGGTATCGCATTCGGGTCGATCTGCAGAGCCCGTAGGAACCGGCCCAGCACCTCAGCGGGTGAGGCCGGTACCGGCCCTATGCCACGCAGGTCGACGTGGAGCTGGCCGTCCGGGTACACCGTGCGGAGCTGGTGGGCGACATGGATGGTCAGCGCCGACTTGCCGACTCCGCCGGGGCCGGCGACGACTGCGATGGCGGTACCCCGATGAGTGCCGTCGAAGAGTTCGAGGAGTTGCCGGACGACAAGGTCGCGGCCGGTGAAGTCGGTCGGGTCGGGGGGCAGCTGTGCGGGCCGGTACACCGCTGGTGTGGTGTTTTCGTCCGGGCGGTCCGCGTCGCGCGGCTGCGCCGGTGACCCGGGGGGTGGCGGTGGTGTCGCCGGTTGCGCGACCGTGGTCCGGGCGCGGGCGAATTCGCTGGGTTGGCTGGGCAGCAGGCCCGGATCGGAGCGCAGGATCGCCTCGTGCAGGCTGCTCAACTCGGCACCGGGTTCGATCCCCAGTTCGTCGATGAGCGCTTGGCGGGCCTGCCGGTAGACGGTGAGCGCGTCCGCGGTGCGGCCACCGCGGTGCAGGGCGATCATCAGCTGGCCGCGCAGCGACTCCCGGGTGGGGAACTGCTCGACGAGCATCGATAACTCGCCCACCAGGTCGGGCCCGCGACCGAGGGCAAGTTCGGTGTCGACCCGACCCTCCACCACCGCGATCCGCTGTTCGTCCAGACGGAACGCCTCGGGCAGCAGGCTGGCGGTCCGGGCGCCGTCCAGCGCCGGTCCACGCCACAGGGCCTCAGCCGCGCGGTACTCCTCCAGCGCGGCCGTGAACCGGCCGGTCGCGGCGGCAGCCCGGCCTTCGGCGGAGTGGGCGTCGAACAGTTGCCGGTCCAGTACGCCGCCGTCGACGTTCGCCAGGTAGCCGGTCGGGTAGGTACGGATCACCTGGGAACCGTTGGCGCCGATCGCCCGACGCAGCCGGGAGACGTACGTCTGGAGAATCGCTGGAGCGGTCGGCGGGGGGTTGTCATCCCAGATGGCCTCGATCAGCCGCTCGGTGGAGACGATCCGGCCGGGGGCCAGCAGCAGAGCGGCCAACAGCGTCCGGACCTTCGTGCCACCCAGCGCCACAGCGCCTGCCCCGTCTCTCACCTCGACGGGTCCGAGCAGCCGAAACTCCATCTGCTCCTCTTTCGGGGCCGGGCCGCAGCAATCCATATCGAGGGTACGCGGGCATCGACGGCCGTGAGGTACCCGTCTCGGCGGCTACAGCAGATCTACATCGGCGATGCCAGCCGCGGTACAGCGATCGTGAAGACGCGGTACCGCCCTTGTCCAGCGCTCGGCGCCAATGTGTTCCTCGTCCGATCGGCCGTCACCGCCGATCACTCCGATGAGAAACCGGGAGCATCGATGAAGCACATCGATCTGTGCGGGCACGGCCGTTCGGCGGCACGCCGGCGCGTACTCGGCCTGGCTGTTCTGGCCGCCGCGTCGCTCTCCCTGGCGGCGTGCGCAAGTGGCGGCCACCCGCGGGCCGCCGGCGGCGGCGCGCTGCCGGGCACCCCCACCACGACCGGCACCGTGGCCTTCGGCACCGCGCCGACCGGCTCCGCGGCCGCCGGCCCCGGGCCGGCTGCGAGCGCATCGGCCACGGCGCGATCAACCGCGAAGCCATCGTCCGGTACGAAGCCTCCGGCTCCGGTACCGGCGAACCAACTGCCGGGGGACCCGGCCAACACCTGGAAGGAGGTCACCACCGCGCACACCCTGCCCATCGTGCACGACGTCCTGCTGAACGAGTGCCAGACCGTCCACGGCGCCACCCAGTGGCAACAGCAGGGGTACGCGAACCGGTATGACACACCGGCTGTTCAGGACACCTTCGTCTTCGCCGACCCCGGTACCGCTCAGGGCGCGTACCAGAAGCTGCTGTCCGACATGGCCAGCTGCCAGGCGGTGACACGCACTTTCCAGCAGAAGGCGGGCGTCGCGGGCGACGCTGTGGTGCGCCAGACGGCGCAGCTACCGGACGCCACCGCCTGGGCGCGGCACTGGACCGGAGTCGAGGGCATCTCGGCCGGCGGCGAGCAGACCAACCACATCTACGCCGCGATCGTCGTGGCCACGGTCAGCGTCGTGCAGCTGATCGAGCCGGCCGGGTCCCCGACGGCGCCCATCGACACCACCAACGACGCCACGGTGCTCGCCATGCTCACCGCCCACCTCGGCTCCTGATACCCGCCATCCGACCCACCACCGATTGATGTCACGGCATGCCAGCCCATCCTGAAAGGAAGCAGCCTTGTCTGCACCGAAGCAATCCGCGATCCGTACCCTCGCCGTCCTCGCCGGCACCGCAATCGCGGCCACCACCCTGCTCGTCGCAACGCCCGCTCACGCCGCCTCCACCGTCGGCGGATCCATCACCCGCGACGAGGTGCTCCAACGAGCAAAGACCTGGGTCGACGCCCAGGTTCCCTACAGCCAGTCCCACTGTTATCCCTCGGGGGTATATACGGCAAACGCCTCGTGTACGGTGCCGGACTACCGGGAAGACTGCTCCGGATTCGTGTCGATGGCTTGGCACCTGACCAGCAGCCTGAACACCAACGGGCTGCCGAGCGTCTCGACCAAGCTCGGCAACTTCACGCAGCTCAACCCGGCGGACATGCTCGACGACCCCGGTGATCATGCTCTCCTGTTCGTCACCTTTACCAACGGCACCAGCGGCGACTTCGACTACTACTCGGAGTCCACGCCAGGCGTGCCGACCGGCCGCCACAGCGGCAACATCTACGCCTCCACCATTGCCAGCCACCCCCGTGGCGACTACGACGCCTATCGGTACAAGAACATCGTCGACGGTGTGGCGGTGCCGGCCCGTATCGGGGTGGTGAACGGTGCCGCCAGTGCTTCGGTCAAGGAAGGCAGTCTCGATGCCGGCTGGGTTACCGAGGCCACCGGCGTCGCCCAGGTGGTTCTGTCCGGTACGCGGATCGGCGTGCTGACCACCGATGGGCGTGTTCTGGTCAAGGATGGTGGCCTGGGTGCCGCTTGGGTGACCGAGGCCACCGGTGCCGCCCAGGTGGTTCTGTCCGGTACGCGGGTCGGGGTGCGTTACTCCGATGGGAGTGTTGCGGTCAAGGATGGTGACCTCGGCGCCGCTTGGACGACCGTCACGACCGGCGCCGCTGCGCTGGCGCTGTCCGGTACGCGGGTCGGGGTGCTCTTCTCCGATGGGCATGTTGCGGTCAAGGAAGGCAGTCTCGATGCCGGCTGGGTTACCGAGGCCACCGGTGTCACCCAGGTGGTTCTGTCCGGTACGCGGGTCGGGGTGCGTTACTCCGATGGGAGTGTTGCGGTCAAGGATGGTGACCTCGGCGCCGCTTGGACGACCGTCACGACCGGCGCCGCTGCGCTGGCGCTGTCCGGTACGCGGGTCGGGGTGCTCTTCTCCGATGGGCATGTTGCGGTCAAGGAAGGCAGTCTCGATGCCGGCTGGGTTACCGAGGCCACCGGTGCCGCCCAGGTGGTTCTGTCGGGTACGCGGGTCGGGGTGCGTTACTCCGATGGGAGTGTTGCGGTCAAGGATGGTGACCTCGGCGCCGCCTGGGTAACCGAAACCACCGGCGCCACCCAACTCGCTCTGTCCGCCGCCTGATACGGGGAAATCACCGATTCGGCCGCCCGTGTGGTACGCCACCGGCCTACCACACGGGCGCGTCCTCATCATCTACCTGCCTCACCGAGGCTCTACAGCCACCGAACACTTCTATCGAGTTACGTACCGGATCCGGCTACGGCATGGTGCCCGGCCACCAGCGCCACCATGGTCGGACCGCAAGTGGCGACCGAGTGGGCCACCCGACGACGACACCTCAGGTGGACGCCGTCGGCCTGCGCCTGGCGCCGGCGCACGGCGGTCGCCAGTTCCGCCCCAATCCTCTTTCACGACACGGAGTTTCTCCCATGCGCGTCTTCGCCTTCGCCCGAACGGGCGCCATCGCCGCTATCGCGGCCCTCCTCCTCGCCAGCCCGGCTGCGGCGTTCGCCGCCGGTACCACATCCACTCCGACCGACACCGTCAACGGCTCTGCCCATGCGGCTGTGGCACCCGGCACGGTCACCGCCCACGCGGTGACCGCGCAGGTCGCGGTACCGTCCGGATACCCCGTCAACGGCATCGACGTCTCCAGCCACGACCATGCCGATGGCGCCACCATCGACTGGCCGGCCCGCTATGCCGCCGGCGAGGAGTTCACCTTCATCAAGGCGACCGAAGGCACCAGCTACGTCAACAGCTACTTCGCTGGCGACTTCAACGCCGCCAAGAGTGCAGGCCTGTACGTGGGAGCCTATGCCTTCGCCCGCCCCGATCTCAGCAATCCGGTGGGGCAGGCGGATTTCCTCGTCAACAACATGCACTGGAGCGCCGACGGCCGTACCCTACCGCCGTTCCTGGACCTGGAATGGCCGTACGCGTCGCTGGGCTTGTCGGACTGCTACGGACTGAGCCAGAGCTCCATGCGTAGCTGGATCAGCTCGTTCCTGACCGAGGTCAGCGCCCGGATCGGCCGGACCCCGATGATCTATACGAACGTCAACTGGTGGAATTCGTGCACCGGCAGCAGCACCGCGTTCGCCGGGTACCCGCTGGATGTCAGTAGCTGCAACGCCACCCCGCCATCGGTACCGGGCTGGGGCACGAACTGGACGTTCTGGCAGTACGACATCGATGCCTGTGGTCGGGGCGCCGCGCACGACGCAGACGTGTTCAACGGCACGGTAACGCAACTGGCCGCGCTGGCCGTCGCTGGTGTGGCGGTGCCGGCCCGTATCGGGGTGGTGAACGGTGCCGCCAGTGCTTCGGTCAAGGAAGGCAGTCTCGATGCCGGCTGGGTTACCGAGGCCACCGGCGTCGCCCAGGTGGTTCTGTCCGGTACGCGGATCGGCGTGCTGACCACCGATGGGCGTGTTCTGGTCAAGGATGGTGGCCTGGGTGCCGCTTGGGTGACCGAGGCCACCGGTGCCGCCCAGGTGGTTCTGTCCGGTACGCGGGTCGGGGTGCGTTACTCCGATGGGAGTGTTGCGGTCAAGGATGGTGACCTCGGCGCCGCTTGGACGACCGTCACGACCGGCGCCGCTGCACTGGCGCTGTCCGGTACGCGGGTCGGGGTGCTCTTCTCCGATGGGCATGTTGCGGTCAAGGAAGGCAGTCTCGATGCCGGCTGGGTTACCGAGGCCACCGGTGTCACCCAGGTGGTTCTGTCCGGTACGCGGGTCGGGGTGCGTTACTCCGATGGGAGTGTTGCGGTCAAGGATGGTGACCTCGGCGCCGCCTGGGTTGCTGAGGCCACCGGTGCCGCCCAGGTGGTTCTGTCGGGTACGCGGGTCGGGGTGCGTTACTCCGATGGGAGTGTTGCGGTCAAGGATGGTGGCCTGGGTGCCGCCTGGGTTGCCGAGGCCACCGGTGCCGCCCAGGTGGTTCTGTCGGGTACGCGGGTCGGGGTGCGTTACTCCGATGGGAGTGTTGCGGTCAAGGATGGTGACCTCGGCGCCGCCTGGGTAACCGAAACCACCGGCGCCACCCAACTCGCTCTGTCCGCCGCCTGATACGGGGAAATCACCGATTCGGCCGCCCGTGTGGTACGCCACCGGCTTACCACACGGGCGCGTCGTCATCTAAGGTCTACGCGCGCCTGGCGAAGCGTGCTGGTCTTCGGACACGAAGCTGCACGGGATGAGGCATCTCCGGGCGTCCGCGCTCATCTCATCCGGGGCCGACATCTCGGCTGTCTCCCACGAGCTGGGGGCACAGCACGATCGTGGTGACCAACGACATCTACGGCCACCTCTTCGACAAAGCCAGCAAGGACTATGGCGAAGAAGGCAGCCAAGATCACCCCGAGGCAGGGCAAGCCGCAGAAGCGCAAGCCCGAGAAGGGCAAGAAGCCCCGCGGCAAGGCCGCGTGACGGCCCAAATCCAGATCCCTAGCATTTCCCTAGCATTTGGCCCGTAGATGATCAATGGGAGTTCGGGACCGGCGAATAAATGAGGCGGCAACCAGGAATTTTCACTGGTCACCGCCTCGTCAGCCCGACGAAGAGCTGGTGGCCAGGGGCGGGGTCGAACCGCCGACCTTCCGATTTCAGCGAATAGCTGTTCGGTTGTGCTGGTCCGGGTTGATCCGTGATAGTGCGTCTGAGCTGCGTTTTCGTTGGTTGGTCGTCCGGCTTGATCCGGGTCGGTTCGGCCTCCTGCGGCGCCGTTCCTTAGCGCGTCCCTAGCATCGTCTGCGGGCCTCCAAACGGAGGTTTCCATGTTTAGCAACACTTGCAGCGATCTCGTGGTCGGACTCAGGTCCGGTCGGACGACGGCCGCGCTACGAGCAATTCTTTCAGCCCGGCAAGGTCGGGCGGTGTCCACCGCCAGTCTGGCCGAAGGTCGCTACCAGAGCGCAACCATCCCCGAAGTGTCCCCAGCAACGCCAACCGCTACCAGGGCATATCGCCGCCTTCCTTTGACCGGGCGGCACCGGGTCTCCGCGTGCTTCTGCAGCTCAGAGCCTGGCAACGCCGACTCGGCATCCTTGATCATTTTCGCTGTGGTCATGTCGAGGGGACTGGTCGATGAACATCTGGTCCTCGATCTCGGGGGTCACCGACCGCGTGCCGCCAGCGGTCTGGGTGGCGTTGACGGTGGGGAACGTCCACGCACGTACTCGTGGCCAGGCCAGGGCGCCTCGCCGGTACCGTCAGGGATTGCCGAGACCGGCGCGGCGACACTTGGCATCGCGGATCAGTAGCTGAACGTCGTGGCCGGTTCGTCACCGATCCACTGCCACATGGGAACCGTGCCGTTGAGTTCGGCACCGGCGATCAGTTCATCGGCCTCGAGCCGCTTCGCGTTGAAGCAGATCGGGCACACGAAGTAGCGGCCGCCCGCCGCCTCAAAGCGCTTCAACAAGTCGGCCAGCGGCGGGCAGCCCTCGCAGGCGACGCCGACAGCGGTACCGGCAACCGCGACACGTACCGCCTCCTTGGTAAGAAACATCAACGTCTCGCGTCCGGTCTCGGCGGCACCGACGGCGACCAGGAACGCCACCGTGACCTTCTCCGGGTCTTCCATCCCCGTCGCCAAGCTGACGACCGCTTTGCTGGCCATGGCTCCTCCTCATGAAGTCCGATGAGGCGAACGCTAGGTCCGGCCAATCGCGTTGTCGTCGGGTGTTCTCCCTACAAATCCAGCGGGTCCAGCAGCCCGTTGCGCAGCGCGAACAGGGTTGCGGTGGAGCGCGAGGAGGCTCCGGTCTTCAGGTAGATCCGCTCGATGTGGGTCCCGGCGGTCTTCCGTGAGATCCCCAGCCTGCCGGCTACGTCGCTGGCTGTCGCACCGCGCGCGATGAGGGTCAGGACCTCGACCTCGCGGGGCGTGAGCCCGGCCGGACCTGACAATCGTTTCGGTCGTCCGGCCCCCGCCGCCGTCAGCACGGCGTCCACCGCGTCGGTGTCGAGTCGCCCGGCCCGGACATCGGCGCGTAGGTCTGCGGCGGCCTGCTTGGCCGGCATCGCCGAGCGGTGCGCGCGCGGCTCGACCATCGCCCGGTACGCACACGCCGCAGCCAAGATGCGCCCGCTTCGCGGGATCGCGGACCCGGTGGCCCCACGGTGATACCCGCTGCCGTCCATGCGCTCATGTGCCAACGCTGCTACAGCGCCAATCTGGGCCAGCCCGGCCGGCCGGGCCAGCACCCGCTCGGTGTAGTACGAACTCAGCCGCACTCGCTCCCACTCGGTCGTCGACAGCGGCCCGGCCTTGTCGAGAATCGTGACGGGTACGCCGTGCAGCCCGATGTCGTGGACCAATCCCGCCCGGCGTACGGCAACGACATCAGCCGGGGGCAGCCCCAAGGCGCCGGCCGCATCGGCCGCCAAATCGGCGACACCCTGCGAGTGTCCGGCGCGATAGGCGCTACGCAGATCGGTGAAGTCTGCGAGCGCGGCGAGCGCGGCATCCAACTCCGCAGCCGACAGCCGGTTCTGCAGGTGTGGTTCGCTGACGACGAGTTCGTGCAGGTCGGACCGTTCCGCAACCGTTGGCAGCACGTCGTCGGCGATCTCACAGAACGAGTCCACGACATCGGGCGCGAACTGGCGGCCGCGGCGGGCTCGCGCCACCCGCAGCGCGCCGTCGACGCCCGCCGCCCTGTGGTGGACCTCGACGACGTCGGCGAGGTGGAAAAGCCGCACAACTGGGGCGATGTCGGCGCCGCCCACCCCGGGTGGCACGCCCTGGCCGTCCCAGCGGGTGAAGAATTGTCGCAACGCGGCCCCGATGTCCGGTCCGAGCCCGAGGCGGTCAGACAACGCTGATGTGGTGAGGCAGTGTGACTGGATGCCCTGGGCGATCCGGGCGCCGCCGGTCAGGACCAGCGTTGTGGCCGTGCGCAGCCGGTGTCCCGTCGATCCCCCTCGTCCGGCGTGGCTGAGGAAGAACCCGAACCCGGCCGCCCCAGCCACGTCGACGTCGTAACTGTCCGCGCGGAACGCGATGTCGTCACCGAATGAGGCCGCGACCTCCGGAGCATCCACGACACAGCCGACCCAGGCCAGCATCGCAACGAAGAACAGCGACTCCCGCCGCTCGTTGCCGATCTTCATGTGTGTGGCGAGCCGTGCCGCGATCTGCCAGGACCGCAGCACATGCTCCATCGGCTGCCCTAGACCCAGGTCGGTGGCGAGTGAGAACGCGGCCAGCAGCTCAGCCAGGGTCACCCCGGAGTTCTGCTCGGGCCGCTCCATACGCGCAGCGTACAAGTGCCGTGGCGGCAGGGCGCCGTGCGGTCAGCTCACACGCCGCGGGTCCGCAACGACGGGTACGCCGGGTTCGCCCGCCGCATCCTGGCCCCTACGGACGCCGAATCGCGGCCGGTGACGTTGAAGCCCTCGCCGCCCTCGTCCAGCTCGGCGCCCAGGTCGAGGAAGCCACCCGCACCGCCGTTATCGGACTGCGCGAACACGGCTACTCCTGGACCGAGATCGGAGACCGCCTCGGCGTCAGCCGCCAAGCCGCCCGCCAGCGCTGGAACGATGGCCCCCAGTAACGAACCAAACGGCGTGCCAAGATCCCTCCTGGCGACGGTGTCCGACCCGGACAGGCACCCACCCGCCAGGACGGATCTTGGCCTGACGGTGGTCACCGTTCGGACCGAGACGGACGGCAAGAGCGAGGCAGGCTCCTACAACGAACATCCGGGGGACCGAGATTTTGCGTGCCCCCCACGTGCCTCAACGACCGGCCAACAGCGGGAAATACCGGCGTTCAGCGGAGGACTCCAGGCGGACGAGTGTCCATACCAGCCATACATAAGCGAAGCCGTGACCAGGTGTTTTCACTGGTCACGGCTTCGTTCAGCCCGGCGAGAGCTGGTGGCCAGGGGCGGGGTCGAACCGCCGACCTTCCGATTTTCAGGGCCACGAGGTGACGTTCGGGTTAGGTCGCACGCAGCCAATGTCCTTGTGAGTTCAGCCTTCTACGTGATGGCGGACGGTCGCGAACAGGGATGAACGAGACCAAGACTGAGACCACGTCGGCACCAGCCTACGGTGTTGTGACGACTCGCTCGCCTGCTTCACATACTGTCATCTCGTGAAGTCCTGGGACATATGGGCGCCCGTCGTCGCTGCCTTGGGTGCGTCTTTCCTGACTGGAGTCATCACCCTAGTCGTGCTGGGCCTGCAACGTCGTTGGACCTCACGCGACCAGCAACACGGTGAGCAAACCTCGGCGTACGTCGCGCTCGTCCTGGCCAGTCGGCAGGTAACGAGGCGCCTTCAGGCCGCCGGGATTGCTAAGACCCAGCGATCGGGACTCGGCGAAGGGCTCCAAATCATGCTCGGGCAGCGTCACCCCATCGATCCCCTCAACTTCTTCGACTGGCTATCTCCCGACCTGAATGCGCTCGACGAGGCATGGGCGAGGGTTTCAGTTGTCGGATCCCAACCGGCGATCGACTGCGCTGAGCGCCTCGTGGAAGCCTGCAACGACTTCGTTGTAGCAGCCACGGCACACGATGCGGCTCGATCAAGGGTGACACGAGCCGTCGTGGGTGAACGCCAATCAACAGAGCAAACGGCAGCGGTCGATGCCGCGATGAAGCGCGTGGCAAGAGAACGGGCTGCGCTCCTGCACCTCGCACGAACTGACTCTGGCCGGCCCGACCCGGTCGTGTTCGCCTATGACCGCAACACGGCCAACGCTGTTGGCAATGGTGATTGCCGACGCACCGGCTAAGGATCAAGGTGCCGCGGGGCGCGGCACCGCTGGGTTGCGCTCGGCCCGCAGGAGGCCTACCGCCGGCGCCGATCGGCGCGCTTTGCGTGAGGCGCCAGGTGATCTTCCACTCGCCCGTGCCGCGGGCGTCCACCTGTAGACGTCGTACGCATGCCAGTGGCCGAGTCTCACCCGGCGCCCGGAAGGCTGGCCGCCTGGCTCTATGCGTCTTGGCGCCCCCCATGCAAAATCGATGCATGACCACCCGACGATGGCACGCGCTCGCTTCGTTCGTCCTCCTCGTGGTAGCAGCATTAGTAGCCGTCCTGCTGGCGCGTGAAGGCCTGGAACGCGCCAGCTGGTGGGCTGCTATTGCAGGCACGGTACTCGCCGTCCTGGTGGTGGTGCGGGACCTCGTAAGGGAGCGATCTCTAACCTCGCCTCAGCACGATAGGACTACGACTACGCCAGAACGTCCCAGCTTTCGCGCCGTAGGGGCAGGTTCGACTGCAAATAACATACAAGGGGACAATATTCAGATAGGCGACAACAATAGCAACATCAATATCGGCCGGGACTGAGCATGCTTGGTCGTCGCATCATTACTGGCTTTCGTCGTGGCAACAAAGCTAACAGCGTTGGCCGGGACAACATCCAGATCGGATCGAACGTCCATGACGTAAACATTATTCTCGGCCGAACCGACTATGTCGTAGAGGGACTAAACGCTTCGGTGCACCGTGGGGCTCAATCAGACCTGCCACCTAGCCAACTGCTTGATGCCCAGTATCAGGTCGTGCCGTTTCGCGGACGTGAGCATGAACTGGAAGCGCTGACCGCCTGGCTGGAAGATCCGAGTCGTTCCGCTTCCATCAAACTCCTAAGTGGCCCCGGGGGGCAAGGCAAGACTCGCCTCGCCAACAGGTTCGCGTCGGACGCGAACCGTAAGGGGTGGACGGTCGCGCAGGCAGTCGAGCGAGTGACGCATTTGAGTGTGTCAGTGGCACCGACAACCAAGAGACTCGACCAACCCGCGCTTCTAGTCGTGGACTACGCCGATCGGTGGCTTCTGTCTCGTCTCGTAGGACTCATCGAGGAATTTCTTTACGAAGAACGTCGGACGACTGTCCGAATCCTGCTGCTAGGACGAGCAAGCGAGCCGATCTGGAAGGATCTGCGTGCCGACTTGGATCGCGGGGAGGTTGCGTTTAGCGAACATCTTTCCCTCGGTCCACTGGCTAGGGCAGTCGAAGGCAGGACGGAGGCATACCGCGATGCGGTGATCGCATTTGCCGAGTGGCTCTGTGTTTCCGTACCAAACAAGATACGTCCGCCCAAAGACATCACTCATCCGGAGTACGGATCCGCCCTGACGCTTCAGATGTCAGCACTCGCAGAGGTCTGCGCGATCAGAGATAACCAAGACAAGCCCCGACGGACTGACGTTTCTGAGTTCCTCATCAATCATGAGAGGCGATATTGGAATAGAATCCGTCAGAGCTTCATTGATGACGGGCGGATTCGAGACGTAACAAGAACCGAGCTTGAACGATTTGCGCTGGTTGCGACTTTGATAGGACCGGTGGACGAAACCAGCATTAGGCAGATCTGCCAAGAGAGTGGACTATTCGAATCGAACGCTCCATATAGTCAAATCATTGACGTACACGGCGCGATCTATCCCACCGCAAACGCCGAGGATGTATCCGATGAGAATCTGGCAATGCCCGTACGGCCAGACCGACTGGGCGAGGATCTGATTGGTACCGCCTTATCCGACAAGGCGATATTCACTGCATTTGAGAAGATCGCCGCAAGCGCTGTTGACGGGCGGAGCATCCGACGGATGTTGAGCGCGGTCGCAGCCGCATCCACACGCCACTCGGCGGCCGCTGAACTTCTCATCGCTAGCTTCCGGTGTAACCCGGATTTGCCAAATTACTCAACACCTGACGTCTTCGCCGCCCTGACGGAGCACGCACCGTACGAGTTGTTACTCTCGGTCTACCACAGCCTACGAGGCTCTAGTGTGGATATTAATCGGGCCGCATGGCAAATGGCGCGGCGCCTTCTCAATGAGCTTGGACAGGAGTCGACCCCAGAGCAAAGGGTCGAGCTCCTCTTGGAGGTCAGCTTACGGTCCTCGGTGATTGGAGAGTTCGAGGCAAGCGTAGCCGCGGCTACGCAAGCGGTAAGCATCGGTCGTGAGATGACTGCTGCGACGGGCGACCGCTTACTAGCGCGAACGCTTAACACTCTAAGTCTAAGCCTGGCACAAGCGGGCGATCACGAAGCCGCGCTTGAACCCGCCGACCAGGCGGCAAAGCTGTATAGGGTCTTGGTAGTCAAGCACCCTCCAGAGCTTACGAACTACGCTTCGGCATTGGCGCATCTGGCCGTCTGCCTGGCACGGACGAACCGTCCCAAGGCCGCTATCCAGCATATCACGGAAGCCGTCAGAATTCACGGCCGCCTCGCCAAGCTGGATCCCGAACAGTTTGACCCAGTTCTAGCGACCTCGCTATCTATCCTAGCTGCCCGACTGCACGATGCGGGCGACCCACAGGGCGCGCTCAGCGCGATACGAAAGTCGGTGGCGATTCGCCGGAAGCTCAGCCACGCGGCGCCGCTTCAGTATCTATTGGACTTAACGAAGGCACTTGCCAATTGCGCTCAGTTCCTGCTGGCTGCAAACAAATACTCCGAGGCTCACGACACTGCTCAGGAGGCGGTCGAATCGGCAAGGAAACTTGTTGAGTTTGATCAGGATGCGTATGCACCGATGCTTGCGCTGGCGCTTAACAGTTTCGGTTCCTCGGTAACGGAAGATGAGGACGGTAGCGCTGCGCGGGCCTTTAAGGAGGCTATCGCAATTCTTCGGCGACTGACGATACGTTACCCCGATGTATACCTTCCGATGCTATGCGCAGCGCTCAACAACTTCGCTAGAGGATTGAATCTCGCCCGGAATGGTGCGGACGCCTTGGCGGCAACTCACGAAGCGGTCGAAATCACTAGGACCATTGTCCACAGGAAGCCAGAACGGACGTCCGAACAACTCGCATTGTCCCTGCTCACCTATGCGAGGGTTCGTGCGAAGCTGGCAGTAAACCTCGATGATGCCCTCTCGGCAGCAGTACAGTCGGCGCACCTACTTGCCGATCTGTCGGCCCGCTTCCCGGAACTGTTCACCAATCATTGGTACACCTCCCTCAGCACTTGCGCCGATATTCTCGAACAACAGGGAAATGCGGGGCTCTCCGAGGAGTTCCGTAGCCTGATACCGGAGGCCCGGCCGGCGTCGAAGCGGGCAGGTTCCCGCACCAAGAAGGGCACGCCCAGTAAGCGGCGACAAGCGGAAGGTCGGCCCGAGGGTCCTGCCGACGAGATTGCACCCGGCCACGCACTAACATTTCGCGTTGATCTCCATTCGAAGAACGGGCTCCCTGGACTCGACAAGTCGCCGAGCCTTGCGAAGATTCTACAAATCATGGAGAATACCGAAGCCGAAGGCGCGTTCAGAATGAGTTCAGATCCGTCCTTGGGCAAATTTGACTGGGCCATTGAGAGTGACTTCCATTCGGACGGGCTGCGAATTGGCGACGGCGACTCTATGGTTCCCTACCCAGTGGCACTATTCGAGTTCCGCGAAGCCGCTATGATGATCAATGGAAACGATGGTCGCGGATATGAGGGCCAAGTTGCCTCTGTCTGTCGTTCTGGGTTCGCCATATTCAAGCCTGGGACGAGTGTCGTGCCCGTCGCACCGGGTTGGCGGTTACGTATGGAGGGAGCTGGAACCCATCTGTATGATAACGAAGGGGGACTGTGGGCTTCCTCGCATGCGATACCTGAGCCGGAATGGAGGACATCTGCACAGTCTGTCCCCTACGTCATTGTCCTTTTCGGCGTTGGTTTAGGTGTTGCGCAGCCCATTGGCCGATCCGCTGCGGATTACGACTCAAAGTCAAGAGCCGATGAATTGCGCTATGCGCGGCGATTTGGCTTTGTTGCGGCGGGCCTTGTCCGCTGGGAGTCGGCTGCTGGCGAAGGGGCTGTGCAATTGGCCGGCTAACCCTGGCCCTTTAGTAGGCGTCACCAATTGCGCCCCTGAACTGGGCTTGAAGGTGGCCACCTCTGTGCTTCGTCACGAATCCCCCGGGCTGGCCTATGGCGAGAAGTAGACCGCTGTCGCATCGTCGGATGCCTTGTTGCGTGGCCACCGGACGCCGCTCGGATCAGACGCCTCTGCGGCTCGCACCTTAGCGATCAGAGCCTCGGGGCCGCTTGCCTCCATGAAGTCAACCAGCCCTGGCCAGTCCAGCAGTCCGAGCGTGTTGACCGCCCTGGTTGCGCCATCGCTGAGGAGGGCCCCTCGGGCGACGCTGGTGAGCGGAAATGTTCCTGTCAGAGCGTGGTCCGCGGCGGCCGGGTCGCTTGTCGCGAACCAGTAACCTCCGGGCTTGTTGCGGGAGGCCAGTTCTGCGTGCTTCATCGCACGGAGCGCGGTTGACTTCTCGGCTGATCCGATGGGCCAGCCGTCCGCTGCCCGGCGTTCGGGTGCAGCGGTGGTGCTGACTCGTTCGTCAGCGACCACGGTCAGGCCATCTGCTGTGTCGATAATGACCGTGATGTCTCCAAGTACGAGGTATCGGAGTGTTGGACCGGCTACCTGAACTATCCCGACAGCGGCGCCGGGTGTGCCTGGGTGGGTCAGGTCGCAGGTGTCTCGGTGTAGATCCGCTACCCGTGTGATGGCACTTGCCAGCGCCTCCGCCAGGTCACCGGCCACGCTCTCGGCGATGGTGTGAGCGAGCCGGTCGGCGTACCAGGCGGTGCCGTGGATGCATCCCGTGTCGGTTCGTGCTGTTGCTCCGTCCACGACAACGATCAGGTCATCTGTGGCGATGACCTGATCTTCTGAGGGGACCGCGGTTGATCCTGCGGCTGTGGCGACCATGGTGCGCATGTTCAGCCCTCGTGCCGGTAGAGGGGCGCGACCCGCTCGGTTGACGTGATGAGGAGCTGGTTGCCCGGTTCGTACTGGCACTTGATGACCGTCGAGAACCGCCGTGTCTTGAGTTCCTTGTACAGGTCACTCAGGTTGTCTGCGAGGTAGCAGGCCGCACCGAGGGTGCCGGGGGCATGTGTACCTGCCAGGTAGAGGAACGTCCCCTTGCCGTCGGGGCGAGGCAGCCGGCCGACGTAGGCGTAGTCCGCCGACTCTCCGGCGTCGCGGGGTGAGCGGTACTCGGTGCCGGTGGTCTGGTCGAGGATGTACCAGCCTCGCTCGTCTGACAGGTAGCGCAGATTGGGGTCTGCGCCCATGACCTGACCGAGGAAGGGCAAGAGGCGAGGGTTGGTCATGACCACGAGGTTAGGGCGGTTGAGATCCACGTTCCCGGGCGGTGGTACCACCTCGTTGCCTGCGTCGAGCCCCACGAGCCTTGCGGCTGCTGCTATCCGTTCGTAGGCGTTGAACGACTCTGCCGACAGCACGTGGCTGGGGTCTGACCGGTTCGCTTCGATCTTTGCTCCGATGGCGACGGTCAGTCGGCCTGTGCCGAGGAACGCGCGCTCTGGCCGGAGCCCAGCCGAGAGCAGTTGGGAGACGCGGCCCTTGGACATGCCCAGGAGGTTGGCGATCTGGGTCTGCGACATGCCGGAGGCCAGCATGCCGTCTAGCGCGTCCTTACGAAGCCGGGACAGCTCGTTGATCTCGGCCTGGTGCTCGTCTATCAGCGCGTTGATCTTGCGGGCACGCTCCGCCGGTTCGTCGATCTTCAAGACATCCGCGACTGTCTGCACCCGCGTCTTCTCCGTCCGGTTAGAGGGCTAACTCCAGCGTAGACCGGTCTAGCCGGGTAGTCACTCGACCGGTCAGTCAACCCGGGGCCACAAATATGGTTTAGGGGGGTTGACTGCTCCGGTTTAGCGTGGTCTTCTAATTGCACCCCCACGAACCAACAGGGTTTCGGGGGGTAAACACAGCAAGCGAGCGACACCCCAGGGAAGGCGGTGCGTAGATGCCGCACGCCCATGGAGCGCCCGATATGCCCGTTTATTGACATCTCCACAGTGACAGGAAGACAGCGCCGGCTACCTGCGTGCGCGGCATCCCTGCCTTGAGCCACATGGGTGGTCGACCCCGGTAGATCCCGGGCGAGCGGGGCGAGGTGCGTAGAGCCGGCGCTGATTTATGAGACCCCGGCCGGGGCGTGGTGCGCATCGTCGCCTGCGTCCCGGCCGGTCATCCAACTGCCCTGTTCAACCTGCCGAAGTGGGGTGCTCCATGACTTCTCTCGCCGCTTGCGTGCGAGTGACCGCCCGCCAGAGCGCCGTGTGGCGCTCCTGCTCTACCTGCACTGATCTTGCTCCGCTGGCACCGGATGAGCGCACCTGCCGAGGGTGCCGCGACGGTGCCCCGAAGAAGCGTTCTGGAAGGAAGCACCGCTGATGAACCACGACGTGTGGTCGGACACTGCTGGTCCGACCCCGGATGACCTGGCCGCGATCGAGGCCGAGTGGCCGCTGATCGACGCCGAACTGGACCTGGTCGACGCGGAGACCCGTGTCCTGACCGCCGACCGGCCGAGCGACCTGGACTGGCGCCGGCTGCGCCGCGCTGAGGCCCGGGTGTGCCGGGCGATGGCCGAGTTCCTGTCTGACCAGCCTGACCGGGCCGCCGGTCTGGCCGCCTGAACGGAGACCCCTGACATGACTGTGACTGCTGTACGCAGCGCGTTCCCGCCGGACGTGGAAGCGCTGATGCCCCAGGCCCGCGCCCTGGCCGCCGAGCTGGGCGCCATCCCCTCCCAGAACATGTTGAAGAAGGCGCTGCGCGTCGGCGCTGAGAAGGCCAAGGTGGTGCGCGGCGAACTGCTCGCTGCGTCGGGTGCCGGGTCGGTGTCGGTGTCTACGCCGCCCGTGCCGCCGGCTGGGCCGGTAGTTGACGAGGTGCCCCCCGCGCCGGCCGCCGAGCTGGTGACGCCGGTCCAGCCGGTCACCGTGGACGCCCCGGCACCTGAACCGGCCCCCGCCGCAGCTGCGCCGGTCGATGTACCGCCACCGGCGGCGGGGGCATCTCTGCCCTTCACCCCAGCCCGTGCGGAGGGGAAGCGGGTGCGGTCGTGGCCGGTGCTGCTGCTGGCCCTGCCCGCGTTCGTGGCCATCTGGTCCGGCTGGGTCGGGCTGGGTGAGCTGACCGGCTTCGGCATGGTCCACCCGCTGCCCGGTATCGCGGACCGACTGTCGATCAACTCCGCGATCACGCTGCCGATCGGGGTGGAGACCTACGCGGCGTACGCGCTGCGGGTGTGGCTGTCCGGGCAGGCCACCCGCAAAGCCCGCCGGTTCGCCATGTGGTCCGCGATCGGCTCACTGGTGTTCGGCGCGGCCGGCCAGGTCGCCTACCACCTGATGTCCGCCGCCGGCGTCACACATGCCCCGTGGCAGATCACCACCCTGGTCGCCTCCCTGCCCGTCGCGGTGCTCGGCATGGGCGCGGCGCTGGCGCACCTGATCGGCCGGCAGGAGGCCGGCCAGTGACCTACCACGACGTGCAGGAAGAGCACGAGTGCCCGACGCCGCTGGACCGGCCGGTGAAGGAGTTCAACACCGGCGGGCAGGTGTTCACCCCGGCCGGCCGGTGGGAAACCATCCGCAACCTCTCGCCGGAGTGCCTGGCCTTGCAGGTGCAGGTGACCACGGACCGGGCGGTGTGGATGTGGTGGGGCAGCGACAAGTTGCCCTACATCCCCGACTATCGGGCCAGCGCCGAAGCCCTGGTCAGAGTGCGGGAAGGCAGCATGCACATCGAGGTTGCCGTAGGCACCGCGCGCAGCTACGGCCGGGGTCATGTGCTGGCGTTCGCCAGGGCGGTACGTGGCGCCGGCTGGGAGATCAGCGACCGGCCGGGCGGCGCCGGTGAGCTGGAGAACGTGACGGTGCCGAGCAAGGCCCGTGCCCGCACCGAGATGAACCGCCGCGCCCGCGCCCACGCCAAACGCCTCGGTGTCCGGCTGGACGGTGCCCGATGAGCGGCCCGACCAACGACCCGGCCGGCGAGCTGGCCAGGATCCGCAACGCCCTCGCGGCGCTGGTCCGCGAGGCGGACGAGCGTATCAACGACGACGACGCCGACCGGCAACTGATCCTGGAACACCTGCTGGACGCCCTGGACGAGCTGGCCGTGTCCATCACCACCGACCCCGCCCCGGCCACCCGGCCGGGCGATGACCACCGGTTGTAGGTCTGCCCGGAGCGCGGCCCCTTCGCCTGGCAGCAACGCGGCCGCGCTCCGGCCCTCAATCCACTCCGACCCGTTGCCGGGTCAGCCATGGAGGTACCTGCCATCATGTCCCACCCCGATCCCGTCGGCGTGGTTGGCGCTGTGTTCGCCGCGCTGTACGCCGCCCACCAGGTAGCCGACCACTGGGTACAGACCGACTACCAGGCCGCCGTCAAGGCCCGCCCCGGCTGGACCGGCCGCCTCGCGTGCGCCAACCACGTCATCTCCTACACCGCGACCGCCGTTGCTGCGCTGGTCGCCTTGTCGGTGGCGACCGGCCTGGACTTGTTCGGCTGGCGCACCGCCGCCGGGCTGGCCGTCTCGGCGCTGACGCACTACATCGCCGACCGGCGCACTGCCCTGTACCTGCTGGCTAGGGCGACCGGTTCGGGGCGGTTCTGGCGGCTGGGCGCGCCCCGGACCGGCCGGGACGACAACCCCACCCTCGGCACCGGCGCCTACGCCCTCGACCAGTCCTGGCACATCGGCTGGCTGTTCATCGCGGCCCTGATCCTCGCCTGAAGGAGACCACCCGACCATGACCCGCCCTCATCACCTGGACCCGGACGACCCCCGCAACGATGCCGAACTTGTCGACGCCGCCGTGGTGGACCTGACCGCCGAACGGCAACGCCGCTCCCCGCAGCCCACACCGGTCGCAGAACCGGACACCAACGATCACTCCGACCACCAGCCCACCGACGACCCGGACGGGGACGCGGATGGGGATGCGGAGTCCTACGACGACACGCCGCCACCGGACGGCCCGCCGGTGGACCGCCCGGACCTGGAAGACATCCCGCACCAGGCCCGCCGGGTGGACCGGCGGCCGATCCTGGCCGACTGGGCACGCTCCTGGCGCGGCATCAAGGCTGCCGCCCGGCACTCGGCCGGGAACGCCGGCTACACCCTGGCCTATCACGGCGTCCGGTCCCCGAAGTACGCCGGGAAGGCCGCCCTGTACGCGCCGCTGGGCGCGGTGCGGGGGATCGGCCGGGCGTTGCACTGGGCCAGCGCCGAGGAAGGCAACTGGAACCTGCGGCAGGCCGCCGCCTCCCGCAACGACCCCGAAGTCTGGTTGAAGCTGGACGCTCGCCGGATGCGCCAGTCCACCTGGCGCTGGTGGGTGATCGGTTTTGGCGTGGTCGCCCTGGTCGCCGCCGCCGTGATGCTGGCTACCGGGCCGGCGTGGTGGCGGTATGCCGCGCTGCTGGGGGCGGTGCCGGTGCTGGCCCGGCTGGGCCGACCGGACGACAAGCGGATCACCGACCGCGTGTCCGACGGCAGCCGGTACCGCAAGCTCACCGCCGAGCTGGTGCGTCGCGGCCTGGTCTCCCTGCAACTGGCCGCGATCAACGGCGCGGTGGCCAAGGACCCGAAGGCGATCAGCTTCCCGGTGGACATTCACCGGGACGGCCCCGGCCACCTGGCCATCGTGGACCTGCCCTACGGGGTGGAAGCCGCCGACGTGGTAGCCCGACGCGGCCGGCTCGCCTCGGCGCTGCGCCTGCCCCTCGACCAGGTGTGGCCGGAGACCGCACCGGGGCACACCGGCCGGTTGGCGTTGTGGGTGGGGTATGAGCCGGCGTCGCAGATGACGCCGCCGGCCTGGCCGCTGCTGGCGTCGGGGAAGGTCGACGTGTTCAAGCCGTTCCCGTTCGCCACCGACCCCCGACAGACCACCATCACCGCTGACCTGATGTTCCGGAACTGGCTGATCGGCGGGCAGCCCGGCTCGGGGAAGACGTTCGCGCTGCGGCTGCTCGCCCTGGGCGCGGCGCTGGACCCGAGGGTTGAGCTTCGTGTCTACGAGTTGAAGGGGGTCGGGGACTTCCAACCCCTGGTCCCGGTGTGTTCGGAGTACGGCAACGGCTTCGATGACGACACCCTCGCCGCCTGCGCCGGCATGATCGACTGGCTGTACGCCGAGTGTCAGCGCCGCTCCAAGCGCATCGCCCACTACGCCGCCCTGGGCAAGGCCCCGGAGAACAAGGTCACCCCCGAACTGGCCTCTCTCAAGGGGTCCGGGCTGCACCCGCTGGTCGCGGTGATCGACGAGTACCAGGAGCTGGGCAAGTCGAAGTGGGGCAAGGAAGCCGGCGAAACCCTGGAACGGGTCATCAAGCTCGGCCGCGCCCTGGGGGTCATCGTGCTGATCGGCACCCAGATCCCCGACAAAGACAGCCTGCCGACCGGGATCACCCGCAACGTGAACACCCGGTTCTGCTGCTCGGTGGCCGACCAGATCGCCAATGACATGATCCTCGGCACGTCCGCCTATCGGAACGGGTTCCGGGCAACGGTGTTCAAGCCGGTCGATGAGGCCGGCTGGGGCATCCTGGCCGGTATCGGCACCGCCGGAGCGCGCAGGTCGTTCTACGTCAACACCGCCTCCGCTGAACAGGTCATCGCCCGAGCGCTGGCCGCCCGAGGCAAGGCCGGCACCCTCCCGGTCCCGGACGAGCAGACCCGCGACACGCGGCCGACGCATGACCTGCTGGACGACCTGGCCCGTATCTGGCCGACCGGCGAGGACAAGGCATGGAACGAAACCCTGTGCGGCCTGCTGGCCGAGCTGCGGCCCGACGCGTACGGCGGCTGGCAGTCCACACAGCTCACCGCAGCGTTGAAGCCACACCCGGCGATCAGCGTGCAGGACATCGGCCGGCGGGTCGACGGCAAGCCGGTCACCCGACGCGGCATCGCCCGCACCGACCTCACCACGGCACTCACTCTGCGTGAGCGGAAGCGGACGGCGGACTGAGGGTGTGAGGGCTGCTAGCGCTAGCGGCACAGCCTGCTAGCGCTAGCAGACCCGCTAGCACCCCAACAGGTCTCCGAGCTGGCGGCTAGCAGATAGCAGCCGACCAGCCAACACACCGAAAACCTGGCCTGCGGCAGCGTTTCAGCCCCCCACCCGGCGGCTGCTGACGCCGGTCCCGCACGCCCATCGACCATCACTCTGCGTAATCCCTTCGGAGGTTTTGGATCATGTTCCGTCTCGTGCTGCTCGCCGTGCTCGGCGCTCGCTGCGCTGGCTGGCCGGTACGCCCTGGCGTGTTGGTGGCTTCCGTTCCGGGACTGTCGCCGCTGCGGCGGGCTGGGCAAGACCCGCAAGCGCGCCGGCCGCCGTGGCTGGAAACCGTGCCGGCGCTGCCGCACCACCGGCAAGCGGCTACGCGCCGGCCGGGCCGCGTTCAACTACCTGTCCGCCACGCGGCGGGCCGCCACCCACGACGCCGGCAACTGACCGGGAAGGAGCGCTATCCCATGTGCTGCAACAGAACTCACACTGGCACACCCGTGGTCGGGGTGGTGGCCGCGTTCTTCTACGGCATCGCCGCACTGCTACGCGGGCTGTGGTGGCTGCTCACCTGCGCCATCGCCCCCGCAGTGATCGTCGCCGTGGTGCTGGCCTACAGGTGGACCACCGGAGCACCGTTGCGGGCCGGCCGGGGCGGGCGGGAACGGTTGCTGACCCGGCCGCTGCGGGCCGCCCTGCAGAACCTGCTCACCGCCCTGGCAGTCGGCATCCTGGTCAACCCAGCCGCCACCCTCGCCGCCATCCTGGCCGCCGCCACGATCACCGGCGGCACCGCCGTGGGACTGCGTTGGCGGACCAAGCGCCGTACCGGCCCCCGCCGGGTCAAGGTCACGGTCGGAACGCCCGCCGGCCGACCGGCGCCGATACCGGCCGCCGCGATCACCGCCGCCGCCGACACCCTGACCTGGACCGAGGCACAGGTACACGCACAGCGGCGGGCCGCATGATGGCCACCCCGGCGCCCCGGCGAGTACAGCGGCGCCGGGCCGCCGGCTGGCGAATGCCACCCAACACCGTCTACGTCGGCCGGCCCGGCCCGTGGGCAAACCCGTTCCGCGTCGGCCGGCCCGTCCCCGACCCCGCCTACGGAGGCGGACTGGTCGAGACGGCCGAAATGGCCGTCCTGCTCTACCGGCTGTGGCTACTCGACCAGCCCGCCGCCTACCTCACCGCGATCCGCACCGAGCTGGCCGGACGGAACCTGGCCTGCTGGTGCCCGCCCGGCCAGCCCTGTCACGCCGATGTCCTGCTCACTCTCGCCAATGGAGGACACGCATGAATCACCGTGATGCCCTGGCCGGCGGCCGGTGCTGCTGGACCTGTTCTGCGGCGGGGGCGGGGCCGGTACCGGCTACCACCGGGCCGGCTTCCGGGTGGTCGGCGTGGACATCGCTCACCAGCCCGACTACCCCTACACCTTCCACCAGGGCGACGCCTTCACGCTGCTGCCCGACCTGATCCGCGCGTACCGGCCGGTGGCGATCCATGCCAGCCCACCCTGCCAGCACGCCTCGACGGTGTCGCACCTGTCCAACAGGTACCGGCAGGTCGCCGACATCCCCAACCTGATCCCACCCACCCGGGCGGCACTCGTCGAGGCGGGACTGCCCTACGTGATGGAGAACGTCAACACCACGGCGGCCGGGCTATGCGGGGCGCTGGTGCTCTGCGGGCAGATGTTCGGCCTGCCCATCTACCGGCATCGGGGCTTTGAGACCTCACTGCCCTGGCTGACCCGGCCACCGCACCCCCGCCACCAGCACCGCACCGCCCGGGGCGGGCAACTACCCCACGCCGGCCGGCCGCTCATGTCCATCCACGGACGCAACGGCCACCACTCCACCGCCTGGGTCCGCGCCGCCGCCGCGGCAATGGGCGTGCCCTGGATCACTGGCCTCAACGCCGTCTGTGAGGCCATCCCACCCGCCTACACACCACCTACTTGGGCTCACTACTCCTCGACCACACCACCACACAGCACTGGGAGGCAGCATGAGTGACGGAACCGCGCTGTTGGCTGAAGCTCTCCGGTACGCCGCTGTGGGCTGGCCTGTCTTTCTGCTCGGACGGACCAAACGACCGCTGGCCAACTGTCCCGCCTGCCCGAAAGGCAAACCGGGCCACGATCCTCAAGCCTGCCAGTGCCTCACCTGCCACGGGTTCTACGCCGCAACACTTGACCCGCAACGCATCAAGGCCATGTGCGCCGAGCATCCAGGAGCGCTCCTCGCCATCCGCACCGGGTCAGCCTCCGGCACTCTCGTGGCCGACATCGACCCACGCCACGGAGGCCAAGTGCTGCCCGATCTGATGCCGCGTACCGCGTGTGTGGCAACCAGTAGAGGCTGGCACCTGTACTACCGCCATCCCGGAGTACCGATCCTCTCGCGGGAACTGCCCGGACATCGGGGGATCGACATCAAGGCTGACGGCGGGTACGTCGTCGCCCCGCCCTCCATCCACCCGCTCACCGGACTGCCTTACCGGTGGATCGGCACGCACCCACTGATTGAGATAGCCCCTCCCCTTCTCGACGCCTGCCAGGCCGCACCGGAGCCCACGGTGCGCGTCACGACCCGGTCGACCCCCACGCGCAGGGGAGGGGCTATCTCAAGCCCTGAAGCGCTGCTCACCGCGAACCTCGACGCTGTGCGCCGCGCACCCAGAGGCCGCCGTCGAGTCACCCTCTACGGCGCCGCACGCGGCGTAGCCCGCATGGTCGCCGCCGGGGCGCTCACCGCCGCCGACGCCCGGGCCGCACTCGCCGAGGTGGGCCGCGCGGCGGGGCAGAACGAACGGGACATCCGCGATGCCATCACCGGCGGGTTCAAAGACGAAGGAGTTGCAGCGTGAGGGGCACCGCCGACGCTACTGAGGATCGCCGTCCGCCGCATGGCCGATCGGCGTCACCGTCTCCACCAGAGTGACGCCCTTGTGCTGTGTGAAGACGACCGCGAACGTGTGGCCGTTGACTTCGCAGTAGCCCGCCAACGCGATCCGGTGCCGCCGGCCCGAACCCACCGCAGACCCAGCCGGCGCGCTGACCGAATCATGGGTGACAACCCGGCCCGTGACCGCGTTCACCACGATCTCATTCGGATCGTCATCCTCACGTCGGGCCGCCACGTATGCGATGTCGACGTGCGTGTCCTTCTCGCCGCACGCCGGGCACAGCAACTGCCCATCGACATCGACCGTGATGCTCGCGCTGGTCATAACCCTTGCCTCCCACAGAGTCATCGGCCCTCTGGCCGGGGCACCGAGATCCCGGCAGCCCACCGGCAAACCTACCGCCGACACCACACCGGACTAACGCTCAAGGAGTCACCACATGACCCACCCGACCCCCGACCAGCCCGACCCGGTCGACGGCACCGGCATCCTGGACGCCCTGCACGCCACCCTCACCCGGTACGTGATCCTGCCCAGCTTCGAAGCCACCGACGCCGTAACCCTGTGGATCGCCGCCACCCACGCCCAAACCGCCTGGGCACACGCCCCCCGCCTCGTCATCCGGGCACCGGAGAAGCGCTGCGGGAAGTCCCGGCTGCTGGACGTGGTGGAGGGCTGCTGCCACAACCCGCTGCTCACCGTGAACGCCTCACCGGCCGCCATCTACCGATCCATCGGCACCGACACACCACCCACCCTCCTCATCGACGAGGCAGACACCATCTTCGGTGGGGAAGCAGCCAAGGCCAACGAAGATCTACGCGGGCTACTCAACGCCGGCCACCAACGCGGCCGGGCCGCACTGCGCTACGACGCCAATACCCAACGAGTCGAATCCATCCCCACCTTCGCCATGGCCGCCCTCGCCGGCATCGGGGCGATGCCCGACACCATCGAAGACCGCGCCGTCGTGGTCCGGATGCGTCGCCGCGCACCGGGGGAAACCGTTGCCCCGTACCGCATCCGCCGCGACGGCCCGAAACTGCGCACCCTCGCCGCCCAGCTCGCCGGCTGGCTCGGCCGGCACCTGCCCGAACTAGAACGCGCCGAACCGGCGATGCCGGTCGAGGACCGGGCCGCCGACACCTGGGAACCCCTCGTCGCCGTAGCCGACCTGGCCGGCGGCGACTGGCCAGCCCGCGCCCGGCACGCCGTGCTCACCCTTACCGCAGAGGCCACCGACAACAGCCGAACATCCACCCGGGTACGACTACTCACCGACCTACGCGCCGCGTTCACTGCCCTGGGCGACCCGACCGCCGCCACCACCGCCGACCTGATCCGCGAACTCAACGCCGACGACGAAGCACCGTGGGCGGCGTTCGGCCCGGCCGGCATCACCGGCAAACGCCTCGGTGACCTACTCCGCGAATTCGACATCACCTCAATCAAGATCCGATTCCAGGTCGGGCAGTCCAGGGGATATCTACGGGAGGACTTCACCGACGCCTGGGACCGCTACTGCCCCGCACCCCCGGGGGTATCCGTCCCATCCGTCCCAACCGTCTTTCCGCAGGTCAACCCTGGGACGGATTACCTGCCCGGGACGGATCAATCCGTCCCACCCCCGGTCCCTGGGACGGATCAATCCGTCCCAGCACACCAATCCGTCCCGCACCTGAGCAGGGAAAAGACGCTTGGGACGGATGGGACGGATACCCCGGCCCTCCCGGACACACCCCACCCAGGTCGGGCCGCGAGGGCGACCGTCTCCGGCCTGAAAACGGCCCGCTGAGAAGCCCTCAGAGCGTTTCACCCAGCCAACCCCACCAACCCACACCAGATGTTGGCTCAGTGACCGGTACAGCGGGCACTTCTACGGCCCGCCGTACCGGTCCCTGAGCTACCTACCCCCGGACACGCAACACCGCTTGAACACCAGCCAGCGTGCAGCACAGACCACGGGAGGACAGCACGTGAGCACCGCAACCGACTACGCCACAAGCGAATTCGCCGCCGCGGCAGTCGCCGCCATCGTCCTGACCGTTGAGGAAGCAGCACAGCGACTCCACGTCGGCCGGACCACCATGTACGCCCTCATCAAGAGCGGCGAGATCCGCTCCGTCCCCATTGGCCGACTCCGCCGGGTACCCGTCTCCGCACTACACGAGTACGTCAACCGCCAGCTCGCCAACGCCGCCTGAAAGGACGCCGATGCCCCGCAAGAAGCGCAACGAGGGAACCCGCGCACCCAATGGCGCCGCCAGCATCTATCTCGGCAAGGATGGTCGCTGGCACGGTCGGGTGACGATGGGTCTGCGCGACAACGGCAAGCCCGACCGGCGGCACGTCAACGCCAAGACCGAAGCAGAGGTCATCGCCAAGGTCCGGGCGCTGGAAAAGGACCGTGACGCTGGCCGGACCAAGCGCCCCGGTCGCGCCTGGACCGTGGCGAAGTGGCTCGATCACTGGCTAGAGAACATCGCTGCGCAGAGCGTTCGGCCGAAGACGTACGCCGGGTACCAGAGCGCCGTGCGGCGCCATCTCATCCCCGGCCTAGGCGCTCACGCGACCGATCGGCTGAACCCGGAACACATCGAGCGCTTCTATGCGCTCATGGCCCGCAAGGAGGCGAACGGCAAGGCGCTCAAGCCGGGGACCGTCCATCACGTCCATCGCACCCTCCGGGCTGCCCTCAATGAAGCCGTTCGCCGGGGGCAGATCGTGCGGAACCCCGCCCTTATCGCGAAGGCTCCCCGGTTAATCGAAGACGAGATCGTGCCGCTGACGGTGCAGGAGGCTACCGCCGTCCTGGCTGCGGCAAGCATGCGGCGCAACGGCGCGCGCTTCGCTGTGGCGCTGTCGCTGGGGCTGCGCCAGGGGGAGGCGCTCGGGCTGCAGTGGGATGACTGGAACGAGCAGCAGGGAACGCTCACCATCCGCCGCGCCATCCAGCGCCACACCTGGCGCCATGGCTGCGACGGCACCTGTGGCCGTAAGCGCGGTGCCGATTGCCCGGACCGCCACGGGGGAGGACTCGTTGTGGTCCCTACCAAGTCCCGGGCTGGCCGGCGAACCGTTGGGGTGCCCCCGGCACTGGGCAGAGCGCTGGCCCTGCACCGCGAGAGCCAACGAGCTGAGCGCCATGTGGCCGCGAATCTGTGGAGCGAAGGAGGGTGGATGTTCACACAGCCCACCGGCCGGCCGGTCGACCCCAGGGCCGACCTCACCGAGTGGCACGCGCTGCTGGCTGCGGCCGGTGTCCGGCCCGCCCGGCTCCACGATGCCCGGCACACCGCCGCCACCATGCTGCTCGTTCTCAAGGTGCCGACCCGGGCGGTAATGGACGTCATGGGCTGGTCACAAGCCAGCATGGCGGCCAGGTACCAACATGTCCCGATCGAGGTACTAACCAACATTGCAGGGCAGGTTGCCGGTCTGCTGTGGGGAGAAACGTCTCCCACCTGGCCGGACGCATGATGAGCGGCGCCGCGGTCCGCGACTACCCTGGCCGTGCAGGGGTTAGTAACATGACTCGAACGAACGTTCGAACGCTGGGGGCGCCGTGACAGCACAGGTCACAGAGCAGGCAGCAGTACTTGCCTTGACGAAGGCGACGTCCCGTGAGTGGTACAGGACGGCGGCCGTACTTGTTGAGGCGGGGAGTGCCGTTGACCTGCTGAACGGCAAGCTCGGGCTACTTGCGGATGGCCACAGGCAGTACGCCGCCGACATCGCTCGTGCGGTGACCGACGCGGACCTTCGAGATGCTGAGCGGCTTATCGAGAGGGTCGCGAGTGGCGGCGCTGAGCTGCTGACCGTGCTCGATCCCGGCTATCCAACGAATCTTCACATGATCTACAACCGCCCGCCCTTCATTTGGGTCAGAGGTCGTCTGGAGTCCGAGGACGCGCGGGCAATTGCGGTAGTGGGCACACGCCAAGCAACGGAGGATGGTCGCAAGAGGGCGGCTCGGTTGTCTCGGAGCCTGGCGGAAGAGGGCGTGTGTGTCCTCTCGGGGCTAGCTCGTGGCATCGACACGGCAGCGCATACCGCTGCGCTTTCGGCGTCGGGCGGTCGAACAGTTGCCGTGATAGGGCATGGCATCGATGTCCCGCTATATCCTGCGGAGAATCGGCCACTCGCTGAGCAGCTCGGTCGAGAGGGCGCGATTGTCTCCCAGTTCTGGCCTGACGCACCACCGACTAAGTACAGCTTCCCCATGAGGAACGTCGTCATGAGCGGGATGGCGATGGGGACCGTGGTGATCGAGGCCTCGGCCACCAGTGGAGCGAAGATGCAAGCTCGGCTTGCCCTTGAGCATGGGAAGCGCCTATTCCTCCTCGAATCGCTGGTTGCCTCACAGGAGTGGGCGAAGCGATACGCGCAGCGCCCCGGTGTGACTGTCGTGCGCCAGGTGGACGACATCCTCGACGAGCTGGTAAAGCTAGCGAACATGCCTCATCAAATGGCTCTCCAGCTCTAGGACGTACGTGGGACTTGCTGAGCAGTACACAGACCCCTATATCGCTGCCTATCGGCGGGTTCCTCCTGTCGGCCCAGGCGTGTGCTTTGTATGTCACACCGGAGTGAACCCGGGCTGGCCAACCTGCTACAGCTGCGACCGGACAGCTAGGCAGGTCACGTACCCGGCATCGAGCATATTGCCCATTTCGCTGTATGAAGTTCCGGATCAGTACTGGAATGTCTTGCGACACTACAAAGACCATGAAAGCGACACGGTTCGTCAGACCATGTCAACCATTCTTGCGGCCACGATTGCTCGCTTTGTCGCAAACCACTGGGCATGCATACGTCAGATGACGAGTGGCGAGCCAACGCTGGTCACAACTGTGCCCAGCACCAGGGGTCGTGCCGGCACACATCCACTGGTCAGCGTGGTTAGTCGTGTCGGGCAGCTTGCGCCCCTGTACTCAGACCTCCTCGTGAAGGGACCAGGAGTGATTGCCAGGGTGCGCGCCGTCGATGATGGATTCTTGGCCTTGAGACGACTGGACGGACACCGAGTCCTACTCGTTGAGGACACGTTCACCTCTGGGGCGAGAACTCAAAGCGCTGTCTCGCGGCTGTGGCTCGCGGGCGCCGCATCTGTCGGAGTGCTCGTGGCTGGTCGGGTCGTAGATCCAGAGTGGAACGACGGCTGTCGAGCCGTCTGGGGTTACGCCAAGGCCCCGTTCTCCTTCGGCACCTGCTGCCTGTGTGCGAACCGGGTCAACTGAAACCAGAACTGAGACCACAAGATCAGCTAGGCGGTCTCGACCCTTGAAATAGCGAAGCCGTGACCAGGTGTTTTCACTGGTCACGGCTTCGTTCAGCCCGGCGAGAGCTGGTGGCCAGGGGCGGGGTCGAACCGCCGACCTTCCGATTTTCAGTCGGACGCTCGTACCAACTGAGCTACCTGGCCGTGTCGCTCGTCATGCTAACCCGGCGGGCATTACCACCGCGTTCCCGGGTCTCAACGCGAAACGCCGCGCGAAGCGCGGCGTCAGCGCTGGCGGTCCTGACGGGACTTGAACCCGCGACCTCCGCCTTGACAGGGCGGCGAGCACTCCAACTGCTCCACAGGACCTTGCTCCGGCTCGACAGCTTACACAATCGTGCCAGTGCCCCCAACGGGATTCGAACCCGTGCTACCGCCTTGAAAGGGCGGCGTCCTGGGCCGCTAGACGATGAGGGCGGCTCCGCAATCATCGCACACGTGCTGAACTTGGCACACATGCGTTGAGGGCGACTGCTCCCATCCGGCTCCGCCGGAAGCCAGCACAGCATACGTGATCCGCAGGGTCGCTCCAAACCGGGTCGCTCTGCACACCGAACGTGAACGACAGAGCCGGAGGACCCCGTCGCCGGCCCTGGCAGGAGGGGCCGGCGACGGAGATCCGGGTCAGGGCAGGGCGATGAGAGTGAACCGGGGCTTCAGGTACGGCAGCAGGACGCGGTACGCGGCGAGGGTCTGCGAGCGGTCACCGCCGCCGTCGTGGGACAGCACGATCGCGCCGGCCCTGGTGTGGCTCTCCACGTTGGTGATGATCGACTGGGTACCGGGGTTGGCCCAGTCGCGCGGGTCGACGGTCCAGTAGATCGACTTCATGCCGAGGCTCTTGGCGATGGCCACGGTGTTGGCGGCGAAGTTGCCGCCGGGGTTGCGGAAGTATCCGATCTTGGCGTCCGGGGCGATGGCGTGGATGGCGTCGTTGGTCTTCTGCAGCTCGTCCCGGATCTGGGCGTCGGTACGGGTGCTCAGCTGCTCGTCATGGTCCCAGGTGTGGTTGCACAGGGTGTGCCCGTCGGCGATCATGCGCCGGATCTCGTTGGGGTAGCTGTGCACCTGGCGGCCGATCACGCAGAAGGTCGCCTTGATGTGGTACTTCGCCAGCAGGTCCAGGATCTGCGAGGTGTACGGGCCGGGGCCGTCGTCGAAGGTGAGCGCGACGGCGGAGGTGCCGGTGACCGCGATCGAACCGGCCGGGCCCTTGCCGGTCGCCTGCCCGGCCGGCTTGGACGGCTTGGGTGACGCCGGCGTGCCGGAGGCGCTGGGCGGCGCTGGGGGTGGGGTGGGTTTGCTGCTGGTGGCGCTCGGCGACGGGCTGGCTGCCGCGCTGCTCGGGCTGGCCGACGGCGACGGGCTGCCGGCCGACGGGCTCGGGCTGGTGCTCGCGGCATGCCAGCTCGGGCTCGTGGCGGCCTGTGCCCTGGTACAGCCGGCGGCGGCGACCGCGAACACGAGCGTGATCGCGGCAGCCCACAGGCGGGGGTGGCGGGCCATGAAACGTCTCCGGGGGGGTGGGAGGGTGTTTCGAGGAGGTAACGGGGTGGTGCTCAGGCTACCGATGTGACGCAAGAGTTTCGATCCCCTGAGGGATCGGATCAGCTGAGCGCTTCGGTGAAGTCGGTGACCGCACGGCGGAGGCTGCCGGGGTAGGCGACCGTGCCCGGGAGCTGGACTTTTGCCCAGCCGGGGCCGAGCGCGGCAAGGAACTGCAGGGCGTAGGGGGACTCCGCCAGGTGTCGCAGTGTCCGCAGGTCGGAGGTACCGGCCGCGTGTGACCACAATCCGACGGCAGCCGGCCCGGTGCGCTGGACGGCGGCGCGCAGTGCGGTCGGGGGCACGCGGGCACCCAGCGTGTTGGTCGGGATACCGGCCGCACCCAGCGCGGTCGCCAGCGCCAGCAGCGGCAGGCTGTGCTGCTCCTCGGCGGTACAGGCGAGCAGGGCGGTATCGGCGGTGACCGGCGGCGCCGGGCGCAGCGCGCCGAGCGCGGCGGCGATGCTGGCCGAGAGCAGGTGCTCGACCTCCACCAGGGCGCCTGTGCGCTGGTGCCGGACGCCCACGCCGATCAGCACGGGGGCGATCACCGTCTCCCAGGCGTCGATCACGCCCAGGTCGGCGAGCGCGCTGTCCACCTCGGCGCGCAGGCCGCCGGCGTCCATCCGCAGCGCGGTGCGGGCCAGGCCACGGGCCCGCGGACCGGCCGCGTCCACGGAGATGACCAGGCCACCCGCTCGGCCTTGCCCGGGCCCGCCCGCGGCCCGCCCGGCCGCGCCGGCCGTACCACCGGACCCACCGGGACCACCGGAATCACCCGAACCACGCGGGCCAGCGGGACCACGGGGACCAGCGGAACCAGAGGGACCACCGGAACCAGGGGCGCCAGCGGAATCAAGGGCGCCAGCGGAATCAGGTGCATCACCAATGCCGAGTGGGCCGTCGGAAGCAGACGGGCCGTCGGGGTCGGGTGGGTCGGCGGAGCGGGGCGGGTCGGGCTGCGCGGGCAGTGCGGGGCCGGGGCGCAGGACCCGGCGGGCCGCCTCGGCGGGGGCCACCCCGGCGCCGGTGAGCCGCACCATGCGGGCCAGCCGGTCCAGGTCGGCGGGGGTGTACCGGCGGTGCCGGCCGTGTGCGTGGCCGCTCGGGCCCAGGCCGTAGCGCTGGTGCCAGCTGCGCAGCGTGGTCACCGCCACGCCGAGTCGCTGGGCCACCGCCCCGGGGGTCAGCTGTACCCCGGGCGCGGATTCACCGGCGGCCACCGGCCGCCCCGGCCTCGGGTAGCAGGGCGAGGACGCCGGCCAGCCAGGGGGCGTACCCGTCCGGTTCGCTCTCCAGGGCGGTGAGCACCGAGTCGATCGGCGTCCAGCGGGTCTGTGCCACCTCGGCCGGGTCGGGTACCAGGGGGATGTCGGGGCCGGCGGTGCCGATCAGGACGTGGTCGTACTCGTGCTCGACCCGGCCGGTGCCGGGGTCGTCCGCGCGGTAGACGTAGACGCCGAGTTCGCGCAGGGTCACGCCGGTCACGCCGAGTTCCTCGTCGAGCCGGGTGACGGCGGCCCGGGTCACCGGTACGCCCGGCGCCGGGTGGCCGCAGCAGGTGTTCGCCCAGCGCAGCGGGAAGCGGGTCTTGGTGGCCGCCCGGCGCTGCAGCAGCAGCCGGTCGCCGTCCAGTAGCAGCACCGAGAACGCCCGGTGCAGCCGCCCGGGCTGGCGGTGTGCTTCGTCCACAGTGGACGCGCCGAGCGGGTTCCCGCCGACGTCGACCAGTTCCACGAGGTGTTCTTCCCGATTCACGCGACCTTCCCGGTGATCCGTGCGGCGCCCAGCTTGCCGGAGAGCAGCACCATGGGTACCCCGACGCCGGGCACTGTGCCGGAGCCGACGAAGACCACGTTGCCCAGCGCCGGGTGGAGGTTCGGTGGCCGGAACGGTCCGGTCTGCATCAGGGTATGGGCTGCGGCGAACGGTGTACCAGCGGCCATGCCCTGATCGGCCCAGTCTGCGGGAGTGACCACGTGGGACACCTCGACGGCAGCGCCGAAGCCGGGGTACCCGCGCTGCTGCAGCACCCCGACCAGCTGGTCGGCGTAGCGCTGGGCCAGGCCGGCGCGCCAGGGCAGCGGCCCGGTGGCCAGGTTGGGGGCCGGGGCGAGGACGTAGTAGGCGTGCCGGCCGGGCGGGGCGAGCGTCGGGTCGCTCCGGGTCGGGTTGGTGACCAGCAGTGAGGGGTCGGTCATCAGCTGCCCGTCCTCGATGACCTCGGCGAAGGTGCGCCGCCAGGCGGTACCGAAGTGGATGTTGTGGTGCGCCAGGTGGTCGTACCCCCGGGTGGATCCGACGTGCAGGACCACCGCGGAGGGTGAGTAGCGCAGCCGGCGGGGGCGGCGCGGCGGCAGCAGGTCACGGTAGGCGACGGGCAGGTCGGGGTTGAGGACGACGGCGTCGGCGGGGATGCGCTCGCCGTCGGCGGTGAGTACGCCGGTGGCCCGGCCGCCCGCGACGGTGACCTCGGTGACCGTCGTGTGGTAGCGCAGCGTCACCCCGTGCTTGGCGGCCGCCCCGGCCAGCGCGGTGGGGACGGCGTGCATGCCGCCCTCGGGGAACCACACCCCGGCCACCGAGTCGAGGTAGGCGATCACCACGTAGAGGGCCAGGGCCTGGTGCGGGGCGAGCCCGGCGTACATCGCCTGGAAGGAGAAGATGCGCTGGGTACGCGGGTCGTGGAAGTACTGTTCGATCTTGGTCTGTAGGCGCCGGAAGCCACCGGCCGCGATCAGCCGGAGCAGGTTGGCGGTGAGCAGGTCGCGCGGGGAGTCGAAGTTGCGGTCGATGAAGTCGCGCCGCTGCCACTGCCACATGCGCCGGGCGTAGTCGACGAAGCGCAGGTAGCCGGCGGCCTCCCGGGCGCCGCAGAGTTCGGCGATCGCGACGGCCATCCGCTGCGGGTCGGTGTGTACGTCCAGGACGCTACCGTCTGGGTAGAATGCCCGGTATGCCGGCTCGACCGGGCGCAGCGGGAGCCAGTCGGCCAGCTCCTCGCCGACCGCGCCGAACGCCTCGGCGATCAGCTCCGGCATCGTCAGCACCGTAGGCCCCGTATCGAACAGGTAGCCGCCCAGCTCCAGCCGGCCGGCCCGGCCGCCGGGCAGTGCGCCGCGCTCCAGCACGGTGACCTCGCGCCCGGCGCCGGCCAGGTGCAGCGCGCAGGCCAGCCCGGCCAGCCCGGCGCCGACCACGACCACCCGGTCGGTACGGCCACTCACGGTGCGCATCTGTTCTCCCCTCGCCGGTCCCATCCTGCCGCCCGGTACCCGACCGGCGGGGTGTCGCGGCCGGCGGAAACGGGTATCCTCGTGCTTGCGTCGATTCCTGCGTCGATTCACTATCGACTGTACCGCCCGCCGCCCGATCCGCCGGGCCGGGCAGGCTATCCGCATCGGGGCAGCACCCCGGGGCGGGAGAAAGGGGAACCGTGGACACCGAACTGGCCCGGTCCTACGCGCGCTGCCAGGCGCTGCACCGCACCCACGGGCGCAGCTACTACCTGGCCACCCGGCTGCTGCCGGCCTGGAAGCGCCCACACGTGCACGCTCTCTACGGCTTCACCCGCTACTCCGACGAGATCGTCGACGAGCTCTCCGACGCCTCCGTCGGTGACCGGGCGCTGCGTCTGCAGGCCTGGTCCACCCGCTTCCTGGAAGGGCTGCACGGCGAGCCGGTGGACGACCCGATCCTGCCCGCCGTCCTGCACACCATCGCCACTTTCAACCTGGACGTCACCGACTTCGAGAAGTTCCTCCGGTCGATGACCATGGATCTCACCGTCGACCGGTACGACAGCTACGACGACCTGCTCGACTACATGGAGGGCTCGGCCGCCGTGATCGGCACGATGATGCTGCCGATCCTGGAGCCGGGCGACCGCGTCGCCGCCACCGACCCGGCCCGCGAACTCGGCCTGGCGTTCCAGCTCACCAACTTCATCCGGGACGTCCGGGAGGACCTCCAGCGCGGCCGTATCTACCTGCCGCTGGCCGACCTGGCCCGGTTCGGCGTCACCGAGGCGCAGCTGTTCGCCGCCGCCGAGGCCGGCGTCACCCCGACCAACGTCAAAGACCTCGTCCGGTACGAGATCGGTCGGGCCCGCCAGCACTACGCGGCCGCGCGCCTCGGCATCGGCCTGCTCGCCCGCTCCTCGCAGGCCTGCATCAGCGCCGCCTACCTGCTCTACGGCGAGATCCTCGACGAAGTGATCGCGGCCGACTGCGACGTGCTCGCCGGCCGGGTCCGGGTACCCCTGCCGCGCCGGCTGCGCATCGCGGCGCGCTGCCTGCTCAGTGGCGCCGGAGCGCTGCCGGTGCCGGGGCGAGCCGCCGCCGAGGACGCGCCGGTATGAGGTGCGCCGTCGTCGTGTTCACCCGCGACCTGCGGGTGCACGACAACCCGGCGCTGTTTGCCGCCGCCGAGGTGGCCGAGCGGGTACTGCCGGTCTTCGTGCACGACCCGGCGATCCGCAGCAGCCCCAACCGGGACGCCTTCCTCGCCGGCTGCCTGGTCGACCTGCGCGCCGGGCTGCGCGGGCTCGGCGCCGACCTGGTGATCCGCTCCGGTGACCCGGTGACCGAGGTGCTCCGGCTGGCCCGGGCGGTGGACGCCGACGGGGTGACGATCGCGGCCGACGTCAGCCCGTACGCCCGGCGCCGGGCCGGCCGGCTGGCCGCCGCCTGCGCCCGCGAGCGGCTGGCGTTCCGCGAGTTCCCGGGGCTGTCCGTGGTGCCGCCGCAGCAGCTGCGCCCGGCCGGCGGCAACGGGTACTACCAGGTCTTCACGCCCTACCACCGGGCCTGGCGGGCCGCCGCCTGGCGGCCGGTGCTGCCCCCGCCCGCGCTGCTCAAGCTGCCCGCCACGGCGGTCGAGCCGGGACCGGTCGGCGCCCGGGTCCGGCCCACCGCGCCGGGCGCCGCGCCCGGCGGCGAGCGGGCCGCCCGGCACCGGCTGCGGCACTGGCGCGCCCTGGTGGACGCCTACCCGGACGGGCACGACGACCTGGCCGGCGACGCCACCTCGCGGCTGTCCGCCGCGCTGCGCTTCGGCTGCCTGTCCCCGCGCGAGCTGGCCGCCGCCGTCCCCGGCGCCGAGGCGTTCCTGCGCCAGCTGTGCTGGCGGGACTTCTACCACCAGCTGCTCGCCGGATTTCCGCAGCTGGCCCGGGCTCCGCTGCGCGGCCCCGCCCGGCAGGTCTGGCGCGACGACGCCGGGGCGCTGCGCCGCTGGCGCGACGGGCAGACCGGGGTACCGATCGTCGACGCCGGGATGCGCCAGCTGGCCGCCGAGGGCTTCCTGCACAACCGGGCGCGGCTGATCACCGCCGGTTTCCTCACCAAGTACCTGGGGCTGGACTGGCGGGCCGGGCTGGCCGTCTTCGCCGCCGCCCTGCTGGACGCCGACGCCGCCAACAACCCGGGCAACTGGCAGTGGGTCGCGGGGGTCGGCACCGACACCAAGCCGTACCGGGGCTTCAACCCGATCCGGCAGGCACACCGGTTCGACCCGACCGGCGACTACGTGCGCCGCTACCTGCCGGAGCTGGCCGGCGTGCCGGGCGCCGCCGTCCACGAGCCGTGGCGGCTGTCGGGGCTGCGCTACCCGCCGCCGCTGCGCGGCCCGGTCGACGTCCCCTGGCTGTCGGGGGCTTCCGCGATGGGGTGACCCTGTCCCGTTTCGGGGCCGGTGTGCCGGCAGCGGTCGTGAGACTGCCGGCATGGACACACCCCGGATGGGGCTACCGGACCGGCTCACCGCCCGGCTGAGCATGGCTGAGCAGCACGAACTCCTGCGTGCCCGGCGTGCTTCGCGGCGCCGGGCAGGGGCCGCCGTGCGGGCTACCGGGTCCGGCACCCCGGGGCCGACGCTGGTGCCGTCCGGGACGGCCGTCCCCGGCCACCTGGTTGTCCCGTTCGGCCGGCACCTGGCCTTCGGGCCGGACCCCCGGACGCAGCTGAGTGTCGGCTGGCAGGTACCGGCCCGGGTGCGGCGGCCGTTCCTGCGCTACGGCGACGCGCCGTGGAGCCTGGGCCAGGTGGTACCGGCCGAGGTCCGGGCGCTGCACTCGGCGCTGCCCGGCGCGATCGCCCCGGTCACCCAGTACTACCTGCACGCCCGGCTGGCCGGACTGGCCTGCGGTACCACCTACTACTACGCCGTCGGCCACGACGGCGCCGACCCGGCGGTCCCGGGGCGGGTCGACGCGTTGCGCACCGCGCCGTCCCGGCGCCGCCCGGCCGCCCCGTTCACCTTCACCGCCTTCGGCGACCAGGGCGTCAGCCCGCAGGCGCTGGTCACCGACCGGGTCATCGCCGGCCAGCGCCCGGTGTTCCACCTGCACGCCGGGGACATCGCCTACGCCGACAGCGGCGGCCAGGGGCCCGGCAGCTACCACCCCGGAGCCTGGGACCGGTTCCTGGCGCAGACCGAGCCGGTGGCCGCCTCGGTGCCGTGGATGGTGACCATGGGCAACCACGACATGGAGGCGCTCTACTCGCCGGACGGGTACGGCGGTCAGGTGGCCCGGTTCGACTTCCCGGGCAACGGTCCGGCGCACTGCCCGAGCGTCTACTCGTTCATCTACGGCAACGTCGGCGTGGTCTCGCTGGACGCCAACGACGTCAGCTACGAGATCCCGGCCAACCTCGGCTACTCCGGCGGCACCCAGACCGGTTGGCTGCGCCAGCGCCTGGCGCACCTGCGCGCCCAACCGGACGTGGACTTCGTCGTGGTCTTCTTCCACCACTGCGCCTACTCGACGACCAGCCGGCACACATCCGAAGGCGGCGTACGCGACGCCTGGGTACCGCTGTTCGACGACTACCAGGTGGACCTCGTGGTCAACGGGCACAACCACAGCTACGAGCGGACCGACGCGCTCACCGGCGGCGTACCGACGTACACCCCGGTCGGGGCCACCGTGTACCCGGACCGGGACGGCACCACCTACATCACCGCGGGCGCGGCCGGGCACAGCCTCTACCCCTTCCCGGTCCCCGACTCGTACGCCGGCAACCTGCACGACCCGGCCACTGTCGGGTCCTGCGTCTGGGTCGGCGGCCGGCACCGGGTGCCGGAGACGGTCCCCTGGTCGCGGGTGCGCTACACCGGCTACTCGTTCCTGGCGGTGGACGCGGTACCGGCGCCGGCCGGTCAGCGCGTCTGGCTGACCGTCCGCGCGCTCACCGACACCGGCCGGGAGATCGACCGCGTGGTGATCACCCGCCGCGCCGGTGCCGCCGGCAGGCGCGACCTGCTGCGCGACCCGGTGTAACGGGCGGCCCGCACGAGCGCGCCGGGACCGCGTCAGGCCGGCGGGTGGTCGGCGGCGGCCAGTCGGGCGTTCGCCGCGGCCACCTGGTCGGGGTCGATCTCGAAGCCGATGTAGGAGCAGCCCAGGGCCAGTGCGGCCAGTCCGGTGGTCCCGCTGCCGGAGAACGGGTCGAGCACCACCACCGCCGGGCCGCGTCGCCCCAGCGCGCTGACGCAGCGCCGGGGCAGGTCCACCGGGAAGCGGGAGTAGTGCGCCGTCCCGGCGATGCGCTCCGAACCGATCTCCCAGACGCTGCGGATCGGCGGCTCGACCGCGAAGGCGTGCCGCTCCTGCCGGGCGAAGAGGTAGATCGACTCGTGGGCCCGGTGCGGCCGGCGGCAGCGCCCCTCCGGCATCGGGTTCTTCTTGCGCCACACCACCTCGCCGCGGAACAGCCAGCCGTCGTCGCACATGCCGATGACCAGCCGGTACGGCAGGGCGAGCAGGTTGCCGTAGGACAGCCAGGGGGCGCCGGGGTCGAGGTAGGCGCGGCGCCGGGCGCGGGGCTTGACGTAGGCGGAGTTGTCGGCGGCCAGCCCCGTCCGGTCGGGGCCCAGCGAGCTGTAGGAGTGGTCGGCGACCCGCCAGTTCACCGGCGTGTTGTAGGCGTCGCCGACGTTGATCCAGGCCAGCCCGTCCGGCTTGAGCTTGGGCCGGACCGCCCGGAACAGGGCGATCAGGGCGGCCAGGTAGACGCGCGGGTCGGCCTCCACGCCGATGCCGGTGCCGGCCCGCTGGCCCCAGTAGGGCGGGGAGGTGACCAGCACGTCGATGCTGTCGTCGGGCAGCGCCGTGACCAGCTCGGCGCAGTCTCCCAGGGCCACCCGGTTGCGGGGGTACGGCCCGATGCTGTCCATGCCCGGCGCCTCCCTTCGGCTCGTGGCCCGATCGTAGGCCCCGGAACCGATCAACGAGCTGGTCTGACCAGCAGTTGGTCCGCTGTGGACGCTCCGGGTCGGGACCGGTCGCGTACCCTGTCGAAGCGATCGGAGGTACCCCGATGTCCAGCCCCCCGCCGAGCCCCCCGCCACCGAGTGCCGCGCCACCGGGTGCCGCGCCGCCGCGGCTGTTCGCGGCCAACGAGGTACTGGCCTTCCTGGTGGAGATCATGGCGCTGGTGATCCTGGCGGACTGGGGCTGGCACCACGGCGAGCCGAGCCGGACCAGGCTGCTGCAGGCGATCGGGGCGCCGCTGCTGGCGGCCGTGGTGTGGGGGATGTTCGCGGCGCCCCGGGCCCGCTTCGCTGTCCCGCTGGCCGCCCAGCTGACGGTCAAGGCGCTGGTCTTCGGGGCCGCCGTCTGGGCGCTGCTGGACCTGCGGCTGCCCGCGCTGGCGGTGCTGTTCGCGCTGGTGGTGACGGTCAATACGGTGGCCGGCACGGTGTGGCAGCGGCGCGGGTACACGCTGATGCCGCCACCCCGTCCCTGATCCGACGGAGTTAGCAAAGCCACTAGTCGGACTTATCCGAATTGGTACGCTGCGGAGCGGACAGCCACACTCCCGGGGAGGCCGGCATGACCGATCCCACTGAAGCGTTCCTCGACAAGCTCGCCACCATCGGACGGGTACCCATGCTCGCCCGGGTCACCGGCACCATGCGCGTCGAGATCACCAACGGCAAGCGGGCCCGCCGGGCCCAGGTCACGGTACGCCGCGGCCAGGTCGCCGTGGGACCCGCCGAAGGCGACTACGACTGCATGATCTCCGCCCACCACCAGGTCTGGGACGCCCTGGTCACCGGCGAGGCACAGCCGCTGACCACGCTGCTGCGGGGCGCCGCGTCGGCCGCCGGTGACCCGGCCATGCTGGTGCTCATGCGCCGGCTGTTCGCCGTCGCCGGGGTACCGGAGCTGGCCAGCGGGCGCTCCAAGCTGGTGACTCCGCCGCTGACCGGCCGACCCCGGGACGGCGCCCCACCTGGCCGGCCGACCGGCGCGCGGGCAGCCACCCGTACCCCCGCAAAGAAGACCTCCCGCAAGACCACCAAGGCCCGTGGAGGGACCGCATGACCGAGGGCATCGTCAAGATCCTGGACGGCAACACCTTCGTGGTGAGCGACAGCAGCGGCGACATCAGCGCGCTGCCCACCGACCCCACCGGGCTGTTCTCCTTCGACACCCGCTACCTGTCCAGCTGGCAGCTCACCGTCGACGGCGAGAAGCTGCACCCGCTCTCGGTCGACGACCTGCAGTACTTCGAGAGCCGGTTCTTCCTGGTCCCCGGCACCGGCACGGTCTACGTCGACGCCAAGCTCTCGGTCATCCGGCAGCGCTCGGTGGCCGGCGGCGGGTTCCACGAGTCGCTGCGCATCCTCAACCACGACGACAAGCCGGTGCACCTCACCGTCCGGATCGACGCCGGCGCCGACTTCGCCGACCTGTTCGAGGTCAAGGACGCGCTGACCAAGAAGGGCAAGTACTTCACCAAGGTGGAGCGCGCCAAGCTCACCCTGGGCTACGAGCGGGAGACCTACCACCGGGAGACGGCGATCACCTCGTCCGCCCCGGCCGCCTTCGACGAGCACGGGCTCACCTTCACCCTCAAGATCAAGTCTCACCAGGAGTGGCACACCGACCTCACCGTGCTCTCCGCCGCGCTCGGCCCGACCGGCAAGCCGCTGCTGCCCACGCCACCCCGCATCGAGCGGGACATGGCCGCCGACCTGGACAAGTGGATGGCCGACGCGCCCTGGCTGGAGAGCGACTGGGAGCCGCTGCGCCGCACCTACCAGCGCAGCCTGGTCGACCTCGCGGCGCTGCGGTTCCGGCCGCCGGCCGCCGGCCAGCACGCCCTGCCGGCCGCCGGGCTGCCCTGGTTCATGGCCATGTTCGGCCGGGACAGCATCCTCACCAGCCTGCAGGCGCTGCCGTTCGTGCCCGACCTGGCCCGCACCACGCTGCGCATCCTGGCCCAGTGGCAGGGCACCAGCAGCGACGACTTCCGCGACGAGGACCCGGGCAAGATCCTGCACGAGATGCGCTACGGCGAGCTGACCGCCTTCGAGGAGCGCCCGCACGCCCCCTACTACGGCAGCGCCGACGCCACCGCCCTGTTCGTCATCCTGCTCGACGAGTACGAGCGCTGGACCGGCGACACCCGGCTGGTCCGCGAACTGGAGTACGAGACCCGCGCCGCGCTCAACTGGATCAGCGCCTACGGCGACCTGTCCGGCAACGGCTACGTCGCCTACTCCGCCCGGCGCCCGGAAACCGGCCTGGAGAACCAGTGCTGGAAGGACTCCCCGGACTCGATCAGCTACACCGACGGCCGGCTGCCCGGCTTCCCGCGCGCCACCTGCGAACTACAGGGCTACGCCTACGACGCGAAGATGCGCGGCGCCCGGCTGGCCCGCCTGGTCTGGCGCGACTTCCCGTACGCCGACGCGCTGGAGGCCGACGCGGCGGCGCTCAAGGAGCGGTTCAACCGGGACTACTGGATCGCCGACCGGGGCTACTACGCGCTGGCCCTGGAGCCCGACGGCAGCCAGGTGGACGGGCTCTCCTCCAACAACGGGCACCTGCTGTGGAGCGGCATCGTCGAGGCCGGCCGGGCCCGCCAGGTGGTCGACCACCTGATGGGGCCGCGGCTGTTCTCCGGCTGGGGGGTACGCACGCTCGCCGAGGGGGAGGGGCGCTACAACCCGATCGGGTACCACGTGGGCACGGTGTGGCCGTTCGACAACTCGTTCATCGCCTGGGGGCTGCGCCGGTACGGGTACAAGGCGGAGGCGGCCCGGATCGCCGCGGGCATCCTGGACGCCGCCGAGTTCTTCGAGGGCCGGCTCCCCGAGGCGTTCGGCGGCTACGAGCGGGACACCACCAAGTACCCGGTGCAGTACCCGACCGCGTGCAGCCCGCAGGCCTGGTCGACCGGTACCCCGCTGCTGCTGCTGCGGACCATGCTGGGGCTGGAGCCGATCGAGGACCAGCTGGTGGTGGACCCGGCGCTGCCGGCCGGCATCGGCCGGGTCGGCCTGCTGGACATCCCCGGCCGGTGGGGCAAGGTGGACGCCTTCGGCCGGGGCCGGGTGGAGACCAGGGCACCGGCGCGGCGTCGGCTGCTCGGTGTCGAGGCGGCCGGCGGACGGACCCGGTCGCCCTCAGCGTGAGCTGGAAGTTTGGTACCTTTTCGCAATGACCGCGCAGTCTGTCGTCATCTCCCTCGAGCTTCCGGTCGACCTCTACCAGGCACTGCGGGACGAGGCCCAGCGCGACGACGGCGGCCGCCCGCTCGACGTGGCCATCGTGGCGACGCTGCGCGCCCACGTCACCAGCCGCCAGCGCGCGGCCCGGGTGTCCCGGCTCAGCGCCGAGATCCGCGAACGCCACGGCCAGTTGCTCCGCGAACTGACCCGGTAGCGCCGGCTACCGGTCGGTGGCGCCGTAGCGGGCCAGCAGCTCCGAGCGGATCGCCGGGCGGCTGCCGAAGACCTGCAGGAAGGCTGCCTCACGGAGCAGCCGCTGGGCGTGTTCGGCGCGTAGCACCGCCCGGGCGCCGGTGCGGACCAGCAGGATGGTGGCCGCCCGCAGCGCCAGCTCGGAGGCGGCGGCGCGGGCGGCTGGGGTGCCGGCGGCGTCCGCGCCGAGCAGCGCCGCCCGGCAGGCGGCGAGCTCGTCGTCGAGCGGCCCGGAGCCGAGCAGCGCGGCGCAGCGGGCCGCCACGCCGAGCGCCAGGAACCCGTTGAGCACCGAGCCGCCGGCGTCGCCGGCCAGCCACTCGTCGTAGTCGACCAGGCCGGTGAGCCGGTCGGCCGGCACCACGTGCCGGTCGAAGCGCAGGTGCACGGTACGGCTGGCGGTGGCCGCCACCAGTTCCAGCGGCTCGGCGCGCAGTGTCGGGCCGGTGACCGCGTCGGCGAGCAGGTACCGGATGAGGTTGTCCGCGCCGCGGACCGCCACGTGCAGCGTGTCGATCATGTCCCAGCCGGTCACCCAGGTGACCTCGCCGTCCAGCTCGTAGGCGTCGGGCAGCTCCCGCACGCGCAGCCGGGCGGCGCCGGGGCGCAGGCCGGACAGGGCGATGCCGGCGCGGCGCTCGCCGCGTGACAGCGGCCCGAGGAAGCGCTGCGTGATACCCGGCCGGTCGCTGAACGCGGTGGCGATCAGCGGGCCGTGGTGCTGCAGGTAGACGAAGGCGGTGGCCAGGCAGCCGGAGGCGAGCGTCTCGATGATCGCCGCCGCGGTACCGAGGTCGGCGACGCCCAGGCCGCCGGCCTCCACCGGGGCGGCAACGCCGTAGAACCCCTGGGCCGCGAGCAGGTCCAGGTGGCCGGCCGGGACCCGGTCGGCCCGGTCGACCGCCAGCGCCGCGGGGAGGAGCACGTCCTCCGCGAGCTGCCGGGCCCGCTCCCGCATCACCGCCGCGTCCGCCATCCGGTCACCTTAACCGCCGGGGACGCGGGCCAACCGATCATGACAATGGGGGTACGGTGGACAAAACGGTTTCGACAGCGGGGGGTGCCATGACCACCCTGGAGCCACCGGTCGCGCAGACGGCCTTCCATCGCAGGGAGAGCCTGCACCAGGAGGCCGAACGGATCGCGGTACCCAACTTCGACTGGATCGCCGCGCCGATCGACGGCATCGCCGCCGCCTTCTCCGCGCTCACCCATCCGCACCCGCACCATCCGCACGCCGAGCCGCCCACCGGCTGAGCGTCCGCCGGCTCGGCGTACGTCGCCTCAGTGCGTCTCGCCGGCCAGCGTGAAGGAGCGCAGCCGCTCGATCGCCAGCACGGTGCCCAGCAGCACGAACAGCGCCGCCATCACCAGCGCGGTGGGCAGCCCCACACTGGCCCGCAGGATGTCCCCGCCGCCGATCCGGTCGGCCACCGTGATCGCGTACTGCTCGATCGCCAGCGACCGGGTGCCGGCCAGCAGATTGGTCAGCAGCCCCTCCCAGAGCAGCACGTACACCAGCCCGATCAGCACCGGCCAGCGGCTGACCACGGACATCGCCACGAACAGCGCGCAGTAGGCGACGCTGGCCAGCACGGCGCCCGCCGCCAGGCCCAGCCCGAACCGGGCACCGTGCGCGATCAGCCCGGCCAGGAACATCGCCGCCCCGGTGACCGCGCCGGTGACGCCGGCCGCCACGGCCAGCTTCGCCAGCAGGATCTCCCGCCGGGACAGCGGCTTGGCCAGCAGGTGCACCAGGGTGCCGTCGTCGATCTCGGCGCCCAGCACGCTGGCCCCGATCACCAGCGCCATGATCGGTACCACCACCGCGAAGCCGAGCCCCTGCACCACGCCCGGGATCCAGCCGGTCTCCGCCGGGCGCCGCCAGTGCCCCAGCACGGTCAGCGCGAGCAGCAGCGCCGGCAGCGGCGCCAGCAGCCACACCCGCGCCCGCCCGAACAGGCTGCGCAGGGTGAGCTGCGCGATCGTCAGGTTCATCGGGCCGCCACCTCCTGGGCGATCAGGTAGGAGAAGACGCTCTCCAGGGACTCGTCGGCCGGGCGCAGCTGGCGTACCCCGACCCCGACGCGCAGCGCCAGCCGGGGGAACGCCCGGGTGAAGGCGCCGTAGTCGCTGACCCGTACCGACAGGCCGGCGGGTCCGACCTCGACGCCGGCCACCGACTCCTCGGCGATCAGCGCCGCCGCCAGCCGCCGGTCGTCGGTGGTCAGCATGGCGAACACGTGCGGCCGATGGGTCATCAGCCGGCGGATCGTACGGAAATCGCCGGAGGCGGCCAGCCGCCCGGCGACCATCACCTGCACCGTGCCCGACACCTGCTCCACCTCCTCCAGGATGTGCGAGGAGAACAGCACGGTGACCCCGGCGTCGCCCATCGCGTGCAGCAGCTCCATCATCTGCAGGCGCTGGCGCGGGTCCATGCCGTTGAACGGCTCGTCCAGCAGCAGCACCCCGGGCCGGTGCACCAGCGCGGCGGCCACCCGGGTGCGCTGCCGCATGCCCTTGGAGTAGGTGGCCATCCGGCGCCCCGCCGCGTCGCCCATCTCCACCTGGTCGATCGCCCGCCGGGCGGCGGCCGCCGGGTCGGCCAGCTTGTGCAGCTTGGCGCTGGCCAGCACGAAGTCGTACCCGGTGAGGAAGCCGTGCACCGACTCCCGTTCGACCACCAGCCCGACCGTGCGGTAGATCTCCGGGTTCCGCCAGGGGGCGTCCGTCCACGGTCAGCGCGCCCCGCGACGGCGGCAGGAAGCCGGCCATCATGTGCAGCAGCGTGGTCTTGCCGGCGCCGTTCGGGCCGAGCAGCCCGGTCACGCCCGGGCGCAGGGTCATGGTGACGTCGTTGACCGCGACCACGTTGCCGTACCAGCGGGAGACGCCGGTGAGCTCGACGGTGCTCATCCGCTGACCCTCCGGTAGCGCAGCTGGAACAGGGTGACGGTGCCGGCCACCAGCAGCAGCGTGACGGCCAGGAACAGCGGGCCCCGGTTGCTGGCCACCGTCCCGTGCACCTGGAAGATCCACTCTTTGAGGCCGATGACCAGATTCGGCGGGCGGATCAGCCGGCCCACCGCCTTGCCGTTGTCCCCGCCGATGATCGGCTCCACCGCCGCGCCGATCGCGTAGGTCAGCAGGAAGAAGCCGACGATCGCGGCCGCGGCCACCATCCGCCGGCGCAGCCAGGAGGCGATCAGCAGGGCGAGCGGGCCGAGGACCAGCGCGTAGATCGCGGCCAGCGCCAGGGCGCCGAGGAAGTCGGTGAACTCGTGCACCCGGGCGTGCCAGCTGTCCACGGAGAACTCGCCGGCCACCAGGATCAGGGTGAGCGGGCCGGCGTAGAGCAGCCACTGGGCGCTCGCCAGGGCGGCGAGCTTCGCCCAGGCGTAGTCGGCGCGGGACAGCGGCCGGGAGAAGTAGAGCGGCAGCAGGCCGTTGCGCAGGTCCCGGCTGACCAGCTCGGGCGCCGCCGCGGCCAGCCAGAGCAGCACCACCAGCGCCGGGTCGTCGCAGAAGCCGAGGTACGAGATGGGCATCTTGCCGGTCTGCACCCGGATCGCGATGTCGATGACGGCGAGGAACACCAGCACCCCCACCATCGCCCACGGGAAGATCTTCGACTTCGCCGACCGGCCCAGCCCGAACGCGGTGCGCAGGCCGTGCCGGTAGAGCGACCGGGCGATGAAGCCGCGACCGAGCCGGGGGCCGGTGTAGCGCTGGTAGCCGATGTCGTGGATGACGCTATCGGGCGCCATGGCCAGCCTCCTGCGGGATCGGTGCGGCGAACAGTTCGGCGACGTGGTGGCGGCGCTGGTCGAGCCGGTGCAGCGGCAGGTCCAGGTCGGCCACGGCGCGCATGATCGGGTCGTAGGTGCCGTCGCCGGCCAGCGGGACCAGCAGCACCCGGCCGTCCCGGGCGACCGCGAGCCCGTCGGCGGCCAGCCGCGAGGCCAGTGCCTCGCTGCCCTCGTCCACCTCGACCGCGAGTACCCCCTGGCCGGTGGTCATCGCGTCGATCCGGTCGGCGCGCAGCAGCCGACCGGCGTCGATCGCGACCAGCGTGTCGCAGATCCGCTCGACCTCGCCGAGCAGGTGCGAGCAGACCACCACCGAGATGCCGAACTCGTGCCCGATCCGGTCGATCAGCGCCAGCATCGCCTCCCGACCGGCCGGGTCGAGCCCGTTCGTCGGCTCGTCCAGCAGCAGCAGGTCGGGATCGTGGACCAGCGCCTGGGCCAGCTTGACCCGCTGCTTCATGCCGGTGGAGTAGCCGCCGATCTGGCGGTAGCGCTCCTCGTAGAGGCCGACGTGGCGCAGCGTCTCGGAGGCGCGCTCCCGGGCGACCGTCTTCGGCAGGCCGCTCATCCGGGCCAGGTGCGTGACGAACTCGACCGCGGTGAGGTCCGGCGGCAAGCGCGTCGGACTCGGGCATGTAGCCGACCCGGGCCCGGATCGCCGGCCCGTCCGCCGCCGGGTCGAGCCCGAACACCCGGACGCTGCCGGCCGTCGGGGTGAGCAGTCCCAGCAGGATCTTGATGAGCGTCGATTTGCCCGCCCCGTTGGCGCCGACCAGCCCGATCACGCCGGGCTCGACGGCCACCGTCAGTTCGTCGAGCGCGGTGATCCGGCCCCCGTAGCGCATCGTCAACCCGTTGGTCTCGACCATCGGCATACCGGCACGGTACGGGCCGCAGGGCCGCCGGCACAGTCCGGATTTCCCCTGGTTGCCGACCCCTAAGGTGCGCCGGGGCGATGATGGGGCGATGGATCCACTGGCCGACAAGGGCGCCGCGCTGGCCCCGCTGACCCAGGTGCACGACGCCGCCGCCGGGTACCTGGCCGGCCTGGACGCCGCCCCGGTGGTCGAGCCGGCCGCCGCCGCGCTGCTGGACGAGCTGGACCGGCCGCTGCCCGCCCACGGCACCGGCGCCGCGGCCACCCTGGCGCAGCTGATCCCGGTGGCCACCGCGGCCGGTACCCGCTCCAGCGGCCCGCACTTCTACCACTTCGTCATCGGCGGTGCCACGCCCGCCGCGATGGCCGCCGACTGGCTGGCCGCCCTGCTCGACCAGAACGCCGCCATGCGCGCCTCGTCGGCGCTGGCCACCCGGGTCGAGGAGGTGGCGCTGCGCTGGCTGGTCGAGCTGTTCGGGCTGCCGGCCGGCTGGGGCGGTGCCCTGGTCGGCAGCGCCACCTACGCCAACTTCACGGGCCTGGCCTGCGCCACCCACTGGTGGGGCGAGCAGCACGGCGTGGACGTGGCCGCCGACGGCCTGGCCGGGCTGCCCCGGATGCCGGTGCTCTCGGGCGGCTACCTGCACCCCAGCGCCCGCAAGGCGCTGCAACTGCTCGGGCACGGCAAGGACGGCGTGCAGGTGTACGCCCGGGACGCCGCCGGGCGGCTGGATGTCGACGCGCTCGCCGCCCGGCTGGCGCAGCTGTCCGCACCGGCGGTGCTGATCGGCAACGCCGGTGAGGTCAACACCGGCGACTTCGACCCGCTCGACGCGCTCGCCGACCTGGCCGCCGAGCACGGCGCCTGGCTGCACGTGGACGGCGCGTTCGGGGCGTTCGCCGCGCTCTCACCGCGCTCGGCGCACCTGGTGCGCGGGATGGACCGGGCCGACTCGGTGGCCGCCGACGCGCACAAGTGGCTCAACGTCCCCTACGAGAGCGGCTTCACCCTGCTGGCCCGGCCGGAGCGGCTGGGGCGGGCGTTCGGCATGCCCGGGGCGGCGTACCTGCCGGACGCCAGCGGGGCGGACAGCGGGTACATGCTGTTCGGGCCGGACTCCTCGCGCCGGGCCCGGGCGCTGCCGATCTGGGCGACCCTGGCCGCGTACGGCCGGGACGGCTACCGGCGGCTGGTCGAGCGCCACCTGGACCTGGCGCAGCTGCTGGCCGGCCTGGTGGACGCCGCCCCCGACCTGGAGCGGCTGGCCGAGGTACCGCTGTGCATCGTCTGTTTCCGCTACGCCCCGCCCGCCCACAGCGACGCCGAGCTGGACGAGCTGAACCGCCGGCTGGGCCGGGCGCTGCTCGCCGACGGCCGGGTCTACGCCGGTACCACCGTCTTCGAAGGGCGGGTGGCGCTGCGTCCCGCGCTGACCAACTGGCGGATCACCGCGGCCGACATCGAGCACTTCGTGGCCGTGGTCCGCGAGCTGGGCGCCGCCTGCCTGACCGCGCCCTGACCCGCGCCCGCACCCGGGGCGAGCGGCACGCTCACGTCGCGGCGCCGGGCACCGATCCGACCGGCGTCGGCGCGGGGCGCGGCTTGGCGAAGGTGAAGGCGAGCGGGACCGTCGCCGCCGCGATGACCGCACCGACGGTGAACGCCACGCTCATCGCGTGCACGGTGCCGGCCGCGCCGGGCGCACCGTGCCGCACCGCCGACCCGAAGATCGTCACCAGTACCGACAGGCCCAGCACGCTGCCGATCTGCTGCGTGGTCTGTAGCGTGCCGCCGGCCGCTCCGGCGTCGGCCGGTGGCACGGTGGCCATGATCACCGGGTTCAGCGGGACGAACCCGAGGCCGCCGCCGATGCCCAGCATCGCCATCGGTCCCAACAGGTCGCCCAGGTACCGGCTGTGCGGGGTGAGGCCGCGCAGCCAGAGCATCCCGCCGACCATGAGCAGGGTGCCGGTCAGCACGAGCGGCCTCGGCCCGAGCCGCCCGAGCAGCCGCGGTACCAGCCGGCTCATGGCGAACATCCCGACCGCCATGGGCAGGAACGCCAGCCCCGTGGCCACCGCGCCGTAGCCCAACTGGTTCTGCAGGAACTGGGTGAGGAAGAAGTAGGTGGACATCAGCGCGGCGGCGCCGAGGAAGAAGGTGGCGTAGCCGGCGGCCCGGTTGCGGTCGGCGAACAGCCGCAGCGGCAGCAGCGGCGCGGGGCTGCGCGCCTCGACGGCCAGGAAGGCGGCCAGGGTCGCCAGTCCGGCGCCGAGCGGCACCGTCGTCGACGGCGTGGCCCAGCCGTGGGCGGCGGCGTGCAGCAGGGCGTAGACCAGGGCGGCGACGCCGGCGCTCGCGCAGGCCGCACCGGCGATGTCCAGCCGGGCCGGGTGCCGGGCCGGCTCGGCGATGTAGCGCCGCCCGAGCACCAGCGCCGCCGCCCCGACCGGCACGTTGATGAACAGCACGGCGCGCCACGAGCTGAGTTCGGTGAGTACGCCGCCGAGGACCAGCCCGACCGCGAAGGCGCCGCCGGCCACGGCGGACATCAGGGCCAGGGCGCGTACCCGTTCCCGGGCGTCGGTGACCGTGGTGGTGATCAGCGCGATGGTGTTCGGCCCGGCGGCCGCCGCGCCCACGCCTTGGGCCACCCGGGCGGCGAGCAGCCAGCCGGCGCCCGGGGCCAGCCCGCCCACCAGCGATGCCACGGTGAACAGGGCGATACCGGCGAGGAAGACCCGGCGCCGGCCGAGGATGTCGCCGGCCCGGCCGCCGAGCAGCAGCAGGCCGCCGAAGGCCAGCGTGTACGCGCTCATCACCCAGGCCAGCCCGGTGGCGGAGAAGCCCAGCTCGGCCCTGATCCGGGGGAGCGCCACGTTCATCACCGTGGTGTCCAGGATCAGCATCAGCGTGCAGCTCACCATGATCGCCAGGGGTAGCCGGTGCCCGGTGGCCGCCCCGGGCTGTCCGACCGGTGCGTCGGCGGATCCTGCCCCGCTGGGCCTTGCCGGCGCGGAGGTGGCTCGGGACGTGGGCATGGGCGCTCCTACCGACGGCGACGGGCATAAACGGATGAAGTCTCCGTTTATCTGACCCGGCTATCATAAGGAGGCACCCTCCGGTTCCGTCAAGAGTAACCGGAGATACCGTCCGTTTCTAAGGGGTTTCTTCGTGGCAGACGACCGCGCGCTGCGCGCCGACGCCCGCCGCAACCGCGAACGCCTCATCGAGACGGCCCGGGAAGCCTTCAACGACCACGGCGTACACGCCCCGCTGGACGACATCGCCCGCCGCGCCCAGGTCGGCCCCGGTACCCTCTACCGGCACTTCCCCACCCGGGAAGACCTGATCCTCGCCGTCTACCTGCACGACGTGCAGCTGCTCGCCGAACGGGCGGAGGCCCTCGGCAGCCAGCTGCCCCCCTTCGAGGCGCTGGCCGCCTGGCTCGGCGAGCAGCTCGACTACATCTGCCACCGGCACGGGCTCGGCACCGCCATCAAGGCGATGCTCGGTACCGACACCGAGGTCCTGGACACCTGCCGGACCGCCATGCGGGGCGCCGCGGGCGGCCTGCTCGACCGCGCCAAGCGCGCCGGGCTGGTCCGCCCGGACGTCGACGCCGTCACCGTGCTGCGCCTGGTGCACGCCGTCGGCGTGGCCGGCGAAACCGACCCCGACCGCGCCCGCCCCATGCTGGAGATCGTCCTCGATGGCCTGCGAGCGGGCGGCCTGCGAGCGGACGGCCTGCGAGCGGACGGCCTGCGAGCGGATGGCAAGCGGGCCGGCGCTGGCGGGGCGCCGGCCTGAGGATCAGCGGGTCCAGAGGACCGCGTGGGCCTCCGTGCCGCCCGGCGTCACCGAGCTCCAGCCGACGATCTGCCGGGAGTTGTTGATGTCGGCCGCGCTGCCCTGGCCGGCGTTGAGCGCCGGCAGCAGCAGCGGCGCCCCGGCATCCGGCCACCAGTAGGGCAGGGTGCCCCCGGCGCCGATGGCGAAGCCCACCAGATCGTCCCGGTTGTTGATGCCCGTCGCCACGGTGACCTCCGCGCCGGCCGGCGAGGCCACCGGGGTGAACACCCCGGCGCGGTACAGGAAGGCCTGCTGGGAGCCCCGGACGAAGGAGCCCGTCACGTCGCCCCGGGCGTTGATCGCGGTGCCCTCGCCGAAGGCGTCGACCAGCACCGTGGCCACGCCGTCCTGGAACCGCACCGGCGGCAGCACCTGGCTCTGCAGCACGCCGGCCACCTGCTCCCGGTTGTTCACCGCGTTCGCCGCCACGCCGGTGCCGTCGGCTGTGACCAGCGGGGTCATCACGCCGGCGTACCAGCGGAAGCCGACCAGGGCGCCGGCGGCGTTCACGGTGCGACCGACCACCACGCCGCGGTCGTTGATGCCGGTGGCCAGGCTGTCGCCGCCGAGGGTACCCAGGTCGAGCGGGTGCCCGTCGCGCCACAGCACGGCGTGCGTGGAGCCGTTGGGCAGCTGGCTGTAGCCGGCGATGTCGCCCCGGTCGTTGACCGCCGTCGCCGAGCTGCTGTCGCCGCCGAGGGTACCCAGGTCGGTCATCCGGCCGTGCCGCCAGAGGAAGGCGTGCAGCGGCGGGTTCTCCCCGTCGGCCAGGGCGCTGAGCCCGACCACGTCGCCCCGGTCATTGATCGCGTTGGCGTAGCTGCAGCAGAACCCGCGCAGCGTGCCGAGGTCCAGCACGTGCAGGTCCGCGGTGGCCCCCGGTCGAGGGCCCGGGGGAGCCGCCGAGGCGGCGGTGCCGCCGGCCGTGACGGTGACCAGTGCGACGGCGGCGACGAAGGCGCGGGTGAATGACCTCATGGCGATCAGCTCCCTGCGGACGGTGGCGGTTGGGTGCCTTCTTCTCCCGGCGTACCAGATATGTCAGGCTTGTCGGAGGCAGTCGGCCACATCTGGCACGCCACATCACCGCGGCGTCGTCGCGCGGTCACCTGCGCGCCGCCGCCGCGTGACCCACCCGGGCTAGCGTGCCCGGCATGGTGGCGGTGCGTTCGCGCGGTGCGCACAGCGCGCTGTCGCTGGCTCTGGTCGGCGCCGCGCTGGCCGTGGCGGTGCTGCAGCTGGCGGTACTGCCGCTGGTGCTGCTGCCGTGCGAGCGCGGCTGGGCCTGGCTGCTGCTGCCGCTCACCGGGCTGACCACTCCACTGTGGTCGGTGCTGCACGAGGCGATCCACGGCGGTCTGCTGCCCGACCGGCGCTGGAACGACCGCTGCGGCCGCGCCCTCGCAGTCGCCTACGGCGCACCGTTCGCGCTGCTCAAAACCGGCCACCTGGCGCACCACCGGTACAGCCGCAGCCGGCGCGAGCGCGCCGAGATCTACGAGCCGGCGCGCACCGGCCGGTTCGCGGCGGCCGTCGGCTACTTCCCCCGCCTGCTCGGTGGCCTCTACCTGGCCGAGCTGGCGTCGGTCGCGCTGGCGCCGCTGCCGGCCCGGCTGTGGCGCCGGCTGGCCCGCCGGCTGGACACCGACGAGACGGTCTCCGGGCTGGTCCTGGCCGCCGTGGCGGCCCGGCAGCTGGGCACCTTCCGGATCGACGCGGCGGCGATCGTCGCGGTACACGCCGCGGCGCTGCTGGCCTACGGCGGCTCCTGGTGGCTGCTGGCGCTCGCCCTGGCCGGCCGGGCGGTGCTGGTCTCGGTGGCGGACAACGCCTACCACTACGGCACCCGGCTGGCCGCCCCGCTGCAGGCGTTGAACCTGCGCCTGCCCCGCCCGCTGGAGGGCTTCGTGCTGGCGTTCAACCTGCACAGCGTGCACCACCGCCACCCCGGCGTGCCGTGGTACGCGCTGCGCGCCACCTTCCTGGCCGACGGCGACCGGGAGCACCTGGGCTGGTTCCGCGCGGTGGCGCGGCAGTTCCGTGGCCCGATCCCGGCGGACCGGGGCGACGTACGACCGCTGCCCGTGCCGACCGCCCGCCCGGCGGGCGCTGCGGCGTCCGTCCGGTCGGCGGGTGTTGGCTGACCGTCCGGCCAGCGGCGCCTGACCGCGTGTCCGTTGACGCAGCTGACGGGCGCGTCGCAGCGTGTCGCCGGGAGGCGCGCGGATCCGCGGATGTCCAAAAGCTGACCGACGGACAGGCGGCTTGACCCGCGCAAACGGATAGGATCCCGCGTTACGCGCAGCGCATTGGGCGGCAATCAACCATTACAAAATGGGGTGTTTCGTACAGTGACGCAGGTAGCCATCGTCGGGGCTGGCCCGTACGGATTGTCCATCGCCGCGCACCTGCGGTCGCTCGGTGTCCAGCACCGCATCTTCGGAACTCCGGTCGACACCTGGGCCCGGCACATGCCGGCCGGCATGCTGCTCAAGTCCGATGGCTTCGCTTCCAGCCTCAGCGACGCCGACGGGGTGGGCACCCTCGGCGCCTACTGCGCCGAGCGCGGCATCCCCTACCACCGCACCGAGATCGCCGTGCCGCTGGCCCTGTTCACCGAGTACGCCCTGGACTTCCAGCGGCGCTTCGTCCCCGACCTGGAGGACCGCCAGGTGGTCGCGGTGGAGCGGGACGGCGACCGGTACACCGTGGAGCTGGACAGCGGCGAGCGGCTGTCCGCCGACACCGTGGTCTGCGCGGTCGGCATCAGCCACTTCGGCGTCGTCCCCGAGCAGCTCGCCGGCCTGCCCGCCGACCTGGTCTCGCACAGCTACGCCCACCACGACCTGTCGGCCTTCGACGGGCGCGAGATCACCGTGCTCGGCGGCGGCTCGTCCGCCGTGGACATCGCCGCCCTGCTGCACGAGGCCGGCGCCAAGACCACCCTGGTGGCCCGCCGCCCCGAGCTGCGCTTCTTCTCCCCGCCGGGGTCCGGGCCGCGCAGCCGCTGGCAGCGCCTGCGGCACCCGTCCACCGGGCTCGGCCCCGGCTGGCGCTCCTGGCTGTGCCAGCACGTGCCGAACCTGTTCCGGTTCCTGCCCGGCGACACCCGGCTGACCATCATCAAGCGCCACCTCGGCCCGAAGTCCGCCTTCGCCATGAAGGCCCGCTTCGAGGCCGGCGTGCAGGCCCTGCTCAACCACCAGTTGGTGGCCGCCAGCGCGGAGGACGGCCGGGTACGGCTGACCCTGCGCGGCGCCGACGGCGCGCAGACCGACCTGGTCACCGACCACGTCATCGCCGCCACCGGCTACCAGCCCGACGTCGAGCGGCTGGGCATCCTCAGCCCGGCGCTGCGCCGGGACATCCGTACCCACCAGCGGATGCCGGTGCTCTCCGGCGCCTTCGAGAGCTCGGTGCCCGGCCTGTACTTCGTCGGCCCGCCCGCGGTGAACAGCTTCGGCCCGCTCATGCGCTTCATGGTGGGCGCCGAGTACGTCGCTCCCCGGGTGGCCCGGCGGCTGGCCCGTACCGTCGCCCGCCGTGCTGAACCGCTGCCCGCGACGGCACGCGCATGACCGTGCCGGCCACCACCGCCGCGCCGCCGCTGGCGGTACAGGAGGCTCCGCTGCCCGCGGGCGTGCGCCTGGAACTGCTGCGGGCCGGCGACCCGGACCAGCCGCTGTTCCTGGCCCCCGGCCTGGCGAGCGACCCCGGCGAACTGGACGGCCTGGTGGCCGGCCTGACCGGCCCCGCCCAGGTGTACGCGATCGCACCCAGCTGCGTCGACGTCGAGCCGGCGGCGGCCACCATGGTCGGCATCGCGACCAGCCTGCTCGCGGCGGTACGCCAGCGCCAGCCGCACGGGCCGTACCGGCTCGGCGGCTACTCCTTCGGCGCGCTGCTCGCCCTGGAGATGGCCCAGCAGCTGCGCGCCGACGGCGAGCAGGTGGAGGCGCTGCTGCTCGTCGACGCCGTCTACGACGAGCGGTACTGGGCCAAGGGCCGATGGCTGTTGGCGCTCCTCCGGCGTACCGGTCGGCAGCTCGGGATGATCGTCCGGCTGCCGCCGCACCGGGCCGTCGGGCAGCTGTGGCTGCGCAGCCGCCGGCTGGTGCAGCGCTTCGCCCGCCGGCTCAACCCGGCCACCGACCCGCTGCACGAAGGGCAGGCCAGCGAACGGGACCAGATGGTCGCCCGGGCGTACGCGGCCATCGCCGGCTACCGGCCGCGCTGGTACGACGGCGCGATGACCGTCATCGCCTCGGCCAACAGCCGGCACTTCGGCTGCGACACGGTACGCCTGTGGGACGGCCTCGCCGCCCGCCTCGACGTGCAGCGCATCGACGCCGACCACCTGACCGTGATGGACGACCCGACGGTACGGGCGGTCAGCGCCGTGGTGGACCACCGGCTGGCGATGCTGCGCCCCGACTGGCCCGGCCTACGCCCCCGCGCCGGTTTCCAACGGCCGCTGATCGTCACCACGATGCGCTGGTTCGCCGCCGCCCGGCTGGCCCACGCGCTCACCGAAGCCGGCTTCGCCGTCGCCGCCTACCGGCCCCGGGGGCACGCGCTCGCCGCCGTCGACGGGCTCGCCGGCAGCTGGCGGCTGGGTCGGGTGCGCGATCTCGCCACCCTGGCCCGCGCCATCCGCCAGGCCCGGCCGGACATCATCCTGCCCGACGACGAGCGCGCCCTGGTACTGCTGCGCCGCCTGCACACCAGGGTCGTCGGCCGGGATGCGGCGCTGGCCGCGCTCATCGCCCGCTCGCTCGGCGACCTGGCGCAGTGGCCCGCCATTTCCTCCCGCGCCGGGCTGGCCGACGTGGCCCGCGCGCTGGGCCTGCCGACGCCGGACACCACGGCGGTCCGGGACCTCGCCCAGCTGGAGCAGTGGGCGGTCGGGCGGGACTGGCCGCTGGTACTCAAGACGGACGGCAGCTGGGGTGGGCGCGGCGTACTGCTCGTCACCGAGCCGGCCCACCTGCGCCGCGCCTGGCGCGGCATCTCCCGCCCGCCGTCGCTGGCCCGGGCCGTCAAGCGGGCGCTGGTCAACCGGGAGGGCGGCGCGCTGGCCCAGTGGCTGCGCCGGACCCGCCCGGTGGTCAACGCGCAGACCTTCGTCGCCGGCCGGGAAGCCATCGCCACCCTCGCCTGCGCCGACGGCGAGGTCCTCGGGCTGGTCTGCCTGGAAGTGGTCCGCGCCTGCCAGGTCAAGGGCGCCGCCGCGGTCGTTCGCACCATCGAGCACCCCGGCATGGCGCGCACCGCCACCGAACTGGTCCGCCGGTTGGGGCTGAACGGCTTCTGCGGCTTCGACTTCATCCTCACCGACACCGGCGAGGCGCAGCTGCTCGAACTCAACCCGCGGGTGACACCGACGGCCCACCTGCTGGTCGACGGCGAGCAGCTGCACGGCCGTACCATCGAGATCTTTCCGCCCGATCCGAACGGCGTGCCCGGACCGGACGAGGCGGCCGTCCTCGATGCGCCGGTACGGGCGCCGTTGCTGGTCCGGCGCGGGGAGGAGATGGCGGCGAAGAAGCGCCGTCCGGTCGCCCGGGTCACCCGCCACCTCACCCACATGATGGCCTCCCGGTACTGAGGCGGCTTCCGCATGACTGGAGCGGGGCGACCCTGTCGTGACCTTCTGTCGGGCGATCGGTCGCTGTTGCGATGTCGCTAAATTAGCGACAGAACCGGGTGTGATGTCGCTATGTTGACGACATCGTCGTTCGGTGATCTTGGGCAGTGCTCCGTGGAGTCCCGACCGCAAGGCGGCCCGGTGGCCTGTCCCGGGACGGCGCCTGCCGTCCCGGGACGTCAATGCCGTCAGGATGAGTACGTCGTGGTGCAGACCGTGCCGTTGAGGGTGAACGAGGCCGGCGGCGGGTTGGCACCGCTCTGGTTGCCGACGAACCCGATGCCCACCGAGTTGCCGCCGTTCGCGGCGAGGGAGGCGTTCCAGTCCACCGGAGTGACCACCACGTTGCGCCCGTCCTGGACGAACTTGGCGTTCCAGTAGCTGCTGGAGACCGACTCCGTGCCGGCCGGGAAGGTGAACGCCAGTGTCCAGCCGGTGATCGGATCGGGGCCGGTGTCGCTGATGCTGATGTTGGCGACGAACCCGCTGGCCCAGCCACTGGCGATGTCGTAGGTCACCGCGCAGGTGCTGTGCTGCGGCGTACCGGTGATGAAGGTGACCGGCTCCGAGGGCATCGACAGGTAGCCCCTCTGGTCGGCGGCCAGCACGTTCAGCGTGTACGCCGTGCCCGGCACCAGGTTGCGGGCGGTGAACGAGGTGGAGGTCGTCTCACCGAGCAGCACGCTGTTGGTGCCGAACTGCTGGTACACCGCGTACCGGGTGACCGGGGCACCGGTGGACGCCCGCCACGAGACGGTGGCGGTGGTCGTGGTCACCGCGCCGACCGTCGGACTGCCCGGGGCGGTGAGGACGGTGTCCACCGGGTTGGTGGCGGACGGGGCGAGCTTCACCGTCACGATCGAGTACGCCGGGACGCTCTGCGTGCGCGCCGTCCCCTTCGCGGCCGTGGTGATCGAGGTGGCGTCCGGCCCGTAGGTGTACACGGTGGGGGTGGCGCCGGCGGGTGCCCAGCCGGCGTAGTTCAGGTTGACGGTGTAGGCGTGCTCCGGGTCCTTGTTGACCAGCTCGACGCTGAGGCCGCCGCCGGCGTTGCGGGCCGCGTGCACCGCCAGCAGCTGGTTGTCGGAGCCGGCCTTGACCAGCGTGTCCCCGGGCTGCGCCACCTTGCCGAGCATCTGGAACGCGTAGTAGGGCGCGAACGGGGTGTTCAGCGGCGGTTCGCAGACGTTGTCGCTGGTGCAGTTGCCGCTGGAGATCATCCCGCCGTCGCCGTAGTCGGTGGCGCCGTCGGGCGCGGTGGTGATGGTCGACATGCCGTTGCGGGTGTCCCAGTAGTCGACGGTGAAGACGCCGTTCTCCAGGGCGGTGAAGTAGACGTCGGCGGTGAACAGGGCACCGGGCTGGGTCTCCGCCTGGTAGTTGGACTGGGTCTCGGTGACGGCCACGCCGATGTGCGGGCCGTTCGCCCCGGCGTACTGGTTGATCTCCTGCCGGACCTGGGCCAGCTCGGCGGGGAGCAGGCCGGTCTGCTGCAGGACGTCGGCCGCGGTGGTGTGGTTCGGGTAGTAGTGGATGATCCCGAAGTCCACGTACGGGCCGACGATCGGCAGGACGGTCCGGTTCCAGTCGCCGCTGTCGCCGGTGGCGACCACGCCGTCGGGCCAGCTGTTCGGCAGGGTCAGCACCACGCCGATCTTGATGGTCGGGTCGACCGCCTTCATCGCCTGGGCGTAGCGCACCACCTCGGCGGCGTAGACGGCCGGGCCCTTGCTGGCGTGCTGGTCGAGTTCCCAGTCGGCGCCGTAGTAGCCGTCGCCGAAGACCTCGTTGCCGATCTCCCAGTACTTCACGCCGTAGCCCTTGGTGACGTTGGCGTAGCGGACCCAGTCGGCCGCCTCCTGCACCGTCCCGGAGCCGTAGTTGGCAATGAGGATGGCCTGCGCGCCGATCGCCCTGGTGGTGCCCATGAACGAGTCGAAGTCGGTGCCCGGCGCCACCCAGCCACCGCCGGTGACGGTGTTGGTCTGCCAGTGGTAGCCGTCCCCGTAGGAGCCGCCGGGGTAGCGCATCATCCGGACCCCGGCCCGGCCCAGCAGGTCCACCGACGCCTGGGTGTTCATGTTGCCGTCCCACACCGCCTGGTTGACGCCGTATCCGGTGTCCGGCACGGTACCCAGCCCCAGGTTGGCGTTGACCGTGACCGTCACGGTCGGGTCGTCCGCCGCCTGGGCCGACGGTACGACCGCGGTGAGGGTGGCACCGGCGAGCGCCACGGCCGCGACGACCGCGAGGCGGCGCCACCGGCTACGGATGACAGACGGGTCCACAGGTTCTCCCTTTCGGAACTGGGCGACACGCGACGCGGCGCCGGTACGCGTTCATCAATGTCAATGAATGGTGCCGACGACTTTCGTGGAAACTGTCAGAGGTGTCAACCGGCCGGGCGGGGTCTGGTCATGAGTGGAACGCGTGCCGTTTCGTTGGTTCCCGGCGTCCATCCACGTCAGAAGCGGAGGAACTATCACAGCCGCGTCAGCCACGGCTGACCGTCGGTACGAAAAGTCCGGAAAGTTTCCACGATATCTGCGCTATCGACGGTAACAACTGCGCTGAATCAGGTCGGTCACCTGGCCGGGCGCGTCGGTCAGCGTCGGGCATGGGACGGCCGGGGCACCGTACCGGCGGCGCCCCCTATCCTGACCACGGACCGGATCCCGGCCGGACATGGGAGTAGACGTTGTCAGACGCACAGTCGCGCCACGATGCGGCCGAACAGGAGCGCCTGCGGGGCGACGCGTCACGGCCGGTGACGATCGCCGTGATCGCCGAGTCGGCCGGCGTGTCCGTACCCACCGTGTCGAAGGTCCTCAACGGCAGGTCCGGCGTCTCCGCCGACACCCGGGCCAAGGTCGAGGCGGCCATCGGCCAGTACGGCTACCGCCGGCCCTCGCCCCGGACCCGGATGAAGATCATGGAACTGGTCTTCCGCGAGCTGGAGAACGTCTGGGCCGTCGAGATCATCCGAGGGGTGGAACGGGCCGCCAGGAAGAACCAGGTGCACGTCTTCGTCTCGGACTTCGGACTGCACGACACCTACGAGCCGAGCTGGCTGCAGCAGTCGCCCGCGCACCGGCCGGCCTGCGTCATCTCCGTCGCCCAGCTCTCTGTCGAGGAGCGCGAACAGCTCAAGGCGCAACACATCCCGTTCGTCGTCTTCGACCCGACCACCGAGCTGCCCGGTGGCGTGCCGTTCGTCGGGGCGACCAACTGGACCGGTGGGCAGTCCGCGACCCGGCACCTGATCGAGCTGGGGCACCGCCGCATCGCGATGATCAGCGGACCGGACCACATCGTGTTCTGCCAGGCCAGGCTGGCCGGCTACCGGTCGGCGATGGAGGCCGCCGGGCTGCCGTACAGCTCGGATCTGGTGACGCCCACCGACTACCTGACCCGGGAGGAGGGCTACGCGGCCGGTCGCCGGCTGCTGGCCCTCGACACCCGCCCAACGGCCATCTTCGCCAGCAACGACCTGCAGGCCATCGGCGTCTACCAGGCGATCCGCGAGGCCGGCCTGCGCATCCCCGAGGACGTCAGCGTGGTCGGCTTCGACGACCTGCCCATCGCGGCCTGGACCGACCCGCCGCTGACCACCGTGCACCAGCCGCTGACCGAAATGGCCGCCACCGCCACCGAGATGGCCCTCGCCATCGGCCGCGGTGAGCCGGCGCCCCGGCTCGGCGTGGAGCTCGCCACCACGCTGGTCGTCCGGGAGAGCACCGCACCGCCGCCCACCGCGGGCCAACCCTGACGCAGAACCGGACGGGCCGGCGGCCGTGACAATCCACGGCCGCCGGCCCGTCCTTCGTCGGTACGTGTCAGGCAGCGGTGCAGGTGATGGTCGGTGTCGACGGGCTGCCGTTGGCCAGGAAGCCGAACGTGGTCGAGCCGGACGCCGGCAGGGAACCGTTGAACGAGACGTTGCCGACCGTCACGGCGGAACCGTTGGTGGTCAACGCGCCGTTCCAGATCTGGGTGATGGTCTGGCCGCTGGCCAGGGTCCACCGGGCCGTCCAGCCGGTGATCGCAGCGCTGCCGGCGGTGACGGTCACCTCCCCTTGGAAGCCACCCGACCAGGGTGATCCGATGGTGTGGTAGCTGGCGCTGCACGCCCCCGTCACCGGCGGCGCGGAGGACGGCGGCGCGGACGACGGCGGCGCGGACGACGGCGGGACCGACGGCGGAGCCGACGACGGCGGGACCGACGGCGGCGGCGAAGACGGCGGCGGGCTCGGGTCGTTGGCACCGAACTGCCACCAGTTGAGGTTGAACAGGTAGCTGCTGCCGCCGGTGAACTTCAGGTAGAGGTCGTGGGTGCCGGTGGCGCCGCTGACCGGGCAGGAGACGGTCGTCCAGACTTGCCAGCCGCCGGTGCCGGCGACCGTGCAGGTGCCCAGGAGTGTGCCGGTCAGGCTGTCGCGGTGGAGTTCGATTTTGCCGCCGGTGGCGCCGGAGGCTACCCGGGCGGTGAAGGAGCTGGCGCCGGTGGCGAAGTTGACGCCTTTGATTTTGATGTTGTCGCCGTTTTCGATCCAGCCGACGTTCATGCCGCCTTCGCTGGCTGGTTCGGTTTCGACGCCGTTTTCCCAGGCGATGGTTTCGGCTTCTTGGCGGATGTAGGGGTTCAACGTGCCGATTTGGGGGGCGCCGGTGGTGGTCATGTTGATGGTGGGGATGGTGCCGTCGGCGTTGTAGGTGAACTTTTCCACGGCGACGGAGCGGGTGTAGCCGCCGCCGCCTGGGAGGGCGCCGTTGTGGTAGAAGAAGTAGGAGCCGCCGTTGAAGTCGATGACTCCGGGGTGGTTGGTGAAGCTGCTGCCTTGGGTGGGCATGACGGTGCCGCGGTAGGTCCAGGGTCCCAGTGGGCCGGTGGCGGTGGAGTAGCCGATGAATTCGGAGCAGCATTTGGCGGCGAAGACGTTGTAGTAGATGCCGTTGCGTTTGTAGACCCAGGGTCCTTCTTCGAAGAGGGTGGGTCGGTTGGCGTCGCCGGTGCGGGTGCCGAAGCCGGTGGTGGTGAGGGTGATTTTGGTGGGGCTGCCGGTGTAGCTGGTCATGTCGGTGTTGAGTTTGACGTACCAGAGGTCGGGGTTGGCCCAGTAGAGGTAGGCCTGGCCGTCGTCGTCGATGAAGACGGTGGGGTCGATTTCGCCGTTTTCGACGAGGGGGTGGCCGAGGGCGTCGGTGAAGGGGCCGGTGGGGCTGGTGGCGACGGCGACGCCGATGGCCATGCGGCCGGTGGCGCGGTCGGTCATGGGGACGTACCAGTAGAACTTGCCGTTGCGGTAGATGGTTTGTCCGGCCCAGGCGTTGGAGCTGGCCCAGGTGAAGCTGGCGAGGTTGAGGGGGGAGCCGTGGTCGGTCCAGTTGACCATGTCGGCGGAGGACCAGACTCGCCATTCCTTCATGGTGAAGTAGGTGGAGTTGTCCTCGTCGTGGCCGGTGTAGAGGTAGACCCGGCCGTTGTAGACCAGTGGTGCCGGGTCAGCGGTGTAGATCGTCTGCACGATCGGGTTGTCCGCCCGGGCAATCGCGGGGAACACCACCACGGCGCAGACGACGGCCAGCACCAGGGCGATCGCGCGCCTGACCCGGACGTACGCCGGCGTTGCCCGGCCTGTCGGGGACGCCGACCGCGCAGCCCTGGTCCGGCGCAGCCGGATCAGCACGCCCGAACGGGACGGATCCTTCATGAGCCTCGTCCTTTCGAATTGCCGGCGAATGTTACCGCTAACATTCTGGGTGGGAGTTCTCGACGAGCGGTCAGTGGATTTGGGGTTGACGCAGACTGCGCGGCCGCGACAAGGCGCAGGGCGGCGCGTTTTCCGAGGCTGTCAGACGTCCGTGAGATCTTCAAGGCGAGGAACGGTCATCCCGGACCCCGCTGCCCCTGCTGGGCTACACAGCCGCTGCTGCGGCCCTGCTGAAGTGCTCAAACGTTGCCCGGCTGCGACTGCGTCGGCGCGCTTGTGGCGCAGGTGCCCATGAAGGTTTCGGCCGCCGGGGGACGACTCGGGGTCGCGCTGAGACATAACATCTCTTCAATTGGTGAATGCCGCAACATTGTCGGTTCGCGCCGTCGCTGCCGCTGTTTCGATGAGCTGCTCGGGCGCCGCAGGCACTCTCGTGCCAGCGTCCGGACAGAGATTGCGGTGCTGCGGGTCAGGCGATCCGACGGAGGTCGTTGCCGTAGTCGAAGATGATCCGCATCCGTGCCCCCAGCGCCTGTGCGTATCGGCTCAGGGTCGCGACTTCGTTCACGTCAAGGTCACCGTTCTCGATCTGGCTGATCCGACCCGGCGTGACGCCCACGACGTCGGCAACCTGGCGTTGGGTAAGGCCGAGCCGCCTGCGTTCCTGACGGTCCCCCCGCTCCAGCGCGGGCCTCGGCCCCGACGAAGCTCAGCCACCTCGGCACCAAGGTGCGGCAGACGAGCTGCGTCGCTCCCCGTCGACCACTGAAGCGGTTCGCGATTGTGGAGGTTATTTGCTCGTAACCAGCAAGTGGGCCGGAGGTATCACTATGCGAACCACATCGCCACGGTGGCCGGTGACCCGATCGCCCTACGTTTTCCCAGGTCAACGTGGCCTGGTGGTGCCCAATGACCCCGACACGTGTCGCCAGCAATGTGAGCACGGCGGCTGTCGCCATCATCGCCGCGTGGTCGTCATGGAGCCATATGGTGCATGTTGCCCTGCGATTCGGTGAGCGTCCGGAAGTCGCGTTCGTGCTGCCGTTGTCGGTAGACGGCATGCTCATCGTCGCCTCGACCGCGATGGTCGAGGACAAGCGGCACGGGCGACGGGTGCGCTGGTCCGCCCGGATCGCGTTCACAACCGGTGTCGCCGCCAGCGTCGCCGCGAACATCGCCGCCGCTCACCCGTCGGTGGGCGCGCGGATAGTGGCGGCCTGGCCAGCTGTCGCGCTGCTGTTGGTCGTGGAGATCTTGTCGTGGACCCGTCGGCCCGGAGCTGCCATCGGATCGGAACCGGGGGGGAACGGGCGAAGGTCATCGTCAGACTCCGTCGCCGCAGATTTTGAAGGAGTCGCCCCCTGCGGCCGGCAAGCCAGGTCGGCAGACTCCGACGTCCGTCCCGGGCCCCGCAGCCTCCCGGCCGGATTCCGCGCGAGCGGCTGACGTCGTGGCTCGGATCCGAGCCGAACGTCCAGACGCCGCGTACGCGGACCTCGCCGCAGCGGCGGGCGTGTCGGAGCGGCACGTCCGCCGGATCCTGTCATCCGATGCCGACCATCGCTCACCGGCCACGCTGCCAACTCGACCGTCGTGATGATCGACCAACTGGCCGGAGGGCCACCCTGGCGACATTCATCCTGTTGTGAGTTTGATCGTCACCCTCATGGCCTGGAGACAGGAAGGTGCCAGTACTACTACCGTACGTACGGTGACAGCGATCTACGGGATGCGCGAGGACGAGACGTGCCGGGCGTTCGTCATACCCGCCCTTGAGACTTCCGACTGGACGAGCGAGCAGATCCGACCACAGTTTCGGATCAACGAGGGGCGTCTGACGCCCACGCCCAAACGGCACGCCCAGGATGATCCCCTGATCGCCGACTACGTGTTGGAGTACGCACCGGACGTCCCAATCGCTGTCGTGGAAGCCAAGCGGTATCGCATCGACGCCAACGACGGTGTGGAGCAGGCCCGCCGGTATGCCGCGAAGCTCGGGCTCTCCTTCGCCTACGCCACCAACGGCCGCAAGATCGTGGAGATCGATTACAGCGGCGCCGCTCCGACCATCCGCGACATCGACCGGTTCCCATCCCCGGAGGAGTTGTGGGCCCGCTATGTCGCCGACCTGCAGGCAGACTCCGAGGTCGGGCGGGAGCTACTGAAGGCGCCCTACGACCACACGCTGCGGAACTCGGACAACACCGCCAAACGCCCGCGCTACTACCAGCGGGTGGCGGTTGCCCGTACGCTCGCGGCCATCGTTCGTGGCCAGAAGCGCATCCTGCTGGTGCTGGCCACTGGGACCGGGAAGACCATGGTGGCGCTCCAACTTGTCGCCAAGTTGCATCGATCCGGGTGGGTGGAGGGGCGCAAGCCGCGGGTGTTGTATCTGTCGGACCGTTCGATGCTCGTCGACGACCCCAAGGACAGGTACTTCCTGCCGGTCTTCGGCCCAGACGAGGTACACAAGATCAGCGGCGAGCCCGTCCGTGGCCGCAAGATCTACTTTGCTCTGTACCAGGCGCTGGAGAAGGGTGACGAGGAGGAGTTGTTCCGCCGCTACGAGCCGGACTACTTCGACCTCGTGATCGTCGACGAGTGTCACCGGGGCAGTGCCCGGGACGAATCGCAGTGGCGCCGCGTGTTGGAGCACTTCGCCCCGGCGACACAGATCGGTCTGACGGCCACACCGATCAACAAGAAGGACGCGGACACCCTCGACTACTTCGGCGACCCCGTCTACACCTACTCGCTGGCCGACGGCATCGAGGACGGCTACCTCGCTCCCTATCGGGTGCGCCGGGTGCGGCTCAACGTGGACATGGAGGGCTACCAGACCGCCCCGGGGCAGCTGGACCGGTTCGGAAACGAGATCCCGGAAGGGGTGTATGGCCCCAAGGACTTCGAGCGGGTCATGGTCATTCTTGAGCGCACGGAGGCGGCGGCGCAGTACCTGGTCGACTTCCTGCGCTCGACTGCGGAAGACGGCAGGCACGGCAAGACCATCGTGTTCTGCGAGAACAACGACCACGCCGCACGCATGCGCACGGCCTTGTTCAATGCGGCCTCCGAGGAGGTTCGCACGCGCCATGAGTACGTCGTGCGCATCACCGACGCCGACGGTCCGCACGGAAGGGCGTGGCTGGATGAGTTCCGTAAGGACGACTCCGACGAACCGGTGATTGCGGTGACGTCGAAGCTGCTCAACACCGGTATCGACCTACCGGCGGTACGCAACATTGTGTTGTTTCGCCGGATCGGCTCGATGCCTGAGTTCAAGCAGACCATCGGCCGCGGCACCCGTCTGTGCCCCGAGATCGGCAAGGGCTCGTTCGACATCATCGACTTCGTGGAGGCCACCCGCCTGTTCAACGACCCGGGATTCGACGGCCCGCCGCTGCGGGTGGTCCGCGACACCGCCAACGAGCAGGGACAACTGCTGGACAGCCAGCCCGAAGCACCCGATGGCGGTGATGCTGATCCGGATACCGTGACCGAGCCGGAGGCCGAGTACACCCAGGCTGACGGCGGGACCTTCGATGCGCAGCGATTGGACGCAACGGTGGACGACCCCGACGAGGTCGACCGCATCCGTTCCCGCGGCAACCGGTACGTGGTCAACGGCGTCCAAGTCTACAAGTGGGGTGAACGGCGCTACCAGCTGGACACGGACGGCCGGACGATGAGGCTGGTGACCATCCAGCAGTGGGTCCACGACCGCGTGCTGGAACTCGACCTGGCGCCGGACAAGCTGCGGGCCAGCTGGGCCACAGCCAAGACCAGACGTGAGCTCATGGCCATCCTGCAGCGGGCCGACATCGACGCCGAGGAGCTGCCCACGGAGTTCGGCAGCCCGGACGTCGACCCGATCGACCTGCTCCTCAACGTGGCGTGGGGGCTGCCCCTGGTCAGCCGCGAGGAACGGCTGTACCGCTTCCTGCACGAGCACCGGGAGTTCCTGAGCGCCTTCCAGCCGCAGGCCCGGCAGGTGTTGGACGAGATGCTGCTGAAGTTTGCCGAGCACGGCTCGCCTCAGCTCAAGCCGGAGACCCTCGCGGTCCGCCCGTTCACCGACATGGGCTCGGTGGTTGAGCTGGCGACCCGGTTCGGCGGGGCGGCGGCGCTGCACGAGGCCATCGACGACCTGAGCCGGCGGCTCCTCGAGGCTTCCTAATACTGAACGTTAGTTTCCAGCAATCACTTGGTGTCAAACTAAAAATATCTTTCAGTATTTCGACGGTGCTATGGTGTTCCGGTGCTTCGCGACCGTACTGACACCAAGGCGACCCTCTGGCGAATCGCGAGTGGGCAACGGGGCTTCTTCACCGCGGCGCAGGCACGCGAGGCGGGGTACTCGTACCAGGCGCAGCGGTACCACGCCCAGCGCGGCAACTGGACCCTCGTCGACCGGGGCATCTACCGCTTCCGCGAGTTCGACTCCCTGCCCGGCGGCGAGGATGACCACCTGGTGCGCTGGGCCCTGTGGAGCAAGAACCGCGCCACCGTATCGCACACCACCGCGTTATCCGTTCATGACCTGGGCACGGCCAACCCCTCCGAGATCCACCTCACCGTTCCGCCTGGCTTCCGGCAGAAGGACAGCACGGTGATCCTCCATCACGCCGATCTCGCCGGTGACGAGCTCGAAGAACGAGACGGGTACCGCGTCACCACCCCGGTCCGCGCGATCGTCGAATGCGCTGCCTTGCGGGTGGATCAGGATGTGCTGGATTCCGCCGTCGTCGAGGCTCTCGATCGAGGGCTGACGACTCGCCGGAACCTCCTGCACGCCGCCCAGCGGCTCGGCGCCCGAGCAGAACTCGGCGTCGAGCGAGCACTGCGGGAGGCGGCGTGACCGGGCGCTACGGCAGCGCGGCTGCGCTGCGCCGGGCCTTAGAAACACGGCTGATGCAGGAGGCGAACGACAGGAGTACGGATCTGACCCGGCGCCGTCGACTGGTCGTCTTCGATCGGGTCGCCGCCCGCCTCTCCGCCGACCCGACGGCCGGCTGGATCCTTAAGGGCGGGGCCGCACTGGAGTTCCGGCTACATAACAGGGCACGGGCCACCAAGGACATGGACCTTGCAGTCTGTCCTGACGGGGATCGAGGGCTCGACGCCGACTCCGTACGAGAGCGGCTCATCGATGCGCTCGCGCGCGACGAGGACGGTGACGGTTTCCTCTTCCAGGTGTCTCCTGCAGTCCCGCTAAGGGCGGACACAGCCGGCCGCGGCGGCTGGCGCTTCTCCATCGAGAGCCGGCTGGCAGGAAAGACCTTCGCGACCGTACGTATCGACGTTGTGGCGCGAGGCGAGGAGATCAGCCGGACCGAGCGTGTTCCCCTTCCCAACACGCTGGTGTTCGCCGGAACGCCGCACCGCGATATCGAGGCCGTTGATCGCCGCCAACACTTCGCGGAAAAGGTCCATGCGTTGACCCGCGACTATGGCGATCGGCCCAACACCCGAGTCAAGGACCTCGTGGACCTGTTGTTGCTCATCGAAAACGGGCTGGCGGCAGATGCGGCTCTGACCGACGCTGTCCGGCACGTATTCGCCGTACGGGCGACACACCCAGTACCGGACACACTTCCCGACCCGCCGCCGATCTGGGCCGAGACCTATCCCGAACTGGCCGACGGCCTAACCGAAACGCCGCCGCGGCTCGACGTCGCCCTGCACCTGGTACGCGACTTCTGGTTTACGGCACTGGCCAGCGGCGAAACCCAAGCGAAACAGAAAGACTGAGATGGCACCTACGAAGACCGCAAAGACCACGACATCGCGGGCAGGGCTCGCCTCGATCATCAAGTCGGCCCGCGACACCATGCGCAAGGACGCTGGACTCAACGGCGACCTCGACCGGCTACCTCAGCTGTCCTGGCTACTGTTTCTCAAGGCGTTCGACCAGCGCGTCGAGCAGGCCAGGCCGATGCTGGACCCCGACTACCGTCCCGCCATCGAGGAACCGTTCCGGTGGCAGGACTGGGCAACGGACCGAGACTTCAGCGGCGCAGAGCTGAAGACCTTCGTCAACGAGAAGTTGATTCCCTACCTCGCGAGCCTGAAGGGCTCGGCAGGTAACGCCGAGGACCCCCGGAATGTTCTCTCCACCATCTTCCGTGACGTCACCAACCGTATGCAGTCCGGCACCTTGCTGCGCGACCTGGTGAACCTCGTGGATCAAATCCACTTCGACTCCTCCGATGACATCCACACGATGGCGTTCGTCTACGAGTCGATCCTCAAGGAGATGCGCGACGCCGCCGGAGACTCCGGCGAGTTCTACACTCCGCGACCAGTAAACCGCTTCATGGTGCAGCAGTCCTTCCTCAAACTTGGCGAAACAATCCTCGACCCGGCCTGCGGCACGGGCGGCTTCTTGGTGCAGGCATACGAGGAATTAGGGAATGTAGACACCGCCACCCAACGCAGGCGGCTGCACGCAAGCATCCGAGGCATCGAAAAGAAGCCGCTACCCTACCTGTTGGCCAGCATGAACCTGCTTTTGCACGGCATCGACGCACCACGCCTGGTCCGAGACAACGCCCTCCTGCGAATGCGCGACGCGACAGCAGCGGACCGGGTCGACGTGGTGCTGACCAATCCGCCCTTCGGCGGCGAGGAGGAGCGCTCCGTCGTCGAGAAGTTCCCCAAGGGCTACCAGACCCAGGAAACGTCGTGGCTGTTCCTCCACGCGATTTTGGATCAGCTCAAGCAGGGTGGCCGGTGTGCCATCGTCCTACCGAACGGCAGCCTCTTCGCCACCGGCGAGAACAGCATCGGCGCCCGCATCAAGCAGAAACTGATGAGAGAGTGCAACCTCCACACGATCGTCCGCCTACCCCAAGGCGTTTTCGCCCCGTACACCCAGATCCCCTCAAACCTGCTGTTCTTTGAGAAGGGCCAGCCGACACAAGAAGTCTGGTTCTACGAAATCTGCCTCCCCGACGGCCGCCGCGGCTACACCAAGACGAAGCCGATGCGGGTCGAAGAATTCGAGCCGTGCGTGCAGTGGTGGGGCGGCGAGCAGCGTAAGGGCCGCAAAGAGGGATCCAATGCTTGGAAGGTCTCGGCCTCCGATATCGAGAAGGCGGCCTACAACATCGACATCGCGAACCCACACGCCGACGACGACCTGGCACACCACACGCCCGAAGAACTCGTGGACGAACTCATCAAGACGGAGCGCGAGATCCTAAGCCTGCTGGAGGAGCTACGTGCGGAACTGGGACCCGTCGCATGAAGCTCACCAAGTACCGCGTTGGCGAAATCATGACGTTGGTTCGCAGACCAGTCGAGGTCGCTCCCGACGGCATCTACCACGAGATCGGCCTACGGTCGTTCGGGAACGGGGTCTTCCACAAGCCACCCGTGTCCGGCGAAGAACTAGGATCCAAGCGAGTCTTCCACATTGAGCCCGGCGATCTCCTCTTCAGCAACGTCTTCGCCTGGGAGGGCGCTGTCGCGCTCGCGTCGGAGCAAGAAGCAGGGAAGATCGGGTCGCACCGGTTCATGACATACCGGGTTGATAACGCAAAGGCGGACCCACGATATCTTCGTCACTATTTCTATGGCGGGCCTGGATTGCAGTTGATCCGTGACGCCTCTCCGGGTTCGGCCGGTCGAAACAGAACGCTTGGCATCTCGAACTTTGAGCGTCAACAGGTCCAGCTGCCATCCGTGGATGAACAGCGCCGAATCGCCGACAAATTCGATGCATCCCTCGTGCGTCTAAGTGCGGTGGTGGACTTGCGCGTACGAATTTTAGACCTGCAGAGCAGGCTCAGGGAGTCATTGGTTAACGACGCAATCAGCGGCAATGCGCCGCTCGTTCGAGTTGGCAGCGTAGTCACCTTGGCCCGCACGGAGGTTGAAATCGAGCCCGACGAGCAGTACAAGGCTATCGGGATGCGATCCTTCGGAAAAGGAATCATCCGCTACACACCTATCCGCGGAGGCGAGCTTAGTAAGCTACGGTACTTTCGTTTCCCTAAGGACGCCCTCGCCCTAAGCAACATAAAAGCTTGGGAGGGTGCAATCAGCGTCACGAGCGAAGCGGAAGCAGGGCATGTGGCGTCGAATCGATTTCTCTTCTATCGCCCGGTCGACGATAGAGCGAACGTCAGCTACCTACGCCATTACTTCTTAAGCCGTCCAGGTCTTGCCCAGATCTGTGCGAAATCGCCGGGAGGGGCCGACAGAAACCGCACCCTCGGAATCAAGGGGTTTGAGGCGATAGAACTTCCGCTTCCGTCGCGCTGCGTACAGGACCAGGTCGCAACCACACTTGATGCGCTGAGTGTCCGCATCGCGACCGCTTACGAAAAGCGGAGCCTGTCCGCCCTCCGCCCGGCGCTTCTTGACGCCGCATTCTCCGGTCAGCTGTAGCCCACACCCTCAGCCGGGTCAACGCGGCGCCACTCGCGGTCCGTGACCACCACGTGGTCGAGGAATTTGAGCCCGACCGCCTCCGCTCCCGCCGACAAACGTGCGGTGACGAGGCGGTCGGCCTCGCTGGGCTCCGCTCGCCCGGTGGGGTGGTTGTGGGCTACTCCGAATGCGGTGCCGCCGGCTGCCAGCACCAGGGCGAGGACGTCGCGGACCGGGAGTAGAGAGCGGTCGATCACGCCTTCGGTGAGCGTCGCGGTACGCAGCACCACGCCAGCGCTGTCGCAGATGACTACGACAACGCGCTCGTGTCGCAAGCCAGTGAGCAGTGGCGCCGCGACAGCCGCGAGGTCTGCGGATCCACGAATCCGCTGGCGGGTGCCGCGGCTGGCCGGAGCCGCCCGTCGCGCAAGTTGGAACGCCGCTGCCACCCGGGCCGCCTTCGCTGGACCGATGCCTGGCAAACCGGCTGCCAGCTCCTGAGCGTCAGCCCGGGAGAGCTCGTACAGGCCGCCGTGACGGGTGATGAGGTGTCCGGCCAGCTCGACGGCGTCGCAGCCCTCGGCTCCGGACCCCAACAGCAAGGCGAGCAGCTCGCGGTCGGAGAGTGCCTCCGCGCCCCGGCTCAGCAGTCGTTCCCGTGGCCGGTCAGCGGCCGGTAGATCGGCGATGCGCATGGAGGACTCCTCAGTCCGCCGAGTCACGGTCGACGGGTTCGTCGCTCAGCAGGTCATCGTCGAGGTCCAAGCCGGCTTCGTCCGCTTCCGACAGCGGCCCGGCATCGCCGACACTCGCTGACTCGGCGGTCGGGCCGATCAGCTGCATCAGCCGCCGCTGCAGCGTCTCGGACCGCACGCGAAGGAAGGTGTCGTAGTCGTCGCGCAGCGCCGCCTGGTAGGCCTCCTCCTCAACCAGGCAGCTCCGCAGTCGCTGCCGCAGTGCCTCTTCGCTGTCGAGGTCGGCCAGATCCCGTAGATATCGGGATGGGGGACGGTCAGATACCCAGATATTGCTGACCGACGAGAGCATGACCAGATTTCCGCAGACGTTGGCCCTGGCGCCGCCGACGCCGCGTCCGCGGAGGAAGGCCCTGGGGAAGAAATGGTGGAATTCCTTGTCGTTCTGCCACGAAAGGGCCTTGCCGACATCGATCCGCTGGCCCGTGAGCAGGTCCAGTGGGTCTTCGTACGCCAGGATCAGGGCGAGGAGCTTGCTCGGGGCGTTCCGTCTGGAGAAGGCGCTGCGCCGCCAGAGGGCGCTGCGTGGCAGCGCCGCAACGGTGTCGATCTCTGCAGCACCACCCTGGGCGAAGGCGGTGATCGCCTGCACATCAAGGGTCATCTGTGTCTCGCTCCAGCCCTTGAAGTACTCCCCGCTCGCCGTCAGCCAGAACCAGCGACGCAACGCGCTGTACTGCGCCGCCGATGGCTTTGGCAGCTGCCGGAACACCTCTACGAGGACGGCGAACTGGTTGTAGTAGGGCAGCGCTTCGGCGTTCGGCGTGCGGATCTGCGTACTGAGGAAGTCGACGGCGCGCTCGGCAGCCTTCGCGGCCGACCCGACGGCCTCCCGCAGCCGGGGCTTGTCCAACTCCCGGAGGCGGTAGATGTCCTTCGCGGAGAACCCGAAGCCGGCCGCGACCGCGATCGTGCGAAGCATCGTCTTCGCGTCGACTCGCCCGTAGTGCTTCGCGTCCAAGACCTGAAGCAGGGACTCGATCTCGTCCTTGAGGTCGAAGTCCGGGCTCCAGGTGCTAGCTCTTGCCACGTCGACGATGTTCATCGTCGTCCCGGTGCTGTTGATTCGCACGAATACCGTTGCCGACTCCTCCGCCGACACGTGGTCCAAGATCACCACCGGGACGAGGTAGTTGGCGAACTGCTGGTAGAGGTGCGCGGCACGGTCGCGCAGCACGGCGGGTAGCTCGGCGACCTGCCCGAAAAGGGAGGTCGCCTCGCTTACCTCCCGCAGGGGTACCAGGTGCGCGGCAACTGGCGTCTCCGGAGTGCGGTGGAAAAAGCGTTCTTCCTGCAAGTCGTAGGCGATGTCCCAGACACCGGTGCCGCCGTGCAGGGCGCCGATCACGCTGGCCAATCGCTGTTGACCATCCAAGATGTACCGGATCGGCCGGTTGGGGCGGGGCGGCTCCACAGCAAGGCCGGCGACGGTGTCCTCGCTCGCCAGCTGCTCGGTGGTCTCCCACAGCAGCAAGCTGCCGATGGGGTAGTTGCGAAGCACCGAGTCGAGCAGTTCGAGAACCTGATGCGGCCCCCACACGAACGCCCGTTGGTACTTGGGCAGCACGATTTCGCCGGCAAGTACCCGGTCTGCCAAGCGGGCAAGAGACACGATGGTCGGTTCGGGACTCGCTGGCTGGCGCCTGCGGACGGGCGTAGTCACGGGGCCGTGCCTCCTGTGCGTCTCGCCGGAGGAGCATTCGGCCGGATTCTATAGAGACGGACTGACATCCTGGTCTGAGGTGAGAGCTCCGCATGTTCGCCGACCGCGCGGCTCGTGGCCACGGAGCGCCTGCGTTGCGATTCGATCAAGCCAGATGCGTCGGTCAGTGACCTGCCTGAGTTTCGTACGGACGGCTACAGCATGGTCGCCTTCTATACGGGCTCTTCGAACTTGGTGGGGGTTTGACCGCCGGGTGCTGGTCCACTGTGGACCCTGATCGATAGGTGCCCGTAGCTCTCGTAGATCATGTTGTTGTCGAAGCAAGATGATCACAACAGAAGAGCTACGGGCGTGGTTAACGATACGACGCGGCTGCTTGGCCTTGACGGCCTGGCCGTGGTCGGGGTCGCCGACGACCTCGACGGGCCGGTGGTGCACGTGGTGACCGCCGATGAGCAGGCACGACACTGCCCCGACTGCGGGGTGCGGTCGGGGCGGTCCAAGGGCCGGCGGGTGACCCGGCCCCGTGACCTGCCCGTTGGTGGCCGCAGACCACGACTGGTGTGGACCAAGCGGCGCTGGCGTTGCGACGAGCCGGCGTGCCGGCGTCGCTCGTTCACCGAGTCGGTGCCGGCGGTGCCACCGCGTAAGCGGTTGACGGCCCGGTTGCGGGCCTCGGCCGGGGTTGAGGTGGCCGATGCGGGACGCACGGTGGTCCAGTCGGCCCGCGACCATGCGGTGTCCTGGCCGGTCGTCGCGGCGGCGTTCACCGAGTACGCGCACACGGTGCTGCCGGCCCAGCCCCAGCCGGTCCAGGTACTCGGTATCGACGAGATCCGGCGAGGCCGGCCAAGATGGGTCCTCGATGAGGCAACCGGCGTGTGGCGTGCCGCCGTGGACCGCTGGCACGTCGGCTTCGTCGACCTGTCCAGCGGGCAGGGCCTGCTCGGGCAAGTCGAAGGCCGCACCGCCCAGGCGGTCATCGGCTGGCTGAACGAACGCGAGCAGCCCTGGCGCGACGCGGTCCGGTTCGTCGCGATCGACATGTGCACGATCTTCAAATCGGCGATCCGTCGCGCACTGCCGCAGGTCACCCTCGTGGTTGACCACTTCCACCTGGTGCAGCTGGCCAACCAGACCCTCACCGAGGTTCGCCGCCGGGTCACTGTGACCCATCGGGGCCGACGCGGCCGCAAAGGCAACCGTGAGTGGGAACTGCGCAACCGACTCACCCGCTGCGCAGCCCGGATGCGCGGCGAACACGTCGACGCTCTCCTCGACGAACTCGCCGACCTGCCCAAGACAATCAGCGAACCGATCACCACCGCGTGGAACGCCAAAGAGGACCTGCTCGACCTCCTCGCCACCGCCCGCACCCACCCCGACCGCGAACACGTCCGCGATCTGCTGCACCGCTTCTACTCCCGCTGCGCCGACTCCGGGCTGCCCGAGCTGCAACGACTGGCCACACCGTCGAGACGTGGTGGCCAGAAATCCTCGCATTCCTCCACACCGGCATCACCAACGCCGGATCCGAAGGCACCAACCGAGTCATCAAAACCATCGCCCGCGACGCCTACGGCTTCCGCAACCCCATCAACCAGCGACTACGAACCCGAACCGCCACCACCCGCAAAACCCGCGGGCACCTCGACCCCCGTTAAGTTCGGAGAGCCTCTATACGTCGCTGCTGACTGCGGCTGCAGGCTCGGGACCTGAATTGCCCGAAGCCGAGTCGATGCGTAGGCGGACTGCCGGCAGGCCGCTGAGCTGCTCGAGCCTTGACCGTCTGGTCCGCGTACTCGCGGCCTCGTTCAGAGTCTCGCCTCGTGCTCCAAGATGGCGAACAGTTCGGAGTCACGCCATTCGCCGTTGGTAAAGACGTGGTCGCGGAGCCGGCCCTCGTGAGTCAGCCCGAGCTTGCGCACTACCGCGATCGAAGCGGCGTTGTCCGGCCCGATGGCGGCGCTGATGCGGTGCAGGCCGAGCTTGGTGAAACCGAACTCGATCATCGTGCGGCAAGCGTCGGTGGCGTAGCCCTTGCCCCACAGGTCGGCCCGGATGGCATATCCCAGCTTCGCAGCTTTGACGCCGGCGAACCCGAGCCGTACGAAGCCGATCAGGACGTCAGTCTCGTCGGCGACGGCGAGGTAGTACTCAGACCGTGGCTCGTTGCGGGCGCGTTCGATCACTCCCGTGATCATTGCGGCGGTGGCTACCTGGCTGCGGGAGTCGAAGGACAGCCAGTTGGTGACACGGTCATCACCGACGACGTGCAGCGCATCGTCGATGTCGTCGTGGCGGAACTCGCGAAGGATTGCGAGCTGGCCGCGGAGGTTCACCGGGTACATGCCGTCGATGGTGCCTTACCGGGGCAGGCCGGTCGTGGAAGTGGCGGTGAACGCGTCCATTTCCCCACTCAGGTCGGCCGCTGAACCGATGAGACCGGCGTGGACGAGCGCTCGCTGGACACGCTGGACGGAGTGGCGGATGCCGTTGATCCGTTGGGCTGCGGGAAGGTCGAGTACCGGCCGGAGTGCCTCGGCAGCGCCGTCGAGATCGCCGCTGGTGATTCGAGCGATGGCCAGATTGGTGTGGCTGCCGGCCTGGTCGCCGAACGCCCAGGCCGGGTCGTTGGGATCGGCGTACGCGGCGACGGCATCGGCCGAGTACTGCTGCGCGAGCGGGCCTTGGTCGGGAAGCCAGGCGAGCGCGTCGGCGGCGTAGTAGAGCGTGCGCGGCTGGTTGAAGGTGCAGATCCCGCCGAGGGCGTCGACGTCGTCGGGTTGGATGTTCTCCCATGCCTCTTCCGCCGCGCGGATCGCGGCCAGGGCCTTGTCGGTGTTGCCGAGCGCGGCGTGAGCGCGGGCGGCGCTGACGGGTAGCCAGATGGCCGTCGTTCCACCGTTACGGGCGGCAAACGCGGCCCCGGTGTCGGCGTAGCGGACGGCGTCGGCGTAGCGGCCGGCCCAGTAGGCGACGAGCGACTGCAGTCCGCGCAGCCAGGCCCGAAGGCCGTCATGGTCGGCTTGGTCCGCGCAGAGGACGGCGGTGCGGGCCTGCAGCATCGCGGCGTGTGGCTCGGCCATGTCGTGGGACGCCTTGGCCAGCAGCCCGGACACGACCGCGGCGAGGAAGTGTAGCTGCCGCGCGGCGTTGGGCGCCTGGCGGCGTTCGAGCAGCGTGAACAGGGTGTCCTGAATCTCGGTGAGGTCGGGCAGCAGCTCGCCGAGCGGCTGTTGCGGATAGGCGAGCGTGAGCCGGTGAACGTCGTCGTGGAGTTGGTCGACGACCTCGGTGGCAGTGCCACCTTCGGCGGTGATGAGAGCGAAGCGTCGGGCGCGTTGAGCTGCCATGGTGAGCGTGCTCCTTCCTGCATCGTCCGACGGTGTTGCGTCGGGGATCTCGACGGCTTGGGTGTGGTGGGGAGCCCATGGCGCAAGCAGCGTCGCGACGGGGTGACCGAAGACTGCGCTCAACGCACGCCGGGTCGCAGGGTGCTGGCTCGTACCGCCGCGCTCGGCCCGTGCCAGGCGGCCGAGGTGGCGGGCGCTGATTGCCACGCCGTCTTCCGCGTCGGCGAGGGCTTGGGCCCATTCACCCAGGGTGCGGTCGCTCTGCTGGATGAGCGCCGCCAGCAGCGTGCGTGGTTGCTCGCGCATCACCGTCGCTCCTAACCCGTTGGGGCTTCCATTACCAGGATCTCCCTTGCCGGGGCGTGCGTCACGGAAGGTCCTCGAAGGGGCGTCCGAAGGTCCGCAGAGGTCCTGGCTGGAGCGTCGATAGGTCCGGTGCGTTCCCGCGATGCTGCCCAGTGTGACGGATGAACCGATCGGTGACGAGTCCGATCATCACGCCAGAACCGAGGAGGTCGAGGACAGATGGAGCGAACGGATCAGGTGGTGGCGCTCGACGCGAGCGTCATTTTCGCCGACCCGATGTGGTCGTTGTTCGACGTAGTAGGCGCCGACGCGGGCCGTTCAGCGCACGCTATCGCGGCGATCTTCCACTACGAGTTCGCCGTCAACCTGTGGTCCGGCCGCCTGGCCGAGGAGCAGTTCTGGGCGCTGTTCACCGACCGGGTCGGGTTGGCGGCGACGTCGCCTCGCTGGCGAACGACGGTGCTGGACGCGGTGGAGGAGCTGCCCGGGTTCCGGATGTTGCCGAGCCTGGCCGGTCGGTGTGAGCTCTGGCTGGTCGCCAATCATCGCCATGAGTGGCTCGGCCCGATCCTGCACTCGACGGGAGCCGTGCGGTATCTGGATCGGAAATTCATCTCCAGCCGGACTGGACTCGTGCAGCCGCAGCCGGCCACGTATCAGCACCTGCGACGCCTCAACAGCGGCCGTCCCGTCCTGTTCGTCGGCGGCACTGCCGCCCATGCCGCCGGTGCCCGGGCCGCTGGCATGAGTGCAGTCGTCGCCGACACCGCCGGGCAGTGGAGGCCAGCCGTTCAGGAATGGGTTGGATCGCGTCCGCGCAGGTCAGTCGTTCTGAGCTCCGGGCGATGAGCGCCGTAACCGCGCCTGCCGCGAAACGCTTCGGACTCAATGAGCGAGGAGAAGCCAACTTCATGCACTCAGCCGACAACATCCCTCACCCGCGAAGGCGCCGAGGCCGGTTCGTCGTCCTCGAGGGATTGAGTGCCGTCGGTAAGAGCACCGTCGCCCCGGTCGCGGCGCGGCTCTTGGGCGCCGAGTTCATCCCCACCCTGCCGGCCTGGCTGGCCGACACCCGCCAGCGGATCGACTCCACGCGCGTCACGGCAGCCCGCCTGCACTTCTGGATGATGTGCAACTACGCCGCTGCCGACGTGATCGACGCGACCCTGGCCTCCGGACGCGACGTCGTCGTCGAAAGCTACTTCTACCGAACGTTGGCCACCCACACGGCCATCGGCATCGTCAACCCGCCCGAGATCAACTGGCGCACGGTCCCGTATCCCGACCTGGCGTTGCTGCTCACCGTCGACGAGCAGGTCCGACAGGAGCGACTCGAGTTGCGACGCGGCACCGGTAAGTACACCTACTGGACGTCGTCTGAGGAATCCAACGTTTCGGCGACGGTCGCCGCGTACGCCTCGTTCGGTTTGCCGGCCCTCGACACCACCGGTTGTACCCCCGCAGAGATTGCCGGTGAGATCGCCATCTTGCTCAGCCGTACCGCACTGCAGCATCCCGACCACCGAGGAGACGTCCGCCATGCTTGAAAGCGCCGCCGGGATCACCCACATTCGGATGCTGTACCTCCAACTGCTCTACCGCTGCAACTTCTCCTGCAAGCACTGCTTTCACGGGGACCTACTGGCCAGCCGTGACTCCTTCACCGCCGAGCAGGCCACGGCGATGATCGATCACTTCCAAACGACGTACTTCCTACAAGCCGTGACGCTCCTGGGCGGCGAGCCGCTGCTCTACCCGGACCTTGCTGCGGTCGCACGGCACGCCAAGGCGCGCGGACTCGGTGTGGAGATCTGCACCAACGGCCACCCCGGATTCCGCGAACGCCTCCGTCAGGTCGCCCCTTACCTCGACAAGTTTCGCGTTTCACTCGACGGTTTGCGCGCCAACCACGACTCCATCCGCCAACGCGGTAGCTTCGACGGCGCTCTGCAAATGATCGACGTTGCCCGTGGCATGGGCATTCCCGCCGGGGCCACAATGACCGTCACCGAGCGCAACCTCGACGATGTCGTGCCGCTGGCCGTGCTCCTGCAGGAGCGCGGCGTCGGAGAGCTTAAGCTGCACTGCCTCCGCATCGTCGGCAATGCGACGAGCCATGCCGACATGCAGATGCCCGATCCGGTCCGCTTCCCCGGCCTGCACGAGGCAATCCAGGCGGCGGGGCTCGACCTCACGGTGCTGTACGACTCCGATCTCGCACCGGCACGCCGCGCTGACCCGGTGCCACGGCGTCGTCAGACTGGGCGCATCGATCGCATCGAGTCCGACCCGCGAGGGGGCCTTACCTTCTCCTGCAAAGCTTCCGGTCACAACATCAACTCATTCCGCTGGGACAAGGACCACGAGATCATCCGCCACGAGCCCACGGCGGCGGACGAGCTCGCACTGGGGGTACCTGACGTCATCTACCAAACGGCCGTCGCCTGACAGGCCGAGCGGCACCCACACGAATCCCCACCCTGGATCCGTACCGTCGAGCCAAGATGGAGTCTCGACGACCACACCCGGCTTCCGCCGGCGAAAGGAAGACCCTGTGAAGCCCGAATACGAAGCGCGTTTCCTTGACATCGACCCCAGCACGATCACCGCGCGCCTCAGCGCCTGCGGCGGACGGCAGGTCATGCCCCGCACGCTGATGCGCCGCATCGTGTTCGTCAAGGACGACATCGACGCCCGCGGCGGCTGGTTGCGCCTACGCCAGCAGGGCGAACGAACCTTCCTCACCTACAAGCAGGTCGCCCACGACGGCCCCTCGTCCATCGACAGCATCCTCGAAGCCGAGACCGAGGTCGTCGACTTCCAGAACACCCGCACCCTCCTCGAAGCGATGGGCTACACCGCCAAGCGCTACCAGGAGAACTACCGCGAAGAATGGAAACTCGACGGCGTCACCTACGACATCGACACCTGGCCCGGCCTGCCCACCTACCTCGAAATCGAAGGCACGAACGAGCAAGCCGTCCACCAGGCCGCCGTCGCGCTCGACCTGGACCCGAACCATGCCTCATACGGCAGCGTGGACGAGGTCTACCTCCAGGTCCTCGGCCGCGACATCCTCGCCGAGTCGTCGCTGACCTTCGCCCCCGCCGACTGACGAAGGCATGGCGCCCAGGCCGCGCCGCACGCTGCCACCATGTGGTCGGTGCAATTACCTACGCGCGGCCGGGGCTGCCACCCACCGGAAAGCCAATCCAGTCACATATCCACCGATATCCTGGATACATCCGGCCTCTCGTCATCTGAAACCGCATTGACGTGATGCCGATGATCTTGCTCAGATATTCGTACCCATGCAGCTGATCAGCTTCCCAGCGGGGTCGGCACGACGATTCGCTCATACAGCGTCGTCGGGTTCGCGGCCTACGGAGGCGACGATCGGCTGACATCGGGGCCGGCCACCGACAATTGGGCGGACCTCTTCTGGAGGGACCGACGTCGGGCGAGTTGAGCCTCGATGTCTGGCGTGCAGCCTGTTGCGACACGCAGGACGGTGCGCGGCGTCAGCCGCACCCCTTCCGTCGTCCGCTACGGCTGTGTGCTTGGCATCGTTGGTGCTCCTCGCGGCCGGCCTGTCACTAGTAGCGCCGTGATTGAGCTCCTTGGTCACGGCGCTTTGCCGTGTCCAACTGCTGCCCCGAGCTGGGCCCCGGGCAGCACCCGCCACCGCCGCTTCCGACCGCACGCCCCGTCCGCGACGCCTTCCTTGGAGTTCGTCTTGTTCGCCCTGCGTCTTCACGTCCTCAACCTGTTCGTCTCCCAACTCCTTCGTCAGTCCGCCCCGACCTGCATTGCCAGAGCTCAGCTTGCCCCCAATCCGGGTGGCCGTCTCGGCGCCCGCGTGGATCACCGTGTTCGCACGGGCACCCGCATGGGCTGCCGCGTCGGCCGAAGCCGCAGCGTACGGCGGCTGTCTGGGATGTCTGTCGTGCTCAGACAGACCCTCACGGTCTTCGGTCTCTCCCCCGGGGTGGATCATGCCGTCCGCTGATCCGGTGCTGATGGTCCAGTCCCGGTTGACCGACCGCGACTGGACGCTGCTGGAGTGGCTCGCCGATCACGGCGTCCTGACCAGCGACCAGATCGCCCACGCCCTGTTCCCGTCGCTGGACGCCTGCCAACGCCGCCTCCAGACCCTGCACCACGCCGGGGTCCTCGGCCGGTTCCGCCCCCAACGGTGGGAAGGCGGCTCCTACCCCTACCACTACGTCTTGGAACACCTCGGCGCCGAACTCGTCGCGGCGCAACGCGGCGAGGCGATGCCCCGGCGGACCGCCGCCCGGCAACGACGCCTGCACCTGACCACCAAGGCGAACCTGTCCCACAAACTCGGCATCAACGGCTTCTTCACCGACCTCGCCGGGCACGCCCGCACTCACCCTGGCGCGGACCTGACCGGCTGGCGCCCCGCGTCGGCCTTCCACCGGGACGGGGCGTTCGGCAAGCCGGGCGACGACCCGATGTCCATGTTGTCCCGGCCTCGCGTCCGGCCGGACGCTGCCGGCGTCTGGACCGAGCACGGGACAACGGTCGAGTTCTGGCTGGAGTACGACACCGGGACCGAAGCCCTCACCGTCCTGGTCGGCAAGATGCGCGACTACCAGGACCTCGCCACCGCCTACCAGCGGGTTCGACCGGTCCTGTTCAGCCTGCCGAGCGCCGACCGGGAGCGGAACCTGCACAGCCGCCTCGCGGAGGCCGGGATCTGGCACCCGGCCGCCACCGTCGCCCGTGACAGCCTGCCTGCGGGCGCGTCGGTCGCGGACGCGGTGTGGTGGCCGACCTGCCGCCGTGGCGGGCGACAGCGCCTCACCGGCCTCGCCACCCTGATGACCGACGACGACGGCGGCGCCCCATGACATGGCCCATCAGCTCCGGACCGGGTGTCCACACCGCCGAACCCGTGACATGTCCGCTCCCGGCAACCGCGCGAGCTGATCCGGACATGGACACCGGCCGCCCGGACATCCGCGGCCCACGGCAGCGGACATGTCCGCCCGGCGTTCTCCGGTGCCGGGCACCGCCCGACAGGTATGTCCGCGCCGCCAACCCGTGTCCGTACATCCCGGAGAGGGAGTGACAGACATCCGCTCTCTTGAATGTGGTCGCGGCGACAGCGACCAGAGGTACCATCCGCCGCCTTGCCGTACTGACCGAAAGGAATGCCGATGACATCAATCCTCCTACCCCCGCCAAGAACTGTGCGTCATGGAGGAAAGTGGCTACCACGCCCAATCCAGAAAAACCGGTCCGGAGCTATCCTGACCACCACCAAAACGGTGCCGCGCAAACCACAGGAAAGCGCGGTACGGAAACGCCGAGTCAACGCCCGGCGAAATCCATTGCCATTCCGATACGCATCGCGCGGATCGACACCGCCCTGATGACCCCCGACGAACTCGACGCCGCGAGCAAAGCCCTCGGCCTGCTCCTTCACCACTACTGGCAACGCCAGCACGACCTCGCCGGCTGAACCACCCAGCCCCAACCGCGCCGGCTCCTCCGTCGGCGGCGACTCATCACCTGGTGGCGGCCCCAGCCCGGGGCCGCCACCACCCGCCCTCACCCCTTACGCAAGGAGCAACACGGCTGATGACAGGCCAACGAACCCCACCACGACGGCGCGGACGCGCCGCCCGCCCCACCGACGACATCGCCGAACGCACCGGCCCGTGCCGGGTCGCCGTCTACATCCGACGCTCCACCGACGACGAACACCAACCGTTCTCCCTCGACGCCCAACGCGCCGCCCTGCAGAAACACGTCAACGGCAAAGACGGCTGGACCATCGTCGCCGAATTCGAAGACGACGCTTCCGGCGCCACCACCGAACGGCCCGGCCTCCAGAAGGCCCTCCAAGCCGCCCGCGCCGGAATGTACGACGTCCTCCTCGTCTACCGACTCGACCGCTTCAGCCGCAGCGTCGCCAATCTCCTCGCCCTCATCACGCAACTCGAAGACGCCCACGTACGTTTCTCCTCCGCCACCGAACCCGTCGACACCGGCGGCCCCTTCGGGCGCATGATGCTGCAACAGCTCGCCGTCTTCGCCGAATTCGAACGCAACATCATCATCGACCGCGTCAAAAGCGGCATGGTTGCAAAAGCCGGAAAAGGAAAGTGGGCCGGCGGCACCCGCCCCTACGGCTACAACGTCGCCCCCGACACCCACCGCCTCGTCGTCAACCCCGACGAGGCACCCATCCTGCGCGACGTGTTCCGCCTCTACACCGAGCAACGCCTCGGCACCCGTGCCATCGCTCAAACCCTCAACGACCGCGGCGTCCGCAGCCGCACCGGCAAACCGTGGTCCGGGCAGAACGTCAACCGCATCCTCGACAACCCCGCGTACATCGGTGACATCGCCTACGGCGACGTCCTCGTCCCCGACGCCCACGAACCCCTTATCGACCGCGGCACCTTCACCGCCGCCCAGAAGATCATCGAAGCCCGCGGCGACACCCAAACCCAGCGAGCCATGAGCCACTCGGATTACTTCCTCACCGGTCTGCTGATCTGCCCCGACTGCGGACAGCGCTACATCGGCACCTCCGCCAACGGACGCACCCGCCGCTACCGGTACTACACCTGCTTCACCCAGACCCGGTACGGCAAAGCCTCACCCTGCAAAGCCCCACGACTCAACGCCGATGAACTCGACACCCTCATCCTCGCCGAGCTCAACACGTTCTACGCCCGCGCCGACACCGTCCTCATCGCCATGATCCGCGACGCCCTCACCCACCACGCCGACACCGACGCCGACCGGCATGCCGAGCTCGCCGCCGTCGCCGCCCAGCTCACCACCACCGAGAACGCCATCAACCGGTACCACACCGCTTTCGAAAGCGGCGCCATGGACGACACGACCGCCGGACCCCGCATCCGCGACCTGCGCCAACAGGCCGCCCAACTCCACGCCCGCCACGCCCAACTCCAGGCCGACATCGCTGCCGAACCGGAACTGCCCGACCCCGACACACTCGCCCACGTACGGCGCTACCTACACAAGGTCATGGCCTCCGGCAGCACAGCCGCCCGCAAGGCAGCCATCGAGACGCTCATCGCCGGAGTCCAACTCACCGATCAAGGAGCCATCCCCATGTTCAAGATCCCCCGCGAAACGACGCTGCCCCCGTCCGACCCGGACGCGGGCAGCATCGAAGAGGGTTCACCGGTTCGCACAATGGTGCGGTCGGTGGGCCGCCAGGGACTCGAACCCTGAACCCGAAGATTAAAAGTCTCCTGCTCTGCCTGTTGAGCTAGCAGCCCGTGGGACACAGGGTACCTGGCTGCCGCTGCGGGTTTCCGCCAGCCGGACCTGCCGCGGCACCGACCGGCGTCGGGGGATCAGCCGGGGCAGGAGAGGTTGTCCTTGGCCGCCGTGACCGCGTTGTTGATCGCCGGCCCGGCCGTCTTCAGGGCCACCGCGACCGCTCCCAGCTTGGCCAGCGTGTTCATGTCGGACGCGCCGGCGATCAGGCTGGAGATCGTGTCGTGCAGCTGCTGGGCGGCGGCCGAGCCCTGCGTCATCAGGTTGCCGCCGAGATCGCTGACGGCGGTGGTCAGCGTGGCCCAGGCTGCCTGGGCGCCCTTGAGGTCACCCTTGCCGACCTGGGCCTGCAGGTCGTCGGAGGACTGCTTGATCTTGGTGATGTCGGCGCAGGCGGCGTTCGCGGCGTTTGCGCTGGTGGCGGCGGGCGCCGGAGTGGTGCCGGGAGTGGCGCCGCCGCTGTCGGAGGAGTCGCCGCAGCCGGTGAGCAGCCCTGCGACGAGCAGGAGTCCAGCGGCAGTTGCCCCCAAGTGCCGGACAAATCGGGTCATTGGCTCAGCGTCCCACCCCGGCCCGTCGGGGGTGACCTTGATCGAGCCTTATGAGTACGCAGGCCCCGTCACGTACGCGCCGTCGGCGGTGTAGGGCCAGATGTTGGCTACGCACCCGTCCAGCCCGTAGTACTGCGGCATCATCACCGGTGCCGGCGCGCCCGCCGCCGAGCAGCCCAGGTGCGAGTGGCCCAGCGCGTGCCCCACCTCGTGGTTGACCACGAGGACCTGATAGTCGGCCGGGCTGTACGCGGTGGAGCCGGAGTTGACCCCGTCGGTGCCGGTACGCCAGCGGGTCTCGTTGATGACCACGTTCTTCCCGCCCCGGCAGGAGACCACGCCGCCGGTGTTGAGCCCGAACTTGCCGCAGATCATCTGGGTGTTGCTGGCCGAAGTCAGTTCCACGATGAAGTCGACCGGCCCGCTGGCCACCCGCTGGAAGCGCCACTGGCCGCCGCGCAGCCAGCCGCGGCTGGAGTTGTCGAGGATCTGGTCCACTTTGGCCGCCACGCTGGTGGGCGACTCGGACAGGCCGTTCTGCACGGCCACCTGGTAGCGCTTCAGCGTGCCGTCGGCCGGCCCGATGACGGCGGTGCCGCCCGGGGCAATGGTGTAGGAGACGCCGTAGGTGGCGTACACGTTGGGGTTGGCGCTGCTCGGCTTGGCGCTGGGCTTGGCGCTCGCCTTCGGGCTGGGCTTGTGGCTCGGCTTCGGGCTGGCCGTCGGCGTGGGGCTGTCGCTGGGCTCCACGCCCTCGTCGTTGATCTGCGGGACCACGCCCACCGGGGAGCTGGACGGCGGCGGCTGCGCCCCGGTGGCGTGCGTACCCCCGGGTCCGCAGGCCGCGACGGCCAGCGTGACGGCCACCGCCAGGCCGGCCAGTAACCAGGCCCGGCCGGCCCTACGTGTCGAATCAGTCATGCCCGTCCCCTCGTTCCGGCGCCCGGGGGAGTCTAGTGCGCCGGCCCGTATCGCGGGGGTAAGCGTCAGCCGGCGCGGCCGACGGTGTCGAGGATCCAGGCGGCCACGAACGCCTCCTCTTTCCAGGCGTCGTACCGGCCGGACGGGCCGCCGTGCCCGGCGCCCATCTCGGTCTTCAGCAGCACCGGCGTCCCGGCGAGGTGGCCCGCAGCCGGGCAACCCACTTGGCCGGCTCGTGGTAGAGCACCCGGGTGTCGTTCAGGCTGGTGACCGCGAGAATCGCCGGATAGTCAACGGCCGCACATTCTCGTACGGCGTGTAGGACTTCATGTACGCGTAGACGTCGGCGTCGTGCAGCGGGTCGCCCCACTCCTCCCACTCGATCACGGTGAGCGGCAGCGACGGGTCGAGGATGGTGGTGAGCGCGTCGACGAACGGCACCTGCGCGACGATGCCGGCGAACGCCTCCGGCGCGAGGTTGGCCACCGCGCCCATCAGCAGCCCACCGGCCGAACCGCCCCGGGCCACCAACTTCTCGGCGCTCGTCCAGCCCGCCTTCACCAGGTAGTCGGCGCAGGCCACGAAGTCGGTGAAGGTGTTCTTCTTGGCCAGCAGCTTGCCCTGGTCGTACCAGGCCCGGCCGAGTTCGCCGCCGCCGCGTACGTGCGCGACGGCGAAGACGACGCCTCTGTCCACAAGTGACAGTCGGGGGATGGAGAACCACGGATCCATGCTGGACTCGTACGAGCCGTAGCCGTAGATGACGGCCGGGGCACTGCCGTCCCGTGGCGTACCGCTTGCCGGCACACGATCGAGATCGGCACCCGGGTACCGTCGTCGGCCAGCGCCCACTCGCGGTACTGCTCGTACTCGTCCGGGTCGTACCCGCCGAGCACCGGCTTGCGCTTGCGCAGCACCAGTTCTCCGGTGACCAGGTCGCAGTCGTAGACCGAGTCCGGTACGACCAGCGAGGTGTAGTGCAGCCGGAACGTGCCGGTGTCGTACTCCGGGGTGTTGTCCATGCCGACCGTGTAGAGCGGCTCCGGGAACGAGATGTCGTACTCGGCGGCACCGTCCAGCGGCATCACCCGTAGCCCGGTGAGGCCGTCGCGGCGCAGCGACATCACCAGGTGCCGGGTGAACGCGTCGACGCCGAGCAGCCGGGTGCCGGGGGTGTGCGGGATCAGCTCGGTCCAGTCGCCGGGGGCGTCCACCGAGGTGTACGCCAGCGCGAAGTCCTCGGCGCCGTCGTTGTGCAGGATCAGGAAGCGGTGCCCGTGGTGCTCGACGGAGTACTCGACGCCCTGCCGGCGCGGGGCGATCAGCGGCCGGCTCGGCGAGCGGGGCGGTCGGCCGGCAGGAACCACACCTCTGAGGTGATCTTGCTGCTCGACTCGATGAGCAGGAACCGCTCGGAGCGGGTCAGCTCGATGCCGATCCAGAACCGCTCGTCCGGCTCGTGCATGCACCACCACGTCTCGACCCGGCGGGGGTGCCGACCACGTGCCGCCACACCCTGTCGGGGCGCCAGGCCGTCGTCGACCGTGGTGTAGAACAGCACGCTGGCGTCGTGCGCCCAGGCGGAGCCGTAGAAGACGCTCTCCACCAGGTCGTCCAGGACGGTACCGGTGCTTCAGGTCCTTGACCCGCAGGATGAAGCGCTCGTCGCCGGCGAAGTCGGTGGAGTAGGCCAGCCAGCGGCCGTCGGGGGAGACGTCGAAGGTACCCAGGGCGAAGAAGTCGTGGCCGCGGCGCCAGTTCGTTGCCGTCGAGCAGGATCTGCTCGCCCGGCAGCGGACTGGCCGGCGTCGGTGGACGGCGGGTTCGGGTCGCGCCGGCGGCCGGGATCCGGCAGTGGATGCCGTACTGCTGGCCCTCGACCGTGCGGGTGTAGTACCAGTAGGCGCCCTTGCGGGCGGGTACCGAGAGGTCGGTCTCCTTGGTCCGGCTCTTGATCTCACCGAAGATCGTCTCCCGCAGCCCGGCGAGGTGGGCGGTGGCCGCTTCGGTGTAGTCGTTCTCCGCTTCAGGTAGGCGACGGTGTCCGGGTCTTCCTTGTCGGCAAGCCAGGCGTATTCGTCGATTGACGGTGTCGCCGTGGTGGGTCCGCTCGCTCGGGACGGTCTTCGCGACAGGCTTGGATGCGGTGGTCACAGCGGCCACGTTACCGGGTTTTCAGCGAGTCCAACCGGCGCCGAGATGTCCGCCACGGTGGCGAAGACGATGCCGCTTGCCGATCTTGCGGCGGCGCAGTAGGCCGAGATCGGCCAGGGCGGCGAGATCCTGCCGGGCGGTCTCGGTGACCACGCCGTGCGCGGCCCGGTGCGATTCGACGGTGTACTGGGCCGGTGTCGCGCCGCAGCGCGTGCCGCAGCAGCGCCAGCTGGCGGTGGTTGAGCGCTCGTCCACCGGGTCGAGGCGCTCCCGCAGGATGCGTACCTCGTGCATTTTGCGCTCCAGGTAGACGGTCAGCCCGTCGATGGCTTCGTGCAGCACGCCGAGCTGGTGCAGGAAGAAGTAGGTCAGGTCGTTGTCGTCGGTCTCGGTGTGCAGGTACGCGCGGGCGTACCGGCCGGGGTCGCGGCGCAGGATCCGGGAGATGGACAGGAACTCGGTGAGCCAGTAGCCGTGCCGCAGCATCGCCCAGTAGAACAGCGCCCGCGCGGCGCGGCCGTTGCCGTCCAGGAACGGGTGCTCGTAGCCGAGCAGGAAGTGCAGCGTGATGGCGCGCAGTACCGGCGGCAGGTACGCCGGTCCCGCGTCGGCCGGGTCGTTGGCGAAGGCGCACAGCCGCTCGATGCGCTCGGGCAGCAGCCGGGCGTCCGGCGGCCGGTAGAGCTCCTCGTCGCCGCCGCTGAACACGCCGACCCGGGGTTCGTCCGGGCGCTGGAACCGGCCGGCCGCGTCCGGATCGTCCAGCGTGCCGGCGGTGACGATGCGGTGCAGCTCACAGATCAGCTCGGGGGTGAGCGGTTCGTCGCGCAGTTCGCCGATGTGCCGCATGGCGGCGAAGTTGTTGGCGATCATCCGCTCGGAGCGGTCCCGGGGCGGCCGTCCGGAGCGGATCATGTCCTTGGCCACCAGCCGGGTGGTCGCCGCGCCCTCCAGCTGGCTGGACCGGATCGACTCCTCGATCAGCGAGTTCACCAGGTACCTGTCGCGGGTGGCCGGGTTGGTCACCTCCTCGGTCAGGGTGATCCGGCCGGAGACCGTGGAGGCCACGAACTCGATCTCGCGCAGCACCTGGTCGGGCAGCGTGTAGGTGAACGCAGCGCCGTACGGGTCGGTCAGCCCGGTGTCCCGGCGGCCGGCGCTGCGGCGCACCTTCAGCGCGAACCACCACTGCTCGGCGGTCAGCCCGTCCGGCGGCGTACGGCTGCGCAGCTCATCCCAGTGCGGGTAGCCCTCGGCCGGCGGTGGCGCCGCCACCAGCAGGTTCACCAAGTGGTGGACGGCGGCCGTGCCGGAGCCGTTGACGGCGTGCAGGGACATCGCGGCGACGGAGGGCGGTCGGACCGGTACGCGCATGGCGACCTCCTCGTGCTGCGACCGCCTGCTGCTACTTGATGCCAAATTAGCAGCACCCGAGGCCCGTGCTGCCAGTTTGGCGGAAATTGGCAGCACGCTGGCACTCAATCGTACAGGTGTACGATGCCCGATAGCGCGCTATCCGCACAAGGTTGCATCGGGTGTCGCACTGGTCGCGCTGCGTGCGCCAGGATGCGGCGAATGAGAGGACCCCTCGTGATCGCCGGTAGTCCCCTGCAGGGCCTGCGCGTCGCACGGCCGGGTGAGGCGGTCGGTGGCCGGCAGGCCCGGCTGGTGGGATCCCCGGCCGATCCGCGCGCCCTCGCCCGGCTGCTCGCCGGCTGTGCCGCTGACGGCCTGGTGGTAGCGGCCCGGGGAGCTGCCAGCAAGATCGACTGGGGACCGCTGCCGGCCCGCCTGGACGTCCTGCTCGATCTCGCCCGACTCGTCGGCCCGGTCGAGCATGAGAGCGACAACCAGCTCGTCCGGCTCCCCGCCGGCCTGCCGGTCCGCGCCGCGCACGCCCGGCTGTCCGGTACCGGCCAGCGCCTCACCCTCGACCCCGCCTCGGTGGAGGCCACCGTCGGCGGGGTGCTCGCCACCGACGAGGCCGGCCCGCTCAGCCACCGGTACGGCCCGCCCAGCCGACAGCTGGTCGACGTCGAGCTCGCCCTGGCCAGTGGCGAACTGGTCACCGTCGGACCGCCGCTGGCGCCACTGCTGTCCGGGGCGCTCGGCGCCTTCGCCGTGCTGACCGCCGCCACCCTGCGGCTGCACCCCCGACCGGCCCGGCGGCGCTGGCTGCACCGCCCGGTGGGCAGCCCGCTGGAGCTGCGCGACCTGATCGGCGACCTGGCCACCGCCGACCTGCCCGTCGCGGCGGTCGAGGTGGACCTGCCGGCCACCCTCGAACCCGGCACGCTGTGCGTCCTGGTGGAGGGCGACGGGCGGCTGGTCGCCCGGGTCGGCGAACTGGTGGGCGAGGTGCTCGGCGGCGACGTGCTGACCACCCTCGCCGCCCCGGCGTGGTGGGGCAGCTACCCCTTCGGCGCCGGGGACATCGCCCTGCGGCTGCGCGCCCCGCTCGGCGACCTGCACGCGCCGATGTACGCGCTGCGCGACGCGGCGGGGCGCACCCTGCCCATCCGGGGCAGCGCCGGCAGCGGTTGCGTGTACGCCGCGCTGCCCGGCAGCCTCTCGGTCGCCCGGGTCGCCGGCATCCTGCAGGCCACCCGGGACACCCTGTTCGCCCGGGGCGGCACGCTGGAGGTGCTGCGGGCGCCGTACCGGCACCGCGAGGCGTTGGACCTGCGCGGTCCGGTACCCGGCGCGGCGCTCGGCGCCCGACTCAAGGCAACCCTCGACCCGACCGGCGCCCTGGCGCGCCGCTGGCCAGCCTGACCAACGGCCACCTCCGCACAGCCACTGGCTGTCGGTCGATGACCGAGCTGCCCCCTTCGCGCCGTTGTCAGTGGTATACCTGGCAAATCGGATTTGCGAGAGCTGGGAAGCTCGCGGCACACCGTCCCGGAACGCGCGTGACATAACTCACGGTTATCGGCTCTCGGGTTGGCTGATGGACCGGATCGCCGGCAGGGTCACTGAACGTGCGTCCTCCCCGACGTACAGCTCCTGACTCCAAGGAGTGCCCCCGATCCCGGGACACCCCCGTCCCGGGACCAACCCCCGAGGAGTACCCGCGTGTCCCCCCGACAACGCATCACCCGGCCGTTCGCCGCGCTGGCCGCCCGGCTACCCGTCAAGACCGTCAGCGACCTGCGCAAGCCACGGGTACTGGCCGGATTGGCAGTGATCGTGGCGCTGATCGGCGGCGGCGCCGCCGTGGCTGCCACGGCCAGCCGCAGCAGCGGCGGCGGTCCCGGGGTGGTCGCCGGCCGGACCGCCGGGGATGACCGGGCGAACCGTGACTACGACCGGCCCAGCAGCTCTGCGTCACCGTCAGCCTCCGAATCGCTGTCACCATCCGTGACGCCCAGCGCCAGCCCGAGCAGCCCGGCGCCGGTCCCGACGACCGTCGCGCCGAAGCCGAGCCGTACCACCACCAAGCCGACGCCGAAGCCGACCACGCCGAAGCCCACCGGCCCGCCGCCGGTCGGCTGCACCAGCTACACCGGCAACCAGCTGATCGCCTGCCAGCTGCTGCCCTCGTTCGGCTTCTCCACCAGCCGAGATGTCGTCGCTCGGTACCGCTGTGGAACAAGGAGAGCGGCTGGAACACCAAGGCCGCCAACAGCTCCGGCGCCTACGGCATCCCGCAGGCCCTGCCCGGCTCCAAGATGGGCAGCGTCGCCTCCGACTGGCGGACCAACCCGGCCACCCAGATCAAGTGGGGCCTCGGCTACATCAAGGGCCGCTACGGCAGCCCCGCCTCGGCCTGGTCGTACTGGCAGGGCCACGGCTGGTACTGAGCCGGCCGGCAACCCCGGCCCGGTCGGACCGCCCGCGCGGTCAGGCCGGGCCGGCGTCGTTGCGCAGGGTCAGGATGGCGATGTCGTCGCGCGGTGGCTCGGTGGAGAACGCCAGAGTCGCCGCGCGCAGCCGCGCCGCGAACGCCTCGGCCGGGTAGCCGGCCAGGTCGCCACAGGCCGAGACGAGCCGGTCGACGCCGAACAGCTCGGTACCCCGGCGCCGCTCGCTCACCCCGTCGGTGGTCAGGACCAGCGTGTCCCCGGGCGCCAGGGTCACCGCGTGGGCCGGGGTCTTCACCGTCGGCAGCAGCCCCAGCGCGGTGCCGGGGACGCCCACCTGGGTGGCCTTGCCGTCGGCGGTGACCAGCACCGGCCGGTCGTGCCCGGCCAGGAACAGCTCCACCTCCAGCTGGTCCGCCCCGGACCGGGTCACCCCGGCCAGTACCAGCGTGCAGAACCGCCCGTCGCCGCGCTCCACCAGCGTCTCGTTGATCCGGAACAGGATCTCCGCCAGCGGCCGGCCGTCCCGGGCGAGCACCCGCACCACGTCGCGCACCACGCCGGTGACGATCGCCGCCGGTACCCCCTTGCCGGAGACGTCCCCGATGACCACCAGCCAGCCGCCCCCGGGGCGGGCCACCACGTCGTAGAAGTCGCCACCCATCTCGGCGTTGCCGGCGGTCGGCACGTACTGGGCGCCGAAGCCCATGCCGGGGACCGAGGGCAGCGCCGGGGGGAGCAGCTCCTGCTGGAGGTTGTGCGCGATGGCCTGGCGTTCGGCGTGGATGCGGGCGTTCTCCAGGGCCAGCGCGGCGCGCCGGCAGACGTCCTGCAGGATCGCCATGTCGTCGGCGTCGTGCCGGTGGTCGGCCGGGCGCCCGACAGCCAGCGCGCCGAGCCGCTGTCCCCGGGTGACCAACGGCAGCGCGAACCCGTCCAGCGGCGCCGGCAGCGCGACCGCGGTGTGCCCGCGGGCCGCCGCCCGGATCTCCGCCTGCGCCGCGTGCAGCGCCCGGGTCAGTCCGGGCAGCGCCGCCTCGTCGGTGTGCGCGGCGGTGGCGAACACCGGCTCGCCCCACTGGTCGGTCGACCAGACCGCGCACCACTGACCCAGCCTCGGTACCACCAGGCGGGGGACCAGTGCCATGGTCAGCTCCACGTCGAGCGACTGGGCGAGCAGGTCGCTCGCCTCGGCCAGGAAGGTGAGGGCGGCCTGCCGGCGCAGTTCGGCGCGGCGCAGCCGGTCGTTCTCCAGGGCCAGGCCGAGCCGGTCGGCGATCAGCGTGCCCAGCGGCCGGGCGTAGGCGCCGGGGCGGCCGTAGAGGGCCAGTTCGCCGCGCCAGGGGCGGGTCACCGGCAGCGGCAGCCGCAGCGCCGGCTCGTCGCCGGGGCTGCCGTGCTCGACGACCGGTACCTCGCCGCGACCGTCGGCCCGGTCCACCAGCAGCGCCGCGCTGTGCGCGCCGACCGCCGCGCACAGCCGGGCCAGGGTCTCGCCCGCCGCCCGGGGCGTCCACGAGCGGTTGCCGATCTCCGGCGCGTCGGCCAGGGCGATCAGGGCGCCCAGCCCGGGGACCGCCGGTACCGGCTGGGCCTCGTCCGGCTCCGGGTCGCCCGGCGACTTGCGGGCCAGCCGGAACCACACGCCCTTGCCGGTCTCGTGGTGGACCACGCCCCAGCTGGCCGCGAACCGGTCGACCAGCAGCAGGCCACGGCCCCGCTCGGACATTTCGTCCGGGATCGGCACCGCGATGGTGGGCAGGGCGGTAGCCTGCTCGCGGTCGCCGAAGTCGGTGACGGTGATGACCACGCTGTCCCGGTCGACCGCGACTTCCAGGTCGATGTCCGTGCCGGCGTGCAACACGCCGTTGGTGGACAACTCGGTGGTCAGCAGCATCGCCTCGTCGGCGAGGTCGGACAGGTGTGCCTCGGTCAGCGCGGCGCGTACCACGGCGCGCGCGGTGGCCGGCGTGCGGCGGTCCGCCGGCAACCGGATGCGACGCACCACCGAGACTGCCACAGGCGCCAGTCTCCCCCGAACGATGCCCGCTGGCCACCCTGACGGCCCCGAACTGCTTCCAGTGGTCGCTTCGGGGCGGCCGTTCGGGCCATGATGGTGGGCGGTCGCCGGTGACCCGGCGCCTGACCGTCCCGCCCGTACGACGGGGAGGAGCGACATGACCACCGTCGAGCAGAACGCATCGAGCGCGCCAGCACGCACCGGCGACGAGTCGGAGATCCTGGCCGAGCTGTACGACGCGCTGCGCCGGGTGCGCCAGGGCGACCTGAAGGTACGCATGCCGCGCCGCACCGGGCTGCCCGGTGAGGTGGCGGACTCGTTCAACGAGCTGGTCTCCCTGCAGGAGCGGCAGATCCTCGGGCTGGTCCGGGTGTCCCGGCTGGTCGGCCGGGAGGGGCAGCTCTACGAGCGGGTGCACGAGGAGGGCTACTCCGGCTCCTGGGCCGACGGGGTACGCGCGGTCAACTCCCTCATCGACGACCTGGGCCGGCCGACCACCGAGATCGCCCGGGTGCTCAACGCGGTGGCCGAGGGCGACCTGTCCCAGCACCTGGCCGGCGAGATCGAGGGTCGGCCGCTGCGCGGCGAGTTCCTGCGCATCGGCCGCACCGTGAACACCATGGTCGACCAGCTCTCCTCGTTCGCCGCCGAGGTGACCCGGGTGGCCCGCGACGTCGGTACCGAGGGCCAGCTGGGCGGCCAGGCCGACGTGCGCGGCGTCTCCGGCGTGTGGCGGGACCTCACCGACAACGTCAACCTGATGGCCGCGAACCTGACCAACCAGGTGCGCTCGATCGCCCAGGTGACCACGGCCATCTCCCGGGGCGACCTGTCGCAGAAGATCACCGTGTCGGCCAAGGGCGAGGTGGCCGAGCTGGCCGACACCATCAACGGGCTCACCGAGACCCTGAAGCTCTTCGCCGAGCAGGTCACCCGGGTGGCCCGCGAGGTGGGTACCGAGGGCATCCTGGGCGGCCAGGCGGACGTGCCGAACGTCGCCGGTACCTGGAAGGACCTCACCGACAACGTCAACCTGATGGCGGCGAACCTGACCAGCCAGGTGCGCAACATCGCCCAGGTGTCCAGCGCGGTGGCCCGGGGCGACCTGTCGCAGAAGATCACCGTGGCGGCCCAGGGCGAGATCCTGGAGCTGAAGAACGTGGTGAACACCATGGTCGACCAGCTCTCCTCGTTCGCCGACGAGGTGACCCGGGTGGCCCGCGAGGTCGGCACCGAGGGCAAGCTGGGCGGCCAGGCGCAGGTGCGCGGGGTGGCCGGTACCTGGCGGGACCTCACCGAGTCGGTGAACCAGCTCGCCTCCAACCTGACCGGCCAGGTGCGCAACATCGCCCAGGTGACCACCGCCGTGGCCAAGGGCGACCTGTCCCAGAAGATCACCGTGGACGCCCGGGGCGAGATCCTGGAACTCAAGTCGACGGTGAACACGATGGTCGACCAGCTGTCGTCGTTCGCCGACGAGGTGACCCGGGTGGCCCGCGAGGTGGGCACCGAGGGCAAGCTGGGCGGCCAGGCGCAGGTCAAGGGCGTCAGCGGTACCTGGCGGGACCTCACCGACAACACCAACTCGATGGCCTCGAACCTGACCAGCCAGGTCCGCAACATCGCCCAGGTGGCCACCGCGGTGGCCCGGGGCGACCTGTCCCAGAAGATCACCGTGGATGCCCGGGGCGAGATCCTGGAGCTCAAGTCGACGGTGAACACCATGGTCGACCAGCTGTCGTCCTTCGCCGACGAGGTGACCCGGGTGGCCCGCGAGGTCGGTACCGAGGGCAAGCTCGGCGGTCAGGCGCAGGTGCGCGGGGTGGCCGGTACCTGGCGCGACCTGACCGACAACGTCAACTTCATGGCCTCCAATCTGACCAGCCAGGTGCGCAACATCGCCCAGGTGGCCACGGCGGTGGCCCGGGGCGACCTGTCGCAGAAGATCACCGTCGACGCGCTCGGCGAGATCCTGGAACTCAAGTCCACCGTGAACACCATGGTCGACCAGCTCTCCTCGTTTGCCGACGAGGTGACCCGGGTGGCCCGCGAAGTGGGAACGGAGGGCAAGCTGGGCGGTCAGGCGCAGGTCAAGGGCGTCAGCGGTACCTGGCGGGACCTCACCGACAACGTCAACTCGATGGCCGCCAACCTGACCAGCCAGGTGCGCAACATCGCCTCGGTCACCACAGCGGTGGCCCGCGGGGACCTGTCCCAGAAGATCACCGTGGACGCCTCCGGCGAGATCCTGGAGCTCAAGTCGACGGTGAACACCATGGTCGACCAGCTGTCGTCGTTTGCCGACGAGGTGACCCGGGTGGCCCGCGAAGTGGGCAGCGAAGGCAAGCTGGGCGGCCAGGCCCAGGTACGCGGCGTGGCCGGTACCTGGCGGGACCTCACCGAGAACGTCAACCAGCTGGCCTCCACGCTCACCACCCAGCTGCGCGCCATCGCCCAGGTGTCCACCGCGGTGACCCGGGGCGACCTGACCCAGAAGATCGCCGTCGAGGCGCAGGGCGAGGTCGCGGAGCTGAAGGACAACATCAACCAGATGATCGTCACGCTCCGGGAGACCACCAAGAAGAACGCCGAACAGGGCTGGCTGGACTCCAACCTGGCCCGCATCGGCGGCCTGCTGCAGGGCCAGCGGGACCTGGGCGAGGTGTGCCGGATGATCGCCACCGAGGTGACCCCCCTGGTCGACGCCCAGCTCGGCGCGTTCTTCCTGGCCGATCCCGAGGACACCGAGAAGCGGCTGCGACTGGCCGCCTCGTACGGCTACGTGGCGCCCGACGTGGAGATCAGCTTCGCCCGCGGCGAGGGCCTGGTCGGCCAGGCCGCCGTGTCCCGGCGCACCATCCGGATGACCGCCGGCCCGGTGCACGGCCTGGCGGTGCGCTCCGGCCTGGCCGACACGTCACCGACCGACCTGGTGGTGCTGCCGGTGCTCTTCGAGGGCGAGCTGTTCGGCGTCATCGAGTTCGCCAGCGTGGCCGCCTTCTCCGAGCTGCACCTGGCGTTCCTGGACCGGCTGGTGCTGACCATCGGCGTGGCGCTCAACACCATCCTGGCCAACCGGCGCACCGAGGGGCTGCTCGCCCAGTCCCAGCGGCTCGCCCTGGAGCTGCAGGACCAGTCGGCCGAGCTGCAGCGCACCAACGTGGAGCTGGAAGAGAAGACCACCGTCCTGTCCGAACAGAACGTCAACATCGAGACCAAGAACCGGGAGATCGAGCTGGCCCGGGCCGGCCTGGAGGAGAAGGCGCAGCAGCTGGCGCAGGCCTCGCAGTACAAGTCGGAGTTCCTCGCCAACATGAGCCACGAGCTGCGTACCCCGCTGAACTCGCTGCTGCTGCTGGCCCGGCTGCTGGCCGACAACAGCGAGGCCAACCTGACGCCCAAGCAGATCGAGTTCGCCCGCACCATCCACGGCGCGGGCTCCGACCTGCTCTCGCTCATCGACGACATCCTCGACCTGTCCAAGATCGAGGCCGGTCGGATGGACGTGGAGAGCGCCGAGGTGCGCCTGTCCGACGTGCGGGCCTACGTGGAGCAGGCGTTCGCGCCGCAGGCCGAGGAGAAGGGCCTGCGGCTGGCCGTGGAGATGGCCGCTGACCTGCCGCCGGCTATCGTCACCGACGCCCAGAAGCTCCAACAGGTGCTGCGCAACCTGCTCTCCAACGCGATGAAGTTCACCGACACCGGGTCGGTCACGCTGCGCATGTCGCTGGCCGATCCCGGGCTGGCCCCGCCGGCCCGGGGGGTACGCACGATGGTGGCGTTCAGCGTCGCCGACACGGGCATCGGCATCCCGGACGAGAAGCTGGCGCTGATCTTCGAGGCGTTCCAGCAGGCCGATGGGACGACCAGCCGCAAGTACGGCGGCACCGGCCTGGGGCTGTCCATCTCCCGGGAGCTGGCCCGGCTGCTCGGCGGCGCCATCGACGTGGCGTCGGTACCCGGTCGCGGCTCGACCTTCACGCTCTACGTGCCGGACGTGCTGCCTTCCGCGTCGGGGTCGGGCGTACCGCTGCCGGGGCTGGCGCTGCCCGACCTGTCCGGTGCTGCCCGGTCGGCCGGGGGCGGCCAGCTGTCGGCCAGTCACCGGGGGCCGGCGATCCTGCGCCCGACCGGGGCGCCCGGCAAGAACCCGGGCGCGGCGCGCCGGCTGGAGGGCGTCACGGTGGTGATCGTGGACGACGACGTGCGCAACGTCTTCGCCCTCACCAGCGCCCTGGAACTGCACGGCATGACGGTGCTCTATGCCGACAACGGCGCCGACGGGGTACGCCTGCTGGCCGAGCACCCGGAGGTGGACATCGTGCTGATGGACGCGATGATGCCCGACCAGGACGGGTACGAGACCACCCGGCAGATCCGGCGCAACCGCACCTTCGCCGACCTGCCCGTGGTGTTCCTGACGGCGAAGGCGATGCCCGGCGACCGGGAGTCGGCGATCAGGGCCGGGGCCAGCGACTACATCACCAAGCCGGTGGACCTGGACGAGTTGCTGGAGTTGATGGCCTCCTGGGTGACCGGGGAGCGGGAGGAGCGGACGTGACCGAAGCGGGCGGGGTGGGTACCCCCAAGGTGCTACTGGTGGACGATCGGCGGGACAACCTGATCGCACTGGAGGCGATCCTGCAGGGCCTGCCGGTGGAGCCGGTGGCGGTGGACAGCGGCGAGGCGGCGCTCAAGCAGCTGCTGCTGGACGACTTCGCGGTGATCCTGCTGGACGCGCAGATGCCGGAGATGGACGGCTTCGAGACGGCCAACCACATCAAGCAGCGGGAACGCACCCGGCACGTGCCGATCCTGTTCCTCACCGCCGCCGACTGGGACGCCCAGCTGGCGCTGCGCGGCTACGCGGTGGGCGCGATCGACTGGCTGACCAAGCCGTTCGACCCATGGATCCTGCGGGCCAAGGTCTCGGTCTTCGTGGAGCTGTGGAACAAGACCCGGCAGGTGGAGGCCAACGAGCGGGCGGCCGGCGAGCTGGCCGCGCTCAGCGAGCGGGTGGCCGGCGCGGTGGCGGCGCTGCGCCGGGGCGACAGTGCGGCGGCTCTGCACCTGCTGGACACCTGAGCGGCAGCTCAGCCGGGTGGCGGCCCAGCAGAGCGGCGGCTCAGCAGAGCGGCGGCCCGGCCGGGCAACGGGTCAGCGCAGCAGTGGGGTCAGCGGAGCATGAGGGCGGAGCGCAGGCCGGTGATGTCCAGCACGCGGAGCAGGAAGTCGCCCACGTTGGTGAGGATGAGCACGCTGCCGGCCAGCCGGGCGCGCCGGGACAGCACCACCAGGGTGCCCAGCCCCTGCGAGTCGCAGAAGGTGATGCCGGCCATGTCGAGGACCACCCGGGGCGGCGCCTCGGTCTGGATCACGTCGGCCACGGTGGCCGCCACCCGGCTCGCGGTGGACACGTCGATCTCGCCGGCCAGGTGTACCACCACCTCGGCCGGGTCCCGCTCGACGGTGATCGTCAGCTCCGGGCGCTCCACCCGGACAGCCTAACCCCGGCCGGTGGCACCGGCGCGTTGAAAGGATCATGCGGGGTGTCCGGGGCGGCTTCGGTCAATACGTAGCCTGCTGACATACTGGGCGGGCCGTGAGCCAGCCGTACCCCGTCGAGGCCCCCGCCTCGCAGCAGCTGTTCGACCGCGCCCGGGCCGTTGTGCCGGGCGGGGTGAACTCCCCTGTCCGCGCGTTCCGCAGCGTCGGGGGGACGCCGCGGTTCATGGTCAGCGGCGCCGGCTGCCGGCTCACCGACGCCGACGGGCGCCGCTACGTCGACCTGGTCTGCTCCTGGGGACCGCTGATCCACGGGCACGCCCACCCGGAGATCGTCGACGCGGTCCGGGTGGCCGCCGGGAAGGGCACCAGCTTCGGTACCCCCACGCCGGGAGAGGTCGAGCTGGCTGAGGAGATCATCGCGCGCACCCCGGTCGAGCAGGTGCGCCTGGTCAACTCGGGGACCGAGGCCACCATGTCGGCGCTGCGCCTGGCCCGGGCGTTCACCGGGCGGTCCCGGGTGGTGAAGTTCGCCGGCTGCTACCACGGCCACGTGGACGCGCTGCTCGCCGCGGCCGGCTCCGGGGTGGCCACCCTGGGCCTGCCGGACAGCCCCGGGGTGACCGGCGCGGAGGCCGGTGAGACGATCGTGCTGCCGTACAACGACCTGGCCGCCGTCAAGGCGGCGTTCGCCGCCCAGGGGCAGCTGATCGCGGCGGTGATCACCGAGGCGGCGGCCGGGAACATGGGCGTGGTGGCGCCCCGGGACGGCTTCAACGCCGAGTTGGCCCAGCTCTGCCACGCCTACGGCGCGCTGCTGATCAGCGACGAGGTGATGACCGGCTTCCGGGTGTCCCGCGCCGGCTGGCACGGGCTCGACCCGGTCGACGCCGACCTGTGGACCTTCGGCAAGGTGATGGGCGGCGGGCTGCCGGCGGCGGCGTTCGGCGGGCGTACCGAGATCATGGAACGGCTCGCCCCGAGCGGGCCGGTGTACCAGGCCGGTACCCTCTCCGGGAACCCGCTGGCCTGCGCGGCCGGGCTGGCGTCGCTGCGGCTGGCCACCCCCGAGGCGTACGCCCGGCTGGACGCCACCGCCGCCACCGTGGCCCGGCTGGCCACCGGGGCGCTGACCCGGGCCGGCGTACCGCACCGGCTGTCCACGGCCGGCAACATGTTCTCGATCTTCTTCACCGACCGGGACGTGCCCGACTACGACGCCGCGAAGACCCAGGACGTGGCGGCCTACCGGGCGTACTTCCACGCCATGCTGGCGCACGGGGTATACCTGCCGCCCAGCGCCTACGAAGCCTGGTTCGTCAGTACCGCCATCGACGACGACGCGGTGCAGGTGATCGCGGACGCGGTCGAGGTGGCGGCGGACGCGGCGGCGACCGCGCAGCGCTCGGGCAGCGGGGTTTCCCGCGGGGAGGGGACGGCGTGAAGACGACCGTGCACGTACTGCGCCACGGCGAGGTGGACAACCCCAACAAGATCCTCTATGGCCGGCTGCCCGGGTACCGCCTCTCCGAGCTGGGCGTGCAGATGGCCGAGCTGGCCGCCAAGTCGCTCGCCGGCCGGGACGTCACCTACCTGGTCGCCAGCCCGCTGGAGCGGGCGCAGCAGACGGCCCAGCCGTTCGCCGCGCAGTTCGGCCTGACGGTGGCCAGCGACGACCGGCTCATCGAGAGCCGGAACTTCTTCGAGGGCCAGCGCTTCGGCGTCGGCGACGGCGCGCTGCGCGACCCGCGCAACTGGTGGCAGCTGCGCAACCCGGTGAAGCCGTCCTGGGGCGAGCCGTACCGGGAGATCGCCGCCCGGATGTACGCCGCGCTGACCGCCGCCCGGGCGGAAGCCGAAGGGCACGAGGCGGTGTGCGTGTCGCACCAGCTGCCGATCTGGACGCTGCGCAGGTTCGTCGAGCGGTCCCGGCTCTGGCACGACCCGCGCAAGCGCCAGTGCGCCCTGGCCAGCATCACCAGCTTCCACTTCGACGGCGCCCGGCTCACCGGCGTGTCGTACGCCGAACCGGCCGCCGCCCTGATCGCCAGCTCCGCGACCGCGAGCACGGCCAAAGGCGCCTGATGCGCAGCCGCGTCCTCGCCCTCGGGCTCGCCGCGGCGCTGGCCGCCGGGGCGCTGGCCGGCTGCACCACCGGGCGCGGAGCAGCCGACCCGGACTCCGGCGGCGGCAACCGGTACGTCTCCGGCGACGGCCGGACGATCACCTACCCGCTCGGCCACCGCAGCGCCGCACCGCCGGTGGCGGGCCAGACGCTGGACGGTGGCGGCTTCTCGCTGGCCGACGAGCGGGGCAAGGTCGTGGTGGTCAACTTCTGGGGTCAGTGGTGTGCGCCGTGCCGCTCGGAGGCCGCCGCCCTGGATACGGTGGCCCGGGCCACCGCCGGCTCCGGCGTCGTCTTCGTGGGCGTGAACACCCGTGACGTCAAGGACCAGGCGCTGGCCTTCCAGCGCGCGCACGCCAGCTACCCGAGCATCTTCGACCCCAACGGGCGGGTCGCACTGGGCTTCAACGACCTCAACGTCACCCTGCCCAGCACGGTGATCGTGGACCGGGCCGGCCGGGTGGCCGCCGTGGTCCGCGACGTGGTGACCCAGCAGAGCCTGACCGGGCTGGTGCAGACCGTGGTCGCGGAGCAGTGATGGGGGCGCACTTCGCCGACATCGCCGCCACCGGGCCGTTCGTGCTGGCGCTGCTGGTGAGTGCGCTGGCCGGCCTGGTCAGCTTCCTGTCGCCGTGCATCCTGCCGCTGGTCCCCGGCTACCTGTCCTACGTCACCGGCCTGGCCGGCGCCGACCTCGACGCGGCGCTCGGCACCGACCCGCAGGGCCGCCCGGTCCCGCCACCCGCCGACCCGGGCGGCGGGGTGGCCGTGGCCACCCGCCCGGTGCTGACCCGGGGCCGGGTACGCGGCCGGGTGCTGGCCGGGGCGGCGCTGTTCGTCGCCGGGTTCACCGCCGTCTTCGTCTGCACCGGCATGCTGGCCGCCCAGGCCGGGCACGCGCTGCTGCGCCACGAGCGGGCCATCGAGGTGGTCATCGGCCTGGCCATCGTGCTGCTCGGGCTGGCCTTCGCCGGGATCGGCCCGGACCTTTCCCGGCAGTACCGGATGAGCTGGCTGCCGCGCGCCGGGCTGGCCGGGGCGCCGCTGCTCGGCGCCGTCTTCGCGCTCTCCTGGGTGCCGTGCCTGTCGCCCACGTTGACGGCGGTGACGGCGCTGTCCGCCAGCGGCGGGGACACCGGTCGTGGGGTGGCGCTGCTGATCGCCTACTGCGCCGGCCTCGGCATCCCGTTCCTGCTGTTCGCCCTGGGCTTCCGCCGGCTGCTCGGAGTCTTCGCGGTGGTCCGCCGGCACAGCCGGTGGGTGATGCGGCTGGGCGGCGCCCTGCTGGTGCTGGTCGGCCTGGCACTGATCACCGGCGGCTGGGCCGACTTCGTCAACTGGCTGCGCGCCGTGGCCGGCTCCGGGGCGGTGAGCATCTAGATGTCCACGGCCGTGCGGACCCCGCCCGACGAACTGCCACCCGACGACGCCCCGCCGCTGGGCCCGTGGCAGCTGCTGGCCGGCCTGGGCCGGCGGCTGTGGCGCTGGCTGACCAGCATGCGTACCGCGCTGATCCTGCTGTTCCTGCTGGCCGTCGCGGCCATCCCCGGGTCGCTGCTGCCGCAGCACAGCGTCAACCCGGGCCGGGTCACCAGCTACTACCGGCAGCACCCGGGCCTGGCGCCGCTGCTGGAGCGGTTCGGCGCGTTCAACGTCTTCTCCTCCGTCTGGTTCTCCGCCATCTACCTGCTGCTGTTCATCTCCCTGGTCGGCTGCCTGGTGCCCCGGGCGAAGGCGCACGGGCAGGCGCTGCTGCGCCAGCCGCCGGACGCGCCGGCCCGGCTGGACCGGATGCCCGCCTCGGCACCGGCGTTCACCGCCGCTGACCCGCCGGCGGCCGCCGGGGCGCGGCTGCGCGTCCTGCTGCGCGCTGCCCGGTTCCGGACGCTGGTCCGGGAGCATCCGGACGGGTCGGTGACGGTCAGCGCCGAGAAGGGTTACCTCAAGGAGGGCGGCAACCTGCTCTTCCACTTCTCGCTGATGCTGCTGCTGATCGGCGTGGCGTTCGGCTCGTGGTACGGCTACCACGCCGAGCGGGTGATGGCGCTCGGCGCCGACCAGGGCTTCTGCAACACCCTGCAGCAGTACGACGACTACGGGCTCGGGGCCCGGGTCACCCCCGCCGGCCTGGAACGATTCTGCGTCCAGCTGGACACCTTCCAGGCCAGCTACCGGGCCGACGGTCAGCCGGAGGCGTACCACGCCGCCGTCTCCTACTCGGTCGACGGCGGCGCCGCCCGGCCCGCCACCATCGCCCCGAACGAACCGCTGCGGCTGGCCAAGGCCCGCCTCTACGTCACCGGCCACGGCTACGCGGCGGTACTGCGCTACACCGACCGCTACGGCGTCAGCCAGACCACGCTCGCCCCGCTGCTGCCCAGCGACAACAACCTGACCAGCGAGGGCGCCATCTCCTTCCCGGACGCCAACACCCCCCCGGACGGCGCGGCCGACCCGGACCACAAGCAGCAGGTCGGCTTCCAGGCGGTGTACCTGCCCACCTCGGACGGCGTGGACGCGGTCTCCAGCTACCCGGGCGAGCGCAACCCGGTGCTGTCGCTGGTTGCCTACCGGGGCGACCTGGGGCTCGACGTCGGCCTGCCGCACTCGGTGTACACCCTGGACAGCGCCCAGATCAGCAGCGGCCGGCTGGCCATGGTCAAGGACCGGATCAACCTGCACCCCGGCCAGTCGGCCACGCTGGACGACGGCACGACGGTGCAGTTCCTCGGCACCCAGCCCTGGGTCAACATCGCGGTGCGCTACGACCCCGGCCAGCGGCTCGTCCTGACCGGCGCGGCCTGCCTGCTGGTGGGCCTGGTCACCATGCTGTTCGGCCGCCGCCGCCGGGTCTGGTTCCGGCTGCGCCCGGCCGGCGACGGCAGCGAGGTCACCGCCGGGGCGCTGGCCCGCTCCGAGTACAGCGGCTTCACTGAGGAGTTCGACGCCCTGGTCGACCGCGCCCGCGCCCGGCCGGAGCCGGGCGGTGCCCCTACCGACGCCCGGCCCGAGCCGGGCGAGGATGATGGCTCCCGGTCGTACCCGGAAGGGGACAGATGATGGCAGCGCTCTCCGATCACCTGCTGGTGGCGGCGATCCTCGGGTACACCCTGGCGATGCTGGCCTACGCGGTGGAGTACACCTTCGGCGACCGGGGCGCCGTGGCCCGGGTGGCGGTCCGCGAGGAGCAGCGCGTGCTGGCCGGCGCCGGTGGCCCCGACGCGCTGGTGGACGAGCCGGACGAGGACGGGCCGGTCGGCGGCTACGTCTCCCCGCGCGCCGCGCAGCTCGCCGGTCTGGTCGGGCTGGGCTTCACGGTGGCGGCCTGGCTGGCGCAGGTCGGCTGCGTGGTGACCCGCGGCTTCGCCGCGCACCGGGTGCCGTGGGGCAACATGTACGAGTTCGTGCTGGCGGTCTGCCTGGTCGGCGCGACCGCCTGGCTGATCCTGCTCTGGCGCCGCCCGACCGTACGCCCGCTCGGTCTCTACGCGGCGCTGCTGCTGGCGCTGCTGCTGGGTATCGACGGGATGCTGCTCTACACCAGCGTCGGGCCGCTGCAGCCGGTGCTCAACTCGTACTGGCTGAAGATCCACGTGACGGCCGCGGTCACCGCATCGGGCATCCTGCTGGTCGGTTTCGTGGTGGCGGCGCTCGCGCTGATCCGGTACGGCCACGAGGCCGGCAAGGACCGCTTCCCGTACACCCTCGGGGCGAGGCTGCCGGCAGCGGCGAACCTGGAGCGGCTCACCTTCCGGCTGCACGCGCTCGCCTTCCCGGTGTGGACCTTCGCCATCATCTGCGGCGCCATCTGGGCCGAGGCCGCCTGGAGCCGGTACTGGAGCTGGGATCCGAAGGAGACCTGGTCGTTCATCGCCTGGGTGATCTACGCCGGGTACCTGCACGCCCGGGCCACGCCGTCGGTGAAGCGCACGGTCACCCTGTGGATCGCGGTGCTCGGCTGGGCGGCCATGATGGTCAACCTGTTCGCCATCAACCTGGTCGTCTCCGGCCTGCACTCCTACGCGGGCGTCTGACACTGGCCGCGCAGGTGGCGGTCTGCGGGCCGGCAGAGTGCAGCGGGCCGGAAGCCGCCGCCGCGGCGGAGGTCGGTCGGCTGCTCGGGCAGCGCGGCGTCACGGTGCTGTGCGGCGGCGGATCCGGCGTGATGGCGGCCGTGGCCCGCGGCGCCCGCTCGGCCGGTGGCCTGGTCATCGGGGTACGCCCCGGCGCGGACCCGGGCGCCGACGTCTCCCCCGACCTGTCCGTCACGGTGGTCACCAACCTGGGTGAGGCGCGCAACGCGGTGCTGGTCTGGTCGGCCGACGCGGTGATCGCCGTGGGCGGCTCCTGGGGCACCCTCTCCGAGGTGGCGCTGGCCGTGCGCCGGGGCGGTATCCCGGTGGTGAGCCTGGGCGGCTGGCGCGTGGTGGACGCCGCGGGCCGGCCGGTCTCCGGCGTACTGACCGCTGCCGATCCTGCCGACGCCGTGCGGCTGGCCCTCGGCGGGCCGTGACCGGGCTGGGTCAGGTGCGGGCCGCGCAGGAGCCGGCGCGCCAGTCCGACCACTGGTCGACCCGGGTCACGCAGTACCCTTCGGCGGTGCTGCCGCCCTGGTAGGACGGGACCGCGTCGGTCCACGGGCGGGTCGGTCCGGGGCCGGCCACGGTCACCCCGGAGACACTGACCGGGGGTACCAGCAGCGGGCCGGCGGGGCGGGCCGGGTCCCGGTACACCTCGACGTACTGCTCGATGGTGGCTAGGCCGGCGCCGGGTAGCCGGGTGCTGGCCAGCGGGTACCAGCCGGCGTGCCAGTAGAGCAGCGCCCGCCATTGGCCGTCGGCGCCGGACAGCAGGGCGATGGCCAGGTGGTCGCCGGGGCGCAGCGGGTACTGGTCGTAGAAGGTCCAGCGGTTGGTGCCGGTGTCGAAGGTGTACACCCGCTGCCGGCCGGCGCCGGCCCAGCCCACCTCCGCCCAGCCGGCCTCCAGCCAGCGGGTACCCCCGGGGGCCTCCTGCTTGGCCATGAACCGGGCGGCGACGAAGTCGTAGCTGCCCCGGCGGACCGCCGGGTCGCTCACCGTGAGCTGGCCGCTCACCTGCGACCACCGGCCGAGCGTGGTGACGCCCAGGTGGGTGTAGCTGTCGGCGGCGACGGCCGGGGCGGCGGTCAGGTCGGTCTGCACCCGGGGGGCGAACGAAACCAGGGCGGTGAGCAGCGCCGCCCACCACCCGATCCGCCATACCCGCCGAGTCACGCCCTGTGCAACGGGTCAGGCTGTGGCGGGTGACGCGCGGCGGCCGGGCCGGTGGGCGGCGGCGCGGGCGCGCTTGCCAGACTGACCGCATGGCGTACGACGATCTCAAGGATTTCCTGGTCGCGCTGGAGAAGGCCGGACAGCTCAGCCGGGTCACCGCGCCGGTGGACCCGACGCTGGAGATGAGCGAGATCGTCACCCGTACGGTCCGGGCCGGCGGCCCGGCGCTGCTGTTCGAACGCCCGACCCGGGGCGACATGCCGGTGGCCATCAACCTGTTCGGCTCGCGCGAGCGGATGGCGATGGCGCTGGGGGTAACCGACGTGGAGGTGCACGCGCGGCGCATCGCCGAGCTGGTCAAGCCGGAGCTGCCGGTGGGGCTGTCCGGGATCCGCGAGGCCCTGGGCAAGCTGCTGCAGCTCAAGACGGTACCGCCGAAGAAGGTGCGCTCGGCGCCCTGCCAGGAGATCGTCTACAAGGGCGCGGACGTCGACCTGAACCGGCTGCCCGGCCTGGTCACCTGGCCCGGCGACGGCGGTATCTTCCACAACTTCGGGCTGACCCACACCCGGCACCCGCAGACCGGCAAGCGCAACCTCGGCCTCTACCGGCTACAGCAGCACTCGCCCAACACCCTCGGCATGCACTGGCAGATCCACAAGGACTCCACCGCGCACCACGCGGTGGCGGAGCGGCTCGGCCAGCGGCTGCCGGTGGCCATCGCCATCGGCTGCGACCCGGCGGTCTCCTACAGCGCCACTGCGCCGCTCCCCGGCGACATCGACGAGTACCTGTTCGCCGGGTTCCTCCGGGAGGAGCGGGTGGAGCTGGTGGAGTGCCTGACCGTGCCGCTGCGGGTACCGGCGAACGCGCAGATCGTGCTGGAGGGCTATCTGGAGCCGGGGGAGCGGGCGCCGGAGGGGCCATTCGGCGACCACACCGGCTTCTACACGCCGGTCGAGCCGTTCCCGGTGCTGCACGTGGAGTGCATGACGACCCGGCGCGACCCGGTCTACCAGTCGATCATCACCAGCCAGCCGCCGCAGGAGGACGGCGGCATCGGGTACGCCACCGAACGCCTCTTCCTCCCCCTGCTCAAGCTGCTCATCCCCGATATCGCCGACTACCACCTGCCGGAGGCCGGCGTCTTCCACAACTGCGTGATCGTCTCCATCCGCAAGCGCTACCCCAAGCACGCGCAGAAAGTGATGAACGCCATCTGGGGCGCCCACCTGCTCTCGCTGTCCAAGCTGATCGTGGTGGTGGACGACGACTGCGACCCGCACGACTACGCCGAGGTCGCCTTCCGCGCCTTCGGCAACGTCGACTACGCCCACGACCTGCTGCTCACCTCGGGCCCGGTGGACCACCTGGACCACGCCAGCTACCAGCAGTTCTGGGGCGGCAAGGCGGGCCTGGACGCCACCCGCAAGCTGCCCACCGAGGGGTACAACCGCGGCTGGCCGGAGGCGACCCGGATGTCCCCCGAGGTGGTCGCGCTGGTGGACCGGCGCTGGAAGGAGTACGGCCTGTGAGTGCGGTGACGGTCCCGGAGCGCGAGCGCCCGAATCCGGTACGCGCCTTCCTCAACCTGGTGATGATCGAGCACTCGATCTTCGCGCTGCCGTTCGCGTACCTGGCGGCGCTCACCGCCATGGCGCCGGACGTTCGCTGGGGCACGCTGGCGCTGATCACCGTGGCGATGGTGGCCGGGCGTACCGTCGCGATGGCCGCCAACCGGATCATCGACCGGCACATCGACGCGCAGAACCCGCGGACCGCCCGGCGCGAGCTGATCACCGGGGCGGTGTCGCTGCGCACCGCCTGGCTCGGCTTGGCGCTCAGCCTGGCGGTCTTCCTGGCCAGCGCGGCGGCGCTGAACTGGCTGTGCCTGCTGCTCTCCCCGCTCGCCGTGGTGGCGCTGGTCATCTACTCCTACGCCAAGCGCTTCACCAACTACCCGCAGGCGTTCCTGGCGCTGGCCCAGGCGATCGCCCCGATCGGCGCCTGGATCGGGGTGACCGGCCGCTGGTCCTGGCCGGCGGTGCTGCTCGGCGTGGCGGTGGGTACCTGGATCGGCGGCTTCGACTGCATCTACGCCTGCCAGGACTACGAGGCCGACAAGCGGATCGGCGTCGGGTCGGTGCCGGTGCGCTGGGGGCTGGCCGGGGCGCTGCGCATCTCGTCGGCCGTGCACGTGGTGACGATGGTCTTCTTCGTCTGGTTCGGCGCGGCGACCGGGTACTCCTGGCTGTGGTGGGCCGGGCTGGCCTTCACCGGCGCGGTACTCATCTACGAGCACACGATCGTCAAGGCGGACGACTTCTCCCGGGTGAACCGGGCGTTCTTCACCGCCAACGGCGTCATCGGCATCGTGCTGTTCGCCTTCGCCCTGGCCGACCTGGTCCTGCTGCAGGGCCTGCACGCCTGACCCGGCGCCCGCTCACCGGGTGGCGTACCCGTGCAGGCCCTGGTCGAGCAGGCGGTAGGCGGTCTCGGCGGCGGCCTTGGCGGCCGGGTAGCGGTCGTCGGCGCGCTGGCCGGCGGTCAGCGCCCGCCGGTTGTCGGCGGTGAGGGTGAACTGCACGGCGGTCAGCTGCGCGGCGACCAGTCGGGGCAGCGGGTCCTCGGGCGCCGCGCCGGTCTCGCCGGCCAGCGCGTCGGCGAGCGCCGCCTGGGTCCGCGAGCCGTAGTCGAGGACCCGGACCAGTAGCGCCGGGGTGTCGGTGACCAGGCGGGCGAGGGAGAGCACGGTCGGGCTGTCGTTGAGCCCGGTGACGGCGTCCCGCTCGGCGAGCGCGGCGAGGAAGTGTTCGCGCAGCGCCGCCACCGCGGACTGGCCGGGGCGACGCCCGAGTACCACCCGGGCCGGCTCGTCGACGTGCTCGTTCATCGGCCCCAGCACAATGTCTTCTTTGCTGGGGTAGTAGTTGAAGACGGTCATCTTGGACACGTTCGCCGCGGCCGCGATCTCCGCGATGGACACGTTGTCGAACCCGCGCGCCAGGAACAGCTCCACCGCGGTGTGCCACAGCTGGCGCCTGGTCTCGGCCTTCTTGCGTGCGCGGAGCCCGTCGGTCACGGCGGAAATCGTACCAGAGCAAAAATTAGACCAAACAAAAACCTTGACTGGGTACAACATCCTTGGCCATGCTGCTGGCATGACCGACACGCAGCGCCGGCTCGCCGGACTGGCATGCCTCGCCACGATCATCCTTGCGGTTCTGGACGCCAACATCGTCGCCGCGGCGGCCGTACCGATCGTCCGCGACCTCGACCCGCAGCACGGCGTCGCCCGGCTGCCCTGGCTGGTCACCGCCTACGGCCTGGCCGCCACCGCGGCACTGCCGCTCTACGGCAAGCTGTGCGACACGCTCGGCGCCAAGCGGATCTTCCTGGCCGCCGTGGCGACCTTCCTCGCCGGCTCAGCGCTGTGCGGCGCCGCCCGCAGCATGACCGAGTTGATCGTCTTCCGGTCGGTGCAGGGCATCGGCGGCGGCGGCCTGATGGCCGTGACGATGGTGGTGCTGGCCCAGCTCGCCCCGCCCGAGCAGCGCGCCCGCAAGGGCGGTCTCGGTGGCGTGGTGGCCGGGCTCGGCCTGGTCGCCGGGCCGTTCATCGGTGGCCTGCTCGCCGACCACCTGGGCTGGCGCTGGATCTTCTACGTCAACCTGCCGCTCGGCGTCGCGGTGATCGCGGTGACGGTGAGCGCGCTGCACCTGCCGCCACTGCACCGCCGCCGCCGCATCGACGCGCCCGGAGCGCTGCTCGCCGCCGCCTGCGCCGTCACGCTGTCCCTGCTGCTGGAGTGGGGCGGCGACCGCTACGCCTGGACCTCCCGCACCTGCACGGGCCTGGCCGTGCTGACCGTCGCGCTACTGGCGGCCTTCCTGATCCGGCAGGCCACCGCCGCCGAGCCGGTACTGCCGCTACGGCTGTTCGGCAATCCGGCCATCCGGGTCGCGCTGCCGCTGCAACTGCTCGTCGCGGTCGCGATGACCGGCGCCATCGTGTACGTGATGATCTACCTGCAGGTGGCCCGGGGCGTCGCCGCCGACCGGGCCGGGCTGTGGCTGATCCCGCTCGCCGTCGGCATGACGGTCGCCGGCACGGTGGTCGGCCGGCTGGTCGGGCGCGGTGTCCGGCTGGACACGTTCATGATCAGTGGTACCGGCCTGGGCGCGCTCGCCCTCGCCCTGCTGGCCCTGCTGCGCGCCGACTCGACCGCGCTGCTGCCGGTCACCGCGCTGGGCGTCTACGGGCTCGGCCTCGGTCAGGTGATCGGGGTACTCGTCATGGTGGTGCAGAACGCCGCCCCCGCCCACCAGCTCGGCGTGGCCACCACGGCGCTGCGGCTGTTCCAGTCACTGGGCGGCGCGCTCGGCGCGGCGGTCTTCGGCTCGGTGCTGGCGCACGCCTTCGCCGCCCGGTACCCGGACGCCGGGCGGGCCGGCCTGTCCGCCCTCGCCTCGGCGCCGCCGGCCGAGCGGGCCCGCGCGCTGCACGCCTTCGCCGGCTCGCTCGACGTCGTGTTCGGCTGCGCCGCCGCCGTGATGGCGCTGGCCACCGTGCTGGCCCTGCTACTGCGCCTGACCGCCGCAGCCGCGGGGCCGCAGCCGTCGCCCACCGACCAGCACGCCGAGCCCGAGCCGGCCACCGCCTGAGCGCAGCCGGAGCCGGGTTGTGGCGGAGGTGAGCACAGGCATCGGCTTCTGCCTGAGCGCAGCCGGAGCCGGGTTGTGGCGGAGGTGAGCACAGGCATCGGCTTGGACTGCTGGCGGTAGGGCATGCTGGACGGGTGCGTACGCCGTGGATCGTGGGGGTGTCCGGGGCGTCCGGTACCCCCTATCCGGCGGCTCTGCTGCGGGCGCTGATCGCGGCCGGTGAGCCGGTGGATCTGGTGGTGTCCAGGGCGGCCCGGCTGACCATTCTGGACGAGACCGGCCAGCCGTTCCGGGACGCCCACTGGAAGGACGACCTGGTCCGCTGGCTGTGGCCGGAGGAGCCGGCCGGCGACCTGGGCGACGTGGCGCACTGGCCGGCCGGGGACTTCGCGGCCGGCCCGAGCAGCGGTTCCTACCCGGCGCGCGGGATGCTCGTGATACCGGCCAGTACCGCGGCCTGCGCCGGTATCGCGCTGGGGCTGTCGAAGGACCTGCTGCAGCGCGCCGCCGAAGTGAACCTCAAGGAGCGCCGGCCGGTGGTGGTGGTACCGCGCGAGACGCCGGTCACCCGCAGCCACCTGGAGCACCTGCTGGCACTGGTCGACGCGGGCGCCGTGGTGCTCCCGGCCAGCCCGGGCTTCTACGCCGCGGGGGCGCGGGCCAGCGCCGCGCAGTTGGTGGACTTCGTCGCCGGCAAGGTGCTGGACGCCGTCGGCGTCCAGCATGACCTCTATCGTCGCTGGTCCGGCCGCTGATCGGCGCTGGTCAGCGGCGAGCGCCGCCGTTGGGATGGTGGGTGCCGGCGTTGGGCGGGTGTCCCGATCCGGGGCCCTCGGGCTCGATCAGGCCCTCGCCCTCCAGCAGCGCCCGTACCTCCGACTCGCGGAATCGCCGGTGTCCACCGGGTGTGCGGATGCTGCCGATGCGACCGGCCGCTGCCCAGCGGGTCACGGTCTTCGGGTCGACGCGGAACAGCGCGGCCACCTCGCCTGGCGTCAGTAGACGGTCTCCCGTGTCCACGACCCCTCCTCGGCGTCAACAGGCGGCCGGAGCGTGACGCGACGCTCCGCCGGGCGAATGGGACGTAAATCCATTAAACAGTTCACGGCGTGTAGTGTCCTGAAAATACGAAAATGCCCTGACTTGGGTAATTAGCCGGTATTATACGTGAGCCGGCTTCGGGTCCGACCGCAAACAGCGGAGATCGCCGGCGGCGCTCCGGGCGCGTCGCGGACGCCGCGCCGGATAGCCTGGGCAGCCATGGACGAGGTGGAGCACTGCGACGACGCGGAACGCGCCTGGCTGCGCGAGGCGGTCGCCATCGTCGAGGCCGACGCCAACCGGTCCGCCGACACCCACCTGCTGCTGTTCCCGCTGCCCCGCCAGTGGGGCATCGACCTCTACCTCAAGGACGAGTCGGTACACCCGACCGGGTCGCTCAAGCACCGGCTGGCCCGGTCGCTGTTCCTCTACGCCCTGTGCAACGGCTGGATCCGGCGCGGTACCACCGTGATCGAGGCGTCGTCGGGCTCCACGGCGGTCTCCGAGGCCTACTTCGCGCGGCTGCTCGGGCTGCCGTTCGTGGCCGTCATGCCGAAGTCGGTATCGCCGGAGAAGATCACCCTGATCGAGTTCGAGGGCGGCTCCTGCCACCTGGTGGGCAACGCCGCCGACGTGGTACCCGCCGCCCGGGAGCTGGCCGCCGCCACCGGCGGGCACTTCATGGACCAGTTCACCTACGCCGAGCGGGCCACCGACTGGCGCGGCAACAACAACATCGCCGAGTCGATCTTCGCCCAGCTGGCCCTGGAACGCTACCCGGAGCCCACCTGGGTCGTGGTGGGCGCCGGCACCGGCGGCACCTCGGCCACCATCGGCCGGTACCTGCGCTACCGCCGGCTGGCCAGCAAGCTCTGCGTGGTCGACCCGGAGGGCTCGGCGTTCTTCCCGGCCTGGGCGTTCGGCGACACCGGCGCGCAGCTCACCGGCTCGCGGATCGAGGGCATCGGGCGGCCCCGGGTGGAGCCGTCCTTCCTGCCGTCCGTGGTGGACAAGATGATCCTGGTCCCCGACGCCGGTTCGCTGGCCGCGATGCGGGCCGCCTCGCAGCGGCTGGGGCGCCGGGTGGGCGGCTCCACCGGTACCAACCTGTGGGGGGCCTTCACGCTGATCGCCGCGATGCTGGCCGCCGGCCGGCGGGGCAGCGTGGTGACCCTGCTCTGCGACGGCGGCGAGCGCTACGCCGGCACCTACTACGACGACGACTGGGTGGCCGGCGCCGGCCTGGACCTGGGCCCCGCACAGGCGACGGTGGACGCCTTCCTGGCTACCGGCGGCTGGCCAGCCCCGGGTAGTCGGTGACATAGCCGTCGCCGTCCACCGTCAGCTCGGCGGTGAAGCTGCCGCTGGCGTACCGGATCCGGCCGGGGCCGGCGACCGTGTACGACTGCTGCGCCGCCACCACGGTCAGCGCCGGGACAAGTACCCATGCCGCCATGATCGTGGCCGAGGTGCCGACCGGGGCGTCGAGCAGCCCCAGCCGCCGGATCGGCAGCGTGTTGGTCAGCGGCGAGAAACCCAGGTCGACGTCGAGCGCCAGGGCGAGGGTGTCCGGATCCTCCGAGCCGGGCAGCAGCAGCCGGGCCCGGCCGGCCGCGGTCAACGCCCGGTCCAGGTTGCCGCGCTCACCGGCGGTCACCCGCCAGCGGCCCACCGCCCGCTCCAGGGTCACCGTCCGCTGCCAGCCGACCCCTTCGGCGCGGACGGCCAGCCGGCCGCTCACCCACTGCTCGTCGGTCTGCAGCTCATAGCTCAGCGTGTACGGCACCGGATCGGCCGCCACGATCGTGCCGTGCCCGACCAGTCCCCGCCCGTCGTCCACCAGGGCATGCTCCGCGCCCGTGGTGTCCAACCGGCGCCACAGCAGTGACCTCGCCGTCATGGGCCCATTCTCGGCCGGCCGGCTGGCCGGCGCGAGCGGACCTCAACGGATTTCCGGTCAACCAGAACAACGCGGCCTGCGCCCGGATGTACCGGGGCAGGCCGCGTTGTGCAGAAAGCCGGGTCGATCAGTAGTAGCGCTTGGCGCCGGTGTGCCGGCCGGCCGGGTGCCCCGGGCCGGTGCGGCGGGCCGGGCGGCCGGTCCGCGGCGGGCGCTGCGGCGCCGTCGGCTCGAACGGGCGCACCGGGACCCCGCTGGGCTCCTGGGCGCCGGTGACCTTGGCCAGGTCCGGGCCGTCGGGGCGGACCTGGGTCCGGGCCGCCTGGACGCCGGCCTTCTCCAGCAGCGCGAAGGTACCGGCCCGCTGGCGCGGCAGGACCAGGGTCACCACGGTGCCCGCCTCGCCGGCCCGGGCGGTACGCCCGGCGCGGTGCAGGTAGTCCTTGGGGTCGTTGGGCGGGTCGATGTGTACCACCAGGGACACCCCGTCCACGTGGATGCCGCGGGCCGCCACGTCGGTGGCGACCAGGACGTCGAACCGGCCCTCCCGGAACTCGGCCAGGGTCCGGGTGCGTACCGCCTGCGACTTGCCGCCGTGCAGGGCGCCCGCGCGTACCCCCACCTCGGCCAGCTGGCCGACCAGCCGGTCCACGGCGAGCTGCGTGCGGACGAACATGATCGTGCGGCCCTTGCGGGCACCGATCCAGGCGATGATCTGCAGCTTCTCCCGCGGCGGGATGAGCAGCAGGTGGTGGTCCATGGTGGCCACGTTCGCCTTCGGCGGGTCCACCTCGTGCGTCACCGGGTCGGTCATGAACTTGCTGACGATGGTGTCCACGTCGCCGTCCAGGGTGGCCGAGAAGAGCAGCCGCTGGCCGACGGCCGGGGTCTGCTCCAGCAGGGCGGTCACGTCCGGCAGGAAGCCCATGTCACACATCTGGTCGGCCTCGTCCACCACGGTGATCTCGATGCCGTCCAGCGAGCACACGCCGCGCTCGATCAGGTCGGCGAGCCGGCCCGGGGTGGCGACCAGGACGTCCACCCCCCGGCGCAGGTCGCGGATCTGGTTGTCGTAGGAGGTGCCGCCGACGGCGGTACGGGTGAACAGGCCGACCGCCCGGGCCAGCGGGGTGATCGCGTCGTTCACCTGCATGGCCAGCTCCCGGGTGGGGACCAGGATCAGCCCCCGGGGCAGCCCCGGGGCAGCCTTGCCGCTGGCGGCCAGCCGGGCCAGCAGGGGCAGGCCGAAGGCCAGCGTCTTGCCGGAGCCGGTCTGGCCACGGCCCAGCACGTCCCGACCGCCGATGGCGTCCGGGATGGTGGCGACCTGGATCGGGAACGGCTCGGTGATTTCCAGGCGGGCCAGCGCCTTCAGCAGCGGGCGGGACACGCCGAGGGCGGCGAAGCCACGGGCGTCGGGCTCGTCGTGGATCGACGGGAACGCACTCGGATCGGTGAACGGGGCAACGGGCAGCGTCATGTACTGGAGAAACCTTCCGGGCGGGGCGCGTCTTCGCTGCTCACGTCGCACCGCACAGGAAAGGGTGGCGGCGCGTACATCCCGGAAGAACGCCCGAGGCGCGCCTGGTGGAAACTCGCGCGCCCTGGCAGACAGAACTAGCGCTAGTGTACGGGATGCCCGGTGCCTATTCGGCCCCCGGTGTCCGGCGTCACCCGCCGCACCGAAACGGTACCGGCGTGCGGTCCGCCAGCCGCGTCCCCTCCCACCGCGCACCCGGGCGCGGCGGCGAACGAAGGAGACCGCTGGTGACCAACCCGTTGCTCATCTTCCCCACCGGTCAGCTGCGCCGCAGGCGTAGCCGCAAGTGGAGCACCTACGCGCCCGACGTGCTCCCCTGTTGGATCGCCGAGATGGACGTCGAGCTGGCCGAACCGGTCCGGCAGGTGCTCTCCGACGCGGTCCGCCGGGGCGACACCGGCTATCCGCATATCGGCGAGCTGGGGCGGGCGTACGCCGACTTCGCCGCGGCCCGCTTCGGCTGGCGCCCCGACCCCGCCGCGATGCGCCTGGCACCCGACGTGATGCAGGGGATCAGCGCCGTGCTGCGCACAGTGACCGAGCCGGGCGCCACGGTGGTGGTCACCACGCCGGTGTACCCGCCGTTCTTCGAGTTCATCGCCGACGCCGGCCGGCGCGTCGCGCCGGTACCCCTGGACGGCGGGTACCGGCTCGACCCGGTGGCGCTGGAGGAGGCGTTCGCGGCCGGGGCGCAGGCGCTGCTGCTGTGCAACCCGCACAACCCCACCGGTACCGTCTTCAGCCGCGCCGAGCTGCTCGCGGTGTCCCTGCTGGCGCAGCGCCACGGGGTCCGGGTGCTGGTCGACGAGGCGCACTCGCCGCTGGTGCACCCGGGGGCCGTGCACACGCCGTTCCAGGCGCTGGACACCCGCTCGGCCCGGGAGTCGTTCACCTTCGTCTCCGCGTCCAAGGCGTGGAACCTGGCTGGGCTCAAGGCGGCGCTGATCGTCGCCGGTCCGGACGCCCGGGCCGACCTCGACCGGCTGCCCCCGGCGCTGGAATACGGCGCCGGACTGCTCGGCGTGCTGGCCGGTGAGACGGCGCTGCGGGACGGCGGCGAGTGGCTGGACCGGCTGCTCGCGGCCCTGGACGACAACCGCCGGCTGCTCGCCGAGCTGCTCGCCAAGGAGCTGCCCGAGGTCGACTACCGGCTGCCCGAGGCGACCTACCTGGCCTGGCTGGACTGCCGGGCGCTGGACCTGGGCGCCGACCCGGCCGCCGTCTTCCTGGAGCGCGGTCAGGTGGCGGTGAGCTCGGGCCTGCCGTTCGGGGAGCAGGGGCGCGGGCGGGTACGGCTCAACTTCGCCACCCATCCGGACCTGCTGGTCGAGGCGGTGCACCGGATGGCGGTCGCCGCCCGGCACTGACCCGGGCGGGCTGCGCCGGGCTGTCGGCAGGCCCCGACCGGTGCTTCACACCGCGCCGGTGAGCCAGGCCACCGCGCCGGCCAGCGCCACCGCCACCAGTACCCCGACCAGGGCCAGCAGCACGACGACCCGACCCCGGCCGGGGTGGATGGCGCCGGTCGGGTCGGGGGTGCCCTGCCTGAGGATGTGCCCGGTCAGCGAGCCGGTGTCCAGGTCGGGCGGGACGCCCGGGCCGGAACCGACCCCCTCGTGCTGACCGGGCCGGCGCTGCCCCGGTGCGCCGTCCTCCCCCGCCGCGGCGCGGCTGCCGTAGATCGTTCCCGCCGGTGGGCCGGTGCGGGGCCGGTCCGCGTTGGGCGGCCAGTCGCCGTGGCCGGGTGGAGCGCTCCCGGGCGGTGTGCTCCCCGGTGGGGCGCTGACCGGTGGTGAATATCCGGCCGGTGGTGGGTACCCGGCCGGCGCGGCGCCGGGTGGCGGTGGGTAGGCCGCTGGCGGTGGCGGGTAGGCGACCGGCCCCGCGGGCGGCCCGTAGCTGGTGGGCGCGGCCGGTGGTGGGTAGCCGGTCGGGGCTTCATATGCCGAGGGCGGTGGCGGGTACGCCGCCGGGCCGGCCGGGGGCTCGTATGCCGAGGGCGGTGGCGGGTACGCCGCCGGTGGCGGCGGGAACGCCGGCTCGTCGGGTGGTGGGTAGGCCGACTCGCCAGGTGGTGGTGGGTAGGCCGACTCGCCGGGTGGTGGCGGGTAGGCCGGTTGGCCGGGTGGTGGCGGGTAGGCCGGTTGGCCGGGTGGTGGCGGGTAGGCCGGTTGGCCGGGTGGTGGCGGGTAGGCCGGCTGGCCGGGTGGTGGCGGGTAGCCGGCCGGGCCACGATCGGCCGGGTAGGCGGGTGGTGGCGGGTAGGCGGGTCCGCCGGATGACGGGTGGGCGGCCGGGCTGCCGAGCGGTGGCGGGTAGGCCGGTGCTCCGGACGACGGGTGGGGGGACGGCGTTCCGGGCGGTGGCGGGTAGGCGGCGTGCTCGGTCAGCGGCGGTGGGTACGCGGGTGGGTCCGCGGCCGGTGGCGCACTGGCCGGCGGGGCGCTGGTCGGCTGGGCGAAGCCCGGGGGTGGCGGGTAGGCGCGCGGTGGCGGCGGATAGGCGATGTCCGACGGCTGCGGCGCGTGCTCGGCGGGGGGCGGGTACGCCGGTGCCGGCGGCGCGGAGGTGACCGCCGGGGCGGCGAAGTGCATGCCGGTGGCGGTCGGGTTGGTCGCCGGCGGCCACGCGGGCAACGCCGACGCCGGTACCACCGGCGCATCGGTGGGCGGCAGGTGGCCGGCCGGGGCGTACCCCGACGGCGGTGGTGGCGGGAACGGCGGCACCGGCCCCGGCCCGGGCCCGGGCGGGATCGGCGGCTGCGGGAACGGCGACGGGATGGGATCCGGCGTGGGTGGGCTCGGTGGCACGGGTGGACCCGGCGGTATCGGTGGCGGCGGCGGCTCCGGCGCGGGTACCGGCTCGACCAACTCCACCCCGGCCGACCGGTACACCCGGGGCGTCGGACCGGCGGCCCGTGCGGCGAGCGCGGCGGCCACCTCCTCGGCACTGACCGGCTGCGCGGTCACCCGCGCACTGGCCCGGGCCGGGCCGACCGGTGCGTCCACGGCCGGCGCCCCGACCGCCACAGCCGCCCCGTGCCCAGCCTGAGGCTGCTCGGGCGTCCAGTGCTCAGCCTGGGGCTGCTCCGGTACCCAGTGCTCAGCCTGGGGCGGCTCGGGCGTGCGGTGCTCGGCTGGGAGCTGTGTGGGTGGCCACTGCTCCGCCGCCGGCTGGGGGAGTGACCGGTGCTCGGGTGGCTGCTCACGCTCGCCGACCGGACTGTCGCCGGCCGGTGTCCCGCTCCCCGGCGCCTCGCCGGCTGCGCCGTCCTCCAGCCACGGCTGCGCGAACGCCGCCCAGGCCGACTCGGCGCCGTTGCGCGGGCGTCGGTAGCTGCTCTCGGGGCTGGTCCGCTGCGCCGGAATGGCGCCGCTGGCCGGGGCGTCCGACGGCGTACCGTCGGCCGCTGCCGGCACCGGGTAGGAGGCGGGCACCGGATCGTCCCCGGTCGGGTAGGTGCTGGCCCGGTAGGTGCTGCCGGCGGTACGCAGCGGCGCCAGGTCGGCCGGCGCCACGGCGGTGAGGCCGGGTACCGAAACCCGGGCCACCGCCGCCGGACTGCCCGCGTCCACCCCGGAGTCCGCGGCGCGCGCCGCCGAGTAGGAGGGCATCGGCTCGGCCGGCGTGTCCGGCATCGACCCGCGCCGTTCGGGCAGCACACCGGCGGCAGCCGGTGCGGGGCTGACCGGCTGCTCGGGAGCGCTCCAGCGCTGGTCGGCGGGGTCGGCGTCCGGGCTGTCCGGTTCCAGGTCGGGGAAGGGCAGCCGGTCGGAGCCCCACAGGTTGGTCGGCGGGGCCACCGGTTCGGCGGCGTGGGCCGGCGGGGCGCTGGGCGGCGGGAAGCCGGCGCCGGACGACGGGGAGTACACCGTCCCGCCGCGCGGCGCGGACCCGTACGCCGTCTCCGGCGCCGGGGGCGGCTGGTAGGGCTCGGGTACCGGCGCGAACGCGGGCGGCGGTGGCGGCGCCGCGTAGCTGGCCGGCAGTGCCGGAGGTGCGAACGCCTCCGGCGGCGGCCCGGCCGGGAACGCCTCGCCGGACGGGCGTGCCGGGACGGGCGGCGCGAACGGCGAGTCGGCATACCGGCCGGGGGCGCCACCGAAGGGCGCGCTCCCGCCGGAGGCGGCCGGGCCGGACTCCCCCAAGCGCGAGAGGTTCTCGGGGCTCCGGCCGTACCCACCGGGCCAGTCGGTGCGCGACGCCCCGGCCGGCCGGTCGAACGACGACGCCGGGGCGTCGGCGGGCCACTGCCCGTGCCGGCCGCCGGTGGGCGGCGCGGACCCGAAGTCCGGGCCGGGCGGCGGGTACGTGGCCTGGCCCGGCGCTGCGAGCGGCGGCGGGGCGAAGGGCGGCGGCTGGTACGGCTCGGGCGCGGCGGGCGGGGCCAGCGGCGGCGGGTCGAACGCCGCTACCCGGGGCTGGCGGCTGGGCAGCGGGTCGGCCGGCAGAGCCGGCGGTGGCCCCCAGCGGTCGACGCCGGGTGCGTTCCCGCTCGGTCCGCGTCCGGCCGGCCCGCCTGCGGCACGGGCGCCGGAGGTCGGGGTACCGAACGCCCCCGACGTACCCCGGAAGTCCTCGGCCGGCTCCGCGGCGGCGCTGCTCGGCCGACGCTGCGGCAGCGGCGCGACCGGGGGCGGCTGCACCGGCTCGAACAGCGGACCGCCGTCCGCCCCGGCGCCCAGCCAGAGTGCGCCGGTAGGCGGCGGGGGCGGCAGCTCGAATGCCGCCTCGTCGCCCGGCTCGTCGTCGTACCCGGGCAGCTGCGCACCGACCGGCGGCGGTGGCGGCAGCGGCGGCAGGTCGTCCCCGCCGTGCGACGGCACCGCACCCGGTGGTGTGGCGCCGTCCGGCACCTCACGGTAGCGGGAGCTGTCGTCCATCGCCGCCTCCAACACATGCGCTACAGGGTTGCCGTCTCACCGTGCCACATTCCGTCCACAGAGCACAGGCCGGGACAGCGGGAAGCGGCGCGCCGGCCCGGCGCGCCGCCGCGCGCCGGGCCGGGCCCACCGTCGTGACCAGGCTGGATGCCAGTGCTGTGGCGGATCGCCCGGGTACGCCGGTTACTTCGACGGGGTGACGCTCGGTGAAGGCGTGCGCGACGGGGTGGCGCTGGGCGACGTGGCCGGTGCCTGGCTGGAGCTGCTCGGCTTCGGAGTAGCCGACGGCGGCCCGCTGCTCGGCGGCGCCGACGGCGTGCTCGACGGAGTGGTCGACTGCGACGGGGTGGTGCTCGGCGGCGCGCTGCTCGGGGCGGTCGACGGCGTCGGCGCCGGGATGGGCGACGGGCTCGTCGGGTGCGGCGTGGGCCGGCCGGCGACGGCCGGGAACACCCGGGCCGCGGAGAAGTAGGCCGACCACCAGACCGGCGCCTTCTTCACCACCTGACCGTAGGTGGGGGCCTCGACCATCTCGCCGTTGCCGGCGTAGATGCCGACGTGCGAGACGCTGGTCCAGTCGGTCCGGCTGGTCGGGTTGAAGAAGATCAGATCACCCGGGAGCAGCTCATTCGCGGGTACGGGGGTGAGTGCGTGCTGCTGGTCGCGGGCCACCCGGGGCAGCGTGACGCCGACCGTGCGGTAGGACGCCCAGACCAGTCCGGAGCAGTCGTAGGAGTTCGGGCCCTCGGCGCCCCAGACGTAGGGCTTGCCCCGCTGGCTGAGGGCGAAGGTCAGTGCGGCGATCGCTTTCGGGTTGGCCACCGCGCCCTTGACGTTGCTGCCGGCGGCGAAGCTGCCGGCCAGGGCGGCGCTGCTGGCCTGCTGGGTGGCGTCGGCCGCCGCGGCGGCGGCCTGGTTGCGGGTGATCAGGTCGCGCAGCGCCGCGTCCCGCTGGTCCCGCCCGCTGCGCAGGGTGGCCTGCTGGTTGGCCAGCGCGTCGGCAGTGACCTGGGCCGAGTGGTACGCGGCGTAGGTGTCGCGCTCGTGCTGGCCGGCCTGGGCAGCCAGCGCGGCGAGTGCGGCCGGGTCCGGCGGGGTGGCCGGTGCCGCGTTGCCGAACCCGGGCGCCAGCGCGCCCAGCCCGCTGAACTCGTCAGCCAGCCCGTCCAGCGGGCCGAGCGAGTCGGCGTCCTGGTACGCCCGCGCGGCGGCGTCCACCGCGTCCTGCTTCGCCCGGGTCATCGCGTCCAACGCGGTACGCCACTCGTCGTAGGTGTGCTGCGCCTGCTGGCGGGCCTGCGCCACGTCATCGTCCATCTCGGTGACCTGTTCACCGAGCAGTTCGACGGCGTTGCGTTCGGTGGTGATCTGGGCGGCCAGCGGTCCGACGTCGGTGGGCAGCGCGGTGGCGGCCGGTCCGGTGGCGCTGCTCACCGGCGGGGCGCCGGCGTCCGGCACGCCGGTACCGGGCGCGACGGTGGCCGTCCGGCTGCCCGGGGGCGTCGGGTCGGCCCAGGCCGGGCGGGGTACCAGCAGGCAGACCACGGAGCACACTGCCGCCGCCACCAGAGTTACCGGCGCGGCGCGCCGTGCCTTGCTGTTCATCGCTGTCCCGCACTCCCCGGTCCGGTTTGTTGCCCCCCGGGCCTTTGTACGTCACATCCGCCACACCTGCCACCCCCTACCGGGCGACGACGGGGTGAACAGAGGGGCCGGCGGGCCCGGCGGAGCCGGCGGGTCGGGCCGACGTACGCTCGCAAGCGCGGCGTCGCACAGCGCCGTACCCGGGGAAAGGTGTGGCGGCGTGGACGAGGGACGCAAGCGCGAACTGGAAGCCAAGGTCTACGCGGGCGAGCGGCTGACCCGCGCCGACGGCGAGGCCCTCTACGCCAGCGACGACCTCGCCTGGCTGGGGCGACTGGCCCACCACAAGCGCACCGAGCTCAACGGCGACCGGGTGATGTTCAACGTCAACCGGCACCTGAACCTCACCAACGTCTGCTCGGCCTCCTGCGCCTACTGCTCGTTCCAGCGCAAGCCGGGCGAGAAGTCGGCGTACACGATGCGGGTCGAGGAGGCCGTGGCCAAGGCCATGGAGATGCGCGACGAGCAGCTCACCGAGCTGCACATCGTCAACGGCCTGCACCCGACGCTGCCGTGGAAGTACTACCCGCGGGTGCTGCGCGAGCTGAAGGCGGCGCTGCCCGGGGTGTCGCTGAAGTGCTTCACCGCCACCGAGATCCAGTGGTTCGAGAAGATCTCCGGGCTGCCCGCCGACGAGATCCTGGACGAGCTGATGGACGCCGGCCTCCAGTCGCTGACCGGCGGCGGCGCGGAGATCTTCGACTGGGAGATCCGCCAGCAGATCGTGGACCACGCCACCCACTGGGAGGACTGGTCGCGGATCCACCGGCTGGCGCACAGCAAGGGCATGAAGACCCCGTCCACCATGCTGTACGGGCACATCGAGGAGCCCCGGCACCGGGTGGACCACGTGCTGCGGCTGCGCGAGCTGCAGGACGAGACCGGCGGGTTCCAGGTCTTCATCCCGCTGCGCTACCAGCACGACTTCGTCGACGCGGCGGACGGCAAGGTGCGCAACCGGATCCAGGCGCAGACCACGATGGCGTCGCCGGCCGAGTCGCTGAAGACGTTCGCGGTGTCCCGGCTGCTGTTCGACAACGTGCCGCACGTGAAGTGCTTCTGGGTGATGCACGGGCTCTCGGTGGCGCAGCTGTCGCTGAACTTCGGCGTGGACGACCTGGACGGCTCGGTGGTCGAGTACAAGATCACGCACGACGCCGACGAGTACGGCACCCCGAACACCATGCACCGCGACGACCTGCTGCACCTGATCTGGGACGCCGGCTTCCAGCCGGTCGAGCGCAACACGCTCTACCAGGTGGTCCGCGAGTACGACAAGCCGGTCCCGCTGGCCCAGCGCCGGGCCGAGCCGCAGCGCGTCTGGGCCTGAGCGACCCGATGCCACGCGAGCGCCGCCCCGCCCCACAGCCGGAGACCGCCGGCCCGCAGCGGCCGAAGTTCCCGCGCCGGGACGCCGCCGGCCGGGTCGACACGCTGCCCGACCTGCTGGTCGGGGTACTGGTGTGGCTGCTCGTGGCGCTCGCCCTGCTGCTGCTCATCGACGGCGTGGCCTGGCTCATCGGGCAGGGCTTCGGCGGTACCTCCGGCTGGATCGCCGGGCTGCTCGCGGTGTGGCTGTTCGCCGAGGAGTTCCGGGCCTGGCGGCCGGTACCGGCCCGGGGCGCCCTGGCCGCCGTCGCCGCGTTCATCGCCGGTGCGATGGGGGTGGCCACCACCGGACTGGCCGCCGCACTGCCGAAGCTGGTCAGCGGCTTCCTCGGCGTCTCCGTCGCGGCCCTGGCCTACGCCCTGCTCTGGTACTACGGCGTGCGCTGGCTGGCCCGGCGCTCAGGCGAAGGGTGAAGCTGGTGATCCTCCCCCCGACGGTGAAGTACACGCTGGGCCGCCTCGGGCTGTTCCTGCTGGTGTTCGGGGCGCTGCTGCTGGTGCCGGGGCTGGACCTGTTCCTCAAGGTGATGATCGCCATCCTGGCCTCGTTCGGCCTGCAGTTCGTGCTGCTGCGCCGCTGGCGCATGGAGATGATCGCCTACATCGACGGCGCCGTGGCCCGCAGCCGCGCCGAAAAGGCGAAGCTCCGCGAGGCCCTGGCCGGCGAGGATGCCCCGACCGCCGACGCCGCCCCGACCAGCGTGGACAGCACGACCGCCGACGAAGCCCCGGCCGCCGGTGAAGCCCACGCCGCCGGTGAAGCCGACGCCGCCGGTGAAGCCGACGCCGCCGATCAAGCAGACGCCGGTGGGGATGCCCACGCGGGTCGGGCCGGTGAGGATGGCGGAGTCGGCGAGGCTGCCCCGGCCGGTGACGGGCGCCGGCAGGGCGGCGGACAGCGCAGGCGACAGGACCGGGCGGGGCGGTAGCGGTCAGCCGGTGCGCACCCGGCCGTGGTCAACCTCGATCCGCCGGGCGGTACGCACCGCCGCGAGCATCCGTCGGTCGTGGGTGACCAGCAGCAACGTCCCCGGGTAGTCGTCCAGCGCCGCCTCCAGCTGCTCGATGGCGGGCAGGTCGAGGTGGTTCGTCGGCTCGTCCAGGACCAGCAGGTTGACCCCGCGCCCCTGCAGCAGCGCGAGCGCCGCCCGGGTCCGCTCGCCCGGCGACAGCGAGGCGGCCGGGCGCAGCACGTGCGCCGCCTGCAGCCCGAACTTGGCCAGCAGGGTACGCACCTCGCCGGGGGCCAGCGCCGGGGCCGCCGCCTGGAAGGCGTCCACCAGCGGCTGGTCGCCGAGGAAGAGCCCGCGCGCCTGGTCCACTTCGCCGACCACCACGCCCGGCCCGAGCGCCCCGTGCCCCTCGGCCAGCGGCAGCCGGCCCAGCAGGGCACCGAGCAGGGTGGACTTGCCGGAGCCGTTGGGGCCGGTGATCACGATCCGGTCCGCCCAGTCGACCTGGAGGTCGACCGGGCCGAGGGTGAAGTCGCCCCGGCGTACCACGGCGCCGCGCAGGCTGGCCACCACGGCGCCGGCCCGGGGCGCGGCGGCGATGCTCATCCGCAGCTGCCACTCCCTGCGCGGCTCCTCCACCACGTCCAGGCGCTCGATCAGCCGTTCGGTCTGGCGGGCCTTGGCCGCCTGCTTCTCCGACGTCTCGCCCCGGAAGTTCTTGGCATTCTTGTCGTTGTCGGGCGCCTTGCGGCGGGCGTTGCGGACGCCCTTCTCCATCCAGGCCCGCTGGGTCCGCGCCCGCTCCTCCAGCTGCGCCCTGGTCTGGGCGTACCCGTCGTAGTCGGCGCGGGCGTGCCGGCGGGCCACTTCGCGCTCCTCCAGGTAGGCCGTGTACCCGCCGCCGAACTGGTTGACCTGCTGCTGGTGCAGGTCCAGTTCGAGGATCCGGGTCACCGTCCGGGCCAGGAACTCCCGGTCGTGGCTGACCAGTACGGTGCCGGCGCGCAGCCCCGCCACGAAGCGCTCCAGCCGGTCCAGCCCGGCCAGGTCCAGGTCGTTGGTCGGCTCGTCGAGCAGGAACAGGTCGTACCGGCTGAGCAGCAGCGACGCCAGCCCGGCCCGGGCCGCCTGGCCGCCGGAGAGGCCGGTCATCGCGGCGCCCAGGTCGACGCCGAGCCCCAGGTCGGCGGCCATCTCCTCGGCGCGTTCGTCCAGGTCGGCGCCGCCCAGGGCCAGCCAGTGCTCCAGCGCCTCGGCGTAGCCGGTGCCGTCGCCGCCGTCGGCCAGTTCGGCGGTGGCGTCGTCCAGCCGCTGCTGGGCCGCGGCCACGCCGGTACGGCGGTGCAGGAACGCGCGGACCGTCTCGCCGGGGCGCCGGTCGGTCTCCTGCGGCAGGTACCCCACCGCCGCGCCGGGCGGGTTGAGCTGCACGCTGCCGGCCTCCGGCGGCTGCCCACCGGCGAGGATGCGCAGCAGCGTGGACTTTCCGGCGCCGTTGACGCCGACCAGGCCGACCACGTCCCCCGGGGCCACCACGAGGTCGAGGTCGGCGAAGAGGTGGCGGTCGCCGTGGCCGGCGGCCAGGCCTTTGACGATCATGGTCGCGCTCATGAGAGCCCGATGCTATCCGGTGCGCCGGTCGGGGTGAATTTCCTCCCGGTACGCCGACGCGTTAGCGTCTGTGCTGACTGCTCAGCAGCGAAGCCGGTGTGACTCCGGCGCTGTCCCGCAACTGTGATGCCCCGCGTTCCGCACCCGGGGACAAGCCAGGTCGCCTGCTGTGGTGGTCGCGAACCGCGCTCTCGAGTGAAGGGCGCCTCGCACGTCGGAGCCGGTACCCCCGGGGTTTCCGTCGGCGAAGCAACCGGACTCGACCGACAGGAGGACCCATGAGGAACAGACGTGCCCTGCTCGCCCTGCTCGCCGCCGCCGCGCTACCGCTGGCCGGGTGCGGCGGGGACGCCGGTACCACGGCCAAGTCCACGCCCAGCTCGGCGGCCAGCTTCCCGGTCACGGTGGGCGGCGTGACGCTGGCCAAGCAGCCCACCCACATCGTGTCGCTGTCCCCGACCGGCACCGAGATGCTCTTCGCGATCGACGCCGGCAGCCAGGTGACCGCCGTGGACGACCAGTCGAACTTCCCGGCCGAGGCGCCGAAGACCGACCTGTCCGGGTACAAGCCGAACGCCGAGGCGATCGCCGCGAAGAGCCCCGACCTGGTGGTCCTCTCCGACGACTCCAACAAGATCAAGGACCAGCTCACCGCGCTGAAGATCCCGGTGTACGTGGCGCCCGCCGCGACCACCCTGGACGACAGCTACAAGCAGCTCGCCGACCTGGGTACGCTCACCGGCCACCCGGCCGAGGCGGCCGCCGAGGTGCAGCACATGAAGGACGACATCACCAAGATCGCCGCCGAGGCGAAGCCCCGGGCCAAGCCGCTGAGCTACTACTACGAACTCAGCCCCGACTTCTACTCGGCCACCTCGAAGACCTTCATCGGCTCGGTGATCGCCCAGGCGAAGCTGACCAACATCGCCGACCCCGCCGACGCCGACGGCAAGGCCGGCGGCTACCCGCAGCTGTCCGCCGAGTCCATCGTGGCGGCCAACCCCGACCTGGTCTTCCTCGGCGACACCAAGTGCTGCAAGGCCAGCCCCGACACGGTGAAGGCCCGGCCCGGCTGGGGCACCGTGACCGCGGTCCAGAAGGGACAGGTCGTCAACCTGGACGACGACATCGCCTCCCGCTGGGGACCGCGCGTCGTCGACCTGCTCAAGCAGGTGGTGGACGCGGCGAACAAGGTACCGGCGGCGTGATCGTGCGCCGCGCCCCGGCCGAGCGGCCGACCGCCGCCGTACCCGCCACGGGTCCGGTGGCCGGGGCGCGGCGCCCGGCGCCGCTACGACCGGCCCGGCTGCGCTGGCGCGCGCTGGTCATCGGCGTGTTGGCGCTGCTGGTGGCGGCCGCTGCCGGACTGGCGCTGGGGCCGGTCCGGATCAACCCGCTCGGCAGCCTGGCCGCCGCCCTGCACCTGCCGGCCGGGCTGACCCCGACCGAGAACGCCATCGTCACCCAGCTGCGGCTGCCCCGGGTGGTGCTGGGCGGCCTGGTCGGCGCCACGCTGGCCCTGGCCGGCGGCGCCTACCAGGGCATCTTCCGCAACCCGCTGGCCGACCCGTACCTGCTCGGGGTGGCGGCCGGGGCCGGGCTGGGCGCCACCCTGGCCACCGCCGTGCAGCACCAGCTGGACGCGCTGGACACCGGGGGCGGCACGCCGCCGCTGGTACCGCTGTTCGCCTTCGCCGGGGCACTGGTCGCCGTGGTGCTCACCTACCTGCTCGGCGCCGCCGGCAGCCGCTACCGCACCCCGGCCACGCTGCTGCTGGCCGGCGTCGCGGTGGCCGCCTTCCTCACCGCCGGGCAGACCCTGGTGCAGCAGCGCTCGGTGGACACCATCCGCGAGGTGTACGCCTGGCTGATGGGCCGGCTGTCCACCGCCGGCTGGCACGACGTGCTGCTGCTGCTGCCGTTCGCGGCGCCGGCCGCCGTGGTGATCGTGGCCGCCGGCCGGCAACTGGACCTGATGAGCGTGGGTGACGAGGAGGTACGCAGCCTCGGCGGGCACCCGGAGCGCACCCGGTACGTGCTGATCGTCGCCGCCTCGCTGGCCACCGCCGCGGCGGTGGCCGTCTCCGGGCTGATCGGCTTCGTCGGCATCATCGTCCCGCACACCGTCCGGCTGCTGGCCGGCTCCAGCTACCGGGTGATCCTGCCGCTGTCGGCGCTGTTCGGCGCCGCCTTCCTGATCCTCGCCGACCTGGCCGCCCGCACCGTGGTGGCGCCCAACGAGGTCCCCATCGGCGTGGTCACCGCGCTGTTCGGCGCGCCGTTCTTCGTGGTGGTGCTGCGGACCACCCGGCGGGGGCTGTGATGGGCGCGGCGGTCCAGATCCAGGGCCTGGCCGTGTCGCTGGACGGCACCCCGGTGCTGCACGGCATCGACCTCGACGTCGGGCAGGGCGAATGGGTGACCGTGATCGGCCCCAACGGCGCGGGCAAGTCGACGCTGCTGCGGGCGGTCGGCGGGCTGGTCCCGTTCACCGGCCGGGTCGACGTCTTCGGCGCCCCGCTGGCCGGCCTGCCGCGCCGCCAGCGGGCCCGCCTGGTGGCCACCGTCCCGCAGAACCCGGTGGTACCCCCGGGCATCCCCGTACTCGACTACGTGCTGCTCGGGCGCACCCCCTACCTGCCGCCGCTGGGCCGGGAGTCGGCCGCCGACCTGGTTGCCGTGCAGGACGTGCTGGAGCGCCTCGATCTCGGGCGGCTGGCCGCCCGGCGGCTGGAGTCGCTGTCCGGCGGCGAACGCCAGCGCGCCTTCCTGGCCCGCGCGCTGGCCCAGGGCGCCACCCTGCTGCTGCTCGACGAGCCGACCACCGCCCTGGACATCGGCCACCAGCAGGATGTCCTGGAACTGGTCGACCAGCTGCGCCGCGATTCCGGGCTGACCGTCCTGGCCACCATGCACGAACTCTCCATCGCCGGCGAGTACGCCGACCGTCTGCTGCTGCTGTCCGCCGGCCGGACCGTCGCGCTCGGTACCCCCCGCCAGGTGCTCACCGAGGAGTTGCTGGCCGAGCACTACCGGGCCCGGGTCACCGTGGTCGAAGGCGCCCACGGCCCCCTGGTGGTACCGGTCCGCGCCCGCCGCTGAGCGGCCGGTCAGGCGCGGAGTGCGGGCGGCAGCGGCTCGGTGTGCAGCACGTCGAGGCGGGACACGGCCCGGGTGAGGACCACGTAGAGCCGGTGCAGGCCGCGCTCCTCGGCGGCCACGATCCGGGCCGGCTCGGCGACGATGACGTGGTCGTACTCCAGCCCCTTGGCCAGCGACGCGGGCAGCACCGTGACCCGGGCGTCGGCGTCGGCGTCGCCGGTGGCCACCCCCGCGGCGGCCAGCGCGGCGGCGAACGCGGGAAGCTGCGCGTCGGCACCGATCACGCCGATCGACCCCTCCCGTTCCAGCGCCGCGTGTACGGCGCTGACCAGCGCCGTTGCCAGGTCGTCCACCCGGGTCAGGCGCAGCCAGCCGTCGGAGCGCAGCGACCGGGCCGGTGGTACGTCCACCCCGAGCGCCGGCAGCAGCCGGTTGGCCAGCTCCACCACCGCACCGGGCACCCGGAAACCGATGGTCAGCGGTACCACCGGGGCGTCCGGCTTGCCCAGGTGCGCCAGTGACGTGGCCCAGTCGCGGGCGGCCCACGGCGCGGTCCCCTGGGCCAGGTCGCCGAGCAGGGTCACCGAGCCGTGCTCGATGCGCCGGGCGATGGCCCGGCACTGCATCGGGGAGAGGTCCTGCGCCTCGTCCACGACGATGTGCCCGAAGCTGGTCTCCCGCTCGATCAGCCCGGCCGCCTCGTCGACCAGCAGCGCGTCGGCCGCGCTCCACCGGGTGGCCTTCGCGCTGCGCGCCGGTTTGGCCCAGCGCAGCAGCGCCTGTTCCGCGTCGCTGAGCACCCCGTCGGCCGCCACCGCGAGCAGGTCACGCGGCGCCGGGCCGAGGTCCTGCCCGCCCGGCGGCGTGCCGATGGCGGCGCTGTCGTGCGGCACGGCGGCGTTGGGCGCGGGGGCGCCGGACAGCAGTGCGAAGACCAGGCCGTCCGGGGTGACGGCCGGCCAGTGGGCGTCGAGGAATTCGCGGACCGGGGCGCCGCGGGCCATCCTGCGCAGCCACGTCTCGCCCGGCGAATCGCCGCGCGCCTCGACCTGCCGTTGCAGCAGGGTGACCACCCGGGCGCGGACCCGTTCCCGGCCGGTGGCGTAGGGCAGCTCCTCGCGGCGCGCGTCGTCCACCACCCGGCGCAGCGCCTCGGCGCTGATCCGCCAGCGGTACGACTCGTCCTTGACGGTCATCGGCTCGGTCGGGCGGCGCAGCTGGGCGTAGAGCGCCCGGCGCAGCACCCGGGCCATCCGGGCGTCGTGCTTGACGGCGGCCACCGGCACCGGCTCGGTGCCGCGTACCGGCACCCGGGTGGTGAGCTGCTCGACGGTGGACTGGGCCACCTCGACCTCGCCGAGGGCCGGCAGTACCGAGGCGATGTAGTGCAGGAACGCCGTGTTCGGACCGAGGATCAGCACGCCCGACCGGCGCAGCCGGTCCCGGTGCAGGTAGAGCAGGTACGCCGCGCGGTGCAGCCCGACCGCCGTCTTCCCGGTGCCGGGCGCGCCCTGCACGCAGATCGACTCGTCGAGCGCGGCGCGGACCAGTTCGTCCTGTTCGGGTTGGATGGTGGCGACGATGTCGCGCATCGGGCCGACGCGCGGGCGTTCGATCTCGGCGGTCAGGATGCGGCTGGTGGTGCCCAGCTCCTCGCCCTTGTCCAGGTGTTCGTCCTCGAAGCTGGTCAGGGTGCCGCCGGCGAAGCCGAACCGGCGTCGGGTCGCCACCCCCTGCGGTTCTTTGGCGCTGGCTCGGTAGAAGGCTCGGGACAGCGGAGCCCGCCAGTCGAGGACGAGTGGTTCGCCGCGGTCGTCGGTGACGTGCCGGCGGCCGACGTAGTGGGTGGAGGCGACGTCGTCGTCGGTGTCGGCGATCAGGATCGGCGCGTCGGCCGCGGCGGCGGCCAGGGCCAGCCCGTGGGCGGCGAAGTCGAGCTTGCCGAAGAACAGTGGCACGTCGGGGTTGTCGGCGAGTTCGGCGACCCGGCGGGCGAGCGCCCGGCCCAGGCTCTCCGCGCCGAACGGGTCGCCGGAGACGTTCGCGCCGGTGGCGTAGAGCGCCTCGGCGCGTAGCCGCATCCGGTGCAGCGCGGCCCGGGACTCGGCGAGATGGGCGCGTTCGGTGGCCAGGTCGTCGTCGGGCACGGTCATCGGGCCGCCTTCCTGGAGTACGGATGCAAGCGGGCCGCCCGGCGCTCCGCCCACGTTGGGGGCGGTACCGGCTGTGCCATCGGGCGCCTGACCAGGCGCTGGGAGAGTGGCGGCCATCTCGGCCGCAAGGCCCGACAAGGCTACTTGGTCAGGCGGGTGGGGGACACCCGGTTTCTCGAGTGTGTCCGGGCTCCACGAGCACGATTAGGTGGTGGTCAGGATGTCGGCGGGCGTGAAGGTACGGACTTCGGGGTGGTCGGCCAGTGCCCCCCCGGCGTCGCCGCGAGACCAGAACGCGAAGATGAGTCCGGCCTGGCCCGGTGGGGGAAGGTGGACAGCCCGTCGCTGCAGGTCCGTCAGGTCGCGTTGGGTGAGGGGTTTGGCCTGCCAGCGGCATTCGCCGACGAGCACCGGATGTTCGCCGGACAGACCGACCGCGTCAATCTCGACGGTTTCGTCCTTCCACCAGCGGCCCACAACTGTGTCGCTCGGCAGCGTGCCATCTGTCACCAGTCGCTTGACGTGATCACGGGCTGCTTCCTCGAACACCCGGGCGAGGTGTGTCTGCCACCGCCCCCAGGTGCGCTGCTGTACCGCCGGGCCCTGGCCGCCCTCGATCAAGTCGGCGTCGTCACGCAGCACCCCGAACCAGTATGCGAGGTAGTCGTCGGCGATCTCGTAGAGCGGATCGGCGGAACCTCCGCTGCCGATGGCGCGGACCGATCGTACGTAGCCGGCGCGGCGCAGCCGGTCAAGGGTGTAGTCGATGCGCTGCTGTGCCCGTCCGGCGATCTTCGACCGTCGCCGCGCGCCGCCGGCCATGGCTGTGAGTACTCGTTCGTAGCCACCGCGCCAGTCCAGATCTTCGGAAAGGATGTCCGGCGCGTCGCGCAGGAGCAGCCCGCCGGGGGTGAAGGCCAGATCCAGGAGGTTTTCTTCGATGGATCGCTGCGTCGACCATCGGCGCAGGTGTAGCGGGTAGCCGCCACAGGCCGCGTACGCCTGGATGAAGTCCGCCGGCGACATGTCCGGCTGGAACGCCCGCGCGTCGATGAGGGGGAACGGGTCCATCCGTCGCTCGATGCCGGCGCGGCGGTGTAGGCCACCCTGGGGACCCAGCATCTGCTCCATGACCGCGACCGCGGAGCCGGTGAGTACCAGCATGAGTCGCTGGCTGCGGACGTGGTTCTCCCACACAGCGGAAACGGTGTCGGCGAAGTCGGCGTGTCCCGCGGTGAGGCGGGGAGCCTCGTCGAGCACCACCAGCAACGGCTCGGCGCGGGCTAGGCCAGCCACGAAACGCAGCGCTGCCTCCCAGGTCGGAAAGGTCTCCGGCGCCAGGTCTGTGACCTCTTCGCCGAGCTGCTCCCGGACGGCCTCGGCGAACCGGCGAAGCTGTCTGTCGTCGGTGTCCTGGCGAGCCGCAGTGAAGTAGACCGAGCGCTTGCCTTGCGCGAAGTGGGTCAGAAGGTATGTCTTGCCGACTCGGCGACGGCCCCAGACGACTGCCAACTCGGCATGACCAGCAAGAGCGCGCTCCCAGCCCGCATGAAGCTCTGCCAGTTCAGCCCTTCGCCCGATGACGGTCACGGCGACACTGTACTACAAGCAGCCCGTAGTACAAACTGTTTGTAGCACTGGGCGTGACTCGGCGGCGTTCGCACCCCAACGACCAGGCCGGAACGCCGTCAGCCCTGACGGGCGGTGCGGGCGGCGCGATCCCCGCGACGGCGTAGAAGAGCATTTTCTGCACCCGGTCGGTTGACGCATTGCTGGGCGAGACGATCTCGCCGATGAGGACGATTGGCATCGACGATTGCGCTCCTGGGATCCGGGCTGGCCACCACCAGGTCCGGTATGACGATGTGGCTGGTACCCAGGCGGACATTGGCTGCCTCATACGCCCTGAGCCCCGCCGCCCGGGCGGCCGGGCGGATGACCGACATCAGGGGAAAGGAGATGTCCTGATGCGGAAGACTCGGCGCCGGGCTGCCCCACAAACCTCCGTCGATCAGCTCCACCCGGGTCGGCGTCTCGCCGAGCGCGAGGTACTCGTCCTCACTCCATGGCCCGACGTGTTCGAGCACGGCCACGCTCATCCGACTCACCCCCTGGTTGCTGCCCCATGGGACTGCCATGCGAACGAGCCTCGGCGAATGTCCGAGCGCGTCGCGCTGACCGCAGGTCTACTCCGGTCGCGGTCTGCCGGTGCGCCGTTAACCTTGGGATCCATGAGCGACACCACGGTGGGTGGCGAGGTCACCCCGGGGCGCCCGGTCCGGATGGAGATCCGTGACCCGGGAGTGATGCGCGCGCTGGCCCACCCCGCCCGATTGTCGATCATGGAACGGTTGATGTCCGGCGAGCCGGCCACCGCCACCGAGTGCGCCGAGGTGATCGGCCTGAGCCCCAGCGCCACCAGCTACCACCTGCGGGCGTTGGCCAAGGTCGGCCTGGTGGAGGAGGCGCCCGGGCGGGGCGACGGCCGGGAGCGGCTGTGGCGCAGCCATCTGCGTGGGTACGACGTGGACGCCGGGCACCGGGCCGATCCGGAGGCCCGCGACGCGGAGCGGGAGCTGATCGACTCGTTCCTGATCCGGGAGGAGACGCGGGTACGGCAGTGGCTGGCGCGTAGCCACGACGAGCCCCGGGACTGGTACGCGGCGTCGCTGTTCACCGAGGCCGGGTTGATGTTGACGGTGGACGAGATGGCGGAGCTGGCCAAGCGGCTGGTGGAGGCGCTGGAGCCGTACCGGGGGCGGTCGCACACGACCCCGCCGCCGGGTACCCGCCGGGTGTCGGTGCTGGTCCGGGCGTTCCCCACGGAGCCGTTGCCGCCCGGTCAGGCGGATGTGAAGTAGTCACTTGATACTTTGAAACGTGAAGGACATACTGCGAAGCATGTCCTTCACGTTTTCTCGTGCTCCCCGCGTCGACGGTGACCGCTGGTCGGACGTGTACCTGTCGGCCACCGCCCGGGCCGTCTCCAACTGCGGCGACCTGCTGGCCGCCACCGCGCTCATGCTGGCCCTGCAGGGGCGCGGAGCCGGTGGGTACGCGGTGGCAGCGATCCTGCTCGCGGCGGCCGTACCTCCGGTGCTGCTGGCGCCGCTCACCGGCCGGCTGGTCGACCGGGTGGACAGCCGGCGGCTCCTGGTCTCGGTGGGGTTGGCCCAGGCGGCAGTCTGCGTGGCGCTCGCCTTCGTCACGGCCGTCCCGCTGCTCGTCGCGCTTTCCGCCCTGCTGGCGGCCGGTCTCGCGGTGACCCAGCCGACCACGTCCGCGCTGCTGCCGGCCATGGTCAGCCGGGCCAGCCTGCCCCGGGCGGCGGCGCTCGGCCAGACCGCCACCGCGATCGGCGGCCTGGCCGCGCCGGTGCTCGGCGGCACCCTCTTCGGCCTGCTCGGGCTGCGCACACCACTGCTCCTGGACGCCCTGAGCTACCTGGCCATCGCCCTGCTCGGCGCCCTGCTGCGGACCCGCCGCAACGCCTCCGCCCACCCCGTCGCTGTGACCCGGGCGGCGCGGCAGACCGCTGCGTCCCGGTCAGTGCACCCGGCTATCTCGTCCCGACGGGCCGCCCCGACCACCCCCGCCCCGGCCGGTGCGCGACAGGTTGCCACCACCGGCCGGGATGGGGTGACCGGCACCCGAACCGGCGGCGCCGTCCCCGCCGGTGCCCCGGCGGGTTGGCGGCTGGCGGGCGATCCGCTGCTGCGGCCGTTGGTGCTGCTCACCGGGGCGGTGATCGGCGTGGTGAGCGCGGCCAACGTGCTGGAGGTGTTCTTCCTGCGCGGGGTGCTGCACACGCCGGCCACCACCTACGGGCTGGTCTCCGGCGTCTGGCTGGCCGCCCTGCTGGGTGGCGCCTGGGGACTGGCGCGGCTGCGCTGCTCGGACGCTGCTACGGGCGTGGCGCTGCTGGGGGCGCTGGCGCTGATGTGCGCCTCGACCGGGGCGGTGGCGGCGGCGCCGGCCGTCGGCTGGGTGGTGCCCTGCTACCTGTTCGGCGGCGTGGCCAACGGCGTGCTCAACACCGGCGTGGGCGTACTGGTCGGGGGGCGGGTGCCGGATGCCGCCCGGGGGCGGGCCTTCGCCCTGGTCGGCGCGGCGGTCAACGGGGCCAACGCGGCCGGGTACCTGCTCGGCGGGGTGCTGCTCGCCGTCCTGGCGGTACGCCCGGCGGTGGCCCTCGTCGGCGGGGCCGGCCTGGCGCTGTGCGCCGCCCTGGCGGCGCCGACGCTGCGCGCCGTCGCCCGGGAGCGGGCCGTGGCGCTGGTCACCAGGCAGCCGGAACCGGTCGGCGTGAGCTGAAGCACCCGGCAGCCGGGGGTAGCGTGCGGACCATGAGCGCTTCCCGGCCCCGGGTCGGCCACATCCAGTACCTGAACTGCCTGCCGATCTACTGGGGGCTGATGCGCTCGGGCGCCCTGCTCGACGTCGACCTGCACAAGGACACCCCGGACCGGCTGAACACCGCGCTGGTCGACGGCGACCTCGACATCGGCCCGATCTCCCTGGTCGAGTACCTGCGCCACGCCGACGAGCTGCTGCTCCTGCCCGACCTCGCGGTCGGCAGCGACGGCCCGGTGCTCTCGGTCAACCTGGTCTCCACCCGGCCGCCGGAGGAGCTGGACGGCGGCCGGGTGGCCCTGGGCTCGGCCAGCCGTACCGGCGTGCTGCTGGCCCGGATGCTGCTCGGCTCGCGCTACGGCGTCCACCCGCAGTTCTTCAGCTGCCCGCCGGACATCACCCAGATGCTGCTGGAGGCGGACGCCGCGGTGGTGATCGGCGACGTGGCGCTGCGCGCCCTCTACGAGGCGCCCAAGCTCGGGCTGCGGGTGCTGGACCTGGGCCTGGCCTGGCGGGAGTGGACCGGACTGCCGATGGTCTTCGCCGTCTGGGCGGTCCGGCGGGACTTCGCCGTGCGGCACCCGGGCCTGGTCAAGGACGTGCACCAGGCGTTCCTGCGGTCCCGGGACCTGTGCCTGGCCGAGCTGGACGCGGTGGCCGAGTCGGCCGCCCGCTGGGAGCCGTTCGACGCGGCGACGCTGGCCAACTACTTCCGGGCGCTGGACTTCTCGCTGGGCGAGCGCCAGGTGGCCGGGGTGCACGAGTTCGCCCGGCGGGCCGCCGAGCTGGGCGAGGTACCCCCGCTGCCGCTCGACGGCCCGCAGTTCGCGGCGGTGTAGCGCTAGAAGCTCGTGTCCAGCGCGCCCAGGCCGAGGTAGACCTGGTCGAACTGGTTGCCGTCGTTGTCGTCGGTGTACGCGGCGGCCACCTCGCCCCACGCCGAGACGGCCAGCACGATCTGCTCCTGCCGGCCGGTGGCCAGCTTCTGGAAGGTCTGCTCGGACAGCCGGCCGGTGTCGGTGCCGTCGGCGTTGAAGCCGTGCAGCCACACGTCCGGGTCGGTGCCGGGGACCGTCCAGCCGACGACGGCACCGTCCTGGTCGTCGATGCCGACCGACGGGGCGGCCGCCCCGGCGCCGGTCGACGCCGGCACTTCGGCGCCGCGCGGGGTACCGTCCGCCGCGAACGAGCGCGGCCACACGCCCTGCGTGCCGGTGTGGTCGGACTCCCAGGCGACGGCGAAGTCGCCGGTGAAGTTGGCCGCGATCGAGGCGTGCCGCTGCTGGCCGCCGCCTGGGTGTTGGCGCTGCGCCGGGTCAGGGTGACTGCGCCGTTGGCCCGGGCCAGCCGGATCAGCCCGACGTTGAAGTACCCGTTGGCGTCGGCGTCCTCGTCCCACACGACCAGCGCGTCGCCGGCAGCGGAGACGGCCACGTCGGGGTTGTGGTGGGCGCCGGTGGTCTGGCTCGCCGTCACCTCGTACGCCTTGCTGGTGCCGGTGGTGTACCCGGCCGCCCGTACCGTGGCCGACGCTCCGCTCTGGATGTCCTCCCAGACCACGGTGAAGGCGACCGCGGAGGCCGAGCCGGACGTGCCGTCCGGGTCGACCGCCACCTGCGGGGCGATCTGGTTGCCGGCGGTGTCGGCGTTGGCCCGGCCGCGAGGCGGTGACCGTGCCGGCGGTGGAGACCACCCGGTACTGGATGTTGAAGGCGCCGTTGCCGTCGGCGTCCTCGGCCCACACCACGACCGCGTTGCCCTTGTCGTCGAGCCCGACGTCGGGGCTGCAGGTGCCTCCACGCCGTGCCGGCGGTGCCGCCGCCGGACAGCTTCAGCTCGTAGCCGGCCACGCCGTTGTGGAACAGCCGCAGGTAGATCTCGGAGTGCGCGTTGTCGCCGGGGTTGCGTGGAGTCGCGGTCGTCCTCCCAGGCGACGGCGACATACCCGTTGCGGTCGGTGGCGATCGCCGGGGTGTCCTGGTCGCCGGTGGCGACGCTGTTGGCGGCGCTCCAGGTGACCACGGTCGCCGCGAAGGCGGGCCGCAGTGCCGGCGGGGCTACGGTGCGGAAGCCCGCCCGGGCCGGCGGCGACGCGGCGGGTACGGCTATCGGGGCGAGGGGGGTTGCCATGCCCGCCGGGGCGAGCGTGGCAGCGGCGGCGAGCAGCAGTGTGCCGAGGACGGTCATGCGGATGCTCCTACAGGGCGTGCAGGCCGGGCTGGCCGTCGAGGATGGCGAACGACTTCACCGTGCTGACCGGCCGCGCCGTGCTCGGCTGACCGCGCCACCGCCCGGAAGTCGGCGCGTGATCTGGGCGGGGGTGATGGTGGTGCGGACGTAGCCGCGCCGGTTCGGAGTAGAACTTCAGGTGCGGATTCGTGGCCGCGTTCGGGATCGTGGTGGTGGCCGTGCCGTCGCCGCCGGAGCTGATCGACGTGCAGACCAGCTCGGTGCCGATGGTCGCCGAGCCGGGCGTCGGCGTAGTCGGCCTTGAGGTCGTTGGCCCAGGCGGCGTGCACGTCGCCGGTGAGCACCACCGGGTTGCGGACCGAGCGGTGCGACCCAGCCCTGCTGGATGCGGGCGCGGGAGGCCCGGTAGCCGTCCCAGGCGTCCATGTTGCCGGCGCCGGCGGCGTCGAACTGGCGGGCGAAGAACACCTGCTGGCCGATGATGTCCCAGCTGGCGCCGTGCTGGGCCAGGCCGTCGAGCAGCCACTGCTCCTGCGCGGTGCCGGGCAGCGAGCGGCTGGCCAGGTCGGCGTCGGCGCACACCTTCCAGCCGTCGCCGCAGGCCTGGTCGTCGCGGTACTGCCGGGTGTCGAGCAGGTGGAAGGTGGCCAGCGTGCCCCACGGCACCCGCCGGTAGAGCGGGATGCAGTTGCCGTTGTACTGCTGCGCCGGGCGCAGCGGCATGTTCTCGTAGTACGCCTGGTAGGCGGCGGTGCGCCGGGCGGTCCACTGGGCGGCGGTCAGCGCCGGGCTGTTGTCGGCGCGCACCATGTTGGCGTAGTTGTTCTCCACCTCGTGGTCGTCCGGGACCACCAGCCAGGGCGCGACCGCGTGCGCGGCCTGCAGGTCGGGGTCGGCCTTGTACTGCGCGTACCGGCGGCGGTAGTCGGCGAGCGAGACGCACTCGGCGCCGGCGTGCTCGCGGACCGACCCGGCCGTGTCGGCGTCCTCGTAGATGTAGTCGCCCAGGTGCAGGATCAGCCCCGGGTTGTCCTCGGCCATCCGGCGGTAGGCGGTGTAGTAGCCCGGATTCGTAGTGGGCGCAGGAGGCGAACGCCATCACCAGCGTCGCGCCCGACCGTGCCGGGCGCGGGCGCGGTCCGGGTACGCCCGACCGGGGAGAGGTAGCCCTGCGCCCGGAACCGGTAGTAGTAGTCGGAGTCCGGTGCCAGCCCGCCGGCCACCACGTGCACGGCGTGCGCGTCGGCGTACCGGGCGGTGACCGTGCCGGCGGCGACCAGCGGGGCGAACGGTCGAGCTGGTGGACACCTGCCAGTCGACGGTGACGTCGGCGCTGGCCATCCCGCCGTGCCCGTCGGCGTTGAGCGGGCTGGGGCCAGCCGGGTCCAGAGCACCACGCTGGTGGAGTCGGGTTCGCCGGAGGCGACGCCGAGCTGGAACGGGAACGGGGCGGCGGCCAGGGCGCTGCGTACCGGCAACGCGACCGCGCCGGCGGTGATGAGCCCGCCGAGGACGAAGGTTCTGCGGCTGACCTTTCGCATACGTAGGACATTGAGGTCTGTGCATGAACGCCGGGCGCCGCCCGGCTCAACGGCCGCCGGCCACCGGACGTCGCATCGACGGCGGAGAAGCTACAGGTCGGGCGTGTAGACGAGCTGGCTGGTCACCGTGGCGCAGATCCGGTCGCCGACCTTGAGCCCGGCGACGCTGTTGGGGGCCTGGTAGCGCATCATCACCACCAGCACGTCATCGGGGAGGACGGCCAGGCAGTTCACGTGCCACAGCCCGTCGGCGAAGATGTAGGTCCAGCCGTTCTTGATGGACGCCTCGGGGGCCAGGTTCCACGGCAGCGCGTCGACGATGCCCCAGTGCCCGCCGCCGGTCTTCTGGCTGGCCGGCTGCTGCTCGACGGTGCCGCGCACCTGTCGCATGGTGGTGAGTACCCAGTCGGTCCACTTGGGGCCGGCGGCCGTACCGTCGGCCACGCACTTGCCATAGGTGACGGCGTCGGCCGGGGTCATCTGGGTCATGCTCCACCAGCCGGACTTGATCGTGGTGTGGGCCAACCCGCACATGCTGATCAGGCGCTGGATGGCCGCGTTGCCGCCGTCCAGGCGGTAGTACTTCTGCGCCATGTCGTCGTTGCTGTCGATGATCGCCAACTTCAGCTCACCGAGCACCGCATCGGTCGGGGCCGGGTGCAGGCGCAGGTAGTCCGAGACGATCCAGGCCTTGACCATGGATTCGGTGGTGTTGGTCCCGGTCTGGAAGTTGGCGGAGCCGCTGACCTGCCCGGTCCTGCGATCGAGCAGGGCCCAGCCGAAGAACGCCGTGGCGGTGTCGACGCTGACCGGCGCCACCTTGAGCGTGGGCGGCGGCGGCGCGGCCTGCGCTGCCAGGTCGTAGTCGGGTCTGGCGACGCCGACCGCCCCGTCGGCCTTGTGGCCGAGGGCGGCGAGGTGGACCCGGACAGGCGGGACGGCCAGCGCCACCGCTCCGAGGGCAGCCAGGATGAACAGCGCGACAACCACGCGTACGGACCGCATGGGTGGGGGACTCCAGGTGTCTGCGGGGGCGGCGGGGGAGGTCAGGCGGTCAGGGCGGGGAGCAGTTGGCGAGCGACGGAGGAACAGATATCTGCACCGTACCCAAGCCCTTTGGTGATCGGGTACCGGACCATCACGACGAGCACCCAGTCGTCGGCGATGGCCAGGTTGTTGACGTGCCAGTCGCCGTCGGCGGCGATCGGGCGTCCAGCCGTTCTTGACGGCCAGCCCGTCGGCCAGTGCGGCGGGCAGCCCGTCGACGATGCCCCACCAGCCGCCGCCGGTGGTGGCCTGCTGGTCGTCCACGCCACCCTCGACGCTGCGCATCTGGTTGAGTACCCATGGTGTCCAGCGGCTGCCGGCGGCGGTGCCGTCGGCGACGCATTCACCCATCCGTACCGCGTCCCGGGGGGTCATCCGGGTGCGGCTCCACCAGCCGTCGGCGACGGTCGTGCCGGTCAGCCCGCAGTTGTCGATCATCCGCTGCACCACGGCGTCGCCGCCGCCGATCAGGTAGTACTTCTGGGCCGCGGCGTCGTCGCTGTGGATGATCGCGGCGGCCAGCTCGTCCAGGGTGGCCTGGCTGGGCTTGGCTTTGGCGGGCAGCCGGCGCAGGTAGTCGGAGACGATCCAGACCTTGATCATGGACTCGGTGGTGTTGGTCCCGCTGGCCAGGTTGGCCGAGCCGGTGATCTTCCCGGTACGCCGGTCCAGCAGCGCCCAGCCGAAGAAGTCGGTGGCCGGCACGGTGACAGTGGAAGACACGCTCGGCTCCGGGCTGGCAGGCGGCGAACTCGACGCCCCGGCGCCCTCGGTGGACGCGGTCGGAGCGGCGCTGGCCGAGCCTATCGTGGCGGTGGCGCCCCGGTCGATCACCGACGAGGCGTGCGCCCGTACGGCGGGCACGGCAATGGCGCCGCCGAGCAGGCCGGCGACGAGCAGCGCGGACACGGGGTACCGCAGGCGCATGGCGGGGGCTCCAAGCGTCGGGGGGAGACGCAGAGGATCGGGGGGATCCGCTGAAATCCGACGCTACCCCCGCAAACCAGAAATCCCCCACAACCGTGCTCCGTCCCACACCGCCCGGAAGAGATCTTGGGGTTGTGGTTGTCATCTGGGCCGTCGAGGCAGCGACAAGCCCGTGATCGCCGGTAACTCAGGCGGTCGGCACGGTGACGAGTTGGGCGGCGATGTCCTTGCAGGCGGCGGCGCCGTCAGCCAGGTTGGTGGCGTGCCGCCAGTCGTTGTCCGGGGCGGTCCACGGGTACTGGACCATGATGGCCAGGGCGTTGTCCGGGGTGATGGCCAGGCAGTTGACGTGCCAGACGGTTCCTTGGATCTCCGGCTCCCAGCCGTTCTTGATCGAGGTGACGGCGGCCAGGATGTCCGGTAGGGCGTCGATGATGCCCCAGCGGCCGCCGCCGTAGGTGGCGTGCTGGTCGGTGACGTCCCCGGTGACCTCGCGCATCCAGCCGAGCAGCTGTTCGGTGTACGCCCCGGCGGCGCGGCCGTCGGCCAGGCAGAGCCCCAGCCTGGCGGCGTCGTCCGGGGTCAGCGTGGTGTAGGCCCACCACTTCGCATTCTTGGTATCCGAGTGCACCCCGCACACCTGGTTCAGTCGGATACGCACGGCCTCGTACCCCTTGAGGCTGCCGACCGTGGCGTGCGCGAAGTGGTCGGCGAGGTCGTCGTCACTGCGGATGATCATGGTACGCAGGTCCGCCAGGTCCTTCGCGCTCGGCTGCCGCCCGGCCTTGACCAGCCGCGTCAGGTAATCCGCCGCGATCCACGGCTTGATCATCGACTCGACGTTGTTGCGAGCCGTCGCCGCGCCGTCGGAGTGCCCGACCAGCTGCCCGGTCCTACGGTCCAGCAGCGACCAGCCGGTGAGCGTGATCCCGGCCGGTACGGTCACCGGCTGCTCGGGTACCCGCAGCACCGGCCAGGGCGGCGCCTTCTGTGCCGTGCTGCGCAGCCCCGGCTCGGCCGGTACCCCGGCCGCGGCCCGCGCCTGCGAGCCGAGCTGAGCCAGGTGGTGGCGGGCGGCGGGCACGGCGAGCAGGCCGGCGCCGAGGGCGGCGGCCAGGAGCGCGGCGAGAACCAGCCGGGGGCGCATGGCGGGGGCTCCAGGTGGGTCGGGGGATCGAAGCGACTCTACCGGAACCGGCAAACCGAGCCCCGGGCTGCCGGAGCCGCCCGGGGCTCAGGTTGTGACAGACCATTGAAGATTTGGCGGTTGGCTGTAACACTTGACGGATGTACGGCAGTGACTTCGCGCTGCCCGACGACTCCGGCCCGCAGACCACCCCGCAGCCGGCCCCGCCGGGCCACTCCGAGTTGCTGGAGCAGGTGGCGGCCGTGGAGGCTGAGCTGCGCGCCGCATCCGCCCGCCCGGGCGCCGACCAGGGGCGGCCCGACGGGGACGGCGAGCTGGCCGAGCTGTTCGACCAGCTCATCGCCGAGGACGCCAAGATCGAGCCGCGCGACTGGCTGCCCGACGGGTACCGGCGCATGCTGGTCCGGCAGATCGCCCAGCACGCCCACTCGGAGATCATCGGCATGCAGCCCGAGGGCAACTGGATCACCCGGGCGCCCAGCCTGCACCGCAAGGCCATCCTGCTGGCCAAGGTGCAGGACGAGGCCGGCCACGGCCTGTACCTCTACGCCGCCGCCGAGACCCTCGGCGTGTCCCGCGACGAGCTGGTCGACGCCCTGCACAGCGGCCGCCAGAAGTACAGCTCGATCTTCAACTACCCCACCCTGAGCTGGGCTGACGTCGGCGTCATCGGCTGGCTGGTGGACGGCGCGGCGATCGTCAACCAGGTACCGCTGTGCCGCTGCTCCTACGGCCCCTACGCCCGGGCGATGATCCGCGTCTGCAAGGAGGAGTCGTTCCACCAGCGGCAGGGCTACGACATCCTCTACACGCTCAGCCACGGCACCCCGGAGCAGCACGCGATGGCCCAGGACGCGGTGGACCGCTGGTGGTACCCGTCGCTGGCGATGTTCGGACCGCCCGACTCCGACTCCACCCACTCCGAGCAGTCGATGACCTGGAAGATCAAGCGCTTCACCAACGACGAGCTGCGCCAGCGCTTCGTCGACATGTGCGTGCAGCAGGCCGCCATCCTCGGCCTCACCCTGCCCGACCCGCAGCTGCGCTGGAACGACGAGCGCGGCGCCCACGACTTCACCCCGCCGGACTTCACCGAGCTGATGCGCGTCATCTCCGGCGACGGCCCGTGCAACCGGCAGCGGCTGGAGCACAAGCGCCGGGCCTGGGCCGAGGGCGCCTGGGTCCGCGAGGCGGCCGCCGCCTACGCCGCGAAGCACGCCGCCCGCCCTTCCGTACCCGCCGGTGTCCCGGCGGAGGTGTCCGGATGAGTGCCGAGTGGCCGCTGTGGGAGGTGTTCGTCCGGCCCCGGCGCGGCCTGGCCCACGGGCACGTCGGCTCGCTGCGCGCCCCGGACGCCACCATGGCCCTGCGCAACGCCCGCGACCTCTACACCCGCCGGCAGGAGGGGGTCTCCATCTGGGTGGTCCCGGCCGCGCAGATCACCGCCTCCAGCCCGGAGGAGAAGGACGCCTTCTTCGACCCGGCCGCCGACAAGGTCTACCGGCACCCCACCTTCTATCCGGTACCCGACGGGGTCCAGCACCTGTGAACGGCGCCTACCGGACCGCTCTCGGGCTGGGTGACGACGCGCTGGTCGCCGCGCAGCGGCTGGCCGCCTGGTGTGCCCGCGCCCCGGAGCTGGAGGAGGACGTGGCGCTGGCCAACATCGCCCTGGACCAGCTCGGCGCCGCCCGGCTGCTGCTGCGCCACGCCGGGCAGCTGGAGGGCGCGGGGCGCGACGAGGACGCGCTGGCCTACCTGCGCGCCGACCACGAATACCGCAACGTGCTACTGGTCGAACTGCCCGACGCCGACTACGCGACGGTCGTCGCCAAGCTGCTCTTCCTCGGCGCCTGGCAGCGCCTGCACTACGCGGCGCTGGCCGGCGGCGACGACGAGCAGCTGGCCGGCATCGCCGGCAAGGCGGTCAAGGAGAGCGCGTACCACCTGGACCACGGGCGCCAGTGGACGCTGCGGCTGGGCGACGGTACCGACACCTCGCACCGGCGGATGCAGGCCGCCGTGGACGCGCTGTGGCCGTACACCCTGGAACTGCACGACGTGACGCCGCAGCTGCGCGAGGCGTGGCTGGCCACGGTGGAGCCGGTGCTGGCCGCCGCGACGCTGACCCGGCCGGCGGACGGCTGGGCCCCGCACGCGGGCGGCGGTGGTCGCGCCGGCCGGCACACCGAGCACCTGTCCTACCTGCTGGCCGAACTCCAGGTCGTGCACCGGGCCCACCCGGGAGCCCGGTGGTGACCCGCTCCGACCTGCCCCGTCCGGGTGCGGCCCCGGCTGCGTCGGCTGGGACCGCGCCCACCGAGCCGGCTGGGACCGCGCCCACCGAGCCGGCCGGGACCGGGCCGACCGAGCCGGTGTGGACCGGGACGGACCCGGCGGACGTGGCCGCCGCCGTGCCGGATCCGGAGCTGCGCGTGGTCACCGTCGGCGAGCTGGGCATCCTGCGTGACGTGCAGACGATGGACGGGCGGGTCACGGTGACCATCACCCCGACCTACTCCGGCTGCCCGGCGATGGAGATGATCCGCGCTGACATCGTCCGATCGCTGGCCGCCGCCGGTCACCCCGACGCGGTGGTACGCACCCGGCTGGCTCCCGCCTGGACCACCGACTGGATCACCGACGCCGGCCGCGCCAAGCTGGCCGCCGCCGGGATCGCCCCACCCGGCCCGGCCGGCCCGGTCCTGCTCGGCCTACCCGCCCCGGCCGGTCCCGCGCTGCCCGGCCCCGGCCGGACAACCGCGTCGGCTGACAGGTCAGCCGGTGCGGTGGGCGTGCCGGTCGCCTGTCCCCGGTGCGGGGCGGCGGAGACCGAGGAGCTGTCCCGGTTCGGGTCGACGGCGTGCAAGGCGCTGCGGCGGTGCCGGGCCTGCGGTGAGCCGTTCGAGGCGGTGAAGCCGCTGTGAGCGTGACCATCCGGCAGCCGGTGCGCCGCCGGCCGGTCTTCCACGACCTGCGGGTGAGCGCCGTCGACCAGCTCACCCACGACGCCGTGGCGGTGACCTTCGACGTACCGCAGCCGCTGCGTGACGAGTTCGCCTTCCGGGCGGGCCAGCACGTGACGGTACGCCGGCTGGTGGACGGGGAGGACGTGCGGCGCTCGTACTCGATCTGCTCCACGCCGGCGGAGCTGGAGCGGCGGGGGGTGCTGCGGATCGGCGTCAAGGTGCTGCCCGGCGGCTCCTTTTCCCGGTACGCGGCGCAGGCCCTGCGCCCGGGCGACGTGGTGGCGGTCCTCGCCCCGCTCGGGCACTTCACCACCGCCTTCGCGCCCGACCGGGTCCGCCGCTACGCCGCCCTGGTGGCCGGCTCCGGGATCACCCCGGTGCTCTCCCTGGTGGCCACCGGGCTGGCCGTCGAGCCGGCGTCCCGGTTCACCGTGGTGTACGCCAACCGGTACGCCCGTTCGGTGATGTTCGCCGACGAGCTGGCCGACCTCAAGGACCGCTACCCCGACCGGCTGCACCTGGTGCACGTGCTGTCCCGGGAAACGCAGCTCGCGCCGCTGCTCTCCGGCCGGCTGGACGCCGACCGGCTGGGCGCGCTGCTGGACGCCCTGCTGCCGCCGGCCGACGTGGACGAGTGGTTCCTGTGCGGCCCGCAGGGCCTGGTCCTGGACACCCGGGACGCGCTCACCGCCCGGGGCGTCCCGGACGCCGCGGTGCACACCGAGCTGTTCCACGTGGCCGACGCCCCCGCGCCGGTGCAGCCCGCGCCGGCCGCCGAGGCCCCCGAGGTGGCCGTGACGATCCTGCTCGACGGGCGGGCGTCCAGCTTCCCGATGCGGCGCGGCGAACGGGTCCTCGATGCCGCCCTGCGGGTCCGCCCGGAGCTGCCGTTCGCCTGCCGGGGCGGGGTGTGCTCGACCTGCCGGGCGAAGCTGGTCGACGGCGAGGTGACGATGGCCCGCAACTACGCGCTACAGCCCGACGAGCTGGCCGCCGGGTACGTGCTGACCTGCCAGTCCACCCCCGTCACCGACCAGCTCACCGTCGACTACGACGCCTGAGGCGCCCGGCCGCTCAGGGCGCGCCGATGGCGTCGAGTTCGGCCAGCTCCCCGGGGGTGGGTACCCAGCAGCCGGCGGCCGCGTTGGCGGCCACCTGCTCGGGCCGGGTGGCACCGGCGATCACGCTGGTGACCGCGGGCTTGCCGGCCAGCCCGCCGATGGCCACGTCGAGCAGCGTCAGGTCCCGCTTCTCCGCGAAGTCGCGCAGCGCGTCGATGGTGTCCCAGTCGGCCTCGGCCAGGCGCTGGGCGTACCGGGCGTCGGAGAGCCGGGCGCCGGCGGGGGCGTCGGCGTCCCGGCGATACTTGCCGGTGAGCAGGCCGCTGGCCAGCGGGAAGTACGGCAGCAGCCCCAGCCCGTAGTGCTCCAGGGCCGGTACCAGGTCCTTCTCCACGCCCCGGGAGAGCAGGCTGTAGTGGTTCTGGGCGGAGACGAACGGGGTCAGGTGCCGGGTCCGGGCGGTCCACGCCGCGTCCGCGGTCTGGTACCCGGAGAAGTTGGAGTGCCCGAGGTAGCGCACCTTGCCGGCGCGGACCAGGTCGTCCAGGGCGGTCAGGGTCTCCTCGATCGGGGTGGCCGGGTCGGGCGCGTGCAGCTGGTAGAGGTCGATGTAGTCGGTGCGCAGCCGGCGTAGGGAAGCCTCCACCGCCCGCAGGATGTACCCGCGCGAGCCGCGCGCGCCCCGGTCCGGCCCGTTGGCGCCGCCCATGTCCATGCCGAACTTGGTGGCCACCACCACCTCGTCGCGCCGCCCGACCAGGGCCTGGCCGAGCAGGTCCTCGGAGCCGCCCGGCTCGCCGCCGTAGATGTCGGCGGTGTCGAAGAAGTTGATGCCCTGGTCCAGGGCGGCGTCCACGACGGCCCGGGTACCCGCCGCGTCGATCTTGCGGTGGAACTGGTTGCAGCCGATGCCGACAACTGAGACGACCAGCCCGGAGTCTCCGAGCCGCCGGTAGCGCATATCCGATGCCATGGTCTGAGAATCTAGGGTGCCCGGCCCGCACTATCTACCGGCCGTTGCCAGGTGAGAGCAGGCTCTCGGTACGCTCGTTGCTGTGACGAACACGCACGCGATCGCCGACATCCTCCAGCGGGCCGCCGACGGCGGCCGGATCAGCCCGGAGGAGGCGCTGCTGATCTACACCGAGGCGCCGTTCCACGCGCTGGGTGAGGCGGCTGACGCGGTGCGCCGACGGCGGTACCCGGACAACATCGTCACCTACATCATCGACCGCAACATCAACTACACCAACGTCTGCGTGACGGCCTGCAAGTTCTGCGCCTTCTACCGCGCGCCGAAGCACGAAGAGGGCTGGTCGCACCCGCTGGAGGAGATCCTGCGCCGGTGCGGTGAGGCGGTCGAGCTGGGCGCCACCCAGGTGATGCTGCAGGGCGGCCACCACCCGGACTACGGCGTGGAGTACTACGAGGAGCTGTTCGGCGCGGTCAAGGCGGCGTACCCGCAACTGGTGATCCACTCGATCGGGCCGAGTGAGATCCTGCACATGGCGAAGGTCTCCGGGGTCTCCATCGAGGAGGCGATCACCCGGATCAGGTCCGCCGGCCTGGACTCGATCGCCGGGGCCGGCGCCGAGATGCTGCCGGACCGGCCGCGCCAGGCGATCGCCCCGCTGAAGGAGTCCGGCGCCCGCTGGCTGGAGGTGATGGCCACCGCGCACCGCCTCGGCATCTCCTCTACCGCGACGATGATGATGGGTACCGGCGAGACCAACGCCGAGCGCATCGAGCACATCCGGATGATCCGTGACGTGCAGGACCTGGCCGTGGCGCGCGGCTACCGCGGCGTCGAGGACCCCGCGATCGGCGGCTTCCGCTCCTTCATCCCGTGGACCTACCAGCCGGAGAACAACCACCTCAAGGGGCGTACCCAGGCCACCACGCTGGAGTACCTGCGGTTCATCGCGACCGCCCGGCTGTTCCTGGACGCCATCCCCCATCTACAGTCCTCCTGGCTCACCACCGGCAAGGACACCGGCCAGCTCAGCCTGCACATGGGCGTGGACGACCTGGGTTCGATCATGCTGGAGGAGAACGTCATCTCCAGCGCCGGTGCCCGGCACCGCTCCAAGCTCACCGAGCTGGTCGAGATGATCCGTACCGCCGACCGGATCCCGGCCCGGCGCAACACCGTCTACGAGCGGGTCGACATCCACTGGACGCCGGCCGACGACCCTACCGACGCCCGGGTCCAGTCGCACTTCTCCTCGATCGCCCTGCCGGGCGGCGGCACCGGCGGCCGTACCGCCCTCAAGGTCAGCACCGCCTGATCGGCCCGCTCCCGACCCGGCCCCGCACTACGACGGCGCGGACCGGCCGGCGGTGGACGAGGCGTTGAAAGCCTCGGTGGCCATCACCGGAACAGCCGCTGCCGACCTGGCCGGGGCACTCAACAGCGCCGCCCCCGGGCACAACCGGGATTCCCCGGACTGCCAGCCGTACCAGCCGCCGCTCCAGCCGGACGGGGTGCTGCGCTTCCGGTCGGCCACTGGCGCGGTGGTGCGGGTGTACGTCACCTCCGCAGGTTGTCAGAGTCGGGGCTTCGACAACGGCGCCCGGGTGGTAAAGCTGACCGTGCCGCTGCTGGCCGCCGCCTACGGCGGGCTGCACACCGGGTACAGCGTCGGCAGGGAGATCCCGGGCCGGGACCGCTCCTGACGGGAACCGAATCAGGCCGTTGGTACGTCTGAGTTGCATGGGGGTCGACGTGACGGGCGCGGAGCAGTCGGTGCAGGCGGGACCGGAGGGTCCGGCTCGGTCCGGCGGGTGGCTGCGAATCGGCCTCGTGGTGGCCGGCGTGGCGGTGCTGCTGGTGGTGGCGGCCGTGGTGGTCAGGCAGCTGCGTGCCGGGGAAAGCGCCGCCGCTGCGCCCGGGCACTCCGAGCCCTACCCGGGCGTCCCGAACGGGCGCACGGCCGCCCCCGGCTGGCGGCTGGTCTCGTCGCTGGGGCTGGAGATCGAGGTACCGGCCGATTGGGCCACCAACGCCGAGACCTGCGGCAGCGCCGACCGGGCCACCGTGCTGCGCGGGGTCGGCGCGGTGGACCTGTGCGGCACCGTGGAGCCGCCCGACGTGCCGGTCGCCGAGCTGGTCTCGTACGTGGACGACCTGCCCGCCGGGTATGCCCGGCGCACGGTCACCGTGGACGGCGTGGCGACCGAGCGCGCCGACGGGCACCTGGCGGACGGCCGCGCCGAGGCGGTGCTGACCTTCCCGGACCTGGGCGCCCGGCTGCTGGTACGCGGCACCGGCCCGGCGCTGACCGAGCGGATCCTGGCCGGCGCGCACCGGGTGGCGGTGGACAGCCTGGGCTGCGCCACGGCGCGCCCGACGACGCTGCGCCCGCCCGCCCCGGCCGGCCTGGACACCCTGGTCCCGGCCGACGCCAACGAGATCGACGTCTGCTACTACGGCGAGCCGGACTACGACCTGCCGAACAGCCGGCCGGTCGAGGACGCCCTGAAGAGCTCCGTGGCGATCACCGCAGCCGCCGAGCTGGCCGGTGCGCTCAATGCCGGTACCCGCGGCCGCAACCCGGACTCGCGGGCCTGCCTGGCAGTCGACAAGCCGATCAGGCCGGACGCAGTGCTGCTGTTCCGGACGGCCGGTGGCCCGGTGGTGCCGGTCTACGTGACCTCCAGCGGCTGTTGGAGCCGGGGCTTCGACAACGGCGCCCGGGTGGTACAGGCGACCGAGGCGCTGGTCGCGGCGGCGTACAACCCGCTGCACACCGGGTACGGCCTCACCGGCGACCTACCGGGGCTGCCCGGGGACGGCTCCAGCGGAACTCCGAAGCCGGATCCGACGGACAGTTGAGGCCGGTGGTGCCGCTGTGGCGCGGAGCAGGTGACCACCGCCACTATCGGTAGCCGTCTTCTGCGAGGAATTACCAGGTCAGAGCTACTTTTCTCGGATAGCAGCACGGTCTGTAACCCCGAGGAGTGTTCTGTGGACGGCATGGTCCTGGTGATGATGGCCGGCGCCGGCCTGTTCCTGCTGGGCGCCGCCCTGCTCGTCGTCACCATCCTCGGGGCACTGCGTACCCGCAGCTGACCAGCGGCACCGGCAGCCCCGACAGCGGCGGAGATCGGCGCGGCTGCGAGAGTGGCGCAATGACGCGCGCGCAGTTGGACAAGCAGCCGCACGAGGTCGCCGCGATGTTCGACGGCGTGGCCGGCCGGTACGACCGCACCAACACGATCCTCTCCTTCGGCCAGGACCGGCTGTGGCGCCGGGCCACCCGGCACGCCCTCGACGCCCGCCCCGGCGAGCTGGTGCTGGACCTGGCGGCGGGTACCGGGGTGTCCACCGAGGAGCTGGCCCGCTCGGGCGCCACGGTGGTCGGCGCGGACATCTCGCAGGGGATGCTGCAGGCCGGCCGGGCAGCCGGGCGCGGGGTGCCGCTGCTGGCCGGGGACGCGCTGGCGTTGCCGTTCCGGGACGGTGTCTTCGACGCGGTGACCATCTCGTTCGGGCTGCGCAACGTGCACGACACCGGGGCGGCCCTGGCGGAGCTGGCCCGGGTCACCCGGCCGGGCGGCCGGCTGGTGGTGTGCGAGTTCAGCCACCCGACGCTGGCCCCGTTCCGGGCGGTGTACCTGCGGTACCTGATGGGTGCGCTGCCGGCCGTCGCCCGTGGCGTCTCCTCCAATCCGGACGCCTACGTCTACCTCGCCGAGTCCATCCGGGCCTGGCCGGACCAGGCGCAGCTGGCCGGCAGGCTGGCCGGGGCCGGCTGGACCGGGGTGGCCTGGCGCAATCTCAGCGGCGGCATCGTGGCGCTGCACCGGGCCGTCCGCTCGTGAGGAGTCCGCGACCCGCCGGCCGCCGCGTGGGTCGCCCGGCCGGGGGAACCGGCTGTCCCGGCGGCGCGGCGAGCGTGGCGCGCCGGCCGGACCGGGGGAAAGTTAGGGCAACCTTACTCAGCGGGTACCCGGGACTCGTCCTAGACTCCTGCACGAGGCCGCTTGTGAAGACTTTCACGAGGCGTCCGACCAGCAAGGAAGGGTGGTGACGGGCATGGCGGAGACGCTCGACGCCGACGTCATCGTCGTTGGCGCTGGCCCCGGCGGCTCGACCACTGCGTACCACCTGGCCCGGCACGGGGTGACCGTGCTGCTGCTGGAGAAGACCGAGTTCCCGCGGGAGAAGGTCTGCGGCGACGGGCTCACCCCGCGCGCCGTCAAGCAGCTCGTCCAGATGGGCGTGGACACCAGCCCGGAGGCGGGCTGGCTGCACAACAAGGGCCTGCGGGTGATCGGCGGCGGGGTCCGGCTGGAGCTGGACTGGCCGGAGCTGGCGGCGTACCCGAATTACGGGCTCACCCGGACCCGGATGGACTTCGACCAGCTGCTCGCCACCAAGGCCGTGGAGGCCGGCGCCAAGCTGTTGACCAACCACAACGTCGTCGGCCCGGTGCTCTCCGACGGCGGCCGGGTGGTCGGCGTGCAGGCCCAGGTCGGTCCGGACAAGGAGCCCGTGGAATACCGGGCCCGCCTGGTCGTCGCGGCGGACGGCGTCTCCGGCCGGTTCCCGCTGGCCATGGGCATCGCCAAGCGGGAGGACCGGCCGATCGGGGTGGCCGTGCGGCGGTACTACCGCTCGCCGGTCAAGCACGACGACGACTACCTGGAGTCCTGGCTGGAGCTGCGCTCCCCGGAGGGTGCGGAGAAGCTGCTGCCCGGGTACGGCTGGATCTTCGGCATGGGCGACGGTCGGGTCAACGTCGGCCTGGGCGTGCTGAACAGCAGCGCGGCGTTCGGCAAGACCAACTACCGCGGCATGCTCACCGACTGGCTGGCCACCACGCCCCCCGAGTGGGGGATGAACGACGAGGCCAACGCCGACGGTCCGATCATGGGCGCGGCGCTGCCGATGGGCTTCAACCGCACCCCGCACTACACCCGGGGGATGCTGCTGGTGGGCGACTCCGGCGGCATGGTGAACCCGTTCAACGGCGAGGGCATCGCCTACGCGATGGAGTCCGGCCAGCTGGCAGCCGAGATCATGGTGCAGGCGCTGGCCCGGCCGGAGGGGCCGGCCAGGGAGCGGGCGCTGCTCGGGTACCCGGCCGCGCTGCGCGCCCGCTACGGCGGCTACTACCGGCTCGGCGGCTGGTTCGTGAAGATCATCGGGCAGCCCAAGTTGATGCGGTTCGCCACCCAGCACGGGATGCCGCACCCGACACTGATGAAGTTCGTGCTCAAACTGCTGGCCAACCTCACCGACCCCAACGGCGGGGACGCGATGGACCGCATCATCAACGGGCTCACCAAGGTCGCCCCGGCGGTCTGACCAGGTCGTCAGCCACCCCGGCGCCAGCCCCGCAGACCGTGACGAATACGTTGATTACGCAAGTTGCCGTATGGAAGGACGAGGCGGAGCGGAGATGTCTCTAGCCAACTGGGTGCCGATCGTCGGTCTCTTCGCCCTCGGTACCCTCTTCGCGCTCTTCTCGGTCGCGATCGCCCCGGTCGTCGGCCCGCACAAGCGCAACGCGGCCAAGCACGCGGCGTACGAGTGCGGGATCGAGCCCACCCCCCAGCCGATCGGCGGCGGCCAGCGGTTCCCGATCAAGTTCTACCTGACCGCGATGCTGTTCATCGTCTTCGACATCGAGATCATCTTCCTGTACTCGTGGGCGGTCAGCTTCGGCTCGCTGGGGGTCTTCGGCTTCGTGGAGATGGTGCTGTTCATCGCCACCGTGTTCGTCGCGTACGCCTACGTCTGGCGGCGCGGCGGGCTGGACTGGGACTAAGGCAGGCAAGGCACATGGGCATCGAAGAGAAGCTCCCGCAGGGCATCCTGCTCTCGTCGGTCGAGAAGCTGTCCAACTACGCGCGCAAGTCCTCGTTCTGGGGCGCCACCTTCGGGCTGGCCTGCTGCGCGATCGAGATGATGGCGGCCGGCGGCCCGCACTACGACCTGGGGCGCTGGGGCATGGAGGTGTTCCGCGCCTCGCCCCGGCAGGCCGACCTGATGATCGTGGCCGGCCGGGTGAGCCAGAAGATGGCCCCGGTGCTGCGCCAGATCTACGACCAGATGCCCGAGCCGCGTTCGGTCATCTCGATGGGCGTGTGCGCCTCGTCCGGCGGCATGTTCAACAACTACGCGATCGTCCAGGGCGTCGACCACATCGTCCCGGTCGACATGTACCTGCCCGGCTGCCCGCCGCGCCCGGAGATGCTGATCGACGCCATCCTCAAGCTGCGCGAGAAGATCATGCACCAGCCGCTCGGCCCCGGCGGGCGCAAGATGCTCGCCGCGCGCGAGGCGGCCGGCAACGTTCCGGCGGTGGCCTGGGGCGCCATGCCCTCCTCGTACCGCTCCGACAAGGCCCGCGCCAAGGAGTGGGAGCAGGCCGTCAGCGAGGGCCGCGAGGAGCAGCTGCGGATCGAGAACTGGATGAAGGCCGGTAACCACATGCCCACCGGAGGCTCCCGGTGACCGCCCCCGAGAACAGGACCGAGCCCGCGGCCGTGCCCGTCCCGGTGGAGGCGGCGCCGGTGGGCAGCAGCACCACGGCGCCGGCCGACTACCCGCCGGCCTCCGGCGCCGGCCGGGGCCTGTTCGGTGTCCGGGGCACCGGCGACACCTCCGGCTTCGGCGGCCTGGTCCGCCGGCGCACCGGGCTGGTCTCCAGCGAGCGGCCGTTCGGCGGCTACTTCGACGAGGTGTACGACGCGCTCGCCGAGGCCTACCCCGCCTTCGACGACGCCATCGAGAACGTGGTGGTGGACCGGGGCGAGCTGACCCTGCACATCCGGCCGGAGCGCATCCGCGAGGTGTGCCAGGCGATGCGGGACGACCCGGCGCTGCGCTTCGAGCTGCTCTCCTCGGTCTCCGGGGTGGACTACTTCGGGGCGGACGTGCGCCGCCTGCACCTGGTGTACCAGCTGACCTCGATGACCTACCGTCGCCGGGTTCGGCTGGAGACGGCGGTGACCGCCACCGACCCGCACTTGCCGAGCGTGACCGGCGTCTACCCGACGGCCGACTGGCAGGAGCGGGAGACGTACGACATGTTCGGGGTGATCTTCGACGGCCACCCGGCGCTCACCCGGATCCTGATGCCGGACGACTGGGAGGGCCACCCGCAGCGCAAGGACTACCCGCTCGGCGGCATCCCGGTGGAGTACAAGGGCGCCGAGATCCCACCGCCCGACCAGCGGAGGAGCTACCAGTGACCACCACCCACGACGAGTACGCACCGGCCCGGGAGACCACCGAGGGGCGGGTCTTCACCGTCACCGGCGGCGACTGGCGCGACGTGCTCGGCAACACCGACGACCCGATCCACGACGAGAAGATCGTGGTGAACCTCGGCCCGCAGCACCCGTCCACGCACGGCGTGCTCCGGCTCATCCTGGAACTGCAGGGCGAGACCGTCACCGAGGCCCGGGCCGTGGTCGGCTACCTGCACACCGGCATCGAGAAGAACCTCGAATACCGCAACTGGACGCAGGGGTCCACCTTTGTCACCCGGATGGACTACCTGGCGCCGATCTTCAACGAGACGGCGTACGCCCTGGCGGTGGAGAAGCTGCTCGGCATCACCGACCAGATCACCCCGCGGGCCAACACCATCCGGGTGCTGATGATGGAGCTGAACCGGATCTCCTCGCACCTGGTCTGGCTGGCCACCACCGGCATGGAGCTGGGTGCCATCTCGATGATGCTCTACGGCTTCCGCGAGCGTGAGTACATCCTGGACATCTTCGAGCTGACCAGCGGCCTGCGGATGAACATGGCCTACGTGCGGCCGGGCGGCGTCGCCCAGGACATGCCGCCGGAGGCGATCCGCAAGACCCGGGAGTTCCTCAAGTACCTGCCGAAGAAGCTCAAGGAGTACGAGGACATGCTCTCCGGCCAGGTCATCTGGCACGAGCGCACCCAGGGCGTGGCCGTCCTGGACGTCACCGGCTGCCTGTCCCTCGGGGTGACCGGGCCGGTGCTGCGCTCGGCCGGGCTGGCCTGGGACCTGCGCAAGACCATGCCGTACTGCGGGTACGAGGACTACCAGTTCGACGTGCCGACGCAGGACACCGGCGACGTGTGGGGCCGGTACCTGGTGCGGCTGGCCGAGATCCGGGAGTCGCTGAAGATCGTCGACCAGGCGCTGGACCGGCTGGAGCCGGGGCCGGTGATGGTCGAGGACAAGAAGATCGCCTGGCCGGCGCAGCTGGCCATCGGCCTGGACGGGATGGGCAACTCGCTGGAGCACGTGGCCAAGATCATGGGCCAGTCGATGGAGTCGCTGATCCACCACTTCAAGCTGGTCACCGAGGGCTTCCGGGTACCGCCGGGGCAGGTGTACACGGCGATCGAGTCGCCGCGCGGGGAGCTGGGCGTGCACGCCGTCTCGGACGGGGGTACCCGCCCCTACCGGGTGCATTACCGCGAGCCCAGCTTCGTCAACCTGCAGGCCCTCCCCGCCATGGCCGAAGGCGCAATGCTGGCCGACGTGATCGCCGGCGGTGCTTCGTTGGACCCCGTCATGGGTGGATGTGATCGCTGACATGAGCTTCTCGGAAGAGACCCACGCGCGCGCGAAGGAGATCATCGCGCGCTACCCCGTCGGGCGGGAGCGCTCGGCGCTGCTGCCCCTGCTGCACCTGGTGCAGTCCGAGGAGGGGTACGTCTCGCCGGCCGGTGTCAGCTTCTGCGCCGACCAGCTGGGCATCACCCGCGCCCAGGTCGGCGCGGTGGCCACCTTCTACACCATGTACAAGCGCAAGCCGACCGGCGACTGGCTGGTCAGCGTCTGCACCAACACCATGTGCGGCGTGCTCGGCGGCGACAAGAACTACCAGGCGCTGTCGGAGTACCTCGGCGTCGGGCACGACGAGACCACCGCCGACGGCACCATCACCCTGGAGCACGCGGAGTGCCTGGCCGCCTGCGACTACGCCCCGGTAGTCACGGTCAACTACGACTTCTTCGACAACGTCCAGCCTGAGGCGGCGCTCAGCCTGGTCAAGGCGCTGCAGGACGGCGAGCGCCCGGCCCCCTCCCGGGGCGCCCGGCTGTGCACGCTGAAGGAGATGTCGCTGCAGCTGGCCGGCTTCGCCGACGAGCGCGACGGCGCGGTGGCCGACGGCCCGGCCGGCGAGCCCACGCTGCGCGGCAACCGGCTGGCCGAGCAGTTCGGCATCGCCGTGGAAGGCTTCGACCCCAACACCCCCATCACGTCGAAGCGCCAGGACGCGCCGGCCGCGCCCAGCGGAGCGCCGGCCCAGGCGGCGGGTGCCGCGGCCAACGCCCCGGCCTCCGACGGCAAGCCCGCCGGGGACGCGCCGACCGGCCGTGACCAGTCGAAGGACGAGGCGAGGAAGGCATGAGCGACCCCTCGAAGGAGACGCTGGCCCGGCTGACGCCGGTGCTCACCAAGCGTTGGCTCTCCCCGGACGCCTGGCAGCTGCCGGTCTACGAGCGGCTGGACGGCTATTCGGCGCTGCGCAAGGCGCTGGCCGCCCACCCGGACGACCTGATCGCCCTGGTCAAGGACTCCGGCCTGCGCGGGCGCGGCGGCGCCGGCTTCCCCACCGGAATGAAGTGGCAGTTCATCCCGCAGAACGACGGCAAGCCGCACTACCTCGTGGTCAACGCCGACGAGGGCGAGCCGGGCACCTGCAAGGACCTGCCGCTGATGATGGCCGACCCGCACTCGCTCATCGAGGGCATCGTCATCGCCTCGTACGCGATCCGGGCCAACCGCGCCTTCGTCTACATCCGCGGCGAGGCGGTGCACGCCGCCCGCCGGCTGCGCAACGCCGTGCTGGAGGCCACCGCCGCCGGCTACGTCGGCCAGAACATCCTCGGCTCCGGCTTCGACCTGGACATCGTCATCCACAGCGGCGCGGGCGCCTACATCTGCGGCGAGGAGACGGCGCTGCTGGACTCGCTGGAAGGCTTCCGGGGCCAGCCCCGGCTGCGCCCGCCGTTCCCGGCCACGCACGGCCTTTACGCCAGCCCCACCGTGGTCAACAACGTGGAGACGATCGCCAGCGTGCCCTACATCGTGCTGGGCGGCTCGGCGTGGTTCCGGTCGATGGGGACCGAGAAGTCGCCCGGGCCGAAGATCTACTCGCTCTCCGGCCGGATCAAGTTCCCCGGCCAGTACGAGTGCGGCCTCGGTACCACCCTGCGGCAGCTGATCGAGCTGGCCGGCGGGATGCTCGACGGGCACCAGCTGAAGTTCTGGACCCCGGGCGGCTCGTCCACCCCGATCCTCACCGACGAGCACCTCGACGTGCCGATGGACTTCGAGGGCATGGCCGGCGCCGGCACCATGCTCGGCACCACAGCGGTGCAGATCTTCTCCGACGCCGACGACGTGGTCTACGCCACCTACCGGTGGATCGAGTTCTACCACCACGAGTCGTGCGGCAAGTGCACCCCGTGCCGCGAGGGCAACTACTGGATGGTGCAGGTGCTGCACCGCATCCTGGCCGGCAAGGGTACCCACGAGGACCTGGACACCCTGCTGGACACCTGCGACAACCTGCTGGGGCGCTCGTTCTGCGCGCTGGGCGACGGCGCGGCCAGCCCGGTCACCTCGTCGATCAAGTACTTCAAGCAGGACTACCTGGACTACATCGAGGGTCGGCGGGCGCCCATGCTGTCCCCGGCTGAGCTGGTGGGAGTGCACTAGTGACCGACCTTGCGAAGAAGGCCGACACCGTCAAGCTGACCATCGACGGGATCGAGGTGGAGGCGCCCAAGGGCGAGCTCGTCATCCGTACCGCCGAGCGGCTGGGCATCGCCATCCCGCGCTTCTGCGACCACCCGCTGCTGGCGCCGGCCGGCGCCTGCCGGCAGTGCCTGGTGGACATCGAGGGTCAGCGCAAGCCGGTGGCCTCGTGTACCCAGCCGGTGGCCGACGGCATGGTGGTGAAGACCCAGCTGACCAGCGAGGTGGCCGCCAAGGCGCAGGCCGGGATCATGGAGTTCCTCCTGATCAACCACCCGCTCGACTGCCCGATGTGCGACAAGGGCGGCGAGTGCCCGCTGCAGAACCAGGCGATGTCCACCGGCCGCTCGGACACCCGCTTCCACGACGTGAAGCGGGAGTACCAGAAGCCGATCAACATCTCCTCGCAGGTGCTGCTGGACCGCGAGCGGTGCGTGCTGTGCCAGCGCTGTACCCGGTTCTCCGAGGAGATCGCCGGGGACAAGTTCATCGACCTGATGGACCGGGGCGCGGCCGAGCAGATCAACATCTTCCGGATCGAGGACGGGCCGCTGGAGGACACCGACGACCCGTTCAACTCCTACTTCTCCGGCAACACCGTGCAGATCTGCCCGGTGGGGGCGCTCACCGGCGCCCAGTACCGGTTCCGCTCCCGCCCCTTCGACCTGGTCTCCACGCCCAGCGCCTGCGAGCACTGCGCGGCCGGCTGCGACATGCGCACCGACTGGCGCCGGGGCAAGGTGCTGCGCCGGCTGGCCGGCGACGACCCGCAGGTCAACGAGGAGTGGAACTGCGACAAGGGGCGCTGGGGCTTCCAGTACGCCAACGCCTTCGACCGGATCACCGAACCGCTGGTGCGCGATGCGAAGACCGGGCAGCTGCGGACCGCCTCCTGGCCGGAGGCGCTGGCGGTGGCCGCCGCCGGGCTGAAGGCGGCCGGCCCGACCGGGGTGCTGACCGGCGGCCGGCTCAGCGTCGAGGACGCCTACGCCTACGCCAAGTTCGCCCGGGTGGTGCTGGGCAGCAACGACATCGACTTCCGGTCCCGCCCGCTGTCCGCCGAGGAGACCCAGTTCCTCGCCGGTGCCGTGGTCGGCAGCCGGGACGTCAGCTACGCCGACATCGACACCGCGGGCGCGGTGGCCTTCGTCGGGCTGGAGCCTGAGGAGGAGTGCCCGATCCTCTTCCTGCGGGTCCGCAAGCAGGTCACCGCGCGCCGACTGCCGGTGTGGGCGGTCACCCCGTTCACCTCCCGCGGGTTCACCAAGCTGGCCGCCATGGTGCGGCCGACCGTGCCCGGTGGCGAAGCCGAAGTGCTCGCCGGGGACGAGGCGCTGGCCACCGCGCTGGGCGCCGAGGGCGCCATCCTGTTCGTCGGCGAGCGGCTGGCCACCGTGCCGGGGGCGCTCTCGGCGGCGGCGGCGCTGGCCGCGCGTACCGGCGCCAAGCTGGCCTGGGTGCCGCGCCGGGCGGGTGACCGGGGTGCGGTGGAGACCGGCTGCCTGCCCAACCTGCTGCCGGGCGGCCGTCCGGTGGTCGAGGCGGCCGGCCGCGCCGAGCTGGCCCAGCAGTGGGGCCTGGAGGCCGGCGTGATCCCCAGCCGGATCGGCATGGACACCGACCAGATCCTGGCCGCCGCCACGTCGGGGGCGCTCGGCGCGCTGATCGTGGCCGGCGTCGACCCGAGCGACCTGGCCGACCCGCGCGCCGCCGACGCCGCGCTGGACGCGGTGGGCTTCCTGGTCAGCCTGGAGCAGCGGATGACCGCGGTGGCCCGCCGGGCCGACGTGGTGTTCCCGGTCGCCCCGGTGGTGGAGAAGGCCGGCTCGTTCCTCAACTGGGAGGGGCGGCTGCGCACCTTCGAGCGGGTGCTGGACACCCCGGCGCTGTCCGACGCCCGGGTGCTGGACGCCCTGGCCCGGGAGTTCGGCGTCGAGCTGGGCTGCGCCGACACCTTCGAGGTACGTGAGGCGCTGGCCGCGCTGCCGGCCACCCGGGCCACCCGGGCTGCGCTGCCCAGCGTGCCGCCCGCCCCGGCGCCGCGCCCGACCGCCGGGCACGCCGTGCTGGCCAGCTGGCACCACCTGATCGACCTGGGCAGCCTCACCGACGGCGACCCCTACCTGGCCGGTACGGCCAGGACGCCGGCCGCCTGGATCAGCGAGCGGACCGCGCAGGAGCTGGGCCTGGCCGAGGGCGACCCGGTCACCGTGGGCTCCGCGTCCGGGGCGATCACGCTGCCGGTGGCGCTGACCGACGCGCCGGCCGGCGTGGTGTGGCTGCCGACCAACTCGCCCGGTTCGACGCTGCGCCGCACGCTCGGCGTCGGCGAGGGCGCCGTGGTGACGCTGACCGCCGGCCCGCCGCCGGCCGGTCCGCTGCTGGCCGCCCAGGCGACCGCTCCGAGCGCGGGAGGCGCGCTGTGAACTATCTCGCCCAGGACCCGACGCTGGTCGACTTCGGTCGTGACGTGTGGTGGCTGGTGCTGCTCAAGGTGGTCGCCACCTTCGCGGCGCTGGTGCTGCTCACCCTGTTCACGATCATGTACGAGCGCAAGGTCGTGGCCCGGATGGCCGTGCGCCCCGGCCCCAACCAGGTGGGCCCCAAGGGCTGGCTGACCTCGCTGATGGACGGCATGAAGCTGGCCTTCAAGGAGGAGATCATCCCGATCACCGCCGACAAGGTGGTCTACTTCCTGGCTCCGGTGATCTCGGCGGCCTGCGCCTTCACCGCGTTCTCGGTGATCCCGCTCGGCCCGATGGTGAGCATCTTCGGGCACCGTACGCCGCTGCAGCTGACCGACACCTCGGTGGCCGTACTGATCATCCTGGCCTGCTCGTCGATGGGCGTGTACGGCGTGGTGCTCTCCGGCTGGGCGTCCGGCTCCACCTACCCGCTGCTCGGCGGGCTGCGCTCCAGCGCCCAGATGATCTCCTACGAGGTCGCCATGGGCCTGTCCATCGTGGCCGTCTTCATCCTCGCCGGCTCCATGTCCACCTCGGACATCGTGCACGCGCAGTCCAGCGGCGCGCAGGCCGGATGGTCCATCGCCGGCTGGCACCCGCACCTGCCCAGCTGGTACGTCATCCTGCTGCTGCCCAGCTTCGTCATCTACGCGATCTCCGCGGTCGGGGAGACCAACCGCGCCCCGTTCGACCTGCCGGAGGCCGAGTCGGAGCTGGTCGGCGGGTTCCACACGGAGTACTCGTCGTTCAAGTTCGCGATGTTCTTCCTGGCCGAGTACATCAACATGATCACCGTGTCGGCGGTCTGCACCACGCTGTTCCTGGGCGGCTGGCGGGCGCCGTGGCCGATCTCGGCGATCAACGGCGGCATGTTCAACTCCAACTGGTGGCCGCTGCTGTGGTGGTTCGGCAAGGTGCTGATCCTGCTGTTCGGCTTCATCTGGCTGCGCGCCACGCTGCCCCGGCTGCGCTACGACCAGTTCATGCGGTTCGGCTGGAAGGTGCTGCTGCCGGCCAACCTGGTGTGGATCCTGGTGCTGGCCGGCGTGCGTACCCTGCAGGTCAACAACTGGTCGCGGACCCAGTCGCTGATCCTCGGCGCCGGGGTGATCGTGGTGGTCGGGCTGGCCGTGCTGCTCTGGCCGCAGGCCCGCAAGCCCGTGCCGGTGCCGCTCGCGCAGCAGGTGGCCGACCGCCCGGCCGGCAGCTTCCCGCTGCCGCCGCTGGACCTGGTGGTACCGCCGAGCCCCCGGCTGGCGCGGGTCACCGCGCAGCGGGAGACGGTCCCGCCGACGGAGAAGGAAGAGGACTAGACGTGGGTACCTTCACCGGCTCGTTCAAGGGCTTCGGGGTGACCTTCGCGCACATGTTCCGCAAGGTCGTCACCACCGACTACCCGTTCAAGCCCCCGGTCTCCGCCCCGCGCTACCACGGCCGGCACATCCTCAACCGGCACCCGGACGGGCTGGAGAAGTGCATCGGCTGCGAGCTGTGCGCCTGGGCCTGCCCGGCGGACGCGATCTACGTCGAGGGCGGCGACAACGCCGAAGGGCAGCGCTTCTCGCCCGGTGAGCGCTACGCCGCCATCTACCAGATCAACTACGCCCGGTGCATCTTCTGCGGGCTGTGCATCGAGGCCTGCCCGACCCGCTCGCTCACCATGAGCAACGAGTACGAGCTGGCCCGGGACAACCGGCAGGACCTCATCTTCACCAAGGAGCAGCTGCTCGCGCCGCTGCTGCCGGGCATGGAGCAGCCGCCGCACCCGATGCGCCTGGGCGACACCGAGAAGGACTACTACCTGTCCGGCCCGACCAACCCCGGTACCTCGGTCGGCGCCGAGCGCAACGGTGGGGCGGACGCCGCGCAGCCCGGTGAACCCACCAGCAGGGGGGCGAAGTGAACACCATCCTGGCGGCCGCCGCCGACCACATGGGTGGCGGGGAGAAGATCACCTTCGTCATCCTGGCGCCGCTGGCGCTGCTCGGGGCGCTGGGCATGGTGGCCGCCCGCAACGCCGTGCACTCGGCCCTGTTCCTCGTGCTGACCATGCTCTGCCTGGGCGTGTTCTACGTGCTGCAGGCCGGTCCGTTCATCGGCATGGTGCAGATCATCGTGTACACCGGCGCCATCATGATGCTGTTCCTGTTCGTCCTCATGCTGGTCGGCCGGGACTCCTCGGACGCGCTGATAGAAACCCTGCGCGGGCAGCGGATCGCGGCCGTGCTGCTGGGCATCGGCTTCGCCGCGCTGCTCTGCATCGGGCTGGCCCGGGGGCTGGGCAAGGTCAGCTCGGCGGGGTTGGCGGGCGCCAACGCCGACGGCAACGTCCAGGGGATCGCCAAGCTGATCTTCACCCGCTACGTGTGGGCCTTCGAAGTCACCTCGGCGCTGCTGATCACCGCGGCGGTCGGCGCCATGCTGCTGGCCCACGTGGAGCGCCGCCGCGAGGACAAGGTCACCCAGGTGGACCGGATGAAGGCGCGCTTCGCCCCGGGCGTCTACCCGGGCCCGAAGCCCGGCCCCGGCGTGTGGGCCACCTCCGACTCGGTGGCCACCCCGGCCCGGCTGCCGGACGGCAGCCTGACCGAGAAGGGCATCCCGACCATCCTGCCCATCCGGGAGCTGGAGCCCGACGAGCGCGCGCTGAAGGGTACGCAGAAATGACGCCCACCTGGTACATCGTGCTGGCCGCGGCGCTGTTCACGATCGGCGCGGTCGGGGTGCTGGTGCGCCGTAACGCCATCGTGCTGTTCATGTGCGTGGAGCTGATGCTCAACGCGGCCAACCTGGTGCTGGTCACCTTCTCCCGGATCAACGGCACCCTGGACGGTCAGGTGATCGCCTTCTTCGTGATGGTGGTGGCCGCCGCCGAGGTGGTCGTGGGTCTGGCCATCATCATGTCGATCTTCCGTACCCGGCGCTCCGCGAGCGTCGACGACGCGAACCTGCTGAAGTACTGAGGTCCTCGATGAATCACGCATCCGTCCTGGCCGACGGTTTCAGCAACGCTCCCGCCACCGGGGTGCTCACCAGCATCTGGCTGCTGGTCGCCATCCCGCTGGCCAGCGCAGCCGTGCTGCTGCTGCTCGGCCGGCGCGCCGACCGCTGGGGCCACTGGCTCGGCGTGACCTCCGTCGGGGTGACCTTCGTCCTCGGCCTGGTCTACTTCTTCTCGCTGAGCGGCCTCGACGACGCCCACCGCAGCGCGGAGATCACCCTGTGGCAGTACATCCCGGTGGGCAGCCTGCAGGTCAGTTTCGGGATGCTCTTCGACCCGCTGTCGGCGGTCTTCGTGCTGCTGATCACCGGCGTGGGCTTCCTCATCCACCTGTACGCCGTGGGCTACATGGAGCACGACCCGGGGCGGCGGCGCTTCTTCGGGTACTTCAACCTGTTCGTGGCGGCCATGCTGCTGCTCGTACTGGGCGACAACTACGTGCTGCTCTACCTCGGCTGGGAGGGCGTCGGCCTGGCGTCGTACCTGCTGATCTCGTTCTGGTACAACCGGCCGTCGGCCGCCACCGCCGGTAAGAAGGCGTTCCTGATGAACCGGGTCGGCGACGCCGGCCTGTCCATCGCCATCTTCCTGATGTTCGCCACCCTGGGCAGCGTCAACTACGGCGTGCTCTTCAACGGCGTCGGCAAGCTCGGCTCCACCACGGTGCTGATCCTGGCCCTGCTGCTGCTGCTCGGCGCGTGCGGCAAGTCCGGCCAGTTCCCGCTGCAGGCCTGGTTGCCGGACGCGATGGAGGGCCCCACCCCGGTCTCCGCCCTCATCCACGCGGCCACCATGGTGACGGCGGGCGTCTACCTGATCGCCCGGTCCAACCCGCTCTTCACGGCCAACGCCACGGCGCAGACCGTGGTGGTCAGCGTCGGCGCGTTCACCCTGCTGCTCGGGTGCATCATCGGCTGCGCCAAGGACGACATCAAGCGGGTGCTGGCCTACTCCACGGTGTCCCAGATCGGCTACATGTTCCTCGGCGTCGGGCTGGGCGGGGCGGCGTACGCGCTGGCCATCATCCACCTGCTGGCGCACGGCTTCTTCAAGGCCGGGATGTTCCTGGGCGCCGGTTCGGTGATGCACGGGATGAAGGACCAGACCGACATCCGGCGCTTCGGCGGCCTGTGGAAGTACATGAAGATCACCTGGGCCACCTTCGGGTTGGGCTACCTGGCGATCATCGGCATCCCGCCGCTGTCCGGCTTCTTCTCCAAGGACCCGATCATCGAGGCGGCGTTCAACCGGCCCGGCTGGACCGGCTGGCTCTACGGTGGCGCCGCCCTGCTCGGTGCCGGCCTGACCGCCTTCTACATGACCCGGCTGTTCGTGCTCACCTTCCACGGCCCGAAGCGCTGGACCGACGAGATCGAGCACCCGCACGAGTCCCCGAAGATCATGACGATCCCGCTGATCGTCCTGGCGGTCGGCTCGGTGGCGGCCGGCGGTCTGATGGCCACCTCGGTGCAGGACTGGCTCGACCCGACCTTCTCCTCCGGCAGCTCGTCCGCCGAGAGCGCCGAGCACCTGGGCAAGTGGACGGTGACCGGGCTGACCCTGGCCCTGGTGCTGATCGGCGTCGGGCTGGCCTGGGCGCTGTTCCGGGACGGCACGGCCCTGCAGGAGCAGCCGGCCGGCCCGGTGGTCACCGCCGCCCGCAACAACCTCTACGCCGACACGGTCAACGAGGCGGTCTTCGAGAAGCCGGGCATCTTCCTCACCCGGGCGCTGGTCTTCCTGGACAGCCGGGTGATCGACGGCCTGGTCGGCGGGCTGGCCGCCGGGGTCGGCGGCGGCTCCAGCCGGCTGCGCCGGCTACAGAACGGCTTCGTACGCAGCTACGCGCTCTCCATCCTGGGTGGCGGCCTGGTCCTGGTGGCCGCCCTGCTGGCGGTGACGCTGGGATGACACCCGTGGGAACCTTCGGAGGTAAGGCCTAACAATGTCCGGATTCCCTTACCTCACCGTGCTCACGCTGGCGCCGCTGGTCGGTGCGGCCACGGTCGCCGTGGTACCCCGCAGCCGGCCGGCGCTGGCCAAGCAGTTGGCGCTGGCCTGGTCGCTGGTCGTGCTGGTGCTGACCGCCGTCATGTACTTCCAGTTCCACGCGGGCGGCGACCGGTTCCAGTTCCGCGAGTCGTACAAGTGGATCCCGTTCTGGGGGGCCCGGTTCACCTTCGAGGTGGACGGCATCGCCCTGGTGATGATCGCGCTGATCGCCGTGCTGGTACCCGTGGTGATCCTCGCCTCGTGGCACGACGCGGACACCAGCGCCCGTTCGGTGCCCACCTACTTCGCCCTGCTGCTGGCCCTGGAGTTCACCATGGTCGGGGTGTTCGCCGCGGCGGACATCTTCCTGTTCTACGTGTTCTTCGAGGTCATGCTGGTGCCGATGTACTTCCTCATCGGCTCCTACGGCGGCGCCCGCCGGCAGTACGCGGCTGTGAAGTTCTTCCTCTACTCGCTGGTCGGCGGCCTGCTCATGCTGGCCGCGGTGATCGGCCTGTGGGTGGTCGGGCGCAACCAGCTGGGCCACGGCACCTTCGACTGGCACCAGCTGACCCAGCTGGACATGGACAACACCACCGGGCGCTGGCTGTTCCTCGGGTTCTTCGTGGCGTTCGCCATCAAGGCGCCGTTCTTCCCGTTCCACACCTGGCTGCCGGACGCCGGCGGGGCCGCCCCGGCCGGAGCCGCCGCGCTGCTGGTCGGCGTGCTGGACAAGGTGGGTACGTTCGGCATCCTGCGCTACTGCCTGCCGCTGTTCCCCGAGGCGTCCCGCTACTTCGCCCCGCTGGCGCTGGTGCTGGCGCTGGTCGGGATCATCTACGGCGCACTGCTCGCGGTTGGCCAGAACGACCTCAAGCGCCTGGTCAGCTACACCTCGATCGCGCACTTCGGGTTCATCGGCATCGGCATCTTCGCCTTCACCACCCAGGCCGGCACCGGCGCGGTGCTCTACATGGTCAACCACGGCCTGGCCACCGGGCTGCTCTTCCTCGTGGTGGGCATGCTGGTGGCCCGGCGGGGCAGCGCCAACATCGCCGACTTCGGCGGCGTGGGCAAGCTGCTGCCGCTGCTCGCGGGCGTGTTCTTCATCGCCGGCCTGGCCTCCCTGGCGCTGCCCGGCACCTCGCCCTTCGTCAGCGAGTTCCTGGTGCTGATCGGTACCTTCACGGTGAACAAGGCGGTCGCGGTGATCGCCACCACCGGCATCATCCTGGCCGCCGCGTACGTGCTGTGGATGGTGCAGCGGACCACCCAGGGCACGCTGAACCCGGCGGTGGAGAAGATCGAGGCGATGCGCCGGGACATCTCGGCCCGCGAAGTGCTGGCGGTCGCGCCGCTCATCGCGCTGGTGCTGTTCCTCGGCTTCTACCCGAAGCCGGTGCTCGACGTCATCAACCCGGCGGTCCAGGCGACCTTCCACGACATCGGGAAGACCGACCCCAACCCGACCGTCGCCCAACCGGGCCAGAAGTAAAGTGGGGCCAGAAGTGAACCTCGCAGCCAACGGCTTCGTCCTGCCGCACATCGACTACGCGGCAGTGGCGCCGATGCTGATCCTGTTCACCGCCGCCGCGCTCGGGGTGCTGGTGGAGGCGTTCATCCCGCGCCGCGGCCGGTACGCCGCGCAGCTGCTGCTGACCCTGGTCGCCCTGGTGGTCGCGCTGGTCGACGTCATCGCCCGGGCCGGCACCCGGGTCATCACGGCCGGCCGCGCCATCGCCGTGGACGGGCCGGCGCTGTTCCTCTGGGGCGCCCTGGTGGCGCTGGCCATCGTGGCGCTGCTGCTGGTGGCCGAGCGCTCGGTGGAGCGGGGCGGCCCGTTCGTCGCCTCGGCGGCCGTCACCGCCGGTACCGACGCCGACCGGGAGCAGGCCGCCAGGGCGCCGGGCGGCACCGAGGTGTACCCGCTGCTGCTGTTCGGCCTGGCCGGCATGATGCTCTTCGTCGCGGCGAACGACCTGCTCACCATGTTCGTGGCGCTGGAGGTCTTCTCGCTGCCGCTCTACCTGATGTGCGCGCTGGCCCGCCGGCGTCGGCTGCTGTCCCAGGAGGCGGCGGTCAAGTACTTCCTGCTGGGCGCGTTCGCCTCGGCGTTCTTCCTGTTCGGGATCGCGCTGATCTATGGCTTCGCCGGCGGCTCGGCTGCGGCGCACCGCCCGGACGCCAGCGCCGTGCAGTTCAGCGTCATCAACCAGGCCATCCTGGACTCCGGCAACGACCAGCTGCTGCTCTACGCCGGCCTGGCGCTGCTCGCCATCGGGCTGCTGTTCAAGGTGGCGGCGGTCCCGTTCCACGTCTGGACGCCCGACGTCTACCAGGGCGCACCCACCCCGATCACCGCGTTCATGGCCGCCTGCACCAAGGTGGCCGCCTTCGGCGGGCTGCTGCGCGTGCTCTACGTCGCCTTCGAGCGGGCCAGCTGGGACTACCGGGTGGTGCTCGGCGTGGTGGCGGTGCTGACCATGCTGGTCGGTTCGGTGCTCGCGGTGACCCAGACCGACATCAAGCGGCTGCTCGCCTACTCCTCCATCGCCAACGCCGGCTACCTGCTGGTGGGCGTGCTGGCCTCGGACAACAACGGCGCGCCGGCCAAGGACGGCCTGTCCTCCTCGATGTTCTACCTGGTCGCCTACGGCTTCACGGTGATCGCCGCGTTCGGCGTGGTGACCCTGGTCCGGGACGCCGACGGGGAGGCCACCCACCTGTCCCGCTGGGCCGGCCTGGCCAAACGCTCGCCGCTACTGGCCGCCGTCTTCACCTTCCTCATGCTGGCGTTCGCCGGCATCCCGCTGACCAGCGGCTTCACCAGCAAGTTCGCGGTGTTCGCGGCGGCCATCGACAACGAGGTGTGGCTGGTCATCTTCGGCGTGCTGAGCAGCATGATCCTGGCCTTCCCGTACCTGCGGGTGGTCGTGCTCATGTGGCTGTCCGAGCCGGGCGAGAACGCTCCGACGGTCTCCGTCCCGGGCGCGCTCACGTCGGCCGCGCTGGCCATCGGCGCGCTGGCCACGCTGCTGCTGGGCGTGGTACCGGCGCCGCTGCTGGACCTGACCAACCGAGCCGCGGACTTCGTCCGCTAGCTAGTTAGGCCGTGTCTCGAAGTGTCGGTGGTGTCTGTGATGCTGGCGGGGTGGGGAGGTTCACGGCGTTTCGGTTCAGGCTGGATGTGTCGGCTGGTCAGGCTGGCGTGTTGGGTCGGCATGCGGGTGCGTCGCGGTTTGCCTTCAACCAGTGTCTGGCCCTGGTGAGGCAGGCCCTCGATGCTCGTGCCGCGGACGTCTCGGTGAAGGTGCCGTGGTCCGGGTTCGATTTGATCAATGTGTTCAATGGGTGGAAGCGGTCGGCTGCGGCGGGTCGGGTGTTCGCTGTTGATTCGGTTGGTACGGCGACGGTGGTGGCGACCGGCTTGGTCTGGCGGGGGCAGGTGTGTCAGCAGGTGTTCGAGGAAGCCGCCGTCGACCTGGGACGCGCGCTGGTGGCGTTCAGCGATTCGCGTCGGGGCAGGCGGGCGGGTCGGCGGGTGGGGTTTCCCCGGTTCAAGCGGAAGGCGTCGACGGTGGCGTCGTTCCGGATTCGGCAGAAAGCCTCCGGGCCGGGTCGGGCGGGGATCCGGTTGGGGGATGCGGGTCCGCGCACGGTTCGGCTGCCGGGGGTGGGGGTGTTGCGGGTGCGGGAGGACACCCGGCGGCTGCGTCGCATGCTCGGCAAGGGCCGGGCCAGCGTTATGTCGGCGACGGTGTCGTGCCGGGCCGGTCGGTGGTCGGTGTCGCTGCTGGTCCAGGCTGCTGATCTGCATCCCGCCGCCCGCCACCCGGCCGCCGGCCCCTCGACGGTGGAGCGCGCCCACGGTGAGGCCGCGCAGGCCTCGGGTGGTTGGGTGGGGGTGGACCGGGGGCTGTCCGCCTATGTGGTCGCCGCCACCACCACCAGAGAGCAGGTACTGCGCGTTGACCATCCGCCCCGACCGCTACGGGCGGCCCGGACGCGGTTGCGGCGGCTGGGCCGGGCGGTGACCCGCAAACCAAGAGGCTCGGGCAACCGGGCCAGGGCGGTGGCCCGGCTGGGCCGCTGCCACCGCCGGGTACGCAACGTCCGGCAGCATTTTCTGCACGAGGTCGCCAACGGGCTGGTCAAGACCCACGACCGGCTCGCCCTGGAAGACCTGCACATCACCGGCATGATGGCCAACCACCACCTCGCCGGAGCAGTCGGTGACGCCGCCTGGGCCGGGCTGGCCCGCATCATCGCCTACAAACAGACCTGGCGCGGCGGACAGGTCGCCCTCGTGGACAGGTGGTTTCCGTCCACGAAAACCTGCTCCACCTGCCACACGACCGGACCATCCTTGCCGCTATCGCAACGGATCTTCCGCTGCGATAGCTGCGGGCATGTCGCGGATCGTGACCTGAATGCGGCAGCCAACCTCGCCACCTGGGCCGAGCAGCAGCATGCCCGGGTCCGGGACCCCGAAGCACCACCGTAAGAGGTTGTTGTCAAGGTAGGTGGTGGGTGTTCGGTTGTTGGAGGGGTTTGTGCTGGTGGTGGTGTGCTGAGGGGTGAGGGGGCAGGGGTTGTTGGCCCGGTCCCGCTGCGGAGGCGTGGCGGTTGGGCCGGCCGGGTTGTGACCCGCTCGGATGGGGTGAGGATCGCCGGCCACCGTCGCGTGGTGGCAGGGCACCGCCGCGTGTCCCGCGTCTCTACGTAGATCATCAACCGGGTTGATTCCCGTCCCCTGGGGGTCGAGATCCCGACATCGTGCAAGCGAGCTTGTGCGGGTGCGGCGGGGCGGCCCTTGGTGCTTCACGAGCTTCGGGGCTCCACGAGGATGCGGGCTGGCCCTGCCGGGGAAGGTGGTCTATGCGGTTGTCGCCGGCTCGGCCGGGGTCGGTGTGCTCATGCTGCCTGCCGGATGGGTTGACGGGTGCGCAGGCGGCCTGCGGCGATGTCGGGGTGCCAGGCCTGACGGCGGGTCACGACGGCGTACAGCCAACGCAGCAGGGCCGCGGCGCACGCGATGCGGGCCTGAGCCGGGGTCAACCTGTCACGCTCGCGGGTGGTCAGGTGGGTGAACTTGGCCGCCAGCACCGGGTTGTGTGGCAAGGCGCCCCAGGTAGCCCGCCACGCTGCGGCACGCAACGCCGGGCGGCCACGGCGGCTGACCCGGCTGACACCGCGGATAGTGGCCGAGGTGTTCTCGGCCGGGTTGAGCCCGGCGTGCTTGACCATACTGCGGGCCGAGGGCAGCCGGGACGGATCCCCCGTCTCGCCAAGGATTACCGCCGCGCCTACCGCGGACAGCCCGGGGATCGTGGTGACCAGGGCGGTCACGCCCATCGCGTCGAGAACCCCGACCATGCGCCGCTCCACATCGGACAGGCTGGCCAGAGCGGTGCACCAGTCTTCGATCAGGAACCCGATCCGCTCCAGAGAGCCCAGGCGCTGCGCGGACACGCCGGCGCGGTCGGTCAGCGCTGCGAAGAACCGCTCGACAATCCGGTGACACATCCGGTAGGCACCGAAACGGGACAACTGCCCACGCACCGCCGCGCTGAACCCGTCACGGCCCAACCGGCGCAGCATGGCCGGGTCACCGTCACCGCGCGCGACGACCACGGCCAGACACGCGCACCAGGTCGACGACTCCAACGGCCTCGCCGCCGCACTCAATGCCGCCGGCCAACAACACGACAACAGGTCCAGGATCTGCTGCGCGCACGCGGTCGCCTCACCGACCAGCCGGGTACGCCGCTGCCCGAGATGCCGCAGCCGGGCCCAGTCTTCCCCGGCCCGCTCTGGCAGATAGCAGTCCAGCCGAGAGATCAACTTACCGATCAGCACCGCATCCTTATGGTCGGTCTTGTCACGGGTGTAGTCGTCGGCCTCCCGGGCCAGATGCACCCGCAACGACTGCACACAAACAAACCCGAACCCCGCTTCGTCAGCCAGCGCCATCACCGCCCGCCACCGATGCCCGGTCGGCTCGCACCCCACCACCACGCCGGTGAACCCGTGCTGGACGCTGCGTCCACCCGCCCACGCCAACAAACCCGCCAGCTGGAAAGCCTTCGCGGTCACCACCCGGCGACCCAACACCCTACCGTCATGATCTATCAACACCGCGACCTGTTTATCCTCACCCAGATCAATCGACAAGATCACCTGATCCGGGGTAACCACCCGCCGCAACTCCTCGATCCGGCCATTACGCCGACGATCCCCACGGGTCAACCCGCTACGCTGGACCATGAACGTCCTCCTCGGTGTGCTTGGGACTCGAAGCCCGTCAACCCCACCAGGGGGACGTTCCCGACCTCAACCCCAACCGCCTGGGCCTTCAACCTCTTTCTACGAGGCCCGGCCACCAACGCCCGCCGAGGGGACGGCCCTGACCCACACCACCGCGTGCGGGTGAAACCAGCCCCAACGAAGCAGGAACCCCACCACACCCAGCCGGGTGCCACGGTGAGGACGCCCGAGAAGGGCGGTGTCCCACGACGTCAAACCCGACTTCGAGACACGCTGTAGACGCAGTTCCCCGCGGACGCCGTCCGCTGAACAAACCTCGCGGGCGCCGTCCGCTGGGGCGCCGCGGAGACCCGGTCCCCTGGTGCGCCTTCCCTTCTCAGGGCCGTCCCTGCTCACCGGGCCCGGTGGGTAAGGGGCGGGGCGCTGTGGACCGGTCGGATATGGCATCGTGGACGCGTGGTGACCGCGAGTCCGGGCACGTCAATCGGGGTCCAGTTCGCCGATCCGGCGCTGGAGGCGGCGATGGTGCGCGGTTGACCGACGTGGAGGCGCGGCTGCACGCCGCGGTGCACAGTGACGACCCACTGGTGACCGAGGTCGCCGGGCACCTGATGGACGCTGGTGGCAAGCGGTTCCGGCCGCTGCTGGTGGCGGTGGCGGCGCACTTCGGTGACCCGGAGGCAGCGAGGTCGTCGGACGCCGCCGCGGTGGTCGAGCTGACCCACCTGGCGACGCTGTACCACGACGACGTGATGGACGAGGCGCAGGTACGCCGCGGGCGCGGCGAGCGCCAACGCCGCTGGGGCAACTCGATCGCCATCCTGGTCGGTGACTTCCTGTTCGCCCGCGCCGCCGACCTGGCCGCCGACCTGGGCCCGGAGGCGGTACGGATCCAGGCGGCGCACCTTCGCCCGGCTGGTGCACGGCCAGATCGCCGAGACGGTCGGCCCGCGCGACGCGGGACCCGGTCGCACCACTACCTGCACGTCATCGCCGAGCAAGACCGGCTCGCTGATCGCCACGTCCGCCCGGTTCGGCGCGCTGTTCGCCGGAGCCGCCCGCGGCCACAGGTGGAGGCGCTGGCCAACTACGGCGAGCTGATGGGCATCGCCTTCCAGCTCTCCGACGACCTGCTCGACATCGCCTCCGACTCCGACCAGTCCGGTAAGACGCCCGGCACCGACCTGCGCGAAGGCGTACCGACGCTGCCGGTGCTCTACGCGCTGGCCTCCGACGACCGGGACCCCGACGCGGTGCGGCTGCGGGAGATCCTCGCCGCCGGCCCGGTGACCGACGACGCGCTGCACGCCGAGGCGCTGGCGCTGCTGCGTGACTCCGCCGCGCTGAAGCAGGCCCGGGAGACCGTGCGCGGCTACGCCGAGCAGGCGCGGGCCCAGCTGGCCGCGCTGCCGGACGTCGGCCCGGGCTCGCGCTGGAGTCGCTCTGTGACTTCATCGCCGACCGCACCAGCTGACCGGCGCCCGCTTCCAGGACCGGGCGCCGGCGGCTCGACAAGTCCGCATCGAGTGTGTCAACACACCCGTAGGGTGACTGGCGCAGAGACGGAGCGTTCCCAAAGCCGGGCGGATTTCATATGGTGTACACGCCCGATGCTGAAAGGCAGTGCCCCGTGGGAGGTGCGGTGCGGGATCCGCAGGAGGAGCCCTCTGACCTGATCCGCAGCGTGTCCCGGGCCTTGCGGGTGCTGGAGGCGGTCGGTGGTCGCCGCGCGGCCTCACCGTGAAGCAGATCGCCCGGCGCTGTGAGCTCACCGTGGCCACCACGTACCACCTGGTCCGCACGCTGGCCTACGAGGGTTATGTGGCCCGCCGGGAGGACGGCACCTATGTCGTCGGGCTGGAGATCGCCGACCGCTTCGCGCGAGCTGGCGCTACGCCCTGCGCGGGCCGGAGTCGTCGTCGAGGTGCTGCGCCGGGCGGCGCTGGACACCGGGTACAGCCACTACCTGGGGCGCTTCGTCGGCGGCCGGGTGGTGCTCACCGCGTTCGCCGAGGGGCCGCGCTCGCCGTACCTGGAGGATCTGATTCCCGGCTTCGACGAGGGCGCGCACGCGACCGCCCTTGGCAAGGCGCTGCTGGCCACCCTCACCGCCGAACAGCGGGCCCGGTACCTGCGGGAGTGGGGGATGCGCGCGTACACCCAGCAGACCCTGACCGAGCTCCGAGGCGCTGGAGGCCGACCTGGCCGCCGGCGAGCGCGCGGCGATGCAGTGGGAGATCGGCCAGTACCGCCCCGGCCTGGCCTGCGCCGCGGTGCCGGCGGTCGGCGACCGGGACCCGGACCGGCGGGTCGTGGTGGCCTGCGCGATGACGGCCGACCGAGCTGGCCACTCGGCCAGGGGGTCGCGCCCGGCTGGCGTGGTGGCACCGCGACGTGGCCGCGCCGTGGCGCCTCGAGGTGTCGCCGGAGCGTGCGCCGCACCGGCGGCGCCGCTCCGACCGCCGGGCTCCGCGCCTGGCCTGCGCCCCGGCGTGAACCCGCAGGCCGTCCCGGTGCGTATACCGGGGGGAGAGCGACGTGGCGGAGGTTGCCGAGGGAACGTGGCCGCAACGCGAAGACGCTGAGCTGATGCGGGCGCTGCTTCGCCGAGCACGGCGACGCGCTGTTCGGCCACGCCCTGCGGCTGTCCGGCGGGGACCGGCAGCGGGCCGAGGACCTGGTCCAGGAGACGCTGCTGCGGGCCTGGCGACATCCGGAGAGCGCTCGACCCGGCCGCGGCTCGGTGCGCGCCTGGCTGTTCACCACGGCCCGGCACCTCGCCATCGACGCCTGGCGGCGGCGCACCGCGCGGGTGGCCGAGGTGGTCACCGACTCGCTACCGGAGCCGGTCGGGGAGGACGAGACCGACCGCGCCATGGAGGGCTGGATGGTCGCCGAGGCGCTGCGCCGGCTCTCGCCCGGCCCACCGCGAGGTGCTGGTCGAGTGCTTCTACCGGGGCCGGTCGGTGACCGAGGCCGCCGCGCTGCTGGGGGTGCCGGCGGGCACCGTGAAGTCCCGCACGCATTACGCACTGCGCTCGTTGCGACTGGTACTGGAAGAGATGGGGGTGACGTCATGAGGTGTCAACGACGGTTGACGCCGGCGCGTACGTCCTCGGGCGCGCTGCCCCCCGCCCAGCGCGCCGCATACCAGCTGCACCTGGCCGGCTGCGCCGACTGCCGCGCGGAGGTGGCCGAGACTGGCCGGCCTGCCGGGCCTGCTCGGCCGGCTGGACACCGCAGCCACCGCCGGTCGGGGGCGGAGCCGCGCTGCCCCCTCGCTGCTGCCCGCCGTGCTGGCCGGATGCGGCAGCGTCGCCGCCGCAAGCGGCTCCGGCTGGCCGTCGACGGGCGGCGGCTGCCGCGCTGGTGGTGCTGGCCGGGTTCGCCGGCACGGTGGCCTGGCCGCCGCCGCGCCGGTCGCCCACCAGCGCGCCGCTGGCGGTCGACGCTCACCCCATGGCCAGGCGGCCAGCGCCGAGCAGCCCGGTGCACAGCCGAGATGGCATTGCTGCCGGTGGCCTGGGGCACCAGCGTGCAGATGCACTGCGTGTACCTGGACGAGCGCGACGGGCAGGACAAGCCGTGGCGGCTGTAGCTGCTTCGTCTACCCGAAGGGCGGCGGGGGCCCGGGTCCGGCGGTGGCGACGTGGACCGCGCAGCCCGGCGCCGACCTGGCGGTCAGCGCGGCACACGCCGCTGTCCGGATGGACCAGATCGCCCGGGTCGAACTGCACCGCGGCGACGAGCACCCCGCTGCTCGTCTACACCGCCTGACCTGACCGGCTCGCGGTACGCCGGCCGGCTCCGCCGGGACCAGCGCCGGGCGGCGCGGCGGCCGGCCCGGCGCGGCGGGCCGAGGCGCGCAGCGCGTCGCCAGGTGAACATCGCCAGGGCCAGCCAGACCAGCGCGAAGCCGGCCAGCCGGGCCGGTGGCATCGGCTCGTGGAAGATCAGGACGCCCGAGGGCCAGCTGTAGGCAGGGGGTGAGGTACTGCAGGATGCCCAGGCCGACCAGCGGTACCCGGTTGGCGGCCCCGGCGAACAGCAGCAGCGGCACCGCCGTCGGCCACCCCGGATCAGCGCAGCAGCACCGTGTGCCCCGCCGAGACCTCGGTGAACGTGGCGTCGCCGCGCACCGTCAGCCAGACCAGGTACCCCAGCGCCGGGCAGCGCCAGCGCGGCCGACTCCAGGAACAGCCCCTCGGCGGGGGCAGCCCGAGCCGCTTCTTGATCAGCCCGTAGCTGCCGAACGAGACGGCCAGGGTGAGCGCGATCCAGGGCAGCCGGCCGTAGTCGACGGTGAGCACGCGCGACCGCGAGCCGCGCCGAGCGCCGACCGCCAGCCACTGCCAGGGGCGCAGCCGCTCGGCGAAGAACAGCAGGCCGAACAGCACCGACGATCAGCGGGGTGATGAAGTAGCCGAGCGAGGTCTCCACCACGTGGTCGGAGTTCACCCCGTAGATGTACACGCCCCAGTTGACGGCGATGAGCACGGCGGCGGCCCGACGCCAGGCGAGGGTACGGGGCTGGCGCAGCAGCGCCCGGATGCCGGACCAGCGGCGCACGCCGGTAAGCAGCAGCGGCGACGAAGAGCATCGACCAGACGACCCGGTGGGCCAGGATCTCCACGGGGCCGGCGGGCTTCAACGCGTGGAAGTAGAGCGGGAAGAAACCCCAGCACAGGTAGGCGCCCAGCCCGTAGAGGTAGCCCCGGCGCAGCGGGTCCATGGGCTCCACCGTAAGGGCCGGTACGCCCCGGCCCCGACCCGCCCGGTGTGGGTCAGCTCACCCTGCCGGCCAGCTCCATCCAGATGTACGGCTCGACCAGTCCGGTGAAGCCGAGCTGGGCGTAGAGGCCGTGGGCGTCCCGGGTGGCCAGCATCACCCGGCCCACTCCGGCCTCGCGCAGCGCCCGGAGCAGGCCGTCGACCAGCCAGCGGCCCAGCCCCCGACCCCGGTGCGCGGGCAGCAGGTAGACGTCGCAGAGCCAGGCGAAGGTGGTGTGGTCGGTGACCGCCCGGGCCAGCCCGGCCGGCTCGCCGGTCGGGTCGACCAGGACGTGCACCAGCGAGTTGGCCAGCGACCGGGCGACCCGCTCCAGCGGCCGGTCGGCCGCCCAGTACGAGTCCGAGGCCAGCCACCGGTGCACCAGGGCCGGGTCGATGTCACCGACCCTGACGGTGTACCCCTCTCGGCTCACCACTGGTCCTCCCCTCAGCGGCCCTTCTTGGTGGCCTTGCCGACCACCAGGTGCAGCAGCCAGCTGGTGATACCGATGATCAGGGCGCCGCCGACGGCGTTCCAGAAGCCGTGCACCTCGAACGGCATGCCCAGCTTCCCGCACAGCCAGCTGGTCAGCCAGAGCAGCAATCCGTTCAGCAGGATCGACACCAGGCCGAAGGTGAACCAGAAGGCGCAGCCGATGATCTTGGTCAGCGGGTTGAGGACGGCGTTGACCGCACCGAAGAGCAGCGCGACGAGGACCAGCGTGGCGATCTTCTTCGGGGTGGAGTCGGTGGTGACGGCTGATGCCGGGGAGGGCACACGCCACCCAGACGGCGGCGGCGCTGGCGGCGAGCCTGGAGGAAGAAAGGCCGGGATCACGACACTGGACATGCGCGAGATCCATTCACGAACCCGGGCCGACCATCGGCCTACCCCACCAGGACCCGGCTCACGCGCCCCGATCACCTGCTGCTCAACGGGGTGGCGGCGAGCTGCGCCCAGCTTGACGGTGCGCCGGCTGACCAGCGCGACCATGTCGTCGCGGATCCGGGTCAGCCAGGCGTGCCCGGCGCCCAGCCCGAGCATCCCGCCGACCAGCGCCGCCTCGGCCGGCGGTAGCGGCTGCAGTAGCACCAGGTCGGCCCGGCCCAGCGCCGGCAGGTCGACCGCTGGAGACCTCGTCGCGGACCAGCAGCACGGTACGCCACGGGGCGGCGGCACCGGCGCTCGCCGACCAGCGGGCCGACGTCCAGCACCACCAGCTGCGGCGGTGCGGGCCGGCTGGCGGCGGCGGATCGGTGCGCCGGGCGGCGCCAGCGCCACCGCGTCGCCGGTCGTCGCCACCCCGCGCAGCAGGTGGTCCCAGGACTGCGGCCGGCTGGTCTGCACCAGCACGTGGACGCCCAGCGCCAGCGCCCGTACGTAGCACGGGGCCGCCGCCCGGCCGCCGCCGACCAGTACAGCCCGGGTGGGCTCGGCGCGCGGCAGGCGTGCGGTGACCGGGTGCCCGTGCCGGTTGCGCCCGAGCCATCAGGCCGGCCTGCGGTGGCGCAGGTCCGTCCAGTCACCGGCGGCCAGGCGCCGGTGTCGCCGCCGGTCGGTGGCGGCCGGGCCAGCGGCAGCGTGCCGGCCAGCCCGGCGAGCTGCCGGCCGTCGAGCGCTCGACCGCGCCGATGGCGGCCAGCTGAACAGCCGGGCCAGTTCCCGCGGTGGCGAGCAGGTGCCCGCCTGGTCACGGTGGCCAGCCGGACGGCCAGCTCCGGCAGGCCCGGTACCCGGTGCGCTGCGCCGACAGGCTCAGGTCACCTCGGCCCGGCAGCGCCAGCAGCCGGGGGACCAGTTCGGCGCGCAGGGCCGGTCAGGTCGGCCGGGGACAGCATGAAGACGGTCTACCGGCCGGCGCCCAGGCCAGCTCGGTCCAGGTCACCCGGGCCAGCGGGCCGGGCGATGCCGGCGAGCGGTCGCGCGGCCAGGTCGCGGTGGACAGCGCCCGGGTGGTCAGGCCGGCCCGGGACAGCCGGCGTGCCGACCCGCCGGACGGCGTCGAGGCTGCGGCGGGGTCAGCTCCTGCGGCGTACTCCCCGGGCCCGGCGCGTGACCCGCACGGCCACCAGGATGCGCAGCACCGCGCGGACGGTGCCGCCGGTGAGCTGGCGGTAGGAGGCTGCGCGGGTAGCCCGTGGCCGGCGGCCGCGCCCGGGCGCCGGGCGGGCGTGCAGCAGCAGCTGGACGCCGGCGACGGCGGTCTGCGGCTCGGCCTCCGGGATGGCCAGCTGGGCGCAGGCGGAGCAGCTCGGCGGGGAGCGGCAGCCGGGTCGGCCGTCGCTGAGCAGGCGGCCGGGTCGCCCAGCTCCAGGACGGCGACCAGGCCGGCGGGTCGTGCACCGCGGCCAACTGGCCCTGCTCCGACTCCACCGGGACCAGTCGGGCTGCCGGGTCGACGGGTGCCAGCGGGTCACCCGGCCGGGCGCGGCGCGCCCGACGGCGGGCGGCGTGGGACAGGCCGAGCGCCAGCCAGGCGTAGAGCCAGCGTCCGCGCCAGCGGCCCAGCGCCGCGATCAGCACGGGTACCGCCAGTACGGCACCGGCGAACGTGGCCAGCCGGCCGCGGCGCGGTGGCACCCGCCACCACCGTGAGCAGCGCGGCCTGGACGGCGACGAACTGTCCGGTGCGCAACGGTCGGTCGGTCACCAACCGTGCCCCCCATCGATATGCCCGGCGGCCTATCGTATTGCCGGACAACCGACCTGGGGGGAGGGCGCATGGCGTCGCGCCAGGATCAGCTGCACTCGTACCAGTTCTCGGTGCAGCGGGTGATCTCCGCGCTGGTGGCGCGGGAGCCGGACCCGGCACAGGCGCCCGGGCGGCGGCTGGCCGGGGCGAGCCTGGCCGGCGCCCTGGTGGCGGCGCTGTCGCTGGCCGCCTTCGCGGTCTACGGCGTGCTCGCGCCCGGCGGCAGTGATGCCTGGCGCGACCCGGGAACGGTGATCGTGGAGCGTGGCTCGGGCGCCCGGTACGTCTTCCTGGACGACCGGCTGCACCCGGTGCTCAACTACGCCTCGGCCCGGCTGCTGGCTGGTGCGGGCGCGCACACCGCCACGGTGGACGCCGGTGCGCTGGCCGGCGTGGCCCGGGGTGCCCCGCTGGGCATCGCGGGTGCGCCGGACGCGCTGCCGTCGGCCGGTGCCCTGCTCGGCGCGGCGTGGAGCGTGTGTTCGGCCCGGTTCGCCGATCGCGCCGAGTCGGTGCTGTTCGTCGGGGCCGCGCCGGCCCGGGGCCGGCCGCTGGCCGAGCAGGCGGTGCTGGCGCAGACCCCGGACGGCGGGCTCTACCTGCTCTGGCACGCCAGCGCGCTGCGCATCCCCCGGCCGGCGCTGGTGCGCAGCGCGTTCTCCTGGGGTGGCCGGGCGCCGGTGCCGGTGAGTCCGGCGCTGGTGGACGCCCTGCCGGCCGGTCCCGACCTGGCCGCGCCGGAGATCCCCGGCCGGGGCCAGCCGTCCGCGGCGCTGTCCGGCCAGGTCGGCACGGTGGTGGTGTCGCAGGCCCAGGGCGGGGCCCGCCAGTACGGCGTGCTGCTCGCCGCCGGCCTGGCGCCGATCTCGCAGGTACAGGCGGATCTGTTGCTCAGCGACCCGGGGAACGGGCAGCGCGCGCCCCGGGAGATCTCCCAGGCGGAGTTCGCGCGGGCGCCGGCCGCGGCGCTGCCGGGCGCCGGTGACGGCCTGCCCCGGGACACACCGGCGCTGGCCGGTCCGGTCAGCGCCGTCTGCGCGGCGGCGGGCGTGCTCACCCTCGACCCGGACCTGACCGCGGCCGGTCGGGCGGTCCCGGTGGGCGGCGCGGACCCGGCCGGTGCCGCGTTGGCCGACCGCATCGTGGTACCTCCCGGGCACGGCGCACTGGTCGCCGCGGTGGCCTCGCCGTCCGCCCCCGACGGAGCGTTGTGCCTGGTCACCGACCTGGGACGGCGCTACCCGCTGCCCGGTCCCGAGGTGGCCGCCCTGCTCGGCTACCGGGATGCCGCCCCGGCCCGGATACCGGCGGAGCTGGTGGCGCTGCTGCCCGCCGGTCCGGTGCTGGACCCGGCCGCGGCGCACCAGCCGGCGTGAGGCGTGCCCTGTTTCCGGCAAATGCCGGAAGTTATCCACAGGGCTGAAGTTCGGACTTCCCAAGAATCGACGCACCCCACTACCGTCGGCGACGTCCAGCACACGCATATCGAGGCGCGACAAGGGAACGGGGTGAACCGCAGTGAGCGCGACCGAGGCGCAGAGCCAGGTGATGCGACAGACCGCGGACAAGTTCAACACCGTCAACGAAGGTCTGCAGCGCATGCTCAACCAGCTCCTGGGCGAGCTGGCGGGGCTGCAGACCGCCTGGCAGGGCCGGGGCGGCACGACGTTCGCACAGGTGCAGGCGCAGTGGTCGGCCGACCAGAGCGAGCTCACCAGGCGCTGTCGCAGACCGCCGACGCCATCCGGTCGGCCGGCGGGGCAGTACGCGACGTACCGACGACAGCGCCGCCGCACCGTCTCGGCCGCCGGGCACGGCCGCACCCTGCCGCTCTGAGGCGCTCAGCGAAAGGGGAGGAACCCGATGACCGCATCCGACGGCACCCTCGTCGTCAGCTTCGCCGCCCTGCACAAGGCCAGCGACGACATCCAGACCGCGCTGAACAGCCTGCACAGCCAGCTCGACCAGGTGGAGAAGGACGCCGCGCCGCTGGTCGCCAGCTGGACCGGCGACGCCCGCCAGGCCTACGACACCCGGCAGGCCAAGTGGCGCTCGGCCGCCGGTGACCTGGCCGGCACCCTGCGCGCCATCAAGACCGCGGTCGACCAGTCAGCCGCCGACTACCTCGCCGCCGAGAACTCCAACCGCCAGCTGTTCAGCTGACGGCACGGTCCGCGCGCCGGGATCAGGGACAGAAGAGGGTCGGTGGGGCCGTGCGCCCCGCCGACCCTTCCGCGCTCGTGGGTCCGTGCGCGCGGCGGGGTCAGCTGCCGGGGTGCCAGCGGCGCCGGGCGGCCCGGGGCAGTACCACCGACGCCACGAGGACGAGTACCAGCGCAGGCCGCCGGCGGCGGCGTACCGGCCGGCGGAGCCGAGGCCCGGGCGCGGTCGGACGGGAGCCGGGACCGGGGCCGGCGGGGCCGCCCGGACGGCGTCCGGCACCGGGGCGGCGGGTGCTGCCGTAGCGGCCCGGTAGGGGTTCACCACGCCGTAGCCGTAGGAGCGGCTGGGGACGGCGTCGGGTGCCGGGTCGGCGGTGGCGTAGAGCCGGGCGGCCACCTGCGCGGGGGTCAGGTCGGGCCAGCGCTGCAGCACCAGCGCGGCGGCGCCGGCCACGAACGGGGCGGCGAAGCTGGTCCCGGTGAAGCTGGCCAGGCCGGCGGGGAGCGCTCCGGCGACCACGGCCGAGCCGGGCGCCACCAGCGCGACGTAGTCGCCGACCTGGGACTGCGCCTGCCGCTGCCCGTCCGCGCCGATCGCGCCCACGCCGATCACCCCGGGGTACCCGGCCGGGTACGACACCGGGTCGGTCGGCGCGCCGTCGGTGTGGTCGTTGCCGACCGCCGCGACCACCACGACGCCGTGGTCGAGCGCGCCCGGACGGCGTCCCGGACCGCCGGTACGTCGTCGGGCAGCGCCATCGAGATGTTCAGCACCCGGGCGCCGCGCCGCACCGCGTCGGTGATCCCGCCGGCCAGCGTGCCGGCGTCGCTCCCGTACTGGTCGGGCGGCCGGCGGCTCGTCGGCGGTGTGTTCGTTGACCCGCACCGGCAGGATCCGGGCGCCCGGCGCCACCCCGCGCAGCGGGGAGTTTCCGGCGCGGCGCTGCGGCGATGATGCTCGCCACGGCCGTACCGTGGCCGACGCAGTCCTGGCTGCCGTCGCCGCCACGCAGCCGGTCCACTCCGGCGAGCACCTGCCCGCGCAGCAGCGGCTGGTCGGCGTCGACGCCCGAGTCGATGACCGCCACGGTGATGCCGTGGCCGTCGGCCACGCCGTCGAGCCGGTCCGGGGCGTAGCGCTGCTGCGGCCACGGGGGAGCGGTGACCGGGGCGGGCCGGTGGGGGGGCCGGAGGCCGGCCGGACAGGCGGGCGTGGCGTACGCCGGCGCGGCCGGCGCGGCGATGCCCACTGCGGCCACTGCCACCACCAGGCACAGCACTGCTCGTGGGCGGCGCACCCGGCGATGGTACCGGCGTGCCGGGTCGCCCCGCAGTCCCGCGTGTCGTCCGACCGCCCCGGTGTGGCGCGGCGTACCACGCCGGGTGGAGCGTGACGCGTGACGGTGACTGGCGCGGCACGCCAGATGAGGCTGTGCGTCGGGGCTCCGGCCTTGTAGGTTAGTTCCGCGGAGTATTCAGTGGTCGGTGGAGGTGTGCCTGTGACCGACTGGGAGCCGGCCACCGAGGCCGAGACGGCGATGCGCGATGCGCTGCGCGCCGGCAACCAGGAGCTGTATTTCCGATTCTCGGTCGCACCGACCTGCTGCTGCCGGTCTCGCCCGAGGCGCTGTCCGGGTCGCGCGCCGATCGGCTGGGGCACCTGGGCCACCGGCGGGCGTACCCACGTGTTGGCCTTCACCTCGGCCGGCGCGATGCGGGACTGCCTCGGTGACCACTCGCTCGGCGCCCGTACGGTGCACTTCCGCGAGCTGGCCGACGGCCTGGCCCAACCACGAGTGGTGGCTGGCGGTCAACCCGGGCCTGCCCATCGAGGGCTACCTGCCGGCCTGGTTCGTGTCCCAACTGGCCCGCGGCGACGTGCGGCTGCCCGGCCGGACCATCGGTGGCCCGCGCCCGGGTCGAGGAGGCCGCGCGGGTGCGCGGCGCGGCGGCGTACCCGGCTCGCTGCGCGCCATCGCGCCGGCCGACGCCGATCGCCGCCCCGCAGCCGGTACCACAGCGCGAGCGGCGACGGCGACCCAGCGGCGCCCGAGGCCGGCCGAGCCCGGTGCAGCCAGCGCGGCCCGGCGCCGCCGACCCGCCTTCGTCCCGGCCAACGAGGTCGAGGCCGACCTGCTGGAGGCGGCCGGCGCCGGGCACACCGACACGTTCCTGTCCACGCTGCTGCTGGCCAAGGTGTATATCCCCACCCCGGTCGGCGCCTCGGCGTCGGCCCGTCCGGGCGACCCCGGGCTTCGAGTGGCGGCACGAGACCGTCGACGGCCAGCCCTACGTCGTGGTGTTCACCTCGCCCGAGCGGATGGTCGAGCGGCTCGGCCCCGGCGACTCGGTGACGGTCAAGTTCGGCCAGCTCATCCGGGTCTGGCCGGATGAGAGCTGGTCCTTCGCGGTGAATCCGGGCACCCCGGTCGGGGCCACCCTGCCGGGCGCGCAGATCACCGCGCTGGCCAGCTGGGCGGCGGAGGTCGGCCTGTCCGACGAGCCGTCGGTGGAGTTCGAGGCGGCGGCCGCCGCGGCGAGCCGGATCGGGACACCGGCGCCGGAGCGCCCGGTGGTCATGCAGAAGGCCATCTCCGGCTCGCAGATCGCCTACTACCTGGAGCGGGGGTACGACCGGGTGTCCGGCTTCGTACACCGGGCCAGCGAGGTGGCGCACCTGTCCAGCCCGGAGCTGATGTATTCGGCGCTGGGCCTGGGGTATGCGGGCTCGCCGTTCAAGCCGGCCGACGACGAGATCTTCCTGCTGCGCTGGACAGCCCACCGGCCCAACCTCTACCGCATCCCCTACGGCGGCCGGGACGAGCCGGGCATGCGGGCCATGCAGGGCTGGATGATCGAGCGGCCGCCGTACCGGGGCAACGGGTTCGCGCCGGGCGAGACCGACGACGTCATCGCCGAGTTCAAAGTGGACAGTGCCCGGCTGCCGCACGGCAGCCAGCTGTGGCGCCTGGGCCGGGACGGCCAGGAGACGCTGCTGGCGCTCTTCGACGCAGACGGCCCGCGCTGGATGCCGATCGCCTCCGCCGACGCCGACTCCACCCTCGGCGCGGCCGTGGGGCGGTTCTGATGCGTGACGGCTACGTGGCCACCTGGCACGGCACCGAGTACGAAGCCAGCCCGGCCGAGGACGACGTGCGGCTCTACTCGACCACCCCGGTGGAGGGCTTCGAGGAGCTGCGCTCCGGCCGGTACCGCCGGACTGTCCCGGCCGACGAGGTCAGCGACCTCGTCTACGTGCGTACCCTGGCCACCTGGCGCGGCGAGCCGTTCATCGTGCTCGGCCAGCACGAGGAGTGGCTGCGGGTGGAGTACACCGGCGGCAAGGCTCCGGTGGCGGCGGCGCTGCAGCTGGAGGAGTTCGACTACGGCGTGTACCAGGGCTGGGCGGCCGCCGCCGACGTCAGCGACCTGCGCGAACAGCGCATCTGACCGGCCGGTCAGCGCTCAGGCCGTCGGGGTGTAGGTGACCAGCAGCCGGGCCGAGGAAAGCGAGAACTTCTTCCAGCTCGTCGGGTCGGCGCTCTCGTCCACCCCGGTGTGGACGAACGTCTGGGTGGCCCGTCCGGCTGCGGCAGCGGACCGAACCCCGGTGGTCACGTCGAAGCCGACCGGCGCTGCCGGGCAGGTGGCGTTGTACCCGTGGGCGAACGTCGCCCGGCCCACCGGCGCACCCATGCTCACCTGTGACCACGCCTGCCAGGTGGCGTTCGCGGCGGTCAGCGTGGCGGCCGGGGCGTAGACGTTGGTGGTGGACGCGACGCAGGAGTAGCCGTACACGTTGGTGAGGGCCAGGGCAGCCGTCGCGATGGTGTAGCCCACCGGCGCCGGGTCACGCGCAGGCCCGTCCGGAACGCTGGTCGCCGGTCGGCGTCGGGGAGCCGGTGGTTCGGCCGGACCGGGGCGAGGCCGATCGTTATCGGTCCGTGATGGGTGCCCGGTCGGAGCGGGCCGGTGTGACGGACGGCCGGTGGGGCCGCCCACCCGAGGCGTCGGGCGGGCGGGCCCCACCGGGGTCAGCCGCCGATGATGTCGAACGACTCCCAGGTACCGATCGTGGTCGCCCGGCTGATCAGTGGCTGGGTGCCGGCGTTCTCGGCGGTGACGTACTGGCTGTCGCAGGCGAGCAGGCTGATGCTGCCGTCCGCGTTGTGCACCAGCGTGAACGTCTCCCAGGCGCCGATCGTGGTGGCCCGGCTGATCAGTGGCTGGGTGCCGGCGTTCTCGGCGGTGACGTAGGTGCCGTTGGCGTGTGCCCGTAGGGCGACCTTGCCGCCACCGAGGTCGATGAGGTCGAACGTCTCCCACGTGCCGGCCACGGTGCGGTTGGCGATCAGGGGCTGGGCGCCGGCGCTGTCGGCGGAGACGTACAGGCCGTTGGCGTGCGCGCGCAGCGCGATCTGGCCCGGGGTGATGGCGAGCTTCCAGCTCTGCAGCTGGGCCACCACACCGGAGAAGTACCCGGTGTGCGCGTTGTTGACCTGGGCGTCACCGACGTGCAGGGCACCGTTGGTCGGCCAGGTCGGGGTGGTGGTACGCAGTTTCGTGCCGGCGAGCGCCCCGTTGACGTAGAGGCTCAGCTCCGCGGTGGCCGTGTTGTAGACCACCTGGAGCCGGGTCCACACCCCTAGCTGGACCGGGTCCAAGCTGGCGACCTGGTCGTAGCTCGGGGTGGTGGTATCGCTCGTGGCCAGCCCGAACACCCATTTCCCGGTGGTCGCGTCGGCGCTGAGCACGAACCTGGAGCTGTGCGCGCCGTCCTCGGACAGCACCGTTCCGCCCAGCGCGTTGGGCTTGGCCCACAAGGCCGCGGTGAACGTCGTGGTGGTGTCGATCGGCTGGGTCCCGGCGCCGCTGTTGAGATGGCCGGTGCCGGCCGGGTCCCGGACCACCCCGGTTCCGTCGCTGTTGAGCAGCGCTTCCCGGTCGAACAGGTCACCGCTGCGCCACATCGCGTTGCCGGAGCCGGTCAGTGGCGCGGCGCCCACCGTGTCCGCGGCGGTGCCGATGGCGCCGGAGTTGGCGTCGTCGAGCTTCCAGGCGTGCTTGCCGGTGTAGAGGGCCTGGCCGCCGAGTGCGTTGAGGGTGCCGGTGCTCCCACTCAGGCTGGTGACCAGGTAGCCGGTGGCGATCCCGCCGGCCGCGACGGTCCACAGGTCGGGGTTGCCGTCGCTGTTGATGTCACTGGCCTGTAGGGAGATGCCCGCGCCGGTGTTCCAGCCGCTGGCCTTGATGGCGTACGAGGCGTGCCCGAGCGTGGCGGTACCGACGGCGTGGCTGAGGGCGGTCCACAGGTAGAGCGCCCCGGTGGTCGGGTTCCACAGGAACAGCGCGGTACCACCGGCCAGCTGGCAGCCGGTGACCGTCCAGTTCTGCCAGCTGCATGTCCCCGGCCGGGGTGGTGGTGGCGAGCTGGTCCAGCCAGCCCCACAGGCCGGTGCCACTGCCCTGGGAGTAGTAGTTGAGGTAGTAGCCGCTGACCGTGTCGCCGCTGACCGCAAGCAGGTCGGGGAAGGGCGTCCCCGTGCCGGAACTGTTGCCGGCGTTGACGACCTGGAGCGGCGAGTCGCCGTTGGCGTCGAGCAGCCGGCCGGCGTTCACGCTGCGCCGGTTGCTGTCGAGGTCGGCGGGGAGCACGGAGCCGTCGCCGTTGGCGGCGAGCATCACGCCGCCGCCGGCATTGGCGCCGGTCGGGTAGTACGCGAACACGTCCTGGGTGCCGCCGCCGTAGAAGTGGCCGGTGACGACCTGGGCGCCGGTGAAGTCGGTCGGACTCAGGTCATTGAGGGTGCCGTTGCCCTTGGCGCCGATGTCCACGGCGGCGGAGTTGAGCTGGGTGCTCTGCGGCTGCTGCGGGCTGTACCACACCCCCGCCGGGACGCCGTTGCGGCCGCCGGTGGTGATGAGGTCGGGGATGTTGTCCCCGGAGAGGTCCTGGTCGGCCTGGACCGCCGTGGACGGCTTGGAGCTGATCGGGACGCTCGCCGCCTGCCCGATGTTGCCGCCTGCCGAGAGGCTGTTGACGGTCAGCAGGTTGGTGAAGCGCCGTGGGGTGATGGTCGCCGTGGCGTTGCCGTTGGCATCGGCCGCCACGCTGACCGGGGGGCCACCGTTGAGCTGGTACAGGTAGCTGCTGGGCACGGTCCCGGTGACCGGTTTGCCGATGGTGAACGTGGCGGGCACGCCCGATGGTGGTGTCACCGGCCGGAGCGGTCACCGCCGGTGCCCCGGTACGGGCTGGTGTCGAAGATGAAGCGGCAGACCTGCGACCACGGCGAGGACTTGCCGCCGTCGAAGACCTGGACCTGCCAGGAGAAGTCCGGCTGCTCCGCGTTGTTGGCGGCGGCCTTGAGCGTCGCCTCGGGTACCAGCAGGCGAGGCCACCGACCCGGAGCTGAACGCGATCGTGCCGGAGTTGCTGCTGGCCACCGGGGTCTGGCTGGTGTCGCTGGTCTTCCACAGCTTGAATCCGGCGCCGACGCTGGCCGCCGTCCGGGTCGGAGACCGCGGCCTGCAGCATGACCGGCCCGTCACCGACCAGGTTCGGCGGGTTGGCTGCGCAGGTGGTGGTCGGTGAGGTGGTCATCCCGGTGGGCAGGTACGGGGTGCGGTTGTAGTCGATCGACATGCTGACGGTCTGCAGGGAGAACTTCTTCCAGCTGTTCACGTCGTTGGTCTCGTTCACGCCGGTGAGCACGAAGGTCTGGGTGGACCGGCTGGCGGCGACGGCGGCCTTGACCGCCGCGGTGACGACGAACGCCACCGGCGTTGGCCGGGCAGCGGCAGCTGTGGCCGTGGGCGAAGTTGGGGTGGTCGAGGACGGCGCCGAGGTTGACCGGCCCAGTAGTTCCAGGTGGCGTTGCCGGAGCTGAGCAGTGGTGGCCGGGGCGTAGAGGTTGGTGTCGGTCTTGGTGCAGGAGTACGAGTACGACGTTCGGTCATGTTGATGTGCGCTCCGGTGATGTCGGCGGTGCGCCGAGCGTGGCCACGTCGATGGCGAAGTTGCAGCGCGGTGTGTGCCTGCCACGAGCCGGAGTCGCCGACCTGCAGTATGTCGGGGTCGGGGTCGCCGGTGTTGTTCCAGTAGTTGGAGTCGGGGTGGTTGGCGTTGAAGCTGGCGTAGCCGGCGCGCGGCGGGGCCGAGGGGCGGGTCGAGGAAGACCGGGTAGGTGGTGGCCGGCCGCGGTCAGCAGCGCCGGCGTCCGGGGTGAGGGTGAGCCGTGCCGTCCGCGGCGGTCGCCGGCGCGGATCGGCGCGGTGCGGGCGGCCGCGCCGGGGCCGGTGTGGGCTGGAGGCGGCCGGTCGGCCGGTGGCCTGGTCGACGATCGCCGGCGCCCGGGTCGACGACCGGACGGGGCGCCGGACGGGGTGGAGTCCCACATCTGTCGGGGCAGGTGCAGCTGAATACCGCGCGGCCCTTGGCGTCGGTGGCGGTGAGGTTGCCGGCCGCGTCGGTGTGCACGGTGACGCCGGTGGCGCCGGGTGGCGAAGGTGAGGCTGCGCAGCGCCGGATTGGCGGCGGCGGTGGCGTCGTGGACCACGAAGGCTTCACGTTCGCGCCGCCCTGGACGTCGGCGGTGATCTGGATGTCGACCCCGGGCAGCACGACGGGGTAGGTGGCGGTGGCGCCGGAGAGGGTGGGCCTGGGCAGCTTCATCGGCGCGGTGAGCGACAGCGCCGCCCCGCCGTCGGCGGCAGCACGGTGACCAGCGGGCCGGTAGCCGCCACCGGAGAGGGTGAGCGGGCTAGGTGGTGAGCGCGGTGGAGACGGTGCCGTCGGGGTTCGAAGTGCAGGGTGGCGTCGAGCGGGTGCCAGGCTGTGCTCCGACGAGTCTCCGGGTGGGTACCAGGCGACGGGTCAGCGTGAACGAGCCGTTCGGGTTGGCGGTGACGGTATCGGTGGGCGTGGTCGCCGCGTCGGCCACTACCGGTTTGCCGGCGCGGCGGGCCTGGGCCGACGCCTGTTCCTGGGTGAGTGGCGCGGTCGGCTGGCCGGGCGGTTGCGGCGCCGCCTGGGCGCCACCGGTGGGAAGTACGGCGAGCCCGCCCGCCGCCATGGCCACCAGGACAACTGTCGAGATGGGACGGCGCCGCCACGGCCGCCGTCGGCTTCTGGCCTCGGTGTGCTGAAGCTGCTTGCTGGTCATCTGATCCCCCGTGCGCAGGCGTCATGGGGGACGGGCCGGTCCCGGCCCCCGTAGCCGGTACGGCGGAATCAAAGCAGGAGCGCCGGTGGCGCGCAGACCCGTGGCGTATCGAAATTGTCCGATTGCGTCGCGCTGTCGATGATTTGCGGGCTCCATCCACAGCGATCGTTACCCATCCGTGACAGAAGCGGGGCAACCGGTCGTCCGACTGGTTGGAAGAGTGTCGGCTCACGGGGATGCGCTCTGCTGCGCTTGCCTGAACATCTGTCTGTTCGTGTGCATGCATCTACGGGGGAGCGTGTCCATGTTCAGGGTCAGTCACGTTTGTGCTGCCTGGATTCGGGTCATCGGAGTCGTCACAACAACCGCGCTGCTGGTGAGCGTGGCCGGGCAGGCGCCCGCCACAGCCGCGCCACAGCGCCGGCAGCCGCCACCGGGGGTCAGCCCCGGACCGGCGGTACACGGAGTCACCGCTGTCAAGCCCAAATTCGTCCAAGCCGGTCGACCACATCGGTGGTCTGTACCGCGCTGCGGCGACCAGTTGGCCGGCCGCCGCCAGCGAAACGCTGACGCTGCCGGCATCCGGCCGGGTACGCGGCTCGCGTACCCCCGTCTGGGTCGAGCCGACCAGCGGCTCGCCGGCACGAGCCGACGTGTCCGTGCTGGACCACACCGCGGCCGAGGCCGCCGGGGTGAACGGAGTGCTGTTCACCGTCACCGGGGGCGGTACCGGTGGGCTGCGGCTCGGCGTCGACTACGCCGAGCTTCGCCCAGGCCTCCGGCGGCAACTTCGCCTCCCGGCTGAGGCTGGTGGAGCTACCGGCGTGCGCCCTGACCACACCGCAGCTGGCGCAGTGCCGGACAGGGCGCGCCGCTGGCCTCCCACAACGACCTGGCCGGGCAGAGCGTCTCCGCGCAGCTCACGCTGGCCGCGCCAGGGCCCGGCCCGCAGCCGGTCGCTGGCTCCGCGACGGCGAAAATGGTTCCGGCCGTGGCCGGCGCGCAGCCGACCGCCGTTGTCCCCACCGCCCTCAGGGCGGCGCCGATGGTGCTGGCGGCAACCACCGATCCCGGTGCCGAGGGTGGCTAGGGCGGTAACGTACGCGGCCACCACGCTGAAGCCGTCCGGCACCTGGACGGCCGGCGGCTCGACCGGGTCGTTCACGTACAGCTACCCGATCAGCGCTGCCGCCGGCCGCCTCGGTCGCTGGTGCCGGACAGGTCTCGCTGGCCTACGACTCGGGCAGTGTGGACGGGCAGACCGCGACCACCCAGGCGCAGGCGTCGTGGGCGGGTGACGGCTGGTCCACGCCGCAGTCCTTTGTGGAGCAGACCTTCATCTCCTGCTCCGATAAGCCGGAGGGCTCGGCGTCGCCGGTGTAGACCGGCGACGAGTGCTATCGCCGGGCCGATCCTGACGCTGTCGCTGAATGGCCAGTCCACGCCGCTGGTGTGGATCCGGCGAACAGCACCTGGAAGCCGGAGTCGGACAACGGCGATGTGGTGACCCATGTGACGGAGCTCGAACAACGGGTCGGGGACGCTACAACACCGACTACTGGCAGGTGACGGACCGCAACGGCACGGTCTACCAGTTCGGGCGCAACCAGTTGCCGGGTTGGGCCAGCGGCAAGCCGACCGACCAACTCGGTGGATTCGGTGCCGGTGTACTCGGCGCACTCGCGGGACCCGTGCTACAACGCGGCCGGGTTCACCAACTCGGTGTGCACGATGGCGTACCGGTGGAACCTGGACTATGTCAAGGACGTCCACGGCAACGCGATGTCGTACTGGTACAACCAGGACACGAACTACTACGGCGAGGACAACGGCGCGCACAACGTGTCGTACGTGCGGGACAGTCTACCTCGACCCACATCGACTACGGCTTCACCGACGGCGGCGCCTACGGCACGGTGCCGAACAAGGTGGTCTTCGCCACCGGTGACCGCTGTTTCACCGCGCCGTGTTCGCCGTTGAACGCGACCACGCAAGGCCAACTGGCCGGACGTGCCGTTCGACCTGGTCTGCGCCTCGGGCGCGACGTGCACCTCGACCGCGCCGTCGTTCTTCTCCACGGTGCGGCTGACCTCGATCACCACCCAGCAGTACTCGACCGTGTCGTCGACGTACGTGAATGTGGATCGTACGGGTTGACGGAGATGCTGCCGTCGAACACCGGTGACGGGTTGTCGCCGACGCTGTGGCTGCAGTCGATCACCCATACCGGCTCGGATACCACGGCGCGCTGGTGGGTCCGGTGCGCCGATCACGCTGCCGCCGGTGACGTTCACCGCGACGTTCCCGATGGCCAACCGGGTGGACACGGTCACCGACGGGCTGCCGGCGTCTGGACCGGTTCCGGATCGGTACGGTGACCACCGAGACCGGTTCGGTCATCACGGTCGATCTACGGTCAGCCGAACCCGTGCACGGCGCCGGTGACGTCTGACGCCGGCGACGAACACGTCGTCGTGTTACCCGGTGTACTGGACGCCGGCCGGGTACACGGCGCCAGTACCTCGACTGGTTCAACAAGTATGTGGTCAACCGGGTCACCCAGACCGACCCGACCGGTGGCGCGCAGGACTACCGAGAGTCGACTACGAGTATCTCGGCGGCGCCGCCTGGCACTACGACGACAACGAGGTGGTGCAGGCCAAGTACCGCACCTACGGCCAGTTCCGGGGCTACGGGCGATGTGAAGACCCGCAACGGCAACGGCAACCCGGACCGGCAGACGCCTGTCGGAGACCACCTACTACCGGGGCATGTCGAAGAACAACAACTCGACCGTGGTGAACCTGACCGACTCGCAGGGCGGCGTGCACGAGGACGTCGACCAGTTGGCTGGGCAGACCCTGGAAGACACAGGCCTACCTGGGTGACGGCGGCCCGGTGGACCACTCGACGATCACCTCCTACTGGGTGTCGGCGGCCACCGCGACCCGGACCCGGACCGGGCTGCCGGCGCTGACCGCGAACTGGGTCGCGCCGGTGGAGACGTTCACCAGCCAGGCGGTCACCAGCGGCGGCACCACCACCTGGCGGTACAAGGAGACCGACACCAGCTACGACGCCGCCACCACGGATGCGCTGTTCGGCACGGTGCAGCGCGTCTACAGCCACACCGTGCCCGACCAACGCCGCCTACGACCAGTGCACCCGCACCAGCTACGCCCCGGTCAACACCGGCGCGAACCTGGTCGGCCTGGCCGCCGAGGTGGAGACGGACGCGGTCGCGTGTGGCGGGTTCAGCCAGGGCGGGCCACGCCTCGGCACCCGGTGCGGTGAACACGTTGACCGCGCCGGCGTCGGTGAGCCGGCCGGCGCAGGTGGTCTCCGCAGGAACGCACCTTCTACGACGACCCGACTTCGTCACCACGTTCCCGCAGAGCCGTCGCGCCCGCCAAGGGCGACGTGACGATGACCCGCAAGGCGTCCGACTACGCCGCCGGCGCCTGGATGTGGCAGACCACCGGCAAGTCGGCGTACGACATCGTCGGGCGGGTGATCGGAGCCTGGGACGGCAACGGCAACAAGACCACGCACCGCGTACACGATGAACTCGGTCGGGCTGACCACCGCCAAGGCGATCACGAACCCGCTCTGAACCAGACCGCCACCACCACGCTCGATCCCGAGCGCGGGTCGACCTCACCGTCGACACCGACATCAACGGCGTCGTGACCACCGGTCTGGTACGACGCGCTCGGCCGGGTCGATCGCTACCTGGACGGACTCGCGCCCGACCAGCTCGCCGGCGAACTACACGTACACCTATCTGTTCCAGAACAACGGGCCGACCGCGGTCACCACGAAGCGGATGAACGACGGCACCGGCTACATCACCTCGACGCTGATCTACGACGCGCTGCTGCGACCCGCGCCAGACCCAGACCGACACGCCGCAGTCGGGCCGGCTGGTCACCGACACCTTCTACGACTCGCGCGGCTGGACAGACCGCCAAGTACAACGGCTGGTGGGACGCCGGCCAACCCGCCCAACACCACGCTGGTCCGCGCCGCCGAACCTGCACCAGGCGGTACCGAACCAGGACTTCTACACCTACGACGGGCTGGGCCGCACGGTCGTTGACGTGTCCGCCAAGGACGGTGTGGAGAAGTCCCGGACCACCACCGTCTACAACGGCGACCGCACCACCACCCTCCCGCCGCCCGGCGGCATCGCGACCAGCGCACGCGTCACCGACCCGCTGGGCCGCACCACCGAACTGGACCAGTACTCGCTTCGGCCCGGCGCTGGCCGTCCCGGCGGACACGTTCACCGGGATCTGGCGCATCACCGGCGGCACCACGGTGGCCACCAAGTACGGCTTCGACCCGCACGGCAACCAGAGCACCGTCGACCGACTCCGGCAACCAGCACCTGGACGTCCACGTTCAACCTGCTCGGTCAGGTCATCAGCCAAGACCGACCCGGACGCCGGTACCAGCACGACCAGCTACGACGGCAACGGCAATCTCACCGAGTCCACCGACTCGCGGCACGCAAGACGGTCTCCTACACCTACGACGCGCTCGAACCGCAAAACCGGCGAGTACGCCGCCACCGTCGCCGGCCAGACCGCCGCGAACCAGCTCGCGAAGTGGGTGTACGACAACTCCGACAACGCCGTGCCGGCATGAAGTACCCGCTCGGCCACGCACGACCAGCGGACCGCCTACTGGGGCGGCGCCGCGTACACGCTGCAGCAGAAGAACTTCACCATCTTCGGCGGGTCACAAGGGCGAGACCGTGCACCATCCCGGCCGGCGAAGGGCTACCCGCCGCCACCAACTACCCGATCCAGCACACCTACAGCACCAACACCGGCCTGCTGCTCCGGGACGTGTACCCGGCCGCCGGCGGGCTGCCCGCCGAGACAGTTGCAACACGGCTACGACGCCGGACTCGACCTTCCCGGAGGGCGTCGGCGGCGCGCTGGCCGACTACGCCGACAACACCCTCTACGACGCCTACGGCCGGGTCACCCAGGAAGTGCTCGGCGCCGCCGCACGGCGCCCAGGCCGCCATCACCAACCAGTGGGACACCGCACTCCGGCCTGCTCACCGACCAACTCGTCACCCGCGACAGCACCGGCACCCCGACCAACGTCGACGAGCAGGCCTACACCTACAACCAGGCCGGCAACATCACCCGGCAGGACCTCCACCCGACTCGGCCGCCAGCCACGCCGACCGAGACCCAGTGCTACAGCTACGACGGACTCGGGCGGCTCAACACGGCCTGGACCGCCACCGATGCCTGCGCCGCCACTCCCACCACCGCCAGCCACGCCACCGTCGGCGACAGCCTCGGCACCAGCTCGGCGTACTGGACCACGTGGACGTTCAGGACCCGCTCGGCCGACGCGAACGCAGATCCAGCACGCCTTCACCGGCGGCCCGGCCAGCGACGCCACCGCCAGCTACGCCTACAACGGCAACAGCACCGGCCAGCCGCACACGCTGACCGGCACCTCCGGCGGATCCGGCGGCGCCACCAGCTACAGGTACGACAAGACCGGCAACATGACCGGCCGCACCACCCCGGCCCAAGGCAACCAGACCCTGACCTGGAACGACGCCGGCCAGCTCACCTCGATCACCACGCCGGGCAAGGGCACCTCGACGTTCAAGTACGACGCCGACGGCAACCTGCTCCTCCAGGCCGACCCCGGCAGCACCACCCTCTACCTCCCCGGAGAGCAGATCGTCCTGAACACCGGCGCCCAGACGGTGTCCGGCACCCGCTACTACCCGCTGCCCGGCGGCGGCACCGCCATCCGCACCGGTACCGCCACCACCGCCTACCAGTACGCAGCTCACCGACCAGCACGGCACGCCGACGCTGTACCTGGACAACACCGGCCAGACCCCGACCTGGCGGCAGTACACCCCGTACGGCGGCACCGCGCGGCGCCGCAGTCGCCTGCGCCGGACAACCGGGGCTTCCTCGACAAGCCAGCCAACACGCACCACCGGGCTCAACGAGGTCGGGGCCCGCAACTACGACCCCGACACCGGCCGCTTCGTCAGCCTCGACCCGGTCTTCGACGGTAAAGATCCGCTGCAGCTCAACGGCTACGGCTACGCCTCCAACGACCCGGTCAACAACAGCCGACCCCACCGGCCAGTGGGGCTTCCACATCAACCTCGGCGCCGTCGTCAACGCCATCAAGAAGGCCGCCCCGATCATCGCCGAGGTCGCCTCGGTCGCCAGCATCATCCCCGGCCCGATCGGCATGATCGCCTCCGGCGTCGCCGCCGCCGCCTACCTCGTCAGCCGGTGACAAGGTCGACGCCGCCATCGCGGTGGCCGGCATCGCCCTCGCCGCGGTCGGCGCCGGCGCGGTGGCCGTCGCCGCGAAGGCGGCCCGCGCCGCCGAGGTCGGTGCGGACGCGGCGAAGGCAGCCAAGGCGGTCCAGGAAGGCGAAGAGGCTGTCAAGGTCGCCAAGGAGGGTGAGGAAGCCGCCAAGGTCGGCCAGTCGGCCGAGAAGGCGGACAACGTGGCCGGCGAGACGAAGGAGGCCGGGGGCGGCTGCAACAGCTTCGAGCCGACCACGCCGGTACTGCTCGCTGACGGCACCAGCAAACCGATCAAGGATGTCGCGGTCGGTGACGCGGTAACGGCGACCGACCCCGTCACCGGGATCACCAGAGGCGAGCCGGTTGTCCAACTCCATGACAACCTGGACACCGACCTGACCGATCTGACCGTCACCAGCACCACCGCTGCCGGTCAGAGCACGACGGATGTCCTGCACACCACCACGTTCCACCCGTTCTGGGATGCCACGACGCAGCAGTGGACCTTCGCCGGGCAACTGCGCGTCGGTGACCGGCTGCTCACCACGACAGCGGGCGCCGTCATCACAGTGACGGCCGTCCACACGGCGACCGGCCACGCTCGGATGCTGAACCTCACCGTCGACCTGCTGCACACCTTCTACGTACTCGTCGGCGGATATCCGGTCCTTGTCCACAACATCACCGGTAGCGGCTACTGCCCGGTGCATGGACCGGCGAGCATTCCCGGGAGCGATGCGATCTGCACCTGCGAACGCCCACTCCCGGGCGCACCGGGCATGGGCACGGGCATGGCCGAACGGCCCAACTTCATTGGCGACGAGATCAAGGAAACCCGAGCCACAGCTGAGGCGAGAACCAAGGTCCCGGGCAAAGTAGTGGACGGAATCCAGGGCCACGGTGCGGGCGGGATATGGATCGGCGGGGTCTGGGTCGCTGTTAAAGTGATTCAGGTTACCAACAAGGCGGTCGAGCTTGGCGCCAGAGCCGCTCGGTACATCGGAAAGATTCTCTTTGAGTGACGCCGTGCGACGTGAGCCGCGAAGGTCGACAACGTGCGATTCGGTGCTCGACGCGATCGCGGACGGCCGCGCTGCCCGGCTGGGAGTCCTGCTACTCCGGCCGGGCAGCGCGGCGGCCTGGGACAACCTCTTCAAGATCGCGGTCCGCCGGCGGTTCGTCGGCGGGCCGCCCGAGGAGATCGGGCGGTACGCCGACCGGCTCTCCGGCCCGGACAGCCGCCTGCGATGGCCGGTGTCGAGGAGCACCATCGAGTCCGCGATCCTTTACGCGACAGCGGGTTTGACGGTTCCCGCCTATCGGCGGCTCGACCCGATGGAGTACATCCTCAGGGACCTGGCACCTCGCGACGACCCCGATCGGGAACAACTCATCCAGGCGGCGACGGCGCGCCTGGCCCGGACCCGTGGTCGACGTCCGGCCACCCGTACGAGCCGTTCGGCGTCGGGACCGTCCACGCCCGCGAATGCGCTGCTCCGTACGGGGCTCGGGCGCTATCTCCGGTCGTTCATCCTGGACCCGCCGGACCGGCGTCTGACGCCCGAGCTCCTCGACGAGTCGGGTTCCAGAGGGCTCCTCGGCGCGATGCTCGAAGGGTTCCTCCGGCGCCGGTTCGCGGTGCACATCTCCGATTCCGAGATCCGGACTCTCGCCGCGATGACGAAGCGATTGTTCAGGGCCGGTCCGAGTTTCCAGGTAGATCCGGCCGTCGCGCTCACTGGACGCGCACTCGGCCTCGACAGCTTTCCCGATCGGCTGACGCCGGTCGAACGCGACACCTATGAGTTTTTGCTGATCGCGGGGATCGCCGACCAGATGGGCCTGTACGTGGAGGAGGTCGACAGCATCCTGATCGACGCGGAGCGCGGAGAGGCCCAGTAGGCGCTGTGACGCGAACCGATGTAGCTGGCGCAACGGGCCCGGGCGTCGTAGGTGACGCAGGCCGGTCAGCGGTCCTTGGCCCAGCGCAGGATTTCGCCGGTGAGCAGGTCGGGGCACTCGACGTGGGGGAAGTGCCCGACGCCGGGCAGCAGGTGCCACTCGTAGCTGCCCTGTACGTAGCGCCCGGAGCCCTGCGCCGTGCGGGGCAGCACGGCCGGGTCCAGGGCGCCGTGCAGCTGCAGGGTCGGTACGCCGATCGGGGGCTGGAGCGCCTTGACGAACCGGTACCCGTGCAGCCGCAGCACCGACCGGAACGCCCACCGATAGGCCTCCAGGGCGCAGAACGCCGCCTGCGGGATCTGCATCGCCTGCCGGCACAGCGCCGAGTAGTCCTCGAAGCCGGCGCTGCGCACCCACGCCGGGCCGCCCCAGTCGCGCAGGTACCCGCCGACCAGGGCGGCGTTGTCCCGGGTCAGCACGTGCTCATACCGGGGCAGCTGGAACTTGAGCATCGGGCCGGCGGCGGCGAGCTGGCCGCGCGGGTCGACGGCGAGCGAGGCCCGCAGCCGCAGCGGATGCGCCGCGCCGGCCACCACCAGCCGGCTGACCAGCTTGGGGTGGAACGCGGCGGCGGTCCAGGCGAGCATCCCGCCGTAGCCGGAGCCGACCAGGATGGCGCGCCGCTCGCCGAGCGCCCGGATCAGGCCGGCCACGTCGCCGGCCTGGGTGTACCCGTCGTAGCCGCGGGGTGGCTTGTCGCTGGCGCCGTAGCCGCGCAGGTCCACCGCGACCGCGCGGTACCCGGCGCCGGCCACCTCCACCAGCTGCTGGTGCCAGGCGTACCAGTACTCGGGGAAGCCGTGCAGGAACAGCACGAGCGGGCCGGTACCGGCCTCGACCACGTGGAACCGGCTGCCGTTGGCGCTGACGAACCGGTGCGTCCACGGTCCGTCGAGCAGGACGGCGGAGGAGTCCACGGGGAGTGCCACCCACCCAGCCTAGGGGGCCCCGCCACGCCGCTCCCGGCAACCCGCCCTGAGCTGGGCGGATGTCGGCACTTCGGCATCCGGGCGGCAAGTCGTTGACGGTAATGGTCAACTCTCTTACCGTTTACCCGAGTTGCCTGGCTGATCGGATCCCGGGGGGCGTAGTGACACACCCGACCGGGTCGTCGCGCCTGCTGCGCGCGCTCAACGAGAGCGCCGCACTGGCCCATCTGCTGGGGCGCGGACCGCTGACCCGGCCGCAGCTGCGCGAGCTGACCGGGCTGTCCAAGCCGACCGTCTCCGAGGCGGTGCGCCGGCTGGCGGAGGCCGGACTGATCCGGGTGGTGGGCCACGCCAGCGGCGGTCCCGGCCCGAACGCCGAGGTGTACGCGGTGAACCCGGACGCGGCGTACGCGGTGGCCCTGTCGGTGCGGGAGACCGCCGATCCGGGGCAGCCGTCGATGGTCGCGGCCATCGCGGACGCCACCGGCGCGGTGCGGGCGCGCTTCGCCACGGCGGTGGACTTCGCCGCGGTCGACCCGGTGGAGGCGGTGTCGGCGGTGGTACGCCGGCTGGTCGGCGCGGTCGGCGCGGACCGGGTGGACCTGGTTCAGCTCGGCGTGGCCGGCGCGGTGGACCAGCGGGCCGGCACCGTGCACCACGTGGACCTGCCCGGCTGGGAACGGCCGGGGCTGCTGGCCGAGCTGCGGGACCGGCTGCGCACCCGGGTGGACCTGGACAACGACGTGAACCTGGCGACCGTGGCCGAACGTCGGCGCGGGGTGGCCGGCCAGGCGGAGAACTTCGTGCTGCTGTGGTGCGGCGCCGGCCTCGGGCTGGGCATCGACCTCGGCGGTACGCTGCTGCGCGGCGCCCGGGGCGGCGCAGGGGAGATCGGCTACCTGCCGCTGTACGGACCGGACGGCCGCCCGGCCGGCGAGCTGCAGGACCTGGTGGGCGGCGCGGCGGTGATCGGACTGGCCGCCCGGTTCGGGGTACGCGCCAGCACGCCCGGTGACGCGGTCCGCGACGCCGGTCCGCAGCTGCTCGCCGCCCTGGCCGACCGGATGGTGCTGATGCTGGCCACGGTCGCCGCCGTGCTGGATCCGGAGCTGGTGGTGCTGGCTGGCGAGGTGGCCCAGGCCGGCGGAGCGCCGCTGCGCGACGCGGTGGCCGCCGCGCTGCGCGGCTCGACCCGGCTGGACACCGCGGTGGAGATCACCGCCATCGACGGCGACCCGGTGCTGCTCGGCGCCCTGGACGCCGCCGACGCGACGCTACGCGAGCAGCTGATCGCGTCCCTGCGCGAGTAGCCACCGGAAACTGGCGTGTTGCGACGCTCCGGCCGGCTACCGTCCGTTTTGTGCTGACAAGTCTGGCCTTCGTCTTCGTGGCGGCCGTGCTCTCCCCGCTGATCGCCGATCGGGTACGTCGGGTGGTGCTGCCGATCGCGGTGGTCGAGGTGGTGCTCGGCATCGTGGCCGGGCCGCAGGTACTCGACCTGATCCACCTGGAGCCGGTGGTCCTCAACCTGAGCCAGTTCGGGCTGGCGTTCCTCTTCTTCCTGGCCGGGCAGGAGGTGGACATCGAGCGGATCAAGGGCCGCCCGGCCTCCGCCGCGCTGGTCGGCTGGGCCGTCGGCTTCGTCCTAGCGCTGGGCGCGGCAACCCTCGGCCACCGGCTCGGACTGGACGCCACGCCGCTGGACGCCGCATTGGCGATCAGTACCACGACGCTCGGCGCGCTGCTGCCCATCCTCTCCGACGCCGGCCAGCTCACCTCGGCCACCGGCCGGTACGTGATGGCGGCCGGGGCGGTGGGCGAGTTCGTCCCCATCGTGCTCATCGCCGTGCTGCTCAACCGGGCCGGCGGGGCGCTCGCCGCCGTCCTGCTGCTGAACGGGTTCTTCCTCGTCGTGGCCGTCGGGGTGGTGGCGGCGCGGCGCTGGCGGCCGGCCCGGCTGTCCCGGGTCATCGGCGCCACCATGCACTCCAGCGCCCAACTGGCCATCCGGATCTCGCTGCTGCTGCTGGTCGTCCTGGTCGCCCTGGCCACCCGGTGGCACCTGGACATGCTGCTCGGCGCCTTCGCGGCCGGTGTGATGGTCCGCCAGGTCACCGGCACGGTGCTGGGTACCGACCGGGAGCCCGACCTGCACATCCTGGAGGCCAAGTTCGCCGCCATCGGGTACGGCCTGGCCGTCCCCGTGTTCTTCGTGGTCACCGGCGCCCAGTTCGACCTGGACGCGCTGCTGCACGACCCGTCCTCGATGGTGCTCCTGGTGCTCGCGCTGGGCTTGTTCCTGCTGCTGCGCGGGGCTCCCACGGCGCTGCTGGCGGCCCGCGGTGCGCCCCGGGGCCTGGACGGGCGGGCGCTGACGCTGTTCACCGCGACCCAGCTGCCGCTGGTCATCGTGGTCACCGGCGACGCCGTCGCGGCGCACAAGATGTCCAGTGCGGTGGCCGCCGCCCTGGTCGGCGCCGGGATGCTGTCCATGCTGCTGTTCCCGACGCTGGGGCTGCGCCGGCTGCCCGCGCCGGTCGCCGCGGGCGTCCCGCAGGACGCCCGCGACGACCGGGAGCTGTACGGGGACGAGTGAACGCCCCCGTACCCCCTAGTTGACGAAGGTGATGCGATCGGCCGCCGGTGGGGCGATCGGGCTGGCCGCGGTGGAGTGCGCGGTCAGGTACTGGGTGAAGGCGTCGATGTCCAGCTCGCCGACCAACGGGTTGGTACCCGAGGTGAGGACGGCGAAGCCGTCCCCGCCGCCGGCCAGGAAGTTGTTCACCGTCACCCGGTAGCTGGCGGCCGGGTCCAGCGGTGCCCCGTTGACCGTGATACTGCTCGTCACGATCTTGTCGGCGCCGGTCTTCGACCAGGTCGGTGGTGTAGCGCAGGCCCGCGGAGACCTGCAGCACCTTCGGTGCGGTCGCGTTGATCCCGGTGTACTGCTGCTGCAGCAGGGTGACCAGCTGCGCCCCGGTGAGGTCCAGCGTGGTCAGGTAGTTGTTGAACGGCTGCACGGCGAACGCCTCGCCGTAGGTGACCACGCCGTTGCCCTCGCTGCCGCTGGCCGGGTAGGTCAGGTCGGCCCGGATGCCGCCCGGGTTGGTGATGCCGAGCACCGCGCCGCCGGTGGCCGCGCTGCTGGTGGCGGCGAGCTGGGCGTCGGCGATGAGGTCACCGAGCGGCTGCTCCGGCGTGCCCGCCCCGCGCCCGAGGATGTCCGCCGAGATGTAGCCGACCGGCTTGTCGGCCACCGGCCCGATGAGCGTCTGGTACTTGGCCAGCAGGGCCGTCTCGGTCGGGTCGGGCGTGACGTCCCGGGTGACGATGTGGTTCACCGCGCTCACCGAGGGCCGGACGACGTCGTGGGTCCGGGTGTCCACCTTGAAGTTGATCTCGGTGTACAGCCGGCCGAACGACGACGCGCTGGTCACCAGCCGGGGCGCGCCCGACGGGTCGGGGATGTCGCACACGTAGGAGGTGTGCGTGTGGCCGCTGACGATCACGTCGACCCGTGGGTCGATCGCCTTGGCCACGTCGACGAAGGCGCCGGAGAGCCCGGAGCCGGGGCCGCCGGCGTTGCAGTCGAAGTTGTACACCGGATTGGTCGTCTCGCCGCCGTCGTGGACCATCAGCACGATCGCCTTGACGCCGATGGCGCTGAGCAACGTGGCGTAGAAGTTGGCGGTGGCGACCTCCTTCTGGAAGGTCAGGCCGGCCACCCCGGACGCGGTGACGATGTCCGGTGTGCTCTCCAGGCCCAGGCCGATGAAGCCCACGTTCACCCCGCCGACGTTCCTGATCCAGAACGGCGGGAACAGCGGCAGGTGGGTCGAGTTGTCGATCACGTTGCCGGCCAGGTAGTGGAAGCTCGCGCCGGGGAACGGCGCGGCCGGGTCGTAGCAGCCGTCGTCGGTACGGCAGCCGCCGTACTGTAGCCGGCGCAGCTCCGCCTTGCCCTCGTCGAACTCGTGGTTGCCGACGCTGGACAGGGACAGCCCGAGGGCGTTCATGGCCAGGATCGTCGGCTCGTCGTGGAACGCCGCGGACAGCAGCGGGCTGGCCCCGACCAGGTCACCGGCGGCCACCGTGACGCTGTTGGGGTGCCCGGCCCGGGCGTTGGCCAGGTGCGTGGCCAGGTACGCCACGCCACCGGCCGGTACCGACACCCGGTTGCCGCCCGCGTCCAGCGTGGTGATGCTGCCGGACGAGCCGCTCGGTGGCTGGAGGTTGCCGTGGAAGTCGTTGAACGCGAGCACCTGGACGTCCACAGTGGATGCCGGCCTGGCCTGCGCGGGGTTGGCGACGAGAAGGATGAGCGCGGCGGCCAGCAGGCCGCCCGCCAGTGCCGTCAGCGGTGCGCGCGGACGGTGGGTCATGGATCCGCCTCCCGGGGAAAGTGTGTGCTGGTAGCTGTTCCAGCTGAACTCAACCATGGACAGCGGCACGCGCCGTTAACTTCCGATGTCGGGAGAGGGGAACGTTAAGGGGGCGGCGCCAGGCCGCCCCCTTGCGCGCTGAATGACCGGTCAGTCCTCAGTGGACTTCCCGGACTGCATGCCCTGCGAGATCAGGTCCATCACGGTGGAGTCCTGCAGGGTGGTCACGTCGCCCAGCGAACGGTTCTCCGCCACGTCGCGCAGCAGCCGGCGCATGATCTTCCCGGACCGGGTCTTCGGCAGCTCGGCCACCAGCATGATCTGGCGCGGCTTGGCGATCGGGCCGAGCGACTTGGCGACGTGGTTGCGCAGCTCCTGGACCAGCTCCTCGCCGCCCTCGACCTCGCCGCGCAGGATCACGAACGCCACGATGGCCTGCCCGGTGGTCGGGTCGGTGGCGCCGACCACCGCGCTCTCGGCCACCTTCGGGTGGCTGACCAGCGCCGACTCCACCTCGGTGGTGGAGATGTTGTGGCCGGAGATGAGCATGACGTCGTCGACCCGGCCGAGCAGCCACAGGTCGCCGTCGGCGTCGCGCTTGGCGCCGTCGCCGGCGAAGTACAGGCCGTCGAAGCGGCGACCAGTAGGTGTCGATGAACCGCTGGTCGTCGCCCCAGATGGTGCGCAGCATGCTCGGCCACGGCTCGCGCAGCACCAGGTACCCGCCGCCGCCGTCGGGGACCGAGGTGCCGCTGTCGTCGACCACGTCGGCGGTGATGCCGGGCAGCGGACGCATCGCGGAGCCGGGCTTGGCCGCGGTCACCCCGGGCAGCGGGGAGATCATGATGGCGCCGGTCTCGGTCTGCCACCAGGTGTCCACCACCGGGGTGGTGCCGCCGCCGATGTTCTGCCGGTACCAGATCCACGCCTCCGGGTTGATCGGCTCGCCGACGCTGCCGAGCAGCCGCAGCGCTGGACAGGTCGTACTCGGCCGGGATGTCGTCGCCCCACTTCATGATGGTGCGGATCAGCGTCGGCGCGGTGTAGAGGATGGTGACGCCGTACTTCTGCGACGATCTCCCAGAACCGGCCCCGGTGCGGGGTGTCCGGGGTGCCCTCGTACATGACCTGGGTGGCGCCGTTGGACAGCGGCCCGTAGACGATGTAGCTGTGCCCGGTGACCCAGCCGATGTCGGCGGTGCACCAGTAGACGTCGGTGTCCGGCTTGAGGTCGAAGACCGCGTGGTGGGTGTACGACGATCTGGGTCAGGTACCCGCCGGTGGTGTGCAGGATGCCCTTCGGCTTGGCCGTCGTCCCGCAGGTGTAGAGGATGAACAGCGGGTGCTCGGCGTCGAACGGCTGCGCCGTGTGCTCGGCGTCGGCGCTGCTCGACCGTCTCGTGCCACCACAGGTCGCGCTCGTCGTCCCAGGCCACCTCCTGGCCGGTACGCCGGACCACCAGCACGTGCTCGACGGTCGGGCAGCGGGCGACCGCCTCGTCGACGGTCGGCTTGAGCGGGCTGGGGTTGCCGCGCCGGTACCCGCCGTCGGCGGTGATGACGATGCTTGGCGTCTGGCGTCCTGGATCCGGCCCGGCCAGCGCGTCGACCGAGAAGCCGCCGAAGACGACGCTGTGCGTGGCGCCGATCCGGGCGCACGCCAGCATGGCGACCGCCGCCTCGGGGATCATCGGCAGGTAGATGGCGACCCGGTCGCCCGCGGCTGCACGCCCAGCGCCGGTCAGCGCGTTGGCCGCCTGGCAGACGCTGCGGTGCAGGTCGGCGTAGGTGATGGTGCGGGTGTCGCCCGGCTCGCCCTCCCAGTGGATGGCCACCTTGTCGCCCCGGCCGGCCTCCACGTGCCGGTCCAGGCAGTTGTAGGCGATGTTGAGCTGGCCGCCGACGAACCACTTCGCGAACGGCGGGTTCGACCAGTCGAGCACCTGGTCCCACTGCTTGCGCCCAGTTCAGCCGGCGGGCCTGCCGCTCCCAGAAGCCGAGCCGGTCGGCGTCGGCCGCCTGCGTAGGCGTCGGCGGTCACGTTGGCCTGGGCGGCCAGCGCCGGCCGGCGGGTCGAACTGCCGGTTCTCCTTCAGCAGGTTCTCCAACGTTTCGCTCATCGGCGCGCTCCCTTGATCTGCTACCGGCTGCGCTGGTCAACTGAGTGTGCAGGCTAGCCACGCGCCGTGCCGGCTGCGACCCGATCCGGCCGGTCCAGCGCTGAACGACCAGGGGGACGCGCTCGCTGGCGCCCGCTGCTCACATCTTGCCGTTTCTCCTGTGTTACGAACAGCCCCACGCACGAAACGCGCAGTTCCGTGCAGCCCGGCGCCCTTCTCCGCCGATCGCTCCGCGCGCTGGCTACCCTGTGTCACCATGACGGATCCACTGGCCCCGCTGCTGGACCTCGCCGACGTCCGGGACGCGCTGGACGTCGGCCCGCGCGCGACGTCGACGACGCGCTGCGCCACCCGGCGCTGCGCCGCTCCGGCGGCCGGGTCGCCGCCGAGATCGGCCTGCGGGCCGCCGTGGCCAGCGCCGCCCTCGACGGCCACGGGTACCCGCTGGACGAGGTACGCGCCGGGACCGTGACCGACCCGGTGGTCCAGGGCGCCCTGCGGGTCACCCGGGAACTCGACTCGATGGCCGCCCTGTGGTTCAAGGTGCCCCGGCAGGTGCTCGCCCGGGTGCACGTCCTCGCCGCCCGGGACACCGTTGCCTCGGCTGACCTGGGGCGGCCACGGGTCGACCCGGTATCCGCGCCCCGGCTGGCCGGCGTCTTCGAACTGCTGGCCAGCGCCGGCACCGCGCCCACCCTGCTGCGCGCCGCCGTGGTGCACGCCGAACTGCTGACGCTGGACGCGTTCGCCGGCCCGGGCGGCGTACTGGCCCGGGCCGCCGCCCGGCTCACCCTGGTCGGCCGGCGGCCTGGACCCGCGCGGCCTGATCGCCCCGGAGACCGGCCACCTGGCCCGGCAACCGGAGTACGTGGGCGCCCTCGGCGCCTACGCCACAGGTACCCCCGACGGCCTACGCGCCTGGCTGCGCCACTACGCCACCGCCGTCTCGCTGGCCGCGGAGGAGGCAGTCACCGTGGGTGACGAGGTACTGGCCTAGCGCTCCGACGCTACGCCGGGTATCCGGGCGCCGGATACGGCTGCTGCCCTGGCTGCACCGGGTGCTGTGCCGGCGTCCCATAGGCCGGTTGGCCCGACCCGGGTACGGCTGCTGCGGCGGCACCGGGTAACCGCCCTGGCCGGGTACCGGATATCCGGCGGGGGCGGGCAGTTGCCCGGGTGCCGGGTACCCGCCCTGGACCGGCGCCTGTCCGGGAGCCGGATAGGCGGGCTGGTTGAAGGGCCGGTAGGTCGCCGGGGTGGGCTGCGGCGGGACGACCTGGCCGTAGGCCGGCGCGGCCTGGGCGGCTTGGTACGGCCCGGGCTGGGCAGCTTGGTACGGCCCGGGCTGGGCAGCCGGGTAGGCGGCGCCGGCCGGCGGGAACTGCGGGTACGGCGACGGCTGGCCGGGCGCCAGCGGGGGCGGGGAGGAGGACGGCGACCGCTTGCTCCGTACCGCCGCCACGATGCCCTGGACCGCCAGGATGAACGGGAGCACGGCGACGTACCAACTGATGATGATCCAGCCACCGAACAGCAGCACGTAGCCCGCCCAGCCGACGACGACCACGCCGATCACGACCCGGCCGGCCCGCTGCGCGGAGCTCTGGCCCGGGAACGCGGCGCTGACGGCCAGCATCACCCCGCCGATCAGGTAGAGGACCAGAACGGCGTCGCCGAACCCGCCGTTGAGATTGGCCAGGGCCGCGGACATTCGGTACCTCCGGGGGTGGGGGAGCTGAGCTGACACCGTAGAGCACACCGGTCGGGGCTTGCTGCCCCGATCGGCTTCCTTCACCGCGCACGGAACGGCGCCCCACGAGGGAGCGCCGCTGTACACGGGGACGGCGCCCCACGAGGGAGCGCCGCTGTACACGGGGACGGCGCCCCACGAGGGAGCGCCGCTGTACACGGGGACGGCGCCCCACGAGGGAGGCGCCGCCATGCTCGGCTTACCGGGTTACCAAGCGTGCACCTTCGCAATGTTGTCGGCGGCCCTCGCGGCGCCGCCGCAACTCGCCTGATCGCGGCTGGTCGCGCGTGGGTGCCCGGTCGCCGTGCACGGGAATCAACTGATTTCCCGCACCCCTGTTTCTACCCCTCATCGGCGGCCGACGCCAGCACTCCGGCACAATGTGTGGCCCCGAGCCACCGCTGGGGGAAGTGTTAAAAGTGCAGCTCAAGGCACCTGTCAGACGCGGGCGAGGGCACGCGCCCGGCGCCGCCGGCTGGACACGCCCACCGCGATCGCCACCGCCACGCCGACGCCCAACGCCACCGCGGCCACCGGCATCGCCGGCCGGTCCCGCAGCCGACGGGCCAGCGGCACCGGGTGGCGGAACTCCAGGATCGGCCAGGCCCGCTCGGCGGCCAGCCGGCGCAGCCCCCGATCAGGGTTCACCGCGGTCGGGTGCCCCACCGCCTCCAGCAGCGGCGCATCGGTCATCGAATCCGAGTACGCGTAGCAGTCGGCCAGGTCGTATCCGCGGTGCTCGGCCAGTTCCCGGACGGCGGCCACCTTCGCCGCGCCGGCCGCGTAGAACTCGATGGCGCCCGAGTACCGCCCGTCCTTGACCACCATCCGGGTGGCGATGACGTCGGTGACACCGAGCAGCTCGCCGATCGGTCGGACCATCTCCTCGCCGGAAGCCGACACCAGCACCACGTCCCGCCCGGCCGACTGGTGCTCCTCGATCAGCGCCGCCGCCTCGGCGTACACGTACGGGTTGATCAGCTCGTGCAGGGTCTCCGCGACGATCTGGTTGACCTGCTCCACCCGCCAGCCCTTGACCAGCTCGGCGAGGTAGTCCCGGATGCGGATCATCGACTGCTCGTCGGCCCGCCCACCCAGCTTGAACACCAGCTGGGCGTACGCCCCCTTGACCACGTCACGCCGGGTGATCAGGCCGTCCCGGTAGAACGGCCGTCCGAACGCCAGTGCACTGGACTTGGCGATGACGGTCTTGTCGAGGTCGAAAAATGCGGCGCTGCGGCCCACGGCGCCACTCTAGCCGGGACGGCCGACACCGGACTGACCTGGCGGTTGTCCCACCCCTGGCCCGGTCGGCCAGAACCCCCGTGGCCTGCGGTGGAGGGCTTGGCCCCGGCTCGGGCAGCGGGTAATGTCCGTGGGCGTTGCCGCCAGGCGGGCGCCGGCTATCCATGGCTCGCGATGCAATTGGCGCTACTGTCACCGGGACGTACTCGACGCGATGGTCCGATTCAGGCATGCTAGTCACAACGTGATGCCCGTGATGTACTGCGGGTAGCGCTAGGCAGACTCTCGGCGCGACGCACCCCCCGCGTGCGCCGGGACGGTTCGGCTCGACCCCCCCGGGAGCCGAACCCCGACGACCCCCGTCACCCCCCGACGGGGGTCGTCCCAATTCCGGAGAACCCCCGCCGGGCGCTACTCCGCAGGTCACGACACGTCAGTCTCCCCGCCTTCCTGATCTTCAGAACCTCGTTGGAGATCAAAAGTCAGCGGATAGTCAGCGGCGGCCCCGAACGCCTCCCGTACCCGGGCCTCGTAGTCGTCCGGCGCGTGGGTGTAGCGGTTCAGCGTGGTCGAAGCCTGCTCGTGCCCCATGACCTTCTGCACGACGTTGACGGGTACCCCGTCGCTGACGAGCCAGGTCGCGTAGGAGTGCCGCAGGTCGTGGAAGCGCAGCGCCCCGTGTGCCTTGGTCGCCACGCACTCGACCGCCTCCCGTTCGGTGGTGAACTCGGCCGACCACTCCAGGCCCTGCCGGTCCGGCCACAGCGCCCGGAAGCGGTAGTCGTCGGCCTGGACGACACGGCCGAGCAGCCCGGCCCGGACCAGGGAGGGCAGCCAGACCCGCTTGCGGAAGTTCGCCCGCCGCAACGGCGTGCCGAGCTGGCTCGGGAAGACCAGATCCCGGGGGTCCGGGTCGCCGCCGGCCTCGCCCAGCTCGAAGCGCAGCGCGTCGACCAGGAAGGGCGGCATGGGGACCGTCCGCACCCCGGCCCGTGACTTCGGGTAGGCCCGCACGGTCACCGCGCCCGGGGTCTCGACGGCGACCTGGACCACGCGCAGCCGGGCCGCCGTCAGGTCAACCGCACCCCGGTAGGGTGCCGGCATGGCGACCACGGTGCACGCTGGCGGATCCGTGCGGAAGTCGACGGCCTCCGCGTGGGCGGTGACCTCCGTACAGTTGGCGTACGTTGGGTGGTTCGGCGTGTGCGTCTGGGTGGCACTCGTCCGCGCTGCCCACTTCGCCGGCCAGTACTACATTCCGTACCAGGGCGATCCGTACACCGCGAATGTGGACGTCTTCACCGGCTGGTCGAGATGGTTCTATACACCGATGACCATGACCGCCGGACTGCAGCCGCTCATGCCGCTCGTGGTGCTCGGGTCGATCGGGGTGACCGCCTGGCAGCTCACCCAGCCGAGTACCCGGCGCAACCGGGTGCTGCTGTCCCTTCTGGTGGCTAGCACGCTGCTGGTTGTGGCCACGGTCATACTCGCGAATACTACGGCTGGTGAATCGGTCAGCAACTGGATCCTGGACTGACAGACCACTTCCCGGACGCCCCGGATTGCCCGGCGAGTGGCTGATGGTCCCCTACGACCAGGACCGCGCAGACTAGGCCCCGGTTCGTCCGGTCGAACGGCTACGGAAGGTCGGCTGCGCCTATGCACCTGGCCTGCTGGCGACCTACGGTCGGCATCGGCCAGGCGCATGGGCAGCCGAGTAGCCAACGCCGCGAACAACGACGTATCCGACCGCACACAGGCGACCAGCTCAGCAGCGACCCAGAGGCTCTACGTCGCCATGCCTGAGGCTGGCAGTGTGGGGCCGAAGAGCGAGGCTGACCGTCGTCGGTTGGGAGCTGACGTGAGCGAGTTGTCCATTGAACAGCAGTACGTGCTTTACGCGGCGGCGACGAGTTCGAGCCTCATGGAGTTGTTGCAGGATTGGCAGCCGTGGGAGCGGGACCTGCCGTGGGAGCCGGACCTTGCGTGGCATGACATGGTGGTGCACGTCCCGCGGCTTGCGCAGGCGATCGTTGAGCTGGTCGATCGGGGACTGGTTGAGGTCTTCCTCGGACCGTGGGACGGCGAGTCCGGATTGGTGCCGACTGCTGACGTGCCCGAGGTCGTTTTTGATCCCCGGAGCTGGTACAGCGAAGATCGACCGGCACCGCTCGTGGAGCTGGTACTCACTAGAGATGCCGGACCCGTTGACGTGCCTGCGCGTCGTGCACGGGGGTCGTCGTAGAACGCCAACACTGCCGACAGCAACGGTGACAGCAACCGCCATTTACGGAGTCGGTCGAGCCGGGACCCTCCGCGACGGCGGCCAGGACCAACAAGAGCGGGCAGACGGCTGCGGACCTGTCGAACGGTTCTTACAAGCGAGGGGTCGGTCTGGCTGGTCTGCTGGCGGCCGGCATCGACCAGCCACGTAGGCCACGTGAGAGCCACGTGTTGAGTCTGCCGGGGTGGCGGCACGCAGTCAGCAGAAACTCAGCAGAGCGGGCAGCAACGGCACGCACTGGATGCCAACGAAGCTCATCTGATCGGCTCTCTAGCAGCACGTTTGCTACAGCCCGAGGCCAGTCCTGAGGCCTTCGCCGGTACCCCCCGACGGGGGTCGTCCCAATTCAGCAACGTCCACTCCGCGGGGACCAGCGGCGCACGGATCAGACAGGCCGATCGCTCCAGTGGTCCAGGGCCAGCTTCAGGGCGCTGGAGTCAGCACTCGCCGTGCCAGCGGCTGCATGGCCTGACGCTGCGCACACCGTCGAGTTCCCACAGATGGTCGGCCAGGCGTTGCCGATCTCCGGCAGAAAGGGAGCCGGGGAACCGGACAGTCAGCATCGGACCCTCTCCGGGACCGGTTCCGCTGAGGCTCACCTCAGTGGCGCCGAAGCCGATGCCGTCCGCCCGTCCGTTCACGACATTGCGGAAGTCGGCGCGGTCGCTGAACTCCGGCGCGGTAGTTACCAGGAAGGCGTCCGGCGGTGCCAGCCGCTGTTCATACAGGGTCGTCCCCCAGACCACGGCGCAGGTCGCGAAGATCACCACGCTGACGAAGCTGGCGACCTGTGGCCGGAACTCCGCGTCCTGCGCGGCCGCCGTCGGTGCCATGAGCAGGATCAGCGCCGCCGGAAGGAAGAGCGGAAGCCCGAAGAACACGCCCGGCACCGCCAGAACGATCAACAGGACAGCCGCGAGCCGGCAGACGACCGCGAACGCGCGCGGTGTGCGGGCCAGCGCCGGGGTCGCGCTCACCAGGAGCGGGACGGCGGCGACAGGTACCGGACACTGGTCCCCGACGAGATAGGTCGCGGCGAGAACGGCCGCGGCGAACGCCAGGCCGCACGACAGCCACCCGGCCCGCCCGACGCGCGCTGGCCGTCCGTTCGTCTCGATCACCAGCCTGATCCGTCCTCTACCAGCGGAAATGCGCTGTGAGGGTATCCGGCGAAGCCGGCAATACCCAACCGTGGGGTGCGGTGGCATAGCAGATCAACTCGGTTCGGCGCGGCTTGTCCACAGCCACCCGCGCTGTCCACAGGTGGCCGTCGGCGGCCTTTTCCCGACGCCCGGGCGACTGCCACGGTGCTCCGGTCAGGCCACGTCGACCGGGGAGGCCACCGATGGCAGTACCGACCGCACGCCGTACCGTGCCGGCCACGGTGACCGGCCGGCCGCTGCTGGTCACCGCCGACGCGCACCTGCTGGACGAGCTGGTACGCATCGCCGCCAGCGTGGACGTACTGCTCGACGTGGCGCCCGACGCCGCCGGCGCCCGCCCGCGCTTCGCCAGCGCACCACTGGTGCTGGTCGGTATCGACGCCGCCCAGGCGTGCGTACGCGCCGGGCTGCCGCGCCGCCCTGGCCTCGTCGTGGTCGGCCGGCACACCGGGGAGGCGCCGCCCGAGTGGACGGCGGCCGACCAGTTGGCGGCCGGTCACATCGCTGCCCTGCCGGCCGCCGAGCCGTGGCTGGCCCACCGGCTGGCGCTCGCCGGCGACGCGGTGGCCGACGCCGGCCAGCCGGTCTCCATTTCGCACCGCCCGGTGACCGGCCAATCGGCCCGTTCCTCCCGGCATCCCGGGACCGGGCAACCCGCCCAACCGTCCCGGCACCCCGGAATCGGACAGCCGGCCCAACCCTCCCGGGTCGCCGGGGCAGGTCCGGCGGCCCAATCTCCGCAGCGCCGGGCGGCGGGTCAGCCTGTCCGGTCCGGAACCTTCGCGCCCTTGCCGGAGGCCTCCGGCGGAGACGCGCTGACGCGGGGGCGGCAGCGCCCCCACCGCGCTGTGGACGACTGGGACGGCCTGCTCAACCCGACCCGGCCGGGCCGCGACCTGAACAGCGAACCGTGGCCGCTCCTCAACGCCGCCCCGGGCGCGACGCCGCAGCCCCGGCGCCCCCGTCAGCTGCCGGCATCCGGCGTGACCCGAACGAGTGGCCTGGTCGCCGCGGTCGCCGGTGGGCGGGGCGGGGCCGGTGCCAGTGTCTTCGCCGCGGCGCTGGCGGTGACGGCCGCCCGGGCCGGCGTGCGGACCCTGCTGGTGGACGTCGATCCGCTCGGCGGCGGGCTGGACCTGGTGCTCGGTTGGGAGCAGGTGGACGGGGTGCGCTGGCCGGCGGTCCGCCCACAGGACCCGGTGGTGGACGCGCTGCCACGCCAGGACGGCCTCGCCGCGCTGTCCTTCGACCGGTCGCCGCAGCCGCGCATCCCGGTGGCCACCCTGGCCGGGACGCTGGCCGCCGCCCGGCGCCAGCACGACCTGGTCGTTCTCGACATCCCCCGCCGGCTGGACGACGCGGCGCTGCTCGCCCTGACCGACTGCGACCAGGCCTATCTGGTGGTACCCGCGGAACTGCGCGCGTGTGCCGCCGCCGCCCGGGTGGCCGAACAGATGACTCCGCACTGTGCCCGCCTCGCCGTGGTGGTACGCGGCCCGGCGCCCGGCGGCCTGCGTACCGACGACGTCACGGCGGCGCTGTCCCTGCCGCTGGCCGGTTACCTGCGCCCGGAACCGCGCCTGGCCCGGGACCTGGAGAACGGCGTGGCGCCGGCCCGGGACGGGCGGGGACCGTTGGCCGCGCTGTGCCGGCAACTCCTCGCCGACCTGGGCGTCACCGGTACCGGCGAGCCGGCATGAGCGCCACCACGGTGCCCTCCTGGCTGGCCAGTGCGGGCCCGCTCACCGCACTGCTGCTCGACCCGGACGTCACCGACCTGCTGGTCAACGGTGACGAAGTGTGGACGGACCGGGGCAGCGGACTGGTCCGGGCAGCCGTCGAGCTGGGCGGCCCGGTCGAGGTACGCCGGCTGGCCCAGCGGCTGGCTGCCGTGGCCGGGCGCCGGCTGGACGAGGGTTCACCGTTCGTCGACTGCCAGCTGGCCGACGGCACCCGGCTGCACGCCGTCCTGGCACCGGTCGCCCAGCCGGGGCCGCTGCTGTCGCTGCGGACCTTCCGGCACCGTGCGCTGACGCTGCCTGAGCTGGTGCGTACCGGGATGGTCGGCGTCCAGGGCGCGCGGCTGCTCGCCGCGATCGTGCGGGCGCGGCTGTCGTACCTGGTCACCGGGGCTGCCGGGGCGGGCAAGACGACGCTCCTGGGTACCCTGCTCACCCTGGTGCCGCCGACGGAGCGCATCGTCCTGGTCGAGGACTCCGCCGAGCTGCGCCCGGCCCATCCGCACCTGGTGGCGCTGCAGGCCCGGCCGGCGAACGTGGAGGGCGCGGGCGAGATCGGGCTGCGTGAGCTGGTCCGCCAGGCGCTGCGGATGCGCCCCGACCGCCTGGTGGTCGGCGAGTGCCGGGGCGCCGAAGTCATCGACCTGCTCAGCGCCCTCAACACCGGGCACGACGGCAGCGCCGCGACGCTGCACGCCAACAGCGCCACCGACGTACCCGCCCGGCTGGAGGCGCTCGGCCTGCTCGGCGGGGTACCCCGGGAGGCGCTGCACGCCCAGATCGCGGCCGGGTTGCAGGTCGCCGTCCAGGTGGCCCGTTCACCGGCCGGGCGCCGGGTGGACGAGATCTGCCTGCTGCATACGGAGCCGGGGCAGCCGATCAGCCGGGCGGTCAGCGCCTGGCACCACGCGCGAGGCCCGGGACCCGCCGCGGCGGCGCTGGCCCGGCTGCTCCGCGAACGCGGCGTGCCGCTGGACGACACGCTGACGGCGCCGGATCCGCAGCCCCGCGGGGGCGTGCGGTGATCGGCCGGCGCCGGGCGGGCCGACGACTGACCGCGCTCACCGGGGCGACCGCCGGGCGTCGCCGGTGGGCCGACCTGCTGCTGACCCGTCCGCGACCCGTCACCGCCGCGGCCATCGGCCTGGCCGGGCTGGCCGGTCTGCTCGCCGGCGGCCCGGTCGGCGCCGTGATCGCGGCTGTCTACGCCGGGCTGGGGATCCGTGCGCTCCTGCGGCGGGAACGCCGTCGCGGCGACGCCCGGGCCGAGGAGACGGCGCTCGATGCCGTCGTAGCGCTCGGCGCCGGCCTGCGCGCCGGCCAGCCGGCCGCCACCGCGCTCGCCGCCCTGACCACCGTCACCCGCGGCAACGCCCCGCTGGTGCGGATCATCCGCGCCCGGGTAGCAGCGGCGGCACAGGTGGCCGAGGCGGCCGGGGCGCCACTGGCCGACCTGCTCGACCGGCTCGACGCCGACCTGCGGTCGCACCGGGCGGTGGCCGACCTGGGTGCCGCCCACGCTGCCGGCACGTCGGCCACCGCGTGGCTGCTCACAGCGCTGCCCGTTGCGGGCATCGGACTCGGCTACGGGCTCGGTGTCGACCCGCTGCACCAGCTGCTGCACACGCCGCTGGGCGCCGGCTGCGCCGGCCTGGCACTGATACTCCAGGTGAGCGGCTTGGCCTGGGCGTCCCGGATCGCGGGCACCCGGACCGGGTGGGTCTCATGAACAGGTCACGCTGCCTCACCGGTGCCGGCTGCGCGGCGGTTCTGGGCTGGCTGCTGGTCGGCTCCTGGCCGGGGCTGGCGGTGGCGCTCGTCGCCGGGCTCGTCGCCTACCGGCTGCTGCGCCGGGTGGAGTCGGCCGCGCTGCGCCGGCAGCGGGAACAGGCCGCGGCGCTGCTGCCGTTCGCACTCGACCTGCTGGCCGGTGCGCTGCGTGCCGGGCTGCCGGTCGGACAGGCGATCCAGCTCGTCGCCACGGCCGTCGGTGGGGCGCTCGGGCCCAGACTGGCCGGCGTTGCCGATGCTCTCGCGGCGGGTTCCCCGCCCGGCCGGGCCTGGACGCCGGTGGTCGAGCTGGCCGGTGGTGCGCGGCTGGCCGCCGTGGTGACCCGTGCGGCCGACAGCGGCGCCGCGCTGGCCTCCGCCTTCGGGCGCCTCGCCGACGACCTGCGCGGGCAGGCCGTCAGCCGGGCGCAGGCCGCCACGCAGCGGGCCGGCGTACTGCTGGTAGTCCCCCTCGGGCTGTGTTTCCTGCCCGCCTTCGTCGTCGCCGGTGTCGTACCGGTGATCGTCGCCGTCTTGGGCGACGTCCTGTCATGAGAGGAGCACTGCGTGATCCGCAGGCTACGGACCCGGCTCAAGGGCGACGCCGGAATGAATACCGCCGAGTACGCCGTCGGCACCCTCGCCGCGGTGGCCTTTGCCGGAGTGCTGCTCAAGGTGCTCACCTCGGAGAAGATCCAGAATGCGCTCTCCGGCATCGTGCAGCGGGCACTGCAGTGATCCGGCGGGTACGCGGAGACCGGGGCAGCGCGACCGCCGAGTTCGCGGTCGCGCTGCCCGCACTCGTGCTGCTCCTGCTCTTCGCCGTCGGTACGGTCAACGCCGTGCTGGCCCGGATGCGGTGCGTGGATGCCGCCCGGGACGCGGCGCTGGCCCAGTCCCGGGGCGGCGACGGCGCCAGCGCGGCGTACCGTCGCGCCCCCGCTGACGCGGCGGTGTCCGTGCGCGCCGACGGGGATCTGGTCTACGCCACCGTGTCGGTGACCGTGCGCCCGCTCGGCCGGCACCTGCCCGGCGTCACGGTCAGCGGCGACGCCGTCGCCGAGGTGGAGCCGTGACGGCCGGCGGGCGTGGCCGTGACAGCCGCTGGTCGGCCGGTGCAGGTTCAGCGGCAGGCGTTCCGGTCGGGCATGGCGGCGGGCGCACCGGCCCGGACGGGGTCCCGGGTGTCCGTTGTCGCGGCGAGCGGGGTTCGGCGTCGCTGTGGGTGCTCGCCTGCGGGTTGGCCGTCCTGCTGCTCGGGCTGGGTGGGGCGCAGGTGGGCAACGCGATGATCACCCGGCACCGGGCGTCGTCGGCGGCCGACCTGGCCGCACTGGCCGGCGCACGGGCGACCTACGCCGGAGCGGCGACATCCTGTGCCCAGGCCGGGCGGCTGGCCGCCGCCAACCACGGCCGGCTGGTCGGGTGCGTGGTCGATGGTCGGTATGTCACCGTCACCGTCGAGGTCGACCTGGCCGGCCCGGCCGGCTTCGCGCTCACCGCCCGCGCTGTCGCCCGCGCCGGCCCGGTCGGCGAGCACCCGTGAGGATCGGCTGCCCCGCCAGGCCGGTCCAGCGGTCAAGGCGTGCCGACCGGGCGCCGGCCGCAGGCCCGCCGCGCCGGACGGGTCCGGCCGCCGGCGGTCGGTCAGCCTCGCCCGTCGAGCGCGCCGAGGACGGCGCCGAGGACCCGTACCGCCGCCGCCTTGTCCAGGGGGTCGTTGCCGTTGCCGCACTTGGGGGACTGCACGCAGGACGGGCAGCCGGTCTCGCAGGCGCAGGTGTCGATCGCCTCCCGGGTGGCCGACAGCCACTCCACGGCTACCTGGTAGGCGCGTTCGGCGAAGCCGGCGCCGCCCGGGTGGCCGTCGTAGACGAACACCGTCGGCGCCCCGGTGTCCGGGTGCAGCGCGGTCGACAGGCCGCCGATGTCCCACCGGTCGCAGGTGGCGACCAGCGGCAGCAGGCCGATCGCGGCGTGCTCGGCGGCGTGCAGCGCACCGGGCGTACCGGCCGGCTCGATGCCGGCCCGGCGCAGTTCGGCGGGGGAGACGGTCCACCACACGGCCGTGGTGGTGAGCTGGCGGGCGGGCAGGTCCAGGGGACGGCTGTCGATCACTTCACCGGAGCCGATCCGGCGGCGCTGGTAGCCGACCACCTGGTTGGTGACCTCGACGGTACCGAGGAACAGGCCGACCGGGCCGGCGTCCAGATAGGAGGTGACGGCGCTGACGGTCAGGTCGGTGACGTCGGTCGGGTGGGTGCTCCACTCCGGCTCCTCGGCGTGTACCAGCGCCACACCGTCGGCCAGGTCCAGCTCGTCCACCACATACGACACGCCCTGGTGCAGGTGGACGGCGCCGGTGTGCACCTGGACGTGCGAGGCGCCCCGGTCGACGGTACCCAGCAGGCGGCCGGTGGCCTGCTCGACGATCGCCACCGGTGCCCCGCCGGTACCCCGCAGGTCGACCTCGGGACGGCCGTCGTGCGCCCAGTACCAGCCGGTCGGGCGGCGCCGCAGGTGCCCGGCGGCGACCAGCGCCTCGACCGTGGCGGCCGCCGGTTCGCCGCCGAAGAGCTCCAGGTCGGCCCGGGTCAGCGGCAGCTCGACAGCGGCCGCGCACAGGTGCGGGCCGAGCACGTACGGGTTGGCCGGGTCGAGCACGATCGCCTCGACCGGCCGGCCGAACAGCGCGGCGGGATGGTGGACCAGGTAGGTGTCCAGCGGGTCGTCCCGGGCCACCAGTACGCACAGCGCCTCCCGCCCAGCCCGGCCGGCCCGCCCGGCCTGCTGCCACAGCGACGCCAGCGTGCCCGGGTACCCGGCCAGCACCACGGCGTCCAGGCCGACCAGGTCCACGCCCAGCTCCAGGGCGTTGGTGGAGGCGAGCCCGAGCAGCTCGCCGGAGTGCAGGGCCTGCTCCAGCGCCCGGCGCTCCTCGCGCAGGTACCCGGCCCGGTAGGCGGCCACCCGGTCGGCCAGCTCGGGGGCCACTTCGCGCAGCGACCGGCGGGTCATCGTGGCGACCAGTTCGGCACCCTTGCGGGACCGGATGAAGGTCAGCGTGCGGGCCCCCTGGACCACCGCGTCGGTCAGCAGGTCGGCCGCCTCGCGCAGCGCCGACCGGCGTACCGGCGCGGCCAGCGCCCCGCCGTCGGCGTCGTGGCCGGGCAGCAGCGGCGGTTCCCAGAGCGCGAAGGTGACCCCGCCCCGCGGCGATTCGTCCTGCGTGACAGCGCTGACCTGCACGCCGGTCAGCCGCTGCGCCGAACCGGCCGGGTCGCCGGCCGTGGCCGACGCCAGGATGAACGTGGGCGAGCTGCCGTAGCGGGCGCAGATCCGGCGCAGCCGGCGCAGCACCTGGGCCACGTGCGAGCCGAAGACGCCCCGGTAGGCGTGGCACTCGTCGACCACCACGAAGCGCAGCCGGCGCAGGAACGACGCCCAGGCGTCGTGCCGGGGCAGCACGCTGTAGTGCAGCATGTCGGGGTTGGTGAGGATCAGCCGGGAGTGGGCGCGGACCCAGTCACGCTCCTCGCGCGGCGTGTCGCCGTCGTAGCCGGCCGGGCGTACCCCCTCGGGCGCCAGGGCCGTCGCCGCCCGCACCTGATCGGCGGCGAGTGCTTTGGTGGGGGCCAGGTAGAGCGCGGTGGCCCGGGGCTCGGCCAGCAGCCGGGACAGCACGGGCAGCTGGTAGGCCAGCGACTTGCCGGAGCCGGTGCCGGTGGCGATCACCACGTGGCGACCCCGGTGCGCCAGGTCGGCGGCGGTCGCCTGGTGCGCCCACGGCTGCCCGATGCCCCGCTCGGCGAGCCGGTCGACCAGCTCGTCCGGTACCCAGTCGGGCCAGGGCGCGGTGCGGCCGGGGCGGGCGGGCACCCGTTCGACGTGGGTCAGTGACTCCGGACCGCGTCGCGTGAGGTGCCGCAGCAGGTCGGCGGGGGCCGGCGGGCCGATCCAGGCCACCGCCGGGCTCGCGCTGGTCACGCGAGAAACTCTAACGTGCCGGCCCGCTTGGCCCGGCTCAGACATGCCGGGCGGCGGCTGCGACGGCTTTCTGGCGCCATCCCGAAGGCTGGGCATCGGGAAGTTGGACCCGGTGGGTGGGCGCGGCTGATCTGCGCTTCCGGGCGGGTGCATAATGATCTTGTCGGACGTGGGGGATGCCGGGGCGCCGGCAATGGTTAGATTCCTCCGGGGGCTGTCACAGTCCGGTCATCACCGGCGAGGAGGTCCGGATGGAGCTGTCCATGGCAACGCGGACGGATCGTGGGTACGCGGTGCTCGAAGTGGCCGGCGAAATCGACGTGTACACCGCGCCGCAACTGCGCGAGCGGTTGATCGCAATGGTCGAGGGCGGCGCCCGGCAGGTCGTGGTGGACCTGGGCCGGGTCGAGTTCCTCGACTCGACCGGGCTCGGTGTGCTGGTCGGGGCGCTCAAGCGGCTGCGCGTGGTGGGCGGGGAGTTGCTGCTGGTGTGTGGCCAGGAACGGCTGCTGAAGATCTTCCGCATCACCGGGCTGGACCGCGTCTTCGCGCTGTACGAGTCGGTCGAGGCGGCCACCGGCGAGGGCCGGGCGGGCGAGCCCCTGGGTACGGCCGGCTGAGCCCGATGCCCACTGTCCGCCTCTCCTTCACCCCGGCGGCCGCGCACGTACGCACCGCGCGTCTGGTGGCGGTGGCCGTCGCCCGGCGCGCCGGGGTCTCCGCCGAGCTCTACGACGAGATCCGGCTGGCCATCGGTGAGGCGTGTTCGCGGGCCGTGGCGCTACACCGCCAGCACGGGCTCAGCGAGCTGGTGGAGGTGGTGCTCAGCGACGAGGCGAGCTTCACCATCCGGGTGACCGACCGGGCGCCGATCGACGCCGCGCTCAGCCCGCCGGCCGGCCGGGCCGACCCGGTGGCGCTGATGGAGGAGGCCGCGCAGGACGGCGGCTGGCCCGCTCCGCCGGCCGGTGGAGCGGATCACCGCGCCGACCCGGACACCTCCGGGCCCGACCACGCGGTGGACGAGGCGGAGGAGGCGGTGGCCGTCGGGATGCGCCTGGCGCTGCTGGCCAGCCTGGTCGAGCAGATCACCGTGCGCCCGGCGGAGCAGGGCAGCGGTACCGAGGTCGTGATGTCCTGGCCGGTCGCGCGGCCCGGCAACGGCGCCCGCCCGTAGGTTGCTGCCGCCGACCGGCGCTGCGCTCACCGCACGACGGGCAACATCACATGACACAATCAGCACTGGATGTGACCCCAACCACGACGGGCCGCTAGAGTACGCGGGTCAACTGCTTCCACCGCTGGTCACGCCGTCCGTTGGCCGGTGGGTGCGTGGTTACTCCCCCAGCGGAGAACGCCGTCCGACACGCTCGGTGACGGCGCATGTTTCGGTACAGGAGGACATAGATGTCCGGGAGCACCCTCGCTGCGAGCGAGTTGTCCCTCTCTGGTCGTAATCTGTCCTTTGTCGTCATCGCAGCAGTTATCGCGTTGGTGGCATTGGGCTTCGCGTTCGCCCTGGTAAAGGCGGTCCTCGCGACCGGGCAGGGCACGAAGAAAATGCAGGACATCGCCGTAGCGGTGCAGGAGGGCGCCAGCGCCTACCTGGTCCGGCAGTTCAAGACGTTGGCGATCTTCGTGGTCATCGCGTTCGTGCTGCTGTTCCTGCTGCCGGTGAACGAAGGCGGGATGTCGGTCAAGATCGGCCGCTCGCTGTTCTTCGTCGTCGGCGCACTGTTCAGCGCGTTCATCGGTGGCGCCGGCATGGCGCTGGCCACCCGCGCCAACCTGCGCGTCGCGGCGGCCGCCAACACCGGGCAGGGCAGCCGGGAACGGGCCATGCAGATCGCCTTCCGCACCGGTGGCGTGGTCGGCTTCCTCACCGTCGGCCTGGGCCTGTTCGGCGCCAGCGTGGTGGTCATGATCTACAAGGGCGATGCGCCCACCGTGCTGGAGGGCTTCGGCTTCGGCGCCGCCCTGCTGGCCATGTTCATGCGGGTCGGCGGCGGCATCTTCACCAAGGCCGCCGACGTCGGCGCCGACCTGGTCGGCAAGGTGGAGCAGGGCATCCCGGAGGACGACCCGCGCAACGCCGCCACCATCGCCGACAACGTCGGTGACAACGTGGGCGACTGTGCCGGCATGGCCGCCGACCTCTTCGAGTCGTACGCGGTGACCCTGGTCGCGGCGCTGATCCTGGGCAAGGCCGCGTTCGGCGAAGAGGGTCTGATCTTCCCGCTGATCGTGCCGACCATCGGTGTCCTGACGGCCATCATCGGGGTGTTCATCACCCGGCTGCGCCCCAGCGACCGCAACGGTCTGGTCGCCATCAACCGGGCGTTCTACATCTCCGCGGCGATCTCGGCGGTCCTGGTGGGCATCGCGTCCTTCGCCTACCTGCCGCACGACTGGTCCGGTTTCCACTTCCACGGCCTGTCCAGCGGGCAGAGCGCGGACGTGAGCCCGCCGGTCTTCGCCATCCTCGCCGTGCTCATCGGTATCGCGCTGGCCGCCATCATCCAGGCGCTCACCGGCTACTTCACCGAGACCAGCCGGCGGCCGGTACGCGACATCGTCAAGACCTCGCTGACCGGTCCGGCGACCGTGGTGCTCGCCGGCATCTCGGTGGGCCTCGAGTCGGCGGTGTACACGGCCGTGGTGATCGGCGCCGGTGTCTTCGGCGCCTACCTGCTCGGCGGCGGTTCGCTGATCCTGTCCCTGTTCGCCGTGGCGCTGGCCGGTACCGGCCTGCTCACCACCGTCGGCGTGATCGTGGCGATGGACACCTTCGGCCCGATCTCCGACAACGCCCAGGGCATCGCCGAGATGTCCGGCGACATCGACGAGGCCGGCGCCCGGGTGCTCACCGACCTGGACGCGGTCGGCAACACCACCAAGGCGATCACCAAGGGCATCGCGATCGCCACCGCCGTCCTGGCTGCGACCGCGCTGTTCGGGTCGTTCACCGACACCGTGGAGACGGCGCTGGCCCAGGCCAAGGTGGCCGACGTGGGGGCGACGATCGTCGGCGCGCTCAACGTCTCCAACCCGAAGAACCTGGTCGGCCTGCTGCTCGGCGCGGCCGTGGTGTTCCTCTTCTCGGGCCTGGCCATCAACGCGGTGTCCCGGTCGGCCGGTGCCGTGGTGATGGAGGTGCGCCGCCAGTTCCGCGAGTTCCCCGGGATCATGGATTACAGCCAGCGCCCGGAGTACGGCAAGGTCGTCGACATCTGCACCCGGGACGCCCAGCGCGAGCTGATCACCCCCGGGCTGCTGGCGGTGCTGGCCCCCATCGCGGTCGGCTTCGGCCTCGGCTTCGGGGCGCTCGCGGCGTACCTGGCCGGCGCCATCGGGACCGGCACGCTGATGGCGGTCTTCCTGGCCAACTCCGGCGGCGCCTGGGACAACGCGAAGAAGATGGTGGAGGACGGCGCGTACGGCGGCAAGGGCTCCGACGCGCACGCCGCCACCGTCATCGGCGACACCGTCGGTGACCCGTTCAAGGACACCGCCGGCCCGGCGATCAACCCGCTGCTCAAGGTGATGAACCTGGTCGCGCTGCTGATCGCACCGGCCGTGGTGGCCTGGAGCACCGGCGCGGACAAGAACACCCCGCTGCGCATCGGGGTGGCCCTGGTCGCGGTCGCCGTCATCGTCGCCGCGGTGGCGATCAGCAAGCGTCGCCCGATCTCCGTGGACGCCGGTGACGGTGGCCCGGAGGTGGCGGCGAAAAAAGCTGACGCGGCCGCCGACGAGACCGTGAAGGTCTGACCGGTCGGTCGCGCCTGCGACACGATGGCGCCGGACCCGCACGGGTCCGGCGCCATCTTTTTCCTGGTACGCGTAGCCACCGCACCCGGGCAGCGGGGCGTCGGGCGGCGACACGCGAACCGGGCGGCACCGCACTCCTCGCCGGCCTCGAACAGCCGTACAGTGACCGGCATGCAGCGCGTCCTCCTCCGCCTCGGGCTGCTCCCGGTGCTCGCCGCCGCCCTACTGGGCGGTGCCGCCTGCGGGGGCGGTCCGCACGGCGTCCGCTCGCGCGCCTGGGTCACCGACGTCTGCCAGGCCCTCGGCCCGTGGCGTACCCAGATCACCACCCTGAACAGCCAGGCCGCCACCGACACCGGCGCCGCCCACGACCCGCAGCAGACCCGCGACAGCCTGGTGAAGCTGCTCTCCGGTGCGCAGCAGGCCAGCGAGCACGCCCGCGCCACCGTCGCCGCCGCCGGCTACCCGGACATCCGGGACGGACAGGCCATCGCCGCCCGGTTCGTCAAGGCGCTGGCCGCCGTACGGGACGCCTACGCCAAGGCGCAGCAGACCATCGAGGCGCTGCCGCTGGCCGACCCGGAGAAGTTCTACGACGGCGTCCAGCAGGCGCTGGCCACCCTGACCACCGACTACGCGGCCGCCGGGGTGAACACCACCACGCTGGCCTCCGCCGAACTGCGCAAGGACTTCGACGAGGTACCGGCGTGCAACCCGGCCTGATCCCGCCGTCCCCGGGCGGTGACACCCCGCCGCCCCGCGGTGACCAGGGCGCGGACGCCCTCCTCCCGTCAGGCGGTGACGCCCTGCTGCCTTCGGATGGTGACGCCCTGCTGCCTTCGGACGGCGACGCCCTGCTGCCTTCGGACGGCGACGCCCTGCTGCCTTCGGACGGCGACGCCCTGATGTCCTGGAGAGGCGACGGTCCGGCGCCCGGGCGGGTCCGGCCGGCGGCCGGGCCGGTGGTCCGCCGGTCGCGCCCGAGCGGGCAGCTGTCCCTGTTCGGCGTGGAGGCGCGCGCGCCGGCCGCCGTCGACCTGGAAGGCCTGCTGGCCGGGCCGGGCCAGGTGGTCCGGATGGGCGGCACGGCGCGGGTGTCGATCGTGGTGGACGAGCTGTGGCGGGCGCGGGTGCTGGTCCGGGAGTTCCGCGCCCGGGGCCTGTCGGCCAGCTGCGTGGCCACCGCCGAACAGCACATCGGGGTACGCAGCGCCTACGCCACCTCGCTCGCCCCGCTGGGCCGCGCCTGGCTGCGCGGGGCGGTGAAGACCCCGCCGGAAGGTTTCACGCTGGACGGCCGGCGGCTGCGGCTGTGGCTGGTGGCCGCCGGGTCGCGCGACGAGTTGGGCCTCACCCTGGCCCTGGGCGCCGGGGACGAGCCGACCTGGGGCCCGGCCGGCGCCGCCCTGTCCGCCCTCGGGCTGGCCCCGGTGCTGCTCGGGCCGCGTGCCGGCGGCCCCGGGTACCGGATCACCGGGCAGCGCCGGCTGGCCCGGCTACGGGAGCTGGTAGGGGACGAACCGGACGGCGCACCGGGCGGCCTGTGGCCCGCGTGAGCCCTGGCACAGTTGACTATGGGTGTACGGTGGCGCCGTCTACTGTGACGACCGCGCCGGTTCCGGGCGCAAACGGGAACCTCCGGCCGGTCGCGGGCGTTACGTTGGACAGTCGCCAGCCAAACACCAGCTGGCGCACACCGACCTGTGGGGAGCACCGTGCCGAGCAGCACCGCCAAGCGCCTGGTCATCGTCGAGTCACCGGCGAAGGCCCGGAAGATCGCGGACTTCCTGGGCCCGGGGTACGTCGTCGAGGCCAGCATGGGCCACATCCGGGACCTGCCGCGCAACGCCAGCGACGTACCCGCCGGGTACGAGGGCGTGCCGTGGGCCCGGCTCGGGGTCAACGTCGACGACGGGTTCAAGCCGCTCTACGTGGTCAGCCCGGACCGGCGTAAGCAGATCACCCGGCTCAAGCAGCTGGCCAAGGAGGTCGACGAGGTCTTCCTCGCCACCGACGAGGACCGCGAGGGCGAGGCGATCGCCTGGCACCTGCTGGAGACGATCAAGCCCCGGGTGCCGGTCAAGCGGATGGTGTTCCACGAGATCACCCGGGCGGCCATCCAGGCCGCCATCGCCAACCCCCGGGACATCGACCGGTTCCTGGTCGACGCCCAGGAGGCCCGGCGCATCCTGGACCGGCTCTACGGCTACGAGGTCTCCCCGGTGCTGTGGAAGAAGGTCATGCCGAAGCTCTCGGCGGGCCGGGTGCAGTCCGTGGCGACCCGGATCGTGGTGGACCGCGAGCGGCAGCGGATGGCTTTCCGTACCGCCGAATACTGGGACATCGTGGCCGATCTGGCACTGCTGGAGAATGCGGCCGCGGACGGGCCGCGCGGCTTCTCGGCGACCTTGATCGCGCTGAACGGCGACCGGGTCGCCACCGGCCGGGACTTCGAGCCGACCACCGGCCGGGCCCGGGGCGATGTGGTGCACCTGGACGAGGGCGCGGCCCGGGGCCTGGCGGCCCGGTTGGAGGGGCGCCCGTTCACGGTCACCCGGGTGGAGGAGAAGCCCTACCGGCGCCGGCCCTACCCGCCGTTCATCACCTCGACGCTGCAGCAGGAGGCGTCCCGCAAGCTGCGCTTCTCCTCGGCGCAGACGATGCGCACCGCGCAGCGGCTGTACGAGAACGGCTACATCACCTACATGCGTACCGACTCGGTGAACCTGTCGGACACCGCGCTGGACGCCGCCCGCCGCCAGGTCCGCGAGCTCTACGGCGACCGGTTCGTCCCCACCGAGCCCCGCCGGTACGCCTCCAAGGTCAAGAATGCCCAGGAGGCGCACGAGGCGATCCGCCCCTCCGGCGACTCCTTCCGTACCCCCGGCGAGCTGGCCAAGGAGCTGTCCGCCGAGGAGTTCCGGCTCTACGAGCTGATCTGGCGGCGGACCGTCGCCTCGCAGATGACCGACGCGGTCGGCTCCTCGGTGAGCATCCGGATCCGGGCGGTCACCGGCAGCGACGAGGCGTGCGACTTCGGTGCCACCGGCAAGACCATCACCGACCCCGGCTTCCTCAAGGCCTACGTGGAGTCCTCCGACGACGAGGAGGCCGAGGCGGAGGACGCCGAGCGCCGGCTGCCCAACGTGGTCAAGGACCAGCCACTGCGCGCCGACGCCCTGCACCCGCTCGGCCACAGCACCCAGCCGCCCGCCCGGTACACCGAGGCGTCCCTGGTCAAGGCGATGGAGGAGCTGGGCATCGGGCGCCCGTCGACGTACGCCAGCATCATGGGCACCATCCAGGACCGTGGCTACGTCTTCAAGCGGGGCCAGGCGCTGATCCCGTCGTTCCTCGCCTTCGCCGTGGTGAACCTGCTCGAACAGCACTTCGAGAAGCTGGTGGACTACCAGTTCACCGCCTCGATGGAGGACGAGCTGGACGTGATCGCCGGTGGCGGTGGCGCGGCCGTGGACTTCCTCACCGCCTTCTACTTCGGCGCCGACCTGTCCCCGGGTCGCCCGGTACCGGCCAGGAGCAGCGCCGAGACGGCGGCCATCGCCAGCGCCGGCGGCCTGCGCAAGATGGTCACCGACAACCTGGGCGACATCGACGCCCGGGGCGTCAACTCGATCCCGCTGTTCCGTGACGACGAGGGCCGCGACCTGGTCGTCCGGGTCGGCCGGTACGGCCCCTACCTGCAGCGCAGCGCCGTGGAAGCGGACGGCGACGGGGACCGGGCGGCGCTGCCGGAGGGTATCGCGCCGGACGAGCTGACCCCGGAGAAGGTGGGCGAGCTGTTCCTCGGCGGCGGCGGCGAGCGCAAGCTCGGCGAGCATCCGGAGACGGGCGAGCCGGTGGTGCTCAAGTCCGGCCGGTTCGGCCCGTACGTGTCGACCGGCGACAAGAACGCCTCCCTGCTGCGCAGCCAGACCCCGGACACGCTGACCCTGGCCGAGGCACTGAAGTTGCTGGAGTTGCCCCGGCTGGTGGGCACCGACCCGGACGGGGTGGAGGTGTTCGCCATGCCGGGCCGGTTCGGGCCGTACGTCAAGCGCGGCGAGGACACCCGCTCGCTGGAGTCCGAGGAGCAGATCTTCACGGTCACCCTGGACGAGGCGATGACCCTGCTGGCCGCCCCGAAGACCCGGCAGCGCCGGGCGGCGGCGGCCCCGCTGCGCGAGATGGGCAACGACCCGCTGACCGCCAAGCCGCTGGTCATCAAGGACGGCCGGTTCGGCCCGTACGTGACCGACGGCGAGGTCAACGCCTCGCTGCGGCGCGGCCAGACGCCGGAGGAGCTGACCCTCGAGGAGGCCTCGGAGATGCTGGCCGAGAAGCGCTCCAAGGGCCCGGCGGAGCCGCGCAAGCGGGTGGCGAAGAAGGCCGCCCCGGCGGCCGGGGACTCCGCGCCGGCCAAGGCGACGGCCCGCAAGAGCACCGCCAAGAAGGCCACCGCCAAGAAGGCCACCGGCACAAAGGCCACCGCAACGAAGGCCACCGCGAAGAAGGCCACCGCGACGAAGGCGGCGGCCAAGAAGACCACGGCCGCTGGGGCGGGCACGGCGGCGAAGAAGTCGACGGACGCCCCCGTGGCGAAGGCAGCGAAGAAGGCCGCGCCCCGCAAGGCGACGACCTCAAGCGAGTAGCCGGATCGCGGTCGCGGCCGGCTGGCCGGTCGGGCCAAGCGGGCCGGTCGGGCTGAGTGGGCCGGTCGGGCTGAGTGGGCCGGTCGGGCTGAGTGGGCCGGTCGGGCTGAGTGGGCCGGTCGCGGTGTAGTCGGACCGGTCACGGGTCATGGCTCAGCCCGCGATGGGGCCTTGGCGCCAGGGCGGCCAACGCCCTCACCCACGCCCCCGGCCGGTGGGAATCAGTCGCCGAGGATGCGTCGGGTGTAGTCGTTGGCGAAGACCCGGTCGGGGTCGAGCTTGTCCCGTACGGCGAGGAAGTCGTCGAAGCGGGGGTACGCCGGGCGCAGGTCGCCGGCCGCCCGCCAGTGCATCTTGCCCCAGTGCGGCCGGCCGCCCAGCTCGGTGCAGACCTGCTCGAAGGCGCGGAAGTACGGCTCGAAGGGCATCCCGACGTACTGGTGGATGGCGAGGTAGGCGCTGTCCCGGCCGTACCCGTGGGAGAGCCAGATGTCATCGGCGGCGCTGATGCGCATCTCGACCGGCAGCACCACCCGGAACGGCAGCGCGTCCACGATGGCGCGCAGCGCGGCGAACGCCTCGGGCAGGGCGGCGCGCGGCAGGCCGTACTCCAGCTCCACGAAGCGGACCCGGCGCGGACTGCAGAACACCTGGTACGACGGCGCCGTGTAGGTGCGCGCGGACAGCGCCCGGGCCTCGACGCCGGTGATCGTGGGTACCAGCGCCGGGAAGCGCCGGCCGAGCCGGCAGGCGCCGCCGAGCACGGTGTTGGACAGGAAGTCGTCGTCCAGCCAGCCCCGCAACCGCCCCAGTGGCCGGTCGGAGGCGGGTACCCGGTTGTTGCGCTTGGTCTGCAGCCGGTCGGTGTAGGGGAACCAGTACATCTCGAAGTGGTCGTTGGCGCCGATGTGCTCGTCCAGCGCGGCGAAGACGTTGGCGACGGTGTCCGGCTCCTCCCGGGCGCGCAGCACGAAGGCGTCGACGCACTGCAGGGTGACCTCGGTGAGCACGCCGAGCGCCCCGAGACCGACCCGGGCGGCGGCGAACACGTCGGGGTGCCGGTCGGCGTCGCACTCCAGCACCGTGCCGTCGGCGGTGAGCAGGGACAGTCCGACGACGAAGGTGGACAGGCAGCCGAAGGTGGCGCCGGTGCCGTGGGTACCGGTGGCGGTGGCACCGGCGATGGTCTGCGCGTCGATGTCGCCGAGGTTGGGCAGCGCCAGGCCGAGCCCGGCGAGCAGCGGGTTGAGCGCGTGCAGGGGCATCCCGGCAGGGACGGTGACCCGGCGCGCGGCGCGGTCCACCCGTACCGGGGTGGCCAGCGCGCCGAGGTCGACGTGCACACCGTCGGTCAGCGCCGCGCCGGTGAACGAGTGCCCGGCACCGTGCGCCTTGACGGTGAGCCCGTCCGCGCGGGCCGCCCGGATGGCCTCGGCGGCGGCGGGAACGTCGGCCGGCCGGACCACGCGGGCGGCGGTGGAGTGCTGGTTGCCGGCCCAGTTCGTCCAGTTCATCTCGGCCTTCCGTCGGGGAATCCTGGCATAACGTGAGTACCGCTCATGTACACCCTGTGTCAAGGGTTGAAATACGACGCAGCGAGAACGCGCCATCGTCGTTACTTTGAGTAGATTTAACGCCGGCGGGCCCAGTGACGGGTTCGCGGCCGCGAAAGGAGTTGCGGGCAAGTGACGACACAGGCTCCCACCGACGTCGGTTCCACCTCCGCCCCATGGGGCGGCGCCGCGGAACGGACCAACGTCGCCGGTCCGCTGCGCCGGGTACCCGTGCAGGGGCGCAGCGTCGCCCGCGTGCAGCGGATGCTGGACGCGTGCGCGGAACTGGTCGACGAGGTCGGGTACGAGGGGCTCACCACCACACTGCTCGCCGAGCGGGCCGGCGTCGCCATCGGCTCGGTGTACCAGTTCTTCCCCGACAAGCGGGCCATCGTGCAGGCGCTCACCCTGCGCAACCTCGACGGCTACCTGCAGCGGCTGTCCACCCGCTTCGCCGAGCAGGAGTTCGGCCACTGGTGGGAAGGGGTCGACGCCGGCATCGACGAGTACATCGCCATGCACCGCTCGGTCCCCGGCTTCCGTACCCTGCACTTCGGTGACGTGGTCGACGTGCACCTGCTCGACGACGAGCGGGACAACAACACGATCATCGCCGAGCAGCTGGCCAACCTGCTGGTCGACCACTTCGGCGCGGCCGCCGGCCCCCGGCTGCACTTCGCGCTGGCGATCGCCGTCGAGGCCGCCGACGCGCTGATCAAACTCGCCTTCCGCCGCGCCCCCGAGGGCGACCCGGCCGTCCTGGCCGAGGCCAAGGCGCTGATCCGGGAGTACCTGCACCGCCACGTCAACACCATCACCGCCCGCTGACCTACCCCGTCCCATCCCCCCTCGCCCCCGCCGCGCGCCTTCCCGCGCGCCGCGTCCGTGCGCTGACCACCCGCTCAGCGCGGCCAACCGACGCCGCAGCGCGCTCGCCCAGCGGCTGGCTGGCGCTGTGGAGTAAACCCCGCTCAGCGGGGACGGCTGGCGGCGCCGGATTCCCGGCTCAACGGCCGGCTGGCGGTGTGGAGTGAACCCTGCTCAGCCGGGCATGGCTGGCGGCGTCGGATTACCGGCTCAACGGGCTGGCAGGCGGTGTGGAGTGAACCCTGCTCAGTGGGGACGGCTGGCGGCGTCGGATTGCCCGCTCAACGGGCTGGCTGGCGATGGGGATGCCGGCTCGGCGGGCTGGCCAGGCGGTGTGGAGTAAAGCCCGCGCAGCGGGGACGGCTGCCGGCGTCGGATTGCCCGCTCAAGGGGCTGGCTGGCGATGGGGATGCCGGCTCGGCGGGCTGGCAGGCGGTGCGGAGTAAACCCTGCTCAGCGGGGACGGCTGCCGGCGCGGGGCCGTTCGCCGGGGCGTGGACGTAGCGGGCGGGGAGCGGGGCGGCCGGCCCGGCGGGCCGAGCCGAAGACCATCGCGCCGAGCGCGATGAGGGTCACCCCGAGGGCCGCTGCCAGCAGGGTGACCACCGAGTTGACCGACATTCCCCGGTGCCGGCCGGCCGCTGCTACCACCCCGGTGGGCGGGGCAGCGCCGGGCGTCGCGCTGGCGGCCGGCGGCGCCGTGACAGTGAGCGCCACAGCGGCCGCGTCGTCCTCGCCGGCCAGCCCGTCACCCGGTACCGAGTCGACGTCGGGCTGGTCGGCGCCGCTGATCTCGGCGGCGAACCGCACCGGCCAGGTGGCCGGTGCGCCACCGTCACCCGGACCCCGTGACCGGGCGCCGGGCGGAGACGGGGACCCGGCCCCCAGCGACGGGGTGACCCCGCTAGCACCCGGTGCCGGCGACGCGCCGGGTGCGGTGCCGGGCGCCAGCGTCAGGGTCAGCGTGGTGGCGGCGCCGGGGGCCAGCGGGCCGACCGACCAGCCGGTCGTCGGGTCGTAGCTGCCCTGGGCCGCCGTGGCGGCGGCCAGCGCCAGCCCGGGCGGCAGCGGCGCCGCCACGCTGACCCCGGTGGCCGGTACCTTGCCCTGGTTGGTGACGGTGAGGGTGAGCTGGTCCGGCTGGCCGGCGCTGACCGCGGTGCCGGTGGCGACCGCGCGCAGCGCCAGGTCGACCCGGTTGGCCAGCACGGTCACCGGGTCGGCGTAGCTGACCAGCGCGGCGCCGGAGACCTGGTAGCGCACGGTGGCCCGGGCCACCAGCGGGCCGGACGGGGCGCCCGCGGCCACCATGGCGTCGTAGCCGACGATGGCGTCCGCGCCCGGATCCAGGGTGGCCAGTTGCAGGGTGACGCCGGCGCCGGTCAGCGCGCCGGGGTCGATCGGTGCACCGCCCAGAGTCAGCGAGGCGGTCACCGGTACCAGGCCGGTGGGGAGTGGGGCGGTCACCGTGAGGCCGGTCGCCGGCAGCGCCGCGTGCAGCCGCAGGGTCAGGTGGATGCGCTGGCCGGTGGCCACGTCGGCGTACCGGGCCGGGCTGCCGTCCGGGCGGCTGGCGCTCAGTGCGGCGGTCACCAGTTGGTCTGCCCGGCTGGTCAGGACGAGCGCGCCGACCACCAGCGGGGCGGAGCCGCCGATGCTGGTACTGGCGCTGGTCACGCCGGCTGCCGGGGCGCCGTCCGGGGCGTCGATGACCTGCGAGTCGTAGCCGAGGCTGTTGCCGTAGGCCGGAGTGGTCGGGCCCAGCGGGCCCAGCGGCGCGCCGTAGCCGCTACCCGCCACGGTGGAGTCGCCCACCGCGGCGCCGGCCGGTACCCCGTTGAGGCTGACCGGGTTGCCGCCGGAGGTACGGTCGCCGCCGTAGGCCACCACGCCGACCTGCCCGCCGGTGGGGGCGCCGTCGGTGGCGGCCCGGAAGCCTTCGGCGGTCGCCGAGACGGGGATGCCCGGCCCCACCGCCGCCAGGCCGTCGAAGAGCTGCACGGTTCGGTACGCCGGGGCGTAGCCGGGGTCTGCGGCGGGGTAGGCGTAGGCCAGCAGCAGGCTCCAGCCGCCGCCGCAGTTGGGCCCCTGGGCCACCGCCACGTCCGCCACGGTCACCGGGACGGCGGTGGCGCCGGCCAGCTGCGAGTAGCGCAGGAACAGCGGCGTGACGTCGGCGAAGCTCTGGAACGTCGCGCCCCCGGCGGCGCTGTCCAGCCGGTCGACGGTACTCGCGCCGACCCCTGTGTATCCCCGGTCGCCGACCTTCACCAGCACCTGGCCGGCGCGGGCGACACCGGGCGGCGGGGTGATCCGGCCGGCCGACGCGGCGCTCTGGCAGCCGGCGACGCCCGCCTGGCCGGCCACCCCGGCGTCACCGCCCCAGTAGAGGCCGGCGAAGGCAATGGCGGCCCCGGGCGGCGCCACCAGCGTGGCGCTGGACGAGTCGAAGGTCGCCGGGTCGGCGTCGGCATCCACGTACGACATCGGATAGTTGTCGTTGGCTGCCGGGCCGCCGGCCTGCGCGGCGGCGCACGGCTCGCCGTCGGCGGCGCTGCCGGCCGGACAGCTCAGCGCGGTGTTGCCGACCTGTTCGACGCCCAGCCAGCCGGTACCGGACCAGCGCAGGCTCAGCGGCCGGGGGTCGGCGTGCGCCGGCCCGGCGAGGGCCACCACCGGGACGCCGAGCACGGTGACGACAGCGAGCACCCGGCCCGCGAACGCGAACCGGCGCAGCGAGCCGTAGCGACGCACGAGCCGAGCGTAGTAAGCCCTGGCCCCGGATGCGATGAACCGCGCCCAGCCGTTAGAGAAATGCCATCTGTTCGCCCCGGTAGCTGGGCACTGTGGCGACGATCCGGTCCCCGCTGACCAGGTGCAGCTCGTTCACGTGCTCGCTGAGTTCGCCGGCCTTGGCGTGCCGGAACCACACCCGGTCGCCGACCGCCAGGGTGTCCGCCGCCGGCCCGACCAGCGGCGTCTGTACCTCCCCGGCGCCCTCCATCGGCAGCGTGCGCAGTCCGGCGGGCAGCCACGGGACCGGCTGGCGGGACTGTTCGGCCGGCCCGGAGGCGATCCAGCCGCCGCCCAGCACGGTGGCGATGCCGGGGGCCGGGCGGCGTACCACGGACAGGCCGAAGTAGGCGGCCGGCTCCGGCTGCCAGGCGCGGTAGGCGTCGAACAGCAGCGGGCCGTAGAGGCCGGAGCCGGCGGCGATCTCGGTGACCGCCGGGTCGGCCGCGGTGCGCTCGACGCTGCCGGTACCCCCGCCGTTGACGAACTCCAGGTCGGCGTGGCGCCGCACGGCGTCGATCACCGCGCCGCGCCGGGCCACCAGTTCGCGCAGCGAGCGGCGCTGCATGGCCCGGATGGCGGCGCCGCGCAGCCGGGCGCCCGGCGGCCGGTCGCCGACGCCGGCGATCTGGGCCTCGTAGGCCATCACCCCGACCAGCGCGAAGCCGGGCCGGGCGGCGATCCGCCGGGCCAGCTCGCCGGCCTGCGCCGGGCTGTGCACCGGGGAGCGGCGCACGCCCACGTGCAGCCGGCCGCCGGCCGGCCGCCAGGAGGCGTCCAGTTCCAGGCAGACCCGGATGGTGGCGCGCCGGTCGGGGGGCAGTACCGCGTCGATGAAGTCGAGGTGGGCGTCCGAGTCGACGACCAGGGTGACGGCGGCGGCCAGGGCGGGGTCCCGGGCCAGCCGGCACAGCGCGGCCCGGTCGGCGGTCGGGTAGGCGACCAGCGCGTCGTCGGTGACGCCGCTGCCGACCAGCCAGAGCGCCTCGGGCAGGGTGTAGCTCAGCACACCGCGCCAGCCGGGCCTGGCCAGCACCCGGCGCAGCAGGTCCCGGCAGCGGACCGACTTGCTGGCCACCCGCAGCGGCTTGCCGGCGGCGCGGGCGGTCAGCGCGGCGGCGTTGGCGTCGAAGGCGGCCAGGTCCACCAGGCCGAGCGGGGTGTCGAGGCCGGCGCTGGCCCGGTCGTAGCGGCGGCGGCGCTGGTCCCGGCTCTCCGTGGAGAGCTGATGGTCCCGGCTCTCCGTGGAGAGCTGATGGTCACGGCTCTCCACGGAGAGCTGATGGTCACGGCTCTCCACGGAGAGCTGATGGTCACGGCTGTCCACGGGGAGCCGCTGGTTGCGGCGTTCGGTGGAGTTGGCCGGTGGTTCGGACACGTGCTGCACGGTAGTCGCTCCCCGAGCTAATGCGAAAGACTTTCGTATCACCTTTCCGCCGTAGTGCACAGAGCTGCTACCCCGGACCGGCCGTCCGACACGGGGAAGAGCAGCTTGGCTACAGTGAACAGGTTCGGGGCGGGGTGGTCCCCGGGAGGCGCCACCGGCGCCCACACCGTCGGAGGTGCGGCCATCACGAAATCCCAGCCGGAACAGCCGGGCGACGTCCCCGCGGTCGGGCTCCCCGACCCGGTCGCCGGGCCGCCGCCCGTCCTGCCGCAGGATGCCGGGTCCCGGGTTGCCGAGGAGCCGGCCGAGGACGGCGTCGCGGGCGTCAGCGCGCTGCGCGGGCTGCTGGGCGTACGCGCGTTCCGTCGGCTCTGGCTGGTGCTCGGGCTCTCCTCGCTCGGCGACTGGCTCGGCCTGCTGGCCACCAGCAACCTGGCCCAGCAGCAGGTCACCGGCTCGGCTGCCAAGGGCGTCGCGTTCGGCTCGGTGATCGCCGTGCGGATGCTGCCCGCGCTGGTCCTCGGGCCGCTCTCCGGGGTGATCGCCGACCGCTGGAACCGCCGGTACACGATGGTCGTCTGCGACCTCATCCGGTTCGTCTTCTTCGCCTCGATCCCAGCCGTCACGCTGCTCACCACCGATCCCAAGATCGTTATCGGCTGGGCGAGCGTGGCCACCTTCGTCATCGAGTCGGTCCAGATGGCCTGGGCACCGGCCAAGGAGGCGGCGGTGCCCAACCTGCTGCCGAAGGCCCGGCTGGAGATCGCCAACCAGGTCACCCTCGCCACCACCTACGGCATCACGCCCGTGGTGGCCGGCCTGCTGCTGGCCTCGGCCACCACGATCATCGACAAGCTCTACACCTCGTCCAACGACAGCCCGGTCAACCCGACACACCTGGCGCTCTACTTCAACGCTCTCACCTTCCTGGCCACCGCCCTGGTGGTGTTCTTCGGGATCAAGGAGATCAGCGGGCGGGCGGTCACCCGGCCGGCGAAGAAGCCGAGCATGCTGCGCGAGCTGGCCACCGGCTGGAAGTACGTCACCCACACCCCGCTGGTTCGCGGCCTGGTGCTGGGCATCTTCGGCGCCTTCGGCTGCGCCGGCGTGGTGATCGGCACGGCCACCTTCTACACCCGCTCGCTGGCCGCCGGTGACTCGGCGTTCTTCCTGCTCTTCGCCATCCTCTTCGTCGGGCTCGGGGTCGGCATCGTGGTCGGGCCGAAGATGGTCGGCGCGCTGTCCCGGCGGCGCTGGTTCGGGCTGTCCATCGTGCTCGCCGCCGTCTCGGTGGTGATCCTGGGGCTCGCCTTCCACCTGAGCATCGCCGTGGCCGCGGGGCTCGGCGTCGGCGTCGGCGCCGGGATGGCCTTCCTGTCCGGTACCACGCTGCTCTACAGCGAGGTCACCGACGACGTGCGCGGCCGGGTCTTCGCCTTCATCCAGACCGGTACGCAGGTTTCGCTGCTGCTGACCATCTCGCTGTCCAGCGTCTTCTCCGGCTTCGGCGGCTCCCGCCAGGTGGCCGGGCTGTCCCTGTCCACCTCCCGGTTCCTGCTGCTCGGCGCCGGGGTGCTGGGCGTGCTCGCCGGCCTCGGCGCGCTGCGCCAGATGGACGACAAGCCGGGGGTACCGATCTTCGCCGACCTGATCGGCTCGATGCGCGGGCGACCGCTCGGGGTACCCGAGGTGACCCAGCGGCACGGCCACTTCCTGGTCTTCGAGGGCGGCGAGGGCGCCGGCAAGTCCACCCAGGTCACCCGGCTCGCCGAGCGGCTGCGCGGGCAGGGGCGCGACGTGGTGGTGACCCGGGAACCCGGCGCCACCGAGGTCGGCGCCCGGATCCGCAGCCTGGTGCTGGGCAACGGCCCGACCAGCATCGCCCCGCGCGCCGAGGCGCTGCTCTACGCCGCCGACCGGGCGCACCACGTGGCCACCGTCATCCGGCCGGCGCTGGAGCGCGGCGCGGTGGTCATCAGCGACAGGTACGTGGACTCCTCGCTGGCCTACCAGGGCGCCGGTCGTACCCTCCCGGTCGACCAGGTGGCCTGGCTGTCCCGGTGGGCCACCGGCGGGCTCAAGCCCGACCTGGTGGTGCTGCTCGACGTCGAACCGGCGGTCGGGCTGCGCCGGGTCGCTGACCGGGGCGACTCGCCGGACCGGCTGGAGGCCGAGTCGCTGCCGTTCCACGAGCGGGTCCGTTACGCCTTCCTCGACCTGGCCGCCGCCGAACCCGCCCGCTACCTGGTGCTGGACGCCACCCGGCCGGCCGAGGCGGTCGGCGCGGCGGTGGACGCCCGGGTCGACCGCCTGCTCGACCCGCCGCCGAGCCCCCGACCAGCGGCCCACCTCACCGACCCGGTCAGCGGCCGGCCCGCGGGTGATCCGGCGGCTGGGCAGCCCGGTGGCGGGGAGGCCGGCGGGCGCCGGATCGATGTGGACAGCCGGGTCTGATGGCCGACGTCTTCGCCGCCCTCGTCGGCCAGCACCGGGCCGAGGCCACGCTGCGTCGGGCCGCCGCCGCGGCGGCCCTGCTGGTGTCCTCCGACACCGATCCGCCGGGCGCGCACGGCGCCGGTGAGGTGCCCGCCGCCCAGGGCGGCGTGGACCGCGCCGCGATGACGCACGCCTGGCTGTTCACCGGAGCACCAGGCTCCGGACGGTCGGTGGCGGCCCGGGCCTTCGCCGCCGCGCTGCAGTGCGAATCCGGTGCCGGCTGCGGCAGCTGCGCCGGCTGCCACACCACGCTCGCCGGTACGCACACCGACGTGCGGCTGGTCGTGCCCGAGGGGCTGACTATCGCCGTCGGCGACATGCGTGAGCTGGTGCTGCGGGCGGCCGGCGTCGCCGACCGCCGGGCGCTGGCAGGTCGTGGTCATCGAGGACGCCGACCGGCTCAGCGAGCGGGCCGCCAACGCCCTGCTCAAGGCGGTGGAGGAGCCGTCCCCCCGGACGGTCTTCCTGCTCTGTACGCCGTCCGACCACCCGGACGACATACCCGTGACGATCCGGTCCCGCTGCCGGGTGGTGCCGTTGCGCCAGCCCTCCGCCGAGGCGGTCGCCGGGGTGCTGCGTCAGCCGCGACGGTACCCCCGCGGAGGTCGCGGCCTGGGCGGCCGCCGCTGCGCAGGGGCACGTCGGCCGGGCCCGGCGGCTGGCCCGCGACCCGCCTCGCGGGCCCGCCGCGAGGCGGTGCTGGCCGTCCCGCGCCGGCTCACCGGCATCGGCGCCTGCTTCGACGCGGCCAGCGCGCTGATCGAGGCGGCCGAGCGGAGGCGGACGCGACCGTCGCCGAGCTGGACGCTCGGGAGCGCGCGGAGCTGGAGACCGCGCTCGGCGCCGGGGGCACCGGCAAGGGCGCCGCCGGCGCGGCCCGGGGCTCGGCCGGCGCGCTCGGGAGCTGGACGCGCCAGCACAAGGCCCGGGCCACCCGGGCCCGGCGGGACTCACTCGACCGGGCGCTGGTCGACCTGGCCGGCTTCTACCGGGACGTGCTGATCCGCACGCTCCGCGCGCCGGTGCCCCCGGTGCACGTCGACGCTGCTGACACTGTCGCCCGGGCCGCCGGGCGGTGGACGCCGGAGAGCACGCTGCGCCGGCTGGAGGCGGTCCTGGCCTGCCGGGACGCGATCGAGCTGAACGTCAAGCCGCGGATCGCGGTCGAGGCGATGATGCTGGCCCTCTGGCGCGGCTGACCCGGTTATCCACAGGCGTGTGGCCGGTACTTCCCCGGTTGCCCTCAGGTGCCGTACGGTCAGCGCGGGTCACCGCAGCGGAGTGTGCACCTCCGCCGTCGGGGGCCCAGGGGAGGGGAAGCGGCGTGCCGCGGGAGATCGACGAGGCGTTCATCGAGGAGGCGATCGAGCGCTACCAGCGCCTCGACACGCTCCAGGCCGAGTTCGACCAGGCGGTCCGCGGCGTCGAGGTGACCGTCAAGTCCCCCGACGGCCTGGTCGAGGTGGTGGTCAGCGCCGACGGCGTGATCCGCGCGGTGAACCTGGTCGGGTCCCTGGCCGGGCGGGGCAACGCGGAGGTGTCCCGCTCGCTGACCGAGGCGGTGACGGCAGCGGCGGACGCGGCCCGCTGGGCCCGCGAACGCTGCACGCCGAGACGTTCGGCAGTCGCCGCCTGCGCTGACGCGAGGATGGGAGAGACCGTGGATGCAGGTGCCAGAGGTGGCGACCGGGTCGCCGGGCTCGCCGACGACCTGACGGTGAGGCGGCCCGGCTGCGGACGCTGGCGCCGCCAGCGCGCGCCTTCGCCGGCGACGGGCCGGGCGCGCTGTTCGCCGCCGGTGCGGCGCTGCACGCCCAGTGGCCGGCGGCGCTGGCTGCCCGCGAGCGCGAAGCGCTCGACACGGTGCCCGGCTGGCCGGCTGGCCGCGGCGCGCTGCGGCGCACCGGCCAGGGGTACGCGGCGGCCGAGGACTCCAGCCACCGGGCGCACGGGCGGGCGGCGTCGTGATGGACGCTGCTGGGCCGGGTCGGCCGCTCCCGGGGCGGGACCTGCTGGGCCGGGTGGACGACGCACTGGTGGCCGGCGGTGCGCCGGCCGGCGACCCGGTGTGGCCGCTGCTGCGCCGCGCCGGGGCGCTCCCCGGCGACCTGCTCGACCAGCTGCTCGCCGCCGACCCGGAGCCGCTGACGACGCCGTCGACCAGCTCGTGGCGACGCCCGGGAGCTGCGGCGACCGGTGGACACCATCCCCGGCGTGGCCGGGCTGGCGGGGCGCCGCTGCCGAGGCGTACGCCGGCCAGTGGTCGGCCGCCGTCGGCCAGGTCGACCGGATCACCGGCCGGCTCGGCGCCAGCGGCGACTACGCGGCCGACGTGGCCGCCTGGGTGGCGCGACCCGCCGCCAGCTGGCCGGCGCCGTGGCCGAGTGCCTGGGCAGCACCGAGGCGGCCGACGGTACGGCTGGCCCGGCCGGGGCCACCGGAGCCGGCCGTGTGCGCCGCCGCCGCGGCGATCGCGGCGCACGTGCTGACCGTGGCGCTGGACGCGGCCGACGCCGGGGAGGCGCTGCGCCAGCGCTGGGCCGGCCGGCTGGACGAGGTGCGCTACGCGCCGCCCGCCCCGGTGCCCAGCGGCGCCCCGGCCGGCGTCCTCGAAGTCGGCACCAGTGACCAACCGTTCCGCCGAGGTTAGGGTTGTGCGATGGGGATGCTCTGCGCGGTGAGCTTCAACCGCTACGGCCGCCTGTTCTACCTGGACCCGGCCGGCTACGAGGTGAAGGTCGGCGACCGGGTGCTGGTGCCCACCGACGACGGCCCCGAGGTCGCCGAGTGCGTCTGGGCTGCCCAGTGGGTCACCGAGGAGACCGCCGGCTTCCCGCAGCTGGTCGGCCTGGCCGGCGACGACGACATGCGCCGCGACGAGCTGATGCGCAAGCGCAAGGCGGAGGCGAAGGTGGCCGCCAAGCGGCTGATCCGCGAGCACGAGCCTGCCGATGCGGGTGGTCGCCGTGGACCACGTGCTGGAGTCGACGTCCGGCTCGGGCGGCGCGGACCACCATCTACTTCACCGCCCCGCACCGGGTGGACTTCCGGTCGCTGGTCCGCGACCTCGGCGCCACCCTGCACTGCCGGGTGGAGCTGCGCCAGCTGTCGGCCCGGGACTCGGCGCGGGTGCAGGGCGGCATCGGCTCGTGCGGGCGCGACCTGTGCTGCGCCACGTTCCTCACCGACTTCGAGCCGGTCACCATCCGGATGGCCAAGGACCAGGACCTGCCGCTCAACCCGCTGCGCATCTCCGGCGCCTGCGGCCGGCTGATGTGCTGCCTGAAGTACGAACACCCGCTCTACCAGCAGTTCCAGGCGACCGCTCCGGCGGTCGGGGACCCGGGTGAGCACGCCGGAGGGCGAGGGCCGGGTGGTCGGGCACAGCGTGCCCCGGGACACGGTGACGGTCCGGCTGGACGCCGACGGGTCGCGCTGCTCCTGCTCGCGCGCCTCGGTCTGCGGCTCGCGGCAGGCGTACGAAGAGCGCCACGGATAGCCGCGGCACGTGCGCTCACGAGCGGATCACCGTGACGGTCGCATCGAGGATCTGGAGCGGCTGGAGGAGACGCTGGAGGTCCTGAGTGACCCGGCGACCCTGCGCAGACTCGCCGAGTCGGATGCGGAACTGGTCCGGGGCGATGGAGTTACCGCTGAGGACCTTGCCGAGACCATGCGGCGCAGACGCTCAGCCGCTGATCGGGCGAGCGGAACGTGACCGAGGCCGCCGGTCGCCTGCCGCCGGTAGCCTGGCTGTATGAAGCCGGACGAACCCACCCCGTTCGCGGATATCGACAGCGCGCCGCCGGACCGGGCGGCGCTGCTCACCCGGTCCCTGGTCGAGCTGGCCGCCCACCCGGAGATCCAGCGGGTACGCCGGCTGGCGCTGGCCGAGCTGCGTCCGGCGCCCGGGCAGCGGCTGCTCGACGCCGGTTCCGGGCTGGGTGAGGTGGCCCGGGAGCTGGCCGCTCTGGTGGCGCCCGGTGGTTCGGTGGTGGCGCTGGACCGTTCGGAGACCCTGACGGCGGCGGCCCGCCGACAACACGACGGCGGCGCCGTCGAGTATCGGGTGGGTGACATCCTCGCCGTGGACGCGGCCGACGGCGAGTTCGACGGGGTACGCAGCGAGCGGGTGGTGCAGCACCTCACCGAGCCGGACGCGGCGGTGGCCGAGCTGGCCCGGGTGACCCGGTCGGGCGGCCGGGTGTGCCTGATCGACACCGACTGGGAGTCGCTGGCCTTCGACGGGGTACCCGAACCGGTGGTGGCGGCGCTGCGCGAGCGGGCCTACGACTTCCTCGGCCCCGACCGGCGCCGCTCCGGACGGGCACTACGCGCCCGGCTGGTCCGCGCGGGCCTGGCCGACGTGTCGGCCCGCGCCGTGGCGATGGTCTTCGACTCGGTGGAGTCGGCGGCCACCGTGGTGCCGTTCCTGGGCCGGGACGTCCCGATCGAGGCGGCGCTGTTCCCGCCGGAGCTGCGGGAACAGTGGTCGGCGGCGGTGGACGCCGCCACGGCGCGCGGTGAGTTCCTGGCCGTACTCACCATGTGGGTGGCGACCGGTACCCGTCGCTGACCGCGGCCGCTGTCAGGCCCGCTGGGGTACCCGGGCGGGCAGGTGGATGGGCGGCTCGGCCAGCGCGTACCCGATGGGCGTGGTCGGTTTCAGCCAGGGGGCGTGCTCCGTGCCGCCCGGGTCGGCCACCCACGAGTGGTTGACCCGACGGACCGCGACCGGATAGATGGTCAGCCCGTCCGCGTCGATGTGGATACGCAGGAAGCTCTTGAAATCCTCGATGCCCTGCCCGGCGAACAGCTCGTTCACGTTCACCCCGAACCAGCTCGCCACCAGCAGATACAGGCAGACCAGCTCGCTGGCCACCAGCCCGGCGACCAGCGTGTAGATCACCGCGGCGGTCAGCACCGGCAGCGGCCACGGCCAGTTCACGAACGGCGTGCGCTCCCACAGCAGGGCGCCCCCCACCGACAGTCCCAGGTGGACCGCCCCGTGGGTCAGGCCCAGGATCCAGTGCCGGGGGCGGGCCCGGTCCGCGGTCGGCGGCACCGCGAAGAACACCAGGCCACCCAACAGCACCAGGCCGGTCAGCCCGGTCGGGATGGAGAACAGCTTCTGCGCGGTCTCCCCGGCGTGCTGGATCAGGCCCAGCACGGAGAGCATGAACAGCGTGTGCGCCGCGCCGAGCAGCCCCACGAAGCCCTTGTTGCGCAGCGGCAGCCGGCTGAACACCCCCCAGGCCAGCGCCCGGGACGCCGGCCGGGTCGGGAACGTGCTGCGCAGCGTGAACCGCTTCGACACCGTCTTGCGCTTCACCCGGCTGTCCAGCGGCGGCACCAGCAGCGATTCCGGTAGGCGGTGGGTCGGGTAGAGGTAGGCCCCGCCGCCGCCACAGGTCACCAGGTGCCGCTCCGCCCCGGTCTCGGGTCCGTCCGCCTGCTGCTCCGTCGACTCGTAGTGGGCGTAGTGGTGCAGGTCGCCGGAGATCATCAAGCGTACGTTGACCTTCGCCGGATCCAGCACGGTCCGCACGAAGTAGTCGATGGTGTCGTACGCCTTCGGCGTGCGCGCCGCCTCCACCCAGCCCGGCGTCGCCGGGCAGACGATCACGTTGTCGCCTGGGCGCAGCTGCTGCGCCGCCCGTTTGAAGTAGTGCATCTGCGGATCGTCCAGGTAGGTGCCGAACTGGGCGTCGAACGCGAACAGCCACCACCGGCGCGGCAACTGGATGGCGAAGTAGGAGCGCGCCTGGCGGTTCACCCAGCCGCCGATCGAGTCCGTGCCGTTCTTCACGAACAGCCGCAGGAACGCGGTCAGGCCGTCGTACCAGTCGTGGTTGCCCGGCAGGGCGAACAGGTCCGGCCGCCCCAGCTCCGCCGGGCACCCCGGCAGCGCCGCCCGGTACGGCCCCTTCGTCCGGTCCTCGTAGCGCTCCGTGCTGGCCGTCGGGTACACCTCGTCCCCGCCCATCATGAGCAGCTGGCCCCGGGGCAGCTCCCGCCCGTCCACGGTCAGGCTCGGCTGGGCGAGCAGCCAGGCCACCGAGTAGGTCGCGTCGAATCCGTCGCCCAGGTCCGCGACGTAGTCGAACCACAGCTCGTCGGCGTCGGCGTGCTCGGCGAAGACGTCCGGCGGCAGGGCGTTCTGCAGCTCGCGCTTGTCCAGGTAGGCACCGAACTGGGTGGACAGCAGCACGCGCAGCGCCGTACCGGCCAGCTGGCTGGGGGACAGCCAGGCCACCGGGGGTTGGGGCGAGAAACCGAGCTCGAAGGGGTCGAGACTGTTGGGGCGGGGAACGGACTCCACGGACGGCAGGGTAGTACGGCCGGACACCCCGGCACGCCCGCCGGCCGCACGGCGTTTCAGGGACAAACGTCCATGGTCGCCCCATGCGAATCCCCTCGCGCCCGGGGGAGGGGGATCGCGTACACTCGTGGTTCGTTGCCGCCTTAGCTCAGTCGGCAGAGCGACGCACTCGTAATGCGTAGGTCGAGAGTTCGACTCTCTCAGGCGGCTCCAGGCGAAGGCCCAGGTCATCGGCGTGATCGTCGATCATGACCTGGGCCTTCATCGTCCGGCGGAGATCACGAGCAGCCGCGCCATCGTGACCGTTCCCACTCCTCCGGATTACCACGAGTGACGGGAAGGCCACGCCGGTCAGGCCCGGATCGCCAGCAGTTGCAGCGCGGGCAGCGTTACCCCGATGTCCACGGTGTGCAGCGGCGGGGACGCGTCCAGCCCCTTGTCGCCGGGCACCTGGATCACCAGCAGCACCCCGCCCTGCCCAACGGCGAACAGCAGCCGGCTGTCCGGGGACCACACCGCGCTACCCCCGCCGTACGACGGACTGACGGCGCCCGGCACCCGGCGCACGGCGCCGGTGGTCAGGTCGAGCAGGAACAGGGCAGAGGTGGCGTCGTAGATGGCTGCGATGCGCCCGTCCGGCGAGATGATGCCGGGCGTGTTGAAGGTCGGCGGTTCCGGCAGGGTGCGCCGCGCGCCGGTCTGCTTGTTGACCACCACCAGCGAGCACCTGGCCCGCTCGTCGCACTCCTCGACCAGCCAGCGGGTCGGCCCGACGGCGACCAGGTCGCCGGTGGTGATCCGCTGTGCGCCGTGCGGGCCCAGCTGGTAGATGCCACCGATGCCGAGCACCAGGACGTTGCCGGAACCGTCGGCGACCGGGAAGCCGTCGAACCTGTCGGGCGGCGACAGCGGCTCGCCGACCGGGTTGCCATCGGCGTCGACGAGGGCCACCGCGCGGGGACCGCCGTCCTGGTCCTGCGATGTCCAGACGGTGCCGGGGCGGGGGCCGGGCAGCACCGGACCGCTGCGGGCGAGGGCGCCGGTGAGCGTGGCGGCCGGCGTGTTGTCGCGGACCCGGTAGCCGGCTACCCGGTCCAGCGGGCGGATCAGGACGCCGTCGGGCAGGGCGAGGAAGCTCACCGGGCCGCTGCTGCCCAGGGGCGGGACGGGGGTCCGGGTGATCTGGCCGGCTGCCAGCTGCACGCGGACCACCTCGGACCCGGTCCAGCCGAACAGCTCCCAACCGGCGCGCACGCCGAGCAGGCCCGGCCCGGCGAACGTGATCACCGGTCCGGACACCGCCGGCACGGCTGACGCGGTCGGCGCGGGGCTGCTCGCCGTCGCTGTCGGCGCGGCGGTCGGTTGGTCGTCACGGCGGGTGTACGCCACGCCCGCAGTCACCAGGATCGCGGCCACCAGCGCCGGCAGTGCCCAGCGCCGCCACGGCGCCGGGCGGCCCGGTGGCGGACCCAACTCCAGCACGTCACCGGCCCGGTCGAGGTTGATGGCGGGCTCGTCGGAGGGCACGGGTCCCATGATGGCGCATGGTGGCCAGCACCGTCCGGCCCGTCCGGCGCCAGTGGGTGTCGGTATCCCCTTCTACAGTCGGGTGACCGGGAGGGGGCGATGATGGCTGACGAACCGGCGGGGGAGCTGTTCGACCGGCTCGCGGGCGGGTTCCTGGGCCGACCGGGCGTGGCGTACGGCCGGATCTGGCACAACGACGGGCTCACCGTGGGCGCCAAGACCTTCGCGATGGTGGTAGGCGACCAGCTGGTCGTCAAGGTCCCCGCGGCGCAGGCCGCGGAGCTGCGCGCCGCGGGCGCCGGGGTGGCCTTCGAGCCGCGTGCGGGGCGACCGACGCGCGAGTGGGTGTGCGTCGACGTACCTGGCGACGCGGCCGGGGTCCGGCGCTGGCGCCAGCTCATGGAGGACGCCTACCGCTACGGCGCCCAGCTCACCGGCGTGGCCGCCGCCGGGCCACCGGCGGGCCGGGCGACGCGCAGCCGCTCCGAGCGGAACCGGCCGCGGCCGCAGTAGTGGCCGCCCGGCCGCCGGTCAGCTACCGGCGGCCGGGCGCTCCGGCGTCAGCCGCCGAGCTTCCAGTAGCCGGCCGGCTCGAAGGGGGCGTCCACCTCGACGATGCCGCTGGTCAGGATGGACTTCGGTGCCTCAAATGCCACGTCGCCGGTCTCCGACTGCCCGGCCGGCAGCCGCCCGGGCTCCAGGAACCGGTCGCCGCCGCCGAAGTCGACGTCGTACTCCTTGCCGGCGGCGTCCTTGAGGATGATGTAGAGCGGATTCACCGGGAACGAGCCCTTGGTGACGGTGACCTTCACGGTGACCACCACGTCGTTGCCCTCCACCCGTGGGTCGGAGACCGTCACGTCGGCCTCCGAGGCGTCGGAGGAGGTGGCCTTCAGGTGCTGGGTGGCGCCGATGGCGGCGGTGGGCAGGCCGCCGGTGTCCGGCTTGCTGTCGTTGGTCGGGCCGGTGGTGGGGCCGCTGGTCGGATCGTCATCGCCGGCCTTGCTGCCCGTGCTGCTGGTCGCGGTGGCGGTCCCGGTCTTGTCGTCCGACTTCTTGCCCAGCCAGATCAGGCCGGCTACGCCGGCACCGCCGCAGACGATGAGGACGGCCGCGATGATGGCGACGATGAGCCCGACGTTGGTCTTCTTCGCGGGCGGACCGGCCGGCGGCTGGTAGGCCGGGGTCGGGTAGCCGGGCTGCGCCGGGTAGCCGGGCTGTTGCTGCTGGAAGCCGGGCCCCGGCTGCTGGTACCCGGGTGCGGGCTGCTGGTAGCCGGGCTGGGGGTAGCCGGGCTGGCCGTAGCCGCCGGGGCCGGTCACCGGCTGGTTCGGGTCCGGGTAGCCCGGCTGCTGGTAGCCCGGGCCGGTCACCGGCTGGCTGGGATCCTGGTACGGGTTGGTCGGGGGGTATGGGGACTGGCCGTAAGGGTCGACGTTGTAGTTCTGCTGCCAGGGTTGATCGGCGGGGTTCGGCGGGTAGGTCACGATGGCTCCGGGGGCTGGAAAGGCGCAGGGCAGGGGCGGCGGCGCAGGGGAGGCGTCCGTCGACGGTACGACACCAGCGCCAGCCTGGTCGTCCCGCCCCCGGTGGCGTGGCCGCGTCCGCCGCTAAGATCACGCGGTGAACGCTGCGCAGACAGCCGGGCACGGGCCGGCCACCAACTGGGCCGGCAACGTGAGCTTCCGGCCCGCCCGCTGGCACCACCCGGCTACGGTCGCCGAACTGTGCGCCGTGGTCGGGGCGGCGCCCCGCATCCACGCCGTCGGCGCGGGGCACTCCTTCTCCGCCGTCGCGGACGGGCCGGCCGACCTGGTGGCACTGTCCCGGCTGGCGCGCCGGGTGGAGCTGGACCCGGCCGGTGACCGGGTCACCGTGGACGGTGGCGTGCGCTACGGCGAACTCGCCCCGGTGCTGCACGAGCGCGGGTACGCGCTGGCCAACCTGGCGTCGCTGCCGCACCTGACGGTGGCGGGCGCGGTGGCCACCGGTACCCACGGCTCCGGCGACCGCAACCCCTGCCTGGCGGCGGCTGTCCTCGGCGTGGAGCTGGTGACCGCCGACGGCGAGCTGGTGCGGCTCGACCGGCAGCACCCGGACTTCTCCGGCGCCGTGGTGGCACTGGGCGCGCTCGGCGTGGTGAGCGCCCTGACCCTGGCGGTCGAGCCCAGCTACGACGTCGCCCAGCACGTCTACGACGACGCCCCGTTCGACCAGCTGGTCGACGGCTTCGCCGAGGTGTTCTCCAGTGCCTACAGCGTGAGCGCGTTCACCGACTGGAGCGGTGGGCCGGTCCGGCAGCTGTGGGTGAAGCGGCGGGCCGGCGAGCCGGAACCGCCGGCCCGGCTGTGCGGCGCCCGGCGCGCCGACGGCCCGCGCCATCCGCTGCCCGGCGCGGCCACCGACCCGGCCACCCAGCAGCTGGGGGTACCCGGGCCCTGGTACGCCCGGCTGCCGCACTTCCGGCTGGAGTTCACCCCCAGCGCCGGTGACGAACTACAGAGCGAGTACCTGCTGGCGCGCTCGGACGCCCCGGCCGCCCTGCGCGCGATGGACGCGGTCCGCGACCGGGTGGCTCCGGCGCTGCAGATCTGCGAACTGCGTACCGTCGCCGCCGACGACCTGTGGCTGTCCATGGCGTACCGGCGCGACAGCGTTGCGCTGCACTTCACCTGGCGCCGCGACCTGGACGCGGTACGACCGGCGCTGCAGGCGCTGGAGGAGGCACTGGCGCCGTACGCGCCACGGCCGCACTGGGGGAAGCTGTACCTCGCCGGCCCCGACGAGCTGGCCGACAGGTACCCCCGCTGGGCGGATTTCCAGGCGCTGCGCCGCCGCTACGACCCGACCGGGAAGTTCAGCAACGCCACCCTGGACGGGCTGTTCGGGCCGGGCTGACCGGCGCGGGCGCCGGCCGTGCGCGCGGCCCGTGGGGTGGCGCGGCGGTGCGCACCTCCCCCGGGCGGCGTGCGCCGGCCAGCAGCTCGGCCGGCTACCGCTCGTCCTGCTTGAGCGCGGTGTCGACGGTGAGGGCGGAGGCGACGACCAGGCTGAGCAGCGGGTCCGGCAGCGCATAGTGGATCTTCACGACGTAGTTGTCGGCGGTGGTGAAGATCGCCTTGGCGAAGCCTTCCCAGGTCTTGGTGATCTGGGCCACCTCGGTGCCCTGCGCGTCGAAGACGAGAAAGTTCCACGCCCGCCAGTTCTGCGCGCGGATCTCACCCAGGGCGGCGCCGTTGGGCGCCTGTAGCCCGAAGTTGATTTTGCCGAACACGTTCTGCTGGATGATCTGGCCGATCTGGGTGTTGTCCGGCCGGCTGACGATCACCCGGGACTTCATCAGCTTGGCCGGGCGTACCACGTTGAGCAGCGGGGTACCGGCGCCGTCGCGGATCTCGAAGCGGTGCGTCAGGTACTGGTCGTAGTTGGACAGCAGCCGGAACGCCTTGCGCAGGGTGCTCTGGCCGACCTCGTTCACCGAGGCGATCTGCTGGCCGTGCTGGTTGTAGACGCTGTACTGGTTGGTCACCTCGATGATCTTGGCCTTCTGGTTCACCACCAGGACCGGCTCGGTGAACAGCGTCCCGCCGCCCTGCTGGTGCGGGGCGCCGACGGTCTGCTGCGCCTGCTGCGCCACCCGGGGGTCCTGCCAGGCTTGCTGAGGGTGACCCTGCTGGGGGATGCCGTACGGCGGGGCGCCCGGCGGCGGGCCGCCGTGCTGTGCGGGGATGTACTGCTGAGGGTGGCCTTGCTGCTGCGGGTGGCCGGGATGGGTGGGCTGCTGGGGGTAGCTCATGGTGATGCAGGGTAGCGAGGCGCGGCAAGCGGCGGCGCGCACCCGGAGTTATCCACAGGCTGTCATCCGGAGGTTCCGCTGCGTCAACGGATTCCGCTACCCTCGGACCCGCACCTGGGGAGGTGATCCATGAGCACCATCGCTCCGGACGACCCGACGCCCGTCCATGTCAACCTTGCCGGCCTCACCGACTTCGCGACGCAGCTGCGCGCCGACGTCCTCGACCCGCTGCGCCAGAAGGTCCCCGAGCTGATCGACGCCTACGGCGTCGGGGTGAGCATCGCCGACGGCCTGCCCACTCCGGCGATGACCCAGGTCCGCTGGCACTACCAGGAGTGCCTGGGCAGCATGGTGGACCAGCTCAACCACTTCGTGCTGGCCGGCAGCATCCTGGCCGACGCGGCCACCCTGATCGCCGACCGGTACCGCGACGCCGACGCGCTGTCGCGCAGCTCGCTCACCGACGTCCAGGAAGCCATCACGGCCGCCACCGGGAAAAGCCCCGAACCGACCACCGACCCCGACCACCTGATCCGCCGCTACGGCAGCCGCACGGCCGGGTAGCCCATCGCGCTGCTCGGCGACCGCTTCCCGATCTCGGCGCTTCCCGATCTCGGCGGTGGCCGCCCCGGCGCTCAGGCGGATTTACGGGCGGCGGTCTTCTTGGCCGGTGCCGCCGTCTTGGCCGGCGCGGCCTTCCTGGCGGTGCCGGACTTCGCCGCCGTGGCGCTCTTCGCCGTGCTCTTCGCGGCGGTGCTCTTCGCGGCCGTGCCCGTGCCGGCGGTCGACTTGGCCGCTGTCGTCCGGGCCGCTGTCGACTTGCCGGCGGACTTCGCGGCGGTGGACTTCGCGGGCTCGGCCTTCTTCGCAGCGCTGCCGGACCTGGCTGAGCTGCCGGACTTCGCGGCCGCCGCCTTGCGGGCCGACGGCGCCGAGCGCAGCGGGGTCGGCTCGACCGGCTCGCGGTCGGCGTCCCCGGCCCCCTCGCCACGGGCCTGCCGGGCCCGGTCGACGGAGGCGCGCAGCGCCGCCATCAGGTCGATGGCACCGGACGGGGCGGCTTCCTCCTCCGGCGGCCCGACCACCTCGCGCCCCTCCACCTTGGCGTCGATGACCTCCTGCAGCGCTGCCCGGTACTCGTCGGTGTACTGGTCCGGGTCGAAGTCACCGGTCATCGAGTCGATCAGCGAGCTGGCCATCGCCAGCTCCTGGCTGCGTACCGTGATGTCCTCGTCGAGGAAGCCGAAGTCGGCGGCGCGTACCTCGTCGGGCCACAGCATCGTGTTGAGCACCAGCACGTCGTCGCGGACCCGCAGGGTGGCCAGCTGCTCGCGCTGGCGCAGCGCCACCTTCACGATCGCCACCCGCTCCGAGTCGGCCAGCGCGTCGCGCAGCAGCACGTACGGCTTGGTGGCGGTGCCCTCGGGCTCCAGGTAGTAGGCCTTGGCGTAGAGGATCGGGTCGACCTGGTCGGCGGGGACGAACTCCAGCACCTCGATCGCCCGGGAGCTGGTCAGCGGCAGGTCGGCGAAGTCCCCGTCGTCGAGGATGACCATCTCGCCGCCGCCCAGGTCGTAGCCCTTGGCGATGTCGTCGTAGCTGACCTCTTCGCCGTCGATCGAGCAGGTGCGCTTGTATTTGATGCGCCCGCCATCGGTCCGGTGCACCTGGTGGAACCGGATGTCCTTCTCCTCCGTCGCGGAGAAGAGCTTCACCCCGATCGACACCAGCCCGAACGAGACCGCGCCTTTCCAGATGGCACGCATTCACCAAGGATAGGCCGGGTTCCGTCCCGGCGTACGCTCCATTCGTGCCTGGCGCGCCCATGCTGGCTGTCCCTGGTCCGTTGCCGGTCGGACCGGGCTGGGCGTATGAGTTCAAATGGGATGGCGTGCGGGTGATCGCCGACACCTCCGGCGGCCGGCTGTGGCTGCGCGCCCGTAGCGGTACCGATGTCACCAGTGGGTATCCGGAGCTGGCGGCGCTGGGCGCCGCGCTGCCCGACGCCGTGGTGGACGGCGAGATCGTGCTGCTGGACGCCGACGGGCGGCCGTCGTTCACCGCGCTGGCCGAGCGCATGCACGTCCGCGAGCCGGGGCGCGCCGCCCGGCTGGCCGCCGCCCGGCCGGTCACCTACATGATCTTCGACCTGCTCCGGGTCGCCGGTGAGGACCTCACCACCCGGGGGTACGCCCAGCGCCGCGCCCGACTGGAGCAGCTCGCCCCGGCGGCCGCCCGCTGGCTGGTCCCGCCCCGGTTCAGCGACGGCGAAGCCACCCTGGCCGCCGCCCGGGAGTACGCCCTGGAGGGCGTGGTCGCCAAGCGCCTGGACTCCACGTACCACCCGGGCCTGCGCAGCCCCGAGTGGGTGAAGGTGAAACTGGACGCCACCGCCGATTTCGTCGTGGGCGGCTGGCGCCCGGGCATCCGCCGGCTGGGCGCCCTGCTGGTCGGGGTGCCCGCCGGGGACGGCCGGCTGGAGTACCGCGGCCGGGTCGGCGGCGGCATCTCCGGCGCCGCCGAAGTGGCGCTGCTGCGGGCGCTGGCCCCGCTGGCCGCCGACGCGCCGCCGTTCACCGCGCCGCTGGCCCGCGAGGACGCCAAGGGCGCCCACTGGGTACGCCCCGAGCTGGTGGTGGAGGTGCGCTACGGCCAGCGCACCCCGGACGGGCGGCTGCGCTTCCCGCGCTTCCTGCGCATCCGCCCGGACAAGTCCCCCGGAGAGGTCGATGGCTGAACCGCAGCGGATCAAGGTACAGGTCGGCGACGTCCAGTTGGAGCTGTCCAACCTCGGCAAGGTGCTCTACCCGGCGGTCGGGTACACCAAGGGCGAAGTGGTCGACTACTACACCCGGGTCGCCCCGTACCTGCTGCCGCACCTGCGGGACCGGGCGCTCACCCGGATCCGCTTCCCCAACGGCGTCGACCGGCCCAGCTTCTTCGAGAAGAACGCCCCGGCCGGCGCTCCACCCTGGGTACGCCTGGCCACCCTGCCGGTCCCCGGCTCGACGGCGCACCGGGACATGCTGGACTACGTCGTCGCCGACGACCTGCCCACCCTGGTCTGGCTGGCCAACCTGGCCGCGCTGGAGCTGCACGTACCCCAGTGGCGGGTGGGGTCCGGGGACAACCAGCTGGCCCGGCCGGACCGCCTGGTGCTCGACCTGGACCCGGGGCCGCCGGCCGGACTGGCCCAGTGCGCCGAGGTGGCGCTGCTGCTGCGCGACCGGCTGGCCGCCGACGGCCTGACCGCGCTGCCGAAGACCTCCGGCCGCAAGGGCATGCAGCTGCTCTGCGCGCTGGACGCCGGCCGCGACTCCGAGCAGGTGTCCGGCTACGCCAAGGCGGTCGCCGACGAGCTGGCCCGGGACCACCCGAAGCTGGTCGACGGCCAAGATGGCCAAGCAGCTGCGGCCGCACAAGGTGTTCATCGACTGGAGCCAGAACAACGCGGCCAAGACCACGGTGGCGCCGTACTCCCTGCGCGGCGAGCGGGAGCCGACCGTCTCGGCCCCGCTGAGCTGGGCCGAGGTCGAGGCGGGCGGCCTGCGCCCGGTCCGCGCCGGCCAACTGCTGGACCGCCTGGACAGCTACGGCGACCTGCTCGCGCCGTTGCTCGCCGAGCACCCGCCGCGCTGCCCGGACGCCGCCTGACCCGGGCCGATCCGCACTGCGCCGCCGGGCCGAGCACCTACGCTCGCAGCATGGTCACCCAGACCACGCTCAGCGAGCTGGGCACCCGCTCCAAGCGGAGCGTCTTCGCCCGGGCCCGCCGGGTGCGCGGCACTCTGCTGCTCGCCCTGCAGGCCGGCGTGGCGGCCGGGCTGGCCTGGTTCGTGGCGCACGGGCTGCTGCACCGGCCGCAGCCGTTCTTCGCCCCGATCGCCGCGGTGATCGTGCTCAACGTCTCGGTCGGGCAGAAGCTGCGCCGGGGCGTGGAGCTGCTGGTCGGGGTGGCCACCGGCATCCTGGTCGGGGACGCGGTGATCTACGTGATCGGCACCGGCTTCCTGCAGATCGCCCTGATCGTGTCGGCGGCCGTGGCGACCGCCGCGTTCCTCGGCGGCAGCCCCACCCTGATCGGCCAGGCGGCCTCCTCGGGGGTACTGGTGGCCACGGTGACCGTGCCGGGCGGCGGGATCTACTACAGCCGGTTCGTCGACGCGCTCATCGGCGGCGTCACCGGGCTGCTGGTGATGGTGCTGCTGCTGCAGGTCAACCCGCTGACCGTGGTGAGCCGGGCGACCGGCCCGGCGCTGGGCGCCATCGCCGACGCGTTGGCCGGCGCGGCCGACGCGCTCGCCGCCGACGACCAGGAGGCCGCCCAGGCCGTGCTGGACGAGCTCGACCGGCGCACCCCGGTGCTGGGTACCTTCCGCGACCGGCTGGACGAGGCGCGGGAGACCTCCCGGCTGGCGCCGGTGCGCTGGCGTACCCAGGCGCCGCTGGCCCGGTACCTGAACGCCGCCCCGCAGATCGAGCGGGCCCTGCACAACGCCCGGGTGCTGGTACGCCGGTCGCTGACCATGATCCGCGACGCCGAGGACGCGCCGGCTGACCTGGTCGCCGCCGTCCGCACCATGGCGCAGGCGCTGCGCCAGCTGGAGCGGGAGCTGGCGGCCGGGCATGAGCCGGTGCGTACCCAGGAGCTGGCGGTCGTGGCGGCGACCCTGGCCGGCGTGGCCTACCGGCGCGGGGTGGGCTTCCACGGCAGCGTCGTGGTCGCCCAGCTGCGCGCCATCGCCACCGACCTGCTGGTGGCCAGCGGCCGTCAGCAGAAGGACGCGGAGCGGACGGTACGCCGGGCCGCCGGGCGCCGGGGCTCCGGTGAGCGGCCGGGTGAGCCGTCCCAGCCGCCGGTACGCTGACCGGCATGACGCAGCAGCCGCCCCAACCTGGGCCGGTGCAGTTCCCTCCGGTGCCGGCCAGCCCGGACCGGCTCACCGCCGAGCAGACGCTGGCCCGGCTGGGCTACGCCCCGGCCCCGTCGCCCGCCCAGGGCTGGCCGGCGCTGCCGCCCGGGCCGGCGATGCCGCCGCCCAAGCGGATCGACTGGCGCCGGCTGGTCTGGCTGGTCGCCGTCCCGCTGGTCTTCGCCGTCTGCCTGATCGGGCTGCTGGTCTACGTGGGCCGCCACATCGGCGTGACGGCGCTGATCATCGGCATCGTCGCGGCGCTCATCCCGGTGCCGGTGCTGGTCGGCTGCTTCCTCTGGCTGGACCGCTACGAGCCCGAACCGGTCAAGTACCTGGTCCTGATGCTCGGCTGGGGCGCCTGCGTGGCCACCGCGGTGGCGCTGCTCGTCAACAACACGATGGTCAGGGTGACCGACAGCCACGGCCTGTCCGACAACTGGGTCCTGGTGGTCACGGCGCCGATCACCGAGGAGACGATGAAGGCGCTCGGCCCGCTGCTCCTGCTGCTGGTGACCCGGCGTCGGGCGTTCTCCGGTGTGGTCGACGGGATCGTCTACTGTGGACTCTCCGCGACCGGCTTCGCCATGGTGGAGAACATCCTCTACCTGGGCGGCCAGGGCTACGCCCGGGGTGTCCACCAGGGCGGCGTGACCGCCGGTGCCCGGGACCTGGCACTCGTCTTCTTCCTCCGGGTGCTGCTCTCCGGCTTCGCGCACCCGCTGTTCACCTCGATGACCGGTATCGGGCTGGGCATCGCGGCCCGCACCCAGCGCAAGGCGCTGCGGGTGCTGGCGCCGCTGGGCGGCTGGCTGCTGGCGATCACCCTGCACGGCTCGTGGAACGGCATGTCGGCGCTGGCCCGGCACACCCCGGTGGTGGTGCTCTACGGGTACTTCGCGGTGATGATGCCGATCTTCCTCGGCATGGTCGGTTTCGCGCTGTGGCTGCGCTCCTGGGAGGGCCGGCTCACCCAGCGGATGCTGCTGCCCTACGTGCGCGCCGGGTGGCTCTCCCCGCCGGAGGTGGCGGCGCTGGCCACCATCGGCCGACGGCTCTCCGCCGTGACCTGGGCCCGCCGGGTGGCCGGTGAACCAGGCGCCCGGGCCATGCGCGGGTTCCAGTTCACCGCGACCCGGCTCGCCCTGCTCCGGGATGGCCTGCACCGCGGCCTGGACACCGGGGAGGACGCGCAGGCCCGCACCGGTGCCGAGGAGGCGCGACTGCTGGACCAGCTCGCCGGGTACCGCTCGGTCTACGCCGGCCGCGACCCACAGGGGCCGCGGGCCCGCTGGGACGGCGCCAACTACCAGGTCACCTTCCCGGACGGGCGGGTCCGGGCCATCCCGCCGCCGGCCGAGCCGGTCGCCCCGCTGCCGGTGATCGTCGCCCCGCCGCCGGCAGCGCACTACGGCTGGCGTTGACCGCACCGGCGGCCGGATCCCCTGTCGGGACCCGGCCGCCGGTGGTTGCGCTCCGGCGCCGCGAACGCCCCGTGCCGTCCCGGTGCCGCAGCCGGCTACTTGACGATCTGGATGTTGTGCACGTCCACGGCGCTGACGCAGGTCGTGCTGCACAGGTCGACGCCGGCCTGACCGAATGCCACACCCTTCTTGAACGGGTGCTCGCTCGGGGTGACCGCGACCCGCAGCTGCTGCACCGTGCCGGTGCAGGCGACCGACTGCCCCGCCGTACCCCGGGCGATGTCGTTGCCGACCGCCTCGGTGACCGACACGGTCAGGTAGGCCGTGCTCCCCGGCGCGCAGGTCACCCGGATCGGGGCGAACACCACGGCGCCGTTGGCATCCAGCTTGGCGGTGCTGCCCAGCTTCAGCAGCGGGACCGAGGGGGACTGCGACTGGACGCTGACCGCCGCACCGGCGGGTAGCGCGAGGGCGGCGACCGCTGCCGCGGCGATGCCCGCGCCGGCCAGGGCGGAACGCACCCAGGTTCGCTTGTTCACGATGTGTACTCCTCTTGCTCGTTCGACCGCGACCGCGGTCGAGGGGGGATGGTGGTGGTGCACTCCTCCTCGGGCACCCGGCTCGCCAGCCCGATGAGCAGGCCGCCGAGGAGCGGTAGGACCGCCAGGTGCCAGAGGAAGTCGAAGCCGCTGTGCACGGCGAGCGCCGTCACGGCGGCGACCGCGCCGGCCCAGCGGCCGGGGCGGCGGGTGCCCGGGCGGCCGCGCCACGCGGTGCGGGCCAGCGAGCCGAGCAGGACCAGCAGCAGCGCCGCGCCGACGGCGCCGAGGTCGACGAGCAGCTGCAGGTACTCGTTGTGGGCGTAGCGCGCGACCTGCAGGTTGCCGGTGCCGTCCGGCCACAGGAAGCGGGCCTGCCCCACCCCGGTACCGGCCACCGGGTAGGCGCCGACCAGCTGCCAGGCGGCGTGCAGCGCGCCGCTACGGCCGGACGAGGCCAGCGTGCCGCGGCTGGCCAGCACCGTGTCGAGGGCGGCCCCGGCGGCGTGCAGGGCGAGCCCGATCGCAGCCGCCACCAGCAGGAACGCCGGGACCAGCAGCAGCGCGCGGCGGCGCCTGGAGGCCGGCTGGAGCAGCCGGTCCAGCAGCTGCGGGGCGACCGCGACCAGCAGGCCGGCGAGCAACCCGGCGCCGGCCAGCGCCGGGTACGGCGGGCCACCGGCCGGCGCGGAGGGCGCCAGCGCCGTCCCGGCCAGGCCGGCACCGAGCAGCACGGGGAGCACCCGCACGACGGTGACCCGTACCCCGGCGGCGGCGCAGAGCACCACCAGCCCGGCGGCCAGCCCGATCAGGCCGGCCCGGCTCAGTGTCGCGCCGAGCCCCACCAGCAGGGCATACGCCACCGCGGTGCGGCCCGGTGCCGGGCGCCGGCCGACCAGCTCGCCGAGGACCAGCAGCGCGATCGGGGCCAGCAGGGCGGCCGTGGCGTTCGGGTAGGTGATGGTCGACGAGCCCCGCCACAGGCGGTGCTCGACGAGCTGCACGAAGGGCGGGTAGCGCCAGGCGACGCCGATCCAGGCGGTGCCGGCGACCGCGGTACCCACCGCGGCGAGCCCGGCCACGCAGCGGCGGCGCTGGGCGTCACCGGAGCGGGCCAGCAGGAGCACCGGGACGGCGACGGTGACCAGCGTGCCCGCGGCGGCCAGTCCGGCGGGTGTGGCGCCGGCCGCGACCCCTCGGGCCATCGCCCAGGCTGCCAGCGCGCCGCAGGCGAGCAGGAGCGGGAGCGTCGACCGGCTGTCCCGGTCCGGGGCACCGCCGGCGTCCCGGCCGGCGGCCGTGCCGGTGGCTGCCGGCGCGGCGCGCTCGGCGAGCAGCCCGGCCAGGACCACCAGGGCGAGTACCGCCACCCGCCCGGCCGGGTAGTACCCACCCTGCGCGGCGGTTCCGACGGCAAGCGCCGCCACGAGCACCGTCACCGCGACCATGACACCCCCGTGTCCTACCCGTCATGCCGATCGGGCAGCTCCCGATCAGGCTTCGCGGATAGACACGTGCGAGGCGGCCATTGTGTTGCAGGGCAACGGTGTCAGCAACCAGACGCGGAGACGGATGGAAATCCGGCTATGCCGACCGGTAGCATCCCGGCCCCGTCGAGCGTGGTCTGCGCCGGCTACAGGTACAGGCCGGTGGCGTCGGGCTCGACCCGGTTGGCCGCCACCGCGTGCACGTCCCGCTCCCGGAGCAGCACGTACTCCCGGCCGTGCAGCTCCACCTCGGAGCGCTCGTCCGGGTCGAAGAGGACCCGGTCGCCGACCGCGACGGCCCGGACGTGCGGGCCCACGCCGACCGCCGTCGCCCAGGACAGTCGGCGACCCATCGAGGCGGTGGCCGGGATGACGATGCCCGCGGTGGAGCGGCGCTCGCCCTCCTTGCCCTCCAGGCGCACCAGTACACGGTCATGCAGCAGCCGGATCGGCAGGCCGCCCTCGGGGTCGGTGGTACTCACGGGAGAAACCTACAACCGCCCGGACGGGTAGGCAGCGAGGGTGTGGCTGTCGAGCGTCGGCTGGGTACGGTGGAGCCCACGGGGACGAGAAGGCTGGGGGTAACGGTGGGACGACTGTCGCGCTTGACCGAGCGTGTGCGCCAGGCGGTGCGGCACAGTCGGGAACTGGGCCGGTCGCCGCTCGACGACCAACCTTCCCTGGCCGACCTGCTCGGCCCCGACCCCGAGCCGCCGGCCCCGGAGCCGGTGGTGACCGCGCAGCTGTCCATCGCGGCGCGCGACGACGCCCAGGTGCCCCGGCCGCTGCGGGTGGCCGCCGCCTGGCTGTGGCGGCTGCTGGTCATCGTGCTCGGTACCGCCGCGGTGCTCTGGGCGGTGGGTCGGCTGCACGAGGTGGTCGTCCCGCTGCTGATCGCGCTGCTGCTCACGGCGCTGTTCCTGCCGGCGGTGTCGTGGCTGACCCAGGTGCTGCGGATGCCCCGGTCCCTGGCGGTGGCGGTGGTGATGATCGGTGGGCTGGCCGTGATCGGCGGGGTCATCGCCCTGGTCGTCAACCAGTTCATCGACCAGGTGCCGGACCTCACCGGCAAGGCCCAGGACGGGGTACGCAAGATCCAGGCGTGGCTCAAGGGCGGCCCGCTGCACCTGTCCGACAAGCAGCTGGACGACAGCCTCAACAAGGTCCAGGACTGGGTGAACACCCACCAGTCGACGCTCACCTCGGGCGCGCTGACCACCGCCACGACCGTGGTGACCGTGCTCTTCTCGTTCTTCCTGGTGATCTTCTCGACCTTCTTCTTCCTGCGCGACGGCCGACGGATCTGGTACTTCTTCGTCGGGCTGCTGCCGCGCAGCGCCCGGGAGCCGATCGCCAACGCCGCCGAGCAGTCCTGGCGCAGCCTCACCGCCTACGTGCGGGCGACCGTGCTGGTGGCCTTCATCGACGCCCTCGGCATCGGCATCGGCCTCTACATCATGCGCATCGACCTGGCCTTCCCGCTGGCCACCCTGGTGTTCCTGGGCGCCTTCATCCCGATCATCGGGGCCACCCTGTCCGGGACGGTCGCCGTGCTGGTGGCGCTGGTGACGAAGGGCCCCGGCTGGGCGCTGATCGTGCTGGCCCTGGTCATCGGCGTACAGCAGCTGGAGGGGCACGTCCTGCAGCCGCTGATCATGGGCCGTGCGGTGGCCCTGCACCCGCTCGCCGTGATCACCGCCATCGCCACCGGTGGGGTCCTCGCCGGCATCATGGGGGCGCTGGTGGCGGTCCCGCTGGTGGCGGTGCTCAACACCGGCATCCGGCACCTGATGGCGCACCGGGCGGGCCTGCCGGACCCGCCACCCCCCGACGACATCGTGGTCCGCGCGTAACGCCGACCGGCCGGGACCCTCAGCCGGCCGGCACCGGCGCGCCGCGCAGCCGGTGCAGGGCCGCCAGGACGGTGTCCCGCTTGGTGGTGTACCAGAACGGTGGCAGCGAGGCGCGCAGGTAGGAGCCGTAGCCACGGGCCGTCTCCAGGCGGGGATCCAGGACCGCCACCACGCCCTTGTCGCCGTGGCTGCGGATCAGCCGGCCCACGCCCTGGGCCAGGCGTACCGCCGCGATGGGCACGCTCACCGCGGCGAAGCCGGAGCCGCCGGCCGCGTCGACCGCCGCCGCACGGGCCGCGGCCAGCGGCTCGTCCGGGCGCGGGAACGGCAGCCGGTCGATCACCACCAGCTGGCACGCCTCACCCGGGACGTCCACCCCCTGCCACAGCGACATGACGCCGAACAGGCAGCTCTCCGGATCCTCCCGGAATTTACGGACCAGGATCGGCAACGCCTCCTCGCCCTGCAGCAGGATCGGCAGCCGGGTGCGTTCGCGCAGCACCTGTGCGGCCCGTTCGGCCGCCCGCCGGGAGGAGAACAGCCCGAGGGTACGCCCGCCCATCGCCTGTACCAGCGTGGCCAGCTCGTCGGCGGCGCCGTCCGGCAGCCCGGACTGGGTGGGCCGGGGCAGGTGCGCGGCCACGTACAGGATGCCCTGCCGGCGGTAGTCGAACGGCGAACCGACGTCGAGCTCCCGCCACGGATGCTCCGCCTCGGCCGGGCCGACCGTACCGGCCTCCGCGCGCTGCTTGATCGGCGGCCGCGGCGCCCCGTTGCCCGGCCGCTGCGCCGCGGAGCCCGGCTGCTGCCCGACGGACTTCACCGCCTGCTGCCCCGTGGAGTTCACGGGCTGTTGCCTGGCGGAGTTCACGGGCTGTTGCCTGGCGGAGTTCACGGGCTGTTGCCCGGCGGAGTTCGCGGGCTGCCGTGCGGTGGAGTTCGCCGGCTGTTGCCGTGGCGTGCCGGGGCCGCGCGGCTCGAACGGGTCACCGACCCGGCGCGGGGCCAGCCCGAGTGACCGGGCCACCGTGTCGAACCGGCCGCCCAGCGCCAGCGTCGCCGACGTGGCGACCACCGTGCGCTCCGGGAACAGCTGCGTGTTGAGGATGCCGGCCACGGTCAGCGGGGCCACCACCACGGCCTGGCGCCGGTCGCCCTTCTCCACCCAGGCCACGTCGAACTCGGCCTCGGCGAGCAGCCGCTGCGCGGTGGTGGACAGCTCGCCGATGGTGGCCTTGGCCTGCTGCCGGCGGACCGGGTCCGGGTCGTCGGCCTTCACCTCGCCGATCCGGGCCAGCGCCGCCCGGCAGGCGGCGTCGAGCAGGGTCACCCCGTCCCGCAGGGCCGGCGGCAGGCCGGTGGTGAGCCGCCCCGGCTGGCTCTCCGCGAGCCCGATCGCCAGGCCGTCGGCGGCCTCCACCAGCGCCTGGTAGTCGACGTCCTCCACCAGCGGGCGGGCCCGCCGGGCGGCCCGCTCGACCAGCTCCGGGATCAGCTCGGCCTGGGCGGCGCTGGACACCCGGTCGGCCAGCTCGTGCGCCTCGTCCACCACCAGCAGCCGGTGCGGCGGGACGATGTGCCGGCCGGCCATCATGTCGACGGCCAGCAGGCTGTGGTTGGTGATGACGATGTCGGCCTCCCGCGCCCGGGCCCGGGACGCCTCGGCGAAGCAGTCCTGTCCGTACGGGCAGCGGGCCGCACCCACGCACTCGCGGGCCGGCATGCTCACCGTGCGCCACACGGTGTCGTCCACGCCGGGGTCCAGCTCGTCCCGGTCGCCGGTGTCGGACTCCGACGCCCAGTCCCGCAGGCGCTCCATCTGCTTGCCGAGCCGGCCCGCCTCACCCAGCCACTTCGTGCCGCCGCCGCCACCGCCGCCGAACAGGTCGTCCTGCGGCTCGTCGGCGGTGCTGCCGTCCAGCCGGGCCAGGCACAGGTAGTGGTGGCGGCCCTTCAGGACGGCGTACGTCAGGTCGCGGCGCAGCAGCGGCTTGACCGCCTTCGCCAGCCGGGGCAGGTCGTGGTCGACGAGTTGGGACTGTAGTGCCAGGGTGGCCGTGGAGATCACCACCGGCCCGTCCACCAGCAGCGCCGGGACCAGGTAGGCCAGCGACTTGCCGGTGCCGGTACCGGCCTGCACGAGCAGGTGCTCGCCGCGCTCGGCCGCGTCGGCCACCGCCTGTGCCATCAGCTGCTGGCCGGGGCGGGGCGCCCCACCGGGGACGGCGCCGACGGCGGCGGAGAGCAGGTCGTCGAGGCTCGGCTTCACGGGACCTGACGCTACCCGGTCGCTGCGACAGCGCGCCGTCGCGCCGGGGCCGCCGGAAGTTATCCACAGGCGCACGATTGTCCTTGCCCGCCACGCCCGGGCCGGGCCAGGCTGGCCCTCGTGACGAGTGAGGAGGCACCATGGTGGTTGCCATGCCTGTGGAGCCGGTGATCAGCAGCGGCGGCGCGTTCACGTACGCCGACCTTCAGCGTGCGCCGGACGACAACTACCGCTACGAGATCGTCGACGGGGTGCTGCTCGTGAGCGCCGCACCCGGCCGGCTGCACCAGCGCGCCGTCGGCCGGCTCTATGCGAGGCTCGACGCGGCCTGTCCCGCCGACCTGGAGGTACTGGTCGCGCCGTTCGATGTCGTGCTCGCCGACGACACGGTGCTCGAACCGGACGTGGTCGTCGCGCGCCGGTCGCAGCTGACCGAGAAGAACCTGCCCGGGCCGCCCGAGCTGGCGGTGGAGGTGCTCTCGGACAGCACCCTGCTGATCGACCTCAACCTGAAGAAGGCGCGCCTGCAGCGCTCCGGTACGCCCTGCTACTGGGTGGTCGACCCGTCGGCCCGGCCGGAGGAGGCCCGGCTGGTCGCCTGGGAGCTGGACGGGCAGGGGCGCTACCAGCAGGTCGCCGAGGTGGTGGGCGAGAAGGAGTTCCACGCCGGCCGGCCGTACCCCGTCAGCGTGGCCCCTGCCTCGTTGGTCCGGTAGGCGACTGTGCCGGGTCGCTAGGGTCGACGGCTATGGGGCAGGAGTTGGTCCGGGTCGAGTACTGCAAGTACGACGGCTCCCCGCACCGCGGGTATCCGGCGCTGCGGCTCGGCGAGGACGTGCACGGGGTGTGGCTGGGCGTACCGCCACGGATCTTCCCCGAGGTCGAGTTCAAGTACGCCGAGCCGTACGTGCTGCTGCTGCCCAGGCAGGCGTGGTGGACGGCGATGTTCATCAGCCCGCCGCGGCGTACCGAGATCTATTGCGACATCACCACGCCGGCCCGCTGGGCGGACTCCGACACGGTGAGCCTGGTCGACCTGGACCTGGACGTCCGCCGTCGTCGGGTGGGTGGCCTGGTGGAGCTGCTGGACGAGGACGAGTTCGTCGAGCACGCCGAGCGCTTCGGCTATCCGGCGGTGGTGCGGGACAGCGCCTGGGCGGCGGCCCGCTGGCTGCGCGGGGCGCTGGCCGACGGTACGCAGCCGTTCGCCGGTGAGTACCGGTCCTGGCTGGGGCAGGTTCAGTAGGCGAAGCCTGCGGGCCGGGGCAGGTTCAGTAGGCGGGTCATCCCGACATTCGTCCCTCTTTGGTGCTTACTGGGTGTTACCGTTCGTGCCAATCGCGCCGGAGGCACCCATGATGAACAGCACCACTGCCATCTCCACCGGGCTGGCCGCGCTGGCCGGGGCCGGAGTCGTGAGCGCGTTCGCCAGCACCGTGCACCGCAGCGGACAGCCGTACCTGCCGGGCAGCGCGCTGACCCTGACCGAGTGGGACCGGCACGCCGTGCGCGCCGCGCTGCGCCTCGGCTTCGCCGGCCTGGAGGTGCCGGTACACGTAGGGCCGGCGGAGGCGCTCGCGGTGGGCAGCGGCCTGGACGGCGACTCGCGTACCGGGGTGCGGCGGCTGCTGCTGGAGCCGCTGGCCAGCCGGGTACGCCGGGGCCGCGGCCAGGTGTACGCCGGGCAGACCGAGCCGCTGACCCTGCTGCTCAACCTCCGCGACGCCGGAGCCGACCGGGTCGCGCACGCCTACCGCCTGCTGGACGAGCTGCTGCGCGGCTTCCCCGGACTGGCCAGCCGCTGGTGCGCCGGGCAGGTGGAGCTGGCCCCGGTCACGGTGGTGCTGACCGGCGGCAACTGGCCCGCCGATGTGGTCGGGGCCGCCGAGCAGCGGCTGGTGTTCCTCGACGGCACCTTCGCCGACCTGGGCCGCGGGGCACCGCCGCCGATGGTGCAGCCGCTGGTGAGCGAGGACTGGTCATGGCGCTTCGGCTGGGCCGGTGAGGAGGCGCTGCCCGCCGAGGAGCGGCACATCCTGCGCTCCGTGGTGGCCGCGGCGCACGAGGACGGCCGGGGGGTACGGGTGACCGGCGGGCCGACCACCGACCGCCGGGTCCGCCAGCTCTACTGGCTGGAGCTGGTGACCGCCGGCGTGGACCTGATCGGTACCGACCAGCCGGTGGAGCTGGCCCGGTTCCTGCGCCGCACGGCCGCCGGGGTGCCCCGGGGATCGGTCGCCTACCAGCCACCGCCCCGCCAGCCGGCCGCAGCCTCCGCGCCCGCCCCGACGCCTGGCTCCGCCGACCCGCACCCGCCCGCCGCCGGCTCGACCGACGGGCACCCACTCGTCGTCGGGTCCACTGACGGGCACCGAGCCGTCGTCGGGTCCACTGACGGCCACGGATCCCTTGTCGGCTCCAGTGACGCGCATCGAACCGTTGCCGGTTCCACTGACGGGCATCGACCCGTCGCGGGGTCCACTGCGGGGCACCGACCGGTCGCCGGGCCTGCTGACGGGCACCCGGCCGTGGGCGTCGCTGCGGCCTCCGGTGACCGACCGCGTCGGCCGTCGCCCACGCCCCAGCCGGCAGCGACGGTGATCCCGGGTGGCGACGGGGCAGCGCCGGCCGGACCGGCCGTGCGGACGCGCCCCCGTCCCGGCCCCGTGGTCGGGGCCGGCACCGCCGCCGCCGACCGGAGCGCCCCTGACCAGCCCCGACCCGGTCCGTAGCCAGACCCACAGGTGCCCGACCGTCGGTGGCGACTGCCGGGAGCAGCGGGGCCGGCGCGGATGATGTGGCCGCCGGGACAAAGTCGGCCGCATGGGTCATGATCTGTGGTCAGGGCGTGAGCCGGCCGGTCGACGGCGGTTCGCGCGGTGGCCGCGGTCGGAGCCGGGCCGTGCTGGGAGGGGGTCGGGATGGCCGGACTGCGGGAGCTGCTGCGCGTACCCGAGGGCAGCGCCGCGGCGCTGGCCTCGGTGGACACCCGGTCGACGCCCGGACTGCCGCACCGGCGCGCCGACAAGAGCTGGGCCCGGCGCGAGCTGGCCCGCATCGGCGCCGACCTGGCCACCGGGCAGGAGCAGCTGTACGCGCAGGCGAAGGTGGCCGGCGACCAGCGCCGGGTGCTGCTGGTGCTGCAGGCGATGGACTGCGGCGGAAAGGACGGCGCGACCCGTCGGGTGGCCGGCATGATGAATCCGCAGGGCCTGCACGTGGTCGTCGTTCGGCAAGCCGACCCAGGAGGAGCTGGCGCACGATTTCCTGTGGCGGATCCGGGCCGCCTGCCGGCTGCCGGGCTGCGTCGGGGTGTTCAACCGGTCGCACTACGAGGACGTGCTGATCGTCCGGGTGCACGACCTGGTACCGCCGGAGGAGTGGCAGGGCCGGTACGACAAGATCAACGAGCTTTGAGCGCGAACTGGCCGACGACGGCGTGCACGATCCTCAAGGTCATGCTGCACATCTCCTACGCGGAGCAGGGCGACCGGCTGGCTCGACCGGCTGGCCGACCCGACGAAGCACTGGAAGTTCAACCCGGCCGACCTGGACGAGCGTGCCTACTGGGAGCGAGTACCAGGCCGCCTACGCCGACGCGCTCGGCCGCTGTTCGACCGAGGCCGCGCCGTGGTACGTGGTGCCCGCCGACCGCAAGTGGTACCGCGACTGGGCGGTGGCCACGCTGCTGGCGGAGACGCTCGCCGGGACTGGAGTTGAGCTACCCGCCCGGCGACTTCGACCCGGAGGAGCAGCGCGCCCGGCTGGCCGCACCGTGACGCCGGCACGCGGCAGCGCCCGCACCGACTCGACCGGCCCAAATGAACATTAGGTGAACGACAAGTGAACGCGTGAACGGGCTGGTAGGCGCTCGCATGCGCCGATGGTGATCACCGCTTAGCATTCCCCCGACCGGCACGGACCGGCCGGTCGCCCGCTCGCTCACCCCAGGTTCGCTCCACGACGAGGTGCACCGACCGTGCGATTCAAGATCCGCCCGAGCGACGACACGTTCTACGACTACTTCAGCCGGGCCGCCCAGAACCTGGTCAGGGGCACGGAGCTGCTGTCCGAGCTGGCGCTGCCGGGCGCCGACGTGCAGTCGATCGCCGAGCGGCTGGTGGAGGTCGAGCACGACAGCGACCAGATCACGCACGAGCTGTACAACAAGATCAATCGACCTTCGTCACGCCGTTCGACCGCGAGGACATCTACCGGCCTCGGCTCCAGCCTGGACGACGTGATGGACCACCTGGAGGCGGTCGGCACCTGCGTCTACCTCTACGGCCTGACCAGCTGCCGGCGCTGCCCCGGGAGATGCACGAGATGGTCGACGTGCTGGACCAGCAGGCCAAGGTCACCGCCGACGCGATGCCCCGGCTGAAGTCGATGAAGAACCTCAAGGACTACTGGGTCGAGTGCAACCGGCTGGAGAACGAGGGCGACCGGGCGTACCGGATGCTGCTGGTCCGGCTGTTCTCCGGCGAGTACGACGCGCTCACCGTGCTCAAGATGAAGGAGGTCGCCGACGAGATGGAGAAGGCCTGCGACGCCTTCGAGCACGTGGCCAACACGGTCGAGACCATCGCCGTCAAGGAGTCCTGACGCTCGTGAGCACCTCGCTGTTCACCATCGTGGTCGTCATCTTCGCGATGGGCTTCAACTACACCAACGGATTCCACGACGCGGCCAACGCCATCGCCACCAGGGTCTCGACCCGGGCGCTGACCACCGCGGGTCGCGCTCGGCGATGGCCGCGGTCGGCAACCTGATCGGCTCGTTCTTCGGCGGCAAGGTCGCGGCCACGGTCGGCAAGGGCATCATCGACGCTGCCCGACCGGCAAGGCCGGCCTCGGCGTGGTGCTGGCCGGCCTGGCCGGCGCGATCGTCTGGAACCTGATCACCTGGTACTTCGGCATCCCGTCGTCGTCCTCGCACGCGCTGTTCGGCGGCCTGGTCGGGGCGGCGCTGTTCGCCGCCGGCGGCACCGTGCTGTGGGGCGGCATCGTGCGACAAGGTGCGTCATCCCGATGGTGGTCTCGCCGCTGGTCGGGCTGCGTGCTCGGGCTACCTGGTGATGCTCGCGGTGCTGTGGATCTTCCGGCGCGGCCACCCGGGCAAGCTCAACCGGGGCTTCCGGATCGCGCAGACCGTGTCGGCGTTCGCCATGTCGGTCGGGCACGGCATGCAGGACGCCGCGAAGACGATCGGCGTCGTCGGGCTGGCGCTGGTGCGCCGGCGGCTACCTGGGCAAGAACCAGAGCATCCCGGTGTGGGTGTACTTCCTGACCGCCGCGGTGCTGGCGCTCGGCACCTACGCCGGCGGCTGGCGGATCATCCGGACGCTCGGCCGCAAGGTGATCCACCTGGACCCGCCGGAGGGCTTCGCGGCCGAGACCACCGCCAGGGCGGTGCTGTTCACCGCGGCCGCATTTCGGCCTGCCGATCTCGACCACGCACACGATCACCTCGGCGATCATGGGCGTCGGCGCGACCAAGCGGCTGTCGGCGGTGCGCTGGGGCGTGGCCGGCAACATCGTGATCGCCTGGGTGCTGACCTTCCCGGCCGCGGCCGGCGTCGCGGCCCTGGTCTACTTGCTGGTCCGGCCGCTGTTCAGCTGAGCGGTCACTCCGCCAGGTAGGTGCCGTGCCCGGCGACCACCAGGTCGCCGTCGAACTGCGAGCACCTCGCAGACCAGGCCGCCGCGCTGGTTGCGGTAGGAGATGACCAGGGTACGCACGCCCGCGTAGCACCCGAGCAGCTCGAAGCGCAGGTCCGGGACCTGGGCCAGGGCGGCGCTCCAGTAGGCGCGCAGGGCCGCCTTGCCGCGTACCTCGCCACCGGAGGCGGGGACCACCCGGGCGGCCACCGGGGAGGTGAACACCACGTCGTCGGCGAAGTGCGCGAGGACCGCCTCGATGTCGTGCGCGTTCCACGCGCGTACCCACTGATCGGTGAAGGCCCGTGCGGCAGCGTGATCCATGCCGGCAGCCTGGACCACCGATCAGGGGCTTGTCGACCCGGTTCAGCTGTAGCTCACGCCGATCTGTTCGCGGATGGTGTCCAGGGTGCGCATCATGGCCAGCGTGGCGTCCAGCGGGACCAGCGGGCTCTCGGTCAGCCCGGCCTCCAGGCAGCGCATCACCTCTTCGGCCTCGTAGCCCAGGCCGTTGCCGCGCAGCGGGACCTGCACCGTCTCGGCGTCCTCGCCGTGGCAGAGCCGTGAAGCTGGTCGGGCGGTAGAAGCCGCGGGGCAGGTCGATCCGGCCGCGGGTACCGGTGACGGTGGCCGCGTTGCGGTGGTCACCGACGAAGCTGCAGGGCAGGTCGCCACGCCGCCGCCCGGGTAGCCGAGGACCACGCCGGTGTTCTGGTCCACGCCCGCCCGCGTCCAAGGTGGCCACGGCGTTGACCGGTCCGGCGTCACCGAGGAACAGCTGGGCGAACGTGATCGGGTAGACGCCGAGGTCGAGCAGGTGCCGCCGCCCAGCGCCGGGTTGCGCAGCCGGTGCTCCGGGTCGGGCGGGGCCGGCGAACCCGAAGTCGGCGTGACGTGGGTGACCTCGCCGATGGCGCCGTCGGCGACCAGCTCGACGATCCGGCGGATGGTCGGGTTGGTGCGCATCCACATGGCTTCCATCAGGAACAGGCCGCGCTCCCGCGGCCGGTGTCGACCAGGTCGTGCGAGGTCGCCGCCGGTCCAGCGTGAACGGCTTCTCGCAGAGCACCGCCTTGCCGGCCTCCAGGCACAGCTTGGTCGCCGCGTGGTGGGCGATGTGCGGGGTGGCCACGTAGACCACGTCGACGTCGGGGTCCGCGGCCAGCTCCCGCCAGGAGCCGTACGCCCGGGCGAAGCCGTGCTCGGTCGGCGAACTCCTGGGCGGTCTCCAGGCGGCGGGAGGCCACCGCCGCCAGCTCGGCGTGCGGCAGCAGCGGCCAGGTCCTCGGCGAAACTGGTGGCGATGCCGCCGGTGGCGAGGATCCCCCAGCGGGTACGAGCGGTCATGGGAATGATCCAAGCACATCGCCGGCGGCGTTAGGCTCGCCCGATGGAAGCTGACCCGGACGCGGCGGTACACGACCGGCTGGTCTCCGTAGCGCGCCGGTTCGCCGCCTCCGGCGCGGTGCCGGTGCCCGCCCGGGCCGCCGCGACCGTGGTGCTGTTGCGCCCGCCGCTGGACGTGTTCCTGCTGCGCCGCGCGTCCACGATGGCGTTCGCGGCCGGCATGTATGTGTTCCCGGGCGGCGCGGTGGATCCCCGGGACGCCGGCGCCGGGCTGCCGTTCGTCGGGGCGCCGCCCGCCTGGTGGGCGCAGCGCCTCGGGGTGGGGCGCGAACAGGCCCGGGCGGTGGTGTGCGCGGCGGCCCGGGAGGTCTTCGAGGAGGCCGGCGTGCTGCTGGCCACCCCGGCCGACGGCGGTGACCTGCCCGCCTCGCCGCGCTGGGAGGACGACCGGCGCGCCGTCGAGCAGCGCGCCCTGGGCTTCGCCGAACTGCTCGTCCGGGAGGGGCTGCAACTGCGCGCCGACCTGCTGCGCCCGTGGGGACGGTGGATCACCCCGGAGTTCGAGCCGCGCCGGTACGACACCTGGTTCTTCGTGGCGGCGCTGCCGTCCGGCCAGTTGGGCCGGCACGCCACCCGGGAGGCGGACGAGGCGCGCTGGGTGCCGGTGCGGGACACCGACGGGCTGGCGATGCTGCCACCGACCCGGCGGACGCTGGCCGAGCTGGCCGCCTTCCCGGACGTACCGGCGGTGCTGGCGGCGGCCGGTGACCGGGACGCGGCCACACCGGTGCTGCCCCGGTTCACCGGGGAGACGGTCGAATACTGACCGGCGCCGGTCGGCCGTTGTGGCCGGAAGCTGCGGGGCCGCTTCGGAAGCCGTCAGGCTGCTGTAGCCGGAAGCCGCGAGGCTGCTGGAGTTGGAAGCCGTGAGGCGGCTGTGGCCGGAGGCGGTGACCCGCCAGTCACCAGCTCCGGCCACCCGATCGGTCCAACCGACCGACCTGCCTCGGGCACTCCGCGGTGGACGGGCGTCAGGTCCACTCTGGACAGTCGGGTCCGGCTGTGGCGCGCCGGACCCCGCTCCACGACCGGTCCGGCACCTCCCGGGAGCCCGGTCGTGAAAGCGCTCTCTTGCCTGACGTTCTTACCGACCGCCCGACCCGGTGTCAAGATGCTCCCCGGCTGATTGGCGCAATCGTGCCTGAAACGCGCTTCTGCCGGGGAGGTATCGCCGTCATCGTCCAGTTGCGGACGGCTCTGCGCGGGCCCACGGAAAGGTTGCGCCGGGGCTGCCGAACGACGTTGAAACCGCTCTCAAGAACGTCAGGTGGAGTCGCGGACCACCAGTTCGGTGTCCAGGATGATGGCCTCCTCGATCTGTTCGCCGGCCACCAGGCGGACCAGCTGGCGGGCCAGCAGCCGGCCCAGCTCCACGATCGGCTGGCGGACCGTGGTCAGCGGCGGCTCGGTGTACTGGGCGAACTCGAAGTCGTCGAAGCCGACCACGGCTACGTCGTCGGGCACCCGCCGGCCGCTGGTCCGTAGCGCCCGCAGCGCGCCGTGGGCCATCAGGTCGGAGGCCACGAAAACCGCGTCCAGGGTGGGGTCGTCCTCCAGCAGTTGGCGCATCGGCGATTCGCCGGACTGGCGGGTGAAGTCGCCCTCCGCCACGATCGAACGGCGCCGGGCGGCCCGCAGCTCGCCGCCGGTACCCGGCCAGCCGGTCGATACCGGCCGGCATGTCCTGCGGGCCGGCGATGGTGCCGATCCTGGTCCGGCCGCGCTCCAGCAGGTGGCGCACCGCGGCGGCGGCCCCGCCGGCCGAATCCACCCCGACGATCGGGATGTTCGCCCGGCCCAGCGGGCGCTCCATCGCCACCACCGGGATGTTCATCCGCTGCAGGCTCACCGGCAACGGGTCGGCGCCGTGCATCGACGCCATCATCACCCCGTCCACGTGCCGGGCCAGGGCGTACTGCTCGATGCGGTCGTGGCTGGCGGCCGAGTTGGCCATCATCAGCACCAGGTTGAAGTCGGCGTCTTCCAGCTCCTGGCTGACCCCGCGGACGATGCCCGGGAAGAACGGGTCGTCGGAGAAGACCCGGGTGGCCGGCTCCGGGAACACCAGCGCCATCGAGCCGGTGCGCTGGGTGGCCAGGCTGCGCGCGGCGGCGTTGGGGACGTAGCCCAGCTCCCGCACGGCCCGCAGCACGGCGTCCCGGTTCTCCACGGCGACCCGCAGCGAGCCGTTGAGCACCCGCGACGCGGTGGCCCGGGAGACGCCGGCGCGCAGGGCTACCCGCTCCAGCGTGGGCCGCCCGCTCGAATCGCTCATCGCAACCAACCTCCGCCGGACACGCTATCCCAGCCGACCCCCGCAGCGGACCCCTGTGTACCCGCTCTCTCGGCCGGTTCTGCCCGGCCTTCCGCCGACCGACCGGGCCGCTGTCCGGGCCGGACCGGAGCTGAGAGCGGTTTCGCACCCAGGGCACCGGCCGCCCGGTGACGGCGACCGGGGGCGGAGCAGGCGCCCGGCGGCGGAGACGACCGACGGCGCAGGCGAACGGAGGCGGACGCGGCGGCCGGCGAAGACGACCGGCGGCGACCCGCACGGGTCACCGCCGCCCCAGGCGCCGCACCGGCTCAGCCGAAAGCGACCCGGCAGATCGAGTTCGGCGTCAGCCGAAACCTGCCCGTAGATCGAGTTCGGCGTCAGCCGAAACCTGCCCGTAGATCGAGTTCGGCGTCAGCCGAACCTACCCGTGATGTAGTCCTCGGTCTTCTTCACCGACGGGTTGGTGAAGATCTTTGCCGTCTCGTCGTACTCGATGAGCCGGCCCGGGTCACCCGTGGAGTCGATGGAGAAGAACGCGGTGCGGTCGGAGACCCGGGCCGCCTGCTGCATGTTGTGCGTGACGATGACGATGGTGTACTGGTTCTTCAGCTCGGCGATCAGGTCCTCGATGGCCAGCGTGGAGATCGGGTCGAGCGCCGAGCAGGGCTCGTCCATCAGCAGGACCTGGGGCTCCACCGCGATCGCCCGGGCGATGCACAGCCGCTGCTGCTGGCCACCGGACAGGCCCGCGCCCGGCCGGGACAGCCGGGCGTGCACCTCGTCCCACAGGTTCGCCGAGCGCAGCGCCTTCTCGCAGGCGTCGTCCAGGAGCGACTTCTTGCGCAGCCCGCCCAGCCGCAGCCCGGCCACCACGTTGTCGTAGATCGACATGGTGGGGAACGGGTTGGGGCGCTGGAACACCATGCCGATCAGCCGGCGGACCGCGGTGACGTCCACGTCCTTCGCGTAGACGTCCTGGCTGTCGAGGGTCAGCTTGCCCTCGACCCGGGCGCCCGGGATGCACCTCGTGCATCCGGTTGATCGAGCGCAGGAAGGTCGACTTGCCGCAGCCGGACGGGCCGATCAGCGCCGTCACCGACTTCGGCTCGATCACCATGTTGATGTTGTCGATCGCCTTGAAGCCGCCGTAGTAGGCGGTGACTCCGCTTGCCTCGATGCGCTTCGCCATGATTGTTTCCTCGGTCGTGATGGGTGCGGCGGTCACTTGAACTTCGACCTGCGGGCCAGCAACTTCGCCGCGACCGTCAGGATCATGACGAGCGCGACCAGGGTGAGCGCGGCCGTCCAGGCGCGCGGGGGGCCGTACTTCGAGGCGAGGCCGGCCTGCTGGTAGATGTAGAGGGACAGCGACTCCTGGTTGCCGGAGAACGGGTTGGTGACGATCGAATCCTGGCCACCGGCCACCAGCAGTACGGGAGCGGTCTCACCGGCGGCCCGGGCGACGGCGAGCATCACGCCGGTGACGATGCCGGGCAGTGCGGTGGGCAGCACGATCCGGACGATCGTCTTCCACTTGGCCATGCCGAGGGCGTAGGCGCCCTCCCGCAGCGCGGCCGGTACCAGCCGGAGCATCTCCTCGGTGGACCGGGTGATGGTGGGCAGCATGAGCACCGACAGGGCCAGCGCCGCGGCGAAACCGGAGTACTTCGGGCGCCCGTCCGCGGACAGCTGCGGCGACACGATGAGCACCCAGAACGCCAGGATGAACAGGCCCGCCACGATCGACGGGATGCCGGTCATCACATCCACGAAGAAGCGGATCAGGGTGGTCAGCCGGCCCCGGCCGTACTCGACGATGTAGATGGCGCCGAGCACGCCCAGCGGCACGGTGATCAGCGTGGCGATGCCGGCCTGCTCAAGGGTGCCGATGATGGCGTGGTAGGCCCCGCCGCCGGAGTCGAACGCGGTGATGTTCCGGTTCGAGTGGGTGAAGAAGGCGCTGTCCAGCCGCTGGGTGCCCTTGCTGAGCAGGGTCACGATGACCGAGACCAGCGGCAGCAGGGCCAGCACGAAGGCCGAGTAGATCAGCGTGGTGGCCACCCGGTTGGTGGCCGCCCGGCGCCCCTCCACCGCGACCGACGAGCCGGCCGTGATGAGCAGGAAGAGCAGCAGTGCGCCGACGGCGGTCAGTGCCCAGCCGCCGCCGAGCAGGTCGAGGACCTGGAACAGCAGGTACCCCAGGACGGCGGCGAGCAGCGCGGTGCCGGCCGGGGCCCAGGCCGGCAGGTGCCGGGCGGTCAGGTCGCCGACCGGCGCGGTGGCGGGTACGGCTGGCGCGCTCATGCGGCACTCCCCACGAATTCCCGGCGCCGGTAGATGATGGCCCGGGCGGTCATGTTGACCACCAGGGTGATGGCGAACAGCACCAGACCGGAGGCGATCAGCGCGCCCCGGCCGACGTCGCCGGCCTCACCGAACTTGTTGGCGATGTTGGCGGCCACGCTGTTGCCGCCGATGTCGAGGATGTCGGCGCTGATGACGTTGGTGCTGCCCAGCGTGAGGGCCAGCGCGATGGTCTCGCCGAGCGCCCGGCCGAGGCCGAGCATCACGCTGGCGATCAGCCCGGGGCGGCCGTAGGGGAGGACCGCGGTGCGGATCATCTCCCACTTGGTGGCGCCCAGCGCCAGCGCGGCCTCCTCGTTCATCGGCGGCGTCTGGCGGAACACCTCGCGGGACAGCGAGGTCACGATCGGCAGCACCATGATGGCCAGGACCAGGCCGCCGAGCAGCAGCGACTGGCCATAGGGGCCGTCGCCGCCGAAGATCGGGATCCAGCCGAAGTAATGATGCAGCCAGCCGGAGAACTGCTTGACCGGGCCGGCCAGGTAGTCCCGGCCCCACAGCCCGAAGACGATGCTCGGTACGGCGGCCAGCAGGTCGATGAGGAAGCCGAGGCCGTCGGCGACCCGCCGGGGCGCGTAGTGGCTCAGGCACAGCGCGATGCCGATCGCCACGGGTACCGCCATGACCAGCGCGATGAGCGAGCTGACAACGGTGCCGAAGGCCAGCGCGGCGATGCCGAACTTGGGCGCCGTCGGGTCGTCCGGGAACCAGTCCTTATAGGTCAGGAAGTTGGCGGTGTTGGCGCGCAGCGCCGGGACGGCCTTCACGACCAGGAAGATGGCGATCGCCACGATGATGACCAGTACGGTCGCGCCGGCCCCCGTGGACAGCCAGCGGAACAGGCTCTCCGGCCCGAACCGGCGCCGGGGCGGCAGCCCGGTACCGCCGCCGAGCGGGCCGCGCGTCGGGTCACCGGTCGGCTGCGCCGGGGCCGGGTCGGCGGTCCCGGTCGAACCGGCGAACGAACGTTGGCTCATGGGCTGAGCTCTCCGTCCACTGTGGATGAGTCGGTCGACAGGTGCGGCTCAGGGCGCCACCGGATGGTGACGCCCTGAGCCGGCTGGTCAGGAAAGGGCGGCCACGGTGCTGGCGACCTTGGTGCGCACCTCGTCGGGGAGCGGGGCGTAGCCGAGGCTGGTGACCGCGCTCTGCCCTGCGGCGCTGGCGGTGTAGCCCAGGAAGCCCTTGATCAGCGGCAGCTTCGCCGCGTCGTTGCCGGCGCTGCAGACGATCTCGTAGGTCACCAGGACGATCGGGTAGGCGCCCGCGGCCTTGGTGTTGTAGTCGATGGTGAGCTGCAGGTCTTGTCGCTGGCGCCACTGGTCTTGGCGCTGGCGATGGTCTTGCCGGCCGAGTCGTTGGTCAGCGCGGTGAACTCACCGGCGCCGTTGTAGATCTTGGCCGTGGTCAGGTTGTTGACGGCCGCGTAGGACCACTCGACGTAGCCGATCGAGCCGTCCTCCTTGGCAAGCGCGCCACCGACACCGTCGCTGCCCTTCTCGGCCTCGCCGCCCGGGGCCTTCCAGACCTTGTCGTGTCCGAAGGTCCAGTCGCTGGCCGCGGTGGCGGCCAGGTACTTGGTGAAGTTGTCGCTGGTGCCGGAGCTGTCCGAGCGGTGCACCGTGAGGATCTTGGTGGACGGCAGGGTCACGCCCGGGTTGTCGGCGGCGATCGCCGGGTCGTTCCAGGTGGTGATCTTGCCCGGCGAAGATCTTGGCAAGGGTGGCCGGCTTGAGCTGGAGGCTGGTGACGCCGGTGAGCGTTGTACGACGACGGCGATCGGGCCGACCGCCATGGGCAGGTGGATCGCCGGGCCGGTCTTGCACCGGGCGTCGGCCTTGGGCTGGTCGGTGGCGGTCAGCGGCGAGTCCGAGCCGGCGAAGTCGGCGGTGCCGCCGATGAAAGCGGTCTGCGCCGGCGCCGGAGCCGGTGCCCTGGTAGTTGATCTTGGCGCCCGAACAGGCGGTCTGGTAGTTCTTGATCCACTGGGTGATCGCGTTGCCTGGGCGGTGGAGCCCTGGGCGTTGAGCGAGCCGGTGGCGCAGGCGATGGCGGCGGCCGAGGCCCCGCCGGACGAGCTGGTGCTGCTGGGGCGTGGAGTTGTCGTCCGTGCCGCACGCGGCGAGCGCGAGCGTCGCGGTCAGCGCAATGCGCCGGCCAGGATGCCGTGCCGCTGGAGCTTCACGTGCTGTCCCTTCGGGTTTCGGGGTACCGGCGGCGGGTCCACCGCCCGGCTGCCGGCGTGTCTCACCGGCTGAGGGGACGTTAGGAGCGCCAGGTGGACGCTTCGGAGGCCCAAAGTGAACGGGCCGTGAACACGTACCGGCCCTTACGTAACAGCTGTCTGAGGGCGGCATGTCCGTTTGGTGAACTGCCGAACGGGTCGGGCGATTGACTCGACCGGCGGGTTACCACCAACCGAACCGGCGGTCCGTCGTGGCCCGCACGGTTGACCCGGACCACCGCGCCCCGGGCCGGGCCCAGCGGGCCTCGCGCCGGCCCGCACTCGGTTCGGCCGGGCCCGCAGCCAGCCGGGCAGGAGTCAGTCGGGCAGGAGTCAGTCGGGCAGGAGTCAGTCGGGCGGGCTCAGCCGTGCCGGCGGAAGCAGACGTCGGTGGACCAGCGGACGAAGCCCAGCCGCTGGTAGAGCTGGACGGCCGGGCCGTTGGCCTCGTCGACGTAGAGCATCGCCTGGTCCAGCCCCTGGCCGCGCAGGTAGCGCAGGCCGGCGAGGGTGAGCGCGGTGCCCAGCCGCAGGCCCCGGGCGGCCGGGTCGACGCCGAGCACGTACACCTCGCCGATCGGGTCGTGCTGGTGGGTGTCCGCCCGGTCGGCGGCGGTCCGCAGGTGGCCGTGCACCTTGGTCCAGTGGAAGCCGAGCAGCTGCCCGGCGCGCTCGGCGAGCAGGAAGCCGTGCCGGTCGAACCACGGCTCGGCCATCCGTACCCGCAGGTCGCGCAGCGTCCACCGGCCCTGGTCGGGGTGGTCGGCGAAGGCCCGGGCGTTCAGGTCGATCCAGGCCGCCTCGTCCCGGCCCGGGACGAACGTGCGCAGCAGCACACCGGGCGGCAGCTGCGGATGCGGGGACCGGGGCGAGCAGCGAGCGGCGCATCTGGAACAGCACCCGGGTGCGGTCGAAGCCCAGGGACAGGGCCAGCGCGGTGGCCGACGGGTGGTCACCGTGCGCCCACAGCCGCAGCCGGCCGGCCGGGTCGTGCTCGCCCGCCGCCGCGGTGGCCGCCTTGACCAGCGCCCGGCCCAGCCCGTGCCGGCGGGCCATCGGGTGTACCACCAGCTCGGCGCTCGGGCCCTCGACCGCGTCGGTGGTGTCCAGGTGGGCGTAGCCGACCAGGTCGGTCGCCGTCGCCGGAGAGCAGGTGTACGGCGGGCGCGTCGCCGCCGTGGCGCAGGTGCAGCACCACGTGCTCGGAGAGCGGGAAGGCGCCGTCCGCGTCGCCGGCCGCCCGGGCCAGCTCCAGCACCGCGGCGACCTGGCCCGGCTCGAGCCGGGCCAGGCGGTGTACCGGCGCAGTCATGGTCACCAGCCAACCGTAGCGATGCCCCCGCCCCGGGACGGCTTGTGCCCCCACCGCCAGGGCAGGGGCACAAGCCGGACAGCGAACGTGGCCGAATCAGCCGGACAGTGGACCTGGCCGGAATGCAACCGGGCAGGCCTAGAAGGTGGCCAGCGACTGGGCGGGCAGGCCGGTGATGGCCTCCGAGTCGGGCAGCGCGCGCTGGCTGGGCACCACGAACTTGTACCCCACCTGGCGGACGGTGCCGATCAGCGACTCGTGCTCGGAGCCCAGCTTGGCGCGCAGCCGCCGGACGTGCACGTCCACGGTGCGGGTACCGCCGAAGTAGTCGTAGCCCCACACCTCGCGCAGCAGCTGGTCCCGGGTGAACACCCGGCCCGGGTGCTGGGCCAGGAACTTCAGCAGCTCGAACTCCTTGTAGGTGAGGTCGAGCGGGCGGCCCTTGAGCTTGGCGGCGTAGGTGTCCGGGTCGATGGTCAGCTCGCCGGCCCGGATGGTGCCGCCCTCGGTGGCGGTGGCGGCGCCCAGCCGGCCGACGGCCAGCCGCAGCCGGGCCTCGATCTCGGCGGGGCCGGCGGAGGCCAGTACCACGTCGTCGACGCCCCAGTCGGCGGAGAGGGCGACCAGCCCGGACTCGCACGACCACCGCGAGCAGCGGCACGCCCAGCCCGGTGGCGTGCAGCATGCGGCAGGTGGCCCGGGCGTCGGCGAGCTCGCTGCGGGCGTCGACCAGGACCACGTCCGGCGACGGCCCGGCGACCAGCGTGCGCACGTCACGCGGGGCGGTCCGGACCGAGTGCGGGAGCAGGTCGAGAGCGGGTAGCACGGCAGCGGGTTCACCGGCTCGAGCGCCGGTGAGCAACAGAATTTCCACGCGGACCTCCGTCTCGGCGGGGCGCGCTGCGCCCTGCCACCCGAAGCCGGGTCACGGCCTCGTCGGTCCCGGCGTCGCTGACGGGCGGGTTAGGCCACGAGAATAACCGATGTCGAACGTGATGACACCGGGTGACCTTTTCCACTACCAGCGTGCACAGAGTGGAAATGCAGGTCTGTTACCTGCGGCCCGACCAAGGATCAACCGTTCCGGCGTCCGGGGCCAACCGAACGGACGGCCCCACCGGCGTGCCGGCGGCGCGGCGGTGGGCCCGGTTAGCCGGTACCGGCCCGTTCTGGCACGATCGTGGGCGTGTCCCCCTCTGCTCAGTCCGGTGGCCAGCGGCCGCCCCGCGGTGACGGCGATCGCGACCCGCGCGACGCCGCCGGCCGTGGTGCCCGCCCGGCGCCCGGGGAGGACGACCCGTACGGCTGGTCGGCGGTGGCCGAACCGGAGCCGGCCCCGGGCCGGCGGCTGCGCCGCCCGCACCGGCGCCGGGCCAAGGGCGGCCAGGCCACCGGCCTGGACCCGAACCTCGCCTCGGACCTGCCCAGCTGGCTGGCGCAGGAGCGGGTGGAGGCGGCCCGGCCCAAGCGTCGCCGGTCGCTGTCCATCGCCGCCTTCTCCGCCCTGCTGGGCCTGGCCTACCTGCTCGGCGCCCAGCTCACCCCCGGCTCCTTCGGGCTGGTGACCTTCGGGGTACAGGCGCTGTTCGTGGTGACCTGGGCGGTGGCGCTGCGCCCGCCGGGCGCCCGGATCGTGGCCGGCGTGGGGCTGGCCACGGCGGCCGCCGCCGACCTGGCGGTGGCCTGGCCGCAGCGGGCCACCCTGGCCCCGCTGGCGTACGTCACCGCGGGCGCCGTGATCGTCGGCATGATCGCGCAGCTGGCCCGGGGAGCGCGCCGGCAGAGCCCGACCGAGTCGCTGGGCGCCACGCTGACCATCGTGGTCGGCGTGGTCGCGCTCGCCGCCCTGGTGGTTTTGAACCGGCACCCGTTGGGTACCCAGTCCATCGTCACCTGCCTCGCCGCTGCCGGCGCGGCGCTGACCGTGGCCCACCTCGTCGACATCGTCCTGCCCACGCCGCGCACCAGTACCCAGGTCGCCCGGGGCTCGATCGGCGTCGTGGCGGGGGCCATGGCCGGTACCGTGGCCGGGGTCGTGGCCAGCACATACTTCGTCGGGCTGCACGCCGGTAGCGCGGCGGTGGCGGCGCTGGTGACCGCGATGGTCGCGGTGATGGCCGACCTGGCCGTCTCCTACGCCGACGCCGGCCGGGACCTCGACGGCGCACCGCCGGCCTGGTGGTTCGTCCGGCACCTGCAAGGCCCGCTCGGCGGGTACGCCCTGGCCGGCGCGGCCGCGTACGTGTTGAGCGTGATGCTGTTGGTACCGAACCTGTAGGGGAGTGCGGATGGCCGCCGGGCGCGGACGCAAGATCACGATTGTGCTGGTCGTCGTGCTGCTGGTGCTGCTCGGCGCGCTCTTCGCGGTGGACCGCATCGGCGCGCACGAGGCCGAGCAGGCCATCGCCAAGCAGGCCAGCCAGGAGCTGGCCGACCGGCAGATCACCTCGCCCAGCAAGCCGAAGGTGCACATCGACGGCTTCCCGTTCCTCACCCAGGTGGCGGCCGGGGTGTACCAGAAGATCACCATCAAGGTCGACCAGCCCAGCACCCAGGGCGTCACGCTGGACCGGTTCGACGTGGTGGCCCGGCGGGTGCACGCCAAGACCCGGGACGTGCTCAACGGCACCGGGACGGTCACCGCCGAGCAGGTCACCGGCGTCGGCCAGGTGCCGTGGAACCAGGTCGGCAAGCTGATCACGTTGACCGGCGTGGACGCCAGCAACGTCACCGTCACCGCCGACGACCAGGGCAAGATCACCGCCGAGATCCCGGTGAACACCCTCGGCCTGCAGACCACCGTGGTGGCCACCGGCTCGGTGACCGTCCAGAACGGCGCGGCGCAGGTCACCGTGGACAAGGTCACCACCAAGGGCGGCGCCCAGTCCCCGCTGATCAACACGCTGCTCGCGCAGCTCAAGCAGGCGCTCAAAGTGCAGGTGAAGCTGCCCCGGCTGCCGTACAACCTGGAGGTGACCGGCGTGCAGGCCACCCACACCGGCCTCCAGGTCACCGCGCTGGCGAAGAACGTGGCCCTCTCCGGCGCCACCGGCTGAGCGGGGAGGCGCCCCCGGCCTGCCCACGGCGACCGGCCGGGCCGGCGATTCGGCCGGTGTGAGCGGCTGACCGGGCGGCCGGGGCGACCGCAGCGTGGGATGCCGGCGCCCAGATGGTGGCGGCGATGGTAGGCTCGCTGACCATGAGCCCGCAGGTCAACGCCGCGCCCGCGCTGGCGCGTGCAGACCGCGTCGGTCCGGCGGTGCGCGCCAGCCGCCGAATGCTCACGGCCGAGTCGACACCGCGGCCACTGCTCACCAAGCGCCGCCCGGTCGACTTCGGCCTGGTCACCAGCTGCCTGTGTCGTCGCGGCTGAGCGCCGGCGACATCTGAGGCTGCTGTCCGCGCCCCGCGCGGTCATCCTCCGCGGCACTGTCGCCGTGCCGTCACCACAGGTTCCGCGTGCCACCGACCGCGTCTGAGCGCGGCGGGTCCACGCAGGCGCCGCCGTGGCACCCGTTCATCACCCGCCCGGCGCGCCCGTCCGAAGCCGCAGCACCGCAACCCGCCAGCACCGCAACCACTGGAGTGAACATGAGTCGCGAGTCCGTCCTCGTCTCAGCCGACTGGGTCGAGAAGAACCTGGACGCCCCGGGCGTCGTCTTCGTCGAGGTCGACGAAGACACCAGCGCCTACGACACCGGGCACATCCCGGGCGCCGTGAAGATCGACTGGAAGCAGGATCTGCAGGACCCGGTACGCCGGGACTTCGTCAACCAGAGCCAGTTCGAGGCGCTGCTCTCCGAGCGCGGCATCGGCAACGACGACACCGTCATCCTCTACGGCGGCAACAACAACTGGTTCGCCGCCTACGCCTACTGGTACTTCAAGCTCTACGGGCACCGCGACGTCAAGCTGCTCGACGGCGGTCGCAAGCGCTGGGAGCTGGACAACCGGCCGCTGGTCAAGGACGTGGTCAGCCGCGAGCGCACCAGCTATACCGCGCAGCCGCAGGACAGCTCCATCCGCGCCTTCCGCGACGACGTGGTGGCCGCCATCGGCGTGCAGAACCTGGTCGACGTGCGCTCGCCCGACGAGTACGCCGGTCGCCTGCTGGCCCCCGCCCACCTGCCGCAGGAGCAGGCGCAGCGGGCCGGCCACATCCCCACCGCGATCTCCGTGCCGTGGAGCAAGGCGGCCAACGAGGACGGCACCTTCAAGTCCAACGACGAGCTGGCCAGCCTCTACGGCGCCGCCGGCCTGGACGAGTCGAAGGACACCATCGCCTACTGCCGCATCGGCGAGCGCTCCTCGCACACCTGGTTCGTGCTGCGTGAGCTGCTCGGCAAGGACAACGTCAAGAACTACGACGGTTCGTGGACCGAGTACGGCTCGCTGGTGGGCGTCCCGGTCGCGCTGGGCGACGAGCCCGGTCAGGCCTGAGGCGAGGAGTTGGAGATGAGCAGCGACACCCTGGGTTGCGGGGCGCCGGAGCAGTCCGCGCCTATCCCGGTCACGGTCGACCTGGCCAAGGAGACGGTCATCACCGGCGTGGTGCGCGCCGGTGAGGAGCCGGTGGCCGGCGCCTATGTCCGGCTGCTGGACGCCAGCGGGGAGTTCACCGCCGAGGTGGTCACCTCGCCGCTGGGCCAGTTCCGCTTCTTCGCCGCCCCCGGCAACTGGACCCTGCGGGCGTTGTCCCGGTCGGGCAACGGTGACGCCACGGTAGCCGCCGACCGCGGCATCAACGAGGTACTGCTGCCGGTAGCGGCGGCCTGACCTGCACCGACGCGCGAGCGCCGGTCGTGGCCCGCACCGGGCCCGGCCGGCGCTCGCGCGTTCGGGCAGGTGTGGGCCGGCCGGCGGGCGCGTGTCACCATGGGCGGCGTGACGATCGACGGTACGACCCAGCCACCCGGCGCCCGGGCGCCCGACGGGTCGGCACCGGTGTACCTCAGCTACCCCGCTCCGCTGCCCGAGCCGCCCGGTGCCCGCCGCCGGCGCCGCCGGCTGTTCGCCCTGGGCGCGCTGTGGGCGCTGGTGCTGCTGGCCAGCGGCGTCTGGTACGCGCTGCACGGCGGGCACACGGTGCGTGAGCAGACCACGATCGCCCAGGCCGCCCCGGTGGTGGACGAGGCCACGGCGTGGGTACTGAGCGCCGCCGGCCCCGGGCCGGTGGCCGCCATCGGCGGCTACACCAGCGCGGGCGGCTGTGACATCACCCCGGTACGCCGGGGCGAGCAGTGGGGCCGCGCCATCCGGCTGGCCACGCCGCCGGGCAGCGAGCGGGCCCTGCTGGAGCGCATCGGCGCCGGCCTGCCGGCCCGGTACGCCGCCCGGGTGCACACCGGCGACGTATCCAGCACGCTCTACGCCGACGCCGGTGACTACGTCGCCGTCAGCGGCAAGGTGGAGGCGCCCGGCCTGGTCCGGGTGGCCGTCAGCACGGGCTGCCGGCCGGTACCGCACCGGCCTGCGGCTGACCCGTCGTCAGCGCCGGCCGGTGCCGAGCGCGCCGCTGTCGAGCAGGCGCTGCGCGGTCTCGGTAGCGCCGCCACCGGCTGGGCCGTCCACGAGCTGCCCTGCGGCCCGGTCGGCGGCGGCCGGGTGCGTACCGTCACGGCCACCGCCGCCGCACCGGCCGGAGCCCTGACCGCCGCCGCGGCGGGTACCGCCGTGGTCAACTCGCCGGAGCTGGTCGCCACCCGGGACGGCACGGTGGGCACGATGGCCCGCCGGGACGGCGACACGCTGACCGTCTCCGCCACCAGCGGCACCTGCGTCGGATAACGGCGGCCTGCTCCGGCCGGTGCGTCAGGAGACCGCCAGGGGAGCGGCTTGGCCGGAGATCGGGGCGCTCAGTAGACCAGGGCCTGGACGCCGTCGGCGAGGGCCTCTTCGACGAAGGTGGCCGCCCCGGCGATGCGGATGCCGGGCAGCACGTCCTGCGGGCCGATGCCCCGGCGCACGGCGCACTGCGTACACACCGTCACCTGGCCGCCCTCCAGCAGCGTGTCGAGCAGGTCGTGCAGCGGTGCGGCGTGCGGCAGGTCGAACTGCTCGGCCCGGCCGGGCAGGGTGAACCAGGCGGCTTCGCCGGTCAGCCAGAGCGACACGGCCACCCCCGCGGACACGGCGGTGGCGGCCACGGTGAACCCCTGCGAACAGCGTTCGGGGGCGTCGCTGCCGGCGGTGACCTTCACGACGAGGCTCCGGGTCATGGCGTACAGCATAGGATCAGCGGCATGGTCACCGAGATCGGCTTCGTCGGCCTGCTCATCGCGGGCTTCGGCGCGCTGGCCGGCGGTCTGGTCTACCTGGCCGCCCGGGTCTCGCGTAGCCGCTGGTGACCGGCCTGGCGCAGCGGCCACCGGGCGACCCCCGCCCGGTGGCGCAACCGCTGCGAAAGTCCCGACGACGGGACAACGCCCCGGCGCACGCCGGGGGCGTGAACGGAGAGGACGAGGCGTGACCGACAACCCGCTGGGGCCGCCGCCATGGCTGAACGCCCCGCCGGTACCGGAGTACCCCTACCCGGAGACCCACGACCTGCGCAGCGGACCCGACCTGCACCCGAACCTGCTCGGGCTGCTGCCGTTCGTGGGCGTGTGGCGGGGCCGCGGCAAGGGCGGCTACCCCACGATCGAGGACTTCGACTACGCCCAGGAGATCCGGATCAGCCACGACGGCCGGCCGTTCCTGCAGTACGAGTCGCGGGCCTGGCTGATCGCCGAGGACGGCAGCGCGATCCGCCCGGCGCAGCGGGAGACCGGCTGGTGGCGGCCGGTGCTGGCCGACGACCGGCCGACCGACGAGATCGAGGTGCTGCTGAACAGCCCGACCGGGATCATGCAGCTGCTCATCGGCCGGGTGGACCATCTCAAGATCGAGATGGTGAGCGACGCCGTGGTGCGTACCGTCACCGCCAAGGAGGTCTCCGCCGAGCAGCGCCTCTACGGCATCGTCGACGGCGCCCTGCTCTACGCCCAGGAGCTGGCCGCGGTGGGCCAGCCGCTGCAGGCCCACCTCTCCGCCCGCCTGCCCCGCGTCGCCGGCTGACCGGCCACCGGTGCGTCCGCCGTCCGCCCGCGCCGGCAGCAGCAGCCGCGGGCGGACGGCCGGGCCGGGCCGCCGCAGTAGGATTCGCACGTGTCGCAGACGCTGGCTGAGGTGCTCCGGGCCCGGGGATTGCGGCTGACCGCGCAGCGGCAACTGATCCTGGAGGCGGTGCACGAGCTCGGCCACGCCACCCCGGACCAGGTGCACGCCAACGTCGCGGCGGTGGCCGCCGGGATCAACATCACCACCGTCTACCGGGCGCTGGAGCTGCTGGAGGAGCTGGGCCTGGTGACCCACGCGCACCTGTCGCACGGGGCGCCGACCTATCACGCGGTGGGCGCCGAACAGCACGCCCACCTGGTCTGCCGGGCCTGCGGCGGGGTGGCCGAGATCCCGTCGGGCACCCTCTCCCCGCTGGCCCGTAGCTTGGAAGAGGAGCGGGGATTCCTGGTGGACGTCGGGCATGTGGCACTGTTCGGCCTGTGTGCGCACTGTGGCAGCGCGGGGGAGGACTCATGACCGAGGTACGCATCGGCGCCCTGGAGCCGGGCTCGCCGGACGCGGCCGCCGTGGCCCACTACGGCGAACCGGCCCGCGAGCAGCGCACTCTGGCCACGGCGGCGGGCCTGGTGGACCGTTCGCACCGCGGGGTCGTCGCGGTGCCCGGCGTCGACCGGCTGGGCTGGCTGCACAGCCTGACCACCCAGTACCTCACCGACCTGGCCGAGGGCACCGGGCTGCTGGTGCTCTCCCCGCACGGGCACGTGGAGCAGCACGCCCTGCTCGCCGACGACGGCGCCACCAGCTGGCTGGACACCGAGCCCGGCGCCGCCGCGGGGCTGCTGGAGTTCCTGCTGAAGATGCGGTTCCTGATGCGGGTGGAGCCGGCCGAGGTGACCGCCGACTGGGCGCTGCTGAGCCTGGTCGGGCCGGCCGCCTCGGTGGCCGCGCTGGGCGTGCCGGAGCTGGCCGGGCCCCGGGTCGACGCGGTCCCGCCGGCCAAGTTCTCCTCCGCCGGGGTGCCGCGCCGGGCCACCACCCGGTACGCCACCGCGCCGCTGCCCGCCGGCGGCTGGGTGCGCCGGGTGAGCGACGGCTACGACCTGCTGGTACCGCGCGCCGGGGTGGACCGGGTGGCGCAGGCGCTGGGCGTGCCGTGGGCCGGGCTGTGGGCGTACGAGGCGCTGCGGGTCGCGGCCCGCCGTCCCCGGCTGGGTTTCGAGACCGACCACCGGACCCTCCCCGCCGAGGTGGGCTGGCTGGCCGAGGCCGTACACCTGGACAAGGGGTGCTATCGGGGCCAGGAGACGGTGGCCCGGGTGCACAACCTGGGGCGCCCGCCGCGCCGGCTGGTGCTGCTGCACCTGGACGGGGTCAGCTCGGACGCGCTGCCGCCCCGGGGCACCCCGGTGAGCACCGTCGACGGGCGTACCGTCGGCTTCGTCGGCACCGCCGTCCGCCACTACGAGCTGGGCCAGATCGCGCTCGCCCTGGTGAAGCGCTCGGTGGCCGACGACGAACGCCTTCTGGTCGCCGGCTCCGCGGCCGCCATCGACCCGACCGGGGAACCGGCCGGAGTGGCCCCGACCGGCGAACCGGCCGGGCTGGCCCCGACCGCCTGACCCGGGAGTTGTGATGACCGACGCGCCGCCGCCCCGACCCAAGGTGCCGCCGCTCGGCCCGGTGATCGAGGGCACCGTGGTGGCCGACTCGCTGGCCGGCGTGCCGGGCGCCAACCTGCCACCGGCCCCGCAGCCGGCCCCGATGGCGGCGCCGGGCGGGTCTGCGTTCGGGGCGCCGGGTGCCCCGGGGGTGGGGCCGGAGCCGCTGGTCCAGCCGCCGGTGCTGTCGTCGTTCGTGGGGGGCGCGATCTATGCCTTCCTCGCCCGTACCGTCGCCTGCGTGCTCAGCCTCGGATTCGTCGCGCCGGTGGACGGGATGCTCACCGGGCTGCTGCGGTCGGTGAACGCGGGCGCCGGGGTGCTGCTGCTGCTGGGCGAGTTCCTGCTGCTCGGGGTGGCGGCGCTGGCCGGGGTGGTGGTCGGCGTCACGGCGAGCCCGGACAATCGGGCCAGCTTCGTCCGGGCGCTGTTCTTCGGCCGGGTCTACTTCTGGGGGACCGCCTGGTATCTGGCGACGGTCGCGGTGGGCGGCGTCTACGTCCTGATCACCGACACCCGGGGCGGCGGGGTGTGGCTGCTGCTGCTCGGCTGCCTGAGCATCCCGTCGCTGCTGGGCGCTCGCAAGATCATCAGACGTACCCGCTGGGTGACCGGGCGTACCGACTGACCCGTGACAGGATGCCGGCATGGCGACGACGACGTTCGACCCGTTCACGCTGATCACCGTGGCGCCCACCGGCGCCGAGGTGGCGAAGGCGGCGGTACCGGCGCTGCCGGTGACGCTCGGACGAGCTGGTGGAGACCGCCCGCGAGTGCGAGGGGCTGGGCGCCAGCATCATCCACGTGCACATCCGGGACGGCGACCACCGGCCGACGCTGGACCCGGGCCGGCTGCGGGACACCGTGGCCGCGCTGCGCGAGCAGACCAACCTGGTGGTACAGCTGTCCACCGGCGGCTCGGTGCACGATCCGGAGGCCGACCGGCTGCGGGTCCTCGACGCCGCCCCGGACATGGCCTCCTGCACGATGGGCACGGTCAACTTCGGCGCCGACGTGTTCGTCAACCGCTGGGAGTTCATCGTCGAGCTGCACACCCGGATGCAGGAGCGCGGCATCGTCGCCGAGTACGAGATCTTCGACCTGGGCCAGCTGGCCACGCTGCGCCGGCTGCTGGACCGCTACGGCCCGCCGGCCGGCGGGCACGTCCACGTCGACCTGGTGATGGGCGTGCCCGGCGGGATGCCGGGCACCGCCGAGGCGCTGGTCGCCTGCCTGCGCGAACTGCCCGACGGGGCGACCTTCTCGGCCACCGGCATCGGCCGGGCACGCCGTCCCGGTGATGCTGGCCAGCCTGTCCGCCGGCGGGCACCTGCGGGTCGGCATGGAGGACACCATCACGTACGCCAAGGGCCAGCCGGTGGAGTCGAACATGCAGCTGGTGGCCCGGGCGGTGGCGTTCGCCCGGCTGGCCCAGCGCCCGCCGGCCACCCCGGTGGACGCCCGCAAGCTGCTCGGCCTGCACTGACCGGCGCGGGATAGGCTCGCCGACGTCGAGCTGGTCGAGGCGTGCGTGGGTGCGGCGTACGCAGGCGGGGAGCTGCTGGCCGAGGTGGAGCGGTCGGGCTTCACGGAGGGGTACCACCGGGGCTCGGTGATCGTGCTGGACGCCGCCGGCGCGCCGGTCGCCTCGGCCGGCGACGTGCACGGCGCCGGTCTTCCCGCGCTCGTCGAACAAGCCGATGCAGGCGGTCGGCCATGCTGCGCGCCGGGCTGGCCTGCGCCGACCCGGCCGACCTGGCGCTGGTCCGCGGCCAGCCACTCGGGCGAGGCGTTCCACGTCGACCGGGTCCGCGAAGCTGCTGGCCAGCGGCGGGCTCGACCGAGGACGACCTGCGCTGCCCGCCGGACCTGCCGCTGTCGACGCGGCCGCGCAGGCCGAGCTGCTGGCCGCCGGCGGCGGCCCGACCCGGGTCACCATGAACTGCTCCGGCAAGCACGCCGCGATGCTGCTCACCTGCCGCGGCCAACGGCTGGCCGACCGGCGACTACTTCGCCCCGGAGCACCCGCTGCAGCAGCGCATCGCCGCCACGGTCGGCGGAGCTGGCCGGCGAGCCGGTCGGCGGCCACCGGGGTGGACGGCTGCGGCGCTCCGGTGCTCGCGCTCTCCCTGGCCGGCCTGGCCGGGGCGTTCCTGCGGCTGGTCGAGGCGGCGCCGGGCAGCCGCGAGCGGGCGGTCGCGGACGCCATGCGGGCGCTACCCGGAGCTGGTCTCCGGTACCGGCGCCGACGACGCCCGGCTGCATGCGCGGCCTGCCCGGCGCTGCTGGCCAAGGGCGGCGCCGAGGGGGTACTCGCGGTGGCCGTCCCCGGCGTCGGGCGCGGTGGCGATCAAGGTGGACGACGGTGCGCTGCGCGGCCCGGCTGCCGGTGCTGGCCGGCGCGCTGCGCCGGCTCGGGCGTCGACCGCGCCGATCCTGGCCGAGCTGGCCGCCGCTGCCGGCGGCGGTCGTGCGGTCGGCCGCGGCGAGCCGGTCGGTGCCGTGCTGGCCTGCTGGGAGCCGGGTGGCACGGGTCACGCTAGCTGAAGTTAGCGTTTTGCTAGCAGGAGCTAGCAGCACGCGGGTAGCGTGGTGCACGTGGCCACCGAACTGCCCCGCGACATCGGCGGATTCATCAAGGATCTGCGCAGCAAGGCCGGCGTGTCCCTGCGCCAGCTGGCCGAGCAGGCCGGAGTCAGCAACCCCTACCTCAGCCAGATCGAGCGGGGGCTGCGCAAGCCCAGCGCCGAGGTGTTGCAGCAGATCGCCAGCGCCCTGCGCGTCTCCACGCCGATGATGTACCTGCGCGCCGGGCTGCTCGACGCCAAGGACGGCCCGGGCGTCATCGCCGCCATCACCGGCGACACCGAGCTCACCCTGGCGCAGAAGCAGTCACTCATCCAGATCTACGAGACGTTCCGCCGGGAGAACGCGCGGGGGGCGCGCGACGCCGAGGCGGAATCCGACCTACCAGCCGGCGATCCGCCGGCCGCAGGCCAACCAGCCGGCGATCCGCCGGCCGCAGACCAGCCAGCCGGCACAGCGCCGGCGGCAGACCAGCCGACCGGCGAGCCCGCCGGCCCGGCCGCCGACGGCGGGGATCCGCCCGCCGGGAAGGACACGCCATGACCACCGAGACCACCGACAAGAAGATCCCCAACCCCGTCTACGCCGCCGCGGGCGTCGGCGACCTCGCCTACCAGCAGCTGCGCAAGATCCCCGGGCGGGTCGAGCAGCTCCGGGAGAAGGTCACCGAGCTGCGTACCAAGGTCGACCGCGAGGACGCCACCATCGCCAAGGTCGACGTCGAGAAGCTCCGCGAAGCCGCCCGGCGCAACGCCGCCGCGCTGCGCACCAGCGCCCTGGCCGCCCAGGACAAGGCCAGCGCGGTCTACGCCGACCTGGTCGCCCGGGGACAGAGCGTGGTCGGCGCCGGCCGGGCCGCCGCCGGTGACCAGGTGGAGCGGGTGGCCGAGCTGACCTCGGACGCCGCCGTGGCGATCGCCCCCGACCCGGCCCAGCAGCCGCCCACGGCCACCGCCGCGGAGCCGGAGGCTCCGAAGGCCAAGAAGGCCGCCCCGAAGAAGTAACCAACCCATCCGGTACGGGCGCGCGACGGTGATCCGTCCGCGCCCGTACCGCATCGCCGGGACGGCCGGGGGACGCGCACTAGACTGGGTCGCATGGTCTGGGTCTGGGACGTGCAGCGGTGGATCGTCGACATCCTCCTGATCGGCTGCCTCGCCATCGAGCTGTTCGCGCTGGCCAACTGCGCCTTCCAGCGGGCCGACGCGTTCCCGGTGGTGGGCCGCGTGCCCAAGGGCGGCTGGATCGCCATCCTGGCGCTCTCCGTCATGGTCACCCTGCTGGCCGAGCTCACCGGCGGCGGCGTCGGCATCCTGGCCTTCCTGGCCATCACCGGCGCGGCGTTCTACCTGCTCGACGTGCGGCGCGGCCTGCGGGACGCGGTGGAGGGCGGCCCCGGAGCCTGGTGAGCGGAGCCTGATGAGCGCCGCCGAAGGGCTGCAACGGCTCGCCACCGGCGTCGGTACGCCGGTCACCGTCTTCGCGCACGGGCTGGCCGGCAGCATCCCGGACACCCGGCCGCTGGGCAGTGCCGTCGCCGGTACCCGGGTCTTCGTCCAGTTGCGCGGCCACGGTGGGTCGGGCGCTCCGCCCGGGCCGTGGAGCTTCGCCGATCTCGCCGACGACCTGGCCGCCGTGGCCGACGGCTGTGCGGCGACCCGGGCGCTCGGCGTCAGCCTCGGCGCCGGTGCCCTGTGCCGGCTGCTCTGTGCCGCCCCCGAGCGCTTCGACCGGCTGGTCTGCTACCTCCCCACGGCGCTGGAGCGCCCGCCGCCGGCCGGCTCGCGGGACCGGTTCGCCGCCCTGCTCGACGCCCTGGACAGCGGCGAGGTGGAGCGGGTGGCGGCGGTGCTGGCCGACGACGCCCCGCCGGTCCCGGCCGCCGCGGCGCACCTGCGCCAGCGCGCCGCCGACCTGCTGGCCCGCCCGCCGTCCCGCCAGCTGCGGACCGTCCTCGACCAGCCGCCCTGCCCGGACCCGGGGCTGCTGCGGCGGGTCAGCGCGCCGGCCCTGGTGCTCGCCGCGCGGGGCGAGCCACGGCACCCGGTCGACGTCGCCGAGCGGCTGGCCGCCGCGCTGGGCAGCGCCACCCTGCACGTGTACGACCAGCCGTATCCACTGTGGAGCGCCCGGGCGGACGTGCGTACCCGGATCTCCGGCTTTCTCAACGCCTGAGCCGGCGGGAGCCACGACCCGGGAATTGGCCCGGGTGTCCGGGCGCCGCCGGGCCCGTGAACGGGGGTAGCGTCGCGGGTCATGGGCGTGACACAACACGGGCGTACCGCCCGGCTGGACCTGCTCGACCCGACCCTGCGCGAGTGGTCGTGCACCGTGCTGGCTGCCGACCCGGAGACCGGGCATCGTGCTGGACCGCTCGGCCTTCTACCCGGGCGGCGGCGGCCAGCCGCCGGACCACGGCGTGCTGCTCTGGCAGGGGGTACAGACCCGGATCGTGGGTACCCGCAAGGGCGACGAGCTGTACCTGCTGCCGGCCGAGGGCGACCCGCTGCCGCCGGTCGGCGCCCAGGTCACCGGTGCGGTCGAGGACGAGCGCCGCAGCCTGCTCATGCGTACCCACTCGGGGCTGCACGTGCTGTGCGGCGTGGTGTTCCGGGACTTCGGGGCGCTGGTCACCGGGGGCAACATGGAGCCCGGCGAGGCGCGGATGGACTTCAACCTGCCCGAGGTGCCGCCGGACTTCAAGGCCCGGCTGGAGGAGCTGGTCAACGCCGAGGTGCTGGCCGACCGGCAGGTCAGTGCCCGGGTACTGCCGCGGGACGGAGGCGCTCGCCATTCCGGACATCATCCGCACCGCCAGCCAACCTGATCCCGGAGAGCGAGGCCGAGGTCCGGATCGTCGACATCGTCGGGCTGGACACCCAGGCCGACGGCGGTACCCACGTCGCCTCCACCAAGGCGGTCGGGCCGGTGCAGGTCGTCAAGGTGGAGAGCAAGGGCAAGGCCAATCGACGGGTACGCATGCGGCTGGCCTGATCCACCCTGCGCGAGTGGCCCGGCGGAGATACGCTCCGGCCGTGAACAGCGCAGCCTCGGCCGCCACCCGGCCCGGACGTGACTTCGCCAGCGGCGTCGGCCTGCTGCTGCGCGGCCTGAAGATCTACGGCTCCAACCCCGGCCTGATGATCCTCGGCCTGATCCCGGCGGTCATCTCGTTCCTGCTGCTCGCCGCCCTGGTGGTGACCATCGTGGTGTTCATCGACACCGAGGCCCGCTGGGTCACCTGGTTCGCCGACGACTGGTCGGCCGACGCCCGGACCGCCGTGCGGGACCTGGCCACCGTGGGCATCATCGGGGTCAGCGTGCTGCTGGCCATCCTGCTCTACACGGCCGTCACGCTGGCCATCGGCGAGCCGTTCTACGAGAAGATCGCCGAGCGGGTGGACGACTCCTGCGGCGGCGTGGCCAACCCGGTCGACACCCCCTGGTACGTCGACATCTGGCGGGGCGTCAAGGACTCGGCCCGGCTGGTGGTGCTCTCCGCCGTCTTCGGTGTGGCGCTGTTCCTCGGCGGGCTCATCCCGCTGGTCGGGCAGACCGTGGTACCCGTGCTCGGAGCGCTGGTCGGCGGCTGGATCATCGCCGTGGAGCTGACCGGGATGGCGTTCGCCCGCCGGGGCATGTACCTGCGCCAGCGCCGCCAGGTGCTGCGCCGCAACCGGTGGCTGGCGCTCGGCTTCGGTACCACCGCGTTCCTCACCTTTCTGGTGCCCGGCCTCAACATCCTGCTGATGCCGGCCGCGGTGGCCGGCGCCACCCTGCTGACCCGGCGCAGCCTGGGGGAGTCGGACGCCCCGGTCCGTCGGATCGGGTCCCGGACAGCGGGAGCGGTGACCGCCCGGTAACGTCCGGCCATGCGTCCGTCCCGCCGCTCGGCGACCCTGGTCCCCGCCGCTGTGACCGTGGTGGCGGTCGAGCTGGTCCGGGCCAGCGGACCACTGCTGGACCACCAGGCCGCCGCCGGGGTGCCCGCCGCCGCCCGCGCCGCGCTGCTGGTCTACGTCGCGCCGGCGCTGCTCGGCCTGCTGGTCGCGGTGGCCGGCCCGGCCCGGGCGACCCTCCTGTGTGGACTGTCCCTGGTGGCGCTGCGGCTGGTGGCGCAGGCGCAGCACACCCCGACCCTTCCGGTGGTCGGCGCGGGCGCCGCGGTGGGCCTGGCCACCCTGCTCTGCGCGCTCCGGTACGCCGCCCTGACCAGCGGGATCTCGGCCGCCACCGGGCTGGTGCTGGGCGGCGCCGTGGACGTGGCGATTCGGTCGGCGCTGCTCACCCTGGACCCGATCTGGCGCCCCGGGGTGCTGGCCTGGCTGCTGGTGCTGGCCGAGTGCCTGGCCCTGGTGGTTCTGCTGCTGCTGGCCCGGGACCGGCTGCCCGCGCCGGAGCAGCCGTTCGCCGCGGTGGCCCGGACCGCTGTGGCCGGACCGGTGCTGGCGCTGGGCCTACTGGTGCTGGGCAGTCCGGCGTTCGTCGCCTCGCAGGGGCGGTTCGGCCTGCAACTGGCCTGCCTGGTGCTGCTGGTCGGCGCCGGGGTGGCCACCGTGCTGCTGCGCGGGCTGCCGCTGCGCGGCGGGACCGCCCGGTGGCCCACCTCGCAGACCGGGTTCCCGGCCGCGCTGACCCTGGTCGCCTCGGTGCCGCTGGCCTATGCGCTGCACGGCCCCTGGGTGGTGGCCCCGATCCTGGTGGGCGAGGTGTCCGCCGCCGTCCTGGTGGCCCGCACGCTGTCGCCGACCGGGCCGGCGGTGGAGTCGCGTACCCGGGGGGTGGCCGGGTTCGCCGTCGCGGGGCTGGCCGGCGGGCTCGGCTACGTGCTGCCGGTGCTGCTGTTCCAGCTGCACTACGAGACGCCGCTGCCGTTCGACAACCGCTGGGTACCGGTGGCTGCCGCGCTGGTCGTCGCGGTGCTGGGCGTCGGCCACCGGCGCTCGGCCGACCCGCTGCGGCGTACCCAGCGGCGCACCCTGGTACCGGTGGCGCTGCTGCTGGTACCGCTGCTCATGCTGGCCGCCGCCCCGGCGGTGGCGGCGCCCGGGCAGCGCGGCGACACGCTGCGCCTGATGGACTGGAACGTCAAGTACGGCAACGGCGTGCACGGCCAGCTGGACGCCGAGGCGATCCTGGCGGCCGTCCGCGCCCAGGCGCCCGACGTGCTGGTGCTGCAGGAGGTGAACCGGGGCTGGCCGATCGGCGGCGGCACCGACCTGGCCGAGTACCTGTCCCGCCAGCTGCGGATGGCCTACCACTGGTCACCGGCGGCCGACGGCCAGTTCGGCAACGTCATCCTCACCCGGCTGCCGATGACCGAGGTGAGCCTGCACCGGCTGCCCTGGGTGCAGCCGCCGCAGCGGCGCTCGTACGCGGCCGTGACGCTGACCCTGGCGTCCGGGCACCGGCTCCGGCTGTTCGACACCCACCTGCAGCACCACCGGGAGAACCGGCCGACCCGGATCGCGCAGATCAACGCCCTGCTGGCCGCCTGGGGGCAGCGGCCGGACACGATCATCGCGGGCGACATGAACTCCTGGCCGGACTGGCCGGAGCCGCAGCTCTACCGGGACGCCGGCTTGGTCTCGGCGCAGGACGTCACCGGCCACGGCGCCGAGCTCACCTCGCCGACCCCGCTGGCCACCAACCGGATCGACTACGTCTGGGGCACCCCGGATCTACGCTTCTCCGACTTCGCCGTACTGTCGGACGTGGTGGTCTCCGACCACTTTCCGTTGGTGGTGACGATCACCCTCACCACCCCGACGGTCACGGTCAGCTGAGCGGGAGCGTGGTGCGCGTGGAGTTGGCGCTGGTGCAGGGCGACATCACGGCCGAGCAGGTCGACGCCATCGTCAACGCGGCCAACCACTCGCTGATGGGCGGCGGCGGCGTGGACGGCGCGATCCACCGCCGGGGCGGCCCGGCCATCCTCGCCGAGTGCCGGACGCTGCGCTCCAGCCGCTTCCCCGACGGGCTGCCGACCGGCGAGGCGGTGGCCACCACGGCCGGCCGACTCTCCGCCCGCTGGGTGATCCACGCCGTCGGCCCGGTGTACGCCGTGAGCATCGACCACTCGGCGCAGCTGCGCGCCTGCTACGTCAACGCGCTGCGGGTCGCCGACGAGCTGGGCGCCGACTCGGTGGCGTTCCCGCTGATCTCCTCCGGCGTCTACGGCTGGCCGGTGGAGGACGCCGCCCGGCAGGCGCTCACCGCGCTGGCCGCCGCGCAGACCAAGGTGGGCGAGGTGCATCTCGTCCTCTACAGCGCCGCCACCTACGAGACGGCCGCCCGGGTCCGCGACGAACTGGACGCCTGAGCCGGACGGCTCAGCCCACCCGCAGCGCGTCCAGCAGCCGGGTCTCGCCGCTGATCTCCAGCACGTCGGCGTCCAGCCGGCCGTAGAGGACCAGCAGGATGTCGCTGGCCGGGCCGGTGGCCACCACCCGCTCGTGCGGCTCGGTGTCCAGCAGCGTGCCGGTGTCCAGCAGGGCCACGCCGCCGTCGGGGCGTTCCCGGACGAAGAACTCGTGCCCGCCGTCGGTGGCGACCAGGCCCGCCACGCCGGTCAGGCCGGTGCCGCCGGTGCCGCGTCCGGCCGGCAGCCAGGTGTCCAGTACTTCGGCGATGCCGTCCAGGGCGAGCTTGGTCTCGATCGGCTCGGCGCTGATGGTGACGAACTGGGCGTCCCACCGGTGTACCGCCGTCTCGTGCGCCATCCGGCGCATCCAGAACGCGGCGGTCTTGCTCTGCGGCGCCCAGTTCCACACGGGGGCGTCCGGGTCGGTGCGCTCCAGCGCCGCCAGTAGCGTCGCCAGCTGCTCGTCCCACCAGGTCAGCAGGTCCACGCCGGCCGGCGGGGCGGGGCGTTCCTGATCGGGCGCGCCGGTCTCGCCGCTGGTCAGCAGCGCGCTGGTGAAGGCGTACCAGCCGCCCAGGTGGGCGGCCAGGTCGGTGATCGTCCAGCCGGGGCGCGACGGTACCGCAGCGGTGGGCTCGGCGCCGGCCACCGCCACCCGGAACGCGGCCGCCTCGGCGCGCAGCGCGGCCAACCAGAAGTCCTTGCTGCCGAGCGCCTTGGGCATAGCGTCTCCTGGGTACCGAGTCGGGATGGTCCACGCCGGGCGAGCGCCGGGCTCCCCGGCCGATGACTGTGCCGGGATTCCCCGTACCGTCCCGCCGTGGGGCGATGTCACCTTAAAGCCTATGGTGGGCCGGTGCACGACGGCAGCCCGGAGCTTAGCGCCCTGACCACCCTGCGCCTGGGCGGACCCGCCAAACGGCTGGTGACGGCGGTCAGCGAGGACGAGGTGACCGCGACCGCGCGCGGCGCCGGCCAGTTGCTGGTGCTGGCCGGCGGCAGCAACGTGGTGGTCGGTGACGACGGTTTCCCGGGTACGGTGCTGCTGCTGCGCACCCGTGGCGTGGCGGTGACGCCCGGCCCGGACAGCGTGCGGCTGACGGTGGCCGCCGGCCACCCGTGGGACGAACTGGTCGGGCAGGCCGTGGCGGAGGGCTGGTCGGGGGTGGAGTGCCTGTCCGGCATCCCGGGCTCGGCCGGCGCCACGCCGATCCAGAACGTCGGCGCCTACGGTCAGGAGGTCGCCGAGCTGATCGCCGAGGTGGCCGTCTACGACCGGGACGCCGACCGGGTGCGCCGGCTGGGCCCGGCGCAGTGCGGCTTCGCCTACCGGGACAGCGTCTTCAAGCACAGCAGCCGGTGGATCGTGCTGTCGGTGACCTTCGAGCTGCCCCGCTCGCCGCTGTCCGCGCCGGTGCGCTACGCCGAGCTGGCCCGGGTGCTCGGGGTGCCGGCCGGGGAGCGAGTGCCGCTGGCCGATGCCCGGGCGGCGGTGCTGGCGCTGCGCGCCGGCAAGGGCATGGTGCTGGACCCGGCCGACCCGGACACGTACTCAGTGGGCTCCTTCTTCACCAATCCGGTGCTGCCGGCCGACGACTTCACCCGGCTGGCGCAGCGGGCCGGGGACGGGCTGCCGGCGTGGCCGGCGGCGGACGGCACGGTGAAGACGAGCGCCGCCTGGCTGATCGAGCGGGCCGGCTTTCCGAAGGGGTACGCCCGGGGGCCGGTGGCCATCTCGGCCAAGCACACGCTCGCGCTGACCAACCGGGGCGGCGGCTCGACGGGGCAGCTGCTGGAACTGGCCCGGGAGATCCGGGACGGGGTGTCGCAGCGCTTCGGGGTGCTGCTGCACCCGGAGCCGGTGTTGGTGAACTGTTCGCTCTAGCGGCTCATGTCGACGCCCCGGACGCCCTCCACTTCGCGGACCCGTTCGCAGATCTCGGCCAGCGAGTGGTGGCGCCGGGGCCGGGCGATCAGGGTGATCTGCTGGTCCGATCCGGTGTAGTTGATCCGCAGCACCTTGGTGTGGCGCAGCACGTCGTGCACGCGGTGCTCGACGTTGTGCAGGTCGACGCCGGGCTCCAGGGTCAGCGTGATCTCCAGCGGGCGGCGGTGCGGCAGCGTCTCGTGCTCCAGTTGCTTGACCACCATCAGCACGGCCAGCGCCAGCACGGTGGCCATCACCCCGAGCCACCATTCGCGCAGCCCCACGGCGAGCCCGGCGGCGGCGGCGAGCCACAGCGAGGCGGCGGTGGTGAGGCCGCGCACGTTGGTGCCGGCGCGCAGGATCGCCCCGCCGCCGAGGAAGCCGACGCCGGTGACCACCGGGGCGGCCACCGCCGCCGGATTGCCGGGGACGGCGTGCGCACCGGCCACCGTGAACACCGCCGCACCGAGACTGACCAGCATGTGGGTACGCAGCCCGGCCGGCTGGGCGGTGAGTTCGCGCTCCAGCCCGATGGCCGCACCGAGCAGCATGGCGACGAGTACCTGCAGAGCGACGACGAGCAGGTCGGGCAGGCCGTGGGGGAGCATGCGGCCAGCCTGGCGGCTGGATCGGTGGCTGCCTATCCGCCGGACGTCCGGCGCTGTCCGCCGGCCGGCCGGTGCCCGGACGCGCTCCCCGCCCGGGCCGGCGCGCCGGAAAGAGGGGGCCGGGATCAACTGTGCGTTCCGCCCGGCGGGTCTACCCGACCGTTGATGGGAAAGGTGGATACTCGCGGGAGATAGCGACGAATGTCCGGAACGTATCCCCCGTCCGTGTCGTCCGTTTAACCCGTGCAGGGGAATACTTGCACCCTGCGCGTGAACGGGGGCGTCCCCGGGCCGGCACGGTCGTTGGGCCGGTTGTGCAAATGAAACTGCGTCGCGCCCTCGCCGTCCTCGGCACTGGCGCCGTTCTGGTCCTAACCGCTCCGGCCACGGCGGCGTACGCGCAGCTGACGCCACCCGGGCCGCCGATCGCACCATTCCCGTCCTGCCCCAACCTGGGCTTCCAGGTACAGCGGCCGACCGGGACCCCGAGCAGCACGCTCGGGGTGTTCGACCTGAACACCTCGACCTTCGACCCGATCAAGAGTCTCGGGCACCAGGTCAACGCCATCGGGTACTCCATCACCCAGAACGTGTTCTGGGGCATGGAGGTGACCACCCCGGGCGCGGAGAAGTTGATCCGGATCGACAGCGCCGGCAACACCGACCTCATCGGCCAACCGCTGGAGAACGGCGTCCCGCTGGCCATCACCACGGTCACCGGCGCGGTCGCCGGCAACCTGCTGTTCCTGGCGACCAAGGAGCCGGCCAACCACCTGGTGATCATCGACGTGGGGCTGGGCAGCGACACCTTCGGCGAGGTGCTCACCAACGTCCCGCTGAGCCGGGCGACCGCGGGCCACCCGTACCTGAACATCGGGGACTGGGACTTCAACCCGCTCGACCAGCAGCTCTACTCGCTGGAGTGGGTGGACAGCACCGCCCGCCACCTGATCAAGGTCAATCCGCAGGACGGCCAGGTGACCACGCTCTTCGACCTGACCAGCAAGATCCCGGACGGCCAGAACTTCGGCGCGGACTACGTGGAGAAGGGCGCCAACACCCTCTACGTGTCCAACAACGACGTGAACCGGGCCGGCACGCACAGCCAGACCTTCGGGGTGGACCTCATCACCGGGGATGTCGCCGCCTTCACTCCGGGACCTGTGTCGCTGGCGGTCAACGACGGTGCCGGCTGCCTGCTGGCCACCGACTTCGGGGATGCGCCGGACAGCTACGGCACGCTCAACCCGCACGGCGGCCCCGGGCACATCATCACCCAGGTGCTGCACCGGGACCAGACGCTGACCATCGGCCAGGTCATCGACTCGGACCTGGATGGCATCCCCAGCGCGAAGGCCGACGGTGACGACCTCAACCGGCCGGTCAACGACGAGGACGGGGTACCGGCGAACACGGTCATCGACACCGACAACCCGACGCTGACCGTGCCCTGCGTCAACACCACCGGCGCCACGGCCACCATGGCCGGCTGGGTGGACTTCAACCAGAACGGCACCTTCGACGCCGGCGAGCGGGCCATGGTCGCGGTGCCGGCGAACGCCACCTCGGTCAGCCTGACCTGGCCGAAGGTCACCAGCATCGCCGGTGGGGTGCGCGGGCTGCTGGCCCGGCTGCGCGGTGGCGGCGGTGCCCGGCAGACCGGGGGTACGGACACCTTCCTGCGGCTGCGGCTCTACCCCGGCACGGTGGCAAATCCGCAGCCGACCGGCTCGACCTTCGTCCTCGGTGGCGAGATCGAGGACCACCTGGTCGCCCTGAGCCACCCGCTGCCGGTGACCGGCACCCACCTGGCGTCGCTGGTCAGCACCGGTGGTGGCCTGGTCGGCCTGGGAGCGCTTGCCCTGGTCATCGGTCAGGTACGGCGTCGGCGGGTCACCCGCTGAGCGGCGGCACACCGGCGGGGTCGCGACGCGCAAGCGTCGTGGCCCCGCTGCCGTTCAGCCCGGATACGCGACGGTCACTTCGCCCAGCCGCCAGCGCCGGGCGTCGTCCAGCACCGGCCAGCCGCGCTCGCCCAGCGACCCGACCGCGGCCAGCCAGCGCTGCCGGGGGCCGAAGGTGGCCAGCGGGGCGGCGGCCCGCCAGCCGGCGTCCAGTGCGGTGATCAGCTCGTGCACCGGGTGGCCCGGCACGTTGTGGTGGATCAGCGCCTTGGGCAGGCGTTCGGCCAGGGTGGCCGGGGTGTCCAGAGTGGACAGCCGGGCGGCCAGGGTCAGCGACACCGGCCGGTCGCCGGCCAGCAGCACCCAGCAGCCCAGCCGGCCCAGCTCGTCGCAGGTACCCTCGACCAGCGCCCCGCCCGGGGCCAGCCCGGCCAGCACGGTGTCCCAGGCGGCCACGGCGGCCGCTTCGTCGTACTGGCGCAGCACGTTCATCGCCCGGACCAGTACCGGGCGCAGCCCGGCCAGCTCGAACCCGCCCCGGACGAAGTCCAGCGCGGGCGGGTCGGCGTACGGCCGGGCGGCGGCCACCCGGGCCGGGTCGATCTCCAGCGCCGATGACCCGCAGGTCCGGCCGGACCCTGGCCAGCCGGCCGCGCAGCTCCACCGTGGTCACCGCGCTGGCGCCGTAGCCCAGGTCCACGACCAGCGGGTCGGCGGCGTCGCGCAGCAGCCGGGCACAGCGCCAGGCGATCCAGTTGTCCACCCGGCGCAGCCGGTTCGGATTGGTGGTCCCCCTGGTGATCTCGCCCAGTGCCCGCCGGCTCTCGCCCAGTGCCCGCCGGCTGTCGCCCGGTGCCCGCCGGCTCACGACGTGCGGTGCACCTTGTGCTGGGCGGCCTGGGCCAGCGGCCGGACCACCAGCCGGTCGATGTTGACGTGCTGGGGCCGGGTGGCGCACCAGGCTACGCAGTCGGCGATGTCCTCGGCCAGCAGCGGCTCGGCCACGCCCTGGTAGACGGCGGCGGCCCGGTCGGCGTCGCCGCCGAACCGGTTGAGCGCGAACTCGTCGGTGCGCACCATGCCCGGGTCGATCTCGACCACCCGGACCGGACGGCCGCACAGTTCCAGCCGCAGCGTCCCGGCCAGTGCGGTCTGCGCGTGCTTGGCGGCCGTGTACCCGCCGCCGCCCTCGTAGACGACCTGGCCGGCGGTGGAGCTGACCACCACGACGGTCCCGGCGCCGGAGGCGTCCAGGGCGGGCAGCAGCGCCTGCGTCACGCGCAGCGTGCCGAGCACGTTCACCTCGTACATCCACTGCCAGTCGGCGACCTTCGCGGCGCTGACCGGGTCGGCGCCGAGCGCCCCGCCGGCGTTGTTGACCAGCAGGGTGAGCTGCCCGGGCAGCTGCCCCACGGCGGTGGCCAGGGCGGCCACGTCGGCGTCGCGGGTGAGGTCGGCGGTGACCGCGCTGGCCGTACCCCCGCGCTCTTCGATCTCCGGCGACCAGGTCGGCCAGCCGGTCGGCGCGCCGGGCGGCGGCGACCACGTGGAAACCTTCGGCGGCCAGCCGGCGGGCGGTGGCCGCGCCGATCCCGCTGGAGGCTCCGGTGACCACCGCGATCCGGCGTAGTCCGACATGCGGTGATCCTAAGCGGGGGCGGCGCCGCGCCGGTCGCGGCCCGGGAGAGCTGCGTCACGTCCCGACGCGGTGGCCGGCGGCGAGGACAATGCGAACCGGGAAGATCCTGGGGTACCCCTGGGTTGCAGACGGTGGCGCCCGGCCCGGGCGTCCGAGTGAGCGTGCACGAGGGAGCGAATGTGACCAAGACCGGCGATGACCTGCCCCGTCGGGTCGCCACCCTCTCGGTCCACACCTCCCCGCTGCACCAGCCGGGCACCGGTGACGCCGGGGGCATGAACGTCTACATCGTCGAGGTCGCCAAGCGGCTGGCCGCGGCCGGGGTGAGCGTGGAGATCTTCACCCGGGCCACCACCTCGGACTGCCCCACGGCAGGTGGAGCTGGCCCCGGGGGTGCTGGTCCGGCACGTCACCGCCGGCCCGTTCGAGGGCCTGGCCAAGGAGGACCTGCCGGCCCAGATGTGCGCCTTCACCACCGGCGTGCTGCGCGCCGAGGCGGCCCGGGCACCCGGCTGGTACGACCTCGTCCACTCCCACTACTGGCTCTCCGGCCAGGTCGGCTGGCTGGCCAAGGACCGCTGGGGGGTGCCGCTGGTGCACACCGCGCACACCCTCGCCAAGGTCAAGAACGCGCAGCTGGCGGCCGGCGACACCCCGGAGCCGCAAGACCCGGGTGATCGGCGAGGAGCAGGTGGTCTGCCGAGGCCGACCGGCTGGTGGCCAACACCGCCGACCGAGGCCAGCGAACTGTCGACGCTGTACGCCGCCGACCCGGCCCGGGTCGGCGGTGGTGGAGCCCGGCGTCGACCTGGACACCTTCCGGCCGGCCGGCGCCGGCGGCCGGGAGGCCGCCCGGCGCCGGCTCGGCCTGCCGGCGGACGGCATGTGGTGGCGTTCGTCGGCCGTATCCAGCCGCTCAAGGCGCCGGACGTGCTGCTGCGCGCCGCCGCCGCGCTGCGCGCGGTGGACCCGGGCGTGGCCGAGCGAGCTCACCGTGGCGATCGTCGGCGGCAACAGCGGCAGCGGACTGGACCTGGCGGCGCTCGCCAGCCACCTGGGACTGGGCGACAGCGTGCGGTTCCTCGACCCGCGCGGCCACCGCGAGCTGGCCGACGTGTACCGGGCCGCCGACCTGGTCGCCGTGCCCAGCTACAACGAGTCCTTCGGCCTGGTGGCCCTGGAGGCCCAGGCGTGCGGTACCCCGGTGGTGGCCGCCGCTGTGGGCGGCCTGGTCACCGCCGTCCGGGACGGCGTCTCCGGGGCGCTGGTCGACGGGCACGACCGGGACGACTGGGCCCGGGTGATCGGCGCGCTGCTGCGCGAGCCGGCCCGGCGGGCCCGGCTGTGGCGGGGCGCGCTGGCGCACGCCCAGGCGTTCTCCTGGGACCGCACCGCCGAGGGCCTGCTCGCCGTCTACCGGGACGCGCTGGCCGAGCACCGGGCGCGGCTGGCCGCCCAGCTGTCCCGGCTGCGCCAGCGCGACCGCGCCGGTGTCGCCGACGCGCTGCTCGGCGCGTCGGTGGAGGGCGCCTGGTGACCCGGGACGAGGTCCGTGCCCTGATCGGGCGGGTGCTGGACGAGCGCGAGGTGACCTGGGAACCCACCGGGGAGTACAGCGTCGCGGCCACCCTGCCCGGCACCCACAAGCTGAAGACCGTGTGCAACCTGCTGGTGGGCGAGCACTCGGTGCGGATCGAGGCGTTCGTGATGCGCGCGCCCGAGGAGCGCCGGGAGCAGCTGTGGGCCTGGCTGCTGCAGCGCAACGCGAAGTTCTACGGCGTCGCGTTCGCCATCGACAAGGTCGGCGACGTCTACCTCACCGGCCGGTACCCGCTGCACGCGGTCACCGCCGACGAGCTGGACCGGCTGCTCGGCGCCGTGCTGACCTACGCCGACGAGAGCTTCGACACGATGCTGGAGATCGGCTTCGCCGGCGCCATCCAGCGGGAGTGGGACTGGCGGGTCAACCGCGGCGAGCCGACCGACAACCTGGCCGCCTTCCGCCACCTCATCAGCCGCACCGACCCCGACTGACCCGGGACGAGGCGCCCGTCGCGGAGCAACAGAATCGTCACAGCGCCCGGCTAGCCTGCGGGCGTGTCCGTCGACCGGGACGCTCCACCCCACGCCGCCGCGCCGGTGCGCCACCGGCCGGCGCTGCCGGCGTTCGCCTGGCAGCCGGTGCTCGCCGTCACCGCGGCGCTGGTCGCCACGCTGGCCGCCACCGCCGGCCGGTACGGCTTCCACCGCGACGAGCTGTACTTCCGGGTGCTGGGGCAGCACCCGGCGTGGGGGTATGTCGACCAGCCGCCGTTGACACCGCTGCTGGTCCGGGCCGCCACGGCGCTGTTCGGCGACTCGCTGTGGGCGCTGCGACTGCCGGCCATCGTGCTGGTACCCGCCGTCGTGCCGATGGTGGCGCTGTTCGCCCGGGAGCTCGGTGGCGGGCGGACCGCGCAGCTGCTCGCCGCGGTCGGCGGGTGCGGCAGCTTCGTGCTGGTCTGCGGGCACCTGGTGCTGACCGCGTCGCTGGACGCGCCGGCCACCGCGCTGGTCCTGCTGCTGGTGGCCCGGGCGCTGCTGCGCGACGAGCCGCGCTGGTGGCTGTGGGCCGGGCTGGCCGGCGGGCTGAGCCTCTACAACAAGGAGCTGCTGCCGCTGCTGCTGCTCGGGCTGGCGGCCGGGCTGCTGATCGCCGGTCCGCGCCGGGTACTGGCCTCGCCCTGGCTGTGGGCCGGCGTCGGGCTGGCCGCGCTGGTCGGCGCACCGAACCTGATCTTCCAGGTCGGCCACCACTTTCCCCAGCTCGACATGGCCCGGGCGCTGGCCGAGCACAAGGGCGACGACAACCGCGCCAGCTTCCTGCCGTTGCAGCTGATCCTGTTGGGGCTGCCGGTGGTGCCGATCTGGGTGGCGGGCTGGGTCGGGCTGCTGCGGGAGCCGCGGTGGTGGCCGATGCGCGCCTTCGGCTGGGCGTACCCTCTGGTTGCGATCTTTGTGCTGGTCACCGGCGGCGGGCCGTACTACGTCTTCGGGTTGCTGCTGCCGCTGCTGGCCGCCGGTGCCGTGCTGGCCGCGCGCTGGGCCGCCGGCCGGCGCTGGCGGGCCGCGCTGGCGGGGACGGCCGTGGCGCTCTCCGCGCTGCTGGCGGTGCTGACCGGGGCGCCGGTGCTGCCGGTGGCGGCGGTGCGGGCCAGTGGGATCGGCTCGGCCCTGCAGCCGGTCCGCGACCAACTCGGCTGGCCCACGTATGTGGACGAGATCGCCGCCGTCTACCGCGGCCTGTCGCCGGCCGACCGGGCCAGCGCCGTGCTGTTGGCCGACAACTACGGAGAGTACGGAGCGCTGGCCTACTTCGGCCCCGCCCGTGCCCTCCCGTCCGCTTACAGCGGCCAGAACGAGCTGTACCGCTACGGTCCGCCACCGCCGGGCGCCTCGGTGGTCGTCGCCGTCGGCTTCGACGACCCGGACGAGCGGCTGCGCCCGGCTTTCGCCCGCTGTACCGCGGCCGGAAAGCTGGACAGCGCTGTCGGTGTGGACAGCGAGGAGCAGGGCCGGACCATCTGGGTGTGCCGGGATCCGACGGCTCCGTGGGCCCGGCTCTGGGCCTCGTTCCGGCACCTCGACTGAGGCCCACGGTCACCCGGACGGGTGAAAGCTGGCTGGGTGTGTGCTGGGCAACTTGCGAAACGGCTTGCAGTTGACTGATTGCGGAGCGTAATGTCGCTGCAGATGCGCAACGCCCACACGATGGTTCAACTCGGCCGGGTCAGCACCAGGCCGGACGGCAGCGATGCCGACTGGACCGCGGGTCCCAGGGTGTGGCGTGTCACCGGTGGCGAGATGCGTTGGGGGACGCGGGGTGCGCCACCGTGGGGAGCCGACCGGTCCGTTTCCGAGGTCAGATGACGTTAGGACGGCCCACGGCTCCGGGCCCGGTGGCGGGTGAGGCTTGATGCGGTCGGGGGGTCGCGTCGCCCACCGCCGCCGGGAGCCACTTTCACCGCGCCGCGCCCGACCGGGCGCGGCGCGGTGCTGTGTCCCACCGGATCAGGGCAGCCGGGCCGGGGAGAGCTCGCGGGACAGCGCGGCGGTGTCCGGCGGGGCTGCGGCGATCCGACGCTCCCGGGGGCGGCTGGCCAGCAGGTGGCCGAGGGCGGCGAAGACGCCCAGGCCGCCGCAGACGAGCCAGTACCCGCCGGCCAGCTGCTCGAAGCCGAAGCCGCCCAGCGCCGGGGCGAGGAAGCTGGCCAACGAGAAGGTCAGGTAGAACACCGCCTGGTAGCGCGCCCGGATGGCGGGCGGCGCCAGCTGGGCGATGACGGTGGCGTTGGGCGGCGCGGCGAGCATCACGCCGATCGTCCACAGCACGGCCGCGGCCAGGTAGCCGGCCAGCGAACCGGCGAAGGCGAGCGCCCCGTAGCCGACCCCGTAGAGGGCCAGCGCGGCGGCCAGCACCCGGCCGTTGGCGAAGCGGCTGATCAGCGCCGGGACGAACAGCTGCCCGGCCACCACGAGCAGGCAGGTCAGCGACAGCAGGGCGCCGTAGGCACTCGGCGGCAGTCCGTCCGCCTTCATCGACAGCGGCAGGATGGTCGAGCTCTGCGCGCCGACCACGGCCTGCAGCAGGGTCAGCCCGACGAACACCAGGAAGATCCGGTCCGCCAGGGCCGCCCGGATGCCGGCCCGGGCCGGCGCGCCGACCGGCCCGGCCGTCGGCGTGGCTGCCCCGGCACCGGCCCGGTGCGGCACCGTCTCCGGCACCCGGGCGGTGATCAGGACGGCGGTGACCAGGGTGGCGCCCGCGTCCACCAGGAACAGCACGGGGTAGGACTGCTGGGCGAGCAGCCCGGCCAGCAGCGAAGCCACCGCCATGCCGGTGTTGAAGGCCCAGAACTGCAGGTTGAACGCGCGCGGCCGGTCGGCCTGCGGCACCACGTCGGTGACCGCGGCGACCAGGGCCGGCCCGGGCGCGCCCTGGCAGAGCCCGACCAGGGCGACGATGACGGCGATGGCGGGTACCGGGGTGACCAGGCCGAGCGCGGCGAGCAGGGCGGCGGCCCCGTAGTGGGCGGCCAGCAGGGTGCTGCGCCGGCCCCAGCGGTCGGCCAGTACGCCGCCCAGCAGGGTGCCGATCGCGGCGCCCACGCCGTACCCGCCGACCAGCAGGCCGGCGGCGCCGGCCGACTGCCCGCGCGGCCCGGTGAGGTAGAGGGTCAGGAACAGCACGGCGAAGCCACCGGCCCGGTTGACCAGGGTGGCGGTCCACAGCACCCAGAAGGTCCCGGGGAGTCCGCCCAGGCTGCGCCGTGCCCAGTCGCGCATCGTCCGCCCTTCAACTCGTCCGGGGCACAACTATAAGGACTCCTAACTATTGTGTGCCCGGGGCGTGGCCACCCTCACCCGCCGGTCGCCCCCGGGGCGGTGACCTCTCCGCCCTCCGGCAGGATGGTCGGCATGACAGTGGGTACCCTCGTGCTGCTCCGCCACGGCGAGAGCGAGTGGAACGCGAAGAACCTGTTCACCGGCTGGGTCGACGTGGACCTGTCGGCGCAGGGCGAGGCTGAGGCGCGCCGCGGCGGCGAACTGCTGGCCGAGGCCGGGCTGCTGCCCGACGTGGTGCACACCTCGGTGCTGCGCCGGGCCATCCGGACCAGCGAGATCGCCCTGCACACCGCCGACCGGCACTGGATCCCGGTGCGCCGCTCCTGGCGGCTCAACGAGCGCCACTACGGCGCCCTGCAGGGCAAGGACAAGAAGCAGACGCTGGCCGCGTACGGCGAGGAGCAGTTCATGCTCTGGCGCCGCTCCTACGACGTCCCGCCGCCGCCGATCGCCGAGGACGACGAGTTCGCCCAGTTCGCCGACGCGCGGTACGCCGCCCTGCCGCCGGAGGCCCGGCCGGCCACCGAGTGCCTCAAGGACGTGCTGGTCCGGGCGCTGCCCTACTGGTACGACGCGATCGTGCCGGACCTGCTCACCGGCCGCACGGTGCTGGTGGCCGCGCACGGCAACTCGCTGCGCGCCCTGGTCAAGCACCTGGACGGCATCTCCGACGAGGCGATCGCCAAGCTCAACATCCCCACCGGCATCCCGCTGCCTACGAACTGGACCCGCAGACGCTGACGCCCGGTCACCACCGGCGGCCGGTACCTGGACCCGCAGGCCGCCGTCGAGGCCGCCGCCGCAGTCGCCAACCAGGGGCGCTGACCCGCTGACCGTGGGCGCGCTCCGGCGAAGGTCGAATCGCGTCGCGCTCAGGTGGCCCGGCCCGCCCGGGCCACCTGAGCGTCCCCAACCCCGGAATATGGCTCTGTGCGCCGGACGGCGTGCCGCGCCCGGCGCTGTGCTGATCCGCCCGGGTCAGGCGCTGGCGCCGGTCACCTCGCCGGTGACCAGGTAGACCACCTGGTCGCCGACGTTCACCGCGTGGTCGGCGAAGCGCTCGTAGAAGCGGCCCAGCAGGGCGCCGTCGATCGCCGGGCCGACGCCGTAGCGCCAGGCGGCGCCGAGCATCAGGGCCAGCAGCTGGCGGTGCAGCTCGTCCATGGCGTCGTCGTCGCTCTCCAGCTCGGCGGCCACCTCGGCGTCGGGCGTCGCGCAGCGCCTGGGAGAGCTTGGCGGCGAGCCGGTCGCAGGCCACCGGCCAGATCGGTGAATGACCGGGTGCAGCTCGTCCGGCACGGCGGACTCCGGCGCCCGGCGCAGCGCCGTCTCCGCCACGTGCTCGGCCAGGTCGCCCATCCGCTCGAGGTCGCCGGCCACGTGCAGCGCGGTGACCACCAGGCGCAGGTCGGAGGCGACCGGGGCCTGCCGGGCCAGCAGGTCGTAGACCTTCTCCTCGACCCGGTGGTAGAGGGCGTCGATCTCGGCGTCGCCGCGTACCACCTCCTCGGCGTCGGTCTGACGTCGGAGTTGAGCAGCGCACTGGTCGCCCGCTCCATGCGCGGCGCGGGCACCGTCGGCCATCTCCACCAGCAGCGCGGTCGACCTGGGCCAGATCGTGCCGGTATTCGTCGCGCATGTCGGTTTCTCGTTTCTGCCGTCCGCGCCCGTCGGGGCGTGCCGGGCACGGTGGATCGCCAGCGGTCGTCGGCGCGACGCTAGGTCGGCTGGGCGTACGACCGGTGAACGGCGGTGAACAGCGCCGAGCCCGGCGGTGAACATTACAAGACCGGGCAGTGGTTCGTCCGGTTATGTCGTTCGCCCGGTGAACAATCGACCTACGATTCCAGCCGTGGACTGGTTCAGAGCGCGCCCCGGCGCCCCCGACAACAGCCGGGACGGCGCCCCGGCTGTCCGGGCGGACTGCCCGAGGGTGAGCCCGGCCCGCGCCCCGCCGCCGTCAACGGGCTCGGGCGACGCAGCCTGGACGCGCTGCGGGTCGGGGTGCTGGTCCTCGACGAGGACGACCAGCCGGTGCTGGCCAACCCGGCCGCGCGGGAGATGGGCCTGCTGCGCGCCGGCGTCCCGGGCGGGCCGCCGGTCGCGCACACCGTCGTCCGTACCCTCGCCGGCCAGGCCCGCCGCACCGGCACCCGGCGCGAAGTGGAGCTGGAACTGCCCCGGGGCGGCGGCCGGGAGCCGCTGGGCGTGCACATCCGGGCGGTCGCCCTGGAGCGACGGGCATGTCACCGTGGAGGCGGCCGACGTCACCGACTCGCACCGGCTGGCCCGGGTCCGGCGCGACTTCGTGGCCAACGTCAGCCACGAGCTGAAGACCCCGGTCGGCGCGCTGCGGCTGCTGGCCGAGGCGCTGCTGGACGCCACCGAGGTGGGCGAGACCGACCCGGCGGCAGCCCGCCGCTTCGCCGAGCGCATCGCGCACGAGTCGGCCCGGCTCGGCCGGCTGGTCAGCGAGCTGCTGGAGCTGTCCCGGCTGCAGGGCGGCGAGCCGCTGCCCGAGCCGGTACCGGTGGCCGTGGACCGGCTGGTGGCCGAGGTGATCGACCGCAGCCGTACCGACGGCCGCGGTCAAGGGCATCGAGGTCGACCTGCATCGGCATGCGCGGCCTCAAGGTCTACGGCAGCGAGAGCCAGCTGATGACGGCGCTGGCCAACCTGGTGGAGAACGCCGTCGCCTACTCCCGCGACGCCGTACCCGACCGGCCGGCCGCCCGGGTCACCATCACCACCGCGGCCGACGCGGACTTCGTCGAGGTCACCGTCGCCGACGAGGGCATCGGCATCGAAGCCCGGGATCTGGACCGGATCTTCGAGCGGTTCTACCGCGCCGACAAGGCCCGCTCCCGGGCGACCGGCGGCACCGGGCTCGGGCCTCGCCATCGTCAAGCACATCGCCACCAACCACGGCGGCGAGGTGGGCGTGCGCAGCCGGTCGGCGAAGGTTCGACGTTCACCCTGCGGTTGCCGCTGCGTCCCCCGGACGCCCCGTTGCCGCTACCCGCCTCGATTGAAATCGCCGCGGGCCCCGCGGCAGCGCCGCCCCGTCCCGGGGTACCCCGTCGAAAGGAACCAACTAGTGGCCCGCGTGCTCGTCGTCGAGGATGAGGAGTCGTTCTCCGACGCCTTGTCGTACATGCTGCGCAAGGAGGGCTTCGAGGTGTCCGTCGCGGCCACCGGCCCGCACGCGCTGACCGAGTTCGACCGGACCGGCGCCGACATCGTGCTGCTGGACCTGATGCTGCCGGAGATGTCCGGTACCGAGGTGTGCCGGCAACTGCGCTCCCGCTCGGCCGTACCGATCATCATGGTCACCGCCCGGGACTGCGGAGATCGACAAGGTGGTCGGCCTGGAGATCGGCGCCGACGACTACGTCACCAAGCCGTACTCGCCGCGCGAACTGGTCGCCCGGATCCGGGCGGTGCTGCGCCGCCAGTCCGGCGAGTCGGCCGAGCTGACCCCGCCGACGCTGTCGGCCGGGCCGGTCCGGATGGACGTCGAGCGGCACGTGGTGACCGTGGCCGGCGCCGGGGTGCCGCTGCCGCTCAAGGAGTTCGAGCTGCTGGAGATGCTGCTGCGCAACGCCGGGCGGGTACTGACCCGGGGGCAGCTCATCGACCGGGTCTGGGGCGCCGACTACGTGGGCGACACCAAGACCCTGGACGTGCACGTCAAGCGGCTGCGCTCGAAGATCGAGCCGGAGCCGTCGGTACCCCGCTACATCGTCACCGTGCGCGGCCTGGGCTACAAGTTCGAGCCCTGAGCCGCCTGGTCGCAGACGGGCGCCCCCGGCTGGCGGGGCAGCAGCGGCGGTTCGGCGTAGGCGGCCGCGATGGTGGCCCGGTCGAACACCCGCCAGGTGGCCGCGCTGACCAGCAGCGCCACCACGAAACCCAGCCAGTACGGGGCGGTCAGGCCGAACCGGCCGGCCAGCGCGCCACCGAGTACCGCGCCCAGCGCGTTGCCACCGGCCGCCACGAACAGGTACACGCTGGTCACCCGGCCCTGCATCGGGGCCGGGGTGACGCGCTGGCGGATCGAGAGAGTGACGATCATCCACAGCGAGCCGTGCACCCCGAAGACGGCGAAGGCGACGCCCACCGGCCACACGCTGTGCGCGGTGGCCAGCGTCAGGTGCAGCCCAGCCTCGATGAGCAGGCCGACCCGCAGGGTCCAGGTGGCGGTGACGGTACGGATCAGCCAGTCGCCGGCCAGCGAGCCCACGATGCCGCCGACGGCCGTACAGGTGAGCAGGGCGCCGAAGGTGACGTCGCCGCTGTGCAGGCGGTCCCGCACGACCAGCACCAGGATCGAGTTGGCGGCGGTCAGTGTCACGTTGAGCAGCCCGATGAGCAGGGCCATGGTCCGTACCAGCCGGTGCCGGGCCAGCCACCGCACACCCTGCCCGATCTCGGCCCGGAACGCCCGGACCGGCCCGGGGCCGGCAGGTGCGCCTTGAGCTGACCCCGGCTCGCCGGGCAACGCCCGGGTGGCGCCGGGCGGCGGGATGTCCCGGGCGGCCCGGTAGCTGCCCGGGATGGTGGCCAGCAGGGCGGCGCTCAACGCGTAGGTGCCGGCGTTGGCCAGGAACGGTGCGGCCGGGTTCAGCCCGAAGGCCAGCGCCCCCAGCGGTGCCGCGAGAACACCCGCGAACAGCATGAAGGCGCCCATCAGCCAGGCGTTGGCGCGCTCCAGCAGCGGCTTGGGTACCACCGCCGTGACCATCGCCATGCTGGCCGCCCGGACCACCGTCTCGCCGGTGCCGAGTCCGAACAGCACGGCGTAGACCAGCGGCAGCGGCGCGTGCCGCAGCACCACGGCCACGCCGAGGCCGCCCACCACGAGGACCCGGGCGGCGTCCACGACGATCATCACGTGCCGCCGGTCCATCCGGTCCACCACCACCCCGGCCGGCAGGGTGAACAGCAGCCAGGGCAGCATCGTGGCGGCCACCGCGCCGGAGACCGCCAGCGGCCGGGCGGAGCGGCTGACGACCAGCAGCGGAGCGGCGACGGTGACCATGCCGCTGCCCAGCGCCGACCCGGTGGTGGCCGACCAGAGTGCCCAGAAACGTCTGTCCCACTGTTCCCGAGCCACGCCGGCACGGTACCAGCGGCGCCGCCCGGCGGGTCGGCTCAGCCGGCTGGGCGGAGGGTATCGACGCGGGCCGCCGCTGCGTCGATCTGAGCCGGGGTGACCTGCCCGGCGCGGACCAGCCCGACCACGGTGTCCACCGTCTGGCTGACCACGTCCGGGTCGTAGACCTGCTGGTTGGCGTAGACGAGCAGGTCCAGGCCGGCGGCCAGGGCCAGGGCGGTGGCCTGGGCGGCACCGTACTGCCGGGTGATCGCGGCGGCCTGCATGTCGTCGCTGACCACCGGCCCCTGCCAGCCCAGCTGGCCGCGCAGCAGGTCGTGCACCACGGCCGGGGACAGCGACGCCGGCCGGTCAGGGTCGAGCTGCCGGTTGAGCAGGTGCCCGGCCATCACCGCGTCGGCGTTGCCGGCCGCGATCAGCTGCCGGTACGGCTCCAGCTCGATGCGCTGCCAGGTGGAGCTGACGTCCACCACGCCGAAGTCGGTGTTGCCGGTGGCACTGCCCAGCCCGGGGAAGTGCTTGAGCACGGTGTGCACGCCGGCCGCCCGGTGCTCCTGCACCTCGATGCTGGCGTTGGCGACCACCACCGCCGGGTCGGCGGAGAAGCTGCGCCCGAGCGCCCCGATGGCCGGGTTCGACGGGTTGACGTCGAGGTCGACGACGGGCGCGTAGTTGAGCCCGGCGCCGATCGTGCGCAGGCTGCCGGCGATGCCCTGCGCCCAGCCGCGGGTGGTGGCCGCGTCGTTGGTCGCGCCGATCTGCTGCTGGGACCGGGTGGCCGGGAAGCCGTTGGACGGGTTGAGCCGGGAGCTCTGGCCACCCTCCTGGTCGATGGAGACGATCAACCGGCCGCGGCGCGGCCGCCCGCAGCGTCTGTACCAGGCTGGTGACCTGCTGCGGCGAGGTGATGTTGCGCTGCTCGCCGGTGAGCTGGTCGCGGTCGAAGAGGATCACTCCGCCCAGCCCCTGCTGGCTGATCGCCTTCATGATCCAGTCGTCCGGGTTGACCTGCTGGCCCCGGAAGCCGACCACCAGCAGGCTGGCGATCCGGCGGCGCAGCTGCGCCTCGTCCGGGGTCGGCGCGGCCGGTGCGGGCGCCGGTGCCGGCGCGGCAGACGAGGGCGCCGTGCCCGCTGTGGCGCTACCGCCCGGGCTCGCACCGCCCGGGCTCGTACCACCCGGCGTGCCGGCGCCCGGGGACCGGGTCGGGGTGGCCGTGCTGTCGTCCTTGCAGCCGGTGAGGCCGGCCAGCGCGGCGAGGCCGGCGGCGGCGAGCACCTGGCGGCGGTCCAGCCGGGGACGCTCCATCCGGCAACCCTACGGAGCCGACCCCCGCGCCGGGGCCGGCTCCGCCAGATCCGCCCGCGCGGACCGTCAGGTGTGCGAGTGCCAGAGCTTGCCGAGCATCCGGCCGCGTACGGTGCCGGCGGGGACGGTGCCGTAGGTGGGCGAGTAGCGGGTTGCCTCGCGGTTGTCGGAGAGCAGGTACAGCTGGCCGGGGCCGACGGTGGTGGCGGCGCAGTCGGTGTGCGAGCCGGCCGGCAGGTAGGGCTCGGCGAGGGTGGCGCCGTTGCGGCGTACCGTGCCGTCGGCACAGGTGATCCGGTCGCCGGGCAGGCCCAGTACGCGGCTCAGGCTGGCGAAGTGGTGCCCGTCGGTGCCGGTGGCGCGGAACAGCACCACGTCTCCCGTCCGCAGGCCGGTCAGGTGGAACGAGATCCGGTCCACCAGCACCCGGTCGCCGATGTCGATGGTGGGCTGCATGGCGGCGCTGGGGATGTAGACCACGGTGGCCAGGAACGCCTGGCCGGGGAAGCTGAGCAGCAGCGCGACGAGCAGTGCGTACCCGGTGCGGTAGGCCCACCGGGTGCGCCGGGGCAGCGCGGCGAACCGGGCGCGCCGCTCCCGCCAGGCGACCCGCAGCCCGCCGACGGTCCAGCGCAGCGCATCGCCGGTACCCCCGAGCTGGTCGAACTCGGCGAGCAGCGCCTCGCCCCAGTCGCCGCCCCGGCCGCGCCGGCCGCGCACCGCGCGGGTGACCAGCCAGCGACCGACGGCCGCCGGTCGGGCGCTCACCGGGCACCTCCCGGCCCGGCAGCGCGCAGCCCCGACCCGCCCAGGCCGGGACGGCCGTCGGTGCTGCTCGGTCCGGGCAAGAGGCCGCGCAGGCGCTGGGCGGTCCGGGGTCGGGCGGCGGACGGCCGGGCCGGCTGGGCGGCGACCCGGGCGACGGCCAGTTGGTGGCCGTCGGCGGTGAGGCGGTAGAGGTGCCGGGCCGGGCGGCCGGGCGCCTCGTTGGCTTCCCAGCGGGTCTCCAGCAGGCCGGCGTCGACCAGCCGGGCGAGGATCGGGTAGAGGGTGCCGGGGGCGAGGCCGGTCTGCTTGCTCAGCGGGTAGCCGTAGTGCCAGTCGGTGGGGTCGTCGAGCAGCGCGGCGAGGACCTTGACGGTCTGTGGCGAGGAATTCGGGGTGCGTGGCATTCCGAAAGTCTACATATGAAGATATTGATCGCAAGGGTCACCCGGTGTGCGCCGGCTCCGAACCGCCGGCCGGCGCGGCGTGCGTCGCCTCCAGGCCGGCCGCCACCGTGGCCGGGTGCGGCGCGACCAGGCCCTGCCGCTCCGCGCTCCGCGCACAGCTCCGCCAGCCGCTGGTACGCCGGCTCGCCGATCAGCGCGGTCAGCTCCGGGCCGTACGCGACGTAGAGCGGCTCGCTGCCCGACGTGCGCCTCCGGCGACGAGGTGCACCACCAGTGCAGGTCGTGGCCGCCCTCGCCCCAGCCGCGCCGGTCGAACTCGCCGATCACCGTGGCAGCAGGATCTTGGAGCCGTCCGGCCGCTTGGTCCACTCCTGGTCCCGCCGGATCGGCAGCTGCCAGCAGACATCCGGCTTGTACTCCAGCGGATGCCGCCGTCGCGCAGCGCCTGGCCGTGCAGCGCGCAGCCGCCGCCACCGGCGAAGTCGGCGTCGTTGAGGAAGACGCACGGGCCGCCGGCCGGGTGGCGGTGCGCCGGGCCGGGGTCTCGCCGTCGATCGTGTCCATCTCGGTGTAGTTCTTGAAGCCCCGGCGGTAGTGCTGCCAGCGTCTCCGGCGTGAGCGCTTGCGGCCGCCGCGCGTACCCGCTTCTCGTCGTCGGCGTCGGTGAAGAACGCGCCGTGCGAGCAGCAGCCCTCGCTCGGCCCGGCCGGCGCACGATGCCGTGGCAGCCCTTGCCGAAGATGCACGTCCAGCGGGACAGCAGCCAGGTCAGGTCGGCGCGGATCAGGTGCTCGGCGTCGGCCGGATCGATGAACTCGAGCCATTCGCGCGGGAAGTCGAGGTCGACCTCGCGGCTGCGCGGATCGTCGGCGCTGCGCACCGACGCCGGATCTGCACCGGCACTTCACGGCGCGACACGGAACGGGAGCGGCCCATCGGCAAAGCGTACGCGCGCCCCGCCGCGCTACCGTCGAGGCCGCGCGGACTACGCTATGCGCCATGCGACTGGGAGTACTGGACGTCGGCTCGAACACCGTGCACCTGCTCGTGGTCGACGCGCACCCGGGGCGCACCCGTGGCCGGCCCACTCGGAGAAGTCCGTGCTGCGCCTGGCCGAGCAGATCGGCAGCCGGACGGCACGGCTGTCCACGGCGGGGCGGACGCGCTGGTCGAGGCGGTCGGCAACGCCCGCGACGCGGCGGCCAGCGGCTCGGCACCGAGGACCTGCTGGCGTTCGCCACCTCGGCGGTCCGGGACGCGAAGAACTCGGCCGAGGTGCTCGCCCGGGTACGCGAGGAGACCGGCGTCGACCTGCGGGTGCTCTCCGGCGAGGGCGAGGCGCGGATGACCTTCCTGGCGGTGCGGCGCTGGTTCGGCTGGTCGGCCGGGCGGCTGCTGGTGCTCGACATCGGCGGCGGCTCGCTGGAGCTCGGCGGCCGGCATCGACGAGGAGCCGGAGGTGGCGCTTGTCGGTGCCGCTGGGCGCCGGCCGGCTGACCCGGGAGCGGCTGGCGGCGACCCGCCGACCGGCAGCCGACGTGGACGCGCTCACCGAATACGTCGAGAGCGCGCTGGACCGGCCGCGGTGGCCGTCATGGACGGCGGCTGGGACCGCGCCGGTGGCCACCTCGAAGACGTTCCGTACGCTGGCCCGGCTGGCCGGCGCCGCGCCCTCGGCGGCCGGCCTGCGGGCACCGCGCCAGCTGACCCGGACCGGGCTGCACCAGGTGCTCGGCTTCATCCGGCACATCCCGTCCGCCGGCGCTGGCCGAGATGGACGGCGTCAGCGCCAGCCGGGCGCACCAGCTGCTGGCCGGGGCGCGTGGTGGCCGAGGCGGCGATGCGCCGGCTCGGGCTGGACGAGCGTCGACATCTGCCCGTGGGCGCTGCGCGAAGGCGTCATCCTGCGGCGGCTGGACGTGCTGGAAGGCTGAGCCGACACTCAGGCCGCCGCGACACCCGGGCGGGCGGGCGCGGCCGGGCTACCCTGGCGGGGTGACGCAAGTCCTGCTCTCCACGTCGTCGGTCTTCCCCGAGCCCACGTCGGCCGCCTTCGAGATGGCCGCCGCCCTGGGCTACGACGGCATCGAGGTGATGGTCTGGACCGACGCGGTCAGCCAGGACGCGGCCGCGCTCCGGGCCTGTCCGAGCACTACGGCGTCCCGGTCGGCTCCGTGCACGCGCCGTGCCTGCTGGTGACCCAGCGGGTGTGGAGCCCCGACCCGTGGGAGCGGCTGCGCCGCTCGGCCGAGCTGGCCGCAGGAGCTGGGCGCGCCGATCGTGGTGGTGCACCCGCCGTTCACCTGGCAGCGCGACTACGCGCGGACCTTCGGCGCCGGGCTGCGACCGGCTGGCCGCCGGCATCCCGGGGTCACGCTTCGCGGTGGAGAACATGTTCCCGGTGCGCGGCTGTCGGCCGGGAGTTCGTGCCCTACGTCGCCGGGCTGGGACCCGACCAGGTCGGCTTCGACGCGTACACGCTGGACCTGTCGCACTGCGCGGCGTCGCGCACCGACGTCGCTGGCGATGGCCGACGCGATGGGTGCCGGCTGGCCCACGTCCACCTCGGCGACGGCACCGGCGAAGGCCGCGACGAGCACCTGGTGCCCGGCCGGGGCAGCCAGCCGTGCGCGCAGCTGCTCGGCTCGCTGGCCGGGCGCGGCTTCACCGGCTCGGTGGCGGTGGAGGTCAACACCCGGCGGGCGCGCAGCCGCGCCGAGCGCGAGGCCGACCTGGCCGAGTCGCTGCACTTCGCCCGCCAGCACCTGGCCGGGCGCCCACCCCCAGCCACTGAGCAGCCTGGTCACCGACGGCGGCGAGCTGGACCTCCTGGGCCAGCTCGGGGGTACCCACCGCGGCGCGCTTGCGGGCCCGGTGCGCGGCGACATGGGACCGGGTGGCGCAGCGCTCCGAGCAGAAGCGGCGGCAGCAGTTGGACGAGGTGTCCAGGTAGACGTTGCCGCAGCGGTCGTCGGCGCAGACCCCGAACCGGGCGCTGCCGTACTCGCAGAGCCAGACCGCCAGGCCCCAGACCGCGCCGGCCAGGTACTCCGCGCTGACCAGCGACCGCGGCTGGTCACGTGCATGTGCCAGTCGCCGCTGTCGTGCCCGGAGATGCGCGGCTGCACCGGGTAGCCTCCAGCAGGGCGTTGAGCGCGGCGACCGCGTCGGCGTCGCGGTCGGCGCCCCGAGGTCGAACACCTCGCGCAGCCGTTTCTGCGCCCGCCGGAGGGCGGCCAGGTCGCGGTCCGTCGCCTCGTCGGCCATCCAGCTCTCGCCGCCAACGAGTCTGCCCAGGTCAGCCAGGTCGTCGAGGCGGCGCGTTGACGAGATCGACGGCGCGGTGGGCGTACGCGTCGAAGTTCACCCGACAAAGGTAGACCACCGACGGTGAATCGGGCGACATCGCTGCCGATGGATCATCACCAGCGCGGGCGCCGGCAGTCCCACCGGCGGTGCCGGCGTCTCGGCGCAGCGGGAGCGCCGTCCGGCGCGGCAGCGGCGCGCGGGCGTCGCGCCAGTCCGGGCCCGGGGCGATACGCTCGGCCCATGCTCCGTTCGGTCATTCTCGCCGCCGCCCGGTCAACCCGGGTCGAGCGGCTCGTCGAGACGGCCCCGTTCAGCCGGACGTGGTGCGCCGGTTCGTCGCCGGTCCGGACACCGACGACGCGCTGCGAGCCACCCGCGGAGCTGGTCGGCCGCCGGCCTCGCGGTGACCCTGGACTATCTCGGCGAGGACACCGAGCACGCCGAGCAGGCCTGGCCACCCGGGACGAGTACCTACGGCTGCTCGGCGCAGCTCGCCGACGCCGAGCTGACGCCCGGCGCCGAGGTCAGCGTGAAGCTCTCCGCGCTCGGCCAGCGCTTCGACGAGAAGCTGGCCTACGAGCACGCGCAGGCGATCTGCGCCGCGGCCGCGGCGGCCGGCACCACGGTCACCGCTGGACATGGAGGACACACGACCACCGACTCGACGCTGGAGATGCTGCGCCGGCTGCGCGTCGACTTCCCGACCACCGGCGCGGTGCTGCAGGCCTACCTGCGCCGCACCGAGGCCGACTGCCGCGAGCTGGCGGTGGCCGGCTCGCGGGTACGGCTGTGCAAGGGCGCCTACGCCGAGCCCGAGTCGGTGGCGTTCACCAGCGCCGTCGATGTGGACAAGTCGTACGTGCGGTGCCTGAACATCCTGATGTCCGGCCCGGGCTACCCGATGCTCGCCACCCACGACCCGCGGCTGGTGGCGATCGGCGAGGACCGGGCGAAGTGGTTCGACAAGCCGGCCGAGCGAGTTCGAGTTCCAGCTGCTCTACGGCATCCGCCCGGAGGAGCAGCTGCGGCTGTCCGGCGAGGGCTACACGGTGCGGGTCTACGTGCCCTACGGCGACCAGTGGTACGGCTACCTGATGCGCCGCCTCGCCGAGCGCCCGGCCAACCTGGCCTTCTTCGCCCGGGCGCTGACCGGCCGGAAGTAACCGCCCGCCGCAGCGTGTGCGCGTGGCCTCACCTTTCAGCTGAAGTTGAAATCTGCTCAGAACCCTTCGCGGTCACTCGCCGTCCCGGTACCGTTCTCATGGAACGCGCGTCGATCGTCGGGGGCCGACCAGCGGTACGCCGCCAGGCGCGCACGGGGATGGACCGGGATGACAATGGCTGGATCACCGCAGGCCGAGCGCCTGGCGGAGGTGAAGTTTCTGACCGTCGCAGAGGTCGCCGAGCTGATGCGGGTGTCCAAGATGACGGTGTACCGCCTGGTGCACTCGGGTGATCTCACGGCGGTGCGGGTCGGGCCGCTCGTTCCGGGTGCCGGAGCACGCGGTGCACACCTACCTTCGGGAGGCGTTCCAGGAGTCGGCCTGAGGCGTCGGGCGCCGCCGACGCGGGCCCGATTTCTCCATGGCGAGGCGTGCGGGCTAGTCTGAACGCACCAATCGTCGTGCGCCAGCCGCCCCCGGATCTGGAGGCGGCTGTGGCGCGTGAAGCAGGCACGGTTCAAGGAGACAGGTCGTATGGGCTCGGTGGTCAAGAAGCGCCGCAAGCGTATGGCGAAGAAGAAGCACCGCAAGTTGCTGCGCAAGACCCGCGTCCAGCGTCGCCGTCTCGGCAAGTGACCACCCCGGGTAGTCGGTCGCACCGGCGACCCGGCTCGCCGTAGCCCCGTCGCGGGAGGTAGGCCATGTCGTGACCAGGCACCCCAGGTGGTCCTGGTCACCGGCGTCGCCCGCTATCTGGGTGCTCAGGCGGCTGCCCGGCTGGCCGCCGATCCGCACGTCGACCGGGTCATCGGGATCGACTGCAGTGAGCCGACCGGCGAGGCCGGCCACGGTCCTCGCCGACACGGTCGAGTTCGTGCGCGCCGACATCGTCGCCGCCCAGCTGGCCGGCATCCTGATCCGGCCGGCGTCGACGCCGTCGTCCACCTGGCCGTCGTCTCCGCCGCCGATCCGCAGGGCGGCCGCGCCGGCGATGAAGGAGCAGAACGTCATCGGCACCATGCAGCTGCTCGCCGCCTGCCAGCAGGCGCCGGAGCTGCGCAAGGTCGTGGTGCGCTCCTCCACCGCGGCCTACGGCGCGTCGTTCCGCGATCCGGCCGTCTTCACCGAGGTCGACCGAGCCCCGGGAACTGCCGCGCGGCGGGTTCGCCCGGGACGTGCTCGACATCGAGGGCGTACGTCCGCGTGCTTCCGGCGCCGCCGCCCCGACGTGGCGGCCACCGTGCTGCGCTTCGCGCCGTTCATCGGCCGGCGCGCCGACACCACGCTGACCCGCTACTTCTCCCTGCCGGTCGTGCCGACCGTGCTCGGCCGCGACCCGCGCCTGCAGTTCGTCCACGTCGACGACGCGATGGAGATCCTGCACCGGGCGGTGCCGGAGGACCACCCGGGCACCTTCAACGTCGCCGGCGCCGGCACCGATCACGCTGTCCCAGGCGGTCCGCCGGGCCGGCCGGATCGCGCTGCCGGTGCTCGAGACCGGGATGTCGGCTGGCCGCCGGGTTCGCCCGCGGCAGCGGCGTCGTGGACTTCAACTTCGACCAGCTCGACCTGTTCGTGCACGGCCGGGTGGTCGACAACGCCAAGCTGATCGAGGAGTTCGGCTTCGAGCCGCGCTCGACGGCGGAGGCGTTCGCCGACTTCCTGCGCGGCATGCGCGGCGGCCGGCTGCTGCCCCGGGAGGCGGTGCACGCCGGCGAGCGTGCTGCTCGATGGAGCAGATCCGGGCGGTACGCGCCCGGCTGGGCGGAGGATCGGCGTGACTGAACCGGACGTGTGGGACGAACGGGTGGCCGGCGCGCTGCGCTTCCTGCGGCGCCGGCTGACCGGTGAGTACGACGTCGACGAGTTCGGCTTCGACCAGGAGCTGACCGACACGCTGTTCCAGCCGGTGCTGCGGCCGCTCTACCGGGACTGGTTCCGGGTCGAGGTCCGGGGCCGCCGAACCTGCCGTCCAGCGGCCCGGCCCTGGTGGTCGCGAACCACTCCGGCACCATCGCGCTCGACGCCGTGATGCTGACCCTGGCCATCCACGACGACACCCGCCGCCGCTACCTGCGGCTGCTCGGCGCCGACCTGGTGTTCCGGATGCCGTTCCTGTCCGAGTTCGCCCGCAAGAGCGGCGCCACGCTGGCCTGCGACGCCGACGCCGAGCGGCTGCTGGGCACCGGTGAGCTGGTCGGCGTGTTCCCCGAGGGGTTCAAGGGCGTCGGCAAGCACTACCGCGACCGCTACAAGCTGCAGCGCTTCGGCCGGGGCGGGTTCGTGGCGGCGGCGCTGCGCACGGGCACGCCGATCGTGCCGGTCGCGATCGTCGGCGCCGAGGAGATCTATCCGATGCTCGCCAACCTGAAGCCGCTGGCCCGGCTGCTCGGCCTGCCCGTACTTCCCGGTCACGCCGACGTTCCCGTGGCTCGGCCCGCTGGGCCTGGTCCCGCGCCGTCGAAGTGGCTGATCGAGTTCTGCGAGCCGATCGAGACCGACGCACCTACCTGGGCCAGGCCGACGACCCGGTGGTCGTGTTCAACCTGGGCGACCAGGTCCGCGAGACGATCCAGCAGACCCTCCACGAGCTGCTCCAGGTCCGGGCCGACGGCGACTACGCCCGCCCCTGACCACCCGCCGCCCGTTCACAGCGTCAGAGCCGGCCGGCGCGGGCGCGGCGGCGCAGGGCGGCGGCGGTGACGGTGGCGCCGACGACCAGCCCGACGCCGAGCGCCGCCGGGACGGCGATCTTGGCGGCCTTGCGGCCGGTACGGAAGTCGCGTACCTCCCAGCCCCGCCGGCGGGCCTCGCGGCGCAGCCGGCGTCCGGGTTCACCGCCACCGCGTGCCCGACCGTGGAGAGCATCGGCACGTCGTTGATCGAGTCGCTGTAGGCCGTGCAGCGGGCCAGGTCGAGGCCCTCGGCGTCGGCCAGCTCGGTGATCGCCTCCGCCTTGGCCGGGCCGTGCAGCAGGTCGCCGACCAGCCGGCCGGTGTAGACGCCGTCCCTGATCTCGGCGACCGTGCCGAGCGCGCCGGTGAGGCCGAGCCGCTCGGCGATCACCCGGCCGAGCTCGATCGGGGCCGCGGTGACCAGCCAGACCCGCTGGCCGGCGGCGAGGTGCAGCTGGGCCAGCGCGTGGGTGCCGGACCAGATCCGCTCGGCCATCAGCTCGTCGAAGATCTCCTCGGCCAGGTTGGCGAGGTCCTCGACCCGCCAGCCCTTGACGAAGGCCAGCGCGGCCGCCTTGGCATTGACCATGTCACCGCGTGCTCGGCGGCGAGCACCCGGAACTTCGCCTGGCTCCACGCGAACCGGAGCATGTCGGCGATGGTGACGTAGTCGCGGGCGGCCATGCCCCGGGCGAACCAGTAGAGCGACGCGCCGCGCAGCATCGTGTTGTCGACGTCGAAGAAGGCGGCGGCGCCGGTGTCGTCCGGCGTGCTGAGCGCGGCCTCCACCTCGGCCGCGGCGAAACCGGCCAGGTTGCGCTGCTTCGGCGTCAGTGTCACCCGGGGCTCCCTGGTCGTCGCATCTCCACGGGTCGAGGGTAGCTGCCGGGCGCCCGGCCGCCGCGCCGGCGATCAGCAGGTTGGCATCCGGCCGGCCGGCCGGATGCCGGTCAGCAGGCGGACACGGTGGGGCCGAGGACCGAGCCGTCGTCGGTGAAGGCGGCGTGGCAGTTGATCGCCGCCCGGACCGCCACGATCCGGTCGCTGACCCGGCTGAGCAGGTCGACCGACTGGGCGGCCAGCCGGTGCGCGTGCGGTGAAGAGGCGCCCAGGGCGCTCAGGTCGCGCTGCTGGTCGGCCACGAACTGCACCAACGGGTCCAACAGGGCGGCGTTGTGCTGACTGAGGGCGGCCTTGGTGAGCAGCGCAGTGCCCTGCTCGGTTTCGTGGTCCATCATGTCGAACACGTCGGAGTCGCCGCCGTTGCCGCGCGCTTCGCGCATCCGGATCCGGGCGAACTGCAGGGAGAGCACTCCGCGGTCGCGGTCGGAGCCGGCCAGCGCCAGCCGGGCGTCCTCGCCGGAGCGCTTGACTCCGTAGAGCGGGTCGCCGGGCATGGCGCTGCCGCTGGCCAGGGAGATGCCGGAGACGGCGAGGGTACCCACGGCCAGCCCGGCGATCACCGCAGCCCGGGTCCGCCGGCTGCGCAGGCTGGTACGCAGGCCGATGCGCCGGGGACGGCGTACCACGCCGAGCGGCAGCAACTCGGTGGGCTCGTCGAGGGCGGCGGTGCTGCCGATGCCGTGCCGCTGGGCGGCGGCCATCAGGACCGCGCGTAGTTCGGTGCTGAACTGGGCGGACGGGGCTGGTGCGAAGTCGTCCGCGCGGGTCTGTAAAGCACGGGCCACAGCCAGGGACGGGTCCTGGTCCTGCGCTGTGGTGGGGGCGTCGGTCGAGTCCAGACGCTGCGCGAACTCTTCGACCCGTCGCCGACCGAAGATCGCCGGACGCACGGTCGCACCTCCCCAGATGTAGCTATCGGTTATGGGCGCTGTACCGCAGTTGTGACGCCGGAGCGGACAACTGTGGCACAGCGCTCAACGGATGAGTAGGGCTCCCGGTTACGCCCGGGCCGCAGCCAAGTGTGATGGATGCGGTTACATCTGGAAACTGTCCGGCAACAACCTGGCGAGGGCGCGTACGGCGCGGTACTGCAGCGCCTTGATCGCCCCCTCGTTCTTGCCCATCGCGCGGGCCGTCTCGGCCACCGAGAAGCCCTGCAGGAAGCGCAGCACGATGCACTCCTGCTGCTCGGGGTTGAGCTGCTTGACCGCGCCGAGCAGGTGGACGTTGGTGATGTGGTCGATCACCGCCGCCTCCGGGCTGCCCTCCGGTCCGCGGTCCTCCCGGTCGGCGTCGAGGACGTCGCCGGTGGTGACCTCGAGCCGGTACCGGCCGGACTTGAAGTGGTCGGCGACCAGGTTGCGGGCGATGGTCACCAGCCAGGCGCCGAGGTCACGGCCCTGCCAGGTGAAGCTGCCGATGCGCTTGAGTGCGCGGAGGAAGGTGTCGGAGGTGAGGTCCTCGGCCAACTGCCGGTTGCCGACCCGGAAGTAGATGAACCGGAACACCGTGTCGACGTACCGGTCGTAGATCTGGCCGAACGCCTCGGCGTCGCCGTCCTGGGCGCGTTCGACCAGCGCGAAGACCTCCGCCGCGGCGTCGGTCGGATCGGGTCGGGCAGGGTGGCGCTGGGGCGGTGGGGTGCCACCGTCGCCGGTGCCGCTCTGCTCCTGGATGGGGATGAGGACGACCGGTTGGGTCGCCTCGTCCGGCTCCGGTGCGGGCCGCGGATGGATGACCGTGGCTCGCCCGGGTGTTCGCCCGGGTGTTCCTGGGTCGGGACGCCGGGCCGGTCCGCCGGATCCGAACCGCCCGGCCGGCGGCTTGGGTCCGGCAGATGGCGACCGGGTCCCTCATTGCTGTGCGGTCGCCGGGTGCGGGACGTGGGTCCGCCGTCGCCGCGCATCCCAGCGCTGAGCGGCTCGTTGAGCGTATTAGTGGCTTGTGCACATTGTCCTGTTGCGCAGCCATGGATCCGTCCCGAGGAGCGCATCGCGTAACAACGCATCGCCCGGCTGACCTGGGTCAAGTCGGGTGTTGACGGGAACCATCCACCGGCGTCCTCGCCGGCGAGGTCGAATGACGTCACCGCACCTCCTTCGCGAACCGGTCGCGCAGCGACTTCAGGGCCGTCGGCGGCGTGTGCCATATCCGACTTCGGCCCACGAGAGGGAGAAGCGCTGCGCTACCGGGCAAAGCGGCCTCCTCTGGGTGAGGGGTGTCGTACCAGCCCTAAATCGGATGGTCCGACTCAGCGATAATAGGGCGTCGTACAGCGATGCGTACCGAGTCCGTTACACAGAGCCGAAGTATTTCCGACCGCCCTGGGGTTCGATCGCACATGCTGTCCGTTCTGTTTTCGCAAACCGCCGGGCAAACGGTATGACACGCCGCGATCGGGTACGTATCCGCCTCTGGCATACGTAACTGTATGTGAGTTTTGGTCTGGTCTGTAGACACCGGCAGCTTCCGGCCGGATACCGGGTGTCGGCGTGCGAGCGTGGCCGATGCGCGGTAGCAGGTCCGGTGTGCCAGACTCAGCGACCGTGCGGCACCCACACAATCTCGCCGATCTGGTGCGTGAGGCAGCCCGGGCGCACCCCGACCGGCCCGCGATCATCTGGCAGAACCAGCTGTACACCTGGAGCTGGCTGGACGCTCAGGTGGACCGGGTAGCTGGCGGCCTGGCCACGCTCGCCCTCACCGGCGACGGGGCGTACCCGGCCCGGGTCGCGCTGGCGCTCACCAACGTCCCCGAGTTCGCGGTCGCCTTCTTCGGCGTACTGCGCGCCGGCCTGGTGGCCGTGCCGGTGAACCCCGGCTACACCGCCCGGGAGCTCGGTCAGGTGCTCCGGGACAGCGGCGCCGAGCTGCTCATCGGCAACGCCGCCACGCTGGCCACCGCCACCGAGTCCGGTGCCGCGCCCCGGCACACCGTGCTGGCCGGCGCCGGCAGCGCCCCCGGCGCCGTGCCACTCGCCGACCTCGCCCCACCCGCGACCCCGGAGACCGAGGTCGCAGGGGGTACAGCGGAGCCCGGGGCGGATGGTGCGGGAGAGTCCGGGGCGGGTGGCGAGCAGCTGGCGGTGCTGGTCTACACCAGCGGCACCGAGGGCGACCCCAAGGGCGCGATGCTGACCCACCGCGCGCTGCTGGCCAACCACGAGCAGCTGGCCCCGATCGAGCCGCCCCCGATCGGCCCCGACGACGTGCTGCTGCTCGGCCTGCCGCTGTTCCACGCGTACGGGCTGAACTGCGGGCTCGGCGCGCTGGCCTACCACGGCGCCACCGGCGTGCTGGTCGAGCGCTTCGACCCGGCCGAGATCGCTCCGGCTGATCGCCGCGCACGAGGTGACCGTGGTGGTCGGCGTACCGCACGATGTATGTGGCCTGGTCGCTGCTGCCCGACCTGGGCGAGAGCTTCGCCGGCGTGCGGCTGGCGATCAGCGGCGCCGCGCCGCTGGACCCGGCCGCCGCCGGCCGCTTCCTCGACGCCACCCGGCACCCCATCTTCGAGGGGTACGGGCTGACCGAGACCGCCCCGGTGCTCACCTCCGCGCTGGCCAGCCCCACGCCGAAGCCCGGCTCGATCGGGCGGCCCATCCCCGGCGTGGCGCTCAAGCTGGTCGACGCCGCCGGCAACGAGCAGGACGTGGCACGCCGACGACTTCGACGACGACGCCTCCGGCTCACCCGGCAGCGACCCGGGCGAGATCGTGGTCCGCGGCGCCAACCTGTTCAGCGGCTACTGGCCGGACGGCCGGGACGGGCCCGACGCCGACGGCTGGTGGGCGACCGGCGACGTGGCCTACGCCGACGCCGACGGCGACCTGTTCCTGGTCGACCGGCTGCGCGAGCTGATCCTGGTCAGCGGCTTCAACGTCTACCCGCACGAGGTCGAGCAGGTGCTCGCCGGCGCACCCGGCGGTGGCCGAGGCGGCGGTGCTCGGCGCGCCGCACCCGTACACCGGGCAGACGGTCAAGGCGTTCGTCGTGGTCACCGCGCCGGTCACCGTCGAGGAGCTGCTCGCCCACTGCGAACGCAACCTGGCCCGGTTCAAGTGCCCGACGGCGGTCGAGTTCCGGGACAGCTGCCGCACTCGGCCACCGGCAAGGTCCGCAAGGCGGCCCTGCGGGCCGGGGGCGACGATGCGGCCCTGCGCCCCGGGGGCGACGATGCGGCCCTGCGTTCCGGGGGCGAGAATGCCTGAGCCCCGCATTCAGCTGCTCACCCGGCCCGGCTGCCACCTCTGCGACGGTCGGCGGCCGAGACGCTCGACCGGATCGGCGAGCCGTGGATCGAGGTGGACATCGAGGCCGACCCGGAGCTGGAGGCCGAGTACGGCGACCGCATCCCGGTGATGCTGCTGGACGGCCGGGAGCACGGCTACTGGCGGGTCGAGGAGGAGCGGCTGCGCCGCGACCTGGGCCGCTGAACCGTCCCCACGGGAGCGTCGTCCGCCCGGATAAGGTGGGGCCCGTGCATCTGGTCTGGGACTGGAACGGCACCCTGCTCGACGATCTCTCGCTGGTGGTGGCCGCCACCAACGCGTCGCTGGCGAGCGTCGGCGGCCCCGGCGTCACCGTCGAGGAGCACCGGCGCGACTTCCGCCGCCCGGTCGCCACTACTACGCCCAGGTGCTCGGCCGCCCGGTCGGCGACGACGAGTTCCGCGCCCTGGACGACGCGTTCCACCTCGCCTACGCCGAGCTGGTGGCCGACTGCGCGCTGGCCACCGGCGCCGTGGAGGCGCTGACCGGCTGGGGCGGCACCCAGTCGCTGCTGTCCATGTGGTTCCACCACGAGCTGGTGCCGAGCGTCGAGCGGTACGGCCTGACGCCCTACTTCGTCCGGGTCGACGGGCAGCTGCTGGCCCCGACGGGGTCGGCGGCGGGCACAAGGCGCCGCACCTGGCCGCGCACCTGGCGGCGCTGGGCCGCGCCGGTGCCGACTGCGTGCTGATCGGCGACTCGGTCGACGACGCCGAGCGCGGCCAGCGCGGTGGGCGCCCGGGTGGTGCTCTACTCCGGCGGCTTCACCGCACCAGGACCGGCTGACCGCCACCGGCTTCCCGGTCGCCGACCACCCTCGCCGAGGCGGTCGCCCTGGCCGCCGAGGGCGCGGCTCAGGCGTCGCGCAGGTAGGCCAGCACGGCCAGCACCCGGCGGTGCTGCTCCTCGTCGGGCGGCAGGTCGAGCTTGGTGAAGATGCTGCGGACGTGCTTCTCCACCGCGCCCTCGGTGACCACCAGGCGCGCGGGCGATCGCGGTGTTCGAGCGCCCCTCGGCCATCAGGCCGAGCACCTCGCGCTCGCGCGGGGTGAGCGCGCTCGAGCGGGTCCCGGCCGCGCCGTACCACCAACTGGGCCACCACCTCGGGGTCGAGCACGGTGCCGCCGGCGGCCACCCGGGCCAGCGCGTCGAGGAAGTCGGCGACGTCGGCGACCCGGTCCTTGAGCAGGTACCCGATCGCGCCGCGCCGGTCGGCGAGCAGGTCGTCGGCGTAGGAGACCTCGACGTACTGGGAGAGCACCAGGATCGGGGCTGCGCGGCACCAGCCGCCGGGCCTGCCACCGCGGCCCGCAGCCCCTCGTCGGTGTGCGAGGGCGGCATCCGGACGTCCACGATGGAGACGTCCGGCCGGTGCTCGACGACCGCCTCGACCAGCGACGGCCCGTCGCCGACGGCGGCCACCACCTTGTGCCCGCTGCTCGACGAGCAGGCGGACCAGGCCCTCCCGGAGCAGGACCGCGTCGTCGGCGATGATCACACGCACGGCAGCTCCGCCCGGATCAGGGTGGGGCCGCCGGTCGGGCTGCTGACCTGCAGCTGGCCACCGGCGGCGCGGACCCGGTCGGTCAGCCCGGCCAGCCCGTGCCCCTTGGCGATGCTGGCGCCGCCGAGGCCGTCGTCCTCGATCGTTCACCGCGAGCCGCTTGCCGGCCATGGTCGACGCTCACCGCGCTGGACCGGGCGTGGCTGTGCTTGGCCACGTTGGTCAGCGCCTCGGCGACCACGAAGTAGGCGGTGCTCTCGGCGATCGGGCTGAGCCGGCCGAGGTCGGGGTCCATCCGCAGGTCCACCGGTACGGTGCACCGGCCGGCGAGCGCCGCCAGGGCGCTGGGCAGCCCCCGGTCGGACAGGATCGGCGGGGCGATGCCCCGGGACAGGGCGCGCAGCTCGTCCAGCGTCTCCCGGGTCTGGCCGAGCGCCTCGTCGATGGTGGCCCGGGCCGCCTCCGGGTCGGTGTCGAGCTGCTGACGGGCCCGGCCGAGGTCCATGGCCAGCCGGACCAGCCGCTGCTGGGGGCCGTCGTGGATGTCGCGCTCCAGCCGGCGCAGCGCGGTGGCCTCGGCGGCGACGGCTGCGGTGCGCTGCTCGTCCAGGTCGTTGATCCGCTCCTGGACCTCGGCCATGCCGCAGAGCAGGGCGCGGCCGAGGCTGGCCTGGAGCAGCGCGAAGATCCGGACCACCAGCGGCAGGGTGACCAGGAACACCAGCCCGGCGAGGGTGTAGAGGCCGACCCGGGCGGAGTAGGTGTCGGGCAGCCCCATCAGCTGGTTGAGGTCGGTGTTGTCGGCGCCGCGCGGGAGGGCCCAGTCCCAGGCGAAGTAGGTGAGGCCGCCGAGCGCACCGGACCACCAGGTGACGGTGAAGACGAAGCCGATGGTGGCGGAGATCCAGGCCAGGCAGGCGTGCATGAGGTCGAGCCAGGACTGGCTGTCGCGCATCGGCACGGTGACCCGGTTCCAGAAGCCGGCGTCCGGCGCGGCCCGCTTGTACCGGGGCCGGGGGGCGGGGCGGCGCAGGACGGCGGGCAGCCGCAGCCGCTCCAGGTCGGCGAAGCCGCGGGCCAGGTAGAGCGAGCCGGTCAGGATCGGGACGCCGATGACGATGACGGCGGTCCCCACGCCGAGCCAGAAGAGGGTGAAGGTCAGCACGAAGGCGACCAGGGCCACGGGGAACCCGATGATCAGGTATGCGCTGTCCGAGCCGAGCTGGCGCAGCATCCGGGTGGCCGGGTTGCCGGGCAGTGGCGTGGTCGCAGTGGTCATGGGTCGACGGTAGGCAATCGGGGGGCCGGCGGACATCCCGCGGGCCGGCGTGCCGAGGGTGGGGCTGTCCCTACCCCGGCTGGCCAGCGCGGCGCCGGATCGTCCGTGGCGCCCGGCCGGCGGGTGCGGCCGGCCTGCCGGTCGGCCGCCGGCCGACTCCTGCCGTGCGGTGTGACGCTGGTCGCGCCGGTCGGTGCCGGCCGGCCCGACACAGCTCCGGCCGGCGCTGCGGAACGCCGCTAGCTGCGGCGCGGCCGTTGTCGGTGGTACGACAAGTCGGAATTGAGCAATAATCACGGGGCGGCTCGACGAGTGCCGGATGACCAAGATCGCGATTTGTGCACGGCTTCACAAGCGCATACGCTGTCTTGACGGCGGCCCTTGTAGCACATCAGTGGAGAGCGTGCTGGCCCGGGCCGCGCCAACCGGGGAGGACGGGGCTGATCGATGCCCCGCAGTCCCGGGACCGTATCACCGCCAGCCTGGCGCGGAGTTCTCCGACCGGCCGGCGGCTACCAGCCAGTCGTCGTGGAGTCACATGAGTCAGCAGCCCACCGAGCGCGGTACTGCCGGTGTTCCGGACTTTCCGGACCTTCCGGAAGCCACCGTGGCTCGACTCCCGGAGTACCTCCGGGCGCTGCACGCCATCGCCGACTCCGGTGTCGACGTGGTGTCCAGCGAGGACCTGGCCGCACAGGCCGGCGTCAACTCCGCCAAGCTCCGCAAGGACCTGTCCTACCTGCGCTCCAACGGCACCCGCGGGGTCGGGTACGACATCGCCCAGCTGACCAGCAAGATCGAGCACGTGCTGGGGCTGCACCAGCACCGGGCGGTGGCCCTGGTCGGCGTCGGTAACCTCGGCCACGCGCTGGCCGGCTACGACGGCTTCGGCTCCCGGGGCTTCCACATCGCCGCGCTCTTCGACGCCGACCCGCGCCGGGTCGGTGAACGGATCAACGGCATGGTCGTGCACCACGTCGACCACCTGGCGGCGGTGGTACTCAAGGAACAGATCGCCATCGCGGTGATCGCCACCCCGGCGCACGCCGCCCAGAAGGTGGCCGACGCGCTGGTCGGCTGCGGCGTCACCAGCATCCTCAACTTCGCGCCCTGCGTGCTCTCGGTGCCGGACAACGTCGACGTCCGCAAGGTGGATCTCGCCATCGAGCTGCAGATCCTGTCCTTCCACGAGCACCGCAAGGCCAGCCTCACCGCGCTGCCCCGCGACCTCGGTGGCCGCGCGCAGCGCGACGCCGCAGCGGCGCCGGCCGGCCGGGCGGCGGGGGCGGTGAACCAGTGAGCCTGCTGGTGACCGGGGTCACCCACCGGAGTGCGCCGGTGGCCGTACTGGAGTCGCTGGCGGTACCGCCGGCCGAGGCCGGTGCGCTGCTCGCCGAACTGCTCCGCCAGCCCTACGTCGGGGAGGCCGTGGTCCTGTCCACCTGCAACCGGGTGGAGGTCTACGCCGAGGTCAGCGCGTTCCACGGCGGCCTCACCGAGATCGGCGCGGTGCTCGGCCGGCGGGCCGGCGTGGCCCCGGCCGACCTCGCCCGGCACCTCACCGTGCACTACGAGGCCGACGCCGTCCGGCACGCCTTCGAGGTGGCCGCCGGCCTGGACTCCATGGTCGTCGGCGAGGCGCAGATCCTCGGCCAGCTGCGCGACGCCTACGCGGTGGCCACCGAGCACGACGCCGCCGGGCGTATCCTGCACGAGCTGATGCAGCAGGCGCTGCGGGTCGGCAAGCGGGCACACACCGAGACCGGCATCGACCGGGCCGGGCAGAGCGTCGTCTCCGCCGCGCTGGCGCTGGCCGGCGAGCTGACCGGGCGCCGGGCGCTGGTGGTGGGCGCCGGTTCGATGGGCGCGCTGGCGCTGGCCACCCTGCGCCGGGCCGGCGCAGGTGCGCTGGCCGTCACCAACCGCTCGGCGCAGCGCGCCGGGCGCCTCGCCGAGCTGTACGACGCCACCGCCGTCCACATCGACGACCTGGCCGCCGCCGTCGCGGCGGTGGACGTGGTGGTCTGCGCCACCGCCTCCACCGGCCACGTGCTGGACGCCGGGCAGGTCGGCGACCGCTCCGCCCGCCCGCTCGCCGTGATCGACCTGGGCGTACCCCGGGACGTGGCGGCCGAGGTCGGCGCGCTGCCCGGGGTCGAGCTGATCGACATGGAGCGGCTGGGCCACGAACTGCACGACACCGCGGCCGGCGTCGACCGGCTGGCCGTCGAGGAGATCGTCGCCGCCGAGGTGGAGGCGTTCCTCGCCTGGCTGCGCGGGGGCGACGTGGCACCCACCGTGGCCGCGCTGCGGGCCCGCGCCGACGAACTGGTCACCGGCGAGCTGACCCGGCTGGTCCAGCGCCGCCCGGAGCTCTCCGACGAACAGCGCGCCGAGGTCGCCCACACCGTGCACCGGATCGTGCGGCGGCTGCTGCACACGCCGACCGTACGGGCCCGGGAACTGGCCGCCGGTCCCGGCGGGGACCGCTACGCCGAGCTGGTCCGGCAGCTGTTCGACCTGGAGATCCCGGCCAGCAGCCGGGCCGGCGACATCCCGGAGGTGGACGGGTGAGCATCCGACTCGGTACCCGGGGCAGCGCCCTGGCCCGCGCCCAGTCCCAGCAGGTCGCCGACGCGCTGGCCCGGGTCAGCGGCGAGGACGTGGAGCTGGTCGAGGTGGTCACCGCGGGCGACCGCAGCAGCGCCCCGATCGCGCAGCTGGGCGTCGGCGTGTTCGTCTCGGCACTGCGCGACGCCCTGCTCGACGGGCGGATCGACTTGGCCGTGCACTCCTACAAGGACCTGCCCACGGCGCAGCCGGACACGCTGGTGATCGCCGCCGTCCCGGAGCGGGAGGACCCCCGGGACGCGCTGGTCGCCCGGGACGGCCTCACCCTCGGCGAGCTGCCCGCCGGCTCCCGGCTGGGTACCGGCTCGGTGCGCCGGATCGCCCAGCTGCACGCGCTCGGGCTGCACCTGGAGCCGGTCCCGATCCGGGGCAACGTGGACACCCGGCTGGCCAAGGTCGCCGACGGCGAGCTGGACGCGGTGGTGCTGGCCCGCGCCGGGCTGCTCCGGCTGGGTCGCGCCGCACTGGTCACCGAGATCATCGACCCGCTGCAGATGCTGCCCGCCCCGGCCCAGGGTGCGCTCGCCGTGGAGTGTCGCGCCGATGACGCGCGGCTGGCCAAACTCCTCGGTACCCTCGACCACGCCGGCTCCCGCGCCACGGTGCTGGCCGAACGCGCGCTGCTGGCCAGTCTGGAGGCGGGCTGCTCGGCCCCCGTCGCCGGGTACGCGGTCGAAGCCGAGAACGACGACGGAGATCTGGAGATCTACCTGCGCGGTGCGGTGTACAGCCCGGACGGACTGCGGTCCATCCGGTCCAGCCGCACCGGAACGCTCGCCGACGCCGAGCAGATCGGCCGCCTGCTGGCCGCCGACCTGCTCGACGACGGCGCCGCTGAGCTGATAGCGCCCGGCCCGGATGGCCAGGACGCAGTGCAATTGGGAGCCCAAGCATGACCCGTACCCGTAAGTCCACGGGCCACGTCAGTTTCGTCGGGGCCGGCCCCGGCGATCCCGCCCTGCTGACCCGGCGCGCCTATGACGCCCTGGTCACCGCCGACCACGTCGTCTTCGACCGCAGCGTGCCCGACGCGTTGCTGACCACCGTCCGGGAGCTGTCCGCCGCCGCGGTGGCCGCCGGGGAGCGCGCCGAGGAGGCCCAGTTCTCCCCGGCCGAGGGGGCGCCCGGTGACGTGGCCAAGGTGCTGCTGTCGGCGGCCCGCTCCGGGCTGCACGCGCTGCACCTGGTGGCCGGCGACCCGTTCGGGCACGAGTCGGTGGTCAAGGAGGTGCAGGCGGTCGCCCGTACCGCGGTGCCGTTCGAGGTGGTGCCCGGGATCGGGCAGGCCGCCGGGGTGGCCAGCTACGCGGGCGTACCGCTGACCGGGGTGCGCTCGGCGGTGGACGTCGACGACGTGACCGCGGTCGACTTCGAGGCGCTGGCCGCCGCCCTGCGGCAGGGCTCGGTGGCGGTCGCCGTCGACGCGGGTGACCTCGGCTCGGTCCGGGACGGCCTGCTCGCCGCGGGCGTCGACCCGACCACCCCCGTGGCGGTGACCGGCGACGGTACCGGCGAGACCCAGTACACCTCCGGTACCTCGGTGGACAGTGTGGTGGCCGCCTCGCTCGGCTTCTCCGGCCGGGTGGTGCTCACCCTGGGCGCCGGCGTGGCGCACCGGGACAAGCTGTCCTGGTGGGAGAACCGGCCGCTGTACGGCTGGCGGGTGCTGGTGCCCCGGACCAAGGAGCAGGCCGGCGCGATGAGCGAGCGGCTGCGCGCCTACGGCGCCATCCCGTGCGAGGTGCCGACCATCGCGGTCGAGCCGCCGCGTACCCCCGCCCAGATGGAGCGGGCGATCAAGGGCCTGGTCGACGGCCGGTACGCCTGGGTGGTCTTCACCTCGGTCAACGCCGTCCGCGCGGTGTGGGAGAAGTTCGGCGAGCACGGCCTGGACGCCCGGCACTTCGGCGGCGTCAAGATCGCCTGCATCGGTGAGGCGACCGCCGAGGCGGTCCGCTCGTTCGGCATCAACCCCGAGATGGTGCCGCTGGGCGAGCAGTCCTCCGAGGGGCTGCTGTCCGAGTTCTCGCCCTACGACGAGGTCCTCGACCCGGTGGGCCGGGTGCTGCTGCCGCGCGCCGACATCGCCACCGAGACGCTGGCCGCCGGGCTCACCGAGATGGGCTGGGAGGTGGACGACGTGACCGCCTACCGCACGGTGCGCGCCGCGCCGCCGCCGGAGGACATCCGCAACGCCATCAAGCAGGGCGGCTTCGACGCGGTGCTGTTCACCTCGTCGTCCACGGTGCGCAACCTGGTCGGCATCGCCGGCAAGCCGCACACCCGCACGGTGGTCGCGGTGATCGGCCCGAAGACCGCCGAGACGGCCGCCGAGTTCGGCCTGCGGGTGGACGTGCAGCCCCAGCACTCGTCGGTACCGGACCTGGTCGAGGCGCTCGCCGCCTACGCCGTGGAGCTGCGCGAGAAGCTCGCCGCGATGCCGGTGAAGCAGCGCCGCGGCTCGAAGGTGCAGGGCCCCACAGCGCTGCGCTACCGCTGAACTGACGCCGGGGGCGCGGTCCGCGTCCCCGGCCGGAGTTGGGGGAGGGGTCATGTCCTATCCGCTGGTACGCCCGCGCCGGCTGCGCAGCACACCGGCCCTGCGCCGGCTGGTCAGCGAGACCACGCTGGAGCCCCGGCAGCTGATCCTGCCGCTGTTCGTCCGGGAAGGGCTGGCCGAGCCGCGCCCGATCAGCTCGCTGCCCGGCGTCGTCCAGCACTCCCGGGAGTCGCTGCGCAAGGCCGCCGCGGCGGCCGTGGAGGCTGGTGTCGGCGGGCTGATGCTGTTCGGCGTGCCGGCCCGGCGCGACCCGGGCGGCTCCGCCGGCCTGGACCCCGACGGCGTGCTCAACGTGGCCATCGGGGACGTGGTCAGCGAGGTGGGCGACGCCACCGTGGTGATGAGCGACCTGTGCCTGGACGAGTTCACCTCACACGGGCACTGCGGGGTACTGGCCGAGGACGGCTCCGTGGACAACGACGCCACCCTGGCCGTCTACGCCGAGATGGCGGTCGCCCAGGCCCGCGCCGGGGTGCACATGGTCGGCCCGTCCGGGATGATGGACGGCCAGGTCGGCGTGGTGCGCCGGGCGCTGGACAGCGCCGGGTACCCCGACGTGACGATCCTGGCCTACGCCGTCAAGTTCGCCTCGGCGTTCTACGGCCCGTTCCGCGAGGCGGTGGACTCGCAGCTGCAGGGCGACCGGCGCACGTACCAGCAGGACCCGGGCAACGTCCGGGAGGCGCTGCGCGAAGTGGCGCTGGACGTGGCCGAGGGCGCCGACATGGTGATGGTCAAGCCGGCCCTGCCCTACCTCGACGTGCTGGCCGCCGTGGCGTCTGCTGTGGACATTCCGGTCGCCGCCTACCAGGTCTCCGGCGAGTACGCGATGGTCGAGGCGGCCGCCGCCAACGGCTGGCTGGAGCGCGAGCGGGTGATCGTGGAGACGCTCACGTCCATCCGCCGGGCCGGCGCCCAGGCGATCCTCACCTACTGGGCGGCCGAGGCGGCCGCGCTGCTGGCCAGCCGGCGCTAGCGCCCGGGGGTCAGGCGGCTGGCCAGGTCGGCGACCTCGACTTCGTACTCCATCCAGCGGCGGTCGGGGCGGAAACCCAGCTCGGCGTTGACCTTGATGAGCGGCTCGTTCTGGTAGGCGTTCCAGGTCTGCACCTCGGTCAGCTGCGGCTCGGCCGAACGCAGCTCGAACAGCATCCGCGCCTTCAGCGCCCGGCCCAGGCCGTAGCCGCGGTGCGCCGGGACGATCACGGTGTCGTACTGGTCGGCGCGTGCCGGGCGCTGGGCCGGCACGACCACCTCGGTCAGCCCGGCCACCTTCCCGGTCGCCTCGTGGATGCCCAGCACGATGTACGGCCGCAGGCCGCGCGCGTGCAGCGTGGCCAGGCTGGCCCGCAGCCGCTCGGCATCGTAGGAGCTGGGGCGCAGCTCCAGGTCGCCCGGGTCGTAGTGGCCCCGGGTGATCTCCTTGGCCTCCGCGTACGCCTCGTAGAGCTCCTCCGGCGGGCCGCCCGGGTAGTACTCCAGCCGGTAGCCGGAGCCGACGCCGTGGGCCATCTGATCCAGCCGCTGCCAGTCCACAGTGGACATGGTCAGCACGTTGCGGATCTCCACAAAGGCGCACCGGAACTTCAGCGCCTCGAAGAACGCGACCGCCGGCGTATCCCCGATGACCTCGACGCCCATCGAGGCGACGCCCTCGGCGAAGGCCCGCCGGGTGGCCACCCCGACCAGGTCACGGCCGAGGCCCTTGCGCCGGGCGTCCGGGTGGACCACCACCTCCAGCACCCCGATGCGGTCCTCCAGCAGCAGGATGCTGGCCAGCCCGAGCGGCGCTTCGCCGTGCGCGGCAGCGCCCACACTGGACTCGATGAGCCAGCAGATGCGTCGTTCACCGGGCATGGTGATGGAGAGGTACTCCCGGAAGGCGTTCAGCCGCCACGGCGGATCGTCCGGCAGGTCGGCGGTGACCGCCGCGTTGAGCGTGGCCAGAACGGATTCGACCTCAGCGGACGGCGCGGTGCGGGGATCCCACTCGCGAACCATCACCTGTCTAGCTTGCCGACAAAGACCCCCGAGCGGAAGTGCCACTCCCCGGAATCTTCACGCTCGGGGCAGCGTGAGTGACTTTCGGTCACGACCTGCCGGTTACCAGGCGTTCACCCTCCGCTTGCCGTCCGGCTGAGTTTGCCGTACTGGTCGGCGCTGGCGTAGACGCTCTGTGCGTAGCTCTGCACGCCGTTGTAGGACAGCACGGCGGCCCACCAGTCGGCCGGCCTGGCCAGGTCGCGTCCGTTGGCGCACAGGTAGTTGGCGGCGGCCAGCGCGGCGTCGTTGAGGTCGGACGGGTCGCGTACCCCGTCGCCGTCCCCGTCGGCCAGGTAGGTCTGCCAGGTGGCGGGCAGGAACTGCATCGGTCCGATGGCCCGGTCGTAGGTCTTGTCGCCGTCCAGCTGGCCGAGGTCGGTGTCGTGGACCAGCGGCCGGCCGCCGGTCCCGTCCAGCGGCGCTCCGGTGATGAGCGGGCGTACCGTGCCGTCCGGCGCCAGCGTGGCACCGGCCGCGCTGCCGTGGTCGGACTCCACCTTGCCGATGCCGGCCAGGGTGGTCCAGCCCAGGTGGCAGCCGGGGGTGGTGAGCGCCACGGCCAGCTGGGCGCTGCCGTACGCCTTCAGCGCCGGCACCGGCACGCCCACCACGGCGGAGAGTCGCTGTGCCCAGCCGGTCAGCCCGTCCATCGGCCGGGCCGGCCCGCTCGGCGACTGGCTGGGCAGCACGGCGTCGTCACCGGGGATGCTGCTCTGATCGTCGCTGGCGGCCGGCGTGGGTACCGGCTGCGGCGCTGCGGTCGCCGCGCGGGGCGGGGCCGCGTGCCCCCGGGGCAGCATGGCGCCGGCCGCGACCGCCGCGCCCACCAGCACCACGAGCACGGCCAGGGCGGTCAGGAAGCTACCCAGCGGGGTACGCCGCCAGGCCGCCACCCGCCACGCCGACTGCAGGCCGCTCATCGCCACGGCGGTGCCGCCCCGCCCGACGGCCCGCACCGCCCGGCGCGGCAGCGCTACCCGCGCCCGACCGGGCGATACCTGCCCCGCGGAGGTGTGGGCCGGAGACGTCTGGCCGGAGGATGCCGGGACCGCACTGCCGGGGGATGCCGGGACCGGACTGCCAGGGGATGCCGGGGCCGGGCTGCCGGAGGATGCCGGGGCCGGACTGCCGGGGGATGCCGGGATCGGACTGCCGGGGGATGCCGGGGCCGGGCTGCCGGGGGGCGCGCTGTGCCGGCCCCGCCGTCCGCCGGTGCGCGGCTTTGCGTGCCGGGGCACGCTGCCCGGCGGCCGGCCCGCTGCCCGACCGGCGGCCGCCGCGCCGGCTGGCGGGTCGTGCGCGGGGCCGGCGGCGGTCGGACCGGGTGGCTGGTGCTGCCCGCCACCGTCGACCGGCGCGCCGGTCGAGCCTGCCACGGTGTCCGGCGTCAACTCGTCGGCGGGCAGCCCGGGGCCGGGCGGCGGGGTGGGCTCACGTCGCTGCTGACGGGGGGTGCCGGGACGTACCGTCCGTCCGCTGTGTTGAGTGTCGTCCCGCCCGCCCACGCCCGGCAGTATCCCACTGCGGGATGGACAGGTGTCGACCGGCCGATGGCGCTACCCTGGTCGCCATGCCCCGCTACGAGTTCCGCTGCCGCGCCTGCGGCGACACCTTCGAGGTCAACCGGCCGATGAGCGCCTCGGCTGACCCGGCCGCCTGCCCGCAGGGGCACGACGACACGGTGAAGCTGCTGTCCACCGTGGCGGTGGCCGGCCGGTCCGGCGCGGCGGCGCAGCCGTCCTCCGGCGGCGGCTGCTGCGGCGGGGGCTGCTGCTCCTGACGTCCGGGTCCACCCGGATCCGAACCGCACCACGGTACGCCGGTCCGCCCGCCCGTGGTGACGTTGATCCGCGCCTCATCCGTACGCCGTCGGTTCCCCACCGTTCGGTGAAAGTTCCTGCTCAGCCGGCCTACGGTAGGCAGCCCGCAGGGTCGAAATACTCCGCACCGTTTCGCTGATAGGCCCCTGCCCCGGTACCCGCCATCCTGATGTCGACTTCCAGGGGGGCGGAGGTTCGACAGTGGCACAGCACCACCTGCCATGTGGGCAGGTCACCTTTCTGTTTACCGATATCGAGGGCTCCACCCGGCTGGCGCAGGCACTCGGCGACGGCTACCGACCGGTGCTCATCGAGCACCGGCGCATCCTGCACTCCGTGCTCACCGCGGCCGGCGGGGTACACCTGTCGACCGAGGGCGATGCGCTGTTCCTGGCGTTCGCCGACGCCGCCACGGCGCTGGTCGCCTGCGCCGACGCCCAGCGCGCCCTGGCCGCCCACCAGTGGCCGGACCCGACGGTCCGCCCGCTGGTCAGGATGGGTCTGCACACCGGCACCGCCACTCCGGTCGGCACCGAGTACACCTCTGCGGAGGTCCACCGGGCAGCCCGGGTGGCCGCCGCGGCGCACGGCGGCCAGGTGCTCTGCTCCGCCGCCACCGCCCAGGCCACCGGCCTGCCCCAGCGCCGCGGCGCCGCACCCGCCGGCCTGCCGCAGGGCGCCGACCCGGGCGCCGACTGGCTGCGTGACCTCGGGCTGCACCGGCTACGCGGGTTCGACGGTCGGGAGCGGCTGTTCCAGCTGGTCAGTCCCGGGCTCGCCGGGGACTTCCCGCGCCCGCGTACCCAGCAGGAGAGCGCGCACAACCTGCCCGCGCCGGTCACCGCCTTCCTCGGCCGCGAGCGCGAGCTGACCGAACTGTCCGCCCTGATCGGCGAACACCGGCTGGTCACCGTGGTGGGCACCGGCGGAGCCGGCAAGACCCGGCTGGCCCTGCAGACCGCTGCCGACCGGGTGGACCGCTACCCCGACGGCGTCTGGTTCGTCGACCTGGCCGGCGTCGCCGAGGCCGGGCTGCTGCCCACCGCCGTGGCCAGCACGCTGGGCCTGCGCCCGGAGCCGGGGCGGGCGATGCGGGAGACCCTGGTCGAGCACGTGTCCCGGCGCCGGATGCTGTTCCTGCTGGACACCTGCGACGCGCACCCGAGGGCGGCCGCGCACCTGGTCAGCGCCCTGCTGGCGGCCGGCGGCGGCGTCACCGTGCTGGCCACCAGCCGGGAGCCGCTGTGCCTGGCCGGTGAGGTGGCCTGGCGTACTCCGCCGCTGTCCCTGGTGCCGGCCCGGGACGGCGGCCCCAGCGAGGCGGTGCGCTTCCTGCTCAACCGGGCCGGATCGGCGCTGGGCGTCCGCTCGCCCGTCGGCCCGGCCCGGCCCGACCCGGCGGCCGTGACGACCCGGGCGGATGCCGCCGCCCGGCCGGTCCCGGCCCGGCTGGCCACGGCCCGGCGGGGTACCGGCCGACCGGCCGACGCGGTACCTACGGCTGCCCTGCTCACCCCGCTGGACGCCGGCCCGGCCGGCGCCGGGATGCGCACCGGCCGGTCGATCAACGCGCTGCGCTACGGCGCCTATCCGGCCACCCGGGTGCGGCCCGCCGTACCCGCTGGTGAACCGGCCGCCGACCCGGCCGCGGTGGCTGACCTGACCCGGGTGGCCGCCCGGCTGGCCGGGCTGCCGCTGGCCATGGAGCTGGCCGCGGCCCGGCTGCGGGTGCTCACCCCGGCGCAGCTGGCCGACCGGCTGGACGACGTGGTGGGCACGCTGGACGCCGGACGCCCGGCGGGCGGCGTGGCCGACCGGCACGCCACCCTGCAGGCCACCGTGGACTGGTCGTACCGGACGCTGGACGCCCGGGCGGCCCGGCTGCTGCGCTGGCTGTCGGTCTTCGTCGGCCCGATCGACCTGCCCGCTGTGCAGTGGCTGCTCGACGAGGACCCGCTCGACCCGCTCGCCGTGCTGGTGGACAAGTCGCTGGTACAGGCGGAGCCGGCGGCCGGTGGGATGACGTACCGGCTGCTCGACCCGATCCGCTCCTACGCCGACCGGCGGCTGTCCGCCGCCGACGAGCAGGCCGGCGCCCGGGACCGGCACCTGGCCTGGGCCGGCTACGCCCTGGAGCGCGCCCAGCACGGGCCGGACGGGGTGGCCGGCACGCTGTCGCTCTACGACATCGACCCGCTCGCCGGGGAGCTGCGCGCTGCGCTGCGCTGGGCCACCACCGGCGGCAGCGCTCGCGCCGGCCTCGGCCTGGTGCTGGGCATGGACCAGTGGTGGCGGGAGCGCGGGCTGGCCCGGGAGGGCCGGCACTGGCTCATCCGCCTGTACCAGCGGCTGGCCGACAGCGGCGAGCAGGTGCCGCCGGCCGAGCTGGCCGCGGCGTACCACCTGCACTCGCTCCACGCCGGGGTGGACGGCGAGCACACCGAGGAGCTGCACTACTCCCGGCAGGCCGAGCAGGCCGCCCGGGACGCCGGCTCCCCCGGGCAGCTCATCCGGGTCCTGGCCGGCCGCGGCTCGGCCCTGTCCGACCTGGGGGAACGCGACGACGCCGAGCGCACCAGCCGCGAGCTGATCGCCCGCGCGCACGCCGAGGGGGCCGACGCGGACGCCCTGTTCGCCGTCTTCTGCCTGGCCCAGCTGCTGTGGCAGCGGGGCGCCCTGGACGAGGCCGCCGACCTGCTGGCCATCGCCCGTCCGATGGAGGCGGCCCGCCCGGCGGTACGCGGCCGGCGCACCGTCGACATGCTGCTCGGCATGGTCGCGCTGGCCCGCGTCGACCTGGTCGCCGCACACGACCACCTGGTGGTGGCGCTGCGCTCCCGGATGGCCTACGGCTTCCACTCCCGGGCCACCGAGACGATCGCCGCGTTCGCGGTGCGTTCCCGGCTGGGTGGGGACACGGTCACGGCGGCCCGACTGTTCGGCGCCTCGGACACCGCCCGGGCGCGGCTGCGCTGTAGCGCCGGCATGTACGGCCCGTACTGGGCCGGCGACCAGGCGGTCGCCCGGGCCACCCTGGGCGACGCCGACTTCGACCGGGCGTACGCGCAGGGCAGCGAGCTGACCCTGGAGGAGGCGGTGGCGCTGGCGCTGTCCATCGAGCACCCCGACCTGACCGGCGACTCGGTCCGCTTCGCCGTCGCCGGCTGAGCACCACCCGGCCGGCGACGGCGCAGGGTTACAGGATGGTCCAGGTGTCGCCGCTGCCGAGCAGGGCGCCCAGTTCGTCGTCGAGGCTGCGGCTGCGGCCGGCTTCGGCGGTGCGTACCTGCTGCTGGACGATCTGGTCGTAGACCGGCCGGGCGACGTCCCGGAACACCCCGATGGGGGTGTGCCGCAGGTCCAGCCCGGGCAGCCGGGACAGCGCGAACGCGTACGCCGGGTCGGTCACGCCGACGTCGTGGCGCACGATCTCCGCCGGCGCCACCTCGGCGGTCGGGCGGACCGCCAGACCGAACGAGCCGGCCGGGTGGACCACGCAGGAGCCGCCGTCGGGGCCGAAGGTGATCGGCTGCCCGTGCTCCAGCCGGATCAGGTAGTCGTCCCGGGTGGCCGGCTCCTTGAGCGCGTCGAAGGCGCCGTCGTTGAAGATGTTGCAGTTCTGGTAGATCTCGATGAACGCCGACCCGTGGTGGTCGGCGGCGGCGCGCAGCACCGACTGCAGGTGCTTGCGGTCGGAGTCGATGGTCCGGGCCACGAAGCTGGCCTCGGCGCCCAGCGCCAGCGAGATCGGGTTGAACGGCGAGTCGGCCGAGCCGACCGGGGTCGACTTGGTGATCTTGCCCAGCTCGGAGGTGGGCGAGTACTGGCCCTTGGTCAGCCCGTAGATCTTGTTGTTGAACATCATGATCTTCAGGTTGACGTTGCGGCGCAGCGCGTGGATCAGGTGGTTGCCACCGATCGACAGGGCGTCACCGTCGCCGGTCACCACCCACACCGACAGGTCCGGCCGGGACACCGACAGGCCGCTGGCGATCGCCGGGGCGCGCCCGTGGATCGAGTGCATGCCGTAGGTGTTCATGTAGTACGGGAAGCGGGAGGAGCAGCCGATCCCGGAGACGAAGACGATGTTCTCCCGGGGGATGTTCAGCTCCGGCATGAACGCCTGGACGGCCGCCAGGATCGCGTAGTCCCCACAGCCGGGGCACCAGCGGACCTCCTGGTCGGTCTTGAAGTCCTTGAGGGTGAGCTTGACCGGCGTCTCAGGCATTCTTGACCACTTCCTCCAGCACGGTCTCCAGCTCGGCGGCGGTGAACGGCAGCCCGCGGACCTGGTTGTAGGCGATCGCGTCGACCAGGTACCGGGCCCGGATCACCTGCGCCAGCTGGCCCAGGTTCATCTCCGGGATGACCACCCGGTCATAGCTGGCCAGCAGCGCGCCGAGGTTACGCGGCAGCGGGTTGAGGTGGCGCAGGTGCGCCTGGGCGATGGCCTGCCCGCGCTGGCGCAGCGCCCGGCAGGCCGCCCCGATCGGTCCGTAGGTGGAGCCCCAGCCCAGCACCAGCACCCGGGCGCCGCCGTCCGGGTCGTCGACCTCGACGTCAGGGACCGGGATGGCCTCGATACGGGCGGCGCGGGTACGCACCATGAAGTCGTGGTTGGCCGGGTCGTAGGAGATGTCGCCGGTCTTGTCGGCCTTCTCCAGGCCACCGATGCGGTGCTCCAGGCCAGGGGTCCCCGGCACGGCCCACGGCCGGGCCAGCGTGGCCGGGTCGCGCAGGTAGGGCAGGAACTGGCCGTCCGGCCCGTTCGGCTCGGTGGCGAACTCGACCGACAGGTCCGGCAGGCTCGCCACGTCGGGCAGCAGCCACGGCTCGGAACCGTTGGCGACGTAACCGTCGGAGAGCAGGATCACCGGGGTCCGGTAGGTCAGCGCGATGCGGGCGGCCTCCAGCGCGGCGTGGAAGCAGTCGGACGGCGAGCGCGGGGCGATCACCGCCACCGGCGCCTCACCGTGCCGGCCGTGCAGCGCCATGTTCAGGTCGGCCTGCTCGGTCTTGGTCGGCATGCCGGTGGACGGGCCGGCCCGCTGCACGTCGATGACGATCAGGGGCAGCTCCAGGGCCACCGCCAGGGAGATCGTCTCGGACTTGAGCGCCACGCCCGGGCCGGAGGTGGAGGTGATGCCCAGCGCGCCGCCGTAGGAGGCGCCGAGCGCCACCCCGACCGCGGCGATCTCGTCCTCGGCCTGGATGGTGGTGATCCCGAAGCGCTTGTGCTTGGACAGCTCGTGCAGCACGTCCGAGGCCGGGGTGATCGGGTAGGCGCCGAGCACCACGGGCAGGCCCGAGCGCACCCGGGCGGCCACCACGCCGAGCGCCAGCGCCTGGTTGCCGGTGATGTTGCGGTACGTGCCCGGCTGCATCTTGGCCGGCTTCACCTCGTACCGGACGGCGAAGTCCTCGGTCGTCTCGCCGAAGTTCCAGCCCGCCCGGAACGCCGCGATGTTGGCCGCCACCAGCACCGGTTTGCTGGCGAACTTGCGCTCCAGGAAGGCGATCGTCGACTCGTACGGGCGCGAGTAGAGCCAGGAGAGCATGCCCAGGGCGAACATGTTCTTGGCCCGCTCGGCGTCCTTCTTGGAGATGTCCAGGTCGGCCAGCGCACCCACGGTCATGCTGGTCAACGCGACCGGGTGCAGCACGAAGCGGTCCAGTGAACCGTCTTCGAGGGGGTTGCTGTCGTAGCCCACCTTGGCCAGGTTGCGCCGGGTGAACTCGTCGGTGTTGACGATGATCTCGGCGCCCGGGGGCAGCTCGCGGACGTTGGCGGCCAGCGCGGCCGGGTTCATCGCCACCAGCACGTTGGGCGCGTCGCCCGGGGTGAGGATGTCGAAGTCGGCGAAGTGCACCTGGAAGCTGGAGACGCCGGGGAGGGTACCGGCAGGGGCGCGGATCTCCGCTGGGAAGTTCGGCAGCGTGGAGATGTCGTTGCCCAGTTGGGCCGTCTCGGACGTGAACCGGTCACCGGTCAACTGCATACCGTCGCCGGAGTCCCCAGCGAACCGAATGACCACACGATCCAACTGGCGGACCTGCTTGCTCACCTGCGACCTCCTCGCGTACCGGCGGATCACGGCACGCATCGTCCTCCCCGAAGCCTACGTCGCAGGGGGCTCCGATCGCCGCTGGGGTCCGCCAGGCGGGAGCGGTTGTCAGGTACCTGCCAGCTGTCCGGGGAGCTACCGGTCGGCCGCTCCGTCCAGCGACTCGGCCGGTCGCCGCGGCGTCACGGGCATGTTCGGGGCGTACCCGGTCCCGGTGAACGGCGACGGCAGCACCGGCGCCCCCTGCCTCGGGATACGCGTGGTGTGGTCCGATCCGGCGACAACCTGCGCGGGCTCCGGGTCGGGCGCGGCGGGGTCGGCCGGGGCGTCGTCCGGGTCGGCCAGGCTCCGGGTGGCCAGGCTGCGGTCCGGCGGCTCGGCCGGGATGCGCTGGGGCAGCGGACCGCCCGCGGTGTGCTGCACGTCACCGGTGCCGCCGGGCGGCGGAGTGGCGTCCCGCCCGGGCGGCGGTGTGGTGCTGCGTCCGGGTGGCGGTGTGGTGCTGCGTCCGGACGGTGGGGTGGTGCTGCGTCCGGGCGGTGGGGTGGTGCTGCGTCCGGGCGGTGGGGTGGCGGTGTCGCCCTGGCGGGGGACCGGCAGCGGCGCCGGGAACAGCGGTACCGGGCGGACCCGGCGGCGGCGCAGGCCCAGCGCCAGCCCGAGCAGCACCAGGATGAGCAGCGCCATCGAGCTGGTGACCAGGCGCCAGCCGACGCTCTGCACGGCGGCGGTGGCGTACCCGGTGATCTGGTCGATCGGGTCGTCGGCCGGTTCGTCGGCCGGGGTGGCGCTGGCGCTGGCGCTGGCCGACGGGAGCATGCCCTGGTCCGCGAGGGCGCCCGGGCTGTGCGGGGCGGCGGTGATCTGCCAGGACGCCTGGGTGGCCAGCGGGTCCAGGCCGGCCGGCGTCAGGCTGGCCCGCAGGACACCCACCACGGGCGCGTCGGCGCGGGCCTTCGGGCTGATCGACAGCGTGAACGCCACCCGCTTCGCCGCCCCGGCCGGGACCTGTCCGAGCTGGCAGGACTGGGTCTCCGGGGCGACCTGGCGGTGGCTGGCGCACTCGGCCGGGTAGCCGGTGACGGTCACCCCCGGCGGGGTCACCACCTGGAGTTCGGCGGCGCCGGAGACCTTGCCGGTGTTGGTCAGGTGCGTCACCAGCTGCCCGGCGGTACTGAACGCGGCACCCAGCGGGACGTCCTCGGCGGACAGCGTCAACCCGTTGACCGGCGGGCCGGGCGGGAAGTTCACCCCCCAGCCGGTCGGCGTGGCGTCGGCGGTGACCGTGGGCGCGTCCACCGACTGGCCGCGCACCGTCACCTGCCCGTTCAGCGGCGCGTGGCGCCAGGCCTGCGGCGACACCGTGATGTTGACCTTCACCAGGGCCTGGTCGCCGGGCGCCAGGGTGGTGTCACAGGAGCCCTGGCCACAGCTCGCCGAGCCGCGGTCGGTGACCCCCGGCGGCAGCGTGTACGTCACGTGCGCGCTGGTCGTCACGGTGCCCAGGTTGGTCAGGTACACGGTGAACGAGGTGGCGCCGTCGCCGTTCCAGTACCCCTCGGCCAGGTCCGCCACGCCGGCTCCGACGTCGATCTTCACGATCCGCGGCGGTGGCGGCGGCGCGGCCGGGGTGGTCGGCTCGACCGCCGGCGGCGGGCTGGCCGGCGGATCGGTGGTCGGCGGGTCGGTCGGCGCCACCGGCTCGACCGTCGGGCTGCTCGGCGGGTCGGCGGGCGGGTCGTCGGCGGGACCGTTCTCCTCGTCGACCAGCCCGGGCAGCGATCCGGCCAGTGCCGGGGCGGCGGCGGGCGGCGCGGCGATCGCCTGGGGCAACTGCCCGGCCAGCGCGAGCCGCACGGTCGACGCACCGGCGACAACCAGCGCCCGTCCGACTCCGCCGGCTACGCCGACGGCTCCGGGCACGCTGACGGCTCCCGTCGTGCTGGGCAGGCCGGACACGCTGGAGGGCCCGGGCACGCTGGAGAGTCCGGGCACGCTGGAGAGTCCGGGCACGCTGGAGAGTCCGGACACGCTGGGGAGGCCGGGCACGCTGACGGCTCCGGCCAGGCCGACCACGCCGGCCAGGCCCGATGCGGCCAGCGCAGCCAGCATTCGGGTACCCCGACGCCCCCCGGGGAACTTCGACACGTGACTATCCTCGTTGTTCGTCTGTGGTCCTGCGTATCAGGTGACCGACCAGTGCCGGACCCGCCCCTTTGTCCGATCGCACCTGGCCCGTCCCGCTCGACCCTGACTGCGCCAGCCGGGCGGTGCCGACCATTGTGCGGCCTGTCTGTCGCGATCGCATCACGGGCAGCGCGACGGCGGCACTCTACGATGTGTCAGATGAACGGCTATCTGTCGTCCTACGCCACTCTCGGGCTGCTGCTGGTGCTCGGCGCGGGCGTGTTCGTCGCGGCCTTCACCGGCAACCGGCTGCTGCGCCCGGCCCGCCCCGCCGCCAGCGCCGGCAAGCGCACCAGCTACGAGTGCGGCCTCGACCCGGTCGGCGCCGACTGGGCCCAGGCACACATCCGCTACTACCTCTACGCCTACCTCTACGTGCTGTTCGCCGTGGAGAGCGTGTTCCTGTTCCCCTGGGCGGTGGTCTACAACCTGCCCGGCTTCGGTACCTCCACAGTGGTCGAGATGGCCATCTTCGTCGGTGTGCTGGCCCTCGGCCTGCTCTACGCCTACCGGCGCCGGGTGCTGCACTGGAGCTGACCAGCGCGCCGGCCGGTTCAGGCCAGCGCGCGGCGGGACACCGCCGGCTGCCGGTCGCCCCGGATCGAGGCGACCATGTCCAGCACCCGGCGGGTCGGGCGGACCTGGTGGGCGCGGAACACCCGGGCACCCAGCCAGGCCGACACGGCGGTGGCCGCGAGGGTGCCCTCCAGCCGCTGGTCCACTCCGACGTTCAGGGTCTCCCCGACGAAGTCCTTGTTGGACAGCGCCACCAGCACCGGCCAGCCGGTGGCCACCAGGGCGCCGAGGTCGCGGGTGAGGGCCAGCGAGTGCCGGGTGTTCTTGCCGAAGTCGTGCGCCGGGTCGATCAGGATGCCGTCCCGGCGTACCCCGGCCGCCACGGCGCGCGCGGCCAGGCCGGTGACCGTGTCGAGCACGTCGGCGACCACGTCGGGGAAGGCCGCCCGGTGCGGTCGGGTACGCGGGGTCAGCCCGCCGGCGTGCGAACACACCAGCCCCGCGCCGGTCGCCGCGGCCACCTCGGCCAGCTCCGGATCGGCGCCGGCCCAGGTGTCGTTGACCAGGTCCGCCCCGGCCGGTACGGCCTCCCGGGCGACCTCGGCGCGCCAGGTGTCGATCGAGATCACCACGTCCGGGAACTCGGCCCGGACCGCCGCGATGGTGGCCACCGTGCGGCGGATCTCCTCGGCCGGGTCCACCGCGGGCCCCGGTCCGGCCTTCACCCCGCCGATGTCGATGATGTCCGCGCCCTCGGCCACCGCCCGCGCCACCGCGCGCAGCGCGGCGCCGGGGTCGAAGGTGGCGCCCTTGTCGAAGAACGAGTCCGGCGTCCGGTTCACGATCGCCATCACGATCAGCTCGGTGGGCCCGAAGGTGCGTGGACCGAGTCGCAGCGGCGTACCCACTCGGGTCTCCTTTCATCGACCAGCGTTCCGCCCGCACCGCCGCGACCAGCGGCGTCGACGCGGACCGGCGACGCGTAACGAGAAATCCGGCCCGCGCTATCGCCCGGGCGGGGCCGGCATGCCACGATCGTGGCATGGGCCAGTTCCTCCTCGTCCTCGTCGTGGCCATTGTCGCCGCCGCGATCGTCTTCGGCGTGGTCACCATGATCAATGATGCGGACGCCGGGCTCGCGCCGGCCGAGCCGGACGGGCGCGCCGTCCCGCTGCCCGGTACGCGGCCGCTCGCCGAGACCGACGTCGCCGCGCTGCGCTTCGACACCACCCTGCGCGGCTACCGGATGGAGCAGGTGGACCAGGCGCTGCGCCGGGCCGCCTACGACATCGGGTACAAGGACGAGCTGATCACGGTGCTGGAGGCCGAGGTCGAGGCGCTGCGCGGGGACCGGCGCGAGGAGGCCGACGAGCTGCGGGCGGCGCGCCGTCGCTCGGCGATCCCGACCGAGGAGTCCCCCACCGAGCTGGACGACGTCGCCCCGGAGGACCCGGCGACGGTCGAGCCGGCGGTGACGCCCGACGAGCCGGCCGCCACCGTGGACGAGGACGCCCTGGCCGCGGCCGACGAGGCGGACACCGACGCGGTCAGCGCGTCGGACAACACTGACGCGCTCAGCGCGTCCGACGACACCGACGCGCCCAACGCGTCCGGAGACACTGACGCGCCCAGCGGGTCGGCCGATATCGACGTGTCGGGTGAGCCGACCGACGGGGCGGCGGTGGCTGGAGCCGGGCGGGCCGGGCGGATCAGCACCGGTGACCGTCCCCGCGGAGGTGCCCGGGGCCGGCGAGGTCACCGCCACGGTGATCGTCAAGGCGCCCGCCGAGCGGGTGTACGCCGCCTTCACCGCCTGGGAGCGGCAGGGCGAGTGGATCCCGTTCACCACCGTGCGGGTGGTCACCGGCGACGGCGGGGGGGCAGCACCATCGAGGCGGTCACCGCGCTCGGGCCGGCGGTGCTGCGCGACGAGATGCGGGTGGAAGCTCGACCCGCCGTACGAGGTCCGGGTGGTGCACCAGGGCAGATGCTGCGCGGCCCCGGCGTGATGCGCTGCACCCCGCTGGGGCGGGGCGTACCCAGGTGGTCTGGCACGAGTGGTTCCAGCTGCCCGGCGGCCTGGCCGGCCGGTTCGCCTGGCCGGTGCTGTGGCCCGGCTCCAAGGTCAGCCTGACCGGGGCGCTGCGGCGCTTCGCCCGCCTGGTGGAGGCCGGCGGGCTGCCGTGACCGGCGCCGATCTGGTGATGGGCGCCGACGGCCTGGCCCGCTGCCCGTGGGGCAGCGGCGCCGACTACCTGGCCTACCACGACACCGAGTGGGGCCGGCCGGTGCGCGACGACGACGGCCTCTACGAGCGGCTGACCCTGGAGGCGTTCCAGTCCGGGCTGTCCTGGCTGACCATCCTGCGCAAGCGGCCGGCGTTCCGGGCCGCGTTCGCCGGCTTCGAGATCGCGAAGGTCGCCGCGTTCGACCGACGCCGACGTCGCAGCGGCTGCTGGCCGACGCCGGCATCGTGCGCAACCGCGGCAAGATCGAGGCGGCCATCGCCAACGCCCGCGCCGCGCTCGACCTGCCGCGACGGGCTGGCCGCGCTGCTGTGGTCGTACGCGCCCCGCACCGCGCCCCCGTCCCGGGTCGCTGGCCGAGGTGCCGGCCAGTACGCCGGAGTCGACGGCGATGGCCAAGGAGCTGCGAAGCGCGGGCTTCCGGTTCGTCGGGCCGACCACGGCGTACGCGCTGATGCAGGCCACCGGCATGGTCGACGACCACCTGACCGGCTGCCACGTGCCGCCGTATCCGCGCTGACGCCCCACCGCGGGGCGCCTGGCTAGCATGGGACACATGTCCGTACGCCCCTCCTGGCTGGTCAGCCTCGACCTGCCGATCGAGGCCGGCTCACCGGCCGAGGCGGTCGCCGAGTTCTGGGCCTACGTGCGGGAGCTGGGGCCGGCGGAGCTGCCCGCCTTCGTCTCGCCGCGCGGCAACGAGCTGGCCATGCAGGCGTACCTGCTCGACGCGCCGGTCAACCTGGACCCGGAGGCGGACAGCTGAGCCGGATCAGCGCCCGGTGAAGGTGGGGCGCTGCTTGGCGACGAAGGCGGCGGTCGCGGCCCGGTGGTCGGCGGTGGCGCCGGCGCGCGCCTGGGCGTCGGCCTCGACCGCGAGCGCCTCGGCGAAGCTGCCGGTGCGCCGACCAGCTCCCGCTTGATCTGGCCGTAGGCGACGGTGGGCCCGCCGGCCAGCTGGGCGGCCAGCGCCGTGGCGGCCGGCAGCACCTCCTCGTCGTCGTCCACCAGCGTGGTCAGCAGCCCGAGGCGCAGCGCGTCGGCCGCCCGTACCGGCTGGGCGAGCAGCAGCATTTCGGTGGCCTTGGCGTGCCCGACCAGCCGGGGCAGGGTCCAGGACAGCCCGGTGTCGGCGGCCAGGGCGATCTCGGCGAAGGCGATCAGGAAGCTGGTGGACGGCCCGCCGACGCGGAAGTCGGCGAGCAGCGCCAGGCCCACCCGGCACCGGCGGCGCTGCCGCGCACCGCGGCGACCACCGGCTTCGGCAGCGCGGCCAGCGCCGAGGCGATCGGGTTGTAGTGCGCCACCACCGTGCCCAGCGGCGGCCCCTGGCATCGGCCAGGTCGGCGGCGTGCTCCTTGAGGTCCTGGCCGACGCAGAAGGCCCGGCCGGCGCCGGCGAGCAGCACCGCCCGGCACTGCCGGTCGGCGGCGAGTCCGGCGACGGCGTCCCGCAGCGCCTCCTTGAGCGCGGTGTCCAACGAGTTGAGCGCGTCGGGCCGGTTCATGGTGAGGGTGACGACGCCGCCGGCCCGCTCGACCAGCAGTACCTCGTCCATCGCTGCTCCTCGCTCGCCGCCGGTCTGGTTTGCCGCGCTGCCGGTCTGGTTTGCCGCGTTGTCGGTCTGTCTGCCGCGCTGCCGGTCAGCGGCGGTGTGCCGGTTCGGGTCGGGCCGGGTGGCCGGCGCCGCGTCGGGTCGGTCCCGGCCGGCTCGCCTGCTCCAGCCGGGCCGCCACGTACCGGTCCGCCGCCGGGCGCAGCCGGCCGGCGTGCTCGTCGAAGAACTCGGCCGCCGCGTCCCCGGCCACGGTGACGGCAGCAGCTCGGGCGGCAAGCTGCGGGTCCCGGAACAGGAAAGTACGCCAGGCGTGCACGAGCTGGAACCGGGCCGCGTAGGCGGCCTCGTCGTCCTGCCCCGCCACCGTGGCCACCACCGGGCGCAGCTCGCACCACGAACCGCCGGTACGCGCTGCCCAGCGCCTCCAGGTCCCAGGCGCGGCGGACCAGCGCGGCGGCGCCCGCGGCGCCGCCGGAGTGCCGGGCGCGGAACCGCTCGTGCCCGACGCCCGCCTCGGCCAGCAGGGCGGCGGCCTCCTGCGCCGGGCGGGGGGCGATCCAGGTGTTGTCGGCGAGGCTGCCGTAGCCGAGGAAGGCCAGGCTGGCGGCGAGCCGGAGCCGGTCGGTGCGGGGCCCGGGCGCCTCGATGAGCAGCATGTCGAAGGTGCCGTCCCAGGTGATCGGGTTGGTCCGGTAGATCCGGGCGGCCGACTCGTCCAGCCGGCGGACCGCCTTCGGGGTGAGCAGGTAACCCGGCCCGCTGGACAGCCGCAGCGGGTGCAGCCAGCCCTGCCGGACCATCCGGGACACCGCGGTGCGTACCGCCGGGGCCGCGATGCCCAGCGGCGCGAGCAGCTTGACCAGCGCGGCCACCGGGGCGCGGCCGCCGTGCGGGCGCAGGTAGTCGCCGAACAGGTCGAAGAGGGCCGAGCGGGCCTGCACGTGCGTCTCCTCCCCGTCGGCGGCCGGAGTGCACCGACCCGCTCCGCGACCCGCAGCACGATCGCCAGGCTGCGGAAATGTCGCTCATTGTGACAGTTGTCACCGCCTTTGGCCAAGCCTCTGTCATACCTGAGCGGGCCCAGTTTGGGCATCCCGGCCCTCATCAGGGAAAATCATTGGTCGGACCGGGTACAGGGGTAGGCACTCCACCAGGTCCGCAGTCTTGCCGACCGGAAGAGGCAGTCCGGTCGGTCGATGTTCGAGGGGAGACGACATGGCGGCGATGAAGCCGCGGACGGGCGACGGTCCGCTGGAGGTCACCAAGGAAGGGCGCGGCATCGTGATGCGGGTGCCCCTGGAGGGCGGTGGCCGGCTTGTCGTCGAGATGACCCCGGACGAGGCGAACGCCCTCGGTGATGCGCTGCGGGCGGCGACCGGCTGATCCACCCGGTGGGGTCGACCGGTCGCGCCGTCCGCGTCCGGCACCCCGCCACCGGCCCCGCGCCGGAAGGCTCCGGCCAGGTCGCGGCCGACCCACCCGCGCCGGTCGGCGCTCGTGGTCGTGCCGGCGCACGCCCACCGGCCGTGCCGTGGTGCCGGTAACGGCCGGCGGGCCGGCGGCTGCCGTCCCGCGCGCTGCGGCGGTACGGTTCCAGGCCTGTGCCGTCGTCCCGCGCCGGCCGGCGCCGGCTGTGCCGGGCCGCGGTGCTCCGCCCTGGCGTCCCTGTCTGACCCGTCCTGGGGGTTCCACGTGCTGACCGTTCGATTCGCGGCCGTCGCGGCCGGCTCCGCCAGCGTGCTCGCCGTCCCGGTGGCCACCGGTGCGCCGGGGGACGACGCCCCGACCGGCCGGGCGCTGGTGAGCGTGGCCGGGCTCGATGCCGAGCTGGCCGCCTACCTTGCCGACAGCGAGCACTCCGGCGCCGCCGGGAAGACCCGTACCCTGCCCCGACCGCTCGGCACCCCGCGCCGGGTGGTGCTGGTCGGCGTGGGCGAGGGCGACCCGGCCGGCTGGCGCTCCGCCGGCGCGGCCCTGGTCCGGGCGGGCGCCGCCGAACCTGAGGTGAGCCTGGCGCTGCCCGCCGACCTCACCGCCGAAGCGCTGCGCGCTCTGGCCGAAGGGGCGCTGCTGGCCGACTACCGGTACCGGCTCGGCGCCCCGAAGCCGGACGCGGCGCAGCTGGCCGACCTGCTGCTGACCGGCCCGGAGCCGACGCCCGCCCTGGACCGGGCGCTGCACGCCGCCCGGGTGGTGGCCGCAGCTACCCGGCTGGCTCGGGACCTGACCAACGCCCCGGGCGCGGACAAGTCCCCGGCCTGGCTCGCCGACCAGGTGACCGGGGCGGCCGAAGGTGCCGGCCTGGCGGTGCGGGTGTGGTCGCCGGAGCAGCTGGCTGCCGAGGGGTTCGGCGGCGTACTGGCGGTCGGCGGCGGCTCGGCCCGCGGCCCGCGCCTGGTCCGGCTGGACTGGGACCCGCCCGGTGCCCGGCGGTACGTCGTGCTGGTGGGCAAGGGCATCACCTTCGACACCGGCGGGATCAGCATCAAGACCGTCGAGGGCATGAAGCTGATGCGCAAGGACATGGCCGGTGCCGCCGCGGTCACCGCTGCCTGCCTGGCCGCCGCCCAACTCGACCTGCCGGTCCGGATCACCGTGCTGGCGCCGCTGGCGGAGAACTCGGTCAGCGGTACCGCCTGGCGCCCCGGTGACGTGGTCCGCCAGTACGGCGGGCGGACCAGCGAGATCCTCAACACCGACGCCGAGGGCCGGGTGGTGCTGGCCGACGCGCTGTCCTACGCCGCCACCCTGGACCCCGACTACCTGGTCGACCTGGCCACCCTGACCGGCGCCAACGCGGTCGCGCTGGGCAAGCGCACGGCCGCCCTGTACAGCGACAACGCCCCGCTGGCCCAGGCGCTGGCCGACGCCGCCCGGGTCGCCGGCGAGCAGCTGTGGCGGATGCCGCTGGTCGGTGACTACCTGGACAACCTGCGCAGCGACCTGGCCGACCTGGCCAACAGCAGCGAAACCGGCGGCGGCTCGATCACCGGCGCGCTGTTCCTGCGCGAGTTCACCGGGGCCGCCCGGGACCGCTGGGCGCATCTGGACATGTCGGCGCCGTCCTGGGCGGACGGCGCCGACGGCGAGCTGAGCAGGGGCGCCACCGGCTGGGGGGTGCGTACCCTCCCCCGCTGGTTGGAGGGGCTGGCCGCCGAGGGCGTCAGCGCCTGACCGCGACCAGCAGCCCGTCGCCGCTGGGCAGCAGCGCCGGGATCCACTCCTCGGCGTCGCGCAGGTCCTTCACCACGCCCCGGATGAGCACCGTCTCCGGGTCCCGCACGGCCGGGTCGGCGATCCGGCCGGCGAGCAGGGCGCCGCTGAGCACCAGGACGCCGCTGGGGCGCAGCAGCCGGTGGGCGGCGGCCACGCAGGCGGGGTACTCGGCCCGGTCGCCGTCCACGAAGACCAGGTCGTAGGCCCCGTCGGCGAGGCGCGGCAGCACGTCCAGGGCGCGTCCGGTGATCACCCGGGTACGCGACGGCGGGTGCCCGTCCTCGGCGAACAGCCGGCGCGCCATGCGCTGGTGCTCCGGCTCCACGTCGATGGTGGTGAGGACGGCGTCGGGGCGCATGCCGGCGCAGCAGCCACAGCCCGCTGACGCCGGTACCGGTGCCGATCTCCACCACCGCGCGGCCGGCCACCGCGGCCACCAGGACGCGCAGCGCGGCCCCGGCGCCGGGCTGGATCGGCGTCACGCCCACCTCGTGGGCCAGCGTGCGGGCCAGCTGCAGCAGCCGATCCTCCGGCGGGTAGCCCTCGACGAACTCGCGGACCTGCGCCGTGACCGGGTTCGGGATCCGGATGGTGACGGCGATGGCGCACCTCCTGGCATTCGCGCTCCGCCTGACGCGGGGCGCTCCGACTGGCACTGGCGCTCCGGCGCCGGCCGGCGGGAGCGGGGCCGGGCGGGCCCACAGGGAGAGCGTAGGCAAGCCAGGGCGGCGGTGCGACGCGGCGAACCGTGCGATCCTGGAATCCGACGGACGGACAGCGGCCGGCGACCGTATCCGGACGGTCGGGCGGCCCTCGGCGGAGAGTTCGGTAGCGATTGTGACGGACCGTAGTGGGTGGCAGGCGCCGCAGCGCCCGCCGGGCGGCTCGGCGCCCTCGGCGTGGTGGTCGGACGCGCTGGACGACCCGTGGCGGGACCCCGCGGCGCCGGCCGCCGTGGTGGTCCGCCAGCCGGCGCTGGAGCCGCCGCCGACGCCCGCGGACGCCGCGCCCGGCGGCCGGCGTACCGGCCTGGGGCTGGTGCTGGTGGTGTCGATCGTGGTGGCGCTGCTGGCCGGGGCGTTGGGCGGAACGCTGGGCTTCCTCTTCGCCACCCGCAACGGGCTGGGCGGCGGTAGCCCGCTCGGCCAGGGCGGGCACCCGCAGAGCCCGGGCGCGCTGGCGCAGCGCCCGCCGGACTCGCTGGCCGGGGTGGCCCACCAGGTACAGCCGAGCGTGGTCACTGTCAAGATCACAACAACCAGCGGGTACGCCCTGGGCTCCGGCTTCATCATCTCCACGGACGGTTACGCGCTGACCAACGACCACGTCGTCGAGGGCGCCACCGGGGCACCGTCGGTCACTTTCAGCGACGGTACGGTCGCCACCGCCAGCTGGTCGGGGGCCGACGTGGAGTCCGACATCGCCGTACTGAAGATCAACAAGACCGGCCTGCCGCCGGTCACGTTCGGCGACTCGGAGCAGGTCGCGGTCGGTGACCCGGTGCTCGCCTTCGGCTCCCCGCTGGCGCTGACCAACACCGTCACCGCCGGCATCGTCAGCGCCCTGGACCGGGCCGATCGAGGCCAGCGACGACGGCGGCCGACCCGGTACTACGCCGCGATCCAGACCGACGCCGCCGTCAACCACGGCAACTCCGGCGGCCCGCTGGTCGACGCGGCCGGCCGGGTCATCGGGATCAACTCGGTGATCAAGTTCGGTGCGGCAGCGGCGACGAGGACACCGGCAACATCGGCATCGCCTTCGCCATCCCGATCAACCAGGCCAAGCGGATGGCCCAGGACATCATCGCCAGCGGCAAGGCCCGGCGTACCGTCATCGGCGCCACCCTGCAGGAGTCCTACACCTGCCCCCAACGGTGGGGTACAGGTGGCCAGCGTCGCTCCCGGCGGCCCGGCCGAGCGGGCCGGCATCAAGCCCGGTGAGGTGCTGGTCCGGCGATCAACGGCATCCCGCTGACCGAGCCGGCCGACCTGATCGCCCTGGTCCGCAAGTACGCCCCCGGCGAGTCGGTCAGCCTGGAGGTACGCCGCTCGCGCCGGTGTCCACAACGGTCCAGGTCACCCTGGCCGCCGACGGGAAGTAACCGGCTGCGCCGGTGCCCGACCCTTCCGGGTGGCCCGGGGCCTGCGTACGCTGGGTCGCAGGGTACCGGTGGCGGGATGTGTGCCGGGCGCGATCAGAGGAGGCCGGGATGCCGTTCCTGGAGAACCTCGACGGGTGGAAGCTGCTCGTCCTGGCCCTGCTGGGCATGTTCATCCTGGGCCCGGACAAGCTGCCCAAGGCGATCACCGACGGCGTGCGGATGCTGCGCAACCTGCGCGACATGGCCCGCAACGCCACCGGCGACCTGAGCCGCGAGCTGGGCACCGACATCCAGCTGGAGGACCTCAACCCGAAGACGTTCCTGCGCAAGCACGTCCTGTCAGCGAGGCGGACGAGCAGGCCCTGCGCCGCCCGCTGGAAGAGCTCTACAAGGGCGTGAGAAGACGACGTCGAAGGGCCTCTCCGACGACGTCAAGCAGACCGCCTCGGCGCTGAGCGTCACCAAGTCGGCGGCCACCACGGCGGTCACCGACAAGCCGGCGCCCAGCGCAGCTACGACCTCGACGCCACCTGAGGCGTCCGGTCCAGACGCCGTCCGGTCAGCCGCGTCGGGCGGGGGACAGGCCGAGCGGCTTGCCGGCCAGCGACTCGCGGCGCAGCGCCAGCTGGTCGGCCACCGCGCGCAGCGCGGTCGCGGCCGGCGAATCCGGGTCGGCTGGTGACGATCGGGATACCCGCGTCGCCTGACTCGCGGACCGCCGGTGTCCAGCGGGATCTGCCCGAGCAGCGGCACCGGTGCGCCGATCAGCCGGGTCAGCGAGTCCGCCACGGTCTGCCCGCCGCCGGAGCCGAAGACCTCCATCCGCTCGCCGTCCGGCAGCGTCAGCCAGGACATGTTCTCCACCACGCCGACCAGGCGCTGGTGGGTCTGCAGGGCGATGGCGCCGGCTCGCTCGGCGACCTCGGCGGCGGCCGTCTGGGGCGTGGTGACCACCAGGATCTCGGCGTTGGGCAGCAACTGGGCCAGCGAGATCGCCACGTCGCCGGTCCCCGGCGGCAGGTCGAGCAGCAGCACGTCCAGGTCGCCCCAGTAGACGTCGGCGAGGAACTGTTGCAGCGCCCGGTGCAGCATCGGCCCGCGCCACACCACGGCCGCGTTGCCCTGGGTGAACATGCCGATCGAGATGACCTTCACGCCGTTCGCCTGCGGCGGCATGATCATGTCTTCGACCTGGGTCGGGCGGCCGGTCGCGCCGAGCATGCGGGGTACCGAGTGGCCGTAGATGTCGGCGTCGATCACGCCGACGGACAGTCCCCGGGCGGCCAGCGCGGCGGCCAGGTTGACCGTGACGCTGGACTTGCCGACCCCGCCCTTGCCGCTGGCCACCGCGTACACCCGGGTGCGCGAGCCGGGCTGGGCGAACGGGATCACCGGCTCGGCCCCGCCGCCGCCGCGCAGCGAGGTCTGCAGGCCCTTGCGCTGCTCGTCGGACATCACCCCGAAGTCGATCTCCACCCGTTCGCACGCCGGGTACGGTCAGTGCCGCCGCCGTGATGTCGGCGCGCAGCTTGTCCCGCAGCGGGCAGCCAGCCACCGTGAGCAGGATCCGGACCAGCGCCGCGCCGTCGTCGGTCAGCTCGGCGCCGGCCACCATGCCCAGCTCGGTGATCGGGCGGCGGATCTCCGGGTCGTTGACGGTGGCGAGCGCCGCGTACAGCGCGTCGTTCGACGGTCGCGGTGGGGGCTGACATGACGCCCATGCTACGACCGACGCAGCTGCCGCCCGGCGGCACGGCCGGCCGGCGGGCGGCCGGGTCGGCAGAATCACAGCGGCGCCGCCAGCCCGGCCCGGCGGGTCGGCGGGGGACACGCCGGGTGTGCCCTCGCGCGGACAGATCGGTATCTCACCGTAATAGGGGTATCCGCTGGTAACTCTGGACGAACCTGGCTAACGAATGGGACCATCAAGGGGTAACGCCGCGCGCCTCGCCCCTTGAGGCGCGCGGCGCTTTACTGTGCGGCGCCGGCTCCGCCCCGTCGTCGTCCAGCTCGTCCAGCGGTTCGCTCGAGCCCCTCGCCCGCCGGCACCTGGCGGGCCGACTTGCGACTCTTTGCGCTCCAGCCGGCGGCGCCGCTGGCGGCCTCGTCCAGCTCCTCGGTCAGCCGGATCAGCTCGGAGCGGACGAAGTCCCGGGTGGCCACCTCGCCCAGCGCGATGCGCAGCGAGGCGATCTCCCGGGACAGGTACTCGGTGTCCGCCTTCTGCATGCGCCGCCCGGCGCCGGTCCTCCTCCATCGCCAGCCGGTCCCGGTCGGCCTGCCGGTTCTGCGCCAGCAGGATCAGCGGCGCGGCGTAGCGACGCCTGCAGGGACAGCATCAGGGTCAGGAACGTGAAGGTGTACGGGTCGAAGCGCAGTCGCCTGGGGAGCCAGCGTGTTCCAGCCGAACCAGCCGACGATCACCACCGTCATGTAGACGAGGAACCGGGCCGTACCCATGAACCGGGCGATCCCCTCCGACCATCTGCCGAACGCCTCCGCGTCCAGCCTCGGCAGAGTCAGCCGGCGCGGCTCGCGCGGCTGGTCGAGCCGGGTGTCCCGGCGCGGCTCAGCCACGGCCGGCCGGCCCGTCGGCCGGGGCCGTGGCGGCCGGCCCGGGCTGCGCCGGCGCGGTCAACTCGACCGTGTCCCGGTCCCGCCAGTCCGGCGGCAGCAGGTGGTCCAGCACGTCGTCCACGGTGACCGCGCCGACCAGCCGGTCACGGTCGTCCACTACGGCCAGCGCCACCAGGTTGTAGGTGGCCATCCGGCGGGTGATCTCGGGCAGCGGGGTGTCCGGCGCCAGCGGGTCGATGTCGTTGTCCACCACGCCGCCCAGCAGGTACGACGGCGGCTCCCGCAGCAGCCGCTGGAAGTGCACCATGCCCAGGTACCGTCCGGTCGGGGTGGCCATCGGAGCGCGCGCCACGAACACCTGCGCCGCCACCGCCGGAGCCAGCTGCGGCTCCCGGATCCGGGCCAGCGCCTCGGCCACCGTGGCGTCCGGCGTGAGGACCACCGGCTCGGAGGTCATCACCGCGCCGGCCGTCCCGGGCAGGTAGTCCAGCAGCCGGCGGACCGGCTCCGCCTCGTCCGGCTCCATCAGGTCGAGCAGCACCTCCTGCTCCGGCTTGGGCAGCTCGGCGAGCAGGTCGGCGGCGTCGTCCGGGTCCATCTCCTCCAGCACGTCGGCGGCCCGCTCCGGCCGCAGCGCACCGAGGATCTCCACCTGGTCGTGCTCGGGCAGCTCCTCCAGGACGTCGGCCAGGCGCTCGTCGTCCAGCGCGGCGGCCACCTCGACGCGCCGGCTCGTCCGGCATGTCCTGCAGCGCGTTGGCCAGGTCGGCGGCGCGCATGTTGTCCAGCAGGGCGAGCAGGCTGGCGGTGCCCTGCGCGTTCGGTGGCGGCGATCAGGTCGCCCACCTCGTCCCAGTCCAGCTGGTGCAGGTGGCCGCGGCGGCCCAGGCGGCGGTCAGCTCGCGGACCGCCACCTTGCGCAGCCGCCACTCGCCGACCGCGTTCGAGCTCCATGGCGATGTCCACCACGGTGGCCGGCCGGCCCGAGTCGAGGATGCGTACCCGGCGGTCGAGCAGCTCCGCGAGCACCAGCAGCTCACCGGGGCGCTTCTCGAAGCGGCGCAGGTTGAGCGTGCCGGTGCCGAGCACGCACCGAGTCGGGCTCGATGGCGGTGACCCGGCCGATGGGCAGGAAGATGCGCCGGCGCAGCGGCATCTCCGCGACCAGCCCGACCACCCGGGGCGGGCCGGTATCGCGGATCCGCGCGACCGCGTCGCGTACCCGCCCCACCTGGTCGCCGTTGGGGTCGAAGACCGCGAGGCCGGCGAGCTGGGCGACGTACACCCTCGTCGCCGTCGTCACGATCCACAGCGTAGTTCCCGGCTAGGGTGGCTGCGTGGGCACTCTCCCCTACGAGGTGGTGGACGTCTTCACCGACCGGCCGTTCACCGGCAACCCGCTGGCCGTCGTCTTCGACGCACGACGCCCTGTCCCGGGACCAGATGCAGGCCGTGGCCAGGGAATTCCACCTCTCCGAGACGGTCTTCGTGCTTCCGCCGCGGGCCCCGGAGGCCAGCTACCGGGTACGGATCTTCACGCCGCTGACGGAGCTGCCGTTCGCCGGCCACCCGAGCGTGGGCGCCGCCGTGACGCTGCTGCGGCGCTCGGGCCGCCCGCCGGGACCGCTGGTGCAGGAGTGCGACGCCGGGCTGATCCCGATCCAGGTGTACGACGACGGCCGGGCCACCCTGGCCGGCGGTACCCCCACCGTCGGCGCCGCGCTGGACCCGGCCCCGCTGCTGGCCATGGCGGGGCTGACCGGGGACGACTTCGCCGGTCCGGCGCCCCGGCTGGCCAGCTGCGGCCTGGAGTGCGGCTACCTTCCGGTACATCCGGAGGCGGTGGCCCGGGCGACCTGCGACGCGGCCGCCGCGCAGGCCGCCGCCCTCGGCCAGCTCATGGTCTTCGGCTGGGACCCGGGCACTGTCACCGCGCACGCCCGGGTGTTCGCGCCCGGCCTCGGGGTGACCGAGGACCCGGCCACCGGCTCGGCCGCCCTCGGCACTGGGCGTCTGCCTGGTCGCCAGCGGGCTGCTGCCGGCCACCGGCGAGTCGTCCTACACGCTGCGCCAGGGTGCCGAAATGCACCGACCGTCCATCCTGGAGTGCACGGTCAGCGCGCGGGACGGGGTGGTCGAGTCCACCACGGTCACCGGCGGAGTCGTCCCGGTGGCCCGGGGCGAGCTGCTGGTCCCGCCCTTCGTCGGCTGACGCCGCCCTGGCCAGTCGCGGTCGGCTGATGCCGCCGTGGTCAGTCGCGGTCGGCTGACGCCGCCGTGGTCAGTCGCGTGGACGCCGGACCCGGTGCAGGCGCAGCGGTTTCGCGGTACGCCGGACCGCCGGGGTGGGCCGGGGCGGCGCGGCCCCGGAGGCGTCCGGCAGCGAGGCACCGACCTCGGTCGGCTCGCCGGCCGGCGTCAACCGGCTGACCACGCACCCGGCCGCCCACCGGGCCACGGTCTGCGCCGTGGTACCGGCGGCGTTCAGCCGCTTGCCGGCGAGCTGGCTGGCCACCGGCGTCCACTCCTCGTCGCCGGGGTCCACCCGGGTCACCGTGGCCGGCCAGCTGAGGATGCGGCCACCGTGGTCGCCGCGGACCGACACGACCGCCGTTGCGGCGGTGGCCAGCCCCGGTGCCGGCTGCTCGCCGGGACCGCTGACCACGTGCAGCGCCCCGTCGATCCACAGGCACCAGACGGCGATCGGCGGGCCGGGCGGGATCGTCAACCACGCGACGGCGGCCTTCTTCATCGCCTCGTCGACCAGCGGATGCATGCGCCCACCCTAGCCCCGGCCCCTCTGGAGCGGCCCCTCTGGAGCGGCCCCTCGGGAGCGGCCCCTCTGGAGCGGCCCCTCGGGAGCGGCTCACTCTGGAGCGGCTCACTCTGGATCTGCTCATCTGGATTTGCTCACTCTGGATCCGGCTTGCCGTGGCCCGGGCTCACCCGGGCTCGGGCCGTGCGGCCCGGTCGTGGAACTCCTGGCTGGTGTAGCGCCACGCCTCGGCGTCCGGCGGCCAGCCGTCCCAGCGACCCTTCGCCAGCAGCGCGGCCAGGAAGCGGTCCGGCTCTGCGAGCTTGGCCCAGACCGCCGGCAGGAACGTGGCCCGCCGGCCGTCGGCCGCGATCACCAGCCCGTCCCGACCGGGGCGCAGGGCGGCCAGCAGCTCGTCGGCGTCGCCCGCCGGTACCGGCTCCAGCGGCGAAAGGACGGAGACCTCGACGTCGAGCGTCGGCCAGTCGGTCGCGGTGACCCGGGGCAGCCGGGGGTCGTCCATGGCGCTCTCCGCGTTGCGCCACACGTCCAGGTAGAGCGGTCGGCGTGGGGCCAGCGAGCCGACGCAGCCACGCAGTACCCCGCGCGAGGTGAGGGTGACGAAGCAGGCGCCGGGCGCCGCCAGTTCCGGGTCGTCCGGCCGGGCCGGCGCGTGGGACACGCGGGTGAGCTGGGCGTACACGGCGTCGATCGCCAGCTCCACGAGGAGCTGCCCCTGCGCCGCCGTGAGCTGCGCGCCCATCACCCCACCGTAGGCCACCGGACGGCTGCGCCGTCCCGGCGCGCGGAGCGGGTGGTCGGCCGCCGTCGCGGGCTACGATCCGGGGCATGACGCCGGAGGAGCTGGGTGCCCGCTTCACGGAGCTGGCCGGTGCGGCCGGCATCTCCGGCGAGGTGGGTGTCAGCGGCGGCGGCGCGTTCGCCCGGGCCACCGTTGCGGTCCGCCCGGCCGACTGGCCGGCCGCCGTCGCCCTGGTCCGCGACGAGCTGGCCTGCGACTTCTTCGACTGGCTCTCGGCCGTGGACGAGCTGGCCGACGGCTTCACCGTGGTGGCCCACCTGTGGTCCACCACAGTGCGGTACGGCCTGCTGCTGTCCACCGGCGTGCCGCTGGACAGCCCGGCGCTGGCCTCGATCGTGCCGCTGTTCCCCGGCGCCGCCTGGCACGAGCGGGAGACGCACGAGATGTTCGGCATCGACTTCCCCGGCCATCCCGGCCCGCTGCGGCCGCTGCTGCTGCCGCCCGAATTCGAGGGGTACCCGCTGCGCAAGGCGTTCGTCCTGGCCTCCCGGGTGGCCAAGCCGTGGCCGGGCGCCAAGGAGCCCGGCGAGTCCCACGACACCGGCGCCGCTCGCCGCGCCCCGATGCGCCCACCCGGCGTTCCCGCCCCCGGCGAGTGGGGCCCGCCCGGCGCAGCGGCCGAGCCGACCGCCCCGCCCACCGAGCGCCCCGCCCGGGACCGTCCCGTCCGCGAACGCGCGGCAGCCGAGCGTCGCCCACCCGGCACCCCGGTACCCGCCGACGGTGCGCAGGCCGCGCCGGACCCGGACAGCGGGACAGGCGGTGCGGCCGCACCGCAGGCCGACCCAGCGGCGGACGACGGGGAGGGGTGAGCGAGTGCCGTTCTGGTTGGAGGTGCTGCTGCGCTGCCTCGGCGTGGTGGTCGCGTTCCTCACCTTGCCGCTGATCGTCGGGCAGACCGAGCACAAGGTGATGGCGCACATGCAGGGCCGGCTCGGCCCGATGTACGCCGGTGCCTTCCACGGCTGGGCGCAGCTCATCGCCGACGGCGTCAAGTTCGTCCAGAAGGAGGACGTCACCCCGCGCGCCGCGGACCGGCCGGTGTTCAAGCTGGCGCCGGTGATCGCGCTGTTCCCGTACCTGATCGCGCTGCTGGTGATCCCGCTCGGCCCGCACGACTGGCTGGTCGCACAGCCGCTGGACATCGGGCTGTTCCTGGTACTGGCGGTGGTGGGCGTCGGGGTGATCGCGGTGCTGATGGCCGCCTGGTCCAGCGGCAACAAGTACTCGCTGCTCGGTGGCCTGCGGGCAGCCGCCCAGCTGCTCGGGTACGAGTTGCCGTTCGTGCTGGCGGCGGCCAGTGTGGCGATGGCCGCCGGTACGTTGAGCCTGTCCGGCATCGTGCAGGCCTGGAACCCCTGGTGGCTGCTCTGGCAGGCGCCGGCCATGGTGGTCTTCTTCGTCGCCGGGCTGGCCGAGATCCGGCGCCCCCCGTTCGACGCGCCGATCGCCGACTCGGAGCTGGTCTTCGGCTACATGACCGAGTACACCGGGCTGCGTTTCGCGTTCTTCCTGCTCGCCGAGTACGTCGGCATCGTGGTGATCTCGGCGCTGACCACGGTGCTGTTCCTGGGCGGCTGGAAGGGCCCGTTCGACGAGCACCTGGGCTGGCTGTGGACACTCGTCAAGATCTTCGCGGTGAGCTTCTTGGTGATCTGGCTCCGGGTCGCCTACCCGCGCCTGCGCGAGGACCAGATCCAGCGGCTGTGCTGGCAGGTGCTGGTCCCGGTGGCGCTGGCCCAGCTGGTGCTGACCGCCGCCGTCCGGGTGGCGCTGCGCTGACGGCGGGTGCTACCTGCGCCGACGACCCAGCAGCGTGTCCACCGGCAGCAGGATCCGCCACGGCTGGTCGACGTCGATCGCGGTGGTGAAGCTGCCCGGGTCGCGGTAGACCTCGGCGGACGGGTCGAGCGCGAAGGTGTGCACCGTCAGTTCGTCAACGGATTCGATCCGCCAGTAGCTCGGGATTCCTGCCTGGGCGTAGAGCGCCGGCTTGGTGATCCGGTCAAAGGCCACCGAGCTCGGCGAGACCACCTCGACCGCCAGCGCGACCTCGTGCGGAGCGAACCAGTGCGGGTTGCGCTCTGCCGCCCGCGCCGTCACGACCTGGACATCGGGAATGAGTGACCGATGCTTGCCGATCCGGACCTCAACGCCCTGGGTGGCGTCGAACTCGGGCGGGCAGAGGCTGCCCAGGGCGACACACAGGCGGGCGGCGATGTTCTGGTGGGAGGCGGTGGGGGAGGGCGACACGATGAGCACTCCGTCGATGATTTCCCGGCGTACACCGTCTTCCGGAAGGGTGTCGAGATCGTCGACGGTCCACCGACCTGAGTCAGGCATGGCGATCTCCAGCGCGGCTGTCACGGCCCTGTCCCTCCATGCTCCGATGGTGTCACCCCGACGAGCACGGACGCTATCGGAACTGGCCGAACGCACGCTCACCGTGATCAAAGAAGGGTGGCAGGTTGGCACATAGGGGTGGCGTGCTCGCGTGACGTCGGCGTACCGGCCATGATGTGGGGATGACTGGCGTACCCGGCTCCGGCTTGGCCAAGGGCCTCGCGGTGACGTTCAGGACGATGACCCGCCGCGCGCACACCCAGCAGTACCCGGACGTGGAGCCGGAGCTGCCGCCGCGGTCCCGGGGCGTGATCGCCCTGCTGGAGGAGAACTGCACGGTGTGCATGCTGTGCGCCCGTGAGTGCCCGGACTGGTGCATCTACATCGACTCGCACAAGGAGGAGGTGGTGGTCCCGGGCGCCGCCCGGGCCCGGCAGCGCAACGTGCTGGACCGCTTCGCCATCGACTTCTCGCTGTGCATGTACTGCGGCATCTGCATCGAGGCGTGCCCGTTCGACGCCCTCTACTGGTCGCCGGAGTTCGAGTACGCCGGGTACGACATCCGCGACCTGTTGCACGAGAAGGACACCCTGCGCGACTGGATGTGGACGGTTCCCCCGCCGCCCGCGCACGACCCGATGGGCGAGCCGGCCAAGGAGGAGTCCTCCGCGGCGCGCCGGTCGGCCGCCCCGTGACAACGGCCGACGTGCTGATCCTGGCGCTGGGCGCGGTGGCGCTCGGCGCCGGGCTGCGGGTGGTGCGTACCGACCATGTGGTGCGCGCCGGGCTGTGGCTGGTGGTGGCGCTGGGCGCGGTGGCCGGGCTGTACCTGGTGCTCGCCGCCGAGCTGGTGGCCTGGGTGCAGGTGCTGATCTACGTCGGCGCGGTGGTGGTGCTGCTGCTGTTCGCGGTGATGCTGACCCGGGCGCCGATCGGCGCCAGTACCGACCTGGACCGCCCAGGCTGGGCGGGGCTGCTGGTCGGCGGGGGCAGCGGCGCCGGTCTGGCGCTGCTTTTCATCGACGGGTACCGCTGGCTGAAGGTCGACGGCGGCCGGGTGGGCAGCGCCGGGGCGCTGGGCACCGAGCTGTTCCGGGGCTGGGTGCTGCCGTTCGAGGTGATCTCGGTACTGCTGCTCGCCGCGCTGGTGGGCGCCATCGTGGTGTCCCGGCCGGACGGGCGCCGCTGATGCACCCGGTGCTGCCGTACACGATCGCCGCCCTGCTGCTCGGCCTCGGTGTCTACGGCGTGCTGCGGCGGCGCAACGCCGTACTGCTGCTGATGGCGGTGGAGTTGATGCTCAACGGCGTCAACCTCATCTTCGTCACCGCCGATGCCACCGTGCCGCGCGCCGGGCACCCCACCGGCCAGGTCTTCGTACTGTTCATCATCGTGCTCGCCGCGGCCGAGGTGGGCGTCGGGCTGGCCCTGATCCTGGCGCTCTACCGGGCGCGCGGCGACGTGGCCGTGGACGAGGTACCGCTGACCGAGCCCGAGGCCGACCCCGGAGCGCAGGTCGACCCGGAAGCTGGAGTCGAGGTTGGGCCGGCGCCGGCGGCGGGGGTGACCGGGTGAGCGGGTACACCGTGGCGGCGGCGCTGCTGCCGGCCGCCCCGGCGGTGGCTGCCGGAGTCGGCCTGCTGCTGCCGATCGGATCCCGGCGGGCAGCCGGGGCGCTCGGCGTGGCCGGAGCGCTGGTCGCCCTGGTGGCCGCGGTGGTACTCGCCGCCCACGACGCCCCGGTGAGCGGAGCCTGGCACCTGGTCGATGTCGGTACCCTCCCGGTGACGCTGACCCTGCAGGTCAGCACCGCAGCAGCCGCTGTCGCGGTGGCCGTCGGCGTGGTCGCGTTGGCGGTACAGCTCTACTCGCTGGCCTACCTGCGCCCCGACGACAGGTACGGGCCGTACGCCGCCCAGGTGTCGCTGTTCACCGCGGCGATGCTGCTGGTCGTGGTGGCCGGCGACTTGATCATGCTGCTGGTCGGCTGGGAGGTCATGGGCATCTGCTCGTACCTGCTGATCGCGCACGACCGCAGCCTGCCGGAGGCGCCCGGCGCGGCGGTGAAGGCGTTCCTGGTGACCCGGGTCGGCGACGTCGGCTTCCTGCTCGGCATCGCGCTGCTGGGCATCTCGGCGCAGTCGTTCCAGCTCGACGCGGTGCTCAGCGCGCCGCTCGGGCACACCCGGCTGACCGTGGCCACCCTGCTGCTGCTGGCCGGGGTGGCCGGCAAGAGCGCCCAGTTCCCGCTGCACACCTGGCTACCGGACGCGATGGCCGGCCCCACGCCCATCTCGGCGCTGATCCACGCCGCCACCATGGTGGCCGCCGGGGTGTACGTCGTCACCCGGCTCTACAAGCTGTTCACCGCCGCCCCGGCGACGCTGGCCGTGCTCGGCGTGATGGCCTCGGTGACCATGCTGCTCGGCGCGCTGGCGGCCACCGCGCAGGACGACATCAAACGGGTACTGGCCTGGTCGACGGTGTCCCAGATCGGCTACATGACCGGCGCACTGGCGGTCGGCTCGTCCAGCGCGGCGCTGTTCCACCTGCTCACCCACGCCGCCTTCAAGGCGCTGCTGTTCCTCGCGGCCGGCTGCGTCATCCACGCGGTCGGCAGTAACTCGATGACCGTCATGGGCGGGCTGCGCCGGGCGCTGCCGGCCGTCTTCGCCGCGTTCACCGTGGGCGTGCTGGCGCTGGCCGGGGTACCGCCGCTGGCCGGGTTCTTCTCCAAGGACACCGTGCTGTCCGCCGCCTTCGAGGCGCGCGACGGCGGCGGGCCGGCAGCCGGCTGGGTGGCCTGGCTGGTCTGGCTGGTCGGGCTGGCCACCGCACTGATCACCGCCGCCTACTGCGCCCGGCTGTGGCTGCGCACCTTCTTCGGCGCCCCACGCGGCGACGTCGAGCCGCACGGCACCCCGCCGCTGATGCTCTGGCCGGTGCTCGTGCTCGCCGTACCGGCGGCGCTGCTCGGCTTCGCCGGGCTCGGCCCGGGCCTGGCCGGTCGCTTGGGCGCCGACGAGTTGTTCACGGTGGACGCCTCCACCTGGGTGGCGCTGGCCGCAGTGCTGGCCGGCGGCGCCGCCGGCTGGCTGGCCTGGCGCCGCGACCCGGCCGCCGACCCGGCCCGGCTGCTCGGCCCGGCCCGCCCGGTCTTCGCGCAGGCGTTCTACCTCGACGCCGCCCAGCACACCCTGGTGGTACGCCCGGTCACCGCGCTGGCCCGCGCCGTCCTGCGCGGCGACGCGGCGGTGGTGGACGGCGCCGTGGAGGGCGTGGGGCGCGGCGGCCAGGGGGCGTCCCGGGTGCTGCTCGGCTGGCACCGGGCGTCGGTGTCCCGGGCGCTGTCGGCGGCGCTGGGCGGCGTGCTGCTGCTCACTGCCGTCCTGCTGGCGGTGACCCGGTGAACCGGACCTCCGGCTGGGGCCAGGCGCTGCTGGTGGCGACGCTGCTGCTGCCGGCGCTCGGGGCGCTCGGCGCGGTGGCCGTACCGGCCCGGCTGGACCGGCTGGGGCGCGCCGTGGCGACCGGGTTCGCCGCACTCGCCTTCGTCGCCAGCGTGCTGCTCTACCAGCGGGACGCCGGCTGGTTCTGCTACGGCACCGCCGGCTGCCCGCCCGGCCTGGTGCCCTGGCGGCAACTGGACGTGGCCTGGGTACCCGCGCTCGACCTGCGCTTCCACATCGGCGTGGACGGCATCTCGTACCCCCTGGTGGTGCTGACCACGCTGCTGACGCTGCTGTGCTGTGTGTACACCCTGTGGGTGGTGCCCGGGGCCGGGCGGGGCCGGCTGCTGCTCGCCGCGCTGCTCACCGTGGAGCTGGGCATCCTGGGGGTGTTCCTGGCGCTGAACCTGATCCTGTTCTTCGTCTTCTTCGAAGTCGTCCTGCTGCCGATGTACGCCGTGATCGCCTGGTGGGGCGGCCCGGGGCGGCGGCACGCGGCCACCAAGTTCGTGCTGTACACCCTGTTCGGCTCGGTGCTACTGCTGGTGGGGGTGGTGCTGGTGACGGTGCAGGCCGGCACCGCCGATCTGGTGGAGCTGTCCAGCGGCGTCGGGGCGGGGCTGCCGGCCGGCGTGCAGCTGGCCGCGTTCGGGCTGCTGGCGGCGGCGTTCGCGGTAAAGGCGCCGCTCTGGCCGCTGCACACCTGGCTGCCCGACGCGCACACCGAGGCGCCCACCGTCGGCTCCGTGGTGCTCGCCGGGGTGCTGCTCAAGATGGGTACCTACGGCCTGATCCGGGTCGGCTACGGCGTCGCGCCGGACGGCGCGCACCGGCTCGCCCCGGTACTCGGCGTGCTGGCGGTGGCCGCCATCGGCATCGGTGGGCTGGTCTGCCTGGCGCAGACCGAGCTGAAACGGCTGATCGCCTACTCCAGCGTCGGGCACATGGGCTTCGTGCTGCTCGGCATCGCCACCTTCAGCACCATCGGCCTGCAGGCGGCGCTGATCGGCAACATCGCCCACGGCATCGTCACCGGCCTGCTGTTCTTCCTGGTCGGAGCGGTGAAGGAGCGGGCCCACACCGGGGAGCTGGGCCAGCTCGGCGGCCTGCGTGAGTCGGCGCCCCGGCTGGCCGGGCTGCTCGGCTTCGCCGCCGTGGCCTCCCTCGGGCTGCCCGGGCTCGCCGGCTTCTGGGGGGAGGCGTTCGCCGTGGTGGCGGCGCTGCGCCGGGGCGGTCCGCTGTGGACGGTGCTGGCGGTGCTGGCCGCGCTCGGCGCGGCGCTGGCGGCGGCGTACTTCCTGCGGATGCTGCGCCGGGTCAGCCACGGCAGCCCGACTCCGGCGGTGGCCGGGATCGGCGGCGGTCTCACCGGGGCGGAGCTGCTCGCCTGGTCGCCGCTGGTGCTGCTCACCCTCGCCGTGGGGCTGGTACCGGGGCTGGTGCTGCGCCCGGCGCAGACCGCGGTGGTACTGCTGCTCGGGCTGGTGAAGTGATGCGGATCGACCAGCTCGCGCTGCTGCCCGCCTACTGCGCGGCCGGTACGGCCGTGCTGGCGCTGCTGGCCGACCTGCTGCTCGGGCGCCGCTGGCTGACCCTCGGCGCCACCTGCGCCGGTGCGGCAGCCACCGCCGTGGCCGCCGTCGCGGTCGGGCGCGGACCGGCCCGGGCCACCTTCTGCGTGGCCGACCGGCTGTGCAGCTTCCGGGTCGACGACCGCTCCGCGCTGCTGGCCTTCCTGTTCGCGGTACTGACGCTGGGCGTGCTGGGGCTGTCCGTCCCGCACCTGGCGCCGGGCGGCCCGGTCGGGCCTGGGCTGCCCGGCGGGTCGGGGTTGCCGGGCGGGTCGGGGTTGCCGGTTGGGGAGTACTGCTTCCTGTTGGCCTGCTCGATGACCGGGGGCGTGGTGCTCTCCGGCGCCGGGGACCTGCTGACCCTGCTGGTGGCGCTGGAGACCCTGACGCTGCCGCTGTACCTGCTGGTGGGGCTGCGCGGTGGGCTGGTGCCGTCCTCGGCGGCGGTGACGTTCTTCCTGGTCAGCGTGGTGGCTACGGCGGTGACGCTGCTCGGCGCGGCGCTGTGGTACGCCGGCACCGGCCAGCTCTACTTCGGCGCCGCGGCCGACCCGGTGCCACAGCTGCAGCCGCTGGTCACCGGGGCGGTGGTGCTGCTGCTCGGCGGACTGGCGTTCAAGGTGGCGGCGGTACCGCTGCACGCCTGGGCGCCGGCCACCTACGACGGCGCGCCGACCCCGGTGGCCGCGTACCTGTCCACCGCCTCCAAGCTGGGCGGCGTACTGGCCGTCGTCGCGGTGCTGGACGGGCTGTTCGGCGGGCAGCTGGACGTGGCCGGGCCGGTACTGGCCGCCCTCGCGGTGGCGACCATGACGGTGGGCAACGTCGGCGCCCTGCGCCAGCAGCGCATGGTCCGCCTGCTCGCCTGGTCCTCGGTGGCCCAGGCCGGGTACATCCTGGCCCCCCTCGGGGTGTACGCCGCCAGCCGGCCCCGACTGGCCGACGTGTCCCAGCCGGAGAGCGCCGCGCTGGCGTACACGGTGATCTACGTGCTGCTCGAACTGGCGGCTTTCGCGGCGGTCGTGGCGCTGCGCGGCGCCGCCGACGGCGGCCTGGTCGAGCGGTACCGGGGCGCGCTGCGCAGCCGCCCGCTGCCGGCGGCCGCCCTGGCGCTGGCGATGATCGGGCTGGCCGGACTGCCCCCGGGGCTGGCCGGGATGTTCGCCAAGGTGGTGGTGATCCGCTCCCTGCTGGCCGGCGGCACCGGCTGGCTGGCCCTGGTGGTGGCCGTCAACGCCGTCATCGGCCTGGCCTACTACCTGCGGGTGGTCTCCGTGCTGGCGGCCGAGCCGCCCGCAGCCGCGGGTGCCGTGCTGGTGGCCGAGCCGCCCGCAGCCGCGGGTGCTGTGCTGCCGACCGAGCGGCCGGCGGGTGTGGGTGCCGTGCCGGCCGCCGGGGCGCAGGCGGTCGCCGGCAGGGTGGCGCTGGCCGAGGCGCCGGCCCGCCGTTACGCTGAGTATCTGCCGCTCCCGGCCCGGGCCGCCGTGCCGGTGGTCGTGGTGCTGGTGGCTGTGACGCTGGTCGCCGTGGTGCTCGGGTTCGCGCCGCAGCTGGTCTTCGACGCCGTCACGCGGTAGCCGCTGACAGCGCCCGACCAGGCGCCTCCCAGCGGCCTCACAGCCCGGCGCGGGAAGATCGTAGCTGGCACCGGCGTTGCACCCGTCGTTGGCGGAAGGGAGCACAACGTGCACGGCCACCACAACGGTCTCAAGACAGCCGCACTCCTGGGCCTGCTCTCCGGCCTCATCCTCGCGGTCGGGTACCTCTTCGGCGGCTCCACCGGCCTGGTGATCGCCGTACTGGTCGCCCTGCTGATGAACGGCGTCAGCTACTTCTACTCCGACAAGATCGCGCTGCGCTCGATGCGGGCCCGCCCGGTCAGCGAGGCCGAGGCGCCCGGGCTCTACCAGATGGTCCGCGAGCTCTCCACCGCCGCCCAGCAGCCCATGCCCCGGCTCTACGTGAGCCCGACCATGCAGCCCAACGCCTTCGCCACCGGACGCAACCCGCAGCACGCGGCGGTCTGCGTGACCGAAGGCATCACCCGCATGCTCACCCCACGTGAGCTGCGCGGCGTCATCGGCCACGAGCTGTCCCACGTGTACAACCGGGACATCCTGATCTCGTCGGTGGCCGGCGCCCTGGGCGCGATCATCACCATGCTGGCGCACCTGGCCTGGTTCATCCCGTTCGGCCGCTCGGACGACGACGAGGGCGGCGGCGCGCTCGGCGGCCTGATGCTGCTCATCCTCGGCCCGCTGGCGGCCACCGTCATCCAGCTGGCCATCAGCCGCAGCCGGGAGTACCAGGCCGACGCCTCCGGCGCCCAGCTCACCAACGACCCGTTGGCGCTGGCCAGCGCGTTGGCGAAGATCGAGCGCGGGGTGGAGGCCCTGCCGCTGCCGGCCGAGGGCCAGCTGGCCACCTCGTCGCACCTGATGATCGCCAACCCGCTGCGCGCGGGCGGCATCGCCAGCCTGTTCTCCACCCACCCGCCGATGGCCAAGCGGATCGAACGGCTGGAGCAGCTGGCCGCCAGCAGCGGTCCCGTGCAGTACCTGCGATAACGGACACGTCCGCGAAGCGCCCCCGCCCTGTTAGGGTCGGGGGCGCTTCTGCTCATTACAGCCGGTCGTCCCACCGGCCCCTGTGATTCGGAGATCCACCCCGTGGCCCGGCAGTACCTCGACGTCTGGCGCATCCCGGGCGCCCGCCAGTTGCTGGTGACCGGGATCATCGGCCGGCTCGGCATCGGGATGACCTCGCTGGCCCTGCTGCTGCTCGTCCAGGAGCACACCGGCCGGTACACCCCGGCGGCGCTCGCCGCGGCGGTCTTCGCGCTGGCCGGTGCCGCGGCCGGCCCGGCCGTCGGCCGCGCCGCCGACCGCTTCGGCGGGACCCCGGTGCTGCTGGTCACCGCCGTGGCCCATCCGGCCGCACTGATCGCCCTGGTACCGCTCTCCGACGCGCCGTTCCCCGTGGTGCTGCTCGCGGCCGGGCTGGCCGGCGTCAGCTACCCGCCGTCCAGCGCGGCGATCCGGGGCGCCTGGAACGCCCTCACCGAGCCGGCGACCGGCCGGGGCCACCTGCGGGGCACCGCGATGGCGGCCGAGACCTCGCTGTTCGAGATCGTCTTCGTGTTCGGCCCGCTGGGCGTGGCTCTGTGCACGGCGCTCGCCGGCCCGGCCGCCGCCATCTACACGGCCGCCCTGGTGACCTTCGCCGGCACCGTCCCGCTGGCCCTGGGCAACGCCATGCGCGCCCAGCGCCCGCACCACCACTCGGTCCGCGCCCGCGGCCTCGGCCCGCTGGCGGTGCCCGGGTTCCCGGCGCTGCTGGCCTGTACCGCCGGGCTGGGCATCGCCTTCGGCGTGGCCGGCGTCGCGGTGCCCGCCTTCGCCACCCGGTACGCCGGGCACGAGGCGCCCGGGACGGCCGGCGTGCTGCTGGCGCTCTGGGGCCTGGGCAGCGCCACGGGCGGCGCCTGGTTCGGCACCCGGTCGTTCCGCGCCCCGCTGCCGCGCCAGTTCGCCTGGTGGGCCGGTGCGCTGGCGGTGAGCCTGGCGCTGTTCGCCGCGATGCCCAACCCGCTGGCGCTCGGGCTGGCCCTGGCGCTGGGCGGGGCCACCATCGCGCCCGGGCTCACCGTCCAGCACTCGCTGGTCGGGCAGGTGGCGCCGGCCGCCATGCGGACCGAGGCGTACACCTGGATGATCACTCTCTCGGTGGCCGCGAGCGCCCTGGGCGGCGCGACCGCCGGGGTCCTCGCCGACCACGCCGGCCCGGCGCCGGCATTCCTGCTGGCCGCGCTGGCGGTCGCCGGTACCGCGATGATCGCCGGCTGGCCCGGCGGCGCGCTGGACCGGGCCGCCCAGCCCGTCCTCAGCGAAGCCTGACCCGGCCTCAGTCGGGGAGCGCGGCGGTGACATCGAGCTCGACCAGCTGGCCGGTGAAGCCCAGCTGGGCCACGCCCAGCAGGGTGCTGGCCGTGCTGAAAGCGGCGGCCAGCGGGGACGCCAGGAAGCGCCGCCAGACGGCGGCCAGCACCGGCTGCTCGGCGGTCACCACGTAGATGACCGTGCGCACCACCTGCTCCGGCCCGGCCCCCACCGAACCCAGCGCCGCCAGCACGTTGGCCACCACCTGGTCCACCTGGGCGCCGTGGTCCCCGGCGCCGACCAGCGCGCCGGAGTCGTCCAACGGACACTGCCCCGCCAGGTAGGCCATCCGCCCGGTCGGTACCACCGTGACGTGGTGGTACCCCGGGGTGGAGTGCAGGCCGTCGGGGTTGGACCGGGTGATCGTCATGGCCCGAGTCTGGTCGACCGGCGCCGGGTGCGCCGCCGGTTTTCCCAGCGGCTCAGCGGTAGTTGGTGAACTGCAGGGCCACCCCGAAGTCGCCGTCCTTGAGCAGCGCGATGACCGCCTGCAGGTCGTCGCGCTTCTTGCCGGTCACCCGCAGCTGGTCACCCTGGATCTGCGCCTGCACGCCCTTGGGTCCCTCGTCGCGGATCTTCTTGCTGATCGCCTTGGCCTTGTCCGAGTCGATCCCCTGGACGATCTTGCAGTCGATCTTGTACGTCTTGCCCGACTGCTTCGGCTCCCCGGCGTCCAGGGACTTGAGCGAGATCCCCCGCTTGATCAGCTTCTCCTTGAACACCTCCAGCGCCGCGACGACCCGCTCCTCGGTGTCGGCCTGCAGCCCCACCAAGTCCTCCCCGGTGGCCTTCACCGAGGCATTCACCCCGCGGAAGTCGAAACGGGTACCCAGCTCCTTCTCCGCCTGGTTGACGGCGTTGTCCAGCTCCTGCTTGTCGACCTTGCTCACGATGTCGAAGGATGAGTCAGCCACATCGCCTCCAGTGCGCGCGATTTGTCCGGTCGACAGCCTCCCACGCCGTGGACCGCGTCGCAGACGGTACCCGTTTGCACGCGCCCCGGGGGCAGTGGTTATCCTGTCTTCCGCTGCTGCGCCCGCGTAGTGGCCAGCCCAGGCGGGTTGCCCGAGTGGTCAATGGGAACGGTCTGTAAAACCGTCGCGAGAGCTACGAAGGTTCGAACCCTTCACCCGCCACAGGCGAACCGGACGGCCCCCGATCTGCGTGTCAGGTGGGGGGCCGTCCGGCTGTCCGGGCTCCGCGACCCGCGGACGCCGGTTCTGGCCAACGACCCGTCGTACTCCGGGTTACGACTGGTTCACCATCGGTGAAATCTGACATCAGGCCCGTCTGGCACCCCGTGCGGTCTCGATGAGCTGGGCAAACGTCGATATTTGCGGCAGAGCGCACCCGGCCGGCAAAGTGTCGGATATGTGGTGGCCAATCACTCCCCACTGCTCTAGGTCGAGCCGACAAAAGCGCTGTGACCTGCACATATGCGGCGTCGTAACGCCTAGCCGAAAGGTGACCGTTCGGCCGAGGGGGTTACCGGCCACCGGTACCGTCGGCGGGGGTCGCCCGGACCTTTCCGGCTTCGCACCCCTTGATTGGCAGGCTGAGCGTTTTGCTCGGCCATCCCCTTGTGGCACGATCGTGATACGCGAGCCGTGGGCCGCGTGTGTCAAAGGAGAAGCCATGAGCCGGAGTCGTTTTCCCGGGAGTGTTACGCGGGTGCTCGCCTCTGCCGCTCTGGGCCTCGGGTTCGGGTTCGGAGCGCTCGGGGTTGGCCTGGTTCCCGCTCTCGGTGCGCCGATAGCGGCGCACCACCAGGTCGCTGGCGCCGGTGTGACGTCCACTGGGACGTCGTCCGCACCGGTCTTCACACCGTTCGACGCAACCTGGGAATAGTTGATCCATGCGGGCGGCAACGTGAGGCGGCCCCGACCGTACCTTCGGCGTTCGCCTGAACTCGCCTGGGTCATCACCATTCCGCTGGCGCTGATCGGGACGATCCTGCTGATCCCGACGGTCGCCGAGAGTGGCCGGGTGTGGTCGTCGTGGCCGGTCATGGTGCTGTTCTTCGCCCTCATCCTGGCCGCGAACGCGCTGAACGTGAAGGTCGAGGTCCGTCGGCATGTGATGTCGATGAACCTGACCGAGATCCCGGTGCTGCTCGGTCTGGTCTACCTCACCCCGCTGTCTCTCGTGGTCATCCGGGTGGCCGTGCACCTGTTGATCCACGGGGTGCGCCGGACGCCGGCGGTGAAGTACTGGTTCAACACGGCGAACCTGTTCGCCGGGATCGTCCTGGCCACCACGATTGTGGCGCTCTTCGACGTCAACGTGCGGGAGCCGAGCCCGGCCGCCTGGCTGGTGCTGCTCGCCGCGGTGAGCGCGTCGGTGCTGTCCACCATCGGTGCGGTGGTCGGCGTGATCGCGCTGGTCCAGGGCGGGATGACGCTGGACCGGGTGGCCTCCACCGCGGCCCTGAGCCTGATGGTGGGGGAGACCAGTGCGGTCATCGGGCTGATCACCCTCGTCGCGATCCAGGCCACCAGATGGTCGGTGCTGCTCATCGCGGCGGTCTTCGCCATCATGGTGTGGGTCTACCGGGCGTACGCCGAGATGATCCGGCAGCACCGGTCGCTGGTGGAGATCTACGAGCTGACCCGGCTGATCGCCGACACCCGGCAGCACGGCACGCTGGCCGACGTGCTGCTCGGGCGGGTTCGTGAACTGCTCGCCGCCGAGTGCGCCACGCTGTGGCTGCCCGCGCAGGGCGGCCAGCCGGAGACCCTGCTCTCCGCGCGGGTGGACGACGCCGGCCTGCTGGACCTCTCGGACACTCCCGAGGCGCTGCGTCGCCAGGTGGTGAAGACCGGCCGGACGGTCGCCGTGGGTCCCCGGACGGGCTCGGACGAGCTGCGGCCGCTGCTGCGCCAGCAGGGCGTCAAGGACGCTGTGGTGGTACCGCTGCGGTCCGGTTCGGGGACGGTGATCGGCACCCTGGAGGTGACCAGTCACCTGGGTGAGCGGTCGTACTTCGGCAGCGAGGACGTCCGCCTGCTGGAGACCGTCGCGGCGCACGCGGCGGTGGCCGTGGAGAACGGCCGGCTGGTGGAGCGGCTGCGCTTCGACGCCGATCACGACCAGCTGACCCGGCTGCCCAACCGGCGCCGGATGCTGGCCAGCCTGGACGAGGCTGTCAAGATCAGCACCCCGGGCGAGGTGGTGGCGCTGATCAACTTTGACGTCGCCGGCCTGCGCGACGTCAACGAGACGCTGGGCCACAGCGCCGGTGACAAGCTGCTGGCCGAGGTGGCCAAACGGCTGGCGACGCTGGCGCCGTCGTCGGCCCTGGTGGCCCGGGTGGGCGGCGGGGAGTTCGCCATCCAGCTGCGGATGCCCAGCGCCGACGCGGCCGTCGAGCTGGCCAGCCAGGTGCACGCCGCGCTGCAGGGTCCGATGCCGATCGGCTCGTTCACGCTCAACGTCGACACGTCGGTCGGCGTGGCCGTACACCCGGATCATGGATCTTCGTCGGCCATCCTGCTGCAGCGGGCCGACGTGGCCGCGTTCGCGGCGAAGTCGACCTCGTCGGCCGTGCAGCTGTTCCACCTCGGCCTGGAGTCGCGGTCGGCGCGCCGGCTGGGGCTGGCCGGCGACCTGCGGCAGGCGCTCGAGCAGGCCGAGCTGGAGGTGGTCTTCCAGCCGAAGGTGTCGCTCGCCTCCCGGGACCTGGTGGGTGTGGAATGCCTGGCCCGCTGGGAGCACCCGGCGCACGGGACGGTCGCGCCGGAGGACTTCGTGGCGGTGGCCGAACGCACCGGGCAGTTGGGCCGGCTCACCGAGCTGGTGCTGCGGGAAGGGCTGCGCCGCTGCAAGGAGTGGGCGGACGCCGCCCGGCCGCTGAACGTCGCGGTGAACGTCTCGCTGCGCAGCCTGCTCGACCTGGAGTTCGCCGACCGGCTCGCGCAGCTGCTCGCCGAGTACGAGGTGGCCCCCGGCCAGCTCACCTTGGAGATCACCGAGCACGGCGTGCTGGGCGACACCGACCGCCCGCTGCCCACCCTGCTGCGGCTGCGGTCGCTGGGGGTACGGCTGTCGGTGGACGACTTCGGCGCCGGCTACGCCTCGCTGTCGTACCTGCGCAAGCTGCCGGTGCACGAGGTCAAGATCGACCGGGCGTTCGTGCAGGGCATGGCGACCGACCCGGGCGACCTGGCCATCGTGCAGGCGGTGGTGGACCTGTCCCGGCACTTCGGACTGGTCGTGGTGGCCGAGGGTGTGGAGAGCGAGATGACGCTCGGCCTGCTGGAGGAGATGGGCTGCGACATCGGCCAGGGCTTCCTGTTCAGCCGACCGCTGCCGTTCGACCGGCTGGAGGCCTGGTTCGCCGCCCAGACCGAGGCCGAGCCGACCCCGATGGGCGTGGTACGCCGCCTGCGCGCAGTGGCCAACTGAGGCTGCCCGGCGCCGGGATACCCGGTTCGCTCTCGCTGGGCGGGCCGTGTACTCTTACCCCCTGTGCGCGTCCCCGCAAGGGAATGCGGCGCCCCCTTAGCTCAGTCGGCAGAGCGTCTCCATGGTAAGGAGAAGGTCTACGGTTCGATTCCGTAAGGGGGCTCCAAGGGTCCGGACTTCCAGACCCGGCGCGGCGGTGTAGCTCAGTTGGCAGAGCAAGCGGCTCATAATCGCTGTGTCGCCGGTTCAAGTCCGGCCACCGCTACCGGAGGGTGTCGTCACAGGCACTCGCTTTGCGCGTAGACCCGGCCAGCGGCTAGGCTGGTCAGCCGGAAACATCAGCTCTTCGAGGAAGGCACTCCGCCGTGGCCAAGGCGACCGACGTACGTCCGAAGATCACGATGGCGTGTACGGAGTGCAAGGAGCGCAACTACATCACGCGCAAGAACCGGCGCAACGACCCGGACCGCGTCGAGCTGAAGAAGTTCTGCCCGCGCGACGGCAAGCACACCCTGCACCGCGAGACGCGGTAGCGGCATACCGACTGCCCGACGGCGGCCCGGGGAGACCTCGCGGCCGCCGTCGTCGTCTGACCAAGATCGCGTGGGGTACCGTCGCGGCGCCCGAACCGGCTGCTAGGTTCGCCGCATGCCACTGCAGGAGTCCCGCGTCGGGCACGTCTACCCGCCGTCTGAGCCCTATCTGGTCACCCGCGAGAAGATCCGGGAGTTCGCCGCCGCCATCGGCGCCGACGACCCGGCGCACCACGATCCGGCCGCCGCCGTGGCGCTCGGCCACCGCGACCTGGTGGCCCCGCCCACCTTCCCGATCGTGATCGCCGAGCAGGGCGTCCGGGCGCTGGTCGGCGACCCGGTGCTCGGCCTGGACTTCAGCCGGGTGGTCCACGGCGACCAGCGGTTCCACTACATCCGCCCGGTCTACGCGGGCGACCGGCTGGTGGCCGTGGTGACCGTCGAGCAGATCACCAGCCGTGGCGGCCACGGGTTCCTCACCACCCGCACGGACGTCTCCGACGCCGACGGCGGCCCGGTGGTCAGTTCGTGGGCCAAGCTCGTGGTCCGGGGGGAGTAGTCGTGGAGATCGGTACCCAGCTGCCGCCCCGGGTGTTCCGGGTGACCCGCGCCGACCTGGTCCGCTATGCCGGGGCGTCCGGCGACTTCAACCCGATCCACTGGAGTGAGCGGATCGCCACCGGCGTCGGCCTGCCGGGGGTGATCGCGCACGGCATGTACACCATGGCCCTGGTGGGGCGGGCGGTGACCGGCTGGGTGGGCGACCCGGCTGCGGTGGTCGACTACAGCGTCCGGTTCACCCGGCCGGTGCTGGTCCCGGACACCGACGAGGGCACCGAGGTGACCGTGTCGGCGGTGGTGAAGGCTGCCCCGCAGCCGGGTCACGTGCTGCTCGACCTGACCGCCGTGTGCGCCGGTGAGAAGGTGCTGGCGCAGGCCCGGGCGACGGTCCGGGCGGGCTGACCAGCCGGGCGGTCCGGGGGCGGGTACGTGGTTGGGAAATCGGCCGCGGTACCCGTACACTGGTCCGCCGTGGGGTCGTCTCCCCCGCTCCGGCGTGCCGTCGCGTCGGTTCCGGGGTGGGCAGACCACCTAGGGGTGTGGCGCAATTGGTAGCGCAGCGGTCTCCAAAACCGCAGGTTGCAGGTTCGAGTCCTGTCGCCCCTGCAAGGCTCCGGCCGATGTGTGGCGCGGCTGGCCGGTCGGTCACTTGCCGCGCCGGGCGGGGCACCGCGGTGCCGGAGCTGGTGCGTCCAGCACGACAGCGGTGTACACCGGAGGGTGTACGCCCGGCACGAGCGCGGCGCACACCAACACCCCGCGACATGGAAGAGGGCGAAGTGGCGCAGAGCAGGCGGCGCAACCGGCACGTCGAGGAGAACCTCGAAGAGGTCGTCGACGGGTCCGCGGACACTGACGCCCTCGACACCGACGCAGACCTGGCCGACACCGATGCCGACCTGGCCGACGCCGACATCGAGGCGGACGACGAGGACCTGGCCGAGGATCTCGACGTGGACGAGGTCGAGGCGTCCGAGAGCCGGGCGGCCCGGAAGGCGCGCAAGGCCAAGGACAAGGACAACGACGGCTCCGACAAGGACGTCAAGGTCGACCTTGACGAGGCCGGCCCTGGAATTTTCGGCCGGTTCGGTCGGTTCATCCGTGAAGTAGTCGCCGAGCTGCGTAAGGTCATCTGGCCGACGCGCAAGGACCTGCTGGTCTACACGACCGTCGTGATCGTCTTCGTGGCCATCATGCTGACGGTGGTCGGGAGCCTGGACTGGGCGTTCGCCCGGGCCGTGCTCTGGGTCTTCAGCGGCGAGTAGGCGTGTCCGGCGCCCGGTCGGCGCGTCGGGCGCAGAATTGGCGTGTTCCGCGGCGACCAGGCAGGGTCAGCGGAGAATAGGCGGGCAGGCCGCGCCGCGGCGCCCGCACCGAGGAAGAGAGCAGTGAGCGTGCCCGAGTACGACGAGTCCATCACCAGCGACGAGCTGACCGACGCCGTTCCGGCGCAGGCCGGCGAGTCCGCCGCGCCCGCCGTGGCAGTCGCCACCGTCGAGGAGGACGAGATCGACCCGGTGGCCGCGCTGCGCCAGTCGCTGCGCTTCGCCCCCGGTGACTGGTACGTGGTGCACTCCTACGCCGGCTACGAAAACAAGGTCAAGACCAACCTGGAGACCCGGATCACCAGCCTCGACATGGAGGACTTCATCTACGCGGTGGAGGTGCCCACCCGGGAAGAGGTCGAGGTCAAGAACGGCAAGAAGCTCCAGGTCCAGAACAAGGTCTTCCCCGGGTACATCCTGGTCCGGATGGACCTCACCCCGGAGTCGTACTCCTGCGTGCGCAACACCCCGGGGGTCACCGGCTTCGTGGGAGCCACCGACCGGGTGGACCGGCCCGCGCCGCTCTCCCTGGACGAGGTCGTCAAGTGGCTGGCCCCGGCGGCGCCCACCGACAAGAAGGTGAAGCAGGAGATCAAGGTGCTCGACTTCGAGGTCGGTGACTCGGTGACTGTCACCGACGGCGCCTTCGCCTCGCTGCCGGCCACCATCTCGGAGATCAACCCCGACCAGCAGAAGCTCAAGGTGCTGGTGTCGATCTTCGGTCGGGAGACCCCGGTCGAGCTGAACTTCAACCAGGTCGCGAAGCTCTGACGACCTGCCCTGCTACCGGACCCGGCGGTCCGGTAGCCTTGTACGTCGGCCTCTGCCCGCGGTGAACCGTGCGCCCGGGCAGGCCGCTGGAGAACCCATCCGCCCAGGAAGAAGAAGACAGCCATGCCTCCGAAGAAGAAGCTCGTCAAGACCTTCACGCTTCAGTTGCCGGCTGGCCAGGCGACCCCGGCTCCGCCGGTCGGTCCGGCCCTCGGCCAGCACGGCGTCAACATCATGGAGTTCGTGAAGTCGTACAACGCCGCGACCGAATCGCAGCGCGGTGATGTCGTACCGGCGCAGATCAGCGTCTACGAGGACCGCACCTTCACCTTCGTGCTGAAGACCCCGCCCGCCGCCCGGCTGCTGATCAAGGCTGCCGGCGTGCCGAAGGGCTCCGGCGTCCCGCAGAAGGACAAGGTCGGCGCGATCAGCAAGGCCCAGCTGCGGGAGATCGCCGAGAAGAAGATGGTCGACCTCAACGCCAACGACGTCGAGCAGGCCGAGAAGATCATCGCTGGTACCGCCCGGTCGATGGGCATCACCATCAAGGACTGACCCGACGCGGTCAGCCGTGGGAGGGCGCCAAGGCGTCCGACAGACACCACTGGAGATTGAGCAATGTCGCAGAGCAAGAACCACCGCAAGGCCGCTGAGCAGGTCGACCGGAACAAGCTGTATACGCCCGTCGAGGCGATCAAGCTGGCCAAGGGGACCACCACGGTCAAGTTCGACCCCACTGTCGAGGTCGCCATGCGCCTCGGCGTGGACCCCCGCAAGGCGGACCAGATGGTCCGCGGCGTGGTCAACCTGCCGCACGGTACCGGCAAGACCGCCCGCGTGATCGTCTTCGCCGCCGGTGCGAAGGCTGCCGAGGCCGAGGCCGCCGGCGCCGACGCCGTCGGCAGTGACGACCTGGTCGCCCGCATCCAGGAGGGCTGGCTGGACTTCGACGCGGCGATCGCCACGCCGGACCAGATGGCCAAGATCGGCCGGATCGCGCGGATCCTGGGCCCGCGCGGCCTGATGCCGAACCCGAAGACCGGAACGGTCACCATGGACGTGGCCAAGGCGGTCGCGGACATCAAGGGCGGAAAGATCACCTTCCGGGTGGACAAGCACTCCAACCTGCACCTCATCATCGGCAAGGCCTCCTTCACCGAGACCCAGCTGATCGAAAATTACGGCGCGGTGCTGGACGAGGTGCTGCGCTCCAAGCCGTCCGCGGCCAAGGGCAAGTACCTCCGCAAGGTCTTCGTCACCACGACGATGGGCCCCGGTATCCCGGTCGATCCCAGCGTCACCCGCAACCTCACCGAGTCGGCCGACGTCTAGGCGCACCCCTCGGTGAACCAGGAGCCCCGCGGCGACCGCGGGGCTTCTTGCTTTCCCGGGTACCTGTTGACGCCGCGCTGTGGCAGGGTATGCGCGTGCGACTCGACGATGTGTGGTTTCGCTACAGCCGCGGCGGCCCGTGGGTGCTCCAGGGCGTGTCCGCGGCCCTGCCGCCCGGCCAGGTGGTCGTGGTGGGTGGCCGCAACGGCGCCGGCAAGTCGACCCTGCTGCAACTGGTGGCCGGGGTACTGGCGCCGTCCCGTGGGTCGGTGCAGGAGCGCCCGACCCGGGTCGGCTGGGTACCGGAGCGTTTCCCGGCGCAGCAGCCGTTCACCGTGGACCGCTACCTGATGGCCATGGGTGCGCTGGCCGGGCTCGATCCGGACGAGCGGGTCGACGCGGTCGACACGTGGGCCGAACGGCTGGGCATCTCGTCGTTCCTGGGGACCCGGCTGGGTTCGCTGTCCAAGGGCACAGCGCAGAAGGTCGGCCTGGCGCAGGCCATGCTGACCCCGCCCGACCTGCTCATCCTGGACGAGCCCTGGGAAGGCCTGGACGCCGCCACCCGGGAACTGATCCCGGAGATCGTCACCGAGGTGCAGGAGGCCGGCGGCTCGGTGCTGGTCAGCGACCACCTCGGCGAGACCGCCCGGCTGCCCGGCGCCGCCTCCTGGACGGTCACCGAGGCCAATGTCGTCACCACCGCCGCCGAGCAGCACTGGGTCATCGAGGTCGCGGTTCCCGCCCCGCACGGGCCGGAGGCTGTCGAGGAGCTCAAGACCGCCGGCTACGAGATTGTGCGGGTACGCCGATGAGCGCCGTTTCCCTGTCCGGGACCCCGGACCTGCCGGACGAGGCCGCACCGACCCCGGGCGCGGCCCCGACCCGTGAGCCCGCCGGCGCTGACCCCGCCCGGTTGCTCCCCGAGCAGGCCGCCGGCGCCGCGCCGGCCCGGCTCCTGCCCGACAGGGCCGCCAGCACTGCCCCGGCCCGGATCCTGCCCGAGGGGACCGAGGGCGCCGCGGCCGGGCCGCTGCCGGAGGAGCCGGACGGGACGCACCCTTCCGCCCGGGGCCTGCGGCGCAGCCGGCGGGGCCCGATGACGGCGGTGATCCTCATGCGGATGGGGGCGCTGCAGCGCACCGGCCGGGCGCTCGCTCCGGTGATCGGCGCGCTGGTGGTGCTCGCCGTGCTCTACGGCGGCGGCCAGGCCCGCCCGGCCGAGGCGTACGGCGTCTCGGCGGTGCTGCTCTTCCCGGTCTTCGCCTGGCAGACCAAGATCCTGCTGGACGTCGAGCCGGACGTGCAGCGCCGGCTGGCTCTGGTGGCGCTGCGCTCCCGCCGCCGGGAGGTGTTGGCCGGGCTGATCGCCGCCGCGCTGAGTACCGTGCCGGTGATCGTGGCAGCACTGGTCATGCCGTGGCTGTTCGGTGCCTTGACGCTGGATCACGGCGGCCCCGGTTTCGTCCCGTCGCTGCTGCTCGGCGCCTGGGTACACGCGCTGGTGGTACTACCGGCGGTGGCGCTGGGTGCCTGGTGCAGCCGGGTGGTCGCGGGCAACGCCGGGCGCGCCGTGACGCTGCTGGCCGCCGGTGTGGTGGTGCTCCTGCTGCTGGGTCTGAAGAGCTCGCCGGTGCCGTGGCTGGCGCCGCCGCTGCTGGCCAGCGCACGGACGCTCACCGCCGATCATCTGGACTACCCGAGGCTCGGGCCGCTGACCGGCTGGGCGGTGCTGTGGAGCGCCGTGGTGCTGGCCGGGTACGGCTGGATGCGGCGTACCCGGGCCTGATTTGGTGGCCCGGAGCTGTTCGGGTACCGTGGCGTTCCGTAGTTCTTGTGGCTGTGTCCGCACAGCCATTCCGAAGACCGCTGGTCACCGGGGTCCCCCCGGTCGAAGGTCCCGCAGCCGCGGGCGACCCGCGCAGGAGCGAGAACGGTGCTTGTCGGCGATCATCGCCGTGTCCTGCCCCGTGCGCCCTGCGCCGGGGCTCGTCTCGTTTGTGGGGCCGGGCAGCACGACCAGCCCGAAGCAACGAGAGGAGGGACATGGCGGACAAGGTTCGGGCCGACAAGGCCGAGGACGTCGCCGCGCTGACGGAGCACTTCCGCAGCGCCTCGGCGACCGTGCTCACCGAGTACCGGGGCCTGACGGTCGCGCAGATCACCACCCTGCGGCGCTCGCTCGGCCGGCAGACCACCTACGCGGTGGCCAAGAACACGCTCGCGAAGCGGGCCGCTGTCGAAGCCGGCATCTCCGGTCTCGACGCGCTGTTCACCGGTCCTACCGCGGTTGCCTTCGTGTCCGGCGACCCGGTCGAGGCGGCGAAGGGTCTGCGCGAGTTCGCGAAGACCAACCCCGCGCTGATCATCAAGGGCGGCGTGTTCGAGGGCAAGCCGGTCTCGGCGGCCGAGGTCGCCAAGATCGCTGACCTGGAGTCCCGCGAGGTGCTGCTGGCCAAGCTGGCCGGCGGCATGAAGGCCAACCTGTCCAAGGCGGCGGCGCTGTTCCAGGCCCCGCTGGCGCAGGCGGTGCGTACCGTCGCGGCCCTGCAGGACAAGCGTCAGAACGAGGGCGGGGCGACCCCCGCCGCAGCCGAGCCAGCCGAGGCGTCGGCCGAGGGCTGAGCCACCGCGCTCACGCCCCCGATCCATCATCACCAGAAAGGACGCCGACACCATGGCGAAGCTGAGCACCGAGGAGCTCCTTGACGCGTTCAAGGAGATGACCCTGATCGAGCTCTCCGAGTTCGTGAAGCAGTTCGAGGACACCTTCGACGTCAAGGCCGCTGCTCCGGTCGCGGTCGCCGCCGGTCCGGCCGGTCCGGCCGCCGCCGAGCCGGTCGAGGAGCAGGACGAGTTCGACGTCGTCCTGGAGGGCGACGGCGGCAAGAAGATCCAGGTCATCAAGGTCGTGCGTGAGCTGACCGGCCTGGGCCTGAAGGAGGCCAAGGACGCCGTCGAGGCGGCCCCCAAGGCCATCCTGGAGAAGGTCAACAAGGAGACCGCCGAGAAGGCCAAGGCCAAGCTCGAGGCCGAGGGCGCCAAGGTCACCCTCAAGTAGCAGCGCATCCCGCGTTCCTCACGACGGCCGGTCCCGGATTTGCGGGGCCGGCCGTCGTCGCGTCGGGCGGCCTCGGCGGCGCGCGCCGGGGCCCGGTCAGGCGACCCACTGGCCACCTGTCGCCTTCAGGCGACCCACTGGCCACCTGTCGCCTTCAGGCGACCCACTGGCCCCGCAGGAAGACGAGCAGCAGCAGCCCCTGCGCGACCAGCGCGAGGTAGGTGTACACCTTGTCGAAGCCGGCGTGCCGGCCGACCCGGCCGAGCAGCAGGAACGCCGGGAACACCTCGAGCACCAGGCGGACCGCCGAGCGTAGCGGGGACGGGTGCTCGGAGGTGAAGTCCGGGAACATGGTGACCAGGGTGAGCACGGCGGCGCCGTAGATGGGCAGCGCCCACTGGTCGCGGCGCAGCCGCCACGGGCCGACGAAGCACAGCACCAGCAGCACCGCGCAGAACGCCACGCTGAGCAGGTCGAGCAGGTTGTGGATCTGGAACGCGTTGAGGTCGTGGACGTGCCCGGCGGCCATCCCCGCGGACTGCCGCAGCGCCACCCAGGGCCAGGCCAGGGTGCGCCGCCAGTTGTCCTGGGCGTGCTCGAAGCGCAGTGCGTCGCCGAGCACCACCCAGGTGTAGATCATGTAGGCGACCAGGCCGACCGGGACCAGGGCGGCCCACAGCGCGTCCGGTCGGATCCGGCGCGGGTGGAAGCCGCGCACCCGCAGGTACTCGTAGCCGAACGGGATGAGCAGCAGTACGCCGGAGGAGCGGTTGGCGCTGGCCAGCGCGCCGGCCACGCCGGCCAGCCACCAGTGCTGCCGGCGCAGCGCGTAGAGGCAGCCCACCGACAGCGCGATGGCCAGCGAGACGTTGTACCCGGCGGCCAGGAAGAAGCCGCTGGGGAAGATCACCAGGTACCAGGTGCCGCGCAGTGCGCCGGCCGGGTCGCTCTCCGCCTCGAAGAAGCGGTGCAGCAGCACCACGGCGGCGAGGAAGGCGACGTTGGAGACCACCATGACGGCGGCGTACGCGCCGCCCGGGACGATCGGGTCGACCAGCCAGGCGAGCAGCGGGTAGAGCGGGAAGAACGCGGTGGCCGGGTCGGCCCGGTCGGGGGCCAGCCCGGCGTAGCCCGAGCCGGCGATGTCGACGAACCAGTTGGTGTCCCACTGCTTCCACGACAGCCACTGCTGGTGCAGCGCCGGGTGGGTGTTGTTGATCATGGCCAGGAGCAGCATCACGGCGCAGTAGCCCAGGTGGGCGGCGAGCCAGATGGCCGTACCGTGCAGCAGTGCCCGGTGCCACGGGCCGCCGCGTCGCCGGTCGGCCGCGGGTACCGGCGGGGGGCTGCCGTCGGTGCCGGGCAGCGAGCCGTCGGCGGGCTCCGGGACGGTGCCCGTGCGGCCCGGGGCCGCACTGTCCTCGCCGGTGCCCCCGGCGGGGGCGGCGACCAGCTGGTGGACGCGGGCGGCGGCTGCCCGGGCGGCTTCGGCGTCCGGGTCGGCAGGCTGGCCGGCGCCGGTCGCGGCCGGCGTGGGGGCCCCGCTGGCGGCGGCGGCGGTGGGCGCTGACACGGCAGCAAATATCCAGGCGGGCGCACGCACTGTCAACGCGACCGCACCGGCGCGTGGCCACTTCTGTCCGGTACAGATCCGCCGGAGCACTTGACGATGGTCCCGACGTTAGGCACGCTGATTGCGCAACGCTTCCGCGGGATGCGGGTTTCTCCGCTCGGCGGCCTGGACAGACGGCGTAGAGGAATCGGGTCGACCCCGGTTCGTACCGCCGCCAAAGGGCCGCTGACCAGTTCTCGCGAGTGGGGCTGGACAGTGCCGCGCCTGACGGCTAGACTGCTAGTTTGCGCTGCCTTCCGACTGCTTCCCTGTGTGTATTGTCCGACTTTGGGCAATTTGGACGGGGCCTGTCGGGGTGCACGCGAAACGGCCGTTCTGCACCACAGGTCCTCGGAAGGACGCATCTTGCCATCTTCCCGCCCTGCGAAGACCAGTCGCACGTCGAGTGCTTTCGCTCCCCGCCGAGTCTCCTTCGGCCGGATCACCGAACATCTTGAGGTACCCAATCTCCTCGCCATTCAGACCGAGTCGTTCGACTGGTTGGTGGGTAACGAGGCCTGGGCCGCCCGTTCCGCCGGTGATCCGCACGCCCGTTCCGGGTTGTCCGAGATCCTCGATGAGATCAGCCCCATCGAGGACTTTTCGGGGACGATGTCGCTGTCCTTCTCCGCACCCCGCTTCGACGAGGTGAAGGCCTCCATCGAGGAGTGCAAGGAGAAGGACCTCACGTACTGTGCGCCGCTCTTCGTGACTGCCGAGTTCACCAACCACACCACTGGCGAGATCAAGAGCCAGACGGTGTTCATGGGCGACTTCCCGATGATGACGCCGAAGGGCACCTTCATCATCAACGGCACTGAGCGTGTCGTCGTCAGCCAGCTGGTCCGCTCGCCGGGCGTGTACTTCGCCAAGGAGCCGGACAAGACCTCCGACCGTGACCTGTCCAGCGTCAAGGTCATCCCGAGCCGGGGTGCCTGGCTGGAGTTCGACATCGACAAGCGGGACACGGTCGGCGTCCGGATCGACCGCAAGCGCCGCCAGGCCGTCACCGTCCTGCTGAAGGCCATCGGCTGGAGCAACGAGCAGATCCGCGAGCGGTTCGCCTGGTCAGAGCTCATGATGACCACCCTGGAGAAGGACCACATCGCCAGCCAGGACGAGGCGCTGCTGGACATCTACCGCAAGCTGCGCCCGGGCGAGCCGCCGACCCGCGAGAACGCCCAGACCCTGCTGGACAACCTGTTCTTCAACCCGAAGCGGTACGACGTCGCCAAGGTCGGTCGGTACAAGTTCAACAAGAAGCTCGAACTCGACCTGCCGATCAACACCGGCGTGCTCACCGAGGAAGACGTCGCCAAGACCGTCGAGTACCTGTGCCGGCTGCACACCGGCGAGGAGGGCTTCGAGCCCGACGACATCGACCACTTCGGCAACCGCCGGCTGCGTACCGTCGGCGAGCTGATCCAGAACCAGGTCCGGGTCGGCCTGTCCCGGATGGAGCGGGTCGTCCGCGAGCGGATGACCACGCAGGACGTCGAGGCGATCACGCCGCAGACCCTGATCAACATCCGCCCCGTGGTGGCCGCGATCAAGGAGTTCTTCGGTACCTCCCAGCTGTCCCAGTTCATGGACCAGACCAACCCGCTGGCCGGCCTGACGCACCGTCGGCGGCTGTCCGCCCTGGGCCCCGGTGGTCTGTCCCGCGAGCGCGCCGGCTTCGAGGTCCGCGACGTGCACCCGTCCCACTATGGCCGAATGTGCCCGATCGAGACGCCGGAAGGCCCGAACATTGGCCTGATCGGGGCGCTGTCCACCTTCGCCCGGGTCAACCCGTTCGGCTTCATCGAG
>CAVTWH010000009.1:0-70441 GCA_963738365.1 uncultured Actinomycetota bacterium
GCATCCGCCGACAGACGCAGCAGCAGCCCGGCGCTCGTATCACCGGAGGCCGCCGACTCCCGGTAGGTCGCCAACACCAAGATGAGCGTCCCTCGCAGCTGGCGCACGACATCCGCGAGCAAGACCGCGGACGCCTCGTCCGCCCACTGCAGGTCATCAAGCACCAGCAGCAACCCATTCGCCCTGGCCGCCTGCGCCAGCCGCCTGCGAACCTCGGCGAACATCGCGAACCGCTGGGCGCTGCCGGAATCAGCGCCGTCAGCCAGCGCCGGGCGTTCGGCGCCACCGAAGACACGCGACCAAAGGCCCGCACCGGATGGGTCATCATCGGCGGCCCGGACGGCGGGCTCATCCAGCACCAGCCGCCACAAGCCGTACGGCGGCAGGCTATCCCGGTCGGCAGCCCGGGCCCACGCCACCGGCACACCCCTCGCGGCAGCCGACGCGGCGGCCTCCTCCGCCAGCCGGGTCTTCCCGATCCCCGCCTCACCCGTGCACAGCACCAGACGGCCGCCGCCCGCCCGTGCATCGTCCAGCAGCAGCATGACCCGAGCCAGCTCGCGGTCACGGCCCACCATCGGCCCAGCAGCCCCGCCCCCCGTACCTTCCACCACGCAACCATAAGCCGCAGCCCATCGGCGCCCTAGAGGTGAACAGCATCCAGCTGCCGAGGCCGCTCACCCGGCGTGACAGCTGGTGCGTGCCGCGCTCGTCGCGGCTGCCCGCAACCACGACCTCAGCGACCACGATCTCGACACGGCCGAGCGGGCCTGGGACGGCCACTGGGCTGCTATCCGCCCGGCCGAGCTCCCCCGGGCCGTGGAGCAGCACGCCGGCCAACTGACCCGGGAGCACGCGCTCAGGGGCGCGGACGCCGTCCACCTCGCCAGCGCACTGGCCATCGGCGACCCTGAACTTGTCGTCGCTGCCTGGAACCGGCGCCTGCACACGGAGCCCAGCAGGCCTTCGTTCGCCCCAGTGCTAGTCGAGGGTATGTGAACTTGATCACCAGCCGGACGAGGCAGAGTCCGACGCCATTCGAGGCTGGGGCCGTCCGGCTCTGAGATACTGCGCTGATTGTCATAGCTGCCACTCACCTGGCGGTAGCCCATGTCCCAGAACATCGACTCATGGCGGCAAGTGGCCCAGGACGCGTTCGCCGCGTGGTCTCCGGCACGGCTTGGCCAGCTGCGTTAGCGGCCCGCCTGGCGCGGCCAGCGACAGCCCCGCCTCCCCGGTGCTGACGCATCATGTCCTTCTTCGCCTGGTGCTTAGCCGTGCTGATCGCATGATCGGAGAGGAGTACCTGTACGGTTCCTGGACCAAGATCTTGAGGTAGCGTCCCAGCAGCACCGCCGAGTTCACCAAGAGGAAGAGGAGGCAAGGACTCATGCCCTCCCTGAACGACAGCGTGGTGCTCCTGACCGGCGGGGCCACAGGTATTGGGCGGGCCATCGCCCTCGACATGGCGGCCGCCGGCGCGATCGTTGCCATCGGCGACACAAACATCGATGACGGGCAGCGAACAGTTGAGGAGATCCTGAGCGCAGGCGGCAAGGCGTCCTTCAGGTCATGCGACGTGGCCGAAGCCGAGCAGGTGACCGCCCTGGTCAACGGCGCCGTCGCCGACTTCGGGCAACTCGACGTGCTGGTCAACGACGCCGGCATCTCCGGCGGGTCGCGTCGCCTCCATGAGCTCGACATCGACGCCTGGGACCGGACGATCGCCGTCAACCTGCGCGGGACCTTCCTCTGCGCCAGGGCGGCGATCCCCCACCTCCTGCGGCGCCCGCGGAGCGCCATGGTCAACATTGCCTCCACCTACGGCATCATCGGCGCGCCGATGGCACCGTCGTACTGTGCCTCCAAGGGCGGCATCGTCAACCTCACCCGGCAGCTGGCCGTCGACTACAGTCCCGACGGTCTTCGCGTCAACGCCATCTGCCCCGGGTACATCGACACGGACATGGGCGGCCGAAGGGCATCCCTGCCTCCGGCCGAACGCGCCGCCGCGCAGGCGCGGCGGGAAGCGAACGCCGCCTTGCAACCCATCGGCCGCCAGGCGCAGGCACGGGAAGTGGCCCGTGTCGCGACGTTCCTTGCATCTGACGAGGCGTCATTCATGACCGGTTCAATCGTGACCGTCGACGGCGGATGCACGGCCACCTACCGCCACGGATCCTGACGGTCCCACGAACTCCCGCGCGAGCCGATAGCCATCACTCACCATCGGCCCAGCCATGCCCGGCGTGGCCACCGTCACAGCCGGAAAGGGAGGCTGCAGCGACCTGCCTGTCATCGACACGGGAGGATAGGCACTAGCCCGCCGACGTCCCCCGACTGGAAGGTACGCACACGTATAGCCCTGCGGCTACATGGCGGTCCGGAGAGAAAATCGCCCGCTCGTGCGTGTGACAGGACGTCCCGGCCATGCGGCGCATAACCTTTGATCCATGACCGGCCCGACGCCCTACCTCCATTTCCCCGGCACTGCTCGTGAGGCCTTGACCTTCTACGGTGAAGTCTTTGGCTGTGCAGTTCAGTTGCACACCTTCGCGGAGTTCAACCGGGCCGACGGTCCGGCCGATGCCATTGCCCACGGCTACCTTGCCGGGGGACCCGTCGCGCTGTTCGGTGCCGACGTGTCCGGGGACGAGCCGCCATTCCAATCCGAAGGCATGATGCTGGCCCTGCTTGGTACTGCCGCTCCCGCGACTTTGCGCAACTGGTTCTCCCGTCTCTGCGAAAGTGGCCGGGTCGTGGACGACTTGCAGGCGCGGCCGTGGGGCGCATCCGATGGCCAGGTCATCGACCGTTACGGTCTCCACTGGCTCATCGGGTTCGAGGCGACGAGCGACTGAACGTCTAGTCGGGGCACCGACGTCGCTAGCGGCCCGCCGTGCCCGCGCTCCTCTGTGACCGGCGCCTTACCCGCCGGCGACAGGCACGCCGAGGGCATCCAGCCGTACCGATTGACGTTACTCACATGACCGCATACGGTGCGCCGGGTCGGGCCTGATCTGGGCCGTCTCAAGGCCGGGCGCCGGACCGAGACCTCGCCCGGTGCCGCACCGGCCGGTCCCAATCTTGACCCTGTCTATCGCGATCTACAGCATCAGTGCTGAGTGACACAGCGGGCCAGTAACAGCTCGCCGAGCCGGCGATCTGGGCGATCACCTGCTCGCCTGTGTCCCCGTCGGTGTTGCGCCCCAAGGGGATGATCTGTTCGAGGCCGCCGACGGCAAGCTGTGCCGCGAGCGGAGACGAATCTCACCCAGCGGCCTGAGGTCGCCGGCCTGCGCACCAGCGTCGTCTGCGAGTTCGCGAGTTCGTCGCCCGGGAGGACCATGCACGGGTTCCCGTCAGCCACATCGAGGACGGCATGGCCATGATGATGATCTCCAGGCCGCCGAGCGAACATCCGGAGCTACTCCCGGGCCGAGCGCTGGCGACCCGTCAGAAAGTGGCCGGAGTCAGGTTTGATGACGTCCAGCGGACCCGCGCACGTCGGCAAATACCCCCGGGATCGCCCAGACACCGATCAGCTTGCCGATGCCGAATGCCAGGCTGACCCAGCTGACCGTTTCGCCCCGGCCAGCCTCGCCTGCAGTCAGCGGCGGACTCAGCGAGGTAAGGACCGACGTCGCTGCAGGCGGTATCCCGCTAACGTCGCCCGTTATCACCTGCCAGGCATGAGCCGCTGCGCGGGTAACTCGGCTTTACTTACCGCATGGTGATTTTCGGCTTCGGGCCAGGCCATCCAGAGGATCAGGGCGAGGTGGCGCCGTGCGTGTGCCCGAACTGTCATAATCAGGTGTTCCTCCACCACGTCCGGTCGAAGAAGTCGGTGCGCCTGTACTTCGTGCCCGTCGTGCCCTACGGGACGGACGACTACCTGGTCTGTCCGGTCTGCAGCCAGGGGATTCAAATCAGCAACGCACAACTGCGTTACACACGCTCGATGTCCGACGCAACTGCTTCGTTCCGCGCCGGGCGGCTTACCCAGTCTCGGTACATGGCGCAGGTCGAGCGGTTCTGGCGTCAGCTCGGGGTGAACCCCGCCGGCCAGCAGCTCGTCACTCCAGCCAGCCCGGCCGCCCCCGCCCAGCCAGCCGTTCCCGTTAAGTCACCCGCCGCTGCCCAGTCCCCGCCTGTGGCTGCGGATGACCAGACGTCGTGGATATCGCAACTGAGCAAGCTGACACAGCTGCACGACCAGGGGGTACTTTCCGACGCTGCCTTTGCGGCGGCCAAGCAACGCATCCTCGAACAGAAGATGCAGTCTCAGCCGTCGGGACCGACGGCATCATCGCCGACTCCGCCTCCAGCCAGCTGACACTTCTTGAGTTGAGCAAGGTGAGGCGCCCTTGCGGCGCGCAGACCAATGATCTTCAAGTCGCGAAGCGGCCCGGCCGCCGCGGTCGCTCGGTCGCCTCACACAGTGCGAATGGTGCTCTCTGCCTCTGATGCCGCGCATGCTCAGAAGAGGAAGTTCCTGCCGAGGTCCGGCCAGTGCTTGGCGAGTCTATGGGTGGGCGATCCGGGGTATGCGTGTTTGTCCGATCTGACGAGTCCGGGAGCGGGGGCCGCGCCTGTGGGTGTGTTCGGATACAACACGTAGATTGATCGCTGCCGCACCGGAATAACTTGGTGCGGGCAGTATCAGCTTCGATCTGATGTGGCTGCCACCCAGGGAGGGAAGCGATGCTGGCTGCGCAATCGTCGCCGGTGACCGGGGTTGCCTTTGCGGTGGCCGTGCTGGCCGCCAGCACGGCGCTGGTGGCGGCCCTGGCGTGGGCATCGCGGCGGCTGCTCGGATTGCCAGTCGGGGTGCTGCGTGCGCTGATCGCTGGGTTGCTGGGCTTCGCCACCGCCGAAATCTTGGGCAGGTCGCTGCGAGCGGCCCAGCCCGGGCACCTGGCGGCGTTCATCACTGTGGCGCTGGGCGTTCCGCTGATCGTCGCGATGATCTTCCTTGTCGCGGCTGAGGCACTGGTGCCGAGCGGGACGGGCCCGCAGCCGGTGGAGATGATCCGCGGCGCGCGGCGCGCGCTCGCGCGGTCGCGGCGCTATTCGCAGATCAGCCGGATCGCAGTGCGGCACGGGCTGGGCCCTTACCTGCACGGGCGGCCGCTACGTCCCGCGGACGCGGCTGGCGGGCGGGCAGCGCTGGCTTTGTCGCTGCGGCGTGCCCTGGAAGAGGGCGGAGTCACCTTCACCAAGCTGGGCCAGCTGCTGTCCACTCGCCGTGATCTGCTCCCGGAGGAGTTCATTTCCGAACTCGCCCGGCTTCAGGACCGGGCCGAGCGGCCCGGTGGGAACAGGTGGAGGAGGTGCTAGCCCAGTCACTTGGGGCGCCGACGGGACAGGTTTTCGCGGATCTGCAGCCGGAGCCGGCCGCAGCCGCATCGATCGCCCAGGTTCACAAGGCCTGGCTGCGGGGCGACGCCCAGGGCGCCGAGGTGGCCGTGAAGGTTCAGCGCCCAGGGATCCGTGCCACCGTCGAACAGGACCTCGACATCCTGCTGCGTATGGCGGTCAGGCTCGAGGATCGCGCGCGCTGGGCGCGTGCGGTCGGCGCGGCCGGCGTTGCCCGGGGATTCGCCACCGCCATGCGGGAAGAGCTCGACTTCCGGATAGAGGCACGCAACATGGCCGCCGTCGCTGCCACCTGGGCGGCCCAGCAGCGTGCCGTCGGGGGAAACGTCTTGGTGGTGCTTCCGGCCGTGCATGAGCAGCTGTGCACCGAGCATGTGCTCGTCATCGAATGGCTGGACGGGGTCAGCTTGCGCGCAGCAGGACAGCTGATCGATGACCGCGGGCTTGACCGCGCCGAGCTGGCCCGCGCGCTGCTGCGCAGCATGGTGTACCAGATCACCGAAGGCGGCGTGTTCCATGCCGACCCGCATCCGGGCAACGTCCTGCTGCTCACCGACGGCCGCCTCGCCCTGATCGACTTCGGCTCAGTCGGCCGCATCGACGCCCAGCAGCGGGCCGCGCTGCAGAACCTGCTGCTCGCGCTCGGGCGCGCCGACCCGGCGGCGCTCCGCGACGCCCTGCTGGAACTGCTCACCCGCACCGACGACATCGACGAACAGCAACTGGAGCGGGCACTCGGCCAGTTCATGGCGCGCCACCTCACGGGCGGCACTGCGGCCACCGCTGAGATGTTCACCGACCTCTTCCGCCTGGCTTCCCGCTTTGAGCTGGCAATCCCGCCTGAGATCGCCACCGTCCTGCGCGCCCTAGCCACCCTCGAAGGCACACTCACCCTGCTGACACCCGGGATTGACATAGCCGAGGAAGCTCGGGCATACGCAGCCGCCCACGTGGCCGCGCAGCTGTCGCCACGAGGCATGCCCAAGTCGGCCGCCGACGAGCTGATCGCGCTGCTACCGGTGCTAGCCGACTGCCACGCCGGCTGGACCGCATCACCGGCGCGATGGAACAAGGCAGGCTCAGCCTCAACGTGCGGCTATTCGCCGACGAACGCGACCGCCGGGTAGTCACCGGCCTGACCCACCAGGTCGCTCTCGGTGAGCTCCAGCTGCAGCAGCTCCGGCGGCACGCCGGTGCGCCCGAGCAGGCCGGCCAGCCGGTCCGGCAGCTCGGCGGCGCGTACCTGGTGCGGGGCCAGGTTGACGCTCATCGTCAACGGCCGGTCCGGAAACCCGGTGCGCCACTGCGCCGCCTGCGCGCAGGCCTGGGCCAGCACCCAGGCGCCCAACTGCTCGATCAGCCCGTGCTCCTCGGCCAGGCCGATGAAGTGGTCCGGCCCGAGCACTCCCCAGCGCGGGTGCCGCCAGCGCACCAGCGCCTCCACCCCGACCAGCCGCTCGTCGCGCAGCCGTACCAGCGGCTGGTACTCCAGGAAGAACTCCTCGCGGGCCAGCGCGTCGGGCAGCGCGGCGGTCAGCTCGTACCGGGTCACCTCGCGGATGTGCCGGTCGGCGTCGAACAGCGCGACCCGGTTGCGGCCCTGCGACTTGGCCCAGTAGAGGGTGGTGTCGGCGGCGCGCATCAGGTCGGCGGCGGTGGCCCGGCCGACCGGACCGGCCACCACGCCGATGCTCGCCGACACGGCCACCGACTGGCCGCGCAGCTTGGCCGGTACCCGCACGGCGGCCAGCGCGCGCTCGGCCACCTCGACCGCGATGCGGTGGTCGGCGCCGGGTACCAGCAGCACGAACTCGTCCCCGCCGGTACGCGCGGCGATGGTCGTACCGGCCCCCAGCTCGCCGATGCGGCCCCCGATGGTACGGATCAGCTCGTCCCCGACGTCGTGCCCGAGCGTGTCGTTGACCGCCTTGAACCCGTCGATGTCCAGGTAGCACAGGCCCAGCCGGTCGCTGGGCCGGGCGGCCGACAGGATGCCCTCCAGCTCCTGGAAGAACCGGCTGCGGTTGGGCAGCCCGGTGAGCAGGTCGTGCTGCGCCTGGTGGCGCAGGCGCAGGTGCAGGTCGTAGCGCTCGGTGATGTCCTCCAGCATGCCGAGCACGTAGCGCGGGAAGCCGTGCTGGTCGCGGATGAGGGACACCACCATGTCGGTCCACACCACCGTGCCGTCGGCCCGGAAGAACGGCTTCTCGGTGCGGAAGTAGTCCCGCGACCCGGCCACCAGCTCGGCGTAGTACTCGGCCAGCCCGACCGGGTCGTCCGGGTGGGCCAGCTGCGCCGGGGCCAGCTTGACGAACTCCTCGCGCTGGTAGCCGAGCAGGTCACACAGGCAGCCGTTGGCCTCCAGCAGCTCGCCGTCGACGGTCGAGACCACGATGCCGATCGGGGCCTCGGCGAAGACCGCCGCGAAGCGGGCCTCGCTGGCCCACCGGGCGTCCTCGGCGGTGCGCCGGGCCACCAGCGCGGCGGTGATGATGCGCTGCTGCTCGGCCCTGGTCAGTTCGCGCAGCGCGTCGGCGTACCCGGTGGCGACACCGGCCACCACCGGCCCGGCCTGGGCCGGCGGCAGCTGCCGGGACAGCACCTCCACGGTGCGCTCCAGCGACTCCACCCGGGTGAAGTGCGCCTCGACCAGCGCCGCGCCGACGGCCCGGGGGGCCCGCTCGGCGGCCGGACCGAGCAGCCGCTCGGCCAGCCGCCGCAGGAACTCCAGCAGCTGCGCGAAGTTCATGTCGACGAAGCTGGTGTCCCGGATCGCCTGGGCCCAGGCGTGCGCCAGGGTGTCCGCGGTGGGCGGCGCGGGCGGGCCGGCCGGCGCGCCCGTCGGGTCAGTCCACCCGGCCGACACCGGCGTACCCGGGGTAGGGCTGCTGCTGGTCGGTGACGGTGTCCGGCCGCCACTGCGGGACCTGCACCACGCCCGGTTCGACCAGGGTCAACCCGTCGAAGAACGCGGTGACCTCGGCTCGGGTGCGCAGCGCGAGGGTGGCCACCGCGCGGTTGTACATGCCCTCCACCCGCCGGGCGTCGTCGTCCACGTTGTCGTCAGTGGCGTGCGAGATGGCCAGGTAACTGCCCGGGGCCAGCGCGTCGACCAGGCCGGCGACCAGCTCGCGGGCCTGGTCGCCGTCGGTGACGAAGTGCAGCACGGCGGCCAGCAGGACGCCGACCGGACGGTCCAGGTCGATGACGGCGCGTACCTCGGGTAGCCGCAGCACGGGGGCGGCGAGCATGTCGGCGCCGACGATGACGGCGTCCGGTACGTCGGCCAGCAGCGCCCGGCTGTGCGCGATGGCCACCGGGTCGTTGTCCAGGTAGGCGACCCGGGCGCCGGGGCGGACCGAGGCGGCCACCTGGTGCACGTTGCCCACGGTCGGGATGCCGGAGCCGATGTCGACGAACTGGTCGACGCCCTGGCTGGCGATGAAGCGCACGGCGCGGCCGACGAAGGCGCGGTTTTCCCGGGCCACCGGGACGGTGTGCGGCAGGGCGGCAATCATCCGGTCGGCGAACGCCCGGTCGGCCGCGAAGTTGTGTGAGCCGCCGAGAAAGTAGTCGTACACGCGGGCGATGCTGGGCGTTTCGATGTCGACGCCGCTGGGGGCCCAGGCCGGACGGTCCATGTGCAGCCGCCCTTCACTGTGGTCGATACCTGCCGGGGTCACCCTACCCCCGCGCCGACGGTGACGACCGGAAAAGATGACGCGACTGTTACCGGGTGCCGTATTTGGGGCGTCTGTCCACTGCGGACAGTGAGCGATCTTGGGCGGAGAGTGGCACTCAGAAGGTCGCGGCCGAGTTCGTCATCGTCGCCAGTGGGAACAGCAGTACCGCCAGCAGCACGGCGACCGCGACCAGCTGACGCCAGCGGCGCCGCTGCTCGTAGGCGTGCCACCAGGCGATCGCCGCTTCGGCCAGCGGCGCCGGCTCAGGCTCGACGGCGGGCAGGAGGTGCCCGGCCAGCCGTACGGCGACGTTCTCCCGCTCCGGCGGCGGCAGGTGGGGCAGGGCGGAGGAGTCGGCGTCCCAGACGGTGAAACTCACCCCGATCGCCGGCTGCTCCTCGTCTTCGTCCTCGTCGCCGTTCGGCGCGTGCACCCGCCGGTACAGGCAGCGGTCCAGGTAGTCGCCGGCGGCCTCCGGGCGGCCGCGGTGCCGCGCCCACTCCAGCCGCCGCCAGGCCAGCGCCACGTCGGTGAGCACCTCGGGGTAGAGCAGTTCGGCGCGGTGCCGGTCGTCGATGGCGGCCAGCGCCGCCTGCCGCAGCCCGGCGAGGTTGCGGGCGACGAAATCGACATATGTCTCGGGCGGATCGGTGTCCAGCTCGGACCACAGCAGCGCGCGCATCGGGCTCCCTTGGCCGGTGACATCCACGCTACCGGCTGCACCGCCCGCCGCAAGGGCCGCTGCGCCGGCACCCGCCGGGGCAAACACCGAGCAGACGGCCGCACCGGCCGGCTGGCTGATCAACTGGCCGGGCAGAGCACGCCGTCCGGCTGATCAGCCGGCCGGGCAGAGCAGGCCGAGGTGGCGGGTGGCCCGGGTGAGCGCGACATAGAGGTCGCGCCGGCCGCGGACCGAGTCGGCCACGATCCGGTCCGGGTCGACCACCAGCACCGCGTCGAACTCCAGCCCCTTGGCCTGCCGGACGGTCAACACCACCACCCGCCGCTCCAGCTCGGCGTCGGCGCCCACGGCCGCCTCCGGCAGCGCGTCCTGCACCGCCGCGCCCAACTCCGCCAGCACCGGCTCGGGCACGATCACCCCGACCCGGCCGTCGCCCACCTGGTGCGCCGCCTCGACCGCCGCCGCCACCGTGGCCGGTGCCAACCGGTCCGGCGCGACGGCGCGCCGCCACGGCCGCTCGCCGGTGGAGCGCACCGACCGGGGCGGTACCAGGGTCGGATCGATCTCGGCGAGTACACCGGCGGCCAGCTCCATGATCTCGGCCGGGGTGCGGTAGTTCACGGTCAGCTCGGCCAGCCGCCACCGGTCGGCCAGGTACGGCTCCAGCACCGCCGCCCAGGACGCCGCCCCGGCCAGGTCACCGGTCTGCGCCACGTCCCCGACGATGGTCAGCGACCGGCTCGGGCACCGGCGCATCAGCAGCCGCCAGGCCATCGGCGAGAGCTCCTGCGCCTCGTCCACGATCACGTGTCCGAACGCCCAGCGACGGTCGGCCGCCGCGCGCTGCGCGGCGGTGAGGCTCTCCCGGACCTCGAAGCGCTCGGCGTAGCGCTCGGCCTCCAACAGGTCCCCGACGCCCAGCTGCTCGCTCTCCTCGTCCTCGAACTCCATCGAGGCCGATCCGGCGGCGATGTCCAGCGCCCCCTGGGCATAGGCGATCCGGGCAGACTGCTTGCGGCGGGCCGCCACGCTCTCCGGCCGCTCGTCCTCACCGAGCTGGTCGGCCGCCTCGTCGAGCAGCGGTACGTCGGCCGGGCTCCAACCCTCGCCCGGCGCCCGGCGCAGCAGCGCCCGCTCCTCGTCGGTGAACTGCGGCGCCGCCCGGGCCAGCCGGTCCGGGTCGGCGAACAGGTCGGCGAGCAGCCGGTGCGGGGTCAGCACCGGCCACAGCTGGTCGACGGCCGCCTGCACCTGCGGGCTGGCGCGCAGCTCCGCGCGCAGCTCGGCGAGGTCCGCCGCGGCGAGCAGCTGCGCCTCGCCGGGGGCGTCGTCACCGCCGAGCGGGTCGTCGGCGTACGGGTCGGTGCCGATCCGCTCGGCCAGCTGATCGGCCAGCAGCTGTACCAGCTCGGCCTCGAACTGCGGGCGGGCCAGGTTGTGCAGCCGGCCGCCCCGGCGGGTGCGCAGCCGGGCGGCCTCCACGTCGTGCTTGTACAGCAGCAGGGTCTCCTGCTCGAAGTCGATCGCGACCGCCTCGTCGGGGACGGTCTGCCGGTCGCCGATCGCCGCCGCGATCACCTGCGTCCAGCGCGGGTCCCCCTTGAGTGCGGCGGTGACCGGGCCTTCGGCGCGCCGGGCGGTGATGCCCGGGTACAGGTCGCCCAGGGTGGCCAGCAGCACCCCGGTCTCGGCCAGCGAGGGCAGCACCTGGGCGATGTAGCGCAGGAACGTGGTGTTCGGCCCGACGATGAGCACGCCCCGGGCGGTCAGCTCCTCCCGGTGGGTGTAGAGCAGGTACGCCGCCCGGTGCAGCGCCACGGCGGTCTTGCCGGTCCCCGGGCCGCCCTGCACGACCAGCGTGCCGGCCATCGGCGCCCGGATCACCGAGTCCTGCTCCACCTGGATGGTCTCGACGATGTCCTTCATCCGGCCGGTACGCCCGGCGCTGACCGCGGCCAGCAGCGTCGCCTCGCCGGTCAGTCCGGCCGGCCGGTCCGGGTCGGCCACCGCCAGGTCGAGCACCTCGTCGTCCAGGCCGACCACGGTGCGCCCCTTGGTACGGATGTGCCGGCGGCGCCGGACCGGCCCCGGCGAGGCTGCGGTGGCCAGGTAGAAGTCCCGGGCGGCCGGCGCCCGCCAGTCGATGAGCAGCGGCTCGTGCCCGACCGAGTCGTCGAACAGGCCCAGCCGGCCGATGTAGAGGCGCTCGTCGTCGTGGAAGTCGAGGCGGCCGAAGCAGAGTCCATTCTCGACGGCGTCGTAGACGGCGAGCTGGTCGTGGTACCGGGTGGTCATCGAGTCACGGAAGGAGCGGTCCTGCTGGTTGCTGGTGACCGTGCGCAGCGCCCCGGACAGTCCCTCGTCAGCCTGCTCACGCAGCTCGTCCAGGCGACGGTAGAGCAGGTTGAGGTGGACCTGCTCGGCGTCGAGTTCCGCCGGGCGCCCCGACTCGCCGGTGTATTTTGACAACCCGTCCCCCGGTCCGGTAACATCCACTTACTCCGAACCGCTTCTGCGGTTCTTTTTTGTTGCCTGGCAACGCACTCCGAAACGCCAAAGATAGCGCACCGACGTCACGCCACCCTGCCGGGTGCGCCCTCCCGCCGGGTGCCTACCGGCAGCACGCACCCGGCGGGACCTGACCTGCTCAGCGCTCCCGCAGGAACGGTGTCAGCAGGCCCGGGGTGATCGCGTCAGCCAGCTGCACCGCCCGCGACTGCGGCACGTCCAGCACGTCGTAGTGCTGCCGGCCGGCGGCCGTCGTGGCGGTCAGGGTGGCCAGGCCGGCGCGGCGCTGGAAGTACGAACGGCGCAGCGTCCAGCCCACCACCCCCTGGTCGGCCAGGGCGCTGTGCCGGCGGTTGAGCGCCCCCTGCCGGGCCACCAGGTAGCGCCCGGCCAGCGCGTGCCCGAGGCTGGCCGCCCGCCCGGCGGCCAGCAGCACCGCCAGCGGGACCAGCACCAGCGCGTCCCGCCACAGGTACCCCGGCCAGCCCAGCCAGTGCGCCGCGGCGGCGAGCGCGGCGACCAGCAGCAGCACCGGCCACAGCGCCCGGGTGTACCGGCGCCGCACGGCCCGTCGGCCGTGCCCGGTCAGCGGGGCGGCCAACGGGTTCGGGCCGCCGAGGACGCGCTGGGCGACCGCCAGCACGGTGCCCTGGGGTGCGGGCGGGCACAGCAGCGAACCACCCCGGGCAGCGCCGGCCCCGGCGCGTACCCCCGTGGTGATCGCCACCAGCCGGGCGCCGCCGACCAGCCGCAGCAGGGCCGGCGCGCCCACCTCCACACCGCGCAGCCGGCGCTCTTCGATGGTGATCGCCCGGGTGGTGATCAGCCCCCGGGTGACGTGCAGGGTGCCGGTCCCGGTCCGGGTCAGCCGGAAACCCCAGAACGCCAGCAGGTAGCCGATCGTGGAGAAGATCGCGATGAGCAGCACCACGCCGACCGCCACCTCGGCGACCGCCAGCCCCAGCGGGGCGTGCCGCAGCTGGTCCAGCGCGCCGCGTACCGGCCCCACCTGGTCGGGGCTCAGCCGCGCCTCGTTGAGGAACCGGAACCCCAGGCCCACCGCGACCAGGATGGTGGCCAGGCCGTAGAGGCTGAACGGGGCGTAGCGGAACCACTCCGGCCGCAGCCGGGCCAGCTCCGACTCGCCGGTGACGGCGGTGACGGCGGTGACGCCGGTGGCCGCGCCGGACGGTGCCCGGGTGGCGGCCGGGCGGCGCTGGTGCAGCAGCTCGTCGCGCAGCCGGTGGGCGTCGGCGGTGCTCAGCGCGTCCAGCCGCAGGTCGCCCTCCTTGCGCTGGTCGCGCTGGCCGGTCCCGATGGTCAGCCGCTGCAGGCCGAGCAGCCGGTGCATGAAGTGCGCGGTCAGGTCCACGCTGCGGACCCGCTCCCGGGGCACGGTGAGGGTGGCCCGGCGCAGCAGCCCGCGCCGTACCTGTACCTGGTGCTCGGTGACCCGGTAGGTGGTGGTGGCCCAGCGGATCAGGCCGATGCCCACCACGATGCCGAGGGTCATCAGCCCCCACAGCTGGTTCGTGCCGCCGTTCCTGGTCCCGATGAACAGCAGGCCGAGCAGCAGCGGCAGCGCCCGGAACAGCTCCATCACCGGGTGCACCGCCAGCATCCGCACGCTCAGCCGCCGCCAGCCGGCGTCGCTGGGCTCCGGCGGCGGCGACCCGGCCGCGACCGCCGGGGACACCGCCACGCCGTCCGCCGGTGGCAACCCGGGCAGGCCGCCGCCCTCCGGGTCGGTCCCGGGCCGGCCCGGGCGCTCCCCCGCATGATCGCCCCCCGTCGCCTCGTCGCCGTCGGCAGTATCGTCGCGGTCCGCCGCAGCGGCACCGCTGGCCAGACTGTCACCTTGCGCCGCAGGGTCACCCTGGGCCGCAGCGTCACCCTGGGCCGCAGGAGGGAGCTGGGGCGCGTGGTGGACCTCTGCCGTGCGGGCGACGCTCCCGGGATCGCCGAGCAGGTACGGTTCGGAGCCGGTCACGTGGCGTCCCCGCCGCTGTGCTGGGTCTGCTCGGTGAGCCGGTCGACGAGGTCCCGGGCGTCCGACAGGCGCAGGCCGTGGATCTTGAGTGGTCCGGCCGCCGAAGCGGTCGTCACGGTCACGTTGGAGAGCCCGAACAGCTGCTCCAGCGGGCCCCGTCGGCTGTCCACGGTCTGGATGCGGGAGATCGGAGCGATGCGCCGCTCCTGGTCGAACCAGCCGGACTGGGTGTAGACCGCGTCCGCGGTGGCCTCCCAGCGGTGCACGGCGTAGCGCCAGCGCGGCATCACCAGGACGTGCGCGAGCGCCAGCCCGGCGACGATCACCAGCGCCACCAGCAGCCACTGCGGCCGCCCGTTGAGCAGCAGCACGGCGGTACCGATGGCGAGCAGGACCAGCCAGCCGACCGCCGCCCGGAACGTCCAGTAGCCGATGGCGCGGCGGCTGACCAGCAGAGCGGGTGGGCGTAGCTCGGGCGGATGGGTGCCGGGGGTACCGGTCACGATGTCGGTCACGCGTCCAGGGTCGCAAGCCCGGGCCACCGTCGGCCACCCCGGGGTCCGTGCCCCGGGCCACCGGCCGGTGGCGGGCGAGGGCAACCGGGCGGCTGACCGGCCGGCGGCGGTCCGGGCAGCTGGCTACAGTCGGCAGCGTGCGTCTGCCACGCCGCGCCACGCTGCGCACCGCCGGCTCCCGCCGGGCCGTGCCGGTCCGGCTGGTGCTGCTCGCTGTGCTGGTCGGGGCGGCGCTGACCGGCTGCGGCCGGACCGGTGCGCAGTGGCACGCAGGCACCGGTGCCGCGGCCGGGACGGCTCCTGCCACCGGCCCTTCCGCGCCGGCCGGCGGCGCGGTGCCGGGCAGCGCGGCCGCACCGGCGCACGCCTTCCCGGTGGGGGTACGCGGCCTGGCCCTGTCCCGGGGCGCCGACCGGCCACTGCGCACCGTGGTCTGGTACCCGGCGGTGCGGGCCGGCACCGGGGCCGCCGTGGCTGCCGGGCGCTTCCCGGTGCTGCTGTTCAGTCACGGGCTGGGCGCCGACCCGGAGGACTACGCCCCGGGCACCAGCCGGCTCGCGGCGGCCGGCTTCGTGGTGGTGGCACCGGCGTACCCGTACACCGACGCGCGGGCACAGCCGGTCAACCCGGTGGACGTGGTGAACCAGCCCGCCGACGCCTCAGCCGTCTTGGACGCCGTGCTGGCCCTGGACTCCGGTGCCGACGCGCTCGCCGGCCACCTGGCCACCGGCGCGGTCGCGGCGCTCGGGCACTCGGCCGGCGGGTACACCACCGCGGCGCTGTTCGGCATCGACCGGGACCCGCGCCTGGTCGCCGGGGTGATCCTCTCCGGCGGCGCGATCGGCGGGTTCCGTGGCGCCCCGGCCCCGCTGCTGTTCGTGCACGGCGACCGGGACACTGTGGTGGACTACGCCACCGGCCGGTCGGCCTACCAGCAGGTCGCCTGGCCGAAGGCGTTCCTCACGCTGCCCGGCGCCGGGCACGCCGACTACCTGCGCCCCGGTAGCCCCGCCTTTGCCCCGGTGCTGGCCACGGTGACCGACTTCCTGCGCTGGCGGCTCTACGGCGACGCCGCCGCGCGCGCCCGGCTGCCGGGTGACGCCACGGTACGCGGGGTGAGCCGCTGGGAGGCCACGCTGTGAGCCCCGTCGGTGGGGTACCGGCGCGAGCCGCGTAGCGTACCCGGCGGGCGTCCGGATTCGGCTGGTTCCGACCGGACCGGGCGTACCGTCCGACCAGTGGCCCGCCGGCACGGCGGCCCGACAGCGATGGAGGATCTGCGCATGGACAAGCCTGACGTCGGACCGATCGACGGCCCGCCGCCGACCGACCTCGTGGTCGAGGACCTCACCGTCGGTGACGGTCCCGAGGCAAAGGCCGGTGACCAGGTGACCGTGCACTACGTCGGGGTGGCGCACTCCACCGGGCGGCAGTTCGACGCCTCCTGGGACCGGCGCGACGCGTTCCGCTTCCCGCTCGGCGGCGGCCAGGTCATCGCCGGCTGGGACCGTGGCGTGCAGGGCATGAAGGTGGGCGGCCGGCGCAAGCTGACCATCCCGCCGCACCTGGGCTACGGCAGCCGCGGCGCCGGTGGCGTCATCCAGCCGGGCGAGACGCTGGTCTTCGTGGTGGACCTGCTGCAGGTCAACTGAGCCGGACCAGCTCCACCTGGGCCGCTACCAGCGGTCCAGGTGGAGCACCTCGTCCAGCGGTCGCCGGTGCGCCGGGCGGAAATCCGAACCCAGGTGGTACGCGGTGGGGATGAGCGCCGCCTGGCGCACGTCGGCCGGCAGGCCGAGCAGGCCGGCCACTTCGTCCTCGAAGGTCAGGTGCAGCGTGGTCCAGGCGGTCCCCAGGCCCCGCGCCCGGGCGGCCAGGGCGTAGCTCCACGCCGCCGGGAGCACCGAGCCCCACAGCCCGGCCTGGTTGCCGGCGGGCAGCCGGCCCACCCGCAGGCACGGGATGACCAGTACCGGCACCTCGCCCAGGTGCTCGCCCAGGTAGGCGACGCTGTCGCCGACCCGGCGCTGGACCGGCGCCCGGGTCGGATGGTCACCGAACAGCTTCCCGGCGGCGCCCGGGGAGTCCAGGTAGCGCTGCACGGCACGGCGGTACACCTGGCCGATGGCGGCCCGCTGGGCGGCGTCGGTGACCACGATCCACTCCCAGCCCTGCCGGTTGGAGCCGCTGGGCGCCTGTAGCGCGATGCGCAGGCACTCGCGCACCAGCTCGAGCGGTACCGGCCGGGTCAGGTCCAGGCGCCTGCGCACGGTACGGGTGGTGGTCAACAGTTCGTCCGGAGTCAGCTCGGCCATGTCGCCATCCTGCCGCACCCGGCCCTGCCGCACCCGGCGCGCGGGCGGGTCAGCCGGCGGCGGTGAAGGCGTGGAAGGCACCGGCGCGGGTACCGAAGTAGATGCGCCCCTTCCACACCGCGGGCGTCGACTCGACGCAGCCGCCGATGCTGACGCTCCAGAGCGGCTTGGGCGCGGCCTGCGTGTCGGAGATGTCGTAGGCGTGCAGGTCGCCCTTGCAGTCGCCGATCACCAGTACGCCGTCGACCACCACCGGCGACTGCCAGGTCTCCCCGCCGGGCAGGTGCATCCGCCAGCGTTCCCGGCCGGTCTGCCGGTCCACCGCCAGCACGTCGCCCGGGTGCGTGTCGAAGATCGCCACGTCGTTGTAGAGCGCCGGGGTACCCCACACGCCGGCCTTGGCCTGTCCCTGGTCGGCCAGGCTCCACACCAGCGGGTCGTCCGGCTTTGCCGGGTCCAGCTTCATCATCTGGCCGACCTGCTTGGACCGGGCGTTGTGCCGCTCGTACTCCGAGCCGACGTAGAGGAAGCCCTGGTCGTCGACGACCACGGAGGCGTCGGTGTCGTCGCCGGTCCAGTAGCGGAACACCCGGGTCGGCGCCCGCCCCGCCTTCAGCCCGCCGATGTCCCAGCCCTGCACCAGGCCGCCGGAGTTGGCGAAGTAGATGGTGTCCTTGAAGATCGCCACCGAGTTCTCGATGGAGACCATCTGGTCGCCGATGTCCCGCAGCAGCTGCGCGTCCCAGCCGGGGGCGTGGAAGACCAGCTGCGGGTGGACGGTGACGTGCCCGGCCGCGTCGTAGCCCCGGTTGAGCTTGACGATGTGCAGCTGGCTGTTCTCCCCGCCCTCGAACAGGTAGTCGTCGATGACCAGCGGCGAGCCGTCCCAGTCGTTGTTCCACAGCGTCGGCGAGACCGCGTACGCCGACAGCTTCCACAGCTCCACCGGCCGGCCCTGGTCGACGGAGAGGATGTGCAGGTAGTTGTCCCGGGAGCCGGAGTAGACCAGGGGGAAGCCGTCCGGGTCGATGGTGACCGACCCCTTGATGATGTCCCCGGTCCGGAAGTCCGGGATGATCCGCTCGCCGGTGGCCGCGTCGAGGAAGTGCACCGCGTAGTCGTAGGCGCCGAAGACCACCCAGGTACGCCCGTCGCGCTCGAAGACGGCCGGCTGCCCGGTCCAGCCGGAGCCGCACCACAACCGGGTGCCCTTCTCGTCGGTGGAGTTGCCGCACAGCCCGCCGCTGCGCGGGAACTGCCAGGCCTGGGTCGGCTGGCTGCGCGGGACCGGGCCGGTGCCGTAGTAGGTGCGGGTCGGGTTGCCCCGGAAGGTGAGCAGCCCGTTCACCGTGGCGCTGTACGGCTGCCCCACCCGGGCCGGGTCGGACCAGCCGGCGAACCGGGTGGCCGGAGCCGACGGCGAGGCGGCCGCGCTACCGGCGGGCCGGCCGAAGGTGGCGTGCGGGCCGCCCGTGCAGCCGGCGAGCAGGGCCAGCGCGGCAGCCAGTGGCAGCGCGGCGAGCCGCGCGCGGCGACGGATCAGGCGCAGCGTCCCCAGCCCCAGCACGCTGCCAGTGTGCAGGTCGGGGTGCGCCCCGGCCTCCGGCGAACGGCTGGTCATCGCTGGCCGGGCGGGGCTGGGCGGCTACTCATAGGTGTGCAGCGCCACCTGGTCGAAGCGCAGCTCGGGCGGCTCCTCGCCGGCCAGCGGGCCGGGGCGGACCACCGGTACCACGGTCACCTGCACGCTGGGGTGCCCGGCGGCGATCAGCGCCTGGATGGCCTCGGTGCAGATCAGCACCCGGGTGGCCGGTACCAGCTGGTGGGGCAGGCGGCGGTCGAAGGCGGTGACCGGGCCGCGCACCGCGCAGTGACCCTCCTCGCCGAAGCAGCCGCCGTGGCCGAAGACGAAGAACGAGCCGGCATAGGACCGGTCCGTGAGATAGGACGGGTCGGTGAGATAGCCGGGGTCGGTCAGCGGGGTATCGGCGTCGGCGCCCGGGGCGTCCAGGAAGACCCGGGCCTCGTAGGAGACGCCGCTGTGGTCCAGGCCGTAGAAGGTGAGGTCGGCGCGGGTGAAGCCGGGGACCGCCCCGGTGCCCTCGGTGAGCCCTTCGGCGCCGGGCAGCTCCATGGTGAACGTGACGGCCATGCCTCAGGCCCCCATCACGGTACGGCTGGAGAAACTGGCGTAGTCGTAGCCTAGCGCGGTGACGCTGATGGTCTGCCGGACCGTGATGTTGAACGGTGGCAGCGCTTCGCCGATGAGGTCGGCGGGGACGCCGGCGGTCGGGTGGCGCAGCTGCCACAGTCGCCACAGCCGGTCGATCATCGCGTGGTGGGCGAAGAAGATCGGGTCGTAGGCCGCGTACGGGATCTCCGCCACGGTGCCGCCCACCCAGACGTGTACCGCGTCGTGCAGCTGCTCGACCTGCTGCTGGAAATCCAGGAAGTCGCCCAGCTCCAGCACCGCCGCGACCTGGCCGGCGGTGGGCAGCCGGGCGGGGTTGTCCGGGTCCCGGGAGGTGTGCGCCGGCGCACCGGCGCCGCCCTGCCGCTGGGCCAGCTCGTTGATCGGGGCGCCGGCCAGCGGGTTGGGCTGCCCGTTCGGGCCGGTCGCGGCGGTGTAGGCGGCCGGCAGGCCGCTGCGGTGGCTGGCCGCCGAGGTCCAGTCCCACCAGGGCAGGCTGGCGGTCGGTTCGTGCTCCTTGAGGGTCAGCTCCAGGTAGTACAGGTAGGCCCGGTGCCAGGGCAGGAACAGCGGCGTGTGGTGCTGGCAGTACATCGGCAGCGGCAGCCCGTGCAGACCGGCCCAGTGCTGCCAGCCGCGGTCGTCGCCGATGGCCATGCTGGCCGCGATCGCACCGCGCACGGCGGCCAGCTGCGGGCCGCGCAGGTTCACGATGTTCTTCCGGTACGACACCGGCGCCTGCACCAGCTGCGCCGGTGAACTGGCCATCACCGTCACGGGTACCCCCTCGTCCCCGGGCGGCGCCTGCGCTGCCCGGACGCGGTGAGCATAGGGCTATTTCCGTACAGTTCATGGCGACCCACCGATAACAGACATTCATCAGGCGCCGGTGGCAGCTTGCTGCCGTGGGGTGTTCGGCTGACGCGCCGCGCTCCGGCCGACCCACTACCCTGCCTTCATGGAGCAGCCGATCAGCCCGGTCGCCACGGAGGCGCCGCTGCACCTGCGCCCGTTCGTGCTGTCCCCACCGGAGTGCACTGTGGAGTGGCACGGCCGGCAGGACTTCTACCTGCCGGACCCCGACGACGACGCGCAGGCCCCGGGGCCGCTGCACCCCGCCGTGGTACTCGTGCACGGCGGGCCGGTACCCGCCCAGCGCCTGCCCACGCCACGGGACTGGCCGGTCTTCGTCGGCTACGCCCGGGCACTGGCCGCCGCCGGTGTGCTGGCCGTACCTGTGGACCACCGCTTCCACTCCCCCGGCGACCTGGCGCTGGCCGCGCAGGACGTGGTGGCCGCGGTCAGCGAGGTACGCTCCGACCCCCGGGTCGACCCGGACCGGGTGGCGCTGTGGTTCTTCTCCGGCGGTGGCCTGCTGTGCGCCGACTGGCTGGCCCGACCGCCCCGCTGGCTGCGCTGCGTGGCGCTGACCTACCCGCTGCTCGCCGCCCCGCCCGACGCGCCGGTCGAACCTCGCTTCCAGCCGATCGCCGCGCTGGCCGGCAGCGGCGACCTGCCCATCGTGTTGACCCGGGTGGGTCACGAGCGGCCCCAGCTGGCCGCCCCGGTGGCGGATTTTCTCTCCGCGGCCCGGACCTACCGCTCCCGGCTGGCACTGGTCGACGTCCCGGACGGCCAGCACGGCTTCGACTTCCTCGACCACACCGAGCAGTCCCGCCGGGCGGTGCAGGAGGCCATCCGGCTGGTCCGCTCCACGCTCTGAACCGGCTACCGGCCGTCCCCGGGGCGCGGATGCCCGTCGGAGAGGCGCCGCAACACGGTGACCGCGGTCCCGGACGCGACGGCGTGGATCTGCACGTCGTCGCAGAGCTGCCGGGCCAGCCACAGGCCCCGGCCGCCGGAGGCCGCCGGCTCCTGCCGGACCTGACCGGCGTGCTCGGCGTCCGCGAAGCCGCCGCCGTCGTCGCTGACCTGTAGCGCCAGCAGCCCGTCCACGCTCCACAGCCGCAGCCGGCCGCCACCACCACCACCGTGCAGGATCGCGTTGGTGGCCAGTTCGCTGGCCACGATGACCAGGTCCTCCACGTCCTGCTGGGCGCCCCCCAGCGCACTGACATGCGCGGCCACCGCCGCGCGGACGGCGTACAGGTCGCCCCGGACGAACCGCTGGTCCAGGGCGACCCGGTCGGGGACGGCGCTCTGTGTCGCCGAGATCTCCGGCCGGGAACCGCTAGTCATCGGCTGGGACGACCTGCAACTGGGCCACGTCGCCGGAGCCGGCGAGCCGCAGCATCCGGGCGATCAACGGCCGGCAGACCACCGTCATCACCCGGTCCGCCGGCAGGCTCAGCGCCGCGCGGACGATGGTGCTGGCGCTGGCCGCGTCGATGAAGCGCAGCTCGGCCAGGTTGAGCTGCAGGTCACGGTCCAGCCGCAGGGCCTCGGTGAGCGCCTGGGCGAGCGCCTCGGTGTGCTCCATGTCGATCTCACCGGCCATCCGGATACCGGGCGGCAGGTGCTGGCGGCAGACCCGCAGCACCGGATCGTCGTGGTAGACCGAGGCGGCCACGCTACGCGGGTGCAGCTCCACCGCGCGGGTCAGGGTGACCGCATCGAAGCTGTCCCGGTCGTACTGGCAGATCACGGTGAGCCGGCCGTCGTCCATCAGGTCGGCCATCCCGGCCTCGAACACCAGCAGCTGATCGACCGAGGCGAACGGGCGGGTCGCCCACACCATGTCGGCGCTGACCCGCAGGCCTTGATAGCCCTCCCCGGCCGCGCTGTCCAGCTGCTCGGCCAGCGACTCGATCATCGCGGTGCCGGTGGGTTCCCCTTCGGAGAACCAGGACTGCTCACTGGACAGGATGATCAGTTGTCCCTTGTCCAGCGCGTCACCCACCGCGATGTCGCGCCGGGCGAACTCGCTGCCCAGCCGCTCCGGCGGAATCGTCTCGGTCAGGCAGAGCACCTTGTGCCCCAGCCGCAGGCCGCCGTTGACGAAGGAGGCCACCACGTCCAGCCGCTCCTGCGGGTCGGTGAAGGTCACGCAGGCATGGTCGCCGCTGCCCAGATCGTCGATCGTGGCATGGGCCCAGCCTCCGCCCGCGTCTGCACCCATAGCCGCCAAGTTACCGCAACGCCGCGCCGGCCAAACAAACCTGGCGCGCAGCGGCCCGACGCGGCGCACTACCGGCGCCTGCCCCGGCGTGCGGCGCCGCCGCCACCCGGCGCACCGCCGTCGAGCGGTGACCGGCACCGAAATGCGGTGTGCCGGGCCGGATCCGGCTGTCAGCATGGGAACGTGATCGAGGCCACCGGGGTACGCATCGGCTGGACGGACCTGCCCGGCTGGCTGCGCGCCGCCGTCGAGTCGGTGCTCGGCGACCGGGTGGTGTCGGCGCGCTCCCAGTCCGGCGGGTTCTCCCCCGGCAGCGCCGACCGGGTCCGCACCGCCGGTGGGCGCGGCGCCTTCGTCAAGGCGGTCAGCGCCGAGCTCAACGAGGTCAGTCCCCGGATGCATCGCGCCGAAGCCCGGGTCAGCGCGGCGCTCCCGGCGCACCTGCCGGTACCCCGGCTGCTCGGCAGCGTCGACGAGCGGGGCTGGGTGGCGCTGGTGCTCACCGACGTGGACGGCCGGCACCCTCGCACCCCCTGGCAGCCCGACGAACTCGACCGGGCACTGTCCACTCTGGACCGGCTGGCCCGGGACGCCACCCCGGCCCCGGTGCCCGACCTGCCCGCCGCCGAGAAGCTGTACCGGCACGACTTCGCCGGCTGGCGGCGTATCGCCGCCGAACCGCCGCCGCGCCTGCACCGGTGGGCGGCTGCCCGGCTACAGCGGCTGTGCGAGCTGGCCGACCGTGGGCTGGCCGCGCTGGCCGGCGCCACCCTGGTGCACGGCGACGTGCGCGCCGACAACCTGCTGATCGGGCCGGACGGCGCCGTGACGCTGGTGGACTGGCCGTTCGCCAGCCGGGGCGCGCCCTGGTTCGACCGGCTGCTGCTGCTGGTCAACGTCCGGCTCTACGGCGGCCGGGACACCAGCGCCGAGCTGGCCCGGTGCGCGGCGCGCACCGGCGCGGACCCGGCCGACCTGATCGCCGCCCTGGCCGGCGTGGCCGGCTACTTCCTGGACGCCGGGCGCCGCCCGGGAGCGCCGGGCCTGCCGACGGTCCGCGCCTTCCAACGCGCCCAGGCCGCGAGCACCCTCGACTGGCTCGCCGAACTCCTCCCCGACTGAGGAGAAGGCAGGCTCCCGGAGGGCCGGGCGGCACCCCGACGCCGGGGGCGGATGCCAGCGGCGTCGGGGTGGTTGGGCGGTGTCAGGCGTCCTTCTCCGACTTGTCGGCGGCCCACAGGGTGTGGAACGAGCCGTCCCGGTCGACCCGGCGGTAGGTGTGCGCACCGAAGTTGTCCCGCAGGCCCTGGATCAGCGCGGCCGGCAGCCGGTCCCGGCGCAGCCCGTCGAAGTAGGCCAGCGAGGAGGAGAACGCCGGGGTGGGTACGCCCGCCGCGGCCGCGTGCGCCACGATCCGCCGCCAGCTCGGTACACCGTCGGCGATGGCCTGCGCGAAGTACGGCGCCACCAGCAGCGTGGGCAGGTCGGGCTGCTGCTCGTAGGCCTCGTGGATGCGGTCCAGGAAGCGGGCCCGGATGATGCAGCCGCCGCGCCAGATCATCGCGGTGGCGCCCCGGTCGATGTCCCAGCTGTACTCCCGGCTGCCGGCCTGGATGTGGTCGAAGCCCTGGGCGTACGCCACGATCTTGGAGGCCAGCAGCGCCTTGCGGACGTCCTCGACGAAGGCGTCCTGGTCGCCCGCCGCGCCCGTGCCGGTGCCGGCGTCGGGGAACGCTGCCGCCGCGGCGGCCCGCTGGTCGGCGTGGCCGGACAGCGACCGGGCGAAGGTGGCCTCGGCGATGCCGGTGATCGGGATGCCGAGGTCCAGCGCGCTCTGCACGGTCCACCGGCCGGTGCCCTTCTGCTCCGCCTGGTCCTCCACCACGTCGACGAATGCCTGACCGGTGGCGGCGTCGGTGTGCGCCAGCACGTCGGCGGTGATCTCGATGAGGAACGACTCCAGCTCGCCGGTGTTCCACTCGCGGAAGATCCCAGCGATCTCGGCCGGCGTGGCGCCCCGGTCCCGCAGCAGGTCGTACGCCTCGGCGATGAGCTGCATGTCGGCGTACTCGATGCCGTTGTGCACCATCTTGACGAAGTGCCCGGCGCCGTCCGGCCCGACGTGGATGCAGCACGGTACGCCGTCCACCTGCGCGGCGATCGACTCGAACATCGGGCCGAGCTTGGCGTAGGACTCCTTGGAGCCGCCCGGCATGATGCTCGGGCCGAGCAGCGCCCCCTCCTCGCCACCGGACACGCCGGTACCGACGAAGTGCAGGCCGTGCCCGCGCAGCGCCTCCTCCCGGCGCCGGGTGTCGGCGTAGTGGGCGTTGCCGCAGTCGACGATGATGTCGCCCGGCTCCAGCAGCGGTACCAGGTCGTCGATGACGGCGTCGGTGGGGCCGCCCGCCTTGACCATGATGATCACCGCGCGGGGTCGCTCCAGGGAGGCGACGAAGTCCGCCAGCGACTCGCTCGCCACGAACGTCCCCTCGTCGCCGTGCTCGGCGATCAGGCTGCGGGTCCGCTCCGCCGACCGGTTGTGCACGGCCACCGTGAAGCCGTGCCGGGCCAGGTTGCGGGCCAGGTTGCGGCCCATCACGGCGAGTCCGGTCACCCCGATCTGGGCGGTACCGGTGGCTGCCTGCTCGCTCATCGTCTGCCTACCTGTCGTCCAGGTCCCGCGCGATCGGGAAGGTGTGTGCGCACCGGATATAGCGGGGCAGCGCTGCCCCGCACCGGCACCGCCAGCGACGCAGGTCAGGATAGCCGGCCGCCCCGGGGCGCCCTCGCACCCCCCGCTGAGCAGGGCGGACACTGCCCGATCCAGCTGGCTGCAAACCGCCCGGGAGCTGCCGGAGCGCCGCTGTCCGGGCGCGGCACCACGGCGGCCGGGCGTACCCGGCCGCCGGGCAGCTGGGGCGGCCGGGCGTACCCGGCCGCCGTACGCGGGCTACTCGTGCAGGTAGGTCATGCTGAACGCGGTACCGCCGGACAGGGCGCTGGTGCGCGCCTCGTAGACGCCGTGTGCGCTCGGGTCCATCGCCACCGGGCTGAACGAGCCCAGCGCCGCCCCGTTGACGGACGCGCCGGTGAACGACAGCGTGCCGAACTTCGGGTACGCCCCGGTGGGCGACTCGATGATCACTTCGGCGCTCAGCCGGCGGGCGGAGCTGAGCCGCTTGGTGGTGGTGTAGGTCCAGCCCCGGCTGTTGTTGACCAGCTTGAGCGTGTAGTTGGAGCTGCCGGCATAGGTCACCGAGGCGGTGAACGAGTTGCCGGGTGCGACCGGGTAGCCGCTGGTGGACAGGTAGACCGGGGCGGCCGGGTACATCTCGTACCAGGCCTGGTAGACGGCCACGCCGGTGGAGCAGTCGGTGGCTACGCCGGTCTGCTCCACCGTGTTGGAGCCGTAGCCGTCGATGCCGACCCAGGGGGCGTAGAGGTCGTTGCGGGAGTTGCAGGTGACGCTCGGCTCGGTCCAGCTGGCGCTGACCGAGGTGAAGCCGCTGCCGGTGGCGGCGTAGCCGCCCCAGTTGTAGCCGTTGATGTTGAATCCGGCGCCCCGGGCGGCCAGGGCATGGTGGGCCGGGGCGAAGCCGGGGGCGGCGGCCGCGGCGGGGGCGGCCAGGGCGAGTCCGGCGGCGAGGGTGGCGCCGGCGGCCAGTCGCGCGAGCAGGTGACGCATGGGGGCTCCTCGTGGGTCCCAGGGGATAGGGGTGGCGTCAAGTTACTTGCACGTATGCGGATATCTCAATATTTGAAACAAGCATTTCACCGGGGATCGGGTGGGGGTGAGGGTCACCCCTCGATGCGGGTCAGCGGGCGGCACCCACCGCGCTGGTCGGGGCGCCGGCAGCGGCCGGCCGGACGGGTGGTCCGGCGGCGCCGCGGCGCCGCAGCCCGAAAGCCGCCACCGTGCCGGCGAGCGCGAGTACGGCAGCCGCCGCGACCGCCGGCCGGTACCCGTCGGTGAAGCGCTGCGCCGGTGCCGCCGCCCCGGTCGCGGCGAACACAGCGCCGCCGAGCGCCACCCCGAACGCGCCGCCGAGTTGCCGGGCGGTGCTGTACACCCCGGAGGCGGTACCGAGGTCGGCCGGGGCGACCGAGGCGACCACCGCGGCGGTGGCCGCCGGGATGGCCAGCGCCGCCCCGACCCCGGCGAGGGCGAGCAGCCCCGGCAGCGCCCACCCGGCGCCGCCGCCGGCCACCAGTGCCAGCCCGGCCAGGCTCACCGTGAACACCGCCATCCCGACCACCACCACCAGTCGCTGGCCGAAGCGCTCGGCCAGGGCACCGGCGCGCGGCGCGAGCAGCAGCGGAGCCACCCCCCAGGGCAGCAGCCGCAGCCCCGCGCCCAGCGCCCCGTGCCCGGCGCCGACCTGCAGGTACTGGGCGGTGAAGAAGATCGTGCCGAGCAGCGCCCCGTTGAGCAGGAAGATCACCACATTGCCGGCGGTGAAGCCGGCCGACCGGAACAGCCGGGGTGGCAGCAGCGGGGCCGGCGCGCGCCGCTGCCACCGGCCGAACGCCACCGCGGCGACCAGCCCGACGCCGAGCGCCGCCAGCACCGGGGGGCTGCCCCAGCCGTCCCCGTTGCCCCGGATCAGGCCCCACACCAGGCCCAGGCAGCTGGCCGCGCCGAGCACCAGGCCCGGCCCGTCCAGCCGGGCCGGCGGGCCGTAGCCCTCCGGGACGCGGGCCCGGACCAGCGGGATCGCCACCGCGACCAGTGGCACGTTGAGCCAGAAGATCCAGCGCCAGGCCAGCCCCTCCACCACCGCGCCGCCCAGCACCGGCCCGACCACCACGGCCACGCTGGTGATGCTGCCGTAGACGCCGATCGCCCAGCCCCGCCGGTCGCGCCGGATAGGCCGCGTTGAGCAGGGCCAGCGACGTCGGCATGAGCGCCGCGGCGCCCAGCCCCTGCACGGTACGGGCGGCAACCAGTGCCCCGACGCCCGGCGCCAGCGCGCACGCGGCTGACGCCGCCCCGAAGATGACCAGCCCGGCCAGGAACATCCGGCGGCGGCCGAAGCGGCTGCCGAGCGCCGCCGCGGTCATCAGGAACACCGCGAAGACCAGCGTGTACGCGGCCACCGTCCACTCCAGGTCGGACAGCGTGGCGTGCAGGCCGCGTCCGATGGCGCTCAGCGCGGTGGCCACCACGAGCATGTCGAGGACGACCAGGAAGGCGGCGACGGCGGACAGCCCCAGCACCCAGGAGGCGGCGCGCTCGCGCCCCGGCGGGCTGTCCGGAGCGGGTGTGTTCTGCGCAGTATCTGTCACACCGGATGAGACACCGGACGAGCCGCGCACTGGGCGCCCAGTTCCGCCCGGCGGTGGTGTCAGTATCAGCTGTGACGATCGCAGAGGCACCGACGGTGAGTGAACCGACCCTGGCGGCGGCGCGGACCGGGGACGGTACGGCGTTCCAGGCGTTGACCGCGCCCTACTGGGCGGAGCTGCGGGTGCACTGCTACCGGATGCTCGGCTCCCGGCAGGACGCCGAGGACGTGCTGCAGGAGACGATGCTGGCGGCCTGGCGGGCACTGGACGGCTTCCAGGGCCGCTCGTCGCTGCGCGCCTGGCTGTACCGGATCGCCACGAACCGGTGCCTGAACGCGCTGCGCGACGCCGACCGGCGCCCGCGCAACTGGTACACCCCCGAGGTGCCGCTGCCGCCGGCCACCCGGACCGGCGAGGTGACCTGGCTGGAGCCCTACCCGGACCGGCTGCTGGACGGCCTGCCCGATCGCGCGCCCGGCCCCGACGTGCGCTACGAGCTGCGCGAGTCGGTGTCCCTGGCGTTCCTCACCACGCTGCAACTGCTGCCGCCGCGCCAGCGCGCCGTGCTGGTGCTGCGCGACGTGCTGGGTTACCGGGCGGCCGAGGTGGCCGACCTGCTGGACACCACCGAAGAGGCGGTGACCAGTGCGCTCAAGCGCGCCCGGGCCGCACTGGCGCAGCGCAACGGCGGACCGCCAGCGCCGGGTGCGCAGGAGGCAGCGCAGGGCGGCGCGGGATCGGCGCACGAGCGCCGGCTGGCGGAGCGGTTCGCGACGGCGTTCCAGGCCGGCGACGTACCGGCGGTGGTGGCGCTGCTCACCGACGACGCCTGGCTCACCATGCCGCCGCTGGCGCTGGAGTACCAGGGCCGCGCGACGATCGGCGGGTTCCTGGAGTCGGTGCCGTTCCGGGAGGGCCGCGGCTACCGGCTGGTCCCGGTGCGGGCCAACGGCCAGCCGGCGTTCGGCTGCTACCTGCTGCACCCGCGCTCGCCGGTGCCCCAGCCGCACGGTCTGGTGGTACTTACAGTGGCCGACGAGGGCATCTGCGCGATAACCCGGTTCAACGACAACAGCCTGCTGGCGGCGTTCGGGCTGCCGCGTACCCTGCTCTGAGTAGCAGATCAGCCGGCTGCTGCGGAGCAGGGTGGTGACCGTGAACGTTCACGGTCGAGTTTGTGCTGCCCTGTAAGGCCTCTGGCCCTTGACAGTGGCGGCGATCGATGCACAGACTGTGAGCGCTCACAGCAGCATGCCCGCCATCGCCGCTCCCCACCCCCGCGCGCCGCCCGCCCCGGCCACCAGCGGCGCGGCAACGGGAGCCGCACATTCCCGAGGAGTACCCCATGCTCCGCAGCTCACTCCGCCCACGGCTGGCCGTCCTCGCCGGTGCCGCGCTGCTCGGCGCGCTCGCCGTCACCGTACCGGCCAGTCCGGCGGCCGCCGCCACCCTCACCATGCGCGGCGCCGACGTCTCGTCCCTGCAGCGCAGCCTCGACCTGGGTGCCCGGTACTACAACGCGTCCGGGGCCGCAGGCCGACCCGCTGGACATCCTCAAGTCACTCGGCGTCAACTACGTCCGGCTGCGCGTCTGGAACAACCCGGCCAGCGGCTACAACAACGCGGCCAAGGTGCTGCAGTACGCCCGGACGGTGAAGGCCAAGGGCCTGAGCCTGATGGTCGACTTCCACTACTCCGACACCTGGGCCGACCCGGGCAAGCAGTACAAGCCGGCCGCCTGGTCCAGCCACGGCATCAACCAGCTCACCGGCGACGTCTACAACTACACCTATACGCTGTGCAGCCAGCTCAAGGCACAGGGCACCACGCCGGACAGCGTGCAGATCGGCAACGAGATCAACGTCGGCATGCTGTGGAACGACGGCAAGGTGGTCAACAACGACTTCACCAACCTCAGCGCGCTGCTGCAGGCGGGGTACAACGCGACTAAGGCGTGCAACAGCGCCACCCAGGTGATCATCCACACCGCGGACGCGGACAGCGATGCGCACGCCCGCTGGTTCTACGACGGCATCTCCGCCAAGGGTGTCGCGTGGGACATCACCGGGCTCGTCCTACTACTGCATGTGGCACGGCTCGCTGTCCAACCTCTACGGCGTCATCACCGACGTGAAGTCCCGCTACGGCAAGCCCGTGGTGATCGCCGAGACGGCGTACCCGTTCACCGCCGCCAACGCCGACAGCACGGCCAACTCGGTGAGCGGCTCGGCAGCCCTGCTCCGGCTACCCGGCCACCTGGTCCGGCCAGGCCAGCGAGTTCACCGCCGTGCAGAACACCGCGCGCAACGCCGGCGCGCTCGGCGTCTTCTACTGGGAACCCACCTGGTACGCCGTGGGCGGCAACGGCTGGGACCCGGCCAACATCAACGGCACCGGCGACCAGTGGGACAACATGGCCATCTTCAACTGGACCGGCAACGTCAACCCGAACGTGGTCTGGACCCCGTAGCGCACCGCCGGTCGGCGGGGCTGCCACACCCCCGCCGACCGGCACCTGCCGGCCGGCGGCAGGTCATGCCGTCCGGGTCACGGTCACCGCGCCGGCCGGTACCACCGCCCCGTCGACCGGCACGTCGGTGTCGCCATGGTTGATGGCGATCTGGTACGGCGGCCGGCGGACCAGCTCCAGGGTGTCCGGCAGGTCGGCACGCACGGCCAGGCCGGCGTCGGCGTACACCCGGGCCAGCAGCGAGCGCAGGTCGGCGCCGGACAGCCGGGTGGAGACGTACCAGGCGCTGCCCCGGCCGGTGCCGTGCCGGGTCACCGCCGGGCCACCGGCGGCCGGGCCGTCGGCGTAGCGCAGCACCGGCCGGGCGCCGGCCAGCTGCACGTCCTCGGCCCAGACCTGCGCGCCGGTACCGTCGGAGAGCGGTGACCCGCTCGCCCGGCGCGCAGCGGCAGGAACTCCTCCACCTCGACGCCGAGCAGGTCGCGCAGGCCGCCCGGGTAGGCCCCCGGCGGCACGGTGTCGTTGGCGTCCACGATCCCGGAGAAGTAGGACACCAGCAGCGTTCCGCCGTCGTCCACATAGGACCCGAGGTTTTTGGCCCCGGCCGGCGTGGTCAGGTAGAGGCTCGGCGCCACCACCAGCCGGTAGGCGCCCAGGTCCGCCTCGGGATGGACGAAGTCGACGGTCAGGTGGCCGCGCCACAGCTGCTCGTAGTAGGCCTCGACGCGCTCGCGGAAGGCCAGGTCGACCGAGGGGCGCCAGTCCAGTTCCAGCGCCCACCAGGACTCCCAGTCCCAGACCAGCGCCGCGTCCGCGGCGACCGTGGTCCCGCGCAGGCCGGCCAGGTCGGCCAGGCGGGCGCCGAGCGCGGTGACCTCGCGCCAGATGCGGGTACCGGTGCCGCCCTGCGGCAGCATCGCCGAGTGGAACTTCTCGGCGCCGAAGCGGGATGCCCGCCACTGGAAGAACAGCACCCCGTCGGCGCCCCGGGCGACGTGCGCCATGCTGTTGCGGGCCAGCTCCCCGGGGCGCTTGGCGATGTTGCGGCTGCGCCAGTTGACCGCGCTGGTGGAGTGCTCCATCAGCAGCCAGGGCGCGCCGCCGGCCAGGGAGCGGGTGAGGTCGGCGCACATGGCCAGTTCGATGTGGCCGTCCGGGCGCTCCGGCTCCAGGTAGTGGTCGTTGGCGACGATGTCGACCTCGCCGGCCCACTTCCAGTAGTCCAGCCACTTGCAGTTGGCGATCTGGAAGTTGGTGGTGATCGGTACCTCCGGCGTGGCGGCCCGCAGCACGTCCCGCTCGCGACGGAAGTTGGCCAGGTGGGTGTCCGAGCAGAAGCGCAGGTAGTCCAGTTGCTGGGCGGGGTTGACGGCGGTCGGGGCCAGCCGGGGCGGGTCGATCTCCGCCCAGTCGCCGTAGCGCTGCCCCCAGAAACTGGTCCCCCAGGCGGCGTTGAGCGCGTCCAGGTCGCCGTGCCGGGCGGCCAGCCAGTCCCGGAACCGGGACGCGCAGGTCTCGCAGTAGCAGTGCGCGTTGACCCCGGCGAACTCGTTGTGCACGTGCCACAGGGCCAGCGCCGGGTGGTCGGCGTAGCGGCGGCCCAGCTGCCCGGCGATGGCGGCGCTGGCATGGGCGTACTCCGGGGAGCTGGGGCAGAAGCTCTGCCGGCCGCCCTGGCCGAGGACGTGCCCGGCCTGGTCGACCAGCCGGGCGGACGGGTAGCGGCGGGTGAACCAGGCGGGCGGGGCGGCGGTGGGGGTGCCGAGATCGACCCGGATGCCGGCGTCGTGCAGCAGCTCCAGCACCCGGTCCAGCCAGTCGAAGGTGTACCTGCCCTCCTCCGGTTCGAGCAGCACCCAGCTGAACATGCCGACGCTGACCAGGTTGACGCCGGCTTCCCGCATCAGCGCGACGTCCTCCCGCCACACCTGCTCGGGCCACTGCTCAGGCGCGTAGTCGCCGCCGTAGGCCAGCCCCGAGAGCCCCCGGGGGTACGGCCACCCCGCCGCGCCGGACTCCGCCTCTTCCCGCCCCATGCTTCACCCTCTGACCGTGAACGTTCCCAGCCTTACCGGCCGGAGTATTCCACGATTCCAGCGCTCAACGAACAGACCGGCCTCCTATTGACAGCCCGAGTGCCCAGCTCAACACTGTGAACGCTCACGGTCGTAGCCAGCGTTCGCACCACGACTCATGAGGTTGGAGAGATGACCCCCAGACTGCGCACCCTTCTTGCCGCGGTGACCGTCGGTGCCCTGCTCACCGGCGTCGCCGCCTGCACCTCCGACGACAAGAAACCCGACGCCGGTACGGCCGGGAAGGTCGAGCTGACCTTCTGGTCCTGGGTACCCGGGATCGACAAGGTGGTCGCCCAGTGGAACTCGGCGCACCCCGACATCCACGTCACGGTCAGCAAGCAGGCCCAGGGCGACGAGGAGGTGACCAAGGTGCTCACCGCCGACAAGGCCGGCAACCCGCCGGACCTCTTCCAGGCCGAGTACCAGGCGCTGCCCACCCTGGTCAGCAACGGCGCGGCGGCCGACATCAAGAAGTACGCTGGTGGCGCCCAGGACAAGTTCGCCCCCGGCGTCTGGAGCACCATCACGCTGGGTACCGACGCGGTCTACGGCATCCCGCAGGACTCCGGCCCGATGATGCTCTACTACCGCACCGACCTGTTCGCCCAGTTCGGGCTCAAGGTGCCGACCACCTGGGACGAGTTCGCGCAGGTCGCCAAGCAGGTCCGGCAGAAGGACCCGAAGCGCTACCTGACCACCTTCTCGGCCGCCGACCCGGGCTGGTTCGCCGGGCTCGCCCAGCAGGCCGGGGCGCAGTGGTTCGGTGTCAACGGGGAGACCTGGAAGGTCGCCGTCAACGACGCCGCCACCAAGAAGGTCGCCGACTACTGGAGCGGCCTGGTCACCTCCGGCGACATCGACAAGCAGCCGATGTACACCCCGGAATGGAACAAGGCGCTGGCCGACGGCACCCTACTGGCCTGGCCGAGCGCGGTCTGGGGGCCGGGCGTGCTGACCGGCAACGCCCCCGACACCGCCGGCAAGTGGGCCATCGCCGAGTTGCCGCAGTGGAACGCCGGCGAGCACAAGACCGGCAGCTGGGGCGGCTCCTCCACGGCCGTGGCCGCGAAGAGCAAGCACGTCGCGCAGGCCGTCCAGTTCGCCATCTGGCTCAACACCGACCAGGCGGCGGTCAACGGTCTCATCACCGACGGCGGCATCTACCCGGCCGCCACCGCGGCGCAGACCGGCGGCGCGCTGGCCAAGGCGCCCGCTTTCTTCAGCAACCAGCCGGAGTTCTACACCCTCGCCCAGCAGATCGCCGGTACCGCCGCCGGCGTCACCTGGGGGCCCAATGTCAACGTCACCTACGCCACCTACAAGGACGCCTTCGCCAAAGCGATCAGCGCCAAGACACCGTTCGGCCCGGCGCTGGACGCCATGCAGCAGTCCACTGTGGACGACCTGAAGAAGAACGGCTTCAAGGTCGCCGGATGACCACCGTCAACGCCAGCCGGCCGGATCGCGTCCCCGCGGTCCGGCCGGCCCGGCCGCGCTACCGCGCCGGGTCGCTGCGCATCCCGTACACCTTCCTCACCCCGGCCATCGTCATGTTCCTGGCGCTGATGGTCGTGCCGATCGGGTACACCGTCTACCTGAGCCTGCACCGGGTGCAGGTGACCGGGCTGGGGCTGGGCGCCCGGGCGCGTACCCAGGTCTTCGTGGGGCTGGACAACTACCGGGCGGTGCTCGCCGACGACCAGTTCTGGCACAGCGCGCTGCGGGTGCTGATCTACGGCTGCCTGCTGGTCCCCACCATGCTCGGCCTGGCGCTGCTCTTCGCCCTGCTGCTGGACCTGCCCCGGGCCCGGGCGCGGGGCCTGGCCCGGACCGCCATCTTCCTGCCCTACGCCGTCCCGGCGGTGATCGCCAGCCTGCTCTGGGGCTTCCAGTACCTGCCCGCGGTCGGCCCGGCGCAGTACCTGCTCACCCGGCTCGGCCTGCCCACGGTCGACCTGCTCGGCCCCACCACCATCTACTTCGCGGTGGCCAACATCGCGCTGTGGGGCGGCACCGGGTTCAACATGATCGTGCTCTACACCGCGCTGCGCGCCATCCCGAGCGAGCTGTACGAGTCGGCCCGCATCGACGGTGCCTCGGAGGCGCAGATCGCCCGGCGCATCAAGATTCCGATGCTCACCCCGGCACTGATCATGACCTTCGTCTTCTCCCTCATCGCCACCCTGCAGGTCTACGCGGAGCCGACCACGCTGCGCCCGCTGACCAACTCCCTCCCGTCGAACTGGACCCCGCTGATGAAGATCTACCAGGACGCCTTCGCCCGGGACGACATCTACTCGGCGGCAGCCGCCTCGATCGTGCTGGCCGTAGCCACCCTGCTGCTCTCCTTCGGCTTCCTGCGGCTGGTGCAGGCCCGCGCCTTCGGGCAGGAGCGGTGACCACCGCCACCGCAGCGCGCACCGCGCCGGCCACGCCCACGCCGCCCGCCCCGGCCGACGTCGGGCGCCGGGTGGCGCTGCTGCCCACCGCCGTACTGCTCATCGGCGCCGCCTACTGCCTGCTGCCGATCGTCTGGGTGGTGGCCGCCGCCACCAAGACCAACGGCCAGCTGTTCCACAGCTTCACCCTGGCGCCCGGCACCGCCCTGGTCGACAACGTCCGCACCCTGTCGGCCTACCACTCCGGGCTGTTCTGGCGCTGGCTGGCCAACACGGCGCTGTACGCGGGGGTCGGCGCGCTGTGCTCCGCGGCGCTGTCCGCCATCACCGGCTACACCCTGGCCAAGTACCGCTTCCCGGGCCGCTCGACGGTGTTCAACGTGCTGCTCGCCGGGGTACTCGTGCCGACCATCGTGCTGGCCATCCCGCAGTACCTGCTGCTGGCCAAGTTCCACCTCACCGACAGCTACCTGTCGGTGCTGCTGCCCAGCGTGCTCAGCCCGTACGGCATCTACCTGGCGCGCATCTACGCCGCCGCGGCGGTGCCCGACGCGCTGATCGAGGCGGCCCGCACCGACGGCGCCGGGGACCTGCGGATCTTCCTCACCATCGCCACGCCGTCCATGCTGCCGGGGCTGGTGACGGTGTTCCTGTTCCAGTTCGTGGCCATCTGGAACAACTTCCTGCTGCCGTTCATCATGCTCGCCTCGGATCAGAAGTTCCCGGTCACCGTGGGCCTCTACACGCTGCTCAAGCAGGGCAACACCACACCGGCACTGGACACCCTGGTGATCACCGGAGCGCTGCTGTCGATCACCCCGCTGGTGGCGCTGTTCCTCACCCTGCAGCGGTACTGGCGGGTGGACCTGCTCTCCGGGGCGGTCAAGGGGTGACCGGCCGCCACCCGGTGCACGCGCAGCGGGGTTGACCTGGTGGAGAATGTCGGCGTGCCCGACGCCCGCTCGCCCCGCTCCCGCCCGGCCCGCCGGCCCACGATCAACGACGTGGCGGCCGCCGCGGGCGTGTCCCGGGGCACCGTCTCGCGGGTCCTCAACGGCGGCCGGGACGTCAGCGACACCGCGCAGGAGGCCGTCGAGCGGGCGATGCGCAAGACCGGGTACGTGGTCAACCAGCACGCCCGCAGCCTGGTCACCCAGCGCTCCCAGTCGGTGGCGTTCATCCTCTCCGAACCGCAGGACCGGCTCTTCGAGGACCCCAACTTCAACGTCCTGCTGCACGGCTGCACCCAGGCGCTGGCCCGGCACGACATCACCCTGCTGCTGACCCTGGCCGGCACCCGGGAAGACCGCAAGCGGGTGGGCCGCTACCTCACCGCCGGGCACGTCGACGGCGCGCTGCTGGTCTCCAGCCACAGCGGCAACCCGCTGCTGCCCGAGCTGCTCGGCCGGGGCCTGCCGGTGGTCGCCTGCGGCAAGCCGCTGGGCTACGAGCGCCAGGTCGCCTACGTGGCCGCCGACGACCGGGACGGCGCCGCGCAGATGGTCGGCTACCTGCGCTCCACCGGGCGGCGCCGGATCGCCACCATCACCGGCCCGCTGGACACCTCCGGCGGCCTGGAGCGGCTGGCCGGGTACAAGGAGACCGTCGGCGAGGTGGATCCGGCGCTGATCGTGCACGGCGACTACACCCGGGCGGCCGGCGAGGCCGCCATGGAGCAGCTGCTGGCCCAGGCACCCGACCTGGACGCGGTGTTCGTCGCCTCCGACCTGATGGCCGCCGGTGCGCTCACCGTGCTGCACCGCGCCGGCCGGCGGGTACCGCAGGACGTGGCGGTGGGCGGCTTCGACGACAGCCACATCGCCACCGGTACCCATCCGAACCTGACCACCATCCGGCAGCCTTACCCCCGGATCAGCACCGAGATGGTCCGGCTGCTGCTCAGCATGATTGACGGGGACACCCCGTCGGCGGTCATCGTCCCCACCGAGCTGGTGGTGCGCGAATCCGCCTGACCGCTCAGCTGATCGGCGGCAGCCGCTGGCCGGTGAGCACCGGGCGGAACAGGTCGCCACGCTCGGCCAGCCGGTCCGGCAGGGTGGCGATGGTGAAGCCGTCCGGGCGCAGCTCCTCGTCGTCCAGCTCGTCCCAGTCGATCGGGGCGGACACCGGCGCGCCCGGCGCGGCCCGTGGACTGTACGGGGCGACCAGGGTCTTGTTCACCGCGTTCTGGGTGTAGTCGAGCCGGGCCAGGCCGCCCCGCTCGTCGGTCTGCCAGGCCCAGCTGACCAGCTCCGGTACCACCGCGCCGACGCTGCGGGACAGCTGGCGCACCCAGTCGCGGGTCGCCTCGAAGTCCAGGTCGCCGGCGACCGGCACCCAGATCTGGATGCCCCGCCGGCCGGTCACCTTGGCCCGGGCCACCACGCCCAGGTGCTCGAAGGCGGTGCGGTGCAGCCGGGCCAGGGTGAGCAGCTGCGACCAGCTGGTGGCCGAGCCGGGGTCCAGGTCGATCAGCGCGTAGCTGGGCCGGTCCGGGTGCGCCACGGTGGAGGTCCAGGCGTGCCACTCCAGGCCACCGAAGTTGGCCGCCCAGACCAGCGCGGCCGGCTCGTCCACCACCAGGTAGGTACGGGTCTCGCCAGGGTCCGCGGCCGGGTTGTCCCAGCGCGGCAACCAGTCCGGCGCGTGGCTGGGCAGCTCCTTGTGCCAGAAGCCCTTCTGCTGCGCCCCGTTGGGGTAGCGGTGCAGGTTCATCGCCCGGCCGGTCAGGTAGGGCTGCACCACCGGGGCGATCCGCGCGGTGTAGCGCAGCAGGTCCCGCTTGGTGACCGGCGGCTCGCCCGGGCGCCCCGGGAACAGCTCCTTGTCCAGGTTGGTCACCCGCAGCGCGCGGCCGAAGACGTGCCAGGTGCCGCCCGAGCGCAGCGCGTCCAGCTCGGCCAGCTCGTCCTCGCCGGCCGCGGCCGGCTTCAACCGCACCGCCGCCCGGGCCGCCGGCCGGTCGGAGCGCCACAGCTTCTCCGGGTCGGCCTTCACTTCATCGTTGGTACGCCCGCTGAGCACCGAACGCGGATGCTCCTCGGCGCTCCACCCGTCGACGGCGTACTCGTCGCGCTTGTGCAGCAGCAGCCAGTCGTCCTTGCCGGCCGCCCGGCCGGTCCGTACCAGGATGAACTTGCCGCGCAGCTTCTCCCCCGCCATCACCAGGTGCAGCTCCCCGGCGGCCAGCGCGGCGGCCGGATCGGGCGGGTCACCCGCTTCGTAGGGTTCCCAGGTGCCGGCGTCCCAGACGATGACATCGCCGCCGCCGTACTCGCCGGCCGGGATGACGCCCTCGAAGTCGATGTACTCCAGCGGGTGGTCCTCCACGTGGAACGCCGCCCGGCGCACGCCCGCGTCGAGCGTCGGCCCCTTGGGTACCGCCCAGCTGACCAGCACCCCGTCGATCTCCAGGCGGAAGTCGTAGTGCAGCCGACGGGCGCGGTGCCGCTGCACCACGAACCGCCGCACCGGCCCACCGGCCACCACACCGCCCGGCTCCCCCGCCGGCTCCGGAGTGCGGCCAAAGTCCCGCTTGCGCCGGTACGGCGCCAACTTCCCCGCCGCCGCCCCGTCCCGGGCCCGCGCCGACGACTTCCCACGCGCTGAAGGCACAACCCAGTCAAACCCGCCATCCCCCGCCCAGCAACCGCAACGCACCCCGCCACCCCCTCCCCGCCACCCCGCCGCCCCGCCGCCCCGCCACGCCGCCACCCCGCCGCCCCGCCACGCCGCCACGCCGCCACCCCGCCACGCCGCCACCCCGCCACGCCGCCACCCCGCCACGCCGCCACCCCGCCACGCCGCCACCCCGGCGCCCCGGCGCCCCGGCGCCCCGGCGCCTGGCCACCCAGCGCCTCGCCACCCCGGCGCCTGGCCACCCCAGCGCCTCGCCACGCCGCCACCCCCCACCCAGGCGCCTCGCCACCCTGGCGCCTCGATGATCTTGGGGGTGTGGCTGTCAATTGCGCAGGCATGAGCCCGACAACCCCAAGATCGCCCGAGAGCCGGCGGCGGTGTGGAGGGGGCTGGGCACCGCGTTTTCGTCGTTCGGGGGGTGATCGTTCACCTGGGTGGGCTGCCGTCGCGAGGGATCGGCGCTCGACAATCGATGCAGCATCGGCCGCGGGGGCCGGTGGTCTCCGCCGGTCGCGTGAAAGGTCCGTCCAGATGGGTAGCCAGCAGCCGGTCCGGTGGCGCGGCGGGTCGGCGGTGAGCGTGGCGCCCGGTGACGAGGTAGCGGAGCGCCGGGGTCGCGGCGTCGCCGGGCGGGTGGTACCGGCCACCGTCACCTGCGCGCTGCTGGTCGCCCTGGCGGTCGCGCACTGGCCGACTGTGCGGGCCGGACAGGCGGCGCTGACCAGTGCGGACGCCGGCTGGCTGGGGCTGGCCCTCCTCGCCACCGTGGCAGTCTGGCTGGCCGGCACCGCCGCCGCGCTGGGCGCCCTGCCGGTACGCCCACCCGTCGGGCTGATGCTGACCGTGCAGCTGGCCGCCACCTTCGTCAACCACCTGCTACCGGCCGGCTGTGGCGGGGTGGCGGTGAACGTGCGCTTCCTGCGCCGGCACGGACTCGGGTGGAGTGGCGCAGTCGCCGCCACCGGGCTGTGCTTCCTGGCCGGCCTCGCGGCCCATGGCGTGCTGCTGCTGGGCACCGTGGCGGCCAGTCCGGGCGCCGCCGGTCGGGTCCTGCCGGTACAGGCCCGGCCGGCCAGCCTCGCCACCGTCGGCCTGCCCTGGCTACTGGGCGCCGCGGCGCTGCTCGGGCTGCTGGCCACGGTACTGGTGCGGGGGGCGCCGCGCCGCGCCCTGGCGCAGCTGGCGGTGGAGCTGCGCCGGCTGGCGGTGGTGCTGCGGGACCCGTACCGGGCGGCCGCACTGTGGCTCGGCTCGCTGGCCGGTCCGCTGCTGCACTCGCTGGTCCTCTACGCCGTGCTGCGCAGCCTGGGTACCGGGCTGGCGCTGGGCAGCGCGGTGGTGATCTACCTCGTGGTCTCCTCGCTGTCGGCGCTGATCCCGTCACCCGGCGGGTTCGGCGCCCTGGACGCCACCCTGCTCGCCGGCCTGCTGACGGTGGGCGTACCCACCCCGACGGCGGTCGGCGCGGTGCTCGGGTACCGGCTGGTCACGGTGTGGATCCCGCTGCTGCCCGGCGCGCTCGCGTTCACCCTGCTGGTGCGCCGCCGGCTGATCTGAGCACCGGCCCCGGCGGGCGCCGCTACCGGCCACCGCGACCGTCCTTGTCGACCCCTGGAGCTGCGTGTTCTCCTCGAGGTACGCCGCGGCGCGGCCAGCGGGGCACGGTATCCGCCGGCCACCCGCACGGTTGCGTCGGCAGGAGGTGGCGATGGGCTCCGCCACCGCACCGGCCGTGGCCGCCGAGCGGGCCCGCCGCAGGCCACCGGCGCTGCGCTTCGTCCGCGGCTGCGGGGTATGGCTGCAGGACGCCACCGGCCGCCGGTTCCTCGACGCCGGCGCCGCCGACGGCGCGCTGGCCTGGGGGTACGACGCGGCGCTCGTGCACGAGGCGGCCCGCCGGGCGGCCACCCTGCCGGCGCTGCCCGCCTCCTGCGAATCGGAGCCGGGGGTCCGGGTGCTGCGCCGGCTGGCCGACCGGATCGGCGACGCGGTCGGCGTACCCGGGCGGGTGCTGGCGGAGGTGGACGGCGCCCGGGGCGTCGAGGCGGCCATCCGGATCGTGGCGGCGCACCGGGGCGGCGGTGCCGTCCTGGCACTTCCCGGTGGCTCGCACTGCACCGCCGTCGAACGACTCACCGACGGCGTCGCGGCGCTGATCGTCGGACCGGTGCTCCACCCGGCCGGCTGCCGCCTGCCGGACAGCGGGCAGCTGCGCGGGATCGTGGCCCAGGTGCGCTCGACGGGTGGGCTCATCGTGGCCGACGAGGTGTTCACCGGGATGCACCGGCTGGGGACGCCGTGGGGGTTCCAGCGGTACGGCTTCACCCCGGACCTGGTGGTGGCCGGCCCCGCCCTGACCAACGGGCTGACCGGGTTCAGCTGCGTGTGGGCCCGCGAACCGCTGGCCGACCCGGCGTTCGTCGCCTCGGGCGGGCGTACCGGCGCCGGCAACCCGCACAGCCTCGCCGTGGTCGACGCCGTGCTGGACCGCTGGGACGCCTGGCCGGACGCGGAGCAACGAATTCACGCCCGGTCCGAGCTGCTGGCCACCGAGTTGGGCGGACTGGCCGCGCGCCGGGACCTGGTCAGCGCGGTACGCGTCACCGGTGCGCTGGCGCGCCTCGACCTGGCCGGCCCGTACGCGGACCGGGTCCGGGACCTGGCGGCGGCACCCGGCGACGGGCCGGGGCTGCTGCTGCCCGAAGGGGCGGCCGGCACGCTGGCTCTGCACCCGCCGCTGGTGGTCACCGCGGAGGAGACCCGCACCCTGGTGGACCTGCTGGACGGGGCGCTGGCGGCGGTATCGCGGCAGCTCTAGCGCTCAGCCGCTCGGCTGCTCGGTCAGCAGTGCCCGCAGCACCGCTTCGTCCTGCGGGCTGAGCTGCGCGACGAACCGGCGCAGCAGCGCCGCGTGGTCGTCGGCGGCGGACAGCACGGCGTGCAGCCGGGCGGCGGCGTGGTCGGCGGCCTCGTGCACCGGCAGGTACGCCGAGCGCCCGGCGGCCCGGGTGCGGTGCAGCAGTCCCTTGTCGCACATCCGGGTCAGCACGGTGTGCACCGTGTTGTACGCGAGGTCCAGGCCTACCAGCTGCTGGATCTCCATGGGCGGCAGGGGGCGACCGGCGGTCCAGAGCGCCTTGAGGATGGCGGCCTCCAGCTCTCCGGAGGCGCGCCTGCGAGGCCCGGGGGTCGGCACGGGGGCACTCCTCTCCTCACCCGACCCAGGCGTTCGGCAGGGCCGGTGCGGTCGCGGCACCGCCCAGGGTTGGCAGGCCGTACCACTCTTCGACCGTGCGCAGCAGGCTGTACAGGGTCAGACTGCGATCGTACCGGCCGGGCACGGTGGCCGAACCGGTCAGCAGGGTGAAGATCTGGTTGCCGTGCCGGCCGTCGTCCTCGTCGAAGGTCACCACCAGCGCGCTGTGGTGGGTGCGCGCCCAGCGTGCGTAGGGGTCCAGCACACGGCGGGCCCAGGCGTCGCCGGTGGCCACCGGACAGTCGTGCCTGTCGTGGCACAGGTCGGGGACGAGGAAGGCCACCGTGGGGAGCCGGGCGTAGTCGGTGGGCAGCGCGCTGGCCGGTTGGTTCACCGAGGCGGGCAGGTTGTCGAAGTCGCCCACGGGTTGTGCTTGGCCGCGTACCGGCCGGGCAGCATCCGACGTGGCGTGCCGGCGGCCGTAGGCACCACAACCGCTACCGACGGGTGGTGTGCCAGGCACGAGCGGCGGGTACTGTCCCGGTTCGTGGCCGCGCTCCCCGCCGACGACGAAGCTGTCACCGCCGTACCGGTCGACCGGGCGGCAGACCGGGCGGTCCGGGTGGACCGGGCATGATCGCCGCGACCGTGCTCGCCGCCGTCGTGGTCGCCGCGTTCGCCTGGTACGCGCCGCGCCGGGCACCCGTCCTGCCGCCCCGCACCGCCACCTGGCTGCTCACCATCGGTGCCCTGGTCAGCACGGTGGTGGTGGGCTGGATGCTGGCGCTGCTGGCGGCCACCGCGATCGCCCAACTGCCGTTCGTCGCCGCCCTGGGCCGGTGGTCCCGCCCCGACCTGCGCAGCACCGACCCGGTACCGATCTGGGCGGCCAGCGTCTGCGCCGGTGCGCTGCTGCTGGCCGGCGCCTGTGGCGCCCGGCACGCGCTCCGGCGCGCCCTGGCGCTACGCCGGCTGCACCGGGACTGCCGGGCGCTGCGGCGCCCCGGCCCCGACCGGGTGGTCGTGGTGGACAGCGCGGTACCCGAGGCCTACGCCACCACGGCGGCCGGCGGGCGGATCGTGGTCACCACCGGCATGCTCGCCGGGCTGAGCGCCGAGGAGCAGCGGGCGCTGCTCGCCCACGAGGCGGCCCACCTGCGCCACCGGCACGTCTGGCTGGTACTCGTCGCCGACCTGTGCGCGGCGGCCATCCCGGCGCTGCGCGCGGTGGCCGGCGCGGTGGCCCAGGCGACCGAGCGCTGGGCGGACGAGTCGGCCGCCGCCGCGGTTGGCGACCGGGGTACCACCGCCCGGGCGCTGGCCCGCGCGGCGCTGCGCGCGCACGACTCCCGGCCGGCGCACCGGCGCCCGGCCAGCCGGGCGGTCGGCGGCCAGATCCCCCAGCGGGTACGCGCCCTGCTCGCCCCGCCGCCCCGGCCCCGACGTCTGCTCACCGCGGGGCTGACCCTGCTGCTGGCCATGAGCCTGGCCTGCACGGCGCTGGTGCAGCGGCGTACCGACGCGTTCTTCGACCTGGCCAGCACCGGCCGGCCGGCGGCGACCGCCTACGCCGGCCGGCCGGGCGTGCACCACCAACGCTGCCACGCGCCGATCCGCCGGCTGTGCCGGGTCGCCCGGCAGCTCGACATCGACTGAACCGGACGCGCCGGCCCGGCTTCGTCAACTTTCCCGGGTTCCCCGACTTCCGTCTCCCACCCTGCCGTCTCCCGCCGCCCGGCGACAGCGACCGTCACGGGGCCGCACCGATGGTGGACGGGGCGGCGGACGACCCGCGGCGCCAACCGGCGGCTGAGGTTCGCCGTCGCGGGGGCGGCCGTTCACCGCAGGGCATGGCCGGCGACGGATCGACGCCCGACAATCGGTGCACCCCAACCTGCAACCTCCGGAGGATGCGATGCTCCGACGTCTGCTGACCGTCACCCTGGCCGGCACCGTGCTGGCCGGCGTCGCCGTGCTGGGCCTGACCGGCCCGGCCGGCGCCACCCCGCCCGGCATCCCCAGCGCCGCCACCGCCAGCTCCGAGCTGGGCACCCTCACAGTGACCGGCTGGACGCACACCACCAGCTACGACCGTGCGCTGTTCCCCACCTGGGACACCGTCTCCGGCTCCTGCAACACCCGGGAGACGGTACTCAAGCGGGACGGCGTGGGCGTCGTGGTCAACAGCTCCTGTACCGCCACCTCGGGCAGCTGGCACAGCCCGTACGACGGCGCCACCTGGAGCGCCGCGTCCGATGTGGACATCGACCATATGGTGCCGCTGAAGAACGCCTGGATCTCCGGCGCGTGGGCGTGGACCACGGCCAGGCGCGAGTCGTTCGCGAACGACCTGTCCGACCCGCAGCTGTGGGCCGTCACCGACAACGTCAATCAGGCCAAGGGCGACAAGTCACCGGAGGCCTGGAAGCCGCCACTGGCCAGCTTCTGGTGCACCTACGCCCGGGCCTGGGTACGGGTCAAGTACGTCTGGGCGCTCACCGTCACCAGCGCCGAAAAGTCGGCCCTGGCCGGCATGCTCGGCGGCTGCTGAGCGCCGCCCCCGGCCGCTCCGGGCAACCCGGGGCGGCCGGTCCGGCCAGCGGTCGCCCGGATTTCAGCTCACGTCCATCCCGTCGAGTACCCGCACGAACATAGAATAGTTTCCATGTTTCGGCTTTCGCGCAGGCTCCTCGGTACCGGCACCGCACTGGCGGTGCTGAGCGCGGCGACCACCGTCGCCGCGCTCAGCGCTCCCGCCGCACCTGCCCACGCGGCAAGCATCCACCGCGTCCTGTTCGACAACAGCAAGGCCGAGACGGCCGGCAATGCTGACTGGATCATCAGCACAAGCCAGCCCGACCCGCTGGCGCAGAACTCCGCTCCGAGCTCGGAGACCTCCTGGACCGGCGCGCTGTCGGCGTGGGGCGTGGCGCTGCAGCGGGCCGGCGGGTACAGCCTCAAGACGCTGCCGGCCGGCAGCACCGTCAGCTACGGCGGCACCTCTGCGCTGGACCTGTCGAAGTTCGACGCCTTCGTCATCCCGGAGCCCAACGTCCGGTTCAGCGCCGCCGAGAAGACCGCCATCATGCGCTTCGTCCAGGCCGGCGGCGGACTGTTCCTGATCGTCGACCACGCCGGCAGCGACCGCAACAACGACGGGTACGACTCCGTCGAGGTGGTCAACGACCTGCTCACCAGCAACGGCGTGGACAACACCGACCCGTTCGGCTTCAGCATCGACACCGACGACATCAGCAGCGACAACCCGCGGGCCGTCAGCGCCGCCGGCAACCCGGTGCTGGCCGGACCGTTCGGCACGGTCACCGGCGCCATCCTGCGTGACGGCAGCACCCAGACGCTGCACCCGGCCGACAATCCCAGCGTCACAGGGCTGGTCTGGCGCACCGGCTCCAGTCCGGGCGGCAGCACCGGAGCCTTCTTCACCACCGCAACCTTCGGCTCCGGCCGGGTGGCCGTCTGGGGCGACTCCTCACCGGTCGACGACGGTACCGGCCAGTCCGGCAACACCCTCTACAACGGCTGGAACGACCCGGCCGGGACCGACGCCACGTTGGCCCTCAACGCCACCGCCTGGCTGGCCGGTGCGGGTACCGGCGGGGGCGGCACCGGCTGCGCCGCCGGTCAACTGCTCGGCAATCCGGGCTTCGAGTCCGGCGCCACCGGATGGAGCGCCTCCGCCGGCGTGGTCACCAGCGCCACCGGCGAAGCCGCGCACAGCGGCGCCTGGAAGGCGTGGCTGGACGGCTACGGCAGCACCCGTACCGACACGCTCAGCCAGACGGTGACCATCCCGGCCGGCTGCGCCGCGGCGACCCTGAGCTGGTGGCTGCACGTGGACACGGCCGAGACCAGCACCTCCACCGCCTACGACAGGCTCACCGTCACGGTGGCCGGCAGCGCGGTTGCCAGCTACAGCAACCTCACCGCGGCCAGCGGGTACACCCAGCGCAGCGTCAACGCCAGCGGCTGGATCGGGCAGACCGTGACGGTGACCTTCACCGGCGTGGAGGATTCGACGCTACAGACCTCCTTCGTCGTGGACGACACGGCGCTGTCGGTCAACTGACCCCGGGCGCCGCCATGGCGGCGACCGGCGCTCAGCGCGTCAGGCGGCCCGTCACGCGCCCGATCGGGGTCAGCTGTCCCCGGCAGCAGTGCGGCTGGGCGCCGGCTCACCGGTGGCGGCCAGCAGCCAGCCGAGGCCGGCCCGGGTGCACACGGCGATCACCCGGTCGGTGCGCTGCAGCAGCCGGGCCGGCGGCGGCCGCCAGATGACCTGCCGCCCCCGGCCGGTCCGGATGCCCAGCAGCCGCACCTGGTGCGGCCGGTCCAGCGAGCCGACCGGGCGGCCGTCCGCCGCGCAGTCGGGGTCGATCCCCACCTCACACACCAGCAGCACCCGGCGCCGGACCGGCACCACGTCGACCACCTGCTGACCGATCAGGGCCGCGGCGAAAGCCGGGGCGGCCAGGTAGGACACCGAGTGCGAGGAGCTACCCCGGACCACCCGCTGGATACGGGCAGCGAACTCGCCGTCGAACAACCGCAGCACCAGCCGGACGTCCGGGTTGACCGAACGGCTCAGCAGCGCCGTCTCCAGCGTGTTCACGTCGCTGCCGGAGAGCACCACCACGGCGGCAGCGGTGCCCACCGAGGCGGCGGCGAGCGTCTCGGCGTGGGTGGCGTCGCCGAACACCACCGGGACGCCGAGCTGGCGGGCCACCGTCACGCCCCGGGCATGGTCGTTGGGGTCGATGCCGACGGCCGCGACGCCCCGTTCGTGCAGCGCCCGCAGCACGCGGGTACCCACGTTGCCCAGGCCGACCACCACGACGTGACCACTCACCGGCTCGGACAGCCCGCCCGCGGCCAGCCGCAGCCGGGCGTTGACCAGCGCCTCCACCACAGCGGCGGTGATCAGCGGGATGAGCGCCGCGCTCACCAGCGCCAGCGCCAGTTGCAGCGCCTGCTCGGCAACCGGGGCGTCGTACTCGGGGTTGCCGGCGCCCAGGGTGGACAGCACCACCAGGTACACCGACAGCCACCAGCCGAGCCCCCGGTTGGCCACCAGTAGCGCCAGACTGCCCAGTACCAGCACGCCGAGCAGGGCGGCCAGCACCAGCCGCAGCCGGGCGCCGAGCAGCAGGGTGAGCGTGCGCAGCGGGTGCCGGTGCCGCCGTCGGAGCGCGGGTAGCGGCCGCTCCACCCGGGATACCGCGAGTACCAGATCGGCCCGGTCCTCGTCGGCGGGCAGCAGCTCGGGTGCCCCGGCGCCGCCGTCCACGGCCACTCCGCAGGCCACGTCGCCGGGCGCGACCTCGTCCCGGCGGGCCAGGTACAGGTCCCGGCCGGGCAGCTCGATGAGGCGACGGTCCTGCGGGCCCAGCGCCGCCGTGACGAACGCGGGGGCGGCGATGGCCGACTCCGAGAGCACGGCGCAGTTGCCCAGCAGGGCGGCGACGCGCTCGCCCAGGGACAGGTTGAACATCCGGACCACCAGCCGGACGGCCGGGTTGACCTCCCGGGCGGACAGCGCGGCATCGATGTTGCCGCCGTCGTCCTGCTCCACCAGGGCCAGTCCGTCGGCGCCGGCCAGCCCGGCCGCTTCGAAGGCGGCGGCGTCCGGCCGGTCGGCGACCACCACCTCGACCCGCTCCAGGGCGGCCAGCCGCCCGGCGCCGGCCGCCGAGCCGACGATCACGCACACCTCACCGGCGTACCGGCTGACCAGCTCCTCAGTCAGCCGTACCGCCAGCGAATTCTCCCCGCAGACGACGAAGCGGCGCCGTTCGTCGTCTACCGCGTCAGCCGGCACGCCGCCGATCGTAGCGACGGCCGTCTACCTCCGGATGGCGGTATGGGGCCGGTCGTGCCGCTTTGGGCGTTGCCGTTGCGTCCTGCCGGATTCCTGATTCGATCGCGGCACACACCGGTACGCCCCGGGGGTTAGCGTGATGGGGAACCCGGGAACGAGGTGGTACTCGGCGTGAACCACACCCTGACGATCGGCGTTCTGTCCCCGCTGCTCGCCGGGTCCTACTTCGGCGGCATCCTCAAGGGAGTGGCCCGCGCCGCCGCCGGTGCCGGCGGCCAGGTGATCGCCACGCAGACCTTCGACACCGGCGCCGACGAGGTGGTCTACCTGCGGCCGTCCCGGTTCCGCTACCCGATCGGCTGGGAGCGGATGGACGGCTTCGTGGTCATCCTCAACGCCGCCGACCGGGACTACGTGGCCGCCCTGTGCGCCACCGGCAAGCCGGTGGTGCTGATCAGCCAGATGCAGCCGGGGCTGGAGTGCCCGGTGGTGGCGCCGGACAACCGGACCGGCGTACAGACCGCGGTGGCGCACCTGATCGGCCACGGGCACCGGCGCATCGCCTTCGCCGGCCACGTGGCGCAGGACGACATCCGGGAGCGCTACGAGGCGTACCGGGACGCGCTGACCGAGCACGGCATCGAGCCGGACCCGCGGCTGCTCTTCGACAGCAACGACGCCATCGAGAGCGGCGGCGGCCGGGCCGCCGCGGCGATGATCGAGGCGGGACTGCCGTCCACGGCGGTGCTGTGCGGTACCGACTTCAACGCCATCGGCCTGATGCGGGCGCTGGCCGAGGCGGGCTACCAACTGCCCCGGGACCAGGCGGTGGTGGGCTTCGACGGGGTGAACGCGGCGCGCTACGTGACGCCCGTGCTGACCACCGCGCAGAGCCGCTTCGACCTGGTCGGCGAGGCGGCCGGCGACCTCATCGTCCGGCACGTGGCCGGTGAGCCGGTGTCCGCCGACTACCACCGGGTACCGGCGACCTTCCTGGTGGGCGAGTCGTGCGGCTGCCCGCCGGACACCGCGGCGGAAGGCTGGCGGGCCCGCATCGGCACGCTGCACGAGGAGACCACCGACCTGGCCGCGACGCTGCGCACCCAGTACGAGATCAGCATGGACCTGCTGCGCAGCCACGAGCAGGATCCGCGGGCGCTGGAGTGGCTGCGCCGTTCGCCGGCCAGCAGTGGCTGCCTGGGGCTGTGGCAGGACAATCCGTCCGGGGGCGACGATCCGGAGCTGGAGATCGTGGGCAGCTTCGCCCGGGACCCGGGCCAGGCCCCGATCGCGTTCACCGCCTGTACTGCCAGCCGCTTTCCGCCGGCCGAGATGGTGGCCGCGAGCGCCGACGAGATCGTGCACGTGGTGCCGGTACGGATGAGCGAGAGCGACTGGGGCGTGCTGTCCTTCGTGGGCCCGGTGGACACCCAGCGCTCCACCAGCCTGGAGACGATGAACCAGTGGACGGCCCTGCTGTCGGTGGCGCTGGACCACGAGGCGGTACTGGAGTCGCTGCGCGCCCAGGAGGAGCAGATGCGCCGGGCGGCGCTCTACGACTCGCTGACCGGGCTGCCCAACCGCGCGCTGTTCCTGGAGCGCATCCGCGCCGCGCTGCGCAGCGCGCAGCGCCACCCCGGCTACCAGTTCGCCGTCCTGTTCATCGACCTGGACGGGTTCAAACTGGTCAACGACAGCCTCGGCCACCTGGCCGGGGACCGGCTGCTCAGCCAGGTCGCCGAGCGGCTGAGCGGGACGCTGCGGGACGGCGACACGGCGGCCCGCTTCGGCGGCGACGAGTTCGCCATCCTGATCGACGGGATCGCCGACACCACGACGCTGGCCGCCATCGCGGCCCGGCTGCAGTCGGTGATCGCCCAGCCGGTGAACGCGGTCGGCCAGGAGGTGGTGGTGACCGCCAGCATCGGCATCGCCCCCTCGACCCGCCGCTACGGCAGCGCCGAGGACGTCCTGCGGGACGCCGACATCGCCATGTACCGGGCCAAGAGCACGGACAAGGGCGGCCACGCGGTCTTCAACGCCTCGATGCACGCGGTCGCGGTGTCCCGGCTGCGTACCGAGGCGCAGCTGCGCCGGGCCATCGAACGCGGTGAGCTGGAGGTGCACTACCAGCCGATCGTGGAGCTGGCGAGCACCCGGACGGCGGCCTTCGAGGCGCTGCTGCGGTGGCGGCACCCCAGTCGCGGCCTGCTGCCGCCCGGCCAGTTCGTCCCGGTGGCCGAGGAGGCCGGGCTGATGCTGCCGATCGGCTCCTGGGTGATCGACCAGGTGTGTGAGCAGCTGGCCGCCTGGCGGCACGCCGGGGCGGTACCCGAGGAGCTGTGGATCAGCGTGAACATCTCCAACCGGCAGTTCTGGTCGGACGGGATGACCGACGACATCACCGCCTGCCTTGCCCGGCACGAGCTGCCACCGCGCTGCCTGGCGCTGGAGATCACCGAAGGGGTGATCATGCACAGCGTCGACTCGGCCCGCGCGATGCTGAACGAGCTGCACGCGCGGGGGCTGCGCCTGTACGTGGACGACTTCGGTACCGGGTACTCCTCGCTGGGGGTGCTGCACCAGTTGCCGATCGACGCGCTGAAGATCGACCGGTCGTTCGTCACCAACCTGGCCACCAACGCCAAGACCCGGGAGCTGGTACGCACCATCGTGTTGATGGGACACAACCTGGGTACCGACGTGATCGCCGAAGGTATCGAGCACGAGCACCAGCACGCCCTGCTGCGGGAGATGGGCTGCGGCTACGGCCAGGGGTACTGGTTCGCCCGGGCGATGCCGGCAGCGGTGGCGGTCGGCGGGGCCGACGAACCGGCGGGCGCGGCCACGGCGGACCCGGCGACGGCGCCGCGGGCGGAGTTGGACCCGGCGGCGCGCAAGCCGCGCCGGCCGATGCGCCGGTCCCGCTCGCGGTAGGCGACGCCCGGTTCAGGCGTACCGGCGCACGAAGCCGAGCGCGGTGTCGGCCACCTCGCGCCAGCCGGAGTCGATGGTCAGGCTGTGCCCGCGGCCGGCGATCTCGACGAACTCGGTGATGCCCGGGTTGTGCAGCTGCCGGTGGTACGCGGCCTCGGTGATCGCCCGGGGCACCGTGTGGTCCTGCGCACCGGCGACGAACAGCACCGGCCCCCGGTCCGGGTTGCCGGTGTCCACCTTGGCCTCGGTCCACGGGTTCAGGTTGGCGGTGGCCGACTGGAACAGCGGGGCGCCGGGCGCCGGCACGGCGTACTCCTCGTGCAGCGCCCGGGCCTCCGGCTCGCTGACCGCGTTGGCGAACGAGTAGCGGAACTGTTCGTAGCTCAGCGGCACCGCCCGGTGCCGGTTCGCCGGGTTGGCCAGTACCGGCGCCGCCGAGCGCAGCGCCGACAGCGGCAGCGGCAGCACCCCGCGGAACGGGGCCGGCGAGATGGCCACCGAGACGGCGGCCAGTCCCCGGCCGGCGAGGATGTTGGTCAGCAGGCCACCGAAGGAGTGCCCGATCACCGCCGGCCGTCTGGCCAGCTCCCCGATGACCGCGGCGAAGTGGTCGGTGACCTGGCCGATGGTCTTGCCGGCGAACGCCTCCGGGTGGGCGTTGGCCTCGGCGACCGTCTCCGGGTCGTCCGGCCAGCCTGGCGTCACCGGCGCGTACCCGGCCTGCTCGAACAGCTCTGCCCACCGGTCCCAGCTACTGGGCAGCAGCCACAGTCCGTGCACGAACACCACCGGGGTACGCCCGGTGCTGTTCGCCCGCTCCACCTGACCAGCCACGTCCGACATGACGCCATCCTCCCGTACCGGCGCGGCGCGGGGGGCGGCTTCCCGCCGGGCGCCGCGGGTACGGCACGCCCGGACAGCGCCGAACGACCCTCGGGATCGATCCGGTCGGCGGCCGGTGGATCACCGCGGCGGCCACTGCCCGAGCGGCCGGCCGATCTCCCACTCGTGGCCGAACGGGTCGACCACCCGGCCGAGCCGCCACCCGTGCTCGTCGCCGACGGCGGCGATGGCCGTCGCGCCGGCCGTCACGGCTCGGGCGGCCACCGCGTCCGGGTCGTCGACCACCAGCAGCAGCCGGCCGGTCGCGCCGCCGATCGCCAGCGGGCTGTAGCGGCCGGACTCCGGACCGGCGGAGCTGACCCAGAACGCCGCGTCACCGACGGCCAGCTGCGCGACGATGTCGTCGCCCTCGCCCACCTGGTGCACGACGGTGGCCCCGAAGGCGTCGGCGTAGAAGTCGACCGCCTGACCCGCGGCGTCGATCCACAGCTGCGGTTGGATGCTCGTCACAGCGGTGATCCTCGCAGGGTGGCGGGCCGCGCGCCGGCACGACTCACTGGGACGGCAGCCCGAGCTGGTGCAGCGCCGCGCGCAGCCGGTGCCGGCCGGCCATCGAGTCCGGGCCGCGCAGCCGGTCGAGTACCCGGCTGCTCCAGCTGCCGGCCAGCCCGAAGCGGGCGTTGTAGGCGGCCAGCCGCTGGTCGTAGGCCGGCAGGTGAGCGTCGGCCGCAGCGGCGTCGTAGCGCTCCCGGTGCAGGACCGCCGACTGGGGCAGCCGTGGCTTGACGCCGGCCCGCTCGGTCGGGTCCGGTGCGCCGACCGCGAGCCCGAAGGTGGCCACCGTGTGCGGCGGCAGTCCCAACTCGGCGGCCACCTGTTCGGGGTGGTTGCGGACGGCGCCGACGAAGACCGTACCGAGGCCGAGGGAGTGGGCGGCGAGGACGGCGTTCTGCGCGGCGAGCGCGGTGTCCACGAAGCCGAGCAGGGTGGTCTCCAGGTAGTCGGCGGCGGCGACCCGGCGGCCGGCGCGCTCGGCGAGCCGGCTGACCCGGTCCAGGTCGGCGACCCAGACGAGGAACAGCGGTGCCGCTTCGATGAAGGCCTGACCACCGGCGAGCGCGGCCAGCCGGGCCTTGCGCCCCGGGTCGCGGACCGCGACCACGCTCCACGGCTGCAGGTTGGACGAGGTGGGGGCCGACTGGGCGGCGGCCACCAGGGCCGCCAGTTCGTCGTCGGTGACGTCCCGGGGGCCGAACTTGCGGACCGAACGGTGCGCCAGCTGCAGGCTGATCACGTCGGTGACGGCGGCCAGGGTGGCGGTCGGGTCGCCGTAGCGGGCGGCGGCGGCGGACATCAGCGCGCCAGCCGGATGCAGCGATGCTTGTCGACTTTGTCCGGGCCGACCGGGGGTTGCCACAGATTCATTCCTATATTATCCATAGGGCTAGTAGGATTTAGCCAGCCCGCCGGACGAGGAGAGTCGCAACCGATGAGCCCACACGTCCTCTGGTACATCCCCAACCAGGTCACCCCCGGCCACCGCGGCGACAGCGTCGACCCACGGCACAACAGCCTGGACACCCTCACCGAGCACGCCCGCAGCCTGGAACGCCACGGCTGGGACGGCGCCCTGATCGGCACCGGCTGGGGGCGCCCGGACACCTTCACCGTGGCCACCGCACTGACCGCCCGGACCACCACCTTCCAGCCGCTGATCGCCGTCCGGCCGGGCTACTGGCGGCCGGCCAACTTCGCCTCCGCGGCGGCCACCCTGCAGCACCTGTCCGGCGGCCGGGTCCTGGTCAACATCGTCTCCGGGCAGGACAACCTGGCCGCCTACGGCGACACCGAAGGCGACCAGGCGCACCGCTACGCGCGTACCCGGGAGTTCATCCAGCTGGTGCGCCAACTGTGGAGCGGGCGCCCCGTCACCTACCACGGCGAACACTTCCAGGTCACCGACTCCACCGTGGTACCCGCGGTCCAGGCACCCCGGCTCTACTTCGGTGGCGCGTCCCCGGCCGCCGAGCGGGTCGCCGCCGCCGAGGCCGACGTCCAGCTGTTCTGGGGCGAGCCGCTGGACGGCGTGGCCGAACGCATCGACCGGCTCCAGCGGCTGGCCGCCGAGCTCGGCCGGGAGCACCCGCCGCTGGAGTTCGGCCTGCGGATCACCACGCTGGTCCGGGACACCACCGAGCAGGCGTGGGCCGACGCCGAAGCCAAAGTGGCCGAGATGGCCAAGGGCAGGGGCGTGCCCCGGGACTCCATCCGGCGCCCGGCCGTCGGCCAGCAGCGGCTGCTCGACCTGGCGGCCCGCGGCGAGGTGCTCGACGACAACCTCTACACCACGCCCGGCCGGTTCGGCGGCGGCGGCGCCGGGACCACCTGGCTGGTCGGCTCGGCCGAGGACGTGGCCAAGTCGCTGCGCCGCTACCAGTCGCTGGGCATCGGCCACTTTGTCCTCTCCGACACGCCCTACCTGCCGGAGATCCGCCGCCAGGGCGAGACGCTGCTGCCGCTGCTGCGGGACTGATCGCCGACGGCGCATCCGAGCCCGGAACGGCAATGTCCACCGCTGCGCCACCCGGTTCCCAGCGATGACCGGAAACTAATTTCGGACGGGCTCAGGAGTGGTTGGCACCGATCCGGTGTGCGATCTCGCGGATCAGGTCGCGCAGCGTGCCGGCGCCGAGCAGCTCGACCGGCGCCACCTCCGCATTCAACCGTTCACCCATTCGGTGCGCGGCCATCACGGCCTGCATGGAATTGCCGCCGAGGTCGACGAAATTGCTTTCCGGGGTGACCGTCGCGGTCGGCAGGTATTCGCGGACGGCGGCGAGGACGGCGCGCTCGGCGGCCCGTTCGGCGACCCCGGCCGGCCCGGCCCGCCCGACCGGCGCGCTCGCGTGCAGCAGCCGGGCCATCGCCCGGCGGTCGGCCTTGCCGGTCGGCCCGAGCGGCAGCCCGGGCAGCACCACCCAGCGGGTCGGCACCGCGTAGCCGGGCAGCACCGCAGCCAGCCGCCCGGCCAGCGCCCGGGTGTCCACGTCGCCGTCCCCGCCGGCCGGCGGGAGCACCAGGCCGACCAGGGTGGCCGCCACCCCCTCGCCGTCCACCTCGACGAACGCCGCGTCGACCAGCCCGGTGGCCACCGTGGCCTGCTCGATCTCGTCCAGCTCCAGCCGGAACCCGCGGATCTTCACCTGGCGGTCGCGCCGCCCGAGGAACTCCAGTTCCCCGTCGGGGAGCAGCCGGGCCAGGTCACCGGTGCGGTAGACGACCCCGGCGGCGGCCTCGGCGTGGACGAACCGCTCGGCGGTGATCTCCGGGCGGCGCAGGTACCCGTTGGCCACCCCGGGACCGCCGACGCACAGCTCCCCCACCTGGCCGGAGCGGACCGGGCGCAGGTCGTCGCCGAGGACGTACAGGTCGGTGGCGGCCAGCGGGCGCCCGATCGGGATACGCTCGCGCCCCGCCAGGGACCGCTCGGTGCACTCGAAGAAGCTGGCGAAGACCGACGCCTCGGTCGGCCCGTACCCGTTGACCAGCCGGCCGGGCGGACCGGCCCGCAGCACCCGTCGGGTGACCGCCAGGTCCAGCTGCTCGCCCACCAGGACCAGTTGGCGCAGGCCGGCGAAGCCGTTCGGGCGTTCCCGGGCGATCGTGTGGAAGACCGAGGTGGCCAGGAACATCACGTCGACCGCCGCGTCCGGGATGAGCCGCAGCCAGCCGCCGATGCCGACCTCGACGAAGGACGGGAACGGCACGACGGTGGCCCCGGCGGCCAGGCCGCCCCAGATCTCCGAGGCGATCACGTCGAAGGCCGGATTGCAGGTGCTGGCCACCCGGTCGCCCGGGCGGAGCGGGCAGAACTCCGGCTGGTCGACCAGGCGGACGATGCCCCGGTGGGGTACCACCACGCCCTTGGCCCGCCCGGTGGAGCCGGAGGTGTAGGTGACGTACAGCGTGTCGTCGCCGCCGACCGGCGCCTGCGGTACCGGCGCGTCGGGCGCCTCGGCGGGCGGGCTGACGCAGGCGAGGCCGGCGACGGCGACGCGGGGCCCGGCGCGTCCGGTGACCATCACGGCGACTGCGGCGTCGGCCAGCATGGCGGCCACCCGCTGGGCCGGCGCCTGCTCGTCCAGCGGCAGGTAGGCGGCGCCGGCCCGGACCACGCCGACCAGGGCGACGATCAGCTCGGCACCTCGGGGCAGGTCGACGGCGACCAGGTCACCGCGGCGCACTCCGGCGGCGGCCAATTGCGCGGCCAGCCATCCGGCCTCTTCCCACAGTTGCGCGTAGGTCAATGACCGACCGGTATTCGGCACCTCGACGGCCGTGCCTTCGCCGGATACGGCGACCTGGTGGTGAATGAGGTCGAGAATGCCACGGACGGGCCTGGTCGCAGGGGACATTGAAGTCACCTGACACCCCCGTAAGATATCTATTGACTTCGATTTCTTGAGTTATTCCGAGACTAGCAATTCGCTTGCGGCGCAGGCAATACGACCGCGCTTTCGACGGCGCATCTTTCACTAAATGCACGACGAGTTCGGCGCGGTCGGGCCGGCCCGGCTCCCGCACTGCGGGAGCCGGGCCGGCAGAGGTCCATCGTGGACAGTGCGCGGGTCAGGAGGCGGCGTCGGCGGCCATCCGTTCGCGCAGGCTACGCGGGCGCATGTCGGTCCACACCTCGTCGACGTAGGCGCTGCACTCGTCGCGGGTACCCTCCTTGCCGACCCGGTGCCAGCCGTCCGGTACCTGGTGGCCCAGCGGCCACAGCGAGTACTGCTCCTCGTCGTTGCGCAGCACCTCGTAGGTGGCGTCGTCGTCCATGGTTGTCGGTCCCTTCATTCGATGGTGGATGGATCCCCCGCGGGCAGCGCCCGCAGGGTGCGGCTGATGGTGACGAAGAGGGTCACCGCCCCGATACCGGCGGCGCAGACCAGCACCGCCCCGGCGCCGGGCAGCGCGCCGGCCAGCACGCCGCCCAGCGGTGGACCGACCGCGGCGGCGGCCCCCATCGCCACGCCCAGCACGCCGGTCAGCCGGCCGCGTAACTCGTCCGGGGTGAGCAGCAGCTGCCGGGTGACGATGACGGTGTTCGCGGTCGGCGGTAGCAGCGCCATGCCGAAGAACAGCGCCCCGAACAGCAGCCCCTCGTGGATCACCGCGGCCACCGGGGTGAGCAGGGTGAGCGCCCAGAAGGCGGCCAGCAGGGCGGCGTACGGGGACAGCCGGCGGCCCAGCCACGGGGCGGCCAGCGCGCCGACGGTCCCGCCGACGCCGAGCAGGGCGGCCATCAGGCCGATCCGGCCGGCCGGTACCCCGCTGTCCCGGGCGCGGACCACGATGACCAGGTAGAAGGCGCTGAAGAAGACGTTCAGGGCGGCGGCGCACAGCGCGGTCACCCGGATCTGCCGGTGCCGCCAGACGAAGGACAGGCCGGCGGCCATCTCCCGACCGAGGTGCGGCCGGCGCACGGGGCCGTCCGGCGCCGGGCGGGCCGGCAGCCGGACCGCCGACAACAGCGCCGTGGCCAGCGTGTGCACCACCGCGTCGGCCAGGAACGGCAGCGCCCGGGCGACGGCGAACAGGAACCCGCCGGCCGCGGTGCCGCTGACCTGGCCGAGGAAGCCGCGTACCGAGTTCAGCGCCACCGCCGAGGACAGCTGCGACGGCGGTACCAGCTGGGCCAGCGAGGCGTCCTCGGCCGGCTCGAACAGCGCCGCGCACACCCCGACCACCACGGCGACCACCAGCAGGTGCGCGATGGTGACCGCGCCCAGCCAGACGGCCAGCGCCAGGCTCGCCGCCGCCAGCGCCTGGGCCGCCTCGCAGGCCAGCATGACCAGTCGGCGGTTCCACCGGTCGGCCAGCGCACCGGCCGGCAGGCCGGCCACCAGCTGGGCCGCCGCGATGGTCCCCAGCACCAGCCCGGATGCGGTGGCCGAGCCGGTCACCGCCAGCACCAGCAGCGGCGTGGCGATGCTCACCGCGTTGAACCCGAACAGCGACAGCGCCTGGCTGCCCCACAACAGCCGGTACCCCCGGTTGCGGGACAGCGGCGTTACCGCCCGGGCGGCCGGTTCGGCTTCGACGCTCATCGTCCGCCTCCGGTCACGTCGGCGGCGATGCGGCGCAGCGCCTCGGCGAAGTCGGCGGCCAGCTGCCGCACAGTCTCCCCGGCCACCAGGTCCGGCCGGTACGCCCAGCCGAAGCGCAGCCGGCCGTCGTCCACGCCGCCGAGCACCTCGACCGCGTGCGGGCGGGCGTTGCCCGGGTCGTGGTCCTGACCGAGCGCGCCGTGCGCCGCGTGGACCAGACCGTCCGGCTCCCCCGCCGGCTCTGCGTCCCAGCGGCCCAGGTAGTTGAAGACCACCGGGGCGGCGGCCGGGCCCGCGCCGGCCAGCCGGGCCCGGGCGTCGTCGGCGCCGAGGTGGCGCAGCGCCCCGTAGCCGAGACCGTTGCCGGGTACCGCGCGCAGCTGGCGACGGACCGCCTTCACCAGCGCCCGCCAGTCCGGCGCCTCCTCGGTCGGGACGGCCAGCCGCACCGGGTACATGGTGGTGAACCAGCCCACTGTGCGGGACAGGTCGACGCCGTCGAGCAGGTCCTCGCGCCCGTGCCCCTCCAGCTCGATACGCGCCTCGCCGCCCTGCCGCCGGGCCAGCGCCCAGGCCAGCGCGGCGAGCACGACGTCACCGGCGCTGGTGCGGTAGGCACCGGGGGCGGTGCGGACCAGCGCCTCGGTCTGCTCGGCGGGCAGCTCCACCACGATCGGCTCGCCGTCGTCCGGGCCGGTGTCGGCCGGATCCAGCGGTGGTACCGCCTCGACCGCGTGCTGCCAGTGGTCGAGTTCGGCGTCGAAGCCGCCGTCGGCGGCGTGCCCGGCCAGCCGGGTCGCCCAGTCCCGGAACGAGGTGGTCTTCGGCCCCAGGTCGACCGGGCCGCCGCCGGCCGCCTGGGTGTAGCCGCGGACCAGGTCGTCCACCAGGATCCGCCAGGACACCGCGTCGACCACCAGGTGGTGACAGACCAGCAGCAGGTACGGCCGCCGTCCGGCGCCCCGGCGGAACAGCACCGCCGCGAACAGCGGCCCGGACTCCAGGTCCAGCCCGGTGTGTACGCCGTCCGCCGCCCGCTCCAGCGCCGTCCACAGCTGCTCGTCGCCGGCCACCTCGGCGAGGTCCTGCAGCAGCAGCGCCGGGCCGGTGGCGCTGGCCGCGTTGTGCTGGTGCCAGCCGTCGTCGTCGCGCCGGTAGGTCATCCGCAGCGCGTCGTGCTGGGCCAGCAGCGCGGCCAGCGCCGCCTCCAGCGCCGTCTCGTCCACGTCGGAGCGCAGCTCCAGCAGCATCGACTGGTTGAAGTGGTGCGGGTTGGCCGGCTGCGTGCCGAAGAACCAGTGCTGGATCGGGGTGAGCGGGGCGTCGCCCACCACCGGGGCGGCCGAGGCCGCGCCGTCCAGCACCGTGACCACCGGCGCCAGTTCGGCGATGGTCTGGTGGGTGAACAGGTCCTTCGTGGTCAGCCGCAGGCCGGCCTGGCGGGCCCGGGACACCGTCTGCAGGCTGACGATGGAGTCCCCGCCCAGGGCGAAGAAGTTGTCGTGCACGCCGACCTGCGCCACGCCCAGCACCTCCGACCAGATGCCGGCCAGCGCGGTCTCCAGCTCGTCACGCGGGGCCACGTACCCGTCCGGGTCGGTGGTCTCCGGGGCCGGCAGGGCGCGCCGGTCCACCTTGCCGCTGGCGTTGAGGGGCAGCGCTGCCAGGGTGACGTACCCGGCCGGGAGCATGTGCTCGGGCAGCGTGCGGGCCAGCCGCTCGCGCAGCCGCGCCGGGTCCGGCGCGTCCGGGCCGGCCGGTACCAGGTAGGCCACCAGGCGGCGGTGCCCGCCGTCGTCGCGCAGCACCACCACGCACTCCGCCACCGCCGGGTCCGCGCGCAGCGCCGCCTCGATCTCGCCCAGCTCGATCCGGAAGCCGCGCAGCTTCACCTGGTCGTCGGCGCGGCCCAGGTACTCCAGCTGGCCGTCCGGGCGCCAGCGGACCACGTCGCCGGTGCGGTAGAGGCGCTGGCCGGGGGCGCCGAACGGGTCCGCGACGAAGCGCTGCGCGGTCAGCCCGGGCCGGGCGTGGTAGCCCCGGGCCAGCCCGTCCCCGGCGACGTAGAGCTCGCCGGCCACCCCGACCGGTGCCGGCCGCAGCGCGGCGTCCAGCACGTAGCACCGGGTGTTGGGGATGGGCCGGCCGATCGGCGGCGCGCCGGCCGCCGGTGCCAGTGGCCCGGTCCAGGTGGCCACCACGGTGCTCTCGGTGGGGCCGTAGGCGTTGACCAGCCGGCGCCCGGACGCCCAGCGGCGTACCAGCTCGGCCGACGAGGCTTCCCCGCCGACGATGAGGGTACGCAAGCGCGGCAGCTCGGTGTCGGCGTCCACTGTGGACAGCGCGGCCGGTGGGACGAGGGTGTGGTTGATCGCCTGGTCGGCGAGGAACCGGGCGAGCTGCTCGCCGAGCAGCGCACCGGGCGGGGGTACCACCAGGGTGGCGCCGGCCGGCAGGGCGGCGCACAGCTCCAGCACCGAGGCGTCGAAGCCGGGCGAGGAGAACTGCAGCACCCGGTCGCCGGGGCGTACCCCGCACCGCTCGACGGTGGCCAGCGCGAAGCCGGCCAGGCCCCGGTGGGTGACCACCACGCCCTTGGGCCGCCCGGTGGAGCCGGAGGTGTAGATCAGGTACGCGGCCCGGTCCGGCTCCGGCGTCGGCAGCCCTCCGGGGCCGCTGGGCTGGCGTTCCAGCTCGGCACCCAGGGCGTCCAGGTCGGTCACCGTGAACCCGCCCGCGTCGACCGCCCCGCTGGAGAGCACCAGCACCGGGGCGGCGTCGGCAAGCGTGAAGGCGATCCGCTCGGCCGGGTAGTCCGGGTCGACGGGCAGGAAGGCGCCGCCGGCGCGGAGTACCGCCAGCCGGGCCAGGATGCCCTGGACGCTGCGCGGCAGCAGCAGCGCGACCACCCGCTCCGGGCCGACGCCGTGCCCGGCCAGCCAGTGCGCCAGCCGGTTGGCCCGCTCGTCCAGTTCCCGGTAGGTGAGCCGGGTGTCCGGCCCGTCCACCGCGACGGCGTCCGGTGTCTCGGCCGCCCGCCGGGCCACCAGCGTCGCCAGGTCGTCGGCCGGGACGGGCCGGTCGGTGGCGTTCCAGTCGTGCAGCACCAGCCGGCGTTCCGCGTCGGGCAGCAGCGGCAGCGCGGCCACCGGCCGGTCCGGCTGGGCGGCCAGGCCGGTGAGGACCACGACGAGCTGGTCGGCCAGGCGCGCCACGGTGGCCCGGTCGAACAGCGCGGTGGCGTAGGTGATCGCCACCCGCAGCCCGCCGTCGGCCGCCTCCTGCAACTCGATGGTGAGGTCGAAGCTGGCGGCGGCGGTGACCGGTGCGACGCCCTCCACCGTCAGCTCCGGCAGCGTGGCCGCGCCCTGGGGCGCGTTCTGCAGGGCCACCATCACCTGGAACAGCGGGGTACGGCTCGGGTCGCGCTCCGGGCGCAGCTCGTCCACCACGTGCTCGAACGGCACGTCCTGGTGGTCGAAGGCGGCCAGTACGGTCTGCGCCACCTCGCCGGCCAGCGCCGCCACGGTGTCCGTACCGGCGATCGTGCTGCGCACCACGAGGGTGTTGACGAAGAAGCCGACGACCCGTTCCAGCTCGGCCCGGCCGCGACCGGAGGTGACCGTACCGACGGCCACGTCCGGCTGGCCGGACCAGCGGCTGAGCAGCACCTGGCAGCCGGTGAGGGCGGCGGTGAACAGCGTCCCGCCGGTGCGCCGGCCCAGCTCCCGCAGGCCCTCGGTGACCTCGGCCGGCACCGTGCGCTCCAGGCTGGCGCCGGCCAGGCTGCGCTGCGCCGGCCGGGGCCGGTCGGTGGGCAGCTGCAGCGGGGTCAGATCGGCCAGCTGGGTACGCCAGTACGCCACCTGTTCGGCGGCGGTGTGGCTGCGCTGCCAGGCGGCGTAGTCCAGGTAGCGCACCGGCAGCTCGGGCAGCTGGGCCCGCTCCCCGCGCAGCGCGGCGGCGTAGAGCTGCGCCAGCTCGTCCAGCAGCACGCCGGTGGACCAGCCGTCGGTGACGATGTGGTGCATGGTCAGCGCCAGGACGTGGTCGGTGCCGCCCAGCCGGATCAGCCGGGTGCGCAGCAGCGGCGCCGACGCCAGGTCGAACGGCCGGTTCGCCTCGGCGCCCAGCAGCTGCCCGAGCCGCTCCTGCGGATCGGTGGCGCCGCTCAGGTCGGTCACCGGCAGCGCCAGCTCGACCCGCGGGTGAACCACCTGGACGCCGGCTCCGTCGCCCTCGACGAAGCTGGTACGCAGGCTGGCGTGCCGGTCGACCAGGGCGGCCAGGGCGGCGTGCAGGGCCGGCAGGTCCAGCCGGCCGCGCAGGCGCAGCGCCAGCGGGACCACGTACTCGACGCTGTCCGGGTCGTACTGGGCGGCGAACCACAGCCGCTGCTGGGCGAAGGAGAGCGGCGCCGGGCCGTCGCCCGGGTACGCCGGGATGGCCTGCGCGGCCGGTTCGGCGGCGCCGACCAGTCGGGCGAGTTCGGCCACGGTGGGGGCGGTGAACAGGGCACGCGGAGAGAGTTCGACGCCCAGCGCGGAGCGGATCCGGGAGACCACGCCGATGGCGCTGATCGAGTCGCCGCCCAGGGTGAAGAAGTTGTCCCGGGCGCCGACCCGGTCGAGGCGCAGCGTCGCGCCCCAGATGTCGGCCAGGGTCTGCTCGACCCTGCCCTGCGGGGCGACGTGGTCCCCGCTGTCGGTCAGGTCGATCGTCGGGCTGGGCAGTGCCCGCCGGTCGAGTTTGCCGTTGGTACTCAGCGGCAGGGCGTCCAGCGCGACGAAGGCGCCCGGAACCGCGTAGTCGGGCAGGGTGGTGCCGGCGTGCGCGGCGAGCGCCACGCCGTCGACGCCCCGGCCGGCGGCCGGTACGACGTAGGCCACCAGGCGCTTGGCGCCGTTGGCGGCGGCCACCGGGGCGACCGCCACGTGCGCCACGTCCGGGTGGCCGGCCAGGGCGGCCTCGATGTCGCCGAGTTCGATCCGGAAGCCCCGGATCTTCACCTGCTCGTCGCCCCGGCCGAGGAAGCGCAGCAGCCCGTCGGCGTCGCAGCGCACCACGTCGCCGGTGCGGTACATCCGGCTGCCGGGCCCCCCGAACGGGTCGGCCAGGAACCGCTGCGCGGTCAGGCCCGGCCGCCCCAGGTAGCCCCGGGCCACCCCGGCTCCGGCGATGTAGAGCTCGCCGGGCGCACCGGGCGGCACCGGGCGCAGCACGGTGTCCAGGACGTACACCCGCATGTCGTCCAGCGGCCGGCCGATCGGCACAGCGTCGGGTACGTCGCGGCCGGGCGGCATCGGGAAGCTGGTGGCGAAGGTCGTCGTCTCGGTCGGGCCGTAGCCGTCGACCACGGTGATGCCGGGGCAGGCGGACAGGACGCGGCGCACCGCGCCGGCCGGCACCACGTCGCCGCCGGTCCACACCTCGGCCACGCCGGACAGGCACTCCGGCGCCTCCTGCGCCACCACCCGGAACAGCCCGGCGGTCAGCCACAGCCCGGTGACCCGGTGCGCCGGCAGCACCCGCGCCAGCGTGGCCACGTCCACGTCGCCCGGCGGCGCGACGACCACGGTGCCGCCGCGCAGCAGCGGTACCCACAGCTCGTAGGTGGAGGCGTCGAAGGCCAGCGGCGAGTGCAGCAGCACCCGCTCGTGCGCCGGCCCGGCGAACCGGGAATCGTCCACCAGCGCGGTCACGTCCCGGTGGCGCACCGCCACGCCCTTGGGCACGCCGGTCGAGCCGGACGTGAACTCCACGTAAGCCAGGCCATCCGGATCCGGCACCGGCAGCACGACGCGATCCGTCGACGCGTCAACCGCACCGACCAGCACCGTCTGTCCACTATGGACATGGGCTACCGTGTCGTGCCAGGCCGCGTCGGTGAGCACCACGTCAGCGCCGGCATCGGCCAGCACCAGCCGCAGCCGCTCCCGCGGGGCACGCGCATCCAGCGGCAGGTAGGCCGCACCGGCCCGGACTACGGCCAGCACAGCCACCACCGAAGCCAGGGAGCGCTCCATCAGGATGCCGACCCGGTCCTCCGGCCCCACCCCAGCCGCCAACAGCTGCCCAGCCAGGGCGGCAGCTGCGGGCCTCCAGGGCGGCGTATGTCAGCTCGTCCGCCCCGGCGACCAGGGCCACTGCGTCCGGCGTGCGGCGGACCGTCTCGGCGAAGCGCTCGGTGACCGTGCCGGCCACCGGGTCGGGCAGCGGGTCGGGCTGGGCGTCGGCGGTCAGCGCCAGGTCGGCCAGGTGGCCGTCGGCGTGGCGTACCAACTGGTCCAGCAGGAAGGTGGCCGACTCGACCAGGCGCCGCGCGGTGCCGGCGTCGAACAGCGCCGGGTCGTAGGACAGGTTGAGGCGCAGCCGGTCGGAGAGGTCGGCCACCAGGGTGAGCGGGTAGTTGGTGCTGTCGGCGGTACGCACCTCGCGCACCGCGACGGCCTCGCCCTCGGCCTCGCTGAACGGGTAGTTCTCGAACACCACGATGCTGTCGAACAGCCCGGCGCCGGGCGGCGTGTCGGCCAGCGCCGGCATCCGGGTCAGCGCCACCAGGTCGTGGCGGCGCGCCTCCGCCTGCTCCAGCTGCAACCGGTGCAACCAGCCGGCGACCGGCTCGGCCGGGGCCAGCCGGACCCGGGTGGGCAGCGTGTTGATGAACAGGCCGAGCATGTCCGCGACCCCGGGCAGTTCGGCCGGGCGGCCGGAGACGGTGGCGCCGAACAGCACGTCGGACTCGCCGCTGTAGACCGACAGCAGCAGCGCCCAGGCGCCCTGCACGAGGGTGTTGACGGTGAGCCCGTGCCGGGCGGCTGCCTCCTTCAGCCGGGTCGAGTCGACCGCGCCCAGCTCGACCCGGACGGTGCCGGTCGAGTCGGCCCGGTGCGCGCCGGCCGGCGGCCGGTCGTACGGCAGCGGCGTGGCCGAGCGGAACCCGGTCAGCGCAGCCCGCCAGTACGCCTCCGCACCGGCCCGGTCCTGGCCGGCGAGCCAGCGCAGGTACTCCCGGAACGGGCGGCGGGGCGGCGTGGCGCGGCCGGCGTACTCGGCGCAGACCTCGGCGAAGAACTGGGCGGCGCTCCAGCCGTCCAGGGTGATGTGGTGCGCGGTCCACACCACCAGCAGCTCGTCTGCGGGCAGGTGGGCGACGGCCAGCCGCTGCAGCGGCGCCGAAGTCAGCTCCATCCCGGCCGCCCGGTCGGCGGCCAGCAGCTCGTCCAGCAGCGGACGCCAGTCGGCGGCGGGCCGCCAGTCGTGCCAGGTCACCGGGACCGCCGCGTGGGCGTGCACCACCTGGACCGGCTCGGGCAGGTCGCGCCAGGCCACGCAGGCGCGCAGCACCGGGGTCCGGTCGGTGACCCGCTGCCAGGCCCGGGCGAAGGCGTCCGGGTCGTCCACTCCGGACAGTCGCAGCGCGATCTGGTCGACGTAGGCGCCGGTGGGCTCGACCAGGCCGTGGAACAGCATGCCGGCCTGTAGCGGGGTGAGCGGGTAGACGTCCTCCACGTCGCCGCAGTGCGCCACGACCCGGTCCACCTCGGCCTGCTCCAGGCGCACCAGCGGGAAGTCCGACGGGGTACGCCCGCCGACGCCCGGGCTGGTGCAGTGCCCGATCAGTTCACGCAGCGCGGCCAGCACCTCCTCGGCCAGCTGCCGTACCGTGGTGTCCTCGTGCAGCTGGGGCGAGTAGGTCCAGCCGAGCTGCAGCACGCCGTCGGCCACCACGCCGGTGACGTCGAGCAGGTAGGGCCGGATGCTGTCCGGGTCGACGTCCTGGCCCACGCCCTCGTGCCAGCCGCGGAACAGCCCGTCGTCGGCACCGCCGGCCGTCCACTGGCCGTGGTAGTTGAAACTCACCTGCGGGGCCGGGCCGGCGGGGAGCGGCTGGTCGGTGAGCCAGCGCAGGGCGCCGTAGCTGACGCCCCGGTGCGGGACGGTGCGCAGCTGCTCCTTGACCGAGCGCAGCAGCTGGCCCGGGTCACCGGCGGGTACGTGCAGCGCCACCGGGAACTCGGCGGTGAACCAGCCGACGGTGCGGGACAGGTCGAGCCCGTCGAACAGCTCCTCGCGCCCGTGGCCTTCCAGGCCGATCAGCACCCGGTCGCCGCCGGTCCAGCCGGTCAGGCCCCGGGCCAGCGCGGCGAGCAGCACGTCGTTGACCTGGGTACGGTAGGCAGCCGGGACGCGGTGCAGCAGCGCATCGGTCTGCGCCGCGTCCAGCGCCACGGTCAGCGTCCGCGCGGACCCGGCGGTGTTGACCCCGGCCGGGTGGTCGACCGGCGCGTCGAGCCGGCCGGTACGGGCGATCTGCGTCCAGTAGGGCCGGGCGTCGTCCAGCCCGCCGTCCCGGGCGTGCCCGTCCAGCCGGCGCACCCAGTCGAGGTACCCGTCGCTGGCCGCCCCCAGCTCCACCGGCTGCCCGGCGGCCACCTGCCGGTACGCCGTCTCCAGGTCGGCCAGCAGCACCCGCCAGGACACCCCGTCCACCACCAGGTGGTGCACGATGAGCAGCAGCCGGGCCGGGCGACCCGGGCCCAGGTCGAAGTACCGGGCGGCCAGCAGCGGCCCGGCGTGGATGTCCAGCCGCGCAGTGCCCGCCTCGGCGGCGATGGCCGCGTCCACCTCGTCGTCCGGCACGCCGGACAGGTCCCGGCCGACCAGCACCGGGCCGGCTCCGGCGGGGCGACCCGCTGGCTCCAGCGTCCGTCGCCGTCCCGGGTGAAGCGCATCCGCAGCGCGTCGTGCCGGCCCAGCAGCGCGCCCAGCGCCGCGTCCAGCGCGGCACGTCGGTGTCCGGGGCGAGGTCGGCCAGGGTGCTCATGGTGAAGCCGGTACCGGCCCCGGCTCCTCCAGCAGCCAGCGCTGGATGGGCGCCAGCGGCGCCGGCCCGTGGACCATGCCGCCCGCTGCCCGCGATGCCTGCGCCACCGTGGTGACGGCGGCCAGTTCGGCCAGGCTCTGGTGGCGGAAGATGTCCTTGGCGGTCAGCCGCAGCCCGGCCCGCCGGGCCCGGGTCGACCACCTGGATGCTGAGGATCGAGTCGCCGCCCAGGGCGAAGAAGTTGTCGGTCACCCCGACCCGCCCGGCGCCCAGCACGTCGCGCCCAGATCCGGGCCAGCCGCTCCTCGACGTCGGTGCGCGGCGCCAGGTACGCGCCGTCCTCGGCCCCGGCGGCCGGCGGCGCCGGCAGCGCCCGCCGGTCGACCTTGCCGCTGGTGCTGTGCGGCAGCGCGGCGAGCGTGACGAACACGGCCGGCACCATGTACTCGGGCAGCCGGTCACGCAGCCAGTCGCGTAGCGCCCCGGGCGCCGGGTCGCCGCCCGGGGCCGGTACGACGTAGCCGACCAGGCGGCGGTGGCCGGTGTCGTCGCGGGCCACCACGGCGGCGTCGACCACCTCGGGGTGGCTGCGCAGCGCCGCCTCCACCTCGCCCGGCTCGATCCGGAACCCGCGCACCTTCACCTGCTCGTCGGTACGCCCCAGGAACTCCAGCTGCCCGTCGGCGGTCCAGCGGGCCCGGTCGCCGGTGCGGTACAGCCGGGCGCCGGGCGGGCCGAACGGGTCGGCGACGAAGCGCTCGCGCGGTCAGCCCGGGCCGGCGCAGGTAGCCCCGGGCCACCTGGGCGCCGCCCAGGTACAGCTCCCCCGGCACCCCCACCGGCGTCGGGTGCAGCCGCTCGTCGAGCACGTACGCCTGCTGGTTGGGCAGCGGGCGGCCGACCACCGGCCGGGGCGTGGCGCCGATCCGGGCGGCCAGCGCGTCGACGGTGCACTCGGTGGGGCCGTAGTAGTTCCACGCCGTGGTGCCGGGCGCGGCGGCCAGCGCGTCCCACAGCGACGGGGACACCGCCTCGCCGCCGAGCATGAGCAGCCCCGGTCGGTGCCCGGCGCCGGTGAGCAGGCCGGCGTCGAGCAGCTGGCGGGCGTAGGAGGGGGTGAGGTCGAGGAAGTCGACGCGCTCGGTGGTGACGTAGTCGACCAGCGCGGCCGGGTCCATCCGGGTGGCCTCGTCGATGAGGTGCAGCTCGTGCCCGTAGGACAGCAGCAACAGCCCCTCCCACGAGGTGTCGAAGGAGAACGCGGCGGTCAGCCCGGCGCGCAGCCGCTTGCCGGCCGGTACCAGCCGGTCGGCGTGCGCGGCCGCGAGGTTGGCCAGCTGCCGGTGCTCCACCGCGACGCCCTTCGGCCGCCCGGTCGAACCGGAGGTGAAGATGGTGTACGCGGTGTTCCCGGTCCACAGTGGACGGACCCGGTCGCGGTCGATGGGGTCGTCAGCGCTCTGGCCGGCCAGGGCCGCCACCGTCTCCGGGGCATCCAGCGCCAGCACCGCAATGCCTTCGGCCGCCCTCCGCCCGGCGGCCCCGTGCACGGATGCAGCCTCGTGCACGGATGCAGCCTCGTGCACGGTGGCGGCCTCGTGCACGGTGGCGGCCTCGTGCACGGTGGCGGCCTCGTGCACGGTGGCGGCCTCGTGCACGGTGGCGGCCTCGTGGACAGTGGCGGCCTCGTGGACAGTGGCGGCGTCAGAGGTGGTGAGGAGCACCGTCGGGGTGGCGTCGGCGAGCAGGCCGGCGATGCGGGCGGCCGGCTGCTCGCGGTCGACCGGGAGGTAGACGCCGCCGGCCTTGGCCACCGCGAGGATCGCCACGACCGCTTCGGCCGCGCGGGGCAGCGCCACGGCCACCACGTCCTCGGTGCCGACGCGCAGGCCGATCAGGTGGTGTGCCAGCCGGTTGGCGCGGGCGTTCAGCTCGGCGAAGGTGAGCCGGGTACCGGCGCAGACCAGCGCCGTGGCGCCGGGGGTTTCGCGTACCCGTTGCTCGAACAGCTCCGGGAAGGTGGCCGCCGGCACCGGCAGCGCGGTGGCGTTCCACGCGCGCAGCAGCAGGTCCCGCTGCGCGTCGTCGAGCAGCGGGACGTCGCCCACCGGCCGGTCCGGCTCGGCGACCACGCCGCGCAGGACGGCCAGCAGCGCCTCGATCAGGCGCCGGATACTCGCCTCGTCGAACAGGTCGGTGTTGTACTCCACCGCCCCGGCCAGCGCGGCGCCGTCGGTGGTGAAGTCGAAGCTCAGGTCGAAGCTGGCCAGCGTCGTGGGGGTGGTCAGCTCGGTGACCGTCAGCCCGGCGAACGCGGGCACCCGGTTGGCCAGGTTCTGCAGCGACACCATCGCCTGGAACAGCGGGCTGCGGCTCGGGTCGCGGTCCGGCGCGACGGCGTCCACCACCCGCTCGAACGGCACGTCCTGGTGCGCCAGCGCGTCGCGGACGGTGTCCCGCACGCGCCCAGGAACTCGCCGAAGCCGGGTCCGGGCGCAGGTCGCGTGCGCAGGACCAGGGTGTTGACGAAGGAGCCGATCAGCCGCGTCCAGCTCGGGGCGCTCCCGCCCGGCGACGGCGTACCGACGGCGAAGTCCCGCTGCCCGCCGGCCGGGCAGCAGGGCCTGGAAGGCCGCGAGCAGGGTCATGAACAGGCGTGCCGCCGTCCCGCCGGCCGAGCTCGCGGAGCCGGCGGACAGCGCCGGCGCGGAGCGGAAGCCCGGAGTCGCCCCGGCGGTGCGTCCGACCGGCGGCCGGGGCCGGTCGGTTGGCAGCTCCAGCGGCCGGGGCGCCGGCGAGCCGGCGCGCCAGTAGTCGAGCTGGCGCGTCGAGCCGCCCCGGGACCGCCCGCCTGCCAGCCGGCGTAGTCGGCGTACTGGACGGGCAGCTCGGGCAGCCGGCGGGCGCGCCCGTCGCGGACGGCCCGGTAGAGCGCGGCCAGCTCCCGGCAGCACGCCGATCGACCAGCCGTCGATGACGATGTGGTGCATCGTCAGGAGCAGCACGTGCTCGTCGTCGGCCAGCCGCATCAGCCGCGCCCGCAGCAGCGGGCCGCGCGGCCAGGTCGAACGGGCCGGCGCCGGCCTCCTCGGCGAGCGCGCGCGGCCTCGGCCGCGCTCGGCGCGGGCGGCCGGTCAGGTCGCCCACCGGCAGCGGCGAGCGGGCCGGCGGGCGACCCGCTGCACGGGCCGGCCGTCCGCGGGCGAAGGTGGTGCGCAGCGCCTCGTGCCGCGCGACCAGCCGTCCAGCGCGCGCCCAGCGCGGCCGCGTCCAGCGGCCCGCGCAGCCGCAGCGGCAGCGAGATGTTGTACGTCGGCCACCGCCGGCTCGAGCTGGTCGAGGAACCACAGCCGCTGCTGGGCGAACGAGGGCGGCAGCGCGCCGCGCCGGGCCGCACCGGGCCGATCGGCGCGGCGCGGCGCCGGCGGCCTGCCGCAGCCACCCGGGCCAGCGCGGCGACCGTGGGTGCCTCGAAGAGGGCGCGGTGGCAGCTCGACCCCGAGCGCGCTGCGCGGAGCCGGCGACGACCAGCCGGATGGCCAGCAGCGAGTGGCCGCCGAGGTCGAAGAAGTTGTCGCCGGCGCCGACCCGCCGACCCCGAGCACCTCGGCCCAGATCTCGGCGACCGCCTCCTCGGCCGCGCGTGGCCCGGCGGCCGCGTACTCCGCGCGTGCCGCGGCGGCCGGTCCGGGCGCCGGCAGCGCGCGCGGTCGAGCTTGCCGTTGGGCGTCAGCGGCAGCGGCGTCGAGCGCGACGAAGGCGGCCGGCACCATGTAGTCGGGCAGCGCGCGGCAGCGCCGGCGCGCAGCTCGCCGGCGTCCGGCGCGGCCCCGGCGCGGGCACCACGTAGGCGACCAGCCGCTTGTCGCCCGGCTCGTCCTCGCGCGACCACCACGGCGGCCTCGCGCACGCCCGGCGTGCGGCCAGCAGCGCCGCCTCGATCTCGCCCGGCTCGATCCGGAAGCCCCGGACCTTGACCTGGTGGTCGGCCCGGCCCAGGTACTCCAGCGTCGCCGTCCGGGCGCCAGCGGGCCAGGTCGCCGGTGCGGTACAGCCGCTGGCCCCGGCGCGCCGAACGGGTCGGGCATGAACCGCTCGGCGGTCAGCGCCGGGCCGGTCGAGGTAGCCGCGCGCCAGCCCTGCGCCGCCGACGTACAGCTCGCCCGACCACCCCGACCGGCACCGGCTCGTCGTGGCGTCGAGCACGTACAAGCGGAGGTCCGGGAGCGGTCGCCGATCGGTGCTGGCGGCCGCCTGCGCGCGGATCGGGACAGCGGGGCGAAGGTGACCTGCACCGTGGTCTCGGTGATGCCGTACATGTTCACGAGCGCCGGAGCGCCCTCGCCGTGGCGGTCGAACCATGGGCGAGCCTCCGGGGTCGAGCGCCTCGCCGCCGAAGACGACGTAGCGCAGCCGCAGGTCGGTGCCCGGCTCGTCGCGGTCGGCCGCGATCAGCTGGTAGAACGCCGAGGGCGTCT
>CAVTWH010000010.1:0-1589612 GCA_963738365.1 uncultured Actinomycetota bacterium
TGCGATGACTGCGCCGGCCGGTTGGACCGAGTCGACCAGACCAACCCCCTCGCCGGCGAGCAGCGCCATCTCCTCCAGATCCCCGGTGGTGAGACCCCGCAAGGGTACCACGCTGGAGAACTGGTGCATGTCGATGTGTTGGCCGCCCAGGTCGGATGGCCGATCACCGGCAGGCCGGAGGTGTCCACCGGGATCGCGGCCAGCGGGTCGTGCCACTGCTCCACGACCCGGTTGCGCAGTACCCGCATCGGGTTGAACTGCGGCATGTCCGGCCCGAACATGGGGGTCCGCAGGGTTCCCGTCCCGGCCGCCGAGACCAGTGCGGCCTTGTACCCGTCGTGCGCCAGTGACTCGTCGGTGGCCACCAGCCGCGTACCACCCAGGCACCATCGGCACCAGCATGAGTGCGGCGGCGAGTCCCCGCCCGTCGGCGATCCCGCCGGAGGCGAGTACGAGCGCGGGCGCGACGGCGTCCACCACCAGCGGTACCAACGCAAACGTCGGCAGCGTGGCGAAGTTGTGGCCGCCGGCCTCCAAACCCTGCGCCACCACCACATCCACCCCGTCGTCCACCGCCCGCTTCGCGGCATCCACCGACCCGACCTGTTCGAACACCCGCACTCCGGCCGCGTGCAACTGGTCGATCCAGGCGCGCTGCGGGGGTCCCAGTGGAACGAGACGACCGCGACACCCGCCGCGCACACGGTGTCGATCTGCGCCTGCTCGGTGAAGATAGTGATGAAGTTGACATTGAACGGGTTCGGCGTACCGGCCCGGATCGCCTCGATCGTCTGGGCGATCGCGGGCGCCGGCATCAGCCCGACACCCAGCGAACCCAGCGCCCCCGCCCGGCTCACCGCGACCGCCAGGTCCGGCGTCATGCCGACGAACGCCATGCCGGCCTGGGCGATCGGGGTATCAGATTGAACGCTTCGGTGAAGCGAGTCGTCAGTCTCATAGGGACCACGGTGTCGGATCTCGGCCGATCGGGTGTCGCTCGGCGTGCACCACGGGGTTGCATTGTGCGCAGATGGGCCTGACGGACAGGATCGGAACGGAAGGGGGCGGTGATGGCGGAGCGGTGGTCCACGTTGGGCAGCCCGCCCACCGGGCAGTTCGAGTACTGGCGGGAGTTGATCTGCGCCGCGTTCCTGGCGCTCACGCCCGAGTCGGATCTGCGCAGCAGCTTCACCGGTACGGTCACCCAGTGGCCGCTGGGCAACCTGAACCTGGCCCGCATCGACTCGCAGCGGCAGCGGGTACGCCGTACCGACAAAGACATCGGCCGCAGCCCGCGCAGCGGCTACTACGCCAACCTGCAACTGCGCGGGGGCAGCCAGATGAGCCAACTCGGCCGCACCACGATGCTGCGCCCCGGGGACCTCGCCGTGGTCGACACCCGGGCCCCGTTCACCTTCGACTTCGTGATGACTTCCGGCAGCTGTCCCTGTTCGTACCCGCCGGTCTGCTCGAAGCGGAGAGCCCCGGCACTGTCCGTACCGCCACCCGTCTGGATACGAGCACCGGCGAAGGCGCGGCGGTCCGGCACGCACTACAGGTGCTCACATCGGACACCCTGACGCCGAGCGCGGCAGCCCGGCTCGCGGCGCACACCAGGGGATGCTCGGGGTAGCGCTGGCCGCCGATCCGGCAAGTACGCCGGCACGCTCCGCCCGCTCGTACACCGCCGCACTCACCGACATCGACGAGCACCTAGCCGACGAGGAACTCTCACCGGCCGCCACCGCACGCCGGCTGGGCATCTCGATTCGTTGGCTGCACGCACTCTTCGCCGGCGAACAGCGCTCCTACGCCGCGACCGTACGTCGACTGCGGCTGGAGCGCGCCGCTCGTGACCTGCGCGATCCGGCGCGACATCGCCTCCGGGTCATCGACATCGCCAGCGACGCCGGGTTCTGCAGCATCGCCAGTTTCCACCGCGCCTTCCACGCGAGTTCGGTACCACCCCGGCCCAACTCCGTCCACCCCTCTCCTAAATAGGTGACGCCGGGACGGTGCTAGCGCCTCCCGAAAGGGTGGAACTGAGGCTAAAAGCCCGGCCAGCGCCTGGGACACGGGCGGCTCCACGCTCGGCGGACTGGTTGGCGGCGCTGACCTCGACGATCTCGGCGAAGGCTGTCCTTGCCGAGAATTTCATCCGCCCTGGTAGCGCCGGTGCGCCAGGTCGGTGGACTCTGGTCCAGCTCACCTTCCCGTGCGCTGCACGGCCTACTATCGCTACGCGAAGATGATCGGCGTGCTGCTACGCGTGGCTACCTCGCAGTCAGGAACACGTTCGCGATGCTGCGGCTCTGCCGATGAGCAACCGGGACAAGGACATCGAGACCTGGCCCTACGCCACCAGATCGCGGTGCTACAACGCCAACTGGGCGAACGGAAGGTCGCGTTCGAGCCCGCAGACCGGGCACTGTTGGCCGCGCTGTGCACCGGCTACCCACGGATGTGCTGCGTCGGATGCGGCTGCTGGTACGTCCTGACACCGTCTTGCGCTGGCACCGCAACCTGATCGCCCGACGCCACGCCGCCAGATCGCGTCCGAAGCACGCTGGTCGGCCCGCACCCTGCACTCGATTCGCTGCTGGTTCTGCGCTGGCACGCGAAAACCCCGGCTGGGGTTACCGCCGGCTGCACGGCGAACTCCTCATACTCGGCGTACGGGTAGCCGCCTCCACCGTCTGGCAGATCCTTCACGACGCCGGCATTGACCCCGCACCAGACCGCGCGACCACCACCTGGGCTACCTTTCTGCGCTCCCAGGCCGACGCGCTGCTCGCCTGCGACTTCTTCGAGACCGTCACGCTCACCGGCGCCCGGATGTACGTGCTGGCCGTGATCGAACACACCAGCCGACGCATCCGAGTCCTCGGCGCCACCGCCCATCCGACCGCGGCCTGGGTGACGCAGATCGCCCGCAACCTGGTCATGGACCTGGAAGACGCCGGCTCCCACGCGAGGTATCTGATCCGCGACCGGGACGGAAAGTACCCCAGGCCGTTCGACACTATCCTCGCCGATGCTGGCATCACCGTCGTACTCAGCGGTGTCCGTGTGCCCCGCATGAACGCGATCATGAACGCTGGGTTCGCACCTGCCGCCACGAACTGCTCGACCGGACACTGATCTGGAACCAGCAACATCTGCTGCACGCGCTGCGCGAGTTCGAGTCACTACAACGAGCACAGACCCCACCAAGGCATCGCCAACGCCCGACCATTGCACCCCGTGCCCGCACCGATCACCAACCCGGATGAACTCGCCCGCCTCCGCATCGCCAGACGCGACCGCCTGGGCGGCATCCTGTACGAATACCAACATGCCGCCTGACCAGCACGGATGAGATTTTCGGCAAGTACAGCCCTGGTGCACAACGAGACTCGCATCAGACGTCCAAGAACGACAGTAGATCACGGGCTCACCCGTCGCGGGCAAAGACGGGTGAGCCCGAGAAATCAGTCACCAAGAAACCAAAGATATCGATGAGGCTTCTTAATGCCCTCCGCGCAGACTTCCCGTAGTCCCTCAATAGCCGCCTTGGCATCCACATCAGCCGCATGGGATTTGCGCCGAACTCTTTCAAGCTCCGTCATGAGAGTTTCCATCTGACCCCGGTTGTAGATCGTGTTTCCATAAGGATCGACGTGCCCAAGGATGGGATACTCGGTTCGATCTGCCCAGCTCACAACCGGGATGTATGGACAGGCCAACCGCATGAGCACCTCGCCCGCGAGATCCTTCAAGACTACAGATATGCCCATAGTTTCCTCACCCTGCACCAGGGAACATCGTAACCAGATCTCCACCATACGGATCACGAATGACGGTATATAGGGTCGTCGGCTTGCCTTTGTCGAATCCAACTACCCGACCAGCGTTAATGACGTACTTGATGTTGCCGTTCTCTTGTCGGATGCCTATCCGGCCCGCCGTTCCACGCGCGAGAGCGCCGAAGTCGGTGCCCTTATCAAAATAGCCAGCGTTGGGATCCCAATCCTTACCTCGGTGTCCACATCGCACGGCGTGTTGTGCACGAGTACGGGCGTGTTGCCTGCGAGTACATAGTACCTGTGGGTGGCGCTGATGGTGAGGTTGTACATAAGGCGTGTGCCGGTTGTGGGCCGAATGGATTGGACGGTGGCGCTGCCTTCGGTGGTGTGGAGTTTGTCGCCGGGGGTGAGATGGTCCACCGGAAGCCACGCCTGTTGGGTCTGGTCCCAGAACGGGTGGTTTTGTGTTGTGTGTATGACGCTCTGGTGTCCGTTTGAGTCCGCGACTGTCACATCTGCGAGGTCGGTATCGAGGTTGAGGTGGAGTTGCGTGACCAGCTCGGTATGGGTGGAGCTGGTTGATGGGTCGCCCGATTTGACGAAGTCCCCAGCTTGGACCCGTCCGATCGCTTTGGTTGTTCCGTCGGCCATCAGGACAGGCGTTGTGCCGTCGAAACTGCACGCAGCTCCTGCCCGGGCCACGGTTGGCGCCAGCGCCTCAGCTTCTTCGGTTTCCTGCTCGATCACCTCTGTTTCAGCGCCTAAGTGGTCTTCGGCGTTAGTTCGTCGGGGGTTGCAGCCACGCGGTGGGGTCGTTGAGGTAGAGGCCGCAGGCGCAGTCGAGGGCTTCTTCGGGGCTGCCGGTGGGTAGGCCGCTGGGCAGGATGTTGTCTTCGTATCCGTCGCGGCTGGCCAGGTAGATCGCGAACCCCCAGATGTGGGCTGAGCCGTTGTAGCGCAGGCGGCATAGCGGCAGGGTGGTGCCGTCGGCCAGTTGCCCGCCGATGTAGGCGAACATGCCGTGGTAGCGGATGTTGACGGCGGTCAGGGCGGGCCAGCGGGTGCGGGCGTGTTGGGTCAGGCGCTGACGCAGGCTGGTCTTGGTCGACTCTGGTGGTGGCTTGGGCACGGCATCGATCCTGCCCCCGGGGCGGCGGCGTGTCGCTGCGGCAGGCCGGTACGGGTCTGGCAGAACATGTCGATGCCCCCATCGAGTCCGTACCAGATCGAGCTGTCCGCTTCGGAGCGTGCCGCGTTGCTCGCGTTGATCCGTCCCACCGGGCAGGCCCGAATGGTGCTGCGGGCGCGGATCGTGTTGGCGGCTGCGGGCGGGGCCAGCAACGCGGGCATTGCCCGGGAGTTGGCTGTGTGTGAGGACACCGTACGCAAGTGGCGGCGCCGATGCACCCTCGACCGGCTGACCGGACTGGCAGACGCGCACCGTTCGGGACGGCCGCGGTGCTTCAGCGCGGTGCAGCGGGCGCAGGTCACCGCGATCGCCTGCGAACTGCCGGCCACGCGGGGGATGCCGCTGTCACGGTGGTCGAGCTTCGAGCTGGCCTGCGAGGCGATCGAGGCCGGGATCGTGGTGGACATCTCGGCGTCCACGGTGGCCCGCTGGCTGGCCACAGACGCGATCAAACCCTGGCAGTACCGATCCTGGATCGCCCCGCGTGCCCCGGACTTCGCCAGCAAGGCGGCTGTGGTGCTCGACCTGTACGCCCGGGTCTGGGACGGCACACCGCTGGGCCCGGGCGATTACGTGCTGTGCTCGGACGAGAAGACCTCCGTCCAGGCCCGCTGCCGTTGCCACCCCACCCTGCCACCCGGGAAAGCCAGGTTGATGCGCGTGGAACACGAATACGACCGGGGTGGCGCGCTGGCCTATCTGGCCGCCTGGGACGTCCACCGGGGCAAGATTTTCGGCCGCTGCGAGCCCACCACTGGCATCGCCCCGTTTCGCCGGCTGGTGGAGCAGGTCATGACGACCGAGCCGTACGCCAGCGCTAACCGGGTGTTCTGGGTCGTGGACAACGGCTCGTCCCACCGTGGCCAGGCATCCATCGACCGCATAACCAACACGTGGCCCACCGCCCGCCTGGTCCACACTCCCGTACATGCGAGCTGGTTGAACCAGTGTGAAATCTACTTCTCCGTCGTCCAACGCAAAGTCGTTACGCCCAACGACTTCTACGACCTCGCTGACGTGGAGAACCGGCTGATGGCCTTCCAAGACCTCTACAGCGCCGCCGCCCGACCCTTCAACTGGAAGTACACCAGGAAAGATCTCGACGCACTCCTCAACCGCATCGCCGCCCACGAACCGAACTCACCATTGGCCCTCGCCGCGTAACCCCCGACGAACTAACGCCGAGGACCACTAAGGCTGCCTTCGTTCGACAGCCTGTCCGGGTGGTTCAGTACGTCCTTGCTCGTAGTGCAGTCGCCGAGGTGGGTCCGGATGTCCGCTACGAGGGAGTTCTCCGATCTGTTCCCCTCACGGGCGCTGTAGGGCAGCGCGCAACCCTGGTAGGACTGCCGAACTGGGCCAAGCGAGCCCGCGAAATACGGCCAACCTCCGCGGCCTGCAGCGGTTGGCCTTGACGGCTCGCATCCAACCGTGGAACGGAATCCAGACCTGATGCCTACCGGCACAACTGACCGGGCCGTCGCACAATAAAGTGGGCGCGGCCGCAGCCGCGCCCACCAGCAAAACCTCATCGGACCTCCTACAGCGCCAGCGTATCCATGATCGCCCGCTTCAGGTTCCGCGCCGTCGGGTGCTCGGCGTAGTTAATCCACGCTGCCACGGTGATGACGGTCATCACGATGGCCATCTGGTTCTTGCTCATGCTCCTCACCTCCCTTCCAAATCAGATCCGGCCACGCGTCGCGGCAACGGCACCGAGCACTACCCCGCCTGCAATCAGGATGGGCAGCAGCTGGTCCCAGTTGACGCCGCGATCGGGTTTGGCTTCCGGCTTGAGCATTGAGCCGACCGCCTGCTTGCAGGCCGGACAGGTACCCGACACCAACAGGTCGAAGCCTCGGACGGACTTGCCGCAGGCGGAATTGGGGCACTCACCCACGGACTGCTCCGCCCGGTCGCTCCAGGCCTTCATCGCTCCTTGGAGGACGACAGCCTGCTGCTCGGCAGCCTGCCGGCGCAGACCTTCGTGGTACGCCTCGGCCTTGGCCTGCGCAACCTCGCCCTCCAGCGCCATCACCCGCTCCTGGAGGTTCTGAATCGACCGGCCGTTATGCGCCGCGTCCAGCCCGAGGCTGAGTAGTTCACTTACGGCGGCTGCCATCGTGCCACCGCGAGTGTCGGCATAGTCCTGGACGGCCTCCTTCACGGAAGTCGGGACCCGGGCGTACACCACCTCAGTACTCATGTCTAAAACTCTGACAGCCGGCCTAGCAATCCGCAAGCAGGGGGACACCGAACGCGCAGCGGGGGAAGTGGAGCAGGTGCTCGAACGACACAGCACCAGGCGAGTTGCACTACGGACCGTAACCGGCGCCCATTATCATGATCGCGGTGTCCCCGACCGTAGATCACACATAGATCACACATCTGTCCACAGTGGACACGAAAAAGGCTCCGATCTGGCATAAAACGCCAGGTCAGAGCCTTGATCGAGTGTGCGCCGCCAGGGACTTGAACCCCGAACCCGCGGATTAAGAGGGCAAACCTGGCGATATCAATCAATGCCGCGCGGCACCAATTGGTGCCGCCTTTCGTTGCCTTACAACGACTGCCGTGCCACTGCCGTGTCGGCCGATGCCTCGGGCTGCCGAACTATGCCAGGACCGTAGATCACACGTCGATCACACAACCGCGGCGCCGTACACCCGGACCGATACAACTATCTGTAACGGCATCCCTGAACATCCCCGGTCACTACATGGCCTAACCTAGCCGGCTCAGATACTTTTGGATAGCGCTAGCTGCAGCCGGCCTGGGAAGAGCAATCATGCTAATAGAGTCCTGCCATGTGGTGCCGCCAATCAGAACGCTTTCATCCAGCGACATCATCACAAAGCCCGGACGGCCTGGAGGGCCACCGAGTACACCATGGTCTGTAGCTCCACCCGCGATGTTCCAATCAGTCTCCAATCTAACACGCGCCCAATGCGGTACTGCTGGAATCTCCTGATCGACCGGACCGACGGAGACGAGGAAGACTCGATCCTGGTCGAGTAGGCCATGCTCGGTCACCAACTGCCACCAAGCAATATTCGCTTGTCCAATTAGGTCCGGTTCGTCAAGGCCCAATACACGGTCTATTCTGCCATCCTCTAGATCACAAGCCGTCAGCATCCAGGCCGCACCGGCAGGCAACGTAGGCACTGGCCATATGAAATCGAGCACAGATATACCGGCGGTCCGAAGCGACGCCTCGATAGCCTGCTGATCGAACATCAACATTCCGAACTTTCAACAAGTCGGTAGCTTGTAAGTGAAGATTTTGTCATAGTTGTGGCCCGCTCCAGCCCTTCCTCCCGTCGGCCCTACCCAGCCGATGGTCCCGTCTGATTTCACCAGAAGCCGCCAGTCGTTACCACCACCGGGCACCTCATAGATCGTCGCGCCACCCCAGTATCTACGCGCTCCGATCGGGCCAGTGTCCCCACGGAAGACATCGGGTACACGCGCGCCCGCTGGACCCGTCATACGCTGAGATAGCTGACCGGAATTATAGAGGTCAATAGCATTCTGAATGATCGGGGGCACAGGCGCCGGATCGTTGTGTACGAGCACCGGCGTGGTGCCGGCTATCACATAGTACGTGTGAGTGGCGCTGACGGTGAGGTTGTACATAAGCCGTGTGCCGCTTGTGAGCCGAATCGTTTGGACGGTGGCGGTGCCTTCGGTGGTGTGGAGTTTGTCGCCGGCGGTGAGATGGTCCACCGGAAGCCACGCCTGTTGGGTCTCGTCCCAGAACGGGTGGTTCTGTGTTGTGTGTATGACGCTCTGGTGTCCGTTGGAGTCCGCGACTGTCACATCTGCAAGATCGGTATCGAGGTTGAGGTGGAGTTGCGTGACCAGCTCGGTATGGGTGGAGCTGGTTGATGGGTCGCCCGATTTGACGAAGTCCCCAGCTTGGACCCGTCCGATCGCTTTGGTTGTTCCGTCGGCCATCAGGACAGGCGTTGTGCCGTCGAAACTGCACGCAGCTCCTGCCCGGGCCACGGTTGGCGCCGCCGCCTCAGCTTCTTCGGTTTCCTGCTCGATCAGCTCTGTTTCGCCGGCCACAGCAAACGGCTCGAACTCTTCGCCGCCAAAGAGCAGCAAGAGGTCCACTCCTGCAGACACCACCACTGTCATAACAGTGAGGAAGTCCCATAGCGCAGAGACGACACATCCCGACCCCCAACATGGAGAGCCGCATCCGACGCTCTTGCCGCAGTGCGGCGGTGTGGCGGGCTGTTTCTTGGCGTTGTAGCACACGCTTCGGCCACAGACCTTGTGGCTTGTCGGCTTAGCTGGAGGCGCATAGCAGAAGGTGCCTGAGCAGTCGGGAGGGGGCGGGCCTTGAGTTGTTGCGGGGTCGGTGCCGTCGTTGTAGCAGCCGCCGCCTCCGTGAGGGCAGGGGTCCATGCCGCTTGGATCGCTTTGGGTTGTGGGGTCGTTGCCGGCGTAGGAGTAGGCGTTGAGTTGCTGCGGGTCTGTGGCGTGAAATACCGGGTCGACGCTGATGAACCGTCCCGTTGCCGGGTCGTAGTTGCGTGCGCCGATTTCTTGTAGGCCGGTAGCGTTGTTCTGCGGTTTGTTGAGGAAGCCGCGGTTGTCGGGCCATGTTCCTGCGCCGCCCCGCGGTTGGCCGTAGGGGGTGGTTTGCCGCCAGGTTGGGGTTTGGGCGGTGCTGTCCAGGTAGACGGCGGGCGTGCCGTGTTGGTCGGTGATTTCGAATTGGTAGGCGCTTGCAGCTCCGGTTCGCACAGCCACGCCACCGCCGGGGAGTGGGTAGTAGCGGGTGCCGGTGACGGTGTTGGTTGCGGTGTTGAGGGTGAGTTGTTCGCCTGCCAGGTAGAGGGTGGTGGTGCCGGGGTCTTTCTGAATGAGGAGGTTGCCGTCGGCGTCGTATTCGTAGCTGCTGTTGCCGGCGGTCGACCCGGTGATGGCGGTTAGACGGTCGGCGTCGTCGAAGGTCAGGGTTTGGTTGCCCTGAGCGGCGTTGCGCGTTTTCATGTTGCCGGCGGCGTCGTAGGTGTAGGCCGTGCTGCCGGCGGATGCGCCGCTCGTGTTGGTGGCGGTGAGTGTGTGGGGTTGGCTTGCGCCGTTGCCGTTGTAGGTGTAACTGGTGGTGGTGTCGGTCGCCGGTCCCCCGGTGAAGGAGTGGATGACCTGCTGGGTTCGATCGCCCAGGTCGTCCAGGGTCCAGGTGGCCCAGTAGGCGGAGGCCGGGCCCAGGTTGTCGCCCACCGTGCTGTGGTTCGCGGTGGTGGGGGTGGCGGTGCAGGTGTCTGTTGCCGTCCAGGCGGCGGTCAGTCTGTCGAGCCTGTCGTAGGTGTAGCACTGTGTTTCGGTCGGTGTGGAAGCGCCCAGGCGGGTGGAGGTTTGCCGGGTGATGTTGCCGGCCTGGTCGTAGCTGTAGGCCTGCTCGTCGACGTTGCTGGGGGTGGCCACCGCGCGGGTGAGGAGTTGGTCGGTGAGCCGGCCGGTGTGTGGGTCGTAGCCGTTGGTGAGGTAAGCGAGGTTGCTGCCGGTGCCGAGGGTTTCCTGGAAGACCCGGCCGAAGGCGTCGTAGGCGGTTTGTTGGGCGTAGCTGCCCAGGCCGGTGGGCAGGTCGAGCGTTGGTGGTGTAGCCGTGGCTGACGGTTTCCAGGGGCAGCCCGCCGGCGGCGGGGTAGCCGTCGCGCCAGGGCAGGCCGGTGTTGGCGAAGTAGCTGTGGTTGAACGTGTAGGAGACGCCCAGCTGGGTGCCTTCGGTGCTGGACGGGATCGTGATCGTCTCGCCGGTGGATTCGCCGAAGGCGTTGAAGCCCTTCTGCTGGTCGATGTAGGCGGCGCCGTTCCAGTAGGAGGTGGCGGTGGTGACGTGTCCGACCGGGTCGATCATGCCGGGTAGGGCGTTGTCGGAGTTGTCGTACACCCACGATGTGAGCCGGTTGGTTGTGCTCTGCGCGCCGACGAGGGAGTCGTACATGCCGATCTTGCGGTTGAGCGCGTCGTAGCTGTAGGAGATGGTCTTGTTGCGGGAGTCGGTGGACTGTACGAGGTTGCCGGCGCCGTCGTAGCGCAGTGAGGTGGTGCCGCTGTCCGGGATGGCGGTGGTCCCGGCGTCCGGGTCGGTCTTGCGGACGGCTTGGCCGAGCAGGTTGTAGGTGGTGGTCCATGTGTTGGTCTGGGCGTCGGTGATGCTGTTCTGGTTGCCGTGCCCGTCGTAGCCGTACGTGGTGGCGCTGGTGGTGCCGCCGGTGACGTACCAGACGCCGGTGAAGGTGTTACTGGGCGTGGTCAGTGTTGGTGGGGCGGTGTACTGGTCGAGTTCGGTGGTGCGGCCCAGCGGGTCGGTGACGGTGGCCTGGGTGATTGCCGCCGGTGGGTGGGATGGCGGTGGTCCGGTCGCCGTTGTAGACGGTGGTGGTGGTGGAGATGACGGCGCCGTCCTGGGCGCTGTTGTCCTGTACCGTCCGGCCGAGCCCGTCGTAGGTGTAGAAGTCCTGGTTGGGCAGGACGTATGCCTGGCTGCAGGTCTGCGCTGGCGCGACGATGGTGGTGTTGGGGTAGCTGGTGCAGTCCCACCAGCCGTTGTTCTTCGACTTCACCCAGCCGCGGGAGTCATAGAGCGTGTCGGTGATCAGCCGCCCGCTCTGCGGGGTCTCGGTCTGGGTCTGCCGGGCTCGCAGCAGCGCGTCGTAGATGAGTGTGGAGGTGGTTCCGCCCGACTCTTCGTTGAGCTTCTGGTGGTGACCGCGGTGACCCCGGTGTTGGACAGCTGGTAGCTGTAGGCGTAGTTGGCGGGGTTGCTGGTCGAGCGGGACGCCAACCAGACCGCGGTGACCCGGCCCAGCGCGTCGTACTGCCTGGTGGTGACGACACCGTTGGCGTCGGTCGCGGTCAGGGTCAGCCCGCGCTGCGGATCCAGGGTGGTGGAGGTGGTCTGGTCGAGCGCGTTGGTGACTGTCGTGCCGGTGGTCAGGCCGACCGAGTTCATCGTGTATGCGGCGGCGGTTGTGTTGTCGTTGCCGTCGTACGCGGTCGGTGGTCCGGCCGTAGCCGTCGTAGCTGCTGCGGCTGGTCGTCTGGTAGGTGAAACGCGCCGGCCGTGTAGTCGACGGCCTTGCGGACCATGGTGACGTCACCCTTGGTCGGGGCGGCCGGCTGCGGGAAGGTGGTGGCGAAGGTGCCGTCGTCGTAGAAGGTGCGGGCGGCCGACATGACCTGCGCGGGCCGGCTCAGCAGGCCGGCGCGGTCAGCGTGTTGAGGGCGGCGGGGACGGAGCCGGGGCTGCCCTGGGTGAACCCGCCGCAGGCCACGCTGTCGGTCTCCGCCTCACGACCAGTCCGACCAGGTTCGCGCCGGTGTTGGCCGGGGCGTAGCTGGTGGTGGCTGCACCGGTCGTAGGCGGGGTTGGCGGGCACGGTGTGGGTGTAGCTGCGGGTCGGCAGGCCGAGAGGTGCGTCGGTGATGGTGGCGTCGTAGGCGGTGTCGGTTTCGGTGTACCGCCAGGTGGTGGTGCCGCCGTCGGTCACCGCCTGCCGGGTGTAGGTCTCGGCCGGCGCGACCAGGTTCGCGGTCAGTGGGGACAGACCGGTGCGGCCGCGGGTTCGCGGTGGCCGCGGACACCCAGTACGAGGTGATGGTGGAGTGGTCGACCGGGCCGCCGTTGCCCAGGTACGACGGTGGACTCCAACGCCATGCCGGCGAGGTCGTTGACGTCTTCGTGCTGGCCACCCTGCGGAGTCGGTGACGTTGACCACGGTGGTGTTGTTGTTCTTCGACATGCCGCGGTAGTAGGTGGTCTCCGAATGGGTCTGGGGGTCGTTGACTCCGTCGCCGGTGTAGGTCTTGACGTCGGCGTAGCCGCGGAACTGGCCGTAGGTGCGGTACTTGGCCTGGACCACCTCGTTGTCGTCGAAGTGCCAGCCGGCCCCTCCGCTGTAGCTGTATGCCGTCACCAGCGCCGGTGCCCCACCGGTCGGGTCGGTCTGGGTCACCTTGTTGACGACATACTTGTTGAACCAGTCCATGATACGGGCGGTGTAGCCCTCCGGGGTCCACGTACACCGGGTAGCAGGAACTGGTGTTCGCTGCGCGGACTGATGGTCACGGGGGCGGTGCAGGGGTTCGGCTGGCCGTAGGTGACCCCAATGACCGACCCAGTTTCGGTGACGACGCTGGCGATCCGGTAGCGGTACAACGCCGGCAGACCGTCCGTGACCGTGTCGACCCGGTTAGCCAGCGCGACAGACGTGAAAGTGACCGGCGGCAACGTGATCGCGGAGGTCGAGCCGTCTGCGTTGAGGTGGGAGCCGGTCTGGGTGATGGAGGCCAGCCACAGGGTGGGTGAGGTCTGGTCGTTGTTGCTGGGCAGCGTCTGCGTCAGCGTGTACGTGTTGACCGGATGGTACTGGGAGTCGGTCGTGCTGTACTGCTGGGTCGTGATGGAGGCCAGCCGAACGGTGGAGAAGAAGCTCGGGCTGTACGGGGAGCAGGTGGCCCCGGACTGGCAGATCAGGTCGTAGGGAACATCGGGCCAGCTCTGCTTGGTGGTGGAGTTGAGCGGGTCACATGGGCTGTTCAGGCACCTGTCGTCGGGTGTGAAGACGACCTGGTTCGGGACGGTGCCGAAGGCGTTGCCGTCGGTGAAGCCGTAGTCGATGTGGTCGAGGTAGGAGTCGCGGACGTAGGAGACGTTGTGGGCGCCGTTGTCCTCGCCGTAGAAGTTGGTGTCCTGCTTGTAGTAGAAGGCCATCGCGTTGCCGTGGACGTCTTTGACGTAGTCCAGGTGCCAGCGGTACGCCATCGTGCACACCGACGAGGTGAACCCGGCGGTCTTATAGCACGGGTCGGTCGGTTCCTTTGCCGCGTTGTTGCTGGGGTGCGCGGAGTACACCGGCTCCGAGTCGACCGAGTTGCGTGGTCGGCTTACCAGCCGACCAGCCGGGCAGCTGGTTACGTCCGAACGTGTAAACCGTGCCGTCCCGGGTGGTGACGGTCCAGTAGTCGGTGTTGTACGTGCCGGTTCCGTTGTTCGACCCGGTCACATGGGTGACCACTTCCCCGCTGTCCTGCTGCGGCTTCCACACCTGCTTGGTGGCGTCCCATACCAGCGAGGTCGATGCGCCGTTCAACGACAGGGTAAGTACCGGGCCGTTGTAACACAGATCGCCGGTGGACACCGGCGAGGCGGTGCCTTCCGGCTTGTCGGAGCAGGACACGAACGACTGCTCGATGAACGACTGCGGCATCGACCAGCCGTCGCCCACCCAAGACGACTGCGCCCACGTGGTCGCGGTCTGCCCGTCCAGGCTCGACGAGTCGTAGGACAACTGCACCTGCGGGGTCAGGCTGGACGCCGCGGGCGGCACCGTGATCGGGTAGCTGTAGCTGAACCCGCCCGTGCTGCCCCCCGCCGTCCACGATCCGGACGGCTTCAGTGAGGTGGCCGCATACGACCCGGCCGCACCACCCTCCTGGCCCGCGGTGGTGGTCGCGGCCAACACCATGACTGCGGCCGAGGCCGACTGTGTCGACGGGGCGGCGGTGGCGGCCAGGTCCAGCGGCGCCGAAACGCTACCGGTGGCCGGATCGTTGGTGCTGGTCAGCGGTGTCTGCCGGCGGCAGTCGGCGACCTGGGGTGTCGACAGCACGCACGCCGGGAGCTTGACCAACCGCAGCCGGGACCCGTAGTTGCCGCCATAGGCCTGCGCGAAAGATGCGTAGTCCACACCGACTCGAACCGTGCCGGCGCCGTGGGATACGCCGGGATCGACGGTGAACAACACGCCCGGGATGTCGGCCGCCTGCGCCGCCGAGTGGTCCACCACCTGCACGTCCAGCCGCCCCGGCCCGGCGTACCGGCCCTTCATCGGGGCTGCGGCGCGTGCCCACACTGGACTCCCTCCGGCCCGGGACGTCGGACCCTCGCTGGCCGCACCGGCCGGCGCGGACAGGGCGAGCGTCGCGGACGCCGCCCCCGGCCACGCCGTCGCAGTCGCCCGGTACGGCGCGGCATGCTCCACCGGCTTCACAAAACGCGTCCCGACCGCGCTCACGTGCCCGGTCCGCGGCCCCGACCACGGTGCCGGCGGCGGTGGGGTCAACCCGGGGGGCGCAGCCACGGCCGGTACCGCAACCAACATCGTGACCATCATGGACAGTGCCGTGGCAAAAGCCACCACCATCTGTGCCCGACGGAATCTCACCCACCGTTGACGCATGGCTCCCCGCATTCGTCGCGCGTTCAGACATCGAACACCGTCAACGTGCGCACACGAGCCGGCGAGGCGTCACTTTGCCAAACGAACGATGGCCGGCGATGCCCCACGAAGATGACGGAACGATAACGATAAGTTCGGTTGTGGGGGCAAAACGTCCGCGCCGGTGGCAATCAGGCGAATTGACAGGGCGTAGGGGCTCGGCATACGGCCAGTGTTGGTGTTGACTATCGCCCGTTGCTACGGCCAGGCCGGTGGACACCGGCTCACGGGAGGGACGTGTCATGCGGGTCAATACGCCGCGCCGTTTTCACCTATTCGTCGCGTCGTCACTAGCGGTCGTAGTCGTGCTGGCCAGTGCACCGGCCAGCGCGCACGCGGATCCGGCGCCCCCGGTCCCGGCCGGCTCCGGCCAGTCGACCTCGACGTCACCACTGACTGCGGGAGAGGCATCGACACAAGCCAAAGCGACCGGGCACGCAGTGGCGGTGGACGGGGCCACCACACTGACCGACACAGTGGCGGCCAACCCGAACGGCACGTTCACGTTGACCCGGTCCATGATGCCGGTCCGCAAGCTGGTCAACCACACATGGCAGCCGTTGAACCCGACGCTGCACGCGGTGTCCGGCGGCGTGTCGCCGACCGTCACGACCGAGGATCTCGTCCTGTCCGGAGGTGGCAGCGGGCCGTTGGCCACGATGCGGGCCGGGGACCGTTCACTGGCGCTGTCGCTACCCATGTCGCTTCCGGCGCCCACCCTGTCCGGCGCCACCGCCACCTACCCGGCAGTGCTTCCCGGAGTGGACCTGCAGATCACCGCCACCAGCCTCGGCGGGTTCTCCGAAGTGTTCGTAGTCCACAACGCCGCAGCAGCGGCCAACCCCCTGCTCAAAACGCTGACCATGGCCACCACCACAACCGCGCTCACCTTGGCGGCTGACAGCGACGGCAACCTCGCGGCCAAAGACGCCAGCGGACAGGTGGTGTTCGCCGGCAGCTCACCGATCGCCTGGGACTCCACCCCGGCAACCTCCTCCAGTGCGGGCGTCACCGACCCGAGGACCGGAGCCACGATAGACCCGGGCACCGGGATGCCCCTCGCATCGAGCCCGGCCGGCCCCGGCCAGGCCGCCCACATCGCGCACATCGGCGTGTCCGCCACCGCGTCCCAGCTCACCCTGACGCCCCCGGCCAGCCTGCTGACCGCGGCGGACACCACCTGGCCGGTGTACCTGGACCCGCCGTGGAGCGTCGGAAAGAGCGCGTGGGCCAGCGTCGCCGAGTACCACCCGACCTCCAACTACTGGAACACCACCCCCGATCCGCAAGGCAAAATGCAGGTCGGCAACTCCGGTTCAATGTGGTCACACACCCTGGTCAACTTCGGACTGTCCGGCCTGCCTGCGTCCTCGATCCAGTCCGCGCAGTTCAACCTGACCGAAACCTGGTCCTACTCGTGCACCGCGTCCACGGTCAACGTGTACGCCCCGTCGCCCGGCTGGCCCAGTCCAACGCGACCTGGAACTCGTGGGCCGGGGTCAACCTCGGCGCGGCGGTCGCCTCGGCCACCGTCGCGCACGGCTACAACTCTTCCTGCCCGGCCGCCGGGGTCGGATTCGATGTCAGAACCGCCATCCAGAACGCAGTCAACTCCGGCGCCACCACCCAGACATTCGTGTTGACCGGCGTCAACGAATCCAGCGACCACAACAGCTGGAAAGAATTCGACCCCGCCAGCGCCAACCTGTCCGTCACCTACGACCGGACCCCGAACACCCCCACCGGCCTGTCGACCTCCCCGGCCACCACCTGCCCCGCCAGCCCACCGACCACCGTCGGCGACGCCGACGTAACCCTGTACGCCCCGGTGTCCGACCCCGACGGCGGCAACCTCACCGTCACCTACCAGATGTGGAAGACCACGACCCCGGGCACGCTGCTCGACAACTCGACCCTCAGCTACGCCTCCGGCACCACAGCGGTGCGAGTCGAACCCGAAGCCACCCTCAAGACCGCCGCCGCCGGGGCCGCCACCCAATTCTCCTGGAAGGCGCAGGCCAGCGACGGCACCCTGACCAGCAACTGGTCAACCACCTGCAGCTTCACCTTCGACCCCACCCGGCCCGGCCAACCCGGCGTCAACGGCACCACCAGCGGTCTGACCATCGGACAGCCAGCAACCTTCACCATCACGGCACCGCCAACCGGCAGCGCTCCGGCCAGGTACGTCTACCAGCTCAACGGCGCCGCACCCGGCACCGTGACCGCCGACTCATCCGGCAACACCACAATCACCATCACACCGACCCGGTTCACCAACGTGCTGACCGTCAACAGCGTCTCCACCGGCGGCAACACCAGCCTCCAAGCCGCCCGCAAGATATTCAACGCCGCTGCGCCCACCCCGCAAGCCGATCAGGACCTGACCGGCGACAACATCCCCGACCTACTCACCACCGGCGGGCAAAACGGTGTCCCCGCCGGACTGTGGCTCGCCCGGGCGCAATCCGGCACCGGCAAAGTCAACCCCGTCGCCGTGAACATCGGCGCCAACGGCACCGGAACCACCCCGAACCACCAACCCAGCGACTTCACCGGCTACCAGACCATCACCGGACACTTCACCAGCGCCAGCAACGGCGCCCTGCAAGACCTGCTCACCTACAACCCAGCCACCGGCGCCGGCGCGATCCTCGCCGGCAACGGCGACGGATCCGTACTCACACCCAACTCCCTCAACCAGTGGAACCTGCCCGCCGGATCGTTCAGCGACACACAGTTCAACGACTGGACCGACGGCCCCGGCGACAACCCACGACAACTCGTCAACGCCGGAAACACCGCCGCCCGCACCGCCAGCCCGCCGACCACCAGCTACCCCGACCTCATCGGCATCAACGGCGACGACACCGCCGGCTACTACCTCGCCTACTACACCCATCCCAGCGGATACCTGGCCGGATACGGCCCCGACAAGACCACCGTGGCCACCCCCGATGGCACCAGCTGGAAGAACTGGACCCTGGCCACCTGCCAAATCAACGGCCTGACCAACATGTTCCTCTGGAACAACAGCACCGGCGCCCTCTACCTATGGACCAACCTCACCCACACCGCAGGCGCACACGACCTCGGCCACACCAGCTACACCCTCAAAGCCACCGGCTGGAACAGGAACACCGCGCTCACCCTGCAAGCCGCCGACCTCAACGGAGACAATATCCCCGACCTGTGGGCTGTCGGTGCCGGCGCCACCGCCACCGCCTACCTGGTCACCAACCCATCGGCCGGCAGTATCACCACCCAACCCAGCCAAAACGTGACCACCGCCAACCACACCTGGCTGCTCAACGACACCGGCAGCGGCACCGTCGGCACCGCAATAGACACCATCGGCGCGGCCAACCTCGCCGGCACCGGCAACGTCACCTGGCACAGCGGCGACCTCTACGACCCTGACCTACAGCTCAACATCGACACCAACAACAACAACAACCCCGACGCCAACCCCACCGGCGCCCTGTCCACCAGCGGCGCAGCAGTCACCACCAACGCTGACTTCAGCGTCTCCGCCTGGGTCAAACCCGCCACCACAACCGCGAACGCGACCGTGCTCAGCCAGAACGGCACCAACGGCGTCAGTTTCGCCCTCCAAGGCATCAACAACGCCTGGGACTTCGCCATGTCCACCGGCGACGGAACCGGCACCTGGGACCACGCCACCGCAGCCGCCGGCACAGTTCAAGTGGGCGTCTGGACCCAACTCACCGCTACGTTCACGGTAGCCACCCACCGGATGAACCTCTACGCCAACAGCATCAACATCGCCGTCGGCACCCACACCACCACGTGGAACAACAACGGCGGGCTGCAGATCGGACGCTTCCGCACCGGCGCATCCACCTACGGGCAGTACTTCACCGGCCAGATCGCCAACGTACAAACCTGGAACACCGCCGTCGATCCCACCCAAGCCGCAAGCCCACCCGGCTACTACCAACCCATCACCGCGACCCGATTCCTGGACACCCGCGACGGCACCGGCGGCACCACCGGACCCATCAACGCCGGCACCACCGTCCGAGTCCAAATCGCCGGAGCCCACGGAATACCGACCAGCAACGTCATCGCCGTCGCCGTCAACATCACCGTCCTGGCCACCGGCCCCGGCGCCTAACCGTCTACCCCGACAACACCCCGCAACCCATCACCTCGAACGTCAACTACGACGCAACCTCCGCCATCGCCAACTACGCCATCATCCCCGTCGGCACCACCGGATATATCGACATCTTCAACGGCGCCGGCAGCGGCTCCCCCGCACAGATACTCGCCGATGTCTCCGGCTACTTCACCTCCGACACCACCAAAGCCGGCAACACCACCTTCACCCCCACCACACCGAACCGCCTGCTTGACACCCGCAACGGCACCGGCGGCATCACCGGAGCCTTCACCGGCACCAAAACACTGCAAGTAGCCGGCGCCGGCGGCGTCCCCGCAAGCGGTGTCGTCGCCGTCGCGGTCAACCTGACCGCCGTCAACGAAACCGCCTCCAGCTTCCTCAACGCCTGGGCCGACGGCACCCAACAACCCACCACCTCCGGAGTGCAGTACAACACCACAACCGCCTACGCCGGCATGACCATCGTTCCCCTCGCCGCCAACGGCAAAATCGACATCTTCGCCGGCGCCACCACCGACGTCATCGCCGACGTCACCGGCTACTTCACGACCAGCACCAGCGGACAGAAATACCACGCCATCGGCGCCGTTCGGATGATCGATACCCGGCAGGACGGCGGGACACTGCAAACCGGCGGCACCATGAAGGTCACCCAAGGCAACACCGTCATCGCGCTCAATCCGACCTTGATCCTCAACCTGACCGTCACCCAGCCGGGCGGCCCCGGCAACCTCATCGTCTACCCCGACGGGAGCGCACGGCCCACCACCTCCAACATCAACTTCATCAAGGACGAGACCGTCGCCGCGCTCGCCCTTGCCAGCGCCAACGCCGGAACCATCGACATCTACGACGACGGCCCAACCACCCAAGTCATCGTCGACTGCCTCGGCTACTTCGCCACCAACTAGAAGCACCCGCCCGGGGCGCGCACCACGCGCGCCCCGGTTTGTCTGGGATCACGAAGTCCAAATAGGCAGTCATGAACCGACTCGCGGCGGCACGCCCCACCAACGCCAGTTGGTAGTAACCTATCGACCAATCTCGCGAGACGGGCCCGACACGTCGAGGTCCCGTCCCGCGCCGCCGCAGGCGCAGGTGATTACCTTCGGTGCAGCCTCACGCGGACCGCAAGTAGCCCGTGTGAGGGCTCGTCCCGGGCACGGCGCCTGCCGCTTCGCTCTCGGCGGCGACCCGGCCGGCCCGCCCGGAACCTCGAACGGCATGAAACCCAGCGCCGTCTCACGAAGGAAACGCCGGGCAGTTCGCCGTACGTTGTGGCTACCCGTGCGGCGCGACCCTTGTGACACAGGCACTTGGGCGAGTTTGAGCCGGGCCGGACTCGTGGCAAAGTTGCGAACTATCGGCGCGGCCGCCAGCGCACATCGCGGCGGTACTGCCGCCACCGGTACAGAGCCGATGCGTCCGGCTTCATTGGGCGGATAACTGGAACACCCGCGCGGCGCCGCAGAACGAGCCCGACCGCCCCCAGTACCAGACTGAGGGTGAGGACCGGGATACTCACGGCGATCGACCGGTGGGCGAACCACACAATGAGCCAGACGACCAGGAACACATAACCCATCCGGGCGAACCACAATGCGGCCCGGTACCTGGGAGAGCGCCGCAACTCGTCCATCCCATGGTCGTCGGTCGGCGCGATCAGCAACCCATCGTCGGTCGTCACGTTCGGCACGGTACGACGGTCCCGAAGGATGGCGCAAGCTGGTCGGTGCACGAGCGATGCCTCCGGCGGGTTGGGCCTGCGGCACCACGACCCGGCCCCGGCCTCCGACGGCCACGGCCACTCGCCCTGGACCTCGGCACTCCAGGAAGCACTGCCGACAGCTCGCCCACGGAGCACCAGACGCAATCAGACCACGCCGCCGGAATCCGGGTCATTCCAGTGAGACGCTCCGCCTGGACCCGGTCGGCGTGGCCCCATCGGGGCAAGCCTGCACCACCGGGCCAGCACCGCGACAGCCCACGCACCGGACGTCGTCGGCAGCGACGGGGATCTCGCCACGCTGGACCGGATGACCGCCACGTCGGCCGTATGCGTGATCGTTGGGACCGCCGGCGTCGGCACGACCGCGCTGGCCATGCACTGAGCACGCCGCGCCGTGGGTCGATTTCCGGGCGGTTCAGAGTCTTCGGGGGCGTCGGCCGCTCTGTCCGATTGCTTGACCGCCGGGCCGCGCACTTGCTGGGTGTACTCGACCGGCACATCCACTCGTTGCGCGACCCCCAACGAGTCGCCGCCGCGCCAGAGATGGCACGGATAGCCCGGCACTGCTCGCGCATCGTGGAGGTAGGTGTCGATCGGAGGGCAGGTGTCGGTCATGGCTGTAGGTGGGGTGTACAAGCGGTGCGGGTGCCGGGATCCGCAGACGGGGCAGGTCGGTGGACGCGATGTGCCCGCGGCTGGTCGAGCGTGGCCATGGCAGTTGGTACTTCGACTGTGCGGTGGCCGCGCTGCCGGGTCGTCGGGGTCGGGTGCGGCGGGGTGGCTACCTGACCCGCCGGGACGCTCTCGCCGCCCGTGACGCCCTGCTCGGCGACGGCCCGACGGCAACCGTCGAGGCGTGGACAGTGGCGCGGTGGTTGCGGTACTGGCTGACCACCCGCACCAGCATCCGGCCCACCACGCTGCGCTCCTACACCGAGCACGTGGAACGCCACCTGATCCCCCATCTGGGCCGTGTCCCGTTCGGCGAGTTGACCGGCCGGCAGGTCGCCGCCATGGTCACCGACCTGGCCCGATCCGGCCGCCACGGGCGGGCATTGGCGCCCTCGACGCTGCACCGCATCCGGGCCACCCTGCGGTCGGCGCTCAACGCCGCGATCCGCGACGGCCTGCTCCGCGACAACCCGGCCCGGCATGTGGAGGTGCCATCCCCACGCCGGCCGCAGGCACAGGTGTGGACCGACCAGCGGGTCGAGCACTGGCGTCAGACCGGGCAGCGGTTCGCGGTCGCGGTCTGGACCAGCCAACAGGTCGCCGAATTCCTACGGTACGTCGACAGCGACCGGCTGTCGGCGATGTGGTGGCTGATCGCCCTGCGTGGCCTGCGCCGGGGCGAGGTGGCCGGGCTGCGCTGGGTGGACGTCGACCTGGACGCCCGCGTGGTGATGATCTGCCAACAGCGCATCGCCTACGGCCACACCGTCGCGGTCGGACCACCGAAGACCGCGGCCAGCCGCCGCACCATCGCCCTGGACCGGCACACCGTACAAACCCTGCGCGCCCACCGCCGCCGCCAGCGCACCGAACAGTTGGCGGCCGGCCACGCCTGGCAGGACTCCGGGTACGTGTTCACCACAGCCGAGGGCGCACCGCTGCACCCGGACTGGCTCACTCGCCGCTTCGGCCACCTAGTGAAAGCCTCCGGGCTGCCGCCGGTGCGGCTGCACGACCTGCGCCACGGCGCCGCCAGCCTCGCCCACGCCGCCGGCGCCGACCTCAAAACCGTGCAGGAGCAGCTCGGGCACACCAGCATCGTGCTGACCGCCGACACCTACACCAGCGTGCTGCACCAGACCCACGTACGCGCCGCCGAGGCCACCGCCCGCCTCGTCCTCGCCGCCGCCGCGATCAACCCGGTCCGCCGCCGGGGCCGCCCGCCAAAGTCCGCAGCACCCCAACCAGTCACCCACCCGGATCCGGTGCACCCCAAGCACTCCGCCACCAGACGGCGTCGGCGCAGACGCGCCCACACGCGCCCCACGCACGCCCCACAAAGATCAAGCCCGTATAGCCGGACGGCTATACGGGCTTGATCAGAACGAGTGCGCCGCCAGGGACTTGAACCCCGAACCCGCGGATTAAGAGGGCGACATCAATCAATGCCACGCGGCATCAAGCGGTGCCGCTTTTCGTTGCCTTACAACGACTGCGCCGCCGCTGCCGTGTCGGCCGATGCCGCCGGCCGCCGACCTATGCCACGACCGTAGATCACACGTCGATCACACAACCACGGCGCCGTACACCCGAACCGATACAACTGTCTGCAACGGCACCCGTGAACGTCCCCGGCATGATCGTGTCGGGCATCATGGTGTCCACCGTGGTGTGCCGCGTGACCCATCACTTGAGGGTGGAGTTCTCGCGCTCCAACTCCCGCAGGCGTTTGGCGTCGTCGGCCTTCAGGTCGCCGCACTGGTTACGCCGCCAGTCATAGGTCGCCTCAGAGATCTGCAGAGCGCGGCAGACGTCAGCGACGTCCTTGCCTTCGGCCAGCAGTCGGTCGGCCTCGGTCAAGGCTGCAAGGCTCCCACAGCCGCTGGATCAACTGGCCGGGGTCACGTCAGGCCGCCTCCACCGTCTGGCAGATCCTCCAGAGGCGTAGCTGCCCAGGCCGGTGGGCAGGTCCGCGGTGGTCGTGTAGCCGTGGCCCACGGTTCCGCGCGTAGGCCGCCGGCGGCGGGGTAGCCGTCTCGCTAAGGCAGGGCCGGTGTTGGCGAAGTAGCTGTCCACAGTAGACATTGAAAGCTCCGATCCGGCGAGTGCCGCCAGGCCAGAGTCTTGATCAGAGGTCCGCCGCCGGGGACTTGGACCCCGAATGCACGGAATACGTAGCTCGGAATGACGAGTTTCCATTGGGCGTATCACCACTCCCAGCGGAAACCGACAACCGTCTGCTCGATGAACGGCACGTAACGTCGGATCGATGCCTCACGTACTGCCTCGGGCGTTTCCCGGAGTGGATTGCCGTCGATGTGATCGGACCACACGCACCACCACGCGTGGCGCGGCGGCGCTCCATCGAAGTGCACCGCAAGATCGATGTTCCGAGCCCGCGCGAAGGCTGACCGGCGTACCTCGGTCGGAAACTGCGTGCCGGCCCGGAAGTGCGTACGGTACTCCAGGCTGGTGCTTTCCCACTGGCGCAGTTCATGGTCCAGGACTATCTCGACCGCATGGAGCCCTTCGCCGTATTGCAGCCGCTCGCCGACGCTTCCGCCGTAGATCACTTCGACCCGGTCGGCCGTGGGCTCATGGTTGAAGATGTATGCGGTAACGCCGTCCTCGGCCGCCTGAATGGTGTGGGCGGTGCTCCGCCTGACCAGCGAACGATCGCCGGTCACCAGGTACCGCTCGAACAGGCTGACGGTGTGGTGCCGCTGACGGCGCGCGAGTTGCCGTTGCCTGCGTAGCGTTCGAGAGACGCCCCGCGGGTCGCAGTACCCGTCGAACATTTCCCACAACCGCGCCTGGTCCACCTGGTCGATGCCGAAGGCGGCGATGATCCAACTCAGCGTTTCGACCGAGATCGCCGTGCCGTTCAGCGCTCGCGACACCCTGTCCTTGAGCCCCCGTGGCAACGACACCGCGGCATCGCTACGTTCGCCACGGTCCCACAAGTGCAGGGCGAGCACCTGGGCAACAGCGGCCTGGTGCAGCGATGACGATCGGCGCCGGCTGCATTTCTGCCATTTCCGGCGGTACCGCTCGTCGCTGACAAGCAACTCCCGCAACAAGGCCGCGACGGCACCGGCGTCGGCGGCTTGACGTGGTGGCAACGAAAGACCTCCGAACCGCCCGATCCTGTACGGAATTGAGTGCCCAGCGCGCGGTCCCGCCGTGCGACCTAAGCGCGACAACCATCGTATTCAGTGGAACGGAACTGGTCGAGGCCGAGGGTTGTCGCGAAAGTGCGGGAAACGTTGATCGATATGTGCGCCGCTTGACCCGGGGGGACCGTGATGGCCAGGTTGTGGATCATACGTTCGTTACGCGCCGAAGCCTACGAGGAGATCGCGTTCCGCGAGGGCCTGGTCGCCGTAGGCTGGGTCGCCGTGGATGATCTGGCCGCAGTGGCGGATCAGGCCAGCATTCGGGCCCGGGTCAGGGCCGCATATCCTTTCGTGGAGGCAGCCTCGGCAGACGCCTACGCCGTCCAGCTGTTCCAGTTCCGCAGCGTCATGGGCCCTGACGACCTGGTTCTGCTCCTGCGGCGCAGCCGCCCGGACGTGGCGGTCGGCCGGATCACCGGCGACTACCACTACCGTGTCGACCTGCGCGACGAAGTGCGTCACGTCCGTCCGGTCCGCTGGCTGCGCCTGGATCTGCCCCGCTCCGTAGTGGAGCGTGAACTGCCCAGCCTGCCGCCACTCACCATGGTGTTCGACACCTATGCAGCCGGAGCTGTGGTGGAGCGGATCCTGGCTCTGGTGGACGACAAGAACCCGGACGGGCGCGGGCCCGCCGCCGGCCAACCGGCCACGCCGTTCATGAGCCTGCAGCGCAACCTGAACTACGCGCGCAGCCTGGCCACGGCCGGTCAGCACCTGGCCCAACTCGAGGTGGGCTCGTTCGAGGTGTCTGACGTGTTCCGGGCGGCCTGGGTGCAGGCCGTCGCCGCGCTCGACCAGTGGGTCAGGCAAGAGGTCCGCAGCCGGATGCTGAACCTGGCGGCGCGTCCGACCCGGCTGCCGCGACCCAAGGGATACGCGACCTTCCAGATCCCGCTCAAAGACATTGAGAGGGTTCTCCAGTCGCGGGCGACCCTGGTGGAAGTGGTCGACGAACGGCTCAGCCAGTCGCGCGGGCACCTGGCCTACCAGCACCCGGACAAGATACGAGAGGCGTTCTCACTGGTGGCCAACGTCGACAACATCTGGGTCGCCGTCGCGACGGTGCTGACCGAGCGGGCCGGCGAGGGATCGGTCAGCACCGGTCCCGAAGTCCGCGAGCAGCTGATCAGCATCGTCCGGCGACGCAACAAGATCGCCCACGAGTATGACGAGGACCCCGACGCCCCGCCGAACAAGCGGGCGATCGACTCCGCCGTGGTCACCCAGACCATCGACTGGATCGAACAGTTAGCGGCGGCAGTCCTCGTCGTACTCGATGCGTCGGCCTGAACCTCAGCGCCACTGAGGGCTGTGGATGGCGGCCGTGTCCTCGCGCGCGCCGGCGGTGGCGTCAACGATCTTCTGGACGAGCGTCGGCTTGGGGTCCTTGCTCAGTACGGCCACGCTCAGCTGCCTTGCCAACGACATCAGCTCGTCCCTCTTAAGGCCGAGGCCGTCGAGGAGGGCGACGGCAGCCCGCCGGCTCTCCGTCGCCGCCAGCTTGGCCCGGATCGTCCCCGCGTCGGGCCCGGCGACGACCACCTCGCCACCGGGCGGTACGAAGGCTAGCCGGGCGGTGCCGGCGGCGATCTCGTCGAACTGTTCGGGACTCAGCTTGTTGACCATGGTCGCGACATCTCTCAGCAGAGCGACGAATGTGCTTTTAGCGTCCACCGGCGGGATCTCCTGTCATGTCGAGCGTCTGAAGGAACTCGGTTGCCAAAGCGGCGAGCTCGGCCGCGATGTCAGTCGGCACGTTGCCGGTGACGGCCAACGGAACCCCGCTGGCCGTCGCGCCCGCATGGAGGCGTTGGTTGTGCCTGATCGTCGTGTCGAGCACGCGCAAACCCCGTTGACCTCTCACCCGCTGGATGAAGTCCTGGTTGATCCGGGTTGGCCGACCGTTGCGCACCTCGACCATTGTGAAGACGACCCCGGCCATGACCGGGTCCGCCTTGGCGCGGTCGCCCGGCGCCAAAGTCAGGCTCTCGTTGTAGTCGCTGACCAGATCGCTGATGCCCTTACGTAGGTACTGGATACCCAGAGTCGACAGATCGTCTGCGCGTGCCGGCACGAGATAGTGGGTACTGGCGATCATCGCCGCCTTCGTCACGATGTTGAAGTTGGGCGGACAATCGATGAGCACGACGTCGTATGCGTCGAACTCGTCCGCCGCGAGCCCGTCCAAGAGCCGGCTGTAGACCTTGACGAATTTCTCGCTGGACTGCGCCGGCGTCATCGCCACGAGCTCAGGCGCGAGCGTCAGGTCGATGTTGACGAGGCCGAGGTGTGACGCGATGAGGTCCAGCCGGCCACCGCGCCGACCGACCTTGGCATTGACGATCGGCGGCGTGGTGACGAGATCGGTCAGCACAGTTTCGCCCTGACCGGTGACGAACTCGCCGAACCAGCGCATGATCGTCTTCTCGGCGGCCAGCCCGTCGAGCCACTCCTTGGGTCGGTAGAACGAGAACGTCAGGCTGGCCTGCGGGTCAAGGTCGATGAGCAGCACCCGGTACCCACGCCGGGCCAGCTCAGCACCCAGATTGGCCGTCACTGTCGTCTTGCCGACGCCGCCCTTAAAGTTGATGACGGATACGACCTTCATCGTCCCTCCGAGGCCGCCGGAACCCTCGTTCGACGGCCGCGTCAGTACACAAGATATGTGTCGCGCTTGAGTCGCACTGAACCTGAACGGAGCCGTGCAACCCGGGTGGCACCAAGTGCGCGCCGCCCCGGCGTTGATCACCTCGGCTGCCTGTTCGCTGGCGTTCCCGACGCCGAACACTCCACCATCAACCCCGGTCAATTGACTCAGAGTCTGCGAGCGTTGTAGTCCTACGCCAGGCTGCCGCGTCCTCGACACACATGCCAGCGCGCTGGACGTGCGGCGCACCGTTCTTCGGGCCGAAAAACTTGGGTGGCCGTTCGGCGGTGGCGTCATCCACCCTGGCAAGAGGCAGTCCAGGGAGTGTGGTGGCGGTGACAGCGAGTGGCTCGGGCGTGATCTTCAAGCGGTGCGGGTGCCGGTACCCGGGGTCGGACCGGCTGTTGGAGTCGGCGTGTCCGCGGTTGCGGGAGCGTGGGCATGGCAGCTGGTACTTCCACTGCACGGTGGCCACGTTGTTTGGTCGGCGGGAGCGGGTCCGGCGTGGTGGCTACGCCAGCCGTCGCGCAGCCGAGCTCGCCCGCGACGACCTGTTGGCGCAGTCGCGGGAGGAGTGCACGACGCAGGTGTGGACGGTGGCCCGGTGGCTGCGGTACTGGCTGACCACCCGTACCCGGATCCGGCCCAGCACCCTGCGCGTCCTACAGCGAGCACGTGGAACGCCACCTCATCCCCCACCTCGGCCGGCTACGCCTCGGCGAGCTCACCGGCCGACAGGTGACGGCGATGTTCGCCACTCTCGCCGTCACGAACAACCGCACCGGCCGGCCACCCACCCCGGCCACACTGCACCGCATCCGCGCCACCCTGCGGACCGCACTGAACGCCGCGATCCGGGACGGCCTGATCCGCGACAATCCTGCCCGGTTGGTCGAACTACCCACCCCGCGCCGACCGCAGGCGCTGGTATGGACCGAGCACCGGGTCGCCGAATGGCGCCGCACCGGCACGCGCCACCCCGTGGCCGTCTGGACAGCCGCCCAGGTCGCCGACTTCCTCGGCTTCGTCGAAGACGACCGGCTGTACGCGATGTGGTGGCTGATCGCCCTACGCGGCCTGCGCCGCGGTGAGGCCGCCGGGCTGCGGTGGGTCGACGTCGACCTCGACGGCGCGGTGGCTGGTCATCGCCCAGCAGCGCATCACCTACGGCTACACCATCGTCGACGGGCCACCGAAGACCGCCGCCAGCCGACGCACCATAGCCCTGGACAAGACCACGATCACGGATCCTGCGTGCCCACCGCCACCGGCAGGTCGCCGAACGCGACGCTGCCGGGCCGGCCCAGGTGGAGTCCGGATACGTGTTCACCACACTCACCGGGCAGCCGCTCAACCCCGACTACCTCACCCGCCGATTCGGCGCCGCTGGTCGCGAACTCCGGCCTGCCACCGATCCGGCTGCACGATCTGCGTCACGGCGCGGCCAGCCTCGCCCACGCAGCCGGCGCCGACCTCAAGACCGTGCAGGACCAACTCGGGCACACCAGCATCGTGCTCACCGCCGACACCTACACCAGCGTCCTCATGCAGATGCATTTCAAGGTGGCGGAAGCAACGGCCCGGCTCGTCCTCACCGCCGCAGCCCAAAACCCCGCACACCGGCACCGCAAACGAGCCGCGAACACGGCGCCGAAGTCCGCAGCCGGACCACAACCCGCGAAGCCCGGGGCCAAGGGCCGCAACCGAAAGCAGCACAGCACACGGACGAGTAGGCGTGGCACACGTCGGACACACACGTGACACACAAAGATCAAGCCCGTATAGCCGAAAGGCTATACGGGCTGGTCACAAGGGGTGCGCCGCCAGGGACTTGAACCCCGAACCCGCGGATTAAGAGTCCGCTGCTCTGCCAATTGAGCTAGCGGCGCGCTAGCAACGCGGAGAACGATAGCACGCTCAGCGCGGACCCTCCCAACGGGTTACCGACCACCCGTACGGGCGTCTTCGTCCGCCTTTTTCTGTCCGGAGCACGAAACATGAGCCACCATGCACGTATCCGTCCGGAATGCGAGGTACGACATGGGACGTGGCTGGAGCGTCGCACTCCCGGCCCTGGCGCTCGGGGTCCTGCTCGCCGCCGGCTGCACCGACGGCGGGCACCAGCAGGGGCAGGCCGCACCAGGCCGGTCGACCAAGCCGCTCCCCAGTACACCGACGCTGACCGTCGGACCGCCGACCGGAACGACCGACGCCCCGGCGAGCACGGAGATCACCACCACGGTCGGCAACGGCCGGGTGGGCTCCGTGACGCTGCTGGACTCCGACGGTACGGCCGTGGCCGGGTCGCTACGCGACGACGGGACGGCGTGGGTACCGGCGCAGCCGCTGGAGTACCGGCACCGGTACACGGCAACGGTGACGGCCGTGGGGCTGGAAGGCGCCGACACGTCGGCGACGACCACCTTCACCACCATGGGCAACCCGGGTGGTGACCGCATCGGGACGGGGCTCTACCTGCAGCCGGGTACCACCTACGGGGTCGGCATGCCGGTGGTGGTCGAGTTCGACGAGGCGATCCCGGACCAGTACAAGGCCCAGGTGGAGCGCCGGCTGTTCGTCCGGTCCGAGCCGCCGCAGACAGGCATCTGGCACTGGTACGGCGACCGGCAGGTGCTCTACCGGCCGAAGGCGTACTGGCAGCCCGGCACCCGGCTGACCGTGCGGGCGGCGCTGGGCGGGGTACCGGTGGGGCGGCGCTTCGTCGACCAGGACCGGGCGGCGAGCGTGACGATCGGGCCCAGCGAGTCCTTCGTGGTGACGAACCAGGACAAGACTCTGCGGGTGTACCAGAACGGCGCGCTGGTCCGGGCCTTCCCGGTGAGCCTGGGCAAGCCGAGCACGCCGACCTCGTCGGGCAATTTCGTGTTGATGACCCACGAGTACACGACCCTGTTCAAGACCAGTGAGTACAGCCTGACCGCCTACTACGACGAGCGGTTCACCTGGGGCGGCCAGTTCCTGCACGCGGCCCCGTGGTCGGTGGGCCAGCAGGGCGAGGACAACGTGTCGCACGGCTGCGTGAACCTGTCGATGGATGCCGCCCGCTGGGTCTACGAGCACAGCCAGATCGGCGATCCACTCACCGTGGAAGGCACCGAGGTGCACCTGGACCCGGGCGACGGCTGGACGGTGTGGGACGAGTCGTGGAGCGACTACGTCACCGGCAGCGCCCTGCCGCACCCCGACCTGCTGGCCGGCGCCCACGGCGCGAACTGAGCCGATCCGGGGGCCGCAGCCACCCAACCGCGTCCAGGGATTGAGCCACCAAGCAAACACGCTGAGTAACACCACGCGGGGACCAGCTGATCGCACCCCGTCCCGGGCGTGACGGCCTTCACGGGAGCGCTTCAGACGCCGGAAAGTCGGGCAAACTTGGGGGACTCCCCCTAACCCACCCGAAGGCGATCATGCTTGGCATCCGACACCGTACCCCCCGACGCTCCCCCGCCAGCGTGGCCGGGCTGGCCCTGAGCGGCGTGACCGGGCTGGTGCTGCTGGCCGGCTGCTCCGCCCAGGCCGGCATGGCCGCTTGGAACGGCGGGGACGCCGAGCGCACCAGCGCCTCGGTGACCGCCCCGCGGGACGGCGCGACGGGCGTACCCACCGCTCCTGAACTGACTGTGCACACAGACAGGGCGACCGGCAGCACGGTCGCCCTGGTCGACGCGGCCGGCAAGGTGGTGCCCGGCGACACCCGCAGGGACGGCTCCACCTGGGTACCCGCGCAGCAGCTGAGCTACGGCACGAAGTACACGGCGACGGTGACGGCGACCGGCGTGGGCGGCCAGAGGGTCACCGGCACCTCCACGTTCACCACCATGGCGAAGCCGGCCAACCTGGCGGCCGCGCACACCTTCCTGGGCGACAAGCAGGTGGTCGGCGTCGCGGCGCCGATCGTGCTGACCTTCGACCACCCGGTCGCCAAGGACCAGCGCCCGGCGGTGGAGAAGCGGCTGTTCGTCACGGCCAGCCCGGCGCAGGAGGGCTCCTGGTACTGGTTCTCCGACAAGGAGGTGCACTACCGGCCCAGCGAGCACTGGCAGCCGGGCAGCACCGTGGCACTGCGGGCGGCGCTCGGCGGGGTGTCCTTCGGCGGCGGCTGGTACGGCCGCTCCGACCTGAGCCTGGACCTGTCGGTGGTGACCGAGCCGCTGGAGATCACCGTGGACGACACCACCAAGACACTCACCGTGACAAGGAACGGCACAGTGGTCAAGACCATGCCGGCCAGCCTCGGCAAGGACTCCACGCCGTCGTCCAGCGGGAACATGGTGGTGATGACCCGGCAGCCGGAGGCGATCTTCGACTCGTCCACCTACGGGGTGCCGGTGAACTCGCCGGACGGGTACCGGGAGACCGTGTACTTCCCGCTCCGGCTGACCTGGGGCGGCCAGTTCATCCACTCGGCCCCGTGGTCGGTGGACTCGCAGGGCACGGACAACGTCTCGCACGGCTGCACCAACATCGCCCCGGACAACGCGCAGTGGCTCTACGACGCCAGCCACGTCGGCGACCCGGTCACCGTCCTGCACACCAAGCGGAGCCTGACCTGGGGCGACGGGTGGACCGACTGGGACCGCGACTGGACCGCGTACCAGCGGGGCAGTGCGCTACCCACCGGCTACGACGAAACCGCCCCGACCGAATGAGCCGACCCTCATCGGAAAACGGTGAGGCCCCGGCGACACGCCGGGGCCTCACCGTTGACCACAGTGGGTGACTGAAGGGACTTGAACCCTCGACACCCGGGACCACAACCCGGTGCTCTACCAGCTGAGCTACAGCCACCATGCGCGGGCCCGGCCGGGATCGGCGGGTCAGCGACGACCAATGATAGCCATAGGGGGCCGCCCCGCGTCGAGCGGGTTGCCGATGGAGGCAGCGCCCCGCTCAGCGCGGGGCGGCCACCCGGCGCCACGGTCCCGCCGGCCGGGTCGAGCGGTCAGCCGATCGGGCGGTCCTGGGCCAGCTGGGCGGCGACCGCCTTGGCCGTCTCGACGTCCGGGCCGGGACCGGGGACGAAGATGGTCCGCCGGTAGAACTCCAGCTCCCGGATGCTCTCCTTGATGTCGGCCAGCGCCCGGTGCGCCAGGCCCTTGGCCGGCTGGCCGTAGTAGGCCCGGGGGTACCAGCGGCGGCACAGCTCCTTGACCGAGGAGACGTCGATCATCCGGTAGTGCAGGTGGCTGTCCAGTCGGGGCATGTCCCGGGCCAGGAAGCCCCGGTCGGTGGCGATCGAGTTGCCACACAGCGGCGCGGTGCGCGGGTCGGGGACGTGCGCGGTCAGGTACGACATGATCATGTCTTCCGCCTCGGGCACGGTGAGGGTGGCCTTGCGCACCTCCTCCGTCAACCCCGACTTGTCGTGCATCGTGCGTACCACGTCGAACATCCCGGCCAGCGCCTCGTCGTCGGCGTGGATCACCACGTCGACGCCGTCGCCGAGGACGTTCAGCTCGGGATCGGTGACCAGCGCCGCGACCTCAATCAGGCGGTCCCGGGCGAGGTCCAGGCCGGTCATCTCGCAGTCGATCCAAACCAAAAGATCACCCACGACGCACAGCCTATGCGCTCGTCGATGCCGCGCGCACCTGGCCGATTAAGGTTGCCCGGTGACCATCTCGCCGCCGCCGGCTCCGGCCACCGCCCGGACCGGCCCGGACCGCGCCACGGCTGCCCGGACCACCGGCCGGGTGCTGGTGGTCCTCGCCGTCACGGCCGTGATCATCGCCGGACACCTCTGGTACGGCAACCGGCACGACTACTTCGACCTGCGCATCTACCACGGCGCCGTGGTCGACTGGGCACACGGCGGGCGGCTCTACGACTACTTCGTGATGGACCGCTACGCCGGCCCGCTCGGCTTCACCTATCCCCCGTTCGCCGCCCTGCTCATGTACCCGATGGCGGGCCTGGGCATCGGCGCCACCGTCACGGTCACCTGGATCGCCAGCGCGCTGGCCCTGCTCGCCCTGCTCGGCTGGCTGCTGGTGCCGGTCGCCGACCGGCACGGGCTGCCCCGCTGGTACCTGCTGGGCCTGGCCGTACCGCTGTGCACCTGGCTGGAGCCGGTCCGCGAGACGGTCACCTTCGGTCAGGTCAACCTGCTGCTGGCCGCCCTGGTCGTCGGGGACCTGCTGCTGCTGGTCGGGCGCGGCTCCCGGTTTGCCGGGGTCGGCGTCGGCCTGGCCGCCGCGGTCAAGCTCACCCCGGCGATCTTCATCGTGTATCTGCTGGTCACCCGCCGGTTCCGGGCCGCCGCCGTGGCAGCCGGTACCGCCGTGGCGGCCAGCGCGGCGGCCGCGGCGTTCCGGTTCGACGACTCGTGGCAGTACTGGACCAGCGTGCTCTGGCAGACCGGCCGGGTGGGGGACGTGAAGAAGACGCCCAACCAGTCGCTGCTCGGTGCGCTGTCCCGGCTGTTCGACCCGCACCCGGCGCCGCGCTGGCTGTGGCTGGCGCTGGTGCTGCTCGTGCTCGGTGTCGGCCTGGTCCGGGCCGCGCAGGCCGCCCGGGTGGGCGACGAGGTGGCCGGCCTCACCCTGACCGGACTGGTCGGCTGCCTGGTCAGCCCGGTGAGCTGGCAGCACCACCTGGTCTGGTTCGTCCCGGCGCTGGTCGTGCTCGTCGACGCCGGCCTGCCGGTACGCGGCGAGGCGCCCGAGGTGGTCAGCGGCGTACGGCCCGGCCGGGCCGGCTACCTGGCGATCGCCGCCGCCATCTGGGCCACCGTCTCCTACAGCCTGATCGCCTGGTACGACTGGCACCTCATTCCCCGGCACGACATCCACACGCCGTGGGGCAACCTGATCGGCGCCTGGGACACCCTGCTGATGCTGGCCCTGCTGGTTGCCCTGCCGGTGCGCCGGCTGCCCGGCGGAGCGCCGGTGCCGGTGCTGCCGTTGACGCGCCGGGGCCGGCCGGTGGCGGCGCCGGGCTGAGCGTCGCGGCCGCCCCGGCACCGGCGGCACGGTTCAGTCGACCGGGGCAACCGGCTGGGTCGGCAGCAGCGGGAGCCGGTTGCGCCCCAGCCCCGCCGCGTCCGGCGGCATGAGTGCCTGATCCTCGAGGTCGGTGTAGTCGCCCAGGTCGCTGTCCGGTCCAGCATCGGGCGGCCACCCGGCTACGACATCAGCGGCAGCTCCGGCGAAACGCTGCGCTGTGGACGCTGGCGCATCCGGACCGGGCTCGACCGCGCTGTCCTCGACCGCACTGTCCTCGACCGCACTGTCCTCGACCGCACTGTCCTCGACCGCACTGTCCTCGACCGCACTGTCCTCGACCGCACTGTCCTCGACCGCACCATGCCCCGCCGCGTCCGCAACGGCACCGTGCCCGACAGTTTCCCGCCCCGCCGCGTCCGCGACCACACCGTGCCCGCCAGTCCCCTGTCCCGTCGCGTCCGCAACCGCACTGCGCCCGCCAAGCCCCTGCTCCGCCGCGTCCGCGTCCGCGACCGCACCGTGGCCAACAGTCCCCTGCTCTGCCGCGTCCGCAGCCGCGCCGTGCCCGACAGTCCCCTGCCCCGCCGCGTCCGCAGCCGCACCGTGCCCGACAGTCCCCCGCCCCGCCGCGTCCGCAGCCGCACCGTGCCCGCCGGTCCCGTGCCCTGCCGCGTCCGCAGCCGCACCGTGGCCGGCGGCTTCCCGCCCGGCGGCTGCGTGGCCGGCAGTTCCCTGGTCGGCCGCTCCGCCGTTGGCCCCGCCGTCATCGCCGGTGCGTTGGGTGATCGCTGCTCTCCTGGTGGCACCCCGGGCTGCCGTCCCGTTGCCGACCGTGGGCCGGCCGGATGTCGGGCCGGCAGTCCGGCCGGCGGGCGCGGTACCCGGTGCGGGGGCAGGGCCGGCGGCTGGCTGGTCGGCGGCGTGGCGGCCCGTTGGGGAGGCGGTGCCGGGCGCTGCGCGTACCGCCGGAATTCTGGTCCAGGACAGGTTTTCCTGCTCCGGGGAGAGCGGTGGCCAGGGGGCGGGGGTGTCGCTCCAGACGGGTGCGATCACGGCGGGCGGCTGCGGCGCCGCGTCCGGCCTGGGCCCGGCGGGGCGCAGCCAGGCGGCGGCCGGCTCGGTCGTCCGACCGCCGGCCATCATCTCCGCCAGCGTGCCGGCCCGGACCATGGCGGAGGCCCACACCCGGCCGGCGGAGGCCGGTCGGTAGGGGGGAGGCAGCGCCAGCGGATCGGCCGGCGGGCTCGTTGCCGCACCGGCGGGTACCGCGTCGTCCGGCCGGGCGGGCTGCCTTGCGCGACCGCGGGCCGGCGGCAGCGGGCGGGCGAGGCTGAGCACCAGCAGCACGCTGGCGGCCATGCCGACCACCCCGAGGCCGACCATCGCCCAGGCGGTGGGTACCAGCCAGCCGGGGCGGATCGCGCCGTGCAGGGCGATGGCCACGCCGGGGGAACCGTCGGCGGTCATCAGCACCAGGGACACCTCGCGACCGCGGATCAGGCCGGCGGCCCAGTGCAGGGTGCCGCCGTTGCTGGAGGCGAGCCAGAAGCTCTGCCCGTCCGGGCGGGCGCGCGGGGCGAGGCTGCCCACCACGTCGGAGAGCACGAGCGGCAGCGCGCTGCCGCGGGCCAGGCCGACGGCGGTGATCTCGCTGTGCGCCACCCGGTCGAGGTAGCCGGCCACGGCGGCGCGGGGCGCCAGGCCGATGAAGACCGGGGCGCCGCCCTGGTCGGCCACCGACACCCGGACGCTGGTCCGGCCGGCGCGGGCGAACGGCAGGTCGTGGCGGAGCAGGGCATCCAGGTCGGGCACGACGACGGCGTACCCGCTGGTGTGGACCGGGACGGTCCAGGCGGCCAGCGTGCCGTCCGCGGCGAGCTGCCCGTGGGCCGCCAGCAGCACCGTTCCGGCGGCGAGTGCCGGTCCGGTGACCAGCGCTGCCAGTACAGCAAGAACCACCCGTACCACACGCATCGGCGGCCTCCCTGGCGCCGACTATACGACCCGAATAGGTGATTTCACCGCCTAACGCCCTTAATGCCTCCAACGCCCCGGATCGTGTCGTAGCTCAGCTCACCTTCACCGTCGTACCCACTGTGCCCTGGTCGAACTTCGTCACCTGCAGGGTGATGGTGAACTGCCAGTCGCCCGCCCTCGGCAGGGTCACCTGGCCGGTCGCGTGCGAGTCGGTCAGCGGCAGCAGCAGCACCGTGATGGGCTCGATGCCCGCCCCCGGCAGCTGCGCCTTGACGTCCCAGTTGAGCACCTTCTGCGGAGCGCCCTGCGGGTTGTAGACGTACAGGTGCACGGTGTTGTCGCCGACTTTCGCTGGGTCGATGTCCAGCTGCACCTGGTAGAGCGTGGTGGTCAGGGTCACCGAGAACGGCCCGCCGGCCTGTTGCGTGGCGGCGGTCTCGGCGGCAGCGGTCTTCGCCGGCGTGGTCTGCACCAGCACCGAGGCCAGACCCAGCAGGAGCACCACACCGGCCGCCTCGACCGCCACCGTGCGCCGCAGCCGGACCACCCCGGCTTGGCTGGGCGCCGCCGCCAGCCGGCGGGACACCCAGGCCACCGCCAGCACGGCGGCCAGTACCAGCACCTTGAGCGCGACGATCACGCCGTACCGGGTGTGTACCAGGGCGCTGAGCGGAACCACCTGCACCAGCGCCTGCGCCACCCCGCCGAGCACGATCACGCTCACCGCGATGGTGGCCCAGGTGGACCACACCGGCAGGATCGCCGCGAGCTCGGTACGGTTGCCCAGCCGTAGCAGCCAGCCGCCGAGCATGACCAGGCCGCCGACCCACACCGCCACCCCGACCAGGTGGGCGCTGTCCGCCACGGTGGTCAGTACCGGCGCCACCGAGCTGCCCGGGTGCCCGGACAGCGGCCAGGTCACCACCGCCACCACGGCCAGCACCGCCAGCAGCACCTGCTCGGCCCGGCCGCTGGTGCCGGCCAGGTACGGCCGGATCAGGAACGCCGCCGCCACGGTGACCGCCAGCCGGACCAGATGCGCGTGGCCGAACGTACTGTCGAAGACGTCCCGCAGGTCACCGCCGGAGAAGTCGAGCAGCCCGGCGCCGGTCGAGTAGGGCGCCTCGACCAGGAACTCCAGCACGGCGCTGAGCCCGATCAGGCCCAGCCCGACGAAGGCCAGCCGGATCGGGCCGCCCCGCGCCAGCCGCCGGGGCCACAGCGCGAAGAGCACCAGCGCCGGGCCGGCCACCAGGATCAGGCCCAGGTACCCGACGCCGTGGGCCAGCGAGACGGCCACCCGTACCACCGGGTCGGTGTGGCCGGCGGAGCCGCCCGGCGGCGCCGGTGCGGTGCTCGGCGCGCCGTAGGAGTAGGTGAAGGAGGCGCCCACCGGGTGGCTGTCCGCCGAGATCACCCGGTAGGTCACCAGGTAGGTGCCGCGCGGCACGTTGGTGGAGACCGGGATGTGCAGGCTGTTCCCGGCCACGGTGGGTGTCCCGGTGGTGATCCGCTTGCCGGTGGGCGCGATCACCTCGATCTTGCTGGGTACCGCCGTCACGTGCTCGGAGAAGGTGACCACCACCTCGGCCGGCGGGGCCGCTACCACCGAGCCCTGGCTGGGCAGCGTGCGGACCAGGGCGGCGTGTGCCTGGGCCGGCGAACCCGGCGTGAGCAGCGCGAAGATCAGGCCGAGCAGCAGCCCGCCGAGTACCCGCCTCACGCGGTCACCGGACCGGCACCGGTCGCCCCGTCGCCCAAGCCGCGCCCCGCGCCCGGTGCCGGCCGGTCCCGCCGCCGGTCGGCGTCCGCCCTGGTCAGCGCCCAGAGCAGGCCGGCTTGGGCGAGTGCCACCAGGTGACCGGTCTCGTGGGCCAGGGTGGTCGCCCCGCGGGCCAGGTCCATCCCGGAGGTGGCCGCCAGGCAGCCGGCGAGCACCAGCGCCACCGGCAGGAACGTCCGCGCCCGCGCCGGCCGGGCGGCGGCCAGCAGGAAACCCACCGCCACCGCGACGTCGAACGAGGCCATCTCCCGACTGGCGTGCAGCCCCACCCCGGCACCACCGCTGGCGAAGGCGCTGACCAGCGCCGGTACGGCGAGCGCCAGTTGCACGGTGGCGGCCACCGCCACGGCGATCCGCAGCACCTGGCGGCGGCCGTACGCCTCGGCGTCCCGCTCGGGCGCCCGTACCGGGGCCCGGCCCGGGTGCGCCGCCATGATCAGCCCGGACAGGTCGGGGACCGGCGCGTCGCGCAGGGCCGCCACCGGTGCCGCGAGCGCCTGCGCGTCCGCCCGCCAGGCCCGGCAACCCGGGCAGGCGGAAAGGTGCCCGCGCACGTCGCCGGGGTCGGCGCCGGGCTGCTCGCCGTCGAGCTGGGCGGAGATCGCCAGCCGTACCTCGTCGCACTTCACCTCCGGATAGTCGCCCCGGGCCGGCGGAAAGTTCCCGGGCCCGCAGCGCGCCGCAGCGCCCGCGCCGACGACCCCGCGACCGGCGTCACGGCAGGTCAGCGCCGCCCGGGAGGGTCGTCCGGTGGACCGGTGACGGTGGCGCCGGCCGGGACGGGGCTGGTCGTGGCGGCGCGATGGCCGGGTACGCTCGGACCTCGTGATCCCCGCCCCGCGGCCCGGCGCCCGGTCGGCCAGCCCGGCCGACCAGCGGAGCAGTTCCATGCCGCTGGCTACGGCCGCCGCGCCGCCCCGGTTCACACTCCTGACCGGTGACCCAGATCGGGCCGGCGACACGGCGCTGACCGACGGCACAGAGCTGACCGACGGCACGGCGCTGACCGACGGCACAGAGCTGACCGGCGACCCAGAGCTGACCGGCGACCCAGCGCTTGCGGAGGGCGGCGCGCAGTCGACGGGCGCCAGCGGGCGGGCGGACGACGCGGCCACCCGGGCGGCGCTGGCGGCCGGGGCCGGTGATCCGGCCGCGCAGCACCAGTTCGTCGCCCTCACCCAGGCCGACGTGTGGCGGTTCGTGGCCGGCCTGGTGGATCCGGCCAGCGCCGACGACCTCACCCAGGAGACGTACCTGCGGGCGCTGCGGGCGCTGCCCGGCTTCCAGGCGCGGGCCAGCGCGCGTACCTGGCTGTTCGGCATCGCCCGACGGGCCTGTGCGGACCACATCCGTGCGCTGCGGCGCCGCCGCCGCTTCGAGACCGCGCCGGCCGGCGACGAGCTGGAGGCCGCCCGCCCCGACCACGCCGGCTGGCACAGCGCTGTGGCGCTGCTGCGGGAGCTGCCCGAGGACCGGCGGGCGGCGTTCCTGCTCACCCAGCTGGCTGGGCTCTCCTACGCCGAGGTGGCGCAGGTGGAGGGCGTACCGGTGGGGACCATCCGGTCCCGGGTGGCGCGGGCCCGGATGCAGCTGGTCGACGCGGTCCGATCGGCAAGGTCACAATGACCGGCCCGCGACCCGGGAACCGGACGGCCGCCGGAAACGACTCATCGGGCGTGACCGGAGCGCAGCGGGTGTCCCCGCCGGAGTCCACCTGGCGGCGGGTGGTGCCCTGGCTGGGCACGGTAGCCCGGATCCTGCTCGGGCTGGTGTTCGTGGCCGCCGGCTGGACCAAGGTCGGCGACCTGGCCGGCTCCGGCCGGGCGGTGAACGCCTACCAGCTGATGCCCTTCGAGGCGGCCCGGGTGGTGGGCGCGGCGCTGCCGTTGGTCGAGATCGCCGCCGGGCTGCTGCTCATCGTCGGGCTGGCCACCCGGGCCATGGCTGTCCTGGTCGCCGTGCTGCTGGCGGTCTACATCTTCGGCATCTCCTCGGTGTGGGTACGCGGGCTGTCCATCGACTGTGGCTGTTTCAGCAAGGGCGGCCAGCTGGCCCCCGGCGAGCACCCGAACTACCTGTGGGACCTGCTGCGCGACATCGGCCTGTTCGCCGTCGCCGCGTTCCTGGTGTGGTTCCCGCGTACCCGCTTCGGGGTGGACGCCTGGCTTCTCGGCGCCACGGACGGGACGCAAGCCGACAATATGGACGACGAAGACGACGGCGCTGTGACGGAGGACCGACCGTGAGCTCACGCAAGCAGGTCAAGCAGGCCAACCGCGTGGTACGCGAGCAACTGGAGGCCGAACGCCGGCGCCGCCGGAACATGCTGGTGACCATCATCGCGATCTTCGCGGTGGTCGTCGCCGGCCTGGTCGGCTTCGGCCTCTGGCAGACCCAGAAGCCGAAGAACGTCAACGTGCCGGCCGGCGCGATCAACGGCGGCCACGCCATCCCGGTCTCCTCCGGCCCGGTCGCCGTCGACGTCTACGTCGACCTGCTCTGCCCGATCTGCAAGAACTTCGAGCAGACCGCCGGCCCGACGATGGACCAGATGGTCAAGGACAACAAGATCAAGCTGGTGTACCACCCGATCGCCATCCTGGACCGCAACACCAACCCGCCCGGTTACTCCACCCGGGCCGGCGCGGCCACCGGCTGCGCCGCCGACGGCGGCAAGTTCTACGACTTCATCAAGGCCATGTACGCCCAGCAGCCGGAGGAGGGCAGCGCGGGGCTCACTGATGACCAGATCGTGCAGATCGGCGCCGGGGTCGGGTTGATCGACCCGAGCTTCGCCCAGTGCGTCCGCTCCCAGAAGTACTCCTCCTGGATGGCCGACAACACCAACGCCGCCGCCGCCAAGAACATCAACGGCACGCCCACCGTGCTGGTCGAGGGCAAGAAGATCCAGGCCACCACCGAGGCGCTGACCGACGCGGTCAAGTCCGCCTCCTGACCGGCGGTGTCACTGCGGCCCCACTGGGCCGGGATGGTCGCGGGCGTGGTCGCCGGCCTGGCGCTGGTGCTCGGGGCCGGCTCGCCCGCGTTCGCGCACGGCGCCGACGCCCCGACCGGCACCGACTACCGGGTCACCGTCACCGCGGTCACCCCGGCGCTGCCGGGCCTGGCGATCCGGACCGTCGAGGCGGGCGCCCGGCTGGAGCTGGTCAACCACGCGGGCGTCGAGGTCGAGGTGCTCGGCTACGCGGGTGAGCCCTACCTGCTGGTCCGCCCGGACGGCGTCTGGCAGAACGCCAACTCGCCGGCCACCTGGATCAACGCGAGCCTGGCCGGTGGGGTGGCCCCGCCGGCCACCGCCGGGGCGGCGCAGCCGCCCGCCTGGCAGCGCATCTCCACCAGCCCCGCGGTGCTCTGGCACGACCAGCGCACCCACTGGACCGCCGCCCGCGCCCCCGCCGACGTCCTCGCCGACCCGGGCAGCCCGCACCACCTGCGGGACTGGTCGGTACCGCTGCGCTCCGGCGTGCGGACCTTCGCGGTCACCGGCTCGCTGGACTACGCGCCGCCGCCGGCCGCCGGCGTCTGGTGGGCCGGCTGCCTGCTGCTGGCCGGCCTGCTCGCCGCGACCGGCCTGCCCCGCCCGGCCCGCCCCGCCCGGCTGCCCGGGGCGCTCGCCCTGGTCGCCGGTCTGGCCGCCCTGGGGTACGCCCTCGGCACGGCGCTCGACTCCGGGGCGCTCGGCGCGGCCGGCGTCGTCCGGACCGCGCTGACCAGCGGGCCCTGGACGGTGGTCTGCGGCGTCGCCGCGCTGGCCGCCGGTGGGTACGCGCTGGCCCGCCGCCCCGGCGCCGACCTGGCGCTGGGCCTGGCCGGGGCGTGCCTGGCGCTGTTCGCCGGGGTGGCCAACGCCGCCGCGTTCAGCCACGCGGTACTGCCGGTCCGCTGGCCGGCGACGCTCACCCGCTGCCTGGTGCTGCTGTGCGTGGCGGGCGGCGCGGGACTGGTCGCCGCCGTGCTGCTGCGGCTGCGCCGGTCCGGCGTACCCGCCGCGACGGCGGGCACCGACCGGCTGGATAGTCTGGCCGGATGAGCGAACCGGTCCGCCTGAAGCCCGGCGACGAGGCCCCCGACTTCACCCTGCCCACCGACTCCGGTGACCAGCTGCACCTGGCTGACCTGCGCGGCCACCCGGTGGTCCTGTACGCCTACCCGGCCGCCATGACGCCCGGCTGCACCACGCAGGCGTGCGACTTCCGGGACTCGCTGGCGTCGCTGGCCGCGACACGGGTACCAGGTGGTGGGCATCTCGCCGGACTCCCCGGCGAAGCTGGCGAAGTTCCGTGAGCACGACGCGCTGACCTTCCCGCTGGTCTCCGACGCCGACAAGGCGGTGCTGACCGCGCTACGGCGCCTACGGCGAGAAGCAGCTCTACGGCCGCACGGTCACCGGCGTGATCCGCTCCACCTTCGTCATCGACCCGCAGGGGCGCATCGAACGGGCGCTCTACAACGTCAAGGCCACCGGCCACGTCGCCAAGCTCCGCCGCGACCTCGGCATCGACTGACGGTCCCGTCCACGGCGGCTGGGCGACGTCCCCCACGGTGCGCGGCGGCGACGGTATCGTGCAGCGATGAGCAGCGTCGATCCGGTACCCGCGCTGGCGGCAGTGCGCTCGCCGTTGCGCGCGGTGGACTGGCGTACCGTCGCGTTCTTCCTGGTGGCTCCGGTGCTGGCGGTCGCGGTGGTGATCGCGACGGCGCCGGTGGGTGCGCTGGTGGGGGCTCCGGCGCTGTGCGCGGCGGCGGTGCAGGCGGTGATCGGAGTGGTGCTGGGCCGGCGGAGCACCGCGTCGTCGACCGGCGCGGCGGCGACGCTGCTGCCCGCCACTGCCGCGCTGGCCGTCTTCGCCGCGCTCTACCTGCTCGGCGCGCACAGCTGGGAGGCGCGCGGGTTCCTGGCGGGGCTGGCCGCCTGGCTGATCCTGCTGGTACCGGCGCTGGTCGCGGCGGGGCGCGGACGGGCGCTGCCGGCGGCCGGGCTGGCGCTGGCCGCCTGCTGGGCGGCGGTGACCGTGGCGGTGTGGGTGGACATCACCGCGCACTGGGCGCCGCGCAGCCACGCGGCGCTGTGGTTCCTGCTCACGATCACCCCGGACGGCGCGATTCCGGCCGGTGCCGACCCGTACGGGCAGGACGCCGGCTTCACCATCCTGGACGTGTTGTCGGGCTTTCCCGAGATGGTGCTCGCCGTCACCGGTTTCGTCGTGGCGTACCAGCTCGCGGCGCACCGTCGGCGCTCGCGGGAGGTCGGCGCGTCCTCACTTGTGTAATGCGGCGGAAATTCTTGCCGCGTAAGGTCTCCGCATGGCGGACATCTTCGACTCCTACGCGATGGCGGACGCCTGGGACGAGATGTTCGCCGCGCCCGGGCAGTGCCGGCCGGCGTACCAGTCCCTGTTCGCCACCCTGCAGCCGTGGTCCGGCAGCGACCTGCGCTACCGCGCCGACCAGCTGGCCCGGGTCTTCACCGACCGCGGCGTCACCTTCGCCTACGCGGGCGAGGAGCGGCCGTTCCCGCTGGACCTGATCCCCCGGATCATCGACGCCGTCGAGTGGGACCACGTCACCCGGGGGGTCCGCCAGCGGGTCCGCACGCTGGAGATGTTCCTGGCCGACATCTACGGGCCGGGCAGCGTGCTCTCCGATGGGGTGGTGCCCCGTCGCCTGGTCACCACCAGCGCGCACTTCCACCGCGAGGCGTACGGCATCGAGCCGGCCAACGGCGTGCGGGTGCACATCTCCGGCGTCGACCTGATCCGCGACGAGGCCGGCGACTTCAGGGTACTGGAGGACAACCTGCGCATCCCGTCCGGCGTCTCGTACGTGATCGAGAACCGGCGGGCGATGACCCAGACGCTGCCGACGCTCTTCGCCGAGGCCCGGGTCCGCCCGGTCGACTCGTACCCGGTGCGGCTGCTGGCCGCGCTGCGCGCCGCCGCCCCGCAGGGGGTCACCGACCCGACCGTGGTGGTGCTCACCCCGGGCGTCTACAACGCCGCCTACTTCGAGCACGCGCTGCTGGCCCGGCTGATGGGCGTGGAGCTGGTGGAGGGGCGCGACCTGGTGTGCGCCGGCAACCGGGTACGGATGCGCACCACCCAGGGCGAGCGCCCGGTGCACGTGGTGTACCGCCGGGTGGACGACGAGTACCTCGACCCGCTGCACTTCCGCCCCGACTCGGTGATCGGCTGCCCGGGCATCGTCAACGCCGCCCGGGCCGGCAACGTGACGCTGGCCAACGCCATCGGCAACGGCGTCGCCGACGACAAGCTGCTCTACACCTACGTCCCCGACCTGATCCGCTACTACCTGCACGAGGAACCGATCATCGGCAACGTGGAGACCCACCGCCTGGAGGACCCGGAAGTGCTGCACGACGTCATCGGCCGCCTCGACCAGCTGGTGCTCAAGCCGGTCGACGGGGCCGGCGGCAAGGGCATCGTGATCGGCCCGCACGCCGACGAGGCGACGCTGGCCGCGCTCAAGCAGGCCGTGCTGGCCGACCCGCGCGGCTGGATCGCCCAGCGCCCGGTGGCCCTGTCCACCTCCCCCACCCTGGTCGACAGCCAGGTCGCCCCGCGCCACATCGACCTGCGCCCGTTCGCCATCAACGACGGCAACGACATCTGGCTGCTGCCCGGCGGGCTGACCCGGGTGGCCCTGCCGGAGGGCGCGCTGGTGGTCAACTCCAGCCAGGGCGGCGGCTCCAAGGACACCTGGGTACTCGCCGCCGAGCCGCCGCCGCCCCCGCCGAGCGCCCCGGCCACCCCCGCGGTGGTCGAGGTGGTCCCGCACGACGTGGCCCGCGACGACGCGGCCCGGGGCGGCGGCTCCGCCAGCCAACAGCAGCAGCAACAGCAACAGCAACAGTGAGCCGGGACGATCTTTCAGGGAGGTGGGCATGCTCAGCCGCATCGCGGAGTCACTGTTCTGGATAGGCCGGTACGTGGAGCGGGCCGACGACACCGCCCGCATCCTGGACGCCTTCCTGGCCCGGCTGCTGGAGGACCCGTGGGCCGACGAGGACGCCCAGTGCCGTTCGCTGCTGGCCATCCTGGGCGCCCAGCCACCGGAGGACACCCGGCTGACCAGCGGCCACGCCCTGGAACGGCTGGCCTTCGACACCACCGACCCGAACTCCATCGCCGGCGCCGTGGCGGCCGCCCGGGAAAATGCCCGGGGCGCCCGGGAGACCATCTCCAGCGAGATGTGGGAGTCGATCAACGTCACCTGGCACACCCTGCCGTCCCGCCGGCTGGCCGCCGAACGGCTGGGCCCCACGCTGTTCCTCGACTTCGTCCGGGAACGCGCCGCCGTGCTCTCCGGGCTGGCCGAGTCGACCATGAGCCGGGACGAGGGCTGGCGCTTCCTGGTGCTGGGACGCTCGCTGGAGCGGGTGGACATGACCGCCCGGCTGCTCTCCGTCCAGCTGGTCTCCCAGGTGGAGACCTCGGCCGACGGCGACTGGCGGACCGTGCTGCGCGCCTGCGGCGCGGACGAGTCCTTCCTGCGCACCCACGGCGGCACCCTGGCCGGCCAGCAGGTGGCCGAGTTCCTGCTGCTGGACCGGCTCTTCCCGCGCTCGGCGCTGCACGCCCTGACCACCGCCGAGCAGTGCCTGCGCGAGCTGGCGCCGAGCACCGAACGGGCCGGCGTCACCGACCCGGCCCGGCGCCCGATCGGCCAGGTCCGCACCCGCCTGGAGTACACCGACATCGCCACCCTGCTCGCCGACCTGCCCACCCACCTGCGCGCCCTACAGGCCGCCACCGCGGCGGCCAGCGCCGCGGTGACCCGCCGCTACTTCGAACACGCCGCCCCGGTCAGCTGGGCGCACGAGGGGACGTGAGGCAACCGTGGCGTGGCGACTACGCATCTCGCACGTGACCGGGTTCACCTACGACGGCACCGCACACACGTCGTACAACGAGGCCCGGCTCACCCCGATGACCCTGCCGCACCAGATCACCCTGTTCAGCCAGGTGGAGGTGGCCCCGGTGGCGGCCGCCTCGACGTGGCGGTACATCGACTACTGGGGCAGCCAGGTCACCGTCTTCGACCTGCAGCGTCCGCACCAGCAGCTGAAGGTCACCGCCACCTGCCTGGTGGAGACCAGCGATCCGACGCCGGTGGCCACGCCGGTCGACTGGGAGCGGCTGCGCGCCCGGTCCACCGACGAGTTCGCCGAGCTGCTGATCGCGACCGACCGGACCGCCGTCGACGAGGAGCTGACCGAACTGGCCCGCAGCGTGGTCGGTGACGCCCCGCCGCGCGAGGCGGCGCTGGCCATCTCCCGGTTCGTCCGCGACCAGGTGGCCTACGTGCCCGGCTCCACCGGCGTGCACACCGGCGCGCAGGAGGCGTGGCAGCTGCGCAAGGGCGTCTGCCAGGACATCGCCCACCTGACCGCGGCGCTGCTGCGGGCCAGCGGCATCCCGGCCCGCTACGTCTCCGGGTACCTGCACCCGGATCCGCAGGCGCAGGTCGGCGTCACCGTCGAGGGGCAGAGCCACGCCTGGGTGGAGTGGTGGTGCGGCGGCTGGGAGGGTTACGACCCGACCAACGGGGTACCCACCGGCCCGCGCCACGTGGTGGTCGCCCGGGGCCGCGACTACGCCGACGTCACCCCGCTCAAGGGCGTCTACCACGGCGCCCCGGCCTCCTATCTGGGCGTCACCGTCGAGGTGACCCGCCTGGGCTGACCGGCTGTGCCGGGTCCGCACGGGCTGCGGACAGTCGGCGGGTAGCTGCTCCGGTAGGCTCCTGCGCGAAGCGCCGGCACGGGTTCCCAGCCCCGTACCGGTGCTCCCCGGGGCCGTAGCCCAATGGCAGAGGCACGCGGTTTAGGTCCGCGCCAGTGTGAGTTCGACTCTCACCGGCCCCACGATCCACCCTCCCCGGCCGCGGCCCGACGGGCGTCGGCGGCGGCCAGCCCGGCGCGCAACGCTTCCTGCTCACCCGGTGCCCACGGTCCGGTGCTGGCGAACGGGATCTCGGCCATGAATCGCCGCTCGGCCTCCGGGGACCTCTCGACCTACGACGCGGTCTACGTCGCGCTGGCAGAGCAGCTGCGCCTGCCACTGCTGACAGCCGACCTGCGGTTGGCCCGGCCCTGCGGGCGACGCGTCCCGGTGGTCGCGCTGACCGCCGACTGACCGACGACTGCGGCTGCCGGCGCCGGTCGGCACCGACGTTCGCCGGTGCACCGTCCTTCCCCCGCACGACTGCGCACCGTCGGCCCCGCCCGGGAGCGCCCCGCGCCGCTGACCGTCCGGCGCTGATGAACGTTTCATCCGCGCCCCACGGTGCCGCCGGGCCGCGCTGACCTGCGCCCGTCGCACAGCGGCCGGGCGCCCGTCCCGAGCGGCCGCGGTGATCGTTGACGGTGACCGGGAACCGGACTTAACGTATGACGTCTCGCATCGACAGCAGTCAACACCCATGGGTCCCGGAGCCCGGCTGCGCCGGGACCGGCCCTGCCAGCTTTGCAGAGTTCGGGAGATCGGCCGGCGATGGCCACTTCCTGTCCGTCTCGACGAGGAGGAGATCAGATGTTTCGGGAGTCAGCCCACCGGCGGATACTCGGCCGGGTACCACGCCGCGGGTGGCGGCCGGGATCACGTCGCCGCGGCATCGCGTCACTGGCCGCGGTGATCCTGGCGGCGGCCGGTGCGGTGGTCGCGTTCAGCACCGCCGCGCAGGCGGCGACGGCCATCACGATCAACGGTTCGTCCGGCGGACGGACCCTCGACGGGATCGGCGCGGTCAGCGGCGGCGGCGGCAACAGCCGGCTGCTGATCGACTATCCGGAGCCACAGCGCAGCGACATCCTGGACTACCTGTTCAAGCCGGGGTACGGCGCCGCCATGCAGCTGCTGAAGGTGGAGATCGGCGGGGACACCAACTCCACCTCGGGCGCCGAACCCAGCCACGAGCACACCCGGGGGGCGATCAACTGCAACCGCGGGTACGAGTGGTGGTTGATGCAGCAGGCGCGCACCCGCAACCCCAACATCAACCTGGTGGGCCTGGCGTGGGGCGCCCCCGGTTGGATCGGCAACGGCAACTTCTGGTCCACCGACTCGATCGACTACCTGGTGGCCTGGCTGGACTGCGCCCGTACCAACGGCCTGACCATCAACTACCTCGGCGGCTGGAACGAAAAGGGCTACAACGCCACCTGGTACGTGAACCTGCGCTCGGCGCTGAACTCGCACGGGTACAGTAACGTCAAGATCATTGCGTCGGACGACTTCGGCTGGGCGCCGGCCGACGAGGCCGCCCGCAACTCCGCCTTCGCCAACGCCGTCCAGGTCTTCGGCAGCCACTACGTCTGCGGCTACCGCAGCGCGCAGAGCAACTGCCCCAGCTCGTCCACCGCCGTGGCGTCCGGCAAACCGTTGTGGGCCAGCGAGAACGGCTCCGACGACTACAACGCCGGCGCGCAGGCGCTGGCCCGGGGCATCAACCGGGACTACATCGACGGGAAGATGACCGGCTACCTCAACTGGCCGGTCATCGCGGCCATCACCCCCAACATCCCGTGGGCCACCACGGGTGTGGCGGTGGCCCAGCAGCCCTGGTCGGGCAACTACTCGATCGGCAAGAACGCCTGGGTGATGGCGCAGACCACGCAGTTCACCGCACCCGGATGGCGCTACCTGGACAACTCCAGCGGCTACATCGGCGGCAACCGCAACAACGGCAGCTACGTATCGCTGCGCTCGCCGAGCACCGGCGACTACAGCACCATCATCGAGACGATGGACGCCAGCTCGGCGCAGACGCTCAACTTCACCGTGACCGGCGGCCTGTCCACCGGTGCGGTGCACGTGTGGTCCACCAACGTGCGGTCCAGCAACCCGGCCGACTTCTTCGTCCACGGCGCCGACATCACCCCGTCCGGCGGCAGCTTCTCGCTAACCGTCCAACCGGGGTATGTCTACAGCTTCAGCACCGCCAGCGGGCAGGGCAAGGGCACCGCGACGAGCCCGGCGCAGGGTAACCTCGCGCTGCCCTACAGCGACACCTTCGACAGCTACTCGGTCGGGCGGGAAGCGAAGTACCTGATGGACCAGCAGGGCTCGTTCGAGATCGCCGGCTGCGCCGCCGGCCGGGCCGGGCTGTGCGTACGCCAGATGTCGGAGCAGACACCGATCTACTGGACCTCGGGGCACGCCGACCCGTACACCCTGCTGGGTGACCTGAGTTGGCGCAACTACACCGTCTCCTCCGACGTGCTGCTGGAGAAGTCGGGCTACGCCCAGCTCATCGCGCGCGGCAACACCTACAACCACCAGGGGCCGCAGAACCTCAACGGCTACTACTTCCGGGTCACCGACTCCGGCGCCTGGTCCGTGCTGAGCAACAACACCAGCGGCAACTGGCGTACCCTCGCCAGCGGCAGCGTCGCGGCGCTCGGTACCGGACGCTGGCACAACCTGTCGTTGACCCTCAACGGCGGCAGCCTCACCGCCGCCATCGACGGCACCACCGTGGGTACCGTCTCCGACGGCACCTGGGCGGCCGGGCAGGTCGGCTACGGCACCGGCCAGGGCGTCACCGCCCAGTTCGACAACCTCACCGTCACGCCGGTCGGCGGCTCCACCGGGCCCACCGGGCAGATCCGCGGGGTCGGCTCGAACCGGTGCCTGGACGTCAACGGCGCCAGCCAGAGCGACGGCGCGGTCGTCCAGATCTGGGACTGCAACAACGGCGCGAACCAGCAGTGGACGCTCACCGCCAGCAACCAGCTGACCGTGTACGGCAACAAGTGCCTGGACGTGCCCGGTACCACCAACGGCTCCCGGGCCCGGATCGAGACCTGCACGGGCGGCACCAACCAGCAGTGGCGGGTCAACGCCGACGGCACCATCGTCGGGGTCGGCTCCGGCCTGTGCCTGGACGTCAACGCCGCGGGCACCGCCAACGGCAGCGCCGTCCAGATCTGGACGTGTAACGGCGGCTCCAACCAGAGCTGGCTACGCAGCTGACCGACTGTCCACACAGGACTCCAGCACGGGTGGCCCGGTCCCTCGACCGGGGCCGGGCCACCCGGGACCAACCGACATCTCCACACCCGGTCGCACGGCAGTACCAAGAACCTGTGGAGCGTCACCGCGGTCTGAGCGGGCCGGTCCGGCAGACCCCCGTGCCGCCGGACCGGCCCACCGGCCGCCCTTCGCCGGGCGCGGCTCAGATCTGGTGCAGCCAGGCCACGAACAGCACCCCGCCGGCCGCGCAGAGCGCGAACACCAGCGGTAGCGTCCAGGCGCCGACCGGCTCGCCAGCCAGGCGCGCGCTCCACCGGCGGTGCAGCCGGGCGAGGGCGTAGAGCGCGGCCAGCGCGGCGGCGGTGCAGGGCAGGCCGATCAGGAAGTGCGCGAGCCAGGCGCCGCCCCGGGTCGGGCCACCCCAGGAGTGGTCGTACGGCCCGGGGTCGACCAGGCCGTAGAGGACGCCGCGCAGCAGGCACAGCAGCGCCACCCCGAGCGGGATCAGCGACACCACGCCGAGCAGCAGTCCGACCAGGGCGTTGGCGGCCACGGCGGGCGCCCGTACCAGCGGGGGGACCGGGTCGTGGAGCAGCCGCTGCCAGCGGCCGGACAACCGTGCGGCCGTCGCCGGCCGGCCGAACAGCAGCAGGACCAGTCCGACAGCGCTCACCGCCGCCAACCCGGCGCAGTATCCGCAGGCCGCCAGCACAGCGCGGGTCATCCGGCGCGGCCGGGTAGCGATCGTCGTCAGCACTGCCACTCCATCACCGAACGTGTGTCACACCGTCGATGAGAGGTTAGGCAGGCGCCCCGCCCACCCGCATCAGACCACAGGGGCAGCTGCGCGCCCGGCAGCTCATACTTTGGTAGCAGGCCGGGTCGGTCAGCGCAGGCGGAAGACGCTCATCGCGGCGATCTGCGGCTCCATCGACGGGGCGCCGGCCGGCGCCAGGTAGCTCGCCGCGCAGGTCAACTGGTCCGCCGGCAGGTACCCGCGCCCCGGGTCACCGACCAGTACCACGGCGCCCCGGGCGGCGGCCCGGTTCAGGAACGGCCCCATCCGCCGGGCGATGGCCTCGTTGTAGAAGACATCACCGGCGAGGACCACGTCGGCGTCGCCGCCGTCGCCGTCCAGCAGGTCACCCGGGCAGGGCTCGACCTGTACGCCGTTGGCCCTGGCGTTCAGCGTGATCGCGGCCAGCGCGTACGGATCGATGTCGTTCGCGGTGACGGCTGCCGCCCCGGCCAGCGCAGCGGTGATGGCCACCAGGCCGGAGCCGGACGCCACGTCCAGCACCCGCCGGCCGGCGACCGTGGCCGGCCGGTCCAGCACGTAACGCGCCAGCGCCTGACCGCCGGGCCACGCGGTGGCCCAGTAGGGCGCCGCCTGGACTTCGCCGGCCTCGGCTTCCATCCGGGCCCACCAGACGATGGCGTCCTGGGCCAGGTGCAGGCGTACCTCGGGGACCAACGGGGCCTGGACCAGGTGCAGCTGGTCGAGCCCGGGGCCGTCCGGCGGGACGACCTCGTCCCGCAGGTAGGCAAGGGCGCCGGACCGACTCGTCATGGGACCAATCATGACCGACCGGAAAACCGACCGCGCGCCAACCCCCGACCGCCCGCACGGTTTGTCGCGGTTCGGCGGCTACCGGTGCCACTGGGCCCGGTACCCCACAGGTCCGCGGATGCCCGGCCTATTCCAGCAGGGTGACCGGGTCGCCGACGTGCAGCGTGCCGGTGTCGTCGGGGATGAGGTTCATGCCGAAGAGCAGCTGCTGGTCGACGTTGCGGTAGCGGCCGAGGGTGCGCAGCGGCTGCCGGCCGCGCTCGCCGGTCTCCTGGTCGTTGGTGGTCATCACACACCGCGCGCACGGCTTGGGCAGCCGGAACGTCACCGCCCCGATCAGGATCCGCCGGCCGGTCCAGCCGTCCTCGGCCCAGGCCGGCGCCCCGTCGAGCACGACGTTGGGACGGAACCGGGTCACCGGTACCGGCTCGTCGCCGTCTTCGGCGATCCAGTCGTTGAGCGCGGCCAGCGAGGCGGTGCTGACCAGCAGCAGGGGGTACCCGTCGGCGGCGCTGACCACGTCGCCGGGGCGCGCGTAGGCAGGGTCGACGGGTCGCCGGTGGGGGTCGTCCATCCACATCAGGCGCAGCGGCCGGCCGGCCGCCCGGGAGAGCCACTCGTCGGCGGCCGGGCCGGCGGGGCTGGCCTTGAAGCGGCTGCGCCAGACCTGGATCTCCTCGTACCCTCCGGCGACGGCGGGCACGTCCAGGTCCGGCTGGCCGGGCGTGGACAGCCGGACACCGCCGTCCAGCAGGGTCGGCCGGACCTGGGTGAGGCGGGGGATCTCCCGCTGGCTGACCAGGTGCCCGTCGGCGTCGACGGGCACCCAGCGGCGGTCCCCGAGCAGCCCCCACGGCTGCACCTGGGCCGCCTCGACGTCGAGGCGGTGGCAGCCCTTGACCGGATAGATGTGCAGCGACGACACCCGCATGCCTGTGAGGGTAGCCAGTGGGCGTCAGCCTTGTCTTTGAATGGGTTCATACATAGTCTGTGGTTGTGCATGGAGTCATGCAAGGGCTGTTCGAGGGGGTACGGCTGACGCCCACCCAGCGGCGCATCGCCCGGTGCGTGCTGGAGCAGGGGACGGCGGCGGCGTACCTGTCCAGTGGCCAGCTCGCCGACCTGGCCCGGGTCAGCCAGCCGTCGGTGACCCGGTTCGCCACGGCGCTGGGCTACGACGGGTATCCCGGGCTGCGCCGGGCCATCCGCGACGCGCTGCACCGCGCACCGCAGCAGCCGGCCACGGCCGAGGTGGCCGACCACGACGAGGTACAGGCGGCGTTCGCCGCCGAGGCGGCCGGCCTGGACGCGCTGGCCCGGCGACTGGCGGACGGGTCGACCGACCGGGCGACCGTGGCCCGCGCCGCCGCCCTGCTCGCCGGCAGCCGGCCGCTGCCGGTACTGGGGCTGCGCTCGGCCGCGCCGCTGGCCGCCTACTTCGGCTACTTCGCCGGCAAGCTGCTGCCCGACGTCCGGCTGCTCACCGAGGGCGGCAGCCTGCTCGCGGATCGGCTGGAACAGGCCCGCGCCGCCGGTGCGACCGCGATGCTGGCAGTTGTGCTGCCCAGGTACCCGCGTGAGGCGCTGGACGCGCTGGAGCAGGCCCGCGCCGCTGGCCTGGCCGTCGCGCTGCTGACTGACTCGCCAGTCAGCCCAGCGGCGCCCGGTGCCGATCTCGTGCTGGCCGCGCCGGTCGGCTCCAGGCTCGTCTTCGACCTGCACACCGGCCCGATGGCGCTGGCCATGGCGCTGCTCCAGGGGATCTGCGACGCCCTGCCCGGGCAGACCCAGGCCCGCCTGGAGGAGTTCGAGACCTCCGCCGCCCGACGCGCCATCTTCGTCCCGTGACAGCCTGGGAGGCACCGTGATCAGCGCAGCTCGTGGCACCACCCGGACAGCGCGCGGCTGGCCGCAGGAGGCCGCGCTGCGGATGCTGCAGAACAACCTCGACCCGGACGTCGCCGAGCGCCCCGAGGACCTGGTCGTCTACGGCGGTACCGGCAAGGCCGCCCGGGACTGGCCGTCCTACCACGCGCTGATCCGTACCCTGACCACGCTCGGCCGACGACGAGACGATGCTGGTGCAGTCGGGGCGGCCGGTCGGCGTGTTCCGGACCCACGAGTGGGCGCCCCGGGTGCTGATCGCCAACTCGCAACCTGGTGCCGGACTGGGCCACCTGGCCGGAGTTCCGCCGGCTGGAGCGCTCGGGCTGACCATGTACGGGCAGATGACCGCCGGCTCGTGGATCTACATCGGCACCCAGGGCATCCTGCAGGGCACCTACGAGACGTTCGCGGCGGTGGCGGCGAAGCGCTTCGGCGGGACGCCTCGCCGGCACCCTCACGCTGACCGCCGGCTGCGGCGGGATGGGCGGCGCGCAGCCGCTCGCGGTCACCATGAACGGCGGCGTCTGCCTGATCATCGACGTCGACCCGGCCCGGCTGCGGCGCCGGGTCGACACCCGGTACCTGGACACCGTGGCGTCCACTGTGGACGAAGGGGTGGCCCAGGCGGTGGCCGCGAAGGCCGCCCGCCGGCGCGCTCTCGATCGGGGTGGTGGGCAACGCCGCCACCATCGTGCCCGAGCTGCTGGCCCGGGGCGTACCGGTGGACATCGTCACCGACCAGACCTCGGCCCACGACCCGCTGTCCTACATGCCGGAGGGCGTCGACCCGGGCGACGCGGCCGACTACGCGGCCCGCAAGCCGGAGGAGTTCACCGACCGGGCGCGCGCCTCGATGGCCCGGCACGTGGCGGCGATGGTCGGCTTCCTGGACGCCGGGGCCGAGGTGTTCGACTACGGCAACTCGATCCGGGGCGAGGCGCAGCTCGGCGGGTACGAGCGGGCGTTCGCCTTCCCCGGCTTCGTGCCGGCCTACATCCGGCCGCTGTTCTGCGAGGGCAGGGGCCCGTTCCGCTGGGCGGCGCTCTCCGGCGACCCGGCCGACATCGCGGCCACCGACCGGGCCGATCCTGGAACTGTTCCCGGAGAACGAGTCGCTGGCCCGGTGGATCCGGCTGGCCGGCGAGCGGGTGGCGTTCCAGGGGCTGCCGGCCCGGATCTGCTGGCTCGGCTACGGCGAGCGCGACCGGGCCGGCCTGCGCTTCAACGAGATGGTCGCCGACGGCCGGCTGCGCGCCCCGATGGTGATCGGCCGGGACCACCTGGACTGCGGCTCGGTCGCCTCGCCCTACCGGGAGACCGAGGCGATGGCCGACGGCTCCGACGCCATCGCCGACTGGCCGCTGCTCAACGCGCTGGTCAACACGGCCTCCGGGGCGTCCTGGGTGTCCATCCACCACGGCGGCGGGGTCGGCATCGGGCGCTCCATCCACGCCGGTCAGGTGAGCGTGGCCGACGGCAGCGAGCTGGCGGCGCAGAAGATGGAACGGGTACTGACCAACGATCCGGGGATGGGGGTGATCCGGCACGTCGACGCCGGGTACCCGATCGCCGAGGAGGTCGCGGCGCGAGGCGGCGTGCGGGTGCCGATGCGCGAGGACGTGCTCGTGAGCTTCCGCGCCGCTGTGGGACACGCTGGCGCCGATCGGCCGGGACCCGGACGGCGGCGGGTACCTGCGCTACTCCTGGTCGGCGGCCGACCTGGCCTGCCGGGACTGGTTCGTGGAGCAGGCCGACCGGCGCGGGCTGACTGTGGAGACCGACAGCAACGGCAACCTGTGGGCCTGGCTGGGCGACCCGGCGGCCGGGGACGCGGTGGTGACCGGCTCGCACTTCGACTCGGTACCGCACGGCGGCGGCTACGACGGCCCGCTCGGTATCGTCTCGGCTTTCCTCGCCCTGGACGTGCTGCGGCAGCAGCGCTGGCGGCCGGCCCGGCCGGTCGGCGTGGTCGCCTTCACCGAGGAGGAGGGCGCCCGCTTCGGCGTGGCCTGCCTGGGTTCCCGGCTGCTGACCGGGGCCATCGACGCCCGGCGGGCCGGCGGGCTGTGCGACCGGGACGGCGTCACGCTGCTGTCCGCGATGCGGGCGGCGCGGCGTGCTGGACGGCACCGCTCGGGCCGGACCCGACCTGCTGTCCCGGATCGGCTGCTTCGTCGAGCTGCACATCGAGCAGGGCCGGGCGCTGACCGACGCCCGGTCGGGGTGGCCAGCGCCATCTGGCCGCACGGCCGGTGGCGGCTGGACTTCACCGGCGCCGGCAACCACGCCGGTACCACCCGGATGGCCGACCGGCACGACCCGATGCTCACCTTCGCCTACACGGTGCTGGCCGCCAACAAGGCGGCCCGGCTGGCCGACGCGGTGGCCACCGTGGGCCGGGTGAGCGTCCGACCCGAACGCCACCAACGCCATCCCGGCCAGCGGTCACCGGCTGGCTGGACGCCCGCGCGCCGGACGAGCAGGCGCTCGACCGCGCTGGTCGACGCGATCGTCGCCCGCGCCCGGGAGCGGGCCGAGCCGGGACGGCACCACGGTCACCTGACGCGAGGAGTCCCGCTCGGCGCGCGACCGAGTTCGACGCCGGGCTGCGCGACCGGATCGTCGCCGCGCTGGGCGGGGCGCCGACGCTGCCGACCGGGGCCGGGCACGACGCCGGGGTGCTGGCGGCCGTGCTGCCCACCGCGATGCTGTTCGTCCGCAACCCGACCGGCGTCTCGCACGCCCCCGGCGAGCGGCCACCGACGCCGACTGCGCGGCCGGCGTCACCGCGCTGGCCACAGTGCTCCGGGAGCTGGCATGTCCGTCCTGACCTACCACGCCGAGTACGCCTGGCTACCCGCCCCGCCGGCCGACGACGGCACCGGGCAGTCCCCACCAGCCGCCGACAGCGGCGCCGGGCGTTCGACGACGGCCGCCGACGACGGCACTGGACTTCCGATGACGGCCGGGGACCGCGGCGCCGGGCGTTCGGTGACGGCAGCCGAAGGCGGCCGGCTGGCGCGGAACGTGGCGATCGAGGTGGCCGGCGGCCGGATCACCGCGCTGCGCCCGGACAGCGCACCCGCACCGGACGCCACGCGCCTGCCCGGGCTGACCCTGCCGGGCCTGGCCAACGCGCACTCGCACGCCTTCCACCGGGCGCTGCGCGGGCGCGCCCAGGCCGGCCGGGGCACCTTCTGGACCTGGCGGGAGCAGATGTACTCGCTCGCCGGCCGGCTCGACCCCGACTCCTACCGGCGCGCTGGCCCGAGCCGTCTTCGGCGAGATGGCGATGGCCGGAGTGAGCCTGCGTCGGCGAGTTCCACTACCTGCACCACGCACCGGACGGCTCCCGCTACGCCGACCCGAACGCCATGGGCCGCGCCCTGCTCGACGCCGCGCACGAGGCCGGCATCCGGATCACCCTGCTGGACACGGTATACCTGACCTCCACAGTGGACGGTGCCGCCGCTGGCCGGGCCGCAGCGCCGCTTCGGCGACGGCCCTCGATGGCGGCCTGGGCGCAGCGCGCCTTCGCGCTCACCGACTCCGACACGGTACGCATCGGCATGGCCGCGCACTCGGTGCGCGCGGTCCCCGCCGGTGCCCTGGCCGAGCTGGCCGAGCTGGCCGGCGACCGGCCGCTGCACGTGCACCTGTCCGAGCAGCCGGCCGAGAACGAGGCCTGCCGGGCCCGCTACGGCCTGTCCCCCACCGAGCTGCTGCACAGCAGCGGACTGCTCGGCGCGTACGACCACGGCGGTGCACGCCACCCACCTCTCCGACGCCGACCGGGCGCTGCTCGGCGACACCGGTACCGGCGTGTGCTTCTGCCCCACCACCGAGCGGGACCTGGCCGACGGGATCGGGCCGGCGCGCGACACTGGTCGACGCCGGCAGCCCGCTGTGCCTGGGCAGCGACTCGCACGCGGTGATCGACCTGTTCGAGGAGGCCCGCGCGGTGGAGCTGAACGAGCGGCTGCGCACCGGGCACCGCGGCCACTTCACCGTGGCCGAGCTGCTGGACGCGGCCACGCGTGGCCGGGCACCGGGCACTCGGCTGGCCGGACGCCGGATCCCTCACCGTCGGCGCCCGCGCCGACCTGGTCACGCTCGCACTGGACGGGGTGCGCAGCGCCGGTGCCGAGCCGGCCACCGCAGCCGTCTACGCTGCCGGCGCCGCCGACGTGGCGCACGTGGTGGTGGACGGCCGGGTGGTCGTCCGGGACGGCCGGCACGTGCGCTTCGACGTGGCAGCCGAGCTGCGCGCCGCGATCGGGGAGCTGTGGCGGTGAACGGCAGCCTGCTGGTCGACAACATCGGCGAACTGACCACGCACGAGACGCCCGGCACGGTGTACGGCGCGGCGCTGGTGCTGCAGGACGGTCGGGTGGCCTGGGTCGGGCGTCGCGGCGCTGCTCCGGCCGCCGACCGGCGGCTGGACGCCGACGGCCGGGCTGTGCTGCCCGGCTTCGTGGACAGCCACACGCACCTGGTCTTCGCCGGCGACCGGGCCGGCGAGTTCGCCGCCCGGATGGCCGGCGAGCCGTACACCGGCGGCGGCATCCGGACCACCGTCGCCGCCACCCGGGCGGCCAGCGACGACGCGCTGCGCGCCACCGTCGGCCGGCTGGTCGACGAGGCTGCCCGGCAGGGCACCACCACCATCGAAATCAAGAGTGGGTACGGCCTGAGCGTCGCCGACGAGGCGCGCAGCCTACGGATCGCCGCCGAGTTCACCAGCGAGGTGACCTTCCTCGGCGCGCACGTGCCACCCGAGCCGGGCGGCGACGCGGACGCCTACGTCGACCTGGTGTGCGGGCCGATGCTGGCCGCCGCGCTGCCCTACGCCCGGTGGATCGACGTGTTCTGCGAGCGGGGCGCCTTCGACGTCGAGCAGGCCCGCCGGGTCCTGGGCGCCGGGGCGGCGGCCGGGCTGCTGCCCCGCATCCACGCCAACCAGCTGGGGCACGGCGGCGGCGTCCAGCTGGCCGTGCAGTCCGGCTGCGCCAGCGCCGACCACTGCACCTACCTGTCGGCGGCCGACGTCGAGGCGCTGGCCGGCTCGGCCACGGTGGCCACGCTGCTGCCCGGCGCCGAGTTCTCCACCCGTTCCCGCTACCCGGACGCCCGCGTGCTGCTGGACGCCGGGGCCACCGTGGCGCTGGCCACCGACTGCAACCCGGGCTCGTCGTACACCAGCTCGATGGCGTTCTGCCTGGCGCTGGCGGTGCGCGAGATGGGCATGACGCCGGCCGAGGCGCTGTGGGCGGCCACCGCCGGCGGAGCCCGCGCGCTGCGCCGTACCGACGTCGGGCACCTGGGCGTCGGCGCCCGCGCCGACCTGGTCGTCCTGGACGCGCCCAGCTTCGTCCACCTGGCCTACCGGCCGGGCGTCCCCCTGGTCCACACCGTAATACGCGACGGAGTACCGCGATGACCGTGACCGTCCAACCCACCGGGGTGTCCGCCGCCGACGTGCTCGCCGTGGCCCGCATGGACGCACCGGTCAGCCTGGCGCCCGCCGCGCTGGCGCAGATGCGGGCCAGCCGGGCCATCGTGGACGGCATCGAACGCGACGGCCGCCCCGTCTACGGCGTCTCCACCGGCTTCGGCGCGCTGGCCGGCACGCCCATCGCCCCGGCCCGCCGCGCCGAACTGCAGCACGCGCTGATCCGCTCGCACGCGGCCGGCATCGGCGCTGCGATGCCCCGTGAAGTGGTCCGGGCGATGATGCTGCTCCGGGTGCGCTCGCTGGCGCTGGGCCACTCCGGCGTCCGCCCGGAGATCGCGCAGGCGCTGGTCGACCTGCTCAACCACGACGTCACGCCGTGGTGCCCGGAGCACGGGTCGCTGGGCGCCTCCGGCGACCTGGCGCCGCTGGCACACTGCGCGCTGGTCCTGCTCGGCGAGGGCTGGGTGCTGGGCCGGGACGGCGCGCGCGTGGACGGCGCCGCGGCGCTCGCCGCCGCCGGGCTGCGCCCGGTCGCCCTGGCCAGCAAGGAAGGGCTGGCGCTGATCAACGGTACCGACGGCATGCTCGGCATGCTGCTGCTGGCCGCCGCCGACGCGGCCCACCTGTTCACCATGGCCGACCTGACGGCGGCGCTGTCCACCGAGGCGATGCTCGGCTCGGACCGGCCGTTCCTGCCCGAACTGCACGCGATCCGACCGCATCCGGGGCAGGCGGTGTCGGCGGCGAACATCTGGCGGCTGCTGCAGCACTCGCAGATCATGGACAGCCACCGGGCCGACCTGGCGCACGCCGTGCAGGACGCCTACTCGATCCGGTGCGCTCCGCAGGTGGCCGGGGCAGCCCGGGACACGCTGACCTTCGTCGACCAGGTGGCCGGCCGGGAGCTGCGCTCCATTGTGGACAATCCGGTGGTGCTGCCGGACGGGCGGGTGCTGTCCACCGGCAACTTCCACGGCGCGCCGCTGGGCTTCGCCGCCGACTTCCTGGCCATCGCCGCCGCCGAGGTGGGCGCGATCGCCGAACGCCGGGTGGACCGGCTGCTGGACGTGTGCCGCTCCCGGGACCTGCCGGCCTTTCTCACGCCTGACCCGGGAGTCAACTCCGGGCTGATGATCGCCCAGTACACGGCGGCCGGGATCGTCGCCGAGAACCGGCGGCTGGCCGGCCCGGCCAGCGTGGACTCGGTCCCCACCAGCGGCATGCAGGAGGACCACGTGAGCATGGGCTGGGCGGCCACCCGCAAGCTGCGTACCGTGCTGGACAACCTGACCAGCCTGCTCGCGGTGGAGCTGCTGGCCGCCGTGCGCGGGCTCCAGCTGCGGGCACCGCTGACCCCGTCCCCCGCCGGGCAGGCCGCGATGGCGGCGGTCACCCCGCTGGCCGGCGCGCCCGGCCCCGACGTCTTCCTCGCCCCGGTGCTGGAGGGCTGCCGCGACCTGATCCGCGCCCCGGCGCTGCGCGCGGCGGTCCAGGCCCGGGTCGGGCCACTGGCCTGAGCAGTCGGTCAGGACTGCGGCAGTTCGCGGTCGATGACGGCGGCCAGCGCCCGGAAGGCGATGCCCCGGTGGCTGATGGCGTCCTTCTCCGCCGGGGACAGCTCGGCGGTGGTCCGGGTCTGCCCGTCGGCCAGGAAGATCGGGTCGTAGCCGAAGCCGCCGCTGCCCCGCGGCGCGCGCAGCAGCGTGCCGCGCATCTCGCCGTCGGCCACGAACTCCCGGCCGTCGGGCAGCACCAGCGCGGCGGCGCAGACGAACGCCGCGCCCCGGTGCGCGTCCGGCACGTCGGCGACCTGGGCCAGCACCAGCTCCAGGTTGGCCAGGTCGTCACCGTGCCGCCCGCACCAGCGGGCGCTGAACACGCCGGGCATGCCGTTCATCGCGTCCACCGCCAGACCGGAGTCGTCGGCCACCGTGGCAAGGCCCGTGTGCGCCACCCCTTCACGGGCCTTGAGCAGCGCGTTGCCGGCGAAGGTCAGCTCCGACTCCGGCGCCTCCGGGTAGGCCGGCAGGTCGGCCAGGCCGACCACGGTGATCCCGGCACCGTCGCAGGATGCGGTCGCAGTTCGGCGAGCTTCTTGGCGTTGCGGGTGGCCAGCAGCAGCCGGGTCACCCGAGCGCCTCGCGCTGCGCCCCGGCCAGCTCGGCGCAGCCGGCCGACCCCCAGGTCGAGCAGGGCGTCGAGCTCCTCGCGGTGGAACACGCCGGCCTCGCCGGTGCCCTGCACCTCGACGAAGTCGCCGGTGCCGGTGCAGACGATGTTCATGTCCACCTCGGCGACCACGTCCTCCTCGTAGCACAGGTCCAGGCGCGGCTCGCCGCCGATGATGCCGACGCTGACCGCCGCCACCGAGCGGTGCAGCGCGTCGGCGGGCGTACCGGCCAGCGCCTTGCGCCCGTGCAGCCAGTGCACCGCGTCGGCCAGCGCCACGTAGGCGCCGGTGATCGCCGCGGTCCGGGTGCCGCCGTCGGCCTGCAGCACGTCGCAGTCGAGCACGATCGAGTTCTCGCCCAGCGCCGCGAGGTTCAGGCAGGCGCGCAGGCTGCGCCCGATCAGCCGGGAGATCTCGTGGGTACGCCCGCCGATCCGGCCCTTGACGCTCTCCCGGTCGGAGCGGGTGTTGGTGGCCCGCGGCAGCATCGCGTACTCGGCGGTCACCCAGCCCAGGCCGGAGCCCTTGCGCCAGCGCGGCACCCCCTCGGTGACGCTGGCCGTGCAGAGCACCCGGGTGTTGCCGAACTCGACGAGCACGGAGCCCTCCGGGTGGATGCTCCACTGCCGGGTGAGCGTGACGGGACGGAGTTGGTCGGCGGCGCGACCGTCGGGACGGGCCATACCTGCGAGACTAACCGCCGCCCGACCCGGCCCAGCGACACCCCCGGGCGCGGCGGCCGGCCAGCCCGGGCCGGAGCCGGCACGGGCTGGGAGCGACGTGGGCGGCCGGCTTACCGGAGCCGGCACGGTTCTGGTAAGCCGCGGGCGGCCAGCTGGCCAGCGCGGCACGCGTGCGCCGGAGCCGGAGCCGGTCGTCAGCCCCGGACCGGCGCAGTCGGGCAGCCGTCGTGCGGCCGGCGGGTTGCCGCTGGCCGGTCGGCCCACCGCCTCGCGGGCGGCCAGCAGCAGCAGGCCCGGGAGCAGGTCGGTGGAGCGGTCCAGCAGCCAGCGGGTACCCTTCGTGGCCAGCCAGGCCAGCTGCTCCCGCCGGGTCGGGGCCGGCTGGGTCGGCTCGGTGCCGGGGCGCTGCCGCACCGGGAAGCCCCGCGCGGCGCAGCCGGTCGTAGAATCGGCCGGCGATGAACCGGTGCCCGCGCTCGCTCGGGTGCAGCCGGTCGACACTCCACATGCGACGGTCGTAGGCAGCTGGGTGTGCGACGGCGTCGAAGTGCACCGTGTCGAAGCGCACGGCCAGCTCGTCCACGGCGGCGTTCACCGCGGCCATCCGGCGGGCCAGCGGCCGGGCCAGCGCACCGGGCAGGCCGAACATCCGGCCGGCGTCCGGCAGCCGCATGGTGAGCACCGCGGCGCCGGTCGCCCGCAGCGCGCCGACGGTGTGCGCCAGCGCGTATGCCACCCGGTCGGGGTTGAAGTCGTGCCGCAGCGTGTCGTTCACCCCGATGATCACGGCGGCCAGCAGCGGCCGCAGCTCCAGCGCCCGGGGCAGCTGGCTCGCGTTCCACGTCGCCGCTGCGCGCGCCGCTGGCCGCCAGGTTGTGCAGGGTCGCCCGGGCAACCCGGCGGCGAGCAGCGCCGCCCAGCCGCGCCAACTGTCCACTCCGACGTCCGGCAGCGGGATCCCCGATGCCGAGGGTGATCGAGTCGCCGAGCGCCGCGAACGTACCCATCAGGCCACTCCCGTCGACCCCACCGCCAACGCCGCCGCCGCGGGTCCGGCATACTCCCAGCAGACCTGCCGGGCCGCCGGGGCGTCGCCGCCCGCCGGGCCGGCCACCGCGGTCAGCCCGTGCGCGGCCAGGAAGCCGGCCACCGCGGCCGGCCAGCCGAACTCCTCGGCCCGCTGCCGGGCCGCCGTCCGCCGGGCCGGCTCCGGCCGGTCCAGCACGGCGGCCACGCCGGCGCCGAATTCCCTCGTCGGCCACGGCCACCCCGGCCGCGCCGACCACCTCCGGCAACGCGCTGGCCGCGTCCACCACCACGGGGGTACCGCAGGCCAGCGCCTCCAGGGCAGCGAGCCCGAAGGTCTCCACCGGGCCGGGCGCCAGCACCACGTCGGCGGTGGCCAGCAGGCCGGCCAGCGCCGCCCGGTCCCGGACGAAGCCGAGGAACCGCACCGGCAGCTGCCCAGCCTGCCGGCGCAGCCGCTGGTCCAGCGGACCGGCGCCGACCACCAGCAGCCGCGCCGGCACGCCCCGCTCGCGCAGGTACGCCAGCGCCCGCAGCGAGCGCTGTGGCTTCTTCTCCGGCGACAGCCGTCCACAGTGGACCAGCAGCACCTCGTGCGGGTCGGCGTACCGGGCGCGCAGGGCGGCGCTGGCCCGGCCGGGACAGAACAGGTCCAGGTCCACGCCGAGCGGTACCCGGCTCAGGTTGGCCACGCCCAGCCGCTCGAACTCGGCGGCCGCCCACCGGGTGGTGCACACCACCCGGGTGTAGTGCCGGGCGGTGCGCCGGTTGAGCAGGTCGGCCAGCGCCCCGGTGGGGCCGGCGAGCAGCCGGCCGGCCAGGCCCGCCAGGCCCGCGACGCTCTCGTGCGAGACCATCACCGACGGCACCCCGTGCTCGGCGGCCCACGCCCCGGTCCAGCGCAGCGACGTGCGGTCGGAGACCTCCAGCCGGTCCGGGCGCAGCTGCCCGAGCAGCTGCCGGACCCGGGAGCGGGCCAGCAGCACCCGGTACCCGCCGGAGGCCGGCAGCAGCGGCCCGCGCACCGTGATCACCCGCCCCTGGGCGGTCAGCTCGTCGCTGTCGGCCGGCCCGGGCGCGATCAGCACCGGCTCGTGCCCGGCGGCCAGGTACCCGGTGCCCAGGCAGCGCAGCGCTGTGCGCAGCCCGCCGGAGGTGGGCGAGACGAAGTTGGCCAGCCGCACGATTCTCACGCGACGTTCCCGGCCGGCCACTGCGCGGCGGGGCCGGCCGGCGCCCCCACCGGGTGAACCGCCTCGGGGTCGGACGCGACCAGCCGCAGCCCGGTCGCCAGCTGCCCGGGAACCACCAGCTGCCCGGGAACCACCTGCTGGCCGGGAACCACCTGCTGCCCGGGAACCACCTGCTGCCCGGGAACCACCTGCTGGCCGAGAACCACCTGCTGGCCACGGACCACCGGCTGGCCGGGGGCCGACGGCTGGCCGAGGACCGCCTGGTAGTGCTCGATGAGCTGGTCGCCGACGGCGGCCCAGTCCCGGCCGAGCATGCGCTGCCGGGCGCAGCGGCCCAGCCGGGTGCGCAGCTGCGGGTCGCGGACCAGCCGCTGGACGGCGTCGGTGAGCGCACCGGCGGACAGCGGGGCGACCAGGAAGCCGGTCTGCCCGTCGGCCACCAGGTCCAGCGGGCCGCCCTGGGCCGGCGCGACCACCGGCAGGCCACTGGCCGCCGCCTCCTGCAGCGTCTGCCCGAACGTCTCGTAGGGTCCGGCGTGCACGAAGACGTCCAGGCTGGCGTAGATGCGGGACAGTTGCGCGCCGGAGCGCACGCCGAGGAACACCGCGTCCGGCAGCACCCGGCGCAGCTGCTCCTGCTGCGGCCCGCCACCGACCACGACCAGGCGTACCCCGGGCAGGCTGGCGATCGGGGCGAGCAGGTCGAGCCGCTTCTCGTGGGCCAGCCGGCCGACGTAGCCGACGAGGACCTCGCCGCGCGGGGCCAGCGCCCGGCGCAGGGCGGCGCTGCGCCGGTCCGGGTGGAAGCGTTCGGTGTCTATCCCCCGGCCCCACAGCCAGACCCGCTCGAAGCCGTGCGCGTGCAGCGCGGTGGCGGTGGCCCGGGACGGGGCGAGGGTACGGTCGGCGCCGTTGTGCACGCCGCGCAGCCAGCGCCAGGCGGCCGCCTCGCCGAGACCGCGCACCCGGTACTCGCGGGCGTAGGAGGGGACGTCGGTCTGGTAGACGGCCACCGAGGGCAGGCCCAGCCGGCGGGCCACCCGGCCGGCCCGGGCGCCCAGCACCACCGGGGCGGCCAGGTGCACCACGTCGGTACCGTGCTCGACGAGTGCCCGGGTCAGCGCCGGGCCGGGCAGCCCGAGCCGCAGGCTGGGGTAGCCGGGCAGCGGGACCGAGGGGACCCGTACCACCGGATAGGGGAAGGCGCCGCCGACGCGGGGCAGCCCGGACGGTGGCTGCGGGGCGATCACCAGGGGCTGGTGGCCGCGGCGTTGCAGGTGCTCGGCGACCCGGACGACCGAGTGCGCGACGCCGTTGACATCGGGTGGGAACGACTCGGTGACGATCGCGATGCGCATGCCCACAACATCGATGAGGTTGCGGTGCGCCGGGCCACCGGCGGTTGTCGCGTTGACGAACGTCGCGTGATTTCTCGCCGCCGCGGACCGGTCAGCCTGGGACTACACGTCGTAGGTGTCGCCGGTGCGGACCAGTGTCACCGGGCCGCAGAAGGCCGCGCCGGCCGCCTCCAGGGTCTCCGCCGCGTCGCCCCACGCGGCGACCAGGTGGGTGAGCAGTAGCCGGCCGACGCCGGCCTTGGTGGCCACCGCCCCGGCCTCGCCGCCGGTCAGGTGCAGGTCCGGCGGGTTGGGCCGGCCGTCGAGATAGCTGGCTTCGCAGAGGAACACGTCGGCCCGGTCGGCCAGCCGCAGCAGCGCCTCACACATGGCGGTGTCGGCCGAGTAGGTCAGCACCCGGCCGTTGTGGGTGAGCCGCACGCCGTAGGTCTCCACCGGATGGTTGACCTGGTCAACGGTGACGTCGAAGGGGCCGATGCGCAGCGGCCCCGAGGTCAGGGTGTGGAAGGTGTAGACGTCGTCCAGCGGCCCCTCGTCCGGGGCGCCGTAGACGGCGATCAGCCGCTCGCGGACGCCGGCCGGGCCGTAGACCGGCAACCGCGGGTAGCGGCCTTCCGGGGCGTAGCGGCGCACCACGACGTACGAACAGGCGTCCACCATGTGGTCGCAGTGCAGGTGGGAGAGGACTATCGCGTCGATGTCCACCATCGCGCCGAGACGCTGCAGGGCGGCCAGCGAACCGGTGCCGAAATCCAACATCAGGCGAAAGCCGTCAGCCTCGACAAGGTATGCCGAGCAGGGCGAATCCGGTCCGGGGAAGCTACCGGCGCAGCCGAGCACGGTAAGCTTCATCGGGCCCCCTTCAATGAGCGATACGGTGCGCAGCCTACGCGCCCGACGGGGCGCGCCCGCAGGCGTCTGGCGTCAGATGTCGCTAACGTGACAGGGTATTCAGGGCGCCGCCCCAGGCGTCCGACGATCGTCACTCATCGTAGCCGTTTTTCGTTATTCGTATATTGACGTCGCCCGAGGCGTTGACCACAGAAGCGGTGGTGTAGGCATGTCCGTCGACAGTTCGACCCGGACCCCCGCGGTCCCCGGCGCCCGCCCCGGCGGCGCCCTCTACGGCGCGACCGGCGAGCACGTGGGCCTCTCCCCGGTCGCCAAGGCGCTGGGCCAGCCGACCGGTGCACTCACCGCGGTACCGGCGCCCAACCGGTCGGTGCCCACCGCCCGCCGCCTGTTCGGGCTCTGCGTGGGCGCGGCGGCGCTGGGCATCATCGGCATCCTGGTCGGCGCGCGCGGCTGGCTGGGCCTGCTCATGCACAAGGCGGAGAGCTGGTTCCTGGTCACCATCGTGATCCTCGGGGTGGCCGGCGTGCTGACCGCCTCAGCGGCGTTCCTCACCGTGCACCGGCGCCTCGTCCCGTGGATCATGCTGACCGTCAGCGCGCTGATCCTGGTCAGCTCGATCGTGGTCACCGCCGTCGGCCTGCGCTGAGACCCCCGCCGGTCAGGCCCAGAGCTGGCCTTCCAGGGCTTCCTCGGCGTCGCTGAGGGTGCCGCCGTAGGCGCCGGTGGACAGGTACTTCCAGCCGCCGTCGGCGACCAGGAACGCCACGTCGGCGCGCTGCCCGGCCTTGAGCGCCTCGTGCGCGACCGCCAGCGCCGCGTGGCACACCGCGCCGGTGGAGAAGCCGACGAACAGCCCCTCCACCTCGACCAGCTGGCGGGTGCGCAGCACCGCGTCGCGGGTACCCACGGAGAAGCGGCGGCTGAGCACGCTGGCGTCGTAGAGCTCGGGGACGTACCCCTCGTCGATGTTGCGCAGGCCGTAGACGAGTTCGCCGTAGCGCGGCTCGGCGGCCACGATCTGGATGTCCGGGTTCTTCTCCCGCAGGTAGCGACCGGTGCCCATCAGCGTGCCGGTGGTACCCAGGCCGGCCACGAAGTGCGTGATGGTGGGCAGGTCGCGCAGCAGCTCCGGGCCGGTGGTCTCGTAGTGGGCGCGGGCGTTGCCCTCGTTGCCGTACTGGAAGAGCATCACCCAGTCGGGGTGCTCGGCGGCGATCTGGCGGGCCTGCGCGACGGCCATGTTCGAGCCGCCGGCCGCCGGCGAGAAGATGATCTCGGCGCCGTACATGCGGAGCAGTTGGATGCGCTCGGCGGAGACGTTCTCCGGCATCACACAGACCAGCCGGTAGCCGCGCAGCTTCGCCACCATGGCCAGCGCGATCCCGGTGTTCCCGCTGGTCGGCTCCAGGATGGTGTCCCCCGCCCGCAGCCGCCCCGCCTCCTCGGCGGCCCGCACCATGTAGAGCGCCGCCCGGTCCTTCACCGACCCGGTCGGATTCCGGTCCTCCAGCTTCGCCCACAACCGCACGTCCGCCGACGGCGACAGCCGCGGCAGCCCGACCAGCGGCGTCCCGCCGCAGGCATCCAACAGACTCTCGAACCGCGCCATCCGACCGCTCCTCTCCCGGACCGGGCGATGCCCCGGGGCGGTGGCCGCCGGGCGTCACCGCCGACGCGCCACAACCCCGAGATCACCGATTGCACAGCGGGTCGCCCCACGGGCGGCCCGAAGATCAGCCCCAACGGGCGACCCGGGGGATCAGCCCACCGGGCGACCCCGGGGATCAGCCGGCGAGGGCGCCGCCGGCTACGGCGGGCAGGATGGTGACGGAGTCGCCGTCGGAGAGTTTGGCGTCGAGGGCGCCGAGGAAGCGGACGTCCTCGTCGTTGACGTAGACGTTGACGAAGCGGTGCAGGGCACCGGCGTCGGTGATCAGCCGGGCGCGCAGGCCGGGGTAGCTGGCGTCCAGGTCGATGAGCAGGTCAGCGAGGGTGTCACCGGCACCGGAGACGCTCTTCGCGCCGCCGGTGTACTGCCGCAGGATGGTGGGGATACGGACCTCAACGGCCATGACGGGTAACTCCTTGATCGGAAGATGGCGGGCGGACGGGGCGGGGATCAGCGAGCGTCGGAACACTCGTAGTCGACCGCGGCCGGGGTCTGCCCGAACATGTAGGTGGTTACCGCCACGGGATCCACTGTGCCATCGAGCACCCGCACCGGCTCCTCGGTGACCACGCCGTCCACGATGCGGTACGAGCGGATCTCGGTGCTCTCCGCCGACCGGGTGGAGACCAACAGGTAGTGCGCGCCGGGCTCGCCGGCGAAGGAGACGTCGGTCCGGGACGGGTACGCCTCGGTGGCGGTGTGCGAGTGGTACACCACCACCGGCTCCTCGTCCCGGTCGTCCATCTCCCGCCACACCCGCAACTGCTCCATCGAGTCGAACTCGTAGAACGTCATCGAACGGGCGGCGTTGTCCATCTCGATCAGCCGGGTCGGCCGGTCGCGCCCGACCGGGCCGGCGACCACGCCGCACGCCTCGTCCGGGTGGTCCCGGCGGGCGTGCGCCACGATGGCGTCGAGGATCTCCCGGTCAATGGTCAGCACGGTGACCGAGTTTACCTTGGTCGACGCCCGTGGTGACCCGCCGGTCGGTGGCCGGAGGGGGCGCCTGGGCGTGGCGTTCGCCTCACCGGGTGATGGCCTCCAGCAGGGACTCCTGCAGCATGCCCAGGTAGTGGTACATGGTGAGCTGGCGGACCCGGACCGAGGTGGGGTCGGACATCACCGCCTCATCCAGCTCGGCCATCAGGTCGGTGTCGTCGGCCACGTCCAGCCGGGTGCCCAGCGCCAGCCGCCCGTCGTTGAGCGCCTTGAGCCAGGCCAGCGCCGCCTCCTCGTCCAGCCGGACGACGGCGCCGCCGGTGTTGGGCAGGGCGGCCAGGATCGCCCCGGCCTGGTCGATCTTGGCGGTCTTCAGATCGCCCTCGGTGTACTCCCGCAGGTCCGCCGAGGCCGCCGGGTCGTCCCGGTAGACGTCCGGGAAGAGCCGGTCGACCACCGGGTCCTCCCGGTCGAAGCCGTCGGTGAGCAGCCCGATCACCTCGGCCGAGACCTGGCGCAGGACGGCCACCTCCTCGGCGGGGAAGCGGGCCACGCACAGCTGCCCGTGCCGGCGGAAGAAGCTCATGACCGGTCCACCGTCGCCCACAGCCCGTAGGACTGAAGCAGGGAGGCGTCGTGCTCCATCTTCTCCCGGGCGCCGGAGGTGACCACGGCCCGGCCCTTGTGGTGCACGTCGAGCATCAGCTGCTCCGCCTTGTCCCGACTGAACCCGAACAGTCGCTGGAACACCCAGGTCACGTAGGACATCAGGTTCACCGGGTCGTTCCAGACCACGGTCACCCAGGGGCGGTCCGGGTCCGGTTCCTCCTCGACCACCGGAATCTCGACCGGGGCGACCTGCGGCGCCGTCATGCCCCCTATCGTGCCACGGGCCGGCGGCCGGGTGGCAGCGCCCGCGCGACGCCCCGCCCGTACGCTGATGATCGTGACCACGGCTCTGCTGACCGACCAGTATGAATTGACGATGCTCACCGCCTCGCTACGCGACGGGACGGCGGCCCGCGCTTGCGTCTTCGAGGTGTTCGCGCGCCGGCTGCCCACCGGCCGCCGGTACGGCGTGGTCGCCGGTACCGGCCGGCTGGTGGAGGCGGTGGCGGACTTCCGGTTCGACCCGGCCGAGGTGGAGTTCCTGACCGCCCAGGGGGTCGTCGACGAGGCGGCCGCGGCCTGGCTGGTGGACTTCCGGTTCCAGGGCGACATCAGCGGGTACGCCGAGGGCGAGCTGTTCTTCCCCGGCTCGCCGATCCTCACCGTCTCCGGCAGCTTCGCCGAGTGCGTGGTGCTGGAGACGCTGCTGCTGTCCATCCTCAACCACGACTGCGCGGTGGCCGCCGCGGCGGCCCGGATGGTGACCGCCGCCCGGGGCCGTCCGGTGATCGAGATGGGTGGCCGGCGTACCCACGAACAGGCGGCCGTGGCCGCCGCCCGCGCCGCCTACCTGGCCGGCTTCTCGCACACCTCCAACCTGGCCGCCGGCCGGCGCTACGGCATCCCCACCACCGGCACCGCCGCGCACGCCTTCACCCTGCTGCACGACGACGAGCAGACCGCCTTCGCCTCCCAGCTGGCGGCGCTGGGCAAGCAGACCACGCTGCTGGTGGACACCTACGACATCGCCCAGGGCATCCGCAACGCCATCGAGGTGGCCGGTCCCGACCTGCGGGCCATCCGGATCGACTCCGGCGACCTGTCGGTGCTGGCCAGCCAGTCCCGGGAACTGCTGGACTCGCTGGGCGCCACCGAGACGAAGATCGTGGTCTCCGGCGACCTGGACGAGTACGCCATCGCCGCGCTCGCCGCCGAGCCGGTGGACAGCTACGGCGCCGGTACCGCCGTGGTGACCGGCTCCGGCGCGCCCACCGCCGGCCTGGTCTACAAGCTGGTCGAGGTGGACGGCCGCCCGGTGGTCAAGCGCTCGGAGAACAAGGCCACCGTGGGCGGCCGCAAGACGGCGGTACGCCGGCACAAGCCGACCGGCACGGCGATCGAGGAGATCGTGGTGTCCCAGGGCGTCCCCGACTGGCAGCCCGGCGACCGGCTGCTGGCCCGCGACTTCGTCCTGGGCGGCGAGCCGGTCCCCGACCTGCCCACCCTGCAGGAGGGAAGGGAACGCCTGCGCGAGGCGTTGACCTCGGTGCCCTGGGAGGGGCTCAAACTCTCCGCCGGTGACCCGGCGATTCCGGTGACCGTCGTACCCGCCAGCTGAGGAGAACCGCTGTGAGCCGCGCGCTGATCATCGTCGACGTGCAGAACGACTTCTGCGAGGGCGGTTCGCTGCCGGTCACCGGCGGCGCCCGGGTGGCCGGTGCCATCTCGGCCGCACTGCGCGAGCGCACCTGGGACCACGTGGTGGCGACGAAGGACTTCCACGTCGACCCGGGCGCGCACTTCGGCGACCCGCCGGACTTCGTGGACTCCTGGCCCGCGCACTGCGTGGTCGGCACCGCCGGTACGCAGTTCCACCCGGAGCTGGTCACCGACCGGGTCGAGGCGGTGTTCACCAAGGGCGAGCACGCGGCGGCGTACTCCGGCTTCCAGGGGCACGCCGACGGCGTCGGGCTGGCCGACTGGCTGGCCGGGCACGGCGTGGACGCGGTCGACGTGGTGGGCATCGCCACCGACCACTGCGTCCGGGCCACCGCGCTGGACGCGGCAGCCGCCGGCTTCGCCACCACGGTGCTGCTGGACCTCACGGCCGGCGTGGCCCGCCCGACCACCGAGGCGGCCCTGGCGCAACTGCGCTCCGCCGGCATCACCCTGACCGGCACCCCGGTCGTGGCCTGAGCCTTCCGGCCACCAGCGTTCGGCTCCAGGCCGGCCGGCGCCTGCTACGCGGGCGGTTCCTCGACCACGAAGACGCCTCTGCCCTGGTGACCGCGTGTCCAGCCACCGGTCTTGAGCACCAGCAACGCAGACGCGACGGTCTGCTGAGAAACCTTGTAGATGGTGCAGAGCTCGGCCCGGCTGGGGAGCTTGTCGCCTGGGCGCAGCCGGCCATCGCGGATCTGCTGCCGGATGTCCTCGGCGACCCGCTGATAGTCCGGTACGAACTCGGTCACGGACTCAGCATGGCCGCAGACTGAGCGTGCCTAGCAGGTTACCAATACTTCACATGCTTAGTATGCTTCTCATGTGCAGATGCGGCGGGGTCGAGCGCGACTCCTTCGCCGTAACCGTCCGGGGGCCGGGCGCAGGGGTGGCCCGGCCCCCTTCCAACACCGACAGGAGAAGCGAATGGATGACGCGGCCTGGGCCAGGTTCTGCGAGCTGCACGAGCTGAACGCCGGCCTCCCCCTTCCACCAGACCAACAGCGGCGCGGTCGGCTTACCGAAGCGCACACCCAGGGCGGCCGGAGAGCCGGCGTTCCGCAAGAGCGCCGTCTGCTGCGTCTGCCCCTGGGTCGGCACAGCGAGCGAAGCCGCCGGGCACCGGGACGCCACCCACCACCCGGTCGTCTGGCCCACACGCGACCGGCGAACCCGCTAAACCACACTTTACAGGTGTGATTTATGGGTTAGACTTTCCGCCATGCCGACGCTCGCTGACATCGCCCGGGGGTACGCCGCAGACCCGTCCGCGTGGCCGGTGCGGCCGTGTTTCGACCCGGAACGCCGCTGGTACCACCGCATCGCCCAGGCCGGCTCGCACGAGGCGTGGCTGCTCACCTGGCTGCCCGGGCAGGGTACCGACCTGCACGACCACGGCGGCTCGGCCGGCGCCTTCGTGGTGGTCGCTGGCGAGCTGACCGAGGCCACGGTGGCCGGGCGCGGCGCCGGTGCCCGGCTGGTCGAGCAGCGCCTGCGGGCCGGGCGTACCCGCGCGTTCGGCGCCGCCCACGTGCACCGGGTCCGTAACGCCGGCCCCGTCCCCGCCGTCAGCCTGCACGTCTACTCCCCCGCGCTGGTGCAGATGCGCCGCTACGAGCTGGCCGAGGCCGGGCTGCGCCTGGCCCAGCTGGAACTCGCCGGGCGGGACTGGTGAGCACCCCGGTCCTCACCCGACCGGCCGGCGCCCGGAGCATCGACGAGATCCTGACCGCCGCGCGTAGCCGCCTGACCCGGCTCGACCCGGCCGGCGCGCTCGCCGCCCAGCGCGCCGGTGCCCTGCTGGTCGACATCCGCCCGATAGCCCAGCGCCGCGTCACCGGCATCATCCCCGGCGCCCTCGTCATCGAGCGCAACGTCCTGGAGTGGCGGCTCGACCCCGGCAGCGACGCCCGCCTCCCCGTCGCCGACCGCTACGACCTCCCGGTAGTCATCTACTGCCAGGAGGGCTACACCTCCTCCCTGGCCGCCGCCGCCCTCCACGACCTCGGCCTCCACCAGGCCACCGACCTCACCGGCGGCATCACCGCCTGGCTAGCCGCCGGCCTCCTCACCACCCCCCACCCCTAACCCACCCCTAACCGGAGCGATCTTGCAGTTATCGCTGTTATCAACGGCCGGATAACAGCGATAACTCCCCAAGGTCCCGCACCGAAACAGGTCCCGCACCGAAACGCCGACGGCGCCCGCTCCCGGATGGGGAGGGGCGCCGTCGGCGTCGTAGCTGGTTAGTGGTCCTGGTAGGTGGCGCCGTCGTGGGCCTCTTCGGTGAGCGGGCGGGCGCCGCCGGGCGGAGGGGCCAGTTGCGAGGCGCCGGGGGCCAGGTGGGGGAACTTGGCGTCGAAGGCGGGGCGCTCGGAGCGGATGCGGGGCATCCGGTCGAAGTTGCGCAGCGGGGGCGGGCAGGAGGTGGCCCACTCCAGGGACATGCCGTAGCCCCACGGGTCGTCCACGAAGACGGTGCGGCCGGCCCGGTAGGACTTCCACACGTTGTAGAGGAACGGCAGGGTGGACAGGCCGGTGATGAAGGCGCCGATGGTGGAGACCGTGTTCAGCGTGGTGAAGCCGTCACTGGGCAGGTAGTCGGCGTACCGGCGGGGCATGCCCTCGGCGCCCAGCCAGTGCTGTACCAGGAAGGTGGTGTGGAAGCCGATCGTGGTCAGCCAGAAGTGCACCTTGCCCAGGCGCTCGTCGAGCATCCGGCCGGTCATCTTCGGGAACCAGAAGTAGACGCCCGCGTAGACGGCGTACACGATCGTGCCGAACAGCACGTAGTGGAAGTGCGCGACGACGAAGTAGGTGTCGGAGACGTGGAAGTCGATCGGCGGGCTGGCCAGCAGCACGCCGGACAGGCCACCGAAGAGGAAGGTCACCAGGAAGCCGATGGCGAACAGCATCGGCGTCTCGAAGGTGATCGGGCCCCGCCACATCGTGCCGATCCAGTTGAAGAACTTCATCCCGGTGGGTACGGCGATGCAGAAGCTCAGGAACGAGAAGAACGGCAGCAGCACCTGGCCGGTGGCGAACATGTGGTGCGCCCACACGCTCATCGACAGGGCGCCGATGCCGATGGTGGCGCCGACCAGGCCCTTGTAGCCGAACACCGGCTTGCGGCTGAACACCGGGATGATCTCGGTGATGATGCCGAAGAACGGCAGCGCGACGATGTACACCTCGGGATGGCCGAAGAACCAGAACAGATGCTGCCAGAGCATCGCACCGCCGGTACTGGCGTCGTAGACGTGCGCGCCGAGCACCCGGTCGGCCATCGCGGCGAGCAGCGCGGCGGCCAGGATCGGGAAGACCATGAGCACCAGCAGCGAGGTGACCAGGATGTTCCAGGTGAAGATCGGCATCCGGAACATGGTCATGCCGGGTGCCCGCAGGGTCAGGATCGTGGTGATCATGTTGACGCCGCCGAGGATGGTGCCCAGGCCGGAGATGACCAGGCCGACGTACCACATGTTGGCGCCGACGCCCGGGGAGTTCTGCTCGTTGGACAGCGGCTGGTAGGCGAACCAGCCGAAGTCGGCGGCCCCGCCGGGGCTGAGGAAGCCGGCCACCGCCAGCGACCCGCCGAACAGGTAGAGCCAGTAGGCGAAGGCGTTCAGCCGGGGGAACGACACGTCCGGCGCGCCGATCTGCAGCGGCACGATGTAGTTGGCGAAGGCGAACACGATCGGCGTCGCGAAGAACAGCAGCATGATCGTGCCGTGCATGGTGAACAGCTGGTTGTACTGCTCCGGGGAGAGGAACTGCATCCCGGGGCGGGCCAGCTCGGCGCGCATGAGCAGCGCCAGGAAGCCACCGATGATGAAGAACACGAAGGACGTGATGAGGTACATCAGCCCGATCTGCTTGGCATCGGTGGTGCGCAGCACGCGCGCGAACGCCGACCCTTTCGGCGGCTGGTGCACCGGCCAGGGCCGAGTCACGATCGGCTTCGGAGCGACGGTGGTCACTGATGGCCTCCTGCGTGCTGGACACATCGGCGCCGCCGGGTGATCCACCGCCCGCCGACCGGCGGACGAAGATCGCGGCAGTACCTCGACGGCAGAATATCGCCACCCGGGTCGGCGGCTGCGCAGGGGGCGCTCGGCGGCGCCGCCGGTACCCCCGGATGGTCTCGATCTGATCTCACCGGCAACCGCCGGAGCCGGCGGCGGGTCCCAGCCGACAACGCGCCGCACCGGGCGCTCGGGCGGGGAGGCGGAGCATGGTCGGGGTGTGGCGGATGGCGCCCTGGTGGCGCGGGCCGTTGCTGCTGGCCCGCCGGCCGGGCGTGGCGCTGGCGCTGGCCGCCGCCGCCGCGGTGGCCACCCTGCCGGCGGCCGCCGTGGTGCCGTTCCTCGCCGCGTCCCGCAGCGCCACCCTGCACCACCAGATCGGCGCCGGCTGCCCCACCTCGGCCGGGTTGGCTGTCACCGCCCCGCTGACCTTCGCCCCCGCGTGGGGCCCGGACAACCAGCCCCTCCCCACCCCCAGCGCCGCCGACCAGCAGCGCCGCCACCTGGCAGCACTGACCGCGCCGCTGGCCGGGCTCGGCCAGCCGGTGGAGACGGTGACCGGCCTGCTCAGCGCCGTCGGCGGGGACCGGCCGGACGGGTTCCGGCTGCGGGCGATGTCCCGGCCGGGCTTCCAGCGGCAGGTCACGCCGCTGGCCGGGCCGCAGGGTGACGGCGTCTGGGTACCGGACAGCTACGCCACGGCCGTCGGGCTGCACCCGGGCGACACCCTGGCGGTCACCGCCGCCACGCTGGGCGGCCACCCGCAGGACGTGGCCGACCCCGAGCCGGTGCCGGTCCGGGTCGCCGCGATCTACCGGGACCTGCGGACCGAGCCGCCACGCCCCTGGTGGTGCGGGGTACGCACGCTGTTCGACCCGGGCGTCGAGAGCGAGAGCGGCACCCCGCCGCTGGTGCTCTTCGACCCGGCGGCGCTGGAGACCGTGGCCGCCGCCGGCTGGGCCGGCGCATTCACCCACCACCTGCAGTACCCGCTGGCCCGGCCGGGCACGATCGACCTGGCCACGGCGCACCGGCTGGCCACCGCGTTGACCGGGGTCACCAGGGCCGTCCCCGGCGACCCGGCCTTCGGCGCCTACTCCACCGCCACCACTGACCTGCCCTCCTTCGTGCCCCGGGCGGAGCTGGCCCGGCGCGGGATGCTGCCCACCGTGACGCCCGTCACGGCCATCGGCGTGCTGGTCGGGCTGCTGGTGGTGGCGGCCGCCGCGCTGTTCTGGGTGCAGCGGCGCCGGCGCGAGCTGACGATCCTGTCCGCGCACGGGGTGGGCGCCCGGGCGCTGGGGCTCAAGGCGGTCGGCGAGGCGCTGCCGGCGCTGCTGGCCGGCGCCGCGGCCGGCTGGGCGATGGCCTGGGCACTGGTCCGCTGGGCCGGGCCCGACCCGGTGCTGGACGCGGCTGCCACCCCGCTGTCGCTGCTGCTGGCCGGCGCCGCCCTGGTCGCCGGGCTGGCGGTGGTGGGCCTGGTCGCCGCCGTGGCCTGCCGCTCACTGACCGACACGGTACGGGCGCGGCACCGCACCGTGCTGGCCGCGCTGCCGTTCGAGCTGCTGCTGCTGTTCGCCGCGTACCCGCTGTGGAGGGCGCTGGGCGGCGCCACCGAGACCAGCGCCCGGGCCAGCGGGGGCGGGGTGGTGGCGCACGTGCCGCAGCGGCTGCTGGTGGTACCGATGCTGCTGGTGGTCGGGGCGGCGGCGCTGGCCGCCCGGCTGGCAGTGGGCCGGCTGCGCCACCCGCGTAGTCGGCGCAGCCCCGCCGGGGTGGGCGCCTGGCTGGGCTGGCACCGGCTGCGCCGACAGGCGCTGGGCAGCGCGCTGCTCGGCGCCGCGGTGGCGGTACCCATCGCGCTGGCCGCCTACGGCGCCGTCGTCACCGGCTCGGTCCGGGCCACCATCGAGGGCGAGGCGCAGCTGCGGGTGGGCAGCGACGTGGTGATTACGCTGAGCCGGCCGGCGCCGCTGCCGGCGGCCTTCGCCGGGCACGGGACCACGCTGCTGCGGCTGGACGGGACGCTGCTCGGCGGGGTCACCACCACCCTGCTCGCGGTCGACCCGGACACCTTCGCCGACGGCGCCTACTGGACCACCGCGGTGGACGGCCGGTCCATGGACGACCTGCTCGGGCAGCTGCGCTCGGGCGCGGTGGACCTGCTCGCTGCCCCGCCGGTACCGGCCGGGCAGCAGACGGCCAGCTACGCGGGCGTGGACATCCTGGGCGGCTCGGCCAACGTCCGGCGGCTGCCGGCGCTGCCGGTCTCCGGCTCGTTCCCGAGCGCCGTCGTGCTGCGCGACGACCTGGACGAGGCGGCGGCCCGGTCGGCGGTGCCGCAGGTCTGGGTCCGCGGCGACCCGGACGTCATCCACCGGCAGGCGGTGGCCGCCGGGCTGCCGATCGTGCGCGTCCAGGTGGCCGGGGACAACTACGCCGACACCATCTGGGAACCGCTCACCTACACGTTCGGCTACCTGACCGCGCTGAGCCTGCTGACCGGCGCCGTCACGGTGGTGGGGCTGCTGCTGCACCTGGAGGCGCAGGCACCGGCGCACCGGCGGGCGTACGTGCTGCTGCGCCGGATGGGGCTGCGGCGGCGGGCCCACCGGCGGGCGCTGGCCGGCGAGATCGGCTACCCGATGCTCGCCGGGCTGCTCCTCGGCCTGGTCATGGCCGCCGGCCTGACCTGGCTGCTGCGCCCCTACCTGGAGCTCAATCCGACGGTACCGCCGGGCACCATCGTCGCCTGGCCGCTCGCCCCGGTCGCCGCGATCACGGCCGCCGTCCTGATCGCCGCACTGGCCGCCGTCGGGTACGCCCACCGGCGGATCTCCCGCGCCCACCCGTCGGAGGTGCTCCGTGACACCGTCGGCTGACCCGGTCGTCGTCTGCCGCGCCGTGCGGCGCACGTACCAGCTGGCCGGGTCCTCGGTGGCGGCGCTGCGCGGCGTCGACCTGGACCTGCCGGCCGGTACCTTCACCGCCCTGGTCGGGCCGTCCGGCTCCGGCAAGTCCACCCTGCTGCGCCTGCTGGCCTGCGTGGACCGCCCGGACGAGGGGCAGCTGACGGTGGCCGGGCACCGGGTCGAGCGGCTCTCCCGCTCCGGTCGGGTACGGCTGCGCCGCCGCCGGCTGGGCTTCGTCTTCCAGGCGCCCGCCGACAACCTGCTCGATTACCTCACCGTCGCCCAGCACCTGCGGCTGGCCGCCCAGCTGCGCGGCCTGCCCCCGGCCGCCGACCTGCGCCCGCTGCCGCCGGCCACCGACCTGCGCCCGCTGCGGCCGCCCACCGACCTGCGCCCGCTGCGGCCGCCCACCGACCTGCGCCGGCTGCCGCCGGCCGATGCCGGCGTTCACGAACTGCTGGACCGGCTGGGGCTGGCCGACCGCGCCGACCACCTGCCCCGACAGCTGTCCGGCGGGGAGCAGCAGCGGGCGGCCATCGCCTTCGCCGCCGTCGGGCCGCCGGCCCTGCTGGTCGCCGACGAGCCGACCGGGCAGCTGGACCACTCGCTGGTGGACGGGGTCCTCGACGCGCTGCGGGCGCTGGCCGGCGCCGGGGTGGCGGTGGTCGCGGCGACCCACGACCCGGCGGTGGCCGAGCGCGCCGACCGGGTGGTACGGATGCGCGACGGCCGGATCGAGGAGGCGACGTGAGCATCGTGGTGACCGGGCTGACCCGGCGCTTCGGCACGGTCACCGCGCTGCGCGCCGTCGACCTGGAGCTGCACGCCGGGCAACTGGTGGTGGTGGCCGGGCCGAGCGGCTCGGGGAAGACCACGCTGCTGTCCATCCTGGCGGGGCTGGAGCGCGCCGACGCCGGCACGGTGGCCCTGCGCCCGCCGCTGCCGGCCGGTACCCCGCTGGCCGACCTGCGCTGGGCCGACCTGGCGTTCGTCCCGCAGAGCCCGACGCTGCTGGACGAGTTGACGGTGGCCGAGAACATCGACGTCCCGGCCCGGCTGGCCGGCACCCCGGACGCCGGGTACGGCGTCGGGCAGCTGCTGGCCGACCTGGAGATCGGGCAGCTGGCCGACCGGTACCCGAGCCAGACCTCCGGCGGGGAGCAGCAGCGCACCGCGATCGGCCGGGCGCTGCGGCTGTGCCCGCTGGTGCTGGTGGCCGACGAGCCGACCGGGCACCAGGACCGGGCCCGGGTGGGGCTGGTGCTGGACCTGCTGCGCCGGCACGCCTACGCCGGCTACACCGTGGTCATCAGCAGCCACGACGCGGACGTCATCGGCGCCGCGGACCGGGTGGTGACCCTCGCCGACGGCCGGCTGGTCACCGACTCCCGGGCCGGCGCCACCCGCTGAGGAGACCGGCTACTTCGCGGTGCCTGCTTCGCGATGGCTACTTTGCAGTAGCGCTGGCGCCCAGTTCGAAGCCGATCGCGCCGGCCGCGATGGCCGCCAGCACCAGCAGCAGGATGCCCCAGAGGATGAGCCGGTCCGGCGGGCCGAGGCGGTACAGCGCCCGGGCGCCGCGCTCGGGCAGCGGCGTGGCGGTCGGTGGGGCGGTCGTGGTGACCGTCGCCAGCGGGTCCACCGCCAGCGGGTCCACTGTGGAGGGTGCCGGCGTCGGCGTCTCGGGGCGCTCGCCCCAGGCGCGCAGGATGATGATGGCCGCTCCGCTGAGTACCAGCAGCGTGCCGAGTACCGTCATGGCACCCGCGATCCAGTCGCGCATGTGTGCTCCCCCTCCACCGCCCGCGGAGGGTCGCGGACGCCGGAGCACAGGCTAACGCCCCGGACCCACCGGTGGTGATCTGAGCGACCGGCCGCCCTCTCCGGATGACCTCAGCAACCGTCCCGGCTGCTGACGCGCAGCCGCCGCTCCACCATGGCCACGTCCACCGGGCACCGGGCGGCTGTTACGGCTGCTGAGCCGCCCCCGCCGATCTCAGCGATCGGCATCGGCGGGCCGGGGCTTGGCGGGCAGGGTCTCGGCGTCGACTTCGGCGCCGATCAGGACGGCGAAGGCGGAGACGTAGAGCCACAGCAGCAGCACGATGACGGCGGCCAGGCTGCCGTAGGTGGCGTCGTAGCTGCTGAAGAAGCTGACGTAGAGGGTGAAGCCGGCCGAGCCGGCCAGCCAGACCAGCATGGCCACCAGCACTCCCGGGCTCAGCCAGCGGTGCCGGCGCCCGGGCCGGTTGGGGCCGACCCGGTAGAGCACGGACAGCGCCACCGCGACCAGGATGGCGAGCAGCACCCAGCGCCCCACCTGGAGACCGGCCCGGGCCAGGCCGCCGATGCCGACGTGGCCGGCCACGGCGGGCAGCACGGCCAGCAGGCCGATGACGATGATGGCGGCGAACAGCGCGCCGACGGTGAGCACCAGGGACAGCCCGCGCTGCTTGACGAAGGGTCGCGGACCGGGCGCGTCGTACACCTCGTCGAGGCCGGTGAGCAGCGCGTTGATGCCGCCGGAGGCGGCCCAGAGGGTACCCAGCAGGCCGAGCAGCAGGCCCAGGGTGAGCCCGCTGCCGGAGGTGGCGACGGCCTTGGTGAGCTGGGTGCTGACCAGGTTGGACACGTCCGGGGGCAGGGTGCGCAGGGTCGGGTCCAGCTGGCGCTTGACGTCCGCCGGGTCGGAGACCAGGGCGTAGACGGTGACCGTGCTGATGATCGCCGGGAAGATCGCCAGCATGGCGTAGAACGCCACGCCGGCCGCCACCAGCGACAGCTGGTGCGCCTTGATCCGGGCCCGTACCCCCTGGACAACTCTCTTCGCCGACATGAGCACCGTCATACCGCACGGCGGCGGTATCCGCAGTCGACGGCGCGTCAGTCGGCCGGGTCGGGCTCGGCGGCGCCCGGGCGGCGACGCAGGATCAGGTTGAGGACCAGCGCCGTCCAGCCGGTCTGGTGCGAGGCGCCCAGCCCCTGCCCGGTGTCGCCGTGGAAGTACTCGTAGAACGGGATGAGGTCGTGCCAGTTGGGGTCGTCCTGGAACAGCGGGACGTCGCCGAAGACGGCGCGACGGCCGTTCTCATCTTCGGTGAAGATGGACACCAGCCGGGCGGAGATGTCGTCGGCGATCTCCAGCAGGGTGCGCCGCTGGCCGGAGCCGGTCGGGTACTCGATCATGAGGTCGTCGCCGAAAAACCGGTAGAACCGGCGCAGCGCCTCGACCAGCAGGAAGTTCACCGGGAACCAGACCGGGCCGCGCCAGTTGGAGTTGCCGCCGAAGACCGCTGTGCGGGACTCGGCCGGCTGGTAGTCGACGGTGAAGTCGGTACCGCCGAGGGTCACCGTGAACGGCTCGGCCAGGTGCGCCTTGGACAGCGCCCGCAGCCCGTACGGGGAGAGGAACTCCGCCTCGCTGAGCATCCGCGACAGGATCTTGAGCAGCTGGTCCGGGCCGACCATCGCCAGCAGCCGCTGCTGCTGGCCCTGCTGGATGCGCCGGGAGCCGACCACCTCGGCGTACTCCGGCCGGTTGGCCAGGAACCAGCGCAGCCGGGCGGTCAGCTCCGGCAGCCGGGCCATGGCCAGTGAGGAGAGCGTGGTGGTGGCCGCCAGCGGCAGCAGGCCGACCACCGAGCGGACCTTGAGCGGGACGGTGCCGCCGTCGGATTCGCGCAGCACGTCGTAGAAGAAGGCGTCCTCCGGGTTCCACAGGCCGGCCTCGTAGGCGGCTGCCGCGATGTAGGCGAAGTGCTCGAAGAACTTGGGCGCCAGGTCGGCGTAGGAGACGTCCCGGTGGGCCAGCACCAGGGTGATCTCCAGCAGGTTGAGCGCGTACATGGCCATCCAGGCGGTACCGTCGCTCTGCTCCAGCTGGCCGGCGATGGGCAGCGCGGCGCCCCGGTCGAACGGGCCGATGTTGTCCAGCCCGAGGAAGCCACCCTCGAAGACGTTGTTGCCGGTGGCGTCCTTGCGGTTGACCCACCAGGTGAAGTTCATCAGCAGCTTGTGCAGCACCCGGGCGAGGAAGTCGAAGTCGCCGGAGCCGTCGATCTCGAAGACCTTCAGCGCCGCCCAGGCGTGTACCGGCGGGTTGACGTCGTCGAACGCCCACTCGTAGGCCGGCAGCTGCCCGTTGGGGTGCATGTACCACTCCTTGAGCAGGAGCAGCAGCTGCTGCTTGGCGAAGCCGGGGTCGACGTGCGCGATCGCCACGCAGTGGAAGGCCAGGTCCCAGGCGGCGTACCAGGGGTACTCCCAGGTGTCCGGCATGGTGATGATGTCGCAGTTGGTCATGTGCCACCAGTGGGCGTTGCGCCCGTGCTGGTGGCTCTCCGGTGGCGCCTGGCCGGACGGGTCGCCCTTGAGCCAGCGCTGCACGTCGTAGTTGTAGAACTGCTTGGTCCACATCAGCCCGGCGACCGCCTGGCGCAGCACCAGCGCCTCGTCCTTGCTGACCGCCGGCGGGGTGAGCGCGGCGAAGAAGTCGTCGGCCTCGGCCAGCCGGTCGGCCATCGTCTGCTCGAAGCCGGCGCCCAGGTCGACCGGGCTGGCGCCGGTGGTGTCGGCGGTCAGGGTCAGCCGCAGCCGGACCTGCACCGAGCCGCCGGCCGGAACGGCGAGCTGGTAGTACAGCGCGGCCTTGGTCCCGGTGCCGGCCGGGTTGACCGTGGGCAGCCCGTGCACGACGTGGTCGGCGATGCCGTCCTTGGGATATTTCGACCTGTTCGGCAAGCCCCACAGCCGCTCGGCGTTGGTCTCGTTGTCGCAGGCCAGGGCGGTCGGCTCGACCCCGTCGACGGGGGCGCCGGCCAGTACCAGCCGGCCCAGCTTCTGGTGCTCGCCGACCAGCTGCGCGCCGGCACAGGTGATCACCGGGACCTGGTCGCGGCCGGGCAGCCCCCACGCCCAGGTGTTGCGGTACCACAGCGTGGGCAGCAGGTGCAGGGTCGCCTCGTCCGGCCCCCGGTTGTCCACGGTGAGCACGATGCACATGTCCTCGGTGTCGGCCTTGGCGTAGTCGGCGGTGACCGACCAGTACCGGCCCTCGTCGAAGACGCCGGTGTCGACCAGCTCGTACTCCGGCTCCTCCCGGCCCCGCTCCCGGTTCACCCGGGCCAGCTCGTTGTACGGGAAGGCGGCCTGCGGGTAGTGGTAGCGCCAGCGCATCCACGAGTGGGTGGGCGTGGAGTCGAGGAACCACCAGTACTCCTTGGCGTCCTCGGCGTGGTTGCCCTCCGGGCCGCCCAGCCCGAAGATGCGCTCCTTGAGGATCGGGTCCTCGCCGTTCCACATCGCCAGGGCGAAGCAGAACCGCTGCTGGTCGTCGCAGACGCCGCCGAGGCCGTCCTCGTTCCACCGGTAGGTGCGCGAGCGGGCGTGGTCGTGCGGGAAGTAATCCCAGGCTGTCCCCCACTCGGAGTAGTCCTCGCGGACCGTCCCCCAGGCGCGCTCGGCCAGGTAGGGCCCCCAGCCGCGCCAGGGCTGCTCGCCGGAGTCGGCCTGCGCCAGCCGTTCCTTCTCGGCACCCGCGCGGACCCCGCGACCGGCGTCCGGAGCCGCCCCGGGCGCCCCGCCAGCGGCCGGGTCGGCGGCGGCCGGGCTGGTCACCGGACCCCCGTCAGCGACCGGGCTCGATCGACCTGGCCGGGTCCGGCGGACCCGACCGGGTTGTTCTGGCTGAGCAGTCACGGTGTGCATTCTTCCCGATGGTTGTTTCGGTCCGGTCGCGCAGGTGCGCACGCCCGGGTTCGGCTGGAACAATCCGATCATGCCGACCCCCACGCCGATCGTCTACGGCCCCCAGCTCTGCGGCGACCTGACCAGCTCCGCCGCCCGGGAGTGGCTGGTGCCGGACGGCTGCGGCGGCTACGCCAGCGGTACGGTGTCCGGCCTGCGTACCCGCCGCTACCACGGGCTGCTGGTGGTCTCCGGCGAGCGGGCCAGTGCCCGGCACGTGGGGCTGGTGTCCCTCGACCCGGTGCTCACCCTGCCCTCCGGGACCCGGGTGGCGCTGGGCTGCCACCAGTGGGCCTCCGGCGCGGTCTCCCCGGAGGGGTACCGCTACCTGGAGCGCTTCGAGCTGGTCGATGGCCTGCCCCGGTGGCGCTGGCGGGTCGGCGACGTGGTGATCGAGCGCGAGCTGGCGATGGGCTGGCGGGAGCGCAGCCTCGGCGTGGTGCACCGGCTGCTGGCCGGCGGCCCGGTCCGGCTCACCCTGGACGCCCTGTGCACCTGGCGGGACGGGCACGGCGAACGGTTCGCCAGCGGCGGCCCGCTGCCCACCGAACCGGCCGCCGACGGCGTGGTGGTGGCCGGCAGCTACCGGCTCGCCGGCCCCGGCTACACCCCGGCCGGCGGCTGGTACCTCGGCGCCCACCTGGGCGAGGAGGCCGACCGGGGGCTGGCCGCGCACGAGGACCTGTGGCACGCCGGCTCGTTCTCCGCCGACCTGGCCCCCGGCGACCGGCTGGCGGTCAGCGCCTGGGCCGGCGACCTGGCCCGCCCGCCCCGCCCGGCGCACGAGCTGGTCACGGCGGCCCGGGCCCGGGCCCGCGCGGTGGTGGCGGCGGCCGACCCGGCCGACGAGGTGGACGCCGCGCTCGCGCTGGCCGCCGACACCTTCGTGGTACGCCCGCCGGAGGCGAGCGCGCCCGACGTGGTGGCCGGCTACCCGTGGTTCGGCGCCTGGTCCCGGGACACGATGATCTCCTACGAGGGGCTGTTCCTGCGCCCCGGCCGCCTCGACGAGGGCCGCGAGCTGCTGAGCGGGTACGCGGCCACGGTCTCCGAGGGGATGCTGGCCAACACCGCCGACACCGGGGCGGTGGAGTACAACACGGTCGACGGGACGCTGTGGTTCGTGCACGCGCTGGGCCGGCACGTGGCCGTGGCCGGCGACGACGACCTGGCCGCCGAGCTGGTACCCACGCTGGATGCCGTGGTCGCCGCGCACCTGGCCGGCACCCGCTACGGCATCCACGTCGACGCCAGCGACGGCCTGCTCGCCCAGGGCCGCCCCGGCTACGCGCTGACCTGGATGGACGCCGTCATCGACGGGGTGGCCGTGACGCCCCGGCGGGGCAAGCCGGTGGAGGTCAACGCGCTGTGGATCAACGCGCTGGCCACCCTGGCGGAGCTGAAGGAGCGCACCGGGGTGGCCGGCGTGCTCGACCTGGACGCGCTGCGCCGCTACGCCGCCCGGGCGCGGACCAGCTTCGCCGCCCGGTACCCGGCCCCGACCGGCTGGCTCTACGACGTCCTCGACGGCCCCGACGGGGCGGGCGACGACCCGGCGCTGCGCCCCAACCAGGCGCTCGCCTACGGCCTGCCGTACGCCCCGCTGCGTGGCCTCGCCCCGCCCGCCGCGCTGGGCGCCGGCCTGCTCACCCCGATCGGGCTGCGCAGCCTCGCGCCGGACCAGCCCGGGTACACCTCCGCACACCGGGGCAGCCCGGCCGACCGGGACCGCGGGTACCACCAGGGCACCGTCTGGCCCTGGCTGATCGGCCCGTACGCGGATGCCCGCCGGGCCGCCGGGCTGCCCACCGACGACCTGTTCGCCGGGCTGGAAGCGCACCTCGGCGAAGGGGGCCTGGGGTCGGTGTCGGAGACCGCTGACGGCGCCGCGCCGCACAAACTGTCCGGCTGTCCGTTTCAGGCCTGGTCCGTCGCCGAGTTCTTCCGTGCACGCCGCCGCTGGGGATGAGAGCATTTGGCTGGTCCGGCTTTACACAGCCGAAATCTGCATGTCGCGGCGGGTACACCGGTCCGGGAAATGATGTGTGGGTTCCCTCGAACACGTGAGCGGGCGCGGTAGCGCCTGATGGCGCGTGTCCGGGTGGGCCGGGGCGGGCGCGAGGGACAGGGAGCGACCGATGCCGCAGGGCGCGCGGGTGAACCGGACCGGACCATCGACCGACGCGCGGAGCAGTGCCGCCACCGCGCCGAGCGGCTCCACCGCCCCGAAGAGACCGGTCCCGCCCGGGCGGGCGCTGCGCGTGCTGATGCTCTCCTGGGAGTACCCGCCGGTCGTGGTCGGCGGGCTCGGCCGCCACGTGCACGCCCTGGCCACCTCACTGGCCCGGGAGGGGCACCAGGTGACGGTGGTGACCCGGCACTCCCCGGACGCCCCGCTGGAAGAGGTCCGGGAAGGCGTACGGGTGGTCCGGGCGCCGGAGGACCCGCCGCTGTTCCCGCTCTCCACGCCGACGCTGCTGGCCTGGACCATGGCGTTCAACCACGCGCTGACCAGGGCGGCGCTGCACGCCGCCGGTACCGACTCGTTCGACGTGATCCACGCCCACGACTGGCTGGTCACGCACACCGCGGTGACGATGAAGGACCACCTGGGCGTGCCGCTGGTCTCCACCATCCACGCCACCGAGGCCGGCCGGCACCAGGGCTGGCTGCCGGAGGACATGAACAAGTGCATCCACTCGGTGGAGTGGTGGCTGGCCCGGGAGGCCAACCGGGTGGTGGTCTGCTCGGAGTACATGCGCTGGGAGGTCAGCCGGCTGCTGGAGATCGACAGCGACCAGGTGACGGTGATCCCGAACGGCGTGGAGGCGCCGCAGTGGCAGGCCACCCCGGACGCGGTGGACGCCGCCCGGGCCCGCTTCGCCGGGGAGGGGCCGCTGGTCGGCTTCGCCGGCCGGCTGGTCTACGAGAAGGGCGTCCAGCACCTCATCAGCGCCCTGCCCGAGCTGCGCTGGCGCCACCCCGGCCTGCGCATGGTGATCGCCGGGGACGGGCCGCACCGGGCGCAACTCCAGGCCGAGGTGATCAGCATGGGGCTGGACCGGGCGGTCAGCTTCGCCGGCTTCGTCGGCAACGACCTGCCGCCCACCATGGCCGCCACCGACGCCTTCGTGGTGCCGAGCATCTACGAGCCGTTCGGCATGGTGGCGCTGGAGGCCGCCGCCGCCGGGGCGCCGCTGGCCGTCTCCGCCACCGGCGGGCTCGCCGAGATCGTCCAGCCCGGGGTGACCGGGGTGACCTTCCCGGCCAAGGACAGCCCGGCACTGGCCGACGCGGTTTCCGAGCTGCTGACGAACGAGTCGGCCGCGCAGCAGATGGCGGCCCGGGCCAAACGCATGGTGCACGAGCGCTACGCGTGGCCGACGATCGCCACCCGGACCGCTGAGACCTACCGGGCGGTCATCGCCGACGCCCCGGAGAACCGGGCGCAGGCGCGGGCCCGGCTGGCCGCGCAGCGGCCGGCCATCGTGGTACCGGAAGGAAATCTGCTGTCGCTTGGCGACCTCATGATGTGAGATCACGGCCGATACGGTTCGATGGGGAGCATGACGCTGTCTGATCTCGACCTCTACCTGCTGTCCCAGGGCCGGCACGAGCGGTTGTGGGACGTCCTCGGCGCGCACCCGGTGGCCGACGGTACCGACTTCGCGGTCTGGGCGCCGAACGCGCAGGCGGTCCTGGTCGACGGCGAGTTCACCGGGTGGGACCTGCACGGCGGCGTCGAGCTCAAGCCGCAGGGCCCCAGCGGGGTGTGGACCGGCTACGCCGAGGGCGCCCGCAAGTGGCAGCGGTACAAGTACCGCATCCTCGGCGCCGACGGCCAGTGGCAGCAGCACGCCGACCCGATGGCCACGCACAGCGAGACGCCGCCGGCCAGCGCCTCGGTCATCTTCGACAGCGGGTACTCCTGGGACGACGGCGACTGGATGGCCGCCCGGCGCGGCGACCACCACGCCCGGCCGATGTCCGTCTACGAGGTGCACCTGGCCTCCTGGCGCCCCGGTCTGTCCTATGTGGACCTCGCCGACCAGCTGGTCACCCACGTGCGCAACATGGGCTTCACGCACGTGGAGTTCATGCCGGTGATGGAGCACCCGTTCGGCGGCTCCTGGGGTTATCAGGTCACCGGCTTCTACGCCCCCACCGCCCGGCTGGGCAACCCGGACGACCTGCGCTACCTGATCGACACGCTGCACCGCAACGGGATCGGCGTACTGCTGGACTGGGTACCCGCGCACTTCCCGAAGGACGCCTGGGCGCTGGCCCGCTTCGACGGCACCCCGCTCTACGAGCACCCCGACCCGCGCCGCGGCGAGCACCCAGACTGGGGCAGCCTGATCTTCGACTACGGCCGGCCGGAGGTGCGCAACTTCCTGCTCGCCAACGCCCTCTACTGGCTGGAGGAGTTCCACGCCGACGGGCTGCGGGTGGACGCCGTCTCCTCGATGCTGTTCCTGGACTACTCGCGCGGCCCCGGCCAGTGGGAGCCGAACGTCAACGGCGGCAACGAGAACCTGGAGGCGGTCGCCTTCCTCCGCGACCTCAACGAGCTGGTCTACCGCACCCACCCGGGGGTGGTGATGATCGCCGAGGAGTCGGCGGCCTGGCCCGGGGTGTCCCGCCCGACCAACTGGGGCGGGCTCGGCTTCGGCATCAAGTGGAACATGGGCTGGATGCACGACACGCTGGACTACTTCACCGAGGACCCGGTCAACCGACGCTGGCACCACAACACGCTGACCCTGCCCACCACGTACGCGTTCACCGAGAACTTCCTGCTGCCGCTGTCGCACGACGAGGTGGTGCACGGCAAGCGGTCGCTGGCCGCGAAGATGCCCGGCGACCGCTGGCAGCGGGTGGCCGGACTGCGCGGGCTGCTCGCCTACCAGTGGGCCTTCCCCGGCAAGCAGCTGCTCTTCATGGGCGCCGAACTGGCCCAGGAGACCGAGTGGAGCGAAGGGCGCGGGCTGGACTGGAACGCCGCCTTCCAGTACGGCGCCACCGGCGTCGCCCAACTGCTCGGCGACATGAACCGGGTGTACCGGGCCAGTCCCGCGCTGTGGAGCCAGGACACCACGCCGGCCGGGTTCGGCTGGATCACCTCGGACGCCGACGCCAACGTGCTCGCCTTCCTGCGCTGGGGCAACAAGGGCGAGGCGCTGGCCTGCGTCTGCAACTTCGCCGGTACCCCCATCTCGAACTACCGGATCGGGCTGCCGCAGCTCGGCGACTGGGTGGAGGTGCTCAACACCGACGCCGGCGCCTACGGCGGCTCCGGGGTGGGCAACCTCGGCTCGGTACACGCCGTCGCGCAGCCGCTGCACGGGCACCCGGCCTCCGCCCCGGTGACCGTGGGGGCCTACGCCGTCGCCTGGTTCAAGCCGGCCTGAGCTGACCGGCCGGTCAGGCCGGACGGTGTACCGGCGCCCAGGCGGGGCGCTCGGGGTGCGCGGTGAAGTCGTAGCGCAGGCCGGGCTCGCCCAGCGCGACCAGGCTGGCCGAGCCGGAGCCGTACCGGCGGCCGCCGAAGTCGTGCGCCACCAGCAGCGCGCGCGGGTCGGTCGGGGCCAGGCCGTCGCCGCGCAGCAGCTGCACCCAGCTGCCCCAGGCTCCCGCGGTGTCCCCGGCGTCGGCGCCGTCGGCGGTCAGCGGCGGGTCCGGCAGCGCGGCGAACAGCGGGGCGAAGTGCGGGACCAGCGGGTCGGTGTGGTCGTCCGGGCCCAGGTTGACGATGATGTGGTCGCCCGGGGTCAGCTCCCGGTAGGACAGGCCACGCCCGTCCCAGCTCCACAGCCGGGCCCGGGACCGGTCGGCGCGCAGCAGGTGGAACGTGTCGTAGCTGGCCAGGTCTTCCGGGATCGGGTCGTCCGAGCGCAGGGCCGCCAGCGGCAGCGCGCCCCGGCTCGGCCGGGGCGCGGGCGGCAGCGGGGCGCCGTTGAGGATCGCGGCCACGGCCCCGGCGTCGGCCACCAGCCAGGTACCGCCGGAGAGCCGGTCCCGGCCGCCGACCGCGCCGGGCAGCTGCGGCCAGTAGGCGTCCGGGGCATCCCAGGGGCGCTCCAGGAACTCGTCGCGGACCGCGGCCAGCTGCACCGGCCAGCGCCGGCCGGGACGGAACCGGAGCAGCACCGTACACACCAGCGCAGCGTAGCCGTGCTCCGGCCGGGACGCGGTGCGCAGTCGACGTGGCCGCGCGGGTGGCGCGCCGCCCCGGCCCGATGGAGCGCCCCGGGGCCGTAAGGTCGCAGGCAACGGGTCGAGGGGGCGCTGTGGGGTACGTCTATCTGCTGCTGGCGATCACCGCCGAGGTGGTCGGGACCACGCTGCTCAAGTACACCGAGGGCTTCACCCGGCTGTGGCCCTCGGTGGGCAGCCTGACCGGGTACGCGATCTCCTTCGTGCTGCTGTCCCAGACGCTCAAGACGCTCGACATCGGGGTCACCTACGCGGTGTGGTCCGGCATCGGCACGGCCGCCATCGCGGTGATCGGCGCGTTGGCGTTCCACGAGCCGATGACTGCCGCCAAGATCGCTGGACTGGCGCTCATCATCGGCGGCGTAGCCCTGGTCAACCTCGGCGGCGGCCACAGCACCCCGTGACCACCGCCAGCCCGCCCTTCCACCGACCGCACCCACCCACCCGACCGCCCCGACCCTCTGGTCACCTTGGACGATCTTGGGGTTATCGGGGTAACCGCCCACTCCGTAACCCCCAGATCCCCAAGATCACCGCTGGGAGCTGGGACCGGCCCCAGTTCAGCCGGCTGGATGCGGGTCAAGGGGGCAGGTAGCGCCCGGTGAGCTGGTTACTGCTCGGCGGGGGGCGCCTGCCGTTGTGCGGGCGGCAGTTGCGGCCAGGTCTCGGGGGCCGGCTGTGGCGCTTCACCGGACGTCGGTGGCTCGGCCGCGCCCTGCGGACGCCGCTGCTGCGACGGCGCCGCCTGGGTGGGGTCCGGCGGCGCCGACTGCGGCGACCAGGCGGGTGGGGTGGCGCCCTGGGCGGTCCACTGCTGGCCGGGATTCGCCGGCGGCTGCGACGGACTCCACGGCTGCTGCGGCGGGCTGGCAGGCATCCACTGCTGCGGCGGTGCCGGCGATGCCGACGGCGGCGTCCACTGCTGCGGAGCCGGCGCTGCCCACTGCTGGGGCGGCGTCGCCTGCTGCGGCGCCCCCGACGGCGTGCCCGGATTCTGCTGGGCCGGATACTGCTGGGCCGGATGCCGCTGACCGGCCGGAGGCTGCTGACCGGCCGGATACTGCTGGGCCGGATACTGCTGACCGGCCGGATGCTGCTGGGCCGGATACTGCTGGGCCGGATGCTGCTGGGCCGGATACTGCTGGGCCGGATACTGCTGGGCCGGATGCTGCTGGGGGAAGCCGGCCGGCGGGTACGGTGGCTGGCCGCCAGCCGGCCCGGCCGACGCCGGGTAGCCGGCGGGCGGACCGGCGAACTGTGCCGGCGCACCGGCGCCGGTCGGCGCAGGAACGTCCGGGGGCAGCGCGCCGCTGCGCAGCGCCAGCCGGTCCAGTACGAACAGCTGTAGCGCCACCAGGCCGGCGAGCAGCAGGAGCAGGACCGGCGGCGGGCTGGCCAGGCCGATGCCGTTGGCGGTTCCGCGCGGCGCCCCGGCGTACTCCTGCGCGCCGCGCAGGACGACGTTGACGGCGGTCGGGCGCACCGGGGTGGCGGCGACCCACTGCCACGAGGTGTTCTGCGCGTAGCCGACCCACACCAGCAGGAAGGCCGCGGCGACCAGCGGGGCGGCGCGCAGCACGTCGAGCCGGGCCGGGCCGGCGGGCCGGCCCTCCTGGCGGCGGGCGTGCTGACCGCGGAAGAACAGCGTGGTCAGGAACAGCGTGGGAATGCTCAGCCAGGACGGCGGGATGAGCGCCAGCAGCCCGGTGTTCAGCTCGTGGTCGTTGACCAGACTGACCCAGCCGTGCGGGACGAGCGGCCCGAGACCCACGAAGAGCCAGGGCGCGAAGGGCAGCAGCAGCAGTTCGCTGCGGCGCCCGAGGGGCCGCAGGGCGCCGATGCCGAACCCGGCGAGTACCGCCAGGCCGACGCCGACCACGGCAGCCACCAGCGGCGGCAGCCAGGTGTTGACCAGCACGCTGCCCACGCTGGCGGGGAACCCGGCCGGCTTGCCCATGCTGATCTCGCCGGCGCCCAGTTCCCGCAGCCAGGGCCAGGCCGCGTAGCCGAGGAGCAGCAGCACCAGCGCGACCAGCACGATCGCGAGCGGCCCGCCGGGACCCGCGCGCCGGCCGCTGTCCCGGGCGGTGTACTCGACCCGCAGCCCACCGAAGACGACGACCGCGGCCGCGGCCAGGCCCAGCGCACCGAGCACGAGGAGCAGCAGGGTGTCCAGGGCGGCGCCCCGGCCACCCCGCATGGTCAGGAAGAACTCGTTCATCACGTGCGCCAGTGGCGGTCCGGCCGATGCGCGCCTGCCGAACAACGGCGCGGTGAACACCTGCAGGCTGACGGCCAGCCCGGCGCAGACCACGATCAGCCCGACCAGCAGGGCGCTCCGCCGGGCCTGCGGATCGATATCGGAGATTCCGGAGCCGTCCGGCTGCGCCGCCGCACCCGGGAGCGCCGCGCCGCCCCGGAGGGTCGAGCCGGGCACCGGCGTGCCGGTCCCACCGCCGGTCGGCGCCGGGGCACCCGCCGCCGCGCCGGACTCGTCGCGGGAGCGGAAGACTGCCAGGTAGACGGTGGCGACCAGGGCGACGCCGAGGGGGATGGCGGTCGCCCACACCGGCCACCGGCCGCCGAGGGCACCGCCGCCGCTCAGGCGGCCGTCGTGCGCCCAGGAGGTGTACAGGGCCACCGGTGCCACGGTCACCGCGCAGACGGCGAGCAGCCCCCGGACCACCCGGCGGACGCCGGTGCTCGCGCCGGCCGCCAGCCACCCGACCAGCACCCCGAGCCCGAGCGCGACGACCAGCGGTACCAGCGCCGAGGTCCAGCTGAAGCCGACGTCCTTGGCGAAGGTACCCACGGCGTGGCCGTAGTCGGAGCCGACGTCGTGGCCGGCCGGCACACCGGTTACCGGCGTGTACCCGGTGAGGCTTGCCTTGATCGTCCACACCGTCGGCCAGAGGTAACTGACGACGAGCGCGATCATGGCCGGTACGACGGCCAGCAGACCGAAGATCTTGCGATTCTGCCCTGACATCACCCGGGGCAGCCTACCGGCCGGAACGCTCCGTACCCGTCCCCGCGACCGGCGTGGCAGCAGCTGTCGATAACTGACCGTAGTGGGCGGTGCCGGGCTCAGCCGGGGTGCGCGGCCAACGGCCGGCCGGCCCCGGCCGGCGCGCCGTCGCCGGCCCCGGCGAGCACGCGGAGCAGGTGGGCGACGGTGTCGGTCATCGCGCTGCGGGCCCGGGCCAGGTACCGCCGCGGGTCGACCTCGTCCGGTTCGGCGGCCAGGTGCGCCCGGACCGCGCCGGTGGCCGCCACGTTGAGTGCTGTACCGACGTTCACCTTCACCATGCCGGCGCGCACCGCCGCCACCAGGTCGTCGTCGGCCACTCCGGAGGAGCCGTGCAGCACCAGCGGGACGGGTACCACCGCGCGCAGCGCCCGGATCAGTTCGTGGTCGAGGGTGGCCGACCGGGTGGTCATGGCGTGCGCCGAACCGACCGCCACGGCGAGGGCGTCCACCCCGGTGGCGGTGACATAGTCACGCGCTTCGCGCGGATGCGTGCGTACCCCCGGGGTGTGCGCGCCGCCCTTGCCGCCCACCGCGCCCAGCTCGCCCTCCAGCCAGAGGCCGTGCCGGTGGCAGAACGCGGCCGCGGCGGCGGTGGCCACCACGTTGTCCAGGTAGTCCACGGTGGAGGCGTCGAACATGGCCGAGCTGAACTCGTGCGCCAGCGCCTCCTCCAGCAGGCCGACCTGGTCGATGTGGTCCAGGTGCAGCGCGACGTCGACGCTGGAGGCGCGGGCCACCGCCCGGGCGGCGGCGGCGATCGGGGCGAGCCGGCCGTGGTGGAAGCGCACCGCGTTCTGGCTGATCTGCAGGATGACCGGCTGCCCGGCGGCTTCGGCACCGGTCACGATCGCCTCGGCGTGCTCGACGGTGATGACGTTGAACGCGCCCACGCCGCGCCGGGCGACCGCTGCCCCGGCGACGATCCGGGCGGTGGGGGTCAGCACCGGCCACCGCCGGCCGGGTCGAGGATGACCGACCGGGTGAGCAGCCGGGGCCGGTCCGGGTCCAGGCCCCGGGCGGCGGCCAGGGCCGTCGCGAAGCGCTGCGCGAGGACCAGCTGGGCGAGCGGGTCCAGCTCGTCGGTGTGCAGCCGGGCGCCGGCCGCCGCCACCGTGTCGGCCAGCCCGGCGGGCAGCGCGCCGAAGCCGAAGACCAGGCTGTGCGGGCCGGCGACGGCGACCGGGCCGTGCCGGAAATCCATCGCCGGGTACGACTCCGACCACGCCTGGGCGGCCTCGCGTACCTTCAGCGCCGCCTCGTTGGCCAGCCCCACGGTCCAGCCCGAGCCGAGGAAGACGGTGTGCCGGATCCGCTCGGGGTCGCCCGGCAGCGGGGCGGCCAGCGCCCGCCGGGCGGCGTCCGGCAGGCCGGCGACCGGCTCGCCGACGGCGGCCCGGGCCAGCAGCAGCGCCGTGGTCGGGAAGCGGGTCTGCACGACGCTGGTCTCGTCGGCGAAGTCGAGCAGCAGCCGCTCGTCGGTGAGCGCGTCGACCGGGCCGCCGGCCACGGCGGTCACGGTGACCCGGTGCTCCCCGCCGGGCAGCGCCCGCAACGCGTCGAGGATCTCGGTGGTGGTACCGGACCGGGTGAAGGCGACCACCCGGTGGTAGCGCCGGCCCGGGCGGTACTGCGAGGCGCAGACCGCGTCGGTCTCCCCCAGCCCGGCGCCCTCGCGCAGCTCGGCGTAGCTCTGCGCGACGAACCAGGAGGTACCACAGCCCAGCGCCAGCACCCGCTCGCCGGGGGCGGCCAGCGCCGTGCGCGCCGGTTCGGTCGCCCGCAGGGCGTGCGCCCAGGTCTCCGGCTGGCTGGCGATCTCCTGGTCAGTGTGGTTCACACCCTGGACGGTAGGCTGGCCTCTGCGCGTTCGGCCAGGTCCTGCGCGCAAGTGAACATTCTGTGTTGCGCGTTTCAGGGAGGTACCCGTGCCACCGGGCACCGTGCGCCGGGCCGACCGGGTCAGCGCCATCCTCGACCAGCTCACCGGCTCCGGCTCGGTGGACGCCGGGGCGCTGGCCGCCCGGTTCGGCGTCTCCGCCGCCACCATCCGGCGCGACCTGGCCAGCCTGGCCGACCAGCAGCTGCTGCGGCGTACCCACGGTGGCGCCCTGGCCGCCGACGTCAGCCACGAGCTGCCCGTGCGGTACCGCATCGGCCAGCAGCGGGGCGCCAAGCTGGCGATCGCCCGGGCCGCCGTGGCCCTGCTCCCGCACGGCCCGCTGACCCTCGGCCTCACCGGCGGTACCACCACCCACGCGGTGGCCCGACTGCTGGCCGACCGGTTCGAGCTGACCGTGGTGACCAACGCTCTCAACATCGCCGCCGAAGTGGCCCTGCGCCCCCGCCTCAAGCTGGTGATGACCGGCGGAGTGGCCCGCAGCCAGTCCTACGAGCTGGTCGGCCCGCTCGCGGAGCAGAGCCTGGCCGGGCTCAACGTGCAGGTGGCCGTCGTCGGCGTGGACGGCATCAGCGCCCGGCACGGGTTGACCACACACGACGAGATCGAGGCGCACACCAACGCGGCGCTGATCCGCCGCGCCGAACGGGTGATCGTGGTGGCCGACGCGACCAAGGTGGGCCGCGCCGAACTGGCCCGCATCTGCCCAGTGGAAGCGATCGACGAACTGGTCACCGACCGCGCCGCCGACCCGACCACCCTGGCCGCCCTGCGCGCCGCCGGCACCACCGTCCACCTGGCCGGCCCGGCCGCCTGAGCCAAGTGGCGACAGAACGGGCCAAGCCGATGCACATGGATGAGTTACAGCGCATCTTGCGCAGGATCAAGCGGTCAGTGTTCCGCCTCGAAACGCTGAGTTCCTACACCGCACCCGGAGAGGCAGACGATGTCCTCGCCGGCCTCAACCATCGGATGGGCAATGCTGTACGACCAGCGTTGGTAATCACTCAACGGTTCCGGGACGATGCGTGCGCGGCGCACTACCCGACCGGCCGCGACATGCCCTCGCAAGGTTCGACACCAGCCCTGAAGCCAGGCGAGATCATCGGACTCACCAGCCACCCAATGCGCCAGGTGCGGCAGTTCGACCGCGGTGCCGTACGCGTCACGGGTTTCCAGGTGGTCGGACGAGTGACCGAAGGACCGCAACAGGTCGTCGAACTCGACCTCGGTGACGGACCTCATGTGACCACCTGCTCCCCAATCGGTCCGACCGAGAGTAAGCGAACGCGCAGTGGCGCGGCGACCGTGAGGTCGCCGCGCCACTGGTTGTTGGACGGTTAACCAGCACTACAGGATATCGATGGCCATGTCCATTGGCCGTTGGGCGAGACCGTGAAGCCCCAGTTGTTGTTGCCGTTGGATCTGGCCACCATCACGTACTGGCTGGGCCAGCTGGCGCTGACGTTCCAGGTGTTGTAGACGACCGACGGGGAGACCATGTTCACCGTCACGGTCCAGTTGCTGGAGCCGGAGACCGAGACGTTGAGGTTGTACCAGTTGCTGCCCTTGGAGCCGGCCGACAGCGTCGCGGTACAGCCGCCACCGCCGCCACTGGTCGGCGTGGGGTTGCCGCCGCCACTGGTCGCGGTGGGCGTGGGGTTGCCGCCGCCACTGGTCGGACTGGGGTTGCTGCCGTGGTTCAGGGTGACGTTGGAGTTGCCGCTACCGCCGCCCCAGGCCTCGGTCGCCATGATCTGGTAGTTCATCGAGCCGAGGTTCATGCCCTTGCTGGCCCAGGCGTTGACGAAGTTGGAGAAGGTGATCGTCCCGCTGCTGTGCGGCGAGTTGCGGATCGCCAGGTACTGCCAGAAGGTGCAGTTGTTGCCGGTGATGCAGGGCTGGTTGACCTGCTGGTGCTTGATGATGGTGTACGTGCCGCCATCACTGGTCATGGTGCCCATGTTCTGGCCGGAGTAGTTCGGCGAGCCGACGTAGTTCTCGGTCACGTAGTACTCGACCAGCGGGTTGGTCGACCAGCCGTAGAGCGACAGCATGTTGGTGCCGCCGTTGGCGTTGAGGCTGCCGCTCCAGGTGATCGACTGGGTGCTGCCGGGGTTCCAACCGACACCGGCCACGAAGTCGCCGATGCCGCTCCAGGAGCTGGAGTAGCTGTTGCTCGAATTCAGCGTGATGCAGGCTGACCCCTGGCCGGCGGTCCACATCTGGTAGTACATGCCGCCGTTGTTGCCGGTCTGGTTGTTGCAGATCTGCGTCGCCGCGCTGGCCGGGCCGGTCAGCGCCAGCATTCCGGCGGCCAGGGCGAGGGCCGAGGCACCGGCCAGGAGCAGTCTGGTGCGCAGACGTTTACGGCCCTGCGGGCGCTCCGGGGCTTCGTTCATGGGTGCTTCCTTTTCGTGAGGGACTGGCTGGACGGTGGAAGCCGTCGTACGAGCCGCCCGAGCGCCGGACGTGGCGTCGGACGGCTGCGCCGTACGAGCTGGCATCTGCCGGGCGTCACGCGACCTGAGAACACCGGTCATAGCCGTGATCCGGATCGACAGCTGTCAACCTATGTCGATGGCGAAAGTATGAGGAGGAGCCGATCTAACTGTCAATAACTTTCGGAAATATTTCGTTATATGATCATGGACCGGCGCCGTGGCTCCGTGAAAGCTAGTGCATATGCTGCCGAAGCTGGCGGCTTGGCGCCGCTCGGCGAGAGCGCGCCCGTGCCGGGCGCTCCGAGTTTCGAAAATTACGGCCGGCATCCGGACGCTTCGCCGGAGCTACCCACCGGACTGCCGGGTCGCGTCGGAGCACGCCCAGGCCCGGCAGCTCTCCGCGATCCACGGTTGCCGACGACCCGGCCACGCTTGTCACCAATCGTGCACGCGGGACGTACAAGTGTCAATCGAGGCAGGCCGAACAACGGGCGGCCAGCGCAACCACAGCCGCGCAGCTGCACAATCATGGCGGGGCGCGCCGACCGGGCGCCGCGGTCATGTCCACCCTCGACGCCGGAGCAGTGCCTTGGTCAACCCGTACGACATCGAGGAAGACTTTCCTGACGACGCCGCGACCGTGCGCCTGCCGCGCCAGCAGGCCGGCAGCACGGCACAGAACCTGGCCATGACCCTGGTGACCGACTACACCCTGCGCAGCCGGGCCTGGCTACCCTCCGCGTCCATCGTCGCGCTGCTCGACGAAGCCGGGATAGGCAGCAGCGCGGCCCGCACGGCGATCAGCCGGCTGTCCCGGCGCGGGGTGTTGGAGAGCAGCCGGGACGGCCGCAACAGCTCCTACCGCCTGACGCAGCCCGCGATCGACAACCTGACCGCGGGCGGCGCCTGGATCGCCGGGTTCGCCACCCGGGCTGACCCGTGGGACGGCCTCTGGACGCTCGTGTCCTTCTCGTTTCCGCAGGAGGAGCGCAGCCGACGACGGGCGCTGCGGGTCCAACTGCGATGGCTGGGGTACGCGCCCCTGTACGACGCGCTCTGGGTCTGTCCCGACGCCCCGAACCCGACCGTCACCGACCGGCTGGCGACGATGACCGCGGGCACCATGACGATGTTCCGGGCCCGCGAGGTGGAGCTGGCGGGTCGGGCCGGCCGCAGCCCGATCGACGCCTGGGACATCGCCGCCATCGCAAGGCGCTACGACACCTTCCTGCGGCACTGGGAGCCACTGCTGCCCCGGATCCGTACCGGCGAGGTCTGCGGCGCCGCGGCGGTGCGCGCCCGCACCGAGATCATGGATGCCTACCGGCACTTCCCCATCATCGACCCGCAGCTGCCGATCGAGCTGATGCCCGCCCACTGGCCCCGCGCAGCCGCCCGCAAGGTCTTTGTGGCGGTGTACGACGGGCTCGCCGGACAGGCTGAGGAACACGTACGCACCGTCGTGAGCCGGTTCACCGGCTCGCCCTCCCCGCAGATCGGGGCCCACACCACGGCGGAGATGGCCGCCGCCGGGTGAACCGCCCCGATGCCTCGACAGGTGGCCGCGGTCAGGTGGTTTCGCTGTCGAGCCAACGCAGGTACGCCGGGCTGCCGTCGAGGACCGCGGTGACGATGACCTCGGGCAGGTCGTACGCGTGGTGGCTGAGGATGTGCTGCTGGAGCGCGGGCACCCGGGCGGCGGGTGTCTTGAAGAGCACCTGGTATTCGCTGGCCACCTCGACGGTGCCGTCCCACCGGTAGGTGCTCTCGATCGGGCCGCAGACCTGGGCGCAGGCGGCGAGGCGGGCCTCGACGGCGGAGCGGGCCAGGGCACTGGCGGCGTCGTGGGTGTCGGTGGTGGTGGCGACGATCCGGTACCCCTGCTCCGGCATGGCTCGACGCTACCGCGTCGGATTTGTCCCGCAAGTGGATCGGGGAGTTGTGGAACGACTACCTGATCGAGAGCGTTCCGGTCGCCGCTGTACGGCCCCTGACGACCTATGGCACCGCGCTGGGCGACGCTGCGGCGCTGGCCGACGGAGACGCTCCGGCGCTGGCCGACGGACCGGCGCTGGGCGAGCCGGACGGGCGGTGCGGGTAGCTCAGGCCGAAGCCGTAGGCGAACAGGCCGGTGGCGCCGTCGCCGGTGTTGATCGGCTCCTGGTTGGCGTTGGCCGGCCAGGTGACCGGGAGCTTGCCGGTCGGGGCGTAGTCGCCGAAGAGGACGTCGGCCACGCCGGCGCCTTCCGAGCCGGGCAGCCAGGCGGCCACCAGCCCGGCCAGGCTGGGCAGCTGCGCCGAGACGTCCAGCGGGCGCCCGGAGACCAGCACCGCCACGGTCGGCACCCCGGATGCCTTCAACCGTGCCAGTAGCGCCGTGTCCTCGTCGTCCAGCGCCAGCCCCTCGGGCCGGTCACCCTTGCCCTCGGCGTACGGGGTCTCGCCGATGACGGCCACCGCCACCCGGTAGGACGAGTCGATGCCGGAGCCGTCCCGGCTGTAGGTCACCGTCGCTGCGGAGCCCACGGTGGAGCGGATGCCGGCCAGGATGGTGGTGCCGCCGGGGTAGGTGTTGCCCGAGGCGCCCTGCCACTCGACCGTCCAGCCGCCCGACTGGTTGCCCAGGTCGTCGGCGTTCTTGCCGGCCACGAAAATCTTCCCGCCGGACCTGGCCAGCGGCAGCGCGTTGCCCGAGTTCTTCAGCAGCACCTGGGATTCGCGGACGGCCTGCCGGGCGACGGCCCGGTGCGCGGCGCTGCCGATACCGGACGCATAGGAGCGGTCGGCCAGCGGGTGCTCGAAGAGGCCCAGCTCGAACTTCTTCAGCAGGATCCGGCGTACCGCGTCGTCGATCCGGGACTGCTCGATCTTGCCGTTCCGGACGTCCTGCTTGAGCAGCGCCAGGAAGGTGCGGTGCTGCTGGGGACCATCAGCATGTCCAGGCCGGCGGTGACGCCCTGGGCGATCTCCTCGGCGGTGAACCCGTCGTCGCCGTCGAGCTGGTCGACGGCCGCCCAGTCGGAGACCAGGAACCCGGAGAAGCCCAGCTCGTTCTTGAGCACGTCGGTGAGCAGGTACCTGCTGGAGCTGAGCTTCACGCCGTTCCAGCTGGAGAACGACACCATGATCGAGCCGACGTGGCGCTGGATCGCGGCCTGGAAACCCGGCAGGTGGATCGCCCGCAGCTGGGCCTCGGAGAGCTGGGTGTTGCCCTGGTCCGTCCCGTTCGTGGTGCCGCCGTCGCCGACGTAGTGCTTCGCGGTGGCCAGGATCGAGGCCGGCCCGCCGAGGGTGTCGCCCTGGAACCCGGTGACGATCGTCGTCATCGACGACACCAACTCCGGCGTCTCCCCGAACGACTCATACGTACGACCCCACCGGTCATCCCGCGCCACACACAGACACGGCGCGAACGTCCAGTCCAGACCCGCCCCCGTCACCTCCTCCGCCGTCGCCCGACCCACCTGCTGCACCAGAGCCGGATCACGCGAAGCACCCAACCCGATGTTGTGCGGAAAGATCGTCGAACCCGGCACGTTGTTGTCCCCGTGCACCGCGTCCAGGCCGTACAGGATGGGGATGCCCAACGGCGTGGCCAGGGCGGCGCGCTGGTAGGCGTCGTACATGTCGGCCCAGCCGGCGGGCGTGTCCGGGTCCGGCGCCGAGCCGCCGCCGGAGAGCACCGAACCGAGCCGGTCCGACTCCACGTCCCCGGGGCCGACCTCGCCCCGCTCCCCCTGCACCATCTGGCCCAGCTTGTCGTCCAGCGACATCCGGGGCAGCAGGTCGGCCACCCGCTCGGCCGGCGACAGCGCGGCGTTGCGGTAGCGCGCCCCTTCGGTGCCGTGTCGGTGGCGGTGGGTCAGCGCGACCCCCGCCACCACGACGAGCGCCAGCGCGACAACGCCCGCGACAGTGATGCCTACCCGACGACGGGTAACCCCCATGGCTCCTCCTATCGGCGGGCCGCACCCTAGGGTCCACCGCGGTCACCGGGCAACTGTCCGGCCCGGCCACCCAGGTGGTCCCGGTGAAAGTTTCGTAGGGTGGGCTGATGACGCAGTGGTTGCTCTACGGCGCGAACGGCTACACCGGCCAGCTCATCGCCGAACTCGCGGTCCGGCGCGGCGAGCGCCCGGTGCTGGCCGGCCGCAACGCCCCGGCCCTGGCGGCGCTGGCCGACCGGCTCGGTCTCGCCCACCGGGTGTTCGGCCTGGACAACCCCGAGGGGGTACGCGACGGGCTCGCCGACGTGGCCGCCGTGCTGCACTGCGCCGGCCCGTTCGAGCTGACCAGCGCTGCGATGGTGGACGCCTGCCTGGCCACCGGTACCCACTACCTGGACATTACCGGCGAGATCAACGTACTGGAGGCGGTGTACGCCCGGGACGCCGACGCCCGCGCCGCGGGCGTGGTGCTGCTGCCGGCGGTGGGCTTCGACGTCGTACCCACCGATTGCCTGGCGGCGCTGCTGGCCGCCGCGCTGCCCGGGGCGACCAGCCTGGAGCTGGCGTTCGTGGCCGGTGGCGGGCTGAGCCCGGGCACCTACGCCACGTCACTGCGCGGCGCGGCCGGCGGCAACCGGCGCCGGGTCGACGGTGCGCTGGTCACCGGGCCGATGGGGCGGCCGACCCGGCGGGTGCCGCTGCCGTCCGGCGAGGTGGAGGTGACCGCGATCCCGTGGGGCGACCTGGCCAGCGGGTACCGCTCCACCGGCATCCCGAACATCACCACCTACACGAAGGTGGCCGGCGGCTCCGGCGTCCGGGTCGCCGCCGCCGCGCTCAAGATCCCCGGAGTACGCGGCCTGGCCCGGGCGGCCGCCCCGGCGGGGCCGGACGAGCAGCGCCGGGCGGCCAGCCGCTCCGAGGTCTGGGGCGAGGTACGCGGCCCCGACAGCGCCAGCCGCAGCGCCACCCTGACCGCCCCCAACGGGTACTCGCTGACCGCCGACGCCAGCCTGCGCGCCCTGGCCAGGGTGCTGGCCAGGGACGTGCCCGCCGGGGCGTACACCCCGTCCGCCGCGCTGGGCGCCGACTTCGTCGCTACCCTCGACGGGGTTTCGGTCTCCCCGGTCCGGTGAGCGTGACCGGACGGCCGGTTTTCCGCCGACGGCCGGCGGCGGGCTGGAGTGGCGGCCGGTGGCGGACCGGGCGGCGGGTAGAGTGCGGCGGTCGACGGGCGACGGGAGGGCGATGGACGTGCTGACCGACGAGAGCGGGCTGTTCGCCGACGCCTCCAACTTCGAACTGCGCTACGTCCAGGACTACGACCGGATCACCGAGGTGGTCTCCGCGCTGCGGGTGCTCGGGATGAAGGTGGTGCTCACCTCCGGCTCGTTCGACATCCTGCACGAGGGCCACTCGATGTACCTGGAGGCCGCCCGGCGCTTCGGCGACTTCCTCATCGTCGGCCTGGACAGCGACGAGAAGATCCGTACCCGCAAGGGACCGGCCCGCCCGGCGGTGCCCGAGCTGGAACGGCTGCGCATGGTCACCCACCAGCGCGGCGTCGGCCTGGTCACGCTCAAGCAGCTCGGCGACCCCAAGTGGGCGCTGATCCAGGCGGTACACCCGGACGTGCTGGTGGCCACCCGGGAGACCTACTCGGCCGAGGAGATTTCCGAGCTGGAGGCCAAGCACTGCGGCCGGGTCGAGGTCCTCGACCGGATGGCCACGGTGAGCACCTCGGCCCGGGTCCGCCTGCTGCAACTACAGCTGGCCGAGATGATGTCGAAGAAGCTCGCCGAGCGGATGCCCGAGCTGCTCCAGGACGTCATCGACGAAATCGGCGGCCGCCGCTGAGCACGGTCGGGCCGCCGGGCGGCGCACGGCCGGGCGCTGCCCCGTCCCCGGGCGGGGAGGTGCAGCTGCTGCTCTACCTGCCCGTGCTGCACGCCGGGTACCAGGCGCTGCTGGATCGCTACCCGCAGGCCGAGGTGCTGCTGCTGGGGGCCAGCTTCGCCGACGAGTATCCGGTGCTGCGTAAGGAGATCCGGGCGCTGGCGCCGGAGCAGGCGGCCGGCTACCTGCGCGCGACCGGCCGGCGGGTCCGGGTGGTCGAGCGGGACACGCTGGCGCTGACCGCGCCGCTGACCGTGGTGCCCGACGAGGAGTTGATGCGCGACCTGCTGGCGGCCCACCCGCCGGCCGGCCGGGTCGCCGTCGAGCGCACGTTCCTGCGCTGGGACCGGCCGGCCAGCCTGGACCCGGCGCCGGTCGAGGGCACCCCCACCGTCGCCCTGGACAGCCTGGACGCAGGCCTGGTCGGCCGGCTGCGCACCGAGGCGGGGCGCAGCTCCGACTGGTGGCGCCAGGTGGGCGCGGTGGCCGCCCGGGACGGGGCGATCCTGTTCAGCGCGCACAACGCGCACCAGCCCACCGAGTACTCCCCCTACCTGGACGGGGACCCGCGCAACGAGTTCTCCCGGGGGGTCCGCATCGACCTGTCCACGGCGCTGCACGCCGAGGCGGGGGTGGTGGCCCGGGCCGCCGCCGACGGGGTGTCGCTGCGCGGCGCCGACCTCTACGTGACGACCTTCCCGTGCCCGGGCTGCGCCCGGCTGGTGGCGGCGGCCGGGTTCGCCCGGTGCTGGTTCCTCGACCCCTACGCGGTGCTGCACGGGGACGACATCCTCCGGGCCGCCGGGGTGGCGCTCATCCGGGTCGTGAGCTGAGCTTCAGGCGTACCGGCTGGTGGCCGGGGTCGGCCACGTCCCCGACGAGCAGGTGCAGGTGCAGGTGCTCGACGGTACCGCCGGTGAAGCGCGGGTCGCCGTTGCGCGCGCCCAGGCCGTAGTAGTCCAGGTGGAAGTGGTCGCGGGCCCAGGCCAGGGTGGGCCACAGGTCGGCCTGCGCGGCGGGCGGCAGGTCCACCAGGTCGGCCACGTGCGCCTGCGGGACCAGCAGCAGGTGCAGCTTGGTGCCCCGGTAGGGGAAGTCGTTGGGCAGCACCGTCCAGTGGGCGGTGCGCAGCAGCGCGTCGTCCCGGGCGGCCACGCTGTCCGGGCAGAACAGGCAGACCCCGGCCGCCTCCAGCGCCCGCATCCGGGCCAGCTGCTCGGCGTCGCGGTGGTTGTCCAGGTGGTAGAGCGGCACGCCGGTCAGCTCCGCTCGTAGCTCAGCCAGGTGAAGGCCGGCTGCGACCCGGCCGGGCCGGGCTGCGTGCCGGTCAGGCTGAACCCGGCCAACCAGCCGTCGGGCAGGGCCGTGTCGCCGGGGATGTCGGCGTGCACCCGGGTCAGCTCCACCCGGTCCACGAACGGCAGCGCCGCCGCGTAGACCTGCGCCCCACCGATGACGAACACCTCGCCGCCCCGCTGCCGGCCGCCCGCCGGCGCCAGGTCGCGGGCCAGGGCCGCGCTGCGGGCCAGGGCCGCGCCGCCGGCCGGCTGCGAGCCGGCGGCCTCCAGGTCAGCGGCCGGCGCCCCGGCACCGGCCAGCTCCAGGTCGCGGGCCAGGGCGAGGGCGGCCGGGACGGTGGCGGCGGACGGCAGGCCCGCGCTGTCGCGGCTGGTCACCACCACGGTGCGGCGGTCGGGCAGTGGGGTGCCGAGCCGACGCACGATCGACTCCTGGGTGAGCCGCCCCACCACCACCGTGTGCCCGGTGGTCAGCCGCCGGAACCGGCGCAGGTCGGCGGGCAGGTACCAGGGCAGGTCGTTGCTGTCTCCGATGACGTCCCGCTCGGTGGCGGCCACGATCAGGGTGACCCGGGGGGAGGTCACGGCGACACCGGAATCGACCCGATCGACGGGTACGGGTGGTAGTCGGCCAACTCGAAATGCTCAGCGCGGAAATCGTGGATGTCGGTGACCGCCCGGCCGGCTTCGGTGAGGGTGACCGTGGGCAGCCGGCGCGGCTCGCGCTCCAGCAGCACGTCGACGGCGTCGAGCTGGTCGGCGTAGATGTGGGCGTCGGAGATGGTGTGGTAGTAGACGCCGGCCGGGAAGCCGGTGAGCTGTTCGAGCATCAGCAGCAGCGCCGCGTACTGCACCATGTTGGCCGGGACGCCCACCGGCACGTCGCCGGAGCGCTGGTACATGTGCAGGTGCAGGCGGCCGCCCAGGACGCGGACGTGGACCCAGCCGTGGCACGGGGAGATGGTGGTGCGCTGCTGCTTGCCGGCGCCGCGCACCTGGTACTGCGGGATCCACGGGGAGACGAAGTGGGTGCGGTCGCTCGGGTACTCGCGGAGCTGCTCGACCAGGTGGGCGAACTGGTCGAAGCCCGGCCCCTCGCTGGTCGGGAAGTGGTGGAAGGCACCGCCGTACGAGCCCGGCCCGATGTCCCCGGGGTCGAGGCCGCGCTTGGCGGTCTTCTCCTCGGTCGCCCACGGCCCCCACCAGTCGCAGCCGAACTTCTCGAACTCGGCCAGCGTGGTCGCCCCGTTGATGAAGGCGCACAGCTCCGCGACGGGCTTGCGCCAGAACGACCGGATACTCCGCTCGGTGATCATCGGGAACCCGTTGGCCAGCTCGAACCGCATGGCCTGCTGGAGCAGCGTACGGGCGGCCGGCCCCTGCCGGGTGGGCGACAGCTCGCCGGTGTCGCGGATGCGGCGCAGGAGGAGCTGGTACTGGGAGTCGGGCTGGCGCTGCGCGTACGGCCGGTACTCCATCGCCCCTCCTCCGTGACGCCCCGCTCACCAGGCACAACGACGGGCCTGGTGAGCAGAAGAATAACCGGGCAGCTCAGGCCGGCTGAGGGGGGCGGCGGTCAGGCGGGCGTGGCGGAGGATACGACCAGCGGATGTCCCTGTGCGCAGGGCGACACGATGCTGTTGTCGACAACGCCGGTCACCCGGACCCGGGCGCCGGGCACCAGGACGGCCGGATCACCGCCGATGAGCAGATAGGTGATCACGAGAAGGTCCCAGATCGGCAATCCCGGGACGGGCACCAGCAGGATCAGGCATCCGGCGTGGGTACCGGGCTCGACCGTGCCGGTCGCGGTGATCTGCTGCGACGCGCTCGCGGTGACCCGCGACGCGGGCGTGGCCGCGACGGCGCCGCCCTGGGGGACGGCGAGAGCCAGGGCGGCGCCCAGAGCTGCGGCCGCCGCGACGGCGATGGGACGTTTCATGAAGCCTCCCGGGAGGTATCGGCGTTCCTCGATGCCTACCCGATTTCCCGGCTCTCAAACGCGCCCCCGGTGAGCGCCTGGCGGACCATACTCACCAGGTACAGGGAGCCGGTGACCAGCGCCTGCGGAGCATTGGTGGCGAGCAGGGCGGCCAGTCCCTCGGCCGGGTCGGCGACCACCCGGACCCGGGGTATCCCGACCCGACGGGCCAGTGCGGCGACCTCGGGCGCGGGCGGGGTCTGCTTGCCGATCTGCGCGACCGCGGTGAATTCGGGCACGATCAGCTCGCTGGTGAAGGCGGCCAGCTCGGTCAGCGCCCCGGACAGCTTCGCCTCCGGCGCGCGCAGCAGGGAGGCGAGCACCGGCAGCCGGTCGATGCCCCGGGCGCGCAGCGCCTGACCGAGGGCGGCCAGCTTCTGCGGGTTGTGCGCGCCGTCCAGGAGCAGCGTGCGGCCGCGTACCGGGAAGGACTCCAGCCGGCCGGGAGGGGCGGCCCGCAGCGCGGCGGTCTGCGCGGCCGGCGGCAGCGGCGCGCCGCCCAACCTGTGGTACGCGGCCAGCGCCAGGCTGAAGTTGCGGCGCTGGAAGGGTGGCGCGTCCAACTCGTCGAGCACGCCGACGACCTCGACCGTGGCGTCCCGGTCCTCGGCGGCGTCCGCGACCACCTTAAGGACGCGTTCGTCCTGCTCGACGACGAGCACGTGGTTGCCGGGCTGGATGATGCCGGCCTTGTGCGCGGCGATCTCCTCCAGGCTCTCGCCCAGGAGCTCGGTGTGGTCGTAGCCGACGTCGGTGATCAGGCAGAGCTTGTCAGGCCGGGCGATGGTGTTGGTCCGGTCGCGCAGGCCGCCGATGCCGGTCTCCACCACGGCCAGGCCGACCGGGGCGTCGGCGCCGCCGGAGCCGGCGAAGACCCAGTGGGCCAGGGCGACCAGCAGCTCGAAGTAGCTGGGGCGGGCGCCGGTGGCCTCGATCCGGGGCAGCAGGTCGAAGACCCGGTCGGCGAAGAGCTGGTCGGGCAGCGGGGCGCCGGCCACCTGGACCCGCTCGGTGATCGTGGTGACGTGCGGCGACACGGTCAGCCCGGTACGTACGCCGCCAGCCTCCAGCAGGGCACGCAGCGCGTAGGCGGTGCTGGTCTTGCCGGAGGTACCGGCGACGTGCGCGGCCGGGACCGCGTCCTGTGGATCGCCCAGCGCCGCCAGCAGCGCCCGGGTGCGGTCCAACGGCAGCTGCTCGCTCCCGCGCGGCGGCGGGATGTAGGCGTACAGGGCGGCCGTGGCCTCCCGCAGTCCTCGCATCCCGCACACGGTAGCCAGGGCAACCGACGCGACGGCGGGGACCCCGGCGACTATCGTCGTTGCGTGGCCGAGCGCGACCTGCTGGAACGCTTCCTCGCGGCGCAGGAGGAGCGGCGCACGTACGAGCGTGTGCTGGCCGAACTGCGCGCCGGGCGCAAGCTCAGCCACTGGATGTGGTTCATCTTCCCGCAGGTGGCGGGGCTGGGCAGCAGCGCCATGTCGCAGCGGTACGCGATCGCCTCGCTGGCCGAGGCCCGTGGCTACGCCGCCCACCCGGTGCTCGGCGCCCGGCTGCGCGAGTGCGCCGCGCTGGTGGCTGCCAGCGACGCCGCCGACGCCGAGGAGATCTTCGGCGGCATCGACACGCTCAAGCTGCGCTCGTCCATGACGCTGTTCGCCCGGGCGGTACCCGACGAGCCGGTCTTCGCCGCGGTGCTCGACCGCTTCTTCGACGGCTGCCCCGACCCGGCGACCGAGCAGCGGCTGTGACCGCGCCCCGGCACCTGGAGCGGATCGACTGGGCGCCCCGGCCCGGCGTGGACCTGACCGGCTGGCCGTTCACCGTGCCGGCGGTGGCGCAGCTGGTCGCCGACGGCGGCTTCGAGGTACCGCCCGGGGTGACGATCCTGGTGGGCGAGAACGGTTCCGGCAAGTCGACGCTGGTCGAGGCGTTCGCCCGGGTGTACCCCCGGCACGGCGCCGAGCCGGCGACCGGGCGCCCGTTGACCAACCCCGGCTGGGGCGACGAGGATTCGCCGCTGCACCGGCACCTACGGGCGCGTACCCACCGGTTGGCCGCGCCGGGCGGCTTCTTCCTGCGCGCCGAGCTGATGCACAGCTACCTCGCCGGGGTGGACGCCAGCCAGGCCGACGCCCGGGCCTGGGGCGGGCAGCGGATGCAGGCGCGCTCGCACGGCGAGTCGTTCCTGGAGGTGCTCCGGCACCGGTTCACCGACCGGGGCGTCTACTTCCTGGACGAGCCGGAGTCGGCGCTGTCCTTCCAGTCCAGCCTGGCGCTGCTGGTGGTGCTGGACGCGCTGCGCCAGGAGGGGTCGCAGGTGCTGCTGGCCACCCACTCGCCGGTGCTCGCGGCGCTGCCCGGCGCCACCCTGGTCGAGCTGGGCACCTGGGGGATGCGCCCGGCGAGCTGGGCGGAGCTGGAGCTCGTGCAGTCCTGGCAGGGTTTCCTGGACGCTCCGCAGCGCTGGCTACGGCACCTGCTGGCGGAGTGACGGGCCGGCGTGGGCGCTCCCGGGCCGATAGGGTGGCTCGTCGTGGATTCCGAGGAGTACCTGCGCAGCGTGCACGTGGGCGGCGTGGCGCCGCGCCACGACAGCACCATCACCCTGGTTGACTACGACCCGGCCTGGCCGGCACTGTTCGCCCGGGAGGCCGACCGGATCCGGGGCATCCTGGGCGGCACGGCGCTGGCTGTCGAGCACGTGGGCTCCACGTCGGTACCGGGGCTGGCGGCCAAGCCGATCGTGGACCTGGACCTGATCGTGCCCGACCCGGCCGACGAGCCGGCGTACGTTCCCGCGCTGGAGGCGGCCGGCTACCGGCTGACCGTGCGCGAGCCGGACTGGTACGAGCACCGGCTGTTCAAGGGGCCGGACACCAACATCAACCTGCACGTCTTCGGCCCCGGCTGCGAGCAGCACGAGCAGCACCTGCGCTTCCGCGACCACCTGCGTACCCACCCCGGGGACCGTGACCACTACCTGGCCACCAAGCAGCAGCTGGCCACCCGCGTCTGGCGCTACGTCAACGACTACGCCGACGCCAAAGGCGAGGTCATCCTGGCGATCCTCGCCCGAGCCGGCCACCGGCCCACCTGACCCTGCCCCCTCATCCCGGACCCGGCCGGAGTGCTTCGGAAGCCGATGAGTAGCGCTCTCCGGGTGGTGTCAAGGGGTTGACGGCCGCCGATCCCGCCAAGTCTCCGGGAGATGGTGTGCCAATCTTGCGTGGATCACCGCAACCATAAATGGTGTTGGCCACAACAAATACGCTGACCAGCGCGGTTCCGGAACATGAGCATCGCTCATATCGACTTGTGGCGATCTTGCGTTATCGAAACGTTGCCCGTCGCCAATCTTGACACCCCTCGATCGGCCCGCGAATGTCGACGCGAGAGCGCTCTCACGTCCACCCCCGCGTCCCCGCCGTCGAGGGAGAGCCATGACCCCCCACATCCTGGGGCGGGCGAAGCCTGCCCTGCGTTCGCGTACCTTCCTAGCGGCCGTCGCCGTGCTCGTCGTCCTCGCCGGCTACCTCGTCGCCACCACCCTGGACGCCCACGCCGCGGCCACCCTGCTGTCCCAGGGCAAGCCGGCCACCGCCTCCTGCGACGAGAACGCCGGCACGCCGGCCAGCGCCGCGTTCGACGGCAACACCGGCACCCGCTGGTCGTGCTGCTTCAGCGACCCGCAGTGGATCGAGGTCGACCTGGGCGGCACGGCCACGATCAGCCAGGTGGTGCTCAACTGGGAAGCCGCCTACGGCAAGGCTTTCCAGCTCCAGACCTCCACCGACAACGCCACCTGGACGAGCATCTACTCGACCACCACGGGCACCGGCGGCACCCAGACGCTCAACGTCACCGGCACCGGCCGCTACGTTCGCCTGTACGGCACCGCGCGGGCCACCCAGTACGGCTACTCGCTCTGGGAGTTCCAGGTGTTCGGCAGCACCGGGACCGGCGGCGGCTCCTGCGGCACGGTCGACGCCGCGCAGGGCAAGACCACCACCGCCTCGTCGGCCGAGAACGCCGGTACGCCGGCCACGTCGGCCACCGACGGCAACACCGGCACCCGCTGGTCGAGTGCGTTCAGCGACCCGCAGTGGCTGCAGGTCGACCTCGGCGTCACGGCACCGTCTGCGGCGGTACTGACCTGGGAGGCCGCCTACGCCACCGCGTTCCAGATCCAGATCTCCAGCAACGGCACCACCTGGACCACCATCTACTCGACCACGACCGGCACCGGCGGCACGCAGAACCTGACCGGCCTGTCCGGCACCGGCCGCTACGTGCGCGTGTACGGCACCGCGCGGGCCACCCAGTACGGCTACTCGCTGTGGGAGTTGGCCGTGCTCACCGTCGGCAACGCCGGCTCGCCCAGCGCCACCCCGACGCAGAGCGCCAACGGCAACTGCCCGTGGGTCGGCTCCACCGCGCCGGTGGCCACCCGGGTCAGCCAGCTGCTCGGCGCAGATGACGCTGGACGCAGAAGATCTCGATGCTGCACGGCAACGGCGCCAGCAACCGCCGTACATCGGGAACATGTCGGCCATCCCGTCGCTGTGCATCCCGGCCATCGGCTTCCACGACGGGCCGGTGGGCGTCGGCGACGGGCTCGGCGGCGTCACCCAGATGCCGTCCGCGGTCACCTCGGCGGCCACCTTCGACACCGCGCTGGAGCAGCAGTACGGCGCGGCCGTCGGGCAGGAGTTCGCCGGCAAGGGCGTCGCACGTGGCGCTCGGCCCGACGCTGAACATCGTCCGTGACCCGCGCTGGGGCCGGGCCTTCGAGACGTTCAGCGAGGACCCGTACCTGACCGCGCAGATGGCCGCCGCCAACATCAAGGGCATCCAGAGCCAGGGCGTGATGGCGCAGGCCAAGCACGTGGCCGTCTACAACCAGGAGACGTTCCGCAACGGGCCGGCCGACAATGCGATCGTCGACACCCGCACGCTGCAGGAGATCTACCTGCCGGCCTTCCAGGCGGCGGTACAGCAGGGCGCCACGGCGTCGGTGATGTGCGCCTACAGCACCGTCAACGGCGTCCTACGCCTGCCAGAACCCGTACCTGCTGAACACCGCCCTCTACCAGCAGGCCGGCTTCGGCGGCTTCGTCACCTCCGACTGGGGCGGCGCGCACTCCACCGTCGACGTCGGCCAACAACGGCATGACCATGGAGATGCCGAACGGCTACTTCTTCGCCGACTTCCTCAAGCAGGCGGTCGCGAACGGCAGGTCAGCCAGGCGACGCTGGACACGATGGTGAGCCGGGTGCTCACCCAGATGTTCGCCTTCGGCCTGTTCGACAAGGCGCCCAGCGGCAACCGCAACGCCACGGTGACCACGGCCGCGCATCAGGCGGTCGCGCTGCAGGGCGCCGAGGAGGGCACCGTGCTGCTGAAGAACACCGGCGTCCTGCCGCTGTCCACGGCCACCACGCAAGTCGATCGCGGTGATCGGGCAGGACGGCGGCGCCGGCTGTGCAGACCATCGGCGGCGGCAGCGCCACGGTCACCAGCTCCGGCACGGTGTGGCCGATCACCGGCATCCAGAACCGGGTGGCCGGCACCGGCACCACGGTCACGTACAACGACGGCAGCGAACCAGTCCTCGGCGGTCAGCCTGGCCCAGCAGTCGAACGTGGCGATCGTCTTCGCCAGCGACAACTACGGCAACGAGGGCACGCGACCAGTCCACCATCGACCTGCCGGGCAACCAGAACGCGCTGATCTCGCGGTGGCCGCGGCCAACCCGAACACCATCGTGGTGCTGAACACCAACTCGGCCGTCCACGATGCCGTGGCTGGGCCAGGTCACGGCCGTCTTCGAGGGCTTCTACGCCGGCCAGGAGGTCGGCACCGCCATCGCCGCGCTGCTCTTCGGCGACGTCAATCCGTCCGGCAAGCTGCCGGTCACCTTCCCGAACAGCCTGGCCGACGTGCCGGCGCACACCGCCGCGCAGTGGCCCGGCAACGGCAGCAACGCGGTGCAGTACTCGCGAGGGCCTCAACGTCGGCTACCGCTGGTACGACGCCAGAACATCACGCCGCTGTTCCCGTTCGGCTTCGGCCTGTCGTACACCTCCTTCGCCTTCAGCGACCTGCAGGTCGGCGCGCTGAGCGGCGGGCAGGCGACGGTGACCGCGACGGTGACCAACACCGGCAGCCGGGCCGGGCACCGACGTCGCCCAGCTCTACGTCGGCGACCCGGCCGCCGTCGGCGAGCCGCCGCACCAGCTGCAAGGGCTTCCAGCGGGTCAGCCTCAACCCGGGTCAGGCGCAGACGGTGACGCTTCACGGTGACCGCGCACGACCTGGCGCACTGGGACACCACGGCGAACGCCTGGGTGGCCAGCGGCCGGCACGTACCAGATCCTGGTCGGCGACTCGTCGCGCAACCTGCCGCTGACCGGCAACCTCACGGTCGCCGCCACGGTGACCGCGAACGCCGCCGGCCTGGCCGTGGGCAGCGACAGCACGGCCGGCGCGACCAGCGTGCACGTGGCCAACCCGTTTGGCATGAGCAGCCGGGTCGGGGTGGCGGCGAGCCTGCAGATCAGCGGCGACGCCGGGCTCACCTACAGCGCCGAAGGGCTGCCTCCGGGCCTGTCCGTCAGCCCGTCCGGCCTGATCTCCGGAGTCGGCAGCACGCACGGTACGGCCACGGTGACCGTCACCGGCACCAACTCGTCCGGGGCGAAGGCGAACGTCACCTTCGTCTGGACCGTCAGCTGACCCTGGACCCCCACCGCCGGGCGGGTGGCGCCCCTTGCCACCCGTCCGGCAACCCAACCCCCCGCAAGGAGAATTCGCCATGACCCGTCCCCACCGTCCACTGTGGAGCGAGCGACTCAGATCGGCCTGGCGCCGGCCGCGCGTGCGGCTGCTGGCCGTCGCCGGTACGGCGCTCGCCCTGGTCGCCGGCTTCCTGGTGGCCACGACGCTGACCGCCAACGCCGCCGCCACCCTGCTGTCGCAGGGCAAGCCGGCGACCGCCTCGTCCGCCGAGAACGCCGGTACGGCGGCCGGCGCCGCCGTCGACGGCAACGCCGGCACCCGCTGGTCGAGCGCCTTCGGCGACCCGCAGTGGATCCAGGTCGACCTGGGCGCGGCGGCCAGCATCAGCCAGGTGGTCCTGCAGTGGGAGGCCGCCTACGCCACCGCCTTCCAGGTGCAGACCTCCAGCGACGGCAGCACCTGGACCAACGTCTACTCGACCACCACCGGCACCGGCGGCACGCAGACCCTCAACGTCGCCGGCACCGGCCGCTACGTGCGCGTCTACGGCACCGCCCGGGCCACCCAGTACGGCTACTCACTCTGGGAGTTCCAGGTCTACGGCTCGTTCGGGGTCGGCGGCTGCGGCAGCAGCAACGCGGCACTGAACCGCCCGGCCACCGCCTCCTCCGCCGAGAACGCCGGTACGCCGGCCGGCTCGGCGGTCGACGGCAACACCGGTACCCGCTGGTCGAGCGCGTTCAGCGACCCGCAGTGGATCCAGGTCGACCTGGGCTCGGCGGTCAACGTCTGCCAGGTTGTCCTCACCTGGGAGGCGGCCTACGCCACGGCGTTCCAGCTCCAGCTGTCCGGGGACGCCTCGACCTGGACGAGCATCTACTCGACCAGCACGAGCACCGGCGGCACGCAGACGCTGAACGTCGCCGGCACCGGCCGGTACCTGCGCGTCTACGCCACCGCCCGGGCCACCCAGTACGGCTACAGCCTGTGGGAGCTGGCGGTGCACACCGGCACGCTCACCCCGACGACGTCGGGCACCAGCCCCAGCCCGTCCCGCAGCGCGAGCGCCAGCCCCAGCGTCAGCCCGAGCCAGAGCAGCGGCACCGACGTGGAGCTGTCCTACAACAAGCCGGCCACCGCCTCGTCCGCCCAGGACGACGCGCAGTGCTCCGGCTGCCTGCCGGCCCGGGTCACCGACCAGTTCCTCACCACCCGGTGGGCGACCGCCGCGCAGACCGGCTGGGTGGACCCCGGCTGGATCTCCATCGACCTGGGCGCCACGGCCACCATCCACTCGGTGATGCTGCAGTGGGACCCGGCCTACGCCTCGGCGTACCAGATCCAGGTGTCGGCCAACGGCACCACCTGGACGACCATCTACTCCACCACCACCAGCAAGGGCTTCAAGCAGACCCTGACCGGGCTCAACGGCTCCGGCCGGTACGTGCGGATGTACGGCACCGCACGGGGTACCGCCTACGGCTACTCGCTCTGGGAGTTCCAGGTCTTCGGCACCGGGGGCAGCCCGACGCCGCCGCCCGCGCTGCCGCCGAACGTCACCTTCCCGGCCAACCGGCTGGTCTTCGACGACGAGTTCAACGGCGCCTCGGGCAGTACGCCCGACCCGGCCAAGTGGTTCGCGGAGACCGGCGCGGGCCAGAACAACGAGCTGGAGTACTACACCGCCAACAACAACGCGAAGATGGACGGCGCCGGCAACCTGGTGATCGAGGCGCGCAAGGAGGTCACCGCCGGCTCGGCCTGCCCGGGCGGCCCGTGCCAGTACACCTCGGGGCGGATCAACACGTCGAAGTCGTTCACCTTCACCTACGGGCACGTCGAGGCGCGCATCAAGGTGTCCGGTACGCAGGGCCTGTGGCCGGCATTCTGGTTGCTGGGCGCCAACTTCCCGGTGGCCGGCTGGCCCGGCTGCGGCGAAATCGACATCATGGAGCACGTCGGCAAGGTACCCAACGCGGTGTACTCGACCATCCACGCGCCGGCCTACAACGGCGGCGGCGGCCTGGGTTCGCCGTACACCATCAGCGGGGACTTCGCCGCGGACTTCCACACCTACGCGGTCGACTGGAACAACTCACACATGACCTTCTTCGTCGACGGCAACGCCTTCTTCACGCTGAACAAGGCCGACGTCGAGGGGCAGCACGGGCCGTGGGTCTACGACGACCACCCGTTCTTCATCATCCTGAACAACGCGGTGGGCGGCGATTGGCCGGGCGCCCCCGACGCCAGCTCGGTCTTCCCGAACAACATGGCCATCGACTACGTCCGCGTGTACCAGAACTGACATCTATCGGAACTGATATCGAAAGAGCCGATCAGGCCTTACTGTAGGAGCCCGTGGGCGGTGGTGCGTCAAGCGCACCGCCGCCCACGCCGGCAGCCAGGGACAGGCCGGTCGACGCGCAAAGATCAAGCCCGGCAGGCCTGCTCGGCGAAGTCGCCCAGCCAGTCCGGGAAGTCACCGGTCTCCACCTGGGCGTGCTGGCGGCCCCACCAGCGGTCCAGGGTGACCGGGAGAGCCCCGGCGTGGCCGATCCGGGCGCAGTCGGTGGTGCGGTAGACCAGGTCGACGTGGACGACCTGGCCCCGGTCCACGGTCAGTGGCCAGGGCAGCGCGTGCCAGCCGGTGACCGAGTCGACCTCGGTGAGCGCCATCGGGTGGGCGGCCAGCAGGGTCAGACCCGGCGCGTCGGCGCCCATCGCCAGGATGGTGACCCTCGGTCCGCGGTTGGCGATCTCCAGCGAGTACGTGTACTCCCTGTGCTGTGCGGCGAGCCGGCCGGCGGAGACGCCGACCGCTTGGGAGTTCACCAGTCGCAGCCGGGGCTCGACCCAGCCGTGCCACGCCACCGCGAAGGCGCCGGTGAGGGTGGCCACGACGAGCGCGGCGAGCACGGCCAGGCCCGCCTGGCGGTGGGACAGCCGGCCGGCGCCCGGATCGAGTCGCGCCCACACGTCGTCGGTGAGTTGCCGGTCCTGTCCGATTTCGCACCTCCCCAACCCCACGGCTGTTCAATGTAGCAATACATAGGTACATTGCAAGAGGTTGTCGGGAGGTGGTCATGGGCGGGCAGTTGCCGGTCATGCTGGGCTTCGGCCTGGCGGTCGTCACAGTGGTGACGGCGCTCGCGGTGCAGTACAGCTGGGGCACGGTCCCCCGGAGCCGGGTGCGTACCTTCGCCCGGCGGCAGCGCCTGGTGGTCACCGTCGACAACGGCGCACCGGTCATCCGGTACCTGGCGCACACCCGGCGCTGGCGTAGCGCCGGAGTCGCCGCGGCCACCTGGTGCTGGATGCTCGTCCAGGTCACCGGCGACCACCTGGACGTGAGCGTCACGGTGCTGCTCGGCGGCTGGTTCGTCGGCGCCCTGGTCGCCGAGGCGCGGCTCGCGCCCGCACCGGGCGGCGCCCGCCGCACCGCGTCGCTGTCCCCGCGCCGGCCCGGGCGCTACGTGGGCCGCCTCACCTGGGAACTGCCGCAGGCGGCGCTGGTCACCGCCCTCGCCGCCGTGGCCGGCGCCGCCCTGCTCGCCGGCCGGTACGGCTGGTCGTACACCCTGGTCTGTCCCCCGCTGGTGGGGGTCGGCGCGGCGCTGGCCACGCTGCTGGTCCGCGGCCGGGTGCTCACCCGCGCCCAGCCGCCGCTGCCGGACGACCAGCTCGCCGCCGACGAGGCGATCCGCTCCCGTTCCCTGCACGTGCTCTGCGGTACCGCCCCCGCGCTGGTGCTGCTCTGCGTCTCCTGGGCCGCGGCGCGCGCCGCCACCGCCGCGGCGGGCCGGCCGCCGGGCGACGCGCTCGCCGCCGTCTCGGTGCTGGCCACCCTCGCGGCGCTGGGCATCGGCTGGAACGTGGCCACCGCCCGGTTCGCCGCCCCGGCCGCGGCCTGACGGCCGTGCAGATCGAGGTCGACACCGGCTCGCCGGTCCCCGCCTACGAGCAGATCCGGGCGCAGCTCCAGACGATGGCGGACAGCGGCGTACTGGCACCGGGCGCCCAGCTGCCACCGATCCGGCAGCTCGCCGCCGACCTGGGGCTGGCGGTCAACACGGTGGCCCGGGCGTACCGGGAGCTGGAGCAGGCCGGCACGGTGCGCAGCCGGGTCCGGCACGGCACCGTGGTCGCCCAGCCGGGCCGGCTGCCCGCCGCCCAGCGGCGCCGCCGGCTGGCCGAGGCGGCCGCGGCCTACGCGCTGGCCTGCCGGCAGCTCGGGGTACCGGCGCCCGAGGCGCTCGCCGCCGTGCGGGCCCGCCTGGACGCCCAGGGCTGAGTCAGGACCGGGCCGCGATGCGCTGGCGTACGCCGTCGAGGATCAGCTGCACGCCGGCCTCGAAGGACTGGTCGCTCTGCGGGTCGCCGACCTCGCGCAGCGCCTCGCGCAGCAGCGGGTACGGGTCCAGTTGGCGCAGCGCCGCCGCCCAGTCCTCCTGACCGAACTGGTCGCCGGCGCGACCACGGGCGCGGTCGGCCTGCTCGTCCAGGGTGAAGCCGGAGACGAAGTTGCTGGCGACGATGAGCGCCCGGAGCCCGTCGGCGGGGCTGAGTCCCTGCGCCACCAGCGCCCCCAGCAGGGCCTCGGCCGCCGGCCACTGCTCGTCGGTCGGGCGGGTGGAGGCGATCAGCATGGCCCCGTCCCGATGCCGGTTGATCATGGTACGGACGTACCGCATGTGCGCGCGGAGGGTCGCTTCCCAGCCCTGGCCGGACGGGATCTCGGGGGGTGGCGTCTCTTCGATGATCGCCTGGACCATCAGTTCGAGCAGCTCGTCCTTGTTCTTCACGTGCCAGTAGAGCGCCGGCGCCTGGACGCCGAGCTCGGTGGCCAACCGGCGCAGGCTCAGGCCGTCCAGGCCGACCCGGTCGAGCAGGTCGATCGCGGCGCCGACCACCCGGGCCCGGTCCAGCGCCTCGACCCCCTGGCGCGCGGCGAGCGGGCTTGCCGCGCTGGGGTGGGCTCGGTCGACACGGTTGACAGCTTAACAGCGTTCAGGTAATCCTTAACGGTGTTCAGGACTTAACGACGTTAAGGAGATCGGCATGGCTCTCGCGGTGGACGCCACCGGGCTGACCAAGCGCTTCCGACGCACGACCGCGCTCGACGGCGTGGACCTGGCCGTCCCCGCCGGCAGCATCTGCGCGCTGCTCGGCCCCAACGGGGCGGGCAAGACCACCGTGGTCCGGATCCTGGCCACCCTGCTGCGCCCGGACGCCGGGCAGGCCCGGGTCGCCGGCCACGACGTGCTCCGCGAAGCCGCCCTGGTACGCCACCGCATCGGCCTGGCCGGCCAGTACGCGGCCGTGGACGAGATCCTCGGCGGGCGTACCAACCTGGTGATGTTCGGCCGGCTGGCGCACCTGTCCGGGCGGGTCGCCCGGCGGCGCGCCGACGAGCTGCTGGAGCGGTTCCGGCTCACCGACGCGGCCGACCGTCCGGTGAAGACCTACTCCGGCGGCATGCGCCGCCGCCTCGACCTGGCCGCCAGCCTGCTCGTCGCGCCGCCGGTGCTGTTCCTCGACGAGCCCAGCACCGGCATCGACCCCGGCACCCGCCTGGAGATCTGGGACATGGTCGCCGGCCTCGTCCGGGACGGCACCACGGTGCTGCTCACCACCCAGTACCTGGACGAGGCGGACCGGCTGGCCGACCAGATCGTGGTGCTCAACGCCGGCCGGGTCGCCGCCAGCGGCAGCGCCGCCCAGCTCAAGTCGGCGCTCGGCGGCGCCCGGGTGGACGTCACCCTGCGCGACCGCGACCAGGCCGGTCTCGCCGCCGCGGCGCTACGCGCCGGTACCGGCCGCGACCCGCAGCGCTCCGCCGGTGGAGACCGGCTCAGCGTCGACGTCACCGACGGCGCCGCCGCGCTGGTACGGGTGGCCACTGCACTGGCCGACGCCGGTGTGCTCGTCGACGACATCGCGCTGCGCCAACCCACCCTGGACGAGGTCTTCCTGAACCTGACCCGGACCACCACCCGAGAGGCGATCGCCGCATGAGCACCCTGACCGCGCCCCGCCCGACCACAACAGGCACCGCCCGGCTGGCCTGGGCGGCCCGCGACATCGCCACCATCTGCCGGCGCAGCTACAGCCAACTGCGCCGGCAACCCGGCGAACTGGTCGGCTTCCTGATCTTCCCGGTCATCATGATCGTGCTGTTCGCCTACGTCTTCGGCAGCGCCATCGCGCTGCCCGGCGGCGGGGACTACCGGGCGTTCCTGATGCCCGGCATCTTCATGCAGACCATGGCGCTGACCGCCGTGCAGGCGGCCACCCGGACCAACAGCGACATGACCCACGGCATCATCGACCGGTTCCGGTCCATGCCGATCGCGCGGTCGGCGGTGCTCGCCGGTACCAACCTGGCCGAGATCTCGCTGCGGCTGCTGGGCCTGGCCGGGATGGTCTGCTGCGCGTTCGCGCTGACCAGCTGGCGTCCGGAGGGGACGGCGGCGCAGGCGGTCGAGGGCTTCGCGCTGCTGGCGCTGTTCGGGTTCGCGATGATCTGGGTGGGTACCTTCATCGGGCTGTGCGTGTCCAGCCCGACCCTGGCCGACCAGGCCACCTTCGGCTGGCTGTTCCCGATGACCTTTCTGGCCAACACGTTCGTACCCACCCAGGGGCTGCCGGGGTGGCTGCGCCCGCTGGCCGACTGGAACCCGATGAGCGCCACCGTCGCCGCGCTGCGCCAGCTGTTCGGCAACCCCAACCCGGGGACGGCGCACCCCGCCTGGCCACTGCGGCACCCGGCCGGCACGTCGCTGGCCTGGTCGCTGGCGATCCTGGCGGTGTTCGTCCCGCTGTCGATCTGGCGGTACCGCCGCGCCGCGGCGCACTGAGCTGCCCGAGCCGGGTCAGCCGACAGCTGCCGGGGCGGTCCGGGGCGCCGCTGTGGCGAGCCGGACCAGCTCCGGCAGCGCCCCGCCGAGCGGGGCGTCGACCAGCAGGGTGGCGTGTTCGTCGCCGCGGGTCGGGCCCTGGTTGACGATGGCCACCGGGATGCCCAGCTTGGCGGCGCGCAGCACGAAGCGGCGTCCGGAGTGGACGGTCAGCGAGGAGCCCAGCACGAGCAGCAGCCGGGCCGACTCGACCAGGGCGAAGCTGGCGGCCACCCGGTCGGCCGGGACCGACTCGCCGAAGAAGACCACGTCCGGCTTGAGCAGGCCGCCGGGGCAGACCTGGCAGTCGACGGTACGGAAGCCGGCCAGCTCGGCGTCGTCGAGTTCCACGTCGCCGTCGGCGTTGACCGCGCCGACCCGGGCCGCGAAGTCGGGGTTCGCCTCCGCCAGCCGGCGGTCCAACTCCTCCCGGGCGAGCCGGTCGCCGCAGCGCAGGCAGCGGACCGAGGCCAGGCTGCCGTGCAGCTCGATCACCGACCCGGCGCCGGCCGCCTGGTGCAGGCCGTCGACGTTCTGGGTGATGACGCCGGTGAGCAGGCCGAGCCGCTGCAGGTCGGCGACCGCGCGGTGGCCGGCGTTGGGCCGGGCGTGACGCATCGCCCGCCAGCCGAGGTGGCTGCGCGCCCAGTACCGCTGCCGGGCGACCGGGCTGGCGGTGAACGCCTGGTACGTCATCGGGGTGCGGCGGGCCAGGCTGCCGCTCGGCCCGCGGTAGTCCGGAATGCCCGATTCGGTGGACAGCCCGGCGCCGCTGAGCACGGTCACCCCGCCGTCGCTGACCAGCTCGGCCAGGGCGGCGACGCCGGTACGCTCGTCGATCACCGCTCCATGGTGCCGCACCGCACCCGCTGTCATCCAGGCTCAGGTCGGGCACAGCCGGGCGCGGCATACTCGACAGACGAGGACCGTCGATACTGCCCGGGGGGCGCGGGCGGAGAAGGAGCGGGTACGTGTCGGTCAGCGAACAGACGCCGGTGGCGCCGGCTCAGCAACCGCAGGACACGGCCGGGCCGCCGGTGCGGCGGGCTGGCCGGTGGCGGTTCCTGGCCTTCCTGTGCAGTGCGCTGCTGCTGCTCTTCGGCGTGCCGTGGGCGAGTTTCGCGCTGGCCGGCTGGCCGGGGCCGGTGGTGCTGGCCGCTGCGGTGATCTGCGCTGCCGCGCTGGTCGCCTTCCCGGTGCTGATGTACCAGGGGCACAGCCGGCACGGCCGGGACTGGGCGGCGCGGGTGGCGGACAGCACGCTCGGCGTCGTCTGGGTGCTGTTCACCTGGTCGCTGCTGGGCGACGCGGCGCACGCGCTGCTGGCACTGGCCGGGGTGGCCGACGCCGGGCGGCTGGCGTCGGTCGGCACGCTGGTCGTCTCGGCGGTGCTCATCGCCTGGGGCGCCTGGGAGGCGCTACGGGTACCTCGGGTCCGCGCGGTGGAGGTACGCCTGCCCCGGCTCGGCGCCGGGCTGGACGGGCTGCGGCTGGTGCTGCTCACCGACACGCACTACGGCCCGATCAACCGGGAACGCTGGTCGCGTCGGGTCGCCGAGGTGGTCAACTCGCTGGCCCCGGACGTGGTGGCGCACACCGGGGACATCGCCGACGGCTCCCCCGCCAAGCGCCGGGCGCAGGCCGCCCCGCTGGGTACCCTGCGCGCCCCGCTCGGCAAGGTCTACATCACCGGCAACCACGAGTACTTCGGCGACGCCCAGGGCTGGCTGGACCACATGGCGCAGCTGGGCTGGGAGCCGCTGCACAACCGGCACGTGGTGGTCGAGCGCGGCGGCGACCGGCTGGTACTGGCCGGCGTGGACGACCGGACCGCCGCCGGTTCGGGCGCGCCGGGGCACGGCGCCGACCTGGCGGCGGCGCTGGCCGGTACCGACCCGCAGCTGCCCGTGGTGCTGCTGGCCCACCAACCGCAGCAGGTACCCGCCGCGGTGGCGGCCGGGGTGGACCTGCAGCTGTCCGGGCACACCCACGGCGGGCAGATCTGGCCGTTCCACTACCTGGTCCGCACCGACCAGCCGGCGCTGCAGGGGCTGGCCCGGTTCAGCGAGCGCACCCAGCTCTACACCAGCCGGGGTACCGGCTTCTGGGGTCCGCCGCTGCGCATCTTCGCGCCCAGCGAGATCACCCTGCTGACCCTGCGGCCCGCGGCGGCCTGACGACGTCCCGGCCCGGCTGGCCCGACCGGGGGTACGCAGAGTGGCCCCGCCTGGCCCCGTCCGCGGGTACGCGGAGTGGCCCCGCCCAGGGTGCGCGGAGTGTCGAACCTCCGCGCACCCTGGCGGTCCCGGCAGGCCCCCGTCCTGTACCGGCCGGGTCGGGTGAGCCACTGTGCAGCGGCGGCTCGGGTCGGTGAGGCGCGGCGAAGCGCCGGGTGGTTCAGTAGGCGGCGGTGAAGCGCTGGCCGATGAAGGTGTCCTGGTCGATGGCGTCGAGGACGGCGGCGGCGAGGTCGCCGGTGCTGAGCCGGCTCTGACCCGCGGAGTCGGTGATCGGCCGGTCCTGGGCGAGTGCGTGGTACGCGCCGGTGGGCGGCCCGTCGAACAGGTGCACCGGCGGCGGGCTCAGGTAGCTCCAGCGCACCGTGGTGGCGGCGGCGCGCAGCAGATCCAGCGCCTCGCCCTGGTCCAGGGCCAGCTGGCGGTACTGCGGCGGGAAGTCCGGGGAGTCGACGATGCGCCGGCCGGGGGCGTACTCCAGGCTGCCGCCGCCGCCGACGAAGACCAGCCGGTCGACGCCGGCCCGGGCCAGGCCGTCGAGGAGGGCGCTCGCGGCGCGTGGTACCAACCGCTGCGGGCCTTTGACGGAGGCCACCACGGCGTCGTGGCCGGCGACGGCGGCGGCGACGGAGGCCGGGTCGGCGGCGTCGACGGTGGGCCGGTGCAGCGGCGTCACGTCGTGGCCGCGCTCGGCGGCGGCTCGGGCGATCGCACCGCCGAGCCGGCCGGTGGCGCCGATGACCGCGATCTTCATGATTGCCTCCAGGTACGGTCGACGAAGTCGGCGATGCGCGGGGCGATCTCGGTGAGCTTCTCCTCCAGCGCGAAGTGGCCGGTGGGCAGCAGTAGCAGCTCGGCGTCGGGCAGGTCGCGCAGGTAGGCGCGGGCGCCGTCGACGGTGAAGAAGGCGTCCCCGGTACCCCAGACGATCAGCGCCGGGGGCTGGGCGGTGCGCAGGTAGTGCTGCCAGTGCGGGTAGAGCTCGACGTTGCTGTGGTAGTCGAGGGCCAGCGCGACCTGTGCGGCCCGGTGCCGGTCGAGGAAGTGCTGGTCGAGACTCCAGCCGTCGGGGGCGATGCGTTCGGCGTCGGTGACGCCGCCTTCGTACTGGCCGCGGGTGACCGGGGCGGTCATGACGGCGGCGACGCGCTCGGCGGCGCCGGGTACGCCGGGGCGGTTGGCGATCAGGGCGCGAGCCAGGTCGCTGAGGCCGTCGGTGTAGGCGTTGGCGTTCTGCACCACGAGTCCGGCGATCCGTTCCGGGTGCCGGGTGGCCAGCCGCAGGCCGACCGGGCCGCCGAAGTCGAAGGCGTAGAGCACGAAGCGGGTCAGGCGCAGCCGCTCGACGAAGCCCGCCATGGTGTCGGCCAGGGAGTCGAAGGTGTAGCGGTAGCCCTCGGGCGCCTCGGTGTGGCCGGAGCCGGGATGGTCCGGCGCGATCAGCCGGTACCGGCCGCCGAGCGCGTCGATGAGTCGACGGTACTGGTGCGAGGCGGACGGGAAGCCGTGCAGCAGCAGGATCGTGGGCGCGTCGACGGGGCCGGCTGACCGGTAGAACACCCGGACCCCGTCGACGTCCACGAAGCGGTGGACCACTTCGGGGAGCTTTGTCACATGGGTTGACAGGGAAGTCACCCGTTAGTTATAGGCGATCGTCTTTAACGAGTCAACCCGTACACGATCCATTAGAACTCCAGGACCACCGCGCCCCGTACCCCCGGGGTGGCCCGCCGCTCGTGTGCGGCGGAGACCTGGGCCACCGGGTACGCCTGGTCCACCCGCAGGGTCAGCTCACCGCGCTCGACCAGGCGGACCAGGCCGGCCAGGCCGGCACCGTCACTGTGCACGCTGAGCTTGCGGGTGCGTATGCCGCGCACCGGCTCCGGTGTGGCCGGGCCGACCAGGGCCAGGAAGTCACCGCCGTCGCGCACCGCGTCCAGCGCCGGTGCGCCCAGTACCGCCGCGTCCAGCAGCGCATCCACCCCACCGGGGGCCAGCTCGCGCAGGCCGGCGCCGAGGTCCGTGCCGCGGGGCACGAAGGTGGCGCCCAGGCCGGTGAGGAACTTCTCGTCCCCGGCGCCGGCCAGTCCGTAGACGGCCAGCCCGGCGCGTACCGCCAGCTCCACGGCGAAGCCGCCGACCTGCCCGGCGGCGCCGGTGACCAGCAGGCTCTGCCCGGGCCGCAGGTCCAGCTCGGCCAGCGACTGCCGGGCGGTGAGCCCGTTGAGCGGCAGGCTGGCCGCCTCCACCGGAGTAGGCCCGACCGGGGTGGCGGCCAGTGCCGCGGCGCCCAGCACCACCAGGTCGGCGTGCGTACCCACCAGGGTGTCCGCCCAGTCGGAGAGGCCGACCACCGCGTCACCGACGGCGAAGCCGGTCACCCCGGCGCCGACCGCATCCACCACGCCGGCGAAGTCCCAGCCCAGCACGTACCGGTCCCGCTTGGCGATCAGGTCGCCGAGCCAGCCGGCCCGGGCCGCCACGTCCACCGGGTGCACCGGCGCCGCCCGCACCCGCACCCGGACCTCGCCCGGTCCGGGCTCCGGGTCGGCCAGCTGAGCCACCCGCAGCACTTCCGGGCCGCCGAACTCCTCCACCGTCACCGCACGCATCACGTACTCTCCTCTTCTCCCAACGCCTCTTGCCGGACTATCCTGCGACGGTAGGGAACCAGAAGTAAGTAGGTACCTCCGGGTGCCTAGGGCACGGAACGGAGTGCGGATGGCGACGCGGACGGCGGCCCAGCGGCGGGCCGAGGCGAAGGAGGCGTACAACGCCTTCCTGGAAGGCTGCCCGAGCCGGCAGTTCCTGGAGACGCTCAGCGACAAGTGGGTGTGCCTGGTGGTCAACGCGCTGGCCGTGGGCGCCCAGCGGCACAGCGAGCTGGCCCGGGAGATCGGCGGGGTGAGCCAGAAGATGCTCACCCAGACGCTGCGCGGGCTGGAGCGCGACGGCATGGTCAGCCGGCACGTCACCGCCGCCGTGCCGGTCCGGGTGGACTACCGGCTCACCGACTTCGGCCGTAGCCTGCTGCCGGTGATGGCCGCCATCAAGGGCTGGGCTGAAGCCAACATGGCCACCGTGCACGCCAACCGGCGCGGCCACGACGCCCGGCAGGCCCGCGCCGCGCACCGGCGTGAGACACCCCACACCGTGGTTACCAGCCGCTAAGGCCCCGTCTACTGACTCGCAACACAGGGCGCGCAGCGTTGCACCCATGACCGACAACGAACGCACCACCGGTGCGCGCAGCCTGCGCGACGCCTACGTCCGGGTGGTCAACGCCGCCCTCCAGGACGGCCGGGACGACCTGGCCCGGGAACTGGCCCAGGAGTACGCCCGCGCCCTCACGCCGACGGGCCCGGCCCACAGCTGAGCAGGCCCAGCCGGGCCTTGCCGGCCAGCACGTGCGCCACCGCGTCGCGTACCCGCGCGGCGAATTCGGGCGACTGCTGCGCCGCCGCGAGCAGGGCGGCCGACATCGGCGCCGCGTCGCCTGACCGCACAGTCAGCACCACGTCACCACCGGCGCGGACGAAGCGCACCGCCCGCTCGCCGACCGGCACCGCTGACGCCGCCTTCGCCGCGCCCAGGTCATCGGAGAGCACCATGCCGGTGAAGCCCAACTTCTTCCGCAACAGGTCGGTGATGACGGCGGGTGAGAACGCCGCGATGGCGTCGCTGTCCAGCCGCGGGTAGCGGGCCGAGGAGATCATCACCGCCGCGGTGCCGGCGTGGATGCCGGCGATGAACGGATCCAGGAACGGGTCCTCCGCCGTGGTGAGCGCGTCCACCGCGGCCGTGGAGGTGTCCGTGTTGGCCTTCACCCGGCCCAGCCCCGGGAAGTGCTTGATGGTGGTCAGCACCCCGGCCCCCTGCGCGGCCCCGACCACTGTGGCGATGTCCGGTGCCACGGTGGCCGGGTCGGCGCCGTACTGGCGGTTCAGCGCACCGATCGGCGGGTTCTGGGCGGCCGTACCGACCGGCACGGTGTCGGCCACCGGGGCCAGGTTCATGGTGATCCCGGCGGCGCGCAGCCGGCGCGCGGTATCGGCGGAGCGCTCGCGGAGCTTGTCGTCGCTCCAGGCGCCCTGCACGACGGCGGACGGGATGGTCGGGAAGTCCGGCCCGGAGAGCGTCTGCACGGTACCGCCCTCCTGGTCCAGGGCGATCTGCAGCGCCACCCCGGTGTCGCCCGCGGCGGCGCTCTGCAGCGCCGTGGTGGCCGTGCGCAGCGTGCCGGCGGACTGGCTGCTACGGCCGGCGAGGAACACCCCGCCCAGGTGGTACTGGCGCACGGCGGTGCTGATCGCGGTCGGGTTGCCCACCGGCGTACCGACCATGAGCAGCTGGCCCACCTGCTGCGCCGGGGTCAGCCGGGCGGCCGTGGCAGCCACACAGTCCGCCGAGGGCGCCACCGGGGACGACGGGGTACCGCCACCGGACGAAGCGGCGGGGCCGGCGACCGCCGGGTGGGCCGGGCCACGGTGCAGCACAGCGATCACGATGGTGGCCACCCCCGCGGCCACCGCGACCGCCGCGACGGCGCTCAGCACGGCGCCCCGGCGGGCGCGGCGGGGCGGGCGGGGGCGGGTCGGGCGCGTCATCGGGGTCCTTCGCTGCGGGGGCCGGGCAGGGTCGAATGTATGCCAGCCGGGCCCGCGCGTGCGCACAGCGGCGGCGCGGGTCGCGGAAGTGGCCCGGCCCGCGCCGCGCGGCGCCCCCGGCGAGCGGGGCCTGCGCGGTCAGGCGTGCTCGGCCAGCAGCTCCAGGGTGCGCTCGCGGGCCGGGTACCGGCCGGGCTCCTCGCCCTCGTACGCGGAGGCGCCGCAGGCCACCATCACCTCGTCGGAGTCGAACTGCCCGGCCAGCTCGCGGATCCGCCGGCCGGCGGTGGGACCGTCGCCAATGATCCAGTTGCGGCCCATCTCCTCGATCAGCTCGTCCTCCCAGGGCGTGGTCACCATCTTGGTGGCACCCTCCACAGTGGACAGCGGCTGCATCGGGCGGCCGGTGCGCAGGAACGCCATCCGCTGCAGGTGCGGCAGCGCCAGCGCCCGTGCCTCGGCCTCGGTGTCAGCCACCACGGCATTGGCGGTGACGAAGACCCGGGGCGCGTCCAGCTCCGCGGACGGGGTGAACCGGCTGCGGTAGATGCGCAGCGCCCGGTCGGTACCGGCACCGGCGAAGAAGTGCGAGGCGAACACGTACGGCAGGCCCAGCCGGGCGGCCAGCGCCGCCGAGTAGTCGGACGAGCCCAGCAGCCACACCGGCGGTACGCCGGCCGCGGCCGGGGTGGCGCGCAGTTCGTAGCTGCTGCCGTCGCCCAGGCGGACCGGCGCGCCGGCCGGGGACATCAGTTGGCGCAGCGCCACGATGGTGTCCGGGAAGTCGTCGACACCGGCGTTGCCCGGCCGGCCCAGCACCGCCGAGACCACCGGGTCACTGCCCGGCGCCCGGCCCAGCCCCAGGTCCACCCGCCCCGGGGCGTACGCCTCCAGCAGCGCGAACTGCTCGGCGATCACCAGCGGCGCGTGGTTGGGCAGCATCACGCCGCCGGAGCCGACCCGGATCCGGTCGGTGTGCGCGGCGAGCAGCGCCAGCAGCACCGGCGGATTGGTGGAGCCGACCGAGGCCATGTTGTGGTGCTCGGCCACCCAGTAGCGGTGGTAGCCCAACTCGTCGGCCCGGCGCGCCATGGCCAGGCTGGCGGTCAGCGCATCGGCCGTCCGCTGCCCGGTGCGCACGGTCATCAGATCCAGTACAGACAGCAGCACGCCCCTACGCTATGCCGCCAGCGCCCGGCTCGCCCGTTGCGGCACTGTGGCCGACCGCACTCCTTCGCCGGCCGGGTCTGCCCTCCGTCAGGCTGCGCCACTGCGATGGCCGGCCGCCCTGGGACAGCCGGCGCGGGTGTGCCTGGCGCCCGGACCGCCCGTGGACTGGAACACTGGTGCGGTGCGTGCACTGGCAATCCTGCTGACCCTGACCCTGACCGTGACGGCGGCCGTCCCGGGCGCTGCGGCGGGCGCGGCGGATCGGCCGGCCGCCCCACGGGCCACGGCCGCGGTCACCGCATGCACGGCGACCGACTCGCGGCTGATCGGGCTCTCCGGGATCGCGGTCACAGCGGACGGCTATATCGCCGTCACTGACAGCAACGTCGACAAGAGCGCCATCCGGATCTTCTTCCTGGACAGCCGGTGCCGGCTGGTCCGCTCCATCGGCTACCCCACCTCCGCCTACGACCCGGAGGACCTCGCGGTCGGCCGGGACGGCACGCTCTACGTCGCCGACATCGGCGACAACGGCGCCACCCGGCGCAGCGTCGCGATCTGGCGGGTGCCGCCCGGCGGTCAACCCCACATCGTCCGGTACGCCTACCCGGACGGCGCGCACGACGCCGAGGCGCTGCTGCTGGCGGCCGACGACGCCCCGATCATCGTCACCAAGGACCCGCTCGTCGCCGGCGTCTACACCCCGACCGGCCCACCGGACCCGGGCGGCGCGCCGGTACCGCTGCGCAAGGTGGGTACCTTCACGCCGTCGCCGACCGGCACGTCCAGCGGCGTGGGGCCGCTCGGCGGTTTCGTGGTGACCGGCGGCGCCAACGCGCCGGACCGCTCCAAGGTGGCCCTGCGCACCTACTCCGACGCCTACGAGTGGCCGGTACCCGACGGTGACGTGGTCAAGGCGATCACCAGCGGCCACCCGGCGATCACCCCGCTGCCGGACGAGCCCCAGGGCGAGAGCATCGGGTACACCCGGGACGGGTCGGCCTTTGTCACGGTCAGCGACCAGGAGGACAGCCCGGTGCACACGGACGTGCTGCGCTACCCGTCGGCGGTGACCGCACCGGCCAGCCCGAGCGCGGCGGCCGGCAGCCGGCCGACGACCGGAACGACGGCGGCCGGTGCGGCTCCGGCCGCCGGTCACCGGGCTGACGGGCCGGTGCGCTGGCTGCTGCTGGCGGCGGTGGCCGGCGTGGCGCTGCTCGGCGTGGGCCTGCTGGCGGTGGCGCTGGCCCGGCGCAGGCGACCCGGCTGAGCCGCCGCCGGTGACGTTCTCACCCCGGCCCGGGCGTCGGCCAGCACCTGCCCGATCGTGTAGCTCGCCTCGGCTGCCAGGGCGGGTTCGATGTCCCGGTAGTAGTGCAGGCCGCCGAGCGCCATCGCCAGTGCGCGGGCCCGGCCTCGGACCCAGGTGGCGTCGTCGCAGCCGACGGCCGACCGGAAGGAGCGGCGGGCGTCGGCCGGCAGGACCGTCCAGGCGACGATCAGGTCGCAGGCCGGGTCGCCGAGGCCGGCGGTGGCGAAGTCGATGACCGCGGTGAGCCGGCCGCGCCGGGTCAGCAGGTTGCCGGGTAGCAGATCCGCGTGCAGCCAGCGGGGCGGGCCGGCCCAGTCGGGGGTGTCCAGGGCGGCACGCCAGATGGCGGTGGCGGCCCGGGTGTCGATCACGCCGTCCAGGCCGGCGATGGCGGTCCGGGTCTTCTCGTCCAGCTCGGCCAGTGGCCCGCCGCGGTAGGCGCGCGGCCCGTCCGGGAGATCGACGGCGCGGAACGCGCGGACGAACCCGGCCAGGTCGGCGGCGAGCACATCCGGCGCGGTGAGGTTTCCGGGGACCGGGTTGCGGCCGGGCAGCCAGCGCAGCACCGACCAGGTCCACGGGTAGTCGTCGGTGGGCGCCGCGACGGCGACCCGGACCGGGACGGCGACGGGCAGGTAGGGGGCCAGCAGCCGCAGCCAGCGCTGCTCCCTGGCCTCGTCGCCGGCGGCCCACGGTACCCGGCACAGCCGCACCACCAGCTCCGGTCCGAGCCGGAACAGGGCGTTCACCGTGCCGGTGGAGCGCACCCGGCGCAGCGGCAGGCCGGCCCACTGCGGGAACTGCCCGGCGACCAGCCGGGCGACCAGGTCGCCGGAGATGTCGATCTCGTCGGCGTGCATCTTCCGAACAGCCAGGACACCCTCCCAGGGAAGCGCTGTCGACCGGCTGATCCTCGTCAATCGGCGGCGCCGGCGGCAACCGAATACCGCCGCCGTCCCGGACAGCGGTCCTGACCAGCGCGCCCTGCTCTCGGTCCGACCGGGCGCGGGTGGTTCACTGGCCGGATGGGTGACGAACGGGCGGCGCTGCTCGGGCAGGTCAGCGGGGCGGGCCGGGTGGCCGGGGCGGGCGAGGCGGTCAGCGCCGAGGAGTTGGGCCTGGCCGCGCGCAACCACGGGCTCCCGCTGGAGGCGCTGCGTTACGACGTGACCCCGCCCGGCCTGCACTACCTGCTGATCCACTACGACATCCCGCCGCTGGACGCGGCGACCTGGCGGCTGCGTGTGGACGGCCTGGTCGCCCGGCCGGTCGAGCTGGACCTGGCGCAGCTGCGTGAGCTGCCCGCCCGCACGGTACGGGTGACGATGGAGTGCGCGGGCAACGGCCGGGCCCGGCTGGAGCCCCGTCCGGTGAGCCAGCCGTGGCTGGTGGAGGCGGTGGGTACGGCCGACTGGACCGGGGCGCCGCTACACAGCGTGCTGGCGGCTGCCGGGGTGGATCCGGGCGCCGTGGAGCTGGTGTTCACCGGCGCCGACCACGGGGTGGAGCGCGGCGTCGAGCAGGACTACCAGCGCAGCCTGCCGGTGGCGGACGCGCTGGACGGCGACGTGCTGCTGGCGTACGCGATGAACGGGGCGCCGCTGCCGCCGCAGCACGGCTACCCGGTGCGCCTGGTGGTGCCCGGCTGGTACGGCATGGCGCACGTCAAGTGGCTGGCCCGGATCGAGGCGGTGGCGCAGCCGTTCACCGGTTTCCAGCAGGAGGTGGCGTACCGGCTGCGCCAGCACCCCGGCGAGCCGGGTGCGCCGGTGCAGCGGATCGCGCCACGGGCGCTGCTGGTGCCGCCCGGTTTCCCGGACTTCATGTCCCGTACCCGGGTGGTCCGCCCGGAGCCGGTCGAGCTCTCCGGGCGGGCCTGGTCGGGCGGTGCCGAGCTGGCCTCCGTGGAGGTCACCACGGACGGCGGTGACAGCTGGCGGCCGGCGCGACTGGAGCCGGACGGCGGGCACCGCTGGGCGTGGCGCCGGTTCACCGCCGAGTGGTCCCCCACGCCCGGCCACTACCGAATCGGCGCCCGGGCGTCCACTGTGGACGGTGTCGTCCAGCCGCTCGACCAGGTGTGGAACCGGGGCGGCTTCGCCAACAACGCCGTGCACCTGACGCCGGTGGTGTGCCTGCCGGGCTAGTCGACCGGCGCGATGGTGTCGGCGAGCCGCTTCGGGGCCCGCCAGAGGATCGCCACCAGCGCGATGACGTAGGCCGAGCAGGTGATCAGGAAGTACAGGTGGACGATGGCGTCCGGGTCCTTCGCCAGCCACTTGGCCACGTCGGTCTGGTCGCTGCCGAAGATCCCGCCGAGCCAGGCGGCCAGCGAGTTCACCAGCGGCGAGAGGAGGCCGATGATGGCCAGGTTGAGCCAGATCAGGTGGTTGGTCCAGCGGATCCGGGTGAGCAGGAAGAAGAACAGTGCGAACCAGAGCAGGTCCACCAGGTACGGCGCCGCGTCGGTGAACCAGCCCGGGCTGCCCCCGGACCACTCGGTGTACCCCCAGGTGAACCGGCCGGTCTGGGTCTGCGGGTAGGGGACGAAGTTGGTGACGTCCGCGCCCTCCAGCTTGGCCGCCACGGCGTGGCTGCCTTCGTGCCGGATGGTGCCGAAGGTCTGGTAGATCGGGTACGCCAGCAGCCACCAGAGGTCGGTCAGGCGCAGCTGCCACACGGGCGGAGAGGTGTCGGTCATACCGTCAATTGACGACCGTCTCAGCAACTTTCAGTAGCAGACCGGTTACAGCGTGGCTGCCGGATCTCCGACAGCCAGGCCGGCTCACTCGCCGGTGGCCCCGTCGACCGACTCCCGGAGCAGGTCGGCGTGGCCGTTGTGGCGGGCGTACTCCTCGATCATGTGCAGCAGGATCCAGCGCACGCTCGGCGTCATCCCGTCCGGAAAGGTCCGCCGGGAAGGCTGGTCCAGGCCCCCGGCGGCGAGCGCGGCGGCCAGCACCGAGCGGGACCGGTCCACCGCGTCCCGCCACAGCGCGAACAGCTCCTCCGGGCTGTCCTCGGCCGCCGTGCGCCACTCCCAGTCCGGGTCGGCGTCCCAGTCGACGGCGTCCCACGGGGGCCGGCGCTGCTGGCCGCCGATCGCCCGCGGGAACCAGCCGTCCTCGACCAGCGCCATGTGCTTGAGCAGCCCGCCCAGCGTCATCGAACTGGCCGCCGTGGTGGCGCGCAGCCCGGCCGCGTCCAGGCCCGCGCACTTCCACTCCAGGGTGGCCCGCTGGTAGTCCAGGAAGCCCACCACGGTGGCGATCTCCCCGGCCGCGGCGGGCGGCTCCGGACGGCCGTGGTCGTCGTAGCGCGCGCCCTCGGCCGCCGTCGTCTCGATCGCGGCCACGATCGCCGCGCCCAGCTCCTGCGGGCGGGTGAACTGGGGCCAGTGCCCGGTGGGCAGGTCGACGTAGTCCACGTGGCGGATCCGGGCCAGCTCGCGGACCGGCGCCGCACCGGCGGCCAGCCAGCCGCGCAGCGCTTCGCTGGTGAACTCGGGGCAGATCACGGTGGTGGGGACGGCGTACCGGCGCTCGTCGGCCAGCCGCTGCGGCCCCCGGCCGACGCCCTCGGGCGAAGGCACCGCCCGCTGCCGGAACTCCGCCCGCAGCGCGTCGTCCAGGTCGACGAGGTCCGCCTCGTCAAAGGCCGACCAGTCGGGCAGCGGGATGCCGCCGTCCACCGCCGGGTAGCCGTCGGCCGGCGGGTCGCCGTCGCCGGTCGGGAAGCCGCCCACGTAGATGGCCCGGGCCACCCGGTCGGGGCGGGCGTCCACGGCGGCGTACGCGGTCGCGGCGCCGGCCGAATGCCCCACCAGCACCACCGGACCAGCGGCCGCGTCGATCGCCGCCAGCACGGCCGCCACGTGGTCGTGCAGGCCGATGGCCGAGCGGTCCACGCTCGCCGACTGCATGCCGGGCAGGGTCAGCGCCACCGGCCGGTGGCCGGCCCGCTCCAGCGTGGGGACCACCCGGTCCCAGGAGGAACCGTCCAGCCAGAGTCCGGGGATCAGAATGACGTCCATCCCCGCACGGTAGTCCCGACCGCGGGCCCGTGCCGGGCAGCTGCGCTGCATCGACGCACCGATCGATCAGCAATCGAGTCGACGGGCAATCGAGTCGACCAGCAATCGAATCGATCAGCAATCGAGAAGTCCCGCCGGCCCGCCCGGCCTAGCCTTCCTAGCAGACGGCCGGCGACCCGCCCGGCCAGCAACATCGAAAGGCAGCCGAGAAAATGCCCACCAAGAGTTCCCAGGAGCAGTCCGACAGCTTCACCGCGCAGGAGCGCGCCGCGATGAAGCAGCGCGCCGCCGAACTGCGCGCCGAGGGCAGGAAGGGCGCCAAGAAGGCCGACGGGCTGCAGGCGGTCCTCGACCAGATCGCGCAGATGGCGCCGCAGGACCGGGCACTCGCCGAGCGGGTGCACGTGACGGTCACCGCCGCCGCCCCGCAGCTGGCACCGAAGACCTGGTACGGCATGCCGGCCTACGCCAACGAGGACGGCAAGGTCGTGCTCTTCTTCCAGGACTCCGGGAAATTCAAGTACCGCTACTCGACCCTGGGCTTCCAGGACCCGGCCAACCTCGACGACGGCGACATCTGGCCGGTGGCGTACGCGCTGCTCGGCTGGAGCCCCGCGGTCGAGAAGAAGATCGTCGCGCTGGTGCGGGCCGCGATCTCCTGACCGTCGCGGGAGGGCGGTAGAGCCCTCGCCCGTGGGGCTACCCGGGCAGCATGGACAGCCAGGCCAGTACCTTCGGCCAACCGTCGCGGCGGGCCGCCTCGTCGGCGGCCCGGGTGCCACCCAGTGCCAGGTCGACCGGGGAGCTGCCGACCTTCACCTGGGCGTACACGCCGATGGGCAGGTAGGGGAAGGTGCCGACGGCGTGGCCGGCCTCCGGGTACACCAGCAGCTGATGGCTGACCGGGTGCGGCGCCTCGGCCAGGCGCTGATCGATCCGGTGCGCCTGCGCCGTCGACTGCCACAGCCCGTCGTCCCCGCCCGCGACGGCCAGTACCGGCCCGCGGACGTGCGTGACTGCGATGTCGCCCTGCGGTACCGGTACGCCGCCGCTGGTCCAGGCATCGCCGTTGGGCAGGCCGGGCCAGACGGCGTCGTTGGGAGCGTAGAGCAGCGTTCCCGGATCAGCGCCGGCTGCGCATCGGCCAGGAGCAGGGCCGCTTCGCTGCCGCGGGAGTAGCCGGAGACCACGACGGCGTCCGGCTGCGCCTGCGGCTGGGCGGCCAGCAGCCGGGCCGCGGAGACGAAGTACTCCAGCGGGATGTCGGTGAGCGTGTCCGGCAGGCCGGGCAGGCCGAAGTAGCCCACGGCCAGCGCCGGGTACCCGTGCGAGGCGAGCAGTGCCGCGTCGTACCGGCCCGAGATGCCACCCTCGGAGCCACCGATCAGCAGTACCCCCGGTCGCCGGGGCGCTCCCGCGGGCGGCAGGTCCAGTTCGCCGGCCACCCGGTCCGCGCCGAGCTCCAGGGCGCGGTGGGTCACCCCGGCCGAGATCCATTGCCGCGTCACCGTCCGGCTGGCGATCGGGCGGCCGGCCGCGGTGACGGTGAGTGTCACCTCGAAGCTGGCGGCCAGGCTGGGGTAGAGCGGGTAGAACGAGGTGTGGTCGGCGTCCCCGGTGGGCGGCCGCATCGACCAGAACAGGCCCATCCCGTCGACGCCGCCGTAGGAGCCGGAGCTGGGCGCGGAGCGGTCCAGGTCCACGACGCCGTGGCCGTCGGCCGCCAGGGTCGCCTCGCCGTGCCAGAGCGCGTCCTGGTAGTCGGCTGCCCGGGAGCTGACGGTGACCCGCTCGTGCGGGTGCAGCCCGGACACCCGCAGGTGTACCGCCTGGTCGGCGAGGGCCACCGGCGCGTCCACGTCGATCGTGGCGCGGGTCGAGTGCCCGGGCGAGCACGCCGCCAGGCAGCCGGTCCCGACCAGCACAGCGAGCAGGGCGCCCCGGCACCGGATCCGCATCGCTCCTCCAACCCCTCGGCATCGACCGATGTCGCTGAGCCCAGTCAACCTCAACCACGGCCACGGGTGTGCCCCGCATGCGCTCTCCGCGGGCCGCGACGGCGGCCGGCCCGATCCGGCGGACAGCCGGTACGGACGGACAGGTCAGGACCCGGCTGGTGGGGCTGTGCTGGCTCGGATGACCAGTTCGGTGGCGAACTCCCGGCGCCGTGACCGCAGCTCGGTACCGCGCGCCAGGTCCACCACCATCTGGGCGGCGGCGGCGCCCATCTCCCGCAGCGGTTGCCGGACCGTGGTCAACGGCGGCACCAGCCAGGCGTTGACCGCGTAGTCGTCGAAACCGACGACGCTGAGGTCCTGGGGAATCCGCAGGCCGGCCCGGGCGGCGGCGGAGTAGACGCCGAGCGCCATACCGTCGTTGAGCGCGAAGATCGCCGTCGGCGGATCGTGCAGTCCGAGCAGGTCACTGGCGTGCGCCTGGCTGTCGGCGGTTTCGAAGGCGCCGTCGCGGATCAGCGCCGGATCGACCGGCACCCCGCCCGCGTCCAGCGCGGCCCGGTACCCGTCGAGCCGGGCCCGGCTGCACAGCGCCCAGTCCGGGCCGGTGATCACGGCGATCCGCCGGTGGCCCAGCTCCAGCAGGTGCCGGGTGGCGGCCAGGCCGCCGAGCCAGTTGGTCGAGCCGACCGACGGGACGTCGTCGTCGGGTACCCCGAGCGGGTCGACGACCACGATGGGAATGCCGGAGTCGGACAGCTGGGCGCGCTGCTCGACCGAGAGGTCGGAGAAGACCGGGATGACGCCGGTCGGGCAGCGGGCGAGGACGCCGTCGGTCCAACCCCGGCCGGGGCGGGTCTTGCCCTGTGACTCGGAGACCACGACCGCCAGGTTGTGCTCGCCGGCCACCCGCTGCACTCCGTTGACGATCTCGATCGGGTAGATGCCGGCGAGTTCGTGGAAGACCAGTTCGAGCAGCGGCGACGGCTTGGCGACCCGGGGGCGGCGCCGGTAGCCGTGCTCGTGCAACAGCCGCTGGACGTGTTCTCGGGTCTCGGCGCTGACTTCGGAGCGACCGTTGACCACCTTGGACACCGTCGGCGGCGATACGCCCGCCAGCCGGGCTATGTCGGCGAGGGTGAGCGCCCGGTCCGGGATTCCCGCTGCGCCGGGGCTGCTCGTGGCGGCCATGTCCGGGAGTGTAGCCGATCTCAGATATGCCGATGTATGGAAGTTTCGGTCGCTGACCGGTTTCGATCAGTGGCCGGCATTCGGCAAGCACCCTGGCAGTACCGGCGCTGCGCGCGGTTGCCGCGCCGGGGAGCAGTTCGCGGAATGGGTCGCAGCGCCGCGGCGGCCGAAATTTCGGAGTCGATCATTGAAACATCCGTTGACAGCTGCCAATGTCTGAACTGAGTTGACGCCCCCTGTCCCGGCGTGACGGAACACTGCCCGGCGGCGGGGAACTGCCACGAAGGGATTGACCGTGAACGTTCAGCTCCGATCGCAGCGGCGCGCGCGGCCGTCGTCGGACCGCGGTGGCGCAGTCAGGACGGTCGGCCCGGGTGGCCACCGTGCGACGGCCACCCGTACCGCCAAGGGAGTGTCATGACAAGCAAGCGCACGATGGCGAGCCTGGCAGCCGGCACCGCGCTGGCGGTGACCGCAGCGGCAGCCGCGGCCGGGCTGGTGGCCGGCTCCGCCGACGCGGCGGCGGGCTGTTCGGTGGCGTACGCCGTGAGCTCGTCGTGGCCGGGTGGGTTCGGCGCGAACGTGACCGTCACCAACTACGGCGACCCGGTCAACGGGTGGCGCCTGACCTGGTCGTACACCGCCGGGCAGACCATCACCCAGCTGTGGAACGGGTCCTACACCCAGTCCGGTGGCCAGGTCACGGTGACCAGCGCCAGCTACAACGGCAGCATCCCGACCAACGGCACCGCCAGCTTCGGGTTCAACGGGGCGTGGAACGGCAGCAACCCCGCGCCGGCTTCGTTCACGCTCAACGGGGTCACCTGCACCGGACCGACGACCAACCCGCCCAGCTCCCCCGCAGCGCCGTCCTCCGCGCCACCGTCGTCCGCGCCACCGTCGTCAGCGCCACCGTCGTCAGCGCCACCGTCGTCAGCGCCGCCATCCTCAGCGCCTCCGTCTGTCTCGCCGTCGACGCCGGCCGCGATCGACACCTCGTTCCCGGTCACCCGGGAAGGGGCCTACGGGACCAACGTCTACACGGTGTTCCGGCCGACCAGTCCGGCCGCGGTGGGCCACTCCATGCCGGTCGTGGTGTTCGGCAACGGCGCCTGCGCACACACCAACAACAACGAGGTCATCGGGGCGCTGACGTTCATCGCGTCGCACGGCTTCGTGGTGGTGGACATCGGCTCGGTCAACAACACGTCGAACGGGCTCAGCAGCGGCTCACCCATGCCGTCCCTGCTGACCGGCGGGATCAGCTGGGCCGAGCGGGAGAACGCCCGCAGCGGTGCCGCCCTCTACCAGCGGCTGGACCTGGCCAAGGTAGCCGTCGCCGGCCACTCCTGCGGCGGCCTGGAGGCGCTGGTCGCCGCCGAGGACGCCCGGGTGAAGAGCGTCGTGTCGCTGGACAGCGGCTTCTTCGCCGACGGATCCTTCGGCTACCCGCGTTCGGAGCTGAGCAAGCTGCACACCCCGGCGCTGTTCATGGACGGCGGCCCGTCGGACATCGCCTACGACAACACCCGGGCGAACTACAACCTGGCCACCGTCCCGTCGGTGCTGGCCGAGCAGTCGCAGGCCGGGCACACCGGGTTCATCTTCGGGTCGCAGATGAACGAGGGAATGACCGTGGTGGTGCAGTTCCTCGACTTCACCCTCAACGGCACGGCCTCGGCCCGGTCCTACATCCTCGGCCCCGGCGGCCTCGCCACCCGGCCCAACTGGACGGTCCAGAGCAAGAACTTCTGACCGGTCAGTCAGTTCGTCGGCGCGTTCACCGCGGTTGGCGCGCCGACGGCTGTCTGCGTCCCAACCACCAGCACGAGTGCCGCGCTGACCAACGGAGCACAGTCCGCCGTCTGATCCCCCCGCGCGACAGCGAGGCCCCGGAAGTGTTGCCGATCGGCGACACTCCCGGGGCCGGCTGGAACGGCTGCGAGCCGTGAATCAGCTGCGCAGGCTCCACTGCTGGTTGCTCTGGCCGTTGCACGACCACAGGATCAGCTTGGTGCCGTTGGCCGTACCCGCACCGTTGGCGTCCAGGCACAGGCCCGACTGCACACCGGTGATGGTGCCGTTGGAGTTGACGTTCCACTGCTGGTTCGTCTGACCGTTACAGTCCCAGATGATCACTGTGGTGCCGTTGGTCGTACCCTTGCCGTTGGCGTCCAGGCACTTGTTGCCGTAGACCTGCAGCGCCTTGCCCGAGGTGTAGGTGAACCGCTGGTTGGTGCCACCACTGCAGTCGTAGATCTGCGCCTGGGTGCCGTTCGTGGTCGACGAGTTGGGGATGTCGACGCAGCGGCCCGACGCGCCACCGACGATCGTGACGCCCTGCTGGCTGCCGGTGGGCGAGGTGGACGGCGAGGCGGTCGGCGACGACGTGGCCGAGTTGCTGGGCTGCGGGCCGGACTGGAACTGGCTGAAGAAGTTCCACACCACGCCCGAGGTCCAGGTCTGCCACCCGTCACAGGTGCAGCCGTCGCGCGGGCCCGGGTCGTGACCGGCACCGTCGAAGGCCGCCCACACCACTGGATACCCCGCCCGGCAACCCGAGTAGGCCGTCACGATGTGGGTCAGGCTGCCCTGCGCCGGCTCCGGCGGGTTCTGCGGCGTACACCCGTTGTTGCGCACGAACTGGTCGCGCAACGCCCGCCCCGAGGCGATCGGCAGGACGTTGTCCCGCAGGCCGTGCAGGCCGATGTAGGCGACCGGCTGGGTACCGCCGCTGCAACCGCTGAGGTTCGCACCGGAGTAGATCGCCACCGCCCGGAAGACTGTCGGCCGGGCACAGGCCAGCGCGTAGGACATCGCCGCGCCGTAGCTGAACCCGGAGGAGAACACCTGCGTGGTGTCCACGCAGAGGCCGGCTTCGAGCTGGCTGAGCATGTCGTCGGTGAAGGTCACGTCCCGGCCGTTGCTGTTCGCCCAGCCGTTGCCGATGCCCTGCGGCGCAACGAAGATGGTGCCGTTGCCCGCCGCGTCCGCCAGGCGGCGCAGCCCGTAGTAGGACCAGTTGTAGCCGTCGGTGCCGCCGGAGTCGACATCGTTGGCGGTGCCGCCGTTCCAGTGGAACCCGAATACCAGCCGGTATCCGTGGCTGCTGTCGTAGTTCGCCGGTACCCGCAGGATGTAGCTGCGCGACTGGCCACCACTGGTGATCGTGTGGTTACCACTGCTCAGCGGGGCCTTGCCACACCCGGACGACACCGCGAGCGGGCTGACCGTTGCGGCGGATGCCGTCGCGCCCAGTCCCTGGGCGAGCGTCGCTCCGACGGTGCCTACCGCGAGTGCCGCGACAGCGGCCACGGCGAGGACTGTTCTGCGTCTCACTTACCACCAACTCCTCAGTCCAGCTCAGCTCACACCCGGCTGCCTGGACGATCCAGCGGGGCGGTTGCGACGGCTCTGGTGGGGCGACGTTGGACAAGCGCCGGAGCATGGCTCCGCAGAACCGCCGCGAAGGATGTAGTACTTATCGGGGTGCGACCTGGGGGTTCGGGACGGCCCAGGTCGTACTATGGATATCAGTCGATTGATCCCTGCGCAAGAGGTGAAATCACCGAAGATCGGGGTATACCGCCGTGCGATTTCGGCGCAGCGGTGACCGGAGGACGGCAAATAGATCAGCAAGACCAATAAAGCGGGCACAAAATAAGCCTGCTTATCGCCCGCCGTGTTGATGGGCATGCAGCCGGTGGCTGAAGGCGGAATCTCCGGCCCCGCTCCGCCCGACCGGGATCAGCTCAGGTCCGCTGCATCGGCGCTACCGTCGGCATACCGGACCGGTCAGCCGGGCAACTGCGTGGTTCGGGGCGCGGACCGGCGCCGCCGTGCCGGCAGCCGGACACCGATCCTGGCGCTCGCGGCCGGTCGTAACAGAATGAGCGTGCCAATTTCGCGGTGACCGGTGCGTCGCTCCGGCCGGCGGAGACGATCCCGCGTTGTCGCTTGACCATCGCCGCCCGGCGAGCGACCGGTGAAACCTTCGCCAGCCGCCGACATTGGTGACCTGTCGCGACAAGCGACGAAGCCGATCGCGGACGGGCGCGAACTCGAGACCATTAGCCACGGGTACAGCCCGTCCGTGTCCGTGACCACGCCCGTCGGCCGTCAACCGCTCAGCTGCCATCGGTTGGTTGATGCATCGGTGCCGGCCGGTCGCCACCGCCCGTCATCCGCGGAAATGCCGCGCACACAGTGGCCGGACTATTTGCGCCGCCGACGAAACTTTCGGCTAACCATTGGCGAGGGCCGGCGGTAACACTTTTGCCGCCGTTTGCCGTATCGCCCAAGCCCCTGCGCGACCCGCACTGGCTGCGAATAGGGAAGGTCATCGATATCGACGCGATTGATTGACATCAGACGTCTGATGAAATTACCCTGGCGTCCTCTCGCGGGGCGCACTGGCTACCAGTACCGGGCCAGCGCTGTCGCGGTCCGCGCGGGCCGGCAGGGGGACGCCGGCCCGCAGCGGATCCGACCACCGTTGCAGTTGCGAGCCACCCATTGAAGTGAGGAGCGAATCATGATGGCGGGTGTCACGAGGCGTCGGGCCGCCCTGGTACGCGTGTGCCAGCTGGCGGTGGTGGCCCTGGCCGCCACCGGCCTGGTGGGCGTCACCGCACAGCAGGCACAGGCATCCACCAGCCAGTTCAGGGGGGTGAACTGGGCTGACCAGCGGGACAACTTCGTCAACGGCGTGCTCTACGTATCCGGGCTCAGCGCCTCCGACACGTACTCCTCGGCGGCCGCCGTGGCCAACCAGGTGGTCGGCCAGTTGTACTCGATCACCGGCGCCAACACCGTCCGGATGCCGGTGAACGAGCCGACCGTGTCCAGCTACTGGTCGACCTACACCGGGGCCATCGACACGGCGCTCGGCAAGGGCAACGTGATCCTGTCCTACTGGGCGTACTCCGGCGGCAAGCCGGCGAACACGGGCACGTTCAACCAGATGTGGGACACCATCGTCGGCAAGTACGGCAGCAACCCGAACGCCTACTTCGAGGTCATCAACGAGCCCTACGGGTACAGCAATACTGACCTCGACAACTTCTACAACTCCTGGCTGACAAGGTATTCCAGCGTGCCGCGCGGCCGGGTCATCCTGGACGGCGCCGGGCTGGCCCAGAACGTCCCCGCCGTCGGCAACGACAGCCGCCTGAACAACACCCTGCTCGCCGTCCACGACTACTCGTTCTTCGCCTCCTACGAGGACGAGAACTCCTGGGCCAACCACATCGCCAGCTCCATCGGCGCCTACGCCGGGCGTACCATCGCCACCGAATGGGGCGGCCCGATGGGCCCCGGCAGCAAGAACGGCGTCTCCTACAACACCATCGACTACAGCATCCCGAGCGGTTCGTTCTTCGCCGACTACATCCGCGGCGTGAGCAGCGAACTGCGCACCCTCGGGATGGGCAGCGTCTTCTGGCCGGGGCTGCGCGACGGCGACTGGTACAGCCTGACCAAGCGCACCGGCAGCGGAGCGGGCATTCAGCTCACCCTCACCAACCAGTCCGGGCTCACCCGACTGCAGTACGCGTGGGGAATCGGCACCGGCGGCGGCAGCTACGTCCGGATCGTCGCCGCCGGCACCGGCCAGGACATCGACGGGATGGGGCGCACGTCCGCCGGCTCCACCGCCGGCCAGTGGGCCACCAGCACCAGCTCCAACCAGCAGTGGACCGTCGAGAATGACGGCAGCTACGTACGGATCCGCAACCGCGCCAGCGGTCTCTACCTGGATGGCATGAGCCGCACGGCCAACGGCTCCGCCGTTGGCCTCAACAGCGACACCAACTCCACCAGCCAGCAGTGGAGCGTGCTGACCGACGCCAACAACGTGCGGATCAAGAACCGGGCCACCGGACTCTACGTGGACGGCATGGGCCGCACGACCAACGGTGGCGACCTGGGCCAGTGGGGCGACAGCAACAGCATCAACCAGCAGTGGAAGATCGTCGCCGCGGGCTGACCGCAGCACCCGCCGAGCCTGCCGCACCGCATAGCGGGCGGCAGGCTCGGCGCACCCGTCGGCCCGCATTCCCGGCCGGTGGTCAGCCGCGGACCAGTGCGAAGAAGGCGCGCAGCTCGTCGACGAAGACGTCCGGGCACTCCAGAGCCGGGAAGTGGCCGCCGCGTTCCAGCTCCTTCCAGTACCTGATGTCGGTGTACCGGCGCGCCGCCCAACGGCGGGACGGTCGGGGGACGTCCCGGGGGAAGATGGAGCAGCCGGTCGGTACGTCGACGGTGTCCACTGTGGAGGAGCTGAACCACTCGGACACCTGGGCGAAGCTCTCCCAGTACAGCCGGGCCGACGAGGCGCCGGTGGCGGGCAGCCAGTAGAGCATGACGGTGTCGAGCAGTTCGTCACGGGTGACGACGCTGTCCAGGTCGCCGTCGTGGTCGGTCCAGGACCGGTACTTCTCGGCGATCCAGGCACACAGCGCGGCGGGTGAGTCGACCAGGGCGTAGCCGATGGTCTGTGGCTTCGTGGACTGCTCGGCCGAGTAGCCGGATTCCTTCTCCTGCGCGTGTTTGAGCGCCGCGAGGCTGCTCCGTTCGGTGTCGGTGAGATTGTCGAAGGTGGCCGGGTCGGGTGCGGCGATGGGTGGGACGGGGTGGATACCGACCACGTGGCCGCGGTCCTGCTGACCGATGGCCGTGGTGATGCTGTTCCCCCAGTCAGTGCCGTGGGCGCCGTAGCGGGCGTAGCCGAGCCGCCGCATCAGCTGCGCCCAGGCGGTCGCGACGCGCTGCACGCCCCAGCCGGTCCCGGTGGGCTTGTCGCTGAACCCGTAGCCCGGCAGGGTGGGCAGCACCAGATGGAACGCGTCGGCGGGGCGCCCGCCGTACCGGGTGGGGTCGGTGAGCGGACCGACCACCTTGAGGTACTCGGCCAGCGAGCCCGGCCAGCCGTTGGTGACGACCAGCGGCAGCGCCTCGGGATGCGGCGAACGCACGTGTGCGAAGTGGATACCGAGCCCGTCGATGACGGTCCGGTACTGCGGCAGCGCGTTGAGCCGGGCTTCGGTGGCCCGCCAGTCGTAGCCGTCCGCCCAGTAGCCGCACAGCTGCCGCAGGTAGGCCAGCGGCACCCCCTGCGACCAGTCCGGGACGGTCTCCGCCTCCGGCCACCGGGTGCCGGCCAGCCGCTGCCGCAGCTGCGCCAGCCGGGCCTCAGGTACATCGATACGGTAGGGGACGATGTCGTCGGTCACCGGATTGCGTCCTGTCACTCGGCGGTCGGTGCGTGGCAGGCCGGGCAGAGCGCCGTGGCAGGGCCAGGGTGGTCGACCATGTCGGACATCCTCACATGACCAGCCGGTACACCGATGTCCCGGTGGCTGCAGCGGTGTACCTCAGCGCCGCCCGGGACGCGGATCAGCGTCGTCAGGGAGCATGGTCGGTCCTGATCCGGACCGCCACGCGCCCGCACCGGAGGGTGGGGACAATCCGTCGCGGGGTCCCCACCCCCTGTTGCCGTGCGCCGGCCGCACTGAGCGTCCATGAAAAGGGGCGCCAGATGATCAAGCCGCCAAGCCATTGCGGCGATCATCGCGTGCCGTTCCTCTTCCTTTCGTGCAGATAGACTGGAGCGCTACGTCAGCGCGGCCTGGCGATATTGATGGATGCCCAATTTCCAACGGCGTCGCGGTTGTAGAGGCCGGAAGTGGTCGGGGCCGGACTGTCGGCGCTATCGGACCCGCGCGCCGGGCAATCCGCCGGATTGTCCACCCATGATCCGTCAGCACTGCCGGGGCCTGACCCGGCCGGCATGCCGGCCGCGGCGGACAGTGCAGTGGTTTCACCGTCTGCCGGCGCCTGCGTGCCGTCCGCCGGATCCCGCCGAGCAAGCTTGTCGTTCACGAATTCCGCCCCTTCTCTTCGCCCGTCGCAGTGACTCAGGAAGCGATTCGCCGGGAGGTCTTCAACCCTCTTGTCAGACACCCGACAGTGATGCTGGTCAATGCGATAAGGACTTCGACCCCCGATACCCTGACATAGGCCAATGTGGCATGACGTCCCGCCCGAACGCTAACGTTTCGGATGGCGACGAAAGCCTTGACAAGGCTGGTGCTGCCGACCGACGCGCACCACAGTTGTCACTGCCGGACATCGTCGGAGGGAGCGGAGCATGCTCACGGTCACTCTCGGCGTCGAGGACCTGGGACGGATCCGGTTCGCCTCAGCGCCCGCGCCGGTCCTGGAAACGGTGTTGATGCTCTTCGAGTTGCGACACCGTCCGGACCGACCCGGCGACGACTGGCGGGAGCTGGTCCGCTCCACCTTCCCGAGACCCGCGCGGCCCCTGCTCAACCTGGTCGCGGACCGCAGACGCGCGCTGTTCCTCGACGTCCTGACCGCTGACGCGGACGAGGCATTCCATCGCCTGCGCACCACCCCGCAGCCGGTACATCGCAACAACGTCAGCCGGATCGCCCACCTGAGTCGGATTCCCATCCCGACCTGGCTGCGCCGCTACGGCGACGGCGACCTCCAGGTGATCCGGATGCTCGATCGGGCCCTGCGCTGCTTCCACGCCGCCTATCTGGCGCCCCAGTGGGCGTCGGTCAGCCAGCAGTTCCACAACGACGTGGCCCATCACGCAGCGGTATTCCAGGAACGCGGGGCCATCGAGATGCTCAGCGCGCTCAGCCCTGACCTGACCCTCAACCAGGATCCGGAGCACGGCGAACTCACCCTGCGGGCCCCCTGCCCCAAGGATCGCCACGTGCGCCTGGACGGCCACGGACTGGTACTGATGCCGTCGGCATTCTGGACCGGACAGCCGCTGATCACCTGTGACCCCCTCAACCCGTCCCAGTACGTCCTGATCTACCCGGCCCGCAACGGCCCGGTCACCACCACCCCCACGGGCGGCTACCAGGCGCTCGCCGCACTGCTCGGCGCCACCCGTGCGTCGGTGCTGCGCGCCCTGGCCGAGCCTCGCACCACGACCGGTATCGCCAGGCAGGCCAACATCAGCCCCTCGTCGGCCTCCGAACACGCAGCCGCCCTGCGCAACGCCGGCCTGCTCACCAGCCACCGACATGGCCAGGCGACGGAGCACCGCCTCACCCAGCTGGGCCACGCGCTACTACGCACCGCCGACGCGCCACAACCGGCGCTGCCGCGCAGCCCGCAAGCACCCTTCGCACCGGCCGAGCGTGCTGCCCGGCGGACGCGCCCGGACACTGCCCACGGGTAGGCCGTTGCTGCGCCACGGTAGCGCGACTCGTGCCGGCATACACCGTCGAGTCAGCAGAGCGCCACGTTGCGGGGCGCTCAGTCGAGACAGAACTCGTTGCCCTCGACGTCCTGCATCACCAGGCAGGACTCGTTGTGGCCGTCGGCGGTCAGGAGTCGCACACGTACCGCGCCGAGCGCGATCAGTCGGGCGCATTCGGCTTCCAGCGCGGCCAGGCGCTCGTCACCCACCAGCCCGGTGCCGACCCGTACGTCGAGATGCACCCGATTCTTGACGACCTTGCCTTCGGGAACGCGCTGGAAGAACAGCCGGGGGCCGACGCCTTCCGGATCAACGCAGGCGAACGCCGAACCCTGACGTTCAGGCGGCAGCGCGTGATCGAAATCGTCCCAGCTGGCAAACCCCGGCGGTGGCGGCGGTACGACATACCCCAACACCGCGCACCAGAACCGGGCGACGCGCTCAGGCTCCGCGCAGTCGAACGTGACCTGGACCTGCCTGACCGATGCCATCAGACCACCATAGAGGGCCGGCCCGGCCATCGAGGGGCGGTCCCCACCCTTCCGCCCGGTCAGTCCCGCACGCGGCGGGCGACCATGCTACCGTTCGAGCCGAATTCGTCAGGAGCGCTGCCGCAGCGTCGCAGCGCACGGCCAAAGGAGGTGAGTCCGATTTTCGTTCACAGTCGGGTGCTCACCCCGTCCCGCCGGAGCCGCTAGAGCTTCGTCGTCACCGGTCCCTGGGCGCCCGTATCTCGGACACCCTGAAAGGGACCAGGATATGTTGCAATCTCACGAATCCCTCCCGTCAACCGGGGACGGAGCCCAATCCTGCGCACCTGACCCGGTGCGACGCAGCTCGCACCAGCCGATGGCGTACAGCGTTGCCCTGGTTGTCGGTGCCGGCGGGACCGCCGGATTTTTCTGGGCGATCGGCATCATCGCGGGCCTTGCCGAAGCTGGCCTGGACCTGACCGAGGTTGCCGATCTGGTGGTCGGCACCTCGTCCGGCGCCACCGTGGCCGCCTGGGCGCGCAGCGGTATACCGGCGGCCGAACTGTTGACCTCGGTGCTGTCCGAGCCGGTTCAACCGGCCGGCCAGCGGCGCGCACGGCCGCCGTCCCCGCCGCAGGCCGCGCTGTTCGACCGGATGCGGGCCATCGGCGCCACCGCCACCTCGGCGGCCGATCTCCAACGTGCGATGGGCGCCTTCGGCTTGGAAAGCGACTCCGCCTTCGGACCCGACGTGGCGGGACAGCGGCGCGCACTGGTCGCCACCCGGTTGCCCCGCCATGACTGGCCGGACCGGCGGATGATCGTGGTGGCCGTCAACGCGCATACCGGCGAGTTGGCGGCGTTCGACCGCGACTGCGGCGTCGACCTGGTGGACGCGGTCACCGCGGCCACCGCGCTGCCCGGTATGGGCCCCACGCACAGCATCAACGGCATCCGCTACATCAACGGCGGCGTGCGCTCCGCCGACAACGCCGACCTTGCCTCGGGCTGTGCGAACGTCGTCGTGCTCTCGCCGTTCGGCGGACGGAGCGGACCACTTCCGGAAGGCCAGTTCGAGGGCCTGCGCAGATTTCCGGGCGCGGACCTGACAGGCCAGGTCGACGCCCTGCGCGAGCAGGGCAGCCGGGTCGAGGTGATCACGCCGGACGCCGATTCCCGAACCGCGATGGGTACGAACCAGATGGATCCGGCCACCCGCGTCCCCGCCGCCCGTGCCGGCTACGCCCAAGGCAGGCAGGAAGCGACCCGCGCACTGCTCCGCTGACTGTTACCCGCCACCGCCCAGTGCGGCACCGTCATCCGTGAAGGGGCTCGCACTGGGCGGCTGGGCGCACCGGCTGCCGACGACCGCGGTGGGCCGGCTGAGCCGGACGCACTGGAACAGTTCCACCGCCTCGCAGAATGACAATTCACCAGTAGCCGCGCGTCGCGATGCCGGGTTAGCGTCGGTTGGCATCGACCATCGACTATTGGCGGAGGTGGCCGTGAGCGTCCGACCGTGGCGCACGTTCTTGATGGTGTCGATCGGCGTGTTCGCTTCGCTGCTCGACCTGTTCATCGTCAACATCGCGTTCCCCGATCTCCAGCAGGACTTTCCCCGCACCGGGCTCTCCGAGCTGTCCTGGGTGCTCAACGGGTACGGCATCATCTTCGCCGCGCTGCTGACACCCGCCGGACGGGTAGCCGACCTCTACGGCCGCAAACGTGGCTTCATCGCCGGCCTGTTGACGTTCACGGTGGCCTCGGCCGCGTGCGCGCTGGCGCCGTCGGTACCGTTTCTCATCGCAGCCCGGATCGTGCAGGGAATCGGTGCGGCCGTGCTGATCCCGAGCTCGCTGGGTGTCGTGCTGCCTGAGTTCGAGGCCGCCAAGCGTCCCGTGGCGATCGCGGCCTGGGCCGCCGTGGGCGCGGTCGGCGCAGCCGCCGGGCCACCGCTGGGAGGTCTGCTGGTCCAGCTCAGCTGGCGGTGGGTGTTCCTGGTGAACCTGCCCCTCGGGCTGGTGTCGGTGGCATACGCGTGGCTTCGGCTCCGGGAGAGCCGTGACGCCGACTCGCCCGGCTTCCCCGACGTGCTCGGAACCGCCGCACTGACGCTGGGCATCGGCGCGCTCACGCTGGCTCTGGTGCAGGGGCGGGACTGGGGCTGGAGCTCAGGGCGCGTGCTGACGGCGTTCGTCGTGGCCGCCGCGGGGCTGGCGTTCGCACTGCTGCGCTCGGCCCGGCACCGCGCGCCAGCGCTCGAACTGCCGATGCTGCGGCTGCCCGCGTTCGCGCTCGCGGTCACCTCGGCGCTCGCCTTCTTCGCCGCCTTCGCCGCCATGCTGCTGGCCAGCGTGCTCTACCTCACCCGGGTCTGGGGTGAGTCGATCCTGCTGTCCGGCTTCCAGCTGGCGGCCGGCCCGTTGGCCGCGCTCATCTTCTCGATAGTCGCCAGCCGGGTGGGTCCGCGCGTCGGCATGGGCACCCTGGGCGGAGTCGGTGGCCTGCTGGTGGCCGCCGGCCTGGCGTGGAACGCGGTACGTCTCGGGTCGGTGCCCGACTACGTCGGTGCCTTCCTGCCGGGACAGCTGATCACCGGCGCGGGCGTCGGCCTCACCATGCCGGCGTTCACCGCCGTCGCGGTGAGCGCTGCCGGAACGGCCCGTTACTCCACGGCGGTCGGCATCTCGGCCATGTTCCGCCAGGTGGGCGGCGCACTCGGCGTCGCCGCGTTCGTCGCCCTGGTCGGATCACCGGCCCGCTCGCAGGCGCCGCAGGCGTTCCGCCACGGTTGGATCTTCATGGTACTGGCGGCCGGGCTGGGCGCCGTCCTGATGCTGGCCACCCGGTTCGTCCACAACCGGCCCGCAGCACCGGATCAGCCGATCGCCGCGGCGCCACGGGCTGGTGCGTCTGCCGTACCGGTCGGTGAATGAGTGCGGTCATTGCCACGGTGAGTCGGCAGGAGCCCCGATCGCCGATGTGCTGCCGCACGGACGGCGATGTCCCCGGGGGTGACCGCCCGACGCTGGCGAGAGCACGAATGGCAGCTGGGTCATCGCGCCGGTCGTGGGTGAGACGTCCAGTGCGCGGCCGGCAACAGAAATGCCACATCGGGGAGTCGGAAAACCAGCAGCAGGGCGGAGACCGAAGTCCCCGCCCTGCCCTGCGCCGACTCGGACGATGGCCAGCCCGGCACCACCACGATCGTCGTGCCAGGAGCCGGACCACCGCGCCGACCGGCTACGGCTCAGTCCGCCGGCAGCACCGTCATCGGCAATCCGCCCCGGATGCGCAGCGAGAGCATCGGCTCGGCAACGACCCGGTACCCCGGCTGTTTGACCAGCCGCAGATCCCGGCTGACCATCGCGACGACCAGCGCCGCCTCCATCATGCCGAGGTGGTTGCCCACGCAGAACCGCGGTCCGGCGCCGAAGGGCAGGTACGCGTAGCGCGGTCGGGCCTTCGACTGGTCGGGGTTGAACCGCTCCGGATCGAACCGCTCCGGGTCCTCCCAGAATTGCGGGTTGCGGTGCATCGTGTACGGACAGATCAGCACGTCCACGCCGGCCGGTACGTGGTACCCGCCCACCTCGTCCTCGGCCAGCGACTGGCGGGTGAGGATCCACACCGGTGGGTACAGCCGCATCGCCTCTTCGATGACCATCGAGGTGTACCGCAGGTTGTTCAGGTCCTCGAAGGTGGGCAGCCGGTCGCCCAGGGCCGATACCGCCTCCTCGTGCAGCCGCTGCCAGACCTCCGGGTGCTTGTCTGCCAGGTAGAAGGTCCAGCCCAGCGTGCTCGCGGTCGTCTCGTGGCCGGCCAGCAGCAGGGTGACCAGTTCGTCGCGCAGCCGCTGCCGGGCCACCGCCGGATCCGGCTCCTCCCGGGTCGACACGATCAGGCGGGACAGCACGTCGTCACCGTCCACATTGGTGCCCCGTTCGGCCACCAACTGGTCGACCACGCCCTGCAGGTCCCGCCGGGCCCGCCGGAAGCGCAGCTGCTTGGGCAGCGGGATCCAGGTGGGTACCGCGTTGAGTGAGGCCAGTTCGAACATCGCCTGGTCCTGTACCGCCTCGAACGAGTGGCCCACCGAACCGAACGCGCTCAGGTCGGCGTTGAGCAGGGTACGGCCGAGCACGCCGAGGGTCAGCTTGGTCATTTCCGACAGCACGTTGATCGGCCCACGCCCCTGGTGGGCGCGCAGCCTGTCCACCAGAGCGGCCGCCTCCTCGGCGACGACGCCGGTGTACTGGGTCAGGCGCCGGTTCTGGAATGCCGGCTGGATCACCTTGCGCTGCTTGCGCCACAGCTCGCCCTCGCTGGTCAGCAGGCCGTCGCCGAGCGCCCGGCGCGCGTGCACCAGACCGATTCCCTTGTGGTAGTTGGCCGCGTTGTCGGCCAGGACGTGCCGCGCGTAGTCCGGGTGGTTGAAGAAGTAGAGCTGCTTCGGGCCGACCGGCAGCCGCGCCGCGTCGCCGTAGCGCGCCGCTGCCGAGCTCATCATGCCCAGCCGGTCACGCGCCATCACCATCAGCTGCCCCAGGGCCGCGGTGCGGGGTGGACCGGGTGGCACTCGGCGTTGCCCTTCGAGAAGGGTCATGCTGTCACCTCACTGCGTCGCGGATGGAGCCGACTGAACCTGCCGTGGCAGAACAGCAGCGCGTCATCGTCGGTGTGCCGCTCGCTGGACAGCAGCAGTCCCACGAAAATCGTGTGGTCGCCTCCCTCGTACCGGCGCCACACCTCACATTCAAAGTGCGCCAGTGCACCCGTCAGCAGCGGTGCGCCGGTCTCCGGTCCCGGCGCCCAGTCGACGAGGTCGAACTGGGCGCCGCCGAGGGGTCGCCTCGGATTGGCGAAATGCCGTGCCACCCGCTCCTGGTCCGAGCCGAGCACGGACACCCCGAAGTGGCCCGCCTCGACCAGCGCCGCGTGCATGACGGCGGAGTGGTCGATGCAGATCAGTACCAACGGTGGGTCGAGGGAGACGGTGGTGAAGGAGTTGGCGGTCATTGCGTGCGGGATCGCCCCGCCTACCGTCACCACCGTGACTCCGGTGGCGAAGGCGCCGAAGGCGCGACGGAGGACCGTCGAGTCGCTGTTCACGATCACCTCCTGTGCGTGCCGGTACGTGCCGGTCAGGCGCGGGCCTTCGCGGTGTACGGATCCAGAGCGCGCAGCAGCGCCTCCGGTACCCGGGTCGGAACGGTGCGGGTGTTCGGGCCGCGCATGCAGGCCACCCGCTGGCGGCCACGAGCCACCAGGGTGTCGCCGCCGGCCGGCTCCAGCCGGGCGTAGTCGAAACTGAATTCCAGTTGGGTCTGCGCCAGGTCGGTCAGGTACATGCGGATCGAGAGCTCGTCGAAGGCGGTGATCTCGGCGAAGAACTCGCACTCGACCTTCAGGGTGAACAGCTTCAGGTCGTTCTGCAGGTCCGCGAGGACCTCCGGGGCGTGGTACTTCAGGAACATCTCGCGGCAGCGACCCTGCCACCGCAGATAGTTCACGTAGTACACGTTCCCCACGATGTTGGTTTCCTCGAACCCGACGGTGTGCAGGTATTCGAAGTACTTGTCCATGACTATCGACGCTCCTCGGTGAGCACTGCGAAGACGACCGGGTCCGGCAGCCCGCGCAGCCGCGTCGCGATGGTCGCGATGCGCAGGTCGCCCGAGGCGAAGACGGTCCAGCCGGGCTGCTGCGCCGGGCGCAGCACCAGCGGCCCGCGGGTCGGGCGGCCCGCCTTCTGCAGGCATTCGATGGCCGCCCAGATCCGTGTTCCGGCGGTGTTCTCGTCCTCCCCGGTCACCTTCTGCACCAGACCGGCCAGCTCGGCGTGCGCACCGAGCAGCCCCGGCCAGGAATCCCGCGCCGCCGATCCGACCGGCTCCACGTCGCACGCCACGATGCCGTCGGCCGCCACGCACAGGGTCACCCCGCCGCCGTGGGCCGCCGAGATGGACGTGTCACCGTCGAGCTCCGGGCGCCCGTCCGGCCGGTACCGGATCTGCGCCGCCCGGTCCAGCACCCGGCTGGCCGCCAGCGCCGTCCGGGAGCGCCGCTGCGCCACGTGGTCGGCGTCGGCCTCGGACTTCCCGCCGTTGGCGGCGACCGCGACCGGATCGGGCTGCGCGCTGTCCGGCTCGACCGCGACCGCGACCTGCGCACCCAGCAGGTCCCCGATGGTCCGCTCCAGGTACGGGCCGAGCAGCGGCGCCACCCACGGCCCCCGACCGTCCCGCTTGCGTACGGCCTGCAGGCGCAGCCCCTCCCAGCGCTCGATGACCTCGCCCGCTCCGTTGCGTAGCGCGATGTCGTAGATGTAGGCGTCGCCCTCGCGGCTGCGCTCGACGGCGCAGTAGCGCAGCCCGTCGGCGTCGGCCATCCGCGGCCCGGCCGGGTAGAGGCGCTCGATGCTGGCCGGCAGCAGGGTGGCGTCCGGTACGCAGACCTGGTTGCCGTGCATCAGCGCGTCCCGGACCCCGGGGTCACCGAGCAGCAGGTCGCCGGAGAGGAAGCTGGCGAACCACGACACCGGCTCCGCCGCCACCTCCACGTCCACGTTCCGGGCTGCCGCCCGGTGGTAGCGGCGCAGGCGCTGGAAGCGGCCGCCCTGGAACAGCGTGTCGCCGTACAGGTCGGTACTCGGCTCCAGCGGCACCGCGGGCAGCCCCGCGGTGGTCTGCTCCGGCGGGCCTTCCGGTGCGGCCACGGCGCCGTAGCGCAGCCGGGCCCGGAAGTGCTCGGCCGCGAACGCCGTCTCCGCGCTGCGGATCACCACGTCGACGGTGTCGTTTCCGGTCGCCGTGGCGGCCACCCGTACCATGGTGCTGCCGTCCGGCGGCACCACGATCGGCCGCAGGAACTCGGCGTTCTCGATGACCGGCACCTCCGGCCGTCCGGTGAGCGCCGCCGCCACCTGGGTCATCGCCTCCATGCCGAACACCGCGGGCAGCAACAGGTTGCCGTCGAGCAGGTGGTCGGGCAGGTACAGGTCGGTGCCGGCGATTCAGTTCGACCTCGGTGACCAGCTCGACGCCGTGGTAGCGCACCAGCGGGCGCGCCACGAAGCGCAGCAGCGGCAGCTCCGGCGCGTCGTGCCGAACGGTGTCGATGCTGCTCGGTACGCCCGCTGATGACGACCACCGGCGGGGTGGACGCATCGGCGAGCAGGCGGCGCAGCAGCGCGACGCCCTGGTCGGTGGTGACCGGCGTGATGCCTTCGCGACTGAGCGACTCGACAACGGACAGCCGCTCCCCCATGCCCACGCCCGACCAGACCGACCATTCCAGGCAGAGCACCCGGCACTGCGGATGCTGCAACCCGAAGTTCACGGTGGCAGCCGCGAGCCACTCGTTCGCCGTCGCGTAGTGGCCCTCGCCGCGCAGGCCGGCCCGGCCGATGATGCTGCCGAACGTGACCAGCAGCCGCAGCCGCTGCGGGTCGACCGCGTCGAGGACGGCGCGCAGGCCGTCGACCTTCGGAGCGAAGGTGCTCCGGATCAGCGCACTGTCCACGTTGGACAGTGCGGCCGGCTCGTTGCGGCCGGCGCCGTGCAGCACCGCGGTGACCGGCCCCAGCGCCGCGGTGACCTCCGCGACGGCCCGGCGAACGCTGTCCGCGTCGGTGACGTCGGCCCGCCCGTACCGCACGGACACCCCGGCGTCGGCCATCCGCTTGAGGTTGGCGGCCAGCTCAGCGTCCTGCTCCGGGTCGGAGCGACCCAACAGCGCCAGCCGCGCGCCGCTGTCCACGGCCATGGCCAGCGCGCACTCGGCGGTGATGCCCTTGCCGCCGCCGGTGACCAGCAGCACGTCGTCCTTGCCCAGTGGCTGGCAGACCTCCGCCGGCTCCACCGGCATGGCACGCAGCGTCGGTACCCGCCGCACCCCGCTCGGGTCGTAGAACGCCTCGCTGAACGTCGTCGTGGCGGCCACCTCGGCGGTCACCCAGTCGACCGCCTGCGCCAGCCCGGCCGGGACGTGCGCGATCGTGGTGCGCAGGTGCGGCGCCTCCAGCCGCAGTGTCTTGGCCATGCCGGCTGCTCCGCGGGAGTGCTGGACCAGTACGAACCGGGTGCCCGGTTGCGCGCCCAGCACCGCCTTGACACCGTCCAGCGGGTAGCTCAGGTCCTCCTCGCGGCTCGCCTCGGGCAGGCACACCAGCACGCCACCGCCCAGCCGCCCGGATTCCAGGGCACGGCGCAGCGGTTCGGCCAGCGGGTGGCCGGCCGGGGCGTACACCCGCCAGGCACCGTTGGGTTCGGGTGCCGCCTTCGCCGGCAGCGGGACCTCGTCGCGGTCCACCCGCCAGGCGCGGGCCCAGGGCGCCGCTCCGGCCACCTCCTCCACGGCGGCGCCGTCGGATTCCCGGGCGGTACCGGCCAGGCCGTCCAACGCCTGCGCCAGTTCGCCCACCGAGGCCGTCGCAAGGTTGGTCGGCAACTGCGCCGGCGGTACCCCGACCAGCTGCGCGACCTGGTTCATCACCTGTCCGACCGTGATCGAGCTCAGGTGCAGGTCGTCGAGCAGCCGGCTGTCCGTGTGCACCATCTCCAACGGAAGCTCGGCACGGTGCGCGGCCAGTCGCCGGATGAGGTCTACGGTGGACTCTTCAGCACCCTGTTCGGCGATCTGCGGCTGCACCGTCGCAGTGGCGGCCGGTGCGGCTCGGTTCGTACCCACGGCCGACCCGCCGCCGGTCCCCTTGAGTACCAGCGTCGGCGCCGACTCACACGGGTTGGCGAAGAACTTGAACTCGGTACCCACCTGCAGCGGTCGGGCCAGCCGACCGTGGAACAGCGCGGCGTCCACAGTGGACGCACCGATCACGTATGCCGCGGCGACCACCCGGAGCAGACCCGTCAGCGACTCGTCGTCGGTGTCCAGCGCGACGGCCGGCAGGTCCACGCAGGCCGAGGCGAGCCGGCTGAGCACCCGTCCCGGACCGACCTCGATGAACAGGTCGACGTCCTTGGCCGCCAGCTCCACCGCCTGGGCGAACAGCACCGGCTCGACGATCTGCCTGTGCAGCAGGTCGGGTAGGTCGGCGTCGGCGGCCAGCTGCTCGCCGGTCACCGTCGAGATCACCCGCCGGCCCACCTCGTCGAAGCGCTCCTCGCGCACGGCCGCGCCGAACGCGCCCGCCGCCGGCGCCACGAGCGGGGAATGGAAGGCGTGCGACACGCGCAGTTCGTTGGCGGTGTGGCCGGCCGCCACCGCCGCCGCGCACGCGTCCCGCACCGCATCCGCGGTACCGGCGATGACCGTCTGGTTGGGTGCGTTGTAGCCGGCGATGACCACCGGCAGGTCCGCGGTCAGCTGCCCGACCGCCTCCGGGGAGGCGGTGATGCTCGCCATGGTGCCCGACGCGCTGTGCTGGGCCATGGTGCGCCCGCGCAGCGCGGCGATCCGCAGCAGCGTCTCTTCGTCCAGCGCGCCGGCCCAGTGCAGTGCGGAAAGCTCACCGAGGCTGTGCCCGAGCGCCACGGTCGCCTCGATACCCAGGGTGGACAGCGCCCGCAGCCCGGCCATCGACCCGGTGACGATCCGCGGCTGGGCCACTTCGGTGGCGACCACGTCCGCGCCGGTCGGCAGCGCTGCCTTGGCGTAGACCGCTTCGACCTCACCGAACCGGCGCCGCAGCGCCCCACCGGTGACACCGCGGCCGGAGCCCTGACCGGGGAACAGGAACGCGACCCGCCCTGGTCCACTGACGTGTCCCAGGAATGCGCGCTCGTCGGGCCCGAACATGCTGACCTCGCCCGCGTCCAGCGCGTCGCACACCCGTTGCAGTTGCCGTACCGCGTCCTCCGGGGAGGAGGCCACCACCGCCGCGCGGTAGGGCAGGTCCCGTAGTTCCCGGTGCAGCGTCACGGACAGGTCGGACAGCTGCGCGTAGGCCACGCTCGCCACAAACTCGACCAGCCGGCCGAGCCGCTCGCGCAGCTCCTCCGGCGAGGCGCCGTCGGCCACCAGCAGCTCCGAGTCCTGCGCCGAGGAGGCCAGTGCGAAGGTACGGGTGCTCATCGGCGCGCGCCGCCGCGCGCCCGGGTTCTCCAGGATCACGTGGGTGTTGATGCCGCCGAAGCCCATCGCCGTGACACCCGCGCGTACCGGGCGGTCGGTCGGCCACGCCTCGGCCTTGCGCAGCGCCCGCAGCGGGGAGTCGTCCCGGGTGAGCAGTTCGTGCGGGTCGACACAGCCGATCGCCGGCGGAAGCACCTGCTGGTGCACCGCCATCGCCGCCTTGATGAGACCGGCGACGCCGGCCGCCGCCTTGGTGTGCCCGATCATCCCCTTGATGGAGCCGATCGCGGCCTGTGGAGCCGCCACCCCGCTGTCCTGACGCGCCTGCGACAGGGCCGTCAGCTCGGTGGTGTCGCCCACCTTGGTCCCGGTCCCGTGGCCCTCGAACAGGTCCACGGTGTCGATGCCGAAGCCGGCCCGCTGGTACGCGCGACGCAGGGCGAGCCGGTACCCGGAGACCTCCGGGCGGGTGATGCCGCCCTTGCCGTCCGAGGAGATCCCCCATCCCGCGATCGAGGCGTAGATGCGGTGCCCGGCCTGCCGCGCCTGGTCCTCGCGCATCAGCACCACCATGCCGCAGCCCTCACCGGGCCAGAACCCGTTGGAGCCGCGGTCGTACACCCGCATCTCGCCGGTGGCCAGCGCACCGGTCTTGGCGAAGCCGATGATCTCGAACGGGTCGATCGAGAGGTCGACGCCGCCGGCCACGGCGACGTCGACGTCGCCGTCGAGCAGCGCCTTGCACGCGGTCGCGACCGACAGCAGCGAGGACGAGCAGGCGCCGTCGACCGTGTACCCGCCGCCCTTGAGGTCGAAGTGGTTGCAGATGCGACCGGCGATGGTGTTCGACAGCCCGCCCGCCAGCGTGTCCTCGTCCACCGCGGGGAACGGCTCCTTGTACGTGGCCTCGAAGTCGTCCAGGAACGAGGCCAGCGCGTCGTCATCCCAGTCCTGCTCCTTGAGCGCGGCGGCCACCATCCGGCGAACGTAGGGCCAGCGCAGGCGCATCTGGTTGGCCCGGGAGAACTCGCCGGTGAGGGTGTTGCCCACCACGACGCCGGTACGCTCCCGCGGCAGCCCTTCCGCCATCGGGAAGCCCGCGTCGGCCAGCGCCATCGCCGCGACATCGAGCGCCAGCCAGTGGGTGAGGTCGGTCGACCGGTACGTGCTGCCGGCCACCTTGTAGGTGATCCGGTCGAACTCGTACCCTTCGATGACCGCCGCGTTGCGGGCGTAGAACTTGTCGGGTGTAGCCGGATCCGGGTCCCAGTAGTCCTCCAGCCGCATCCGCACGTCCGGCAACCGCCGGAAGGCCCGCCGGCCGGCGAGCGCGTTTTCCCACAGTTCCCGCGGCGATGTCGCGTCCGGATACCGGCACGCCATCCCGACCAGAGCGATTCTCGTCATGCTGATCAGCACCTCCCCTACGCCACGAACTCGTCAGCGATACGCATGCGCCACACCTCGTACGCCGGTACCTCACGCCCGTACAGGTCGTCCTGCAGCGCCTCGTCGGTCACCTTCGCCGCCTGCTCCGGCGTCATGTCACAGAACACCTGGGTGGCCACCCCGGTATGCGGCGTCACGAGCCCGGCGCGCACTCGCGCGCCGGCCGCGAACGCCGAGCCCTGGGCGAGCAGGTGGCGGTGCTCGCCGACGCGCTCCCGCAGCCAGGTCAGCTCGTCCTCGTCGGCACCACCGGCGTAGGTTGCGGCGAGCCCCATGCCGCTGTAGAGGTCGCCGTGGCGGTAGGCCGGGAAGCCTTCCACCATGGCGGCGGCGACCTTCGCGTCGGCGCCTGCCACGAACCACATGGCGCGGCCGATGCCCTGGTCGATGACCTTCGCCGCATACCACTGCGGACCGTCCACGGGCCACGGGAAGCGGTCCTCGTGCCGCTTCTCGCGCACATACTGCTGCGTCTTGAAGTACGCCTGGTGGAAGCCGTACCCGTCGAGCACGAGCCAGCTCAGCAGCGGGTCGGCCGCGTGCAGCCGGGACCATCGCATCCTCGGCAGCCGTGCCATCGCCCAACCGACACCGACGTAGGCCATGTAGATGTGGCGGTCGCCCCGCCCGGCGAGCAGGTCCGCCACGTGATGCGGCCGCCCCAGCCCCATGGCGTCGCGGATCGCGCAGGCCATCGCCGCGCCCTCGTAGGCGAAGCCCCGGAACTGCTTCGGAATCTCCTCCAGCTGCTCCTCCGCCTCCGGGGCTCTCGCGGCGTACGCCGCGTGGCCGTAGCCGGTGAGGAAGGAGCGGCCGACAGTTTCCAGCAGCTCCCGGGCGGCGGCGTTCTTGAGATGGAAGCCGCGCACGTCCAGTTGCGTGGCGGACAGGTTGGGCGTCAGGATGCGGCGCCGCAGCGCCTGCCAAGCGGTCATTGGTGATCCCCCAACTTCGACGGCCCGGAGCTGCCGGTACCTGAACCGATCCTGCCCGGCGCAGCCGGTCATGTCTTCTTCGGACTTGCCAAGCGCAGGCTCTGTCGTATATAGACGCACACACCCCACCGGCTGCCGCGTCATCGCGGCAAACGATGGGGTGTGTACCGGAGCGCCTGGGATTCAGGGATCTGAACGCAAGCTCCGGTCGTCCATAGTGGACAGTGCTGGGTCAGGCGGCGGTCAGTGAGCCGAGCGGTGCCGCACGGGACGCCGACGCCCCCAGGTTCGCCGGGGCCGTCAGGCCCCCACCGTCCCGGCCGAACCGCGCGCTCATCGCCACCTTGTACGGGTCCAGCAGGGCGAGCAGCACCGGCGGATCCACGGCGCACGGCGGCTTGAGCCGCAGGTCGACCGTCCTGGTGCCGGTGTCCTCGAACACGTTGATCGGGCCGCGGGTGCCGACGTGCATCACGGTGCGGCCGGCGTCGCTCAGTTCGTAGGCGTACTCCAGATCGGGCTCGATGGACTGTGCCAACAGGTACCAGCTGCCCATCGGCACGTTGTCCAGCTGGTACCGGCCGGGTCGGCTCAGCACCGCGCAGCGCACCGGGCGGCCCTCCGGGATGCGCCCGGGGAACAGCCCCACGAAGATGATGCCCGGCACCCCGTGGCTGTCGGCGTGGATGTGCCCGTGCAGTGTCGCGCGGGCGGGCGGGCCGTGCTCCTCCTGCCAGGCGTCGAGGACCTGCGGCGCGAATCCCTCGTGCCGCCGGTAGACCGTCGGTGAGAGCCCGACACTTCTTGCGAAGCGGGAACTGAAGGTACCGACGCTGTTGTAGCCGACGATATTGCTGATATCGGCTACCGTCTGTGACGTCGAAACGAGTAGCTGCTTAGCCTGTTGTAAGCGCAACGCGGAGAGAAAGCGCCGTGGCGAAATTCCGGTTACCTGACGGAAGATCCTTGTAAAATGGAATTTGCTGAACATGGCGGAACGGGCGAGATCGTCAACGGTGAGAGGCTCACCGACATTGTCCTGCATAGTGACGATTGCCCGCTCCACAGCACGATGAATGGTCGAATCCACAGCGTTCCCCGATCACGTAGGTCTTCCGATCCTTTGCGGGAAACAGACCACGTCGCCAACCAGTGGCCCGTCTGCCAAAGATGGTTCGCCATAGGACGGTGACGACACATGAATGGCGCCGGCCGCCATTCCGTTCAACGTCCCCAATCAATGTTAGCCAGACCACAGGAGCACGGGCAACCGTTGGGTAACCGTGACCCGCAGACCGCGCAATCCCGAAGAACACGTCATGGCGGGCGAAGCCACCGGCGCAGCGTCAATTGCCGCCGGCAACCCCGAGCAAAAGGCCGGCGTACGCGTTCCTGTCGGGATAGTGGCCGTGTCTGGCGCAAGCCATGGCCCACCGGACCTTTGCCACCTTGACGGTGCTGGTCAGGCGTGTCGTGGGGGCCTGGGAGCTTGCCGGCCTACTCCCGCTACCGCCGGGCACCCGTCGCCCTGGCGGTCTGCGTAACGGCAACACCTACCGTTGCCTCGCTGCGGGCTGCTGGTGGGTAAGGGCACCCGGCGAACGCGCCGCCGGCACGCTCAAGATCTGAAAAGTGGCCTCCCGGGTGGGGCGGAGCGCTGTCGAAGGCTCCACTCACACCCGGGAGGCCACGCCGGTCAGCCAGCGGTACTGCGGCTGCGGGTGCACGCGGGCCCGCGCACCGCGCTCAGCGCGTCACCGTGATGAGCTGACCGGGTCGACGAACTGACCGGGCACCCGGCCTTCACCGGCCGGCCCCCGGTAGGCCTGCGCGATGTCCAACCAGCCCTGCGCCTGCGCTCCCTCGGCCACGAGCGCGAGGTCGGCGTGGTGGCGGCGCCTGGTGACGAGCAGACAGAAGTCCACCGCCGGGCCGCTGACCCGCTCCGGCGAGTCCACCGGACCGAAGTCCCACCGGGCGCCGGAGGGCGCCGTCAGCTCGAATCGGAACTCCACGGCGGGCGGCTGCATGCCGTGGGCAAGATAGCCGAAGTCGCGGGTACGCACCCCGAAGGCCACCAGGTGACGGATCCGGTCGGTGCGCTCACGTTCGTAGCCGAGGGCATCTGCGATGTCCTGCCCGTGCCCGAACAGCTCCATCATCCCGGCCGCCGCCAGGATGGCCGGCGGGAGCGGATTGACCAGCCAGGGCACCACCTGGTCGGCGGGTACCGCGCCGAGCGCCCGGGAGGCAGTGGCCCGCGAGTCCCGCCACTGCCGCAGCAGCACCTCGGGCGGCTGGGTCAGGCCGTCGGCCATCGCGTGGCGTACGTTGGCGTCGAAGTCGTCGCTCAGGCGCGAGGTCATCGCCTTGAACGCCGCCGGGTCGGCCGCCGCCAGACCCGCCATGCGGAACGTCGCGATCAGATGCGCGATCTGGTGCGCGATGGTCCACCCCGGCGACGGCGTGGGCAACCTCCACTGCTCGGCATCCAGGTCGGCGACCATGCGGTCAACGTCGTCGCCGTCCGCGTCCAGGGCCGCGATCACTTCCTGCAGATCGGTCACGGGCTGCGTCCTCTCCCTCGGAACCGGCTTGTCCGGAACCACTTCGCCCCGGACCAGACAACGACCAGCATGCCGACGACGCGATCCGAATGTCTTCTTCACCCGTGCCGTGCGCCGGCCCTGATCGGCAGAGCGCACGAGTTGCGGACCGCCGTGCGACAACGCGCCGGCCGCGGTGGCCGCCAGGTGCGGCGGCCACCGCGGTACCGGTTGTGTCAGTGCGCTCCGGTCAGGAACGCGCGTCGCTGCCCACCGGGGCACCCGGCGCCGCAGCCGGTGCCGGCGGTCCCATTCTCGGCGGGCCACCGGGGCGGCGGCCGGGCATGCCGAGACCCGCGATCGCACCGATCAGCGCGAGGCCCGCGGCAACGAGGATCGACGGACCGAAGCCGTCAGCGAAGCTCGTCGGCGAGGCGTAGCTGCCCTTGGCACTGAAGACCGCGGACATGATCGCGATACCGAACGCGCCGCCGAAGATGCGCAGGGTGTTGATGGCCGCGGAGGCCTTGCCGATCTCCTGCGGCTGGACCGCACCCACCACCGACTTCTGCGCGGCGGGCATGGCCATCGACACGCCACAGCCACCGATCACGAGCGGCACCACCATGTGCGAGTAGGGCAGGTCGGCCCGCGCGATCAACGCGAACCAGGTCATGCCGATCGCCTGCAGGAACAGACCACCGGCCATGAACACCCGCTCACCGAACCGGTCGGCCAGCCCGCCGGCGATCGGTGCGCAGACCATCAGCGTGCCGGTCCACGGCATCAGGCGCAGGCCCGCGCCGAGCGGGCCGTAGCCCTGGGCGACCTGCAGGAACTGGGCGAGCATGAACAGCACGCCGTAGACGCCGGCCCACAGGGTAAAGTTGCCGATATTGGCGGTTGTGAATGCCCGGATCTTGAAGAAGCGCATGGGCAGCATGGGCGCCTTGGCCCTGCTCTCCCAGAGCACGAACAAGATGATCGCGATGACACCGCCGATGAGCATGACCAGCACCTCGGCGCTGCCCCAACCGGCCCGGTTACCGCGGATGAGTCCCCACACGATCCCGAACGCACCCGCACCGCCCAGCAACAGGCCGCCCAGGTCGATGGCGTTGTTCGGCCCGCGGCTCTCCTCGATCCGGGCCGACACCAGCAGGATGGTGATGACACCGATGGGCAGGTTGATCCAGAAGATCCACTGCCACGCGAGGCCCTCGGCGACGGCACCGCCGATAAACGGACCGCTGAACGTGGCCAGCCCGGTGATGCCGCTGAAGATGCCCAGCGCCTTGCCCCGCTGTTGGGGCGGGAACGCCGCGCTGATGAGCGTCAGGGCGAGCGGCATCATGATCGCCGCGCCGAGACCCTGCACCGCGCGCGCGGCGATCAGCCAGCCGATGCCCGGGGAGAGCGCGCACGCCACCGACGACAGCGTGAAGATCGCCATCCCGACGATGAACATCCGCTTGCGCCCCAGCCGGTCGCCGAGCGCGGCGCCGGTGAGCAGGAGGACGGCGAACGTCAGGTTGTACGCGTTCATCGTCCATTCGAGTGTCTCGATGGACCCGTGCAGCTCACGTTTGATGGTGCTCAGCGCGGTGGACACGACGAGCACGTCGAGCGAGATCATGAAGGCCCCGACGGCCGCCAGGCCGAGGACCCACTTCTGCTTCTGTGTCATCGCCGGCTTCTGCAGAACGTCGGTACTCATGTCTGACTCCGAACGTCGGTACTCATGTCTGACTCCGTCTCCTTCAAGTCGGGCTCCGTCTCCTTCAAGGACAGATCGGATGCGGCAGGCAGTTGTAGATTACTACCATCTAGTCCTAGTCTACAACCGAGTTGGCCGACATCAGGAGCAAAGGGGTACGCTGGCTACCATGACGGCTCGCTCCTACGGAGACGGTTGCGCCGCGGCGCACGCGCTCGACCTCGTCGGTGAGCGATGGGCCCTGCTGGTGGTTCGAGAGTTGCTGCTGGGGCCCAAGCGCTTCACTGACCTGCGCACCGGGATGCCCACCGCAAGCCCCAACGTGCTGTCCCAGCGACTGCGCGAACTTGAGCAGGCCGGGCTGGTGCGCCACCGGCGGATGGGCCCGCCGGTCAGCTCCTCGGTCTACGAGCTGACCGACTGGGGACTGATGCTCGAGCCCGTGCTGCTGGAGCTCGGCCGCTGGGGGCGGTGCTCGCCGCAGTTCAGCGGGGAGACCGAGGCCAGCGTCGACGCGCTCATGCTCGCCCTGCGCGGGCGCTTCGACCCCGCACTGGCAGGTGACCTCTCCAGCTCGGTCGCGCTGAACATCAATGATGACCACTTTGTGGCACGAGTTGCCGACCAGCGCCTGACCTTGCAGCGCGGGACGGCGGCGCGGCCGGACGCCTCGCTCACCACCGACGGCGCGACGTTCGCCGCGTTGATGACCAAGCGGATCGACCTGCGCAAGGCGGTGGCGGCCCGGCGGGCGGAGCTCACCGGGGCGGTGGAGGCCGTCCGGCGCCTGCTCAACTCCCTGGCTACGCCCACGCCGGCGGCGGCCGAATTCGCTGCCGGCTGAGCCGGCCGGCCGCGCGCGAAGGGCCACCCACACCCCGCCGTCCAGAGCGGACCGCGGCACGCAGTGGCCCTTCGCGGTACCCGCGTCGCGCCGTCCGGGGCCTATCCGCGCAGGATCTCGCGGGTCAGCTCGGACAGCTTGCGGTACCCGGCCAGGCCCATCGTCAGTTCCAGATCGGCCAGCAGGCCCCGCATGACGTGCCGTACCCCGGCCTGCCCCGCGTGGGCCAGGCCGTAGGCATACGGCCGGCCGATCAGCACCGCCTTGGCGCCCAGCGCGAGCGCCTTGACGATGTCGGCGCCGGTACGGATGCCCGAGTCGAACAGGACGGTGATGCGGTCGCCGACCGCGTCCACGATCTCCGGAAGCACCTCCAGCGCCCCCACCGCACCGTCGACCTGGCGGCCGCCGTGGTTGGAGACCACGACGCCGTCCACGCCGGCGTCCAGGGCCCGGCGCGCGTCGTCGACGTGGACGAGGCCCTTGAGGACGAGCGGACCGTTCCAGTGCTCCCGCAGGAAGGCGATCTGGTCCCAGCTGTGACCGGCGTTGACGAAGATCTTCGCCCACTGCATGACGGCCGCCCGCGGGTCCTCCTCCGGCGACTTCGCCAGCTGCCCCCGGAACACCGGGTCGGAGAACGGGATCGCGGTGCCGATGCCGCGCATCATCGGCAGGTACGCGTTGTCCAGGTCGTGCGAGCGCCAGGCCAGGGACATCGTGTCCAGCGTGACGACGAGCACCGAGTAGCCCGTCTGCTGGGCCCGGTTCAGGATGCTGACCGTGACGTCCGGGTCGTTGGGCCAGTACAGCTGGAACCAGCGCGGGCTGTTGCCGTTCGCCTCGGCGACCTCCTCGATGGAGTGTGACGCCATCGAGGACAGGATCATCGTGAGGCCGAGTTCGGCCGCCGCCCGCGCGGTGCCCAGCTCGCCTTCGGGGTGCAGGATCGACTGCACGCCCACCGGCGCGATGAGCACCGGCGCCGGCATCTGGGTACCCAGCACCGTGGTCTCCAGGTACCGGTCCGTGGCGTTGGTGAGCATCCGTGGAACGAGACGCCAACGGTCGAACGCGGTCCGGTTGGCCCGCATGGTCGTACCGACCCCGGTGGCGCCGGCGACGTACCAGAAGGGCCCGGGCGCCAGGCGCTCCCGGGCCGACGCCTCCAGCGCCTCGGGATCCGTGGTGAACGGCGGCAGCTGACCGGTGAGACCCGCGGAGTAGATCTCGTTCTGATATGCGGCATACGTAGCTGGATTCATGTCGGTACTAAAACACTGCCGGACGGTGCGGTGCATATCCCATCGTGCTGATCAGGTACCAAGTTTCGGGGCCGGACCACCCGGCCCGGCCCCGCGACACCGACCACCGCCGGGCAGCTACTTCAGCGTCTGGAAGAACGCCCGGATGTCCTCGACGAGCGTCGTCGGCGCTTCGATGGCGGAGAAGTGCCCACCGGAGTCGAACTCGGTCCAGCGCGCCAGGGTCGGCATGTCCCGCTCGGCGAGCTTGCGGACCGGCAGGAAGATCTCGTGCGGGAACACCCCCACAGCAACCGGGACGGTGACCGGCTCCGGCGGAGCGTAGGCCAGCGGCGCGAACTCGTAGTACAGCCGCGCGGACGAGCCCGCGGTGTTGGTCAGCCAGTAGATCATCACGTTGGTCAGCAACCGGTCCCGGTCCACGCCGTCGGGCAGGCCGTTGGCCGGGTCGGTCCACGTCTTGAACTTCTCGGCGATCCAGGCGAGCTGCCCGACCGGCGAGTCGGCCAGGGCGTAGGCCAGCGTCTGCGGCCGCGTCGCCTGCAGCTTGAAGTAGGCCGACAGTTCCTTGTCGTAGCGCTCCAGGGTGCCCAGCCGGCCCAGGTCCGCAGGCTCCAGGGTGGCCATCTCCGCCGGGTCGCCGGAGGGCGCGGCGACCACGAAGGTGATGTACGAGCCGATCACCCGGTCCGGAGCCACCCGGCCCAGATCCAGTGAGATGAACGAGCCCCAGTCGCCGCCCTGCGCCGCGTACCGGTCGTAGCCGAGTCGCTCCATCAGCTCGTTCAGGGCCCGGGCGATGCGCCGCACGTCCCAGCCGACCTCCTTGGTGGGGCCGGAGAAGCCGAAGCCGGGCAGCGACGGGATGACCAGATGGAACGCGTCGGCCGGGTCCCCGCCGTGGGCCCGGGGGTCGGTCAGCGGGCCGATCACGTCCAGGAACTCGACGATCGAGCCGGGCCAGCCATGGCTGAGCAGCAGCGGGCGCGCGTCGGGCTCAGGGGACTTGACGTGCAGGAAATGCACCTGCGCGCCGTCGATCTCGGTGACGAACTGGGGGTACTCGTTGAGTCGTGCCTCAGCTGCCCGCCAGTCGTAGGAGTTGCGCCAGTAGTCGACGAGCTCCTTCAGGTGGTCGAGGGGCACCCCGCGGTCCCAGCCCACCCCGGGCAACTCGTCGGGCCACCGGGTCGCGTCAAGTCGGCGGTTCAGGTCATCGAGGTCTTCTTGGGCAATGTCAACGCGGTAGCTCTTCATGGCTTGCAACCTATGGTCCGACAGGTCCGCTGCCATCTTCCGTCGTGCGGTGGTGAGGTTCGTGTCGCCCGCCTCATCGCCAGGACAGCCGTAGGCCCCGCCTGGTCAGGGGCGGGGCCTACGGATGCCCGTGGCTGAGCCGTTACTCGTCGAAGAACCGGTACGAGCCGACCACGGTGGCGCCGGAGCCGGCAGGCCGGTCGACGACCCGGTCGCCGATGGTGGACGAGAAGTCCTTGAACGCCGACAGTTGCTGCAGCGGACTTGAGTCGCCCTCGGTGATGGCTACGTGGATGAAGGACACGCCGTCGTCGAGCCGGAAGGTGGCGTAGCGCAGGCCACCCGGATCCTCGTTCGCGAGTTGCGCGAACACCTGCTCCACGAGACGTTGGTTTTCCTCAGCCGCGTCGGGACGCGTCTGATACCGCACAACCATGGTCTTGCCCATCGCTCCTCCTCGTCGTCGCATTTGAGCCATACGTACTTTAGGAGGGACTCGGCCGGTATGTCGATCGGATCCCACGAACTCGTCGCGGTCAGCCGACCGCGACCGCCGCCGCCTCGGCCGGCAGCAGGGTACGGCCCAGGATGAGGTCGCTCGCCTTCTCCGCGACGGCGATCGTCGGCGCGTTCGGGTTGCTGAACACCGTCGGCAGCACCGAGGCGTCCACCACCCGCAGGCCCTCGACGCCACGTACCCGCAGCTCGGTGTCGACCACCACGCCCATCGCGCAGGAGCTCGCGCCGTGGTAGGCGGTCTGCGCGTAGCGGCGCACGTGGGCCCGCAGGTCTGCGTCCGACTCGGAGGCCGGCGGCAGGTACGCCCGCTCGGTGAACGGCCGCAGCGCCTTCTGCCGGGAGATCTCCAGGCCGATCCGCAGCCCCTCCACCTCACCCTGCAGGTCACGCTCGTCGGCGTAGTAGTTGTGCTGGATGCGCGGCTTCGCGGTCGGATCGGCGCCGGCCAGCGTCACCTGGCCGCGGCTGCGCGGCCGGAGGAAGTCGGTGCCGAAGGAGAAGCCGTGCTCGGTGGGTACGCCCAGGCCGCCGTCGACGAACATCACCGGCGCCGCGTGGAACTGGAGGTCCGGGGCCGCCAGCGTGCCCTGGCTACGCACGAAGCCGCCGGCCTCCGGGATGTTGGAGGTGAGTGGACCGCGCTGCTCCTCGATGAACAGCTTCACCGACTCCGGTTGCCCGGCAGCCAGCAGGCTCACCGGCTGCGAGTGGGTGAACACCAGGAACGTGTGCGTGTGGTCCTGCAGGTTGCGGCCGACCTCCGGCTGGTCGACCAGGACCGGAATACCCAGCGGGGCGAGCTGCTGCGCCGGGCCGATACCGGAGAGCATCAGCAGCTGCGGCGTGTTGTAGGCGCCGGCCGACAGGATAACCTCCCGGTCCGCCCGGATGGTGATCTCGTCGTCGAGGCGGCGGCCCACGATGCCCACCGCGCGGTTGCCCTCGAACAGCACCCGGTGCACCTGAAGGTTCGTCTCCACCGTCAGGTTGGCCCGGTCCATCACCGGATGCAGGTACCCGGTGGCCGCGGTGCACCGCCGCCCGTCGCGCTGGGTCACCTGGTAATACCCGAAACCGTCCTGCTGCTCACCGTTGAAGTCGTCGTTCGCGGCGAACCCGGCCTCGGTGGCGGCCTCGATGAACGCCTCCGACATCGGGTTGCGGGAACGGTTGTCGGACACCGCCAGCGGGCCGCCGACACCGTGCAGCGCCGACGCGCCGCGCTCGTTGTCCTCGGAGCGCTTGAAGTACGGCAGCAGGTCGGCGAAGCCCCAACCCGGCAGGCCCCAGGCGTCGTAGTCGGCCGGGTTGCCTCGGCTGTAGACCATGCCGTTGATGGAGCCGGTACCGCCGAGCACGCGACCGCGGGGCAGGTAGATGCGGCGGGCGCCGGCGTTGGGCTCCTCGTGCGTGTCGTAGTCCCAGTCCAGCGCGGTGCGGAAGAGCATCGGGCAGGCGGCCGGGATGTGGATGTTCTCGTTCGAGTCGGTGGGTCCCGCCTCGATCAGGCACACCCGCACCGTCGGATCCTCGCTGAGGCGTGCCGCCAGGACGCATCCGGCGGAGCCGCCGCCGACGATCACGTAGTCGTACATGTTGCTCCTTCTAGGGTCGGTGGAACGGATCGGCACGGTTGTGCGGTACAGGGCGTTCAGGGGGACGTGCGCACCGCGCCGTGCGGGCTGCGCTCGTCCGGCGTCGGCGGGTCGGCGTCCGCACGCATACCGCCGCGCAGAACGCGGACGACGCGATCCGGGCGTAGCAACGACTCCGGGGCGTCCATCAGGCCGGCCACCCGCAGGAACGCGTCGGTGAGCGCGCCGTCCCTGACCGCCGCGTGGTGCAGGCGCCGCAGATACGCGTTGATGACACGCACCTTCGCCGACCGGTGCCCCTCGACGGCTGGGTAGGCGAGGTCGGCGGTGCCGGCCACCTCCCAGGCGCCCTTGATGACCTTGGCCATGTCCCGGAAGAACCGCAGCGGCGTCGGCACCGCGCCCTGGCGCAGATGCTCGCGCAGCGCCAGCGCCTCCTGGGAGGCGATCGTCATGCCCTGCGCGTAGATCGGGTTGAAGCTGCACACCCCGTCGCCCATGGGCAGCAGCCCCTCCGGGAACCGGTCCAGCCGGTCGTAGCGGCGCCACACGCTCGCCGGGTACCGCATCGTGGTGATGTCGTCCACCGGCTCCGCGTCCTGGACCGCCTGGTAGATATCCGGAATCGGCAGCGACTTCACGAATCCCAGGAACCCCTCCGGATCGGTCGGCGGATGGTCGCCGAGAATGCCGATCAGGGACAGCAGATACCGGTCGCCACCGCCCGGCTCCGGACCCAGCCGGGCGAAGATCGCGCCGCGCGGGTGCGACGGCGTCGCCACCGGCATGATGCCCAGGTCGTCGCCGAGAAGGTCGGACGGCAGGCGGAAGTGGCGCGTGGTGTACGCCAGGTCGATCTTCACCCGGTCTTCCGGGGCGCGCCGGTAACCGAGGCTCTCCAGCCAGGCCGGTGTTCGGGAGCCGCGCCCGGTGGTGTCGATCACGACGTCCGCGTCGAGCGCCTCGGGCTGCCCGCCGGACTGCCGCTGGATCCGCACCCCGGTGACCCGGCCCCGGTCCGGGGTGGTGACAAGATCGAGGATGTCGCACTCTTCCAGGAACACGATGTTGGGGATGGCGGCCACCCGTTCCCGGACGTGCCGCTCCAGCACCGGCCGGGTGACCGACAGGCAGACCAGACCGGTGTGCGTGGGGTGCAGCCGCTGGCCGTGGAAGTACCAGCGCAGGTCCCCCAGGTCGCCGAGGGGCACCCCGCTGGCCGCGATGTCGTTGGTCAGTCCGGGGAAGAGCGCCTCGAAGTTCTGCTGTCCCCTGGCGAGCAGCGCATGCGCGTGCCGGCCCTGCGGTACGCCGCGGCGTGGCCCGGCCTCGCCACGCAGCCGGTCCCGGTCGACGATCATCACCTCGGTGAAGGAATCTGCGAGTACCCGGGCGGCGAGCAGTCCCGCCATGCTGCCGCCCAGTACGATCGCGCGCTCTCCGACGGGCTGGGTCATCACGGCCTCCCTGGGGTTGTCCACCACGTGATCGCCTGGCTGACGCGCACTCCGCGGCGGTCAACCGACGAGGCACCCCCATAGGCTCCGGCTCCGGTCACCGGCTGGACCACTCCCGGATTGCGCAATCACTGCGCCGGGGCGAACGGCCCGCGTGGCGAGTGGATCGGGCCCGGTGCGCAACCGGGAAGAAGACAATGCCCGCCCGGTTGACCAGGATTCACCGTAGAAACTGGCCGTTGGACACGACATCCACCAAAGGAGAACGAACATGGGCAGCCTGGGTGCGCCGGAGGCCGACGCGCTGTACGACGTGGTGCGCAAGCTGGCGAAGGTATGGGAGGACAACGACGCGGACGGCGTGGCCGACCTGTTCACCGAGGACGCGACGCTGGTCCTGCCCGGCCAGGTCCTGCTGAAGGGACGCGACGAGGTCCGCACGTACTTCGCGCACGGGTACGCGGGCCCGATGAAGGGCACGAAGGTCACCGGTACCCCGCTGACCGCAAGGCTCGTGTCGGACTCGTTCGCGGTAGTGGTCACCGAGGGCGGTGTGATCGCCCCGGGCGACACCGCACCGACCGACAAGGCGCTCATCCGGGCCACCTGGGTGCTGGCCAAGGGCGCGGACGGCGAGTGGCGACTCACCGCCTACCACAACAGTCCGGTCAACGTGGGCTGATCTGCAAGCCGCCCAGCCGATCCGGCTGGGCGGCATCCAAGGCTAGTCAGCCGCCCAGCCGATCCGGTTGGGCGGCTTCGCCGTGCGCGCCGCTGCGGCGGGTGTCGTCGGTGGACGGATCTTCTGGGTCGTCGGGGGGATCCGCGGCGTCCAGGGCCGCACGGGCCGTCCAGCGCCGGTCCCGCCGGGACAGCAGGATGACCACGCCCAGCAGCACCACCACGTCGGCGACCAGAAGTATGCCGCTCAACGGATCCACACCGTGCTCGTGCTGGCTGACCGCGGCCTCGCCGGCCCGCCGGTCGGCAGCGGGCAGCGCGGGCGGCGCGACGCCGGTGCCGACGCTGAAGCGGACCGTGCCGACCAGGTCGGAGCCGTCGGTGAACTCGATGTGGAACACCACGGTGTAGTTGCCGCTCGCCGCAATGGACACCGGCTGGCGCAGCGCGCGCCCGGTCCGGCGCGCCGATCCCGCCAGCACGGAGGTGCCCGCCTCGGTACGCACCACAAGGTGCGAGGCGTCGGGATCGGGCGTGGCGGAGAAGGTCAGGACAACCTCACCCGGTGCGTCAGCGAGTGCGGCGCCGTCGGCGGGGCTGGTGCTGACCACGGTACCGCCGGCCCAGGCGGGCGCGGCGCCGATCAGCACCGCGGCCGCCGAGAACAGGACCATCGCCGCCAGCAGCAGAACCGCGTGCGCTGAGCTGACCGCGCGAGCGCCACCATGCTGGTACGGCACGCGACACCCGCTCAGGCCGCGGCGCCGGCCGGGACCGGGCTGGCGTGCCGCCCACAGTTGCAGGCGGCTGCGTGCTGCTCGGCCGGGCTCGGGCGCAGATGGAAGTACATCGCGATCATCATCGGGATGAACACGATGGAGTTGTAGAACAGGTGCAGCTCCACCCGGCTGAACGCCAGCTGCAGGATGCTGGTGGGCACCGGCTTGCCGAAGAAGTTGTGGCCGGTCTGCGCCTGGATGAGCAGCAGCAGATGCTCGATGTGGTGCCAGAACTGGATCACCAGCGCAATCGTCCACCAGGTGCGGGCGCGCCCGACGAAGCCCGGCCGGAACAGGAACAGCCCGATGAGCATCACCAGCGCGTACCCGTAGTGCATCCACTCCGAGGTCACCAGCCAGGGGAATGCCTCACCCAGCAGGCCACGCGCCTTTGGCCGGGGCCAGCCCAGCCCCCAGATCTGGTACGCCTGGGCCACGTGTTCGGCCCAGTGCGCCAGCACGACCACCATGAAGCCGTTGAGCGCGAGCCGGTGGTACCGGCTGTTCAGCGCCTGCACCAGTCCTCCGGGCGCAGGCGCGATTGCCGCGTTTGCCATCTCGATCCTTCCGCTCGACCGGGCTGCTGAGGCAGAGAGTAGGGCAGCCCGGGTGATTCGATCTTCTTCTCGCTTGCTCTCCGTGCTCCATCCGTCCACCCGCCGACAGCGGGGTCGCGCCCCCCGACCGCACACGACGGTGAGGGGCGCGACCGGGACGCGTCAGGCGGCGGCGGTAACCGCTGTCGCCGTCGTGGCCGGCGACACCGGCCGGCGGGAGTCCCGCCGGCGCTGCCGCAGCGACAATCCCCACCACATGAGGCCGCGGGCCAGGCACACCAGGGTGACCGCGAAGAACAGCGTGTAGACGACGTTGAACAGCATCAGCACGCCGTAGACGGTGGCGACCGTGGCGCCGAACATGAACTGCGACCGGCCCGACGACGGCGTGGTACCGGGGTCGGTGATCATGTAGTTGGTGAACAGCACGAAGGCGACGCCGGTCATCGATCCCCAGCGCCGACCACAGCGCCACGTCCCAGACGAAGTGCCGGATCAGCGCCTGGATGACGAAGCCGCCGACCCAGCCCACGATGAGCAGCACCTTGCTGGGTCAGCAACGCGTTCAGCACGGTACCGGCGGTGATGATGATCGACCGGGACCATGATCCGGAAGACGTCCGGCACGTTCTCGGTGAAGTGGTACGGCGGCGCCACGTTGACCCAGGAGAAGGCGAGCAGCGTCACGGTGATGCCGAAGTTGGACGGGTTCATGAAGTGGCGCATCCGGCCCTTGATCGGCGCGCGCAGCACCGCCTTCTGCCCCACCGCCACGACGACCGCGAACGCGATCGGCCAGAACCTGCTGTTGGCGTAGAGCAGCATGTTCGCGGCCAGCGCGGTGATGTGGGTGGGCAGCAGGAAGGTGTACATCCCCCACGCCCCGTTGCCGGCGAACGCCGGACGCCGCTTCTCCGCCCAGGCCGCGATGAGCTCGATCAGGATCTCCGTCGGGTAGCCGACCGCCGAGCGCGAACAGCGGCCAGGTCCACGGCTGCTCGAACCCCAGCAGGGTGTACCCGAGGATGTTGAAGATGGACATCGAGATGGCGAAGTTGCGCAACGCCATGTACCGGGGGTCCTTGGAGTCCACCCGCGGCACCGCGGACCTGGTCGTCCCGGCGGCCGGAGTCACCGCAGTCGGAGGGGTCGTGGCCCTGGTCGTGGACTTGCTGTTGGCCCCGGCCGGAGCGACAAGGTCCGGACCGGCCGGAGCCGCCTGTTGGACGTCGGTCATCGACGAAGTTACCTCCGCGGCTTGCGTGGTCAGCATGAGGTCATGCCAACCGCTGGTCAGGTTGAGGGTTTGGTTGTGCACCGCCCCCGAGAGATCGCGCCAGCACACCATCGCCGAGACCGGCTTGCTGCCGGCGCTGCCGAGCCCGAAGACCACGTCGAAGCTCCGCTTGCCGCTGTGGCCGCCGCCACCGTCCAGCTGGGCGACCTGGGTGTGCCCGTCGGCCGTGGTGATCTTCACCTGGGCCCCGTACGCCGGGCTGCCCGGTAGCTGCCCAGGTGTGGTACCGGTGGCCGGTGCGGCACCCGTGGCCGGTGCGGCATCCGCAACGGGGCGGTACAGCCGCAGCCCCAGGAAGTCGCCGTTGGCCTTGTGGTCGTTGCGGTAGAAGGCCGGCGGCCCCCACTGCCGGGCGATGGCGAAGTCCTGCGCGCCGTCGTTGTTGGTGTCGGCCACCGCCACGCCCCGGGTCGGGATCGGGACGTCCAGCCCGAGCTCGCGCGCTGATGTTCACGAACTTGCCGTCGCTCTTCCTGGCCCAGAAGGCCAGCCGCTGCGAGCCGGCGATGTCGTCACCGGGCCCCGCCTTGGGCCACATGGACGGGTTGTCCAGCAGCATGTCGTTGCTGGCCGCCAGTTCCTGCAGCCAGTTCCACCGGTTGATGTTGCCCTTGACGAAGCCGTCGGTCTGTACCACGGACTGGTAGCCGCTGTTGTCGAAGTCGGCCATCTTGGCGTCCCATCCCCAGCCGGTCCAGGCCATGTCCTTCTCCGACGCCTTGTTGTCAAACGGCGCGGTGCCGCGGTCCAGCTTGGCCTTGGCGTCCGCGGCGTCGGCCGCGTTGTTCTTCCAGACGAAGTTGCTCTCCTCCAGGCCCCAGGAGGCGGTGATGTTGCTGACGAAGATGTCGAACCGGCCGGTGCTGTCGAGATCACCGAAGTCGATCGACATGCCCTTGAACGAGTCGTGCCCCAGCACCATGCGACTTCGGGCGTGAACGCCCCGCGCCTACCGATCTCGTTGCTGAACCGGATGTGTCCCCGGGTGGAGATGTTGTGGAACAGGTGGTCGTGGCCGAAGTCGTTGGCCAAGTACAGCTCCGGCAGCAGATCGCCGTCGAGGTCCGCCGAGCTGGCGCCCAGGGTCCAGCCGCTGGCGACGTTCGGATTGACCGCGTCGCGCTGCTCCTGGTAGGACGCGGTGGGGTGGTCGCCGGCCGTCGCCGAGATCCAGCGCATCACGTGGGCGCCGCCGCCGTTCTGCGCGCGGGACATGGAGTGGTTCATGTGTACGTTTGCCGGCGCCGTCGGGTCGAGGACCGCGGTGTCCGGGAAGTAGTTGAACACGCCGATGTCCGGATGCCCGTCACCGTCGAAGTCCGCGACCGCCACCGCATTGGTGTTCCACAGTGGACCGTGGTAGCGTGCTGTCCGGCGCGGGCGCCTGGGGCACCAGTTCGGTCGCCGTGAACGCCGAGCGACTCAGGCCGGTGGCCGACGGATTGTGCATGAACAGCACCGGCGTGCGGCCCCAGTAGTAGACCAGCAGGTCGGTCCGACCGTCGCCGTTGAAGTCGCCGGGTACGCAGCCCATCGGCGCGATCGCCGGACCCATCGGCAGCGGTGCGGCGTCCAGCACGAACGGCGCGTACCGGGTGCCGGTGGTCGGCGCGGGCGTGACGACGACGGAGTCGCTGCGGGTGTCCACCAGGCACAGGTCGCCGGGCGTCCCGGTCCCCTCGATGTCGTTGACGGAGATGGCCGCACCGACCGAGGAGATCCAGGCACGGATCTCGTAGTAGTCGGAGTTCACCGGGCGGATCGTGTGATCGGGCAGCCCCGGCGGCAGCGCGATCGGCAGCTGCGTGAAGTGGAAGCGTGCGGCCAGCGACGACCGCTCGGCGGCCGAGGCCCCCGGGATCCTGGCTACCAGAAACAGGGTGCCCGCAAGGACGAGCACGAAGATGGCCGGAAGGGACCGGCGTATCAGCCCAACGGGTTTCGACGACAACGGGGGGCCCCCTTCGCATTGGCGGCACGGCGGATGCCGACTGCCTACATCAGAACCATCGATATCCTCACAACCGCGCCGATCGGTTGTCTTCTCAAAAGATGCTCTCTGGCCTGCGGATGGACCGGTACCGCAATCGGGAAGTACTTGTGGCGCAAGGCAGAAGTAGGCGGCACGCACCGCCAGGGCTGGTCTGCCTCAGATGCGTGCGCGGACCCGCTCGCGCCAGATTTCGTAGTCCGGCACGTCCGAGGGCTCGAAGCCGTCGGCGGCCACGTCATCGGCGAGCGCCGCCGCGTCCTGCGCGGACACGCCGGCGAACAGCGAGATCGCGGTCTGCGTGTGCGGTGGTACGAAGCCGCCGAACACCCGCGCCTTCGCCGCGAACACCGCACCCTGGCCCAGGTGTGACTGGTACTCGCCGGCCTTGCGGTGCAACGCGCTCAGCCCCTCGGCGTCGCAGCCGCCGGCGAACGTGGCCGCCAGGCCCACACCGCTCCAGAGGTCGGCCTGGCGCTGTGCCGCGAACGTACCGACGGCCGCGGCCACGTCCATCGCCTGGCCGCCGTGGATGAACCACAGCGCCCGCCCGATGCCCTGGTCGACCGCGCGGGGGAAGTAGTCGGCCCGCCCGGCCCAGGGGTACGTCGCCGGCCGCTCCTGGCGGGTGACCCAGCGCTCGGTGTCGAAGTAGGCGCGGTCGAACCCATAGCCGTCGACGGCCAACCAGCTCATCGTCGGGTAGTACGGGGTCCCGGTGAGGTCGGGCAACACCTTGCGCCACAACGGCCTCGGCAGCCGCGCCATGGCGAATCCGATGCCGATGTAGGTCAGGAACGTGTGCGGAACTCCGGGGCCGCGCAGCAGTTCCCGCGCGCGCTGTCCCCGGCCACCGGCCATCGCGTCGCGGACGGTCAGGGCCATCGTCGCGCCCTCGTAGGCGAAGCCCCGCATCTCGGGCTCCACCAGCTCCAGCCGGCGCTCGATCTCCCACAGGTCCTTCGCGTCGATGGCCCACTCGAAGCCGCACACGACGGACTGGGGAATCGCCTCGAGCCGGCGGGTGGCCTCGGTAGGTTCCACCGGAAAGCCTCGGCCGGCGAAACTGACGCTACGCAGTGACGGTGTCAGCAGCAGCCGACGGAGGGAACCGGATACGGTCGCCATGGCAGCCCTTTCTGCGGTCGGCGGTGTCGCCGACCGGGTACGCCGTCGGCGAGCCGATCCCATCGTGGTTCGCCGGACCGACCGGTGGCGACTCCTGCCGTGCTGCGTTACCAGGGGCGGTGTTCGTCCGCTGTGGCGGTCACCGGGTGGGGCCCAGCGCGGCCGTCTGCTGGCCCAGCCGGCCGCCGATCAGGCGAGCCGTGGCGAAACTCGCCCAGCCGACCACCTCGACGATCGTGCGGTCGTCCGGATGGTCGTGCCGGTACTCGCCGACCACGTGTTCGTCGACCTGGTAGGAGGCCAGCGCGGTGAGCAGCGCCAGCCGGCCGGCGGAGCGGTCGGCGGATGGCAGCTGCGCCACCAGATCCTCGCACCACTGCGTACTCAGGCCGGTCTCCTCACCGTGCCAGTCCGCCAGGCGGTCCGCCACCAGCGCGCGTACCGCCGGTGACAGGGACCGCTCCCCGGCGGCCTCGAACGCGGCGCAGCACCGGGCGATCGCCGCGGCCACCGACGGGGAGCCGATGGCCCAGTCGGCGTCCGGCGGCAGTGGCGCATCGGGTAGCAGATCAAGGGACCGGCCGGGCTCGCGGGCGTCGCGCAGCGTCGGGCGCAGGATGCGGCTGACACCCTGCTTGAAGCGGCGACGGTTGCGCGGGCCGAGCTGTGGCGGCAGCAGGAAGTTGGACAGGAAGACGTTGACCATCCGGGCCAGGTAGTGCATGCATACCACCACGCCGACGAGTTCCGTCCGGGCCGCCGGGGAAAGGCCCGCCGGCAACGGCACCGGCATCGTCGCGTCGTGGGCGTTGCGAGCCCAGGCGGCGGCCTCGCGGAGCCGGAGGTCGTCCATGTTCTCGATCCGGTCGCCCGCCACCGCCTCGGCGTCGTGCTCACTGGACAGGTCGTACATGTTGACGCTGTGCATCTCGACGCAGTAGGGGCAGATGTTGGCGACCGACACCGCGGCCGCCACCGCCTCCTTCGTGGCGCGGTCGACCGCATCGGTGGCCACCAGCGGCTCCCGCATGAGCGTCCAGTACGCTGCTAGCAGGTCCGGCGCAACCGAGTGGAGCATCGCGGGCGGCACGACCAGGCGCATCTCCTGCTCGATCTGCTCATAGACGCGGGCCACCAGACCGGTCGCCGCGGAAGCCGACACCGGCGTGACATACCTGACCTGACGCTGGACGACTGACGAAGCCACCCGACTCGGTACCATCGTTTCCTCCCTTGGCGCACTCCAAGTATTCGTCAGCGCAGGGAGGCGGCAAGCCGCTGCGGGAGAGTTCGCACGCTGGAAGACGAGTGGTTGCGACCGGTGCCCGATCCTTGCGATGGGCGCAGACCGGGTGGTGAGGCGCAGACGATTGGTGGTGAGGCGCCGATGCATGTCCTGGTGACCGGCGGAACAGGCTACGTTGGTTCACATTCGGTGGCACACGTGCTGGGCGCCGGACACCGGGTCCGCCTGCTGGTCCGCGATCCGGCCCGGGTGCCCGGTGCGCTGTCGGCGGTGGGCGTCGACCCGGCGGCGGTCGAGATCGTCACCGGCGCGCTGACCGATCCGGACGCGGTGCGGCAGGCGATGGCGGGCTGCGACTCGGTCCTGCACGCCGCCGGCGTCTACAGCTTCCACCCCCGGGCCTGGCCGGCGATGGAGGCGGGCAACACGCGCTCCACCGAGGTGGTGCTGGAGCAGGCCCGGCGGGTGGGCGCCGACCCCATCGTCCACGTGTCCACCTTCGGCGCGCTGCTGCCCGCCACCGACGATCTGTTGACCACCACCTCGGCGGTGGGCCGGTCCCCGGAGCCGTACCTGCGGAGCAAGGCCGCCGCGGAGACGATCGCCCGCCGGCACCAGGACGATGGTGCCCCGGTCGTCATCACCTACCCGTTGGGCAGCCTGGGGCCGCCGGATCCCCGGCTCGGCGACCAGGTGACCCGGCTTCGCGACGCGCTGCGCGGCCGGATGCCGATCTGGCCCACCGGTGGCTTCCCCGTCGGCGACGTACGGGACCTGGGCCGGCTGCACGCCGCCGTCCTGCGACCGGGCGGCGGACCGCGCCGGTACCTGGGGCCGGGCCGCTATGTCAGCACCCGTGAGTACCTGCAGACCCTGCGCGATGTCACCGGTCGAGCGCTGCCGGCCGTGTTCCTGCCCGGCGCCGCGGTGACTCCCGTCGGCGTGCTCACCAGCCTGCTGCAACGGGCGGTGGCGGTACACCTGCCCACCGAGTACGGCGCCATCCGCATGTGCGCCCTCAGCCGCCCGGTTGACAACGCGGCGACCGAGAGCCTCCTGGGCGGACCCGGGTACCCGCTGGCGACCAGCGTCGCGGACACCATCGGTTGGCTGCACGCCAGCGGCCGGCTCAGCGCGCGGTCGGCCGGTCGCGCCGCGCACCCGCCACAGCCCGCCTGAAGCGGACCCGCCTGAAGTGCCCGACGCGCGCGGTGCTGCCGGTGTCAGGCAACGACGAAGATGCACGGGATCGGGCGCTACCGCGACGATAGTCCAGCGCAGTTGGACATCCGCGGTCTCGGCACGCTGCAAGACAAGACACCACACTGCCCGCGCGCCGAGACCCAACGCTCGCGGTCGGGAGGTCGCATGCAAGCCACCGCTCCAGATGCCGATACGACAGTCACCATCACGATGACCATCGAGGCCTTCGCCGACACCATCGTGCCCGGTGCGAAGCGCACCCCGCAGGATCGCGCGGTGGCGGGGATGGCCGAGGATCCCGGCGCGGTCGAGGCCGGCGCGGTCGATCTGCTGCGGCAGCCCGGCGGCGGCCTGGCCGACACGCTGGAAGCGTTGGCCTGGGGGCTGAACGACCACGCCAGCGAGTACGCGGCAACACACGACCTGCGCCTCGACGAGGGGGTACCCCCGTTCGTCGCGTTGCCGTTCGAGCACCGCATCGCGCTGGTGGGCCTGCTCACCCGGCCGGGCCACCCCGAGAAGTCGATGTGGGTCGGGCTGGCGCTGTTCAGCAACATGGCGTTCGACAGTGCCGCACACATGAGCACGGCGGATGCGTTCGCCAGCGGCCACCCGGGCCTGCTGACGATCGGCTACTTCCGTCCGGACAGCGACGGCATCTACCGCTTCCCGGCGTTCTCCTACGGTCGCCAACTGGCCTCGACCCACCCGGCCACCACGCCCGACGGCAGTCCGGCATGAGCGCCGTGGAGACCACCGACGTCGTCGTGATCGGCAGCGGCTTCGGTGGTGCGATCGCCGCCTACCATCTGGCGGCGGGCGGTGCCGACACGGTCGTACTCGAGCGCGGGCCGTGGCTCGAGGCCGACGACTTCGACCATGACTTCCTACTCGGCAAGTCGTACACCAAAGTCTTCGACTTCGTCGTCGGCGAGGGCATGAGCATCCTCGGCGGCAACTGCGTGGGCGGTGGCAGCGTGGTGTATTTCGCCACCATGCCCAGGGCACCCCGATTCGTCTTCGAGCGCCAGGGCACCATCGGCCGGCGGATCTGGCCGGCCGCGGTCAGCCGGGACAGCCTGGAACCGTGGTACGACCGGGTGTGCGAGGCGCTGCCGGTGACCCAGCAGACGTGGGACAAGGTGCCCTACGCCGGTGGGCTCTGGGCAGCGGCCTGCGAGCACGCCGGTCGGACCGCCAACCCGGCGCCGTCCGCGGTCGACGTGGACATGTGCACCAACTGCAACTGGATGATGGCCGGGTGCAAGTTCGACGCCAAGCGGTCCCTCCTGCTCAACTACCTGCCCGCCGCACTCGCGCACGGCGCGCAGATCAGGCCGCTGCACGAGGTGCAGCGGATCACCCGCAACGCCGACGGCAGCTACCGCGTGCACTACCGCATCGTGGACGCCGAGGACTACCGAGTACTGCTCGACAGCGGGACGATCGACGCGAAGCTCGTCGTGCTCGCCGCCGGTACCGGCGCCACGCCGGTCATCCTGCAGCGCTCCGAGCCCGACCTGGGCCCCATGCCGCATGCGGTGGGGCGCTACTTCTCCGGCAACGGGGAGCGGCTGAACACCGCCGTCTTCGACGAGGACCGGGTCCGGGAGGTGCTCGGTCTCAGTCGCGATGACGCGCACGCCTATGCCGCGTACCAGATCGGCCGGGGACCGACCGTCGCCAACTGGGACCGGCTCGACGGCAGGCTGCCGGAGTACGAACGGTTCTCGTTGGAGCAGCTCTACTTCCCGCCCGGGTTGGGCACGATCCTCGCCCAGGTACCGGGAGCCACCGGACCGACCTGGTACGGCGTGGAGAAGAAGGAGATGCTGCGCCAGTGGCAGTCCTGGCTGACCATCTTCATCATGTCCGAGGACGACAACGAGGGCGTGTTCGGGCCCCCGCCGGAAACCGGCAACGCGGCGCGCCTGTCGCAGCAGATGCTCGGGCACGGGCCGCTGCGGTACGAGCCGACGGCCAATACCCGGCACGGCTGGGCGCTGGCGGACGCCGAGATCAAGGACATCCTGGAGCGTGACGGGCTGGCCCGGGTCGCACCGTGGACCAACGACCTGGTCGGCGCGTACACCGTGCATCCCCTGGCGTCCTGCCGCATTGGTGATGATCCCGCCACCTCCGCACTGGACGACAATCACGAACTGCGCGGCCACCCGGGCATCTTCGTGACCGACGGCTCGGCGGTACCGACGGCGCTGACGGTCAACCCTGCGCTGACCATCGCCGCGCTCGCGGAGCGGGCCATGCCCGCGATGATCCGCGCCGCCCAGCAGCGCGGCGTCAACGTCCGCTACGGCGCACCGGCACCGGACGGCGCCACCGCCGCCCGGGACGCCGTCGTCGCCCGGACCACCTGACCGGGAGGGGGTCCGCATGCCATCCCTGTTCGCTCGGGCGACCCGTCGCATCGGTATGACCCACATCCGTTATGTGGAGCCGATTATGCTGTCGACGGCGCCTCCGCCGGTGGAGCACGTCTACCGGGAGATGGAGCGCGATTTCGGCATGCTCGCGCCGCCGGTCGCCCTGCACGCTCCGGCACCCGCCACGCTCGCCGCGGTCTGGCTGATTCTGCGGGAAACGTTGCTGGTGCCGGGGCTGGTCGACCGCAGGACCAAGGAAGTGATCGCGGCGGCGGTGTCGCTGGCCAACCGATGTCCGTACTGCGTGGAGGTGCACGGCACCACGCTGGGCGGGCTGACGGCCGGATCCGATGCCGCCGCCGTGATGTCCGACCGCCTGGACGCCGTCACCGATGCCAAGCTTCGCGGGGCGGCCCAGTGGGCCCGCGCCACCGGCACCGGTGGCGGCGCCGACACCGCCCGGTCGGCGGCGGTGTTCACGCAGCGGGAAGCGCCGGAGTTCATCGGCGTCGCGGTGGCCTTTCACTACATCAACCGGATGGTCAACGTCTTCCTGCGGGAGTCGCCGCTGCCGCCGGTGCCGGACGCGACGGCAGGTGCCCTGCGGCGCGCTGCCGGCCGGATCCTGCGCAAGCAGACCAGGATCGTGCCGGCACCGGGTGGGTCGGAGGGCCTGCTGCCGGACGCGCCGGTACCCGACGATCTGGCGTGGGCCGCCACCAGCCCGCGCATCGCGACGACGTTCGCCCGCGCCAGCGCCGCCATCGACGCGGGCGGCGCCAGGGTGGTACCGGAGAACGTGCGACGGCTGGTGCTTTCCCGGCTCGCCGGTGGCGGCGCGTTCTCGGCCGGACTGGGCACCCGGTTCTGGCTGGAGGAGACGCTGGCGGACTGCACCGAGGAGGAGCGCCGCGTCGGTCGGCTGGCGCTGCTGGTGGCGTCCGCTTCCTATCAGGTGACATCGCGCGTCGTCGAGGAGTTCCGGGAGCTGGGCCACGGCGACGACGGCCTGATCGAGCTCACCTCCTGGGCCAGTCTGGCCGCCGCCCGGCAGATCGGTGCCGACCTGCGTCCGGATCCGAGGCCGCTGGCCGCCGGCGGCTGAACACCGCCGGCGGCCAGCCGCCACCACAGCTGGCCGCGCCACCACAGCTAGCCGCTGGGTACCTCGAACATGCCCGGGAACCTGGTGGCCAATCCCAGGTCTCCCTTGGCCTTCATCCGGCCCCGCACGAACAGCACCATCGGGCTGGCGTTTCCGGTGACCACCTTGAGGAAGTCCACGACGCCGATGGTCAGCGCGAGTCGCGGCTCCCGCTCCGCACGCGCGGAGATCGTGCAGGTTCCGGTCGCAATGACGATTTCATAGGTGTCGACATCGCCGTCCGGGCGATCGCCGATCCGCCAGTGCACCACCGCGTCCGTCGATCCCGCGCGATCAGCCCGGAACACCCCGGGCATGTCGCGGAAGATCCTGTTCAGGACGGCGGCGCGTTGCGGGCCCTGCATCATCTGCCGCAACTCCTCGGCGGGTGTCTGTTTCACCATCCGGGCCAGGTCCCGCTCGCCCATCGCCGCGAGATCCGCGTCCGCTGACACTTGACCTCCCCCAATTGTCGATGGCGACAGGCGAAGGTTGTTCGTCGGCCGCCCTTGTGCTGATTCTCGGCGGCCCGGGTGGTGCGCGGCTACCTTCAGGCTGCGCGCTGCCAGCCCGACCGGTCCGCCGGCCGTTCCGGGCTGGTCGCGTGGCCTACCAGCCGACCGGGTAACGGCGCAGCGCGTCGGCGCGGTTGTCGTGCACCGGCTCGACCATCGACCGCGTACGCCACCGGGGCGGGCAGTACCGGCGGGTCGAGGATGCCGGCCGCGCGCAGCGGCACGTCCGCGAGCAGGATGGTGGTGTTGTGGTGCACGGTGAGCGGACCGTTGGCGCCCACCGACTGCCGGCCCGGGCCGGTGCGGGAGTCGTCGTTGCCCGGTCGCACCGACAACGACTGCGCCACCAGATACCAGCTGCCCTCGGGTATGCAGGTGAGGATGAAGTGCCCGGGCCGGGACAGCAACGTGCAGGCGATCGGCCGCCCCTCGGGCAACCGGTTGGCGAACAGGCCGAGGAACACCGGGCCGTCGCCGGCCGGGGTGGCGCAGACGCTGCCGAGCACGGTCGCACACGGTGCCGTGGGACCCTCGGGGCCGTCTCGACCGGCCTCGGACACGAAGCCACCGCAACGGCGGTAGGCGATGGGCGAGACGCCCACGGTGCGGGCGAAGCGCGAGCTGAAGGTGCCCACGCTGGCGTACCCCACGGTGTGGCTGATCTCGGCCACGTTCAGCTCGGTTGCGGCAAGCAGCTCCTTCGCCCGCTGAATGCGCAGCGCCGAATGGAAGCGCCGTGGCGACAAACCGGTAACCCGCTCGAACAGCCGGGTGAAGTGGAACTTGCTGAACATGGCAGTGCGTGCCATTTCGTCAATCGTCAGCGGTTCGCTCAGATTCTCGTACATTCTGGCGATCACCCGTCTGACCGCGCGCTCCGTGCTTTCGTCCATTGCGCAGACGCCTCCCCGCAGTCGTCTTTGTACTGGGCGGATCTCGCTACTCATCGGAGCGGCCCCGACCCATCGCCGCGGCCTCGGCGGTTGGGTAATTCAGCCACAATCCGAAACGCGAAAGACAGCGCCGACCGGCTGGACACATTCGTCGAACCGATCGACTCGCGGAAGGCAACGTTGCCCACCTTGCATTGACGTCAACCTCTTGATAAACAAGGTTCGAATCTAGCACCCCCGGTATCTGACTTCAATACATCTGCAAAATGACCTCAACCGGACAGATGCGATACTCGAATTGCAGGTACAAAACTGTCTCGGGCGCAGTCGCCGATCTTCATCGGACAGGCGCTGACATGCGACAACACCCGACCACCGCCACGTCGAGCACGAACGCGTCCACCGCACAAAGAGATCATCTGCCCTGCCTGGGGGCCGTGCCCGACCCTCCACCACAGCACATCCGGGCGCGGGCCGGCCCGGTCGGTCCGCGGCCGCGGCCGGGAGTCGCGTTCGTGACAGGAAGGTGGAGACGTCGCTGGACGCTGCGAACGCGGTGAGCGTGGCCCCAGCGGAAGTCGTGCTGTGGCTGTTTGGCACCGACGGCAACGGTGCGACGATTTGGACCATAGGCGGATATCTATGGATTGCTGCCCTGATCCAGGGCTTAAAACGCATAAAGGCAGTCCGCGGAACTCGCGAATTACACCGGTCCGGCACCATCTTGCGGCCTGGCGCGCCGTGCGGATAGCGATGAACGGAACAGGGAGCGCCACAATGAGCGGAAAGCTCCAGTCGGGAAAACACGAGACGCGACGGCAGCAAATGACGACCCAAGCGGGTGGTTTCTGTGGCTACGGGTATCGATTCCGAGTCCCGTCGACACCGACTATAACCCGGGAGATCCCGCAATTCCTGCCGGACGGGGAGCCGGCCAGCGGAGGGCCCGAGCCGGGCGCGGCGATTGCCGGGGAATATGCGCAGGCCCGGCCGCGCAGCGACAAGTACCGAAAAGCGGGCTGCCTTTCAGAAGTCGCGGCGTGCATCAGGCCGAGAAGGACACGGACGACCTCTACCCGACGCCGGGGCGCCACAGATCACGCTCACCCCGGCGGTGCCGATAGTCCACGTCCGACACGCCGGGGCCGTCACTGCTTGCACAGCTGCGCAGGTCCCGCGGCGCGCCGGGAGCTAGCCGCGGCTGACCGCGTCACGGACGTCCAGGTAGCCGTCACTGGCCCGCCACAACGCATCGGCGACCGGTTCGAGCTTGCCGGGACTCCAGCGCCGCTCCTCGTACGCCCGGGTACAGGCGCGAAGGGCGCGCAGACTGACCGTCAGCTCCGCGCGCAACCGCTCCCGCAGCTCGTCGGCCGTCGGTGGGGCCGTGCTGACAGACTCGCCACGCCCCATCCGCAGCGCCGCCACCACGTCCTGCCTGACTCCGTCCGCCTCGTCCCAGACCAGGGCCGGCCGATCGATGCGATGGTTCCATACCGGGCCGTGCGCAGATCTCCACCAGGGCAGTACCGGGTTCTTGGCCAGACCTGTGGCGTTGGACCAGTGCTGCGCCCCGCGCGGCTGCGTCCACCAGCCGACCTCGTCGACGGGAAGGTCCACGCAGAGCGCAACCGTTACGGTCTCGAGGTCTCCTGGCGGGCCGAGGATGTCCCCGACGGCCCACAGCTGGGTCACTCGTAGCGGGAAGATCGAGGACGGCCGGGTGATCATTTCCGCGCATTGCTGCGCGAGCGACTCGACGTGATGCACGGCGCGTACCCAGTTCATACCGCCATCCTGACCCACCGGAGCCGCCGGACCAATCGGGAGCCCCGCGCGACCCCGAACAAGATGCGATGCTCCATCTGGCGGACAGGCGATGGTGACATCCCCGACGACGACCGATCGAGCCGACCCGCCACGCGGGGTCGAGTAGCGCCCGGGCCGCGATCTGAGCGGACGTCGGCCATGATGAGACGTCCAGTCGAAGGCGGGTGACGATGAGGCGACCGACACTGTTCCTGACCGTGGGCCTGCCGTGCACGGGCAAGACCACTGCGGCTCGGCGCATCGAAGTCGAGCACAAGGCACTTCGTCTCACGAAGGACGAATGGGTGAAGGCCCTCTATGGGCACGAGAATCCGCCGGCGGCTCAGGACGTGATCGAGGGACGGCTCATCCAGATCGGGCTGCGCGCCCTCGAACTCGGCAACAACGTCGTGATCGACTACGGCCTCTGGGGTCGGGACGAGCGCTCCGCTCTACGGCAGGCAGCGGCAGACCTGGACGCGACGGTGGAGCTGCACTACTTCGAGCTCGCCCCGGCCGAGCAGCGGCGACGACTTGATCAACGTCAAGCCGAAGCGCCGCACACCACGTGGCCCATCTCCGACGAGGAACTCGCCGAGTGGGCTGCCATCATCGACATCCCGACGCGGGGCGAACTCGACGGCAGTGAACCTGTCGACGACCCACCGGCCGGCTTCGCGACCTGGGCCCAGTGGCGCGGATACCGCTGGCCGCCGTCGGTCTCCTGACGCCTGCGCGCACCCGGCTGGACCGTGCGCGGCGGTTGTGTTGATTCGCGGCAGCGTCGGATGTCCGGTGCCACAGGACATCGCCCGGTTACTGGTCGTCGCGGTCTGCGGCGATGAGCTTGCGTACGGCGTCGAAGGCGGGTTTGCGGCTGTAGTCGTCGCGCAGGATTCCGAATCGGCTGGTCCAGCTTCCGGCGGTCAGGCCGTCGCGCAGCCCGAACAGTTCGTAGGCGGTGACTCCGACCTGAGCCTCCACGACCGCGGTAGCCACGGCGGTGAGTACGCCCGCCTGGGTGGCTTCGTCGCGGTCGTGGTCGGTGGGCCAGCCGGTCTCGGTGATGTGGATCGGGGTGGTGGCCGGGACACCGACGTCGTTGGTGACTTCGCGGAAGCGGGTGACCAGACCGCGTACCGCCCGGGGAAGGTCCGGGTGCGGGATGGGGCGGAACACGTCGGGGAAGGCGTCCAGGCCGACGTAGTCCAGGCGGCCCAGCAGGTCAGGTCCCAACGCGTCGGCCATCCGGCGCCAGAAGGCGGGCTGGGGCAGGCCGGCAGCGTTGATGCCGACCTGGACGCTGGTGCCCAGTCGGTCGCGTTCGTCCAGCGCGGCGGCGACCCCGGCGGCCACCGCCTCGAAGCAGCCGGGGCTACCGCCGTCCAGCGGCGCGGCTACGTTGAGTTCTTCGCCGACCTGGACCTTGCCGCCGCCCCAGCCGGCCACGTCTCGGACGGCTCGGCGTACGTACCCGGCGAATCCGACGGGATCGGCTACCTGGCTCTGGTAACAGGCCACGAGGTCGATCAGGCGGCCTTGTCCGGCGTAGCGCCCGGGTTGGCGTGGGGCCGGGGCGGCGGCCCGGGTTCCGGTGCCGAAGTGGCGATAGCAACGGATGTAGAAGTGGTGCGCGTCCTGCTGGAGGTCGCGCAGGGCGGTCAGGGTGGCAGCCGGGTCCTCGGGCGGGCAGTCGAGCGGCTGGAAGTCGACCAGGTCTGCTGCGACAACGCCGGGCCAGATTCCATAGATCATCTACAGCTCCTCCGCTAACCGTATACGGCTAACCGTAAACGGCTACCCGAATACGGTCAACAGCTCGGCTAAGCTGGCCCGGTGCCCAAGAACGCGCTGGACAACCCCCTGGTACTGCCGATCCTCGGCCTGCTGATCGAGCAACCACGACACGCCTACGCACTCTTCGCAGAACTGCGCCGCCGCTACGAATACCTCGACGTACGCAACGCGACCGTCTACACGCTGGTGGAAACCCTGACCGGGGCAGGCTGGATCGCAGCCGACGGCACCGGCCGGCAGCCCAGCCTGCACGCCACCCGCAAGGGCATCGCCGCGCTCTCCCACCGGGTCGCGACGCAGCTGTCCGAAACCGACCTGACCGGTGGACCCGCCTTCATGACGGCGCTGGCCTACCTCGGCATCCTGCCGCCTGATCAGGCGGTCACGGTCCTGCGCGAGCGGGTCGCCCGGATCCGAACTCAGCGACAACTGCTCGCCGACGCGATCCGCGACGCGGACGTCCCAGAGGTCCACATGATCGAAATCCACTACCTCACGGCACGCCTCAACCACGACGCAAAGTGGCTGGCCCGCACCGCCAACCGGGTCGAAGCTGGCGAACTCGGCTGGCCCCGGGCCACCTGACCCAACCCGCGGGCACGAGCGGCGCCCGCGTGGTCACATTCGGCCAGGGACACCGCAGCCGTCAGGGTCGGATGGCACGCAGGTATGCGGTGGCGAGTGTCCGGCGTGCGGGCGTACCGGCCGCCAGGACGGCGCGCATGTGCTCTTCGAAGCGGTCACGCTCCTGATCGTCGAGCGTCTGCACCAGCGCTTCCTGAAAGGTCGGGGCCAACGGGTTGGGCGCCGATTTCTTCAACACCTCCCAGTCGGTGATCGGCAACGCCTCGGGCACGTCGACCGCGGCCCGGTAGTCCAACTCAAGCGCCGTGAAGCCGGCCGCACGCGCCCAACGCAGCAGGTCACGTTCGTCGAAGTTGAGCATCGGATCCTGCTCGGCCGGGACGCCGAGGTACGAGCGGCGGAGCTTCTTGACCAGGTCCGCGACCGGCCGCGTATCCACTCCGAACAGCCTCTCGCCAGCCGCGTCGACGGCGAAGCCGTTGATCGGCTCGAAGACGGACAGCCGGCCACCGGGCCTCAGCACGCGGAAGAACTCGGCGAACGTGGCCTGCTTACGCTCCACGTAGATGAGCACCGACCGGGTGGTGACCACGTCCACCGACCCGTCCGCGACCTCGCGCAGGTCGTCGGCGGCGGCCTGCACGAACCGGCAGCGCTCCAGCCGCCCGTCGGCGTCCGCCCGACGCCGGCATTCAGCGAGCAGGTCCGGCGAGATGTCGCTGAAGATGACCTGCCCGCCGGGCCCCACCCGGTCCAGCGCGGCCAATCCGATCAGCCCGTCGCCGGTACCGACATCCAGCAGCACATCCCCGTCAACCACCGCGGCGCGATCGAGCACACCGTCGCGATAGCCCGCAAGCACCGGCGCCCCGTGCTGCCGTACCCGGGCGTCACCCGCGTCCCGGTCCCGCAGCAGCCACCGTGCCCAACGATCCTGACTCGCCGTCACGGCTCTACGGTAGCCGCAACGGCCACGTCTGCGCCGTCACGTCTGCCGGCGGACCAGCCTACGGATTGACGGGCGCGGTCGTGGAGCATCGACGCTGGGCGGCGCGCTCATATCGGCAAGATCAGCCACCCGGCGGATCCAGCGGTCAGAACGGGGCCTGATCCTCGCCCATCAGGGCCAGGATCGTGTTCTTCGATCCACCCTTGAGGCTCTGCACGGTCACCTTGCCGGTCCGGCCGTCCGGCATCTCCAGCGTCAGAGTCTGGCCGACCGGGTTCTTGATGGGCACGGCGTCGGCCGCGGGCCGGAAATCCCCCGCCCACGGCAGCACCCCGCCCTTACGCCGAGGCTCGGTGAACAGGGCAGCGGTGCCAGAGGTTCGCGTGCCGTCCGCGGACAGCAGCGTTGCGGGACTTCGGTAGGTAGCCATGTACCTCCCACTCTATACGACCCCGGGCCCAAGCGTCCTGCGCGCGGAGCCCCGACCAGCGTCACAGCACAGGACGGCACGCCTCGATCGGGACGTCACGGTGCTCCGCGAGGACAGCGCTCGCCGGCGGGGCGGTCCGCGGCCCGTGAGCGATCACACCGGCGTCGCCAGCCAGACTGACCCGACGCCCGCCTGCCAGCTGGCCGCAGTCCCGCGCATCGGTCGGCAGACGCCCGTGCGGCCAGGTCCGAATGATCATCCGAGGACGGCTGAGTGGGACGACAGCTGGCGTGCCCGTAGCCGAGTCGGTGCCTGATGGTGATCACGATCCAGCGGGTACGGGTGCTGTTACCGTCAGTCGGGTGATGACCTGGCGATCCGTCACCCCGGACGACTTCCCGTTGCTGGCGCGCTGGCTGGCGGCACCGCACGTGGCCCGCTGGTGGCACCACGAGACGTCAGCAGCGGCCGTGGAGCGCGACTTCGGACCGTCCGCGCGGCGCGAGGAACCGAACGAAGACCTCCTGGCCTTCCTCGACGGTGCACCGCTCGGCCTGCTGCAGCGCTCGTTCCTGCACGACTACCCCGAATACCGCAACGAGCTGACGCCGATCACCGCGGTGCCATCCCGTGCGATGACCATCGACTACCTGATCGGCGACGTGGCGGACATCGGGCGCGGCATCGGCAGCCGCCTGATCCGCTCGGCACTCGCCCAGCTGTGGGCCGACCACAGGGACGCCGAGTGCGTGATCGTGGCGGTACATGCTGACAACATCGGGTCGTGGCGGGCGCTGGAGAAGGCCGGCCTGACGCGCGTCGCCAGCGGCGAGCTCGACCCCGACAACCCGATCGACGACCGCCGCCACCACGTCTACCGGGTGGACCGGCCCACGGACTGACCGGCAGCGGCTTTCAGCTGATCGTCGAAGCCGCCTTCAGCTCGTGGTCGCGATCGTGGCCACCGCCCAGGCCGGCGCGGCGCGAACCTACGCCCCTGTTTCGTGAGTTGTGACTGTCGTCAGTTCGTGCTCCTCGACCTATGCACCGGCGATGAGCATGCTGAGGTCCATCGCCGCGGCGCTGTGCGTCAGCGCGCCGACCGAGATGGCGTCGACGCCGGTCTCGGCGACGGCGCGCAGCTCGCCGAGGGTGATCGTGCCGGATGCTTCGAGCCGGCTCGTCGAGCCGACCGGATGGGCGTCGCGGAGCTCCACAACGTGGCGCATCTCGGCCAGCGACATGTTGTCCAGCATGATCCACGCGACCGCAAGCCCCAGCGCCTCCACAGCCTGCGCGACCGACGTAACCTCCACCTCGATGGGTACTTCGCGCCCGGTGGATTCGATGCCGCTGCGCACCGCTGCTACCGCGGCCGCAACGCCACCGGCGGCCGCGAGATGGTTCTCCTTGAGCAGCACCATTGCGCCGAGGTTCATCCGGTGATTCGTCCCGCCCCCGATCGCGACCGCGTACTTGTCCAGCTGGCGCAGGCCGGGCGCGGTCTTGCGGGTGTCCAGGATGCGTACCGGCAGATCGTGGACGCAGGCGACGAACGAGCTGGTCATGGTTGCGATGCCGGACATACGCTGCAGGAAGTTGAGCGCCGTACGCTCGCCGGTAATCAGGCTCCGAGCCGGGCCGGACAACTCGGCGACGACATCGCCCTCGCCGACCATCGCGCCATCGCTGCGCGTCGGCGTCACTGCCACCTCGGGGTCCACCTGTGCGAATACCTCGGTGAGCACGGGCAGCCCGGCAATCACGCCGCTGTGTCGCGCCACTATTCGGGCCTGTGTCCCACGGTTGGCCGGGACGCTCCACAACGTGGTCAGGTCATCGGCAGCTGCATCCTCGGCAAGGGCGGACGAGACCGCCGTGTACGCCGCTTCTGTCGGGAACTTCGTCACGTTCACCTCATCGTCATCAAACCGCAGAGCGGCCACCATGCCGCGACCGATATACAAACCAAGTATGTCAGAGCCCACGCGAGCGCGAACCGACCGGCCCCGACAGCAATCGCGGCCAATGCGGACCCGGCGTAAGGACCGTCCGCTATCCCCGGCGCGCAGCGCCACGATGCCATGCGCGATCGGCAGCAACGCGCGAGACGACCAGTCACAAACCGGTGCACGATCGCGACGAGCGGACGGCGGTGTGCTCCAGCATGACCACACCGGGCACTTTCAACCGCGCCGGATCGTTGGAGGCAAGCCGACAGGTGGCCTGGCGGATGCGAGGGCTCAGCTCACCGAACGCCGCGCGAATGCCGCCTGAGGTATCGAGTAGCAGAGCGTCATTGGCGGCGGCGAGCGCCCGGAAGGCAGCGATCCGTCGCGAGTACACGTCTGCGGAAAGGCTGTCGTCCGCTTCGTACGGACGCCGACGCACGCGGCTGATGGCCTCCGCGGCCGCGACATCGGGCACCACGAACAAATCCGGCCACGGGAAGCGGCCGACCAGTGGCTCGACAGCCGAGCGCGCCTCGGCGTCCACGTCGTGCATCAGCAGCTCGCACAGCGGGGTCAGCAAGTAGCGGTCGACCAGGGCCACGTGACCCGCGGCAAGGTGCGGAACGATCGCGCGGCGGATGGAGATCAAGCGGTCACCGAGCACCGCGGCGCACATACCGACCGGATCCACGTCGCCGATACGCGCCGCCGTCAGTGGGTCGCGGCTGTACCGCACGAACCAGGATGATCGCTTCAACTCACGCGACGGAAGTTTGAAGATGCGTGCCCGTAATCCCCATGACCGCACATAGGCCGCAGTCAGCCGGATCGTCGTGGTCTTGCCACTGCCGTCGACACCATCGAACGCCACGAGCAGCCCGGGCAGCCCATGCGGCTTGCGCGGCAATGTCCACTCGACAGCTGTCACAGGTGGGTGTTCCGGTAGGTGACCGTGTTCCGATAGGTGACCGTGCTCCGATGAACGAGCCGATTCTGGTCCGCCGGCACCGGTTCCCCCCGATGCAGCAACGACGGATTGTCCCAGACCAGGAGATCGCCCACCTGCCACTGGTGCGAATAGCGCCACCGGTCCTGCAACGTGTGCGCGTACAACTTGGCGAGGATCGCTTCGCTTTCGGCCTGCGTCACTCCATCGATGTGGTGCAGGCACAGCTCGTTGAGGTAGAGCGCCCTGGTTCCGGTGACCGGATGACTGCGCACGATCGGGTGCCGGACCGGGGGAAAGTCATTGCGCTCACGCTCAGACCCGTCATCGGTCACCCGCCCCGCTGCAACACGTAGCCGGGCGAACTGGCTGCCGAAGTCATGCACCGCGTCGAGCCGCTCGACCGACGCACGCAACTCGTCCGGCAACGCCCCGAGCGCCGCCCGGGTATTCGTGAACGACGTCCGTCCGCCGCTGGTCGGCACCGTCAACGCGTGCAGCAGAGTCGCATGAGTCGGCTCAGCCAGGAACGAGGCGTCGGTGTGCCAGTGTTCGGCCGGGCGCCGGTACTCGCGCGCGTGAGAACCCCTGAACACCTCGACGTACGGCTCGTCCGGGTGTGCGTGGGTAGGGTCCCACGGCAATGCGACCTCGCCGAACAGACTTGAGACCCGTAGTTGCGCCGGCACATCCAGAATCCCACCGCGAAACAGCAGAAGCTGCCGTTCGTGCAGAGCCGCGACCAGGTCTGCCGCGAGGTCGTCGATCGAATCGGCACTCAGGTCCAGGCCAACGACCTCCGCGCCGAAGGAACCCGAAAGCGGTCGCACATCGATCATGCCGCGCTCCTTCCATCGATGGGTGCTTCGCCCGAGTTCAGCCTCGCAGCGTGCTCAGCGCCGCGCGCCGCTGCCTCTGGCGGTCGTGCTCCGGACAGGAATGCGTCCAGCAGACCAGCGTGGTAGGCGTCCCCAAGTCCAGTCGTGCCACCACCGGCACGTGGAACGGCCGGCGTATGGACCGGCCGGCCGTGCCGCGCGGCGGTCCAGCTGCCGGCTCCACCACAGGTAACCGAAACCAAAGCCGGCCCCGGGCACGCAGCGAGCCGCCGGCACGCCTCCTCGGCCGCATCCTCGCCGGTCGCGCCGGTGTGGCTGATCGCCCACTCATCGGACGCGACCAGCACGGTTGCCTGACCGACAAGTCGGTCGACATCCCGACCCACGTCCCCACGGCCGGCGTTCACCGAGACCGGCACACCGGCCCCACCTGCCATCTCGCACAACCGCGCTGCGGCAACCGGAAATCTGCCGTTGACGTGCACCGCGCCCGCGTCGGCAAGGTCTGCTTCGACGGCCGAGACATCGCCGACGGCGCCCTCGATCCCTTCCGGCACGTGCCACAGGAGCGTCCGGCCGGTTGCGGTCTCGATCGCGACGCAGGACGCGCTTCGGCCGGGGGCGACAGCCACCCGGCGGTGGTCGATTCCGGCCGCTGACAGCTCGGCTCGTAGCATCTCGCCGAGCCAGTCCGTACCCACGGCGCTGACCAGGACCGTTTCGTGGCCGAGCTGAGTCAGTCCGGCCAGGATGTTCGCGGTTGAACCACCCAGCCGTAGCTCGATGCTGGAGACGGAGGGATCCGACTCGGCGATCGGCAGACTTTCAGCCCGCACAATCACGTCGGCCATGACCAGTCCCAGCCCGACCACTGTCACCTGTCGACCTCGACGATGGGTATCCCACGCGCCGACAGGCCGAGAGATTGGCGGTCCTCCGGCCGCTCGTAGAAGAGCTTGCCGATGTTGTTGATCCGACGTGTACCGGCTTTGGTCAACCGGACGAAGCGTCCGTCGCGCACGATGAGGTCCTGTAGCTCCAGCGCCTCCATCTCCTGCCCGAACACCGAATCAACGGAGACGCCGTACTGTCGCTGGAATCGCTCGGTGTCAAACGGATCCATCCGCAGCCCGAACATCATCGTGCGTCGCATCCGTGCGCCGACGTCGAGGATCGCTCCGGCGGTTGTTGCACCGCCGGTCTGGTTGGCACGCTCGGTGTATTCGCCGATGGAGTACGCGTTGATCGAGTGCCGACCGTCGACGTACGTGACCGCACTTGGCCCGACGCCCACCCACTCGCCGTCCTCCCACTGGAGTTCGGTGTATCGGCAGCGGGGCGTGTCCCGCCGCACGAAGTCGAAGACGTTGTAGTGGTCGAACCCGTTGGCGACGAAGATCTCCCGGGCCGCCTCGAACATCTCCTCTTCGACGCGCTCGTCCGGCAGTTCGAGGGTGCCCGCGCGCAGCCGCGACCAGAGCACCGTCCCCTCGCGGACCCACAGCGGGTAGAAGCTGACATGGGCCGGTCCGCAGGCCAGCGCCGTGCGTACGGATTCCCGGACATCCTCGACGCTCTGCCCGGGCAGCCGGTAGATGAGGTCCAGGTTGATGTTCTCGAATCCGGCAGCCGCGGCCAGACGTAGCGCTTCACGTGCCTCGGCCGCGGTGTGATCGCGCCCGATCTCGGCCAGTACGCGGTCGTTGAATGATTGAACGCCGATGCTCAGCCGGTTCCCCCCGGCCGACCGGAACATCGAGAGTTTCTCGGCGCTCAGCGACGCCGGACTCCACTCCATGCTGAATTCGCAGTCGTCGGTGATCGTGAACGTACCGGTGATCATGTCGAGGAGCCGCTGGAGCTGATGCGGCTCCAGCAGCGAAGGCGTGCCGCCGCCGATGAAGATGACGTTCAGCGGTCGGCCGGCGACCTGGCCGCGATCGCGAACGGTCCGGATCTCGCGCTCCATCGCATCGAGGAACACGTCCATCTCGTCGCGTAGATCGTCACCGACACGGACCTTGTACTTGCAGAAATGACAACGGTGCGCGCAGAACGGGATGTGGGCATAGAGCCCGATCGGTGGGCGGTTCCAGGCATCGGACGGCTCCATGGCCTCGATGCGCGCTGGGTACCACCGGACGTAATCGCGCTCGATCTCCTCGAGTTGGCTTTGACTGATCGTCACGCAAAGGCTCCTCGTGTCGAGATATTGGCGGACTCGCCGAATGGTGTGGTCCGCACCCACTGCAGCGGTAGGCCGCGCTTGTGTGCCGCCTGACTGACCCGCTCGGCCATGGTTGCGGCGTCGATGAGCGACGAGTCGAATACTCCGTAGACCAACGGACCGGTCGAACTGAGGCCGGCGCCGCCGGCGCCTGCGGCTACTACCACGTCGACCAGCGACCGCCACGGCGCGAGCTCCGGACGCGCCCAGTGACAACGCTTCCAGCCGACATCTTGCAAGGTGGTAAGCGCCTGACCGAACGCCGTGAGGTCACGCTCGACCACGGCCGGCATCAGGCCCATCAGGACGGTGTGACTAACCGCCTGCACCTCGGCGAGCGGGACGGGCGTGTTGGCAATCATGAAATCACGCTCGGCGGCGCCTTCCAGACCGCCGGCGCGCTCGGGCATCGCCAGCACCACCGACCACTCCGGCGGCGCCGGGTGGGCGAAGAGCACGGGCGGTATTGGCGCGCCCTCGGCGAACCGACTGGGGAGAAACGCCGGCTTGCTGGCAACCGTGTGGCCACCGTCGATGACGATGCCGCCAGCGGCGAAGCAATGTATACCGATACCGGACGTACCGCCCCGGCCAGCGGCGCGGCCGAGGTCGGCGGGACTGAACGGTCGGCCATGCAGCGTACCGACCGCCTGTAGCAGGGCGAGCCTGAGTTGGGTGCCGGAGCCCAAGCCCTGGTGAGCAGGGATCATCGACTCCACCCGCACGTCGAGGTCGGGCTTGACGTCGAGTGCCTGTGCCGCGCGTACGAGCTCGTTGGCTACCCGTTGCCGGGTGGACTCGGAGTCGGCGTGCACGACCGGCCCGCCGGGACGGCGGGACACGGCGATGCGAAGGCACGGATCACGTACCGCAAAACCCACGCTGCCGTCGACGCGTCCGCGGGTGCCGTTCATGTCGATCAGCGTGACGTGTATCCGGGCTGACGCACTGACCTGGACCTCGACCGGCAACCTCAGGTCAGGCAAGGTCAAGGACATCCGCATATCCCTGAAGATCCAGATAGCCGTGGCCGCTGAGGCAGATCACGATGGTCCGCGGCGCGGTCCCGGCCGGCGTGTTGCGAACCTCATCGATGGCCGCGAGGATCGCGTGAGCACTCTCCGGCGCTGGCAGCACGCCCTCGGTTCGCAGGAAGGTCTGGCCGGCGGTGAAGACGGCATGCTGGTCAAACGCGCGTGCAGTGATGAGACCATGCTGAACGAGGCTGGACAGGATCGGTGTCTTGCCGTGGTAGCGCAGCCCACCGGAGTGGATCGGCGGTGGAACGAAGTCGTTTCCGAGCGTGTACATCGGGATGCGCGGCGTTTGGCCGTTGGAGTCGGCCCAGTCGTAGCGAAACTCGCCCTTTGTCAATGTTGGCACCGCCGCCGGCTCCGCGGCCACACAGAGCGGCCGCTCTGACCCGGTCACGAAGGGAGCCACGAAACCGGTGAAGTTGCTGCCGCCACCGACGCAACCGACAAGCACGTCAGGCTCAAGACCGACGATTTCGAGCTGACGCTTGGTCTCCAGGCCGATGACTGTCTGGTGCAGTGCCGCGTAGTACGACATGCAGCCCAGCGCCAATCGATGTGTCGAATCGGCGCGAACGAGCTCGATCGCCTCCGCCATCCCGATACCCAGGCTGCCGGGACTCGTCGGGTCATCGGCCAGAACGCCGAGACCGACTTCGGTGGCGGTGCTGGGCGAGGAGATCACCTCGGCACCGAGCATCCTCATCAAGTTGCGACGGTACGGCTTCTCGTCGAAGCTCTTGCGTACCATGAAGACTTTGAGCTTCAGCCCGAACGTGGCACAGGCTAGTGCGAGTGCGGTGCCCCACTGCCCCGCTCCGGTGTCGGTGACCAACGTCTCGACGCCGTCCTGGGCGGCGTAGTACGCCTGAACCAGTGCGGTGTTGAACTTGTGACTGCCACCCGGGTTGAGGTCTTCGCGCTTGTAGAAGATGCGGTGCGGTGTGTCGAGGTACTGTTCCAGACCGGACGCACGAACCAGCGGCGACGGTCGATAGCGCGCATAGGCATCGAAGATCGGCTGCGGGATCTCGATCTGCGAGTCCGTGGCGTATCGACCCTTCAACAGCTCAATCCGCAGACATTCGGTCGGCCACAGCCAGTCGAAGTCGGTCTCGAGGGCCGGCCGGTCCTCAGTCGGGTGCAAATGCGGATCGATCTTGTATGGCAGATCAACCGCGAGGTTGTACCAACTGCGCGGCAGTACGCTCTCGTCGAGATCGATTCGGTAGCGTGATGCCTGCTCGACGATGCCGGTCACCGATCCTCCAAAGCGTCCTCCCGCCAGGCGCGGCAGGTAACGGGGCGGTACGAACTTGACGACGAGCGAAAGACTGCCAGGCAGAGACCAACTTCGCCATGGGCACAAGGACTCATGACCAGGTCCGTTGACGGCTGGATGGCCTTGTAGTACCCGTCGGCGCGGGCCACCCAGCTCAGAAACGTCACCTCATACGGACCGCACGCAACGTAGCCGGGCCGCCATGAACCCGCACGGCGTCGCGGCTTTCGGTTACTGTCATGCAGTGGTTGCCGCCGATTCGTCGACTCCCGCCTATTGATCCTCGACCGGCGGCTCTGTGCGGACGAGCTTGGGCCTCGGACGTCCGGCCCGTCGCTCGTGTTGCGGGAGCAGGACGAGGAGCCGGCGGACCTCCTCCAACGCCCAGAGCGCCTGATCGACGCGGGCGGTCAGGCAGTAGTGACAGGCTTGATCTCGGTGTTCGAACCCGGCGTGATCTAACGGCCGGTACGCACCTGACGTGCCCGATGACGGCGGGCGATCCCGCTCGATGCCATTGTCGTCCGCCCTCATAAGGGCCTCCCCTGCCGGTCAGATGAGATTGCGTAGTGGTTGATGGTCGCGCACAACCGACGTCGACAGCCTTCAGGTCACGGATCAACGCGTCTGACATCCCTGGCGCGACCGCCTCAATCCGGATCCGATTCGCTGTCGCACCCCGTTGCCATCCTTCGATCGTCGGCCGACAGTGAGCGGGGAGGTCATCGAGGGCGGTTCGGCTGAACCCGACCGATCGACTTCAGCGATCGTCGTTGATAACGGCACGAAGTCGGCAAGGTCGGCCGCTCGGGACTTGATCGCGAGGTCCGGCGCATCATGGTCATCTCACCGGCCGCCCTTCAACGTAGCCGGGACCCGCCGGTTCGATGGCCGGAGGCGACGGTCATAGCGGTGGTTCACCCCGTGCTGCTCGTGCACGTGAACCGATGTCGGTTGGTTTCTTGACGATCGTTGCGAGCGGTGGGATTCGGATGTGAGCGTCGCAGCCGTAACACCCGATGGTAAATAGGGCGTAGGACCCATGTGACATCGGCCCGAGCCGATTGGATGGTGATGTGCGCCGCAGCGTCCGGCACAGTCATTGCGTTGTCGGATGAGCGCCGGTCATGTTGTTGATCAGCTTGTGGGCGGCGTGGGGAAAGCCGCCCCGTCGGGCAACTCGACGGTGCCGGCTGTGAAGGTGCGGGTCTCGGTGCGGCCGTGGCCGTGTTCGCGGGTGCGGTGCCCGACGCCGATACGTGCCCAGGGCAGGCTACGGATCAGCCGGTGTGGGCGGGGTTGGTTGGCCTTGACCAGTACCAGCACGGGCGGTGACCTCGTGGGTGCGCTCCACCTGGGTGTGCGGGGCGTCGGCGACGAACACCACCCTGTTCAGGTCGCCCATAACCCGCGGGTGCGGTCCTTCGAGGTCGCACGGACTTCTGTAACCCTCATGGTCACCGATGGATCACATTTACCGCCTTCGACCCCATGCCCCTATCATCGCAGGTCAACCCGCTTCCGACCGACTACACAGTCGCCCTGCCTGCCGCATGTGGGGCAGCGACCAACGGCTGAATTCGCTACAGTTTTAGGGGCATTACCGCCGGTGTGACGTTCGCGACAAGTAGTGGCCAACTCGGCCTAAATGCGCGGATGCCGCACTCACCAGGGTCGACGGGGCGAGGGAGAAACTGCGATATGGCATCGACCACCAGTTCGATACCTCTGCGGCCGTGCGACGAGGTTCGGGCATGCGGGGACGACAACCTTGCCCAGGTGGTGGCGGCAGCGGTGATGCTGCTGGAAGAAAGCATCGCGTCGGTTCGGGGCATCGCCATCGAAGTCGGCGAGAGCGTCGACCGGGAGTTGCTCGATCCGGCCGCACGCACCTCCGGCTTCGCCATCTGCCCGATCCACGGCGATGCCGCAGCGCTGCCACCTTCCGTGTCCAACGTTCTCACCGCCCGTCAGCTCGAGGTGTTGCAGCTACTCACGGTCGGCATGACCAACCGTGGCATCGCCAGAAAGCTGGGTATCGCCGAGAAGACGGTGAAGAACCACATGCAGGCGATCTTCAACCGACTCCAGGTCGCTGATCGCACACAGGCAGCGGTCTACGCGGTTCGGCATCGGCTCGTGGCGTGATGTGAGATCGAGCATGGGTCGACGGGGTGGATCGTCACCCCGGCCGCGGAAGCTCTCCGGCGGCCGTAGGCTTCCGGCGGTTACGGGCTTCCGGCGGTTACGGGCTTCCGGCGGTTACGGGCTTCCGGCGGTTATGGAGAGACGTTTTCCGGCTGGTTGTTGGCGTACACGTCGACGAGCTCGGCCACGGTCCTCGGGAAGATTTCGTCCTCGAGCGCGAGGAACGGGTCGAACCCCAACGACTCTTCCAATCGCGTGACAAGGACGGCGAAGGCGAGACTGTCCATGCCGCTTTCGACGAGTCCGCTCTGCAGGGCGACCTCGACCTTCTCGCTACTCTCCTCGTCGAGGAGCTTGACGACCTCGTGCAGGACGACGTCCTCTATCTGCTTTCGTTCGAGCATCGTGGTTCCTTCCGTTCAATGGGTTGACCGGCATGTTCCGGCCGCAGCGATTACGCGGTGGAACCGCCGTCGATGGTCAGCACCGTTCCCGTGACGCCGGCTGCCTGGGGTGACAGCAGGTAGGCGACGGCAGCGGCTACTTCGTCGACACTGGCGAACCGGCCGATCGGACTGCGCGCCCTGATGCGTTCCAGGCTTTCCGGCTCCAACGCCCCGGTCATCTCGGTGTCGAGGAAGCCCGGAGCCACGGCATTGACCGTGACGCCCCGACGCCCCACCTCCCGGGCCAGCGAACGGGTGGATCCCTCCAGGCCGGCCTTTGCCGCCGCGTAGACGGCCAGTCCGCGGAAGCCGGTTGAGGCGACGATCGAGGAGACGTTGACGATCCGGCCGCGCCGCTCCGAGATCATCGAACGGACGAGGTACTTGGTCAGCAGCAACGGTGACACCAGGTTGAGGTCTATCGCCTGTCGGATCGTCGGGTCCTGCAGGATGGGCAGCAGTCCGTCGACGCCACGAGCGGCATTGTTCACCAGCGCGTAGGGCGGGCCGTACGTCCGCACGATTTCCCGTGCCAGTGCCGGCAGCGCATCCAGATCGCCGAGGTCGGCGCAGACGTGCGCGTAGTTCGGCCCGATCTCGCTCGGCTTGACCTCCCGACGGGCGATGCCGACGACCCGGTACCCGTCGTGTTCCAGTCGGCTGGCGACCGCGCGGCCCAGGCCGCTGCTTGTCCCGGTTACCACCGCGCACGGCAGTTCGGTAAGGGATGTCGGACCGCTCACGCTCTGCTGGCCTTTCCCGTCGACGACAAGGACAACCCGGAAACCACGGTGATCCGGGCCGGGGTGTGCGATCGGGGCAGCTGCCCGGCAACGAAGGTCCGTAGGGTCGTCTGCAGGCCGGCGGGGTCAACGTCCGCGCCGGCCCGGGACAGCACGACCTCGCAGGTCAGGATCCATCCCGTGATCGGGTTGCGGCGGGGGATCACGACGCAGTCCTGGACGGCCGGATGCCGGCGCAGTACTTCCTCCACCTGTTCCGGCGAGACCTTGTCGCCACCGACGTTGACCAGACCCGACGCGCGGCCCAGGAAGTACACGCGATCGCCACGGATCTCGACCAGGTCACCCGTGCAGACGAAACCGTCCGGTGTGGCCACGCTGCTGCCCGGGGCGTGGACGAAGAGAATCCCGTCCCGGATGTCCAGCGCCACACCGTCGGGGGCCGTGTCCAGGAACTGCCGGGGGAACCCTTCCAGGCCGTCGCTGACCGAGAAGGCGGCGCTGGCCTCGGTGGATGCGTAGACGTGGGTGATCCGAGCAGCGAACCGCCGGCTCAGGGCGTTGAGCAACGGCTGGGTGGCCGTCTCGCCGCCCAGGGTGACCTGCCGCAGCGGGAGGTCGTCGCAGGCGCGGCTGCGCAGGATCATCCGCCACATGGTCGGAGTCGCGGACAGGGCATTGACTCCCGATCGGACGAACCGATCGATGCGCTCATCGAGGTTGGCGCAGTCACCGGCGTCCACGATGCTGTCGCCGCCGTGGACCGCCTGGAGGAGAACCTGAATTCCGGCCATCCGTGTCGGCGGATACAGCAGTCCCCACCGCCGGTGCTCGTGACCGCCGGGCCGGCGGTCGGCTGACTGGGTCCGCCGCGCCAGCGAGGTCATGGCGTGGTCCGTTGGGGTGGGCGTCCCCGTGGTACCCGATGAGAACAGGCGCCAGGTCGTCGGCAGCCCGTCCGCATCATCCCGCGTCCGCGGGCCTGCACCGGCGGTGCCGGTGGCGGCAGGCTCGCCGATCTCGTCTTCCCGGAGCACCACCGCCTGCGCCGAGACGACCACCGGATCCAGCTCACCCACGAGCTCGACGCGGGCGGCCCAGCCTTCGAGAGCGACGATGGCCGCGGCGATCAGGCGGGAACGTCGACCGACAAGGGCCACCGTCGCACCCGGCGGAACCCGATGCCGGAGCCCGAAAGCGTCGCCGGCCAGTGCCTGCCTGGTGAGCGGGGCGAGCCCTTCGCTGATGATGACCGGATGGTCGGTGGCCGTCGCCGACGCGGCCCCCGCGTGCACGTCCATCTCAGGCCGGTCCGTGCGGTGTCGCCGCGCCGGTCGACGGCTGTGACTCGGCGCCCGAACGGACCGGCCGGAGGACGAACTCATACCGCAGCAGTTTGACGCCGTCGGTGCACGGATGCGGCGCGAACGCCGCTTCGAAGCTCGCCCGCCGGATGACCCGGTTGGTGATTGACCCGTAGCAGAATGCCCGGTACTCGGGGGTGAAGAACATCTCGGCCAGCAGTGCCATCGAAGGGTCGAGGACCTTGGATTCGCCGTCGGAGTCGATGACCCGCAGCCAGGAGTGGCGGCGCAGCCGGGAGCCGCCGAAGATGAACCCCGGCTCCAGTTCGGTCGGTATGCCGAGGTCGAGCAGGTCGCGCATCAGCACGCGACAGAGCGCGTCACAGTCGCCGACCCTCCGACGCAGGGTACTGGCCATGTCGGGCGACAGCGTGGGCGGCGTGAAGTGGAAGCGGTACCTGGTGGTGAGACGTTCCCAGGCATCCCGGATTCGCGGGTCCAGCACCGTCGCGCTGTGTCCGCTGGATTCGACGTACCCACGCCACTGTGCTCTGCCCGGTTGGATCTCCTCGCTCTCCCACCGTACGTCGGGTAGGGCGGGCACGCTCCACTCAGGTGTCGGGCAGTCCTGTGCGCGGGGGCATTGGGCCCAGCCGGTGATCTCGTAGCTTCGCGAGGTGATCCAGTCCGCCCGGAACGACTTCAGGATCCGGGCGAAGAACACCATTTCCCGCTCGGGCCGGGAACGGCCGGAACCACTGACCAAACCCAGGTTCCACAGGTCGTAGTTGTCGTACCGTCCGCCGTCGCGGAACAGCCCGGCGGCGACGAGCTGCTCGAGCTGCTCCGGGGAGCAGCGCAGAACGTCAAGAGCCTGATCCTCGCTGGACCACACGCGGTGCTCAGGCGGGCTCGGAACAACCAGGCGCAACGCCTCGACGAGACTCATCGGTACCTCCGACAGATTCAGCACACGGATCAGCACGCAGGGTCAGTTACCAGAACTCTCGTAGCGCGAGAGCCCGCGCCGGAATACGGCCACGCCGAGCCAGAGACAGTAGACGGCGACGGCTGGCGTCAGGAGCCCGAGCCAGCGGGCTGTTCCATTGGAGAGGACGGCGGCCGCGGGGAAGTAGCTCATGAAGGCGTACGGGAGCACCGCGGTGATGGCGATCCGCACGACCAGGCCGTAGATGGTGATGGGGAAGCGGGCAAGTTCACCGAGTGAGTGCATCGAGAACGCGAACATGGAGTACGGCGAACGCAACCAGAAGGCCGCGCAGTTCGTGAGCAGGTTCAGCCCGACCTTGACGCCGGCGGCTGAGATCACCAGTAGCACCGTCAGCGCGACGCGGCCGACATTCCACCCGACCTCCACGTGACTTGTCGCCGCGAACAGAGCGGCGCCGCCGAGGACGAGGTTGCCCAGCCCGTTCATGCCGACCTGAGAACCGAGTACCTGGAGCACCGGTGGGTACGGCCGCACCAGCAAGGCGTCGAGTTGGCCCAGGTTGACGGTGACCGCCATCGTCCAGGCGCCCTGAGCGAAGAGCACGCTCAGACCTTCCGAGACGACGACGAGCGCGTAGATGAGCACGACATCCCAGAACTGCCATCCGTTGATCCGTGGGATGCTGCGGAAGATCGCCCAGAGGAACACCACGCCGATGCCCTGCACCAGCACCGCGGACAGACTCATGATCCAGAAGTCTGCTTCGTACTCCAGGGTGGCCCGCACGTGCGCGCCCAGCAGCCGGCGGTACAACCACAGGTTCCGTCTCAGCTCAGCCACCGTGCACCGTCAGCTTTCGACACGCGCCGGACCACATGGCCCGCGCCAACCACCACAGGCCCACCGACCAGACGCCCTGAACCGCCACCGCGGTCGTCGCGGCGCTGCCGTGCAGGCCCCCGCTGTACAGCAGCGCCGGGGTCGAGGCCATGCCGGCGAACGGCAGGTACGCGCTGGCGACCCGTATCCAGCCGGGCAGGAAGGCCAGCGGTACCAGCGCCCCGGAGCACAGCGTGATCAACGCGATCCGGGCGGACTGTACGCCGACGTAGTTCTGTGTCCAGAAGACCAGCAGGCCACTGACGTACACGATCCCGAACCGCAGCGGGAAAACCAGCAGGGCGGAGACGACGAACAGGCCCCAGGTGTGCGGGTCGGGCAGCGGTAGGCCACCGAAGATCAGGGCGGCCACCAGGGCCACGGCTACCGCTGTGCCGGCCTCGTAGACCACGAAGCCCAGACTCTCGGCAAAGCGTCCCCACTGGTAGTCGACGGGACGGACCAGATCCAGCGCCACGTCGCCCTGCCGGATGCGGTTGGCCATGCGGTAGTCCGTGTAGCTGGACACCAGCGAACCGGCCACGAAGGCCACCAGCAGGTACGCCTTCATCTGCGGCCAGTCGAACCCGTGACGGCTGCCGGCGGACAGCACCGAGCGCCACAGGTACAACATGGACAGCGCCGCGAAGGCCGAGGCCAACATGCCGAACAGGAAACTCGTCTGGTAGGCCAGCAGGCTGCGCAACGCGGTGCGGGCCATCTGCCGGTAGGCCCGCAACCGGCGTACCCGGGTGTCGGCGGGCAGCGGCGCGGCGGCCGCGACCGTCGCGGACGTCATGAGGTGGACTCCGCGGCCAGCTCCCCCGCGTAGACCTTGCGCACGACAGTCTCGATGGCCGGTTCGTCGATGTGCATGTCGACGATCTCCGCCTCCGCGAGTACTGCGGACAGGACCTCCCGCGCCCCCAGCGCGATGCGGTCAAAGGTCACTGTGAGCTCGTGGTCGTTGGATCCCAGCCGGACCTGTGCCGCCGGCAGGCGCCCGGCGATACGGCCGACTCCGGTCAGGGCCTCCGCCAGCTCGAAGGACATGGTGCGCTCCCGCACATGCAGGTCCTTGACCGTTTGCAGGTCGCCGTCGTAGACCACCCGACCCGCATCGATGATCACGATACGTTGGCAGAGTTCCTCGATGTCGGCGAGATCGTGCGTGGTGAGCAGCACCGTCGTGCCGTCCGCGACAAGCTGGCGGACGAAGGAGCGCACCCGATCCTTCACGGAGATGTCCAGACCGATCGTCGGTTCATCCAGATAGACGACCCGGGGTTCATGGATCAGTGCCGCTGCGAGGTCGGCTCGCATGCGCTGCCCCAGGGACAGTTTCCGGGCGGTCTTCGGCAGCAGCTCGCCGAGCCCGAGGACGCTGTCGAGCTGCTCGAGCCGGGCCTGGTAGCGCGGGCCCTTGATGCCGTGCATGTCCCGCAGCAGCTCCAGCGACTCCCGGACGGGCAGATCCCACCACAGCTGTGTGCGCTGCCCGAAGACGACCCCGACGCGGCGGGCGTTCTCCACCCGGGCCCGGTGCGGCACCAGCCCATCGACGAACACCTGCCCGGAAGTCGGCACAAGGATTCCCGAAAGCATCTTTACCGTTGTCGATTTGCCGGCTCCGTTGGGTCCGACGTATGCCACCGCCTCGCCTTCGGCGATGTTCAGGTCGATGCCGGCCACCGCGACGTGGTCGGAGTACTTCCGTTGCACCAGATGCCGCAGAGAACCGCGGATTCCCGGGCCCTTGGCAGGCTTGCGGAACACCTTCCGCAGGCCCACCGTCTGGATCAACGTCACCTGGGTGAGCATGCACGATTTTGAACCTGCCGCCAACTGTCTGATAGCGCCCAGCGGAAGAATCAAGTATGCCGACATGGAAATATCCCAAGATTTGAGACCGGGGATCAAAATCAATGTCGTAGGTGCATGATCTTATGTCACCAGCGAAACGGAGACGCGTGGATATCGACTTTCGCGCCCCGACCGATCGGGCCGCCAGTCTGACCTGGGGGCAGCAGCGAGTGGCGCAGCTGATCGCGGATCTCCATCCTGATCACGCCACACTGAACCTCAGGTTCGCCTGCGGAATCGAGCCAGGCACGGCAATCGGGGACATCGCGTCCGCGCTCCGCGACATGGTCGAGGCCTGCGAATCAGTTCGGACCCTGTTCAATCCCGGTGCGCCCGCTGGACAGCAGCAGCGGGTGGTGGCCGAGGGGCGCGTGGTGGTCGGGGTCCGTACCGTGCAGGCGGCCACCTTCGCCGAGGCGGACGAGTGGGCAGCGGAGTTGGCGGCGGCCGAGTTCGCGGCCGACGAGCTGCCGATCCGGATGAGCCTCGTGGTCGACCAGGCCGGGCCGAACTTTCTGCTGTTCGCGATCAGCCACCTCGCCTCGGACTTCCTCGGCGCCCGCTGGCTGCTCTGGCCCCTGCGCCACATCCTCCGCCCGCTGCGCAACCCGCTGCCCGACGAGGAACCCGCCGCGACGCAGCCGGTCGACGTCAGCCTGTGGGAGAACAGCGATGCTGGCCGCAAGGAAGGCGGCCGCGCCCTCGACCGGCACGCACGCAGCCTCGCCAGGATGCCGCAGAGCATGCTCCCCCGGCCGCCGATCCAGCCGCTGCACCCCCGCTACCAGTACGTGGAACTCCAGACCTCGGCCGGGGCGTGGTGCCTGAGCCACCTGGCCCAGCAGCACGGTGTGAGCGAGTCCGCGGTGGGTCACGCCGTCCTGTGCCTGATACTGGCCCACGTCAGTGGGCTGCGCCGGGCACATCTGCAGGTATGCGTGGGCAACCGGGTCGATCGGCGGTTCGCCACCGTGGTGGGTTCGCTCACCCAGGACGTACCGACCTGCGTGACGGTTGACGACAGCGACTTCGACACCCTGCTACGGCGCTCGGCCGGTGCCGTGGGCCAGGCCACGATGACGGGACGCTTCCCGCACCACGGTCTCGCGGAGGTACGCAGGCGCGTCGAGACCGACCGGGGCTTTCCGCTCGACCTTTCCTTCTGGCTCAACAGCCGGCTGTTCGTTCCGGTATCCGTCGAAGCACCGACCGAGGCGCAACTGCGCGACGAACTTCCCCGGACCTCGGTCCGCTGGCTCGGTGGCGACGAACGCAGCACCAGCACCCTGTTCTGCTACCTGGACCGCGTCCGGGATGTGCTCACCGTCCGCGCGCTCGTGGACACCGCCTATCTCACCCGTGACGAGGCCGAGCAGTGGCTGCGGGCGTTCGAGTCGATTCTGGTCAACGCGGTACTGCGGCCCGAGCGCGGGGCCCGGGAACTCGTCGCGGACACCGGTCTGGCGTCGTTCCAGGCCACGGAGGACTGGGTACAGCTCGACCACAGCTGGATCCACCTGCCCACCACAGCGCAGCGCCTGCGTGAGGCGCTGCCGGGGGTAGCGCTGCGGGTCTGCGTCGACCCGGATGGTGAGCGTCCCGGCCTGGTGGCGATACTGACGGATCCGAGCTCCGAATATGACGTGGCTACCCTGGCGGGCGGCGATGCCGTCGAGCGGCTTCGCGGGTGCAAGGTCGCGCTGTGGCCGCGCCGGTTTGCCCGAGAGGCAGAGAAGGTCAATCAATGAGTTTGATTCAGGATATTGCGTTGCCACCCGAGGTGGTCTCGGAAATCGAGCAGATCACCGCGACGCTGCCGGCAGACATCTCTTGTATAGCCACCGGGTCGATAGTGGAGGGCTTCGGCAACGCCAACTCGGACATCGACCTGTACCTCATCAACCCGAAGCGCGTCGCACGGCAGAGCACCTCCATCGGGCTGCGGCAGTCACGGTACGTGGATTGCGAATACCTGACGGTCAGCTATCTGGAGACGCTCGCGGCCCGGATGAACGGCCACACGTGGACTTCCCTACCGGACCTGACTTCCCAGGACTTCAGCCGCTACTACCGCCTGTCCGTTGGATTACCGGTGGTCGTGCACGAGAGCGTGGCCAAGCTGTCCGGGTCGTTTCAGCGGTCGATGGCGTGTCTGGCGTACTCCCGGTGGGCGCTGCTGAGGGCATTCGAACACCTCGCGCGTGCCTCCTGCTGCCTGGCCACCGGCCTGTCGCGGCAGGCGGACCTGCTCGAGCGCGAGGCGCAGCTCTGGTACGCGACGAGCGTGCTGGCCGCCGAAGGGGAAGGGTATCCGGCGCTGAAGTGGGTAGGTGAGAAGGCGGCGCGACGCTTCGGGCGAGACTCGCCGCGGTACCGGGAGTTGGTCGACGGCTGGCTGCGACCCGCGGCGGACATCACGGCCCGGATCGCACAACTGCGCTCCCAGGTCCAACTGCCCACCGAGCTGATGACCCTGCTGACCGGACGCTCCTGCCACCTGGCCGACCGGGTGCGCCAGGTCGCCGGTTCCGATACGGACTACCTGATCCGCGCCGGCCAGTCGGTTGCCCAGACGCGGTCCGTCGCATCGCTGGTCAGCCGACGCCTGGCAGCCGGCGACTCCTGGGCACAGGCCACCGCGACCGTGGCCGGGCAACTCTCGGTACCCGTCGCGGAAGTCAGCGTCGGCGCCTGGATGTTCATGGCGCCGCTGCGCTCAGCGGGCTTCCTGTCGGTCGGCGTCGCGGAAGGGGCGTAACCATGCTGGTGACAACCGATCGGCTCGCCGACTGGCTGCGCCAGGCCCGGCGCATCAACGGCCTTCACCTGGAGGCGATGACGCAGTCATACGACCTTGACGGCGCCCTGAGCGCCGGCCAGCCTGAGCTGGCATGGCGGGCGCGTCAGCGAATCCTCGTCCTGTCCGCCGAACTGTTCCTGCAGGAACGCGGCCTCCGCTTCGACGTACTGCCCGACCTCGCGGAGCACATGAGTGCGGTGCTGGAAGCGCTGGAGGCCGTCCACAGTGACCACGCGGCCGAGGTCTGGGACATGGTGCTTCGCCCCGCCCCGACCGACGCCACGGAACTGGCCGCCGACATTCAGGCGACCATCGACTACTGCCGGGACGTGCTGGGCGTCGCCACGGTCGGCTCCCGGGCAGCGACGATCCGCGCCTGGGCAGACAGCGTGCGGCTGCTGCGGGAAGCCGCCAAGGACCTGGGCGTCGCGCAGTCCGACCAGTGGTACCTGCGGGACGAGACGCTCGCGGCCGAGCACCTGGACTGGTACGACGAAGTCATGGCCATAGTCACGGCCGAAAACCAGGGAAACAGCCGCACGGAGTCGGGGGGAACCAGCGATGTCCAGCAGTGAGAGTCGCACACCTGAGGCCGTTCTCGGTCAGATCCTTGTGGCAGCGAGCGAAGCCTTCGGCCGGCCGGTCGCGGCAACCGACAACTTCTTCGACCTGGAAGGCGATTCGCTGCACGCGCTGGATCTGATCACCCGGCTCTCCGACCGCCTCGGGGTCGAGATCGACATCGAAGCGCTGCTTCAGGCTGACGACTTCGCCGGGTTCGCGCAGGCGGTCGTCGCGTCGCTGTCCGAGCAGACCCAGTCCGGCGCCATGCCGTGACCGGTGTCAGCCCGGCTGGTACGCCCTACCAATGGGTCGCCGGGCACGCCCGAGACAGTCCGGCGGCTACAGCCCTGGTCACCTGGCGCGACGGTGCACCGGTGGAGCAGCTCGACTGGGCCACCCTCGCCCGCCGGGTCGACCAGGCATGCGCGGGCCTCACCAGCGCCGGAGTCGACAGCGGTGACCGGGTCATCATCGCGATGCCCAACGAGGCGGGCTTCGTCACCGTGCTGGTCGCCTGCGCGGGCATCGGGGCGATTGCCGTCCCCGCACCGCCGCCCACCGGCGGCCGCGTCGAGGCGCTGCGCGGGCGGCTGCTCGGAATGATCCGCGCCTGCCGTCCGGCGTTGATCGTCACCGCCGACACCAACATCGCGGCAGTGACCCAGCTCGTCTCCCAGGCGGGCGAACGATGCGCCGTCGTCGGCGCCACCGACGTGATCGCCCACCAGCCGGGGGCGGCGACCGCCGACCAGCGGATACCGGACGCCGACGACGTGGCGTTCCTGCAGTTCACCTCCGGCTCGACAGGCCACCCGCGAGGCGTTGTCGTCCGTGCGGGCGCGCTGCACGCACAGTGCCGGCAGGCGGCGGCGGCCTACCAGGAGTCGCCCCGCGACGTGGCTGTCTCCTGGGTGCCGCTGTACCACGACATGGGGCTGGTGACGGCGGTGCTGCGTCCGCTGCACACCGGATACCGCACCGTGCTGCTCCGGGCGGAGGAATTCGTCCGCTCGCCGGTGAGCTGGTTGGAAGCCATCGACCAATGTGGTGGAACGCTGTCCAGCGCGCCGAACTTCGGCTACGAGCTGTGCGTCCGGAAGGTAGCGCCGGACGCGGTGCGCTCCCTTGACCTGCGGCGGTGGCGGGTCGCCCGCAACGCCGGCGAAGTGGTACGGCCCAGCACGGCCGACCGGTTCACCAGTCACTTCGCCCCGGCCGGGTTCGCCGACACGGCGCTCTGTCCGTCATACGGACTGGCCGAGGCGACGCTGACCGTCACGACCTGCACGCCGACGGTACGACCCGGGCGGATCGCGGTACAGCGCGAGGCACTCGCCAACGGGCAGGTGGTGCTCGCGGAGCCCACCGACGACCCGATCGGCACGCAGTGGCTCCTCGCGTCCGGTATCCCGCTGCCGGGAACCGACGTGTGCATCAGCGGGCAGGACGCGCAGAAGCGCGTCGGAGAGGTACTCGTCAGAGGCCCCCAGCTGTCCCCCGGGTACTGGGACCCGGACGGCGCCGTTCGACCCAACCGCCCATCCGTGGACGACTGGTACCCCACCGGCGACCTCGGGGTCCTCAGCGACGGTCAACTCTTCGTCCTCGGTCGGGCCGACGACACGCTCGTCGTGAACGGTCGCAACTTCTTCGCCGCGGACATCGCGGCAGCCTGTCAGAGCGTGCCCGAGGTCCACCGAGGTCGCGTCGCGGCCTTCGTCGACGAGGTCGCCGCCAGCGCGGGCACCTCCAGCGTCCGGCTCATCGCCGAGGTCGCCAAGGACGTCGACACCACCCCGGCGCAACTCTCCCACCTGGCCATCGCGGTGAAGCAGGCTGTCGCGCGTTCGCTCGATCTGTACCTGACCGAGGTGGGCTTCGTCCGGCACGGACAACTCCCGGTCACAACCAGCGGGAAGGTCCGCGTCTCAGAAGTACGCCGGCGGTGCGCCAACGGACACTTGGCGCTGCTGTCCGCGCAGCGCGACCCGAACTGACCGAGAGCTCATCCCCGCTGGTCAGGCGACATGCGGGTACTCGTGGTCATGACTCGCAGCGAAGAGTGTTCGTGAGCATAGACCTCAGGTGGAGCTGAGGTCTCAGTATAAGAACTCCCACACCACCGTACCGGCCTGCACTTTTACTCTTCCGTTGGCTGGGGATCGCCGTCGGGCGGGTTGACGCCGAGGCCGTCCGACCAGCTCAGCGGCTTCGACGCCAGAAAGTCTGGATCGCTTGGGGCTGGCGGAGGGTGACGGTCATCGTGGCGGCGCCAGTGGTCCACGATCATGCCGGCCAGAGCTGTGACGGCCTGCTTGTACTGCTCCTGGGTGATCGGAACGAGTTCCGGCTCCGCCATGACGAATCTCGGAAGCCGCGACCGACCACGACCACGACGTAACGGATTGAGGTCGGTCACGACAACGACCCAACAGGCAAGACCACACCCCATCAACGACCACGGTCACGCGCGGTTCCGAGGCCAGCCCACCGCTTCGGCGGCCGGGCCGGGCCGGGCACGCACTCATCGCGGCATGAAGCGAATATCGCCATACGGGTAGGACGATTGGTAGGATGAACGTATGGCGAAGGAGAAGATTTCCGCGACGGTCGATTCGTTGGTGCTGGCTGTGGCCGACGCTGATGCCTCTGAACTGGGGTTGAATCGCTCGGAGTTGATCGAGCGGGCGTTGCGCAACGAACATTTCCGGCTCGCTCTGGCTGGTTACACCGCCCGGACGGTACCGGCCCTCAACATCGATGCCTACGCCGCGCAGGTGTACGCGGCCAACCGGGAGTCCGGCCTGTGATCCGACCGGGAGACGTCGCACCACGCCTGGACACCCGCACCGAGTTGATGGTGGCCGTGCTTTCCAACTCGATGCATCTGCAGGCCCAGACAGGGCGGGTGATCTGCTGCCCATTCGTGCCCGGCACTCTTACCGAGAACGCCATGCCCCTGGTCGTCGCGGTCACCGAGCCGTCCGGCACGCTCCTGCCGGAGCTGGTCCAGTGGCTTCCCGTGTCGGCTCTGGGCGAACCGTTTGGCAACGTCGGGCCAGTGGCGCTTGGCCAGACCAGCGCCATCGTCACCGCTCTGATCAGCAGCCAGTAGAGCGTCACGGCATCCGAACGTGAGCCACGGGCCCTCTCCGTGAAAGGCAGATCGGCATCTCAGATCCAGGCGATCTGGACACCCCGATGGCCAGACCGAGGCGAGCTCGACATCGTGCGGTGGAACTGGCTTGTCCAATGCGTCGCGGACCTGGATCGGGTGTTACCGCTGCTGTCGGGCGACGAGAATCTCGTCTACTTCAATGCCTGTCGCACGGTTGGGCTACTTGTGCTCGACGGGGCTGGCACGGATCTGGCACGCGGACCATGATCACGGCGGAGACGACGAACGCCCTGGATCGGGAAACTAGTCCCCGACCAGGGCGTTTGCTTGGGGTGGAGCGGAGGTCCCAGTACAAGAACTCTCACACCACCGTCCCGGCCTGCACTTTCACCCTTCCGCTGGCGGCTGGTCGCCGTCGAGCGAGTTGACGCCGTCGCCGTCCGGACAGCTCAAACCGTCCGCCACCGCGTTGTCATGATCGGCATGGACTGGTCGAAGGCGATGAACGTCTTCGCGGCGCCAGTAGTCCACGATCATGCCGGCCAACACTGTCACTGCCTGCTTGTACAGCTCCTGAGTGAGTGGAACAACTTCTGGCTCCGCCATGACGATCTTCGGAAGCCGGGGCCGACCACGACCACGACGCAGTCGGGTTGTGTCACGACGACAACCCGGCTGGCATGCTCACACCTCGTCAACGACCTGGCGACCGCCACGTTCCACATTTGGACGAGCACCGGAAGACCTGCTGGCGTTTTCGGTTTTCCCACACGAGATTTGGCGGCAGGTCTGGTCGAACTGCAAGAACGCTTGAACAATGAGATCCGCCGCCGCACCGACGTCGTCGGTATCTTCCCGAACCGGGCGGCGATCATCCGACCCGTCGGCGCCGTACTTGCCGAACAGACCGACGAATGGACCGAACAACGCCGCTACCTGGGCGTCGAAATCCTCGGCAAAGCCCGCCTCACCCCTCGTCGAGGACGACGCACCCGAAACAACCGACACTGTCCCAACCGCGCTGGCCGCGTAACACCAACCCGGACCTTCCGGTGATCGTCTTCTACACCATCACCGTGGACGTGGCCTCCGTGCGCCCGTCATGAGTGGCCAGCCCGTGCTGCCTGACTTTCTCGTGCCAGTCGAGTCCGCCGTGGCCCTCAACACCCGGCGATGGTGTGAGCTGGAGGGTGCCCGAGTAGGGCAGGCAGGCTGGTGAGGTCATGGATCCGATCGTCGGGAAGGTATGTGTCCGGGTCGGTACGCAGATCGTGGGCAGCCGGGTACGCCGCGTTGGTAACCAGGACCGGCCGCATACCGGCGCGACGTGCACCGTCGTGCTCGCGGCTACCGCCGTCCCCGACGAACCAGCATTCCGCTGCCGGAACACCGAGCCGTTCACTCACGGTCGCGTACAGGCGGGAATCCGGTTTGCGGTGCCCCTCCTGCCAAGAGAACACCGCGGCGTCGATCCGGGCGGCGTACGGCGTACCCGCCCATGCTTCGCAGAGCTCACTGGAGCAGTCGCTGATCAGCCCTAGCAGGTAGCCGTGACCGCGCAACTGATCCAATACCGCAAGCGCCTCCGGGCGGGGCCTGCGTACCAGCTCAGCGCCCGCGCGGTGAGTTGCGACAGCAGCCTGCAGCCGGGCATCATCGGGCACGACGCCGCACGACCGGGCGATTGCCAGCAGGGTGTCCCGGGTCCCGCCGTACGCGCCGACCGTCCGCTGCGCGAAACTTTGCGCCATCGCCGTGCCGAACCGGTCGACCGGCGCACCGAGCACCGCCGCCGTGGCCGCGAACGTGGCGAGCCGTTCAGTCTCGGCGGCCGGGTCAGTGAGCGTACCGAAGAAGTCGAAAACGATGGCCCGCATCGCGGAAGTATCCGGTACGCCGCCGTTGGGTCATCCACCGACATGCTCACCTGTCTTCACGGCGAACGACTTGCCGCTTGGATCGCCGCCGTAAGCGGGCTGCGTTGGCTGCCATCAGCCGTTTGCCCTGGATCTGTGGCCTGTGCCGAACGAAACAGCCCGCCATCGCGGCTGGCGTACTGCGGCAGGTACCGCCTGCGGTGGCTGCGGTCGTCTCCGCCCAGTGGCCCTGAGCCTGTCAATCGTCGCCGTGGCGCACGACGACGAGCGGCATGCTGGCCCACCCGGCGCTGGTGTCGGTCGCTGCCTGGACGTCTCGATCCCCGGACCCGTCTGGGTGTTGTACCTTTCCGAAGGATTGGCCCGCGGACTCGTCCTCTGGCGGCGACCGCGTGCTGTAGGAGCGGCCGTCGCCCGACTCGGCCAGCGCGGCCTGTCTGCTCGTCCGGCTGGTGATCACCGGCGCTTCGACCCGGGCGGATCGTCACGGCCGGCACCGACGCCGAACTCCCGCGCCAGGAGGGCCGTTACGCAGATTTCTGAGCGTTTGCCGGTCTCGTCCGGCGGGGCACCCAGCGGGCGAAACCGGTGGTAGAACACGTTTATGATCTCTGACTTCGCCCGCGGTGTAGCCCGCGGGGCGTTGACACTGGCGGTGACGGCCGGCGCGGTCGTCGGCGCCGCTTCTGCGGCCCAGGCCGCGGAAGCCACGGCCGGCAAGCTGTCAATCTCCGCTCTGTCGTTCGCGCAGCCGACCGTGAACTCCACCACCGGAGCCGTCGCCGACGACCTGACCTTCACCGTCAAGAACCAGAACCGGCACGCGACGACGGTCGCAGGGCACGTGACCATCCGCATGCACGATGTCGCACAGAATGCGTACATCGGGCACGAGCAGGTGGTCCAGTTCTCCTACGGCAACACCTGCTGCGGCCCGGTCCAGTACGTCTCCGGCACCCCGCAGGAATCCACCTACACCTACACGTTCGTGGTGCCGCAGTATGCCAGCTCGTCCGCGGTGACCTGGGACGTCACGCAGATCACGCTGGACGACGGCATCGGCGACACAGCCACGTTCGGTGCGGCCAAGCTCCAGCCCTTCGGCGCCTCGATCGCGACGACCGCCCTGCCGGACACGAGCGGCCCGTCCCTGCAGTCGGTCTCGCTCTACCAGAACAGCGCCCCGATGCGGCCCTTCGTCTACGTGGGCGCGGGCAGCGCCGACGTGGTGTACAGCTTCGACGTCCAGGACTGGCAGTCGGGCTTCTGGAAGGGCACGATCAAGCTCGCGGGGCCCGCCGGTCAGAGCGTGACCACTAAGTTCGAATACACGACAACCGACTGGAGCACGGGCGCCTCCTGCGGCATTTTCAGCGGCGGCAGCACCCCGTACCAGTTCGAATGCGGCATCGTCTCGACGCTGCCGGCCGGCGCGGCCGCGGGCAACTGGCGGGTCGCGCAGATCACCCTGTTCAGCAACTCGGGCGCACAGTCGACCTACAAGAACCCGCAGTCCCAGTCGGTCACGGTGACGTCGGACACAACGCTCAGCGCAAGCGGCTTCAGCGTCAGCCCCAACCCGGTCGACAACTGGCGCAACGACGTCACGACCAACCTGACCTTCACGGTCACCGGGGCGACGAAGGGCATCTCCGCGGTATACGTCGACACTGACAACGGGTGCTCCCAGTGGGGCAATGCCTCGGTCGCGGCCGACGGCACCGTCTCCGTGCCGCTGCGGATGTACACCTCCAGCCACGGCTGCACCATCACTGGCATCGCCATCGTGGACGGGGCGGCGAACGCGGCGGTCTACGGCAGCCGCTACCTCAACGCGCCGGACCCGGGCATGAGCATCTCGCGGATCCCGGACACGACCCCGCCGCACGCGACCAGCGCCACGCTCAGCCAGACCTCGGTCCCGTTCAGCCAGCTGAGCTCGACCTATGTGCAGCTGACCATTCACGCCGACATCCTGACCGCCCCGATCAACCAGGTCGGCTACTACATGTACGACGCGAACGGCAACGTCGTCAGCCAGGCCTTCGGCGGCACCAGTCAGCTCGCCGACGGCAGCGTCACCATCTCGCTGTGGCTGCCCTACTGGCAGCTCACCCCGGGCGTGTACACCATCGGCTTCGACCTCACCGACGCCGGCGGCCTGCCCAGCTTCTACGGCCTGATCGGCGACAACCGCAGCCAGCCCGTTCCGGGCGGCCCGCTGGTGTTCACCATCACCGACGACTCCGCTGCCTGACCCGACCGACGCGTCCGGCCGCGTCCCTCTGCGGGGCGCGGCCGGACGCGTTTCACGGCCGGACCGCCGGACCGCCGGACCGCCGGACCGCCGGACCGCCGGACCGCCGGACCGCCGGACCGCCGGACCGCCGGACCGCCGAGAGTAGCCGGCCGAGTCCGCGCCGCCACCGGCCGCCAGGCCGAACTCGCCGCCGTCGCGACGCAGATCGCCAACGCCGAGGCAGCGATCAGCAGGCACCACGCCGCGTTCGAGCACGGCACCATAGACGACGCCACCGCGGGTCCCGCATCCGCGAACTCCGGGAACGTCTAGCACTGGTCGCGGCTAGATGCCGCAAGCTACGCCGCAGCACCCACCGCACCGTCACCGCGTTGGAAGCGGACGTACGCAAATGGATCGACGCCTGGAACACCAACCTGAAACCCTTTGTCTGGACCAAAACCGCCGACCAGATCCTCGAAACACTCGCAGCCTACTGCCAACGAACCAACGACTCACGACACTAGTTGTCGCCGTCGCGGTGCCGGTCAGCAGTTGCGCCAGCTGACCGGCACCGTCGCGGCGCTGACCACGGAATCGCTCGCCGGCCCCGAGGTCGAGGTGACGGTGCCCGCCACCTCGACGCCACCGACCAGGGTGTGCCCGTCCGCCGAGATGCCCGACAGGGAGGTGCGGTTGGGCGGGCTGCCGGGCAGCGGGGGCAGCAGGTAGATCCGACCGTCGCGCCAGAGTGCGGGCGCACCGGCGTTGGTCGCTCCGGCGATTGTGCCGGACGCGCTCACGTGCCGTCCGCTGATGCCGCGGATCAGCTTCACCGCACCGGTCCGCAGGTTCCAGCGCACCGCCGCCTGGACGGTCAGGTCGTCCTTGTTCCCGGTCGGGGGCAGCGCGGCGTCGCCGGCCGCCCAGTCACCGGCGGCAGCCGCCGCCAGGGCGGAGTCTGCTCCGTCCGGTACCGCGAGCGCGGTGAAGTTGGCGTCCGTGCTCCAGCGGATCGCTTGCCGGTCGTTCAGGTGCACGCCGACCGCCACGCCGTCGTCGGTGACGCCCAGTCCGGTCGACCCGCCGACGGTGGCGACAAACGTGACAGCTTCGGCGGTGTGCCAGAGAACCGCGGCGGAGGAGCCGCCCGCCCCGGCCACCGTACCGACCACGTCGCCCTGGGCGTTCACCGCGTACGCGGCGCCGCCGACCTCTGAGCCCGACAGCGGCAGCGGGACGAGTACGCCGTCCCGGTAAACGACGGGGCGCTGCGACCGCTCGTCGCCCTGCCGGTTCGGGCCGGTGAAGCCGACGACCAGTCCCGTCGGGTTGACCGCCTCCGCGGTGAACGACTCGGGCAGCAGCGTCGGTACCCCGTCCCGCCACAGCACCGCCCGTGGCACGTCCCGGGTGCCGGTCAGCCCGATGACGTACCGGCCGGACGGGTCGATCCCGGTCGCCACGACTCCACCCGCGGTACCGGCGGGGATGTCCAACCGGTCGACCACACAGCTGGCCGCGGCGGCGGTGACCGACCCGGTCCCGGCCCCGGCGCCTCGCACGAGCGCGACCGCGCCGAACATCGCCAGCACGGTCACCCCGCAGGCCACCGCCGCAGTGAGCCCGGTCCGGCGCCGGTTCCGGCGTCGGGCCTGGACCAGCACGTCCACGGCCTGCAGCCGGGACCGCGGGATCTCCTGCTCGGCGTAACGGTGCAGGGTGTCCTCGATCATGCCTGCCTCCTTGACGGTACGGGGGTGGGGCGAGCCGGAACCGACGCGGCTGCACGCTCGTCGAGCGCGGTACGCAGCGCCCGCAGCCCGTGGTGGGTGCGGCTCTTCACGGTGCCTTCGGAGCAGCCGAGCACGCGGGCAACGTCGGCGACCGGCAGGTCGCACAGGTACCGCAGGATCACCGCCATCCGCTGCGCCCTGGGTATACGGTGCAGTGCCTGCCGGAGCAGCAGCGAGTCGTCCACCCGGCTGCTGCCCGACCCGACCACCGAATCCGGCGGGTCAGCGCGCAACAGCACCCGGGACCAGCTGCGCCGCCGGTACGTCAGGCAGGCCCGGACCACCATCGTGTGCACGTACGCGTCGAGGCTCAGCACCTCGTTGAGGCGTCCCCACCGGCGGTACAGGACGGTCAGCGCGTCCTGTACCGCGTCGTCGGCCCAGTCGCCGTTCCCCAGCACCAGGTACGCGCTGCGCCGGAGCGACGGTAGCCGCGACCGGACGTACTCGACGTACTCGTGCTCCTGCTCGCTGCGCAACGGCCGCCTCCCTCATGGCTCTCACCCGGATGATGCGTTCAGCCCCGGGGAGCGTTCACAGTTCGGCGAGCGCATTTTCTCCGGCCGCCCCGTCGCGGGTTCGACAAGGCACATGCCATGGTTGACGAGCCCGAGCGCTTAGCGGGTATGGCGGGCCCGGCCGCCGGTGAAGTGCGTCCCGACGCTACCGGCCAGCCGGATCGCCTCGTACCGACTGGGGTCCTCCGGTTGTCGGGGTTGACCGTTGCGCCGGTCAGCCGCGTGCGGGGATGGCGGCGATTCGGGTGTAGGCGGTGGTGATCTGCTGGGCCCAGGGCCAGTTGGTGGGGGATGCGTAGCCGGCGGCGGCGTTGTCCGTGGACCAGGCGGGCGGCGGTGTGCAGGATGCGGTAGCGCAGTCGTTTCGGCTCAGCGGTGGCCAGGTCGCCGTGCAGGGCAAGGAGTTGCAGCCAGGCGGTGAGGTCGGTGGCGATGGCCGCGGCGGTGCACCAGGCCTGGTTGATCGCGAACTCGCGGGAGGGTAGCCGGCGCAGTCCGGTGTCTTTGGCGCAGCGGATGCGGTCTTCCACTCGGGCGTGGGCGCGGTGGCGGGCCTCCAGCCACTGCAGCTGCCGGTGGCGGTGTTGGTGACGAACGCGGTGTAGCGCCACCCGTCTGCTTCCTCGCTACGGCCACCGGCAATTACGCCGCGACGTGCTGCCGGCAAACCTCAACCGCCGCACATGCCATCCATGAGGTCCGACCCAGGCCGGCGCCATCAGCCGAACGGCCAGGCGACCTGAAGGGACTCGAACCCCCTCCGCGGCGCAGATCCGCGGGCCAGGCGTTCACCGCCCAAGTTCAAGGCAACACAAAATACGGACGCTATTTATATAGCGCCCGATGGTGGAGCTGAGGGGACTCGAACCCCTGACCCCCACACTGCCAGTGTGGTGCGCTACCAGCTGCGCCACAGCCCCGCGACCCGGCAGCGCCGGACACTCGCGCAATAGTACACAGCCCGGCTCCGGCCGTCACATCCGACCCCAGCGGGCTCAGTTCAGGGTGGGGTCGGCCGGGTAGGTGGCCACGGCGGCCATCAGCCCACCCTGCCGCCGCAGCACCAGCGGCCAGAGATCATCGGGCCGGTTCACGAAGGCGTCGCCCGGCAGCGCGTCGAAGACGAACCAGGAGCCGCCCTCGATCTCCCCTTCCAGCTGGCCGGGCGCCCAGGCGGCGTAGCCGGCGAAGACCCGTACGGCGACCACGGCGGGGGCGATGCGGCTGCTGTCGCTGGAGAGGTCCACGGTGCCCACGGCGCCGGAGACCCGGTTGAAACCGGACAGCCGGGTGACGCCCACCCGGGTACGGGCCAGGCAGATGGCCGCCTCCGGCTGGACCGGGCCGCCTTCGAAGACGACGGATGGTTCGCTGGCCAGCGGCCCCCAGCCGGAGAGCACGTCGGCGACGGCGACCTCGGTCGCCCGGTTGAGGACGACGCCGAGCGCACCGCCCTCCTCGTGGGCGACCAGGAGTACCACGGTCCGCTCGAAGTTCGGGTCTTTGAGCTGTGGAGTGGCGACCAGCAACCGTCCGGTCAGCGACTCCATCTCCCGCCCCCCGGTCCTCGGCTCCGGCTGCATGCTGCGATCCCCCCGCCCCGCTACTCGTCCGCGCCGACGCAGAACACGTTGCCCTGTGGGTCTTCCAGCACCGTCCAGCTGAAGCCGGGCATCCGGTGCTCGTCAAGGATCTTCGCACCGATCCCGGCGAGGCGCTGTACCTCCGTCGGGCGGTCGTCGGCGCGCAGGTCGAGGTGGACCCGGTTCTTGCCCTGGCGGGGTTCGGCCACCTGCTGCAGGCCTACCGTGACGCCGACCGGCGCTGTGCTGCCGGTAACGGGCGCCGGGCGGAGCAGCAGGTACTCGCCGGAGTGGTCGGCGACCACGGCGTACCCCAGTGCCCGGGTCCAGAACTCGGCGAGCGCTCTCGGGTCATCGCAGTCGATGGTGACCATGTCCGCACGCAAAGCCATGTCTGGCACCATAGCTTGCCCGCCGGCCCACGGTTAGTGTCTGCAGACGTGACAGTTGTTGCCGACGTTGCAGTGATCGGCGGATCGGGGCTGTACGCGCTGCTCGACGGCGCCCGGGAGCACGATGTGGAGACTCCGTACGGCAAGCCGTCGGACGCGGTCACCACGGCCGAGGTGGGCGGCCGGACGGTGGCGTTCCTGCCGCGACACGGCCGGGACCACCGGTATCCGCCGCACCGGATCCCCTACCGGGCGAACCTGTGGGCGCTGCGCGAGCTGGGGGTACGCCAGATCATCGCGCCGTGCGCGGTCGGCGGGCTGCGGCCGGAGCTGGGGCCGGGCACGTTCGTCGTGCCGGACCAGTTGATCGACCGGACGAGTGGCCGGGTGCAGACGTTCTACGACGACCGGCGCGGTGCACGTGAACTTCGCCGACCCGTACTGCCCGGTGGGGCGGGCGACGGTGCGTGCGGTGGCGGGCCGGCCGCCGGAGCCGGTGGAGCGGTCGACGGCGGCACGATGGTGGTGGTGCAGGGGCCGCGCTTCTCCACCCGTGCGGAGTCGCGCTGGTACACCTCGATGGGCGGCTCGGTGATCAACATGACCGGGCACCCGGAGGCGGTGCTGGCCCGCGAGCTGGAGCTCTGCTACACGGCGCTGGCGCTGGTGACCGATCTGGACGCCGGGGTGGAGGGCGACCACGGGGTGACCCAGGAGGAGGTCTTCCGGGTTTTCGGGGAGAACACCGACCGACTGCGCGGCCTGCTGCTGCGGGTGCTCCCCGAACTCCCGGCGGCCCGCAGCTGCCCGTGCGCCACGGCGCTCGACGGCCTGTAGCGCAATCAGAGGAAGTCCGCCCAGCCGGCGCCGATGGGCGCGGAGACGGTGTAGGGCGCGCCGGTGCCGTGCTGGTTGGGGTAGAGCAGCAGGGTGCCGGCGGGCGTAGCGGCGATCAGGTCGGCCCGCAGGTCGGCGGTGACCGGGGTGAGCAGCAGCCGCTGGTACTCCTGCCAGCCGGCGCCGATCTGCACACCGGGCTGGAACGGGGCGGCCGGGTCGCCGCTGGCCCGGTAGAGCCACAGGGTGCCGTCGGGGCGGGTACCGAGCAGGTCGGCGCCGCCGTCGCCGTCGACGTTGCCGGCCAGCAGCCGGTCGTAGATCTGTACTCCGGTACCCACCAGCACGCCGAGCTGGAACGGGGCGGCCGGGTCGCCGGTGCCGAGGTAGCTCCACAGTGTCCCGTCGGGGCGCTCGGCCAGCAGGTCGGGGTGCCCGTCGGCGCTGACGTCGGCCAGCGTCACGGCGGTGAAGACCTGCCAGCCGACGCCGATCTGGCTGCCGGCGACGTACGGCGCGGTGTCCGGGCCGGTGGCCAGGTAGAGCCAGAGGGTGCCGTCCGGGCGGGCGGCGAGCAGGTCGGCGCGGTGGTCGTCGTTGACGTCGCCGGCCTGTAGCCAGAGGAACTGCTGCCAGCCGGTACCGATCTGGACTCCGGCCGGGTAGGGGGCGTCCCGGCCGCCGGCGTTGGGGTAGAGCCACAGGGTGCCGTCCGGGCGCCGGCCGATGAGTTCGGGCCGGCCGTCGCCGTCGACGTCCCCGGCGACCAGGGAGGTGTCGGCCGGGCCGACCCAGAGCGCGGCGACCAGGGCCGCCGCGTCGGCCGCCTGGCCCTGGTAGCGGTCGGGGTAGGCCGACACCTGTACCCGCTGGCAGGCCACGCCGACCGGGACGCGCGCCCAGGCGCCGTCGGGGTAGGCCCGGCCGAGTTTGCTGAGGAAGGCGGTGGTGGCCCAGTTGGGGTCGAGCCGGCTGGCGGCCGGCCCCCACAGGGCGCGCTGCTGGAACAGGCCGAGGCTGTCGTGGTCGACCTGGGTGGCGACGTTCTGCAGGCCCGATTCGACGATGGTGGTGGTGACCGCGATGACGGCGGCGTCCTGGCCGAGCCCGGCGGCCCGGACGGCGGCCACGATCATGCGGGCGCAGGAGACGCGGTACCCGGTGATCGTGGTCTGCAGCCCGGCGTGCAGTTGCGGGCCGACCGAGCTGGCCAGGGCGGTGTCGGTGGGCGTGACGCCGGCCGGGTCGCAGGGCGCGGTGACGTAGGCCAGGGATGCGGTCGGGTCGAGGGTGACCGCGCCGGTGGTGACGACCAGGACACTGGCCGCCGCCACGAACAGGCGTCGCCGAGCCGGGAAGATCTTCACGTTTACTCAACGAACGAAGCCGGCAATTGCCTATGGCCGGAGCAAAAAGGACACTCCCGGGTGGTCAGTTGCCCCCGTCGTCGCCATTGTCGTCGTCACACTTCACGCCGTTGATGAGGATGTCATCCGGCTCCTTGTTCTTGCCGGTGTAGTGCGCCAGGATGCCGGTCGAGTAGCTGCCGCCGGCCGCCAGCGTGGCGTTCCAGTTGTCGTTGGTGACGGTCACGTGCTGCCCGGCCTGGCTGTACTTTCCGGGCCAGCCACGGTCGATGCGCTGGTTGCCCCGGAAGTCGAACTCCACCGTCCAGTTCTGCACGTCCGCGCCGCTGATCTTGAGGGTCAGGGTGGCGGCGAAGCCCACCTTCCAGTCCGACGTCACCTTGTACGTGGCGTCGCAGCGCACCTCGGGCGACCGGCGCGGTGCCGGCGCGGCAGCCGCCGAGTGCGAGGACGACGCGGCGGCCGTACCCCCCTTGCCGGTGCCTTTGGAGAGCACGGCGCCGCAGGTGAAGATCAGCGCGGTGACCGCCGCGAGCGCGCCCACCGCCCAGGTCCAGCGGCGCGGTGGCCGGGTGACCGGGGTCGGCAGCGGCGGCGCGGCCAGCACCGGCGGCGGCCCGGACAGCACCCGGGTACCACGCGGCCCGGCCGCGGCGCCCGGCACCGCCGCGCCGGCCCGGGCCCGCGCGCCAGCCGGGGCCGCCGGCGTGGCACGGTTCCGCCCGCCGGGCGCAGCCGACGCATCGACCCGGCTCGACGCGTCGGCCGGGGCTACCCGGGTCGGCACGGCCTCCGGGTCGGCCCGCGTCGGCGTGGCCGCCGGGGTGATCCGGGTGAGCGGGAACGCAGCGGCCGGCGTGGCCCGGGTCGGCGCCGTGGCCGCCCGCACCGTGGCGGACCCGGTCGGGGACAGCGCCCGCAGCGTGCCGGCCACCGAGGCGGCGCTCGGGCGCTGCTCGGGAGCCGTCGCCAGGCACCGCTGGACCAGCGCGGGCAGCTCGGCCGGCAGCCCGGACACCGCCGCCGGCAGCCGACCGGCCACCGGCGTCCGGCCGGTGAGCAGCTGGCAGAGCAGCACCCCGAGGCAGTAGACGTCGGTGGCCGGCCGCGCCGGGGCGCCGGCCAGCCGCTCCGGCGACAGGTAGGCGGGGGTACCGAGCAGCTGCGAGCCCTCGTGTTCGCCGTCGACGGCCGAGATGCCGAAGTCGACGACCTTCACCGCGCCCGCGTCGGTGAGCATCACATTGCCCGGCGTCACGTCCCGGTGCACCAGTCCGCGCGCGTGCGCGGCGGCCAGCGCGTCGGCCACCTGCGCACCGATGTCCAGCGCGGCGGCCCAGGGCAGCGGCCCGTGGGCCAGCCGCTGGGCGACCGACTCGCCGTCCACCAGCTCCATCACCACGAAGGGGGTACGGCCGCCGCCCGGCTGCTCGGCTTCGCCGTAGTCGTAGACCTGGGTGATGGCCGGGTGCGACAGGCGCGCGACAGCCTGCGCCTCGCGCCGGATCCGGTCGGCGAACCCCGGCTCGGTGGCGAACAGCCCGGCCAGCACCTTCACCGCCACCTGGCGACCGAGCACCTCGTCGTACGCGCGCCACACCACCGACATCCCACCCGCACCCAGGCGTTCCAGGAGTCGGTACCGGCCGGCCAGCGTCGTCTCGATGTCCCCAGTGTGCCGTACGCCGGCCACCGTGGACGGTGGCACCATCTGCCGGCCGATCCGTGCCACCCGACGCGGCTGTGCACTGCGGTGCCCGGGCAGCTCGGCGGCTGCCCGGGCACCGGCGGCCTCACGCTTCGGCGAGGAGCTCGTCGAGCTTCTGGTAGCCGTCGACCACGCCGGTCTCCATGCCGCTGGCGAGCATCGCGTCGCGCCCCTCGATGCTGTCCCGCACGGACAGCGTGGTCACCCGGGTACGCCCGTCGCCCAGGTCGTCGAAGGTCACCGTCTCCAGCGCCACCCCGTCCGGCACCCCCTGGTAGGTGAAGGTCCACACCAGCCGCTGGTTCGGGCGTACCTCGTGGAAGGAACCGTAGAACTCGGCGATCGCAGCGCCGTCGCGCCAGGAGGCGAACCGGTAGCTGCCACCGGTACGCGCCTGCCAGGCGTCGATCCGGGTCTGCGTGTCGCGCGGGCCCATCCAGCGGGCGACCAGGTCGGGCTCGGTGTACGCCCGGAACACCCGGTCCGCCGGGGCGTCGAAGTCGCGGACGATCCTGATCGTCGGCAGCTGCGGGTCGGCGTCGATCGTGGTCTGGTGCTTCGTCGTGGTGCTCATCATGCTGCTCCCTGTTTCCGCTCGGGCACCGCCGGCACGTCCATGCCGGCCAGCACCTCGTCCAGGCGGTCGAAGCGCTCCTGCGCCTGCCGCCGGTACCGCTCGATCCACTTGGTCATCAGGTCGAACACCTCGGCTTCCAGGTGGCGGGGCCGGCGCTGGGCGTCCCGCCCCTGGCTGACCAGCCCGGCCTGCTCCAGCACCTTGAGGTGCTTGGAGACGGCCTGGGTGGACAGCGCGTACGGCGCGGCCAGCTCGCCCACCGTGGCGTCACCGGCGGCGAGCCGGGCGACGATGCCTCGCCGGGTCGGGTCGGCCAGCGCCGCGAACACCCGGGACAACTGATCCTCTGTCATCTCTCCCCCCCCCCCCCCCCCGTCGAGCTGCGCATTCAACCCATCAGTTGCAGACAACGCTAGTTCGCTGGTGCAGAGTTGTCAACCGTTTGGTTGTGCAACCTGAGAGTGGATATTAGCCAACCCGGGCAGGCTGCCGAGACGGGCTCAAAGGGCAGCGGCGGCGCCGCCCCTGCCGGGGTGGCGCCGCCGCGTGGGTGGAGATGCCGGGAATCGAACCCGGGTCCTCCGCCGTGTTGCCAGGACTTCTCCGAGCGCAGCTCGCTGTGCCCTACTCGGCCCTACCGTTCACGCGAGCGAGACGGTAAGACGGGCCCAGTCGCGATTGGTCTCACCGCACGGTCCCCGCGACAGGGACCGGTTGGCCAGCCTTCTAGCTGACGCCGGCTACTGGGACGAAGGCGTTCTCAGGCCGACGGACTAGCTACTCGCCTCAGGCGGCGAGAGCGTAGTCAGCGCGATTAATCTTGGCGCTTATTGGTTTCCGGCGACGATTAACGAGACGGCGTCGGCTTCCTCGGCTCGCTTCCCCTGCCTCTACGTACGGAGTCGAAACCAGTCATCCCCTTACGCTGATCCCGCCCGGAGGCGGAACCGGCAGACCGCGCCGAGTGGCGCGGCACCACCAGCGTAGCGCTCCCGGCAGTGATCGTCATCCTGGATTCGCCCCGCCTCACCGGGCGGCGACCGACGCCGTGCAGGAAAAGGCTCCGGACCCGGTACGGCCGGCGGTGAACCCGAAGACCACCGTGGCACCGGGCGCCACCGCGCCGTTGTAGTCCAGGTTGCGTACCGTCACCCAGCTCCCGCCGTTGCCGCTGCCGGCACCCACCCGGCTGGCGTTCCACAGCCCGATCGAGCCCGTGTCGATGCCGGGCTGGCAGGTCACCGTGGCCTGCCAGCCGGCCAGAGCCGCCGAGCCGGCGGTGACCCGGACACTCACCAGGGCACCGCTGGGGTCCCAGACGCTCACGGCGGCGACCGCGCTGGGGCCCGCTGCCGGCGCGAACGTCCGGGGCGCGGTGCTGGCCACCGACACGGCGACCGCGCTGGGGCTACCGGCCGCCGCCACGGCGGCGCTGGCACCTGCGCCACTGACCGACGGGCTCGCGGTACGCCCCGGCGTCGTCCGGGCCGGCGTACCTGCCGGTGGCTTGGTGCTGGTCAGTGGAGCGTTGCCGACCGGCTGCTCAGCGCCGCCCAGCAGGCCGGCGCTGGCCACCGAGTCCGGGGCGGTACCGGCGCTGCGGGCCGGCCCGGTAACCGCCCAGGCCGCACCGGCGACGAACGCCCCGACCGCGACGGTCACCAGCGCGACCGCGAGCGGCGAGAACCGCCCGTGCTCCCGGCGCCCCGCGCCCGACTCGTCGGGCACCACCGGCAGCACCACGGTGAACGCCTCATCGGGACCGGGCGGGAAGGCGGGTGCGCCGGAGCCGTCGCTCTCCGAGCTGTGCCTGCCCACGACGCCTCCCGCCGATGTTCCCCCGCCCGGTCGGTAGGCCGGCCCCGGCCAGAGACTAACCGATGGCTGTTAACGCATGCCTTTGCTGCGGCGCCCGAGGACCCGGCTGATCTCCCGGTCGGCGTCCCGCTTGGCGATGGCCTGGCGCTTGTCGTAGTCCTTCTTGCCGCGGGCCAGGGCCAGCTCCACCTTGGCCCAGCCGTCGGCGAAGTACATCGACAGGGGTACCAGGGTGAGCCCGCCCTCCTGCACCTTGCCCAGCAGCTTGACCAGCTCCATCTTCTTGAGCAGCAGCTTGCGGGTGCGCCGGGGCTCGTGGTTGGTCCAGGTGCCGTGCGTGTACTCGGGGATGTGCAGGGCGTAGAGGTAGAGTTCGCCGTCCTTCTCCTGGGCGAAGGCGTCGACCAGCGAGGCGCGTCCGGCGCGCAGCGACTTGACCTCTGTCCCGACCAGGGCGATGCCGGCCTCGAGGGTGTCCAGGATGGCGTAGTCGTGCCGGGCGCGCTTGTTGGACGCGATCAGCTTGCGCCCCTTCTCCTTGGGCATACCCGGTCACCTCCCAGTGCGTAACCGCGCAATGGTACCCAGCGCCGCGCGGCGCCCGCGACCGAGATCAGCTCAGCACAGGCAGGCGGGCAGCCAGTCCAGCGGCTGCACCGGGGTGCCGTTCAGGCGCACCTCGAAGTGCAGGTGGTAGCCGGTGGACGCGCCGGTGGTACCGACCAGCCCGATCTCCTGGCCGCGCTGCACGGACTGACCGGCGCTGACCAGGAACTTCGACTGGTGGCCGTAGCAGGTGGTCAGCTCCCGCCCCTGGTAGAGGCCGTGGTCGATACAGGTGTAGTTGCCGTAGCCGCCGCGCCAGCCGGCCCAGATGACCTTGCCGGCCAGGGCCGCGTAGATCGGGCGTACCGCCGGGGGCGGCGAGATCCACTCCGGCGTGCAGCTGCCAGACGTGGTAGTAGGGGTCGTAGCGCATGCCGAACTCGCTGGACTTGCTGGCCCCGCGGACCGGCATGAGCAGGATGGCGCCGGGGCGCAGCGGCGGCGCTGCGGCCGGGGCGCCGTGCGCCCGGGCCAGCGCGGCGAGCTGGGCCTGGATGTCGGCCGCCTCCTGCTTGAGCTGGTTGTAGTGGTCGAGCACGGTGGCGCGCTGGGCGTTGGCGTCGGCCAGCGCCTGCTGCTGCCGGTCCACCAGGCCCTGCACGGTGTCCGCGTCCTGCTGCGCCTGCTGCTGGGCGACCTGCGCGGTGACCAGGGCGTCCCGGGCCTGCGCCTGGCTCTGGGTGGCGGTGTCCCGGGCCCGGTGCGCGGCGTTGGCGGCGATCGACCGGGCGCCCCGGGCGGCCACGAAGTGCCCGAGCGCGGCTGTCCGGGCGCCGGCCAGCTCGTCGAGGTAGCCGACCGCGTCGGCGAGGCTGCCGGTGTCACCGGACTCCAGCAGCGCGTTGAAGCCGAGGATGCCGCTGCCCTGGTACACCTGGGCAGTCAGGTCGCTGACCGACTGCCGGGCGGCGTCCACGTCGGCGTCGGCGGCGACCACCTGGCTGTCCGCGCCGACGGCGGCGGCCTGGGCGGCGTCGGCGTCGCGCTGCGCCTGCCGGGCCTGTACCTGCCGGGCGGCCAGAGTGCCCTTGGCGTCGGCCAGCCGGCGCTGCGCGGCCGGCAGCTGGGCGGCGGCCGTCTGGTAGGCGGTGAGCGCGGTGCGGGCCACGTCGGTGACGTCTTCGTACTGGCCGAGTACCTGGGCCAGCTCGCGGTTCACCCGGTCCTGGTCGTCGTGCGGGTCGGCCCGGGCCGGGGCGGCGCCGGTGGCCGCGGACAGCAGCAGCGCAGCGAGCCCGGCAAACAGCGTCTTCCGCACTATCACGGCACACAGGTTACTCAGCGCACAGGGTGCACATGTGTGACTTTGCCCTAATCAGGCACAAAAACAGCTCCCCGCCCGGTACCGGACCGGACGGGGAGCCGCGCGCCGCGAGGCGCTACTTCTTGATGTAGAACCGCAGGGTCACCCAGCCGGTGATCCCGCTGACCACGGCACCGATCCCGATCAGCACCGGGATCATGCTCAGGATGCTGCCCCAGTGCACCGGCAGCACCAGCGAGGTCAACGAATTCAACGAGCCGTCGATCAACCACTCCTTGGCCGCCACCAGGGCCAACGAGGCGATCACCGCCCCGATCACGCCGGCGAACATGGCCTCCAGGACGAACGGCGCCTGGATGAACCAGTTCGAGGCGCCGACCAGCTTCATCACCCCGACCTCGCGGCGCCGGCTGTAGGCGGCCACCTGGATCGTGTTGCCGACCAGCAGCAGCGCCGCGACGCCCTGCACGATGGCGACCACCAGGGCCAGCGTCTGCAGCGAGTTGAGCACCCCGAAGACCTTGCTGAGCAGGTCCTTCTGGTTGATGATCCGGCTCACCGCCGGATCCGTGGCGTAGTCGAGTTTGACCTGGTCGAAGCTGGCTCCGGGGGCGGTCTTCACCCGGAACGACTCCGGCAGGGACTCCGGCTTGGTCGCGTCGACCAGGTCCGGGGCGTCCTTGAACTCCTTCTTGAACTTGTCGTACGCCTGCTGCTTGGTCTCGTAGTTGATCGGCTTCTTGACGTGCCCATCGGCTTCGAGCTTGGTCCGCAGGGCGGTGCGCTGGTCGTCGGTGACGTCGCTCTTGAGGTAGATGGCCACCTCGACCTTGGCGCCGTAGTAGTTCTCCATCTCGCCGACCTGCTTGAACAGGATCAAGCTGGCGCCGAGCATGGTCAACGACACGGCCATCGTGATGATCATGGCCACGGTCATCGTGACGTTGCGCCACAGGCCGACCATGACTTCGGACAGCACGTATTTAGCGCGCATCGTTCAGGGGGTCCTTCCGGGATTCTCCACGCGGGCCGATCGGGACGGGGCTGGTCAGCCGTACACGCCGCGCGGCTGGTCTCGTACGATCTTGCCGCTCTCGATCTCGACGACCCGGCGGCGCATCTGGTTCACGATGTTGGAGTCGTGGGTGACCATCACGACGGTGGTACCGGTGCGGTTGATCCGGTCCAGCAGCCGCATGATCTCGATGGAGGTGTCCGGGTCGAGGTTCCCGGTAGGCTCGTCGGCCAGCAGGATCAGCGGCCGGTTGACGAACGCCCGGGCCACGGCGACACGCTGCTGCTCGCCACCGGACAGCTCGTGCGGGTACCGGTGCTCCTTGCCGCCCAGGCCGACCAGCTCCAGCACCTCGGGGACCACCCGGCGGGCCACGCCCTGCGACTTGCCCAGCACCTCCAGCGCGAACGCCACGTTCTCGTAGGCGGTGCGGTTGGGCAGCAGCCGGAAGTCCTGGAAGACACAGCCGATCTGGCGCCGGAAGCCGGAGATGCGCCACGACCGGATGGTGGAGATGTCCTTGCCGTTGACCACGACCTTGCCCTTGGTCGGGGTGAGCTCGTGCAGCAGCAGCTTGATGATCGTGGACTTGCCGGAGCCGGAGGGACCGATGAAGAAGACGAAGTCGCCCTTCTCGATCGAGACCGACACGTCGTCGAGCGACGGCCGGGAGGCCTTCGGATACGTCTTGGTCACATGCTCAAGCTGAATCACGAGTCGGAAGTGTACGCGGTGTAACGGCTTCGCCCAACGGCTCGCGACCGCCATCTGGGGATTGGCGTGGAATGACACTCTTCTGCGCGGGCGTTTCCGCCGGTCGGAGCGCCCCTGGCAGGGAACATCGGGGCGACCGGCATCAGTCCGTCACCCACAGTGATTCGGCTGGGGTCAGCGGGACTGCCAGGCCTCCTGGCCGCTGGTCAGCCGGCGTACGTGCGCGGGCAGCCGGCCCTTCACCACGTCGGCCAGGGTCACCTCGTCCAGCACCCGGCGCACCGAGGCGCGTACCGCGATCCACAGCTCCTGCAGGTGGGTGGCGGTACCTTCGTAGACCGTCTCCTCGGGGCGCATCCCGCGCACCCCGGCCAACGGGCCGTCGGTGGCCCGCAGCACGTCCCCGATCCGGATCCCGGCCGGCTCCCGGGCCAGCGTGTACCCGCCGTCCACGCCGCGCACGCTGTGCACCAGCCCGGCCCGGCGCAGGTCGCCCAGGATGGTCTCGAGGAACTTGCGGGGCAGGTTCTGCTCGGTGGCCAGCACCTGCGCCGACAACGTGGTCGGGTACGACGAGGCCAGCGCCAGGCAGGCGCGGACCGCGTAGTCGCCCCGGGCGGATACCTGCATCAGCGCGCCCCCGCCATCTCCTGCTGCTTGCGCCAGCGGATGCCGGCCTCGATGAACGCGTCGATCTCGCCGTCGAAGACGGCGCTCGGGTTGCCCGTCTCGTACTCGGTGCGCAGGTCCTTGACCATCTGGTAAGGATGCAGCACGTAGGAGCGCATCTGATCGCCCCAGGAGCCGGCCACGTCGCCGCGCAACTGGTCCATCTTGGCCGCCTCCTCGGCCCGCTTGACGGCCAGCAGCTTGGCCCTCAGCACGCCCATCGCGGTGGCCTTGTTCTGTACCTGGGAGCGCTCGTTCTGGCAGCTCACCACGATGCCGGTGGGCAGGTGGGTGAGGCGTACCGCCGAGTCGGTGGTGTTCACGCCCTGACCGCCCGGGCCGGACGAGCGGTAGACGTCCACCCGGATCTCGTCCTCCGAGATGTCGATCTCGTCGGTCTGCTCGACCACCGGCACCACCTCGACCGCTGCGAAGCTGGTCTGCCGGCGCCCCTGGTTGTCGAACGGGCTGATCCGGACCAGCCGGTGGGTGCCGCCCTCGACGGAGAGCGTGCCGTAGGCGTACGGCGCCTTGATCGCGAAGGTGGCCGACTTGAGCCCGGCCTCCTCGGCGTAGGAGGTGTCGTAGACGTCGGTGGTGTAGCCGTGCCGCTCGGCCCAGCGCAGGTACATGCGCAGCAGCATCTCGGCGAAGTCGGCGGCGTCCACGCCGCCGGCGCCGGAGCGGATGGTCACGCAGCGCCTCGCGGGAGTCGTACTCCCCGGACAGCAGCGTGCGGACCTCCAGCTCCTCGATCGACTTGCGCAGCGACACGATCTCCCGCTCGACCTCGGCGAGGCTGTCCGCGTCGTCCTCGGCCTGGGCCAGCTCCAGCAGCACCGCGGCGTCGTCCAGCCGGGACCGCAGCCGGTCCAGCCGGTTGATCTCGCCCTGCGCGTAGGCCAGCCGGGAGGTGACCTGCTGCGCCTGCGCCGGGTCGTCCCACAGGTTCGGCGCCGAGGCGGCCTCCTCGAGCGCGGCCCTCTCCCGGCGTAGCCGGTCCACATCGAGCACCGACTCGATGCTGCGCATGGTGGCATCGATGCTCTTGAGCTGTTCGGCGTAATCCACAGCGGTCACGCTGTCAGGGTACGCGGCCGGGGTAGCGCCGCTGCGTCCCGCCGGCCGCCGCTCCGGTTACCGGGTGGGTGCGGTCTTCAGCCAGCTCAGTGCGGCCTTGTGGTACCCGACCGCGAACTCCAGGGCGGCGGCGGCGTGCGGGTCGCCCTCCTTCTTCAGCTCCCGGGCGGTCTCCCGGGCCTCGGCGAGCGCCGCCGTGTGCCAGTCGGTGGCCTGCTGGTAGGCGTTGCGCAGCTGGGTACCGGACTGGTAGCGGCCGAAGGCGGCGCGCAGCGCCACCGGGTTGCGGACGATCTCCCGCCCCGGCTCGGCCGCCATCCACCGGGCGAAGACGCGCTTGCCGGCCGGGGTGATGGCATACGGTTGGCTCGACCGGGGACCGGGGCGGCCCAGCCGGACGTAGCCGGCGTCGGCGAGCGCCGGCAGCTCCCGGTAGACCTGGCTCCGGGTCATCGACCAGTACGAGCCGAACCGGCGCTCGGCGGCAGCCATCAGCTGCCCGCCGGTCATCGGCCCCTCGTGCAGCAGGCCGAGCAGGGCGGCGGCAGTTGCATTGACTCCAGTATCAGCCATTCGCACAGGCTACCGCGCTCTCCACTGTGGACTGTGCGGATCGCACATACTCGGCGACGCGGCGTCACAATCACGTGCACACTGACCGATTTGTCCGATCTAGCGACGCCCCTGCTTCCTATTCGTACCCTCAGTTAGTTAGGATACTTTCCTAATCGAATGACGGGAGAGCAGCCCAGATGAAGATCACGGTGGTCGGTGGCGGGTCGACCTACACGCCCGAGCTGGTCGACGGCTTCGCCCGGCTCTTTCCCGGCGTCACCGAGTTGGCGCTGCACGATCCGGCGGTCGACCGGCTCGCCGTGATCGGTGCGTTCGCCCGACGGATCTTCCAGCGGTACGGCCACCCCGGCCGGGTCACCTGCAGCGACGACCTGGACAGCGCCGTCGCCGACGCCGCCGTGGTGGTCATCCAGCTGCGCGTCGGCGGGCAGGCGGCGCGGATCTCCGACGAGACGTTCCCACTGGAGTGCGGCTGCGTCGGCCAGGAGACCACCGGGGCGGGCGGGCTGGCCAAGGCGCTGCGCACCGTGCCGGTCGTCCTCGACGTCGCCGAACGGGTCCGGGCGCTGGCCGCGCCGGACGCCTGGATCGTCGACTTCACCAACCCGGTCGGCATCGTCACCCGGGCGCTGCTCGACGCCGGGCACCGGGCGGTCGGCCTGTGCAACGTGGCGATCGGCTTCCAGCGCCGGTTCGCCGGGCTGCTCGGCGTGGCACCGGAGGCGGTGACCCTCGACCACGTCGGCCTCAACCACCTCACCTGGGAGCGCGCCGCCTACGTCGACGGTGTCGACCGCCTCCCCGAACTGCTCGCCGGCCACCTGGCCGAGATCGCCACGCAGGTCGTGCTCCCCGCCGAACTGCTGCGCCGGCAGGCCGCCGTCCCCTCCTACTACCTGCGCTACTTCTACTGCCACGACGAGGTCGTGGCGGAGGAGACCGGGGCGCCCACCCGGGGCCAGCGGGTCGCCGACATCGAGGCGCAGCTGCTGGAGCTGTACCGGGACCCGGGCCTGACCAGCAAACCCGAGCTGCTCGGGCAGCGCGGCGGGGCGTACTACTCGGAGGCCGCCGTCGGACTGATCGGTTCGCTGCTCACCGGTGACGGCGCCGTCCACGCCGCCAACGTCCGCAACCGGGGCACCCTGCCCAACCTGCCGGACGACGCGGTGATCGAGGTCAGCTGCGCGGTCGGCAGGTCCGGGGCGACGCCCGTGCCGCTCGCCCCGGTCGGCCCGGCGCAGGCCGGCCTCATCGCGCACGTCAGCGGGTACGAACAGCTCGCCGTCGAGGCCGCCGTGCGCGGCGGCCGGGACCGGGTGTACCAGGCGCTGCTCGCCCACCCGCTGGTCGGCCGGTACCAGCTCGCCGAGCGGCTCACCGACAAGCTGCTGGCACGCAACGCCGCGCACCTGGCGTGGGCCCGGTGAACCGGCTCTGGCTGGCCGTCGACGGCGGCAACTCGAAAACCGACGCGCTGCTCGGCACCGACGACGGCGCCCTGCTCGCCCACGTCCGCGGCCCCGGCTCCTGCCACCAGGTGATCGGCCTGCCCGCCGCGCTCGCCGTACTGGCCGGGCTGGCCCGGGACGCCGTCGGCCGGGCCGGCCTGCCGCCCGGCACAGTACTGGACCGGGCCGAGCTCTACCTGGCCGGCGCCGACCTGCCCGCCGAGGTCGACCTGCTCACCGGCGCCGTCACCGACGCCGGCTGGGCCAAAGAGGTACGCCTCGACAACGACCTGTTCGCCGTGCTGCGCGCCGGCAGCGCCGCGCCGGACGCGGTGGCCGTGGTCTGCGGCGCCGGCATCAACGCCGTGGGTCGCCGCGCGGACGGGGCGACCAGCCGGTTCCCGGCGCTCGGCGAGCTCAGCGGCGACTGGGGCGGCGGTCACCACCTGGCCCAGCTGGCGCTCTGGCACGCGGCCCGCGGGGAGGACGGCCGCGGCCCGACCACCGCGCTGAGCGCCGCCGTCGCCGGCTGGTTCGACCGGCCCACGGTCGAGGCCGTGGCGGCCGGCATCCACCTGGGCGAGTTGCCGCGCAGCCGGCTGGACGGGCTCACCCCGGTGCTGTTCGCGGTGGCCGAGGCCGGCGACCCGGTGGCCCGCTCGGTACTGGCGACCCAGGTGGACGAGGTGGTGAGGCTGGCCACCGTCGCCGCCGGCCGGCTGGGCCTGCTGGACCGGGAGTTCGACGTGGTACTCGGCGGCGGCGTACTCACCGCCCGCCGGCCGCTGCTGCACGACGGCGTACTGGCCGGGATAGCGGCCGCCGCGCCCGGCGCCCGGGTAGGCCTGCTCACCGACCCGCCGGTGGCCGGTGCCGCGCTGCTCGCCCTGGACGCCTGGGGTACCACCACGCCGCGCCGGGAAGCCGCCCTGCGCACCGCCGCCCGGGCAGCCCTGAGCTGAGCCATGCCCGCCGGCCCGTGAACGCGGCCGGCAACGCCCCCGGCCCCGGGCGACAGCGCCTCTGGACGCGAGCGGCAGCCCGCCCGAACCGGGCGCAGCGCACCCGGACGCGGGTGGTAGCCCCCGGACGCGGGTGGTAGCGCCTACACGCGGGTAGGTAGCGCCTACGCGGGTGGTAGCGCCTACACGCGGGTAGGTAGCGCCTACGACGCGGGTGGTAGCGCCTGGACGCGGGTGGTAGCGCTTGGATGCGGGTGGCGGCGCCTGGATGCGGGTGGCAGCGCGCGCCGTCAGTGGCGCGTGCCGTCAGTGGAAGGTCGGCAGCGGAGCGCCGATCGACGGCAGGCCGGTCGGTAGGGGTGCGCCGGTCGGCTCGGCAGCCGGCGTCGACGGTTCGGCGGCAGGCGGGGAGGGCTGGGCGGCAGGTGTGGACGGCTCGGCGGCCGACGGCTCGGGGAGCGGGCTGGCCGGCTCGGAGGGCGCGGCCGACGGCGCGGCGCTCGTCCCGCCCGGCTGCGGGGCCGGGGCGCTGGGCGACGACGACGGGCCGGCCACCGGGCCGCCGCCGCCGAAGTACCCGCGCAGCAGGTAGCCGCCCACGCCGAGCAGGGCCAGCAGGACCACAGCGGCGGCCAGCACGCCGAGCAGCAGCGGCAGCCGGGAACGGCCGGCCGGCGGCTGCCCAGGGCCGGCCGGCGACAGCGGCGCGACGGGAGCACCCGGGGAGCGCGGGGTGGCCGGCCAGAGCGGCGCGGGGACCGCCGCACCGAGCGCCGTCGGCTCGGCGGCGCCGAGACCGGCGAGCAGGCCGTCCGGCTCCGGGGCAGCGCTGGCGCCCTGATCCGGCATCGGTACCGCCACCAGGCGCTCCGGCGCCGCCGGCTCCGGGTTCTGCCGGCTGGCCGGTACCCAGGCCACCCGCTGCTGCCCGAGCAGCGGCGCCGTCTCGTCGGCGTCCCGGGGCCACCAGGTCACCACGTCGTCGGCGAGGGCGGCGGCCGCCGGTACCCGGGCCAGTTGGCCGGCCAGCGGTCGCAGCTGGTCGGCCACCGTGGCGGCGTCCGGGCGCTGCGCCTCGTCGAAGGCCAGGCACCGGGCGATCACCGGCCAGAGCGGCTCGGGCAGCCCCGGCGGCGGTACCGCCACACAGGTCAGGTGCCGGCGCATCACCTCCTCGGAGGTACCGCCCCGGAACGCGCTCCGCCCGCAGAGCAGCTCGTAGAGGACCATGCCGAGGGCGTAGACGTCGGCGCCGGGGCCGGGCATCTCGCCGAGCACCACCTCGGGGGCGACGTACTCCGGCGTGGCGTAGGTGGCCCGGTTGGCCTGGCCGGCGCGGCGGGCCACGCCGAAGTCGACCAGCCGGGCCGGCGAGCCGTCGTCGGGCAGCACGATGTTGCCGGGCTTGACGTCGCCGTGCAGGTACCCCTGGGCGTGCAGGTAGGCCAGCGCGTCGGCGATGGTGACGGCGATCGCCACGGCCAGCGCGGGCGCCAGCGGGCCGCCGCCGCGTACCCGACGCCGCAGGTCGGCGCCGTCGAGCAGGTCGAGCACCAGGGCGTACCCGTCGGGCTCGGTGAGCAGCTCACGCAGCCGCACGATGGCCGGGTGGTCGAGCTGCCCGAGGATCTGCGCCTCGCCCAGGAAGCCGAGCACGCTCTCCGGGTGGCCGGCGGTCTCCGGGCGCAGCCGCTTCACCGCCACCGGCTCGCCGGTGGCGGTGACCACCGCCCGTACCACCACGCCGATGGCGCCGCGGGCTATCTCCTCGCCCAGCTCGTACCGGCCGGCTCCGATGACTGCCATCTGCGTACCTCCCCTGATCCGCACCCGCGACAGTAGGCGGTGCGGCGATCGATCTACAGGTGGCCGACCGGATGCTGGCACCAATCCGGGAGTGCCCATTTGACCTGGCCATCGGGGTGGGGCAGATTGGCCGCCGTGGAGTCGCTGGCGCGCTGGTTGGGCACCCTCGGAGCGGCCGGACTGGCCCGCCTGATCGATGCGCGGCCGGAGACGCGCGCCGAACCGGTCCCCGGCGACCTGACCGAGCTGGCCGAACGGCTGTGCTGGCGGACCGGCGCGGTGGCCGCGCTGCAGAGCGCGCCGCTGCCGGCCGCGCAGCTGATCGAGGTACTGCTGGACACCCGGCCGCCGACCCGGGCGGCGGTGGCTGCGCGGATCGGCTGCCCGGTCGCCACCGTCGACGAGGCGCTGCACCCGCTGGTCGAACGCGCCCTGGTCTGGCCGGACGGTGACCAGCTGCGGGTGGTCGAGCCGCTCGCCGAGGCGGTCGGCTGGCCGCTCGGCCTGGGGCCGCCGGTGGTCGAGCTGATCCGCCGCGCCCGCGCCGACGAGCTGCGCGCCCTGGCCCAGGCGCTGGGCGTGGTCACCCCGACCCGCCGCGCCGACCTGCTGTCCGCCCTGACCGGCTGGTACGCCGAACCCGAGCGGATCCGCGCGGTGGCCGCCACGGCGCCCGGGTCGGCCCGGGCGCTGCTGGAGGAGCTGGCCTGGGGCGGCCCGGAGATTCCGGTGCCGGGGTACGCGATGAGCGCCGAGCGCATCCCCGGCCCGGTCGGCTGGGCGGTCCGCAACGGGCTGGTGCTGGTCACCGGCTGGCGGGACGCGCAGGTCCCCCGGGAGGTGGCGCTGGCCCTGCGCGGGCCCGACTGGCGCCCGGCGCTGGACGCCGCCCCGCCGCCGCTGCCGCTGCGCCCGGTCGACCCGGCCGCCCTCGCCGGTGAGTCGGCGGTGGCCGCCACGGCGGCCCTCGACCAGTTCGCCGCGGTGCTGGCCGGCTGCGCGGCCACCCCGCCCGCTCTGCTGCGCGCCGGCGGCGTCGGGGTACGCGAGGTCAAGCGGCTGGCCAAGGCGTGCGGCCTGGCGGCCGGCGACGTAGCGCTCTGGCTGGAGCTCGGCGCCTCGGCCGGGCTGCTGGCCGGCGCCGACGACGCGCTGCTGCCCACCCCGGCGGCCGACGACTGGCACGCCGCCGACCCGGCAGCGCGCCTGCTCACCGCGGTACGCGCCTGGTGGAGCCTGACTGCCCCGGCAAGCTGGCCGGGGCGGGCGTCGCCGCCGCCGGTGCTGGCCCGGGACGGGGCGGCGGGGCTGCTCGTCCGGGCGCGCCGGGCGCTGCTGAGACTGGCCGCGCAGGCGCCGGCCGGTCAGGCGGTGGCCGACCCCGGCGCCCTGGTGGCCGGGCTGGGCTGGCAGCTGCCGGTGCTGGCGCTGGGCCTGGAGCCGGTGGCCGAGCAGGTGGCCGCGCTGTGGCGGGAGGCGGGCCGGCTGGGCCTGCTGGCGCACGACGCGCTCACCCCGCTGGGCCGCGCCCTGGTCGACCGGGACGACGCCGCGCTGGCCGAGCTGGCCGGGGCGCTGCTGCCGGAGCCGACCAGCCGGGCCATCTTCCAGGCCGACCTGACCGCCGTGGTGGCCGGTACGCCAGCCCCCGCGCTGGCCGACGCGCTCGACTCGGCGGCCGACCGGGAGTCCCGCGGGACGGCCTCGACCTGGCGCTTCACCGCAACCTCGGTACGCCGGGCGCTGGACGCCGGCCGGGACGCCGACGAGCTGCTGACCCGGCTGCGCGCCGCCGCGGCCGGCGACGCGCTCCCCCAGGCGCTGACCTATCTGGTGTCCGACGTCGCCCGCCGGCACGGTCGGCTGCGGGTCCGCGAGGTGGGCTGCGTCCTGCACGCCGCCGAGCCGGCGCTGCTGGTGGAGGTGGCGGCGACCCGCGAACTGGCCCCGCTGGGCCTGTCCCTGCTGGCGCCCACGGTGCTGGCCAGCGCCGCCCCGCCGGCCGCGACGCTCGCGGCGCTGCGCGCCGCCGGGTACGCGCCGATAGGTGAGGACGCCAGCGGCGCACCGCTGCTGGAGCGGCTGTCGCAGCGCCGGGCGCCGGCCCCGTCGCCGCCCGGCGGCCACAGCGGCGGACCGTCCGCCGAGGACCTGGCGGCCCGGCTGCTCAGCCGGGCGGCGCGGCAGCGCAGCGTCGACCCTGAAGCTGGCGGCGCGCAGCCTGGTGACGGTGCCCGGCCGGGTGGTGCCGAGGAGCCGGGCGGGGTGGTGATCCCGCTGCGCCGGGTGCCGGCGCAGGCGTCGACGCAGGCCCGGATCGCCCGGCACGCCCGGCAGCTGACCGAGCGGCAGCTCCGGCTGCTGGCCGAGGCGATCGACGCCGACGGGGAGGTACGCATCGGCTACGTGGACAGCGCCGGGCAGCACACCCGCCGGGTCATCGAGCCGCTGGAGCTGGACGGCGACACGGTGGTCGCGTTCTGCCGGCTGCGCGACGAGGAGCGCCACTTCCTGCTGGAACGCATCGAGTCGGTGAACCCGGTCTGACCCGCTACCCGGTGTGGTCGAGGACGATCTTGCCGAAGACGTCCCCGGCGACGAGCCGGTGCAGCGCGGTACGCGCCTGGGCGAACGGGTACACCGAGTCGATCACCGGGCGGACCCCGGTGTCGACGCAGAGCCGCACCAGCGCGGCGAGCTCGTCGCGGGTACCCATGGTGGAGCCGAGCAGTTCCAGCTGCAGGAAGAAGAGCCGGGTCAGGTCGACGGTGGCGTACCGGCCGCCGGTGGAGCCGCACACCACGATCCGGCCGCCCGGCTTGGCGGAGCGCACCGAGTGCTCCATGGTCGGGCCGCCGACCGTCTCGATCACCACGTCGACGCGCTCGGGCAGCTTGCCGTCGGGCTCCACGGCGGTGGCGCCGAGCGCCGCGACGCGTTCCCGCTTGCCGGCGTCCCGGCTGGTGGCGTAGACCCGGGCGCCCAGGGCCCGGGCGAGGACAACCGCGGCGGTGGCCACGCCGCCGCCGGCGCCCTGCACGAGGACGGCGTCCCCGGCGGCCACCCGGCCACGCACGGCCAGCATCCGGTACGCGGTCAGCCACGCCGTCGGCAGGCACGCCGCTTGCGCAAAGCTCAGCTGTGCCGGCTTGGGGACCAGGTTGCGCCGGGGCACCGCGACCCGGTCGGCGAGCGTGCCGGGGTAGCTTCTCGGAGAGCAGGGTGCGGCCCGGGTCGAGGGTCTCGTCGGGGACGCCGGGTCGCCGATGACGGCGTGCACGATGACCTCGTTGCCGTCCGGGTCCACCCCGGCCGCGTCGTCTGCCGAGGATCATCGGCAGCCGGTCGGCGGCCAGCCCGACGCCGCGCAGCGACCAGAGGTCGTGGTGGTTGAGCGCGCTGGCCCGCACCTGCACGGTCACCCAGTCGTCGGCGGGCGGCGCAGGCTCCGGCCGCTCGCCGACCACGAGGCCGGCCAGCGGGTTGTCCGGGTGCTGCGATTCGGCGTAGACGGCGCGCATGGGCGCACGCTAGCACCGGCCACCGGGCGGCCGGCGTAACGCCGCTCACGCCAGACCACCGGCGCTACACCAAACAGGACGTCGCCCGGCGGCAGGACGGCGGACAACCCCAGGCCGACGGATGACCCCAGGCCCGGTGGCAGGACGGCGGATGACTCCGGTGCGGCGTCAGGTCGGCCGGCGACGCCGTCGTGGCGGGCCGCGGCGGCCACCGCGGCGGCCACGGCGGGCGCCACCCGGGGATCGAGCGGGCTCGGGCACGATGGCGTCCGGGCGCAGCTCGTCGGCGACGACGCCGGCGATGGCGTCGGCGGCGGCGAGCTTCATGCCGTCGGTGATCGGTGCGGGCCCGGGCGTCCAGGGCGCCCCGGAAGATGCCGGGGAACGCGAGCACGTTGTTGATCTGGTTGGGGAAGTCGCTGCGCCCGGTGGCCACCACGGCGGCGTACCGGGCGGCGATCTCCGGGTGTACCTCCGGGGTCGGGTTGGCCAGGGCGAAGATGATGCCGCCGGGGGCCATGCCGGCCAGCGCGTCCGGGCCGATGGTGCCGCCGGAGACGCCGATGAGCACGTCGGCACCGCGCAGCGCCTCGGTCGATGCCGCCGGTACGCCCGGCGGCGTTGGTGACCCCGGCCAGCCGGCCTTGGCCGCGGTCAGGTCGGACGCGTCCAGTGTGGAGGATGCCCCGGGAGTCGACCACGATGTCGCCCGGCGGTCGACCCCGCCGGCGATCAGCATCTGGGTGACCGCGACGCCGGCCGCGCCCGCGCCGCTGACCACCACCCGCAGCTCGCACAGCTTGCGGTCGAGCAGCGCGGCGGCGTTGCGCAGGGCGGCGAGCACCACCACGGCGGTGCCGTGCTGGTCGTCGTGGAACACCGGGATGGACAGCGCGGCGTCCAGCCGGCGCTCGATCTCGAAGCACGCGGGGCGCCGAGATGTCCTCCAGGTTGATGCCGCCGAACGACGGCGCCAGCGCCGTGACGGTCGCGATGATCTCGTCGACGTCCTGGGTGTCCAGGCAGATCGGCACCGCGTCGACCCCGCCGAACTGCTTGAACAGCACCGCCTTGCCCTCCATCACGGGCAGCGCGGCGCGCGGGCCGATGTTGCCCAGGCCCGAGCACGGCGGAGCCGTCGGTGACCACCGCGACGGTGTGCCCGACCCAGGTGTACTCGTCGGCGAGTTCCGGGCGCTCGGCGATCGCCTGGCAGACCATCGCCACCCCCGGGGTGTACGCCAGGGAGAGGTCCTCCCGGCTGGCCAGCGGCACCCGCGAGGCGACCGCCATCTTGCCGCCCCGATGGAGCGCGAACACCTGGTCCTGGAAAGACATCACGACACCTCTCAAGCAACGCTGCTCAGACGTGGGGGAAATGCCGGGGCCGACGGGCCACCGCAAGGAAGGGCCGCACGCTGCTGCGCGAGGCGGAGGCGGGAGGCCGTGCGGCGAGCGTTGCGCCGCGGCGCTCCCGGGGAGCCGGGGGTCACCCGGGAAGAAGGCTGAGCATAGTGCCGACGGGCGTGATCAGGTCCGGGCACCGCCGGAAGTGAGCAGATTCACCGGGGGTACCGCCGGATCCTGGTCAGCCGGGGCCACCAGCGCAGCAGCACCCGGCCGACCACCTGGGCCGGCCCGAAGCGGCGGGAGTCGGCGGAGGCGGCGGCGTTGTCGCCCTCGACCCACCAGCCACCGGGCACCGGCCGCACCGCACGCTTGACGAACAGCCCGTCGTGCCCCGGGAAGCGCACCACCACCACGTCCCCGGGCCGGCAGCGGCCGCCACGCCGGACCAGGACGGCGTCCCCGTCGCGCAGAGCGGGCACCATGGACGGCTCGCGGACCAGCGCGGTGAACAGTGGGTGGTGCACGCGGCGGCCCCCGGGCGCAGGAGTAGGGTCGGAATCCTGAGTGCGATCATCGCAAATCCCAGGAGGATCCAGATGCGACTGCCACGCTTCCTGACTCCCCGCACCGTCGTCCGGGCGCACTGCGACCTGCCGTGCGGCGTGTACGACCCGGCGCAGGCCAAGATCGAAGCGCAATCGGTCAAGGCGATCGCCGAGAAGTACCAGGCCAACCCGGACCCCGAGTTCCGTACCCGGGCGCTGCTCATCAAGGAGCAGCGGGCTGAGCTGGTCAAGCACCACCTGTGGGTGCTGTGGACCGACTACTTCAAGCCGGCCGCACTTCGAGAAGTACCCGGAGCTGCACCAGCTGTTCAACGAGGCGACCAAGCTGGCCGGCGCCAGCGGCGCCAAGGGCTCGGTGGACCCGGCGGTGGCGCGAGCAGCTGCTGGACAAGATCGAGGAGATCTCCAAGATCTTCTGGGAGACCAAGCAGGCGTGAGCTCCGCCTCCGGCGTCGCGATCCGGCCGGTACGTCCGCAGGACGTGCCGGCCGTCGTCGCGATGGTGCACGAACTGGCCGACTTCGAACGCGCCGCCCAGGAGTGCTCGCTGACCGAGCAGCAGCTGCACACCGCGCTGTTCGCCCCCGGCGCGGCCCTCTACGGCCACGTCGCCGTGGCCACCGACGACACGCCGGTCGGCATCTCGCTGTGGTTCCTCAACTTCTCCACCTGGGCCGGGGTGCACGGGATCTACCTGGAGGACCTCTACGTCCGCCCGGCCGCCCGGGGCACCGGTGCCGGCCGGGCGCTGCTGGCGACGCTGGCCCGCACCTGCGTGGAGCGCGGGTACCAGCGGCTGGACTGGTGGGTGCTGCACTGGAACCCGGCCCGGGAGTTCTACCACCGCATCGGCGCCCAGGCGCAGGACGAGTGGATCCCGTACCGGCTGACCGGCGAACCACTGCGCCGGCTGGCCGCCGGGGCGACGCCGACCGACGAGACACAGCCGGCCGCGGTCTGAGTCATCGACCGGCGGTGTTCTGGAATCAACTTGGAACACATACCGCCGCTGCCAGGCTCGCGCCTACCGCCTAAAGTCATGGCCGGGGGGTGCCCGGTGACCGCACTGCTGCCGGACGCAGCGCATACGCGACGTGACGACGTCGTGCTGCTCGTCGTACCCGCGGACGGTGGCTACCTGTCGGTCCTGCGGACTGCCACGGCGGGGCTGGCGGCCCGGCTGAAGTTCAGCCTGGAGGAGATCGAGGACCTGCGCATCGCCGTCGACGAGGCGTGCGCCATGTTGATCGGGCTGGTCGGCGCCCGCACCGAGGTGACCAGCCAGTTCGAGCTGACCGGCGACGCGGTGGCGGTGTCGGTGTCGGTCCCGGTGGCGGCGCCGGTGACGCTGCCCGGCGAGGGCTCGTTCTCCTGGCAGGTGCTCAGCGCCCTGGCCGGTGAGGTGGCCGCCGAGCAGCACGACGGCCGCGTGGTGATCCGGCTGACCAAGCGCCGCTCCCCCGGCTGAGCCGCCCCGCTACCCGCCGAGCGCCGCTGCGCTACTCGCCCTGGCCGATGCCGAGTTCGGTGCGGGTGCCGGGGGCCAGCAGGGCGACCGCCGAGCCGGCGGCGATCACCAGCAGCGGAATGCCGACCCAGGGGGTGCCGCCGCGGGCGTACCAGCCGATCGGGATGAGCAGCAGCTGCAGGACCAGCGCCGGGCCGCGGGCGCCCCGGGCACGCCGGGCCAGTAGCCGGGCCAGCGCGGCGAACAGCACGGCCAGCCCGACCGCGACCGCGACGGTGACCACCGCGCTGGCGGTGCTCACCGACGGGCCGGTCGCCGCGGCCAGGATCAGCAGTACGGCGCCGGTCAGCGCGCCGAGCGCCTCGACGACCAGCCCCCCGATGGCCACCCAGAGCGTGATCGCCGGGGCCGTCCTGGTGTCAGTCACGCCGGTGAGGCTATCGCGGAGCGGTACAGTGCCAGCCATGCGGGCGCTCCTGGTGGTCAACCACAAGGCCACCACCACCAGCGCGCGGATCCGGGACGTGCTGGTCCAGGCCCTGCGCAGCGTGACCGACCTACGGGTCGAGCACACCAAGCGGCGCGGCCACGCGGCCGAACTCGGCCGGCAGGCGGTCGCCGAGGGGCTGGACGTGGTGGTCGCCCTGGGCGGCGACGGCACGGTCAACGAGGTGGTCAACGGCCTGCTCGCCGACGGCGTCGCGGCGCAGAACCCGGCCTTCGCAGTGGTACCGGGCGGCTCCACCAACGTCTTCGCCCGGGCGCTGGGGCTGCCCCGGGACTGGGTGGAGGCCACCGGCGTGCTGCTGGAGGCGATCCGGGACAAGCGGGAACGCCCGATCGGGCTGGGTACCTGCAACGACCGGTACTTCACCTTCTGCGCCGGGCTCGGGCTGGACGCCGCGGTGGTGCACCGGGTGGAGCGGGCCCGGCTGCGCGGGCGTACCGCGACGCCGCTGCTCTACCTGCGCTCGCTGGGTTCGCAGATGCTGCTGGACACCAAGCGCGGGGACGCCCCGATCACCATGGAGATCCCCGGCGAGGAGCCGGTCGAGGGGCTGGCCACGGCGATCGTGCAGAACACGGCGCCGTGGACGCTACCTGGGCAGCCGGCCGCTGCACGCCTCCCCCGACGCCTCCTTCGACCTGGGCCTGGACGTGATGGCGATGCGCCGGCTGCACCTGCCGTCCACCGCCCGGACCATGGTGCAGCTGGTCTCCGGGCGTACCGACGAGGGCGATCACCTGGTCGGACCGCACGGCCGGCGGGTCTTCCGGGGCCACGACCTGGCCGCGTTCACGCTGCGTTCGACCGTGCCGCTGCCCTACCAGCTGGACGGCGACTATCTGGGCGAACGGGATGAACTGCGCTTCGCCAGCGTTCCAGCCGCACTTCGGGTAATCTGCTGAGCTTGGGCAATCGCCCCGCGACACATCTCGAAAGCGCTGGCAACTGACTACCTGCGGTATTAGATTGACTACGGATTGTTGCGGGTCAGGGTGGCTGGACATCGGCCACGGACAGTGAGGCCGCTCACCTGTCCGGGCATTTTCGGAGCCGACCTCTTGACATCGCCGGAGTTCGTGAAAGTATTCACAAGCACAGCGAGTTACGGCCACGTTGCCTGCTCACGCCTGCCGGTCCCGGGGGGGTCCCAGTCGACGACCGGTGCGCGAGATGCATAGAGAAAAGCGTCAAACACCGCTATCGATCCGAGGAGTGTTGCCGCCATGGACTGGCGTCACCGTGCTGTCTGCCGCGATGAAGACCCTGAGCTGTTCTTCCCGATCGGGACGTCCGGCCCGGCGCTGCTTCAGGTCGAGCAGGCCAAGGCGGTCTGCCGGCGCTGTTCCGTCGTTGACGAGTGCCTGCAGTGGGCGCTGGACAGCGGTCAGGACGCCGGCGTCTGGGGCGGGATGAGCGAAGAGGAGCGGCGCGCAGTGAAGCGTCGCGGGGGCGTGCGGGTACGCGCCTCGCTCTGACCAACCGGCCGCGAACAACCAGATATCAGCTCACCGACACCCCGTGGACAACGTCCCGGGGTGTCTGTCATCCCACATGTTGATCAAGCCCACCAGCTACCCGGGGTAACTTTCGCCGCCGGGCCACCCGGGCCGGGAGATCGAGGCAGTGGATCACCGAGGGTAATCCGACCGAGCCGGCGGAGCTCAAGCCGGCACAGCCCACGGGAGCCGACGCCGGACGGACAGGCTAAGCCGGAACAGCTGCGGCGGCGGCCCGGGCCAGGATCGCGGCGACAATGCCCGGCGCGTCGTCCAGCGTCGGGGCGACAGCTTCGGCGCCGGCCGCCTGCGCCTGCGCTGCGGCCCGGTCGTAGAGGCGCCCCGGGGCGAGGAAGTAGCTGGCCATCGCCACCCGGGTAAAGCCCCGTGCGCGGAGCGCGGCCACCGCGGCGCTGACCGGCTGGCCGGCTCCGGAGGCGTAGCCGGCCAGCACCGGGACACCGAGCCGGGCACGCAGCGCCCCGGCCACCACGTCCACCGTCGCCAGCGCAGCCAGGTGCCGGGACCCCGCCCCGGCCAGCACCAAACCGTCCCAGTCCGGCCGCCCGGCGGCGTCCGGCGGCGCGGGTAGGCGCTGGAGCAGGGCGTCCAGCAGGGGGGTCAGAATGTAGGCGTCGCGTTCGGCGCCGGCCACCGGGCCCAGGACCTCGGCCAGGCGTACCCCCACGGCTCCGGCCGCACGGGCGCGGCTGACCTCGCCGGGGACGTCCACCGTGCCGTGGTAGGCGGCGGTCAGCAGCAGCGGCACCACCACCGCCGGGCCACCCAGCCGGGCCAGCGCGTCGGCCGGGCGGTCCCCGGCGAAGTCGAGAAAAGTGGCGTGGACGCCCCGGCCGGGCTGCGCCGCGGCCACCGCGTCGCGCAGCGCCAGCGTGGAGCGCGCCGCCGCCGGATCCCGGCTGCCGTGCGCGACCAGCACGATCGGGTCGGCAACGGCAGCCGGCCGCGCGGTCACGCCGTGTGCAGGCCGCACTCGGTCTTGTCGAACATCGCCCAGCGCCCGGCCCGGGCGTCCTCACCCGGGCGGGTCCGGCGGGTGCACGGCCAGCAGCCGACCGAGGCATACCCCTGGCTGACGATCAGGTCGTTCACCGGGACGTTGTGCTTGGCGATGTACGCCTGCACGTCCGCCTCGGTCCAGTAGGCCAGCGGGGCGATCTTCACCTTGCCCCGGGCGCGCTCGAAGCCGACCGAGGGGGTGTTGGCGCGCGACGGTGACTCGTCCCGGCGCAGCCCGGCGGCCCAGGCGTCGTAGTCCTCCAGCGCCTCCCGCAGCGGCTCCACCTTGCGCAGCGCGCAGCAGTCGTCCGGGTCGCGGCTGAACAGCCGGGGGCCGTGCAGGCCGTCCTGCTGGCCGACGGTGAGTCGGGGCTTGATCGAGCGCACGTTCACCGGCATGGTCGCCGCCACGTGGTCGCGGATGTCCAGCGTCTCCTGGAAGTGCAGGCCGGTGTCCAGGAACAGCACGTCGACGCCGGGGGCCACCTGGGAAACCACGTGGATCAGCACCGCATCGGCGAACGAGCTGGTCACACAGAACCGCTCACCGAACTGCTCCAGCGCCCACTCGACGACGCGCTGAGCGGAGGCGCCCGCCAGCTCCGCCGCGCCCTGGGCGGCCAGCCGCTCCAGGCGCTCGGTCTCCGGACGGGCCAAGGTGATCAGGCTCATGTCACACCACCATTCCGACGAACTTCACGGTGAACACTCGCGTACAGGACCGGCACTCCCAGGTGCCGTGGGACTCGCCGTGCGGGCGCAGGTCGGTCTCCCCGCAGTACGGGCAGTACTGCGGGGCGACGCGCTCGCCGGTACTCATCGCAGCTCCGCCTCGTCGGCCCGGTTGACCCAGGCCGCGAAGGACTCGCCGTCGCTACGCTGCGCGGCGTACCGACGGGCCAGGCGCTCGACGTAGTCGTTCAGGTCGGCCGCGGTGGTCTTGAGACCACGCAACTTGCGGCCGAAGTTGGCGCTGTCGCTGCGGACCATGGTCAGCGAGCCGCCCAGGTGTACCTGGAAGCCCTCCACCATCTGCCCGCCCGGACCGGGCACCAGCTGGCCCTTGAGCCCGATGTCGCCCACCTGGGTGCGCGCGCAGGCGTTCGGGCAGCCGTTGACGTTGACGGTGATGTCCACGTCCAGGTCGGCCAGCCGGCGCTCCATCTCGGTGACCAGGTCGGCCGCCCGGGCCTTGGTCTCCACGATGGCCAGCTTGCAGAACTCGATGCCGGTGCAGGCCATCGTGGCCCGCCGCCAGGCGACGGGTTGGTCTGCAGGCCGATCCCGGACAGCGCACTGGTCAGGTCGTCCGCCCGCTCCGGCGCGACGTCCAGCACGATCAGCTTCTGGTGCGCGGTCAGCCGGACCCGCCCGCTGCCGTGCGCCTCGACGATGTCGGCGAGCTGGCTCAGCGTGGCGCCGCTGACCCGGCCGGCGACCGGGGCCACGCCGACGTAGAGCTTGCCGTCCTTCTGCTTGTGTACGCCCACGTGGTCGTACTCGCGCTCGGGCAGCGCCGGGGCCGGGCCGTCGATCAGCTTGCGGTGCAGGTATTCGGTCTCCAGGATGTCCCGGAACTTCGCCGGGCCCCAGTCGGCCACCAGGAACTTCAGCCGGGCCCGGCTGCGCAGCCGGCGGTACCCGTAGTCGCGGAAGATGCTGATCACGCCCAGCCAGACCTCGGCGACCTCGTCCAGCGGAATCCAGGCGCCGAGCCGCTTGGCCAGCATCGGGTTGGTGGACAGGCCGCCACCGACCCACAGGTCGAAGCCCGGGCCGTGCTCCGGGTGCACCGCGCCGACCAGGGCGATGTCGTTGGACTCGTACGGCAGGTCGGGCAGCCAGCCGATCGAGGTCTTGAACTTGCGGGGCAGGTTGGACAGCGACGGGTCGCCGATGTAGCGCTTCGGTGATCTCCCGGATCGCCGGGGTGGCGTCGATCACCTCGTCCTCGGCGATGCCGGCGAGCGGGCTGCCGAGGATCACCCGGGGCGAGTCACCGCAGGCCTCGGTGGTGGACAGGCCGACCGCCTCCAGCTCCCGCCAGATGGTCGGGCACGTCCTCGATCCGCGATCCAGTGCAGCTGGATGTTCTGCCGGTCGGTGATATCGGCGGTGTCCCGGCCGAAGCGCTGCGAGATGCTCGCGACGGTCCGCAGCTGGGCCAGGTCGAGCTGGCCACCGTCGATGCGGACCCGGAGCATGAAGTACTCGTCGTCCAGCTCCTCCGGCTCCAGCACGGCGGTACGACCGCCGTCGATGCCGGGGCGGCGCTGGGTGTAGAGGCCGAACCAGCGGAACCGGCCGCGCAGGTCGGCCGGGTCGATGGAGGCGAAGCCCCGGTGGGCGTAGATGTTCTCGATCCGGGCCCGGACGTTGAGCGGGTTGTCGTCCTTCTTGCTGCGCTCGTTGGGGTTGAGCGGTTCCCGGTGCCCGAGCGCCCACTGGCCCTCGCCCGGCGCGGGCGGCGGGCAGGTGCGGATGGGGTAACCGTCATCGAGGCGTCCTTCAGATCGAATGGACGCGCGAAGCACGACCCGCCGATGCGGGTCAGGTCCAGGATTGTGGCCCGGCGCCTCGTACGCCCGTTAACAATGGGGCGGTAGCGTCAGGCCTGACACAACGCGCTGCGCACACGGCCGTAATCGACGTGGCGGCGAGCCACGAAGCGGCGGTGCACAACGGAAGTCACGGCTAAAGGTTCGCACAGGTCCTGCCGGGGTACCAGGGTGTCGCCCACCACTCCCACGTCGTGAGACTTCACGCCCGGTGGCCGAAACCGGCGGCGCTTCGTTACACCAATGTGTACGCCAGCCACCCCTTGCCCGTTTGTGCCGCCCCGGCACCGGCGGCCCCCTACCGTGAGGAGATGGGCGAGGTCACCTGGGCGCCTCCCGCACCGGCGGCCGACGTGCCGCCCCGCCGCACGCCCTGGCCGACCCGGCTGGCCCCGCTGTACTGGCTGGCCCCGGCCCTGCTCACCTTCGCCCTGGGCTGCTGGCGGGCGCGCCGCCCGGCGCTGTGGGCCGACGAGCTGGCCACCTGGAGCGCGGTACGGCTGAGCTGGAGCCAGCTGTGGCAGCTGCTCGGCCAGGTGGACGCCACGGTCGGCCCGTACTACGCCGCGCTGAAGCTGTGGACCGACCTGGCCGGCACCGGCAACCTGGCGCTGCGGCTGCCGTCGGTCCTCGCCATGGCCGGGGCGGCCGGCCTGGTGACCGTGCTCGGTACCCGGCTGTCCGGCGGCTCCCGGCGCACCGGCCTGCTCGCCGGGCTGCTGTTCGCCGTGGTGCCGGCGGCGTCCCGGTACGCCCAGGAGGCCCGCCCGTACGCGTCACGATCCTGTTGGCGGTGCGGCCACCCTGGTGCTGAGCTGGCTGCTGGAGCGCCCCGCCGCCGGGCCGGCGCTGGCCTACGCGGCTGTGCCTGACCCTGCTCGGCGCCGCCCACCTGGTCGCGCTGCTGCTGCTCGCCGCGCACGCGGTGACGGTGGGGCTGACCGGGCGCCGCCGGGCCCTGCTCGCCTGGGCGCTGGCCACGGCCGGGGCGCTGCTGCTGCTCACCCCGCTGGTGGTCGCCGGCCGCGGCAGCGCGCCCAGATCAGCTGGATCCCGGCGCTGACCTGGCGCACCCTGAACGCGCCCAGCACGCTGTTCGCCACCGGGGCGGTCGGCGGCGCGGTGCTGCTGCTCGCCGCGCTGGCGCTGGACCGCCGCCCCGGCACCCTGACGGCGCTGGGCTGGGCGCTGGTCCCAGCCGCGACGCTGCTGCTGATCGGGCTGGCGGCGCCGCTGTTCTGGGCCCGGTACCTGCTCTTCACGGTGCCGGCCTGGGTGCTGCTGGCCGCGCTGGCGCTGAGCCGGCTGCCGCTGCTGGCGGGCCGCCCTGGCCGGTCTGCTGGTCGCGGCGCTGGGCGCGCCGACCCAGGTCGGCCTTCGGGACCCGGCCGGGCACGGGCACGCCACGGCCGCCGCCGGCGCGATCATCGCGGCCGGTGAACAGCCCGGCGACGGCCTGGTGGTGGCCCTGCACGAGCAGCCGGAGCCGTGGGAGGCCCGGGACATCGTCGCCCGGTACGTGCCCGCCGGGCGTACCCCGGTGGATGTCTTCGCGGTGGTCCCGCAGCGCACCGACGGGCAGCTGCTCGCCGCCGAGTGCGCCGACCCGGCCGCCTGCCTGGACCGGGCCGACCCGGCGCGGCTGTGGGTGGTGCGCTTCCAGGCGCAGGCCGACCCGCTGGCCGGCATCGGCGGCGCCAAGGAGGCGCTGCTGCGCGCCCGCTACCGCACCGAACAGGTGTGGCTGGTCCGCGGCCTGACCGTCGCGCTGCTGGTCCGCACCGGCCGCCGGGTTGAGCTCAGCGCTGGCGGCTGAGCGGGACGTCCAGGCTGACCTCGGTGCCGCCCTCCGGCCGGGTCCGCAGCGCGATGGAGCCGCGCAGCTCGCCGGCGACCAGGGTACGCACGATCTGCAGGCCCAGCCGCTCGCTGGCCTCCAGGTCGAAGTCGTCCGGCAGGCCCTGGCCGGTGTCGGCCACGCTCACATGCAGCTGCTTGCCGACCCGCTCGGCCTGCACGGTGACCGCGCCGCCGCGCCCCGGGGCGAAGCCGTGCTCCACCGAGTTGAGCAGCAGCTCGTTGAGGACCATCACCAGCGGCGTGGCGATCTCGGCGGGCAGCACCCCGAAGGTGCCGTCCCGCTTGATCGACACCCGCGACGTCCGGGCCGGCCACCTCGGCCGCCCCGAACGCCACCCGGTCGACGATGCCGTCGAACTCGACCACCTCGTCGCTGGACATCGACAGCGTCTCGTGCACCAGCGCGATCGAGGCGACCCGGCGCACCGACTCCTCCAGCGCGGCCCGGGCGGCCGGCGCCCGGCGGGCCTGCAGCCGCAGCAGCGCCGCGACGGTCTGCAGGTTGTTCTTCACCCGGTGGTGGATCTCCCGGATGGTGGCGTCCTTGGTGACCAGGGCCCGGTCCCGGCGGCGTACCTCGGTGACGTCGCGGACCAGCACCAGGGCGCCGATGGGTACGCCGGCCGGCATCAACGGCAGGGCGCGCATCAGCACGGTGGCGCCCCGGGCGTCGACCTCCTTGCGCGGCGGCCCGCTCGCCGCGCAGCGCCGCGAGCACGATGCGGTGGCTGGCCTCGGTACCCTCCAGCGGGTCGTCGGCCAGCCGCTTGGTCAGCGCGGCCAGGTCCTCGCCGAGCAGGTGCGCCGGGTGGCCGAGGCGCCGGTACGCCGACTGGGCGTTGGGGCTGGCGTAGGTGACCTTGCCGCTGGCCTCCAGCCGGATCAGCCCGTCGCCGACCCGCGGCGCGCTGGTCGTCTCGCCGGGGTGCCGGGGCTGCGGGAAGGTGCCGTCGGCCACCATCTGGGCCAGGTCGTCGGCGGTGGTCAGGTAGTTGAGCTCCAGCTGGCTGGGGGTACGGGCGGTGGACAGGTTGGTGTCCCGGCCCGACCACCGCGATCACCCGCGTCGCCGTCCTTGCGGCGTACCGGGATCGCCTCGTGCCGGGCCGGCGTGTCGCCGTACCAGACCGGGTCGCCCTCCCGCCAGATCCGCCCCTGGGTCCGGGCGATGTGCAGGTGCGACACCTCCGGCCCGTGGGACACCTTGCCCACCTGGTCGTCCTGGTACGCGGTGGAGGCGGTGTTGGGGCGCACCTGGGCGACGCAGACGTACTGCTGGTCGCCGCCCCGCTCGGGTACCCACAGCAGCAGGTCGGCGAAGGACAGGTCGGCCAGCAGCTGCCAGTCGCCGGCCAGCCGGTGCAGGTGCTCGATGTCGAGCGGAGTCGAGGTCGGTGTGCTCCTCGACGAGATCGCGCAGCGTGGACACCCGCCTAGCGTCCCACGCCCGGTGACCTGCGCGGCCCCGGCATCCTGCCGGCCGGGACGCCGGGCGCCCTCGGCGCGCCGGACGCCGGCCGGGGTAGCGTCGCGGATGTGCGCCGTACCCCCGCCGTCCCGCTCCTCGCCGCCGCCACAGTGCTCGCCCTCGCGGGCTGTGGTTTCGTCGGGGCCGCACGGCGTCAGCGACACCAAGCCGAACGGGTTCGTGCTGCGCGGGCACGTGACGACGCCGGTACCGGCCGGCGACGGACGGCCCGACGGAGCAGCCTGCGGGGCGCCGGTCACGCTGCCCGACGTGGCCGCCGGGGCGAACGTGAAGGTGCTCGACCCGGGCGGCACCGTGATCGCCCTCGGCCGCCTGGGTGCCGGCGTGATCGCACACGGCACGGCCGCGGTCACCTGCGACTTCCCGTTCGAGATCCCGGCCGTGCCGGGCGGGGTGACCAGTACTCGATCGTCGTCGGCGCCCAGCCGGCGCGCGACTTCCCGGCCGCCGAGCTGCGCCAGGACAAGCCGGCGGTGATCCCCCTCGACCGGCTAACGGGTGACGGTGACCTTCTTCAGGCCGCGCGGGGCGTCCGGATCCTCGCCCCGGGCCAGCGCCAGGGCCAGGGCCAGCCGCTGCAACGGCAGGATGTCCAGCAGCGGGGCGTACCGCTCGTCGACGGCGGCGGTGGGGATGCGGGCGCTGGCGCCCGGGACGTCGGCGGCGCCGACGGTCGACCACGTCGGCCCGGCGCTCGCCCAGCCGGCCGATCACCTCACGCATCGCTGCGCCACCCGGGCCGGAGCCGACCACGGCGAGCACCGGGACGTCCGGGTCGGCCATCGCCAGCGGCCCGTGCAGCAGGTCGGCGCCGGAGAACGCCAGCGCCGGCCAGGTACGAGGTCTCCATCAGCTTGAGCGCCGTCTCCCGGGCGGTCGGGTAGGCGTACCCCCGGCCGGTGGTGACCACCCGGCCGGCGAACCGGTACCGGGCGGCCAGCTGGCCGGCGGTGGGGTCGGCCAGCACCTGCTCGGCCAGCTCCGGGCAGCGCGCGCAGCTGCGGCCGCTCGTCGGCCGGCAGCGCACCGCCGGCCCGGACCCCCTCGATCAGCAGTCAGCAGCGCGAGCAGTTCGGCCGTGTAGGTCTTGGTGGCGGCGACCGCCCGCTCGTGCCCGGCGGCCACGTCGATGTGCAGCTCGGCGGCGTCGGCCAGCGGCGAGTCGGGATTGTTGGTCACCGCCAGGGTGTGCGCGCCCGGCTCGCGGGCCGCGCGGACCACCTCGACCAGGTCGGCCGAGCCGCCGCTCTGGCTGACCCCGATCACCAGCGCGCCGGACAGGTCGGGGCGGGCGCCGTAGAGGGTGACGGCGCGACGGGCTGGCCAGCCCGGCCGGGATGCCGAGCCGGATCTCGGTCAGGTAGGCGGCGTAGAGCGCGGCGTGGTCGGAGGTACCGCGGGCGGTGAAGACCACGTGCCTGGGCTGCCAGCGCGGCGATGCGCGGCGGCGACCGCGCGATCGCGTCGGCGTGCTGCGGCTCCAGCAGCCGGGCGTACCCGGCCGGCTGCTCGGCGATGTCGGCCGCCATTCCGGTGCCACGCTCGCTCATGTCCGGCCCTCCCCTGGTTCGCGCACCCTACGCGCGTTTCTCTGCGCAGTCTTGCACATAACTCGCGGGAAGCGAACAGTTTCGCGCAGGGAGTGCGCAGCACCACGGTGCGTCCACGCGCACGCGTCCGTGCGCGTGGACGTGCGGATGAGGCCCGACACGCCGGGGACGCCGGCCGCCGCGCGGCGGGTCGGGCCAGGTACGGCAACGGCCGCCCGGGGGTACCGGGCGGCCGTCGGGTGGTTGGTTCAGCGCTGTGCGCCGGCCCGTCACCGTGTCGTCCCTGGTCTGTTCGCCCTCGGCGTCGGCGCCGAGCAGCCCAGCCTCGGCCTCCACCTCGCGGCCGGCCGCGGCGCTCCCCGTCGGGCTGGGCCGGCACCGGAGCGCTGCCGCGCAGCGCGACCTGCTTGATGAAGACCGCCATGACGGGCACCAGGACCGCGATGAAGACGGCCCAGAAGAACACCTGGCCGGTCGCCGTGGCGATGCCGTGCAGCAGCGCGGCGCGGACGTTGGCCGGCAGCTGGGCCAGCTTCGCCTGGGTCAGCCCGGCGGCGCTGCCGCCGCTGGTCAGCCGGCGGCACAGCGATGCCGGCAGGTGCTTGGCGATGTCGCCGGTGAGGGCGTGGTTGAAGATCGCGCCGAACAGCGAGACGCCGAACGAGCCGCCGATCGACCGGAAGAACGTCGCCGCGCGAGCTGGCCACGCCCGAGGTCCTTCTGCTCCACGCTGTTCTGCGAGATCAGCATCGTGGTCTGCATCAGGAAGCCCATGCCGGAGCCGAGCACCACCATGCAACAGCGAGACGGTCAGCTTGGTCGTGTCCACGTCGACGGTGGACAGCAGCGCCAGCGCGACCGTCATGATCACGCCGCCGATCACCGGGTAGCACTTGTAGTGGCCGGTCTTGGTGATGGCCTGGCCGACGACCAGCGAGACGACCAGCATGCCGGCCATCATCGGCAGCAGCAGCAGGCCGGAGTTGGTCGCCGAGGCGCCCTGCACCGTCTGCTGGTACAGCGGCAGGAAGTTGATCGCGCCGAACATCGCGAAGCCGAGCAGGAAGCCGACCAGCGCGACGAGGGTGAAGTTGCGGTTCTTGAACAGGCTGCAGCGACAGGATCGGCTCGGCGGCGCGTGCGCTCGACGAAGGCGAACGCGACCAGCGTCACGACGGCCAGCACGGCCAGGCCGAGGATCTGCGCCGAGCCCCAGGCGTACTGCGTTGCCGCCCCAGGTGGTGATCAGGACCAGGCGGTGATGCCGATCGCGAGCAGGCCGGCGCCGACCCAGTCGATGCGGTGCTCGGTGCGGTTCTTGGGCAGGTGCAGCCGGGTGACGATGAGGAACAGCGCGATCGCGCCGAGCGGCAGGTTGATGTAGAAGGCCCAGCGCCAGCTCAGGTTGTCGGTGATGAAGCCGCCGGCCAGCGGGCCGGCGATCATCGCGGCCGCCATCGACGCCGGCCATGAAGCCCTGGTAGCGGCCGCGCTCGCGGGGCGGCACCAGGTCACCGATGATCGCCATCGCGCCGACCAGCAGGCCGCCGGCGCCGAGGCCCTGCAGCGCCCGGAAGGCGATCAGCTCGGCCATGCCGTTGTTGGCGCCGCCGAGCATCGCCGAGCCGGACATGCCGGACAGCGCGGAGCCGACAGGAAGATCGACGATCGAGGTGATGAAGACGTTCTTGCGGCCGTACAGGTCGCCGATCTTGCCCCACAGCGGGGTGGAGACGGTGGTGCCGAGCACGTAGGCGGTGACCACCCAGGACAGGTGCTCGAGCCCGTGCAGTTCGCCGACGATGTGCGGCATCGCGGTGCTGACGATCATGTTGTCGAGCATCGCCAGCAGGATCGCGAGCAGGAGCCCGGGCAGGACCACCATCACTTCGCGGCGCCGCCCGGGCACGGCTTCGGTTGTCGGTCACAGGTACGTCTCCCTGGAATGTGACCTGGCGCTTACTTGCCGACCGGCTAGCGCCCTTACTTGCCGTACGGTAAGCTACTTACTAGCCGGCCGTCAAGTGAATTGTGCCGCACCAGTGAGGCAAGTCGATGAGAGAGACAGGCGATACCCGTCAGCGCATCCAGGACGTGGCCCTGGAGCTCTTCACCGAGCACGGGTACGAGGCGACGTCGCTGCGCGAGATCGCCGAGCGCCTCGGGGTGACCAAGGCTGCCCTGTACTACCACTTCAAGACCAAGGAAGACATCGTCGCCAGCCTGATCGACGACCGGATCGAGCGACTGGAGGAGCTGCTGGAGTGGGCCGCGCAGCCAGCCCCGCAGCCAGGAGGTCGGGTCGGAGCTGATCCGCCGGTACGCCGAAGAACTGCACGCGAGCCAGCACCACAAGGTGATGCGTTTCCTGCGAGCGCAACCAGACCGCACTGCGCGACCATCCGAACAGCGAGCGGACCCGCGAATGGTGGTCGGGATGGCCGGCCTGGTCAGCCCGCCGGACGCCGACTGACCGCCCGGCTGCGCAACGCGATGGGGCTGTTCTCCCTGCACGCCGATCTGGTTCCTGGTCCCGACGAGAACATCACCGACGACGAGCGGCACACCGCGGCGCTGAAGGTGGCGCTGGAGCTCCTCGACGACGCCCCGCACCGGGCCGCGCCAGCCGGCGCCGCTCCGGCAGCCGGCTGACGCCCGTCCGCATCCGGCCCGACGTCGGCGCCGGTCGGCCCGTCGGTGGCGACGGGCCAGGGTTCAGCCGGACGGCTGGGCAGGGGCCGGCAGGTCCAAGCGGAGGGCCTGCAGCTTTACGCCGGGGGCGGGGCTCCAGTCCAGTTCGGGGGTACGGGTGAAGCCGAGCCGGGCGTAGAGGCGCTGGGCCGCGGCGGAGAAGTCCCGGACGCAGATCACCAGCGCGGTACAGCCGGCCGCGACGGCGCGCGCCCGGCAGGCCCGGGCCAGCGCCTCACCGACGCCCCGGCGCTGGGCAGCCGGGTCGACCGCCAGCGTCCGGAACTCCGCCTCACCGGGGCGGGACAGTTCGGCGTACCGGGTGCCGGCCAGGACGAAGGTGACGGCGCCGAGCAGCTGGCCGGTGTCCGGGTCGACGGCGCAGAGCACCTGGCCGTGCGCCGCCCGGTCGGCCACGTCGGCGAGTACCTTCTCGTAGCCGGAGCCGGCGGCGAGCTGGCCGTCGGCGTCGTACGCCGCGACCGACAGCGCCCCGATGGCCGGGTAGTCGACCGGCCGGGCGGTCCGGATGACGAAGCTGGCGGCCACTAGTCGAGGACGGCGATCAGGTCGCCCTCCTGGACGACATCGCCTTCGTTGACGGCGATCTGCGCGACCACGCCGTCGGACTCCACGACCACCGGGATCTCCATCTTCATCGACTCCAGGATCACCAGGGTGTCGCCCTCGGCCACCTCGTCACCGGCGGACGCGACGACCTTCCACACGTTCGCCACCATCTCGGCACGGATCTCTTCGGCCATCTGGGCAACCTCCCGTCGCGGACCGCGCCGGGCGCGGTGGGGCGTGTCGACAGCGGTATCAAACCACGAACCGCCGACCCGCAGCGGCATCGCCGGCTACCGGGCCCAGGGTGGGTCGACGAGCTGGCCGTCCAGCGTCGCGCGCACTCCGGCCGAGGTGCAGACCAGCAGCTCCGCCGGGGAGTCCCCCGGGTTGCCGATGTGGAACAGGGTGTCCGGCGGCACGGTGAGCGCATCCCCGGGAGCCAGCCGGACGGGCTGGTCGGCGACGGCACCGGCGAGTTCACCCGAGTCGAGCAGGAAGACCTCCTCCCGGTCCACGCTGTGCGCCGCGCCGACGTACCGGGGCGGCAGGGTGAGCCGCCAAATGGCCAGCTCGGTACTGCCCCGGCTGGGTACCACCAGCGGTCGGGCGAGGATGCCGTGCGCCTCGATGGTCGGCGCGTCGGCGGCGTGCATGACAGGCATGTGCGGCTCCTCAACTAGTCAAGTAGCTTGTCTAGTTACACAGTAAAGCAGCTTGACTAGAATCTCCAGTCGTGACCACTGAACCCGTAGGTGACCTGGGCATCCTGCTCGCCATGGCGTTCCGCGCGATGACCGACACGGTGCACGCCGGACTGGCCTCCCGGGGGTACGGGCAGCTGCGCCCGGCACACGGGTTCACCTTCCAGTACCTGGCCACCACCGGCGGGGCCACCTCCGTCGAGCTGGCCGCCCACCTCGGCGTGACCAAGCAGGCGGCCAGCCAGCTCGTGGACGAGCTGGAGCGGCTCGGCTACCTGCGCCGCGAACGGCATGCCCAGGACCGGCGGGCCCGGGTGGTACGCCTCACCGACGCCGGCTGGTCCTGCATCCGGTCCGCGGGTGAGCTGTGGGCCGAGGCCGAGCGGCACTGGGCCGGCCTGATCGGCGCCCGCCCCCTCACCGAACTCCGCGAGGGCCTGCTCGCCTACGTCACCGACGCCGGCCCCGTCCCGCTCAAGCCGGTCTGGTGAACCGCCCGCCCGGGCCGTTCAGGTGGGGCAGCCCGCCGAGCCCGGTCGGGGGGCAGCCCGCCGGGCCGGTCGGGGAAGCAGCCGTCCGGGCCGGTCGGCGCACCAGCCCGGACGCGGCTGGCTAGACTCGCCGGCATGGCTAAGAAGTCCCGCAAGAAGAAGGCCCGTAAGAAGAGCGCCGCCAACCACGGCAAGCGCCCCAACTCCTGAGGCGTCGGCCCCGCCGACCAAGACGCGCCGAACCCGCCCGCGACTCACCGGGCGGGTTCGCGCGTACCGGAGCCGGGTGCGGCTACTCGGCGAGCAGTTCGTGCGACTCGGCGTCGACGACCAGCTCGTAGAGCTTGGTGCGCAGCCGGTGTACCAGCGCGGCCGGGGCGCGCTCCTCGCCGCAGCAGCGGGCCACCAACTGCTTGACGTCCTGCTCGATGCCGAACTCGCGCAGGCACGGCGAGCACTCGTCCAGGTGCGCCCGGATGCTGTCCCGGCGCGTCTCCGAGCACTCCAGATCCAGGTAGAGGTACACCTCGGTGAGTACCTCACGACAGTCCGACTTGAGCTCCTCGGTCATGCCGACTCCCCGACCGTCTCACTGCGGCCCGCGCCCCGGCCGAATCCCCGCTCGGCGGCGTAGTCCTCCAGCAGCGTGCGCAGGTTACGCCGGCCACGGTGCAGCCGGGACATCACGGTGCCGATGGGCGTCCCCATGATGTCCGCGATCTCCTTGTAGGAGAACCCCTCCACGTCGGCGAGGTAGACGGCCAGCCGGAAGTCCTCGGGGAGGCGCTGGAGTGCCTCCTTGACGTCGGAGTCCGGCAGCCGGTCCAGCGCCTCGGTCTCCGCCGAGCGCAGCCCGCTGGAGGTGTGCGACTCGGCGGAGGCCAGCTGCCAGTCGGTGATCTCCTCGGTGGGCGACTGGACGGGCTGGCGCTGCCGCTTGCGGTAGGAGTTGATGTAGGTGTTGGTGAGGATGCGGTACAGCCAAGCCTTCAGGTTGGTGCCCTGCTCGAACTGGTGGAAGGCGGCGTACGCCTTGAGGAAGGTCTCCTGCACCAGGTCCTCGGCGTCGGCCGGGTTGCGGGTCATCCGCAGGGCCGCCGCGTAGAGCTGGTCGACGAAGGGCATCGCGTCCCGCTCGAAGCGCCCGCGCTGTTCGTCCACCCGTTCCGCCTTCGCCGGCCCCGATCGCACCGAGTCCGCCACCGTCGCCTTGACCGCCCGTCCGCTGCCAGCCACCTGGGTCCGCGTGCGCACCCGGGTGGTCGCCTGGTCGGCGCTCCGGCGCGCCGTGGTACCAGCCGAGGATACGCGCAGGGCAGCCGCGCCTTCCGGGGAGCCGGCCGGGACCAGCGTGGGGATCTCCCCGTCGACCGGCCAGTCGGGGGCGTACAGCAGGGCGCGTACCCGGTCAGCCGGGCGCCCCGGGGTCCGCATGGTGATGCTCACTCACGATCCTTCCGGCGTACCGTGTCGCGACCCGCGCGACCTGTCGTCCGGAGGCTGCAACGCCGGTACCGGCCGGCACATTCCGCCCCGACCGGGCGGATCCGACCTGGCGGCTGCCCCGACCTGACCCCGCCGGCGACGGTCGGGGTCAGGAAGGGCCTGGGAGGATTCGGGCCGCTGGGCGACCCACCCGATGTAACGACAGATCACCGGGCAAGTGGTGGGTGTCAGGACGAAGCGCCCCAACCCCTACGAATGAGCCATTCCGCCACAATGACGCCTACCGCGTGCGGATCCTTCCGCAGGCTGTGGTCCTCACCCGGGCGTACCACCACCTCGATGCCCGGACCCGCGTCCGGCACCCCGAACGGGTCCCGTGCGCCGTTGACCACCAGCACCGGTACGCCCGCGACGAGCAGCTCGGCGGCCCGGGAGCGCTCCGGCCGGGCCGGCGGGTGCAGCGGAAATGCCAGCGCCACCACCGCCACGGCGCCCACCGCACCGGCGGTACGGCAGGCCACCCGGGCGCCGCTGGAGCGCCCGCCGACGATCAGCGGCCAGTTCTCCGGCAGCGACCGGGCCACCGCCACCCAGGCGGCGTCCAGGCGCGGGGCCGCGCCCGGTGCCCGCTTGCCGGCCACCCGGTACGGCTGGGTCACCCGGGCCACCGCCAGGCCCGCGCCCAGCGCGGCGTCCCGGACGGCGAGCAGGTCCGGCGCGTCCACTCCGCCGCCGGCACCGTGCCCCAGCATGAGCAGCGCGAGCACCGGACGGTCCGGCCGGTCCAACTCGACCCGGGCGGCACCGGCCGGGGTGTCCACCTCGGTCACCCCTCCATGATGGGGCGTACCGGGCCGCCGGACGCGATACACCGGCACACCGGAGCGGGGCGCGCACGCGGAGACCGCGCGCCGACCTCATCGCGCGCCACAGCGGGCGCGAAGTGAGCGACAGCGCCGCGCCGGCGCGCAGCGAGCCGGCGCGTCGGGAAAGGGTGAAACCGGAGGGGTGCCGGTGGACCACGCTGTCCAGCGGCACGCCTCCGGTTTCACCGTGCGGATCTGGTGGCGGCCGTCAGCCGGTCGCCACCGGTACCGGTTTGCGCTGCAGGGGCACCAGCGGCAGGGCGACCTCCGGGCGTGCCGCCAGGGAGCGCCAGGCCACCAGCATGGCCCGACGTTCCCGTGGTGTCGTGGCACCCCAGACGCCGTGACAGTCCCCGACCTCCAACGCCCAGGCCAGACAGGCGCCCTGCACGTCGCAGCTGCGGCACAGGGCCACCGCTGCGTCGGCCGGTTCGCTGGCCGCTGGAAAGAACGTCTCCGGATCGACCGACTGGCACAGCCCCCTGGTGCGCCAGCTGACATCGTCCTGTCGTTCGCCCAGTGCCCTGAGCAAGCGCGGGTCGCGCCGTGCGGCGGCGACCTCGTGCGGGCGTGGCATACGCGCCCGTGTCATCCACCCACCTCCCCCGTGGGGCCGGGTGACCGAGGAACGACGGGTTCCGCTCCTCGCCCGGCGCTGTGTTCTATCGCACCACAGGGAGGCAAGACAAGGGTGTTGCTGGAGATACTGTGAATATCACGCTGGCGAATCGGGAAAGATGGCATCGAATAGCGTCAGATCGCTGGGTGTCGCTATCCGCCGGGTCAGTTCAGGTCCGTTGTTGCGGACATTGCCGACGGCCGCGCCGACCGGGCGCATTTCGATGGCCGCCAGCTGCTCTGCGGTGGGCGGTCGGAGCAGGTCGGAGCCTGGATCGCCGGTCAACCACTCAGTCCATCGATCATTTTCCAGAAACAGCGGCATCCGGTCGTGGACGGCGGCCAGAGAACCCTCGGCGGCCATTGTGAGAATCGCACACGTTATCAATGGCGCGCCTTCCGGCGGATACCACGTCGCGCACAACCCGGCGAAGACCAGCGGCGCACCGTCGGCCGGTGTGAGGAAATAGGGCTGCCGGCGGCCGTCGACGGTACGCCACTCGTACCAGCCGTCGGCCGGGACCAGGCAGCGGCGACGGGCGAAGGCCCGGGCGAACGCCGGGGTACGGGCCACCGTCTCGGCCCGCGCGTTGATCATCCGCGCGGCGCCCCGGGCATCGGACGACCAGGCCGGCACCAGCCCCCAGCGGGCACTGCGCAGCACCCGCCGGCCGGCCTCATCCAGCCGTACCAGCGGTACCGGGTCGGTGGGGGCCACGTTCCAGCTCGGCGCCAGCGGACCCGCCTCGTCCAGCGCCTCGAACAGCGCCGCCAGGTCCAGCGCCGCCCGGGTGGTCGCGTACCGGCCACACATGGCGGGAAATCTAGCCCACCGCGCGCGAGCACCGGTACCCGAACCGGCAGACTGTATCCGTGCCGCAGACACCGTCCGTCCGCCCGTGGACCGCCCCGACCGCCTCCGGGCCCGTCGCCGGCACCGTCCGGCTGCCCGGATCGAAGTCGATGACCGCCCGGGCGCTGGTGCTCGCCGCGGTGTCGGTCGGCCCATCCACCATCACCGACCCGCTGCGCGCCCGGGACACCGAACTCATGGCGGCCGGGCTGCGCGCGCTCGGCGTCCAGGTGTCCACCGCCGGCGTGCAGGAGTGGACGGTCCGCCCCCGGCCGCTGTCCGGCCCCGCGCACGTCGACGTCGGGCTGGCCGGCACGGTGATGCGGTTCCTGCCGCCGGTCGCCGCACTCGCCGACGGCGAGGTCACCTTCGACGGCGACCCGCACGCCCGCAGCCGCCCGCTCGGCGCGCTGGTCGGGGCGCTGCGCACGCTCGGCGCCCGGATCGACGCCTCGGCCACCGGCGGGCTGCCGCTGGCCGTGCACGGCACCGGCGCGCTGCCCGGCGGCGAGGTCACCATCGACGCCAGCGCCTCCAGCCAGCTGGTCTCCGGCCTGCTGCTGGCCGGCACCGAGTTCGACCGGGGTGTGGTGGTACGCCACGTCGGCCCGCCGGTGCCGTCCGCCCCGCACCTGCGGATGACCGTGCAGATGCTGCGCGCCGCCGGGGCGGCGGTGGACGACGGTACTCCCGAGGTGTGGAGCGTCGCCGCGGGCAGCCTGACCGGCCGGGCCTGGCGGATCGAGCCGGACCTCTCCGGCGCCGCACCGTTCCTGGCCGCCGCCCTGGTGACCGGCGGCTCGGTGACCGTCCCCGGCTGGCCGCACGGCACCAGCCAGCCCGGCGACCAGCTGCGCGCCCTGCTCACCGCGGCCGGCGCGGTCTGCGAGCTGGGCGCGGACGGGCTCACCGTGCGGGGCACCGGCGTCGTGCACGGCCTGACCGCCGACCTGTCCGAAGTGGGCGAACTCACCCCGGCGTTGGCCGCGCTCGCCGCGCTGGCCGACTCCCCGTCCCGGTTCACCGGGATCGGACACATCCGCGGCCACGAGACCGACCGCATCAGCGCGCTGGCCCGCGAGCTTTCCGGGCTCGGCGCGCAGGTCGACGAGCTGGCCGACGGCCTGGTCATCTACCCCAAGCCGCTGCACGGCGGAGTCTTCGACACCTACGCCGACCACCGGATGGCGCACGCCGCCGCGATCATCGGCCTGGTCGTCCCGGGCGTCGAACTGACCGACGTGGCCTGCACCGCCAAGACCATGCCGGAGTTCCCGCAGCTGTGGACCGGGCTGGCCGGCACCGCCGCTGACGAACGGGTCGGCGGATGACCGTTGCGGGGGGCGTGCGCTGACCGGTCGACGCCGCGAGTACGACGAGGACGACGTCCGGATCCGTCCGGGCCGGTTCTCGCGTCCGCGCACGCACACCCGGCCCCGGCACGCGGGCGCCGACGAGGGCTTCGTGGTCGCCGTGGACCGTGGGCGCTACACCTGCGACCTGGACGGCCGGCCGGTCACCGCGATGCGCGCCCGGGAGCTGGGCCGGCGCGGCGTGGTGGTCGGCGACCGGGTGGCCCTGGTCGGCGACGTCACCGGAGCGCCCGGGTCACTGGCCCGGATCGTGCGTATCGCCGAACGCAGCTCGGTGCTCATGCGGACCGCCGACGACGACGATGCCACCCCCGAGGGGCGTACCGAACGGGTGGTGGTGGCCAACGCCGACCAGCTCGTCATCGTCAGTGCGCTGGCCGACCCGCCGCCGCGGACCGGCTTCATCGACCGCTGCCTGGTCGCCGCCTACGACGCCGAGATCGACCCGCTGCTCCTGCTCACCAAGGCCGACCTGGGCCAGCCGGAGGAACTGCTGGCCTACTACGCCGAGCTGGACCTGCCGCACGTGCTCACCCGGCCGGACGGCGACCTGACGCCGCTGCTGGAGCACCTCACCGGCCGCATCTCCGTCCTCATCGGACACTCCGGAGTGGGCAAGTCCACACTGGTCAACCGGCTCATCCCGGGCACCGACCGGCGGGTCGGCGTGGTCAGCGCGATCGGCAAGGGGCGGCACACCTCCACCAGCGCGGTGGCGCTGCCGCTGGTCGGGGACGCCGGCTGGATCATCGACACGCCGGGCATCCGCTCCTTCGGGCTGGCACACGTCTCCGCCGACAGCCTGCTGCACGGCTTCCCCGACCTGGTACAGGCGTCGGTCAACTGCCCGCCCGGCTGCGACCACGTCGGCGGCGACGGCCAGTGCGGGCTGGACGCGCTGGTGGCGGCCGGCGGCGCCGACGCCCGCCGGCTGGCCTCGTTCCGCCGCCTGCTGGCCTCCCAGGCCGGTACCGGCGACGCCGAGGGCGCCGACGCATCCGTCGAGGACGAGCCGTAGCGGGTCAGACCCGGACCGGGCCGCCGGTCCGCCAGTAGACGCTGTTCTCGCGGCTGAGCAGGGCTTCGTCGACCAGGTACCGGCGCAGCGCCGGGTAGTCCTCGTGCCAGGCGCGCAGGACGGCGTCGACCTCGGCCTCCGGGTAGCGCACGCCGGGCTCGAAGGCGGCCGCCAGGTGCTCCAGCACGACCAGGCGTTTGGCCCTGGCCGTCGGGATCTGCTGCAGCCGCCCGTCCCGGATGAAGGCATGCAGCACAGCCGCCTTCTGCCGGTCGGGGTCCAGCGGCTCGGCGTCGCCGGGCGCCGGGGCGTACCCGCGGGCGGTCTCCTTGAACAGCTCCGGCCGGGCGGCGAACCGGCCGGCCCGGACCGCCAGCAGCCCGCCGCTCTCCAGCCGGCGCAGCGCCCGGGTGACCACCCGTGGCCCGAGCCCGGTGGCCCCGGCCACTTCGGCCGGCGTACCGGCGCCCAGCACCACCGCCGCGTGGACCCGCAGCCGCTCCTCCTCGGCCAGCAGGCCGATCAACTCCTCCGGTCGCACGCCGCGACCGTAACCCGCCGGCCGGACCGGCCGCACAGCAGTTCCCGCCGCGGGCGCCCGTGGGACTGCCGCCGCGGGCCCGCCCGGCCACGCGGCGCGCCCGGTCGGCGCAGATCACCGGCGGCGCGCCGGGACGGCGGACATGCCGGCGGCTTCGATCGGTTAGGTTTCCGCACATGGCCCGCTACTCCGACGACCTCGCCCTCGCCCACATGCTCGCCGACACGGCGGACGCCATCTCGATGGCCCGGTTCCGCGCTCTGGACCTGCACGTGGCGGCCAAGCCGGACCTCACCCCGGTCTCCGACGCCGACACCGCGGTGGAGAAGGCGCTGCGCGCCACGCTGGCCCGCACCCGCGGGCGCGACGGGGTGCTCGGCGAGGAGTTCGGCGCCTCCGAGGCGGCGGCCGGGCCGGGCTCCCGGCACTGGGTGATCGACCCGATCGACGGGACCAAGAACTTCATCCGGGGGGTACCCATCTGGGCCACCCTGATCGCGCTCATGGAGGGCGAACGGGTGGTGGTCGGGCTGGTCTCCGCGCCCGCGCTGGGGCGCCGGTGGTGGGCCGCGCTTGGTCACGGAGCGTATGCGGGCCGGCACACTGCGGCGGCCACCCCGATCCGGGTGTCCGGCGTGCAGCGCCTCGCCGACGCCTCGTTCTGCTACGCCGACCTGCCGTCCTGGGAGGAGATCGGGGCGCTGCCCGGGATGCTGGAGCTCATGCGCGGCTCCTGGCGCAGTCGGGCGTACGGCGACTTCTACGGGTACATGCTGGTCGCCGAGGGGGCGGTGGACATCATGGTGGAGCCGGAGCTGTCGCTGTGGGACCTGGCGGCGCTGGTGCCGATCGTCACCGAGGCCGGCGGCACCTTCACCGACCTGGCCGGCAAGCCGGGCCCCGGCGGCGGCAGCGCGGTGGCCAGCAACGGGCACCTGCACGAGGACGTCCTCACCCGACTCACCTACTCAGGGTGATGTTGGCGGCGGTGATCAAGGCCGATCCGGTCTATCCTCCACGGGTGGCATCTACGGCTTGGCTCTTCCTCGCGGCGATGATCGCCGTGTACGGCGTGGCCAACCTGCTGCAGTCCTACGCGGCGTCCCGTACCCCGGCGCAGCACCGGTTCACCCCCGGCGTGCTGCTCCGGCTGGCCTCCCACCGCACCTACCTGGCCGGCGTGGTGTTCCAGTTCCTCGGCTTCCTGCTGGCCTTCCTGGCCCGCCGCGACCTGCCGCTGTTCCTGGTCCAGTCGGCGGCCGCCGCCGGCCTCGGGGTGACCACGCTGCTCGGCGTGCTCATCCTGAAATGGCGGCTGCCGATGGTCGAGGTGTACATGCTCGTCGCCCTCGGCGCCGGGGTGGCCGCGCTGGTGATCTCCGCCCAGCCGGCCCCGGCCCAGCGGCTCGGCTTCGTCGGCGAGGTGTTGCTCACCGCCACCTTCGCCGCCATCGCGGTACTCGGCCTGTCCGCCGTCCGGCTGCGCGGCGCGCTCGGCTCGGTGGTCCTCGGGCTGCTCGCCGGGCTCGCCTTCGGCGCCTGCGCGGTGGCCTCCCGGCCGCTGGCCGGCGACCACACCATGCGCGAGTTCACCGTCGACCCGCTGCTCTACCTGGTGATCGCCTACGCCGTACTCGGTCAGCTGCTGCTCGGCCTGGCCATGCAGCGCGGCTCCACGACCGCGGCGGTGGCCGCCATGGACGCCGCCTCGGCTGTCCCGGCCGCCATCATCGGGCTGGTCTTCCTGGGCGACCGCATCGAGCCGGGGCGGGAGTGGCTGGCCGCCGTCGGGTTCCTGCTCACCCTCGGCGCCGTCCTGGGCCTGACCCGCTACGCCGAGCCGCAATACCACCACGCGCACCGGGACCCGGAACCGCCCGCCGCCCCGGTGGCGCCGGTACCGACCGGTCCAGCCGGTACCACCGGTCCAGCCAGCTCCGCCGGCTCCGCCGGTCCAGCCAGCTCCGCCGGTCCAGCCGGCCCGGCCGCTGCCCGGTACCCGCGCCGTCGCGGCGGCCCGCGGCGGCAGGTACCCGATGTCCTCGCGGCCCAGCCCCGCGCCGTTCTCCCGGGCGAACCGGATCGCCACCCGCGAGGCTCCGGAAACGCGCTGACGCCCGGCCGCGAGCCCCGCGGCCGGGTCCGCTGGGTTGTACGCTCGTCGGGTCCGGGCGGTCCGCCGCGAAGCCCCACTCCCCGAGGACGACGATGTCTGACGCCCCCGCCGAGCGCACCCACGACACCGCAGCCACCGGTGCAGACTCGCCCGCCGGCCGGCTCGGCGCCGGCAGCGCCGACCAGCTCGCGGAGGCCACCGAGGCGGCCATCGCCGCCGCCCGGGCCGGACTCGACCGGGTCCGCGCCGGCCTGGACGGGCCGCTGGAGCTGCTGGACACCTACGACGAGGCGGTCGCCGCGCTGACCGACGCCCGGGACCGTGCGGAACTGATCGGCAAGACCAACCCCGACGCGGCGGTACGCGACGCCGCCGACGCCGCCCAGCAGGCCGTCGACAAGGTACTCACCGAACTGTCCCTGGACCGGGCCGTCTACGACCGGCTCGCCGCGCTGGACGTCAGCGCGCAGGACGACGCCACCCGGCACTTCGTGACCCGTACCCTGCGGGACTTCCGGCGCGCCGGGGTGGACCGGGACGAGGCCACCCGGTCCCGGGTCCGCGAACTGCAGGAAGAGCTGGTCACCATCGGGCAGGCGTTCGGGCGCAACATCCGCGTCGACACCCGCAGCGTCGCGCTGCCGCCGCAGGCGCTGGCCGGACTGCCGGAGGACTTCATCCGGGCGCACCCGGCCGGCGACGACGGCCTGGTCCGGATCACCACCGACTACCCCGACCTGTTCCCGTTCCTCAGCTACGCCACCGACGGCGCCGCCCGCGAGCAGCTGTGGCGGGTCAACCGGCAGCGCGGCTACCCGGCCAACGTCGAGGTGATCCGCGAACTCATCGGCAAGCGGCACGAACTGGCCACCCTGCTGGGCTACCCGAACTGGGCGCAGTACGTGACCGAGGACAAGATGATCGGCAGCGAGCGGGCGGCCGGCGAGTTCATCGCCCGCATCTCGGCCGCCGCCACCCAGCGCGCCGCCGCCGACTACGCCACCCTGCTGGCCCGCAAGCGGGTCGACCAGCCGGACGCCGACGAGGTGCTGCCCTGGGACGCCAGCTACCTGCAGGACCGGGTCAAGGCCGAGCAGCTGGACTTCGACTCCCAGTCGGTCCGCCCCTACTTCGAGTACCAGGCCGTCAAGGCGGGCGTGCTCGACCTGGTCGGTGAATTGTTCGCGGTGGTCTTCACGGCCCGCCCCGACCTGCCCACCTGGCACCCGGAGGTGGACGTCTACGACGTCACCGACGCCGCCGACGGCAGCCTGGTCGGCCGGATCTTCCTGGACATGCACCCGCGCGCCGACAAGTACAACCACGCCGCGATGTTCCAGCTGACCGCGGGCAAGCGCGGCCGGCGGGTACCCGAGTGCGCACTGGTCTGCAACCTGCCCCGGCCCGGCGCCGAGCCGGCGCTGCTGTCGCACACCGACGTGGTGGTCTTCTTCCACGAGTTCGGCCACCTGATCCACCACATCTTCGCCGGGCACACCCGGTGGGCCGGGATCAGCGGCATCAGCACCGAGTGGGACTTCGTCGAGGCCCCCTCCCAACTGCTCGAGGAGTGGGTACGCGACCAGGGCACGCTGGCCCGGTTCGCCCGCCACTACCAGACCGGCGAGGTGCTGCCCGCCGACGCGGTGCGCCGGCTGCGCGCCGCCGACGAGTTCGGCAAGGGACTCTTCGTCCGCCAGCAGATGTCCTACGCGGCGCTCTCCCTGGAGCTGTACCGGCGCGACCCGGCCGGGCTGGACCCGCTGGCCGTGGAGCGGGAGACGATGGAGGCGCACACGCCGTACCGGTACGTCGACGGGACGCAGATGCACCTGTCCTTCGGGCACCTGGACGGGTATTCGGCGATCTACTACACGTACATGTGGTCGCTGGTGATCGCCAAGGACCTGTTCACCGTCTTCGACGCCGCGGGCCTGCTGTCCGGCGAGACGGCCGCCGCGTACCGGCAGAAGGTACTCGCCCCGGGCGGCTCGCGCCCAGCCGCCGAGCTGGTCAGCGACTTCCTCGGCCGGCCCTACCGGTTCGACGCCTACCAGGCCTGGCTCGACTCCGACTGACCGACGGCTCAGCGCAGCGTCAGCACCCGGGGCCGCCAGGGCGGGTGGAAGGTGCGTACCTCGTCGCGCTCCCACTGGAAGCCGCCGAACCCGGTCAGCTCCGTGGCCGGCCAGAGCCGGTCGGACTTGTCGGCGTCCAGCGCCGCCCAGTCGATCAGCCGGGCGGCCGGGCGCAGGTCACCGACCACCGCGATCGGCGTGTGCTCGCGGGACTGGCCGAGCGGGTTGTCCACGCAGGCGGCGGCCAGCTCGTCCGGTTCGTGTTCGGTGTCGTGGCCGAGGACCACGCGGCGCCGGTCGTCGGCGCAGATCACCACGGTGCCGCCGAAGGCGTCGACCAGCCCGGCGGGCAGCGCCGCGCGCAACGCCCGGGACAGCCGTACCGCCACGGCGACCGGGTCGTGCGGCGGCAGCAGCACGTCGGTGTTGGCCGGCGGTACCGCGTCGGCCCGCGGGTCACGGCTGACCAGCAGGCCGGGCGCGAAGGAGCGGGCCCAGCCGGGGCGCCCCAGCGTCCGCCCGGCCGCGCTGGCCACCACCGCCGCCAGCTGGCGTACCGGGCCGACCTCCCGGACGGCCAGCCCGGCGGCGGGTGCCGACACCCGGTCCAGCCGGGCCAGCGCCCGGGCCCGCCGGCCCACCCGGATGCCGCGCGCCGGCACGGTACGCCCCTGCGTGACGGCCACCGCGGTGCCGCTGACGTAGAGGTACCAGCGCTGGTGGTCGAGCAGTTCACGGTCCGGCCCGGTCAGCCGGTCGAAGAACTCGCGGCAGGCGTCGACGGCCTCGACGGCCAGGTCGGTCCCGGCGGCCAGCGGGGCCAGCCGCAGCGGGTAGCGCGCCCAGTCGCCGTCCGGGCTGACCCGTTCCCGGCCCGGGTGGACCGGCGAGACCTCCCGGGGCGCCAGCGCGCACTGGTCGGCCCACTGCCGCAGCCACAGCTCCACGCTGGCCATCCGCCACAGCAGGGCCGGTTCGACGGTGCCGACCCCGGCCCGGTGGGCGCGGTAGGCGCGCACCACGGCGTCCTGCCGGAAATAGCCCCGGTTGCCGAACGACGCCGCGGTGAAGGTGTCCACCAGCAGCTCGTCCAGAGCGTCCAGCCAGTCGGCCAGTTCCCGCCCGGCGCTGCGCCGGTCGGTCGGCCCGGCCGGCGGCAGCGCGCTCGGGATCGGGTCGAAACTCCACAGGGTACGCAGCAGCTCGGCGTCCAGCAGCGGCCGGCGCAGGGTCAGCCCGAGCAGGGCGGCCACCCGGTCGGTGAACTCGAAGGCGGCCGGCAGCCCGTCCAGCACCCGGTCCCGCCGGCTGGTGCGGCGGGCGGCCCGGTCCGGCGACGGCCCGGCCAGCGGCGCGGGCCGGATCAGCAGCTCCTCTGCCGGGTCGCGCTCCGGCCGGTCCGGGCGTTGCACGTGCGGGCCGAGCACGGTGCCGACCAGGCGTACCGAGCTGACCGGGTGGCCGGCGAGCTGCCGGGCGAGCGCCCCGATCCGGCGTCGGCGCCAGAATTCGGATGCGCGTACCGCCGGAGCGGCGGCGTCCTCCACCCGCAGCGCCCGGTCGCCGGTCGTGTCGACCAGGACGGCGACCCGCTGGGCGGCGCTGGACAGCGCCCGGTAGGCGGCCAGCCCGGCAGGTCCGGACAGCGGTTCGGGGTAGGCGGCCACCACCTCGGCGACGGCCTCGGGAAGGCGCTCGGCAGGGACCGGCCCCGGCGGGGCCAACACCGACTGGCCGGCGGCCAGCTCGGCGGCGGACTCGGCCTGAGGCACCACCGACTGCCCGGCGACCAGTTCGGCCCGCGGCACCACCGACTGGCCGGCGGCCAGTTCGGCCGTAGACACCGCCGACTGGCCGGCGGCCAGTTCGGCCAGTGCCGCCGGTACGCCCACCGGTTCGGGGCCGGTCAGCCGCTGGCGCAGGGCCCGGCGCAGCTCGGCGCCGACCAGGTCCCGGGCGGCGGCGTCGACCGGGCGGCTGCTCCGGTCGCGGCGGGACAGGTCGGCGCGCAGCTGCCCGTACCGGCGCCGGGTCACGGCGCCGTCGGCGGCCACGGTGACGCACTCCCCGGGCAGCACCCGGTGTACCCCGGCGAAGAAGGTGTGCTCGCCGGCCGGACGGATCCCCAGCCGCAGGTACCCACGGACCGACTCGTCGTCCGGAGCGGGCGGCGTCGGGACAGTCCGCAGCAGCGCTGCCAGGTCGCTGGCGACCAGGGTCACCGGCCCGGTGGTCGGACCAGCCTCCGCTGCGGAGCTGGCCGGCGGGGCATCGGGGTCGGGCGGTGTGACGGTGTGGTAGAGCGGGACGGCGCCCAGTTCGTCCCGGACCAGTGTGAGGGTGGCTTCGGCCAGGTCGGCGATGACCAGCGCGAAGGAGCCGGCGAGCCGGGCCAGTCCGGCTTCCCGCCAGCCACGCCAGGCGACCAGGGCCAGTTCCGCGTCGCCGCCCGGGCGGCCGGGCGCCCAGAGGCCGGCCCGGATCAGCTCGGCGCGCAGCTCGATGGCGTTGTCCAGGCAGCCGTCCAGGGCCAGCAGGCAGCCGTCGTCGACGGCGAGGCGGACCGGGAGGCCGTTGTCGTGGGCCAGCTGGGTGAGCCCGAGCCGGTCGTCGACCCGGGTGTCGCGCAGCCGGCCCCGGTGCACCTGTGCGGCGGCGAGCCGGTCGAGCAGGCGCGCACCGGTCGCGGGGCAATGTCCGATGTATGCGGCTACGCCACTCATGGGTACCTCATCCGTGAAAGGTTTTTCACCGAGAACAGGGTGGCATAGCGGCCCTTGACCTGTTCGCCGTTTACGACCCGGTTCCCACCTCGGGAGTTAGGTCTCGTCGCTACGCGAGGTAACCGATGGTGACAGCCCTTCGACCGAGCTGAGATCTACGCACCGTCCGTCCACATCCACCCTTCGTAGCGGCAGACGATTGCCGACCGTACCGGGGGTGACACGTTTGAGCAGCGTAGGTATGGTGCTTGGGTCTGGCACCCAGCCGTCCACCCCCGGACAGCACCGGACGCCGCTGAGTCGCCACCCCTTGGCGAATCGGGGAACCATCGCGGACGGTAATCGTTCGCAGGGGTGAATCCGCTACCCGCGGTAGGGCACATCTTCCGGCCCGAACCCGTCAGCTCACCCGGTAAGCGGTGAGGACGTGTGGTGCGCTCCCCCGCGCCGTACCCCTCGCACTGGAAGAAGGAGCTCCGTCTTGGCCTCCCCCGCCATGACGAGGCTGCGTCGTGCCGCACTGGGCATTGCCGGTGCCGTCGCGTTCGCGGTCTCCTTCGTGCCCGGTACGGCCCACGCCGCACCCAGCGCGAGTGATCTACAACAGCAGATCGACGCCAAGAGCCGACAGCTCGACGGCGTCGTCCAGCAGTGGGACGGGCTGAACGACCAGCTCGCCCAGACCACCACCCGGGCCCGGCAGGTCCAGGACCAGCTCGGTCCGCTGCAGCAGCGCGAGGACGCCGCGAGCGCGACGGTCGGCGCGCTGGCCGCGCAGAGCTACCAGGTCGCCAACTTCGGTGCGCTCACCGCCCTGCTCTCCGCCGACTCGCCGGAGAGCCTGCTCGACCAGCTGGGCATACTGGACGCCCTGGCCGCGCAGCGGCAGCAGGACCTGGCCGGCTACCGGACCGCCCGGCAGCAGCTCACCGACCAGCGCAACCAGCTGACCGACCTGCTGACCCGGCAGCAGGCGCAGCAGTCCGCGCTGAACACCCAGAAGATCAAGATCCAGGGCCAGATCGACGCCCTGGAGAAGCAGCGCGACCAGCTCGCCGCGCAGACCGGCAGCCGCAGTACGGACACCGCCTCCAGTCGGAGCACGCCCGCTCCGGCGGCCCCCGCGGTCTCCGGCCGGGCGCAGGTGGCGGTCAACGCGGCCATGGCCCAGCTGGGTCGGCCGTACGTGTTCGGCGCCGCCGGGCCGAACAGCTTCGACTGCTCGGGGCTGATGCAGTGGGCCTGGGCGAAGGCCGGCGTGCACCTGTCGCACTACACCTTCACCCAGCTGAACAACGACACCCGGCGGATCAGCCGCAGCCAGTTGCAACCGGGTGACCTGGTGTTCTTCTACGGCGGTGACCACGTGGGCATGTACATCGGCGGCAACCGGGTGGTCCACGCGCCGCAGCCCGGGGAGGTCGTCAAGGTCTCCGACATCGACTGGATGCACGGCTACTACGCCGCCGGCCGACCCGGCTGACGGGACGCTCCGCCGGACCCGCACCCCCGTGCCGCGGGTCCGGCGGTGCCCGGTGAGCCGGATCCAAGCGATCCGGCGGATGCCCCGCTCAGCCCGAGTGGGGGCGCCAGCCGGGCGGTGGGTCCTCGCCGACGCGGCCGTCCACCGCCTCGCGGATCAGGTCGGCGTGGCCGGTGTGCCGGCCGTACTCCTCGATCAGGTCGCAGACCAGCCGGCGCAGGCTGGCCCGGCGCCCGTCCGGCCAGCTGAGATCGACCAGCTGGTCCAAGCCACCGGCGGCGAGGGCGGCGGCCAGCCGAGCCCGGGACCGCTCGGCCGTGCTGTCCCACAGCGCGTAGAGCTGCTCGGGGGTGTCGGCGGCGGCCGAGGTGAAGTCCCAGTCGGGGTCGGCCCGCCAGGGCGCGGTGTCCCACGGCGGGCTCACCGGCGCGCCGCTCAGTTTGCTGGTGAACATCTCGTCCTCGGCCCGGGCCAGGTGCTTGAGCAGGCTGCCGATGGTCAGCGAGGAGGCCCCGACGCGGGCGCCTAGGCCGGCGGCGTCGAGGTCGTCGGCCTTCCAACGGAACGTGGTACGTAGCCGTTCCAGCGCTCCGACCAGGTGTTCTGCCTCGGTCCCGGCCAGCGGCGGTTCCCAGGGGGTCGCAGTGTCTGTCATGGGCGCCACCGTAGAGCCGATTCCGGACGGTTCCCGTCCGGTACGCCCGGCTCAGCGGTGGCCGTTGCCGGGCCTGGCCGGTGTGGTCGCGGGTGGCGGATTCACCTTCTGGGCCGCCCCCACGATCGCCGCCGACGGCGCCGCGAAGTCCTTGACCGGCTGCCCGGCCAGGGCGTCCCGGATGGTCAGCGTCACCGCGTCGATCGGCTTGTTGTACTGCCAGTCGCCGGCCACGTCGAACGGGTTGTCCGGGTCGGCCACGAAGCTGGCCCCGGCCAGCTGCGGGGTCATCCCGACGAACCAGGCCGCCCGGGTGTCGTCGGTGGTGCCGGTCTTTCCGGCGTACGGGCGGGCGCCCAGCTGGCCGCCCGCGCCGGGCGCGGTCGACCAGTCGCCGCAGCCACCGGTCTTCGCCTTGCCACCGACCACGCAGCGGGCCGCGTCGGCCGCGCCCCGGGCGACGTCCGGGCTGACCGCCTGGTTACACCGGGGCGAGGCGACCGGCACCTGACCCTTGCCGTCCGCGCCCGCCGTGGTGACCTCGGCGCCGTCCGTGCCGGTGATCGAGAGCACCGGCAGCGGCTCGCAGTAGAGCCCGTCCGCCGCCACGGTGGCGTAGGCGTTGGCCATCTCCAGCGGCGTAGTGTCGGCCACCCCCAGGGTGAACGCACCCCAGGTGTTGACGTGCTCCGGCTGGGACAGCCGGGCGTCCACATCGGTGTGCCAGGTGAGCCCCAGGCGCTGGGCCATCGCCACCGCCGCGCCCGCGCCGATGCGCTGCTCCACCTGTACCCAGTAGGTGTTCACCGACTTGCCGAAGCCGGACCACATGGTCTGCACGCCGGTCATCGCCCCGCTGGCGTTGGACGGGCACCAGAAGTCCCCACAGGAGGCCGGGGTGCCGGGGCCGGTGAGGTAGCCGGTCATCAGCTTCATCGGGGCGTAGATCGCCGAGTTGAGCGTCATGCCCTTCTCCAGGGCGGCCAGCATGGTGAACATCTTGAACGTGGAGCCGGCCTGGTAGCCGTTGACGGTACCGCCGCCGAGCAGCATGTTCACCGTGTTGGGGTAGTTGCCGGGGATGCCGGCGGCGCGCCGGGCCGGGCTGGTGCTCGACGCGTTGCGCGACTGGTCCAGGTTGTAGATCCGGTTCACCGCCATCGACTTGATCAGGCCGGTACCGGGCTCCACCACGACCAGGCCGAGGGCGTACTTGTTGCCGGTGCCGGCCTGGTCGAGGACGTGCCGCTCGCCGGCGCCCTGGACCTTCGGGTCCAGCGACGTGACGATCTTGTACCCACCGGTGCGCAGCTTGTCCAGCCGGGCCAGCCCGCTGTCCCCGAACGCCGGCTGGCGCATCCACCACTGCTTGAACTCGTCGCAGAAGAAGCCCCAGTCGTTGTGCGCGGGGTTGACGTTGGCGCAGTCGTTCGGCGGGTCGGTCAGCCGCAGCGTGATCGGCTCGGCCTTGGCCTGCGCGTCGGCCTGCGGGGAGAGGTACCCGATGGCGGCCATCCGGTCGAGCACGTAGTTGCGCCGGTTCAGCGCCTGCCGGGGCTCGGCGACCGGGTCGTAGGAGCTGGGCGCCTGGGCCATTCCGGCGATCATCGCGGACTCGGTGACGGTGAGCTGGTCGGGCTTCTTGGAGAAGTAGATCTCGGCGGCGGCGTAGATGCCGTAGGCGCGGTGGCCGAAGTAGGCGACGTTGAGGTACCCCTCCAGGATCTGCTCCTTGGTCATCCGCTTCTCCAGCTCGACGGCGAGCTTCATCTCCCGCAGCTTGCGGCCGGTGTTCTGGGCGGTGGCGTCGACCACGGACTGCGGGTCGGGGGCGGAGTCGCGCAGCTGGTTGCGGACGTACTGCATGGTCAGCGTGGAGGCGCCCTGGGAGACCTCGCCGGAGCCGTTGTTGGCCACGAAGGCCCGGATCACGCCGCGCGGGTCCACGCCCCGGTGCTGGAAGAACCGGCTGTCCTCGGCGGCCACCACGGCCTCCTGGACGTACGGGGTGGTGCCGGCCAGCGGGGTGAACTTGCGGTCCTCGGCGTAGAACTCGGTGATCAGCGTGGTGCCGTCACTGGCGTACACATAGGAGGTCTGCGGGGGCGGCACGATGGTGAGCTGACTGGGCAGCTTTGCCAGCGCCTCGTTGGTGACCCGGGTGGTCAGGCCGATGGCGGCGACCATCGGGAAGGACACCGCGGCGACGACGACTCCGCCGATGAGGCCGGCGCGGACCAGGAGCATGCAGCGGCCGGCTGCGTTGAGGGGCTGTGCCATTTGCTGAGGATAGAGCCGATTTCAGGCCTATATGACGGATATTCACCTTTACAGAACGAACGGTGGAGTTCCACTTCGACAACCGTCCATCGTGGACCCGGCCGGCCTCCACGTCCGACGCCCGGGGCAGCCCCGGCGCTTCCGGACCCGGCGCTCAGGTGGTGAGGACGAGCGCGGCGGCGAGCAGCAGCGTCAATCCGACCGCGACAGTGAACCGGGTCAATCCCATCGGTCCGCCCCTCCCCACGCGACAGCCCGGCGGACGGCCGCTTAGAGGTAGCCGCGCCACGACCACGGCCGTCGGACAGGTCACGGTAACCCGCGATCACGAATCTTGTTCGCGGCTGGCGGTCAAACCGAACCGATCGGGTGAACAGCGACGAACCCACGGCGTGTCGTTAGGTGCGATATGTGAGCCAACGCCCTCAACAACCGCACAGGTCCCAATAATGTTCGTATGCAACAGCCGCCCGCCGGGTACCGCCCCGGGCTGGATGGAGTACGCGCGCTCGCCGTCCTGGCCGTCGTGCTGTACCACCTCGGCACCACGGGCGGCCCCGGCACGGCGGTCGGCGGGTTCCTCGGCGTCGACGTGTTCTTCGTGCTCTCCGGGTACCTCATCACCGGGCTGCTGGTCGCCCACCGGCGCAGCCGGGGGCGCATCGGGCTCGGCGGCTTCTACGCCCGCCGCGCCCGCCGCCTGCTCCCCGCCCTCTACGCCCTGCTCGCTGTCGCCCTGCTGGTCGGGGCGTGGCTGCCCGGCCAGGCGCACCGGCTGCGCGGCGACGTCCTCGCCGCCCTCGGTTACGCCACCAACTGGTGGCTGGTCCACCAGGGCACCCCCTACTTCGGCGCGGACACCCCGCCGCTGCTCAACCACCTCTGGTCACTCGCCGTGGAGGAGCAGTTCTACCTGGTCTGGCCGATCGTGCTGGGCGCGGCGCTGTGGCTGGCCCGGGGCCGGGTGTGGCTGGCCGCCACGCTCGCCGCGCTGGGCGTGGCCGGCTCCACCGTGCTCATGGCGCTGCTCTACTCGCCGTGGCAGGACGCCACCCGGGTCTACTTCGGTACCGACACCCGGGCCGCGGCGCTGCTCGTCGGCGCCGGACTGGCGCTGGTCCGCATCCCCCGGGACTTCTTCGCCATCGGCGGCATCGTCGGACTGGTGCTGCTCACCGCCTTCGTCGCCTGGGTACCGGACAACAGCGCGGCCCTCTACCGGGGCGGATTCCTGGTGGTGGCGCTGGCCTCGGCGATGCTCGTGGGCGCCGCCGCCCGACCCGCGCTGCCGCTGGCCAAGGTGCTCGGCGTGGCCCCACTGCGCTTCGTCGGCCTGCGCTCCTACGCCATCTACCTGTGGCACTGGCCGGTACTGGTGGTATTCGGCCCCGGGGCGCTGGCCGAGCCGATGCTCACCGTCGCCCGGCTGGGCATCATCCTGCTGCTCGCACACGCCTCGTACCACCTGGTCGAGCTGCCGGTGCGGCGCGGCGCGCTCGGGCGGCTGTGGCGGCGACCCGCCGGCCGGCTGCTCGTCCCCGGCGCCGTCGCCCTGGTCGCCCTGCTCGGTCTGCAACTGCTCCGGCTCGGCACGGTCGACCACCCGAGCGTGGCGGTGGACGCCGGCCCGGACCGCAGCCTCGCCCCGCTCGACCCGAGCACGCCGGCCCCCACCCCGGCAACCAGTAGCGCCGCCGCGCTGCCGGCGCCGTTCACCCCGCCGGTCAAGGTGGCCGTCTTCGGCGACTCGCAGGGGATGACCCTGCTGCTCAACAAGCCGGCCGACGCCAGCCGGTACGTCAGCCTCAGCGACCAGAGCATCGAAGGCTGCGGGGTACTCACCGACCGGATCGTCAGCCGCAGCGGCGAGCGCCGGGACATGTCCACCGGCTGCGCCTCCTGGCTGCCCACCTGGGCCAGCCGGGCGAAGGCCACCCATCCCCAGCTGGCACTGGTGATGACCGGCGCCTGGGACGTCTTCGACCGGGCCGGCCCCGGCACCGCGCTGCCGTTCGGCACGCCAGGCTGGGACGCCCACTACAGCACCGCCCTGGCCGGCGGCGTCGCCGCGCTGCGCGGCGCCGGTGCCCAGGTGGCCCTGGCACTGCTGCCCTGCTACCGCCCCGTACCGGCCAAGGGCTCCGGCTTCTGGCCCGAGCGCGGCGACGACGCGCGTACCCGTCACCTCAACGACCTGCTGCGCGCGCTGGCCGCCGCCGACCCGCGGCACGTCTTCACCATCGAACCGCCGGCCCGGTTCTGCGGCGACCTGGCCGGGAACCGGGCCTACCGCTGGGACGGCGTGCACTACTACAAGCCCGGCTCGGCGCTCTACCTGCAGACCGCCATCCCGCAGCTGCTGGCCATCCCCGGACCGGGGAGCTGAGCCGTGCTGCGACCGACCCGGCGGGCGGTGGCGGCGCTGCTCGCCGCCGGAGTGGCGCTGGCCGCCGGCGCACTGGGCGTCGCCGGCCTGTCGCACGTCGGCGTCCGGCAGACGAGGACCGGCCAGCCACTGGTGCAGTACTGGCGCCAGCCGCCCGGCGCCCCGCCCGTCGGCCAGGTGTCCGTGGTGGACATCCCCGGTACCACGTCGCACTTCCCGGCCCGCCCCGCGATGCTCTACCTGCCGCCCGCCGCCCTGGTCGCCCACCCGCCCCCGCTGCCGGTACTGCTGGTGCTACCCGGCCGCCCCGCACCGCTGGACTGGACCTACCCCCGGTCCAACCCACCCGACCTGCCCGACCAGCCGAGCGACTGGTTCACCGTCGGCGGCCTGGCCGACCTGCTCGACGGGTACGCCGCCGCGCACCACGGGCTGGCCCCCGTCGTGGTGGCCGCCGACCCGTTCGGCACCGGCCCCGACGACCCGCTGTGCGCCGACTCGCCGGCCGGCAACGCGGCCAGCTACCTGACCCGGGACGTGCCCGACTGGATCCGCACGCACACCCCGGCCCGGGCCGGCGCCTGGGCGGTGGCCGGCTACGCCGCCGGGGGCACCTGCGCGGTGCAGCTCGCCCTGCGCGCGCCCGCGCTCTTCCCCAGCTTCGTGGACCTGGCCGGCCCGGCCGAGCCCACGCTGGGCAGCCGGGCACTGACCGTCACCCGGCTCTTCCGCGGCGACCCGGCCGCCTTCGCCCGGATCAACCCGGCCGACATCGTCACCCTGCGCCGCTTCCCGCAGCTGTCCGGGGTCTTGGCGGCCGGGCGCGAGGACGTGCCGTACAACGACGCCACCCGGACCATGTGGGCGGTGTGCCGGCAGGGTGGCATGGCCACGCAGTTCTACTCCACCCGCGGCGGCCACGACTGGACCGCGTGGCGGGACGGCGCCGCGCTCACCCTGCCCTGGCTGGGCATGCGCCTGGGCATCACCTGACCGCCTGGTTGGCCGGCGGGGGCGCTGGGCAGCATGCTTACCGGCGTGACCGTCCGGGCAGCGCACCGCTTGGCCGTGGCGCCGACCCGCACCCGCTCGGGATCGCGGGTGTCGGCGCTGTTCCCGTCGATGCTGCTTTCCTTGGTGCTGCTCCCGTTGGTGCTGCTCGGCGCCGGCTGCACTCCCGCGCCGGTGACGCCACGCTCCTCAGCCTCGTCTTCGGCTGGCGACGGGCCGGGCGGCGGCTCCGCGCCCACCTCCACCCCACCTGTCGTGGACGTCGACGGCCTTCTGCGCTGGTACGCCCCACCTCAGGTCCCCGGGATCTACCTCCTCGGCGCCCGCTACGAGCTGCGTCCGCAGCGCGGCGTGCCGGACACCATGCTGGTGCTGCGCCGCGCCGACCAGCGGGTGGTACTCGTCCAGCCGCCACCCGGCCCCGGGTACCGGCAGACCTTCGCCGGCCTGTGGACTGACGTGGCGGTGTTCGGCTACGAACCGGCCGACCACCGCAGGCCAAGCCGCGCCACCCTGGTCAACCTCGCCTCCGGCGTGACGACCACGGTGGACGCCGTCCCCGGCGCCCCGCCCATGTCCGCCTCCACAGCGGTCGGCGCCGTGGTCGACGGCCGGTACTGGTACCTCGCTACCAACGTCAACGCCGAGCTCGACTGCGTGGCCGAGGTGGCGCTGGACACGCTGACCGCCCGTACTGTCGAGTGCGGCCGCTTCGGCGAGTGGGTGAAGGAGCTGCGGCCGGCCGACCACGGGGCCTCCTGGCTGCTGTACCACGGTTCCTCGGAGGTGGCCTGCCGGGAAGGGCGGGCGGTACGCACCGGCCCGACCGGCGCGGTCACCGCCGCCAGCGGGGTCGGCCCGGCCGACGCCTGCGACACGGTGGACGCCGTCACGGCCGGCGGCGCCGAGGTCTGGGGCAGCGGCTCCGGTGCACGGCTCAGCGCCCGGCCCGGCCGTACGACTGTCGACCTCGGTCCGGCCGGGCGCGGCTCGCTGTTCGGCTGCGCGGGCTGGGCCTACTGGTCTCCCGACACCACCCGCCGCGAGCTGCGGCGCTGGCAGCCGGGGCGGAGCATCCAGCGGGTGTGGTCCGGTAGCGGCGCCTCGATCACTTCGCTGGGTTGCGCGGACGACATCCTGACGGTGCTGTCCGCCAACGGCCCCAGGCTCGGCCTCGCCACGCTGGCCTGATCCCGGAACGCTCCCCGACGGTGATCCGATCTGCCTGCCGGGCTGGCGTATCCCGGAGCGGCCTGGCCAGGCTGGTGATCCCGGAGCTGCCTCGCCAGGCTGGCCTGACGGACGCTGCCGGCCGGCAGCACGATCGGGCGGTTGCGCAGGACACATCGCGTCGGACGCCGTGGCAAGCTGCCCGGCACTACGCTCGGACCGTGCAGCCAGTCACCGTCATCACCGGCGGCAGCCGGGGCATCGGCGCGGCCACCGCCGTCCGGCTGGCCGCCGAGGGCCACCACGTGGTGCTCGGCTATCGGCGCGACGCCGACGCCGCCCACGACGTCAGCCGACCGGATCGTCGCCGCCGGTGGCCGGTGCGCCGCGGTGCCGTCGACACCACCGACGCGGACGACGTGGTGGCGCTCTTCGACGCGGCCGGCGAGCTCGGCCCGGCCACCGGCCTGGTGAACAACGCCGGGGTGACCTCGCCCATCGGGCCGCTGGCCGAGCTCAGCGCCGCCGACCTGCGGCGGCGTCGTCGACGTCAACATCATCGGCGCTGCTGTGCGCCCGCGAGGCGGCCCGCCGGTGCGCGCCGGGCGGCGCCATCGTCAACGTCTCCTCGGCGCGGCGACCCTGGGCAGCCCCGGCGACTACATCCACTACGCCGCCAGCAAGGCCGCCGTGGACACGCTGACCCTCGGGCTGGCCAAGGAGCTCGCGCCGCGCGGCATCCGCGTCAACGCGGTGGCGCCGGGCATCATCCGCACCGACATCCACGCCGATCCGGGGAACCCGACCGCGCCGAGCGCGCGGCCGCGCCGGGCATCCCGCTGGGGCGGGCCGGCGAGCCCGCCGAGGTGGCCGAGGCGATCGCCTGGCTGCTCGAGCCCGGCCGCCTCCTACACCACCGGCACGGTACTGCGGGTCTCCGGCGCGCCTGTGACCGATACACCGGTCAAGTCTGGGACGTTGCGACGGCCGAATAGGAAGCTTCCTGCGTACAGGTCGGTCGGTCCCACGACGGACTCGATCATGCAGAGGGCCCTCAGACCAGATCGAATCTGAGGGCCCTCGTACTTGTAGCGGGGACAGGATTTGAACCTGTGACCTCCGGGTTATGAGGCAGCCGACGGGCGTCAAGGCTGTTCAGGACATTCACTATGTCGACGCAGCGTCAGGGTCTGCGCGGTTGGCAGTGACCGCCAGCGCCAGCCATCTCCGACGTCGCCGCCATGCCATCCCTTGCTAAGAGAAACTATCGTGCTCTGAGGTGCACCCCACCGTGCAAGCTGCAGTCATCGGCGTCGCGGGCCCTCGAACACCAGACGCCTGCCGGCCCATAGGCGTGAACCAGCACCACGACGCCGGATCACGCGACTCGCGGCAATATCTGCGCACCGGATCTTTGGTTGGCAGACACTAAGGGCCTTGCGTGCCAGGCTGACGGCACCAACAATTTCTGCTGTGATCAACGCGGAGCCGCAACCCGTGGCCGGGGGGCCACCGAACGCCGCTGACTCCAGTCAGCCGTCGGCCCGGTACCCCTCGCCGGCAGGTCCCCCGCAGAAGACGCGGCCGGCGCGACGGCTGCTGATCGTGGTCGGCGCGCTCGTCGCGGCGGTACTTGCGGCTGGCACCGGGTTCACGGCCGTGCTGCTGCTGCGCGACCGGCTCTCAACGTCATCGCCAGCGCCGACCCAGGCCAACCCGAGCCCACGGGATCTTGCGGGATACCTGCTTCCGGTTCCCGACGGCGCCACCGCCTGGTCGGGTAGGCCGCTTACCCAAACCATCGGCTGGGGACAGGCCGACGACCTGGCCGCGGGCCAAGACGACTGGCGCCAGCAGTTGCAGACCAACGGGTTCATCGACGGCGTGGTTCGCCGCTGGGTGGACCGCGATGGGCAGCAGATCGAGGTAGCACTGTTGCGGTTCCCCGACGGTGAGAGTTCGTGGAAGGTGTTCGAGAGCATCGTCAACTACTGCACCACGGGAGGTGTGTGGACGACCGAAAGCGGGAAGATGGGCGCGCTGTTTGCCACCCGCTTCCCGGATGTCCAGGGGCACTTCATGCAAATGGGCGCCAACTACACGGGCAACGTCATGATCAAAATCCGGGTCGGCGGCAGGAAAACTGTGGACAACGCCGTGGTGGCAACGATGTTGAAGGCGCAGAGTACCGCGCTCGGATAGGTGAGTTCGCATCCTTTCGACTGATCGTGGATCAGCGACCTCTTCGGCGTGAACTAGCCGCGACCCGGTCGCTCTTGGTCCGATCCGAGGTCAAACGGCCTGGTCGAGTGGCTAGGCGTGCGGTTCGTCTTGGTCGGTTGCTGTACCGGGTTGCTGTACCTCGTTGGCGGTCGACTCCGCGGCTCTGTGGAGATCGGCCCAGAAGTACTCCCGGCCGATCTGATTATCCGCGTACGCGGCGCTCCTGTGGACCACTTCCTTGGCCTCACCGAGGGAGATGGCCTTCAACTCGCGTACCGCCTTCACCGCGTCGATGAAGCCGAGGCCCTCGGACTTGAGAACCCGAGCAACTGCTCGACGTCCACGTCAACGAACCGCTGCCGCGCCGCCTCAACGACCGCGCGGTACGCCTCGCCCGACATCACCTGAGCAGTCTGACACGACGTCATTCGGCGTTGAACTGACGTCGGCCGTACGCAGAACCGACGAATCGCTCGACACCGGCTCCACCTGCGTACATCGATGGTCGTTAGTGGCGGTCACTGGTAGTTCGGGTGTCAGCGCGCCGACGTGGCGTTCCTGGTCGTGTGATGGCCTGGATACGGCCTGATCTTGACGCCCACGCCTGAGCCGACCGGGCATACTGCCCTGGTGGATCAAGAGCACATCAGCACGGCGCAGATCGAAGAGGCCGCCCGGGTCTGGATCTTCCATGGAGACCGTGCGGCCTTCACCTCTGGCGTGTTCCTCACTCATGAAACCGGACTCGCATGGGCAGCCCGACACCGGCTGACCGGCATTCTCACCGAGTATCCCGTTGGTGAAGGGTGCTACGACCAGGCGGTCCGCCAAGGCCGGTTCAGGCCGTCGAAACCCCACCACGGGTCGCCCGGCCACATAGCCGCCTTCTCACCCGGCCTCCGGCACACGCACATCACGAACGGTGTTCCAGTCTGACGCGCTCAACCCCCAGCTCGTAGGGTCGAATTTTTGCGCACGTCGGGCCCGGTGCCGGGCCGTCTTGGCTGCCTGCATCTGAGGCACTGGTCGTTCGTCAATGTGCGTGCCGTGTGGTCCCGACTGGGTACCCCGCGCGACGTGGAACGCCAAAGAGGATGTGCTCAACCTGCCTGCCGTAGCGTGGGGAGTGATCGACGAACTGCCGCTCGGCTAGCGTCCGGTGTTCGAAGGTGAGGCCATGAACGGCAGAGAGGCCGACCAGTGGGCAGATGACGTCGTCGACGACGATCCGCTCACACGCCGCGTCGACCTGGAACCCTCCGATCTCCCCCTGTCCATGAGGGTGTCGCCGCCGGCACGGGGCTGGCGAAACGATGCTGAGCGGAGGACCGTGATCATGTTCCCAACGCTGTTCCCATGACCGCATTCGATCATGCAGAAAGGCCCCCGAACCTGTTCGGTTCGAGGGCCTTCGTACTTGTAGCGGGGACAGGATTTGAACCTGTGACCTCCGGGTTATGAGCCCGGCGAGCTACCGAGCTGCTCCACCCCGCGTCGGCTCCACTACAGTAGCGCACCCGTTTCCCAGCGGCAAAACGGGTTCCCCGCACGCGCCGCTCGGCGCGTGCGGGGGCCGACAAGCTACCCCGATGGCGACGGTGTCGGTGAGGCTGCTGGGGCGGACGGCGGCGGCTGCGCCCCCCGCGCCGCCTGGTAGGCGTTCAAGGCGTCGTTGACCTCCTGGAGCGCCTTGCCGTACGCGGTGAAGTCGCCGGACGTCTGGGCCGCCTTGAGGTCCTTCATCGCCTGGTCGAGCTGGGCCAGCGCGGCGTCCATGGCCGCGTTGGACGGCTGGCCGGTGGGCGGCGTACCGCCCGGCGGCGGGGGTGACTGGACCGACGGTTGGCCGGCGGCGGCCGCGGCGAGCAGCTGTTTGATCGCGCCGGGCAGGGTGGCGTCGAAGCCGACGTACTGGCCGAAGTTGAGCAGCACGAACTTCAGCTGGGGGAAGGTGTTCTCGCCCCGGGTCTTCACGTAGAGCGGCTCGACGTAGAGCATGCCGTTGCCGATCGGCAGGGAGAGCAGGTTGCCGTACTCCACGTCGGCGCTGCCCTGCTGCAGGGTGATCTGGGTGCGGATGGCGCTGTCGTTGGTCATCGTCTGGTGTGCCTGGGACGGTGAGGCGACGTTGCTGTTGGGTATCTGCAGCAGCGAGAGTTTGGGTTTGCCGTGTTCGTCGTAGTAGCCGCTGACCACGGCGGACAGGCGTTCTGCCGGTTGCGGGGGATCATCGCCGCGGTGAGCTGGAAGGTCGCCGAGTCCTGCCCGGGCATCTGGGCGAGCAGGTAGTAGGGCGCCTGCTTCGCACCGGAGGCCTTGCCGGCCGGGTCGTCGGGTACCTGCCAGAAGTCCTGGCCGGAGTAGAACTGCTTGGGGTCGGTGACGTGGAACCGGGTGAGCAGTTCGCGCTGGACCTTGAACTGGTCCTCCGGGTAGCGGAAGTGTTCCCGCAGGTCGGCGGGGATGCCGGCGGAGGGCTTGATGAGGTTGCCGCCGAACGCCTTGTTCCACGCCTTCAGCACCGGGTCGTTGTCGTCGAACTGGTAGAGCGTCACCTCGCCGGTGTAGGCGTCGACCGTGGCCTTGACCGAGTTGCGCAGGTAGTTGACGTTCTCCTGGGCCTGCGGCACGGTGCCGGAGTTGGTCAGCGAGTCGCTGGTGGCCTGGCGCAGGTCGACCTGGTGCGGAGTAGGGGTAGGTGGTGGCGGTGGTGTAGCCGTCCAGGATCCAGACGATCTTGCCGTCGACCACGGCGGGGTACGGGTCGCCGTCCAGGCGCAGGAACGGGGCGATCTTCTCCACCCGTTCCCGGGGGTCGCGCACGTAGAGCACCTGGGAGTTCTTGTTGAAGACGTTGGAGAGCAGGAAGTTGGACTCCTTGAACTGCCAGGCGTAGAGGACGCGCCGCCAGTAGGAGTCGATCGACACGCCGCCCTGGCCGTCGTAGGTGATGTACTGGTCGGCTGTCGCCGGTCGGGCGGTCGTACTCGGCGTTGTTGCCGCCGGGCGCCTTGCCCACCACGACGTAGGAGCCCATGCGCTCGCCGAAGTAGATGCGCGGCTGGTTCACCACGATCTGGTCGGTGTCCGCCTGGCAGCCCTGCTCGGCCTGCGAGCCGGCGCCGGCCTGGGCGTCGAAGAAGCCGGAGACGAAGTACGGCTTGCCCAGTGCAGACGTCTGGTTGGCGGGGGCCGCGACAAAGCCGTACCCGTGGGTGTAGATGGTGTGGTCGATCTGCCAGTTGGTCGAGGGCAGCTTGGAGTAGTCCAGCTCGCGCACGCCCAGCACGTAGTCCTGCAGCTTGCCACCGATCTTGTAACGGTCGATGTCGAGCTTCTGGGTGAAGTCGTAGAAGCCGCGCACCTGCTGCAGCGCCGTGTAGGTGTCGGAGACGATGGACGGGTCGAGCAGCCGGATGTTGGCCACCGTGTTGGCGTCGGCGGACAGGTCCTGCGCCGGTGCGGCGGCGGTCGCCGCGTAGGTCTGCGGCTGCACGTCGGTCAGGCCGAAGGCGGCCCGGGTCGCGTCGATGCTGCGCGCGATGTAGGGCTGCTCCTTGCTGAGGATGTTCGGGTGCACGGTGAACGCCTGGACGGCCGCCGGGTAGATGCCGCCGATCGCGATGGCGGAGATCACCAGCAGGCCGAAGGCGATGCCCGGCCAGACCAGGTTGCGGATGAACGCGTTGGAGAAGACCAGGATCGCGATCGCCACCACCACCGAGATCCAGGTGAGGATCTCCTTGGCCGGCAGCAGCGCGTTGACGTCGGTGTAGCCGGCGCCCCACAGGTCGGTGCCGCCGTTGTGGGAGAGCAGCAGGCCCCGCTTGTCCAGCGCGTACGCCACCGCCTTGAGCAGCACGAACACGGCGACCAGGGTGGTCAGTTGGGCGCGCGCGGCGGTGGTGATGCGTTCGCCGGCGCCCTGCAGGCGTACCCCGCCGAAGATGTAGTGCACGGCGAGCGCCGCGATCAGGCTCAGCACCACCGTGGTGAAACCGACACCCACCAGATACCGCCAGAACGGGTACCGGAACACGTAGTAGCCGACGTCCACGCCGAACTGCGGGTCGGTGACGCCGAACGGCTGCGCGTTGTGGAACAGCAGCCACTGCTGCCAGTGGCCCTGCCCGGACAGGCCGGCGAAGAACCCGATGACGGCGGCCAGCAGCCCGGCCAGCAGCCCGAAGCGGGGCGCCACCACTGCCCGGTAGCGCTCCAGCGACTGCTGCTCGGTGGAGTGGAACCGCAGCAGCGGCCGGAACCGGAAGGCCAGCCACAGGTTGATCCCGACCACCAGGGCGACCAGCGCCCCGACGACCAGGAACAGCCCGAGCCGGGTCCACAGCTGGGTGGTGTAGACCTCGGGCTGGCCGACCTGCTGGAACCACAGGTAGTTGGTCCACACGTCGTCCAGCCAGCCGAGCAGCATGAAGAGCACGACGACGGCGGCCAGGACGATCAGGGTCACCCGGGCGCGACGGTTCATCCGGGGCATTGGGGTACGCATTACCACGCGGTCAGCCTACGCAGTCCAGCTGAGAGTCGTACCCCGGCCGCGAGGGTTATCCGCTGCTAGCGGGTGCAGGGGGTGGGGGTGCCCCCGGCGCGCAGGGTGCTCAGCGCCGAGAGCGCGTCGTCCAGGGTGTTGACCTTGACCAGGCGCAGCCCCTTGACCGGGTGGTCCAAGGCCTCGGCGCAGTTGCCGGCCGGTACCAGGAAGACGCTCGCGCCGTCCCGCTTGGCCGCCACCATCTTGTGCGGGATGCCGCCGATGATGCCGACGTTGCCGTCCTCGTCGATCTCCCCGGTACCGGCGATCTTCTTACCGCCGGTCAGGTCGGTCGGGTCGACCTTGTCCACGATGCCCAGCGCGAACATCAGCCCGGCGCTGGGGCCGCCCACGTTGGCCAGCGAGAAGCTGACCGTGATCGGGCTGGGCTGGCTCTCCTTGATGCTGATGCCGACGCGCGGGGTGCCGTTGTCGTCCTTGGCGGTGATCGTTGTGCTCGCGGCGACGCCGTTGCGGGTGTAGTTGACGGCCAGCGGCGTACCGGCCGGTTTGGCCTTGATCAGTTGGGTGAGCTTGCTGCCGGAGGTGACCTTGGTGCCGTCCACGGCGGTGACCACGTCGCCGACCTGCAGGTGCCCGTCGGCCGGGGCGCCGGCGGTGACCTCACCGACGGTCACCATCACCGGGTAGCCCAGCTCGCGCAGTGCGGCCGTGGTGGCGGAGTTCTGCGACTGCTGGAAGTCCTCGGCGTTCTGCTGGTTGACCTGGTCGGTGGTCTTGTCCGGCGGGTACACCACCTCGCGCGGCACCACCGAGTCGTCCCCGGACAGCCAGCCGCGCAGCGCCTGCCAGAGCGAGATGTCGTCCAGCACGCCGACGGTGACCATCCGCAGCTGCCCGGCCGAGGTGCTGCTCGGCGCTCCCTGCACGGTGATGATCTGCTTGCCACCGTCTTTGCCGAGGGTGTCCCAGGTGGGGCCGGGACCCTCCTCGACGTAGGGCACCGGGACCCACCAGGCGAGCACCACCAGCACGATCAGCAGGACCGTACCCACGAGCAGCGTTGCGCCCCGACGTCTCACGCGGCGAAGCCTACAAGCTGTCGCTGACCGTTCGCTGGATGCCCTCTGGGTGCCCGCGGCTGCGATTCCCCCGTGGGCGAACGACCGGCAGCGGCACCGCGGGCGCCCGTCACGTACCGTTGACGACGTGCCTGACGTGCCTTTCGGCTTCTCGTTGCCCGGCGGCATGCCGGACCCCAACGACCCCGCGCAGATGCAGCAGTTCCTGGGACAGCTCCAGCAGCTGTTCGCCGGCGCCAACGAGGGGCCGGTCAACTGGGGCCTGGCCCGGCAGGTCGCGCTCGCCGCGCTGACCGGCGGCGGCCCGGCCGGCTTCGGCCCGGGCGGCCCGGTCGGCTTCGGACTGCCCGGCCTCGACCTGGCCGCGGCCGGCCTTCCCGGAGCCGGGGAGCTGGCCGACGCCGGGCAGCTGCCCGGTGAGCCGGACGAGGACGCCCCGAAGCCGCCCGGCGACCCCCGGGTGAGCGAGGCCGAGCACACCGCGGTCCGCGAGGCGCTGCGGCTGGCCGACATGTGGCTGGACCCGGTCACCGCGCTGCCGTCCGGCGTCACCGCGATCGAGGCGTGGAGCCGGGGCCGCTGGCTGGACGCCACCCTGCCGATCTGGCGCAAGCTGTGCGACCCGGTCGCGGCCCGGATGGTCGCCGCCATGACCGAGTTGGTACCCGAGGAGATGCGCGCCCAGCTCGGCCCGATGCAGTCGATGGTCGGCACGCTCGGTGGTGCGCTCTTCGGCGGCCAGCTCGGCCAGGCGCTGGGCTCACTGGCGGCCGAGGTGCTCTCGGCCGGCGACATCGGCCTGCCGCTCGGCCCCGCCGGTACCGCCGCCCTGGTCCCCGCCAATATCACCGCCTACGGCGCCGGCCTGGACGTCGAGCCCGAGGAGCTGCACCTCTACGTCGCCCTGCGGGAAGCCGCGCACCAGCGCCTCTTCGGCCACGTCCCGTGGCTGCGTGGACACCTGCTGGCAGCGGTGGACGCATACGCGGCGGGTATCCGGGTGGACCGGGAGGCGGTCGAGGAGGCGATGAGCCGGTTCGACCCGGCCAACCCCGAGTCGGTGCAGGAGCTGTCCCTGGAGGGCATCTTCACCCCCGAGGACACCCCGCAGCAGCGCGCCGCGCTGGCCCGGCTGGAGACCGTACTCGCCCTGGTCGAAGGCTGGGTGTGTCACGTCGTGGACGCCGCCGCCGCGGACCGCCTGCCGCACGCCGATCAGCTGGCCGAGATGTTCCGCCGCCGCCGGGCGGCCGGCGGACCGGCCGAGCAGACCTTCGCCGCGCTGGTCGGCCTGGAGCTGCGCCCGCGCCGGCTGCGCGAGGCCACCGCGCTGTGGGCGGCGGTGGAGGAGCACCGGGGCGTGTCCGGCCGGGACGCCGTCTGGGGCCACCCGGACCTGCTCCCGTCCGAGGACGACTTCGCCAACCCGGCCGGCTTCGCCCTGGCCCAGCTGGACCTGGGCTCGCTGGAGGACTTCCTGGCCAGCGCGGCCGGCGGCGTGGTGGCCGAGGAGAAGTCGGCACGCGAGCGGCTGGCCGGCCCCGACGCGCCGCCCGACGACCAGGCCGCCGGCCCGGACGCCACCGACGACCGGAACCCCGACGGGCCGGACGAGGAGCCCCCGGGCGCCCTCGCCTGACCACCGCGCCGCGGCGTCAGCCGCCGGTGAGCAGCGTTCGGGTGGCGTCCCAGCCGTCCAGTGCCGGATCGAGGCGGGCCAGTTGCGCCGCGTCGGTGAGCCGGTGCCAGCCGGGGGTACGGGCGACCAGCCGGCGCTCCGGCGCGGCGGCGACCACCTGCTCGGCGGTGAGCTGCTCCAACGGCTCGGCGGGCAGCCAGCCGGCGCCCGGCAGCCGGGCGGCCAGCCCGAGCAGCCCGGGCGAGCCCTCCGCGGGGGCGACCGCCACCGGCCGGGTGGTCAGCGGTCGGAGCAGCTTCGCCAGCACCAGCCCGGGGACGTCGGGGGCATCGGCGGCCAGCAGTGCCGCCTGCTCGTAGCCGTCCCGGGCGGCGGCGGCCAGTACCTCGCCGACGCCGAGGGTGGGCAGTTCGTAGACGGGCATGGTGGGCCAGCGGACGGCGTCGGCAAGCGCCCGGTCGGCCGGCGTGACGGCCAGTGCCGGGTCCGCCTGTTCCATGCTGACCAGCAGGTCAGCCACGTCTTCGGCGAGCGCGCGGCGCCAGGCGGCCGGGTCGGTGCCCGGGGGCTGCCAGCGGGGCGGGGACAGGACGGCGATGACGATGCGACGGGGCACCGGTCAATCCTCGTGGACCGCCTGGCCGGCCATCGCGGCGACCCCTTCCAGGTAGCCGCGGGCCCGCTCGGCCTTGGGGTAGCGGCCGACCAGCGCCCAGAAGTTCGTACTGTGGCTCGGGACCAGCAGGTGGGCCAGCTCGTGCAGCAGCACGTAGTCGATCACCCAGTCGGGCATGTCCATGATCCGGTCGGAGATCCGGATGGTGCGGTCGGCCGGCGTGCAGGAGCCCCACCGGCCGTGCTGGTTGTCGACCCAGCGCAGGCTGGCCGGGCGGGACGCGGCGGGCAGCTCGGGCAGGTAGCGGCTGAGCAGGCGCTGGGCGCGCAGGACCAGCTCGGCGTCGTCGCGTCGGGTGCGCTGGTCGCGGGCGTCGAGGCGCTGCAGCATCCGGTCGACCCACTCGCGCTCCTCGGCGCGGGAGAACTGGTCGGGGATGAGCACCACGACCCGGCCGCCGTCCCGGTAGGCAGACACTGTGCGCCGACGGCGCTGGCTGCGTCGTACCTCGACAAGCGGCTTCCGGGCAGGGGCCATCAGAGACGTCCGGCGCGCCCGGTGAGCCGGGGGGAATCCGCTCACGCTGGCAAAGTAGCCAATGCCCAGCACCCTTTGGCAAGGCTCAAGTTGGTCACGCCGCCCCTTACGCACCAGTAGTAGGCTGAAAGACCGAATAATTTCACCTAGCGGTCTACGACCTTAAGGGCAATTAGCCACATTCATCCGGCGTGTCCCTCTCGTTCGCCGTGCGCTCGGCCGGCACCGCGGGCAGACTCGAAGCGAACGAGGCGGTACCCCCTTTGGCGTGGGCGCCGTCCACACACCACGGGAGGTCATCGTGGCGGAGGCCAAGACGCAGACCTACAACGGCTACTGCGTCAAGTGCAAGGAGAAGCGCGACTTCGACGGTCACGTGGAGATTTCCAAGACGGGAATGAAGATGGCCAAGGGCAAGTGTCCGGTGTGCGGTACGACCATGAACCGCATCCTCGGCAAGGCCTGACGCCCTCCACAGGGCCGGACGCCCGGTGTCAGGAACCTGACTCCAAGTGCCCGGCCCTGTGGATAACCCGGCGTGTCGCTGTGGATAGCACCGTGGATGGTAGGCGCGCCTGTGGATGACGGGCGACGGGTACCCGCCGCGCGCTGCCACCGTGACACCCATGAGCCACCCAGCCCTCCTGCCCGGTCTGCGCCTGTGCTGGCGTGACCGGCACCACCTGCAGGCCGGTCTCGACCCCGAGCACGCCCTGGTGGTCGAGTTCCCGGTACCCGCCCTCGCCGGGGTGCTCCCGCTGCTCGACGGCTCGCGTACCGAGGAGCGCGTCGCGCACGAGGCCGCCGCGCTGGGCATCCCCGCCGAAGCCGTCAGCGAACTGCTCGCCGAGCTGAGCGCCGCCGGCCTGGTGGTCCCGGCGCACACCCTGCTGCCCGACCGGATGCCCCGGTCCACCCTGCGCCGGCTCGCCGCCGAGATCGCCGGTCTGGCCCTGACCGGCGCCCGCGGCCTCCTCCCCGGCATCCACGGTGACCCAGCTCCGAACGGCCCGTTCCGGGCTGCGGGCGGCGACCCGGCCGCTTCCGCCCGCGAAGAATCCGCCCGCGAAGATTCCGCCCACGGTGTTGACGGCCGCCGGGACACCGGCGCCCGGGACGGCACGGCCGCCGGTGCTCCGGGTGACCTCGCCGAGGTTCGCCACGGCCACCAGCCCGACGCGCCGCCAATGCCCGCCGACCAGTCGCGCCCCGGCAGCCCGGCCGTACCGGCTGACCTGCCCGGACCCGACGATCCGGCTGGATCCGGCAGGTTGCCGGGGTTCGCTGAGGTGCCGGTACCGGCGGGGCCCACGCCGGCCGAGGCGCTCCGGCGGCGGGCCTCGGCGCGGGTGCTGGTCCGTGGGCACAGTCGGCTGGCCACGCCGATCGCGGTCACCCTGGCCTGCTCGGGCGTCGGGCACGTCAGCGTAGCCGTGGACGGCCGGACCCAGCTCAGCGACAGCGCGGTGGGCGGCGTCGGTCCGGGCGACGCCGCCCGGCTGCGGACCGAGGCGAGCGTGGATGCGGTGCTGCGAGCCGCCCCGGGCACGGTGGTGACCCCGCTGGCGCCGGAGCGGGCGAGCGTCATCGTGCAGGCCGGCCACGCCCAGCCGGCCCGGCTCGCCGCCCTGGCCGGCGCCCGGCTGCGGGGCGCCACGCTCAGCGTCGACGTCCGGGAAGGCGTGGCGCTGGTGGGGCCGCTGGTACCCCCGTCGGGCTCACCCTGCCTGCACTGCCTCGACCTGCACCGGCTCGACCGGGACGCCGCCTGGCCCCGGCTCGCTGCCCACCTGGCCAGCGGGCCGGACGCGGTGCTGCCGTGCACCGCCACCACCGCCCTGGCAGCCGCCGCCTACGCCGCCGACGAGGTGCTCGCCTTCGTCGACCGGCGCACGCCACGCACCCTCGGCGCCACCGTGGAGATCAGCGCGCCAGGCGCTCAGCGGCGTCGCAGCTGGGTCACCGCACCCGGGGTGTGACTGCGCAGGCCGAGGTAGACGGCACCACCAGCGCGACGGATGAGGTTCAATGATCGGGTGACCGACATACCCCGCCGCGCAGTCTCACGTACCGCGAGGCTCGCCGCTCTGCCGTTGGGCTTCGCCGGACGAGCAGCGCTCGGGCTGGGCAAGAAGGTCACCGGGATGGCCACCGAGGTGATCTCCGTGGAGGTCCAGCAGCGCACGGCCGAGCACCTGTTCAGCGTCCTGGGGCAGCTCAAGGGCGGGGCGATGAAGTTCGGCCAGGCGCTGTCGGTGTTCGAGGCGGCGCTGCCCGAGGAGCTGGCCGGGCCGTACCGGCAGGCGCTGACCAAGCTGCAGGAGGCGGCACCGCCGCTGCCCGCGGCCAGCGTCCACCGGGTGCTCGCCGAGCAACTGGGCGCCGACTGGCGCGGCATGTTCGTCGAGTTCGACGACGTACCGGCGGCGGCCGCCAGCATCGGGCAGGTGCACAAGGCGGTGTGGCAGGCGCGGCGACGCCGGCGTACCGGCGGCTGTGAAGATCCAGTATCCGGGTGCCGGTCCGGCGCTGCTCTCCGACCTCAACCAGCTCGGCCGGCTGGCCAGCCTGTTCCGGGTGCTGCAGCCGGGGCTGGACGTCAAGCCGCTGCTGGCCGAGCTGCGCGCCCGGATCACCGAAGAGCTGGACTACGAGCTGGAGGCGCGTTCCCAGCTGGCCTTCGCCGAGGCGTTCGCCGACGACGAGCAGATCCGGGTACCGGACGTGCTGCACGCCGCGCCCCGGGTACTGGTCACCGAGTGGCTGGACGGCACCCCGCTGTCCCGGATCATCAGCGCCGGTACCGAGGAGCAGCGCAACCAGGCCGGCCTGCTGATGGCCACCCTGCACTTCTCCGCGCCGGCCCGAGCCGGGCTGCTGCACGCCGACCCGCACCCGGGAAACTTCCGCATCCTGGACGACGGCCGGCTGGGCGTCATCGACTTCGGCGCGGTGGCCCGGCTACCCGACGGCCACCCCGAACCGATCGGCAGGCTGACCCGGCTGGCCCTGGCCGGCGACGCCGACGGCGTGCTGGCCGGGCTGCGCGAGGAGGGCTTCGTCCCGGCCGACGTGGACATCGACGCCGGAGCCATCCTCGACTACCTGCGCCCGATGCTCGACCCGATCGCCGAGCCGGAGTTCCAGTTCAGCCGCGCCTGGCTGCGCGCCGAGGCGACCCGGCTGGCCAACCCGCGCAGCCCCGCGTTCCAGCTGGGCAAGCAGCTCAACCTGCCGCCGTCGTACCTGCTGATCCACCGGGTGACGCTGGGCTCGATCGGGGTGCTCTGCCAGCTGGAGGCCCGCGCCGGCTATCGCGGCGTCGTGGAGAAGTGGCTGCCCGGCTTCGCCTCCCCGCTGGCCATCGGCTCCTGAGCCAGCCGGCAGGCAGGCGCAGGAAGCGGGGCGGACGGGCAGGCGCCCGCCACCGGGAGGTGACGGGCGCCTTCGTTGTGCTGTTGTGGCCGCTGTGATCAGCCTTCGAGCCAGCGGTTGGTCTGCTGGCGGGCACGGAGGGTGATCTGCCGGGCGGAACGGTAAGCCTCAGAATGGAACTCCTGAGGCCGTCGCATTCGGGCCCTGCTCAACGCTTCGTGGATGAGTTGGATCGTGCTCACGACGTCGGTGCTCCTCGCTACGGTCTGCTTCGGGAAGTTGTTCGGCCGGGTCGACTGCGCCGGGCGCAGTACTCGGCTGGCGTTCGTCGGGTTCATCGCGTCACGCAGCCACGCTCAGGTCGGCCGCGACCCGCGCCGCGACCTCGACCCGCCGCAGCTCGTCCAGCGCGACGTCCTCCTTGCGCGGACGCCCCCGCGGCCGCTTCCGCGGCACGACGGCGCCCCGCTCGAAGATCTCGCCACCCCAGACGCCCCACGGCTCCTCGCGCTCGACCGCGCCGGCCAGGCACTCGAGCCGGACCGGGCAGTCGCCACACAGCGACTTGGCCAGCTCAAGTTCGGCCGGAGCGTCGGCGAACCAGAGGTCGGGGTCGAACCGGCGGCACGGCAGCTCCGAACCCAGGTCGACGTGCACGTCGACAGGCGCAAACGCCAGAGTCATGGCCCGGTCACCTCGCTTTCTCTCCTCAGGAGGCGCTCGCTTCGCCTCCACCTGCCTGCTGTTGCGTTGCTTCGGTGGTGCCAACAACGAATAAGGCCGCGGATCCCGGTATACGGGTTCCGCGGCCTCGAGGTGAGCCGGCTGGTCTGACTAGACCTGTCGTTCTCGAGGTGGGATCCCGCTGGTCTTGCCGCCCTTACGGGAGGCGATGACCATTCCGGTGGTCTGGGCAACGAAGCCATTGGTCCCTTGATCCGTCGCCTTCCCCGGCACCAGCTGGAGAACGCGCGGGCCCGCTACCTGGGCGCCAATGGACTGGACGGACTGCTCATGCGTGAGCGACTCGGTGCTGCGCCAGACAGCCGGCAGGCCCACGACAGATGCGTGGGCAGCGGCTGCGCGAGGCGCCGGAGCACAGGCAGGAGTCGGCGTCCACGGTCGCTCGTTCAGATATGTCTCCACCGGGTCCACCTCCTGTCTGCTCTCGTAGTCTTCGGGCGCGCGGATTGCCGCCGCTCGTTTGTGGTGTGCATGCAGGCTAAGCCGGCTCGCACGGGCAGGGCAAACGAATTACGGCGGGTTTTCCAAAGATTTTCTGGAGCCGGTCGCGTCGACCTCCGCGCCGGTGATCAGGGCCAGTACGTCTGGTCCGTAGAGTCCCAGTTTGCGGGGGCCGATGCCGGCGATCTGGATCAGCTCCTCAGCCCGGGACGGCCGGCGCTCGGCCAGCGCCACCAGGGTGGCGTCGGTGAACACCACGTACGCCGGCACGCCGGCCGCGCCGGACACCCGCGAGCGCCACTCCAGCAGCCGTTCGTGCAGCGCGGCGTCGAGATCCGAGGGGCAGCCGGCGCACCGGCCCAGCTTGCGCTCCGGCCCGGCCAGCAGGGTCGCCCCGCAGATCCGGCAGCTGCTCACCAGGGTCCGGCGGCGCGCCTGCTCGCCCACCTTCCGGCCGGTCCGGGCGCCGGGCACCGCCGGCCCGCGCTGGTCGCGCTCCACCGGCAGGAACCGGCTGGCCCGACGCGGCCGGCCACCGGGGGTACGGGAGCCGGCGTAGGACAGCCACAGCCAGCGGCGCGCCCGGGTGATGCCGACGTAGAGCAGCCGGCGCTCCTCCTCCACCGCCTCCGGGGTCTTCGCGTACACCGTCGGCAGCGTGCCCTCGGCCAGGCCGACCAGGAACACCGCCTCCCACTCCAGGCCCTTCGCGGCGTGCAGCGAGGCCAGCGTCACCCCGTCCACCGCCGGGGCGTGCTGCACCGCCGCACGGCGGGCCAGCTCTTCGGTGAACCCGACCAGCGTGCCGCCGATCTCCTCGGCCAGCCCGGCCAGGGCGGCCAGGGCGCTCCACTGTTCGCGGGCGGCGCCACCGGCCGGCGGCGCGTCGGCCCGCCAGCCGACCGCGGCCAGCGCGCCGGCCACCGCCTCGGGCAGTGGTACCTCCGGCCCGGTGGAGCGGGTGGCGGCGCGCAGCGCCACCATCGCCTGGCGGATCTCGGTGCGCTCGAAGAAGCGTTCGGCGCCGTGCACGACGTACGGGACGCCCGCCTCGGCCAGCGCCTCCTCGTAGGACTGCGACTGGGCGTTGGTGCGGAACAGCACGGCGATCTCCCGGGCCGGTACGCCCCCGGCGACCAGCTCCGCGCAGCGGCGGGCCACCGCGGCCGCCTCGGCCGGCTCGTCGTCGTACCCGCGCACCTGCGGCTCCGGGCCGGCCGGGCGCTGGCCGACCAGCTCCAGGCGCAGCCGCGCCTCGCCGCCCCGGGCCTGCCGGATCACCGTGTTGGCCAGCGCCACCACCTGGGGCGTGGAGCGGTAGTCGCGGACCAGCCGGACCACCACGGCGTCCGGGTACCGGCGCGGGAAGCCGACCAGGTAGTCCGCCGAGGCACCGGTGAACGAGTAGATCGTCTGGCTGGCGTCGCCCACCACGGTGAGGTCACGCCGGCCACCCAGCCAGGCCTCCAGCAGCCGCTGCTGCAGCGGGTTGACGTCCTGGTACTCGTCCACGGTGAAGTGCCGGTACTGGGCGCGGACCTGCTCGGCGACGTCCGGGTGCTCCTCCACCGCCCAGCACGCGGCGCGCAGCACGTCCTCGAAGTCGATCACCCCGCTGGCCCGCTTGAGCTGTTCGTAGGCGGCGAAGACGGCGCCCACCCGGGCGGCCTCCACCGGCGTGTCCCGGGCCGCCTTGGCGGCGGCCACGGCGTACTCGGACGGCTCGACCAGGCAGGACTTCGCCCACTCGATCTCGCCGGCCAGGTCCCGGGCGGTGGTCCGGTCGGCGCGCAGCCCGGCCCGCCCGGCGGCCGCCGTGACCAGCCGGGCCTTGCTCTCCACCAGCTCCGGCAGCGGCCGGCCGGCGAACAGCCGGGGCGCGAAGAAGCGCAGCTGGCGCAGCGCGGCGGCGTGGAAGGTGCGGGCCTGCACGCCGGTCACCCCCAGCCCGGCGAGCCGGGCGCGCAGCTCGGCGGCGGCCCGCGCGGTGAAGGTGACGGCCAGTACCTGCCGGCCGCTGGCCGCGCCGGTCAGCACCCGGTGGGCGATCCGGTGGGTGATCGCCCGGGTCTTCCCGGTACCGGCGCCGGCCAGCACGCACACCGGGCCGGCCGGCGCGGTGACCACGGCCCGCTGCTCGGCGTCCAGCTCGGCGAGCAGCCGGGCCACCCCGTCGCCCCCGCCTGAGTTCCCCACCACACCGGGCATCATCGCAGCCCCGCCCGACGTTACGGTAAGTCCAGTCACCCTCACCCCCGGAGGCCCCCTGTGCTGACCATGTACTCCACCACCTGGTGCGGCTACTGCGCGCGGCTCAAGAGCCAGCTCGACCGCGAAGGCATCAGCTACCAGGAGGTCAACATCGAGACCGACCCGGCCGCCGCCGACTACGTGATGTCGGTCAACGGGGGCAACCAGACGGTACCCACGGTGCGCTTCGCGGACGGCACGGCGCTGACCAACCCGTCGATCGTGCAGGTACGCGAGCGCCTGGCCGCCAGCGTCACGGCCTGAGCCGCGGGGCGGCTCAGGCCGCCTCGTCCAGCCATTCGGTGAGCAGGAAGTAGGCGATCGAGGAGGCCATCGGCAGGCCGAAGTCGTCGCGCTCGCCGGCCAGCACGGCACGGATCTCCGTCCGGGTGAACCAGCGCGCCGCCGCGATCTCCTCCAGGTCGGGCCGCACCGGCGCCTGCGGGTCGGCGATCGCGTGGAAGCCGAGCATCAGCGAGCCCGGGTACGGCCACGCCTGGCTGCCCTGGTAGCGCAGCTGGTTGACGGGTACCCCGACCTCCTCGCCGACCTCGCGGATCACCGCGGCCTCGGCGGACTCGCCGGCCTCCACGAAGCCGGCCAGGCACGAGTAGCGGCGCGCCCAGCCGGGCCGGGTCCAGGCCGCGTTGTGCCCGAGCAGGCAGCGCCCGTCCGGACCGGCCGCCCCGTCGTGGACCAGCACGATCACCGCCGGATCGGTACGCGGCCAGATCATCCGGCCGGTCCCGGTCGACCCGCGCCCAGCCGGCGTCGGCCAGCCGGGTGGGGCCGCCGTCCTCCGGCGAGAAGGTGTGCCGGGTGTGCCAGTTGGCCAGCGCGATGGCGGTGATGAACAGGCCCGCCTCCAGGTCGGAGAGCAGGTGCCCGACGTCCCGGACGGTCACCCGCCGGGCCTGTCCCGGCTCGCCCAGCGGCGCCAGCACCGCGAAGTAGGGGGTGCCGGCGTCATCTTCGCCGAGGAAGATGCGCTCGCCGTCCGGCGCGTCGGCCGGGTCGAGCAGCACCAGCCGCTCGCCCAGCAGCAGCGCCCCGACCGTGGAGCCGCTGTCCGGACCGGCGTCGACCACCAGCACCCGGGAGCGCTGCCAGGCGTCGGCCAGCCACTGCGGATCGGTACGGCGGTGCGCCTGCCGGTGCAGCCCGGAGCGGGCCATCGGCGGCATCCGATGGGTGACGGAGTGGTTCACGCCGCGTCGTCCCCCACCGTGCCCCGCTCGACCGGGCCCAGCACCCGCAGCGAATCGCCGATCACGGCGGCGTCGCCGAGGACCACCGCCACCGCGCCGGCCGGCGCCAGGTAGCGGGCGGCCGCGGCGGCCACGTCCTCCCGGGTCGCGGCGGCCAGCCGGGCCGCGTGCTCGGTCAGGAAGTCCAGGCGCAGGCCGTAGCCGGCGTACGTGCTGGCCAGGCCGGCCAGGCCGGCCTGGGTGGAGGCGCCCAGCTGCAGGGTGCCCAGGGCGTACCGGCGGGCCTGCTCCAGCTCCTCGACGCTCGGTGGCAGCGTGGCCAGCCGACCCAGCTCGTACCAGGTCTCCAGCAGGGCGGGCGCGGTGACGGCGGTGGCCACCTCGGCGGCCAGCACCACCGAGGTACCGGCGATGGAGTGCTCGATCACCGAGTGCGGGCCGTAGGTGTAGCCCTTGTCCTCGCGGATGTTCTCCACCCAGCGGGACGAGAAGTACCCGCCGAAGACCAGGTTGGCCAGCTGCAGCGCGGCGTGGTCGGGGTGCGTGCGGCGTACCCCCGGCAGGGCCAGCCGCAGCGACGACTGGACCGCGCCGGGCCGGTCGATCAGCACCAGCGGACCCGGCGTGAAAGCCGGCACCGGGGGCAGGTCGACCTGCTTGCCGCCGCCGTTCCAGGTGCCCAGGGCGGCTTCGGCGGCGTCCAGCGCCTGCTTCGGCGGCAGGTCGCCGACGATCACCAGGGTGGCTCCGGCCGGGTGCAGCCGCTCGGCGTGCAGGGCGCGCAGCGCGGCCGGGCGCACCGCGCGGACCGCCTCCGGCTCCGGGGTCTGCACCGCGTACGGGTGGCTGCCGTAGGCGCGGCGCAGCAGCGCCACCCGGGCCAGGTGGGCCGGCTGGCTGCGGGCCACCTGGATCCGGTCGACCAGCCGGTCCCGTTCGGTGGCCACTTCGTCGGCCGGATACTCGGCGTTGGCCAGCACGTCGGCCAGGATCTCCAGCTGCCGGGGCAGCCCGCTGGCCAGTGCGTTGCCGGTGACCAGCAGCCGGTCCGGGTCGGCCGAGCAGCCCAGCGCCCCGCCCACCTTCTGCAGCTCGGCCGCGATGTCCACAGTGGACAGCGTGGGCGTACCGGAGAACAGGGTCTGGGTGAGCAGGGTCGGTCCGGGCCAGGTTGGCCCGGGCGAACGGCAGCCGCAGCCGGATCTCCACCAGCGGCACCGAGGAGCGCCGGACGGCGATCACGGTCAGCCCGTTGGGCAGCGTGCGTTCGGCCTGCTTCGGCAGCGACAGCTTGCGGGTCGGGCCGAGCTCGGGCAGCTGCTTCATCGGGTACCCACCTGCACCTCCACCGTGGCCCGCCGCTGCGGCCGCAGGGTCGCCGCGGCCGCGGTGATCTGCGGCCTCGGTCACCTGGCTGAGCAGCCGGGGTAGTTCGTTCATCAACTCCGGGGTCCCCCGCTGCTGCTCCAGGACCGCCATCCGCAGGCCCCGGTGGAGCACCGCGTCGCTCTCCCGCAGCAGGTGGGTGGCCATCCGGGCGACGGTACGGGACAGCTCGTCCGGCTCCAGCCCGTCGGTGGCGATCCGGTCGCACTCCTCGGCCACGGTGGCCAGCACCTTGTCCGGGTCGCCGTCCGGGGGTAGGTGCGCCTGCAGCAGCAGGGCGGTGGGGTCACGCACCTCGTACGGCTCGCCCAGGAAGCCGATGTACCCGCCGATGCTGGTGGCCGTGCGGTCCCGCTGCACCAGCCGGCGCACCAGCCGGGAGGCGTCGCCGTCGGTGAGGATCTCGGCCAGCACCACATACGGCAGGTAGCCGGTGAAGTCGGCCACCGGGTCCGGCACCCGCCAGGCGCTGGCCAGGGCCGGCAGCGGGGCGAGCGGGTCGACGTAGCCGGAGCGCCGCTCGGCGGTCAGGTCGGGCTCGGCGAACTTCGGCCGCTTCGGCGCCTTGCGCTTCGGTACGTCGCCGAAGTGCGCCTCCACCAGGCGGGTGGCCGTAGCCACCTCGAAGTCGCCGGAGACGGCGAGCACGGCGTTGCCGGCCGCGTAGTACTTCTCGAAGAAGTCCTGAGCCTCGGCCACCGTGGCGCTCTCCAGGTCGACGAAGGAGCCGTACCCGTCGTGCGCGTTGGCGAACGTGTCGAACATCACCGGCGGCAGCTTCAGCCACGGGAACCCGCCGTACGGCCGGTTCAGCACGTTGACCCGGATCTCCTCCTTGACCACGTCGACCTGGTTGCGCAGGTTCTCCTCGGTGAGGCGGGGACCGCGCATCCGGTCGGCCTCCAGGAACAGCGCCCGCTCCAGGGCGTTGGCCGGCAGCGTCTCGAAGTAGTCGGTGTAGTCCAGGTGGGTGGAGCCGTTGAACGACCCGCCGGCGCCCTGCACGTGGCGGAAGTGGGCCAGCTTCTCCAGGTTCGCCGAGCCCTGGAACATCAGGTGCTCGAAGAGGTGGGCGAAGCCGGTCCGCCCCTGCGGCTCGGAGCGGATGCCCACGTCGTAGACGACCGCCACGCCCACCACCGGGGCGGACGAGTCGGGCGCGAGCACCACGCGCAGGCCGTTCGGCAGGGTGAACCGCTCCACCGGGTACCGGGTCGCCGGAATCTTCCCGGTGGCTCGGGTCTTCGGGGACGGGCGCTGTGTCGATCCACGGGAAGGCACCCGTTGACGATAACCCGTCACGCTGCGCACTTGATCGCGCCCGCCGGTGACCGCCCGCTGGTCGACCCGGTCAGGTGGGGCGGACCGAGGCGAGCACGCTGTCCACCACCGGGTCGAACTGGGAGTGCGTGCCCGGGATGGAGATGTAGAGCACGGCGGCGTTCGGGCGGCCCACGTTGATCAGCGCCAGGCCCACCAGTTCACTGGTCGCCTTCAGCCCGGACTGGTGGAAGTGCAGCCGGAACTTGGCCACCCAGGCCGGTCGGCCGCCCAGCACGGTCACCTCGTCGCGCATCGTCTCGATGGTGTTGGGCTGCGGGTAGTAGGACTGCCGGACGTCGGCCAGCACCTGGTGGCCGGTGCACTTGAGGTCCAGGGTGAGCGCGTCGTTGGCGGCCGCCGGGACCGAGCCGGACAGGATCGAGGCGTGGTACTGGTTCACCGCGCCGAAGTCGTCGGTGTAGGTCTCGGTGACGAAGTGCTGCCCGACTCCGTAGCGCACGTGCAGGTCACCGGCGCTCCAGCTGTCCGACCACGGGGTCCACGGCGGGCCCTGGGCGGCGTAGGAGATGCCGGCGTCGGTGTCCACCGTGCGCGGCCCCGGTGGCGCAGGCGGGGCGGGCGGCAGGTCCTGGGCGTCGGCGCTGGGCGGCGGGCAGGCTTTGGCCAGCGGTGGCAGCACGTCCCTCGGCCCGTGCGCCAGCGGATTGCGCAGCGGGCTGTGCCCGGTCATCACCAGCGCCAGGATCACCACGATGCCGACCGCCGCGATGGCCCCGGCGGCGCCGCCGAAGATCCGGAACAGCCGGCGCCGGTGGCGCAGCTCGTCGTCGTCGTCGGGTCCGTTGCTCAGCACGTCCGGTACCGGTGGCGGCGTACCGAGCAGCGTCACGTTGCCCGAGCGCGACCAGCCCGGCCCCAGGTCGATCTCGTCCGCTGCCGACCGCGCCCCGCGCTGCGCAGCCGACGGCGTGGCCCCGCCCCGGTGCGCCGCCCCGGTGCCGCCCCAGCCGACCGGGGAACCGGGCCGCGCTTGCGGAGCACCGCGCGGGGCCGTCCAGCCGCCGGGAAGCCCGGAGTCGGTGACCGTCCGGCCGGGTGCCACCCGCCGGCCTGAGCCCGGCGCTGCGGGCACGGCCGGGCGGGCCGGTTCGGACATCTCCGACCCCGGCTCCGGACGCGCCCACGGCGACTGCTGCTCGGCCATCACCCGCCAGTCTCCCCTACCCGCGCCGGAGGTGGAAAACGGCGGTACGCCCGCCTCACCCGGTGGGCAGCCGGGCCACCAGGGCGGTCAGGCCGGCCTCGTCGAGCAGGTCGGCCGGGCGCACCGTGACGCCGTCGCGCACGTAGTGGAACGCCGCCCGCACCTGACCCACCGGGCAGCCGGCCAGCTGCGCCCAGGCCAGCCGGTAGGCGGCCAGCTGCACGGCGGCCGAGTCGGCGTCCCGGCCGCCCGGGCGCCGCCCGGTCTTCCAGTCGACCACGTCGTACCCGCCGTCCGGGTCGGCGAAGACGGCGTCCATCCGCCCACGGACCACCACGCCGGCCACCGTGGTGGCGAACCCCACCTCGACCTCCACCGGCGTACGGTCGGCCCAGGCGCTGGCCAGGAAGCGCTCCTTCAGCTCCGCCAGCACGGTGTCCGGGGCGGCGTCGTCATCGGCGGCGCCGGGCAGCTCCTCCAGGTCCAGCAGCCGGTCGGCGCCGTAGCGCCGCTCCAGCCAGGCGTGGAACGCGGTACCCCGGCGGGTGTGCGGATCGGGGCGGGTGGGCAGCGGCCGGCGTAGCGTCCGGGCCAGCTCCTGCGGGTCCCGGCGCAGCGCCACCAGCTGCGACACCGACAGGTGCGCCGGCAGCGCCACCGCCACCGCCGCCTCCGGGTCGGGCGCGAACGCCGCCCGCTCAGCCAGCAGCAGCTCCACGTCCTCCGCCCACTGCCGGGCCACCTCGTCCCCGTCACCGGCAGACGCACCCACTCCCGGATCTCCTCCGACACCCGCGGTCAGGTCACAGTGCGGCCGCCCAGCGCCCAGGTCGCCGTGCGGTCCCGCAGCATCCAGGTCGCCGAGCGGCGCGGCAGCGTCCGGGCCGGCCGATGGCTGCGCCTGTGCTGCCATGGCGGCGCGGACCCGGGCGGCGGCCGCCTCCACCGCCGGGCGGCGCCGGCCCAGGAAGTCCACCGGCCAGCTCGACTGGGCCACCGTCTCGCTCAGCGGGTTCGGGTCGCCGTCGGCCGGATCCGGGCACCACTCGTCCACCTCGCCGACGCCGTCCAGGCAGCTGTCCCGGATCTCCGCCAGGAACGGCGACGGGCCGCTGGGCCGCTTGCGCTCCGGCTGCCACCAGGCACCGGAGCAGAGCAGCAGCCGGCGCGGCCGGGTCACCGCCACGTAGGCCAGCCGGCGCTCCTCGCGCTCGTCGTGCGAGCGCCAGCCGGCAGTGAATGCCTCCACGGCGGCGGCCACGCCCTTCTGGTCGGTGGCCCCGGACAGCGACAGCTCGGGCAGGCCGGCCCGGTCGCCGCGCAGCGGGAACGGCAGGCAGCCCAGGCCCTTGAGGTAGTGGTCGGCGGCGCTCACCCGGCCGGGGAACTGCTCCCGGTTGAGCCCGGCCACCGCGACGATGTCCCACTCCAGCCCCTTGGCGGCGTGCACGGTGAGCAGCTGGACGGCGCCCTCGCGGACCTCCACCTCGCCGGGGGCCAGGCCGCGCTCCTCCGACTCGGCGGCCTCCAGGTAGGCCAGGAAGCCGCCCAGCCCGGCGCCCTCCGCCTCGGTGTGGAAGCGCGCCGCGACCTCGCCGAAGGCGTCCAGGTGGGTACGCGCCAGCCCGGCCTCGCCGGGCTGGCAGGCCACCTCCACGTCCAGGCTCAGCACCCGTTCGATGTCGGTGACCAGCTCAGGCAGCGGCTGGTCCAGCCGGGCGCGCAGGGCGCGCAGCTCCGCGCCGAGCGTGGTGAACCGGCGCAGCCCCTCGGCCGAGTACTGCTCCACCTCGCCCAGGTGGTCCAGCGCCTCGGACAGGGTGGCCTGGTCGAGCCGGTGCTCCTGGGGCGGGGCGCCGTCCTGGCGGCGCTGCGCGGCCAGCGCCCGGGAGCGGGCGTAGAGCGCCACCAGGTCACGGGCGCCGATCCGCCAGCGGGGACCGGTGAGCAGCCGCAGCAGCGCCGCGCCGTCGGTCGGGTCGGCCAGCGCCCGCAGCGCGCTGACCAGGTCGCGTACCTCCGGGGTGTCCAGCAGGCCGCCCAGCCCCACCACGTCCACCGGCAGGTCCTGGGCGCGCAGCGCGGCCTCGATCGCCGGAATCTGGGCGCGCACCCGGACCAGCACCGCCGTGGTCGGCGGCGGCTCAGCTTCCGCGCCCCGCTGGGCGGCGTCGTGCCGCCAGGCGGTGGCGATCCGGTCCGCGATCCAGGCCGCCTCGGCTTCACTGGTACGCAGCAGCGCACAGTGCACCGTGTGCGCCCCGGCCCGGGCGTCGAACCGGGGCGCCGGAGCCAGCTGTACCACGGTGGCGTCCCGGGCCCGCAGCGGCGCCGACAGCGCGTTGGCCACCTGCAGGATCTCCGGGCGGTTGCGCCAGCTGGTGGCCAGCGACAGCGCCCGGGCCGGCCGGCCGTCCCGGCGCCGGAAGTCCGCCGGGAAGCGTTCCAGGGTGCCGGCGGAGGCGCCGCGCCAGCCGTAGATGGACTGGCACGGGTCGCCGACGGCGGTCACCGGGTGCCCCCGGCCGAACAGCGACTGCAGCAGCACCACCTGGGCGACCGAGGTGTCCTGGTACTCGTCCAGCAGGACGGCCCGGAACCGGTCGCGCTCGACCGCGCCCACCTCCGGATGGTCGCGGGCCACCCGGGCGGCCCGCTCCAGCTGGTCGGCGAAGTCCATCGCCTCCAGGTCACGCTTGCGGCGGGTGTACTCGCGGACCAGCGGCAGCAGCGCCAGCCGGCCACGCTGGCGACCCAGCACCTCCTCCACCGCCTTGAGCATCCGGCCGGGCAGCCGCTCCACCTCGGCGTGGAACCGGCCGGTCCAGGCGGCCAGCGCGGCGTCGTCGACCAGGTGCTCGCCCAGCTCGGCGGCGAGCTGCAGGACGGCCGAGGTGACCGAGTCCACCCCCACTGTGACCGTGCCCATGTCGCCCTCGTAGCGGCGTACCACCGCGTCGGCCAGCTGCCAGCAGGTGGCCTCGGTGAGCAGCCGGGTGGTCGGCTCGTACCCGGCGCGCACGCCGTGCTCGGCGACGATCCGGCCGGCATAGGCGTGGTAGGTGGAGACCGTCGGCTCGCCGTCCAGCAGGTCGTCCCGGCCCAGCCGGTTGACCAGCTGGGCCAGCCGGGCGCGTACCCGGTGGGCCAGCTCGCCGGCGGCCTTGCGGGTGAAGGTGAGGCCGAGGATCTGCTCCGGCCGGATGTGGCCGTTGGCCACCAGCCACACCACCCGGGCGGCCATCGTCTCGGTCTTGCCGGAACCGGCGCCGGCCACCACCAGCAGCGGCTCGTGCGGGGCAGCCGAGATGATGTCGACCTGCTCCGGCGTCGGCGGATGCAGATGCAGCTCGTGCGCCAGCTGGGCGGGTGTGAACCGGGGACCGGCGGTGGCCAGCGTCATGGCGCGGCCCCCGGTCGCGGATCGCCACCGTGCGCCGGCCGGCCCGGGCCGTCACCGTGCGCCGGCCGGCCCGGGCCGTCACCGTGCGCCGGCCGGCCTGGGACATCACCGTGCGCCCGCTGCTGGCCCGGGTCCTCGCTGTGCGCAGGCCGGCCCGGATCGTCGCCATGTGCCGGCCGGCCCGGGTCGTCGCCGGAGACCTGGCGGCCCTTGCCGGAGATCGGGCAGGAGTGGCGCACCGGGCAGGAGCGGCAGCGGGAGTTGGCCACCGCGTGGAAGGTGGACGCGGCCATCGCCGCCGCCGTCCGGCGCACCATGCCGGCCGCCCAGCCGGGGTCGGCGGTCTCGGCCAGCGCCGGCTGCTCCTGCTCCAGCGCGGCCTTGTGGTCGGTGCCCAGCTGCACCAGGGCGGCGCCGCCGGGCACGTCACCCTCGGCGAACGCGCCCGCCTCCACCGCCGCCTGGTACGCCCCGAGCTGTGGGTGCTCGGGCAGCCCGTCCCGCTCAGCGGCGGCCGAGCCGGTCTTGAGGTCGATCACCACGAGCCGACCCGCCTCGTCCATCTCCAGCCGGTCCACCCGGCCCCGGATCCGGGTGCCCTCGTCCAGGTGTACCGCGAACTCCTGCTCGACGGCGACCAGCCGGCGCGGGTTGGCGGCCAGCCAGCCCATCAGCTTGTCGACCATCTGCTCGGCCCGGCGCTGCTGCCGCTCGGCCAGCCAGCGGGCGGACAGCTCGATGGTGCCGAACTCCTGCCGCAGGTAGGCGATCAGCTCGTCCCGGGCGCCCGGGCCCTGGGCGTGCTGGGCGATCTCGTGCACCAGGTCGCCGACGCTCTGCTCGGGGCTGCGCGGCCCCGACCCGCCGTGCCGCTCCAACAGCCAGCGCAGGCTGCAGCGCTGCACACTCTCCACAGTGGAGGGTGACACGGTGACCACGCCGTCGGCGTCCACCAACGGTCGCTCGTCGGAGAGCGGCGCGAGCCCCCACCACTGGTCCGGGTCGGCGCCCGGCACGCCGGCCAGCGCGAGTTTGGCCAGCGAAGCCGTTGCCGCGTCCCGCCGGGCCGGCGGGGTGGCCGGGTCGACCAGGGCCTGCCGCAGCTCGGCGACGAGCGCCGGCAGGGTCAGCGCCCGGGGCGGCCGGGTCGCCACCGGCTCCCGCTGCGCAGAGTCGCCGCCGCGCAGCTCGTGCAGGAACCGGGACGGCTGCTCCTCCCCGTCGCCGGAGTGCACGGCGGTCACCACCAGACGCTGCCGGGCCCGGGTCACCGCGACCGCGAACAGCCGCCGCTCCTCGGCCAGCAGCGCCGCCGTCTGGCTGACCGCCTGGACCAACGGCACCGCCCCGCCCGCGGCCGGCTGGGTCAGCGGAACCGCGTCACCCGCCGCCTGGACCAGCGGCACCGCCTCACCCGCAGCCGGTCCAGCCGGCGCCGCCGGGGCGGCGGCCGGCACGGCGGCCGGCCCGGACCAGGGCCGGTCCGGGCCGGTGGGGACGATGGCCCGACCGGCGACCAGGTCGACCAGCTGCTCGGAGCCGAGGACGCTGCCGCGCAGCCGCAGGTCCGGCCAGACACCCTCCTGGACCCCGGCGACCACCACCACGTCCCACTCCAGGCCCTTCGCGGCGTGCGCGGTGAGCAGGCGGACCGCCGAGCCCCGGTCGGCCGTCCGGGCCAGCGTGTCGGCGGGCAGCACCTGGCCCTCCACGTGGTCGAGGAACACCTCGATCCGGGCGCCGGGGAGCCGGTCGACGAAGCGGGCGGCCGCGTCGAAGAGCACCATCACCGCGTCCAGGTCCCGGTCGGCGGCGGCGCCGCGGTACCCGCCCCGGCCGCTCTCCGCCGTCCAGCGCGCGGCCAGCCCGCTGGCCTGCCAGAGCGCCCAGAGCACGTCCTCGGCGGTGGCGCCCGGCCGGGCCGCCGCGTCCCGGGCGCTGGTCAGCAGCCGGGCCACCGCCTGCGCCGGCCGCGCCCAGCGGCGCTCCACGGCGGCCAGCTCGGTCGGGTCGCGCAGCGCCTCCACCAGCAGTACGCCGGACGGGCGGCGGTCCCCGGCGGCCAGTGCCAGGGCGCGCAGCCCCTGCCGCAGCCGGCGCTCGGCCAGCGGGTCGGCGCCGCCCAGCGGCGAGTGCAGCAGCGCCACCGCCGCCGCCTCGTCCAGCCGCGCCGGCTCCAGGGCGCAGCGCAGCGCCAGCAGCAGCGGGCGTACCCCCGGCTCCTCGCGCAGCGGCAGGTCGTCGGCGTGCGTGGTGACCGGGACGCCGGCCTGTGCCAGGGCGCGCTGGATACCGGCGAGGGCCAGCGTGGTGGAGCGCAGGATCACCGCCATCCGGTGCCAGGGCACCTCGTCGCGCAGGTGCGCCTCGCGCAGCCGGTGCGCCACATAGGCCGCCTCGCTGGCGGTGGAGCGGAAGGTGTGCACCTCGACGCTGCCCGGCTCGGCGTCGGGCAGCGGCCGGACCGGCGGGACGACGCTGCCCGACCGGCGCCGGGGCAGCACCCGGGCGGCCGCCGCGAGCAGCTGCGGACCGGCCCGGTACGACGTGGTCAGCGCCGTCACCGGGGCCGGGCCGAGCGGTGTGCCGAACCGGTCGGGGAAGTCCCGGACGATCTCCGGCGCGGCGCCCCGGAAGCCGTACGTGGAGGAGTCCGGGTCACCGAAGGCGACCAGGTGCGCGCCGTCGCCGGCGACCAGGTGCAGCAGCTCCACCTGGGCCGGGTCGGTGTCGGCCAGCTCGTCGACGTAGACGGCGGCGAGCCGGCGCCGCTCGGCGTCGGCCAGCTCCGGGACGTCGGCGAGCAGCTCGGCGGCGGCACGGACCAGCTCGGCGTTGTCGTAGGCGACGCCGGCCCGACCGGTGGCGTCACGCAGCGCCTGCACCTGCTCGTACTCGCGCATGAAGCGGGCCGCGGCCAGCCACTCGGGGCGGGCGGCGCGGCGGGCGTAGCCGGCCAGGCCGGCCGGGTCGACGCCCCGCTCGGCGCAGCGCAGCAGCAGGTCACGCAGCTGGCCGGCGAAGGCCCGGGTGTGCAGGGCCGGACCCAGCGACTCGGGCCAGCCGCTCGGGTCGTCCTCCAGCAGCTCGCGGATGACCAGGTCCTGCTCGGGGCCGGTGAGCAGCCGGGGCGGCGGCTCGCCGCGCTGGGTGTCGGCCAGCCGCAGCAGGCCGAAGGCGTACGCGTGGAAGGTGCGTACCAGCGGCTCGGCGGTGGCCCGGCCGGCCGCGCCGATGCGCGCCTCGATGCGGTTGCGCAGGGCGCCGGCCGTGCGCCGGCCGAAGGTGAGCACCAGGATCCGGTCGGGGCTGACCCCGTCGGCCACCCGGGCGGCAACCGCCTCGACCAGGGTGCTGGTCTTGCCGGTGCCGGCGCCGCCGACGACCAGCAGCGGCCCGGCGGTGTGTGCGATCACCCGGGCCTGCACGGCGTCCGGGCGTAGTGGCTGCGCGTCGGTCGGGGCGCGGCCGGGTACGGCAGCGCCCGCCGCCGGGCGCACCAGCCGGTAGCTCACCCCATCATCAGAGCACCCCGCTACGACAGCGCGGCGAGCGCGGCGTCCACGGTCTTCACCACGGTCAGCGCGGCCAGCGCGTCGGCCCGGACGAAGTGCCCGGGGACCAGCCCGGCCAGCCAGTCCAGCAGCCCGGTGTAGAAGCCGTCCGGGTCGAGGATCACCACCGGCTTGTCGTGCAGCGCCAGCGACCGGGTGGTCCACACCTCGAACAGCTCGTCCAGCGTGCCGATGCCACCCGGTAGCACCAGGAACGCGTCCGCCTTGGCCATCATGACCACCTTGCGGGCCGCCATGTCCGGCGTGGTGACCAGCTCGTCCGCGGCGGTATCGGCGATCTCCCGGCCGACCAGCGACTCGGGCATGACGCCGACGGTGTGCGCGCCGCCGGAGCGGGCACCGGCGGCGACGGTACCCATCATGCCGACCCGGCCACCGCCGGAGACCAGGGTGTGTCCGGCCGCGGCGAGCGCGGCGCCGACCTCGCGGGCCAGCTCCAGATACCGCTGCGCCACCCGGTCGGACGAGGCGCAGAAGACGCAGACGGCTGCCATTTCCCGGCTACTCCGGCTGACGCGGCGCGTGCAGCGCGGCGTCGGTGGCGACGATGTGCCGGACCGCCTCGGCGACCTCGTCGGTGACGTAGAGCAGGTCCAGGTCACCGGCGCCGATCTTGCCGTCGGCCAGCATGGTGTCGCGCACCCAGTCGATCAGCCCGCGCCAGTACGCCGTGCCGATGAGCACCACCGGGAACCGGGTGACCTTCCCGGTCTGTACCAGCGTCAGCGCCTCGAACAGCTCGTCCATCGTGCCGAACCCACCGGGCAGCACCACGAACGCCTGCGCGTACTTGACGAACATGGTCTTGCGGGCGAAGAAGTAGCGGAAGTCGATGCCCAGGTCGACCCACTCGTTGATGCCCTGCTCGAAGGGGAGCTCGATGCCCAGCCCGATGGAGCGCCCACCGGCCTGGCTGGCCCCCTTGTTGGCGGCCTCCATCACGCCCGGCCCGCCGCCGGTGATGACCGCGTAGCCGGCCGTCGCCAGCGCGCCGCCCAGCTCCTCGGCCAGCGCGCACTCGGGGTCGCCCGGCCGGCTGCGCGCCGAACCGAAGACGCTGACCGCCTTGGGCAGCTCAGCGAGGGTGTCGAAGCCCTCGACGAACTCCGACAGGATGCGCAGCGCCCGCCAGGCGTCCTTGGTCTTCCAGTCGTCGCGCAGGTTGCTGTCGAGCAACCGCTGGTCGGCGGTGGTGGTCGGGGCCGCCGGGCCGCGCAGGGTCACCCCGCCCTCGCGCCGCTCTCGTCTGATCGTGGACACCCGTCCCACGCTATCGGGTCGCGCGCGGCCCGGCCGCTCCGCCTCGCGGCGCCCGGCAGCCGCCGGTCGGCCATTTCGGGCCGGGGCGCTGTGCCGGCTGGTACGGCAGCCGCACCGACGGCGGTCAGCCGGTGGTGAGCCAGCGGTGCAGGGTCTGCGGCGCCGGCCCGGATCTTGGGGATCTCCACGCGTTCGTCCCGGGCGTGCGCCAGGTTCGGGTCGCCGGGGCCGAAGTTGAGCGCCGGGATGCCCAGCGCGGCGAACCGGGCCACGTCGGTCCAGCCCCACTTGGCCAGCGGCGGCTCGCCGACCACGGCCAGGAACTCGCGGGCCGGCGCGGCGGTCAGTCCGGGCAGCGCGCCGGGCGCGGAGTCGGTGATCTCCACCGCGATACCCGTCGAAGACCGCGCGGACGTGCGCCTCGGCGTCGGCCACCGAGCGGTCCGGGGCGAACCGGTAGTTCACCTCGATCACGCACTCGTCCGGGATCACGTTGCCGGCCACGCCGCCCTGATCGCGGACCGCGTTGAGCCCCTCCCGGTACTCGCAGCCGTCGATGGTCACCCGACGCGGTTCGGTACGCGGAGAGCCGGGCGCAGCGCCGCCCCGGCGGCGTGGATGGCGTTCACCCCGAGCCAGGAGCGGGCCGCGTGCGCGCGCACCCCGGTGGTGCGCACGTTCGCCCGCATGGTGCCCTGGCAGCCGGCCTCGACCAGCCCGTAGGTCGGCTCCAGCAGCATCGCGAAGTCGGCGGCCAGCCAGTCCGGGTGGTCCCGGGCCACCAGGGCCAGTCCGTTGCGGGTGGACTCGATCTCTTCGCAGTCGTAGAAGAAGTAGGTGACGTCGTAGCGCGGCTGCGGCCACCGCCGACGGCCAGCCAGAGGGCCAGCGCGGTGCCGGACTTCATGTCGGAGGTACCGCAGCCGTAGATCACTCGCCGTCCAGGGTGGACGGGAAGTTGTCGGCGATCGGCACGGTGTCCAGGTGCCCGGCCAGCACCACCCGCTGCGCCCGGCCCAGCTCGGTACGGGCCACCAGGGTGTTGCCGTGCCGGACGACGGTCAGCCCGGCGCGGCGCGCAGCGCCGCCTCGACCGCGTCGGCGATCTCCGCCTCGTTGCCGGAGACCGAGGCGATGTCGACCAGGGCGCGGGTCAGCGCGACCGGGTCGGCCAGCGTGTCCGGGTGCAGTTCAGCCACGCCCGTTGACCTTAGTAGGGTGGCCGCGTGACGGCTTACTCGACCTCGGCTGCCTGGGGCAGCGGCCTGGCCACGGTGACCGCCGACGGCCAGGTGCTCGACGTGTGGTACCCGACCGGCCACCTGGGCCTGGCGCCGCCGCCGGTGCCGGGCGCTCCGCTCGGCCCGACCGGCGACCGGCCGCTGCCCGGCCTACAGGTGGTCGCGGTGCACAGCGCGATCGAGTCGCTGGCCGACCCGCCGGTCGACGCGGCCGACGTGTACCTGCGGCTGCACCTGCTCTCGCACCGGCTGGTCCGCCCGCACGAGGCGAACCTCGACCGGCATCTTCGGCCTGCTGGCCAACGTGGCCTGGACCTCGGCCGGCCCGTGCCCGCCGGACCGGGTGGACGAGCTGCGCCTGCTGGTACGCGCCGCCGGTGGCCAACTCAGCGTCGCCGGCATCGACAAGTTCCCGCGCATGGTCGACTACGTGACGCCGGGCGGGGTCCGCATCGCCGACGCCGACCGGGTGCGCCTCGGCGCCCACCTGGCCCCCGGTACCACCGTCATGCACGAGGGCTTCGTCAACTACAACGCCGGCACACTGGGCACCTCGATGGTCGAGGGGCGCATCTCGGCCGGCGTCGTCGTCGGCGACGGCTCCGACGTGGGTGGCGGTGCCTCGATCATGGGTACCCTCTCCGGCGGCGGCAAGGAGGTCATCCGGATCGGCGAGCGCTGCCTGATCGGGGCGAACGCCGGCATCGGCATCTCGCTCGGCGACGACTGCGTGGTGGAGGCCGGCTGCTACGTCACTGCCGGTTCCAAGATCACTCTGCCGGACGGCCTGGTGGTGAAGGCGCCGCGCTCAGCCGGCGTGGACGGCCTGCTGTTCCTGCGCCACTCGGTGACCGGCGCCCTGCAGGCCCGCCCCCGCCAGGGCCACGGCATCGACCCTCAACGCCGCCCTGCACAGCAACGACTGACCGGACGCTACGCTCCGGCCGCGTCCACCAGGGCGGCCAGGCCGGTCACCACCCGGGCCAGGCCCCCGGTGGTCGGACCGGCCGGTTCCACCAGGTAGGTGTCCCGGCGCAGCTCGACCATCAGCCCGGTGACGGCGGGCTGCCGGCGGTAGTGGCGCAGCGGTACGTAGCAGCCGGCGAACGGCGAGTTCACCGCAGTGTCGCCGGGGAACGCCCGGTGCCCGGCGTCGAGCAGCGCCCTGGGCGTGTGGAAGTCGTCCACGCCCAGGCACACCGCCGGGCGGGGCCCGTCGGCGTGCAGTTCGTAGGGCAGCGCCCGGGACGGGTAGGAGTGGACGTCCAGCAGCACGGCCCGGCCGGTGGCGGCCAGCCGGGCGTCCACCAGATCGGCCAGCGCCCGCGCGTACGGCTCGAAGTGCCCGGCCAGCAGCCGCGCGTCCCGGGCCGGGTCGTCGTCGCGCAGCACAGCGCCGGTACTGGTCCGGGTGTAGACCGGCCCCATCCCGACCGCGCGCATCTCCTCGGTCTCGTCGGGGAACCGCTCCGGGTCCACCACCAGCCGGGACCAGCGGTTGGCGAAGATCCACGGGCGGATCCGGGCCGCGCCGGCCGCCCGCCGGGCGATCAGCCCGGTGCCGGTGTCGGTGATCCGGTCCAGTTCGGCGGCCAGCTCCGCCTCGTCGAGCCGGATGTCCCGCCGGGCCGGCGCGGTCAGCGCCCGCGAGCCGTGCGGCACGTGCAGCACCACCGGGCTCGCCGGATCACCGGCGAGCACCTCGAAGACCGCGCCGTTCACAGCAGCCGACCGCGCACGAGCGCCGAACCGGTCGCTACCGCCGCAGCCGTCAGGACAGCCGGGCCGCGGCGGCGGCGACCCGCTCGTCGGTGGCGGTCAGCGCCACCCGGATGTGCTTGTCGCCGGCCGGGCCGTAGAAGTCGCCGGGGGCCACCAGGACACCCCGGTCGGCCAGCCAGCCGACGGTGGCCCAGCACTCCTCGTCCCGGGTGGCCCACAGGTAGAGGCCGGCCTCCGAGTGCTCGATGCGGAAGCCGGCGGCGAGCAGCGCCGCGGACAGCGTGGTACGCCGCCGCGAGTACCGTTCCCGCTGGACCGCCACGTGCTCCTCGTCGTCGAGCGCGGCCACCATGGCCGCCTGTACCGGCGCCGGGACGATCATCCCCAGGTGCTTGCGCAGCGCCAGCAGCTCGCCCACCAGCTCCGGATCGCCGCTGACCAGCCCGGCCCGGTACCCGGCCAGGTTGGAGCGCTTGGACAGCGAGTGCACGGCGAGCACGCCGGTGTAGTCGCCGTCGCAGACGCTGAGCACCGACACCGGCCGGGTGGACCAGCCCAGCGGCAGGTAGCACTCGTCACTGGCCACCACGGTGCCGCGCTCGCGCGCCCAGTCGACCACCTTGCGCAGGTGCTCGGCGGGGAGCACCTGGCCGGTCGGGTTGCTCGGCGAGTTGAGCCAGATCGGCCCTGACCGGGGCCGGGCCGAGCGCGGTGACCGAGTCGGCGCGGACCACGGTGGCTCCGGCGAACCGGGCGCCGGCCTCGTAGGTGGGGTAGCACACGCGCGGGATGACCACGGTGTCACCCGGGCCGATGCCCAGCAGCGTGGGCAGCAGCCCGACCAGCTCCTTGGAGCCGATGGTGGGCAGCACGCCGAAGCCCGGGGCGGCGTCACAGTCGCGGGCCACCCAGGCGGTCATCGCCTCGCGCAGCGCCGGGGTACCAGCGGTCAGCGGGTACCCCGGCGAGTCGGCGGCCGCCACCAGCGCCCGCTGCACCGGGTCGGGGACCGGGTCCACCGGGGTACCGACCGACAGGTCGACGATGCCGTCGGGGTGGGCGGCGGCCCGGGCCTTGGCCGGCTCCAGCAGGTCCCACGGGAAGTCGGGCAGCGCTGCGGAGCGCCGCGCGCCCACCGGCGCCGACGCGGTCTCCATCCGGCTCAGTGCTCCGCCTCGCGGGGCGGCTGGGCGGCGACGAACGCCGCGTCCTTGGCCACTTTGCCGATCTTGGAGGCGCCACCGGGCGAGCCGAGGTCCTCGAAGAACTCGTAGTTGGCGGAGACGTAGTCCTTCCACTGGGCCGGGACGTCGTCCTCGTAGAAGATCGCCTCGACCGGGCAGACCGGCTCACAGGCCCCGCAGTCGACGCACTCGTCCGGGTGGATGTAGAGCATGCGGTTGCCCTCGTAGATGCAGTCGACAGGGCACTCTTCGATGCACGCCTTGTCGAGCAGATCGACGCACGGCTCGGCGATGATGTACGTCACGGGTCGTCCTTCCACAGTTCCTGACTCCCGCTGCGGGCTGCACCACATCGCGGCCCGCAGCGATTATCCGCGGCGGTTAGAGCCTAGTATCCCGTCCGATGGGAGTCGAAGAGTGATCGGGCCGACCGACATCGGCAAGCGGGTCGTCATCCGCCGGTTCGTCGGGCTGCGCGACGGGCGCCCCACCTACTCCGACGTGCTCGGCACGCTCACCGGCTTCGGAGAGGTGGCGACGGTGCAGACGAGCCGGGGTCCGGTGACCGTCCCGGTGGCCGAGATCACCGCCGGCAAGCCGGTGCCGCCGCGCGCCCGGCCGTCCGGCGCCGACATCGCCGCCCTGGAGCAGGCCGCCAGCGCCGCCTGGCCGGCGCCGCACACCGCCCGGCTGGGCGGGTGGCAGCTGCGGGCGGCCGGTGGTTGGACCGGCCGGGCCAACTCGGTGCTGCCGCTCGGCGACCCCGGTGCGCCGCTGGACACCGCGCTGGCCGAGATCACCCGCTGGTACGCCGACTTCGGGCTGCCCGCCCGCCTCAACGTGCCGCTGCCGCTGCGCATCGACCTGGACCGGGCGCTGGCCGAGCGGGGCTGGCAGCGTTCCCGCCGTACCCTCGTCCAGTCCCGGGCGCTCGCGGGCCTGGCTGGGGAGGTCAACCTGGCCGGGGGTGTCGATCTGGCCGGGGGTGTCGATCTGGCCGGGGGTGTCGATCTGGCCGGGGGTGTCGATCTGGCCGGCGGCGCCGGTCCGACGGGCGGCGCCGCCGGAGGGGTGCGGCCGGCGGAGGCGCCGGACGGGCCCTGGCTGGCCTTGATGGCCGGCGCCAAGGGGGCGCTGCCCGAGGTGGCGCGGAGCATCCTCACCGGGCCGGCGCAGGTGTGCTTCGCCAGCGTGCCCGGTGCTGACGGAGCGCCGCTGGCCATCGCCCGGGGCGCGGTCACCGACGGCCGGCTGCAACTGGCCCTGATCCAGGTCGTACCCGCCGCGCGCCGGCAGGGGCTGGCCCGGCAGGTCATCACCGCACTCGCCGGCTGGGCCGCCGCGCTCGGCGCCGACCAGGCGTACCTCCAGGTGGAGGAGGTCAACACGACCGCCACAACGCTCTACGCCAGCCTCGGCTTCACCACCCACCACAGTTACTTCACCTGGACCGCGCCGCGGCACTGAGCGCGGTCAGGCCGGCAGCGGCTCGGTGAGGCAGGAGAGCATCCGCAGCGCCGCCTCCGACGGTGAGCCGGGCTCGGCGCCGAGCACCACCACCAGCTGCTCCTCCTCCCCGGCGGGGTGCAGCGTCTGCTGCCACAGGGTCAGCTCGCCGACCAGCGGGTGCAGCAGCTGGCGGGGCATCGGCGGGCAGGCCGCCACCCGGTGCGCCGCCCACAACGCCGCGAACTCCGGACTACGCATGGTCAACTCACCGATGAGGCTGGTCAGCCGGGGGTCGTCGGGGTAGCGGCCGGCGATCCCGCGCAGGTGCTCGACCGCGCTGTGGCTCTTGCGCTTCCAGTCCAGGTAGAGCTGACGGGTGGGCGGGTCGAGGAAGACCAGCCGGGTCATGTTCGGCCGGTCGGCCGGGCGGCGCGGCGAGGTCGGGTCCAGGTGGCCGGCGAGCAGCGCGTGCCCCAGCCGGTTCCAGGCCAGCACGTCGGTGGTCCGCCCGAGGACCAGCGCGGGCGTCTCCGGCATGGCGTCCAGCATCACCCGCAGCGACGTCGACACCTGCTCGGGGCGGGCGACCGGGCCGGCCCGGCGCGCCGGGCGGGCCAGGTTGTGCAGGTGCCGCCGCTCGTCCTCGGTCAGCCGCAGGGTACGGGCGATCGCGTCCAGTACCTCGTCCGAGGCGTTGAGGTGCTGGCCCTGCTCCAGTCGGGTGTAGTAGGAGACGCTCACGCCGGCGAGCTGGGCCAGCTCCTCCCGGCGCAGCCCGGGGACCCGGCGGCGCTCGCCGTAACTGACCATGCCCACGTCGTCGGGGGTGAGCCGGGCACGGCGGCTGGACAGGAAGTCGGCGAGGGCGGTGGCGCGCTGCGACATGGCTCCATTGTGGCCCATCGCACCGTCGCCAGCCTGACCCTGCCGTGGTCAGTCACCGCGAAGGTAGGAATGCCAGAGGGCTGGGTAGCACCGTCCACAACGGACACGCTGCGGAGGCGAACGTACCGCCTACCGGAAGTGGGTACCCATGTCCGTCCTGACCGAGCCGGTCACCGCGGCGCCAGCCCGTCCACGCCTGGACGGCCGCCGCCGCCTCATCCTCTTTCTCCTGCTCGGCGCGCAGTTCATGCTCTCCGTCGACTTCTCCATCCTGAACGTGGCGCTGCCCGCCATCGGCGCCGGGCTCCACTTCGCCCCGGCCGACCTGGCCTGGATCGCCACCGCCTTCGCCCTGCCGGCGGCCGGCTTCACGCTGCTCTTCGGCCGGGTCGGCGACCTGTTCGGGCGGCGCCGGCTGTTCTGCGCCGGGCTGGTCCTGCTGACCGTCGCCTCGCTGGTCGGCGGCCTGGCGCAGACGCCCGGCGTGCTGCTCGGCGCGCGGGTGGCGCAGGGCCTCGCCGCCGCCATGGCCATCCCGACCGCGCTGTCCCTGCTCACCACGGCGTTCGCGGAGGGGCCGGCGCGGGACCGCGCGCTCGGCCTGGTCGGGGCGCTGCTGTCCGGCGGCTTCACCGTAGGGGCGCTGGTCGGCGGCCTGCTCACCGGCGGGCTGAGCTGGCGCTGGGCGTTCCTGCTCAACGTTCCGGTGGCGGTCGCCATCCTGATCGGTACGGCGCTCGTCGTCCCGGCCAGCCGGCCGGCGCAGCGGCTGAAGCTGGACGTCCCGGGCGCGGTCACCGTCACCGCCGGCCTGCTGGCCCTGTGTTTCGGGCTGATCAGCGCCGGCCGGCGCGGCTGGGGCGACCCGGTGGTGCTGGTCGCGCTGGCCGCCGCGGTGGCCCTGCTGGCCGCGTTCGGCCTGATCGAACTGCGCAGCCCGGCCCCGCTGGCGTCGCTGCGCATCCTGCGCCGCCCGAACGTCACCTGGGGCAACGTCGGCGGTCTGCTGATCTTCGCGATGGAGAGCTCGGTGGTCTACCTGATGACGCTCTACCTGCAGCGGGTGCTGGGCTACTCGGCGCTGGTCACCGGACTGGTCTTCGGGATCCCCGGGATCGGGGCGGTCGTCGCCGGAGTGGTCGGGCCGCGCCTCATCGGCCGGTTCGGCGCGCGCCGCACGCTGGTCGGCGGCCTGGTGGTGCAGGCGCTGGCCAACGCGGTGCTGATCGCCGCCGGAACCGACCGGGTGAACGTGCTGGTGGTACCGACGGTGCTGCTGGTCGGCTTCTTCGGCCACGTGGCGGCGATCGTGGCGTTCACCGTCACCGCCACCTCCGGCCTGCCCGACGCCGAGCAGGGGCTGGCCACCGGGCTGGCCACACTCACCCAACAGGTCGGCATCACGCTGGGCATCCCGCTGCTGACCACGGTGCTGGGCACCGGCCCGCTGCTGGCCGGCATCCACCGCGCGCTGCTGGTCGACGTGGCGGTGACGCTGGTCGGCGCGGCACTGGTCGGCTACGGCCTGCGCCCGGCCGCTCGCCGCTGAGCCGGGGCCGGGCCCGGCGGCGCAGAGCCGGGCCCGGCCGGCCCGCGCTGATCTGGGGCCCGGCGCTACCGGCGGACGACCCGGCGGGGCCGGCCCTTCGTCGACTCGGCGTAGCGCTGGTAGGCGCGGGTACGCGGGTCGCGGCCGAGCATGATGGCCAGCAGCACGCCCAGCGCCGCGCCGAGGCCGGCGAAGAGCACGAAGTGCCAGGCCTCGGCCCAGACCAGGTCGCCGCCCTCGACGAACGGGGCCGAGCCGCCGGCGAACGGCCCGAGGAGCACCGTGAACAGCAGCCCGAGCACGATCGCCACGGTCAGCTCGCCGACCACCCGGGGCATCAGCTGGCGCTGCGCCCAGCGGAACCCGGCGTAGAGCATCACCAGCCCGACGGCCACGGCGTAGCCCACGCCCACCCGGGTCTGCCCCTTGTCGCTGTCGGCGAACAGCCAGGCCACCAGCCGGGCCAGCACGTTGAGCAGGAACAGCGCACCGGCGAGTACGCCCACCGCGCGCCACTTGCGCAGTCGCTCCATGGCGCTCCTCCGATCCAGCACTGGGAAACGGGCAACACCATATCGCCGTCACGCAGCGTCGAGAAGCCCCCGGCGCTGGGGATCGGCTGGGATTACGCCGGGAATCACCCGACGGAGGGGCGGCGCAGGATCAGCCGGTACGCGGCCACGGTCCAACAGGCGCTGCCCACCAGCACGGCCACCAGGCCCATCCAGGCCACCCCGGGCAGCAGGAGGGAGCCGTTGTGCCGGGGCATGGTGGCGGCCACCATCACCACGAACCACACCGTGCCGGGCAGCAGGGCCAGCCCCGGGCTGCCGGTGACGGTCCGGGTGAACCAGATCAGCCCGAGCGTGGTGGCGGCGGCCAGCAGCGGGGCCACCGGCAGCGGTACCGCCCCCCAGTAGAGCGGGCTGAGGAACACCTCCCAGACGGCGGTCACCACGGACAGCGCTAGGGCGACGACCGTACCGGCGATCACCAGCAGGCGCTCGACGCCCGGCGGCACGGGCCGGGGCGGCGTGGCCACCGGCTCCGGGAGGCGCGGTGCCGGGGGTGCGGCAGCCGGCGCCGCGGTCCGGGCGGCGGCGCCGGCCGGGGCTTTGCGGGCGGCCGGGCGGCGGGCGCCGGATCCTCCCCCGCCGGGGCGGCGGCCGGCGGCCGGACGACGCTGCGGCGGCACGGCTCAGCCCACCGGGCCGGCCGGGAACAGGCCGGCGAACAGGTCGGTCTCCCAGCCGTTCGGGCCGTCGCCGGGGCCGCGCTCGCCGCGTACCAGCTGGAAGTGCTCGGTGCCGAGGGCCTCGTCGCCGAACCGGCCGGCCAGCACGAACAGCCACGACTGGGGCGGGATCTGGCTGGCGTGGGCGTGCAGGGCGGCCAGCTTGGCGGCCATCTGGGCCCGCCCGTCGACCGCCGCGGTGACCAGCTCGTCGGGGGTACCGAAGGGGATCTCCTCGGCCGACGCGACGTCGGCGAACGGGTTGTCGGTGGAGTCCTTGAACGCCTCGAAGGCCGCCGCGATCTGGCTGCGCGGGGTGGCCGTCCAGTAGACCTTGGCCGGCGCCACGTCCTCCTTGGCCGCCAGCTCGACGGCGCGCATCGCCACCCGGTGCGCCTGGATGTGGTCGGGGTGGCCGTAGAAGCCGTTCTCGTCGTAGGTGACCAGCACCTGGGGGCGTACCTCGCGGATGATCTCCAGCAGGGCGCCGGCCGCCTCGTCCAGGTCGGCCCGCCAGAAGGCGCGCGGGTGGTCGTTGGTGGACAGGCCCATCATCCCCGAGTCACGCCAGCGGCCGGCGCCGCCGAGCAGCCGGTGGTCGGTCACGCCGAGCGCTTCGCAGGCCCGCTCCAGCTCCACGATCCGGTACCCGCCGAGCTGGTCGGCCTCGGCCGCCGCCAGCTGCGCCAACGCCGGTACGTGGATCTCGCCCTCTTCGCCGATGGTGCAGGTCACCAGCGTCACGTGCGCCCCGGTGGCGACGTAGTGCGCCATGGTCACACCGCTGCCGATCGACTCGTCGTCCGGGTGGGCGTGGACGAACAGGATCCGACGCTCCGGCAGCGCCCCCGGGGAGGCGGCCGGCCCGGTGACGCTGGCGGCTTCACTCACCCGGACACCATACGCGGATGTCACATGCCTGAACCCTGGGCGGGGCGCGTAACGGGCATGATGAACGGATGGACTACCCCGAACTCGCCGCCCGCACCGGGCGCTTCAGCTACGGCGCCCCGCGCGCCGTGACGGTCGCCGCGGACGGCTCGCGGGTGGTGTACCTGCGCTCGGGCGGGCCCGAGGACCCGGCCGACGCGCTCTGGGTGTTCGACGTGGCCACCGCCGCCGAGCGCGCGGTCGCCGACCCGGCGGCGCTGCGCTCCGGGGCGACGGTCGGCGAGCTGCCGCCGGCCGAGCAGGCGCTGCGCGAGCGGCTGCGACTGTCCGCCGGCGGCATCGGCTCCTACGCCACCAACCCGGCCGCCACCGTCGCGGCGTTCACCCTCGACGGCCGGCTCTTCCACGTCGACCTGCGCCCCGGCGGCGTGGTCACCGAGCTGGCCACGACCGGTCCGGCGGTCGACCCGCGCCCGTCGCCGGCCGGGGACCGGGTCGGCTACGTCACCGACGGCGCCCTGCACGCGGTCGGCCCGGACAGCCCGGACGCGCTGATCGCCGGGGAGGCCGGCATCAGCTGGGGGCTGGCCGACTTCATCGGCGCCGAGGAGTTCGGCCGCTACCGCGGCTACTGGTGGGCGCCGGACGGGCAGAGCCTGCTGGCCGCCCGGGTGGACGAGGCCCGGGTACCCCGCTGGACGCTGCACGACCCGGCGCAGCCGCAGCTGCCGCCGCGCACCGTCGCCTACCCGCACGCCGGAGCGGCCAACGCCGAGGTCACCCTGCACCTGCTGGACCTGGACGGCGGCTGGGTGGACGTGCACTGGGACCGGGAGACCTACCCCTATCTGGTCTCCGTCTCCTGGAGCGACCTGGGCGGGCCGCTGATCTGCGTCCTGCGCCGGCTGCAACAGCACGGCCTGGTGCTGGCCATCGACCCGCGTACCGGGGAGACCCAGGTGCACGCCGAGCTGACCGATCCGCGCTGGGTGGAGCCGGTGCCGGGGACCCCGTCCTACCTGCCGGACGGGCGGGTACTGGTCGGCGGAGAGCTGGCCCACGACGGGTACGACGCGCGCTGCCTGTTCGCCGACGGCACCCTGCTCACCCCGGCCGGCCTCTACGTGCGCCGGGTCTGCGGGCAGCTGACCCGGCCCGGCGAGCCGGCCGCCACGGTGGGCCACCCGCGCTCCGGCGTCGGCCTGGACCTGCTGGTCGAGGCGAGCGAGGGCGAGCCGGCCGAGCAGCACCTCTACCGGATCACCGCGCAGCCGGGCGTCCCCGCCGTGGAGACCACCCGGCTCACCCACACCCCCGGCTGGCACACCGGCGTCGGCGGCGGGGAGACCCTGGTGATCGGCGCGGTCTCCCTCGACCACCCGGGGACCAGCTGGCAGGTGCACCGGCGCGGCACCCTGGTCGGCGAGCTGACCAGCCATGCCGCCGCCCCGCCGAGCGCGCCCCGGCCGGCCCTGGAGCGGGTCACCGACCGGCGGCTGCCCACCGGCGTGCTCTACCCGCGCAGCCACGTGACCGGCCGCCGGCTGCCGGTGCTGGTGGACATCTACGGCGGCCCGGGGCACCAGGAGGTGGTGGCCGCCCGCAGCCGGTGGGCCGCCCGGCAGTGGTGGGCCGACCAGGGCTTCGCCGTCGTGGTCATCGACAACAGGGGTACCCCCGGTGTCGCCCCGAGCTTCGAGAAGGTGATCCACCGGCGGATGGCCGACGTGGTCCTCACCGACCAGGTGGACGCCCTGCTGGCGCTGGCCGACAAGCACTCCGACCTCGACCTGGCCCGGGTGGCGATGCGCGGCTGGTCGTTCGGCGGGTACCTGTCCGGCCTGGCCGCGCTGCGCCGCCCGGACGTCTACCGGGCCGCCGTGGTGGGCGCCCCGGTCACCGACTGGGCCCTCTACGACACCGCCTACACCGAGCGCTACCTGGGCCTGCCCGGCGACGGCTCGGACGTCTACGCCCACCACAGCCTGCTGGAGCTGGCCGCCGAACCGCCGCTGCGGCCGGCCGACGCCCGGCCGATGCTGCTGGTGCACGGGCTGGCCGACGACAACGTGGTGGCCGCGCACACGCTGCGCCTGTCGGCGGCGCTGCTGGCCACCGGCCGGCCACACTGGGTGATCCCGCTGCCCGGCGCCTCGCACATGGCGGCCGGCGGGGTGGCCGAGCGGTTGCTGCGCGTCCAGCTCGACTTCCTCCGCCAGCACCTGGCCTGAGGCGGCTGCGGCGGACCCGCCGCAGCCGTGCCGGAGCGCTGCCGGTCGGCACCGTCCCCGGCCCGGCCGGCCCAACCGGTGGTCGTCGTCGGGTGCGCTGGCACAGCCGAAGCTGCCGGTCGCGCCGTCCCCGGCCCGGCCGGGCCGGGACGCATCGCGCGGACAGTGGAGGCTGGCGCGCGTAGCGTGGCGGCATGGCGAAGACACTCAGCGATGAGGAAGTGGCCGCTGCCCTGACCGAGCTTCGGGAGTGGTCCGGCGACGCGCGGGGCATCCGGCGGACGGTGAAGGCGGACTCGTTCCTCGCCGGGATCGCCCTGGTGGACGCGGTCGCGCAGGCCGCCGAGGCGGCCGACCACCATCCGGATATCGACATCCGCTGGCGTACCGTCACGTTCGCGCTGGTCACCCACTCGGCCGGGGGCGTCACCGGCAACGATCTCGACTTCGCCCGGACGGTCGACCGGCTGATCGCCGGCTAGAGTCTCGATCATGAGCCACAGCGACGCGGCGACCGCCGCGGTGGAAGCGGCGCTGGCCGCTGGGGCGCGCTACGCCGACGCCCGGGTGATGCACCGCCGCTACGAGTCGATGCAGGCGCGCAACGGCGAGATCGAGGACCTGTCCCAGGTGGAGGACGCCGGCATCGGGGTACGCGCCCTGGTCGGCTCCGGCTGGGGTTTCTTCGCCGTGCCCGACCTGTCCGACGCGGCGGCCCGGCGGGCCGGCGAACGGGCCGCCGAGGTGGCCGCGGCGTCGGCGAGCGTACCGGCGCCGCTGGCCACCCAGCTGATCGCGGCGGCCCCGGAGGTGGCCAGCTGGGCCAGCGAGTGCCTGGAGGACCCGCTGGCGGTACCGCTGTCGGAGAAGGGCGACCTGCTGGTCAGCCTGAGCGACGCGGCGCACCGGGCCGGCGCCGACCAGGCCGAGGCGCTCTACCAGGTGTGGGACACCACGAAGTGCTTCGTCTCCTCCGAGGGGCACCGCATCGAGCAGCACATCCGCGAGTGCGGGGCGGGGCTGGCCGCCATCGTGGTCGGCGCCGACGAGACCCAGGTGCGCTCCTACCCGTCCCGGCGCGGCCAGTACGGCAGCCGGGGCTGGGAGCAGGTACGTGAGCTGGACCTGCCGGCGCACGCCGTCCGGGTGGCCGAGGAGGCGCGGGCGCTGCTGTCGGCGCCGCAGTGCCCGGCCGGGGAGACCACCGTCATCATCGGCGGCGAGCAGCTGGCGCTACAGATCCACGAGTCGGTCGGGCACGCCATCGAGCTGGACCGCATCCTCGGCTGGGAAGCCGCCTACGCCGGCACCTCCTGGCTGGACCTGGCCCAGCTGGGCAGCCTGCGGTACGGCTCGGAGCTGATGAACATCGTCATCGACCCGGGCATCCCGGGTGCGCTGGGCTCGTTCGGCTACGACGACGAGGGCACCCCCGCGCAGCGCCGGTACGCGGTCCGCGACGGCGTCTGGGTCGGCGTGCTCGCCGGCCGGGACAGCGCCGCCCTGGCCGGGCTGGACTACGCCGGCTCGGTGCGCTCGGACGGCTGGGCGCGGCTGCCGATGGTCCGGATGACCAACGTGGGCCTGGAGCCCGGTCCGCACACCCTGGAGGAGATGATCGCGGCCACCGACGACGGCATCCTGATGGACTCCAACCGCTCCTGGTCGATCGACGACAAGCGGCTGAACTTCCAGTTCGGCTGCGAGGTCGGCTACGAGATCAAGGGCGGGAAGCTGGGCCGGATGCTGCGCAACCCGACCTACACCGGCATCGGGCCGAGGTTCTGGCGCTCGATGGACATGCTCTCCAGCGAGACGGTGGCCTGGGGTACCCCCAACTGTGGCAAGGGCCAGCCGAGCCAGACCGGGCACACCGGCCACCCGGCCGCGCCGGCCCGCTTCACCGGGGTCCGGGTCGGGGTGCGCGGATGAACAACGAGCTGGAGCTCACCGCCCGGGTACTGGAGCTGGTCCGGGACGCCGCCGGGACGGACGCGCAGGCGGAGGTGCGGGTGAGCGCCGCGACGACGGCGCTGACCCGGTTCGCCGACAGCTACATCCACCAGAACCACGTGGACGAGACCGTCACGGTGGCGCTGCGGCTGCACCGGGACGGCCGGACCGCCTCCGGATACACCACGCTGACCACCGGCGACGCGCTGCGCTCGCTGGTGGAGCGGGCCGTCGCGGCTGCCGACCTGGCCCCGCCGGATCCGGGCTGGGCGGGGCTGGCCGCCCCGGCACCGCTGGCTGCGCCGGGCACCGTGGACGAGGCGATCGTCGGCGTGGTGGCCGGCGACCGGGCCGAGCGGGTACGCGCCTTCGTCGAGGCGGCCGGCGGACTGAGCACGGCCGGTTACTGCCGCACCACGCACGTCCAGGCGGCGTTCGGCAACTCGGCCGGGCAGGCGGTGCTGGGCAGCACCACCGAGGCGGCGATGGACGGCATCGCCCGTACCGGCGCTTGCGACGGCGTGGCCCGGCGGGCCGGCAGCCAGCTCTCCGCCGTGGACGGTGCGGTGCTCGGCGCCCGGGCGGCGGCCAAGGCCCGGGCCGGCCTGGACGCCGTGGAGCTGCCGGCCGGCCGGTACGAGGTGGTGCTGGAGCCGACCGCCGTGCACGACCTGCTGCTGTGCCTGGCCATGTTCGGCTTCAACGGCAAGGCGGTCAACGAGCGCCGGTCGTTCTTCGAGCCGGGCGGCGAGCAGCTGGACCGGGCGGTGACGATCGTGGACGACGCGGTCAGCCCGGGCGCGGTGGGGCTGCCGTTCGACAGCGAGGGCACCCCGAAGCGCTGGCTGGACCTGGTCCGCGGCGGGGTGAGCGTGTCGGCGACGCACGACCGGCGCACCGCCCGGCAGGCCGGTACCGACTCCACCGGGCACGCCGGCCCGGGCTCCGGCGCGTTCGGGTCGGTCGCGGCCAACCTGGCGCTGCTGCCTCCGGTGGACGAGCAGCCCACCGAGGTGGCCGGCCCGGCCGCCGACTCCGCGGTGGCCGCCCTGCTCGCCGGGGTACGCCGCGGGCTGCTGGTCACCGACCACTGGTACACCCGGGTGCTGGATCCGCGCACGCTGGTGATGACCGGGCTGACCCGCAACGGCGTCTGGCTGGTGGAGGACGGCGAGGTGACCCGGCCGGTCCGCAACTTCCGGTTCACCCAGTCCTATCCGCAGGCGCTCGGCCCGGGCCAGGTGCTGGGCATCGGTGGCCACGCGGTGACCCTGCCGTCCAGCTACGGCAGCACCTCCTACCGTGCCCCGGCGCTGCATCTGGCCAGCTGGAACTTCACCGGCACCGGTTCGGGCTGACCGGTGCCGCCGGGCGAACCGGGCAGGCAGTGAGGTTACCCACATCAGTACCCAGGTGTGACGCCACGGCTTTCGCCTGCACGTTTCACAGCGCAGACTCCCATGCGCACCCCGTCCGTAGCCTCGGCGTAACGTGTGGCTCGCGGGGTACGTACCAGTGGGTATGCCCCATCACACGTATTTCAGCCCGTCAGGGAGCACGACGATGACCGTAACGTCGGAAAGACCCTCCTCGGCCTCTCCGCTCGCGCCGAAACCCCGCGCCGCGATCTCGGCGAAGACGCTGCGTACCGACCGCTGGTGGCTGGCGCCACTGCTGACGGTCACCGGCCTGACGGCCTGGCTCGCCTACGCCACCTTCCGGGTGTTCATGCAGGCGGACTACTTCAAGGAAGGCGGCGGCTTCAAGTACCTGACGCCGTTCTACTCCCCCTGCGTCTCCAAGGGCTGCGTGCCGGAGGCGGCGGAGTTCGGCCGGTTCCTGCCGGACCACTGGTTCATCCCGTTCGCGGCGATCACCCTGCCGTTCCTGCTGCTGTTCCGGCTCACCTGCTACTACTACCGGCGCGCGTACTACCGCAGTTTCTGGGCCTCCCCGCCGGCCTGCGCCGTGCCGGACGGGCACAAGCGCTACACCGGTGAGACCCGGTTCCCGCTGATCTTCCAGAACGCGCACCGGTACGCGTTCTACGCCGCCGTGATCATCTCGGTGATCAACACCTGGGACGCGATCATCTCGTTCCACGGCACCAAGGGGTTCGGCTTCGGGCTGGGCAACGTCATCCTGGTCGGCAACGTGACGCTGCTCTGGCTGTACACGCTGTCCTGCCACTCCTGCCGGCACATCACCGGCGGGCGGCTCAAGCACTTCTCCCGGCACCCGCTGCGGTACCGGTTCTGGATCTTCGTGTCCAAGCTGAACACCAAGCACATGCAGCTGGCCTGGGTCACCCTGGGCACTCTGGCGCTGACCGACTTCTACGTGATGGCCGTCTCCGCCGGCTGGTTCTCCGACCTGCGGTTCATCGGCTGAGGACGACGACAATGGCTAACAACACCAGGAACGCCAACATCGAGAAGCACTCCTACGACGTCGTCGTGATCGGCGCCGGCGGCGCCGGCCTGCGGGCGGCCGTGGAGGCCCGGGTGGCCGGGAAGAAGGTCGCCATCATCTCCAAGTCGCTGTTCGGCAAGGCGCACACGGTGATGGCCGAGGGCGGCGCCGCCGCCGCGATGGGCAACGTCAACGCCAACGACAACTGGATGGTGCACTTCCGGGACACCATGCGGGGCGGCAAGTTCCTGAACAACTACCGGATGGCCGAACTGCACGCCAAGGAGGCCCCGGACCGGGTCTGGGAACTGGAAACCTATGGCGCGCTGTTCGACCGGACGAAGGACGGGAAGATCTCGCAGCGCAACTTCGGTGGCCACGAGTACCCGCGCCTGGCGCACGTCGGCGACCGGACCGGCCTGGAGCTGATCCGCACCCTGCAGCAGAAGATCGTCTCGCTGCAGCAGGAGGACAAGGTGCGGCACGGCGACTACGAGGCCCGGATCAAGGTGTTCGCCGAGTGCGTCATCACCGAGCTGCTGCTGGACACCCGGGACGGGGCCAGCCGGATCGCCGGGGCGTTCGGGTACTACCGGGAGACCGGCGAGTTCGTGGTCTTCGAGGCGCCGGCCGTCGTGCTGGCCACCGGGGGCGTCGGCAAGTCGTACAAGGTGACCAGCAACTCCTGGGAGTACACCGGCGACGGGCACGCGCTGGCGCTGCGCGCCGGGGCGACGCTGATCAACATGGAGTTCCTCCAGTTCCACCCGACCGGCATGGTCTGGCCGCCGTCGGTGAAGGGCATCCTGGTCACCGAGTCGGTGCGCGGTGACGGCGGCATCCTGAAGAACTCCGAAGGCAAGCGGTTCATGTTCGACTACGTGCCGGACGTGTTCCGCAAGCAGTACGCGGAGACCGAGGACGAGGCCGACCGCTGGTACACCGACCCGGACAACAACCGCCGCCCGCCCGAGCTGCTGCCCCGGGACGAGGTGGCCCGGGCGATCAACTCGGAGGTCAAGGCCGGTCGCGGCACCCCGGCCGGCGGCGTCTACCTGGACATCGCCTCCCGGCGCTCGCCGGAGTTCATCCTCAAGCGGCTGCCGTCGATGCACCACCAGTTCAAGGAGCTGGCCGACGTCGACATCACCAAGGAGCCGATGGAGATCGGCCCGACCTGCCACTACGTGATGGGTGGCGTGGAGGTCGACCCGGACACCGGGGCTGCGACGGGTGAGGTGCAGGGCCTGTTCGCGGCCGGCGAGGTCTCCGGCGGCATGCACGGCTCCAACCGCCTCGGCGGCAACTCCCTCTCCGACCTGCTGGTCTTCGGCAAGCGGGCGGGCGAGTACGCGGCCCGGTACAGCGAGACGGTGCAGGCCCGGGTCAACCCCCGGGACATCGACGCGGCCCTGGAGACCGCCCTGGCGCCGCTGAGCCGCCAGGGCGGCGAGAACCCGTACCAGGTCTGGAGCGACCTGCAGCAGGTGATGCAGGACCTGGTCGGCATCATCCGGCGCAAGGGCGAGCTGGAGGACTCGATCACCCAGCTGGCCAAGCTCAAGGAGCGGGTGGCCGGCGTGTCGGCCACCGGCGGCCGGCGCTTCAACCCCGGCTGGCACCTGGCCCTGGACCTGCGCAACATGGTGCTGGTCTCGGAGTGCACCGCGCGGGCGGCGCTGGAGCGGGAGGAGTCCCGCGGCGGGCACACCCGGGAGGACTTCCCGGCGATGTCGCCGACGTGGCGCCAGGTCAACCTGGTCTGCGCGGTGACCGGCGGCGGTGAGGTCACCCTGACCCACCAGCCGGTACCGGCGCTGCGCCCCGACCTGCTGGGCCTGTTCGACGTCGCCGAGCTGAAGAAGTACATGACGGACGCGGAGCTGGCCGTCCTGGATGAGGCAGAGCTGACCAGCGTCGCCGGCCAGCCGACTGAGGAGGGCAAGTAATGGGGTCGGTGCGGCAGTTCCGGATCTGGCGCGGTGACCAGGCCGGCGGCGAACTTGAGGACTTCAGCGTCGAGGTGAACGACGGCGAGGTGGTCCTCGACATCATCCACCGGCTGCAGGCCGAGCAGGCGCCGGACCTCGCGGTGCGGTGGAACTGCAAGGCCGGCAAGTGCGGCTCGTGCTCCATGGAGATCAACGGCAAGCCGCGGCTGGGCTGCATGACCCGGATGTCCACCTTCGAGGAGTCCGAGACGGTCACGGTGACGCCGCTGCGTACCTTCCCGGTGATCCGGGACCTGGTCACCGACGTGTCCTTCAACTACCAGAAGGCGCGCGAGATGCCGGCGTTCGCGCCGCCGGCCGGGGTGGCGCCGGGCGAGTACCGGATGCAGCAGGTCGACGTGGAGCGCTCGCAGGAGTTCCGCAAGTGCATCGAGTGCTTCCTCTGCCAGAACACCTGCCACGTGGTCCGCGACCACGAGGACAACAAGAAGGCGTTCGCCGGGCCGCGGTTCTTCATCCGCGCCGCCGAGCTGGACATGCACCCGCTCGACGCGAAGTCCGACCGGAAGAAGTTCGCCCAGGCCGAGCAGGGGCTGGGCTTCTGCAACATCACCAAGTGCTGCACCGAGGTCTGCCCTGAACATATCAAGATCACTGACAACGCGATCATCCCGATGAAGGAGCGCGTCGTCGACAACCGCTACGATCCGCTGGTGTGGTTGGGACGCAAGATTTTCCGGAGGGGCGACTTGGAGACCTCGCAGCAGGAGGTGGAGACGGTGGTGAGCACACCGGCCGCCGCCGCGATGAGCCAGGGCGCGGCGCCCGAGGTGCACGCCTGGCACCGGCCCGCGCCGGCGCCACAGCACTCGCCGCTGGCCAGCGGCGCCCAGGTCAGCGAGGTGGCCTCGGACCGGCCCGGCTCGTCGTCACCCTACGGTGACGACCTCACCTTCCCGCTCCCCCAGGACCAGCTGACCTACCAGCACCCGACCGCCGACGACGTGCGCTGACCGCGCCCCGCTCCCGCACCCGGTGAGCCCCGTGCCTGTGCTGGGCACGGGGCTCACCGCGTCAGCCAGCGGTGGTCACGGGTCGGGCGCTCGAGCCGGCCGGGTCACGGCCGCAGCGACGGTTCGCCGCGGGACAGTTGACCGCGTGACAGTTGACCGCGTGACAGTTGACCGCGGGACAGTTCGCCGCGTGACAGTTGACCGCGTGATGGTTGGCCGCGTGGTCAGGCGACTGTGGCCAGTCGGCGCACCGCGTCGCGGTAGCGGCCCAGCGCCCAGTCCTGCGTCAGGTGGGTGGCCGGGCCGGCGATCCGGGCGAACCAGCGCGCCGGACGGCTGAACACCCGCGCCTCGAACCACACGTCGTCGCCGTCCAGGCTCACCTCGAACGCCTCTTCGCCCGACTCCGGGTGGCCGGCCAGGGTGCCCACGGCGTACCCGTACCGGTGCGGTTCGTCGACCACCCAGACGACCTCGCAGGGCGCCCACAGCCGCAGCCGCCCGATCCCCAGGCCGAAACTCACCTGGACGCCCGGCTCGACCTGGGTCGCCCGGGTGTGCACGGCCAGGCCCGCCCGCCGGTGCATGTCGAAGCCGCGCAGGCCGCGCACGGCGGCGGCGAAGACCCGCGGCCCCGCGCCGATCCGGGCCCGGGCCACGATCCGCCGGTACCCCACCGGAAGATCCCCGGTCCGGGTGGCGCCGACCTCGGGATAGCTGAGCGTCACGACATCTCCTTCATCACCGTGCGCAGCGCGGCCACGATCGGCGCATCGGCCGGCAGCCAGTCCACACTGTCCAGTGCGTCGGCCCCCAGCCAGCGCAGCTCCGCGTGCTCCAGGCGCTGCGGCTGTTCACCGTCGAGCAGGGTGGCCAGGTAGACCCGCAGCACCGCCCAGCCGTGGCCGAGCGGTACGTCGCCGCCGACCCGGGCACCCACGGCCACCTGTACCCCCAATTCTTCGTCGCACTCGCGGACCAGGGCGTCGATCTCGGTTTCACCGGCCTCGACCTTGCCGCCCGGGAACTCCCACCGCCCGGCCATCTCCGGCGGCTCGGCCCTGGCACACGCCAGCACCTGCCCGTCCCGCAAGATGGCCGCGCCCACAATGACCCGAACGGCTCCTCGATCGCTCTGCACGAGGGATCAGAGTGCCAGACTCCGGTGAACTCGGTGTCCGCTGGTGCCCTGAAGGTCACCCTACGGGCAGAAAGTTCGCGTGGACACACGGTGCGGCTGCGACAACACTGAAGGGACCGACTACAACGGTCTGGTGACGAAACGGCCACAAGCCGGCAACGACGCCTGGAGGTGGGCCTGTGCGTGTCCCGTGGCGGGACGGATCCCGACGAGATTACCTGACCGATGCCATGGCTGTCCTGGCCGGTTGGAGCCGCGACGATCGCCAGATCAAGCGGGTCTTCCAGCTCGACGACGCCCAGCATGCGGCGCTCGCCGAGCGCGTCCGGGTCGTCGCCGAGTCGCTCGAACTGTTCCCCACCATCCGGCGGCTGGACGGGTACACCCAGGTCACGGTCGGCTTCGCGGCCGGCGGTGCGCCGGGCGCCGGTGAGGTCACGCTGGCCGCCCGCATCGAGGACGCCTACCGCGCCGTAACCACCTGAGGGGTGGCTCCCCGCGTGCGCGCACCGCTACGCTCCGACGTGGACGGATGCGGAGAGGTGGCATGTTCGGGCTGGGTGCGTCCATCGCCGACCGCCGGCGCCTGCTCCGGCTCTCCCAGGAGGAGCTGGCCGACCGGCTCAACCGGATCTCCGGCGCGGCCACCTTCACCCGCACCGAGACCCCACGGGCGCCGGGATGGTGAAAGGTACTGCTCCGCGCAGATCGCGAAGGGAACGCGATTGCCGCACCCGGTCGCGCTTGTCACGATCGGCAGATGCGGTACGACCCTGAGCGCCACATCTGGGCGCCCCTGGCCGTCGCGGAGGTCGTCGCACTCCTCGCCGGGTGCGGCTCGCGGTGGTGGCTCTCCGGCGGCTGGGCCGTCGACCACTGGCTGGGAGCCGGTACCCGCGACCACGCGGACATCGACATCAGCACTCTGCGGTCCGGGCTTTCCGAGGTGTTGCGTTGCCTGCCTGCCGATCTGATTGCCATGGCCGCACGGAGAGGGCAGCTGTCCCCGATCGGGTCCGCCCTGGACGACCCGCAGCTGCACAACATCTGGGTGTACGCCGCGCATCTGGATCGGTGGGTGCTCCAGATCAATCTGGAGGCGGGTGACGAAACGCGGTGGCGGTACCGACGAGACGAGCGGATCGCCCTGCCCTGGACCCGCGCGGTGAGCGTCATCCGCTCCGTACCGACCGGGTCACCGGGCACACAGTTGTTGTGGAAGTCGGCGGACCCGCGCCCCCGCGATCATGCCGACTTGGCCGCCGTGCTGGGTCGGCTCGATGTCTCCGAACGCAGCTGGCTGCTGGAATCCGTACGCACGGCGCATCCGGGGTCGCCCTGGGCCCACGGCACGGCGCTGTCGGCGGAGCAGGACAGGAACACACCCCGGTGACCACGCCACCGAGCGGACCGGGTGCCGGTGAAACGGACCGGGCCGGAGGGCCGAAGGCAGACCCGTCATCTCCCGGACCTGCCGGACGACCGCTCACGAGCGTCCCCGGAAGGTGGACCGCCGGCACGCCGAAGAATCGTCAGTCCGGCTCGATACGGTGGAAGTACACCGTTACGGAGTGCCAGTCGCCCCGCTCAGTGACGTCGGTGTGCACAACGAGGTCCTGAACAGCGATGGTGCCCAGCCCATCGAGGGTGTCCGCGACCTGTCTGAGTAACGCGGGAACGTCGCCCTGTCCGGGTCCTTCCGGATTGGCCTGCGAGAAGTGCTCCGCCGTCCAGCGGACAGGCTGGTTCATGGCACCTCTCCTTCGCTGGGCGCTCAGATATTGGAGCGGAGCTCCACGAGAACGACATCGTGGGCCACGAGCTGCGGAGGCGCCGTCGACGGCCACCGGAACCGTCAGTACTCGCCTTTGATGACGAAGTACGTGCCACGGATGGTGCCGGCAAGTTTGGACCGCTGGCGGGCGAACTTGAAGCGGTCGGCCAGCTCGTCCGGGACCTCCATTCCGTCCGAGAGCTTGAAGCCGACGGCTCGCTTCCCGCCGTCGGCGAGGGTGTAGAGCACGTTGATGGACAGGCCCGACTCGTAGAAGACGTAGGTCCAGCGGACGCCGTCGACCTCGAAGGACGTTGCCTGCAGCGGCCGGGAGCCGATGACGAGGTCCCGTTCCTCCCGGAGGATGCGGTGCACGTAGGCCACCGCGTCCTTCGCCGTCGCCGCCGGCTCGACCGTGAATACGTGGTTGTACTTGTTCCTGAAGTAGCGGGCCTCGTTGGCACGCAGACCGGCGAGGGCCTCGGCAACCGGTGACGACTCCAGGCCTGTGGTGGAGACGCTCTCGAAATCGACAACGTACGACACGTGCGCTCCTTCGGTCAGCTCACGGACAGTCTGTACCGGCGTGCTGGACGTTGAACCTGAATTCGACCGGTCAGGTCACCGATAAACATCTCGGCGATGCTGGACGGTCACCATCCCGACGACAATCCGCTGGTCGAAGATCTTGTAGATCACCCTGAACTCGCAAGGCCGGCGTCAGGTTCAGCCTCAAGCGCCAGGTACCCGTCCGTGAGAAAGAAGGCCTGGCCCAGCGTGAGGCTCTCAGGCAGTTGCCTGTCGACGAGCCCATTCGCGCAATCTCAAGCGATCTTGAGCGGCTGGATGGCATCGAGCTCGGCCTGGATCTGGTCCTCTTGGACATCCAGGTTGTACTGGTCCTGCAGGTTCAGCCAGAACTGAGCCGAGGTGCCGAAGTACCTGCTCAGCCGAAGGGCCGTGTCAGCGGTGATCGAGCGCTTGCCGTGGACGATCTCGTTGATCCGGCGCGGCGGCACCCCGATGGCGACCGCAAGCCTGTTCTGGGTGATCTCGAACCCCCTGATGAAGTCCTCCATCAGCACCTCGCCCGGGTGGACGGGGTCCAACTTGTCAGTGATGGTCGACAACTTCGACATCCTCAGCACCTCCGTCCTTCCACACGAAGCAGATCCGCCACTGGCCGTTGATCCTGATGCTGTGTTGACCCTTACGGTCGCCCTTCAGCGCCTCCAGGCGGTTGCCGGGCGGAACGCGAAGGTCGTCCAGGGTGAGCGCCGAACCGACTTGCCTCAGCTTTCGCAGGGCCACCTGATGGATCCGCGGATCAATCGAGGCGACTCGTTCCCTGCTCCAGAGTCGCTCGGTGTCCTTGTTGCCGAACGATCTGATCACGGAGCAAGCGTATAACGCGTCGCGTCATTAACGCTATACGTTAAACCTGAACTCCACCACGTCGCCGTCCTGCATGACGTAGTCCTTGCCCTCCATACGGACCTTGCCGGCCGCCTTGGCTGCGGACATGGAGCCGGCGGCCATCAGGTCGTCGTACGAAACGATTTCGGCTTTGATGAAGCCGCGCTGGAAGTCCGAGTGGATGACCCCGGCGGCCTCGGGGGCAGTGGCGCCGACCGGGACGGTCCAGGCGCGCGACTCCTTCGGTCCGGCGGTGAGGTAGGTCTGTAGCCCCAGGGTGGCGAAACCGACCCGGATCAGCTGGTACAGGCCGGGCTCCGGCTGGCCGATGGACTCCAGGAGTTCGCGGGCCTCGTCCTCGGGCAGGTCGATCAGCTCCGACTCGATCTTGGCGTCCATGAACACCGCGTCGGCCGGGGCGACCAGGGCGCGCAGCTCGTCCAGGAAGGCGGCGTTGGTCAGTTCCTCCTCGTCGAGGTTGAAGACATAGAGGAACGGCTTGGCGGTGAGCAGGTGCAGCTCGCGCAGCTCGTCGATATCGATGCCGGCGGAGGCGGCGCCGCCGGAGAGGGTGACGCCGGTGTCCAGGAGTTTGGCGGCCGCGTTGGCGGCGGCGAGGATGCCGGCGCGCTCCTTGCGTACCTTGGCCTCCTTCTCCAGCCGGGGGATGGCCTTCTCCAGGGTCTGCAGGTCCGCCAGGAGCAGCTCGGTGTTGATCGTCTCGATGTCGTCGCCGGGCGACACCTTGCCGTCGACGTGCACCACGTTGGGGTCGGAGAAGGCCCGTACCACCTGGCAGATGGCCGACGCATCGCGGATGTTGGCGAGGAAGGCGTTACCCCGCCCCTGCCCCTTGGATGCGCCCCGGACCAGGCCGGCGATGTCGACGAAGGAGACCGGCGCGGGAACGACCTTGGCGGAGTCGTACAGCTTGGCCAGCTGCTCCAGCCGCGCGTCGGGGAGGCCGACCACGCCCACGTTGGGCTCGATGGTGGCGAACGGGTAGTTCGCGGCGAGCACGTTGTTCTTGGTCAGCGCGTTGAACAGGGTGCTCTTGCCGACGTTGGGCAGGCCGACGATCCCGATTTGCAGTGCCATGGACAGGAATCTTACGTCTCGACAACTCCGGTGGGTCCGGGCGCACATCCGCGGTCGCTGGCCGTCCCGGCACACTCGCCAGTCCGGCGACGGGGTCTCCGCAATGCCGGTCGGGGCGGACGATGAGGGATGATACAGATATATCAGGCAGGCCTGGTTATCGGCAGGATGACGCCGTCGCCACCCGGACCGCCCCGGCGTCGTTGTCCCTTCTGTGACAACACAGCCCCATGTGACCCCTACCCAGACGCCGGAGTACGCCCAACGGCTCACCCGCCTCAGCGAGGCCCGCTGGAAACGGATGCTCGGCGCCCAGACGCCGTACCGGTGGAACGTGCGCCGGCTGGACCTCGGCTGGACCCTCGACGTGGGCTGCGGCATTGGCCGCAACCTCGATCACCTCGGCGGGCACGGGGTCGGCGTGGACCACAACGCCGACTCGGTGGCCCAGGCCCGCGCCCGGGGCCTGATCGCCTTCACCGTGGCCGACTTCTTCGCCTCCCGGTTCGCCGAGCCGGAGGCGTTCGACTCGCTGCTCGCCGCGCACCTGGTCGAGCACCTGATCCCCGGCGACGCGGCGGACATCCTGCGCGGCTACCTGAAGTTCGTCCGGCCCGGCGGCCGGGCCGTCTTCATCACCCCGCAGGAGAAGGGGTACGCCAGCGACGGTACGCACGTCACCTGGAGCGACTTCACCCAGCTGCGCCGCCTCGCCGACGATCTCGGGCTGCAGGTCGAGCGGGAGTACTCGTTCCCGCTGCCGCGCAACGCCGGCCGGTTCTTCACCTACAACGAGTTCGTCCTCGTCGCCCGCCTGCCCTGAGCCGACCGGGGCGGGCTGTCCCTGAGCCGGCCGGGTGCGGCTGTTCCGGAGTCGACCGGACCCGTGGACCGTCGACCGGACCTGTGGACCGGGGCCGTCGCCCGTCGGGTGACGGCCCCGGTTCAGCCCGTGGAGATCCGTCGCCAGACCGACCAGGACTGGGCGGTGGAGCCACCGATGCGGTACCAGCCCCAGCGGGTGCCGTCCCAGTCGCGTACCGGGTCGGGGAAGCCGGACGGGGCGACCACCACGGTCGCCGTCGGACCCGGCCCCTCCACCTCGTCGTCGAACCCTTGCAGCGGCGCCCAGCTGACCTCGCGGGCGTCGTTGTAGCGGACCGTCCACGGCACCCGACGCGACACCGCCACCAGGTCGCCCTCGTGCACCCCGAGCGCGGCCAGCGTCGGGCCGGTGCGGTACTGCGGCACCACCATCGGTTCGCTGATCCGGGTGGTGATCTGCGCCAGCGCCACCGCGTTGACGGCCAGCAGGGCGCCCAGCGCGTACCCGCCCAGCCGCGGGACGCGCAGCCCCACGGCGGCGACCAGCAGCAGGCCGTCGGCCGCCGCGCTGGCCCGCAGCAGCCCCAGCCGGGACCAGCGCCCGGACAGGAAGCTGCCCTCCGGCGCGTCGAAGGCCAGGAACCACTGGTGCGCCAGCTCGCCGTGGAAGCGCACCAGCACCAGGCCGGCCAGGGCCGCCATCAGCAGCGCCCCGGCCGCCGCCGGGGCCAGTGCCCAGGCGGCGGCGCGGGCCGCGGGCCGGCGCCGCCGCCGCGGATCGGGTACCAGCGCGGCCACCCCCACCAGCAGCCAGTACGGGGCGAGGAAGGCCACGTAGCGCGGGTACACGTGGTAGGTGATCCGGTTGTCCGGTGGCAGCGCGGCCGCGGTGAGCAGCACGACGCCCAGGGTGGCGCCCAGCCCGGCGAGGGTCACCAGGGCGGCCGGGTCCGGTCGGCGCAGCCGGCGCAGCACCAGCCCGGCGCCGGCGAGCAGGCCGACCGCGCCCAGCCCCCAGGTACCGATCATGAGGGACCAGAGCTGGCCGGCGCCGTCCACGACGGCCCGGCTCAGCCCACCGACCGAGGTCAGCATGTGCACCGTGTGCCCGGTGGCGCTGCGCCCGTCGAGTACCAGGTCGCGGCCCACGTACCCGGCCAGCGCGCGGGTCAGCGGCGCCGCCAGCGCGGTCACCGCGAGCGAGGTGGCGGCCTGCCGGGCCGGTACCAGCCGGCGCACAGCGGCCAGCACGACCACCCCGACGTGGACGGCCGCCACGACGGTGAACCGCACGTGCACGGTGTACCCGTAGCCGACCGCTGCTCCCGCGCCGACCGCCCAGGCCCACCGGGCCGCCGGACGGGTCCCGGTCAGCCAGCAGTGCAGGGCGAGCAGCCAGGCCAGCGCCAGCGGCGCGCAGACGGCGTCGGAGAGGGCGAACTCGCCGTAGAAGGCCACCGCCGGCAGCGAGGCGGCCAGCGCGGCGGCGCCCAGCGCCCAGCCGGGCGCCAGCCGCAGCGCCCGCCGGGCCAGGTGGTACGCCAGCGGCAGCGTCGCCGAGCCGAGCAGCGCGTTGAGCAACTGCACCCGCCGGTAGACGCCGAAGGCGTCCCAGCCGAACCAGTACGCGGGGGTGATCAGCAGGCTGTAGCCGTACCGGGCGAAGTCGCTGTTCTGGCTGCTGTGCCCGCCCGGGCCGCCGGCCAGGACCCGGGCCGCGATCAGGTACCCGTCCTCGTCGCCGTGCGCCGCCGGGGCGTCCAGGTGCCGGGCCAGCCAGAGCCGCCACAGCACCTGCACCGCGTACCCGAGCAGAACCGCGCCCACGATCACCCAGCGCGCACCGCGCCGACGGGCCGGACCGGCCGCCGCGGTCAGCGACACGCCGGACGGACGCCTGGCCACCGTGACTACCATGCCGCCACCCCCCGGCAGGCCAACGAGCCGACCTCCGGAGGGGATGCGCCGGTCCCGCACGGCCGTGTCCGAATCCCGCGAGCACCGACCGCCGGGCGGGGTGCAGGATCGGAGCATGCCCAGCGACCACCTCGACTTCGAGCGCTGCTACCGGGCGGCGGACAGCCGGGACGCCCGGTTCGACGGCCGGTTCATCACCGCCGTCACCTCCACCGGCATCTACTGCCGCCCGTCCTGCCCGGCGACCACTCCCAAGCGCGGCAACGTGCGGTTCTACCCGAGCGCGGCGGCCGCCCAGCGGGGCGGATTCCGGGCCTGCAAGCGGTGCCGGCCGGACGCCGCGCCCGGCTCGCCGGAGTGGGACGTGCGCGCCGACGTGGTCGCCCGCGCGGTGCGGCTCATCGGCGACGGGGTGGTGGACCGGGACGGGGTACCGGCGCTCGCCGCCCGGCTGGGCTACACCACCCGGCACCTGACCCGGATGGTCACCGCCGAACTCGGCGCCGGCCCGCTGGCGCTGGCCCGGGCGCAGCGGGCGCAGACCGCGCGGCTGCTCATCGAGACCACCGACCTGGGGCTGACCGAGATCGCGTTCGCCGCCGGCTTCGGCTCGGTGCGGCAGTTCAACGACACGGTACGGGAGGTCTTCGCCGCCGCCCCCACGCAGCTGCGGCTGGCCGCCCGGGGGCGCCGACCCGCCCCCGACGCCGACACCGGGACCACCGTCGAACTCCGGCTGCCCTACCGGGAGCCGCTGCACGCCGGGGCGCTGCTGGACTTCCTGGCGCTGCGCGCCGTCGACGGCGTCGAGCGCCTGGACGCCGACGGGTACGCCCGCGCGCTGGCCCTGCCCCGCGGCGCGGCCACCGTGCTGTTGCAGCCCCGCCCCGGCTACGTCCACGCCACCCTCGCCCTCGTTGACCTGCGTGACCTGGCCCCGGCGGTGGCGCGCTGCCGGCGCCTGCTGGACCTGGACGCCGACCCGGAGGCGGTGGACGGCGTCCTGGCCGCCGACCCGGCGCTGGCCGAGGACGTCCGCAAGGAGCCCGGCGTCCGGGTGCCGCGCACCGTGGACGGCTTCGAGCTGGCGCTGCGCGCGGTCGTCGGGCAGCAGGTCTCGGTGGCCAGCGCCCGGGGTGTGCTGGCCCGACTGGTCCGGGCGCTCGGCACGCCGACCCCGGCGATGGTGCTCGGCGCGGGCACGCCGACCCCGGCGGTGGTGCCCGGCGCGCAAACCCCCCACGGCACGCCCGGCACGCACCAACCCGACCGCACACCCGATGGGCTGCCAGCGATCGGTGGCCACGCCGGACTGCCGCCGCCGGGCGCGCCGGGTGTGACCGGCCAGCAGCCGCTGCGGGCTTTCCCGGGCGCCGACGCGGTGGCCGGTGCGCCGGACGCCGCACTGCGGATGCCGGCCAGCCGGCGCCGCACCGTCCGGGCGCTGGCCAGCGCGGTGGCCAGTGGCGAACTGGTGCTGGACAGCGGCGTGGACCGGGCCGAGGCCGAGGCGGCGCTGCTGCGGCTGCCGGGCATCGGGCCGTGGACGGCCAACCTCATCCTGATGCGGGCGCTCAGCGACCCGGACATCTTCTCCCTCCGACCTGGGGGTACGCCGGGGCGCCGCGGCGCTCGGGCTGCCCGACGATCCGACCGCTCTGGACAGGCACGCGCGGCGCTGGCGCCCCTGGCGCTCGTACGCGGTGCTGCGACTGTGGAGGCGACACCCGTGAAGACCACCATCGACACCCCGCTCGGCCCGTTCACCCTGCTGCTGCGCGGGCGCACCGTGCTGGCGTCCGGTTTCACGCATGACGAAACGGCGCTCTGGCCGCTGGTCCACCCCCAGCTGCGCGGACCAGCCGACGGCGACCCGGCAGCGGCCGCCGAAGCGGTCGCCGCATACTTCGACGGCGATATATCCGCACTGGAGCGGGTCGAGGTGAACCAGCGCAGCGACGGCTCCTACCTGGGTCCGGCCTGGGACACGTTGCGCGAGGTCACACCCGGTACGCCGATCACCTACACCGAATACGCGAGGCGGACCGGGCGGCCGGCGGCGGTTCGCGCGGCGGCGTCGGCGTGCGCCCGCAACGCGGTGGCGCTGTTCGTACCCTGCCACCGGGTGGTGAGGACCGACGGCACCCTCGGTGGTTACCGCTGGGGGCTGGACGTGAAGCGCTTCCTGCTCACCCACGAGAAAACCGGGTCGTGACGATCGGCTGCCCCAGGCTACCTTCGTAAGGTGCCGGACTCCTCCCCCACCGATACCGCAGACGGTTCCGAAGGCAGCCCAGACGGCCCCGATTCGCCACCTCACCGGGGTACCGCCGACCCCACCGCCAGCCACCCGACCACCGCCGTGCGCAGCCTCTGGCGCATCCGCGGCTACGTCCGCCCGTACCTGCACCACATGGCCTGGATGCTGCTGGCCGCCGCGGCCGGCACCGGCGCCAGCCTGGCCGTACCCCTGGTGGTGCGCCGAGTGGTGGACGGCCCGGTGCTGCACGGCGACCGGGCCGGGCTCTTCGAACTCGGGGCGCTCGCGCTGGCCCTCGGGATCGTCGAGGCGGGGCTGGCCTTCATCCGCCGGTGGACCCAGTCGGCCGTGGCGCTGGGCATGGAGTACACCATGCGCAACGACCTCTACGCCCACCTGCAGCGGCTGCCGGTCTCCTTCCATGACCAGTGGCAGTCCGGGCAGCTGCTCTCCCGGGCAACCAGCGACCTGGGCACCATCCGCAGGTTCCTCTCCTTCGGACTGATCTTCCTGGTGGTCAACGTGGCCACCTTCATCACCGTCAGCGTGCTGCTGCTGCGGATGTACTGGCCGCTGGGGCTGATCGTGGTGGCCAGTGCGGGGCCGTTGTTCCTGGTCAGCCGCAGCTTCACCCGGCACTACCTGGCGGCTGCCCGGCGCATGCAGGACCAGCAGGGCGACCTCGCCACCGTGGTGGAGGAGTCGGCCCAGGGCATCCGGGTCGTCAAGGCCTTCGGCCGGGCCCGGCACCTGGCCGCAACGCTTCGACACCGGGGCTGTCCGGCTGCACGACACCGCCGTCGGCAAGGCCCGCATGCAGGGCCGCACCTGGGCGCAGTTCGACCTGGTGCCCAACGTGACGCTGGCCGCCGTGCTGGTCTGCGGCGCGCTGGCGGTGGGTACCGGCCGGATCACCGTCGGCGGCCTGGTCGCGTTCGTCTCGCTGCAGCTGATGCTGGTCTGGCCGATCGACGCACTCGGCTGGATCATCGCCAACGGGCAGGAGGCGGCCACCGCCGCCGACCGGGTCTACGAGGTGTTCGACCAGCGACCGGCCATCGTCGACCGGCCCGGCGCGGTCGCCGTCGAGCCCACGGAGGTGAGCGGCCGGCTGTGCTTCGAGGGGGTCAGCTTCCACTACCCCGGCGGCCCGCCGATCCTGCGCCGCATCGACCTGGAGGTGGCCCCGGGCGAGACGGTCGCCGTCGTCGGCATCACCGGCTCCGGCAAGACCACGCTGGCCTGCCTGGTACCCCGGCTCTACGACGTCACCGGCGGGCGGATCACCATCGACGGCCGGGACGTGCGCGACTACCAGCTGCCCAGCCTGCGCCGGCTGGTCGGGGTGGCGTTCGAGGAGCCGACGCTGTTCTCCATGTCGGTCCGGGAGAACCTGACCCTGGGGCGGCCGGACGCCAGCGATGCCGACATCGACGAGGCGCTCGCGGTGGCCCAGGCGGAGTTCGTCCGGGAGCTGCCGTGGGGCCTGGACACCCGGGTCGGCGAGCAGGGGTTGTCGCTCTCCGGCGGGCAGCGGCAGCGACTGGCGCTGGCCCGCGCCGTGCTCGGCAAGCCCCGCGTGCTGATCCTGGACGACCCGCTCTCCGCGCTGGACGTGCACACCGAGGCGCTGGTGGAGGAGGCGCTCAGCCGGGTGCTGGCCGGCACCACCGCGCTGATCGTGGTGCACCGGCCCTCCACGGTCGCCCTGGCCGACCGGGTGGCGCTGCTGCGCGACGGGGAACTGGTGGCCGTCGGTACCCACTCGGAGCTGCTGGCCGGCGTGCCCGACTACCGCGCGGTGCTCTCCGCCGAGGCGGCCGACCAGGAGGTGTCGGCATGAGTGTCGACGTACGGCAGTGGCGGGGAAGGGCCAGCGACTCCGACGCCGAGCAGACCGCCGCCGAGCGCGGCTCCACGGTACGGCTGCGTGCCGGCTCACGGGCGCTGCTCGCATCGCTGGTCCGCCCCTACCACTGGACGCTGCTGCTGATGGTGGCACTGCTGCTGGTGCAGACCGGCGCCAGCATGGCCGGGCCGTACCTGGTGAAGTTGGGCATCGACGACGGCATCCCGGCGCTGCGCGCCCAGCCCCGCGACGCGCACGTACTGATCGGCGTGGCGATCGCGTTCGCGGTGGCGGCCGGTACCGAGTTCGCGGGGAAGCTCTGGTTCGTCACGCTCTCCGGGCGGGTCGGCCAGGCCATGCTGCTCGACCTGCGGAGGCGGGTCTTCGCCCACTTCCAGCGGCTGTCCGTGGGCTTCCACGAGCGGTACACCTCGGGCCGCATGATCAGCCGGCTGACCAGCGACATGGACTCCATCTCGGAGATGATCGACGGCGGCATCGACGACCTGGTCATCTCGGCGCTGTCGGTGGTCAGTACGGCGGTGATCCTGCTCGTGCTGGATCCGGCGCTGGCCGTGGTGTCGCTCGTGTCGTTCCCGGTGGTACTGCTGCTGACGCGCTGGTTCCAGCGCTCCTCGGCGCGCGCCTACCGGCACACCCGGGAGACGGTGGCGCTGGTCATCGTCCACTTCGTGGAGTCGATGGGCGGGGTCCGCGCGGTGCACGCCTTCCGCCGCGAGCCGCGCAACCAGGAGATCATGCACTCGGTCAACGCCGACTACCGGGACGCCAACCTGGGCGCCTTCCGGCTCATCGCGATCTTCTCGCCGGGCCTGAAGATGATCGGGAACGTGACCATCGGCGTGGTGCTCAGCTACGGCGGCTGGCGCGCGCTGCACGGGCAGACCGACGTGGGGGTACTCGCCGCCTTCCTGCTCTACCTGCGCAAGTTCTTCGAACCGATGCAGGAGCTGGCACAGTTCTACAACTCGCTGCAGTCGGCCACCGCGGCGCTGGAGAAGCTCTCCGGCGTGCTGGACGAGCCGGCCGACGTACCCGAGCCGGCGCACCCGACGCCGCTGCCGGCCGTCCGGGGACAGCTGCGCTTCGCCGGGGTGCAGTTCGGCTACCGGGCGGACCGGCTGGTGCTGCCCACCCTCGACCTGACCGTACCGGCCGGGCAGACGGTGGCCCTGGTCGGCGCGACCGGCGCCGGGAAGACCACCATCGCCAAACTGGTCGCCCGCTTCTACGACCCGACCGCCGGCAGCGTCGCGCTGGACGGCGTGGACCTGCGCCAGCTGGCCGACGCCGACCTGCGCCGGGCCATCGTCATGGTCACCCAGGAGAACTTCCTCTTCTCCGGTACGGTCGCCGACAACATCCGGTTCGGCCGCCCGGCCGCCAGCGACGAGCAGGTGCGCGCCGCGGCCGAGGCGATCGGCGCGGACGGCTTCATCCGGGCGCTGCCCGAGGGGTACGACACCGACGTCCGCAAGCGCGGCGGGCGGCTCTCGGCCGGGCAGCGCCAACTGGTCGCCTTCGCCCGCGCATTCCTGGCCGACCCGGCGGTACTGATCCTGGACGAGGCGACCAGTTCTCTGGACATCCCCAGTGAACGGCTGGTGCAGCGGGCGCTGCGGACCATCCTGGCCGACCGCACCGCCATCGTCATCGCGCACCGGCTGTCCACTGTGGAAATTGCCGACCGGGTGCTGGTGCTCGACGCCGGCCGGGTGGTGGAGGACGGGCCGCCGAGCGCCCTGATCGCCGACGGTGGCCGCTACGCCGCCCTGCACCGGCAGTGGCGCGACTCGCTGGTGTGAGCGCGCGCCCGCCTCGACAGGACCGGCCGCGCTGACGCAGAATCGCCCGATGCAGTCCTGGGTCGCGCTCTCCGCCATGCCGTCCGAACTGCGCTGGGAAGTCAGCCCGGCGAGCTTCGCCGCGGACGGCGTGGCGGCGCTGCGCATCGGTGCGGGGGCGCACACCGACCTGTTCGTGGATCCGCGCGGCGAGGGCACCTTCCACAACGCGCCGCGCGCGCTCGGCCGGGTCCCGGACGGCGACTTCCAGCTCTCCGCCCGGGTCAGCCTGGCCGGCAACGCCACGTACGACGCCGGTGCGCTGGTGCTCTGGGCGGACGAGGCGCGCTGGGCCAAGCTCTGCCTGGAGCGCTCGCCGCAGGGCGGGAACCTGGTCATCTCGGTGGTCACCCGGCGCTCCTCGGACGACGCGAACTGCTTCGCCGTGGACGGCTCGCAGATCTGGCTGCGGATGTCCCGCCTGGGTCGGGCCACCGCCTTCCACGCCAGCCACGACGGCCAGCGGTGGATCTTCGTCCGGCACTTCGACCTGGGCGCCGAGACGGTCCAGGTCGGCTTCGGCGCGCAGGCGCCGACCGGGCCGGGCTGCGTGGCCGACTTCGACTCCATCTCGTTCACTCCCACCACCCTCGACGACCTGCGCGACGGCTCGTGACGTCCCCGGGCACGCGTCACTCCACCCGGATCGACGGGTCAACCCGGGCGCCGCGCCGCTGCAGGTAGGCCCGCTCCAGGGCGCGCCGGACGCCGGCCGGGTCCCGGCGCAGCCGGGTGAGCGGGAACCGCAGGATCAGCGCGCCGTGTGCGGACAGCACCGCGCGGCGCGCCTCGGCCCGTTCCCACGCCTCGCTGGCGGCCGGCTCCGCCGGGTCGATCTCCTGGCCACCGACGTCCACGCCGTCGATCTGCAGGCCGAGCGCCACATCGGGGATCCACACCTCGGGCGCCGGCAGTTCGCGCCCGTCCGCGGCGCGCAGCCGCGGGTTCCACACGATGCGCGGCAGGACCCGGGACTGCAGCAGGCTGGCCCGCAGGTCGTTCTCCACCGGCGTGGCGGCCTCCCCGACCACCTCGGCGAGCGCCACCCGCAGCCGGGCGGTGCCGTTGCGCTGCGAGCCGGCCAGCTCGGCGCGCAGCGCCGCCTCGGTGACCAGGCGCTGCCCCAGCGCCTCGGCGACGACCGTACGCAGCTCGGTGGCGGAGGCGCCCCAGCGCGCCGTGTCGGCGATCGCCCGGGCCGGCGGGGACACCGGCAGCTGCGCCCGCAGCGTGCGGCCGGGCTCGCGGAAGGCCAGCGGTTCGGGCATCCGGGTGGTGCGGTGCAGCACCGCGAAGCTGGCCGGGCCGAGCTGGCGGTGGTGCGGGACGAGCAGGTGGACCCGGTCGTCCGGGGCCACCTGGCGCAGCCCGTAGAGGGTCAGCGCGGTGCGCCCGGCCAGCTGCGCGTCGGCGCCGGCGTAGAGCAGCGCGGCGATGATCCGGTGCCGGACGGTGCACTCGGTGGCGAACAGGGCATACACCGCGGGGAGCAGCCGCTGCCACTCACCGGTACGCAACCGTCGGCTGATGGTGCTCGGGGCCACCCCGGCACGCAGCAACTGGTGCCGGTGGGCGACGTGGTACTGCAGCGTGGTCACCGCGTCGAAGGTCATGCGCACGACTGTCGGGGGTGCCCCCGACGCAGCGCAATCCAACGACTGCGGGCTGTGGATAACTTTCCTTGATCACGGCGGCGTGGCGTTCAGCGCACCATGATCACGGTCTGTCAGAAGTCGCCGCCGAAGTCCCCGCCGCCGAAGTCGCCGCCGTCGAAGCCGCCCCCGTCGTCGTACCCGGCGGCGTCGTAGTCGGCGTCCTGGCCCTGGTCACCGGCGTCCTGACCCTGGTCGTAGCCGGCGTCGTAGCCCTGGTCGTAGCCGGCGTCGTACCCGCCGCCGCCGAAGCCACCGCCGCCGAAGCCGTCGAAGAGCGCGTCGAACAGCAGCATGCCGCCGAACACCCCGGCGCCGGTGGTCAGCGCCGACTTCCACCACGGCTCGGAGTACCAGCCGCCCGGCACCGGCCGGCCGCCGATCATGCCGCCCGGGTAGTAGTACGGCGTACCCCCGCCGGCCCGCGGCGAGGCCCGGTACTCGCGCCCCTGCACCTGCACCGCGCGGTCCTCGCGGATCTGCCCGGCCTGCCGCTGCCCGGCCAGCGGCGGCAGCTCGGGGCCGGGATCCAGGCCCAGCGTGACGCGCGCCGCGCGGACGTAGGCCAGCCCCTCCAGGGCGGTCTCCCGGGCCAGCTCGAACTGCTTCACCGTGGTGGCCCGGTCCAGCTGCCCGCCGGCCGCGTTGTACCGCTCACCGGCGTCGACCAGTGCCTGCTTGGTGGCCGCCTCGTCACCCGACGGCAGGTTCATCACCTGCCCGCCGAGCCGCTCGTACCAGCGCAGCGCCTCTTCCCGGGCGTCGGCCAGCTCCCGTTCCCTGCGCTTCCGCGACCACCACATGATCCCAAGGTACCCGGTTCTGTCACACCCGCAGGGCACCATGTGGACCATGACCGTGGCACTGCTCGTGATCGCCCTCGCGGTGGGCGTCGCGCTCGGTTGGCTGGCCGCCCGGCTGCGCTCCACCGGCGACCTGGCCCGGCTGGAGGCCACCCTGCGGGCCACCCGGGAGGGCGAGGAGCGGCTGGCCCAGTCGCTGCGGGCGGTCGGTCAGGAGAACAGCCGCGACCAGCACGAGAGCCTGGCCCGGCTGCTGCGCCCGCTGCAGGACACCATCGACCGGTACGAGCGCCGCATCATCGAGCTGGAGGCCGACCGCGTCGACGCCTACGCCGAGCTGCGTACCCAGGTGGGCCAGATGCACGGCGTCTCCGAGTCGCTGCGCACCGAGACCGCCCAGCTGGTGGCCGCACTGCGCGCCCCGCAGGTCCGCGGCCGCTGGGGCGAGCACCAGCTGCGCCGCATCGTCGAAGCCGCCGGCATGCTGGCGCACTGCGACTTCGACGAGCAGGTCAGCGCCCGGGTCGACGACCGCCCGGTCCGCCCCGACCTGGTGGTGCAGCTGTCCGGCGGGCGCAGCGTGGTGGTCGACGCCAAGGCGCCGTTCGAGGCGTACCTGTCGGCCATGGAGGCCCGCGACGAGCGGGGCCGCAACGAGCACCTGGACATGCACGCCAAGCACCTGCGGGCGCACGTGGAGCAGCTGGCCGCCAAGAACTACTGGCAGGCGTTCGAGCAGACGCCCGAGTTCGTGGTGCTGTTCATCCCCGCCGACCCGTTCCTGGACGCCGCCCTGCAGCGCGACGCCGCCCTGCTGGAGTATGCCTTCGCCCGCGACGTGGTACTCGCCACCCCGGCCACCCTGGTGGCGCTGCTGCGCACCGTCGCCTACACCTGGCGCCAGGACGCCCTGGCCAGCAACGCGCTCGCCGTACACAGGCTGGGCCGCGAGCTGTACACCCGGCTGTCCACCATGGCCGTCCACTTCGCCAAGGTGGGGACGTCGCTGGGCGGCGCCGTCACCGCGTACAACCGGGCGGTCGGCTCGCTGGAGTCCCGGGTGCTGGTCAGCGCCCGCAAATTCGCCGAGCTGGGCATCTCCCACCAGGACATCCCCGCCGCCGTCCCACTCGACCTGGCCCCCCGCGAACCGCAACCCCCCACCAACGACGACCCACCCGAGGACGACCCAGACGTGATCTTGGGCCTATCGCTGCCGGCGGAGCCGCTGTGACAACCACAACCCCGAGATCCCTCGGGGAGGTGGAGCGGGTCAGGCGGTGCCGGCGGCGCGCATGTCGCGCTTGAGCTCCTGGGGCAGGGAGAAGGTGAGGCGCTCCTGGGCGGTGGTGATCTCCTCGACGTCGGCGTAGCCGTGGGCGGCGAGCAGGGTCAGCACGTCCTGGACCAGGTCTTCGGGGACGCTGGCGCCGGAGGTGAGGCCGACCGTCTCGACGCCGTCCAGCCAGGCGGGGTCGATTTCGCTGGCGAAGTCGACCAGGCGGGCGTCCCGGGCACCGGCGTCCAGGGCCACCTCGCGCAGGCGTACCGAGTTGGAGGAGTTGCGCGAGCCGACCACGATCACCAGGTCGCAGCTCGGCGCGATCTCCTTCACCACGTACTGGCGGTTGGAGGTGGCGTAGCAGATGTCGTCCGACGGCGGCGACTGCAGCATCGGCAGCCTCGTCTTCAGCCGGGCGACGGTCTCCATCGTCTCGTCCACCGACAGCGTGGTCTGGGACAGCCAGACGACCTTCGACGGGTCCCGGACGGTGATCTTGTCGGCGCCGTCGGGGCCGTCCACGAGCTGCACGTGGCGAGGTGCCTCACCGGCGGTACCGACCACCTCCTCGTGGCCCTCGTGGCCGATGAGCAGGATGTCGTAGTCCTCGGCGGCGAACCGGCGGGCCTCCTGGTGCACCTTGGTGACCAGCGGGCAGGTCGCGTCGATGGCCCGCAGGCTGCGCGCCCGCGCCTGCTCGTGCACCTCGGGGGCGACCCCGTGGGCGGAGAAGACCACGGTGGCGCCCTCCGGGACCTCCTCGTTCTCGGCCACGAAGATCACGCCCTGGGCGCGCAGCGTGTTGACCACGTGCTTGTTGTGCACGATCTCCTTGCGCACGTAGATCGGGGCGCCGTAGAGCTTGAGCGCCTCCTCGACGGTCTGCACCGCCCGGTCGACGCCGGCGCAGTAGCCGCGGGGCTTGGCGAGGAGCACACGCTTGGTCACCCGCCCATGGTACGAGGCCGGTCCGGGGCGACCAGCCCGCCGGTCGCCCCGGGCACCCCAGCGAGCTGCGCCGACGCCTCGGACACGGGGGCCGACGGACACCGGATCCACACATCGTCACACCCGACGCCTAGGCTCACTGCCGTGACGGAGGCGGACAAGAGCACCCCGGAGCAGCCCTGGCCGGTACGGGTGGTCAGCCAGAAGATCTCCGCGTGGATCGCCCGGCTGGGCTGGGTCTGGGTGGACGGGCAGGTGGCGCAGATCACCCGGCGCCCCGGCGCCCAGGTGGTGTTCCTGACCCTGCGCGACCCGTCGGCCGACCTCAGCATCACCGTCACCACCAACCGCGACGTGCTCGACCTCGGCGCACCGAACCTCGCCGAAGGCGCCCGGGTGGTGCTGCACGCCCGGCCCGAGTTCTTCGCCGGCCGGGGCAGCCTGTCCCTGCGCGCCGACGAGATCCGCCAGGTCGGCGTCGGCGAGCTGCTGGCCCGCATCGAACGGCTGAAGAAGGCGCTGCACGCCGAGGGCCTGTTCGACCCGCGCCGCAAGCGCCGGCTGCCGTTCCTGCCGGGCGGGGTGGGGCTGGTCACCGGGCGGTCCAGCGCCGCCGAGCGCGATGTCCTGGAGAATGCCCGCAAGCGCTGGCCGGCGGTGCGGTTCCGGGTGGTGCCGGTGGCGGTGCAGGGGCCGACGGCGGTGCCCCAGATCATCGACGCGATCGAACTGCTCGACCGGGATCCGGGCATTGACGTGATCATCCTGGCCCGGGGCGGCGGCAGCGTGGAGGACCTGCTGCCGTTCTCCGACGAGGCGCTGTGCCGGGCGGTGTTCGCGGCCACCACGCCGGTGGTCAGCGCCATCGGGCACGAGACGGACACGCCGCTGGTGGACTACGTGGCCGACGTGCGCGCCTCCACACCCACCGACGCGGCCAAGCGGGTGGTCCCCGACCTGGCCGACGAGGTGCGTACCCTCGGCGTCGCCCGGGCCCGGCTGGACCGGGCGATCGGCAACCTGCTCGATCGGGAGACGCACCGGCTGGAGGCGCTGCGCAGCCGCCCGGTGCTGGACCGGCCCGAGCTGCTGGTCGACGCGCGCGCCGTCGAGGTGGTGGCGCTGCGCGAGCGGGCCGGCCGGGTGCTGGGCCACCGGCTGGACCGGGCCGGTACCGAGCTCACCCACACGCTGGCCCGGCTGCGGGCACTGTCGCCGGCCGCCACCCTGGCCCGGGGGTACGCCATCGTCCGGCACGGCGACACCGTGCTGCGCGACCCGGCCGGCGTGGCCCCCGGCGACGCGCTACGCATCCGGCTGGCGGACGGCGAGTTGAGCGCTACGGTGTCGAAGCCATGACTACACCTGAGTTGAGCTACGAACAGGCCCGCGCCGAACTGGCGAGCGTGGTCGAGCGGCTGGAAGCCGGCGGCGCCACGCTGGAGGAGTCGCTGGCGCTCTGGGAGCGCGGCGAGGAGTTGGCCGGCATCTGCCAGCGCTGGCTGGACGGCGCCCGGGCCCGCCTGGCCACCGCGCGGGACCGGCGTGACTCCCCGCCCTGAGGCATGACCAGGACGGGGAGCCGGGCGCGCGTCAGCCGTTGATCAGGCTGTAGATGGCGGTGGTGGCGCTGACGGAGGCCGGCGGGGCGGTCACCGTCGCCGCGCCGAAGTCGGAGAACGTGACGTCCTCGGTGAACTCGGCGGCGATGCCCGCGCCGTTGGTGGAGAAGGTGGCCAGCTGGCCCTGGCTGTTGACGGTCGCGGTAAACGGCACCGTCTTGACCTTGTCGCCGTACTTGTCCAGGTTGTCGCTGTTGAAGGCGCCCAGGATGCTGTTCTTGTTGGCGGTGAGGTCCACGGTGCCGGTGAAGGTCTTGCCGTCGGTGGTGGTGACGTTCGAGAGCGCGGCCACCGTCGAATTGATCTCCAACGGATCGCTGGTGTCCCCCGTGGGGTCGATGACCAGCGAGCTCTTGTCGGTCACCTTGGCCGGGTCGATCTTGTACCACTTCTTGGGGTCGACCTTGAGTTGCCTGTTCGCGGTGGCACCGAGGTCCCACTTGCCGAACTCGTCGGCCCCCACGGCGACCATCTCGAACTTCACCGTGACGCCCGGCTCGGTCAGCGTGAGGGCGACCTGGACGGCCTTGTCCGGGACGTCGGCGGCGCCGGTCGCGGTCTGCTTTCCGGCGACCTTCACGCTGAACTTCTCGGAGGTGCTGGCCAACGCCTTCATCGCGGCGGTCAACTGGTCCTTGGCGGCCGGGGTCGGCGAGGGCGTGGGGGAGGCGGAGGGGCCAGCCTTGGTGGCGTCGGCGGACTTGCTCGGGCCGCAGCCGCTGAGGGTGAGCGCGGCAGCAGTGAGCAGCGCCGTTCCGATGGCGGCGCTACGTGGCGTGTTCATGAGACTTCCTTCCGGGACCGGTCGCACCCCGTGCGCGCCGGCCGCACGGACGTTACGGGAAATCCGGCACTGGGCCGATCCCGTGGCGGGATGTGTGACGCTTTCGATGCCCTGGCCGGATCTCCCGGCTCAGCGCAGCGAGGAGGCCAGCTGGCGCAGCTGGTCGGCGGTGGCGTCACCGGTGATCACGACGGTACGGCCGTCCGCCACGTTGACCAGTGCCCGGCTGCCCCGGGGCAGCTGGGGGTACTCCCGCCAGGGCTGACCGGCGATGGTCAACAGGTTCCCGGGGCGGGCCGCCTGGCCCAATTCGGCGGCGAGTACCGCGTCGGGCGCGCCGCTGCTCTGCACCAGCTGCGCTCCGGCGCCACCCGGCGCGTGGTACACCACCCGCAGCACCGCACCCGCACCGGCGCTGACCGGCGGCGTGTACGAGGCGGCGTTGGTGGTCCAGCCGTCCGGCACCGGCTGGGGCTCCAGCACCGGGAAGGCGCCCGCGTGCCGGGCCGTCGCGTAGGTCTCGGAGACGTCCACGGCGATCGGATGGTCACCGTTCCAGACCAGCCGGTAGGCGCCGAGCAGCACGAGCAGCGGAAGCAGCAGCGCCGCGAGGGAGAGCAGCACGTCGCGTGGGCGGCGCCCGGCGCGCTCCGCCTGCGCGGGCGTCAACTCCACCGGCCGGGGCACCGGCCGCGCGCCGGCCACGGGGACGTCCGCCTCCCCCGGCGCGAACTCCGCGCCACCGGGCTGGGCGGCACCTGGCTGGGCGGCGGGGGCGGGATCGGTTCCGGGCACCCCCCTATCGTGGCGTACCCGCGCCGGGCGCTGCCGGCGGGCGCCGGCCTGTCGCGCCGGTCACAGCGTCGTGCGGGCCGGGCGGTCCCCGCGCGTGCCACCATGACGGCAAGGGTCGCCAGCGGCGGTGACGCGTGGTGGCCGTACCCGGGCAAGGGAGGGGCGACAACGATGCCGGTACCCCGTCATCCCCAGGAACTCGATCGCAACCTGGCGCTGGAGCTGGTCCGGGTGACCGAGGCGGCGGCCATGGCGGCCGGCCGCTGGGTCGGCCGGGGCGACAAGGAGGGCGGCGACGGCGCGGCCGTGGACGCCATGCGCAAGCTGATCAACTCGGTCTCCATGCGCGGCGTCGTGGTGATCGGCGAGGGCGAGAAGGACAACGCCCCGATGCTCTACAACGGCGAGCAGGTGGGCGACGGCACCGGCCCCGAGGTGGACGTGGCGGTGGACCCGGTGGACGGGACCACGCTGATGAGCAAGGGCATGCCCAACGCCCTCGCGGTGCTCGCGGTCGCCGAGCGGGGCGCCATGTTCGACCCCAGCGCGGTCTTCTACATGGAGAAGATCGCCGTCGGCGCGGACTGCGCGGACGTCATCGACATCACCGCGGGCGTACGGGAGAACCTGCGCCGGATCGCTCACGTCAAGCGCTCCAGCGTGGCCGAGGTGACCGTCTGCGTCCTCGACCGGCCCCGGCACCAGCAGCTGATCGAGGAGGTACGCGCGGCCGGCGCGCGGATCCGGTTCATCACCGACGGCGACATCGCCGGGGCGATCAGCGCCGCCCGGGAGGGCAGCGAGGTGGACGTGCTGATGGGCATCGGGGGTACGCCGGAGGGCATCACGGCGGCCTGCGCGCTCAAGTGCATCGGCGGCGCCATGCAGGCGCGGCTGTGGCCACGCGACGAGGCGGAGCGGGACAAGGCCCGGGCCGGCGGGCACGACCTGTCCCGGGTGCTGACCACGGACGACCTGGTGACCGGGGACAACTGCTTCTTCGTGGCCACCGGGGTCACCACCGGCGACCTGCTCAAGGGGGTGCGATACCGCTCCGGCGGGGCGTACACCCAGTCGATCGTGATGCGCTCGAAGAGCGGCACGATCCGGGTGATCGACTCCTTCCACCGCCTGGACAAGCTGCGCCAGTACTCGATCGTCGACTTCGACTCCCCCGGCGGCGAGCAGGACGCGGCCGGCGTGCTGCCGGTCGAGGCGCTGTAGCCGGGCCGCACACCCGGCCACCCCGGCCGCCTACGATCAGGTGATGATCGTCGTGGCCGGCGAGAACGTGGTCGACCTGGTCCCCGTACCGGGCGGGCTGCTGCGCCCGGCCCTGGGCGGCGGCCCGGCGAACATCGCGGTCGCGGTGGCCCGGCTGGGCACCCCGGTGGCGATGGTGGCCCGGCTGGGTGGCGACGGCTTCGCCGACGCCTTCGCCGACCGCTTCGTCCGGGCCGGCGTGGACGGCCGCTACCTGGTCCGCAGCAGCGACCCGTCGACCCTGGCGCTGGCCGGCATCGGGCCGGACGGTTCGGCCCGGTTCGACTTCTGGCTGGCCGGCGCCGCGGACTTCGGCTGGCGCCGCGCCGAGCTGCCCGCGCTGGGCGCGGGTGACGTGCTGCACCTGGGTTCGCTGGCCGCGTTCCTGCCGCCCGGCGCGGACGCGCTGCTGGACTGGGCCGCCGCGCACCGGCGCAGCGGCGTGGTGACCTGCGACCCGAACCTGCGCCCAGTCGCGCTGCGCCACCTGGAGCGGCTGGACGCCCTGGTGGCCTGCGCCAACGTGGTCAAGGTCAGCGAGGACGACCTGCGGCTGGCCCATCCGGGGCAGCCGCCCGAGCTGGTCTGCCGCCGCTGGCTGGACAGCGGCCGGGAGCTGGTGGTGCTGACCCGGGGCGGGAGCGGCCTGACCGGGTTCGCGGTGGGCCACGAGATCACGGTGGCGCCGCCCCGGGTGACGGTGGTGGACACCATCGGCGCCGGGGACACCACGATGGGGGCGCTGCTCACCCTGATCGACCGGATCGGGCTGGTGGGGGTACTGGCCGATCTGCCGGCCGCGCTGCGCTACGCCGCCACGGCCGGTGCACTGGCCTGTACCCGGGCAGGCGCGGCGCCGCCGACGGCGGCCGAGCTGGCCGACGCGCTGGCGGCCTGACCGGCCGGCGTCAGCTGCGCTGGCGGGCGCGGTAGGCGCGGGACTTGTTGCGGTTGCCGCAGCCCTGCATCGAGCACCACTGCTTGGACGAGTTCTTCGAGTGGTCGTAGAAGACCCACTGGCAGGTGTCCTCGCGGCAGATCTTCAGCCGCGCCCAGGAGCCGTCCCGGTCGGCGAGGACCACACCGGCCAGGACTTCGCCGAGCACCCGTCGGGCGCCGTCCTCGGCGGACTCCAGCGCCGCACCGCCCGACCCGGGGAACCGGGCGCGCAGCCGGATCCGGGCGGCCAGGGCGTCCAGCGCGGCCGGCCCGGCGCTGTCCGGGGCGGACCTGTCGTGGTGGGCGTACGCCTGGGTACGCAGCGCGTCGCGCAGCGCCCGGGCGTCGGCGAGGTCGGCGCCGGTGGCGCCGCTGGCCGGCAGTCCCCGGGCGGCCAGCCAGGCGCTGTAGCCGTCGACGGTGGCGAACTCGTCGCTGCCGGCGTCCACGTCGACCGAGTTGAGGAACGCCTCGACGAGCGCGAGCCCGGGCGGTACGTCGGCCACGGCGGTCACCTCCGCCCCCAGCTCAGCACATCCGACGCCAGCGAGATCCGGCGTCCAACGGTACCGCTGCGGTCAGCCTTCCTCGGAGGAGTGGCCGGGGAACAGGTGCGCGGCCGGGTCGATGACCACGGCGGCGTTGTTGACCGCGGTGGCGGCCTCGCCGAAGCCGACCGCGATGAGCCGGACCTTTCCGGGGTACTCGCAGATGTCCCCGGCCGCGAAGACGCGCGGCCTGGTGGTGGCCATCGTGCTGTCCACCACGATGTGCCGCTTGTCCAGGGCCAGCCCCCAGGCGGCCAGCGGCCCGAGGTCGGCGGTGAAGCCGAGCGCCGCGACCACCGTGTCGGCCGGCAGGCGGCGCGGCTCGCCACCCTTGGCCAACACCTCCGCGTGGGTCACCCGCTCGCCGCCGTGCACCCCGGTGACCTCGGCGTTGACGATGATCTCGACGTCCAGGGCCTGGACCTTGGCGATCGTGGCGGCGTGCGCGCGGAACTTGTCCCGGCGGTGCACCAGGGTCACCGAGGCGGCGATCGGGTGCAGCGACAGCGCCCAGTCGAACGCCGAGTCGCCGCCGCCCACGATGACCACGTGGTGGCCGGCCAGGTCCTCCAGGTGCGGGACGAAGTAGACCAGGCCCGCCCCGCCGAACTGGGCGGCCGCCGGCAGCGGCCGGGCGGTGAAGCTGCCCAGCCCGCCGGTGATGATGACGGCCCCGCAGTGCAGCTGGGTACCGTCGGAGAGGGTGACCAGCGGGCGCTCGTCCTGGTAGGACAGTCCCTGCGCCTGTACCCCCAGGTGGTAGCTGGGGTTGGCGGTGCCGGCCTGCTCGACCAGGTTCTTCACCAGGTCCCGGCCGCGGATCGCCGGGAAGCCGGCGACATCGAAGATCATCTTCTCCGGGTACATCGCGGTGACCTGGCCGCCGGGCTCGGGCAGCGCGTCGATGACCGCCGTGGACAGGCCCCGGAAGCCGGCGTAGTACGCCGCGAAGAGCCCGGTGGGGCCGGCTCCGATGATCGCCACGTCGACCTGACGCATCCACTCACCACCGTCACTGCGGCCGCCGCCGCTGGCAGCCGGGTGAGTGCCACAGTACGGGCGCCGCCCGGCCGATACAACGAGTTCCACGCCGGTCACAGCCGGATGTCCACCCGTGGCCACAGTGTCGCCCGACCGGACGGCTGCCGGGGTCCGCTGCGACCAGCACGGGCAGAGCGGGCGGAGCAGTGGCGAGGGCCGGCGGTCGGCATCGCCCTACGACGACGGCGCCGGACGGCCGGGTGACGGCCGGCTCAGACCGGGGCGTCCGACCCCGGCCAGAGCTCGTAGCTGCGCGCCGCGGCGTCGAGCACCAGGCCCGCGTCGATCTCCACGGCGGTCTCCGGGATGTCCAGCGCCGGCCAGTGGCAGACGAAGGTCAGCGGTCCGGGCGGCGGCAGCGGCCACACCCAGAAGTCGTGCTCCCAGCGCTGGCCGTCCCCGCTGCCGTGCTGGCGCATCAGCATCGGTGCGGCGGACGCCGGGTCGCCGGTGTCGGGCGGCCCCGAGCGCGGCAGGTTGGCGGCCGACCGGCCGTCGGCGAAGCGCAGCCCGAAGCGTAGGAACTCCGGTCCGGGGTCCACGCCTGCCGCTGGGTAGCCGTACACAGAGTCCAACCTGCGGCCGACCCGGCTGCGCTCGCGCACCAACGCGGCCACGCTGAACTCGAAGCCGGTCCGGTACGCCTGGACGCCGGACAGCAGCACAGCCGCCGCCTCCGTCCGGGCCAGCACCAGCTCCACCGGGACCACGCCCGGCAACTGCAGCTGCGGCTTGAACCACGGTGGCCGCTCGGGCTCCGGCTCGGGCTCGGCCGGCGGGACAGCGGTGAACTGCTCGAAGAAGCTCACCGCCCGACCATCCCAGCCCGGCCGCCCGCAGGCAAGCAGCGCCACCGGTCAACTCCGCGGGGTACCTGTCCGGATGCCCTTGACGCTGCCGATGATCACCTTGCTCTTGGTGAACGCGTAGGCGAAGCAGCGCACGCTGCGGTCGCCCAGCTCCCAGCGCTCCTTGTCGAAAGTGCAGCCACAGGTAGCCGATGCTGCAGGGGCGGCGCGGATACCGGCGGCGATGCGCCCGTCAGTCCACCCGCAGCCGGTATCCCCGCTTGACCACCGTCTGGACCAGCTCGCCGTCGCCGAGCGCGGAGCGCAGCCGGGTGACGGCCATCTCGACCGCGTGCTCGTCGGCGCCCCGGGGCAGGGTGGCCAGCAGCTCGGCCCGGGACAGTACCCGCCCGTTCGCCTCGGCCAGCGCGCGCAGCACAGCCATCGGGGCGCTGGGCAGCGGGCGCAGTTCGCCGTCCACCATGGCGGCGTGCCCGCGCAGGGAGATCTGCCGACCGGCGGCGCGCAGCGTCAGGCAGCGCCCGGGCAGCTCCTCGACGACGGTCCGGGCCAACGCGCCGAGCCGGGAGCGGGCCGGGGACAACACCGGAATGCCCCGGTCGGTGAGCGGACCGGCGGTGACCGGCCCGACGCAGACGGCCACCACGTCGCTGCGCAGCGCGTCGAGCACGGCCGGCGCGTCCGGGCCGGCCGCCGCCAGCAGCGCGTGTACGGCCGGCGCCGAGGTGAACGTGACGGCGTCGACCTGCCGGGCGGTGATCAGCTCCACCAGGCGGCGTACCGGCGCCGACTCGGCCGGCGGCGCCCAGCGGTACACCGACGCCTCCACCACGCCTGCGCCCGCGGCGCGCAGGGCGGCGATGAAGTCGGGCTGGTCGTCGCCGTGCAGCTGGACGGCGATACGTTCGCCAGCCACGCCGCGCGCCAGCAGATGGGCGAGGATCTCGGCGCAGCTCTCCGACTGCGGCGACCACTGGTCGACCAGGCCGGCGGCCCGGACGGCGCCGCGCGCCTTGGGTCCCCGGACGATCACATACGCGCCGGCCAGCGCGGCCCGCAGCGGCTCGGCCAGGCCCCAGCCCTCGGCCGCCTCCAGCCAGCCGCGCATGCCGATGCCGGTGTTCGCGACCACGATGGTGGGCGGCGCCGCCACCAGCTCCTCGGTGGCGGCGCGCAGTTCGGTGTCGTCGCTGATCGGGATGATGCGCAGGACCGGCGCCACCACCACCTTGGCGCCCCGGCGAGTGAGCAGGACGGCGAGTTCGTCGCGGCGCCGGTCGGCGGTGACGGCAATGGTGAAGCCGGCCAGCGGCTGGTCATCGGCGGGCAGCGCGGACGCCGGGTCGCGCTCCGGCAGGTCGCCCGAGCAGGACGGCGGCCGCTCCACGGCTCCGTTCATCGCCACCGCGTCACGCCTGCCGGTCCACTTCGACTACCCCCGACACGCAGCGTACCGGAAAGGTCCGCACCCGGACTCCGGGCGCGTCCAGGCACTCGCCGGTACGCAGGTCGAACGCCTGCTTGTGCATCGGCGAAGCGACCGTCGGCGCGCCGCCCCGGTCGCCGACGATGCCCCGGGACAGCACGCTGGCGCCGGAGCAGGGGTCGAGGTTGTCGAGTGCGTAGAGGGTGCCGTCGTGGGTCCGGAAGACCGCCACCGCGGCGCCGTCGACCAGGGCGGCGACGCCGCGCTCGGGCAGCAGGACGGAGTACTCGCAGATCGGTGTCCAGCTCATCGCGGCATCCCCAGCAGGACCGGCTCCCGACCGGCGGCGGCCGGTACCGGCTGGCCGCGTTCGCTGTCGAAGGTGATGCTCGGGTCGGGGGTGTCCGGGGCGTTGACGAAGGAGACGAAGCGGCCCAGCCGCTCCGGGTCCTCGATGGTGGCCCGCCACTCGTCGACGTAGGCGCCGGTGTGCCGCTCCATCGCGGCGTCCAGGTCGGCGCAGATGCCCAGCGAGTCCGCCACGATGACGTCGCGCAGGTGGTCCAGGCCGCCGTCCATGGCCTCGATCCAGGCGGCGGTGCGCTGGAGCCGGTCGGCGGTGCGGATGTAGTACATCAGGAAGCGGTCGACCAACCGGATCAGCTCCTCGGTGGACAGGTCGCTGGCGAACAGTTCGGCGTGCCGGGGCTTGAAACCGCCGTTGCCGCCGAGGTAGAGGTTCCACCCGGTTTCGGTGGCGATGATGCCGAAGTCCTTGCCGCGCGCCTCGGCGCACTCGCGGGCGCAGCCGGAGACCGCCGACTTGATCTTGTGCGGCGAGCGCAGCCCGCGGTAGCGCAGCTCCAGGGCGACCGCCAGGCCGACCGAGTCCTGCACGCCGTAGCGGCACCAGGTCGAACCGACACAGGACTTGACGGTACGCAGCGCCTTGCCGTACGCGTGCCCCGACTCGAAGCCGGCGTCCACCAGCCGCCGCCAGATCCGGGGCAGCTGCTCGACCCGGGCACCGAGCAGGTCGATGCGCTGCCCACCGGTGATCTTCGTGTACAGCCCGAAGTCCCGGGCCACCTCCCCGATCACGATGAGCTTGTCCGGGGTGATCTCGCCGCCCGGGATGCGCGGCACCACCGAGTAGGTGCCGTCGCGCTGGATGTTGGCCAGGAAGTGGTCGTTGGTGTCCTGCAGCGCCGCCTGCTCGCCGTCCAGGATGTACCCGCTGCCGGTGCTGGCCAGGATGGAGGCGACCACGGGCTTGCAGATGTCGCAGCCGCGCCCGGTGCCGTACTCGGCGATCAGCTGGGAGAAGGTGCGGATGCCCCGGACGGTGATGATGTCGAACAGGTCGCGCCGGGTGTAGGCGAAGTGCTCGCAGAGGTTGCTGGAGACGGCCACGCCGGCCTCGCCGAGCAGCTGCTTGAGCAGCGGTACGCAGGACCCGCAGGTGGTACCGGCCCGGGTGCACGCCTTCACCGCGCCCACGTCGGCGCAGCCCTGCTCCCGGATGGCGGTGAGGATGGTGCCCTTGGTGACCCCGTTGCAGGAGCACACCTGGGCCGTGTCCGGCAGCCCGCCGGTGGACGCCCCGTCCGACCCGGCCGGCGCCAGCAGCGCCAGCGGCGGCCCGGGCAGCGGCCCGCCCAGGCAGGCGCGCAGCGTCGGATAGGCGCTGGCGTCCCCGACCAGTACCCCGCCGAGCAGGGTCTGCGCGTCGTCGGAGAGGACCAACTTGGCGTAGACCCGGGTGGCCGGGTCGACGAACGTGACGTCCAGCGGCCCGCTGGTCTGGCCGAACGAGGCCACGTCCACGCCGAGCAGCTTGAGCTTGGTGGAGGTGTCCGCGCCGGGGAAGCTGGCTGAGCCGCCGGTCAGCTGGTCGGCGACCAGTTCGGCCATCGCGTAGCCGGGGGCGACCAGCCCGTAGACGGTGCCCTCCAGCGAGGCGCACTCGCCGATCGCGTACACCGCCGGGTCTTCCGTGCGGCAGGCGCCGTCCACGAGGACCCCGCCGCGCGGCCCGACCGCCAGCCCGGCCGCCCGGGCCAGGTCGTCGCGGGGCCGGATACCGGCGGCGAAGACCACCACGTCGGCCCCGATCACGCCGCCGTCCTCGAAGACCACCTGCCGGACCGCGCCCTCACCGGTGACCCGGTTGGCCGCCCGTCCGGTGTGGACGGTCAGCCCCAGGTCCTCGATGTGCCGGCGCAGCATGGCGCCGCCGGCCTCGTCCACCTGCATCGGCATCAGCCGGGGCGCGAACTCCACCACGTGGGTGGCCAGACCCAGCCCGCGCAGCGCATTGGCCGCCTCCAGGCCGAGCAGCCCGCCGCCGATGACCACGCCGGTACGGCAGCCCTCGTTGGTGGCGTAGTCCTTGAGCGCCGCCAGGTCCTCAATCGTCCGGTAGACGAAGCAGCCGGCCAGGTCGCGCCCGGGCACCGGCGGCACGAACGGGTACGACCCGGTGGCCAGCACCAGCGCGTCGTACTCGACTGCGCCGTCCACTGTGGACACCTTGCGGGCGCCCAGGTCCAGCCCGGTGGCCGGGGTACCGAGCCGCACGTCCACGCCGGGCAGCGCCGGCAGCTCCAGCTTCTCCCCGTCGAACCAGGCGGTCAGCCGTACCCGGTCGTAGGCCTGCCGGGGCTCCTCCGCCAGCACGGTCACCGACCACTCACCGGCGCTGTCCTTGCTGCGCAACGATTCCGCCAGCCGATGGCCGACCATGCCGTACCCGACTACCACGAGTCTCTTCATGCCGCGACCTCCTTCTCCACCGAGTCGATGCCGGACGTGCCCGACTCGGTACCGGCCAGCCAGCGCAGGATGCCGCTGACCGACTCCGCGCAGCTTCCGCAGCCGGTGGTGGCCCGGGTCCGCGCGGCGATGCCCGCGCAGTCCCGGTCCCCGGCACGGAAACCGGCGACGATCTCTCCCTTGTGGACGGTGTTGCAGCGGCACACCACGGCGGCGTCGGGCATCAGTGCCGGCGAGGCCTCGGAGTGGCCGGTCGAGCTGGCCGGGGCGGCCCGGCCGAGCAGCAGGGACCGCAGGTCGCCGGGGAGCCGGCCGCCGCGGTCGAAGAGTTGGATGACGGTACCCACGCTGGGGTTGTCGCCCAGCATGATGGCGCCGGCCAGCCGGTCCTCGCGGACCACCAGCTTGGCGTAGGTGCCGCTGCGCGGGTCGCTGTAGGTCAGCTCGTGGGCGTCGTCGGCGCCGCCGGTCGACTCGCCCATGGTGGCCAGGTCGATGCCGGCCGCCTTGAGCCGGGTCACCACCGGCGCCGGCTGGTACCGGGCCAGCGGGCGTACCCCGCTGATCACATCGGCGGCCACCTGGGCCTGCGCCCAGGCGGGGCCGAGCAGGCCGCCGGTGACGCCGTCGTGCTGGGCACAGTCACCGATGGCGAAGATCGCCGGGTCGCTGGTGACCATCCGGTCGTTCACCACGATGCCGCGCTCCACCCGCAGCCCGGCCGCCTCGGCCAGGCCGGTTTCGGCCCGCACGCCACAGGCCACCACCAGCAGGTCGGCGCCGACCACGTCACCGTCGGCCAGCACCGCCGTCACGCCGTCCGCGTCGGCGCGGACCCGCACCGTGGTGACGTCCAGCCGGCTGCGCACGCCGAGTTCGGCGAGGCTGCGGCCGAGCAGCGCACCGGCGGTGCGGTCCAGCTGCCGGTCCATCAGGTGCCCGTTGCCGTGCAGCACGGTCACTTCCAGGCCCCGGGCGGCCAGGCCACGGGCCGCCTCCAGGCCGAGCACGCCGCCGCCCAGCACCAGCGCCCGGGACGCGCCGTCGGCCAGCGCCACCACCCGGCGGCAGTCGTCGAGGGTACGGAACGCGACCACCCGCTCGGGCAGGCTGCCGTCGTCGCGTACCAGGCCCTTGATCTCCGGCAGCGCCGCGCGCCCCCCGGTGGCCAGCACCAGCCGGTCGTAGCCGATGCGCTCGCCGTCCACTGTGGACACCGTGCGGCTGGCCCGGTCGATGGAGCGCACCGCAGTGCCGGTACGCACCTCGACGCCCCGGCCGGTCGGCTCGGCCAGCGCCACGTCCCGCTCGGCGGTCTTGCCGGCCAGGACGTTGGAGAGCAGGATCCGGTTGTACGCCCGGTGCTGCTCCGCGCCGAGCACCAGCACGTCCAGGTCCGCCCGGCGGGTACGCAGCTCAGCCGCCACCCGGGCGCCGGCCATGCCGTACCCGACCACCACGACGCGCATCTAGTCCTCCCCCGCGACTTTCTCCAGGCGTACGGCGCACACCTTGAACTCCGGCATCCGTGAGACGGGGTCCAGCGCGTCGACGGTGGCCGAGTTGGCCCGCGCCGCGCCGCCCCAGTGGAACGGGGTGAACACCGTGTCCGGCCGGATCGTGTCGACCACTCGCGCGGGTGCCTCGACCACGCCGCGCCGGGACACCACCCGGATCAGCTCCCCGTCGACGATGCGTTCCCGCTCGGCGGTGTCCGGGTGCAGCTCCACGAAGCCGCCCGGGGCGCTGCGGTTGAGCGCATCCACCCGGCGGGTCTGCGCCCCGGACTGGTACTGGGCCAGCACCCGGCCGGTGGTCAGGAAGTAGGGGTACGCCCCGTCCGGCTCCTCGGCCGCCGCCCGGTGCTCGACCGCCACGAACCGGGCCCGCCCGTCGTCGGTGGCGAACCTGTCGGTGAACATCCGGGGCGTACCGGCGTGCCCCGGCGCCGGGCAGGGCCAGAAGACGCCGTCCCGGGCGGTGACGTCGGCGTAGGAGATGCCGGCGTAGTCGGCCTTGCCCCCGGCGGAGGCCCGGCGCAGCTCGGCGAAGACCTGCTCCGGCTCGGTCGACCAGTCCGGCCCGTCCGGCCCGAGTTCCCGGGCCAGCGCCGAGATGATCTCCAGGTCGGTGCGCACCCCGGCGGGCGGCTGGCGTAGCGCCACCCGGCGCAGCACCCGCCCCTCCAGGTTGGTCATCGTGCCGTCCTCCTCGGCCCACTGCGCCGAGGGCAGCACCACGTCGGCCAGCTCGGCCGTCTCCGACCGGACGAAGTCGGCCACCACCAGCAGGTCCAGCGCGGCCAGCCGGCGCTCCACCCGGCCGGCGCGGGGCGCCGAGACCACCGGGTTGGAGCCGAACAGCACCAGCGCCTTCGGGCCACCTTCGGTGCCGAGCAGGTCGAACAGTTCGGTGGCGGAGACCCCCGGCCCGGGCAGGCTCTCCGGCGCCACGCCCCACACGCCGGCCACGTGCTCCCGCGCGGCCGGGTCGCTGATCAGCCGGTACCCGGGCAGCTGGTCGGCCTTCTGGCCGTGCTCCCGGCCGCCCTGCCCGTTGCCCTGCCCGGTGATGCAGCCGTACCCGCTGCCCGGGCGCCCCGGCAGCCCGAGCGCCAGCGCCAGGTTGATCCACGCCGAGACGGTGTCGGTACCCTTGCTGTGCTGCTCAGCGCCGCGGGCGGTGAGGATGATCGCCCGACGGGCGCTGCCGAGCAGCTCCACCAGGCGCAGCTGCTCGGCGACCGACACCCCGGTCAGCCGCTCCACCCGCTCCGGCCAGTAACCGGCCACCGTCTGCGCCACCGCGTCGAACCCGCTGGTCCGGTCGTCCACATAGGACTTGTCGAGGTACCCGCCGGCCATGGCCGCGTGCAGCAGCCCGTTGGCCAGCGCCAGGTCGGTGCCGGGCCGGGCCTGCAGGTGCAGGTGTGCCTGCCGGGCGGTCGGGGTGGCGCGCGGGTCCACCACGACCAGGGTGCCGCCGCGGGTGCGCTGCTCGGTCAGGTACCGGGCCAGCGGCGGCATGGTCTCCGCCGGATTGGCGCCGACCAGCACCAGCACGTCGGCGCGGCCGATGTCAGCCAGCGGGAACGGCATCCCCCGGTCCACCCCGAACGCCCGGTTCCCGGCGGCTGCCGCCGACGACATGCAGAACCGCCCGTTGTAGTCGATGTAGCGGGTGCCCAGCGCGACCCGGGCGAACTTGCCCAGGGCGTACGCCTTCTCGTTGGTCAGCCCGCCGCCCCCGAAGACCGCCAGCGCGTCCGGGCCGTGCGTGGCGCGCAGCTCGCGCAGGGTGCTGACGATCCGGTCCAGCGCCTCGTCCCAGCTGGCCGGGCGCAGCGGCGCCCCCTTCTCCGGCCGGATCAGGGGTGTGGTCAGCCGCTCCGGGTGGTCGAGCAGTTCGACCGAGGTCCAGCCCTTCTGGCACAACCCGCCCCGGTTGGTGGGGAAGTCCCGGGGCGCCACGGTGACCCCGGCGCCCTCGTCGCGCAGCGTCATCCCGCACTGCAGTGCGCAGTACGGGCAGTGCGTGGCGACCTCGACCATGTCCCCAAGGGTCCGGGACAACCGTTTCGCCGCCGGTTCCCTCAGATGTCAGCCCTGAGTCGACCCCCTCACGAACCCTGGCCAACCCAGGTGAACAGGGCGAAGCCGGACCGACATCAAGATTTCCATCTCACTTCATGAGACGACGGTGTCCTCCACCATCGACAGGCCTCAGTTTCAGCACCGATCACCCCGGCACCGCGTACTCCGAGAGATCGGATCTGCCCGTTAGCACGCAAAAGCGACGTAAGGTTACGTATCGTAGATCGCGATCGGGGGAGGTCAGAGCCCGCGGAGGTTTCGATATGGACAGAACCAAACGCTACGGCGCCGAGTTTCTGGGAACCGTGCTGCTCGTCTTCTTCGGCGTCGGGAGTGCCATCGCCGGGCGGGTCGAAGGCGGTGTGGTGGTCGTGGCTCTGGCCTTCGGCCTGATCCTCCTCGCCCTGGCCTACGCGCTCGGCCCGGTATCCGGCTGCCACGTCAACCCCGCGGTGACCCTGGGCGCGCTGCTCACCGGCCGGATCAACCTCGCGAACGCTGTCGCCTACTGGCTCGTCCAATTCGCCGGAGCGACGCTGGCCGCGTTCGGCCTGTACGGCCTCACCCGGTGGGGCGGCGTCACCGACCAGACCCGATCCCTGGGGACCAACAGTTACGGCCCGCACATCAATCTGGGCGGGACGATGGTGCTGGAGACCGTACTCACGTTCCTGCTCGTTCTCGTCGTGCTCGTAGTGACCAGCCGTACCGAGAACGCGGGATTCGCCGGCCTCGCCATCGGCATCGCCCTGGCCGCTTGCCACCTGGTCGGCATCCCACTCGACGGCACCTCGGTGAATCCGGCCCGGTCCTTCGGCCCGGCGGTATTCGAAGGTGGTACCCCGCTGTCCCAGCTCTGGGTCTTCATCGTCTTTCCGCTGCTGGGCGGTCTGCTGGCGGCTGTCGCGCTGCCACTCGTCCTCGGCGAGGGCTGGCGCTACCGCTCCGACGTCGACAGCGCACCACGGGGGTCCCGCGCCGCCGATCGGTGAAGCAGCGGCTCGTCACGAACTCCCACGCCGCACACCTGGCCACGCCGGCACCCACTGGACCGGCCCTCGTCCGCTACCTATGAATAGTGGTAGCGGCAGGCCGCGATTTCCACGCTGCCATTGACCACCCGGTACACCAGCCGGTGTTCCTGCGTGATGCGCCGTGCCGCCCAGCCGGCCAGGTCACCGTGCAACAGTTCCGGTTTGCCGATTCCCTGCCCGGCGTCGCCGCCCCGCATGATGTCCCGCAGCAGTGCGTTGATCTTCTTGACCATGCGCGAGTCCCGGGCCTGCCAGTCGACATATTCGTCCCACGCACCCTGCGACCAGATCAGTTTCACGCCGCGTTGGGCCGGGCGTCGTCGTCCTCGATCATGTCCTGCGGCCGCCCGTTCCCGGCGTTCAGCTCGGCGATGCGCTCACGCAGGACGCGGCCGTTCTCCCCGCTCAACAGGTAGTTCGTAGTCTCCATGGCGTCGAACTCAGACTTGGACAGCACCACCATCGGCTCCGCACCCTTGCGGGTCACCACCAGCGGCTCGTCGTTGACGACTACCTCGTCGAACAGGTTCGCTACGTTCGCCCGGAAGTCGGAGATGTTCACAACCTTCATTTGGCCCCCTAGTTGTACCACTAATGGTACTACGAAGGTGGGTGGATCACTAGGCAACCCGTCCAGCCCAATGGACGCTGGCCATTGATCAGCTTGCCAATCGGCTGAGCAACGCGCCGTCCAGGCGGTAGCAGACTTTCCCGCTCAGCTCCTGACCGCCCAGCGCCGAGTAGAAGGCGCGGGCGTCCACGTTGGTGGTCTCGGTCTGCCATTCGACCCGGCTACAACCGGCATCGACGGCGAGCTGGAACACCGCGCGCAAGAGGCGGGTACCCACGCCTTCGCGGCGCGCGCCTGCCCTGACGAAAAGTTCCTTCACAAACAGCGAGCGCGTCATACCGTCAGCCGGCCACAGGTGGGAGTAGGCGGTGAATCCGACCAGCCGCTCGGCATCCCAGGCCAGTGCCGCACGCGCGGCCGGCCGGTCGCCGCTGAGCGCATCGTTGATCTGGGCGAGTCGTACCCCAGGTGGCTCAAGCTCGTCGGAGCCGTAGAAGCGGTCCATCTCGGCCGTCAGCTCCGCGATGGCCTCAACATCCGTTGGCTGCGCCTCAGCAATGACGATCACAACGAGGTAACTCCTTCCGCCGGGGCGATGGCGTACCGCATCGCGCTCATCCATCGTCACCACTATGGAACTCCCATCCAGCCCCAAGGGCGCGGACCGTGCAGCCCCTGGATGCAGCGCAGCCGGAGGCCTGCTTCCCGGGTCAGTTCCGGTCGCTGGGCGGCCATCTGCAGCGCGAAGGTGACCTTCCTCAGCTCCCGGGCATCCCGGAGCGTCCCGAACCCGGCCCAGGTGGTCACGTCGTACCCGTACTCCGCTGCGAAGGCGGCCCACTGTCCGGCCGTCAGGTCCCCGAAGGTGGTGTAGTCGACAGCGATCGAGGTCAGATCCCACTCGGGCGGTCCGGTGGCGAACCGTTCCAGGTCCAGCAGGATGGGTGGACCGTCGGCCACGACGACGTTGCCGGCCCAGACATCGCCGTGGACGGCGCACCACGGCAACCCGGCAGGCAACGTCGCGAACCGCTCCTCAAGATCACGCAAGTGGCCGAGCAGCCAGTCCCGGTCAACGGCGGAGAGCAGTTCCGACTCGACGATGCGCCCCCGCAGCCGGACGAAAGGCTCGACGGCCGGCAGGTCGAAGGTGGGCGGCGGCAGGCTGTGCAGGTGTCGCAGGACCGTGGCCAGCTCCGCCAGCGTGCTGTAGCGATGCGGCGGCAATTCCTGCCAGAAGGTCACCGCCCGCCCGTCGACCGCGACCGGTTGATCCACGTCCGACAGAACCTCGACAACAGGTACGCCGCAGGCAGCCAGCCAGCGGGAGACCGCCACCTCCTTCCCTGCCGCCGCAAGCTGTCCGGAGCGGCTGACCCTGGCCACCACCGCACCGGGCAGCCGGAAGATCGTGTTCTCGGACGCTCGTATCAACTCGTGGCCGGCGTATTCCACGCCGACCCGCGCACATGCGATCCGCAGGATCTCCTCAACTGCCGTCATGGCGTCGCGCACACGTCGCTGATCTGGTCTCGGAGATCACGGGCAGCTCGGCTGTCCGTGGCCCGGTCATCGGCAAGGCTCTTCAGCTCCAGCAGGTCATCGACGGCGCGACGGGACCGCAGTCGGCTCGCATCGGGAAGCGCGACCGCACCGATGACAGCGGCCTCGACAGGGTCTCCGGTCGCCATCGTCAGACTGGCCAGCTTGATGCGGGAGATCGTGCGCGATCGCGTGTACCCCGCAGTGTGATGGTCAACCGAGTAACCGAGTCGGGCGGCGGCCTCCGTCTCCCAGCCGGAGACAGAGAGGTCCCAGAGAGCATGTCCCGTATCGCCTTGGTGCTGAGCTTCGTCATAGAAGGCCATCCATGGCGGATCCATTGCCGACGCCGACCGGGAGAAGGCCGCATCTGCCGCACCGACGGCGGCCAGAGTCTCTTGACGGCGACGCAACTTCGCCAGCGCACGGGCTCGCAGGGTGTGCAACGACGCTCTTTCCGTCGCTGTCAGCTGACTGCCCAGCGCGAGAGCCCGTTCCGCCCGAGCCAGTCCCTCATCCGGGCGGCCGCACCAGGTGGCCTGACGTGACTGCATGGCCAGGATCGAGGCTTGAAGCTGTACGTCGCCGCACTCCTCGGCGCATCCCAGGCTGAACGCGAATGCCCGCCGGGCAGCGGCATGGGCATACGCGTCGAAGGCCATGAAGCCCGCGATGCCGCCGAACTCCGCGACGGCCGCGAACAGTTCCACCCGCAGCGCCCACGGACAGCCCACCTGAAGCAGCTTGGAATACCAGGCCAGTTGGCCGAAGGCACCCTCCCGCGCGAGCCCGCCGCCACGGGCGTTGTCCCAGGTGGAAAACGCGTCCGCGACCTCACGGATCTGCGCGACGTCCGCGCGGCCGATCTTGGCCGGCAGAGCAGTCACCTCGTCCGAAAGTGCGAAGGTAGGTCGATCCGCCCGCGAGGTCCACGGAAGGACCGTGCCGCCCGGATCGGTGCCGCCCAGCGCGGCCGCGAATCGTCGGCGGACGTCGTCACCCGCTCGACTGAGGTCGGTGTCGAGGATCTGCTGGGTTTCGTGGCGCAGTCGGATGTGTTCCCCGCGCCGTTCCCAGTTGGTCACCGACGCCACCGCCACGCCCAGGTGCGCGGCGAACGCGCGGACGCTCATCCGCCTCGCCTCACGCAGCGCCCGTGCCTCGCGGCCGGACCATCGCACGACTGTGGTCACCGAGGAGTCTCCCGCGCGGATCAGCCTGCCGGACCTCTGGAGCGTAGTGGCGCATCCGGGGTGAGCACCACAGCACCAGGACAAGACAGGTACGCCGCTGCGTTCCCGGCATCAGGCCACTTCCCGGAGCATTGCTACAAATGCTCGACAACCATCGGGAGGTATCTCGTGTTACCCCTGGCTGCCACGGCTCTCGCACTCGCCGTACTGGTTGTGGGATGGCTCGCCGGCATGTGGACGTTGCGGCGGTCGTCGCGCTGGTGCCCGGTCGACGGAGCCCGACTGAGCTGCCCGGCGTGCACCGGGCGCCCACTGGGCACCACGGTCGGTGGCGCGCGGTGAGCATGCACATCCCACAGCGACCGGACTGGTCCTGTGCCGGCTGTGGCGATGCCTGGCCCTGCGCGACCCGTCGCAGCCAGTTGACCGCCGAGTACGCCGGCCTGCGCACCGGGCTGATTCTCTACCTTGCCGCCTGCATGGTGGACGCCGCATAAGACCTGCCACAGCTGCCCGCCGGCGGGCTGTACCAACGATTCCTGGATTGGGCGCGCACGTGAAACGGGCCGGCGCAGTCGATCCGCGCCGGCCCGTTCCCCGCTCAGACTCCGGAGACCAGGCGTCCCCGCCGCAGGTAGACCACGACCGTGACGACCAGGCACACGGCGTACATCGCGACGAACCAGGAGAACGCGGTGGTGATGCCGCCGGTCGCCTTGATGGAGTTGCCGATCGCCTTGGGCAGGATGAACCCGCCGATGGCGCCGCAGGCGCCGGCCATGCCCAGCGTCGCGCTGCCTTCCCGGCGGGCGCGCAGCAGGATCGACTCCCGCTCGGCGGGCGCCGCGTCGATCGCCGCCTCGGCCTGCCGGCGGTAGATCGCCGGGATCATCCGGTACGCCGACCCGTTGCCCGTGCCGGAGAGGGTGAACAGCACCAGCATCGCGGCGATGAACCCGCCCAAACTGCGCGCGTCGGCCTCGTGGATGGCGGCCAGCGAGACCAGCCCCATGCAGAGGAAGACGGCGGCGGTCAGCCGGGCACCGCCGACCTTATCGGCCAGGGCTCCGCCGAGCGGGCGGGCCAGCGAGCCGACCAGCGGGCCGAGGAAGGCCACCGGGAGCAGCAGGCCGGTACCGAGGAAGTGGAACTTCTGCGCCACCGGGAACTCGAAGGCCATCACCGCGGGGAAGGCCGCGGCCAGCCCGAGGAAGGAGCCGAAGGTGCCGATGTAGAGGAAGGACATCACCCAGGCGTGCGGGCGCCGCAGCACGGCGGCCTGTTCGCGCACCGTCTGCTTGCCGACCCGGAGGTTGTCCATGAACAGGTACGCGCAGGTGGCGGAGATCAGCACCAGCGGGAACCAGACGGCGGCGGCGACGAACATGCCGAAGTGGAAGAAGATCAGCATGGGTACCACGAACTGCATGCTGGACAGCCCGATGTTGCCGCCGGCCGCGTTGACGCCGAGCGCCGCGCCCTTGACCCGCTCGGGGAAGAAGTACGAAATGTTGGCCATCGAGGAGGCGAAGTTGCCGCCGCCGACGCCGGCGGTGGCCGCGGCGATGAGGAAGAACCAGTAGGGCGTGCCGGGGTGGGTGACGCACCAGGTGGCCAGGGTGATCGGGATGAGCAGCAGCAGCGAGCTGATGGTGGTCCAGGTGCGTCCGCCGAACCGGGCGACCGCCACCGTGTAGGGCACCCGCATCAGGGCGCCGATCAGGTTCGGCAGCGCCACCAGCCAGAAGATGTGGTCGGCGTTGGCCTGCACCTTGGGGTTGAGGAACGGGAAGTCGTTCGGGTGGGTACCGGCCACCACCACCAGCACGCTCCAGATCACCCAGACCGAGAAGGCCAGGTGCTCGGAGAAGATGGAGAAGATCAGGTTCCGTCGGGCGATCCGCTTTCCGGTCGCGGCCCAGAAGACGGCGTCCTCGGGGTCCCAGTGCTCAATCCAACCGGCGCGTACGCCGGTGAGCCCGCTGCGCGGCGGTGCGGGCGGCGCGGTCAACGTTGCACTCATGTCCGGATACGCTCCGGTCGGCGCGTTGCCCGTCGATGTCGTACCTGTCACTACGCGGGTAAATATGAGCGCACCGCGCGCGCGGCGGGGTCGTGAGATGTTTCAGTCGGGGTCGATTCCGACCGCCGCGGCGGCGGTGGTCGCGCCGCTGCGGCGGCGCCGGAAGACGATCGCGGCCAGCATCCCGCCGATGAACCCGAACAGGTGCGCCTGCCAGGAGATGTGCGGGTCGGTAGGGAGCAGCAGCACGACCTGCGCGCCGTAGAGCAGGCCGACCAGCAGCCCGACGGCGATGCCCCAGAGGCTGCGCTCGACGATCCCCCGCATCAGCAGGTACCCCAGGTAGCCGAAGATGACGCCGCTGGCGCCGACCACCACCGTGCCGGCGTTGCCGGTGAACCATACGCCCAGGCCGCTGGCCAGCGCGATGAGCGCGGTGATGCCGAGGAACCGGCGCAGCCCGGTGGCCAGTACGAAGGTTCCGGTGATGACGAGCGGGACGGCGTTGCCGTACAGGTGGTCGAAGTTGGCGTGCAGGAACGGCGCGAAGAGGATGCCGTCCAGCCCGTCGAGGTGGTGCGGGCGGATGCCGCCCTGCGCCGACAGCCGGTGGTGGGTCCGGTCGTCGAGCAGTTCGACGGCGAACAGCAGCGGGATGATGAAGAAGCACATCCCGACGAACGCCCGGCCGAGCGCGGCGTAGAACGGAACGGTGCCGAACCGGTCGGCGTCCGGGGCGTCAGCGGTCACAGCTCGGATAGGTACCAGTTATCCCGACGCCGCGCCAGTGGCGGTGCTTTCAGTACCAGTGCGGGGAGCGCGAGTTCCACAGGCTCCAGGCGTTGCAGGGAGTGGTGTACCGGCCCTTGATGTAGTCCAGGCCCCACTTGATCTGGGTGGCCGGATTGACCAGATAGTCGGAGCCGTAGGCGGCCATCTTACTGGCCGGCAGCGCCTGCGGGATGCCGTACGACCCGGAGGACCTGTTCTTCGCCTTCTCGTTCCAGCCGCTCTCGTGTGCCCAGAGCGGGTCCAGGCAGGCCATCTGCTTGAGATCCCAGCCCCACTGCAGGACCAGCGTGCAGCCGATCGCTTTGTTGCCGGTGTAGTCCGTGCAGGAGTCGGCGATCGGGCCGAACGGCACCGGCCGGGGGGTGCTGCGGCTGGCGGCCGCCGCGCTGGCGCGGGCCGCCGCGTCGGCCGCCTGGGCGGAGGCCGCCGCCGTCTGGGCCGCCGCGTTCGCCTTCGCCTGGGCGTCCGCCTGCGCGTCGCGCTGCCCGGCGGTCACCCGGTTGAAGTCGGTCAGCCGGGCCTTCAGCTCGCGCAGCTCGTCCTGCTCCCGGACCGATCCCTGGTACGCCAGGTCGTTGGCCCGCTGGGTCTGCCGGTCCACACCGAGCGCGACGCCACCGGGAACTGCCAGCAGCAGTATGCCTACGCCGAGGCAGCGGACACCGAGCCGGGTCCAGAGCCGTGCCACGAAGGATTCCCTCCGTCGGGGACAGGGACCGGCGGCGGGCGGCTACAGCCCGGGCGCCGGCAGCGCCCCGCACCGGTGGTACCGGCGGGTCGACTGCGACCGTCGAGACGGTGGCCGACCGATGGGGCGCCCGTCGAACACCCTGACCGATGAGACGGCCGGGCGCCAGTCGGACGCCCCAGCGGGACGAATATCGGCACGCCGTTTTTACGGACAAAACATACTAATGCGGGAGATCTTCCAAAAGATCTGTGACCATCTCGGCGATCGGCGAGCGCTCCGAACGGGTGAGCGTCACGTGCGCGAACAGGTGGTGCCCCTTGAGCGCCTCGATCACCGACACCACGCCGTCGTGCCGGCCGACCCGCAGGTTGTCCCGCTGCGCCACGTCGTGGGTGAGCACCACCCGGGAGTTGGAGCCGATCCGGGACAGCACGGTGAGCAGTACCCCGCGCTCCAGCGACTGCGCCTCGTCCACGATCACGTAAGCGTCGTGCAGGCTGCGCCCCCGGATGTGGGTGAGCGGCAGCACCTCCAGCATGCCCCGGGCGGCGATCTCCTCGCGGACGTTGTCGTGCACCAGCGCGCCGAGGGTGTCGAAGACCGCCTGCGCCCACGGCGACATCTTCTCCGCCTCGCTACCGGGCAGGTACCCCAGCTCCTGGCCGCCAACGGCGTAGAGCGGCCGGAAGACGATCACCTTGCGGTGCTTGCGCCGCTCCATCACCGCCTCCAGGCCGGCGCAGAGCGCCAGCGCCGACTTGCCGGTACCCGCCCGGCCACCCATCGAGACGATCCCGATGCTGTCGTCGAGCAGCAGGTCCAGCGCGACGCGCTGCTCCGCCGAGCGCCCGTGCAGCCCGAACGCCTCCCGGTCGCCGCGCACCAGCCGGACGGTCTTGTCCGGCAGCACCCGACCCAGCGCCGAGCCGCGCGGCGAGTGCAGCACCAGCCCGGTGTGGCAGGGCAGCCCGGCGGCGTCGTCGAGGTCGACCGTGGCGTTGTCGTAGAGCTCCTGGATCTGCGCCTCGGAGACCTCCACCTCGGCCATCCCGGTCCAGGTCGGGTCGGTGGCCTGGCCGTGCCGGTACTCATCCGAGCGCAGCCCCACCGCGCCGGCCTTGACCCGCAGCGGCATGTCCTTGGTGACCAGCGTGACCTCGCGACCCTCGGCGGCCAGGCCCAGGGCCACCGAGAGGATCCGGGCGTCGTTGCTGTCGTTGCGGAAGCCGGCCGGCAACAGGCCCGGGTCGGTGTGGTTGAGCTCGACGCGCAGCGTGCCGCCCGCTTCGTTCACCGGGATGGGCTGGTCCAGCCGCCGGTGGGTGACCCGCAGGTCGTCCAGCATGCGCAGCGACTGCCGGGCGAAATAGCCCAGCTCGGGGTGGTTGCGCTTGCCCTCCAGCTCGGAGATGACCACGAGCGGGAGCACCACGTCGTGCTCGGCGAAGCGGAGGAAGGCTGCGGGATCGGCGATGAGGACCGAGGTGTCCAGGACGAAGGTGTGGGTTCGCTGGTCGCTGGTCGGTGTGACGCGATTGGACACAGGCTGGCTCCGTTGGGGGACGGCACCCGCGCGCCCCGCGCTCCGCCACCACCGTCGCCCGGGGGCGGGGGGTCGGGTGCGGGCCCCCTGCCAGAAGGGATCCGGGCCTGCCGGTTGGTCCGGGAAGCCCCCGGGCCATGCCTAGACGCTAGCCGGACAACGCCACAGCGGGAAGCATCCCCGGGGTAACAACATCACCGCGCGCCCCGGCGGTCAGCCGGCCGGGTGGTCGTATCCGCGCCGGTTGCCGGGCACGGCGCTGCCCGCGTACATGGTCCCGGCGCCCGGGACGAAGTCCTGATCGGCGTCGCCGGGGGCGGCGGCGCGGGGCGCCGGTACGGTCACCGTCTCCACCATCTCACCGGTGTGTACACCGCGCCGGACGCGGTTCCAGCAGGCCCGGTCACCGTCGTAGTAGCCCTGCCGGTAGCCGTACCGGTAGCCGAAGCGGTAGCCGACCCGGGCGTGCAGCCGGCCGGCGAGATACATCGAGGAGCCGAGCAGGACAGTCAGGAAGACCGCGAACACGGGATTCACGTGACCACCTCCGGGGTGTCAGTTTGTGCCCGGCCGGAAGCCGGCGAACGGCCAGCTGCGAGGACCACTCATGGTTGCCGAGACGTGACACACGGTATGGCTTCGTAGAGTGCGTCCAGCATCATCCGTTCACCCGATGCGTCAGCTCCAAACGAATGATACGTGCCAATGTGACGGCACGAAACCGCACCGTTACGCCAAGCTCCGAAGATTCGTCAGCTTCCGAACCGGCGCTGCCGCATCGCGTACGAGCGCAGCGCCCGCAGGAAGTCCACATGCCGGAAGTCCGGCCAGTTCGCATCGCAGAAGTAGAACTCCGAGTGCGCCGACTGCCACAGCAGGAAGCCGGACATCCGCTGCTCGCCGCTGGTCCGGATGATCAGGTCGGGATCGGGCAGGCCACGGGTGTAGAGGTGCTCGGCGATGTGGTCCACGTCCAGCACGCCGGCCAGCTCCTCGATGGTCGTCCCGGCCCGGGCGTGCTCCTGCAGCAGCGAACGCACCGCGTCGGCGATCTCCCGCCGGCCGCCGTACCCGACCGCGATGTTCACCTGCGCCCCACCGGTACGCCCGATGGTGCGCTCCTCCGCCGCCTTCAGCGCCTGCGCGTGGTGCGCCGGCAGCACGTCCAGCGCACCGACCATGCGCAGCCGCCAGGGCTGCCCGTCGGCGGCCAGCTCGTTGGTGAGGTCCTCGATGATCTGCAGCAGCGGGTCCAGCTCGGCCGCCGGCCGGGACAGGTTGTCGGTGGACAGCAGCCACAGCGTGACGTGCTTGACGCCGGCCTGGTCGCACCAGCGGAGCAGCTCCTTGATCCGCTCCGCCCCGACCCGGTGGCCGTCGTTGGGATCGACATACCCCATCTCCCGGGCCCAGCGTCGGTTGCCGTCGCACATCACGCCGACGTGCCGGGGCCCGGTCTTACCGACGAGCGAAGCGGTCAGTCGCTTCTCGTAGAGCGAATAGACCAGATGACGCACCTTCACCCCAGGCAGCCTAGCCACCAACGCCGCGACCGTAACGCGGACGTCGCAACATCTACTCAACCGCAACCTGCCGGCAACCCGCCCCGGGGCCGCCTGAGGTGACAGAGCGTCGATAGGTGCCGGTCAGCCCGGGCGGGCGGCCCGGGTCAAGCCGATCAGCCCGGGGGCGGGCGGCCCGGGTCAAGCCGATCAGCCGAGGCGGGCGCGCAGGGCGTCCAGCTCGGCCCAGAGGACGGCGGGCAGCTTGGCGCCGAACTTCTCGAACCACTCCACGATCGAGGGCAGCTCGGCGCGCCACTGCGCCGGGTCCACGGCGAGCGCCGCCTCGACGTCGGCGGGCGACACGTCCAGGCCGGTCAGGTCCAGCGCGCCGGGCGCCGGGAGGTACCCGATCGGGGACTCGACCGCGGCGCCCCGCCCGGCCACCCGCTCGACCACCCACTTGAGCACCCGGCTGTTCTCGCCGAAACCCGGCCACAGGAAACGGCCGTCGTCGCCGCGCCGGAACCAGTTGACGTAGAAGATCCGGGGCAGGCGGGCCGGGTCGCCGTCGACGCCCTTGCCCATCGCGATCCAGTGGTTGAGGTAGTCGCCCGCGTGGTACCCGATGAACGGCAGCATGGCCATCGGGTCGCGGCGCACCACGCCCACCTGGCCGACCGCCGCGGCCGTGGTCTCCGAGGAGAGCGTGGCGCCGAGGAACACCCCGTGGTTCCAGTCCCGGGCCTGGGTGACCAGCGGAACCGTGCTGCGCCGCCGGCCGCCGAAGAGGATCGCGTCCAGCGGCACCCCGCGCGGCGAGTGGTACTCGGGGGCGAGGATCGGGCACTGCCCGATGGGCGTGCAGAACCGCGAGTTCGGGTGCGCGGCCGGCTCCGCGGAGGCCGGTGTCCAGTCGTTGCCGTGCCAGTCGGTCAGGTGCGCGGGCGGCTCGCCCATCCCCTCCCACCAGACGTCACCGTCGTCGGTGAGCGCCACGTTGGTGAAGATCGAGTTGCCGAGCGCGAGGGTACGCATGGCGTTCGGGTTGGTCGCCCAGTCGGTGCCGGGGGCGACGCCGAACAGGCCGTACTCCGGGTTCATCGCGTAGAGCCGGCCGTCGGCGCCGAACCGCAGCCAGGCGATGTCGTCCCCGAGGGTCTCCACCCGCCAGCCGGGGACGGTCGGCTCCAGCATGGCCAGGTTGGTCTTGCCGCAGGCGCTGGGGAAGGCGGCCGCCAGGTAGCGCACGTCGCCGTCCGGCGCGGTCAGCTTGAGGATCAGCATGTGCTCGGCGAGCCAGCCCTCGTCGCGGGCGACCACGCTGGCGATGCGCAGCGCGTAGCACTTCTTGCCGAGCAGCGAGTTGCCGCCGTAGCCGGAGCCGTAGGACCAGATCTCCCGGGTGGCCGGGAAGTGCGAGATGTACTTGGTCCGGCTGCACGGCCAGGCTACGTCCGGCTCGCCCGGCGCCAGCGGCACGCCGACCGAGTGCAGGCAGGCGACGAAGTCGGCGTCCCGGCCCATCCGGTCCAGCACGGCGCCGCCCATCCGGGCCATGATCCGCATGGAGACCACCACGTATGCCGAGTCGGTCAGCTCCACCCCGTACATCGGCTGCTCGGCGTCGAGCGGGCCCATGCAGAACGGGACGACGTACATCGTGCGGCCCCGCATGCTGCCGCGGTAGAGGCCGGTCATGGTGGCCCGCATCTGCTCGGGCGCCATCCAGTTGTTGGTCGGGCCGGCGTCGTCGGGGTCGGCGGAGCAGATGAACGTGCGCTCCTCCACGCGGGCCACGTCGGCCGGGTCGGTTCGCGCCCAGAACGAGTTGGGCTTGCCGGCCAGCGGTACCAGCGTGCCGGCCCGGACCAGTTCGGCGGTGAGGCGCTGCCACTCGGCCGGCGAGCCGTCGCACCAGACCACCCGTTCCGGAGTGGTCAACTCGGCGACCTGGGCCACCCAGGCGAGCACTCGGGGATGAGCGGTCGGGGCGTTGTCGAGGCCGGGAAGCACAGCCGACGCGGTCATCGCATCTCCTCGTGGTCGTCGTTGACCATGGGACTGCCGGAGCAGCTGGACCCGGATCGGGCGCACGGCACCGGCGGCCGGGGATTTCGCTCAGCGTATGCCTGAACCATGGTTAAGGCAGCGGAGGCAGTTGTGAACTACTGCACAAATAGCGCAGGATTTGCGGCTACTGCGCGGCTCAGCGCGAAATTCCGCGTTGCCGGGCAGGAACACGCACGCCACGCGGGGTGACCGGACACCCCCTTAAGGCTGACCCGGATCGGGCGGGCCGACCGGTAGGCTCGGCCCGTGGCCAACCTGCCGCCCGTGATCGGGCGTCCGTCGCTCGTCCGCCAGGGCTGGGAGCGCTTCGGCAACCTGGTCCGCGAGATGGGCAAGTTCGGCGTCGTCGGCGCCGTCTCCTTCGTCGTCGACCTGTTGATCTTCAACCTGCTGCTCGACTCGCTGGGCCACATCTGGGCCAAGGTGGTCTCCACGGTGGTCGCGGCGACCCTGGCGTTCATCGGCAACCGGTTCTGGACCTGGCGCGGTCGCGGCGGCAAGAAGATGCACCGGGAGTACCTGCTCTACTTCGTCTTCAACGCCATCGGCCTGGTCATCGCGCTGGGCTGCGCGTGGATCTCGCACGACCTGCTCGGCGCGGTGTGGCCGGAGGTCTTCCAGACCCGGCTGGCGGACAACATCTCCACCCAGCTGGTGGGTACCGCCGTCGGCACGGTCTTCCGCTTCTGGTCGTACCGGACGATCGTCTTCACCGGCGGCGGCCGACCCGACCCGGAAGAGGAGCAGATCGCCGTCGACCCGGTGTGATCCGACGCCCGGGCACCCCACTACCATCGGCCGGCGTGACGCTCTCCGGCACCGGCGCGCAGGCCGACCTCTACTACGAGGACCTCACCCCGGGCCGCCGCTTCGACCTGGGCGTCACTGTCGTCGACGAGGCCGAGATGCTGGCCTTCGCCCGCCGCTTCGACCCGCAGTGGTACCACGTCGACGAGGCGCTCGCCGCCGAGAGCGCCTACGGGGCGCCGATCGCCAGCGGCTTCTTCACCGTCAGCCTGTTCATGCGCGCCTACGTCGACCACCTGCTGTCCCGGGCTGCGGCGGCGGCCTCCCCCGGCCTGGAGGAGCTGCGCTGGATCGCCCCGGTCTACGCCGGTGACCACCTGGCCACCAGCCTCGAAGTGGTCGACCGCGGACTGTCCCGGGCCCGTCCCGGCTTCGGCACCGTCATCCTCGCCGCCGTGATGAGCCGGCTCGGCCCGGGCGGCGACCCCGAGGGCGACGTGCTGCGTACCCGCTTCCGCGGCTGGTTCGCGCTGCGCCCGGCCGGCTGAGCCGGCCGCGGGACGGAGCGCGAGCGCGGATGCGACCGCCAGCCGGCGCGACGCGCGACGGTGAGACGGCGCGACGCCCGGACGTGAGACGGCCCAACTGTGAGACGGCCCAACTGTGAGACGGCGCGGGCCCCGGCCGTGTGGCCGGGGCCCGGTTACCTGTCCATTGCTCAGTCCTCGGCCCGTCGGGGCCGTGGCCCGCTCACTCCTCGGCGCCGGCCTTGTCCCGGTTACGCTCGCCAGCCTTGTTCACCTGCCGGACGATCGCCTCCCGGTCCTCGTCACCGAAGGTGTGCGCGTCGTTGTAGTGCTCCACCAGGTCGTAGAGCTGGCTCTGCACCTTCTCCACGCGCGGGATGTCGCCCAGCACCACCTGGCCACGCTCGCCCGCCGATTCGATGGTCAGCGTGCCACAGCCCAGCAGCCGCTCGAAGAAGCTGTGCTGGAAGGAGACGTCGTTGACCCGGTTGAGCGGGATGTCCCGACCCTGTCGGGAGAAGACGCCGGTACGCATGATCACCCGCTCGTTGGTGAAGACGTAGTGGGTGGTCCGCCACCGCAGCCAGGGCGCCACCGTCAGCCAGCTGATGAGCAGCACGCCCACCGCGATCAGGACGTAGAACCCGATCAGGGTGGCGCCGCCGGCCGGGACCATGAAGAACCCGGCCACGCCGAGCCCGATGACCACCACGACGGCCAGTGCGACCGGCCAGAACAGTGCCTTCCAGTGCGGGTGAAGGTGGATCTCGACCTTCTCATCCTTGGTGAGAACGTCCTCCGGGAACCCCACTGGCACCTCCTTCTATACACGTACCTCAAGTTGCATCAATGCCGCTGTGACGGTAGCGGCTGAACGCCACTTTCGGGGTCAACTGATCGGCTACCGGACGTGAACGACGTCCCCCGCCGCGACCGGGCGGCCCGCCACCACCAGCCGCCCGTCGGCGTCCACCGCCTCGGCCAGCCCGACCAGCTGCCCCCCGCCCGGCAGGCTGACCGTAACGGTGCGCCCCACCGTCGCACAGAGCTCCTGGTACGCCGCCCGCACGCCGCTCGCCTGCGGATCCCCGCCAGCGTCGCACCAGCGCGTGTAGCAGCGCTCCAGCTCGGTCAGCAATCCGACCAGCAGGGCGCCCCGATCCAGCCCCGTGGCACCGGCCAGCGCCAGCGACGTGGCGTCCGGTCGGGGCAGCTCATCCTCGCGCAGCGTCACGTTCAGCCCGAAGCCGACCACCACCGCCCCGTCCCCGTCGAGCTCGGCGAGAATGCCACCGCACTTGCGGTCGTCCAGCAGTACGTCGTTGGGCCACTTGAGCCGGGCGTCCAGCCCCGTCATCCGGCGTACCCCGGTGGCAACGGCGACGCCGGCGAGCGGCGGCAGCCAGCCGTACCGGGAAACCGGCACCGCCGGCCGCAGCAGCACGCTCACCGTCAGCCCCGCCCCCACCGGAGAGACCCAGTCCCGCCCCAGCCGCCCCCGCCCTGCCGTCTGCCGCTCCGCGACCAGCACCAACCCCTCGGCCGCGCCGCCGCGCGCCGCCGCCATCACATCCGCATTGGTCGACCCGGTCTCCCCCACCACCTCAAGCGCGGTCCACAGCCTGCCCCCGCCGACAACCCCATCGCGAACGGCGGCACCGTCCAACGGCCTCCGCCCCACCGACATCCCGTCACCCACTCCACCCACGCCCCGACCCTACGGCCCCACCCCGCGACGCCCTCTCCGCACACCTCGATGCCGAGGTCGGCGGTGGCCAGGGCGACCGACCGAGCTCAACCAGGACGGGGCGGGCGGCCGGGCTGACCACGCAGGATCAAGCGGGACGCCCGGAGTGGTCATCCCGGCCGCCAGCCCCCAGGCGCAACCCGGAGAAGGGCAGCCGGGGAGGGCACGGAAAGCGGGATAGCATCCCCTGGTGACCGATGCGCTCAGCGACATCCACACCACAGCCGGCAGGATCGACGGCCTGCGCGCCCGGATCGACGAGGCGGTACACGCCGGTTCCGGGCGGGCGATCGAGAAGCAGCACGCCCGGGGCAAGAAGACCGCCCGGGAACGGATCGCCCTGCTGCTCGACGAGGGCTCCTTCGTGGAGCTGGACGAGCTGGCCCGGCACCGCTCCACCAACTTCGGCCAGGAACGCAACCGCCCCTACGGGGACGGGGTGGTGACCGGGTACGGCACCGTCGACGGTCGCCCGGTATGCGTGTTCGCCCAGGACTTCACGGTGTTCGGCGGCTCCCTCGGCGAGGTGTTCGGGGAGAAGATCGTCAAGGTGATGGACCTGGCGATGAAGACCGGCTGCCCGGTCATCGGCATCAACGACTCCGGCGGCGCCCGCATCCAGGAAGGGGTGGTCTCCCTCGGGCTCTACGGCGAGATCTTCTTCCGCAACGTCCGCGCCTCCGGAGTCATCCCACAGGTTTCGCTGGTGCTGGGGCCGTGCGCGGGCGGCGCCGTCTACTCGCCCGCGGTCACCGACTTCACCGTGATGGTGGACCAGACGTCGCACATGTTCATCACCGGGCCGGACGTCATCAAGACGGTCACCGGCGAGGACGTGGCGATGGAGGAGCTGGGCGGGGCGCGTACCCACAACACCCGGTCGGGTAACGCGCACTACCTGGCGGCCACCGAGGAGGACGCCATCTCCTACGTGCAGGCGCTGCTGTCCTACCTGCCGTCGAACAACCTGGACGACCCGCCGGTCTACGCCGTCGACGCCGACCTGGACGTCTCCGCCGACGACCTGGCCCTGGACACGCTGATCCCGGACTCGGCCAACCAGCCGTACGACATGCACCGGGTGATCGAGCACGTGGTGGACGACTTCCTGGAAGTGGCGCCGCTCTACGCGCAGAACATCGTGGTGGGGTTCGGCCGGGTGGAGGGGCGGCCGGTCGGTGTGGTGGCCAACCAGCCCATGCACTTCGCCGGCTGCCTGGACATCGCGGCGTCGGAGAAGGCGGCCCGGTTCGTCCGCACCTGCGACGCGTTCAACCTGCCCATCGTCACCTTCGTGGACGTGCCCGGCTTCCTGCCCGGGACCGACCAGGAGTGGGGCGGCATCATCCGGCGCGGCGCCAAACTGCTCTACGCCTACGCCGAAGCCACCGTGCCGAAGGTCACCGTGATCACCCGCAAGGCCTACGGCGGGGCGTACGACGTGATGGGCTCCAAGCACCTCGGCGCCGACCTGAACTTCGCCTGGCCCACCGCGCAGATCGCGGTGATGGGCGCCCAGGGCGCGGTGAACATCCTGTACCGCGCGGAGCTGCGCGACGCCGACGACCCGGTGCAGCTGCGCGCCCAGCTCATCGGGGAGTACGAGGACACCCTGGCCAACCCGTACGTGGCGGCGGAGCGCGGGTACGTCGACTCGGTGATCGCCCCGTCCGCCACCCGGGTCCAGCTGGTCCGCGCGCTGCGGGCGCTGCGTACCAAGCGGGAGACGCTGCCGCCGAAGAAGCATGGCAACATTCCGTTGTAGATAACGGAATCGTTGTAGGTGACGGCGGGTCCGGAAGGGGGCAGCAGCACCATGGATCGTCTGCCAGGCTCGGGCTCCGGGGAGGACTCGCTCTCGGAGGTGCCCATGACCGCCGCCACCACGGACGTCGCCGTGCAGGACCACGCCCTGCCGTGGACCGAAGAAGAGTTCTTCGCGCTGGGAGAGACAGTCGCGCGTATCGAGCTCTTCGACGGGACCCTTTCGGTGAGCCCGGGTGCCAACTACGACCACCAGGATCTGCTGCACGAGCTTGCGGCAGTCCTCAAACCTGTGGCGAAGCGCGCCGGCCTGTGGGTCTACATCGACGTCGACGTCCGGCTACGGCCCGACCGTATCGTCGAACCTGACCTGATCATCCGCCCCCGGGTGCCGAGGGGCACCACTATCAGCGAGGGCGCGGACCTCCGCCTCGTCTGCGAGATCACCTCCACCAACGCGGCCACCGACCGGGTACTGAAGATGCACTACTACGCCGTGGCGCGGATCCCCTGGTATCTGATTGTCGAGCCCGACGGGCCGACGCTGCTGCTGCACCGGCTGGAAGGTGACCACTTCGTGCTCCACCAGCAGGCCAAGCCCGGCGAGTCGCTGCACTTCACCGACCCGGTGACGCTCGATCTGGACCCGGCCACGCTCACCGAGTAGCCGCCGCCAGGGGTCCCACGGCTGTTCAGTGCCCCGGCAGGATGGGGCGTAGCAGTAGGTAGCCGCCGCCGGCCAGGGCGCCGACGGCGACCAGAAAGAACAGGAACACCCAGCCGAAGGCGGGCAGTACGGTGACCCCGGCGAGCTGGTCGGCGTCGGAGTCGGGGGCGCGCCCGCGACTGCGCTGGCGCTGTAGCTCGAAGACCGGGCGCACCCCGCCGAGCAGCAGGAACCACACACCGGCGTAGGCGAAGCTGACCTTGACCCAGTCCGGGGCGTACCAGGTGACCAGGAATACCACGGCGCCGGTGACCAGGACCGACAGCAGGCCGTAGAAGTTGCGGATGAGCAGCAGCACCGCTGCCAGCAGCACCAGCGTCAGCCACAGCACCAGGCTGGCCCGCCCCATGGTGAGCAGGACGGCGCCGAGCAGCCCCGCCAGCGGCGGCGTCGGGTACCCGGCGAGCACGGTGAGGACCATCCCGGGGCCGCTCGGCCGGCCCTTGCTCAGCGTCACCCCGGAGGTGTCCGAGTGCAACTTGATGCCCTGCAGGCGGCGCCCGCTGAGCAGCGCGAGCAGCGCGTGGCCGCCCTCGTGCGCGATGGTGACCGCGTGCCGGGCCAGCCGCCACAGGTCCCGGACGCCGACCAGGACCAGGGCGAAGGCGAGCGGACCGAGCACGGCCAGGGTTGCCGGGCGGGCCTGGGGGGCGAAGAAGTCGCGGATGCTGTCCAGCACGATCACACCGTACGGCCCGTAAGCTCGTGCGTATGCACCCTGATCCACTGTTCCGGGTGGTCCGCGGCGCGCCGACGGCGGAGGAGCTGGCCGCGCTGGTGGGCGCGGTACTGAGCCTGGCGCCGGCTCCGGTCGCCGCCCCGGGCGTACCGTCGCGGTGGCGTGCCGCCGCGCTGCCGGCCGGTCGGGGCCTGCATCCGGGTCCGGGCGCCTGGCGCGGCTCGGCGCTGCCGGGCTGAGGAGTCCGGCCCATGCGTCGGGCGGCCGCGCTGGTACCACTGGTCATCGCGGCCCTCTGGCTGCCGCCAGCGGAGGCCGCCGCGCGGCCACCGGTCACCGCCGACACCCGGCCGGGAGGGGAACCCACGCCGGCCGCCTCGATCTTCTTCTCCTCCCCGCCGCCCCCCGCGCCCAGTGACGTGGGCCCGTCCAACGGCCGCCGCAACACCGACACCACCGTGGTGATCCTCGCGATGCTCGGCGGAGCCGGGATGCTGGGCGCCGCCGCGTGGGCCGGCGCCCGCCGCCGCACACGGAGCTGACCTGTCGGTCAGGCTCGTGCAGCGACCGTCGCCGGCCCGACAGCGGCAGCGATCCGGCGGTCAAGCAGCTCCACAACCGACGGTGGTCGGCGAGCAGCCCGACTGCCAACGGTGGTCGGCGGCCACGGCGCGAGCCACCGGCGCCTGAGCCGAAGGCGAGGGCCGCCAGTGCCTACTCGGTGTCGGTGTCGACCGGGCGGGTCTCGGTGATCACCGGTGCCTGGCCGTTCGCCGGGGTACGACGCCGCTTCGGTACCGGGATGGGCGGGATGTTGACGTTGGGCAGGCGCGGGTACCGGCGCGCCCGCAGCTGCTCGGCCCGCTGCTCCGCAGCCGCGTAGTCGGGCAGCTCGGCGACCAGGGGGCGGGTGCAGGTCTTGCAGACCAGGGCGTGCGGGACCACGGGCTCCATGCAGTAGGGGCACTGCCGCTCCTCGTAGACCCGGGAGCGGGTGACCCCGGTGACGCTCATCGCCTTGACGATGAGGAACAGCACGCCGGCCAGCATGAAGAAGCTGAGCAGGTCGGTGAGGAAGGCACCGTACTGGATCTTGGTCTTGCGGAGCGTGAACGTCCATTGGAAGTCGGGCTGCCCGAACAGCGCCGCGACCATCCGCATCAGGATGTTGTCGGCCAGTGACTCCACCAGCTTGGAGAAGGCCGCCCCGATGAGGAAACCGAGTGCCAGGTCGAAGACGCTGCCGCTGAGTGCGAACGCCTTGAACTCCCGCCAGATCTTCACGGCAGCAGCGTAGGGGTGCCGGTCGGGGACGGACATCGGTCAGCTGGTGCTTCCCCGGATCTCCACGTTGCTCAGCCGTACCTGGGAGGAGGGGGTGGCGCTGGTCAGCGACACGGACGGGAAGATGCCCAGCACCACGTGTCCCACCCGGAAGGTCTGCGCCGGGTCGGTGCAGGCGTTGCGGCCGATCTGCTTTCCGTCCCGGAAGAAGGTGAACTGGTTGCCGCGCAGCACCACGCCCACCCGGATGCGCTGACCGGGCACCAGCGGGGACGGGACCGGGTCACACACCGACTTGACGCTGCTGCCGGTGGGCCAGCCGTGCAGGATCAGGTGGTAACCGTCGGGGCAGACCCGCAGGGCGTACCCGGCGGTGTCGCCGAAGCGCAGCCAGATAGTGCCGCAGCTGAACGTGTCCTGCAGTTCCACGTCGACGAGGACGGCCGTGTCGAGCAGTAGCGTCTTCGGCCCCGGGCAGCGGTACGGGGAGTCCGAGGCGCGGGTGACCAGCAGACCCTGACCGCTGCCGGCGCAGTCGGCGTGGATGTGGGTGTCGCTGACGTCCATCCAGTCCTTCGGCGGCGACAGCGTGTCGGCCTCCACTGTGGACAGACCGGCTAGTAGCGCCTCCAGCGTCGCGGGCGGCGAGGAGCCGCTCGCCGAGCTGCCGTTCGCCGTGGCGGAAGGCGTCGGGCCGACGGCCGCCAGGCCGAACGGCAGCGGGATGGTCCGGGTCGCGATCGCACCGGCCAGCGCCAGCGTCACCACGGCCGCGACGACCCCGGCGACCAGGCGCCACGGCCGGCGGCGCGGCGGCGCGGCGGCCGCCACCGTGGCCGGCGGCGCGGCGAGTGCGGCGGCCGAGGCACCGGCGACCGACTGCGGTCGCCCACCCTGGCGGGGCACCGTCGGCGGATCGGGGCGGCGCACCTCGGTGGCCCGGTCGCCGACCGGGGACAGCGGCTGCGTTGGTGGGTACGGCGACGCCGTGCGTAGCTGCGTCGGTGGCTCCGGGGTGCCCGGCACCAGACCTGGCGGGACGGAGATGGGGCGGGCGTCACCGGCCGAGGTGAGCGCCTCCAGGAGCGCCCGGGCCGTCGGCCGGGCCGCCGGGTCCTTGGCCAGCGCGAGCCTCACCAGGTCCCGGATCGCCGGGGGCAGCCCGTCCAGCTCCGGCTCCCCGCTGATGATCCGCATGGCGACGCCGGGCACCGAATCGGCGACGAACGGCGCGCGGCCGCGGCCGGCGTAGGCCACCACGGCGCCCCAGGCGAACACGTCGGCGGCCGGGGTAAGCAGCCGGCTGCCGTCCGGGCCGAGACGCTCCGGCGCCATGTAGGAGACCGTGCCGACGATCTCACCGGCGTTGGTGAGGGTACTGGCGTCGGCGACCGGGCGGGCGATGCCGAAGTCGATCACCTTGAGGCTGCCCCGGGCGAGCAGCACGTTGCTCGGTTTGAGGTCCCGGTGGATCACCCCGGCGCCGTGGATCGCGGTCAGCGCGGTGGCCACCCCGATCGCCACGCTGTGCAGGGTCGCCGGGCTGAGCTTGCCGCTCTCGGCCACCACGTCGCTGAGTGTCGGGCCGTCGACATACTCCACCACCAGGTAGGGCGGGTTGCTGTCCGGGTCGGCGTCGAGCACCTCGGCGGTGCAGTAGGGCGGAACCTGTCGGACCTGGGTGACCTCGCTGCGGAAGCGGCGCCGGAAGCCGGGCTCGCCGGCCAGGTGGGCGCGGATGGCCTTGACGGCCACCAGCTGCCCGGCGGCGTTGCGCCCCAGGTAGACCACGCCCATGCCGCCCTCGCCGAGCCGGCCGAGCAGCTCGACCCCGCCCAGGGTGACCGGATCGGTGGCGTAGAGCGGGCGGGCTCCGGTAACCGTCATCGCTGCCCTCCCCCGGCGGTCGGCATAGACGTGGGAACCTGTGAATGGTACTGGGCGCGGGCCACCGACGGGGGTCGGCAACCCGGCACAATGCGATCTCCTACGCTGCACAGATGCATCGACTCGTGCTCGCCTCCGCGAGCCCCGCCCGCCGGACCCTGCTGCGCAGCGCCGGTATCCCCGTCGACGTCGAGGTCAGCGGGGTGGACGAGGACGCCGTGGAGGCCACCAGTCCGCAGGCGCTGTCGCTGACCCTGGCCCGGCTCAAGGCCCAGGCGGTGGCCGACCGGCTGGCCGGTACCCCCGGCTCCGGGCGGCTGGTGCTGGGCTGCGACTCGGTCCTCGGCCTCGCCGGGCAGATCCTCGGCAAGCCGGCCGACGCGGCCGAGGCGGTGGCCCGGTGGCGGCGGATGAGCGGTTCGAGCGGGGTGCTGTACACCGGGCACTGCCTGATCGATCTGGACTCCGGCAAGCGCGCCGAGGGGGCCGCCCGGACCACGGTGCACTTCGCTGACGTGACCGAGCAGGAGATCGAGGCGTACGTGGCCACCGGGGAGCCGCTGGCGGTCGCCGGCTCGTTCACCATCGACGGCCGGGGCAGCGCCTTCGTCGAGTCGGTGGAGGGCGACCCGGGTACCGTCATCGGCCTGTCCATGCCGCTGCTCCGGCACCTGCTGGCCGAGCTGGGCGTCGGCATCATCGAGTTGTGGGCGCCGGTCGGCGACTAGTGTCGGGCCCATGAGTGCCAAGACCGAGCAGCTCTCCGACGCCCTGCACAGCTACCTCGTCGCCCACGGCTCCGCCCCGGATCCGCTGGTCGCCGACCTGATCGCGGAGACCCGACAGCTCCTGCCCGACCAGGCCGGCATGCAGATCGCTCCGGAGCAGGCACGGTTCCTGACCCTGTTCACCCAACTGATCGGCGCCCGGTACGCCGTCGAGGTGGGTACCTTCACCGGCCTGTCGTCCATCGCCATCACCCGGGGCCTGCCCGTCGACGGGCGGATGGTGTGCTGTGACGTCTCGGCGGAGTTCACCTCGGTGGCCCGCCGCTACTGGGCCCGGGCCGGCCTGGCCGACCGGATCGAGCTGCGGCTCGGCCCGGCGGTCGAGACGCTCCGGGCGATGCCCCGCGAGCCGCACATCGACCTGGCTTTCATCGACGCCGACAAGACCGGCTACCCGGCCTACTGGGCGGAGCTGGTGCCACGGGTACGCCCCGGCGGGGTGCTGCTGGTCGACAACGTGCTGCGGCACGGCCGGATCATCGACCCGGAACCGGGCAACGCCGACGACGCCACCATGATCGAGTTCAACGACCTGGTGCTCGCCGACGCCCGCGTCGAATCGGTCATGCTCCCCATCGCCGACGGCCTCACCTTGGCCCGCCGGGTCTGACCGGCCAGCCGAAAGGTCCGCTCCGCCAGCTCAGGCAGCCGCCGGCAGGCTCTCCGGTCGGCGCGGCAGCGGGGTCGGCGCGGCCGGCGGCGGCAGCCGGCGGGCAAGCGGGGGTACCAGCGCAGCGGCTGCCAGCAGGAACAGCGGTACCAGCAGGAACGCCGGTCGGGCGCCGGCCTGGTCGGCCAACGCGCCGAGCGCGAACGGCGCCACCCCGAAGGACACTGCCATCCCGTACGACGACCGCGCCGCCGCCTGGTCCGGGCGCCCGGCACTGGCCTGCAGCGCCATCGCGATGCCGAGCGGGTAGTGCATGCCGTTGCCCAGTCCGGTGACGGCGAGGCCGGTCACGGCGAGCCAGGGCTGCGGCGCCGCCCAGAAGACGGCGAAGCCCAGCGCCGAGACGCCGAGCGCGGCCAGCAGCAGCGGCGGCGCGGCGACCCGCAGCGCGATCCGCCCACCGATCAGCCGTCCGGCGCACATGCCGGCGATGATCCCGGCCACCGCCGTGGCGGCGGCGCCCGCCGACATTCCGGCGTGTTGCCGCAGCACGTCACCGGACCACAGATTGAGGCACACCTCGACCGAGCCGGTGAGGGAGATCAGCACCCAGGCGATCCAGTACCCGGCCGGCAGCCGCCCGGCTCCCAGCCCGCCGGCCGCCACCGGCGGCGACACCTCCCCAACCGCGCCGCCGCGCGGCCGGACAGCGGCAGGTGACCCGGCCGTCGGCGGGGCCGCCTGGCCGGACCGGACCGCGTCCAGGGGTCCGAGCGCCTGAGCAGATCCTGCCCGGGCGTCCACGGGTGCCGACGCCCGGACAGATTCGGCCGCATCCACGGGTCCCGACGCCCGGACAGATCCGGCCGCCCACACGACTGCCGACGCCCGGGCAGATCCGGCCGCGTCCTCCGGTGCCGACGCCCGGGCGGATCGGGCCGCCGCGGCGCGCCGGGCGGCCTCGCCGGCCGGGATGCGGATGCCGCACAGCACGGCCACCGCGCCGGCCGCCACGGCGAGGACGATGACCAGGGCGACGGCCGGTCGCCAGGTCCAGCCGGCCGCGACGCTGACGCCGATGGCCAGCGGGGCGAGCGCCCCCAGGCCGCAGGCCACCGCGTTGGCTTCGGCGATCGCGGCGGCCCCGGAGCGGCCGTGCCGCTCGCCGAGGCTGGCCACCACGCCGGAGACCAGCGCCACACCGCAGACGGCGGCCAGCAGGGTACAGGTGAGGGTGGCGGGCAGCGCTCGCAGCGTGCACAGCCCGCCGACGGCCACGGCCATGCCGGTCAGCCCGGCCCACATGGCGCGCCCGCGGCCGATCCGGCGGGCCAGCGCCGGGAAGGCGGCACCGGCGACCAGCGCGCCGGCCGCCATGGCGGTGCCGTGCAGGCTGGCCATGCCGCTGGAGACGTGCTGTTCGTCGCGGAGCAGGGCGACGGCGGGGGTGAAGCCGTAGAGGAAGTAGCCGAAAATCGCCAGTTGCCCGTAGGTCAACCAGGTGACGGGGTCACGGACGAGGCGTGGCACCGACCCCACGCTACAACTGCGGGGGTCGGTGCCACGAGAAGCTGTGCCGAACCTAACGGACACTCTTGGCAAACGCTCGGGCGGCCCAGGTCACCGCCGCGATGGTAAGGACCGACAGGAGGATGAGGGACTTCCACACGTGTGGGTCGCCGGGGTGGCCCTGGAACAGCGCCCGGGTCGCGTCGGTGGCCCAGGAGAAGGGGTTCCAGGCGGCGATGGCCTTGAGCCAGCCGGGCGCGTAGGTCAGCGGCAGCAGAATCCCGGAGAGCAGCAGGATGGGGATGCCGACCGCGTTCATCAGCGGGGCCAGTGCGTCCTCGCTGCGCAGCTTGAGCGCCAGCGCGTAGGAGACGGCGCTGAGCATGAGCGTGATGAGACCCAGGATGGCGAAGGTGAGCAGCACGTCCACCAGCGGGACGGAGAGCCCGAACGGGATGGACAGCACGGTGATGACGATCGCCTGCGCGATCAGCGTGACCACGTCGCGCAGGGACCGGCCGAGCAGCAGCGCCAGCCGGCTCACCGGGGTCACCCGGCTGCGCTCGATCACCCCGGCCCGCAACTCGCTGACCAGCGCGAAGCCGACGAAGAAGGCGCCGAAGATGGCCAGCTGGATGAGGATGCCGGGGACGAAGATGGTGTACGCCTCGGCGTTGCTGTCCACGTGCAGCGCACTCTTGAGCAGCGGGCCGAACAGGAACAGGTAGTAGAGCGGCTGGATGATGCCGACGATCAGCCAGACCGGGTTGCGCAGTACCAGCAGGCTCTGCCGCTGGAAGATCAGCCAGGTGTCACGGGCGGTCTTCATGGTGTCCTCTCACGCGTCCCGCAGCGAGCGGCCGGTCTTGGTCAGGAACACGTCGTCGAGGCTGGGCCGGTGCAGCTCGATCGCGTTGATCGGCGCGCTGGCCGCGTCGAGGGTACGCAGGATCTGCGGCAGCGCGGTGGCCCCGTCGTCGACGTAGAGGCGCAGGTGGCGCGGGTCGGATTCGTCGAGCTGGCGGACGTAGCCCTCGGCGCGCAGCAGCGCGGCGGCCTTGCCGGCCACCGCGTCGGCGCCGACGTCGGCGCCGCCCAGGCCCAGCGTCACCACGTCGCCGGCCACCTCGCGCTTGAGCTCGTCCGGGGTGCCCTCGGCGACGATCTGCCCGTGGTCCATGATCGCCACCCGGTCGCAGAGGACGTCCGCCTCGTCCAGGTAGTGCGTGGTGATGAAGATGGTGGTGCCCTCGGTACGCAGCCGGCGCACCTCGTCCCACATATGCGCCCGGCTCTGCGGGTCGAGCCCGGTGGTCGGCTCGTCGAGGAAGAGCAGTCGGGGGGCGTGGGTGACGCCGAGGGCGACGTCGACCCGGCGGCGCTGGCCGCCGGAGAGGGTCTTGCACTTGCGGTCGGCGAACTCGCCCAGCTCGAAGGAGGTGACCAGTTCGGCGGCCCGCTGCTGGGCCTGCGCCTTGCCGATGCCGTAGAGGCGGGCCTGCATCACCAGCTCCTCGCGCGGGCTCACCTCGTCCCAGGTGGTGCCGCCCTGGGCGACGTAGCCGATGCGCTTGCGTACCTCGCCGGGCTCCCGGCGCAGGTCGGCACCGGCGACGGTGGCGGTACCGCCGTCCGGGGTGATCAGGGTGGCCAGCATCCGCAGGGTGGTGGTCTTGCCGGCGCCGTTGGGGCCGAGGAAGCCGAAGATCTCCCCCTGGCGTACGTCGAGGTCCACGCCGCGGACCGCTTCGACGGGTCCTTTCCGGGTGGCGAAGGACTTCAGGAGTCCCCTGGTTTCAATCATCACGTCTCCTACCGCGCTATATCGCGATACAAGCTAACGCGATATAGCGCGTCCCGTCAACCCGTCGCATCGCCCGCAGCCTGCCACCCCGGTCCGACAATGCCCACCCCCACAACGTTCCCCAACCAACACCCACCCCACCCCCACCCCAAACCATCTGTGATCTTGGGGTTGTGGCTGTCAGCAAGCGGGCGTACGACCCCATATCCCCAAGATCACCGGGACCGTCGGCGGGGTGGTGGGGGACGTTGGGGCTGACGGGGTGTGCGACGTCAGGACGGCTGGGTCCGGGATGGCGGCCTAGACTGCCCCGCATGCGTAAGGTGCTGGTCGCCAACCGGGGCGAGATCGCGGTACGGGTCATCCGCGCCTGCCGGGACGCCGAAGTGAGCTCGGTCGCCGTCTACGCCGACTCCGACCGCGACTCGCTCGCGGCCACGCTCGCCGACGAGGCGTACGCGCTGGGCGGGGAGAGCGCGACCGAGACGTACCTGCGCATCGACAAGCTCATCGAGGTGGCCCGGCGCAGCGGCGCCGACGCCGTCCACCCGGGCTACGGCTTCCTCTCCGAGAACGCCGACTTCGCCCAGGCCGTCCTGGACGCCGGGCTCACCTGGATCGGCCCGAGCCCGCAGGCCATCCGGGACCTGGGCGACAAGGTGACCGCCCGGCACATCGCCGCCCGGGCCGGCGCCCCGCTGGTACCCGGTACCGCCGAACCGGTCGCGGACGCCGACGAGATCGTGGCGTTCGCCCGGGAGCACGGGCTGCCGGTGGCCATCAAGGCCGCCTTCGGCGGCGGCGGGCGCGGCCTGAAGGTGGCCCGCGACCTGGACGAGATCCCGGCGCTGTTCGAGTCGGCCACCCGGGAGGCGGTGGCCGCCTTCGGCCGCGGCGAGTGCTTCGTGGAGCGCTACCTCGACCAGCCCCGCCACGTGGAGGCCCAGGTGCTGGCCGACACGCACGGCAACGTCGTGGTGGTCGGTACCCGCGACTGCTCGCTGCAGCGCCGTCACCAGAAGCTGGTGGAGGAGGCCCCCGCGCCGTTCCTCACCGATGCGCAGCGCGCCGCCATCCACGACTCGGCCAAGGCGATCTGCCGGGAGGCCGGCTACCACGGCGCCGGCACGGTGGAGTACCTGGTCGGCCGGGACGGCGTCGTCTCCTTCCTGGAGGTGAACACCCGGCTGCAGGTGGAGCACCCGGTCACCGAGGAGACCGCCGGCATCGACCTGGTCCGCGAGCAGTTCCGGATCGCCGACGGGGAGCCGCTGCGGCTGACCGCGGACCCGACGCCGCGCGGGCACGCGATCGAGTTCCGGATCAACGGCGAGGACCCGGGGCGCGGCTTCCTGCCCGCGCCCGGCGTGGTGACGGCGCTGCGCTGGCCGGCCGGCCCGGGGGTACGGGTGGACACCGGCATCGAGGCGGGCAGCGTGATCGGCGGCAACTTCGACTCGCTGCTGGCCAAGGTGATCGTGGTCGGCGAGACCCGGCGCGAGGCGCTGGAGCGCGCCCGCCGCGCACTGGACGAGCTCGTCATCGACGGAATGGCCACGGCGCTGCCGTTCCACCGGGCGGTGGTCCGCGACCCGGCGTTCACCGACGAGCCGTTCGCCGTGCACACCCGCTGGATCGAGACCGGGTGGGCCGGCGGGGTGCAGCCGTTCGCCGGTGCCGCGCCGGTGCCGGAGGCGGCCGCCCGCAGCACGGTGGTGGTCGAGGTGGCCGGCAAGCGGTTGGAGGTTTCCCTGCCGTCGGGCCTGGGTATGGGAGGCTCAGCCCCCACTGCGCCGAAACCAGCCCCCCGGCGCGGTGGGGGCGCACACCGTCCGGCGACGGCCGGCGGTGACGCGCTGACCTCGCCGATGCAGGGCACCATCGTGAAGATCGCGGTGGCCGACGGTGACCCGGTGGCCGAGGGCGACCTGGTGGTCGTGCTGGAGGCGATGAAGATGGAGCAGCCGCTCGCGGCGCACCGCTCCGGCGTGGTCGCCGGCCTGGCCGCCGCGGTGGGCGAGGTGGTCACCGCCGGTGCGGTGATCTGCCGGATCAGCTGACCGCCAGCGCGGCGGCCTGCGCCCGGATCTCGGGGACGGCCGTGGTCTCCCAGAACCTCCCCCGGCGTACCGGCCCCAGCGTGGCGACCCGTGGGTGCACCGCGCCGTCGGCGGCGACCAGCCGGCCGGTCGGGTCGACGTCGAGTCCCAGGTGCAGCGGGTCGGGCCGGGCCAGCCCGTCGGCCAGCAGGGCACGACCCAGGGGGGTACGGTCGGCGCCGCCCGGCCCGGTGCAGTTGACCACGGTGGCGACCCGCAGCCGGGCACCGTCCACCATGGACACGTCCAGGTAGTAGCGGTCGGGCGTGACGCGCCCCAGCCGCCCGGCCCGGACCCGCAGCGCCCCCTGTCCGGATAGGTCGGCCACGGCGGTGGCGACGGCCGGCGCCATCCGGTGCCGGTGCACCTCCCAGTACCGCAGCGCGTGCCGCAGGAACCGGCGCTGCTCCTCGGGCGACGCGGCGCGCCACAGCGCGTCAAGGTACGGACGCAGCCCGTCCACCCGGGCCCGCCAGTCCCCGCCCTGGTCCACCCCGTCCCCGGGTGCACCGGCGCCGGCCAGTGCGGGGACGGTGCGCAGGGCACGCAGCACGGCGCGCAGGGTCACCGGGTCGGGCAGCTGCGCCGGTGGCTGCGCCGGAGCGGCCGCCGCGGTGTGCGCCTGGGGCAGCAGCCCGCGCCGGGAGATGGCGTGGATCGGGGCGCGCTGGCCGCGGGCGGCCAGCGTGAGGGCCACGTCCACGGCGGTCAGGCCGGTACCGATGAGCAGCACCGGTTCGTCGTCGGGTACCCAGTCCAGGGCGCCCGGGTGCCACGGGTCGTGGATGTAGCCGGGGTGGGCGTAGGCGGCGTCGCCCACGGCGGCCAGCCGGCAGGGCCGGCCGTGGCCGACGGCGAGCACCGCCCGGTCGGCGCGGACCGGGTCGCCCCGGTGCAGGTCGACGCGCACGCCGTCGGGGCCGGTACCGAGCCGTACGGCGTGGTCGACGCGGTGCCGCAGCCGGCCCGGGTGGGCGGCGGCGGTGGCGTCCAGGGTGGCGGTGAGGTAGCGGCCGTAGTCGCGCCGGGTGGCGAAGCCGGCCGGGTCGGCGGGCAGGGCCTGGGCGGCGAGCCAGGCGGTGAAGTCGTCGGGCTGGTCGGCCAGGGCGCTCATCGCGGCGGCCCGGGAGTTGAGTCGGTGGATCGGGGTGGCGGCGCCGTAGGCCAGGCCCGGTCCGGGGCAGGGCGCCGGATCGATCAGCAGCACGTCGTCGTCGCTACCCCGGAGCAGGGCGGTGGCGGCCAGCGCGCCGCTACAGCCGCCGCCGACGATGACTGTCGTGACCCGCCCCACTGGCTCACCGCCTAAATCACATGTACCCGATGGGAATTGTAGGCCGATTCCCCCGCCCGTGTCACGGGTCGAACCCTCGCCCGACCCGAATCCCAGCACGCCGCGAGTCAACCGCGATTGACGATCATCCCGTTCGTCAACTATGGTTGACAGCAGTCAAACCCGCTTGGCCCCCCAGACTGTGCCGACTAAGGTCCACCCCCGGGCAGGACCCGGCCGCCCGGCCGCGCGTTCCTCATCGAGCTCATGGCCAACCACTACGACAAGGAGTGAGCCCATGCCCGAGTCGGACGGCGAGCACGCCGTCGACGTCGTCGACCTCGTCAAGCGGTACCCGAAACGGGACGTCAACGCGGTGGACGGCCTCACCTTCGCGGTGCGTACCGGTGAGGTCTTCGGCCTGCTCGGCCCGAACGGCGCCGGCAAGAGCACCACGGTGGGCATCCTCACCACCCGCCTGAAAGCCACCTCCGGACAGGCTCACCTGTCCGGAATCGACCTGATCAGAGCGCCGGTAGCGGCCCGCGCCCGGCTGGCCGTCGTCGCCCAGCGCCCCAACCTCGACCGGTCGCTGACCCCCCGGCAGAACCTCACCTTCCACGCCGCGTACCACGGCATCGGCCGGGCCGAACGCAACACCCGCGCGGCCGAGCTGCTGGAGCAGTTCGGCCTGGCCAAACAGGCCGACATCAAGGTCGACTGGTACTCCGGCGGGATGGCCCAGCGACTCATGATCGCCCGTTCGCTGATCCACGAACCGGACGTGATGTTCCTCGACGAGCCCACCACCGGGCTGGACCCGCAGGCCCGGCTCTTCGTCTGGGACCGCATCCGGGAACTGCGCGACCACGGCGTCACGGTCGTCCTCACCACCCACGACATGGACGAGGCCGCCGACCTGTGCGACCGGGTCGGCATCGTCGACAAGGGCAAGCTGCTCGCCCTGGACACCCCGGCCGCGCTCACCCGCAGCCTGGAGGGGCAGTCCGTCCTCGACCTGACCGTCAGCCCGGCCGCCGACGACAGCGCCGACAAGCTGATCGCCGCCCTCGCCGACCTGCCCGGCGTGCAGAAGGCCGAACGCGGCGTCGCCGCCGGCCCGTCCTTCGGCGGCGCCCCCGGCGGCTTCCCCGCGCCGGCCGGGACCGGCGCACCCCCGGCCGCCGCCCGACCGGCCGACGGCGGTCCGGTCAAGATCCGGGTGTACGTGGCGGGCGACCCGGCCGGTCAACTCGGCCCCGTCGTCGCCGCACTGACCGGCCGCGGTGCCGAACTCTCCGACGTCCACATCGGACAGGCCAGCCTCGAGGACGTCTTCATCAGCCTCACCGGAAGGGGACTGCGGTGACCACGCTCGTCTCGACCCCACCCGCCACCGCGCCGGCCGCCCGGCCGGCGCGCCCCGCGTCGCCGGCCGGGCGTTCCTCGCCATCCTGCGGCGCGACCTGTTCGTCAGCGGCAAGGAGTTCTGGGTACTCCTGCTCCAGGTGGGGCTCACCCCGCTGTTCATGCTGTTCATCTTCGCCAAGGTGCTGACCAGCGCGGGCTACGTCAACCAGGGCTACGGTGACCTGCTGCTCGCCGGCAGCATCGCGCTCTCCTCGTTCCTCACCGCGCTGCAGAGCGTCGCCTTCCCGCTGGTGATGGAGTTCGGCTGGACCAGGGAGATCGAGGACCGGCTGCTCGCCCCGCTCCCGGTCGACCTGGTCACGGTGGAGAAGCTGGTGATCGCGACGCTGCGCGGGTTCTTCGCCGGCGTGATCATCTACCCGATCGGCGCGCTGGTCCTGGGCGGCGCTCCGTGGAACCCGAGCGGCCTGCCACTGCTCGCCGCCGCGCTGGTGCTCGGCGCCTGGACCGGCGCCGGCATCGGCATCACCATCGGTACGGTGGTCCCGCCGGCGAAGATCTCGTTCCTGTTCGCGGCCATCCTGACGCCGCTGATGTTCACCGGCGCCACCCAGTACCCCTGGCACAGCCTGGCCGACCGGCGCTGGTTCCAGATCATCACGGCGTTCAACCCGATGACCTACTGTGCGGAGGCGGTGCGGGCGGCGCTGATCCCGCACGAGGTGCCGCACATCGCCACGGGGTTGTGCCTGCTGGCGCTGCTGGCTTCGGCGGCGATCTTCACGGCGACCGGGATCTGGTCGTTCCGTCGGCGGGCGTTTGCGTCCTCCTGATCTTTCATCCCGCGAGGTTGGGGCGGGAGGGGGCGGGGTGACCACTCCGGGCGGTCAGGCTTGATCCCTGCGTGGTCACCCCGCCCCCTCCCGTTGTCCGGCTCGGTGGCGCGGGTCGCGGTCGGCGGGTGGTCGGAGTCTCTTGGCTTTGCGGCGCAGGTTGCGGCGGGCGGGCTCCGGGTCGGTGTGCCTTTCTCGATGCGTCCTGCGTGCGCCCTGTCTCCGGGGTGCGTTCTCTAGAGCGGGACTGCGCAGGTGGCGAGGAGGCTGGTGAGGGCTTCGGGGGTGGGAACGGTGACATCGGGGGCGCTCTGTTGCTGCACGGCGCTGGTGGCGCTGGTGGAGGCGGGCCGGCGCCAGCGGAGGGTGACGGTGTCGGCGGTCGCTTCGCGCGGGCCGATGAGGGCGGTGACGGGGACCCTTCGGGCGGCGCGGATGCGGGCGCCGAGGGTTCCTTCGGAGTGGAGTTGGCTGCGGAGGCCGGCATTGATGCAGCTGGTGGCGAAGGCGCGGGCCTCGGCTAGTTGATCGGGCCCGACCGGGAGGACGGCTACCTGGGTCGGGGCGTACCAGGCGGGGAAGGCGCCCTGGTGGACCTCCAGCAGGTGGGCGAAGAGGCGCTCGAGCGAACCGATGATGCTGCGGTGCACCATGACCGGGCGGCGCCCGGTGCCGTCGCTGTCCACATAGGACAGGTTGAAGTTGTCCGGCTGGGCGAAGTCGACCTGGACGGTGGCGATCGCGACCTCGCGGCCGGCCGGGTCGGCGACCAGCACGTCGATCTTCGGGCCGTAGAAGGCGGCCTCGCCGGGCGCTTCCTCGAACGGGCTGCCCCGCAGCGCCTGGCGCAGCCAGGTCTCGGCCGAGCGCCACTGCTCGTCGCTGCCTGCATAGTTGCCGCCGGGGCCGCGCAGGGACAGGCGCAGCCGCGCCGCCGGTACGCCCAGCGCCCGGTGCGCCGCGCCGATCAGCGCGAGCGCGTCGGTGACCTCGCCGCCCACCTGGTCGGGGGCGCAGAAGATGTGCGCGTCGTTGAGCCAGATGGCGCGCACCCGGGACAGGCCGCCGAGCACGCCGGAGCGCTCCGCCCGGTACATGCCGCCCAGCTCCGCGATGCGCAGCGGCAGCTCCCGGTACGAGCGGCCGCGGGCGGCGAAGATCAGCGCGTGGTGCGGGCAGAGGCTGGGGCGTAGCACCGACTCGGCGGTGTCACCGCCCACCCGCATGGGCGGGTACATCTCGGCGCTGAAGTGCGCCCAGTGGCCGGAGATCTCGTAGAGCTCCCGGTGCGCCAGTGGCGGCGAGTAGACGTGCTGGTAGCCGGCGCGGCGCTCGACTTCCCGGATGTAGTCCTCGACGGCGGCCCGGGCGGCCGCGCCGGCCGGCAGCCAGTAGGGCAGGCCGGCGCCGATGAGCGGATCGGAGCCGAAGAACTCCAGTTCCCGGCCGAGCCGGCGGTGGTCGGTCATGGGTGCACTCCCTGGTGGGTGGGGGCACCGCACGCCGAAAGAAGCCCCGGGCGCGGTACCCGGGGCGGTTGGCTGAGCAGCAGGTCAGGTCAGCTCGACACGGCGCCGGGGAACCCCGGCGTGGTCGTGAACGGCGAACTGGCCATCCGCCAACGGTAGCCGGGGCAGGCCGGGTACCGGCAACCGGATTTCGGGGTACGCCTCAGCGCGGACGCAGCGAGCTGCCGGCACCGGCCAGCACAGCGGCCACGAAGGCGCGCTTGTCGGCGGTGTACGCCACCAGATCCTCCCCGTGCGCCGTGGCCGGCGGTCGGTCGGGTGATGGCCGGTCGGGGCGGCGTCAGTTGGACTCGTGCAGCATGAGCTGGCGGGCGGCCTCGGCGATGGAGCCGGACAGGGACGGGTAGATGGTGATCGTGTGCGCCAGCTCGTCGACGGAGAGCTGGCTGGCCACGGCCATCGCGATCGGCAGGATCAGCTCGCTGGCCCGGGGCGCCACCACCACGCCGCCGAGCACCGTCCCGGACGACGCGCCGCAGAACAGCTTCACGAAGCCGTCGTGGATGCCGGCCATCTTGGCGCGCGGGTTGCCGTCCAGGGAGAGCATCACGGTACGTGCGGAGACCTTCCCCGCCTCGATCTCCTTCTGCGAGATCCCGACCGAGGCCAGCTCCGGATCGGTGAACACGTTCGCGGCGACGGTCCGTAGCTTCAGCGGGGCCACCGCGTCGCCGAGGGCGTGCCACATCGCGATCCGCCCCTGCATGGCGGCGACGCTGGCCAGCGGCAGCAGGCCGGTGCAGTCGCCGGCCGCGTAGATGCCCGGCACGTTGGTCCGGGACACCCGGTCCACGGTCAGGTAGCCGCCGGGGGCGACCGGCACGCCGTACTCGGCCAGGCCCAGGCCCTCGGTGTTGGGCACCGAGCCGACCGCCATCAGGGCGTGCGAGCCGTCGACCGTCCGACCGTCCGCCAGGGTGACCCGGACCCCGTCGGCGGTACGGCGTACCGACTGCGCCCGGGCGTTGTTCAGGATCGTCATGCCCCGGGACCGGAACACCAGCTCGATGGCGCTGGCGGCGTCGGCGTCCTCGTGCGGCATCACCCGGTCCCGGCTGGAGACCAGGGTCACCGGTACGCCCATCGCCAGGTACGCGGAGGCGAACTCGGCGCCGGTCACGCCGGAGCCGATGACGATCAGGTGCTGCGGGAACTCGGGCAGGTCGTAGACCTGGCGCCAGGTGAGGATGCGTTCGCCGTCCGGGACGGCGTCGGGCAGCACCCGCGGGGTGGCCCCGGTGGCGAGCAGGACGGTGTTGGCGTCCACGGAATACGGCGAGTCACCGTGTGTCGGAGTGATCTCCACCGCATGGGTGTGACCGAGCGTGTCCGCACCGAGCCGGGCGGTGCCGTGCACCACGGTGACGCCGGCCTTCACCAGCTTGGCGAAGATGTCCCCGGACTGGGCCAGGGCCAGCCGCTTGACCCGGTCGTGCACGGCCGCCGCGTCCACCGTCACCGCCGCCAGGCCACCGGCGTGCACCCCGAACTGCTCGGTGTCCCGGTACCCGGTAACCACGTCCGACGAGGCGATGAAGGTCTTCGACGGGACACAGTCGGAGAGCACGCAGGCGCCCCCCGCACCGGTCGCCTCGACCACCGTCACCTCGGCGTCCAGCTGCGCCGCGACCAGCGCCGCCTCGTACCCGGCCGGCCCGCCACCGATGATCACTACCTGGCTCACGTTACCCTCCGCCATTTCGACACGCTCAGTTGATTCTCTCGCACCGGCCGGCCGACTATCGTCATCGCCGTGCGTCACTACGCCGCCTACGGCTCCAACCTCGACCCGGCCCGCATGCGGGCCTACTGCCCACACTCCCCCATGGTGGGTACCGGCTGGTTGGAAGGGTGGCGCCTGACCTTCGCCGGTGAGGCGGAGATGGGCTGGGAGGGCGCGGTCACCACGATCGTGGAGTCTGTCGGCGACCGGGTCTTCGTGGCGCTCTACGACGTCAACCCGCGCGACGCCGAGAACCTCGACGAGGTGGAGGGCGTCACCTCCGGCCTCTACCGCAAGCTGCACGTGCGGGTGGCCACCCTGGACGGCGACGTCACCGGCTGGGTGTTCGTCTTCAACGGCTACGAGGGCGGCCTGCCCACGCACTGGTACCTCAGCGAGATCGCCAACGCCGCCGAGAAGGCCGGCGCCCCGGCCGACTACGTGCAGCAGCTGCGCGAGCGCCCCACCCGCACCGCCCAGCCCTAGCGCTCCACCAGCGGGTACTCCCCGGTCGGCGCGGTGACGGCGACCCGCGCCGAGGCGAGCAGCCCGATCAGCTCGACCCGCTCCGGCACCTCCAGCGCCGCGAACGCCGGGCCGACGATCCGGTCGGCCAGGTAACCGGCCCAGATCCGCTTGCGCAGCGACAGCCCGGGCGGCGGGTACGGCGGCTGCCAGCCGAACGCGATCGCCGCCGCCTCCCCGTCCGGCTCGGCCAGCAGCGCGTCCAGCGGGCGCAGCCCGACCGACCGGATGGCCAGCAGGTGCGCCCCGGCCCGGTGCTCGCGCAGCAGGTGCAGCAGCACGGCGGCGCGCGCCCCGGCGCCGTCCTCCGGCACCGCCAGCGCCCGCCAGGCGGCGAACAGCGGCATCCCGGACGCGTCGGCGGCGCGGACCACCCGGTCGGCCAGGTCGACCAGCTTCGCCACGCCGTCGAACAGGTCGAGGCGCTCCCGGCCCCAGCGGCAGCACTCCTCCCGGTGGTGCCGGGCGATCCGCGGTGGCGGGGCCACCCGGCGGGCCGCCAGCCAGCCGTCCCGGACCGCCTCCTCGTCGATGAAGCCGATCGCCGCGGCCACCACGGCCGGGTCGACGTCGCCCAGGACGCCGCCGCGCCCGGTCACGTAGAACGCCCATCCGGTCAGCCCGAGCTGGCGGGCCCGGCGCAGCGTCCGGGGATCTTCGGCGAAGGCTCCGCCGAGCTCCTCGATGCCGGCCCGACACGCCGCGGCGGTCTGCTCGGGCGTCACGGTGACGATTCTGCCGGCCCGGACGGGAGACGTCACCCGGCCCGATGGCCGAAAAATCCGACAGAGGGTACCCCTTCCGTCACCCTCCGGCGGCCTGGCGCTACCCGTCCGGCACCGCGCGGGCCGCCACGGTAACCGCCCGCTGCGCCGACCTACGCCGCAGCGCGGCATGGCTGAGCTGGGCCTGGGCGGTGGCGTACGCCTGCTGCGCCTGCTCCAGGCGGTGCTGGGCGCCGGCCAGTTCGGTGTCGGCGCGGCGGTACTCCCGCTCCGCGCCGGCCAGGTCGGCTTCGGCCTGTGCCAGCCGCTCCCGGGCCGCCGCCGCCCGGGCCGCCCGGGCCGCGCCCGGCGGCGCCGGCTCCTCCGCCTTCTCCGCCTCGGGCTGCGCGCCGCCCTCGACCACGCGCAGCACCGGCTTGGGCAGCTCACCGAAGCCGGCGTAGCTGGCCGGGCGGACCAGCCGGCCGGCGCGTACCTGGGCGGCCACCTCGGCGTCGGCCAGGGCGGCGTTGAGGGTGGCCACGACGTCGTCCAGCGGCAGGTTCTCCCGGGCCGGTCGGCCGGCCGCCCGGGCCAGCCCGGGAACCTGCGCGGCCAGCCCGTCGACGACGGCGCGGCGCCGGCCGGACAGCTCCCGCAGCTGCCCGCCGCGCAGCTCGTGCTGGGCGGTACGCAGCTGCGCACCGAGCTCGAACAGCTCGTCCAGAGCCTCCGGGCGCTCCCGGGCCAGCAGGTTGACCAGCCAGGCGGCGACCGTGGGGCGGCGCAGCGCGCCGAGCCGGCGGGCGCCGTCCCGGTCGCCGGCCCGGCGGGCGAGGGCCACCTGCTCGTCCCGGGCAGCGGTGAACTGCTCGGGCGGCAGCGCGTACAGCCGGTTGGCCAGCTCGTCCAGGTCAGCCACGGGGGCGGCTCAGGCGTCGATGGTGGTACCCGGCTCCAGCCGGGCGTACTCGGCGCCGCCCAGCCCGCCGACCAGCTGGGCGGTGAGGTTCGCCAGCGGCTCGTTGGCCAGCGCGTCGTGCAGGGCGTAGGCCCGGCGCGGGCGGACCGCCCGGACGAAGTCGATCGCCTCGGCGGTCTTCAGCCAGGGTGCGGTGATCGGCACGAACAGCGTGTCCACCGGCACTCCGGCGGGCACGTCGAACGAGTCGCCCGGGTGGTAGACGCTGTCGGCCACCAGGAACCCCAGGTTGGGCATGGGCGGCAGGTCCGGGTGGATCACGGCGTGCCAGCCGCCGAAGGTGCGTACCCCGAAGCCGGCCGCCTCGAAGCTGTCGCCCGGGGCCACCGTGGTAACCACGTCGCCCAGGTCGGTGAGCTTCCCGGCCACCGATTCGTTGGTGTAGATGCGCACGTTCGGGCGGCCGGCGAGGGCGTCGCCGATCTTGTCGACGTCCAGGTGGTCGGCGTGCTCGTGGGTGATCAGGATGGCGTCCACGCCGTCCAGGGCGGTCCGCTCGGAGAACGTTCCCGGGTCGATGACCAGCACCGCGCCGCTCTCCTCCAGCCGCAGGCAGGCGTGCGAGAACTTGGTGAGCTTCATGCCACGTGACCTCCTTGTCGCGTACTCGTGACAGGTCCGTTGCCAGTCTGCCGGAACCGCACCCGGGCCGCCGCGCGTCTCACCGGCAATACACGTCAGATCCACGGGGTCAGGGGGCGACATGACAGGCGGTACCGGACGATTGTCCCGCGATACGCCGGTAGGCGCTGGGCCGGCGAGCGCCGGGCCGGGAAGCGGCGGACCGACAGGCGCTGGGCCGACCGGCGGTGGGTCGGTCCGGCCGCCCGCCGGGCGGCCCGGTCGCGGCGGCGCCCGGCGGCCGTGGCCCGGCTGGACCGCGACGCTGGTGGTCGGCGTGGCCGCGGTGGCCTTCGGGCTGGCCGGCTGCGGAGCCGACAGCGGTCGCAGCGACAGTAAGGCCAACGGTGCCGCCGCGCCCGCGATGGACGCCGGCAAGGCGGACGGGGCGCCGGCCGCACCCAACGCCGCGGCCGGCGCCGGCCAGGTCCTCACGCCGGAGCAGGTGCCGGTCAACCAGCAGCGGCAGGTCATCTACGCCGGGGACCTCACCCTGCGGGTCTCCGCTGTGGACGAGGCGGCCGGGCGGCTGGCCGCGCTGGCCACCGGCAGCGGCGGGTACGTCAGCGCCGATCAGCGCAGCGAGGACGCCGAGCGGTCCAGCGCGACGATCACCGTGCGGATCCCGGCCGACAAGTTCGACGCCACCCTCACCGCGATCAGCAAGCTCGGCACCGAGCAGAACCGCAAGATCAGCTCGCAGGACGTCACGTCCCAGGTGGTCGACCTGGACTCCCGGCTCAAGACCCAGCAGGCGAGCGTGGACCGGATCCGGGCGCTGCTGGCCCAGGCGCACACCATCGCCGAGATCACCAGCGTGGAGGGCGAGCTGAACCGCCGGGAGGCCGACCTGGAGTCGCTCAAGGCCCAGTTGACCGCGCTCACCAACCAGACGGCGCTGTCCACCATCACGGTCTACCTGCTCGGCCCGGACGCCGAGGCACCGGCGAAGCCGAAGGCCCAGCGTGGCTTCCTGCACGGCCTGTCGGCCGGCTGGCACGGCTTCCTGGCGACGTTGTCGGTGCTGCTCACGGCGCTCGGTGCGGTACTGCCGTTCGCGCTGGCGATCGGCGCGCCGATCGCCGCCGTGCTGTGGTACCGGCGCCGCCGCGCCCGGCTGCACCCACCCGTCGCCCCGCCGCCCGGCCGGTCCCCGGTGGCCGTCGGCGCACCGGCCCAGCCTGCCCCGTCGGCTCCCGGTCCGGTCCACCGCGCGGCACCCGCCGCCGGACCGACGCCGTCCGCGCCGCCGCCACCGGAGCTCTCGCCGCGCACACCGCCGGCGGCCGCTACCGAGCCGGGCCGCCAGGACCCGCCGGCCGCGCAGCTGTGACACTCCGGTGTGCCGTACGGACTCCGTGCGGCACACCGGACACTCACGTGAGCAGGACGACCTTGCCGCGTACGTGACCGGACTCCACCTCCCGGTGGGCGGTGGCCACCTCGGTCAGCGGGTACGTGCGCACCGGCATCACCAGCTCGCCGTCGGCCGCCAGCCGCAGCACCCGGGCCAGCCGCTCGGGCGACCGGGGCGGGATGACCAGCCGGGCGCCGTACTGCCCGGCGGTCACCTGGTCGGCGATGGTCCCCACCCGGTCGGGCGCCGCGCCGGCCTCGATCGAGGCCGGGATGGCCGGGCCACCGATGGCGTCCAGCGCCACGGTGATGCCGTCCGGCGCGAGTTCGCGGACCCGTTCGACCAGGCCCGGGCCGTGGGCCACCGGCAGCGCCCCGAGGGAGCGCAGGTAGTCGTGGTTGGCCGGGCCGGCGGTACCGATCACGGTGGCGCCGGCCAGCCGGGCCAGCTGCACGGCCACCGTCCCCACCGAGCCCGCCGCGGCGTGCACCAGCAGCGTGTCACCGGCGCCGACACCGAGCAGCTCCAGCGCGCCGGAGGCGGTCTGGCCGGCGGCCACCAGGGCGGCGGCCTGCACCGGATCCAGCCCGGCCGGCAGCGCCACGGCCTGGTCGGCCGGGACCACCACGGCGTCGGAGCAGCCGTTGCCGGGCGCCGAACCGGCCACCAGGTCGCCGACGGCGAGCGTGCGGACCTCCGGGCCGAGCGCGTCGACCACGCCGGAGTACTCGTTGCCGGTGGTGGCCGGGAAGGTGACCGGCATCCACTCGGCCATGTCGCCGCGCCGGGCCTTGATGTCGAACGGCTGCACCCCGGCCGCGGTCACCCGTACCCGGAGGTGACCGGGGCCGGGTTCGGGCAGCGGGGCGGAGCCGAGGCGGAGTACGTCGGGCGGACCGTAGCGGTCGTAGAGCACGACCCTGATGTCGTCAGGCACGGCTCCAGCATGCCGCCTGCGACGCCACCTGGGCAGCGGGACTGTCGACCTAAGCCCCGCGCACCGGGCTTCACCACCACGACGCCGGGCCGGCTCCGCCGGACTACCCGTGGGCGGCGATGCCGACTGAACAGGACTTTCAACGAAACGGTTGACAGCTTCCAAGCCGGGGGCCTAGGGTTTGTTTCAACCAATGAGTTGAAAGGCCGACCGAGCTGGGAGCGCCGATGGCGGTGGACGAGCTGTCCCGGATCTTCGCGGCACTCGCGGACCCGACCAGGCGCGACATGGTGACCCGGCTGGCGGCCGGCGACGCGACGGTGAACCAGCTCGCCGAGCCGTACCAGATCTCGCTCCAGGCGGTCTACAAGCACCTGAAGGTGCTCGAGGACGCCGGGGTGGTGAGCCGGCCGCCGGGGCCCCAGCCTCGGCCGGTACGGCTGGAAGCGGAGGTCTTCGACCTGATGGACAAGTGGATCGAGCGCTACCGGCGGCAGGCGGAGGAGCGTTACCGCCGCCTGGACGCGGTGCTCGCGCAGCTGAACGACACCGACACCGGCACCGACGACGCAGAAGGGAAGCGCGGCATGAGCACCATCGCCGAAACCACGATCGAGGCCGACCCGAACGTCCCGATCATCCGCATGACCCGCGAGTTCGCCGGTACGCCCGAGCAGCTGTTCCGGGCGCACACCGATCCCGAGCTGTTCGCCCAGTGGGTCGGACCCGAGCTCCCTGCAGACGCGCATCGAGGAGTGGGACGCGCGCTCCGGCGGCAGCTGGCGGTTCGTGTCCACCCGCGACGGGGAGGAGTACGCGTTCCGCGGCTGCTTCCACGAGGTCCGGCCGGACCGCATCGTGCAGACGTTCACCTACGAGGGCGACCCCGACGGCGTGGCCCTGGAGACGCTGTGGTTCGAGGACCTCGGCAACGGCCGCACCCGGCTGCGCACGCAGTCCCTGGTGGACAGTTTCGAGAGCCGGGACGCGTGGCTGAGCAGTGGCATGGAGACCGGCGTCAACGAGGGCTACGCGAAGCTCGAGGAGATGCTCGCCGATGGCACTGTCTGACCGGCCCGCCGAGCGGCACCGGGAGATCGGCCGGGTGTTCACCGATCGCGTCCGGGGCACCCGGTCGTGGGACGTGCCCTCGCCGGTCGCCGAGTGGACCGCCCGGGACGTGGTACGCCACCTGACCGAGTGGTTCCCGTCGTTCCTCGCCGCCGGCAGCGGCATCCGGCTGCCGGCCGGACCGAGCGTCGACGACGACCCGGCCGGCGCGTGGCAGGCACAGTACGACGCCGTGCAGGCGCTGCTCGACGACCCGGCGACCGCCGAGCCTGGTGCTGACCAACCCGCACATCGGCGAGGTGCCGCTGGACCGCGCGATCGACCAGTTCTACACCGCCGACGTGTTCATGCACACCTGGGACCTCGCCCGGGCCACCGGCCAGGACGACCGGCTCGACTCCGACTTCTGCGCCGAGCTGCTGGCCGGGATGGAGCCGATCGAGCAGGTCATGCGGTCGTCCGGCCAGTACGGTGCCCGGGTGCCGGTGCAGGACGACGCCGACGCGCAGACCAGGATGCTCGGCTTCATCGGCCGGGACCCGGACTGGACGCCCCGTTGAGCGGGTCTCAGGACCTCGGTACGCCGACCGGGCCGGGCACCTGGTAGATCCGGTAGCCGGGGAGCTCGGTCACCGTGGGAGTGACCCCACGGGCGGTGAAGTAGCCGCGCAGTGCGGCGTCGACCGGTCCGCCGGCCGGCGCCACGTAGGCCACGTGGGCGGCGTCGTCGACCCGCCGCCGGATCTCCAGCAGCCGGTCCTGGCCCCGGTACAGCCACTCGTTGATGGTGGCGCAGGCGACCCGCTCCCGGGTGGCGTAGACGATCCGGTTGCAGGTCCAGTACTCGCTGTAGACGTCGTGCTCGCCGAGCCGCTCCAGCGTCGCCGTGAGCACGCCGAGGCGGTGCTGGTCGGCGCGGGTCTGCGGGATGCGCCGGGCGGCGCCCACGGTGGCCCACACCATGCTCGCCGCGAGCACGAGCAGCACGACGCCCGCCGCGCCGGCCACCGCCAGGGCACCCCGGGCCGGGTCGGCACCACGCCGGCCCGGTCCCAGCTGCGGCTGGCCGGCCACCGTGGGAGGTCCCAGCTGCGGCTGGCCGGCCGCCGTGGTGGATCCCGACTGCGGCTGGCCGGCCGCCGTGGTGGGTTCGGCCGGTGCCGCCTGCGCCGCGCGTCCGGTGGCCGTCGGCAGCCGGTCACCGGCGCGGCGGACCAGGACGGCGCCCAGCGGGCGGGCGGCCAGCCAGAGCGGCCACAGGGTGGCGGCCAGGGAGATCTGCATGGGGCTCAGGTAGCGCGCCGTCTCCAGCGGATCCAACGCGGCGCCTGGGTTGCGGACGTAGAGGGCGACCGTGGCCAGGGCGGCCAGGGCCAGGCCGAGCCGGCCGACGAGCAGCAGCCGGTCGGCGCCGGACGGGCGGCGGGGGTGCCCCGGCCGGGGCGGGCGGCGGCCTGCGCCGAGCAGGGCCGCCACCGCCAGCAGCAGCGCGACCAGCAGCAGTGCCAGGTAGCACCAGCTGCCGGCGACCTGGCCGGGGCCGCAGTGCCCGGGCTGGCAGCCGCCGTTGGCCAGCGCCACGCCGATGCCGATGCCGCCGTGCAGGCGGCCACCCAGCGGTACCGGGTAGAGCCCCCCGCTCAGGTGCCGGTAGACGGCGAAGGAGTTGTCCTCGGGGTGGCGCAGGTTGAACACCAGCGCGGGCAGCGCGCCGAGCACGGCGCCGCCCAGCGCCAGCAGCGCCGGAGCGCCGAGCAGCCGGCGACCACAGCCGACGACCAGCACTGCGACAGCGACCAGGGCGTACGGCGCGATCAGCCAGTCGTCCCAGAACGCCAGGCCGAGCAGCAGCCCGAAGCCGGCGAAGCCGACCAGCGGACGGCGCAGCCGGTCCAGCCCGAGCAGCAGCGCCAGCAGCACCGCCCCGGCGCCCAGCGGCAACACCTCGGGGTACCCGCCGCCCGCGATGAGCTGGTCACGCACCACCCGGTCGGCGCCCAGCGCGAGCAGCCCGACGGTGAGCACCGCCAGCCACGGGCTGTAGAGCAGCCGGGTGAGCCGGTAGGCGCACCACAGGAACACCGCGTAGCAGGCCAGGGTCACCACCCGCAGGGCCACCACCGTGGGGCCGGCGATCCACACCAGCGGCGCGGCCGCGTAGGCCTCCAGGGCGCCCATGTAGTGCTGGCCGTAGAACCAGACCGGCCAGTCGGCGCCCTGCGCGATGTGCAGGGCGGCCAGCCCCATCGTCGCCTCGTCGCTGTTGGACAGCGGCGCGTGGCCGGCCAGCAGGACGATCCGGTATCCGACGCCGAGCGCGCCGAGCAGCAGGGCCAGCAGCGCGGGCCGGTCGAGCCGGCGGCCGGATGCCCGTCGCGGATCCGTCCGGGCCGGGCTGTCAGCGGTCGCGGTGGCGGTCACGTCCGGAGTGTCCCACGTGGACACCTCGCTCGTGGGACACCTGCCGCCGCTCAGACTCCGGGCGCGGCGAGTGCGGCCAGCGCGGTGAGCGTCATCACCCGTACGCCGTGCCGGATGGCCCGCTCGTCGACGTCGAAGGCGGACTGGTGCAGGTCGAACGGGACCGGCCGGCCGGGTACCCCGACGCCGAGGCGGATCATCGCGCCGGGCACCTCCTCCAGGTAGAACGAGAAGTCCTCGCCGCCCATGCTGATCTCGGCCTCGACCACGTTATGCACGCCGACGGCGGCGCCCGCGGCGTTGGCCACCACGGCGGTGGCCAGCCGGTCGTTGACCACCGGCGGTACGCCCCGGGTGTACTCGACGCTGACCTGCGCGCCGGTGCCCGAGGTGGCGTCCCGGATCAGCGCCTCGACCAGCGCCGGAACCTCCCGCCAGGCGTCCCGGTCGAGCACCCGGACGGTACCGCGCAGCACGCCCTCGATCGGGATGGCGTTGGCAGCCTCGCCGGCCCGGGCGGAGCCCCACACCATGGAGACCCCGGCGCGCGGGTCGACCCGCCGGTCCAGCAGCGCCGGGACGTCCACGATCACCCGGCCCATGGCGTGTACCAGGTCGGCGGTCAGGTGCGGGCGGGCGGTGTGGCCGCCCTTGCCGCGCAGGGTGACGTGACCACGTCCGCGGCGGCGGTCATCGGGCCGGGGCGTACGCCGACCCGGCCGACCGGCAGCGCGGCGCGCAGTGCAGGGCAAAGATGGAGGTCACGTCCTTGAGCCCGCCGGCCGCGATGACCTCGCGGCGCGCCGGAGGGGAAGGTCTCCTCGGACGGCTGGAACAGCAGCCGTACCCGGCCGGGCAGCTCGCCGCGGGCGGCCAGCTGGGCCAGCGCCCGGCCGGCACCGAGCAGCAGGTGGTGTGCACGTCGTGGCCGCAGGCGTGGCAGGCGCCGGCGACGGTGGAGCGGTAGGGCACGTCCTTGGTGTCGGGCAGCGGCAGCGCGTCGAGGTCGGCGCGCAGCGCGACCACCCGGTCGTGTCGCCGGTACCGGGGATGTCGCAGATCACGCCGTTGCCCTTGGGCAGGAAGCGGGGGGCCAGGCCGGCCGTGGGTCAGCTCGCGGGCGACCAGCGCTGCGGTCTCGAACTCGCGGCCGGACAGCTCGGGGTGGGCGTGCAGGTGGCGGCGCAGTTGGATCAGCTCGGCCCCGCGGCCGGCCAGCCAGCGGTCCAGCCCAGCGGGCAGCGGATCGGCCCGGCCGGCCGGACCAGTCTCGGTCTCGGCGTCGGCTGTCCTCGTCGATGCTCAGCGCAGTCCGTCACGACTTCTTCGTGATCTCGACTGGGATCGGCTCTCTTCCATGCGTGCCGCGGACCTGGCAAGCGTAGAGCCGAATTGGTGACGCTGCGCAACATCATTCTCGTGTCCGGGGCATCGCTGTGTGTCACATTTGTGCTGGTCGGGGTGGCTCGAACTGAGCGCCATTCACGTGCACACCTCCATCAACGGGTTACCGTCCGCGAGGACACGCCCCGGTCACGGTCGGCTGCGGCAGTGGCCGATGTCACTGCCGCGCCTGCAGCCGCTGACCAGTACCTGCCACTGTGGCGGGCGTGCCAAACAACCGGCCGGGGCCGGACCGGGCGGTAAACCGCCGCCGTGGCTTTCCCTTCGCCGCGAGACCTTGCAAGATAGGGTCGGCAACCAGTCCGCACGAGCAGCTCCGCCCGACGACGGTTAGAAGCTGTGACGACTCAGACCTCCGCGTGGCAAGGCGACCAGTCCCACCCGGCTCACCCCGGCCGGGCGGTTCCGGGCACCGTGATCGGCGGCCGGTACCGACTGCGGGTGGCCATCGGTACCGGCGGCATGGGTACCGTCTGGCAGGCCAGCGACACCGTGCTGCGCCGTGACGTGGCGGTGAAGGAGGTCGTGCTGCCACCGGGCATGGCCAGCGCCGACCGCAGCGCCATGTACGAGCGCACCCTCCGCGAGGCGCGCGCCGCCGCCGCCCTGTCGCACCCGAGCGTGGTGCAGGTCTACGACGTGGTCACCGAGGGCGGCCGGCCGTGGATCATCATGGAGCTGCTGCAGGCCCGCAGCCTCGCCGAAATGATCATCCAGGACGGCCCGCTGGCCGCCCGGGCGGTCGCGAAGATCGGCGTGGCGCTGCTCGGTGCGCTGGAGGTGGCGCACAGCGCCGGGGTGCTGCACCGCGACGTCAAACCCGCCAACGTGCTGATCTGCACCGACGGCCGGTGCGTACTCACCGACTTCGGGGTGGCCCGGATGCCGTCGGAGAGCAACCTCACCACCCCCGGCATGGTGCTCGGCTCGCCGCACTTCATCTCGCCGGAGCGGGCGGTCGGCGGCGCCTTCGGGCCGCCCAGCGACCTGTTCTCGCTCGGCGTCACGCTCTACACCGCGGTCGAGGGGCGGCCACCGTTCGACCGGGGCGACCCGTTCGAGACCATGCGCGCCGTGGTCGAGGAGGAGCCGCAGCGGATGGTCCGCTCCGGGACCCTGGCCGGTGTCCTCACCGGGCTGCTGGAGAAGGACCCGGACCGGCGTTGGGACGTCAACCGGGCCCGCGCGGCGCTGCGCGACCTGCTCGACGGCACGCTGGCCAACCGCGCCGTACACCACGTGACCGACCCCTACGCCGTGGTACCGCCGGCTCCCGCGCCGCCCCGCCAGCAGCCGGAGCTGCCCACCGGCCGGGTCGGCGGGCGGGCCATGCTCACCCCCGGCACCGGCGCGGGCTTCGACGAGCCGGAGTTCCACGGCCCCGCCTTCGACCGCCCCACCACCGACCAGCAGCGCCCCACCCCGCCGACCGGCGGCCAGCAGTGGGGTACGCCAGCGGACAGCGGTCAGCAGTGGGGTACGCCGCCGACCGGCGGCCAGCAATGGGGTACGCCGCCGGACGGCGGCCAGCAGTGGGGTACGCCGCCGGACGGCGGCCAGCAGCGGGCGGCGCGCGGGGGGCAGCCGCCGCAGTGGAGTCCCAGTGGCGGCGCGGTGCTCGGTGTCACCGACCCGGAACTGGCCAGCCTGGCCCGGGGCGGCCCGCGCCGCGACCCGGCCGGCGGTGACGCCCCGGCGAAGACAGGCCGGGCCAGGGCCGCACTCGGCTGGTTCACCGCGCTGCCCCGGGGCGCGCAGATCGGCCTGGCCGCCGGTCTGGTGGCCGTGCTGGCGCTGAGCGCCGTGCTGGCCACCAGGGGCGGCTCACCGGCCGCCCAGGCCGATCCGCGCCCGTCGGCCACCACCTCGGCGGACGTGCCGCTGATCGACGGGGCGCAGAAGTACACCGACAAGGGCAACCGGTTCACCCTCAACGTGCCGGGCAGCTGGAAACAAGCGCCGACAGGCAGCTACGTGGACTTCACCGACCCCGACGACAGCAGCCGGCGGCTGCGGGTCAACGTCGAACGGGCCGGCGACAGCGCCGAGGACTTCCTGGTCAACGCGGAGAACCAGCTGAAGAAGCGGACCACCTCTGCGCCGCGCCCTACGCCCGGGTCGGAACCTGACCGACGTCACCCTGGCCGGCCAGCCGGCCGCCGAGCTGGAGTACACCTGCGGCACCGGCGACACCATGCGGCACGGCATCTGGCGCGCCACCGTGGTCGACCGGCAGGCCTACGAGTTCTTCCTGACCGTGCCGGACACCCGGTTCGGCGCCAGCAAGGCCATCTACGACGAGGCGGTCCGCAGCTACCACTGGCCACCGGCTGACCCGGCATCGCCGGCGCCACGGGTAGCGGCCATGCTATGAACAGGCATGACCGGATCCCGCCGAGCGACGGCGCAGTCCCGCCGACCTCGACCGGCTGCGCGCGCAGGGCCGGAGTGGCTCGCCGACGACCCCGACCCGGCCGGCCGGGCGGAGCTGCGAGCGCCTGCTCGACCGCGCTGCCGGAGACCGCGGCGCGAGCTGGCCGACCGGTTCGCCGGCCCGCTGACCTTCGGCACCGCCGGGCTGCGCGGTCCGCTGCGCGCCGGCCCCAACGGGATGAACCTGGCCGTGGTCCGGGCCGCCGCCGCCGGCCTGGTCGCCTGGCTGGCCACCCAGGGCGCGTACCGGGTCCGCTGGTGATCGGGTACGACGCCCGGCACGGCTCGCACGCGGTTCGCCCAGGAGACCGCCCGGGTGGCCACCGGCGCCGGCCGCCGGGCGCTGCTGCTCCCCGGGCCGCTGCCCACGCCGGTGCTGGCCTACGCGGTGCGCAGCACTCGGCGCGTCGCCGGAGTGATGGTCACCGCCAGCCACAACCCGCCGCAGGACAACGGCTACAAGGTCTACCTGGGCGCGGCGCTGGGCGGCGAGCGGGCGCCGGGGCGCAGATCGTGCCGCCGGTCGACGCCGAGATCGAGGCGGCCATCCGGGCGTCGGGCCGCTGCGCGACGTGCCGCTGGGCGACGCCGGCGAGGTGCTCGGCGACCCGACGTGCTGCGCGGCTACCTGGACGGCGTGCGTCGGCGTGGTGGACCCGGACGCAGCCCGCGCGAGCTGACCGTCGCGTACACGCCGATGCACGGGGTGGGCGGCGAGGTGTTCGTGGCCGCGCTTGACCGCGGCCGGCTTCGCCGCGCCGGCGGTCGTCGCGGAGCAGGCCGAGCCGGACCCCGACTTCCCCACCGTCGCCTTCCCCAACCCGGAGGAGCCGGGCGCGATGGACCTGGTGCTGGCGCTGGCCGCGCGGATCGGCGCGGACCTGGCGATCGCCAACGACCCGGACGCCGACCGGTGCGCGGTCGGCCGTCCCGGTGCGCGGCGCCGGCTGGCGGGTGCTGCGCGGCGACGAGGTCGGGCGTCCTGCTGGCCGACCACCTGATGCGGCGCGGCGTCGGCCGGCCGGTACGCCACCACGATCGTCTCCTCCTCGCTGCTGCGGGCGCTCTGCGCGGCCCGCGGGCGGCCCTACGCCGAGACGCTGACCGGGTTCAAGTGGATCGTCCGGGCGCGGCCCGGCGGCTCGGCCTACGGGTACGAGGAGGCGCTCGGGCTACTGCGTGGCGCCGGAGCTGGTCCGCGACAAGGACGGCATCTCCGCCGCCCTGCTGCTGGCCGAGCTGGCCGCCGGCCTGAAGGCGGAGCTGCGTACCCTGGCCGACCGGCTGGACGAGCTGGCCGCCGAGTTCGGCGTGTACGCCACCGACCAGGTCTCCGTCCGGGTCGACGACCTGGCCGAGATCGGCGCGCTGATGGCCGCCCTGCGGGCCCGGCCGCCCGCCGCCCTGCTCGGACGAGCCGGTGACCGTGTCGAGGACCTGCTCCCCGACGCCGACGTGCTGATCCTGCGCGGCGGCGTCGACCCGGGTGGTGGTCCGCCCGTCCGGCACGGAGCCGAAGCTCAAGGCGTACCTGGAGGTGGTGGAGCCGGTCGCGGAGGGGGACGTGGCGGCGGCCCGGGGACGCGCGGCCGCCGCCCTGGCCGCGCTACGGACCGAGGTGGACACCGCCCTCGGGCGGTGACCGGTGCCCCACCCAGGACGGCAGGGTCACCTGCGGCCGGGGCTGCGGCGGCGCGACCGGCGCAGCCGGCAGCGGGGCGTAGAAGCGGGCCGCCACGTCGGCGGTCAGCTCGCGGACCGTGGCCGCCTGCTCCGGGCGCAGCCGGCGGTTGGCCGCGTCCAGCGCCGCCGCCGAGTCCATCGGCCGGTACGCGGTGCGGGCCAGGCCGCCGCGCAGGCTCCACACGTGCGACGGGCGCTCGCCCCCGCCGCCGAGGCTGGCCGAGCGCACCACCCGGGCGGCGCGCTCGGTGAACGCCAGCCCGAAGTGCCGGTAGAGGGCGGCGAACGAGGTCAGCGGATCGGTGGCGAAGTCCTCGTACCGGGCGATCAGCAGCCCCGGGCAGGGTGCGGTAGTGCCGGTCCACGATGCCGTAGCTGATCCGCCACATGAGCGCGTAGCTGCGTACCGGGTCGGGCTCGGCGGCCGCCTCGCGGACCTCGTCCAGGTGGCCGTCGAGCAGCTCGGCAACCAGGCCCGGCTGGGCCGAGCAGCTGGTCGAAGCGCATCCGCCAGCCCAGCCGGTGGTAGCTGCCGGCCACCGCGACCGGGTCGCGGACCAGCACCACGGCGCGCAGCCCGAAGTTGCGGACCAGCCAGGGCGTGGCGTAGAGGGCGAACGGGTCGTCCAGCAGCGGGGCCCGACGCAGCAGCCGGCCCAGCGTCATCGCGGTGCCGTACTTGACCAGCCGGGCCAGGTCGTAGGTGCTGCGGTTGCGGCGCAGTTCGGCCCGGAAGCCGTAGCGCAGCGCCAGGGTGTCGGCGAACGCCCGGCGCCACTGCCGGGCCTCGCCGCCGATGTACTGGTACTGGTGGGTGACGTCGGCGTTCAGCACGCCGGGCGAGCGCCCGGGCGGGTGGCCCGGGTTGAGCGGCTCGTTGAGGTACACCACCCGCCGGCTGGCCTGCACCATCTTGCCGACCCAGCTGGTACCGGAGCGGGCCATCCCGGTGACCAGCAGCCCCGGCGTACCGGCGCTCACCGGCGGCCCCGCCCGGAGCCGTTGCCGGCGTGCGCCCCGCCGTGCGTGGGGTTGCTCTCCCCGCGAGCGCGGCGCGCCGAACAGCAGCCCACCGCTCGGCGCCGCGACGCCACCGGCCGCTCCGACGGCGGCAGCCGTGGCCTCGGCTGACATTGGCGCGCCGGACGCCGCCGGAGCCGATGGGGCCGCGGCTGAGCTGACCACGCTTGCGGTGGACGCGCTCGACACGGCCGGAGTCGACCTGGACGCGCTCGACGCGGCCGCAGATGACCTGGACGCGCTTGACGCGGCCGGAGTTGACCTGGACGCGCTCGACGCGGCCGGGGGCGAGGCGGCCCCGGTGGGGCTGGCCGCGGCGCTCCGGACGGCCGTCGCCGCCGCACCGTGCCTGCGCCTGCCCACCGCCGGGGCGGTGGCGGGCGCGGCGATCCCGGCGACCGCCGCGACGGTCGCCGCGGTGGCCTCGGCCGGGGGCCACGGGTGGGCCGGCGCGGGGCCGGCATCCGGCGCCGGGCCTGCGGACCGGGCCGTCACGGACGGACGGGCCGAGGGCGACGGACGGGCCGACGACGAGGGGCCGATCGGTGGAGTCGGCGGGGCCGGCGGGGCCGGGGGGTCGGCAGGCCCCGGCGCGGGTGACGGGCGGTGGGCGCCGGCCGGGGCCGGGGCGGCGGAGCGGTGCCGGGCCGGCGACCGCCGCCAGGACGGCTCGCGCCCCAGCCAGTCCGCCAACCGCTCGTCGTACGGCGCGAAGTGCTCGGTCAGCTGCCCGGCGCACCGCGTCCGGCATGGGCGCCGAGCGCGGCCGGGCGTTGTGCTGCTCGAACCGGATCTCGCCGAGCGGCGGCAGGCCGAGGAAGTCGCAGGACGCCGCGGAACACCGGCTCGGGGTCGGTGAAGAACTCGGCGCTGTCGACCACGTGGATCCGGTCGCGGCCGACCAACTCCTCCGAGCCGGTCGAGCTGGTCGATGTACCGGCCGCGGGCCAGGTAGGCGTGGTGCTGGTGGGCGTGGCTGTGGTACGCCGGGTCGGCGAGCAGCCGCTCCTCCTCGCCGGCCAGCCGGACCGTCCTCCAGGGCCAGCGCCTTCGCGAATCGCGCTCGGTCTCGTAGCCGCGGGCCACCTCGTGGGCGTGCTGCCGAGTAGGCCCGCTCCACCGGGTCGCGCAGCAGGCACGATGAGTTCGCCGCGGGCAGGTCGGCGGCGATCCGCTCGGCGGCCAGCGGGTGGAACATGTAGTACGGGGCTGGATTCGACGGTCACCGCCGGTACGCCGGTGCGCTCCTCCACCGTGCGCGCGGTGCGCGGCAGCGGGAAGTGCGCGCAGGTACCAGCCCAGGGCCGCGGTCGTAGTCGGTGTCGAAGTAGTGCACGCCCTTTGTGCAGCACGGCTTTGAGGATCGCCGGGTGCTGGGCCAGGGCCCGGTACAGCGAGGTGGTGCCGCAGCGCTGGCCGCCCGCGATGAGGAACGCCGGGGTCATCCGGTGCCGGGCGCTGACCCGGCCGATGGTCCGTGACCCGAAGTGGGCCACCCGCTTCGCCAGCGGCGGTACGGACGAGGCGTGCACGTCAGTCTCCTTCCACCCAGGGGGCCCGGTCGGTCTGCGCCACCAGCACCGGCAGCAGCCACTCGCCGAGGGCGCGCAGCCGGTGGGTGCCTTCGTCGAGCCGGTCGGTCAGGTAGCGGGCACCGAGGTCGAGCAGGTAGAGCACGGCGGTGAGGGCGGCTGCCGCCGGCCGCACCCGGAACGGGGCGAGCAGCTGCGCGGCCCGCTCGGGCAGCTGCCCGGCAGCGTCCCGGACGGGGGTACCGGCGTCCACCGCCGCGTGCAGCTGCCAGTGCAGGGCGTCGAAGCCGACCGGGACGCCGGTGCCGAACCGCTCCCAGTCCCAGACGTAGGTGCTGACCGCTGTCACGTGGGTGTTCCACGGGGTCCAGTCGCCGTGCCAGGCGCCGAAGCTGAGGACCACCTCGCCGGCCTTGGCGAAGGCGTCCCGGGCCACCGCCAGCATCGCCGGGCCGAGCCCGTTGTCCGGCCGCTGGGCGAGCGCGTGCAGGCGGCGCAGCAGCGCCTCGCGGTACGCGCTGGCGCCGAAGGTCTGCCGGTTCAGCCCGTAGGCGCCGGACAGCTCGACCATCGCGGCGCCGACCGCCGGCAGCGGCGCGGGCACGGCCGGCCGCCACACCGGCAGCGCCTGCTGCACCAGGATCTCGTCGGCGTACCAGGCGCCCGCGTAGCGCAGCCGGGGCACGGTGAGCCGGGTCAGCTTGGCGCTGGCCAGCGTGCACAGCGCCTGCGCCTCGGCGCGGACCAGCGCCCGGCTCAGCTCGGTGCCGCCCACCTTGGCGAAGCCGACCGGCCGGCCGTCCGGCGCCAGCAGCTCCACCACCGGCTTGCGGTTGGGGCGCAGCGCACCGCCGATCCGCAGGCATCCGTACACCGGGGTGTGCAGCACGCCGGACAGGTGGGCGAGCAGGTCCTCGGCCCCGACCGGCCCGCGGATGCGCACCCGGTCGCGCAGCGGCGCGGTGGTCAGCCCGAGTCCGGCGCGCAACGCCAGGCGGCCGGCGCGGGCGCCGACGCTCGCCGGGCGGGGCAGGTGGGCGACGCCGGCCATCCGGACGGCGCGCGGCGTTACCGGGACCGCCAGCCGGGGCCGGTGGGCGCCGGGCAGCAGCAGGTACTCGGTGCGCACCGGCCACTCCTGCGGCACCGGCGCGCTTCCGGGCAGTTCCACGGCGTAGGGCTCGGGGTAGAGCAGCCGGAACAGCTCCGCGAGGTAGTGCTCACCCACGTGCTGGTACCCCCTCAGTCAACGTTGGGGTTAACTGAGCGGCGCCGGCATGGTCACGCCCTCGGGTGACCAGCTACAAACTGATGCCAAAACGGGACATGTAACGCCGGGATGAACTACCTAGAAACGGGGCATTCCGCCGAACTGGCGGTCTCCGGCGTCGCCCAGCCCGGGGACGATGAAGGCGTGCTCGTTGAGCCCGTCGTCGATCGCGGCGGTGACCAGCCGCAGCGGCAGGCCCGGCCGCGCCCAGCCGGGCGATGCCCTCCGGCGCGGCCAGCACGCAGACCACGGTGATGTCGGTGGCGCCCCGGTCGGCCAGCAGCCGGCAGCAGTGGATCAGCGAACCGCCGGTGGCCAGCATCGGGTCGAGCACGAGCACCGGCAGCCCGGACAGGTCGGCCGGCAGCGACTCCAGGTACGCCCGCGGCTCGAAGGTCTACTCGTCGCGGGCCAGCCCGACGAAGCCCATCGACGACTCGGGCAGCAGCGCCAGCGCCGCGTCCGACATACCCAGCCCGGCCCGCAGCACCGGGACCAGCAGCGGCGGGTTGGCCACCCGGTAGCCCTGGGTCAGCCGCGACCGGGGTGGTGACCGGGTACTCCTCGACCGGGACGCGCCGGGTCGCCTCGTAGACGAGCATGGTGGTCAGCTCGTGCAGGGCGGCCCGGAAGCTGGCCGAGTCGGTGCGCTGCGTCCCGCATGGCGGTGAGCCTGGTCTGGGCCAGCGGATGGTCCACCACGAGTACGTCCACGGCAGTCATGGTAGTCATGATCACCCTGCGCCGGGCACAGGCCGCCGGAGCGCCCGTCCGGGCGCGGGCCGCCGGAGCGCCCGTCCGGGCGCGTTAGGCTCGTCCTATGACGGCGACGGCGACCCTGTCCGAGGTCACCCGGTCCGACGCGGCGCTGCGTACCTTCCTGCACGGGCTGCCCGGCGTGGACCAGGTCGGCGCGCAGGCCAGGGCGGCGACCCTCGGGACCCGCTCGATCAAGACCACGTGCCAAGGCGTGGGCCATCGACCTGGCCATCCGGATGGTCGACCTGACCACCCTGGAGGGCGCCGACACCCCGGGCAAGGTACGCGCGCTGTGCGCCAAGGCGCGCCGCCCCGACCCCACCGATCCGGACTGCCCGCCGGTGGCCGCGATCTGCGTGTACCCCTCGATGGTGCCCACCGCCGCCGCGGCGCTGGCTGGCTCGGGCGTCCACCTGGCCAGCGTGGCCACCGCGTTCCCGTCCGGGCAGGCGCCGCTTTCGGTGAAGCTGGCCGACGTGGCCGCGGCGGTGGCGGCCGGCGCCGACGAGATCGACATGGTGATCAACCGGGGCGCCTTCCTGTCCGGCCGCTACCTGGAGGTCTTCGACGAGATCGTCGCGGTCAAGGAGGCCTGCGGCGCCGCTCACCTGAAGGTCATCCTGGAGACCGGCGAGCTGGCCACCTACGACAACGTGCGCCGGGCCAGCTGGCTGGCGATGCTGGCCGGCGGCGACTTCATCAAGACCTCCACCGGCAAGGTCGACCCGGCCGCCACCCCGCCGGTCACCCTGGTCATGCTGGAGGCGGTCCGCGACTTCCGGGAAACCACCGGGCGGCAGGTCGGGGTGAAGCCGGCCGGCGGGATCCGGACCAGCAAGGACGCCATCAAGTACCTGGTGCTGGTGAACGAGACGGCCGGCGAGGACGTGGCTGGACCCGGACTGGTTCCGGTTCGGCGCCTCCACCCTGCTCAACGACCTGCTCATGCAGCGGGCCAAGCTGCGCACCGGCCGCTACGAGGGCCCCGACTACTACACCCTGGACTGATCGCGATGGCTCTCTTCGAGTACGCCCCCGCCCCCGAATCACGTCCATTGTGGACATCCGCTCCTCCTACGGGCTGTTCATCGACGGCGCGTTCGTCGACGCCACGGACGGCACCCCGTTCAAGACGGTCAACCCGGCCACCGAGGAGATCCTGGCCGAGGTGTACGCCGCCGGCCCGGCCGACGTGGACCGCGCCGTGGCCGCCGCCCGGCGCGCGTACCAGCGGGTGTGGGGCCCGATGCCCGGCCGGGACCGGGCCAAGTACCTCTACCGGATCGCCCGCCTCATCCAGGAGCGTGCCCGGGAACTGGCCGTGCTGGAGTCGATCGACAACGGCAAGCCGATCCGCGAGTCCCGCGACGTCGACCTGCCGCTGGTCGCCGCGCACTTCTTCTACTACGCCGGCTGGGCCGACAAGCTGGGCTACGCCGGCCTCGGCGCCGACCCGCGCCCGCTCGGCGTGGCCGCCCAGGTCATCCCGTGGAACTTCCCGCTGCTGATGCTCGCCTGGAAGATCGCCCCGGCGCTGGCCTGCGGCAACACGGTGGTGCTCAAGCCGGCCGAGACGACCCCGCTGACCGCGCTCGCCTTCGCCGAGATCTGCCAGCAGGCCGACCTGCCGCCCGGCGTGGTCAACATCGTCACCGGGGCCGGTGGGACCGGGCAGGCGCTGGTCGAGCACGGCGACGTGGACAAGGTGGCGTTCACCGGCTCCACCGAGGTGGGCCGGCTGATCGCCCGCGCGGTGGCCGGCACGCCGAAGCGGCTCAGCCTGGAGCTGGGCGGCAAGGCCGCCAACATCGTCTTCGACGACGCCCCGATCGACCAGGCCGTCGAGGGCATCGTCAACGGGATCTTCTTCAACCAGGGGCACGTCTGCTGCGCCGGTTCCCGGCTGCTGGTGCAGGAGTCGATCGCCGAGCCGCTGCTGGACTCGCTGCAGCCGCCGGATGGCGCAGCTGCGGGTCGGCGACCCGCTGGACAAGAACACCGACGTCGGGGCGATCAACTCGGCCGCCCAGCTGGCCCGCATCCGGGAACTGTCACTGGCCGGCGAGGAGGAGGGCGCGCAGCGCTGGTCACCGCCGTGCGAGCTGCCGGACCGGGGGTTCTGGTTCGCGCCGACGCTGTTCACCGGGGTCACCCAGGCGCACCGCATCGCCCGCGAGGAGATCTTCGGGCCGGTGCTGTCGGTGCTCACCTTCCGCACCCCGGCCGAGGCCGTGGAGAAGGCGAACAACACGCCCTACGGGCTGTCCGCCGGGGTCTGGACGGAGAAGGGCTCGCGCATCCTGGACATCGCCGACCGGCTGCGCGCCGGGGTGGTGTGGGCCAACACGTTCAACAAGTTCGACCCGACCTCGCCGTTCGGCGGCTACAAGGAGTCCGGGTACGGCCGCGAGGGTGGCCGGCACGGTCTGGAGGCCTACCTTGCCCACTGAATCCGCCCCCCGGGTGGGCGTCCGCAAGACGTACAAGCTGTTCATCGGCGGCGCCTTCCCGCGCAGCGAGTCGGGGCGCACCTACCCGGTGCACGACGCCGACAGGCGCCTTCCTGGCCAACGCCGCGCTGGCGTCCCGCAAGGACGTCCGGGACGCCGTGCAGGCGGCCCGCAAGGCGGTCGGCGGCTGGGCGGGGGCCACCGCGTACAACCGTGGTCAGATCCTCTACCGGGTGGCCGAGATGCTGGAGGGGCGCCGGGCCCAGTTCGTCGACGAGGTACGCGCCAGCGAAGGCGGCGGCCGGGGCCGGGCCGAAGCCGCAGGTGGACGCGGCGATCGACCGCTGGGTCTGGTACGCCGGCTGGTCCGACAAGATCGCCCAGGTGTACGGCAACGCCAACCCGGTCGCCGGCCCCTACTTCAACCTCTCGGCGCCCGAGCCGACCGGCGTCGTCGGCGTCCTCGCCCCGCCCGAGCTCGGCGCTGCTCGGCCTGGTCAGCGTGCTCGCCCCGGTGATCGTCACCGGCAACACGGCGGTGCTGCTGGCGGCCCACGACCGGCCGCTGCCGGCGATCACCCTGACCGAGGTGCTGGCCACCTCGGACCTACCGGCCGGGGTGGTCAACGTGCTCACCGGCGACCCGGCGGAGACCGCACCCTGGCTGGCCGGGCACATGGACGTCAACGCCCTGGACCTGTCCGGCGCCGCCGACCCGGCGTTCGCCGCCGAGCTGGAGCGCGCCGCGGCCGACAACCTCAAGCGGGTGCTCCGCCCGACGGCCACCGACTGGTGCCGCCGACCCGGGTACCCGCCGGCTCACCGCCTTCCTGGAGACCAAGACCGTCTGGCACCCGAAAGGGTTCTGAAGTCCCGGGCGATTTGGCAGATCCCCCCGTTTTCTGACACCCTCAACCGATGCCTGAGCTCCCACCCCAGACACTCATGGCTGAGCTGTGCTACCCCACGGCACCGGCACTCGAGGCCCGTACCCTGCTGGCCGGCGTGCGCCGGTGGCGCCCGGACGCCGAACTCGTCGACGGCGAACGTGGGGCCATCCTGGTCAGCTATCGGGACGTCCACGAGCAGTACCCGGAGAGTCGCTCCGCTCCGCTGGTCAACGCGATCACCACGGCGGTGGCCGACGACAGCCCCCGCGACCTCACCCACACCGCCTGGCCCGGCGCCGGAGCGGCGCTCGGCAGCTGCCGGTACTCCCTGCTGATCACCGAGTTCCTCGGCCGCGAGGTGGAGACCACCGTCCGGCTGGCCACCTTCCAGGCGGTGCTGGCCGCCGTGGTGGCCGCCACCGCACCGGCCGCCACCTGGTGGCCGGCCAGCCAGCAGGCGGTGGAGCCGGCCACGGCCGCCGCCGACCCGCTGGCCGGCGCGCTCAACGTGCGCCTGCACCCGGACCCGGACGACGAGGACGTGGCGATCCTGGACACCCTGGGCCTGGGGCAGCTGGGCCTGCCGGACCTGCAGTGCCACTACCGGTACCTGAACAGCGAACTGCTCGGCGCCCGCTTCGCCGACCTGGCCCGCGGGATGGCCGGCGGGGACACCCCACCCACCGCGGCCGTACGCGGCATCACCGTGCACCAGCGCTGGCCGGTCCAGGCCGCTCCGGCGCTGCGCGGGCCGGCCCGCCCGGTGCTCAGCGTCGACCCCGGCGCACCGTTCCTGGTGGTCGAGCACACCCGGCGGGGTACGGACAGCCGCCGTTCCGCCTACGACTAGCCTGTGCCAAGAGTCACCTACCCGACGACGGAGGTCATCGTGGCCCGCCAGCAGCCCGACGAGTCGCACACCGCCACGGAGCACCCGTCCGAGGTGGCCACGGAGCGACCGGAGAGCGTGGACGCGCTGTGGGCAGCGGCGCGCGTCGATGTCGTGGAGATCGCGCTACCCGGTGGCGTCGGCTACACGCTGCGGGCGTACCGCAGCGAGGACGACGTACAGACCACCGACATCTCCGAGCGCGAGGCCGACGCCTTCCCGGACCGGCACCGCCCCACGTACAGCATCTACGACCACGACGAGAAGGCCATCCGGGACGAGGACGACGACACCGAGGTGCACGACCTCGACGCGGAGTTCGCCGCCGAGGAGACCACGGACGGGGAGCTGGACGAGGCCGACATCCTCGACTCCGAGGACGGCGAGGACGACGACGAGAGCGACTCGGACGCCGAGCCGGCCGCCGCGCAGGACGAGGAGGAGGAGCTGGCCCCCGAGGAGATCCCGATCTTCCTGGGGCACCGGGGCAAGCTGCTGCTGTTCCGGTCGGCCGAGGCCCTGGTGAAGTTCGTCAGGTCGGACGCCCCGCACGACCTCGCGCAGCTGCCCAACTGGGCCGAGGTGGCGGAGAAGGTGACGGTGGACGACGTCGTCCCGCTCGCCGAGGACACCTACGAGCTGGACCTGGTGGTCAGCAACCTGCGCGGGCCGCGCGACGGCTGGGACGCCGAGCTGCTGATCCGGGCCGGTGAGATCGCCCGCGACATCGCCCGCTCGTTCGAGCTCGAACCGGTGGAGAACGCGCTGGCCGCCGGCTCCCCCCTGGACGACCTGGACGAGGCGCTGCGGGCCAGCATCGCCGGCGGGGTCGGCGGATTCCTGGGCCGCCGGAAGTTGAAGAAAATCGGCACAGAAGCCGCACCACTCGGCTGGCGCACGATTATCGGCAAGATCTCGTCCGTCGTGGACTGGCGCGACTGACTCCCGGTAAGGAAGCATCAGGGCTGGCAATACACGAGTAGGTCCAGGGAGGAGGACGACGCCGTGGCGCTCGTGCGGGTGTACTGCGGTCTTGCGTCGACGCAGGCAGGAGGTGACCGACCCGACCTGGCTGGGCAGTGGCTGACTGTCGCCGTGGTCGACGACTCGGGCCGCCTGCTGGACGTCTGCGGCATCACCGACGACCCCGCCGGATACGTCGAACTCGGCGCCGTCCTCGCGGAACGCTCGGGTGGCTTCACGAGCGTGGCGGTCGCCGCCGACCACGACGAGCACACCGTGACGATGCTGCTCGCGGCGGGCGGCCGGGCGCTGGCCGTCGCCGACGACGAGGACGCCCTGGACGACTACGCCGACCGCTTCGGCGACGACGAGTCCAGCGAGGAGCTCAACGCCCCGCTGGCCGAGCGCCGAGCCATCGGCCTGGCCCGGGCGCTACAGGCCGGCGCGCTCGCGGCCACCGTGCAGGGCGCCCCGCGCGAACTGCTCGCCCTCAAGCCGGTGCTGGCCGCGCACGGCGCACTGGCCACCGGCCGGCAGGCCGCCGCGGTGGCGCTGCGCGAGGTGCTGCGCGAGCTGTACCCGGCGGCGCTGCGCGCCTACCCCGACCCGACCGCCCCGGTCCCGCTGGCCATCCTGGACGCGCTGCCCGAGCCGGGGCTGCTCGGCGGTGGCGCCGGCAGCCGCAGCCGGGACGCCACGGTGATCGCCGCGCTGGCCGACAGCGGGCTGGCCGACGCCAACCGGATCAGCGAAGCGGTGACCGCGCTGCGGGTGGCCATCTCGGAGACCCCGCGCCGCACCGGCATCGGCAAGACCCTGACCGCCGCCGTCGCGGAGACCATCCAGCACTCGGTGGCCGCTGTCCGCGCCTTCGACAACTCGATCGGTGCCGTGGTCGGCCTGCTCACCGAGAAGGCCACTCCGGCTCCGGCAAGCCTGCCGGCCCGTCCGGAGCCCGGCGTGACGCCGCTGCGCGCGGTCCGCGACCCGGGCGGCATCGACGCGCCGCTGCCGCGCCGCACCCGGCCGGCGGCGACACCGACCTCCGGTATCCCAGCGGCGCACGCCGCACCGACCTCCGGTATCTCCGCTGCCCACGCCGCGCCGGTGTCCGGTATTCCCGCGGCGCACGCCACACCCGCTTCGGGTATCCCGGCCGCGCACGCGGCGCCGGCCTCCGGTCTGCCCGCCGCGCACGCGGCACCGGCGTCCGGTGTCCCGGCCGCGCACGCGGCACCGGCGTCCGGTGTCCCGGCTGCGCACGCCGCGCCGGTGATCGACGTCCCGGCTGCGCACGCCTCGCCGATGCCCGGCGTGCCGGACTTCGCGGCGCCCGGTGCACCGTTTGCCGGCCGGCCGCTGCGGGACGGCCCGGTCGCGCCGCTGCCGAAGCGCCCGCTGGGCCGCGACGACGTGACCGCCGCCCAGCAGTCGCCGCGCGCCACGCGCCAGGAGCCGGCCGCAGCCGGCCTGCCGCGCCGGCCGGTACCCACCGCACCCACCGCACCTGTCTCCGGGCCGGCCGGCGCCAACGTCGAACCGCCCACCCACCACACCGGCGAACTGCCGGCGTACCGCACCGGCGAGTTGCCCGCTTACCGCACCGGCGAGCTGCCCGCTTACCGCAGCGGTGAACTACCCATCTATCGCAGCCGCGAGCTGCCCGTCTATCGCAGCGGCGACGAGTCCTCCGGCTACCGGGCTGACGGGCCGCCCGCCTACCGCAGTGGCGTGCCGGCTCCCCGGCTCTCCCCCGAGGTGGCCGCCCCGGGCAGCCGTACCGACTGGCCGCTGAACCCGTCCGCGCAGACCGCCCGCAGCGGCGAGTTCCCGGTGATCGACCCGCTGAGCCCCACCTCGTACCCGGTCCCCAACGGTGCGCAGCCGGCCGCCCGGGACGCCCTGGACCTGGATCTCAGCCGGGACCCCGACCCGCTGGGCCGGTCGGCGGGCAACGGGCGCGGCGACCGGGTGACGCCGCCCTGGCTCGCCGACGACCTGCCGGTCGAGCCGGCCATGCTGCGCCTGGTCGAGCCCGCGCCGTTGGCTGACCCGGCGCTGCGGGAGGGTGCCGAATCGGCCCGCCCCGGCCGTCGGGCGGCCCGGGACAGCGACTCCGACGACGAGCGCCCCTACGAGCGCTCCGGTCGGGCGGCGCCGTCGCTGCGCCTGATCGGCGGCTCCGCGCCGGTCGACGACGAGTCCGACGGCGACCTGCTGATCTTCTCCCAGATCCAGTCGGCGTGGTTCTCCGATGTCGACGATCCGGACACCAGCGTGGCCCCGTGGGAGTCCTCGCCGGCCGACCTGGGCTGGCAGGCGGCCGAACGGGCGGCCACCCCGGTGCTCGGCGATGCCACCGAGGTCGGTCTGCCGCGCCGGGTGCCGCAGGCCAACCTGGTCCCCGGCTCCCCGCTGCCACCGGCCACCAACGAGCGTGGCCTGCGGGTGGTCCGGGACCCGGCCGCCATGGCGGCGCACACCACGGGGTATTTCCGCGGCTCGCGTCGCGGCGAGGAGGTCCGCGGCTTCTCCATCGGCGGTCGGCCCGGCCGCGAGTCGGCCGGTGGCTGGGACTTCAGCCGGGACAGCTACGAGCAGGAGCGCGAGGACCCGCTGGCGTACCGTTCGGCGGCGCGCAGGTAGATCACGCGGCGCGGCCCGGCCGCGTCCGCACCGGAGCAGTCCGGTCAAGTCGAGGCAGGCGGAGTACCGCTCCGCAGGTCTCGGCTTGACCGGTTTTATGTGAACACGATTCAGATTCCCCTGGGATAGCCCACGCCACCGCGACCGGCGCTGCCCCGGGTCCCGCAAGGAGGTACCACCGGCCATGGCCGTTCCACCGACCCCCCGCCGCCCGGGCGGTCTGCCCAGACGTACGCTGCTCGGCGCCGGTCTCGCCGGTGCGCTGGCCGGCGTCGCCGGCTGTGCCCGGCCGGGCGCCGCCTCCGGCGCCCGGCTGCCCACCGGTCCCGACCTGGTGATCGGCGTCTGTCTGGAGCTGACCGGCGCCAACGCCATCGTGGGCAGCTCAGCGCAGCGCGGCGTCCAGGTCGCCCTGGAGGAGATCAACGCCGACGGGCTGCGGGTCGGCGGCAAGCGCCGCAACGTCCGGCTGGTGCTGCGGGACAACCGCAGCGACCCGGACGTCGCCGCCACCGCCGTCGGCGAGCTGATCTCCGGCGAGCAGGTCAGCGCCGTCATCGGCGGCGCTGTGGCGGCCACCTCGGCGGCCATGTCGCCGATCGCCGAGAAGCGACAGGTACCGATGATCTCGTTGGCCGCCGCCGACAACATCGTCCGGCCGGTACCCAATCACCGGTTCGTCTTCAAGCTCGGCCCGGACGCGGCCAACGTCGCCGACCTGCTCGTCGCCCGGCTGGCCGCCGGGCAGGTCAGCAGCATCGCCATCCTCGCCGAGGCCAGCCCGCACGGGGATGCCGGCCTGGCGGCGCTCACCGACTCGGCCCACGCGGCGGGCATCACCGTCGGCCGATACGCCCGGCTGCCCGTGGGCGCCCCGAACTACCTGACCCAGGCCGCCCTGGTGGCCGCGGACAAGCCGAAGGCCGTGGTGGTGTGGTCGCAGGCGCCGGTGGCACTGTCCGCCGCCACGTCACTGCGCCAGATCGGGTACCGGGGCGAGCTGTACTTCGATACCGGGGCGGCCGCCGACGACGCCGTCAACCTGGCCAACAGCCCGGTGATGAACGGCGCGCACGTGGTCGCTCCGGAGATCATGTCGGCCGACTCGCAGCTGGCCAACAGCGCCACCAACTACGCCCGCCAGGTGTTCTTCAACGACTTCAACCGGCGCTACGGCGTGATGACCACCTACGCCATCTTCGGCGCGGACGCCCTGCGGATGCTCGGCACAGCCGCCGAGCGCGCCGTGGACCCCACCCGGCTACGGCTGCGCAACGGCCTGGAGGCGGCGCCGTTCTACCTGCTCGGCGGCGCGTACCGGTTCTCCACGATCAACCACGGCGGGGTGGAACCCGACCAGCTCACTGTGCTGCGCCTGGCGTCGTCCGGCTGGCGCCGCAGCTGAGCGCGGCGGACACGACAACGGCGCCCACCCGGCAGGATCCGGGTGGGCGCCGTTCGCAGCTGGAGAGGGTGGGGGTCAGGCCGGTGCCCCGGTCCGCTGGCGGCGCATGGTGAGGACGTACTCGACCAGCGAGATGAGTACCTGCTTGGTGGATTCGCGGCTGCGCGCGTCGCAGGAGACCACCGGTACCTCGACGCCGATGGCCAGCGCCTCGCGGACGTCCTGGGCGTTGTGGTACTGCATGCCGTCGAAGCAGTTGATGGCGACCAGGTAGGGCAGCCGCCGGTGCTCGAAGAAGTCGATGGCGGCGAAGCAGTCGGCCAGCCGCCGGGTGTCCACGATCACCACCGCACCGATGGCGCCCCTGACCAGCTCGTCCCACATGAACCAGAAGCGCGTCTGGCCGGGGGTACCGAACAGGTAGAGGATCAGGTCCCGGTCGATCGTGATGCGGCCGAAGTCCATGGCCACGGTCGTGGTCGTCTTGCCCGGCACCTGGCGGATGTCGTCGACGCCCTCACCCGCCGAGGTCATGATGGCCTCGGTGGTCAGCGGCGTGATCTCGGAGACCGAACCGACCAAGGTGGTCTTGCCCACGCCGAAGCCGCCGGCGATCACGATCTTCGCCGACGTCACCCGCCCGGACGATGGGCGGTGCGTCATGTCAGAGCCTGCGAAGTCCACTCAGCACCCTCTCCAGCAGTTCTGTGCCCACCGAGTCGTTCGCGTCGAACGACGTCGGCTCGTAAATCGAGACCATCCCGTCGGCGGCCATGTCGGCGATCAACACCCGGGCCACCCCGAGCGGAAGTTGCATACGGGCCGCGACTTCGGCGAGGGACTGTAGCCGGCCGTCACACAGCGCCGCGATGTACTGGTGCTCCCGGCCGTGCCCGCCGGTGCCGTCCTTGCCGGCTGCGCTCCGGCCCCGGTCAGTGGTCTCGACCAGCGCTTCCAGCGCGATATCCAGACGCGGGCGGGTTCGGCCCCGGGTGACGGCGTAGGGCCGCACCAGCGAGCCGGTTGGTTCATCCCGGTCAACCATCGCCGATCACCTCCTCGTTCACCTCTGCGTCACCGTGCGGCCAGTCTCCGCGATTGCGGCCGATCCGACAACCGTCGATCCGGTCGCGCGCCGTCCAACCCCCACCCGGTCAGCCCAGCATCGACGCGGGCCCACGGACGGCCGGCGTGAGCGCCTCACCGACCCGGTCCACCAGCAACGCCATCTCGTACCCGACCTGACCGACGTCGCACGTGCGGGAGGCGAGCACGGCGAACGACGAGCCGTCGGAAATGGACATCAGGAACAGGAAGCCATTCTCCATCTCCACCACCGTCTGCAGCACCGCACCGCCCTCGAAGCACCGCGATGCGCCCTGGGTCAGGCTGACCAGACCGGAGGCGATGGCGGAGAGCTGGTCGGCGCGGTCCCGCGGCAGGTCCCGGGACGCAGCCAGCAGCAGGCCGTCAGCGGAGACGGCGACCGCGTGCGCCACACCGGGTACCCGGTCGGCGAAGTTCGCCAGGAGCCAACCCAGATCCTGAGTGCTGCTCATGCTTCCTGCTCCTTACCGCCGTGCGGTGAGTCGGCGGCGCTCGGCGCGCCACCGTCGGTGCGACCGCGCTGAACCCCGCGGTGGTACGCCGACAGCAGTCCGCGTACCTGCTCGGGCGAGCGCTTCTGGACCCCCGCGTTCGGCTTCTCGACGCCGCCGGGGACCAACTGCGCCATTGGCGTACGGCGCGGCAGCCCGGCCTCGGTGGTGACCTCGACCTGCGGCTGCGCCGCTGCCTCGGCGGCCCGCCAGCCCTGGTCGGCGGCGGTCCGCCAGACCGCGTCGGCGGGCACCGTGGGCCGGGTGGCCGGGCGGGGCACTGCGCCGTTCCCGCCGGCCGGAGCCGGCGCGGCCGGCCGGTTGGCCGAGGCGGGGACGCTCGGCCGGTTGGCAGAGGTGGGGACGCTCGGCCGGTTGGCAGAGGTGGGAACGCTCGGCCGGTTGGCAGACGCGGGAACGCTCGGCCGGTTGGCCGACGCGGGTGCTGCGGTGGGCCGGCCCTCCGACGGGGGGACGCCCGGCTCGCTGTCCGGGCCACCGGCGTCGGCCGGCTCCGGCTCGGTGGCCTGCGCGGTCGGGGCCGCCTCGTCCTCGACGGCCGGCTCCTCCTCGCGGGGCGAGTCGCCGAACTCGAAGTCGAAGCTGGTCCGGAACCAGGCGGACTCGAGCTCCCGGAAAATCGGCAGCTCCATCGTCTCGTCCGCGTGCTGGGTGGCCCGCAGCGGCGGCGCGGCGGCCGGTGCCGCAGCTGCTTCGGCGGGCGCGGGGGCAGCTGCGGGGGCAGCCGCCGCCTCAGCCGGCTCGGCCGGTACCGGCGGCGCGTTGTACCCGGCCGGGACCACCTCGTCGTCCGGCTCGGGGCGGCGTACCCGGGGAATCTCCGAGGTGATGTCCAGCGCCGCGACCACCCGCTCGGGTACTGCCGGCGGGGCGCTCTCGTCGTGCCCGGGGGCGGCCGGCGGCCACGCGGGCGGGGCCGCCGGGGACTGCGCCGGCCAGGCCGGCGGCGGTGCGGCATCGGCGTGCTCGTCGCCGCTCGGACGGTCCCGGGTCACCTCGGGCGAACTGGACATCTGGCGGGGTACCGGCGGATAGGCGGGCGGGCCCTCCGGCTCGCCGCCGTTCTCCCCGGACCGGCGGTGCGGCAGGTTCTCGCCCGGCCGGGGCGGGTAGCCCTCGGCCCCGTTGCGACCGGCCTCACCGGGCAGCGTGGCCGGACCGGCGCCGGTCAGGTCGGACCAGGAGGGCAGGTTGCGGGCGCCGGGGGCGCCGTTGTTGGCCGGGTCGAAGGGGCCGCCGATGTTCGCCGCCGTCGGGCGGGCGGGCTGCGCCGGGGCGTCGGGCTCGAAGGCGCCGAAGCCGGAGCGCGCCTCGGACTGCTCGCCGCCCGCCGCGCCGGCCGGGAAGGCACCGAAGATGCTCTGGCCACTGCGGCGGCCGGGCTCGGCGGAGCCGCTCTCCAGGGCCAGCGGGGCGTTGCCGGGGCCACGGCCGGCCTGGTTGGCCAGTGGATGGCCGGGCAGGCTGGTGCCCGGACCACGGCCGGACAGCGCCCGGGGTACCAGCACCCCGGTGGGCAGCAGCACGTCGGCGATGGTGCCGCGCTCGCGGGCCGGGCGCAGCTCGACCTTGACCTCGTGCCGGGCAGCCAGCCGGGCGACCACCACGAGGCCCATCATCCGGGACACCGCCACGTCGACCTGGGGCGGCTTGGTCAGCCGGTCGTTCAGGTCCGCCATCTGGTCCGACGACATGCCGATGCCGTGGTCCTCGACGTAGAGCACCGCCCGGTCGCCCACCCGGCGCGCCTCGACCACCACGGTCGAGTCGGGCGGGGAGAACGCGGTGGCGTTGTCGAACAGCTCGGCGACCAGGTGGACCAGGTCGTTGACGCTGTGCGCGGCGATCTCGATGTCCCGGTCGATGACCCCGAACTCGATACGGGTGTAGTGCTCGACCTCGGACTGCGCGGCGCGCAGCACGTCGATCAGGGCGGCCGGGTCGCGCTGCACGCGGGTGGAGTCGGCGCCGGCCAGCACCAGCAGGTTCTCATCGTTGCGGCGCATCCGGGTGGCCAGGTGGTCCAGCTGGAACAGGTCGGCCAGCCGGTCCGGGTCCTCCTCGCCGCGCTCCAGCCGGTCCAGGTGGCCGATCAGCCGGTCGACCAGGATCTGCGAGCGACGGGCCAGGTTGACGAACATGGTGGCGACCGAGGAGCGCAGCGCGGCCTGCTCGGCGGCGGTCCGCACGGCCTCCAGGTGGACCGCGTTGAACGCCTCGGTGACCTGCCCGAACTCGTCGTGGCTGCGGACCGGCAGCGGATCGGCGATCTGCTGGGCGATCTGGTGCGGGGACAGCGCCGTGTTCAGCGACGGGTCGCGCAGTCGGGCCACCGCCTGGGGCAGGCCGTACTGGGCGATGGCCAGCGCGCCGTGGCGCAGCTCGCGCAGCGAGCGGTTCATCGAGCGGGCCATCATCCAGGCGATGGCCACCGCGACGACGACCAGCAGCAGCAGCAGCCCGGCCTCCACCAGGACCTGCTGCTGCTTGTTGGCGTGCAGGGCCTTGGCGCCGGCGGTGACCTTGTCGTCGAAGTGCTGCTCGGCGGTACGCAGCTTGACCATGTGCGAGTCGACCAGGTCGTCCCAGCTGGTCCGGTCGATGTGCAGGTTGGCGGCCTGGGGGCTGACGCTGGTCAGTACCTGCTGCTCGATGGCGGCGCGCTGGGTGCTGGTGCCGTCCTCGGTGGTCCTGGCGAAGTAGGCGTCGTCGTCGCTGCCCCTGGTCAGGTTGGTGAAGATCCGCAGGGCGTACTCCTGCCGGGCGACCGTGGCGTAGACGTCGCTGATCTGCGCGGCGCTGACCGAGTCGGCGTAGGTCAGGTCGTCCACCTTGATCCGCTCCTGGGCCAGCGCCTCCTTGTACGAGGAGAGCGCGCCGGCCAGCTGTAGCGCCTGGTTGACGTCGCTGTCGCCGGCGATGAGCGCGGAGGCCTGCCGGGTGGAGAGCAGGCCGTCGATGATCGACTCGTACCGCTTGACCACCGAGTCCTTGGCGGCGGCGCGCTGGGTGGCCTGGTTGCGTACCGAGGGCAGGTCGCTCAGCGCGGTGTCCACGGACTGCAGGGTCGCGGTGAAGCTGGAGTTGAGGTCGCCGACCGCCGTCCGGCGGGTCCGGTAGGCGGCCGCCGCCTGGTCGGTCGCGGCGAACAGGCTCTCGTAGCGCTTCTGGGCGTCGCCGACCTTGCTCGGCGGCTCACCCAGCAGGGTGTTGGCCGCGGCGCGCTCGGACTGCAGCGCATCGGAGAGGGACCCGATCTGCGCGTCCAGGGCGGCGACGGACTGCACGGTGGCGGCGTCGCTGGCGCCGCGGATGTTGGTCAACAGTGCGCTGAAACCGACGAACACGGTGGCGATCGTCGGAACGATCATGATGAGGCCCAGTTTGACCCAGATCGGCCGGTCCCGCAGGACGCCACGCCTGCCACCGGAACCGGAGGAGGCACCGCCCCCTGCCGCTGGTCTTTTGCTCACCTCATCCACCCTCCGTGTACGGCGCGCCTGGTTGACAGGCACTGCCGATCATCCGCCCCACGACGGACGGACTTCGAGATTCCACCACGCCCGGCTGGAAAGAGAAAGTCCATGGAGGAACGTGACCCGATGGTTATGGCGTCTTGTAGTGCAGGAACTACGCACCGTCACCGGTCAGCTTCGCGTAGCCGGGCTTCACCACCTGATCGATGATCGCCAACCGCTCGTCGAACGGGATGAACGCGCTCTTCAGCGCGTTGACGGTGAACCACTGCAGCTCGGCGAGGCCGTACCCGAACGCCTCCGCGAGCAGCGCCATCTCCCGGGACATGCTGGTCCCGCTCATCAGCCGGTTGTCGGTGTTGACGGTGACCCGGAACCGGAGATCACGCAGCAGCCCGATCGGGTGCTCGGCGATCGACGCGGCCGCCCCGGTCTGCACGTTCGACGACGGGCACAGCTCCAGCGGGATCCGCTTGTCCCGCACGTAGGCGGCCAGCCGGCCCAGGTGGCGGCTGCCGGAGATGTCGTCGACGATGCGTACCCCGTGCCCCAGCCGGTCCGCCCCGCACCACTGGATGGCCTGCCAGATCGACGGCAGCCCGAACGCCTCGCCGGCGTGGATGGTGAAGTGGAAGTTCTCCCGCTGCAGGTACTCGAAGGCGTCCAGGTGCCGGGTGGGCGGGAAGCCGGCCTCCGCGCCGGCGATGTCGAAGCCCACCACGCCCCGGTCCCGCCAGCGCACCGCCAGCTCGGCGATCTCCATCGACCGGGCCGCGTGCCGCATCGCGGTGAGCAGCGCCCCCACCCGGATCGGGTACCCGTCCCGGGCCGCCTGCGCGCTGCCGTCCCGGAACCCGGCGACCACCGCCTCCACCACCTCGTCCAGCGACAGGCCCCGGGTACCGTGCTGCTCCGGGGCGAACCGGACCTCGGCGTAGACCACCCCGTCGCGGGCCAGGTCCACGGCGCACTCGTAGGCCACCCGGTGCAGCGCCTCCGGCGTCTGCATCACCCCCACGGTGTGCACGAAGGTCTCCAGGTAGCGCTCCAGCGAGCCGGAGTCCGCCGCCGCCGCGAACCAGGCGCCCAGCGCCGCCGCGTCGGTCACCGGCAGCTCGTGCCCCACCTGCGCGGCCAGCTCCACGATGGTGCCCGGGCGCAGCCCGCCGTCCAGGTGATCGTGCAGCAGCGCCTTCGGGGCGGCGACGATCTGCTCGTAACTCGGTGCGACCATGAGGGAACACTACTCAGCCAACGCCGGCCCGCCCGGGGCGATCCGGCCCGCGTACCGGGAGGGCCTGTGCAGCCGCAGATCGTGGCCCGGCTGCGCTGCCCGGTGTGCGCCCGGCCGCTGGCCCCGGCCCCGGCCGGCGGCCTGGACTGCGCCGCCGGGCACCACTTCGACGCCGCCCGGCAGGGCTACGTCGACCTGCTCGCCGGCCCGCCCCGGCACGAGGGCGACAGCGCCGCGATGGTCGCCGCCCGGGCCGCCTTCCTGGCCGCCGGGCACTTCGACTTCCTCGCCGCCGCGCTGGTCGAGGCCGCCACCGGGGTACGCGACGGGGACCTGATCGTGGACGCCGGCGCCGGTACCGGCGGCTACCTGGCGCGCCTGCTCGAGGCGTACCCCCGGTGTTTCGGTCTGGCCCTGGACGTCGCCAAGCCGGCGCTGCGCCGGGCGGCCCGGGCGCACCCGCGGGCGCTGGCCGCCCGGGCCGACGTGTGGCGCGGCCTGCCGGTCGCCGACGGCGCGGCCGGCGCCCTGCTGAACGTCTTCGCCCCGCGCAACGGCGCCGAGTTCGCCCGGATCCTGCGCCCGGACGGCGCCCTGCTGGTGCTGGTACCGGCCGCCGGGCACCTGGCCGAGCTGGTGGGGAGCCTCGGCCTGCTGCGCGTCGACCCGGCCAAGCAGCAGCGACTGGAGCAGTCCCTGGGCGGGCACTTCGCGCCCGTGCGCGCGCGCGTACTGGAGCAGCCGCTGCAGCTGACCCACGATGAGGTCGGCACCCTGGTCGGGATGGGGCCCAGCGCCTGGCACCAGGACGCCGCCCAGCTCGCCGCGGCCATCGCCGCCCTGCCCACCCCGGTGACCGCCACCGCCCGGGTGGTGCTGCACCACTACCGACCGGTGAGTTGACCGGCCCGAGCCGCGCGGTCGGGGGACCGACCCGCACCCGACGCCGCCGGCCGCGCGGCCCGGGCCGGGCGGCGGCGGGGAAGCGCACCCACGTCAGGGCCCACCGGCTCGCGGGGTCGCGGAGATCAGGTGGACAGGTCGACTTCCTCCCAGCCGGGGGGCGCGTCGTGGTAGGGCCCGCGGAAGACCACGGCCCACTCCAGTGCCCAGCGGCGCTGGCCGATCGCGTTGGAGTCGATCAGGCCGGGCAGTTCGGCCTGGCGCCGCTCCGCCTCCTGGTAGGACCAGTCCAGGCAGTAGTAGAGGTCCAACAGGGCGGCCGCGTCCCGGGGGTCCCGGGGGGCCGCCAGGGCGCGGGAGCGCCACGCCGGATAGCTCTCGCCGGTACGCAGGTCCGGGAAGAGCGCCACCAGGTTGCCGGCGCCGGGCGCCGAGGGGTCCAGGTTCTTCAGCATCTGCAGCAGCCAGGCCAGCGCCGACAGCGCCTCCACGTGCAGCGCGAAGGACTGCACGTCGCCCTGCCCGGCGGCCACGAACTGCCACTCCGGCGGGGTCAGCTGCTCCAGCAGGTGCGCGTCCAGCAGCCACTGCATGGCCGCCTGCTGGGACATGCCGAAGCTGCGGGCCAGCACCACGTTGAGGACCGCCGCGCGGGCCTCCAACTCGTCGCGGGTACGCAGCTCGACGGCGTCGTCAGCGTCCCAGACCAGCGGAAACGTGGACGGCGGCAGCGGCAGCCGGAGGCGGTAGAGCTCCTCCAGCGTGTTCGCGCGGACGGCTTCGGGATCGGGCGCGGGTACGAGCATCGGACCTCGCTGACCGGGCGGTGTCGGGTTGCCTGTGGATGATTGCGCTCCGCGTTGCCGCGGTCAACTCTCCCCCAGGTGGAGTCGTCTCCGAGTACGCGATCCGTGACAGTCCGTAGTCGAGGGTAGGGCTAGCCTCAGGGTCCGTTCGGGGGCGTCCCGGATGGATCTCGCACCCGTATCGTCGGCAGGCTTAACCGGACAGCGATCCAGCAAACCGGCGAGCATGGGGGCCACGATCATGACAACCACGACACCGAGTACCGGCCGGGGGCCCGGGCTCACCGCCCGGGTGGGGAGCTGGAGCTACCGCCACCCCTTCTACGCGCTCGCCCTCTGGCTGCTGGTGCTCGCCGCCGGGGTGTTCTCCGCCGGCCGGGTCTTCGCCGGCCTCTCCGGCAGCGACGGGCCGGCCTCGTTCGAATCGGTCCAGGCCCAGACCGTCCTCGAGGAGGGCAGCAAGGACGGCGGTACGGTGCTCGGCGTCGTCGACCACGTCGACCCGCGCGCCGGCGCCGTGCAGCAACGGGTCACCACCGCCGCCGGCGTGCTGCGCGGCCACGCCGGGGTCGCCGAGGTGACCACGCCGTACACGGCAGGCGGCGCGGACCTCGTCGCCCAGGACGGCCGCGCCCTGATCATCAAGGTCAAGCTGGCCGACCTGGACGACAGCGCCACCGCCGACCTGGTCACCACCCTGCGGGCCGACTTCGACGCGCTGGTCGACGACCTGCACGCGCAGGGCCAGCCGCAGGCCACGGTGAGCGTGGGCGGCGGCCCGGTGATCAACATCGAGGCCAACCACCAGGTCCAGCACGACCTGTCGCTGGCCGAGGAGCTGTCCCTGCCACTCACCCTGATCGTCCTGGTGTTCGTCTTCGGCGGGCTGCTCGCCGCGCTGCTGCCGGTCCTCGCCGCCGTCATCGCGGTCACCGGCTCGATGCTCGTCCTGCTCGGCTTCGCCCAGTTCACCACGCTGGACTCCGACTCGGTGACGGTGGTGACGCTGCTCGGGCTCGGCCTGTCCATCGACTACGGGCTGCTGCTCGTGGCGCGCTACCGGGAGGAGCTGGCGGCCGGCTGGTCGCCGGCCGACGCGGTCAGCCGGGCCTGGACGACGGCCGGCCGTACCATCGTCTTCTCCGCGCTCACCGTGGCCGCCGCGCTCTCCGGGCTGCTGATGTTCGGCATGTCGGGGCTGGCCGCGCTCGGTGCCGCCGGCATCGCCATCGCCCTCACCGCCATGATCGTCTCGCTCACCTTCACCGCCGCGCTGCTGCGCCTGTTCGGCAAGCGGATCCGGCCGTCCCGGCGCGCCGTACGCCGCGCCGGGGCCAGTACCGGACACGGCTTCTTCGCCCGCCTCGCCGCGCTGGTGCAGCGCCGGCCGGTCATCGTCATAGTGCTGGTCGGGGCGGCCCTGGTGGCCGGCGGTCTCCCCGTACTGTCGACGAAGCTGCAGCTCAACGACCTGTCCGGGCTGCCCCGCTCGCTGGAGTCGGTGCGCACGGCCGATCTGGTGGCGCAGCGCTTCGGTGAGAGTGCCCAGCCCTCGGTGACCGTGGTGGCCCGTACCGACGCGGCGGCCCTGGACGCCTGGGCCGCCGGCCTGTCCCTGCCCGACCTGGCCAAGGTCTACCCCGCCCAGCAGGTCGGCGAGCACCTGTCGGTCATCCAGCTGGACGCGCCCGGCGACCCGCAGGGTACCCAGGCCCGCCACCTGGTCACCGAGGTACGCACACACCGCCCCGACGGCGGCGCCAGCTGGGTCACCGGCAACGCCGCGCTACTCACCGACATCCTGGACCGGCTGGTCAGCCGGCTGCCCGGCGCCCTGGGCGTCACCCTGGCGGCAATGTTCCTGCTGCTGTTCGCGATGACCGGCTCGGTGGTGGTACCGGTCAAAGCGATCGTGATGAACGTCTTCTCCCTCGGCGCCACCTTCGGCGTGCTGTCCCTGGTCTTCGTGCACGGCTTCCTGGCCGGTCCACTGCACGTCCTGCGGGTACCCGGGCAGGACCCGTTCACCATCGTGGCGGTGTTCGCCTTCGCCTTCGCCCTCTCCATGGACTACGAGGTCTTCCTCCTCGCCCGCATCAAGGAGTACGTCGACACCGGTGAACCCACTCCCGTCGCCGTCCGCCACGGCCTGCAGCGCTCGGGTCGGATCATCACCTCGGCCGCCCTGCTCATGGTGATCGTGTTCAGCTGCTTCCTGGCCGGCCGGGTGGGCAACGTCCAGCAGATCGGCCTCGGCCTGGCCCTGGCCGTCGCCCTGGACGCCACCATCGTCCGCTGCATCCTGGTCCCCGCCACCATGACCGTCCTCGGCCGCTGGAACTGGTGGGCCCCCACCCCCCTCCGCACCCTCCACCACCACCTCCACCTCACAGAACCCACCCTCCCCCCACCCCCGACCCCCATCCCCACCCGCGAGCCGACCCCGGTCGGTTGACCCAAGGGGACGCACTTATCGCGGTTATCCGCCCCGCTGAAACAGCAATAACTCCCATCCGCCGCCCCGCACCTGTCCACAGGTGGGGGCGGCCGGCTCTGGAGGCCGGGGCGGCCGGGTTGCAGGCCAGGGCCGGCCGGGCTTGCAGGCCGGGGGCGGGCCGAGCTTGCAGGCCGGGGGCGGCCAGGGGCGGGCCGGGCTTGCAGGCCGGGGGCGGCCAGGGGCGGGCCGGGCTTGCAGGCCGGAGCCGGGCCGGGTTTGCAGGCCAGGATCGGCCGGGCTTCCCACCCTCCCCCCACTCCCGATCGCCCTCCCCACCCGCGAGCCGACCCCGGTCGGTTGACCCAACGGGATGCACTTATCGCGGTTATCCGCCCCCCTGAAACAGCAATAACTCCCATCCGCCGCCGGCTCTGGAGGCCGGGACGGCCGGGTTTGCAGGCCAGGGCCGGCCGGGTCTGCACGACGGGGCCGGCCGGGTGCAGGACGGGGCCGGCCGGGTCTGCACGACGGGGCCGGCCGGGTGCAGGACGGGGCCGGCCGGGTCTGCACGACGGGGCCGGCCGGGTGCAGGACGGGGCCGGCCGGGTCTGCACGACGGGGCCGGCCGGGTGCAGGACGGGGCCGGCCGGGTCTGCACGACGGGACCGGCCGGGTGCAGGACGGGGCCGGCCGGGCTTGCAGGCCAGGGTGGCCCGGGCTTGCAGGACGGGCCGGTTGGGTGTGCGGGCCGGGGTGGGTGGGTTCTGGGGGTCGGGTGGGTGGGTGGGCGTGGGGACGCCGGGATGGGGGGTGGTTGTCCACAGGGGACGGGGGCGGGGTGGTGCTGGATGGCGGCGGTGGGCAGGGTGGCGGGGTGGCGAGGACGGCGTTGCTTCCGGGGGAGTTGGAGCTGCGGCCCTTCCGGGGGTCGGTGGCGGTGGCGGGTGGGTTGCTCACGGCGGCGCAGTTGCGGTCGTCGGTGTGGCGGCGGCTGTTCCGGGATGTGTACGTGGCCGCTGAGCGCCCGGTGGATCACCGGCTGCGGTGCGCCGGTGCAGCGCTCCTGCTGCCACCGGGTGCCGCGATCGCCGGGGTGTCGGCAGCGCAACTGCTCGGGGCGCAGTTGGCCGGGCCGGACGTGGTGAGCGTGGTGTGCCCGGTCGCCTGGCGTGGAGTGGCCGGCATCCTGGTGCACCGGCGGGCACTGGGCAGCGCGGAGGTGCAGATGCGTGCCGGGTGTCCGGTGACGACTCCGCCGGCTACGGCGTATGAGATCGGGCGGTCGCTGCCGGTGGAGGAGGCGGTGGTGTGGCTGGATGCGTTGGCCCGGGTGCAGGGGCTACGGCCGGGTGAACTGGTCAGATCGTGTGCCGGGTACCGGGGGCGGCCCGGGTGGCGTGCCGCTGCCCGCGCCATCGGCTACTGCGACCCGCGCTCCGAGTCGGCACCGGAGAGCCTGGTCCGGCTCTGGTTGGCGCAGGCCGGCCTACCCGACCCCGTTCCCCAGTACACGGTCGTCCACCAGCGCGACTTCATCGCCCGACTTGACCTGGCATGGCCGTCCGTCCAGTTCGCCGTCGAGTACGACGGCCAGTGGCATGCCGACCCCGGCCAACTGGGCCGGGACCGTCGCCGACTGCGTGCCCTGCACGCCCTCGGCTGGTACATCTACCCCGTCACCAGCGCCGACCTCCACAACCGCCAAACCCTGGTAACCACCATCTCCACCCTCCTCCACCGCCGCGGCCTCACCGGAACCACCGGATCCCAAGAGCACTTGTTGCGGTTATCCCTTCCGGAATGACCGCAACAAGTACCTATCCCCACCGACACCGGAAGGACCGAGCCGGGCCGAGCCCGAACCGGCAAGAACCGGGCCGGGGCCAGGGCCGGGGCCAGGGCCGGGGCCAGGGCCGGGGCCAGGGGCCAGGGCCGGGGCCGGGGCCGGGGGCCGGGGCCAGGGGCCGGGGCCGGGGCCAGGGGCCAGGGCCAGGGGCCAGGGCCAAGGGCCGGCTGGGGAGGGGTCGACCGGCCCGGGCGGGCTGGCCCGACCAGGAGGGCGCCCGGGAGGGTCGACCGGGTCAGGTTCGGTGGGCCAGGTGGGGGGCGAAGGCGGGGAGGCAGATGGCCAGGTAGGTGGCGCCTTCGGGGGTGGGGGTGGAGTAGCGGATGCGTTCGCCGGAGCGGGTGATGACGGCCTGGCCGGCGTGGACGGTCAGCGGGCCGGTGGGGGTGTCCACCTGGAGGGTGCCCTGGAGGACGACGGTGTACTCGTCGAAGTCGGGGGTCTGGTAGGGCTCGGTCCAGCCGGGTGGGGCGACCATGTGGGCGATGGAGACGGCTGTGTCGGCGGTGGTGACGCGGCCGACGTACTCGTCGATGGTTTTGCCGCCGGGGACGGGGATGCGGGTGGGGGCTTCGATCAGCTGGGCCATCCGGTGATCCTCTCCAGGATGAGCGGGGTGGTGGCGGGCGGGGCGGGGGCTATGGCGAGCGCGGCGGCGGCATCGGGGCGGGCGGCGTCGAGGCGGGCCGGGTCGTCGGCGCGCAGTTCGTAGAGGAGGTCGCCGGGGGCGACCCGGTCGCCGGGGCGCTTGTGCAGGAGGATGCCGGCGGCGGGCGAGACGGGATCCTCCTTGCGGGCCCGGCCGGCGCCGAGGCGCCAGGCGGCCAGGCCCATGCCGTAGGCGTCCACTGTGGACAGGTAGCCGGCGCTGTCGGCGCGGACCTGCTCGACCTCGCGGGCCACCGGCAGGGGGGCGTCCGGGTCGCCGCCCTGGGCGCGGACGAGGGCGCGCCAGGTGTCCATCGCCCGGCCGTCGCGCAGGGCGTCCGCCGGGTCCTGGTCGAGCTTGACCAGGGCCAGCATTTCGCGGGCCAGGGTCAGGGTCAGCTCGACCACGTCGGGCGGGCCGCCGCCGGCCAGTACCTCTACCGCCTCGGCGACCTCGACACCGTTGCCGATGGCCAGGCCGAGCGGGGTGGACATGTCGGTGAGCAGCGCGACGGTGGCCACGCCCTGGGCGTGGCCCAGCTCGACCATGGTCCGCGCCAGCTCGCGGGCATCCTCCAACTGCTTCATGAACGCGCCGGAGCCGACCTTCACGTCCAGCACCAGGGCGGAGGTACCCTCGGCGATCTTCTTGCTCATGATCGAGCTGGCGATCAGTGGGATGGATTCGACGGTGCCGGTCACGTCGCGCAGGGCGTAGAGCTTGCGGTCGGCGGGGGCCAGGCGCTCGCCGGCGGCGCAGATGGCGGCGCCGACGTCGCGCAGTTGGGCCAGGAACTCAGCCGTGGACAGGGTGGCCCGCCAGCCGGGGATGGCCTCCAGCTTGTCCAGCGTGCCGCCGGTGTGGCCGAGGCCCCGGCCGGACAGCTGCGGCACGGCCGCCCCGCAGGCGGCCACCAGTGGCGTCAACGGCAGTGTGATCTTGTCACCGACGCCGCCGGTGGAGTGCTTGTCGACGGTCGGGCGCGGCACGTCGGTCAGGTCCAGCCGCTCCCCCGAGGCGATCATGGCGGAGGTCCAGCGGGAGATCTCCCGGGGCGTCATGCCGCGCAGCAGGATGGCCATGGCCAGCGCCGACATCTGCTCGTCGGCCACCGCACCCCGGGTGTAGGCGTCGACCACCCAGTCGATCTGGGCCTCGGAGAGGATGCCGCCGTCCCGCTTGGCCCGGATCACGTCGACCGCGGCGAAGCCGGTCACGGCTGCCACCGGGCGGTGATCGGGGACGGCGGGTCACCGTCGCCGGCCCAGGCCAGGTCGCCGTCGGCGGTGACCACCACCACCCGGGGGGTACGGGTGCGCCCCCAGCTCACCGCGTCCTGCGCGGTGCCGAAGTTGGGGGCCTCCTCCAGGATGCCGGTGCGCTCGCCGGCCGCTCCGGTCGAGCGCTCCCAGTAGCCGGTCCACACCCGGTCGGCGCCGGCCATGTCGGGGTGCACGAACACCGTCCCGGTGCCCTGCGCGTCGCGCAGCCGGGCGGGTACCGAGGCGGCGGCGGCCAGGTCGCCGGAGTCGAAGGCGTACGGCAGCAGCTCGGCCATGCTGCGGGCCACCGGGTGGGCGTCCACCAGGCAGGTCGGGCCGCCGTGCTCCCAGAGCAGCTGGCGACAGCGGCCACACGGCATCAGCGCGTCGCCGTTGCCGTCCACACAGGACAGCGCGACCAGCCGGCCGCCGCCGCTGGCGTGCAGGGCGCAGACGACGCCGCACTCGGCGCACAGGGTCATCCCGTAGGAGGCGTTCTCCACGTTGCAGCCGGCGACGATGCGGCCGTCGTCGACCAGGGCGGCCGCGCCGACCGGGTACCTGGAGTAGGGGGCGTACGCCCGGTGCATGGCGGCCACGGCCGCCTCCCGCAGCGCCGGCCAGTCGACGGCGTCAACCCTTGACATAGGGCCTCCCGTCGGCGGCCGGTGCCCGGACCCGGCCGACCAGACCGGCAACCGCGACGATGGTGGCCACGTAGGGCAGCATGCTGAGGAACTCGTTGGGGATCGGGCTGTTCAGGACGCTGAGCAGCTGGGCGAGCTCGCCGGTGAAGCCGAACAGCAGGGCCGCCAGGGTGGCGCCGACCGGCGTCCAGCGTCCGAAGATCACCGCGGCCAGCGCGATGAACCCCTTGCCGCTGGACATGCCGATGTTGAACTGCCCGTTGCCGCCTACGGTGAGGAAGGCGCCGCCCAGCCCGGCGATCGCCCCGGCCACGATGACGTTGCGGTAGCGCACCCCGCGCACCCGGATGCCGACCGTGTCGGCGGCCGTCGGGTGCTCGCCGACCGCCCGGGTACGCAGCCCCCAGCGGGTGTGGAACAGCCCCACGTGGGCGACGACCACCAGCACGATGGCGATGTAGAGCAGCACGTTGCCGGTGAACAGGGCCGGCCCGACCAGCGGGATCTTCGACAGGCCCGGCACCGCCCAGGTGTGGAACCGGGGCGGGTCGTTGTACTTGGCCGAGTTGGGCTCCATCAGCCGCAGGTAGAGGAACGCGGTGAGCCCGGCGACCAGCAGGTTGAGCACCACGCCCAGCACCACCTGGTCGACCAGGTACCGGATGGCCAGCACCGACAGCAGCGTGCCGACCAGCGCCCCCGCCACGGCCGCGCCGACCAGGCCGGTCCAGGCCGACGAGCCGAGCGAGCCGACCAGCGCCCCGGCGAACGCGCCGAGCAGGATCTGCCCCTCGATGGCCACGTTCACCACACCGGAGCGTTCCCCGATGACCCCGCCCAGCGCCCCGAAGACCAGCGGGACGGCGACCAGCACGGTGCCCTGGCTGATGCTGCCCAGCGGGGCCGTGTTCCCGCCGATCTGCCAGCACAGGAAGGACATCACGAAGCCGAACGCGCCGAGCCAGCGCAGCCAGCGCTGGCCGACGCCGGCCAGCAGCGCCGCACCGCAGGCGGCGCAGAGCACGCCGAAGGCGACCGCCCCGCCCACCGCCGGGATGGAGACGCCCCGCCCCTGGGTGGTGGTACCCCAGGTGAACCGGGCGTCCACGCCGCCCTCGGCGAGCAGGCCGAACAGCGCGGCGGCGGCCACGCCGAGGACGACCAGCACCGCACCGGCCCGACGGGGCCGGGTCCACCAGCCGGGTCCGGTCACCCGGGCAGGGCTGCCGGCGGGTGCCGGGGCGGGTGCCGGTGCCGAGGTGTCGACGGACACCGCTACCACCCCTTCGCCATCGTGCCGGCCACGCCGGTGGCCCGGCCGCGCAGGTGGAAGATCTCCTTCACCAGCGCGGGCGCGGCGATGAAGATGACGATCACCGCCTGGATCACGGTGACCAGGTCGATGGGGACCTGCGCGGCCAGCTGCATCCGGTTGCCACCGGCGTGCAGGGCGCCGAAGAGCAGCGCGGAGAGCACCACGCCGAGCGGCCTGGCCCGGCCGAGCAGGGCGACGGTGATCCCGTCGAAGCCGATCTGCCCGGCGTAGGCCGGGGTGAGCGAACCGGCCGGCCCGAGCAGTTGGACCCCGCCACCGAGCCCGGCCAGCCCGCCGGAGATCAACATGACCAGCAGGTACGTGCCGCCCACGCTCATCCCGGCGGTCCGGGCGGCGTCCGGGTTGAGGCCGACCGCACGCAGTTCGAACCCCTTGGTGGTACGGGTCAGGTACCAGGCGACGGCCACGGCGCAGGCGACGCCGAGCAGGATGCCGATGTTCCAGCGCAGCCCGAAGCCCAGTCCGGTGAGGCGGGCGTGCCCGTCGACGGTCTTGGAGATGGCGTCGGTGCGCTTGGGGTTCTGCACTCCGTGCTGCTTGATCAGCCAGATCAGGAAGGAGGGCGCGGCGATGTAGTTGAGCATGATCGTCACGATCACCTCGTGGGCGCCGGTACGCGCCTTGAGCGCACCGGCGATGCCGCCCCACAGCCCGCCCGCGACCACCGCACCGAGCAGCGCGAACACCAGGTGCAGGGCGGGCGGCAGGTGCAGTTCGAAGCCGATCAGCCCGGCGCCGATACCACCCATCACCGCCTGGCCCTGGGCGCCGATGTTGAACAGGCCACCCTGGAAAGCCAGCGCCACGGCCAGCCCGGTGAAGATCAGCGGAGTGGCGGCGACCAGCGTCTCGGAGATCGGGTAGAACACGGCGGCCCAGGTGCCGGTGCCGTTGACGGCGGCGGACACGGTCGCCGGGTCGACGATGGCGCCCTTGAACAGCTCCGCGTACGCGGAGGAGACGGCGTCCCAGGAGTCGGCCAGCACGGTGCCCGGGGCGGAGAAGAAGTACCCGTACTCGGCGAGCAGGTCGGGGCTGGAGACCACGATGAGGATGGCGCCGACCACCAGGGCCAGGAAGATGGCCAGGACGCTCACGGTGACCGTGTTCGCGGTGGTGATCTCGCGCAGGATCCGCCCCGCCGCCCCCGGCGGCCGCCCGGCCGGCACGGCGCCCGGCTGCGCTTCCGAAGGGCCAGCTCCCCGCCGCGAGCCGGCGGCTCCCGCTTCAGGACCGGCCGGGGCCGCGCCGGCTTCCGAACCGGTCGGGGCGGCGCCCGCTTCGGGACCGGCCGGGGCGACACCAGGGTGCGACCCGGCCGGCGCGGCGCCGGGCGAGTCGGGCCGCTCCGGCGGGCCGGCCGACTGATCGCTGCTCATGAGGCGTCCTCAGGGGGTGCTTCGCCGAGCGTGTCGGAGCTGGTCGGCGCGGTGTCGGGGCCGGTCGGCGCGGTGTCGGGGCTGGTCGGCACGGTGTCGGGGGTGGCCGGCACGGTGTCGGGGGTGGCCGGCACGGTGTCGGGGGTGGCCGGCACGGTGTCGGGGGTGGCCGGCACGGTGTCGGGGGTGGCCGGCACGGTGTCGGGGGTGGCCGGCACGGTGTCGGGGGTGGCCGGCACGGTGTCGGGGGTGGCCGGCACGGTGTCGGGGGTGGCCGGCACGGTGTCGGGGGTGGCCGGCACGGTGTCGGGGGTGGCGGGCGCGGTGTCGGGGGTGGCGGGCGCGGTGTCGGGGGTGCGCGGCGCGGTACCGAGATCGACGTCGAGGAGGGCGGCGCCGGCCTCGGCGAGGGCGACGGCGTGCGGGTCGGCGTCGGTGATGCCGGCCATCAGCAGGCCGATCCGTTCCCGGGGGGCGTCGGCGGGGACGGTGTCCAGGATGCGGCCGCGGTACATCACGGCGATCCGGTCGGCGAGCGCCAGCACCTCGTCCAGTTCGCTGGAGACCAGCAGGACGGCGGCGCCCCGGTCGCGTTCGGCCACCACCCGGGCGTGGATGAACTCGGTGGAGCCGACGTCCACGCCCCGGGTCGGCTGGGCCGCGATGAACAGCCGCAGCGGCCGGGACATCTCCCGGGCCACGATGACCTTCTGCTGGTTGCCGCCGGAGAGGGTACCCACCGGCGCTGCGGCCGAGGGGGTACGCACGTCGAACTCCTCGATCCGGCCGCGCGCCGAGTCGTTGATGGCGGCCGGGCTCAGCCGGAACGCCCCGCCGAAGGGCGGCCGGTCGTAGCTGTCCAGCACCAGGTTCTCGGCGACGGTGAAGTCCCTGACCAGCCCGTCGACGCTGCGGTCCTCGGGGACGTAGCCGACCCCGGCGCGCAGCACGTCCTTGGTACGCCGGCCGATGAGGCTGGCGCCCGCCAGGTCGATACCGCCGGCCAGCACGGGTCGTAGCCCCATCACCGCCTCGACCAGTTCGGTCTGGCCGTTGCCCTGGACGCCGGCGATGCCGAGCACCTCACCGGCGCGTACCACCAGGTCGACGCCGTCCACGGCGGTCTGGCCGCGGTCGTCGGCGACGGTGAGCCCGACGATGCTCAGCACCGGGGCGCCGGGGCTGGCCGGCGCCTTGTCGACCTTGAGCTTGACCGTGCGGCCGACCATCATGGCGGCCAGGCTCTCCTCGCTGGCCTGCGGCTGGGCGGTGTCCACCACCCGGCCGCGACGGACCACGGTGATCCGGTCGGCGATGGCCTTGACCTCTTTGAGCTTGTGCGTGATGAAGACGATGGACTTGCCGGCGGCGCGCAGGTTGCGCATCACCTCCAGCAGTTCGGCGGTCTCCTGCGGGGTGAGTACGGCGGTCGGCTCGTCGAGGATGAGCAGGTCCACCTCGCGTACCAGCGCTTTGATGATCTCGACGCGCTGCTGGACGCCGACCGGGAGCTGCTCGACCACGGCGTCCGGGTCGACCGGCAGGCCGTAGCGCGCGGAGACCTCCTGCACGTGGCGGCGGGCGGCGCGCCGGTCGAGGAAGGCGGCCGGGCCGGTGGTCTCCTCGGCGCCGAGCATGACATTTTCCGCCACGGTGAACACCGGGACGAGCATGAAGTGCTGGTGGACCATGCCGATGCCGGCGGCAATGGCGTCGCCGGGGCCGCGGAAGCGGCGGGCCGCACCGTCCACCAGGATCTCGCCCTCGTCCGGCTGGAGCAGCCCGTAGAGGACGTTCATCAGGGTGGACTTGCCGGCGCCGTTTTCGCCGAGCAGCGCGTGGATCTCGCCGGGCTCGACCGCCAGGTCGATGTGGTCGTTGGCGACCAGTTCACCGAAGCGCTTGGTGATGCCCCGCAGCTCGAGTCTCAACCAGTGGCCTCCTGCCTACCGACTGCTGCCCCGCGTACCGTCCCCGGGCGGCACGAGCGTTGGTCCCGGCGGCGGGTTCGCCGACCGCCGGGACCAGACGATCTTCAGGTCGCCGTATCGCGTGATCGTCTCACGCGGGCCGGCGGTGGGGTACTCGGACGGGCCTCAGGACGAGCTCGGCGACGGGGCCGCCGCCGGGGCCGAGGGCTGGACCGGCTGGGACTTCGACTGGACCTTGATCGTGCCGCTGACGATGTCGGCCTTCAGCTTGTCGATCTCGGTCTTCAGGTCGGCCGGGATCTGGCTGTCGAAGTTGTGGTACGGGGCCAGCTGCACGCCGTTGTTCTCCAGCGTGCCGATCGAGCCGGTACCGCCGGCGAAGCTGCCGTCGGCGACCTTGCCCACCGCCTGCTTCACCGCGTCGGAGATGTTCTTGACCACGGTGGACAGGAACACGCTGCAGAACTTCTCGGCGCTCACGCAGCCGTCCTGGTCCACCCAGATGACCTTGAGGGCGCCGTTGGAGTCGAGCGCCTGCTGGGCCGTGCCCTGGCCGGAGAAGCCTGCCACCGGCATGATCACGTCGGCGCCCTGGGCGACCATGGCGGTGCTGATCGACTTGCCGCCGTCGGTGTCCCCGAACGGGTTGGTACCCGGCACGAAGCTGCCCGTCTGGTTCTGCTTGTTCCAGCCCAGCACCTGCACCGACTTGCTCTTGACCTCGTTGTAGTGGGCCACGCCGTCGACGAAGCCGTCCATGAAGACGGTCACCGGCGGGATGTTGAGGCCGCCGTAGGTGCCCACCTTGCCGGTCTTGGTCATCCCGGCGGCCAGGTACCCGGCCAGGTAGCCGGCCTGGGCGGTGTCGAACTGGGCCGAGTAGACGTTCGGCAGTGCGATCGAACCGTCCACAATGGCGAACTTGGTGTTCGGGTTGGCGGTGGCCACCTTGGTGGTGGCGTCGCCCATCAGCCCGCCGACCGCGACGATCACGTCGCACTTCTGGGTGACGAAGCCGGACAGGTTGGGCTCGTAGTCGGTCTCCGCCTTGGACTGCACGTACTGCACCGAGATGTTGCCGTTGGCCGTGTGCGCGTCCTGCATGCCCTTCCACGCCGCCGAGTTGAACGACTTGTCGTCGATACCGCCGGTGTCGGTGACCATGCAGGCCTTGGTCGCCTTGCCTGTTCCGCTGCCCGTGGTGCTCTTCTCGGGAGCCTTGCCACAGCCGGCGGCGGCCAGGAACAGGCCCCCTACGGCCAGGACCCCGACCATCTTCATCCCACGCGAGGTGCGCAAGACGTCTCCTTCCCCACTGTCGTCGCCGTTGTGCGGCGCTCTCAACTCGCCGGAGCGTACGCGTGGCCACCGGCTAGCAGTGTCATATCCTGCCCGACCCAGCCGTGCCGTTACCCGTCCGTAACTGGCTCGTGTCCTGGGTCACGAATCGGCACTGAACAATCCTCACCACACCCCGCTGGCATCGCAGTTGCCGAGTGACGCCGGCATCACAATGCGTTCGGGACAGTAATCTCTCCATTTATGATCTTCGCTTTGTCCGCGTCCAGCCGGGGCACCAGCGGCGCCATGTGCGGCCCCTGCGACGAGTACCCGATCCGCCCGCTGGCCAGGTTGTCCAGGTGCACCCCGGCGGTGAAGTGGCCGCCCGCCACGCCGGCCACGAAGTCCTTCACGGCCAGGTCCACCTGCTCCACGTCGGAGGTCAGCAGGGCGGCCTGCTCGGCGCCGGAGAGCTGCTGGTTGGGGCCGAGCAGCCGGTACGGGTCCAGCACCGAGTTGACCATCAGCGCGCCCTGCTCCTGGGCGGCCAGCAGCACCCCGTTCCCAGCCGCCCCGGCGACCTGGAACAGCACGTCCGCCCCGCCCGCGTAGAGTCCCCGGGCGGCCTCGCGGGCAAGCTCCGCGGTACCGAAACCGGGCCCGCACCGGGTCGGGTCGGTGGCCAGGTAGGCCGCGTGGACAGTGGTCCCGGGGCGGGCGGCGGCCACCCCGGCCCGGTAACCGGCCTCATAGGACTGAACAGCCGGGATCGCGCAGCCGCCGACGAAGCCGACCACGCCGCTGTGCGTGTTCAGCGCCGCCGCCTCGCCGGCCAGGTATGCGCCCTCGGCGTGGGCGAAGGCCAGGTCGGCCAGGTTGGCCTCGCTGACCGAGGCGTCATCGACCGAGGCGAACCGGGTGCCCGGGCAGTCCTTCGCCGCCCGCGCCAGCGGCCCGGTCGCCGGGTCGGGGCCGGCGTACGCCGCCCCGACGGCGAGCACCGGGTCGTAGCCGGAGCGGCACAGCAGGATCAGCCGGTCGTAGCGGTCCCCGTCGGTCTCGTAGGCGTCGGCGCCCAGCTCCCGGACCTCGCCGACCCCGCCCGCCGCGGTGATCCCCCGCCGGGTGAGCGCGTTGACCGGGTCAGCCGCGCCCCCCACCTGGTACGCCACGCCGACGCGCAGCCCGTCCGCCGGCCGGTCGTCGCCGGCACAGCCGCCGAGCCCGACAACCGCCAGCCAGGCCACCACGACGACCAGGGGTGCGCGTGTCACACACCTGATCGTAGAGTGACCCACCCGCTTTCGCCCCATTTACGCCACTTCCACCCCACCCCACCCCCAGGGACCTCAGTGATCTTGGGGTTGTGGGGGTCATCCGGCAACGGGTAACCCCCACAACCCCAAGATCACACGGGGTAAGGGGAGGGGCGGCTACTCGGTGGCGGCGAGTTTGGCGGCGATTCGGGCCATGCCGGCTTTGACCTCGCCGGGCGTCGGGACGGGCAGGGTCGGGTGGCCGACCGCCTCGTCGTCCTTCTCGTCGGTCAGGTCGGCGAGGTCGTCGGCGTCCTCGGAGTCGGCGTAGTCCTCGTCCAGCTCCAGGTCCTCCGCGTCGAGGTCGGACTCGTCCTCGAAGTCGGTGTCCGAGTCGGCGTCGACCTCCTCGGCCTCGGCGATCGACCCGGCGATGGCGGCCCGGATTTCCTCGGTCGAGGTGAACGGGAGCAGCGGCTCGACCACCGCCATCAGCTCCTCGTCGGCGACGATCTCCTCGGCCAGAGCCAGCGCGTGCGCCCGTTCGTACGGGCCGACAACCACCGGCTCCCAGCTGTCCTCCTCGGTATTCGGTCCGAACGTAATGATCCAAGGCAGGCCGATCATCGGCGAGTCATCGGCGAGATCCAGCGTCACGAGTACACCCACGCCCAACATCATGCCCCGCGACGCTCCACACGGCGCACTTTGCCCCCGGGAAACGCGGACTCCGTGTCCCGGGGAACGCGCACTCAGGCAGCGCCCGGCAGTTCGTCGGGGCGTACCCCGGTGGAGCGGTCGACCACCTGGCTGCCACCGGCGGTGGCGGCCAGCGCGGCGCCGTAGAGCAGCAGCTGGCTGAAGAGGTTGAGGAAGATCAGCAGCCCGACCGCCCAGCCGGCCAGTTGGTAGGCCGGGTTGTCCTGGGTGTGCTGGATGAGCAGCCGGCCGATGCTGGACAGCAGGCTCAGCCCGAGCGCCACCAGCAGCACCGACGGCAGCATCCGCCGGGCCGGGATGCGCAGCCGCGGCACGGCCCCCAGCAGGCTGGCCGCCACCACCACGTTGAGCAGGTAGGACAGCAGCCCACCGAGGACCGACAGGGTCCCGGCGGTGAGCCGCCGCACCACGTCGCTGACCGGGTCGGGGGCCACCCAGTCGAGGAACCGGTGGGCGATGCTGTCCACGCCGGTGGTGACCCACAGCGACAGCGCCAGCAGCAGACCGAGCGCCACCAGCATGACCAGGTCCACCGCGCGGCGGACGAAGACGTTGCCGGGCTGCTGCTCGACCCGCCAGATGGCCCGCTGCGAGGAGCGCATCCCGTCGATCCAGCCGACCCCGGTGAAGACGAAGCCGATCAGGGACACCACGGCCACCGTGTTGCGGGCGTTGCGGATGTCGTCGGTGTTGAGGAACGGCAGGTTGTCGTGCAGGTACCCGTCGACCGCGTGCAGCAGCCGGGTGTCCCCGGCGAGCAGGAAGCCGAGGATCGAGTAGGCCAGCAGGGACAGCGCCAGCGCGGCGAAGAACCCGTAGTAGGCGATGGCCGCGGCCAGCCGGGCGGCGAGTACCTCGTGGTAGCGCTCGCGCGCCCGCCAGGCATGGTCGAAGCGCCGCGAGTGCCGGCGCCCCCAGCCGATCCCCGCGTCCCAGGCTGCCTCGATCCGGCTGATCACGGCAGCAGCGGATAGTCCCGGACTGGTCGCCAGTGCCCGTCGGCACCGTGCACGTAGGAGGTGAAGTGGTCCACGTCGAACTGGGCGGCGAAGCCGGACATCTCCTCGAACACGGCGTCCATCTCGGCCGGCGCGATGTCGTGGGCCACCGTCACGTGCGGGTGGTAGGGGTAGCTGAGCAGGCGCTCCAGCGGACCGCTGCGGACCGAGTCGGCGAGCAGCTCGCAGTCGCTGATGCCGACCGCGACGGCGACGAAGACGACGTCGGTGACCGGGCGGAAGGTGCCGGTGCCGCGCAGCTGCATGGGGAAGCCGTGGTGGCTGGCGGCCACCCCGGCCAGGTGCTCCTCGATCACCGGCAGGGCGCCCGCCGGTACGTCGGTGGGGCCGAGCAGGGTCACGTGGGACGGGATGAGCGCCGCCTGGGGGTCGCCGGCCCGGTGCCGGGCGGCGTCCAGCTGCGCCCCCCACGGTTGCGGAATGCCGATCGCCACCCCGATCCGTACCAGATCGTCAGGTGTCGTGGTCTCGTCCGGCACGGTGCGCTACTCCGCCGCGCTGGCGGGCGGGAGGAACCCGATCTTGTCGTAGACGTCGGCGAGGGTGGTGGCGGCCACCGCGCGGGCCTTCTCGGCGCCCACGGCGAGCAGCTTGTCCAGCTGGGCCGGGTCGTCGAGGTAGCCGCGGGTGCGCTGCTGGACGGGGGTGACGAAGTCGGCGACGACCTGGCCGAGGTCCTTCTTCAGGTCGCCGTAGCCGTGCCCGGCGTAGGCGGCCACCAGGTCGTCGATGCTGCGGCCGGTGAGCGCTGAGTAGATCGTCAGCAGGTTGGCGATGCCGGGCTTGGCCGCCGGGTCGAAGATGATCTCGCGGCCGGTGTCGGTCACCGCGGAGCGGATCTTCTTGGCCGACTTCGCCGGGTCGTCCAGCAGCTCGATGATGCCGGCCGGGGAGGACGCCGACTTGGACATCTTCGCGGTCGGCTCCTGCAGGTCGGTGATCTTGGCCGTCTCCTTGAGGATGTACGGCTCGGGCACGGTGAAGGTGCGCCCGTACAGGCCGTTGAAGCGGCCGGCCAGGTCCCGGGTCAGCTCCAGGTGCTGGCGCTGGTCCTCGCCCACCGGGACGGCGTCGGCCTGGTAGAGCAGGATGTCGGCGGCCTGCAGCACGGGGTAGGTGAACAGCCCCACGCTGGCCCGGTCGGTGCCCTGCTTGGCCGCCTTGTCCTTGAACTGGGTCATCCGAGACGCCTCGCCGAAGCCGGTCAGGCAGCCCAGCACCCAGGCGAGCTGGGCGTGCTCGGGCAGGTGCGACTGGACGAAGAGGGTGCAGCGCTCCGGGTCCAGCCCGGCGGCGAGCAGCTGGGCGGCGCCGACCCGGGTGCGCTGGCGCAGCACTGCGGGGTCGTGCCCGGCGGTGATCGCGTGCAGGTCGACCACCATGTAGAAGGCGTCGTGGCTGTCCTGCAGCGCCACCCAGTTGCGTACCGCGCCCAGGTAGTTGCCCAGGTGGAACGAGTCTGCGGTGGGCTGGATGCCGGAGAGTACCCGGGGACGACCGTGTGACATGGCGGCTATTGTCTCAGGCCGGTCCGGACGCCTCAGCGCCGGTTCGGCCCGGATGCAACCTGGCGCCTTGGCCAGCGGTCCGACATCATGAGGTTTCGCTGCCCCGCACGGCGGGCCCGGGACCGCCGGTCGGGCAGGGTCGCAGGAGACGGTGTGGGTGACGAGCTGGAAGCGCGGGAGGCGGTACGCGAGGCGTACTCCGCCTACTACCGCCGGCTGGTCGCCGCCCTCTACGGCATGACCGGTGACTACGCCGAGGCCCAGGACGTCGTCCAGGAGGCCTACGCCCGGGCGCTGGCCCGGGCCCGCAGCTTCCTCGACGTGGCCGACCCGGAGGCCTGGCTGCGTACCGTCGCGGTGAACATCGCGCGGACCCGCTGGCGGCGCCGCAAGCTGTTCGACACCCTCGTGCGCAGTGGCCGGGTGGCGCGCACGCCGGAGAGCGTGCCGGGCGCCGACCCGGACCGGGTGGCCCTGGTGGCGGCGCTGCAGCAGCTGTCCCGGCCGACCCGGGAGGCGATCGTCCTGCACCACCTGGCCGACCTGTCGGTGCACGAGGTGGCCCGGTCGCTGGGCGTGCCGGTGGGGACGGTCAAGGCCCGGCTGTCCCGGGGCCGGGCGATCCTGGCCCGGCTGCTCAGCGACCACGCCGACGAGCCGGCGCCGACGCTGCCCACCCCGCGCACCCCGGCCGAGCAGGCCGGCCCGCTACCCGCGTCGCCGAGCGCCGCCGGGCAGGCCTGGCCGCCACCCACCCCGCGCACCCCGGCCGGGCAGGACCGACCGCTGCCCGCCGCGCGTATACAGGCCGGCCAGGCCCGACCGCTGCCCGCCCCGCGTATGCAGGCCGGGCAGGACCGGCCGGCGCCCGGCCCGCGCAGCGCCACCGACCGTCCGGTGGGCGGCGGGCCGGACGAGCTGTCCCCGCCCGGGCGACGACCGCTGGGGAGTCCGACGGCATGAGCGACCGGCTGGACTTTGCCGGGCTGCGCACCGAGGTTGAGGCCGCCACCCGGCTCCCCGAATTCGACCTGATCACCCGGCGGGCCCGGCGCATCCGGCGGCGCGGCCGGCTGGCCGTGGCCGGCTCGGTCCTCGGCGTACTGGCCATCATCGGGCCGGCCGGGGTGGTCAGCGCGCTGGCTCGGCCGGTCCCCGGGCCGGCCGGGCCGACCATCGTCGACCTGGGGCCGGACCGCCCGGAGTCGTCGGAGAGCCCGGCGCCGATCTCCAGCCTGCCGCCGCTGATCACGGTGACCGCAGTGGACGGGGTGGACCTGGCGCACGCCTACGCGCTCGTCGACGTCTGCCGGGACACCGCCTGCGACCTGCAGTTGGTGCCGGTACGCCCCGGGGGGAGCCCGGCCGGCGGTCCGGTCCGCACGCACCTGCTCCGGCAGCACACCACGGATCTGCTGACCGGCTTCGCGCTGCGCGCCCAGAGCAGCCACCTGCTGCTGGTGACCGCCTACAACTCGGCCGGCGAGCAGCTCTTCGCCCAGGTCGAGACGGCCTCCACCGGCCCGACCAGGAGCGCCCCGGCCGGTGCCGGCCCGCGGCTGTGGGCGGTGCAGCCGGCCGACGGCGGGTACCTGTGGGCGTTCGACCTGGCCAGTGACCGGATGATGACGCTGCCCGAGCAGCCGCCGGTGCAGGCGCCGGTGATCGCTGCCGGGATAGCGCCGGCCGCCGGCATCTGGGTCACCGGCACCGACCCGGTGACCGGGGCACTCGCCGTGGCCGCGAGCCGGGACGGCGGCCGGGGCTGGGCCGCCGTCGACCTCGGCCTGCGCCCGGTCGCCGCCCCGCGCCTGGCCAGCTACGACGGCCTGCACGCCTACCTGCTGGTCCGCACGGCGCAGGGGTTCGCCCTGGCGGCCACCGCGGACGGCGGCGGGCACTGGCACCTCACCGGCGCGCAGCTGCCCTGGCCGCAGGACGCCGCCCCGACCAGCGGGTACGGCCTGGCAGTGCGCCCGGACGGGGCGGTGCTCGCCTGGCTGTCCACCGCCCCGAGCGTGTCGTACCTGGTGAGCACGGATCACGGGGCGACGTTCCGGGCGTTCGAGAACGGCCCCGGCGGCGCGCTCTACCCGCTCCCGGACGGTTACGTGGCGGTCGGCGTCGAGCCGAAACTGTCCCGGGACGGCGCCACCTGGACCCCCGCCCAACTCCCCTACCAGCTGCGCTGACACCGGGGCAGAGCGCGCACGGTGGCGAGCGTTCAGCCGCCGCGCTGGCCGGGTAGGGCGGCGGTGGCGAGCCGGACCCGGGCCACCCGGCGCCCGTCCACGGCGGCGACCACCAGCCGGTGCCCGGCGTCGGGCGGGGCCACCTCGTCGCCGACCACGGGCAGCCGGCCCAGTCGGGCCATCAGGTAGCCGCCGACCGTCTCGTACGGGCCCAGCGGCAGGCGCAGGCCGGTCAGCTCGGCAAAGTCGGCCAGGTTGAGCCGGCCGTCGACCTCGGTGGGGGGTACCCCGTCGGGCGGCGGCGGCTCGGGATCGGGGTCGTACTCGTCGCGGATCTCGCCGACCAGCTCCTCGATCAGGTCCTCCAGGGTGACGATGCCGGCGGTGCCGCCGTACTCGTCCACCACGAGGGCCAGGTGCTGGCCGTCCCGGCGCAGGTCGGAGAGGGCGGCCAGGATGGGCTTGCCGGCCGGCAGCCGGGTGATCTCCCGGACCAGCGCCGCGACGCTGCCCTCGGGCGGGTCGGCGAGCAGCAGGTCGCGCAGGTGGACGAAGCCGATCACCTCGTCGGGGCCGCCGTCGGTGACCGGGAAGCGGGAGTGCCCGGAGCCGCGCAGCAGCGGGACCGCGTCGGCCACCGGCAGCCGGCCGTCGAGGAAGTTCACCTCGGTACGCGGCACCATCACCTCGCCGATGCGCCGGGCACCGGCGGCGAACACGTCGTTGATGATGCGGCGCTGCTCGCCGTCGTGGGCCAGCGCGCGCAGGTCGGCACTGGTCAGCTCGTCGGCGCCGGGCCGGCGCGGGCCGACCTCCGCGCCGGTGAGCCGGCGGCTGGCCCAGGCGGCCGCGGCGTCCGACAGGCGCAGCACCATCCGGGCCAGCGGGGCGCGCGGGGTGGCCGGAGCGGGTCCGGCCCGCCAGGGACGGCGGTTGGCCGGAGCGGAGCCGACGCGCCAGGTACCGCGCTCGGGCGGCTGCGGCCGGCTCATGTCGGCAGTCTACGCACGGCCCCGGCCGGTGACCGCCGTCGCACGCGGAGAGCCGGGTCTGGTCAGGCAGGACACTGTCCGGTACCGTTGGTTTCTGTCGGGTTATGTGTAACCATGTCGAGGGTTATCAGCCCGGCAGCGGAGGGATGCGGCGTGCTCGCCCAGCAACGACAGACATCCATTTTGGATGAGGTCCGCCGGCACGGGGGCGCCAGGGTCGCGGATCTCGTCCGCAGCCTCGGCGTGTCCGACATGACGATCCGGCGGGACATCGAGGCGCTCGCCGAACGCGGCCTGGTCGCCAAGGTACACGGCGGCGCCGTCGCCCTCGACCGGGCCACCGACGAGCCCGGGTACGCCACCAAGTTCGCCCAGCAGCAGACCGAGAAGCAGAGCATCGCCCGGGCCGCCGCGGCGCTGGTACAGCCAGGCCAGGCGATCGGCATCTCGGCCGGTACCACCACCGCCACGCTGGCCCAGGAGCTGCTCGGCATGCCCGAGCTGACCGTGGTCACCAACTCCATCCCGGTCGCCGACGTCTTCTACTCCGGCGGCCGCGCCGACCAGACGGTGGTGCTCACCGGCGGCACCCGTACCCCCTCCGACGCCCTGGTCGGTCCGGTGGCCCAGGAGGCGCTCGCCCGGATCAACCTCGACCTGCTCTTCCTCGGCGTGCACGGGATGAGCGAGCGGACCGGCTTCACCACCCCCAACCTGGCCGAGGCGGACACCAACCGGGCGCTGGTGGCCGCCGCCCGGCAGATCGTGGTGCTCGCCGACCACACCAAGTGGGACCTCATCGGCATCGCCACCATCGCCCCGCTCAGCGGCGCCGACGTGCTGGTCAGCGACGCCTCGCTGATCGAGGAGGCGCAACGCATCCTGCGCGAACAGGTCGGTGACCTGATCATCGCCGAGCCGGCGGTGGGCCTGCGATGAAGCGCACCACGATCAGCCTGGCCGACGGCCGCGAGCTGATCTACTTCGACGAGCGCGACGACGCGGTCCGCGACGAAGTGGACCGGCGCGACCTGCCCGCCCCGCCGCCCGCCTCCGAACTGCGCTACGACGCGCTGGTCGACGAGTGGGTGGCCATCGCCGCGCACCGGCAGAACCGCACCCACCTGCCGGCCGACGACCAGTGCCCGCTGTGCCCGTCCACGCCGGAGCGCGGTACCGAGATCCCGGCCGCCGACTACGACGTGGTGATCTTCGAGAACCGCTTCCCGTCCTTCTCCGACCGGGTCGGCCGACGCCGCCGACGAGACCCCCGGCGTGCCGGTCCGCCCCGGGCGGGGGCGCTGCGAGGTGGTCGGCTTCACCGCCGACCACTACAGCTCGTTCCGTGAGCTCTCGCCGACCCGGGTGGCCACCGTGCTGGCCGCGCTCGCCGACCGGACCGCCGAGCTGTCCCAGCTGCCCGAGGTCGAGCTGGTCTTCTCCGTTCGAGAACCGGGGCGCGGAGATCGGGGTCACGCTCACCCACCCGCACGGGCAGATCTACGCCTACCCCTTCGTCCCGCCCCGGACCCGGTCCATGCTGGCGGCCGCCCGGGCGCACCAGGACCGGACCGGCCGGCAACTGGCCGCCGACATCCTCGCCGCCGAACAGGCCGGCGAACGGGTGGTGGCGCGCGGCCGGCACTGGACGGCGTACGTGCCGGCGGCCGCCCGCTGGCCGGTCGAGGTGCACGTCATGCCGCACCGGCAGGTGCCCGACCTGGCGGCGCTCAGCGAGCCGGAGATCGTCGACTTCGCCGCCGTCTACCTCGACGTGCTGCGCCGCTGCGACGCCCTGTGGGACGCCCCGCTGCCCTACATCGCCGCCTGGCACCAGGCGCCCACCCGGCACCCCGACCGGCACCTGCTCCGCCTGCACGCCCAGCTCACCAGCGTGCGCCGGGCGCCTGGCAAACTGAAGTACCTGGCCGGCTCCGAGTCGGCGATGGGCGTGTTCGTCAACGACATCCGGCCCGAGCACACCGCACAGATGCTGCGCGAGGCCCTCACCGAACGCACAGATCCGCCCGGCACCGCGGGGGCGACGCACACGGGAGGGCAGTCATGAAGCTTCTGGTCACCGGCGGGGCCGGGTACGTCGGCAGCGTGGTGGGCCGGCTGCTGCTGGACGCCGGGCACCAGGTGGTGGTGCTGGACGACCTGTCCACCGGGCACCAGGTGGCGGTGCCGGCGGGCGCCACGTTCGTCCGCGGCCGGGTGCACGAGGCGGCCCACGACGTGCTGGACGCCAGCTTCGACGGGGTGCTGCACTTCGCCGCCTTCATCGCCGCCGGGGAGTCGGTCGCCGACCCGGCGAAGTACTGGGACAACAACCTGGTGGGCAGCCTGCGGCTGCTGGACGCGGTACGCGCGCACCGGGTACCCCGGGTGGTGTTCTCGTCCACCGCCAATGTCTACGGCGACCCGGACAGCGTGCCGATCCCGGAGAGCGCCGCCACCCGGCCGCCCAACCCGTACGCCGGCTCCAAGCTCGCGGTGGACCACGCGCTGCGGGACGAGGCGGTGGCACACGGGCTGGCCGCCACCTCGCTGCGGTACTTCAACGTGTGCGGGGCGCACCTGGCCGGCGAGGTGGCCATCGGCGAGCGGCACGCGCCGGAGACCCACCTCATCCCGATCGCCCTGCGGGTGGCCGCCGGGGTACGCGACAAGCTACAGCTCTTCGGCGACGACTACCCGACCCCGGACGGCACCTGCATCCGCGACTACATCCACGTCACCGACCTGGCCCGGGCGCACCTGCTGGCGCTGGACGCGATGAGCGGCGGCCAGCACCGCGTCTACAACCTGGGCAACGGCAGCGGCTTCTCCAACCGCCAGGTGCTCGACGTGGTCCGCCAGGTCACCGGGCACCCGGTGCCGGTGGAGACCGCCCCGCGCCGCCCCGGCGACCCGGCCGTGCTGGTCGCCGCGAGCGACCGGGCCCGCGCCGACCTGGGCTGGCAGCCGGCGCGGCCGGCGCTGTCCGACATCGTCACCGACGCCTGGGAGTTCTACCGCCGTGTCCACGCCTGACGTTTCCACCGGCGTCTTCGCCGCCCCCGGCCGGGTCAACCTGATCGGCGAGCACACCGACTACAACGACGGCTTCGTACTGCCCTTCGCGCTGCCCCAGCGCGTCGTCGTCGAGGCGTCGCTGCGCGCTGCGCCGCGCTGGACGGTGCGCTCGACGCAGTTCCCCGGCGAGCTCGACTTCGGCACCGACGAGCTGGTCCCGGGCGCCGTGGACGGCTGGGCCGGGTACCTGGCCGGGGTGGTGTGGGCGCTGCGGGACGCCGGCTTCGACGTGCCGGGCGCCGACCTCACGGTCACCTCGGACGTCCCGGTGGGCGCCGGGCTGTCCTCCTCGGCGGCGCTGGAGTGCGCCACCCTGACCGCGCTGTGCGAGCTGGGCGGCCTGGACCTGCCGGTGCCGGAGCGCCCCAGGCTCGCCCAGCGCGCCGAGAACGCCTACGTCGGCATGCCCTGCGGGATCATGGACCAGGCGGCGTCCACGCTGTGCCGGGCCGGGCACGCGCTGTTCCTCGACTGCCGCAGCCTGGCCACCGAGCACATCCCGTTCGACATCGCCGCCGCCGGCCTGGCCGTCCTGGTGATCGACTCCCGCGCCCCCCACCGCCACGTCGACAACGAGTACGCCCAACGCCGCCACACCTGCGAGCAGGCGGCAAGAACCCTGGGCCTGCCGGCCCTGCGCGATGTCACCGACCTCGACGCCGCCCTGTCCCGCCTCCCCGACGACCAGGTCCGCAAGCGCGTCCGCCACGTGGTCACCGAGAACCAACGCGTCCTGGACACCGTCCAACTCCTGCGCGCCGGCCGCTACACCGACATCGGCCCGCTGCTCACCGCCTCGCACGCCTCCATGCGCGACGACTACGAGATCACCGTCCCCGAAGTGGACACCGCGGTAGCCGCAGCGCTCGCCGCCGGCGCCTACGGCGCCCGGATGACCGGCGGCGGCTTCGGCGGCTGCGTCCTCGCCCTCATCGACGCCGACAACCAGGACGCCACCATCACCGCCGTCCACAAAGCCTTCGCCGACAACGGCTTCACCGAACCCACCACCTTCCCCGCCACCCCCTCCCCCGGCGCCACCCGCCTCTCCTGACCCCCGGAACACACCCCCACACCCCAGGCGCTTCTCGATCCACCGCGCCACAACACACCACCACAGCCAACTCCGCGGCTGTCCTGCCGCCACTCCACGACACACCACCACAGCCCGCTCCGCCGCCACCGCACCGCCCCAGTCCGCCCACGCACTCCCGAGCAGTCGAGACCCACCAGCCCCCCGCTCGCCCGGCGCCGGACACCAACCCCACTCAGTACCCCCATGCGGTCCGGCTCGGTCCTTCGGTTGCCGGTGGGGATGGGTACTTGTTGCGGTTATGGCGGACGGGATAACCGCAACAAGTGCTCTTTGGACCCGCTGGTTCCGGTGAGGTCGCGGCATGGAGGGTGGAGATGGCTGTGGAGCGCCTGCACCACAGCAACCACCGGGGTTCCGCCAGCGAAGCGGGGCGGGCGGGGGTGACCACGCAGGGATCAAGCCTGACCGCCCGGAGTGGTCACCCCCGCCCGCCCCGCGACCCCCGACGGACAAGGCAGCAGAATCAATAAGCCCCAGAAGCCCGAACCACAGCCACCACAGTCCGCAACAAGATGACGAAATCCAAAGACAGCGACCAGTTCTCCACGTACCGCAGATCCAGCCGCACCGTCTCCTCCCACGACAGATCCGCCCGCCCCGACACCTGCCACAACCCCGTCAACCCGGGCCGCACCGCCAGCCGCCGCCGCATGTCCGACGGGTACACCGCCACCTCCGCCGGCAGCGGCGGGCGCGGGCCGACCAGGGACATCTGTCCACACAGGACGTTGAACAGCTGGGGCAGCTCGTCCAGGGAGAACCGGCGCAGCCAGCGTCCGGCGACGGTGACCCGGGGGTCGTCGCGCATCTTGAACAGCACCCCGTTGCTGCCGTCGGCGCGCAGGTCGGCCAGGCGCGCTTCGGCGTCGGTGTGCATGGTGCGGAACTTGTGCATCAGGAACTCCCGGCCGTGCCGGCCGACCCGTACCTGGTGGAAGAAGACCGGGCCGGGCGAGCGGTAGCGCACGGCGACCGCGATGGCGGCCAGCAGCGGGGAGAGCAGGACCAGCAGCAGCAGCGCCCCGACCCGGTCGACCACGGTCTTGAGGAAGCGCCCGCCGCCGGCCAGCCGGGGGTGCTCGACGTGCAGCAGCGGCAGGCCGTCGACCGGGCGGATGGTGGTCCGGGCGCCGGCGACGTCCACCAGGGCGCTGGCCACGATCATGTCGATGTCGTCGCGCTCGAGTTTCCAGGCCAGCCGGCGCAGCTCCTCGCCGTTGAGTTCCGGGCAGGCCAGCGCGATGACGGTGTCGGCGCGGGCCGCCGCCACGGCGCTGGGGACCTGGTCGAAGGTGCCGTAGATGGGCAGCCCGACCTGACCGTCGTGGCCGGCGGGCAGGCAGCAGCCGACCACGTTGAAGCCGTGGTACCGCTCGCGGCGCAGCTGCCGGGTGATGGAGACGATGGCCAGTTCGTGGCCGACGACGATGACCCGGCTCAGGCACTCGCCCCGGCTGCGGGCCCGGTGCAGCTGCTTGCGTAGCCCGAAGCGCAGCAGCAGGACGGCGGCCACCGACAGCGGCAGGGCGGCGACCACGTAGCCGCGGGCCAGCCGGACGTCCAGCAGGTAGGAGACGACGGCGGTGAGGGCGAGCAGGCCGAGGCCGGCGCGGAGTACCCGCTCGTACTCTTCGGTGCCGACGAACAGCAGGCGCCGGTCGTAGGCCCGGGTGAGCGCCAGGGCCAGCACCAGGAACACCGGTAGGACCAGGGAGAGGGCCAGGTAGCCGCGGTTGTAGACGGTGACGCCCCGGCCGAAGCGCAGAGCGAAGGCGATCCCGCCGGCGGCCAGCCCGACGGAGGTGTCGCCGAGCGCCGCGATCCGCACGTACCGCGCCTGCCAGGCCTGCCGGCGGCGACCGAAGGCGTGCCGGGGCAGCCCCTGGTCGACGGTGGGGCGTCGGGGCCGGCGGGTGGGCAGCTCCTCGGTGATCCGGCGCCGCGCGGTGCCGACCGGCGCGGGGCTGACCGGGGCGGAGGCCAGCCGGAAGCGCTCGCCGAGCTGTTCGATGGTGCCCAGGCCGGGCAGCGTGTCGTCGTCGGCGCCGGGGAACTCGGTCAGCTCCCAGTGGTCGTGCCGCTGGTGCGGGCGGCGGGCCGGCGGGCGGGTCGGGTGGTCGGAGTCCCACTTGTCCAGGAACCAGGACTGGTCGGATTCATCGGAACGCGCCGCCACTTCGCCCCCTCGGGTACACGAGCCGGCGTCGGCTGGTGCCGCCACACCAGCGCCGTACTCCTGTCGGGGACAACGCACAACAGATGGGAATGTGACGCTCAGATGAGGTGAATTCGCGCTTATCCGAACGGATGAGGGTCAACCAGCCGGATGGTACAGGTTCTGCGTCCACTCCAGACCTTTGGTCACCAGCGCCTCCACGGCGTCGGCGGCCCGGTCCACCAGGAAGTCCAGCTCCTTGCGCTCGGCGGCGGAGAAGTTGGCCAGGACGTAGTCGGCCGGGTCCTGGCGCCCCGGCGGGCGCCCGATGCCGAACCGTACCCGCAGGTAGTCCCGGCTGCCCAGCGACTTCGACATCGAGCGCAGCCCGTTGTGGCCGCCCTCGCCGCCGCCCAGTTTCAGGCGCAGCTGCCCGTAGCCGATGTCCAGCTCGTCGTGGACGGCGACGACACGCTCCAGCGGGATCTTGTAGAACTGGCTCAGCGACGCGACCGGCCCACCGGACAGGTTCATGTACGTCATCGGCTTCACCAGCACCAGCTTGGCGCCGCCCGGCGCCAGGAAGCCCTCGGCCACCTCGGCGCCGGCCCGGCGGGCCCGACCGAACTTCACGCCCATCCGGCGGGCCAGCAGGTCCACGATCATGAAGCCGACGTTGTGCCGGTTGTCCGCGTACTCCGGCCCGGGGTTGCCCAGCCCGGCCACCAGCCACGGCTCGCTCATCGGTCTCCCTCAGGATGCGGCAAGGGGTACGCCGCGGCCGGCGTACCCCTTGTCAGCATTGCTGCTCAGGCGGCTTCGCCCTCGGCCGGGGTCTCGCCGGCCTCCTCGGTCGGCTCCTCGGCCGCCTCGGCGGTGGTGCCTTCCATGTCCTCGGCGCTCGGCGAGACGGCGACCACGGCGATCACCAGCTCCGGGTCGGCGGCCAGCTCGGCACCCTCGGGCAGCCGGACGTCGGCGGCGGTGACGTGCGCACCGGCCTCCAGGCCCTCGATCGACGCCTCGACGTGCTCGGGCAGCTTCACCGCGTCGGCGGTCACCGCCAGCGTGGCGGCCTCGTGCATGACCAGGGTGCCCCGGGCGGCCTCGCCCACCAGCAGCACCGGGACCTCCACGGTGACCCGCTCGCCGCGCCGCACGATGAGCAGGTCGACGTGCTCGTAGGTGTCCTTGATCGGGTCACGCTGGATGGCCTTCGGCAGCGCCAGGTGCGAGCTGCCGTCGGAGACGGCGATGTCGAGCACCTGGGTCATGCCGCCGTGCCGGATGGCGGCGGCCAGCTCACGCGCGGGTAGGGCGATGTGCCTGGGCGCTTCGCCGTGGCCGTAGAGCACGGCCGGCACCTGGCCGGCCCGGCGGGTACGGCGGGCACCACCCTTACCGAACTCGGTACGGGGCTGCGCACTGATACGGACCTCGGACACGGGAAACACACCTTCCGTCTAGCTACTGTGCTGCGCAACAGTCACCTGATCGTCTTCGCGGTGCCGGGCGGTGCGCGAGCGGGCGCGCGGACCAGGGGCCCGGAGCACCGCGTCGATCACGGCGCCGCAGCGGCCGGAGATGGCCGGCTGGACGCCCTCGCCGTGGCAACCTGCCCAGTTTAGCGGAGACCGCGACGGAACCCCGCATCGGGTGGGCAGGCACACCCGGCGCCCGCCCCGCCGGTCAGCTCAGGCCGCCGAACAGGGTGGTCACCGACCCGTCGTCGAAGACCTCCCGGATGGCCCGGGCGATCAGCGGCGCGATGGACAGTACGGTGATCTTGTCAAGCCGCTTGTCCGGCGGCAGCGGCAGCGTGTTGGTCACCACGACCTCGCTGATCCGGCTGTTCTTCAGCCGCTCGGTGGCCGGGTCGGAGAGCACCGCGTGGGTGGCGGCGACCACGACGTCGGCGGCGCCGGTGTCGAAGAGGATGTCGGCGGCCTTGCAGATGGTGCCACCGGTGTCGATCATGTCGTCGACGATCAGGCAGACCCGGCCCTCCACCTCGCCGACCACCCGGTTGGCGACCACCTGATTGGGCTTCTGCGGATCCCGGGTCTTGTGGATGAAGGCCAGCGGGCAGCCGCCCAGCCGGTCGGTCCACCGCTCGGCGACCCGGACCCGGCCGGAGTCCGGGGCGACCACGGTCATCGGCCGGCCGGCGTACCGCTTCTGCACGTGCTCGGCCAGGATGTCCATGGCGAACAGGTGGTCCACCGGCCCGTTGAAGAAGCCCTGGGTCTGCGCGGTGTGCAGGTCGACGGTGAGGATGCGGTTGGCCCCGGCGGTCTTGTAGAGGTCGGCCATCAGCCGCGCCGAGATCGGCTCCCGGCCGCGGTGCTTCTTGTCCTGCCGGGCATAGGGATAGAACGGGACGACCACGGTGATCCGCTTGGCCGAACCGCGCTTGAGCGCGTCGACCATGATCAGCGACTCCATCATCCAGGTGTTGAGGTTGTGCGTCATCGACTGCACCACGAAGGCGTCGCTGCCGCGCACCGATTCCTTGTAGCGGACGAAAATCTCACCGTTGGCGAAGTCGTAGGCATCGGTGGGGGTCGGCGCCACGCCGAGCACCTCACCGATCTCCTCGGCCAGCTCCGGGAACCCCCGCCCGGAGAAGAGCATCAGCGTCTTGCTGTTTTCGACCTTGATGCTGTTTCCCATCGGTGCCGCGCTCCCCCTGATCGCCTCTCCCGGAAGCCTATCCAGCCGGCAGCGAGGCTGCCGGCCGGGGCGCTAGTCGGTCGGATCCGGCTCGGGGTCGGCGGGGTCCTGCGCGCGGGCGCGGGCGGCGGCGTCGGCGGCGGCGGTGCCGGGGCGGCGTTTCTCCACCCAGCCGTCCACGATCCGCTGCGGCGCGTGCGAATAGGACAGCGCACCCGGGGGTACGTCGCGGCGCACCACCGTACCGGCGCCGGTGTACGCCCCGTCGCCCACCTCGACCGGCGCCACGAACATGTTGTCCGAGCCGGTCCGCACGTGGTCGCCGATCACGGTGCGGTGCTTGGCCACCCCGTCGTAGTTGACGAAGACCGTGGCGGCGCCGATGTTGCTGGACTCGCCGATGGTGGCGTCGCCCACGTAGGACAGGTGCGGGATCTTGCTGCCGGTACCGATCTGGGAGTTCTTCGTCTCCACGAAGGTACCGATCTTGCCGCGCTCGCCGAGCACGCTGCCCGGCCGCAGGTAGGCGAACGGCCCGACGCTGGCACCGGCCCCGATCCGCGACTGCGTGGCGTGGGTACGCACCACGCTCGCCCCCGGGCCGACGGCCACGTCGGTCAGCGTGGTGTCCGGGCCCACCGTGGCGCCCTCGGCCACCGTGGTGGCCCCGCGCAGCTGGATGTTGGGCTCCAGCAGCACGTCCGGGGCCAGCGTGACGGTGACGTCCAGCCAGGTGGTGGCCGGGTCGACCATGGTCACCCCGGCCCGCATCCAGTCGCCGTTGATCCGGTCCCGCAGCAGGTTGCGCAGCACCGCGAGCTGGGCCCGGTCGTTGGCGCCGAGCGCCTCGTCGGGGTCCGGGGCGAGCACCGTGGCGACCGCGTGCCCGGCGCCCAGCAGCAGCTCGAAGACGTCGGTGAGGTACTCCTCGCCCTGCTCGTTGTCGGTGGAGAGCTTGCCGAGCGCGTCCCGCAGGGCGGCCGCCTGGAACACGTACGCGCCCGCGTTGATCTCGGTGAGCAGCTGCTGCTCGGGGGTGGCGTCGCGCTGCTCGACGATGGCGGTGAAGTCGCCGTCGTCGTTGCGCACCACCCGGCCCAGGCCGGCGGCGTCGGCCACGTCGGCGGTCAGCAGGGTGGCCCCGGCGCCGCTGCGGGCACGCAGCTCGACCAGGCGCTCCAGGGTGGCGGTGGTGACCAGCGGCAGGTCCCCGTTGAGGACGACCACGTCGCCGTCGGCCTCCGGCACGGCGGCCAGCGCCACCCGGACCGCGTGCCCGGTGCCCAGCTGCTGCTCCTGGAGCACCGCGACGGCGTCCGGGGCAATGGTGGCGAGGTGTTCGCGGACCCGCTCGGCGCCGTGGCCGACAACGACCACGGTACGGTCGGCGCGCAGCGGCGCGGCGGCGGCCAGCACATGCCCGAGCAGGCTGCGCCCCAGCAGCGGGTGCAGCACCTTCGGCAGCGCCGACTTCATCCGCTTGCCCTCGCCGGCCGCGAGGACGACCACGGTACGGCTCATCGCTGTACTCCCTCTCGACGGTGGACGCCGGCCATGCTGCCCGGGCGCCGGAGTGCGCGGGCCATGTTATCCAGGCGCCGGAGCGCGCCGGCCATGTTATCGAGGCGTCGGAGTGTCCCGGGCAGCGCCCGCGCGGCCGTCCGGCCGGACATCCGTGGTCCAGCTGGGACGCCTGGGTTCGAACCAGGACCTTCCGGATTCAAAGTCCGGCGGGCTGCCAATTACCCCACGTCCCACTGCGGTACCCCGCAAGCTTACGGGACGGCACCGGTCGGCACCGTCTCGCCAACTCCCCGCGCAGGCAGCGACCTCGGACACGATGCCCTGTCAAACTACGGTTCCGTAAGTTACGGTGACGTAGGCGTAAGTAGCGATCACGATAGAAGGTGCTCCATGTCCACTGCTGTCCTCGACGACGCGCCGGCCGGCGCGCAGCGCCCCGCCAAGCCACTGACCGAGGGCAAGCAGTCCACCGGCATCCTGATCGCGCTCTGGGCGCTGGTCATCATCCCGTTCCTGGCCCTGGTCACCGCCGTCCCGGTCGCCTGGGGCGGCTTCCTCACCGGCACCGACGTGGCCATCGGCGGCGTCTTCTACGTCGTCGCCGGGGTGGGCATCACGGTCGGCTTCCACCGCTACCTCACCCACGGGTCGTTCAAGGCCAAGCGCTGGCTGCGGGTGGCGCTCGCGGTCGCCGGCGCCAGCGCCATCCAGGGCTCGCCCACCCAGTGGGTGGCCGACCACCGGCGGCACCACGCCTTCTCCGACGTCGAGGGCGACCCGCACTCGCCGTGGCGGTTCGGCGCCACCTTCTGGGGCGTGACCCGGGGCCTGTACCACGCCCACATGGGCTGGCTGTTCCACCGGGAGCTGTCCAACCGGGCCCGGTTCGCCCCGGACCTGATGGCCGACCGGGACATCCAGCGGGTCGACAAGCTGTTCGTGCCCATCGTGATCGCCTCGCTGGCGCTGCCGGCCACCATCGGCGGGCTGGTCACCTGGTCCTGGATGGGGGCGCTGAGCGCGTTCTTCTGGGCCGGGCTGGTCCGGGTGTCGCTGCTGCACCACATCACCTGGTCGATCAACTCGATCTGCCACGTGGTCGGCGAGCGCCCGTTCGAGGTCCGGGAGGGCGACAAGGCCACCAACTTCTGGCCGCTGGCCATCCTGTCCTTCGGGGAGAGCTGGCACAACCTGCACCACGCCGACCCGACCTGCGCCCGGCACGGGGTGCTGCGCGGCCAGGTGGACATCTCCGCCCGTACCATCTGGGTCTTCGAGAAGCTCCGCTGGGTGCACGACGTGCGCTGGCCGCGGCCGGACCGGATCGCCGCGAAGCTCGTCCGCTGAAACCGGGTGACCGGCGCGGCGTTGCGGCTGTCAGGATGACGCGGTGACGGAAAGCCCCCGCGCCGGTACGGCCAGCCCGAAGAGCGCCCGGGTCCGGATGTCCTCCGCGCTGCGCCGCGAACAGCTGATCAGCATCGGTCGCGGGCTCTTCGCGGAGAAGGGCTTCGACGGCACCTCCATCGAGGAGATCTCGGCCCACGCCAAGGTCTCCAAGCCGGTGGTCTACGAGCACTTCGGCGGCAAGGAGGGGCTCTACGCCGTGGTGGTGGACCGCGAGGTCCGCGCCCTGCTCGACAAGATCACCACGGCGCTGACCGCCGGCCACCCGCGCGAACTGCTCGAACAGGCGGCGCTGGCGCTGCTGGACTACATCGAGTCGGAGACCGACGGGTTCCGCGTGCTGGTCCGCGAGTCACCCGTCTTCGCCGCCAGCGGCAACTTCTCCAGCATCCTCAACGACGTGGCGCACCAGGTCGAGCACATCCTCGGCGCCGAGTACTCCAGCCGGGGCTACGACCCGCGCCTGGCCGAGCTGTATTCGCAGGCGCTGGTCGGCATGGTGGCGCTGACCGGGCGGTGGTGGCTGGAGGTGCGCAAGCCGCGCAAGGAGGCGGTCGCCGCGCACCTGGTCAACCTGGCCTGGAACGGCCTGTCCCACCTGGAGCCCAAGCCCACCCTGCGCACCGTCACCGGCAGCCGCAAGACCCGCTGACCCGGCGCGGGCGTCAGGCGGCGCGCAGCCCGTGGCGGTGCCGGTCCTCGGCCTCGGCGACGTCCGGCTCGGCGGTCTTGCCGTAGAGACCGGCGATGGCCAGCACGGTGCCGAGGACGAACGACACGACGCAGGTGGCCACGGTGAAGTTGAGGAAGTTCGCGTCGGTGCGCTGAAGTACCAGCATCACCAGGCCGGCCAGCAGGAAGACCACGCCGCCGGCCAGGTTGATGAAGTGGTCGATGTTGCGCCCGTAGAGGGCGCCGACGGCCAGCACCGCACCGGCGGCGATGGACAGCAGGCTGAACGCCATGTTCGTGTGCAGGCCCAGGGCGGTGATGTCGACGTGGCTGGCGAAGAACTCGTGCCCGGAGCTGCGGGTCACCCCGACGATCCCGAAGACCAGCAGGTACAGGCCGGTCAGGCCGGCGAGGGCCCGGTAGACCGGGCGTAGCGGGTGGTTGACCGGGATATGCGCCATGAGCTGATTGTCGCGCCCGGTCGGGCTGCCCGCACGGTAACGCCGCACGGTGGTGGTTGATCCGGGCCGGCGGGCACCGGCCCGGATCGGTCAGCTCAGCGGCCGGCCGGCTGCGCCACCGGCGCGCCCAGCGCGGCGCTCCGCTGCCGGACGGCCGCCCCGGCCCGGGCCGGCCGGTCGGTCTTGCCGTACAGGCCGGCGGTGAACAGCAGCGTGCCGATGACCATCGACACCACCACGTTGGTCATGGCGAAGGCGAAGTAGTTCAGGTCGGTGCGCAGCAGCACCAGCGCGACCAGGCCCACCAGCATGAACGCCACGCCGCCGGTGAGGTAGACCCACTTGTCCAGGTTGCGCCCGACCACCGTGGCGACCAGCAGGACCGCGCCGGCCGCGATGGACAGCACCGCGAAGGCGACGTTGGTACGCAGTCCGAACACCCGCTCCGCGTGCTCCCGGTCGAACACCGGGTGGCCACTGGTGGCCGCCGCGCCGACGACGCCGAACACCAGGATGGCCAGGCCGGTCAGGAACGCCAGCGTCCGGTAGAGCGGGCGCAGCGGGTGGTCGATCGGAGTGTGAGACATGGGGATGGGTCCCTACGGTCGCCGGGAATGGGAGGGCGTGCGCATTCTCACCCACGCCCGCCCCGGCCCCGCAGACCACCCCGGCCGGCTGTGGCCCAGCCCGCACCGGGCGCTGTCACCCCGACCCGGCCACGGTCAGCTTGCGGCCCAGCCGCCCACGATCCGCCCTGGCCCCGGGCCCGCGGGGCGCCGTCAGCCGGAGCCGACCTGCTCGGCCAGTTCCAGCCAGGCATCCTCGGCGGCCTGCCGCTCGGCCCCGGCCTGGCGCAGCCGGGCGTCCAGTTCGGCCACCCGGGCGTAGTCGGTGGCGTGCGTGGCCAGCTCCTCGTGCAGCTTGCGCTCCTGCTCGTCGAGCCGGCTCACCAGCCGCTCCAGCCGGACCAGCTCCTTTTTGGCGGTACGCAGGTCAGCGGCGGTGAACCCGGGGGCGCCGGCCGGCACCGGGGCGGTCGCGGGCGCCGCTGGAGCGGGGCCCGCGGAGTGCACCCGGGCCAGGTACTCGTCCACGCCACCGGGCAGGTGGGTGAGCCGGCCGTCGCCGAGCAGCGCCACGGTCGTCTCGGTGACCCGCTCCACCAGGTACCGGTCGTGGCTGGCCACGATCATCGTGCCGGGCCAGGTGTCGAGCAGGTCCTCCAGCGCGGCGAGGGTGTCGGTGTCCAGGTCGTTGGTGGGCTCGTCGAGCAGCAGCACGTTGGGCTCGGTGGCCAGCAGCCGGAGCATTTGCAGCCGGCGGCGCTCGCCGCCGGACAGGTCCGCCACGTGCGTCCACAACCGCTTGTCGGTGAAGCCGAACACCTCGGCCAGCTGCGAAGCGGACAGCTCCCGGTCGCCCAGCTGTACCCGCTTGGCGACCTCCTCCACCGCCTCCAGCAGGCGCAGCTGGCCGGGCAGTTCGGTCAGCTCCTGGGAGAGGAAGGCGGGCCGGACCGTCTGGCCGGTGACGAACCGGCCGGCGGCCGGCTCGGACAGGCCGGCCAGCAGCCGCAGCAGGGTGGTCTTCCCGGCCCCGTTGGCGCCCAGCAGCGCCAGCCGGTCGCCCGGGCCGACGTGCCAGTCGACGCCGCTCAGGATCGGCTTGTCGCCGGCGGTGAGGCTCACCCCGTGCAGCTCGTAGACCTGGCGGCCGAGGCGGGCGGTGGCCAGCTTGGCCAGGGTGACCGTGTCGCGCGGCTCGGGGACGTCGGCGATCAGCGCGTTGGCCGCGTCGATGCGGAACTTCGGCTTGCTGGTCCGGGCCGGTGGTCCCCGGCGCAGCCAGGCGATCTCCTTGCGGAGCAGGTTCTGCCGGCGGGACTCCACGCTGGCCGCCAGGCGCAGCCGTTCGGCGCGGGCCAGCGTCCAGGCGGCGTACCCGCCCTCGTAGACGCGGACCGTCTGGTCGGCCACCTCCCAGGTCTTCGTGGTGACCGCGTCCAGGAACCAGCGGTCGTGGGTGACCACGGCCAGCGCGCCGCGCAGGGTGAGCAGGTGGCCGGCGAGCCAGTTGACCCCGGCGACGTCCAGGTGGTTGGTGGGCTCGTCCAGGATGAGCAGGTCGGCGGCGCGGACCAGCAGGGCGGCCAGCGCGACCCGGCGCCGCTCGCCGCCGGACATGGTGTCCACCGGCGCGTCCAGCCCCAGGTCGGCCATGCCCAGGCCGGCCAGGACCAGCCGGATCTGCGCCGAGCCGGCCCACTCGTGCTCGGCCGCGAACTCCGCCGGCAGCCAGGCGTCGCCCAGCACCACGCCGCGGACGGTGGCCCCGGCGGCCAGCGTGAGGCTCTGCGGCAGGGCCAGCACCCGCAGGTCGCGCCGGTGCGTGACGCGCCCGTCGTCCGGCTCCTCCGCCCTGGTCAACAGGCGCAGCAGGGTGGACTTGCCGGCGCCGTTGAGGCCGACCACGCCGATCCGGTCGGCTTCCTCGAGCCCGACCGAGACGTCGGTCAGCAGCTGGCCGGCGGCGCCGTACCCCTTGCCGACCTTGTCGAGGTTGACGATGTTGGCCACCGGGCAACCCTACCGGGCACCTGCGCAGCCTCCCCCGTCGCGCAGCCGGCTACGGCCGGCGCGGGCTAGACCACCCGGGCGCCGGCCACCGGGCCGGTGGCGGCCAGGGCGGCCCGGCAGGTACCGGAGTCCTCCAGCGCGGCGGCGACAGCCCGGGCGTGGCCGCCGTCGCGGGTAAGGAAGACGCAGGTGGGGCCGGAGCCGGAGACCATGCCGCGCAGGGCGCCGGCCTTGGCCCCGGCGTCCAGGGTCTCGGCCAGCGCCGGGCGCAGCGACAGCGCCGCCGGCTCCATGTCGTTGTGCAGGGTGCCGGCGAGCACCTCGGGGTCGCGCTGGCGCAGCGCGGTGAGCAGGTCGTCGGCGCTGGCCGGGGCGCTGCCCGGGCGGGCCGGCCCGCGCAGCTCGTCCAGGTGGCGGTACACCTGCGGGGTGGACAGGCCGCCGTCGGCCACGGCGACCACCCAGTGCCAGGTGACCGGGCGTACCAGGGCGGGGCTGAGCACCTCGCCGCGCCCGGTGCCCAGGGCTGTCCCGCCGAGCACCAGGAACGGCACGTCCGAGCCGACGTCGGCGGCGATGCCGGCCAGCTGGTCCCGGGACAGCCCGGTGTGCCAGAGCGCGTCGCAGGCCACCAGCGCGGCGGCCGCGTCGGCGCTGCCGCCGGCCAGCCCACCGGCCACCGGGATCTGCTTGCGCAGGTGCAGCCGGGCGTGGGCGGGCGTACCGGTGGCCGAGGCGAGCGCCCGGGCGGCCCGCAGCACCAGGTTGGACTCGTCCAGTGGCAGCTCGCCGGTGCCCTCGCCCTCCATGGTGAGGGTGAGCCGGTCGCCGCGCCGGGCGGTGACCTCGTCGTAGAGGGAGATGGCGTGGAAGACGGTGGCCAGTTCGTGGTAGCCGTCGGGCCGGACCGGGCCGACCCCGAGATGCAGATTGATCTTGGCGGGCACCCGGACCCGGACCGCGCCGGAAGCGCCCAGCCGGGTTCTCCGCTCTTCTTCGAAGAGTGGCTCAGTCATCCCGCGCCTCCCGTGCTGGCCTGGGCCGGTCCGGCCTGGCTGGGTCGTCGGCGGAGGCGATCGCGGCGAACTGCTCCACGTCAGGGTTCTCCCCGGGCGCTGGGGTCGACGCCGGCCCGTCGCAGGATGCCTCGGCCGCGTCGGCGCCGCCGGCCCAGCCGGACAGCGCCGAGCGGAGCATCTTGCGCCGCTGGGCGAAGGCGGCGTCGACCACCGCGAAGGTGGCCGCCCGGTCGGCCGCCGGGGCTGCCGCCGGCTGAAGGCGACCAGTCCGGACTCGACGTTGGGGACCGGCCAGAAGACACTCGGCCGGTACCCGGCCCGCCGGGCGCGCCTGCGCGTACCAGGCGAGCTTGACCCACGGGACGCCGTAGGTTCGCGACCCGGGCCCGGCGGTCAGCCGGTCGGCCACCTCCTTCTGCACCATGACCAGCCCGTGCCGCAGCGACGGGAGTTCGGCCAGCAGCTGCAGCACCACCGGTACAGCGACGTTGTAGGGCAGGTTGGCGACCAGCGCGGTGGGCGTGACCCAGGTCGGCCGCGGCCGACCCGTCAGCGCGTCGGCGGTCAGCACGGTCAGCCGGGGGTCGTACCCACGGTGGCGGGCAGGGCCGCGGCCAGCACCGGGTCGATCTCGACCGCGTGACCGTGGCGGCGGCCGGCAGCAGGCCGAGGGTGAGCGAACCCAGCCCCGGCCCGACCTCGACCACGACGTCGTCCGGGTCCAGGTCGGCGGCGGCCACGATCCGGCGCACCGTGTTGGGGTCGTGCACGAAGTTCTGGCCCAGCGTCTTGGTCGGCGCTACGCCGAGCCGGCTGGCCAGCGCCCGGAGCGCGGCGGGGCCGAGCAGGCGGTCACCGCGCACCGCGCGGGTCGCAGGGGCTCGCTCGACTGTGCTCACCACGGGCCGAAGACGCGCTCGCCGGTGGCCGAGATGGCCGCGCACAGCTCATCCAGGTCGCGCCCGGTCGCCTCGGCCAGCGCCCGCACGGTCAGCGGGATGAGGTACGGGCCGTTCGGCCGGCCCCGGTACGGCATCGGGGTCAGGAACGGCGCGTCGGTCTCGACCAGCACCTGCTCGGTCGGGGTGACCGCGGCCGCCTCGCGCAGGTCGGTCCGCGTTGGCGAAAGTGACCGTGCCGGCGAAGCTCAGCAGGAAGCCGCGCCGCACACAGTCGCGCGGCGAAGTCGGCGTCGCCGGAGAAGCAGTGCAGGACCACCGTGTCCGGCGCGCCCTCCTCGTCGAGGATCCGCAGCACGTCGGCGTGCGCGTCCCGGTCGTGGATCATCAGGGCTTGCCGTAGCGCTTGGCGATGGCGATGTGGGCCCGGAAACTGTGCTCCTGCAGGGCCCGCCCGTCGTCGCCGGTACGGAAGGTGTCCAGCCCGGTCTCGCCGATGGCGCGCACCCGCGGGTGGGCGGCCAGCGCCTCGATCTGGCGCAGCGCTTCGTCCAGCGCGGCGGGACAGTCGGGGCGCGTCGTTGGGGTGCAGCGCCACCGTGGCCACACGGCCGGCTGCTGCTCGGCCAGGCGGCCCCCCAGCGGGACGAGGCGACGTCGACCCCGACCTGCACCAGCCGGTCCACGCCGACGGCGGCGGCGGCGGCGATGGCCGCGCCGGGTGCCGCCCACGGCGCACGATGTCGAGGTGGGTGTGGCTGTCCAGGACGGGGACGGCGAGCGGCTCGGGGCGCGGGTGGGGGCTCGCCCTCCCGCCGACGGGTGGTCTGCTGTCTCATCGGGTACCAGCATCACACGGCCGCCGGGGCGGCCGGCAGCGGGCGCACCGGTACGGCACGACCGGCCGGGCGGCGGAGACGGATGTCACAGTGCACCGCCCGGCACGCTCCCGGCGTCGCCCACGCCACCGCAGGTCACGCGCGCGGATCCGGCGGCCGGGCGGCGCGAGGTTGTTGACGCATCGGGGACCAGCTCCGGAACATAGGTTTCACCGGAAGTTCACGTGCCGCGACCAGCCCGCCGAGTAGGGTCAGATCGGACGGCTCGACCGACGTGTGCCCAGCTCCGACACCAGCGCCGACCGGCTGCGGGTGGTGGTCGAGGAGGTCGGCCTACCCTGGCCGAGGCGGTCGCGCACGGGGCCGCTTTCGAGATCTTCGCCAGCGCGCCCCGGCCGCGGGTTCCTGGACAATCCGCGCCCCGGCGCCCGAGCTGCGCTACCGCCGGTTCGTCCCGGCGTGCGAGGCCGACGCGTGGCTGGCCGGGCGCGGCTGCCCGAGCCGAGGAGCCGCCGCTGACCGCTCCGCTGGCCCCGCGCCCTGTCCTGGGACACCGTGCAGCGGCTCCACCCAGTCTCCGCTGCGCCGGCCGGCGGCCGCTGCTGGCGGCGGTCCGGGCCAGCGCGACCATCCGCCGCGGCACCCGCATGATCAAGCTGCTCTCCGCCCGCCAGCTCGGCCGCCTCCTGCGCGGCCGGCTGCCCCGCGGCTTCTGCTACCGCGGGTCCGACTCGCCGGCCTGCGCACCCCGACCGACCTCGCCATGCTGACAGCACCGGCGAGGCGCGTCGGCCCGGTGGCGTTCGCCCTGCGCTGGCGGGCGGTCGACCCGGTCGACTACGCATCCCGTTCTCGGCCGGTCGGCGACTTCGCCCGGCCTGGCCGCGATCTCCCCGCACGACCGGCTCGGCCCGCCGGTGCTCGGCACCGGCTTCGCCCCGGCCAGCACCACCTGGTGCCCGAGTTCGTCACCGCCGACCTGGCCGACCTGCCGATGCCGGCCGGCACCAGCCTGGTCGCGTTCACCCCGGACGGCACCGAGGTCAGGCTCTACCTGTACCTGCCGGAGCAGCGGGCCTGGACCCGGATGTTCGGTCCACAGTGGCGTCACCTGCTGGCCGGCGTGCCCGGACGTGCCGCTGGACCAGGAGTACTTGCCGGTGCCGGCCGACCAGGCCGAGGGTCCACGCTGGTCGGTCAGTTCCACGGGCGAGCAGCTACGAGGCGCTGGCCGACCCGCCGCACGAGTTCCGGGTGCTGGCCAGGCCCGGGCGGCCCGCTACCCGGTCGACGCGCTGGCCCGCCGGACCCGTGTACGCGACCTGGCGGGGCGTGCCGTGCACGGTGGTCGGGCCGAGGGCGGCTGGACTGCGGCTGCGGCTGTGCCGCCCGGAGCCCGGACAGCGGTGGTCCGCGCCTGGGCGCCGAGTGCGTCGAGCGCGGCATCTACGAGGCGTGGGCGCCGGCCGCCGAGGTGACCGACGCGCGCCACGGTCGCGACGTGCGCGTACCCGCTTAGCTACGCGGGTCACTGCGATCAGCCGGCCGAGCCGGGCCAGCTCCTCGTCCACAATGGACGGATCCAGCTTCTTGAAGACCGGCTTCGGCGGGGCCAGCGCCCGACCGGCCTCGATCGGCACCGACTCCCAGCGGGCGCCGACCGTGTAGTCGCCGGTGATGACCGGGTACCCCGGCCCGCCGTCGAGGTCCTCGACCTCACGGATCTCCGGCATCGGCGCGTGCACCCCGGTGCCGCCGAGCAGCTCGTGGATCTTCTGCGCGGAGTGCGGCAGGAACGGGGTCAGCAGCGTGTTGCAGTCGCTGACCACCTGCAGCGCCACGTGCAGGATGGTGCCCAGCCGGCTCGGGTCGTCCTTGATCTTCCACGGCGCCTGGTCGGACAGGTACTTGTTGGCGTCGCCGACCACCCGCATCGCCTCGCTGATCGCCGCCTTCTGCCGGTGCTGGCTCGATCAGCGTCGCCGACCGTGTCGAAGCCGGCCTTGGCCGTGGCCAGCAGCGCCCGGTCGGCCTCGGTCAGCTCGCCGGCCGGCGGGATCGCGCCGAAGTTCTTGGCCGCCATCGAGATCGGACCGGTTGACCAGGTTGCCCCAGCCGGCGACCAGCTCGTCGTTGTTGCGGCGGAGGAACTCGGCCCAGGTGAAGTCGGTGTCGGTGGTCTCCGGGCCGGCCACCGCGATGAAGTAGCGCAGCGCGTCGGCGTCGTAGCGGGACAGGAAGTCGCGGACGTAGATGACCACCTTGCGGGAGGAGGAGAACTTGCGCCCCTCCATGGTCAGGAACTCGCTGGACACCACCTCGGTGGGCAGGGCCAGCGCGCCGTACCCGCCGGGCGCTCCGCCGCTCGCGCCCTCGCCGTTGTAGGCGAGCAGTTCGGCCGGCCAGATCTGGGCGTGGAAGGTGATGTTGTCCTTGCCCATGAAGTAGTACGAGCGGGCGTCGCTTGTCGTCGGCGGACCACCACTTCTTCCAGGCGGTCGGGTCGCCGGAGCGGCGGGCCCACTCGATCGAGGCCGACAGGTAGCCGATGACCGCGTCGAACCAGACGTACAGCCGCTTGTTCGGGTTGTCCTCCCAGCCCGGCAGCGGCACCGGGATGCCCCAGTCGATGTCGCGGGTCATCGCCCGCGGCCGGATGTCGTCGAGCAGGTTGAGCGAGAACTGCAGCACGTTGGGGCGCCAGTCGGAGCGCCCGCGCAGCCACTCGCCGAGCGCCTCGGCCAGCGCCGGCAGGTCCAGGAAGAAGTGCTCGGTCTCGATGAACTCCGGGGTCTCGCCGTTGATCCGGGACTTCGGGTCGATCAGGTCGATCGGGTCGAGTTGGTTGCCGCAGTTGTCGCACTGGTCGCCGCGGGCGTGCGGGTAGCCGCAGATCGGGCAGGTGCCCTCGATGTAGCGGTCGGGCAGGGTGCGCCCGGTGGACGGCGAGATGGCGCCCCGGGTGGTCTGCTCGATCATGTACCCGTTCTCGTACACCTGCTTGAACAGCTCCTGCGCCACCGCGTAGTGGTTGCGGGTGGTGGTCCGGGTGAACAGGTCGTAGGACAGGCCCAGGGCGTGCAGGTCCTCCACGATCACCCGGTTGTACCGGTCGGCCAGCTGCTGCGGCTTGACCCCCTCCTTCTCCGCCTGGACCAGGATGGGCGTGCCGTGTTCGTCGGTGCCGGAGACCATGAGCACGTTGTGGCCGGCCATCCGCGCGTACCGGGCGAAGACGTCGGAGGGGACCCCGAATCCGGAGACGTGGCCGATGTGGCGGGGGCCGTTGGCGTAGGGCCAGGCGACCGCGGCGAGAACGTGGCTCATGGGGTACCAGCGTAGTGACCGCGCTGCGCGGCCCGCGATCAGATACTTCTTCGCCTCAACCAGCGCGACACGCCCAGAGCCTCACCAAGCGGACACAAGGTACGTAGTGCAATAGAGCGGTGAGCACCCTCCCGCCCGGGCAGCCCGGCGAGCCCCCGTCACCGGCGCCGTCCGCGTCCCGGGCGTTCCGGGTCGGGTACGGCGCCGTGTTCCGGGCGATGGACGCGCCGACGGGCCGGGTGGCAGTGCCCAAGGAGCCGCTGATCCCCTGGCCCCGGCCACGGGTGCCGCGGGCCGGCGTCAGCGCGCCGGGCACCCGCCGGCGTCGGCCCCGCCCGCCGGCCGGTACCCGCCGCCCGCTGCCCGGGCTGCTCGGGCTGCTGGTCTTCGCGCTGCTCGCCGGCTTCTTCGGCTGGGTCAGCGCCGAACCGGCGTGGCTGGCCGTCGGGCACGGCCGGCACGCCACGGTCACCGTCGGCGCCTGTACCGGCGCCGGCCTGACCCGCTCCTGCACCGTGCTGCCCGCCGCGACCGCCCCCGGACGGGCCGGGCCGCGGGTGGTCGGCGCGCAGGTCAGCCCGGGCCAGCAGGTGCCGGTACGGGAGGTCGGCGCGGCCGCCCGGATCGCCTACGCCGGGTCGACGGCCGGCCTGGTGCTGCGCGCCGTCCTCGGCCTGGTGCTGGTGCTGGTGTGTGGCGCCGGAGTGGCGTGGGCGACCGGGGCGCACCGCCTGCGCCGGCGCGCCCGGCTGGCCACCGCGCTGTCGCTGGCCGGGCCGGTGCTGCTCGCCCTCGGCTTCGTGGCCGCCGCCTGGTAGCCGGCGCCGCCCCGGCGGGCGCGGGAAGCGGCGGATATCGGGTTGCGCCGGGCCGTACCGTCGGGTCGTGGGGGAACTGACGATCCGGCCGTACCGGCCGACGGATGCCGTGGCACTCACCGACCTGGTCAACACCATCGAGGTGAGCGGCGGCGGGCGGGCCGGCTGGACCGTCGACGACCTCGCCTCGCAGGTGGAGACCCTGGCCAGCGACCTGGACACGGACACCAGGCTGGTCTTCTCCGGTGACCGCCTGGTCGGCGCCGGGCTGCTCGGCGCTCCCCCGCCGGGCGGCCACCGGGTGGACGCGATGGGCGGCGTCGAGCCGGCGCACCGCGGCCGGGGCATCGGCCGGGACCTGCTCACCTGGCAGTACCAGCGGGCCCGTGACCTGCACGACGCCACCGACCCGGCCGGCACCTGGCAGGTCGAGACCGCTGCGTTGAGCGGCGACGACACCGCGCGCCGGCTGCTCGAACGGCACGGCTTCAGCGTCGCCCGCTACTTCTTCGACATGGTCGCCGAGTCGGCGGCCGGGCCGGAGCCGAAGCTGCCGGCCGGGCTGCGCAGCGTCGTACCGGACGAGAGCATGCACCGGGCCGTCTACGAGGCGCACATGGAAGCCTTCGTCGACCACTGGGGCTACCAGCGCCGCGACTACGAGTCGTGGATCCGGCTGGCGCTGGGGTCGGAGACGTTCCGCCCCGAGCAGTCCCGGGTCGCCCTGGACGGCGACGAGGTGGCCGGCTACGTCCTCGGCTACACCGACGGCGATCCGGAGCGGCTCTACATCGGCCAGGTCGGTACCCGCCGGCCGTGGCGCAACCGGGGGCTGGCCGGCGCCCTGCTGGCCGAGGTGCTGGCCGCGTCGGCCGCGGCCGGCCTGCCGAAGGCGTCGCTGGGCGTCGACGCCGACAGCCCGACCGGCGCCGTGGGCGTCTACGAGCGCGCCGGCTTCGCCGTCGAGCACAGCTTCCTGGCCTACCGCCGCCCCATCGAACCCACCGCCTGAGCCCGCCAGCCCGAGGGCCGGCCGGCTCGACGGCCGACCCGCCCACCGGCCGCCCCGGGCCGACGGCCGACCCGGCGATCGTTTCCGACCGCCAGCCGGTTGCCGGTCAGGCGCCGACGACGAGGTTGTAGACCTCGCGCCGGGGCAGGCTGTGGCGGGCGGCGACGCGGGCGATGGCGTCCCGCCGGGACACCCCCTCGCCCTGCACGCCGGCCACCTCGGCGCGCAGCGCCGCGTCGTCCGGGCGGGTCGGCGACGCCGCCGGCGCACCGGCCACCACCAGCGTGATCTCGCCGCGCGGCGGGTCCGCCGCGGCCGAGTCGGCCAGCTCGCCCAGCGGCGCCCGGCGTACCTCCTCGAAGGTCTTGGTCAGCTCCCGGCACAGCGCCGCCGGCCGGTCCGGGCCGAACGCCGCCGCCAGGTCGGCCAGGGTCTGCCCGACCCGGTGCGGCGCCTCGAAGAAGACCAGCGTGCGCCGCTCGGCGGCGAGTTCGGCGAGCAGCGCCCGGCGGGCCGCCGGGGTACGCGGCGGGAACCCCTCGAAGCAGAACCGGTCGCTGGCCAGGCCGGACAGCGCCAGCGCGGTGGTCACCGCGCTGGGCCCGGGGGCGGCGCTGACCGGTACCCCGGCGTCGATGGCCGCGCGGACCAGCCGGAAGCCGGGGTCGGAGACGCTCGGCATGCCGCCGTCGGTGATCACCGCGACGCTGCGACCGGCGGTGAGCTCGGCCAGCAGTTCGGGGGTACGCCGCTCCTCGTTGCCCTCGAAGTAGGAGACCACCCGGGCGCTGATGGTGACGCCGAGGTCCCGGGCCAGCCGGGCCAGCCGGCGGGTGTCCTCGGCGGCCACCACATCGACGCTGGCGAGTGTGCTTTTCAGCCGCCCGGAGGCGTCCGCGGGGTTGCCCAGGGGGGCTCCGACCAGTACCAACAGCCCACTCACGGCAACCTCATCGCATCCTGTCCGGCTGCCACGGTGTCCCGCGGCCCGCTGGCAGCCTACGATCGCAGGCGTGACTTCGGCCGCCACCACCCTGCTGCCCGCTCCGGCTGACCCCGACCCGGAGCCGTTCCCGCCGGCTGACGCCGGGGTACCCGACGTTGTCCGGCGCCGGCTTCAGCCCGGCCTGCCCGGCGACCGGTGGGCCTCCTGGGCGGCCACCGGCGTGGTGGTCCTGGTGGCGGCGATCCTGCGCCTGGTGGGGCTGTCCCACCCGTCGGAGAAGGTCTTCGACGAGATCTACTACGCCTCCGAGGGCCACGACCTGCTCGTACACGGTGTCGAGTGGAACGCCACCAACAACAACGGCGACTTCGTGGTACACCCGCCGCTCGGCAAGTGGATCATCGGGCTGGGCGAGTGGATCTTCAACTACAACTCGTTCGGCTGGCGGATCATGCCGGCGATCTTCGGCATCATCTCGGTGCTGATCCTCACCCGGACCGCCCGGCGGCTGTTCCGCTCGACCCTGCTGGGCTGCGCCGCCGGGCTGCTGATGAGCCTGGACGGGATGCACCTGGTGCTGTCCCGGTCGGCGCTGCTGGACATCTTCCTGATGTTCTTCGTGCTGGCCGCCTTCGCCTGCCTGGTGATGGACCGCGACCAGCGGCGGGCCCGCTGGCTGCGGGCGCTGGAGGCCGGGCTGGACCCGGGCACCGGCGGCCGGGCCGGGCGGGTGCGCTTCAGCTTCCCCGGCGGGGTGCCGTGGTGGCGGCTGGCGGCGGCGGTGATGACCGGCTGCGCCATGTCGGTCAAGTGGAGCGCCCTGTGGTACATCATCCTGTTCGTCGTCCTGATCTACCTGTGGGAGGCCGGCGCCCGCCGGAGCGCCGGGGTGGTGCACCGGTGGCGGGACACCCTGCTGGACGAGACCGGCTGGGTGGTGGCGTTCCTGGTCATCCTGGGGCTGGTCTACCTGGCCAGCTGGAGCGGCTGGTTCCTCACCGACACCGGCTTCGACCGGCACTGGCTACAGGCCCACAACCAGGGCGAACCGCCGATCATCGGCCCGCTGGTCAACCTGTACCACTACCACAAGGACGCGCTCTACTTCCACGACCACCTGACCACCAAGCACACCTACCAGTCCTGGCCGTGGCAGTGGCTGCTGCTCGGCCGGCCGGTGGCGTTCTACTGGTCCAGCAGCGGCCCGTGCCACACCGGCCAGTGCGCCGGGGAGATCCTGCTGCTGGGTACCCCGCTGCTGTGGTGGTCGTTCCTGCCCGCGCTGGTGGGGACGGCCTGGTTCGGGATCAGCCGGCGCGACTGGCGGGCGCTGGCCATCGGGCTGGGCGCGCTGGCCGGCATCCTGCCCTGGTTCAAGTGGGAGCTGGACGACCGGACGATGTTCTACTTCTACGCCCTGCCCGCCGAGCCGTTCCTCGTCCTCACCGTCGTCTACGTGCTCGGCTGCCTGATGACCTCGCCGGCCTCAGCGGCCGCACTGCGCTCGCCGGCGGCCAGACGCCGGTTCGATCCGAGCGACCGCAGACTCTACGGCGCGGTGGCGGTAGGGGCGTACCTTGTCCTGATCGCCTTCTGTTTCGCCTATTTCTACCCGATATACGTGGGTAATACCCTCGACTACTCCGCCTGGTTCCACCGCATGTGGCTGGGTTCCCGCTGGATCTGACCCTGCGCGCGGTGCCGGGTCAGCGGCGCGCGGCGGTCCGGGGCTGGTCCGCCTGGGCGGACCAGTAGTCGAGGTCGGCGGCGCTGCCCCGGGTGTGCGGGTGCTCGGTGCCGAGCAGGCGCCGCCGGTCGGCGTGCAGCTCGCTGTAGAGCGCCACGGCCGCCTCGATGTCGCCGGCCTTGCCCGTCCAGTGCGCCAGCCGGTGGCGTAGCCGCAGGGTTTCCGCGTGGTCGGGGCCGTGCACCCGGTGCGCGACCTCGGCCAGCACGCGGTAGCGGTCGGCGAGCAGGCCGGGGCGGTGGGCCAGCCGTTCGGCGTCGTCGGCCAGCTCGCCCTGCCGCTCCAGGCGGCGCAGGTCGGCCGGGACCGGCGGCTGCCCGACCGGGCTGCGCAGCAGCGCCAGCGGGGCCGGCTGCGGTGGCTCGACGTAGCTGAGCCGGCCGCCCAGCAGCGGCGCCAGCGCGTCGGCGAGATCCACCGGGCGCAGCAGATACCCGCGCTCGCGCCGGAACGCCAGGTCCAGCAGCGGCCGGGACAGCGCGGTGCCGGTACGCCCGGGCGGCGCGTAGTGCGCGGGGGCGCTGAGTACGACCAGCGCCGTGGTGTCCACGGCACTGGCGCAGCGCCGCCGGACCAGCTCGGGGTCGGCCCCGGCGAGCAGGCCGTCCACCACGAGCAGCCGGATCGCCGCCCGGCTGGTCGACAGCGTACGGGCCACCCAGCCCAGCGGCAGGCCGCCGGAGCGCCCGACGGCCAGTTCGGGCTCGCCGTCGGCGCCGGCCAGCAGCGGACCGGCCAGGTAGACCAGCAGCAGGTCGGTGGCGTGGCCGGCGCACTGCTCCAGGTCCAGCCGGGCCAGCTCGGGGCGGTCCGGGTCGAGCACGATCCGCACGTGGGTCGGGGCCAGTCCGCACAGGCGCCGGTCGGCCAGGGTGTCGGCGAGCGCGGGCAGGGCGTACCGGACGGCGGGGGTGTCCGGGCGTCCGGAGCGGGCGGAGCCGATCAGTACCGCCCGGGACCGGTCGCGGTCGGGGAGCCGGAGCACGCAGCCTCCCTGGCAGCCGATGGGGTACGGGCGGAATCTAACCGCGGACGGCGGGCGGGACAAGAGCAGCCGACGCCGGCTGCAACTGATCTGCACATCGTCGGGCATTGACTTAGGTGGCCATCGATGGCACTTTGGATAGCGAGGAATGCGCTTTCCTAGCCATATCAAGCAGTGGAGCCATGGCGCACGACCTGCACCTGCCCTCGTCCGGGCGCCAGGTCGCGACGGGCACCCTCGGCCCCACCGCCCCGCACCCCAGCGTGAAACGCCGCACCCGCGGCGCTGCGCCGTGCCCGCCTGCCCGGGCCGACCGTCCCACCCCCACCACCCGCGTCGCGTGCCGCCGGTGCCGCACTGACCTGCGGTACCGGCGACAGCACGCCGGACCGAGGAGATGTCCACATGTCAGTCCCCCTCCCGCGCGCCCGCCGCTGGCGGCTCGCGGCCCTCAGCGTCGGCGCCGCCGCACTGGCCGCCGGCCTGGTGGCCGTCGCCGTACCGGATGCGATGGCCGCCACGCTGTTCTCCGCCAACTTCGACAACGGCAGTACCAGCGGCTGGTCCAAGTCCGGCGGCAGCTGGGCCATCGTCACCGACGGCTCGAAGGTGTTCGAGCAGTCCGACGCCACCAGCACCCGGGCCCGCGAGTTCGCCGGCTCGACCAGCTGGACGAACTACTCGGCGCAGGCCCGGGTCAAGGCCACCGCGTTCGGCTCGGGCGGCGTCGTCGCCCTGGTCGCCCGCGCCAGCGGCGCCACCACGATGTACCGCATCTCGCTGGTCAGCGGCGGTGTCCGGCTGGAGTACATGAACGGCAGCTCGGTCACCACGCTGGCATCGACGTCCCGGACGATCAGCACGAGCACGTTCTACACGCTGCGCATCGACGTGGTCGGCTCGACCATCAGCGGGTACGTCGACGGCGGCCTGGTCGGCTCGGCCAACGACAGCCACCTCGGCGCCGGTCAGATCGGCCTGTTCACCGCGTCGGCCAGTGGCCGCTTCGACGACGTGCTGGTCAGCGACTCGTCCAGCGGCGGCGGTACGCCCACCCCGACGGCGAGCGCCAGTCGCACCCCCACGCCGTCGCCGTCCGCCGGCAGCCCGACCCCCACGCCGACCGCCACCGGCGGTGGCGGCAGCGGTACCGGCCTGGTCGGCTGGGCCACCCAGAACGGTGGCACCACCGGCGGTGCCGGTGGCGGCACGGTCACCGTGTCCACGCTGGCGGACCTGACCAGCCAGGTCGCGTCGGGTTCAGCGCTGACCATCCGGGTGAACGGCAACTTCTCCTGCTCGGCCGACGTACGCCCGGCCTCCAACAAGACCATCCTCGGCGTCGGCTCCGGCTCCGGCCTGACCGGCTGCGGACTCAACCTCAAGGGCGTGCACAACGTCATCGTCCGCAACCTGAAGATCTCCAAGGTGCCCGCCGGCAACGGCAACGGCGACGCCATCCACATCGAAACCTCGACCAACCTGTGGATCGACCACAACGACCTGTCCAGCGACACCAGCCACGGCACCGACTACTACGACGGCCTGCTCGACATCACCCACGCCGCCGACTACATCACGGTCAGCTGGAACATCCTGCACGACCACATCAAGTGCTCCCTGGTCGGCCACTCCGACAGCAACGCCGCCGAGGACACCGGCCACCTGCGCGTCACCTACCACCACAACGAGTTCCGCAACTGCGCCGAGCGCAACCCCCGGGTGCGCTTCGCCAACCCGGTGCACGTGTTCAACAACTACTACGTCAACACCCAGACCTTCGACTACAGCTACGCCATCGCCACCACCGAAGGCGCCGGAGTGCTGGTGGAGGGCAACTACTTCGAGAACATCACCGATCCGACCCACCTGTCGGAGGGCTCCTCCTCCGGTGGCAACCTGGTCGCCCGCAACAACTACCTGGTCAACTCCGGCCCGGTGCTGACCAGCGGCAGCGTGGCCGGCATCCCGTACGCGTACACGGTGGACTCCGCCTCCTCGGTGAAGTCGATCGTCACCGGCGGCGCCGGTACCGGAAAGATCAGCACCTGAGCCCAGCCGCACCGCAGGCCGCGCGGCCACCGGGACCCCTCCGGTGGCCGCGCGCCGTTGTCGGCCGGGCACCTATCCTGTCCCCATGGACCGGCCGGCGACCGCCCCGCTCTCCGCGCACGACGTTGCCGCCGTGCTGCGCGCCCGGCTGCCCGGGCTGCCGGTCAAGAAGCTGCACAAGCTGCTCTACTACTGCCAGGGACACCACGCGGCGGTTTTCGGCGAGCCGCTGTTCGGCGAGGCCGTCTCCGCCTGGGACATGGGTCCGGTGGTCGGCGAGCTGTGGTATGCGGAGAAGTGGGGCCGCGCCCCGGTGGTCCGCCGCCCGGTCCCGCAGGCCGCGCTCAACACCATCGGGTACGTGCTGAGCCGCTACGGCGCGCTCACCGGCGAAGACCTGGAGCACCTCACCCACCACGAGGCGCCCTGGCTGCGGGCCGACCAGGAGCGCCCGCCGCACGGCAGCACCCGCATCGAGGTCGACTGGCTGCGCGGGTACTTCCAGAGCGCCGGTTCGCCGGACGTGGCGGCCGGCGACGACCCGGCCTGGGGGCAGTGGCTGGCCGGGGCCGCCAGGCGGCTGGACGAGCCGCTGCGCGCCGACCGCCCGGAGGAGCTCCGCGCCAGGCTGGGCCGTGTCGCCTGACCCCCCGCTCACCCCCGGCCAGCCGCCGGCCGGCGAGGCGCCCGCCTGGATCCTGCTCGGCTTCCTGGACCGCCTGGACCAGTGGGTGGGCCGCGAGTCGCCGCCGGACGAGCTGCGCCTGCTGGTCACCGCCTGGATCATGACCCGGTTCGACGACCCCTACCAGGGGGTACGCCGGGAGGGAAAGTTCCCGAACCTGTGGTTCGGCCCGGTCCCGGACGCCGTGGACCCGCAGGGTCGCCTGGTGGCCTGCGCGTACTGGATCGACGAGGTCAACCACACGGTTCGCTGCGACAGCTTCGGCAGCTTCCCGCCGCCGCTGTGACCGGGAGGGGATCGGGGTGGCGCGTTCGGTGGTGGTGACCGGGGCCGGTCGCGGGATCGGCCGGGCGGTGGCCGAACGGCTGCTCGCCGACGGCGACCAGGTGGTCCTGGTGGACGTCGACGGTGCCGCGCTGGCCTGGGCCGCCGACCGGCCGGGCGCGACCGCCGTCCCCGGTGACGTGGCCGATCCACGGGTCAGTCGGGCCGCCGCCGACGAAGCCGAGCGCCGCGCACCGCTGGGCGGCTGGGTGAACAACGCCGCCGTGTTCCGGGACGCCTGGCTGCACCGGGCCGAACCGGCCGAGATCCTCCGGCTCATCGCCGGCAACCTCGACCCGGTCGTGGTCGGCTGCGCCACCGCCGTACGCCGCTACCTGGCGGCCGGTACCCCCGGCGCCATCGTCAACGTCTCCTCGCACCAGGCCAGCCGGGCGGTCCGCGGCGCGCTGCCGTACGCCACCGCCAAGGCCGCGGTGGAAGGGCTGACCCGGGCGCTCGCCGTCGACTACGGCCCCGCCGGCATCCGGGTGAACGCCGTCGCGCTCGGCTCCATCGCCACCGCCCGCTACGACGACCTGCTAGCCGCGCGTACCGACGCCGACGCGATCCGCGCCGAGATGGCCCGGCTGCACCCCATCGGCCGACCCGGCCGGCCCGGCGAGGTGGCCGACGCGGTGGCGTTCCTGCTCTCCCCCGCGGCGTCGTTCCTCACCGGCGTGACCCTGCCGGTCGACGGCGGGCGGGCCGCGCACGGCGCCGACCCCGAAGAGGTCGCTACGCCGCCCGGGCCGGCGGACGTACCGCGCTGACCAGCACCGCCAACGGCAGCACCAGCAGGCCCGCGGTGCTCAACGCGCGTACCCCCGGCAGCAGGTACTGCCCCCAGGCCGGCGGCGCCGGCATCGAGCCCGGCATCAGCAGCAGCGCGTAGACCAGGTCGCCCGAGGTCAGCACGGTACCCGGGAGCAGCAGCACCAGGCCGGCCACGCCCAGCACCGCACCGGGTCGCCAGCCCCGGCCGGTGGCCAGCCGGGCCGCCACCCACGCGCCGGCGAACCAGCCTGCGGCCAGGCCCAGCAGGTACCCGACCACGGTGAACGGCTCCACCCGGCCCGGCTCGTTGCGCCCGATCTCCAGCGCCACCGCGTCGTCCGGGTGGATGTCGGTCAACCGCTGCCCGTCCGGCGCGGCCGGGTACACCCGCACCGCCAGCCGGCCCCTGGTCGCGGCGGTGCCGGCCCCCACCAGGTTGCCGCTGATCTGCCAACCGTCCAGCGCCAGCGCGTCGCGGATCGCGGGGATCAGCTTCGCTGCGTCCTCGCCGTCGGCGAAGAGCACCTTCACGTACCCCGCCGTGTAGTCACCGGACCCGACCAGGCGCGCCTGGCTGCCCGGGTGGATGTAGCCGAAGACGACGTCGTGCCGCTCCACCACCTGCGGGGTACCGAGCGGCACCACCGCCCGGGCCAGCGCCGCCGCCGTCTGGTCGTCGGGCAGCGCCGGCGCCCCCTGCCAGCCCAACCAGCCGCCCGCCCCGGCACCGAGCGCCGCCACCGTCAGCGCGGCGAGGACCAGCACCAGCAGTACGCCCCCGGTCGGCCGCCGGTCCGCAGCCTGCTCCGCCATGCCCGCCCCTCCGCCACGATCCCGTGCGCCCACGATCCTATGGGGCGCCCGAGACCGGCTCCCCGATCGAACGGTGGCGGATCACAGCGGATGACCCGACAGGCTGAACCACGCGACCACAGCACGGACCGGCGCAGCCCACCTGGCGTGGTGGGCTGCGCCGGCGAGCCGGTCCGGCGGTCAGCCGATGTCGCGCAGGAACCGTTCGCGTACGAAGGAGAACAGCAGGAGCAGGCCGCCCAGGCTGATGAGCAGGACGCCGAGCCGGCCCAACTGACCTGCCGGGGTGCCGGTCGCCGGCAGCGCCGGACTGGTCGCCGGCGTGGTCGACGACGCCAGCTGGGTGGTCGGCGGTGCGGTGGTCGGCGGCGCGGTGGTCGGCGGTGCGCTCGATGGCGGAGCGCTCGACGACGGCGTGACGCGGGGCAGGTCCTGGTTGCTGAAGGTGCAGATGACATCCGCACCGAGCAGCGGGAACACCACGCCACCCACGACCGGAACCGCAGTGCTGGTGCCGGCGAGCAGACAGCTGGGGCTGCCCTGCGGCACGTAGCCCGACGGCCCGCTCTCGGTCAGCACGTACCCCACGAGCGGTGCGATGAGCCGGTTCGTGACGGTGGCCTGCCCGGCCAGGCCGGTCACCGTCTCCGCACCGGTCGTTCGCGACTGTGGCGTTGCCGTCAGGGTGAAGTCGGCGGGTACCGCGGTCCCGCCGTTGGCGTTGAACACCTCTTTGCGCAGCGTCAGGCGGGCCGGCTGGGCGGTGTTGATGGCGGTGCACTCGGCGTTCTGGCCGGGCGTCACGCTCACCCCGCCGTTGAGGCCGTCGAACTCCGGGCCGGTGGTGCCGTCGGACAGTCGCAGTACGCAGTGCCACGAGCCGGTGGAGTTGGGCACCAGCACCGCACCCGCCACGATCTGCTGGCTGTAGCCGGCCACCGTGGACTCGCTCAGCGCGTACCGCAGGTTCGGGGTGATGTTCGCGCTCACCCCGGTGGCACCGCTGAAGTTCTGTGAACTGTCGTCGGCCATTCCGGTCAGCGTCCACTGGGTGGGGTCGGCTGCCGGCCCGAACGGGTCGAGCACGTTCTTGAGCAGCGTCAGCGTGGTGACGCAGGTGACCGTGTTGGTGATGTCGTAGGTATTGAGCCCGGCGACCAGGGTGTGCGGACCGAGGTCACCGCTGGGTACGTTCGTGCACCCCGGCGGCAGCAGCGTGGCGTCCAGCGTCTCGCCCACGGTGACCGGGTCACCGGCCTGGAACCCGCTGTAGGTGGTGGCGAACTCCGGATTCACCTGCCCGGTGAGGCTGAGCGCCGCCTGGAAGTTGCCCGGTTGACCACCGTCGACGAACTGGGTGCCGTCGATGTTCCAGACCTTGTTCACCCGTACCTGCGCGGGCGGGTTCGGCGCCAGGTTGTACATCGTGCAGGTGACGGCGTCGTTCAGCAGCGCCGACACGGTGAAGCCGAGGGCGCCGGCGTTGGTCACCGGTACCGCGGTGTTCGTCGAGTCGGTGCAGACCGCGTTGAGCCCGGCCTGTGGCTGGATGGTGAAGCCGGCCTGCTGGGTCTCGGTCAGCGTCACCGGAAGCGAGGTCTGCCCGCCCAGCGGCGCGGTGAAGCTGATCCCGCCGGTCGCCGCGTCGGTGACCCCGGACATCGGGGTCACCCCGGCGGTCGAGCTGGTGATCGTCCAGCCGCCGGCCGGTTGCGCGTTGGCGACCGTACCGGCGGGCGGGATCACCTGCTTGACCACGCTGACGGTACCGAGGCAGGTGGTCAGGGCCAGCTGCCGGAACAGGTTGCCCAGCGCGGCGTAGTCGGTCTGGAAGTAGTCGGAGCCCGCGGTGGTGCCGGACAGCGCCTGGAGGTTCTCGGTCGCGCCGGTGACGCCCGATCCCACGCCGACGACGACGATCCGGGTGCCCTTCGCCTTCACCGCGTTCGCCGAGAAGATGCCGTTCTCCACCTCGCGGAAGCGGGTGTGGTCACCGGGGCCGGCCGCGACCGGTGGGCCGTACACGGTCGGGTTGCCGTCGGTCAGCATGACCACCGCGTCGTACCGGGTGGTCTGCGCGGCGACGAGGAACAGTCCCTGGTCCCAGTTGGTCGAGCCGCTCGGGTTGGGCAGCGCGGTCACCGCCGCCTCCACGGTCGCCGCACCGGCGGTCGTGGAGACCGCGGTGGAGGCCAGCTCCTGGGTGGCGTTCGTGGCGAAGCTGAACAGCGCGACCTGCGACGGGGTTCCGGTAAGCGCGTCGACGAAGCCGTTGGCCGCCGCCTTCACGTTGCCGATGTCCGCTCCGATCGAGCCGGACGTGTCGATGAGCAGCGCGATGTTGAGGCCACAGCCCGGTGGTAGCGGGGGGTTGTCCCGGATGTCGGCCCAGAAACTCCCGCGCGAGGACTGCGCGGAGCCGGTACCGGCGACCGGGAACGTGTAGCTGATGTTGTTGAAGACAGCACCGGTGAAGAGTTGGTTGTAGGGCTGGGGACCGGCGTTGTTGCCGGTGGATCCGGTGTCGAGCACCTCGGCGGTACGGAAACCCGCCGGTGCGGTGCGCTCCCGGATCCAGTACCCCTCGGTGGCCGCGGTCCGCCCGGCCACGTTGACCGCGCACTGACCGGTCGCGCCGGTGGTACAGGTGGCGGTGGGCACCGCGTTGGCGGCGGGTGGCGTACCGGACACGCCGGCGAAGAAGTCGAAGACCGCGTTGGCGAGTCCGGCCACCACCTGCGCGCCGGTGCGGTCACCGCCCTTCTGCACGATCAGCTCGGCCGTGGTCGCGGTCGGTGCCCCGGAGGCCCGCTGCTGCGGGATGGCGACGAGGACGAGGCCGGCGACCATCGCCACGACAGCCAGGACGGGCGTACGCCAGGCGGCGCGCTTGGGCATGGTGCCTCCTACAGCCGACTCCCCGGCCGTCCGGCACAGAGAACCCGATCACTCCGCCTGTTCGAGCCAGGCAGTCAAAAAGTGACTATAGGATCATCAGCCCCGTAAGATGGCAATTGCCCCATGCGCTCCACCCTTTCGGGTTCCACACCTCTGGACCGGGCGCCGAAGATCGGCCGGTCCGGTTCGTCCAGGCCGTCACGGGATCGGGGCGGCGGTGACGACCACGTTGTCCCGGTAGTGCCGGGTGGCCGGGTCGAACTTCCCCCCGCAGGTGATCAACGTCAGCCGCAGCTCGCCACTCCAGGTGAAGTACCGGGTCAGGTCGATGGCGGTCTTCGGGTACTCCTCCCGGGCCAGCACCCGCAAGCGCCGCTGTCCGCCGTCCGCGCCGGTCACCGTGACGGTGTCCCCGGGTGCCAGGTTGCGCAGCCGGAAGAACGCGCCCGCGCCCTGGGCGGCGCTGTCCACGTGGCCGCCGATGACGATCGAACCGGCGGCGGAGGACAGGCCCGGGCCGAAGCGGTACCAGCCGACGGTGTCCACGCTGGGCGGCACGTCGAACTGGCCACTGCCGTCCACCCCGGTCGGGACCACCGTGGCGGTGACCCCCAGCTTCGGCAGGGCCAGTTTCACCGGCGCCAGTTCGGCACCGCTGGACGGCAGCAGGCCCGGCTGGACGGGAACCACCGGCCCGCCGGCTGCCGGCGTCGCGGCGGTGCCGAGCTGCGTCACCGTGGCGGTACCCACGTTGGGCGCGGGTTGGGAGCGCCACCAGATCAGCCCGGCCGCGCCGAGCAGCGCCACGCCGGCCAGGACGACGATCAGCGGAAGGCTCCGGCGCCCGCCCGCGAGGAGGCGGGCGCCGGAGCGGCTCTGCGGGTCGGACATCACCGACGACGGTTCACCACGACGGCGGTACCACCGCTGAGCAGCGCCAGGACGCCCGCCGCGAGGATCAGGTACCACCAGGTGGCGACGCCGGTGCCGGCCTGCCCGCCGGAGCCGGCCGGCATCCCGTCGGGCGGCGAGCCCAGGCCGGTGATGGTCTGCGCGGTCAGCGCCAGCGTCTTGCCGTCGAGCGAGCCGATGGCGTAGACGATGGTGGACGTACCCTCCTTCAGGGTGAGGTCCTTGGGCCCGAGTACCACCGTGTCCGAACCGGCGGCGACCACGTCGGCGCTGATCGTGCCGGCGGCCAGGTCGGCGTTGGCCTCGTTGGGGTTGGTGAGGCCGCTGAACGCGACCTTGCCGTTCGCGCGCACGTCCACGGCCGGCGCCGCGGCGGTGTGCCGGACGGTCAGCCGGGCCATCCCGGGCTTGACCATCGAGGTGTCGTTGACAAAGGCGTTGAGCGCCGGCCTGCCCGCGGCATCCAGGTTCGCCACCAGGCTGATGTTCTTGCCGGCCGGGACCGTCACCGCCTTGTTCTCCAGGATGGCGCTGGTGACCGGATCGCCCGGCTTGGTGAGTGCGATGTCGTAGCTGCCGGCCGCCAGGGTGAGCGGCCCGGCCACGGTGGCCGGCTTGAAGTCGCCGACCGTCTTCTTGCCGTTGACGTAGACGTCGACGTCCTGACCCGGGATGCCGTGCACCACCGAGACCATGGAGTCGTCGGCGGCCGCCGCCGGGCCGGCGCCGGCCAGGGCGAGCCCGATCCCCGCGGCGGTGAGCGTCAGCGCGACCGCGCCCCGGGTGAACATTGCTGTGCGCATGCCAACCTCCGAAACTGTGCAGTAGTGACACAGGATTCGGCCGGCCGGGGACCCGCGGATGCGCGGAAAAAAAGAAAATTCCGGTGCATCCAAACCGCCCCGGTACGCCGAACTGTCTGCGGAGGCGGCCTGCTCAGGGCAGCCGCGCAGGAGCTACAGTCGGGTGTGCCCAGATGGCGGAGACCAGCGTGACGGTTCAGCCGCCTCGACCCGGTCCGATCGCCGACGACGACCTCGGCGAGCGCTTCCGGTCGGGCGACGAGGATGCCCTGCGCGAGACCTACCTCCGGTTCGCTCCGTCCGTGCAGCACCTGGCGCTGGCCAGCCTGCGCAACCCGGCCGACGCCGAGGAGGTCACCCAGGTCACGTTCGTGGCCGCCTGGCAGGCCCGGCACAGCTTCGAGCCGGCCAAGGGCAGCCTGCTGGGCTGGCTGCTGGGCATCGCCCGGCGCAAGGTGGTGGACCGGTTGCGCGAGCTGACCCGCCAGCACCGGGCGGCCGACTCGGCCCGCCTGGTGGCGCAGGCGGCTGTCGAGGACGGCCTGGACGACCGCCTGGTGGAGCGCCTGGTGGTCGCCGACGAGCTGGCCGCCCTGCCGACCGACCAGCGCCGGGTGCTGGAACTGGCCTTCTACGACGACCTCACGCACCAGCAGATCACCGCGGTGACCGGCCTGCCGCTGGGTACCGTGAAGAGTCACCTGCGCCGCGGGATGGCGCGGCTACGCACCCGATGGGAGGTGGACGGTGTCCCACCTCGACCCTGACGACCTGGCCCTGCTGGCCCTGGGCGACGAGCCGGTGACCGGTCTGGACGCCGAGCACCTCGCCGGCTGCGCGGAGTGCAGCGGACAGCTGACCACCCTGCGCCATCTGGTGGGCGTCGGCCGGGACACCGAGACGCTACGCGACCTGCCGCCGCCGCCGGACCGGGTATGGGCAGCCATCGCGGCGCAGACCATCGGCGCCGCCCCGGCCGCCCCGTCGCGGGTCGCGGACACGGGTCCCGCTGCGCCCACCCGCCCGCCCGGAAGACCAGTCGGGGGTACCGGCCCGGCGCGCCGCACCGTGCGGCGGGGCACCTCGGGCCCGCTCCGGCTGGCGCTGGCCGTGCTGGTCGGTCTGCTCCTCGGAGTCGGCGTGGCGGTCGGTGTCCAGGCGCTGCGGGACAACGGCTCCGGCGCGGTGGTGGCCAGCGGATCGTTTGCCCCCAAGGCTGCCGCTGCCGAGGGCGCCACCGGCAGCGCCACCGTTGTGGACAGCGGCCAGCGGCGCCAACTGCGCATCAGCGTGGCCGGAATGCCGGCACCGCAAGGCTTCTACGAGGCATGGCTGTACGACCCGGCCAGCGGCGGGATGCTCGCGCTGGGCGCGCTGGGCACCAGCGGTGGGGTTTTCGACGTCACCGGCCGCGACCTGTCCGCGTACACCGTGGTGGACATCTCGGCGCAGAGCTTCGACGGCGCCGAGGGCCACGGCCAGAGCATGCTGCAGGCCCCGCTCAGCTGACCGATGGATTCGTCGCCCCTGGCCGGGACGGTGCCGCCGACAACCCCGAAGCGCAGCTGACGGCTCGATCCGGCGACGGGACAGGCCCGCTCGGTGGACAGCTCCCACACTTGCCCGACCAGCTGGGCGCCAGCCTGACGACAACCGACCCGAACGTCGCGATCGTGGGCCGTCCGGTGACCTACGTGCCGCCTGCTAGTCTTTTTCGTGCCACTCCAACAGCACGGAAAAGAGCGGGATGGTCGACGGAGACAGCCGGTGCGGGCACTGCGGCAAGCCGCTCCCAGTGACGTCCGGCCGAGGTAGACGGCGCCAGTACTGTGACGCGACCTGCCGGAGCGCGGCCCGGCGGCAGCGCGAGCGCGACAGCTACGTGAAGATCACCTTGACGGAGGAGTCACGTCAAGGAACTATTTACAGCATGGACACGGCCACCCCGCTCGGGCAGCTCGCCCGGACGCTGTCCGAGCTGCGGGACGCGGAGGCCCGGCTACGAACGGCGGTCGACGCCGCCCGGGACGCCGGACACGCCTGGTCGGAGATCGGTGACGTGCTGGGTACCACCCGGCAGGCGGCGTTCCAACGCTTCGGCCGGCCGGTCGACCCGCGTACCGGCGAGCCGATGAACGCCGCCGTACTCCCCGGAGCTGCCGAGCGGGCCGTCGCCGTCTTCGTCCACCTGGCCGAGGGCAACTGGGACGAGGTCCGCCGCGACTTCGACGCGACGGTCGCCGCGGCCCTGCCGGACGCGGACGCGGTGGCCGCCACCTGGGCCGCCATCGCCGGCCGCTGCGGGCGCTACGAGCGGCAGGCAGGTGAGCCGCTGACCCGCCAGCTCGGCGACCACACGGTGGTCGACATCCCGCTGCGTTTCGAGGTCGGCCCCCAGGTCGGCCGGGTCGCCTTCCACCCGGACGGCACGGTCGCCGGCCTGTTCGTGATCCCGCCGGAGTTGAGCTGAATGCGTACCGTCGCCGCCTGGGCGCCCGTCGCCATCCTGCTGCTGGCCTTCGTCGCCGGCTGCCTCACCCAGCTTGTCCGCCGACCCGCCCGGTACCTGCCGAAACCTGTCTGGGCGCTGATCATCCTGGCGCAGATCCCGCTCGGCGGCATCGTGTACCTCGTCGTCGGCCGGGGCGAGCGCCCCGTCGTCGGCATCCCCGAGCCGGCTGTCGCCCCACTTCCCGAGGCTGCGCCCGCAGCGGCCGGCCCACGGCCACCGGCCGTCCGCACCACCGCGCTGACGAAGGTGTTTCCCGCCGGCGTCGGACTGCACGGAATCGACCTGACGGTACCGGCGCACGGCGTGTACGGCCTGGTCGGCCCCAACGGCGCGGGCAAGACCACACTGCTGTCACTGATCTCCGGGCTGCGCCGGGCCGACTCCGGGATCTGCGAGAGCACCGGGCGGGTACTGCTCTGCCCGGACACGCCGGCCTTCGAACCGTGGCTGACCGCCGCCGAGACCGTCGAGTTCTTCGGCCGGCTCAAGCCCGGCGCCGCGCCGGACACCGACCGCGCGCTGGCGCTCGCCGGCCTGAGCGGCGCCGGGGACCGCCGGGTCGGCGGCTTCTCCCGGGGGATGACCCAGCGTCTCGGCATCGCCGTGGTGCTCGCCTCCCGCGCGCCGATACTGCTGCTCGACGAGCCGACCAGCGCGCTGGACCCGCAGGGCCGGGCCGAGATGCTGGACCTGATCCGCACCCTGGGACGCGACCATGCGGTCATCTTCTCCAGCCACATCCTGGCCGACGTGCAACGGGTCGCGGATACCGTCGGCGTGCTCCGCGACGGCCGGCTGCTGTATCAGGGGACCGTGAACGACCTGTTGGAACGGCACACCCGACCGAGCTGGCGACTGCACCTGCGCAGCGGCGCGCAGCCGCTCGCGGCCAGGCTGGCCGGACTCGACTGGGTGGCCGAGGTCCAACGGGAGGAACAGGGACTGCGGGTGGACACCACCACCGTGCGGGCCGGCGAGGCACTGCTCCCGGCCGAGGTGACCGCGAGCGGGGCCGAGCTGATCGCGTTCAACCCGGTCGGCGCGGACCTGGAAACGGTGTTCCTGCGGATGGTTGAGGGGAGCCGGTAATGACCCGTTGGCGGCTGGAGTGGTTGCGGCTGACGCGTACCGGGCGGTGGATCCCGCTCGCCGCGGTGTTCCTGCTGCTCGGTTTCGGGGAGCCGGTGGTCACCCACTACCTCGGTCAGCTGCTGCGCGGCTCGACCGGCGACACCTACATCCACATCACGGTGAGCCGGCCGCAGCCGTCCGATGGGATGAGCGCGTACTTCAGCAACATCACCACGCTCGGCACGCTGGTCACCGTCGTCATCGCGGGACTGGCTTTCGCACTGCGGGCCAACCCGCCGCTGGCCGCGCTGTACCTCACCCACCTGCGCAGTCGCGCGGCGCTGCTGCTGCCCCGGCTGGTGGTGGTGAGCCTGGCGGCGGTCATGGCAGCGGCGCTGGGCGGCGCGGCGGCGGCGTACGGGACGGCGGTGCTGATCGGCGCACCGCCCACCGGCGGCACCGTCGCCGGGGTACTGGTGTCCTGCCTGTACACCGTGTTCGTTGTCGCGGTGACGTTCCTCGCGTGCACGCTGCTGCGTAGCCAGGTGGCCGCCATCGCGGTGGCGCTCGGCGTGGTCTTCGTCGCCGTCCCGTTCGCCGACCTCATCCCGGGCGTCCACCACATCAGCCCGAACGCGCTCAGTGCGCTGCCGGTGGCGCTACAGACCGGGGCGTGGACCGGGTACGGCACCTGGGCAGTGATCGTCACTCTGCTGCTCAGCGCCGCGTGCGTCGCGGGTGGGGTCTGGCGAGCCGGCCGCTGGCAGGTGTAGCCGCTGGATCCTGGCCATGCGGTGGGAGACGCGGACCTCGCCGCTGAACACCCGACTGTGACCATCTGGGCACCATATAGAGAGTTCTCACAGTGAACCCTTCCGACCTGAGCTTCCGTCGCGCGATCGCCGTTCATGCGATGACTCAGTGCATGCGACTCAGATCGAAAGGGTTCAGCTGCGCCGTCTTGTCCGAAGTCCGGACTAGAAGCGTAGTGCCGAGTCCTCTACGCAGCGTCCCTTAGAGGTCGGACCGAGGTCCAAAGTTCCTCCGCTCCTTCGTGAGCTGGAATCTCGCATCGCCGGATTTCCAGTCCAGCGACTTCAGGCCAGATGCGGATCCGATCGACAAGTTCTGCCAGGCGGTATTCGACAACGACGCAGTCGACCTGGCCGTCTTGTGCGGTGGCGATGAGTCGCCATCCTCCCGAATCGCTACCATCCGCTCGGTAGAGATCCATTTCGATGACCCTCTCCATCATTGCTCCCTTCTCGCTGGCCTGTCGACGTGCTCTGTTACGACTGGGGCGGGCGCCCAAAAATGAGGCCCAGCGCCAGCACGAGTCCTCCCACCGACACTCCGAGGACCGCCGCAATCCACCCAGAGCTGTGCCAGACGTGGCAGAGGAAGGCTGTGGTGACACCGATGCCTGCGCTGGTGCCACAGATCAAGGCGTAGGTCACCGGTCGCTGTAAGCCGCCGTGCACCTCGACTGAGCTGGAGAGTCCAGCCATGTTCCGGAACCAGATCTTGACCCTGACGATGTCGGCCTTCGCACGTGTCAGGGGGTTGCTGTATGCCTTAGGTGAAGGCACCTCGGCGGACAGATCGAGATGTTGCAGAGGCAGGTCGCCGTCCTCGACCGACCGTGTCATTAGGGGCCCCTTCTGTTTGCCGCGGTCTCATGCCCCGCCGTCTCGGGCATGCTCGATTCCCCGTAACCCTGCGTGACATTACACGGATCGTTCCACTGTCTCTACAAGGTCCGTACGCAGATTGTGCCAACTTCACGCACGAATTGTGTGCGTGACGATGCCCCTACGTTCCGTTGAATTGATTTTTGCAGAAACCCCCACCAGTCGGACGTTACGTAGCAGCAACCTCACTGTGGGTGCGTCAATCAGTGTGGCCGAACTGGGACCAAACAAGCTCGGATCAGGGTAACTACGCAGCGTGCGGCCTTGGTGGAGGATGGACGCAGGACGGGCGTACGACTACCGTGTCCGGAGTAGTCGCACAGGAAGTGCGATCCGAGGGAGTAATTGTGGGTGTGTCATGGGAGCTGTGCGTACATGCTTCGTTACTACGAGGACTACGCTGTGCACATGACCTACGACGTGGCGCAAGGGATCTTGCGGTGCGTCGAGCCGCAACGCCCGCATCAGCCTTGGATGCAGGTGGGCGGTACATCGCTGATCCGATGTACCGCCCAGGCGCACGACCCCCCGCTCTGGACGAGAGGAAGATGAGCCCCAGTGAGTGTGCAACACACAGTGCCGGAGAGCACACAGCGAGAGAACTTGCGGCCAGTTCGAGACCGGGAGAACCGGCGTCGAGCCGAGCCTCCACCGCCTGACCAGGCACAGAACGCTGGTCAGGGAGGTGGCGGACTGTCGAGGGTTACGGCCAACTTCACTCCACGAGCAATGGAATCTCTAGAGCGTGTCTGTAACAAACGGGGCGACTCTCGGACGGACGTACTCAATATGGCCATCCAGATGATGGACGCGATCCTCGACGTCATCGATCGTGGCGATGGACGGACCCTGCGTGTCCTAGTTGACGACGAAGTCGAGGTTTATCGCTTCATCGGTTGACGGGCATGGGCTGGGCACCGCGTGAAAGCATGCCCGCTGGTTGCGCGCTTTCACGCGGCCCGTCCCGCTCTCGTGCCCCCGCACGACAGTAGGCCCGCGCACGGGAGATCAATCCGAGAGGATCCGCAACCTTCGGCACCACAACCGTCCCTTTGGTGATCTTGGCACGTGGTGTCATCTGTAGATGCGGCCCGCGGCGCCCTCTTCACCGATGATCAGAGCCGACCGATTCACGACCAGCGCTGGTCGGACATGCGGAAGGTGTGGCGTGCGGCGGCCGGTTGGCCGGAGGGCGCTACCTTCCACGCCCTGGGCACTACTACGCCAGCGCGCTGATCACTGCCGGCGCCGACCCGACCGATGTGCAGGGGCGCTATGGCACTCCAGTCTGCGGATCACGCCGGAGACCTATGGTCACCGATGGCGCAACAAACAGTGTCACCGCAACGGCGTTGGGCGCTCCGGGAGGCGCCGGCCGCCGGGACGGTTCGACCGGGAACCAAGATCAAAGCTGATTTGCACTCGGGCCGCGCTAGCCGATCTTGGCCTGCGCGTTCGCGCTGGTCAGCATGCCTATGGGTGGAGCTGAGGGGATTTGAACCCCTGACCCCCTCTTACCGACAGTCACGACCAGGGGCTTGTCATTCGTCGCCAGGTTGATGCATTGAGCTGCACGAACACCGGCGAATCGTGGTCAATGTTTGTCACTGATGGTCACCATCTGCAAGGGGTTTTAGGGGGGTAAGCGGGGGCATGAATCTGACGCCGTCCCGGTGTTGCCCGCGGTCGCCTGGGACAGCCGGCCGGCGTAGGTCGATGCCGTGGGGCGGTACGAGAGAAATAGACCACCGCGGCGCGGGGTGCCCTGACGATCGAAACGACCTACCCAGTGCCGCCGCTGCGGCAGCCCTGGCCTGTGGATGACTTCGCCTGGGTGGCCTCGTCTTCTTCGACGACGCCGACCTCGAAGCCCCGGCCGAGGCATCGCAATGGCCGGGTGCTTCAACGCCGGCCAGGACTGCACGGCCGCCACCCGGGTACTGGCCAGACCCAGCGTGCAAGACGTGTTGCGGCGATCGGGACACCGGCGCGAGCCGATCGGCGTATGCGCTCAGGTCACCCCGTGAAACTACTCGCCGCGCAGGGCCAGGTAGATCGAGGCGAAGTCGGGTACGGCGATCAGCGACGCCAGCCGCTCCAGCGCCGACCCGCCCTCCGCGGTGAGTACCGTCAGCCGGATACCGCGCCGTTCGGCGATAGCCTGTACCGCCTCGGCCCGCCGCTCCTCCACCTCGACCGGTTCGTCGGTATTGCCCTCGTCGGTGAGCCCGCCGTCGCGCAGCAGTACCAGCCGCAGCCGGGTGAGCGCCTCCTCCTGCTCCTCGTCCTCGGGTTCGGCGAAGATGTCACGGCCGCGCTCGGCCAGCGCGCCGTAGAACCCGTCCAGCAGGCCGACCCGGCCGCGCCCGGCCGCGCCGAGCGAGCCTGCGACCGCGGGGTACCGGGCGTTGGCGGATATCACATCGGCGAACCGGCGGGCCGCCACCGTGGCCAGCGGCGACGAGCCCCAGATCACCGGGATCGAGCCGGCCAGTCGATGGCGAGCGACTTGGCCGGGTTGACGAACAGCTCGGCGGCCGGCCGGCAGCGCTCGGCGTCGGCGTCCAGCCAGGTCGCCGCCTCGGCAGTGATCACGCCGGGCCACCTCGTCGGCGCGGGCGGCCAGGATACGCGAGACGTGGTCCGGTGCGCCGGCGCGCACGTGCCCGGGCAGCGCCACGCCGCGGGCCACCGCCGTCGCGAGTCACCTGTTGCGCGGCGATGCAGGGCTGGCCGAGCGAGGGTCGCCGAGCCGTAGGAGCGCGGCATCTACATAAGGGGACTGCCGGGCTCCTACGGCTTGCACTACGTTCGCTAGGCTCAGTGCCTAGCGAAGAGCCAGTAGATAAATGCTGCTACGGCAATGATCGCGATGGGGCGGGACGTACGGCCAGGGCTTCTCAGGGCGAACCGAATCGTTCGTCCCGCCTCGATGGTGAAGTGCTTCAACTAACACCCCCCTTTCGGCGTTTCCTTCGCGGAAATACTGGCCGCCTACGGGGAGAACCGACTGCCTGTTGATAGCGGCTGGCCCAATCAGGCTATCGGGAAACCATGGTGGCTCCGCCCGGGCCCTGGGGGTCTCGGCCGGCGGGAGCCGGACCGGTTTGGCATGCGTTGAGCCGCAGCAGCGGTTCGGTGTTGGAGGCGCGCAGGTTGATCCAGGAGCCGTCGGGGAAGCTCACGGTCAGCCCGTCGAGGTGGTCGACCTCGCCCTCGACGCCGAGTTCCTTCTCCACCTCGGCCAGCTTGGCCTGCTGGTCGGCGACGGTGGAGTTGATCTCGCCGGAGGAGACGTAGCGCTCGTACTCGGCGCCGAGCTCCGACAGCGGCTCGTCCTGGCCGCCGAGCGCGGCGAGTACGTGCATGGCCGCGAGCATGCCGGTGTCGGCGCCCCAGAAGTCCCGGAAGTAGTAGTGCGCCGAGTGCTCGCCGCCGAAGATGGCGCCGGTGGTGGCCATCTCGGCCTTGATGAAGGAGTGGCCGACCCGGCTGCGGATGGGGTACCGCCGCGCTCGGTCACGATCTCCGGTGCCGCCCGGGAGGTGATCAGGTTGTGGATGACCGTACCGCCGGCGTGCTTGGCCAGCTCGCGGGTCCCGACCAGTGCGGTGATCGCGGACGGGGGCACCGGGTCGCCGTTCTCGTCGACCACGAAGCACCGGTCGGCGTCGCCGTCGAAGGCGATACCCAGGTCGGCGCCGGTCTGGCGGACCTTGGCCTGCAGGTCCACGATGTTGGCCGGCTCCAACGGGTTGGCCTCGTGGTTGGGGAAGGTGCCGTCCAGTTCGAAGTACATCGGGATGATGGTCAGCGGCAGGGCCGGCAGCGCCGCGTCCCCGAGCGGCATGCCGACCAACTGGGCTGGCTCCTCGGCCCCGCTGTGGAATATGAGGTGGGGGTGTCCCAGACCCGGCTGTGCACAGGCGACTCAGAGCTGGATGCCGGTGAGCACCATGACCCGGGGTTCGGTGTAGTCGGCCATCGCGCTGCGCAGCCCTTCCCGGCCGGTACCGCTGCCCTTGACCCCGCCGTAGGGCATCTGGTCGGCCCGGAACGACGGCACGTCACCGATGATGACGCCGCCGACGTCCAGCGTGCGGTGTGCCGCGAAGGCGGTCTGCAGGTTGTGCGTGAACACGCCGGCCTGCAGCCCGTACGCGGAGTCGTTGACCATGGCGAAACGCCTCGTCGTCGGAGCCGGCCGGGGCGACCACGAGTACCGGCCCGAACACCTCCTCGGCGCACACCTTCGCGTCGGTCGGCACGCCGGGAGCACGGTCGGGGCGTAGCTGGCGCCGTCCCGGGTACCCCCGGTGTGTACCCGGGCGCCGGCCGCCACCGCCTCGGCCACCCAGCTCTCCACCCGGCGGGCGGCGTCCTCACTGATCATGGGGCCGACGTCGGTGGCCTCCTCGTTCGGGTCACCGGTCTTCAGCGCGCCGACCTTGGCCACCAGGCGCCCGACGAAGTCCTCGTAGCCGGCGGCCGGGACGATCACCCGCTGTACCGCGATGCACGACTGGCCGGCCTGGTAGTTGGCGAAGGTGGCGATCCGGGTGGCCGCCCAGTCCAGGTCGGCGTTGCTGGTCCAGTCGGCGCAGACCACGGCCGCGGCGTTGCCGCCCAGCTCCAGGGTGACGTGCTTGTGCGGTACCTCGGCCTGGATGCTCGCGCCGGCCGGGCCGGAGCCGGTGAACGACACCACCGGCAGGCGCGGGCCGGCGACCAGTTCCGGGGCCCGCTCGTTGGGTACCGGCAGCACCGAGAACGCACCCGCGGGCAGGTCGGTCTCGGCCAGGATGAAACCGAGCAGGAGCGCGGACAGCGGGGGTACTGGGGGCCGGCTTGACGATGATCGGAGCGCCCACCGAGAGGGCCGGGGCGACCTTGTGCGCCACCAGGTTCAGCGGGAAGTTGAACGGCGCGATGCCGGGTACCGGCCCGCGGGGTACCCGGGTGACGACGGCCATCCGGCCGGTGGCGGCCGGGTCGGTGTCCAGCCGCTGCAGCTCGCCGGAGAACCGGCGGGCCTCCTCGGCGGCCCACCGGAAGGTGGATACCGCTCGGCCCACCTCTGCCCGGGCCCACTTGAGCGGCTTGCCGTTCTCCGCAGTGATCAGCCGGGCCACCTCCTGCACAACTTCGTGGACGGTCAGCGGGTCGCATCCGCCTACGGCCGGTAGGCCGACCTGATCGACCCGGTGACCGGCGAGGCGTTCGCCGATGCGCCGGTCAGCGACACGCAGGACGTGGACGCCGCGATGAGCGCGGCCGCCAGGCACGGGTGGTCGGGTGTCCAGCGGGTACCCGCCTGATGGGTGGATCAGGTCGTGGCGTGGATCGGGACAGAAGCCGCCCAGCCTGTACGGCGTCGGAGATTACGAGGTGGAGACGGACATGGCCCTGCTTCCGGGCTACCGAGGAGCAGGGCCACGTCCATGTTGTTCAGCTAGCTCGGGCGACGCCCGCGATCACTGGGTTGACGTGGTAGTCGAGGTGCCGCTGGCGGTTCGCCATTCCCGCCCCGCAGATCGGACACTCGGGCAGTGTCGCCGCCGGCGGCAACGTCGAGATGACCGGCCGCTCTAGCTCGTGGATCCGCTTCATCAACGTGACCCACATCGGGCGCCACTTGTTGGCGATGGTCTTGTTGGGTACTCCCGCGACGGTGAGTACCCGTTCAACCAACAACCACTCTGGCTCCGCAGATGACCCATTGAAGATCCGCCATACCGTGGTGGGCGGCAGCGGCCAGCCCGGCGTGGCCTTCGCTCGGACCTCCAGCCAGCGGAGACTGCCCGCCGAGTGCTTGTCCGTCGGGCTACGCCTGGCGTACGCCTTGACCTCCGTGAGCAGCTCCCGCCCGAACGCTTCCAGCAGGATCGGCTCGCGGGGGTCGATGAGCTTCCTCGGCCTCGCCATGGTCACTCCTTCCACACGAGGCGGGCCGCCGGTGGCCCCCGGCGGCCCGCTCGCGGCTAGGCCCGCCCGGCCGGCGGCGGGGCGCCGGGGGTGGAGGGCGCAGTGAACCAGGACAGCACGTACATCAACAGCATCGTGCCGATGAGGCCCAGGATCATCGCCGCGTACAGCGCGATCGGGAGGGCGTACCCTTGATCGAGTACCGTCTTGATCGTCGCACCAATCAGGCCGAACACTCCGAGCAACCCGGTAATCGCGGCCGGCAGGAGCGACGGGCTCCACCCAGGAGGTGGAGTCGGCGGCCTCACCTTCGGGAAATACTCACGCATCACCATTCCTCCGTTCTGCGGTCTCGATAGAGCCGCGTGTTCGCATCCGGCGGGCTCCCGCAAGCGGGAAGGGCGGTACTTCGTGCGGCCGAGAAGGAAGTCACCCCTCCACGGGTTGTACGGGGCCAGTGTGCCACGTGGTCAACACAATGGCGCTTGCGGGTAAGCGGTTTCGGAATACGGAACAGACGATCTCGGCCGCTATCACAAGATCCGGAATTGCGCTAGCCTGTCATTTTCCGAACTATTTCGGTGCGACCGCAAGGCGACAAAAATAGCCGGTGATCGATGTAATGGCCTCTCGACCAAATCACTCGTTACCGACTCGATCTTGGGCGATGCGCCCGATCTTCGGAGTCTTTGATGTCGAACCCTGCGAACTCAACGGGATCCCGTTCTTCACAAGATCCGGAATTGCGTTCGCCCGTCATTCTCCGAACTATTTCGGTGCAAGCGCAAGGCGAAGAAGATAGCCACGGATCAATGTAAGGACCTGGCAGTCAAGCGCGCGTTACTGAGTCGATCTTTGGCGATGCGTCCGATCGTCCGCGTCTTTGATGTCGAACCTGCGAACCCGACGGGATCGCGTTCTGGGTGGCGACCGAGACAGTCGGTAACTGTGTTCAGTTGTGACTGCGTAGACGTGGAAAGGGCTCGCCGGTGACTAATCGGCGAGCCCTTCCCGATCCCCCGGGAACCCGCCGGATGCGAATCGAACGGAGTTACTCGGGGAGCACGTGGGTGGACGGCAACGGGCGAGAATGACCGCAGGCGGCGGCTTGCGAAAACCTCAGCGCCGGGTTTCGTCCATTTAGTTATATTTCGAGGTTATCAGTCAGCAAGCCTACACGTCGCCTCAGCTGGTTTGAGCAGGGCGAAACCGTCTGCCGCAGGCAGGGCTCCAGGAAACGGTCGGACCTGGCTCAGAGCCGGTCGAGCCACTCGGTCGGCTGTCTGTGATCCTGGCGACAGCCGGAGGCGCGAGACTGCGAGATACCGAGCCTCCTTCGGGCGGTTTGCCTTTGCGATCGACTTGCGGCCGGGAGGGCGCTGCCCCGCTGAAGCTAGATAACCAGTGCGGACGATCGAGGCGCCCGCCGGTCGCAGTCGCTCCGTATGACCACGGAAGCCTGCTTGCGCCCCAGGGGCCGCTCGATGCAGCTGACGTACCACGCCAGGGGGCGCCGCAGGAGACAGCCGGTTCGCCTCGACGCATGCCTCGCTGCCTACGCTGCCTAGCATCCGTCGCTCACCCCCGTGCCCTAGCGTGCTGCGTAGGCCGCCACTGGAAGACCCTACGGAGTTGTACCGATAGTCGAAGTGCAGGTCGACCCGCAGGCCAATCAGTGCGTCGCTCAAGGAGACGTCCGAACCAACCAGATGCGGGCCGCTCTTGCCGGCCTGAGTGGCGCCAACGACAGGGCCGTTGAGCTGCAAACCGCGCATTGGATGTTTGCATCCGGGCGGGCGTTCCACGAATTCTTCGTCCCAGCCCCGGCGGCGGTGCATCGCCGTCAGCACCGTCTCGAGGTCGCCGGTGACTTCCACCTCGCCACCTGTGTGGTCGCCGATAAGGCCGGCACTGTACTCGGCCCAGGTGGTCAGTGGCCAGAGCCCGGTACCCGCGGCCACCTGTACGCCGAGCCAGGCCAGCACATCGAAAGCGAGCACCGTCAGCCACCTGTAATCGTCGAGCGCGACGGCGAGCCACCGGGGCAGCCGCGGGCGCTGGAACGCGCCCCGCTCCCCGCGCCAGCACCGAAGCCCGTCATACGTCGCGGCGGTCAGGCGTCCCGCAATCCAGCCTTCGATATTGCCGATCGGTACCTTCGCCTGCCGGAACACGTAGGCGCGTACCACATCGACGGCGTCGTGGAACCTGTCCAGGCACTCGGCTTCGAGCGCGGACACCGAGGCATGGCACCAGTGGCGCCCCCGGCGCCGCTCGATCAGGCGGGTCAGCTTGCCATACACCACGGGCCACACGATGCCGTACGCCGCGGCCGACAGTTGGCGGCGCTCCCGGGGCGTGGCTGCGGCGCACCGCGCCGCGAGCACACCCTCCCGGGCCAGTTCGCGGACAAGTTGCGCGGTGGGCACATCCGGCTCGTGCGAGGCGTCGTCTGCGGGTCCATTCGCGGTGGACACAGCGCACTCCCTTCTGGCCGTCGACTGGGCGCGCCCGCCCGCCGCGAGAGCGGCGAGATCCGGTTTCCACGACGGGCTGACCGCGTAACCGAAGGCGTACACGCAGCCGTCAACACCGACCTCCCAGTACCCGTGGCCGGGCATCGTGGCGACCCGGGCGCGGAGCCGCTCGTTCATCAGCCCGACGTGTACGTGTGCGCAGGCCGGTAGCTGTCGGCGCCAATTCGCCACCAGACGTTGGACGCGCATCTCTTGCCATACGAATTCGAGCACAGTGGCAGCGGGCATGACTACGCTCAGTTGCGATGGGTTTACGAGGTCCAGGCTAACGGCGGGACGGCCGGGACTAGTTGATTCGTCGAGGGCGAAGGCCACGCAACACCTCTGGCCGTCCTGCCTTCTGCGACACGTTTCGTTCCCCAGGTCCAGCATGACACTCGCCGAGGCATACCGTCCGGCAGAGGTAGGCGATCGAAGGATGGTCACAGCTTCAAGCGTGGCAAACTTTGGAGCGAAGGCATCGGAGAAGTGTAGCCGGAGGTTGAAGTCCGCAAGAGTAAGCATATCGGGCGACACGCTCTTCCAGTCTTCGCTTAGCATGATGAACATGACATCCCCCTAACCCGCCGAACAGGCTGCCCGCTGGCCGAACTCATCATCAGACCTGGGCCTCCCCGGTCAGGCAGGACTTCGTCTTGCGATGTCCCTGGTTGGCTTGCTGGCTATGTAAGCGTCGGTCGACGCGACCCAGGATGCAAGCCGATCCGGCGACATCCGAGTTAATTGGAACAAGTTGGAACGGTCAGAGCGTTCCGATCTTGGGGACGCGCTGAGAATATCGGTCGTGCACACGGGAGACAGAGCGCCCGCTGAGGACGGCCGCATCTTCGGACGGCAACCCCACGCCACCCGCGACGCCTGGCGGCAATCAGCGGACGCCACGGTGCGCGTAGCCACGCCGGCTGGGATGCCCACGTCCTCCATCGCGTAGTTTGCCCTCGCCCTCTGCACGCCGTGCCAATGATGGATTCCCAGGAGAGCTGTGTCTGAGCGCATGACCGAGGGTCAAGTCGTGATGCCCTTCTACATTGTCTGTGACGTCTCAGGCTCGATGTGTGGCGACATCGACGAACTCAACGCTGGGATCGATGCCTTGGCCATGCTCAGTGTTATCGCATGTGTATCCGGGCAGCCCTCGGCGCCGCCTACCCGACAACCCATAGATCCACGCCGACCGCGTGCCACGACGTACGCGGCTCTGCGTGGCGGCCGGGAGGCGCGTCCATCGTGTACGTTCGGCGTTCGATCAAATCTCCGCAGTGATACGCCGACTTCAGGTCTCAGCCGCTGGTCGGGAACAAGGGGATTTGAATTCACGGCCTCCTACTTTCGAGCTTCATCGCGTCTTGTCATTGGTTGTCATCCTTGACCCCCTCTTACCGACAGTAACGATCATACGTTTGTCATCGGTTGCCGCATCTGGTGGTTGAGCTGCATCAACGGGACTTCGACATGATCGCCAATCGTCACTGTTCGTCGACATTGGGATCGGGTTTCGAGGGGTAAACGGGGGGTGGTGATCCGTGTCCGCGGCCGATGGCGCGTCCGCTGCGTGGATCTCTGGGCCACGCCGGAACCCGCCGTGAGGAAGGTAGCGGCCCGCACGGCTGACACTGAGCGTTACTGTCGGTTGGGGAAATCGCTTGATCAACTTACGCTCATGCCGATGAGCGCGCACCGATTGCTACGTATTTGCCGTGCCCGGGCCGGCGGACCATACGGTTTTGTCGCACCCCTTCGTAAGCTTCGTTCCTATGGATCCCGTGTCGTCGGAACCGAAGCCGTGGGCGGAGCGTTCACAAACAATTGGCGCACTGCGTGGCAAGCGCGATGATCTCCTCGCTGTTCTCCGCGTCGTCCTTGAGAGCTTGCCTGCGGGCCCTGGCGCGCAAGTTAGGCTCGTGCGAGCGAATGGGGCGGGCGTCGACGAGGATCTCGAGGAGATCTGCAAGCGCCAACTGTCCGCCATGGGCCTGGTGTCGCGACGTCGAGACGGCGTCTGGGTGCCTGCTGCGGCGGCCTTGTCTTGGCTGGCCGACAACTCGTCCGGGTCGCTCGCGGTCTACCTGCAGGGCCGGGTGAAATTCTTCGGCGAGTTGCTCCAGGCACTGCCGGAGACCGGTGCAAGGGCTGATCTGCTCGACAGGGCCAAATCTTTCGGCCTGTTCTGGGCCAGTCTTGATCAGATCCATCGGCGAATCACTTGGTTCACCGCCCTCGGGCTGGTCGAGCGCTGGGGTAGCAGATACGTGCTGACCGCCGCCGGCGAGGCTTTTCTCGGGGAGGTCATCCTGACCTCTCCGGACGAGGCTGCGAAAACGCCGCCTTTCAACCGGCTGGACGAGGCCGAACTACCGGAGCCGGCGGACTGGATCGCCCGACGGATCCGCGAACTGACCCCGGCCGCCCTACGCAAGCGCAAGTCGCTCATCGGATACATCCCGCGCGGCCGCAACGCCCAGGGCCGCGACGAAGCAAGCGCCGGCCAGTCGCTCGTCGAGTCAGTCAAGGCGGTCTGCGACATCGTTGGCGGTGTTGTTACCGCCGAGGAGTTCTTCGAACGCTGTAATGCCCAGCTCGGGATGAAGAAGAGTTCGTTCACCTCGACGCTGCACAGCTTCCGGCATCTTGGTGCCATCGACCTCGTCGCATTCCAGCGCTACGGCGTCTCCGCCGAGTTCTCCAGCCTGCTTGAGCTGGGGAACGAGATCGATCTAGTCCGCTATCTGCACACTCGTTACGCCTTCGTCGCCGAGATGCTCGGCCACGCCGATGCGGCGACGCCGGTCGGTGAGCTGGTCCGCATCGCTAAGGAGCGGTACGGACAAACCCTGTCCGACGCCGAGATACGCACTCGGCTGGGTTTCCTGAGCGACGCTGGCCTGGTCGAACGAATCGACTGGATGCGATACCGTACCACCGAGTCGGGTCGCCTGCTTGCCGCCGAACTGCCGCAGATGGAGCCGCTCGACGAGCGCACCGACGGAATCATCGACGAAGAGGCCGTCACCGCCGACACGCCGCAGGTCACCGCGCAGACGCTCGCGGGCCAACTGCGCGCATGCGCCTACCGCAGCGACGCGAGCGAGGAGTTCGAGGCGGCCGTGGCGACGGCGTTCCGCTTCCTAGGGTTTCGCGCGGAGCATCTCGGCGGCAGCGGTCGGACGGACGTGCTGGTGATAGCCGAGCTGGCCGCAGCCGAACGGTACCAAGCCATCGTCGAAGTGAAGTCCTCCGCGGCCGGGATGATCGCGGAAAACAGCATCAAGTTCGACGCGCTCAAAGACCACCAACGCAAGCACCTTGCCGACTACGGCTTGATCGTCGGTCCCGGCTTCGGTGGCCGCATCCGAGACTGGGCGGTCAACAACGGTTTCACGCTGCTGACCGTCGACGACCTCGCGGCCCTGCTCAATCGGCATGAGACCAGCCCACTCAGCTTAACTGAACTGCGAGTGCTGTTCGAGCGCACCGGCGACGACCTCACCGACATCGAGGAGCAGTACAGCGGTGCCGAACGTTCGATCTATCTGATCACCCGCCTGATGGAGCTGCTGTTCAACGAGGCCAACGACGAGGAACCGCTCAAGGGCGGCGCGATCAGCCGGGAGAACATTTCATACGCCCTCAGGTCGATGAACCCAAGACCTACAAAAGCTGCGATCGACGAGTGCCTCCAGCTATTGACGCACGACCTCGTGCGCGGTGCCCTCCAAGAGGGGCAGCACTACCGCCTAGCGGACGCCCCGTCCAATGTCATGCGGCGACTCGCGGGTCTCGGCATGGCGCTGGAGCGGCTTCAGCGCGTGTGACGCGGTGCCCGTCGGCGATGTCTCCCGGTCCGATCACAATGAGATCGACGCAGCGGTTGGCGGCGCGGACCGCAACCGCGTCACCGTCCAGTGCTTCGCAAAATTAAACATTGACTCCTGTGCCGTCGCACTGACGCCCGGATTGGCCGAAGCGCAAGTCACGGCGCGACTGGTCATCGTAAACGTCCGCTTCTGCCGCGGACGGTGCGTTACTCCACGTGACTCATGCTCGGTCGATGAGCTGACGGTCCTGCGTGGCGTCGGGCTGGTTGGTGGCCCAGTTTGGTAGCGGCTCGCGTGCGGTGAGCCAGGATGAGGGGATGCCGCCTGGGCCGGTGCCGGTGAAGGCGGCGACGATGCCGCCGACGATGGAGGCGGTGGTGTCCACGTCGCCGCCGGCCTCGATGCAGGCCAGGATCGCGGCGGGGTAGTCGTGCAGGAAAGTGGCCGCTGCCCAGAGCGTGAAGGGCACCGTGTCCTGCGCCAGCACCCGCGCTCCGTTGCCCAGCTCGTAGGCGGCTTCCGCCACGCTCGCCCCGAGCAGGACGACAGCGCGCCGGATGCCGGCGCTGACCCGACTGTCGACGAGGTACTCCAGTACCGCCTGCAGGAGTGCCTCCGGCTCGGGCCGCTGATCGACTTGTCGAGCCCGGCCTGCTTCGGCAGCGGCCACAGCCACTGCCACCGCGCCGAGTACAGCCTCGGCGTGGGCGTGGGTGACTTCGGCCGAGCGCATGGCGCGCAGTGCCGCGGCCCGGCAGTCGCCGGCGTAGTAGGCGCCCAGCGGCGCCACGCGCATGGCTGCTCCGTTGCCCATCGAACCCTGACCGTCGAAGGCGGAGGGGGCTACCTGTCGCCAGTCAGCTCCGTCACGGATCTGGTGCAGGATGACGACTGCACCCCCGCCGTAGCCGCGGTACGGCTCGTACCGCTGCGCGAAGGCAGCAGCGAGGTGGTCGGGGTCGATGTCGCCGCGGATCTGCAGTTCGCTGACGATGCTGCAGGCCATCTCGGTGTCATCGGTCCAGGGCCACGGGCTGCGGGGAGGGCGACCAGCGAGCAGCTCGGTGTAGGAGTTACCTGGGACGAAGAACTGCGCACCCAGCGCGTCGCCTACTGACAGCCCGTCCAAGCTGTCGAGGCAAAGATCAATCGCATCCATGAAAGCCCCATCATGCCAAACGACCGGCCCAGACGGCACCACCAGCCGGGTGGGCAACGCCTCGACCGCCCCGGTCTCGGCTTCCTCGGAAGCCTCCGTTCAAACGGCTGCGCACGCACTGTTCAGCGCAGGACCCGTCACCATGAGCGTGGAGGCTCCCGCAGCACCGGCGGGCTCGTGATCCCTGAGCGCACGTTCGATGTTGACTTCCGGGGTTCGGTTCCCGGCATGGTGAACCATGTGAGCCGGGGCGCGTCCGGTGCGATCCGGCACTTTGCCGGATGGGTGGCGCGCGGCTCGGTTGGCCATCCCATGCTCGACGGGATCAACTACTGGGACGAACTGAAGAACTCGCCATCGCAGCTGGAGACCTGTTTCGCGATCTTCGTCAACGTCCTTGAGCTGGACGACGACGGCGTGCCGATCAACGAAAAGTACGCCGAGCGCCGAGCCGCTACTTGGCTGTACAGGTACTGCACCGGTGAACTCCCGCCCGGCGAGGCCGACCTTGAGTCATGCGAGTGCGAGCTGTTCTGATCGAGCGATGCACAATGCCGAGCTGCCATTGCCAGGGACACCGGCCCAAGATCACGTGCACGGATCTGCCGCGATCGGGGCGCTACTCGACGTGATCGCCGCTCGGCGCCCCTCGGTACTCGGCCGAGAAGCGGATGCGGCTCAATCGCCAAGAAACACGAGTTTTCCGTGCTCGCGGGCGCAGCGAAGTGCCATGACCCGAAGCCGCATTAGGCCCCGGTACTCAGGGCCAGGCATCGCCTCGCTCAGCAGCAGGTCAATCTCCGCCACGAGCTGTTCCATCTCTCCATAGTCGAACCAGGTCTCACCATGCGCATCCACTCGACCCAGCAGGGCAAACGCGTGCCCGGCTGAAGGAACCAGCCGGTCGAAGTCTCCCGCGGCGTCGAAGGATCCTCCGTCGGGATCCGACAGCCTCCGTATCCGCTCACCATCCAAGATCAGCTCGGCCTCAATGCCCACGTACCGATGGTCGTCGACGCCAGCAGCGAGGGCATCCTGATTTGGCACCCCTCTGTGTCAAGAGGTGGCGGGTTGGAGTGTTCTAGGCTGGTGTTTGGCGGGTCCGGGTTGTGACTGGTCCGAAGAGTCAGCTGTCGGGATTGGGCTGGCCGCGCTGGATTGAAGAGTCGCTCCCGGGTGTCCTCCCGGGCCCGTCCGGGCGGCTTTGGCATCGTTGACCATCTGCCGGTAGACGACGTCGGATAGTCGTCGTTTCAGCGCCCGGATGGCTTCCATGGGGGTCTTGCCGGCGGCGAGTTTGCGGCGGTAGTAGGCCCGGCCCGGGGTGTCGTTGCGGAGCTGGACGATGGCCATGATGTGCAGTACCCGGTTGACGCGCCGGTTGCCCGCTCGGGACAGGCGGTGGCGTTGCTGGTCGCCGGAGGAGGCGTCGATCGGGGCGGTGCCGTTCCAGGACGCGAAGTGGCCGGGGGTTGCGAAGCGGGCGATGTCAGCGATGTCGCCGAGGAGTCGGGCTGCTCCGGAGGGGCCGATTCCGTTGAGTTGGCGCAGGGTGGTGCCGGTGTTGTCGAGGAGTTCGTTCAGCTGGGCGTTGACGGTCTTGATCTTTTTGTCGATGACGGCGAGTTCGGCGATCAGCTCGGAGGTCAGTTGGCGGCGGGTCCGGCCGACGATGTCACGCGGGCGGATTGTGTTGAGCAGGGTGCGGGCCTGGGGTGCGGACAGAAACCTCTTCGCCCCGCCTGGCAGCAGCTCCAGCAAGAGTTTGTGGATGCGGTTGATGGTGTCGGTACGGGCCCGGCCCAAGCCGTCACGGCGCTCGACCAGCAGCCGCAACGCCACGGTGACATCGTCTGCGGCGACGGTGCGCAATCCGTTGGTGCGCAACGCTGCCACCGCTACCGAGTGGGCATCGACCGGGTCGGTCTTGCGGCCCTGTCCGGTGGCGAACACCCGGACCCGGGCGGACAACTTCGCCGGCACATCCACCACGGTCTCGCCATCGGCGACCAGGCGCTGCGCGAGATGTTTACCGATCCCGGCGCAGCCCTCGACCGCCCAGACCCGGTCACGATGGCGACGGCCGGCAGCGAGCATCTCCCGGTAACCGTCGTGGTCGGTGGCGTACCGGCCTTGTCCGAGTACCTTCTCCCGATCGTTGATGATCTCGATGGTTGCTGAGCGCTTGTGCGGGTCCATACCGATGATCACTCGTCCCACGCTGCCTCCTCGCTGGCTTTCCCGGACAGGATGAAGGCGGGAGGGCAACGCTACTTGAGCTGGGCAAACCCCTCTTGAGCCACTCCGCGCCGCGGTGGTCGGCGGACGCATGCCAGATGAGAGTCACACCCTGGTGCTGTGGACAGCCGCGATAGGAGCGACCCGCCGACCACCTCGACCTAGCCTGGCCGGGCTGCGGTCGTGGGTCCAGTTAACAAGTAGCCGCGATCCGTGCGCCAGCCTGATCATCTGTGGACCGCAAGGTTGTGCTCCCACGGAGGCGACAGGACCGGGACAACACCGCTCCCCGGTTCACGTCCCGACAGGATCAGGCCCTACCCTGGCCCGCCGCACGGCGGCTTTGCCCAGCTTAGAGTAGGTTTCCCTCGCAGTGGTCCTCCCGCCGGGGGCACCATTGAAATCTGCGCATCATCAAACTGGCGCGTTGCGTATCGAGGTCAGTTACTCTGTCGGATCAGCGCAGTGGGACTCTGTCGGACGTGCACGGCCGGTAGCATACCGACCGTTTGTGTCCGAGTAAGCGTTGCGGATCAACACGGTGCTGCTTTGGCTGTTGGCCGTGGGGCTTCGTGCCGCTACGAGTTGTGGACCACCGACAACCTGTCGTAGACGACGGCACCGGCAGTTAGGTCGACGTCTCGCCGGTTGGCTGACGACGCTGATGGGTCTTGATAGGGTCCCGGCTCGTCGGGTTCTAGCCGGCGGCCGCCGCCGCGAGTTGGCTGACGATGCTGCTCGGCAGGTTTTGTCGAGCTTGCCGGCTTGCTGGGGAGGCGATGAAGCCGAGTAGTTGCTTGGGCTGCTCAGGCTGGCCGAGCGGGACGGGCTCGATGCGTCGCCACCCGCGCGCAGAAGCTGCTTTGATGGCGTTGAGGTAGGTGCTTTCGTTCATGCAGCCCAGCGTCCGGGCGCGCATGAGTAATGCCGCGAGGGATACCTGCCAGTGGCGCTTGAGTTCGAAGAGCTTCGGCCAGTCCACGGTGCTTGGCAGGTGGGGCCTGACTTCATCGGCGGGCATTAGGAACGCGGCTGCGAATCTATGGGCTTGGTCTTCGACCTGTTTGACGCCCCAGATCTGATCACCGTGAAGGACGAGGTGGGCGAGTTCATGGGCGGCGTCAAAGCGTGACCGGGCGCAGTCGTTCTTGTCGGCGCCGAGCACGATCACGGGGTGGTCGGGGAAGGGTAGAGAGAAGGCGTCGACATCGGCGCTGCCGAGCGGCATGCGGATGACGACCACGCCGCGCTGTTCGAGGACCTCGACGACGTCGCTGACCGGCCCGGGCGGTAACCGCCATGCCGAGCGGACCCTGCTGGCGATGCGTTCGATCTCGCCGAGGTCCGCGTCAAGGCCGCTGACTGCGATTCGGGGGACGTCACCACCCGGGAACCGTCCGGCTTCGGCGGCGTTCACGGCGAGATCGTGGGCAACGTGGGCGATGGCTCGGGCGCGCCGACGGTCGGCGACAGCGGTCCGCCGCAGGGAGCGGAAGAACCCCTCGTGGGTCTCGGTGAACGGTTGACCGAAAAATCCGACAGGTACGTTGAGCGCAGTGCCCAAGCTGGTGATGGTCTCGGTGCTGGGCCGCGCTGCGCCGCCTTCGAACTGGCTGACGGCAGCCGCAGAGACGCCGGCTCTGTCTGCCAGTTGCGTCTGGCTGAGTCCGGCCAGTTCACGAGCGACCCGCAGGCGCTCCCGTTCGAACGGTGGTGTGCCCAAATTACTCCCCGTCCGGATCTTGGTTCCCCGCATTGTCGCGGATTTGGCCTTGGTTCGCTCCTGTGACGCGCAGAACATCACACCGCAGCGTGTAGAACTACACTCCGAAATGCATGTTGTGATATTAAGTGTATCCGACAGCGACGATCTCCCGGTGGGACGCCGACGGACTTGACGGACGGCGACCAGCCGAGGCCCGAGGGTCCGAGTCATCCACATGAGTCTGTTCGGGCAGCGGGTCCGAACCTGCAGGGGCCGCTCGCGGCCGGGAAGAAGCAATCATGTATGGCATGCCGCAGCGTGGCGTCGTGTTCTGGCCGGTCGGTACCGGCGACAGCACCACGATCGTGGTCACCGAGGACATCGTTATGCAGGTGGACCTGCATGACATGGCGATGGCCGACGATGATGACACGCCGGAGTTCGCCGGTCGTGGACCATCTCGTCGAGGTGCTCCCAGCGGTGGACGGCATGCCGTACCTGGCCGTGTTCGTGCTCACCCACGCCGACCAGGACCACTGTCTGTGGCTTCGCCGACCTACTGGACAAGGTCCACATCGGCGAGCTGTGGGCTACGCCGAGGCTGTGGCGCGAGTTCGACGATCCGGACGCGGTGATCTGCGACGACGCCAGGGCGTTCCAGGAGGAGGCGGAACGGCGGGTCACCGCGATCAAGAAGGCGGTCACCGAAGGGCGCCCGGTGGAAAGTGGTGACCGCGTCGCTGGTCATCGGCTACGACACCGATCATGACAAGCACGCCTACGACGAGCTGCCGGAGGAATACCTCACCGGTCCGGGAAAGGCGATCATCGCGTCTCGACGGTGTGGACGTCGCCGGTCCGTTCGAGGCGTTCATCCACGCGCCCTTCAAGGACGACTGCGCCGCACCGCGCAACGAAACCTCGCTGGCAATGCAGGTCACGCTGACCGGCGAGGCGGCCAGACCGGTCAGATCCTGCTGTTCGGCGACCTCGCCCACGACACGATCATGAAGATCTTCGACTACAGCGAGTACCACAACAGGCAAGAGCGGCTCGCCTGGAACGTACTGCTGCTGCCCCGCACCACTGCTCCAAGAAGGTGATGTATGTCGCTGAGAACGGTACCGAGCGCCTCGCCCAGGATGTCCTCGACGCGTTCGAACGGCATGCGCTCGACGGAGCGATCATCGTCAGCAGCAGCGGCCCGGTACCTGCCAGCAACGAACCGGGCGAGAACCCGCCACACGCCGTGGCGAAGGCCCGCTACGTGGAGATCGTCGACGACTTCATCTGCACCATGGAGCACCCGAACACCATCAACCCTGAGCCGGTGGTGTTCGGCCTGACCGCCGACGGCTTTATGCTCATCGACTCGGCTGATCGTCGAGGAATCGAAGTCCGCGGTCACCGGGGGGTCCCGCTCGGGCAAGCGCCTAGCGCTGGTGGCCGGTGCCGCAGCTCTCGCGGGCGTAGTGTTCGCCCGCCATGTCCGGCGGAACACGGCTCGCCCAGCGAGCGGGCCGACGCAGGTGCGCGAGGCGATCGCGGAAGCCCGCGGCAACCAGTCGGCGCCCAGCCAGGTGACCGGCTTCGGTAGCCGGTGATACCGGTGACCTGGACAGCCGGGCAGCAGCTGGCGCTACGCCAGCTGCTGGACATGGTCGCCGCCCGCCCCGGGGCGATCGAGGTCATCGACGTCATTGCGCCGGGCAGACCTGGCGTCACGATGCGGATCGACCTGTCCTTGAATTTGGGGGATGTCGTACATGCCCCCGGCGGGGTGCGGGTCCGCACCCGGGAGCGATTCCTTATCGATGTCGGGGTCCACTTCCCGTACGCGCCGCCGTCGGTGTCGGTACGGCACCAGCGGTGGGCTGAGGCACACCACGTGCAGTGGGGACGCCACCTGTGCCTGTATGCGGCACCGTCGATCGAGTGGCAGCCCGGCGACGGGATGCGCGGCCTGATCGAGCGCCTGCTGCTGTGGGTGGAGAAGGCCGCCATCGGTCAGTTGGACCCAGACGACCGACCGCGCCACCCACCGGTGGCGTATGCCAGCGGCGCCGACGAGCTGATGGTAATTCGGGCCGACCTCGGTGATCGTGTGCCGTGGTCGGCGCCCGGCCGCATCGGGCCGGTCTACCTGGTGGCCGTCTGCGAGCAGCGCGACGACCGGCTCGACGTGGTCGACTGGCAGACGCCGCAGGAGTTCGCGCTGCGGGGCTCCCAGCCGCACCGGCGACAAGACGATGGTGCCGTCGTGGTTGGCGCCGCAGCCGTGGTTGTAGACGCCGAACCCTTCTTCGAGTACCCGTCCCGAGCAAGCCAGCTGGTAGCTGGACTTCACGGCGCCGGTGTTGACCACGAGACGTTCATGGAACTGGTGGCCGCCGTCGCCGCCACCAACGCCGTGATCGACGCCGCGACGGTCGGCTCGACCCCACTGATCGTCGTCGTCGGCACACCGAGCCGGCACCTCGGATACGGGCCACGCTTGGCGCACCTCGTGGCCTGGCGCATGGATAGCTTCACCGAGCAGGTCGCGCAGCTATTGACCGAAGTCGACGCACTCGACCTTCCCGACCTGCGGACGAGAGTCCTAGAGCTGGGCCAGTCCTGGTTCAATCTCGCCACGACCGAATGGCTCCGGGTCCTCGAAGACCGGCCCGAAGTCACGGTCCGTCGGGACCACGTCAGCCCAGCCGCATGGCTGACCGGCAAACGGATTCTCATCCTCGGGTGCGGCGCGCTCGGCGGCCCAGTCGCCGATTCCTGTGTCCGCGCCCACGCCGCGTCCATCGTCCTCGTGGACAACGGCATAGTCACGCCAGGCATCCTCGTCCGCCAGCAGTACACAGATGCCGACATCGGCACAGCCAAAGCGATAGCCCTCGCGGATCGGCTCCGAGGCGTGTACCCCACGACCGCAGTGCACGGAATGGTCCGCGACGCGGTCTCGATGTTCATCGGCCCAGACGCCACGGTCCCCGACGTCGACCTCATCATCGATGCGACCGCCGACATCGGGGTCCGCGCCGCTATCGAGATCGCCCGCTCCCGCAGCCGTGTCACCTGGCCACCGATCGTGACCATGCTGATCGGCCACCAGGCCCGGCACGGGCTGGTGGCGCTCGCCAGACCGGAAGCCACCGGCGCGTCGCACGACATCTTCCGCCGGTTCGGCCTGGCGATCAACGGTCCACACCGCGTGGCGTTCGCGGACGTGGCCGACGACTTCTACCCCGACCTGCCGCGAACTGCGACCTTCCAGCCCGAGCCCGGCTGCTCGACACCCACTTTCATCGGCTCCGCCACGGAGGTCACTGCACTCGCGGCCACCATGATGAGCGCGGCTCTAGACTCCCTCACCGCGCCCACCGACGTGACACCACACGCGTCACAACAACCGATGGCGGTTGCTGCTGTGCGTCTTGACACCCGTGACGACCACCCAAGCGTTGGCCGGGGCGCAGCCTGGCTCGGCTGGCCCAACGACACCGTGGTCACCGAGGAACGCGACCACATGCAGGTGCGGATCTCCGCGACCGCGATGGCCGAGATGCGGGCCGAAACACGTCGCGGCGCCCGGGTCCGCGGAGACCGCATCGAGACTGGCGGCATGCTCGTCGGTGCGCTCGACGAAGCTGCGATGTGCATCTACATCGACACTGCGTGCGGGCCACCACCCGACAGCCGCCTGTCAGACCTGCACTTCGAACACGGTACCGAAGGCGCCCAACACCTCATCGACCACCACCTCAAACGCAGCCGCGGCACCAGCGGCTTCATCGGCATGTGGCACACCCACCCATACGGGATCGCAGCACCGAGCCCGACCGACCGAGCCGGCATGGCTGAACTCGTCACTCCGATCACCGGTGGCCCGACCCAAGCCCTGATGCTCATCCTCGGTGGGGACAAGAACACCTGGACTGCCTGGCGAAGCGACGCGAGCCCACCACAACCGCCCAACCTCTACGCCACGCTTGTCCGCCGCGCCGCTGTCGGGCCCAACCAGACACGAGTGCCGGCACCGCAGGGCTTGAACTACCACCCCGGCGGGTACCGCCAGTCGCTGCCCACTGCGAGAACCGCAACTCCGCGCCGACGACGGTGGCGACCATGGAAGCGCCGCCCAGCCGCGCCGCGAAAGGTTGATCCACAATGACCGCACCGCGTATCGGCCTGGCCATCTCCGGCGGTGGGTTCCGCGCGACCGCGTTCGGGCTCGGCTGCCTCCGCGCACTCCACGACCGCGGAGTCCTTGACAACGTCACCGTCGTATCAGGCATCAGTGGTGGCAGCCTCGCCGCAGCGCTCTGGGCCTACGGACCCGCCCGCTTCGACGACTTTGACGCGCAAACCGTCGACCTGCTCCACCGAGGCATCCAGCTCGATATCACCCGCCGCGCGCTGGCCCCGACGGCAATCAGCCGCAACCTAACCGCCGTTGTCACCTCCGCGATGCCAAAGCCACTCAGCGGCCAGCGGACCGCTAACCGTACCGATGCGCTGCGCGACACCCTCGCCAAGCTCTCGTTCGGTGACACCCTCGTCAACCAGGTCACCCATCCCGGGCTCGCCACCGTCATAAGCGCCACCGATCTGATCACCACCCGCGCCGTCCGGTTCGGCAGTCAGAACAGCTCCTGCTCTGCCCACGGAACGATCACAGAACCCATCACCGTCGCCCAAGCCGTCGCCGCCAGCGCCGCCTACCCGCTCCTGCTCCCCGCCGTCGAACGAACCTTCACCTTCACCCGAACCCGAGCCGGCACCACAACCACCGCCACCCATCCAGTCGCACTCACCGACGGCGGGGTATACGACAACCTCGGCCTCACCGTCCTCGAGCCAGGGCGCTCACCCGCCTACACCGACCACGTCTACGACCTCGACTACATCATCGCCTGCGATGCCGGAACCGGAACACCGAACCCTGCATCGGCCCGGTTCCTACCCACACGGCTGCTCCGCTCCTTCGCCATCACCTACCGCAAGACACAGGACGCCGGACGAGGCCGCCTACACGAAGCCGCACGCACTGGCCAACTCCGCGGCTTCGTCCACAGCTACCTCGGCATGCCCGACCACCGCCTACCAATCCCGGTACCTGACCTCATCCCCTACGACCGCGTCCGGCCCTACGGCACCAACTTCAAAGCCATGAGCCAGGACGACCTCCACGCCATCAGCACCAGAGGTGAACAACTGACACGAACACTCATCTCCTTCTATTGCCCAAGCATCTAGCTACTTCGACCTGAAAAGTAGGTCTCCGCTGGAGGCCCGTAACAGACCACAACGCCGGCGCAGATACATCGACCGACGTCGACCGACGGCCACGTCCACGGTGATGGTGTAGAAGACGATCACCGGAAGATCCGGGTTGATCTTACGCGGACCCTCAACCACCTGGCCGACCTCTCAGGCCCGTGGTCGCCTGGTTGTCCGTTGCTGTCGAAGGGCGGGTAGCGGCGGGATATGACTGGGCCGAGATGCGATGATCACGTCGGTGATGTTGGGCAGCCCGAGCAACGCGTTCCTTGTCGTTCCGTGCTCCTGGACTGAGACGGACTCGTCGTAGACGAACACCGCCATCTTTCGGTACGGACCGTTGTCGCTGAGGTAGGCGACGTAGTCCTCGAAGATTTCCTTCTCGTGGACCTTGAAGTCGGCGGCCTTACGCGCGTATTTGACCTCGATGAGCAGGCCGAGCGATGGGATTGCCAAGTCCGCCCGGTAAGTGCTGTGCCCGATCTTGCGCAGGGTTTCCTCCTCGATGAGGTCGTCGAAGACTGGGCGGAGCATGATCCAGATGATGTTCTGGATCTCGCGTTCTGAGGTGATACGCCACTCGATTTGGTGTTCGAGGTGGTCGCCGACCAGGTTAGGCTCGTCCAACCAGAAACCTAGGCCGCCCGTCCAGCATCACCCGGGACGCTTTGGTCAAGCATCAGCTGGGACTCGACAACGCATCCCCACACGCACCCCGACACACGCACCCCGGAACACGCATCGCCGCCTGCATCCCGGCCCTGCACCCGCTGTCCGTTTTCCCATGCTTACGCCGGAATCTTCGCCGGCCGAGCGTCGAGGCTGGGCGCGTTCGGCCCGCAGCGCCACGCTCGACCGCTCGAAGCGGTCATACGACTTGCCGGGATCCCTCGTAGATCGACCTGTGTCCCACCTGGGAGCCAAACGCAGAAGATGCCCGATTCTCACTCGGTCAACTCACAAGGTTTTCCACGAAACGCGGTTTTGCCCATGACTGCTAAGCACAGAATCTGTGGCAAACTTTGACCCATGACGCCACACACCGAGCAGGAGTTGCTGGCTGTCGCCTTCGCAAGGCTATCCGACCTGCTCACCGACGACGACACGAAGCTCAGCGAACGCTCCTTCGATGACGACACCGGCCACGACGCCGTATGGGACATCCAAGCGGCCAACTTCCACTGCTCACTGGTAGTCCAGGCATTCAGACGCTTCATGCCTCGAGACATCGACCGTGTGCTCGGTGGCAACCTCCGACTGGCGCGCAAGGTGATTCGCGAGCCCATCCTCGTCGTCGCGCCCTGGCTCAGCCCGCGATCCAGGGAGATCCTCCAAGAGAACGGTCTGAACTACCTCGACCTCACCGGCAACGTCCGGCTGCGTATTCCGCGCCCCTCGATCTATATTCTGCTCGACGGCGCCCAGCAGGATCCGAGTCCACCCGCCAAACCTCCCGTACGGCTGCAAGGTTCCAGCATCAACGCCTTGGTCAGAGTTCTCGCCGACTTTCAGCCCCCGTACCGGCTGGTGGACCTATCGGCCGCCAGCGGCCTCAGCAACGGCTACGTTTCGCGCGCTCTCGAGGCGCTGGTCGACGAGAGACTCATCGAGCGGGACCCGCGCAGCAAGACTGTCACCGATGTCGACTGGCAGCGCTTGCTGAGAGCCCGCGCCGAGAACTACAACCTCACTAAGAGCAACCGTAGCCGGAACTACATTGCCCGCACCGGCGTTCAGCCACTGCTACGCGCCCTCGGCACGTCCACCGAAGACCAGGCGCTAGTCACCGGATCGTTCGCTGCCAGCACCTACGTGCAGGTCGCCGCGCCAACCCAACTGGCCCTCTACGTACCCAACTTCGAGGCGGTCGCTCAGCGCTACGACCTGATACCCACCAACCAAGGTGCAAACGTCGTCCTGCTCATCGCGGCCGACCCTTCACAACTGACTCGCGCCCAGATGCACGACGACGGGACCTTCCACGTCGGGGTTTCCCAGCTCGCTCAGGACTGCTTGTCGGGTAACGGCCGCCTCCCCGAAGAAGGGGACGCACTACTCGAATGGATGGCAGCCAACCTTCCGGCATGGCGCCAAGACCGCCTTCCGCAACGGTTGTAGCGTCGCAAAATGACCACGCCCGACTCCCTGATCTATGTCGCCGCGAGGCGAGTCCTGCTTGACGCGCTGGATGCCCTTGGTGACCACCGCGGTGCCGTCGTCCTCGTGGGGGCCCAAGCCTGTCGGCGGCCAGTGAATACTCCCCATAGGCGGCCATTTACCGCCCCGCTGGTGGCCAGGGATCTCCCCGTGGACGGCCAGTTATCTCCCCGCCAGTCAAGATCGTCTGCTGGTCGGCGAGAGTCGGCCGGTGAAGCGCGGCAGGGAGATCATGGAAATCTTGGAGGCGTACGACCTCACGGGTAGTTACCGTGCGGCGGCGGAGTTGGCCGGGTGTGATCATCACACGGTTGCCCGGTATGTGAAGTTGCGCGAGAAGGGTGAGAGTCCGCAGGCGCGTGAGCATCGGGCTCGTCCGGTGGACGAGTTCGTGGGCAAGATCGAGGAGTTGGTGGCCCGGTCGCAGGGTCGGGTGCGGGCGGATGTGGTGCACCGGCGGATCACCGCGATGGGGTTCACTGGTGGTGAGCGCACCACCCGCCGGGTGGTCGCCGAGGTGAAGGGCCGCTTCGCGGCGGGCCGGCGGCGGGTGTTCCGGCCGTGGATCCCGGAGCCCGGGCTGTGGTTGCAGTTCGACTGGGGTGAGGGTCCGCGTATCGGCGGACGCCGGACCTCGTTGTGGTGCGCGTGGCTGTCCTGGTCACGGTTCCGGGTGGTGATCCCGACCTTCGACAAGACGTTGCCGACGGTGGTGTCCTGTCTGGACGCCACGCTGCGCCGGATCGGTGGGGTGCCGGCGTATGCGTTGACCGACAACGAGAAGACCGTCACGGTCGAACACGTCGCGGACATTGCGGTGCGCAACCCGGAGATCGTTGAGGTGGGCCGGCACTACGGGATGAGCATCCGCACGTGTGTGCCGGCTGATCCGCAGTCCAAGGGCGGTTCGGAGAACACGGTAAAGATCGCGAAGGCGGATCTGGTGCCCACAAGCGCGAATCTGTTGGAGGAGTACCGCACGTTCGGCGACCTGGAGGCGGCCTGCCGGCAGTTCACCGATGAGGTCAACGCCCGGCTGCACCGGGAGACCCGCCGCCGCCCGGTTGACGCTCTGGCCGAGGAGCGGCAGCGGCTGCATCCGCTGCCGGACAGGGCATTCACGGTTGCGTTCGGCACCACCCGCCGGGTCAACTGGGACGCCACGATCTCGGTGGAAGGGGTGCGTTACTCGGTTCCGCACCAGCTCGTGGACAGCCGGGTCTGGGCCCGCTTCCACGGCGACGAACTCATCGTCACCGCCGTCGCCGACACCGGCCCGACAGAGGTGGCCCGCCACCCACGCTCAACGCCAGGCCGGCCCTCGATCCTGGACGCCCACTATCCCGACCGGGCCAGCAAGGACGGCGACCGCACCCCACGGGCACACACCGCCGCCGAGGCAACGTTCCTGGCCCTCGGGCCGGGGGCGGCGGCGTGGCTGGTCGAGGCCGCCGCAGCGGGAACACGCGGGGTGCGCCGCAAGATGGCCGAGGCCGTCGCCCTGGCCAAGCTGCACGGCGCCGAGGCCACCGACCGGGCGTTGGGCGCCGCCGCGCTGGCAGGCCGCTTTGCCGACAACGACCTCATCCGCATCCTCGCCCACCAGGCCACCGGCGGCGATGGGGAGACCACCCGGGCCAGCGAAGCCCACAGCCTGCAACCCGGCACCGCCGCCTGGGCCACCTTCGGCACCGCCAGCAAGGAGAGCATGTGATGGCCACCGCGATCCGCGCCGTCAACGGACCCGCCGGTGATCCCCTCGCCGAGGCGATCGAGTTGACCCGCCGGCTGAAACTGCCCCACATCCGCCGCGCCATGGCCGACCTGGTCCCCACCGCCAAAGCCCAACGCTGGGACCCCGCCGAAGTCATCCGGGTCCTCCTCGCCGAGGAAGCCGCCGGCCGCGACCAAGCCAACCTGCGCACCCGACGCAAACGAGCCGCCTTCCCCGCCGGCAAAACCTTCGGCGACTGGGACGAGACCGCCTCCTCCATCCCCCGACCCACCCAGGACGCGTTGAAAACGCTGGAATGGGTGCACCGCAAGGAAAACCTGTCCATCTGCGGCCCATCCGGCACCGGCAAAAGCCACTACTGCGAAGCCCTCGGTCAGGCCGCCGTCGAAGCCGGCATGACCGTTGCCTGGTTCACCATCGAAGACCTCGGCATCCTCGTCCGCCGTCACCGCGTCGACGACTCCGTCGCCCGCGCCATGACCCGACTCCTCAGAACCGACCTGATCATCGTCGACGACATCGGACTACTACCCGTCTCACCGGACGCCGCCGAAGGCTTCTACCGCCTCGTCGACGCCGCCTACGAACGTCGAAGCCTCGCCGTCAGCTCGAACCTGCACCCGTCCGGCTTCGACGAAATCATGCCCAAAACCCTGGCCACCGCCACCGTCGACCGACTCCTGCACCACGCCCACGTCGTCGTCACAACCGGTGACAGCTTCCGACTCAACCAAGCCACCACCGGCAAGGGAGTGAGACCACTGAACTGACCCGAGTACCACCCACCGCGGGGAAATAACTGGCCGCGAGTGGGGAGAACCCACAGGCCGCCAGCGGGGACAACTACTGGCCGCCTACGGGGAGAACCAACTGACCGTTGACACTTTCTCGGCGGAATCGACCACATGGTGCCACTGCGAGTTCCGGGCATGATCGCCGATATCGTCACCGGCCGCGCACCGGCCACAGATCCCCGCCTCTAGCCACTGGTGTCATGCACGCCCTGAGACAGATGTGTCACCCATGTCCTGAGCCCCGACAAAACTTGATCATCCTTGCCCTCGATCATCCTTCGCCACCCCCGTCCCTGACGACTGCTGTACAGATCAACGTTCACGGTCTCCCTGGCAGCCTGTTTACAACTGTCATACAGTGGGGTTATGCCTGAGGAGGTCTACGGATTCACGGAGCGCACCTACACCCGGCTGGCTGAAGCCGGGGTGGCGCCGTTGTCCGTGCTGGATGTGCTGTACGCGGGTCGTACGGTGCGTCGGCATATCGGTTCCTCCTTGCAGATCGCCGGGCGTGACCGGGCCGGCGTCTGACTGGCTGTGGCCCTCATCGAAGGGGCCGATGACGAGTATGTCGTCACCTCAGCGAGGTATCTGGACGACGAGGAGATCGCCGTGGTCGCACGGCTGCTGGGAGGTCAGCGATGAGCAAGTTCGACGAAGCCGACGCGGCGCTGGGCAGCCGGGACTGGTCGTCGGCCACGGTCGAGGAGCGTCCCCGGAGCGGGTCGGTGGTGCAGTCGGTGCGCTTCCCCCGGGACCTGACCGAACGGCTGATGGGCGAGGCCGCCCGTCGTGGAGTCACGCCGAGCGAGGTGATCCGGGATCTGGTCGAAGCTGGTCTGTCGAGGGTGGACGAGTCCGCCACCGTCCGGCTGGCCGACGTCCGTCGCGTCATCGACGCCCTCGCCACCCGGGCCGCCTGAAACCGTCCACCCGGCCGTGACACGTACGTGTCAAACGACCGGAACTCCAGCCTGCGGATCACGCTGGAGACATACGTCCACTGGTGGCCGAAGAAGAAGCGCCGCCGCAACGTGGTCGGTACCGCGCTGCGGGAAGCCGCCGACAGGGCCAGGACGAGCCAAGATCAGAGCCAGAGTGTGCCCGAACTGTGCCGGACGATCTTGTCCCAGCGCTTCCGCTGGTCAGCGCCTTATGGGTGGAGCTGAGGGGATTTGAACCCCTGACCCCCTCGATGCGAACGAGGTGCGCTACCGGTCTGCGCCACAGCCCCTGAAGTCGATCCGGACAAACACCGGACCGGCGACAAGGCTAACAGGTCACCGACGCCCGACGCGAACCAGTACCCCGCGCCCTCACCACCCAGCCGCCTTCGAGTCGTAGGTCCGCCCCCGGACGGGGCTACGCGGCGTGCGGTCCACGTAGCGCTGGGACAGCCGCATCGACTCCCGGGACGCGGCTGCCCGGGCGGCCGCCGCCCGCCGCAGGGCCTCCCGCCGGGCGGCCTGCCGGCGGTCCCGCTCGGCCTGCAGTTCGGCGCGGCGCCGGGCGAGCAGGACCTCGCGGCGCCGGGCGGCGCGCCGCTGGCGGCGCTCCACGAGGGCGCGGTTGCGCAGGTAGACGAGGTAGCCCAGGAGCAGGGCGGCGGAGACGGCCAAGCTGATGCCGAAGCCGGGGCCGACGACGAACAGGCCGACGAGTTCGATCACGTTGAAAAGCAGCAGGGCGGCCAGGACGCGGCGGCGCCGGTATACGGCAGGGGTGTGCGGGCGGACCCGGACCACGGGGCGCGCGCGGCGCACCGGCGGGGCGGACACGGGGGCGGGCAGCGCGGAGACGGGTACCCGGGGGGAGGGGACCAGGCAGAGGATGCTCGGCGGGTTGACCGGGCGGCGTCCGGGCACGGTGCGGAGTCGACGGCGGCGGTTGATCACCCGCGCCGTCGACAGCATCCGCTCCGCGACCAGCCGCTCGGTGGCGTCGTACCGGCGAACGAGCGCCGGGGCGAGGGCGAGCAGTCCGGCGGCGGCGAGGACGGCGAGCAGCACCGACGTGGGCACCCGCGACACTCCCGACTGGACTGACACAGTTGTGGTTCGAGGGTAGTGTGCACGGAGCGTGAACAGAGCACGCCACACCGGCGATCAGACGGTTCGCCCTGCTCCGCCGCGTATCCGGTGCCAGCGGGCCAGCAGCCCGCCTTCGCCGGCCACGTCCTCCACGGTCAGCGCGTAGCCGATGTGGTCCCGCCAGCCGCCGTCGATGTGCAGGTAGCGCTCGTGCCGGGCCTCCTCGCGGAAGCCGAGTTTCTCCACCACCCGGCGGGACGGGGCGTTCTCGGGGCGGATGTTGACCTCGACGCGGTGCAGGCCACCGGCCCGGAAGGCGTGGTCCACGGCGAGCGCCAGCGCGGTGGGGATGATGCCCTGGCCGGCCACCCGGGAGTCGATCCAGTAGCCGGCGTAGCAGGAGCAGAACGCCCGCCGCACGATGCTGCCCAGCGACAGCTGCCCGACCAGCCGCTCGCCACCGGCGGTGCGTAGGCACACCGCGAACGGCATGGCGCTGCCCTCGGCGGCGCTGCGCTTCATCTCGTGCAGCACGAACCGGTACGCGGTGCTGGAGTTGAGGTCGTGCCAGGGGCCGGGCGGGGTGGGTTCCCAGCGGGCCAGCCAGTCCTGGTTGAACCTGCGGATCTCCGACCAGGCCCGGGCGTCCCGGCGCCGGTACGGGCGCAGCAGGACGGCACCGTCGGCGAGCACCGCCGGCCAGCCGGGGACAGCTCTCATCGTCGGCGGTCCAGCATCAGCACGTCGACCATGGAGCCGGCCGGCGCGGTGCTCACCCGCTCCCCCAGCACCATCAGAGCGTTGGCAGTGGCCAGCCCGGACAGGGTGTACGGGCCGCCGGGCAGCGGCTGCACGGTGTACCCGCCGCCGCGCCGCTCGGCCACCCAGGCCGGCCGGAACTCGCGCATCCCCGGTACCGACTTCACCGTGTCCAGCAGGTGCCCGCGCACGCTGGGCCGGAACACCGGCTCGGCGCCGGCCAGCACCTGGATGACCGGGCGGGCCAGGATCTCGAAGCCGACCATGGCGGCGCCGGGGTCGCCGGGCAGGCAGATCACCGGCACCTCCTCGGGGCCGATGGTGCCGAAGCCGAGCACCGGGCAGGGGTAGACGGACAGGTCGGTGAAGGCGACCGAGCCGCGGGACAGGATGCGGCGCACCATGTCGCCGGGGCCGGTGCCGGTACCCCCGGTGGTGATGATCAGGTCGGCCCGCAGGGTCTGGTCCTCCAGCAGGCCGCGCAGGCCTTCGGGGTCGTCGTCGCAGATACCCACCCGGTACGCGTGCGCCCCGGCGTCGGCGGCGGCGGCGGTGAGGGCGTGCGAGTTGACGTCGACGACCTGGCCGGGCTGGCTGACCCGGCCGGCGTCGACCAGTTCGTCGCCGGTGGCGACCAGCACCACCCGGGGGCAGGGGCGTACCACCACGTGCCCGAGTCCGGTGCCGGCCAGCACCGCGACCAGCGACGGGCTGACGTACGAGCCGGCCCGGGCCAGTACCGCCCCGGCCTGCAGCTCCTCGCCGGTGCGGCGTACCCCGTGGCCCTTCTTCTGCCCTTCGTGCACCTCGACGGCGGCCATCCCCTGGTCCGTCGCGGACGGCGGGATGACCACGTCGGCGGCCGCCGGCAGGGCTGCACCGGCGGCCACCGCGAAGCACGTGTACGGCGTGAGCCGCACCGGCCGCCAGCTGGAGGCGGCCAGGTCACCGACCACGTTGAGGCGCACCGGCCGGGCCGGCGAGGCGCCCGCGATGTCCTCCCAGCGGGCCGCGTACCCGTCGATGGCGGCCAGGTCGAAGGCGGGCAGCCCGGAGGCCGCCGTCACGTCCTGGGCCAGCACGTTGCCGTACGCCTGGGTCAGGTCCAGGTCCAGCGGTGGCAGTGGGCGCAGGCCACTGAGCACCGTCCCCAGGTAGTCGGCGAGCGGGGTGAGCCCGTTCGCGCTGCCCAGGGACGACGACGACGATCCGGAGACCGTGTCGTATTCAGCCGTCGTCCACATCCGCCGCACGTCGATTCCTTCTAGGAGCTGGTACCGGGCATCTCATTCTTGACGAAGTCGGCGAGCCAGTCGCGGAACGCCGGGCCGAGATCTGGCCGGCCGCAGGCCAGCTGGACGACGGCCTGCAGGTAGCCGAGCGGCGCACCGGTGTCGTAGCGCACGCCCCGGAACACCACCCCGTGCACCGGGGTACCCTCCGCGAGCAGCAGCGCCATGGCGTCGGTGAGCTGGATCTCGCCACCGGCGCCGGGGCCGGTCCGCCGGATCGCGTCGAAGATGCTGTTGGGCAGCACGTAGCGGCCCACGACGGCGAGGTTGGACGGCGCCTCGTCACGCGCCGGCTTCTCCACCAGCCCGGTCACCTTCACCACGCCGGTACCCAGGTCCCCGGCGTCCTGCACGGAGGCCACGCCGTAGCGGGACACCTCTTCCCAGGGCACCTCGATGAAGGCCAGCACGATGCCGCCGGTGACCTCCTGCAGGTCGAGCATCTGTTCCAGCAGCGGTTCGTCGTCGCCGGTGAACTCGTCGCCGAGCAGCACCGCGAACGGTTCGCCGCCGACGTGTGACTCGCCGTAGGAGACGGCGTGCCCGAGACCGAGCGGCTCGGCCTGCCGGCAGGTGTAGATTTCGGCGAGTTCGGCGGGGCGGCGGACCGCGGCCAGCCGTTCGGTGTCGCCCTTGGCCTCCAGCCGCTGCTCCAGGTCGGGGCGGCGGTCGAAGTGGTCCACCATGCTGGTCTTGCCCCGGCCGGTGACCAGCAGGATGTCGTTGATCCCCGAGCGGGCGGCCTCCTCCACGATGTACTGCAGGACCGGCCGGTCGACGACCGGCAGCAGCTCCTTGGGGACCGCCTTGGTGGCCGGCAGGAACCTGGTGGCGAGTCCGGCGGCGGGGATGACCGCGCGGCTGGCGCGGCGGCGGGCGGTCGGTGACGCGGCGACGGGGTTGGTGGACGTCGTGGCGGGTGCTGGGTGGCTGGTGTGCTCCGGCATGTCGGGAGACTATCGGCCGTGCGGCTGTCGGGGAGCCGGCGGGCTGCTCGACGCGCCCCCTGGTGAGACGAGCAGCCGCCCTTCGCCGCCGTGGCCGTCGCCGGTCTGCGGCCCATCCGGGGGTACGGGGGCCGACACCGCATCCTCCGCGTCGGCCGATCGGGACCTGGGCCGACCAGCGCGGGTACGGCCACGGACCGGCACCCGGGCGGCCGTGCCGTCCTCGTCGCCCCGGGCGTCACCGGCGCTGTCGGTGCCCGGTCCACTGCCCGTACCCGGCTCGATTTCGGGCTTGTCCGACAATGCGCTGTCGCCGGCCAGCGGTCCGTCGGCCGGCCGGATGCCGGCTCCGATCGGTAGCGGCGCCCAGTCGGCACCGTCCGGATCCGGAGCAGCCGAGGGCTGCGGCATTGTGGCCGGCCCGGACACGGCCCCCGACCGTGACTCGACCACGGCCTCCGCTCCCGCCGCAAGCTGCCCGCCCGCCGCAGCCTGGCCGGTCACCCCGGGCAGGCCGGTCACCCCAGGCTGGCCGGTCACCCCAGGCTGGCCGGTCACCCCAGCCTGGCCGGTCACCCCAGGCTGGTCGGTCACCCCCGGCTGGCCGGTCACCCCAGGCTGGTCGACCAGCGCAAGCTGGCCGGCTGCCGGAGGCGGATCGGGCGTCGCAGGTGGAGGGGCGGCCTGAGGTTGGACCGGCGGGTCAGCGCGGGGCCAGGCGTAGACCGGGCGGACGGTCGGCGGGCCGGTCGGGCCGGTCGCCGCCCGGTCGGTCGGGTCGTCCGGCGGCCCGGGCAGCGGACGCGGTCCGGCCGGCGCGGAGCGGGTCACCGACCGGGTGCCGGGCGCGCCGGGGCGGCTGCGCGGGGTTCGGCCGCGACCGGCCGGGGCGCCGGACGCGGGTACCCAGCCGGTCGGCTCACCGCCGGACGGCGTGGCGATCCGGAAGGTGTCCCGCCCGCCGGCCTTGGCGGCGTACAGCGCGTCGTCGGCGGCGCCGAGCACGCCGGCCGAGGTGAGCCCGTGGTCGGGGTAGACGGCGATGCCGATGGAGACGCTCACCGGGATGCGCAGCGCCCGTACCTGCCCGGTACCGGTATCGGTACGCACCCGGCGCGCCGTTACCAGCATCGGTGGCTGCCGGACGGCGGCGCCCAGCCGCTGCGCCAGCGCCGCGCCACCCTCGGCGTCGGTCTCCGGCAGCAGCAGCACGAACTCCTCGCCGCCCTGCCGGAAGGCCAGGTCCACTTCGCGGATCTCGGTGCGTACCCGCCGGGCGAACTCGGCCAGCACGGCGTCCCCGGCGGCGTGCCCGTAGGTGTCGTTGATGCGCTTGAACCGGTCCAGGTCGAGGGCGACGACGCAGAGCCGGTGCCCGAACCGGGAGGCCCGCTCCAGCTCCCGGCGCAGCGTGTCGCCGAGGGTACGGTAGTTGGCCAGGCCGGTGAGCGGATCGGTGTGCGACAGCCGCTGCGCCTGCTCGTGGTGGCGGACGTTGTCCACGGCGACGGCCGCCTGACCGGCGAAGGTGGACAGCCGGACCAGGTCGGTGTCGTCGAACTCGTCGGCGCCGACCCGGTTGTAGAGGGCGAGCACACCGCGTACCGGCGGCTGGGTGTCCTCCCGGGCGGTGGCGCTGGCCGGCGCGGCGAACGGGACCGCCATGTAGGTGCGGCACGGGGGTTCGCCGCGGACCAGGTCGGGGCCGTCCCGGTTGACCCGGCCCCGGCGCGGCTCGCCGGTCGCGGCCACCCGGCCGAGCAGGCCCCGCTCGGCGATCGGCAGCTTGGGCAGCGGCTCCGGGATGCCTTCGCTGACCTGGCCGACCAGCATCCGGCTGGCCTCGTCGACGAGGAGGACCAGGCCGCCGGTGGCGCCGGTGGCGGAGATGGCGGTGTGCAGGATGACCCGTAGCATCCGCTCCTGGTCGTGGGTACTGGACAGGGTGTCGCCGAGCAGGCCGAGGTTGCTGCGCAGCTGGTCGCGGCTGGCGGTGAGCGCCTCCACCGAGGACTGCATCTCCCGGGTCATCCGGTTGAACGTCTCCCCCAGCCGACCGATCTCGTCCCGGGTGCCGACCGGTACCCGGGCGCCGAGGTCACCGGCGGCCACCCGTTCGGCGGCCCGGCTGAGCTCGACCAGCGGCCGGGCGGTGCTCTGCGCCAGCCGGGCGGCGGCCACCACGGCGACCAGGCCGGCGAGCAGTACCAGGAAGAGCAGGAGCAGGTAGAGGGTGAGGTTGTGGGCGGCGGCCACCGAGACGGCCAGCGGCAGCGGCTGGCTGACGGCGGGGGTGAGGCGGCGCACGTACCGGCCGTCGGTTTCGCCGACCCCGCCGCCGAGGGTGAGCGCCCGGATGCGGATGCGCTCGGCCCGGTCGGCGCGCTCGGTGGACAGCGCCGACCCGCCGGCCTGGGCCAGGGTGATCGAGGCGCCGGAGGCCGCGCCGAGCCGGGACAGCAGCGCCTGGTCGAGGACGAGGACGGCGACGGCCGAGCCGAGCCGCTTGTTGTCGCTGTCGACCATGGTGACCCGGGCGGCCATGGCGACCAGCCGGTCGGCCCCGGCGGCAGCGGGCTGGTCGCAGTCGGCCCACGGGCCGGCCGGTACGGTGCCTGCTGTGGCGAGCGTGTGGTCGTCGGCGGTGCGCAGCGCCACGCCGTCGGCGAGCCCCTGCCGGACGAGGTTCTGGGCGACGGCGCGGGCGTCGCCGGCCGGCCCGTCGCCGCCGTCGTCGTCGGCCCGGTGGACGGCCGGCGCGGCCTGCACGGCGGCGGTCCGCACGGCGGTACGCAGCCGCTGGCAGAGCGCGTCCACGCTGGTACGCACCGAGCCGGTGGCCACGGTCAGCCGGTCACCGGAGCGGGAGTGGTTGACCGCGGTGACCGTACCGCCGACGAATGCCGCGCCGACCAGCACCGGACCGAGCACGACCGCGAGGAACGCCGCGGTCAACCGGGCGCGCAGGGTCACAGCGGTTACCTCCCCCAACTTCAACTGACACCCAACTCAAGTAACTCTCAGGTGTGATGCTGTCACACACTGTGTCCAACGGGATCCCGTCCGGAAGGGTGTGGCGTGTCCGATTTACCGGAGTCAACGCAGCGGGTCGGTACGGAGAAGCGGCTGCTGCGTACCCGACTGCTCGCCGACCGGCGCGCCCGGCACGCGCCGGGCGCCGACGGCCCCGCCCTGGACGCCCGCCTGCTCGCCGCCCTGGAGCCGCTGCTGGCCGACGTGGCCTGCGTCGCCGGGTACGCCGCGCTGCCCGCCGAGCCCGGCGGGCCGGGCCTGCTCGCACTGCTCGCCGGGGCCGGACGCCGGGTACTGCTACCGGTGTTGTGCCAGGACAACGACCTGGACTGGGCGGAGTTCACCGGCCCAGCGCCGGCGGGCCCGCCCCTGGGCACCGGCGCGCTCGCCGTCGCGGACCTGGTGCTGGTCCCGGCCGTGGCGGTGGACCGACGCACCGGCGTACGGCTGGGTCGCGGCGGCGGCTCCTACGACCGCGCACTGCCCCGGCGCCGCCCCGGTACCCCGGCGATCGCCCTGCTCTACCCGGACGAGGTACGCGACGGCGTCCCGGCCGACCGGCACGACCAGCGGGTCGACGCCGTCCTCACCCCGAACGGCCTGCTCCGTCCCGGGCCGGTGTGATCTGCGTCCGGTGCGCCCAATCGGCAGCGCCCCGGAGTGGACGAAACCCGCCTCGATGCCGCACCATTGCATCGGCATTGCTGGCACTCCCGAGCCGGGAGTGCCAGACCGGGCAGACGCAGGGAGGGCGACCGTGCCGACCTACCAGTACGCGTGCACCGCGTGCGGCCACCAGCTCGAAGCGGTCCAGTCGTTCGCCGACGACCCGCTGGTCGAGTGCCCGGTGTGCGAGGGCCGGCTGCGCAAGCTGTTCTCCTCGGTCGGGATCGTCTTCAAGGGCTCCGGCTTCTACCGGACCGACTCGCGCTCCGGCACGGCAGCCGGCGAACCGGCCAAGCCGGCGGAGAGCAAGCCGGCCGAGACCAAGACCGACGCCAAGCCGGCCACGCCGGCACCGGCGGCCGCCCCGAAGACCGAGAGCAAGGCCGCGACCAGCAGCGCCAACTGACCCCCGGACTGGTCGGGCGGCTACTCCCAGTGCGGCGGCCGCTCGTCCAGCAGCCGGCGGTCATTGCCCTGGTGGTCCTCGCCCCAGCCGCGGTCGGTGTCGTCCCGGGTCTGGTCGGGCAGCACCGGCAGGTCGTCGTCGGCGAAGACGACGGTACGGTCCTCATCGGTCGCGGGTCGGCCCGCGTCGGCATCCACGGCATCAAGCGTAGCCCCGGCGGCACGCGGTACCGTCATCGACGTGAGCGCAGACGAGCAGTGGCGCCGACCCACCAGCTACGGACCGGCCGGCGAGGCCCCCTCGACCGCGCCGACCGGCCCCTCCCAGCCGCCCTACACCGGCCCCCCGCCGACCAGCGCACCACCGGCCGGCTGGCGCCCGCCCACCGTGCTCCAGCCGGCGCAGCCGCGCAGCCTGCCGACCCAGGACGTGCCGGGGATCGAGGCGGCCGAGCAGCGCGGCCGTACCGTCACCTACGGCGTCGGCCTGCTGGCCGCCAGCGTGCTGCTGGTGGTGCTGTTCGTCCTGTGCGGACGGGCGCTGCTCTAGCCCGGCCTACTTCGAGGTGCTCCACACCGCCCGGGCGCCCGAGTCGCCGGTCAGGTAGACGTACGCGCCGGCCGGCACAGCGGCGGCGAGCGCCAGCACCACCACCACGACGGCCAGCGCCGGGTGCCGACTGACCCGCCCCCGCCGGCGCCCCTCGGTGACCGCCACCAGGACCAGCGCCAACACCCCCAGCAGGGCGGCGAACCAGAGCAGCTTCCCCGCGTAGTCCTGGTGCCGGAGGATGTCGTGCGGGTACGGGCCGGCGCCGTAGGTCCGGCTGAGGAACTTCTCCCCGGACTCGCGGGCCAGGTACACCGCGACCGGGGCGGCGACGGCGAGCAGTACCACCGCCCAGTCCAGCCGCGGACGCAGCCGGGGTACCAGCGCATAGCCCACGGTCGTCAGGATCAGCAGCGGCACCAGGACCACCGCGCCGTGCACCAGCAGCGGATGGGCCGGCAGCCCGAAGACCGTGTCCAGCATCGAACGCATCCTCCTCGTGAGTGTGACCGTGCATACGGTGCCTGATAGCCGACCGGTTCACCAGGGCCCGGTGCCTGGTCCGGGCGGCCACAACTGGTCGGCGGCCGACCGCCGTGGTGCAATGGCCAGGTGTACAGCGAGCAGCACAGACACGTCGCGGGCGGCCCGACCGGCGCCGAGCGGCTGCTGCGCGAACGCGGCCTGCGGGTGACCAAGCCCCGGCTGGCCGTGCTGGCCGTACTCGCCGAGGGCGGCCACCTGGAGGCCGACGACGTGACCCGGCGGGTACGCGAGCGGCTCGACTCGGTCTCCACCCAGGCGGTCTACGACGTGCTCGCCGCGCTGGCCCGCGCCGGCCTGGCCCGCCGCATCGAGCCGGCCGGCTCGCCGGCCCGCTACGAGGCCCGCGCCGGCGACAACCACCACCACGTGGTGTGCCGGGGCTGCGGGACGATCGCCGACGTCGACTGCGCGGTGGGCCGGGCGCCGTGCCTGGACCCGAGCGCCACCGAGGGCTTCGAGGTCGACGAGGCCGAGGTGACCTTCTGGGGCCTCTGCCCGGCCTGCCAGGCGCTGCGCGCCGCCGACTGAACCGGCCGCCCTGGCTGTGCCGCCGGCGCAGGTGGCACGCTGGGGGGATGGCGGAGGAGAACGACCTGGGACTGTTCGGCCCCGACTCGGTGAGCTGGCGACTGCACCGGGAGCCGATCCTGCTGCTCGCCGGCCTGCGGGCGCTCTACCTGCAGGCCCTGCACCCGCGTGCGGTGGCCGGCGTGGTGCAGAACTCGGCCTACGAGAAGGACCCCTGGGGGCGTCTGGAGCGCACCGGCACCTTCGTGGCCACCACGGTCTACGGCACCACCGCACAGGCGCGCGAGGCGGGCCGGCGGGTACGCGCCATCCACGCCCGACTGCGCGCCACCGACCGGCGTACCGGTGAGGTGTTCCGGGTGGACGAGCCGGAGCTGCTGCGCTGGGTGCATGTCACGGAGATCGAGTCGTTCGTCACCGTGGCGGTGCGGGCCGGCTGCCCGCTCACCCCGGCCGAGATCGACCGCTACTACGACGAGCAGCGCCGCTCCGCCGAGCTGGTCGGGCTGGACCCGGCCACGGTGCCGTCCTCGGCGGCCGAGGTGGCTGCCTACTACCGCGAGGTCAGACCGGCGCTGGGGCTGACCGGCGAGGGGATCGCCGCCGCGAAGTTCCTCACCAGCCCGCCGATGCCGCACGGCCTGGGCTTCACCCCGCTGCGCCTGGTCTACCTGTCCGGGGCGACGCTGGCGATCGGGCTGCTGCCATCCTGGGCGCGCCGCCTGTACGGCCTCGCCGGGCTGCCGACCACCGACCTGTCCTCCTCGGTGTCGGCGCGGGTGCTGCGTTCGGCCGTGTCACTGCTGCCGGAGCGGCTGTCCCAGGGGCCGGTCTTCCGCGCCGCGATCGAGCGCGCCGAGGCTGCCCGCGCCGCCGCCTGACCGCGCCTACACGGCCGAGGGCTGCTCGGTGGCCACGGCGAGCGGGTGCCCGCGACCGGCCACCCGGAACGCCGGGGCCAGCGCGACCACGCCGAGCGCCAGCACCGCCGGTACCGCGAAGGCCCAGCGCAGGCTGGCCGCGTCGGCGACCGCCCCGGTCAGCCCGGCGCCCACCACGAAGCCGACGTAGTTGAACAGGTTGACCCGGGCGATGGCCACGCCGCTGTTGGTCGGGTCGAGCACCCCGGCGGCCGAGAAGGACAGCGGGACCACCACGCTGAGGCCGGCACCGACCACGCCGAAGCCGACGATCGCCCAGAGCGGCGCCGGGGCGAGCGCGACCAGGGTGAGGCCGGCGGCGCCGACGGCGCCGCCCACGGCCACCGGCAGCACCGGCCCGAACCGGTTGACCTGCCGATCCGCGCCGATCCGGCCGATCAGCTGGCAGGCCAGGTAGGCGGCCAGGCCGAGCGGTGCGACGTTCTTGGCCGCGTGCAGGGTGTCCTGGAGGTACTTGGTGGACCAGTTGGAGGTGGCCGAGTCGGCGATGTACATGATCATGACGGCCAGGCCGACCAGGACGATCGGGCGCCACGGGATGGCCGGGGCCGGTCCGCTGGCGGGTGCGTGGGCGCCCTCCTCGGCCCGGGTCAGCAGCCGGTGGCCGAAGCTGGCGTCGACCGCGACGCCGGCCACGGCGACCAGGGCCAGCCCGGCGGCCAGCGACCAGTCCAGGCTGTGCGCCAGCACAGTGGCCAGCGCGCCGAGGATGCCGCCGACGCTCCACACCCCGTGGAACGAGTTGAGCAGGCTGCGCCGGTACCGGCTCTGCACGGCGACGCCCTGCATGTTCATGGTCGCGTCGACGGCGCCGAGCAGCAGGCCGACCAGGGCCACGGCCGGGTAGAGGGCGAGCTTCGTCGGTACCAGCCCGACCAGCAGGATGGCCAGCGGTACCAGTGGCCCGCACACCCGCAGCAGCACCCGGCTGCCCCAGCGGGGGGCGTACACGCCGGCCAGCACGCTCCCCACCCCGGCGACCACCGGGACCAGCGGCAGGATCAGGCTCAGTTCGGCATCCGAGATGGACAGCTTGTGCTGCAGGGTGGGTACCTGGGTGAGCAGGCCGGCGAAGCTGAGCCCCTGGACGAGGTAGAACGCGCCGGCAGCCACCCGCGCCCGCCGATCCCGGATCTCCACAGGTGCTCTCCCCCGCCGTGAGGCCGACCGCCGCCCCCGGCGAATATGAGGCGCGCTCAGATTTGCGGATCCTCTCGCGTGGTGACCGTATCGCGCAAGACCCCCGCCCACGGCTCCTTCCCCGGCAGCCCGGCACCGTCCGGGCAGGCCCGCCGGTAGTCACACCAGCCGCACAGCGCCCCCGGCCGGGTCGGGTACGCCCGGTCCGGGTCTGCGCCCGCGGCGACCTCCTTCTCCGCAGCCGTGATGTCCCGGGCGGTCTCCTCGGCGCGGGACACGTGCCGGGCGATCGAGTCCTCCGAGTGCCGCCAGCGGGCGACCGTCCCGGTCGGCAGGTGGTGCAGCTCCACGGTATGGCAGGCGCGGCGGAAGACCCGACTGGCGGCAAACGCGTAGAGGGCCAGCGCGCGGGAGCCCCGGGCGTCATCCTCGGACAGCTGCGACCGGCCGGTCTTGTAGTCCACGATCACCAGCTCGTCGCCGCGCCGGTCGATCCGGTCGGCCCGGCCGTTGAGCGCCAGCCGGGCGGTCCGGGCGGCCACGTGACGCTCGACACCCACCGGGTCGTCCTGCGGATCGGCCTCGGCCAGGTAGCTCTCCAGCCAGCCCAGCGCCCGGTCGAAGGCGGCCCGCTCCTGGGCGTCGTCCCGGTAGCCCTCGCCGACCCAGGTGGCGCGCAGCAGCGTGGGCAGCGCGGCCGGGGTGCGCTGCTGCGCGGGGAGCAGATACCAGCCGCGCAGCGCCGAGTGCACGCTGGCGCCCAGCGAGTTGTGCGCCCAGGCCGGACCCTTGGGCGGCGCCGGACGATCGACGTAGGCAAATCGGTAGCGGCGCGGACAGTCGTCGAAGGCGGCGAGTTTGCTCGGCGTGCATACGAAAAGGCGCTCCGGCATCCCATCGAAGCCCAGCTGCTCCGGCTGGGGTGTTTGGGCAGGTCGGACCGGGTCTGCGGGGCGCCGTGCGGGCGGCCGGACCGGGTTGGCACCGGGGAGGGTGGACTCTGGCACATGGCAGATCCTGCCACCGGGGTGCGACACTGGGGTGTGCCGACGCGACAGGAGTCGGCGGGACAAGGGTTACGGCGAGGAGATCTGGCATGGGCCTGATGCGCTGGATGCGCGGCGGCGACGAGAATTCGGCGAGTACCGCCGCGATCTCCGCGGGGCTGGCCGAGATCGACGGCCTGTTCCGGCCCAGCAAGCACAAGCAGACCGAGCACATCGCCGAGTCCAAGCGCAAGCGCGTCGACGTGGCCAACGGCTCCGACGTCGACCTGGACACCGGCACGGCGGTCATCCGCAGCGTCAAGTCCACCGGCGCCGTCACCGCCACCACCAGCCGGGCGCCGCGGGTCCACGTGCCGCGCCGGCGCAACTGGTGGCGCCGGCTGCGGACCAGCATGCACCTGCGCAAGGTCGCCCGCGCCCGGAGCCGCACAAACCCCTGACCCGCCCGCTCACCCGGCCGACCCTGAGCCCCCCGCTCACCCGGCCGACCCCGACCCGCCGGCTCAGCCGGCCAACCCCCCCACCCGCCGGCTCAGCCGGCCAACCCCCACCCGCCGGCTCAGCCGGCCAACCCCCCACCCGCCGGCTCAGCCGGCCAACCCCCCACCCGCCGGCTCAGCCGGCCGAGCGCACGTACTCCGTGACGAACGCGGCCACCGAGTCGGCGATCAGCTGCACGGCGATGGCGGCCAGCAGCAGGCCGGCGATCCGGGTCAGCACCTCGATGCCGCCCGGCCGCAGGATCTTCACGATGATCCCGGAGAACCGCAGCACCAACCACACCACCAGCAGCACCAGGACGATCGCCACGCCGATGGCCAGCACGTCGGCGGGGTGGTGCGCCTGCCGGACGAAGAGCATGGTCGCCACGATGGCGCCCGGCCCGGCCAGCAGCGGAGTCCCCAGGGGTACCAGCGCGATGTTGGAGGTGGCCTGCCGGTCGGGGCTGTCCGCCTTTCCGGTGAGCAGCTCCAACGCCACCAGGACCAGCAGCAGGCCGCCCGCGCCCTGCAACGCCGGCAGCTCGATGTGCAGGTACTCGAGGATCTTCTGGCCGGCCACCGCGAACGCCACGATCACGCCACCGGCCAGGGCCACCGCCTGCCAGGCGGCCCGGTGCCGCTCGCGGGCCGGCAGCGGCGCGGTGAGGGCCAGGAAGATGGGGACCATGCCCGGCGGGTCGGTGATCACCAGCAGGGTGACGAACGCCGTCCCGAACAGCTTGAAGTTCACGCCAGACACTTAACACGCCGAGGGCCTGCGGACGGCGCTCCGCGCGCGGGCCGAACCGGGCGCCTTCGCGCGCGGGTCGACCCGGTGGCGCTGGGGAGCGCGGGGCAGGTCGGTGCGGTGTTCGCGGCGGCGCCGGTCACGCGTCGGCGGCGCGGGCCTCCTCGGCCTGGCGGGACAGCCGCGCCTCCACCGCCTCGGGCTCGTACATCTCCTCGACGATGCGCAGGTACAGCTCGTTCGGGTTGGGCAGCGGCTTGACCGTGCGCAGCGCCTGGTCCTGCCCGGCCGACTCGACCACGAAGGTGCCGTAGTTGAGCAGCCGCCCGAGCGGGGACTGCTCATACTTCATGTCCGTGACCCGGGCCAGCGGCATCATCCCGACGGTACGGGTGACCAGCCCGTTGACGACCATGATCCGCTTGTTGGTGAGGATGAACTTGTCGTACCACCAGTCGACCAGTTTCCAGCCGACGTAGCCCATCACACCGAGCCAGATGATCACGGTCACCGAGACGAAGGTGTCCTGGTTGTGCCGGTGCAGGAAGCCGGCGAGCCAGCCCATCAGGAAGGTCGCCACCGCCCCGATCACGAACTCCTTGACCAGGTAGATCCAGTGCTTGTTCCACTCGCCACGGAACTTCTCGGTCGGGAAGAGGTACTTCCCGACCATGGTGCTGGCTTCTTCCTCGATGCCCCGGGGCGCGGTGCCGCGCAGCCCGGCCAGCTCGGTGTCGGCCAGCGGCGAGAGGAACTCGGCGGTGTCGTCGTCGACCGGCGGAGGGGGCGCGTCAGGATCGTAGGGGGGTGTCGCGTCACGACCGACGAGCCGCCGCCACCAGCGGGGCCCGGAGGGCGGTGGGTCGTCGGCCATCGATCAGGAGACCAGGTTGGTGAAGAAGCTCCCGAGGCCGTCACCGACGTCGATCACGCCGTTGCCCAACTGCTTGGCCACCAACGCCGCGTTGGCCGGCTTGGTCACCACAAAGAAGATCAGAAAGGCAACGAGACCCCAGGTGAGGATCTTTTTGACCATCGTGGGCGTTCCTCTCCCCACAGCGCCGGGCGGGCGTGCCGCGACGGAACTCAGCGTATCAGTTGGAATTCTCGGAGTGAATCGTTCTGCGATCATCCGACATCCCTGCGCCATTCTGCACCAAAACTAAGGTACCTGCACATAACGGATCGCGGGTCGCAGTCCTGCCCTGATTCACCCTGACGGAGGAAGGTACGGGCTCGGCGCCCCGAAGACCAGCGGACCTGGTACCGCCGCCGCGTCACACAGCTGTAGCTCCTCGGCGAGCAGGTAGCCGGCCGACGCCGGCCAGGCGACCGCGAACAGCCAGAGCCCGTGCGCCTCCCCCACGAAGGCGCTGCGGTCGTCCCGGTCGCCGACCGACCACAGCGCCGTGGGCCAGCCGTCGGCCCGTACCTTGGCGTGCGGGACGGCATGGTCGAGGCCGTCCAGGTAGCGGCCGGGATCGGGACCGGACAGGCCGGCCAGCCGGGTACCCAGGCCGACGCCCGGCTCCTCCGCGATCAGCAGCAGGTCCGCCGGGCCGGCGCTGACCGGGGCGGGGCCGGTGAGCGCGACCACCGTGGCCCGGGCGCCGGAGCGCTCGTCGCCGGCCCAGGCCAGGCCGGTGACCAGCCAGCCGGTGGGCAGCGGCCAGGGCACCCAGACGGGGATACCGGCGGCGTGCGCGAACACCGCGGCGGCCACGTCCAGGTCCAGGTGTGCCGGGGTGTGCAGCGGGTACACCGGCCCGCAGTCGGCGCAGCGCCAGGCCGAGTCCATCAGGTCGGGCGGGTGTACGCCCGCCCCGCACCGGGGACAGCTCACCTGCACGCTCATCCGGCAACCTCCGGGACTACGCCGGCCCGCCGGCCGGACTCGACTGTCGGCTCCGCCGGGCCGGTCGCGACTGCCGGCTCCGCCGGGCCGGGGTCGGCACGGCTGAGGTCGGCGTGCTGACGGATCCAGGCGTGCATGGCGATACCGCTGGCGACTCCGGCGTTGATCGACCGGGTGGAGCCGAACTGCGCGATGTAGAGCACCTGGTCGCAGGCGGCCCGGGCGGCGTCGGAGAGCCCCGGCCCCTCCTGCCCGAAGATCAGGACACAGCGGCGGGGCAGCCCGGCGCCCTCCAGCAGCCGGGCACCGGGCAGGTTGTCGATGCCCACGACGGCGAGCCGCTGCCCGTGCGCCCAGTCGACGAAGCGTTCGATCGTCTCGTGGTGGCGGACGTGCTGGTACCGATCGGTGACCATGGCACCGCGCCGGTTCCACCGGCGTCGGCCGACCACGTGCACCTCGGCGGCCAGGAAAGCGTTGGCGTTGCGGACCACGGTGCCGATGTTCATGTCGTGCTGCCAGTTCTCCACCGCCACGTGGAACGGGTGCCGCCGGGTGTCCAGGTCGGCCACGATCGCCTCGTGCCGCCAGTAGCGGTACCGGTCGATGACGTTGCGCCGGTCACCGGCGGCCAGCAGGTCGGGGTCCAGGCGCGGGTCGCTGGGCCACGGCCCGGCCCACGGGCCGACCCCGACGGCGAGGTCGTCGCCCCGCTCCGGCCCGGGGCCGGCCGGGTCGTGGCTGGTCCGCGCGGCGGTCAGGGCGGGGTGCGCGACGGCGCGGTGCGAGGTCTCCACGGGCAGGCAGGCTAGCGAATCGCGGATCGGAGCTGGGCGAGGAAGCGCAGCTGCGGTCCGGACAGGGCAGGCCCGCCGCTGTCGAAGACGGCCGGTGCGTTGCCGGCCTGGCAGGTCCGGGCGGCGATCGCCTCGATCCAGCTGCGGTACGCGTCGGCGTCCTCCCGCCAGGCGCCGGCCCGCAGCGCCGCACCGGCCCGCGCGCACGCGTCCAGCAGCCCGGGCTCGGGTCGGTTGCCGGCCTCGATCTCCTCCAGGTAGATGGCGCTGACGACGTCACGGACCAGCGGGCTGGCACAGTTGCGGCCGGCGGCGATGGCTTCCAGGCCGGCCAGCGACGGCGTCACCGGGTCGCGCCGACCGGCGGCCGGGGCGACCGTGGGCGCGGCGGTGGCGACCACCACCCGGCCCGGGAGTTGAACCAGCGCCCGCCACGCGTCCGGCAGAAAGGCGCTGGTAGGTGCTGCGGTGCGCTGCCTGGATCCGTGGTTCGGCATGCACGGCCTCCTCGTCAGGCGACCGCTCTGTCGTGGCCGCGCGGGAGATTACCGTCAGCATATGCCCGCGCCCGGGGGGTCTCCAGCGCAGCCGGAGACTGGGCGGCGATCTCCGGGAAGTCCGGGTTGCCCGGGGGCGTCGACCTGGTCCCGTTCGGGCAGGTTGTGGCCGGCGTCCGCAGTTGCCGGTCGGCTCGGCCCGGCGGGCGCGCAGGTGCGGGGGGTGAGCGAGCGAGGCGGCAGAGGTGTGGTTTGGATACGGCACACCATCACTGTCTGTTACCAAGGGTGCGCGGTGCAGCAACCGCCGAAACACCTCGGGCGCAGTGCGCCGTCGCACCGTATCGGCCGAGCTAACTGCCCATAGACGCAATGAACGGCGGGGCCCTCCCCGGCACCCGCCGTCCACGCTCTGTTGTCACACATTGTGAGGTTAGTTGGCGGCCACAACATAGAGAGCCAGATCACAGTTATCGAACTGTAAGAATCTACTACCACAGAGTAGCCAGTTGAATACTCCGGGCGAGTGGTCTACGCCGCCGTGGCTGCAAACCGTAGACTCTCGCCCCGATGGAGACACTATCCGCGTCCGGTCTGCGCATCCGCGTCGCCGTCACCGTCGCGGTCGTCGGACTGCTGCTCTACGGGACCCTCTGGGGACAGGACGACCTGTTCCCGTTCGGCCCGTTCCGGATGTACTCCACCGCCGACAAGCTGGACTCGCCGGTGGCGGACACCCGCTTCGAAGGGGTACTCGCCGACGGCACGGTGGTCGTACTCAACGAGCAGAACACCGGGATCCGCCGGGCCGAGATCGAGGGCCAGCTGCCCGGCATCCGGGCGCACCCGGAGCTGCTGCGCTCCGTCGACGAGGCGTACGCCCGGCGCAACCCGGGGGCGGCCAAGCTGGCACAGGTCCGGGTCATCGTGCGCTGGCACCAGCTGCACGGCGGTCGGCAGACCGGGGCGTACACCGATGAAACCGCCGCCACCTGGAGCGTCCCGTGACCCGGGTGACGAACTGGCTCACCGAACCCGTCCCCAGGGGCCGGGTGGCCGCCTTCCGGACCGTCGTCTACCTGTTCGTGGCCGCCGACCTCGTCTGGTTCACCCCCTGGGTGCGCAGCCATGCGGCCATTCCGGGCCGGTACTACCAGCCGCTGTTCGTCGGCCGGCTGCTGCACCTGCCCACCCCCGACGGGCTGCTCGTCCACGCCGTCTTCTGGACGCTGATCCCGCTCGCCCTGGCGGCCGCGACCGGCCGCGCCCCGCGCCTGCTCGGCTGGACCGTCTTCGCGCTCTACTTCGAGTGGATGGTCATCGCGATGAGCTACGGCAAGGTCGACCACGACCGGTTCGGCCTGCTGGTGGCGCTGGCCGCGCTGCCGACCTGCGGCCCGGCCCGGCACGGTGACCCCACGCCGACCCGGGCCGGCGGCTGGGCGCTGCGGCTGACCCAGCTCGGCGTGATCGCCACCTACTTCCTCGCCTCCTGGGCGAAGCTGCGCTTCGGCGGCGTCGAGTGGCTGACCTCGGCCACCCTGCAGCGGGCCATCATCCGGCGCGGCACGCTGCTCACCCATCCGCTGGCCGCGCACCCGTGGCTGCTGGTGGCCAGCCAGTTCGGCATCGTGGCGTTCGAGCTGAGCAGTCCGGTGGTGTTCTTCGTCCGACCCCGGCTGCGGTACGCCATCGTGGCGTTCTTCTACGCCTTCCACGTCATGGTGATGGCCACCATCACCATCTCCTTCGCCCCGCACCAGGCGGCCATGACCAGCTTCCTGCCGCTGGAACGCTGCCGCCCGGTGGTCTGGCTCCGCGGCCGGTGGCAGCGCCGCGCCGCGGGTGCGGGCAGCGCGGCGACGCCGGCCCCGGTCTCCGGGCCGCCGGCGTCGAGCGACTCAGTCCCGCTCGCGGGGGGCGGCCAGACCTAGCCGCTCGCGCTGCGCCTGCGGCAACGAGCAGGTGGGGGTACCGCCGGGCAGCCGGTGCCGGTTGCGGGCGATCAGCCGGTACGCGGGCCAGGCCAGCCAGCGCACCGGGGCGAGCCCGAGCAGCCGGCCCAGTGGGCGCCACCAGGAGCCGGCGTCACGCAGCAGCGCGCCGATCGCGTCCGGCCCGGCCAGCGTCGGGCCGTCGTCGGGGACCCACTGGACCGCCGCGTCGCACTGCTCCACGGTGAGCCGCAGCGCCGCGATGTCGACGAACTGCCAGGCCGCCACCCGGGCCCGGGTGGGGATGTGCTTCTCCAGGAAGCGCGCGGAGGCGCTGCAGAACGCGCAGTCCCCGTCGTACAGGAAGGTGGCCACCAGATCAGTGTGCCCGGCGGCGCCCGGCACGGTGACCGGTGTGGCATGGCCCACTGTGGCCAGCGGCGGCCACCGGGCAGCGGGAATACGCTCGGGTCGGGCTCCGTTGTGCGGGGCGCAACGCCGACACCCATCGGAACGGAGACGCAATGGCTACCCAGACGCTGACCGCGGCCAACTTCGGCGAGGTCACCAGCAGCGAGGGCATCGTGCTGGTCGACTTCTGGGCGGATTGGTGCGGCCCGTGTAAGCGGTTCGCTCCGACCTACGAGAAGGCCTCCGAAGTCCACCCGAACATCGTGTTCGGCAAGGTGGACACCGAGGCCGAGCAGTCGCTCGCGGCCCAGTTCGAGATCCGGTCGATCCCGACGATCATGGCGATCCGCGACGGTGTGATCGTCTTCGAGCAGGCCGGCGCGCTTCCCCCGTCCGCGCTGGAGCAGCTCATCACCGCCGTCGAGGGGCTCGACATGGAGCAGGTCCGCGCCCAGGTCGCCGGGCAGGCGACCGCCTGATCCCACGCTGACGGACCCGACGCCGCTACGGCGCCGGGTCCGTTTCCTGCTGCGGGGCCGGGGCCGGGGTTTCCGGGTCCAGGTCGATGCGGATGGTCAGCGGGCTGGTGGCCAGCAGCCGGTTGATCGCCGCGTCCCACTGGTAGGGCAGGGTGCGGCTGCGGGCGACCGGGTCGTCGTCGGGCAGCGGCACCGCCGTGCCGGTGCGCCAGCGGCCGCGGACCTTCACCCGGACGCGGGGATCGGCCAGCAGGTTGCGGACGTAATCGGCGCGCCGGCCGTGCGCGGCGACCAGCCAGAAGGTGTCGCCGGCCGCGCCGTTGCCGACCGGCGTGTGGCGGGGCTGTCCGGTCCGCCGGCCGGTGGTCTCCAGCAGGGCGAAGGCGGCCGGTGCCCAGCCGCGCCGCAGCGCCGCCCGGGTCAGCCGGTTGTTGACCCACTCCAGGGTGGTGATCACCCGGTACCTGGTGTCCCGCATGCTCACCGTTGTAGCCGGTGGACGGCGCGTTTAACAGTCCTTCGAACGCCTGTGCTAATCTGCTTCATGCGCTGGGATGGCCTTCGGAACAGACCGGAGACCGATGCGGCGCGGGTGGCCCCACCCTTGCCACTCGCGCCGCCCCTGGCGTCCACCGATCCGAGCCCTGTCGACGGGGCTGGCAGGGCGCAGCCGCTGCCGTTGGCGCTGCCGGGCGCTGTGGTGCGCACGTTCGACACGCCGGGTTTCGCCGGGATGACGTTCTACGAGATCCGCGCGAAGTCGGTCATCAACAAGGTGCCGGCCGCCTCCGCGGTGCCGTTCACCTGGACGGTCAACCCGTACCGGGGCTGCTCGCACGCCTGCACGTACTGCTTCGCCCGCAACACCCACACCTATCTCGACCTGGACGCCGGCCACGACTTCGACTCCCGGATCATCGTCAAGGTCAACTCCGGTGAACTGCTACGCCGGGAGCTGGCCGCGCCGCGCTGGAGCGGCGAGACCATCGCGATGGGTACCAACGTGGATGTGTACCAGCGCGCCGAGGGGCGGTACCGGCTGATGCCGGAGATCCTGGCGGCGCTGCGCGACTTCGCCAACCCGTTCTCCATCCTCACCAAAGGCACCCTGATCCTGCGTGACCTGCCCCTGCTCAAGCAGGCGGCGAGCGTCACCGGCGTCGGCCTGTCGCTGTCCGTGGGCTTCGTCGACGAACGGGTGTGGCGGGCCGCCGAGCCGGGTACGCCGTCGCCGCGCCGGCGGCTGGACGCGGTACGCCAGCTCACCGACGCGGGCTTCGACGTCTCGGTACTGATGGCGCCGATCCTGCCCGGCCTCACCGACACCGACGAGTCCATCGAGGAGACGGCGGCGGCCATCGCCGCCGCCGGGGCGGTCCAGCTGACCCCGCTGCCGCTGCACCTGCGCACCGGTGCCCGCGAGTGGTATCTGGGCTGGCTGGCGCGTACCCGTCCGGACCTGCTGCCGCGCTACCGGGAGCTGTTCCGGGGCGGCTCCTATTCACCGGCGGCTTACCAGCGCGAGGTCACCGCCCGGGTCGGGCGCGCCGCCGCCCGGGCGGGGATCGGCGACACGGGGCGGCGGCAGGCCCGGATGCTGCCCCGGGACCCGGCCCCGCCGCACGCCTGGCGGCCCCGGGGCGGCGGGGAAGGTACCCAGTTGACGCTGTTGTAGCGCGCCGGCCGACCGGTCGCCGACCGGCGCGCGAGGTAGCGTCGGAAGGGTGCGTACCCCCGAACAGATCCTGCGGGAATCGACCAGCATCGCCGTCGTCGGCGTTTCGCGGCACGAGGGGAAGACTGCCTACGCGGTACCCCTGCAGATGAAGCTCAAAGGCTGGCGGGTCATCCCGGTGAACCCGTACGCCGAGCGGATCTTCGGCGAGCAGTGCTACCCGACGCTGGAGGACATCCCGTTCCCGGTCGACCTGGTGAACGTGTTCCGGCCCAGCGCCGACACGCCGCCGGTGGCCCGCTCGGCGGTGGCCGTCGGCGCCCGGGCGCTCTGGCTCCAGCAGGGCATCGCCTCGGCGCAGGCCCGGGCCATCGCCCTGGCCGGCGGCCTGGACTACGTCGAGGACCACTGCATCGCCGTGGAGCGCGCGATCCGGGGCATCGCCGGACCGTCCGCCTGACCAGCAGCTCAGCCGCTACCGGAAGGCATCCGACCGACCCTGGTCGCGGTGCGCTGAACGTCGGATAGTGCGCGCCCGGGGGCGTTGTCTACTGTGTACCCGCCCCCACCCCTCTTTGGAGCGCGCATGAGCGACCGGTACATCGCCCCGCACAACGTGGTCAGCCGAGCCGGCGCGGGTGTGGTCGGCGGCATCGCCGGCGGCCTGCTGCTCGGCCTGGTCCTGTGGATCCTCGGCGACCTGGACGAGACCGGGCGGCTGGTGGGCGCGCACACGCTGGCCGCCGCCTGGGTGGTGCACGTGGTGCTGTGCGCCGTGGCCGGCGCGGGCTACGGCGTGCTGTTCGGCCGGCTGGTGGCCGGTACCGTGCCGGCGATCGGGGTGGGCATCGTCTACGGCGCCGCGCTGTGGTTGGTGGTACGCCTGGTGGCCGTGCCGATCGCGACGGGCGGGAAGTTCTTCGCGATCGACTCGGAGATGGTCAGCCTGGCGGCGTTCGCCGGCTTCGGGGTAGTACTCGGGCTGGTCTACGCCGAGACCGGACCGAAGCGCAACTGGCGGCCGTACCGCCGACAGCAGCTGGACGTGGTGTACGCGATGCCCCGCCAGTCGCGGCGGCGCCGGCGCCGCCGCGACGACGACGACGACTGAACTACCGCTCAGTAGCGCCTGGGTAGCGGGCGCTCAGGCCGGTCGGAAAGCCGGCTCACGTTGGGGAAACTGTCGCGGGCTCCGGTGCTGTACCCTCGGCGGCACCTGAGGGAAGGAATGACCCGATCATGAGCTACCAGGACCCGTACCAGCCCGGATACGGGCAGCAGCCCGGGTACGACCCGGCGGCGTACCCCCAACAGCCCTACTCCGGCGGCCCGAGCTACCCGACCACCCCGGCGCCCAACTACCCGGCCGCCTACCCGCAGGGCGGCTACGTCCAGCCGGCCTACGTGGCGCCCCCCAACGCCAGCACCAACACCATGGCCATCCTGGCACTGGTCTTCGCCTTCGTCTTCGCGCCGCTGGCCATCGTCTTCGGCCACATCGCCAAGAAGCAGATCCGCGAGCGCGGCGAGCAGGGCGAGGGCCTGGCCACCGCCGGCCTCGTGTGCGGCTACATCTTCACCGGCCTGTGGGTGGTGGGCTGCGTGCTCTACATCCTCGTGATCGTCATCGCGATTGGCGCCAGCAACACCACCAGCAACGACTACGACTACGTCATCCGGACCGCGGCCGACCTGGTCCAGGCGCTGCGCTGAGCGCCCGACGGTCGCGGCCCGCCACCGGCCCGCCCGGCCGGGCCGCGATCGACTGCCTCACCCCGGCGACGCCGGGCTTCCGTCGACCGGCACGACGGCCGGGCCGCGCCCACCCCGGGCATTCAGGGGATACGACGTTACCGCGGCGTACGGTAGCCTCGCGCCGTGGCTGACGCGAACGCTGATCCGAAGGAACTCACCGCCATCATCACCGGCGCCAGCTCCGGCATCGGAGCGGCCGCGGCGGTCGGGCTGGCCCGCCGGGGCGTGCGCCTCGCCCTGGTCGGGCGCGACCAGCGCCGTCTCGACGAAACGATCTCCAATGTACGGGCGGCCGCCGGTGCGCAGGCCCAGGTCACCGCGTACCGCGCCGACTTCGCCGAGCTGTCCCAGGTGCGCGACCTGGCCGGGCAGCTCGCGGCGGCGTACCCCCGCATCGACCTGCTCGCCAACAACGCCGGCCTGCTGGTGCCGGGCCGGGTGACCACGGTCGACGGCTTCGAACTGACCGTGCAGGCCAACCACCTGGCGCCGTTCCTGCTCACCCACCTGCTGCGCGACCGGCTGGCCGGCGGCCGGGTGGTGACCACCGCCTCCGACGCGCACCGGGGCGGCCGGCTCGACCCGGCCGACCTGGACAGCCGCTCCGGCCCCTACAAGGCGTTCACCGTCTACGGCAGCAGCAAGCAGGCCAATATCGCGTTCACCGCCGAGGCCGCCCGGCGCTGGCCGGAGATCCTCTCCTTCGCCTACCACCCGGGCGTGGTGCGCACCCGGTTCGGCCGGGACAGCGGGGTGGTGTCCGTCTTCTACCGGCTGGCGTTCTTCCTGCGCAGCCCGGAGAAGGGTGCCGACACGCTGCTCTGGCTGGCGCAGGCGACCGCTGGCGAGTTGGTCAACGGCGGCTACTACGTCGACCGGGTGCTCAAGCAGGCCACCCCGGCCACCACCGACCCGGCCATGGCCGCCAAGCTCTGGGCGGCCAGCGCGGCCGCGGTCGGGCTGCCCACGCAGTGACGACCGTCAGCTCGCGGCGGCCTCCACCGGCGCGACGCCGACCGGGCTGACCAGGCGGCGGCTGCCGAGTACCACCACGACCACGCCGGCCACCAGCACCGCCAGCCCCGGCCACTGGCGTACCGGCGGCGTGTCACCGAGCCACGCCCAGCTGATCAGCGCCGCGCCCGGTACCTCCAGCAAGATCAGCACGGCCACCGTGGTCGCGCTGATCTGCCGGAGGGCGAAGCTGAACAGCGAGTGCCCGAGCAGCTGCGGCCCCAGCGTCATGGCCAGCAGCGCCAGCCAGGTGGCGCCCGGGTAGCCGTGCAGCGGTACCCGGCCCACCAGGCACACCGCCAGCAGCAGCAGCGCGCAGACCGGGTAGCACACGGCGGTGTACCCGACCGTGGAGACCTCGCTGCGCGCCCGCTCGCCGAACGCGGTGTAGACCGCCGCGCAGATCCCGCCGAGGACGGCCAGCACATCCCCGGCGAACGCCCGCGGCTGCGCCACCAGGTCGAAGCCGCTGGCCAGCGCCGCCCCGGCGACCGCCAGCGCGATACCCACCCAGACCAGGCCGGGCAGCCGGCGCCCCTGGCCGAGCGCGATCAGCCCCTGCCACACCGGCTGGGTGGCGGTCAGCGCGGTGGCGGTGGCCACGGCGGTCAGCTTCACGCTCGGCACCCAGGTGGCGAAGTGTGCGGCCAGCGCCACCCCGGCGAGCACACAGACGGCGAGGGTACGGCGGCTGGCTCCGCGCAGCTCGGCGCGGCGGGACACGGCCGCCGCCGGTACCACGGCCACCACCGAGAAGGCGTTGCGCCAGAAGGCGATCGCCAGCCCGCTGGCGGCCGCGTAGGCGATCAGCGGTCCGGAGGTGGAGATCGCCGCGACGGCGACCGCCAGGGCGACGACGGTGGTCAGCTGCGCTCGGTGCACGAGCTGATCGTGGCACGAGCTGACTGTGGCGGGCACCGAACGGGGGCCCGCACTGATCGCAGCACGCACTGGGTAGCCAATTCGCGACTGAACGTCAACGCGGGGGTGTACCGGGGGTTTCCACTCCGCTACCGTCGGGCGGGTCATCCCCCCGAGCGTCGCCCGAGGTGACCGCCATGCCTGCCGCCCGCGCCGTCCTGCTCGACTTCTTCGGCACGCTGACCCGGGCGGTGACCCGCGGGCCGGCGCACGCCGCCATCGCCCGCCGGCTCGGCTGCGACCCGACCGACTTCACCCACGCCCTCAACGACACCTTCCTGGCCCGGGCGCGGGGCCTGCTCGGTGGCCCGGCGGAGGCGCTGCACGCCGTCGCCCGCGCGGCCGGCGGCGATCCCGACCCGGCGACCGTACGGTCGGTGCTGGTCGAGCGGGTCGACGCGGTACGCGCCGACACCCGGCTGCGCCCCGAGGCGGTACCGGCGCTCACCGCGCTGCGCGCCCGGGGAGTCCGGCTGGCGCTGATCTCCGACTGCGGCCCCGAGCTGCCGACGCTGCTGCCCGAGCTGCCCGTCGCCGGCCTGCTCGACGCCGTCGTCTACTCGATCGAGGTGGGCGCCTGCAAGCCCGACCCCGCCATCTACCTGACCGCCTGCGTACGCCTGGGCGTCCGGCCGCAGGACTGCGTCTACGTGGGCGACGGCGGCAGCCGGGAACTGTCCGGCGCCCGGGCGGTCGGCGCCCGGGCGGTCAAGCTGGCCGCACCCGACCTGGCCTGGCACCTCGGCTTCGACGTGGAGCACTGGACCGGACCGGCCATCAGCTCACTGCTGGAGATCCCGGCGCTGCTCGCCGCGGGAGGTGACCCGGCCGGGGTCGTCCCGGCGCAGCCCAGCCGCAACGAGCGTTGGCCGGCGGCCGGTGCGCCGGTGCGCCGGCCGGCCCGGCCTCAGGCGCCGTCCTCCGGGCGGGGGTGCTGGTAGTCCAGCTGGTCGGGCGGGAGCGGGAAGGTGTCGTCGTCGCCGTAGGGCGAGCCGGCGCCGGCCAGGCCGGAGGAGACCTCCCGGACGGCCAGCCGGCCGTCCGGCTCCAGCGCCGGGCCCTGCGGCGGGTGCTGGTCGCGGTGCCAGGTGACGCCGTCCGGCACGGTACCGGGCGGCAGCGTCGCCGGGGGGCGGACCGGAGCGGCGGTCAGCGCGGCCACCTCGGCGGCCGGGTCGCGGACCGGCTCCAGCGGGTCCGGCCGGTGCACACCACCGATGCCGGACTGCTCGCCGGCGATCTTCTCCTGCAGCCGCAGGATGCCGTGCAGCAGTGCCTCCGGGCGCGGCGGGCAGCCGGGGACGTAGACGTCCACCGGGATCAGCTGGTCCACGCCCTTGGTCACCGAGTAGGAGTCCCAGTAGGGGCCGCCGCAGTTGGAGCAGGCACCGAAGGAGATGACGTACTTGGGCTCCGGCATCTGGTCGTAGAGGCGCTTGATGGCCGGCGCCATCTTGTCGGTGACGGTACCGCTGACCACCATCAGGTCAGCCTGGCGCGGCCCGTGCGCGAACGGGATCACGCCGAGCCGGATGAAGTCGTGCCGCCCCATCGAGGTGGCGATGAACTCGATCGCGCAGCAGGCCAGGCCGAAGTTGAAGACCCACAGCGAGTACCGCCGACCCCAGTTGAGGACGAACCGGATCGGGTCACCGAGGATCCCGGGTACCTCCGCCATGCCCGCAGCCTACTGCGGGCCGGGCCGCGACGGGCCAGCCGCGCACGGCGTGGCCGGTGACTGGGCCGGTCAACCGCGCGGCGTGCCCACGGCTGGGCGGTCAGCCGCGGGCGGCTTCGCCGGCGGGGAGCAGGGCGAACCAGCCGGCCGCCTGCTCGGCGGAGAGCTGGCCCTCCAGCCGCAGCCGGCCGGGCACGTCGGGGTAGCGCCGCACGCAGCTCCAGGTGCGCTGGTAGGGCGGCGGGTCGAGGACGATCAGCCGGCGGCCGTCGCGGACCGGGATGTCGGCGGGGCGGCCCTCGTTCCAGATCCACTGGCCGTCGGCGTCGACCAGGTTGAACGAGCCGGTGACCGTACCGGACCAGGTGTCGGGCGGGGCGTCGCTGGCGGCGGCCACCCAGGCCGGCTCGGGCGCCCGGCCAGGGACCAGGCCGGGGCTGACCAGCGCGGCGGCCAGCAGGGTGTGCAGCTGGAAGTTGTCGGCGACGCCGTCGGCGCGCAGCAGGAAACCGCGCCCGGTCTCCCGGTGCAGGACGACCAGCGGGTCGTCGTCCACGATGGCCAGCAGGCCGGTGATCCAGTGCAGCTCGGCGCTGTCCGGCCCGGCCTCGGTGAGCAGCGCGATCAACCGCTCGCGGTCCGGTACGGCGGCGCGCACCTCCGGCCGGCACAGCAGGGTCAGCACCGGCCGGTTCCAGGAGTCCAGGAAGTACCAGCCGCGCAGCAGCGGGGCGAGCGCCGGGTCGCCGACCTGCCCGCCGAGCCGCCGGGCGACCTCGTCGAGCGGACGGTCGCCGGTAGCGGGGACCGGCTCGCCGGTGTGCGCGCGCCAGGCGCTGGCGAACTGGACGAAGCCGGCCAGCACCGTGCGGTACTGCCGGAACACCGGTCCGGCCAGCGGCGCGGCGTCCGGTGCGCCGATTTCGACCAGCGCCCCGGCCAGCGTGGCCAGCTCGGCGGCCGGGCCGCTGGGCAGCCGGTCGACCAGGGCGGCCAGCGCGGCGAGCGCCGCGTGCAGCTGCCCGGGGTCGGCGCGCTGGGCCTCCTGCCAGGCGCGACCGATGCCCCGGCCGAACTCGTCGGAGTCTTCCGACCGCGCAGCGCGTTCAAGTTCTTCGATGGATTCGAGCACGGGGAGATGCTAACGCCCGGATCACGCCTCGGCGTCCGGCGGCTGCCACAGCGCCGACCGGAGGTCCACCCGATCGTTGCGCAGCGGGGTGCCCTCGGCGCGCAGCCGGCGCAGCGCCTCCCGCTCATGGCCGGGGGGCAGCCGGCCGACGGCGTTGACCACCCGGTGCCAGGGCACGCCGCCGCCGTACCGGCTCAGCACCGCGCCCACCTGGCGCGGCCCGCCGCGGCCCAGCACGCCGGCGATCGAACCGTAGGTCATCACCCGGCCGGGTGGGATCCGCTCGATCAGGTCGAGCACCGCTTCGGCGAAGTCGTCGGGGTCCAGGGCGCTGTCCGGCACCACGCTATGGGATCACGCCGGTGTGCCGGCGCGCCGGACCGGCACAATGGGTGCGTGCGCGCCGAGGTCAGCAGTGCCAAACGGATCGTGGTGAAGGTCGGCTCGTCGTCGCTCACCACGGCGGCCGGCGGGCTGGACCGGACCCGGGTGGACGCCCTGGTCGACGCGGTCGCCGGCTGCCCGGCCGAGATCGTGCTGGTCTCCTCGGGTGCCATCGCCGCCGGGCTGGCCCCGCTCGGGCTCGCCCGCCGACCCCGCGACCTGGCCACCCAGCAGGCCGCCGCGAGCGTCGGCCAGGGGCTGCTGATGCGGGCGTACACGGAGGCGTTCGGGCGGCACGGGCAGACCGTGGGGCAGGTGCTGCTCACCGTGGACGACGTGACCCGACGGGCGCACTACCGCAACGCGTACCGCACCCTGGCCCGGCTGCTGGACCTGCGTACCCTGCCGATCGTCAACGAGAACGACACGGTGGCCACCGAGGAGATCCGGTTCGGCGACAACGACCGGCTGGCCGCCCTGGTCGCCGCCCTGGTCAACGCCGACCTGCTGGTGCTCCTCTCCGACGTGGACGCCCTCTACACCGGCGACCCGGCCCACCCGGGGTCCCGGCGGGTCGACCTGGTCGCCCCCGGCGACGACCTGGCCGGCGTGGCGATCGGCCGGACCGGCCGGGCCGGGGTCGGCACCGGCGGCATGCTGACCAAGGTCGAGGCGGCCCGGATCGCCACCGGCGCCGGCATCCCGGTGGTGCTCACCGCCGCCCCGCAGGCCGCCGCGGCGCTGCGCGGCGACGACGTGGGCACGCTGTTCCAGGGGGTACGCCAGCGCCCGGCGGCCCGGCTGTTCTGGCTGGCCCACGCCACCGCCCCGCGCGGCCGGCTGACCCTGGACGCCGGGGCGGTCCGCGCGGTGGTGGACCGCCGCGCCTCCCTGCTCCCGGCCGGCGTGACGGCAGTGGACGGCCGGTTCGCCGCCGGTGACCCGGTGGACCTGGTGGACACCGAGGGCCGGGCGGTGGCCCGGGGACTGGTCAACTACGACGCCAGCGAGCTGCCCGACCTGCTCGGGCACTCCACCGCGGAGCTGGCCGCCCGGCTCGGCCCCGGGTACGAGAAGGAGATCATCCACCGCGACGACCTGGTCCTGCTGTAGCCGTTCCACCTGGCGGCAATCGCGCGTTCCAATTGGTGGCAATGGGCTGGGGCGGACCGCCGGCGGCTGGCTACGCTGGCAGGCATGACTTCGGTAACCGACGCTGCCCACCGCGCCCGCGCGGCCACCGTCGAGCTGGGCTGCGCCACCCGGGCGACCAAGGACGCCGCCCTGCTGGCGATGGCCGACGCCCTGGTGGCCGCCGCCGACGAGCTGATCGCCGCCAACGCCGACGACCTGGCGGCGGCGCGGGCCGCCGGGATGGCCCAGGCGCAGCAGGACCGGCTGGCCCTCAACCCGACCCGGATCGAGGGCATGGCCGGCGGGCTGCGGCAGACCGCCGGGCTGCCCGACCCGGTGGGTGAGGTGGTCCGCGGCTCGACCCTGCCCAACGGGCTGGAGCTGCGCCAGTTGCGGGTGCCGTTCGGCGTCGTCGGGATCATCTACGAGGCCCGGCCGAACGTCACCGCCGACGCCGCCGGGCTGTGCCTGAAGTCCGGCAACGCCGTGCTGCTGCGCGGCTCGTCCTCGGCCGCCCGGTCGAACGCCGCGATCGTGGCGGTACTGCGCGACGCGGTCGCCGCAGCCGGCCTGCCGGCCGACGCCGTCCAGCTGCTGGACTCGTCCTCCCGGGACTCGGTCAAGGAGCTGATGCGCGCCCGGGGCCTGGTCGACGTGCTGATCCCGCGCGGTGGCGCATCGCTGATCCGGACCGTGGTGGAGGAGTCGACGGTCCCGGTGATCGAGACCGGGGTGGGCAACTGCCACATCTACGTCGACGCCGCCGCCGACCTGGAGATGGCACTGGCCATCCTGCTCAACGCCAAGACCTCCCGCCCCTCGGTGTGCAACGCGGCCGAGTCGCTGCTGGTCCACGCCGACGTGGCGGAGGCGTTCCTGGCCCGGGCGCTGCCGGCGCTGCGCGAGGCGGGCGTCACCGTGCACGGCTCCCCCGAGATCGCCGCCCTGGACCCGGCCGTGCTGGCCGCCACCGACGACGACTATGCCGCCGAGTACCTGTCGCTGGACATCTCGGCGGCCGTGGTGGAGTCCCTGGACGCCGCGGTGGCTCACATCCGCCGGTACGGCTCGGGGCACTCGGAGGCGATCGTCACCGGCTCGCAGAGCGCCGCCCGGCGCTTCGTGGCCAGCGTGGACGCGGCGGCAGTGCTGGTGAACGCCTCCACCCGGTTCACCGACGGCAGCGAGTTCGGCTTCGGCGCCGAGATCGGCATCTCCACCCAGAAGCTGCACGCCCGCGGCCCGATGGGCCTGCCCGAACTGACCTCCACCAAGTACGTGCTGACCGGCGAGGGCCACGTCCGCTGACCCCGGTCAGTCGACCGCGTCCTCGTCGTCCCCGTCGTCCGCCCGGGCCGGCTGCGCTCCCACCGGGTACAGGTGGATGGCGTGTGCCAGGCCGAGGACGAGAAGCCAGCCGGCCAGCACGATCGCCGCGACGCCCGCCGCGGTGAAGCCCGGCTTGTCCGGGCCGAAGCCGGGGCGGGCCAGCAGCATCACCAGCAGCACCGCGGCCAGGCCGGCGATGGACGGCGGCAGCCAGCCGCCACCCGCCCCGAACGAGGCCGCGACCAGCAGCGCCACCAGCGCGCCGAGGAGGATCAGCGCGAACGCCGCCGGCCCGGCCGCCGACCCGGCCAGGCCCACCAGCGAACGGCTGGTCACCGTGAGGACGGTGTCGCCCAGGTCCACCTCGTCGCGGAACAGGGGTACGAACGCCAGCACGGTGACGGCGATGGCGATCGGCGCGTAGAAGCGGGCATAGCGCCCGGCGATGGCGTCGCGTCGGCGCTGCCACTCCAGGTGCGCCGGGGGTAGCTCCAAGGGGTCAGCCACGGAGCCGAACCTAGTCGATGCCGGCCGTCCCCGAGGGGCACGTCGGGCGTCGCCCGCCTAGGCTGGGCAGATGAGCGCCGACCGCCTCGTCCGCCAACTCGACCGGGCCACCGAACGGCTGTTCGCCACGGTACGCGGGCTCGATCCGTCCACTGTGGACACCCCTTCGCTGTGCGCCGGCTGGACCCGGGGTCACGTGCTGACCCACCTGGCGCGCAACGCCGACGGTACGGTCAACCTGCTCACCTGGGCGCGTACCGGCATCCCCACGCCCAAGTACGCCAGCGAGGCCCAGCGCGACGCCGACATCGCCGACGGCGCCGGGCGCCCGCTCGGCGACCAGCTCGCCGACCTGTCCGCCGCCGTGGACCGGCTCAACGCCGCCATCTCCGTCATGCCCGCGGACGCCTGGAACGCGCCGGTCGGCGAGTCCGGCCGCCCCGCGCTACAGACGTTGTGGACCCGGCTGCGCGAGGTGGAGATCCACCACGTGGACCTGGCCACCGGGTACACGCCCCGGGACTGGCCGACCGACGTACTGGACGACCTGCTCGCCGAGGCACTGGCCGACCGGGCCGCGCTGCCCGCCCGCCTGGTCGACGCCGACTCGTCGACGGTACTGGCCGACCGGCCGGGCCCGACCGTCACCGGCTCGAAGGCCGCGTTGACCGCCTGGCTCACCGGCCGCAGCGACGGCTCGGAACTGCAGGTCGAGGGCCGCCTGCCGGACCTCACCGAGTGGCGCTGACTCAACCGGCGTCCAACGCACCCGCCGACCCACCCGCCCGGGCAGCGCCGCGTTCGGAGCGCGGACCTGCGCCGCGACGCAGCGACCTGCGCTGACCGACCGGCGGTGGACGGTCACGCAGGGCGCGGGTTTGCGGGCGGTCAGCGGAGGGCGCGGATGGCGGCCAGGGTGGCGTGCACGTCGAAGTTCGGGCCGTCGTCGCTGGGCCAGCCGCCGTCGCTGCGCTGCGTCTCGGTGAGCCGCTTGCGCGCCGCCACCAGCAGCCAGTCGTCCGGCGACATGCCGACCCGGCGCAGCGTGGCGGCCATCCAGGCGACGTCGGCCGGGCTCATCTGCGGGACCCGGTCGCCGAGCACCACCTGGATCTGGGCGGCCTCGTAGTACCAACCGGCCTGGTAGAGCAGCGCGGCACCGAGCCAGCCGGCGGCCAGGTAGGACGGCCAGGTGCCGTTGTCCCGCAGCGTCGCCCGGAACGCCTGGGTGGCCCGGCCCACCACCTCGGCCAGCGCGTTCGCCTCGGCCGACGGCGCCGGCACCGTCGGGCCGCCGACCAGCAGGGTGAACGCCGCGTTCACGGTGAGGAACAGGCGCGCCTCCGGGTCACCGGGCATCGCCCACGGCGGGGCGAAGTCGGCCAGCGCGCTGCTCTCCTCCCAGCTGCCGTCCGGCCGCTGCCGACCGGCCAGCCAGGCGAGTGCCCGGCGGGCGGCCGGCCGGTGCAGAGCGTCCAGGTCGTCCAGCTCGCCGAGGCGGAAGCAGGTGGCGTCGATGGAGGCGACGTCACCGGCCCAGAACGCCGGCCAGCCGCCGCTGCCGGTCTGGCCGAGCTCCGCCTTCTCCACCACTTCGGGCGCCGGTGCGTGGCCGGAGCGCAGCCAGGACAGGCGGGCCCGGTCCACGCTGTCACCCCGGGCCACCACGAACCCGATCGCGGCGTCGATGTCCACCATGCAGACCAGGCTACCGAGCAGTTCGGGAGCGGGTTTTCCTACGACCGGTCAACGTCCGCAGCCGATCAGTAGATCGGCAGTGCCGGGTCCACGCTGCGTACCCAGGAGACCACACCACCCTGCACGTGGACCGCGTCCTTGAAGCCGGCCGCCTTGACCGCGGCCAGCGCCTCGGCGGAGCGGATGCCGGTCTTGCAGTACAGCACGATCTGCCGGTCCTGGGGCAGCGAGGCGAGCGCCTGGCCGGAGAGGATGTCGCCCTTGGGTACCAGCCGGGCACCGGGCACCCGGACGATCTCCCACTCGGCCGGCTCCCGCACGTCGACCAGCTCCACCGGCTTGCCGGCGTCCAGCCACTCCTTCAGTTCGGTGGCGGTGATGGTCGAGCCGGCCGCCGCCTGGGCCGCCTCGTCGGAGACCTGGCCGCAGAAGTCGTCGTAGTCGATGAGCCCGGTGATGGTGGGGTGCTCGCCGCACAGCGCGCAGTCCGGGTCCTTGCGGACCTTGATCTTGCGGTACGACATCTCCAGGGCGTCGTAGACCATCAGGCCGCCGACCAGGGGCTCACCGACGCCGGTGAGCAGCTTGATCGCCTCGGTGACCTGGATCGCGCCGATGCTGCCGCAGAGCACGCCGAGCACGCCGCCCTCGGCGCAGGAGGGCACCATGCCGGGCGGCGGGGGCTCCGGGTAGAGGCAGCGGTAGCACGGGCCGTGCTCGGCCCAGAAGACGCTGGCCTGGCCGTCGAAGCGGTAGATCGACCCCCACACGTACGGCTTGCCGAGCAGCACCGCGGCGTCGTTGACCAGGTACCGGGTGGCGAAGTTGTCGGTACCGTCGACGATCAGGTCGTACTGCTCGAAGATGGCGAAGACGTTGTCGTTGTTCAGCGCCTCGTCGTGGATCACCACGGTGACGTACGGGTTGATCTCGGTGATCGAGTCGCGCGCCGACTCGGCCTTGGACCGGCCGATGTCGGACTGCCCGTGGATGATCTGGCGCTGCAGGTTGGACTCGTCCACCGTGTCGAACTCGACGATGCCGAGCGTCCCTACCCCGGCCGCGGCCAGGTACATCAGCGCGGGCGAGCCCAGCCCACCGGCGCCCACGCAGAGCACCTTGGCATTCTTCAGGCGCTTCTGCCCGTCCATCGCGACGTCCGGGATGATCAGGTGCCGGCTGTAACGGCGTACCTCGTCGATGCTGAGGCTGGCGGCGGGCTCGACGAGCGGCGGCAGCGACACGGGTGGCCTCCTGGTGACGAAATCTCGCACTATTGTGGCTCGCCGGGCGGACATCGTGCCGTGAGGTGGGACACCGGCCCGAGGGCTGGGATGCGGAATAATCCTGGCCTCAGGGTATCGGCCGACCCTGGTAAAGGCTGCCACGGGGGTACGGCCAGGGGTTCGGCGCGCAGCCGTCCAGTCCCAGCGACTGCTGCTGCATGACCGGCGCTGGCTGGCCCGGGCCGGGACAGCCCTGGTTGCCGAAGCCGAGATCGCGACCCACCTCGTGGTTCAGCGCGAACGCCCGGTAGTCGGCCAGCGGGGCGCCGTAGTCCGGGACCGCGGTGAGCCAGCGCGCCAGGTTCAGCACGATCTGCCCGGGCAGCCGGCAGGACAGGAACTTCTGCACCCGCAGCCCGCCGGCCGCGCACATCGCGTCGGTGGTCGCCGGGCTGGCCAGGAAGATGGTGACCTCGCGCGCGGACTTCTCGGGTACCCGCTGAAACCGCACCGTGCCACCCGCGGTCCAGCCCGCCGGGTTGGCCAGTACCGCGTCCACCGCCGCCGCGAACGCCGCGACGTCCTGCCCCGAGCCACCCTCCACCGCCACCCGGTACCGACGCACCGACCCCGCGCTGCCCAGCACCGCCCCGGTACCGGCGGCGAAGCTGAACTTTCCGGTGCCCTTGTCCGGCACGTCGACGGCGCCGGCCGGCGCGCTGGGCGAAGCCGGGGCGCCGCTGGCCGACGGGGTGACGCCGACGCTGCCGGCCGGGTGCGCGCCGCGATCCGACCGCCCCGACCACGGGTGTACCAGCACGACCACGGCACCCACCAGCAGCGCCACGACCGCCCCGGCCACAGCCGTCCAGCGGCCGTACCGACGGGGCCGGGCGTCCCGCGCCCGCTGCCTCGGCGCTGCAAGCCCCACCGGCCGCCCGGCCGGTTCCGGCCCGATCGGCCGCCCGGTCGGTTCCGGCCCGATCGGCCGCCCGGCCGGCTCCCACGCGACCTGCTGCCCGGTCGGTAGTCGCCAAACTGGTGGCGCGGCCGGCGGCGGTCGCTGCCCGGTCGACAGGGACGGTGCCGGCTGCCCGGATCCGGTCAGCGGCCCTCGGCGCCAGTCAGTCGGCGGCCCCCAGCCGCCGGACGTGTCCGAACCGGTGCGCGGCCGGGGCAACTGCCGCGACTCGCCCGTCGGCCAGTCCTCCCGGTCCGGCGGGTAGACGTCCGCCCGATAGGGGTCCGTCGGGCGACGGTCTGCCGGGTGAAGATCCGCCCGGTGACCGTCCGGCGGGTGACGGTCCGCCGGGTGAAGATCCGCCCGGTGACGGTCCGGCGGGTGACGGTCCGCCGGGTGAAGATCCGCCCGGTGACGGTCCGGCGGGTGACGGTCCGCCGGATAAGGGTCCGGCGGGTGAAGGTCCGCAAGGTGATGGTCCGTCGGGCGGCCGCGCGGCGGCGGGGTCGCAGCGGCGGGCCGGTGCGGCGGCGCCTCTGGGGACTCCTCGAAGGCGCCGGCCAGCCAGCCAGGGGTGGCGCCGGGCGGCTGCGCCGAGGTGCTGCGTCGGCGACGGGGCGGCGGAGGGCTGGTCATCGCCGGCCAGCCTAGCGAGGTCGGCGCCGGTCAGTAATGCCCGGACGGGCCGTGGTAGGGCCGGCCGTCGACGTACGGCCACGGGTTGGGGGTGCAGCCGTGCAGGCCGAGGGTCTGCTGCTCCATCACCGGAGCCGGCCGGCCGGTGGCTGGGCAGCGTTCGTGCCCGTGCCCGGCCTGGTGCCCGACCTCATGATTGATCATGTACGTCCGGTACGTGTCCAGCGGTACGCCCACGGTGGCGTAGTGCGGGATGGACAGGTACCAGCGGTCCAGGTTGAGCACCACGTGTCCGGTGTACCGGCAGGAGGTGTAGCCACCCGTGCCGGTGACGCCGCCGGCGTTGCACATGCTCCGGGTGGTCTGCGCGGTGGCCAGGTAGATGGTGAAGGCGGCCGGCGCGCCCGCCGGTACCCGCTGGAAACGCACGTCGCCGCCGGCGATCCAGCTCCGCGGGTCACCGAGCGTTTCATCGATCTTGGTAGCGACCCGGTCCAGGTCGATGCTGGCGACGTTGCCCTCGACGGCCAGGTGGAAGGTCTGCAGCCGGCCCGCCCCGCCCAGCAGCGGGCCGGTGCTGCCCGCGTACCGCCAGGTGCCCGGCCCGGAGTGCGGAAAGTTCGGCGGGATCACCTCGGTTGCCGGGACACCGGGACTGACGACGCTCGGGCTGGGGCTGGCGTCCGGCCTGGCCGGCGCGGTCGAAGGCGCTACGGCGGACGGCGTCACGGTCCCGGTGGTCCGCCCCGCCAGCGCAGGAGAGCCCCGCCCGACCAGCCCGAACGTCAACACCCCGGCACCGAGCAGCAGCAGCGTGAGTCCGATCGGCAGCGCCAACTTAGGCCACACCGGCGACCGCCGTGTCCACCTCGTCGAGCAGGGCGAGCACCGCGCCCGCCGTGATCTCCGGTACCTCCAGCTGCGCCACGTGCCCCACGTCGGGAAGCATGAGCAACCGGGCGTCCGGAATCAGCCCCGCCACCTGCGTAGCCACCCGGGGATCGACCAGCCGGTCCCGTTCGCCGCCGATGACCAGGGTGGGCGCGCTGATCCGGCTGGCCAGCCGCCACAGCGACCCCGACCCCGGCAGGTACGCCCGCAGGAAGCTGCCCACCAGCCCGCGCAGGCTGCGTAGATAGGCATCCCAGTACCAGGGCACCTCGTAGCGCAGCCGGGCCTCCGCCTCGGCCTCGGCGAGGCGCTGCGGCGGGATCCGGGTCGGGTCGGCGAAGCAGGCGGCGAGCACCTGGCGGGCCAGTTCGGCCGGCTCGACCAGGGCCAGTCGGCGCCGGGCGAGCTGGCTGGCGCCCGGCAGGAAGACCAGCGGCACCAGCCGCCCCTGGACCGAGCGGCGCGGGTCGAGGAAGGGCAGCGCGGGCGAGATGAGGACCAGGCTGCGCACCAGGTCGGGGCGCAGCGCCGCGACCCGGGTGACCACCGCGCCGCCCAGCGAGTTGCCGAACAGGTGCACCGGTCCCCGGCCGGACACCTCGATCCAGCGCACCACCCGGTCGCTGAGGGCGGCCAGGCTGTACCGCCGGGCCGGGCTGCTGTGCCCGAAGCCGGGCAGGTCGATGGCCTGCCCGTCGAGCCGGTGGGCGAGCAGGCCGGCCAGGTCGGTCCAGTTGGTGGAGGATCCGCCCAGCCCGTGGACGTAGAGCGCCGGCTGCGCGCCGGGGACGGTGGCCGGGGTTTCCCGGACGTGGGTGACCGTGCCGTCGACCAGGACCCGCCGACCGGGCCACGGCGACGGCAGCGCTGTCATCGGTACGGGGTGCGGGGTCGCGGTGAAGCTCACCCCTCCAGTGTGCCGCCTCAGGCCCGAGTCCTCAGCCGAGCAGCGCATCCATCCGGCGGTTCACCGCGTCGAGGGTGGCCCGCACCACGGCCTGCCGGGGATCGCCGCTGACCAGGGCGCTGCCGGAGAGCTGCTGTACCCAGGTGCCGACGGTCAACAGGATGACGACCACGGCCACCTCGCAGCCGGCCAGGGCCACCACGGCGGCGTTCTCCACATAGCACCGGGCGGCTTCCGGTCCCGGCACGGTGGCCAGCAGCTGGTCGACCGCGGCACCGGTGGCGACCGCCGCCAGCCGCAGCACGTACCCGTCGACGTTGGGTCCCTTGGCCACCCCGATGACCGGCTCCCGATCGGTGGCGAGCAGGCGTACCTCGACGGTCGCTTCGATGCCGAGGGTGCGTACCTGAACCTCGTCCAGGACCACCCGGGGCAGTTCCCCGGCGCGGGCGGCCATCCTGCGCAGCGGCGCCGGCAGCGTCTCGTCCCCGCTGGGGTGCACCCGCCCGTCCAGCGAGCTGCGCATCCGCGGCACGGTGATCGGGTGCCGGGCGCCGGCCGGCTCGGCCCGCAGCGCCGTCGGCTGGCTGGCGAGACCTGCCTCGGCCCGCCGGTCGGCCTCGCCGAGCCCGGTCGAACTGAGCGCGCCGGAGCTGAGCGCACCGGACGGTACGTTCCGGCCCAGGGCGGCACCGAGCTGCTCGGTGGCGCTGGCCGGCAGCGGCTGTCGGGGCAGCGGAATGGTCCCGGCCACCGGCGACTGGCCGGCCTGCGACGGCCGCGCCGGGTCGCCGCCCTGGCCACGGGTGTTGTCAGCGGCGGAGCCACGCAGCGGGTCAGCGGGGTTACCGCGCAGCGGCTCGGCGGCGGCGGTACCGGCCTGGTCGAGGGAGTTGCGGCGGGGCTCGGCGGCCAGCCCCATCTTCTGCTTGAGCAGCCGGGCGACGTCGCGGCTGACCCGGGCGGCGTCGGCGTGCTCGAACAGGTCCAGGCGTAGCGTGTGTACCCCGTTGGCGTTGGGCCGGATGGCCGCCTCGCGGACCCCGGAGACGCCGCGCACGGCGTCCAGGACGGCGTCGAAGTCGAACCCGTCGCTGCGTACGCTGCCCGGCTCGTCGCGCAGCCCCTCGGCGATGCGCGCCAGCGCGGCCGGCCCCTCGTTGTCGACGTCCTCGTCCAGCGAGGCGCCCGGCACCTCGGGTACGTCCGGCGGAGCGGGTACCCGCTGCGGGAGCGTCTTCAGCGGATCGGGCCAGCCATCCACCCGACCATCCTGATCCGTGCCCAGCAGCGTCACGGCATCACCCCCCGGTTGCGCTGTCGTCGGTCCGGCGATCCACTGCCCGTCCGCACCGGAGTTGCCGGCGCCTGTCACCGCCGGACCGGCCGGCCCGGGCGGCGACGCTCCGGTGCCGGCGTCGGGCCGGTCGTGCCCGGTGCCGGTGACGCTCCGCCCACCGGCCGGCCCGGTGTCGGTCGGATCGTGCGGAGCCTGACTGACCGCGGCTGCGTACTCCGCCTCGACGGCGGAGTGGTCGGCGGCGAGCGCATGCGTACGGGCCACTTCGGCCGCTGCCTGGGACGCCTGGCTGGCCTGCGCCAGCCGGGCCGCGCGCCGGGCCAGCTCCATGGCCTCGGCGTCCACACTGGACGGTACGCCGTCCCGGCGGCCGTTCGACGGGTACGCGCCCGGCGGCTCGGCGCTCCATCGCTGGTTCCACGGTCGCTCGGCGGATGGCTGGTGAGCCGGCGTGGCCGGTGCGTTCTGCGGCGTTGTCTCGGCCCGCCGACCCGGCTGCTCGCCGCCGCCGTGCGGCACCGCCGGACCGCCCGGCGCGCTGTCGACCCCCGGGTCGACCAGCTCCTCCTGCGCACCCGGCCCCGCCGCCTGCTGCCCGGGGACGGAATGCTGCCCGGCGACCGGGTGCTGCGCGGAGACCTGGTGCTGCGCGGTGGGGGCCTGCTCGCCGGGCTGCTCAGCCGGCATGTCCCGGGCGAGCCACGAGCGGCGTGCGCCGTCCTGCTGGGCGCCGGTCCCCTGCTGGGTGACGGTCCCCTGGGCGGCGTCCGGGCCCTGCTGTCGGCTGTCCGTCCGGTACCCGGGCGCCCGCTGTTGGCCGGTGGCCTCGCGGTGCCCGGCTGCCTCCGGCCCGGGGGTGGAGTCGTGCTGCCGGACCGACGCCTGCTCGGCGACGACCGCCTGCGCAGCGACGCCGCCCTGCTGGCGGCCGGCACCACGCGGCGCCATGTCATCCCGGTCGTCAGTCCGATGATCGGTGCGGGCGCTGTGCTCAGGGCCGGCCCAACGGTCGGCGTCGCTCCGGGACCCGGTGGTGTCCCGATGGTCGGTGCCGGCCCAACCATCGGTGGGCCCTCGACGGTCGCTGCCGGCCGAGCCATCGGTGGAGTGGGCCTGCCGGGTAGGGGCCTGCTCGGCAGGGGTGCGGGCAGCAGCGGGCTGCTGGCCGGCCACCTGGGCCGGGCCGTCCGGGTGGTGGCCGATGCGCTCCAGGGCTTCCCGGTAGAACAGCGGCTCGGGCTCCTCCACCGGCTGGTACCGCACCGGCTGCGGGAAGTGCTGGGGCTGGCCGGCGGACTCGGCGCCGCCCCAGGACGGCGCGGCGCCGGCCGGCGGCGCGGTCGTGTCCGGCGCGGCGTACCCGGCCGCGGCCCGGGACGGCGGGTCGGCCGGCGGCTGGCCGGTGTCCGGCTGCGGCAACGGCTCCTCCGGCGCCCGGTGTCGCAGCCCTGCCGGCTGGTATCCGGACCCGGGATGCTCCTGGCCGGCGGGGCCGGCGGGTAAGGCGCGGACGGCTACCGACGGTGGCCCGGCCAGCACCGCACTGTCCACTGCGGACGGTCGGGTCGACACCACCTCGGCGGCCACGGGTTGCCCGCTGACCGGCCGGTGCGACTCGACCGGCTGCCGGGACTGCTCCGCCGGCGAGGCGAACGCGGGCGGTACCAGCAGCTCGGCCGGCCCGGAATCCACCCGCGCCCGGCCGGAAACGACCGACGGCTGTGGGTGCTGCCAGCCGTTGCTCCCCGGCTGCTGGTCAACGCCACGATTCTGGTCAGCCGTGCAGTTCTGGTCGGAGCGACGATACTGCTCCGCGACCCGCTGCTGCTCCGCCAGCTGGTGCTGCTCGCCCAGCTGGTGCTGCTCGCCCAGCTGGTGCTGCTCGGCTACCCGGTGCTGCTCGGCTACCCGGTGCTGCTCGGCAACCCGGTGCTGCTCGGAGGACCAGCGCTGCTCGGGTGACCAGTGATGGTCGGCGGGCCAGTCGGCGTCGGCCGGCCGGCCGCGGTCAGCCGGCCAGGGCTGCGCGGGCGCCCACGGGTTCGGCGCTCCCCACGGGCGGGCGTGGTAGGCAGCCTCCAGGTCCTCGACGCGGACAGCGGAGGAGACCCGAAGATGATCAACCGCTCCGTTCGGTTCGACCGGCGCGCCGTTCCCGGTGGAGCTGTTCTGACCGTACGGTTGGCCGAGGGCACGACGCGGGTGCGTACCGTTGGCATTGACCCACGCCGGATCGCTGCCGGGTTGCCCTGTCTCGTCCACCGCGCGCTCCTCGGTCGTCTCTGGTGAGGCTACCGTGTCCAGGCAGACCCGTTAACTGGCAGACACAATGAGTTTCATGCCAGTGTTCAGACATCGGAGGTGACGATGGTGGCGACTAACGGCGCTCACACAGCCGGGCGCCCCATCAGGCTGCCCCGTTCGGCCCGGCGCAAGCAACTGCTGTCCGCGGCCCAGGAGGTCTTCGTCGCGCACGGCTACCACGCCGCCGCAATGGACGACATCGCGGAACGGGCGGGCGTCTCCAAACCAGTGCTCTACCAGCACTTCCCGGGAAAGCTGGAGCTTTACCTCGCGCTGTTGGACACGCACTGTGACGCACTCGTGGAAAAGGTACGCGGCGCCATGGCGGCCACCACGGACAACAAGGACCGGGTCAGCGGCGCCATGCGGGCGTACTACGAATTCGTCGACCACGAGTCTGAAGCTTTCCGCCTCGTCTTCGAATCCGACCTGCGCAATGACCCGCAGGTGCGGGAACGGGTGGACCGGGTCGAGCGGGCGTGTATCGAATCCATCGCGGAAACCATCATGGTCGACACGGACGTCCCGCGCGGGCCGGCTGAACTGCTCGCCGCCGGACTGGTCGGCGCGGCGGTGACCTCGGCACAGTTCTGGCTGGCCGGCGGCCGGCAGGTGGCCAAGGACTTCGCCGAAGCGCTGCTGACCACGCTCGCCTGGCGGGGCATCGGCAGCTTCCCCATGGTCAACGTGCAGTCCGGTCAGATCGCACAGAGCGGTGAGGGGGACCACGATCGCTGAGGGCGCAAAAGGCGCGACCCGGGTGACCCGGGGTGATCGGCTACGCTCGGACGCATCACCGGCAACGAGGAGGACCACGGTGGAGGTCAAGATCGGCGTGCAGTTCGCGGCTCGCGAGTTGGCGCTGGAGAGCGCTCAGACGTCGGCCGAGGTCGAGCAGGCGGTCACCGAGGCGGTCGCGTCCGGCAAGGGCACTCTCAACCTGGTCGACGACCGGGGCCGCCGGGTACTCGTACCGGTGGACAAGCTGGCCTACGTGGAGATCGCCGAGAGCTCGCCGCGAACCGTCGGCTTCGCCGCCTCCTGACCCGGGCATCCGCCGCCGACTGACCCTGCCACCCGTCGGCCCGGCCACTGACCCGGGCATCCGCCGGAAGTGACCCGGACACCCGCCGGTGGGGCAGGCCCGTGCTGTCAGTTGTTCAGGCCGACGGCGGCCATTCGGGCGGTGTGTTCGGTGGTCAGCCGCTTGAGAAGGGACTGCACACCGATCTGGTCGCCGGAGCCGAGCACGATCAGGGTGGTCAGGGCCGGGCGCTCGCCGGCCACCCGCTGCGCCTGGGACAGGCCCTCGCCGACCAGGCGACGCGCCCACATCGACATCCGGTTGGCGACCTTGGGGTCGGCGTGGATCGCCTCACGGATCTCCCCGGCGGCGAACTCGGCGTAGCTGCTGTCGTGCAGGACCTCCAGCACCAGCTCGCGGTCCTGGTCGCCGAGGAAGGCGGCCACCTCGCGGTAGAAGTCGTCGGCGATGCTGTCCCCGACGTACGCCTTGGTCAGCGCCTCCAGCCAGTCGCGGGGCTCGGTCTGCTCGTGGTAGGCCTCCAGAGCGGGGACATAGGGGGCCATCGCGGACCCTACGTCCACGCCCAGGTCCACCAGGCGCTTCTCCAGCTTGCGGTAGCTGACGATCTCGGCGGCCGCCATCTCGCTGAGCACCGCCCGGCGACGCAGGTCGGGAGCCAGCCGGGCGTCGGTGGCCATCTGGTCGAAAGCCTGAAGCTCGGCATAGGCGAGGAGGGCCAGCAGCTCCACCACACCGGCCACGGCCACATCATCGGACACGGCATCACGCTACCCGCCGGTCGGCGCCGGGGCCTCCGCCGGGCGTGCAGGGCCGGTTACTCGGCCGGTCAGGTACCATAGAGGTATCGCCACGGTGCTTTCCGTAATCCCGGGCCGGATCTACCGGCGCAGGGCGCGGGTTGATTCCGGGCAGCGCGCGGCCCCAGCACCCCGCTGGTGCGGCCCGCGACACATCCATGAGGCGTCCTACGGATCACCCGACGGGGCGCACCGGCAGAAGGACACCCCGAAAATCTCATGACTCTTGAAACAGTACGGCCGGACGAGATCCCGGCCGCCCCGGAGACGCTCGCCCCGGTACGCCCGGACAGCCCCACCTTCACCCAGCTGGGCGCCCGTGCGGAGACCGTCGAGGCGCTGGCCGCCATCGGGATCACCCACTCGTTCGCCATCCAGGAGTACGCGGTACCCATCGCCATCCGGGGCACTGACCTGATCGGGCAGGCGCCGACCGGAACCGGCAAGACGCTGGGCTTCGGCATTCCGCTGCTGGAGCGGGTGCGCAGCCGCGCCGAGGGCGCCGACGGCAGCCCGCAGGCGCTGGTCGTGGTGCCCACCCGTGAGCTGGGCCTGCAGGTGGCCCGGGACATCGCGGCGGCCGGGAAGACCCGGGACGTCCGGGTGCTGCCGATCTACGGCGGGGTGGCCTACGAGCCGCAGACCGAGGCGCTGACCAAGGGCGTCGAGATCGTCGTCGGTACCCCCGGGCGCCTGCTCGACCTGGCCAAGAGCAAGCAGCTCAAGCTGAACAAGGTCCGCGCGCTGGTGCTCGACGAGGCCGACCGGATGCTCGACCTGGGCTTCCTCGACGACGTCGAGAAGATCCTGGCGATGCTGCCGGAGGACCGGCAGACCATGCTCTTCTCGGCCACCATGCCCGATCCGATCGTCACCCTGGCCCGCCGGTTCCTGCGGACGCCGGTGACCGTGCACGCCGGGCACGACGAGCGCACCGGCGCGTCGCCGCTGACCAAGCAGGTGATCTACCGGACCCACTCGATGAACAAGATGGAGGTCGTGGCCCGGATCCTGCAGGCCCGTGAGCGCGGCCTCACGATGATCTTCACCCGGACCAAGCGCAACGCCGACCGGCTCGCCGAGGACCTGGACTTCCGCGGCTTCGCGGTGGCCGCCGTACACGGCGACCTGGGCCAGGGTGCCCGGGAACGGGCGCTGCGCGCGTTCCGAGTCGGCAAGATCGACGTGCTGGTCGCCACCGACGTGGCCGCCCGTGGCCTGGATGTGACCGGTGTCACCCATGTGGTCAACTACGACTGCCCCGAGGACCCGGACACCTACACCCACCGGATCGGCCGGACCGGTCGGGCCGGCGCCAGCGGTGTGGCGGTGACCTTCGTGGACTGGGAGGACATGCCGCGCTGGGTGCTGATCAACAAGTCGGAGGGGCTGGACCTGCCGGAGCCGCCGGAGACGTACCACACCTCCCCGTGGCTCTACACCGACCTGGACATCCCCACCGACGTGGGGCCGACGCTGCCCAGCGCCTCACGTACCCGGGCGGGGCTGTCCGCCGAGGTCGAGGAGGACCTGGGCGGGCCGGGCAAGGGCGGCCGGCAGCGGCGCGGCGCGGCACCGCGCGGCGGGCGTACCCACGCCAGCCCGCGGACCCCCGCGGCGCCGGCAGCAGGCGACGACGCCACCGAGACACCCCGCCCGCCCCGCCAGCGGCGGCGCCGCCGCAGCGGCGACGCGGTCGACACCGCCGTCACCGGGACGAAGGCCGACGCCGCCGTGACCGGGCCGGCGGTCAGTGACGGACCGGCCGCGGCCGACGCGGCCGACGAGGCGGGTCGGGCCGGGCGCCCGCGCCGCCGGCGTCGGCGCGGGTCCGGCCGGGGCGCCGCCACGCCCGACACCGCGGCGGAGTAGCCGACGGCGGTCGCCGTGCACAGCGTCCGGGACGTCCTGCGCAACCTGACCCGGCGGTACGCCTTCGCCGAGGTCGCCGCGCTGGTCGCGGACGGCGTCGGGCAGCCCTGGCCGGCCTCCGGCCAGGGGGCCCGGATCCAGCAACTGTGCGCCTTCGGGCAGCGGCTGCTGGACCTGGACGCCGAGGACTTCGGCGAACCGGACCCGGCCCGGGACGCCAACACCGACGCCCGCCTGATCACCCGCCCCACCAACGCAGTGGTACCCGCGCCGCTGCTGCGCCGGGCACTGGCCTGCCGGATGCCGCAGTCGGCGCAGGAGCCGGCCCGGGGCGCGCTGGGATCCCTGCGCGCCCCGTTCGGCCTGCTGCTGGAGGTCATCGACGCGCACTGGCGGCGGCGCGAGACGGCTGCCGTGGTGACCGTGGCGCACCTGGCCGGCGAGTACCTGCCACTGCTGGTCTGGGAGCAGGTGCTCGGCAACGCCGGGGACCCGCTGCGGCTGCCGGCCCAGCTCCAACTGGACGGCAGCGTATGGGGTGAACCGCACGATCCGGACTGCCCGCACTCCGGCGCCGAAAAGGCCGCCGCCGCGCGCACCCTGGTGGTGGCCGAGGAGAACACCCACGGCTGGACCGACTACCTGGACCGCCAGCACAGCCTGGTGTCGAAGGCCCTGGCCACCTGCGCGGGCCGCTGCCCGCGCCCGTGCGCCGTGGTCACCGCCCACCCGACCAGCCAGCGGCAGCTACTGCGGCACGCCTGCCGGGTCGCCGCGGCGTACGCCGAGTGCGACCTGGTCCGGCTGCGCCACCACGCGCCGGTCGGGCACGGCTTCGGGGTGCCGTCCCCGCGCGAGGTGACCGACGCCTGGACCCGCTCGCGGACCTGGCTGGGCCGGCGCGAGCCGGCCGTACTCACCGACGACGGCTTTCCGCTGCCCGGCCTGCCGAGCCTGTTCAGCGCGCTGGCCGGCGCGCCGCTGCGGCCGGACACGCTGCTCGCCGACCTGGCCGGCGCCCTCGAGGCCGCGATCGGCGCGGGCTGACCGCCGGCCCCGCCCGGCCGCGGGGCATGCTTGACCGATGGCCATCGCTCTACAGACCGCCCTGGACGAGATCCGCGCCGCGCTGCTCGCACCCGGGCTGCGTCGCGCGGTCGCGGCCGGCCGTCGACGCGGCACCGACCCCCGGTGGGTACGCGCCGAGCTGCGCCCCGTGCGGTTGAAGTCGGGCGTACGGCTGCAGGTCGTCACCTCCGACGGCCAGCGCCCCACCACCCGCAACGCCGAGCCGGGGGCCCCGGCCGAGCAGGCGGTGGACGAGCTGCTGGCCGAGCCGTTCGGCAACTGGCACGTGCAGACCGCCCGGGAGACGTTGCAGCTGCGGGTGACCAAGAAGGGCGAGGCGCAGCTGCACCGGGCGCCGGCCGAGCCGGCCGACGAGCCGACGGCGGCCGACCACGACCGGGTCCGGCAGCACCTGCTCGCCCCGGACGACCCGCTCTTCGACGCCATCGGCGGGACAGCCGCCAAGCGCCGCCAGGTCGACGCCTTCCTGCGGGCGCTGGCCGCCACCGTGCCGGTGGACGCCTACGCCGACCGGGAGCTGCGCGTGGTCGACCTCGGCTGCGGCAACGCCTACCTCACCTTCGCCGCCTACCGGTACCTGGTCGGGCGGGGGGTACGGGTCCGGATGACCGGCGTGGACGTGCGGGAGGACCAGCGGCAGCGCAACACGGCGCTCGCCGCCGAGCTGGGCTGCGCGGCGGACGTGCAGTTCGTCGCCGGGACGATCCTGGACGCGCCGCTGCCGGGCGCTGACGTGGTCCTCGCCCTGCACGCCTGTGACACCGCCACCGACGAGGCGCTGGCCCGCGCCGTCTCCTGGGGCGCCGGGTACCTGCTGGCCGCCCCGTGCTGCCACCACGACATCGCCGGCCAGCTGCGCGGGGCACCGGCCGGGCCGTACCCGGGGCTGACCCGACAGCCGATCCTGCGGGAGCGCTTCGCCGATGTACTGACCGACAGCCTGCGGGCGGCGCTGCTGCGGCTGTCCGGCTGGTCGGTGGACGTGGTGGAGTTCATCGACTCCCGGCACACGCCGCGTAACCTGCTGCTGCGCGGCGTGCGTACCGGCGCCCCGGCCACCGACGCCCAGCGCGCCGAGTACGCCGCCCTGGTCGACCAGTGGCACGTGCAGCCCCGGCTGGCCGAGCTGCTGGCGGTCGGCTGAGCCGCTACTGCAGGTAGCCCTCCACCTCGGCGGCAGAACGGGCCTGCTCGGAGTCGGGGTCGGCGCCGTTGGCCCGGTCGGCGCGGCGCCGCCGCAGCAGGTCCCAGCACTGGTCCAGCGCGACCTCCAGCGCGCTCAGCCGGCTGTGCTCCTCGTCGGAGGAGAGCTCGCCACTGCGCACCTTGCTGCGCAGCGTGTGCTCCTCGTCCACCAGTGAGCTGATGCGGTGCAGGATTTCCTTGTCGTCCATGGCCTCCAGCCTGCCACCGACCCAATCCGCCCGCCGCCCCAGGCCGGTGAAGCCGTCACCCGCGAGTCACGGCGTCCAGATCGTCCCCGTCCGGGGCTGTCCGCCCGGGGTCCCGGGCGGTTGGCCACTTGCCGGTCCGGTCCGGCGGGCGCAGGCTGGGCACATGGCCACGAGCACCCCTGACGACACGCCGACCCCGGACGCCCAGCCGGCGCCCCGGGACGGCACCCCACCGCCGGTCGCCGCCGACCCCGCGCCGGATCAGGCGGCGCGCCCGGTCGCCCCGGAGCGCTCCCGGCCGGCCGGTGTCCCGCCGCGTCGTCCGGCGCCCCCGCCCCGCACGGGCCCGCCGTGGTGGCGCCCGCGCAGCTGGTGGCAGCTGGTGGTGGTCGGCGTGGTGGGCCTGCTGCTGGGCTGCGTCATGGGCGCCGGGATCACCGCGGTCGCCGCCGCGGCGCTGCACGGCCGGCCCGACATGCACCATTCCCGGTACGACCACCGCCGGCCCGACAACCACCAGCGGCCGGGTCGCCCCGGGCCGCGCCCACCGGTCGGCCCGCTTCAGCCTCAGCCGAGCCCGCAGGTCAGCTGAGCCTCCCAGACCAGCCGGCCGGGCGAACCCCGGGCTCAGCCGGCCGGGCGGGCTCAGCCGGTGCGGCGGACCCCAGACTCAGCAGACCTGTTGGACCGGGTCAGCCGGCCGGGCGGAGCCGGGACAGGCGCAGGCTGTTGCCGACCACGAAGAGGCTGGACAGGGCCATCGCGCCGGCCGCGAGCATCGGGTTGACCAGGCCGGCCGCCGCCAGCGGCAGGGCCGCCACGTTGTAGGCGAAGGCCCAGAACAGGTTGCCCTTGATGGTGCGCAGGGTGGCCCGGGCCAGCACGATCGCGTCGGCGGCGGCGCCCAGGTCGCCGCGGACCAGGGTCAGGTCACTGGCCTCGATGGCGACGTCGGTGCCGGTACCCATGGCGATGCCGAGGTCGGCGGCGGCCAGGGCGGCGGCGTCGTTCACCCCGTCGCCGACCATTGCGACGGTCCGCCCGTCCGCCCGTAGCCGGGCCACGGTCGCCACCTTCTCCTCCGGCGTCACCTCGGCGACCACCCGGTCGACGCCGACCTGCCGGGCGACGGCGCGCGCCACCGCCGCGCTGTCCCCGCTGAGCAGCACCGGCTCCAGCCCGAGTGCGCGCAGCCGGGCGACCGCCCGCGCTGAGCCGGGTTTCACCGGGTCGGTGAGGCGGATCCGGCCGGCGAGCCGGCCGTCCACGGCCACCAGCACCGTGGTCACCTCGTCCGGCGTGGCCGGCGGCGGCTCGATGCCCCGGGCGGCCAGCAGCCCGGCCCGGCCGACGAGGACGGCCCGACCGTCGACCCTGCCCTCGGCACCGAGGCCGGGCAGGGCGCGGAAGTCGTGGACCGGCGGGTGGTCGGGGCCGGTGGCTTCGGCGATCGCGCGGGCCACCGGGTGCTCGGCAGCGTGCTCAACGGCCCCGGCCAGCCGCAGCCAGTCGGTCACCGGGACCGGCTGGTCGTCGTCGTCCGCCGCGCCCGCCGCGACGTCGACGCCGGCCAGCGCGGAAGTGGCCGCGGCGGCGGTGCTTAGCCTGGCGGTGTCGCGGACCACCATCCGGCCGGTGGTGACCGTGCCGGTCTTGTCCAGCAGCACCGTGTCCACCCGGCGGGTGGCCTCGAGCACCTGCGGGCCGCGTACCAGGATGCCGAGTTGGGCGCCGCGGCCGGTGCCGACCAGCAGGGCGGTGGGGGTGGCCAGGCCCAGGGCGCACGGGCAGGCGACGATGAGCACCGCGACGGCGGCCGTCATGGCCCGCCCGGGCGCCGCCCCGGCCAGCAGCCAGCCGGCCAGGGTCAGCACGGCGAGGAGCAGCACCGCAGGTACGAACACCGCGGCCACCCGGTCGGCCAGCCGCTGCACCGGCGCCCGGCCGGACTGCGCTTCGCGCAGCAGCCGGGCCAGTTGGGCGACCCGGGTGTCGGCACCGACCCGGGTGGCGCGGACCACCAGGCGCCCGCCGGAGTTCACCGCCGCCCCGGCGACGGCGTCGCCGGGGCCCACCTCGACCGGCAGGCTCTCGCCGGTGAGCAGGCTCGCGTCGACGGCGCTGGCGCCGTCGACGACGACACCGTCGGTGGCGATCTTCTCGCCGGGGCGTACCACGAAAAGGTCGCCGACCCGCAGCTGGGCCGCCGGCAGCGGGGTCTCCCGGCCGTCGCGCAGCAGGGTGGCGTCCTTGGCGCCGAGGTCGGCCAGGGCGCGCAGGGCGGAGCCGGCGCGGCGCTTGGCCCGCGCCTCCAGGTACCGCCCGGCCAGCAGGAAGGTGGTGAGCACCGCGCCCACCTCGAAGTACAGCTCGCCCCCGGTGAGTACGGCGACCACCGACCACAGCCAGGAGACCAGCGCGCCCAGCGAGATCAGCGTGTCCATGGTGGCGCTGCCGTGCCGGGCGGCGACGGCCGCCGCCCGGTGGAACGGCCAGCCGGCCCACAGCACCACCGGCGTGGCCAGCGCGAGGGCCAGCAGCCGCCAGCCGGAGAAGTGCAGCGCCGGCAGCATGGAGACGGCCACCAGGGGGGCGGTGAGCAGCGCGGCCACCAGCAGTCGGCGCCCGGCGCGGGTGGCCTCCTCCGGTTCGTGCGCGGTGGCCGGGGCGGCGCCGTAGCCGGTGGCGGTGACCACGTCGATGAGGTCGGTGACGGTGAGGCTGGGTGGGTACTCGACGTGGGCGTGTTCCAGGGCGTAGTTGACCTGGGCGGTGACGCCGTCGAGCCGGTTGAGCCGGCGTTGGATGCGCTGGGCGCAGGCGGCGCAGGTCATCCCGTCGATCCGCAGGTCGATACTGGACATCACGGCACCACCAGGGTGAATTCGGCGGTGTGCGGCTGGCCGTCGACCTGGAAGTCGAAGTAGGCGCGGTAGCTGCCCGGACCGGGGGCGGCCAGCCAGAACTTCACCGCCCCGGCGGCCAGCCGGTCCTCCGGGTGGACGTGCAGGTACGCCAGGTCGCCCGCGCGCAGCACCACCAGGTGCCCGTAGGCGCCCAGGTAGTGCCCGGGCAGCACCGGGGCGCCGGCCCGGCTGACGGTGAACAGCAGCGGCTGGACCGTCCCCGGCACCGGTGTGCCCTGGTAGTCGACGGTGAACCCGGCGACGTCGGCGGAGCGGGTCGGGGGCGGCAGCGGGGTGTCCGGGGCGGTACCGGCGGCGCTCAGGTCGACGGCCAGCACCACGGCGGTGGTGGCACCGCCCGGCGCCACGGCGGCGAAGTCGGCGTACGCCCGGTAGCCGCCGGGGCGGTCCAGGATCAGCGGCACGCTCCAGCTGCCGTCGGCCGCCAGGGTCGGGTGCAGATGCTGGTAGCCGGTGAGGTCGCGGCGGGCGATGACCAGGTGCAGCGGCTTGTCGCGCTGGACGGCGTACCGGGTGACCGGCTGCCCGTCGGGGCCGTCGATGACGAACCGGAACACCGCCGGTACCCCCGGCGGGAAGTCGCTGGCCAGCGGGCGCAGCGTGTAGCCGGCGACGCTGGCGGTGACGCCGCCGACGGCGACCGGGCCGGCGCTGGCGTCGCCGGTGACGTGCACGTGCGGGGCGTTCTCACCGGTCAGGCCGGCGCTGCCGAGCGGGCCGGCGCTGGCCGGCCCGGGAGCGCGGACCAGCCAGCCGGTCAGGCCGGCCACGGCGGCCAGTACTGCGGCGAGCGCGACCCGGCGGGCCGGCGGCCTTCGCTGCGAGGGGTTCACCGGATCAGGCGGCCAGCTGGTAGCCGGCCTCGTCGACGGCGGTCCGGACGGCGTCCAGCGCCAGCGGGCCGTCGCTGTCGACGGCCACGCTCCCGCTGGTCAGCTCGACCCGCACGGCGCGGACGCCGGGCAGCCGGGACACCTCGCCGGTGACCGCGGCGACGCAGTGCTGGCAGGTCATCCCGACCACGTGGTAGGTCTGCGTGACGGACATCGGGTCTCCTCCCCAGGGGACGTGACGGTGCTACGAGCGGACCAGCCGGGCGATCGCCTCGGACGCCTCCCTGACCTTGGCGGCGGGGTCGCCGCCGTCCCGGGCGGCATCCGCGACGCAGTGCGCGATGTGCCCTTCCAGCAGCCCGACGGCGACCGCCTGGAGCGCCTTGGTGGCGGCGGAGATCTGGGTCAGGATGTCGATGCAGTAGGTGTCGTCCTCGACCATCCGGTGCAGGCCGCGGACCTGCCCCTCGATCCGCTTGAGCCGGGCCAGCAGCTGCTGCTTGTCGGCCGCGTACCAGTACTGGTGCCGGTCATCCTCATGTGCCACGCCGCTACCCTACCCCCCTAGGGTATTTGTCGACCAGTCGGGAAGTCGGACATTCCACGTAAACGACCGGGTACCGTAGGGAAGTGGAACGGGTGCGACTGCGCGGGCGGCGAGCCCACCTGCGAACCGTGCTCGCCCTGCTCGCCTGCATGCTCGGGTACTACGCCGTGCCGTACGGCGCGCGCGGCTGGGACCTGCACGGCTACACCGGCCTGCTGCTCTTCGCGGCCGCCGCCGGGCTGCTGGGCGCTGTGATCATTCGCCAGATCAGCGACAGCCTGCTCAGTGGCGGCGGCGGTGCACACCCGCTGCACAACCTCGTCATCGCACTGTTCCTGCTGGTCATCGCGTTCTCCCTGGTGTACCTGCGGATCGCCGACCAGTTCGACGACCTGCACACCAAGACCGACGCGCTCTACTTCACGATGACCACGCTGAGCACCGTCGGCTTCGGGGACATCCACGCCGTCGGGCAGACCGCCCGAGCACTGGTCACTGTCCAGATGGCGCTGGACCTGGTGTACGTCGCCACGGTGGCGGCGGTGGTCGCGGGGATCATCGGCGACCGGGCCAGGGCCCGGCGTAGCGGGCACGCCCCGTAACCCGCAGCCGCCACGGCTGGCCGCCGGCAGCTCCGGGGCAGGATAATGCCTGACGAGCTGCGCTACCGGCCCCACCAGCCGGTACGCGCGCCGACGGAGCGGAGGACGGGCGTGCGGTTCGGGATCAGCCACGTGCTGGATGCGATAGAGCGACAGGTGGGTACCGACCCCGCCGCGTGCAGTGCCGTCCTGGACATGGGCGAGGTGGTCCGGCTGGTCGACCTGGACGGCGGGCGCCCCGCCCAGCTCATCCGGGTCGGCCTGGTCATCGACGCGGTCGCCCGGCACCTGGGCGACTCCTCGGCGGCGGTGTACGCGGTCGCCGACCGGGCACTGCTGTCCGACACGGACCTCACCGCCAACGAGAAGATCGTGCTCCGGCGCTGGTCCGACGACGGGCTGATCGAGGTGGTCGGCACCGGCGGCCCGCCGTCGGCGGTCCGCGCCCGGGAGGTGGCGGCGCTCACCGGGCTGCCCCTGGTCACCCGACAGCCCAGCTCGTACCCCGGCCTCACCTACACGCCGCTGCCGCAGACCGGCGGCGCGGTGCTCAGCCTCCGGGTGGCCGGGCCGGGGCCGGTCTGGCCGGCACCGGTGCTGGGCCGGATGTGGCGCTGCCCCGAACCCGACTGCCCCAGCTTCGGCGGCGCCCACGACGGGCAGCCCCCGGCGCACCTGGCCGGCGGTACCCCGCGCTGCCCCCGGCACGGCGCGCCGCTGCAGGACGTCCGCGGCAAGGCCCGCGAGGTGGCCCTGGCGGTCCGGGTCAAGGGCATCGTCTGGCACCGGTTCACGATCAGCGAAGGCGCCCCGGTGGTGGTCGGCCGGTCACCCGACGGCGACGGAGTGGGTGTCGGGATGGCCCTGGACGAGCGCGGCCTGCGCTGGGTCAGCCGCAACCACGTCCGCCTGGAGCTGCGCGGCGCCACCCTGAGCGCCACCGACACCAGTACCAACGGCACCAAGGTCCTGCTCCGCACCGCCCCCGGCGACCGCCCCCAACTCGTCACCCTGGCCCGCGGCGAATCCTCCCCCGTCACCGAGTGGTCCACCGTCGAACTCTACGAAGGCATGGAGATCGGCTACGCCACCCGCTCCGACGCCGCCCCCGCCAACGGCCCCGGCGGCTCCGTCATGGCCGAAGCCCCCACCCAAGCCATCCGCCTCCCCTGACACCCCACCCCCCTCCGGCTTGCCCGGTGATCTTGCGGGATGTGGCGGGTCATCTGCCGCGCCATGAGCCCCATATCCCCAAGGTCACCGAGCGGGGCGGTTAGTTGCGTTGGCGGAGGGCGATGGCCTGGAGGAAGACGTCGCTGATTTTCGTCGGGTCGGCGACGACGAAGTCGGCGCCGCCGACCGGGGCGACGATCTGGTCGAGTTCGGCCTTGCTGACGCCGTCGCCGATCCCGATGATGATGAGTTGGATCGGCCGGGCCGGGTCGGCGGCGCTCTTCAGCTGCTGGGTGAGCTGCGGCAGTTGGATGCCGGTCTTGTTGTCGTTCTGGCCGTCGGTGAAGATCACCACTGAGTTCACCTTGCCCGGGTCCCAGCCCTGCTGGACCGTCTTGTAGGCGGCCACGGTGGTGTCGTAGAGCCCGGTGTCGCCGGTGGGCTTCGGCTTGACCTGGCCGAGCGCGCCGAGCACGGCGGGGCGCTGGACCGCCAGCGGACCGATCGGCAGCAGCTCCTTCCACGGCTGGGTACCCACCATGTTGGTGGAGAAGACCCAGACGCCCAGCGCCCAGGAGTCGTCCAGCAGCCCGAGGCCGCGCCCGGCAGCGGCGACGGTGACCTCCTCCCGGGACTTGTTCCCGGCGGTGGGTACCTTCTCCAGCATCGAGCCGGAGACGTCGATGACGGTCAGCATCCGGCCCGACTGGGTGACCGCCTGCCAGGTGTTGAGCACCTTGTCGATACCGGCGGCGGCGGCCGTCAGGTCGGTGGCGGCCGGCGGGCTGAGCGTGGCCGGGGCGCCGGGGCCGGCGGAGAAGCCGGTGCCGAAGCTGCCGTCCGGGGCGCGCAGGTTCTGCTGCGCGAGCGCGTTCTTGAACGCCGGCCCCCTGCAGCTGGGTCAGTAGGTCGGCGGCCAGCTGCTTCTTGGCGTCGCCGGTGAGCGGGTTGGGTATCACCACGTACGGGTAGTCCATCGTGATGGCGGCCGGCTGCAGGTAGATGGCGGCCAGCGGGACCGGCGGCTGGCTGGCGTTGTAGCCGAGGACCGCCTGCTCGGTCAGCGGGGCGGCGCCCAGGCCGGAGGCGACGGCCGCCGGGTCCGCCGCCTTGGGGAACTTGCCCAGCAGGTCGGCCCGGATGGTGGACTGGTTCTGCGCCAGCGAGCGCAGCGCCGCGACGGTGAGCTGGTCGGCGTTCGGGGCGGCCTGCGCCACCCCGGCCAGGGTGAGCAGCCCGGCCAGGCCGGCGGCGTCCCGGGACGGGTTGACGATGCCGGTCTTGACCGCGCTGCCGCTGGTCACCGTGGCCAGCACGGTCTGCCAGGTGACCGGCTTGTCCGGCCAGCCGAGCTGCTTGGCGACCGGCTCGGGGGCGGCGAAGACCACCGGGCTGGAGGCGATCGACGGGGGCTTGACGCCGGTGTTCTGCTTGGTCGCCGCGGCGAGCCGGGCCAGCCAGAGCGACGAGTCGGGTACCCAGACGTCGGGGATCTGCGCCTTGCCGTTGGCCTGGCCCAGGCCGGTGAGGGCGGGGGCGCCGGCCGCGGCAGCCAGGGTGGTGGCCACGTCGGCCGGGTCGGCGGCGACCACGGTGACCGCCACGCACTGCCCCGTGGTACGGGAGCCGGCCCAGGTGTTGCCGGTGCTCTGGATCGCCGGTGCGATGTCGGGTGAGGCCGCCACGGTGAGCGTCAGCGGACTTCCGGTGCAGGCCGGGCGGTTGAGGTAGCGGTACCCGCCCCAGCCGGCGGTACCCACGGCGAGCACCGCGACCAGGGTCAGCACGATGCTCAGGGCACGGCGCAGCCCGGAGGAGTTGCGGTGGCGTCCAGTCACCGCCCCATATTCAGCAACCGGTTCACGTTTGACCACGGCCGTTTGGGCCATTCTTTGCCGATCGGTTCCAGAAAGCGGCCAGCTCAGCACGGTCGGTAGCGGATCACGGGCGCTGCGTCGAAAGGTGAACCGGGTCGTCACGGTCCGTGACCACTTGGCGCGCCACCCTGAGCGGGCTCAGGGTACCCGGCCAGGGATCGGCCAGGGTCAACCCCCGATCCGGACAGGGCGCCGCAACTGGGAGCCTCGTGTACATGACCGCCAAGCAACTGATCAGCGTCACTGTCGCCGGCCTGGCCGCCGTCCTCGCCCTGGCCGGCTGCGATGCTGCCCAGAACAGCACCGAGACCCACCGGTACACGGTGCAGGAGCAGGTGGACCGGCTGGTCCTCAAGGCCGACGCGGGCCGGGTGGAGATCGTCGTCGGGGACGGCCCGATCACCGTGACCGAGGTGTACCGGTACAGCAAGAACCCGCCCGCGGCCACCCACACGGTCACCGAGCGGGTGCTACGGCTGGCCGACGGCGACTGCCCGCACCAGCACTTCGGCCAGTGTTCGGTGGACTACTCGGTCCGCGTCCCGGTGGCCACCGCCGTCGAGATCACCGCCGACGCGGGCACCGTGCAGGTCACCGGGCTGGCCGGCGACCTGACCGTCTCCTCCGACGCCGGCCGGGTCGAGGCCACCGGCCTGGCCAGCCGGCACACCAAGATCACCGCCGACGCCGGCCGGGTCAGCCTCGCCTACCGACAGCCGCCCGCCAGCGTCGACGTCCAAGCCGACGCGGGCGCTGTCGAGGTCATCCTGCCCACCGGCGACAGCTACGCCGTCGACGCCACTACCGACGCCGGCCACGTCACCGTCGAGGTACCCCAGGACAAGGCGGCGCCGAGGACCATCACCGCCCACTCCGACGCCGGAGCCGTCGAGATCGTCAACGGCTGACCCGCGCCGGTACGACCACACTGAGGGGGCGGCTGGGTAGGGCAGATCGCCGATCTGCCCTACCCAGCCGGGATGTCCCGATATGGTCACGCCCGTGCGTCCATGGTTGGGGTCCCGGCTGCCGGTGCTGCGTGAGTTCCTGGAGCAGGAGGCGACCGCTGGCATCGCCCTGCTGCTCGCCACCGCGACCGCCCTGATCTGGGCCAACTCGCCGGCCGGCGACTCCTACGCGACGCTGTGGCACCACCCGGTCAGCATCGCGGGCGTCCAGCACGACCTGCGGCACTGGGTCAACGACGCGCTGATGGCGGTGTTCTTCTTCGTCGTCGGCCTGGAGATCAAGCGGGAACTCGTGGTCGGCGAGCTGCGCCAGCCACGCGCCGCCGCCCTGCCGGTGCTCGGCGCCCTGGGCGGCGCCCTCCTGCCCGTACTGGTGTACCTGCTGCTCGTCCCCGGCGGCGAGGCGCGCCGGGGCTGGGGCGTACCGATGGCCACCGACATCGCCTTCGCGGTCGGGGTACTGGCGCTGTTCGGCGCCCGCTGCCCCACCGGTACCCGGCTGCTGCTGCTCAGCCTGGCGATCGTGGACGACATCCTGGCCATCACGGTGATCGCCGTCTGGTACTCGGACCCCCTGTCGGTGCGCTGGCTGGCCCTGGCCGGCGCCCTGGTCGTCGTGGTCGTCCTGCTCCGCCCGGTAGCCAGCTCCCCCTGGTGGTACCTGCTGCCCGGGCTGGCGCTGTGGTACGCCGTGCTGCGCTGCGGACTGCACGCCACCCTCGCAGGGGTGGCGCTCGGCCTGCTCACCCCGGCCCGGCCGGTGCGCGGCCGCCCGGTGCTGGAGAACCTGGAGCGCGGCCTGCACCCGCTCTCGGCCTACCTGGTGGTACCGGTGTTCGCGCTGGCCAACGCCGGGGTGGACCTACGCGGCGGGGTGCTCGGCGCGGCGCTGGGCGCCCGGCTGACCTGGGCCGTGGCGCTGGGCCTCATCGTCGGCAAGGGCATCGGGGTGACCGGCACGGTGCTCGGCGCCCGAGCCGCCCGCATCGGCACCCTGCCGACCGGCGCCCGGGCCGACCAGGTACCCGCCGTGGGGCTGCTGGCCGGCATCGGCTTCACCGTGGCGCTGTTCATCGCCGCCGCCGCCTTCCCCGACGAACGCCTGCTCACCGCCGCGAAGGTGGGCATCTTCGCCGGCTCCCTCGGCGCCGCCCTGCTGGGCAGCACAGCCCTGTGGTGGGTCACCCGCCGCCCGCCGCTGCCCCGCTGACCCGGCCCGGGTCAACCGACCGGCTCGTCGTCGAGCGCCCGGGCGTACGGCGCCAGCGCCTCGGGAGAGGTGTCGGCGCTGATCCAGGTCAGCTCCCACGGGCCGGTGTTGATGCGGTTGTGCGAGCCCCAGGAGACCCACTTGCCGTTCATGTACTTGTGCGACGGCCAGAGAAGCAACTGGACCGCACCCCAGCACGCCTCGCCGAGGTAGTGCCCGTGCGGGTCGCTGTGCTCCTCCCATGTGCCGGTCAACAGGTTGCGCCGCAGCGACAGCGTCATAGACATGCTCGGCGGCACGCCGGCCGGGATCGACTCGACCGTGATGCCGGCACCATCTCGCGTGAGGATCACATGGTGCTGGCTGATGAAGAGGCCCTGTCGTCCCGTCGACCAGTATTGGTACCGGCTCAGCCACAGGCCCGGCAGGCTACCGTCCGCGGCGGGCGCACCTTCCGCGTCGGGCGGTGGCGCGAAGGTCGCTCCCGCGCGAATGTGGCGGGCTCCGTCGGTGTCCTCAATGACGGGCGGTAGCCCCAGGTCGTCTGGTCCAACGCCGAGCGCCGCAGCGAGCGCCCGGGTGTAGTGCCGACCGGGCAGCACCTTTCCTGACTCCCAACGCTGGACTGTTCTCTTGCTGGCAGCCGGCGCCCCGAACTCACGCAGCAGCGCGGCGAGTTCGTCCTGGCTGAGGCCGAGCCCGACGCGGGCGTGCCGGAGTTTCAGTGCTGTCGGCGTACTCATGGCCGTGATTGTATTCGGATGTCGCCCGGATGTCGCCTTTGCTGTCATCGCGCGCTCACTCTGCGCGCCGTTACGGTCACCGCATCGCCTTGCCGGTAAGTGCGGAGGGCGGGGCGCGCCAACGGCTCCCGGGGGGGTGCGCCCCGCCCTCAACCAACCAATGTCCACAAAGGAGGGTGCACCGTGTCTGGGCCGAACTGGGATGTGCCGGAGCCAACTGAGCTGCCCGACCAGGGCGTCGCGTTCTACCAGCGGGTGGTCGCCGACCACGCCAACGACCCGGACACGGGTCGTTGCAGCAAGTGCGGCGTCCGGCGTTGCCTGGTCTACTGCGACGCGGTCCTTCGGCTGGCAACTGCGGGGTACCGGGTGGACGAGGCGACGTGACGGTCTACCTCAGCCCCTCCCTGCTCCAGGACCGGGCGCACGCGGACATCGAGCGCCACACCGTCGGCACGCCGGCCGGGCGCTGCGCCGCCTGCGGTGAGCCTGAGCCCTGCCGGACCCGCAACGCCGCGCACGCCGCCCTGTGGGTCGCCGGCCGCCACCTGCCCCGGCGCCGGCCGGGCCACGCCGGGCCACACTGGCGCGTGATCTCGGCGGAGCCCGGCGCGCTACCCCGCTGACGCCGCCGGCTGCGGGTCGGGCGGGGACTCGACGCCATCCGCCGGCGCCGGGTCGGGCGCGGGCTGGGTGGGTGGCACGGTCGAGGCGCGGGCTACGGCGGCGGCGACCCGGTCGAGCACCTCGGTGCGGCCCCGGATCCAGGCCGGCAGCCAGCAGCGCACCACCTCCGGCCAGCCCATGACGGTACGCAGCAGCTCCGGCGCCCCGTCCCGGTCGGCCACCGTGGGGCGGCCCGCCCAGCGGGGCGAGTCCAGCAGCACCGCCACCTGCCAGTGCGCGGCGCCGGGGGCGCGGACGGCGATGTCGACGGTGAAGTCGGACAGGCCGTAGCCGGTACGCACCTCGAAGCCGCGCTCGCGCAGCGCCTGGGCCAGCTCGTCGCGGACCCGGTCCTGCGCGCCCGGGCGGTCCAGGGCCGAGGTCGCCCGAGCCGGCCGCGCCCTCCGCCGCCAGTTCGCAGTAGGCCCGCAGGTGCGCCGTTCCCACCGCCGAGGTGCGGGACAGGTCGATGTCCTTCGGGTCGAAGCGGCGAAGAGGACGACGCTGCGGCGGGCCCGGGTGATCGCCACGTTCAGCCGGCGCTCGCCGCCGGCCTGGCTGAGCGGGCCGAAGTTCAGCGGCAGCTGCCCGGTCTTCGGGTCCTTGGCGAAGGCCAGCGAGAAGAGCACGACGTCGCGCTCGTCGCCCTGCACGTTCTCCAGGTTCTTGACGAAGACCGGCTCCCCGTCACCGTCGGCGAGCGCCTTGCGGACCAACGGATCGGTGCTCTCCTCCAGCAGGTTGAGGATGAGGTCGCGCTGCTGGAGGTTGAAGGTGACCACGCCGATCGACTCGGTCGGCGGTGGCCGGGTCGGCCAGCCGGCGGGCGATCTCGGCGACCACGGCCCGCGCCTCGACCTCGTTGGTCCGGCTGGCGCCCCGGTCGAACCGGCCGTCGACGCCGGCGCCAGATGATGCCGGCCGCGCCGTCCTGCCCGGGCGACGGGCAGGCTGGACAGCTTGCCCTCGTAGTAGAAGCGGTTGGAGAAGGCGATCAGCGACTCGTCGTGGCTGCGGTAGTGCCAGGACAGCCAGCGCTGCGGTAGCCCCGATTCGACCGCCTCGGTGAGGATGCTCTCCAGGTCCTCCGGGACCACCGGGCTCGCCGTCGCCGTCGGAGGCCGAGGCGGCGTCCTGGTCGGTGTCGTGCGAGCTCTGCATGATGCTGCTGGGCGGCATCTGCCGGGAGTCGCCGACGATCACCGTGGCCCGGCCCCGGCCCATCGCGCCGACCGCCTCGGCCACCCGGATCTGCGACGCCTCGTCGAAGATCACCAGGTCGAAGGTGGCCGCGCCGGGTGCCAGGAAGTTCGCCGCCGAGGCGGGGCTGACCAGGACGCACGGGGTCAGCGCCAGGATCTCGTCCGGGTAGGCGGTGAACAGTTCGCGGAACGACCGGCCACCGCGCTTGCGGCGCAGCTCGCCGGCGAAGTCAGCGAGGCGCTGCGGGTTCTGCGCGGCCAGCGCCCGGCGGTTGACCAGCACGGTCGGCAGGTGCGCCGGGAGCGCCACCGCAGCTCGCCGGCTGCCCGGCGTCGAACTGGTCGATCTGGTCGTCGTGCTGTTCGGGGTCGAAGTAGGTGCAGGCCGCCGGCCTGCTGGCCGCTCGGCGAGCGAGACGCCGGCCAGGCCCCGGCGGTAGGCCGCCTCGACGGTGTCGGCGGGCAGCTCGCCGGCCAGGAGCGCTGGTACGCGGAGTCGCGCAGGCCGGCGTCGGCCAGCACGTCGACCCGGGTCAGACGGCTGCGCCCAGCGGTGCAGCGGGTAGAGCCCTTCGGCGCCCAGCTCGGCCAGCCAGCGGGCGCCGTCGCGCTGCCAGGCGGCGTACCAGCCGGGGCGGCGCCCAGACGGCCAGTTCGACCTCGCCCGTGTGCAGCGTGCCCGTCCAGGCCCGCCAGTCCTGCGTGGTACGGGCCAGCAGCTGCTCCTGCGCCGGGCTGACCCCGGCGGCGAACAGCGCCCAGGCGTCCGGGTACCGGGCCAGCAGGCTACGCCCGACCTGGCTGGCGTCGACCGCCTGCGCGACGACGGCCTCGGCGTCGGAGTCGGTGGGCAGCCAGCCGGCCGGCAGGAGCAGGCCACCGACCTGGGCCGGCAGGTGCAGCAGCCGGCCGGCGGCGTCCCGGGCGGCGACCAGCCGGTCCAGCAGCGTGGGCAGGCTGGCCGGCTCCAGGGCCGCGCCGGGGCGCAGGTAGCGGTGCAGGTGGACGCCCACGGCGGCCAGCCGGCGGCGCTTGCCGAACCAGCCGCCCGGCGGCCTCGTGCGCCTCGTCCCGCCACTGCCGCCAGCGCCGGGTCGGCGAGCATGTCCGGGCGGACCAGGGCCAGTTCGCGGGCGTACTCCCGGCTGGAAGGCGGCGAGTTCGGCGCGCAGGGCGGCGACGGCGGTGTCCCAGCGCGGGTCGGCGGCCCGCAGGGTGGTGTGCCGGTCGGGCAGCGCACCGGCGCGCGGCGTACCCGGCGGCCGGCAGCAGCTCGGCCAGGGCGTCCGGGGTGGACAGTGCGGCCAGCACGCCGGCCAGCGCCGGTTGCGCGGCGAGCGCCGCCCGGTCGCGCTCCAGCGCGATGGCCACCTGGAGGACCGCCTCGGGTAGCGCGTCGACCTGGCGCAGCCCGCTGAGCGCCCACGGGTGCCCGGGGGCCAGGCGTACCGACCGGGCGGCGGCCGGGAACTCACGCAGCGCCTGCTCGACGCCTTCGCGCTGGGCGGGCGGCGTGGACAGGTAGCTCACCGGCACCGGGGCGACCGGCCCCGGCCCGTAGGCCAGCCGCGTCTCGTACGCCGACCACAGGCTCAGGCCGGCCGCGTTGGGCGAGTGCACCTGACCGGGGTAGGCGGCCAGCGGGGCCAGCCGGGTCCGGTAGGCGGCCTCGGCCACCCGCCAGCCCAGCTCGTCGCCGCCACCCGGCGCCTCCATGGCGGTCGCGCAGCTGTTCGCGGATCTCCCGCATGGACTGCTTGCGCCCGTGCAGGTCCAGGGCGAACGGGGCGAGCCCGATCTGCGCCAGCCGGCGCTTGACCACCTCCAGCGCAGCCTGCTTCTCGGCGACGAACAGTACGGTCCGGCCCGGCCGCCGACGGCCCGGGCGATGAGGTTGGTGATGGTCTGCGACTTGCCCGTCCCGGGCGGACCCTCCAGGACGAACGAGTGCCCCCGCTCGGCCAGCACGATGGCCTGCATCTGCGAACCGTCGGCCGGGATCGGCAGGTGCAGCCCGGCCTCGTCGAGCGCGTCGTCGGCCGGGCCGGCCGGGTCGGTGAACCGGGCGTCGCCGTCCACCAGGTGCCGGACCACCGGGTTGGCGACGAAGGCCGACCAGTTGTCGGTGAGGTCCCGCCACATCTGGAACGTGGAGAACTGCAACAGCCGCAGGCTGGCCCGCTCGTCGAGCCGGTAGTTGAGCCGGTTGTCGACCAGCCGGGCGTGCACGCCGGCCAGCGTCCGGGCGATGTCGATGCCCTTCTCGTCGCGGACCGGCCGCTCCAGCTCCGGGATCTCGACGCCGTGCTTGACCCGCAGCCACTCGATCAGGCAGTAGTTCGGCGCGGCCACCTCGGCGCCGTCGACCACCAGGGCGTACGGGCGGCGCCCGGTGCCGCCCTCGATGCGGACCGGCAGCAGGAACAGCGGCGCGTGCGCCTCGGCGCCGTCGGCTTTGCTGTGTACCAGGGTGCCCAGCGTCAGGTAGAGGTAGTTGCTGCCGGTCTCCTGCACCATGGTGCGGGCGTCGCGCTGCAGGGCGCGCATCGCGGTGACGTACCGGGCGGCGCTGACCGCGCCGTAGATGCGCCGGTCGGTGGCCAGTTCCCGGGCCAGCTGCTCGGCCGGCAGGTCCTGGGCACGCTGGGCGCCGGCCAGCTCGCGTACCCCGCCGATCTCGTCCTGCGGCACCACCTGGATCGGCTTGCCGTCGTGTACCAGGTCGTCCAGCAGGGCCAGCGATCCGGCGGGGACGTGCAGCTCCAGCCCGCGCCCGCGGGCCGGCAGGTTGAGCAGCGGGTTGCGCAGGCTCAGGTCGAGCAGCGACTTCTTCCAGCGCTGGACCCGGGGCGGCGCGTCGTCGGCGGCGTCCGGCGCCTCGTCCTGCACCTGCGCGGTCTGCTCGGTGAGCAGTTGCCGGGCGGCGCCGGCGGGCAGGTCGATGGCGCCCGGCTGCACCGGGGCCACGGGCAGCACCAGCGTCCGCTCGTCCGCCTCCGGCCAGTCCCCGGCCGCCGCACTGGCCAGCGCCGCCGCCTGCCCGGCCCGGTCCAGCCCGGCAGTGTCGAGCATGGCCGTGTCGGTCATGGCGGTGTCGGTCATTGCGGTGTCGGTCATTGCGGTGTCCAGCGCCGCGTCTTCCGGTGCCGGGGCTGGCGCGGTGCCTACTGAGGTCGGGGCCGGCGCGGCGCCGGCGGGCGCGGCGCCGGCGGGCGCCGGAGACGGCGCGGTGCCCAATGGCGCCGGAGACGGCGCGGTGCCCAATGGCGCCGATGACGGCGCGGTGGGCAGGGGCTGGATGCCGGAGCGGTGGGCCAGGTGGACGTCCACCACGCCGGCCAGGTCGTCGCCGCGCTCGCGGAAGTAGGACAGCGCCTGCTCGACCGCGATCGGGAACGGCTGGGAGAGGGTACCGGCGCCGAGCGAAGTCAGCTCCACCGGCACCGCGCGGCCGGCGCGCACCATCGCCAGGATCAGGTTCGTCTCGGTGACGGCGGCGCTGGCCAGCCGCTCGTCGGCGAGCAGGAAGCCGCCGAAGGCGTGCTCGGAGGTGAGCCAGACCAGCGGGTGCAGCCCAGCCGCCTCCAGGCAGGCGGCGTAGGTGACGGCCAGGTCCACGCAGTTGCCGGCCCGGCCGGCCAGCACGTCGGCGGTACTGCGCACCTTCTGTCCGGTGGCCTCGAAGGACGGCGGCAGCTCCTGGTAGTGCAGGCCGAGCTGGCGCAGCGCCTCGTAGACGGCGCCGGCGATCTGGCTGGCCCGGGCGGCGCCGGCCTGGTAGCCCTGCAGCGCGCCGGAGCCGGTGCGCTGCAACAGCACCTGCGCGGCGCTGCGCAGGACGCCCTGCACCGCTGGCGTGTTCGGCTGTACGAATGCGGCCAGGCTGTCGTAGAGGGCGGCCGCGTTGAACCACTCGTTGTGCGCCAGCACCCGGGACGGGGCGACCAGCTCCAGCGGCTCCCGCTCGGCGCAGGCCACGGTGAGCCGGTAGTCCACCGGGTACGCCTCGTCGGCGGTGCGCAGCTGCTCGGCGTCGGGGCGCAGGCCTGCGAAGTCCTCCCAGCGCACCGTGCCGCCGGGCAGCACCGTGCCCGCGCCGTGCTGCCACACCTGGGTGACCGGGCCGTAGGGGCCGGTGACGGACAGCTCGACCCGCAGGTCGGCGAGCGGGGTACGGCCGGTGTTGGTGACCACCAGCTGGCGTACCAGCGGTACCCGGTTGAGCACCAGGGCGTAGTTGATGGCCGGCTGTACCAGCAACTCGGCCAACAGCCCGTCGCCGGCCCCGGTGAACTCCGCGAACACGCCGGTGCCCATGGCGTTCCTCCTCGACTCGCCTCGGCTGCCCAGCTAACCACGCCGGGGCTCGCCGCGCCGATGCGTCGGCCGGACGACCCGCCCTCAACCGCCCGGCCGGGCCGGGGCCACGGTCTCCCCGGCCACCACCCGCTCCGGCCCGGGCACCGAACCGTCAGAAACGGCAGGCGCCGGCAGGGCGGGCGCCGGTCGGGCGGGGGCGGCGGAGCCGCGGATCACCAGGGCGAGGCCGGCGAGCACGACGAGGGCGGCGAGCAGTTCGCCGGTACCGACCGGCTCGTGCAGGGCCAGCGCCGCGGCGGCCAGCCCGAAGACCGGGACGAGCAGGCTGAACGGCGCCACCCGGGCGACCGAGTACTGCCCGATGAGCCGGTTCCACAGCCCGAAGCCGACGATCGTCGAGACGTACGCGATGAACCCGACGGCGGCCAGTCCGCGCCAGGACAGCCCGGTGAGCGCATGCTCCACTGTGGACGGACCGTCCACGAGTGCGGAGAGACCGAGCAGCGGCAGTGGTGGTACCAGGCTGGACCAGACCAGCAGGGACAGTGGCCGGCGCTCGCCGCTGCTGCGTACCACCACGTTGGCCACCGCCCAACTGGCCGCGGCGAACAGGGTCAGGGCGAAGCCGGCCAGGCTGGCTTCAGCGCCCCGGCCGGCGGCCAGCAGCCCGATGCCCACCGAGCCGACCACCAGCCCGGCCACCCGCAGCGCGCCGGGGCGCTCGCCGAGCAGCACGGTGGCCAGCAGCACCGAGAACAGCGCCTGGGCCTGCAGGACCAGCGAGGCCAGCCCGGCCGGCATGCCGGCGTGGATGGCGGTGAACAGCACGCCGAACTTGAACACACCGAGCAGCAGCCCGTACCCGATGACGTAGCGGGCGCGGGCGGTGGGGCGCGGGACCAGCAGCACCAGCGGGACGGCCGCCGCGGTGAAGCGCAACGCGGTGAGCAGCAGCGGCGGGAAGTCCCGCAGGCCCACGTCGATGGCGACGAAGTTGACGCCCCAGATCAGCGTGACGAGGACGGCCTGCAGCTTGTGGGCGGGTCTCATGCCGGTACGGTCGCGCACCGTGACCATTCAGGTCCAGTTCATTGTTCTTCACCGACGGTTTAGTATTGCTGAATGGATCTGGACGTCCGCCGGCTGCGGGTGCTGCGCGAGGTGGCGCTGCGTGGCGGCGTCACGGCCGCCGCGACGGCCCTGCACGTCACCCCCTCGGCCGTCTCCCAGCAGCTCGCCCAGCTGGCCCGGGAAGCCGGCTGCGAGCTGGTCGAGCGGTCCGGGCGCGGGGTGGTGCTGACGCCGGCCGGGCGGGTGCTGGCCAGCCACGCCGGACGGGTGCTCAGCTCGGTCGAGCAGGCGGTCGCCGGGCTGGCCGCCGTCCAGCGTGAGGTGGCCGGCACGGTACAGGTCGGCTCGTTCCCGTCCGCCGCCGGCGTACTCCTCGCCCCGGCGGCGGCCCGGGCCACCGCCGCGCACCCGGGCCTGGACGTGCGGGTGTACGAGGCCGAGGACGAGCAGAGCCAGCTCGACCTGCGCTCCGGCGCGCTGGACGTGGCGATCCTGCAGGAGTACGACCACGTACCCCGGCCGCTCGCCGCCGACCTGGACCGGTACGACATCACCGGCGACCCGATGCACCTGATCGTCCCGCGCGCCTGGGGCCGCCCCACCGGGCGGCTGGCCGACCTGGCCGACGCGCCCTGGGTCGCCAGCGCGCCGAACACCCCGTGCGGCCGCTCCACCCTGCACGCCTGCCGGCTGACCGGGTTCGAGCCGGACATCCGGCACCGGGCGATCGACTTCGCGCTCACTCTGGACCTGGTCGCCGCCGGGCTGGGCGCGGCGCTGGTCCCCGGCATGGCGCTACGCCACGCGCCGGAGAGCATCGACGTCCGGGCGCTGGTCGAACCACGCAGCGAGCGGCGGATCTTCGCCGTCACCCGGGCCACCGGCGGCGGCCCGCTGCGCCCCGCGGTCGCCGCCCTGCTGCGCGCACTCACCGGCCGCGAGCTGACCCCGGCCGACACCCGGCGCGACTGACGCTCACCGGCCGCGACCCGGGTCCCCCGTCTCCAGCTGGTGCTCGGCGTAGCTGAGCTTGTCCGGGTTGCGCACGGTGAAGACGGTCCGGATCCGGCCGTCCGCCACCTCCAGCGCGATCAGCTGGCGCACACCGCCGCCGTCGACCAGCACGGCCGGGGCGCCGTTGGCCTCCACCACCGCTGCCGCGCTGAGCGGGTAGCGGCGCAGCAACCCCGCGGCGAAGCGCAGCAGGGCATCCCGGCCGACGATCGGCCGGACGGCGGCGCGCACCTTGCCGCCCCCGTCGTTGTACGCCACCACGTCCTCGGCCAGCAGCTCGGCGAGCGCGGCCAGGTCGCCGGTGGTGGTGGCCGCCAGGAAACGGGCGAACAGCCGGGCGTGGTCGTCCGGGTCGGCGGCGAAGCGGGCGCGGGGAGCGTCCAGCCGGGCCTGCGCCCGGTGCAGCAGCTGCCGGGCCGCCGCCGGGGTGATCTCCAGGATTCCGGCGATCTCCTCGTACGGCACCTCGAACGCGGTACGCAGCACGAACACGGCGCGCTCGGGCGGCGTGAGGCGCTCCATCAGGCGCAGCGTGGCCAGCGACAGGGTGTCCCGCTGCTCCACCGTCTCCAGCGGGCCGAAGTGCTGGTCGGCGGTGAGCGCCGGCTCCGGCAGCCACGGTCCGTAGTAGGTCTCGCGCCGCGCCCGCGCCGAGCGCAGCTGGTCCAGCGCCAGCCGGGACACCACGGTGGTCAGGTACGCCAGCGGCTCCCGGACGGCCGCCCGGTCGGCGGCCAGCCAGCGCAGCGCCGCCTCCTCCACCACGTCCTCGGCGTCCCAGGCGCTGCCCAGCAGCCGGTACGCGATACCGAGCAGGCGCGGACGCAGCGCCGTGAACTCGCGCGCCGCCGCCTCCGGACCGTCCACCGTCGCCACTCTAGGCGCCGGCCCTGCCGGCAGTGCGGCCGCGGCCGCCAGCGTCAGTGCCGCCCGGGGCCGGCGCCGGACCGCCCAGTTCGGCGACACGTCCTGGTCCGCCCAGTTCGGCGACACGTCCCGGTCCACCCAGTTCGGCGAAAGGTCCCGGCCCGCCGAGTTCGGCGACAAGTCCCGGGCCGCCGAGTTCGGCGACAAGTCCCGGGCCGCCGAGTTCGGCGGCGAAGCCGTCGCGCCAGGAGCGGTAGCCGGGGCGCCAGTCCAGGGCCAGCCGGGCGCGGGCGTTGTCGGCGCCGCGCAGCTGGTTCATGAACACCACGCCCCAGCTGCCGATCAGCGGCCGGGCCAGCCAGGCCGGCAGGCGCCACGGGCGGCGGGCGCCCAGCTGGGCGGCGAGTACCGGCAGCCAGGCGTACATCGGGGTGGGGTCGTCGTCGACGATGTTCAGCGCGCCGCTGACCGGCTTGTCCAGGGCGGCGAGGACGGCCATCGCGGCGTCCCGGGTGTGGGTGAAGGAGAACACCGCGTGCCCGCCGCCGACCAGCGGTACCTTGCCGGCGCGGATCAGCTCCAGCAGCATCCCGCCCCGGTCGAACGCGGTCCCCGGCCCGTAGAGCTGCCCGAAGCGCAGCACCAGGCCGCCAGCGTCGGCCGTGCGCTCCTCCAGCTCGACCAGTGCCCGGATCACCGGCCGGAAGGTCGGCGGGCTGTCCGTCCACAGTGGAGCATCCTCGTCGGCCAGCCCGGCGCCGGGCCGGTACCCGAACGCCACCCCCTGGCTGATCAGCCGGGCGCCGCCGGCCGCCTCGACCAGGTTGCGTACCCCCTCGGTGCGCAGCCGGTTGGTCGGCCCGAACGCGCGGTCCAGGTGCCGCAGGTCCAGCTTCGCCGGGATCGCCGTGGCCAGGTGTACCACCACGTCCGGGCGGGCCTGGCGGACCGCGTCCCGCACCGACCGGCGGTCCAGCAGGTCACCGGCGACCATCCGGTACACGCCGTCGGCCGGCACCCGCCGGGCCAGCCCGACCACCTGGTGCCCGGCCCCGGCCAGCACCGGCATCACCTGCCGGCCCAGCACCCCGGTCGCACCCGCCACCAGTACCCGCATCGCCTGCCTCCTCGCTCGTCCTGCAGTGCCTGACCAACTTGACGAGCCACCCGGGCACGGTGTGACGACGGCCCGCGAGACCCCCGTCACACCCCGCCGGCAGCCTAGAATCAGGCTCCTCTGACGAGGGGCGGCGGGGCGCTGGAGAGCGTGTGGAGCGGGCTGCGGAGCGTGCTGGTCGGCGCCGATCCGCCCTCGCCGCGTATCCGCTCGCCGCGACGGGTGCGGACGCTGCGGGTGCTCGCCGGCATCGTGGCGGTCGGCGCCGGGCTGATCCTCTTCGGCAGCCTCGCCGGTTCGCACGCCACGCCGGTGCTCGTCTTCTTCGCGGTGCTGGTCGGGGCGCCGGTCATTGTGGTGCTCCGACGCCCGCTGCTGGCCTGGCGGCTGGCCTGGTCGGGGCTGGTGCTGGCTGCGCCGTTCCACCTGGCGGTGGGCAACCAGCCCTGGCCGTGGCATCCGCTGCAGCTCATCACGCTGCCGCTGGTGCTGGTCGCGGTCGGCGCCCGGCACCCGTTCGGCGTGCTGGTCTGGGTGTGGGGGTTGACCGGGGCGCTGATCGTGCTGCTGTGCGCCCCGGGCACGGTACCCGGGCTGGTGGTCGCGCTGACCGTGGCGCTGGCGCTGGGCGACCAGATCCGCCGCCGCGGCGAGGCCCAGCGCGGGCTGCGGGTGCAGGCCCAGCTCAACGAGGAGGAGCAGCAGCGCCGCGCGGTGCTGGAGGAGCGCGCCCGGATCGCCCGCGACATGCACGACGTGGTCGCCCACCACATGTCCCTGATCGCGGTACGCGCGGAGAGCGCCCCCTACCGCCTGGCCGGCCAGTCCACCGAGAGCGCCGCCGAGTTCGCGGCCATCGCCGAGGAGGCCCGGCTGTCGCTGGCCGAGATGCGCCGGCTGCTCGGCGTGCTGCGCCAGGGCGACGCGCCGCAGCTGGCGCCACAGCCGGGACTGGACGAGGTGGCGCAGCTGGTGGAGGCGGCCCAGGCGGCCGGGGTGTGGGTGGCGATGCGACGGGAGGGCGAATTGGCCGGGGTAGGCGAGGCGGCGGGGCTCACCGGGTACCGGATCGTGCAGGAGGCGCTGGCCAACGCGGGGCGGCACGCCCCGGGCGCGCTGGTCCACGTCCAGCTGCGGGGTACCGCCGAGGACGTACTGCTCACCGTGGTCAACGGGCCGGCCACGCTGCCGGTGGCCGAGCCCGGCGCCGGGGCGGCGCACGGCCTGGTCGGGATGCGGGAACGGGTGGCCGTGCTCGGCGGCACCTTCCATGCCGGCACCACACCGGACGGCGGCTTCCAGGTGAAGGCGCGGCTGCCGAGGCGGGCGGCGTGACCGGCGGCGGACCGATCCGGGTGATGATCGTCGACGACCAGGCGATGGTCCGCGAGGGCTTCGCCGCGCTGCTGCGCGCCCAGCCGGACATGGCGGTGGTGGCCGACGCCGCCGACGGCGCGCAGGCCGTCGCAGTGGCCCGGGAGCACCGTCCGGACGTGATCCTGATGGACATCCGGATGCCCGAGCTGGACGGCATCGCCGCCACCCGGGCCGTGCTGGCCACCCCGCCCGGCGGGCACCGGCCCCGGGTACTCATCCTCACCACCTTCGACCTGGACGACTACGTCTTCGACGCGCTCTCCGCCGGGGCCAGCGGCTTCCTGCTCAAGGACGCCACCGGCGCCGAACTGGTCACCGCGGTCCGGGTCGTCGCGGCCGGCGAGAGCCTGCTGGCGCCGTCGGTGACCCGTCGGCTGATCGAGGAGTTCGCCGCCCGGGGCGGCGGGCGACGGCCACCGCCGGCCATGCTGTCCAGCCTCACCGCGCGGGAGACTGGACGTGCTGCGGCTGATCGCCCGGGGACAGTCCAACCTCGAGATCGCCGCCACCCTGGTGGTCGCCGAGCAGACCGTGAAGACCCACGTCGGCCGGGTCTTCGCCAAGCTCGACGTGCGGGACCGGGCGCAGGCGGTGATCCTCGCGTACGAGACGGGGCTGATCTCGCCCGGTTCGTAGCACCGGGGTAGCACCCGAAGGTGCACTCCGTAGGCTGACGTGGCCCCGGTAGGCACCGCCCTACCTTCGCCACATGCCTTGGGACGCAAGGAAATCCGGCGGTAAGGCGGGCTGGCTCGCGCCGCTGCTCTCGCTGGCCCTGGCCGCTGCGGCGATGGCCGGCGGCGCGCTGGTCGGGCCGACCCGACCGACGACGGCGCTGCCGGCGTACCCGGAGGTGGCGCAGTGGCTCGCCGAGCCGAGCCGGCCGCCGGCCCCGGACGCCGACCCGGGTGCGGTGGCCACCTTCTTCGCCACCCACCCGGCCGCCCTGGGCGTCGACCTGGCACACCGGTACCCCCGGGTGGTGGGTGCCCTCGACGGCGCGCCACCGGCCCTGCGTGAAGTCGCCAACGCCGACCTCGCCGGCCGGCCCGACCTGCTGCTCTACGACCCGCGCGGGGACGGCCGGATCGCCGCCGTGCTGGGCGACCTGCGCCGCGCCGACCGGATCGCCGTGCTGATCCCCGGGATGAACACCACGCTGGCCAACTACACCACCGGCCTGGGCCACGTGCTGCGCCGCTCGCCGCAGTGGCAGGCCCGGCAGCTGTGGGAGGCGGCCCGGGCCCGGCAGCCCGGCGCCCGGCTGGCGGTGATCGCCTGGCTGGGGTACGACCCGCCGGACGCGCTGGGGCCGGCCGCGGCCCGCGAGGACCGGGCGGCAGCCGGGGCGAGCGCGCTGCTGCGCTTCGTGGCCGGGCTCGGCGCGCCCAGCGCCCGGGCGCCGGCATCGTGCTGATCGGCCACAGCTACGGCTCGGTGCTGGCCGGGCTGGCCGCACCGGACCTGGGCCGGCGGTGACCGACATCGTGGCGCTGGGCAGCCCCGGCCTGGGCGGTGCGCACACCGTTGCCGACCTGCACAGCAGCGCCCGGGTGTGGGCCGGCAGCGCGGCCGGCGACTGGACCCGGGCGCTGCCCGGGCTGCGGCTGGGCGGCCTGGGGCACGGGCGGCTGCCGTGCGACCCGGCGTTCGGCGCGCTGGCGCTGCCGGTTGCCACGGTCGTCGACCATGACGGGTACTACGCGGCGGGCAGCGACGCGCTGCCGGCGCTGGCCGCCATCGCACTCGGGCACCCCGCCCGGCGCTCCGGCCGGAGGGGAGGACGCCCGATGACGCGGCGGGATCCGGTGATCGACGGGGTACGCGGGTACGCCATGGTCGGCGTGGTGGCGGGGCACTGGCTGGTGACCGGCCTGGTCCTCAGCGGCGGCGCGCTGCGCCAGGCCAGCCCGCTGCGCGCCCTGCCCGGGCTGGCCCCGGTGAGTTGGCTGCTGGAGACCCTCGGCCTGTTCTTCTTCGCGGCCGGCTACGCCGCCGCCCGCTCCCGTCCATCCCGCCCCGGCTCCGCGCCGGCCCGGCCCGGCCCCTCCGACTCCATGGCCGCACCGCCCGGCCCGTCCGGCTGCGTGGCCGCACCGCCCCGCCCCTCCGGCTCCGCGCCGGCACCGCCCGGCCCGTCCGGCTCCGTGGCCGCCCGGCCGGGCAGGCTCGGCTTCCTGGGCGCGCGGCTGGGGCGGCTGCTGCCGCCGGTGGCGGTTTTTCTCGCCGGCTGGGCGCTGGTGCTCGGCGCGCTGGCGCTGGGCGGGGCGCCCCGGCGCACCCTATGGACGGTCGGCAAGCTGGCCGTCAGCCCGCTGTGGTTCCTGGCCGTCCTGATCGGGTTGGGGGTGCTGACGCCGGCCGCGCTGGCGGCGGTACGCCGCTGGGGAGCCTGGTCCGCGCTGGCGCCGTGGGCCGTGGTCTCGGTGGTGGACGGGCTGCGCTTCGCCCCGTGGCCGGCGGCGCCGGCCTGGCTGGGCTGGCTGAACGTGCCGGCCGCCTGGCTGGTGCCGTACCTGCTGGGGATCGCCGCCGCCCAGGGGCGGCTGCGCGGCCGGGGCACCGGGGCGGCCCTGCTGGCCGCCGGGGCGCTCGCCGCGCTGGCCCTGGTGCGCTGGGGCGGCTACCCGGCGAGCATGGTCGGCGTCCCCGGGCAGGGGCGCTCCAACCTCGACCCGCCGTCGCTGGTGGTGGTGTACCTCGCGGTGGCCCAGGTCGGCGCGGTCTGCTGGCTGTGGCAGCCGCTGTCCCGGCTGCTGCGCCACCCGGCGCCCGCTGCCCTGGCGACGGCGGTCAACCGGCGGATCTTCACCATCTTCCTGTGGCACCAGAGCGCGCTGCTGCTGGTGGTCGGCGCTGTCGTGGCGCTGTCCGGGCCACCGGCCGGCCTGCTGCTGCGGCCGACGGGCCTGGCCTGGGTCGGGTACCGGCTGGCCTGGCTACCGGTCTTCGCGCTGGCCCTGGCCGCCCTGGTGGGGGTCTTCCACCGGGTGGAGACCGTCCGCCGGCCGGTGCCGGTCCCACCGCCACGGGTGCCGGTCAGCAATCCTGGGTAGGGTGGCCGGGCCGGACGCCCGCTGGCGGCGCCCGGATCGCTGACCTGGGGGTTCGCCATGTCCGACGTCCGGCGCGCCCGTGTCGCGGTCGCCGTTGTCTTCGCGGTGCACGGCGCGGTGATGGGTAGCTTCGCCACCCGGCTGCCGTGGATCGCCGAACGGCTGCGCACCGACCCGGGCGGGCTGGGTGTGGCGCTGTTGTTCGCGTCGGTCGGCGGCATGCTGACGATGATCTTCGCCGCCCGGCTCACCCACCGGTACCCGGCCCGCCCGGTCATCGCCGTGCTGATCGGGCTGTTCTGTGCGGCGCTGCTGCTGCCCGGGCTGGCGACGAGCGTACCGGCGCTGTGCGCGGCGATGTTCTGCTACGGCGCCACCGCCGGCGTGTCCGACGTGGCGATGAACGCCCAGGGCGTGGTGGTCGAGCAGCGGGCCGGCCGGTCGATCATGTCGTCCCTGCACGGCTACTGGAGCAGCGGTGTGCTGGCCGCGTCGCTGGTCGGCATCGTCGCCGCGCACGCCGGCCTGGACGCCCGGCTGCACTTCGCCGCGGTGGCCGTGGCGCTGGCCGCGATCGCAACGCTGGCCAGCCGGTACCTGCTGGACGTCCCGGCGCCGGAGGGGGACGCACCGGCGCTGGCCCTGCCGTCGCGCCCGGTGGTGCTGATCGCCCTGGTCGCCTTCTGCGCCGTCTTCGCGGAAGGGGCCAGCGCCGACTGGGCGGCGGTGTACCTGACCGACATCACGCACGCGGGCGCGGGTATCGCCGCCGGGGCGGTGACCGGCTTTGCCGCCACCATGGCGGTGGTCCGGCTGGTCGGCGACCGGGTGGTGAACCGGTTCGGCCCGGCCGCCACGGTGCGCCTGGGCGGCTTCGCCGCCACGCTGGGCGCGCTGGTGGTGGCGCTGGCCCGGGTACCGGCGCTGGCGATCGTCGGCTTCGCGCTGATCGGGCTCGGGGTGGCGGTGGTGGTGCCGCTGGCGTTCACCGCCGCGGGCAACGCCGGGCCGCGCCCGGGTGAGCAGATCGCCGGGGTGGCCACCATCGCCTACGGCGCCGGCCTGGCCGCCCCGTCGCAGCGTCGGCGGTATCGCGCACGCCACGTCGCTGTCGGTGTCGTTCCTGGTGGTGGCCGGGTTGTCGGCGTTGGTGGCGATCGGCGCGGGCACCCTGCGCCGGCACCGCGTGCCAAGCGCCGCGGTCCCGCTCCAGGCAAACCCCAGACAATACGGGAGTACCGGTAGCAAAGAGAAGAGCCGACCCGCGTAAAGAATGTCACTGATTGCGGTACGTCTATTCATCGTCGACAGACAGTAGTCAGATGCTTGCAATTTGTCGCGCGGTCGACACTCTGCGTCCATCCTGCCCCATCGATAACGGCAACCGCGCGGAGCGATCCGTCTGCTCAGTCCCGACCGGTACGTTCGGCGGTGGCCATGACACCGCAACTCGCGATAGTTTGTCCACTCATTGGTGCTCCCCCACAGCCGCTCCCACGACTGTGCACCGAAGCCGCGTTTGGAGAAGCCGTTGCGTCTGCAGCCGTCGAAGGATGGGCTCCCCACCCTCCCCGACCTGGCCCCCACGGTCAGCGTGATCCTGCCGTGTCTCAACGAGGAGCGAAACCTTCCGCACGTACTGGCCCAGATGCCGGCCGGTGTCGAATTGGTGCTGGTCGATGGCGGCTCCACCGACGGGACGATCGCGACGGTTCGCGAACTGTGGCCCGACGTCGTCGTTGTCCAGCAGACCCGAAAAGGCAAGGGAAACGCACTCGTGTGCGGATTCGCCGCCGCCAGCGGCGATATCCTTGTCATGCTCGACGGCGACGGCTCCACCGATCCCGGGGAGATTCCCGCATATGTCGAGGCGCTGGTTTCCGGCGCCGAATTCGCCAAGGGATCGCGCTTTTCCCACGGCGGCCACAGCCAGGACATCACCCGCATGCGAGCGCTCGGCAACGCCGGGCTGAGCTTCCTGGTCAACCGCCTCTTCGGCACCCGGTACTCCGACCTGTGCTACGGCTACAACGCATTCTGGCGCTGGGTCGTGCCGCACCTGGACCTGCCCGACATCGACGCCGCCACGGCCAACGTCAACGGCATGCTCTGGGGCGACGGTTTCGAGATCGAAACCCTGATCAACGTCCGGGTGGCCGCGCTCGGACTGCGCGTGGCCGAGGTCGGCAGCGTCGAATCCGAGCGCCTGCACGGAGTCAGCAACCTCAACGCCTGGCGCGACGGCAAGCGGGTACTGCGCACCATCCTGCGCGAGTACCGCCAGCGCGACCGGCACACCCTCACCCGCACGGTGGTACTGCCGCAGCAGTGGGTACCCGCATGGGCACTCGACACCAGGGAACTGCCCGAGGCGCCGGTCAGCCCGGCACCGGCCGCCGCGGTCAGCTTCTCCGGCCACTCGTGAGCCGACGGGCCACCGTCGGGCCGCCGCCCCCGGCGCCGATCCTGGTGGCCCGGGTCGACCTGGACCGGCCGCTGCCCGACCTGTCACCCGAGCGCGCCGACGGCGGCCGGTACAGCCACACCCTGGTGCACTGGTTCCACGCCGGCCGGCCGGTCGGCAAGCGGGAGATCGAGTTCGGCGCGGCGCCGCTGACCGCAGCCGAGCTGGCCCGGTACGCACCCACGCCGCCGTTCCCGGCGCCGCCCGCCGCACCCGAGCAGCCGCCCTTCGTGAGCGTCGTCGTGCCCACCGTGATGGCGCGCCCCACACTGCTGGAGCGCAGCATCGCCGCGCTCGCCGCGCTGGAGTACCCGGCGTACGAGGTGATCGTGGTGGACAACCGCCCCGAGGACACGCCGGTTCGGGCCGCCCTGCACGAGCGGCTGCGGGCGTACCCCCGGGTGATCGTGCTGACCGAGGCGTACCCGGGCATCTCCGCGGCGCGCAACCGGGGCCTGGCGCAGGCCCGCGGCGAGATCGTCGCCTGCACCGACGACGACGCCGTGGTCGACCCCGGCTGGCTCGCCGCGATCGCCGCCCGCCTGGCCGCCGAGCCGGACACCGACGCGGTCACCGGCCTGGTGCTCCCCGCCGAGCTGGAGACGGCGCCGCAGATCTGGTTCGAATACTCCGGCAGCAAGATCTCCGACGATTTCCAGCCGGTCAGCTACCGGCGCACGGTCGCCCGCCCCGGCCGCTTCTCCACTGCCCGCTACGCGGTCAGCGCGCTGCACGCCGGCCGACCGGAAGCACGGATTCCGGTCTACCGCGCCAAATTCGGCATGGGCGCGAACATGGCCTTCCGCACCGCCGCGCTGCGCCGGCTCGGCGGCTTCGACGAGGCGCTCGGCACCGGCACCGGCAGCCGCGGCGGCGAGGACATCGTGGCGCTGAGCCGGCTGCTGTACTCCGGCGGCGCGGTGACCTTCGACCCGGCTGTCCTGGTCCACCACCACCACCGGCGCGACGAGGCCGGACTGCTCAGCCAGCTGGACGGCTACGGCGTCGGGTACACCGCCGCGCTCACCGCGCTGGTCCGCTCCGACCCGTGGCACCTGGTCGGCCTCGCGCAGCTGGCCGGCACCGCCCTGGGCGTCCTGCGCCACAACGCCGCGCAGCACAGCCGGGTGCGGTACCCGGCCCGGTTCAACCGGGTGCAGCGCCGTGGCCTGCTGGCCGGCCCGTGGCGCTACCTGCGGGCCCGCCGGGCGCTGCGGCGCGCCGACCGACCGGCTCACACCGCCACGGCGGCGGCGCCGCTCGGCGCCGCACAGCACAGCACCTGATTACTGCGACGGCTGCCCGGTGCCGGGGCACTGCTGGTCGGAGCCCTCCGCCTGGTGCGCGGGCGTCGGTGCGCCGGCGCCCACGTAGACCCGGGCCGCGCACACCGGGCACCTGCTCATCACCTGGGACATGCCCACGTTGCTACCCCGGCCCGCGGGGGCGTACACATTTCTGCGGCAGGCGGGTAGTTCCGGCGGACGCCCGTACGTCGCCCTGAGAGAACCCCGCCGGCAGCGACAGGAGGTATCGGTGGTCGCTCAGATCGACGTGCCGACATCGGACGGGCGGCGGTTGCGCGCCTACGACACCGGCGAAGCGGGCCGGCGCACCGTGGTGTGGCACCACGGCACACCCAACCTGGGTACGCCCCCGGAGCCGCTGTTCCCGGCCGCCGACCGGCTGGGCATCCGCTGGGTCTCCTACGACCGCCCCGGCTACGGCGGCTCCACCCCGCTCCCCGGCCGCGACCTGGCCTCGGCGGCCGACGACGTGACGGCCGTGGCCGACGCGCTCGGGATCGACCGGTTCGCGGTGATGGGCCACTCGGGTGGCAGCTCGTTCGCCCTGGCAGTCGCCGCGCTGCTGCCCGACCGGGTACTCGGCGCGGTCAGCATGGCCGCCCTCGCCCCGCTGCAGGCCACCGGACTCGACTGGTACGCCGGCATGTGCCCGTCCGGCGAGGCGTCCCTGCGCGCAGCGGCGGCCGGCCCGGCCGAGAAGGAGCGCTACGAGTCCTCGGGCGTCGACTACGACCCCGAGTTCACCACGGCGGACCTGGCGCTGCTGGGTGGCGACTGGGCGTGGCTCGGCCGGGTGGTCGGCGCCGCATCCGCCGAAGGCCCCGGCGGCCTGATCGCCGACGACCTGTCCTACGTCGCCCCGTGGCGCTTCTCCCCCGCCGACATCACCGCGCCGACCCTGCTGGTGCACGGCGGCCGGGACCGGGTGGTACCCGACTCGCACAGCCGATGGCTCGCCCGGCACATCCCGGCGGCACAGCTGCGCCTGTGCCCCGACGACGGCCACGTCTCGATCCTGGCCTACGCCGAGCAGGCGCTGGAGTTCCTGGCCAGCCGCTGACCAGGACGACACCGGCACGGTCAGCTGAGATCCGCCCGGTCCGCACCGGGCATAGGAGTGCGGCTGGCAGGGGCGGACGTGGCCGCTCCCCGCCACCGCAGGTGAAGGCCCAGGTCGCTAGACTGTGCCGGCGCGCCCTCGTAGCTCAGGGGATAGAGCATCGGTTTCCTAAACCGTGTGTCGCAGGTTCGATTCCTGCCGGGGGCACCTTCCCAGCCTGGTCAGATGCCTTGTGGCCTGGGCGAATCCGCTTCCCGCTCTCACAGGTCGTGTGCAGCCGTAGGTCACCGAAAGCCGCCGTTTGTCGCCAGCCGTGGCAAATGCGCGTCATGATCTTGGAGTCGTCCGCGCAGGTTAGGACGGCTCTTGATGTTGGCGCTTTTGGCCGCGCCGGTCAGTCTCCCAGGCTGAGTTGCACGCCCTGCCGCAGTTGCGCCTCCGTGTACTGGATCGTGCCCCTGTGGCTGATCGTGACGCCGTAAAAGCTCTTGCCCGCAGGTACGCCTGGCACCTGGAACGTCCACCGACAGGTGCCGGCGGTGGTGAGCTGGCCGACGCCAAGGGTGGTCTGGTGCTCGTCGGTGATGACAACCTGCGTGCCGGCCTTGATGTCGCCGTAGCCGAAACTGTCGCATCCGCCGGTGATGATCAGGCTGCCGTTGACGGTGATCTTCGCCGGGTGGCCAGGCAGGCTGGTGCCCGAGCGGGCCAGCAGCGCATAGCCGCCGACCCCGATACCGGCGAGCAGGACGACGATGGCGGCGGCCAGGCCGAGGTACAGGCCGGTGCGGCGGCCGCGCGGCGGAGTGGCCGGGGGTGGCCCGTAGGCGGGCGGGTACGCGATCGCGGGGTCGGTGATGGGCACAGGCGGGGTGCTGAGCGGCTCGTCGCGTACCGCCCAGGGGGTGGGTTCGGACATACCCTGAGTGTTGTCGATGCGTGTCAGCAGATCACCGACCAAATGGGCCATGAACGGTGCCATCAGGCCGCCTCATCGAGCTGAGCGGGGTCGATGAACCAACCGGACGCATCACATGCCCGGCACGCTCAGTACGGTGTGCTGTCCTCCGCGTGGGCGATCAGCACCGGGTCAACATCCGTCCCGGCGAGTCCTGGTTGCCGGGAGGGATGTTGGTACGCCGCGTATTCAGTGAGGGCCTTCGTTCCACCGCTGCCGGGCGGCCTGGCGATGGATGCCGAGACGGCCACCGATCTCGGTCCACGAGTAGCCGTGTTCGCGTAGCCCGATGATGGCGGCCCGGGTGGCTTCCTCGACCTGGACGCCCAGCTGGACGAGGGCGGCGAGGGCTTCGATGTCTCCGGTGGCGACCCGGCGTCCGTAGGCGGTCAGGATGCGGCGGGCGAACGCGGCGTACTCGTCGTTCTCGACAACATCTCGCCGGCCCAGGCGTGACAAGCCACGGTTGTCACTGTTCTTGCGCTGCTCGGCCCGCTGGTGCGGGATGTGGGTGTCGGTCTTGTCGCTCACTGCTGGCCTCCTACGGGCGGACCTCGGGATTGAGGAACAGATCGGAAACCCCTTCCTCCCGGCCACCCCCTCCGGAGCCCTTGACTGGCAGTGCTGCCGGGGTGTCAAGGGTGGCCGCAGGCCATCACGCAGTGACGCGAAGCGCCCTTGATACCCCGGTAGCGCTGTCAGATCGTGGAGGCGTAGAGGGGGAGGCCACCCCAACGGCCCGCAACTCTCCCCCTTCTCCCCTTCCTTCCCGCCGCCGCGTGATGTGCGCTCGCCAGCCGTCAGCCCGCGACCGTGGTGCAGCTGCACGCGACGAGCGGGGCCGGCTGGTCGTCGTCGCCCTGGCCGTCGACGCCGATACCGGGTCGCCGGCCTGCTACGACCTGGGACGCCGCAGGTTGCTCGCTCGGCCGGCAGTGGTGGTGATTGCCCTACCTGACACACGGGACGGTGCGCGGCGCGCGCGTGGCGTCCGTTCGTAGGGTTTTCGACCCCGCCGGGCCGAAGGCCAGGCGGGGTCGCCGCCCCAACGGGGCGGCTTACCGTGCGCGCGCCGCGCCGCGCAGCGGCGCCTTGATTCAGTACAGGCAAATTCGGCAATACTCACACGGACGCTGATCCGCAGGGCAGCCATGGCATGCTCTGTGAGCTGCGCTGGATCGATGTTGTCGGAAGATCTCGGATCTGGATTCGGAATGCCTACGGGCACGAACGCCACCGCGGGTGCACTGTCAAACCCGCTACTGCTCCACCTGGTCGACCGCTACATCTGCTGCCCGCAGGTCCGCGGCCTCGTCCATGTCGGCGGACTCTCTCCAACGCTCCTCCACCGCGGGTCCGACAGAAGAACTCATTACAACCGGCTGAGCGCGTGGTTCGGGCCAGCGACTGGTCGACCAACAGGGGATAGCGGTCGACTCTGCAGATCGGAACAGAGCTCGTCAGGACAGCATGTGGCTGGAGCCTATCCCGCGTCGCCAGGTCAACCGGCGGCTGACAGGGTGACGTCCACTTCTTCTGGCTGTGACTCAACCTTTCGCCGGGTGTGGCGAGTATGTAGGTGGTGGGCTGCTGTGCCCGATCGGAGTGCTTGTGGATCCTGTCAGTGAGGCTGACTTCCGGGAGTTCGTTCTTGCCTCGTATCACAGGCTTGGGCGGGTGGCGTACCTGTTGTGCGGGGACAGGCATGAAGCCGAGGACCTGGTGCAGACGGCGCTGGCCAAAGCGGCGTTGGTTTGGCACCGAGTGGATCTCGGCGAGGGAGCAGCTGCTTATGTGCGCAAGATCTTGGTCAACGTGTACAAGACCAGCCGGGGGCGCCGGTGGCGCGCCGAGATTCCTGTCCTGGCGCTACCGGATCGCTCGGTGCGGGATGGGGTCGACGCCGTGGACGACCGGGATCTACTGCGGCGTGCGCTGCAAACGCTTCCAGCAAGGCAGCGGGCCGCTGTGGTGTTGAGGTTCTACGAGGATCTTTCAGAAAGTCAGGCGGCATTCGTTCTGGGTTGCTCAGTCGGCACCGTGAAGAGCCTGACGTCACGTGCGCTGGGGCGGCTTCGCGCCGAACTTCCTGCGCAGATATTTCTTGAGGCAGCGGAGGCGGACAGATGAGCGAGCGCGGCGATGTTCTTCAGCGTCGGTTGAGTGACTTGGCGGAAGAGTGGGACATGCCAGTCCAGTACACGCAGGTCAGGCGCCGAGCGCGGCGACTGCGCCGACGCCGGACCGTGACGGCCGGAGCGGCTGCGGTTGTGGTCGCCGCGCTGGCGATGTCAGGTGTGTTGCTGTCAGCCAACATCGCTTCCCCGATGCCGGCTGCGACTCCAGATGGTCCCTTCCTGGGCTGGTCAGCGTTGGGTAATGCGACGGGCTCGGAACTTGTGACGCAGGCGCTGCAGGTGTGGGACGCCAGGTCCGGGCCTGGCGCCTCTTCTGCCACTGGACGGCACACTGAAGCGCATCCGCTGTTAGTAGACCGCAACGACGACATCCTCGGACCTGTCGTGATCATCGAGGCACGCGACGCCCGAGGTGACGCACGCTTGGCACTGTTCACTGGCAGTTTCGACAACCGCGCCGTCCTTCAACTTCGAGCCGACCGGCCGGCGCCGGACCCATCAAGCACGCGAGTCGTCAGCATGGTGACCGCTCGGGTGAACAGCACGCCTGGGACGCTACCTGCTGGTTCGCGCATCTCGTCGTGGCTAGTTGCACTCGGCGCCCCCGGAGTGACTCGGTTGGCCTACCACTCCACGGCAGTGGACCAACAATTGAGCGAGGGCGGGGCACCCGCCTCGGGCCGCTACATCCTCGTTTCCCTGCCCTCCGAGGCGACCCCCATTAATACGTGGATGACCGCATACCATGCGAAGTCCGTAGTCTTTCGTGGGCTCGCTGACAGTGGTGCCGTAGGAGATGCCGTGGCAGTGCCGGCCAGGGTGGTCGAGAGGAAGAGTGATGGCCTGCGCATTGAGTGCGACGAACCAGGAATACTTGCAGTCGGGCAACTGGTAGCCACCCCGGACGGTCTACTTGGCAGGATCAACCGCGTCAGCGGCGGCACACTCGCAGATGTCGATGTGCTGGCGTCGCATTCCTTCACCATCTCTGCGTTGACCGACATCACCTACCAGCCAGTGCGGGTGATCGGTGGTCCGTCTATCCAGATCGATCAAGTTCCCGAGGACGCGCATATCAGCGTCACAAACCGGATCGTCGTAGCCGACCCGGCGCAGCATTCGGATAGGTTCGGAACAGTGACCCTGGGTCGGGTGGCATCGCTGGCCACCACTGTGCACCCGATGATGCTGACTCCTGCCGTGAACCCGGCTGATGCGACTCAGGTGTTCGTAATGGTGGACGAGGCGAGATACACCGATCGGTCGTAGACCGAGTGGGTGAGTAACCCGCAGATGAAGCAGTCGCCGGAGCGGACTTGCTGCTCGTAGGTGGACAGGTCCATGGGGATCCGCTCGCTCATCCGAGGCAGTCTGGTCGGCACTCGACTCCCGCCGCAAGCGGGTAGGTGTCTTTGCTGGATGCCCCGACAGGAAGGCCTGGGTCTGCGTCGGCGTCCTCAATTGCAGCGATCCGCGCGCCAGTCTGACTACCTGTGGCCCACGAGGTTGTGCTCCCGGAGGAGGCGAGAGGACCGGCACATCGCTCCCGGGTGGGCTCGTTCACGGCCCCACAGGTTCGGGCCCAACCCCCTGGCCTGCCGCTCGGCCGCTTCGCCCAGGTCAGAGTGGGTTTCCCTTGCAGTGGTCCTCCTGCCGGGGGCACCTCCCACACCTGGCTACAAGCGTTGTGGCCAGCGCGAGTCCGGTTCGGGCTCTCGCCGCTCGTATGCAGCCATAGGTCACCGGAAGCCTCTGTTTGTCGCTGGCCGTGCAAATGCGTGTAATGATCTTGGCGCTCTCCGGGCAGGTCAGGAGGGCTCTTGGTCTTCGCTTGCCGGCGTGGTTCGGACGGTGCGGGGTGGTCTCGGCGTGACCCGCCAGGCCAAGATCCGTCCTGGCGGGTCGCACGGCGTCGATATTCCGCTGTACCGGTCCGCGCCTGTCGCCCGGCTGCGCGCCCTGGCGTGGCCACCGGCAGGAAGGCGCCGGGCCGCAACGGCGGCGGATACTGGCCGAACGCCGTGACGGGCTGTTCGGAGGATCGGTGCGGACCAGGCGGCTCTCGTCGAAAGCTGTCGTGGCTGCGACTCGTGATTGCCGCTGGGGTCGGCGATCCGTAGCTTTGGCTACAGTTCGCAGGTGACACGGCGTTGACGGGCGGCCACGATGGTGATCAGCAGAAGAGCCGTGTTGGGTGCTGCGTTAGGCGCGACAGCGGCTTCACTGGCCGGATGTGACGCACCGGTGACCCACCCGGCCACCGGTCCGTCGTCCGGTAGCCCGCCGACTCCCACTCCGGCCCGGTCGCCGTCGCCGACCGCGAGACTGATCGGCGACGGCAGTACCCAGGACACTGGTGCCCAGCCCAACCAGCCGCGGCCGCAACCGCTCGCGCCGGGCGAGGAACCGCCCCAGTTCGTGGTCCTGTCCTGGGACGGCGCCGGGGAGACCGCAGCCCAGTTGTTCAGCCGGTTCCGTGGCCTGGCACACGAGCTGAACGGCGCGATGACGTTCTTCCTCTCCGGGATCTACACGCTGCCCGAACGCAACCGGACGTTCTACAAGCCGCCGCACCACCCGGTCGGCGCATCCGCCATCGGCTACCTGTCCGACCAGTCGGTGCACGCGACCATCGAGCAGGTCGGCTTGGCGTGGCGCGAGGGACACGAGATCGGTACCCATTTCAACGGGCACTTCTGCGGCGCCGGCGGGGTGTCGGCCTGGTCGCCTGACGACTGGGACAGCGAGATCGATCAGGCTGTCGCAATGGTGTCCCAGTGGCGCACGAACACCGGTTTCACCGACCTGCCACCGCTGCCGTTCGACTACACGAAGGAGCTGGTCGGCGGGCGTACGCCGTGCCTCGAGGGCCGGGCCAACCTGCTGAAGGCGAGGCGCGTGCAGGGGTGGCGCTACGACAGCTCCGGGACCGGCATCCAGACCTGGCCGTCGAAGTTCGGCAACGGACTGTGGAACCTGCCCATGCAGCAGATCCCGTTCCCGGGCCACAGCTTCGAGGTCATCGCCATGGACTACAACATGATGTACAACCAGTCGCGGACGCCCGACGGTGATCCCGGTAAGCGGGCGATCTGGCAGCAGCAGGCCCATGACGCGTTCATCGCCGGCTTTCAGCGGGCATACACCACGAACCGCGCGCCGCTGATCATCGGCAACCACTTCGAGCAGTGGAACGGCGGCATCTACATGGACGCGGTTGCCGACGCCGCCCGCCAGATGGCCCAGCACGACTCCGTACGGTTTGTGTCGTTCCGCCAGCTGGTCGACTGGCTCGACGCGCAGCCGCCCGCGCTGCTGAGCAAACTCCGCACCCTGTCGGTCGGGCAGCAGCCGACCGGCGGCTGGGCCGGGTTCCTCGGCACCGCCTGAGGCGGTATCCGGCCAGGTTCCTCGTGTACACCGGCACTGACGCCGGCACGCCGGCCACAACGACCCTTGACCATGCCCCCCAGCGCGCGCCTCCGCTGCCCGATGTGCAGCGAGAACCGCTGAACACTTCTTCGAAGAGACGACGTTCGGGTTTCGGTTGGCGCGTCCCACTTTACTCGATCTTGGTCGTGGGTCTCGGTGTCGATCCGAGCACACCGCCTGTATGAAGGGCGGTTGGGCAGCCAGCGCCCACCCACGATTGGTTCCCAGCGGATGGCATCTGGAGACCCCAGCCGGATTCGAACCGGCGGACGGACGACCAGCTCAGGGAAGCCGTAGCCAGCGAAACATGCTGCGCCGACGTCCTGCCGGGCGGTGGGCAAGAGCCGGAACACCAACCCCAGCAACGTCAAGCGGGCCGCCGAACGCCTGGAGCTGGATATCACCCACCTCACCAACTTCCCACACCCGGTCGCGGCGCCCACACATCCCTTCTCGACCCGGCCCAAGCCAGGCGGCAGGTCCGGTGTCAGGGTGGCCGCCAAGTGGTTTCTGGACAGGGGCTACGCTGTACCCAATCCCGATTTCGGCTACGAACGGCTCTCAGGCTCTCGCCTTGGATGAGAAGTACGCCGCGTTCTTGGTTGGGTAGTGGTACCCAAGCCGGGAGTCGAACCCGGTGCCTTCCGCTTCGGAGGCGGACGCTCTGTCCGTTGAGCTACAAGGGCATGGTGGGGGCGGCGGGATTCGAACCCGCTACGCGCGATGCACCCGGGTTACAGCCGGGCCCGACTCTCCAACGTCGGCGCACCCCCTTGGGGATCCCGTAGGAAGTTGAACCCTCGTCTCTGGTGCCACAAACCAGCGCTCTGCCGTTGAGCCACAGGAAACGTACCCGCGGAGGGAGACGATTCCCCGACCTCCTGCTGGTAAGGCAGGCGCTCTTCCGTTGAGCTACACGGGCACGCATCGCGCGGTACCCGCGGCGGGGTTTGAACCCGCACCGGACGCCTCATAAGGGTCCCCCAGACGAGCGCGCTGACCAAGCTGCGCCACGTCCCGATACGTACCCCCGGCGCGGATCGAACGCGCGACCTCTTGGTTCGTAGCCAAGCACTCTGTCCTCTGAGCTACGGGGGCATGGTGTCGCCGGAGAGGATCGAACTCCCGACCTCCTCGTTGTCAGCGGGCCGCTCACACCGACTGAGCTCCGGCGACATGGTGGAGGATGAGGGCCTCGAACCCACGACGGTGTGACCCGCCACGGGTGAGCAACCCGCTGCCCTACCAGTTCGGCCAATCCTCCATGGCGGCGCCGACCGGGCTCGAACCGGCGACCTCTCGCGTGACAGGCGAGTGCTCTGACCTACTGAGCTACGACACCACGGTGTTGCTGCGTACCCGGCCGGGGAGTCGAACCCCGAACCTCCGCGCCCTGAACGCGGCGCCTCTGCCAATTGGGCTACCCGGGCATGTCGTCTCGGCGAGGGACAGGCGTACCAGTTCGGCCGCATGCTGCCTCTTCCCAGGGTCCGCGCTAGCGCCCGGGTGAAGGGCGGCTGCGCTCTTCAACGCCGGGCCATACTCCCGGACCGAGAACGTGGACAACCTCGGTATCGAACCGAGCAGGGGCTGCTTGCAAGGCAGCCCTGCACACCTGTGCGTCGCCCGTGGAGCCGCTGCGCGGGATCGAACCGCGGGCCTTCCCCTGGCGAGGGGAGGCTCTGCCAACTGAGCTACGGCGGCATGTGTACCCTCGGCCGGATTCGAACCGGCACTGTCGGTCTCCTCGGGACCGCGCCTCCTGCCATTGGGCTACGAGGGCATGTTGCTCCCGGACAAGGATTCGAACCTCAGCCCCGACATCCAGGGTGTCGTGTCCTACCGATTAGACGATCCGGGAAAGGGCCGCCGGGAGCGAGGCCCGGCGACCGTTCAGCGCGCGGCGAGCGCGTGCCAGGAGGGGGCCGCCGGCGTAATCCGGAGCGGCATCCTCGCCTCGACCGGGGTGCGGTCGCCCTTGCGCTGGTTGCAGCCGCCACAGGCGGCCACCGTGTTGGTCCAGGTGTTCTTCCCGCCCCGGGACCGGGGCAGGATGTGGTCGATGGTGGTGGCCTGGCCACCGCAGTAGCCGCACCGCTGTCCGTCGCGGGCGAGGACGCCGGGCCGGGACCAGGCGGGCCCCGAGCTGTAGCGCCAGCGGGTGACGACGTACTGCACGAGCCGCACGACGCGCGGGAGTGGAAAGACCCCGAGGCGTATGTCAGGCTCCGCTTCGTGCACCACGGCGACCTGACGGCAGAGCATGCGGATCGCGTGGCGCAGGGAGACCCGGTGGAGGGGTCCGAGGTCGGCATTGAGTACGAGCACCGCGTCCACCGGGGTCACCTCCTGAAGTTGTGTCGGTGGGGGTTGAGGTCGTGCGCGGGCGGCGCACGGTACGAGCGGTTACGGGGAGTCGAACCCCGGTATCCACCATGGCAAGGTGGCGCACTTCCGTTGTGCTACAACCGCAGTAAGCCTTCGTCGGGATTCGACCCCGGAGCCTCCGTCGGACCGGACGGCGCTCCACCTGGTGAGCTGCGAAGGCATGGTGCCGCGCGAGGGAGTCGAACCCCCAACTTCCCGAGCTTGAATCGGGCGCCTCTTCCGTTGGGCCACCGCGGCAGGAGCTGAGGTCAGAGGATTCGAACCTCTACGACGGGTACCAAAGACCCGGGGCCTGCCGTTAGCCGAGACCTCATTGCGAGCGGCCCGCGGGCACCGACCCCGCTGCTCCAGTGTGGAAGACTGGCGTGTCCGCCGAGTTCACCAGGACCGCATGGTGTTGCTGGGTAGGCCGTGACGGGATCGAACCGTCCTTCTCCGCGCTGAGAACGCGGCGAGATCACCACTACTCCAACGGCCCAAGGGTGCCCCGCGCCCGGATCGAACGGGCAACCTCCGGTTCTTCACACCGGCGCCCAACCTTCTGGGCCGGCGAGGCATGGTGGACAAGGGAAGCGAGGTCGCCGACATCCTGTCTGCCGAAGACGCGCTACCAGCCCATGTGTCGGGAACCGGGGAGTCGAACCCCGCACGTCCTGGTCCCAAACCAGGCCCGGTCACCGAGCCGGTCGTTCCCGCAGCCGGCCGGCGGCCCCGCACCGCTGGTGGCGTGCGAGGGCCGGCCGTGTTGCTTCATGCCATCCACTGTGGAGTTCTCAACACACATCGCCGCCGACGTTGCCGGGGCCTTGCCAGCAGGGGTGACAGGACTCGAACCTGCGGCCTTCGGTTGTGGAGACCGCTGCTCTCCCGTCGAGCTACACCCCTCGGTGCCGGTGCTGCGGAACGAGAAAGCCGCCCTACCCGGTTCGGGTGGGCGGCTCGTGTGAGCTGCTGTGCGGCTCAGCCGCGCCACCTACCCGTGGTGCTGTAGTTCTCATCCGCGCACAGTTCGGTCGCCGGTCGCCCGGTGCCGATGTGCGTGCACGCCAGATCGAGCGGCATCTGCCGCTGCGATTGCCTGGCCGTGGTGCGCATCATGGCTTCGGGTCTCCTCGTGGTTGGTGTGTATCCAAGGTAGGTGGCGGGCCGACGGTGCGGCAACAGCATTTCGGTAGCCGTGTTGCCTGCGCCGCCCAGCGCCGGGCGCTCGACGTTGCGCCGACCGACCCCGGACAGCGCCTCACCCACGGCGGCGCGCCGCGGCCCGATCCAACCGGCGAAGTGCTCCACCCGGTAGGGCGCCCAGACGTGCCGCACCGCGGGTTGGTTGGCGCCCGACGCCGTCGCACCGGTACACGCAACGTTGCGGCGCATTTCCGGAACGTTGCAAAGCCCATAGCAGGTTCAACCGGGTCACAGTCCAGCCAGTGGCGCGAGGAGTCCGCAGCCCGGCCGAAAGTTTCAACCTTCGGCCAGGAACCAGCGGGGACGGAAACTTTCGGTGCGACGACAGCCGGGGCGGGCGTCCCGACGAGCCGTCCAGCGCGTTCTGCAGGCCGGGATGCTGCGGCTTGCGCACCGGACCGGCGGTCGGGGCGGCGGACAACGACGGGTTGCCGGCGGCCCGCGCCGTCCGACCTGTTGACGCTGCATATGTGAGCGATAACATTCGCCCACGTCTGTTTCTCTCATCCGTTCGCCCGGCCGGTCACGCCGGTGCCACCCCGCCGGATGGTGGCCCACCGCCTACTGGGCGGAGGGCCGTTGCGAGACGGACGGACCGCACGGGTGGCACGACGCGCCTCCCGACCACGTCCTGTCCCCACGGAGGATCTGATGAAGTTCCCTCGCGCCCGGTCCCGGGTGGTGGCCGCCTGTACGGCCGGCATCACCGTGGCCGGCGTCGCCGCGGTTCTGACCGCGAACACCGCCCAGGCGGCTACCGGCTGCCGGGTCGACTACACCGTCGCCAGCAACTGGCCGGGTGGCTTCACCGCCAACGTCATCGTCAACAACTACGGTGACGCCATCAACGGCTGGAAGCTGACCTGGTCGTTCGGCGCCGGGCAGACCGTCACCCAGCTCTGGAACGGCTCGGTGACCCAGTCCGGTTCCCAGGTCTCGGTCACCAACGCCAGCTACAACGGCAGCATCCCGACCAACGGGAACACCACCTTCGGGTTCAACGGCTCGCAGAACGGCTCCAACCCGATCCCCACCGACTTCGCACTCAACGGCGTCACCTGCAACGGTCCGGTGACCTCGTCGAGCCCGGTCACCAGCCCGACAATGTCCATCTCGCCGAGCAGCCCGAGCAGCCCCAGCACCTCGCCGAGCAGCGCCAGCCCGTCGCCGAGCAGGTCCAGCGCGTCGCCGAGCCCCTCGGTCAGCACCGGCCCGTCATGCTCGCTTCCGTCGACGTACCGGTGGTCCTCGACGGGTGCGCTGGCACAGCCGAAGAACGGCTGGACGTCGCTGAAGGACTTCACCAACGTCGTCTACAACGGCCAGCACCTGGTCTACGCGTCGAACGTGTCGAACGGCTCCTACGGCTCGATGAACTTCGGCCTGTTCACCAACTGGTCCGACATGGGCTCGGTCAGCCAGAACGGGATGAGCCAGGGCACCGTCGCTCCGACGCTGTTCTACTTCGCCCCGAAGAACATCTGGATCCTGGCCTACCAGTGGGGTCCGACCGCGTTCAGCTACAAGACCTCCACCAACCCCACCAACGCCAACGGCTGGTCCTCGGCGCAGACCCTGTTCACCGGCAGCATCTCCGGCTCCGGAACCGGCGTCATCGACCAGACCGTGATCGGCGACGGTACGAACATGTACCTGTTCTTCGCCGGTGACAACGGCAAGATCTACCGGGCCAGCATGCCGATCGGGAACTTCCCGGGCAGCTTCGGCTCCAACTACACCACCATCATGAGCGACTCCACGAACAACCTGTTCGAGGCGGTCGAGGTCTACCACGTGCAGGGCCAGAACCAGTACCTGATGATCGTCGAGTCCATCGGCAGCCAGGGCCGCTACTTCCGGTCCTACACCGCAACCAGCCTCGGCGGTTCCTGGACCCCGCAGGCCACGTCGGAGAGCAACCCGTTCGCCGGCAAGGCCAACAGCGGTGCCACCTGGACCAACGACATCAGCCACGGCGACCTGGTCCGCACCAACCCGGACCAGACCATGACCGTGGACGCCTGCAACCTGCAACTGCTCTACCAGGGCAAGAACCCCAGCGCCGGCGGCGACTACAACAACCTGCCGTGGCGACCGGGTCTGCTGACCCTGCAGCGCTAGTCCGCATGATCCCGTCCCGACCGGGGCGGAGTTGCAACTACGCGGGCGTACTCCCGATGGGGGTACGCCCGCGTGGCGTTCCGGGTCAGCTGCGGACGCCGGTGGCTGAACGGTCAGCGCAGCGGCGGGTAGCGGCGGAGCCCGGCCTGCGGGTCGGTGACGCTGTCGAAGGTGAGCACGGACAGGTCGTACAGGCCCGGATCGTTGACCCGGCGCAGCCGCGGCGCGGCCACCTCGACGATCACCAGCTCAGCGAGGAACTGGACGGTACCGCGCAGCAGGTGGCTGGTCCGCCCGTCGGCGCTGTACCCGCGCACCCCGGCGGACAGGTGTACATGCGGTGTCAGGCTTGCGTTCTCGTCGTCGTAGGCGATGGTGCCGGCGCCCACGACGTCCACACCGGACAGGTACACCGGGGTGAAGATGGGGCGGGACGGGTCGGCGACCTGCTCGCAGGTACCGACGATCTCCACGGCGCTCATCGCGCCCAGGAACAGCGGCAGGTACCCCTGGCGGATGCCGTGCGCGCGGCAGGCGCGTTCCAGCCCGTCGAAGAAATCCTCCCCGTGCTCCAGCGCCACCATGACCGTACGCCCGACCGTGACCTCGTGACTGCGCATCGCACCTCCCCAGCCGACCACGGTAGTGGAGATCGATGACCAACGTATTGCCGGAGTGGCTGTCCCGGAAGCCCCGACGGCTCCCGGGACAGCACCGGATGCGGACAGGCACGAGCGGACGAGCGGAGCGGATGACGGAGATCACGGGCGGGCGGAGCGCTGCGGGGCCGGCAGCGGGGGTTGGGAAGGGAGCGTGGCCGGGCACCACGCTATCAGTTTGGAAACCTTACTGATCGATGCGAGGCTATGCGGGCGCCGTTCATGAGTCAATATAAGAATTGAAATAACGGCTTGAACTGGGGAAACGGCCCTTCCCGCCGGCCTTGAGGGGTTGACAGCTGGGGCGGCTGAGTGTTTCCTGCCGGTACCTGTCGCTGTGACCACCGGGCGTCCGCGGCGGGCCGACGCCGGCTGGCGCGCACTCGCGCGGGCCGGTGGGGTCGTCGGGCACCGCTACCCGCCACGGGCTACGGAGCCGGCCACACCGCCTCCGGGCCACCCTGTCCAGGAGGCACCCCATGTCCGGTACCACCCTGCCCCGCCGGCTGCCGCGCAGACGCGCGCTGCTCGCCGCGGTGGCGCTGCTCGCCGCCGGTGTCGCGCTGCTGCCGCTGCGGCACGCCGACGCCGCCACCGAGACCGTCAACATCTGGCTCACCACGACCAGCGACGCGGCCGGTCGTACGGTCACCCGGGGACTGCAGCAGCAGGCGCCGATCAGCTTCGCCAGCTCCAGCGCGGCGGCCAGCCAGACCGTCACAGTGAACGAGAACACCACCTACCAGACCTTCGTGGGCGCCGGGGCGTCCTTCACCGACACCGCGGCCTGGCTGCTCAACTCCTCCGGCGCGCTGTCGGCCGGCACCCGTACCGCGGTGATGACCGCGCTCTTCTCGCCCACCAACGGCATCGGGCTGATGCTTCACCCGTAACCCGATGGGCGCCTCCGACCTGGCCCGTTCGAACTACACCTATGACGACACCTGCTGCGACCTGGCCGACTTCTCCATCGGCCACGACCTGGCCGACGTGCTGCCGCTGACCCGCCAGGCGCAGCAACTCAACCCGGGCCTGAAGGTGATGGCCTCGCCGTGGACCTCGCCGGCCTGGATGAAGGACAACAACTCGTTCGCCCAGGGCTGGCTGCAGTCCCAGTACTACGCCCTCTACGCGCAGTACTTCGTCAAGTTCATCCAGGCGTACCAGGCGAACGGGGTGCACATCGACTACGTCTCGCCGCAGAACGAGCCGACCTGCTGCGCCGGTTACCCGTCGATGCAGTGGAACACCAACGGCCTGGACTTCTTCACCGCGAGCAACCTGCTGCCGGCGCTGCACAACGCCGGGCTGACCACCAGGGTGCTGGTGCACGACTGGAACTGGGACGGCTACGCCACCTGGGCCGCGCCGCTGCTGGCCGACAGCGCGATCCGCACCGACCCGCTCTTCGGCGGCATCGCCTGGCACGGCTACGGCGGCGACGTCTCGCAGCAGACCACGGTGCACAACCAGTACCCGGGCGTGGACGCACTTGACACCGAGCACTCCGGCGGCACCTGGATCAGCAATCAACAGAACGAGGACATGAACAACATCATCAGCTACACCCGCAACTGGGGCCGTACGGTCACCAAGTGGAGCCTCGCGGTGGACCAGAACATGGGCCCGCACAACGGCGGCTGCGGTACCTGCACCGGACTGGTCACCGTCCACAATGGAGACTCCCGCGCCGGCCAGGTGGACTACACCGTCGAGTACTACGACACGGGGCACCTGACGAAGTTCGTCAAGCCGGGGGCATACCGGATCGACTCCACGGCCAACACCGCCGTGCCCAACGTGGCATGGCGCAACCCGGACGGCTCGAAGGCGCTGATCGCCTACAACGGCGCCACGTCCAGCCAGTCGCTGAAAGTCAACTGGGGCAACGAGTCGTTCACCTACACCCTGCCCGCGCGCACGTCGGCGACCTTCACCTGGTCGGGCAGCCAGGGCTCGGGCGGCGGCACCGGCCACACCGGGCCGGTCGTCGGCTACGGCGGCAAGTGCGTGGACGTGGCCGGCGCCAGCTCCGCCAACGGCACCCAGGTGCAGCTCTACGGCTGCAACGGCACCGCCGCGCAGAGCTGGACGGTGGGCACCGACGGCACCCTGCGGGCGCTGGGCAAGTGCCTGGACGTGGCCGCCGCCGGCACCGCCAACGGCTCGAAGGTCCAGCTCTACGACTGCAACGGCACCGCCGCGCAGGCCTGGACGGCCAGCGCCGGCCAGCTGGTCAACACCGGCTCCGGCAAGTGCCTGGACGCCACCGGCCCCAGCTCGGCCGACGGTACCCCGCTGCAGATCTGGAGCTGCACCGGCGCCGCCAACCAGAAATGGACCCTGCCGGCCTGAAACCGGACGCCGCCCCCGCCGGTCGGCCGGCGGGGGCGGCCCGGGGCCAGCCCCCCGGTCGGGGAGTGCCCAGGCCGGCGGTTTGGCCGTAGAGTGCGAAGCCCAGACTCCCGGAGGTACCCCATGGCCGCTGCCGCGCCCGCCCAGCGCCCGCTGCAGGTGCTGCTCGTCGAGGACGACCCGGGCGACCTGGCGATGGTGGAGGACTACTTCGCCCGCGCCGAACTGCCGGGGCAGCTGCACCACGCCGACGACGGCCTGGCCGCGCTGCGTTACCTGCGCGGCGAGGACGAGCACGCGGGCGCCCCGCGCCCGGACCTGATCCTGCTCGACCTCAACATGCCCCGGATGGACGGCCGGGAGCTGCTGGCCATCCTCAAGGGCGACGAGTCCTGGAAGACCATCCCGGTGGTGGTCTTCACCACCTCCTCGGCGGTCGAGGACGTGCTGACCAGTTACTCGCAGCACGCCAACGCGTTCGTCACCAAGGCCATCGACTTCGACGGCTTCGAGCGTTCACTGGCCGGCATCCGGCGGTTCTTCGGCGACGTGGCCACCACGCCGTAGCCGGCTCAGCCGGCCGGGTGCAGCCGGGTGACCGTCTCCGCGACGCAGCAGGGCCGCTCGGCGCCCTCGGCGCTGACGCTCACCCGGGACACCAGCTGGTACCCGCGGGGTACCGGCTCGGCGGAGACCAGCTCGGCAGTGGCGCGCACGGCGGAGCCGACCCGCAGCGGCGCCGGGAAGCGCACCCGGTTGAGGCCGTAGTTGATGCCCATCGCCAGCCCCGCCACCCGGTAGAGCCCCTGGACGAGCACGGGCAGCAGGGACAGCGTGAGGTAGCCGTGCGCGATGGTCCCGCCGAACGGCCCGGCGGCGGCCCGCCGCGGATCGACGTGGATCCACTGGTGGTCGCCGGTGGCCTCGGCGAAGGCGTCCACCCGCTGCTGGTCGACCAGGAACGCCTCCCCCGGCCCGACCACCTGCCCGACCGAGCCGACCAGCTCGTCCACGGACGCGAAGACCCTCATGCCAGGTGCCCTCCGATCTTGGTGTACCCGCGCAGCAGGTCGCGGGCGATGATGAGCCGCTGCATCTCGTCGGTACCCTCGTAGATGCGCATCAGCCGGACCTGCCGGTACCACCGTTCGATGGGCAGTTCCCGGGTGTACCCCATCCCGCCGTGGATCTGCATCACCCGGTCCACCACGTGGTTGACCATGGCCGCGCCGAAGAGCTTCGCCGTCGAGGACGAGTGCCGGTGGTCCCAGCCCTGGTCGACCACCCAGGCGGCCTTGTAGACCAGCCAGCGGGCCGCCTCCAGCTCCACCTCGGAGTCCGCGATCATCCACTGGATGGCCTGGTTCGCGCCGATCGGCGCGCCGAACGTGCGCCGGGTGTTGGCGTAGTCGACGGCCAGCTGCAGCGCCCGGCGGGCGATGCCGAGCGCGGCGGCGGGGATCAGGTACCGGCCCCGGCCGATCCAGGCCATGGCGAGCTGGAACCCCTGGCCGACCTCGCCGAGCACGTTGCGTGCGGGTACCCGGACGTTGTCGAAGATCAGTGACGCCGGGCCGCCCTCGCCCATCGTCGGGATGAACTCCGACCGCCAGCCCATCGCCCGGTCCACCAGGAACGCCGTGCTGCCGCCGCCGCGCGCGCCCAGGTCGCGGTCGGTGACGCCGATGACGATGGCGAAGTCGGCCTCGTTGCCGCCGGTGATGAACGTCTTCTCCCCGTTGAGCACCCAGTCGTCGCCGTCCCGGCGCGCCGAGAGGGTGATGTTGGCGGCGTCCGAGCCGGCACCCGGCTCGGTGATGGCGAAGCAGGACAGCCGCTCCCCGGCGATGGTGGGCAGCAGATACTCCTGCTTCTGCTGCTCGTCGCAGAAGTACAGGATGTTGTCCGCCTCGCCGCCGAACCGGAACGGCACGACGGTGGCACCCAGCTCCTCGTGGACGAGCGCCTGCAGCACGTTGGACAGCGCCATGCCGCCGTACCCGGCCGGCGTCGACAGCCCCCAGAAGCCGAACGCCTTCGCCTTCGCTGCAGCTCGCGCAGCTCCTCGGGACTCATGCCCGGCTGGTGCGCCCGTTCCCGGCGGAGCAGCTCGGGCTCGCGCGGCAGCAGTTCGCGGCGGACGAAGTCACGCACCGTGTCGCGGATCGCCCGCTCCTCGTCGGTCAGCGAAAAGTCCATCTGCTTCCCCTTTGCGGCTGGATCGGGTTGCGTTTCAGTCGCGCTCGACCAGCACGGCGCTGCCCTGGCCGACGCCCACGCACATGGTGGCCAGGCCCCGGCGGGCGCCGGTGCGGTCCATCCGGTGCAGCAGGGTGGTGAGGATCCGGGCGCCCGAGCAGCCGAGCGGATGGCCCAGCGCGATGGCGCCACCGTCCGGGTTGACCCGGGCCGGGTCCAGCCGCAGTTCGTCGAGGACGGCCAGGGCCTGCGCGGCGAACGCCTCGTTGAGCTCCACCTCGGCCAGGTCCGCCAGCCGCCAGCCGGCCCGGGCGAGCACCTTGCGGGTGGCCGGGACCGGCCCCAGGCCCATCACGTCCGGGTGCACCCCGACGCTGGCCCCGCCGACGTAGCGGCCGAGCGGGCGCAGCCCCAGCTCGCGCACGATCTCGTCGCTGGCGAGCAGCAGCCCGGCGGCGCCGTCGTTGAGTGGCGAGGAGTTGCCGGCGGTGACCGTCCCGTCGGGTCGGAAGGCCGGGGCGAGCGCGGCCAGCTTTGCCGCCGATGTGTCGGCCCGGATGCTCTCGTCGGCGGTGAGCACGCCGCCGTCGGGCGTGGGCACCGGGAGCAGTTCGGCGGCGAACCGCCCGGCGTCCCGGGCCGCGGCGGCGCGCCGGTGGCTGGCCAGCGCGAAGGCGTCCTGGCGCGGCCGGTCGATGCCGTACCGGCGGGCCACCTCCTCGGCCGTCTCGCCCATCGAGAGCACACCGTGCAGGTCGCGCATCCGCGGGTTGACCAGCCGCCAGCCGAGCCTGGTGTCGACCGGCTGCCCCACGCCACCGGCCGCCGGGGACGGCACAGTCGGCGCGCCGGCCGCCGTGGAGTTCGGCACCATCGGCGCGCCGGCCGCCCGGGAAGGCGACGCAGTCCGGGCGCCGGCCGCCGGGGACGGCGGCGCAGTCGGGGCGCCGGGCGTCGGGGACCGCGGCACGGTGGGCGGGCCCGGCGGCTCGTCGGGGCGGGGCAGCACGAAGGGTGCCCGGGTCATGGACTCCGAGCCGCCGGCGAGGATCAGGTCGGCGTCGCCGGCCGCGATGGCCCGGGCGGCGGAGGTGACCGCCTCCAGGCCGCTGGCGCAGAGCCGGTTGACGGTGGCGCCCGGGACGCTGGCCGGCAGGCCGGCGAGCAGAACGGCCATCCGGGCCACGTTGCGGTTGTCCTCGCCGGCCTGGTTGGCGGCGCCCCAGTAGACGTCGTCCAGGCGGGCCGGGTCGACGTCCGGCAGGTCGGCCAGCAGCCCGGCGATGACGTGCGCGGCGAGGTCGTCCGGGCGGACACCGGCGAGCGCGCCGCGCAGCCGCCCGATGGGGGTACGCCTGGCCGCGACGAAGTGGACCGTCCGCATCCGTGTGCCTCCTCCTCAGCTGCCGACAGCCTTAAACTACCGCTGTCAGTTTTGCGCCGTCCACTGCCGGGTTACCTGAAAGTTTCCGAACTTTCGGGCAGGTCAGCGCGCTGCCGCCGAGTACGGGGCGTTGTGCCCCGTACGTTCCTTGCCGGGTCCCTACCCCTTTCATAGACTCCGCTCAGCACACCAGGAGCCGGTGTGCACACCAGTCAGGGCAGCGCGGCGGGCGTCGACGGCCGCGTGACTGGTCCGGCGATGGCGCGACCGCACCCAACGGCCAGCCGTCAACCCGCTCGCATTCCGGGCCGAGCATCCGATCGAGCCTTCGGCATGTCCAGGTACGGCCCCGTCGTACCGGCACTCTCGTCGGCGCCGTCCGCGCCAATGAGCCGCGTAACTAGGAGACAGAACCCTCATGAATCTCAAGCAACGTCGATTCGGGCGGCGCCGCATCGCGGTCGTCGCAGCGGCGACCCTGGTCGCGGGAGGTGTCGCGGCAGTCACCATTCCGGCGGCACAGGCGGCCTCGACCGGCTGCTCCGTCGCCTACACCGTGCAGAGCCAGTGGCAGGGCGGCTTCACCGGCAGCGTCACCATCACCAACTACGGTGCCGCGACCACCAGCTGGACACTGGCCTTCGACTTCCCGGCCAGCGGACAGGGCATCCAGCAGGGCTGGAGCGCAAACTGGACGGCCTCCGGGCAGCACGTCACCGCCACCAGCATGAACTGGAACGGCGCGCTGGCCACCGGCGGCAGCACCAACATCGGCTTCAACGGCACCTGGACCAGCAGCAACCCGGTCCCGACCGCGTTCACCCTGAACGGCGCCGCCTGCAACGGCCCGACCACCGGCCCGACCAGTTCGTCGCCGAGTGTCTCGCCGACCACCAGCAAGTCGCCGTCCACCTCACCGACCGCGTCGACGAGCCCCAGCCGGTCGACGTCCGCCTCCGCGTCGGTGTCGCCCTCCACCTCGGTGTCGCCCAGCCGGTCGGTGTCGCCGTCCGCGTCGACCAGCCCCAGCGCGTCGCAGCCGAGCGGTGTCCACGTCGACAACCCGTACGCGGGCGCTGTCGGCTTCGTCAACCCCGACTGGTCCGGTGAGGTCAGCACGGCCGCCGCCGCCAAGGGTGGCACCCTCGGATCGCAGATGTCCAAGGTCGCCCAGTACTCGACCGCGGTCTGGCTGGACCGGATCGCCGCCGTCACCGGTGGCACCGGCATCACCCACACCATGGACTGGTACCTGGACCAGGCGCTGGCCCAGCAGACCAGCAGCGGCAAGCAGGTGGTCGCCGAGTTCGTCGTCTACGACCTGCCCAACCGTGACTGCTCGGCGCTCGCCTCCAACGGTGAGCTGAGCGTCTCCGCGGACGGTCTCAACAAGTACAAGACGCAGTACATCGACCCGATCTACAACATCATCAGCAACGCGAAGTACTCGAAGCTGCGGCTGTCGCTGGTGATCGAGCCCGACTCGCTGCCGAACCTGCTCACCAACCTCAGCTTCGCCAAGTGCGCCGAGGCCAACTCGTCCGGGGCTTACATCCAGGGCGTCCAGTACGCCATCAACAAGCTGCACGCGCTGTCGAACGTCTACACCTACGTGGACGCGGCGCACTCCGGCTGGCTGGGCTGGGACAGCAACTTCGGCCCGTTCGTCAACCAGCTGGCCAGCCTGGCCAGTGGCCTGACCCAGGGGTACGCGGGCATCGACGGCATCGTGTCGGACACCGCCAACACCACCCCGACCATCGAGCCGAACATGACCGCCAACACGCAGGTCGGTGGCAACCCGGTCCGCTCGGCCAACTTCTACCAGTGGAACCAGTACATCGACGAGCAGTCGTACGTGCTCGCGATGCGCAGCGCGCTGATCGCGAAGGGCTTCCCGAGCACCCTGGGCGCCGCGATCGACACGTCGCGTAACGGTTGGGGCGGCGCCGCCCGCCCGGCCGGTCCGAGCAGCTCGACCGACCTGAACACCTTCGTCAACGCCTCGAAGATCGACCGTCGGCCGCACCGTGGTGACTGGTGCAACCAGAACGGCGCTGGCCTGGGCTTCCGGCCCACCGTCAGCCCGGCTGCCGGCCTGGACGCCTACGTCTGGATCAAGCCGCCGGGTGAGTCCGACGGTGCCAGCAAGCAGATCCCCAACGACCAGGGCAAGGGCTTCGACCCGATGTGCGACCCGACCTACCCGGGTAACTCGCTCAACGGCAACGGCCCGACCAACGCCCTGCCGGACGCCCCGCTCGCGGGTGCCTGGTTCGAGGCGCAGTTCGAGCAGCTGGTCCAGAACGCGTACCCGGCCGTCTCCTGACGACCTGATCCGCGCTCACGTGGCGCCCGGTGCTCTTCGCACCGGGCGCCACGCCTTTTCCGCGTCCGGGGCGCGGGGTCGCGCGACACCGTCGGATCGCTCGGGCAGAATGCAGCGGGACCGTGGGAGGGGAACGCGTGATCACGAGCATCAACCAGCGCATCGCCGAGGAGCTGGCGGTACGCGAGCGCCAGGTGAGCGCCGCCGTGGAGCTGCTGGACGGCGGCGCCACGGTGCCGTTCATCGCCCGGTACCGCAAGGAGATCACCGGCGAACTGGACGACGCCCAGCTGCGTACCCTGGAGGAGCGCCTGGGCTACCTGCGCGAACTGGAGCAGCGCCGGGCGGCGATCCTGGAGTCCATCCAGTCGCAGGGCAAGCTCGACGACGCGCTGCGGGCGCAGATCGAGGCCGCCGACTCGAAGGCCCGGCTGGAGGACATCTACCTGCCGTACAAGCCGAAGCGGCGGACCAAGGCGCAGATCGCCCGGGAGGCCGGCCTGGAGCCGCTGGCCGCCGCCCTGCTCGCCGACCCCACCCTGGACCCGCAGGCGACCGCGGCCGGCTATCTCAACGCCGAGGCCGGGGTGCCCGACCCGGCCGCCGCGCTGGACGGCGCCCGCTCCATCCTGGTCGAGCGCATGGCCGAGGACGCCGACCTGATCGGTACGCTGCGCGAGCGCGTCTGGACCCGGGGCCGCCTGATCGCCAAGGTACGCGACGGCAAGGAAGCCGCCGGCGCCAAGTTCTCCGACTACTTCGACTTCGCCGAAACCCTCACCACCCTGCCGTCGCACCGGGTGCTCGCCCTCTACCGGGGCGAGAAGGAGGAGTTCCTCGACCTGACCATCGAACCGGAGGAGCCCACGCCGCCCGGCGTGCCCAGCTCCTACGAGGGGATCATCGCGCACCGCTTCGGGGTGTCCGACGCCGGTCGGCCGGCCGACCGCTGGCTGCTGGACACGGTGCGCTGGGCCTGGCGTACCCGGATCCTGGTGCACCTGGGCATCGACCTGCGCGGCCGGCTGCGGGTGGCGGCCGAGGACGAGGCGGTCCGGGTGTTCGCCACCAACCTGCGCGACCTGCTGCTCGCCGCGCCCGCGGGCGCCCGCCCCACCATGGGGCTTGACCCGGGGCTGCGCACCGGGGTCAAGGTGGCGGTGGTGGACGGCACCGGCAAGGTGGTCGCCACCGACACCATCTACCCGCACGAGCCGGCCCGCCGCTGGGACGAGTCACTGGCCAAGCTGGGCCGGCTGTGTACCGAGCACCGGGTCGAGCTGATCGCCATCGGCAACGGCACCGCCTCCCGGGAGACCGACAAGCTCGCCGGCGAGCTGGTGAAGCTGCTGCCGCAGCTGCCGCTGACCAAGGTGGTCGTCTCCGAGGCGGGCGCCTCGGTCTACTCCGCCTCCGCGTACGCCTCCCAGGAGCTGCCGGAGCTGAACGTGTCGCTGCGCGGCGCGGTCTCCATCGCCCGCCGGCTACAGGATCCGCTGGCCGAGCTGGTGAAGATCGACCCGAAGTCCATCGGCGTCGGTCAGTACCAGCACGACCTGTCGGAAACCAAACTGTCCCGCTCGCTGGACGCCGTGGTGGAGGACTGCGTCAACGGCGTCGGCGTGGACCTCAACACGGCGTCGGTACCGCTGCTGGCCCGGGTCTCCGGGATCACCACCGGGCTGGCCGAGAACATCGTGACGCACCGGGACGGCAATGGACCGTTCCGCTCCCGGGCGGCGCTCAAGAGCGTGCCCCGGCTGGGGCCGAAGGCGTTCGAGCAGTGCGCCGGCTTCCTGCGCATCCCCGGCGCGCAGGACCCGCTGGACGCCTCCAGCGTGCACCCCGAGGCGTACCCGCTGGCCCGCCGGATCGTGTCGGCCGCCGGTACCGACGTGAAGTCCCTGATCGGCAACGGCACCGCACTGCGTACGCTGAAGCCGACCCAGTTCGTGGACGAGCACTTCGGCCTGCCCACCGTCACCGACATCTTCGCCGAGCTGGAGAAGCCCGGCCGGGACCCGCGCCCCGCGTTCACCACGGCCAGCTTCGCCGACGGCGTGGAGACGCTGTCCGACCTGCGCCCCGGCATGGTGCTCGAAGGTCAGGTGACCAACGTGGCCGCGTTCGGCGCGTTCGTCGACATCGGCGTCCACCAGGACGGCCTGGTACACGTCTCGGCGATGTCCCGCAGCTTCGTCAAGGACCCCCGCGAAGTGGTCAAGTCCGGCGACATCGTCAAGGTCAAGGTCCTGGACATCGACATCCCGCGCAAGCGCATCTCCCTCACCCTCCGCCTGGACGACGAGTCCACCCCCGGCCAGCCCCGCACCTCCGACCGCCCCACCACCGGCGACCGCTCCCGCCCGACACCCCAACCCGGCCAGCCCCGCACCCCCGGCGGACAGGGACGCGGCCAGAGTGGCGAGGGGCGCGGCCAGAGTGGCCAGGGACGCGGCCAGGGTGGTGAGGGGCGCGGCCAGGGTGGCCAGGCAAGGAGCCAGGGCAGCCAGGGCAGGTCCAGCGGCGCCCAGGGCCGCGGCCAGTCCCCCGCCGACACCGCCCTCGCCGACGCACTCCGCCGCGCCGGCCTGGCCCCCAAGTAACCGACCGCACCACCGCCCGGGCGGCAGGGGCCCACACCGCCTCGCCGCCCGGCCACGACAGAGAGCCCGCCGAGCCGAAGCGGCGGAGCACATCCAGGAGACTCAGCGTCCCACGCCGCCCGACACAACCGATGCCACGGCCAGCACAGCGCCGACCCTCGCTCGGCATCGCGCCCGCCCGCCTACCCCGAGACGACGGAAATCACCACAATCCCAGTGCCTGACGACGCCCCGGTACGCCCGATGCACAGCACTCCGGGTGGGGCGGGGGTGCCCACGCAGGGATCAAGCCTGACCGCCCGGAGTGGGCACCCCCGCCCCACCCGGACAACACCCCGCCCCACCCGGACCCACTAATACTCGTCCCCACCCACAAAATGCCGCTCCAGCCGGTCCGCCGTCGTGGTCACCAGCGCCAGCGGCCGTTCGAACTCGTTGATGTTGAGGTTCTCCAGCGGTACCGCGTGCCGCACGGTCAGGATGTGCCCGGCGACCAGGGCCGCCCCGCCGACCACGGTCTGCCCCACCTCGGCCAGCACCCGGGGCAGGTCGATGTCGCCGAGTTCCCCGAACGGCGACTCGATGACCAGCCACTCCTCGGCGCCCTCCATCAGGGCGTGGCGCTGCAGGAAGACCACCTGCGACCGCAGCTCTCCGACATCGAAGATCATCTTCACCCAGCCCTCCTCCTCCTCCGCCACGGAGTAGTTGGACCGCACGTACGCGAGCAGGTCAGACCAGGTCGCCACGGGTATTCTCCTTTTCGCCGGCTCCGGCCACCGGGGGTACGCCGGCCACCCTAACGTGCGCCTTCCACTGTGGATAGTGGCCGGCATCCGACAGAAGGCACCACCACGCGCGGCGCGGGTACGCCGCGTCGCTCGTTAGGCAAGGGTGACCCAGAACCCGCTGTCCCGCCGGAGCCTGCTCCGGCTCGCCGCGACGGCCGCGGGCGGCGCCCTGCTCGCCGGCTGTACCCACGGCCCCGACGGCGCCACCGGCACCGGCTCCCCGGCCAGCTCGGCGCCCGGCGGCTCGCCGAGCCCGACGCCACCGGCCGCCCCGTACGGCACCGCCCCGCTCACCGGCCTGCCGGCCGGCGCCCCCGGGCTGGCCGGCCGGCCGGCCATCGTGGTGGATGTCGCACTGGACGGCCGGGCCCCGGCGCCAGCCGGCCTGGACGGCGCCGACGTGGTGTTCGAGGAGGTCAGCGGGGTCGGTGCGCGTCGGGTGATGGCGGTCTACCAGTCCCGCGACGTACCCCGGATCGGGCCGGTGGCCGACACCTGGCCCTCAGACATCCGTAACCTGCCGGTGCTGCGGCCACTGGTGGCCGGGCGGGGTGGGGTGCAGAAGTTCAGCAACGTGCTGGGCTCCACCGACGGGCTCATCGACGTGTCCTACCCGGACCAGGTCACCGGCGTACACGACGCAGCCGGGGGCGGCGTGGCCGTACAACCTGTACACGTCGACGGCGGCGCTGTACCGGCTGGCGCCCGCCGGGGCACCGGCACCGCCGGGGCTGCTGCCGTTCCAGGAGTCCGGGCTAGGGCTGGCCACCGTCGGCGTGCTGGCGGCGCACCAGGTGTCGGTGACGGTACCCGGGGAGCCGGCCCGGGTGTGGAGTCACGACCCGGCCGGCGGCCTGTGGCACCGGCAGGGCTCGGCGCTCGCCGCCACCAACCTGGCCGTGCTGGTGATGCCGTACCGCTGGGTGCGGCTGAGCAACCACGGCGCGTCGATCCGCACCGCCGAGGTGTTCGGGACCGGGCCGGCCTGGGTGGCCGCCGGGGCGGCCGCGGTGCGCTGCGGGTGGAGCCGCAAGGGCGCGTTCGGCGCCTCCCTGGTGGCCGACGCGGCCGGCTTCCCGGCGCGCGTGCTGCCCGGTACCACCTGGATGTTCTACGCCCCCACCGGCAGCACCGTCACGGTGAGCTGAGCCCTCAGCGGCGTAGCCGGACAGGGATCAACGGCGGCGTAGCCGCACGTAGACCGCGTAGGCCAGCAGGCGCACCGCGAAGGGGGCGTCGTGGACGAGGTAGCGGCGGGCCAGCCGGCGGGGCTCGGAGCCCAGGCGCCACAGCCATTCCAGGCCGGCGCGCTGCATCCAGCGGGGCGCCCGGCGCAGCGTGCCGGCGGCGAAGCCGATGGCCGCGCCGCAGCCGAGGAACCAGCTGGCCGGCAGGTACGGCCGCAGGTCGGCGATGACCCGCTCCTGCTTGGGGAAGCCGAGGCCGACGCAGACCAGGTCGGGGCGGGCGGCGATGACCCGGTTACGTACCTCCAGCGCCTGCGCCGGGTGGGCCTCGAAGCCGTAGGCGGGGCAGTGCCAGCCGGCGATGACCAGGCCGGGGAAGCGGCGGCGCAGGCTGCGCGCGGCCCGTTCGGCCGCGCCCGGGGCGCCACCCAGCAGGTACACCGACCCGCCGCGCTCGGCCAGCGCGGCGCTGAGGCTGAGCAGCAGGCTGGCACCGGCGACCCGCTCGGGCAGTGGATGGCCGGACAGCCGGCTGGCCCAGACCAGCGGCGTGCCGTCGGCCACCACCAGGGTGGCGGCGTCGATGTGTTCACGGGCCTCCGGTTCCCGGGTGGCCATCCGCAGGATGTCAGCGTTGGGGGTGACGATCCGGCCGCCGTCGCCGTCCGCCAGCGCCGCCATCACATGGGCCACCACCTCGGCTTCGGTGACGCGGTTGAAGTCGACGGAGAGCAGCGGAATTCGTTCATCGAGGCCGGAGGACATGAACGGAGAATGTACAGATGTATGTGGTGATTTCAGCTGAACAGCCGAACAACTGGCCGTAGCAGTATTTTGTTGGCGCTAGCCATCCCTAACCGGCGTATCAACTCGTTAAACCCTTAAATCTGGCGATACACGCATCGCCCCCTGAGGGGAGTACGCACGAGATGGTCCGCGTGCTGTTCATCGGTGGCTTGGGGCGCAGCGGTACGACCCTGCTGGAACGGGTACTCGGCGAGCTGCCCGGGGTGACGGCGCTCGGCGAGGTGGTCCACCTCTGGCAGCGCGACGTGGTCGACGACGAGCGCTGCGCCTGCCGGCAGCGGTTCTCCCGCTGCCCGTTCTGGTCGGCGGTCGGCCAGGGCGCCTACGGCGGCTGGGACAACCTGGACGTGCAGCGGGTCCTCCAGTTACAGCGCACCGTGGACCGGACCCGGCACATCCCGCGCCTGGCCGCCCCCTGGCTGCCGCCGGCCACCCGGGCAGCCGTCACCGAATACGTCAGCCACTACGAGCGCGTCTACGCGGCGGCCGCCGCCCAGTCCGGCGCCCGGCTGATCGTGGACTCCTCCAAGAACGCCTCGCTGGCCTACTGCCTGCGCTGGTCCACCGCCATCGACCTGCGGGTCCTGCACCTGGTGCGGGACGCCCGGGGGGTGGCCTACTCGTGGACCAAGCAGGTCACCCGGCCGGAGAGCGACGGCGACGAGATGACCCGCTACTCCCCGGTCCACTCAGCGCTGCTGTGGGGCGCGCACAACACCGCGTTCGCACTGCTCGGCCGGCGCGGCGTCGCAGTACGCCGGCTGCGCTACGAGCAACTCGTCGCCCGGCCCCGGGCCACCACGGCCGCGCTGGCCGACTGGCTGGAGCTGCCGGCCGGCCCGGCGCAGCTGGACTACCTGACCGACGAGCGGGTCACCCTCGGCCCCTGCCACAGCGCCGCCGGCAACCCGATGCGCTTCACCACCGGCCTGGTCCGGCTGCGCCGCGACGACGCCTGGCGCACCCAGCTGCCGCCCCGGCAGCGCCGGCTGGTCGGCGTGCTGGCCGCCCCGTGGCTCGGCCGGTACGGCTACCTGCGCCCGCAGCGGGGCGCCCCGGCCGCCGAACGGATCGACGCCCCCGCCGAGGCGGCCCAGCGGTGAACGGCTGGCCCTCGGTCGGCGTGGTGGTACCCACCCACGACCGCCCCGAACTGGTACGCCTGGCGCTGCGGTCGGTGCTCGACCAGGACTACCCGGGCCCGGTGGAGCTGGTCGTGGTCCACGACCGCGCCGAGCCCGATCCCCGGCTGGCCGCCCTGGGCAGCGCCGCCCGCCCGGTCCGGCTGCTGACCAACAGTGCGCGTACCCCCGGGCTGGCCGGGGCCCGCAACACCGGCGTCCTGGCGCTGGACACCGAGCTGGTGGCGTTCTGCGACGACGACGACGCCTGGCACCGGGAGAAGCTCACCCGGCAGGTGTGCCGGCTGCTCGCCGAGCCGGCCGCCGAGATGGTCACCTGCGGCATCGAGGTGGACTTCGACGGGCAGCGCACCCCACGGCTGGCCGGCGTGGCCACGGTGCGCCACGAGGATCTGGTCCGCAGCCGGATGGCGATGCTGCACTCGTCCACCTTCCTGCTGCGCCGCCACGTCCTGCACGAGTTGGGCCTGGTCGCCGAGGACGCCCCGGGCAGCCAGAACGAGGACTACGACCTGCTGCTGCGCGCCGCCGCCCGGCAGCCCGTCCAGCACGTGGACGACCCGCTGGTACGGGTCCGCTGGGGCGCCACGTCGCACTTCGCCGCGCAGTACCGGACAAAGATCGAATCCCTGGAGTGGATGCTGGCCCGGCACCCGGCGCTGGCCCGCGACCGCCCCGGCTCGGCCCGCATCTACGGCCAGCTGGCCTGCTGGCACGCGGCCAGCGGCGCGCACCGGCCGGCCCGCCACTGGGCCGGCCGCGCGCTGCGCGCCCGCTGGCGGGAGCCGCGCGCGGTGATCGCCCTGGCCGCCGCCGCCCACGTGGTCCGCGTCGAGCGGGTGCTGGACGTGCTGCACCGCTACGGCCACGGCATCTGAGCCGGCCGGCCACTGTCGGCCGGGCGGAGCGCGGGTGTCAGCCGGTGTCGACGATCATCGCGGCGCCGACCGTGCGGTTGGTCTGCTCGTCGATGATGATGAAGCCGCCGGTGGTGCGGTTGCGCCGGTACTCGTCGGCGAGCAGCGGCTGGGTGGTACGCAGCCGGATCCGGCCGATCTCGTTGAGCGCCAGCGAGGTGGCCGACTCGTCCCGGTGCAGCGAGTTGACGTCCAGCCGGTAGTGCAGGTCACGGACGACGGCGCGGGCCGAGCGGGTGGTGTGCTTGACGGCGTACTTGCTGCCGACGGTGAGCGGCTTGCTCTCGTCCATCCAGCAGACCATCGCCTCGATGTCCTGGGCGACGGCCGGTGCGTTGTTGGGACGGCAGATCATGTCGCCGCGGGAGATGTCGATCTCGTCGGCCAGCCGGATGGTCACCGACATCGGCGGGTACGCCTGCGCGACCGGCCCGTCCGCCGTCTCGATGTGGGTGATCCGGGTGGTGAACCCGGACGGCAGGATCAGCACCTCGTCGCCGGGCTTGAGCACGCCGGAGGCCACCTGGCCGGCGTAGCCCCGGTAGTCGGTGACGGTGGAGGACTGCGGGCGGATCACGAACTGCACCGGGAAGCGCACGTCGACCAGGTTGCGGTCCGAGGCGATGTGCACGTGCTCCAGGTGGTGCAGCAGCGACGGGCCCTCGTACCAGGGCATCTTCGCCGAGCGGGTGACGATGTTGTCGCCCTTGAGGGCCGACACCGGGACGATGGTCAGGTCGCTGATCTCCAGCTTGGCGGCGAACGCGGTGAACTCCTCCGCGATCGACTCGAAGACCTCCTGCGAGTACTCCACCAGGTCCATCTTGTTCACGCAGAGCACCAGGTGCGGTACCCGCAGCAGCGAGCAGAGGAACGCGTGCCGGCGGGACTGCTCGACCAGCCCCTTGCGCGCGTCCACCAGGATCAGCGCCAGGTCGGCGGTGGACGAGCCGGTGACCATGTTCCGGGTGTACTGGATGTGCCCCGGGGTGTCGGCGATGATGAACTTGCGCCGGGGCGTGGCGAAGTAGCGGTACGCCACGTCGATGGTGATGCCCTGTTCCCGCTCGGCGCGCAGGCCGTCGGTGAGCAGCGCCAGGTTGGTGTACTCGTCGCCGCGCGCGGCGGAGGTGGCCTCCACCGCCTCCAGCTGGTCGGTGAAGATCGCCTTCGAGTCGTAGAGCAGCCGGCCGATCAGCGTGGACTTGCCGTCGTCGACCGAGCCCGCGGTGGCGAACCGGAGCAGGTCGGCCTTGCCGAAGAGTGCTGGCAGGTCGGCCTTGCCGATATGTGGTGCAGCCATCTCAGAAGTAGCCTTCCCGCTTGCGGTCTTCCATGGCCGCCTCGCTGGTCCTGTCGTCGCCCCGGGTGGCGCCGCGCTCGGTGATCCGGGTGGCGGCGACCTCCTCGACCACCTGCTCGATGGTGTCCGCGTCGGAGCGGACCGCGGCGGTACAGCTGGCGTCGCCCACCGTGCGGTAGCGCACGTGCGCCACGAACGGCTGCTCACCGGCGCGCAGCGGCAGGTGCTCGTTGACGGCGTAGAGCATGCCGTCGCGGTCGACCACCTCGCGGTCGTGGGCGAAGTAGATCGACGGGAGCTCGATGCGCTCCCGGCCGATGTAGTGCCAGACGTCCAGCTCGGTCCAGTTGGACAGCGGGAACACCCGGATCGACTCGCCGGGGTGGACCCGGCCGTTGTAGAGCGCCCACAGCTCGGGGCGCTGGTTCTTCGGGTCCCACTGGCCGAAGTCGTCGCGGAAGGAGAACACCCGCTCCTTGGCGCGGGCCTTCTCCTCGTCCCGGCGGGCGCCGCCGAACAGCGCGTCGAACCGGTACTTCTCGGCGGTGGCCAGCAGCACCGGGGTCTGCGCCCGGTTGCGGGTGCCGTCCGGCGCCTCGCGTACCTCACCGGCGTCGATGGCCTCCTGTACCGAGCCGACGATCAGCTGGATCCCGGCGGCGGACACTGCCCGGTCCCGGTACTGGAGCACCTCGGGGAAGTTGTGCCCGGTGTCGACGTGCAGCAGCGGGAACGGGATGCGCGCCGGGGCGAACGCCTTGCGGGCCAGGTGCAGCATGACGATCGAGTCCTTGCCGCCGGAGAACAGCAGCGCCGGGCGCTCGAACTCGGCGACCACCTCGCGCATGATGAAGACGCTCTCCGCCTCCAGCGCGTCGAGGTGGGAGACCTGCAGGTTGGGGGCCGTCATGCGGGTTCCTCCGGGACAACGAGATCCTTGAGCAGGGCCAGCAGCCGGTCGGCCAGCTCGACCCGGCAGACCACCAGGTCGGGCAGCCAGGGGTCGGCGTGGTTGTAGGTGAGCGGGCTGCCGTCCAGCCGGCTGGTGTGCAGGCCGGCGGCCTGGGCGACGGCGACCGGGGCGGCCGAGTCCCACTCGTACTGACCGCCGGCGTGCACGTAGAGGTCGACGTCGCCGTTGACCACCGCGCTGATCTTGGCGCCGGCCGAGCCGAGCGGCACCCACTCGGCGTCCAGCTCACCGGCGAGCGCGGTGAGGAACTGCGGCGCCCGGCTGCGGCTGGCCACCAGCCGGGGCGGCCCGTCGGTACGCCGGACCGGGTACGCCGGGGCCGGGTCGCTGACCAGCACCCGCCCCTGGGCGGGCAGCGCCACGGCGCCGGCCAGCAGCTGCGACTCGGTGGCCAGCGCGGCACTCCACAGCGCGATGTGCACCGCCCAGTCGGTGCGGCCGGGCTCGCCGTACTCCCGGGTGCCGTCGAGCGGGTCGACGATCCACACCCGGGCGGCGGTCAGCCGCTCGGGCGCGTCGCGTACCCCCTCCTCGGAGAGGACCGCGTCGGCCGGGCGGTGGGCGGCCAGCTCGGCCAGGATGAGGTCGTGCGAGCGGCGGTCACCGGCGTCCCGCAGCCCGGCCGGGTCGTCGAAGCCGATCTCCTCCCGCAGCCGCAGCAGCAGCTCCCCGGCGCGGCCGGCGAGCCAGGCCGCGAAGCCGGCGTCGTCAGCCGGCGGACCGTCCGCCGCGGCCGGCACACCGACAGGCCGATGGTCCGCGCCAGCCGGCTCAGCGGCGGGCCGATGGTCCGCGCCGGTCGGCTCAGCGGCGGGCAGGCCGTCCGGCGCAGCGGCGGCGCGCTGCGGCGCAGCGGGGTTCATGAACAGCTCCATCGCGGTCGTCAGGTGGTCAGCGGGCACCGGGACTCCGCAGCGCCGCGGGCGGGTCCACCGAGGATATCCAAGCTTCCCGAAGGGTGGCCAGCGCAGCCGGGATGGTGGGACGCAGCACGCGCCCCGGACGGGGACGAAACGGATTTTCCGGCCGGATAGGGCCCGGGTGGAAGGGTCGCCGTCACGGGTTGAACAACGGATGAACGCCCTGCCCGGGTGCGGGGCGTCAGCCGGCCCGCAGCTGGTAGCGGCCGTCGGAGTCCACCCCGACCACGCGGTACCCGGCGGCCAGCGCGCCGCCCAGCGCCGCGCGCAGCTCCCGGCGCCAGCAACCGGCCAGTTCGGGGTCGGTGGCCCGCAGCCGCTCGGCGTCCACCGGCGTCGCCACGGTCAGCCACTCGGCGCCCAGCGCGGCCGGCTGCGGCACCGGCTCGTCCCCGGCGCGCTCCAGCAGCGCGGCGGCGGCCTGCGGCGCCGGCCCGGCCGGCGGGGCGCCGTGGGCGGCCGCCGTCGCCCGGTCGGAGGCCAGCCGCCAGCGCACATAGAGCCGGTCGGTGGTGTCGCCGGTGTTGATGCCGTCGGCCATCGGCCCGTAGAAGTCCGGCAGGTACCGGGTGAACTCGGCGCCCAGCTTGCGCAGGTTGAACGCGGCGTTGCGGCGGATCAGCGGGTCGAAGGTCCAGTGCACCTCGGCGATCCCCCGGGCCAGCGCCCAGGCGCGCTGGTGCTGCTTGACGGCGTAGCCGACGCCGCCGCGCTCGCCGGGCAGTACGCCGGTGATGTGCGAGTGCAGGTGGATCTCGCCGAGCATCCCGCCGCCGCCCCGGGGACCGCCGGCCGGCTCGTGCCGCCCCAGGAACGCCCAGGAGGCGCCCACCATGACCCGCTCCCGGTACGCCCCGACGACGTAGTTGCCACCGTAGGCCAGGGCCTTCACCAGTCCCGGGTCGGCGACCTGGTGCACGCTCGGCGACTGCCAGACCTTCTGCAGCACGGCACCGGCGTCGGTGATCTGCTCCACCGTCGCCAGTTCGACGATCCGGACGCCCGCCTGGGCCGAGGCCGCCGCGGCGCAGGCCTGCGCATCCGCCACCACCACTGTCACGCCGCCTAGCCTGCCGCATCGGCGCGCCCGGGCCAAACCTGTCCCGTGCCGTACCGGCCGCGCCCGATCGGCGCCCGCACAAGCGGTCCGTCGCCGCCGGCCGGGTCGCGGGCGCTACTGCGGGCGCAGGGTCCAGACCACGTGCATGGTGGCGGTGACGGCGCCGTCGGCGCGGCGGATCTCCACGTCGACGCCGAACTCCGGGCGGTCTCCGGCGTCCAGCGCGGCGACCACGTCGGCGGCCGGGCGGTCCAGCCGGGCGGTGGCGGTCACCTCGCCCCTGGCCAGCTTGAGGTAGCCGATGTCGGCGCGTACGGCCAGCGGCACGGCGCGCTGCAGCTGGTCGCGGAAGGCGGCCAGGACGACCGCGCCGGAGGCGGTCTCCCCCAGGGTGAACAGCGCCCCGGCGTGCGGCCCGCCGACGTGGTTGTGCAGCGCCTGCGCGTCGGGCAGCTTCACGGTCACTTCGGTCAGCACACCGTCGGCGCGGACCGCGACGAACTGCACCCCGAGGGTACGGGCGAACGGAACGGCGGAGAGCATGCCGGCGGCGAGCGCCGCGGGGTCGAGAGTCCCGGTCATGCCCCGAGGTTACTCGCAGGTAACGTCGCCGGGATAGTGCCAGCCTGCGGGCTCAGCGCCAGCCGACGTCGATCCGCTGGCCCCGGTCGTCGAAGAAGTGCAGGGCGTCCATCCGGACCGACACGGCCAGCGGGTGCCCGGCGGTGACGGCCGGGTACGGGGCCAGCCGGACGGCCAGCTCCGCCGGGCGCCGGTGGTGCCGGCCGGCGTCGCTGAAGATGCCCGGCGCGTTGCGCCCCACCGGGTCCGGTCGGCCGGTCGGCGCCGAAGCACCGTTGCCGCCGGCCCGGCCGTTGACCCCGGCGCCCACCAGCTCGTCGCTGCCCCGGCCGGTGGCCCGGCGGACCAGCCCGCCCAGCCGGCGCAGGCCGCGCGCCCCGTTGTTGACCTCCGGGGGGGTACCGCCGATGTCGTCCACGATCACCGCGTACGCCCCGATGTCCAGGAAGGCCAGCGACTCGTGGCCGTGGTGCTCCAGGTAGCGGATGCGTCCGCGCAGCACGTCGCCCTCGGTGTCCACCGGGACCGGGGTGAGCGCCTCGGCCCGCATGCCGACCACGATGCGCTCGCCGTGGTAGTGCGCCACCGCGCGGGCGCGCAGGTCGTTCCACGGCAGGTAGAGGGTCTGGTCGCCCATGTGCAGCGCGACGTGCCGGTCCAGGTGCACGTAGACCTGGGCCTCCAGCAGGTTCATCCGGGGCGAGCCGAGGAAGGCGGCCACGTAGAGCGTGCCGGGGCGGTTGTAGACCTGGGTCGGGGTGCCGACGTCCTGCAGCACGCCGCGGCGCATGATCGCCACCCGGTCCGCCATGGTGAGAGCTTCGGCCTGGTCGTGCGTCACGTAGACGGTGGTGACGCCCAGCTCCCGGGTCAGCCCGGAGATCTCGGCGCGCAGCTCGGCGCGCAGGCCGCTGTCGAGGTTGGACAGCGGCTCGTCCATCAGGAACAGGCCGGGGCGGCGCACGATCGCCCGGCCCATCGCCACCCGCTGCCGCTGGCCACCGGAGAGCTGGCTGGGCTTGCGGGCCAGTACGTCACCGATGCCCAGAGCGCTGGCCACGTCGGCCACCCGCTCGGAGCGCGGGTTCGGCTCGACGCCGGACAGCCGCAGCGGGAAGCCGATGTTCTCGCCGACCGTCATGTGCGGGTAGAGGGCGAAGTCCTGGAAGACCATGGCGATCTTCCGGTCCCGGGGCGGCAGGTCGTTGGCCAGTTCGCCGCCGAGCAGGATGGCGCCGGTGGTCGGATCCTCCAGCCCGGCGATCATCCGCAGCACGGTGGACTTGCCGCAGCCCGACGGGCCCAGCAGCACCATGAACTCGCCGTCACCGACATCCAGGCTGACGTTGTCCACGGCGATGGTGCCGTCGTTGAAGATTTTTGTGACGTCCTTGAGTGCGACGGTCGCCACCCCGTCACCTCCGCAAACTTCGAGGGGAGAGCGGGCCCGGGGGGAACCCGCTCAGGTAAGCCCAGCAACCTTGCCCCGAGGCCCGGCCCGATGCCCATCGGGTGAACAGGTCGATCTCGTCGCATGACAGCCGGGTTACGAGGGCAATCTCAGCACTCGATGACGTTAACGGCAAGGCCGCCGCGGGCGGTCTCCTTGTATTTGATCTTCATATCGGCACCGGTGTCCCGCATCGTCTTGATAACTTTGTCCAAGGAAACGTGATGTGCGCCGTCGCCGCGCATCGCCAACCGCGCCGCCGTGATGGCCTTGACGCTGGCCACCGCGTTGCGCTCGATGCACGGAATCTGTACCAGCCCGCCCACCGGATCGCAGGTCAGCCCCAGGTTGTGCTCCATCGCTATCTCGGCGGCGTTCTCCACCTGGGCGGGCGTGCCGCCGAGGGCGTCGACCAGGCCGGCGGCCGCCATCGAGCAGGCCGAGCCGACCTCCCCCTGACAGCCCACCTCGGCGCCGGAGATGGAGGCGTTCTCCTTGAACAGCACGCCGACGGCGCCGGCCGCCAGCAGGAAGCGCAGCACCCCCCGGTCGTCGGCGCCGGGGACGAAGTTCACGTAGTAGTGCAGAACAGCCGGGATGATGCCGGCGGCGCCGTTGGTCGGCGCGGTCACCACCCGGCCGCCCGCCGCGTTCTCCTCGTTCACCGCGAGTGCCCAGAGGGTCACCCAGTCCATCGCGTGCATCGGGTCGGTGAAGCCGCCGCCGGCCGGGCGCCCGGCCGCCTCGGCGAGCAGCGTGCGGTACAGCTCGGCGGCGCGGCGGCGGACCTTGAGGCTGCCCGGCAGGGTGCCGTCCCGGTCGCAGCCCCGGCTCACGCAGTCCCGCATGGCGCCCCAGATCCGCAGCAGCTCGGCGCGTACCTGGTCGGCGTCCCGGCGGGTCAGCTCGTTGGCGAACATCAGCTCGGAGATCGACAGCTCGTGCGCCTGCGCCAGGCGCAGCAGCTGCTCCCCGGTGCCGAACGGGTACGGCACCGGCGTGTCGTCGGCGGTCAGCGCCCCGGACTGCTGGTCCACCACGAACCCGCCGCCCACCGAGTAGTAGGTGCGCTCACGCAGCGTGGCGCCGTCCGCGCCGAGTGCCGTGAAGATCATCCCATTGGGGTGCAGCGGCAGGCTACGGCGCCGGTGCAGCACCACCTCGGCAGCGACCGGGGCGCCGCCCAACAGCGGCACCCGCCCCGCGTCGCGCAGCAGCGCGGCGCGCTCCTCGGCGCTGTCGGTGTCCACCGTCTCCGGCTCGTCACCGGCCAGCCCGAGCAGCACCGCCTTGTCGCTGCCGTGGCCGTACCCGGTGGCGCCGAGCGACCCGAACAGCTCCGCGCGTACGCCGGTCACATCGTCGAACAGCCGGTCGGCGACCAGGCCGGCGGCGAAGCGCCGGGCGGCGCGCATCGGGCCCACCGTGTGCGAGCTGGACGGCCCGATGCCGATGGAGAACAGGTCGAAGACGCTGATCACCGGGTACACCCCTTCACAGCCGACCCCGAGCCTATCTCCGCATGCCGGCGCCCCGCCCCGGTACGCAGGGCGGGGCGCCGGACGCGCACCTCACGGGTTGGCGAAGGTGATCGTGACAGTGGTGTACCCCAGTGAGCGCAGCAGCTGCTCCAGCATCTTGCGGGTGTTGTCGGCGGCCCGCTGGGACAGGTCGCTGTCCTTGGCCGCCTGGCCGATCCGGGCCTCCCCGAGCTGGTAGAACTTCTGCAGCTTGTTGGGGTCGGAGGAGAAGAAGTCCTTCACGTGGTTGGACAGCCCCTGGTTCTCGTCGTACACCTCGGACTTGTCCTGGTCGAGGTTGACCTTCTCCAGCTGCGGCGCGGGCAGGTGGATCTCCACGCTCTTGGCCGCCGGGTCGGCCTTGATGTCGCCCGCGGCGATGTTGGAGAAGTCGACGTAGGCGTCCACCGAGCCGGCCGCCACGAACAGCACCCGGTCGCTGTAGATGAAGTCGGGGACGTACTTGACCGAATCCTTCTGGTCGATGATCACCTGGAAGTTGCCGCTGGCCGCCTCGAACCGGCTGAGATCCTGGATCGACAGCAGCAGCGTCGGCTGGCTCTTGTCGGTGGTCTTCTTCTGGAACGGGTTGTGCAGGCTCGGCCACAGCCCGGTGACCTTGGCGCCGACGGCCACCACCAGGATCAGGGCGACCAGGCCGGCCAGCCAGAACAGGCAGCCGGAGCCGCGGAAGCGGGCGCGTGGGCGGCGCTCCGGCGGGTCCTCGTCGACGCCGACCGGCCGGGTCAGCAGCGGGCCCCGGTCCTCGATCGGCTCACCGACCTGGGGCAGCTCGGAGGTGGGCGGCAAGGAACGCCCGGTGTAGCGCTGGGGCTCGGTGGCGTCGTCGGTCATGGCCCGGGACCTCTCTCGGTCGTCGGTGGGTTGGTTCCCACGGTAGAGGTACCCAACGACAGCCGGTACTAAGCGATCTCCCGGCGGGGGGTCAGCCGAACGCGGAGACTCCGGTCAGTTGCTGGCCGATCACCAGCTGGTGGATCTCCGAGGTGCCCTCGTAGGTGAGCACGCTCTCCAGGTTGCTGGCGTGCCGCAGTACCGGATACTCGCCGCTGATGCCGTTGGCGCCGAGCACCGTGCGGCAGGTCCGGGCGATCGCCAGCGCCTCCCGGACGTTGTTGAGCTTGCCCACGCTGACCTGCGCCGGGGTGATCGCTGCGGCGTCGGCCAGCCGGCCCAGGTGCAGCGCCAGCAGGTAGCCCTTCTGCAGCTCGACGGCGGCGTCCACCAGCTTGGCCTGGGTGAGCTGGAAGCCGGCCAGCGGCCGGCCGAACTGCTCCCGGGTGGTGGCGTAGTCCAGCGCCGTGTGCAGGCAGTCGCGGGCCGCGCCGAGCGCCCCCCAGACGATGCCCAGCCGGGCCTCGGTCAGGCAGGACAGCGGCGCCTTCAGGCCCAGCCCGGTGGGGAGCGCGGCGTCGGCCGGCAGGCGGACCCCGGCCAGGGTGATCTCGCCGGTCAGCGAGGCGCGCAGGGACAGCTTGCCGGTGACCTCCCGGACGGTGCAGCCCGGCGCGTCGGTCGGCACCACAAAACCGGCGAAACCCTCGTCGGTACGCGCCCAGATCACCGCCACGTCAGCCACCGGCGCGTTGGTGATCCACATTTTCCCGCCGTCGAGCACCCAGTCGGAGCCGTCGCGCCGGGCCCGGGTGGTCATGCCGGACGGATCGGAGCCGTGGTCCGGCTCGGTCAGCCCGAAGCACCCGATCGCCTCGCCGCTGGCCATCCGGGGCAGCCAGCGCTCCTTCTGCTCGGCCGAGCCGTACCGCCAGATGGCGTACATGGCCAGCGAGCCCTGCACGCTGACCAGGCTGCGCACCCCCGAGTCGCCGGCCTCCAGCTCCAGGCAGGCCAGCCCGTAGGCGACCGCCGATGCACCGGCGCAGCCGTAGCCGGTCAGGTGCATGCCGAGCAGGCCGACCTCGCCGAAGCGGCGGGCCAGCTCGCGCACCGGCAGGGCGCCGCGCTCGTACCAGCCGGCGACGTACGGGCGTACCCGCTCGTCCACCAGGCGCCGCACCACGGCCCGGACGGCCAGCTCCTCCTCGGAGTGCAGCGGGTCCACGGCCAGCAGGTCCAGCGGCGCGATACGGCTCATCGGCTCAGGTTACCCAGCGGTAGCCGCGGCTATCCGAGCCCCGACGCACCGAGCCCCGACGCACCGGAGCCCGGAGCCGACCCGGGCAGCTGACCCGGAGCCGCCGGACCCGGGGCGGAGCCCGACCCACCGGGGACCGCAGCGGCACCCGAGCTGCCCGGAACCGGGCCGGAGCCGGAGACCGGCGCGGAGCCGGGGACGGGCGCGGAGCCGGGGACTGGCGCGGAGCCGGAGGCACCGGAGACCGGCGCGGAGCCGGAGGCACCCGGGACCGGCGCCGAGCCGGAGGCACCCGGGACCGCGGCGGAGCCGGAGGCTGCCGGGACGGCGGCGGAGCCGGACGGGCGGGGCTGGGCCGGTGGGCGCGGCCACAGCAGCACCCGGGCGTGGATGGAGGTGCGCTGCTGCAGGGCGGCGCGCAGCGCCCGGTGCAGCCCGTCCTCCAGGTACATCGCCCCGTTGTAGAGGACCACGTGCGGGAACAGGTCCCCGTAGAAGGTGGAGTCCTCGGCGAGCAGCTTGTCCAGCGCCAGCTCCCGCTTGGTGGTGACGAGCTGGTCCAGCCGGACCGGCCGGGGCGGGATCTCGGCCCACTCCCGCATGGTCAAGCCGTGCGGGGCGTACGGCGTACCGTCCCGTACCGCCTTGAAGATCACGCCGAGCTCCCCCCTCCGCGAAGTCCGACGACCAGCGTAGCGGGGCGCGTACCACCCGCTGCCCCGGCTGCCGGCGCGGTCAGCTCCACCGACCGCGGTGGATGACCTCGGCGACCGGTCGCCGCCCACGCTTCAACGACCCAGACCGCCGATCGGGTGCCGGGTAGCCGACGCTGATCGCACCGATCGGGGTGAATTCCTCCGGCACCCCGAAGGCCGCCCGGTAGCTCGCCGTGTACGCCGGTGGGATGCCGAAGAAGCACGCCCCCAGCCCCTCGTCCACCGCGCCGAGCAGGATGAGCAGGCTGGCGAAACCGGTGTCGATGTCCCAGTAGGGCACCGGCCAGCGGGCGGCGTCCCGGTCCGTCCAGCCCTTGTCGGCCGCGGCGTAGCGGTCCAGGTAGATCTCCCGGTTGGAGTGCGGGACGACGATCAGCGGCGCCCGGCGCATCCCGGTGAGCCAGCTGTCCGGCTCGGTGCCCGGGTCGGTGGTGGCCGCCCAGAAGCGGTCCCGGTCGGCCGGCGCGTCCAGCACCAGGAAGCCCCAGCCCTGGGAGAAGCCGGCGGACGGGGCGCGCACCGCGTAGTCGAGCAGGCGCGCCAGCACCTCCTCCGGGACCGGCCGGTCGGGGTCGTAGTTGCGGACCATCCGGCGGCGGCGGACCAGGTCGGCGTACTCCATCAGGAGCGGGCCAGCCGGGGGCGTACCCCCCAGCTGCCGGACCACGCCTGGCCCGGCTTGAGGGTGATCAGGTCGCGGCCGGAGTGGAAGGCGTCCGGCGGGCAGGTCATCGGCTCCACCGCGATCGACCGGCGGTACCGCGGCGGCGGCAGCGTCTCCCCGGTGAACAGCTGCCACCAGTGGAACTCGCCGTCCGCCCAGATCTCGATGCTCGCCGAACCGTCCACCGTGGACAGTGTCACCGCGCTGCCACCGGCCGGTACGTCGCCGAAGGCGGTGTCGAGCGCCTGCTCACCGAGGCGGCGCGGGGTGGTGAAGTCGTACTCGCCGCCGGTCACCTTGGCCGCGCCGATCGGCAGCAGCCGCCCGTCGACCAGCAGCCGGCTGCGCCCCGGTATTCCCACCACGGTGGCGTCCACGCTGGTTCCGGGCAGCTGGAAGTAGGGGTGCACGCCCAGGCCGAAGGGGGCCGGCCCGCCGCTGAGGTTGGTGGCCGAGTGCCGCACGGTCAGCCCGTCGGCATCCAGCGACCAGTGCGTGGACAGCGCCAGCGTCCAGGGATAGCCGGGGGTCGCCGGCAGCGTGCAGGTCAGGGTGACCGCCTCCGGCGACTGCTCGGCGGCGCTCCACGGCAGCCAGCGCACCAGCCCGTGCAGGGCGTTGTGCAGCGCCGGCTCGTCGATCGCCAGCTGGTGCTCGGCGCCGTCGTAGGAGTACTTCCCGTCCCGGATCCGGTTGGGCCACGGGGCGAGTACCTGGCCGGCGCCGCCCGCCACCAGCTCGTCCTCGGCATAGCCGTCGACGATCTCCACGCCGTCCACGGTCAGGCTGCGCAGCCCGCCGCCCACCTCGACGACGACCGCCTCGAACGCGCCGGAGCGCAGCTGCCACTGGGTACCCGAAGGGGCCGCTTGCTGTTGCATGACGCAGACCCTAACGCAGCGTGGACCTTGCGGGGCCGCCCGGCGCCGGATAGCGCACCAGCGCCGGGAAGACCACCGCGAGCAGCAGCGCCACCACCGCCGCGGCGCAGCCGCCGAGCACCCAGGAGCCGGTCACGCCCAGCCCCAGGGCGGGTGCGGCCATCGCTCCGGCGCGCAGGTCGCCCAGGTACGGACCGCCGGCCACCACGGCGGTGAACACCCCCTGCATCCGCCCGCGTAGCTCGTCGGGGGCGTAGGTCTGCAGGATCGTCTGCCGGTACACGGCACTGACCAGGTCGGCGGCCCCGCCGACGGCGAGGAACAGCACCGCCAGCCACAGCCGGTGCGCCAGCCCGGCGGCGGCCACCGCCAGCCCCCAGGCCACCACGGCCACCACCAGGGCCGCGCCCTGCCGGCGCAGCCGGGCGATCCAGCCGGAGGTCAGCCCGGCCAGCACCGCGCCCAGCGCGATGGCCGCGAACAACCAGCCCACCGCGTCGGGCGTGCCCGCGAACCGGCCGGCCGCCGCCGCCGGAAACAGCGCCCGGGGCATGGCCAGCACCATCGCCGCGATGTCCACCGCGAAGGACAACAGCAACACGGGGGTACGGGCCAGGTAACGCAGCCCGAACAGCACGTCCGACCAGCCGGCCCCGCGCCGTCCGGCACCCTCCGGCGGCAGCGCGGGCAGCTTGAGCGTCGCCCACAGGGCCACCGTGAAGCTCAGCGCATCCACGCCGTACGCCCAGGCCACCGGGTGCCCGCTGACGATCACTCCGGCCACCAGCGGGCCGAGCACGCTGGCCGCCGTGCCCGCGGTGTAGCCGAGCGTGTTGGCCTGGGCCACCTCACCGGCGTCCACGATGCGCGGGATGATCGCCGAGCGGGCCGGCATGCTCACCGCCACCGCCGCCGACTGCAGCGCCACCAGGACCAGTAGCAGCGCCGGGCTGTCCAGCCCGGCCAGCGCCTGGGCCAGCAGCCCGAGCGTCATCAGCCACATCAGCGACGAGCTGACCAGCAGCACCCGGCGGCGGTCCAGGGCGTCGGCCAGGGCACCGCCCCACAGGGCGAAGACCAGCAGCGGGGCCAGGCCGGCCAGGCCCAGCAGGCCGACCCAGAGAGTGGAGCGGGTGATCGCGTACATCTGCACCGGGACGGCGACCGCGGTGAACTGGGTACCGAAGTAGGACGTCACGTTGCCCACGAAGACCCGCCGGTAGGCGGGGTGCCGCAGCGGCCGGGTGTCGATGGCGTGCCGCCGCCAGCCGGTGCGCTCGGTCGGGGCGTCGGTGGCCTCCCCGACGGTGTCCACGGCCGTCACGGAGCCAGCCTCTCCACTTCCCAGACACCATCTGACCTGCGGTAACGCAGCCGGTCGTGCATCCTGGCGGTACGCCCCTGCCAGAACTCCACGGCGTCGGGCGCCAGCCGGTACCCGCCCCAGTACGGCGGCGCCGGCACCGGCTCACCCGCCGGGAAGCGCTGCGCCGCCTGCGCCCAGGCCCGGTCCAGGGCGGCCCGGTCGGAGACAGGCGTCGACTGGGCGCTGGCCCAGGCGCCGAGCGCCGACTCCCGGGGCCGGCCGGCGAAGTAGGCCTCGGTCTCCGCCCGCTCCACCCGGGTCACCAGGCCGGTGACCACCACCTGACGGCGCAGCGGGTACCACGGGAAGACCAGGCTGGCGGCCGGATTGGCGGACAGCTCACGGCCCTTGCGGGATTCGTAGTTGGTGAAGAACAGCAGGCCCCGCTCGTCGTAACCTTTGAGCAGGACGGTTCGGGCGCTCGGTCGGCCCGCCGGGTCGACGGTGCCCAGCACCATCGCGTTGGGCTCGGTCACCCGGGCCGCCACCGCCTCGGCCAGCCACCGGCCGAGTTGGCTCCACCAGTCGGCGGCCAGGCTCGCCTCGGAGTGCTCGGCGCTGCCGTAGTCGACCCGCATGGCGGCCAGGTCGGATGGGGTGGCCGCCCCGGCAGGGGGCTGATCAGAGAATGGGACACCGGGTGTGCGGGACGTCACAGGCCCCATCCTCGTACCGGAAAGCTTGCACTGCTAACCAATGTCGGCAGGAACACATTCGGCCAGCGCATCTTTGCAGCGCGAGATGCCCCAGTCTTGACTGGACAGGCGCGCCGCGGCCGGCCGGGAATCCACTGGCGTACTCCCGGCTAGAACGAACGTTAACCGGCCAGGCAAGATAACAGCGGAATGACGGTCGCCAGCGCCCCACCGTCCCACCGGACCCGGCGCACCACAGCACGGACTGAGATCCAGGAGAGCGAGATGTCCGATTTCAAGCCAGGCCTCGAAGGCGTGATCGCCTTCGAGACTCAGATCGCCGAGCCGGACAAGGAAGGCGGCGCGCTGCGATATCGCGGCGTGGACATCGAGGATCTGATCGGCAAGATCTCCTTCGGCAATGTGTGGGCGCTGCTGGTGGACGGCAAGTTCGGGCCGGGCCTGCCGCCCGCCGAGCCGTTCCCGGTGCCGGTGCACTCCGGCGACATCCGGGTGGACGTGCAGTCCGCGGTGGCCATGCTGGCCCCCTACTGGGGCCTCGGCCAGCTGCTGGACATCGCCGAGGAGCAGGCCCGCGAAGACCTCGCCCGGGTCTCGGTCACCGCGCTCTCCTTCGTCGCCCAGTCGGCCCGCGGCCTGGGCCTGCCGGCCGTCCCGCAGAAGGAGATCGACAAGGCCACCACCATCGTCGAACGGTTCATGAAGCGCTGGCGCGGCGAGCCCGACCCGCGCCACGTCAAGGCCGTCGACGCCTACTTCATCTCGGCCGCCGAGCACGGCATGAACGCCTCCACGTTCACCGCCCGGGTGGTCGCCTCCACCGGCGCCGACGCCGCCGCCTGCATCTCCTCCGGCATCGGGGCGCTGTCCGGCCCGCTGCACGGCGGGGCGCCGTCCCGGGTGCTCGGCATGATCGAGGAGGTCGAGCGCTCCGGCGACGCCGAGGGGTACGTCAGGAACGTGCTGGACCGCGGCGAGCGGCTGATGGGCTTCGGCCACCGTGTCTACCGGGCCGAGGACCCGCGCGCCCGGGTACTCCGGCGCACCGCCCGGGAGCTGGGCGCGCCCCGGTTCGAGGTGGCCGAGGCGCTGGAGAAGGCCGCCCTGGAGGAGCTGCACGCCCGCCGCCCCGACCGGGTACTGGCCACCAACGTGGAGTTCTGGTCGGCCGTGGTGCTCGACTTCGCCGAGGTACCGGCGCACATGTTCACCTCGATGTTCACCTGCGCCCGGGTGGCCGGGTGGAGCGCGCACATCCTGGAGCAGAAGAAGCTGCAGCGGCTGGTCCGCCCGTCCGCCACCTACGTCGGCCCGGCCCCGCGCAAGCCCGAGGACGTCGAAGGCTGGGAGAAGATCCCGCACGGCGTCTGAGCCTGGACCCCTTGTGGTCGGGGCCGCCCTGGGGACTCCCCGGGCGGCCCCGCCGCTTTCCCGGTCAGGTAGGCCCTGGCCGGCCGCCACGGGCGGGTCGGTGTCCGGCCGGCGGGATGGATCAACGGCGGGCCGGGGTGGCGTGGCAGGATGCTCTGCGTGGCTGAACTGACGAGTATCCGGATCCCCGCGCAGCTGCTGCCCGCCGACGGGCGGTTCGGCTGTGGGCCGAGCAAGGTGCGCCCCGCCGCGGTGGCGGCGCTGGCCGAGCGGGCCACCGACTTCCTCGGTACCTCACACCGCCAGAAGACGGTCAAGGACCAGGTGGCGCGGCTGCGCCGGGGGCTGGCCGAGTTCTTCGCGCTGCCCGAGGGCTATGAGGTGATCCTCGGCAACGGCGGCTCCACCGCCTTCTGGGAGGTGGCCACCTTCGGACTGGTCCGGGACCGGGCACAGTTCGCCAGCTTCGGCGAGTTCGGCGCCAAGTTCGCCCAGGCGGTGGCGGATGCCCCGTTCCTGGGTACGCCCACCATCCGCACCAGCGCCCCGGGTACCGCGCCCGCGCTGGTCGCCGAGGACGGCGTGGACACCTACGCCACCCCGCACAACGAAACTTCCACCGGCGTGGCCGTCCCGGTACGCCGGCCGGCCGGTACCGACGGCGCGCTGCACCTGGTCGACGGGACCAGCGCGGCCGGCGGCCTGGAGGTCGACGTCCGGGAGAGCGACGTCTACTACTTCGCCCCGCAGAAGTGCTTCGGCTCCGACGGCGGGATCTGGCTGGCGCTGATGAGCCCGGCGGCGCTCGCCCGGGCCGCGGAGATCAAGGCGGCCAAGCGCTACATCCCGGCCTTCCTCGACCTGGTCACCGCCATCGAGCAGTCCCGGCTGGAGCAGACGTACAACACCCCGGCGCTGGCCACCATCTTCCTGGCCGCCGAGCAGACCGACTGGATGCTCGGCCAGGGCGGGCTGTCCTGGGCGGCCAAGCGCACCGCGGAGAGCGCCGCGATCGTGTACGCCTGGGCCGAAGCCTCCCCGTACGCCACCCCGTTCGTGCAGGACCCGACGCTGCGCTCCAACGTGGTGGCGACCGTCGACTTCGACGACTCGGTGGACGCCGCGGCGGTGGCGAAGGTACTGCGGGCCAACGGCGTCGTGGACACCGAGCCGTACCGCAAGCTGGGCCGCAACCAGCTGCGGGTGGCGCTGTTCCCGGCGGTCGAGCCGGCCGACGTGGAGGCGCTGACCCGGTGCGTGGACCACGTGGTTGGCGCCCTCGCCGGCTGAGTCGGCCGACCGCCGGGTAGCGCACGGGTGACCGTCGCACCGGGACGGTCGCTGGCCGACCCGGGGACGGTATCGGCGCTGCTGGCAACCGGTCGGTCAGCGAAGTGTTCCGGCGTGTGCTGCTCGCTTCACTCGTGCTGACCGCGTACCGTGGCGGAGTAGCACCAGCGGGTTGATCATCGTTGGATCCACGCCGCGCGGTGGCCATGGCGGATGGCGGATGGAGGCGAGCGATGCGGCCGGTTCGCTTTGTCGCCCTCTCCGAGGACGGGCAGGCGTTTGTGCTCGCCGACGAGGTGGGGCGCCTGCTCGCGCTGCCCATCGACGAGCGCATCCACACCGTGCTGCGCGCCGAGCCGAGCAGCGGCGCGGCCGTCCGCGGCCCGGCGCACGCCGACATTCCCGCCGTGCTGTCCCCCCGTGACATCCAGGCGAAGATCCGTTCCGGCGAGTCGGCCGAAGAGGTGGCCCGGGTCGCCGGCGTCCCGGTCGACCGGGTGCTGCGCTACGCCGGCCCGGTGCTGCAGGAGCGGGCCATGCTCGCCCAGCACGCCCGGCGTACCAAGCTGCGCGGTGCGGAGAAGAACGTCAGCCTCGCCGAGGTGGTCGACGCCCGGCTCGCCCAGCACGGCGTGGACTCCGACAAGATCTCCTGGGACGCCTACCGGCGCGACGACGGCACCTGGCGGGTGGTGGCCACCTGGCCCAGCGGCAAGGCCACCGCGACCGCCGCGTGGGAGCTCGACCGTACCCGCCAGATGATCTCGCCGCACGACGACATGGCCCGCTACCTGTGCGCCGAGCGGCCGCAGCCGATCCTCGGCCAGGAGCCGGCCGGCGACCGGGCGGGTCGTGGCCTGGCCGGTCCGGCGCGCCCCGACAGCGGCCGCCCGGAGCTGCCCGGCCACGGCATGCCGGGGCACGGGCGTAGCGAGCTGCCCGGACACGGGCGCGGCGGGCACGAGCCGATGCGGCCGCCCGCGGGCGACCCGGCGCGCCGGGACAGCCGCCCGGCGCGTACCAGCGACCCGATCCGCTCCGGGCGCGACGCACTGCTGGCCTCCCTGGAGCGACCCCTGGGCGGCCCGGCGGAGCCGGCCGCCCGGGCCGACGCCGCGCCGCCACGCCCGGCCGGCCTGGCACCGCGGCCGGCTGCGCAGGAGCGACCGGAGCCGCGACCGGCGGGCCGCCCGCTGGGTGGCCCGGGCAGCGCCTTCGACGACGACGCGGACGCCCCCAAGGAGGTCCCCGCCGTACCGTCGCTGGCCGTGCTGCGCCCGCGGCGTACCGGCGGCGCCGCCGCCGCCAGCGAGCCGACCGCCCCCACCGGCGAGAAGCGCAAGCGCCTGCCGAGCTGGGACGACGTGCTCTTCGGTTCGGCCCCCGCCCGGGAGAGCTGACCCGGGTACCGGGCGCGCGCCGTTCACATTGCCGTGGCAACGTAGGCGGTCATGGAGTACAAGAATCTCGGCCGGGCCGGCCTCAAGGTCAGTCCGCTGTGCCTGGGCACCATGAACTTCGGCCCGAAGACCACCGAGCAGGACAGCTTCGCGATCATGGATCGCGCGCTGGAGCACGGCATCAACTTCTTCGACACCGCCAACGTGTACGGCTGGAAGCTGGGCGAGGGCGTCACCGAGCAGATCATCGGGCGCTGGTTCGCCCAGGGTGGCGGCCGCCGCGACAAGGTGGTGATCGCCACCAAGCTGTACGGCAAGATGGCCGACTGGCCCAACGAGGAGGGGCTGTCCGCCCGCAACATCATCAAGGCGTGTGACGAGTCGCTGCGCCGGCTACAGACCGACTGGATCGACCTCTACCAGATGCACCACGTCGACCGGTCGACTCCGTGGGACGAGATCTGGGGCGCCATGCAGACCCTGGTCAGCCAGGGCAAGATCCGCTACGTCGGCTCGTCCAACTTCGCCGGCTGGCACCTGGTCCAGGCCCAGGAGGCCGCCCGGTCCCGGCACTTCCTCGGCCTGGTCGCCGAGCAGAGCATCTACAACCTGCTCACCCGGCACATCGAGCTGGAGGTGCTACCGGCCGCCATCCACGAGGGCATCGGCGTCATCCCGTGGTCGCCGCTGCACGGCGGGCTGCTGTCCGGCGCCATCCGTAAGGAGCGCGAGGGCAGCGCGGCGCGCTCGGCCGAGGGCCGCTCCGCCGACGGGCTGGCCGAGCACCGGGACACCATCGAGGCGTACGAGAAGCTGGCCGCCGAGATCGGCCAGGAGCCGTCGAACGTGGCGCTGGCCTGGCTACTGTCCCGGGAGGGCGTCACCGCCCCGATCATCGGGCCGCGTACGGTCGCGCAGCTGGACGGCGCCCTGGGAGCGCTGGACGTCACGCTGGACAGCGCCGTGCTGGAGCGGCTGGACGAGCTGTTCCCGCCGGTCGGCAACGGTGGTCCGGGGCCGGAAGCCTGGGCGTGGTGAACCGCTAGGCAGTTGGGTGGTCGGTCGGGGGCCGGGGTGCCCGGCGACGGTCGTCAGGCTTGATGCCGTCGCCGGTCACCCCGGCCCGACCTCTGCGTCGCTGGTCTGCTCGCGTAGCGCGGGACTGGTCGGTCCGTGTCGCAGCAGTGAGCGGTGGAGTTCCTGGTAGGTGGGGGTGGGGCCGGGGTGGCTCTGGATGGTTCGTAGCGTGTCGATGGTCCATTCGGGGCCCCGGTAGTCGGCCAGGACGGCTTTGTCTTCGGCGAGTTCGGCGGGGGTGAGGCGGTGGCCGGGGCGGGCCAGGGTGAGGTGCGGCGTGGGGGGCTTGCGGTCGTAGGGCAGTCGGGCCCGGGCCAGTGCCCGGCGCAGCGTCCGGGCCAGCTCGACCAGTTCGGTGACGTCGCCGGTCAGACCGGCCCACAGCACGCTGGCCCGACCGTGACCGAAGCTGCCGCCACCGGCCACCGCCACCCGCAGGGCGCTGGCCGTACCGGCGGCCAGGTCCACGGCGCCGGTCAGCACGGGAAGCCGCTCGTCGGGCAGGTCGCCCAGGAAGGCCAGGGTCACGTGCCAGGTCTCCGGGCGGGTCAGCCGGGCGGCGGCCCGGCCGGTACGCAGCTGCGCGCTGAACCGGACCAGGTGCGCGACAGCGTCAGCCGGCGGGTACGCCGCCACGAAGACCCTCACGCCCGGTCGGCCTCGGTGTCGTGGAAGGCCAGGCCGGCCGCGTTGAGCATGCCCTCCACCCGGACCCGTTCGATGTCCAGGTCCACCCCGGTCAGCTCGGCGAGGTGCTGACTGATCTCCAGCTCCCGGCAGGCCACGGTGAGCCGGTCGTCGTAGGCCCGCTGGACGGCGGAGAACCAGACCGGCGAACGGGTGGCCAGGCCGACCCGCTGCCCAGCGAGGCGGCGCAGGTCGGCGGCGATCCGTTCGATGGGTGGCCCGACCGGACCGAGCGGCGCGGTGACCGCGACCTCGGCGGTGTCGAGCCGACGGCGCTGCCACGGGAGCGGGCGGCAGACGCCCGCGGCGCGTAGCAGGTGGCGGGCGTCGCGCTCCTCGCGGCGGCGACGGCGCCGACGGCGCAGCGCCCGGCCGGTGCCCTCCCACACGTCGTCCAGGTGCACGATGACGATCAGCAGGCATGGCATGCAGGGCAGTGCGAGCACCACCAGCACCACGACCGCCGTGCCTACGACCGCCACAGCTTCTGAGGCTAGGTCTGTACCTGCGCGAAATCTACTGGTCACGCACCGGTCATCAGGTTTACCGCCGGCTGCTACCCCAGCTGGTCGCGGCGGCGGGTCAGGTACGCGGCCTGGGCGGTGTTGCCGGTCAGCTCGATCGCCCGGTCGTAGGCGGCCCGGGCCGGCTGGCTGTGGCCCAGCCGGCGCAGCAGGTCGGCGCGGGTGGCGTGGTAGGCGTGGTAGCCGGCGAGCGGCTCGTCGAGGCGGTCGACGACGGCCAGGGCCACCTGCGGGCCGTCGAGTTCGGCGACGGCGATGGCCCGGTTGAGGGCGACGATCGGCGAGGGGTCGAGGCGGACGAGCCGGTCGTAGAGGGCGACGACCTGGGCCCAGTCGGTGGCCCGGATGTCGGGTGCACTGGTGTGGACGGCGTTGATCGCGGCGAGGATCTGGTAGCGACCCGGGGGCACCCCGGCGGCCAGGCGCTCGCGTACCAGCTGGTGGCCCTCGGCGATGAGGCCCTCGTCCCAGGCCCCGCGGTCCTGCTCGCCGAGGGTGACCAGTTCGCCGGTGGCCGAGACGCGGGCGGGGCGGCGGGCCTCGGTGAGCAGCATGAGCGCCAGCAGCCCGACCACCTCACCGTCCCGCGGCAGCAGGGTGCGGATCAGCCGGGTGAGCCGGATCGCCTCGGCGGTCAGCTCGTGGCGTACCGGATCGGTGTCCGGGCCGGTCGCCAGGTAGCCCTCGTTGAAGATGAGGAACAGGACGGCGAGTACGCCGCCGACGCGGGCCGGGAGATCCTCCGCGGCCGGCACCCGGTACGGGATGCGGGCCGCCTTGATCTTGGCCTTCGCACGGGTGATCCGCTGCCCCATGGCGGTCTCCTGCACCAGGAAGGCGCAGGCGATCTCGGGCACGGTCAGGCCGCCGACCATGCGCAGGGTCAGCGCCACCCGGGTCGGCATGGCCAGCGCCGGGTGGCAGCAGGTGAAGATCAGCCGGAGCCGCTCGTCGTCGACGGCGCCGACCGGCTCGGACGCGTCGTCGGACAACAGCTGAGCCTCCCTGTGCTTGTCGTCGCGCTTGTTCTCCCGCCGGATCCGGTCGATGGCCTTGCGGTTGGCGGTGGTGGTCAGCCAGCCGCCGGGATTGGCGGGTACGCCGCCGGCCGGCCAGCGCTCGACGGCGGTGGCGAACGCCTCGGCCGCCGCCTCCTCGGCGACGTCGAGGTCGCCGAAGCGCCTGGTCAGGGCGGCGACAATCCGGGCCCACCCGTCCCGGTGGGCCTGGGCGACCGCCGCCACGGCGTCGGCCGGGTTCACCGGAACGGCCGCACCTCGACCTTCCGGTTGCAGGCCCGCGACCCCTCGGCGGCCAGCTTGAGCGCCACGTCGAGGTCGGCGGCCTGGATGATCCAGAAGCCGATGAGGTGCTCCTTCGACTCCAGGAAGGGTCCGTCGGTGAACAGCGCCTCCCCGCCCCGGTTGTCGATCACCGTGGCCGAGCTGGGCGCCGCCAGGCCACCGGCGAAGACCCAGTGGCCCTGCGCCTGGAGCTGGTCGTTGAAGACGTCGATGGCCGCCATCTCGTCCTCGGTGGCGAGCTCGGCCGAGTCGTGGATCACGGAAACCAGATACTGCATCCGAAGATCATCTCCTGTGGTTTCGGGGTGCCTCTCCTGGGCGACCACTCACCCCTGCCACGAACACCGCTGCCCCGATCCGACACCGTCGCCGGCACGTTTTCAAGACTCCCCGAGCAATCCAGTCCGGGCGCGGTCAGGCCGGCCGCTCGGGCAGCACGACGAAGAAGCGGGGCCGCGGGAGCAGCCGCAGGCGCAGCCGCCCGCCGGCCAGCCGCAGCCGGTACGCCAGCGCCGCGCCGGCCACCACCAGGGTCACGGCGCCGCCCAGCAGGAACGGTGCCCGGGGACCGTACTGGCTGGACAGCCAGCCGACGAGCGGGGCACTGATCGGGTTGGTACCCATGAAGATCATCATGTAGAGCGCCATCACCCGGCCGCGCATGTCGGCTCCGGCGCCCAGCTGGATCCGCTGGTTCGACGCCTGGGCGTAGAAGATCATGAAGAACCCGGCCGGTACCAGCAGCAGCGCCGTGGTCAGGTAGGTGGGCCCGAAGCCCACCAGCAGGGTGGTGACCCCGAGCGCGACGGCGGCGCCGAGCACCAGCCAGACCGACGGGCGGGTCCGGCGCCAGCTGCCGGCCAGGGCGCCGCCCAGCGCGCCGACCGACAGCGCCGTGGTGAGCAGCCCGAAGGAGGCCGCCCCAGTGTGGAACCCGGTCTTGGCCAGCAGCGGCAGGGTGAGCTGGAAGTTGAAGGCGAGCGCGCCGACCACCAGCATGAGCGCCATGGGCAGCACCAGGTCGGGGCGGCCGAAGACGTAGCGCAGCCCGTCCCGGACGCGGGTCTCGTCGGCGCGGCGGCGCACCCGGCCGGGGTCGCGGTGCAGCTCGCTGACCCGCATCAGGCCGAGTACCACCAGCGGGCCGAGGTAGGAGGCGGCGTTGAACAGGAACGCCGGGCCGGTGCCGAGCAGCGCGATGGCCACGCCGCCGATCGCCGGGCCGATGATGCGGGCGCTGTTGAACGTGGCCGCCGACAGCGCCAGCGCATTGGGCAGCAGCTCCAACGGCGTGAGCTCGGAGACGAAGGACTGCCGCGCCGGTGTCTCCAGGGCGCTCACCGTGCCCCACAGCAGGGCGAAGACGAACACCTGCCAGAGCACCACGTGGCCGCCGAGCACCAGCAGGCCCATGCCGGTGGCCAGCACCAGCCAGGCGCAGTTGACGAGGATCAGCAGGGTGCGCTTGTCGTAGCGGTCGGCGAGCTTGCCGGCGTAGAGGGACAGCAGCAGCATCGGGGTGAACTGGAACGCGGTGACCACGCCGAGCGCGGTACCGGAGTTGTGCGAGACCTGCAGTACGAGCCAGTCCTGGGCGGTGATCTGCACCCAGCCGAAGATGAGGCTGATCAGTTGGCCGGTGGCGAAGAGCCGGTAGTTGCGGATCTGAAGTGACTGGAAGGTGCTGCCCAAGCCTGCTCGCACGCCGCTGTTCGCCTCCCGAGGGTGATCTCCTTTCGTTAGCTTAGCTAATCAGCGTTCGGACCGGTAAGGGGTTATGGCGGCGGTCACTACGTACCGACGCGGTTACCGGACGAGCTCCTCCAGCGGCCCGCGCAGGAAGTAGACGCAGAACAGGGCGCAGACCAGCCAGAGCAGCGGGTGGATCGCCCGGGCCCGGCCGCGGACCACCTTGATCAGCACGTAGCTGAGCACACCGGCGCCGATCCCGTTGGAGATCGAGTAGGTGAACGGCATCAGCACGATGGTCAGGAACGCCGGGATGGCGATGTCGAAGTCGGACCAGTCGATGGTCACCACCGTGGTCATCATCAGGAAGCCCACCAGGACCAGCGCCGTGGTGGCCGCCTCGAACGGCACGACCTGCACCAGCGGCGCGAAGAACATCGCCGCCAGGAACAGTGCCCCGGTGACGAGGCTGGCCAGGCCGGTCCGCGCCCCCTCGCCCACGCCGGCCGCGCTCTCCACGTAGGAGGTGTTGCTGGACACGCTCGCCGCCCCGCCGGCGGCCGCCGCGATCGAATCCACGATCAGGATCTCCCTGGTACGCGGCGGGTTGCCCTGCGCGTCGACCAGCCCCGCCTCCTGCCCGACCGCGACCATGGTGCCCATCGTGTCGAAGAAGTCCGACAGCAGCAGGGTGAAGACGAACAGCGTGGTCACCAGGATCCCGGCGGTACGCCACGAGCCGAGCAGGCTGAAGTGCCCGAGCAGCCCGAGGTCCGGTACGTCCACGATGCGGCTGGGCACCTTCGGCACGTTGAGGCTCCAGCCGTCCGGGTTGGCCGCCGACTGGGCGCCCAGGTGCCCGATCGACTCCACCGCGATGGCGAGCACCGTGGCACCGGCGATGCCGATCAGGATCGCCCCGCGTACCCGGAGCACCACCAGCACGATCATCCCGAGCAGGCCGACCGTGAACACCACGGTGGGCCAGCCGCGCAGGACCCCGCCGACACCCAGGGTCAGCGGCGGGCTGGCCGTACCCCCGCGCACGAAGCCGGCGTCGACGAAGCCGATCAGCGCGAGGAACAGCCCGATGCCCACGCCGATCGCGGTCTTCAACTGCGTGGGTACCGCGTTGAAGATCATCTGACGGGCGCCGGTGAGCACGATCACCAGGATCAGCAGACCCTCGATGACCACCAGTCCCATCGCGTCCGCCCAGGTCATCAACGGTGCGATGGTGTAGGCGACCAGCGCGTTGACGCCCAGCCCGGCGGCCAGCGCCAGCGGGAACCGCGCGTAGCCGCCCATCAGCGCGGTCGTCAGGCCGGCGACCAGGGCGGTGGCCGCCGCCACCTGGGTCTGCGGCAGCCTGGCCCCGGTGGCGTCCACGCCCCCGCCCAGGACCAGCGGATTGAGCACCACGATGTACGCCATCGTGAAGAAGGTGGTGAGCCCGCCGCGTACCTCCCGGCCCACAGTGGAGCCGCGCTCGGTGATGAGGAAGTACCGATCCAGCGTCACCTGGCGAATTGTCGCATTTGTCGTCGCCGGGCCGGGCCGGCTTTCCGGGCTGCCCGCTCTATGCTCATCCGGTGACCGAGCCGACCGCGCCCGCCGTGCGCGAACTGCGCCCCCTCGACCCGCCGATGGTGCCCTTCGCCCTCGTCGGCATGGCGGTCTGGGCCGTCGTGGGCGCCATCCTGCTCCTCGCCGACGCCCCCGACTCCTGGCTGTGGACCTGCCTGGCCGGCCTCCTCCTCGGCATCCCGGGCCTGCTCACCATGCTGCGCCACGACGCCAACCGGCGCCGCCGCCTCCTGAATCCGTCCTGAACCACCGACTCGGGCGGCCACTACCTGTTGAGCTCCAGCCGTACCCGGCCCCCACCATGGGCGACGGCCGGTACTCGGCGGTGCTGGACGGCGGCGGGCCCGTCGCCGTCGCGCTCCTCAACGCCCGGCGCCGCTGACCGGTGTGCCGGGGTCAGTCCCCGGCGACCTCGTCGAGTTCGGCGTCGTCGTAGATGGTGGGCAGCTCCTCCGGGACCGGGGTCTCCTGGAGCACCTCGGAGTGCGCGCCGCAGCCGTGGTCGGCGGAGACCACCCGGCCGTCGTCGGGAGCGTAGACGTTGCCGCAGGCGCCGAAGGTCTGCCGCAGCGAGCCGGCCAGCGGAAGGTAGAAGCCGCAGCTGACGCAGCGGGCCGAGCGCGGCGCGGCGGTGGCGATCGGGGCGTCCGGGCCGTGGTCGCCGTCGTACCAGCGCTGGGCGGTGTCCAGCCGGCCGTCCCGGGACATCACCCGGGCCCGGCCCAGCCCCAGCTCCCAGGAGACCTCCTCGACCGCCGGGTCGTCGGAGAGCAGGTACCCGGGGACCAGCCGGTCGTCGTCCGGCGCGGTCGGCATCAGGTCGCCGACCCCCAGGTCACCGGGCTGTACCCGGTCCTGCCAGGGCACCCACTCCGGGGCGACCAGCGCTTCGGGGCCGGGCAGCAGGACCGTCTCGCAGATCGTCACCTGCTTGCTGCGCGGCACCCGGGCCACCGTGACGGCCCAGCGCCAGCCCTGGTAACCGGGCAGTTCGCTGGCGAAGTAGTGGGTGACGAGGCGTTCACCCTCGGCGGCCACCCCCAGGTGGGCGCCGGCCGGCTCGCCCTCCAGCGCGGACCGGGCCACGTCGACCGCATCGGCGCAGACCTGATCGAGCTTCGCACGCGGACCCGCCGCTGTCCTGGTCACCACGGGTGCACATTCTGCCGCACCGGGTACCCTTCCGGCCAACCGACCCGACGCGGTGACGCCGCCGATCGGGGGTACCGCCACGGGGGCGGATGTCGCGACCGGCGCTGATGCGCCACGATGGGGGGCATGCCGGTGCTGGGGAAGACCGTGGGATACACGTTGCGGGGGGTACGCGGTACCGGCCGCCTGGTCAACCACGGGGTACGCAGCCTGCGCAGCCGGGGCGGCGGCGGCGACCTGGGCATGATCCGCCTGCTCGACCTGCACGCCGCCTCCTGCGCCGGGGACACCCTGGTGACCATGGGACTGGCCGGCACCATCTTCTTCAACGTGCCGGCCGGTGAGGCGCGCGGCAAGGTGGCCCTCTACCTGCTCATCACGATGGCCCCGTTCGCACTGCTGGCGCCGCTGATCGGGCCGCTGCTGGACCGGTTCCGGCACGGGCGCCGCTGGGCGCTGGCAGCGACCATGCTGGGGCGCGCCTTCCTCGCCTGGCTGATCTCCGACTACCTCAACAACCTGGGCCTCTACCCGGCCGCCTTCGGCGTGCTGGTGCTCTCCCGGGCCTACGGCGTGGCCCGCAGCGCGGCCGTCCCCCGGCTGCTGCCGCCCGGGTTGGGGCTGTCCGAGGCGGGCGCCCGGGCGTCCGTCTTCGGGACCGTCGCCGGCCTGGTGGTGGCCCCGGTCGGGGTGGCCGCCTACTGGATCGGGCCGCAGTGGCCGCTGCGCATCGCCACGGTCATCTTCGTCATCGGCATGGTCATCGCGCTACGCCTGCCGGCGCCGGCCGACTCGGAACGCCCGGAGACGGTACCCCGGCTGTTCTCCAGCGCGCGGCAGGTGCTCAGCGGGCGGCTGGTGGTGGCCACCGTGCTGGGCAGCAGCGCACTGCGGGCGCTGTTCGGATTCCTCGCCCTGTTCCTGGCCTTCGCACTGCGCGCCGGCGACCTGTCCACCGACGTCGCCGGGGTACGCCTCGGTACGGTCGCCGCGATCGGCCTGGTCGCCACGGCGCTGGGCGCCGGCAGCGTACTGGCCTCCGCGGTCGGTACCCGGCTGCGGATCCACCGGCCGGCCCAGTTGCAGGCGGTCGGCACGGTGGCGGTGGCCGGCGCTGCGGTGCTCGCCACGGTGGCGTACTCCCTGCCGACGGTGCTGCTGCTGTGCCTGTGCACGGCGGTGGCCAGCGGCCTGGCGAAGCTGGCCGCCGACGCCACCATCCAGGAGCGCGTCGCCGAGGAGGTGCGGGCCAGCGCCTTCGCCCACTCGGAGACGCTGCTGATGCTGGCGTTCGTGCTGGGCGGCGGGGTCGGGCTGGTCCCGTTCGCCGGCCGGTGGGGGATCGCGGCGGCCGCGCTGGTCGCGCTGGCCCTGGCGGTACGCGCCCTGCTGGCGGCCGGCCGGCTGCGCGCGGACCGGCTGACCGGGTCGAGCATCCCGGTCGCGCCGGCCGGCGACGACGCCACCACCCGGGTGGTACCCGGCCGCGCCGAGCCGACCCGGCCGGCGGCGACCAGGCGCTGGCACCGGACCCGCTCGGCCCGCGAGGAGTTCGGCCCGCCCGGGGCCGGCACCGACCCGGCCACCACCGAGCAGCGCCCCGGCCAGCAGCGCCCCACCGACCAGCGGTCCGGCGACCAGCGGTCCGGCGACCAACGCCCCACCGAGCAACGCCCCACCGGGCAGCGCCCCGAGCAGGGGGGCACCGAGCCGGGTGGCACCCCTTCCGGCGCCGAACCGCACCCGACCAGGGTGATCGAACGCACCGCCGACGACCTGCCCACCTACCACCTGTACCGCCCGTCGACTCCGCCACCGGACGGGGACGACCGGGACGGCCAGTGACCGCGCAGGACCGTACGGGCGGCCCGGCGCAGCCCCGGGCGACCGGTCGGATCCTGGTGGTCACCGCCGTCGAGGCGGAGGCCGCCGCCGTCGCCCGCGGGCTACCGACCACCGACCACCCGCTGGCGGTGCACGCCGTGGGCGTGGGCCCGGCCGCGGCGGCCGCCGGTACGGCCCGGCTGCTGGCGCTCGCCGAGGCGGCCGGCGCCCCGTGGCGGGCGGTCCTCAGCGCCGGCATCGGCGGCGGCTGGGCCGACGCCGTACCTGTCGGCGGTACCGTGCTCGGCACCGCGTGCGTCGCGGCCGACCTGGGCGCCGACTCCCCCGACGGCTTCCTGTCGCTGGACGCGCTCGGCTTCGGCAGCGCCACCGCCCCGGTGCACGCCGGCCTGCTCGCTGCGGTCCGCGCCGGGCTGCCCGGCGCCGTCGCCGGCCCGGTGCTCACCGTCAGCACGGTCACCGGGACGGCAGCCGGCGCGGCGGCGCTGCGCGCCCGGCACCCGGGCGCGGTGGCCGAGGCGATGGAGGGCTACGGCGTCGCCGTGGCAGCCGTAGCCGCCGGTATCCCGTTCCTGGAGCTGCGGACCGTCTCCAACCCGGTCGGCCCGCGCGACCGATCGGCCTGGCGGCTGGGCGAGGCGTTCGCGGCGCTGGCCCGGGCGGCCGGCGCACTCGCGGGTACGTTGGCGGAGTGGCCCTGACCCTCGCATACTCGCCGTGCCCCAACGACACGTTCATCTTCCACGCGCTCAGCCACGGCCTGGTCCCCGGCGCCCCGCCGGTCGAGGTCACCTACGCCGACGTGGACGTCACCAACAGCACCGCCCTGGACGGCCGCTACGACCTGGTGAAGGTGAGCTACGCGGCGCTGCCCTGGCTGCTGGACCGGTACGCCCTGCTGCCCTGCGGCGGTGCGCTCGGGCGCGGCTGCGGCCCGCTGGTCCTCACCGCCGACGGCGCGCCGGTGGCCGGCGGCACAGTGGCCGTGCCCGGCGAGCGCACCACGGCCTACCTGCTGTTCCGGCTGTGGGCGGCGGCCAACCCGCCGGCCCGCGTCGAGGTGGTGCCGTTCAACGAGATCATGCCCGGGGTGGCCGCCGGCCGGTACGACGCCGGCCTGGTCATCCACGAGGCCCGGTTCACCTACCAGCGCTACGGCCTGACCTGCGTCCAGGACCTGGGCGCCTGGTGGGAGGAGCAGACCGGGGCGCCGATCCCGCTCGGCGCGATCCTGGCCAACCGGGCCACCGTGGACGCCGACCGGGCGGCCGGCTGGATCCGGGCGTCGCTGCGGCACGCCTGGGCGCACCCCGACGACAGCCGTGACTACGTGCTCGGGCACGCCCAGGAAATGGAGCCGGCCGTGGTCGACCAGCACATCGGGCTCTACGTCAACGAGTTCAGCGAAGACCTGGGCGCGGAAGGGTACCGGGCGGTGCGGATCCTGCTGGAGCGCTGCGCCGCCGAAGGGTTGACCCCGGCCGTCGCCGTGTGAGGCTCAGATCTCCAGCTCCTTGGCCACCCCGTGCAGCAGCTCGGCGTACTTGCGGGCGAGCTTCTTGTCCGGGTAGCGGCCCCGGCGCAGGTCGGGCATGACGGCCGACTCCAGTACCTTGATCAGGTCCTCGATCAGCCCGTGCAGCTCCTCGGCGGGGCGGCGACGCAGCTCGGTCATCGACGGCGGCGCGTCCAGCAGCTTCACGCTCAGCGCCTGGGCTCCCTTGCGGCTCTCGACCACGCCGTACTCGACCCGCTGGCCCGGTTTGAGGTCCTCGACGCCGGCCGGCAGCGCCGCCTTGGCCACGAAGACGTCGCCGCCTTCGTCCTGGGTGATGAAACCGAAGCCCTTCGCCGCGTCGTACCACTTCACTCGCCCGGTTGGCACCGCTGCCCGACCTCTCGTCGTTAGTCCTCCGCGCCGGAGCGTATCCGGCCCGCTCCCAGGCTAACCGGCGCCACTCCCGGCCCCAACCGGAATGCCGCCCGCTGGACGGACCGGCTGTCCGTCGATGCCTTCAGCGGAAGTGCTCGGCCAGCCCGTCGTTGAGTGAGCCGGAGCGGAACCCGCGCGGGTCCAGCTGCACCGAGTCGAAGCCGTCCACGGCGGCCAGCAGCTCCGGCCGGGCGGCCAGCACCGGGACCGCCGCGGCGTCCACCTCCACCCGGGCACCCTGCTCGCCGAGGTCACGTACGCGCAGGTCGCGGACGGTGATGCCGGCCCGGCGCAGCACCGCGCGCAGCGCCGACTCGGCCCGCTCCACCCGGGCCAGCCGCTCCCGGGACACCTCGACGCCGTAGGCGATCCGGCTGGACAGGCAGGCCGCCGCCGGCTTGTCCCAGGTGGGCAGCGCCCAGCGCCGGGAGGCTTCGCGTACCTGCGCCTTGGTCAGGCCGGCGTCCCGCAGCGGCGCGACCGCCCCGCGCTCGTGGGCCGCCCGGATGCCGGGCCGGAACCCGGCCACCGCGTCGTCAGCGTTGGTACCGGTGAGCACGGTGGCGCCGCGCGCGGCGGCCAGCGGGGCGAGCGTGTCGAGCAGCTCGGCCTTGCAGAAGTAGCAGCGGTCACCGGCGTTGGCCCGGTAGCCGTCCCGGGACAGCTCGTCGGTGGCCGGGGTGAGGTGCTCGACGCCGAGGCTGGCCGGCAACTCCAGGGCGGCGGACAGTTCGCTGGCCGGCAGGCTGGGCGAGACTGCGGTGGCCGCCAGCACGTTCCCGGCGCCGACCGCGCGCACGGCGGCGGCCAGCAGGAACGCCGAGTCGGCGCCGCCGGAGTAGGCGACCAGCACCCGACCCAGCTCGCGCAGCCGCCGGTCCAGGTCGGCCAGCCGGTGCTCCAGCAGCCAGCCGGGGAGCAGGGCGGCGAATTCGTCCAGGGAGCCGAGCACGGCGTCAGCACCGGCTGCCTCCAGGTCGCCGCGCGGGCACGGGCCGGTGCTCACCGCGACGGCCCGGATGCCGGCCGCCCGGGCGGCGGAGACGTCCGCGACGTGGTCGCCGACGTAGAGCCCGGCGCCGGTCTCGCGCAGCGCCTCGGTCTTGCCCTGCGCCCAGGCCAGGCCGCGTACCTCGTCGACGGCCAGGCCCAGGTGGTCCAGGTGCAGCTGGGCCAGGCCGGGGTGCTTGGCGGTGATCAGCACGACCCGGCCGCCGGCTGCCTTCACCGCGGCCACGGCGGCGTGCGCGCCGGGCAGGGCCGGCGACGGGGTGACCGCGAAGCGCGGGTAGAGGGCGCGGTAGGTGGCCACGGTCGCCTCCACCCGGTCGGCCGGGAACCACTGGCCGATCTCCCAGGGCAGCGGCGGCCCGAGCCGGCCGGCGGCCACCTGGGCGTCGACGAAGACGCCGGTACGGGCGGAGAGCTCCCGGTAGCACGCGGCGATGCCGGGACGGGAGTCGATCAGGGTCATGTCGAGGTCGAAGCCGACGGTGAACGATGCCAAGTTCATCAAGCTCCAGTCAGTCCGACCTGGGGGCCGGTACGGCGCGGCTGGCCAAGCCCCAGTCTCGCACACCCCGCCACGCCGGACCGGCCCGGCGAGCGCCGCTGCGGTCCACCCGGTCGGACGAGCGCGCACTGTGCCCGACCGGATAGCGTGGAAAAGCGATGACCACCACACTCGCCGACCAGTTGCGCGCGCTGCCGGACCGCGCGCTCGCCGCCCTGCTGTCGCTGCGCCCGGACCTGATCGCGCCGGTACCCGCCGACATCACGGTGCTGGCCAGCCGCGCCCAGGGTCGGGTGTCGGTGGCCCGCGCCCTGGACCCGCTGGACCAGTTCACCCTGGAGATCCTGGACGCGCTGCGCTACTGCCGCGAGGACGACGACGCGGTACCCGTCGACGCGGTACTCGCGCTCACCGCCGCGGCCCGCCCGGCGCCCGCCCCGGCGCTGGTGCGCGCCGCCCTCGACCGGCTCCGCGCGCTGTTCCTCGTCTACGGCCCCGAGGACGCCCTGCACCTGGCGGCCGGCATCGAGGAGGTCTGCCCGCCGTACCCGGCCGGGCTGGGCCGACCGGCCGACGAGCTGGACGTGGACGTGGCCAAGCTCTGCGCCGACCCGGCCGGCCTGCGCCGCGCGGTGCTCGCCGCGCCGCCCGCCGCCCGGGCGGTGCTGGACCGGCTGGCCGCCGGCCCGCCGGTCGGGATCGGTACCGCCGCCGCCCTGGCCGCCCCGGACAGCCCGGTCGGCTGGCTGGTCGGCCGGCACCTGCTGGCGAGCCGGGAAGCCGGTACCGACGGCTCGGTGGAGGTGGAGCTGCCCCGCGAGGTGGCGCTGCTGCTGCGCCGCGACATCGGGCCGCTGGGCGTCCTGCACCCGCAGCCGCCGCCGCTGGACGGGCCGACCCGGGAGGTGAAGACCGCCGACACGGCCGGCGCCGGGCAGGCCATGGAGGTGGTCCGGCAGACCGAGGCGCTGCTCGCCGAGCTGGCCGCCGACCCGGCCCCGGTGCTCAAGTCGGGCGGCCTGGGGGTCCGTGACCTGCGCCGGCTGGCCCGCGCGGCCGGCGTGGACGAGGCGCTGGCCGGGCTGCTGCTGGAGCTGGCGGCGGCCGCCGGCCTGCTCGGTGAGGCCGAACCCGGCCCCGGGCGGGGCATCGACGCGCCGGAGGCCCGGTTCCTGCCCACCCCCGCCTTCGACAGCTGGCGCGACCAGCCGGTCGCGCTGCGCTGGGCGGCGCTGGCCCAGGTGTGGCTGCCGCTGCCCCGCCAGCCCGGCCTGATCGGCCGGCGCGACGAGCGGGACCGGCTGATCGGCGCGCTCTCCGCTGAACTCAACCGGCAGTCCGCGCCCCGGCTGCGCTTCGCCGCCCTCGGCGCGCTGGCCGACGCCCCGCCCGGGGCCGCGCCCACCGCCGCCACCGTGCTGGACGCGCTGGCCTGGCGCTCCCCCCGGCTCTACGGGCCGCGCCCGTCGGCCGTCGGAACGCTGCTGCCCGGCGGCGACCCGCACCGCCCCGACGGGGTGGAGTGGGCGCTGCGGGAGGCCGCTCAGCTCGGCGTCACCGGCCTCGGCGCGCTCACCGGCTTCGGCCGCCGGCTGCTGGCGGAGGTCCGCGCCGCCGTCGGCCGCGACCCCGACGAAGACCCCCTGGGGGTACGCGCGGAGGCCGGCGGCCCGGTCGCCGGGGCGGTCCAGGCGCTCAGCGCGCTGCTGCCCGACCCGGTCGGGCACTTCCTCGTACAGGCCGACCTGACGGTGGTGGTACCGGGGCCGGCGGAGCCGGCGCTGGCCGCCGAGCTGTCCCTGGTCGCCGAGCCCGAGTCGGCCGGTGGCGCCACCGTGTACCGGGTCACCGAAGGCAGCCTGCGCCGCGCCCTGGACACCGGATACCCGCCCGCCGACCTGCACGCCCTGTTCACCCGCCGGTCGCGTACCCCGGTACCGCAGGGGCTGGCGTACCTCATCGACGACGTGGCCCGCCGGCACGGCGGGCTGCGCATCGGGGCGGCCGGGGCGTACCTGCGCGGCGACGACGAGGCGCTGCTCACCCAGCTGCTGGCGGACAAGCGGCTGGCCCCGCTGGCGCTGCGCCGGCTGGCCCCCACCGTGCTGGTCAGCCCGGTGGCCGCCGGGCGCCTGGTGGCAGCGCTGCGCGACGCCGGCTACGCACCGGTACCCGAGGACGCCTCCGGCGCCACGGTGCTGGCCCGGCCGAAGGCGGCCCGGGCGGCGCTGCGCTCCGGGATCACCGGCGCCGCGGTGGCGTTCCCCCAGCAGCGTCCGACCCCCACCCGGCTGGCCGGCGTGGTGGAGCGGCTACGGCGCGGCGAGGCGGCCGCCCGCGCGGCCCGGCGGGCCCCGGTGACGGTGCGCGAGACACCGACCGGGGTGACCGCCGCCCAGGCGCACAGCCAGGCGCTGGCCACCCTGCAGCAGGCGCTGCGCGCCCGGCAGCGGGTCTGGGTGGGCTACGTCGACGCGCACGGGGCGACCGCGTCCCGGCTGGTCCGCCCGGTTTCGATGGCCGCCGGTTACCTGCGCGCCGAGGACGACCGCACCGAGACCGTGCACACCTTCGCCCTGCACCGCATCACCGCGGCCGTGCTGGAGGAGTGACGGCGGTCAGCTGGTGGCGAAGGCCAGGTCGCGGGCCAGGACGCCGATGTCGGCCTGGTCGGTGAAGAGGCCGTCGACGCCGGCGCGCAGGAAGGCGATCTGCTCGTCGAGCGCCCGGCCGTAGGCGTTCGGGTCGGTGCCGACCCGGTAGTCGGCCGGCAGGAACTGGTTCTCCGCCCGGAACGTGTACGGGTGCAGCACCAGCCCGGCGTGGTGGGCGTCGGCCACCAGGCTGGTCGGGGCGCCCAGGGAGCCGTCCGGGCTGCGCGGGATGATCTGCGACTTGTCCGGCCCCACGCCGTCGACATAGCCGGCCAGCCCGGCCAGGCCCGCCGGAGTCAGGTAGTCGGCGTAGCTGCGCGGGTCGTTGAACGGCGTACCTGTCGCCGAGGTGAGGAACACCTGCGGAACCCGCAGCCGGTACTCGTCCCGCAGCGCAGCCAGGTTGCGCGCCTCGAACGACTGCACGAACACCGGCGCGTCCGGCTTGTCGAGGTTGTTGCGGCGCAGCGCCGCCACCAGCCGGGGCTCCAGCGGCAGGCCGAGCGCCCGGAAGTAGGTCGGGTGCTTGGTCTCCGGGTAGACGCCGATGGTGCGGTCCAGCTCGTGGGAGAGCCGGGCGCGCAGGTCCAGCACCTCCTGGAAGGTGGGCACCTGGAACAGTCCGTTGTAGAGCGTGTTGCGCTGCCGTACCGCCGGCAGCCGCTCCACGGCGCGCAGCGTCTTCAGCTCCGCCAGGGTGAAGTCGTGGGTGAACCAGCCGGTCACGCTCACCCCGTCGAGCAGCACGGTACGCTGCCGGCCGGCGAACTCCGGCCGGCTGGCCACATCGGTGGTACCGCCGATCTCCGGCTCGTGCCGGGCCACCAGCACCCCGTCCCCGGTGACCACCAGGTCCGGCTCGATGAAGTCGGCCCCCATCCGCGCCGCCAGCTCGTACGAAGCCAGCGTGTGCTCCGGCCGGTACCCGGCCGCCCCCCGGTGCCCGATCACCAGCGTCCCCCGCTGCCCCGGCCGCCCCCGCTCCCCCCACCCGGCAAAAACCGGCGAAGCCCCCTGCCCGGCAAAAGCCGGCGAAGCCCCCTGCCCGGCATAAGCCGGCGAAGCCCCCGCCACCACCGGCCCCGCCACCCCGACCGCCAACGCCCCGACCAGTACCTGCCGCCGATCCGCCATCGCCGTTCCCCTCCGGGCCCGGCGCCCCTCGCCGCACCCGCAGGCAGTGAACGGCACCAATCGATACACCACCCCACACCCAGGTAGCCCCGAGGCGAACTCCCCGGGAGAAGGCTCGGTGACTCCTCGCACTTATTGCTGTTTCACCACCCCCCGAAACAGCAATAAGTGCAAACCCCCCGACTGGAGCACCTGCCAGGCCGGGCCCGCAGGCCAAGGGCCCGCAGGCCAAGGGCCGCAGGCCAAGGGGCCGCAGGCTGGCGGCCGCGCCGGGGTTGTGCCAGGGCGGCCGCAGGGATGGGTCAGGGGGTGAGGGTGTGGAGTTCGTGGGTGAGGTTGGCGCGGGCCTGGGGCTCCCAGGAGGGGTGGGTGTGGAAGAGGGTGGGGAGGGCCAGGAGGCGGCGGAGGACGGCGGCCCGGCCGGTGCGGAATGCCGGGTCGGGGACGAAGGAGTACTCGGCGCGGATGGCCGCCGTGTAGGCGGCGTACTCCGGCTCGGGGGCGGCCAGGATGGCCAGGTCGGCGTCGCAGAGGAGGACGCCGGCCCGGTCGGCGGGGTCGGGTGCGTGGTCGCGGGTGAGCAGGACCAGGCGGGCCACCTCGGCCGGGTGCACGCCCAGGGCGGGCAGCTGCGCGGCGGCCAGGGCGGCGCTGCGCTCCTCGTTGTCGATCGCCCGCGGGTCGTACACGGCGTCGTGGTACCAGGCGGCGAGCCGCAGGTCGGCGGGGACGGCCGGGCCGAGCACGTTGAGCATCCGGCGCAGGTGCGCCCGGTCGTGGTAGCGCCGGTGCGGCTCGTCCCAGCGGGCCAGCAGGGACTGACCCACCTGCCGGGCCGACGCCGCGTCGACGCCGGCCGGCAGGCAGGCCAGGAACTCGTCCAGCACCGGCTACGCCGAGAGCACGTCGTCGGCGTCCACGATGGTGTACGCGTACCCCTGCTCGGCGAGGAAGCGCTGGCGGTGCGCCGCGTACTCGGTGTCGATGGTGTCCCGGGCGACCACCGTGTAGAAGTGCGCCTGCCGCTTGTCCGCCTTGGGGCGCAGGATCCGGCCCAGCCGCTGCGCCTCCTCCTGGCGGGAGCCGAAGGTGCCGGACACCTGGATGGCCACCGCCGCCTCGGGCAGGTCGATGGAGAAGTTGCCCACCTTGGAGATGACCAGGGTGCGCAGGTTACCGGCGCGGAACTCGTCGAACAGCCGCTCGCGCTCCTTGTTGGTGGTGGCCCCCTGGACCACCGGGGCGTCCAGGTACTCCGAGAGTGCGTGCAGCTGGTCGATGTACCCGCCGATGACCAGGACCTGGTCGTCGGGGTGCCGGTCGAGCAGGGCGCGTACCACCGGAAGTTTGGTGCGGGCGGTGGCGGCCACCCGGTAGCGCTCCTCGGGTTCGGCGGTGGCGTAGGCCATCCGCTCGGCGTCGGTGAGGGTGACCCGGACCTCGGTACAGTCGGCCGGCGCGATCCAGCCCTGCGCCTCGATGTCCTTCCACGGGGCGTCGTAGCGCTTGGGGCCGATGAGGGAGAACACGTCGCCTTCCCGGCCGTCCTCGCGGACCAGCGTGGCGGTCAGCCCGAGCCGGCGGCGGGCCTGCAGGTCGGCGGTGAACCGGAAGATCGGCGCGGGCAGCAGGTGTACCTCGTCGTAGATGACCAGGCCCCAGTCCCGGGCGCCGAAGAGGTCCAGGTGCGCGAAGGTGCCGCCGCGCCGGGTGGTGAGCACCTGGTACGTGGCGATGGTGACGGCGCGGATCTCCTTGCGCTCGCCGGAGTACTCGCCGATCTCCTCCTCGGTCAGCGAGGTTCGCGCGATCAGCTCCCGCTTCCACTGCCGCCCGGCGACCGTGTTGGTGACCAGGATCAGCGTGGTCGCCTGCGCCTGCGCCATCGCCGCTGCCCCGACCAGCGTCTTGCCGGCGCCGCAGGGCAGCACCACCACGCCCGACCCGCCGGCCCAGAAGTGCTGCACCGCCTCGTGCTGGTAGGAGCGCAGCTGCCAGCCGTCCTCGGCGAGCGCGATCGGGTGCGCCTCGCCGTCGACGTACCCGGCCAGGTCCTCGGCGGGCCAGCCGAGCTTGAGCAGCGCCTGCTTGAGCCGGCCGCGCTCGGACGGGTGCACGGCGATGAGGTCCGGGCCGAGCGACCCGCCGAACATGCCGGCGAGCTTCTTCGACTTGGTCACCTCGACCAGCACGGCCCGGTCGAACGCCCGGAGCACCAGCCCGTGCACGGGATCGTTGACCAGCTGCAGGCGGCCGTATCGGTCCATGGTCTCGGCCACGTCGACCAGCAGGGCGTGCGGGACCGGGTAGCGGGAGAAGCGCAGCAGCGCGTCGACCACGGACTCGGCGTCGTGGCCGGCGGCGCGGGCGTTCCACAGGCCGAGCGGGGTGAGCCGGTAAGTGTGCACGTGCTCGGGCGAGCGCTCCAGCTCGGCGAACGGGGCGATGGCCATCCGGCAGGCCAGCGCGTCGGGGTGGTCCACCTCCAGCAGCAGGGTCTTGTCGGACTGCACGATCAACGGGCCACTCATCGGCTGCCTTCCCACGCTCGGACGTACCAGTCTGGCACGGACCACCGACAGGTGACTCCGGTCACAATTCCGTGAATCCTGCCGGTCGATAGCAACGCCACGCCGCCCTGCCGCGTCTACCACATTGGTGGGTGTGCGTGCAGTCCAGAGCGTCCAGTGAAGGATCGGGGGTGGACTGCTCGCCGGACGGGGCGCGCCGTTGCGGAGATCCACTGGGCCGGCCCGACTTCCGGGCCGGCCCAGCCAAGACCCGCCACCTGCGAAACCCGTCACCGCCCGGCACCGCGCAGCGGCACACGCCTCGACCGGCTGTCCGGCCACGCTGCCCGGCCCCGCTGCCCGGGTGGTCAGCGGTGCTTGGCGCGGCGCAGGCCGGCGGCGGTCAGGCGGCGGACGATCTCCCGGGCGCTGACCGGCCGCGCCCCCAGCCAGACCGCCACCGGGACGAGCGTCTCCGGGATGTCGTAGTGGTCGCGTTCGAAGCCGCGCCGGGGCGCGCCCAGGGCCTCGGCGAAGGCGTGCAACTCGGCGAAGGAGACGTCGCTGACCAGGTGCGCCCAGCGCCGCCCGGCGGCCCGGCCGCGCCCCGGCCAGACCGGCGGGTCGACGTAGATCACCGGTCGGCTGCGCTGCCCACCCGCACGTCCGGCGCGCCGAGCCGGGCCGCGTCGGCGGTGAGGTCGTCGGGCATCCGCTGGGACTGGCGTTCGGCCGCCACCCGGGCCAGGTAGTGGTCGATCTCCCGGCGCCGGGTCGCCGGGTCCCAGCCGAGCACGCCACCCATCAGCTCGGCCACCTGGCCGGCGCTCTCCACGCCGCGGTGGCTGGTCTCGATGGAGATCCGGGTACGCCGGGTGAGCACGTCCTCCAGGTGCAGCGCACCCTCCGCCTCGGCGGCGTAGACCACCTCGGCGGCCAGGTACTCCGGGGCGCCCTCGACCGGGGCGGCCAGCAGCGGCTGGCCGTGCAGCAGGGCGAGCAGTTCGGTGCTCAGCGTGCCGTAGCGTTCCAGCAGGTGTTCCAGGGCACCGACCGGCACGTGGTGCCGGCGCGCCAGGTCCGCCCGGTCCCGCCAGGCGGCGGTGAAGCCGTCGGCGCCCAGCAGCGGCAGCTGGTCGGTACGCGAGCGCGGCACGCCCGGCCCCAGCCGGCGCGCCGCCCGGTCGATCACGTCGGCGGCCATCACCCGGTAGGTCGTGTACTTGCCGCCGGCCACCAGCATCAGCCCGAGCATCGGCTCGACCACCGCGTGCTCCCGGGACAGCTTCGACGTCTGGTCGTCCTCGCCGGACAGCAGCGGCCGCAGCCCGGCGTAGACGCCCTCGATGTCGGCGGTGGACAGCGGCCGCTCCAGCCACTGGTTGACCTGGGCCAGCAGGTACGCGATGTCGCGCGCCGACGCCGCCGGGTGGGCCCGGTCCAGCTGCCACTCGGTGTCGGTGGTGCCGATGATCCAGTGCCCGCCCCAGGGCAGCACGAACAGCACCGACGACGCGGTGCGCAGGATCAGTCCGGCGTCCCCGGTCACCGCCGACCGGGGTACCACCAGGTGCACGCCCTTGGAGGCGCGCACCCGCAGGCCGGGCCGCAGCGGGATGCCCGGATCGCCGAGCAGTTCGGAGATGTCGTCACTCCACACCCCGGTGGCCGCGACCACGGTCCGCGCGGCGATCCGGATCTCGGCCCCGGTCTCCTGGTCACGGGCCAGCACGCCGGTGACCTCGCGGGCGGAGCGCTCCAGGTCGACGGCGCGCACGCTGGGTACCACGGTGGCGCCCAGCGAGGCGGCGGTGCGCGCCAGCGTGGCGACGAACCGGGCGTCGTCGACCTGCCCGTCGTGGTACCGGATGGCCCCGGCCAGGTTCTCCCGGCGCAGCGACGGGAACAGCCGGCGGGCGCCGCCCCGGGTCAGGTGCCGGTGCCCCGGCATGCCCCGCCCGCCCGCGACGAGTCCGGCGAAGCCGTCGTAGAGCGCCACGCCGGCCCCGTAGTAGGCCCGGTGCCAGGCGCGCTCGGCCAGGCCGGCGACGCCCGGGTGGTCGACGGTCAGCGGGACCAGGATGGGCAGCGGGCGCACCAGGTGCGGGGCGAGCCGGGTGGCCAGCAGCCCGCGCTCGCGCAGCGCCTCGTGCACCAGCCCGAACTCCAACTGCTCCAGGTAGCGCAGCCCGCCGTGGATCAGCTTGCTGGACCGGCTGGAGGTGCCGGCGGCCAGGTCGCTGGCCTCGATGAGGGCGACGGACAGGCCCCGCGAGGCGGCATCCAGCGCCGCTCCGACGCCGGTCACCCCGCCCCCGATGACCAGCACGTCGAACCGGTGGGTACGCAGTCTGGCCAGGTCGGCCGCCCGCCTGGCGGGGGAGAGTCGACCGGCCGCGTACCGGGACACGGATGCATCGCGCCGCACGTACCCACCGTAGGACGTACCGTGCCCTCGTGCCCGAACACGTGACCGACGCCGCAGGCCGGACCTCCCGCTGGGCGCTGGCCGCGCGGGTGCTGGTGCTGCTCTGGACGGTCGCCGTGGCGCTGCTGCTGCCGGCACTCGCCTGGCTGGTCGAGCAGGTGCTGGTGGTGGAGGGGTTGGCGATGCCGGCGTGGGGCTGGCCGGCGGCCAGCCTACTGGCCGCCCTGCTCGTGGCGGCCCCGAACGCCCTGCTGGCCCGGCTGACCGCCAGCGCCCCGGTGCGGGCGGTGGCGCTCACCTGGCTGGCCGGCGCCGCGCTGCTCGCCCTGCTCGGCAGCCTCCGGGCGATCCCGGTCCAGCACACCAGTGGGTACGCCCTGGCTCTGGCGCTCGTCGCCGGGGCGGCCACGGTCGCGCTCCCCCGGCTGGTACCCGCTCCGCGCGGCGGCTGGTTCGTCTACGGGGCGCTGGTCAGCCCACGGCAACGGCTGGCGCCCTCGGTGGCGGCCGGGCTGGCCGCGCTGGCCCCGTTCGCCGCGCTGGCCGCCCTCGGCGGCCCGGTGGACACCCTCGCCACGGCGCTGGCCGCCGCGGCGGTCGGAGCGCTGGCCGCCCGGCTGCTGCAGCACACCCTGTGGCCGGCCCTGCTGTCCTGGCCCCGTCGGCGCCAGCTGTGGCTGGGCGGGTTGACGGCCGGCGTCGCGCTGCTGCTGCTCGCCGCCGGCACCGGTGGTACCGGCGTCTTCCTGCTGGAGATGCTGGTCCTCCCACCGCTCGGCTTCGTCATCGCGGCGCTACGGCACCTGTGCTTCGACCTCCCGGGCGGCCCCGATCGACCGAACAGGCCGGACCGGCGGGCTGAGCCGGACCAGCACGGCGGCCCGGACCGGCGGGCTGGACCGGACCAACACGGCGGCCCGGACCGGCAGGACGGCCCGGCGCGCCGGGCGGAGAGAGCGGCCCGGGGCGGCGCGGCAGCGTGGGTTGGCTGCGGCCGCGGGTCGCGACGGTGACCGGTGCGCTGGTGGGGCTGGCCGCGTTCGGGCCACTGGGGTTCGTGTCGCCGGCGCAGGCCTGGATGTACCTGGGGCTGGACGAGATCGGCTTCTGGGCCGGCGTGGCGGCGCTCGCCTCGCTGGTCGTCACCCTGCTGTTCGCCGTGGGGTACGGGCTGTTCCTGCCCCGGCTACGCCGGCCGGCCACGGCGGGCGCGCTGGTGCTGGCCGTGGTCGCCGCCACGCTGGTCGGCTACCTGGGCGTCGGGTCACCGGGGCTGCACGGGGACCGGCTGTTCGTGGTGATGCACCAGCAGGCGGACCTGTCCGACCTGGCCGCGGTCGGCGACCCGGTGGCCCGTCGGGCGGCCGTCTACCAGCGCCTGGTCGCCACCGCCGAGCGCAGCCAGGCGTCGCTGCGCCGGGACCTGGCCCACCTGCACGCCTCGTTCACGCCGTACTACCTGGTCAACGGCGTGGAGGTAGCGGGCGGCCCGGCGCTGCGCGAGCTGCTTTCCCGCCGCTCCGACGTGGACCGGGTGCTGCTCAGCCCGCACCTGCGCCCGATCCCGGGGCGGGCTCCCGCGCTGACCGGCGACGAGCCGCTCAACCGGCCGGTGCAGCCGAACATCGCGCAGATCGGCGCCGACCGGGTGTGGGCCGGCGGGGACACCGGGCGGGGCATCGTGGTCGGCTCCGCCGACAGCGGGGTGGACGCCACCCACCCGGCGCTGTCCGGCAACTTCCGCGGTGGCGACGACTCCTGGTACGACCCGTGGAACCACAGCGCCACCCCGGTGGACCACGTCGGTCACGGTACGCACACGCTGGCCACCGCCGTCGGGGCCGGCGGCGTCGGGGTGGCCCCGGGTGCCACCTGGATCGCCTGCGTGAACCTGGACCGTGACCTGGCCGACCCGGCGTACTACGTGGCCTGCCTGCAATTCCTGTTCGCGCCGTTCCCACCGGGCGGGGACGCGCTGCGGGCCGGGCGGCCGGCCCGGGGCGCCGACATCGTCACCAACTCGTGGGGCTGCCCGGGGCTGGAGGGCTGCGACGCGCGTTCACTGCGTCCCGCGGTGGACGCGCTGACCACGGCGGGCGTGCTGGTGGTGGTGGCGGCCGGCAACACCGGGCCGCGCTGCGGCTCGATCGAGGACCCGCCGGCCACCTATCCGGACGCGCTGACCGTCGGCGCGGTGGACGGCTCCGACCGGGTGCCGTACTTCTCCAGCCGGGGCGAGCGCCGCCCGGCCGCCGCCGCTGGCAAGCCGGACCTGGTGGCGCCCGGCGTGGACGTGTTCTCCGCGCTGCCCGGCAACAGGTACGCCCGCCTGGACGGGACCAGCATGGCGACCCCGCACGTGGCCGGCGTCGCGGCGCTGCTGTGGTCGGCGCAGCCGGCGCTACGCGGCGACGTGGTCGCCACAGTGGAGCTGCTGCGGCGTACCGCGACACCGGTGCCGTCCGCCGGCTGCGGCGCGGCGGCGGACGCGGGCGCCGGCCGGGTGGACGCACTGGCGGCGGTGACCGCGGCCGACGGCTACCCGGGGTGATGAACCTGCCATCATCGGCTAGTGATATAGGCCGCAAAAGCGGAGAATAGGGCAATGGCCGCCGAGCGCCCACCCGGTATCCGTGCCGTCCCCGAGCACCACGGCTCGGTCCTGCTGGTGGCCATCGCCGCCGCCCTCGGCGGCTTCCTCTTCGGCTACGACACCGCCGTCATCAACGGCGCCGTCGACGCCATCCGGGACGCCTTCGACATCGGCCCCACCTACGTCGGCTTCGTGGTCTCCTCGGCGCTGCTGGGCTGCGCGGTGGGCGCCTGGTTCGCCGGCCCGCTGGCCGACCGGCTGGGCCGGGTGCGGGTGATGCTGATCGCCGCCACGCTCTTCGCCGTCACCTCGATCGGCTCGGCACTGGCCTGGGGCCCGTTGAGCCTGATGGTCTGGCGCATCCTCGGCGGCCTGGCCATCGGCGCGGCCAGTGTCATCGCACCGGCGTACATCGCCGAGATCGCCCCGGCCGAGCTGCGCGGCCGGCTCGGGTCGCTGCAGCAGCTCGCCATCGTCACCGGCATCTTCGCCTCGCTGCTGATCGACCAGGTGCTCGCGCTGTCGGCCGGCGGGGCATCCGAGCAGGTCCCGTGGGGCGGGGCCGCGTGGCGCTGGATGTTCGCCGCGGCCGCCCTCCCCGCCGTGGTCTACGGCGTCCTGGCGGCGCAGATACCGGAGTCGCCCCGGTTCCTGGTGGCCCGGCATGAATTCGGCAAGGCGCGCGACGTGCTGCGCCGGTTCGTCGGCGGCGACGTGGACCTGCGGATCAGCGAGATCACCAGATCGCTGGCCGGCAGCGAACAGGTGGTGCGCCTGAAGAACCTGCGCGGCCCCAGGTTCGGACTGCTGTCCATCGTCTGGACCGGCATTCTGCTCTCGGTGTTCCAGCAGTTCGTCGGCATCAATGTGATCTTCTACTACTCGTCCGCGCTGTGGCACTCGGTCGGCTTCTCGGAGAGCAATGCCTTCCTGTTCAGCACGATCACCAGCGTCACCAATATCATCTGCACACTGGTGGGGATCGCGCTGATCGACCGGATCGGCCGCAAGCCGTTGCTGCTCATCGGTGCCGCCGGAATGGCGGCCACGCTGGCCACCATGGCGGTCTGCTTCAGTACCGCCACCGGCAGCGGGGATGACGTCTCGCTCGGCTCGGTCGCCGGCCCGGTGGCCCTGGTCGCCGCCAACGTCTACGTGTTCGCCTTCGGCATGAGCTGGGGGCCGGCGGTGTGGGTACTGCTCGGCGAGATGTTCAACAACCGGATCCGGGCCACCGCGCTGGCCGTGGCGGCCGCGGCCCAGTGGCTGGCCAACTGGCTCATCTCGACGACCTTCCCCAGCCTGGCCAGTGTGAGCCTGGTGCTGCGCGTACACCCTCTACGCCGGCTTCGCGGTGCTCGCCTACATCTTCGTCCGGCTCGCGGTCCGCGAGACGAAGGGCCGCGAGCTGGAGGATATGTAGCCGCCCTCTTGCGTGACGTCAGAAGTGACGTCACTATGGAGTCATGAGAGACGCCAAGCGACAGCACCGTCGTCACCTACCCGAACTGACCCACTCCAGCCGACCGGCCCGCCGTATCGCCATGCAGGCGAAGGCGAACCAGGAGACACAACTATCGGCGCAGTGGCGTTGACCCAGGCGTACCCATCATGCGACATCACGATGATGTCATGCGATGCCACACGGCGTTGTCCCGTTCCTCCACTCCACCAGCGGTGACGGCAGACCGCAGGCGAACGACGCAGGTCGGGCCAGAGTGCCGGTCCGGCGTGGTCCGATCCAGGAACGCCGGAGGGCGGCCCGCCGTAGCGGACCGCCCTCCGTTGTGCTGCTTGGCGCGGGACGGACTCAGAAGTCCATGTCCCCGCCGCCGCCCGGCGCACCCGCCGGGGCCGGGTTCTTCTCCGGCTTGTCCGCCACGACCGCCTCGGTGGTGAGGAACAGCGCGGCGATCGACGCGGCGTTCTGCAGCGCCGACCGGGTGACCTTGGCCGGGTCGATGATGCCGGCCTTCAGCAGGTCGACGTACTCGCCGCTCGCCGCGTCGAGGCCGTGACCGGTCGGCAGGCTGCGCACCTTCTCGACCACGACGCCGCCCTCGAGGCCGGCGTTGACGGCGATCTGGCGCAGCGGGGCGTCCAGGGCCACCTTGACGATGTTCGCCCCGGTCGCCTCGTCGCCGACCAGGTCCAGCTTGTCGAACGCGGTCTTGCCGGCCTGGACCAGCGCGACGCCACCGCCGGGGACGATGCCCTCCTCGACGGCCGCCTTCGCGTTGCGAACGGCGTCCTCGATGCGGTGCTTGCGCTCCTTCAGCTCGACCTCGGTGGCCGCGCCGACCTTGATGACCGCGACGCCGCCGGCCAGCTTGGCCAGCCGCTCCTGCAGCTTCTCGCGGTCGTAGTCGGAGTCGCTCTTCTCGATCTCGGCGCGGATCTGGGTGACCCGGCCGGCGATCTGGTCGGCGTCGCCGGAGCCGTCGACGATCGTGGTCTCGTCCTTGGTGACGACGACCTTGCGGGCCCGGCCCAGCAGGTCGAGGCCGACGTTCTCCAGCTTGAGGCCGACGGTCTCGCTGATGACCTGGCCGCCGGTGAGGATGGCGATGTCGTCCAGCATGGCCTTGCGGCGGTCACCGAAGCCGGGAGCCTTGACGGCGACCGACTTGAAGGTGCCGCGGACCTTGTTGACGATCAGGGTGGCCAGCGCCTCGCCCTCGACGTCCTCGGCGATGATCAGCAGCGGCTTGCTCGACTGCATGACCTTCTCGAGGATCGGCAGCAGGTCCTTCACGGCGGAGATCTTGCCGTCGACGATGAGGATGTACGGGTCGTCGAGGACGGCCTCCATCCGCTCCGGGTCGGTCCAGAAGTACGGCGAGATGTAGCCCTTGTCGAAGCGCATGCCCTCGGTGAGCTCAAGCTCGAGGCCGAAGGTGTTGCTCTCCTCGACGGTGATGACGCCTTCCTTGCCGACCTTGTCCATCGCCTCGGCGATGATCTCGCCGACGGTGGTGTCACCGGCGGAGATGGAGGCGGTGGAGGCGATCTGCTCCTTGGTCTCGACGTCCTTGGCGATCTTGGCCAGCTCCTCGGCGACGGCGGCGACGGCGGCCTCGATGCCCCGCTTCAGGGCCATCGGGTTGGCGCCGGCGGCGACGTTGCGCAGGCCCTCGCGGACCAGCGCCTGGGCCAGGACGGTCGCCGTCGTCGTGCCGTCGCCGGCCACGTCGTCGGTCTTCTTGGCGACCTCCTTGACCAGCTCGGCGCCGATCTTCTCGTACGGGTCCTCGAGCTCGATCTCCTTGGCGATGCTCACACCATCGTTGGTGATGGTGGGGGCGCCCCACTTCTTCTCGAGCACGACGTTGCGGCCCTTCGGGCCCAGCGTCACCTTGACGGCGTCGGCGAGGATGTTCATGCCCCGCTCGAGACCGCGGCGGGCCTCCTCGTCGAACGCGATAATCTTGGCCATTCGGCGTTGTCCTCCTGGACAGTTCAGCACGACCCCGGGTGTGACCCGAGCCGTCCCGTCGGTCTCCATCGGCGCTGTAACCAGCGCGTTTGTCGGCCGGGCCGGATAGCCCGCGACGACCGGCCGGCACCCGCGGCAGCCGTACGGGCCGCCTACGGGGCACGACCTCACCGCCCCGACCTCTTGGCACTCAGACCAGCCGAGTGCCAAGTACCTGTTTAGCACTCGGCCAAGGCGAGTGCAAGCTCCTCCGGCCTTCCGCACCGTGACGAAGTACCCTCCGCTACGGCTTGACTACAGCACAGCGTTCAGATCGGCGGTGGTCAGCGGTGCCTGCCGCGCCCGCAACTCGGCGAAGAGGAGGACCTCGCCGAGCAGCAGGGCGAAGTTCAGCGGCAGCCCGACCAGCGCCAGGACTCCGCTCACCAGGTGCCCGGCGGTGGCCCCGCCGGCCGCCGTGGCGATCGCGGCCGGGATCTGCAGGACGAACGAGGCGCCGCCCACGATCAGGACCAGCAGCGCCATCCGGCCCAGCGCCCGGCCGAAGTTCTTGTGGATCATGCTGAATGACGTGCTGATCGGGTTGGCGCCCCGCTGGTAGAGCGCGACGGGCAGGTAGAGGCAGCCGGCCAGGGCGAAGTAGAGCGAGCCGACCACGCAGGCGCAGACGCCGACGGTCACGAGCAGGCCGTAGATCAGGGTCCAGCCCCACAGCCGGGCGGCGTTGGCCAGGCCGTAGCGCAGCGCGTCAGCCACCGGCGCGGGCGCGCCGGCCGCCCGGCGGGTGACCGTCCACACCAGTGCGGCCTGACCGAGCGCGCCGAGGAAGCCACCGACCACCACGAGCATCAGCAGGATCAGCAGGAACGCCACCGGGTGCGGGAAGTGGAACTCGGGCACCGCCCGCCCCTGCTCGTCGATGTGCTGGGTACTGGTCGGCGCGTAGACCGACAGCAGGGTGGACAGCACGGCGACCGGCACGCCCATGCTGAGTAGGCCGATGACGTACATGTCCCGCAGGTGCGCACCGATCAGCTTGAACACCCGGTTGAACCAGCCGGAGAAGCCTTCCGCGGCGGAGGTGACCAGCGGATCGGCCGGCGTCCCCGGCAGCCGGGTAGCCGCCGCCCGGGTAGACCGGCATCCCATAGGCCACCGGATAGGTCGGCGCGGCCGGGTAGCCGCCGGTTGCCGGCACCGCCGGATAACCGGCCGTTGCCGGGTAGCCGCCCGGTGCCGGCGTTGCCGGATAGCCGTCCACCGGCGGGGCCGGCGTTGCCGGATAGCCGTCCACCGGCGGGGGCTGCGTTGCCGGATAGCCGTCCACGGGCGGGGGCTGCGGTGCCGGCGTTGCCGGGTAGTCGTCCGCTGGCGGAGCGGCCGGGTGGGCGTCCGGTTCCGCAGTGGCCGGGCGGTCCGCCGGCTGGCGGCGCGGCCGGCGTCTCGGCAGTGGCGGGGTCGGGTGCGGAGTCGGCGGGTTCCCCGGTCGGCGGTGCTTCCGCTCCCGTGGGGATGCTCGCTGGGCCGGCGTCGGGCTCGTCGGCGGCCGGGCGGGCGGACTCGGGGGTCGGGGTGGGCTCAGCCACGGCGGTAGCTCCATTCAGGGCGGGCGCCCAGCTGGGGAGCCGGGCCGCAGGCACGATACGTCAGGCGCCAGTCGCCCCGCACGCCCGATCCGAGCGCACAGTCACCCTGATCATCGATTGGCCTGTCGCCAATCCGTACCGGCCGGTCCCCCGGGGAAACCCACCGTTGGTACCCGCTCCGCGGAGACAGTCGCCCGGTACGCCGAACGCCGCACCGCGGCTCCCCAGCCCCGGCGCGGCGTCCTGTGCGTCGCGAAGTCTTGGTGTCGTCAGACGACCCGTACCTTCTCGGCCTGCGGGCCTTTCTGACCCTGTGCGATCTCGAACTCGACACGCTGGCCATCTTCCAGCGACTTGTAGCCGTCCATCTCGATGGCGGAGAAGTGGACGAAAACGTCCTGTCCTCCGTCAACCGCGATGAATCCGTAGCCCTTTTCGCTGTTGAACCACTTCACGGTGCCCTGTGCCACGGTGCACTTCCCTCACTTCGATGGTGCCGGGTCGTCGCCGACCCTGCGATCCCACCGCGGGATCGCAGGTCACTGTGGACAATGCGTCTGGCGGGAGCTCACGTTCAACAGCGACCGAACACGGACGCTACAGCAAGCACTCGCGGCCCGCACTACCACAAATCGGACGCCGTGGTTACAGTCGAGCCTCAATCATATTGGTCAATGTATTTGGTCCTCTGACGCCTCTGCCGGTAGGACTGATGACGTGCCCGAAACGCCCCTGATCCGCCCCGCGACGGTCGGCGATGCCGCCCGTATCCGGGCGCTGCGCCTGGAAATGCTGGCCGATGCCCCACTGGCCTTCATCGAACGCCTCGACGAGGCCGCCGCGCGCCCGCACGGGCAGTTCCGCGCCAAGCTCGCCGAGCGGGTCCGCGACCCCGGCGCCCGCCAGCTGGTGGCCGACGCCGACGGCCGGATCGTGGCCCAGGCCGGGGCACTGGCGGTCCCCACCACGCCGGACGTCAGCCTGATCTACGCCGTCTACATCAGCCCGCCGTGGCGCCGGACCGACCTGCTGGCCCGGCTGCTGGACGCGCTGGCCGACTGGTCCCGGGCGGTCGGCCGGCGCACGCTGGAGCTGGAGGTGGTCACCTCCAACACCCGCGCCGTGCGCGCCTACGGCCGGGTCGGTTTCGTGGACACCGGCGTACGCACGCCGCACCCCACCATCCCGGCGCTGACCGAGATGGTGATGAGCCGGGCCGCCTGACCGGTGACTCAGACGTGTCGGCGGGACTGGACGATCCGGAAGCGGCTGGCCACGAAGGCGCCGTCGGTCAGCGCCGCGTTGGTCGCCGGGTTCGCCCCGGTGCCGTGGAAGTCGGAGAAGGCCGCCGACTGGTTGACGAACACGCCGCCGGTCAGGTTCGCCGACAGGTGCACGCCGACGTCCAGGGCGGCCTGCTCCACCTGGGCCAGCACGGTCGGCGAGGTGGAGTAGACGGCCGCGGTCAGCGCGCCCCGGCCGGCGACAGTCCGGCGGAAGATCTCGACGCTGTGCGCGGTCGAGTCGGTGGCGACGACGAACGAGATCGGTCCGAACCACTCCCGGTCGAAGTTCGGCGCGGCCGCCGCGTCCTGGCGTCAACAGCAGCGGGGTACGCACCACCGCGTCCGGGTACGTCGGGTGCGCCACGGTGCGCGAGTCGAGCAGCACGGTGCCGTGGCCGCGGGCGGCGTCGATGCGCCGGGCCACCGCCGTCGTTGACGATCGCCCCGGTCACCTCGACGCCCCGGGCGTCGTCGGCGACCAGCTTGCCGCCACGGCGTCCGCGATGCCCCGCGGCCACCTCGTCGAAGCTCGCGGCGGCCGGATTCGGTGTCGATGCCGTCCCGGGGCACCAGGATGTTCTGCGGCGTGGTGCACATCTGGCCGCTGTAGAGGGTCAGGGAGAAGGCGATGTTGCGGCACATCCCGGCGAAGTCGTCGGTGGAGTCCACGATCACCGTGTTGACGCCGGCCTTCTCGGTGTAGACCACCGCCTGCCGGGCGTGCTGCCTCCAGCCAGTCGCCGAACTCGGTCGAGCCGGTGAAGTCGACGATCCTCACGTCCGGGTGCACGGCCAGCGTCGCGGCGAGCTTGTCGCCCGGCTCCTCGGCGGCCAGGGTCACCAGGTTCGGGTCGAACCCGGCCTCGGCCAGCACCTCGCGGGCGTACTGGACGGTGATCGCCAGCGGCAGCACCGCGCCCGGGTGCGGCTTGACGATCACCGGGTTGCCGGTGGCCAGCGAGGCGAACAGCCCCGGGTAGGAGTTCCAGGTCGGGAACGTGGTGCAGCCGATGACCAGGGCGACGCCGCGCGGTACCACGATGGAAGGTCTTCGTCCATCCGCAGCGGCTCGCCCTTGCCGGCCGGCTTCGTCCCAGGCCGCCGCCGTCGGGGTGGCGGGTCATGCTCGGCGTAGGCGTACGCGATCGCCTCCAGCGCCCGGTCCAGCGCGTGCGCGCCGCCGGCCTGGAACGCCATCACGAACGCCTGGCCGGTGGTGAACTGCACCGCGTTGGCCAGCTCGAAGATGTGCTCGTGGAGCCGGGCCAGGATCTCCAGGCAGACGCCGCGCGGGCGTCGCGGGCCGGCGTCGCGCCAGGCCGGCATGGCGGCCCGGGCGGCGGCGACCAGCGCGTCGACGTCGGCGTGCGGGTAGCGGACGGCCAGCGCGACCCCGAACGGCGAGCGCTCGGTGGCCACCCGGCCGCCGGTGCCCGGCTGGTCGAGCGGGAAGTCCGGTGCCGAGGTAGGCCGCGAAGGCGGCCTCGCCGGCGGGCGCGGCGTCTCGCCGTACACCCGGGGGCTGGGCGACTCCGGGAAGGCGGACCAGTAGTCGCGTTCCGCGATCGCGGCCAGCGCCCGGTCGAGGATGTCGGCCGGCAGCGGACCGACGACGGCGGCAGTCATGGCCCCATCATGCATCCCGGCACCCCCGGGACGGAAAGGATCGCGCGGCCCGGCGCGCGGCGAGAGGATTCGGCGGGTGGGGCAGCGGTACGCGCCCCACCCGCCGACCCGACCACCTCGCGCGCCCGGCTACCAACGCAGCCAACGAAAGTCACCGGTGGGGGTTGTCGGGGTCTAGGGCGCCGGGACCGCCGGCTCGTCGGCGAGCGGCTGCTCCGGCGTACTCGGGTGCGGTATCGGGCCGGCGGACGGCGGCGGCTGCTCCGCGGGGTCGCCGTGGCGGGCAGTTCGCGCATGGTGCGCAGCGGCGAGAGGAAGACCGGGAGGAATGCGAACATGCCGCCGATCGCGCCGACCCACAGGGCCGGTCGGACGCCGAGGTAGTCGCCGAGCACGCCGCCGATCAGCCCGCCGAGCGGCATGGTGCCCCAGACCAGGAAGCGCATGGTGGCGTTCATCCGGCCGAGCAGCCGCTCCGGCGTGAGCCCCTGGCGGAAGCTGACCTGGGCGATGTTGTAGACCACCGCGCCGAACCAGTACACGACGACGCCGAACGCGGCCGCCCACAGCAGCCAGCCGCGCTGGGCGAGCGGGGCGAGCAGGGCGGAACGGCGCGGTGACCGCGACCGAGATCCAGATGGTCGGGCCCTGGCCGAGCCACGGCGGCGACCGGGTGGCGGTACAGCGCGCCGACCAGCCCGCCGATCGCGCCGCGACCGAGAAGACCAGGCCGATCACGCCGCGTGTCAGGTGCAGGTCGCGGGCGAGCAGCACGATGAGCATCGCGTCCGCGATCGCAGGAGAACAGGTTGGAGGAGCCGGTGCACAGCGGCGATCGACCGCAGCAGCCGGTTGCCGAGCACGAACCGCAGCCCCTCGGCGATCTCCCGGCCGAGGTGCGCGTCCGGCTGCCGCTCGGCTGCGCGGCTCGCGGCTGCGGATCAGCCCGACGAACAGCGCCGAGCCGAGGAAGCTGACCGCGTCGACGGCGACCGCGACCGGCGCGGTCAGCCACTGGATGACCAGGCCGGCCAGCGGTCGGCCCGGCGATCTGGTTGACCGCGCGGACGGCCTCCAGCTTGGCGTTGCCCTCGACCAGGTTGTCCCGGCCGACCAGGTGCGGCAGGTAGCTCTGGTAGGCCACGTCGAAGAAGACGGTGAGTACGCCGGCCAGCAGGGCGACCAGCGTAGAGCTGGGGCATCGTCAGCACGCCGGCCCACCAGGCGAGCGGGCACGCTGCCGAGGACCACGGCCCGGCCGAGGTCGCCGGCGATCAGCACGTTGCGCCGGCGCAGCCGGTCCACCCAGGCGCCGGCGGGCAGCCCGATCAGCAGGAACGCCAGCGGTCTCGCAGGCGGCCAGCAGCGCCCACCTCGAAGTTGCTGGCGTGCAGCGCGAGCACCGCCACCAGCGGCAGCGCCAGCAGGCTGACCTGGGTGCCGAGCTGGCTGAACGTGTCGGCGACGAAGAGCTGGCGGAAGTCGTGGTCGCGCAGCAGCCCGAGCGGCGGGCTTCCTCACGCCAGGCAGCCTGGTGCACTGATTGGGAAAAGTCAACCAGTCGTCGCCGCACCAGCATCCGGTGACCTACGCTGGTCGGCACCATGGATCGCAACGCCGGCCGGCGCCCGGCCTCGAAGCCGAGGCCCGCGCGCTCGCGTCCGCCGTACGCCTGCGGATCCTGCGGCTGTGCCTGGACGGCGCGCTGACGAACAAGGAGATCGCCCGGCGCCTGGGCGTGAACCCGGCGACCACACTGCACCACGTACGCACGCTGGTGGACACCGGTTTCCTGGCCGCCCAGCCGGTGCGCCGCGGTACCCGCGGCGCCCGCGAGGTGCCGTACCTGGCGACCCGCAAGTCCTGGACACTGGACGTCGCCGAGTCCGGGGTCACCGGCGGCCGGGCCGCCATGCTGGAGGCGTTCCTGCAGGAGGTCCGCCTGGTCGACGCGGAGAGCCGACTTCGACCGGCTCGGGCTGCGGCTGTCCGATGCGGACTTGGAGGAGCTGCGTACCCGCGTCTCGCGAACTGCTCAACGAGTACGCCGACCGGCCGCCGGCGCCGGACGGCCGGCCCTACTCGGTCTTCGTGGCCGTCCACCCGGACGCCACCCGCGACTGAGCGCCCCGTCCACGCGGTGGACGTCGGCGCCGCCCTCCGTGGACTGCCGGGACTGTCCAGACGGGATCGACGGGACCATCCACCGGGGACCCGCGGGTCTGTCCAGCGAGGACCGGACAACTACCCCGGACATGGTCGAGAGGACGTCCGCACAGCACCTTCGGCGCTGGTCAAAGGCGATCCGATTGACTCGGGGCCCCGGCGGCACGTCCTCCCGCAGAGAGCATCCTGCGCCGGTCGTTCGGCGACACGTCAAGAGTTGCGCAACCTCGATTTCCACCGTGCGCCAAATGTCAACTACACAGTGTTACGAAGATCAACGGAGGCTGGGCTGACCCACCGCCCACTACTCTGCGTACATTCCCGTCGGCCTTGCCGGGAAAAGCTCAGCCGAGCAGGCCGGCCTCGCGCGCCGCCCGCAGCGACGGCTTGACCCGGTGGGTGGGGCCGACCCGGTCGGCCACCGCGTCGAGGGTCTTGAGCCCCTCGCCGGTGTTGAAGACGACGGTCTCCGCGTCCGGGTCGAGCCGGCCCGACGGCGACCAGCTTCGCCAGCACCGCGACGGTCACCCCGCCGGCCGTCTCGGCGAAGACCCCGGTGGTCCGGGCCAGCAGCTGGATGGCGTCGCGGATCTCGTCGTCGTCGGCGTACGTCCATCCAGCCGCCGGTGCGCCGGACCGCCTCCAGCGCGTACAGGCCGGCGGCCGGGTCGCCGATGTTGAGCGACTTCGCGATGCCGGTCGGGCTTGACCGGGGTGATGTCGTCGACGCCGTCGTGCAGCGCGGTCGCGATCGGGTTGCAGCCGGCCGACTGCGCGCCGAACACCGCCAGCCGTCGGCCGGCGCGTCGACCAGGCCGATCTCGACCAGCTCGCGTGAACGCCTTGTCCACCTTGGTCAGCAGCTCGCCGGAGGCCATCGGGATGACCACCTGCGCCGGGATCCGCCAGCCGAGCTGCTCGGCCACCTCGTAGCCGAGCGTCTTGGAGCCCTCGGCGTAGAACGGGCCGGACGTTGACGTTGACGAACGCGGTGTCCTCGAACTCGTCGGTCTCGGTCAGCTCCGAGCAGAGCCGGTTGACGTCGTCGTAGGAGCCGTCGATCGCGACCACGTCGCCGCCGTAGACCGCGGTCGTGAGGATCTTGCCCGGCTCCAGGTCGGCCGGGATGAACACGATCGACGGTACGCCGGCCCGGGCGGCGTGCGCGGCCACCGAGTTGGCCAGGTTGCCGGTGGACGCGCAGGCGAACCGGGTGAAGCCGAGCGCCTTGGCGGCGGTCAGCGCGACCGAGACGACCCGGTCCTTGAACGAGTGGGTCGGGTTGGCCGAGTCGTCCTTGACCCACAGCGGCGCGCGCAGTCCGAGCGCCTCGGCGAGCGCGTCGGCCCGGACCAGCGGGGTGAGCCCGGGTCGAGGGTGACCCGGGTGGCCGGGTCCTGCCCGACCGGCAGCAGCGCCGGCGTAGCGCCAGATGTTGGGCGGCCCGGCCTCGATCTGCTCGCGGGTGACCTGTGCGTGAGCGGCGTCCGGTCGTACCCGACCTCCAGCGGGCCGAAGCACTCGTAGCAGGCGTGCTGGGCGGCGAGCGGGAACTGCGCGCCGCAGCCGCGACAGACCAGGTTGCGGGCGGCGGTTCTCGAGCTTGGGTGGGAGCGTCGACGGTCGACGTCATGCGAGGCCTGCCTCTCATCTCTCCGGGGCCGGACGTCGTCACCGACGGCTTGGGGATCACCCGGACGGAATTGGCACCTGCGCCGCGGGGCCTCGTCGCCGAGGTGTGGCGGTGGTTGCCGGGGCTTCATCGGGCCGTTCCCTCTGCCCCTCTGGATGAGGTATGGAGTTGTGCTCCCAGGGTAGCGGAGCCGGTCAGCACCGCGGGCGGCGGTCCCACCAGGCGGTCGGCCGCCGGCCGGGCCGCCGTCCGTGCCGTCTACCGTGGTCAGCGTGCATCCGGCAGCGCGCGAATGGTTCGCCAGGCGTACCCACTCCTGGCAGGAGTGGTCCTTACCACAACTGCTCTCGGCGAAAGGCGCGAACCGGGTCAGCGTGGTGCTGCCGGCCCTGGACGAGGAGCCGACCGTCGGGGCCATCGTGGCCGGCATCCGGCCGCTGCGCGACGCCGGCCTGGTGGACGAACTGCTGGTGATCGACTCCGGCTCGGTGGACCGGACCGCCGCGCAGGCGCCGCGCAGCCGGCGCCACCGTGGTGCACCGCGACGACGTGCTGCCCGGCGACGGGCTCCCGGCCCGGCAAGGGCGAGGTGCTCTGGAAGGCGCTCGCCGCCACCACCGGGGACATCCTGGTGTACGTCGACGCCGACCTGACCGACTTCCGGGCGCACTTCGTCACCGGCCTGCTCGGCCCGCTGCTCACCGACCCGTCGGTACACCTGGTGAAGGCGTTCTACGACCGGCCGCTGCTGGACGTCTCGGCGGCCGGCGGCGGCCGGGTCACCGAGCTGGCCGCCCGCCCGCTGCTCGACGCCTACTTCCCCGAACTGGCCGGCGTCGTCCAGCCGCTGGCCGGCGAGTACGCCGCCCGCCGCGACCTGCTGGAAGCAGCTGCCGTTCGCGGCCGGGTACGGGGTGGAGACCGGGCTGCTCATCGACGCCTGGCGGGCCGCCGGGCTGGACGCGCATCGCCCAGGTGGACCTGGGCCAGCGCACCCACGGCCACCAGGACACCGCGGCGCTGGGCCGGATGGCCGCCACGATCCTGCACACCGTGCTGCACCGGGCTGCACAGGCGAGCGCCGCCGACCCGGCCGACCGGAAGCGTCCGCTGTGGACCACGCTGACCCAGTTCCGGCGCGGGCCGGACGGGCGGATCGAGCCGGTCGAGCGGGACGTCGCCGGGCCGGACCGGCCCCCCATGGTCACCGTCGCGGAGTACCGGCACCGGCCGGCCGCGGCCCCCGCACCGCACTGACCGCCGACCGCGCGATGCCTCAGCGGCGGCCCGGGGCGAGCGCAGAGATGAGTGGGAACAGAGCAGTTCGGCATATGGCCGTAGCCCCTTGTTCGAGTACGATCGAACCCGCGCGGGGACGCTACACCGTTGTTCGATTTCCCGTCGGACCAAGATGAGGTGGATCACATGGATGAGCCGGAGCTGGCCGGAGTACCCCTGCTCACCGTGCTCCAGGCGCTCGCCGACGAGCACCGGCTCACCATCGTGCGCCGCCTCACCGACGGCGACGAGCACATGTGCGGCAGCTTCCTGCCGCACATCTCCAAGGCCACCCGGTCGCACCACTTCAAGGTGCTGCGCGAAGCCGGCCTGACCCGTACCCGGGTGGAGGGCACGGCGAAGTACGTCCGGCTGCGCACCGACGAGCTGGAGCACCGCTTCCCGGGGCTGCTCAGCTCCGTGCTGGCCGACGTGGCCGTGCTCCGATGACCACGGTGGCGCCGCGCTCCTCGTCGGCCACCACCGCGCCGGCCAGGCCGGCCACAGCGACAGCGGCCAGCGCCGCGGCGACCTGACCGGCGCCGGTCTCCACCAGCACCCGGCCGCCGGGAGCGAGCCAGCGCGCCGCTCCGGCAAAGACCCGGCGGGCCAGGTCCAGGCCGTCCCCGCCGCCGTCCAGCGCGGTACGCGGCTCGTAGAGCCGGGCCTCCGGGGGGAGCAGCGGCACCGCGTCGCTCGGCACGTAGGGCACGTTGGCCAGCAGCACGTCGACCCGGCCGGCCAGGTCGGGCGGCAGCGCGTCGAACAGGTCGCCCCGGAACACCCGACCGCCCACCGGGGCCAGGTTGGCCGCCGCGCACTCCACCGCCACCGGGTCCAGGTCGGCCGCGTACAGCGCGACACCCGGTACCCGGGCCGCCACCGCCAGACCGATCGCGCCGCAGCCGCACGCCAGGTCGACCACCGTGACGCCCGGCCGGCTCCCGACGAGTACATCCACGCCGTTTCGCAGGCCGGCCAGGACTTCCATGCCGGCCTGCAGGCCGGCCACCGCCGCCTCCACCAGCAGCACCGTGCGCTGGCGCGGCACGAACACCCCCGGCGCTACGCCCACCCGCAGCCCGGCGAAGTCGACCCAGCCGACCACGTGCTCCAGCGGCTCGCCGGCCACCCTTCGGGCGGTCATCGACTCCAGGGCAGCCGCCGACGCCGCGCTGGACAGCAGGGCGTCGGCCTCCTCCTCGGCGAAGACGCAGCCGGCCGCGCGCAGCCGGGCGATCGTCGCGTCCCGGTCGCTCAGCTGGTCACGTCCTTGCGGGTGAACCGGCGGAAGCCGAAGCCGATGAAGACCACCGCGTAGACCAGCGCCGACAGGCCGCCCTTGACGAGGTCGGTGGTCTGCACCGGATCGGAGAGCAGGCCCAGCCAGGCGCCCTGGTAGTGGCTGGGCAGGAAGGCGCGGACCGAGCCCAGCGCGGTGATCTGGTCCAGGATGTCCGACACGATGATGAGCAGCACCGCGCCGCCCACCGCGCCCAGCGGCGCGTCCGTCGACACCGACAGCAGGAACGCCAACCCGGCCACCACCAGCAGGGTCACCGCCAGGTAGCCGACGATCCCGGCCAGCCGCAGCGCCCCGGTACCCGCCGGCAGGTCCCCGGCGATGGTCGAGCGCAGCGGATGCCAGCCGTAGCGGGCGGTACCCAGCGCCAGCGCCGTCCCGGTGAGCACGACCAGGGCCGCCCCGCTGGAGACCAGGGCCACCAGCAGCTTCACCCCGAGCAGCCGGGCCCGGGGTACCGGGATGGCCAGCAGGTACCGCAGCGTTCCCCAGCTCGCCTCGCTGGCCACCGTGTCGCCGCAGAACAGCGCCACCACCACGACCAGCAGGAAGGACGAGGAGACCAGCAGGGTGAAGAGGGCGAAGTTGAGCCCGCCCGAGGTGGCCACCGACACCAGTGAGGCGAACTGGCCGTTGTCCCGGTTGTTGCCGTCCGGGTTGCCGAACTCGAAGGCGACCAGGATGACCAGCGGCAGTACCACCATGAAGCCCAGCGCCAGCTGGGTCCGCCGCCGCGACAGCTGCCGCCGCAGCTCGGTACCGAACCCGAAGGTCCGCTGCGCCCGGTACCCCGCCGCCCCACCCGCGACCACGGTCGCCATCACCGCTCCCCGCTCGCCCTGGTGTCCCCGCCGACCAGCGACAGGAACGCGTCCTCCAGGCGGCGCCGGGGCGCCACCCGGTCCACCCCGACGCCGGCGTTGACCAGCGCCGCCACCGCTGCCGCGCGCCCGGTGCCGTCCAGGTCGACGACCAGGCCCCGGCCGCCGTCGCCGTCGGCCACCGTGCGTACCCCCGGGATGGCCGCCAGCACCGAGCGGGCCGCCGCCACGTCGGAGACGTCGAACTGCACGGTCGGCGAGTCGCCCACGATGTCGTCCACCGGGCCGGCGGCGACCACCTCGCCCTTGTGCACGACCACCACGTGGGTACAGGTCTGCTCGACCTCGGCCAGCAGGTGGGAGGAGACCAGCACCGCCCGGCCCCCGGTGGCGTACCGGCGCAGCACCTCGCGCATCTCGGCGATCTGCGGCGGGTCCAGCCCGTCCGTCGGCTCGTCCAGCACCAGCAGCTCGGGCAGGCCCAGCATGGCCTGCGCGATGGCCAGCCGCTGCTTCATGCCGTGGCTGTAGGTCTTCACCCGGCGGTCGATCGCCCCGCCCAGGCCGGCGATCTCCACCGCGTCGTCGAACCGGGCGTCCGCCCAGGGGCGGCCGGTGGCCTGCCAGAACAGCCGCAGGTTCGCCGCGCCCGACAGGTGTGGCAGGAAGCCGGGCCCCTCGACCAGGGCGCCGAGCCGGGAGAGCACCGCCGAGCCGGGGGTGAGTGGATGCCCGAAGACCAGGATCTCGCCGGCCTCCGGCTGGGTCAGCCCCATCAGCGCCCGCAGGCTGGTGGTCTTCCCGGCGCCGTTCGGGCCGAGCAGGCCGACCACCTGGCCCCGGTGCACCTCGAAGCTGATGTCCGCCACCGCCACGAAGTCGCCGTACACCTTGCGCAGGCCGCGGACCACCAGCGGAGTGTCGGCGGAGTCTGGGTGGACGGCGCGTACCGCGCGGCGGGCCCGGCGCCGGCCGAGCAGGACGGCGGCGAGGACGCCGAGGGCGACCAGCGCCACGGCGGCGGCCAGGGCGTAGCGCCAGACCACGTCCGGCGAGGCGATCGGCTCGCCGTGCACCTGGCGGCAGGGTGACCGTGCCGTCCACCGCGACGGTGTAGACGGTGGGCGCGGTCGGGGTGGCGTACGCCTGGTCGGAGCTGGCGACCGTGACGGCGACGCGGTGCCCCGCCTGGAACTCGTGCACGATCGCCGGCAGCGTCACGGTCACCGGCCGGGCCGCGTCGAGGCTGGTCGGCAGGCCGGTCAGGCGCAGCGGCGCGACCAGGCCGTTCGGCAGCGTGGCCGTACCGGCAGGGTCGAGGTCGTAGAGCTTGACGAAGAGCACCGCCTCGCCGGTCGGGGAGGCGGCCAGCAGGCGCACCGTCGGGGCGCCGACCACGTCCACGGTGGCCGGCAGCGGCGCCGACTCGAAGTCCGCGTGCTGGCCGGGGATCTCCCGGCCGACCGGGGCGCCGGGCAGGCCGGCCGGCAGGCCGGGCAGGCTGGACAGCGCCGCCGGGGTACCGCCCGGCGGGTTCGCCACCGGCTGCGGCGGGCCGGCCACGGTCACCGTGCTGGTGGCGTTGCCGGCCACCCCGGGGTAGTCGTCCACCGACCAGCTCAGGGCCACGAAGCCGTCGGTGTTGGCGTCGATGCCGGAGATCCGCGAGTAGGTGAAGCTGTCCGACGGCGCCTTGCCAGCCCCGCGCAGGTAGTGGTCGAGCCACTGGGCCTCCAGGAAGCGCAGCCGGTCCTGGTCGTTGGCGGTACCTTCGCCGCCGTCGTGCCCGCCGGTGAACCAGGCCACCCGGACCGGGGTGCCGTTGGCCGCGATGCCCCTGGCGTTGGCGTCCGCCTCGGCCAGCGGGAACAGCGAATCCGCCTCGCCCTGGATGAGCAGCGTGGGCGCGCGCATCCGGTCCAGCACGGTCGACGGGGTGGAGCGGTGCAGCAGGTCCACCGCCGCCTGGTCGCCCCGCCCGGTGGCCGCGATCGACTGGTACGCCCGGCAGACGTCCGGCGCGAAGCGCCCACAGGTGGGGTCGGCTGCGCCGCCCGCCGACTCACCGAAGAAGGTGCCGGCCCAGCCCTTCTTGAACACGCCGTCCACCGGCTGGCCGCCGTCGGCGCTGGGCAGGAAGTCGCGGGCCAGGTCGTTCCAGGTGATCTGCGGGACGATCGCGTCGACCCGCTGGTCGTAGCCGGCGAGCAGGAGCGCCAGGCCGCCGCCGTAGGAGCCGCCGAGCGCGGCCACCCGGGGGTCACCGGGGGCGTCGGTACGCACCTCCGGGCGGGCGGCCAGCCAGTCCAGCAGGCGCTGGGCGTCGCTTGACCTCCCAGTCGGGGCTGTCCAGGTGGATCTGGCCGCCGCTGGCGCCGAACCCCTCGGCGGTCCAGGTGAGCACCGCGTACCCCAGGTCGGCCAGGTCCCGGGCGTCGGATTCGACGCTGAGCTTCGTACCCCCGAAGCCGTGGGCGAGCAGCACGGCCGGCACCCGGTGGCCGGCGTCGGCCGAGCGCGGCCGGTAGTAGCGGGTGTCCAGGGTGACCGGGGTGTGCCCGTCCGGGCCGGTCTGCACGGTGAGCATCGCGTCGCTGGTCAGGTAGCCCGGGCCGGTCCGGCCAGGCGGCCCAGCCGACCAGGGCGGCCAGCAGGGCCAGCACGACCGCGCCGCCGACCAGCCGGCGGCGGGTCAACCGGGGTACCGCGCGGCGCAGCCGCCGACCGAGCGCAGAGGGCATGCCGCACACGCTACGTCGGCCGACCGCCGCCCGACGCGCCCTACTCACCTCCGGCTCAGGAAGCCGGCGCGCCCGGTCCACCTGCCGGCTCAGGAAGCCGACCCTCCGGTTCAGGAAGCCGGCGCGCCCCGCCCACGCGCGGCTCAGGAAGCTGCGACGAGCGGGGTGTCGATAGGCTGCCCGACGTGACCCAGCCGTCCCTGACCCTGACCGCGAGCCTGCGCCCGGCCGCGCTGGACGCCCGGCGCGGCATCGTCCGGCTGCACCCGGAGGTGCTCACCGCACTCGGCCTGCGCCCCGGCGACCCGGTGCGGCTGACCGGTCGGCGGACCACGGCCGGGGATCGCGGCGCTCGCCGAGCCGGGCGCCAGCCGGGCGCTGCTCTACGCCGACGACCTGCTGCTGGGCAACCTCGGGCTGCGCGACGGCGGCCAGGTGACGGTGGCCGCCGGCGCCGGTGCTGGCCGCCAGCCGGGTCACCCTGGCCGGCGCCGGCCGAGATCGTCGGCCTGGTCAGCCCGGAGATGCTGCGGCTGGCGCTGCTCGGCAAGGTGGTCAGCCGGGCGACAACGTCTCGCTGCTGCCGCAGGACGTGCTGCCGGCCGGCGCGACCCGCCCGCTGATGGAGGCGGCCCGGCGCAGCCTGCCAACACCGTGGGGTACGCCTGGACCACGCGCGCTGCTCACCGTCACCGCCGCCGAGCCGGAGCAGGCCGCCCTGGTCACCATGGACACCGTGGTCGGCTGGCGGGACGGCGCACGCCACGCACGCCCCCGGCGAGCCGTCCAGCCCGGCCGTCGAGCCGGCCGCACCGGCCGTCGACGACCTGCCCGGGCTGCGCAGCCAGGCGCAGGAGCTGACCGAGCTGCTCGACCTGGGCTTCCACCACGGCGAGGTACTGGGCCGGCTGGGCACCAGCGTACCCTCGGCGTGCTGGTCACCGGCCCGGCCGGCTCCGGCAAGTCCACGCTGGTACGCGCGGTCGCCGGCCCAGGTCGGCGCCCAGGTGGTGACGCTCTGGGCGCCCGAGGTCGCCGCGCTGGTCGCCAACGACGCCGCCGCGCGTCTGCGCCGGGCGCGTGGCCGCCACGGACCGGCCGACCGTGGTGATCGTGGCCGACGTGGAGGCGCTGGCGCCCCGGGACGCCACCGGCGACCCGAAAGCGGTCACCTTCCAGCGGCTGCTCCGGGACGCCCTGCACGCCCGGGTGGCGGTGGTCTGCACCACCAGCCGGCCCGAGTCGGTCGACCCGGCGCTGCGCTCGCCCGGGCTGCTCGACCACGAGCTGGCGGTACCGCTGCCGGACGCCGGGCTGCGCCGGGAGCAGCTGGGGGTGCTCACCCGCCGGATGCCACTGGCGGCGGACGTGCGCCTGGACGAGGTGGCCGCGCGTACCCCCGGGTTCGTCGCCGCCGACCTGGCCGCGCTGGTCCGCGAGGCCGGGGTACGGGCCGCGCTGCGGCAGAAGGACACGCGCCGGCCGCCCCCGAGGTGTCCGGCGCCGACTTCGCGGCGGCGCTGGAAGTGGTGCGGCCCACCGCGATGGGCGAGCTCCACAGTGGACATCGCCGCCGTCACCCTGGACGACGTCGGCGACATGGTGGAGGTGAAGGAGGTGCTCACCGAGTCGGTGCTGTGGCCGCTGACCTACCCGGACACGTTCGCCCGGCTCGGCGTGCAGCCGCCGCGCGGCGTGCTGCTCTACGGGCCGCCCGGCTGCGGCAAGACCTTCCTGGTCAAGGCGATCGCCGGGACCGGGCAGGCGAACGTGCTCTCGGTCAAGGGCGCCGAGCTGCTGTCGCAAATGGGTCGGCGAGAGCGAACGGGCGGTCCGCGAACTGTTCCGCCGGGCCCGGGAGGCCGCGCCGACGCTGGTCTTCCTGGACGAGGTGGACGCGCTCGCGCCGATCCGGGGGCAGGCCACCGACGGGGGTACCACCGACCGGGTGGTGGCCGCGCTGCTGACCGAGCTGGACGGGGTGGAGTCGCTGCGCAACGTCGTGGTGATCGGCGCCACCAACCGGCCCGACCTGGTCGACCCGGCGCTGCTGCGCCCCGGGCGGCTGGAGCGGCTGGTGTACGTACCGCCGCCGGACGCGGCGGCCCGCGCCGAGATCCTGCGCGCCGCCGCCCGGACGGTCCCGCTGGCCGCCGACGTCGACCTGACCGCGGCTCGCCGCCGACCTGGACGGCTTCTCGGCCGCCGACTGCGCGGCGCTGATCCGGGAGGCGGCGCTGGCCGCGATGCGCGAGTCGCTGGACGCCGCGACGGTCACCGCCGCCCACGTGGCCACGGCGCGGGAGCGCATCCGCCCGTCCCTGGACCCGGCGCAGGTCGCCGCCCTGGAGTCCTACGCGGCCCGGCGCGCCCTGTCCTGACCGCCCCAGCTGCCCCAGCAGCATCGGAGCCGGACATGGACAACCCCCGGGGTTCCGCGCCGGTCGAGGGACCTGGCGCGGACCGGCTGGACTACTGCCGGGCCCCGGGGGTCGGGAAGCTACCTGGTTTTCGCCGTGCCACTGTCCGTGTGGTCGCGTGAACACGAAGGCCAGGAAGGACAGCGGCTAGCTGGTAGCCACCTCACGAGTCCAGTGCTTACACAAAGTCGGACCACCTCCCTTCACGTGTACCGCCAAGGTTAGTAAGCGCTCCCGGCCGGCGACAAGCCTTTTTCGCCGGCAGCGGACCCGCCCGGCGAACGCGTCAGGAGGAGCCCACGGCGGCGTGGTCGAACAGGGCGCTCACCGACTCGCCGTTGTGGATCCGGCGCATCGCCTCGGCCAGCGCGGGGGCGATGGAGAGCACGGTGAGGCTCGGGGATGCGCTTGTGCGCCGGGATGGGCACGGTGTTCGTGCAGACGATCTCCGCGACGTCCGGCTGCCGGCCCAGCCGGTCCAGCGCGGCGCCGGAGAACAGCCCGTGCGTACAGGCGATCCGGATCGACGCCGACGCCCCGCTCGCGGAGGCGTTCCAGCAGCTCCAGCACGGTGGAGCCGGCGGCGATCTCGTCGTCCAGGACGATCACGTCGCGCCCCTCCACCTCGCCGATCACCGCGCTGATGAGACACCTTGTCGTCGCTGAAACGCTGCTTCGCCCCGGCGGCCACACCCACCCCGAGCAGCCGGGCGAACGCCGCGGCGCTCTTGGCGTTGCCCAGGTCCGGGGAGACCACCACGGTGTTGCTCAGGTCGTACCCGCGGAAGTGGGCGGCCAGCTCGCGAGAGCGCGTGCAGGTGGTCCACCGGGACGCTGAAGAAGCCGTGCACCTGCGGCGAGTGCAGGGTCATCGCCAGTACCCGGTTGGCGCCGGCGGCGACCAGCAGGTCGGCGACGAGGCGGCCGCCGATCGAGATGCGCGGCGCGTCCTTCTTGTCGGAACGGGCGTAGGCGTAGTGCGGCATCACCACGGTGGTACGCGCGGCCGACGCGCCCTTCGCGGCGTCCAGCATGAGCAGCAGCTCCACCAGGTGCTCCTGCACCGGGGGGACCAGCGGCTGGATCAGGAAGACGTCCCGTTCCCGGCAGTTGGCCTGCAGCTGCACCTCCAGGCAGTCGTTGGCGAAGCGCTGGATCCGGGTGGGCGAGAGCTGCTCGCCGAGGTGTGCGCAGATCTCGGCGGCCAGCTGCGGGTGGGCGCTGCCGCTGAAGACTGCGATGTCGCGCACGAGGTGTCCCCTTGCCTGGTGGTACGGCGGACAACGGATGGGGGGCGCGGTGGTGACGCCACTTCGCGTACGCACACTGCGCGGTCGGTGGGGCGCGGACGAGGTGTTCGCCCCCAGGCTACGGCTCACCCCCCGGCCAGGTCACCAGGGCGCGGGACTGTTACGCAGCAGCGCGCCGGCCCTACGATCCGTTGCGTGCCAACCTCGCCCCCGCCGCCGGTGAACCCGTCCGGCGACTCCCCGCGCGGCCGCGGCCGGATCCGGCGCCACCGGGCGCCGGCCGAGCGGCGCATCGACGCCCAGACACTCGCCGAGGCCGGTCGGCGGCGGCAGAGCCGCATCTTCGACCCGCGGCCGGACCCCGACGCGGCCCCCCGCCGGCACTTCATCGTCTGCGGCGACGACCCGCTCGCGCACCGGCTGGTGGAGGAGCTGGTGCTGCGCTACCACCGGCCGGTGACCGTGATCATGGCGTCCCGGCTGGCCAACCACGGGCCGCAGATCGCCGCCCTGGCCGGGGTCCGGGTGGTCGAGGCCGAGCGGCTGGACGCCGCCGCACTGAAAGCCGCCCGGATCGACAGCGCCGAGGCGCTCGCCCTGGTCCGCCAGGACGACGTGGGCAACCTGCACGCCGCGCTACAGGCGCAGGAGCTCAACCCGCAGCTGCGGCTGGTGCTGCGGATGTTCAACACCAGTTTCGGGTACGCCATCCGCCGGCTGCTCAAGCACTGCCAGGTGCTCTCCGACGCGAGCATCGCGGCGCCCGCCTTCGTCGCCTCCGCACTGGGCGAGGTGGCCCCCAGCTACGTCCGGGTCCCCGGCCGGACCCTCTACGTCGCCCGCCGCACCGACGCCGCCCCGGGCACCGTGGTCTGCGGACTGGCCGACACCTCGGATCCGAACGAGCCGCTGCTGCTGCCGGCCGACGAGGCGCGCTGTGACCTGGTGCTGGCGGTGGCCACCGGGGCGCGGCTGGGCGCCGCGGCCGCCGAGATCGACGCCGGCGGCGGGGTCCGGCTGGACACCACGGCCAGCGGGACCAGTGTCACCCTGCCCGCCCGCCGGGTGCCGCTGGTCCGCCGGCCGCGCCTGGGACAGCGGCTGCGGCAGCTGGCCGCCCGGCTGTCGCCGACCCGGATCTTCGGCGTGCAGGCGGCCCGTACCCTGCGGATCGGCCTGCTCACCCTGCTCGCCGTGCTGGCCGCCGGCACGCTGCTGGTGCTGCTGCTGGACCGCAACCACCTGACGCTGTGGCAGGCGGCCTACACCACGGTGCTCAGCGTGGTCAGCGGCGCCAACCCGGACCTGCACCTGCCGGCCGGCGAGCAGGTGGTGCAGGCGGTGCTGGCGCTGGTCGGCATCGCCATGGTCCCGGTGATCACGGCGGCCGTGGTGGAGGCGGTGGTGAACGCCCGGCTGGCCCTGGAGTCCGGCCGGCTACGCGGCCCGATCCGCGAGCACGTGGTGGTGATCGGCCTCGGCAACGTGGGTACCCGGGTCATCCAGCACCTGCACACCCTCGGCGTGGACGTGGTCGGCGTGGACCGCACCGACCAGGCGCGGGGCGCCACGCTCGCCCGGGAGCTGGGCATCCCGCTGATCCTCGGGGACGCCTCCCGGGAGGAGACGCTGCGCGAGGCGTCGCTGCAGTCGGCCCGCGCCCTGGTGGCCACCTCCACCGACGACGTGGTCAACCTGGAGGCGGCCATGCTCACCCGGGCGGTCAACCCGGACGCCCGGGTGGTGCTCCGGCTCTTCGACGGCGACCTGGCCAACCGGGTGCAGAACGCGCTCGGGCAGATGACCTCCAAGAGCGTGTCGTTCCTGGCGGCGCCCGCGTTCGCCACCGCCATGCTGGAGCGCGAGGTGATCGGCACCATCCCGGTCAAGCGCCGGGTGCTGCTGCTCGCCGACGTCCCCGCCGAGGAGGGCTCGCCGCTGGTCGGACGCAGCCTCGCCGAGGTGGAGTCGGGCGGCGGCGTCCGGGTGGTGGCCGTGGACGGCCAGAACCGGCCGGCGCAGGACACCGTGATCAGCCCCGGGCAGCGGCTGATCGTGGTGGCCACCCGGGAAGGACTCAGCCAGATGCTGGACGGCGCCCCGGAACCGGAGCCGACCAGGCCCCGGCCCAGTCCAGGGCGTAGCCGGCTCAGTCCGGCGCGGAGCGCTCCGTCCAGGGCGTAGCCGAGGATGGCCTGCTCGTCAGGGCGGTGGGCGAGCACGTTGGCCAGGTAGGACTGGACCGCCGGGGCCAGGCCGACGTCCCGGCCGGCCGCCTCGGAGAGGTACCAGCGGTGCTCCATGATCTGGGTGAACAGCTCGGTCGGCTCCAACTTGCCGCGCAGGTCGGCCGGGACGGCCCGGACCACCGGCTCGAAGACCTCGGTCAACCAGCGGTGCGCGGCCTGCTGCTCGTCGTCCAGGTCGCTCTCGGCGCGATAGGTGTCCAGGTCGTTGAGGAGTGCCCGGGCCTGGTTCTCCTCGGCGTCCAGGCCGGTCAGGCGCATCAGCCGGCGGGTGTGGTGGCCGGCGTCGACCACCTTGGGGCGCACCCTATACCCGTTGTGGTTGGTGGACATTTGCAGCTCCTCGACGTCGAAGCCGAGTTCGTTCAGGCGCCGGATGCGCTTCTGCACGTGGTGGCGCACGTCGGTGTCGGACAGCTCCTGCTCGTAGGTGATCTCGTGCCAGAGCGTCTGGTACCGGCGGACCACGTCCTCGCTGACCGCCTCCGGGTCGATGTCGGCGTGCAGCTGCCCGGCCGCCTCCAGGTCGAGCATCTCGCCGAAGATGTTCACCTGGGCGATCTCCAGGTCCTCGCCGCGCTGGCCGTTGGACAGGCTCGGGTGCAGCGCGCCGGTCTCGGCGTCGACGAGGTACGCGGCGAACGCGCCCGCGTCGCGCCGGAACAGCGTGTTGGACAGCGACACGTCGCCCCAGAAGAAGCCGGACAGGTGCATCCGGACCAGCAGCGCGGCGAGCGCGTCGAGCAGCCGGTTCATCGTCTCCGGGCGCAGCGTGTGGGAGAACAGCGCCCGGTACGGCAGGGAGAACTGCAGGTGCCGGGTGACCAGCACGGGCGCCAGCGGCTCGCCCTCGCCGTCGAGCCGGTCGGCGACGATGGCCACCGCCTCCACGCTCGGGGCGCCGATGCGTTCCAGCTGGCGGAGCAGGTCGTACTCGCGCTGGGCGATCTGCTCGACGGTCTCCTTGACGGCGTAGACGGTACCGCCGAACCTGACGAACCGGACGATGTGCCGGGAGATGCCCTGCGGCAGGGCGACCAGCCGGTCGGCCGGCCACTCCTCCAGCGGAATGTCCCAGGGCAGGTCCAGCAGGGCCGGGTCGAAGAAGGCCGAAGTGATGCGCACGGCGACCAGCATCCCAGGTACGGCTAGGGTGGCCTATCGGCCGCCGGTGCCGCGGACGGCCGGTCAGGGGGTGGGTGTGCGCAGGGTACGGCCGGCGGGCTGGTGGTTCGACGCGCTGCTGGTAGGCGTGTTCGTGCTGCTCACCTCGGCGCTGTGGGCGGGCGTGCTGCTCGGCGTGGACACCGCCGTCCGGGACTGGTGTGACGCGCATCGCCCCGATGTCCTCCGCTGGCTGGCCATGGCCGGCAACCTGCTCGGCCAGGGCACCCCACAAACCCTGCTGTGCCTGGCCATCGCCCTGCTACGGGTGTGGAAGCGGCCGTGGCTGGGGATGGACTCGCGGGCCGACCAGCCGGCGCACCCGGTGGACCGGCTGCGCCGCTGGTGGCCGGTGCTGCTGGTAGTCGCCGCGTTCGTGCTGACCTTCTTCACCATCGGTCCGGTCAAGGTGTTCACCGACCGGGCCGGGCCGCACGCCGGTCAGGACGACCCGCCGGTGCTGCACCCGGAGCGGTTCGGCTCCGGCGGCCTGGAGTACCCGTCCGGCCACCTGGCCAACGCCGTGGTCTGGTACGGCGTCCTGGTCCTGCTGCTCAGCCCCTGGCTGCCGGTGCTGTGGCGGCGGGTGCTGCGGGTCGGGCCGCCGGCCGTGCTCGCGGTGACCACGGTGTACCTGGGCTACCACTGGCTCACCGACACGGTCGCCGGCATCGCCGTCGGCCTGTTCCTCGACCGCCTGCTGCACCGCGTCCCGTGGGACGCGCTCCCGCGCCGTCACCGGCAGCCCGATCCGGACGGCGCCGTGGTGCCGGCGGAGCAGCCGGGGCAGCGGTAGCCGCCGGGGCTGATGGCAGCGGAATCAGTCGGTGGTGATCCAGGTGCCGGCCCGCATCACCCGGACGACGTTCAGGTCCTCGTCGAGTTCGACGAGGTCGGCGCGGCGGCCGGGGACGATCGCCCCGATGTCGTGGCGGCGCAGCGCGCGGGCCGGCGTGGCCGAGGCCATCGTCACCGCGTCGACCAGGGCGATCCCGGCGCCCACGGCGCGGCGCAGGGCGGCGTCCATGGTGAGCGTGCTGCCGGCGATGGTGCCGCCGTCGACCAGCCGGGCGACGCCGTCGGCGACCTCGACCGCCAGCCCGCCCAGGGCGTACCGGCCGGGGGGCATGCCGGTGGCGTCGATGGCGTCGGTGACCAGGGCGGCCCGGTTGGCGCCGGTGGCGGTGGCGGCGAAGTGCAGGGTGCCGTCGTGCAGGTGGACGCCGTCGGCGACCAGTTCGCAGATCACCTCGTCGGAGCCGAGCAGGGCGAAGACGGCGCCCGGGTGCCGGTGGTGCGGCGGGGCCATGCCGTTGAAGACGTGGGTACCCACGCTGGCGCCAGCCTCGATGCCGGCCCGGGTCTGCTCCTAGCTGGCGTCGGTGTGCCCGATCGCGGCGAGTACCCCGTGCGCCGCCAGTACCTCGATGGCCGCCAGCGCGCCGGGCAGTTCGGGGGCGATGGTCATCATGCGGACCAGGCCGTCCCCGGCGTCGAGCAGGCCCTCGAGCTCCCGGATGGAGGGCTCGCGCAGGTGGGCCGGGTTCTGTGCGCCGCAGCGGGCGTGCGACAGGTACGGCCCCTCGAAGTGGATGCCGCCGAGCACCCCCTCCTCGACCAGCGGGGCGAAGGCGTGGGTGGCGTCCAGCATCAGCTCGTACGGCGCGGAGACCAGGCTGGCCAGCAGCGTGGTGGTGCCGTGCCGCAGGTGGAAGGCGGCGGCGCCGCGGGCGGCGTCGGGGTCACCGGTGGTGAACGAGTACCCGCCGCCGCCGTGCACGTGCAGGTCCACGAAGCCGGGCACGATCCAGTGGCGGCTGTGCAGGCGGGGGTCGTGGCGTACCTCGGCGATCCGGTCACCGGCCAGCTCGACCCGGCCCTCGACCACGCCGTCCGGCGTGACCACCTGTCCGGCGACGCTCATCCCGGGACCCTCCGCTCCGCTGGTGTCTACGATCCTGCGTCGACCGGGCCGGGTGCGCCCGTCGGGCGGGGAAACGTCACCCGCGCGCCGCCGGGCGTTCAGTGTGCGCCGGCCCGGAGCAGGTCGAGGGCGAGCAGGCCGGCGCCCAGGCAGCCGGCCTCGTCGCCGAGGGCCGCCCGGCGCAGCAGCGGTACCCGCTGGAAGGTGACCTTCCCGGCGAGCGCGGCGGCCAGCGGGTCGAGCAGCGCGGTACCCGCCTCGGCCAGGCCGCCGCCCACCACGACCACCTCGGGGTCGTACAGGGTGACGCCGATGAGCAGGCCGTCGGCGAGCAGGTCGACGCTCTCCTCCCAGACCTCGCGGGCCAGCTCCTCCCCGGCGGCGGCGCGCTCGACGACGTCCCGGGCGCTGGCCGGCGAGCCGGCCCGGGCCGAGTAGCGGCGCCCGACCGCCCGGGCGGACACGTCCGCCTCCAGGCGGCCGGCGCCGCCGCAGCCGCAGCCGGTACCGCCGGGGCGGACCGTCACGTGGCCGATCTCACCGGCTGCGCCGTGCGCCCCGGCGAAGGTTCGACCGTCGACGACGTGGGCGCCGGCGATGCCGGTACCGATGGCCAGGAAGAAGACGTGCCGGTACCCGCGGCCACCGCCGAGGCGCGCCTCGGCCAGCCCGCCGGCCCGCACGTCGTGGCCGAGCGCCACGGGCAGCCCGAGGCGCTCGCCGACCAGCGCGGCGACCGGGGTGTCCCGGAAACCGACGTTGGCCGACCAGGCGGCCACGCCGGCCGCCTCGTCGACCACGCCGGGCACCACGACGCCGACGGCGCGCGGGGTCAGACCGTCGGCGCGGGCCTTGCCGGCCAGTCCTTCGGCGACCGCGAGGATGGTGTGCACTACCGCGTCGGGTCCGCGTTCGGCGCCGGTGGCGTGGCGTTCCGCGTGCACGATGGCGCCGGCCGGGTCGACCAGGGCGCATTTCATGCCCGTACCCCCGACGTCGATGGCGACCACCACCTCGGCGGCGGCCGGCGACGGCGCGGTCATACCGGGCTGACCGGGCGAGGCGGCTGGCCCCGGTCGGGGCCGCGGCGCGCCGTGACGGCGGCCGATTTGCCGGGCTGGGGCAGGGCGCCGGACACGCCGAGGGTCGGGCGGACCGCTCGAGGCCGGCACTGCGGCCGGCTGGCGGTCTCCGCGACGACGTCGTTCACGGCCAGAGCTCCCAGGTGTAGCTGGGCGGGTGCGCGTTGCGGCACGTAACCCGCTTGTTTCGCGCACCATTGTGCAGGTCGGGTGCGGGAAGCCGCCAGGGGGGCCGCCATCATTTTCGCGCAGCGTACTCGACGTATGGGCGGTCTTTCGCGCATGATTGTGCAAAACGGTTGTCAGATTCGCGCACGGGGAGGGCTCCGGTGGACCGGTACGCGCGCTGGAACGCGCTCCTGGAACTGCTGACCGACAGCGGCCGGGTCAGCGTCGAGGACGCCGCCGAGCGCCTCGGCGTCTCGCAGGCCACCATCCGGCGCGACTTCGACCAGCTCGGCCAGCAGCAGATGATCACCCGTACCCGGGGCGGTGCGGTCGCCAACGGCGTCTCCTACGACCTGCCGCTGCGCTACAAGACCGCCAAGCACTCCGCCGAGAAGCAGCGCATCGGTACCGCCGCCGCAGCGCTGGTCTCCCCCGGCATGGTGGTGGCCCTCAACGGCGGTACCACCACCACCGAGGTGGCCCGGGCGCTCGCCGTCCGACCCGACCTCGCCTCCACCCCGGACGGCGCCCAGCTCACCGTGGTCACCAACGCCCTCAACATCGCCAACGAACTGCTGGTCCGCTCCCGCATGAAGATCGTCGTCACCGGTGGCGTGGTCCGCCCGCAGTCCTTCGAGCTGGTCGGCCCGCTGGCCGGCGGCATCCTGCGCGAAGTCACCCTGGACTTCGCCCTGCTCGGTGTCGACGCCATCGACGTGGCGCTCGGCGCCGCCGCGCACCACGAGGGCGAGGCGGCGATGAACGCGCTGATGGTGGCCCGGGCCAAGCGGGTGGTCATCATCGCCGACTCGTCCAAGCTGGGCGGGCACGCGTTCGCCCGGATCTGCCCGATCGAACGGGTCAACACCCTGGTCACCGACGCCCAGGCCAGCGACGGTCAGGTCGCCGAATTCGAGCAGGCGGGCGTCACCGTCATCCGGGTGTAGCCGGCATCCGGGTGTAGCCGGCGAGCGCTGGTAGCGGTGGGGTGAACGGCAACTCGTCGGACGCGAGTGTCACAAGTCGCCGGTACGATCGGAGGCTATGACGCCTCCCACCCCCCGGACCGCGTCGGCTCCCCACCTGATCCGCCCCCGGACGGACGACACGCCCCCGGTCGACCTCGACGACGAGGTCGACACCGATGCGGCGGCCGAGCCCGACACCGCCGGCCCCCGCCCGCCCACCGCTACCGAAGCTCCCGAGCTGACCGAACGGGACCGCAGCATCCTCGACTTCGAGCGCCAGTGGTGGCGCCACGCCGGGGCCAAGGAGCAGGCCATCCGCGACCAGTTCGCGCTCTCCTCCACCCGCTACTACCAGACGGTCAACGCGCTGCTGGACAACCCGGCCGCGCTCGCCTACGACCCGGTGCTGGTCCGGCGGCTGCGCCGGCTGCGCGCCACCCGGGCCCGGGCCCGCTCCGGCGCCCGCCGCAGCGCCTAACGTCGCGCGCGGCCGACGGGGCGTCCCGTCGGCCGCGCAGGCGTCACCGGTCAGCCGGCGACCGCGAACACGTACCAGTTCGAGTAGTCGCTCAACGTGCCGTCGGCCTGCACCGCGTACACCACGAAAGTAGACGTTCCCGGCGCGTCCGGCGCCCAGGTGACCTGGGGGTGCCGTCCGACCGGCCGGGACGAACTGGGTCGGGCCGTCATTCACCGAGCACCGGCAACCCTGCAGGTTGAGGAGCTGGTTACCGGCGGGCGGGCTGAAGGTGAACGTGTCGGCCAGCCGTCCGGCCACCGCAGAGGTGACGTGGGCGCCCACGAACGCGGAGACGTCGAAGGTGGCGTACACCCGCGAGGTGTGCGCCACCCCGGCGGCGTCGGTGTGCGTATCGATGGGCAGGTCGACCTGTCCGGTCGCCGGACAGGCGGTGCCCGGGTGGCCGAGTCGGTCCGGCCGAGCTGGACGGCCGGTGCGTAGTCGTTGGTGGACCCGGTGCGTCAGAATTGTGATCGGATCAGGCGGAAGGTGGGCACCGTGTTGCGCTCCGGCAGCCAGGACCGGGTGGCGATCTCCGCGCACCGCGGTGGCGGCGAGCACCATCCGCGCGGCACCTGGGAAGCGTTCCAGAGCTCCGTCGACACCGGCGCCGAGTACGTCGAGTTCGACGTGCGGCGCACCGGCGACGGGCACCTGGTCGTCTTCCACGACAGCCGGGCCGAACGCGCCGGAGCCGTGCCGCACAAGCTGACCAGGGCAGCGCTCGAACGCCGCGTCGGGCGTACCCTGCCCAGCCTGCGCGACCTGCTCGACCTGCTCGCCGGACGGGCCCGGGCACACATCGACATCAAGGAGACCGGGTACGAGGCGGCCGTGGTCACCGCGGCGGCCGAGGTGCTCGGGCTCGACGCGTTCCTCATCACCGGCGTCGACTCGGTCATGATCGACGTGAAGCGGGTGGAGCCGCGCGCCTACACCGCGCTGTCCCTGGGGCGCGGCCCGTTCGAGGTGCCGCTCTCCCGGACCATTCAGGTGCGTACCAGTGAACTGCGCCCGGTGCGGCGGACCCGCGCCTGCGGCGCCGACGCCGTCGCCATGAACCACCGGCTGGCCCGCGTCGGGGCGCTGGCCCAGGTGGCCCGGCACGGCATCCCGGCGATGATCTGGACGGTGAACGAACCGGCGCTCATCCGCCGCTTCGTCGCCGACCACCGGGTCGCCGTCGTCGTCACCGACCGGCCCGAACTGGCCGTCGACCTGCGACACCAGCACGAAGCCCGGACCACCTGAGCAGGCCCGGGCTGCCGGTCTCCCGCGGCGCGCCGCAGTGGATGCCGAACCGACCGCGCCGTCTGCTCAACCGTTGCTGCCCGAAGGCCCACTGTGGCCGCGATGGGGACCGCGTGCGATCGGCAACCTGGACGCGGTAACCGCCCGATAAGGACGGTCGGTGGCCGACCGCTCGGTGCGGAAGGCTCGCGGTTCGGGTGAGCCCGGTGCGGCCGTACGGCGCGGTCGTGGTGACCGTTCCCGACCCGACGGCCGCCCGGTCAGCCCTCCGGCGGGCACGGTGGGCGCTGCCGGACCGACAGGCGCCGCGCCGCAGTGCCGGTCGGCCAGCAGGGTCAGCCGGATCATCACCGACAAGCTGGCCGCATGATCGGTGTGGTGGCGCGGCCGATCCAGACAATGAAGTTTTGTGACTGACCGAAACAGCGACAACACTCAGCGATTCTCCGGCGGCTACCCGCCACCCCCACCCGGCTACCGCCCCGCCCCGCCGTCCGCCGGCTCGTGGTGGAAGCGGATGCCCCAGGCAGGCAAGGCCGGCCTGATCGCGGCGGCCATCATCGTGCTCTGCCTGGGCGGCGCGGCACTGGCCGGCACGGCCAACAACCACTCCACCGTGGACGGCGGCGCACCCGCCCGGGACAGCCGGGTGACCGAGGTCCCGACCACGGCCGCGCCTGCCTCCGCCACGCCCTCACCGTCTGAGTCGGCGTCCGCACCGGCTGACCCGGCGTCGTCGGCCGTGCCGCTGCCCAGCGCCACGCCGAACGTCACCAAGCAGAGCGTGACCGAGACTCAGGCGATCCCCTTCGGTACCAAGAAGGTGAACGACTCCACGTTGGCCAAGGGCAGCACCAGGGTGCGTACCGCCGGTGTGGACGGCGTGCGCTCGCTCACCTACGAGGTGACCTACACCGACGGCGTACAGACCGGCAAGGTGCTGGTGCGCTCGGTGGTGACCAGGCAGCCGGTGACGCAGGTGGTCGCCGTGGGTACCATGGTCACCCAGAAGTGCGACCCCAACTACAGCGGCGCGTGCGTACCGATCGCCAGCGACGTCGACTGCGCCGGCGGCAGTGGCAACGGGCCGGCCTACGTACAGGGTCCGGTACGGGTGATCGGCCGGGACATCTACGGCCTGGACAACGACGGGGACGGCATCGGCTGCGAGAGCTGACCGGGGCACGGACGCGGCCGGGTGATCACCAGCTCTCCCGAAAGCTTTCCGGGTTGCTGAGCCCGGCCGCGATCAGTGCCCCCTGTATCCGACTCACCAATGCTGCGCTACAAGCGCTACGATGTAGTCATGGCAAAGCCGACGAGCATCCGTTTCGACGAGGTGCTGCTGGCCAGGTTGCGTCGGCGGGCGCAGGCCACCACGGGAACCAGCACGTCCGCCCTGGCCCAGCGCCTTGTCGACGAGGGACTCAGGATGGCAGACCACCCCGGCATCCTGTTCAAGAACGGACCCTCGGGCCGCCGGGCGGCACTCGCTTACGGCCCTGACATATGGGAGGTCGTCAAGGTCCTCCGCGAGGTTGACGAGCGCGGTCCCTCAGCCATCGCCGCCGCAGCCGAGATCCTTTCGCTCGACGTCAGCCGGGTCACCCTGGCGGTCAACTACTACAGCGACTACCACGAGGAGATCGACGCCGAGCTCGCTGCGGCTGACGAGGCATCCGAGCGCGCCGAGCACGCCTGGCAGGTCCAGCGGCAACTCATCGCATGACGCCGGCTGCGGCACAGCCAGTTCTGCTGCTCGACGAGATGTTCCCGCCAGGCCTCGCCGCCGCCCTGCGGGACCGCGACCACAACGTGCTCGCCATCGCCGAACGGGTGGACATGCGCTCCATGACCGACGCGGACGTCTTCGCCTGGGTGTTCTCCACACCGTGCTGGCTACTGACCGAGAACGTCAAGGACTTTCGGCCGCTGCTGCTTCTGGCACTCCAGTCTGGAAAGGCGGCAACGCCAGCGGGATTCGGCCTGCTGTTCACCAGTTCCAGGACGTTTCCCCGGTCGCGGAGCAACCCCGCGCCGCTGACCGACGCGGTCCACCAGTGGCTGTCCAGTGGCCCGCCCGCGCCGCCCATTGTTGAGGATTGGCTGACGGCAGCCGGTCAGTAGTTGACCCGGTGGTTCGCGCCCGACGCCTGGGCCGACCCGGCAGCCCGGCGCTGCCCATCGATTGCCCATCGAATGCCCTACGCCGTACGTCAGGGTTCCTGGCGTAGGCAGACAACACGGTATTCGAGGAGGAACCATGCAGGTGACGAGGAGAAAGCTCGCCGCGGTGGTCGGCCTGGCCCTGGCCATCTCGGCCGGACCGGCGCTCACTGCGACGCCGGCCGCGGCCGCCACACTGCCGTTGGGCACGGTCAAGGCCGTCGTCGCGCAGAACCAACCCAGCACGCTGAGGGTCCAGACGCTCAGCGCGGTCTGCGCTCCCGGTCAGCGGGTTCTGGGCGGCGGGGCGTGGCTCGGTAGCAGCCATGCCGTGCTGACCGAACTGCAGCCGATCCACCCGGCTGTCGGCCAGGACAGCTTCAAGGTCACGGCCGCCGCCGATCAGTTCGGCATCGCGGGGTCCTGGTTCATCCAGGCCTACGCGTTCTGCGGGAGCGTACCGGCCAACCTGGAACTGGAGATCATTCCGAAGACCAATCCAGCAACGAGCCAGGGTACCGATCAGGCCGGCGCGGCGTGCTCGCCCGGCAAGTTCCTGGTCGGGATGGGCGGGAAGATCGACAACGGTGCTGGACAGGTCGATCTCGGCACGTTCCCGAACAACAGCGGGTCGCTCGCGACCGGGGCCGCCGGGTTCGCCAAGGAGGACCTGGACGGGTTCGCCGGCCAGTACACGGTCACCGGCTACGCGGTGTGCCTTCGGCCGACCCGCATCTTCGGTGACATCGAGATGGTCCCGGCGCAGTTCAACACGCCGGGCGGCGTACCGAACCGGCTCGCTACCGTTGCGTGTCCGCCCGGCAAGGCCATCACCGGTCTCGGCGGAGGCATCTCCACCCCGGGAACCCACTGGCAGCAGCTCGCGCCGACCACCGCCGGCCAGCCGGCGACCGCGGCCAACTTCGGAGCTGAGTCCTCGGGCAGTGCTCCACCCACCACCTGGCCGATGAATGCGGTGGTGTTCTGCGCATCATGATCCGTCACGCACGGCCGAACGTCGGGCCGGGCCGGAAGGCCGCGATCAACCGTCGCGGCCTTCCGGCCACCGTGTTTGGGATCTCCGCCGGCTGGCAAGGGCCAACTCGACGTGGGCCGCCGCGCGGTCGGGTCGCCCGGCCGCGCGGGCGATCTCGGCCCGGGTGTGGTGCGCTGTGCCGACCACCACTTCGAAGCCGTTGCGCAGAGCCAGTTCCAGGGCCTGACGGGCGAGGTCGTCGGCCCGGTCGAGGTCACCCAGCCGGTGCTGGACCACGGCCAGCCCGATCATCGCCTCGGCTTCCAGGATACGGCTGGCGGTCTCCGCCGCCAGCGTCACGGCTCGCTGGTGCTCGCCGAGGGCAGCCTCGGGATGGCCGAGCAGGACGTCGGTGGTACCCAACGCGTTGCGGGCGATGGCTTCGGTCCGCCGGTCGCCGGTCTCCTCAGCCAGCGCCAGGGCGGTTCGCGCGTGTTCCCGGGCCAGCTCCAGCCGATTCTCCCGACACTCCAGTGTGGACAGTGCACAGTGGACCATGGCGATACCGTCACGGTCGCCGACCAGGTCGTACCGACACAGCGCCTCGGTCAGATGCTGCCGGGCCTCGTCCAGCCGGCCCAGATCCCGGCAGACCTCGCCGAGTCCGGTGAGGACGAGCGCCTCGCCATGCCGGCTGCCGACCGCGGTGTTGAGGGCGAGCGCCGTGGTGAAATCCTCGAACGCGTCGGCCAGCCGTCCCATGTCCTGATGGACGCTCGCCAGCAGGCCCAGGTTGTTGGCCTCACCGGCTCGCCGGCCGAGCTGCCGGTCGAGGGCGAGTGCGGCATCGAGCTGACGGGCCGCCGCGCTCAACCGGCCGAGCTTGTGGGAGACGATCCCGAGGTTGCCCAGAGTCGTGGCCTGCGACTCGTACCAGCCGCACTGTCGGGCCAGTCGCAGGGCCTGCGCGTAGTGGCGCAGCGCCGTTCGGTGCTGGCCGAGGCTACGGTACGCGGTGCCCAGGCTGTGCTGGGCCGACGCCTGCGCGGCCAGGTCGTCGTGGTGACGGGCGGCGGCCAGCGCGGCGTTCGCCACCGCGAACCAGTCACCGGTGTAGCGGCGCAGGTGGAAGTAGCCCCGCAGCGCGTCGGCCAGCAGCCACGCGGCCGGCCGGGGCCCGTGACGGGCCGCGAACTCAACGGCCAGGACGAGGTTGGGCCGCTCCGCTTCCAGCCAACTCAGCGCGGCCGCTTCGTCCCGATGATCGTCGGCCGTGGCAGCGGAGCCACCCGGCAGGCGCAGCATGTGGGGGTACAGAAGATCCGCGGCGGCCCGGGCCCGGCCGAGGTACCCGGCGTAGAGGCGGGCCAGGACGGCCGCCCGCTGCTCAACCGGCTCCTCGGCCAGGGCCCGCTCGGCCGCGTACAACCGCAGCAGGTCGTGCCAGCCGAACCGACCACCGTCGTGCTCGTCGATGAGGTGGGCATCGACCAGCCGGGCCAACAGCGCTCCGGCCAGGGGCCGATCGACCCCGTCCAGGACGGCCTGCGCATCGGCTGTGGTCAGGTCGATGCCCGGCAGCAGCCCGAGCCGGCGAAACAGCCGGCGGCCCGGTGGATCGAGGTGGGCGTAGGAGAGGTCGAACGTGGCCCGGACCGCGTGCCCGTCGTCGCCCCCCACCGTGAGTACGCCCAGCCGGTTGTCCGCTCCGAGCTCGCTGAGCTGGCCGGCGATCCCCCGCTTCGGGTACATCGTGAGGTTGGCCGCGGCGATGCGCAGAGCGAGCGGCAGGTACGCGCACAGCCGGGCAAGCGTTGCCAGCTCAACCGGCTCGACCCTCGACCCGTCCCGGCCCAGGGCCCGGGAGAGAAGGGCCGTCGGCCTCATCCGGTCGCAGAACGTCGAGGGTCACGTGCGCCGCCCCGTCCTGAGCGACCAATCCGCCCAGCTTGTCGCGGCTGGTCACCAGCACCATGCCACCCGGGCCGCCGGGCAGCAGCGGGCGCACCTGGGCCGAATCGCGGGCGTTGTCGAGCACGACGAGTGTGTTCCGACCGGCCAACAAGGTCCGGTACAGCGCGGCGGCCTGGTCCTCGCGGGCCGGCACGCGTTCGCCAGGCACACCCAGGCCAACCAGGAAACCGGCGAGCGCGTCGACCGGCCGCAACGGCGCAACCGTGGAGTACCCCCGCAGGTCGACGTAGAGCTGACCGCCGTCGAACCGTTCGCTGACCGCGTGCGCCCATTGCACGGCGAGGGCGGTCTTGCCCACCCCGGCCGTGCCGCAGAGCACCACGACCCGTACCCCACCGGGGTCGGCCTCGCCGAGCAGCGCGTCCAACCGGCGCAGCTGCGACGCCCGCCCGGTGAATCCGGTGACCGCGGCCGGCAGCTGAGCCGGCAGCAGCGTCGCCGGTATCGGGAGCGCCGCTGACGGCGCAGCGACAACCGGGCCGCCGACCACGGGCACCGCCATCCCGGCCATGGGCACCTCGGCCCCGGCCAGGATGGTGGAGTGCAGCTGCTGAAGCGCCGCGCCGGGCTCGACCCCGAGCTCGTCCACCAGCGACCGGCGCAGCTGTCGGTACGCCTCCAACGCCTCGGCCTGCCGCTCGGCCAGGTACAGCGCCGTGATCAGCAGCCGCCACAATCGCTCCCGCAGCGGATGATCCCGGACGACCACCTGTAGTTCCGCGCACAGCTCCCCCGCGCGCCCGCCCAACCGCAGGTCGATGTCGACCCGTTTCTCCAGGACAATCAGCCGCCGTTCCGCCAACCGGGCGGCTTCGGCCACACATGCTTCGACTTCGATCCCATCGAACGCCGGGCCGCGCCAGAGCAACAGTGCGGCGCGCAGGTCCCCGGCGCCGCGCTGCAACGCGGTCCGGGAGCCTTCCGCCGCCAGCCGATCCGCGCTCGCCACCAGCTCCTCGAACCGGTCCAGGTCCAGGTCGCCGGGCTGGATTCGCAGGAGATACCCGGGTGGACGCGTCTGCAGGACACCATCGCCGGCCGCCCGCAGGGTACGCCGCAGACCGGCGACACAGCCCTGTACCAGGCTTCGTGCCTTGGCCGGCGGGCGTTCGCCCCACAGCTGGGCCGCGATCCGGTCGGTCGACACGACCTGATTCTGCTGCGTCAGCAGCAAGCCCAGCACCGCGCGCTGCTGCGGCCCACCCAGCGGTAGCGATCGATCGCCGTCGTGCGCCTCGATCGGACCGAGGATGTGAAACCGCACGCCACAGACGCTAACCGAACAATGCCGGAAAAGCCCGATGCCGTCGTCATGCGGACGCGCATCAACACATCGTGCGGCCGGCTGGTGCCCCCGTTCAGTAGCGGATGAGGATGTTGCTCGCCGCGTGGATATCGGTCATGCCGCCGGTGCCGCCGGAGAAACCGATCAGCGCGTACCTGGGAATGCTGACCTGGGTGTTGAGCACCTGGGTGCCGTCGATACTGACCACCAGGTTGCCGTTCACCACTGACACCCCGACGTCGTGGGTGCCGCTGCGCAGCGGCGGGACCGATGTCGTGGAGGAGACGTAGCTGAGCGCACCACCGGCTGTGCTGGTCGCGATGGCGACGAAGTTGTTGGAGTTGACGCCCGTCTGCGGGTATGTCACCAGGGTTACCGCGACACCCGCCAGGTTCGCAAAGCCCAGACCCCCACCCTTGAGGCCGACCGAGGTAGGCGTCGCCTGGCTGGCGTCGAGCAGCATGAACGTCAAGCCGTCGGCGCCGGTGCCGCCGTTCAGTTGTGCGGTGAACTTGGCGTTGAGGCGGGCCGTCGGTACTGCCTGGCCGAAGACCGCCGTGCCAGCCTGGTTGACGTCAGCCTTGGTGAGCTGGATCGTCCCGCCGCTGATCGTGGCCGAACCGTTGGCGGTCCACGCCGCGGACGGCGGGGCCGGCACCAGCGAGGCGCCCGCCAGAATCTGCGCGTTGCTCACAGCATGCACGTCGTTCTGGCCACCGTTGCCTGCCGTGAAGCCGGCGAGCGCGGTGGCCGGCAGGCCCGGCACGCTCTTGGTCAGCACCGTTGTGCCGTCCACCTTCAGCGTGATCGTGGTGCCGCTGACCGAGATGTTGATGTTGTGGGTACCGGTGCGCAGTTGCGGCACCGACGTGCTGCTCGCCACCAGGGTCATTGCACCGCCGGCGGTACTCGTCCCGATGCCGACGAAGTTGTACGAGCTGACGCCGTACGACGCGTACGTCTGGAACGTCACCGCCACCCCCGGCAGGCCGGCGAAGCCCAGCCCGCTGCCCTTCCCGCCGACGCTGGCCGGGCCGGCCGTCGCCTGCGCCGGGTCGATGAGCGCGAAGGTCGCGCCGTCGGCGCCGGAGCCGCCGTTCATCCGCAGCGTGAACGCGGCCGTCATGCCGTCGGTGGCGATCGTCTGCGAGTAGAACGCAGCGCCGGCCTGCATGTTGGTGGCCGGCGTCAGGACAGCCTCATTCCCGGCCATCGCGGCGCTGCCGTTGAAGACCCAGCCGGTCCCCGGCTGCGGCAGCAGCGTGCTGCCCGACGAGATCGACACGTTGCGTACCGTGTGCTCGTCGGCGGAGCCGCCGGTCGCGGCGGTGAACGCGGCGAGCGCGCTGCCGGGCAGGCTGACGGCGGCCGACAGCACCGCAGTGCCGTCGATCGACACCGCCACGTTGCCGCTGGTCGCGTTGATCAGGACGTTGTGCGTACCGGTGCGCAGCTGCGGGATGTTGGTGGCCGTGGCCACGTACGTCAGCTGGCCGTTGACGGCGCCGGTGGTCAGGCCGATGAAGTTGTTCGACGGGTCGTTGCCACCCTTGTAGGTGTCGAACGTGACCGCCACGCCGGTCAGGCCACCGAAGCCGAGTCCGCTGCCGCCCGCACCGACGCTCTTCGCTGTGGCCGTGGCTGCGTCAAGCAGCGCGAATGTCATGCCGTCCGCTCCGGTGCCGGGGCCGAGCTGTAGCTGGAACGACGCCGAAAGCCCGGCGCTGGGCAGGGGCGTCGCGTAGACCGCGGAGCCGACCTGGTTGGCGGTGGCGCTCGTGAGCGACAGGTCCGAGCCCACCATCTTGGCCGACCCGTTGAATACCCAGCCACCGCCGAGCGAGGGCAGCGGGGTGCCGTTGGGCGGGTTTGCCGACGAGCCCGTCACCGGTACCGTGTGCGCGCCGTGCCCGTCGTTGGAGCTGATCGTGTAGACGTTGTTGTACGTACCGGGCATCGACGGCGCGAACGTCACCTGCACCTGGATGGTGTCGCCGGGCGCCAGCACCTGGCCCTCGGGCAACGGCGTGTTGACCACGTACGGCAGGGCCGGCGGCGCTGCCTTGGTGACGGTAACGGCCAGGTTGCCGGTGTTCGACACGGTCAGCGTCTTCGTCGTCGACAGGCCGACCGGAACGCTGCCGAAGGAGAGCGACGACGGCGTGATGGACAGCTGGGCGACGCCGACGATCGCGTGGCCGGAAAGCGTCATGGTCGCGGTGCCGTTGGCACTGCTCATCTTGATCGTGGAGGTGTCGGCGCCGGCCGACGTCGGCGTGTAGGTCACCGAGACCGCCACGGACTGGCCGGCTGCGACGGTCGCGCCCGAGGCCGGCAGGCCGGACACCGTGAACGGCGCCGACGGGCCGGTCACCCCGCTGATGGTCTCGTCCGTGATACCGGTGTTGGTGAAGCTGGCGCTGAGCGTCACCGTGCCGCCGATCGGCGTGTCCTCGAAGGTCAGCGTCGGCGGCGAGGCGGCCAACCCGGGCTTGTACGCGTTGCCCTGCAGCCCGGTCGGCAGCAGTTCGTCCATGCCGCCGTCGGTGAGCTGGAAGTTCAGCACGCCCGGTATCGAGCCGGGTACGGTCGGCGTGAAGGTTGCCGGGACGTCGACGCTCTGGCCCGCGGCCAGCGTCACCGGCAGCGTCGGCGCAGTCACCGAGAACGGCGCCGTGGTGGTGATCGCGTTGATCGTGATCGGCCGGGTGGCGGTCACCTTCACGGTCGTGGAGCTTGAGGTGCCGACCAGGGTGGGTCCGAACGTGTTCTGCGCGGTGGTCAGCGCCGCGGTGGTCGGCTGGCCGAAGCCGAACACCTTGCCGTCGCGGGTTCCGACGTACACGCGGCCGTTGGAGGTGGCCGGGGCGGCGAACTTGACCCCGGTACCGATGGGGAAGCAGCGCAGCAGGGCGAGCTTCTGGTTGACCGGGACCGCGCTGTAGGCGCACAGCTGGCCGTTGACGCCGGTCGGGCCGTCGACGCGCTCGACCCACACGACGGCCGAGCCGGCGTTGGTGCCGTCGGAGGTGACCACCGGCGAGCCCGAGGTGTAGCCGAACGACTCCGCGGTGTTCCCGGCGAGGCTCAGCGCCGGCTTGCCGGAGCCGTCGAGGCCGTACTTGAACGCGAGCATGGTCTGCTGGTTCTGCACGACGTAGACGTAGCCGCCCTCGCCGCCGTAGACGGCCGGCCTGCCCCACAGGCCGCGGTAGGGCCCGGCGGTCTGCACGACCGCGTCGGTGCCGCCCGCGCCCTGGCCTTTGCCACCGAGGTTGTCACGGTTGAGCAGGAAGGCGCGCCCGTCCTTGCCCATCTCGAACATCAGGTTGGGGATCGCCGCCGTGCCGAAGTACTGCGACGGCAGACCGACCGGGCCGCCGGAGCCGAGGTCCTGATCGTTCTGGTCGAGCGTGGCCGCGTTGGCTGGGCTGAAGAAATCCTTGGCGCTCATCGTGCCGTCGGCGGCGACCGCGAGGCGCACGACCGACTGCGAGAGCTGGTTCGGCGGGTTGTTGCCCGGGCCGTTCGGCGGGGTGATGCCGTTGCCGGTGCTCACGATGATCCGGTTGGGGCCGTCGGAGACCAGGCCGGAACCACCCTGCCAGATGCCGGAGCCGTGGCTGGTCGCGCCGGACTCGTCGGACCATACGCTCATCGTCCGGCTGGTGGTGTTGACCCCGACCACCCAGCCGACGTAGGTGCCGTAGTCGCACTGCGAGCCGAAGGCCATGTAGACGGCACCGCCCAGCAGCAGCAGGCCGGGACGTTGGTTGACGTCGTAGCCGACGAACGGGTGCGACGGATCGTTGCTGGGCGTACCGGCGATCTTCGCCGGCCAGTTGGCGCGCTCGGCACCGCTGGCCACGTCGACGGCGTGCAGGTACCAGCTGGGGTGCTGCGGATCGGGGCCGTCGTTGACCTTCGTGGTCAGGTAGTAGGTCTGGGTCGCCGGGTCGTAGACGCCGGTCGAGGTGTTGCCGAGGTTCGGCGTCAGGTCGGCGCATCCGGTCGTGCTCGCCGGCCACGGCGCGCCCAGGCTGCGGGACCACTTGGTCGCGCCGGTCACGGCGTCCAGGCCGTAGATGTAGTTGTTCTCCGTGCTGACCAGCACGGTACCGCCCACGACCAGCGGCTGGGCGTACACCTGACCGTTGACCTGGGTCGAGAAGAGCTGGCCGAAGTTGCTGCCGGTGACGGTGGCCGGCGCGAGGTTGGGCTCGGCGAGGTCCCAGCCGGTGCGCAGGGTGTCCTGCGAGTTGGTCAGGACGTCCGCCGCGGCGTTGGACAGCTGCAGGCAGCCCAGCAGGCCGGCCAACAGGGTCATGACGAGGGCGACCCGGACGGGGGTGCGCAGCGGACGTCGGTGCCCGTTTGCACGGTGCCGCACTATGCGCACGTCGGACTGATCGTGACTGGGCACAGGTGGTCCTTCACGTCGAGAAGGGGAGGTACCGCGGAGCGTTACTGACGGAGCAGTTCAACGACACGGATCTTGTCGAACCGCTCCAGATGGTCGACCTTGAACGAGTTCTGCAGGAGTGTCGCGCGGTCCACCGGCAGCCCTTCGAACGGATTGCCGGCGTGCCCGGTCTCGATGAGCCAGATGCGTTGCGTGGCGCCCAGGCACGCGGCCGCGTCCGCGCATTCGAGCGCGGTCAGCCAGCCACGGTCACGGGCCGCTTGGGCCAGGAAAACGTCGCGCGGGCGGGTCGCCGCGCTCCGGTTGCGGAACTGGTAATCGGTCGCCTTGCGGGCGAGGTCGGTGGAGCCGCCGAAGCCGTCGTTGAAGGCGACGCCGTCGCCGGGCTCGGCGTGCTCGGCAAGGTAGCGCGTGGCCGAGGTGTAGGTGGGCTGCCCGTCGAGGGTGTTCGCCCGGATCCGCTCCTGCGCGGGCAGGCCGGCGTAGGCCAGCGCGCCGGCCAGGACCAGGCCGAGCACGAGACCGGTCACGGCGCCGGCCCGGCGGCCGAGCAGCCGGCCGGCCCGGACCGCGCCGAAGGCGACCAGCAGGCAGACCGCGGGAACCGCGAAGAGGAAGTACCGGGCCATGAACAGGTGCAGCACGGTGAACGTGGCGTAGCCGAAGACCGGCGGCAACACCACCCAGATCAGCAGCATCAGCGCGGCCGGCCGGAGCCGACCGGCCAGGGCGACGCCGAGCAGCAGGAACAACCCGACGACGGCCAGCATCAGCGGGCCTCCGACGAGTTCGTTGAACACCTTGCGCACGGCCGCCCAGTCCCCCTTGATCCAGGAGATCTGGCCGGACTGGTGGCTGGCGAACACCAGCAGCGGCAGCACGAGGAGCGTGGCGGCGCCGGTGCTGCTGAACCACTGCCAGCGCCGGTCCGGCGTGTCGGCGGTGCGCCAGACGTAGAACAGGTGGCCGGCGAGCACCAGCAGCGCGACGAAGTGCAGCCAGCCGAGCACGACGACGGCAGCGCCGTACAGCCACCAGCGCGGCCGAAGCGGCCGCTCCAGCGCCCGCAGCAGCAACCAGGTGGCCAGGACCGCGAAGAACGTCACCAACGCATAGGAGCGGGCCTCCTGCGCATACCGCGAGGTTACCGGCAGTGCCACGTAGACCAGCGCCCCGACGGTGCCCACCGTGCGGTCGAACAGGCGGCTGCCGAGGGCCACGATCAGGGCCGCGGTGCCGGCGACGGCCAGCAGCGACAGCAGCCGCAGTTGGGCCGGTGAGTCGCCGGCGACCTGCATCCAGCCGCGGACCAGCAGATAGTAGAAGCCGTGGACCAGGTCGATGTTGCTGATGAACATCAGCGTCTGGTGCAGCGAGAGGGTTGCGCCGTGCCAGGTGGCGAACTCGTCGTTCCACAGCTCGCGCTTGCCCAGGTCGACCGAGCCGACGGCCATCGCGGCGGCGGCGCCGAGCAGCGCGAGCACCGTGGTGATCCAGTCTCGGGCGGCCCGCCGGGGCGGTGGCGTCCGGTGGATCGCGGACGCCGGCGGGTCCAGCGTCTCGATCACCTGGTTTCTCCGACGTTGAAGCCGAACACGTCGGCGGCTGCCTGCTTGGCGAACGCCTGCTGCGAGGCGACGTCGGCCAGGCGCCAGTCCTTGGTGGCGTCCATGTCGAAGTACACGCAACCAATGACGTCGGAGCTGGTCGCCACCGCCGAGAGGAGGTTGTCGAGCTGACCGGGTCGCGCCGTGCCGGGCTCGGCGCCGGTCTCGACGATGACGACGGGCTTCGCGGTGATCCCGCGGATCGCGTTGATCGTCGGGACGAACAGCTCGCTGTACGTCTTGGGGCCGTGCTGCGAGAAGTAGCCGTCGATGCCGGCCCAGTCGACGACGTCGTCGCCGGGGTAGAACGGCGCCAGCTTCACCTGCTTCAGGTAGGTGATGACGTTGGGGGTCCAGGTCCAGAGCACGTTCGTCGCCTTCTGCGCGACGAAGATCTCGTGCAGGTGCCGCCACGCCGCCACGTACTGTGCCGGGGTCGTCGACTTGGTGCCCCAGGTGTACCAGCTGCCGTTCATCTCGTGCGCGAAGGTCAGCGCGATCGGCAGGTTGAGCGTCCGCACCGCCTTGGCGAAGGTCGTGGCGTACTGGTCGTACTTGCCGGCGGCTATGTCGGCCATCGAGATGTTCTTGGGCTCCCAGCGGATCACGGCCAGGCCACCGTATCCGTAGACCTTGCGCACCTCGGCGGCGGCGAATCCGTCGTTGAAGCTCTCGAAGATGGCGACGAGGTTGGGCTTCTTGCCGATCTGCTGGGCAAAGGCGTCGATCTTGGCAAGGTCGGCACCGCCGTCGACGGTCACCCCGAGGTACTTCTTCGCCGGGCGCATCAGCGGCGCGACGTCATACGTCGTCGGCGGCGGGCTCGCGGCCGCGCCACCCTGCCGCTGCGGTGCCGCGGCAGTCGCCGGCTTCGGGGCCGGCACGTGGATGTTCACGGTTCGCAGCACCGTCACCTCGATGAAGGCGAGCGCGCCGATGACCATCAGGATGACGAGGTACTTCGTTTTCAAAGGACGACCTCGACGTCCCGCTCCGGGTCGACCAGCACCGCTTGGAGGGCGATGGCGAGGAAGAACGCCCCACCGAGGAACGCCGGGATGAACGCCGCCGGTTCGTGCGAGTTGAGCATCCGCCACGCCGCCAGGCCGACCCAGATGACGCCGATCCCGGTGGTCCAGAACTTGATTCCCAGCCACAGCCGGCGCGTCTTGCTCTTCTTGGCGGTGCCGCCGGTCGGCTCCCAGCCGAGGCTGCGGCCACGCATCAGGTCGGTGATGGCGAACGCGTGGGCCCAGCCATAGATCAGTTTCACCGTCCACGCCTCCAGGCGGTACGGGGCGTGGTGCCACATCGGGAAGACGATGAAGTTGTAGACGACACTGGGCAGGATCAGCAGGTAGTTGGCGAAGCGGATCTGGTGGGCGAACACCGTCAGCATCAGCATCGGGATGATCGGCCCGACGAAGGTGAACAGCCCGGTGTGGAAGTAGTAGCAGAAGCCGGAGATGTAGCTCATCCGGGCGCGGAAGGAGAGCTTGGTGGCCCAGAATTTCCGCGAGAACAGCAGGCTCATGGAGCCGGAGCACCAGCGGTACTGCTGCGTATAGAACGAGTTCACGTCGGTCGGGCAGAGGCCGGCGGCCAGCACGACCGGGATGTACCGCAGCCGCCAACCCTTCATCCGCAGGTCGAAGCCGGTGTGCACGTCCTCGGAGTGCTCGATGAGGGTCGAGCCGCCAATGGAGTCCAGGGCCTCGCGGCGGTAGATGGCGCAGCTGCCGACGCAGATCGCGGAGTCGTGCGCCTGCCGGGAGACCTGGACCGATCGGTAGAACAGCTCCTGCACCGCGCCCGCGCCCCGCTCGACCCAGCCCTGCCCCTTGTGCACGCGGAAGTACTGCGGCGACTGCACGATGCCGATGTCGGGCTCGGCGTCGAAGTAGGGCAGCATCTGGTTGAGCATGTCCTTACGTGGGCTGAAGTCCGCGTCGAGCACCAGGATGAAATCCGACAATGTGCGCTCGAAGGCGTAGCGCATATTGCCCGCCTTCTTGAACCAGCCGCGGTTGGGCCGGCGCTGGTAAACAAAGCCGAAGGCCAGTGCCATCCGCTCCATGGCCTCGTTCGGAGAATCGTCCAGGACATAGACGGATACCAGGCCCGGATAGCAACGCGACATCTCGCGCACGAATTCCCAGGTGTTGCGCAGCACATGCGGCGGCTCGCCACAGACAGGCAAGAAGACATCGACCGTCGGATAGCGGTCGGGGCGCCAATTCTTGACCAATTTCTGGTGCTCGGCCATGCGGAAGGTCGGTGTGAATGAAGTGACAATCAATGAGACGACGTAATAAATGACGGTAAAACCGAGGAGTGGGGTGACCAGCCACAGCCACGGCGAAAGCCTCATGAACAGCACCTGGCTGCACACCAGCGCACCGAAACTGACCAGGCTGGGAATCAGCAGCCGGGAAAGGCCGCGCCGACGGTAGAGCGTCAGCTCCGCGTCGGTGGGCGGCAGCGGGACAGTGGCGTAGGCCGGACGCACCGACTTGCCGTTACGGCGGCCAGCCGTGGGCCGGCGCAGCTCACCGGGCACACGGAATTCGGCAGTGAAATCAGAGACAGGGACCGGTCGGGTAGTGGTCGGCGCTCCCAACTTTCGCCCTCCACGCGAACGCATCCGCCACTCCGATCAACCACAGATCGTGACGGCAAGCTCACTAAATCGTTACCTATGAAGAAAAGGGACCGCAATAGCGGCCTGCGCACGTGCTCGAAGATAGGTCACACCCAGACACACTGTCAATTATGACAATTGCCGCGAAACGTACTTCGAGGCAGTAGCGTCGCGTGTCGGAAATCACTCGATGATTGTGATGCGGGGCAATGGGGCGTATGGGTTTGCTGTGCCTCTCGTTCTCCGTCCGAGTGGCGGGTCTCGGCTGCGCGGCGTCGACCCGTTCTTCGGCTGGCCGACCCGTCATCTGCAGCGGGCGCGGATCGTGTTGCTGGCTTCCCGAACGCGATGATCGCCCGGCTGATGCGGTATCGATACTGACAGATTCGGCTACGACGTGGACGGGGGCGACGCGTTGCGGATCTGCTCTGCTCCGCTCGGCGGCCACTGTCGTCGACCAGACAGCGGTTGTGCTTGAGACACCTGATGTGGTGGCGCTACGAGCCCGAATCGCACTGGAAGTCGACATTCGTCGACCCGGCGGACGGCAGGCTCGCCAAGATTTCCCGGAACCTGGCTGCGGCCTGCGGAAACACTGACGATGCGCAGGAAATCCGGTGCAGGTTGAGTCCGGCGTCATCGAGCAGCAGGTCGGCCTCGAAGTACATGGCGAACGAGGGCCGGGTGGCCGGATCGGCCAGGAATGCGAGCATCCGCTCGACGAAGTAGGGGCTGTCACCACCACCGTGCCGGTCGGTGCGCTCCGACAGGCCCCACTCCGGTACCGCCAGGCGCTTGCCGTGGTCCGCGGCATACCGCGCCCAGAAGCGCAGCCCGCTGCTGCCGTCCAGGATGGTGTTCCACACCGAGCGCCGCGCCGCGGCCAAGCGCTCGACGCTCGCGTCGTCCGGTAGCGGGTAGGTGTGCGGGAGCCAGGACATGTCGTAGACGTCCACCCCGATGTAGTCGACATAGGCGTCGCCCGGGTAGGCCGGCTCAGCGTCCGAGTGCTCGGTACCCAGAATCGGGTTCCACAGAAATTGGAACTGCTGCCCGGGCACCGCGCGCATGGCATCGACCAGGTGCCGGAAACAGCCGGCGTAGTCCGCCTCCCGGCCGGCCGAGGCCCACCCGTACCAGTCGCCGTTGAATTCCCAGCCCGGCCGCACCACGGTGTCCGGCAATCGGTGCCCGATCAGGTTGCCCGCGAGCGTGGTCCAGTGGAGGTCGTAGTACCCGGCGGCACACTCCGCCAGGCTTCCCTGCCGCTTGGGGAACAGTGGCACCGAGTAGATCAAGCGGCGACCGCTCGCGGCCCAGGGCGCGAGCTGCCAGTCGCCACCCTCGATCCCGCTCCAGCTGTCGGCGGGCGCGAAGTCGAGCGCGATCCCGGTCCGGACCCCGCTCCACGCCTCCCAGCTCCGCAGCCGGTCGACGCCCTTCGCGCCGGGTCCGGTGTACGCGCCGAGGAACGACCACCGTGGTTCGGCCGAGGGCGCCGAGCTGCTCCGAGTTGCTTCGGGCACGGTCCTGTTACCGCCGGCGGAGCTGGCGCAGCCAGCAGCTCCGCACCCGATGACCACGGCCAGGATCGCCGATAGAGTCGCCGCCACCAGCGGTGGTCGGCTGCGGACGTATCCAATGGCCACGAACGTATGATCCCTGGCGCGTCGCCATCCGGCGCAGCGGCCCGGGCACAAGCTCCGGTCAGGCGGTACACGCTTCACCGTCGCCCCTTTTGTGGCATCCGGGCGGGGTGCGACCTGGATGTGGGAGGGTGTCCTGTCATCCGGCCGGCGTGTCGCCCGGTGGGCCAGCAGTCACCTGCGAGGCCATGTTCCGGATCGATCGCCGGGGGCCCTCACCGCAGGATCAGATGATCTTGCGGTCCGAACGGCTCGGCGGGACCGGACGAGACCCGACCCCGAGCGCATGGAGCCCTGATCGGCATTCCGACTGGTCAGGGCTTCTTGGTGAGCCGACGGCGGGACTTGAACCCGTAACCCCCAGCAGGTGGTACGCATGCCGGCAATCCGGACCCTTCAGGGCCTTGACCAGCGGCGCAGTTCTCAACACTTGTCGCTGCACCTCGCCGCTGTTCGTGCTCAGTTGTGCCGGATCTGTGCCGGATGATCTTCGCCACTCAGCGCCGCACTCCCCCACGCGCCTGGCCGAGGAGCCATCCCGCCACCCGTGCTAGCAATGGCTGGCCAACTGCCCAGGTAACGATCTTGGTTGGGTCCTCCAGGACTGACAGATCGAGGCGCCAGATCGGCGCCCCTCAGTCTCAAGCCTGGAATCGAAAGCGATCAGGCCTGACAGCTTGATGACGTTCCCATGGCACGCATCGAGGGCTACGTTCGAGGTAGGCCTCCGGTCGGCGGGTCGTCGTACCAGGCCATCGCGAGAAGACCTAGCGACTCGGTCAAAGAACATGAAGGGTCGCGACATGTGGTTCTGGGTGCTTGTCGCTGTGGTGATCGTTGTGGGTCTCGGCGCCGCTGGCGTTTATGACCGTCGCAGGCGTGTCCGGGGAGGTCGACTGCGTGGCGCAGCGGAAATCGACCGCGAGATTGCCAAACGCGGACGGTTTGACGGCACCCCGTAGAGCTGCGTAGCGGTCACTCGTCGCCGGTGACGAGCGGATCCTCATGACAGCCCGGCACGTCGGGGTCCGTCCGGCGTCGGAACCCACGACCTCTTCGTCCCGAAGTAGTGACTGACATTGATCAACCTGGCTCGCTAGCCGTACTGACCTGGCGCTTCAGTCCGTCAAAGTCCGTGGACGACCGGGGTAGCGTGCGGCAGTAGTCACTCAGTTAGCCACGCAATTCTGGAGCATCTCGTGCGGCTGCCGGTTGGCAAGCAGCCTTCCAGGCCGACCACCGGCAGGGCGGAGGCTGTACGGTTCCGGCCGCCGTCGAACTGTGAGCCGGCCCTTGCCGCGCAGCTTGCCTGTCTGGCCAGGACGCCTACAGCTACCTCTTGGCGCGCCCCGTCCGGCAAGGACACATCGTCCCAGAAGCAATATTGTGGTCCGCAGTTCGCGATCACTATGGAGATCTACACACAGGTCACCTCGGCGGCGACCCGGGACGCGCTGCGCCGACTGGGGGAGCGTCTCGATGGCTGAACGACTCGCATGCCCGGCGCCAGACCGCCAGCAAGCCGTCTATTCGGCTAGACACCCAGTGTCTATTACACTAGACAGTGCGCGATGAGGGCGCGGGACATCCGCCGGATCCTGGCACGACACGAGTGTGTCGAGGTCCGGCAGCGTGGCTCGCATCTCGTGGTGCGCTGCGGTGCCTGCCAGACGGTTATCCCGCTAAACGGCGGCGACATCCCGATCGGGACGCTGCGCAGCATCGAACGCGACCTGGAACCGTGCCTGGGCAAGGATGGATGACATGAGCACCACCTACGTGGGCCTGTTCCACCGGGAAGGCCGCGCCTGGGTAGCCGAGGCCCGAGATGTGCCGCAGGCCCACACCTTCGGCACCACGCTGGTCAACACCCGGGAGCACCTGCGCGAGGCGCTAGCCCTGTACCTCGATGTACCCACCAGCGCCGTCGAGATCGAGGCGCAAGTCCGCTTCGACCAACCCCACATCGACGACCTGCTCCACGCCACCGTCCAGGCCCGCCGGCAGGCCGAACGCGACGCCCAGGTCGCCGCCGACCTGCTGCGCCGGGCCGCGACCGAGCTCGTCGCCGCTGGCCTCAGCTACCGCGACGCCGGGATCACCCTCGGCGTCTCCCATCAGCGCATCGACCAGCTCGTCGGCGACCGGCAGGCGAGTTGACCATCTCGGTGCGCCGAATAGGTGGGGTCCAGGGCGGTTGCTGTACCTCGTTGCAGTACCGGGGCGTTCTGGGGATCTCCAGGGCGCCCCGGACCGCATCTGACCTGGGGATTCGGAGCCGACGAGGGGACTTGAACCCCTAACCTTCCGATTACAAGTCGGGTGCGCTACCAATTGCGCCACGTCGGCGCGGTCCCGACCTGGGGTGGGTACCGGCTCCCAGGCATCGTACGCGGTGCCGTATGATCTTGGCTGCTGGCACCCATCCCGGCATCAATCCGGCCAAACTATGCTACAGCCCTGGTAGCGAGCTTGTTCCAGAGTTGAACGCCGTCTACGGTGACAGCACGGTCACCGGCCGCCAGCGGCTGGTGACGACGCCTTTACTCGGATCGTCCGGCACGTTCCTGCCGGTGAAGGGAACTACTTCAGCATGGCCACGGTCACGTACCAGAACGCCTCCCGGATCTACCCGGGCAGCGTGAAGCCCGCGGTGGACGCGCTCAACCTGGAGATCGGTGACGGCGAGTTCCTCGTCCTCGTCGGCCCCTCCGGCTGCGGGAAGTCCACCAGCCTGCGGATGCTCGCCGGGCTTGAGGATGTCGACTCCGGGTCGATCTTCATCGACCAGCGCGACGTCACCAACCTCCCGCCGAAGTCCCGCGACATCGCGATGGTCTTCCAGAACTACGCCCTGTACCCGCACATGACGGTGTACGAGAACATGGCGTTCGCGCTGAAGCTGCGCAAGACCCCGAAGGCGGAGATCGACGCGGCTGTCAAGAACGCCGCCCGGCTGCTCCAGCTGGAGGAGTACCTCAACCGCAAGCCGAAGGCGCTCTCCGGTGGCCAGCGCCAGCGCGTCGCCATGGGCCGCGCGATCGTCCGTAAGCCGCAGGTCTTCCTCATGGACGAGCCGCTGTCGAACCTGGACGCCAAGCTGCGGGTGCAGACCCGTTCGCAGATCGCCTCGCTGCAGGCCCAGCTGGGCACCACCACCGTCTACGTGACGCACGACCAGGTGGAGGCCATGACCATGGGCCACCGGGTGGCGGTCCTGCTGGACGGCGTGCTGCAGCAGGTGGACACCCCCCGGGCGCTCTACGACCACCCGACCAACGTCTTCGTCGCCGGCTTCATCGGCTCCCCGGCCATGAACATCAAGACCGTCGGGCTGACCGAGTCGGGCGCCAACTTCGCCGGCATGATCCTGCCGCTGAGCCGCGAGCAGGTGTCGGCGGCGCAGGCCGACGGTGGCAGCGGCACGGTGACCGTGGGCTTCCGCCCGGAGGACTGCGACCTGGTCGGCGAGACCGAGGGCGGCATGCCGATCAAGGTGGACCTGGTCGAGGAGCTGGGCGCGGACGCCTACGTCTACGGCCACGTGAACCTCTCCGGCGCCGACGAGCGCTTCGTGGTCCGTACCGACGGCCGGCGTACCCCGCGGATGGGTGACACCGTCTTCGTCAAGCCGCGGATCGGTCACCACCACGCCTTCAACGCCAGCACCGGCAACCGGATCTGACGTACCGCACGCGAACGGAGGGGCGGCCCCGCTCGGGGCCGCCCCTCCGTCGCTGTTCAGCCCGCGTACTTCCAGATCTGGAACTGGGACTGCTGCGGGCAGACGATCAGCTCGGTGTTCCACGAGCAGGATTCCCCGCGTACGCCGTCGAGGGTGCCCAGCGGCTTGACGGTACGGGAGCGCAGCCCCACGCCGGCCACCGCCACGGTCGCCGGGTAGCTGGTCACGTCCCCTTTGAGCAGCAGCGCCGTGGCGCCGTTGACCCGTACCGCCGTGCTATCCGCCCCGGCGGTGCCCAGCGGGATCTCGGTACCGTCGCCGGTGAACAGGTGCACCGCGTCCTTGGCGGTGACCAGCACCCCATCCCCGATGCGGGTCAGCTCGTCCGCCCCGGAGACCAGCACCGACCAGCGCAGCCCGGTGCTGTCGATCATGCGTACCGTGCTGGTGGTGGCGTCCGAGTTCGCCCGGTCCAGTACGCACACGCCGACCCCGCACGGCACCACCTTCGCCGGCTGCGCGGTGCCCGGCGCGACGAACGGGCGCTTGACGTCCTTGGCGCTGCCCGGGTCGGCCAGCGAGAAGCTGGACACCCGGTACCCGGCGTCGTCGGTGACCACGTAGATGTTGTCGCCGGAGCCGACGAACGAATCGGCGTACTCGGCGATGCCGGTACCCCCGACGGTCTTGCCGTTGGTCACGTCGACCACCCGGCCGCTGCCGTCGCTGGCCACCTGCACCAGGTGGGTGCCGGTGAGGGCCAGCGGAGCGTCCTTGTCGAGGGTGGCGGCGGCGTCGTTGTCGGCGTGCCCGTAGGCGCCGCGCAGCCGGGTGGTGAGGTAGCCGGAGTCGCTCTTCGGGTCGTCCGTCGACCACTTCACGTCGCCGCTGGCCGGGTCCAGGCCCGCCAGCTGGTGCTTGGCGACGTTCTGCCAGACCAGCACCGGACCGACCGAGCTGACCGTGTCGTTGCTGTCCAGTTGCTTGTCCCACAGTGCTTTCCCGCTGCGCGGGTCGAGCGCGTAGAGGTGGTTCGGCGGGGTCGACGACGAGTACTCGTAGGAGTAGACGAGCAGCACGTCGGGGCGGGCCAGCAGGGCCCGCCAGTCCACCGAGGTGGCCGGCTTGGCCAGCTGGACGGTGTTGTCGCCGCCGCCGGACAGCGGGTGGTAGGTGATGTGCAGGCCCTTGCCGTCGGCCCAGGCCAGGTACGCGGTGTGCGGGCCGAGCGCGGTCATGGTGGTGGCCGGGCTGGCGGCGGCCTGCCCGCCGGCGCCCATCGGGATCGGGCCGCCCTGCAGGGACACCCCGCTGGCGAAGCTGACCTCGTGGTACCCGCCGGCTTCCCGGTGCCGCCACCACACCACCCCCGCCGCGGCCGCCACGAGCAGCAGGACCACTGCCGCCGCCGCGCCGATCAGCAGCGGCCGGCGCCGCTTCGCACGGTCGGCGGGCGGCCCGACCGGCGCCGGGTACTGCCCCGGCACGCCCGCTCCACCCGGCGGCGGGAGAAGCCCGGTCGCGGGCGCCCCCAGCGGCCCGGCCCCGGCCGGCGTGCCGCCGGTCGCCAGCGGCACGGTTGTCGCCAGCGGCCCCCTCCCGGCCAGGGAATCCCTCCCGGCCTGCGGACCGGTCCGGGCCGGCGGCCCGCCCGGTGATACCGGTCCGGCGGGTGGGGTGGAGACCGGCCCGGCGGGCGGCGCGGAGACCGGCCCGGGCGCGCCAGGAGTCAGCGCCGCCGACCCGACCGGGGGTACGAGCTCCGCGAGCGCCCCCTCAGCCACCGGCAGCTCCGGCTGCTCCAGCACGGTCGGCGCGATACCCAGCTCGCTGTGCAGCATCCGGGCCACCAGCGGCAGCCGGGACGAGCCGCCCACCAGGAACAGCCCGGACAACTGGTCGGCCCGCAGCCCGCAGCGGCGGATCACCGCCGCCGTCTCGCGCACTGCCTGTCCCACCAGCGGCGCCGCGACCTGCTCCAGCTCCTCCCGGGTGACGTGCACCGAGTCGTCGGTGCCGGGCAGCGCCACCGGCGCCACCGGCGTGCGGGACAGCATCTCCTTGGCGCCCCGCACGTCCTCCCAGAACAGCCGACGGTTGCGGGCGGCGCCCAGCGACTCCGGCCGCTGGATGGCCTGCCAGCCCAGCGCCGAGGTGCGCTCCAGCAGCCGCCCGAGGTGCGCCACCAGCGCCGCGTCGACGTCCAGGCCACCCAGGTCCTCGATACCGCCGTCGCCCAGCACGGCGAAGCCGCTGCCGGTGTTGCGTACCACGGCGACGTCCAGGGTGCCGCCGCCGAAGTCGAAGACGGCCAGGCTGCCACCCACCGGTACCGGCCGGCGCAGCACGTCCACGAAGTACCGGGCAGCCGCCACCGGCTCCGGCACGAACCGTACCGGCGGCCAGCCGGCCCGGTTCGCCGCCTGCACCAGCACGTCGCGGCGCTGGGCGCCCCAGGACGCCGGGTAGGTCAGCGCGGCCGGCGGCAGGAACCCGACCGCCTCCACCGCCGCCCGGGCCACCGTGGTCAGCACGGCCGCCAGCAGGTCGACGGTGGGCACCTCCCGCCCGTCCAGCAGTACGCTCGCCTCGTCGATCCGGCGCTTCGGGTTGAGCTCCAGCCGCGCCGGGTTCAACCCGCCGAGCCGGATCGCGTCCCGCCCGACCTGCAGCCGCCCGCCGTCGTCCAGGCACACCGCCGACGGCATGACCGGCGCCCCGTCAAACAACAACGGCCTGGTCCTGCCGTCCGGCCACCGCACCACCGCTACCGTGTTCGAGGTCCCAAGGTCAACACCGATCGCATACCCATCCACGGGGGCGATCGTACGGTCCGGGTGCTCGGGTGGGCGCGGTGCGGAGGGTGGGGCTGGGGTGCCCGCGCCGGCCCGTCAAGCTTGATGTCCGTCGCAGTCACCCCAGCCCCACCCTCCGTAGTCACAAACCCACGTAGTCGGTAAGAGAAAGGCCGGAGACAAGACAAAACAAATCTCCGGAAGCACTGTGACACCAAGAGCACTGACCGCCGAGTCAGCCCAACTCCCCACGCGACAACGGCACTCGGCGCCCAGCACCATCCGGTGCCTAGTACCACCAATGCCCTTAAAAGCCGTGAGCGTGCCGCCCCCCGTGCCCACAACGGGGTCGGCGGGCGGGGGTGACTGCGACGGACATCAAGCCTGACGGGCCGGCGCAGGCACCCCCGCCCGCCGACCCCAAACCGCAACCACTACAAAGCAAACCGCCGCCGACAAACCTCACCCAACGCCACAGCAGCAGCCACAGACGCGTTCAACGACTCCACAGAAGACACCATAGGAATCGACACCCGCAGATCACACGTCTCCGAAACCAGCCGCGACAGCCCACGCCCCTCGGACCCGACCACCACCACCAGCGGCCCCACCGCCGCCTCCAGGTCGTAGAGCGAAGTGGGCCCGTCGGCGTCCAGGCCGACCACGGTGAAGCCCTCCTCCTGGCAGCGCTTGAGCGCCCGGGTCAGGTTGGTGACCTGGGCGATCGGCAGCCGGGCGGCGGCGCCCGCGCTGGTCCGCCAGGCGGTCGGGGTCATCCCGGAGGCGCGGCGTTCGGGGAGGAACACGCCGTCGGCGCCGAAGGCGGCGGCGGAGCGCACCACGGCGCCCAGGTTGCGCGGGTCGGTGACGCCGTCCAGCGCGACCAGCAGCGGCGTGGTGCGTTCGGCGGAGGCGGCCAGCAGGTCGTCGAACGGCTCGTAGTTGAACGGGGGCACCTGGATGCCGATGCCCTGGTGCAGTACGCCGCCGGTCATCCGGTCCAACTCGACGCGGGTCACTTCGATCAGCGCGATGCCCCGGTCGCCCGTGGTGCTGACGATCTCCCGTACCCGCTCGTCGATCTCGATGCCCTGGGCCAGGTAGACGGCGGTGGCCGGGATGTGCGCGCGCAGCGCCTCGACCACCGGGTTACGGCCGACCAGCAGCTCCGGGGCGTCCCGGGGGGCGTTGGAGCGGCGGCCGGGGGCGACCCGGGGGCCGCCGGCCTTCACCGGCGCCGCGGTCCGGCCCACCGTACCGGGGCGGCCGATCTTGGGTGCCCGGCCTTCGGCGGCCGCCGCGCGGCGCTCGTTCTCCTGCTTGCGGGCGGTCTTCTCGGGCAGCGGCTCGGTGCCCGAGTAGCCCTTGTGCCAGGGCCGCTCGTCGGCCTTGAGGGTACGTCCGCGCCCCTTGAGCCCGGCGCGGTTCTTGCCGCCGGTGCCCGCGGAGGCGCCTTTCTTGGCTGAGGTACGCCGACCCCGGCGCTCAGAGTTACCGGGCATCGCCAACGCTCCACCGTGGTCCGTGCGGGGTGTCCTCGACGGCCACCCCGGCCTGCTTCAACTGGTCGCGGACGGCGTCCGCGGCTACCCAGTCCTTGCGCTCGCGGGCCGCGTTGCGCTGCTGGAGGGCGAGTGCCACCAGTGCGTCCACGGTCGACGTGAGGTCTGTGGTCGGGCCGGCCCAGTGCGGGTCGAGCGGGTCGACGCCGAAGATGGCGAGCATGGCACGGACGGCGCCGAGCGGGCCGGCCAGGTCCCCGCCGTCGGCCAGCGCCGCGTTGCCGGCGCGGACCGTGTCGTGCACGACGGCCAGCGCCCGGGAGGAGTTGAGGTCGTCGTCCATGGCGGCGACGAACTCGGCGGGCAGCTGCCCCGGCTCGATCGCGCCGATGCGCTCCACCGCGCGCTGGACGAAGCCTTCCAGGCGCTGGTACCCGGCGGCCGACTCGTGCAGGGCGGCCTCGGAGAAGTCGATGACCGACCGGTAGTGCGGGGCGGCCAGGTAGTAGCGCAGCTCCACCGGGCGGATACCGGCGCCCAGCACGGCGTCCAGGTCGAGCACGTTGCCCAGGGACTTGCTCATCTTGGCGCTGCCCAGGTTGAGCAGGCCGTGGTGCACCCAGAAGCGGGCGAAGCCGAGGCCGGCGGCGCGCGACTGGGCGACCTCATTTTCGTGGTGCGGGAAGATCAGGTCGAGGCCGCCGCCGTGGATGTCGAACTCGTCGCCGAGGTACCGGCGGCACATGGCCGAGCACTCGATGTGCCAGCCGGGCCGGCCGCGCCCCCACGGGGACGGCCAGTACGCCTCGGCCGGCTCGTCCGGCTTGGCGCCTTTCCACAGGGCGAAGTCGCGCGGGTCCTTCTTGCCCCGGGCCGGGGCGTCGGCGGCCGGCTCCATGGCGTCCAGCTTCTGCCCGGAGAGCGCGCCGTAGTCGGGGTAGGAGCGCACGTCGAAGTAGACGTCGCCGGAGCCGTCCGGGGCCGGGTAGGCGTGCCCGTCGTCGATCAGCGCGCCGATCAGCTCGTGCATCTCCGGGACGTGCCCGGTGGCGCGCGGCTCGTAGGTGGGGGGCAGGATGCCGAGCGCGCGGTAGGCGGCGGCGAGGATCACCTCGTTGGCGTAGGCGATGGCCCAGAACGGCCGGCCCTGCTCCACCGACTTGACGAGGATCTTGTCGTCGATGTCGGTGATGTTGCGGACGAAGGTGACCTGGTAGCCGGAGTGCAGCAGCCAGCGGCGCAGTACGTCGTAGTTGACGCCGCTGCGCAGGTGCCCGATGTGCGGCCCGTCCTGCACGGTGAGCCCACACAGGTAGACGCCGACCTTGCCGGGTTCGCGGGGCACGAAGTCCCGGACGGCGCGGGTGGCGGTGTCATACAGGCGGAGCGTCACCCTGAAAGGGTACCGACCCGGCTAGGGGTGGGTCATACCGAGGACGTCCAGCAGCTGGTCAAGATCCAGATCACCGTGTCCGCGCTCGACCGCGACCTCCCGGATGGTGCGCCGGGAAGCCAGCGCCTGCTTGGCAATGGCGGCCGCCTCGTCGTACCCGACGTGCCGGTTGAGCGGGGTGACGATGGCCGGCGACGACTCGGCGTACTCCCGGCACCGCTCGACGTCGGCGGTCAGCCCGCGCACGCAGCGGTCGGCGAACAGCCGGGACACGGTGGTCAGCAGGCGGATCGACTCCAGCAGGTTGCGGGCCATCACCGGCAGCATCACGTTCAGTTCGAAGTCGCCCTGCGAACCGGCGAAGGCGACCGCCGCGTCGTTGCCGATCACCTGGGCCACCACCTGGCGGACCGCCTCGCAGAGCACCGGGTTGACCTTGCCCGGCATGATCGACGAACCCGGCTGCAGGTCCGGGACGTGTAGTTCGCCCAGGCCCGCCCGGGGTCCGGAGCCCATCCAGCGGATGTCCCCGGCGATCTTGTGCAGGCCGATGGCCACCACCCGCAGCTGCCCGGAGGTCTCCACCAGGGCGTCCCGGGCGCCCTGCGCCTCGAAGTGGTCGCGCGCCTCGGTCAGCGGCAGCGCGGTGGTCTCCACCAGGCGGGCGATGACAGCGGCGGCGAAGCCCGGCGGGGTGTTCACGCCGGTACCGACGGCGGTGCCGCCGAGCGGCAGCTCGGCCAGCCGGGGCAGGCTGGAACGCAGCCGCTCGACGCCGTGCCGCAGCTGCGCGGCGTAGCCGCCGAACTCCTGGCCGAGGGTGACCGGGGTGGCGTCCATCAGATGGGTACGCCCGGCCTTCACCACGGCCGCCCACTCGTGCGCCTTGCCCTCCAGCGCCGAGGCCAGGTGCACCAGCGCCGGCTCCAGCTGGTGCGACACGGCCGCCGCGGCGGCCAGGTGGATGGCGGAGGGGAACACGTCGTTGGACGACTGGGAGGCGTTCACCTCGTCGTTGGGGTGCACCGGCCGGCCCAGCTCGCGGGCGGCGAGGCTGGCCAGCACCTCGTTCATGTTCATGTTGGAGGAGGTGCCGGAGCCGGTCTGGAACACGTCCACCGGGAACTGGTCGTCGTGCCGGCCCGCGGCCACCGCGTCGGCCGCCGCCTCGATGGCCGCGGCCACCTCCGGGCCGATCACGCCCAGCCGGGCGTTGACGTGCGCGGCGGCGGCCTTGATCTGGGCCAGCGCGGCGATGTGCGCGCGCTCCAGGCGGGTACCGGAGATGGGGAAGTTCTCCACGGCGCGCTGGGTCTGCGCCCGCCACAGGGCGTCGGCCGGGACCTGGACCTCGCCCATGGTGTCGCGCTCGATGCGGTACTCCATGGCTCCATCCTGCCCGGCGCGCGGGGCCGCTGCGACCGGGACGCGGACGCCGGCTACAGCGGGCGGCGGGCGGCCAGCACCCGGCCCAGGAACCACTCCGGTACCTGGCCGTTGACCCGCAGCTGGGCCCGGTCCTGCAGGGTCAGCTCGCGGAACACCCGGTCCACCGCCACTGAGTACTCCATCATCCGCTGGCTGCGCCGCTTGCGCATGGTCTGCAGGGCGGCCGCCGACCCGGCGGCGCCGAGGCCGAACCCGATGAACGCACCGGTGCCCCCGCCCGTCAGGTAGCCGAGCACGGGGGGTACCACCAGCACCGCCAGCACCAGCGTCCAGGTGACCCGCCAGCGGCGCTGGTCGAGGCGGTCCCGGACAGCCAGCCAGGCCAGCCGTTCGTCGGACAGCCGGTCAGCCATGATCCTCCCACCCGTGCCGGTCAGCCGAGGCTACCGCCGGCACCTGCGGCGTCCGCCGCTGGTGTCTGCGCCCAGCTGCGCCCGCCGGCCCGGCACCCCCGGACTTCGGGATGCCGGGCCGGCGGGATGTCCTCAGCTCAGGAGAGCAGGCCGAAGATCGGGAACAGCGGGAACCTCACCACCTGCGGGTCGTGGTCGGAGGTCTGGTTGGCGAACTCGGCGTTGATGTGCACGATGTCGTAGTCGTAGAGGCTGTGCGCCAGCGGCGCGGAGATCAGGATGTGGTCCAGGATCTCCGAGTTGCCCTCGTAGACGTAGGAGTAGCGCTGCGCGGCCGGCAGGGTACGCGGCAGGTCGGTGAGGAACCCGTCGCCCACCAGGATGTCCGCGGTCTGCGAGAACTCGTAGTCGTTGAGGTCGCCGAGCAAGATCACCGCGGCGCTGCGGTCCACCGCCCGGAGCTGGTCGACGAAGCCGCGCAGGACGGTGGCCTGCTGGTGGCGCTGCACCTCGCTGGGGCGCGACGGCGGCTGGTAGCGGCCCATCAGCGGGTCGTCGCCGCCCTTGGAGTCGAAGTGGTTGCCCACCACGACGAACGACCGGCCCAGGTAGCTGAACTGGGCGGCGAGCGGGCGCCGCGACGTGCTCCAGGCCGGGTTGGTCGGGTCGACCAGGCCCGGCGAGACGGTCAGCGCGGCGTGCCCGCGCTCCTTCACCACCCCCACCGCGGTGGTCGCGTCGCCGCCGGGCTTGTCCACAAAGGACACACCCCGGTCGGTACGGAACAGGAACGCCACCCGGATGTTGCCGCCCGGCTGCCCGCCGGTGGTGTCGCTGACCGGATCGATCTCCCGGTACGAGTACGCCGGCCCGCCGGCCGCGGTGATCGCGGCGACCAGCTTGTCCAGGGTCACGTTGGCGGCCACCGTGCCGTCGTCGGCGGCGCCGCTGTTGTCCTGGATCTCCTCCAGCGACACGATGTCCGGCGCCGACAGGTTGACCACCAGGCCCTGGGCCAGCCGGTCGAACTTCGCCTGCGGGTCGCCCGGCGCCAGGTTCTCCACGTTGTACGTGGCCACTGCCAGCTCCAGCGGCAACTGCCGCCGGGTGGTCTCCGGCTTGGTCCCGCCCGGCTGCGCCACGGGCGTGGCCAGCACGTGCAGGAAGTAGTTGCCGAAGTTGTAGTCGAGGACGCCGATGGTCGGGCCGGGGATGGTGTCCCCGACGGTGAGGGCGGGGACCGGCGCCAGGGTGGAGTCGAGGATCAGCCGCTCGGTGTTCGGGTCGGCGTAGGAGTTGTAGAGCACGCCGCCGCGCGCGGTCCGGGGCGCCGTGCCGCCGCCCGGAATGACCGGCAGCTCACCGTACTGGTTGGTGGGGCCGACCGCCTGGGCGTCGTTGACCTGGACGAGCGTGCCCTCCAGGGACTCGTAGAAGTCCAGTGCGTTGGCGGTCGGGTTGAACGGCGCGGTCTCCACGTCGCCCGGGGTGTCGGCGCGGGGCGCCGCCGGGACGGCGCTGACCACGGTGGCCGCCGGTACCGGCTGGCCGGTCGCGGTCACGGTCACCGTGGGCGCGTCCAGCTCGGTGCTGGACAGGTTGGTGGCCGCGCCGCCCGGCCGGTACTCGCTGACCTTGCCGGCCACCTGGACCGCGTCACCGACGGCGACGTGCGGGGCGGAGCCGGTGTGCACGTACAGGCCCTCGCTGGTGGCCGGGTCGCTGTCCGGGGCGGGGTCCTGGAACCAGAAGCCGCCGCTGCCGACCGCGGTGACCACGCCGGGCACCTCGATGACCTGCTGCCCGACCAGTGGCGAGCGGTGCGCCGCGCCCTGGATGTCGTGGATCCGGGCCGGCGTGCCGGTGGGCGGCGGCGGGGGCGAGCCGCCGCTGCTGCGCGGGTTCGGCGCCCCGGTGCTGAAGTCGGCGGCGTTGTTGTCGGTGTCGGTACCGTCGGCGGCGCGCAGGTCGGCGGTGGTGTTGGACAGGCCCGGCGCTGCGGCCGTCTCGAAGTCGGCGGCGGTGCCGTAGCCGACGAAGTCCCGTACCCCGGCGGCCGACGAGCAGGTGCCGCCGCAGGACAGCGCGGTGGCCGCGGTGACCAGGGCGACCTTGCCGCTGGCGGCGCTCATCGCGATGGCGCCGGTGGCGTCCGGCGTGGGCAGCGGCGTGCTGCCGCCAGTGCCGGCGGCCTCCTGCACCAGGTAGTGGGCGCCGGCCGCGAGCACCCCGGACAGGGCGGTGAGCTGCCAGGAGGTACCGGCGGCGGAGGCGTACTGGACGCTCCAGCCGGTCAGGTCGACCGGGGCGGCGCCCCGGTTGTACAGCTCGACGAAGTCGTTGGTCCAGGTGGCGCCGGAGTTGCCGCCACCGCCGTAGACCTGGGAGATCACGATGTCGGGGGAGGCGGCCACGGCCGGGGAGGCGGTCAGTGCCAACGCTGCGATGCTCACCACGGCTGCACCCAGCGCGACCCGCTTGCGGAAGGTCATGCCTAGCTACTACCCCAAACAGGCAGACACGTCGATACGCGCGGGTGTCGGGTCCGTTGCGGACGCGGGTCAGATCAGGGGTAACCCTCGGCTACAGCAGGCCGGACTCGGCGGTGAGCAGCGCCTGCGTGGCAGCCGTGTCGCTGGACTGCTTGGCCGACGCCTGCACGACGACGGCGACGTCGTCCACGGTCACCAGCGCCAGTTGGATCACGGATCCGCCGGTCGGGGTGGTGCTGACGTACACCGGGCCGGCCATCGCAGCGGTGTCGCGGCGCCAGCCGGGGTCGGCCGCCTGCGCGGTGGTGATCGTGGCGACGAACTGCGCCGCGTCGGACGGCTCCGCGAACTGCAGGAGCGCCACCTGGTAGGCCTGCCCGTCGAGCGTCCAGCGGCGCACCACGGCCCGGGTGAAGTCGTCGGTGGACAGCTGCTGGGACCAGCCGGTGGGGTCGGTGCCGAGGGCCGCCGCGCCGGCCAGGTCCAGCTGCTCGTCGGCCGGCTTGCCCTGCGGGGGCTTGGCGCGGGCCGGCACGGGCACCAGGAAGCCGGCCAGGTCGCCGGTGTGCCGGCTGACCCAGGTCGGCGTCGGCGAACTCGTGGGACCGGGCGAGCTGGCGGTCGGGCTGGGCGAACTGGTCTCGGCGGTGGCCGACGCGGAGCTCGCGGCGTGACCGTGCCGGTTGCCGGTGTGGGTGGCGGCCACCGCGGCGACGGCACCGCCGATCGCGGCCAGCACCACCAGCGCGATGAGCAGCACCGCCAGGCCGCTCACCTTGTTCTGCGCCGGGTCGGCCGGGTCGGCTCCCGGTCGCGGGACGGCGCCCGGCTGCACCGCCGTTCGGGGCATCGGGCCGGTGTCCACAGTGGACCTGGTGCCCCGCGCGTCGGTGGCCGGCGGGCGGCCGGGTGCGGCCCCGGTCTGCGGCTCCTCAGGGTTCCGGCCGGTCGACGTCACGATCAGATCCTTTGCTAGAAGTTGGTGGCAGCACTGTGCGCGCTGGTGTCGCCGCAGCCTGTAGGCGTCGTGGCACCGCTGTGTGCGGCGACGGTATCGGACCACGATCCAGACCGGAAGCGGTGGGTACGGCTGTCGGACGACGCGGGCTACGCGACCCCGACCGGGCGGAACTGGACGCTGACCCGGGGACCGACGGTGCGTGCCGTCTTCGGTACGGAGTGCTCCCAGGTGCGTTGGCAGGAGCCGCCCATCACGATCAGGTCACCGTGGCCGAGCGGGAAGCGCAGGCTCTCCCCGCCGCCGCGCGGGCGCAGCAGCAGCGCACGCGGCGAGCCGAACGAGACGATCGCGACCATGGTGTCCTCAGTGGCCGAACGGCCCGTGGTGTCGCCGTGCCAGGCCACGCTGTCCCGGCCGTCGCGGTAGAGGCACATGCCGGCGGTGACGAACGGCTCCCCCAGCTCAGCCCGGTAGTGGACGGTCAACTGCTCGCGGGCCCGCGCCAGCAGCGGGTGCGGCAGCGGCTCCTCGCCGTCGTACCAGCGCAGCAGGCGCGGTACGGCGACCTCGTTGTCCCACATCACCCGGCGCTCGGCGCGCCAGTCGACGCGCTCCAGCAGCACGGTGAAGACGTCGTCGGAGTCGCGTACCCAGCCGGGCGCGTGGTCCACCCAGGCGCCCCGGGTCAGCCGGTGCCGGCGCAGGGCACCGGGCAGCGGCCCGAGCCGGGGCGTGGTGTCCGCCAGGTCCAGCAGGGACGGCTGGTAGTCGAGTGCCGCCATGGGTCCAGACTAGTACACCTGTGCTACTCCTGGGCCGTCCGGCAAACGACTCGTCACCGTCACCTGCCGGTTGCTAACGTCCAGCCGATGACTGACGCTCCGGCTCTCGGCACCGGCGGCCGCCTCGACTTCATGGCACCCCTGTCGGGCGAGCGGGCCGACCGGCTCGTCGCCGACCTGGCCGCGCGGAACCCCGCCACGGTGATCGACCTCGGCTGCGGCTGGGGGGAGCTGCTGCTGCGCATCCTGGACTCCTGCCCCGGGGCGCAGGGCGTGGGAGTGGACACCCACCTGCCTGATCTCGCGCGTGGGCGGGCCAATGCGGCCGCGCGGCAGTTGTCCGATCGGGTCACGTTCATCCAGGGACCGGCCGCGGAGAACCTCAGCGGCGCCGACACAGTGATCAATGTGGGGGCGCACCAGGCCTTCGGCGGGGTCACCGAGGCGCTGCACGCGCTCCGCGACGTGGTCAGCCCGGATGGTCGGGTGCTCTTCGGCGCCGAGTATTGGGAGTGTCCGCCGACGCCGGAGCGGCTGGCGAACATGTGGCCGGGCATCACCGCCGACGACTGTACCGACCTGGCCGGGCTCGTGGACCAGGCCGTCGCCGCCGGGTTCCGTCCGCTGCGGATCGAGACCGCGACCCGGGCCGAATGGGAGGAGTTTGAATCCGGGCTGGCGGCAGACGCGGAGGACTGGCTGCTGTCGCACGCCGACCATCCGGACGCCGGCAAGGTCCGGGAGAAGCTGGACGGTCAGCGAAGCATCTGGCTGCGTGGCCACCGTGACGTGATGGGGTTTGCCTACCTGACCCTCGGACGCTTTCCTACGCCAGGTGGCAGCCACCCGTAGGCCACCAGCCGACGATCAGCGGCGGCCGACGGTGAGCACCGGCGTGGCGGTCTCGGCGAAGAAGTCGTTGCCCTTGTCGTCCACCACGACGAAGGCGGGGAAGTCCTCGACCTCGATCCTCCACACCGCCTCCATCCCCAGCTCGGGGTATTCGAGCACCTCGACGTGCTTGATGCAGTCGCGCGCCAGCCGGGCCGCCGGGCCGCCGATGGAGCCCAGGTAGAAGCCGCCGTAGGTCTGGCAGGCCCGGGTCACCTGCGCCGACCGGTTGCCCTTGGCGAGCATCACCAGCGAGCCGCCGGCCGCCTGGAAGCGCTCGACGTAGGAGTCCATCCGGCCGGCCGTGGTCGGCCCGAAGGAGCCGGAGGCGTACCCCTGCGGGGTTTTCGCCGGACCGGCGTAGTAGACGGCGTGGTCGCGCAGGTACGCCGGCATCTCGCCGCCGGAGTCCAGCAGCGCGGCGATCTTCGCGTGCGCGATGTCCCGGGCCACCACCAGCGGCCCGGACAGCGACAGCCGGGTCTTCACCGGCAGCGTCGACAGCTGCGCCCGGATCTCGGCCATCGGCCGGTTGAGGTCCACGGCGACCGCCGGCTCGGCGGACAGGTCGACGTCCGGCAGGAACCGGGCCGGGTCGGTCTCCAGCTGCTCCAGCCACACTCCGTCCGAAGTGATCTTTGCCAGCGCCTGCCGGTCCGCCGAGCAGGACACGGCGATCGCCACCGGGCACGAGGCGCCGTGCCGGGGCAGCCGCACCACCCGCACGTCGTGGCAGAAGTACCGGCCGCCGAACTGGGCGCCGATGCCGAAGTTGCGGGTCAGCTCCAGCACCTGCGCCTCCAGCTCCGGGTCACGGAAGCCGTGCGCGGTCGGCGAACCCTCGGTGGGCAGGCTGTCCAGGTACTTGGCGGAGGCGTACTTGGCGGTCTTGAGGGCGAACTCGCCGCTGGTACCGCCGATGACGATGGCCAGGTGGTAGGGCGGGCAGGCGGCGGTGCCGATGAGCCGCAGCTTCTCCTCCAGGAACTGCATCATCCGCCTCGGATTGAGCAGCGCCTTGGTCTCCTGGTAGAGGTAGGACTTGTTGGCCGAGCCGCCGCCCTTGGCCAGGAACAGGAACTCGTAGGCGTCCGGGTGGGCGTCGCCGGCGTAGATCTCGATCTGCGCCGGCAGGTTGGAGCCGGTGTTGCGCTCCTCCCACATGGTCAGCGGGGCCAGCTGCGAATAGCGCAGGTTGAGCCGGGTGTAGGCGTCGTAGACGCCGCGGGCGATGGCCGCCTCGTCGGTGCCGTCGGTCAGCACGTGCCGGCCGCGCTTGCCCATCACGATCGCCGTCCCGGTGTCCTGGCACATGGGCAGTACCCCGCCGGCCGCGATGTTGGCGTTGCGCAGCAGGTCCAGCGCGACGAAGCGGTCGTTCGGCGAGGCCGCCGGGTCGTCGATGATGGCGCGTAGCTGGGCCAGGTGGGCCGGGCGCAGGTAGTGCGCGATGTCGTGCATGGCCGTGTCGGTCAGCAGGGTCAGCGCCGCCGGGTCGACGGTGAGGAACCGGCGCCCGCCGGGGCCGTCGACCTGCTCGACGCCGTCGGTGGTGAGCAGGCGGTACCCGGTGGTGTCCGGGCCGAGCGGCAGCAGCGGCGCGTAGGCGAACGGGGCAGTCACGCCCCGCAGCCTACCCACGCCGACCGGTCGCACCGCCCGCCACCGGTGGGCGGTGCGGCCCAGATCACGGGTGTACCGGCGAGGCCGTGCCGACGCTGCCGTAGCGCAGCAGGCCGACCTTGAGCGTCTCGTCCAGCACCAGGCCGGCCGGGGCGTAGCCGAGCAGCACGGCGAGCGTGTTCGCGTGGATCTTCGTCTCGCCGCCGGGCAGCCCGCGCGCGGTCAGCTCGCCGCTCTCCGGGGCCAGGAAGGTCACCACCGCGCCGTCGGTACCGACCAGGGTGTGCTCGTTGACCGGCTGCCGCCACAGCGCCGCGCCGGTGGACAGCGACCGGGCGGTGACGGTGTCCCTGCCGGCGGAGCGCACCAGCGCCACCGACGCCCGGCCGCCGGAGGAGGCCGCCGCCAGGATCCGCTCGTCGTCGGCCGAGCTGAAGACCACCTCACCGGTACGCACGTCCAGCAGCGACGAGCGGCGCCCCGGACCGAGCACGCTGAGCAGCCCGCCGTCGCCGGCCGGCTGGCCCCGGGACTCGCAGCTGGCGCCGTCCCCGGTGGCCGGCTGGTACTGGTTGCGGCTCCAGCCGCCGCCCCGGCCGGTCAGGTCGCTCCACCGCAGGGTGAACCGGCAGGCGCCGTTGACCAGCTCGGTGTCGACGCGCAGCTGCCCGCTGCCGGCGGCCAGCACCCGGCTGGTCGGGCTGGACGCCGGGGACGCCAGCAGCCGCCCGCGCGCCGGGTCGACCAGGTACACCTGGTCGGCGACCGGGAAGCCGAGCACCGGCGGCGCCGGGCCGAGCGCCCCGGTCAGCTGTGTGCGCAGCCCGGCCAGGGTCGGGTTGGCGCCGCGCAGGGTACGCGCGGCCGCCGGCAACTTGAGCCGCCACTGCTCCCCCCGGGCGGCGTGCGGCTGGTGCGCCACCAGCACGCACTCCTTCGACTTCGGGCAGGTGAGGGTGAGTACCAGGTCGGTGAAGGTCCAGGCGGCCGCCGCGTCGACGTCGACGTCCCCGGTGTTGGGCCACAGCACCGAGCCGGAGGCCGCGTCCACCACCTCCAGCGGCCGGGGATCCCCGTGGTCGGGCACCACCCCGCCGAGGACCACCACGGCGGCACCGCCGCCGCTGCCGCCGGCCACCGCGGCCCACTGCGCCGCCTGCTGCCAGCGCTTGTCGCCGTTGTCCGGGTTGACCGCGGTGACCAGCTGGTCGCCGCCCAGCACCAGGGTGGAGGTGCCGGCCGCGGCCGACCACTGCGGGGTGTTGCCGACCTGCAGCTGCCAGGCGGTCGGCGGGTCGGACAGGCCGCGTACGCCGGCCACGTGCCCGGCCAGCCACGGCAGCGGGTTACGACCGGAGACGAGAATGATCGTCACCGGGATGGCTACCACGCCCACCAGCGCGAAGAACGACTTGACCCGCACCTGGCCCTCCCCTTGGCCCCCACACGGTACAGACGCCGCGCGGTGGAAACCGGGCGTCCGGTGCGCCCGTGTCGGGCCCATACGTCCCCTCGGGAGCAGCGCGCATCCAGCCGGACCGGCTAGGCTCTCGGCGCCCGATTGATCCACGACGGGCGTACCAACCGGAGCCCGCGCCCGCCCCTCCTGAACCGGGTCAGCGGCAACGGCAGCGGGAGGATGGGCATGCTCGGGCTGATCGTGGCGGCGCTGCGGCACCGTCGGGCGCAGGCGTTCACGGTGCTGGTACTGGCCACCTTCGCGGTCGCCGCCGCGGTGGCCAGCCCCTGGTACGTGGCCGGCGCCGCCGACCGGGCCGCGACGGTGGACCTGGCCGGCGCGGCGCCCCGCGAACGGCTGGTCTCGGTCACCCGCTCGGTGACCGTCCGCGACTCCGGCGCGGCTGTCGACCCGCTCGCCCAGGCCCGTACCACGGTGCCGTCGCTGCTGGTGGTCCCCGGCGCCGTGCACGTCTTCGGCGCCTCGCAGACCGGCAACGTGACCGCCGGCAGCGTCACCGCGACCCTGCCGGTGGCGTACCGGGACGGCATGTGCGAGCACCTGACGGTCGCCGGGCGCTGTCCCCGGGCACCGGACGAGGCGCTGCTCACCACCGCCCAGGCGGAACATCTCGGGCTGCGGGTCGGCGACCCGCTGCAGATCAAACCGGCCTTCGGCGACGGGCAGAGCGCCACCCTGGTCGGTACCTACGCCTTCACCGACCCGGGCGGCCCCTACTGGGCCGGTACCCGGTATGTGGGCCAGCTGGGCCACGGCAGCGCCGCGGCCGACCCGGTCTTCGTCTCGCTGAGCACCTACGGCGGCCCGGCGCTGCAACAGGTCCTGCTCACCGACGACGTCCGGCTGCCCGACGACGCCTACCGCGGCTCGGCCGGTGCCGGCCTCAGCACGCTCGTCGGCGCCGCCGCGCACCGGCTCAACCCGGAGGGCTACTCCACCGACTTCACCGGTCAGGCGCTCGCCGACCGGCTGGCCGGCGACCAGCAGACCATCCGGGTGGGGGTGCCGGTCGGTGCGGCGGCGCTGCTGGCGCTGTGCTGGTTCGCGTTCTTCCTCGCCGGCCGGTACGCCGCCCGGGAACGGCGCACCGAGATCGCCCTGCTCAAACTGCGCGGCGCCGGCACCGGGCGGCAGCTGCGGCTGGCCGCCGGGCAGGTGGTCGCACCGATGCTGGGCGGCGCGCTGCTCGGCGGGGCGCTCGGCGTCGCCGCCGCCCGGGCGCTGGCCGGTGCGGTGCGCCCGGACAGCCAGCCGGCCGCCCTGCGCGCCTGCCTGGTGACCGCCGGGGCGGCCGTCGTCGGCGCGCTGCTGGCTGTGCTGCTCGCCCAGTGGCGCACGCTGCGTACCCCGGTCGCCGAGCTGCTGCGCGGGGTGCCGCCGCGGCGCCGGGGCTGGCGTACCGACCTGGTCGACCTGCTCGTGGTGGCGGTGGCGGTGGCCGCCGGGTACCAGGCGAAGGCGCAGGGCACCGGACGGGCGGCCGGGCTGGCGCCGCTGGCCCGGGGGCTGGTGACGCTCGCCGCGGCGCTGCTGCTGGCCCGGCTGGTCGGACTGCTGGTCGCCGGGCTGGGCGGCTCGGCGCTGCGCGCCGGGCGGCTACGGTTCGCGCTGGGCGCCCTGCAGATCACCCGCCGGCCCGGCATGGACCGGGTGTTCGCGCTGCTCATGGTGGCCGTTGCCGGGCTGGTGACGAGCGCCGTGGACTGGTCGGCGGCCAGCGCTGCCCGGGACGCCCGGGCCAGCCAGGAGATCGGCGCGGCCACCGTGGTCAGCGTCCAGTCGGACAACCGGTCGCACATGATGGCCGCCGTGCGGGCCGCCGACCCGACCGGGACACACGCCATGGCCGTGGTGTACCGGCCGCAGGCGGGCACCACGCCGGCGGTGTTGGCGGTCGACGCCGGCCGGCTGGCCGCCGTCGCCGACTGGCAGCCGGGCTACGGCGTCGAGCCCGCCGCGCTGGCCCGGCAGCTGCGCCCCGCCGGCCCCGCACCGCTGCTGGTGCACGGCGCCACGCTGACCGTCCGGGCCGGTGCGGACGCCGCCGGCAGCTGGCTGGTGGCGCGCCTGGTCAACCTGGACACCGGGGTGGCGCAGCAGGCGGACTACGGCCCGCTGCCGGCCACGCCGACGCAGCTGAGCGCGCCGGTGGCGTGCGCCGGCGGCGCCGGCTGCCGGCTGGTGTGGCTCGGCGTGGCCGGCGCGCCCGGTGCGGTACCGGGCGGCTACCTGCCGGTCGGCCACCCGGTCACCGTCCAGGTGCTGGACGTCAGCCAGCGCGCGCCCGACCGGCAGGTGGCCGGCCCGGACGTGCTGGGCGACATCGCCCGCTGGCACGCCGGCTTCGCTGCCCACACCGTGGTGCTCGGTGCCGGCGACGGCGCGCTGCGGCTGATCGACGCGGCCCCCGGCCCGGACACCGACCAGCACGCCTACGCGCTGGACACGCCGGTACCGCTGCCGGTCGTGGCGGCCGGAGCCACCGCGCGACTGTGGCCGGCGGGTGATCCGCGGCTGGCCCCGCTGGGCGGTGACACGTTGCCCATCCGGGTGGTCGGGTCGCTGCCCGCACTGCCCGTGCTCGGCGGCGTCGGGGTGCTGGTCGACCTCAACCTGGCCAGCCAGCTGGACACGGCGGCGGCCGGCCTGGAGAGCCAGCAGGTGTGGCTGGCCCCGGACGCCCCGCCCGGCATCGTCGACCAGCTGCGCGCGGCCGGGCTGGTGGTGACCGGTACCAGCACGATCGCCGCTACCCGCGGCGCGCTGGCCGACCAGGGGCCCACCTCGGCGCTGCGGTTCGCGCTGTTCGTCGCGCTGCTCGGGCTGGCGTTGGCGGTCACGGCGGTGGCCGTGGCCGCGGCCGGCGAGACCGGGCCGCGCTCCGCCGAGCTGGCGGCGCTGCGCGCCCAGGGCGTACCGGCGCGGGCCGCCCGGGCGGTCAGCTACGGCGGGTACGTCGGCCTGGTCGTCGCCGGGGTGCTCGGTGGCGTGCTGGCCGCCCTGCTGGCCCGGGCACTGGTGGGTACCGGCCTGCCGCCGTTCGTGGACACCTGGAACGTGCTGCCGGTCAGTACCGGCATCCGGGCGTACCCCCTGCTGCTGGCCACCGGCGGCGCGCTGGTGGTGCTCGGGGTGGCCGCCGCGGTGGCCGGCCGGCGCCTGGTCCGGGCGACGACCGCCCGCACCGGGCCGCCGGGCGGCGGGCCGGCGGGGCGCGGCGCGACGACCACCGGTGGGGGTGCGGCGTGATCGGCCTGGTGCTCAGCATGCTGAAGGCCCGGCGCGGCCAGGCGTGGACGCTGGCGCTGCTGGCGATGTTCGCCACCGCGGCGGCCATCGCCGGCCCCGCCTACCTCGGCGCCGTCGACCGCGCCGTGGTCAGCCACGAAGTGGCACACGCCACCGCCGCCGAGCGCAGCCTCAGCGTCGCCACCGTCCTGCCGCCGCAGGGCATCGGCGGCCCCAACTACGCCGACGCCCTGTTCGCCCTGACCAATCTGGACGGGTTCAGGTCGGTCTACGCCGAGAGTTTCGTGGTGCTCGGGCTGGAGGCCGGCGTCTCCAGCGAGAGCCAGTTCGACTACCGGCAGGGCGCCTGCGAACACCTGGTGATCGTGGCCGGGCGCTGCCTGGCCGGCCAGGGCGAGGTGGTCATCGGAGCGGACACCGCCCGCCGCCGCGGTCTGGCGCCGGGCTCGGTGGTCACCCTCACCTACGCCGAGATCACCGACCCGAACAACCCGGTCTACCAACCGGTCGGGGCACCCACCCAGCTCACCGTGGTCGGCACCTACCAGCCACGGGACCCGGGCGAGCTGTACTGGGGCGGGCGCGGCTACTTCACCGCGGACAGCGCGGGGCGGCGCGCCGAGCCGGTGTTCACCGGGCAGGTCACCCTGGACGGGATGGACCACCAGCAGCAGCAGGTCAGCATCGACGCCTTCGCCGACCCGCAGACGCTGCGGCCGGACCGCCTGGACCAGGTGAGCGCCCAGCTCACCGACGCCTCCGGGCAGCTCGGCGACCTGCGCGGCGACGTGCAGTACAACACCGAGATCCCGGACCTGATCGCCCGTATCCACGCCGGTCAGCACCTGGCCCATCAGGTGGTACCGGTGGCCGCCGTGCCGCTGGTGCTGCTCGCCTGGTTCGTCATCTTCCTGGCCGTCGGGTACGCCGCCGAGGCGCGCCGGTTCGAGCTGGGCCTGCTGGCGCTGCGCGGTACCCGGCTGCCCTGGCGCTGGTGGCTGGCGGTCGGCGAGAACGTCATCCCGATCGTGCTCGGCTCGGCCGCCGGATTCCTGGTCGGCCAGGTGGCGGTGGCGCTGCTGGCCCGCGCCCGGCTGGGCAGCGGCTCGACCGCCCTGGTCGGCACGGACGGTTGGCGCTACGCCGTGCTGGCCGGCGCCGGGGCGGTGCTGTGTGCCCTGCTGGCCCAGCGGCGCGCGCTGGCCACGCCGGTGTCGGCGCTGCTGCGCCGGGTGGTCCGGCCGGCGCCCGCCTGGCAGGCGGTGGCCGTGGAGGCGCTGCTGGTCCTGCTCGCCGTGGTGGCGGTCGCCCAGCTGCGTACCTCGGGTGGCCAGCTGACCGGGCTGGCGCTGCTGGTACCGGGGCTGGTGATGCTGGCCATCGCGCTGCTCGCCGGCCGGGCGGTGGTACCCCTGGCCGCGCGCTACGGGCGCTGGGCGCTGACCCGCGGGCGTACCGGCACCGGGCTGGCCGCGCTGCAGCTGGCCCGCCGGCCCGGTGCGCAGCGGCTGCTGGTGCTGCTGACCGTCGCTGTCGCGCTGCTCACCTTCGCGGCCACCGCCACCGACGTGGCCGCCCAGGCCCGCGCCGACGAGGCGCAGGTGGCGATCGGCGCCAGCCGGGTACTGATGGTGGACAACATGACCCGCGCGCAGCTGCGGCAGGCGGTGCACGCCGCCGACCCGCAGGGGCGCTGGGCGATGGCCGTGGTGGTGCTGGGTGACAGCGCGCCGGACGAGCCGCCCCGGCTGGCGGTGGAGTCGGACCGGCTGGCCGCGGTGACCGCCTGGCGCGCCGACTTCGGCCCGCTGTCGGCGGCCGAGGTGGCCCGGCGCCTGCACCCGCCGAGCCCCGGTGCGGTGGTCCTCACCGGGAGCAGCTTCACCCTGGACGCCAGCGCCGAGGACTTCGACCCGCGCAACAAGCTGCGGCTGGTGGTGAACCTGGCGCCGGTGGGCGGTTCGGCCACCGTCAACGCCGACTTCGGCACCCTGGTGGCCGGGCGGCACGCCTACACCGCCGCGGCCAGCGACTGCGCGGCCGGCTGCCGGCTGATCAGCATCACCCTGCAGCAGGGGGCGCAGGGCGCCTACCAGGTGCGGCTCACCCTGCACAGCCTGGGCGCCGCCGGCGGACCGCTGGACAGCGCCCGGTTCGGCACGGTGGACAGCTGGGTGGCCACCTCGTCGACCCAGCTGCGCGGCGGCCCGGACGGGCTGGCCGTGGCCCTGGACAACCGGTCCGGCCTGACGGCTGAGTCGCGGCTCAAGCCGAAGGACGCGCCGTACCCGCTGCCGGTGGTGAGCACCGAGGCGCTGCCCGGGAACGCCACGCTGGACGGCCTGGGCTCCGCCGCCGTCCCGGCGCGGCAGGCCGGCCGGGTACGCGGCCTGCCCGGCCTCGGCCGGTACGGCACCTTCGTCGACCTCGACTACGCCGACCGGGCCGCCGACGACAGCGGATACGCCGACAGCGCGCAGGTGTGGCTGGGCGCCGCCGCCCCGGGCAACGCCGTGCAGCTGCTGGCCGACCACGGGGTGGTGGTCCGGGAGGACCGCGGCGCCGCCCAGCTGCGCGCCGCGCTGGACGGCCAGGGGCCGGCGCTGGCGCTCTGGTTCCACCTGCTCGCGGCCGCCTTCGCGGTGATCCTGGCCACCGGCGGCATCGCCCTGGTGGCCGGGGTGGACCGGCGGCGGCGCACCGAGGACCTGGCCGCGCTGCGGGTGCAGGGCCTGCGGCGGCGGGTCAGTGGCCGGGCCGGCCTGTGGGGCTACCTCGTGGTGGTGCTCGCCGCGCTGGCCTGCGGCCTCGTCGCGGCGGCCGTCGCCTGGGCGGTGACCGGCACCGACCTGCCGGTCTTCCAGGGGGTACGGCACTGGTACGTGCCCCGGCTGCCCGGCGCGCCGGCCCTGCTGGCCCCGCTGCTCACCGTGGCGGCGCTGTTCACCGCGGTGTCCACGGGCGCCGCCGCGGCACTGCGCCGCTCGGTGGCCCGGCGGCGCTGAGTCCACCCGGCGGCCGGGCAGCGCTGAGGCAGCCCGGTGGCCGTGGGCGCTGGGGAAGCTCGGTGGCCGGGCGGCGCTGAGCACGACCGGGCCGGGTGACGGGCGGGTCAGGCAGGGACGACGTCGGCGATCACGACGGTGATGTTGTCCGGGGCGCCGGCCCGCCAGGCCAGGTCGATCAGCCGGCTGGCGCACTCCTTGGCGTCGGCCAGGTCGTCCAGGGTCTGCCCGATGGTCTCGTCGGTGACCACGTCGGAGAGGCCGTCGCTGCACAGCAGGTACCGGTCGCCGGCGCGCAGCGCCAGCCGGACCTCGGTGGGCTCCAGCGGATGCCCCTGCAGCGCCTGGGTGACCAGCGACTTGTGCGGGTGGACCCGGGCGTCGTCGCGGGTGATCACGCCCTCATCCACCAGCGACTGCACGAACGTGTCGTCCCGGGTGACCTGCACCAGCTCGCCGTCGCGCAGCCGGTAGCAGCGGGAGTCGCCGACGTGCAGCAGGGCCAGCGAGTCACCGTCGCGCAGCAGCGCGGTGACGGTGGTACCCATGCCCTCCCGGGCCGGGTCCTCCTCGGCCGTGTCGCGGACCTCGTCGTTGGCCTCCTCGACGGCGGCGCGCAGGGCCTGTGGGGCGCCGCCCGGCGGGATGTCCAACTCGTCCAGGGGTACCAGCCGACGCATCACGATGCCGCTGGCCAGATCACCGGCGGGCAGCCCGCCCATGCCGTCGGCGACGGCGATGAGACGGCTGCCGGCGTGCGCGGCGTCCTCGTTGTTCGTCCGGACCTTCCCAAGGTCAGAGACGACCACCGACCGCAGGGTCAAGGTCATGGCCTGTAGCCTGCCAAATCGCGGCCGGTTCGTCATTAGGCACATCTGCGTATGGTGGGGCAATGTTGGGCGTGACCCTGGTCGGGCGAACGGCTGAGGTGGCTGACCTGTGCGCCGCCTGGGCCGATCATGCTCTCCGACCCGCCGTCGCCCTGGTCACCGGGGAGCCGGGCGCCGGCAAGAGCGCCCTGGTCGCCCAGGTCCAGCGGCGGCTCGCCCCGGCCCGGGTGCTGGCCGGGCGGGCCCGCCTGCACTCGCCCGCGCCGTACGACTGGCTGGCCGGCGTGCTGTGCGGACGGGAACTTCGCGACCTGCCGGTCCCGGCCGGTCCGCTCGCCTGGCTGGCCCAGCAGCCCGAACTGCCCAGCCAGCGGTACGCCCCCGGCGCCCTGCTGCGGCTGGCCGTCCAGGTGGTCCGGCACCTGATCGGCGCCGGACCGGCGCTGGTCGTGGTGGAGGACCTGCACGCGCTCGACCCGGCCAGCCTCAACCTGGTCACCGAACTGGCGCACACCCCCGAGCTGCCGGCGATGCTGCTGGTGACCAGCCGGCCGACCGGCGACCCGCTGGCCGCACTGGCGCTGGCCCAGCTGGCCGGTGCGCCCGGCGCGGTACGCCGGCACCTGGGGCCGCTGCCCCGCGACGCGGTCGTCGAACTCGTCCGGCGGGCCCACCCCGACGCCGACGCCGGGCAGCTGGAGTGGCTGTGGCGGCACAGCGGCGGCAACCCGTACGCGCTCACCGAGCTGCTCGCCCGGGGCGTACCGGCGGTCGGCGAGGCGGCCGAGCTGACCGGCCGGGAGTGGCAGGTGCTGGACTGCCTGGCCGCCGGGATGTCCAACAAGCAGGTGGCCCGCCAGCTGGGCATCTCGGTGCGTACCGTCGCCGTGCACGTCTCCAACGTGCTGCGCAAGACCGGGACGGCGTCGCGGACCGAGGCGGCGCTGTGGGCGGTCGGCCGCCGCGAACAGCACCCGGTCGCCCTGCTCAGCCCGGCCTGACGGAGCTGCCGCCCCGCCCGGAGAGACCGCCCTGCCGCGCCGTGGGGAGGCCGCCCTGCCGCGCCGTGGGGAGACCGCCCTGCCCCGCCGTGGGGAGACCGCCTTACCGTGCCTGTGGGAGACCGCCCCTGCCCGGCTGTGGGAGACCGCCGGCCGTTCCTCGGGGAAAGTGCCTGGCCTGCCCGGACGGGGGTGGCCGGGCAGCCGAAGCGGGGACGGGGCGCGGGCCGTGGTTTGCGACACTGTGCGGGTGACCCTCCCCCCGGACCCGGTGTCCGCGCCCCCTGCCGCGCCGATCACGGTGGTACCCCCGCTGCGTCCACCGACACCACCGGCCGGGCACTGGCAGCCGGGGCCGCCCCCGCCCGACGAACGGCGCCGGCCCGCCGGCACGACGCGACCGGGCTGGAACGGGCCTTCGTGGCCCGGTACGCAGGCGCCGTGGGTGGCGCCGGGGCAGACCCGGTTCGGCGCCGGGCCGCAACCGGCTCCCCCTCGGCCGGGCCCGCAACCGGCTCCCGCTCGGCCGGGCCCGCAACCGGCTCCCGCTCGGCCGGGCCCGCAACCGGCTCCCGCTCGGCCGGGCCTTCAACCGGCTCCCGCTCGGCCGGGCCTGCAACCCGCTCGGCCGGGGCCGCAGCCGCTGTACCCGGCCCGGCCGGCGCAGCCCGCGCGCGGCGGGCGGCCGGTCAGGGCCGGTCAGCCACAGCCGCCGCCCGGCTGGCGTCCGCCGCCGCGCCCGGTACCCCGCGCACCCGACGGGCGGCCACTCGGCGCGTTCAGCGACCGGCTCGGCGCCTACCTGCTCGACCGGCTGATCGTGGGCGCCCTGGTCATGCTGCCGGCGCTGCTGGCCGGTGCGGTGCTGCTGCTGCCGCCGATCCTGGACGACATCCGCGCCGGGCAGGACGCGGTGGACAGCGGACTGCCCGCGCCGGGCCTCGCACCGGCCCACTTCCTCGTGCGTTACCTGCTGTTCCTGGCCTGCCTGGTGGTGCTGGAGTTCGCCGTGGGCTACGCCTACCAGGTCGTCTACCAGGTACGTACCGGCCAGACGGTCGGTAAGCGGGTGATGCGGCTGCGTGCGGTGCGGCTGGACGGCGCCCCGCTGAACCGGCGCGCGGCGACCGTACGCTGGCTGGTCGGCATGGGCGGGGCGCTGGTACCGGGCCTGGCGTACCTGGACGGGCTGTGGCAACTGTGGGACAAGCCGCTGCAGCAGTGCCTGCACGACAAGGCGGCACAGACGGTCGTGGTAAAGCTATGAGCGTGAGCATCGCCCCGGGCTGGTACGCCGATCCCGCCGAGCCGACGACCCAGCGCTACTGGACCGGCGAGGAGTGGATCGGCGATCCGCTGCCCGTGGGCGTCACCCCGCCCGAGGGTCCGCCGCCGGCCTCGGCCCCTGGCCCGCACCCGGGGCGCCCGGCTGCCCCGACCGGCCGCACCGACGCGCCACCGACCAAGGGATCACCGACCAGCCGTCGGCTCGCCAACGAATCGCCGACCGGTTCACCGCCGGCCGGCTCTCCACCGGCTGGCCAGCAGCCCGGCTGGCCGCCGGCTGATCAGCCCAGCTCAGCCCCGCCCGCCGGATACCCCTGGCCGCCCGCCGGCCAACCCGGCCAACCCGGCCAGCCCGGCCAGCCCGGCCAGCCCGGCCAGCCCGATCAGCCCGGTCAACCAGCAGCCGGCCAGCTGGGGCGGCCGGCGGGCCGGGCGGGGCAGCCGGGCGTCGGGCCGGTCGGAGCTCCGGCTGGCTGGCGGCCGGGGCTGCCACCCGGCAGCGTGCTGGTCGAGGTGCAGCCGAACCCGCACGGGTACCCGCTGGCGCCGCTCGGGCGCCGACTGCTCGCCCGGCTCATCGACATCGCCGTCGTGCTGCTGCTCAGCGTCGCGGCGAGCGGCTGGCTGATGTACACCGTGGTCCGCGACTACGCCCCGCTCTACCGCGCCATCTACCGGGCCGCCATGGCCGGGCAGGACGTCAGCCAGGTGGCGCTGCCCGCTGTACCGGGCCGGACCAGCACGCTGACCACCATCGTCATCCCGTTGATCATCATGGTGCTGTGGTGGGTCTACGAGGTACCGGCGACCGCCCGCACCGGGCAGACCCTGGGCAAGCGGCTGCTGGGCATCAAGGTGCTGGCGCTGGAGACCACCGAGCCGATCGGCATCCGGCGGGCGTTCCGCCGCTGGAATCCGCTGGGCGTGCCGGTGTTCCTGTGGTCCTGCTTCGGGTTGGGCTTCGTCCTGCAGTTCGTCGACTCCGTCTCGCCGGCCCTGGGTGGTCCGCTGCGGCTGGCCCTGCACGACCGCTCCGCCGCCACCGTGGTGGTCCACAGCAGCCGCGGCGCGAGCGCCGCCGGACCGGGCAGCCCTGCCGGTCCCCCCACCATCTCCGACGACGGGCCGGGTGACGACCCGACCAGCCGAGCCGACACCGACCGCCCAGGAGCGCCGTCATGAGCCTCACCCGTCCCGACCTCGCCGCCCTGCCCGCCTACGTACCGGGCCGTACCGTGCCCGGGGCGATCAAGCTGTCCAGCAACGAGGTGCCCTACGGCCCGCTGCCCGGGGTGCCGGAGGCGATCGCGGTCGCCGCCCGGGAGACCCACCGGTACCCGGACATGGGCGTGGTGGCGCTGCGGGACAAGCTGGCCGGGCGGTACGGGGTGGCGGCGCAGCGCGTGGTCACCGGCTGCGGCTCGGTGGCGCTGGCCGAGCACCTGGTACGGGCCTGCTGCGCCAGCGCCGACGACGAGATGCTGTTCTCCTGGCGCTCCTTCGAGGCGTACCCGATCATCGCGGCGACCACCGGGGTCCGCGCGGTGAAGGTGCCCAACCGGCCGGACCACGGTCACGACCTGCCGGCGATGGCGGCCGCGGTGACCGGGCGGACCCGGCTGGCGTTCGTCTGCAACCCCAACAACCCGACCGGCAACCCGCTCTACCGGGCCGAGCTGGCCGCCTTCCTGGACGCCGTACCGCCGACCACGCTGGTGGTCCTGGACGAGGCGTACCGGGAGTTCGTCACCGACCCGGGCGTGCCGGACGCGCTGGCCACCTTCGCCGACCGGCCCAACGTGGTGGTGCTGCGCACCCTGTCCAAGGCGTGGGGGCTGGCCGGGCTGCGGGTCGGTTTCCTGGTGGCCCAGCCGGCGGTGGCCGACGCGGTGCGCAAGGTGCTCACCCCGTTCTCCACCAACAGCCTGGCGCAGGCAGCCGCACTGGCGGCGCTGGACCAGGAGGTCGAGATGCGCCGCCGGGCCGAGCTGGTGGTCGCCGAGCGCGAACGGCTGCTGACCACGGTCCGCAAGTTCCTCCCCGAGGTACCCGAGTCGCAGGCCAACTTCATCTGGCTGCCGCTGCGTGAGCGCAGCGTCGACTACGCGGCCGCCTGCGAGCGGCACCGGGTGATCGTGCGCGCCTTCGCCGGTGACGGGGTACGCGTCACCGTCGGTACCCCGGAGGAGAACGACGCCCTGCTGACCGCCACCGAGGCGTTCTTCAGCTGAGTCGACGCGCCTCAGCTGCCGGCGGCGAGGATACCGGGGTTGGGGAAGTAGTACGCCGGGTCCGGGTCGTCCGGTGCGCCGGTGGCGCGCAGCCGTTCGATGAAGACCAGCCCGCCGGCCGCATAGGCGTGTCCGACCGCGAACGCCCGCCGGTCCTGGGCGGCGAGCGGGAAGCGGGAGCGCTGCGCTCCGCTGGCGGCGTCCAGCGCGACCAGGTCGCGGTGCGCGGTGAGCACGTGCACGGTCCCGTCCGCCACGGCGATCACCTGGCCGAGCAGCACCGCCCGGCTGGTGGTGTGGGTACCGGCCGGCGCCGGGTCGACCCAGCGCCACAGCAGCCGGCCGCCGGCCAGCGCGGTGCCGCTGACGGTGCCGTCCGGTCGGCTGGTCACCACGACGTCGCCGGCCAGCCAGGAGCCCGGGCCAGCCAGGGCCGGCGCCGGTACCGCCCGGCCGTCGGCGCCCAGCAGCCAGGCCTGGCCGCCGGCCCGGTACCCGGCGCAGGCCGCCGCGGCCGGGCCGCAGCCCAACGGCTGGGCGTCGGCGGGCACCCTGGCCGGCGCCGCCGCCCCGGTGGCTGCCAGCCAGGAGCCGCCGCCCGGGCAGGCCACCAGCGTCGTGGTGGCGAACAGCGGGCGCCGGCAGGAGCCGACGGCCCAGCGCTGGGCGCCGGTGGCCGGGTCCACGGCGACGGTCACCCGGCTGCCCGACCCGCCCAGGACGACCAGCCCGGCGGCCGTGGTCAGGTGCGGCGGGGTGTAGACGGTGGCGGCGCCGGTACGCCGGCCGGCGTAGCTCTCCCCGTCGCCGATGGACAGCTCCCGGTGCCACAGCGTGCGGCCGGTGTGCGCGTCGGTGCCGTAGAGCCGGCCGTCGGACCAGAGCGACAGCACCCGGGTGCCGACGGCGGCCACCCCGATCAGCTGGGCCGGCCAGCGCCGCAGCGACCAGTAGGGGGTGAGTGAGGACTTCGCGGTGGCCGGCTGGTCGGCCCACACTTCGCGCTGCGCGGCGTAGACCCGCAGCCGCCCGTCGACCAGCAGCGGGGTACGCAGCAGCGGGCCGTAGAGCACCGGCCGCACCACGGGCACGCCCGGGTACGGGCTACCGGCCAGCTGCACGCTGTTCCGGGGGGCGAAGGCCCGGACCGCGACGACGACCACGAGCAGCAGCGCGACCACCGCGGCCACGGTGATCAGGACGCCGCGGCGTACCCCCGTCATCGCCACCTCCCGGGGGGACACCCTACCGTCGGGCGCACGCCTCTCCGGCGTCGGCCGGGGCGACCAGGGCCACCGCGACGGCGGCCAGACCCTCGCCGCGGCCGGTGAGGCCGAGCCCGTCGGTGGTGGTACCGGCGACGGTGACCGGGGCACCGGCGGCGGCCGAGAGCGCCGCCTGCGCCTCGGCACGGCGCGGGCCGATCTTCGGGGCGACGCCGATCACCTGGACGGAGACGTTGCAGATCCGGTACCCGGCGGCGCGCACCCGGGCGGCCGTCTCGGCGAGCAGCCGTACTCCGGCGGCGCCGGCCCACTCGGGCTCGGCGGTGCCGTAGTTGCTGCCCAGGTCGCCGAGGCCGGCGGCGCTGAGCAGGGCGTCGCAGGCGGCGTGCGCGGCGACGTCGCCGTCGGAGTGCCCGGCCAGCCCCGGTACGCCCGGCCAGTGCAGGCCGGCCAGCTGGCAGGGCCGGTCGGGGTCGAAGGCGTGCACGTCGGTACCGATGCCGACCCTCACGCCGGCACCCCCGCACCGAGCAGGGCGGCCGCGATGACCAGGTCCACCGGCCGGGTGATCTTCATGGCCAGGTCGGCGCCGGGCACGGTGACCACGGGCAGGCCGAGCTTCTCGACCAGGCCGGCGTCGTCGGTGTGCTCGCCGGCCGCGGCGGCGTGCGCGGCCAGCAGCGTGTCCCGGCGGAAGCCCTGAGGTGTCTGCACGGCTCTCAGGACAGCACGGTCCACGGTGCCGACCACCACCGCCCCACCGCCGGCCGGGGCCGGAGCGACCTGCTTGATGGTGTCGACCACGGGCAGTGCGGGGATGACGGCGGGCGCGCCGGCCCGCACGGCGGCCGCCACGGCTTCGAAGAGGTGGGGCGGGGCCAGGCAGCGGGCGGCATCGTGGACCAGCACGATGGGCAGGTGGTCGGGGACGGCGGCCAGCGCCAGCGCCACCGACTCCTGCCGGGTGGCGCCGCCGGCCAGCACGGTCACCGCGGCGACCGGGGCGAGCAGGGCACGGACCGCTTCGACGTCGGCGGGGGGTGCGGCCACCACGATGGCGGCCACGCCGGCCGCGCCGGCCGCCCGGCGCACCGCGTGCACGAGCAGCGGAACCCCGTCGAGGGTACGCAGCGCTTTGGGTCCGCCGGCGCCGAGGCGTACCCCGGCGCCGGCGGCGGGAACGAGGACCGCGACGTCACCACGCACGTCGAGCTGCGCAGTCACGTCGCGGTCCACAGATGGAGGGGTGAAAATCGCAAGGAGCCGGTCAGGCTTCGGCGAGCACCTTGTCGAGGAGGTTCTCCGCCTCGTCCTTGGTGCTCTTCTCGGCGAGAGCTACCTCGCCGACCAGGATGTCGCGGGCCTTGGCGAGCATGCGCTTCTCGCCAGCCGACAGCCCACGTTCACGCTCGCGGCGCCAGAGGTCACGCACGACCTCAGCCACCTTGAGTGGGTTACCCGATGCCAGCTTCTCGAGGTTCGCCTTGTAACGCCGAGACCAGTTGGTGGGCTCTTCGGTGTGCGGAGCACGGAGTACGTCGAAGACCTTCGTCAGGCCCTCTTCACCAACGACCTCGCGTACACCGACTTCCTCGGCGTTCTCGGCAGGCACCCGAACCGTCAGATCACCCTGCGCAACCCTCAGCACCAGATACTGCTTCGGTTCGCCCTTGATGATCCGAGTCTCGATTGCCTCGATGAGTGCGGCCCCGTGGTGGGGGTATACAACGGTTTCGCCGACACTGAAAACCATAGGTTCGAAACCCCTTTCGCTGTGTCTAGGGTAACACGGCACGTCACCTTCGGCCCACCCCAGGCAGCAGCATTAGTGCTGGTCACACCGTATGTGAGTCGCCTTTCTCCAGCTTGACACCGATCGCACCGCCTGTTCTGTTACGGAGGGTAGTCGCCATGTCACCGGACATTACGACCTGTCCGAAATACCGGAAACTGAGGTTGATATTGCGAAATAGTGTTGACCTGCACTGATGCGCCGCACAAGCCGGTGCGACGCGACGCGCCAGCCACGGCGACGGACCGTTACCAATCCGCCACCGGCGGCTGCGCCGACCATCTGGCGCAGCGCCGGAGGATGCGGGACAGTGGAGACCAGGGCCGAGGAGAACGCCATGGGTACGCTGCGCGGAGACAACGGCGGCGGACGACCGCCGGACGGCGGCGGGCTGCCCGATCTTCCCCCCGAGTGGGGCACCGTCGTCATCCCGGACGACCTCACCGAACTCGACGACGAAGCCGCCGTCATCCGGCGCGACTTCCGCCGGCAGGCCCGCCGCAACCGCTGGCGCCGCCGCTTCGGCCGCCCCCGACCTACCACCTGCGCGACGACGACTCCCCCGCCCTCGGGCTGCCGTTGCTGATCATGTCGATCGCCATTGTCGCCACGCTGACCAGCCTGTTCGCCATCGCCTGGCCGGCCCATGTCAACCGGCCGGCGTCCCCGGCCGGCCAGTCGTCGGCGAGCGTGGCGACCCTGCCCGACGTGCTGCTCACCGACTCGACCGGGCGGCAGTTCCGGGCCCGCGAGTCGCTGCCCGCGCTGATCCTGCTGGTCGACGGCTGCGGCTGCGCCGACCTGATCCGGGCCAGCGCCACCGCTGTCGAGGCGTCCACCAGCGTGCTGGTGGTCGGGCACCAGCTGCCCACCCTCCCCGACGGCCTGCCCACCGGGCGGCGGGTGAGCGCCGCCGCCGACCCGGCCGACGCCCTCCGGACGGCGTACCCGGGCAGCGGGACGGCGGCCGTGCTGGCCGCCCGCAACGGCGCCGTGGTCGCCGTGCTGCACGACGTCACGACGGCGGACAGCTTCCGGGCGTACCTGTCCGAGCTGGGCTGATCCGGCCCTCACCACCGGCTGAGCCTGCCCTCACCACGGGATGAGTCGCCAGGCGAGCACTCCGGCGGCCGGCGCGGCGGTCAGGACCAGCCGGTAGCGCCCGTCCGGTGGCGTCTTCAGGGTGAGGGTGACCGCCGTCGGCGCGCCGGTGCACGGCACCGTGGCGCTGGCCAGCGCCGGGCCGGTCGGCTGCGGCCCGGCCGGCCAGGCGTCCACCAGCACCGAGCCGGTCCCCGCGCAGGCCGCGTCCAGCTGTACCGGGCGCCCCGGGTCGGCGCCGTACTCGCCCACGGTGCGCCGGCCGGCGTCCAGATAGCCGACCGGGGGCACCGCGCCGGGGTAGCCGGGCAGCGCCGCACCGGCCGCCCGGGCCAGCAACGGATCGGGGACGAACGCCGGCGCGCTCGGCCGGGCCGCCGGCCCGGCGCCGGAGTGGTCGGCCAGCGCGGCGCGGGCCAGGCCGCCGGCCAGCAGCACCGCCGCCCCGGCGAGCGCAACGATCCGCCAGCGGCGCCGGCCCGGCCGCGGTGGCGGGCCACCGAACTCCAGGACGTCGACGCGGCGCACGGCGCTACCGGCGGCGCAGCAGCGCCGCGTAGAGGGTCAGGCCCGGGCCGAAGGCCAGCGCCACCACGTACTGCGGCGCCGGCTCGGCCCGGGTCACCCGGTCCAGGATCATCAGGACCGTCGGCGACGAGCAGTTCCCGTGCTCGGCCAGGACCGCCCGGGAAGGCGCCAGCTGGTCGTCGGAGAGGCCCAGCCGCCGCTGCACCACGTTGAGGATGCGCGGCCCGCCCGGGTGTACCGCCCAGCCGGCCACCTCGTCGCGGGTCAGCCCGTGCCCGGCCAGCAGCCCGTCCACCAGCGCCGCCACGTGCCCGTCCAGCACGTCCGGTACCCGGGCCGACAGGCCCATCCGGAAACCCAGGTCGGTGACCTCCCAGGTCATGTACTCGGCGGTGGCCGCGTCGGTCACCGACGCGACGTCGAGGAGGGCGTACCCGTCCGCGTCGGGGCGCAGCACCACGGCGGCGGCCGCGTCGGAGAACAGCGCGTGCGCCACGATCTGCTGGGTGTCCCGGGTCGGCGGCTGGGCGTGCAGGCTGGTCAGCTCGGCGCAGAGCAGCACGGCCGGGCGACCCCGGGCGCGCACGAAGTCCGCGGCCAGACCGAGCCCGGGCAGCGCCGCGTAGCAGCCCATGTGCCCGATCGCCAGCCGCTGGGTGGCCGGCGACATGCCCAGGTCCCGGGCCAGCAGGATGTCCAGCCCCGGGGTGGCGTACCCGGTGCACGAGCAGACCGCGAACAGCCCCACCTCGGCCGGGTCCAGGGCGGCGCCGGCCAGCGCGTCGGCCACCGCCGCCTTGCCCAGCGGCAGCGCCTCGGCCAGGAAGCGCCCCATCCGCTGCCCCGTCGACCAGCCGGAGACGTCCTCGACCAGCGGATTGACCGCCGCGTGCCGGGTGCGTACGCCGGAGTTGGCGAAGATCCGCTCGGCCAGCGGACGGGCCACCCCGGCGAAGTGCCGGCCGAAGAAGCCGTCCCACAGCTCCTGCTGCGCCACCGGCTCCGGGTGGGCCAGGCCGAAGCCGGCCAGCACGCGCGCTCACCACCGGGGGCTCCCGCCGTCGGCGTCCGGGTCGCCGCCGAGCGCCGCGATGCCCAGCCAGTCGGCGCAGACGTCCGAGGTGGCCGGCTGCAGCGAGCCGCAGCGGGCGTCCCGGTAGAGCCGCTCCAGCGGGTTGCCGCGCCGGGTGGCGCTGGTGCCGGCCGCCTCCAGCATCGACGCGGCGACCTCGGCGGCGGTGGTACCGGCCAGGTACTTGGCGCGCCAGACCCAGCGGCGGGTCTCCTCCGCGCCGGAGTCCTCGTCCACCCGTCGGGCCGCCTCGGCCACGGCCAGCCGCGCCGCCGCCACCGCGGCGTCCGCGCGCCCGATGCCGGGAGCGTACCGACGGAAGGTGGGTGAGCCGACGCTCGCGCAGGTGGGCCACGGCCGCGTCGACCGCGGCCTGGGCGACGCCCACGTAGACGGCGGCGTAGCTGGCCACCAGCCAGTGCGGCATCAGCTGGGCGAACCACAGCGCCAGCCCCTCCACCCCGCCGAGCAGCGTGGTCCGCGGGGTCGAGCACGTCCAGGTGCAGGTCGTGTGAGCCGGTGGCGCGCATGCCCAGCGAGTCCCAGGTCGGCTCGACGGTGATCCCCGGCGGCGTCGGCCGGCACCAGGAACTGCGAGACCACCTCCGGGTCGTCCGCGCTGCGCGCGGCCACCAGGTAGGCGTCGGCGTGGCCGGCGCCGGAGACGAACGTCTTCGACCCGGTGATCCGGAACCCGTCCGCCTCCGCCTTGTACGCTGGTGGTCAGCTGGGACAGCCGGGAGCCGGCGCCCCGCTCGCTCATCGCCACCGCGAAGAAGGCCCCGGCCGCGGCGCGCCGCAGGATCGCGTCCCGGGCCTCGAAGAACTCCGCGGGTACGCCCATCGTCTCGGCCAGCTCCACCGGGATGCCGGCGAGCGCCCCGGTGACCGAGGCGTGCATGTTGAACACCAGGGCCGTGGCGCCGTTGCCGCGGGCCAGCTCGTGGGCCACCTCGGCGTACCCGGCGAAGCTCGCCCCCAGGCCGCCCAGCTGCGCCGGCACCATCAGCCCGAACATGCCCTCGCTGCGCAGGTCGGCGAAGTCGTCGACGGGGAAGGCACCGTCCCGGTCGTACCCGGCGGCGCGCGCGGCGAAGCGCGGCACCAGCCGCGCGGCCCGTTCCAGCGGCTGTGTCACGTTCCTCTGACCCCCTGACCCTGGTACATGCATCGCCGTCGAGCGCGTCGGCACGATGCGGACCTCGCCCCGCCGCCGCAGCAGCCAGCGCAGCACCGCCACCGAGGGACGGATACCCCGGATCGACAGCGCCACACCGTGCCGGGCACATTCGTCCACCAGCACCCGGGGCGGCACGAACAGCGCCGGGTCGTGGATGCCGGGCGGCGCCACCCCGGGCAGCCGCTCGCCCAGCGTCACCGCCACGAAGCGGGCCAGCCAGGTGGCGTTGAGGGTGTCCAGCACCAGCAGGCCACCCGGGCGCAGCAGCCGGCAGGCGTCGCGCCACCACGGCCCGCGGATCCGCCACGTGCTCCAGGATCTCCCCGGCGCTGACCACGTCGGCGCAGCCGTCAGCCAGCGGTACCCGCAGCACGTCGCCCCGGACCGGGATCACCCCGACGCCGGCCGCGTGCGCCAGCGCGCTGCCGGACAGGTCCACGCCCACGTGCCGGTAGCCCTTGCCGGCCAGGTAGCCGGCCAGCAGGCCGCCGCCGCAGCCCAGGTCGACCAGGACCGCGCCGGCCCGGGACGCCGGTGGGATCAGCGCCGCCCGCGCCGCGGCGATCCAGCGGAGCATGGCGAACACGCCGTCCGGTCGTCCCCACTCGTCGGCTAGAGCGTCGTACTGGGCGACGTCGTTGCGGCGCACAGTGACCAGACTGGCACGAAACGGCGTGATCCAACAGACTGTGCGGGTGTTCGCCCCAGCGGCCCCGGCCGGTCCCACAGGTACGGCCGCCGCCCTGGTGCGGGCCTGCCACCCCGAGCCGACCGCCGCCGTGACCGTCGGCTCGGCCCTGCTGGCGCTGGTCGTCGGCCACCGGGCCGCCGGGGTTGCGCTGGTCGGCGGCACCATCCTGGCCAGCCAGCTGTGTACCGGCTGGAGCAACGACTGGCGCGACGCCGACCGGGACGCGGCGGCCGGCCGGGCGGACAAGCCGGTGGCCGCCGGGGTACTGCCCCGGCGCACGGTCGGCGCCGGGGCGCTGCTGGCCGGCGCGGCCTTCGTGGCGCTGTCCCTGGCCACCGGCTGGTACGCGGCCGGCTGGTCCGGGCTGCGCTGGGCGCCCGCCGTGGTGATCTGGGTGGGGCTGGCCGGGGCGCTGGCGTACAACTTCCGGCTCAAGGCGACCCCGCTGTCGCCGCTGCCGTACCTGGTGTCGTTCGGCTGCCTGGGCGCCTTCCCGGTGCTGGCGCTGCCGGCGCACACCCCGGTGCCGTGGTGGCTGCCGCTGGGTACCGGCCTGCTCGGCGGCGGCGCGCACTTCCTCAACGTGCTGCCCGACCTGGCCGACGACGCCCGGACGGGGGTCCGCGGGCTGCCCCACCGGCTCGGGCCGGCCGGCTGCTGGGTGGCGGCCGCCGGGCTGCTGCTGCCGGCCGGTGCGGTGCTCGCCTTCGGGCCGCCCGGGCGCCCCGGCTGGGCGGCGCTGGGCCTCTTCGCGGCCACCGCGCTGGCGCTGCCGCTCGGGGCGTACGCGGCCGGCCGCCGTCCCGGTTCGCGCGCCGCGTTCCGGGCGGTCCTGGTGATCGCCCTGTGCGACGCGGTCCTGCTGCTGATCGCCGGGCCGGCGGTCGGCTGAGCCGCCTGCTGCCCCGGCTGGCCGCCCTCGCGCCTGCCGCCGGCAGCGCCCGGCCTCCCGCCGGGCCCTGCGGTCCCGCGCACGAACTCCGGCCGGGCCGTGTGGATGCGGAGTTCGGCCGGGCTGTGCGGGCATGGCCGGGTGTCGTTCGACGGGCCGGGCGGCGGACTGCGCGGGTGGCCGCCGGGGTGATCGGGGCGACCACTACGCTTAGCGCCGTTGTGCTGGGGTCCGCCGTGGTCGGGCCGGCTGTCGTTCAAGGAGGGGCGTCGTGACCCGCAGGAACCGCCTCTGGTCCATCGCCGCGCTGACTGTCGGCGCGCTGGCCGCCGCGCCCCTGCTCGCCGCCTGCGGCGCGGGCCAGATCGCCAACACCGCCGAAGCGGTACCGGCGGTGCAGGGCGGCAACGCCACCGCGGAGATCTCCGCCCCGGGTACCGCCTACGACGGCGGCACCATCGGGGTCCGCAACGCCACGATCGTGTACAACGGCTCGGCCGGCTATCCGGCCGGCGGGACCGCGCCGCTGTCGCTGTACCTGTTCAACAACACCCCGGCGCCGATGACCCTCACCGACGTGCGGGCCAGCTTCAACATCCCCGGCGGCGGGCAGGGCAGCGCCACGGTGGTCCTGACCGGCGGTCCGCAGGCCAGCGCCAGCCCGAGTCCCAGCGCCAGCACACCGAGCGCCCCGGCGAACGGCTCGGCGGCGCCGAGCGGCTCGGCCAGCGCGTCGGCGTCGCCCACGCCGACCACACCGCCGGCTGCCGGCGCTTCGACGTTCCAGCTGACCGTGCCGCCGACGCCCGCCGAGCTCACCGCGCTCACCCAGCAGGCCGGCAGCTACCTGCAGCTGGACAAGCTGAGCGCGCCGCTGGCCCCGGGCTCGGTGGTGAACCTGGTGTTCACCTTCAAGCTCGGCGACGGCAGCACCAAGGTGGTCGGCGACGACCCCAAGCAGCCGCTGCAGGCGCCCTTCGACGCCCCCTCCAGCCCGGCGCCGCGCTCGGCGCTGCCGCTGTCGCCGGTGACCGAGTAGCTCGGCGCGGCGCCGTCGACCGGGGCGCTGTCGTACCCGTCGGCTAGCTTGGCCCGGTGACGTCAGCCACCGGCAAGCCCCGGTCCACCGCTGCGGCCAGGTCCGCCGGCCGGGCCGTCCGCGCCGCGTACGAGTGCGACGCCTGCGGGCACCGCCCGGCCAAGTGGGTCGGTCGCTGCCCCGAGTGCGGCGAGTGGGGCTCCATCGTGGACTCCACCGGCGGGGCCGGCATGCCCGGCGCCAGCCGCGGCGTCACCGCCCGGGCGCCCGTCGAGCCGGCCCGCCCGATCGCCACCATCAGCGCCGAACCGGCCCGTTACCGCCCCTCCGGCGTCGGCGAGCTGGACCGGGTGCTCGGCGGCGGGCTGGTCCCAGGCGCCGTGGTGCTGCTCGCCGGGGAGCCCGGCGTCGGCAAGTCCACGCTGCTGCTGGAGGTGGCGCAGCAGTGGGCCGCCACGGCGGCGGCCGACGCGCCCGGCGCCCGGGCGCTGGTGGTCTCCGGGGAGGAGTCGGTCAGCCAGGTCCGGCTGCGTGCCGAGCGGCTCGGCGCCCTGCACGAGCGGCTCTACCTGGCCGCCGAGACCGACCTGGAGGCGCTGCTCGGGCACCTGGAGGCGGTCCGGCCCGGGCTGCTCATCGTCGACTCTGTACAGACCTTCTCGGTGCCCGGCAACGACGGCGTGGCCGGCGGCGTCACCCAGGTCCGCGCGGTCACCGCGGCGCTGGTGCAGGTGGCCAAGGAGCGCGGCATCGCCACCGTGCTGGTGGGCCACGTCACCAAGGACGGCCAGGTGGCCGGCCCCCGGGTGCTGGAGCACCTGGTCGACGTGGTGCTGCAGTTCGAGGGCGACCGGCACTCGTCGCTGCGGATGGTGCGCGGGCTGAAGAACCGCTACGGCGCCGCCGACGAGGTGGGCTGCTTCGAGATGCTGGAGAGCGGCATCGCCAGCCTGCCCGACCCGTCCGGCCTGTTCCTCACCCGGTACGCCGAGCCCACCGCCGGCACCTGCGTGACCGTGACGATGGAGGGGCGCCGCGCCCTGGTGACCGAGGTCCAGGCGCTGATCGGCGGGGCGGTGGCCGGCTCGCCCCGGCGTACCGTCTCCGGGCTGGACTCCGCCCGGCTGTCGATGATGCTGGCGGTGCTGCAGCGCCGGCTCAACATCCGGCTGCACGACCGGGACGTCTTCGCCGCCACGGTGGGCGGGATCCGGGTGGCCGAGCCGGCCGCCGACCTGGGTGTGGCGCTGGCGGTGGTGTCCGCCGCGCACGAGCTGCCGCTCGCCGCCGACCTGGTGGCGCTGGGCGAGGTCGGGCTGACCGGGGAGGTCCGCCGGGTGGGTGCGGTCCCTCGGCGGCTGGCCGAGGCGGCCCGGCTGGGCTTCCGCCGGGCGTTGGTGCCACCCGGCTGCGGCCCGGCCGCCACCGGCGCCGCCCCGCCCGGGATGGACGTGCTGGAGGTGGGCGACGTCCGCACCGCCGCGCACTACGCGGCCCGGGCATCCTCCGATGCGTAACGTCCTGGCTACTGTTACGGATATCGCGTCGCCCGCGGGGGTATGTCCGGGCCGCGCATCCGTAAACTGTGCGGGTGCCGATGGACCGTGAAGCCCCCCGCGCCAGTACCGGGCTGGCCCGCGCCGGTTCAGGCCTGTTCAACTGGATCGGCGGGAGCCAGGCCAGCGACCCGCTGCGCGCCACCGTGGCGCTGATGGCGCCGGGTACGGTGCTGCGCGACGGCTTGGAGCGCATCCTGCGCGGGCGGACCGGCGCGCTGATCGTGCTCGGCTTCGACAAGACCGTCGACACCCTGTGCACCGGCGGCTTCACCCTCGACGTCGAGTTCTCCGCCCAGCGGCTGCGGGAGCTGTGCAAGATGGACGGCGCCGTGGTGCTCTCCAGCGACGGCACCCGCATCGTCCGGGCCGGGGTGCACCTGATGCCCGACCCGGACATTCCGTCCGCCGAGACCGGCACCCGACACCGCACCGCCGAACGGGTGGCCAAGCAGACCGGCTACCCGGTCATCTCGGTGAGCCAGTCCATGCACATCATCGGCGTCTACGTCACCGGTCAGCGGCACGTGCTGGACGACTCCGGCGCCATCCTGTCCCGCGCCAACCAGGCCCTGGCCACCCTGGAGCGGTACAAGCTGCGCCTAGACGAGGTGTCCGGGGCGCTCTCCGCGCTGGAGATCGAGGACCTGGTCACCGTCCGGGACGCGGTGGCCGCCGTGCAGCGGCTGGAGATGGTGCGCCGCATCGCCGACGAGATCGCCGGCTACGTGGTGGAGCTGGGTACCGACGGCCGGCTGCTGGCGCTCCAGCTGGAGGAGCTGATGGTCGGCGTCGACGCCGACCGTACCCTGGTCATCCGCGACTACCTGCCGCCCGGCCGGCGTGCCCGGCAGCTCGACGAGGCGCTGGTGGAGCTGGACATGCTCAGCGCCACCGACCTCATCGACCTGGTGGCGGTCAGCCGGGCACTGGGCTACCCGGGCTCCTCCGACGCGCTGGAGGCAGCCGTCTCCCCGCGCGGCTTCCGGCTGCTGGCGAAGGTCCCCCGGCTGCCCGGGACGGTGGTCGACCGGCTGGTGGACCACTTCGGCACCCTGCAGCGGCTGCTCGGCGCCACGGTGGAGGATCTACAGGCCGTGGACGGCGTGGGCGACGCCCGGGCGCGCGGTGTCCGGGAGGGCCTGTCCCGGCTGGCCGAAGCCTCCATCCTGGAGCGCTACGTCTAAGCTCCCGCGGGCGCGCCGGGCGTCAGATGGTGAACTGCACTACCGGGCTGGCTAGCGTCCCCAGCTTCGCGGCGACCGTATAGGTGCCGGCCGGCGCGGCGTTGCCGGTCTTGCAGCCGGACGCCACGTACTTCTTCGGCCACAGCACCGGGGTGGCCGGCAGGATCGACTCGATCCCGGGGCCGAAGGTGCGCACGTCGGCCGGCGGGTTCGCCACCTGGCAGTAGTCCGAGGACCAGGCCGGCGGGTCGGTGGGCGCCCCGGCCGCGGAGGCGATGTGGATCTCCTGCGGGGAGCCGCCGACGTCCCGGGTGCAGGCCCGGGCGGAGATGTTCTTCACCTTCATCTGCAGCTCCACGTCGTCGTGCCGGACGTGCACGAGGACGGTCAGGCTCATCTCGGTGTCCAGGCACGGGCTGGGCGGCGGCCCGGTCGGGTCGCTGGCCACCGGCGCGGTCGTGGCGACCGGGCCGGGTGCGGTGCTGGTACCGGCCGATGTCGGGCTGGCGCCGATGACCGGAGTGAAGATCGTCGCCGTCGCGCTCGGGCTGCGAGTGGTTCCGACCGCCGGCGAGCCGGTCTTGGACTCGCCTGAGCTGCTGCACATCGCCACGCCGAGGACGACCACCACCAGCAGAGCGCCGAGCACGAGGACCCGGCGCCGCCAGTAGACGGCCGGGGGTAGCGGGCCAACCGTCAGATTCATAGTGCTGTCACCGTATCGGCGTGGCGGCGCGCCGCGCACGCGGCGCGCCGCAGGACGCTGTGCCGCTCAGAGGTACGTCTTGCGGGGGTAGATCGCGTGCGGACCGGCGGTACGGTCCAGGAACAGCGCACCGGCGCAGTGGTCGATCTCGTGCTGCACGGCCCGGGCCTCGAAGGCGTCGGTGGTCAACTTCACCGGCTCACCGGTACCGGGCAACTGGCCGGTCACCACCAGGTGACCGGCGCGCTTGACGTCTCCGGTGAAGTCGGGCACCGACATGCAGCCCTCCCGGGCCTTCGCCCAGCGGCTGGCCTCCAGCACCTCGGCGTTGCACAGCACGAAGGTGCCGTGGCAGGTACGGGTCTTCGGGTGGCCGGTAACGTCCACGGCGAACAGCCGCGCGCTCACCCCGACCTGCGGGGCGGCCAGCCCCACGCAGCCGGGCGACACCCGCATCGTGGCGATCAGGTCGGCGGCCAGCGCCAGCACGGCCGGATCGGCCGGGTCGACCGGGGGTCCGTGCTGGTTGAGCACGGCGGCGGGTGCGACGACCACCGGCCGTACCCGGCCCGGCCCGGTCGCCCAGTTGAGCAGGTCGGTCACAGCACATCGGCCTCGGTCGGCCGCAGGCTCACCTCGACGCCCAGCTCGGCGGCGATCTGGTCGAGCTGGTCCTGGACCACTTCGGAGTCCAGCTCCACCGGCAGGTCCACCTCGGCGGAGAGCAGGTAGAGCGCGCCGGACAGCCGGGTGGTCAGGTCGGTGATGTTGCCGCCCAGGTCGGCCAGCGACCGGGTGATCTCGGCGACGATGCCCAGCCGGTCGGCGCCGTAGACGGTCAGCGTGTACGAGGTGACGCCGTCCACCAGGGTGGCCGGCTCCTCCGGTACGGGGCTCACGGTGACCGCCAGGGTGCCGCCCTCGACCAGCGGCGCGAGCGCCGCGCGTACCCCCTCGGTGGTGGGCTCCGGATCGCCCTGCGGCGCGCACACCAGCGTCATCGCGAAGTGGCCGCGCAGCAGCGTCATCGTCGAATCGGTGAGGTTGAGGCGCAGCGCGGCCAGGGCCGTGGAGACCTCCGCGATGATCCCCGGCCGGTCATGCCCGACCACCGTGACCGCCAGTTCGTTCACTGTTGCGCCCTTTCCTCCAGCCGCCCACTTCCGCCACCGATGATCCCGCACGGCGGGTCGGCAGCGGGACGCAAGCGCACGCGCGAGTCTGCCGCAGCCGCTCGCGGCGCCGCCGGCCGGCATGGCAGGCTGTCACATCGTGGACGCTCAGCCGCTGGACTTCGCCGCGGCGACCCTCGACTGGTACGCCCACCACGCCCGTGACCTGCCGTGGCGCGACCCGGCAGCGGGCGCCTGGGGGGTGCTGGTCAGTGAGGTGATGCTCCAGCAGACGCCGGTCGCCCGGGTGCTGCCGGTGTGGCGCACCTGGCTGGCGCGCTGGCCCGACCCGGCGGCACTGGCCGCCGAAGCGCCGGCCGAGGCGATCCGGGCGTGGGGCCGGCTCGGCTACCCGCGCCGGGCGCTGCGGCTGCACGCCTGCGCGGGGACCATTGTGGCCCGGCACGCCGGGCGGGTACCGGACCAGCTCGCCGAGCTGCTGGCGCTGCCCGGGGTGGGCGGGTACACGGCCCGCGCGGTGGCCGCCTTCGCCTACCGGCAGCGCCACCCGGTGGTGGACACCAACGTGCGCCGCCTGGTCAGCCGGGCGGTCGGCGGGTACGACGACGACGGCGCGGCCACCACCGCCGCCGACCTGGCCGGCGTGCAGCGGCTGCTGCCGGCGGAGCCGGAGCTGGCGGCCCGGGCCAGCGCCGCGTTCATGGAGCTGGGCGCGCTGGTCTGCACGGCCCGGGCGCCGGTGTGTACCGGCTGCCCGCTGGCCGGCTCGTGCGCCTGGCTGGCGGCCGGCCGGCCGGCGACCGGCACCCGGCGCAAGCCGCAGGGCTACGCCGGTACCGACCGGCAGGTACGCGGGCTGCTGCTGGACGTGCTGCGCCGGTCCGACGGGCCGGTCCACCGGACCCGGCTGGACGCCGTCTGGGACGGCCACGAGCAGCGCGCCCGGGCACTGTCCAGTCTGGTGGATGACGGCCTGGTGGTACCCATTTCGGATGACCGGTACGCGCTCGCCGGAGAGGCCGTCGGCCAGCACCTACCGTGAGGCCATGCGTGGGACCCCTGCCCAGGTGACGCGCGCGCTGTGGTGCTCCGTCGCCCTCGCGCTGCTGCTCACCGCCACCGGCTGCACGACGCCCCGGCGACCCGGCGCGGCCCGACCGGCACCCCGGCACAGCGCCGCCCCGGTGCCGACGCCCCGGGCGCCCGCCGTGGATCCGCTGCTGCTGCGGGTACCCACCTTCCCGCCGGGGCCCGATCCGCAGCCCGTGCCGCTGCCGACCGGCGGTGACCAGGCGCCGCTGTTCTCCCGGCTGCCGACCACGCAGCCGGTCGCCTTCCTCACCATGGACGACGGTTGGGTGCAGGCACCTGACCAGGTGGCGCTGATGCGGGCGGCGAACGTGCCGTTCACCATGTTCCTCATCGCCCCGGTGGCGGCGCAGGCGGCGGGGTTCTTCCGGCAGCTGGTGGCGGCCGGTGGGGTGGTCGGTGACCACACGGTCGACCATCCGCACCTGCGCGGCCGGTCCCGCGCCTTCCAGCGGCACCAGGTGTGCGACTCGGCGACGACCCTCGGCGAGGTCTTCGGGCAGCGGCCACGGCTGTTCCGGCCGCCCTACGGGGAGTACGACGCCACGACCCTGCGGGTGGCCCACGAGTGTGGGTACACCGCGGTGCTGAACTGGTCGGAGACGGTGACCGACGGCACCGTGGCGTACCAGACGGCGGACCGGCACATCCACCCGGGCGACATCGTGCTGCTGCACTTCCAGCCGGACTTCGTGGCGGACGTGCTGGCCGCGCTCTCGGTCATGCGCGCCGACGGGCTCACCCCAGCGGTCCTCGCCGACTACCTACCGGCCGGTCGCCCGGCGCTCTGAGGCCGGGGCCGCTCACGCGATTCCGCAGATGCGACAGGGTCCGGGACCGCTGGTGCGGTCCCGGACCCTGTGTCGTCCGGTTGGTCAGCCCGGGTGGGCCGGCCGGGTCAGGCTGCGGACTCCTCCGTGCCGCCGCCGGTGGGCGCCGTGCCGCCGAGATCGGCCGGCACCGCGTCCGGCACGCTGGCCGGCTTCTCGGCGCCCCGGAAGACCAGTTTCGTGGTCTCGAACTTCTCCGGGTCGCCGTCGGTGTCCACCACCACGATCTGACCGGGCTTGAGCTCGTTGAACAGGATCCGCTCGGAGAGCGAGTCCTCGATCTCGCGCTGGATGGTGCGGCGCAGCGGACGGGCACCCATCACCGGGTCCCAGCCCTTCTTCGCCAGCCACTTCTTGGAGTTGTCGGTCAGCTCCAGGCCCATGTCCTTGTTGCGCAGCTGGCCCTCGATCCGGGAGATCATGATGTCGACGATCGACAGGATCTCCGGCTCCTGGAGCTGGTGGAAGACGATGGTGTCGTCGATGCGGTTCAGGAACTCCGGGCGGAAGTTCTGCTTCAGCTCGTCGTTGACCTTCTGCTTCATCCGCTCGTAGTTGCTCTCCGAGTCCTCGCTGGACTGGAAGCCCAGGGAGACGGCCTTGGCCACGTCGCGGGTACCCAGGTTGGTGGTCAGGATGATCACCGTGTTCTTGAAGTCGACGATGCGACCCTGACCATCGGTGAGCCGCCCGTCCTCCAGGATCTGCAGCAGCGTGTTGAACACGTCCGGGTGGGCCTTCTCGATCTCGTCGAAGAGGACCACCGAGAACGGCCGGCGGCGCACCTTCTCGGTGAGCTGGCCACCCTCGTCGTAGCCGACGTAGCCGGGGGGCGCACCCACCAGCCGGGAGACCGTGTACCTGTCGTGGAACTCGGACATGTCCAGCTGGATGAGGGCGTCCTCGGAGCCGAAGAGGAACTCGGCCAGCGCCTTGGACAGCTCGGTCTTACCGACGCCGGACGGGCCGGCGAAGATGAACGAGCCGCTGGGGCGCTTCGGGTCCTTCAGCCCGGCGCGGGTACGCCGGATCGCCTTGGACACCGCCTTGACCGCGTCCTCCTGGCCGACGACGCGCTTGTGCAGCTCGTCCTCCATGCGCAGCAGGCGCGCCGTCTCCTCCTCGGTGAGCTTGTACACCGGGATACCGGTCCAGTTGGCCAGCACCTCGGCGATCTGCTCGTCGTCGACCTCGGACACCACGTCCAGGTCGCCGGCCTTCCACTCCTTCTCCCGCTGGGCCTTCTGGCCGAGCAGCTGCTTCTCCTTGTCCCGCAGCTGGGCGGCGCGCTCGAAGTCCTGGGCGTCGATCGCGGACTCCTTGTCGCGACGCACCTGGGCGATGCGCTCGTCGAAGTCGCGCAGGTCCGGCGGCGCGGTCATCCGGCGGATGCGCATCCGGGCGCCGGCCTCGTCGATCAGGTCGATGGCCTTGTCCGGCAGGAACCGGTCGGAGATGTACCGGTCGGCCAGGGTGGCCGCCGCCACCAGCGCCGCGTCGGTGATCGAGATGCGGTGGTGGGCTTCGTAGCGGTCCCGCAGGCCCTTGAGGATCTCGATGGTGTGCGCCAGCGACGGCTCACCCACCTGGATCGGCTGGAACCGGCGCTCCAGCGCGGCGTCCTTCTCCAGGTGCTTGCGGTACTCATCGAGTGTGGTGGCGCCGATCGTCTGCAGCTCACCCCGGGCCAGCATGGGCTTGAGGATGGAGGCCGCGTCGATCGCGCCCTCGGCGGCGCCCGCCCCGACGAGCGTGTGGATCTCGTCGATGAACAGGATGATGTCGCCGCGGGTGCGGATCTCCTTGAGCACCTTCTTCAGGCGCTCCTCGAAGTCACCGCGGTAGCGGGAGCCGGCGACCAGGGCACCGAGGTCAAGGGTGTAGAGGTGCTTGTCCTTGAGGGTCTCGGGCACCTCGCCCTTGACGATGGCCTGGGACAGGCCCTCGACCACGGCGGTCTTGCCGACGCCCGGCTCGCCGATGAGCACCGGGTTGTTCTTGGTACGGCGGGAGAGCACCTGCATCACCCGCTCGATCTCCTTCTCGCGCCCGATGACCGGGTCGAGCTTGCCCTCGCGGGCGGCCTGGGTGAGGTTTCGACCGAACTGGTCGAGCACCAGGCTGGTGGACGGGGCCGCCTCGCCGGTGGCCCCGGCGCCGGCCGCCGCCGGCTCCTTGCCCTGGTAGCCGGAGAGCAGCTGGATGACCTGCTGGCGGACCCGGTTGAGGTCGGCGCCCAGCTTCACCAGGACCTGGGCGGCGACGCCCTCACCCTCGCGGATCAGGCCGAGCAGGATGTGCTCGGTACCGATGTAGTTGTGCCCGAGTTGGAGGGCCTCGCGCAGGCTGAGCTCGAGCACCTTCTTGGCCCGCGGCGTGAACGGGATGTGCCCGCTCGGCGCCTGCTGGCCCTGCCCGATGATCTCCTCCACCTGCTGACGGACACCTTCCAGGGAGATGCCGAGGCTCTCCAGAGCCTTGGCAGCCACGCCCTCACCCTCGTGGATGAGGCCGAGCAGGATGTGCTCCGTGCCGATGTAGTTGTGGTTGAGCATCCGGGCCTCTTCCTGGGCCAGGACAACCACGCGTCGCGCTCGGTCGGTGAACCGCTCGAACATTCCCTGTGCTCCTCACGTGCCGTGACCGGCACCGCCCTGCCGGCGTCCGGGTACACCGGACGACGGAGTGGGTATCCGTGCCATTACTCTATCGCCGTTCGCCGACAGATCCCGGGTCAGCGGTCCGCTGATCGCGCCGGGCGGGCCCGGCCGACGAGGTGACAAACCGCCCGGAACAACCCGCGTGTGCCGGCGTTTCTGGTCAACTCGCCGACGTCGGCGGCTGTTCCACGCTCAACGTCAGTACGCGGACAGCGAAATCACCCCGTGCTGCCCCCCGACCACGGCAGCACTGCTCGTGATCGGGCGCACATCAACCGTAACCAAACGGTGACCAAGGCCACGCACCCGGGGTCGCCGTCCCCGCCACCGGCACGGCGCCGGCCGGCCCGGCGGCGCCTGCGCCGACCGCACGCCAGGGACGACAGAGGCGCCGCACGGGATAGTGCGGCGCCCCGAAAGAGTGACGGAACTTTCTCCATCAGGCGGTGCGGTCAGCCGCGCCCCGCGTCGGCGTGGTACTCGTCGACGATCTCCTGCGGGATACGCCCGCGATCGGAGATGCTCTTGCCCTTGCGCTTGGCCCATACCCGGATCGCCTTGTTCTGCTCGCGGTCGGCGGCTGCACTGCCGCGCGCCCGGGCGGCGGCACGGCCACCCACCACGACTCCGCCGCGGGTGACCCGGCGACCGCTGGCGACGAAGTCAGCCACCGCCTCCCGCAACTTCTTGGCGTTCTTTTCAGAAAGGTCGATCTCGTACTGGATACCGTCGAGCGAGAACTTCACAGTCTCGTCTGCCTTGCCGCCCTCGATGTCATCTTCGAGGACGACGATTTCCCGTCTGGCCACAGTCACGTTCCCTTCGCGCACCCCGGCTAAACGGGGACACGCAAACAGTAACTCCCGCAATGCGGCTACGCCATTGGCGTGACGCAATTGCCTCCCAATTTGTGCCCATCACCATACCGGTCCGGGCGGCAAAGTGGCCCCGCGGCGCGGAGGAACTACTCCGGCTTGACGAGTGGGAAGGTGATCGTCTCCCGGATGCCGAGTCCGGTCAGCGCCATCAAGAGCCGGTCGATGCCCATGCCCATACCGCCGGTGGGTGGCATTCCGTACTCCATCGCGCGCAGGAAATCCTCGTCCAGGCGCATCGCCTCGTCGTCACCCCGGGCGGCCAGCCGGGCCTGCACGGCGAAGCGCTCCCGTTGAATCACCGGGTCGACCAGCTCGGAATAGCCGGTGGCCAACTCGACGCCCAGCACATAGAGGTCCCACTTCTCGGCCAGCCCCGGCACGCTGCGGTGATCCCGGGTCAGCGGGGACGTCTCCACCGGGTAGTCGCGCACGAAGGTGGGCGAGCGCAGCCCCGGTACGACCAACTCCTCGAACAGTTCCTCGGCCAGCTTCCCCGGACCCCATTTCGGATCCACCGGCAGATCATGCTTGTCGGCGTATTCGGTCAGGGTGACCATGGGTGTTTCCACGGTCACCTCTTCACCGAGCGCATCCGAGAGGACACCGAACAGCGTGACCTCGCGCCAGGAACCGCCCAGATCCAACTGGCCGCCGTCGGCCAGTGCGACCGTCTCGGAACCGTGTACGGCGCGGGCAGCGGCCTGTACCATCTCGCGGGTCAGCACGGCGACGCTGTCGTAGTCGCCGTAGGCCTGGTAGGCCTCCAGCATCGCGAACTCCGGCGAGTGCGACGAGTCGGCACCTTCATTCCGGAAGTTGCGGTTGATCTCGAAGACCCGTTCAATACCGCCGACCACGGCGCGCTTGAGAAACAACTCCGGGGCGATCCGCAGATACAGATCAATATCCATTGCATTACTGTGGGTAATGAAGGGTCGGGCCGTCGCGCCGCCGTGCAGCAACTGCAGCATCGGTGTTTCGATCTCGACGAAATCCCGACCGTGCAGATAGTCCCGGAGCGTCCGGACGACCGCGGAACGGGTCCGCACCGTCTGGCGCGCCTGCGGACGCACGATCAGGTCCACATAGCGCTGCCGGACCCGGGCCTCCTCGCTCAGCGGCTTGTGCGCCACCGGCAGCGGGCGCAGCGCCTTCGCCGCCATCTGCCAGGAGTCGGCGAGGATCGACAGCTCCCCGCGCCGGCTGGTGATCACCTCGCCGGTGACCGCCACCGTGTCGCCCAGGTCCACCAGCCGCTTCCACCCGTCCAGCGCCTGCTCACCCACCTTGTCCAGGGAGAGCATGGCCTGCAGTTCGGCGCCGTCGCCCGCGCGCAGGGTGGCGAAGCACAGCTTGCCGCCGGTACGCAGGAAGATCACCCGGCCGGTGACCGAGACCGTGTCGCCGCTGGCGGTATCCGTGGGCAGGTCGGCGTAGCGCTCCCGGATGCCGGCCACGGTGGCCGTCCGGGACACCCCCACCGGGTACGGCTCGACGCCGTCGGCCAGCAGGCGGGCCCGCTTGTCCCGGCGCACCCGCAGCTGCTCGGGCAGGTCGTCATCGGCTTCCACGGCGGGTTGCTGCTGCTCAGTCACAGCAAAAAGCGTAACGGCAGGCGAAACACCTTTCCCGAGGGGCGGCAGCGCACGGTAACTTTCCCGGCGTGACCGACGACGCGCTGTCCTTCGGAGCCGCCGCCGCGGCCTACGACGCCCACCGCCCCGGCTACCCGCCGGAGGCGCTGCGCTGGGCGCTCGGCCCGCGGCCGCTGCGCGTGGTCGACCTGGGCGCCGGGACCGGCATCATGACCCGGGTGCTGCTCGCCCTCGGGCACGACGTGCTGCCGGTGGAGCCGGACGAGCGGATGCGCGCCCAGCTCGCCGCCGCCACCCCCGGCGCGCAGCCGCTGGCCGGCACCGCCGAGTCCATCCCGTTGCCGGACGCGTGCGTGGACGCCGTGGTGTGCGCCCAGTCGTACCACTGGTTCGACCGGGAACGGGCGCACCCGGAACTGGCCCGGGTGCTGCGCCCCGGCGGCATCCTCGCGCCACTGTGGAACCTGCGCGACGAGGACGTGCCGTGGATCGCCGAGTTCACCCGGCTCGCGCACGGGCCGTCCAGCCGCGGCTACGTCGGCCGGGAGGACTACTCCGACCTCGGCCCGCTGTTCAGCCGGGCGCAGCTGCGCACTTTCCGGCACGTCATCGCGATGACCACCGACGACCTGCTGGCCCTGGTCACCACCCGGTCGTACTACCTCACCGCGTCCGCGCAGCGCCAGCGCGACACGGTGGCCGCGATCCGGGAACTCGTCGCCGGGCTGCCCCAGCCGTTCGACGTGCCGTACCTGACCAAGACCTACCGCGCCCAGCGGCTGCGCTGAGGCGCACCGGTCAGGTGTTGCGCTCGAAGATGTGCCGCAGGCCGATCAGCGTCAGCATCGGCTCGTGGTGGGTCACCGTCTGGCACTCGGCCAGCACCACCGAGGCCAGGCCGCCGGTGGCGATGACCGCGCGGACCGGGCCGGTCTCGCCGATGATCCCGCGCACGATGCCGTCCACCTGACCGGCGAAGCCGTACACCACGCCCGACTGCAGCGCCTCCACGGTATTCTTGCCGATCACCCGGGGCGGCCGGACCAGCTCCACCTTGCGCAGCTGGGCGGCCCGGGCGGCGAGCGCCTCCACCGACACCTCGATGCCGGGCGCCAGCACCCCGCCGAGGAACTCCCCCTTGGCCGACACCACGTCGAAGTTGGTCGAGGTGCCGAAGTCCACCACGATCGACGGGCCGCCGAAGTGGGTGAACGCCGCGAGCGTGTTGGCCACCCGGTCGGTACCCACCTCCTTCGGGTTGTCGAAGACCAGCGCCACGCCGGTCTTCACGCCCGGCTCCAGGATCACCGTCGGCAGGTGGCCGTAGTAGCGGCGCAGCATCGAGCGCAGCGCGCGCAGCGCCATGGGCACCGTGGAGCAGGCGGCCACCCCGGTCAGCTCGACCTCGTCGGCGGCCAGCAGGCCACGGAACATCAGGCCCAGCTCGTCCGCCGTGTTGCGGGCGTCGGTCTTGACCCGCCAGGAGTGGACGATCTTCTCGCCCTCGAAGGTGGCCAGCACGGTGTTGGTGTTGCCGATGTCTATGCAGAGCAGCACGTGCTTCAGCGTATGCGTTGCGGCGCAGCCAGGTCAGGCCGGGCGCGGGTGGAGGTCCAGGGCGAGGTCGAGGATCGGGCTGGAGTGCGTGAGGGCGCCCACCGACAGGTAGTCGACGCCGGTGTCGGCGTACTCCTTGGCGCCCGGCAGGGTGAGGCCACCGGTGGCTTCCAGTTCGGCGCGGCCGTCGACCGCGCGGACCGTGTCGGCGAGCAGCTGGGGCGACATGTTGTCGCAGAGCAGGAAGGTGGCGCCGGCCGCCACCGCCTCCAGCGCCTCGGCCACGGTGGTCACCTCCACCTGGATCGGCACCTGCGGGAACTGTTCCCGGACGCGCCGGTAGGCGGCGGCGATGGAGCCGGCGGCCAGCTTGTGGTTGTCCTTGACCATGGCCACGTCGTAGAGGCCCATCCGCTTGTTGGCACCGCCGCCGGCCCGGACCGCGTACTTCTCCAGGAACCGCAGGCCGGGTGTGGTCTTGCGGGTGTCCAGGACGGTCGCCCCGGTACCGGCCAGAGCGTCGGCCCAGGCGCGGGTGTGGGTGGCCACGCCGGACAGGCGACAGAGCAGGTTCAGCGCGCTGCGTTCGGCGGTCAGCAGCGCCCGGGTCGGGCCGGAGACGGTGGCCACCAGGTCGCCCCGGGCCACCCGGTCGCCGTCGGCCAGCCGCGGCGCCCAGTCGACGGTACCCAGGCTGGCCAGGTCGAACACGGCCGCCGCCACGGGCAGCCCGGCGACCACGCCGTCGGCGCGGGCCGCCAGGTCGGCGGTGTCGCGCTGGCCGGCCGGGATGGTGGCCGCGCTGGTCACGTCCAGGCCGTCCGGGCCCAGGTCCTCGGCGAGGGTACGGCGTACCACCTCCGCCACCGCCTCCGGCGGCAGGCCCACGGCGGTCAGCGCGGCGACGGTCTCCGGCTTCATGCGCCTACCCCCTGCGGTGCGGATCCCAGCGGTACGAACACGTCGCTGACCCAGCCGTCGTCCAGCCCGGCGACCAGGTGGCCCAGCCAGCCGTCCTCGGCCTCCGGGAAGTCCTCCCGCCAGTGGCAGCCACGGGTCTCCTCGCGCAGCGTGGCGGCGCTGACCAGGGCGGCGGCCACGGTGGCCAGGTTCGTCGCCTCCCAGCTCGCGGTGTGGGCGACGGTACCGGCGACGGCCAGCTCCCGCAGCCGCCCACCGGCAGCGGCCAGCCCGGCCGCGCTACGCAGCACCCCGGCGCCCCGGCTCATCGCCAGCTGTACCAGCGGATGGATCTCGGCGCGCAGCACCTGCCCGGCGGCCCGCGCCGGCGCCGGGTCGGCCAGCGGCGGCAGGTCGGCGGCGATGTCGGTGGCGATCCGGCGGGCGAAGACCAGCCCCTCCAGCAGCGAGTTGGAGGCCAGCCGGTTCGCCCCGTGCACGCCGGTGCAGGCCACCTCGCCACAGGCGTAGAGCCCCGGGATGGAGGTACGCCCGTGCAGGTCGGTACGGACCCCGCCGGAGGCGTAGTGGGCGGCCGGCGCCACCGGGATCAGGTCCACCGCCGGGTCCACGCCGACCGCGAGGCAGGACGCGGTGATGGTGGGGAACCGGCTGGCCACCTCGGGGATCTGCCGGGCGTCCAGGTAGACGTGGTCGGCGCCGGTGGCCGCCATGGACCGGTAGATGCCTTTCGCCACCACGTCGCGCGGGGCCAGCTCGGCCAACTCGTGCTGGCCGAGCATGAACCGCTTGCCGTCGCCGTCGACCAGCAGCGCGCCCTCGCCCCGCATCGCCTCGGAGACCAGCGGCCGCTGGCCGGCCACCGGCTGCCCGGCCGGCGTGGGGGCGTACAGCGCGGTCGGGTGGAACTGGACGAACTCCAGGTCGGTGACGGCCGCCCCGGCGCGCAGCGCCAGCGCCACCCCGTCGCCGGTGGAGACCACCGGGTTGGTGGTGGACGCGAACACCTGGCCCATCCCGCCGGTGGCCAGCACCACGGCGCGGGCCAGTACGGCGCCCACGCCGTCCTCGCTGCCCTCGCCCAGCACGTGCAGGGTCACCCCGACCGCCCGGCCGCTGGCGTCCCGCAGCAGGTCCAGCACCAGGGCGTGGTCGATCAGGCGGATCCACGGGTCCCGGTGCACCGCGGCGTGCAGGGCGCGCTGTACCTCGGCGCCGGTGGCGTCGCCGCCGGCGTGCACGATGCGGTTGGCGTGGTGGCCGCCCTCCCGGGTGAGCATCAGCGAGCCGTCCGGGTAGCGGTCGAACGCGGCGCCCCAGCGCATCAGCTCGCGTACCCGCGCGGGTCCCTCCTCGACCAGCACGCCCACCGCCGCCGGGTCACCCAGGCCGACCCCGGCGACCAGGGTGTCGGCCGCGTGCGCGGCCGGCGTGTCCAGCGGGTCCAGCACGGCCGCGATGCCGCCCTGCGCCCACCGGGTGGAGCCGTCGTCGATGTTGACCTTCGTAACCACCGTGACGTGCAGGCCGGCCTCGCGCAGGTGCAGCGCGGCGGTGAGTCCGGCGACGCCGGAGCCGACCACGACGACGTCGGTGGTCTCCGCCCAGCCAGGTGGAGGGGCGAGCAACTGGCGAGGAAGCATGCGGCCCAGTGTGCCCCGGCGGCTAGGTGGGCAGCGGGCGGGTACCCAGATTGTGGATCGACGTCACCACGTCGGTGGCCGTCTTGGCGTAGCAGGCGTAGGTCTGGTCGCTGCCCAGCCAGTCGCTGGCCGTGGTCGGCCCGACGTAGGCGGCGGTCACGTCGGTGCGGCCCGGGCCGGCCTGGCCGCCGAGGAACTGGCCGACCAGCTGGGTACAGCCGGTCAGCACGGCGGCCTGCAGGCCGGCGGCGTTGAACGGGGCGTTCGGCGGAGTGATCGTGTAGGTGCCCACGTACTCGCTGCGGTGGTTGCGGTCACAGCCGACGAACACCCCGCTGCCGTCCGCGCAGGAGATCGCCAGGCGGGCCGCCGCGTCGCCGCCCAGCGCCCCCCTCAACCCGGTGGTACGCCCCACAAAACGGTCCCCGGCCGCGTTGGCGACCTCGGCCAGCCCGCAGGCGAAGAAGCCGTCCCGGGCCGGCGTGACCCAGTCGGCCACCACCGTGACCCGCCCGGTGTGCCAGCTGCCGCCCAGGTGTACCGAGGCGAAGTTGCCGCACGCGATGCGCACCTGCGCGTACATCAGGCTGTCGGCGATGGTCCGCTCGCTGCCCTTGGCCTTGTGCTGCTGGCGGATCAGCGCGGCGTCCACCTGCCCCAGGTAGTAGATCTCCACCGTGTGGTTGTCGGTACACGGCACCGGGGCGCCGCTCCACGGGAAGGCCGCGGCCGCCTCGGCGGAGGCCACGCTCCAGCAGGAGCCGATCGCCGGTGCGCCGGCCGGTGCCCTGGTGGGGATCTTCTCCGGCCGGCGCACCCACCAGAACGCCGCCCCGGCGAGGACCACCACGAGGGCAGCCACCAGGAGGAACCTACCGTTGCGCAGAATGTTCACGATCAGCCTTGCTCGATAACGGAGCCACCCCGGGGCGGTGGGGCGATCAACCTTGCTTGCTTGGGCTTGCTCTGGGCCCGCTCGGGGCGGTCAGCCTTGTTTGGGGTTGCGGGAGCCGATGCCCTTGACCGGTTCGCCGAAGCGGTGGTTGCCGGTCTCCGCGTAGGCGTAGCAGCGCACCCCACGGTCGCCCAGGTCCCAGCGGTCCTGCTGGAAGCTGCCCCAGATGACGCCGATCAGCTGGCTGGTGTGCCGGCTGCCGACGTAGGAGTAGAGCTGCTCCCAGCAGCCGTCCCGGGCGGCGTTCGAGCGCTTCGTGGCGTCCGGCTCCCAGGGCTTGTCGGGGGCGGTGTAGACGCCGACGAATTCGGCGCTGTGCGAGCCGGTACACGGCACCGGGGCGGTGATGTCGTCGATGTACTGGCTGTCCTTCTCGGTGGCGTTGACACACGGGAAGGCCAGCGGCGCCGGGCCGCGCAGCCCGTCCTTGACCGACCCGGTGGTCACCTCGTCGTCGCTGTCCGGGTCGGCGAAGTGCTCCACGTCGCAGCGGTACCAGCGGGCGCCGCCCTTCCAGCCGTTCGAGCTGGGCAACACCAGGCCGAGGAAGACGGTGGCGGCGTGGAAGTCGCCGCCGAGGTAGTCGTTGGTGTGGCTGACGCAGTCCTGGAACGCGGTGCGCCGGCCCGCGCTGCCGGCGATCGGTGGGCTGTCCCGGTCGGCGTCCGCGCCGGTGAACTGAGCCACCCAGCTGGTCTCGACGTGGTGCTCGCCGGCGCAGTCCACGGTCGTGAACGGGCCGCTCGCGGTGGCGTCGTAGGCCTCGTCGTAGCAGGCGCCGACCTCGGGGACGGCCGCCTCGGCGGCGGGCATCGCCGGCCAGTCGTCGGTGAGGTCGCCGTCGACGCCGGCCGGCTTGGCGCAGCCGGCCAGGGCCAGGACGGTGGCCAGCAGTGCGACCGTGGCCAGCGACCACCGTCGAGCGCCGGTGCTCATCTGCTGTCCGCCTCCCCTGGACGTCGGGCACCGGGAGCATACGGAGGCCGCCGCCGGCCCCGCAATGGCACCGGACGGAACGGAGCAGATCCGTTACCCGGCGCCATCGGCGCCGCTCAGTGCGGCTGCGACGACCCCGGATCAGCCAACCGCGAGGGCCCCGGAGAGCAGCTCGCCGACCATCCCGGGGACCGCCGCGGCCGGGTCGGCGCCCAACTCCAGCACCCGGTTGGCGGCGTCCACGTGCACCACCCGGGGCCGGTAGGCACGGGCGGTGGCGTCGTCCATCTGCGCGTACGAGATGAGGATGACCAGGTCGCCCGGGTGCACCAGGTGGGCGGCGGCGCCGTTGATGCCGATGATGCCGCTGCCGGCCGGGCCAGGGATGACGTAGGTCTCCAGCCGGGCGCCGTTGGTCACGTCGACGATCGCCACCTGCTCGCCCTCCAGCAGGTCGGCCGCCGCCATCAACTCCCGGTCGACGGTCACCGAACCGACGTAGTGCAGGTCCGCCTGGGTCACGGTGGCCCGGTGGATCTTGGACTTGAGCATGGTACGGGTGAACACGCAGCGCTCCAGGGTTCGCAGGACGCGGGTCAGGCCAGGGTGACGGCGGCGTTGTCGATCAGCCGGGTGTCGCCGACGTACCCGGCCACCAGCAGCCGGGCCGGCCCACGCCCGGGCGCCGGCCCGAGCAGCGGATCGGTCAACACCAGATAGTCCAGTCGGGCCCGGCCGGCGCCCGCCTGCTCGAAGGCGCTCCGGGCGGCGGCCAGCACCCCGCTGGCTCCGGCACCGGCGGCCCCGGCCCGGTCACCGGCGCGCAGCGCCGCGGACAGCGCCAGCGCCACGGCGCGCTCGTCGGCGGAGAGGTACCGGTTGCGGCTGGACCGGGCCAGCCCGTCCGACTCCCGCACGATCGGCACGCCGACGATGCGTACCGGCAGGTCGGTGTCCCGGACCATGGCTTTCACCAGGGCCAGCTGCTGGTAGTCCTTCTCGCCGAAGAACGCCAGGTCGGGCCGGGTCAGGTGGAGCAGCTTGTTGACCACCGTGAGGACGCCGTCGAAAAAGCCGGGGCGGCTGGCGCCCTCCAGCACCCGGCCGCCGGGGCCCGGGTCGACCCGTACCGCCGGGTCACCGCCCGGGTAGACCTCCTCCCGGCTCGGGGCGAACACCACGTCCACCCCGGCCCGGGCGCAGACGCCCAGGTCGGCGTCGAGCGTGCGGGGATAGCGGTCGTAGTCCTCGTCCGGGCCGAACTGCAACGGGTTCACGAAGATCGTCACGACCACCCGGTCGGCCTGCGCGGCGGCGGCGCGCATCAGCGTCTCGTGCCCCTCGTGCAGCGCGCCCATGGTCATCACGACGGCCACCGTGGCGTCCAGCTTGGCCCGCGCGTCGGTCAGCTCGGCCCGGGTGGTGGCGACGATCATCGGGTGGCCTCCTGACTGAGTTCCCGGTCGGTGGCGAGGACCTCCAGCAGCGGCGCGGCGGCCGCAGTGGTGAGCCGGCCGGCGGCGATCGCCCGGTCGGCGCTGCGCCGCGCCAGTTCCCGGTAGGCCGGCACCGAGTCGGGGGCGTCGGCGGTCAGCACGTCCAGGTGCCGGGCGACGGTACCGGCGTCGCCCCGGGACACCGGGCCGGTGAGCGCCGCGTCACCCAGCCGCAGGGCGTTGTCCAGGGCGGCGCCCAGCAGCGGGCCGAGCACCCGCTCGGGGTGGCGTACCCCGGCCGAGCGCAGCCGGTCGGCCGCCTCGTTGACCAGGGTCACCAGGTGGTTGGCGCCGTGCGCCAGGGCCGCGTGGTAGAGCGCCCGGTCAGCCTCGGCCACCCACTCGGGGCTGCCGCCCAGGTCGCTGACCAGCTGGGCGGCGAGCGGCCGGGTGGCCTCGGTGGCGGTGACACCGAAGGCGGTACCGGCACGCAGCCGGTCCAGGTCGGCGGCCGTACCGGTGAAGGTCATCGCGGGGTGCAGGGCGATCGGCGCCGCCCCCCGGGCCACGGCCGGGTGCAGGATGCCCACGCCGTGCGCGCCGCTGGTGTGCACCAGCACCTGCCCGGGCCGCACGTGCCCGCCCTCGGCGAGGTGCGCGACCAGCGGGGCGAGCGCGTCGTCGGGGACTGCGAAGATCACCAGGTCGGCGGCGGGCAGGACGTCGGTGACGCGGGTGTGGGGGGTGCCGGGCAGCAGGCGGGCGATGCGGGCACGGGAGGCGGCGGAGCGGCCGGAGGCGGCTGTCACCGGGTAGCCGGCGGCGGCGAGTGCCGCGCCGAGTACGGCGCCGACGCGGCCGGCGCCGACGAGGCCGACGGTGGGCAGGGACGGGTGCATGGTGTGATCCAGTCCTCGAGGGTGGGGTACCGGTCGATGTCCAGTATGCGTAGGGCGGTGACCTGGCTGAAACCCTTTGTGGTTCTCTTCACCGGGTGGGTTGGGGCGGGGGCGGGTGGGTGCCTGCGACGGCCCGTCAAGCTTGATGTCCGTCGCAGTCACCCACCCGCCCCCGCCCCGCTCACGGTTCCGGGGGCTTCGCGAGGTTTGTGGTGGTCGGTGTGAGGGACGCGGGTCGCGGGGGGTGGTGGCGGGCGCAGGGCTTGCGTGCTGCACCAGTCCGCGAGCACCGTCCGGGCGGCCAGCGCCGCGGGAGCTGATCGCACGAAGCGCCGACAGTCCACAGGCTCGCCTCGACCTCGACCTCAGCCCCAGCCCCAGCCCCAGCCCCAGGGCCAGGGCCAGGGCCAGGGCCAGGGCCAGGGCCAGGGCCAGGGCCAGGGCCAGGGCCAGGGCCAGGGGCAGCGCCACGAGTTGCAGATTCGGCGAGCTTGGGTGGGGCGGGATGGCGGGGGCGGTGAGGCGGGGGTGGGTAGGTTGCGGGGGTGAGGTGGCGGGAGGGGATGGCGGGGGCGCTCTACGGGGAGGGTGGGTTCTTCACGGCGGGGGCGGGGCCGGGGGCGCATTTTCGGACCAGCGGGCATGCGTCGGCGCTGTTCGTGGGGGCGCTGGGGCGGCTGGTGGCGGCGGTGGACGCGGCGCTGGGCCGGCCTGACCCGTTGGACGTGGTCGATGTGGGGGCCGGGCGGGGTGAGCTGCTCGCGGCGCTGCCTGGCCACCTGCCGGCCGGTGTCGCGCGGCGGCTGCGGGCCGTCGCGGTGGAGCTGGCGCCTCGGCCGGACGGGCTGCCGGCGTGGATCGGCTGGACGGACCGGGTGCCGGACGTTGTGCAGGGGGTGCTGCTGGCCGTCGAGTGGCTGGACAACGTGCCGCTCGACCTGGTCCGGGACGGCCGGTACCTGCACACCGACGGGTCGCTCGGGGAGCCGGTCGACGCGGCGGACGCCGCCTGGCTGGCCCGCTGGTGGCCGACGGCCAGCGCCGAGCAGGTCGCCGAGGTCGGGCTGCCCCGGGAGCGTGCCTGGTCAGCCGCTCTTTCCCGGGTACGCCGTGGGCTGGCGCTCGCCGTCGACTACGGGCACCTGCGCGCCGACCGGCCGGCGCTGGGCAGCCTCACCGGTTACCGGGGCGGCCGGCAGGTACCACCGGTGGCCGACGGCAGCTGCGACCTCACCGCACACGTCGCCGTGGACTCCCTGGCACAGGCCAGTGGCGGCCGGCTGCTGCGGCAGCGTACGGCGCTGCACGCCCTCGGCGTCGACGGCGCCCGGCCGCCACTGGCGCTGGCCGGCACCGACCCGGCGGGGTACCTGCGAGCCCTGGCCGGCGCCGGGGAGGCGGCCGAGCTGACCGATCCGGCGGGACTCGGCGCGCACTGGTGGCTGCTGTGCCCGGTCGGGACCACCCTGCCGGACCTAGGATTCGGCTATGACACGTGAGGTGGTCGTCGGTACCGGCGCGGGGCTGGTCGCCGACGCCCCCGACGTCACCGGGCAGCTCGGCGCCGACATGGTGCTCAACATCGGCCCCCAGCACCCGTCCACGCACGGGGTGCTGCGGCTGAAGCTGGTGCTCGACGGCGAGCGGGTGGTCTCCTGCGAACCGATCGTCGGGTACATGCACCGGGGCGCCGAGAAGCTCTTCGAGGTCCGTGACTACCGGCAGATCATCGTGCTGGCCAACCGGCACGACTGGCTCTCGGCGTTCAGCAACGAGCTGGGCGTGGTGCTCGCCGTCGAGCGGCTGATGGGCATGGAGGTGCCGGAGCGGGCGGTCTGGCTGCGCACCGCCCTCGCCGAGCTGAACCGGGTGCTCAACCACCTGATGTTCCTCGGCTCCTACCCGCTGGAGATCGGCGCCATCACGCCGGTGTTCTACGCCTTCCGCGAGCGGGAGACCATCCAGGCGGTGATGGAGGAGGTCTCCGGCGGCCGGATGCACTTCATGTTCAACCGGGTCGGCGGGCTTGAAGGAGGAGGTCCCGGCCGGCTGGACCGGCCGCGCCCGGGCCGCCATCGACGAGGTCCGGCGCCGGCTGCCCGACCTGGACCACCTGATCCGGCGCAACGAGATCTTCCTGGCCCGCACGGTCGGCGTCGGCGTGCTCAGCGCCGCCCAGGCGGCCGCCTTCGGCGCCTCCGGTCCGGTGGCCCGGGCCAGCGGGCTCGACTTCGACCTGCGCCGCGACGAGCCCTACCTGGCCTACGGCGAGCTGGACGTGCCGGTGGTGACCCGGACCACCGGCGACTGCCACGCCCGCTTCGAGGTGCTGCTCGACCAGGTGTACGCCTCACTCGACCTGGCGGCCAGCCTGCCTGGACCGGGTGGACCGGATCTCCGGCCCGGTCAACGTACGGCTGCCCAAGGTGGTCAAGGCGCCCGAGGGGCACACCTACGCGTGGACCGAGAACCCGCTCGGCATCAACGGCTACTACCTGGTGTCCCGGGGCGAGAAGACGCCGTGGCGGATGAAGCTGCGCACCGCGTCGTACGCCAACGTGCAGGCGCTCAGCCACGCTGCATCCCCGGCTGCCTGGTCCCCGACCTGATCGCGATCCTCGGCTCGATGTTCTTCGTGGTGGGCGACATCGACAAGTAGCCGGCCGGCTACGACCAGCGCTCGTCGGAGCTGTCGATCTCCACCCGCCGCTGCCGCGGGATCACCGCGCGGCTGCGGGCCGGCCGTTCCCACTGGTCGTCGTCCTCGTCGCGGCGGGTCGCCGGCCGGCTGCGTCCGGTGTCCAGCTCGTCGTCGCCGCGCCCACGACGAGGTTCGGCTCGTCCCCGGTCGGTGACAGCCGCGAACCCGCGCCCGTCGCTGTCTGTCCGACCGAAATCGTCGTCCCGGACCCCACCCAGCCGGACGGGCAACCCGAACTCGTCATCGGTGTCCCGGCCGGCGCCCCGGGGCCGGTCGCCCTCGTCGACCCGCCGGCTGCGGAACCCGACGTCCGCTCCCCGCCGCCCACGCGCGCCACCGTCCTCGTCCCAACGGACGCGGGAGCCGGTGTCCTCGTCGCGGCGCAGCCGGGAGCCGGCCTCTTCCTCACGGCGCGGCCGGGAGCCGGCCTCTTCCTCACGGCGCGGCCGGGAGCCGGCCTCTTCCTCGCGGCGGTCGCGGGTGCGCGGGCCGGCGTCGTCGGCGCGGGAGCGGATCCGCTCCGGCTCGCGGGCCGGCCGGTCGCGGCTGTCCTCGTACGGCCGGGTCCACTCGGGGGCGGGCTCGCCGGCCGCGGCCGGCAGCGCGGCCGGCGACTCGGCCCGGTAGGCCCGGTACTCCTCACGGGGCTCCTGTCCGGCCCGGGAGGCGCGCTGCTCCTCGTCCCGGCGTACCGCCGCCCAGCGGTCCTCGATCCGGATCTCCGAACCGGCGCTGTCGCTGTGCACCGACGCCCGGCGCTCGCCGGCCCGCAGTTCCCGGCCCCGGTCGTCAGTACGCACGGACGCCCAGCGCTCGCCGGCGCGCAGGCCCGACCAGGCCGGCGAGTCGGCCGGGTCGTCGCCGTCGGCGTCCCGGGCGGTCGGCCGGCGGGGACCGGCCGGCTCCGCCTCGTCCTCCTCGATCACCCGGCGGCGCCCGGCGCGCGGGCTCTCCTCGCCGCGCCGGCTGTCGGCGTCGGACTCGGCGCGCGGCCGCTGCCCGGCCGGAACCGGGTCGCTGTCGCTGCCGGTCAGGCCCCATTCGCCGCTGCGCAGGCCGGCGGCGGCGCGGCTCAGGTCACCGAAGCGTTCGCGCAGCTTCTGGTCGGTCCAGGACTCCTCCTGCGGGGCGCCGCTCCAGGCCTGCTGCTCGGCCCGGCGCCGGGCGGCCTCGTCCGGCCGGTCCTGGGAGTAACGGTCGTCGTCGCGCCAGCGGTCGGCGTCGCGCTCGCGCCGCTCGTCCCGGCCACGGCGGTCGTCGCGCTGCCGGACATCGTCACGCTGCCGGACATCGTCACGCTGGCGGGCATCGTCGCGCTGGCGGGCATCGTCGCGCTGGCGGGCATCGTCGCGCTGCCGGGGATCGTCGCGCTGCCGGGGATCGTCGTGGTGGGCGTCCCGGGCCGCGCCGCTGCCGTAGACGGTGCCGCGGTCGTCGGCCGGGTCGACGATGGTCTGCCGGGTGGTGACCTGGACCGTCTCGGTGTGGTGGACGAGGCCACGGCCGGCGATGCCGCGGGGCTGCGCGGCCGGCGCGGGCGGCGCCGGCGCTGCCGGGCGGGCGGTGGCGCCCCGGTCCAGCTCCGTACGGAGCCGGTCCAGCTGCGCATGCAGCGCGTCCACCTGCTCCTGCAGGGCGGCCGCCTTCTCGGCGAACGAGCGGTGGGTGGCCCGCGCGGCGGTGGCGATGTCCTGGCGGACGTCGTCGCGCAGCGCGTCCGCCTCCTCGGCCAACTGCTCCTCGATGTCAGCGCGCAGGTCGGCGCCGTCCGGGCGGCAGCTTCATCGCCAGAGCGGTGACCACCGCGGTGACGATGGCCAGCACCACACCCAGCCGCAGGGCACCGCTCCCGCTGCTGAACAGGACTAGCAGCGCGGCGAGCGGGGCGAGGCCGACACCCACCCAGAACAGCACCGGCACGAGCTGTCCACCCACTGCGGACCGGGTCTGTGTGGCTGGCATGGGTGGCAGGTTACCCATCGTCGGGCCGCACCGGTACGGCCCGGGCCCACCCAATCGGGGCGGGGCCGCGGGGCAGCGCAGGCTGCGCTGCCCCGCGGTCGGCTACCGGGTAGGTCAGGCCAGCGACGCGTCCGAGGAGAAGACCAGGCCGATGGTGACGGTGCCCTCGGTGAGCTGGCGCTTGGTCAGCGGGCCACCGGCGTCGGTCTTGACGAACCGGCCGAACTGGATGCCGTAGGTCTTCTCCAGACCCGGCTGGCAGAACGGACGGTTCGGGCACTCCTCCGGACCGGCCAGCACGGTGTCCTTACCCGAGCACTTGCTGGCGAAGTCGGAGAGGGTCTTCAGGCCGTACTTGTCGGCGGTCGCCTTGGTCACCGCGAAGGCGTTCTGGTCGGCGGCCGGCGAGGCGTCCCCGAAGGAGAGCCCCACCTTGTCGCCCAGGCCCTTCAGCGCGGTCACCGTCTTGTCCAGGTCGGAGGAGGCGCAGCGTCGCGGCGTTCGCCCCGTTGGCCTTGACGTTGATGAACTCGGTGAGGGTAGCCGCGTACTCCGGGTACCACCTGGATGTCGGTGCCCTTCTCCAGCGCCGGCTCGTAGGCTTCCCGGTTGCCGACCACCTGGCGTGGAGGCGTCGTACCCGGCCGCCGTCAAGGCGATCTTGTACAGCTCGCCGAGGGTCTGGCTCTCGCTGAAGTTCGCCGGTACCCACGACGATCTTGCCGCCGGAGCCCTTGGTGATGCCCGCGGTCAGGTTCGCCTGCTGGGCGAAGTCCTGGGCGACCACCTGGGCCGTCTTGCGGTCGATGTCGGTGGACTTGTTCAGCGCGATCAGCTTGCTGGTGTCCAGCGCCGCGGACACCTTGCTCAGCGCGGCGAGCAGTTCCGGAGTGGCCTTTGCCTTGCTGACCGCCGGAATGATGTTGTCGACCGTTCTGCAGCTTCTTGTCGTCGGTGAGCACGACCAGTTTGCTGTCGGCGACACCGGCGCAGCCGCCGGCCGCGACGTTGCTCGGTGGCGCGGAGGTTCCGGACGAGCCGGACTTGCCGCAGGCTGCGGCGCCGCCTGCCACCGCGAGGAACAGCACAGCGCCCACTGCCAGGCGCCTGGTGGTCGCATCGAAGAGTTGCCCGCCTTCCGTGTCCCGGCGCGACCGGCTGACCGGTCGGCCGCGTGTCCGACGGGCGGCCAGAAGATCCGCCCGATGCACCCAGCCAACGTGGCCGACGGCCGGTACGCAATCGGAATGCCGAGATCGTCACCGCTCTGTCACCGACGTCCCTGATCGGGCCCGGCCGCGCCGAACGCCCGGGTCGGCGTGACCATCCGGGCGCGGCCAGCGCTCAGCCGCGCTCGTCGGCCGTGGTCACCGGGCGCCGGTGGCGGCGCTGGCGGCGCAGCGGGCGCGGCGTCACCAGTCGCTGCGCCACCGCCAGTACCCCCTCCACCAGCAGGGCGAGCGCCGCGACCAGGACGCCACCGGCGAGGATCTCACCGCCGCCACCGGCGATGGTCTTAGCCGAACCCGTCGGAGAGGATCTCGCCGAGCCCACCGGCGTTGACGAAGCGCGGCCAGCGTGGCGGTGGCCACCACCTGGACGGCGGCGGTCCGGAACCCGGCCGCCAGGTACGGCACCGCCAGCGGCAGCTCCACCCGGGTCAGCTGCTGCCAGCCGGACATGCCCATCCCGCGCGCCGCGTCGCGCACCTCGGGGTCGACCTCGCGCAGCCCGGTGTAGGCGTTGGCCAGCAGCGGCGGGATCGGCGAACACGGCCAGCGCCAGGATGATCGGCGGGTCGCCGAACCCGATGGCGGTCAGCGGCAGGATGGTCAGCAGCGCGAGCATCGGGATGGCCCGGGTGACGTTGGAGACCAGCGAGACCAGCCGCGGCGCCGCGCCCGATGTGCCCTAGCCACAGGCCCAGCGGCCAGGCCACCAGGCAGCCCAGCAGCACCGCCCAGCGCGAGATCGCACAGGTGCTGGCGAGCAGCGGCAGGACGCCGTCCGGGTTGGTCCAGTTCAGCGGATCGTTGAGCCAGACGATCGCCTGGTTGATGATGGTTCACGCCGGTCGCCGCCTCGCCCACGGGGTGATCAGCCAGCCGACGAACAGCAGCAGCAGGTCGAGCACCAGCGCCAGCAGCACGCAGAGCAGCGTGTCGGTGGCGATCTCGGCCTTGTAGAAGTTGTTCTGGAAGCCGGCCAGGATCAGCTGCCCGAGGCCGCCGTGCCCGACCTGGGCGCCGACGGTGACCAGGGCCACCGTCGAGACGGTGGCCAGGCGCAGCCCGGTCAGGATGCCGGGCAGCGCCAGCGGCAGGTCGATGCGGACCAGCTGCTGCCAGCGGCCGTACCCCATGCCCCGGGCCGCGTCGCGCACCTCGGGGGGCACCTGCGTCAGCCCGGCCGCCGCGTTGCGGACGATCAGCAGCAGCGCGTAGAGCACCAGGCCGATCAGCACGGTGCTGGTACCGATGCCCGGTGAACGGGGCCAGCAGGGCGAACAGCGCCAGCGACGGGATCGTGTAGAGCACGCCGGAGAGTGCGAGAATCGGGCCCGGCGCAGCGGCCGGAACCAGTAGCGCCAGAATGGCCAGCGGGATGGCGACCAGCGGCGCCGATGAGCACCGCCTCGACGGTCAGCGTCACGTGCTCGCGCAGCGCGGTGCACCGATGGTGTCGACGTTGTCGCGCACGTAGCTCCAGGAGAACCACGGGTTGCGCCGCGGCCGGCTCGAGCCAGGCGGCACTGCGTCCGGAGGGGACATGGCGTGGACGGTACCGCCGCGCGCGATCACGCTGCGAGGCGTCGGGTAAGCGCTACCCGGACGGCACCGTCGCGGTCGGACCGCTCGACCTGGACCTGCCGGCCGGCCAGCTGAGCGTGCTGATCGGGCCGTCCGGCTGCGGCAAGTCGACCATCCTGCGCATGATCAACCGGCTGATCGAGCCCACTTCCGGGCAGATCCTGCTCGACGGCGAGGACATCGCCGGCACCGACCCGGTGAAGCTGCGCCGGCGCATCGGGTACGTCATCCAGAACACCGGGCTCTTCCCGCACCAGACCATCGCCGCCAACGTGGCCACCGTGCCCGGCCTGCTCGGCTGGAAGCGGGCGACCCGCGAGTCCCGGGTCGCCGAGCTGCTGGAGCTGGTCGGCCTGCGACCCGGCCGGTACGCCCGCCGCTACCCGCACGAGCTCTCCGGCGGCCAGCGGCAGCGGGTCGGGGTGGCCCGGGCGCTGGCCGCCGACCCGGTGGTGCTGCTGATGGACGAGCCGTTCTCGGCGGTCGACCCGATCGTGCGGGTCCGGCTGCAGGACGAGTTCCTGCGCCTGCAGGCCGAGGTGCGCAAGACGATCGTGCTGGTCACCCACGACCTGGACGAGGCGGTCCGGCTGGGCGACCGGATCGCGGTGCTGTCCCAGGGCGGCCGGCTGGAGCAGTACGCCAGCGCCGCCGCACCTGCTGCGCGCACCCGGCGAACGACTTCGTCGCCGACTTCGTCGGCGCCGACCGGGGCATCAAGCGGCTGGCGGTCACCCCGATCGACCGCGCCGCCCTGGAGCCGCTGGCCGGCGACGACTGGCCGGCCCCGTCGGTCGCCGGTCGACCGCCACCCTGCGCGAGGCGCTGGCCGCCCTGCTGGTCAGCGGGGACGGCCAGGTGGTGGTCCGCGACGGCGACGGCAACCCGGTGGGCCGGCTGACGCCAGCCAGCATCGCCGCGGCGGCCGCCTCCCGACCGGAGTAGCCGGACGGCGGCTGTCGACGGAAGTTGCCGGGCTGGGCGATCAGCCGGGGGCGGCCGGACGGCACCGCCCCCGGACGCGGCGGGTCAGCGCCGGGCGCCGAAGGTGGCCAGGCCGATGATCCAGCCGACGATCAACCCGTACACGGCGCCGCCGGCCGCCCACTGCAGGGCGCCCAGCAGCGACGCGTGCTGCAGCAGCCAGGCGGCCAGCAGGCCGGCCAGGGCGGCGGCGAAGATGTACCCCGCCCAGCCGGCGAAGAACTGGCTGAAGGTGCCCCGGGCGGCGGCCAGCTGGGCGCCGCACAGCAACGCCACGAAGACGAAGGTGAAGACGATCAGCAGGATCGCCTTCAGGTCGTCCGCGATCACGTTCTGCACCGGCTCGGACCCGCTGATGTGCCAGCTGGGCCAGGTCAGGATCCGGGCGAAGTAGCCACCGGCGGTGTTCGGGTTGCGCTGGTACGCCCAGTCGTGGAAGGCAGGATTGCCGAACGCCAGGACCAAAATGAATGCGACGAAGGCCGCGACCGTAGGCGCGGTCCGGTATCCGGAGGAGGTGGAGGCCATGGGGGCAGTGTCAGGCTGCGACGGTGGCCACGCCAGGGGCGCGGGGCTTTAGCGGCAAAGGTCGGTTGCGCGCCTGACGTCCCCGATTATCCGGCGCACCGCACCCCACCTGGGGCGATGCCGTCCAGGACGCTGCGCGGAGACCACGACTGGAGTGCGAGGGCGCTCAGTGGGCCGGCTGGAGCAGGTAGTCGATGAAGCGGGCCCGGATCAGCGGCTCCTCGTCACCGTACTCGTGGCCGCGCAGCTCCCGCCACAGGGCGACCGCGCCTTCCACGCCGGTCTGCGAGGCCGAGCAGCCGTCGTCCCGCTCGCCCTGCTCGCTGGTGCCGGCAGGTGGCGGAAGAGGTCCACGAAGAAGTGCAGGTCATGGCGGTCGCGGGCCTGGGCGAAAGCCCGCTCCCGCAGCTCCTCCGTGGAGAGGGCGTCGAGCTGCTCGAATGTCGCGGTCATGGCTCCAACCTAACCCGCGCCGCGCCCGGCGCCCGCCGACACCGCCGCCCGCGGCGGACGAGGGCCGGGGCTGGCAGCCTCAGCGCGCGCCCCAGCGCTCGTCGGTGGAGCCGCCCCAGGTGTCCTCGATGGTGCGCGCCGGCAGCTGGCTGCCCCAGCCGCCCTGCCGCTGCCCGGCGCCCCAGGCGGAGTCGGTCCGCCCGACGTTGCCCCAGGTGTCGACGTCGTCGACCACCGCGCGTCGGCGGAGCGGGGCCGGCCGAGCGCCTCGACCAGCCGGGTCACCAGCAGGCCGACGCCGATCGCCCCGGCGGCCACCGCGTACGCGCGACATCCGCCAGTCGGCCGCCACGCCGTAGTTGACCAGCAGCACCAGCAGGGTCACCGAGAGCAGCGTGCCGAACACCCCGCCCCGGCGGCCGAACGCGCTGGTGCCGCCGGCCAGCACCGCGCCCAGCGCGAGCACCGTGAGCAGCACGCCGTTGTCCGAACCCGACACGGTACGCCCGGCCAGCGCAGCCAGGCAGCCACCCAGCCCGGCGAGCGCCGCCGGAGCCGGCGAGCGCCAGGACGGCCGCGGTACCGGCCAGCGCGCCCCGGCGCTGCGCCGGGTCGCCGACCGGCCGGTACCGGCTGAACCCGCGCCGTACCGTCTTGAACAGGCCGAGCAGCCCGCCCAGCACGGACAGCGCCGCGAACCCGGCGTACCAGTAGATAGCGTGCTTACCCGGGTCGTACCCGGAGATCGTGAACGGCCCGGGGTGTTTCTGGATCCACACCGCCACGGCCAGCGCGGCGGCCAGGCTGGCCGCCCACGCCGGCACGTGCAGGACCACGACGACCAGCCCGATGGCCAGGCCCACGCCGGCGGCGAGCAGGGCCGTGATCCCGGCGGCGGTGACCAGGCCGTCACCGGCGTGCTCGGCGAAGAACAGGCCGGCGGCGACCGCGATCGGCCCGACCGCCAGGTTGACCGCGCCGGCGCGCAGCGACAGCGCCAGGCCGGTGGCGACCACGCCGAGCGAGGCCGCCTGCAGCAGCAGCGCCTTGAGGTTGTCGCCGACGATCTGCGGACCGTGCCAGCGGCGGAAGAAGAAGGCCGACCAGCACCACGCCGACCAGCAGCAGGATCTCCCACAGCACGTGCACGCCCATCCGGTCCATGCCGGGCTGGCCGTGCTCGGGGTCGTCGAAGACGTCGTCCAGCTCGGCGGCGGTCACCGGCCGGGTGGGCGCGGTGTCGGTGCTGCTCAGCTCGCTGAAGCGCGGCGCGGAGTAGCCGTCCGGCACGGTGGTTTCGGACGAGCGGAAATCGCCGGCCTCCCGGAAGGAATCGTCGCCGTAGCCAGGCTCGGGGTAGCTCATCGTCGAGCGCCTCCCTCTTTCAGTGCACCGACGGTGCCTGAAAGTACCTTCGCACGCGAGGAAGGAAAAGTCCTTCGCGCCGTTCTATGCCGACTCGTCGCTGTCCGGGCGGCGCGGGACCCGGCAGGCGCGCTCCAGCAGCAGCCCCGCCACCACCAGCGCCAGGCCCCCGACCAGCCCCGCGACGGCCGGCGGCGTGTCGTCCGAGGCCGCGGTCAACTCCCGGTGCCGCAGCAGATACAGGACAATTCCGGTGTACGCCCCGGCGATCAGCGCACCGGCCAGCGCCGATGCCTTCGCCAGCACGACAAAACGGGCCACCGACAGCGGGTCGACCCGGGGCGCGCCCGGGCGGCGCTCGATCCGCGCCCGGGTGCTGCGGGCCAGCACCGCCTCCACCACGGCCAGCGCGAAGATACTCACCGGCGGCAGCCAGGGCAGGTCCGGCAGCGCGCCGTACTCCGCCTGAAACAGCAGGTACGCCAGCGCCCCGGCCACCAGTCCGGCGAGCAGCAGGGTGGCCGGGTTGGTCGGGCGCATCCCGGACCGGCCCGGTCGCTGGCCGCTGCGCGGTGGCTGCCTGTCCTGGGTGCTCACCGGGCCTCCGTCTCGTCGGCGCTGGTCACGGTGCCTCCGTCTGATCGAAGGTGGGAACGGCTTCCCGCTGATCGGCGTTGCCCACCGGCCCCGCCTCCGCGACGTTGGCCGGTTCCAGCTGGATGTCCGGTCGGGGGCGCAGGTCGGGCAGGTCGGCGGTGATCGCCGGGGTGCGCATCAGGTCGTTCACCCAGCCGTGCCCGGGCAGGCTCGCGTACGGGGCGATCTCCAGCCACGGGCGCAGTACGAAGGCGCGCAGGTGGGCGCGTGGATGCGGCAGCGTCAGTTCCGGGTCGGTGGCGATGATCGGCTCCCCGTCGGCGGTCCACACCGCGATCACGTCGACGTCCAGCGTACGCGGGCCGAACCGGCGCTGCGGGTCGCGCACCCGCCCGGCCGCGGCCTCCAGCGCCCGGGCCCGCTCCAGCCAGTCCGGTGGCCCCGCCGCGTCGTCCTGGACCAGCGCCACGGCGTTGAGGTAGTCGGGCTGGTCGGGGTCGCCCCACGGCGGCGTCTGGTACACCCCGGAGACGGCGATCAGCCAGCCGGACAGGCCGCGTACGGCCGCGGTCAGCTGGGCCGCCCGGTCGCCCAGGTTGCTGCCCAGGGAGAGCACCGCGCGGGTCACGGCGCGGGTCCGGGTGGCCGTCACCGACACGTCGGTGAACTGCTGCGGGATCGGCGCCTGCGGCTTGTGCACGGTGACCGTCGCCTCGGTCACCCGGTCGTCGGCCAGGCAGGCGGTGAGCAGCCGGTCCACCAGCGTCTCCAGCAGGTTCACCGGCTCGCCGCCGACAATCTCCGCCAGCCGCTGGGCCAGCTCGCCGTAGTGCACCGTGTCGGCCACGTCGTCGCTGGCCGCCGCGGCGCCCAGGTCCAGCCGCAGCGCCACGTCCAGGACGAAGTCCTGGCCGGCCGTCCGCTCGAAGTCGTACACCCCGTGATGGCCGCGTACCCGCAGGCCGGTCAGGGTTATCGTGCCGCGCACGTGGCCTCCCACACCCGGATCGCGTCCACTGTCGAGCGCACGTCGTGCACCCGTACCCCCCAGGCGCCGGCGGCGACGGCCAGCACCGTGGTGGCCAGGGTGGCCGCCTCGCGCTGGTCCACCGGGCGGGGCTCGCCGTCCGGGCCGGCCAGCAGCCGACCCAGGTAGGACTTGCGGCTGGCCGCGAACAGCACCGGGTACCCCAGCGAGATGATCTCGTCGAGGTGGGCGCTGAGCTGCCAGTTGTGCTCGGCGGTCTTGGCGAAGCCGAGCCCCGGGTCGACGATGATCGCGCTGGGCGCGACCCCGGCCGCCAGCGCCGCCGCCACCCGCTGCGAAAGCTCCGCGCGCACCTCGGCCACCACGTCGGCGTAGCTGGCCAGCTGCTGCATCTCCCGGGAGTGCCCGCGCCAGTGCATCAGGACCCACGGGCAGCCGGCCTGCGCCACCACCTTCGCCATCTGCGGGTCGGCCAGGCCGCCGGAGACGTCGTTGACCACGGCCGCGCCGTCGGCCAGCGCCTCGGCCGCCACCGCCGCCCGGGTGGTGTCGATGCTCACCGGTACGCCCGCCGCCACCAGCTCGCGGATCACCGGGCGCACCCGGGCCAGCTCGGTGGCGGCGTCCACCCGGGCGGCGCCGGGCCGGGTGGACTCGCCGCCCACGTCGACCAGGTCCGCCCCGTCGGCGCGCAGTCGCACCGCGTGGGCGACCGCCGCAGCCAGGTCGGGGTACCGGCCGCCGTCGGAGAACGAGTCCGGGGTGACGTTGAGGACGCCCATCACCACCGGACGGGCGCCGGGCGTGGGACGGACCGGGCGGCTCACCCGTCGAGCGTAGAACCCGGGCTGGCTGCTCAGAGAATGGGACGGTAATGTCGAGACCGCCCAACCGGTCACCGCGATGCTGACCGGCCCAGCTTCCCCAGCCGGCGAAAGGTGCGACGACACGCCCGTGAGCTGCGGTAATGTGTCCACAATAGGCACGCCTGTCACAGTCTTCGCGTCTTGTTGGAGTGTTGCCCGCACCGTACAGTCGGCACTAAACGCGCCGGCGGGCGTAGACACAACGTTGTGGGTTGCTTCCACACCGTGTTTATTGGAGAGCGACAGCGCGGCGGTCGGGGGCTCCTGCCGCGTGCTGGGGAGGCACACATGCTAGTGACACAGCTCGGCCAGGCGGTGGTACACGCGGGGCAGGTGGTGCACTCGCTGGCTGCCGGGACCGCCGACGATCCCAAGACGATCAACACCGACGGCATCCTGACTTTCCTGGCCACCAAGATCGCCCCGATCCTGCTGGCCATCCTGGGCATCATCTTCATCGGTCGGGCCGGGAAGGGCGAAGTGTCCCGGGTCCTCACCAGCTCCGCCATCGCGATCATCGGGTTGGTCTTCGTCGCCGGCGCGGTGTCACTGCTGTTCCTCGGTGACACGCTGGTCCAGCTGGCGTTCAAGTAGGTGGCGCGTGCGGCTGCGTACCGATGACGACATCTACCGGGCCCGCCTGGTCTACCTGGGGCCGCCCGGCTACACGCTGCCGTTCCAGCTGCCCTACGCGCAGTACGGCCTCTTCCTGCTGCTCGTGCCGACCTTCGTGTTCGTGCACTGGCTGTTCACGCTGCACGTCGACCTCTTCCCGGCGTGGGAGATCGCGCTGGCCATGGTCACCACTTCGTACATCTTCCGGCACGTGGACCCGGACCGGCCCGCGCGCATGGTCATCCGTACAGCACTGACCGACTGGCGGCGTACCCGGGAGAGCGCAGTCGAACGCCGCGCCCCCCGGCTGGTCGGCGCAAAGATCCGGGTGGGGGAACTGTCCATGTCAGGGGGCTCCGGCAGCGGGAGGCGCGGATGACCCCGAGCCCGTCCCAGTCCCACCCCGACGACGAGACCGAGATCCCAGACGTCAGTACCGTGCCCCAGGGCTCGGTCGCGGTGTTCCGCGCGCCCCGCACCGGGCCGCCCGCCATCGCCGCCCCGGCGCCCAGCCAGTCGCCCGCACCGGGGGCGGGGCCGGGCAACGGGCACCGGCCGGACATCGAGTCGCCGTTCCTGGACCTCTTCGGGCGCCCCACGGTGGAGGGCTCGGTGGTCGAGTCGCCGGCCGAGCAGCCGGGCCGCGCCGACCTCAGTGCGCTGGCCGGTCCCGTACCCCCGGGACCGACGCCGACCCGCTCCGGGCCGGCGGAGCGTCCGGTGGCCCCCGCCCAGCGGCTGGCCGCGCCGACCACCGGAGCGGACCCCCGGCAACGGCCGGACACCGGGATCCGGTCGGGCAACGGCGCGGGCCGGGACGGCGCGGGCCGGGACGGCGCGGCGCCGGATCGGCCGGCGCGCGCCGCCGACGGCGCCGGGCGCGGCCGACCGGAACAGCAGCTCCCGCTCCGGCGCGGCCGGGACCAGCCGCGCGAGCGTCCCGGGCGCGACGCCACCCCCACCCGGGACGGTGGGCGCGACCGGGCCGGACAGGACGACGTGCGTGGCCGGTCGACGCGGGACGACGCCGCGGCCGCGGCCGGACACAACGATCAGCGCGACAGCCGCGGGCCGGAGAGCCGACCGGGCCCGGAGAGTCCGGGTGGCGGGCCGGGGCGGGAGAGTTCCCGCGGTCGGCCGGAAACCGGGCCGGAAGGTGGCCAGGGCGGACCGGAACGCGAGGACGGGCGTGGGCGGCCCCGGCGGGGTGGCCGGCGTGGTCGTGCCGGCCGGGACGACGCGCGTGAGCAGGCCGGCGACATCGAATCCCGCGGGGCCGACGCGCCGGCCCGTGGGCCGCGCTCCGGCCCGGCGCGGCAGCGGCGCAGTGCCCGGCCGGACCGGCCCGAGCCGGTGGTCACCCCGCCCAAACCGGGCAAGCGAGACCGGGACCCGGCCGCCGAGCTGGCCATCACCGAGATCGCCGGGCACCTCACCTTCACCCCGCACAGCGTCACCGCCTGGTACTCGCTGCCCGAGGTGCGCTGGTCGTTCCGCCCGGACGCCGAGCGCGAGGCGCTGCTGTCGGCCATCGCCGAGCAGTACGCCGGCCTCGCCGGCTTCCGGCTGCACCTGCGCCGCACCACCCGGCCGTTCCCGGCCGACGAGTGGGCCCGCACCATCGACTCGCACACCCCCCAGCCGCTGCCCACCGTGCCCGGCGCGCGGTCCTGGTCGGACCACCTGGTGGCCGCCCAGCACCACCTGCGCGCCGTCAACCACGCCGAAGGGCAGACCTTCCTCGGCGTCACCTTCGCCCGCCGCAACCTGGGCTCCACCATGTCCGAGCGGATCGGGCGGATCTTCGGCCGGGGCGTCGGCGACAACGAACGCCGCCGGATGGCCCGGCTGGTCGAGCAGTTCGACGAGGTACTCGGGTCGTTCGGCGCGCGCGGGCGGCGGGTCGAACCGGGCGAGCTGGAGTGGCTGATCTTCCGCTCGGTGGCGCTGGGCATGTCCCCGCCCGGCCAGCTCTCCCCGGTCACCTCCGGCCGCTGGGAACACGGCGACCTGCTCGCCCTCACCGAACAGATCGAGCGCTACCGCACCCCGTACGGCTCCACGGTGAAGCTGGTCAACCGGCTCACCGGCGAGGAGCGGCACGTGGCCGTGCTCTCCGTCGGCCGGATGGAGCCGCTGGAGATCCCGGAACGGCACGAGCCGTGGCTGCACTTCCACGAGCGGCTGCCGTGGCCGATGGAGCTGTCCTCCCGGGTCGACGTGCTCGGCCCCGGGGACTCGTTCCGCAACCTGGAGCACCGGCTGCGGATGATCCGCTCCCAGCAGCTCGACTACGCCGAGCACGGCATGGACGCCCCACCCGAGCTGGAACGGCTGGCCCAGCGCGCCCTGGTGATCGGCGACGACATGACCACCGGGCTGCCCACCGACGCCTCCCGGGTACACGGCTGGCACCGCATCGCCGTCTCCGGGCGTAACCGTGAGGAGTGCCTGGAGCGCTCCCGGCGCCTGATCCAGCTGTACACCCGGGAACTGCGCGCCTCCCTGCAGCATCCGAAGAACCAGGAGGCGCTGGCCCGCGAATTCATCCCCGGCGAGCCGATCGCCAACACCGGCTACCTGCGCCGGATGCCGGTGACCCTGTTCGCGGCGGCGCTGCCGCAGGCCGCCTCCACCGTCGGTGACCGGCGCGGCGACCTGATCGGCCGGACCGCCGGCACCTCCCGCCGGCCGGTCTTTCTCGACCTGCACTTCCCCATGGAGGTACGGGAACGCTCCGGCCTCGCTGTCTTCGTCGCCGAACCGGGCGGCGGCAAGTCCACGCTGCTCGGCGCGCTGGGCTACCTGGCCGCCCGGCGCGGCGTGCAGGTGACCCTGCTCGACCCGTCCGGGCCGCTGGCCCGGCTGGCCGCCATGCCGGAGCTCAAGCCGTTCTCCCGGGTGCTCAACCTGACCGGCTCCGAGCAGGGCACACTGGCGCCCTACGCGCTCATCCCCACGCCCGCCCGGCAGCACTTCGAGGACGGCCCGCGCGGCGACCGCGAGTACGAGATCGCCATCTCCAACGCCCGCGCCGAACGCCGCATGCTGGTCCAGGACATCTGCTCGATGCTGGTCCCCCCGCAGGTGGCCAAGGAGGCCAGTACCGCCACGCTGCTGCGGCACGCGGTGCGCGAGGTACCCGCCGAGGAGACCTCCACCCTCGACGACGTGATCCGCTGCCTGCAGGGACTGTCCGACCACGACGGCCGGGAACTGGCCAGCCTGCTGCTGGACACCGCCGAGATGCCGCTGGCCATGCTCTTCTTCGGCAGCCCGCCGCCCGACCTGCTCGGCTCCGACGCCGCGCTGACCATCATCACCATGGCCGGCCTGCGGCTGCCCGACCTCAAGATCGAGCGGGAGTACTGGTCGGCCGAGGAGGCGCTGGCCCTCCCCATGCTGCACACCGCGCACCGGCTGGCCGTCCGGCGCTGCTACGGCGGCTCCATGTCGGCCCGCAAACTCGTCGGCCTGGACGAGGCGCACTTCATGGAAGGCTGGCGCTCCGGGCGCTCGTTCCTGGTCCGGCTGGCCCGCGACTCCCGCAAGTGGAACCTCTCCGCGCTGGTCTCCTCGCAGAACCCCAAGGACATCCTCGGGCTGGACGTGCAGAACCTGGTGTCCACCGTGTTCGTGGGGCGCATCGCCGAGGACGCCGAGATCGCCTCCGAGGCGCTGCGGCTGCTGCGGGTACCCACCGACGTGGGGTACGAGCAGACGCTGGCGGCACTGTCCCAGGCGGACGCCGCCTCCTCCACCCGGCTGGGCTTCCGCGAGTTCGTCATGCGGGACGTCGACGGCCGGGTCCAGAAGATCCGGGTGGACGTCTCGTACGTCCCCGAACTCCTCACCTACCTCGACACCACCCCGAACGCCCCCGCGCCGACCGCCGGGCCGCCGCCCCGGCGCGACGGTCTCGACCCGCACGACCTCGCCGCCCACGGTGTCGACCCCGACGCCGACCCGGACCCCCTCGACGAGTCGGAGGCGTAATGACGCCGCGCCGGGTCGGGCCGCTCGCGGCTCGGCTACCCCTCACCCACCACCCCCGACAGCCGGTAGTTCTCCCGCGACACGGCGTGCTGGATTCCCTTCCGCACACCGGGTCCGGCAGACCTGTATCGACCCGCTCTACGCTGCCCGGCGTGCGGGGGCTCGTCGGCAGGCGTCGGATCGCGCTGCTGGCAGCGGCGTTGGTCCTCGCCATGGGTACGTTGTTCGGCGCGCCCGCGGCCGCCTGGGCCGCACCCCGCGACCCCGGGCCGCTGCAAGGGCAGTGCAGCACCGAGCAGTGGCGCGACCCGGCCAACTTCAAGCAGTGCACCGACAAGCTGCAGGACCTCAGCCAGCAGGAAGTCCAGTGCGTCCAGGCGCCGACCCCCGAGGCGCCCGACTCCGGCATGGCCGGCTGGTTCGCCAGCCAACCCGACTCCAGCAAGCTGCCCGGCCCCAAGGGCATGTACAGCCACTACGGCTACGCCGGCTACGACTACACGACGTACGACATCGGCTGCGTGAAATCCACCCTCGATCCGCAGTACAAGTTCGAGAACACACTCGCCAACGGCGAATTCATGATCGCCTCGGGGGTCGTCGGTGCCGCCGACGCGCTGCGTGAGAAGGCGTGGGAGCCGGGCAGCCTGTGGGGCTGGGCCGACCCGCTGGTGAAGACCGCCACCGACGCCATCTACAAAAAGGTGTTCAGCGTCTTCGGCGTGGTGACGCTGGCTGTCGTCGGGCTGTATCTGCTGTGGCGGTCGCGGCAGGCGGAGATGAGTAATGCGCTGACCACCGTCGGCTGGGCGCTGCTGGTCATGATCGCGGTGACTGCAATCGCGTCCTGGCCGGTCCGCAGCGCCAACCTGGCCGACCAGACGCTCGTGTCGGGCCTGGACATCGTGCACGAAGCCGTCGGCCCACAGGACCAGTCGACCTCCACCAGCCAATGTGTCCTTCCAGACCCGGCGGCTTGCGTAGACCACCGAACGCCTGCGACCCGCGCCAGTGATACGGCCGTCGAAACCATGCTGTACCGGAATTGGCTCCGTGGTCAGCTCGGGTCCTCCGACAGCACGACAGCACAAAAGTATGGCCCGGTTCTCTACGACGCGAAGTCGCTGACATGGCAAGAAGCTGCCAAGATCCGGGAGAATCCGGCGACTCGGGACGCCACCCTCGCTGAGAAGCAGCAAGAGTGGATGAAGGTTGCCAAGCAGATCAAGACGGAGGATCCGGAGGCTTACGAGTACCTGCAGGGGACGAAGGGGTGGGACCGGGTCGGTGCCGGGTTCATCGCCATCCTGGCGTCGCTGTTCTACTCGATGTTCGACATCACGGCCTCGGTCCTGGTCCTGCTCGGCTTCCTGATCTTCCGGTGGGCGGTCATCGCCGCACCGGCGCTCGGCACCATCGGGATGCTGCGCCCGGCGAGCAGCGGCATCCGCCGGCTGGCGAATGCCGTTGTCGCGGCGATCTTCAACATCATCATCTTCGGTACCGGCTCATCGATCTACCTGTTCGCGGTGGACCTCATCATGAACACGGCGACCATCCCGGGCTGGCTGCAGGTGGTGCTGGTCTGGCTGTGCGGGATCGTCGGTTGGCTGCTGCTGCGGCCGTACCGCCGGATCACCCAGCTCGGCGGCAAGGCGTCGGCGGACCAGATCGTGCTGGCCGGGCGATGGCACCGGCGGTTCGCCCGGGATGTCCAGGAGACCGCCCGCCGGCCGGTCGACCCCGCGGACGAGCGGGCTGGCCGGCGCCGGGCAGTCATCGCCGACGTCGGCACGGCCCGGCCAGAGACGCGCATGGAGGATCCGACCGGCAGCCGGCCGACGCCACCACCGGAGGAGGCCGGTACACCGGCGCCGGCTGCACCCCGGCGGCGGACCCGCACAGCGCCCCGGTGGAGCGACCCGGAAGTCGCCGACCCACCCGCGTCGTACGCGATCTACCGGCCGGACCAGCGGCGCAGTACTCCAGCGCCGGCCCCCACGCCGACCCAGCGCCCGGTCGGTCGGCCCGAATCAGCGCCGGTACGGAATTGAGGCAGCCATGCGTCGGCTTCTGCGCCTGGTCGGCAACCGGTACGGAGTCTCCCTCGCGGTAATCGTCATGATCGCCGCGATCGTCCTGGTGGCCAGGGCGGTGGGCGGCGGCAGTCGGCCGATGCTCGGCGGCGAGCCGGTGTCGGCGGCGTCCGCGACCGGGTCGTCGGAACCGGACGACGGACAGGACTCGCCGGATCCGGTGCTGGCGCCATCCGTCAGCCCTGGCGCGGCCGACCCCACCACCGTCGCGGTCGCCTTCACCCGGGCCTGGCTGCACCACGCCGGGGTCAGCGCAGACGACTGGTACGCCGGCCTGAGCCCCTACGTCACCGCCGACCTGCGGGACCAGCTGTCCGGTGTGGATCCCGCCGGAGTGCCGGCCAGCTCTATCACCGGCAGCCCCCAGCTCACCCCGCACGACGTCGGGTACGCGGTGGTGACGGTGCCGGTGGATTCGGGGTCGGTGACCCTGCGGATGTTGGGCACCGGCGGCCGTTGGCTCGTCGATGGCGTGGACTGGAGCCGGTCGTGAGGCCCCCCCGGATAAGGCGCTGGGCGTTGATTGCCGCCGGTGTCACGACGCTGGCGGTGCTGTGCTGCGTGGGCGGGGCAGCCGCGTACTTCCTCGACGGCCTCTCCGGCGACACCGATACCGCCAACTACGCGATGGGGTGCGGCGGTGTCACGGTCAACGCCGACACCGACGCCAAGCTGCCGTCGCTGAGTCAGCTCAGCCAGGAGCAGATGCACAACGCCGCCGTCATCGTCGCGGTCGGACAGCAGTACCCCACGCCGGCCCGCGCCTGGGTCATCGCCATCGCCACCGCACTACAGGAGTCGAACCTGCACAACTACGGCGACCTCGGCTCGCGCAACGACCACGACTCCCTCGGCCTGTTCCAGCAACGCCCGAGCCAGGGCTGGGGCACCCCCGCACAGATCATGGATCCGGTGTACGCCTCCCGGAAGTTCTACGCGAAGCTGCTCGCCGTCCCCCACTGGCAGACCAGGTCGCTCACCCGGGCGGCGCAGGCGGTGCAGCGCAGCGCCTACCCCGACGCCTACGCCAAGCACGAACCGCTGGCCACGCTCATCGTCAACACTCTGACTGGCGGGGCGGCGAACTCGGCGATCGACCAGGCCGTCGGGCACTGTGTCACCGACGGTCAGATCTCGGCCGCGGGCTGGACCAACCCGGTACCCGGGTCGGAGGTCGGTTCGGGCTTCCGTACCGCTGACCGACCAACCCACCAGGGCGACGACCTCATAGCGCACCGGTACAGCCATATTTATGCAGCGGCTGCCGGTGTGGTGACCAAGGTTCGCTGCCAGGCGCACCTTGCCAACGGCACCGACTGGGGATGCGGGCAGGACGGCGGGATCAACGTCTTCGGCTGCGGCTGGTACGTCGAGATCACCCACGCCGACAACGTCGTCACCCGGTACTGCCACATGGTGGAACCGCCCCGGGTGCACGTCGGGCAGACGGTGGCCGCCGGCGACTGGATCGGCCGGGTCGGCTCCACCGGACACTCCAGCGGACCGCACTGCCACTTCGAGGTCCACCTCAACGGGGACACCAGCGCGGCCGGCGCGGTGAACCCGGTGCCCTTCATGGCAGCCAAGGGCGCGCCCCTGGGCAAATCCACCTGACCGGGGTGACGATGAGCCTGTGGTCGACGACTGGATACCTGCCCCTCCCCAAGCGATAGCCCCGGTCCCCGCAGCCGGCCGGGAAGACCTGCGCGGCCGTCGGATCATCGTCGGCCTGCCCGGTACCGGCTGGCGCGCCGACCTGCGCGCCGACGCCGCGGTGAACCAGGCCAGCCGTACCTACGTGCCGGTCCTCACCGAGCACGAGTGGTACCGGGCGGAGGCCGAGCAGACCGAGGTCTTTGCGCCACTCGTACCCATCGAGCGGGTCTGGATGGAACTGCCGGTACCTTCCGCCGCAGACCAGGGACCACGGGATCTGTTCTCCCGGCTGGTTTCGCTGGACGCGCCGCCCCGCCGCGAGCCGGTACCCGTCCGCGACTGCGCGTCGGTCACCGGCCGGCGCCTGGTCTGGGTCGAGCCCGACGGCGAGCGGCGCAACCTCCGCGCGGTCACTGAGGTCTACCAGAACAACGACGGAGACATCTGCGTCCGCATCGCCAAAGAACTCGACTGGTACCGCTGGACCTGGTCCGGCCAGGCCCCAAGCACCATCGAAGTCCCCGTGTATGTGCTCTGGGCCGAGTGAATCAAGCCACGGCATGCGCTTCGCATACACGCCAGCCCGATTCCTGACGTGTAACAAACCGCCACTGGGCCTGTTGCTCCTGTGGACCATTCTCCGTTCTGGTGGTCAACGTCATCGTGGTGTCGACAGACACAGTAGAATCGGGCCTCTGGGTTGTCGCTAACGGACCCCAGCTGATTGCGATCTTGACGGCAAATTGATCCTCGCGGCGTTTGAGGTCTGCTCGGAAAGCCGCCAGGTCGGCAAGTCCGCTTTGACTTCGGCACGAGTACTGTCGCGCCTGCGCATCGTCACGATGAACCATGTACTCACGAAGGAAGTTATCAACAACGACATCTGGGGCACTTCTGTTGGGCCGGGTCTGTCGGTCGTAGTAGATGTAGCCCGCTATGCCACCGACAACCAGGACGATGGCGAGCACACCGGCCAGCACGATGAAGAACCGCTTGACGCGCTCGCGGCGCCGTGCGGCGGCACGCGGATCACGGCCACGAGCGGGGGGTGCTGAGGCCATGCGTGGAACGACGGGATATCCGCCACTCGGCGGCAGCGGGCGCGGCACCGACGATCCCCGGGGAACCTGACCCGGCGGCGAGACCGGCGGCACCGGGGGGAATTGACCTGTCGGGTACCCCGGTGGCACCACGGAGAACTGGCCGCTTGGATGTCCGGGCAAAACGACTGGGAACTGCCCGGTGTGCGGCCCGGAAACGTACGAGCCCGGAGGCGCCTGCCGCCCCGGCCCAACCGGCTGCCGAGGATCTGGCGGCGGCATCGGCGGAGGTACGGGTGGCGACGTACGCCGGGTCGCCCCCTGCGGCGGGAATGGCCCGAGCCGCTTCTTGGGCACGGCCTCCGCCCTGCTGTCGGTGTCGGGCGCAGCCGGAGGTGCCGGGTCTGGTTCACCCGGGTCGACAGTCGGCTGCTGCTCGGACGTCACGCGCCGAGATTAACAACCCTGGACGCGCAACGGAGGACCAAGTTATCCACAGGACAGACTCGAATCTGTCGCTACGTCGACGACTTCGCTACTCTCAGACGCGACCTGGGGAGGTGGAACACCGTGGGGTTGCCGCCGGACGATCAAGCGACCGCCGTTCACGTCGACGTGCGCGGTCTGGCCGATTTCGCGACGGACTTACGTGCCGAGATCGATAAGAACCTTCGGCCCTACCTCAACGAGCTGATCAACATCTACAGCGGCGGCGCCCGCTTCGGCCCGTTGATCGAAAGCCCCAACGTGCAGGCGGCCCGTAGCCACTACCAGGACTGCCTCGCCGAGATCATCAACCAGCTGGACACCTTCGCCCGTGCCGGCACGATCCTTGCCGACGCGGCGGACCTGATCGTCCAACGCTATCGCGACGCTGATCTCTCCGCCGCCACCACCGTGTCCGCGGTGACCGACGCAGTACGTGACGCCAGCCGGTCCCAACCCCCTACACCTCCGCTGTCACCGACTGACAGTGGCATGGGCGTGATACGCAACGGTCGAGGAGCTCAGTAATGGCCGACAACCCGCTTCCGCCGTATGTCCACACCGACTGGCACCAGTACGATCTGGCCGCCATCTGGCGCCAGGTGGAGCCGGAGAACGACTACTTCACCCGCCTCCAGGCAGGAGCGTGGAGCCGTACCTTCGACCTGCTGGATGCACACCGGGCACGCCTCGAGACGCTCTTCGACGGCCTCGCCAAGGTATGGGCGCCGATCGCCGGCTCCGCCTCGGAAGCGTATCTCATCCAACTGCGGGATCTGATCGGTAGTGTTAGCTATACCAGTCACGACGCCTCCGGCAACGCCTTGGCGCTCAATTCGATCGCCGACGAGTTGATGGGCGCGCGTGCGCGGGTAGCGACGATTCATCGGCATACCAGCCCGCCATACGACCGCGACAAGCCGAATCATGACGCTGCTACGGCCATGACGGATTGCGACAAGGCGACGTACGACTACGGCACACTGCTCCGTGCGCCAGAGCCGTACGCGCCTCCATGGTTCACACATTCCGGAACCAAGATGGACGGCCGAGTGGGAGCCGACATCACACAGAGCAGCTCGCCGACGACGTATGAACACGAGGCGGACGCGACAATCCCGGCTTCATCTGTAGCCGGCGTCGTATCTCCTGGGCGATCACCGGCAGATCCTGTCCTCGCAGGTGCTCCGAGCCCAGCCTCGTTGAGGCCCGCAACTGCCAACGGCCCGTCGCATGCTGAACCAATCGCGATGGGTTCCGATCCAAAGGGCGGAACATGGCTCCAATCGCCGGCCGGCCTCATCGGTCCGTACCAGACACGGACTTGGACACGCAGTGAAGATCTGCGTCGCCCAGCCCTACCACCGGAGGTGGGAGAGTCCCGGGAGCATCACGATGCCCCCGCGAAACGCTCGGCATTCGAGGAAGAGGCGACCGGCGGTCGGCAAGGCACTCACCACGCCGTTGTCCCAGCCGGAGCCCTGGGTGGCACTGGCTCCTCACGCCGTCGACGGCGTTCCTCCGGTCCCGCTTACACCGAGTGGGAGGTCGCCCGCGGAGTCCCGCCTGTCTTGAAACCGTCGCCTGAGCCGAAGGACTTCAATCCAGGGCCCAGCGTGTGGGGAATTGATCGATGAAGTCCAGTTGCGCTGTGCACCGCAGTCTCCTGGCTTCGGCCATCGCGGTTCTCATCGGTGCGCTTTGCCTGCCCGGCACTGCCAATGCCGACGATGTTCGTGCGCGATCCTGGCAGTTGTCGTACCTGCACGTCGAACGAGCGCAGCAGCTCAGCAGAGGACAGAACGAGACGGTCGCCGTGATCGACACAGGCGTCAATGCAGGTCAGCCCGAACTCTCCGGGCAGATCCTTGCTGGTACGGATGCCGGTCGAGGCTTCACCGGCAACGGCCAGCAGGACTTCGAGGGCCATGGCACCGCGATGGCCGCACTCATTGCCGGCCATGGCTATGGATCAGGCGGCGGTGACGGCATACTCGGCATTGCACCAGGCGCAATGATCCTGCCCATCAGCGTCCCAGGCGCCATCACTAACGCGAATCAGGCCATAGCTGATGGAATATCGTGGGCGGTCGACCACGGCGCAGACGTGATCTCCCTATCGGTGGGAGGCGTTTACGATGAGCTGCTCACAGCCCCCCTGGAGAAGGCATTCTCACGCGATGTCGTTGTCGTTGCAGGCACAGGCAACCGTCCAGAGGAGACCGAGGTCACCTACCCTGCAAAGTACCCAGGTGTGCTGGCTGTGACTGCCAACAACCGCAGCGAGCAAATCCCGAGCCTCGCGATCACGGGTCCAAGGACCGACCTCACAGCCCCAGGTGCCGACATCCCCCTGCCAAGTATCAACGGTGGCTACGAGCGCGAAGACGGAACCAGCATCAGTACCGCCATCGTGGCCGGTGTGGCCGCTTTGGTCCGCGCCAAGTACCCCGACCTGTCGGCCAAGGAGGTCATCCACCGCTTGGAGGCCACCGCCGACGACAAGGGCCCTCCCGGCAAGGACGACCAGTACGGCTGGGGCATCGTCAACCCCGTCAAGGCACTCACCGCCGACGTACCCCCCCTGACGCCCAGCGCCTCCGCCACCCCGACAGCCCATGCGCGGCCGAAGAGCGGCACCACCCGCACCCCGTGGATTCTCGGTGGCATCGCACTCGTAGTGCTGCTTGTCGCGGCCGGCGTAACCGTGGCGAAGATCAGTCGGTAATGGGGCTGGCGCACCTCCCCGACCGGCCGCGGCTGGGATAGCGTGCTTGGCACAAGGAGGTGGGCGGGTGGCCAGGGTCCGGGCGGGCGTGGAACGGGCGGCCACGCTGCACCGCCAGGCGGTCGCCATGGTCGACGTGGCGCAGCAGGCGCTGGAGGCGACCTCGCCGGAGGCGGCGCCGGTGGCGCAGCACGCGGCGCAGCGGGACCTGGCCGAGCTGCTGCGTACGGCGGCCGCCCAGCTGGCGCCAGGCTGGTCCGGTGCGCCGCTGGACGCCTTTCCCGAGTTGAGTCCGCTGCCCGTGCCAGGGCTGGCCGGCCAGATCCCCGAGTTCGTGCGGGTCGGGTTGGGCAGCCACTGGACGATGCGCGGTTTCCGGTGGTGGTACCGCTGTTGGGGGTCGGGCACCTGGCGATGAACGGGGATGCCCGTGATCCGCGGGTGGCGGGACTGCTGACCAGCCTGGTGCTGCGGCTGTTGGCGGGCTGCCCGGCCGGGGAGTTGAAGCTGCGGGTGGTGGATTCGACCGGGTCGATGTTCGGGGCGTTTCCGCCGCTGGTGGCGGCCCGGGTGATGGCCGAGCCGGCGACCGACCGCAACGGGCTGCGTACCGTGCTCAGTGAGGCCGAGCAGTGGGTGCGCAACCCCGGGCGGTACACGCTGCTGGTGGTGATTGCCGCCCTGCCGGAGCTGACCGAGGGGCCGGAGTTGGCGCGGCTGGCGATGCTGGCGCAGGCGGGGCCGGCGGCGCGGCTGCATCTGGTGGTGGCGGGCTGGCCGCCGCCGCCGTTGACGGCGGAGTCCACCCAGCCGCCGCTCGCCTTCACCACCCAGATCACGCTGCGTAACCCGTATGCGCTGGTGGGCGACGCGCCGGGCAGGGCGTTCGGACGGCAAGGGGCGTTGAGCTGCCCGGTCTACCTGGACCCGGCGCCGGCGCGGAGGCCGTGCGCAGGTGTGCGACGGCGGTGGTGGCGCAGGTCCGGCTGGTCGCTCCGATGCTGCGGGACCTGCTGCCGGAGACGCTGTGGGGGCACAGTTCGGCGGACGGGCTGGCGGTGGAGGTGGGCGAGGCCGGCGGCAATGCGGTAAGCCTGCGGCTGGCCGACCTGACGCCGCACTGGCTGGTGGGCGGCCGTTCCGGCGCCGGCAAGACGGCGTTCCTGATCAACACGTTGTACGGCCTGGCGGCCCGCTACAGCCCGGACGAATTGACCCTCTACCTGCTCGACTTCAAGGAGGGCGTGTCGTTCACCGAGTTCACCCCGACCGACCGGGATCCGAGCTGGATTCCGCAGGCGCGGGCCGTGGGCATCGAGTCGGACCGGGAGTACGGCCTGGCGGTGCTGCGGGAACTCGACGCCGAGATGACCCGGCGCGGCGAGGCGTTCAAGCGCGCCGGGGTGAGCCGGTTCGTCGACCTGCGCGCCGAGTCCGGCCCGCTGCCGCGCATCGTCTGCGTGATCGACGAGTTCCAGGTGCTGCTGCAGGGAACGACCGGCTGGCCCGGGACGCGGTGGCGCTGCTGGAGTCGTTGGCCCGCAAGGGCCGCTCGTACGGCATCCACCTGATCCTGGCGAGCCAGACGATCCGCGGCGTCGAGGCGCTCTACGCCAAGCGGGACTCGATTTTCGGCCAGTTCCCGCTGCGGGTGGCGCTGCCCGGCGGCGGCGACGTCCTCGACCCGGTGAACCAGTCGGCCGACGGGCTGGGGCTCGGGCACGGCGGTGATCAACACGGCCGGCGGGTTGGGCGGCCCGACCGGCGCGGCCCGGGCGCACGAGCGGCTGATCAGCTTCCCCGACCCGCACGCCGAGCCGGGCGACGCTGTCGAGCTGCGGCACCGGCTGTGGCCGGCGCGCCCGGCCGGGTAGTCAGCCGCCCTACGTTTTCGCGGGCTTCGCCGACCAGTAACTGCCCGATCGCGGTACCGGTCACCGACCGGCCCACCGCCTACCTGGGGCGCGCCATCGACGTACCGCTGTCGCTGGCCGGGTATCGCCTTCGACCCGAGTCCGGGGCGGCACCTGGCGATCCTGTCGCCTGGCGAGGGCGGGGCGGCCGATGCTGGCGGCGGCGGCCGTTCGCTGGCGCTGCAGCACAAGCCGGGGTCGGTGCGGTTCGCGGTCGCCTCGCCGGTGGAGTCGGCGCTGGCTGTGCGGACCGGTGAAGGAGCTGCGCGCGGCGGGGCACCAGCGTGTCCGAAGTGGACGGTGCGGGGCTTGCCGGGTGTGCGCGGCGGACGCACGAGCTGACAGCGCGTACCTGGTCGGTTTCGGGCTGGACGCGGTGGCCGCGGGGGTGGACCTGCGGCCGGTGCTGCGCGACGGGCCGGCCCGCCGGGTGCATCTGCTCGGCTGGTGGCGGGGGCTGCGGCGGTTCGGCGAGGACACCGGCGGTTCGGCGGCCCGCGAGGACGTGGCCGGCCTGGTGCTGCTCGGACTGCCGGCGACCGACGCGGCGCTGCTCACCGGGGAGGCCTCGCTGGACTGGCAGCCGCGCCCGAACCGGGCGCTGCGCTTCGACCGGCACACCGCGCGGGCCGACGTGTTCGTGCCGTTCCGCCGATCCCGGGGCGGCTGTGATGGGCGCCTGGGAGGAGTATCTGGCCGCCGCGCAGCGCCTGGACACGCTGCGGCGGGAGGCGTCGACGCTGGTCGCCGAGCGGGCGGCGGTCGGCCGGACGGGGCGCAGGCGAACTCGCGACGGCTCGGCAGCGGCTGGCCGCTCAGCGCGCCCGGCTGGCGGAGTTGGCCAACCGGCTGGGGGTGGCGGTGCCCCCGCTGGCGCCGGACCCGGCCGAGGCGGGCCGCGGCGAACTCGGCGCTGGCCGCCGCCCGGGCACCCAACGCCGCCGTGGCCGGCGTGGCGGCGCTGCGCTCGGCCCGCTCCACCTTCGACGCGGCCGATGCCGCACTGTCCACTCTGGATGATCCCCGCGCTCCGGTCCGCCGCGCCGGGGCGGGCCCGCAACTGCCTCGTGTACGCCGTCGCCGCGCTGGTCGCCTGCCTGGTGCCGGTGCTGCTCATCGAGTTCGGCCCGACCGACCCGGCCCGGGTGGTCAGCACCATGGTCAATCTCGGCGCCTACTGCAGCGCGGTGGTGCTGCCGCTGTTCGGCTACGGGGTGGCGTGGCTGGTGGCGGGGGCGTTGGCGCGCCGTCCGGACGGCCGGCGCGGCTCGCGGGACGCGGCGTTGGGCGCGCTCATCACGGTCGGCTGCGTCATCGTGGTGTACGGCGCGGCCGTCGCGCTCGGCAGCTGAGGGGGGAGTCGTGCCCAACGTCGAAGAGGTCAAGCTGCACGTGTCGGTGGCTGTGCAGGACGCCGAGTCGGCGGCGCAGGCCATCCTCGCCGTCTCCGACCGGCTGGACGAGTCGCTGGCCCGGCTACGGCTGACCACGATCGGCAGCGTGCACCCGACGGCGGCGCTGGCGCTGCTGCGCCTGCAGGAGGCGAAGGCGAAGCTGGCCGAGGCGTACACCCTGTCCCGGGGCGCGGTGGACGCCGCCAACGAGTACCGGACCCTCATCTGATCCCACCAGGTGGGCGATAGCTGTCCGGTTCGCCGGAAGTTATCCACAGCGGACGATCCACCGTTGAGGCTGACCCTCGTACTGCCGTCGAATGGAGGTCACCTCAGCGAAGGGACCCCCGATGGAGTTCAGCGTCAACACGGCGGCTCTGCCCGGCCTGGCCGACATGCTCAACCGCCGCCGGGACGAACTGTTCGCCAGCCGCGACTATGTCGACGCCCACACCCACATCAGCGCCGACAGCCAGGGCGTCTTCAACCTGCTCCTCGGCGGCCACACCCGGATCGTGGCCGGGGTCAAGCAGTTCCTGACCCTGGCCGCGGACGAACGCGCCGCCCGCTACTCCGCCGCCGTCACCGAGTCGGTCAACTACTACAGCCGCTCCGACGCGCAGTCGGCCGCCGCCCTCGACGCCAGCTACCGGGGTACCGACGCCAGCGGCTATCCGCCGTTGGGCCGGCGCCGCGCCGACCAGGGCCTCGGTCCGCAGGTCTTCACCGACAACTCGTGCAACCCGGGCCTGCCGGCGCCGCGCGACCAGCGCTTTCAATTCCGGATCATCCAGAGCGGCTTCGACGTGCTCAGCCCTACCCGGACGATCCGCACCCGGGTCTGGGACGCCTCCAGCCTGCTGGTGAAGTTCGGCCTGCTCGATCACCCGGTGGACATCTTCGACGAGATCATCCACCCACTGGTGGGCGACTGGGCCGCGTACGCGACGTGCTCCGAAGCCTTCCAGACCCTGGCCACGGTGCTCGACTTCGAGTCGGACAGCACCAACCACGCAGCCAACGGGGTGCACCAGGTGTGGACCGGCAACGCCGCCGACTCCTGCCAGTTCGCCCTGGACGTGTTCGGCTTCGACCTGCGCACGGCGGCCGACACCGTGCGAGGGATAGGAACCCTGTATGCGCAGTGCTCGGATCAGATCCAGCGCCAGGCGGAGCTGCTCGACGACTACCTGACGATCCTCGGCGACACCGCCGTCGACCTGATCGAGATCCTCTCGGGCGACGAAGTCGAAGCTGTGCCCTCGGCGATCAGCATCGTCCCGCGATTCCTCAAGACCCTGAAGGAGATCTACACCATCTCCCACACGATCGACGAGATCGTCGAAGAGTTCGTCAAGCAGGGGACCGTCACGCCCGCAGCGCTCGGCATCGTCCTCCCGGTCGGACCGCTGAAGCTCACCGAGGTGGCGGCGCTGCCACAGGCAGGGGTCAGCAACACCACCCCGACCACGCACAGCAGCGCCCTGCAGCGTTCGGCTGTCTAGCCGGGTGCACGGTGGGTTTCAGCGTCGACCTCGGCGCCCTGTCCAGGCTGCCGGTGCTGCTCGACCGTCGAGCCGACGAAGTCGACGGCTGCCGCAGTTACCTCACCGCCCGGGCGGTGATCGCCCACACCGGCCGGGAGGCCGCCACCGAGCCGCTGCGCAGCGCCCACGCCCTGGTGGTCGACCGGGTACTCCACACGCTGCGCGGGGACGCCGAGCGGTTGTCAGCGCGGTCGGCGGCGGTGACCTCCGTCCTGCGCAGCTACGCGCGCAGCGACCTCGCGGCCGCCGCCCGCCTGGACGGAACGCAGCCCGACCGCACCGTGCAGAGCCCATCGACGGCCAGCGGCGGGGCCGGCCCGGACGTCTTCGACAGCGGCTGGCTGGTGGCGGACCGGCTGCGCTTCCCGCCCGACTTCCGGATCGAGTACCCGATCCGGCTGGGACCGACCGGCCCGCTCAGCCTCAGTCGGCTGGAACGCTGGCTGCTGGGCCGCCTGGAGGAGGTGGGCGGCCTGGCCGCCGACCTGGCCCGCCCGCTGGTCGCCGGGGACGTCGGCGCGGCCGACCACTGGGCCGGCGACTGGCCGGGCGTCTACGCCAGCGCCTACGCCTTCGACTCGCTGGCCGACGCGCTCGGCGCGGTGGCCGGCAACCTGCGCGGGTCGGCCGGCGCGGCGGCCCGCGTCTGGACCGGCCACGCGGCGGCGGCCATGGCCGCCGCGCTGGTCGCGCACGCCGACCGGCTCGACCGGCTGAGCTCCTGCCTGCGGCAGCTCGCCGGCTGCTACCGGCCGGCGGCCGCGGCGGCGCACGACGCGGCCGCCGGCCTGGAGACGTTCCTGGCCGCGCTGCGGGACCAGGCGGCGCCGACGGTCGGGGCCGGGCCGCAGATCCTCACGATCGCGCCGCTGGCCGTGGATTCCACGACGGCCGTGCGGCGGCTGCTCCAGGCACGCAGCGCCTGCCACGACGCCGCCCGGAGCGCGGAGACGCTGCTACCCCAACTGCCGACGCCGGACTGAAGCCAGGTGAAGCGCGACGCGGCCTGGAGGCGCTGCTACCCCCCGGCTGGCAGGGGCCGGGATGCGTTCCGGATGACCTGCGACGCGCCTAGGGCGCCGACGCGCTACCCGGCTGGCGGCGTCGGGATGAAGGTCAGCTGTGCAGGATGAGCGCACATCGCCTCGGAGCGGGACTTCGCGTCGGTCTGGAAGATGCCGCGGACCGCCGAAGTGACGGTGCGGGAGCCGGCCTTCTGGATGCCGCGCATCGCCATGCACATGTGCTCGCACTCCAGCACGGCGATCACCCCACGCGGCTTGAGCTGCTCCATCAGCAGGTCGGCGACCTGGAGGTGAGCCGCTCCTGCACCTGGGGGCGGCGGGCGTACACGTCGACCAGGCGGGCGAGCTTGGACAGGCCGGTGATCCGCCCGTCGGTACCGGGGATGTAGCCGATGTGCGCCACCCCCTGGAACGGCAGCAGGTGGTGCTCACAGAGGCTGAACACCTCGATGTCGCGGACCAGCACCAGCTCCTCGTGCTCGGCCTCGAACGTGGTGGACTAGCACGGCGGCCGGGTCGACCCGCAGGCCGGCGAAGAGCTCCGCGTAGGCGCGGGCCACCCGGGCGGGGGTACGCGTCAGGCCGTCCCGGTCGGGGTCCTCACCGATGGCGATGAGGATCTCCCGGACAGCGTGCTCGATCCGCTGCAGGTCCACCGAACGCTCGACCGGCCCGCCGCCCAGCCGGCCGTAGACCAGCCGGGCGGCGAGATAGTCGAGTTCCTCGTCACCGTCGGGCCTGACGAACTCACCGCCGGGCCCGGTCACGGGCCCGGCGGGGTCGCCGTCCGGCTCGGTCGCCGAGCCGCTCAGTGTTGGCCTTCCTGGTTGCTGCTGGCGCTGTTGCCGCCGCCACCGGCGTACGCCTGCAGCGCCGTCCGCCTCGGCCTGGGCCTTGAGCTTGTCGCGCTCGGCCGGGGTGAGCACCGGCGGCTGGTCGGAGGGGCGGCGCTTGCCGAAGCCGTTGAACGGGGCCATCGGCGGGCGCTTGACCACCCGGGCGCAGATGCGCGCCATGTCGGCCTGGGAGATGGTCTCCTTCTCGATCAGCTCCAGGACGATGTTGTCCAGCACGTCGCGGTACTCGACCAGGATCTCCCAGGCCTCGTCGTGCGCCAGCTCGATCGAGGCTGCGTACCTCGTTGTCGATCTCGGCGGCGATGGCGTCCGAGTAGTCGCGCTGGTGGCCCATGGTCCGGCCGAGGAACGGCTCGTTGTCGTTCTGGCCGTACTTGACGGCGCCGAGCTTGGAGCTCATGCCGTACTCGGTGACCATGGCGCGGGCGATGGCCGACGCCTTCTCGATGTCGTTGCCCGCACCCGTGGTGGGCTCGTGGAAGACCAGCTCCTCGGCGGCCCGGCCGCCGAGCGCGAAGGCCAGCGTGTCGACCAGCTCGGCGCGGGTCTGGGTGTACTTGTCCTCGGTGGGCAGCACCAGCGTGTGCCCCAGCGACCGGCCACGCGGCAGGATGGTCAGCTTGTGTACCGGCGCGGTGTGCGGCAGCGCCCAGGCGACCAGCGCGTGCCCACCCTCGTGGTACGCGGTGATCTTCTTCTCCTGGTCGCTCATCGCCCGGGTCCGGCGCTCCGGACCCGCGATCACCCGGTCGATCGCCTCTTCCAGGTAGAAGTTGGTGATCGCCTTCTTCTCGTGCCGGGCGGTGAGCAGCGCCGACTCGTTGATCACGTTGGCCAGGTCGGCACCGGAGAAGCCGGGGGTACGCCGGGCCACCGAGTCCAGGTCGACGTCGGGGGTGAACGGCTTGCCCTTGGCGTGCACCCGCAGGATGGCCTTGCGGCCCTCCATGTCCGGCGTGTCCACGGCGATCTGCCGGTCGAAACGCCCGGGGCGCAGCAGCGCCGGGTCCAGGATGTCCGGCCGGTTGGTGGCAGCGATCAGGATGACGCCGCCCTTGGTGTCGAAGCCGTCCATCTCGACCAGCAACTGGTTGAGGGTCTGCTCGCGCTCGTCGTGCCCGCCACCCAGGCCGGCACCGCGGTGCCGGCCGACCGCGTCGATCTCGTCGACGAAGACGATCGCCGGGGCGTTCGCCTTGGCCTGCTCGAAGAGGTCACGGACCCGGGAGGCGCCGACGCCGACGAACATCTCCACGAAGTCCGAGCCGGAGATCGAGTAGAACGGCACGCCGGCCTCGCCGGCCACGGCGCGGGCCAGCAGGGTCTTGCCGGTACCGGGCGGCCCGAACAGCAGCACGCCCTTGGGGATCTTGGCACCGAGGGCCTGATACTTGGCCGGATTCTGCAGGAAGTCCTTGATCTCGTGGAGTTCCTCGACAGCCTCGTCGGCCCCGGCAACGTCGGAGAAGGTGGTCTTCGGGGTGTCCTTGGAGATCAGTTTCGCCTTGGACTTGCCGAAGTTGAGCACCCGTGAGCCGCCACCCTGCATCTGCGACATGAACAGCAGCAGCAGGATCACGATCACCGCGATCGGCAGCAGATTGACCAGCAGGCTGAGCAGCACGCTGTCCTTGGTGACCTTGGTGTCGACAGCTCCGCTGATCTTGCCATCAGCCTTGGCCTTGTTGAGCTCGTTGAAGACCTCGTCGACCGAAAGCGCGGGTATCTGAGCCTGGATCTTGTCGGTCTCGGTCTTGTCGAACGTCTGCTTGGAGTTCAGCGTCAGCTCGATGGTCTGCTCTTTGTCCTGGATGACGGCAGACTTGACCGAGCCACTGTTGACCTGGGCGAGCAGGGTGGAGGTGTCCACCTTGGTGTAGCTCTCCCCGCGGGTCAGCAACGAACTCAGCGCGAGCGCGCCGATGATCACCAGAACGATCCAGACCACCGGCCGCCGGAAGAAACGAGTACGTTCCATGCTGTTGTCGAGCGCTACGCGCCCAGCTCCTCCAGATCGTTGAGAGGCCCTAGTCCACCCGGCCGCTCCGGTCCATCCTTCGCGGCGGCCACCGCGAGCGGGGCGCCGCCGCTGTGGTCATTCGACGGTACACCGAGATACCGAAGGTCGCGTTACAGCATCCGCCGGTCCACCCGCAATTTGGACAAAGCGTCCGTCCGCGTGCGGTCCGTCTCAGCCCGGTCTCAGCCGGAGTGACCGGCGCCACTTCACCGGGAGTAGACGTCCGGGCGCAGCACCCCGACGTAGGGCAGTTCCCGGTACCGCTCGGCGAAGTCCAGGCCGTACCCGACGACGAACTCGTTCTCGATGTCGAAGCCGATGTAGCGCACCGGTACCTGCACCTTCACCGCGTTCGGCTTGCGCAGCAGGGCGACCACCTCGACCGACGCGGCCGACCGGCTCTGCAGGTACTTCAGCAGCCAGGACAGGGTCAGCCCGGAGTCGACGATGTCCTCCACCACGATCACGTGCCGGTCGGCGATGTCCCGGTCCAGGTCCTTGAGGATGCGCACCACGCCGGAGGAGGTGGAGCGCTGCCCGTAGGAGGAGATGGCCATGAATTCCAGCTCCACCCGGCGCCCCTGCCGCCCCAGCGCCCGGGCGAAGTCGGCCATGAACATGATGGCGCCCTTGAGGATGCACACCAGCAGGACCGAGTCCACCTCGCCGTAGTCGGCGGCGACCTGCTTGGCCAGCTCGGTGGTCTTCTCCCGGATCTGATCCTCGGAAACGATCACGCGGTCGATGTCCGCGTCGTACCAGCTGCCGTCGGCCATCACCCAAGCCTGCCGCATGCGCCCCGTCCGGAGCGCGCCGGGGTGGGGCGGGTCACCCGGCCACTGGGGGACCCGCTCCGTCGACGGCGGTGGGGGCCAGCATGGCGGCGCCGATGATGCCGGCCTCGTTCTGCATGCGGGCCGGGACGACCTCCATCGGCGCGTCGATGTAGTGCAGGAACTTGTCGGCCTTCTTGCTCACCCCGCCGCCCAGGATGACCAGGTCCGGCCAGAGCAGCCGGTGCAACAGCTTGAGATAGTCCTCGACCCGGCCGGCCCACTCCTTCCAGGACAGGTTCTCGCGCTCGCGGACCGAGTCGGCCGCCCAGTGCTCGGCCTCCCCGTGGTGCAGGTGCAGGTGGCCCAGCTCGGTGTTGGCCACCAGGTACCCGTCGGCCAGGACCGCCGTGCCGATGCCGGTACCCAGGGTGACCACCACGACGACGCCCGAGCGGCCGGCGCCGGCGCCGTACCGGGCCTCGGCCAGGCCGGCCGCGTCGGCGTCGTTGACCACGGTCACCGGGCGGCCGGTGGCGGCGGTGAACAGCTCGACGGCGTCGCGGCCGATCCAGCTCGGGTCGATGTTGGCGGCGGTACGCACCACGCCGCTGGTCACCACGGCCGGCAGGGTGATCCCCACCGGCCCGGCAACGGCCAACTGGTCGAGGACCTGCGCGACCACCCCGGCCACCGCCTCCGGAGTCGCCGGCAGCGGGGTGGGCAGGCGTACCCGGTCGGCGGCCAGCGCACCGGCGGCCAGGTCCACCGGGGCGCCCTTGATGCCGCTCCCGCCGATGTCCAGCCCCAGAACCGGCGCAGCAGGTGACGACATCGGTACCTCCCTGGACTGATGGGTACCCATCAGTGTGGTGGATACCGGGCGCTCCCGCGCGAGTAACCGAGGGTAATCAGTATCCGACGGCGCAGCCGTCCGCACGCGGCTCCGAGCCGGCCACGTACCCGCCGCCCGGCTGGCGCCAGATCGCCTGCCCGTACCCGTAGAAGTTGGCATCGTCGACGACCACCCGGTGGCCGCGCCGGCGCAGGTCGGCGACGAGCGCCGGATCCATCCCCGACTCCACCGCCACCGACCGGCCGCTGTGCCAGTACCAGCGCGGCGCGTCCAGCGCGGCCTGCGGGTCCAGCCCGCCATCGACGGTGGACAGGGTCACCTGGACGTGCCCCTGCGGCTGCATGTGCCCGCCCATCACGCCGAACGGGCCGACCGGCTCGCCGCCCCGGGTGAGGAACGCCGGGATGATCGTGTGGAACGGCCGCTTGCCCGGCGCCACGACGTTCGGGTGGCCCGGGGCGAGGGCGAAGCCGGCGCCCCGGTTCTGCAGGCCGAAGCCGTAGCCGGGGAGCACCACCTGGGAGCCGAAGCCCATGTAGTTGGACTGGATGAGGCTGACCATCATGCCGTCGGCGTCGGCCGTGCACAGGTAGACGGTGCCGGCCCGGTCCGGCCGGCCGGGCGGCGGGTCGCCGGCCGCCTCGCCCACCAGGGCCCGGCGGGCGGCCAGGTAGCCGGGGTCGAGCAGCGCCTCCACCGGCACCCGGGCGTGCTCGGGGTCGGCCACGTAGGCGTGCGCGTCGGCGAAGGCCAGCTTGGTCGCCTCGATCTGCCAGTGCAGCCGCAGCGCCGGGTCGGCCGCCGCCAGCTCGGCGCCGTCCAGGATGCCGAGCGCCAGCAGCGCGGCCAGGCCCTGCCCGTTCGGCGGGATCTCCCACACCTCGTGGTCGCGGTAGCCGACGCTGATCGGATCGACCCAGGTCGAGCTGTGCGCGGCCAGGTCGGCCTCGGTGAGCAGGCCGCCGGTCCGCCGGGCGAAGTCGGCCAGGGCGGTGGCGATCTCGCCGTGGTAGAACGCCTCGGCCTTGGAGTCGGCGATCAACCGGAGGGTACGGGCGGCGTCCGGGTTGCGGAACGTCTCGCCGGCCCGGGGCGCCCGCCCGTCGATCCGGAACACCCGGTCCCACTCGTCGAACTCCGGCCCGGACAGCGCCGGGCGCACCTTCGCCACGGTGGCCGCCCAGCCCGCTGCCACCCGGGGCGACACCGGCCAGCCGCCGGCCGCCCAGCCGATGGCGTCGTCGAACAGCTCGGCGAAGGGCAGCGAACCGAACCGGGCGTGCAGGTCCCGCCAGCCGGCCGGGGCGCCCGGCACGGTCACCGGCAGCCAGCCGTAGGCGGGCATCACCAGGTCGGCGCGGGCCTGGTCGCCGCCGAGCGCCCCGGGCACCGGGGGCCGTCCGGCGCGCCGGGCGGTCTCCAGCGTCAGGGCCGCCGGGGCGCGGCCGGAGGCGTTCAGGCCGTGCAGCGCCGTACCGTCCCAGACCAGGGCGAACAGGTCGCCGCCGACGTCGTTCGAGCCCGGCTGCACCTGGGTGAGGGCGATCGCGGTGGCCAGCGCGGCGTCCACCGCGTTGCCGCCGCGCCGGAGCACGGCCAGGCCGGCCGAGGCGGCCAGCGGTTGGCTGGTGGCCACCGCTCCGCGGGGGGCGTACAGGGGTTGCCGGTTCACCGGACGATCACACCGCACGGTACCCGCCGACGGAAGGGCCAACGCCACAGTTCGGGCGTTTCGAGGGGTCACCCCGAGGGGTCGGGCCGCGATTCAGCCGGGCGCAGCGCCCCGTCGACGCGGCCGATGCACAGCCCGCCGGGCAGCGCCACCGGCCCCTGGCCGTGCCAGCCGGTCACCAGGGCATCGAGCGCGTCCAGGTGCACCGCCGCCAGCGACCCGCCGGGCACGCCCAACTCCCGGGTGTACGCCCGCAGCAGTCGTCCCCGGATCGCCGGGGACAGCGCCGCCAGGGCAGCCACCTGCAGCCCCCCGGCGCTGTCCCGTACCTCCGGCGCCACCCGGTCGGCCAGCTCGTCGAGGGCGGTCAGGTCGGCGGCGACCAGGCGCGCGGTCCGGGCCAGGTTCGCCACCACGTCGGCGCCGAGCGCCTCGACCAGCACCGGGAGGGCGGCCCGGAGCCGGGCGCGGGCGTACGTCGGGTCGCTGTTGTGCGGATCCTGCCAGGTGCTGAGGCCGCCGGCGGCGCAGACGGCGGCGGTGGTCTCCCGGCTCAGGTCGAGGAACGGGCGCAGGAACGTCACCCCGTGCCGGCTGAAGCGGGCCGGCATCCCGGCCAGCCCCCGGGGCCCGGCTCCCCGGGCCAGCGCCAGCAGCACCGTCTCCGCCTGGTCGTCCCGGGTGTGCCCGAGCAGCACCGCCACGCCGCCCTCCGGCGCCTGGCCGCCGGCAGGGCGCGGAGCCGGGGCCGCCGGGTCGGTGCGGTGGGTGGCTGGAGGGTTGGCAGTGTCGAGGGGCGCGAGACCGCGGGCGGCGCGCGCGAGTGCCTGGTAGCGGGCCGCGCGCGCGGCTGCCTCGGGGCCGCCCGGCCCGGTCACCTGGACCCGCACCTCGAAGGACGGGTCCAGGCCGGCGACGCGGCCCCAGTGGGCCACCTGCCGCGACCGCTCGGCCGAGCCGGACTGCAGGTCGTGATCCACGGTCACCAGGCCGGCGCGCAGCCCGAGCCGGGGCGCCACAAACGCGGTGACCAGCGCCAGCGCCAGTGAGTCAGCGCCGCCCGAGCAGGCGACCAGGACCGTCGCGGGTGGGCGTACCCCGGAAAGTGCGGCCCGGACCGCCAGCCGGCCGGCGGCGACCGGCGGCGGCAACCGGCCCACCGGCGGTCAGCTGTGTACCCGGGCGACCCAGGCGTCCGGGTCGGACAGCTCGGACAGCCGCGGCAGGGTCAGCGGCGAGTCCCAGATGTGGTTGAAGCCCTCCATGCCGACCCGCTCCACCACCCCGTGCACGAACTTGCGGCCCTCGGCGTACTGGCGCATCTTCACCTCGATGCCGAGCAGCTTGCGCAGCGCCTTCTCCAGCGGGTTGCCGGACTCCCGGCGCTGGTTGAAGCGGGCGCGGATCTCCTCCACGGTGGGGATGACGTCCGGGCCCACGCCGTCCATGACGAACTCGGCGTGCCCCTCCAGCAGCGTCATCAGCGCGGTGAGCCGGTCCAGGACGGCCTTCTGCCCGGGCGTCTGCACCAGGTCGAGGACGGAGGCGCGGCTGTCCGGGTTGCGGACCGCGTCGGCCAGCGTGGCCACGCCCCGCCGCAACCGGTCGAAGACCTGGTCACCGACCTGCGACGCGTCGACGAACGCGCGGACCTCACCGAGGAAGTGCCCGCGCAGCCACGGAACGCCGGTGAACTGGGTACGGTGCGTCACCTCGTGCAGGCACACCCACAGCCGGAAGTCCCGGGGGTCGGCCTGCAGCTTGCGCTCCACCTCGACGATGTTCGGCGCGACCAGCAGCAGGATGCCCGGGTCGGCGGAGAACACCTCGTACTGGCCGAGCACCTTGCCGGACAGGTAGGCCAGCACGGTGCCGGCCTGCACGCCGGTCAGCCGGGAACCGACCGCGCCGGCCAGCGCCCCCGGCTCCTTGTCCCCGATCAGCTGGCTGACCAGCGGGTTGATCACCTGGCGCAGGCCGGCGATGTTGGTGGCGGCCCAGTCCCGGCGGTCCACCACCCGGACCGGCGGGTGCACGACCTGGGGGTTGAGGCCGGTGAAGGCCAGCACGTGCCCGGCGGCTTCATCGGTGAGTCGGCGCAGGTCGGCGACGACTTCGGCGGCTTCGGAGAAGGACACGTGCGGACCGGACTTGCCCAGCGCACCAGCGGTCGCGGTAGCCAGGTCCCAGTCGACAAACTGCGCCATCACCCCACCGTACCCGGCCGGGGCGAGGCGATCACCCGGCCGCGCTGGCGCCGCCAGCTAGGCGGCCGGCTGCCGGGGGAGGACGCCGGCCGACAGCGGGGTCGAGTGCCGCAGCCGCACCTTCCAACCCACCGGGGTACGCAGCCAGGTGTCGGTGATGGCGAACAGTCCACTGCGGTCCGCGCCGAGCACCGACGCCGACATCTCGACCAGGTGCAGGTGGACGGCGAGCTCGTCGTCGATGTCCCACTGCGAGTGCAGGTCGGTGAAGTGCTCCACGAGGTAGTCCGGCAGCAGCCGCAGCCACTCGTCGCGCTCCATCCGGGCCGCCTCGGGATGGACCAGGACCAGCGCGTACTGCTCGTGCAGGATCTCCTGAGCAGCGTCGATGTCCCGGCCGAGGAGCGCAGAACGGAACGCGGCGTCCGCGTTGACGGGGTCCTGCAACATCATGCGCGCCATTGCACCAGGCAGCCTCCCGGCGCTCAAGAGCAAGCGACTGTACAGAACCGGTCAGCTGATCAGGTGAGCGCGGCCAGCGCAGCGGCCACCCGGTCAAGTGCCTGTTCGGCCGGGCCCGCACCACCCACCGGTACCTGGTCGGCTATCACCGCGAAGGCGAGCAGCCGGCCGCTGGCGTCCAGCACCACGCCGGCCAGTGCGTTGACGCCGGAGAGCGTGCCGGTCTTGGCGCGGATCTCGCCGGCCGCCGGGTTACCGGGTGCGGGGCTGCGGTACCGGCCGGCCAGGGTGCCCGAGTAGCCGGCCACCGGCAGCCCGGTGAGCAGGCCGTGCAGCTCCGGGTGGCCGGGACCGGCCGCGGTGGTGAGCACGCCGGTGAGCAGCTGCGAGGTGAGCCGGTTGAGATTGGACAGGCCGGAGCCGTCGACCAGGGTCACGCCGGTGGTGTCCACGCCCAGGTCGGCGAGCTTCTTGGTGACCGCCCCGGCGGCCCCGGCGAAGCTCGGCTCGGCGTCGGTGGCCAGCGCCACCTGCCGGGCCACCGCCTCGGCGACGGTGTTGTCGCTGCTGGAGAGCATCGTCTCGATCATCCGCAGCAGCGGCGGGGAGTACACCACGCCGAGCAGCTGCCCCGGGCTGACCGTGGCCAGCGGTCCGGAGCTGCCGGCCTGCGGGCCGGTGCCGGGGCTGCCGGTGGCCCCGTGGCTGCCCGGCTCGACCTGTTGGCTGTTCGCCGGCGCCGTACCCGGGACCACGGCGCCCGGCGCCACCCCGAGCAGTTTCCCGAACGCCTGGCCGGCGGCCAGGTCCGGACGGGCGGAGCGGGCGTTGTTGCGGCCCGGGTTGCTGCGCCCGCCGTCGGTCATCAGCGCGGTGATCCGCGCCGACTGGCCGGTGTCCAGGTCGGCCTGCTGCCAGCCCGGCCCCATCACGGACCCGACGAACAGCGACGAGTCGACGATCACCATGGCCGGTGCCGCCCCGCCCAGCGCGGTACGCACCTGCGCGGCCAGGTCGCTGAGCTTGGCGGCGCCCGGGTAGTACGGCGCGTCCCCGGCGGCCAGCGTCGGGTCACCGGCGCCGATGATGACCACCTCGCCCGGGTTGGCGCCGGCCACCACCCGGGTCGGGATCCGGTACGCCCCGCCCCGGGTGGCCAGCGCCGCGATCGCGGTGGTGAGCTTATTGGTGGAGGCCGGGACGACCTGGTCGGTGGCCCCGGTACCGAGCAGCTGGTGGCCGCTGGCGGCGTCCACCACGTCGATCACCACGTGGGCGCCGAGCGCCGGGTCGGCCAGCAGCGCCGCCAGCGCCGCCTGGACCGCGGCCTGGCTGGGTTCGGGAGCGTCGGTACCGGCGGCGGAGAGCACCGGCGACGGTGCCGGTTCGCTGCTGCCCGGTCCCGCACCGGCCCCGGTCCCGGTGCTACGGGAGCCGAACAGACCGCTCGGTCCGGCGGCCAGCACACCGACCCCGACCAGGATGAGTACCAGCAGGCAGGTGGCCAGGGCCAGCCAGCCCCGGCGGGAGCGGCGGGCACCGGCCGGCGCCGGGGCGGTGGCCGGTTCGGCCGGCCGGGGCGGCGCGGGCGGCTCGGGAGCCGGGCGGTCCTGGCCGGCGACAGGCGGCCGGCCAGCGGCCGGCGGGGCACCGTAGGTCGCCCCGGCAGCGGGGTGCCGGTAGCCGGGCGGCGGCTCGGCGCGGCCGGGCACCGTGGCCCCGGCGCGGGTCGGGCCGAGTTGCGGCGGGTCGGGCAGCCGCGTGGTCTGCTGGCTGCCACCGGGTCCCGGACCGGGCTGGTACAGCGCCGACGGTGCGGCCGGTACCCGCTCGCCAGGCCAGCCGGTGGGATTCTCGGGAGCACCGTAGGCGGGGCGTTCGGTGAGCCCGGCTCCGCTGCCCGGCCGGTCCGGGTTGTTGCCCGGCCGGTCCGGGTGGCTGCCCGGCCGGTCGGGGTAGGCGGATGCCCCATCGGGGCGGCCCGACCACGGGGTTCCCGACCAGGGGCCAGCCTCGGGCCGATGACCGGGACCCGGGCCGACCGGCGGCTGTGCACCCTGCTCGACCTCGGGCCGGTGAATCGGCACGGGCCCGGCGTTGGGCCGCTCGGGGGAAACCTGACCAGCCTGAGACCGATCCGGAAAGTCCTGCCCAGCCCGGGGCCGATCCGGGAAGTCCTGCCCGGCCTGAGACCGATCCGGGAAGCCCTGGCCGGCCTGAGACCGATCCGGGAAGCCCTGCCCGGCCTGAGACCGATCCGGGAAGCCGTGTCCCGCCTCGAGCCGATCGGCAGGGCCCTGTCCCGGTTGGGGGCGGTCGGGGAGGCCCGATCGGCCCTGAGCCCGATCGGGGGCGCTCTGACCCGCCGGGGAGCGGCCAGGGAAACCCTGCTCCGCCTGGGGACGGTCTGGGAAACCCTGCTCCGGCTGGGTGCGGTCGGGAAAATCCTGCCCCGGCCGGGGATGGTCCGGGAAGCCCGGTCCCGGCTGGGCACGGTCGGTGGACGGTGGAACGGACGGCGGCTGGGGGCGCACGTGCGGCTGGACGGCTGCCGACGGTGGCGCGGCCGGTGGCATCAGGGCTGGCGGCGCGGGGGTCGGCGGCTGGGCGCTGGGTGGCACCGGTGCGACCCGGGCGCGGGCCGACGTACCGGGCAGACGGTCGATCGGTGTCAGCCGCTCGGCGGGCGGGCTGCCCGGTGTGGGCGGCGCCGGGCCGGAGCCCTGCTGACCGGCCGGCGCGGGCGGCGCTGGGCGCTGGCCGCCGGCGCCGGGCGCCGGCGAGGACGCGGGTGGCGTGCCGGCCCACGGTGAGGTGGACCCCTGCGGACCGGCCGAGTGAGCGTCCGCGGTCGACCCCTGCGCCCCTGCTGGTCCGGTCTGCGGCGCCGCAGCCGCGCCGGCTGCCGGCCGGGTTGGCCGCGTCCCGGCTGGCGAGGCTGATTCGCCGGATCCGCCCGGGGCGCCCGAACCAGCAGCACCCCCCGGGGGCACCTGACCACCGGCCCCGCCCGGGGACACCTGTTCACCGGCCCCGCCTGAGGACACCTGTTCACCGGCCCCGCCCGGGGACACCGGACGATCGACACCGCTAGGGGAGGTCGGACCATCGGCCCGGTTCGGGGAGCCCGGACCAGCGGCCCCGGCGGGTGGCGGCGGCGGGGTGGCGGGCGCTGGACGCAGGTCGTACTGGTGCGGGGCCTCCGGGACTGCGCGGGCGGCCCGGGCGGCGGCCCGCATCTGCGGTGTCAGCTTGTCGATAGGGGTGAGCTTCGGCCCGGCCGGCCTGGTCGGGGCGGCTGGGGCCGGCGGCTCGCCCGGCGCGGTCGCGGTGCTGGTGGGCGCCGGTTCCGGGGCGGCCGGAGCAGGATTCTCCGGACGTTCCGGAGTTGGTACGCCGGACGGGGGCGATCCGGGCGAAACTGGCTGGGCGCTATCCTGCGGGGACGGTTCCTGTACAGAGTTGGCCGGCTCGGGCTCGTGTGAGTCTTGCCGCTCCACAGGTCCCTCCCTTCGTTGTGCGCCGCGATCCTCGGCCACACTACTTGCGTCGGTCGCAGCGGTGCGAACACCAGAGGAGCGGTGAGCAATGGATTTCGACGTCACGGTTGAGATCCCCAAGGGGCAGCGCAACAAGTACGAGGTCGATCACGCGACCGGTCGCATCCGGCTGGACCGGACCCTGTTCACCTCCACCCAGTACCCGGCCGACTACGGCTTCATCGAGGAGACGCTGGGACTGGACGGCGACCCGTTGGACGCGCTCGTCCTGGTCCAGGAGCCGACGTTCCCCGGCTGCCTGATCCGGTGCCGGGCGATCGGCATGTTCCGGATGACCGACGAGAAGGGCGGCGACGACAAGGTCCTCTGCGTACCTGCCTATGACCCGCGGCTGGAGCACCTGCGCGACATCCACCACCTCGGTGAGTTCGACCGGTTGGAGATCCAGCACTTCTTCGAGGTCTACAAGGACCTGGAGCCGGGCAAGAGCGTCGAGGGGGCCAGCTGGGCCGGTCGGGTCGGCGCCGAGGCGGAGATCCGGGCCTCGCAGCAGCGCTACCGCGACGGCGTGGCGAGCGGGGCGTACCACGACTCCGGCGTGTGGGCGGCAGGCGGCCGCCAGCAGGTCCCGGTACCCAGCCCGGAGCCCGAAGAGTGACGTATGGCAATCGTGAGAATCTGCCATGAAAATAGTGAAATGTCCTCCTCGCCCTAATCTGCCCGATATGGTCTAGCCAACCCCTCGCCCGTAGTCCGACGACTCCGGCGGAGGCTGATCGCCCTGAACAGGTGGCGTTTCCGGGCGTGCTGGCTGGCCGCCTTGGCGATGATCGGTGCTGTGCTGCCCACGACCCTCGGCCGGGCCGCCGGCCTGCCGGGGTACGGGGTGGCCGGCGTGGACGTCTCGCACTGGCAGGGGGCCATCTCCTGGACCGGCGTGGCGGCCGGCGGTGCGAAGTTCAGCTACGTCAAGGCCACCGAGGGGGTCAACTTCACCGATCCCGCCTTCGCCGCCAACTACCACGGCGCCAAGAGCGTCGGCCTGTACGCGGGCGCGTACCACTTCGCCCGGCCGGACACCGCGGGCGGCGCCGCCCAGGCTGACTACCTGCTGGCCCACGCCGGGTACGTGGCCGACGGCCGGACCCTGCCGCCGATGCTCGACCTGGAGTGGCCGCCCGGCGGCTCGAGCAGCCCGTACCCCTGCTACGGGATGACCCCCGCGCAGCTGGTCGCCTGGACGCACGCCTTCGTCGACCGGATCCGGGCGCGCACCGGACGGCCCACCACGATCTACACCAACACCCGGTGGTGGCAGCTGTGCCTGGCCAACGACGCCGGCTTCGGCGCCAACCCGCTGTTCCTCGCCAGCTACGGCAGCACCCCGCCGACCCTGCCAGCCGGCTGGAACGCCTGGACCATCTGGCAGTACGCCGACCACGGGGCGCTCCCCGGCGACCAGGATGTGTTCAACGGCAACCTGGCCCAACTCGGCCAGCTGGCCGGCGGCGCCTACCGGCCGCAGGGCTACCACGACGACCTGGCCTGGTTGCAGGGCAGCACGCTGTTCACGTTCAGCGGCACCGCGCTGTCCACCGTGGCCAGCCTGCCACTGGCCCGGCCCAGCTGGGCCGGGGTCGGTGACTACGACCACGACGGGCACTCCGACCTGTTCTGGTACTACGCCAGCAACGGCACCGTGCACGCCGTGCTCGGCCGGGGCAACTCGTTCGTCAGCATCGGCGCGGTCCGCGGGCCCGGCGTGGGCGCCCCCGCCTGGGCGGCCACCGGCGACTTCGACGGCGACGGGTACGACGACGACCTGGCCTGGTACCAGCCCGGCGCGCTGTTCCTGTTCACCGGCCCCGGGCTGGGCACGGTGGCGGCCATCCCGCTGGCCGCGCCGACCTGGGCCGGGGTGGGCGACTGGAACCACGACGGGCGCGACGACATCTACTGGTACTACGCCGTCAACGGCAGCCTGCACGTGCTGCTGTCCACCGGGCGGTCGTTCGTCAGCATCGGGACGGTGCGCGGGCCGGGCGTCGGGGTACCGACCTGGGCCGGCGTCGGTGACTTCACCGGCTCTGGCTACGCCGACGCGCTGGCCTGGCGGCAGGGGACGGAGCTGTTCACGTTTGCCGGAGCGGGGCTGTCCACCGTCGGGGCGCTGAGCGGAGCGGGCGCCAACTGGACCGGGGTGGCCGACTACAACCACGACGGCCGGGACGACCTGGTCACCTACTCAGCCGGCCGGGGCGTCCTGCACGCCCTACTCAGCACCGGTGGCAGCTTCACCGACAAGGGCGTCATCCGCGGCCCGGGCGTGGGCGCCCCGACCTGGGCCGGCGTCGGCGCCTTCGCCGGCGGCTGACCCCACCCGCCCGACCGCCACCCCGCCAACCGCCCACCCGCTCGACGCCACCCGCCCGACCGCCACCCGCCCGACCGCCACCCGCCCGACCGGGAGGGTGGCGGCGGGTCAGCCGGTCAGGCCGCGCATCCGGCCGTAGAGGCCGGCCACCGCGCAGGCCGCCGGGATCACTGAGAGCACGCAGACCGCGTCCAGGATGTCGGCCAGCCGGCCCAGGTACGGCCCGGGGGCGCGGCGGCGGTACACCGCGCCGACTCCGGCCAGCACCAGGCAGGCCAGCACCAGTGCGCCGGCCAGCAGCGCGGCACCGGCCGGGGTGACCGGTCGCAGCGAGGCCACCAGGGCCACCCCGGCGGCGCCGCCACCGAGCAGCAGCGGCAGCCGCTGGCGCAGCGTCGGGAAGACCCGGGCCCGCAGCAGCAGCGCCCCGCCGGCCACCGCCACCAGCACCCGACCGCCCACCCCGCCGGAGCGCACCAGCACCACGTCGGCCAGCGCCGCGGCCAGCCCCACCCCGGCCAGCGCGCCGGTGAGCAGCTCGTCGGCGCGTACCACGGCGGCGAAGACGGCCGCCCGGTCCAGCGGCGCCGGCTCCTGGCGACCGGGCAGCACCGCAGTGGGCACCGGCACCGGCAGCTTGCCCAGCCGTACCGCCAGCACCGGGACCGCCAGCAGGCCGGTGACCAGGGCGGCCAGCACCGCGGCGGCCGAACCGGCCGGGGTGGCCCGGGTGGCCAGGACGGCGCCCACGGCGCCGGCGAGCCCCAGCACCGTGGCCGCCACGAACAGCCGCAGCGTGGTACCCACGCCCAGCGCTCCCAGCGCCGCCACCAGCAGCACCGCCACCGCGGCGAGCAGCAGCCGGGCCGGGCCGGCGCCGGCCGTCAGCCCGGCCCCGCCGAGCGCGGCGAACGGCAGCGCACAGCCGGCCAGCACCGCGCCGGCCAGCCCGTCGCCGTACGCCCGGGAGGCGAGCACCCCGGCGAGCAGCAGCACCGCGGCGACGGCGAACGCCACCAGCCCGGTCACCGGCGGGCGGGCCGGCGCACCGAGCAGTGCCACGACGCCGAGCAGCGCCGCCGCCACGGCGGCCAGCAGGCCGGCGGCCCGGGTGGCCGGGGCGTCCCAGCCGCGCCCGTGCCGGCGGGCGGCGCCCGCGATGGCCTCCACCACGTCGTCGTACTCCAGCTCCGGCCAGTCGGTGCGGGCCGGCACCAGGTGCAGCACCGCACCGTCGCGTACCCCCTGGGTGTGCAGGCCGGAGCCGACGGCCAGCGGGGCGCCGTCGGTGCGCCGCAGCACCCAGCCGCCGTGCGCCTGGCCGACGTCGGCCAGCCCGACGCCGGCCCGGCGCAGCAGCTCCGGCAGCAGCTCGGCGAGCGGGGCGTGGTCGGGCAGCGCGACGTCCAGCCGCCGGTGCGGGGCGCTCACCGTCACCCGGGTCAGTCCAGAGGGGGCGGTCATGGCGGCGAGGGTACCGAAAACGCCGGCTCCCGGGGGAACCCGCGAACCCCTTACGATGTGGAGCGGCCGAGGGGAGGCGTCCATTGGGTACCGTCATTGTCCGGCGCCGGCCGCGCCGGCCCGCGCCGCCCCTGCCGGACGGCGTACTGGACGTCCCGGCGCCGCCGGAGATCCCGGCCGTGGTGGTGTCCCGTTGGGGGCAGCTGCTCAGCCTGCTGCCGCTGCTGGCCGGCACCGTGGCCACCGCGCTGCTCTTCGCCCAGCAGGACGGCGGGGTCTCCTCCTACGTCATCGGCGGCGTCTTCGGCCTCTCCTCGCTGGGCATGCTGGCCACCAACTTCGGCTCCGGCTCCGGGCAGCCGCGCAAGGCCGAGATGATGGCGGTCCGCCGCGACTACCTGCGCCACCTGGCGGCCCTGCGGACCCGCGTACGGGCCACCGCCGACCGGCAGCGCACCGGCCTGCACTACCGCAACCCCGACCCGGCGACGCTGTGGTCCACAGTGGACAGCCATCGGCTGTGGGAGCGCCGCCCCACCGACGCCGACTTCGGCGTGGTCCGGGTCGGGCTCGGCCCGCAGGCGCTGGCCACCGAGCTGATCCCGCCGGTCAGCCGCCCCACCGAGGAGCTGGAGCCGACCACCGCGCGGGCGCTGCGCAACTTCCTCGACGCGCACGCCGTCGTCCCCGACCTGCCGGTCGCGGTCAGCCTGCGCGACCTGTCCCGTTGCTACGTACGCGGCCCGCTGGAGCCGGCCCGCGCCCTGGTCCGGGCGGTACTGGCCCAGCTGGCCGTCTTCCACGCCCCCGGCGAGCTGCTGATCGCCGTGGTGGCCTCCGGCGACCGCCGGCCCGACTGGGACTACCTCAAGTGGCTGCCGCACGCACTGCACCCGGAGCTCCTCGACGCGCTCGGCCCGCGCCGCCTGGTGGCCGCCTCCGCGCTGGAGCTCGAAGGGCTCCTCGGCGAGCTGGTCACCAACCGGCCCCGGTTCGCACCCGGCGGCGAGCCGGCCGCCCCGCAGCTGGTGGTGGTCCTGGACAGCGCCGACCTGTCCGGCGCCCAGCACCTGATCGCCGACAGCGGCCTGCAGGGGGTCACCCTGATCGACCTGGACTCCCCCGCGCCACGGCTGCTCGACCGGGCCACCCTGGCGCTGTCGGTGGACGCCGCCGGCCGGCTGCTCGCCTCCTCCGCCGACGACGCCACCGAGGTGGGTACCGCCGACCAGTTGCCGCTGGTGGTGGCCCAGGCGCTGGCCCGGCAGCTGGCGCCGCTGCGCCTGGCCCCGTCCGGCGACAAGCTGGACACCTCGCACACCGGCGAGCTGGACCTGGCCGACCTGCTCGGCATCGGCGACCCCGACCGGTACGACGTGGCGCAGGGCTGGGCACCCCGGCCCAACCGGGACCGGCTGCGGGTACCGATCGGGGTGGGCGGCGACGGGTACCCGGTGGAGCTGGACCTCAAGGAGTCGGCGCAGGACGGGATGGGGCCGCACGGGCTGCTCATCGGCGCCACCGGGTCGGGCAAGTCGGAGTTGCTGCGCACGCTGGTGCTCGGGCTGGCCGCCCGGCACGACTCCGGGTCGCTCAACTTCGTACTGGTCGACTTCAAGGGCGGGGCCACCTTCGCGCCGTTCGACCGGCTGCCGCACACCGCCGCCGTGATCACCAACCTGAGCGACGACCTGGCCCTGGTGGACCGGATGAGCGACGCCCTCAACGGCGAGCTGGTGCGCCGCCAGGAGCTGCTGCGCCGGGCCGGCAACCTGGCCTCGCTGCGCGACTACGAGCGGGCCCGGGCCGCCGGTGCGCCGCTGGCGCCGCTGCCGGTGCTGGTGGTGGTCTGCGACGAGTTCTCCGAGCTGCTGTCGGAGAAGCCGGAGTTCATCGACACTGTTCGTACAGATCGGCCGGCTGGGCCGGTCGCTCGGGGTGCACCTGCTGCTGGCCTCGCAGCGGCTGGAGGAGGGGCGGCTGCGCGGGCTGGACACCCACCTGTCGTACCGGATCGGGCTGCGTACCTTCTCGCCGATGGAGTCGCGCACGGTGCTCGGCGTCGCCGACGCCTACGAGCTGCCCCGCACGCCGGGGCACGGGTACCTGAAGTTCGGTACCGAGCCGCTGGCCCGGTTCAAGGCGGCCTACGTCTCCGGCCCGTACCGGCGCCCCGGTGCCGGTGGCGCCGGGGCCGGCGACGGCGTGGCGGGCCAGCGGGTGCTGGAGTACGACACCTACGAGCTGGCCGCGCCGAGCCTGCCCGCGCCGGTGGCGCCGCCCGAGCCGGAGCCGGCCGCGCCCAGCCTGCTGGAGCGCATGGTGGGCCGGCTGACCGGCGCCGGTACCCCGGCGCACCAGGTGTGGCTGCCGCCGCTGTCGACCCGCCGGCGCTGGACGAGCTGCTCGGGCCGCTGGTCGCCGACCCGGCGCGCGGGCTGACCGTGGCCGAACCCGGCGCTGCGCGGCGCGCTGCGCGTCCCGGTGGCCCTGGTGGACAAGCCGTTCGAGCAGCGCCGCGAACCGCTGTGGCTGGCCCTGGCCGGGGCGGCCGGGCACGTCGCGGTGGTCGGCGCGCCGCGCAGCGGCAAGTCCACGCTGCTGCGCACGCTGGTCACCGCGCTGGCGCTGACCCACACCCCGGCCGAGGTACAGGTCTACTGCCTGGACTTCGGCGGCGGGTCGCTGGCCGGGCTGCGCGAACTGCCGCACGTCGGCGGGGTGGCCGGGCGGCTCGACACGGCCACCGTCCGGCGCACCGTCGGCGAGGTGTCGCCCTGCTGGCCGACCGGGAGCGGCGCTTCGCCAGCGCCGGGGTCGACGTCGGTGCGCCGACCGTACCGCTGGCGCCACCGGCGGTACCCGGGCGACGGGTTCGGCGACGTGTTCCTGGTCGTCGACGGCTGGGCCACCCTGCGCAACGAGTTCGAGGACCTGGAGCCGGTGATCGTCGACATCGCCACCCGGGGGCTGTCCTACGGCGTCCACGTGCGTGGCCGCCGCCACCCGCTGGCTGGACTTCCGCCCGGCCATCCGGGACCTGTTCGGTTCCCGGCTGGAGCTGCGCCTCGGCGACCCGGCCGACTCGGTGGTCAACCGCAAGGCCGCCGCCAACGTCCCGGAGAACGCCCCGGGGCGCGGCATCACCAGCGACGGGCTGCACTTCCTGACCGCCTACCCCGGCGCTGGCCGGCACCGAACCGGCGCGCTGGTCAAGGCGATCGCCAGCGGCTGGACCGGCCCGCCCGCGCCGCCGGTCCGGATGCTCCCGGCCGCCCTGCCCTACGCCGACCTGGTCGCCGCCACGGACGGCGATCCGGCGGGCACCCGCTGGCCCTGCCGCTCGGCATCGCCGAGGCCGACCTGCGGCCGGTCTGGCTGGACTTCGCGCGCCGAGCCGCACCTGCTGGTCTTCGGTGACAGCGGCAGCGGCAAGTCCGTCGTGCTGCGCGTCGCTGGCCGACTCGATCGCCCGGCGGTTCACCCCGGAGCAGGCCCGGATCATCCTGGTCGACTACCGGCGCAGCCTGCTCGGCGCGGTCGCCACCGAACACCTCATCGGGTACGGCACCGTCGGCCGAGACCCAGGAACTGGTCGACTCGGTGGTCGGGTACATGCAGCGCCGGCGGCCCGGCCCGGACGTCACCACCGCGCAGCTGCGCGACCGCTCCTGGTGGACCGGGCCGGAGTGCTTCGTGCTGGTGGACGACTACGAGCTGGTCGTCACCGCGTCGGCCAACCCGCTCGCCGGGCTGCTGGAGTACCTGGCCCAGGCCCGGGACATCGGGCTGCACCTGGTGCTGGCCCGCCGGGCCGGCGGCGCCGGGCGGGCCCTCTACGAGCCGATGCTGCAGCGGCTGCGCGAGGTCGGCACGCCCGGCCTGGTGCTGTCCGGCGAGCGGGACGAGGGTGCGCTGGTCGGCGACGTCCGGCCCCGGCCGCTGCCGCCGGGCCGCGGCTGCTGGTCAACCGGCGCGACGGTGCCCGCCTGATCCAGGTGGCCCAGCTGCCGCCCGGCTGACGCTCTCCCGCGGCGCGGGCCGAAGTCCAGACTGGTCCGGAGCCGCTGCCCAACCCGGCGGCTCAGCCCTCGGCGCAGCCGCCGGTGCTCACCGGGGTGGTGGCCGAGCGGCCCGGGGTCGGCGACCTTGGTCACCTCGGGGAGGGTCAGGGCGAAGCCGATGTCGTGGTTGTCGGCCGCGGCGGCGAAGATCACGCCGAGGACGGCTCCGTCGGCGTCCAGCAGCGGGCCGCCCGAGTTGCCGCTACGCACCAGGCCGCGCATCGTGTAGACCTCGCGGGTGACGGTGGCGTTGCCGTAGATGTCCGGGCCCCGGATCGGCCCGGTGTCCCGGATGCGGGCCGACTGGGCGTCGAAGTCGCCGTCCAGCGGGTACCCCAGGACGATCGCGTCGGCGCCGGTGCGGGCCGTGACGGCGCTGAAGTCGAGCAGCGGGCCGGTCAGGTCGGGGACGTAGACGACGGCCAGGTCGAGCTCGGGGTCGTAGGACACCACCCGGCCGTGGTGCTGGTCGCCGCCCGACCTCGACGGTCAGCGCGCCCTTCGTCCCGGCGACCACGTGGGCGTTGGTCATCACGTGCCTGGGCGCGAAGACGAAGCCGGAGCCCTCGATCATGCGGTTGCAGGAGGGGCGCGTACCCCGGATCTTCACCACCGACGGGCGCGCCTTCGCCACCACCGCGGAGCCGGCCAGCGCCTGGTCGGGCGGCGGTGACCTGCCGCGACCTGGGTGGGGTCGAGGCCGCCGAAGACGTCCGGGAAGCCGTTGGTGTCGACGGTGGTCCGCAGCGCCTCGTAGAGCGCCTGGGCCTGGCTGGGCATCACCGCGTCGACCGCCGTGCAGGATCGCGCTGTTGCGCACCGAACTGGCCAGCGAGCGGATCGGCGACGGAGCCCAGCGGCGCCGCCACCAGCCAGGCGACCAGCAGCAGGGCGAGCACCGAGACGCAGTGCCGCCCGCGTCGTCGGCCCGCCGGGCGCCCCGGCTGCGGATCGCGTGACGCGGACCGGGCGCCCAGCCAGCCGGCCAGCGCCTGCCCGCCCACGGCCAGCCCGAACACGGCGACCAAGCGAGCATCGAGCGACCCGGCTGACGGACTGCGAGTGGTCGGCCAGCCAGCGGGCCGAGCTGCAGCCCGACCAGCGCGCCGCCGAAGAAGCCGACGAAGGACAGCGCGCCGACGAAGAAACCCTGGCGGTAGCCGTTGACGGCGAACATCGACGATCAGACACGAGCAGACACCAGGTCGACCAGGCTCCCGACACCTGGCAGGGTACGGGTGTGATCGCCAGACGATCGGTCAGTCGCTGCGACGGCGGCAGGTCGTCCGGTCGTCCCACGGGCCAGGTCGCCAGCCGGCCAGGTCGCAGCAGCGCGTTGAGTACGCCGGCGGTGAAGCCCCAGACCAGCATGCCGCGGACCTGGAACGCCGGCCCGATCCAGCCGCTCGGGTGGCGTAGCCGGAGCCGGTTGGCCGGGTCGACCAGCTCGCTACCGGAAGCCGCTCCACCCGGGCCACCTCGGCCGGGTCCTGCGGGCGCACCGGGTGCGGGCCGCTGCCACCAGGCCAGTACCGGCGTCACGACGAAGCCGCTGACCGGGATCCACAGCGGTGGCAGGGTGGTCAGCACCTGCGACGCTGGCCGGGTCGAGGCCGACCTCTTCGGTCGGCTTCGCGCAGCGCCGTCCGGCCGGGACAGTCGTCGCCCGGGTCGGCCGCGCCGCCCGGGAAGGCCGGCTGGCCGGCGTGGTTGCGCATGTCGCCGCCCGTTGCAGGATCAGCACGTCCGGGCCGGCCCCGCGTCGTCCTCGGCGAGCAGGATCAGCACGGCGCTGGCCCGGCCGCCGCCCGGCGGTGCGGACAGCCGGGTGAAGTCTCCCGACCGGCTCCGGCCAGCGCCGCCAGCAGTGGCTCGAACCACCCGGGCGGCTGCCGCGTCACCGGCCCACCCCGAGGTGTTCGGCGGCCAGCTGGGCCACCGCCTGCGTGGTCAGCGGCTTGCCGGCGTACGACGTAGCGCACCTGGCCGCCGGCGTCGACGAAGAGGGTCACCGGCAGCCCGCTGCGCCCGAGCCCGTTGGCCAGCTTCTTGTCCGGGTCGGCCAGCATCGGGAACGTCAGCCTGAGATCCGCGCACGGTGCCGCGGGCGGCGTCCGTGGTGTCCGCCGTGTCCACGCCGATCACCGTCACCGCCCCGGTCGCCGCGTACGCCTGGATGGCCGGCAGTTCGGCCCGGCACGGCTCGCACCAGGACGCCCACAGGTTGACCACGGCCGGCCGGCCCAGCTCGGCGAGGCGTACCGGGCCGCTGCCGTCCAGGCAGTTCAGCGCGGTCGCCGGCAGCGGCGTGCCGGCACCACCCGGGGTGGCGGCGGTCCCGCCGGGCGTCGGGTCGGCCGCACCGGGCACCGGGCTGCCCGTGCCCGGCGTGGGGCCACCGGTCCGGGTGGGGACCGGACGGCTGGGAGCCACCACCGGGCCGGTGGCGGTCGGATCGACGGGCGGCGGGACGGCGCCGTTGCCGGGCGGCGGGACGGCGCCGTTGCCGGGCGGCGGGACCACGCCGCTGGTTGCCGCGCCGCCTGCGGCCGGCGCGGTGGTCCCGGGCGGAGCGGCGCGCGGCGGGGCGCTGGCCCCCGGCGTGGCAACCGTGCCCGCTCCGGAAGCCGTGCCCGCTGCGGAGGCGGTGCCGGCCGGAGCAGTTGTGGCGGGGGCCGTGGTGACGGGGGCCGTGGTGGCGGGCAGGCAGGTGGCCGGGCGGGCCGCCGGCTGTGGACGGCTCGGGCCCGAGCAGGCGGCCACCGCACTGACGGCGAGGCCGAGCACCAGGCCGGCGGCCACGGTCACCGCGACAGCACGCGGACGGCGGCCGGTTGCCGGTGCGGACAGGGTGATGGCAGGTCCGCGCGGGCGGCCGGTCGGCGGCGGGCGGAGAATCACGGTACGTCCGCGCGGGCGGCGGCGGCCAGCACCGCCGGGGGCGGCAGCGGGGCGCCGGCCAGCTGCGCCAGCTCCGCGGCGCGGGGGCCTTTGAGCAGCTTGGCGGCGGTGGCCGGGTCGGTGGGGCCGGTGCCGTAGGCGGGGCAGAGCCGGGCGAGGGTACAGGCGCCGCAGGCCGGTTTGCGGGCGTGGCAGACCCGCCGGCCGTGGAAGATGATCCGGTGCGAGAACATGGTCCAGTCACGCTTCTCGATCAGCGCGGCGACCGCGGACTCGATCTTCACCGGATCGGCCTCGGCGGTCCAGCCGAACCGGTGCACCAGCCGCTGGAAGTGGGTGTCGACGGTGAGCCCGGGCACGCCGAACGCGTTGCCGAGGATGACGTTGGCCGTCTTGCGCCCGATCCCGGGCAGGGTGACCAGGTCGGCCAGCGTGCCCGGGATCTCGCCGTCGTACCGTTCGACCAGGGCCTGGCCGAGCTTGATCAGCGAGTCGGTCTTGTTCCGGAAGAAGCCGGTGGGCTTGATATCTCCTCCAGCTCGGCCCGGTCGGCGGCGGCGTAGTCGGCGGCGTCCGGGTAGCGCGCGAAGACCTTCGGGGTGACCTCGTTGACCTTCTTGTCGGTGCACTGGGCGGACAGGATGGTGGCGACGGCGAGCTCCAGCGCGTTGGTGAAGTCCAGCTCGCAGTGCGCGTCGGGGTGGATCTCGGCGAGCGCAGTCGGGCCGTCCGCGCGGGCCCGCCGGGTCGAGCCAGCGATCGTCAGTGGACTGCCACGGTCACGACCGAGCCTACCGTCGCTACCGACCGACCCGGTCGGCGCGCCACCCGTCGCAGGCCGCCGGCCCGGTGGGTGATGGTGCCGTCGTCGGCGATGGTCGGGCCGGTGGTCGGGAAGTCCGCCCTGGTGAGCGACGCGACCTGGGCGATGGCCCGCTTGCTTCGGGTCCATCCGCGGGTAGCCGGGGTCGACCAGTCGAGGTGGCGACCAGCTTGGCCGCCTTGACCGAGCCGTCGCCGCCCATGCGTCACCTGCAGGACCCCGCTGATGCCGAGCACCCCGGTGCTGACCAGGGCGCGCCGGTACCCGGCGAAGTTGCCCATGCTGTAGTCGATCAGCTTGCCCTTGTAGAACTCCATCCCGCGCATCACGTGCGGGCCCTGCAGGACCACCAGGTCGGCGCCGGCGTCGACCACGGCGTGCGAGAAGGCGATCGGAGTCGCCGCGGTTCTCGCCGAGGAAGGTCTCGGTGCCGGGCTTCACGTGGGTCTTGTCGGAGCCCTCGGCGCCCACGTGCGCGGTGACGATCACCACGTCGGCCTGCCCGGTGGCCTGCTTCACCAGGGCGGCCGCGGCCGGGATGTTGTTCAGGTCGTTCGACCAGGCGTACGGCGAGAAGCCCAGCATCGGCCACCTTGATGCCCTTGACGGTGACCACCGGGATAGTCCGGGCGGGCCGGTGTAGTTGATGCCGAGCGAGTCGAGCGTCTTCTTGGTGTTCTTCAGGCCGGTCGCGCCGAAGTCGTTGGCGTGGTTGTTGGCCAGGCTGACGATCTTGAACCCGGCGTCGATCAGCGCCTGCGCGCAGGCCGGCGGCGCCCGGAAGGCGTGGCACTGGGTGGAGCCGGCGCTGCACTTGCGGACCCCGGTGTCGTCGGTGACCGCCTCCTCCAGGTTGGCGAACTGCAGGTCGGCGGTGAGCGCCGGCTTCACGTCGTCGAAGAAGCCCTTGGCGTTGTTGGGTGGTGCGTCCGGCGCAGCGCCACGATGGTGTCGCCGACCGCGGAGAAGGTGAACTCGCCCGTCGCCCCGGCCGGGCTGCTCGGCTGCGGCCCGCTCGCGGCCGGCGTCGGCGCCGGCGGGGTGTGCTGCGCGGCGGCGGCCGGGTGGTCGCCGCGCTGGTTGAGCACGAACGCGGCACCGAGCGCGGCCAGGCCGCCGACCAGCACCACGATCGCCAGGACCAGCAGCGTGGTCCGGGTACCGCTGCGCCTGCCGCGCCGCGCGGGGGGCAGGTAGGGCTCCCGGCCGGCCGGGTCGCCCCACGGCTCGGACGCGCCCCAGCGGGTGGGCTCCTCCGCGTCCCGGCGCAGCGGAGCACCGCGTCCGGTCGGCTCGCCCCCGAACCCGCCGGTCTCCCGGGGGCGCGGCCCGGCCGCGCCGTACTCCCGCGAGCGGGCGGTGCCGTACTGGCCGGGCTGGCGCGCCCGGGAACCGTACTCGCCGGGTCGGCGCGCCTCGCCGTACTGGCTCGGCTGGCGCGCCTCGCCGCCGTACTGGCCGGGCTGGGCGGCAGCGCCGGGTTCGCGGGGGTAGCGGACGCCGCCGTACTCCCCCGGCTCGCCGGTGTCGGCCGGCCGGCCGAAGGCGTCGGTCTCGCCGGGGTCGCGGGGCGCCGGGCGGCCGTAGGGGTCCGGCTGACGGGGGTACGGGCGTGGCTCGGGCGGCTGCGCACCGTAGTTGGTCATGCGGTATCCCGGGGAGTCGAGGGGTCGGGGGGTGGTACCCCGGGCACGATACCCGAGTGGTCAGCCCGGCCGGTGCCGTGAAGCCGACGCATCGTCCCAGGCCAGGCCGCTGACCAGCCATTCCTGGCCGCCGGCCGCGACGGCGGCGTGGACGGCGCGGGCCAGCCGGGCGCCCCAGGTGGAGCGGGGACCGGCGTACTGCTCGACCGGGCCGTCGGTGGCGCTGAGCACGCAGACCGCGTCGCTGGCCGTACCGGTGGCGGCCAGGCCCAGCTCCCAGAGCGCCTGGGCCTTCGCCTCGGTGGCCGTGGCGACGGCGTTGACCAGGGCCGCGTCGCCGAGCCGGGCGGGGACCACGACGACGATGTTGACGGTGCCCGGCGCCGGCGGCTCGTCGCGGTGCGCGGCGGCGTGGCCGGTGCGGGGCGGCAGCCGGCGCAGGTGACCGTCGGGGGCGGCGGCCCAGGCCGGGGCGCCCAGGCCCACGGTGGCCCAGCACTGCACGCCGTCGTCGACGGTGCCCACCCGCTCGGTCACGTCGACGCCGGTGAGCATGCCCACCCCGGGACCGACCAGGCCCAGGCCGGCGGCGATCTCGCCGAGGTGGGCGTCCGGATCGAGCCGGTGGTACGACAGCGGGACGGTGCAGTTGAGGACCCAGTGCGCCACGCCCAGCCCGCCGCCCAACGGTGCCGACGAGATCGGAGCTGTCGGCCTGACCAGCCGCCAGAGCAGCAGTGGCGGTGCGCGGCCGTCCTCGGCACGGCTACCAGCTCGGGAATCACGCACTCCATCGTGCCGGGCCGCTGCCGGCGCGGTTGCCGGGGTGCCGTCCGATAGTGACCTTCCTGCGCCTAGACTGTCGACGCGCGGCATCCGCGCAGGTGGAGGTGTGGACGATGGACGAGGTACTGGCCCGCAGCGGGATCTTCCAGGGCGTCGACCCGGAGGCCGCCGAGGCGCTCGCCAAGGAGATGGACACCATCGAGGTACGCAAGGGCGAGGTCGTCTTCAACGAGGGCGAGCCCGGCGACAGCCTCTACATCGTGCTGTCCGGCAAGATCAAGGTCGGCCGGCGCGCGGCGGACGGCCGGCAGAACCTGATCTCCGTGATGGGCCCGTCCGACATGGTCGGCGAGCTGTCCCTGTTCGACCCCGGGCCCGCGTACCGCCACGGCGACCGCGGTCATCGACGCCCGGCTCGTCCCGGCTGCGCAAGAAGGCGCTGCGCCCGTGGCTGACCAACCGGCCGGAGATCGCCGAGCAGCTGCTGCGGGTGCTGGCCCGCCGGCTGCGCCGGACCAACGACGCGCTGGCCGACCTGATCTTCACCGACGTGCCCGGCCGGGTGGCGAAGAACCTGCTGCAGATGGCCGGCCGGTTCGGCACCCGCGACGGCGGCGTACTGCGGGTCACCCACGACCTGACCCAGGAGGAGCTGGCCCAGCTGGTCGGCGCCTCCCGGGAGACGGTGAACAAGGCGCTGGCCGACTTCGCCTCCCGCGGCTGGCTGCGCCTGGACGGCAAGTCCGTCATCATCCTCGACCCCGAGCGCCTGGCCCGCCGCGCCCGCGTCTGACCGCCCGGGTCAGCGTGCGAGCGGCTTGACCCAGCGGGACCACTCGGGCTGCGGGGCGTAGCCGGCGCGGGTCCAGGCGCGGTGCGCCGTGGCGTTGTCGGTGAGCACCATGGCGTCGGCGCGGGTACCGCCGAGGTCGCGGAGGCGGTCCTCGGCGGCGGCGATCAGGGCCGCTCCGATGCCGGCGCGGCGCCGGTCGGGGGCGACCGCCAGCCGGTAGAGGTGGCAGCGCCAGCCGTCCCAGCCGGCGATGACGGTACCCACCAGCCGGTCGTCGTCGTGGGCGAGGAGCAGCGCGGCGGGGTCGCGGGCGAGGAGGGCGGCGAGCGCGGCGGCGCTGTCCGGCGGGCGGTGCGCGTCCTCGGCGGCGGTCTGCCAGAACTCCAGGACCTCGGGGATGTCGGCGGGGCAGCCGGCGCGCAGGTGCATAGGAACAGCCTAGGTAGCCGGCTACCGGCGCACAAAAAGTCAGGCTTGACTGTTTGTTTCGTGGCGCGCAGGCTGGACCGGTGCGTACCCCGCAGCAGGAGCGCAGCCGGGCCACCCGGCAACGACTCCTCGACGCAGCGCTCGACTGCCTGGTCGAGTACGGCTGGGCGGGTACCACCACCACCGTGGTCGCCGAGAAGGCCGGCGTGTCCCGGGGCGCCCAGCTGCACCACTTCCCCACCCGGGCCAGCCTGGTGCTGGCCGCCGTCGAGCACCTGATCGAGCGGCGCGCCGGGGAGATCCGGGCGGAGGCGGCAGCCCTGCCACCGGGCAGCCGGCTCGACGGGGCGGTGGACATGCTGGTGGCCGGCTTCACCGGCCCGCTGTTCGCCGCGGCGCTGGAGGTGTGGGTGGCCGCCCGTACCGACCCCGAGCTGCGCGCGGCGCTGCTGCCCCTGGAGGCGCGCTTCGGCCGCGAGCTGTACCGGCTGACCCTGGCCGTGCTCGACGCCGACGACCGCGAGCCGGGCGTACGCGCCGCGGTACAGGCGACGCTGGACCTGCTGCGCGGGCTCGGGGTGGCCAACCTGCTGACCGACGACTCAGTCAGGAGAGCGGCGTTGCTGGTGGCTTGGAAGCAACAGCTGGCTGTCGTACTGAAAGGGGCTGCGGGGTGACCACACTGGTGGAGGTGCTCGACGACCTGCGCGAGGAGGGCAACGGCCTGGATCGGCTGGTCGCCGGCCTGCCCGCCGACCGGTGGACGCTGCCCACCGCCGCCCCGGGCTGGACCCTCGCGCACCAGATCGCCCACCTGAGCTGGACCGACGGCTACCTGGTGCTGGCCCTCACCGAGCCGACGGCGTTCCGCGACCGGCTCTCCGCCCTGCTGGCCGGCGGCACCGACTTCGTCGACCGGGGCGCCCGGGAAACCCTGGCTGCCCCCGCCGAGCTGCTGGAACGCTGGCGGGACAGCCGCGACCGGGTGGCCCGGGCGCTGGCCGGCGCTCCGCCCGGCAGCCGGCACCCGTGGTTCGGCCCGGACATGAGCGCACTGTCCAGCGCCACCGCCCGGCTGATGGAGACCTGGGCGCACGGCGAGGACATCGCCGGCGCGCTCGGCGCGCCCCGCCAGCCCAGCGCACGGCTGCGGCACGTGGCTTTCCTCGGCTGGCGGACCTTCGCGCACAGCTTCCGCAGCCACGGCCGCCCGGTCCCGCCGACCGAGGTGTACGTCGAGCTCACCGCACCCGACGGCGGCACCTGGGCGTACGGGCCGCCGGACGCGCCGGACCGGGTGACCGGGCCGGCGCTGGACTTCTGCCTGCTGGTGACCCAGCGCGTCCACCCGGCCGACATGGCGCTGCGGGCCAGTGGCGAAGCCGCCCGACAGTGGCTGGCCGTGGCGCAGGCGTTCGCCGGCCCGCCCGGCCCCGGCCGGGCGCCACGGCACCCGGTGGCCGGCTGATGCTGCGCGGTGACCGGCTGATGCTGCGCATCGGCAACGCCTCCGGCTTCTACGGCGACCGGTTCAGCGCCCTGGCGGAGATGCTCGACGGCGGCGCGCTGGACGTGCTGACCGGCGACTACCTGGCCGAGCTGACCATGCTGATCCTGGGCCGGGACCGGCTGCGCGACCCGACGCTCGGCTACGCCAGGACGTTCCTGCGCCAACTGGAGACCAGCCTGGGCACCGCCCTGGACAAGCGGGTCCGCCTGGTGGTCAACGCCGGCGGCCTCAACCCGGCCGGGCTGGCCGCAGCCGTCGAGGCGCTGGCCACCGGCTGGGCCTGCCGGTCGCGGTCGGGTACGTCACCGGCGACGCCGTGGAGCGGCCCGAGGCCCTGACCGCCAACGCCTACCTGGGCGCCTTCGGCATCGCCGAGTGCCTGCGCGCCGGGGCGGACGTGGTGGTCACCGGCCGGGTCACCGACGCCTCGCTGGTGGTGGGCGCCGCGATCGCGTACTTCGGCTGGGGTCGGGACGACCTCGACGCGCTGGCCGGCGCGACCGTCGCCGGGCACATCCTGGAGTGCGGGGCGCAGGCCACCGGCGGCAACTTCAGCTTCTTCACCGAACTGCCCGACGGCGCCCGCCGCCCCGGCTTCCCGATCGCCGAGATCGCCGCCGACGGCTCCGCGGTCATCACCAAGCACCCCGGCACCGGCGGCGCGGTCACCGTGGAGACCGTCACCGCCCAGCTGCTCTACGAGATCGGCGCGCCCGGCTACCTCGGCCCCGACGTCGTCACCCACCTGGACACGCTGACCCTCAGCCAGCAGGCACCCGACCGGGTGGCGGTCACCGGCGCGCGGGGCACCCCGCCACCGCCGACCCTCAAGGTCGGCGTCAACCGGCTCGGCGGCTTCCGCAACGCGATGACCTTCGTCCTCTGCGGCCTGGACATCGAGGCGAAGGCGGCGCTGGTACGCGCCCAGCTCACCGACGCGGTCGGCGCCGCCGGCCTGGAGTTCGACCTGGCCCGCACCGACCGGCCGGACGCGGCCAGCACCGAGCAGGCCAGCGCGCTGCTCACCGTCCACCTGCGGGACAGCGACGCCGCCCGGGTGGGCCGGGCGTTCTCGGCGGCCGCCGTGGAGCTGGCGCTCGCCTCGTACCCCGGCTGCACGCTGACCACGCTGCCCGGCGACGCGACCCCGTTCGGCGTGTTCAGCGCGGCGTTCGTCGGGCAGGAGGCGGTGCGACACGTCGCTGTACTCCCGGACGGGTCCCGGGTGGACATCCCGCCGCCGGCCGTGACGGCGGCACCGGTCGGCGCGGCGCCGCCCGCTGAACCCCGCGGGGCAGAAGGTGCCCCGGCGCCGCCTGAGCCTGGCGCGGCAGCCGTTGCCGATCCCGTGCCGGCCGCCGCGCCCGGAGTCGCTGCGACCCGGGTCGGTGATCTCGTGCCCACCGGGCCACCCGGAGCGGTCGCTGGGCGGGCCGGCGGTGCCCTGCCGGCCACCGCGTCCGGGGCCGGTCCGGCTGCGCACCGGGGGCCGACCCGCCGGGGGCCGCTGGGTCTGGTCGTGGGGGCGCGGTCCGGGGACAAGGGCGGTGACGCCAACCTCGGCGTGTGGGCGCGCAGCGCGGCCGGATATGACTGGCTGGCGTCCTTCCTGACCGTGGCGAGGCTGCGGGAGCTGCTGCCGGAGACCGCGTCGCTGGAGATCGAGCGCTGGCCGCTGGCGAACCTGCGCGCGGTCAACTTCGTCATCCACGGGCTGCTGGGCCGGGGGTGGCCGCCTCCACCCGGTTCGACCCGCAGGCCAAGGCGCTCGGCGAGTGGCTGCGCTCGCGGATCGTCGACATCCCCGGGGAGCTGCTGCCGTGACCGTGCTGGGTACCGCCGTCGACCCGCGCGCACCGTCCTTTGTGGACAACCGGGCGGCGATGCTGGACCGCCTCGCCGAGCTGGACGCCGCGCTGGAGCAGGCCCGGGCGGGCGGCGGGGAGAAGTACGTGCGCCGCCACCACGCGCGGGGCAAGCTGCTCCCCCGCGAGCGCATCGAGCTGCTGCTGGACCGGGACGCGCCGTTCCTGGAGCTGTGCCCCGGTCGCCGCGTTCGGCACCGACTACCCGGTCGGCGCCAGCGTGGTCGGCCGGGATCGGCGTGGTCGAGGGCGTCGAGTGCCTGATCATCGCGAACGACCCGACGGTACGCGGCGGCGCGGTCAACCCGTACGTCGCTGCGCAAGACCCAGCGGGCTGGCGAGATCGCGGCGGAGAACCGGCTGCCGATGGTCAACCTGGTCGAGTCGGGCGGCGCCGACCTGCCCACCCAGGCGGAGATCTTCATTCCGGGCGGGCGCGGTGTTCCGCGACCTGACCCGGCTCTCGGCGGCCGGCATCCCGACGGTCGCGCGTGGTCTTCGGCAACGCCACGGCCGGCGGCGCGTACGTGCCGGGGATGTCCGACTACACGATCTTCGTCCGGGACCGGGCGAAGGTGTTCCTGGCCGGGCCGCCGCTGGTGAAGATGGCCACCGGCGAGGACACCGACGACGAGTCGCTCGGCGGCGCGTCGATGCACGCCACCACCTCCGGCCTGGCCGACTTCCTCGCCGACGACGAGCGGGACGCGCATCCGGCTGGCCCGGCAGTGCGTACGCCGGCTCAACTGGCGCAAGGCACGGCCCGCCGCCGCGCGGCCCCGGCCGGCGCCGCCGAAGTACGACCCGGAGGAGCTGCTCGGCATCCCCAGCGCCGACCTGCAGGTGCCGTTCGACCCGCGCGAGGTGCTGGCCCGGGTGCTCGACGGCAGCGAGTTCGACGAGTTCAAGCCCGCGCTACGGCACCGCCCTGGTCACCGGCTGGGGCGAGCTGCACGGCTACCCGGTCGGGCGTGCTGGCCAACGCCCGGGGCGTGCTGTTCTCCGCGGAGGCGCAGAAGGCGGCCCAGTTCATCCAGCTCGCCAACGCCGCCGACACGCCGCTGCTCTTCCTGCAGAACACCACCGGCTACATGGTCGGCAGCGAGTACGAGCAGGCGCGGCATCATCAAGCACGGCGCCCTGATGATCAACGCGGTGTCGAACTCGACGGTGCCGCACCTGACGCTCAACATGGGCGCCTCCTACGGCGCCGGCAACTACGGCATGTGCGGCCGGGCGTACGACCCGCGGTTCCTGTTCAGCCTGGCCGAACGCCAAGTCGGCGGTGATGGGCCCGGCGCAGCTGGCCGGCGTGCTGTCCATCGTGGCCCGGCAGGCGGCCGCGGCCCGGGGCGCCGAGTACGACGAGGAGGCCGGCGCCGGCGATGCGGATGATGGTGGAGCAGCAGATCGAGTCGCAGTCGGCCGCGCTGTTCCTGTCCGGCCGGCTCTACGACGACGGCGTCATCGACCCCCGGGACACCCGTACCGTGCTCGGGCATCGTGCCTCTCGGCCGTCCACAGTGGACCCGTCAACGGCGCCGCCGGCTTCGGCGTCTTCCGGATGTGAGGCGCGCCGTGGATCCGCAACTGCTGGTCGCCAACCGGGGCGAGATCGCCCGCCGGGTCTTCGCCACCTGCCGGGCGCTGGCATCGCCACGGTCGCCGTGCACTCCGACGCCGACGCCGACGCGCCGCACGTGGCCGAGGCCGACTAGGCGGTCCGCCTGCCCGGGGCAACGCGCCGGCCGAGACCTACCTGCGCGCGCGATCTGCTGGTCGAGGCGGCGCGGCGGGCCGGCGCCGACGCCGTCCACCCGGGCTACGGCTTCCTGTCGGAGAACGCCGACTTCGCCGCGGCGGTGCATCGACGCCGGGCTGACCTGGGTCGGCCCGCCGGCGAAGGCGATCGCCGCGATGGGCTCCAAGATCGACGCCAAGGCGCTGCTCGCCCGGGCGCGGGCGTGCCGATGCTGCCCACCTGGACCGACGCCGGAGCGGGTCGACCGACTTCCCGGTGCTGGTCAAGGCGTCGGCCGGGCGGCGGCGGCCGGGGCATGCGGATCGTCCGCGACGCCGCCGACCTGGCCGGCGGCGCTGGCGGCGGCCGGCCGCGAGGCGGCGGCGGCCTTCGGCGACGGTACGGTCTTCTGCGAGCGCTACGTCGAGCGCGGCCCGGCACGTCGAGGTGCAGATCTTCGGCGACACGCCACGGCACACGTCGTCACCCTCGGCGAGCGGGAGTGCTCGATCCAGCGCCGGCACCAGAAGATCGTCGAGGAGGCGCCGTCCCCGGCGGTCAGCCCGGAGCTGCGCGCGGCGCTGTCGCCGGCCGCCGTGCGCCGCCGGCCGGGCGGTCGACTACGTCGGGCGCCGGCACGGTGGAGTTCCTGCTCGCCCCCGACGGCGAGTTCTTCTTCCTGGAGATGAACACCCGGCTGCAGGTGGAGCACCCGGTCACCGAGTGCGTCTACCGGCGCTGGACCTGGTCCGCGCTGCAACTGCTGGTCGCCGAGGGCGGGCCGCTGCCGTTCACCGACACGCCCGCCGCGCGCGGGCACGCGATCGAGGTACGGCTCTGCGCCGAGGACCCGGCCGCCGGCTGGCTGCCCGTCCACCGGCACCCTGCACCGCTTCGCGATCCCCGGGCTGCACGACGCGGCGTTCCGCGCGCCGGCCGGCACCGGGCTGCGGCTGGACTCCGGGGTCGGTGACGGCTCGACGTGGTCGGCGTGCACTACGACTCGATGCTGGCCAAGCTGATCGCCGGGGCGCCCGACCCGCGCCGAGGCGGCCCGGCTGCTGGCCGCGGCGCTGGCCCGCGGCCGAGCTGCACGGCGTCACCACCAACCGGGACCTGCTGGTGCGGGTGCTGCGGCACGCCCGCGTTCGTGGACCGGCGACACCGACACCGGCTTCCTGGACCGGCACCCGGAGGTCTTCGCCCCGCTGCTGCGGCGGGCCGGCCCGGTACGCGTGGCGGCGCTGGCCGCCGCGCTCGCCGGCGCGCGGCGCGCCGGGCGGCCGCCCCGGTGCTCCGGCCGCTCCCGTCCGGCTGGCGCAACGTCGGCCCGCGCCGCAGCAGGTCACCTTCACCGCCGGCCCGACGGCGAGATCGAGGTCCGGTACCGGCTCGACCGCGCCGGCGCCTCGCCGACTGGTCGACGTGCCCGCCAGGAGGCGGGGACGCCGGACAGCCGCGCCGACCGGAGGTGCGCTGTCGCCGCGCGCGCCGACCGAGGTGGTCCTCGACGTCGACGGCGTGCGCTCGCCTACGCCGTCCGCCAGCGCCGCCGGGCTGGTCTTCGTGGACACCCGGACGGGGCGGTCAGCCTCACCGAGCTGCCGCGCTTCCCGCCGCCCACGGCGGCGCTGGCCGCCGGGTCGCTGGTCGCGCCGCTGCCCGGCGCGGTGGGCCGGGTGCGTCGTCGAGGTCGGGCAGCGGGTCGCCGCCGGCGACCTGCTGCTGACCCTGGAGGCGATGAAGCTGGAACACCCGGTGCTCGCCCCCGCCGACGGCGTGGTCAGCCGAACTGCCGGTGCCGGCCGGCGCCAGGTCGACACCGGCAGCCGTGCTCGCCGTGGTCGACCCCGCAGGAGTCACCCGCTACGGAGGACCCATGAACTTCGACCTCACCCCCGAACAGCAGCAGCTCCGCGACGCCGTGGCCGCGCTCGGCAAGCGGTACGGGCACGAGTACTTCGTCGACAAGGCCCGAAGCGGCGGGCACACCACCGAGCTGTGGAGCGAGGCCGGCCGGCTCGGCTACCTCGGCGTCAACATCGCCCGAGGAGTACGGCGGCGGCGGCGGCGGCATCACCGAACTGGCCATCGTCTGCGAGGAGCTGGCCGCGGCCGGCTGCCCGCTGCTGCTGCTCGTGGTCTCCCCGGCCATCGCCGCCACGATCATCGGCCAAGCACGGCACCCCGGACCAGCGCGAGCCCGCTTCCTGCCCGGGCATCGCCGACGGCACGCCTGAAGATCGTCTTCGCCATCACCGAGCCGGAGGCCGGCTCCAACTTCCACCGGCTCGGCCACGGTGGCCCGCCGCGACGGCGACGACTGGCTGCTCACCGGCCGCAAGTGCTTCATCTCCGGCGTCGACGAGGCGCGGTACGTGCTGGTGGTGGCCCGCACCGACGGACGCGGCCACCGGCAAGCTCAAGCCGGCGCTGTTCCTGGTGCCCGCCGACGCGCCCGGCCTGACCGCAGTCCAAGCTGGACATGGAGATCCTGTCGCCGGAGAACCAGTTCCTGCTCTACCTCGACGACGTCCGGCTGCCCGCCGACGCGCTCGTCGGCGACGCTGGACGCCGGGCTGCCGGCGCTGTTCGCCGGCCTCAACCCGGAGCGGATCACGGTGGCCGCGATGGGCGCCGGCACCGGCCGGTACGCCCTCGAGCGCGGCCATCGGCTACACCGCCGACGCGCAAGGTCTGGGGCCGGCCGATCGGCTCCCACCAGGGCGTGTGCGCACCCGCTGGCGCACGCGGCCGTCCAGGTGGAGCTGGCCCGGCTGATGGTCTACAAGGCCGCCGGCGCTCTACGACGCCGGCCGCGACCTGGAGGCCGGCGTCGCCGGCCAACATGGCCAAGTACGCCGCCGGCGAGGCCGCCGCGCTGGCCGTCGACACCGCCATCCAGGCCCTCGGCGGCAACGGCATGACCACCGAGTACGGCGTGGCGACCCTGCTCGGCGCGGTCCGCGCCGGCCGGATCGCCCCGGTCAGCCGGGAGATGATCCTCAACTTCGTCGCCCAGCACGTGCTGGGCCAGGAGAAGTCCTACTGACCGGCGCGGGACAGTCGCCTCATACCGTTGACCGGCCGGAGTGGTCGCTGCGGGCCAGCGAATCGAGTACACCGCAGGCCCAGGCGGCGGCTTCCGCAGATGGCTTGGTGCAGCAGAGCTGCAGGAGCTTGTGGTCCTCCACTGACAGGGGGACGGTGATTGCCGTCATGAAGTCAAGGTAGCGGTCCAGGTTTGCCTACGGGTGCCCGATTGCCGCCGGTACGAACTCCCGTGGACGCCCCGGCTGATCGGTACCCATAAGTGGATCGGCTCAGGTGAGGTCGCCGAGGCGCATGATGGTGGTCGGCTCGTCGTAGTCGTACGGGGACGCCTGGGTGGGCAGCGACCAGGCGTCGGTGGTCTCGTCGCCCACGCCGAACTGTGGGCTGACCGGGATCGGGTCGGTGCCGTCCAGCCGCAGGTCGAGCAGCATGTCGCGGAGCCGGATGGCGCTGGGCCGGGCCTGCGGGTCGTTGCCCAGGCCGAGCCGCAGCGTGGCGACCAGCGCCTCGGGTACCCCCGGAATGTCGGGGACCGGGGCGTTGAAGATCTCCATGAGGCCGATCAGGCTGGGGTTGCGGTCGGACTCCCAGCGCGGCGGACGCCCGGAGAGCAGGGCGTAGAGGGTGGCGCACAGCGAGTAGATGTCGGCCGCCGAGGACGGCGGCGTGCGGGGCTGGAACATCTCCCTCGGTGCGTAGGCCGGGGTGAGCGTCTCCAGCGTCATCGACTCGTCCCGGTTCTCCACCAGCACGGCCAGGCCGAAGTCGGCCAGCGCCGGTTCACCGAAGCTGCTGCACAGGATGTTGGCGGGCTTGACGTCGCGGTGGACGAGGCCGAGGGCGTGCGCGTCGGCCAGCGCGTCGGCGATCTTCGCGCCGACCTCGCGGACCTCCTGCGGGGTGAGCGGGTCCTTGCGCATCCGCTCGGCGTACGAGCAGTCGCACAGCTCCATGATCATGTAGGGGTGGCCGTCGGCCGTCACGCCCGCGTCGAACAGGTCGATGACGTGCGGGTGTCCGGACATCCGCCCGGCCGCCCGGGCTTCCCGCATGAACCGGTTGCGGTCGTGGTCGGTCTCCAGCGTGCGGTTCTCCACCTTGACCGCCACATCGCGGCCGACCGATGTCTGGGTGGCCCGGTAGACCGTCGCGTATCCGCCGCGGGCCAGCACCCGCAGGCCGATGAGCCCGGGCACCTGGGGCAACCACGCGGGGGGCTGGACATCCACGGCTAAGAAGATACGCCAGCACGGTGACAAGCCGTTAGGTCGCAAGCCTCACTGCCGGCTACCCGATCGGGTCGGGTACCCGCAGCCGGGCCAGCAGCGCGTCACTGGCGGCGCGTTCGGCCACCTGCGGGGTGGCGTAGGCGGCGGCGACCGCCTGCTGCGCGGTTTCCACGGCCGCCGCGCAGTCACCGACCGCCGACAGGCAGGTGGCCAGTTCGCGCAGGGCCACCACCCGGCTGCGCACATCTTCGCCGGGCATCCCGGCGGCCCGCCGGGCCAGCGTGAGCGCCTCCGGCAGCTGCCCGCATTCGCGCAGCGCGGCGGCGTAGAAGGCGACCCCCTGCCGGCGGGGGAAGAGCAGAGCCGGCCCGTCCGGTACGTCGGCCACCGGGCGCAGCAGCTCCAGGGCGCCGGCCGGATCCCCGGCGCGCAGCCGCGCGGCGCCGAGCAGTACCCGGGGCCCCACCTGGGCGGGCGCCAGCGCGTGCTGGGTCTCCACCACGGCCGCCACGTGCTCGGCGTCGGCCCGGGCACCGTCCGGGTCGCCCAGCTCCAGCCGGACGAAGCCGCGGATGGTGCCGGCCATCCCGATCAGCAGCGGATGCCCGGCCTGCTCGCCGTAGCCCAGGGCGTCGGTGAGCAGGTCGAAGGCGTGCTCGTAGGAGCCCAGGCCGCGGGCCACCGCACCGCGTACCACCAGGGCCAGGCCGCGCCCCCAGTCGTCGGAGTTGACCGCGAACCCCTTGTAGGCCAGTCGCGCCTGCCGGTCCGCCTCGGCCAGCTCGCCCATCTCGGCGGCGGCGAACGCCTCCACGGCGCGCAGCGTCCCGGTCGCCCAGCGCTCGCCGACCTGCTCGCCGAAGGGCAGGAAAACCCGGGCCAGCCGGCGCGCCTCGGTCAGCCGCCCGGCCAGCAGCCGCACGAACGCGGCGGTACCCCGGATCCAGGCCCGCCCCACCGGGTCGCCGAGCCGGGCGAACAGCCGGGTGGCCCGGGCCAGGGTGGCGTCGGCGGCGGCGAAGTCACCCCGGGTGACCGTCACCCAGGCCAGGTTCTGCAGCGACCAGGCCTGGCTACGGGCATCCTCGGCCTCGGCCGCCACCTGGTACGACGCGGCGAACCGCGAACTGGCGTCGGCCAGCCGGCCGCCCAGGAAGTCGGCCATGCCGAGCCGGCGCATCGCCTCCGCCCGCGCCCCGGGCACCCCCGCCTCCTCGGCCGCGGCCAGCGCCTCCTCCCACAGCCGGTACGAGCGCCCCTGGTCCCCGAGCAGCCGGTAGGAGCGCCCGGCCAGCAGCAGCGCCCAGGCGCGCAGCCCGTTGTCCGGGCCGGCGTCGGCGATCACCTTCTCGGCCAGCTCCAGCGACTTCTCCGGCCGCCCCAGCTCCAGCTCGGCCCGGCCCTGCACCAGCTGGTCGACCGGGGCCAGCCCGGCCGGCGCCAGCCGGCCCGCCCGGGCCCCGTAGCGGGCGCTCTGCGCCGGCTCGCCGATGGCCACCGCGCGCCGGGCCAGCCGGCTCAGCGCCGCCACGCCCATCGGCGCCACCAGCCGTACCGGCGAGTCGGCGCGCAGGCCCACCGAGTCGGCCAGGGCGACGGCGCGCTCGGCCTGGTCGGCCACGAAGGCGTCGTCCACGCCGGGCACCACCTCGACGGCGACCGCGTCCGACGGCTCCTCGGCCGTACCCAGCTGGGAGGCCGCCTCACCGACCAGCACCGCGCCGGCCGCGCTGGCCGCGATCCGCCGACGCCGGGCGTCGGCAACTGCGGCGCCGGCGTGCGCCACCGGCGCTGCCCAGCGGGCCAGCCAGGCGTGCCGCTCGGCCAGGTCGGCCTTGCCGATGCCGGCGTAGGTGGCCTCCCGCAGCAGCGGCGTGGCGAAGGCGTACCCGTCCCGGGTGCGCCGCAGCATCCGGCGGGACAGCAGCTCCTCGATGGCGCGTTCCCGGTCGGCGGCGACCTCGGCGGCCGGCCGGGGGTCCCGGGCCGAACGCCGCGCGCCCAGCGCCGCCATCGCGGGCGCCGGTACCGTGTCGCCGACCACGGCGGCGTCGCGCAGTGCGTTGCGGGCGTCCACCGGCAGCGCGTCGATACGGGCGGCGAGCACCGCCGCCAGGTCCCGGGAGAGTAGCCGCCCGCCCAGCGACCCGGCGGTCAGCCGCCACGCGGGCCCCTCCGAGCCGTGTACCAGCGCGCCCCGCTCGATCAGCAGGGTGACCAGTTCGGCCAGGTAGAAGGCGTTGCCCTGGGCGGTGGCCAGCAGCCGGTCCTCGTCGGCCTGGGGCAGCCGACCGCTGTCCAGATAGGAGCTGAGCAGCCGGGCCGCGTCGGCGCCGCGCAGCGGCGGCAGGTTGCCCACCTCGGCGTCGGCCAGCCGGTTCAGCACCCCGGCGGTACGCACCAGCTCCGGCCGGCCCAGCAGGAGGACCAGCGTCGGGCCGCTGAGCCGGGACAGTGCGACGCCGAGCGCATCCAGGGTGTCCGGGGTGGCGTCGTGCAGGTCGTCCACGATGAGCAGCAGCGGCGCTTCCCGGGCCAGCGCGGTGAGCAGGTCGGCCACGGCCGTCGGGATGGCCTCGCCGGACAGCCCGTCGGTGGGGACCGGCAGCTCGCCGGTGGCCGGCAGCTCGCCGACCTGGCTGGGGTGCAGCACTCCCCGGTCGTCCGGCGACTCGGTGCCCTCCCCGACGCCGAGCAGGGTGAGCAGCTGTTCGGTGGCGATCGGCGGGGCGTCCGGGGCGGTCCGGGCCAGTCGGTGCACCAGCCGGCGCAGCCGCTCCTCGGCCTGTGGCCGGGCCACCCGGCTGTCCGAGGGCAGGCCGACGGCGAGCCGGACCAGGTCGGCCAGCGGGGCCAGCCGGCGGCGTTCGCCGTAGGCGGCGCAGTGCACCGACAGGGTACGGGTGGCCGCCCCGGCGCTGGCCAGGTCGTAGCGGGCGATGTGCCGCTCCAGCTCGGTGGCGAACCGGGTCTTGCCCAGTCCGGCCTCGCCGGTGAGCACCATCACCCGGGGCTCGTCCCGGTCGACGGCCTCCTGCAGCCGGGAGGCCACCCGGGCGAGCTCCGGTTCCCGGCCGACGAAGGGCGCTTCGTCGCCCAGGCCGGACCGGGTGCCGGGGGCGTCCAGCAGGCCGAGCAGCTCGTACGCCTCGACCGGGCTGCGCTTGCCCTTCAGCCGCATCGGCCGCAGGTGCCGCCAGGAGGCCAGGTGCCGGGTGGAGCCGGCGGTCAGCTCGCCGGCGTAGACGGTGCCCACGGCGGCGGCGTCGGCCAGCCGCGCGGCGGTGTTCACGGTGTCGCCGATGACCGTGTACTCCAGGGCGGCCTGCACCAGGGCGACGACCTCGCCGGTGTTGAGCCCGACCCGCAGGCCCAGCGGCGCCCCGCCGCCGCGCTCGTCGTCGAGCACCCGGCGGACCGCGCGCTGCATGGACAGGGCGGCCCGGACGGCCCGCTCGGCGTCGTCCTCGTGCGCCACCGGGGCGCCGAAGACGGCCATGATGCCGTCGCCGGTCAGCTTGTCGACGTGCCCGCCGAAGGTCTTCACCGCGCCGGCCAGCGCGGCGAGGACCCGGTCGGTGACGGCACCGACCCGTTCCGGGTCGGCCTCCTCGGACCAGGCGGTGAAGTCGGAGAGGTCGCCGAAGAGCACGGTGACCACCCGCCGCTCGGCGGCGGGGGAGCGGCGGCGGCCGGCAGGGCGGCGCCGCAGTTGTGGCAGAACCGGGCGCCGGGGACGACGACCGTGCCACACACCGGGCACGTCACGGTGTGTCCCAACGCACATTTTCGGCGGCGGATTCCCGACGCCGTGTCAGGTAGGCCAGCTGAGCACGCACCGACATCTCGGCGGCCGGCCAGAGCGCCGGGTCGACGTCGGAGTAGACCGCCGCCACGACGCCCCCGGGCGTCCGGACGCCGTCGGCGAGCACGGCGCGTACCTGGTCGAGGCGGGCTTCGCGGTGGCGGAGGTAGAAGGTGGCGGCGGCGGCGCAGTCGGCCAGCGCCGGGCCGTGGCCGGGCAGCGCCGGCAGCGACCCCAGGTCGGCGAGCCGGCGCAGGCTGTCGAGGTAGTCACCGAGGTCGCCGTCGGGGTACGCGACGACGGTGGTACCCCGGCCGAGGATGGTGTCGCCGGTGAGGACGGCGGCCACCCCGGCGTACTCGACCAGCAGGCAGACCGAGTCGGCGGTGTGCCCCGGCGTACGGATCGGGGTGACTCCCGGGGCGGAGGTGACCAGCGGTGCGCCGGTCAGCTCCCGGAACCGGTCCAGCCCGGCCACGTGGTCGGGGTGCCCGTGGGTGACCAGTACCCCGGCGACCGGCCCGCTGGCGGCGACCGCCCGCAGGTGCGCCTCGTCCAGCGGCCCGGGGTCCACCACCAGCACCCGGTCGGCGCCCGGCGCCCGGAGCACCCAGGTGTTCGTACCCTCCAGGGTCATCGGGCCGGGATTGTCCGCGCGCACCAGCGTGGCCCAGCCGGGCAGCTGCCCGGCTGGCGTGACCACCGGTGTGGTGACGCGCTCCGGCCCGCTCTGTGCACCCGCCCCAGCGCCCGCCATGCCAGCGATGGTACGGCCGCCCCCGGACACCCTCGAACGGTGTTTCTCAGCCGGCACCCAGCTGTGCGGTCAGACCACGACCTCGATGATCGCCTCGATCTCGACCGGCGCGTCCAGCGGCAGCTCGCTGACCCCGACGGCGCTGCGGGCGTGCCGGCCGGCCTCGCCGAAGACGGCGCCGAACAGCTCCGAGGCACCGTTGATCACGGCCGGCTGGCCGGTGAAGCCGGGCGCCGAAGCGACGAACCCGACCACCTTGACGATCTTGACGACGTTTTCCAGTCCGACCAGATTGTCCACCGCGGCCAGGACGTTGAGCGCGCACCGGCCGGCCAGCTCGTGCGCCTGCTCGGCGGTGACCTCCGCACCGACCTTCCCGGTGGCCAGCAGCTGCCCCTGGTGGATCGGGAGCTGCCCGGAGACGTAGACGGTGCTGCCGGACTGCACGGCCGGCACGTAGGCGGCCAGGGGCGGCACCGTCTCGGGCAGCGTCAGGCCCAGTTCGGCCAGGCGCGCGTACGGATCGGTCATCACGCCTCCTTGGGGCGCTTGAGGTAGGCGACCAGCTGCTCCGGGTTCGGCCCCGGGATGACACTCACCAGCTCCCAGCCGTCCTCGACCCCAGTTGTCCAGGATCTGTTTGGTGGCGTGGGTGAGCAGCGGCACGGTGACGTACTCCCAGCGGATACGGCTCGGCGACTCCATGCCGGCACCTTAACGTGTTACCCGGCCGAGTCCGGCAGGCACTACCCTGTCCCGCGGCGGCCGCATAGGCTGGCCAGCCCGAAGCGCCCGGCAAGGTGAGGACATTGACGCAGCCCCCAGCGCAGTACCCCGACGGCGAGTACCCGCCCCCGGTCGACCCCTACGCCGCGCCACCGGGCTACCCGCCGGCCGGCGGATACGGTCAGCCCGCGCCCGGCTACCCGGCCGCCGGCGCCCCCCAGGGCCAGCCCGACTACAACGCCCCCGGCCAGCCCGGCTACGGCGCCCAAGGTCAACCGGGCTACGGCGCCCCGACGCAGCCGGAGTACCCGCCGGCCTCCGCGCCACCGGCGTACTCGACGCCGCCGGCCGCCACCCCGGTCTACTCGACCCCGCCCTACTCCTCACCGCCGGCCGGGCCGGCCTGGCCGGACGCGCCCGCCTATCCCCAACAGGGCTACGCCCAGCCCGACCCGCAGCAGGGGTACGCCCAGCCGGGCCCCCAACAGGGCTACGGCCAGCCGGAGCCCCAGCAGGGGTACGCCCAACAGGGGTACGGCCAACAGGGCTACGCCCAGCCCGGCTACCAGCAGCCCGGCAACCAGCAGCCGGGATACCAGCAGCCCGACCAGTTCGCGGCGCCGGGTACCGCGGCGTTCCCGGGCGGCGCCTACGGCCAGCCGAGCGCCCCGCCGTACCCCGGTTCGGGCGGACCGGCCTACCCGGCCTCCGGCGCGCCGGGCTATCCCGGCTTCGGTGCCCCCGGCTATCCCTCGGCCGCCCCGCCGGCCCCGCCGAAGAAGAGTCGCGCCCTGCTGGTCACCCTGATCGTGGTCGGCCTGCTGGTGCTCTGCGGCGGCGGCGGAGCCGGGGCGTACCTGCTGACCCAGAACAACAAGGAAGCCGGCAAGGGGCTGGCGACTCCGGCGCTCGCGGCGGACGGGTTCCTCACGGCGGTGTACAAGACCCAGGACGCGGCCAGCGCGGAGAAGCTGGTCTGCGCCGACTCGCTGAAGAAGGCGAAGATCGAAGCCAAGATCAACGAGATCCGGGACCAGACCAAGAAGTACAACGCGCCCCGCTACAACTGGAGCAGCCCGACCGTCAGCAAGTCCGACAAGTCGGAGGCGACGCTCAGCGTCACCATCAAGCTGGTCACAGCGGACGAGCAGACCGCCGAGCAGAAGCTGAAGATCATCGCCACCAAGGGCGACGGCTGGTTCGTCTGCGAGGTCAGCCAGGGCTCCTGAGGCTGGAGCAGCCTGCGCAAGCACGCCGCCGCCCACCCGGCCCGGGTGGGCGGCGCAGCGACGCCAGCCCATAAGCTCGGCGGGTGACCTCTGCCCCGGCCGAGCTGCCCCGCTCCGCGGCCACACCCCCCCGCTGGACCGCGCGCCTGCACGTGGTCACCGGCAAGGGGGGCGTGGGCAAGACCACCGTGGCCGCCGCGCTGGCCGCCTTCCTGGCCCGCGACGGGCGGCGCACGCTGCTGGTGGAGGTGGAGAGCCGGCAGGGTATCGCCCAGCTGTTCGGCCTCGACCCGCTGCCCTACGAGGAGCGCCGGATCCTGTCGCTGCCCGGCGGCGGAGAAGTACGCGCACTCGCGGTGGACGCCGAAGAGGCGCTGCTGGAGTACCTGGACATGTTCTACAAGCTGGGCCTGGCCGGGCGGGCGTTGCAGAAGCTGGGCGCCATCGACTTCGCCACCACCATCGCGCCGGGCCTGCGGGACGTGCTGCTCACCGGCAAGGTCAAGGAGGCCACCACCCGCACCGAGGCCGGTCACCGCTACTACGACGCGGTGGTGCTGGACGCCCCGCCCACCGGTCGGATCGGCCGGTTCCTCAATGTCACAGCCGAGGCGGCCCGGCTGGCCAAGGTCGGCCCGATCAAGACCCAGAGCGAAGGCGTCGCGGCCATCCTGCGGTCGCCGATCACCGCGGTGCACCTGGTGACGCTGCTGGAGGAGATGCCGGTCCAGGAGACCGCCGACGCGGCGGACGAGCTGGCGGCGCTGGGCATCACGCTGGGCCAGGTGGTGGTCAACCAGACCCACCCGCCGCTGCTGGCCGACGGCAAGGTGACCCCGGCCACGCTGCGCCGCGGCCTGGCCGCCGCCGGGCTGCCGACCGACCGCGACCTGGTGGCCGGGGTGTACGCGCAGACCCGGGCGTACCTGGTCCGGCAGCGGCTGGAGGAGGGGCTGCGGGCCGAGCTGCGCGCCCTCGGCCGGCCGATGGTGGAGCTGCCGCTGCTGCCCGGCGGGGTCGGCCGGGACGACCTGCCCGGGCTGGCCGACGCGCTGGCCGACGGGCGCTGACGCGCCGCGCCCGGTGACCGGGGGGCCGGATAGTCTCGACACGTGCCTCATCCGTGGCTGGACGTCGACGCGCTGCTGGCCGATCCCGGTACCCGCATCGTGGTGTGCTGCGGTGCCGGCGGCGTGGGCAAGACCACCACGGCGGCGGCCATCGGGGTCCGCGCGGCCGAGGAGCACGGCCGCCGGGTGGTGGTGCTGACCATCGACCCGGCCCGCCGGCTGGCCCAGGCGCTCGGCCTGTCCGAGCTGGACAACACGCCCCGGCCGGTGAAGGGGCTGCGCCCGGAGGCCTCCGGCGAGCTGCTGGCCATGATGCTGGACATGAAGCGCACGTTCGACGACGTGGTGCTCACCCACACCGAGCGCGCCCGCGCCGAGGAGATCTTCGCCAACCCCTTCTACCAGGCGATGAGCTCCACCTTCGCCGGTACCCAGGAGTACATGGCGATGGAGAAGCTGGGGCAGCTGCGGGCCACCGACGAGTGGGACCTGATCGTGGTGGACACCCCGCCGTCGCGGTCGGCGCTGGACTTCCTGGACGCCCCGCAGCGGCTGGCCCGGTTTCTCGACGGCCGGATGCTCAAGGTGCTGATCTCGCCGGCCCGGTCCGGTGGCCGGAGCATGTTCAACCTGGTCACCGCGTCATTCGGGGTGTTCTCCCGGGCGGTGCAGAAGATCCTCGGTACCCAGCTACTCAGTGACCTGTCCGGCTTCGTCGGGGCGCTGGACTCGACCTTCGGCGGGTTCCGCCAGCGGGCCGAGCAGACCTACCGGATCCTGCAGGCCGACGAGACGGCGTTCCTGGTGGTGGCGGCGCCGGAGCCGGACGCCATCCGGGAGGCCGGCTACTTCGCCGGCCGGCTGGCCGCCGACCGGATGCCGCTGCAGGGGCTGGTCCTCAACCGGGTGCACACGCTGGACGCGGACGGCCTGTCGGCCGCCGGGGCGCTGGCCGCCGCCGACCGGCTGGCGGCGACCGGGGAGTTCCCGGAGACGCAGGCGGCGCTGCGGGTGCACGCGCAGCTGGCCGAGCGGGTGGAGCGGGAGGCGCGGGTGGCGGCCCGGTTCACCCGGGAGCATCCGGGGGTACCGGTGGCCACGGTCAGCGCGCAGCCCGCCGATGTCCATGACATCGACGGGCTGCGGGGCGTCGCGTCCGCGCTGTGCGCGGGGTCGGCTGCCAGCTAGCTCAGCCGGGTCCGCGCTGGGCGCGGAGCCGGCCGGCCAGCCAGCTCAGCCGACCGACACGAGTTCCTTGCGCTGCTGTGTGGCGAGGGCGTTCTCGAACATCCGGCGCCAGCTGGGTACTGACGGGTGCTGGCGCAGCAGGGCGCGGCGCTCCCGCTCGGTCATCCCACCCCAGACGCCGAACTCGATGCGGTTGTCGAGTGCGTCGGCCAGGCACTCGTACCGCACCGGGCAGCTCCGACAGATTCGTTTTGCTACGTTCTGCTCCGCTCCCTGTACGAACAGGGCATCCGGGTCGCCGTTGCGGCACGCCGCCACGCTCGGCCAGTCAGCGATCATCGCCATGTGTGCACGTCCCCCCTTGGTGCTTCTCCCCCGGTACGCGCCCACCCGTCCGGTCTCCGCGACAGGCGGGCGGTGCCGTGTTCCCCACTGCGGAGCCCACGACGTGTAGCGGAATCATCATGCTCCGTAGTCACTCGGTTACGCAACGTCGTCGGGCAAATTTAGCTAAGCCGGACACAGACCCCCATATCCGAGGCCCATGTCCGGCAGTTGCGACAATCTTCGGCAATCCCGCGTTTTACCGCTCATCCAGCGAACGCCCACGGAACAATGTGGGTAGCGAAGGTTCGACCGGGCAAGGGGTGACCAGGACCGCCGAGAGTGCGCGTCTTACCCAACGACCGCGTCCTGCTCAGGACGCGGGCTTTGAGGTGTCTCGCGTACCCTGAGGCGGTGACCTGGATGCGACGTCGTGACCGCAGTCTGCTTTCTAATGCCACATCCCTGCTGATCTGTGGCCTCCTGGCCGGGGTTGTGGTGGCGGCCGCGGCCTTCCCGGCGATGGCGATGGGCGGTCTGGCCGCCAAGGCCGGCGCCGACACCTTCGACAGCCTGCCGACGGTGCTCACCGTCCAGCAGTCCCCGCAGGTGACGCGGGTGTACGCCAGCGACCAGAAGACGCTGATCTCCACGTTCTACGACGAGAACCGCCGGGACATCTCCATCGAGGAAGTCGCCCCGGTGATGCAGCACGCCATGGTGGCCGCCGAGGACACCCGGTTCTACAAGCACCGCGGCGTGGACGTGAAGGGCGTGGCCCGGGCCTTCGTGGCCAACCAGAACTCCGGCGAGACCGCGCAGGGCGCCTCCACCCTCACCATGCAGTACGTCCGCCAGGCGCTGGAGTACTTCACCAGCACGCCGCAGGACATCGTGAACGCCACCACGGACTCCCCCGGCCGCAAGATCCAGGAGATGCGGTACGCGCTGGCGCTGGAGAAGCAGCTGAACAAGACGCAGATCCTGGAGCGCTACCTCAACATCGCCCCGTTCGGCAACAACGCCTTCGGCATCTACGCCGCCAGCCAGGTCTACTTCGGTGTCGCCCCCAAGGACCTGACGCTGGGCGAGGCGGCGCTGCTGTCCGGTCTGGTGAAGGCCCCCTCGTCGTTCGACCCCAAGACCCCGCAGGGGCTCAAGGACGCCCTCGACCGGCGCAACAACTACGTGCTGCCCAACATGGTCAAGATGGGGTATATCTCCGAGGCCGACCGGCAGAAGGCCATCGACACCCCGCTGAACTTCAAGGCCGGCTACACCGAGCCGAACGGCTGCACCCAGGTGTCCACCAACAACTGGGGCTTCTTCTGCGACTACTTCTACCGCTGGTGGATCAGCCAGCCGGCGTTCGGCGCCGACGAGTACGAGCGCCGCAACCGCCTCAAGAGCGGCGGCTTCACCATCGTCACCTCGCTGGACGTGAACGCCCAGGCGTCGGCCATGAAGAACATCACGCACGGCCTGGCGATCGGCAAGTCCGACGCGCTGATGCTGGCCGGGGTCGAGCCGAAGACCGGACGCATCCAGCTGATGGCGGTCAACCGCACCTACAGCAACGACCAGTCCGCCAACGGGCCCAACACGAACCCGGATAAGAAGGGCAAGAAGGGCAACTACCCGAACACCACCACCCCGCTGATCAGCGGCGGCGGCGATATCTACGGGTACCAGTTCGGCTCGACGTTCAAGATGTTCACCATGATCACGGCGCTGGAGCAGGGCATCCCGCTGTCGTACACGTTCAACGCGACGAACCCGTACGTCGGCAAGGAATTCCCGGTCCAGGCGGGCAGCGACGCCGCGTGTCCGGGCACCACCTACTACTGCCCGAAGAACGCCTCCGACAGCGAGGTCGGCCCCTACAACATGTGGAGTGGCTTCGGCGCCTCGGTGAACACCTGGTTCGTCCCGCTGGAGAGCCAGGTGGGCGCGGAGAACGTGGTGAAGACCTCCGCGGCCCTGGGGATTGCGCTGCGGGCCCCCGAGGACGCCAAGCTGGCCCAGAGCGCCCACACCTGGGGCGCGTTCACCCTGGGCGTGGTCGCCACCACCCCGCTGGACATGGCCAACGCCTACGCCACCGTCGCCGGTGACGGCGTCTACTGCGAGCCGCTGCCGGTCATCTCCATCACCGACCACGCCGGCAACAAGCTGGCCGCCGCCAACCCGCGTTGCCACCAGGCGATCCCGGCGGACGTGGCGCATGCCGCGGCCGACGCCGCCCGCTGCCCGGTCGGCGACCACTCGGCCACCACCGACTGTGGCGGGCACGCGACGTCGGGCGTCACCCGCAACATCGTGGGTAAGCCGGTGGCCGGCAAGACCGGTACCACCGACCACGACAAGACCGCCGCGCTGATCGTGATGACCCCGCGGATCGCGGTCGCCGGCATCATCGCCGACCCGGACGATCCGCTCCTGGTCGGCTACCCCAACAAGAAGTTCTCGCACGACCAGGTCAACTACGCCGTCAACTACACCGTGCGGGACTTCATGAGGGACCGGCCGGGCGACAACTTCCCGGCACCGTCCGCCCTGCTGGTCCGCGGCACCCAGGTGAAGATCCCGAGCGTCACCTGCTTCACCGTGGGGGCTGCGACGGCGAGCCTGCAGAGCAAGGGCTTCAAGGTGTACCAGTCGCCCACTCAGGTGAACTCGCCGTGCGGGGCGGGCCAGGTGGCCGGTACCAACCCGAGCGGCAGCACCGCCAAAGGCTCCACGGTGACGCTGTTGATCAGCAACGGCCAGGGGGGCGGCAACCCGAATCCCGGCGGCCCGGGTCCGGGGCCAGGGCCAGGGCCGGGGCAGACCCCACCGCGTAGACACTGACCCGGCGATCCGGCCGGGGCAGGCGGCCCAGTGCCCGCCCGCCCCGGCCGCCGTCGTTTTACAGGCCCAACTGGCGGCGTACCTCCGCGGCCACCCGACCGCCCTCGGCCCGGCCGCTGACCGCGGCCTGGGCCGCCTTCATCGCCTGGCCCATGGCCCCCCGGCCAGCGGTGTCGATCCCCGCGACGGCGCCCGCGACCAGCTCGGCGAGCTGCGCGTCGGAGAGCTGCTGCGGCAGGTAGCCCTCCAGCACCCGCTCCTCGGCGCGCTCCTTGTCGGCCAGCTCGGCGCGGCCGGCGCCGGCGAACGCGGTGGCCGCCTCCCGGCGCTTCTTCGCCTCCCGGGTCAGCACCGCGAGCACCGCCTCGTCGTCCAGCTCGCGGGCCTGCGTACCCTCCACCTCGGCGTTGCGCACCGCGGTGATCGCCATCCGGAGGGTCGACGTGACCAACTCGTCCCGCGCCTTCATGGCGACGCGCAGGTCGGCTTCCAGGCGGTCCTTCAGCGTGCTCATGGGACAGGAAACTACCCTGGTGCCCATGCGCACGCGTACCGCATTCCGTCTGCTCGGGGCCACCGCCGCCGCCGGGGCCGCCACCCTCGCCTACGCCAGCCTGGTCGAACGCAACATGTTCACGCTGCGCCGCTTCGACGTGCCGGTGCTGGCGCCCGACGCCGAGCCGCTGCGCGTGCTGCACCTGTCCGACCTGCACATGACCCCCGGCCAGCGGCGCAAGCAGGACTGGGTGGCCGGACTCGCCGGCACCGACCCCGACCTGGTGATCGTCACCGGTGACAACATGGCCCACCCGGACGCCGTCACCGGCGTGGTACGCGCCCTGCAACCCCTGCTCGACCTGCCCGGCGCCTTCGTCTTCGGCTCCAACGACTACAAGGGTCCGCTGTTCAAGAACCCGTTCAGCTACTTCGCCAAGGACCGCGAGTACCGCCAGGGCGTCGACCTGCCCTACGAGGAGCTCCGGGAGATCCTGGTCGGCGCCGGCTGGGCCGACCTCAACAACGCCAGGACCGTCCTGAAGGCCGGCGGGCGCCCGGTCGAACTCCTCGGCGTGGACGACCCGCACATCGGCCGGGACGACTACGCCTCGGTCACCGGCCCGGCAGCTCCGGACAGTGCGGTACATATCGCTCTGACGCACTCCCCCGAACCGGAGATCCTCACCCGGATGGCCGCCGACGGCTTCGAGCTGCTGCTCGCCGGCCACACCCACGGCGGCCAGGTGTGCGTACCGGGCTACGGCGCCCTGGTGACCAACTGCGGCCTGGACCGCCGGATGGCCAAGGGCCTGCACCCGTGGCCCAGCTCGCAGTCCTGGCTGCACGTCTCCGCCGGCCTGGGCACCCACCCCACCGCCCCGGTACGGTTCGCCTGCCCGCCGGAGGCGAGCCTGCTCACGCTGATTCCCCGCTGACCACTGCGCCGCCCGATGGGGATACCCAGGTTTGCGGGGCAGGGGGCGTCAGCTACGATGACTCGGCACGCCTCGGGGTGTAGCGCAGCTTGGTAGCGCGCTTCGTTCGGGACGAAGAGGTCGTGGGTTCGAATCCCGCCACCCCGACACCGAGAAAGTGCAGGTCAGGGCCGGTTACCCCGTCGCGGGTACCGGCCCGAACCATGTCCGGCACCCCCGTTGGGGAGAATCCTGGGAGACGATCTTGGAAGGTCACTCCCCCGCCTCCTGAGCCCGCACCCGCAGCAGCCGGTCCAGCACTCCGACCGGCGACCCGGGCGCCATCGCCCGCCGAGCATCCAGCGCCTCCGTCCACACGTCGGTGAGCCGGTCCAGTAGCTGGCTGCGCATCGCCGCCGTGACGTGCGAGTACCGGGCCTGGACCGATCCGTCGGCGTGGCCCATCCGCTCGTCCGCCAGCTTCGCCGGAGTGGCCAACTCGTCCATCACTGTCTTGTGCGTGTGCCGCAGCCCATGCGGTGTCAACCCGGCTGCGATGGGTACCCAGCAGGCATCGGCCCGGGCCGACCCGTTCCGGCCGCGCACCGGCACACCTGGCCACGGGTCAGCCAGCACAGGCACCGGCCGGGCCGGCTGCGGCGCCTTGGCCGGGAACCAGCCCGTTGCCGCCGGCTGGAACAGCCACGTCCCGAACCCGGTACGCCGCCAGTGTGGCGCCAGCCGTCCCGGCGACCCGGCCGGCACGTACCCGAGATCGGCCACCGCCGCCGCCACTTTCGCCCGGTTGGCTTCCGGAACCGACTCCGGCCGGTTGAGCACGGTCGAGGCGGTCCCGATCGACACCCCTGCCCGACGCGCCACGTCCGCCAACTTCGGCCCGGATCGGCGCTCTGCTGGGGTGGCTGCGCCGTGGCCTCGGAATACGTACGTCTGACCGTGGCAGTCGCACGCCGCCGGGCGACTCGCCGCAATGTGGCCTGCCAGCAGTTCAGACAACCAGCCCGGAAGGTCGATCGTGCGGTGTGAGTCGTCCTTGGGCGGACAGCGCAGCAGCTCGCCCGAGTCCAATTCGTAGAGCTGCCACTCCACCCGCAGTGTGGCCGGCCGCACGTAACCAGCCTCCAGGCCCACCAGCTCGCCCCACCGCAGCCCGGTAAACCCCAGCAGCACCACGGCCACGAACTCGTCGTCCCGGCCCGACAGCAGCGCCGCCCGCTCCGCGATGAGAAGCATGCCGAGCGCCGATGTGACGACCTTCTCCGGCCCCCGGTGACGCAACCGGCCAGCCCGCTTCCCCCGGCCCCGGCGGCGGGTAGCTGGGTTCGACTCGCGCAGCCCCTCGTCCACCGCGTCCGCCAGGATCAGATGCAGCGTTGAGCGCCAGGTCTTGATGCTCGACTCGGCGTATCCGGCCGCCCGCTCGGCCTTCTCCCACGCCGCCACCGCCTTCGGCGTGATGTCCGCGACGGCCACGGTCTTCGAATGTGGGCAACAGGTGTTCCTCAATGTGCTGCCGGTAGTTCTGCATCGTGGACGCGGCCAGATCCTGCACGGCGTACCAGTCGCTCACGTAGTCCCCGAAGGGGAGCCGGCCAGCGGTCGCATTCCGGTACGAATGAGATCGCACCTTGGCCTCTTCATCGTTGGCCGCCTGCTCGGCTTCGCGCCGGGTCCGGAACCGAACGGTCACACCCGCACCGTCCGTGACGGTGCCGTACCGGCCCGGGCCGAGCTTGTACCGGCCCCGCCAGTAGCCGCCCCGATTCTCCGCGTACCCCATACTTGCCTCCCTTCTCGTGCGTCTCAGGCCGCTTCGCTGCACCGCAGTGCGTACGCGCCGCGGTGGTCGAGCGCGCAGTTGACACCGACGGGCGGCCACCGTGTCCTGGGCGGCATGGCGGGTGATGGCCCGGCCGGTCAATGCCGGGATGACCGGCTCTGTCGGCTGGACTTCGTAGAGGCGGACGATCTCGCGTACGTGTTCGTCGGTGAACAGGTAGCTGCCGCCGATCCACGAGTAAGGGATGCGGCCCCGGCGGGCTTGTTCTTTGATCCACCAGGCGGAGCAGCGCAGCGTCGGGCGACGTCTGCGGGGCGGTGGTAGGTGGGGGTGGTGGTTGCCGGGCCGGTCATCGGTTCCCGGTTCTCCTTCCGTTTGGTGTCAAGGCGTCTTTGACGGTGTTCTTGCTAGGCGGCCAGGGCTGCCAGCTTCTGCTGGGCGGTGGTGTGGTGGTCGCGTGCGAGGGTTGCGGAGGTGTTGGCGAGCATGGCGTCGGCGGTGGTGTGCCAGCCGGCGCCGACGAATTGCAGGAAGTTGACGACCAGCGTGGTGGGAGCGGAGTCGGGGGTGGTTGCTTCGCGGCCCGGACCGGCGGATTCGGTGCGGCGGAACACGATCCGGTTCTGCCGCAGGATCGTGAACGTCACGCAGTAGTTGCGGGACTTGGTGAAGAAGTGCCCGCCGAAGCCGAGCATGTGCGCCCACCGCCGCAGTCCCCGCCACGCCCTGGGCGTGCCCAGCGCCCAGCAGGCGTCGATGAGCCGTTCGGTGTGGGTGCCGTCCGGGTCGGCGTAGAGGTCGATGCTGTCCGGGGTGAGGCGGCTGGAGGTGTGGCCGGTGGCCTCGGTGGACTTGGTGGCGTACTTGGCGATGTAGCCAGCCACCGCTTCGTCAGTGATTTCGCCGCCGATGCCGCTGGTGATGGTCTTCGTCAGGAGTTGTTCGCCCCAGGCGATGCGCCACCCGGCCGGGTTGGCCGGGTGCGGCCCGGTGGTGAACGAGGTGACCCGGGCCGCATGCTCGACCGCGTCTTTCAGGTCGTCGGCGGTGAACCCGCCCGTGAGGGGCAGGATCCGCCGTGTCGGACTTGTCGTCGGGGTTGGCGCCGTCCAGGCGGAGCACGGCGTGGAAGTGGATGACGCCGCGGCGTTGCATCTCGGCCGCCTTGCCCAGCGCGGCGCGGATGGCGTTGGGGTGGATGCTCCGGGTGCGGGCGAGGCGGCGTAGGTATTTGCGGATGGCGGTGGTGGTGCGGCGCCACAGTTCCCCGGCGTGCTGGTTCCACACCACGTGCGCCGGGTAGTCGTAGCAGTCCGGGCACAGCGGTGTGCCGACGCGCTTGTCGGCCGGTTCGTGGGTGGCGAAGCAGGCGATCGGGTGGCCGTGGGGGCAGGTGGGCCGGTCCCGGCGGGGGTGGCACAGCCCGGCGCGGCAGTCGCAGTCACGGCGGCGGGTGCAGGTGTGTCGGGTGACGTAGCGGGTGTGAACCGGCCCGAAGGACGGTGCGGTGAAGGTCGGGAACACCGCCGGATGACCCGCGACGAACTCCGGAACGCCTTTGCCGCCGACCAGGCCGGTGCGGGCGATTGGTAGGCGTCGCGTTGGTAGACCTTGGAACAGGACGGGCACACCGTAGCGCGGCGGTTGCCGCACGCCTTGTAGATCACCCCGTCCGGCATGGTGGCGGTGTCCCGGGCCGCTAGCGGCCGGCCGGTGTCGGCTTCGACGGTGAGCATCGTCCCGGCCAGCCGGATCGGTCGGGTGCAGCCGGCAGCGGCCTGGACGTGCCGGCGCCAGGCGGGGAAGTCCGGCCGGGCCGCGCGCACGATGGCTTGGTGCAGCGTGTCGGAGGAGCGGGCCAGCTGGGCCAGGCGCAGGGGATCCACCCCCGCCGTAGCGGTGGCAGTCGTGGTCCGGGTGGGGGTGGTCACCAGGGGGACCGCCGACCGCACAGGATGTGCACCCCGGCCTCGGCCAGCAGCGCGGCGAGAGACTGGCCGCAGACGCGGCACGGCCGAGCGGCCAGGCCGGTCGGGGCCGGGCAGGCGGGGGCGATATCCGGGCCGGTGTGGGTCCGGGTGACGGTGCGGACCTGGACGACGGGGCGGCAGGCGTCGCACTGCTGGTAGGTCGGCCGGACCCGGCCACAGTCCAGCACCACCCGGGCCGGGCCGGCGGTCACCGTGACCGGGGCCAGGCACGGCCCGGCCGGCACGTCGTCGACGACGGTGCGGCGCGTGTCGTAGACGTGCGGGGTGCTGTCGCCGCCGCAGGTGTGGGTGTACTCGTGCACGTCCACCGTGATCCGACTCATCGCACACCCTCCGGGAACTGTTGGGGCGTAGGGGTTGTGGGGGGCTCGGCGCCCTGGGCCGTACCCGAAGCAGGTGGCTTCGGGTACGACTCGGAACGACGAGACAGTCACCGGGTACCGGTTCGGCTTCCGTTGACGGCCGTGGTGGCGGTGCTGGGCTGGTCGCTGCTGTTGACCGTGGCCAGCAGCAGGCCGGCGGTGTCGGAGGGCACTTGGAGCCGGACGGCGAGTTGGCCGGTGGTGATTGGTGTGCCGTGTTCGGTGCGGTACTGGCGTGCCACCCGGGTAGCCCGGTCCAGCAGGTCCGGGGAGACGATCGGCAGGGCAAGTTGCGCGGGCTCCGGCGCGGTGACATGAGGGTCGTTGGCGGAGGCCGGCAACTGAACAGGCGTCGTCTTCTGTGCAGTCGGTGTGGGTGGTGCGCTCAGCCGCATCGGTCTCGGCAGGCTTCACCGGGGCCAGGGGCCGGGGCTGGGTGATCCGGGCCGCCAGCTGCGCGGGCGTCGGAACAGCAGGACGTGCCGGCACCGTCTCCAACTCCGCCACGGGAGCGGGATCGGTTGCCGGGATGGTGGTCGCAGGCGTCGTGGGCTGCGGGTCGGCGGGCAGTTCAGGCACGGTCACCGGGACCGTTGGTTCGGTTGTCGTGGTGGTGGTTGTGTTGGTGGTGTTGGCCTGGTGGCCGTTTTCTCGGTGGAGCAGGGCACGCATGTGTACGGCCAGGCCAGCTACCGCCGGGGGTAGTGCTCCGACGATGGCGGCGAGGATGACGCGCCATGCCTGGGTGGTGGTGGAGGCGGTGAACAGCAGGTGGTACGCCGACTGTGCGGCGATACCGATGCTGGCCGCTCCGTAGGTGTTGTGTTTGGCGAACCGGGCCACGTGGGCCGGTACTCGGGACATCCACAGGACCAGGGCGACGACGACGTAGCCGTCCACCGCGATCGGCATCAGCCACGCCAGACGCAGAGTGACACCGAGGACCGGGATGTCCGCCCGGGAGGTGAACCCGGCCAGGTTGGCCAGGGCTACCCAGGTCGAGGCGGACAGACCGAACGATGCGATCAGCACCGCCCAGGAGGCTGCCGAGGCGAGCTCGGCTCACCGCTGGTGTTGGTCGAGGTCATCACTGCCCCTGCCCGTCGGTGTAGAGGCTGAACGCGATGACGGTCAGGCGTCGGCGCAGGTGCTCACGCAGGGCGTTCTCGACGTTGAGGACGTCCTGTTCGGTGCGGATGGGTTCGGTGCGGACGACATCGACCCGGGCGTAGAACGCTTCCGGGGTCATGAAGCCGACCGAGTAGGTGTAGGTGGTGGTCATTAGGCCACGTCCTTTCCGTCGCAGAGGTCCAGCAGGCTGGGTGGTGCGTCAGGGCGTGGCGTTGGTAGGGCCGCCTGACGCATGGCCGTCCGGTTGGCCCGGGCGGTCTTGGTGTCGATCAGGTCGGCGAGTTGGTTGGCGTTGAGCAGATCCAGCGCCTTCGGGTGTTCGCTGCGCCGCCGGGCCAGCAGGGGCCGGACGGTGGCGTTGGTGGGGCAGTCGGTCATGCCGTCCGGGTAGCGGAAGCCGCAGCCAGGGCAGACAGATGCCGCCGGGGTGCCGGGGTGGTGATCCCTAAACACCTCGACCAGAGTCGTCACGGTGATGGACAGGCCAGCCGCAATCAGCCGCCGGTCCAGGCGCCCCGCCTCGGAGCGGTCGCCGTAGCGCAGGTGCACCGCCTGCCGGGACACGCCCAGCCGGTCCGCGATCTCCTGCCACGAGTACGGCCGTTCCCCGCCCCGCAGCCCCGCCACGGCCAGACGCAGCGTCGCGTCCAGTTCCGCCGACAGGGTGTTGAGGGCGCGGAGTGCTTCGACGTCGCCGGAGGCGACCCGCCGGCCGTAGGCCCGCAGGATGCGGCGCGCGAATGCGTCGAAGTCGGAGTTCTCCACCGTCCGCTTCGCGCGCTTGCGACGCAAGCTCGGCTTGACGGTGGAGTCGTTGGTGGACTGGGGTTGTGTGCTCATGCGGCACCACCAGCGGTGTCGCTGTCGATGCACTCCCAGATGCTCGCCGCTCGGGACAGTTCCGCGATCACCGTGGCCGTGGTTCGGCCGGGGGTGTCGTTGTAGGCGAAGACGCCGTACCCGTAGGCGACGGACACGAAGTCTTCCAGGTAGGCGTACGCGGCTTCGAACTCGGCGAAGCCGGGCATGCCGAACTGTCCGAGCGGGTCCTCGACCGGGCTGCCGTAGCAGACCATGCCGAGGGCACCCACGATGCAGGCGGCCGGGTTGAGCTTGGCCGTCATGCGGTAGTAGGAGTGCTGTACCCATCCGTTGCGGGACAGGTACCGGGCGGCGTGCCGCAGCGTTGCCGCCACGGTCGCCGGGACCAGCTCGTCTGACCAGGGGTTCACGGCAGGGTGGCCGTCCTGGTCGATCGCGCCGAGGAAACCTGCCTCGCGCAGGTCGAAGGACCTGCGGTCAGCGTCCGTCGCGGGCGTGCCGGTGATGGCACGAGCGGGTCGACCGTCGATGACGGCCGTGTTTTGGGTAGGCTGCATCGCAACCGCTCCCTTCCGAGGGTTGTGGTGGAGCCGGCGGCACCGGAAGCTTTCTCAGGGCTTGGATCCGGTGTCGTCGGTTTGGCCTGGCGGCCACCGCACCCGGCCGAGGGGTAGGCCCGGCCGGCGCGGAAGCGGTCAGGCGGTTGGGGCGGTGATGTCGACCTGTTCCAGCAGGTCTTCCAGGGCAGCCAGGACGTGCAGCAGGTGCGCTTTCGCGTTGAACTCACCCGGCGCCAGACGGACGCTCATGGTCACTTCCGCGAACTCCCGGCCCCGGCCGGCGACCCGGGTCAGCACGACCGAGCCGGTACCGGGCCGATCCAGACGCACCGGCTGAGCGCGATGCTCACCCAGGGCGCAGCGGTGCCCGCGTTCGCACCAGGCCGGGTGCTGCCCGTCCTGCACGCGCTGGTACCAGTCCGGCCCGGCCGGGGCGGTGACGGCCACTGTGCTCATCACGCAGCCACCTCCGCAGCCTCCGGGCCGGCCGGGACGACCGGGGCCGGCTGGCCGGTGCGGATGGCGGCCCGCATGGCGGCGGCGTAGCCGGCGATCCGCTCGCAGTCCTCATCGGTGAGGTAGGCGGTCTTGACCAGCTTCGGCGTGCCGCCCTCCGCGATCAGCAACCCCGCCCCCTGGTTGTTCGGGGAGATCGTGTTCGCCGACCAGCCCCGCCCCGACCAGCCGTGACCGAGCACGATGTCGGAGGAGATGTCGGTGGTGCAGCGGCCGGCGAACCGCCACGCGAACAGATCCCGCAGGCTGGTCGGGATGATGTCGCTGGACGGGCGCTGCGTCGCGGCGACCACGATGATCCCGACCGCCCGGCCCCGGGCCACCAGATCCCGCAGCAGTGCCGCGAACTGCTCCTGCGTCTTCTTGTCCCCGGCGGTGGCGGAGAAGTAGGCGATCTCATCCACGGCCAGCAGCACCGGCCGGAACCCGTCGTCCCGGGACACCTTGCGGCGGCGCTGTTGGCGCAGGAAGGCGTAACGGTTGTCCATGACGGTCTGTAGGCGGATCAGGGTGCGGATGGCGTGGCCCTGGTCGGGGCCGACGAACACGTCCGCGCAGTGCTCCCACTGCCCGAGTTCGACCTGCTTGCCGTCCAGCAGGCACAGCCGGCAGTCCGGGGCCAGGGCGGCGTGGGCGACGATCAGGTTCAACAGCGCCGACTTCCCGGCGCCGGGCTCGCCGCCGATGAGCATGTTCCGGAAGATCAGCGGCACGGTGACCCGGTGGCCGAACTCGTCCACCCCCAGGTACACCGGGTCGAAGATGGACAGGGCCGGACCGGCCGGCGTCGCCGGCCCGTCCCCCGCCACCACAGTCAAGGTAGGCACAGGTCAGCCCCTCTCAGGCCACGGCCGACAGCGGCCGGTCGGTGCTGGCGGTGTCCCAGGCGTCATCCGGCACCGTGTCCGGCGTGAACCCATCGCCACGGCTGCGGGTCATTCGCTTCACGGTGGCGGTGGCGAACCGCAGCGACGGCCCCACCTCATCCACCTCCAAGCCGTAGGCCGAGCGCTTCTCACCGGTCTCGGTCTCCCAGCGGGACAGCCGCAGCCGGCCAGTCACCACCACCCGGGCACCCTTGTGCAGGGACTCCGCCACGTGTTCGGCCATCTCCCGCCACACCGTGCAGGTCAGAAACAGCGGCTCACCGTCGCGGTACTCGCCCGACTGCCGGTCGAAGGTGCGCGGCGTGGAGGCCACGGTGAACCGGGCCATCGCCGTCCCGTTGCCGGTGAACCGCATGTCTGGATCGGCGGTCAGGTTCCCCACCACGGTCAGGGTCGTCTCGTTCGCCATCTCGCTACTACTACTCCCTCGAAGATTTGTTCTGGTCGTCAGGTCTGGCGGCCACCGCACCCACCCGGACCGCCCCTATGGCAGGGCCGGGCAGGGCGGAAACCGTCAGCGCCGACCCCGCGACTCAGCCGGCGGTTCGGGAACGTCGTCCAGGTCCAGCCCGAGCGGCGGCATCCCCGGCGACACCGGCGCATCGGTCGGCCAGTCCCGGCCGAACAGGTGCGCCAGGGGCGAGGTGACCAGGCGGGTCAGCGGGTCACGGCGGGCCAGGTCCAGGCGCAGCAACGCGGCGTAGCGGGGCGATGCCCGTACCACCCGGACCTCACCGGCCCAGCAGGCCACCGCCAACTTGCCGGTCTTGCCCTCCAGGTCCGACAGGTCCAGACCAGGACGCAGCCACACCCACGCCCGGGCACCCGCCGGAGTCGGCCGCGCGGTCAGGATCAGCGGCAGCGACACCGCCCCGTGCCGGCCCGACGTGCGGATGAACTGGGCGAAACACATCCGCAGCCGATGCCGCACCAGACCACACCAGACCCAGGCCACCACGAACCGACGCGTCGGCCCGAACCCCGCCACCCCGGCCGCCAGCCCGGCCAGGATCAGCACCGCCCAGCGTGGTGACAGCCACCACGCCAGCAGCCGGTAGGCGACCAGCACCGCGACCAGGGTCAGGATGGCGTCGGCCCACCACCACAACGCCCGCAGCACCGGCCACGCCCGGACCACCAGACCGACCGCCAGGCCGGCGACGATGCCGACCAGCGCGCCCACCAGAATGGCGACCGGGAACACGAACACGGTGGTCAGCGCCAACGCCGCCACCACACCACCGGCGAACGCCGTCACATAGAACGCGATCCGCGCCTTGTGCGCGTACGACCGGGACACTGGCGCGTCCACCACCGAGACGACGCCCACCGGACGCTCACCGAACAGCCTGGATTTCATTTCGCGCTCCCGCCGATCACAGCCTCTACAGCACTGGCGCTGTAATCCGAGCGTACAGCACCCACGCTGTACAGCACAGGCGCTGTAGTTTCAGATGGCGAAAGATGACGGTCTAGCGGCCCTGGCGTGGCCGGGACGTGGCCCAGTTCCGGACGGTGGCCGGTCGCCAGACGGGGGACCGGCCGAACATCCGGTCGGGGCCAGGCGCCTGCTGTCTGGCGACGTAGGCAGTCCAGGTGCTTCGTGTGATGCCGAGGAAGCGCGCGCAGTCCTCGGCTGTCCACCAGTCGGTGGGCAGTTCCGAGGTTGACTTCGTGGTAGGCATCGCCTTGCAGCATACGGCAGGCCGCAGCACGGGAGCTGTACAGCGGCGGGGGCTGGGAGGGGCGCTGAGGGGATCCGGGATCAGTCACACTGGGAAGGGTCCGGTACGGACAGTGCATCGACCATGACGATTGGCTCATGCGTCCATACGCGCGACGTATGGACGCGCCCCTGAATCTCCCTACCATCGGCCGGAGCAGGACAAAGGAGCATTGACCAGTGAGGTTGTTGGCATGAACCCGGGACGTCAAGCAGCTCGACGCTGCCTGTGCGGCGCGAGCCTTGCCCGCGACAACATGACAGGCCGGTGCTCCGTGTGCAGCGCCAAGGCGCGGCATGATCCCGTCTCCCCGCCGGAAGCGCCAGCGGAGTTCTGGCAGCATCCGGCGATGCGGGAAGCGCTAACGATGCGGCACATGGGCCGGGTGATCCGGGCCTACCGCGTGCATCCCGATCACGGCCGAAACGTGATCTCACAGGAAACCGCCGCCGCGTGGGCGGGAATCACTCAGGCGCAATTGAGCCGAATCGAAAATGGCGGCCCGATCGTTCATCTCGACAAGCTCGTTCAGTGGGCGAAGACGCTTCGCATTCCACCCGAGCATTTGTGGTTCAAGATGCCTGACGACGGGACCGCTGAGGGAGATCCCGAAGTGGACAGACACCAATTCCTCCGGCTTGGCGGTGCCGTCGCCGTTGGCGGCGCAGCGGCCCGTCTATTCGCCGGACTGCCAGTCGAGCAAGTCAGCGCCCAGGACTGCGCCCAGTGGTTGGCATGGGCACTATGGGAACGCAAGACCGGCAAGCTGCACGGCACAGAGCTTCCTGTGCCGATCGCCAAGTACCTGGAAGCACACACAGCCGGCGCTACCGCCGGGGCGGTGCTCCGCGATGCCGAGGGGTTCTACTCCTTCGCGCACCCGTCGTTCGTAGACTTCCACGTCGCCCAGCGGATTTTCAGTGCGGTAGCCCAAGGCGACAGCAAGTTGTTCTCCACAGCGCAGACCAGCCACGAAACGGACATGGTGATCCGGGAGTTCGTCACCCGCGACCAGGCCAGTGCAGCCGCGCTTCGCCGATGGATGGCCCGGGCACCCAGCCCAGTCCTACGGGTCAACAGCGCCGGAGTGCTCGCCAAGGTCGGTGGAGCTTTCGAGGACGAGGTAATCCGCGCACTCAAGCGCGATCCTGACACCCGACAGCTCTACCTGACCGCCGTCGCCAGTCGGGTGCTAGAGCTGCCGTGGACGTCGGCTGCTGACCTCAGCGCTGGAGTGGAGCAAGCGCCACGAGCCGAACCATGGTCGTCGGACGGTCAGGCCACGCGGGCAGCAATCCGGCTCGCAGCCGAAGTCAGCAACCCACGTGACGGCGCCGCACGTTGGTGCAGCGTCATCCTCCTGGGCCAGATTCGGGAAGCCGCTCCAGACATCACCAAGGGCGCCCTACACGCGGCGCTGCGCCAGGAACGCGACGCCGAGACCATCCGATCCATCGGCGCACTGCTGGCCGGCGACAGTCCCTTGTCCTACTGACCACTACATCGGAGACGTCCATGATTGTCGTAGCAGTCAAGACCGGCGAAGAGGTCGTCGAGACCATCGGCCGCACCCTCGCAGACAAGGGCATCAAGAACGCAGCGATCGCGTCTCTCATCGGCGCCGTCGACTACTGCGCGCTGAGTAACATGCCCACCGACGACGCACACAGCGACATCATCACCGAGTTCAAGCAGCCCCTGGAGCTGTCGGGCACGGGCGAAGTCAGGGACGGCAAGCCGCACGTTCACTGTGTCGTCAGCGGCGAGGGCAACAGCGCGATCGGTGGCCATCTCCACCGGGCGGTGGTCGGCCCGTGGTTCGTCAACGCGTACGTCGTCCCCATCGATTAGCTCCCCGACAGGTCAGTAGCGGCCCGCCGCGCCGACCTACCGCCGGGCATCCGAGTCGGGTGCAGCGTTGGTGGGTCCGGCTCGACGGGCCGCCGCATATGCGGCCCACCGCGCACGCGATGGCATCATGTTGTGCCATGCCTCCGGACCGCTCATCATCTGGCGAGCCCACGCGACTCCCTGAAACTCCGAGGACGCATCTGCCAATCGGCTGCGCCCTCGACCCCGCCGTCAGTCTGACGTGCTGGCCTAGGGCTTCGAGTCGGGGGTGTCTTCGTTCGTGTTCTGCGCGCGAATCCACGCCGCGAGCTTCCGCGCTTGGCCGGGTCGTCGCATTGCTAGCAGGATTTGGACCAGTACGTGGGCGCTGTTGAGGGTGTCGGGGTGGTTGTCGCCGAGTACGCGGCGAAGCCGTTCGTTGGTATCGCGGCCGAGCTGTTCGGCCTCGCGATGGCGGCCCAGATCGCTGAGGATGCCGGCGAGGTTGCCGGCTGAGGTGATGGCGTGGGGGTGGTCGTCGCCGAGTACGCGGCGAAGCCGTTCGTTGGTGTCGCGGCCGAGCTGTTCGGCCTCGCGATGGCGGCCCAGACGGCTCAGGATGCCGGCGAGGTTGCCGGCTGAAGCGAGGGTGTCGGGGTGGTTGTCGCCGAGTACGCGGCGAAGCCGTTCGTTGGTGTCGCGGCCGAGCTGTTCGGCCTCGCCATGGCGGCCCAGATGGCTGAGGACGCCGGCGAGGTTGGACGCTGAGGCGAGAGTCTCGGGGTGATCGTCGCCGAGTACGCGACGGCGGTGTTCGTAGGTGTCGCGGCCGAACTGTTCGGCCTCGCCATGGCGGCCCAGATCGCTGAGGAAGCCGGCGAGGTTGCCGGCTGAGGTGAGGGTGTAGGGGTGGTTGTCGCCGAATATGCGGCGATGCCGTTCGTAGGTCTCGCGGCCGAACTGTTCGGCCTCGCCATGGCGGCCCAGACGGTTCAGCAAGACAGCGAGGTTGGCGGCTGAGGTGAGGGTGTCGGGGTGATCGTCGCCGAGCAGGTCGCGGCGCTGGTCGTAGATGACCAGGTCAGTTCGGTATGCCTCGGCGAATCGACCAAGATATGTATACGTGTTCGCCAGGTTAGTGCCGGCGAACAGCGCTTGTGGGTCATCTGCGCCAAATCGTTCTTGCCACTCGCGGTATAGGCGTTCGCAGAGGTGGTGTGCCGCTTCCATGTCGCCACCTCTGGAGATCAGGTAGGAGCTGGCGTCGCAGGCCAGTTGCCGAAATCCGGGATTGGTACTGGCCGCAGGATCGAGACTGAGCACATGGGGCACGAGTTGTGCCCAGATCGGCCAGGTTGCCGGATCACGGCCGTCATCGGGTCGGGCGGCGGCCAGGAGCGTTTCGACTCGTTCCCGCAGCCCAGGCCGGTCGGTGGGATTGAGGCTGGCGCGGAGAATCGCCTGCGTCAGGCGGTGTAGTTGCAGGGTACCGTCGCCGATGCGGGCCAGTCCGTAGGCGCCGACCCGTCGCGTGGTCTCGCCAAACTCCACGGGCATGCTGACCCTGTCGGCCAGCGGATGCGGCAGCGCGTCCGGCGTTGTGGTGAACAGGGTCGTGGGGATGGGTTCTGGGGCTAGGAAGGCACACAGCGTCAGCAGTTGACCGGCAGCCTCGTCCTCCTGTGCCAGCCGCTGGACGGACGTCTGCACAACGGCGGCCAGGGGCGCCGGATAGCCGTCCGGAACGCCCACGGAGAGGATGACCTCAATTTGCTTGTCGAGCATCTCCAGGTACGTCGCCACCGGCGTACCAGTCTCCCTTAACCACAGCGCCGCCTGGGCCACGGCGAGGGGCAGGTCCCCAAGCCGATCGGCGAGTTCACCGGCGTGCCCGTCAGTGACGCCCGCAAGGCTGCGTCGCAGGAGCGCGACTGACTCCGCTCGAGTGAACTCCGGCAGCGGCAGCGGCTCAGCGAGCTGGTTCCAGCCGGGGTTACGGGAGGTGACCATCACATGCCCGGCCCCTTCGGGCAGCCACGCAAGGAGATCCTCCCTGCCGTTGGCATTGTCGAATATCAGCAGCCACCCGGGCTCGGTACGCAGCCGCTGCCGCACTACCGCGGTCGGGTCGGCCGCAGAAGCTGTGGGGGAGATCCAGCCGGCGGCGACGCCCAGAGCGGTGAACTGTTCACCGATCAGCGCAGGCTGCTCGGCGTCGATCCACCACACCAGTTCGTACGCTCCGGCGAAACGGTGCGCGTACTCGATGGCCAGAGTGGTCTTGCCTACCCCGCCCCACCCGTGCACGGCCTGCACCACAGCGGCATGTCCAGCACCCAGCCGTTCCCGGAGGCCGACAAACGAATCGTCCCGACCAATGAACAGAGGGTTGCGGCGCGGCACCTTCCACACCGACGGCAGCACCCCGGGCGGCCTGACGGCCGGGGCACGCAGCCGCTTCGGCTTGCCGCTACCCGGAAACTCCGGCTTGCCGTGCACGTCGCTTGGGCCGCCGACCGCTGCCAGCAGCCGGGCTCGGGCCTCGTCCTCGTCTACGCCGTACACATCACGGTAGGCAAGCGGCTTGAGCAGTATCGGCGGCGTCACGTCGGCGACCCGCACCGGCACCAAACGGCCACGCTCCTCCGGACGCTCTGCCAGCAGGGCGGGCCACTCGTCCGTGGTGAACCGGTTGCGGTCGAAGTACTCCCCCGACCAAAGCATGAGAACACAGCCGCAGGACTCCAACGCATCGTTCATCCGCAGGATTACGTTCTCACCGGCCTGCCAGTCCCACACATCCAACTCAACCGTGTACCCGGCATCCTGCAGGTGCCATGCGGCCCACTCAGCCCAGGCTCGGTCCGAGCCGGCATACGAGACGAACACATCCCGGCCCATAGACGAACGTGCGTCTCGCTGGCCGCTCTGGCCCCGGCCCTTCTCGCCAACGTGTTTACGTTTACGGCTCACGCGGTCAGGTCTACCAGGCCACACAGTGGCCCAACATCGTCCCAACTGTCCACATCACGACCCGCTAGGCGGATCGTGCCGCAACAGGTATTCTGCCACCTTCGACAGGGAGGCAGACCATGGCGACCGACCAGGAGCTTAGGCTGCGTCACCTCGCCGACATCCAGGCAATCATCAACCGCCTGGCCCAGAACTCCTTCACCGTCAAGGGCTGGTCAGTCACCCTTGTCTCGGTCGTGTTCGCCATTCTGGCCACCAAGGCCGGTGCGCGTGGCCTCTTACTGGTCCCAACCCTGCCGGCCATCGTGTTCTGGGGAATCGACGCCTACTACCTACGACTAGAACGGCTCTACCGACGCCTCTACCAGGCGGCGGCAGCACCGCTTACTGCTGGCGCCCCCAGTGATGGCGCAGACCCGACACCATTCGACATGGACGTCAGTCGCTACCGCGCAACCGTGCCTAACTTCAGCCGGACCTTGGTGACCCCCGCCGTAGCCACCATCCCAGTCGTACTGATTGTTCTGATCATCACCTACACGATCGCCATTCACTAAGGCGATCAAACACCTCAGCTCTGACGACGGAATGCCGAGCTCGACCCTCACACGAGTTGTTCCGTGCAGCCCTCACCATTGCCTCAGTGCTACACGCCGCTAGCCGCCAGATCCACAACTTTCGCAGTCAACAGGCCGAACATGGCTACGCGAGCTCGTAGGTGAAGCGGTCGGTCAAACCCCAGGCAGCATCCTGGTCGGCCGTCGCACGCAGGATGCGCTCGATTCGGTCAAAGGCCACTTGCCCGATGGCCTCGCGGCTCACTTGAGCGGCAGCCCAGGTCAGGTGCATCGGACGGCGAACGTCGGTGCTCAGCCGGTCCCACAACGCATCCAGGTTGTGCCCGTAGTAGGGGCCAAAGTCCAGAAGCGTCGCTACTTGCCGATGGAAGTCGGCTTCGGTGCGGATCTGGTTCCCATCGAGCTGTACACGCATCACTGGACGATAGCTGCGCGGCACCCTCGACTCGCCGGCCGAAGCGATAGCCCCGGGCACGGGTCGCAGGCACGTCGCCTCATGATGGCCCGGCAGGTAGCCGCCGGTGTAACCGATCAAGTGGAGTCACGGTGTAACGCATCAACTGGAGTACGACACACAAGCAGGACCGCCCGGGCGAGAACTTTCCATACGTCTTCAAGGCGGCCCGCGATGCGGGCCGCGCGCCCGGATCCGTCCCCACGTTGCTCTGCTTGGCGCGGCGCAACGTGGGGCCGGCCCGTGCGCTGCGCATCGCGGAAACGCCGAAGCCCAACGCTCAGCCGGGGCGGTCCCGGCAGCGTCGGGCAAGTTCGGGTAGACGGGTAGAACGCCGTCATGGCGGCGGCCGGCCGGCGGCCCGGCGCCGGGTCCGCCGACCAAGTGCGGTGCCTCCGGCGGCCAGGGCTACTCGCCCTGGACCTCGGCGCGCCGGGATGCCTGCACTGCCGCCCGCTCCCCGTTCGCACACCGGAGGCCAGCAGAGCGCGCCGGGCTTGTCCAGGTCGTTCGTCCGGTGGGGCGCTCCACCTGGACAAGCCCGGCGCGCTCTGCCGGGGGAGACCTGCGCGAACGGGAAGCCAGCTCCGAACCACCAAGACCAGCCGGACCGTGTTGGGAGAAACCTGGGAGACGATCTTGTTTGAAGGACCCCGGCGAGCCCCGCGCAACCGATGCCGACCACGCCCGCCACCAGGGCGAATACCGCTAGCATCCGATAGATCAACTTCACGAGCCTAATTCGGGACGAAGAGGTCGTGGGTTCGAATCCCGCCACCCCGACACCGAGAAAGTGCAGGTCAGGGCCGGTCACCCCGTCGCGGGTACCGGCCCTGACCATGTCCCGCCATCGGGAGGCATCCAGGGCCGCTGCCGCACCTCCTGAGCCAGAGTACGTAGCCCGCGGCCACGCAGCGCCATCCGGATCAGGCGCCGCTGCCGACAACGCTCAGCTCCGCCGGGTGAACGTGATCTCCACGACGGGCAGGCGGATGGCGATATCCGTCGGCAGCGTGCCACCCCGCGAGTTCGGGGATGGCGAACGTGCGCCCCAGCGCCCGTCCCGCGCCGGGGTGCCGCGCCCGGTACTCCTCCAGCACCGACCAGGCCCGCTCAGCGGTTAACGACACGGCAGTACCGGCCGCCCACGACGGCGTCCGAGCCATACCCGCACCTGAGGGCTTGCTCGCACATTGCGGTACCACTGGGCGGCGGCTCCGTAGCCGGACACGACCCATACGTGGTCCGCATCGCGCCCTACCACCTCCAGGATGACCTGTCGGGGCAGCCCACTCGTCCGACCACGTGCTCCAGCAGCAGGAGACGACCGCCCGTCAGCCAGCCGAAGCCTTGCCGGAGCAGCGGAATCGGGGCCCGCGCCAACCACCGGGGTATCCGCCTCACCATCGCACCCGCTCCAGGACAGTGCTCGCGAAAATAATGCACAGGTGCCTGCCACGGTTCGGGCTCCGGACGTGGTTCGCCACCCGCCAGTTGACCTTGCGCGGAAGCTCAGAACGGACCGTGGTAGGCCAGGCCCAGCACCAGTGTGGCCACGACCAGTGCGAAGAACGCGGCCCAGTTGAGCCAGGCGGCGAGCCGGGTGTCGCGGGCCCGGATGTGGGCGCCGGCTGCGCACAGGAAGTACAGAACGAGGCCGCCGGCTGCGGCCGTTCCGAGCACCGGGACGGCGAAGCCCACGGCCAAACCGAGCGAGCCTGCGGCGAGCGGGACGCCCAGTGGCGCCTGCCACGACGCCGGAATGTGCAGCCTCACGGCGGTCTTCGCCACTGACTCGTTGTGGGTGAAGTTCAGGACGGCGGCGTAGCCGCAGGCGATCGCAGCCACGGCAGTGATCGCGACGTAGGCGGTGAGCATGGTGGCCTCCCTCCAGCGGGTAGCGGATCCCTGCCCTCCAGATAGCTTGGTGTAAAGTAACTTAAGGCCAGGCTACTGGATTCTCGCTTGACGTCAAGCTAACGTTCTTCGGGTGGTGAGTGACTCCGTCGACCGCATCGTCCAGGCCTGGCGCGATCGTGACCCCCAGCTGGATTCCAGCTCACTGGAGGTCACCGGCCGCCTCATGCTGTGCGCGGGCTACTACGAACGCACCGTCGGCGCCGTCCTGCAGCGGTTCGGGCTGAGCATCGCCGACTTCGACGTGCTGAACACGTTGCGCCGGGTCGGCGACCAGCACGGCAGCAAACCCAGCGACCTGGCCCGGTCCTCGCTGATCACCACGGGGGCCATGACCTCACGGCTCGACCGGCTCGAAGGAGCCGGGCTGATCCGCCGCGCACCCGATCCGGCCGATCGGCGCGGCGTGCTCGTCCGACTCACCCCGCGCGGCGGCAAGGTCGCCCGGCAGGCACTGCACGAATTGATAGCCACCAACGAGACCTTCCTCGAACCGCTCAGCGGGCAGCAGCGGGACTCGATCGCCTCCGTACTCAAGCAACTGCTCGTTCACCACGAACCCCGATGAGCGCCGTCCTGCTGGCGTGACCCGCGGGGTGTTGCCGCGACCGGATCCTCCGGCCCCAGACAACGGCGGATCCGGCGACAGCGACCAGGCCCGGGGTAGCCCCGATCAACCCATGGGTGTACGCGGTCGGTGCGGTGCTGATGGCGGTGTCCGGCCGGTACCGCCGCGCCGCACGCAGCCCGCTAGCTGAGGTGCAGTGTCACAGGATGGCGTTGACCAGCGCCGCGTACTCCGCCTGGCCGGGGGCGGTCGGGTGGAAGCTGCCGGCACCCGGCGTTTGGGAGTGCGGCCCGTCGCTGCCGGTCTGGGTCGAGCTGGTGATGCCGTTCACCCAGTTCGTCTGGTCGCAGACGGTGTGGTTGGTGAAGCCGGCGCTCGGATCGATCGCGGTGATGGTCATCCCTGGATACTTCGCCCGCACGTCGGTCACCGCTCCCATGATCGTCTGGTTGAGCTGATCGGCCATCGAATTCATCCACACCTGGGTACCCACGATCAGCGCCTGGCACGGCAGAGTCGGCTTGCTGGCGAACAGCCTCGGGTACCCGACGACGACCACCCGGGCGTTCGGGGCCTGGGCGTGGATCGCCGAGTACACCGACACCAGATGCGACCGCAGGGCAGTGATCACCTTCGGTTCATAGGTGGTCAGCACCTGCGGATCGGTGCTGCCGTTGCTCCTGGTCAACTTGAACGAGTCCGACGTGCACAGGTACTCCACACAGGCCTTGAACACCTGTGAGAAGCGCGCGTCGTTGCCGCCGATGCTCAGCGTCACCAGCGAGGTATCGACGTCCAGCCAGCCGCTGGAGTCGATCTGGTACGGCTCGCCGCTGTGGTAGTCGTTTTGCGAACCCCAGTCGGTGTTCCAGGTGTTGGCGGTGTCCACCGCGGCCGCGGTCAGGTGCACGGACTCCGCGCCGGAGCAGGCCAGGAAGTGGAAGTTGGCCTTGTTCGCGGCGGCATCGGCGGCGATGGCGGTACTCCGCCCGGACAGCCGCACCTGGTAGGAGTAGGCCTTGCCGGAGCGGTGGCAGGAGTCCTTGTCCCCGTCGTTGTACTGGTCGCTGTCCAGTTCGTACGGGCTGAGCCCCTCCCCTGACGAGTAGGAGTCGCCCAGCGCCACGTAGCTGGCGTACGGCTTGGTACTGGGGATGAAGGCCACCGCGTCGAAGGCGACGTCCCGCCCGTCGTTCCAGACCACATGGGTGTTGACGTTGGACAGTGAGACCGACGCGCCCGCGGACAGGTTGAAGCTGCCCAGGTCCACCCAGGTGTTCTTCCCCCAGTCCTGGTTGACCAGGCGGTGCCGGGTCTGCCCGTTGCCGAGGTTGATCTGGTAGTCGGCCATTTCGGTGGCGGCGCCGTTGTCGGGGATGTGCACCTTGATCCGGCGCCATCCGGTCACCGTGCTCGGCGGCGTCCAGGCGCCGACGACGTGCACGACGTCGGCCATGTGGGTGAACCAGATGTGGCCGCCGAAGCCGACCCCCAGTTGATGGAAGTCGATCTTACCCGGATAGGTGATGCAGTTCCCGGTGCACGACGGGTCGCTGCCGGGCGGGAAGTAGAACGAAAAGCTGCCCTGGTTTGTCCAGGTCTTGGTGCACGGTGCGACGCTCGCCGTGGTCACGTCGTCGACGATGACCGTGCCGGAGGGCAGTCCGGCGGTCGAACAGTCCGGTGGATAGATATCGGTATATCCGGGCTCCGGGTCACCCGGGGAGTACTGGATCAGTTCGGTGCCGCAATTGTGGGCGCAGTCCACCCAGGTGATCGACTGGTGCCACCAGCAGTGCAGATCGGAGCGCTGGCACAGGCCCGCGCCGGGGGCGCCGGTACTGTCCGTCGTCCCGGCCGGGGTGCAGTGGTCCGCGGTCGGCGTGCAGAAGATGTCGTGGTCCGGGAGGGACTCGGTGGAGCCCTCCGGATAGCTGACCGGCAGGAACGCTTCCTCCCAGTTGTTGTTGGCGTAGTTGTACCGGCCGAGCGGGAATCTGGCCCAGCCGAGCACCCGTTCCTGGTAGGGCCAGAGGTTCGGGGTGTGGGTGTCCACCTCCTGGCTGTGGAAGACGTGCCGGTCGACCGGGTAGTCGGGGTTGGCCGGATTGTTGGACCAGCCGAGGCCCCAGTTGCCCTGCCCGTCGGTGCAGGCGGGCCCGGGCGTACACCCGGTGGTGTTGCCGAATTCGGCACTGCGCGGCTGGATCCCGCTGTTGTAGGCCCACAGGGCGAACCACCAGTTCTCGACGTAGTCCGGATTGCCGTCGTTGGCCTGGATGCCGGCCGCCTTCAGGGCGTTCCACTTGTCGATGAGCAGGTTGAGCGACGCCGCAACGTTGGACGCGTAGTCGGCGGCGATGGCCAGCTGCTGGTTGGGGACGAAGCTACTGCTGCCCTCGGCGACCGACATCCCGGTGGTCACCTGGCCCACGCCGTAGCCGCAGTCCACGGTGCTCCAGCTGGAGCCGTCGCCGTAGAAGCCGCCCTGGTTGACGTTGCCGGCGACGCCGTCCACCGCGTGCGGGGACGCCTGCATCAGGTTCGACTCCTGGGCGAGTACCCCGAGCAGCACCTGCGCCGGCACGGTGGCGCCCGGTGCCCCGCTGAGCTGGCGGGGAGCGAACATGCCCTGCGGAGACCACGACACCGGTACGCCGGAGCCGCGGAAGTTGGCCGGCCGGTTGACCGACAGGGCACCCTGCACGGCGAGGTCGACGGCCCACTCGACCTGCTTCGCGGTGGCCTGGAAGACCTGCTTGCCGGGGTCGTTGCGGGGGACCGCACAGCCCCGGTCGGGGTCCCAGGGCACCGTGGATCCGTCGACCTTCGGCGTGATGGCGCCAGGTGAACGGCCGCCGCCGGAGCCGGGTGCGGCCAGTGCGCCGTCCGGGGCGCCCGCGTCCGGCTGGACCCGCCAGGACAGCGGTTGCCGGTCGGAGGTCCGGCTGGCGTGGATGTCCACCGGGTCCGGACGGTCGGGGCTGTGCAGCTGCCCGGCGGCCGCCGCGGCGGCGGTCGGCCGCCGATGGTCGTCCACCCCGGTGAGCAGCAGCGCACCCGTGCTGGACGGAGTGTCCTGCACGTCGCCGCCGAGCCTGCTCCAGGCCGCTGCCTTCGGGATGCTGATCCGCCCGGCGTCGGGGCCGGTCACGAACACCGCGGCCGCCCCGGCGGCCAGCCGTACCCCGTCCAGCCGGCCGGTGCCCAGCACGCTGCTGTGGCCACCGGCATAGCGGCGTACCTCGACCCGGTCCCCGGAGCTGTCCCGGCGGGGTACCTCGAAGGCGAGCCCGCCGGCCCGGTCCGGGTGCAGCCGGAACGGCGTGGCCGCAACAGTGGCGAGCGTCCGGGTGGTTCCCGAACGGTCGACGGCGACCAGCCTGTTGCCGAGCGCGGCGGCCACCCCGGTGCCGAACGGTACCGCCGAGGTGAGCTGGCCCTCCGCGTCGGCCGTACCGGCGAGGCTGCCGGTGGCGGCGTCCACCAGGGTGACGACGCTGCGCGTGCTGCCGCTGCCGTCCCGCAGGGTCGAGACGGCGGCGGTCTCCCCGCCGCCGCAGCCCGGGTTGTAGTAGGCCAGCGAGGCCCGGAACGGCAGCTTCGTCACCGCGCCGCTGTCCAGGTTGATGACAGCGACGAAGGCGCCGGCGCTGAACTGGGCCGGTCGGTTGGTGAACTGCCGGGGCGCGTAGACCGCGACGGCGTGGTGGCCGGAGCCGGTGACGCAGAGCTGGCCGATCCACTCGTCGGTGTCGTAGCCCGGTTCGGACAGCGACGCGGCGGTCCGCCAGCGGTAGCCGCTCCTCCCGGTGGCGACCAGGATGTGCAGGGCCTGCGCGTCGCCGACGGTGGTGGCGGCGAGATCCGCGCCGGTGTCGCCCACCGCTGACGGGCTCGCCGTCGCCGGGCTTGCGGTGATGGTCAATGACGCCGCGATGAGCACGGCCATAGAGAGTATGGACAACGTTCGATGTAGCCGCAGCATGCCCCGCAGCGTGACGACCCGGCCCATCGTTGCGCCATCACATCCGCACGGCCGACCACCGAGACGGGGATCGCGGAGCGGGGCGGCCCGGTGGTACAAGCTATCCACCGCACTCAATTTCACGGGGGAGTCAGAAATGAGGTTCAACATTCTTGGGCCGTTACGGTGTTCACCGCCGCTCGGCGTGGACCTGCTGCGCCGACGGGAGGGGCGCATCCTCGGCGGGCTGCTGTTGGCCGCCAACCGTCCGGTACCCACCGAACAGCTCATCGACCTGCTGTGGCTACGGCAGCCGCCGCCCACCGCGCGACAACAGGTACAGAACTGCGTCGCGGGTCTGATCCGGCTGTTCGCCCGGGTACAGGCACCGCTGCGAGTGGACCGGGTGGGCGGCGGCTACCTGCTGCGGCTGTCCACGCAGGAGCTGGACGCGCTGGCCTTCGAGGAGGAGTTCACCCAGGCCGCGACCGCGATCCAGGCCGGTGACCACACCGGCGCCGCCCGGCTGCTCCGGGCGGCGTTGGGCCGCTGGCGCGGAGAGGTCCTGCTCGGCCTGGACATGGGCCCCTTCCAGCCGGCGGTGGTACGCCTCAACGAACTCCGGCTGACCGCCACGGAACAGGTCTTCGGCGTCGAGTTGGGGCTGGGCCGGCACCGGGAGGTGATCGCCGACCTGGCGGCCGCGGTGGCCCACCAGCCGGCGCAGGAGAACCTGGTCCGGCACGCGATGCTGGCGCTGCAGGCCGCCGGCCGGCAGGCCGACGCCCTGGAGCTGTTCGCCCGGACCCGTCGGCTACTGCGCGAGGAGCTGGGGGTGGAGCCGGGTCCGCAGCTGTCGGCGGTGCACACCGGGATCCTGACGGCGGCCGGGCCGGCCGGTGCCGACCACGGCGGCGAGAGCCTGGCCGAGATCGTGGCGCTCGCCGAAGTGGTGAGCCGCCGACTCGACCAGGCGCTGCGGACGGCCCGAAGGCAGCCGGGCCGGTCCGGCCTACGCTCCTCCACCGGCTGACCGCGGCACCACGACGGAGCCCGCGGACCCGGCTGGTCCGCGGGCTCGTCACCGGTGCCTAGAGGGAGTACCAGGGACTACAGCTGTAGTCACCCATCGGCGCCCAGTAGTAGCAGGACCGGAACTTGTCCTGCGGACCGGAGACCGTCATCACCGTCCACCACGAGCCCTCCAGGCCGGCGTTGACGGTCTTGGAGTGGCTGGGACCGGAGTAGTAGCCGTACGGCGTGTAGACCAGCCGGTCGGTACGGACGGTGATCGCGGAGCAGCAGGTCGCCTGGTAGTCGTCGACCGTGATTTTCGTCCACTCGGCCCGGCAGGTGCTGGAGTAGCGCAGCTCCACACTCCAGCTGGAGGCGCCGGGTGGCGGATTCCAGTTCGCCCACCGATCGCTGACCGAGCTGTCACAGCCGGTCGAATGGGGATCCTTCCCTTCGCAGGACGACTCATAGCAGCTCGCGGCGAAGGCCGGTGACGCCGGCGCAACCGCCACGGCGACCCCGCCGGTCGCCGCGAGCACCAGCAGCAGCCCTGCCATCCTGGTACGGAGCTTGTGGACCATCACCGGGTGTCAACCTCCTCGATATCGGTGTCTCCTGACACACCAGGCAAGGAAAGCCGTTCCGGCCACTGCGACGGCATCATCGGGCCACCGCGAGCCCGGCGCGATCGCTGCGCCCAGCTCGCCCCGCCCGCGGGCAGCGGCCGGATCCGCACGCCGAGCGTGCGCCGCCGCGGCGGGGCGACCGGGTCGCCGCCGCTGTGGGTTAGGTTGCCGGCATGCACAGTGCGGCTGCCCGGGCGGTTCACACCGCGCGGGCGTTGGCTGTGGTCACCCGCTGGGCGCGCGGGCGCCCGGCGACCGAGGCGCGGCTGGCGGTACTGCTCACCGCCCGGCTGGCGGCCGGCCGGGGAGCGTCCGGCATGGGCGTGGACTGGCGGGCGGTCTGCCCCACCGTGCTCGGCGCGGTACGCCAGGAGGTCACCGCCGCGTCGGCCCGGCGGCCGCACGGCGAGCACTACACCAGTGAACAGAACGTCCGTAAAGTCCTCGACCCGCTGATCCTGGACGAGCTGCGCGCCGAGCTGGCGGGCGCGGCCGACCCGGCGGCGCTGCGCCGGCTGTGGGACCGGCTGGCCCGGCTGCGCTTCCTGGACCCGGCCTGCGGTGCCGGCAACTTCCTGGTGGTGGCCTTCCGGGACGTCCGGGCGATCGAGGCCGAGCTGTGCCGGCGGCTGGGTGTGCAGCCCACCCGGGTACGCCTGGAGCACTTCCACGGCATCGAGCTGGACCCCTGGTCGGCGCAGCTGGCCCAAACCGCCCTGCTGCTCACCGACTGGCAGCTGACCGGGGTGGCCGACGGCGGGCAGCCGCGCATCGTCACCGGCAACGCCCTGGACCTGGACTGGGCCGAGGTGCTGGAGCCGGATGCGCACGTCGTGGTGGCCGGCAATCCGCCGTTCCGTGGGCACAAGGAGCGCACCGCCGCCCAGGGTGCACAGCTGCGCCGCGCCTGGGGCGGGGGCAGCGTACGGCACCTGGACTACGTGACGGCGTGGTTCGCCACGGCGCTGCGGTACTTCGGGGAGCAGCCGGGGCGGTTCGCGTTCGTGGCGACCAACTCGGTGGTACAGGGCGAGTCGGTACCACGGTTGTTCGGGGCGGTACGGGCGGCCGGCTGGCGGCTGGCGTTCGCGCATCGGACGTTCGCCTGGCATGCCCGCAAGACGGCCACCACGGCGGCGGTCCACGTGGTGATCCTGGGCTTCTCCCGGGTGCCGGGGCCGGCCCGGCTGTTCGACTACCACACGCCGACCGGCCCGCCCCGGGAGCTGCTGGTGGGCGGCCTCAACGGGTACCTGGTGGACGGGCCGCAGGTGCTGGTATGCCCGGCCGATCGGCCGCTGGCCGTGGACCTTCCGCCGATCCGGGCCGGCTCCACGGCCATCGACTGGAACCACCTGACAGTCTGGCCGGCGCAGCTGCCGCAGCTGCGGGCCGACCCGGTGGCAGCCCGCTACCTGCGGCGCTTCGTCGGCGGCCGGGAGCTGATCAACGACCTGCCGCGCTGGTGCCTGTGGATGGCCGACGACTTCGACCCGGCCGACCTGGCCGCCAGTGCGCTGCTGCGGGACCGGGTGGCGCGGGTAGGGCTGCTGCGGGCCGGGGCACGCCGGGCGGTCACCCGGGCGCTGGCGGGGCGGCCCCACCTGTTCGGTGAGATCCGCCAGCCGGCCGGGGAGTACCTGGCCATGCCGCAGACGTTCGCGGAGGGGCGCAGCCACGCGACGGCGGCGCGGCTGGGCGGCGAGGTGATCGCCTCGGTGAAGCTGTTCACCGCACCGGATCCGGACGGGCTGCTGTTCGCCGTGTTCTCCTCGGCGGCGTTCCTCACCTGGCAGAAGAGCGTCGGCGGGCGGCTGCGGTCGGATCCGTCGCTGTCGGCGTCGGTGGTCTGGAACACCTTCCCGCTGCCCGCGCTGACCCCCGGACAGCGCACCGAGATCATCCGGGCCGGCGCGGGGGTACTCGCGGCGCGGACAGCGGGGACGCCGCTGGCCCGGCAGTACGCTCCGGGAGCCGTGCGGGCGCCGCTGGCCGCCGCGCACGCCGAACTCGACGCGGTGCTGGACCGCGCGCTCGGTGCCCCGGTCACCTGCCCGGACGCCACCGCACGGCAGCGTCTGCTGTTCGCCCGGTACGCAGAGCTGACCGGCGCCTAGCCGGTGCCGGCGCGCAGGCGTTCCAGGACGGCGACCAGCTGCCCGACGACGGCCGGGTCGGTCAGCTCGCCGGACTCCCCGACCGCCTCCCGGGGCACCTGGACCCGGGTCCACGCCGGCTCGACGATCCGCGCGTTGACGTAGGAGAGGACCAGTCGCAGGGTGGCCTGCGCGCCGTCGCCGCGCCCGGGCGCCGCCACGTTGACGCTGCCGACCGGCTTGCCGTCCAGCTCGCCGGAGCCGACCACCCAGTCGAGCGCGTTCTTCAGGCTGCCGGGCAGGGTGCCGGCGTACTCGGGAGTGCAGAAGAGGACCGCGTCGGCGGCGGCCAGTCGGCTGCGCAGCTGCTCGACCGGTGCCGGGCCGTCGGCGCCGGGGACGAAGGCCGGCAGCTGGGCGAGGCCGTCGTAGGCGGGCGCGTCGGGGCCGGCGAGCGCCCGGACCGCCGCCGAGTTGGTGGAGCCGGCGCGGGTGCTGCCGGACATCAGCAGGATCACCGGCCCATCGTCCACCACCGGCGCGGAGCCGACGAGCCGTGGGTGACGGGCATGACTGCGGGTGGTCGTCGTCCAGCGGCCCGGGCGGCGGCGGGCTGCCCGAAGTTGCCGGCCCGACCTGCGGTGTCGGGCAAACGGATCGGTACCGGATCTTCGATGCCCGTACGCGGGAGTAACCCAGCGTCATCGAGGACCGCTGTCAGCGTGGCGGAGCGCGGGTACCCTTGGACGGGTGTTGTGAAGCCCATTCGCATCACCCCCCGACCGGTCCGCGGGCCGGACGACCTGTGAATGTTGGGACGGCCCGTTGCCCACTGACCGCTTGCTACCAGACGTCACCGCCGCCCTCCGTGGCGCCCAGCGGGTCGGTGCGGCCTGCCACCGCGTGGTACACGTGATCTCCCGGCACACGCCAGCCATGATCTCGGCGCTGCTCCACGTCAACGACCATCTGCGCAGCATGGCGGCGACCGGCTCGTGGTCGGTGTTCTCCTCCGCACCGCTCGGCGCGGGCGTCGCCGGCCGGGTGCACCGCACCGGCCACTCGGCCGTGATCACCGATGTCGGCGACGAGACCGACTACATCCCGCTGGGCCCCACCCCGGTACTGGAGATCTGCGTACCCATCCCGGACCTGGACGGCCGGCCGATCGGCGCGCTGAACGTGGAGTGGACCGACGCCGTCGACATCGACGCCTGGCTGCCGGTGCTGGAGGAGATCGGGCGGCGGCTCGGGCGGCGCATCGTGGAGCTCGGCGGGGCGCCGGTGGAGACCCGTACCGAGCAGATGCTGCGGCACGCGCTCAACATGAGCAGCGCCCACGAGATCGGCGAGCTGCTGGCCCGGTCGCTGGTGGCGGCCCGCGAGGTGTCCGGCCTGTCGACGCCGCTGGTGCTGCTGCCGACGCCGGAGGGGGCGCGGGCCTACTGGGACCGCAGCCGGCCCACCGCTGTCGGGCTGCGGCTGGCCGAGCTGGAGCCGCAGGAGCTGGCCAAGATGGCGGTCCGGGCCCGGCGGCACGGCTCGTCCTACACCCTGGGCGACCCGGAACTCCTCGACGACCAGGGCTTCGAGACGCTGACCAAGATCGGGGTCAAGACCATGATCATGGTACCGGTCGGCCCCGGCCGGGACCCCGACGCCACCACCTGGAACGCCGGCGGCGTGCTGCTCGTGGTCGACGAGGAGGTGAGCCGCCCGGACGCCGGTACGGTGAACCTGCTGGAGCTGCTGGCTGCCCAGGCGTGGAGCGCGGTGGAGCGCCTGCAGACGGTGGCGGTGCTGAGCGAGCGGGCGATCTCCGACCCGTTGACCGGGCTGCGCCACACCGGCCCGTTCGGTGAGCGGCTGGCCCGCTCCCAGCCGGAGCGCACCGCGCTGCTGGTCATCGACATCGACCGGTTCAAGGACATCAACGACACCTACGGCCACCAGGAGGGCGACCGGGCCCTGGTGGACCTGTCCCGGGCGCTGCTCGGCGCGCTGCGCGGCGGCGACGAGCTGTACCGCATCGGCGGCGACGAGTTCGCCGCGGTGCTCGACGTGGCCCGCCCGGACGAGGCGGTACGCATCGCCGAACGGCTGGTCGGTGCCGCCCGCGAGGTCGGGCACTCGGTCAGCGTCGGGGTCGCCGTCCGGTTGACCGGCGAGACGGCGAAGGAGACGCTGCGCCGCGCCGACTCGGCGCTCTACGAGGCCAAGCGGGCCGGGCGCAACAGCGCCCGGGTGGCGTACCCCCTGCACAGCGTGGCCGGCGCGGCCTGAGGCCGCAGCTGTGACCGGGACCACAGCGGGTGGGGAATGCTCCGGCGCAGCGGGCCGTTGTGCCAACCGCTGGTGTGTGACAGTGTCCCCGGGCCTCATCACATCTGCCTTCGCGGACTACCGTTCGGCTGGAGCCGCGTTGTGCCTTCCGCCGCGAGGCGACCGACACACCAGTGCTGTAGCGAGGGGCGCGCCCGACCCGGGCGCGCCCCTCGTGTGCAGCTGCGGTCAGCCGGCGAACTCGCGGGCCACCAGCTCGGCGATCTGCGCGGTGTTGAGCGCCGCGCCCTTGCGCAGGTTGTCCCCGGTGACGAAGAAGTCCAGCGCGCGCGGGTCGTCCAGCGAGCGGCGGATGCGCCCCACCCAGGACGGGTCGGTGCCGACCGCGTCGATCGGCATGGGGAACTCGCCGGCCTCCGGGTCGTCCACGACGATCACGCCCGGCGACTGGCGGAGCAGCTCCCGGGCGTCGTCGGCGGTCACCTCGACGCCGAAGACGGCGTGTACGGCCACCGAGTGCGCGGTCACCACGGGCACCCGGACGCAGGTGGCGGAGACCTTGAGGTCGGGCAGCCCGAGGATCTTGCGGGACTCGTTGCGGACCTTCAGCTCCTCCGACGACCAGCCGTCGTCCTTCAGCGAGCCGGCCCACGGCACCACGTTGAGCGCCAGCGGCGCCGGGAACGGCCCGGTGTCCTCGCCGATGGCCTTGCGTACGTTGCCGGTGTGCGAGCCGAGCTGCCGGTCCCCGGCCACCTTGGCGACCTGGTCGAGCAGGGTGTCCACGCCGGGCTTGCCGGCGCCGGAGGCCGCCTGGTAGGAGGCGACGGACAGCTCGCGCAGGCCGTACTCCTTGTGCAGCGGGCCGAGCGCCACGATCATCGACAGCGTCGTGCAGTTGGGGTTGGCGATGATGCCCAGCGGCCGGTTGCCCGCCTGCTCCGGGTTGATCTCCGGGACCACCAGCGGGACCTGCGGGTTCATCCGGAACGCGCCGGAGTTGTCGACCGCCACCGCGCCCCGGGCCGCGGCGATCGGCGCCCACTGCGCGGAGATCTCGTCGGGGACGTCGAACATCGCCACGTCCACGCCGTCGAAGGCGTCCGAGGTGAGTTCCCGGACGGTCAGCTCCTCGCCGCGTACCGCGATCTTCTTACCGGCCGAGCGCGCCGACGCCAGGAGGCGGATCTCGCCCCAGACGTCCTTGCGGGCCGTGAGCAGTTCGCACATCACCGTGCCGACCGCGCCGGTCGCGCCGACAACCGCCAGGGTGGGCCGCTGCGCCATCGCCGTCACCTTCCTGTTCCGCCGTAGACCACGGCCTGCTCGTCGCCGCCGAGGTCGAACGTGGCGTGCACGGCGCGGACCGCGCTGTCCAGGTCGGTGTCCCGGCAGACCACCGACACCCGGATCTCCGAGGTGGAGATCATTTCGATGTTCACGCCCGCGTCGGCCATCGCCGCGAAGAACTGCGCGGCGACGCCCGGGTGCGAGCGCATACCGGCGCCGATGAGCGACACCTTACCGATGTGGTCGTCGAAGAGCAGGGTACGGAAGCCGAGCTTGTCCTGGTGCTTGGAGAGCGCGCCCAGCGCCGCCGGGCCGTCCGAGGCGGGCAGCGTGAAGGAGATGTCGGTACGCCCGGTGCCCTCGGTGGAGACGTTCTGCACGATCATGTCGATGTTGGTGTCGGCGGAGGCCACGATCTCGAAGATGCGCGCGGCGGCGCCCGGCTCGTCGGGTACCCCGACGATGGTGATCTTCGCTTCGCTGCGGTCGTGCGCGACGCCGGTGATCATGGCCTGTTCCACGGGGAGTTCCTCCATTGAGCCGGTGACGATGGTCCCGGGCTTGAGCGAGTACGACGAGCGCACGTGGATCGGCAGCTGGTACCGGCGGGCGTACTCCACGCAGCGCAGCATCAGCACCTTGGCGCCACAGGCGGCCAGTTCCAGCATCTCCTCGTAGGTGATGCGCTCGATGCGCCGGGCGTCCGGCACGATCCGCGGGTCGGCGGTGAAGACGCCGTCCACGTCGGTGTAGATCTCACAGATGTCGGCGTGCAGGGCGGCGGCGACCGCGACCGCGGTGGTGTCCGAGCCGCCCCGGCCCAGCGTGGTGATGTCCTTGGTGTCCTGCGACACGCCCTGGAAGCCGGCGACGATGGCGATGGCGCCCTCGTCCAGCGCGGTGCGCAGCCGGCCGGGGGTGACGTCGATGATCCGCGCCTTGCCGTGCGAGGAGGTGGTGATGACGCCGGCCTGTGAACCGGTGTACGAGCGGGCCTCGTACCCCAGGTTGTGGATGGCCATGGCGAGCAGCGCCATCGAGATGCGCTCCCCGGCGGTGAGCAGCATGTCCAGCTCCCGGCCGGGCGGCACCGGACTCACCTGACCGGCCAGGTCGAGCAGTTCGTCGGTGGTGTCACCCATCGCCGAGACCACCACGACGACGTCGTGGCCGGCCTTGCGGGTGTCCACGATGCGTTCGGCGACACGCTTGATGCGCTCGGCGTTGGCGACCGACGAGCCGCCGTACTTCTGCACCACCAGTGCCACCGGAAGACCTCCCCTGCGGGCGCCGAGGGCGCCCGTACCGACTCGTCGCGCACCGACGCCGCCGGTCCCACGGGTGACAGGTGGGATCAGCGGCGTCACATCTTGACAACGCCCCAGCGTACCGGCCATGCGAACGGGTCGGGAGCGTCGGTCCCAGCATCCGGCACCGCTGTGCCGGACAATGGCGGCGTGCCCGCGCCCGCCGCTCCGCCCGCTCCGGCACCCTTGCGTGCCCCGGCCTGCCCGCCCCGGGATTCTGCGGTCCACGCCGTGCGGCGCCGCAAGGAATCCGTCGGTGCGACGCGCGTCACGCGGGCGGTCACCGCGCTCATTGTGACCGGCATCACACTCGCCGGCTGTACCGGGCGGCCGGATCCGCTGGTCAGCCCGGGCCCGTCGGCCACCGCGTCCGGCCCGGTGCAGGCCGCCGACGCCTCGGGGCAGCTCGCCGGCCGGGCCGCCGCCGCGCAGGACCACCGGTACACGGCCGCCTACCTGCTCACCGTCAAGGGCCGGCCGGCCGCCACGCTGACCGTCGGCGTCGCCAGCGACGGCAGCTGGGCGGTCTCCGTCCCCGGCGGCGCGCTCGGCGGTACCGCCACTGTGGTCATCGCGCACACCGCGGCCGGCTGGTACCAGTGCCCGCTGCTGCCCACGCCCAGCTGCGTCCAGCTGCCGGCCGGGCTGCCGACCAAGAGCGACCCGCGCTTCCAGCACATCTTCACCGACTGGCTGGGCGTGCTCACCGACCGGCAGTCGGCGATCTCGGTGGCCGACGCCGACGCCCCGCCCGGCGCCGCCGGCCAGTGCTTCTCGGTGGAGCCCAACGCCGCCGGGCTGGCCGCGCCGATGGACGCCGGCGTCTACTGCTTCGACGCCGACGGCACGTTGACCGCCGCCAGCATTGCGGCCGGCAGCCTCACCCTGGCCGGTACCCCGACCGCGCCGTTCCCGACCGTGACGCTGCCCGGCCCGGTGGTCCCCGGCACCCCGCTGGGTACCGCGTCCCCACCGCCACCCCCGCCGCCGCCCAGCCCGACCGCCTCGGCGACCGCCAGCCCGGCGCGTACGCCCTAGTCAGCGCGCCGGTCGGCGGCCGGGGCGCGGTCTTCGCGGTCAGGGCGTAGCATGGACGACGTTATGTGGCAGGCGCTCCTTCTTCGTCGCCGCGGCGGGGCCTCATCGGCCGGCACCCCGTCGCGGAGTTGACGCGCGCTCACGCCTGACGGGCTCCGCCCGGAACGCCACGGCTCGCCGCCGGTCATCTGATCAGCCCGCTTGTCAAAGCCCGCTTCGTCGATGACTGAGAAATGAGCGAACCGATGACCAACCCGTTCGGCGTGCAGCAGCCCAGCCCGATGCCCGTACACCGGTACCAGCCGTATCAGCAGCAGTTCACCGTCGACCTGCCGGACCGCCGGTGGCCCACCCGGACCATCGACACCGCCCCGCGCTGGTGCGCCGTCGACCTGCGCGACGGCAACCAGGCGCTGATCGACCCGATGTCCCCCGAGCGCAAGCGCCGGATGTTCAACCTGCTGGTCCGGATGGGGTACAAGGAGATCGAGGTCGGCTTCCCGTCGGCCAGCCAGACCGACTTCGACTTCGTCCGGCAGCTCATCGAGCAGGACCTGATCCCCGACGACGTCACCATCCAGGTACTGACCCAGTGCCGGGAGCACCTGATCGAACGCACCTTCGAGTCGCTGCGCGGGGCGAAGAAGGCCATCGTGCACTTCTACAACTCCACCTCGGTGCTGCAGCGCCGGGTGGTCTTCGGGCTGGACAGGGACGGCATCACCGACATCGCCACGCAGGCGGCCCGACTGTGCCAGAAGTACGCCGAGATCATCACCCCGGACACCGACATCTACTACGAGTACTCCCCGGAGTCCTACACCGGCACCGAGCTGGAGTACGCGCTGGAGATCTGCTCGGCGGTGATCGACGTGATCGACCCGACGCCGCAGCGCCCGCTGATCATCAACCTGCCGGCCACCGTCGAGATGGCCACCCCCAACGTGTACGCCGACTCCATCGAGTGGATGCACCGGCACCTGCCCCGGCGCGACAGCGTGATCCTGAGCCTGCACCCGCACAACGACCGCGGTACCGGCGTCGCCGCCGCCGAACTGGGCATCCTGGCCGGCGCCGACCGGGTGGAGGGGTGCCTGTTCGGCAACGGCGAGCGCACCGGCAACGTGGACCTGGTCACCCTGGGGCTGAACCTGTTCAGCCAGGGCATCGACCCGCAGGTCGACTTCCGACAGATCGACGAGATCCGGCGCACCGTGGAGTACTGCAACCAGCTGCCTGTGCACGAGCGCCACCCGTACGCCGGTGACCTGGTCTTCACCGCCTTCTCCGGCTCCCACCAGGACGCCATCAACAAGGGCCTGGACTGGCTGGGGCGGGACGCCGCCGAGGCCGGCGTCGAGGTCGACGCCTTCGCCTGGGGGGTGCCCTACCTGCCGGTCGACCCGAAGGACCTGGGCCGCACCTACGAGGCGGTGATCCGGGTCAACTCGCAGTCCGGCAAGGGCGGCGTGGCGTACATCATGCGCTCCGAGCACCACCTGGAGCTGCCCCGCCGGCTGCAGATCGAGTTCTCCGGCGTGGTGCAGCGGCACACCGACGACGCGGGCGGCGAGGTCAGCCCGGAGCAGATGTACGACATCTTCGCCGGCACCTACTTCACCCCGGCCGACCCCCGGGTCACCGTGGACGGCTACTCCACGGCCACTGTGGACGGCAAGGTGGAGATCACCGCGACGGCCACCGTCGGCGGGGTGACCCGGCAGCTGACCGGCATCGGCAACGGGCCGATCGACGCGCTCTGCCACGCCCTGTCCGAGGTGGACGTCAGCGTCCGGGTGCTGGACTACGCCGAGCACGCCCTCTCCTCCGGTGGTGACGCGCAGGCCGCCGCGTACGTCGAGTGTGACGTGGACGGGCAGACCGTCTGGGGCGTCGGGGTGGACGCCAACATCGTCACCGCCTCGCTGAAGGCCGTGGTCAGCGCGGCCAACCGCACCGCCTGACGCGCATGCGGACGCGGCGGAAGCGGCTGTGACAGCGCTTCCGCCGCGTATCCGTCGCCTGGTGCAGCCGATATGCTGCGCTTGCAGCTAGACTGCTGGCATGTCGGTTGCCATCACGGTTCGCAATGTCCCGGACGACGTCCGCGACGAACTGGCTGCCCGGGCCGCGCGTTCCGGCAGGTCACTCCAGGAGTACCTCCTCGCCCAGTTGATCGAGGCGGCGTCCCGGCCAACCGTCGAGGACGCGGTAGCCCGCGCCCGGGCCACCGCCCGGGCAGCCGGAACCCAGCTGGACGTGACCGACATCCTGGCGGCCCGCGACGCCGACCGCCGATGACCGGCGGGACGGGACGCCGCGTCGTCATCGACTCGTCGGCGCTCGTGGCGCTGCTCGCCGACGCCGGTGCCGCAGGGCAGTGGGTGGCCCGGGCCGTCAGCTCGGCCAGCCTCGCGGCGCCCGCGCTGCTCCCCTTCGAGGTGGGCAACATCCTGCGCCGGCACGCCGCCGCGGGGCTGCTCGACCCCAGCGCCGCCGCCGTCGCCCATGCCGCTGCGGTATCCCTGCCGGTGGACCTGGTGCCGTACGAGGCAGTCGCTGAGCGGGTCTGGCAACTGCGCCAGAACCTCACCGTCTACGACGCCGCCTATGTGGCCGTGGCTGAGGCGCTGGATGCCGTCCTGATCACGCTCGACGGGCGGCTGTCCCGCGCACCCGGGCCACGCTGCGCGATCGCCACCTATGAGGTTGCCGCTCCCGGCAATTGACGCGGACCCGCCGGCCGTCAGCCCTGCCGGGCGCAGGCGGACATCGTCATCGCCCCGCGTCGAACCCTCAGCTGGTGCGCAGCTCCTCCGGAGCGGTACTGGCGCGCAGCGAGACCACGCCGAGGGCGGCGGTGAGCAGGATCGCGGCGAAACCCCAGCCGCCGATCACGCCGAGATCCGTCCAGGGCACCGCGATTCGGCACAGGTCCGGCTGGTCCGGGGGCGGCGTGCAGGTGCCGAAGGACCCGCTGGTGGAGGTAGTCGTCGGCGCGGCCAGCCCCTGACCGAGCGCCAGCCCGGTGACCATGGCCAGCAGCACCGCCGGTACGGCGGGGGCCAGGCTCTGCCAGAGGACGGCCCGCCCCAGCACGGACCGGGGTACGCCGCTGGCGGTGAGGCTGGCCAGCGCCCGGCGCCGCTCCACGATGGACGTAACGACGGCGACCGCCAGCCCACCGGCGGCCACGGCGGCGGCCACCAGTACGGCGTAGCCGACCAGCTGCATGGCGCGCAGGTAGAAGTCGTCGTGGGCGGAGGAGGACGGGTCGTCGGGCAGCCCATTCGCCTGGTTGATCAGGCGCTGGCTGGCGTCGTTCACCAGCTGCTGGGTACGGAAGGCCGACCTGGTCCAGGCGGCGCCAGCGGCGAACAGCACCGCCGCAAGCAGGGCTGCCAGGGCGCGGCTGCCCGACCAGGGGTCGGCCAGCAGCCGGCGGCCAGCGAGCAGCGTGGCCGGGCGGCGGGCGAACCGGGTGAGCAGCCGGCCCGCGGTGTGGGAGAGCCAGCCGACGCCGGTCACCACGCCGACGGCGGCGGCCATACCGCCGACGAAGAGGGTCGTCAGCGGCAGGATCCAGGCCGGCACGTGCCAGTCGTGGCGCAGGGCGTACCGGCCGAGCGGGTCGATCAGCAGGAAGGCCGTCACGCCGGCCGCGATGAGGGCGCCGGGCCACGGCTGCGGGGCGCCCTCGCGGATCCGGCGTACCAGACCCAGCGGGGTCGCCGCCACCCGCCGCAGCAGCAGCGCCGTGACTGCTGCCGCGACCAGCGGCAGGCCGGCCACGATGGCGGCGAGTGAATCCAGCGCGCCGGTCGGCTCGTCGGCGAAGAGCACCCGGGGCTCGCTAGCCAGTGCCCGGGCCAGTGCGGTGCGCTGCTGTTTACCGCCGGACATCTCGCCGGGCCGGGCGTCGGCCAGCTGCCCGATGCCCAGCCGGTCCAGCCAGGACAGTGCCGCGGTGCGCGCCTCCCGGCGGCGGGTACCGCCGAGCAGCAGCGGTAGCGCCACGTTCTCGGCGGCCGGCAGGTCGGCGACCAGCTGCCCGAACTGGAACAGCACGCCGAACTCGCCGCGCCGCAGCCGGGCCCGGGCGGCCTCGGACCAGCTGTCGATGCGCTGGCCGCGGTAGCCGACCTCGCCCCCGTCCGGGCGCAGGATGCCGGCCAGGCAGAGCAGCAGGGTGGACTTGCCACAGCCACTAGGGCCGGTGACGGCGACGATCTCGCCTTCGTCCAGGCCGACGGTGGCGCCGCGCAGCGCCGTGGTGCGGCCGTAGCAGCGCACGACTCCTCGGCCGTAGAGCAGCTGGGTCATCGGGTGACCTCCCGGTGCAGGTCGGCGACGCGGTCCAGGGTGGTCTGCAGCCAGCGCAGGTCGGCGTCGAGGTGGGCGATGGCGTAGTCGGCGGCAACGAGGTCGGCGAAGCGGATGCCCGGGGTGGTCTTCATCCGGGTGTACGCGCGCAGCCGCTCCGTGTGCGCCGCCCGCTGGGCGATGAGGTACGTCCGGGCGCGCTGCTCCCCCGCGGCGAGCAGCGCGACCGTGACCTTGGTGAGCAGGGCGCTGGTGACGTGTGGCGCCGGTGGCTCGATCTGATCGAGCCAGTGCGCGAGCTCCCCGCGGCCGGGCGCGGTGATCTCGAACCGGGTGCGATCCGGACCGCCCGCCCGGTCGTGCTCACCGGGGGTGACGTAGCCGTCCCGGGTGAGCCGGCCGAGGGTGGCGTAGACCTGGCCGAAGCCGAGTGGCCTGGCCTGTGGGAGGTGCTGGTCGTGGCTGCGCTTCAGTTCGTACCCGTGCAGCGGGCCGGTGCTGAGCAGCCCGAGGAGGACGTGCCCGGTGGACATGGCGCACACTATTCACTGAATGAATAGTGGTGTCAACGACGCGGAACGCGAGGTGGCCCCGCGAGTGCGTTCGCGGGGCCACCTCGGGGCGGGCCTGGTCGGTCCCTGGATCAGGCCGGCCCCATCCTCACCGTCTGCACGGTCACGCCGTCACAAGACGCCGGCGAGGTTGAAGGTGAGCTTCGGGCTGGCCCGGTTGGCCAGGTCGAGCGCCTGCTCGGGCCAGAACACGCCGGCCGCCGGGTCGACCGCGCCGCCGTACTCCGGGTCGCCGGGGCCGGCCGTGCCGCGGGTGCAGGAGCCGTCGGACTCGCCCGGCACCTTCACCCACAGGTACGCGTCCAGCAGCGGTACGCCGGTCTTGGCGGTGGGGCGCAGTCCGACGCCCCGGGCCGGCGGGTTGCACCACTCCTGCGGGTCGGAGTAGACACCGGCCGGCGCGGTCCACGGGCCCTGCCCGTTGCGGCTGGTGTCGATGACGAAGTGGGTGAGCACGGCGTCGGCCGGCACGTTGGCGGCGTACCAGGCGTCGGCGTCGGCGGCCGGCCACCACTGGTTGGCGCACGAGTCGCCGGTGGCGGTCGGGTTGTGCTGCAGGTACCAGACGCACTTGCTGACCATGGTGCCGTAGCGGATCAGCTCGTCGTTGCTGCGGTAGTTGGAGACGTTCAGGAAGAAGCCCTGCGCCTGGGGCAGGCCGGCGGCCAGCAGCCGGGTGGCGATGTCGCCCACCGCGTGCCAGGAGCTGTGCCCGGCGTCGACGTATACGCTGGCCCGGGGCTGCTGCTCCAGCCGGTGCACGGCGTAGTTGATCTCGGCGTTGCGGGCGGCCTGCTGCTCGGCGGTACCGCCGCAGTTGTCGGGGGACAGCGCGATGCCGTCCGGTTCCAGGATGACGACCGCCTGGCCGGAGCCCAGGCCGGCGGCCAGGCCGTCCACCCACGCCTCGTAGTCGGCCGTGGTGGCGGCGCCGCCGGCCGAGTACTGGGAGCAGTCCCGACCCGGCACGTTGTAGGCGACGATCACGGGCACCTGGCGCTTGGCTTTCGCCTTGGCCATCAGCGCGGCGACGTCGGAGCGGGTCTGGCTGGGGGTGGTGCCGCCGGTGAACCACTGCCCCACCGACCAGGAGCCGAGGTTGGCCAGGGCGGTGGCGTCGGCGAACCGGCCGGCCTTGAGGTAGGTGAGGGCCTGGGCATAGGGCTTGTTGTTGTTGTCCACATAGAACTGCGTGCCGGGGGCGAGAGTACGCCCGCCCGAGACGCCGGCCGAGGCGGTGACCGCACCGGCGAGGGTGAGAGCGGCCGCGACGGTGGTGATCGCCGTGCCGCGCAGGGCGGTACGACGCAGGGTGTGCAGGATCACAGGTGTCCTCCACGGACGGGAGTGGATGGAGCAGGTCTCGGGTGAAGCCGAGGGGGTCAGGGTTACGCCGGTGTCGCAGAGAGTGTCAACGACCTGCAGGCCGGCCGGCGTGAAAACGCGCAAACGATCGGACATATGGCGCACGGCCGCTGGCCGGGGGCCTGGCAACCGGGCTTCCTCCGCGCGGCCGACTGGCGCTGCGCTGCCCGAGGGGGCACGCTGGGCGCCGTGCTCCCCCGATTCGGCGCGCTGCGCGCCGCTGCCGTCGCGCTCGCCGCCGCCCTCGCCCTCACCGCCTGTGACCCCGCCGCGGTGCAGGGCACCGGCGGCTCCGCCCCGCCGGTCGGCGACTCGGTCGCCCAACTGGACGCGCTCGCCGTCGCGGCGAGCGGTTCGATGAGTGGGTACAGCCGGGACCGGTTCCCGCACTGGATCTCCCAGGGCAACGGCTGTGACACCCGGGACGTGGTCCTCAAGCAGCAGGGCCAGGGCGTGCAGACGACCAGCGACTGCAAGATCACCGCTGGTACCTGGCTCAGCCCGTACAACGGGCAGTCCTATACCGACCCGCAGAAGCTGGACATCGACCATCTGGTGCCGCTGGCCGCGGCCTGGCGCGCCGGCGCCGCCAAGTGGACCGACCAGCAGCGGCAGGGCTTCGCCAACGACCTCACCCGCCCGCAGCTCTACGCCGTGGACCTCAGCGACAACCGGTCCAAGGGCGACCAGGACCCGTCCCAGTGGAAGCCGCCGAACCACGGATTCTGGTGTACCTACGCCCAGTCCTGGGTAACCGTGAAAACCTACTACAAGCTCTCGGTCACCACCGCCGAGAAGACCGCCCTGACGGACATGCTGAGGACCTGCGGATGAGCGATGTGCGCAGCACGGACATCACCGCCCCACCCGGCGGCGTGATGACCGACGAGGTCGGTGTCATCACCGGCGACCTCACCCTGCGCACCGAACTGGACGACACCAACGCCGTCACCCTCCGCATCCAGTACAAAGACGCCGCCGAGTGGTACACGGTGACCGGCGGTCACGCCATCCTGCACGACACCGCCGACCTCGACGCCCTCCACACCATCGCCACCGCCCTGCTCCACCGCCCCACCCCCACCGACTGACGAAACCCCCACAATCAGTCGGCCCTCCGCCCCCCAACAGCCCGGCACGACCGCAGCGCACCCACGCAACGACACAGCCCCGAGACCCCCCGGTGTGCGCTCGGCGCGGGCCCTGTGCGCTTGATCGGAATTCAAAAAAACCGGCGACGAGAGTACGACGGACGGTCGACCCCACCACTTGTCGCGCTTACACCGCCACAACGCCACAGCGCTGTACAACGCCACAGCGCCCCCGATGCCCACAACCACACCGACGGCCCTGAGCCAGCCGTGTGGGCGGGGGTGACCCGCGCAGGGATCAAGCCTGACACCCGGAGCGGGTCACCCCCGCCCACACGGCGACCCCGAGAACAGCAGAAAGCAAACCCTCAGGACCGCGAAGAAACGACCCGAGCCCCGGCCGCCGCCCGCTCATCATCAGCCACCGGAAAATGACAAGCCACCCGATGCCCACTCGCCCCCAACGGCGCCAGCGGCGGCTCCTGGGTGGCGCAGATGTCCTGGGCCTTCCAGCAGCGGGTACGGAACCGGCAGCCGGAGGGCGGGTTCACCGGGCTGGGTACGTCCCCGGTGAGCAGGATGCGGTCGCGCTGCGCCCGGTCCCGGCGCGCCGGATCCGGTACCGGCACCGCCGACATCAGCGCCACGGTGTACGGGTGGCGCGGGTGGGCGTACAGCTCGTCCCGGTCGGCCAGCTCGACGATCTTGCCGAGGTACATCACCGCGACCCGGTCGCAGATGTGCCGGACCACCGACAGGTCGTGCGCGATGAACAGATAGGTCAGCCCCAGCTCCTGCTGCAGGTCGTCGAGCAGGTTCACCACCTGGGCCTGGATGGAGACGTCGAGCGCGGAGACCGGCTCGTCGCAGACGATCATCTTGGGCCGCAGGGCGAGCGCCCGGGCGATGCCGATGCGCTGGCGCTGCCCGCCGGAGAACTCGTGCGGGTACCGGTTGTAGTGCTCCGGGTTGAGGCCGACCAGGGCGAGCAGGTCCTGGACGGCCTTCTTGCGCCCCTGCGGGGTGGGGATGCGCTGGATGCGCAGCGGGGCGCTGACGATGGCGCCGACCGTGTGCCGGGGGTTCAGCGAGGAGTACGGATCCTGGAAGATCATCTGGATGTCGCGGCGCAGCGGGCGCATCCGGCCGGCGCTCAGGTGGGTGACGTCGCGGCCGGCGAAGTGGACGGTGCCGCCGGTCGGCTCCAGGATGCGGGTGATCAGCCGGCCGGTGGTGGACTTGCCGCAGCCGGACTCGCCGACCAGGCCGAGCGTTTCGCCGGTGCGTACCGTGAAGTCCAGGCCGTCCACCGCACGGACCGCGCCGACGGTACGGCGCAGCAGCCCTTTGGTGATCGGGAAGTGCTTCTGCAGCCCGCTGACCTCAAGCAGGTTCTCGGTCACCGGCGCTCCTTCGGGGTCTGTGCTCACAGCTGCGGGGCCACTTCCTCGGCGAAGATCCGCTGCCGGCCGGCGCTGGGCAGGTGGCAGGCCACCCGGTGCGCGCCGCCCTCGGGCAGCAGCAGCGGGTCGACGGTACGGCAGGGGATGCCGTCGCGTTCCCGGTACGGGCAGCGCGGGTGGAAGTGGCAGCCGGACGGCGGGTTGATCAGGCTGGGCGGGGAGCCCTGGATCGGGTGCAGCCGGTCCCGGAGGTCGCGGTCCATCCGCAGCATCGAGCCGAGCAGCCCCCAGGTGTACGGGTGCTCGGGGGCGCCGAAGACGGTGGCGGCGGTGCCGTACTCGATGCACCGGCCGGCGTACATGACCAGGATGTCGTCGGCCAGCTCGGCGACCACGCCCAGGTCGTGGGTGATGATGATGACCGCCGAGCCGTACTCCTCCTGCAGGTCCCGGATCAGGTCGAGGATCTGCGCCTGCACGGTGACGTCGAGCGCGGTGGTCGGCTCGTCGGCGATGAGCAGCTGCGGGTTGTTGGCCAGCGCCATGGCGATCATGGCGCGCTGCCGCATGCCACCGGAGAACTGGTGCGGATAGTCGTCGACCCGGCGCGCCGCCTGCGGGATGCCGACCCGGTTGACCAGCTCCACGGCGTGCGCCCGGGCCGCCTTTCTGCTGACGTCGTTGTGCACCCGGTACGCCTCGACGATCTGCTGGCCGACGGTGTAGAAGGGGTGCATCGCGGAGAGCGGGTCCTGGAAGATCATCGCCATCTTCTGCCCGCGCAGCGCCCGGACCTGGCCGGCGCTGGACTTCACCAGCTCCTGCCCGTCCAGCCAGATCTCGCCGGAGGTGCGGACCGTGCCGCGCTTGTGCAGGCCCATGATGGACAGGCTGGTGACGCTCTTGCCGGAGCCGGACTCGCCGACGATGCCCAGGGTGCGGCCCCGGTCCAGGGCGAAGGACAGCCCGTCGACGGACTTCACCAGGCCGTCGTCGGTCGGGAAGTGCACCAACAGGTCGCGCACGTCGAGGAAGCGGGGCGCCGGGTCGGGCAGGCCGAGGCGCACGTCGGGGATGCTCACCGGGGTGCTCATGCCAGCCGTACCCGCGGGTCGAGAACGGCGTAACACAGGTCGACGATGAGGTTGGCGACGATGATGAACACCGCGCCGAACATTGTCACGCCGAGCAGCTTGGGCAGGTCGTTGCTGTGGATGGCGTCGATGGCGTACTTGCCGATGCCGGGTAGCGAGAAGGTGCTCTCGGTGAGCACCGCACCGCCCAGCAGCAGCCCCAGGTCCAGGCCGAAGATGGTCAGCACCGGGGTGAGCGCCGAGCGCAGCGCGTGCCGGGTCACCACCGAGCGCTCGGGCAGTCCCTTGGCCCGGGCGGTACGCACGTAGTCCTCGTTCATCGTCTCCAGCATCCCGGCCCGGGTCAGCCGCGCGTAGGCCGCCGCGTACAGGAAGGCCAGCGTGATCCAGGGCAGGATCAGGTCGTACGCCCAGTCCGCCGGGTTCTGGGTGATCGGGGTGTAGCTGCCACCCGGGGCGGTCCAGTGCAGCTTGTAGGAGAAGATCGACAGCGAGAGCAGGCCGGTGAAGAAGATCGGCAGGGAGACGCCGGCCAGCGCCACGCCCATCGCCGCCCGGTCGAAGAAGCTGCCCCGGCGCAGCGCCGAGAGCACGCCGGTGGCCACGCCGAACAGCAGCCAGATGATCGCCGCGCCGACGGCCAGCGACAGGGTCACCGCGAGCCGGTCGGTCAGGTCCGGCCAGACCGGGTTCTGGTTGATGAAGGAGTACCCGAAGCAGGGGGCCGCACAGTGGTCGGTGGTGGGGCCGAGGTTGTAGTCGGCGCCGACGAAGATGCCCTTCACGAACCGGCCGTACTGCACGTAGAGCGGGTCGGTGAAGCCGAGCTGCTGAGCCATGTCGTGTACCTGGCCGGCGCCCGCTGTCCGTCCCACGTACCGGGAGGCCAGGTCGTCGGGGCTGGCACCGGCGAGGCGGGGTACGTAGAAGAAGATCGCGAACACCACCGCGCTCACCACGAGCAGCATGACTACCGCCGCGAGCAGCCGCCGGACGATGTACCTGAACACCGGACTCCCTAGTTGGTCAACGCCTACCGCGTCCCCGGTGGCCGGCGGGCACGCCCGCCGGCCACCGGATCGGCTACTTCACGCCGAGCGAGATGTAGTCGTAGTAGCCGCCGAGGCCCTCACTGACGTACACGTTGCTGAGGTTCGGCGAGCGGTAGAGCAGCGTCTTGGCCCAGACCCCGGGCAGCACCACGGCCTGCTCCATGACCAGCTTGTCCACCTGGCCCCAGAGCTTCTCGCGAGCGCCGGTGTCGGTCACGGTGACCGCCTGGTCGAAGACCGCGTCCACCGCGGGCACCTTGACGCTGAGGTTGTAGTTGCCGCCACCCGGACGGATGGTCCGGCTGTCGGTGATCTGCTGCAGGAAGCCGTAGCCGTCCGGCCAGTCGGCGCCCCAGCCGTTGGCCATCAGGCCCAGCTTGTTGTCCTTGGCGTAGCCGGGCTTGCCGGCGTAGAGCGAGAAGTAGTCGCCCTGCGGGAACGGCTTGAGGTCCAGCTTGATGCCGACCTTGCCGAGCGACTGCTGCAGCGCCTCGGCCTCCGCCTTCTCCTTCGGGCGCTCGGCCCGGTAGGACATGGCGATGGAGAAGCCGTCCGGGTGACCGCAGGAGGTCAGGGCCGCCTTGGCCTTGTCCACGTTGCCGTTCGGGCTGCCGGCGAAGTCGTACAGGTCGAACTTGGTGGCGCCCGGGACGTCCGGCGGCATCATGTTGGTGGCGATGTCGCCGCCGGTCGGGCCGCCGAAGGCGCGCTGGAAGCCCTCGTGGTCGGCGGCGTACATGACGGCCTTGCGGCAGTCGATGTTGTCCAGCGGGGCCACGTCCGGGTTGATCGAGGCGTACCAGAGGCGGGCCTGCGATGCCAGGTCGGCGTTCACCTTCTTGCCCTGGTCGGCCAGGATCTGGCTCTGCGTGGCGGCCTGCACGCCGGTACCGACCACGTCCATGTCCAGCTGGCCGGAGAGCAGCCGGCTGTCGATGTCCTGGGCGTTGGCGTTCAGCTCCATGGTGATCTTGTCAGGCAGCGCGGACCGGTTCGGGTCGGTCGCCGGGTCCCAGTTCGGGTTGCGCACCAGGGTGAAGTTCTTGCCCAGCTGGTTGTCCGAGAACATGTACGGGCCGCTGGAGATCACGTGCTCCTTGTACTTCGACCCGGTGTCCTTGGCCGGCGGTACGGGCGCCGTGGACGGCAGCATGGCGAAGTAGTCGAACCCGGAGAACGGCTTGAGCAGGTGGAACACGACGGTCGTGTCGTCCGGCGTGTCGATCGCCTTGAGGCCCAGCTTGTTCGGGTCGGAGTCCTTGTAGGGCGAGGTGTAGCCCTGCAGGTCGAGGAAGTCGTTGAGGTACGTCGGGCCGTCCGGGAAGACCGTCTTGTCCAGCGACCGCTCGACGGCGTACTTGACGTCCTTGGCGGTGATCGGCGAGCCGTCCTCGTACTTCAGGCCCGGGCGCAGGTGGTAGGTCCAGGTCTTGGCGTCCGCGCTCGGCTCGCCGAGCGAGGTGGCCAGGTCCGGGACGAGCTTGGCGCCCTCGGCGCCCGGCTTGGCCGCGAACATGGTCAGCGAGCGGGCGTAGAGCCGCTGGAAGTCCCACTCGTAGCCGTAGTAGTTGTCCGCGCCGTCGAGGGAGTCCCAGTCACCGGCATTGGCCATCCGGATGGTCCCGCCCTTTTTGGTGGACGGGTTGAACACCGCCCCCACGGCGGCGTTGTACTTGGCGGTCGCCGTACCGGAGCTGCTGCTGGTCGGGCTGTTCGATTTGCCGCAGGCGGCGACGACGAGCGTCAACGCCGCACCTACGGCAACCGCTGCGACAGCGGTCCTTCTTCTCATCTACTGACACCCTTCGATGTGGTGGACAGGCAGGTCTGGGGCGGTCGCCATCGCGGTCACCGGCTACGGGGATCGAGCGCGTCGCGCAGGCCGTCCCCGAACAGGTTGAAGGCCAGCACGGTGATGAAGATCGCCAAGCCGGGGAAGAACATGAACCAGAAGTCGACCTGGTAGTACTGCACCGAGTCGGCGAGCATGCCGCCCCAGGTGGCGGTCGGTGGGCGTACCCCGACGCCGAGGTAGGACAGCGCCGCCTCGAAGAGGATGTTGGTCGGGATCAGCAGGGTCGAGTAGACCAGGATGGGCGCCACCAGGTTGGGCAGCATCTCCCGGACCACGATGTAGGGGGCCCGGGCGCCCAGGCTGCGGGCCGCCTCGACGAACTCGCGCTCGCGCAGGGACAGCGTCTGTCCCCGGATGATCCGGCCGATGTAGGGCCAGTTGAAGAAGCCGATGATGAAGACCAGCACGCCGATGCGCAACCCGTTGCCGTGCAGGCCGAAGGCGTTGTCCGGGATCACGCCGGCCAGTGCGATGGCGAACAGCAGCAGCGGGAAGGCCAGGAAGACGTCCATCAGCCGGCTGATCGCGGTGTCCACCCAGCCGCCGAAGTACCCGGCGATCAGGCCCATGGTGGTGCCGATCAGCACCGACAGGGCGGTGGCCAGGAAGGCGATGAGCAGCGAGACCTGCGCGCCGTAGACGACCCGGCTGAAGATGTCCCGGCCGTTGACCGGCTCCAGGCCGAAGAGGAAGTCCTTGCTGATGCCGCCCCAGCTGCCGGCCGGGATCTGCAGGGACGCGTCGATGAGCTTCTGGTGGAACTCGTTCGGCGGGTGGCCGAGCAGCGCCACGATGGGGCCGGCGAAGACCGCCACCAGGATCAGCGCGATGATCACCACGCCGCCGGCCATGGCCACCTTGTCGCGCTTGAGCCGGTTCCAGGCGATCCGACCGAGCGACCGCCCCTCGATGGCCTTGGCCGCGCCGTCCGCCCCTAGGTGGATGCCACCGGCACCGGCCAGTTCCGGATCGTCAGCGCGGCTGACCAACGCCGACTCGTCGACGACCTCGGTGGTCGCCGCGGTGGGCGGTTCCGGTCCCATCACCATCGGCGCGCTGGCCCCTTCGCTGCGGCCTGCCTGTGCACGCGGAACCGGCAGCAGCGGAGGCGGGGTGTCCCCTCCGTACATGGGGTCCTGCGGCAGTCGGCAGTCGGTAACTGTCTCCTGCGTGGACTCGCGGTTGCGGGTACCTGTGCGGTTGGTCAGGCGGCGCAACACAGATGCGACGAGGCCTCACGTCCTCGCCGCATGGGGAAGACTCGCCCTAGAGACCGTTCACGGTCAAGGTCCGGACAGCCTCGAAATCAAGTTCTCGCCATACCGTGATGGCGGCGTTACCTGGGGCACTCGTTACCCTCCGTAATAGCCCTCCTGGGCGAATCGCACAAGTAGCGAGTGCTATCAGAGGCTTCTTCGGCCGGAGAAGGCGCGACCCAGTGTGATTTCATCGGCGTACTCCAGGTCGCCGCCGACGGGCAATCCGCTGGCCAGGCGGGTCACGGCGATACCCATCGGCTTGATCATCAAAGCCAGGTAGGTGGCCGTCGCCTCGCCCTCGGTGTTGGGATCGGTGGCCAGGATCAGCTCCTGTACCTCCCCGCTGGCCAGTCGGGCCAGCAGCTCCCGGATCCGCAGGTTGTCCGGCCCGATCCCCTCCAGCGGATTGATCGCCCCGCCCAGCACGTGGTACCGCCCGCGGAACTCCCCGGTGCGCTCGATCGCCACCACGTCCTTGGGCTCCTCCACCACGCACAGCAGCGCGTCGGAGCGGCGCGGGTCGCGGCAGATCCGGCACTGCTCACCCTCGGCCACGTTGAAGCAGGTCACGCAGAAGCGCACCTGCTCCTTCACCCGGATCAGCGCGGCAGCCAGCCGCTTCACGTCGGTCGGGTCGGCGGTGAGCACGTGGAACGCGAGGCGCTGGGCGCTCTTCGGGCCGATGCCGGGCAGCCGGCCGAGTTCGTCGATCAGATCCTGAATAGCGCCTTCGTACATCGCGGCGTCAGAACGGCAGGCCGGCGCCGCCGAGCCCGGAGGAGAGCGGCCCCATCTTCTGCTCAGCCAGCTCGCGGACCGCCTCAGTGGCGTTACGCACCGCAGCCAGCACCAGATCCTCCAGGGTCTCCACGTCGTCCGGGTCCACCGCCCGCGGATCGATCCGGACGCCGGTCACCTCGCCGGTGCCGGTCATGGTCACGGTGACCAGCTCACCGCCGGCCGTACCGCTGACCTCGGCCGCCGCCAGCTCGGCCTGGGCGGTGGCCATCTGCTGCTGCATTTTCTGCGCCTGCTTCATCAGCTGCTGCATGTTGGGCTGTCCACCGGGGCGCACGCCGCTCTCCTCGCCTCATCCCGCGCCGCCGGTTTCCTCCCGCGACGCCCTTCCCGCAGAGCCTAACCGGCTCCGCCGCCGCACCGCCGACACCGGCCCCGGTTACGCCCTGCGATCGTGGGCTGCGCGCCGGTCGTCAGTCGATGCGCTCGGCGCCGAGCGCTTCGCGGAGCAGGCGCAGCGCCTGCTCCTCGCTGCTCTCCCGGACGGTCTGCGGGTCCCCGTCGTCGTCCAGCGGCTCGTCACCGGGGTCGAAGCCGTCGAACCGGTCGGCGACCGGGCGGTCATAGTCCGGGTCGAACGGCGGCTCGTCCGGCGGCGGCGCGTCCGACCAGCCGGAGTCCGCGGGCGCGCGCCCTGCCGTACCCCGTTGGCCCGGGCGACCACCGCGTGCGGCCGCCGCCGCGGCAGCCGCACGACGCGCCCCTTCCGGCCGGCCGGCTGCGCCCCGCGACCCGCCCGCCCCGGCCGGTTGTCGCCCTCCACCCGGCCGCCCGGCCGGGTCGGTGGGCGCACCGCCTGTGCTGACGCCCGGGCCGGACCGCTGGGGAGCGATTCGGCCGCCGGCCGACGCCGACGCGGCGCCGCCGCCTGGCACTGCGCCGCCGCCGGGCAGTTCGCTGCCAGGCACTTCGCCCCCAGGCACGGCGCTGCCAGGCACTTCGCCGCCTGACACTGCGTTGCCTGACACTGCGTTGCCTGACACTGCGTTGCTCCCGGATCCGGCGGTGCCGCCTGACTCGGGAGCACCAGCCGGGGCAGCGGGCGGCCGTCCGTTGACTACCGGGCCGCCGGATGCGGAGCCGGCCGGCGCTGGGCCGCCCGGCATACCGGCGACCGGCGCGTCACGCGGGACAGCCGGGGGATTTGCGCTGTCGGCCGCAGCGCCGCCGAGGCGGGCGATGGCCGGCCAGTCATCCTCCTCGTCGGCGTCGTCCGCGGCCGGCGCCGACGGGCGCTGCCGGGACGAACCGGACGCGGGTTCCCGGCCGGAGCGCGCGGCGGGCTGCTCGCGGGGCGGCGCGGCGCGGCGCGGGGCCGCCGGGCCGGCGGCGGTGCCGGCCCACTCGGCGCGTACCCGCCAGCGACCGCCGAGCACCTCGTAGATCGCCTCCTCCACGAGCTCCGGAGAGGCGGTCAGGGACTCGGCGTGGAACTGGTGCTTGAAGGTCAGCACGACGGTGTCGCCGTCGACGTCGCGTACCACCGCCTCACGGACCACCGCGGCGGCCCGCTGGCTGCGGCGGCGCACGTACCCCAGGATCTCCTCCCACACCCGACGGACCGCGGCCGCGTCCACCACGCCGGGGACGGAGGCGGCGGGCGCACCTGTCACCGCGGACGGCGGGGCCGGCGCGACCTGAGCGGCGGCAGGGGCGTCGGCGTCCCGCGCGAGGCGAGCGGCCCGGATCGGCTCCGACCCGGCCGGGGCCGGGGGTTCGTCGGGCGTTGCCGAGACGGGACGGGCCGGCGGCGCGTCAGTCGACGCGCGGACCGGCGACGGCGCGCCCGGCATGCGGACCGGCGGTGGTGCGTCCGATGTGCCGGCCGGCAGTGGTGCGTCCGGCGCGGTCCGGACAGGCGCGGGCGGAGCGTCGCCGGTGGCGGTGAGGCGGCGCTCCATCCGCTCCAGGCGGTGCAGCAGGGCGGCCGAGGAGTCCTCGGCACCGGGCAGCAGCATCCGGGCGCAGATGAGTTCGAGCAGCAGCCGGGGAGCGGTGGTCCCGCGCATCTCGGTCAGGCCGGTGTGCACCAGGTCGGCCATCCGGGACAGCGTGGCCGGGCCGAACCGCTGGGCCTGGGCCTGCATCCGGCCCAACTGGTCGGCCGGGACGTCCAGCAGGCCCTTCTCGGCGGCGTCCGGCACCTGCTGGAAGACGATCAGGTCGCGCAGCCGTTCCAGCAGGTCACCGGCGAACCGGCGGGGATCGTGACCGGCCTCGGCCACCCGGTCGATGGTGGCGAAGACCGCCGCGCCGTCACCCGCCGCGAGCGCGTCGCACACCTCGTCGATGAGCGCCACGTCGGTCACCCCGAGCAGCGCGATCGCGTGCGCGTAGCGCACGCCCTGCGGGCCGGCACCGGCGATCAGCTGGTCGAGCACCGACAGCGAGTCCCGGGCCGAGCCGCCGCCCGCGCGCACCACCAGCGGGAACACCGCCGGCTCCACCTCGACCTCCTCCTGCCGGCACAGCTGCTCAAGGTACGGTCGCAGCACGCCGGGCGGGATCAACCGGAACGGGTAATGGTGGGTACGCGACCGGATGGTGCCGAGCACCTTCTCCGGCTCGGTGGTGGCGAACACGAACTTGATGTACTCCGGTGGCTCCTCGACCAGCTTCAGCAGGGCGTTGAAGCCCTGGCTGGAGATCATGTGCGCCTCGTCGATGATGTACACCTTGAAGCGGCTCACCGCCGGCGCGAAGAAGGCACGCTCGCGCAGGTCACGGGCGTCGTCCACACCGCCGTGCGAGGCTGCGTCGATCTCGATGACGTCCAACGACCCGGACCCGTCCGGGGCCAGCGCGATGCAGGAGTCACAGACGCCACAGGGCTCCGGCGTCGGCCCCTTTTCACAGTTGAGCGACCGGGCCAGGATCCGGGCGCTGCTGGTCTTGCCGCAGCCACGCGGCCCGGAGAAGAGGTAGGCGTGGTTGAGCCGGCCGGAGCGCAGCGCCTGCATGAGCGGCTCGGTGACGTGCTCCTGCCCGATCACCTCGGCAAACGTGCGCGGCCGGTACTTGCGGTAGAGAGCCAGGGCCACGGAGTACAAGCTACCCGGCCGGTGAGACGTTAGGGCCCCCCGTGCACCCGTCAGAGCCCGCTTATCCTTGCTGCCTTCCGGCCCTGGGGAGGTTCACAGGGTGTACGCCGCACGAGGGGCTGGGCGCAACAATACCCCGTGCGCGCCGCCCGGCAGCGGCCGGTATCCTTCTCGACGGAGGATTCGCCTAGAGGCCTAGGGCGCACGCTTGGAAAGCGTGTTGGGATAAAACCCTCACGAGTTCGAATCTCGTATCCTCCGCCACCCTGACCAGGGAAAACGCCGGGCCGGTCCACGCGGACCAGCCCGGCGTTGACCTTGTGGTCTCAGTTTTGGTCTCAGTTGCCCTCGTCAGACGGTCTCTGTGCCGTCCCGGGTCGTCGGCGGCTTCGGGCGTGGCAGACGCTGGGGGCGGGTCGATCGGCTTCCACACCAGACCGCCTACCCCCTTGGCGATCTCCTTCCGGACCCGGTCTGTGACGTGCTGGTGCCGGGCGGCCATTGAGGTGCTTGCCCAGCCCATAACGCCCATCGCGGCACGTTCCGACAGGCCGAGGATCAGGAGCACGGTCGCTGCGGTGTGGCGGGCGTCGTGCAGTCGGCTGTCACGCGGGCCAGCGGCCCGCAGCAGGGACTTCCATTGGGATGGCACCCCGGAGCCCGAGCGCTTCCGCCGCAGGCACGCCCCTTCGCTCGTGACCGTCGCACCTACATTGTCCCGTCCACGTGAGAGTGGCGTCTGGCGAGGCGCGGGCGTGGCGTCCATCAGCCGCGGGGATCACAACCGGATCGGGTTCGCGCACGCACGCCTCCAGTCGTGCATCACGAGCCTCGTCCGAGTTTTGCGAAAGCCGTTGTCCGGAAGCCGTTGTCCGGTGGCTCACCACCGACACCGGACAACCGGACCGTCGTAGGTTGCGGGTGGCGGAGTCCGGACTCGCCCACCCCCAACCATCTCGATGAGGAGGTATCCATGCGAACGAAACGAACGAAACTCTGGCTGGCCGGATTGACGACGATGTGCGTCGGAGCCGGTCTGCTGGTCTCCTCGCCCGCTCAGGCGGCGGACGAGTGGACGATTGCCGCAGACTTCGGGGGCACGTGCTCCCACAACCAGCGATACGTCGATAGTTCGGTCCGCGGTGGCGATGCGAGCGCGGCGTTTGACATCTGTTGGACAGATTCGCTCAGCGACGTTCGGGTCTCCGCGGTCGTCGAGGACAACAACGGCAGCGACGGCTACCACGCTGAGGCGCGCATCCGCTACCAGGTCTGGACGGGCAGCGAGTGGAGCGGCTGGCACTATCGGGCACCGGCCAAGGCCTACGGCCCGGGCGACAGTCCGCACAGCGCCCTCTACAAAGCCAACCAGAAGACGGCGAACGTGCAGGTCGCTGCGTGTCTGTACAACGGGTCGACACTGATTGACTGCGACGACCGGGGTTGGCGGTAGGCGTCGCCGGCCCCCGTACTACGCGGTCTCGACGGCCCCGGCCCCGGTATCCACGGCCGGGGCCGGGGGCTGCCCCGAGCTTCGTCGTCGGGTCCAAAAGAAACGCACCCTACCGGGGCAGCTACGGCACGGTCCGCGCTCACCTGCGCCCGTGGCGGGCGTGCACGCCCGCTGCGCCACCAGGACTGCGATCTCGTCGACGAGCTTGCTAGGCAACTGCGGGAGGTCGCCGCAGCGGAGCACCGATCCGTCGAGCAGGCGCCGATCATCGCCGCCCGCGAGTACGTCGAGCGACATCAGCGGCGTACCCGCCTCCGGACGAGTGCGCGACGGATCATCGACCTGGACCGGGACGCCTGGCTCGGTGAGCCGCACCGTCACCTGTTGCGGCGGGAGCGGATACCAGGTCCGGGCTGGTAAGGCGCTGGGAAGCGGCCGGGATGTCGGGCCTGCGACCGTGGGACACAGCAGATCCACGGGGAGGGACGCCAGATGAGGGCTCGACAGAGGTTCGCCGCCGTAGTGGCGGCTGGAGTACTGGCCGGCGTGATCGGACTGCTGGCCGGCGCCGCGACGCAGGGTGCCAGCGTGGCCGACCGGACGAAGTTCGGCTTCGCGGTACCCGCGGCACGGTAGCGCGCGGGGGCGCGTGCTGGGACGGATACCAGCGGTCCAGACTGCCGGTATCCGTCCCGCTGTGCGGGCATTGTCCGATACGGTGCAGCTGTGAAGTGGCTGCTCGGCCTGCTGCCGTCACCGCGCACGTTGTTGCTGCTCGGCGGGGTACTGGTCGCCGTGATCGTGCTGGCCTCGACGGCGCACGACCGGGGACGCCAGGTGCGGGCCGCCCCGACCGTCCCAGCCGGCCAGGTCGACTTCACCGGTACCGGGGACGTCCACTTCGGCACCACGGCCGGTGAGCTGTCCCGGGACCACGGGCTGATCCAGCGCCCCGGCGACTGCGGGCGCACGATCACCGACATGCCGCAGGTCTCGCCCGTCTTCGTGGACGACAAGCTGGCGCTGCTGTGGGTCAACGCCCCGCTGCACACCCCCGAGGGCATCACCGTGGGCAGCCCGGTCAGCCAGGTGCGTGCGGCCTATCCGCAGGCGACCGCCGTGCCCGCGCCGGACGCGCGGCGGTACCCCGCGATCATGGTCATCCGCGACGACCGGGCGTACGCCTTCCTCTACTCCGGTGACCGGGTGGAGAAGATGATCGTCGGCCTCCGGCAGTACGTCGAGCAGCTCTACCAGGCTGGCGGCGACGCCTGCTGAGCCTGACCGGAGAGCTGCGCCTGGGTGCATCTTGATCTGTCCACCGGCGGCGGGTGGCCGCGCGCGGGCTACTTCGCTGGGGAGAGTGTCGTCTCTCCTGCCAGCGGCGTGATTCCGACGAGCTTGGCGAGGAAGCGATCGGCCTGCTCGGGGAAGGGCGGCCAGGGCAGGTCGGGCTCGTTGATCCGCAGCGACAGCATGCCGATGACGGCCGTCCGGAGATCGAGTGCGACGGTGGCGGCGTCGCCCGGCGGGGCAACCCCGGCGTCCATGCAGCGCTGCACCGCAGCCGTCGTGCGGGTGAACAGGATCTCCTTGAACGGCATGCCGACCTTGCTCTCGTGCATCACCTTGTACAGGCCGGGATGCTCCTGTACCCAGGCCGCCTGCGCCAGGATCCGTGCGCGCAGGCCGGGCGCCGGGTCCTCGTGTGCCGCCTCAGCCTCGTCGGCAGCCTGGAGCATGTCCGCGTGGCAGCGCTGCATGGCCGCCGCGACGAGCGCGTCACGATCGGGAAAGTACAGGTAGACAGAGGTCGGGGAGATCGACACCGCGCGGGCGACCGCGCGCAGCGACAACGCCTCGTCGTCGGCCAGCTCGCCGAGCATCTGGACGGCGGCGGAAATGATCTCCTCCCGCAGCCGCTCCCCCTGCCCGCGCGCGTTGGGGCGGCGAGGGCCGGCCGGCAGGACTGCCGAGGTGGTGTCGTCCATGGCCCGATCATTCTAGCTACGCGCACTGGTGTGATAACCGCTGCTCACGATACGCTTGTCCATGCAAGGACGGTTGTCCACATAAACCAGGGGGTCGCAATGCCGCTCACGCTGCACGAGGCTCAGGCAGTGATCAACGGCGCGCACGAGCGCGCCGCCAAGATAGCCGCGCTGGTCACGGTCGCGGTCGTCGACGAAGGGGGACACCTGCAGGCCCTCGGCCGCATGAACGGCGCAGCCCCGCTCTCCGCCCAGATCGCCGAGACCAAAGCGGCCAGCGTCGCCCTCTTCCGCCGCGACGGTGCCGCACTGCGCCAGCTGCAGGAGACCAACCCTGGCTTCTTCGCCCAGCTGGACCGGGTCGCGCGGATGCCCATCCTGGCCGGCGCGGGTGCGACGCTCATCGTGCGGGGGGACACCATCCTCGGTGCCCTGGCGGTCAGCGGCGGAATGGCGCCCGGGCAGGACGACGAATGCGCGGAGGCCGGGCTCGACGCGTTCGAGCGGCCCAGCTGAGACCACAAGAGCATCGCCGGGCGTCTCCTACGGGAGACGCCCGGCGATGGTGCTGCTACTGGCGGTGGCGGAGGGATTTGAACCCTCGGAGGGGTTGCCCCCTCACACGCTTTCGAGGCGTGCTCCTTAGGCCGCTCGGACACGCCACCGCCGAGAAGGGTACTCGATCCCCCGGCGCCGTGTCGCGACGGTATGCCCCCTGGCAGGATGGCGGCATGAGCACGCATATCGGCGCCGAGCCAGGTGAGATCGCCCCCCGGGTACTCATGCCGGGGGATCCGCTGCGGGCGAAGTGGATCGCCGAGAACTTCCTCTCCGATGCCAAGTGCTACTCGACCGTCCGGAACATGCTCGGCTTCACCGGCACATACCAGGGGGTGCCGGTGTCGGTGCAGGGCTCCGGGATGGGCATGCCGTCCGCGTCGATCTACGCCCACGAGCTGCTGCACGACTACGGCGCCCGGACGCTGGTCCGGGTGGGCAGCTGCGGTTCGCTGCGGGACGATCTCCAGCTACGCGACGTGGTGGCGGCGAGCAGCTCGTGTACCGACTCGGGCGCCAACCGGATGCGCTTCGACGGGCTGATCGACTTCGCCCCGGTGGCCGACTTCCAGCTGCTGCGTACCGCGGTGGACGTGGCGGCGGCCCGGGGCATCCCGGTACGGGTGGGGCAGGTGCTCGCCTCCGACGTGTTCTACACCGACCGCCCGGACCTCTTCGACAAGCTGGCGGCCTACGGCGTACTGGCGGTGGAGATGGAGACGGCGGCGCTCTACACCATCGCGGCCCGGTTCGGCGCCCGGGCGCTCACCCTGCTGACCGTCAGCGACCACCTCAAGACCGGCGAGCACACCAGCGCACAGGAGCGCGAGCAGACCTTCGGCCAGATGGTCGAGATCGGCCTGGCGGCCGCCATCGCCGACGCCTGACAAACGCCGCCGCAGCTCGGCCGGGCGGCGGCCGCGACAACGCCCCCCGGGTGGCCGGTCCGGCGACCCGGACGGCGCCGCCGGCCGGCCCGTCGGGGATGCGGGCCGGCCGGCGGCGCCCCGGAGGACCGCGACGCCGGTCAGGAGGTCGGCGCCGCGGTCGGCTTGAGCACCTCGCAGGCCTTCAGCGCGTCGGCGGGCGGTGTGGCGCCGGCAGTCGCGCCGTGGTCGCGCAGGCAGTTCTGGTACGCCGCGTTGGCGCCGTTGTCGCTGCCCCGACCGGGACCGAAGCTGGGGCGTACCGAGGAGCAGGCAGCCATCGCCTTGTCCCAGGTGGCCTGGTCGACGTCGCCCGGCTTCTGCAGGAACCCGCCGCCGAAGCCCCGGCCGAAGCCACCGCTGCCCGACGGTCGGGCCGTCGGCCGGCCGGAGCCCTGCGGGAAGCCGCTCGGGCGGCTGGTCGGGAAGCCGCTGGGGCGGCTGGTGGGGAAGCCTGAGCGGTTCGGCCGGCCGTCGGCGTTGGCGCCGCCGCTGGGCAGGGTGATGGTCACGCCGTTCTTGTTGAGGCAGTCGACGTAGGCGGCCAGGGCCGCCTGGGGGCTGCTGGGGCTCGGTGCGGCGGCTGTGCCGGAGCCGCCGCTGCCGCATGCGGCGATCAGACCCGCGGTGGTACCGGCGAGCAGTGCGAGCGCCACGATTCGGCTGCGTGTGACCACGACGGTCCTCCTGATCGGGTGTCGCCGCCCGGGCCGGAGCGCGCGTGCGGCGGGTTCAGGCAACCCGGCCCGGCTCGAAGGCGCGTCACATCCACCTCGGAGACAGCTCGGAATCGTCGGGCCGGCCGGCTTTGAGCTGGCTCCGAGGTGGCGCACAGCCAATCGGGAGCAGGCCCGGCCAAACTCCGGTCCATGACAACGCGAGCGGGAGCATCCCGGGGCGCGCGGCGCGGCCTGCTGGCCGGCGGCGTGGCCGCGGTGCTGGTCGCGGGCGGTGCGCTGGGAGCTCTGGCGCTGCGCGGCGGGCACCCGGCCAGCACGGCGGTCGGGGCCTCCACCGGGACGGTTGCCCGGGGCACCGTGACCGTGGACGTGGCGGCGGCCGGTACGGTGCAGGCGTCGCAGACCCGGGGGCTGAGCTTCAGCACCGCCGGTACCGTCACCGCGCTCACCGTGAAGCCCGGTGACGCCGTCACCGCCGGACGGGTGCTGGCCACCATCGACCGCTCGGACGCGCAGAGCGCCGTGGACGACGCGCAGACCGCCCTCACCTCAGCCCAACAGAACCTGGCCGACGCGCAGACCGCCGCCGCAGCGGCCGCCGTCGCCGCATCCGCGGCCGCCGCCGCCTCGGCCAGCCCCAAGCCCAGCCCCAAGCCCAGCTCCAGCCACGCCGCCAGCAACCCGCAGAACAGCAGCAACCCGCAGAACGCCAGCAACCCACAGAACGGCAGTGGCGCCAACCAGCGGGTCAGTACCGGCACCGACGGGATCTACCAGGCCACCGTCCAGGTCAACAATGCCCAGCTCACCCTGCTGCAGGCCCGGCGCCGGCTGGCCGGCTGCACGATCACCGCGCCCATCGCGGGTACGGTGCTGGCCGTCAACGGCGCCGTGGGCGCCACCGAGCAGCCGGGCAGCTCGGCCTTCCTGACCGTGGGCAGCGTCGCCGACGCGCAGGTGAAGGCGGAGTTCTCCGAGGCCGACGTGGCCGGGATCGCGGTGGGCCAGGCGGCCACCATCGGCCTGAAGAACCAGGCCGGTACGGTCACCGGCCGGGTCTCCTCGGTCGACCCGGCGGGTACCGCGTCGGGCAGCCTGGTCCGCTACGCCGTCATGGTCAGCTTCGACGCGCCCCCGGCCAGCCTGCTCTACGGCCAGAGCGCCGACGTCACGGTGACCACCGCGGCCGTCGAGGACGTGCTCTACGTCTCCTCCTCGGCCGTACGGGACGTGCACGACGACGCGGGTACGGTCACAGTGCGCAGCGGCGGCCGGGACGCCCCCCGGACCGTGCGGCTCGGGCTCCGTGGCGACAGGTACACCGAAGTCAGCTCCGGACTCAGCGAAGGGGAAACCGTGGTGATCTCCCATGCCGGCTGACCCGGCCGGCTCCCCCAAGCTGCTCGTCGTCGACGACGAGCCGAACATCTGCGCGCTGCTCGGCGGCCACGCTGCGGCTGGTCGAGCTTCGAGGTGCGGCGTGGCCGAGACCGGCACACGGCGCGCTGGTCGCGGCGAGCGAGTTCGACCCGGACCTGGTCGTGCTCGACGTGATGCTGCCCGACCTGGACGGCTTCGAGGTCGCCCGGCGGCTGCGCGCCACCGGCCGGCCGGTGCCGGTGCTGTTCCTGACCGCCCGGGACGCGGTCGAGGACCGCATCTCCGGGCTGACCGCCGGCGCCGACGACTACGTCACCAAGCCGTTCAGCCTGGAGGAGGTGGTGCTGCGGATCCGGGCGATCCTGCGGCGCAGCCGGAGCGGGGCGCGACCTGGCCGACACCGGCGTGCTGCGCTACGCCGACCTGGAGCTGGACGAGGACGCGCACGAGGTGCGCCGGGCCGGCAAGCTGATCGACCTGTCGCCGACCGAGTTCAACCTGCTGCGCTACCTGCTGACCAACGCCGGCCGGGTGGTCAGCAAGGCGCAGATCCTGGACCGGGTCTGGAAGCTACGACTTCGGCGGCGACGGCCGCATCGTCGAGTCGTACGTCTACTACCTGCGCCGCAAGATCGACAAGACCGAGCCGCCGCTGATCCACACCGTCCGCGGCGTCGGCTACGCGCTGCGCCTGCCCCGCGGCGGCGAGGAGTGACCGGTGACGGCCGGTGACCAGGCCGGCCGGCCGGTGGGCCGGGCTGCGCGCCGTGGCGCGACTGGACGCTGCGGTCCCGGCTGGTCGCTGGTCGATCGCCGCGCTGGCCGCGGTCGCGCTGATCGTCGCCGAACGCCGTCGGCGTGGCTGCTGCTCCGCAACTACCTCGTCCGGCAGGTCGACGACCAGCTGCGACGCGGCGCGCGTCGCCGGCCTGCGCTCCGGCCCGGCGGAGCGGCCCGACCCCGGGCGGCGTGGCCGAGCGCCCCGGCTTCGGCCCGGACCCGACCGGCGTCTACCAGTTCGACGCGACCGGACGGTGCTGATCCGCACGGACAGCGCGGCCGCTCGCGCGACGCCGGCGCACCGCTCGGCGCAGGTCGAACGGCCCGGGCGGCCGCGACGGGCGAGCCGTACACGGTGCGCGGCCCACGACGGCGCGACTGGCGGGTGCTGGTGGTGCCCCGGCGGCACGCGGACCGGCTACGTCGCGTAGCGCGCGTGTCGCTGCGCGAGGTGGACAGCACCGTCGACAAGCTGATCGCCATCGACGTCGGCGGTCACGGTGCTGGTGCTGGTCCTGCTCGGGGTGGCGGCCGCCTCGCGTGGTCCGGCTCGGGCTGCGGCCGCTGACCCGGATGGAGGAGGCGGCCGCCGAGATCGCCGGCCGGCGACCTGTCCCGGCCGGGTCGACGACACCGACCCGCACACCGAGTCGGGCCGGCTCGGCGTCGCGCTCAACTCGATGCTCGACCCGGATCGAGGCCGAGGTCGACGCGCGTACCGCCTCCGAGCAGCGGCTGCGGCAGTTCCTCGCGGACGCCTCGCACGAGCTGCGTACCCCGCTGACCTCGATCCAGGGCTTCGCCGAGCTGTACCGCCGCGGCGGCGCGCCGCCCGGCCCGGCAGCTGGACGAGGCGATGGGCCGGATCGAGGGCGAGGTCGGGCGGATGCGGCGTGCTCGTCGAACGACCTGCTGCTGCTGGCCCGGCTGGACGAGGAGCGGCCGCTGCGAGCAGCGCCCGGTCGACCTGCTGGAGGTCGCCGCCGACACGGTCCGCGACGCGCACGTCCGGGTACCCGACCCGGTTCGTGCGAGCTGGCCGGGCTGGACGACGACGTCCGACACCTTCGAGCCGGTCACCGTGCTGGGCGACGAGCACGGCCTGCGCCAGGTCGCCACCAACCTGGTCGGCCAACGCGCTGCAGCACACCCGCGACGACGCCCGGGTCACGGTGCGGGTCGGGCGCCCGGACCGCCGGCCCGTCCGCCGGCCGGCGAGCCGTGCGGCGGCCGTGGGCACCGCCGGCTGACCGGTCCGCTGGCGGTGTTCGAGGTGACCGACACCGGCCCGGGCATGCCGCCGCCGACGCGGCGCGGGTCTTCGAGCGGCTCTACCGTGCCGACTCCAGCCGCACCCGCGGCCAGGGCGGCGCCGGGCTGGGCCTGTCCATCGTCGCGGCGATCGTGCACGGCGCACGGCGGCTGGGTGGAGCTGTGCGACCGCGCCGGGCCGGGGCGCCGGTTCCGGGTGCTGCTGCCGGCGCACCGCCGGACGACCCGGATGCCTGAGCGGACCACGCGCCGCGATTCCGAGGTTGCTCCGAGGAAGTTCGCGGGCACCTCCGAGCGGCCCCCGCCAGGATCAGCATGCCATGCGAGCCTGACCTGCGGCCGGCCCAACCGTGGTCGGTCAACGTCGCCCTGGGCGCGCTGCTCCTCGCCGGTGCCTTCTGGGCGATACCAGACCGTCCGCGGGGGTACGGCGGCCAGCGCCGCCAGCAGCTGCCACAACGCTGTCCCGCGCGGTGACGGTGCGACCGGCCCGGTCACCGAGACCGTGTCCGCCAACGGCACGGTGGCGAGCGCGAGTACCGCGAGCGCGAACTTCGTCACCAGCGGCACGGTCACCGAGATCGACGTGAAGGTCGGCGACACGTGGTCAAGAAGGGCCAGGTGCTCGCGAAGGATCGACCCGGCGGCCGCGAACGACGCAGCTGGCCACCGCGAAGGCCAACCTGACGCCGCCCAGGCCAACCGGGACCGGGCGGTCGCCGCGGGCGCGACGCCGCCGCCGTCGACCTCGGCGAAGGCGCAGGTGACCAACGCCCAGGGCACGGTCGACACCGCCCAGGCGGCGGTCGAACGGCTGCGTGCTGACGGCGCCGATCGGCCGGCACGGTGACCGCGGTCAACGGCACGGTCGGCAGCTCCTCCGCCGGCTCCGCGTCATCGCAGCAACTCGTCGGGCATCATCCAGCGGTCCGGCAGACAACGGTCGGCAGCTCGTCGAGCTCCTCGTCGTCCTCGTCCGGCTTCGTCGACGATCGCCGACCTGACCAAGCTGCAGGTCGACGCCGGCTTCGCCGAGGCGGACGCGACCAAGCTCAAGGCGGCCAGACGCCCGGTCACCTGGAACGCGCTCAGCGGCACCAGCGCCACCGGCAAGGTCAGCCGCGATCGACCCGACCGCCACCACCACCAACAACGTGATCACCTACGGCGTGACGGTCAGCCTGGACAAGGTGCCGACCGGCGCCCGGCTCGGCCAGACGATCAGCGTGGCGGTCACCATCGGCGTCGGCGGACGAACGTGCTGCGGGTCCCGTCGGCGGCGGTGACGACGCGCCGGCAACCGGCACACCGTGACGGTGCGCCGCAACGGGCAGGACGCCGTGACCGCCGGTCGAGGTCGGCGTCAGGGGGCGACCAGTACCACCGAGATCACCTCCGGCCTCACCGACGGCGAGCACGCTGGTCATCACCACCACGACTCCAGCCCACCGGGACGAACAACTTCCCGGGCGGCGGGTTCGGTGGCGGCGGGTTCGGCGGGGGCGGCTTCGGCGGGGGCGGCGGCGCGGGCCGGGGCGGCACCGGGACCGGCACCGAGTGACCGGCACCCTGACCAGTCCGGAGGCACCGGCCGCCGGGGCCGGGCAGCGGCCGGTGCTCGACGTGCGCGACCTGGTCAAGATCTACGGCGAGGGCGAGACCAGCGGTGCACGCGCTGCGCGGGGTCTCGCTGACCGTGCGAGCGCGGCGACTACGTGGCGATCATGGGCTCGTCCGGCTCCGGCAAGTCGACGCTGATGAACATCCTCGGCTGCCTCGACATCCCCACCGCCGGGCGCGTACCTGCTGGACGGCGTGGACGTCAGCCGGCTCGCCGACCGGCAGCTGGCGCTGGTCCGCAACCGGCGGATCGGCTTCGTCTTCCAGTCGTTCAACCTGATCCCGCGGACGACGGCGCTGGCCAACGTGGAGCTGCCGCTGGCGTACGCCGGGGTGAAGCCGGCCGAGCGCCGGCGCCGGGCCCGGGCCGCGCTGGACATCGTCGGGCTCGGCCGACCGCGCCGACCACGAGCCCAACCAGCTCTCCGGCGGCCAGCAGCAGCGGGTCGCGGTGGCCCGGGCGCTGGTCACCGCGCCGGCCCTGGTGCTCGCCGACGAGCCCACCGGCAACCTCGACACGCCACTCCACCGCCGACGTGCTGGCCGTCTTCGACCGGCTCAACCGGTCCGGCCGCACGATCGTGCTGATCACCCACGAGCCGGACGTCGCCGAGCACGCCCGGCGGCTGATCCGGCTGGTCGACGGCCAGATCGTCGAGACACCGGCATCGGCCACGCTACCGGCGGAGCGGGAGACGCGCGTGAACCTCGTCGAGACGGTCCGGTTCGCGCTGCGCGGGGTGACCGCCAACAAGCTGCGCTCCGGCGCTGACCGTGCTCGGCATCCTGATCGGCGTCGGCCGCGGTGATCCTGCTGGTGGCGGTCGGCAACGGCTCGGCCAAGGCGGTCAGGACCGGATCGAGCGCTGGGCACCAACACGCTGACGGTCAGCGCGGGCGGCCGGACCACGGCGCGCCGACCCGGAACACCGCGCTGACCCTGCCGCTGGTCGCCGCGCTGCAGTCGACCGGCAGGCTGGCGCCGCGACGTGAAGTCGGTGTCGCCGGTGGTCACCAGTTCCGCAGACCGCGACGTACGAGGGCACCGACCAGCCACGGTCAGCTCGTTCGTCGGCACCAACCCGGCCTACCTGTCGGCGGCGAACTACACCGCTCGCCAAGGGCGCGCGCGTTCACCGACGACGACGTGGCCGACGGGCCGCAAGGTGGTGCTGCTCGGCTCCAGACCGTCGCCAGGACCTGTTCGGCACGGTCGACCCGATCGACAAGCAGATCACCGTCGGCGGCGCGCTGTTCACCGTCGTCGGCGTGCTGGCGCAACAAGGGCGGTACCGGCTTCGACGACCCGAACGACGTGGCCATCGCGCCGGTCAGCGCGGTGCAGCAGGCGCTGACCGGGTACGGCGCGCTCAGCCAGATCCTGGTCCAGGCGACCGACGCCGGACAAGGTCGACGCGGCGCAGGCCGAGGTGACCGCCGATCCTGAACCAGCAGCTCAAGGTCACCGAACACCGGCCAGTGAGCCGTACCGGATCCAGAACGCCGCCCAGCTGCTGTCCACCCGGACCGACACCGCGGAGACGTTCACCGTGCTGCTCGGCGCGGTGGCCGGCGATCAGCCTGCTGGTCGGCGGCATCGGCATCACCAACATCATGATGGTCACGGTCACCGAGCGGACCCGGGAGATCGGCATCCGCAAGGCGCTCGGCGCGCCGAGGCGGACCGATCCTCACCCAGTTCCTGGTCGAGGCGACCGTGCTGAGCGTGATCGGCGGGCTGCTCGGCGTGGCGGCCGCGCTGATCGGCAGCCACTTCACGATCGTCGGCATCAAGCCGGTCATCGTGCCCAGCTCGGTCGCGCTGGCGCTGGGCGTGTCTCGTCGCGATCGGGCTGTTCTTCGGCAGCTACCCGGCCAGCCGGGCGGCGTCGCTGCGTCCCATCGAGGCGCTGCGCTATGAGTGAGGCCCTGTCAGAGCGGGAGAACGACGTGAACGCACGGCACCGTACCGACACCACCGCCCCGCTGCCCCCGCCCACCGGGGACGGCGCCGACGGTGAGGCGCCGGACTCCTGGCCGCTGGACGACCCGGACCCGACCGAACCCACCACGCCGGACGCGACCGCCCCGGACCCTGCCGCCCTGGACCCTGCCGACCCGGATCCGGTCGACCCGGATCCGGTCGACCTGGACGCCGTCGACCTGGATGAGGATCCGTTCGATGACGACCTCGCCGAGCGGCTGGCCCGGCGGGCACCACGGATCAGGGCGACCCGGCTCACGGTGGCGCTGGCCGGCGGGGTGTTGCTGGTGATCGGCTTCGTCGGCGGTTCGCTGGCCCAGAAGCAGTGGGGCCAGCACCCCACCGCGCCGACCAACCCGTTCGCCGTGAACGGCCGGGGGAACGGGGCCTTCCCCAACGCGTCCGGCGCCCCGGGCGGCCTGGCCGGTCGCGGCGCCGCCGCCCCGATCACCGGAACGGTGAAACTGGTCGACGGCAGCACCGTCTACATCGTCACCAGTGACGGCCGGGTGGTGACCGTGAAGACCGGCGGCGACACCACGGTCAGCCAGCCGGGGACACTGGCCAACCTGACCACCGGCGCCACGGTCAGCATCACCGGCCAGACCGGCGCCGACGGAACCGTCACCGCCACCGCGATCACCAAGACCAAATGACCGGCGGGGCGGGACGTCAGCGCTGGGCTTCGAAGAAGTCCAGGAGCAGCCGGGCGCAGTCGGCCTCGCGGACCCCGGGCCAGACCTCGGGCCGGTGGTTGAGCCGGCGGTCGCGGACCACGTCCCAGAGCGAACCCACCGCGCCGGTCTTCGGCTCCCAGGCCCCGAAGACCAGCACCCCGATCCGGGCCAGCACCAGCGCCCCCGCGCACATCGTGCACGGCTCCAGCGTCACCACCAGGGTGTACCCGTCCAGCCGCCAGGAGCCGGCGGCGGCGGCCCCGGCGCGCAGCGCCAGCAGCTCCGCGTGCGCCGTCGGGTCGGCCAGCGCTTCGCGCTGGTTCCAGCCCACCGCGACCTCGACACCGGACGGGTCGTAGAGCACCGCACCGACGGGGACGTCGGCGCTGCCCCGGGCCGCGCCGGCCACCTGCAGCGCCCGCTCCATCCAGGCGTCGTACCTCACACCTCGCGCAGCTCCTCCAGCTCGTCACCGCAGCCGATCACCTGGCACACCTCCGCGGTGACGTCGGCCGGCAGCAGCCCCTCGTGGGCGCAGAGGGCGAGCAGCTTGTGCGCGGAGACGCCCAGGTCGGCCAGCAGGTCGGCGTCGCCCACCGGGTCGGCGTCCGCCTCGGCGCCGGGGGCCGCCTCGGCGGCGGGCGCGGCGGTCAGCGCGTCGAGCTCCAGGGCCGGTGACTCGATGTCACCGAGCAGCAGCGCGCCCAGCCGGGACTCCTCGGCGAACGCCGAGTCGGAGCCGAAGACCCGCAGGTCCTCCCCCTTGTCCAGGCGCAGGATCACCAGGTACGAGTCGTCGGACTCGACGAACAGCAGGGACTGGTCCGCCTCCGGCTCGACCTCGCGGAGCCGGTCGGCCACCTCTTCGACATCGGCGACGCCGGTGAGATCCAGCTCGGACGCGGCCCAACCCTCATCTGCGCGGACCACCGCGGCGGCGAAGTAGGACACGGTACCCCCGGTCGAGTGTGGTGTGGAGCGAGAGCGCAACCGAAGATAGGAACGATCAGTGGTGGTTCGATGGTTCGGGTCGGTGGGCTGCGGGCGAGCCGGCACGCCGGGGCCGCGCCCGCAGTCAGCAGACTTCGGGACGCTGCCCGGTGGTACGTCGGCGGGTTTCCAGCAGCGCCCGCACCTGCTCCGCGGTGGCTGACCGGTGGCTCTGGCGTTCCCGAACCGCCCGGGCGTCGGAGAACTCCGCGAGCAACCGCAGGCGCCGCCGACGGCGGTCGGGGTCGGGCAACTGCAGCGCGTACGCCATGAATTGAGCGTGCCCACGCCCGGGGGTGAAGTCAAGTCGAGGGGCCAAGCTACCCGCAGTGTCGCTACCAGAGCAGCCAGTAACCGTCGTTGGCCCAGTGGACGGCGACCACCAGGAAGCCGATCGCCACCCCGATCGCGCAGGCCAGCGCTGCTCCGACGGCCACCCCACGGTCCCCGAGCCGGGCCAGCAGCAGCGCCCCGAGCAGCCCCAGCACGCCCGCCGCGACCGTCCACCAGACGTACGAGCGGGCGCTGGTGCCGAGCACGCCGAGCAGCGCCATCCACACCGTGCCGGCCAGCACGCCGACCGCGATCGCCGCGCCACCGGCCGGGAACGGCTCCCGGTAGACCGGCCGGCTGGGCGCCGGGAACAGCCCGGACGGCCGGTACTGCGGATAGCCGGCGGTCGGCGTGCCGGAGAAGCCGGCCGGCGCGCCGCGGAAGCCGGGCTGTGGGCCGGGAGGCTGTGGGCCGGGCGGCTGTGGGCCGGGCGGCTGTGGGCGGGCAAAGCCGGCGGACGGTCCGGGTGGGGCGGCCGGCGCCGTGCCCGGGAAGATGGCCGGCCGGCCGGGGCCACCGCGCGGGGCGACCGCTGCCGGCGCCTGCGGCGCCCGGTCGGGTGCGGCCCACGGGTTCACGTCGCTCATCGCTGCCAGTATGGCCCACCGGCACGCCCCGCGCCCCGGTCCCCGGTCAGCCGGGCCCGACGCTGCGAGCCGGGCGCGCTCAGGAGAACTGGGCGAACTTCTTGTGGTACACGCCGCCCACGGTGCTGAACTCGCCGCCCGCGGCGAGCTTGCCCAGCGTCTGGCTGACCGCGAAGGCCAGCACGCCGTGCACGCCGGCCGAGTGCGGGTCCCAGGACAGCAGGGTGCCGTCGGTGCCGTCCGTGGCCAGGAACTTCACCCGGCTGACCGACCCGTCCACGCAGTCGCCGCCGGTGGCCTTCACGATCGGGGTGGTACAGGCGTTGTCGAAGTGCCCGCCGACGTAGAGCACGCCGGCCAGGTAGGCCACCGCCTGGGCGTCCCCGTCCACGGTCGCCTGCCAGCGCACCGCCCCCGCCCCGGTGTAGGCCACCGCCCGGCCACCGGCGCCGCCCAGCGCGGCGTAGACCGTACCGGGGCCGAAGGCGATGCTGCGCACCTCGACGGCGACGGTCGAGGAGAACGCCGTGACCACGGCGCCGGTGGCCGGGTCGACAGCGGCCAGCTTGCGGGTGCCCTTGGCGCCGTTGATGGTGTGGAACTTGCCGCCCAGGTAGAGCCGGCCGGTACTGGTGTCGTAGCCGAGAGCCTGCACCTGGGCGTCGGCCCGGGCCGTGAAGCCGTTGTCCAGCGCCCCGCTGGCCAGCGAGAACGCGGCGCTGTAGCCGACCGTGACGCCGTCCACGGCGGTGATCGAGCCGCCCAGGTAGAGCCGGCCGGCGGCCACCGCCAGCGCCCGCGGCGTCCCGGCCAGGCTGTGCTGGAACGGCGTCAGCGCCCCGGTCAGCGGGCTGAGCGCCGCGATGCCGTCCCGGGCCACCCCGTTGACGTGGCTGAACGTGCCGGCGATGTAGACCGTGCCGGTGACCGGGTCGACGGCCAGCGCGGTGACCGGCCCGTCGGCGCTGGGCGTCCAGGGCAGCAGCGCGCCGGTGAGCGCGTCCACGGCGGCCAGCCGGCTGCGCGGGGTCAGCTTGCCGTTGCGCTGGGCGTTGCTGAACGCCCCGCCGAGGTAGATCGTGCTGCCCTGGTAGGCGACGGCGGTCACGTCGTTGTCGAAGCCGGTGTACGGGTCGGGGATCGCCGAGACCGTGCTGACGTCGGCGTGCGCGACACCGGTCAGGGCGGCCACCAGGGCGACGCCGACGGCCAGCGCGCCGAAACGCAGCGGCCAGCGCCGGCCGGTCGCCGGCCGGGGAACGATCGACACGTGGGGTACCTCGATGTCCGCGGGGATCGGTGCGGTGCGTCCCATAGATGGCCGTCCACCGCCTGTCGTACTCCCAACGGGTGACGGCACGCCCCGGTGGCGGCCGACCGCCGAAGCTGCCGGCGCCGGCCACAGCCCGGGACACCGGGCGGTCGGCGGCCCCGGCCGGCGCCCGTGTGGGATCGTGTGCCACGTGCGCATCGCGGTCATCGGACTCGGCCTGATCGGCGGCTCTGTGCTACGGGCACTGGCGGCCCGCGGGCACACCGTGTTCGGCTACGACGCCGACCCGGCCACCCGGGCGATGGCCCGGACCGCCTCGGCGCAGGCGCCGCGGACCGGCCGGTGGCAGATCGCCGGCGCGGTCCGGGACGCGGTCGCCGGTACCGACCTGGTGGTCTGCGCGACGCCGCTGGGCGCGGTCGGCGGCGTGCTGGACGAGCTGGCCGGCTCCGGCTACTCGGGCCTGGTCACCGACGTGACGTCGGTGAAGTCGCAGGTACGCGCGCTGGTCGCGGCCCGGGCACACCGGTTCGGCCGGCTGGCCGGGTTCGTCGGCGGGCACCCGATGGCCGGCCGGGAGACCGCCAGCTTCAGCAGCGCCGACCCCGACCTGTTCGCCGGCTGTGCCTGGGTGCTGTGCCTGGAGCCGGACGAGACCGACCTCGGCGACTGGCTCACCCTGGCCGGCCTGGTCACCTCGCTGGGCGCCCGGGTGGTACCCACCACGGCGGTCGAGCACGACCGGGCGGTGGCCCTGGTCTCGCACGTCCCGCACCTGGTCGCGGTGGCGCTGGCGGCCCGCGCGGCGGGCGACCCGCTGGCGCTGACGCTGGCCGCCGGCTCGTTCCGCGACGGTACCCGGGTGGCTGCCAGCTCGCCGGCGCTGATCGCCGCCATGTGCGGGGGCAATGCCGAGGCGGTCCGGGCGGCGCTGGACGACGTCCTGGTGGACCTCGGTGGGGCGCTGGCGGCGCTGGAGGAGCCCGACCCGGTCGCCGCGCTGCCCCGGTGGCTGTCGGCCGGTACCACCGCCCGGGCCGCCTGGCCGGCCACCGCCAGCGAGTCGGTCGACCTGCCGGCCGTACCGGACGTGCTGCTGCGGCTGGGCCGGGCCGGCGGCTGGGTGACCGCCGTCGGTGCCGACCTGCGTACCGTCACCGCCGCCCGACCGCTGTCCTGACCTGGCCCTTCACCGGATGAGCACGGTCAGGGGCATCGACCGGCCTCCCCGGCTGGCTATCCTCGGATGGCACACGGGGAGGGTGACATGCAGCAACGCACCCGGGAGAAGCTGATCCCGGTCCTGGTCGGCGTGGTGGTGGTGACCATCGTGGCGGTCGGAGCCATGATCTATGTGGCCTGGCCGAAGGGGACGACCGCGAAACCGACCGGGCTGGGATCGCCGATCTCGGCGCTGAGCCCGTCGGACAGTCCGAGCCCGGCGCCGTCGGAAGTGGCCTCGCCGAGCCCGTCCCCGGTGGCTTCGTCGGCGAAGCCCACGCCCAAGCCGACGAAGACCAGCGCGAAGCCGAAGCCGAAGACCAGCCTGAGCCCGAAGCCGGTGACCGGGCCGACGCCGCCGAAGGTGCCGGTGGCCAAGCCGCCGGGCAGCCCCAAGCCGGGCGCCTCCTGCCCGTACCTGGCCGGTCCGGTGGCGGCCCGCGCCGACGTGCAGGCGGCGCTGGCGAAGTCGGCCGGCACGTCCTACTGGGACTGGAACATCACCCTGCGCAGCGCGCTCATCGAGGCGGTCGGCTGGGAGGAGAGCGGCTGGCAGTCGACCATCATGGCGTGTGACGGCGGTACCGGCACCATGCAGCTCATGCCGGCCACCGCCGACTGGATGAACCAGCAGTGCGACACCGACTACGACATCAAGTCGCTCACCGGCAACGTGGCCCTCGGCGCCGAGTACCTGGAGTGGCTGGTGCACTACTTCGGCCACCGCTACTTCGCCGACAACTACTCGCTGGCCGGCGACCCGGACAAGCTGGTCCTGCTGGACATCGTGATCGCCGCGTACCAACAGGGCTTCGGCGTGATCGACAACGTCCTCACCAACCACACCGACCTGCCCAACTGGTGGTATGTCGAGGCGGTCGAGGGGTTCATGGTCAGCCAGCCGTGGACGGCCGGCTGAGCCGGGTCAGGGGCGTTCGCCGCGGTCCAGGCGGAGCACCCGGCGGTCGGTGACGATGGCGGTGACCAGGTCGGCGGGGGTGACGTCGAAGGCCGGGTTCAGCGCGTCCACGCCGGCCGGGGCGCGGTTGCCGGCGGTCACCTCGGCCGCGCCCCGGTCCTCGATCTCCACCGAGCGCCCGTCCGGCGTGGCCAGGTCCACCGTGGACTCCGGCGCCACCACCAGGAACGGGATACCGGCGCGCCGGGCACCCAGGGCGTGGGCGTAGCTGCCCACCTTGTTCACCACGTCGCCGTTGGCGCAGATCCGGTCCGCGCCCAGGATCACCGCGTCGACCTGGCCGCGGGCCATCAGGAACGGGCCGGCACCGTCCACCGCGAGCTGTAGCGGAATGCCGAGTTCGCGCAGTTCCCAGGCGGTGAGCCGGGCACCCTGCAGGAGCGGGCGGGTCTCGCTGGCGATCACCCCGGCGAGCCGGCCGCGCCGGTGCAGTTCGGCCACCACGCCCAGCGCCGTGCCGCCCAGCACGGCGGCCAGCGCCCCGGTGTTGCAGTGGGTGAGCAGCCGGGGCCGCTCGCCGCACAGCTGGGTGACCAGGTCGGCGCCCAGCTCGGCCTGGCGAGCCGAGGACTCGATCTCGTCGTCGCGCAGCCGGTCGGCGGCGGCCAGCACGGCGGCGAAGCCGTTCGGCAGCTGCGCGGCCACCCGGGCCACGCCACGGGCCAGGTTCACCGCGGTCGGCCGGGCGGCGGCCAGGGCGGCGATCGCGGCGTCCCGGTCGGCCGGGGCGTCCGGGTGCTCGCGCAGCGCCAGGGCCACGCCGTAGCCGCCGGCCACGCCGAGCGCCGGGGCGCCGCGTACCGCCAGCCGCCGGATCGCGTCGACCAGCTCGGCGACGCTGTCCAGGCGCAGCATGGTGACGGTGTCCGGCAGTGCGGTCTGGTCGACGATCTCCACCGCGCCGGCCACCCAGTCGATGGTCCGCATGTGCGCGAAGCTACCCGGCCTGTGCTGGTCGGCGCGCGGGTACGCGCTTCGCCGCGCTGCCCACCTCCGCGGCGCCTGCTGGTCCGGCCGGGTCGCCGGCCGCCAGGTAGATTCGCAGGCATGCCTCTGTGGGCGGTGGGCGTCGTCGTGGCGGTGTGGGGTGCGGTGCTGGTCGCCGTCGTGGCCGCGTTCCGGGCGCCGGCCCGGGTGAGCCTGGAACTCGACGGCGGCGTGCTGGTGGTCGGGCTCGGCGCCTGGGACCGGCTGCTCTGCCTGCGTCGGGAGGTACGCACCCCGCTGGCGCAGATCCGCGCGGTGCGCGTCGTGGACCGGGACGAGCTGCCCCGCCCCGGCCTGCGGCTGCCGGGTGCCCACCTGCCGGGGGTCATCACCGCCGGTTCGTACGGGCTGGGTACCGAGCGGTCCTTCTGGGACATCCGCAAGGCGCCCCGGATACTGGTGATCCAGTGCCGCCCGGGCGGCGAGTACGCGCGCCTGTTCCTGGAGCTGCCCGACCCGGAGGGCGCCGCCCGCCGCCTCACGCACGACCTGGCGCAGTCGTGACCGCACCCCGCGACCCGGTCGCCGACCTGCGCGAAATCGCCTTTCAGCTGGAACGCGCCAACGAAGCCAGCTACCGGGTACGCGCCTTCCGGTCGGCCGCCGACGCGCTGGCCGCCCTGCCCGCCGAGGAGATCGCCCGGCGCGCCACCGACGGTACGTTGACCAAGCTCAGCGGCGTGGGCGAGGTGACCGCACGCTGTGTCGCCGAGTCGCTGGCCGGCGACGTCCCGGTGTACCTGCGCCGCCTGGACGCCACCGACGGCGTGGACCTGGACGGCGAGACCGCGCGGATCCGGTCGGCGCTGCGCGGCGACTGCCACTCGCACTCGGACTGGTCCGACGGCGGGTCACCGATCGAGGAGATGGCGCTGGCCGCCGTCCGGCTCGGCCACGAGTACCTGGTCCTCACCGACCACTCGCCCCGGCTCACGGTGGCCCGCGGGCTCACCGCCGACCGGCTGCGCCGGCAGCTCGACCGGGTGGCCGAGATCAACGCGGCCCTGCCCGAGGGGTTCCGCATCCTCACCGGCATCGAGGTGGACATCCTCGCCGACGGCTCCCTCGACCAGGAGGACGAGCTGCTGGCCCGGCTGGACGTGGTGGTCGGCTCCGTCCACAGTGGACTTCGCGACGAATCGGACCGGATGACGCGCCGGATGCTCGCCGCCGTACGCAACCCGCACCTGGACATCCTCGGCCACTGCACCGGCCGCCGACTGACCGGCGGTCCGGCCCGGCACATCACGGCCGACGGGACCGCGTCGGCTGCCGGCGACGGCACGGCGACGCCCGCCGGCTCCGGCCCCGGGGAGGACGTCGCCACAGGCCCCGGGGACAGCGGGCCGGCAGGTCGGGGCGGCCGGCGCGCAGGTCGGGGCGGCCAGCGCGGGACCGGCGCGGGCGCGCGGAGCGGTGGCGGGGACCGGGCGCACAGCCGGTCAGCGGCCCGGCCGCCGTCGGACTTCGACGCCCGGGCCGTCTTCGCCGCCTGCGCCGAGTACGACAAGGCAGTCGAGATCAACTGCCGGCCGGACCGGCTGGACCCGCCGAAGCGGCTGCTGCGCCTGGCGGTGGAGGCCGGCTGCCGGTTCAGCATCGACACCGACGCGCACGCCCCCGGCCAGTTGGACTGGCTGCCCAACGGCTGCGAACGGGCGGCCCGCTGCGGCGTACCGGTGGATCGGATCGTCAATGCGTGGACGGCCCCGAGGCTGCTCGACTGGACCGCCGGTCACGGACGTTGAGCTCAGCCGCGCCCGGCCCCGACGCGGCCGGCTCAGTGGCGCCCGGCTCAGTGGCGCCCGGCGCAGGCGCGGCCGGCTCCCCGGCACCGGACGATGACGCGGCCGGCTCGGCAGCGCCGGGCGGGTGGGCGACGGGCCCGGCGCCGGCGGGTGGCCGGGTTGGGCGGCGGCGCCGGAGCAGCCCCTGGGAGACGGCCACGCCGAGCAGGATCACCAGCGCCCCGACCGGCTCGTACCAGTGCAGCTGCTCGTCGAGCAGGAGCACGCCGGCCACCGTGGCGACCAGCGGCGTGAGGTAGGTGACCGATGCCGAAGTGCTCGCTCCAGCCAGCCGGATCACCCGGTAGTTGAGGGCGAAGGCGATGCCGCTGCCCAGCGCGCCCAGCGCCGTGACCGCGAGGATCACCTTCAGGTGCAGCTCACGCGGGTCGACGGGGGCGCCGGCCAGCAGCGGCGCCAGTACCGCCAGCTGGGCGGTGGCCAGCAGCAGCTGGGCGGTGGCGATGGCGACGCCGGACTCCGGCCGCCCGGCGACGAAACGCCGGATGTACGGCAGGCCGATGCCGTAGCAGGCGGCTGCGGCGAAGCACATCAGCTGCCCGGTGAGCGCCGCACCGCCGACCCCCTGCCAGACGCCGAGCACCACGAGTACGCCCGCGAAGCCGAGCGCCAGGCCCGCCACCCGTTGCCGGGTGGGCCGCTCCTGCGGGAAGACGACCAGCAGCACGAGCAGCGTGACCAGCGGCGTGGTGGCGTTCCAGATGCCGGCGAGCACCGAGGAGACCCGCTGCTCGCCGAAGCCGAACAGGGTGAACGGCAGCGCGTTCATCACCGCGGCCACCACGCACAGGTGTGCCCACAGCCGCGGGTCCCGGGGCAGCCGATCGCCGGTGGCCAGGCAGATGATCAGCAGGGTGAGCGCGCCGACGCCCACCCGGGCCAGCGCCAGGTACGCCGGGTGCAGCTGGCTGACGCCGACCTCGATGAACAGGAAGCTGCAGCCCCAGATCAGGGCCAGCGCCCCGTAGGCGGGCAGCCAGCCGCGCGGTCCACGGTCGTTCACCGGTCCACCCTGACCCATCGCGGCGACAATTGCCGGCGGATTTCGGCTGTCAGGCCCGGCCGCCGAGGGTCCACCCGCGCACCGTCCGCCGCGGCGGTGACCAGGAATCGGGTGACCGACAGGGTCACCTGTCCCGTAGGGTCGCAGGGTGGGAATCGACGACCTCGCGAACCGGTACGTGGACCAGTGGGCGGCCCTGGAGCCCATCGGCGCCACCTACGTCGGCATCAGCGGCCACGACGACAAGCTGACCGACCTGTCGCCCGAGGGCTTCGCCGCCCTCGCCGACCTCGACCGGCGCACCCTCGCCGAACTGGACGCCGCACAGCCGGCCGACGAACGCGAACGGGTCGCCAAGGAGGCGATGAAGGAACGGCTCGCGCTGGCGCTGGACCGCTACGACGCCGGCGAGGTGACCAGCGAGCTGAACGTCATCTCCAGCGCGCTGCACAACGTCCGCAGCTGCTTCGACCTGATGCCGCTGGAGGGCGAGCAGGCGGCCGCCAACATCGCGGCCCGGCTGGCTGCCGTCCCCACCGCGCTGAGCCAGCTGCGTACCACCTTCGTCGCGGCCGCCGACGCCGGCCACACCGCCGCCCGGTACCAGATCGCCGAGGTTGCCAAGCAGTGCGACATCTGGGTCGACCCGCAGGGCGACGACTTCTACCCGGCGCTGGTCGAGCGGGTGCTGGCCACCGGGCCGGTGCCCGGCACGCTGCAGCAGGAGCTGCGCCGGTCGGCGCAGGCGGCCCGTGAGGCGACCGCCGGGTTCGCCGGCTTCCTGCGTACCGAGCTGGCGCCCCGGGGCGGCGAGAAGCAGGCGTTCGGCCGGGAGCGCTACGCCCTGGCCTCCCAGTACTTCCTGGGCGCCGCGGTCGACCTGGACGAGACCTACGCCTGGGGCTTCGCGGAGCTGGCCCGCCTGGAGGCGGAGATGCGCCGGGTCGCCGACAAGATCGTGCCGGGTGGCTCGGTGGACGAGGCGGTGGCCGCCCTGGACGCCGAACCGGCCCGCCGGATCGCCGGCAAGGAGGCGTTCCGCGACTGGATGCAGCAGCTGGCCGACCAGGCCATCAGCGAGCTGCACGGGACCCACTTCGACATCCCCGAGCAGGTCCGCCGGATCGAGTGCTGCCTGGCGCCCACCTCCGACGGCGGCATCTACTACACCGGCCCGAGTGAGGATTTCAGCCGGCCGGGGCGGATGTGGTGGGCGGTGCCGCAGGGCATCGACTCGTTCTCCACCTGGCAGGAGGTGACCACCGTCTACCACGAGGGGGTCCCCGGGCATCACCTGCAGGTGGGCCAGACGGCGGTCCGGGCCGAGCTGCTCAACCGCTGGCAGCGGCTGCATGTGCTGGGTCTCCGGGCACGGCGAGGGCTGGGCGCTCTACGCCGAGAACCTGATGGACGAGCTGGGGTACCTGCAGGACCCCGGTGACAAGCTGGGCATGCTGGACGCCCAGGCGCTGCGGGCCGCCCGGGTGGTGGTGGACATCGGCATGCACCTGGAGCTGGAGATCCCCCGGGACAACCCGTTCGGTTTCCACCCGGGAGAGCGCTTCACGCCGGAGCTGGGGTACGAGTTCATGCGGGCGCACTGCCGCATCGCCGACGAGAACCTGCGCTTCGAGGTCAACCGGTACCTGGGCTGGGCGGGGCAGGCGCCGTCGTACAAGGTGGGCGAGCGGATCTGGCTACAGTCCCGGGCGGACGCCCGGGCGCGCAAGGGGGCCGACTTCGACCTCAAGGCGTTCCACCGGGCCGCGCTGGACCTGGGTTCGATCGGGCTGGACCCGCTGCGCGCCGCGCTGTCGCGCCTGTGAGCTGTACCGACGAAGGGGCCGGACGCGCTGCGCGTCCGGCCCGCTTGTTGCGGGTGGTCCGGGTCAGGCCAGCGCCCGGTTGCCGAAGCCGGCCGCGACGATCTTGTCGGCGTGCACGAACGCCAGCCAGATGGTGGTGTTGTCGAAGGTCATCTCGGACAGCGTGACGGGCGGCGGGGCGTCCGGCGTGAAGGTGAACGTGACCAGGCCGACGCCGAGCACGTCCAGCGAGCCGACGAAGCGGGTGCAGTAGAACCGCACGTTGCCGGAGATGGTCAGCCGGGTGGAGGTCTGCACGATCTGCTTGCCGTTCGCTACCGGGATGTCCAGCTCGAACGGCGTCTGTACCGCCTGGCTCATGGAGAACCGGAGCGCCTGGACTGTGCCGCCGCCCTGCACCGGCAGGTCGAACACGCCGTCATAGGAGAGCCCGGACATCTGCAACTTGGCCGTCTTGAGCACGGCCTGTGCCGGGGCGACCGGCGGCTGCCCGGCCGGCGCGGCCAGGACCCGGGCGTTGGCCGGCGCCGTGCTGGCCGACGGCGAAGCGCTCGGCGCGCAGGTCGCGCTGCGGGTACGGGTGGGCCTGGCGCTGGACTTCGCGGGGCTGGGCGCCGGGTTGGCGGCCGGCGGGCGGGCCGCGGCGGCCGGCGGCGCGCTCGCCGGGGTGGAGGTCGGGGTGGGAGTCGGCGTGGAGTCGCCGCCGAGCAGCTTGCCGACGCCGCCGAGGAGGCCGCCGAGCAGCCCGCCGCCGTCCCCGCCGGTGGGCGAGGCGCTGGGCGGGGCGCTCGGCGTCGGATCGGGCGCAGCGGCGCTGGCAGCCGGCGTCGGGGTGGCCGGCGCCCCGCTGCTGGGCCTGGTCGCCGACTTCGTGCTGACCGGAGTGCCGCCGAGGCAGGTCGGCGCGGCGTACGCCGGGGACGGCTCCGGCAGGGTGGCCGCCGCGACGGCGGCGATCAGCACGGGCAGCAGCACCAGGGCGGCGCCCCCGCCCCGGCGCCACAGCCGCCGGCCCGACGGCGCCGGATCCTCGGCTGCGTGCCGGGCGCCGGCCCCGTCGGTGTCCGCCGGGCCGCCCGGCGCCGTGGGATAGCGGATCGCCGGATCAGACCGGCCGGCGGGCTCGTCCGGAAAGCGGCCGACCGGCCGGTCCGCAGAGGCACCGACCGGCCGGTCCGGATAGTCAGCGACCGGCCGGTCCGGAAAGCGACCGGGCGCCGGATCGGGGTAGACGCCGGGGGCGGTGGACATCGCCGGGGGCAGTTCGTCGCTGAGCGGGCCGCTACGCAGCTCGGCGGTGTCGGTCACCGGGTCGACGCGGTCCCAGGCGTCGGGCGCGTCGTCGGGGGCGTCGTCGGAAGCGTCGATTCCGGGCGGGGCAGCGGTTTCCGGCTGGTCGGTGCCGATGGCCGACTGCGGGCGGGTCGGTGACCAGGCGGCGATGAGGGAACCGCCGACCATGCCGACCAGCATGCCGATCAGGAAGCCGCCGAAGTTGACCGCGATCAGCCCGTAGACGGCGGTGGCCACGGCGATCACCCCGTAGAAGATGCGCTGGGCCGGGGCGAGCCAGCCGAGCAGCCCGCAGAGCAGCAGCATCAACGGGATCAGCCAGACCAGGTACCCCTGCTGCCCGAAGGAGACGGAGAAGCTGGTCAGGTTGAGGTGGACGCTGGCGTAGTACAGCAGCGCGGAGACGATGGTGACCAATCCGCCCCAGAACGGCCGGCTGCGCTGCCAGCGGCGGAAAGCGCGCCAGGCGCGGACGTGCGCGCCGGGGGCGTTCCGTGGTTCGTGCACGGCTGTCACGGGGATCCTCCTGCGGGGATGACACGCACGGGGCCCGCGACTGCTCGTCGCGGGCCCCGTAGCGGAACTAGCTGAAGCACTCTTCCCCGGCCAGGCTCACGTGCAGTTCGAGCCCGTTGAGGACGAACGTGCCGGCGCTGGCGGACCAGGCCACCTGGCGCACGTTGGTCATGTAGATGTGCGAGGCCTGCTGACCGAAGCCGCCGACGGCGCCGTGCGCGTTCGGGCCGGCCGCGTCGAGAGTCGAGGCGTCCTGGCCGATGGTGATGTTGGTGAACGTCGCGTCGGCGTACAGGTCGGTGAGGTCGAACATCAGGTTGGTGGCGGTGACGGTCTTCCCGTTGTTGCCCGCCTTGAGGATCATGCTGATCGAGCCACCGGTGGGCAGCGGTACCTTGACCGACTGGCACAGGCCGGTGATCGTGGCGGTGGGGATGCCGGCCACGGCGACCGGGTGGTTCTTCATGCCGAGCGCGTCGGCCGTGTTCGCGGTGGCGATGCCGCCGTACTGGACGAAGCCGGTGCCCTCCATCGTGGCTGCGGAGACCTTGAAGCTGCTGCCGGAGACGGCAAAGGACGCGGCGATGGCGCCGTTGGCCATGCCGAAGACGACGGCTCCGGCGGCGATCACCGCAGGAGCCATCACGGCGGCGAAGCGCCGCCATCTGGTGCGGCCACGCACCACTTGCGCAGGTGTCACGGGGGGTCCTCCTCGGACGGGGTGGTCGGCGCGGCGCGCGCTGGCCGGTCGGTCCGGCGCCTGCGACGACGAAATGCTTGTGAGGAAAGGAGTACGCGGGCGGTCGACGGCTTCGACGCGGCGTGTGGACGATGGTGCTCTCATCGTTGCGGGCCCACAAGAGCCGTTGCTACTCGTGGGTAACAGGTCGCTCGATCCACCTTCACCGTGCGTAGGTGTGGGCTGCGTCACCAGTGGGGCCGGAGTCACCACCTCAGGCAACAAATCGGGCGATACGCCGTGACCACGCTCACCCAAAGTAGCTTCTTTACCTGCGAGTCACGTTTTCGTAACAGCGGTGTGGGTGTCGGGGTCGCCCGCCTGTTCGGCCGCCACCGGACGGCGCACGGCCGTCAGCCGGGTGGGCCGTCTCCGGCATCGGCCCGGCCGACCGTCTCCAGGATCAGGGCGGCCACCAGGTCCGGTTCGTCGAACATCGGCACGTGACCGGCGCCCGGAAGGGCAACGTGCCGGGCGGCGGGCAACAGTGCCCGTGCCCGCTCGGCCTGGCGCGGCAGCAGAATCCGATCCCGGGTACCCCAGGCGATCGTTACCGGAACGTCGATAGTCACCGGCTGGTCCCGGGCGAGCGCCGGCGCGCCTGCCGGCGGGTCGGGCAGCGCACCGAAGGCGTACCGGCCGGCATGGCGGGCCACCGGCTCGAAGCCCGGCCCCCGGCGCAGCGCCAGCGCGTCGGCCAGCGCCTGCCCGGCCGCTATCCGCCCCGGATGGCCGGCCAGCAGCCAGAAGCCGACTCCCCGGCCGGCCCGGGTGGCCAGCACGGCGCGCAGCACCGGCTCCGGCAGCCGGGTCCCCCAGCGCAGCGCGCGCAGGTTGGCCACGGCCAGCCGCGCCTCCCAGGGGCTGGCGAAGCCGGCCGGCGAGAAGGCGGTCACCGAGGCCGCCGCACCGGCGACGGCCAGCTCGAGAGCCAGCGCCCCGCCGAGGCTGTTACCGGCCAGGTGCGGCCGGTCCAGCCCCCAGTCGGCGAAGGCGGCGCGCAGCGCCCGGACAGCCGAACCCAGGTCGGCGCCGGCCGCCGGCAGCGGGGACAAGCCGAAGCCGGGCAGGTCGACGGCGTAGACGGTGTGCCGGGCGGCAAGCTGGTCGAGCACCGGGGACCAGGCCCGCCAGTGGTGACCGATGCCGTGCAGCAGCACCAACGGCGGCCCGTCCCCGCGCCGCTCATGGTGCAGCCGCTCAGGATGCAGCCGCTCACCGGGCAGCCGCTCAGGATGCAGCCGCTCACCCGGCAGCCGCTCAGGAGGCAGCCGCTTGTCGGGCAGGCTCACCGGCCGGTGCCCACGCTGTGTTCACCGAAGGCGCGGCCCAGCCGGCCGGTCTCCGCCTCCAGCCGGGGGATCATGGTCCGCGCCGGCCGGCGCATCAGCGCGTCGTTGACCGGGCTGAGCACCACCGTGCGCAGCGCCTGGACCAGCGCGATGGCCCGGGGGACGTACACCTTGCGGCGCCGCCGGGCCATCCCGGCGACGATGGCGGTGGCGCAGTCGCCGACCGAGGTGACCGTCCCCATCGGCCAGGGCAGCCGGCGCAGGGTGGCGGAGAACGACGACAGGTCGCTGCGCGCGTCCCGGACCAGATCGGTGTCCACCCAGCTCGGGTGCACCGTGCCGACCGCCACCCCGGCCGGCGCCAGCTCCAGCCGGAGTACGTTGCCGAAGTGCTCGACGCCGGCCTTGGCCGCGCAGTAGGCGGCCATCCCGGGCAGCGCGGTGAAGGCGGCGGCGGAGGACACCAGCATGACGTACCCGCGCCGGGCGAGCAGGTACGGCAGCGCGGCCCGAACGCTGCGCACCACACCCACCAGGTTGACGTCGAGGGTACGCAGTTGTGCCTCGAAGTCGCCGCCCGCGACCGTACCGAGGCTGGCCACGCCCGCGTTGGCGAGCAGCACGTCGATGCCGCCCAGCTCCTCGGCGGCCGCGGCGCAGGCGGCGGCGAGCTGGCCGGAGTCGGTGACGTCGGCCGCGTACCAGGCGTGCGGGCCGCCGGACAGTCCACTGTGGACTTCAGCGAGCCGCTCCGGCTCGAGGCCGACCAGGGCCACCCGGGCGCCCTGCGTGCCGGCCCGGCGGGCCACTTCGGCGCCGATGCCCCGGGCCGCCCCGGTGATGAGGACAACCTTGCCCTGCAATGTGTTCACCCGGTCACCTCCACGGTTGCCCGGTGCGCCGTCAGGTAGTCGGCGGCCCGGAACCGTCGGGCGCGCATCCGGTAACTGAAGCTGTAGCTGGGCCACAGGGCGGAGTTGCGCCCGGTGCGGTCGAGGTACCAGCTGACGCAGCCGCCGGTGAGCCAGACGGTGCCGCGCATCTTGCGGTCCACCATGGCGGTGTAGCGCTGCTGGGCCTGCGGGCTCGGCTCGATGGCGCCGGCCCCGGTGGCGTCCAGGTGGGCCAGTGCCTTGAGGATGTGGTCAAACTCCGCCTCGGCCATGAAGACCACCGAGTTGTGGCCGAGTCCGGAGTTGGGCCCCAGCACCAGGAACAGGTTGGGGAAGCCGGCCACGGCGGTACCCAGGTAGGCGGTCATCGAGCCGGCCCAGGCGTCGGCGAGGCTGCGCCCGTCCCGACCCCGGATCAGCCCGCCGATCGGCGGGTCGGTGGCGTGGAAGCCGGTACCGAAGATGATGGTGTCCACCTCGTGCCGCACGCCGTCGGCGGTGACGATGCCGTCCGGCACGACCCGGGCAATCGGGGCAGTGACCAGGTCCACATTGGACTGCGACAGCGCCGGGTAGTAGTCGCTGCTGATCAGGACCCGCTTGCAGCCCAGCCGGAAGTCCGGGGTGAGCGCGGCGCGCAGCGCCGGGTCGGGTACCGAGGCGGCCAGGTGCCGCCGGCCCATCGACTCGGCGGCGGCCATCATCCGCGGGTGCCGGAAGCCCAGCGCCATCCCCTCCCGGGCCCAGTAGATCGCCGTCCGGGCCAGCCGCTGGGCCGCCGGTACCCGGGCGAACAGCCGCTGCTCGGCGGTGCGCAGCCGGCGCTGGCGGCGGGGCAGCACCCAGGAGGCGGTGCGCTGGAAGACGCTGAGCTGGCCGACCAGCGGCTGGATCCGGGGGATGAACTGGACCGCCGAGGCGCCGGTGCCGACCACCGCGACCCGACGGCCGGCCAACTCGTGCCCGTGGTCCCAGCGGGCCGAGTGGAACGTGGTGCCGGCGAACGACTCCAGCCCGGGCAGCTTCGGCACGGCCGGTTCGCTGAGTGGACCGGGGGCGGCGATCAGCACCTGGGCGGAGAAGTCCCCGCGCGGCGTACGCACCAGCCAGCGCCCGGCCGCGGCGTCCCAGTCGGCGCCGGTGACCTCGTGGCCGAGCCGCAGGTGCGGCAGCAGGCCGAAGCGCTGCGCGCAGTCGCGCAGGTAGGCCCAGATCTCCGGCTGGCTGGAGAACGACTCGCTCCACCGGGGGTTGGGCACGAACGAGTAGGAGTAGAGGTGCGAGGGTACGTCGCAGGCGCAGCCGGGGTAGGTGTTGTCGCGCCAGGTGCCGCCCAGTTCGTCGGCCTTCTCCAGCACCAGGAAGTCGTGGTACCCACGCTGCTTGAGGCGCAGCGCCGCGCCGAGGCCGCCGAAGCCGGCGCCGATCACGATGATCCGCACGGAGGTGGTCACGCTTTGAAGTTACCAGCAGGTACAGGTGGCGGGCGGCGCCGGTCAGAAGCTCTGCACGTCGAGGCCGCCGTCGGCGTACCGGCGCCGGACCACCTTCTTGTCGAACTTGCCCACCGAGGTCTTCGGCACCTCGTCGATGAACGTCCAGCGCTCCGGCACCTGCCAGTGCGCCACCCGGCCGTCGAGGTACTCACGCAGCACCTGCGGGGTGACCGAGTGCCCCTCGCGCAGCACCACGGCGGCCAGCGGCCGCTCCCCCCACTTGTCGTCGGGCACCCCGACCACCACGGCCTCCAGCACGTCGGGGTGGCCCATCAGCTGGTTCTCCAGCTCGACGCTGGAGATCCACTCGCCGCCGGACTTGATGACGTCCTTGGCCCGGTCGGTCAGGGTCAGGAAGCCGTCCGGGGTGATCGTGCCGATGTCGCCGGTACGCAGCCAGCCGTCGTGGAACTTGTCCGGGTCGTCGGTGCGGTAGTAGCTGCCGGCGATCCACGGGCCGCGTACCTCCAGCTCGCCGACCGCCTCGCCGTCGTTCGGCTGGAGCTGCCCGTCCAGGCCGACCAGCCGGGCCTGCACGGGGGCCGCGAAGCGGCCCTGGCTGAGCCGGTGGCGCCACTCGTCCTCGGGCGACAGGCCGGCCGGCGGGCGGGAGACGGTCCCCAGCGGCGACATCTCGGTCATCCCCCAGGCGTGGATCAGGCGCACGCCGTGCCGCTGCTCCAGCCCCTCCATCAGGGACGGCGGACAGGCCGAGCCGCCCACGATGGCCTGCTTGATGCAGGAGATGTCCACCGCCGGGTCGCTGTCGGCCAGGTTGAGCAGCCCCTGCCAGACGGTCGGCACGCCGGCCCCGTGGTTGGGCCGGACCGCCATGATGAACGCGGCCAGCGGCTGCGGCGCAAGGAACCGGTCGGGCATGCACATCGTGGTGCCGGTGACGAAGGACGTGTACGGCAGGCCCCAGGCCAGCACGTGGAACTGGGGCACGATCACCAGCGTGCGGTCCCCGGCCGAGACGGCCAGGGTGTCCGGCAGGGCGGCGCCGAGGGCGTGCAGGTAGAGCGAGCGGTGGGTGTAGACGACGCCCTTGGGGTCGCCGGTGGTACCGGACGTGTAGCACATCGCCGCGCCGGTGCGCTCGTCCAGCTCGGGCCAGTCGTAGCTGGTGGGGCGGGTGTCCAGCAGGTCGGCGTAGTCGTGCACGGCGACGTCGGCGCCGTCCAGGGCGCTACGGTCGCCGGGCCCGTTGACGATCACATGGCGTACCGTCGTCATCCCCGGCAGCGCCGCGGCGAACAGCGGCAGCAGCGAGCCGTCCACGATCACCACGCCGTCCTCGGCGTGGTTGGCGATGTAGGTGACCTGCTGGCCGGGGAGCCGGATGTTGAGCGGGTGCAGCACCGCGCCCATGCAGGGCACCGCGTAGTAGGCCTCGACGTGTTCCTGGTTGTTCCACATGAAGGTGGCGACCCGGTCGCCCTGCCCGACACCGAGCTCACGCAGGGCGTGGGCCAGCCGGGCGGCGTTGCGGCCGATCTCGGCGAAGCTGGCGGTCCGGAAGCCGCCGGGTTCCGCGGTGACCACCTGCGCCCGGCCGTGTACCCCGCTGCCGTGCTCCAGCAGCCGCTTCACCAACAGTGGTACGTCCTGCATCGTCCCGAACATCGCGGCCTCCTCGTGCCCGGCCCCCACCAGCGGGAATAGGACAGGACTGTACTGGCCGTCGGCTGCGAACGACAGGGATGTCCGGCACCGGCCACCGCGACCCGGCCCGCGGACGGGTGGCGGTCCCCCACCGCCACCCGTCCATCCCCGTCGGGCGCTGATCCCCTCCAGGACGCGGCCCACGGGGGCCGCACCGGTCGACGCCGGCGGCCCCTGCGGGGGCGCGCGTTCCGCGGGAACCGGCGCATCGGCGTCGTCCGGTGCGCTCGGCCGCACCCCGGGGTCAACGGTGGCTTGTCCGGTCCCGCGATCCTGGTCGGACCTGATCACCGTAGAGCTCCGTATTGGCTCCCCGGAAGGGCCAAATCTGGCTGGATTGGCTAGACCAATTTAGGATCTGTATTCATGGACCTGCACGTCAGCCTGGTTGACCGTCGAGACCTGGGCGGCCAGATCTACACCCAGGTACGCACCGCCATCCTGGCCGGCCGGCTGCGCCCGGGTGAGCCGCTGCCCCCGTCCCGGGAGCTGGCCCGCCGGCTGGCGGTGTCGCGCAACACCGTCAGCAACGCCTACGACCGGCTGATCGGCGAGGGGTTCCTCACCGGCCGGGTCGGCGCCGGGACGTATGTGGCTGTCCATATCGGTAAGACCTCCGGCGGGCGGGACCGGTTGCGTCGCCCGGGGCTGCGCCCCCGCCCGGTGTGGGAGCAGGTGCCCGACCCGTACCACGTGGACGGTCCGCCGCCCGCCTACGACTTCCGCAGCGGGATCCCCGACGCCCGGCTCTTCCCCTACCAGGCGTGGCGCCGGCTGCTCACCCGCGAGATCCGCGCGGCCACCGGGGTCGAGCGGATGTACCAGCACTCCGCCGGCCACCCGCCGCTGCGCGCCGCCATCGCCCGGCACGTCGGCGTGGCCCGCGGCGTCCCGGCCGACCCGGACGACGTGGTCGTCACCAGCGGCACCCAGCAGGCGGTGGACCTGGTGGCCCGGGTGCTGCTGGCGCCCGGGGACCGGGTGGCCGTGGAGGACCCGGGGTACTCGATCCCCCGCTTCGCGCTGCAGGCCCTCGGTGCCCGGGTGGTGCCGGTCCCGGTGGACGCCGAGGGCCTGGTCGTCGATGCGCTGCCGGACGACGTGAAGCTGGTCTACGTCACCCCGTCGCACCAGTTCCCGCTGGGCATGGCGATGTCGCTGGCCCGCCGGATGGCCCTGCTGGAGTGGGCCCGGCACCGGGGCGCCGCCGTGCTCGAGGACGACTACGACAGCGAGTTCCGCTACAGCGGCCGCCCCATCGAGCCGCTGTACAGCCTGGACCGCCACGGTCACGTGGTCTACGTCGGTACCTTCGCCAAGGTGATGCTGCCGCAGCTGCGGTTGGGCTTCCTCATCGCGCCGCCGGAGCTGCGTCGGGCGCTGCACCGGGCCAAGTTCGTCACCGACTGGCACAGCCCGGTGGACGCCCAGGCGGCGCTGGCCGCCTTCATCGACGAGGGCGGCCTGGCCCGGCACATCCGCCGGATGCGGGCCGAATACCTGGCCCGGCACCAGCGCATCGCCACCGGGCTGACCCGGTGGTTCGGCGACCGGCTGCGGATGCTGCCGTCCGAGGCCGGCCTGCACGTCAGCGCCGTCACGCCGAACTCCACAGTGGACGGTGTGCTGACCGCGGTGGAGCAGGCCGCCGGAATCGGAGTGGCGGTCACCCCACTGTCCGCGTTCGCCGTCGGCGCGCCGGTGGCCGGCCTGCTCCTCGGGTACGGCGGGATCACCGTCCCGGACATCGACGAAGGGCTGCGCCGACTGGCGACCGTCCTGCCCTGAGCCGGGTGCGGCGACGGGTCCACACGCGACAGTCGGTTCTGCTACGGTCGGCCGCGGCGTACGGGGCGCCCGTCCGGGGCACCGCTGCGCCGTGCTCCGGAAGGCGGTACCCCCACATGCGCCTGCTCCCCCGACGCCCGCCCCGGCCGGCCCACGCCCGACGCCTGCGCCGGGCGGCTCCGGCCCGACGCCTGCTCGGGGCGGCGTGTGCCGTGCTGGTAGCGGGGACAGTTGCCGTGGCCGTCACGCAGCTCGACGGGCACGCCGGGACCGGTACCCCGGTGACCGGGTTCAGCGCCACCGACGTCGGCTTCGCCGAGGGCGTCATCCTGCCGGACAACCTGGACCGGCGGCTGGACGGGATGGCCGGGTACGTGCCCGGGGCCGCCGCGCCGATCCTGCGGGTCGACCTGGACTGGTGGTACGTCGAGGATTGCCGGGGCTGCGCGCTGCGCTGGGACCGGCTGGACGCGGCCGTGGGCGGCGCCGCCGCCCGGGGCATGCGGGTACTGCTGGTGCTCGACTACGCCCCGCCGTGGGCCAACGGCGGGCACGCCGACGACAAGTGGTTCCCGGTCGCCGACGCCGACTGGAGCTCCATCATCGACCGCACCGTGGCCCACGTCGGCAGCGCCGTGCAGGCCTACGAGGTGTGGAACGAGCCGAACAGCACCGCCTTCGGCAACTTCGCGACCGACCCGCTGCCCCGCTACTGGCAGCTGGTACGCCTGGCGCACCAGCGGGTCCGCGCCGGCTGCCCGGGCTGTGTCGTACTGGCCGGCGGGTCGGCGTTCGGCGGCTCGGCCGGCAGCGAGTCGGGCGCCTGGCTGGACTGGGCGTACACCAACGGGTACGGCGCCGACTTCGACGCCGTGGCGCACCACCCGTACCCGGCGTGGAACTCCGGTTACGGGCCGGCCCGCGCCGAGTGCACCACCCGCTGGTGGAACATGTTCGGCCCGCCCGCCGAGAACCCCGCCTGCGGCGAACTGGCCTACGTGCACGCTGTGATGGTGCGCCACGGCGACATCGCGAAGAAGATCTGGGCCACCGAGTACGGCTACCCCACCGGCACCGTCCCGCCGGCCACCATCCGCGACTACCTCGTGCAGGGCGTACGGATGTGGCGCGGCCTGACCTACACCGGCCCGCTCTTCCTCTACTCCTACCGCGACGCCTGCACCACCGCGACTGATCCGGAGTGCCACTTCGGGGTGGTGACCACCGACTTCGCCCCCAAGGAGCCCAGCTGGTCGGCGCTGTCCAGCGTGCTGCGCCCCGACTCGCAGGCCGCCCTGCGCAGTGGCGAGAGCCTGGCGCGGGTCTCCCCGCTGACCTCACTGGACGGCCGGTTCCAGCTGTGGCTGCAGGACGACGGCAACCTGGTGCTCTACCGCCGTACCGGCGCCGCACTCTGGGCCACCGGTACCCGTACCGGCGTCCACCTGGACAACCAGGCCGACGGCAACCTGGTCCTCTACCGCGCCGACGGCGGCGCCGTCTGGTCCTCCCGTACCGCCGGCAACGGTCCCGCGACCCTCTGGCTCCAGCAGGACGGCAATCTGGTCCTCTACCGCAACCGCGACAACAAGCCGATCTGGGCCAGCAACACGGTCACGCCCTGATCGACCTGGATCGCCTGCTGATCCGGCAGTTGCCGCGCGCGGAGCGCGACACCGTCCGGGACCCGCACCGCCCTGATCCCTAGCGATGATCATGCGTTGGATCGTCGACGTTCCCTCGCGGATCTCCAGGACCTTCGCACCCGCCACATACGCGCCAACCGATGGACAGCAATCCATCTGGCCAGCAACACGGCCTAATGATCGTCGTAGTGGAAGCGGCAAGCTAGCACGATGATCTGATCGCCTTCACCGATCTGATACACCAACCGATCCCGCTGGTTGATCCGACGCGACCAGACGCTGCCGTCGCCGTGCAGGCGCTCCGGCTTACCTCTTCCGCTGCGCGGATCGCGGCGAACCTCGTCGATGAGGTCGAGAGTCCTCGCTGCTTGGCGATGATCGTCTTTACCCACCAGGTCAGGTCCACCAGGCCGTTGGGGGCGAAGTTCATGGAGCCGTCTCGGCCGCGATCTGCGCACGGACGTCGTCCAGGTCAACCTCGGTGACCTCACCCACCTCCGACGACCAGCAATTCGCCTGGCACATCGTGCCTGAGGAGCTGGCCGTGCTCATGCGCGGGGGTCAACGGGCCGCCAATGACCGATGAGACCGGCTGTGGTCGATCCGTAGCACGTGAATGAGGCGAGGGGTCCGGGCGGGCTATCGCGGTGTCAGCACATAAAACTCACGGCCATCGGGGTCGGCCATGACCACCCAGCTGACCTCGCCCCGGCCGGTGTCGATGCGGGTCGCGCCGAGGGAGACGAGACGGTCGACCTCCTCCTGCTGATCACCGTCGACGGGTGGAGCGAGGTCGAAATGCAGTCGAGTGTTCCCGGCCTGCGGCGTCAACCACGCACCGTCCCAGGAGATCTTCGGACCGCCCTGCGGCGAGCGGATAGCGGTCTGCTGACCCTGGTCCAAGACCAGCGGCCAGCCCAGCGCTTCACTCCAGAAGCGCCCGACCTCCGGTGAACCGGCGCAGGTAAGCTCTGCCAGGAATCCGCAGCCGGCAAGCCAGTTGTTGCCCGGCTCGATGATGCAGAACTCGTTGCCTTCGGGGTCCGCGAGCACGACATGACCCTCGTCCGGGCGTTGGCCGACGTCGAGGTGCTCGGCACCGAGCGCGAGCGACCTTGCCACCGCCTGCTGCTGGTCCGCGAGGGACGTGCTCGTCAGATGGAAGTGCCTCTCGTACCGGCTGGACTTCTGCTCACGGGTCGGCAGAAATCGGAGACCGAACCCGGTGTCATCACTCGACAGGAGCGCGATGCAGTCCCGGGTGTCGTCGGCGATCTCCCAGCCGAGCACGCCGCCCCAGAAGCGCGCCAGCTGAAGTGGGTCGTTCGCATCGAAGCGAACCGCCAGGAGCTGACAGGTCATTGCGCTCAGCACCTCCGATCCGTCCGCCCAGACGTCGGACGAGGCACTCCGCGCCCAGCGAGAACGCTAGGGGCAGGGCGCCTGCCACGCCAGCGGATAAGTCAAAGGCGATGCTCGCCCACCAGCGCCGCAGTAGCGCCGCCGGCGAGTCTGGACACGAGCATGGCACGCGAGCTCAATTGGATCATGCCCTGACCGGGCGGTTTGCGATGGAGCGGGTGAAGGGAATCGAATTGGTGCGGCGGCGGTCCGGAGCGAGCGGCTTTGGTGGCCTAGGTTGGGTCAGGGCCGCATAAACCAACGAGGCCCCGATCAACTCGCGACGCGACGACGCGCCTGTTCCGCGTCATCCGTTTCGACGATCGGGGCATCCCGCATCTCGGTAGTCAGGACCGACAAGGCGCGCCGAACATCGTCGGGGCTGCGGTACCTGGTCGTGCTGGCGGCCAGGATCTCGCCGTCGCCAGCAACCAGGCGCCACCAGTAGCTGCGCTGCCCGCCACTGATCAACTCGAAGCGCACCCGCCGAGGCGGTCCGACAACCTCCGCCGGCTCACTGTCGGCCAGCATTGCATCGAAGTCCGGCGCAGTGATATCGAATTCGTCCAGTTCGTCGTCGCGCTCCATGCTGTCCATCATCCGCCCTACTCGCCGACCAGCACACACCACCCGCGTGGATGTGACCCCCGACCGGCCGGTGCATCAAAACCCATCACCGCCGGACCCGGACGCCCACCAGGCTCACGAAACCATCGACCCGCCACCAGCCAACGGCGTCGGCAAACGGCCAAACGAGGGACGCGCGATACAACGAGCGCCGGAAGGCCCCGGGTCGCACGGGGTAAGGCCCACCCGGGTTCTGATCGCCTCTCGCGCAGCGGCCGCGGACTTGTTTTCGGTGGGACCTCGTTGGCCATTCGGCTGCATATATGGACGGGCATTGACCTGGCGTCGGGCGGCGGCAAGAATTCGGGCCGCTGATCATGCGTGGGACGCGTGGTGACTGCACAGATCGTTCATGGGGGTTTGCCACAATGCGCTTGAAACGTACCGCTGCAGTCGTTCTGTCGGCGCTGGCGGTGACAGCGGGTCTCGTGGTGGTCGTCCCCGGCGCCGCGTCCGCCACGGAGCCGGGGACGGATGGTCTCCTGGCGGCGTTATCACCCTCAGGCACGGTCATCGGCAACGCCGACGGAACGGCGCAGCATGTACCGACGGGGTTGGCCAATGCGCAATACGTGACGTGGTCGTCCGACGGTAGCCGCATCGCCTGGCGGAACAGGTTCGGCAATTCCGAACTCATGGTGAGCGACCCGGACGGCACCAACCAGGTGTGGATCCCGGGTGCCGTCGGAGGCCCTCCGACCTGGTATGACTCGAACACCAAACTGGTGTTCGCCACCACCGCCGCCAGCAGCGGCGTCATACATTCGCAGCTTTACGTCGTGTCGATGCTCGACCCTGGGGTCAGGACACCGCTGTTCGCAACGGACACGGGATGCTCTGACGGTGCTCCGTCGGCCCGTGGAAACCTGGTCGTGTTCACCCGCGGATGCCCGCGGACGGACGGCGTCGCCGGCCTGCTACGTCAGGTTTGGATCTACGACAAGACCACCGGCGCTGCGCACGAGGTGCTCGACAACGCATTTGATGCAGACATCTCGCCCGACGGCACCCATATTGTCTTCGTTCGACCGACCACGAGTCAGCCCGACGTGTTCGAGTCGCTGATCGACGGTTCGGGGGTCACCCAACTCACCACCACGGGAGCCACACAGGGCAGGCGCCACGCACAACCAGTGTGGTCCCCTTCGGGCACCCACATCGTCTACTGGGGTACTGGGTCGAACGGCGCGCTCGAAACGACGGCGATCTTGGATCCGGCAACCGGGACCGAGAGGGTATGGCTGGCTCCAAGCATAGGCCCGCCGTCCTGGCAGCCGATCAACCCGTTCGCGCCGAAGCCACCAACGCCGATCTCGTCGACGCCCCCGCCGCTGGTCCTCGCGCTATCGGCGTCCACCGGCGACGCTGACAGTTCCGGTCAGACGAGTGTGACGCTGGACGCTTCCCACACCGCGGGTGCGGGCGGGGATGCGTCGTACTCGTTCGATTTCGGGGATGGGCGGGCGGCGCTGGTGTCGTCGACTCCGGTGGTGACGAGGCCAGAGGCGGAAGGCACGTACAGGGTCACCGTCACGGTGAAGGATTCGTGGGGCCGCACGTCGACGTCAACCCCCCAGTGGTTCAGCGTCAGCGACGGCTACCACCCGGTGACCCCGGCCCGGCTGCTCGACACCCGCTCCGGCCTGGGCGCCCCGGTCGGCTCGATGAAGGCACTGACCCTGCAACTGCCCGCGACGGTGACGGCCAACACCTACGGCCCGCTGCGGGCGGTCGTGCTCAACGTGACGGTCACCCAGCCCACCTCCTACGGCAACATCAAGGTCTACCCGGACGGGCTGGCCAAGCCCGACACCTCCAACCTCAACTTCACTGCCGGGCTCACCGTGGCGAACCTGGTGACCGTGCCGGTCACCAACGGCAAGGTCACCCTGTTCGTGGAGAGCCCCGGCTCGGCACACCTGATCGCCGATCTGTCGGGTTACTACACCGCCGGGACCTCCGGGTCCGGGTTCGCGTCACTGACACCGTCACCGATCCGGGTCCTGGACACCCGCAACGGCACCGGCGGTGTCGGCGGCCGGGTGGGGGCCGGGGGCACGCTCTCGGTGCCGGTGCCCCTCTCGGTGCCGGACGACGCCACGGCCGTGGTCATGAACGCCACCGCGGTGGACACCTCCTCGTACGGCAACCTGACGGTCTACCCGGACGCGCCAGGACAGGCCGCGCCGACCACGTCCAGCCTGAACTTCAACGCCAAGGGCACCGTGCCCAACCTGGTGATCGTGCCGATCTCAGCCAACCGCAGGATCGACTTCCGGGTCGACAGCCCAGGCTCAGCGGACCTGATCGCCGACGTCGAGGGCTTCTTCTCCCCGGGTTCCGCGCTGGGGTTCGTGCCGCGCAATCCGACCCGGCTGTTCGACACCCGTAACGGCGACGCCGGCGGCGTGACGTACCCCGGCGGGAGCGTCGCGGCGTCGATAGCCTCCGCGTTGGGTATGCCGCCAACGGTGCTGAGCGCGGCGCTGTACAACGTCACCGTGACCCAACCTACTGGTCACGGCTTCATCACCGTCTACGCCGACGGCCAACCGTACGGCGTCCCGAACGTATCGAACCTGAACTACAGCGAAGGACAGACCGTGGCTAACGCGGTCCTGGCGCCGTTGGCCAACGGCACCGAGCTCTTCTACAACGGCGGTACCGGCACCACACACCTGATCGGGGATCTCTTCGGTTACTTCGCCACACCCGTGATCATCGAGTCCCCGCCGGTCAACCCCGGCGAAGCCAAAGCAACCATCCAAGCCAGGAAGTAGATCCAGCCAGGAAGTAGACCTATCGGGGTCCGCCGCCTGCGAGCAGAGGCAGCGGACCCTTCCACCTTCAGCCCGGCCACCGCAACGAAGACCGACAGGTGACGCACGGAGCGTGGTTATGCCACCATCGCTGCACCGGTACACCGCCTAACCACCACGGCGGCGACCACCCCGAAAACAATCCACATGCGGGTGCTTTCACGATGCGCTGTGAAGCACATCAAGGTGGCCCAGGCTCCCCCTCGAGGGTCGCACCCAACCGCTGATGGTGTTCCTGGCTATGCCCCTGGTTGCCCGGCCTGGTGCCTCACGCGGCCAGTGCCTGGATCTCCTCGCTCAGCTCGTTCGCATGTCCAACCAGTTGCAGCAGGTCTGCGACATCGCCCTGGACCGGGCTGCGGTCGAGGCGCACCACCGCTTCGGCGCCCTCACCGCCTCCACCGTGCTGGCGGTGGCGGCTACCTGTCGGACAGCGAAAGGCCCAGCTCGGGATCTTGGTCCTGAGCTGGGCCTTTGCGAGAGAGCGGGTGAAGGGAATCGAACCCTCACTGTCAGCTTGGGAAGCTGATGTTCTGCCATTGAACTACACCCGCGGGCGGCCCTACTGTACCGCATGCCGCCCGGAACGGTCGCGCCCCTTGTCGCGCCACACCTCGAAACTGGGTCGTCCGGTCCGGCTGCGACCGGGGTCGCGCCGCCCGACCATGGCGATGTCGACGGTGAACTCGTAGAGGCGCCAGTCGCCGCCGGGGCGGGCGCGCAGCGCTTCGGCGAGCCGGAGCACCTGGCCGGGGTCGGTGACCCGGCGCGCCCGGCCGGAGAGGTACGCCTCGTCGTCGGCGTCCTCGGACGGGTAGGCGTGCAGCGCGTAGCGGCCGTCGCGGTCGAGGTCGCGGCGCTTGGGCGAGTCGACCACGAAGCAGTAGAGCGCGTCGTCGGTGATCACCGGCGACACCGGATGCACCCGGGGACCGCCGTCGGAGCGGACGGTCGCGAGATAGCCCAAGCCCGGCCCGTACTGGTGGACCAGGCCACGGATGGCCGTCGCCAGGCGGGGCCGGGCAGTGCAGAACTGAGACCACGAAGCCATGCCGGTAAGTCTATCGTACAGGTGTGCTAATCCGCAGCCGAAAAGAGGGGCCGCCCAGGGTGCGTGGCGGCCCTTCTGCGCTGGCGGACGGCTACTTGGGCCGGCCGTAGCTGTTGATCCGGCCCGGCGTGTCGAAGGGCTTCTGCATCTGCACCGGCTCGCCGTAGGTCGGCGCCGCGACGTCCCAGCCGTTGCCGACGTAGATCACCACGTGGTGCACGTCGGAGTACATGAAGATCAGATCGCCGGGGCGCAGGTCGGCCTTGGAGACCCGGGAGGTGACCTGCTTCTGCTGGTACGCGTTGTGCGGCAGGCTCACGCCGACCGAGCGCCAGGCGGCCGAGGTCAGGCCGGAGCAGTCGTAGCTGTCCGGGCCGTCGGCGCCCCAGACGTACTTCTTGCCGATCTGCTTGCAGGCGAAATCGGCCGCCTTGGCGCCGGGCGAGCCGTCGTAGACCTGCGGACAGGCGACCGGACGCAGGTTGCCGGTGCCCGCCCCGCTGCCGTACGCGGTCAGGCGCAGCTTCTGCAGATCGTCGATCTGCTTCTTGATGTCGGCAGTCTGGGCGTTGAGCTGGTCGTTCTGGGTCTTGAGCTGGGCCACCTGGTCGTCGATCGGCTTCTCCTGCACGTCGTACTGGTGCTTGAGGGCGATCGCGTCGGCCACGGTGGCGGTCTGCATGGTGGCGATGGCGTTGAGCGTGCCGAGCTGGTCGATGAAGGCGGTGGCGTTGCCGGCGTTGAGGACGGCGTTGAGGTTGGCCGCCGGGCCGAGCTCGTAGAGCTGGGCGGAGAGCGCACCGATCCGGGTCATCGCCAGGTCGACCTGCGTCTTCAACGGCTGGATCTGGGCCTGCAGCTTGGCCACCTGGTTCTGGCTCTTGATCAGCTGATCGTGGACCGCGTTGTACTTCTCGATGACCGGTTCGAGCTGGTTCCACTTCTGGTCGATCTGGTCCTCGATCGCGCCGGGCGACGGCGTGGCGAAGACCACCGAGGGTGAGCCGAAGAGAACGGCCGCGGTGGCCAGCAGGGCGACGAGCAACACGGACAGCGGCCGACGGGGCCGCACGGCAGACTCTGCCACCGGGTGGGTACTCCTTCTTCCCTTCCGCCTACCGGGTTAGCTGACGGGTTCGGGCTGGGAAGTGCCCTACCGTACGTGACGGATTCACCCCGATGGATCTGATGGTTCCCCGGTCCACCCTCGCGGGCGGTTCAGCGGCGCGGGTGGGGCACCCTGGATGGGGAGCCGACAGCCGCCCGCGTCGCATAAACGTTAGGTAACAACCGCTCACGTTCGCAAGCGGTGCGCGTGACAATCACGTTGTGGCACAACGAGTTGGACGGACAGTCACGGTCCGATGTCGACGAAAACATCGTCGAGGACGCCGCTGAACTGGTCGTTATTGGGACTCGTGCCCTTCCCACCGATACGCAGTGTGTCGGCATTGGTGACGGAAAGTCCGGATGGGATGCTGGTCACACCGCGTTGATTGCCATCGATGGATACGGTCAGTAGTGAGCCATCCCGCTGGCAGACCACCTCGTGCCAGGCCCCGTCCGCGATGCTGACCGCCGCCTTCGCCACCTGGATCGGGCTGCCCGGCGCCGAGTCCACCAGCACGCAGCTCGGGTCGCCGGCCACTCCGTCGACCTGGAGCTTGAACTGGCCGCCGCCGAGCGAGGTGCCCTTCTGCACGATGTTCGACCCACGCGTGGTCTGCGCGCCGGTGAGCAGCACGGTGGCTCCCCAACGCAGCGGCTGCCCGCCGGGGTTCAGGCCGCCGCCCGGCGCCTCCAGCACCGCACGGGGGCAGTGCGCCGCGCCGTACTGCGGGCACGGCGCGGGGAAGGCCAGGGCGGTTCCGTCGCCGTGCGGGACGCCGGTGACCCGGCCACCGGCCGCCGACCGCAGCGCCAGTTCCGGCTGCCCCGGCCCGCCGTCAAAGGAGAAATGCACGGAGGTACGCCCGGGAACGCCCGACGGGCGCCCGGTGGACGTCGGCTGCGAGCCCGCCGCCGATGCCCCGCCCATCGGCGCGGAGCCGGTGCCGACCCGGTGGCCGGCGCCCGGCGTCGGCGTACCGGAGCGCCAGTGCACCCCGGCGGCCACCACCGCGACGGTCAGCACGGCAACCCCGGCCACCAACGACCACCAGAGCCGGCTACCCGACGAGCCGTCCGTACCCTGCCCGGCGACGTCCGAACGCTCCGGCGCGGGTACCGGCCGGCCCGAGACCTTCACATCCGCTGTAACGCGACAACGCCTCATCGGGCAACGCGGGCGCAGCCCGCCCTCAGCGGCAACGCGGGCGCAGCCCGCCCTCAGCGGCAACGCGGGCGCAGCCCGCCCTCAGCGGCAACGCGGGCGCCCTCAGGGGGTATTGCGGGTGTCAGCCTGGGTGGCCGTAGCCGTGGACCGAGCCGATCTGGGTCATCTTGGCCATTCGGACGTGGTCGCCGGGGTGGGGGGCGTGGACCACCCAGCCGCCGCCGACGTAGATCGCCACGTGGTGCACGTCGCTGAAGTAGAAGACCAGGTCACCGACGGCCGGCGTACCCACGTGCGTCGTGTGTTTCCACTGGTCGAGGGTGTAGTGGTCGAGCGACACGCCCGCCTTGGCCCAGGACGCCTTGGTCAGCCCCGAGCAGTCGTACGAGTTGGGACCGTCCTCGCCCCAGTCGTAGGGCTTGCCGATCTGGCTGCAGGCGAAGGAGGCCGCCGTGCCGCCCCTGCCGGAGCCGCCCGTCACCGGGCAGCTGGTCGGCTGAAGTACCGCCATGCTCACGTTCGGAGCGGGGTTGCTCAGCTTCTTCAACTGGGCGATCTGCGCCTGGATCTGTGCCTTCTTGTTGGCCAGGTCGGTGTCCTCGGCTTTTTCCTGGGCCACCAGGTCGTCCAGCGGCTTCTTCTGCGACTGGTAGTTGGCCAGCAGGTCGGTCACCCCGCGTACCGTCTCCTGCTGCGAGGTCGCCATGGCGTCCAGCGCGGACAGCCGGTCCGCGAGCTCGGTCGGGTCGCCGCTGCTGAGCAGCGCGGAGGCGTCGGCCAGCGGGCCCTGCATGTAGAGCTGGCTGGCGAGGGCGCCGACCCGGCTGGTGGCCAGGTCCACCTGGGACTGCAGCGGCCCGAGCTGCTGCTGCAGCTGGGTCTGCCGGGTCTGGTCGGCCAGCAGCTTGGTGTGCACGCCGTTGTACTGCTCGATCAACGGTTCCAGCTGGTTCCACAGGCTGTCGATCTGGTCCTGTGGATCGGGCGCGGCCGTTGCCTGGGTGCCGGGGAGCAGCGAAGCGAGGATCGCCGCGGTCACCGCGACCAGGCCGAAGCTACGGAGGCGTCGTCGGGATCGGGGCACGTTTGTCAACACTAGGGAAGTTGTCACCGGGCGAGCAACACATACGGTGAAGTACTTCGTTGCGTCGTCAGCTCGCCACCGTCTGTGCCGGCACCTGGCCACCCACCACGGCGCGCAGGACATCGTCAATGGTGAGCATGCCCTGGGGTACCGGTCCGTCGCCGACCAGCACCATGTGCCGACGTTCCCGCCGCATGGCGAGCAGCGTCTCGGCCAGGCTACAGCCGGGCGGGACGGTCGGCAGCGCCCGGATCAGCCGGCTCGGGACCGCCACCCGGCGCTCCGCTCCGCCCAGCCCCAACACGTCCTTGACGTGCAGGAACCCGCGTACCCTCCCGGTGTCCCGGCCGACCACCGGGAAGCGCGACAGGCCGGTGGCGATGGCCCGCTCCTCCAGGTCGGCCGGGGTGACGCCCTCGACCACGGTGGTGACCGAGTCCCACGGCCGCATCGCCTCGGCGGCGGTGCGCTCGTGCAGCGCCAGCGCTCCGGTGATGCGGGCGTGCTCCTCCGGGTCGAGCAGCCCCTCGGTGCGCGACTGCGCCACCAGGCCGGCCAGCTCCTCGGCGGTGAAGACGGTCTTCACCGTGTCGGTCGACTCGATCCGCCAGATCCGCAGCACCTGCCGGGACGCCCACTTCATCGCCACCAGCAGCGGCTTGAAGGCCAGGCAGAAGCCGAGCATCGGCGGGCCGAGCCAGAGCACGGCGCGCTCCGGGCCGGCCAGGGTCAGGTTCTTCGGCACCATCTCGCCGATCACCGTGTGGCAGTAGACCACCACGCCGAGGCCGAGCAGGAAGCCGACCGGGTGCGCGGCGTTCTCCGGCAGCCGGGCCAGATCCAGCAGCGGTACCAGGGCGTGCGCCAGGGCCGGTTCGGCGATCGCGCCCAGCGCCAGCGAGCAGATCGTGACGCCGAGCTGCGAGCCGGCGATCATCAACGGCAGCTGGTCCATCGCCCGCAGCGCCAGCCGGGCCCGGTTGGAGCCGGCGGCCAACGGCTGCACCACGGTGCGCCGGGAGGCGATCAGGGCGAATTCGCCGGCCACGAAGAACGCGTTGCCGGCGAGCAGCAGCAGCGCGGCGAACAGGCTAGCCACGGTCGGGCTCCGGCGGGCTGACCCGGACCCGCTCCACCCGGTGCCGGTCGATCTCGGTGACGGTGAACTGCCAGCCGTGCTCGTGCACCGACTCGCCCTCCACCGGGATGTGCCCGAGCCGGGCCATCAGGAAGCCGGCGAGCGTCTCGTACGGCCCTTCGGGCAGCCGGAAACCGGTCAGCTCCTCCAGCTCGCCCTCCCGGACCACGCCCTCGACCAGCAGGCTGGCGCCGGTCTCGCTGACCGGGCGGGTCTCCTCGATCACCTCGTACGCGGCCAGTTCGGTGTCGTGCTCGTCGGAGATCTCGCCGACCAGCTCCTCGGCCAGGTCCTCGATGGTCACCACGCCGTCGGTGCCGCCGTACTCGTCCACCACGATGGCGAGTTCGGCTCCGGCGGCCTGCAGCTCGCGCAGCACGCCGTCGAGGTCGAGGGTCTCCGGCACATACACCGGCTCGCCGGCGATCAGGCCGACCGGGGTGCTGCTGCGCTGGGCGGGCGGGACGGCCAGCGCGCCGATGACGGTCACCACGCCGGTGATCTGGTCGACCTCCGACTCGTAGACCGGGAATCTGCTGTGGCCGGTGACCCGGGCGGTCTCCAGCATCGCCGAGACCATCGTGATGGCCTCCAGCGACACCAGGTCGACCCGGGGGGTCATCGCCTCGGCGGCCCGCTTGTCGCCGAAGCGGATGGTCCGCTGCAGCAGCAGCGCGGTGTCCTCGGGCAGCGCCCCGGCCCGGGCGGACATCGCCGCCAACAGGCCCAGCTCCTCCGGCGAGCGGGCACTGGCCAGCTCCTCCTGCGGCTCGACGCCCAGGCGCCGGACCAGCGCGTTGGCGCTGCCGTTGAGCAGCCGGATGAGCCAGGCGAAGACCATCGAGAAGCCGCGCTGGGCGGGTGCGGTGGCCCGGGCCAGCGGCATCGGCCGGGCCAGCGCCGCGTTCTTCGGGATCAGCTCGCCGAACAGCATGGAGAACAGCGTCGCCACGACCAGGGCGAGCAGGTGCACCAGGCCGGGATGGTGGCCGACCAGCGGCGTGATGAGCCGGGCCAGCGCCGGTTCGGCCAGGTAGCCGGTGAGCAGCGCGGCGATGGTGATGCCCAGCTGCGCGCCGGAGAGCTGGAAGGACAGTTCGTGCAGGGAGCGCTGCACCGTGCGGGCCTTGCGGTCGCCGGCCTGGGCGCGCGCCTCGATCGCCGAACGGTCCACCGTCACGAGCGAGAACTCCGCCGTCACGAAGAACGCGTTCACCGCTGTGAGCAGCACGAATGCCAGCAGCGGCAGCGCCGTCAGCAGCAGTCCGTCGATGATCCCCTCACCTCACGGACGATTGTGCCATGCCCGTTCGACGGCTGCCCGCTGCCCGATCCGCCGGCCGCGGCGCTCAGATGAAGAGCACGAAGTCCTTCCGCGACGCGCCGCCGACGGTGCTGAAGTCGCCGCCCACGGCAAGGCTGTGCAGGCCGGCGTTGACGGCGATGTGCTGCACGCCGTGGATGCCGCGCACCGAGGGCCGCCAGTCCTGCAGCGCGCCGTGCAGGTCGAGGGCGAAGATCTTCCCGACGTCGGTACGCCCGCCCAGGCAGGTGCCCTGGCTGCCGGTCGCGGGGGTACGGCACACGCTGGCGAAGTGCCCGCCGACGTACACCGTGTCCCCGAGCACCGCGACCGCCTGCGCGTTGCCGTCGGTGGTGACCGTCCACCGGGTGGCACCCGCCGCGGTGTACCCGATCGCCCGGCCGCCCGGCCCGTCCACGGCGGCGTAGACGCCGGTGGCGTCGGCGTAGACGTCGAACACCTCGTACGGCGCGCTGCCGTGGAAGCCGAGGGCGTGCCCGTCGGCCGGGTCCAGCGCGGCGAGCCGGGCCTGTGCGGCGCCGTCGACGTGTCGGAACGTACCAGCCACGAAGACCTGGCCGGCGTAGGCGTAGACGGCGTTGACGTCGCCGTCGGCGTCCGGCTGCCAGCCGGCGGACAGCGCCCCCGAGGAGAGGTCGAAGGCGGCCAGGTGGTCCCGGCCGGAGCCGTCGACGCCGGTGAAGCGGCCGCCGACGTAGAGCCGGCCGCCGGTCGCCGCCATGCCCCGGGGCAGGCCGTTGACGGAGTGCTGGAAGCCGGTCAGCGCGCCGCCGGTGGTGACCGCCGCGAGGCCGCCGCGGGCCGCGCCGGCCACGTGCGTGAAGGCGCCGCCCAGGTAGACCACGCCACCGGCCACGGTGAGCGTGCGTACCTGCCCGTCGGCCCCGGGTGACCAGGGCAGCAGGGCGCCGGTACCGGCGTCGAGTGCGGCCAGGTGGGCGCGGGCGCTGGTGTGCCCGCCGGCGGTGGCGCTGGTGAAGTCACCGCCGACGTAGACGGTGCCGCCGTCGTAGGCGACCGCGAAGACCTGCCCGTTGAAGGTGGGGGCGCCGCGCACCGCCGAGACCGTGTCCGGGCCGGCGAGGGCGCTGGTGGCGGTGAAGCCGGTGACGCCGAGCGCGACGGCGCCGATGACCAGCCTGCGCCAGATCCGGCGGTGGGGCAGAGCAACCATGGGGGCAGGCTAACCCGACAGAAGGCGCGGTGCGGGTGAAACCAGACAGAACCTTCGGGAAATCAGCCGACCGACTGAAGGACCCTCGGAAATCAGCGGACCGGCTGGGCGTCGCCCTCCGGGCGTACCGAGCGCAGCAGCACCGTGGCGACGTCGACCACCTCGGCCTGGCCGGGCGCGGTCGAGTTGACCCCGTCGGAGAGCATCGTCGAGCAGAACGGGCAGCCCACCGCGATGGTGGTCGCCCCGGTGGCGACGGCCTCCTCGACCCGCTCGGTATTGATCCGCTTGCCGATCCGCTCCTCCATCCACATCCGGGCGCCGCCGGCGCCGCAGCAGAACGAGCGCTCCGAGTTGCGGGGCATCTCGGTGACGCCGCCGGCCGCCTCCAGGATGGCCCGCGGCGGGGTGAAGACCCGGTTGTGCCGGCCCAGGTAGCACGGGTCGTGGTAGGTGATCTTGTCGATCGGCTGGACCGGCGTGAGCTTCTTCGTCTCCACCAGGTGCGCCAGCAACTGCGTGTGGTGCACCACCTCGTACGCACCGCCCACCTGGCCGTACTCGTTGGCGAGGGTGTTGAAGCAGTGCGGGCAGGTCGCGACGATCTTGCGCTTGGCCGGCTCGCGCCCGTCGAACGCCTCGTTGAGCGTCTCCACGTTCTGCTGGGCGAGCTGCTGGAAGACGAACTCGTTGCCGATGCGCCGGGCCGGGTCACCGGTGCAGGTCTCGCCGTTGCCGAGGATGGCGAACGAGACGCCGGCCTGGTGCAGCAGGGTGGCCACGGCCCGGGTGGTCTTCTTGGCCCGGTCCTCGAACGCCCCGGCGCAGCCCACCCAGAAGAGGTACTCGAAGTCGTCCACCTCGCCAACGCGGGGTACCTCGAAGTCCAGGCCCTTGGTCCAGTCCTCCCGGGTGGCCGGCGGCGCACCCCACGGGTTGCCCTTGGACTCCAGGTTGCGCAGCATCACACCGGCCTCGGCCGGGAAGTTGGACTCGATGAGCACCTGGTAGCGGCGCATGTCGACGATGTGGTCGACGTGCTCGATGTCCACCGGGCACTGCTCCACGCAGGCGCCGCAGGTGGTGCAGGACCACAGCACGTCCGGGTCGATGACCCCGCCGACCTCCGGGCCGCCGATCAGCGGGCGGTCCGCCTCGGCCAGCGCCAGCACGTTGACGCCGGCCAGCTGCTCGGCGGTGGCTTTCTCCGCGCCGGAGGCGTCCTTCCCGCCACCGGCGAGCAGGTACGGGGCCTTGGCGTAGGCGTGGTCGCGCAGGCTGGTGATGAGCAGCTTCGGGGAGAGCGGCTTGCCGGTGTTCCAGGCCGGGCACTGCGACTGGCACCGGCCGCACTCGGTACAGGTGGAGAAGTCCAGCAGTCCCTTCCAGGTGAACTGCTCCACCTGGGCCACGCCGAACTGGTCGGTCTCCGGGTCGGCCTGCTCGAAGTCCAGCGGCACGCCGTTGCTCGTCATCGGTCGCAGGGCGCCGAGTGACGGGCGGTCGGCGGCGGCCGAGCGCTTGAAGAAGGTGTTCGGGAAGGCCAGGAAGCGGTGCCAGGCTACCCCCATGGTGGCGTTCAGGCCGATGACGATGGCCCAGGTCATCGAAATGACGATCTTGACGAGGGCGACCAGGGTGAGCAGCGTGCCGGAGTCCGGCAGGACACGGCCGAGCGCGTGTGACACCGGCGCGGCCCAGGTCGGGAACGGCAGGTCCCCGCCGGCCGCGGCGATGCCGCGGATGAGCAGCCCGCAGACCAGGACGAGGAGCACCACCCACTCGACGAAGTACCCCTGCCACATGGTCGAGCCGGTGAACCGGCTCAGCCGGCCGGCGCGCGGGCGGCGGCTCGGGCGGCCCCGCAGCCGCTGCACCATGAGGTACCCGATGGCCACCATGCCCAGGACGCTGATCCACTCGGTGACCAGGCCGAACACCACCCAACTGCCGAGCACGGGGAGCTTGGCGGTGGGCGAGACGACCTCGAAGTAGGCCTGCAGCACCAGCGAGGAGAGCAGGATGAAGCCGACCATCACCAGCCAGTGCGCGGCGCCCACCCAGGTCCACTTGAGCATCCGGGTGTGCCCGAGGGTCTCCACCAGCATCGTGCGGGTGCGCTGCGGCTTACGGTCGAAGCGCTCCGGGTCGGGCTGGCCGAGCTTGATCACCGCGACGATCCGGCGTACCGCGCGCACCACGAGCACGACGGCGACCACCGTCACCGCGGCGGCCAGCACCGTGCTGACGATCTGTACCGGTCCCATCAGGGTCTCCGCCCTCTCCGCACGCGCGTTCCGACCTTCATCGGCGCACCACAACCGTCACCGGCGCAGCCTAAAGGATGAAGTTACCCGGAAGTAACGTGATGCTGGCCGCAGTGGCGCGCGCCCGCGCCGGTCGAGTCAGCGCCAGCGGGACAGGACCAGCAGGGACGCCACCATCGGGCCGAACCCGATCGCCAGGTTCCAGTAGGTCCACGACTGGACCGGGTACTGGCCGCTGGACAGGTAGTACGTGACCAGCCAGCCGATGCCGAAGACGATCAGCGCGATGGCCAGCACCGGCACCCAGACCGGGCTGGGGCGGCGGGCGGCGGCGCGGACGGCGGCCGGGCGACCCAGCTCGGCCGGCGGCGTGTAGATCTTCTTCTGGCGTACTTTGGACTTCGGCACGGTGCTCTCCTGGAGGGGACGTCGGTGAACAGTACCCCGGGTGAGCGAGCACTGAACAGTCCGCGCTCACCCGAGCGCACCCGGCTCCCGGAATAATAGGCCGGCATCAGCGTAGCCAGCGCGACCGCGCAGAGTCACCAGGGGGCGAATCCCCGGAAAGGGCGGCACCGGTGGAGTACACCTCAGGCTCGGCGACCTGGGGAAAGGCGCTGCGCCGGGTGGTCGCCGCGCTGGGCCCCCGGCGCGTCCGGCGGCGCAGCGCCTGGAGCCTGTTCACCCCCGTGATCGCGCTCGTGGCCGGGGTACTTTTCACCACCAGCGCCACCACCGCCCAGGGCACCGCGCTGCGCGACGACCGTACCCCCCAGTTGTCCAGCCTGATCGCCGACCGGGGCCGGCAGGTGGCGGCGGACGAGGAGACCCGGGCCGGGCTGGCCGGCCAGGTCGACGCGCTCACCGGGGCGCAGGCCGGCTCGAACGGCGACGTGGCGGCCCAGCAGCACCGGGCCGACGGCAGCCGGGCCGCGGCCGGGCTGACCGCCGTGCGCGGCCCCGGCTGGCGGATCAGCCTCAACGACGCCCCGCGCCGGGCCGACGGCACACTGCCCGCCGGGGCCAGCGTGGACGAGCTCGTCGTGCACCAACAGGACGTTCAGGCCGTGGTGAATGCATTGTGGGCCGGCGGCGCGGAAGCTATGACTATTATGGGCGTACGGGTCATTTCCACTGTTGCTGTACGCTGTGTGGGAAATACCCTGCTTCTCAACGGTCGCGTCTACTCCCCTCCGTTCGTGGTCACCGCGATCGGCGACCAGAACGGCATGAAAAGGGCCGTTGACGCCTCGCCCGGCGTCCAGGCGTTCCGCACCGCGGTCGCCTCGTTCGGGTTGGGCTGGGCCCAGGATCGGGAGGACGACGTGACACTGCCCGCATACCAGGGCTCCACCGCGCTGCAGTACGCCCAACCGCTGAGCTGACCTGTGCTGCCGGCCAGCCCCAGCGACACCGAACCCGCCGCCGCCCCGGCCACCCCCGAGGCTCCGCCGGCACGCCACCGGGACGGATCCCTGCGTACCGTCCTGCGGACCACCGGCGAGGTGCTGGTCACCGCCGGCCTGGTGATCCTGCTGTTCGCGGCCTACGAAGTCTGGGGCCGCACGGCGATCATCAACGACCACCAGAAGCAGCTCGACCAGCAGATCAGCCAGGACTGGGCCAGCGACGACCCGACCGTCGGCGCCGGTGCCGGGCCGGCTGCCACGCCCGGCCCGCCGCCCACCGCGCCACCGCCCGGCGGCGCCGTCGGCCGGCTCTACATCCCCAAGCTGCACCAGAAGTGGGTGGTGGTGCAGGGAGTGGCGCTGTCCGACATCGAGTACGCGCCCGGCCACTACCCGGACACCGCCATGCCCGGACAGCTCGGCAACTTCGCCATGGCCGGGCACCGCACCCCGGCCATCTTCTGGAACCTCGACCAGGTCCAGGTCGGCGACGAGATCATCGTCGAGACCCAGCGCAGCTGGTACGTCTACACCACCTACCAGCAGCAGGTCGTCTCGCCACACGCGGTCGAGGTGGTGGCCGCGGTACCGGGGCGGCCCGGTGCCGCGCCGACCGTCGCGAACCTGACGCTGACCACGTGCAACCCCAAGTGGGACAACTACCAGCGGCTCATCGTGCACGCCAAGCTCACCGGCACGCTGCCGCACAACACCCCGCCGCCCGGCGTCTGGAGCTGAGCTGAGATGTACGCCTGGATCTGGCGCCTGCTGCCGTTCGGCCGCCCCGGCAAGGTGGTCGGCTCGGCCCTGCTCGCCCTGGTCACGGCCGGGCTGCTGTGGTATCTGGTGTTCCCGGCCGTCGACCCGCACCTGCCGTTCACCACCAGCGGGGAGGTCAGCGGGCAGGACACCCCGGCGCCCAGCGCCCCGCCGGCCCACCCCAGCACGGCGGTGTCCGGCACTACGCTGCCCCGGTGAGCCCGCGCATCCTGGTCGTCGACAACCGGGACTCGTTCGTGCACAACCTCATGCAGTATCTCGAACAGCTCGGCGCCCGCTGCGAGCTGCGGCCCGGCGACGCGGTCGGGGCAGCCGACGTGGCCCGGGTACGACCGGACGGCATCCTGCTCTCCCCCGGCCCCGGCCATCCGCGCCGGGCTGTGGGCAGTCTCGCCCTCATCCGGGGGTACGCCGACCGGGTGCCCATCCTCGGCGTGTGCCTCGGCCACCAGGCGATCGCGCTGGCCTACGGCGCCCCGGTGCTGCCCTGCCCGGAGCTCATGCACGGCAAGACCTCGCTGGTCCACCACCACGGCGCCGGGGTGCTGGCCGGGCTGCCCGACCCGTTCACCGCCACCCGGTACCACTCGCTGGCTGTACCGGCCGGGCAGCTGCCCGACGAGCTGACGGTCACCGCGCATACCGACAGCGGCGTGGTGATGGGGCTGCGCCACCGGGAGCTGCCGCTGGAAGGGGTGCAGTTCCACCCCGAGTCGATCCTCAGCGAAGGCGGCCACACGCTGCTGGCCAACTGGCTCGTCACCTGCGGCGACCCGGCCGCGCCCGACCGGGCGCCGCGCCTGGCGGCCGACGTGGAGCGGCTGCGCCGGACGGCGTTCGCGGGGCACCCCGCACACTGACGCCGCCCGGTCCGGGACGGACCGTGGTGCCGCCGTCCGCGCGGCTGGTCAGCCGGTGCTGCTCGGTGAGCCGGTCGGGCTGGGGGTCCCGCCGGTGGAGCCGGGGTCGCCGATGTAGATGATGATCTGGTCGGTGGTCTTGCGGACCGAGCCGGCCTGCGGGTCCTGGTCGAGCACCAGGCCGTACTCGGTGGGGGCGGTGGTGAAGTGCTTGGACACCTTGACGTTGTTGAACTTCATCGAGTGCAGCTTGGCGACCGCCGCGGTCTGGGTGAGCGTAGTGACGTCGGGTACCTGCGCCATGTTCCCCAGCGACAGGGTCAGCGTGACGGTACTGCCCTTCTCCACCGTGCTGTTCTCGGTCGGCGCGACCGCCAGCACCTGGTCCTTCGGCTTGTCGCTGTCCTGAGTGGCGTACTTGGGCTGCAGGCCGAGACCGGTCAGCGCCTTGCTGGCCGCGTTCTTGTCCTGACCCACCAGGCCGCCCGGGATCTGCACGTCACCCGGGCCCTGGCAGACCTGGAAGGTGACGCTGCTGCCCTCGGGTACCTGCTGGCCGGCGCCGGGTGACTGGCTCACCACCGTGTTGCGGGTACAGGTGTCGCTGGTCACCGGCTGCTGGTTGCCGGTCAGCTTGGCCTGGGTGAGCAGCGTCCGGGCGGTGTCCGGGTTGCTGCCGGTGAGGTTCGGCACGGACGAGGTGGGCGTCTGGTTGGCCAGGTAGATGCCGACGCCCAGGGCCACCACGGCGAGCAGGCCGAGCAGGCTCAGCGCGACCAGTACCCAGGTGGAGGCGCGGCGCCGCTGGGCGTTGCCGACCCGGGCCATGGTGCCGGTGTTGCGGTTGCCCATCACCCGGGGCGGCGGCGGTACGAAGGCGGCCACCCGCTCGTCGTCGCGCATCACCGGGGTGGCCACCACCGGTCGGCCGGAGGCGGCGCGCAGCAGGTCGGCGCGCATCTCCCCGGCGCTCTGGTAGCGGTTCATCCGGTTCTTCGACAGCGCCTTGAGCACCACCGCGTCGACCGCCGGCGGGACGTCCGGATTCAGCAGGCTCGGCGGCCGGGGGTCCTCCCGGACGTGCTGGTAGGCCACCGACACCGGGTTGTCGCCGACGAACGGCGGCTGGCCGGTGAGCAGCTCGTAGACCACGCAGCCGGCGGCGTAGACGTCGGAGCGGGCGTCCACCGCCTCGCCGCGCGCCTGCTCCGGGGAGAGGTACTGGGCGGTGCCGATGACCGCGCTGGTCTGCGTCATCGTGGTGGCGCCGCTGGCCAGCGCCCGGGCGATGCCGAAGTCCATCACCTTGACCTGGCCGGTCTGGGTGAGCATGACGTTGCCCGGCTTGACGTCCCGGTGGATGATCCCGTGCCGGTGACTGAACTCCAGCGCGGCGCAGATGTCGGCGCTGATCTCCAGCGCCCGGCGCGGCATCAGCGGCCCCTCGGCGGCCAGCACCTCCTTGAGGGTGCGGCCGTTGACGTACTCCATCACGATGTAGGGCAGCGGCTCGCCGCCCGGGGCGCGCTCCTCCCCGGTGTCGTAGACGGCGACGATGGCGGGGTGGTTCAGCGACGCCGAGTTCTGTGCCTCGCGGCGGAAGCGCAGCTGGAAGTTGTCGTCCCGGGCCAGGTCCGGGCGGAGCATCTTGACCGCGACGTCCCGCCCGAGCCGCAGGTCACGGCCCCGGTGTACCTCGGCCATGCCGCCGTACCCCAGCAGCTCGCCGACCTGGTACCGCTCGCCCAGCAGGCGGCCCGCGTTCATATCGTCTGTCGTCCTTCACTCCGCGACACCCGTCGCACTCTATCCACCCCGCGCACGCTCACCCCGTCGAGCCGCTCGGCACCACGCACGGCACCTGCCCGATGCCGCTGCCGCAGGTGGCGCTCGGCTTGGCGCTCGGCTTCTCTCCGGGCGTGGTCGGAGCCGTGGTCGGGGTCCGGGTCGGGCCGCCGGTCGGCTGGTCGTCCCCGCCGCCACCCTTGCCGGTGTACGTCGTCACCGTGATCACTTCACCCTTGCGGGCCGTGCACGGCGAGATGACGCTGATCGTGTTGGCCTTGCCGCCGCTGGCGTAGGCCCGCTGCACCCGGAAGCCGTCCTGGGTGAGGCGCTGCTCCACCTGGCTGTAGCTGAGCTTCCTGAGCTGGTCACAGGGCAGGTCCACGGTCTGCGCCGCGACCGAGCCGGTGGTGCTCGGCCCGGCCCCGCCGCCGGTGTCCTTGCCCTTGGTGGCCAGCCACACCGCGCCCGCGATGAGCAGCAGCACCAGCAGGCCGATGAGGACGCCGATGACGACCGCACCGGCCCGGCCACCGCCGCCGCGGGTACCGGTGCCGGTGGTGCCCGGGTAGCCGGGGCCGGCGGAGTAGTAGGCGGTGTCCGAGCGCACGACCGGGGGCGGCGGGGCCGCCGCGGTACCCCGGCTGACGCCCGGGGGCGGCGGGCTCACCGGCGTTCCGCCGAGCACCCGGGTGCCGCCCGGGGCCACCGGCGGCGGGCCACCGGCCGGCGGGCGGGCCGCACCCGCCGCGTTGCCCTGCGGGCCGCCGGAGGTCTGCGCCGGTACCGGCGGCACCGAGACTGGGACACCGCCCGGGCCGGCGGCGACGTTGCCGGTGGCCAGGCCGGCCGCCGCCCGGCGGGCCACCTGGCCGAGCGCCGCGGCGGTGGGGAAGCGGGCCGCCGGGTCCTTGGCCATCGCGCGCTCGACGATCGCGCGTACCGCCGGGGGGATGTCGCCGGGCAGCGGCGGCGGGTTGTCCCGCACGTGCCGCATGGCGATCTCCAGCGGGTTGTCGCCCTCGAACGGGCGCCGGCCGGACAGGCACTGGAAGGCGACCACACCCAGGGCGTACACGTCGGAGAGTGGGCTGGCGGTGCTGCCGGCCGCCTGCTCGGGGGAGATGTAGGAGGCGGTGCCGAGCACCGAGCCGGCGGCGGTGAGCTGGCCGACGATCTCCGAGCGGGCGATGCCGAAGTCGGTGAGCACCAGCGAGCCGTTCGGGCGGACCAGCAGGTTGCCCGGCTTCACGTCGCGGTGCACGATGCCCTTGTCGTGGGCGGCTTGCAGGGCGTCGGCGGCCTGGGCCACCAGCGCCATGGTGCGGGCCGGGGTGAGCCGGCCGACCCGGCTGAGGGTACGCGAGAGCGCATCCCCCTCGACGTACTCCATCACCAGGTAGGCGCCGACCGCCGGGTCGGAGCCGTAGTCGTAGACGTCCACCACGCCCGGGTGGTTGATGGTGGCCATGGTGCGCGCCTCGCCACGGAACCGCTCGGCGAAGCCGGGCTCCTCCAGCAGCGCCGGGAGCAGGATCTTCACCGCCACGGTACGGCCCAGCACCTCGTCGGTGCCGCGCCACACGTCGCCCATGCCACCGCCGGCGATCCGGTCCACGAGCTTGTACCGGCCGCCGAGCGTCGTACCCACGCTCACCATCTGTCAACCCCCGGCGTCACTTGGCGCCCCTCTCGGCGATGACGGCCTTCATCATCTCGCCCGCGATCCGGGCCGCCTCGCCGCTACCGCCCGGGCCCGCCTTCTCCAGGAAGACGGCGACCGCGCAGAGCGGCTTGTTGTTCTTGTCGAGCACGTAGCCGATGAACCAGCCGTGGTCACCGGCGTCCGACGCGTTCTGCGCGGTGCCGGTCTTGCCGCCCACCCGGTAGCCGGGGATCTGCGCCTTGCGCCCGGTCCCCTTGGCGACGACGCTCTCCATCATCTGCTGCAGATCGCCGGCCACCTGCGGCGACACCGGGGTACCCAGCGCCTTGGGCTGGGTGGTGTCGGCGATGGTCAGGTCCGGCGCCTGCAACTGGTTGACGATGTAGGGCCGCATCAGGACGCCGTTGTTGGCCACCGCGGCGGCCACCATGGCGTCCTGCAGCGGCGTCTCCCGCACGTCGAGCTGGCCGATGGAGGACTGCGCCACGGCGTTCGGGTCGTCCTGGCCGTCCTGGCCGGTCATGTCCCCGGTCCGGCTGGCCGCCACCTTGATCGCCAGGTTGCCGGAGCCGTCCAGGGTCAGGTCGTCGTTCTCGAAGCCGAACGCCCGGGCCATGTCCTTGAGCTTGTCCGCGCCGAGCGTGACGCCCAGGTGCGCGAAGCCGGTGTTGCAGGACTGGGTGAGCGCGTCGATCAGGCTGATCGTGGCGCCCGGGCAGATCTCGTCCTCGGCGTTGTGGATGGTGAAGCCGCCGCCCGGCACCGGGGTGTAGGACTCGCCCGCCGGGATCACCGTCTGCGGCGTGTACTGCCCGGTGGACAGCGCGGCTGCCGAGACGATCACCTTCATCGTCGAGCCGGGCGGGTAGGTGCCCTGGATTGCCCGGTTGAGCAGCGGCTGCTTCGGGTCGGACTCGAGCGCGTCGTAGGCCTTCCCGGCGGCGTCGGTGTCGTGCTGGGTCAGCGTGTTCGGGTCGAAGCTGGGCAGCGAGACCATCGCCAGCACTCCGCCGGTGACCGGGTCGATGGCCACCGCGGCGCCGCTCTTGGCGCCCACCTTGTTGTTCGTCAGCTGGGTGAAGGCGGCCTGCTGGGCGGCCTTGGAGAGGGTCACGATGACGTTGCCACCGGGCGTCTTGTCGCCGGTGAACATCTCCTTGAACCGGTCGCCGAACAGCGCCGGGGCGTTGCCGGAGAGGAAGTCGTTCTGCGAACGCTCCACCCCGGCCGACCCGCCGTTGACCGAGCGGTACCCGATGATCTGGGCGTAGACCTGGTTCAACGGGTAGGTGCGCAGGTACTTGAGGTTGTCGTTGGTGGCCGTGCTGACCGCGAGCACGGTGCCGTCGGCGAGCTGGATGTTGCCCCGCTGGCGCTCGTACTCGGAGTAGAGCACCCGGGCGTTGTGCTCGTTGGTGCGGTACGAGTCGGCCCGGTAGGCCTGTACCCAGTTGAGGTTCACGAACAGCAGGCCGAACAGCACGATGATCACGACACCGGCCCGGCGCAGCGGAGCGTTCATCGGACGATCTCCGTAGCCAGGCCGGCCAGCTGCTCCGGCGCCTTCGGGGGTGGCGGCGCCGGCCGGCGGCCGGCGTCGGAGATCCGCAGCAGCACGGCCACCAGCAGCCAGTTGGCCATCAGCGACGAACCACCGGCGGACAGGAACGGGGTGGTCTGGCCGGTCAGCGGGATCAGCTTGGTGACCCCGCCGACGATCACGAAGACCTGCAGGCCGAGGGTGAAGGCCAGGCCACCGGCGAGCAGCTTGCCGAACGAGTCGCGCACGGTGATCGCGGCGCGCAGGCCGCGCTCCACGATGACCAGGTAGACGGCCAGCAGCGCGGTCAGGCCGAACAGCCCGATCTCCTCGCCCATGCCGGCGAAGACGAAGTCACTGTCCACCGCGGGGACGAGGTTGGGGTCGCCGGCGCCCGGGCCGGTGCCGAAGATGCCGCCGCTGCCCAGGCCGAGCAGCGACTGGACCAGTTGGTACCCGTCCCCGTTGGGGTCGGCGAACGGGTCGAGCCAGATGTTGGCCCGCTCGTAGAAGTTCGCGAACGGCCCGCCGATCGCCCCGCCCAGGAAGTACGCCAGGAACGCGCCGCCGAAGAACAGCAGCAGGCCGATGATCAGCCAGCTGACCCGCTCGGTGGCGATGTAGAGGGTCACCACGAACATGCCGAAGTAGAGCAGCGAGGTGCCCAGGTCCTTCTCGAAGACCAGCACCATGAGGCTCATCAGCCAGATGGCCACGACCGGCCCGAGGTCGCGCCCGCGCGGGAAGTCGATGCCCAGGAACCGGCGGCTGGCCAGCGACAGCACCTCGCGCTTGCGGACCAGGTAGTAGGCGAAGAAGCAGAGCAGCAGCAGCTTGGCGAACTCACCGGGCTGGAGCTGGAAGCCGCCGAACTTGATCCACAGCTTGGCACCGTGGATCTCGGAGAACCGGCCGGGCAACACAGCCGGGATGATCACCAGGACGACACCGGCAAGGCCCAGGGTGTAGGCGTAGCGGGACAGCGCGCGGTGGTCCTTGACCAGCATCAGGAAACCGATGGCCAGGGCCAGCGCGACCAGCGTCCAGATCAGCTGGTGCTCGCTCTCGGCGGTGAAGGTGGGCAGCGTCGCCCGCTTCTCCGGCTTGACGTCGCCCAGGTCCAGCCGGCGCATGAAGGAGACCGACAGGCCGTTGAGCAGCGCCACACACGGCACGATCACCGGGTCGGCGTAGGGGGCGAGGAAGCGCAGGGCCACGTGCAGGGCCAGGAACAGCACGCCGAGCAGCGCAGGGATGACCCAGAAGTCCGGCTGCAGCTGGTGCAGCAGGCCGTACTCCATGGCCACGGTGTAGACGACGACGATGCCCAGCGCGAAGATCAGCAGGGCCAGTTCGACATTGCGCGGGGTACGCACGCCGGGCACCGCCGCCCGGCTGCGGGTCGGCGGTGCGGCGTACGGTGCTGGCGCGGTCACGTGGTCAATCCTGGTCGACGGTCAGCAGGCCGGCAGCGTGGGCGACGGCGAAGCCGTCACGCTCGACGAGGCGTCCACGCCCGGAGTGGCGGGCGCGGCGGTACCCGGGCTGGCAGTCACGGCCAGTGACGACGGCGACCCGGAAGGCTCCAGGGTAGGCGCCGACGGCCCGGCGCTGGCCGAGGGGTCGCAGAGGTTACCGCTGGTCGGGTCGAGCAGCCGGCGCAGCTTCTCCTGGGCGTCGGCGGCGCTCTCCGCCGAGATGCCCTGCTTGACCCGGTCCTGCGCGGCGCTCTTGAGCTGCTTCACGGTCACCGTGCTGCCCGGCCGGGCGTACACCGAGGACAGGTGCAGGCCGGCGACCTCGCCGGGGATGCCCCGGTAGATCACCACCTGGTCGCCGTCGACGCCGACGTAGTACTGCTGCTGGGTGTAGTACCAGCCGCCCCAGAGCAGGCCGCCGAGGATGCCGGCCAGGGCCACCAGCACCACCGCGGTGCGTACCGGGTGCCGGCGGCGGTGCTGGCGCACGTCGTCGGCGGGCTCCTCGGTCGGGGCGGCCGGACGCGGGCCGGACAGGGTGGCCGCTCGGGAGGCCGGCGTGGAGCCGTTGGCGCTCGGGGTCATCCCCCGGTCCCGGGCCGCCGCGCCGCCCACCATGGGCTGCTGCTCGACGATGTCCTCGTCGGTCACGTCGGCCACGATGACGGTGATGTTGTCCGGGCCGCCGCCGCGCAGGGCCAGCTGCACCAGCCGCTCGACGCACTCGCCGGGGTCGACGTACTCGCGCAGCGTGTCGGCGATGGTCTCGGCGCTCACCACGGCGGTCAGGCCGTCACTGCAGATCAGGTACCGGTCGCCGGGCACGGCGGGGCGGATGGCGTACTCGGGGTCGACGTCGCGGCCGTCCATCGCCCGGGTGAGCAGCGAGCGCTGCGGGTGGGTGCTGGCCTCCTCGGCGCTGATGCGCGCCCTCGTCCACCAGCATCTGGACGTAGGTGTCGTCCTTGGTGATCTGCAGGAACTCGCTGTCGCGCAGCAGGTACCCGCGCGAGTCGCCGATGTGCACCGTGCCGAACTTGGTGCCGGAGAAGAGCATCGCGGTCAGCGTGGTGCCCATGCCCTCCATCGCCGGGTTGGCGTCGACGGTGTCGCGCAGGTGCTGGTTGGCCAGGTCTACCGCCCCGCGCAGGGCGTCGATCGGGGCGTCGCCGGGGACATCCTCGTCGAGCGGGGCGAGCGCCTCGATGACGATGTTGCTGGCGACGTCACCGGCGGCCATGCCGCCCATGCCGTCGGCGACGGCGAGCAGCCGCGGGCCGGCGTAGACGGAATCCTGGTTTCCGTCCCGGATCAGGCCGCGGTCACTTCGGGCCGCGTAGCGCAAAGTCAGGGTCATGGCCGCAACTCAATGGCCGTGCGGCCGATACGGATCGGCACGCCGAGGGGTACGGGGGTGGGGGCGGTGACCTTCGCGTTGCCGAGGTAGGTCCCGTTGGTGGAGCCTAGGTCCTCCAGGAGCCACTGTCCGGCGCGGGGCACGAGCCGCGCGTGCCGCGCCGAAGCGTAGTCGTCGGTGATGACGAGCGTGGAGTCCTCGGCGCGGCCGATGGTGATCGGATGCTCACCCAGGGTGATCCGGGTGCCGGCCAGGGCGCCGGCGGTGACGACCAGCTGGTGCGCCGCCCGGCCCTTCTTGACCTTCGCGGCCGGACTGGCGCCGGCCGACGACGCCGACCCCCGCGCGGCGCCGCGACGAGCCGGGCCCGGCGCGCCCGCGAACAGGTCGCGGCGGATCACCCCGACCACCGTGAACACGAAGATCCACAGGAGGACGAGGAACCCGATACCGGGCAACGGTGAGGACAAGCGCCTGCGGCAAGGTGGTTAGCCGTCCACTCGGAAGGTCAGCGTGGTGGTGCCGATCTGGATCATGTCACCCGGGTTCAGGGCGACCGCGGAGACGCGCTGGCCGTTGACCATGGTGCCGTTGGTCGAGCCGAGGTCGGTCAGCACCACCTGGGCGCCGTCGTAGTCGAGCCGGGCGTGCCGGCGGGAGATGCCGACGTCGGGCAGGCGCAGGTTGGCCTGGTCACCGCGGCCGATCACGGTGGAGCCGATGGACAGCGGGTAGGTCCGCCCGTCGTTGGCGACCAGCCGGACCGCGCGACCGCCGCCCGGCCCGCCGGACACCGGCGGGCCGGACCGTAGCCCCTGGTCATAGGGCGGGTAGTGGCGGCGCGGGCGGCTGCTCGTAGCTGGGCACCGGCGCCACGTCGCCGCCGGTGTAGACCTCGGCGGTGACCCGGAACATGCCGGTGTCCAGGCCGTCGCCGCGCTCGATCTCGACGATCACGTCGCCGTAGACCGTCCAGCCCTGCTCGCCGATGAACTCGGCCTGCGACTGGGCGAGCTCCTGGGCGAGCGCGGCGGCGTACGGGCGCGAGCCGGCTGTGGTCGTACGGTGAGAGGTCGATCACGTAGCGGTTGGGGACCAGCGTGCGCCCACCGGCGAGGATCGCCTTGTGCGCCTCCGCCTCGCGTTGCATGGCGTTGAGGATCTCCACAGGGTGGACGACACCCTTGAAGACCTTGGCAAAAGCCCCCTCAACCATACCTTCTAGACGCTTCTCGAAGCGCTGCAGCACACTCACCGGCTCCTCCTGGGTTCCGACGTCTGATGGTATCTGTACCCCGCACACCCGCACGCATCGCCGATCCGCGCGGCCGTGCTACTCTTCCACGGCCAGCACGGCCGCGGCTGTTATTCTCTGTGTCGCGCCGTGAGCCGGGGGAAGTGGCGGAATGGCAGACGCGCACGGTTCAGGTCCGTGTGCCCGAAAGGGCGTGAGGGTTCAACTCCCTCCTTCCCCACCACAACGACGAGCCGACCACTCCGGTGGTCGGCTCGTCCTGTTATCGGAGATCCGACCTGCCCGCGGGAGCACAGTGGCAGACCGCCCACCGGCTCACCCGCGGAGGATAACGGGTGCCGCGCCGCGCGGCCCCGGACCCGATCGGGCCAGCCCGATCAGGCGCTGGGAAGGCCGTCCGCTGTCGGGCGCTATGCTCGGCTGTCGGAAATCCCGCGCAGCCGGCCGTCCGGGCTGGTGAGTACGCCCTGACTGAGTAGCCCTGACAAGGAGGCAGCCGCGGTGAGTGTGGCGCTGGTGACCGGGTCGGCCGGTCTGATCGGGTCGGAGGCCGTCCGGCACTTCGCCGGCCTCGGGCTGGACGTGGTCGGCATCGACAACGACATGCGCGCCCAGTTCTTCGGCGCGGAGGCCTCCACCGCGTGGAACGTGCTGCGGCTGACCAGCGAGCTGGGCGACGCGTACACCCACCACGACATCGACATCCGCGACCGGGACGCGCTGGCGGGCATCTTCCGCCGCTACGGCCGGGACATCGCCGTGGTGATCCACACCGCGGCGCAGCCGTCGCCACGACTGGGCGGTGCGCGACCCGTACACCGACTTCGACGTCAACGCCGGTCGGCACCCTCAACGTGCTGCAGAACGTCCGCGAGCACTGCATCGACGCGCCGTTCATCCACTGCTCCACCAACAAGGTGTACGGCGACCGCCCCAACACGCCTGCCGCTGGTCGAGCTGGACACCCGGTGCGAGCTGCGCGCCGGGCACGTCTACCACGACGGCATCCGCGAGGACATGTCGATCGACGCCTGCCTGCACTCCGTCTTCGGCGCCTCCAAGGTCGCCGCCGACGTGATGGTGCAGGAGTACGGCCGCTACTTCGACATGAAGACCGCCTGCTTCCGGGGCGGCACCCTGACCGGCCCGGCGCACTCCGCCACCGAGCTGCACGGCTTCCTCGCCTACGTGATGCGCTGCAACATGGAGCGGCGCACCTACAAGATCTTCGGGTACAAGGGCAAGATGGTCCGCGACGCCATCCACTCGCACGACGTGGTCTCCGCGTTCGAGGCGTTCTTCCGCAGCCCGCGCTCGGCGGCCGTCTACAACCTCGGCGGCGGCCGGCACTCCAACACCTCCCACCTGGAGGTCTTCGGCCTCGCCGAGCAGATCACCGGCGAAGCCGATGATCACCGAGTACCACGAGGCCAACCGGGTCGGCGACCACCAGTGGTGGATCGGCTCCAACGCCGCCTTCCAGGCCGACTACCCGGAGTGGAAGCAGGTCTACGACGTGCCGATGATCCTCCAGGAGATCTACCAGGCCAACGTCGACAAGTGGACCCCGGCGTCGTGACCGCCGGGACCGCCGTGGTGCAAGGGCAACGTGCTCGGCGTCCTGGTCGACGCCGACCAGCTACGACGAGGCCGCCGCCGCCGGTGATCGATGCCGCGCACGCCGGCCGGCCGTTCGCGCTCACCGCGCTGGCCGTGCACGGCGTGATGACCGGCGTGCAGGACCCGGCGCACGGCGCCCGGCTCAACTCGTTCGATGTGGTCACCCCGGACGGGCAGCCGGTGCGCTGGGCGCTCAACGCGCTGCACCACGCCGGCCTGACCGACCGGGTCTACGGCCCGACCCTGACCCTGCGGGTGCTGGCAGCGGGCGGCCGCCGAGGGCCTGCCGGTCTACCTCTACGGCTCCACCGACGCCACCCTCGACCGGCTGGTCCCGAAGCTGACCGGGATGTTCCCGGCGCTGAAGATCGCCGGGCGGGAGGCGTCCAAGTTCCGCGCCGCGCAGCCGGGCGAGGACGCCGAGATCGCCCGCCGGATCATCGACTCGGGCGCCCGGATCGTGCTGGTCGGGCTGGGCTGCCCGCGGCAGGAGATCTTCGCGTACGCGATGCGGCCGCTGCTGCCGATGCCGCTGCTGGCGGTGGGGGCGGCCTTCGACTACCACGCCGGTCTGCTGCGCAAGCCGCCGCCGTGGATGCAGCGCGCCGGGCTGGAGTGGCTGTGGCGGCTCGGCCTGGAGCCGGGCCGGCTGTGGAAGCGTTACGTCCTGCTCAACCCGGCCTACCTGGCCCGGCTGGCGGCGCAGCGCAGCGGCCTGTGGAAGGCGACGCCACCGCCCCCGGCGGCCGAGCGCCCGACCAGTTTCGCGGTCTGAGCCACCCCCGCCGCCACACACTTCGGCCGACCACGGCAGCTGCCGGGCGGGGCTGCTCGGCTGACGGCCGCTGCCCGGCCGGTGACACGCCACCGCGGCCGGGTGCGCCGGCCGCGGTGGGTCAGGTCAGGTCAGCCCTGGATGGGCACCCGGCGGCGGCGCAGGCCGTGCTTCTTGAGCGCGGTCTCCACCGGTACCAGCATCAGGGTGAGCACGGCACCGGCGTACCACCAGCCGTTGAGCGCCAGAGCGAAGGCGCACAGCAGCACGCCGAAGGCGTACGTGGCGATCAGCCCGGTGACCCAGCTCTTGCCGGTGCGGCGCTTGTTGAGCGCCTCCAGCAGGCCGTACGCACCGATGGGCATGGCCAGCAGCCCGGCGCTGAGGATCAGGTACACGCTGAGGTCGTGCGAGGTCACGGAAGGACACCTCCTGTGGAACGTGAACCGCCACGGTATGCCGACGCATGCCACGACAGCCTCACCCGAATCGGTATTTCTCTTCTTTGTCTGTCCCATCCTGCATGATCCGCCGCGGATTGGGTACAGCCACCGGTTGCCGAGGTCTGTCGTCACCCCGTCAGGGCGGCGAGCCGGGTCCTGGTGGCATCGTCGCACAGCGCCCCGGCCAGCCCGGCGGCGTAGGCGTCGGCGGCGCTCACCCCGAGCTGCGCGGCCAGCTCGTACTCCCGCCCCAGGTCGGTGCCGAACATGGCCGGGTCGTCGGTGTTGACCGTGCACGGGATGCCGGCGGCGCGCAGCGCCGGCAGCGGGTGTCCGGCCAGCTCGGCGACGGCGCCGGTACGCAGGTTGGAGGTCGGGCAGACGTCCAGCACGATGCCCCGGTCCCGGATCTCGGCCAGCAGCGTCGGGGTCCTCGACGGCGCGTATCCCGTGCCGGATGCGGGCCGGGTCGTAGCGCAGGATGTCCCGCACCGAGTCCGCCCCGGCCACCTCCCCGGCGTGCGGGACCAGGGCCAGCCCGCCGTCCCGGGCGATGGCGAAGGCGCGCGCGTAGGGCTGCGACGGCATGCCCTTCTCCATCCCGCCCAGCCCCAGGCCGACGACGCCCCGGTCGCGGTAGCGCACGGCCACCCGGGCGCACTCCTCGGCCACCGCCGGGTCCAGGCCACGGTAGAGGTCGGGGGTGTAGCGGATCTCCACGCCGAAGCGCTCCCGCGCCTCAGCCGCCCCGTCGAGGTACCCCTCGAAGATGTCCGCCCAGGCCACGCCCCGGGCCACCCGCTCGCACGGGGAGAAGATGCCCTCCAGGTACACCGCGCCGAAGCCGGCCGCCTCGGCGGCGTAGTCGACCACCACCCGCCGGAAGTCGTCCCGGCTGCGCAGGCAGTTGGTGGTGAGGATCCACACCTCGATGAAGTGTGCGAAGTCGGTGAACTCGTACAGCGCGGCGAGGCCGTCGACGGTGTCGGCGGGCAGCCGTTCGCCGTTGGCGCGGGCGAGCTCCAGCAGGGTGGCCGGGCGGATGGTGCCCTCGATGTGCACATGCAGTTCGATCTTCGGATCGGTCACCGCGCCAGCCTGTCACAGCCCCTGCGGCGCAGTCGGCCCGGCGGTCAGCCGTGCGGGCGCTGCTGGACGTAGAGCAGGTCCAGCACCGATCGGGTGGCGCCGAACCAGCGGTCCAGCCACTCCGCCGAGGGCATCGCGCTGCCGCGCGGCGGCAACTCCCTCAGCAGCGCGCTGACCAGCGGATGCTCGGCGACCGGAGCGCCGGCCACGGGCTCGGCCGGCCACGGCTGCGCCGGGAAGACCGGCTCGCTGAGCGAGGTCACCTCGGTCAGCGACATCGACGGCTGGCTGGGCAGCGGACGGTCCAGTACCGAGCTGAGGTTGCCATTGCCCCGGGCCGGCTCGCTGTCCCCGGCCGGCTCGCCGGGCACCCCGCCCAGCTCCCGCCGGCTCTGGCCGCGGTAGTTGAGTTGACCGGCGAACCGCTCACCAGCCGCGGCGTTGCCCGTACCGTCCGGACTGTTCTTCACTCGCCTCGCCTGCCTCATCCCGTTCTCCGACGCCTGGGCGGACCCGGCGGGTGCGCGCCGGCCGCGTGTCGCCACGTACAACGACGGCGGCTGGGGGAGGCGACGGGGTGCCACTGGCCGTGGCACCCCGGATCTCAGAGATCGAATTCGCCGTCCTTGGCGCCGGCTACGAAGGCATCCCATTCGGCCTGGTCGAAGACGAGTACGGGGCCTTCCGGGTGGCGGGCATCGCGCAGCAGGATGGCGTCGTCGACGAACGCGACCTGTACGCAGTTGTCCTCGGCGCCGGCGCCGGCGGAGCTGCTCCGCCAGACGGCCCGGGACAGGTCGATGCGCATCCCCTTGGCTTCGACCACATCCGGCACTTCCATGACACGCTCCTGTTTCTTCCGCGCCGCGCGCGGAACCTGCGGCCGACCCGGTCGGGCCGGCCGTCGAGCTGGTCGTGCTACCGGGCCCCGGACACCGCCGGCTACGGCGGCCCCATCCGCCCGACATTGTCGCGCGGTTCGCCGGCTCCGCCGTCGGGCTCCCCCCGGTTCGCCTGCTGCGCGGTCGGGCGGTGGGGGCCCCCGTCGTCGGACCACCACTCCGCTCCGCGATCGGACGGTGACAGACAGCGTCCGTCTTCGCGTGTTCCTGCCGCCCCGTGCAACTTGCATGGATCACCGAACTCCGGCACGCTGTCTGTTATGGCATAGATCACTCCCGGCGGGGCGAAGGGGGATCCGGTCGGGGTGGGTCGTGTGTGGGGGTTGCCCAGCTTGGACGCCTCCGCGGTTCATCCTCGTCGAGACACGCTGTCCGGCTGTGTCGACGGGTGACGCGGAGGGGCGGTGGTTGGTTGTGCCAGCGGGTCCGTCGGATGTGCTGGTCAACCAGTCGGCCGCTGCGACCGGGGCGGGGCTGCCGACAGGCACGCGACCGACTGACCGGACCACAACGACCGCACTGGAGAAGGAGTCGATGTGTTACCCCGCTCCGGAGAGCTCCTCCGGATAACTCGTGAAGCAAGTGTGCAGTTCGTCGCCCCACTGATGTTCCGGGTGATCCGGGTACATGACTGGTCGACCTACGACGGCTGGGCCTGGCTCGACGGGTACGAACTGGACAACACCGGTGACGCGGTGGCCCGCCGCTCGATCTTCGTACAGCTGCGCGGACTGCAACGGCTACCGTCGGCCCCGGTCAGCCGACGCCCGATGGCCAGCGTTCGCTGACCATCATTCACGTTTCGCCGGTCCAGGCTGGCTGCGCCGCCTACGATCTAAGGACACCTTCTCCTCGTTGTCCGCCAACCCCGTTACGCCTGCCGAGTGCAGCCTGGGGGTGATCGTATGGGCCGCCTGCCCCTGCCAGCCTGGCTCGGCCACACCCGGTCCACTGTGCTCAGTGCTGCCGCGGTCACCGTCGTACTGGCCGTCAGCCTGGTGCTCGCCGACCGCCCGGCGGTCAGCGCCGCCGGGCGCGCCGGCAGCTCCGGCCGGCAGTACGCCCCAGCCGTCTCACCGCACCCGGGCAGCACCGGTCCGGCGTCGACCGACCCGTCGCCGACGCCGGACCGGCACGGCCAGTCCTCCCACCCGCCCGACCGGCGGAGCGGCACCGTCGCCGCCAGCCCGACACCCGCCGCCAGCACGCCGCCCGGCGCGGTGACCCCGAGCCCGACCGTCGCCGGTGTCACCCCCGGCCACACCGCCGGCCGCAGCCGGGCAGCTGACCCGGAGCGCACCGACGCCCCGGTCCCCCCGCTACGCCCGCGCCTGCAGCCGCCGGCCGCGACGCCGGTCGGCGAACCTCCGGTGAACCGACCCGTCCCCACGCCGGCCCCGGCGCAGCCCGCCCCGGCCGTCGGCACCACCGCCCCCGGGGAGACCTTCATCCCGATCGCGGCCCGCCCGACCGGCCCCCTCGACCAGCCGCTGTCGCTGATCTGGTCGGGCATGCTCGCGCTCGGGCTGGCCGTCACCGGGGTACTCATGGTGGGCCGGCGGCGGCGCCAGTGGTGAGCCCGCGCTCAGCCCGTCGGCGACGCCGTCGGGGACGGTGACGGCGGAGCCGAACTCGCCGGTGGCGACGGTGGAGGCGGCGGCGGGGGTACGGCCACGATCAGCTTCACCGTGCTGCCCACCCGTACCGTCGTGGGACCGCGTGGATCGGTGGTGATCACCGTGCCGGCCGGCACGGTCGAGCTGACCTGGTCGACCCGCAGCGGTACCAGTCCCCTGCCCTGCAGCACCGCGGCCGCGTCGGCGTACCCGACGCCGGACAGGTCGGGCAGGTCGATCGTCTGCGGGCTGGCCGGCGCCGTGGCCGACGGCGCCGGGCTGGCACTGGGCGCCGGGCTGGGCTGCGCCGACGTGGTCACCGGCGACGGCGTCAGGTGCACCACGGGCGACGAGGGCTTGTCCCGCAGCGCCAGCCACAGCCCGAGGCCCAGCAGGCCGAGCAGGATGGCCAGCGCGATCCCGACGATCGCCGGCAGGTACCAGGCGGGGCGCCCCGGCGGCCGCTCGTCGGCCCACTCCTCGGCCACCGGCGCCCCGACACCCGGCGGCGGGACCTCGGCCCGGCCGGCCCAGTGCTCCGTCGGCGCGTCCGGGTGCCCGTAGCCGCCCTGGTAGTAGTGGTCGTCCGCGGCCGTGGTCACCTCGGTGTCGTCCACGTAGGGGTCGCTGGGCGGCGGCAGCTCGTGGTAGTCGTGCTCCTGGTAGCCCGGCGCCACCGCCGGTTGCTCCGTGGTCGCGTCGTCGGCTGCCGGTGTCGGGTGGTCCGGGGCTACGGTGTCCGGCCGCTCGTCCTGGCCGGGTGCGGGGGGTCCGACGTGCTCCGGGCCGGCGCCCTGCCGCGCGGGGTCAGCCGCGGTGGCGTCGTCCAGCGCGCCCGGGTGCTCGCGGGTGGGTTCGTCCGGTTCCGGACGGCCGGATGCGTCGTCTGCCACCAGCCCATCACACCACGGTGGCTGACATGACGGGCACCGAGCACGCCGATGACGGGCGAGGCGATGACCCGCCGGCCCGGCCGGCGGGTCGCGGCACTCAGACCACGCCCGCCGACGGGCTGGCCGAGGTGGTGGGCTCCGGCGGCGGGGAGGCGTCCGGGTCGGACGGGTCCGGCGCAGCGGTCGGGACCGGCGACGGGGTGCTGCCCGGGCGGGCGCAGACCACGGTCACCGTGTCGTTCCAGCGCACGGCAGGGGTTGCCGTCTCGACCCGGACCACCAGGCCGGCGCGGCCGGTCGGGTAGCGGGGGTAGAGCCCGGCGTCGGCCAGTGCCCGTCCGCCGTCGTTGCACGGGCGGCCGGTCACCGCCGGCAGGGTCAGCTCGGGCGCCGGGCCGGCCACGTACACCTTGACGGTCTGCCCCCGACCCGGCACTGCCCCGGCCGCCGGCTCGGTACGCAGCACCGCCCCGCCCGCCCCGGTGCCGAAGAACAGCCGTACCCCCAACTGGCGCCCGCGCAGCGCGGCCCGCACCGTGGCGAAGTCCTGGCCGGCGTAGTCCGGCAGGGCTCCGGCCGGGGTGGCCGGGCCGGCCGACACCGACGGCGCCACCACCACCGGCGGCGGCGCGGCGTGCACCGGGTCGTCGCCGTGGAAGGCCAGCCAGCCGACGCCGAAGCCGAGCAGGGCGAGCACCACCACGCCGGCCGCCACCCCGGCGATCACCCGACCCTGCCCGGGCGGGCCGCCGTCCGACGGATCGGCTGCGAATCGTGCCTCGGCCATACGCGCCCCTTCCCGGACTCCGCCCATGAGTGTGCCGTGTGCGGGCAAAATCGTGGCTCGCCCGGTCGGGCACCACCGGATAGGCTGCCCGGCATGTCCTCCCGTGGCTGGGGAAGCTCCCTCGCACTCGCCGTCGGCGTCGCCGCCGGCTGCGCGGCCGCGCAACTCGGCCTCGCCTACGGCTCCGGGGTGATCGCCTGGCCCACCCAGACCGACAGCCGGGGTGAGGCGGCCTGGTTGGCCAGCCTGGCCTGGATCAGCTGGATCGCGGCCAGCTGCACGATCATCGGTGCGGTACTGGCCGACCGGCTCTCGGCCGGTGACATCGGCGCGGCGCCGCCGCGCCGCTCCGCCAGCGACGGGCTGTACCAGCGCTTCGTCCCCGGCTCGGTGACCACCGGCGCCTGGCGGCTGGCGCTCGCGCTGGCCGCCGCCATCGGCGGGCTGCTGACCGTACCGCTGGTGGCCATCCCGGCCCGGATGGCCCGACGGGCCGACAACTACGCCCCGCAGCTGATCGCCGGCGGGTACGCCATCGTCGGCGTGGTGATCGGCCTGCTGCTGGCCGTCGTGGCGTTGTCCGCCCGGGCCATCGCGGCGAACCTGCTGGCCACCGCCGGCTGGATCTGGGCACTCGCGGTCACCGCCGGCATCTCCCGGGCCAGCACCGGCAGCCGGGACACCTCCACCGCGCCGCTGGCCATCTGGCACTTCGGCGGCGGGCACTTCGTCCGCTCCACGTTCTCCTGGCCAGGCGCCGCGCTGATGCTCGGCGCCGGCTTCCTCATCGGCGCGCTCGCCTCGCTGCCGGCGCTGCGCCGCGGCGACAACCGGATCGGGACTGCCATCTCCGGCGCGTTCGGCCCGATCGTGGTGGCCGCCGCCTACTTCCTGGCCACCCCCAAGCTGGTCGGCGCACAGGCCGACGAGCAGCTGTCGGCGTTCCTGGTGGCGCCGTACGCGGTGATCGCCGGGCTGGCCGGTTCGGTGCTGCCGACGGCGCTGCGCGCCCAACGCGAGCAGCGCGCCGCACTGCGTGCCGCCGCCGCCGACCGGCCGGCCGACCTGCCCTCGCCCCGCTCGGCCGACCTGGCACCACACTCGGCCGACCTGGCGCCGCACTCGGCCGACCTCGGCGACTACGACGACGACCTGGCCGCCGACGGCTACGCCCCGGCGAGCGCCTACGCCACGGCCGGCGCGGGCAGCGCCGAGTCGGAGGGCACCGGATCGGGCCGCACGCCGCTGTGGCCGGACAGCGAGCAGCCCACCGGCAGCCAGCCGGCGGCCGAGACCCCGGACAGTTCCCCGCCGGCCACCGGCTCGTCGCGCCGGGGTCGCCGCCGCTGATCCCGGCGCCGGGCGAGCGCCGGGGCGGTCACCCGGCGGTCTCGACCGGCCAGTTGTGTACCGGCTCGTTGCCGGCCTGCAGCTCGACGTAGCGGTCCAGCATGGCGGCGAGGGCCTGCTGCCGGCTGCTGCCCCGGCGCTGCCGGGCGGCCACGGTGGCGGCCTGCCAGGTGGCGCCGTTTCTGCCGGTGGCGCAGCGCCCCTCGATGATGCCGAGCAGCCGGTCGCGGACGGCCCGGTCCACGCCGAAGTCGGCCAGCCCCTGGTCGGCCAGTTCGAGCAGGTGCCGGCGGACCAACTCGGCGGCGGTGAGCTCGCCCACGCCGGGCCAGAACTGGCTGGCCCGCAGCCCGTACCGGCAGGCCGCCCGGAAGTTCTGCTCCGCCTGGCCGAACGGCAGCCGGCTCCACACCGGCCGGTCTGTCCAGGCCAGCGTGCGGACCAGGCCGAAGAAGAGGGCCGCGTTGGCGACGATGTCCGCCACGGTGGGGCCGGCGGAGAGCACCCGGTTCTCCACCCGCAGGTGCGGGCGGCCGTTGCTGACGTCGTAGACCGGGCGGTTCCAGCGGTAGACGGTGCCGTTGTGCAGCCGCAGTTCGGCCAGCCGGGGTACCCCGCCGGCGCGGATGACCTCGCACGGGTCCTCGTCGTCGAGGATCGGCAGCAGCGCCGGGAAGTAGCGGACGTTCTCCTCGAACAGGTCGAAGATCGAGGTGATCCAGCGCTCGCCGAACCAGACCCGGGGGCGTACCCCCTGGGCTTTGAGCTCGACCGGCCGGGTGTCGGTGGCCTGTTCGAAGAGGGCTATCCGGGTCTCGTCCCAGAGCCGGCGGCCGAACAGGAACGGCGAGTTGGCGCCGAGCGCGACCTGCACCCCGGCGATGGCCTGGGCGGCGTTCCAGTACTGGGCGAACTCCTCCGGGGTGGTCTGCAGGTGGAACTGGGCGCTGGTGCAGCCGGCCTCGGGGGCGATCGAGTCGGTGGTGACCAGCAGGGTCTCCTCGCCGCGGATGTGCATCTGCACGTCCTCCCCGCGGGAGGCCATGATCTGCTCGTTGAGCAGCAGGTAGCGGGGGTTGGGCGAGAGGTTCTCGAGCACCGCCTGGTCGAGCGTGAGGGTGGGCAGCACGCCGATCATGACGACCCGGGCGCCGGCCACGGCGGCCTGCCGGGTCACCTTGTCCAGGGTGGCCAGCAGGTCCCGCTCGCGGCGGGCCAGCCCGTCCCCGGCGATCAGCCCGGGCGGGGCGTTGATCTCCAGGTTGAACTTGCCCAGCTCGGTCTGTACGGCCGGGTCGGCCAGGCCGGCGAGGACCTGTTCGTTGCGCATCACCGGGCGGCTGTCCGCGTCGACCAGGCTGATCTCCAGCTCCAGGCCGGTCATCGGCCCAGCGTGGTCGAACCCCAGGTGGTCCAGCATCTCGGCGAAGACGTCCAGACAGCGGCGGGTCTTGAGCCGGTACGCGGTGCGCTCGCGTCGGCTGAACGCCAGGCTGTCGACTTCCTGACCCACCTCACCCTCCCCAGCAGTGGGCTTGCGTCCCACGGCGCGGCGATCCGGCCGGACCACATGTGGTGTGTTGCTCCCCCGGGGATTGTTCACTCCCCGCGTTGGACATCTCGGCGGAGGGTGCATCCCACCGTACGGCGTCGCTGCGTCTCGTCCAAGCGGCGGTTACTCCGGGTACACCTACAAGCCCGACCGAACCTCCGGTACCCGCCGTGAACAGCCCGAAGGCCCCGCCCGGGGGGAGGCGGGGCCTTTTCCGGCGTGCACGCCGCGCGCCGACCGCGGCGCCTGTGGCGGTCAGGCCTGAAGGACGGCTTCGCCCTCGATCTCGATCTTGACCTTCTTGCCCACCAGGACGCCGCCGCCCTCGAGCGCGGCGTTCCAGGTGATGCCGAACTCCTCGCGGTCGATCTCGGTGGTCGCGGTGAAGCCGAACACGTCCTGGCCCCACGGGCTGCGGGAGACACCCTCCAGCTCCACGGTCAGCTCGACCGACCGGGTGACGTCCTTGATGGTCAGGTCGCCGGCCAGGGTCAGCTCGGTGCCGTCGAAGTCCTTCACCCCGGTGCTACGGAACTCCAGCGTCGGGTACTTCTCGACGTTGAGGAAGTCGTCGCCCTTGACGTGGCCGTCGCGCTGCTCGTTGGCGCTGTCGAAGCTGGCGGCCTGGATGGTGGCGGTGACCGACGAGGCGAACGGGTCCTCACCGATGGTGATGGTGGCCGTGGCGTCGGTGAACTCGCCGCGCACCTTGCTCACCATCATGTGCCGGGCGATGAAGCCGACCCGCTTGTGCGCCGGGTCGAGCTGGTAGGTGCCGGCGACCGGGATCTGTACGCCGTTGTAGTCACGGGTGGCGAGCGGCTGGGTCATCTGGGTGCCTCCTGAGTTGCGAATCTTGTTGACGAGGCAACTATATACTGAGCAACCATTGCTTAGTCAACATCTGCTAACGTGGTCTGTATGACACACCACCTCGCAGAGGACCCACGGATCACCGCGATGGGTCTGTTTGCCGAGGCCTACACGGGTCTCGCCGCCCGCTTCGCCACCCATCTGGCCACCCACGACCTGGACATGGTGGAGTTCGAAGTGCTCATCCGACTGCGCCGCTCCCCCGGCGGCCGGCTGCGGATGACCGACCTGTCCGCCCAGACCAGCCTCACCACCAGCGGCGTCACCCGGGTGATCGACCGGCTGGAGCGCGACGGGCTGGTCGTCCGGGAGGCCTGTGCGACCGACCGGCGCAGTTCCTACGCCGTCATCGCCCAGGCCGGCCGGGCCCGGCTGGACACGGTGCTGCCGGAGCACCTGGCCCTGATCGACGAGTGGCTCACCGGCCGGCTCACCCGCGCCCAGCTGGACGGTCTGCTCACGGCCCTGCGGGTGATCCGGGACGCGGTACGCCCGGGCGCCACGGCGGGAGCGGAGCCCGCCGTCGTAGCCGCCCCGTAGCCTGGTGGCGTGAAGTACGGATTCGTCCTGCCCTGGGGTGACGCCCGCACCGCCGCCGAGCTGGCCGCCGTCGCCGAGCGGCACGGCTGGGACGGGTTCTTCGTCTGGGAGTCCGTCTGGGGCGTGGACGCCTGGGTGATGCTCGCGGCCGCCACCATGACCACCCGCCGGATCCGGCTCGGCACCATGCTCACCCCGCTGCCCCGCCGCCGCCCGTGGGATCTGGCCGGCCAGACCGCCGCGGTGGACAACCTCTCCGGCGGGCGGGTGATCCTGTCGGTCGGCCTCGGCGCCGCCCACGCCGGCTGGCTGGCCTTCGAGCCCGACCCCGGTCGCCGGGTCCGCGCCCAGCTCCTCGACGAGGGCCTCGACGTGCTCACCGGCTTGTGGGCCGGGCAGCCGTTCGAGTATTCCGGCGCGCACTACACCGTGCAGCCCTCGGATTTCCAGCCGCCACCGCCGCCGGTCCAGCAGCCCCGCATCCCGATCTGGGTGGTCGGCGGCTGGCCGTCGGAGCGCTCCATGCGCCGGGCCGCCCGGTGGGACGGCTGGCTGCCCAACCTGATCACCCCGAGCGCCGCCGGCCGACCCGAGCCGGCGCAGATCCGCGCCGGTACCGACTGGATCCGCGACGTCCGCACCGTCGAGGGCCTGCGGGTCGACGGGTACGACGTGATCTGCGAAGGGGTGACGCCGGCCGACCCCGAAGCCGGGGCGGCGGTGGTCGCACCGTGGGGCAGTGCCGGAGCCACCTGGTGGATCGAGGCCGACTGGAGCGTCTCCCGGGAAGCGGTCCGCGACTACGCCGAGGAGCGCCTGTCGGCCGGACCGCCCCGCACGACGGAGACCGGCAGCTGACCGGCAGAACTGGGAGTCCGAGGCGGACAACGGGCCGTAAAGAGGATTTGTCGCCTGGACAGGCCCTACTAGTCTGCAATGCGCGGGAGGCTCCGACGTAGTTCGGGGGTTCGTGGCGCGCGAAACGGTGGGACGACGTGGGGGTTTCGCGCGCCCGGGGGACGCCTGACCCGGCCGCGACGCTCACACCGGGCGTCGCGGCCGGGTCAAGCCAACCTCATCCCGCCGCCGACCGGCGATATCCGATCCCGACCGACGCTCCGGCCGGCGGCCGCGCCGTCCCGGTCAGCCCGACGTCGACCAGGGCTCCTCGTGGCGCAGCCGGGCCTGCTCGGCGGGGAGCAGGGTGACCGCGCACTCCTCGCACAGCAGCTGCAGGCGGCGCAGCGCGGCGGACCGCCGGGGGCCGGGCGGCGAGCAGGCCACCAGGCCCACCAGTGCCTCGACCACGTCCCGGACGTCCGCCTGGCCGCTCAGCTCCTGCTCGGCCAGGCCGAACCAGTCCGCCGCGGCAGCCGCGTCCCCGCTCAACTCCGCCAGGTACGCCTCGACCAGCGCCGTGGTCCCGTCCGGCGTGAGCCGGGCCAGCCGGGTGCGGGCCGCCGTGAACTGCCCCGACTGCGCCTCCGCCAGCGCGATGATGCCCTGCACCCGGCGCAGGTGCCGGGGATCACCGAGCCGCTCCACCAGCGGCAGCGCCTGCCGGCCCAGCTGCACCGCCTCCTCGTGCCGCCCGTCCAGCCGGGCCACCTCGGCCAGGTTGGCCTGAGCCAGCACGGCGAGCCGGGCCTCGCCCACCTCGGCCGCCAGCCGGCGCACCGAGGTCAGCCGGCGGCGCGCCGCCGCCAGGTCGCCGACCCGGATGTCGTGCCAGGTGAGGTTGGTCTGGGCAACCACCACGTCGCGGGTACGCCCGTGCTGGTTGGCCAGAGCCAACGCCTGCTCCCCGTGCCGGCGCGCCTCGGTGTACCGGCCGAAGGCCATGCGCAGGGTGCACAGCTGGGTGTGCGCGGCCAACTGGCCGCTCACGTCGGCCAGCGTGGCGAAGGTGGCCAGCGCCTCCTCGGCGCCCGGTAGGCCGACCGCCGCGTCCCCGTGCTCGGCGGCCAGCATCGCCACTCCGAGCAGGGCGTAGGCGCGTACCCGGGGGTCGGCGTTCTTGTTCTCCCGGGCGGCGAGCAGCCGCTCCAGCGCGGCCCGGCCGTCCCGGTCCCGGCCGCGCAGCCGCCACCAGCGGGGCAGCGCGGCAGCCAGGCGCAGCGCGGTCGGCGGATCGTCCCCGCTGGCCGCGGCCAGCGCGCTGGACAGGTCACCGGACAGGTCGTCCAGTTGGGCCACCGCCTCGGTCTGGCCGGCGCCGACCAGGTCGGGAGCGAGCGCCACGGCGAAGTCCGCCAACACCGTCGCGTGTGCCACCCGGGCGGTGGTCAGCTCACCGGCGCCGGCCGCCTGCTCCAGGGAGAACTCGCGGACCACGTCGAGCAGCCGGAACCGGACCGTGCCGGTACCGCGGACGCCGACGAGTCCGACCGCCTCCAGGTGCTCCAGCACGGGGACGAAGTCGGCGATGCCGGCGGTTGCCGGTGCCCGGGCCAGCAGGGCTTCGGCCAGCCGTACCGACCAGCGGTTGCGGAACTGGGCCAGCGCCCGCAGCACCGCCTGGTGCTCGGGCGCCAACAGGGCGTACGAGGTGGCGATCGCGTCCCGCAGGGTGGCCTGCGGGTCGCCGAGGTCCAGTACCCGGTGCCGGTACTGGTCGAGGATCTCGTCCAGGCGCAGGATGCGGCCCCGCGAGGCGGCCAGCTCCAGGGCCAGCGGCAGCCCGTCGAGCCGGCGTACCAGCTCGGCCAGGGCGGCGCCCTGCTCGGCGCGGACCGGCGGGTGGCCGACCGCGCGCAGCCGCTCCAGGAACAGCGCCACGGAGGGGTACCGTTCGATCTCGGCCAGCGTCTGCCGGCCCTCCGGCGGCGTCTCCAGCGGCGCCACCGACCAGGCCAGCTCGCCGTCGATCCCGGTCGGACGCCGCCCGGTCACGATGATCCGCAGCCCGCTGGTGTGGGTACGCAGCCAGGCCACCGCGGCGACCAGCGGCTCGAAGTTGCGTTCCACCGCGTCGACCACGAGCAGGGCGGGGCCGCCGGCCAGCCGGGTGGGCAGGTCCTCGGCCCGGGCGACGCCGAAGACGGCGGCCACCACGCTGAGCGCCTCCTCGGTGCTGGCGCCCTCGATGACCTGGATGCCGGCCACGCCGCCGGGGTGCCGGGCGGCCACCCGGTGCGCCAGGGTCAGCGCCAGGCTGGTCTTACCCACTCCGGCCACGCCGACCAGGCTGACCAGGGCGGCCTGGCGGAGGATGGCGTCCAGGGTGGACAGTTCGTCGTCCCGACCGAGCAGGTCCGGCGGCGGCGGCAGGTGGATGACCCAGTCCGGCTGACCCTCCACCGTGGGCCGGCGGGCCGCGCTGAGGAACTCGGTACGCGCGGCGCCGTGCAGGTCCAGCGCGGTGGCCAGCAGCCCGGCGGTGGCCCGGCGCGGGCGGGCCCGGCCGTTCTCCAGATCCCGCAGGGTACGCACCCCCAGGCCAGCGGCCTGGGCACACTCCAACTGGGTCAGCCCGCGTCGCTGCCGGTGGCCGCGCAGCAGGACTCCGAACGAGTCAACAGTATCGGTGCGTGATTGGGGAGGCACGGTCAGGAAGGGTAGGTGCCCTTCGCGATTTACGCGAGCCAGTGGTCACCTTCCTGACCAGTGAGAATGGGCACCACGCGCACAAAGGCGCACGCAGGGTGCGCAAACCCGGCCGGGTCGGTCAGCCGCCGCTCGGTGCCGGCCACGAGGGTCAGCCGGCCCGTTCGGCGCCGGTCAGGCCCAGGTCGCGGGCGATCACCATGCGCTGGATCTCCGAGGTGCCCTCGCCGATCTCCAGCACCTTGGCGTCCCGCCAGAACCGGGCCACCGGCGTCTCGTTCATGAACCCGTACCCGCCGTGGATCTGGGTGGCGTCCCGGGCGTTGTCCACCGCCACCGTGCTGGCGTGCAGCTTGGCGATGGCGGCGGCGCGCTTGAAGTCCGCGCCGGCCAGCATCCGGGCAGCCGCGTCGTAGTAGGCCAGCCGGGCGGTGTGCGCCCGGACCTCCATGTCGGCCACGGTGAAGGCGACCGCCTGGAAGTCGGCGATCGGGTGGCCGAAGGCGTGCCGGGAGCGGGCGTAGCCGACGGACTCGTCCACGCAGCCCTGGGCCAGGCCGGTGGCGAGCGCGGCGATGGCGATCCGCCCCTCGTCGAGGATGCGCAGGAACTGGGCGAAGCCCCGGCCGCGCTCGCCGAGCAGGTTGCCGGCGGGCACCCGGACGTCGTCGAAGTGCAGCTCGTGGGTGTCCGAGGCGCACCAGCCGACCTTGGAGTAGCCGGGTGCGACGGTGAAGCCGGGGGTACCGGACGGGACGATGATGGTGGACAGCTCCTGCTCGCCGGTCAGCGCGGTGACCGTCACCAGGCTGGTGATGTCGGTCCCGGAGTTGGTGATGAACGCCTTGCTGCCGTTGATGACCCACTCGTCCCCGTCGAGGACGGCACGGGTGGCGGTGCCGCCGGCGTCCGAGCCGGCGCCCGGCTCGGTGAGGCCGAAGGCGGCCAGCGCCTCCCCACGGACCAGCGGCGGCAGCCAGCGGGCGCGCTGCTCATCGGTACCGAACCGGTAGATCGGCGCGGCGCCCAGCGAGACGCCGGCCTCCAGGGTGATGGCGACCGAGGAGTCCACCCGGGCCAGCTCCTCCAGGGCCAGGCAGAGGGCGAAGTAGTCGCCGCCCATGCCGCCGACCTCCGCCGGGAAGGGCAGCCCGAACAGGCCCATCTTGCCCATCTGGCGGACCAGGTCGTAGGGGAAGCTGTGTCGTTCGTAGTGGTCGGCGATGACCGGGGCGATCTGTTCGCGGGCGAACTCGCGGACGGTCTCCCGTAGCGCCTGCTGCTCGTCGGTGAGTTGAAAGTCCACGCTGACCTCCTTGGCCAATCAGACCGGGGTGATGCCGTGCCGGCGTCGGGAGAAGGCGCGGTCCTTGCCGGCGGCCGCCGCGAACCGGGCGATCAGCTCGGCGCGCAGCCGGTCGATCGGGATCACCGCGTCGACCACGAGTTCGCTGGCCAGCCGCACGATGTCGATGTCCTGCTCGTACTCGGCGCGCAGCTGGGCGACGTAGGCGTCCCGGCGCTCCGGCGGCAGTTCGGCGATCTTGTTGGCGTAGACCGCGTTGACGGCGGCCTCCGCGCCCATCACCGCGATCTTCGCGGTGGGCAGCGCGAGGGTGGCGTCGGGGGCGAAGCCGGGGCCGGCCATCGCGTAGAGGCCTGCGCCGTAGGCCTTGCGGACCACCACGCAGATCTTCGGTACGGTCGCCTCGCTGACCGCGCTGACCATCTTGGCGCCGTGCCGGATGATGCCCTGCTTCTCCACGGCGCTGCCGACCATGAAGCCGGGCACGTCGGCGAGGAAGAGCAGCGGCACGTTGAACGCGTCGCACAGCTGCACGAAGCGGGCCGCCTTGTCGGCCGAGTCGACGAAGAGCACCCCGCCCTTGTGCAGCGAGTTGTTGGCCACCACGCCGACCGTGGCGCCGGCCAGCCGGCCGAAGCCGACGCTCAGCTCACGCGCCCACAGCGGCTGGATCTCGAAGTACTCGCCGCCGTCGAGCAGGCCGCGGACCACTGTGCGGATGTCGAAGGCGCGTCGCTCGTCGGCCGGCACCAGGCTGGTCAGGTCGACGTCGGGCGCGTCCCGGGCCGGCTGGGTGGGCGGCTGCTCACGCCAGTTGGCCGGCAGGTAGGACAGGTAGCTCCGGACGGTGTCCAGGGCCTCGGCCTCGGTGGCGCAGAGGAAGTGCCCGACGCCGGACTCCCGGGTGTGCACCCGGGCGCCGCCCATCGCCTCCAGGGTGGTCTTCTCCCCGGTGACCATCTCGACCATCCGGTCGGAGCCGAGGTACATGCTGGCGTTGCCGTCCACCATGGCGACCACGTCGCAGAACGCCGGGATGTAGGCGCCGCCCGCGGCGGACGGCCCGAACAGGGCACAGACCTGCGGGATCGCTCCGGAGGCGCGGACCTGGTTGTAGAAGATGTGGCCGGCCCCGCGCCGGCCGGGGAACAGGTCGACCTGGTCGGTGATCCGCGCGCCGGCCGAATCCACCAGATAGATCATGGGTACGCCGTGCGCGTAGGCGCGCTCGATGATCCGGATGATCTTCTCCACGGTACGGGCGCCCCAGGAGCCGGCCTTCACCGTGGAGTCGTTGGCCATCAGGCACACCGACCGGCCGTCGACCCGGGCCTGCCCGGTGACCACGCCGTCCGCCGGCAGGCCGTCGGCGAGCGCGTTCGCCAGGGCGCCGTCCTCGACGAAGGAGCCCGGATCGACCAGCAGCGCCACCCGCTCGCGGGCGAAGAGCTTGCCCCGGGCGGCGTTGGCCGCGTGGTAGCGCTCGGCGCCGCCGCTGTGCACGCGCTTGGTGAGCTGGTCGAGTGTCTCGTCGTCGAGCGCCACTTGGTTGCCCTCCGTGCCGGGTGGAACTTAACGATCGTTAGGCTACCGCACCGGCGACGGTCCGCACAGGTTGTGCGCCGGTGCCGCCCCGGACAACAAAAAAGCGGCCGACCGGGGGTGGCCGCCGCAAAATTGCTCGTTTCTGGGGTGGGATCCCGACGCCGTTGTCGAGATCCCGATGGTTCGTCAACGAATATACGCGGTCTACGCCAAGACCACACGGGTTCGTGGCCCGGCTCGCAAAACTCCGGACGGTAGCGGCCGCCCGACCATCCTTTCGGCCAGCCGCGCGGCGGCGATCAGCCGATCCAGGTCGATACCGGTATCCAGCCCCATGTCGTGCAGCATGTGCACGACCTCCTCGGTGGCCACGTTGCCGGTCGCGCCGGGCGCGTAGGGGCAGCCGCCGAGCCCGCCCACGCTCGCGTCGAACTCGTGGACGCCCAGGTCAAGGCAGGTGAGGATGTTGGCCAGCCCGGTACCCCGGGTGTTGTGGAAGTGCACCAGGGTGGGTACCTCACGGGGCACCTCGGCGAACAGGTCGCGGACCCGGCGCGGGGTGGCCATGCCGGTGGTGTCGCCGTAGGCGACCCGGTCGGCGCCATCGGCCAGCACCCGTTGCACGATGCCGGCCACCCGGTCCGGCGGCACGTCGCCCTCGAACGGGCAGCCGAAACTTGTGGCGACAATCACTTCCACCGAGCCGCCCGCGGTGTGGATCTCCTTGATCAACTCGGTGATCTCGTCCAGCGACTCGGCGGTGGAGCGGTTGACGTTGCGCCGGTTGTGCGTGTCGCTGGCGGAGACCACCACCTCCATCTCGGTGAAGCCGGCGGCCAGGGCGCGCTCGGCGCCGCGGTGGTTGGGCACCAGCGCCGAGTAGCGCACCCCGGGCTCCTTGTGCGCGGCCAGCCACACGCCCTCGGCGTCGGCCATCTGCGGGATGGCGCGCGGGGAGACGAAGGAGACCGCCTCGATCCGGCTCACCCCGGTGGCCGACAGGGCGTCGAGCAGCGCGACCTTGTCCCGGGCCGGTACCGGCTGCTCGTTCTGCAGCCCGTCGCGCGGCCCGACCTCACGGATGGAGACCTGCATGGCCTGGCGCCTCCTCGCGGCTGTGACCGGGACCTCCCGGGCGGGTGCCCGATGGTGGGGTGGAGCAACAACGGATCCGGCCGACGAATCCAGTGTCAGTCATCGTCGGGCGGCCGGGACAACGATCAACGCATCGGGCCGGGGTCGGCCGGCGCCGCTCACCCGGTCGGGGGCCGCTGGCCACGCATCCGGCCGACGATCCCGGTGTCGTAGCTGCCGGCGACGAACTCCGGGTTGTCCAGGAGTTCGGCGAAGAACGGCAGGTTGCACTTCGGGCCGGCGATCTGGAAGCCGGCCACCGCCGCCCGGGCCCGCTCGATCGCGGTGGCCCGGTCCGGCCCGGAGACGATCAGCTTGGCCAGCAGCGAGTCGTAGTGCGGGGTGACGGTGGTACCGGCGGCGTAGCCGGCGTCCACCCGGACCCCCTCGCCGGTCGGCTCGACCCAGCTGGTGACGGCGCCGGGGCCGGGCAGGAAGCGCTTCGGGTCCTCGGCGTTGATCCGCAGCTCGATGGCGTGCCCGCGCGGGGTCAGCGGGCCGAACGTGGGGGGCTGGCCGCTGGCCACCCGGAACTGCTCCTCGACCAGGTCGACGCCGTAGACGCACTCGGTGACCGGGTGCTCGACCTGCAGCCGGGTGTTCATCTCCAGGAAGAAGAAGTCGCCGGTCGACGGGTCGAGCAGGCACTCGACGGTACCGGCGTTGCGGTAGCCGACCGCCTCGCCGGCCTGGACGGCCGCCCGCTGCATCCGCTCGCGCAGTTGGGGTCCGACGGCCGGGGAGGGCGACTCCTCCAGCAGCTTCTGGTTGCGCCGCTGCACCGAGCACTCCCGCTCGCCCAGGGCGACCACGGTGCCGTCGGCCAGGCCCAGGATCTGGATCTCGACGTGGCGTACCCGCGGGAAGTAGCGCTCCAGCAGCACCGAGCCGTCGCCGAACATGCGCTCGGCGAAGGCCCGTACCTTGTCGAACTCCGCGCCCAGCCGGTCGGCGTCGGGGGCGACCGCCATGCCCATGCCGCCGCCTCCGGCCGCGGCCTTCACCATGATCGGGTAGCCGATGCGCCCGGCTTCGGCCAGCGCGGCGGCGACCGTGCTGACCGGCTCGACGGTCCCCGGCGCCACCGGCACGCCCGCGGCGGCCATCAGGTTGCGCGCGTTGATCTTGTCGCCCATCGCGGCGATGGCCTCGGGACCGGGTCCGATCCAGGTGAGCCCGTGGTCCTGGACGCTGCGGGCGAAGTCGGCGTTCTCGGAGAGGAAGCCGTAGCCGGGGTGGACGGCCTGGGCGCCGGTGGCCTTGGCGGCAGCCAGGATGGCCTCGGCGTTGCGGTAGGACTGCGCCGGGTTGGCCGGCCCGATCAGCACCGCCTCGTCGGCCTCGGCCACGAACGGCAGCTGCGCGTCGGCCTCGGAGTAGACGGCGATCGCCCGGATGCCCAGCCGGCGGGCGGTACGGATCACCCGCCGGGCGATCTCCCCCCGGTTGGCCACCAGAACCGAACTGATCATGTACCGCCACCTCCGCGCGGGCCGCGATCCTTAACGATCGTTAGGCTACCGGCGGGCGGGGCGACTGTCGACCGCCCGCCCAGGTCGCGGTGTCGCCGGCCGCCCGGAGCCCTCAGCTCCCGGCCGGCGGCGACTCCTGCGGCGCGGCGCCGAGCAGCGCGGACAGCGTCGCGGCGCGCAGCAGCTCGGCCCGACGCGCCCGGTCCACCTCGCCGCCGAGGAACGGCGTCGAGTTCATCAGGCCGAACGCCGCGTGCGCCAGCACCCGGGCCTCCGGCGCGGCCAGCGCCGGCCGCAGCACGGTCAGCGTCTGCACCCAGACCTCCACGTAGAGGCGCTGCAGGCGGCGGATCTGCCGGCGCGGCTCCTCCGGCAGCCGGTCCAGCTCGTGCAGGTGCAGGGCGATCACCGCCGGATTGGCCAGCGCGAAGCTGACGTGGAACTCGACCAGCGACTCCAGCGCCCCGGCCGGGTCGTCCGCCAGGTCGGCCACCCGGGCCCGGGAGCCCTCCAGCAGCCCCTCGCTCACCGGGTTCAGCGCCGCGACCAGCATCGCCTCCTTGCCGGCGAAGTGGTGGTAGAGGGCCGGACCGGTCACCCCGGCGGCGGCGCCGATATCGTCCATCGAGACACCGTGGTACCCGCGGGTGGCGAACAGCCCCACCGCGATCTCCAGGATCTCCTCCCGCCGGCTGCGCCGCCGGGCGGGCTGCCGCGCCAACTGCTGCTCGATGGTCACCGGGCCAGCCTACTCACCAGTACCCTGCGCCGTTGTCACCTCGTTCACCAGGCGGGACGTGGCGCTGGACACGTCCCGCCTGGCAGCGCCCGGTCGCTCGGGACCTTCCCGCCGCCGCCACCAGCGGCGGGAGCACAGCGCCGCCAGCCCGGCGCCGAGCGCGTTGACCGCGACGTCGTCCACCGAGGCCAGCCGCCAGTCGTGCAGCAGGTACTGGGTGACCTCCACCGCGCCGGACAGCGCGGCGGCCAGCAGCAGCACCCGGGGCAGCCCGATCCGCCAGCGCACCGGCGCGCCGAAGCCGAGCGCCGCGAACACCAGCAGGTTGCCGCAGACCTGGTAGGTGAAGAACCACGGCCCCACCACCCACTGGTTGTGCAGGTCGACCAGGGGTACCAGGTGGTAGCGGTGGTCCGGCGGGCCCCAGCCGCCCACCCCCAGGGTGCGCGGGACACCCGGGCGCAGCAGCAGGTAGAGCCAGGGGGCGGTACCCGCGATCATCAGCGCCTCGGCCAGCCGCCAGCGGCGGGGACGCGCCGGCGGGAGCCGGACCGTCACGGCGGCGACCACCACCCCGACGACCAGCAGCGCGGCCACGCCCCCCACCGTTGTCACGGGACGAGCGTAGCCGCGACCGACCACGCTGACCGACGACTCAGGAGCCCAGGCCGCCCGGTTCGCTGCCCTGGACGATCGGCGCGCGGACCAGGTTGCCCCACTCGGTCCACGAGCCGTCGTAATTGCGCACGTAGGGGTAGCCGAGCAGGTGGGTGAGGACGAACCAGGTGTGCGAGGAGCGCTCGCCGATCCGGCAGTAGGCGATGATCTCCCCGGCCGGGTCCAGGTCCCGGTACAGGTCGGCGAGCTCGGCGGACGACTTGAAGGTGCCGTCGGCGTTGGCCGCCTGCTTCCACGGGCGGCTGAGCGCCCCGGGGATGTGGCCGCCGCGCAGCGCGCCCTCCTGCGGATAGTCGGGCATGTGCAGCAGCTCGCCGCTGTACTCGCCGGGTGAGCGCACGTCCACCAGCGGCCAGCCCTTGGCCACCTGGCCGATCACGTCCTCCCGGAACGCCCGGACCACCGAGTCGTCCCGGTCGATGAACGGGTAGTCGGTCGGCTCCGGCTCGGGGCGGTCCCGGGTCAGCTCGCGGCCCTGCGCCACCCAGGCCTGCCGGCCGCCGTTGAGCAGCCGCACGTCCGGGTGGCCGAACAGGGTGAACACCCACAGGGCGTACGCCGCCCACCAGTTGAAGTTGTCGCCGTAGAAGACCACGGTCGAGTCGCGGGTGATGCCCTTGGCCCGGCACAGCTGGGCGAAGCCGGTGCCGTCCAGGTAGTCCCGGGTCACCGGGTCGTTCAGCTCGGTGTGCCAGTCCACCTTCACCGCGCCGCGGATGTGCCCGGTGTCGTAGAGCAGCACGTCCTCGTCGGACTCGACCACCACCAGGCCCGGCTCGCCCAGGTGTTCGGCGAGCCACTCGGTGCTGACCAGGCGCTCGGCGTGGGCGTATCCGTGGAACTGCTCGGCGTCATCGGCTGGGAGAGACATTCCTCAGACGGTACTGCGCGGTGCGGGCCGACGGCGGGATTACCCGAACGGCGTCAGGGTGGGGCGCTTGGGCGTGATGTTGTCACCGGAGGAGCGGCCGGTGAGCCGGCGCTTGATCCACGGGGCGAAGTGCTGTCGCGCCCAGGCGGCGTCGGCGGCCCGCTGGGCGGCCCAGGAACGCACCGGATCCGGGTCGGGCAGCTCCCACCAGTGCGCGTCGGGCTGCACGCCGAGGGCGGTGAGCACGTGCGCGGCGACCCGGCGGTGGCCGTACTCGTTGAGGTGCAGCCGGTCGGTGCTCCACAGCAGCGGGGCGTGGAAGGTCTCGTCGGCCCACAGGTCGACCAGGTGCGCGCCGTTGCGGCGCGCCGTCTCACCGACCGCCCGGTTGAGCAGCTCGACCCGGGGCAGGATCAGGCGGCGGCCGGGCAGCCGGCGGGTGACGTCGGCGAACCGGAAGATCACCACGTCGGCGCCGTTCTCCCGGAGCGCCCGGACCACCTCGTCGAAGCGGCTGGTCAGGCTGGCCGGGTCGAAGCTGCGGCGCAGCGCGTCGTTGCCGCCGGCCGCGAAGCTGACCAGGTCGGGGCGCATCCGCAGGGCCAGCGGCACCTGCTCGTTGACGACGCCGTCGAACTTGCGGCCACGGATGGCCAGGTTGGCGTAGGAGAAGTCCGGAGTGTCCCGGGCCAGCCGGGCGGCGACCAGGTCGGCCCAGCCCCGGTAGCTACCGTCCGGCAGCAGGTCCGACATGCCCTCGGTGAAGCTGTCACCGACCGCGACGTAACTGGCCCACGTCACCGCGCCGCCCCCCTCCTACCGCAACCGTTGGCTAGTTAAGCACTGCCGGCCACCCCGGTGGACCCCGGCTGTGCCCCAGGTCACCTGCTCGGTCCGCGGGTGCTGTCGCCGGCTGGGACAGCTGGGTCGCGGGAGGCTGCGCAAGGTGCCGACCGGCCGGGCGGCGTCGGTTGGTTAGTAGCAGGCTGAGCTGGGTAGGTCAGCCCCGACACTCAGGAGGTGCACGCATGCCCACGTTGACGGTACGTGAGCTGATGACCACGGACGTCGCCACGCTACAGGTGGAGACCACCATCGACCAGGCCGCCGAGTTGATGCGGAGCAAGGACATCGGCGACGTGGTGGTGGCCGACGCCGACACCCTGGTCGGCGTGGTGACCGACCGGGACATCGTGGTCCGCGCCATCGCCGACGGGCGCGACCCCCGCTCCACCACGCTGGGCTCGATCGTCTCGAAGGATCTGATCACGGTCGGACCGGACGACTCCGCCGCGGACGCCGCCCGGCTGATGCGGGACAAGGCGGTCCGCCGGGTCCTCGTCGTCGACGGCCGGGGCGGCCTGGAGGGCATCCTGTCCATCGGTGACCTGGCCGCCGACATCGACCCCGAGTCGGTGCTCGGCGGCATCAGCACGGCCAACCCGAACAACTGACGTCCGGCGCACACCTCCCGGCGCGGGAACGCGACCGTGGCTCCCGGGGCACCACCGGGAGCCACGGCGGCCCCGCGCGGGCCGGCCTAGGCTGGACGGTATGGAGACGGACGTGGCCCGGCTGCCCGAGCGGCTCAGCGAGATCATCGACGAGTTCGTCGACGCGCCCCGCGAGCTCGTCATGGAGATGCTGCTGGAGTACGCCGACGCGGTACCGCCGCTGCCCGCCGGGTACGCCGACCACCGGGGCATGGAGCAGGTGGTGGAGTGCCAGACGCCGTTCTTCCTGCAGGCCACCGTGACACCGGAGGGCGCTGTGCAGGTGGTCTTCGACTGCCCGCCCGAGGCGCCGACCACCCGGGCCTTCGCCGGCATCCTCGCCGAAGGGCTGGCCGGGGCGAGCGTGGCGCAGGTGCTGGCCGTACCCGCCGATCTCTACCAGCGGATGGGGCTGGCCGCCGTGATCAGCCCGCTGCGGGTGCGCGGCGGCACCGCCATCCTGGGCCGCCTGCAGCGGCAGGTTCGCGAACAGGTGTGATCCGGGTCGCGACAGAAAACTTGACCGGGGCGAAATGTTCGGCGGGCGACCGGCGTTGACCCCGACCATGGAGATCGAGATCTGGTCGGACGTCGTCTGTCCGTGGTGCTACATCGGCAAGACCCGGCTGGACCGCGCGATCGCCGCCTACCCGGGCGAGGTGACGCTGCGCTGGCGGGCGTTCCAACTGGATCCGGGCAGCACCTCGCAGGGGCGTCCGGTGGCAGAGGCGCTGGCCGACAAGTTCGGCGGCGCCCAGCGGGCCAGCGAGATCTTCGCCGCCACCGCCGCCACCGCCGCCGAGGACGGGCTGCACCTGCACTTCGACGAGGCGCTCGCGGCCAACACCTTCGACGCCCACCGGCTCATCTGGCTGGCCGGCCAGCGCGGCATCCAGGCCGAGGTGGTCGAGGCGCTGCACGCGGCGCACTTCACCGACGGCCTGGACATCGGCTCCCGGGCGGTGCTCGCCGGGATCGCCGGCGCGCACGGGCTGGACGCCGCCGGCTTCCTCGACTCCGAGGGCGGTGTCGCCGAGGTCGCCGCGGACCTGCAGGAGGCCGCCGAACTCGGGGTCACCAGCGTGCCCACGTTCGTCATCAACGGCCGCTACGCCGTCAGCGGCGCCCAGCCGACCGAGGTCTTCAGCCAGGTGCTCGCCGAGGTCGACCGGCTGGCCACCGCACAGGTCTGAAATCGGCGCAGGTCGAGGGATTGCCGCCACGTTACCCGCGCCGGTCGGCGCGCTCGGAGAGGATAGCCACATGACGACGTTCACCATCGGCGGGGACCTGCCCGTCCACCGGCTCGGCTTCGGCGCCATGCGGATCACCGGACCCGGCATCTGGGGGCCGCCCGCCGACCACGACGAGGCCATCCGGGTGCTGCGCCGGGCGGTCGAGCTGGGCATCGACTTCATCGACACCGCCGACTCCTACGGGCCCTACGTCTCCGAGGAGCTGATCCGCGAGGCGCTGCACCCGTACCCGGCGGGGCTGGTCATCGCCACCAAGGCCGGGCTGGTGCGCACCGGACCCAACCAGTGGCACGCGGTCGGGCGGCCGGCGTACCTGCGCCAGGAGGCCGAGATGAGCCTGCGCCGGCTCGGACTGGACCGTATCGACGTCTTCCAGCTGCACCGGCCGGACCCGCAGGTGCCCTTCGCCGACCAGATCGGCGCCCTGGTCGAGCTGCAGAAGGAGGGCAAGATCCGGCACATCGGGCTGTCCAACGTGACGCTCGACCAGCTGCGCCAGGCCCGCGAACAGGCCGAGATCGTCACCGTGCAGAACTTCTTCAACCTGGCCAACCGCGACTCCGAGCCGATCCTGGACTACTGCACGGCCGAGGGCATCGGGTTCATCCCGTGGCGGCCGCTGGAGACCGGCGACCTGGCGGAGCCCGGGCGTCCGCTGGCCGCGCTCGCCGAGCAGACCGCAGCCGCCCCGCGCCAGCTCGCGCTTGCCTGGCTGCTGCACCGCTCGCCGGTGCTGCTACCCATCCCCGGTACCGGCACCGTCGAGCACCTGGAGACCAACGTCGCGGCGCGCGACATCAGCCTCACCGACGAGCAGGTCGCGGCCCTGTCCTGAGGCCGACCGACGGTTAGGCTGCCAGGGTGGACTGGCAGCGGTGGCACACGGCGTACGACGAGCCCGACTCGTCCCTGTCCCGCCGGCTGCGGGTGGTCCGGGAGCAGATCAGCGCGGCCCTGGACGCCGCGCCGGCCGGCCCGTTGCGGGTGGTGAGCCTGTGCGCCGGGCAGGGCCGGGACCTGCTGGACGTGCTGGTCGACCATCCGCGCCGGGGCGACGTGCGGGCCCTGCTGGTCGAGTGGGACGCCGGGAACGCCGACATCGCCCGGCGCAGGGCGCTCGGCCTGCCTGGCGTCGGGGTGGTGACCGGCGACGCGGCGCTCACCGACCGGTACCGCGACGCGGTCCCCGCCGACCTGGTGCTGCTCTGCGGCATCTTCGGCAACGTCACCGACGCCGACGTGCGGCGCACCGTCGGGTACGCCCCGCAGCTGTGCGCGCACGGGGCCACCGTGGTCTGGACCCGCCACCGCGAGCCGCCCGACCGGGTACCGCTGATCTGCGGCTGGTTCGAGGAGCTGGGCTTCGCGCGGGCGTACGTCTCCGACCCGGCCGAGAGCTTCGGCGTCGGGGTGCACCGCTACACCGGGCAGCCGCATCCGCTCGCCACCGGCGAGCGGATGTTCACCTTCCTCGACGACCTGGAACTGAGCCGGATCCGGTCAGCTCGCCGGGCGGCCGAGCCCCTCGACGACCTGGGCACCGGGTAGGTCGGCGAGCGCCTTGCCGGGCAGGGCGATCTTGCTGCCCCGGATGCCCGAGCCGATGATCACGTACGGGGTGGCCGCGACGGCCGCGTCGACCAGCACCGGCCAGCCGGCGGGCAGCCCGATCGGGGTGATCCCGCCGTACTCCATGCCGGTCAGCTCGACCGCCTCGGCCATCGGCGCAAAGCTGGCCTTGCGCACGTCCAGCAGCCGGCGGACCGCCCCGTTGACGTCGGCCCGGGTGGTGGCGAGCACCACGCAGGCGGCGTAGCGCACGGCGCCCTCCCGCTTGCCGGCCACCACGACGCAGTTGGCGCTGATCTCCAGGCCCACGTCGTAGGCGGCGCAGAAGGCAGCCGTGTCGGCCAGCTCGGGGTCGATGGGGGCGACCAGGACGTCGTCGTCCGGGTGCGTGGCGAGCGCCGCGACGACGGCCGGGGCGAGCAGGTCCGGCCGGCTGCCGGCCGGGACGGTGGCGAGGGTACCGATCACGCCCGCCATCCTGCCTCAGCGCCGGCCGGATCGGACAGTTCCCGGAACGCGGCCGCGTAGGCGTCGGCCGTGTCGGCGAGCTCGGCGCCTGGGTCGGCGGCGTCCCGCCAGCGCGCGGCAGCGGCCAGCGCGGCGTCGGCGTGTGCTCCGGCCAGCCGGGCCCGGCGGCTGCTCCGGTCAGGGTCCGCCCGCGGCGTGCCGTCGCTGATCGAACGCAGCGCGGCGGCGAGCCGCTCGAGGCTGGCGGTGCGCCCGTCGATCTGCCGGTCCAGCTCCGCGACCCGGGCATCCAGCGCGGCCCCGTGCTGCCGCAGCTGCGCGCGCTCCACGGCGTCGATGGCCAGGCCGTAGCCGGCGCTGCCGGCCTCGGCCAGGGCACCGGACACCGAGGTCCGGTCCCGCAGCAGCAGGGCGATCTCCCAGCGGGCCCGCGCCACGTCGTGTAGCGCTGCCCGGCCGCCGGGGACCCGACGCGGCAACCGCAGACGCAGCTCCTCGACGACCATTTCGACCCGGCGCCAGCGCGGCTGGGCGTCGCCGGTCAGCCGCACCCGGGGCCGGGACGCCATCGCCACGGGGTGGACGACCAGCACAGCCGCGCAGAGCGCGGCGACGAGCGCGGTGGGTACCGCGTGCGTGCGAGCCGACAGGACGCCGCGCAGCACGGCCGTCACGCCCAGCATGGTCAACAGGAAGCCCGCCGGGGCGGCGTCGCCGCCGGTACCGAGCCAGCGCAGGCCGGGGATGCGGACGGTGCCATAGGCGTGGCTGTGGCTGCGGTGGCTGGACAACGGGGGCCTTTCTGGGTCGCGGCTGCAATAGTGCCAGTGGTATGCCGTTGCGATGCGGCCACGAGATGGTGAGGTACTGCACTTCTCCGAGGATCCGACGATCACCCGGTTCGTCCCGCACGTGGCGGCGACGGCGCAGGTGAGCGGGGCGTACGTGTGGGCGGTGGACGCCGCCCGGGCGCCGGACTACTGGTTTCCCCGGGACTGCCCACGGGCGATGGTGTGGCTGCGGCCGGACACCACGCAGGCCGACCGGGCGCGGCTGCTCGGGCCGGCGGCCCACCGGGTGCACGTGGTCGAGTACGGCTGGCTGGAGCGGATCCGCACGGCGCGGCTGTATGCGTACCTGTTCGACGCGGCGCCGTTCGCGCCGATCGGGGAGCCGCCGCACGCCCAGGTGGCCACCGTGCCGGTGACCCCGCTCGGGCCGGCGCAGCCGGTGGGCGACCTGTTCGCCCTGCACGAGCAGGCCGGCATCGAGCTGCGGGCGGTGCCGCGGCTGTGGCCGTTCTGGGACGCGGTGCCCGGTTCGACGGTGGGTTTCAGCGGGATCCGGCTGCGCAACGCCCGGCCGCGTGCCACGGGATGGCAAACGGATTGACACATCTGTACCCCGGTCACCAAGCTCGCAGCGACAGACTACGGGGGGACAGATGGCGATAGTCGAGGCCAGAGGGCTGACGAAGGTGTTCCGGCGGCCGGACAAGGCGCCGGGGCTGGGCGGGGCGGTGAAGCACCTGTTCACCCGGCGGTACACCGAGAAGGTGGCGGTGGACCGGGTCGACCTGACCATCGAGGCCGGCGACGCGGTCGCCTACGTGGGGCCCAACGGCGCCGGCAAGTCCACCACGGTGAAGCTGCTCAGCGGCATCCTGGAGCCGACCGGCGGCGAGGTGCGCATCGCCGGGCTGGTACCGCAGCGCAACCGGCAGGCCGTGGCGCACCGGATCGGCGTGCTGTTCGGGCAGCGTACCCAGCTGTGGTGGGACCTGCCGGTGGCCGACTCGCTGGCGGTGCTGCGCGACCTCTACGGCATCGACAAGGCCACCTACGCCCGCCGGCTGGCCCGCTTCGACGAGGTGCTGGGCCTGACCGACCTGCTGCCGGTGATGGGCCGGCGGCTCTCCCTCGGCCAGCGGATGCGCGCCGACCTGGCCGCCGCGCTGATCCACGCCCCCGAAGTGGTCTACCTGGACGAACCGACCATCGGGCTGGACATCTCGGTGAAGGACCGGGTCCGCGAGTACTTCCGGACGCTCCGCGACGAGGGCACCACGGTGATGCTGACCAGCCACGACCTGGCCGACATCGAAGGCTTCTGCACCCGACTGGTGATCATCGACGAGGGTCGGATCATCTTCGACGGCGACCTTGCCGCGGTGAAGGACGAGTTCGCCCGGGACCGCATCCTGCACGTGCACACCGAGACGCTGGTCGAGCCGGAGCGCATCCGCGCGGCGCTGCCCGGGGCGCAGGTGAGCGCCGGGGAGACGCCGCTGTGGCACGCGGTGCGCTTCGACCGGTTCACCTACACCGCCGGGCAGGTGGTGGGGTCGCTGAGCCAGCTGGCCAACCTGATCGACTTCCGGGTGGACGAGCCCGGCATCGAGGACGTCATCCGCCGGGTCTACTCCGGCGACCTGGTGCTGCCCAGCGGGGTCGACACGCAGCCGGTCGACGCGGGCAGCCCGGCGTGAGGCGGTTCAACCTGCGCGGGTATGCGGCACTGGCCCGCGCCATGGCGAAGAGCGCGCTGGCCTACCGGACGGCGTTCCTGCTGGCCCTCGGCGGTGTGCTGGTGCAGCTGGTGGCCCTGCTGGCGGTCTGGAAGGTGCTGCTGGCGCAGGGCGCGGTGGGCGGGTTCAGCTGGCCGCAGATGCGTACCTACCTGCTCGTGGCGTTCGCCTCGGGGACGCTGGTGTCGCTGTTCGCCGACTTCCGGATGGGGCGGCGGATCCTCGACGGCAGCGTCTCCCTCGACCTGGTCAAGCCGGTGCGCTATCAGGAGGCCCGGTTCGCCGAGGTGCTCGGCGGGGTGTGGATCGAGCTGCTGGTGGTCCTGGTGATCGGCGGCGGCCTGGCGGTGGTCGGTGGCGGGTTGACGAATCCGGGCGGGCCCAACATCGCCCTCTTCGTGGCCAGCATGGTGCTGCTCATCCCGCTGAAGTTCCTGATCACCTACGCCACCGCGCTGGCCTGCTTCTGGACGCAGAACTTCATCGGCGTGCAGTGGGCCCGGCTGGCGATCGTCAACCTGCTCTCCGGCGCCCTGGTGCCGTTGGTCTACCTGCCGCACTGGCTGGGCACGGCGGCCGCCTGGTCGCCGTTCGCCGGGATGGCCTCGACGCCGGGGGTGATCCTGGTGGGCCGGGTGGACGCCGGTCAGGCGCTGGTGCTGGTCGCCGTGCAGGCGGCCTGGGTGGTGCTGCTCTGGCTCGGGGCCAAGCTGCTGTGGCGCAGCGCGGTCCGGCAACTCACCGTGAACGGGGGCTGACGTGCTGCGGATCGTCCGGCTCTACTTCCGGTTCCTCGGGCTGCACCTGCGGGCGCTGCTGGAGTACGTCGCCGACTTCTGGATCCTGGCGGTGGCCACCGTCCTCATGCAGGGGGTCAACCTGATCTTCCTGTCCGCCATCTTCGCCCAGGTGCCGGCCATCCACGGCTGGACGTTCTGGGCGGTGGTGTCGATGTTCGCCCTGGTGGCCATCGCCGAGGGGGTGGGCTCGTTCTTCTTCGAGGGCACCTGGCGGCTGGCCTTCGCGATCAACCAGGGTGGCCTGGACTACGCGCTGGTCCGCCCGTACCCGGTGGTGCTGCAGGTGACCGGCGCGGAGATCGGCATCAACGGGCTGACCAACATGATCACCGGCGGGGTGATGCTCGGGGTGGCCCTGGCCCACCTGGAGGTCGACTGGTCGCCGCTGCGTACCGGGCTGGCCGTGCTGATCCTGCTCTCGGCGGTGGCCGTGAAGGTGGCCATCAACCTGGCCACCAACGCGGTGACGTTCTGGCTGTCGAACCCGACGCCGCTGTTCGCCTTCGCGGTGCACCAGGTCGGCGACCTGGCCCGGTTCCCGCTCAGCATCTATCCGCTGGTGCTCAAGGCGACGCTGGGCTTCGTGGTGCCGTTCGCGTTCATCAGCGTCTTCCCGATGAGCTTCCTGCTCGGTACCTCGTCGGCCTGGCTGGGGCTGCTCACTCCGCTGGTGGCGGCGTACTGCGTCGGGATGGCGCTGCTGATCTTCAAGCGGGGGCTGCGCCGCTACGAGAGCGCCGGCAACTAACGCTCAGTCGTAGTGCAGGAAGTTCGGCCACAGGGCGCTCCAGGGCTGTAGCGGGCCGTGGCAGACGCCGACCGGCTCGCCCTCTTCCTCGTTGTCCACGCCGATGGCGTTGTGCAGCCGGTCGGCGACCGCGCAGTCGGCGAAGTGCCAGCCCAGCCGGCGATAGCTGCCGCCGACCAGCACAACCGTCGTGGCGCTCTCCGGCGGGCGGCGCTGGAACCACAGCTCGTTGTGGCCGCTGTACGGCCGGGGCAGCCCCGGCTGGTAACGCACCAGGGCGCCGGCCTCGCCGTAGTTGCTGGTGACGATCGCCGTGTGCGCCGGGTCCTGGGCGCGGTAGACGGCGGCGATCTGGGCGGCGTACTCCGGCCAGCCGATCTCGTCGCCGACCAGCGAGTTGATCCCCGGGACCGGGCTGTCGGCCAGCACCGATGCCGGTACCAGCGGCAGTGCGATGACGGCGGCCACGACGGCGTTGACGGCGATGGCCACCCAGGCCACCCGGCGCCAGGCACGCGAGCGGGCCAGGAACCGGGCGGTCGGCACGCAGCCGGCCGCGAACATCACCACCAGCATCCCGGCCGGGTAGTAGATCTGCCCGCCGCTGACGAACGTCTCGACCAGCAGTACCGCGAACGCCGCCACCAGGAACCGGGCGTCCCGGCGGCGCCACAGCGCGACCAGGCCGGCCAGCCAGATCGGCACCAGCGGCGGGCCGAGCAGGATCAGCAGGTACCACCACAGGTTGGCGCGCACATCGGCGCTGTTGTTGTCGCTCAGTGCCCGGCTCATGGCCAGCTGCGGCCAGTCGTGCCGGGCCTGCCAGATCAGGTTGGGCAGGGCCAGCGCCACAGCCAGCGCCGCGCTCCACGGCAGCCAGCCGGTGGCCAGCGGCCGCCACGGGCCGACCAGCAGCAGCCCCGCCGCCAGCGCCACCAGCAGCAGCACCACCAGCCACTTGTTGTACGTGCTCAGCCCCACCGTGGCGCCGAACGCCAGCCACCAGCGCGGCTGCCGGCGCAGCAGGGCCCGCAGCGCGAACAGGCACAGCAGCGGCCACACCACCAGGTCCACCGCCGTGGTGAGCAGCACGTGCCCCATCAGCAGCGGGTACGCCGCGAAGGCGTACGCCCACGCGGCCAGCCCCTGGGCGGCGCGCCGGCCGCCCAGCTCCCGGGTGACCAGCGCGACCACCAGCACGGACAGCAGTGCGCAGATGGTGGCCGGGATCCGCTGCGCCCACACGCCGTCGGAGAAGTGCGCGGCCAGCCGGCTCAGCAGCGGAGTCAACGGCGGCTGGTCGACGTATCCCCAGGCCGGCGGCAGCGCCCGGAAGTACAGCTCGTCCCGGTCGAAGCCGTACCAGGGGCTGACCAGGGTCAACAGCACGCCCTGGGCGGCCATTGCGGGAATGACGAGTGGCCAGGCCACCCCGGACAGCTCGGTGGGAACGGTCGGTCGGGTGTCGGCCATGCGCCGAGTATCCCGGAGCAACGGCCCCTCCCGGTTTGATGTCGACCGACATGATTGGCACGGGTACGTGTGTGCAGGTGGTCACCGGTGGTGACTTGTGTCGGTCCGTCCTGACCAGTGGTCGGGCGGCAGTGGACGCGCGGGAGCCCCGCCCCGCCGGGCCAGCGGCGGGACGGGGCTCGTACCGGTACCCCTTCAGGAGCGCTTGGAGACGGGTACCACGTAGCGGCTGAAGACCAGGTCGCGGAGCACGTCGTCGCCGCCCTCGACGATCGACACGTAGCGCACGTCGCGCAGCAGCTTGCCGATCACCGACTCGTCGGTGTAGCCGAGGCCACCGAACATCTCGGAGACCGCGGAGACGATCTGCCAGCCGGTCTGGCCGCAGAACATCTTCGTGGTGAGCGCCGACTTGAGCGTGCCCACCTTGAGGAACTCCTCGGCCGCGTCCGGCCGGGCGGCGATCGCGTCGTACTCGCGGGCCGCCGCCAGGCACTGGTTGGCCATCACGTCGATCTGCATCTCGAACTGGCCCAGTTTCCCGGCGAACACCGCGTTGCCGACCAGCGGAGCGCCCTTGACCTGCTTGGTCTTCGCGTACTCCATGCACAGGTCGCGGGCCCGCCGGGCGATGCCCAGCGCGGTGGTGGCGATCAGGATGCGGCTGGCGTTCAGGCCGATCTCCAGCAGCCGCAGGCCGTTGCCGCGCAGCACGTTGCCGACCGGGACCCGCACGTCGGCCAGCGACACCTGGTACGTGGCCGAGGCGCGCAGCCCGATCACGCCCCAGCGCTTGTCGATGGTGACCCCAGGGGTGTCCCGGGGCACCAGCACCGCCAGGTACCCCGACGGGTTGTCCTCCGCCTTGGCGATCACCACCAGGAACCGACCGAAGTCGGTGTTCGTCGAGTACGCCTTCTGCCCGTTGAGCACCAGCGTGTCGCCCTCGGTGCGCACCGTGGTGGTGATCCGGGCCAGCTCGCTGCCCGCCTCGTGCTCGCTGCCCAGCGTGGCCGCGTACCCGTTCTCCGCGAGCAGCGCTTTGAGCTGCTGCTCCTTGAGCTCGTCGCTGGCGTACCACTGCACCATGCTGGTGGTGAGCACCGGGATGAACAGGGTGAACGCCACCCCGGCGTCGCCGTAGGCGAGTTCGGCGACGATCCGGACGCTCTCCTCCAGGGTGAGCCCGAGGCCGCCGTACTCCTTGGGCAGCCACCAGTTGGCCAGGCCGGTCTCGGCGAAGCGCTGGTGCACCGGCATCGGCATCTCGGCGAACCGGTCCAGCTCCGCCTCCCGCCCGATCAGCTCGCGGCGGACGTAGGACTGGACGGTCCGCAGGTACTCAGGCTGTCGCACCGGGCACCTCCGGCTCCGCCTGCGCAACCGCCTCCGGCGCGCTGTCGACCGCCTCCAGCGTGGTGTCGACCGCGTCCGGCGCGATGTCGACCGCCTCGGGTGCGCCGTCCACCGGCTCCGGCGCGGCGTCGGTCGCCGGGAACCCGGTGTCGGCCGCGCCGGCAGCCGCGGCTGCCTCCTCGGTCGCGCCGCCCGAGTCGATCAGGTCGGCGAGCTGGCGGATGGTCGGGCGCTCCAGCAGGCCGGTGATCGGGATGGCGGCGTTGAGCTGCTTGCGGATCCGGGCGGTCAGGTCGATCGCGATCAGCGAGTGGCCGCCCAGCTCGAAGAAGTTGTCGTCGATGCCGATCGGGTCGATCCCCAGCACCCGCGACCAGATCCCGGCCAGCGTGGCCTGGGTACCCTCGGCCGCCGCCACGAACGGCGTGTTCAGGTCCGGGCGGGGGTGGCGTTCCCGCTCGTCGTCGGCCGAGTCGTCGGACTCGTGCAGGTCACCGGTGACCCACTGCTCCAGCCGGGCACCCAGCGAACCGGTGGAGATGACCACGTGGGCCGCCCGGTCACCGGCGGACAGGCAGCGCTCGAAGATGTCCACCGCCTCGGCCGGCACCATGGCGAAGTCGGTCACCCCGGGGCCGTGCCCCTGTAGCCGGTCGGCGTCGATGTTCCAGGTGTCCCAGTTGACGGTGATCCAGCGCCCGGCGTCGGCCGACCGGGCCACCTTGGCGTAGGCGTCCAGCGCGGCGTTCGCCGAGGCGTACGCGCCCAGCGTCATCCCGCCGAGCACGGCGGCCAGCGACGACATCGTGATGCGCCGGTCGGCGGCCAGGTCGCCGAGCACCTCCTGGAGCACGTGGAAGCCGGTCACCTTGGCGGCCATGTGCGTCTCGCAGGCCGAGCGCTCCATCAGGTGGGTGAAGTTGAAGTACCGGCTGTCCTGCACGCCGGCGCCGTGGACCACCACGTCGATGCCGCCGAAGCGGGCCACCGCCGCGTCCACCACGCCGCGCATGGAGGCCACGTCTGCCACGTCGGCGGAGAGCGCCAGCACTTCGGCACCGCGCTCCTCCAGCTCCAGCACGGTCCGGATGTGCCGGGCGGTACGGTCGCCGCCTTCCGGGACCGCCGCCAGGTAGGCGTCCCACTCGTCCCGGGGGGGCAGCGGCGAACGGGCGGTGAGCACCAGCTTGCAGCCGTACCGGCTGGCCAGGTGGCGGGACAGGACGACGCCGATGTCGCCCAGGCCGCCGGTGATGAGCACCGTGTCGCCGTCCCGGATCGGCGCCGCCGGGCCGGTCGGCTCCGGCACCGGGAACGGCTCGTACCGCCGCAGCCAGGTCTCCCCGGCGCGCACCGCGACCGGCCCCTCGTGCGGGCCCGCCGTGGCGGCCAGCGTGCGCAGCGCCAGCAGGCCCAGTGACTTGGCGTCGCCCGGCTCGTCGATGTCGACGCTGCGGCAGCGCAGCCGCGGGTTCTCCTGGGCCAGGCTGGGGCCCAGCGCCGCCAGCGTGGCGTGCTCCGGGTGGCGCAGGTCGGAGCCGACCACGGCGGTCGCCCCCGAGGTGAGCAGCACCAGCTCCAGGCGCGGAGCGGCACCGGTGTCGTCCACCAGGCCCTTGGCCAGTGCCAGCAGCGAGTAGAAGCCGCGGTCCTGCTCGGCGGCGAAGTGCGCCACCGGGTCGCCGTCGGCCTGCGGGCTGGCCAGCGAGAAGCCGTGCACGATGGTGCGCGGGCTGACCACCAGCGAGCTGAGCAGCTCGGCCATGTCCTCGGCCGAGTCGACCCGGACGGTGAAGTCACCGGCGTCGTCGGCGTCGAAGGCGGCACCGGGGCGTACCGCGGTCACCTCGACGCCGGCCGCGGCCAGCTGGGCCACCAGCGCCTCGCCCCGCTCGTCGGCGGTGAAGACCAGCCAGGGGCCGGCCAGGCGCAGCTGCTCGTCCAGCTCGGCGACCGGGCGCGGGCGCAGCTGCCAGGTCGGCAGGTGGGTCCACTGGCCGCGGTCGAAGCTGCGGGTGGTGGAGGTCGGCGCCGACCACCAGACGTCCGGGATGTTGATGCCCTTGGCCTTGCCCTCCACCCAGTAGCGGCGCCGCTGGAACGGGTAGGTGGGCAGCTCGACGCGCCAGCCCTGGCCGGCGTGCAGCTTCGCCCAGTCGATCACCGCACCGGCCTGCCACAGCTTGGCCAGCGTGGTGAGCAGCCACTCGGCGGCGGTACCGGCGGGCCCGTCGGTGACCGTGACCTCCTCGACGGCGTCGGCGTCCACCACCCGCACGCCCAGGCCGGTCAGCCAACTGGCCAGGTCGGCGGCGCCGCCCAGCGCGCTGGCCAGCTCGTCGGCCCAGGCCAGGTCGGTGACCGTGGAGGTCAGCGCCACCTTCGGGTTGCGGCGCTGGGTCTTGGCGTCGATCCAGCGGGCCGGGTCGGCCAGCGCGGCGAGGGCGTCGGCGTGGTCGGTGACCACCACGGCGCGGCGCAGCGCGAAGCCGCCCCGGGACACCTGCAGCGTGTACGCCACGTCGGCCAGGTCGGCGTCCGGGTGCTCGACCAGCCAGGCGCGCAGGTTCTCGCCCACGGCGGTGAGCGCCTTGTCGTCGGCGGCGGAGAAGGTCAGCAGGTGCGGGCCGGCGCGGTGCGCCCGGGTCGGGCGGGTCGGTGCCTCCTCCAGCACCACGTGTGCGTTGGTGCCGCCCAGGCCGAAGGAGTTGACTCCGGCGCGGCGCGGGTTCGGGCCGGCCGGCCACTCCTGGTGCTCGGTGAGCACGGTGAACCGGTCGGTGGCCAGCGCCTGGTTGGGGCTGCGGAAGTTCGGGGTGGCCGGCAGGATGGCGTGCTTGACGTTGAGCGCCGCCCGGATCAGGCCGGTGACGCCGGAGGCGCGGTCCAGGTGGCCGATGCTCGGCTTGAGGGTACCCAGCACGCAGGGCACGTCGCGGGGCGTGGTGAACGCCCGGTTCAGCGCCGCCAGCTCGATCGAGTCGCCCAGCGTGGTGCCGGTGGCGTGGCACTCGACGTAGCCGATGGTCTCCGGCTTCACCCCGGCCACGCCGAGCGCCAGCTCGATCACCTCGGCCTCACCCTCGACGCCCGGGGCGGTGTAGCCGGCGCGTACCCGGCCGTCGTTGTTGGACGCGGAGCCGAGGATGACCGCGTGGATGATGTCCCCGTCGGCCAGGGCGTCGGACATCCGCTTGAGCGCCACGGCGCCCACGCCGCTGCCCATCACCGTGCCGGTGGCCTCGGCGTCGAAGCTGCGCACCACCCCGTCGGGGGAGGTGATGCCGCCCTGCTCGTAGACGTAGCCGGAGGGCTGCGGCAGCGGGATGTACGCACCGCCCGCGAGCGCGATGTCGCACTCGTAGGTGAGCAGGCTCTGGCAGGCCAGGTGTACCGCCACCATCGAGGTGGAGCAGAAGGTCTGCACGCCGATCGACGGGCCGCGCAGGCCCAGCTTGTAGGAGACCAGCGAGGAGAGCGAGTCGCGCTCGTTGCCCACCGCCATCAGCAGCGCGCCGCCCGGCTCGCTGCCCAGGTGCTGCAGGTTCTGCACGATGTAGTCGGGGAAGCCGCAGCCGGCGAAGACGCCCACCTGGCCCTTGGTGTCGGTCGGGCAGTACCCGGCCACCTCCAGCGCCTCCCATGTGCACTCCAGGAAGAGGCGGTGCTGCGGGTCCATCGTCTCGGCCTCGCGCGGGTTGATCCCGAAGACCGAGGCGTCGAACCTATCCAGGTCGGCCACCGGCGCGCCGAAGCGCACGTACCGGGGGTCGGCGAGCTGCCCCGGCTCCGCCCCGGCGGCCCGCAGCTCGTCGTCGGTCAGCTCGCGCAGCCCCTTCACCCCGGCCAGGACGTTGCGCCACAGGTCGGCGACGCTCGCCGCGCCGGGGAACCGGCCGGCCATCCCGACCAGGGCTACCGCCGATGCGTAGTCAGTCTCGGTCATCACACTCTCCCGCTCCGCAGCGTGCTCCGTCGTTGCTCAATGCGGGACCGGTGCAGTTCCCGGGCCTCCGCAGCCTGCTTTTCCTGCTGGTCTTCGGTTGTCGGCTCGCCGGCCACGGCGGCCTGCGCCAACGCCGCCACGGTGGGCGACTGGTAGAGGATGTGCGGCGGCAGGTAGGACAGCCCGAGGGCGGTACGCACCTGCGCGATGATCTCCATGCCGATCAGCGAGTTGCCGCCCAGCTCGAAGAAGTTGTCGTGCACGCCGACGCTCTCCAGGCCGAGCGCCTCGGTCCACACCGCCACGATCGCCTCCTCGGTCGGCGTCTGCGGCTCCACGAACGGCGTGGACAGCTCCGGGCGCGGGTGCCGGCCCAGGGCGTCCCGGGCCTTCTTCACCGTCGCCTGGTGGCTCTCGATCGAGGACAGCCGGCTCATCGCCACGATCGGCGCGAACGACTGGGTGGAGACCACCACGTGCGCCTCGCCGCTGGCCAGGATCCGCTGCAGGGCGGTGAAGCCCTCGTCGAAGGAGATGCCGAAGTTGGCCCGGTACTCGTTGAAGAACGCCTTCGAGCCCTCGTCGTAGTTGTCCAGGCCGGTGGTCCAGCCGTTGTAGATCCACTCGCCCCAGTCGATGGAGGTGACCAGGGTGCCGGGGATCGGGTCGGATTCGGCGTAGGCGTCCAGGAAGGCGTTGGCGGCGCAGTAGTCGACCTGGCCGGCGCCGCCGCCGGTGGCCGAGGTGGTGGAGGAGAACAGCGCCAGGAAGTCCACGCCCCGGTCGCGGATCGCCTCAGCCAGGTTGAGCGTGCCGGCGACCTTGGGCGCCAATACCTTCTCGATGTCGGCGACTGTCTTGAACTGCATCATCCCCACTGCCGGTACGCCCGCGCAGTGCAGCACCCCGGTCAGCTCCCCGAACCGCTCGTACGCGGTGTCCACGGCGCGCCGGGCGTCCTCGGCCCGGGACACGTCCCCGGCCACGGTCACCACCTCGGTACCGGCCGCCGTCAGGCGCTGCAGCCCCTCGATGCGCCGGCGCACCTCGGGCCGGGTCTGCTCGGAGCCGAGGATCCGGATCCACTGCTCGGGCGCGCGGTACCGGGGTCCGCCCGAGCAGCACCAGGTTGGCCTGGTAGCGCAGGGCCAGCCGCTCGGCCATCGCCAGGCCGATGCCGCCGAGCCCGCCGGTGACCAGGTAGGTGCCGCCCTTGCGGGGGGTCACCACGGGTGGCGTGTCGGCGGCCACGTCGAGCACGTCGTAGCCGGGGATCCAGCGCCGGCCGGCGCGCAGCGCGACCACCTGGTCCGCCGGCGCGGCGCGCAGCTCGGCCAGCAGGGCCTGCGGGTGGCGGTGGGCGGTGGCCGGGTCCAGGTCGATCAGGCGGGTCCGCACCCGGGGGTACTCCACCGGGATGAGCCGGGCCGGGCCGAGTGCGGTGACCTGCTCGGGGCGTACCACGTCGGCCGGGTGGACCCGGTGTGAGCCGAGGGTCACCATGTTCAGCGTCCAGGCGGGCAGGCCCAGGTCGCCGGCGGCCCGGGCCAGCGCGACCAGCGTGTAGAGGCCGGCCTGCAGGGTCGCGGTGAGGTCGTCGGCGGGCGGCGCGGCGGTCCACAGGTGCAGCACGTGGTCCGGCGTGAGGTCGCGGGCCTGCAGGTCGCGCAGGGCCGCGGTGGCGTCCTCGGCGGAGCCGGGGCGCAGCGTGATCCCGTCGTCGGTGACCGCGTAGGCCGCTCCCGGGCGGACCGTCACCAGCCGGGCACCGGCCTGCGGTGAGCGGGCCGCGTACCGCCTCGGTCAGCTCGTCGGCCAGGCCCGCGTCGGTGAAGACCAGCCAGGTGCCGGGCGCCGGGGTGGCCGGCTTCGCGGCTGTCTGCCGCCACACCGGCACGTTGATCCACTCGGTCGTCGGGCAGCTTCGGCAGCGCCTTGAGGATGCTGCTCGGGTCGCTCTCGTCGATCACCGGGCCGCCGCCGACACCGGCGCCGGGGCCGGCCTCGGCTCCAGCCAGTACTCCTGGCGCTCGAACGGGTAGGTGGGCAGCGGGATCCGGCCCGGCTGCCAGGCGTCGGTGCCGGGCTCGGTGCCGGTGTCGCCGGTCAGCCCGTGCAGGGCCGACCAGTCGACTGTGACGCCGGTCAGCCAGAGCCGGCCGACCGCCTCGGCCAGCGCGCCGTGCGGGTCGCGGCGCTCGCCGGGGCCGGGGATCGTGGGCACGATCAGCGGCCAGCGGTTCTGCGGGCAGTCGGCGTGCCCGCGGGCCAGCGCGCCGAGCGACTGCCCGGCGCCGATCTCCACCAGCGCCCGCTCCTCGCCACCCAGCAGGTAGGCAAGGCCCGCGCCGAACTCCACCGTCTCGCACATGTGCCGGGCCCAGTAGCCCGGGTCGGTGACCAGGTCGGCGGTGACCGGCGCGCCGGTGACGTTGGACAGGTAGGCGATCGTCGGCGGGTGCAGCGTGACGTTCTCGCTGATCCAGGCGGTCAGCTCGGCGGCGACCGGGGCCAGCATCCGCGAGTGGTACGCATGCGAGGTGGCCAGCCGCCGGTTGCCGATGCCGGCGGCGAGCAGCCGTTCGCCGGCCGCTGTCACGGTCGCCTCCGGGCCGGCCAGCACCAGCTGGGAACCGGCGCGCACCGCCACGTCCAGCTCGGCGAGCAGGTCGCCGAGGACGGCGGGCAGCCGCTGGGAGTCGCCGCCGACGGCCATCATGGCGCCCCGGGGCAGCCCGTCGATGAGCTTCGCCCGGTGCGCGACCAGGCGTACCGCGTCGTCCAGGGAGAGCACGCCGGCCAGGCAGGCGGCGACGTACTCGCCGAGGCTGTAGCCGATCATCGTGTCCGGCTCGATGCCCCAGCGGATCAGCTGGCGGGCCAGGGCGTACTCGGCGACGAAGACGGCCGGCTGGACCAGCGCGGGGTCGTTGCCGCTGGCTACCGGGGCGGCCTCGACCGTCCGGCCGAGCAGCCGGGCCAGGTCGTCGCCGCCGCCGGCGGTGGACTCCACGAAGATGTCGGACAGCGCCGCGGCGCTGTCCAGGCCGAGCACGGCCAGGCAGGCGTCCACGTCGGCGCGGAAGTCGGGTTCGTCGCGGTAGAGCGCGGCGACCATGCCCGGGTACTGCTCGCCGACGCCCGCGATGAGGAACGCCGTTTTGCGCCCCACCGTGGCGTCGCCCCGACCCAGCCGACCGGCCGGCTCGGCCAACTTGGCCGCCGCCACGCCGGTCGTGTCGCCACCACCAGCCGTGCGGTGGTCGAGCAGCTTGCGGCCGACCTGCAGGGTGTACGCCACGTCGCCGAGGTCCACGCCCGGGTTGTCGGACAGGTGCCCGGCCAGCGTTGGCGCAGGCCCGGTCGGCGGCGTCCGAGGTGCGGGCCGACAGCGGCAGTACCTGCCAGCGGCGGGGGCGCTCCGGCCGGGTCGGCGCGGCGGCGGGCCTCTGGATGATCGCGTGCGAGTTGGTCCCGCCGGTGCCCAGCGAGGTGAGCCCGGCGATGCGCGGCCGGCCGTCGGTACCGCGGCCACGGGGTCGGCTCGGCGGTGACCCGGAACGGGCTGTTCGCGAAGTCGATCTCCGGGTTCGGGCTTGGTGAAGTTGCGGGTGCCCGGGATCAGCTCGTGCCGCAGCGACTGGACCACCTTGATCAGCCCGGTCACGCCGGAGGCCCGGTCCAGGTGGCCGACGTTGGGCTTCACCGAGCCGAGCAGGCAGTACTGCTTGTCCGTCCGTCGGCGCCGAAGGCGCTGGTCAGCGCGGCCACCTCCATCGGGTCGCCGACCTCGGTGGCGGTGCCGTGCGCCTCCACGTAGGTGATCTGGGCCGGGTCGCACACCGGCGTTGGCGATCGCCGAGGCTGACGCAGCGGCGCTGGCCGTCGATGCTGGGCGCCTGGAAGCTGAACTTGAGCGCGCCGTCGTTGTTGATCGCCGAGCCGCGGATCACCGCGAGCACGGTGTCCCGGTCGGCCAGCGCGGCGTCCAGCGGCTTGAGCGCCACCACGGCGCAGCCGTCGCCGAACATGGAGCCGCGCGCCTGGGCGTCGAAGGTGCGCACGTGGCCGTCCGGGGAGGCCTGGTTGCCCTCGTGGTAGAGGTAGCCGACCCGGTCGGGGACGCGGATCGAGACGCCGCCGGCCAGCGCCATGTCGCACTCGCCGCGGCGCAGGCTGGCGCAGGCCAGGTGGACGGCGACCAGCGAGGTGGAGCAGAAGGTCTGCACGCGTGACGCCGGCCCGCGCAGGTCCAGCCGGTAGGACACGTTGGTGGCCAGCGCGTCCTTGTCGTTGCCGACCATCAGCCCGTCGATCTCGACGCCCATCCGGAACGCGTTCGGCCGGGTCAGCAGGTAGGTGCTGATGTTCATGCCGGCGAAGACGCCGACCTCGCCGCGCCCCTCGGGGGTGCCGTAGCCGGCGGCCTCCAGGGTCTCCCAGACGCACTCCATGAACAGCAGCTGCTGCGGGTCGGCCAGGGTCGCCTCGCGCGGGCTGACGCCGAAGAAGCCGGCGTCGAAACCCTGATGTCGTTCAGGATCGGGCGCGAGCGCACGTACGTCGGCTTGGTGAACACCGCCGGGTCCTCGCCCGCGGCGATCAGCTCCTCGTCGGAGAAGCGGGTGAAGGATTCGACCCCGGCGGCGATGTTGTGCCAGAAGGTCTCGACGTCGTCGGCTCCCGGGAATCGTCCGGACATGCCGATGATGGCGATTGGCGCGTCCGGAGCCGGCTTTCTCGCGACATCGGCCAGAATCCCTTTACCCATCGACATGCCCCTATTTATTCGAATCCGGAAATGGTCACGGGAGATTTCGGTAGCCGCCGCGGGCCAGCGACGCCGGCCCGCGGCGGCGGGTGGTGTTCCAGGTACTCAGAGCAGCCGGGTACGGCCCCAGCCCCGGGCCAGCCGGCGGACCGCGAAGGTGCCGGCCACCAGGCCCAGGCCGAGCAGGACCAGCGGCGGGAGCAGCACGCCGCTGCCGTCGCCGCGTGATGGCGGCCTGCATCATGCGTCAGCGCCCAGTAGCCGGGTGACACGTGCGCGGCGGCGCGGGCCCAGTCCGGCATGATGGACAGCGGCACCAGCGCGCCGCCCAGCGAGCTCAGCGTGATGGCGCCCACGTCGGAGATCACGCCCAGCTCGCCCAGGCTGCGGGCCAGGGTGGCCAGCGCGGCGCCCACCGCCAGCAGCGCGAACGCCCAGACAGCGATAGCCAGCCGCCACCAGGCCCACCGAGTGCGGCATCGGGATGCCGATCACCACGCTGCCGTAGATGACCAGCAGCGACTGCTGGACGAACATGACCACGAAGAGCGGAAGGTCTTGCCGATCAGCATCTCGGTGGCTGGTGGCCCGGGTCTGGCGCAGCCGGTCCCAGGTGTGCCAGTGCCGCTCGACCAGGATCGAGTTGCCGGCGATGGCGATCGCGAACACCGAGAACATCACCGCGAAGCCGGTGACCACCTGCAGCGCGCCGCCGTCGACGGCGCGCTCGTAGAGCGGCTTGAGCACCAGCATCAGGATCATCGGCATGACCACGTAGCTGATCATCTGGCCGGGGTCGCGCTTGCGGATGATGACGTTGTGCCGGGCCACCGCGCCGATGCGGTACAGCGAATCGCGCAGCGAGCTGCGCTGGATCACCGGGGCCGCCGGCGCGGCCGTGGTCGGAGCAACCGTGTCAAGAAGCATTGCTGGCCGCCAGGGAGTCGGTAGAGGTCGTCCAGGGAGGCGTTGCGCAGTTCGACCGCGGTGATCTCCCGATCCGCGCGGCCCAGCAGGTCGATCAGGGTGGCCGTGGGCGCCGTGGTGGACACCCGCAGGTCCTCCTCGTCGGCGAAGACCACCCGGACCTCGCCCGGCAGCCCGTCGACCAGTTCGTCGTAGGTACCCCGGGCGATGATCCGGCCGCCCCGGACCACCGCGATGGTGGCCTGCAGCTCGGTCAACTCCGGCAGGTAGTGGGTGGTGTAGACGACCGCGGTACCCTCGCCGGCCCGCTGCTTGACGATGTCCAGCATCGCCTGCCGGGTCTCCAGGTCGGCGCCGGCCGTGGGCTCGTCCAGCAGCAGCAGCGACGGGCGGTGCACCAGTGCGGTGGCCGCCTGGGTACGCCGCTGCTGGCCACCGGAGAGCACGCCGGTACGCCGGTCCATGATCTCGGTGAGCCGCAGCGCCACAGCCAGCTCGTCGATCGAGCGCTCCAGCGCCGCCCGGCGCAGCCCGGCCAGCCGGCCGAACAGCCGCAGGTGCTCGCGCACCGTGATGGAGGGGTAGAGGCCCAGGTGCTGCGGGGTGACCCCGACCAGACCCTTGGCCTGCGTCGGGTTGCGCGCCGTCGATGGTCACGTGGCCGCCGTCCGGGCGTACCAGCCCCGAAACGATCTCCACGAAGGTGGTCTTGCCGGCCCCGTTGTGGCCGACCAGTCCGACGATCTCCCCGGCAGCCACCTGCAGGCTGAATCCGTCGAGCGCGTTCACCGGACCATAGCGTTTGGTCAGTTCGAATGCGTCAAGCAAGGTGTCACATCCTCTGTGCTATGCGTTTGTCTCATCGGAACCGACGCCGAGCCTGGAGAACGGCCCTGGATTATTACCGGCGATTTTCCCGCCAATCCCAGTCCGAGTGATTTCACGATAGGGACGGCCAACCGGCGCCGCTATTGACAGCTTGTGGCCGGCGAATGCAGGCCAGCACCGGAATCCGTCCCAAGTGGACGCGAGGCTGGTGCCTGTGCACCCGAGGGCGGGTACCCTGTTGCCGGAAGCTGCCGCGCACCGTCCGGTAGTTGCCGACGCCGATCGGCCCGGTGCGCAGCCGGACAACCCCTACCATGCATAGGTAGACAGGTGACGATGGATGAGTCGGGTGCACGCCCGGAGCGCGCGGAGGCGTACCGAATGGACAAGCGGCGGGAGATGCGGGCCTCCGACGCCGACCGGCAGGCGGTCGTGGAGCGGCTCAGCAGCGCCCTCGACGAGGGCCGGCTCAAGCTGCACGAGTACGACGAACGGGTGGTCCGCGCCTGGGAGTCGGTGACCTACGGCGACCTCGTCGACCTCTTCACCGACCTGCCCAACTCGGGCACCGTGGTGAAGTTGCCCGACGAGCCGGTCGCGGTGACCACTCCGGTGGCGCCGGTCCAACCCGTCCATCACGGCTCCGACGTGCCGCTGGCGCTGCGCATCCTGTGGACTATCTGGCTCACCGGCGTCGCCGTGAACCTGGTCGTCTGGACGCTGGTGAGTATCCACCTGGGACATCCGCACTCGTTCTGGCCGATGTGGGTGATCGGGCCGCCCGGCGCGGCGCTGACCGCCGTCACCGTCGGCATCGTCTCCATCCGGCGCAGCCATCGGGAGGCCGCCGTGCGCCGGGGCCTGGAGGCGGCTGCCCGCAACAAGCAGAAGAACAAGCGCCGCTGAGCCCCGTCCCGTCGATGATCAACGGGCGGTAGTGTCGGCGGTATGCGGATCCTGGTCGCCGGAGCGGGCGGTGTGGTCGGACGGGCACTGGTGCCGCTGCTGCGGGACGCCGGCCACGAGGTCTCCGGCACCACCCGCGCCGCCGGACGCCTGCCGGAGCTGGCCGCGCTCGGCGCCACGCCGCTGCTGATGGACGCGCTCGATGCCGCCAGCGTGCGGGCCGCCGTCGACGCGGCCGCCCCCGACGCGGTCGTCCACCAGCTCACCGACCTGGCCGGGCTGGACTTCGCCGGCAAGCCCGGCTGCGCACCGTGGGTACCCGCCACCTGGTGGACGCGGCGCTGGCCGCCGGGGTACGCCGGCTGGTCGCGCAGAGCATCGCCTGGGGGTTCCGCCCGGCGACACCCCGGCGGACGAGTCCGGGCCGCTGGCCGGCGACGCCACCCCGGGGGTACGCGACCTGGAGGCCGCCGTGGCCCGGATGCGGTGGGCGTGGTGCTGCGCTGCGGCCTGCTCTACGGCCCCGGCACCTGGTTCGCCCGGGACGGCTACGCGCCCGGGAGGCGCACGCCGGGACCCTCGCCGCCACCGCGCGGGTGCAGAGCTTCGTCCACGTCGGGGACGCCGCCCGGGCCGCCCTGCTGGCCCTGGACTGGCCGGCCGGCGTGGTCAACGTGGTGGACGACGAGCCGGCCCCGGCCGCTGCCTGGCTACCGGCCTTCGCCGCCGCCGTGGGCGCCCCCGCCCCGGCGCCGGTCGAGCCGGCGGCTGCCGGACGCCCCATCTCCAACGCCCGCGCCCGCGCGCTCGGCTGGCGCCCGGACCACCCCGGCTGGCGAACGGGCTTCGCCACACTCTGACCCGGCTCCCCAGCTCCCGCTGCAAGCCGGTTTGCCTACCGCGCTACGCCTTCCCGCGCGTGAGGACGCCTTCCCGGGCGTGAGGACGCTTCCTACGCGTGAGGCTGCTTCCGCGTGGGAGGCCGCTTCCGCGTGGAGGGCCACTGCGCGCACGTGAGGCCGCTTGCCGTGTGGGAGGCCGCTTCCGCGTGGGAGGCCACTGCGCGCACGTGAGGCCGCTTGCCGTGTGGGAGGCCGCTTCCCGGCCGGGAGGCCGCTTCCCGGGCTGGAGCCCGGAGATGCCCGTAGGCCGCGCCGGGTGGGCGCGGCCTACGGGTGAGCGGGCTCGTCAGTCAGCTTCTGGGCAGCTGGCTGGCTGGTCAGCGGTGGTTGGTCACCAGGTCGGGGCCGGAGTGCTCGACGTGCGGCGCGGGGTCGGACTCGCGGTGCCCGTAGCGGGCATACAGGCTGCGCAGGAACGCCGGGTGCCCACCAGTTGCAGCGGCCGAGCAGCCGCATGGTGGCCGGCACCAGCAGCAGCCGGACCAGGGTGGCGTCGACCAGCAGGGCCACCACGATGCCGACCCCGATCATCTTGATGAAGGTGATCCCCGAGGTGGCGAACGCCCCGACCACCACGCGCAGCAGCACCGCCGCGGTGGTGATGATGCCGCCGGTACGCTGCACGCCGCTGGCCACCGCGGCGGTGTTGTCGCCGAGTCTCGTCCCAGCGCTCGCGGATCCGGGACAGCAGGAACACCTCGTAGTCCATGGACAGCCCGAACAGGATCGCCATCACCAGGATCGGCTGGCTGGCCTCCACGTACCCGGTCGGGGTGAAGTGCAGCAGCCCGGACAGGTGGCCCGTCCTGGAAGATCCAGGTGATCACCCCGAAGGCGGCGCCGATCGAGAGCAGGTTCATCACGATGGCCTTGATCGGCACCACCAGCGAGCCGAACGCGATGGCCAGCAGGACGAAGGTGATGCCGCCGACCAGCAGCGCCATCCAGGGCAGCCGGGCGGCCAGCGAGTGCAGCTGGTCGACCACGCCGGCACTGGAGCCGCCGACCATCACGTCGGCCCCGGCCGGCGGGGTCAGCGCCCGGATCTGGGTGACGATGCTCGCGGGCGGTCGGGGTGCTGGCATCGCCGGTGTAGTTGACGGTGTACAGCGTCGCTTTGCCGTTCTGGGCGGCTACCACCGAGTCGTCCACCCCGGCAACCGCGTCGACCTGCGTTGCTGAAGTCGGCCGCCGCGGCCGGCGGGGCATTGCTCGACCAGCACCCGGATCGGCCGGATGCCGCCGTCGGTGAAGTCGGCTGGCCAGCCGCTCGGAGACCACCCGGCTCGGGGTGCCGGCCGGCAGCATCCGCTCGTCGATGCCGCCGAAGTGCACCCGGGCGAACGGCAGCGGTCAGCACCGCCAGCACGAGCGAGCACCGCCGACCAGGTAGAACACCGGGCGGCGCATCACGCTCGCCGGCGATCCGTCCCCACCGGCCGGTCCGGTCGGCGGCGCTGCCCGCGGCGCCGGCCAGCGCCCCGGTGACCGGCGGGGATGCGCTGCGGCCGCGACCGGGCAGCCGCAGCGCGTCGATCCGGTGGCCGAGGACCGCCAGCAGCGCGGGCAGCACGGTCAGGCTGGCCAGCATCGCGACCAGCACCGCGGCGGCGCCGCCCAAGCCCCATCGAGTGCAGCAGCACCTGCGGGAAGATCAGCAGGCTGGACAGCGGCCAGGCCGACCAGCACGCCGGACACCGCGACGGTACGGCCGGCGGTCGCCACGGTGCGCGACAGCGCGGCCTCGGACCGAGCTGGCCCTTGTCCAGCTCCTCGCGGAACCGGCTGACCATGAACAGCCCGTAATCCACGGCCAGGCCCAGCCCGAGGATGGTGATGATGTTGACCGAGAAGATCGAGACCGAGGTGAAGATGGTGCACATCCGCACCACCAGGAACGCCCCGAGCACCGCGAAGCCGCCGATCAGCACCGGCATCAGCGCGGCCACCAGGTTGCCGAAGACGAACAGCAGCAGCACCGACCAGGATCGGCGTGCCGATCGCCTCGGCCCGGGCGATGTCGTTGCCGACCTGGCCGTTGATGGCCAGGTCGATCGTGCGCTGGCCGCCGATCTGGGTGCTCATGCCGCTGGCCGCCAGGCTGCGCGTCGACCTTCTTGCCGCGCTGTCCCCGGAGTCGGCGACCAGCCGGACCGTCAGGTAGGTCGGGTGCTGGTCGTTGGAGATCAGGTCGGGCGCCTTGGTGTCGTAGTAGGAGGTCACCGAGGCGACCCCGGGCAGGCCTTGACCCGCTCGGCCACGTCGGTCACCGCGCTGCGGAACTGCGGGTCGTGACGGTGATGGTCGGGCTGGCGTACAGCGCCATGAAGTCCTGGGTCTGCGCGCCGAACTCGTCGATGATCCGCTGGTCGATCCGCTGCGACTCGCTCGCCGGGTCGTCCAGGCTGGACGTGCCGGCAGCCGACTGAAGACGGTCGTCCCCCATCCACCGGCAACCGCCAGGAAGGCAATGGCCAGTACCAGCACCAACCAGCGCAACCGGGCTGGCAACTGTTCCCCACCATGCAAACATCTCTACGTCCCTACATGTCGCGAAGGCTGTGGCTGTGATCCTCAGTGCCGCCTAGCAGCCTGGCACATGGGCACCGGGTCGGACAGATCGCCGACGGTGGCCAATCCCGGCGGTACATTCGGGACATCCGCACCAACCCGGTTGGGCCACGGTACCGGACCGGTCCGACACCGACAAGAAGTTCCACACAGACCGGGACCGATGCCGGAATGCGGCGAGAAATGTTCATGTCGCCGTTACACAACACCCAGCTCAGGGCGATTTCCGCGCGCCGGGGCCGGCCCCCGGATGCGGTGCTTTCCGACCGGCCCGGAGCCGGTCGGCTCGGCCAATTCCGCCCGGCCGGGTAGCCGGACAGCCGACCCGCCGGACAGCCGACCCCCGGCCGCAAGGCCGGACAGCCGACGGCCCCCGGCGGGGGGTGCCGGGGGCCGTCGGGGCGCAGGGGTCTAGCGGTGCGGCGCCAGTGCCGCCGTGAGGTACCCAAGGTGGTTTCGGACTGTTCGAAGACCGCGAAGTGGCCGCCGGCCAGCGTGTGCACCGGGCAGCCGGCCAGCGTCTGCTCGCGCCACAGCTGCTGCATCGGCGCCTGCGCCCGCGGGTCGTCGGTGCTGGACAGCACCGTGATCGGGACGGTCAGCGGCGCCTCGGGGCGTACCGGTAGCTCTCCTTGACGCTGAAGTCGGCCCGGATCGCCGGCAGGATCATCTGCAGCAACTCCGGGTCGGCCAGCAGCATCGCCGGGGTGCCGCCGAGCTCGCGCAGCATCTCGACCAGCCGCTGCTGCGACATCCCGGTCACCGGCGGCCCGTCGTCGAAGCGCAGGTGCGGCGCCACGCAGCCGGACACGATCAGCCGGACCGGCTCGGCGTCACCGCGCCGCCGGATCTCCCGCAGCAGTCTCGAACGCCACCAGCGCGCCCAGGCTGTGCCCGTACACCGCGTACGGACGGCCCTGCGCCGCCGCCACCGAGCACCGTCGGCCAGCTCTGGACCAGCGGCTCCATGCGCTCGAACGGCGCGTCCCGCAGCCGGGCCTCCCGGCCGGGCGGCTGTACCGGCAGCACGCTCGATGCCGGGCAGCCGGCCCAGCCAGCCCCGGAACGCCGAGGCGCCCGCGCCGGCGTGCGGCAGGCAGAACAGCGGCAGCCCGCCGGTCGGCCGCCGGCCGCCATCGGCAACCAGCGGCTGGGCGCGGTCGCTGCCGGCCGCCGACCGCGGTCACGGCCAGGATCTCGAGCTGGACGTAGGGCGGCGGCGGCTGCACGGCGGACAGGTCGGCCGCCAGCACCGCGCTGGGCGCCGTCCCGGCTGATCTCACGGAAGCCGGCGAAGGCATAGGTGATCTGCATCATCCGGTTCCGGCCGGTCTCCACGAAGTCGGCCCGCATGGTGGCGCCGGCCTGCCTTGGCCAGCCCCATGATGTGGTTGAGCAGCACCATGCCGACGCCCGCGCGACATCACCCGGCAGGACATCAGCAGCATGTGCAGCTGCCAGACCTCGGCGCCCTTCTCGACCAGGGCCAGCCCGATCTTGCCGTAGCTGCCGAACTTGTCGGTCAGCGACGCCACCAGCACCAGGTGGTCCGGCGAGGATCCGCAGCGCGTCCAGCTCCTCGTAGGAATAGGTGCGGCCGGTCGAGTTCAGCTGGTTGGTCCGGACGGTCAGCTCCTCGGCCCGCTGCAGGTCCTCCTGCGGGCGGTCTCGATGGTGAACGGCATGTCCAGGCTGGCCAGGAACTCGTGGTTGGTGCCGACGAAGTCCCGCTCCAGCTCCTCGCGGGCCAGCTGGCCCTGGTACATCAGCCGGCGCTGGGCCGACTCGTCGGTGACGAACCGGGGCCGGAACTCCGGCCGCTGCACCGCCTCGTCGAACTCGGCGATGTCCACGCAGATCACGCCGGGCAGCTCGTGGCCGACCTCGGCCCGTTCGAACTCCTGGTCGTCGACGAAGGCGAACGCGTCCAGGCCCAGGTTCAGCGCCTTGGCGATCAGCTGGATCGAACTGGACTTGGCGTTCCAGTTGATCTGCGGGTACAGGAACAACTCGGCGAGGCCGAACTCGGTCAGCTTGGCCATCGCCGTCTCGTGGTCGTTCTTGCTGGCGATCGAGTGCAGTACGCCCATCGCGTCCAGCCGGCGGATGTGCTCGGCCACCCACGGCCGCAGCGTCACCTCGCCGTCCTCCAGCAGCACCCCGTCCCACAGCGTGTTGTCCAGGTCCCACACGATGCACTTGATCCGGCCCCGCATGGGTTTCCGGCTGGCCGGCGGCCGCGACCGCGGGCCGGTGACTGCAGGGTCATCTCGTCGGTCTTCACAGTGCCATCCCTCGATATGCCTCGCCGCGATGGTGATCCGCTGGATCTCGTTGCTGCCTTCGATGATCTCCATGACCTTGGCGTCCCGGTACAACCGGGCCACCGGATAGTTGCCGCTGCAGCCGTTGGCGCCATGGATCTGCACCGCCTCGGCGGCGTGCTTGGCCGCCGCGGTGGAGGCGAAGTACTTGGCCACCCAGGTCGCCATGATGGTGGCCGGCTCGCCGGCGTCCTTGAGCCGGCCGGCCTCGGCCACCAGCAGCCGGCCGGCCCGGACGTCGGTGACCATGTCGGTGACCTTGGCCTGGATCAGCTGGTAGGTCGCGGAGCGCGCGAACCGCCGACCGTGCGCTGCGCGGTGTAGGACGGCGCAGGCATCCAGGCAGGCCTGGATGATGCCGACCGAACCCGCCGCCACGCTGTACCGGCCGAGGTCCAGGGTGCCGGTGAGCACCATGCCGGAGGAGAACCCGCTCGGGCCGAGCAGCGCGTCCGGGCCGAGCTCCACATCGTGGAAGCTCACCTGGGCCAGCATCGAGGCCCGGGTGCCGAGGATCTCCGGGATCGGCCCGTACTGCGACGCCCGGCGTGTCCCGGGGCACCAGGAACGCCGCGATGCTGGCGCCGGCCCGGGCGAACACCAGGTAGAGATCGGCCCGCTGGCCATTGGTGATCCAGTTCTTGGTGCCGTTGAGCACCCAGCCGCCGTGCGGGCCGGCCGCGGTGGTCTGGATGCCCGCGGCGTCGCTGCCGGCGCCCGGCTCGGTCAGGCAGAACGCGCCCAGCTCTCGCCCGCAGGCCAAGGCCTGGCCCCAGCGCTCGCCGCTGCTCGGCGGTGCCCCAGCGGGCCAGCGCCCAGGACAGCATGGTGTGCACGGTGAGCAGGCTGCGCACCGAGGAGCAGCCCCGTCCCACCTCCTCGTGGATCTCGCCGAGCGTCACCATGTCCAGTGCCGTGCCCACCGAGCTCCAGCGGCAGGAACGGCGCCCACAGCCGCGGCCTGCGCCATCCGCTCCAGCAGCTCCTCCGGGCAGGCGGCCGGCCCGCTCGAAGTCGTTGGCGTACGGGGCGATGTGCTCGTCGACGAAGGCCCGGGCCGAGGCCCGGTCGCAGCACCGCCTCGCTCGCGCGGCGCCGCGGTGCTGACCAGGGTCGTCATCGTCAGACCCCGCGCCGGCCGGGCCGGTGCCAGCCGGTCCACCAGCTCGGCCATCACCGCCGCGGTCTGGAAGTTGTCGATCCGCAGCTCGTCGTTCGGGATGGTGACGCCGAAGGTCTTCTCCACGAACATCACCAACTCCATCGCGAACAGCGAGTTGACGAAGCCGAGGCCGAAGATGTCCTCGGCTCGGCTCGATCTCGGCCTGCGGGTAGCGGCCCGGATGAAGGCCAGGATCTGGTCCTGGTCGAGCTCGGACATTGCCGTTTCCTCCTTGGTTGATTACTGAATTGGTGACAGGTCAGATCGGCGACAGGTCGGTTCAGGCGGCCCGGGACGCCGGTTCGGGCCCGGTGTAGTCGTAGAAGCCCTGGCCGGACTTGCGACCGCGCAGGCCGGCGTCGACCATCTGCTTCAGCAGCGGGCACGGCCGGTACTTGCTGTCGCGCGTAGTGCTGGTAGATCACCTCGATGCTGTCCAGCACCGTGTCCACGCCGATCAGGTCGGCGGTCTCCAGCGGGCCCATCGGGTGCCCGAAGCAGCTGCGGAACACCTCGTCCACCGCCTCGGCGGTGGCCACGCCCTCGTAGACCAGGTACGCGGCCTCGTTCATGAGCACGTGCGACAGCCGGTTGGAGATGAAGCCGCAGGAGTCCTTGACGTCGACCGCGCGCTTGCCCATCGCGGCCAGCAGCTCCCGGGTGCGCTCGACCGTCTCCGCCGAGGTGTGGACGCCGGGGATCAGCTCCACCGCCGGCTTCATCGGCACCGGGTTCATGAAGTGCACCCCGATCACCCGCTCCGGGCGGCCGGTGATCGCAGCCGACCCGGGTGATCGGGATGGCCGAGGTGTTGACGATGAAGATGGTCTCCGGCTCGCAGGCCGCGTCCAGCGCTGCTGAACACCTCGCGCTTGATCTCCCAGTCCTCCGGGACGTTCTCGATGACGATAGTCGGCCTTGGCCAGCGCCTCGGCGCCGACCGCGGTGCTGATCCGGGCCAGCACCTCGTCGGCGTCCAGCGCCGGGCCGCCGGTCAGCCGGCTCATCCGGCAGTTCGGCGGATGCGGGCCAGCGCGTCGGCCAGGATCTGCTCGTCTGATGTCGACCAGGATCACGTCGTGTCCGGTCTGCGCCAGGTTCTGGGCGACGCCGACGCCCATCACGCCGGCGCCGACCACGCCGATCGACGCTCATGACTGCTCCGTTTCTGTTGCTGATTGGTTCGTCGGCCGGTCATCGGGCTCGCGCCGGTCGGTCGGCGGAGGCCTGCAGGCCCGAGCGGCGCAACTGCGCCCGGACGCTGGCTGTCGGCGTCGTCCGCCGGCCGGATCGGCCGCGGCCGCCGGTGCCGGGCTGCGCCGCGTCGACCAGCTCGGCCAGCGCGGCCACCGTCGGTGCCTCGTACAGGATGTGCGGCGGCAGTTCGATCCGGTCGAACCGCTTGCGCAGCGCGGCCGACGATGTTCACCCCGAGCAGCGAGTTGCCGCCCAGCTCGAAGAAGTTGTCGGCCACGCCGAGCCGCTCCAGGCGCAGCGCCTCGCACCAGATCTCGGCGATCGTCTCAGCTCGATCGTCGCCGGCCGGCTCCTGGTAGGCGGTGACCAGCTCGGGACGCGGGTGCCGGTGCCGGCGCCACCGTCGGACAGCGCCGGCGAGGTGACCGCCTCGACGGTGAACTTCGAGCTGTACCGCACCATGGTCGGGAAGTCCTGGGTGGACACCACCACCCGCGGCTCGCCGGCAGGCCAGCGCCCGCAGCAGCGATGCGCCAGCCCTCGTCGAAGCCGATGCCGATCCGGGCCCGGTTCTCGCGGAAGAAGCTCTGCAGCACGTCGGCGTAGCCGGCCAGGCCCTCCTCCCAGGCGTTCCAGGTCCACTCGCCCCAGTCCACCGACAGCACCCGGCGGCCGGTGGCCGCCAGCTGGCAGGCGTAGGCTGTCCAGGAAGGCGTTGCGCGGCGCAGTAGTCCACCTGGCCGGGGCCGCCGCCGGTGGCCGAGGTGATCGAGGAGAACAGCACCAGGAAGTCCAGCTCGATCTCGTCCGGCTTGCCGATCCGCAGCGCCTCGGTGATGGCCAGCGCGCCGGCCGAGCTTGGGCGCCAGCACCTGCGTCCAGCTCCTCGGGCTGCTTGAACTGCATCAGCCCCATCGCCGGCACGCCGGCCACGTGCAGCACCCCGTGCAGGGCGCCGAACCGGTCCCGGGCCACGCTCACCGCCCGGCGCACGTCGTCGGGGTCGCTGACGTCGCCGACCACGATCTCGACCTCGGCGCCCAGCGTCGACGCAGCGCCGACACCTTCGCCACCCGGTCGCCGGACGTGCCTCGTCGACGCCGGCGCGCCGGCGAGCGATCGCCGGCCAGCGGTCCCGGCGGCAGGCCGGTGCGGCCGAGCAGCACCAGTTTCGCGCGTGCAGTCGCGGGCCAGCTGCTCGGCCATCGCCAGGCCGATGCCGCCCAGGCCGCCGGTGACCAGGTACACGCCGCCGTCCCGCAGCGGACGTCGTCGGCACAGTGGACGGTGCGCGGCAGGGTGTCGTAGCCGGGCAGCCAGCGCCGGCCGTGGCGCAGCGCGACCAGCGGGTCGGCCGGGTCGCGGCGCAGTTCGGCGACGAGTGCCCGCAGGGCGGCCGGGTCGCCGGTGCTGTCGGCGGCCAGGTCGACCAGCCGGGTGCTGACCGTCGGGTACTCCAGCGGGATCACCCGGCACGGGCCGGTGAGGGTGGCGGCGTACGGGTGCGCTCGCGTCGCCGCCCAGCACCTGCTGGGTGCCGGCGACCGCCACGTCCAGCGTGCCAGCCGGTCCAGCCCCAGCTCACCGGCCGCCCGGGCCAGCGCCACCAGGGTGTGCAGGCCCCTCGGTCAGCACCGTCTCGCCCTCGGCGCCGGCCAGCGCCCACAGGTGCAGCGCCCGCTCCAGCGGGCGGCCGGCGGCACGCAGGTGCGCGCAGCAGCGCCAGGGTGTCCTCGACGCTGCCCGGGCGCACCGTGTAGCCGTCCGGGCCGGCCGAGAAAGCGTCGCCGGGACGTACCAGGTCGATGGTGGTCTGCCCGTCGCCGCAGCGCCGCCGGCACCGGGCCGTCGTCGTGCGCGAAGACCAGCCACGACGCCGGCTGGACGGCAGCCGCCGCGGGCGGCGCGGTCTGCCGCCAGACGGGCAGGTACAGCCACTCCTCCTCGGGCAGCTTGGGCAGGCCGGCGATGGCCTCCAGGGTGGCCGGGGTGGGCGCCTCGCCCGGCTGGGGCAGCCCGTCGGTCGCCTTCGCCGCCGCGCCCCGGGCCCGCCCCTCGATCCAGTAGCTGCTGCCGCTGGAACGGGTAGGTGGGCAGCGGGATGCGGCCCGGCGCGTCGGGCGCCACCACGTCGCCGCGGCGGCCGTGGTAGGCGACCCAGTCCAGCTCCACGCCGAGCAGCCAGAGGCGGGCCAGGCAGTCGGTGACGGTCGCGTCGTCGGGGCGGCTGTCGCCGGCCGCCGGCAGCGCCGACAGGATCATCGGCCAGCGCTGCGGCGGGCAGGCAGCCGCGCATCAGCGCACCGAGCGAGAGGCCCGGCCCGATCTCGACGCACGGCCAGCTCCGGGTCGGCCAGCAGGGCCGCCACGCCGTCGGCGAAGCGCACCGTGCCGCACATGTGCGCGGCCCAGTAGCCGGGCTCGGTGACCAGCGCGGCGTCGGCGTAGCCGCCGGTGACATTGGACAGGTACGGCAGCGCCGGCGGCGTTGAGCGTGACGTTCCCGGCGATCCAGGCGGTCAGCTCGTCGGCGACGGGGGCCAGCATCCGGCTGTGGAAGGCGTGCGTGGTCGACAGCGGCCGGCGCGGCCACCTCGTCGTCCCGCAGGCGTGCGGCGTACGCCTCGACCGCGTCGGTCGGGCCGGCCACCACGGTGACCTGCGGGCCGTTGACGGCGGCGACGTCCAGGCCGTGCGCGGCCGGGTCGAAGCGGCGGCGTCAGCTCGTCGGCCGGCAGCGAGACGGCCAGCCATGGCACCGGCCGGCAGGCCGGCGATCAGCTGCGCCCGCTTGGCCACCAGGGCCAGCGCGTCCGGCAGGGAGAGCACGCCGGCCAGGCAGGCGGCCACGTACTCGCCGAGGCTGTAGCCGAGCATCGCCCGGGGCTGCACGCCCCAGGCGGCCAGGGTACGGGCCAGCGCGTACTCGACGGCGAACAGCAGCCGGCTGGACCACCTCGGTGCGCTCCAGCTGGGCGGCGCGCGGGTCGGTGGTGCCGGTACCCCGGCCGAGCAGGGTGGCCAGGTCGGGTCCGCCGCTGCGGGCGCCGGTGAGCAGGTCCAGCAGGTCGACGCCAGGGCAGCAGCGGAGCCAGCAGCCGCCAGGCACTCGTCCAGCGCCTCGCGGAAGACGCGCTCGCGGCGGTACAGCTCGCCGACCAGGCCGGGGTACTGCTCGCCGACTCCGGCGAAGAGGAAGGCCACCGGGCGGCCGCGTACCGTGTCGACCCGGCTGAGCAGGGCGCCCGGCTGGTCGCCGGAGAGCGTGGCGGCCGCCTCGGCGGTGCTGCCGGCCACCAGCGCCCGGCGGTGCTCGAAGGTCTTGCGCCCCACCTGCAGCGTGTACGCCACGTCGGCCAGCCGTACCTGTCGGGTTGTCCCGCAGGTGGTCGGCGAGGCGCTGCACCGAGGCGTCGGCGGCGGTCGGCGTTGCGCGCCGACACCGGCAGCACCTGGTAGCGCCGGCCGCTGGTGTCCGGCGCGTCCGGGAACTCGCGCCGGGGCGCCTGTTCGACGACGACGTGCACGTTGGTGCCTCCCATGCCGAGGGAGTTGATGCCGGCGATCGGGGTCCGGCCGTCCCGGGTGCGCCAGGGCGCCAGCTCGGTGTTGACGTAGAACGGGCTGTCGGCGAAGTCGATCTCCGGGTTCGGGCTGGTGTAGTGCAGGCTCGGCGGGATCAGCCTCGTCGGTCAGGGCCAGCGAGGTCTTGATCAGGCCGGTGACGCCGGCCGCCCGGTCCAGGTGGCCGACGTTGGTCTTCACCGAGCCGATCGGGCAGTACTGCTTCTCCGACGTCGGCCCGAACGCCCGGGTCAGCGCCGCCACCTCGATCGGGTCGCCCAGCTCGGTGGCGGTGCCGTGCGCCTCGATGTAGCCGATGTCGTCGCCGGTGACCCGGGCGTCGGCCATGCGCGTCGGCCACCACCCGGGCCTGGCCGACGACGCTCGGGGCGGTGTAGCCGACCTTCAGCGCGCCGTCGTTGTTCATCGCCGAGCCGCGGATCACCGACCAGATGTGGTCGCCGTCGCGGAGCGCGTCGGCCAGCCGCTTGAGCACCACCACGGCCGCGCCGTCGCCGAACATCGCTGCCGCGCGCCTGCGCGTCGAAGGTGCGCACGTGCCCGTCCGGGCGACTCCATGCCGCCGGGGCCGAAGAGGTGGCCCGACCTTGTCCGGTACCCGGATCGACACGCCGCCGGCGATCGCCATCTCGCACTCGCCGCTGCGCAGGCTGCGCACCGCCAGGTGGGTGGCGACCAGCGAGGTGGAGCAGAAGGTCTGCACCGCGACGCTCGGGCCGTACAGGTCGAACAGGTAGGAGACGGTGGTGGTCAGGGCGTCCTTGTCGTTGCCCATGATGATCTCGTACGTGCTGACGTCGCCGTTGACGATCGTCTCCTCCGGCATGCCCAGCAGGTACGTGCTGATGTTGGCACCGCCGTAGACGCCCACCCGGCCGCGGTGCTCCGGGGCGGCGTAGCCGGCCTGCTCCAGCGCCTCCCAGCAGACCTCCAGGAACAGCCGCTGCTGCGGGTCGGTGAGCGCCGCCATGCGCGGGCTGATGCCGAAGAACGCGGCGTCGAAGCCGGCCACGTCGTCCAGCACCGGCCGGGCCGGCACGTAGTCGGGATCGTGGATCTGGGCCGGGTCGACGCCGGCGGCGAGCAGCTCCTCTTCGGAGAAGAAGCTGATCGACTCGACGCCGCCGCGCAGGTTGCGCCAGAACTCGGCGACGTCGCCCGCGCCGGGGAACCGGCCGGACATGCCGATCACGGCGATCCGGTTGTCCACGTCCAGGTCGGTGACCGGCCGTGCGGCGGCTGCCCGGGGGGTTGCAGCCGGAATGGGGGTACCGGCGATGACCGGCGCGCCGGCCTGGGCCGGGACCACCGCGCCGAGGTCGTCGAGGACCTTGGCGAGGGCGTACACGGTGGGCGCCTCGAACAGCGTCACCGACGGTACGGCCACCCCGAAGCGCTGCTTGACCAGCGCCAGCATCTGCAGCGCGAGCAGCGAGTTGCCGGACAGGTCGAAGAAGTTGTCCCGGGTACCGACCGGCTCGACGCCGAGCACCTCGGACCACACCTCGGTGAGCGCCCGCTCGGTGGCGGTCAGCGGCGGCGTGTACGGCTGCGGCAGGTCGGGCCGCGGGAACCGGGTGACGCTGCCGGCGGCGACCGGGGCGGCCGGCGCCAGGCTGGGCAGCCGGTCGATGAGCCCACCGGCGGCCACCACCACGTCGGCGGCGGCCAGCTCCAGCAGCCGGTCGAAGGCGGCCAGCCCCTCCAGCGTGGTCATCGAGTGCGCGGCCATGCTGGCGCCGAAGCCGCCCTCGACCCGGGCCAGCGTGCCGGCCCAGGTGTCCCAGCTCGCGGAGATCCAGCGGGTGGCGTTGCGCGCCTTGGGCTTGCCGGCCTTGCGGGCCTTGCCGGCCGGCGGCGCGTCGGCCGTCGGCGTGGCGTCGCCGGTGACAGTGGCCGGTGCGGCGTTGGCCGCGACGGCGGTCAGGGCGGCGTTGGCCGCCGCGTAGCTGCCGAAGGCGAGGCCGCCGAGCAGCGCCGAGGTGGAGGCGAAGACCAGGCAGAAGTCCGGCGGCTCGGGCAGTTCGGCCAGCACGGTGGCCAGTACCCGGGCACCGCCGACCTTGGCGCCGAAGTGCCCGCCGATGGTCGCGGCGTCCAGGTCGCGCAGCGGCCGGAAGGTGTCGGGGCTGGTCTGCGCGGCGGCGTGCACCACGCCGTCCAGCCGGCCGGCGTCGGCCAACAGGGTGCGCATCTGCCCGGCGTCGGTGACGTCGACCGCGCCGACCTGCACCTCGACCCGCTCACGCAGGGCGGCGAGCGCCGCCGGGTCGGCGGCCACTCCGGACCGGCTGGTCAGCACCAGCCTGCCGGCGCCGGAGTCGGCCAGGTGGCCGGCGATCAGCAGGCCCACGTCGCCCAGGCCGCCGGTGACCAGGTACGCCCCGCCCGGCCGGATCGTCACCGACGCCCCGGCCGGCTGCGCGGGGCTGTACGAACGGATGTACCGCCCGCTGCCCCGGTACGCGGCGTGCACGTCGGGGGCGGCCGTGGTGGCCTCGGCTACCAGGGCGGCGGCGGTGGATTCGGGGTCGCCGGCCGGGTCGACGTCGACCAGCCGGACGGTGAGGTTGAGGTACTCCTGCCCGGCGACCACGGGGAGCGGACCGACGGCGGCGTGCGCCGGGTCCGGCCGCTCGCCGGGGCGCACCCGCTGGCCGCCCCGGGTCACCAGCAGTACCCGGAAGTTGCGGGCCCCGTCGCTGCCCAGCGCGTCGAGCAGCCCGGCCACCGGCAGCAGCAGCCCGTCGTCGGCCCCGCCGTCCGGCCGCTGCACGGCACGCAGGTCGAGGACCGTAGCCGCGCCGGTGGCGAGCAGTTGTCCGGCCAGAGCGGCCCGGTCGGCACCGTTGTTGGTACCCGTGTCGGTGTCGGTAACCAGCACGGCCCCGATACCGGCAGCCGTCAGCCGGTCCACGACGGCGGTGGCGAGCTGGTCGACGGCGGTTACCAGTACCGCGCAGCCACCGTCCACCTTCTCCCCGGCCAGATCGCTGGTCGTCCACTGTGGACTGAGCAGGCTCACGTGGTCGGGGCCCGGCGCACCCGCGGCGGTGGGCAGTGGGCTGGCCGCGCAGCCGGCGCCGCCGAAGGCCACGCCGCCGAGCTGCTTGGCCGGGATCGGCGCACCGGCCTGGCCGACGTCACCGTCCGCCCCGGCGGTGCCGTTCTGCCCGGCACTGCCGTTGTGCGGGGCGGCGCTGTCGTGGCCGGGGTGCGCCAGGGCCTCCAGCAGGCCGGCGGTGCCGGAGACCGGGGTGTGCCCGGCCGGCGGGTCGATCCAGTAGCGGGCCCGCTGGAACGGGTAGCCGGGCAGGCCGACCTTGCCCACCGGGCGCTCGCCCTGGTAGGCCGTCCAGTCGAAGGGCACGCCGGCCAGCCACAGCCGGCCCAGCGCCTCGGCCAGTACGGTGCCGGCCGGGCGCGGGTCGGCGGCGGCCGGCAGCGTCGGGATGACCAGCCGCCAGCGCTCCTGCGGGCACTGCCGGTGCCCGCGCACCATCGCCGACAGCGACTGCCCGGGGCCGACCTCCAGCAGCGCGGCGTCGGAGAAGCCGAGCAGCGTGGCGACCACCGCGTCGAAGCGCACCGGCGCGCACATGTGCTCGGCCCAGTACGCCGGGTCGGTCACCTGCTCGGCGGTGGCCAGGGTGCCGGTGACGTTCGAGACGTACGGCAGCGCCGGCGGGTTGAGCGGGATGTGCGCGGCGATCCAGGCGGTCAGCTCGGCGCGGACCGGCTCCAGCATCCGGGAGTGGAAGGCGTGGCTGGTGGCCAGCGGGCGGCTCGGGACCCCGTCGGCCTCCAGCGCCGCACGGAACCGGGTTACCGACTCCACCGGGCCGGCGACGACAGTCAGCGCCGGCCCGTTGACCGCCGCCACGTCCAGGTCGTCGGCGCCGGACGCGGCGATCCGGGCGCGCAGGTCGTCCTCGCCCAGCGGCACGGCGGCCATCGCGCCGGCCGGCAGCGCGTCGATCACGCTGGCCCGGTAGGCGACCAGGGCCAGCGCGTCCGGCAGGGAGAGCACGCCGGCCAGGCAGGCGGCGACGTACTCGCCGACGCTGTAGCCGGCCAGCACGGCCGGCTGGACGCCCCAGGACAGCAGCAGCCGACCGACGGCGTACCCGATCGCGAAGGTGGCCGGCTGGAGCAGCCGGGTGGCCTCGGCCGGGGAGCCGGCTGCGGACTCGCGGCCGAGCAGGGCGGCCAGGCCGGCGGCGGAGCCGCGCTCGCCGAGCGCGTCGGCCAGCGGGTCCACCCCGATCCGTTCGCGCAGGATGGTGCGGCACTCGTCCAGGGCGGCGCGGAAGGTCGGCTCGGTGGCGTAGAGGTCGGCGGCCATGCCGGGGTACTGCTCGCCGGTGCCGGCGAAGAGCAGCCCGACCGGGCGGTCGGCCCGGCTGTCGGTGGCGGCCAGCACGGTACCGGCGCGCAGGTCGGCCGAGGCGGTGGCGGTGTCGGTGGCGACCAGCACCCGCCGGTGCTCGAAGACCCGGCGCCCGGACTGCAGCGTGTGCGCCACGTCGGAGAGCCGGTCGGCGGTGCCGGCCAGGTGCCCGGCCAGCGCCGCGGTCAGCTCGTCCACGGCCGGCGCGCTGCGCGCCGACCAGACCAGCAGCTCAGGGCGGGGGGCCGGCTGCGGGCGGGCCACCGGCGGCGCCTCCTCCAGCACCACGTGCGCGTTGGTACCACCGATGCCGAAGGCGCTCACCCCGGCGCGGCGCAGCCGGTTCGGCCGGCTGGGCCAGGCGCGCAGCTCGGTGACCACCTCCAGCTGGGCGGCGCCGGTCTTGAGCTGCCGGTTCGGTTCGGTCAGGTTGCGGGTGGGCGGGATCTCCCCGGTCCGCAGGCCCAGCGCCGCCTTGATCAGTCCGGTGACGCCGGCCGCCCGGTCCAGGTGCCCGACGTTGGTCTTGACCGAGCCGATCAGCGTCGACTCGCCCTGGAACACCTGCTGCAGCGCGGCCAGCTCGGAGGCGTCGCCCAGCGCCGTGCCGGTGCCGTGCGCCTCCACGTAGTCGATGTCGGCGGCGGACAGGTCGGCGCTGGACAGCGCCTCGGCGATGACCGCCGCCTGCCCCTGCACGCCGGGGGCGGTGAAGCCCACCTTGCGGCCGCCGTCGTTGTTGACCGCCCAGCCACGGATCACCGCGTACACCCGGTCGCCGTCGGCCAGCGCGTCCTCCAGCCGGCGCAGCGCCACCACGCCGACGCCGCTACCGACGGGGGCGCCCAGGCCGGCCGCGTCGAAGGCGCGGCACTCGCCGTCCGGCGGGGCGATGCCGCCCTGCTGGTAGAGGTAGCCGACGCGGTGCGGTACGGCGATGTTGACGCCACCGGCCAGGGCCAGGTCGCACTCGAAGTTGGCCAGGCTGGTGGAGGCCGCGCAGACCGCCACCAGCGAGGTGGAGCAGTAGCTCTGCACGCTGTACGCCGGGCCGGTCAGGCCCAGCGTGTGCGCCACCCGGGTGGTCAGCGAGTCCTTGTCGTTGGCCAGCCCGAGGGCCAGCTCGCCCATCTGCGCGGCGATGCCGCTGGGCGCCAGGTTGTTCTGCAGGTACGAGCTCCACGCGCTGCCGCCGAAGACGCCCACCGAGCCGTCGAACCGGGCCGGGTCGCACCCGGCGTCCTCCAGCGCCTGCCAGGAGTGCTCCAGGAACAGCCGCTGCTGCGGGTCGAGGATCTGCGCCTCCTTCGGCCCGACACCGAAGAAGCCGGCGTCGAAGTCCTCGATGCCCTCGATGACCCCGCCCACCTTGACGTAGGCCGGGTCGGCCAGCAGCTGCTCGGGTACCCCGGCGGCGCGCAGCTCGTCGTCGGTGAAGCGGGTCATGCCGGAGCGTCCGGCACGGATGTTGGCCCACAGCTCGGCGACGTCCGCCGCCCCGGGGAACCGGCCCGACATGCCGACGATGGCGATGTCGGTGCCGGAAACCTCGCTCTCGAATGCAGTCACGTCAGTCCTCACTGGTCTTCAGGTCTTGCCGGGTCGTCAGGTCGTGCCGGGTGGTCAAGCTCAGGTACGGGCTCGTGCGGGTCGTCGGGCTCGGGTGCCGCGGGCGGCTCGTGCGGAGGTGCGGGCGCACGGGCCGGGGCTGCCGGCTCATTTGCGGGCCGGCCGGGCGCGGCGGCGCCGCTGGCCGCGGTCGGCGCTGGGGGCCAGCGCTTCGCGGGCGTCGCCGGTCGGGTTGAGGGCGGCGGCGAACTGCGCCACGGTCGGGTGTTCGAACAGCACGGCGGGGGCGATCGGCGCGTCGATGCGCTTCTCCACCGCGTGCACCATGGCCATGCCGACCAGCGAGTTGCCGCCGAGGTCGAAGAACGGGTCGTGGATGCCGACCCGGTCGATGCCGAGGTAGGCGCCCCACACGTCGGCGACCAGCTCCTCCAGCTCGGTACGCGGGGCCACGTAGTCGACCCGCAGCAGCGGGCGGGGGAAGCGCTCCGCGCTGGGCAGCGCGCTGGCGCCGCCGACCAGGGCGTCGATGTCGAGCATCGCGCTCCACTCGACCAGCGCCTGCTCCATCGGCTGGCGGACCGCCACCACGGCGCCGGTCGGGCCGCGTAGCACGCTGTCCAGGAAGGCGCAGCCGGCCTCGTCGGTGAAGCCGTACCGGCGCCGGTAGTCGCCGGCCCGCTCGGCCAGCCCACCGCCGGCCCCGCCGGCCGCGGCCGCCTGCCAGTCGTCGTGCTGCCACGGCCCCCAGGCCACGGTCAGCACCCGGGTGGACGGCGCGTCGGCGGCCAGCGCCGCACCGGCGGCGTCGAGCACCGTGTTGGCCGCGCAGTAGTCGCCCTCGCCGATGCCGCCGAAGGCGGTGACCGCCGAGGAGTAGAGCACCAGCAGCTCCGGCCGCTCGCTCTCGGGCGTGTCCGGGCCGACCAGTTCGGCCAGCGGGCCGAGCGCCGCCACCTTGGGCGCGAGCACACCGGCAGCGGCCTCCACGGTGGTACGGGCGACCATGCCGCTGGCCGGGGCGCCGGCCGACGTGGATCACGCCGTTCAGGGCGCCGAAGTGTTCCCGGGCGCGGCGCAGCGCGGCGCGCAGTTCGTCCGGGCGTCCCGCGTCGGCGGTCAGGGTGCAGCACCTTGCGCCGGCCGCCTCCAGGGCGGCGACATCGGCGCGGCTGCGCTGTGCCCGTTCCGAGTCGCCGTCCAGCGAGCTTCGCCCGACCAGGGCCAGCTTGCGCACGCCCGGCTGCACCAGGTGCCGGGCCAGCGCGAGGCCGAGCCCCGGGTACCGCCGGTGATCAGGTACACGCCGTCGGGCCGCCACGCCGGGCCGTCCATAGTGGACGGTGCCAGTTCCCAGTCCTGGAGCCAGCGGCGGCCCCGGCGCCAGCCGACCACGGTCGGGTGCTGCGGTACCTCGACGGTGCAGTTCGTGTGCCAGCTGGGCGGCGGCCGTCTCGGCGCTCGACACCGGGTCCAGGTCGACGCCGGTCCAGCGCAGGCCGGCGTACTCGTGGTCGGCGACCCGGGCCAGGCCGTGCGCGGCCACCTGGCTGGCGGCCACCGCGTCGCCGCCGAGCACCTCCAGGCCGCCCCGGCTGGCCGTGAGCAGCCGGGCGCCGGGCAGTTCGCCGAGCGCCTGGATGGCCAGCAGCGCACTGTGGTGGCCGATCCGTACCGCCTCGGCCAGCGCCTCGTCACCGAAGCCGGCCGGGGCGCGCAGGCTCCACAGGTGCGCCACGTGCACCGGCCCGTCGCCGAGCCCGGCGAAGACCTCCCGGTAGCTGCCCGGGTCGGTGGGGTCGATGCTCACCCGTTGGCCGTCGCGCCCCGCGTCGCCCGGTACCACCTCGATGACCTCGGTGCCACCGGCCCGCGCGGCGGCCGCCAGGGCGGCCCCGATGCCGTCGGCGTCGGCGTAGACGACCAGCGGGCCGGGCAGCGTCAGGGCGCCGGACGCCGGGGTGGCCAGGGTGCGCTTCCAGGTCGGGGCGTAGCACAGATCGGTCGGCTTCGAACTGGTGGCGGCCGGCAGCGCGGCGCCCGGCTCGGGCCAGAAGCGGGTGCGCTGGAAGGCGTACCCGGGAAGGGTCACGATCCGCCCACGGCCCTGCACCGCCGGCCAGTCGACCGGGGCGCCCAGCTCCCACAGCCGGGCCAGGGTGGTGCGCAGGCCGTCGGCGTCGGCGCCGGCCGTCCAGCCGGCCGGCAGCGTGCCGAGCACGGCGACCGGGCTGGTCAGGTTCTGCCGGACCAGGCCGCCGAGGGTCTGCCCGGCGCCCAGCTCGACGAAGACGTCCACCCCGGCGGCCACCGCGTGCCGGACGCTCTGCGCGAAGCGCACCGGGCTGACCAGGTGCTCGGCCCAGTAGTCGGCGCTGGTGGCCTGCTCGGCGGTGAGCGGCTCGCCGGTCCGGTTGGAGATGATGGTCAGCGTCGGGACGCTGCGCTGCACCGACTCGATGAGCGCGCTCAGCTTGGCCCGCGCCGGCTCCAGCAGCGACGAGTGGAACGCGTGCGGCGTGCGCAGCGGCTGGCTGGCGACCCCGCGCCGCGCAGCGCGGCGGTGACCGCCTCGATGTCGGCCGGCAGGCCGGACAGCACCGTCATCGCCGGCCCGTTCTGCGGCCGCCACGTCGACCTCGACGCCGACGGAGGCGACCAGCGCCCGGACAGTCTCGGCGTCGGCGGCGGCGGCGACCATCCGGCCGGCCGGCGCGGTGGCGATCAGCCGGGCCCGCTCGACCACCACGGTCAGCGCGTCCGCCAGGGTGAACACGCCGGCCAGGCAGGCGCCGACGTACTCGCCGAGGCTGTAGCCGAGCAGCACGCTCGGCCGTGACACCCTTGTCCGCCAGCAGTTTCGCCAGCGCGTACTCGACGGTGAACTGGTACGGGTGGGCCACCTCGGCGCGGTAGAACGGGTCGTCGCCGGCCGGCTCGTCGCGGCGCAGCAGGGCGGCAGAAGTCGCCGTCCGGCGCGCACCGGCTCGGCCGCGAAGCAGCGGGCGCAGGTCGATGCCGCAGCGCTGGTCGACCAGCTGCGACGCAGCGCGTCCACGGCGGCGGCGTAGACCGGCTCGCTGGCGTAGAGCTCCCGGCCCAGGCCCCGGTACTGGTCACCGACCCCGGCCAGCAGGTACGCCACCCGGGGGCGGCCCTTGCCCTTGTCCACGCCCGGATTGGCGGCGGCCGAGGCGAGCTGGGCCAGCGCGTCGGCGTGGCCGGTGACGGTCACCGCCCGCCGGTGGTCGTGCTCGCCGCGCCCGGTGGCCAGCGTGTAGGCCACGTCGGCCAGGTCGGCTGCGGGGTTGGTGTCCAGCCAGTCGTGCAGCCGCTGCAGCTGCTCGCGCAGCGCGGTGGCGCCGGCCGCCGACACCGGCAGGGTAAGCGCCTGACCGGCGGGGGCGGCTGGCTCCTGTGCCGTCTCCTGGGCGGCCGGTGCCGCCTCCAGGACCAGGTGGGTGTTGGTGCCGGACCAGCCGAACGAGGAGACCCCGGCGATGCGGCGGCCGGTCGGCAGCGCCGTCGCCACGGTCACCGGGGCGACGCTGCCGTCGCCGGGGATGGCGGTGGCCGGGTCGGCCATGTTCAGGTTCGGGGGGATCTCGCCGTGCTCCAGCGTCAGCACGGTCTTGATCAGCCCGGCGACCCCGGCGGCCGACTGGGTGTGCCCGATGTTGGTCTTCACCGCGCCCACCGGCAGCGGCCGGCGGCTGGGCCGGTCGCCGAAGACGTCGTGCAGCGCGGAGAGCTCGATCGCGTCGCCGAGCGCGGTACCGGAGCCGTGCGCCTCCACGAAGTCCACGTCGTCCGGCTCCACCCGGGCGGCGGCCAGCGCGCGGCGGATCACGTCGGCCTGGGCGCCCCGGCTCGGGGCGGTCAGCCCGTTGCTGCGCCCGTCCTGGTTGACCGCCGAGCCGCGCAGCACCGCGCGGATGCGCCGGCCGTTGCGCAGCGCCGAGGAGAGGCGTTCCAGCACCACGATGCCGCCGCCCTCGCCCATCACGTAGCCGTCGGCGGTGGCGTCGAAGGTCTTGCAGCGCCCGTCCGGGGCCAGCATCGAGGTGGCGCAGGCCTGCACGTAGGTGTCCGGCTGCATGATCAGGAACACCCCGGCGGCCACCGCCAGGTCGCATTCGCCGCGGCGCAGCGCGTTGGCGGCCAGGTGCACGCCGACCAGCGAGGAGGAGCAGGCGGTGTCGATGGTGACGGCGGGGCCGTGCAGGTCGTACTGGTAGGCCAGCCGGCCGGCGACCACGCTGGCCGAGACGCCCTGCCCGAAGTACGGGTCGGCGGCTACCGAGGGCCCGTAGCGCTCCGACTCCAACCGTCCATATTGGACGGTGTCCATGTAGCCGACCATCACCCCGGTACGGCTGCCGGCCAGCCGGTCGGGCGCCGTACCGGCGTCCTCCAGGCCCTCCCAGAGCAGCTCCATGAGCAGCCGCTGGTGCGGGTCCATGCGCAGCGCCTCCTGCGGGGAGACGCCGAAGAAGCCGGCGTCCCAACCGGCGATGTCCGGCAGGAACCCGCCATGCCGGGTGTAGACGCCGCCCACCGCGCGCCGGTCGGTGTTGTAGTACTCGTCGATGTCCCACCGGCTGGGCGGGACCTCGACGATGCCGGAGCGGCCCTCGCGCAGCAGCCGCCAGTACTCGCCCGCGTCGGCGGCGCCGGGGAACCGGCAGGCCATGCCGACGATCGCCACCGGCTCGTGCCGGCCCTCCTCCACCTCGGCCAGCCGTCGGCGGGCCTCGGTCAGGTCGACCGTCACGCGCTTGAGGTACTCGCGGAGCTTCTCCTCAGTAGCCATTGCGCTATGCCCTTCCCCGCCACACGTCAGAACTGGTTGTCGATGAACGCGAAGATCTCGTCGTCGGAGGCGGCGCCGAGCTGGTCGCGCACCCCACCCGCCGACCCCTGCCCGGTCTCCAGCCGCTCCAGGGTGCTGCGCAGGACCGCCGCCACCCGGTCCCGGACCGGCCCGTCGACCTGCGGCAGCAGCCGCACCACCCGGTCGAGGGTGTCCCGCAGCACCACGTCCGGCTCCGGGGCGGCCGGGGCGAGCGCCCGGGCCAGATGCCCGGCGAGCGCGCCGACCGTCGGATAGTCGAAGGCGAGCGTGGCCGGCAGTCGCAGCCCGGTGGCCGCGTCCAGCCGGTTACGCAGCTCGACGGCGGTGAGCGAGTCGAAACCCAGCTCCCCGAAGGCCCGGTCGACGCCGATGGCGGCCGGGTCCGGGTGGCCGAGGACCAGCGCCACCTGGCCGCGTACCAGCTCGGTGAGCAGGCCGGTGACGCCGTCGGCGTCCAGGCCGCCCAGCCGGGCGACCAGGTCCGCCGGCGCCGGTGCGCCGGCCGCGGTGCGCCGCCCGGCCGGGGCGAGCGAGCGCAGCAGCGGGGGTACCGGCTGGTCGCGCAGGCCGGCGAGGCGCCAGCCGGCGGCGGCCAGCACCGGGTCGGCGGCGGCCAGCGCCGCGTCGAAGTGCTCCAGGCCGGCCTCGACGTCCAGCGGGGCGATGCCGGAGCGGGCCAGCCGGGCCACCGCGGCGTCGGAGAGCGCGCCGGTCATCGCGGTGTCGGTGGCCCACAGGCCCCAGGCGATCGCGGTGCCGGGCAGGCCCAGGCCGCGCCGGTAGGTGGCCAGCGCGTCCAGGAAGGCGTTGGCGGCGGCGTAGTTGCCCTGGCCGGCGTTGCCGAACAGGCCGGCCATCGAGGAGAACAGCACGAAGCAGGCGGCCTCGCCGGCCAGCTCGTGCAGGTGCCAGGCGGCGTCCAGCTTGGGTCGGTAGACGGTGTCGAAGCGCGGCGCGGACAGGCCGTCGACGGTGGCGTCGTCGAGCGCGCCGGAGGCGTGTACCACGCCGGTGATCCGGTGCCCGGCCAGCGCCGCCGCCAGCGCGTCCCGGTCGCCCACGTCGCAGGCGGCGACGGTGACGTCGGCGCCCAGTGCGGTGAGGCGGTCGACCAGCTCGGTGGCGCCCGGGGCGGCGTCGCCGCGCCGGGACAGCAGCAGCAGTCGGGTCACCCCGTGCCGGCTGACCAGTCGCTGCGCGACCAGCGCGCCGAGGCCGCCGGTACCGCCGGTGACCAGCACGGTGCCGGCTGCCAGGGCGGCGCCGACCGCCGGGTCGGCGGGCACCGGGGCGCGGCGTACCAGTCGGGGGACCAGCACCGCGCCGTCGCGTACCAGCAGCTGGGTTTCGCCGGCCGCGACCGCGGCCCGGGCGGCGGGGATGTCCACCCGCTCGCCGTCGGGGGCGTCGATGAGCAGGAACCGGCCCGGCTGCTCGGTCTGCACGCTGCGCAGCAGGCCCCACAGGGCGGCGCCGGCCGGGTCGGTGACCACCGGGCCGACCGCGCCACTGGTGCGCAGCGCCAGCACGGTACCGGCCAGCCGCTTGTCGCCGCCCCAGGCGCGGACCAGCTCCAGCGCGGCCAGGCTCAGCCGCCGGGCGGCCTGCGGTGCGGCAACGCCGGCCGTGTCGAGCAGGGCCGCCACCGGCAGCACCGCCACCTCGGGCAGCGGGTCGGGCAGCGCGGCCGGGTCGCTGATCGTCACCCAGGCGCCGTCCCCGCCGCTCGCAGCGGGCGCCGGCACCCAGTCCAGGGGGTACGGCTGGGCCGCCGACGGGCGGGCCAGCGGCGCCAGCGGCCGGACCCGCAGCGCCTGCACCGTGGCGACCGCCTGCCCGGTCGGGTCGGCCAGCGCCACCGTCACGTCCGCGCCGTCCCGGGTCAGCCGGACCCGCAGCGAACGGGCGCCGCTGGCGTACAGCCGCACGCCCTGGAACACGAACGGCAGCACCACCCGGTCGGCGTCCCCGGTCAGCAGCACCGGGTGCAGGGCGGCGTCGAGCAGCGCCGGGTGCAGCCCGAAGCCCTCGACCGACAGCCCGTCCGGGGCGGACACCTCGCCGAAGAGTTCGTCGCCGCGCCGCCAGGCGCGGGTCAGCCCGGCGAACGCCGGCCCGTACCCGTAGCCCCGGGCGGCCAGCGCCCCGTACCCGTCGGCCACGTCCACCGGCGTCGCGCCGGGCGGCGGCCAGGCACCCGCCCAGCCGGCGCCGGGGGCCGCCGGGGCGTCCGGGCCGGCGGTACCGGTCGCGCAGCGCAGCCAGTCGGCGCCGGTGTGCCGGGCGAAGATGCCCAGGGCGCGCCGGCCGTCCGGGTCCGGCGCGCCCAGGGTGACCTGGAGGTCCACCCCACCCGACCCGGGCAGCACCAGCGGCGCCTCCAGGGTCAGCTCGGTGACGCTCGCGCAGCCGGCCGCGTCGGCGGCCCGCAGCGCCAGCTCCACCAGGCCGGTACCGGGGAACAGGATGGTGTCCTCGACGGTGTGGTCGGCCAGCCAGGGGGCGCCGTCCACGGAGAGCCGGCCGGTCAGCAGCACCGCCCCGTCCGCCTGGGCGACCAGGGTGGACAGCAGCGGGTGGCCGGCGTCGGCGAAGCCCCGCCCGGTGGCGGCCCGGGACGGCAGCCAGTAGTGCTGCCGCTCGAAGGCGTAGGTGGGCAGGTCGACCCGGCGCCCGGGGACCGGCGACAGCAGCCGGGACCAGTCCACCGGCGCGCCGAGGGTGTACCCCTGCGCGGCGGAGAGCAGGAACCGGTACCAGTCCCCCGCGCCCCGACGTAGCGTCGGGCAGGTGGCGCCCGGGCTGCCCGCGTCGGCCAGGATGTCGGTGACGTCCCCGGACAGCACCGGGTGCGGGCTGCACTCGACGAACAGCGGGGTACCCCCACCGGCCAGGGCGCGCACGGCGGCGTCGAAGCGCACCGGGTTGCGCAGGCTGTCGTACCAGTAGCCGGTGGTCAGCGCGCTGGTCGGGGTGTAGCCGCCGAGCAGCGACGAGCAGAAGGCGATCTCGGTGGGCTGCGGCGCCACGCCGGCCAGCACCTCGAAAAGGTCGGCGCGCAGCTCCTCGATGTGCGGGGTGTGCGAGGCGTAGTCGACGGCGATGCGCCGGTGCTGCACCCGGTCGCCCAGCTTGGCGGCCAGCTCGTCGAGCGCCTCCGGGTCGCCGGCCACCACGGCGCTGGACGGTCCACTGTGGACCGCGATCCAGAGCCGGTCGGGCCAGCTGGCCAGCAGCTCGGTCAGTTCGTCGGCGGGCAGCGCCACGGCGTGCATGCCGCCGGTACCGCGTAGCCGGGTGAGCGCCTTGCTGCGCAGCGCCACGATCCGCGCGCCGTCCTCCAGGGACAGCGCCCCGGCGACGCAGGCGGCGGCGATCTCGCCCTGCGAGTGCCCGACCACGGCGGCCGGCTCGACGCCGACCGAGCGCCACAGCGCCGCCAGCGACACCATCACGGCGAACAGCACCGGCTGGATGACGTCGGAGCCGGAAAGCTCCGGCGCGCCGTCCTCGCGGCGCAGCACGTCCATCACCGACCAGTCGATGTACTCGGCCAGCGCGCCGTCGCAGCGGCACATCCACTCCCAGAAGACCTCGTTGCCCTCCAGCAGCTCCACCGCCATGCCGGCCCACTGCGAGCCCTGGCCGGGGAAGACGAAGACCGGCCGGGTGTCCCCGGCGGCGACGCCCTGCACCAGCGCCGGGTGGCCCTCGCCGTCGGCCAGCGCGGCCAGGGCGGCGAGCAGTTCGGCCCGGTCGTGGGCGACCACGGCGGCCCGCTGGTCGAAGGTGCTGCGCAGGCTCAGCGCGTAGCCGGCGGCGGCCAGGTCGGCGTCGTCGGCGTCCGCGGCGAACTCCCGCAGCCGCCCGGCGAGCGCCCGCAGCGATCCGGGGGTACGCGCGGAAACCAGCCACACCAGCGGGGCGGCCGGCGCCGGCTCGGGCGACTCCTCGGCGGCCGGCTCGGCCACCGGCTCGGGCGGCGCCTGCTCCAGGATGATGTGCGCGTTGGTACCGCTGATGCCGAAGCTGGAGATGGCCGCCCGGGCCGGGCGCTCGGGTACCGGCCACGGCGTCGGCCGGGTGAGCAGCGCCACCGTGCCGGGTGACCAGTCCACGTGCGGGGTGGCCTGCTGGGCGTGCAGCGTCGCCGGCAGGATGCCGTGCCGCATCGCCTCGATGATTTTGATGACGCCGGCCACCCCGGCGGCGGCCTGGGTGTGGCCGATGTTCGACTTCACCGAACCCAGCCAGAGCGGCCGGTCGGCGGTGCGGCCCTTGCCGTAGGTGGCCAGCAGGGCCTGCGCCTCGATCGGGTCGCCGAGCTTGGTGCCGGTGCCGTGCGCCTCGACCGCGTCCACGTCCCCGGCGTCCAGCCGGGCGTCGGCCAGCGCCTGCCAGATCACCCGCTCCTGGGCCGGCCCGTTGGGGGCGGTCATCCCGTTGCTGCGCCCGTCCTGGTTGACCGCCGAGCCGCGGACCACAGCCAGGATCCGCCGCCCCGCCTTGCGGGCGTCGCTGAGCCGCTCCAGCAGCAGTACCCCCACGCCCTCGGCCCAGGCCACCCCGTCGGCGGCGGCGGAGAACGCCTTGCAGCGCCCGTCCACGGCCAGCCCGCGCTGCCGGGAGAACTCCACGAAGGTGTCCGGCACGGCCAGCACGGTGGCGCCGCCGGCCAGCGCCAGCGTGCACTCGCCCCGGCGCAGCGCCTGCACCGCCAGGTGCAGGGTGACCAGCGAGGACGAGCAGGCGGTGTCCACCGTCACCGCCGGGCCCTCCAGCCCGAAGGTGTAGGACACCCGGCCGGAGAGCACGCTGCCCAGGTTCGCGGTGAGCAGCTGCCCCTCCACCGAGGGCGGGGCGGCGCCGAGGAACCGGGTGCCGTAGTAGTCGTACATGCTGCCGGCGAACACCCCGGTACGGCTGCCGCGCAGGCTGTCCGGGTCGATCCCGGCGCGCTCGAACACCTCCCAGGTGGTCTCCAGGAACAGCCGGTGCGCCGGGTCGGTGGCCAGCGCCGCCCGGGGACTCATGCCGAAGAAGTCGGCGTCGAAGTCCCCGGCGTCGTAGAGGAACCCGCCGCGCCGGGTGTAGGTCTTGCCCAGCGCGTCCGGGTCGGCGTCGTAGAGCCCGTCGATGTCCCAGCCGCGGTCGGTGGGGAAGTCACCGATCGCGTCCTGCCCCGAGATGACCAGCTCCCACAGCTCCTCCGGGCTGCCGACCCCGCCGGGGAACCGGCACGCGGCGCCCACGATGGCCACCGGCTCGGTCCGCGACTGCTCGACCTCGCGCAGCGCGCCCTCGGCGTCGGCCAGCCGGCGTCGGGTGTCGGCCAGGTCGACGGTGACCCGCTTGAGGTAGTTGCGGAGCTCTTCCTCGGTCGCCATGAAGTACCCTTTCGGCGCAGTCGTGGGGCTGGGGCTCAGAACTCGCTGTCGATGAAGGCGAAGATCTCCTCGTCGGAGGCGGAGTCGACCTTCGCGGCGACGGTCTGCGACTCGACCTGGTCGGTCAGGGTCACCCCGCCCAGGCCCCAGCGGGCCAACGTGCTGTGCAGGATCGCGACGAGCTTGGTGCGGGTCGCCTCGTCGTCCTCGGCCACCATCTGGCCGACCTGGTCGAGGCTGGCCCGCAGGGTGTCCTCGGCGCTGGGCGGCGTGGGTGCCAGGGTGCGGTAGAGGTGCTCGGCCAGGGCCGCCACCGTCGGGTGGTCGAAGGCCAGGGTGGCCGGCAGCCGCAGTCCGGTCTCCGCGTCGAGCCGGTTGCGCAGCTCGACGGCGGTCAGCGAGTCGAAGCCGAGTTCACTGAAGGCCCGGTCGATGTCGACCGCGTCCGGGCTGGGGTGCGCCAGCACCGCCGCCACGTGTCCGCGGACCAGGTCCAGCAGCAGCCGCCGCCCCTCCACCGGGGGCAGCGCCTCCAGCCGGGCGGTGAGCGCCGAAGCGCCCGTCGCGGCGGCCGTCGCAGCGGCGGCCCGACGGGGGGTACGGACCAGGCCGCGCAGCACCGGCGGCAGCGAGCCGCCCGCCGCGCGGGCGGTCAGCCCGGCGGTGTCCCAGGCCCCCGCCACCAGCACCGGCTCGGCGCAGGTGAGCGCCGCGTCGAAGTGGGCGAGGCCGTGCTCGACGCTCAGCGGTGCGATGCCGGAGCGGGCCATCCGGGCGACCTCCGCCTCGGAGAGCCCGGCGGCCATGCTGGACTCGGTGTCCCACAGGCCCCAGGCCACCGAGGTGGCCGGCTGCCCGTGCGCGCGCCGGTGGGTGGCCAGGGCGTCCAGGAAGGTGTTGGCCGCCGCGTAGTTGGCCTGCCCCGGGTTGCCGATCACCCCGGCGATCGAGGAGAAGAGGACGAAGCAGGCGACGTTGCCGGCCAGCTCGTGCAGGTGCCAGGCGGCGTCCACCTTGGGCCGGAACACGGTCGCCAGGCGCCCGGCGTCCAGGCCGTCCACGGTGGCGTCGTCGAGGACACCGGCGGTGTGCACCACGCCGGCCAGCGGCCGGTCGGCCGGGACAGCTGCCAGCAGGGCGGCCACCGCCGCCCGGTCGGCGACGTCGCAGGCCACCAGGTCCACTGTGGACGCACCGGCCGAGCGCAGGCTCGCCACCAGCTCGGCGGCGCCCGGGGCGGCGGCGCCGCGCCGGGAGGTGAGCAGCAGGTGGCGTACCCCGTGGGTAGTGACCAGCCGGTGCGCCACCAGCGCGCCGAGGCCGCCGGTACCACCGGTGACCAGCACCGTGCCGGCCGACAGGTCCACCTGCTCCGGCGCGGCCGGAGAGACCGTGGCCAGCCGGGGCGCGGACAGTACGCCGTCGCGCAGCAGCAGCTGGTCCTCGCCGGCCGCCACGGCACCGGCCAGCGGCGCCCAGTCGGTGACGTCGTCCACCGCGTCGAGCAGCACGAACCGGCCCGGGTGCTCGGACTGGGCCGAGCGGACCAGCCCCCACACCGGGGTGCCGGCCAGGTCGGTGATGACCGGCCCGGCCGCCCCGCTGGTCAGGAAGGCCAGCTTGGCGTTGGCGCAGCGCGGGTCGGCCAGCCAGGACTGGAGCAGCTCCAGCGCCTGGACGGTGACCGTGGCCGGGTCGTCGCCGCCGGTGCACGGGGCGACCACGAAGTCCGGTGCCGGTTCCCCGGCGCCCACGGCGGCCAGCAGCGCCGCCAGGTCGGGGTGGTCGGGCAGGCCGGCGACCGGGCCGCCGACCGACACCCAGCGCGCCGCGCTGCCCGGTGCCGTGACCGGCGCCCAGTCGATGCGGTGCGCCAGCGGGCCGCTGTGGGTGGCGGCCGGTGCCAGGGACTCGGCGGCGACGGTACGCACCCGGAGCGCGTCGATGCCGAAGACCAGCCGGCCGGCGCCGTCGGCGGCGCGTACCTCCACGTCGTCCCCGGTCACCCGGAGCCGGACGCGTAGCGCGGTGGCGCCGGCGGCGGCCAGGCGTACTCCCTGGAAGACGAAGGGCAGCTTGAGGCTGCCGGCGTCGCCGCCCAGGATCAGCGGGTGGAACGCGGCGTCCAGCAGCGCCGGGTGCAGGCCGAAGCCGGTGACGTCCAGGTCGTCGGGGGCGGCCACGTCGGCGTAGCGGTCCTCGCCGTCCGCCCAGACCGCGCGGACCCCGGCGAACGCCGGGCCGTAGCCGTACCCCAGCTCGGCCAGGGCGGCGTAGCCGCCGGCCACGTCGACCGGGCTGGCTCCGGCGGGCGGCCAGGCGGCCGCCCAGTCGCAGGGCACCTCGGGCAGCTCGCCGCCGGCCACCACGCCGGAGGCGCAGCGCACCCAGTCGGCGGCGCCGGCCCGGAAGTACACCCGCGCCCCGCGTGCCGCCTGCGGCGCACCGCCGTCCACGACGACCTGCAGGTGCAGTTCGCCGCTGTCCGGCAGCACCACCGGCGCCTCGAACATCAGCTCGTCCACCCGGTCGCAGCCGACCTGGCCGGCGGCGGTGAGGACGGCCTCCAGCAGCGCCGTCCCGGGTACCACCACGGCCCCGGCCACCTCGTGGTCGCCGAGCCAGGGCAGCTCGTCCAGCGACAGCTTGCCGGTGACCACCACGCCGCCCTCGTCGCCGATCTGGACGGCGGCGTGCAGCAGCGGGTGCGCCACGTCGCTGAGCCCGACCGAGGTCAGGTCGGCGCCGTGCTGCGGCGGTCCGAGCCAGAAGCGGCTCCGGTCGAAGGCGTAGACCGGCAGCTCGGCGCCGATGTCGGCGCCCGCCGCGAACAGCCCCGCCCAGTCCACCGGTACGCCGGCCACGCTGGCCTGGGCCAGCGCGTGCAGCAGCGCCTCCGGTTCGGGGCGGCCCTTGCGGGCCAGCGCGACCACGGTGGCGTCGCCGGGCAGCGACTCCACCGCCATCCCGGCCAGCACCGGCTGCGGCCCGACCTCCAGGAACGTGTTGGCCCCCTGGGCGGCCAGCGTGCTGACCGTGTCGGCGAAGCGCACCGCCTGGCGGATCTGCTCCAGCCAGTACTTCGGGTCGGTCCAGGACAGCTCGTCGTCCACGCCGGCCAGGTCCGCGCCAAGCAAGTTGGCGCCCACCAGATTGGTGACGAAGGGCAGCTTGGGCGCCCCGAAAGCGACGGTACCCAGCTCCGTGGCGAAGTCGTCGACCATCGGCTCCATCAGCGGCGAGTGGAAGGCGTGGCTGACCGCCAGCCGACGGGTACGCCGGCCCAGGCCGCTCCACTGCTCGCCGATGCGCAGGCAGGTCTGCTCGTCGCCGGAGACCACCACCCGCCCGGGGCCGTTGACGGCGGCGATGCCGACCAGGTGCCCCAGGCCGGCCAGGCTCGGCTCGACCTCCTCGGCGGTGGCCTCGATCGCCACCATGGCGCCGGGGGCGTCCAGGGCGTGCATCAGCCGGCCCCGGGCGACGATCAGCCGGGCCGCGTCGGCCAGGGTGAACACGCCGGCCACGTGCGCGGCGGCGAACTCGCCGACGGAGTGCCCGGCGACCGCGTCCGGCTTGACGCCGAGGGACTCCAGCAGCCGGTAGGCGGCCACCTCGTAGGCGAACAGGGCCGGCTGGGTCTAGCAGGTCTCGTTGATCAGCTCGGCGTCGGGGCCGTCCGGGTCGGCCCAGATCACCTCGCGCAGCGGGCGGGGCAGGTGCTCGTCCAGGGCCGCGCACACCTCGTCCAGGGCGGCGGCGAAGACCGGGTAGGTCGGCGTACAGCTCGGCGCCCATGCCGAGCCGCTGGCCGCCCTGCCCGGTGAAGAGCAGCGCCGGCCGGGCCTTGTCCCGGGCGGTACCGGTGACCACCTCGGCACCGGGCGCACCGGACAGGTAGCCGTCCAGGTTGGCCAGCAGGGCGTCGGCGTCCGCGCCGAGCACCACGGCCCGGTGCTTGAACAGCGCCCGGCTGGTCACCAGCGAACGGGCCAGGTCCACCGGCCGGGGCGCGGCGGTCGCCAGGAAGTCCCGTAGCCGGACAGCCTGCCCGCGCAGCGAGCCGGTGCTGCGCGCCGACAGCACCAGAGCCAGCGGCCGTCCGCCGGCCACCGGGTGCTCCGGGGCCACCAGGGGGCTCGGCGCCTCGGGCGCCTCCTCCACGATGACGTGCGCGTTCGTACCGCTGATGCCGAACGAGGAGACCGCGGCCCGGCGCGGGCGGCCGGGCGCGCGGCCACTCCCGGGGCTGCTGCAGCAGCCGCACCGAGCCGGACGACCAGTCCACGTGGCTGGTCGGCTCGTCGGCGTGCAGGGTGGCCGGCAGCGTGCCGTGCCGCATCGCCTGCACCATCTTGATGACGCCGGCGATGCCGGCGGTGGCCTGGGTGTGGCCCAGGTTCGACTTGACCGAGCCGAGCCACAGCGGCTGGTCCGGCAGCCGGTGCTGGCCGTAGGTGGCGATCAGCGCCTGCGCCTCGATCGGGTCGCCCAGGGTGGTGCCGGTGCCGTGCGCCTCGACCACGTCCACGTCCCGGGTGTCCAGGCCGGCGTCGGCCAGCGCCTGGCGGATCACCCGCTCCTGGGCCGGGCCGTTGGGGGCGGTCATCCCGTTGCTCTTGCCGTCCTGGTTGACCGCGCTGCCCCGGATCACGCCGAGGATGCGGCGGCCGTTGCGCTGGGCGTCGCTCAGCCGCTCCAGGACCAGCGCGCCGACGCCCTCGGACCAGGCGGCGCCGGCCGCCGACGGCGGAGAAGGCGCGGCAGCGCCCGTCCGGGGAGAGCGCCCGCTGGCGGCAGAACTCCACGTAGGAGTCCGGCGTGGCCATCACCGTGATGCCGCCGGCCAGGGCCAGCGAGCACTCGCCGTTGCGCAGCGCCTGGGCGGCCAGGTGGATGGCGACCAGCGAGGAGGAGCAGGCGGTGTCCAGGGTGACCGCCGGGCCTTCCAGGCCGAACAGGTAGGAGACCCGGCCGGAGAGCACGCTCGGGGCGTTGGACACGGTGAACAGGATGCCCTCCAGCCCGGTCGGGGGCGCCGCCGTTGTAGCGCAGGGCGTAGTCGTTGTACATGGCGCCGGCGAAGACGCCGGTACGGGTGCCGTGCAGCGAGGTCGGGTCGATGCCGGCCCGCTCGAAGGCCTCCCAGGTGGTCTCCAGGAACAGCCGGTGCTGCGGGTCGGTGGCCAGGGCGCTGCGCGGGCTCATCTCGAAGAACGCCGCGTCGAACTCCCCGGCGTCGTAGAGGAACCCGCCGTTGCGCGTGTAGGAGCTGCCCAGCGCCTCGGGGTCCGGGTCGTACAGGTTGGCCAGGTCCCAACCGCGGTCGGTGGGGAAGTCCCCGATCGCGTCGACCCGGTCGTCGACCAGCCGCCACAGCTCCTCGGGGCTCTCCACGCCGCCCGGGAAGCGGCAGGCCATCCCGATGATCGCGACCGGCTCGCGCCGGGCCGTCCTCGACCTCGGCGAGCCGGCGCCGGGCCTCGGCCAGGTCCACCGTCACCCGCTTGAGGTATTCCCGAGCTTGTCCTCAGTCGCCATCTCTAGCCCTCCACACCCAGCCGGAAACCACCCGGGTACCCACTCAGAACTGGTTATCGATGAACGCGAATATTTCGTCGTCGGACGCCGAGTCGATCTGCTCGGCCACCCCGGCGGCGCCGGCCGGGCCGGCCTCCCACCGGGCCAGTGCGCTCTGCAGGACGGCCACCACGCGGCCCGGGCCGCCTGGTCGTCGTCGGGCAGCAGTTCGGAAATCCGGTCCAGGCGGCCCGGAGCAGTTCGTCGGGGGCCGGCGCGGCCGGGGCCAGCTGGCGGACCAGGAAGTCGGCCAGCGCCGCCTGCGGTCGGGTAGTCGAACGCCAGCGTGGCCGGCAGCCGCAGCCCGGTCGCCGCGTCCAGCCGGTTGCGCAGCTCGACGGCGGTCAGCGAGTCGAAGCCCAGTTCGCCGAACGGGCGCTCCAGGCCGACCGCGTCCGGCCCGGCGTGGCCGAGCACCGCGGCCACCTGGGAGCGCACCAGGTCGGCCACGGTGGCCGGCGCCTCAGCGGCGGACAGCCCGGCCAGGCCGGCCGCCAGGTCGCCGCCCGCGTCGCCGGCCGTCGGGCGCCGCGCCGGTCGGCCGGCTTTGCCGCGGGGTACCCGCACCAGCGCGCGCAGCACCGGGGCAGAGCGTGCCGGCCTCGGCCACCGTACGCAGCGCTGTGGCGTCGCACAGCGGCCGGCGACGAGCAGTGGCTGGGCCGTCGCGGCCAGCGCGGCGTCGAGCAGGGCGAGCCCGTGCTCGACGGTCAGCGGCGCGATGCCCGACCCGGCCCAGCCGGGCCAGCTCGGCCGCGGACAGCCCGCCGGTCATGCTCGGTCGCGGTGTCCCACAGGCCCCAGGCCGACCGAGGTGGCGGCCAGGCCGAGTGCGCGCCGGTGTCCGGCGAGCGCGTCGAGGAACGCGTTGGCCGCGGCGTAGTTGCCCTGGCCCGGGTTGCCCACCACGCCGGCCAGCGAGGAGAACAGCAGGAACAGCGGTACGTCGCCGAGCAGCTCGTGCAGCGCCCAGGCCGGCGTCCACCTTGGGCCGGAACACGCTGTCCAGCCGCTGTCGCCGACAGCCCCTCCACAGTGGCGTCGTCGAGTACGCCCGGCGGTGTGCACCACGCCCAGCAGCGGCCCGTCCACGCCGGCCAGAGTGGCCCGCAGCGCCCGAGCGTCGGCCACGTCGCAGGCGGCCACGGCCACCTCGGCGCCGGCCGCCTCCAGTTCGCTGACGAGGTCGTCCGCGCCCGGTGCGGCGGCGCCGCGCCGGGAGACCAGCAGCAGCTTGCGTACCCCGTGGGCGGCGACCAGGTGCCGGGCGACGATCGCACCCAGGCCGCCGGTACCGCCGGTGACCAGGACCGTGCCGGTGGACAGGTCGGGCAGCTCGGCGGCCGGCTCGACCCGGGCCAGCCGGGGCGCCGACAGCGCCCCGTCGCGCAGGGTCAGCTGCCACTCGCCAGCGTCCAGGGCGCCGCAGACGCGCTCCCACACCGACCCGGAGTCGACGCCGGCCGAGCCGGGTCCCCGGTCGAGTGCGGAGGGATCCAGCAGGGCGCCGGCGGGCAGGTCCAGCAGGCCGAACCGGCCCGGATGCTCGGCTTCGGCGACCCGGATCAGACCCCACAGGGCCGCGCCGGCCAGACCGTCGACGCCAGGGCGCGGCGCACCGGCAGGGCCGTCGATCTCGGGGCGCTGGGCGCCGGCGGTGACGAAGACCAGGCGGGAGCCGGCGAAGCGCTCGTCGCCCACCCACGCCTGCACCAGGTCGAGCGCCTCGGCGACCGCGTCGCGGACCGAGTAGGGCGGCTCGTCCGGGTCGACGTCCGGGGCGAACGGGGCCAGCACCACGGCGGGTGCCGCACCGGCGGACAGGTCGGCGAGCGAGGCCAGGTCGTAGGCGTGGCCGCCGCGCACGGCGGTCGCCAGGTCGGCTGCTGCCGCCTCGACACCGACCGCTGCCCAGCCGGCGACCGGCAGCCCGGGCGCGCTGACGGCGGTCCAGTCCAGGGCGTACGGGGCCACGGCGGCCCGGGGCCGGGCGGCGCCCCGGGGGTACGCACCAGGCCCAACTCGGCCACCTGCGCGACCGGGCGGCCGGCACCGTCCACGATGGACAGTGCCACCCGGTCGCCCCCGATGCCCGTCAGGTGGACCCGCAGCGTGTCGGCGTGCGCCGCCAGCACCCGTACGCCCCGCCAGGAGAACGGCAGCAGCAGGCTCTCGCCGTCCGCGCCGTCGTGGACCAGCACGTGCAGCGCCGCGTCCAGCAGCGCCGGGTGCAGCGTGTACGCCCCGGCGTCGGCGCGTACCGGCTCCGGCAGGGCGACCTCGGCCCAGGCGTCGGAGCCGCTGCGCCAGGCGCGACGCAGCCCCTGGAACGCCGGCCCGTAGCCGTAGCCGAGTTCGGCGAGCCGCTCGTACCCACCGGTCAGGTCGATCTCGTCGGCCCCGGCCGGCGGCCAGGCGGGCAGCGTCGGCGCACTGGCCGGCCCGGCGACGCCGAGAGTGGCTGTGGCGCAACGGGTCCACGGCGAGTCCGGCTCGTCGGCCGGCTGGACGAAGAAGGTGAGCCGGCGCCGCCCCGTCTCGTCGGCACCGTCCAGCGCCAGCTGGGTGCGGACCGCCCCGACCGGCGGCAGCACCAGCGGCGCCTCCAGCGTCAGGTCCTCGATCAGGTCGCAGCCGGCCGGCGCACCGGCGGCCAGGGCCAGCTCCACGAAGGCGGTACCGGGCAGCAGCACGTTGCCGTCGACGGCGTGGTCGGCCAGCCACGGCTGGGCGGCGACGGAGAGTTTCCCGGTGCACAGGTAGGCGTCCCCGGGCGCCACCGGCACCACGGTGCCCAGCAACGGGTGCCCGCCGCGCTCGACAGCGCCGCCGGTGACCCAGAAACGCTGCGCCTCGAACGGATACGTCGGCAGTTCAACGTCGACCGCGCCGGCGGGCAGCAGCGCCGCCCAGTCGACCGGGGCGCCGAGCACGAAGGCCGACGAGGCGGCGTGCAGGAAGCGCCGCCAGCCGCCGTCGCCCCGGCGCAGCGAGCCGAGCGCCGCACCTGGCGCGTCCACCTCGCGCAGCGTGTCCTGCACGTGCCCGGTCAGCACCGGGTGCGGGCTGCACTCCACGAACAGCGGCGTCCCGAACCCCTGGAACGCACCGATCGCCTCGGCGAAGCGCACCTGGTGCCGCAGCCCCCGGTACCAGTAGTCGGCGGTCAGCCCGGCCGGCTCGATGAACTGCGCGGTGAGCGCCGAGCAGAACGCCACGTCGGTGTCCCGGGGCAGCACGTCGGCCAGGATCTCCAGCAGCTCGTCCCGGATCGCCTCGATGTGCGGCGTGTGCGCCGCGTAGTCGATGGCCACCTTGCGGGCCTGCACACCCTCGCCCAGGCTGGCCGCGAACTCGTCCAGCGCGGTCGGGTCACCGGCGACCACGGTGCTGGCCGGGCCGCTGACGATGGCCGTCCACAGCCGGTCGGCCCACGGCGCCAGCAGCGGGGTGACCGCGTCGGCGGGCAGCGGCACCGCCAGCATCGCGCCGGTGGCGGTGAGTTTCATCAGTGCCCGGCTGCGCAGCGCCACGATCTTCGCGGTCTGCTCGACGGTGAGCGCCCCGGCCGCGCAGGCGGCGGTGATTTCGCCCTGCGAGTGCCCGATCACGGCGGCCGGCTCGACGCCGACCGAGCGCCACAGCGCCGCCAGCGACATCATCACCGCGAACAGCACCGGCTGGATCACGTCCGACCCGGACAGCGGCGGCGCCCCGTCGGCGCCGCGCAGCACGTCCTGCACCGACCAGCCGGTGTGCGGGGCGAGCGCGGCGTCGCACGCGCGCAGCTGCGCGGCGAAGTCGGCGTTGGCGTCCAGCAGCTCCACGGCCATCCCGGCCCACTGCGACCCCTGGCCGGGGAAGACGAAGACCGGCCGCACGTCGCTGCCGGCGACGCCGGTGTGCAGCCCCGGATGGGGGGTACCGGCGGCCAGCGCACCGAGCGCCGCGATCAGCTCGTCCCGGTCGCCGGCCAGCACCACGGCGCGGTGCGCAAACCGGCTGCGCCGGGCCAGCAGCGCACCGGCGGCGGCCAGTTCGGCGTCGCAGGCGGTAGCGGCGAAGTCGGCCAGCCGGCCGGCCTGGGCGCGCAGCGCCGAGTCGGTCCGCGCGGCGAGCACCCAGACGAGTTCACCGCTGCCCGGCTGGGTTTCCTGCGCCGGTTCGGGTTCGGGGCGTTCCAGGATGACGTGCGCGTTGGTACCGCTGATGCCGAAGCTGGAGACGGCGGTGCGGACCGGCCGCCCGGTGGGCAGCTCGACCGGCTGGCGCAGCAGCGCCACGGCGCCGGCCTGCCAGTCGACGTGGCCGGTCGGCTCGTCGGCGTGCAGGGTGGCCGGCAGCATCCCGTGCCGCATCGCCTCGATCATCTTGATGACTCCGGCCACCCCGGCGGCGGCCTGGGTGTGGCCGATGTTCGACTTCACCGAACCCAGCCACAGCGGCTGCTCCACCGGCCGGTCCTGCCCGTAGGTCGCCAGCAGGGCGTGCGCCTCGATCGGGTCGCCCAGCGTGGTACCGGTGCCGTGCGCCTCGACGGCCGCCACGTCGGCGGCGGTCAGCCCGGCGTCGGCCAGCGCCGCCCGGATCACCCGCTCCTGGGACGGCCCGTTGGGCGCGGTCATCCCGTTGCTGCGCCCGTCCTGGTTGACCGCCGAGCCGCGCACCACGGCCAGCACCCGGTGACCCAGTCGCACCGCGTCGGAGCGGCGCTCCAGCACCAGCACGCCGACGCCCTCGGCCCAGCCGGTGCCGTCGGCCTCCGCGCCGAACGCCTTGCAGCGCCCGTCCACGGCCAGCCCGCCCTGCCGGGAGAACTCCACGAACATGCCCGGCGTCGACATCACCGTCACGCCGCCGGCCAGCGCCAGCGTGCACTCCCCGCGCCGCAGCGCCTGCGCCGCCAGGTGCAGCGCCACCAGCGACGACGAGCAGGCGGTGTCGACGGTCAGCGCCGGCCCCTCCAACCCCAGGGTGTACGCGATCCGCCCGGACACCACGCTGAGCGCCGTACCGGTGAGCAGGTGCCCGTCCGTGGCGCCGTCCGGCTGGTGCAACCGCGGCCCGTAGTCCGGCGCCATGGCGCCGACGAACACGCCGGTACGGCTGCCGCGCAGGCTCTCCGGGTCGATCCCGCCCCGCTCGACGGCCTCCCAGCACACTTCCAACAGGACCCGCTGCTGCGGGTCCATGGCGGCGGCCTCCCGGGGGCTGATGCCGAAGAACGCGGCGTCGAAGCGGTCGGCGTCGTGCAGGAAGCCACCGCGCCGGGTGTCACTGGTCCCGGAGCCGGTGCCGAACAGCGCGTCGGTGTCCCAGCCCCGGTTGGTGGGGAACTCGGTGATCGCCTCGCCACCGCTGGAGACCAGCGCCCACAGGTCCTCGGGGGTACTGACCTCGCCGGGATACCGGCAGCCCATGGCCACGACGACGATCGGATCGTCATCCGCCCTGGTCTGCTCGTCGGTCCCGTGGTCCTGGGCTTCGCCGGTGCTCAGCTTGGCCAGGTGAGTGGCCAGCCGGTCCGGCGTGGGGTGGTCGAAGACGACGCCGCTGGCCAGGCTCAGGCCGGTCGCTGCCCGCAGCCGGTTGCGCAGTTCCAGTGCGGTGGCTGAGTCGACGCCCAGGTCTTTGAAGGTCGTTCCGTCGGGGATCTCCTGCTGGTAGCCGAGGACCGTCTTTGTTTCCTTTGCTACCAACGCTTTCAGCTCACGCTTGGTGTGCGCTCGCGCGAGGGATCGGCTGGGGTGCCCACTCCGGGCGGTCAGGCTTGATCCCTGCGTGGGCACCCCAGCCGATCCCTGCGTGGTCGACGTGGGTGCCGCGGCTGTCGGTGCGTCCTGGGTTTCCGGGAGCCAGTGGCGGTCGCGTTGGAAGGCGTAGGTGGGGAGGTCGAGCAGGGTCTCCCTCGGGCCTTCTGCGGTTGTCCAGGTGACCGGGGCGCCTGCGGTGAAGGCTTCTGCTGTCGACCTGTCGAAGGTGGCCAGGGTGCCGTTGTTGCGGCGGAGGGTGGCTACCACCGTGGCGGTGGCGTCGGTGTCCTCGATGGCCTCTTCAATTGCCGTGGCGAGCACGGGGTGGGGGCTGCACTCGATGAAGATGGCGACGTTGTCGTCCAGTGCCCGGTTGACGGCTTCGGCGAAGCGGACCTGGTGGCGGAGGCTGCGGTACCAGTAGGCGGGGCCGAGTTCGGTGGTGTCGATGGGGGCGCCGGTCAGCGTGGAGATGAACTGGACGCTGGTGGGCTGCGGGGCGACCGGGGCGAGTGTGTCGGCGAGTTCTGCTTCGAGTGCCTCCACCACTGGGGAGTGGGAGGCGTAGTCGACCGGGACGAGTTTGGCGCGGTAGCCGGCCTGGTCGAAGTGGTGTTGCAGGGTTTGCAGGTCTTCGATGGTGCCGGAGACGACGATGGCGCGGGGGCCGTTGGCGGCTGCCACGGTGGCCTGGGGAGCCTGTACCCGGATCGTGGACTCCACAATGGACAGCGGGGCGGCGACGGAGAGCATGCCGCCGCTGCCGGCGATGGCGCGGATGGCGCGGCTGCGCAGGGCGACCACCCGGGCACCGTCCTCAAGGGACAGTGCGCCGACGGCGGTGGCGGCGGCGATCTCGCCCTGCGAGTGGCCGATCACCACGTCGGGCTCGACGCCGGCGGCCTGCCACAGGGCGGCGAGGCTGACCAGGACGGCCCACAGCGCGGGCTGCACCACGTCCACCCGGTCCAGGCCGGGGGCGTCGTCGTCGCCGCGCAGCACGGCGAGCAGGTCGTAGTCGACGAAGGCGGCCAGCGCGTCGGCGCACTCGGCCAGGCGGCCGGCGAAGACGGGGCTGGTGGCGGCCAGGTCGCGGGCCATCTCCGGCCACTGCGAACCCTGGCCGGGGAAGACGAACGCGACCCGGCCGGGGCTCACCCGGCCGACGACCGTGTCGGCATCGGGCGTGCCGTCCGCGAGGGCCGCCAGCGCCGCGCGCCGGTCACCGCCGAGGATCACCGCCCGGTGCTCGAAGAGGGTACGGCTGGCCAGCAGCGCCCGGGCAACTTCGGCGTCGGCGGCCTCCGGGGCGCCGGCCAGGTGGGCGTGCAGCCGGCCCGCCTGCGCGGCCAGCGCCTGGGTCGATCGCCCGGACAGCACCCACGGCGCCTCCTGCGCCGACGTCGGCACCACGGTGGGCCGCGCGCCAGCCGGCTCAACGGTGGACTTCTCTGCGGCGCCCGACTCCACAGTGGACGTATCTGAGGCGGCCGGCTCCGTGGCGGCCGGTGCCGCGGCCAGGATCAGGTGGCAGTTGGTACCGCCCATGCCGAACGAGCTGACCCCGGCCACCCGGCGGCCACCGGCCGTCGGGAACGGCACCGGGGCGTCCGCCACCCGCAGGCCCAGGTCGTCCAGCGGGATCTGCGGGTTGGGGCGCTGGAAGTCCACGTTCGCCGGGACGGTACCGGCGGCCAGGCTGAGCACCACCTTGACGAAGCCGGCGACGCCGGCTGCGCCCTCCAGGTGCCCGATGTTGGTCTTCACCGACCCCACCAGCAGCGGCTGGTCGGCGGGGCGCCCGGCGCCGAGCACCGCACCGAGGGCGGCCGCCTCGATCGGGTCGCCCAGCCGGGTACCGGTGCCGTGCAGCTCGACGTAGCCGACGTCGGTGGGGCGTACCCCGGCCTGTTCGGTGGCGCGGGCGATCACCTCGGCCTGGGCCTGCTCGGTGGGCATGGTCAGCCAGTCGCCGCCGCCGTCGTTGTTCACCGCGCCGCCGAGGACCACGGCGAGCACCGGGTCGCCGTCGCGGCGCGCCGCCGCCAGCGGCTTGAGCGCCACCAGCGCGCCGCCCTCGCCACGCACGTAGCCGTTGGCCCGCTCGTCGAAGACGTGGCAGCGCCCGTCCGGGGAGAGCGCGCCGAACCGGCCGATTGCCGTGGTGGTCTCGGCCAGCAGGTTGAGGTTCACCCCGCCGGCCAGGGCCAGTTCGCTCTCGCCCCGGCGCAGGCTCTCCACCGCCAGCGCGATCGCCACCAGCGACGAGGACTGCCCGGTGTCCAGGGTGAGGCTCGGGCCGCGCAGACCCAGCAGGTACGACACCCGGTTGGCGATGATCGCCCGATGGGTACCGGTGTAGCTGTGCGGGCCGGCGGCGCCCCGGGCGGCCAGCGTCGCGTAATCCGAGCCGATGGCGCCGACGAAGACACCGGTGGCGCTGCCGCGGACCGCGCCGGGGACCAGCCGGGCGCTCTCCAGCGCCTCCCAGGCCAGCTCCAGCACCAGGCGCTGCTGCGGATCCATGGCGGCCGCCTCGGCCGGTGAGATGCCGAAGAACCCGGCGTCGAAGCGGTCTACGGCGTCCAGGAAGCCGCCGCGGCGGTACTCCGGGGCGGCGGCCAGTGGCCAGCGCTGCTCCGGCGCCTCGGTCAACGCGTCGACGCCGTCGGCCAGCAGCCGCCAGAACCCGGCCGGATCGGCCGCGCCCGGCAGCCGGCAGGCCAGGCCGACGACCGCGATGGGCTCGCCCGCCGGGAGACCGCCGCGCGTTCTCCGTGCCTTCTCACCAACCATCGATGCGCCACCTCAAAGCCTCGCGCCCGCCGTTTCGACGGGCGTTTTCCAGGTCGCCAGAACCGCTCCACCGAGTTGTCCGGCGAGCGGGGAAATTGTCGGTACACAATTGCTGTTCGTCGTCGCCGAAATACCTCCGACGCCGGTGGATGCTTACAGGTCACCAGTCCAGCAACCGGGTGTCAATGCACCGATAAGCCGGTGCGCGGTGGCAACAACTGCCTCGAACAAGGTGTCAGAACGCGACCCTTGACCTATCCCGTGAACAGCTTGGTAGCGTGGCGCACAGTGGGACAACTGGGTGGGGAATAGGTATTCCAGCTGCCCCGGGTCAACGACTATTTCGACTACCTGGGAGGCCACGTGACCATCGAGGCCCCGTTGTCATTCGGCCAGCTCTACAGCTGGCGGGAAATCGATTCCTACCCGACCGACTTCAAGCACGAAGCCAACCTGCCGGCCTGCTGGGACCTGCGTGGACTCACGCTGGATCAGGTCAGGTTCGCGCTGGGCCAGCTGGTCGACTGGTACGAACCGCTGCGGACCAGCTACCACCTGCGCGACGGGGTACCCGTGCAGCGCGTACACCCGCCGGCACCGCCGCCCGTCGCGCACGTCGACCGGCAGATCACCGACTTCGCCGACCCCGACCGGACCACCGGCGAGCTGCTCGCCCAGCCGTTCCCCATGACCGGCGAACTGTGCTGGCGCGGCCTGCTGGTCAGCACCGACAGCGCGCCGATGTTCCTGGCGCTGTCCTTCTCCCACCTGATCCTGGACGTCTGGTCGGTACACGAGCTGGAGCGCCAGTTCCGCGCCGTCCTCGCCGACCGGGACGCCGCCACCCTGAACGCCCGGCTGAGCGCCACCCCGACGGAGTTGGCCGCCCGGCACCGGCGCGACGAGGCGGCCCGCAGCCGCCAGGAAGGCGCCGAGCGCTACTGGCGCAAGGTCCTCACCGACGAGCTGCTGTACCGGCCGGCCACCCTGCCGCCCGGCGTCACCGCCGCGCGCATCCAGGCGACCCTGCATTCGCACCGGCTCACCTCGCTGACCGGCGAAGCCGCCAAGCAGCTCGGCGTCACCGCACCGGCCGTCCTGGCGGCGCTGGTCGCCGCCGGCATCGCCCGGCACACCGGCGCCCGGCGCGTCCCGCTGAACCTGATGTCCTCCAACCGTTTCAGCCCCGAAGCGCACCACACCGTCGGTACCCTCAACCAGCTCATCCCGGTGCCCACCACGGTCGACCCGGCCGCCCCGCTGGCCGGCCACATCACCGCGCTGCACTGGGCCGCGGCCCGCGCGTACCGGCACTCCTGCTACGACGTCGACCGGGTGGCGGCGCTCGCCGCCGAGGCGGGCCAGGACGGCGCCTTCCCCGCCCTGTTCCCCTGCTGGTTCAACTATTTGCAGTTCGACACCGACTCCGGCGGCCGGCGCGCCGACCGCAACCCGGCCGAACTGACCTGGACGCCGCAGGCCCGCCCGTTCGGGCAGCCGATCGACGTCCGGGTCACCGTGCAGGGCGGCCGGACCAGCGTCGCGCTGCGCACCGACCCGCAGCTTCTCGACGCCCGGGCGGTCACCGACATCCTGCGCGGGGTGGCGCTCGGCGCGCTGCGCGCGGTCACCGAGCCACAGCGCCCCGTCGGCGAACTCATCGGCGACGACCTGCCGGCGCCGCTATTCCCGACGACGCTGCACCAGCCGGTGCCGGCCGCCGCCTGACTCGACGGTTCACGGGACCCGGCCGGGCGGCCGCTCGGGTCCCGTGGCCGGAGGCTCTGCTCTGGAGGGTGGCCCGCCGGGTCGCCGCATCGGCGGTCCGGAGTTGGTCTCCATCCAGCCGCCGGCCCACGACTGAGCGGCCAGGTCGAGCAGCCGGTCCAGGTGAGGGTCGTCGGGCGGATCGCGGTCCGGCAGGGGAGCGTCCCTTTCGGCTCGCAGGCTGGACAAATGCTCGTCGAGGTGGCCCAGCATGGCGTTCCACCACGACGCGGGGTTCAGCTCGCCCGGCGGCGGCTGACGACGGTGTTCGCCGTCGGTGCGGTGGAACCGGTCGGCGCCCACCTGCCGGCCTCCCGTGTTCAGCTCAGGTCCCGGCATTCCCGCTCCTTCCGTCGCACCGACTCCGCAGCCCGGAACCGCTGCCCCGGCGTCAGCAGCGGAGCGGGGATGACCTGCGTCGGCTCATCCCACCGCGGCACGTACGGACAGTCGGCCAGTAGCTCCCCGCAGTGGCAGACGTCCACCCCGGCGACAGCGGACCGCCAGCGGGACCGGCCGTGGCCGTTCACGAGTCGACCTGGCCTGACGCCCCGGCCTCCAGGAGGACCAGCAGGTTGAGAGCACCGGCGACCAGGCGTTCCGCTCCGGTCTTGACCAGTTCGCGGTTACCGGCGGCGCGCAGGGCTATCCGTTCCTGCCCATCGTGCAGAACCAGGACTGTCAATACGGCCGCCTTGGCCCACTCGGTGCGCACGTCGACACGCAGTTTCGCCAGGTCCATCCCCGCCCGCCCCTCGTCGTGGAGGGGTACGGCGCGGATGGCCCTGTGGCGGAACTACAGCGACGACCGGAGCTGCCGCCGACCTTCCCGCGCCGTACCCGGGACCCGCCGGCCGTAGCTCAGCGTCGACCGGCGCATCCCTTGGCGTGACCTTATGGTTCAGCGTTCCGGCCGAGGGGTACGTGGCGTACCCCGTGAGCGATGTACCCCTACGCCTGGACGCCGAGCTGTGTGGCCAGTTCCAGGGCATCGCCTCGAATCGCGGCAGGACCGTTGGTGACGAGCCGGCCGGCCATGTCCCGGGCGGCTGGCGAGAACTTCACCGTCTCCGGCGACACCCGCGCGCCCTGAGTGAGCAGGTGCAGCGTCGCCTCCGGCGAGCCGTCCATATCCGTTCCGCGGGCCAGTTCGATGAAGTGCCGTGCCCGACGGTCGGTGGATGGAATGGTGGCCGGGTCCAGATCCTGAGCGCGGCGGCGCGCTTCATCGGGCCGTCCGAGGTCCACCGCGATCATGACGGCGTACACGTCAACCAGCACGCGGCCGACCCGGGTCCACGGGTGCACGTAGTCCTCGGGCAGTGCACGCTGCGCGAGTTGGTGTGCGGTCTCCCAGTCGGCCCAGGCCGAGTCGTCACCGTTGCGTGCCTTGGTGAGTGCGATGCACAGGTCGAGGTCGGCCAGCATCGCCGCGTATTCGACGGGCCCGTCGGCCACCCGTGGCTCGATCAGCGCTCGGCCTGTGCGCAGCTGCTCGATCGCCTCGTCGCTGCGTCCGACCGCGCGCAGGATATGAGCGGCATACCAGCACGCCGACGCGAGTGGCAGCGGCTGGTCGGCATCGATCGCGGCAGCCATCGCCCGGTCGACCGTCAGCCAGGACAGCTCCCGGTCGCCATGCCAGGCGAGGTATGCCTGGGCGAGGTGATATGCCTGGGCGAGCATCGCGGCGCTGTCGCGGCGGTCCTGCCCGGTGTTCAGGCGCACGGAACGCTGGGCCTCGGTGAGCAGGGTGGGCAGGACGGCGCCGACGGCGGAGCGCTGTTCGCGAGAGGTATGCCAGGTCCGCCAGGCGTTGTCGACGCTGGCGCGCAGGTAGTCGGGGCCGGATGCGGTGCCGGTGATGGTGAGCGGCCAGGCGGTGAGTGCCTGCCGGACGGCGGGCACGGAGGGGTGCGACGGGGCCGGGTCGAGCGTCATGCGGACAGCGGGGCCGTACAGCTCGGACAGGTCACGGACGCCGAGGAGTGGAGCTATGCGCTGAGCGGTGCGCAGCGTGAGTTCCCGTTGACCGCGTTCGACGAACTTGACGAGGCTGGCGGAGATGCCGGCCAGTTCGGCGAGTCGTTCGCGGGAGAGACCCTGGCGCTTGCGCAGGTTGCAGACGCGGTTGCCGACTTCGCGGCGGTGCTGGTCATTGTATTGCTCGGACACGATGACCGCCCTTCCCCGGGGTACATGTTGTACCCCTTCAGCGGCCAGCGTACCCGCGCTCGACGTTGCAGCCCGGGAGCACTCAGGACAGTCCGATCCGCTCCGCGAGACCACGCAGCTCAACGGCCGCGGCGCGGTCGGTCACCCGTCCGCTGAGGGTCCGTACGGTCTCCCGCACCACCGCGTTGGCCCGGACCCGGGTGGGCGCGTTCCGATCCGCTATCCCCAGCCAGTGGACGGCTTCGGTGTCGTGCCCGCCGAGCATGGTCAATGCCCGGGCGGTGTCGGTGGAGAAAGCCGCCTGTCGCGACACGGTCAACGGAGACGGATCGGTGCCCCGGGCGATGTCCACCGCCATCGCGGGGTCACCGCCGTCGACCTCCATCGAGATCCGCCACACCCGGAAGTTGGTGGGCCCGAAGTTGAGACCCAGCGTGGGTACGTCGCCGGTCAGCTCGGCGGCGCGCTGCGATTCGGCCGCCCAGGTCATCGCCTGATCGCGGTCACCGACCGCCAGGTGGGCGTAGGCGGCGAGCATCTGGAGCTGGGCGTGCATCTCCAGCCCGTCACGTTCCGTCCGGTGCGCTTCGATGGCTGCGGCGGCGGTTTCGGCGATGCGCAGGGCGCGGGCATAGGCGCCGCAGCCGCTGGCGGCGTGGCCGAGTGACCAGGCGGAGAGGCCCAGCATCACCGGATCTGCGAGGGCTTGGGCGGCGTGCCGGGACCGCTCGGACGCGAGCCACGCCTCCGCGGCGAAGCCCAGGTAGCGGACCACGAACGAGGCGGCGTCGGCGGTGCGCACGAGTAGTCGCAGTGCTTGTGCGCGGTCGACACCGCGGGTGTGGGCGTGCAGCTCGCGCAGTATGCCGGGGAACATCCGGGCGGCACCGGCATAGTCGCAGCGCAGCCGCAGGTCCCACACCAGTTCGGCGTCCTGGGCGACGACCGGCAGGGGCCGTGGTTTCAGGGTGGCCGGATCGGCGAGGTCGATCTCGACGAGTGCGGCCAGGATCTTCGCGACGGAGGCTTGGGCACCTGCGGCGGTGAGGTCGGAGGTGAGTGCCGGGCCACCTGTCAGGTCGGCGGTCGAGCACTCCAGGGCTTCGGCGATGCGGGCGAGCAGGAACCTGTTGTCGATGCCCTGGATACCGCGCTCGATCCGGGACAGGGTGGTGTGGGCGATGCCGGCCCGTTCCGCGATGTACCGGATGGACCAACCGCGAGCCTCGCGGCGCAGGCGGATCAAGTCTCCGACCCTGGTGTCCAGGCTCTGCTATCGGGGCATCGTGGCCTCCCAGCCTTCGGTCTGGCGAGGGATGCGCGGTCGCTGGACTCTGCCACCCGCTCGACGTCCAAGGTACCCGGGAGGCGCGGCCACTCGGGCACCTTGGGCCGCATGGCGAAGGCTGCCAGTGACGACCGCTTCGTGGTCGCGCTGCTCAATGTCGCAGAGGCGAGCCTGCATCTGAGCATTCCGCGCACCACCATCAACTCCTGGATCACCCTCCCGGCCGGTCCGGCGCCCGCCGTGCACTCCCTGCCGGTGGAGCTGCGCGGTGATCCGCGCCTGCCGTTGGTCGCCCTCGTCGAGGCCCAGGTGCTCCGCGAGCTGCGCGACAGCGGCCTGTCCATGCAGGAGATCCGGGCCGGTGTCGCGGAGATGCGCCGCGAAACCAGCGATGAATACGTCCTGGCCAGCAATAATATCGCCTCCGACGGAGGCGCCCTGCTGTGGAACGTGGCCAGCAGAGTCGCGCCGGAGTGGGTCCACGCACGCAACGGCCAACGTGCGTTCGCTCCCGTCATCGAGGCGGTGACCCGCTACATCCACTACGCCAAGGACGGGTTCGCCGACCGGCTGACCCTCCGGTCCTACGGCTCCGCCGACGTCATCATCGACCCCCGCTTCGGCTGGGGACGTCCGGTACTCGCGCAGAGCAAGGTCCCGGTCGACGCCATCGCCGACCTGTTCTTCGGCGGCGGAGAGTCGGTGGACTCCATCGCCGGCGACTACGGCATCCAGGCCAGTGACGTCGAGGCGGTCCTACGGTGGTACGGACGCCGTCGTGCCGCATGAGTTCCTGATCGCCGGAGGGTTGCGTCAGACCAGAAGTTCGACCGGCGTCGGGTGGCTGAGGAACGCCGTCGGGCTGGCGGTGAAGCCGTAGGCCCCGGCCTGGAACAGCGCCACCAGGTCGCCGGGCCGCGCCACCGGCAGCTCCACATCGTCACCGAGCAGGTCCAGCGGCGTACACAGGCAGCCGACCACCGTGACCCGTTCGGTGCCCGGGTCGTCGGGGCGGTCGGCCAGCGCAATCGGATAGTTGCGCCGGATCGCCTGGCCGAAGTTGCCGGACGCGGCCAACTGGTGATGCAGCCCGCCGTCCACGACGAGGTAGCTGCGGCCCCGGGACACCTTCCGGTCCACCACCCGGGTCAGGTAGACGCCGGCCTCGCCGACCAGATAACGGCCCAGTTCGATGACCACCCGGGCGTCCGGCAGCGCCGGCCGCAGCCGGGTCTGGAGCACCTGCGCCAGTCGTTCACCGACAGCTGCCAGGTCCAGCGGCGTGTCCTTGGGGGTGTACGGAATCCCGAAGCCGCCCCCCAGATTCACCGAGCGCACCGGCCCCGGCGCAACCGCGGCCAGCTCCAGCACCAACTCGACGGTACGGGCCTGCGCCTCGATCAGGCTCTCCGCCCGCAGGTTCTGCGAGCCGGCGAACACGTGGAAGCCCTGGAACTCCACGTCGTCCCCGGCCAGCGTGGCCAGCACGGCGGGTACCCGTTCAGCGTCGATGCCGAACTGCTGCGGGCCGCCGCCCAGGCGCATGCCGGCACCGCGTACCGCGAAGTCGGGGTTGACCCGCAGCGCCACCCGGGCCGGTGCGCCGACTTCGCGCGCGGCTGCCCGCAGCCGTACCAGCTCGGTCTCGGACTCCAGCTCGACGGTTACGCCGGCCGCGACCGCCTGGCGTAGCTCGGCGTCGGACTTGCCGGGGCCGGCGAAGCTGACCCGGTCGGGTGGCACGCCGGTGTCCAGGGCGTGCCGCAGTTCGATGCCGGAGGCCACGTCGAAGCCGTCGACCAGGCTGCCGAGGTGGCCCAGCAGGGCCGGCATCGGGTTGGCCTTGACCGCGTAGCTGAGGTGCACGCCGGTCGGCAGGGCGGCCCGCACAGCAGCCACCCGATCGGTGACCCGGCGGCGGTCGTAGGCGAAGAACGGCGTGGAGCCGGCCCGCTGGGCCAGCCGGCGCACCGGCACGCCGCCGACGCACAGTTGGCCGTCGGGGCTGCGCGGCCAGCTGTCCACCACGCCGCCCCAGGCGGGTGCGGCGAGCAGCAGCCCCATCAGGCCACCCCCGCCGGTACGGCGTCGGCCAGCACCCGGGCGCGCAGCGCCACCCGGTCGAACTTCCCGTTCCCGCTGCGCGGCAGCCCGTCGAGCGCCACGATCCGCTGCGGCAGCATGTACTTGGGCAGGGCCAGGTCCAGTGCCCGGATCAGGGTACGGTCGTCGCACCGGGCGCCGCTGACCACCAGCACCACGTGCTGGCCGAGCCGCTCGTCCGGCGCGCCGAAGGCGACCGCCTCGTCGACCAGGCCGGTGGCGTAGGCCACCTCCTCGATCTCGGTGGGGCTCACCCGGTACCCGGAAGTCTTGATCATCTCGTCGGCCCGCCCGACGAAGTAGAGGAACCCGTCCACGTCCCGGTACGCCGTGTCGCCCGACCACACCGCGATCTCCGGTCGGGTCGCCCACCGGCCGGCGGGTACGGCCGGAACCGTTCGGCGGTGCGCACCGGGTCGTTCCAGTACCCCTGGGCCACCAGGGCGCCCCGGTGCACGATCTCGCCGTGCTCGCCGGGCGCGCACTCGGTTCCGTCGGGGCGTACCACCAGGACGTCGGCGTTGGGGATGGCCCGGCCGATGGAGTCGGGGCGCCGGTCCACCTCGGCCGGGTCCAGGTAGGTGGAGCGGAACGCCTCGGTCAGCCCGTACATGAGAAACGGCTCAGCGTCGGGGAAGATGGCCCGCAGCCGGTCCAGGGTGGCCCGGGGCATCCGCCCGCCGGTGTTGGCGAAGTACCGCAGCCGCCCCGCCTCCACCGGCCACTCCTGCGCCGCAAGCTGGATCCACAGCGGCGGTACGCAGGTCAGCGCGGTCACCCCGTGCCGCGCGCAGACCCGCACCACCTCCCGTGGCAGCAGGTAGTTGACCAGCACCAGGTGGGCACCGGCGACGAGCGACGTGGTGAGCTGGCTGAACCCGGCGTCGAAACTCAACGGCAGCACCGAGGCGATCACGTCGTCCCGGGTGTGCCCCAGATAGCCGGCCACGCTCTCCGCCCCGGCGAGCAGGTTGCGATGGCTGAGCACCACACCCTTCGGCCCGCCGGTACTGCCCGAGGTGTAGAAGATGGCCGCGGTATCGGCATCGATGACGCGCGGGGATCTGTCGTCGATGACGTCGCTGCCGTCCGGGCCTGGCTCAGGTCGGCTGTCCACAGTGGATGGCCGACTGTCCACAGCGGAGTCCAGCCGCGTCCACGCGCACGTCTGCCACGCGGGCGCACCGGGGTCGGCGTCGCCGACCAGGACGGCGTGGCGCAGGGTGGCGGCGAGCCGCTCGGCGGTGGCCGGGTCGGCGCACAGCGTGCGGTGCCGCTCCACCGAGGTGATCAGCAGCGCCGCCGCGCAGTCGGCGGCCACGTAGCCCACCTGGGCCGGCTTGAACACCGGGTTCACCGGGACCAGCACGCCGCCGGCCCGGGACACGGCCAGCGCGGCCACCACGGTCTCGATGCGCTTCTCCAGATAGACCAGCACCCGCTCGCCGGGGCGCAGGCCGAGCCGGAGCAGCCCGCGGGCGGCCCGGTCGACCCGCTCGCGCAGCGCGGCGTAGCTCACCGTCTCGGGGCCGAAGGTGACCGCCGGCCGGTCGCCGTCGCCCAGCTCCACCAGATCGTCCAGTCGGGTCAGCATGGCGGGCCTCCTGGGCTACGACTGGTTGGCGAGAGCGTCGGCCGGGATCAGCGTGGCCAGCGTCTCCCACAGCGAGCCGACGGTGGCGAAGGTGGCCTCATTGAGGATGTCGTCGGGCAGCTCAACGGCGAAGCGGTCCTCCAGGTCGCCGAGGAGCGCCACGATGCTCATCGAATCCAGCCCGAGCGCGGCCAGTTCGTCGGTGGCGGCCAGCTCGCCGGTGTCGGCGTAGGGCAAGTGCGGTCGCAGGATGTCCTGAAAGTCGGTGGGAATCTGCACGAAGGTAGTCAACGGGTCACCCCTGGCACGATGTTCGTTCCAGCACTGCCACGAATAGGGCGCGGCCCTGGGAAGCTGCCGCGAATAGCCCGCGGCCCCGGAAAGCTGCCGCGAATAGGGCGCGGCCCCGACATGCTGCCGCGGATATGAAGCGGCCGCCGGACGCTGCCGCGAATGTGGTGCGGCCAGATTCGGCCGTACGCCGGCTGGTTGTCAACGCGCTGGCATCCACCTGCGGTGGACGACTTCGCCGCCGCTAGTGGCCGGTACGACGTGCTGTCCTTTCCACGGCAATTCGACCGACCATCGAGTGAGGTATTCCACGCAGCCCACTCGACAAGGAGTTGATCGTGGACCAGATCCGGGTGTTGCTCGTCGGCGGTCCAGCCGACCTTCCGACGAGCCAACGAGTGCACGACGTCACCAGCATTGCCGAATCGGTCAAGGTGGCCCGGGCCGGTGGGTACGAACATTTCCGCTACTCCGGTGACACAAGCGATGTGGACGGTATCCGGCTGCCCGTCTTCCGTTGGTGCGACCGCACCAGGATCGCCGAGTAGGACCGCGCCACGAAAGGGAGGATCCAGTGACGGCTGTCCAAAAGAGCGCTGACCTGTGCTGGGGTCAGCGCTACATCTGGCTGCGGCACCACCAGTTGCCGCCGCACGCCCGGCACGACGCGCACATCGTGATCAGCTTCGACCTGCCCGACGGCTCCCCGCTGGCCGGCGTCAAGGCGATGCTCAACTACCTGGTACGCCGGCACGAGGCGCTGCGCACGACCTACCACTTCGACACCCCTGGCGTACCCCAGCAGCGGGTCCACCCGCCGGCACCGCTGCCGGTGTCGGTGGTCTCCATCGAGCGCGACGGCACGGCATCCCCGGCGGAGGTCATCGAACGGCTCAGTACCACCGAGTTCGACCTGGCCACTGAGTGGCCGATCCGAGCCTGCGTGATGACCTCCGGCGGCAAGCCCCGGCAGGCCGTCGTGGTGCTCAACCACATCGCCTTCGACGCCTGGACGGTGAGCGCGTTCGAGCGCGAACTGGTGGGCCTGCGCACCGGCGCCACCTCCGGCCGGCCGGCGGTCCTCGATCCGGTCCGGCACCAGCCGGTCGACCTGGTCCGGTACGAGTCCTCCGCCGGTGCGCTGGCGGTCAAGGACCGGGCGCTGGCGTACTGGCGGGACGAGATCGCGCAGCTGCCCGGGGACACCTTCGCCTCCCGGCGGGTCGCCGGTGACGAGCCGCCCCGGGCGGCCACGCTCACCTCGCCGGCCCTGCTGGAGGTGACCCGGCAGCTCGCCGCCCGGGAGCACACCTGGCCGTCACTGGTGCACCTGACCGCGTACGCCATGGTGACCGCGGCCTACACCGGAAGCAGCCGGATCGCCCATCTGTCGTTCACCGGCAACCGCGGCGAAAACGCCTACGCCGACGTCATGACGTGCCTGTTCTCGCCGCTCGTCATGCGCGTCGAGGCGCCGGCCGAGATCCGCTTCAGCCAGCTGCTGCGGCGCGTCATCGACCGCTTCGAGGCCGGCCAGCGCTACGCCAACGTGCCCTACGACGAGCTGGTCGAGCTGCTGGTCCGGGAGAGTGACCGGCGCGGCGAGCTGGTGCGTACCGGCGCGGAGGTCAACTTCCTCAGCCACGGCGCGCACTCGGCCCGGGCCCGGCGTACCACCTTCACCTGGAACGCCACCCCGGAAGCCTGGGCCGCCTACGGCTCGGACAGCTACTTCCGCGTCATCGAGATGCGCGACGCCGTCGTACTCGGGCTCAACGCCAGCTCGGCGGTATTCGACGCCGACGCGGTCGAGAAGTTCCTGCGCGGCTACGAGCAGCTCCTGCTCGCTGTCAGCGATCCGGCGGTCGACCTCACGGTCGGCGAGCTGGCCGCCCTGATCGGGTTCAGCCCGGCGCTGCTCCAGGACCAGCCGGGCGAGCTGGCGGGCGAGGCTGAGCCGGCCGGCCCGGCTACGGCGGCGCTCGCCGCGGCGGTAGCCGAGGTCAACGGCCTGCGTCAGGTCGACCCCGGGCGCCCCTACGTCGTCTCCGGTGGCCGGGTGCTGCTCATCCCCGCCGTCCTGGCCAAGCTGCGGGACGCTGGCTGGGAAGGACTGTCCGTGTACCAACTCGCCTCTCCTCAATCGCTCGACGCTCTTGCCACCCACCTGACCCGTACCACCGTCCCGGTCACCCTGGCCACCTGAGATCTGACCCGTCCGCGCACCCCGCCCGACGCCGAGCCGATCCGGCTCGGCGTCGGCGGCCGTCTCGGCCCCGGTGCCGCGCGGCATCAGTTGCCCTCGATGAGGCTGCGGCGCACCGACTGCACGCCGGCCTGGAACCGGCTGACCGCGTTGAGATCGCGCATCAGGCTGGCGATGTGCCGCCGGCAGGTACGCACCGACATGCCGAGCTTGCGGGCCAGTACCTCGTCGGTGAAGCCCTTGGCCATCAGCCCGGCGATGGTCTGCTGCAGGTCGTCGGCGACCTCGGCGTAGCCGGATTCGATGCTGCCGACCGGGGTGGCGGCGTCCCAGACGTGGTCGAAGACGTCCAGCAGGAACTGCACGACACCGTCGTTGCGGACCCGCGACGCGGTGGTCTCGCCCTCGTCGGAGCCGAGCAGCACGGCCAGCTCCCGGTCGAAGACCACGGCGCCGCGCGGCACGTGGCTGACCGTCCGGACCAGCGCTCCCGCGTCGGTCACGTTCTTGATCTTGGTACGGGTGGTCAGGTCCGCCCGGCTACGGTGCTGGCAGACGATCCGGACGGCGACCCCGCGCTCCAGCAACCGCTGGCACACCTTGAGCAGCTCGTCGAAGTCGTCCGGCTGCTGCCCGGCCTGCAGCACCATGACCTCCTGCCGGCAGGAGTCACCGGCCACCTTGAGGTACCCGCGCACCTCCATGGTGCCGTGCACCCGCTCGACGCCGGTCAGTTCGGCGCTGGCCTTTCCGGTGCGCGCGTAGTCCTGGCGGAACACCTCGGTGCGCTCACGGATCTGCGCGATCAGCTCGCGACGCTGGTAGATCTCCCGCTCCATCGGGGAGACCAGCAGGACGGCGGCGACCTCGGGGTCCACCGCCATCAGCCGGCTGCCGCTGCCCGGTTCGATGCGCAGCAGGTGGCTGCCGACCAGATGGTCGACGGCGGCGCCGACCTCGTGCACGGCCAGCCCCAGGTCCGCGGCGACCTCGTCGAGTGCGCCGATGCCGCCGCGGCGGGCGGCGTAGCGGTACACAGTGGTCAGGTGATCGTCCTGGACCGGACCGGATCCCCCGGCCGTTCCCGGTCGTTCGCCCCCACGTATCACGTCAAGGGTTGTCATGGTCACTGCCTCCGGTGTCTCGTACAGGTAGCTGCCATGCTCCACAGCAGACTTCCGGATCGCTGTTGAAGCGCTACCGGTTCGGCAGTAGCCGACAACAGCAGACAGACAACCGATCGACAGTGGCCGGTCCTAGGTTTGCCTCACCGCAACGCGAAAGCCAGCCAACGCGATGCCAGCGCCCTACCCAGCAGACCCTCGACCTCGGGAGACCAGCGTGAACAAGACCCGCATCTTCGTCGGACTGGCAAGCCTGGCCCTCGGCGTGGTGGGCTTCATCGCCACCCACACCAACGACTCGCCGTGGAGCCCCCGCTCCGTGGTGGGCGCGGCCACCACGGCGTACCACCCGATCCTGACCGGGCAGGGCACGACCAACGACTCGCCCTGGAGCTGACCGGTCGCACAGCGCAGCACAGTCGCACGCGGGTACGGACGCCGCGTCCTGGTGGAGTGGGGCCACCAGGGCACGGCGACCGGCCCGCGCTGTCGTCTGCCCGGCCAGCCGAGCTCCACAGTGGAGGGTCAGCGCTGGTGCGGCAGCCGGGGCACCGAGTCGTCCTCGATCATCGCGAGGCGTACCTCCTCCATCCGGCCGAGCAGCCGCGCCGCCTCCTTGGAGTCGATCTTCCGCAGCCGCCGCGCAGCGTCGTCCACCTCGGCGCCGGCCACCACGCCGCCGCTGCCGGACCCGTTCAGCTCGGAGAGCAGGATGAGGGTCTTGGCCTCCCACACCGAGGAGCCCAGCGACGCGAACAGTTCCCGGGCGCGGCCCAGGTGCGCGGCGGCGGCCGCGTTGTCGGCCCGGGCCAGGCCCAGCTCGCCGAGCGCGTAGTGGGCCTGCCCCTCGATCAGCCGGTCGTCCACCTGTTCGGCGATGGCCAGCGCGTGCGCCAGGGTGGTCTCGGCGGTCTCCAGCCGCCCCTCCCGGCGGCGCACCATGCCGAGTCCGTAGAGGGCGTGCGCCTCGCCGATCCGGTCGCCGATCTCGCGTACCGTGTCGAGCACCGAGTTGAGCAGCTGCCGGGCGTTGGCCACCTGGCCGGTGAGCAGTTCCAGCTCGGCCGAAGCGGCTGGCCACCTGAGCCACCCCGCGCCGGTAGTTGGCATCCTGGCACAGCCGTAGCGCACTGGCCAGCATGTCCCGCGCCTCGCCCAGGTCGCCCTCGTCGATGCGGAACTTGGCGAGGCTGCGCAGGATGTTGGCCTCTCCGATCAGGTCACCGACGTAACGCATCTTGACCAGCGCTTCGGCGTACCGGGCGTGCATGATCTCGACGTTGCCGCGCAGCCGGTCCACGAACGCCGCGTTGCGCAGTACCAGCGCCTGCGCCGTGCACGTTGCCCTCGGCCTGGAAGATCTCCAGCGCCGGCGTCGAAGTAGCTCTCCGCCTCGCTGAGCCGCTTCTGGCACATGGTCAGCGTGCCGAGCGAGTAGAGCATCGCCGCCCGGCCGATCCGGTTGTCGGCCACCAGACAGGCCTGGAACGCCAGCTCCGCCGTCTCCCGCCAGTCGTCGAAGTAGCCCTTCACCTCGAACAGGCTCACCGCAGGTGAGCGCCAGGTCCCAGCAGAGTTCGTCCATCCCGGCGTCGGCGGCCTGCCGGATGGCGGCCACCAGGGCGGCGCGCTCGTTCTCCAGCCAGTCCATCGGGCTGGGCATCGGCTCGTCGTCGGCCCACTCGGCGACCCGGGTACGCGGCGCGCTGCCGTGCAGGATGGTGTAGTCGCCGCCGTACTCGCGGCGGTGCGCCTGTTCGGCCAGGGCCAGCCAGCCGCCGAGCAGCCGGGCCGAGCGCCTCGCGCTGCTCGGTCTCGGTCTCGGTGGCGGTCAGCCGCTCCTGGGCGTAGACCCGGATCAGGTCGTGGAACCGGTAGCGGGTGCCCCGCGCCGGGCACCGCAGCATGTCCAGCATCTGTACGTCGACCAGGCGCTCCAGCGTCTCCTCGGCGTCGATGAGGTCGATGTCCAGCAGCGCGGCGGCGGACCACGCCGGGAAGTCGGCCGACTGCACCATGGCCAGCAGCCGGAAAAGCCGCTTGGCCTGCTCCGGCAGGCTGCGGTAGCTCAGCCCGATACTGGAGCGCAGCTCCAGCCCGTGGTGGCTGAACTCGTCCAGCCGGCGAACCTCGTTCTTCAGCCGGCGGGCCAGCTCGGCGATGCGCCAGTGCGGCCGGGACGCCAGCCGGGCGCCCGCGATGCGCAGCGCCAGCGGCAGGCCGCCGCAGTAGGCGACGAGTTCGTCGGCGGCTTTCGGCTCGGCCTCCAGCCGTTCCCGGCCGACGATGGTGGCCAGGAACTCCATCGAGGTGTCGCGGTCGAAGCCGTCCAGGCTGATCCAGTACGCGCCGGGGAGCGCCCCAGCCGGCTGCGACTGGTCATCGACACGGCGCAGCTGGGGCTGCCCGGCAGCAGCGGCCGTACCTGTTCCTCGCTGGCCACGTCGTCGAGGACGAGCAGCAGCCGACGGTCGGCCAGCCGGCTGCGGTAGAGCTCCATCCGCTCGGCGCTGTCGTCCGGGATGGCCTGGCCGGTCACCCCGAGCGCGCGCAGGAACCGGGCCAGCAGGGCGCCGGTGCTGTCCTCCGCCTCCGGACCGCGCAGGTCGACGTAGAGGTGGCCGTCGGGGTACGCCGCACCGACCTCGTGCGCGATGCGCAGCGCCAGGGTGGACTTGCCGATGCCGCCCCGCCCGGCGATGCCGATCACCGGGACGGCGTACCGGGTGTGGTCGGACAGCAGCCGGTGCACCTCGTCGATCTGGCTGATCCGGCCGATGAAGTCGGCGGTGCTGGCCGGCAGCTGGCGCGGGTGCGCTGCTGCCCGCCGGCGGCTCGGGCACCGTCGGCTGGGCGGTGGGCCCGGCCGGCGCGTTGAGCGACGGGTCGCCGTTGAGGATGGCCCGTTCCAGGTCCCGCAGCTCCTGCCCGGGCTCGATGCCGAGCTCGGCGATCAGGGTTTCCCGGGCGCGCCGGCACACCTCCAGCGCATCGGCCTGCCGGCCGCCCCGGTAGAGGGCGAGGGCGAGGTAGGCGTAGAAGCGTTCGCGCAACGGATGCTCGTCGAGCAGGGAACGCAGTTCGCCGGTGATCTCCTCGTGCCGACCGAGCTCCAGCTCCAGCCGCATGCGCTCCTCGACGGCCGCCACCCGGGCGTCCTCCAGCAGCGCCGCCCGGCGCTGCACCGCCTCGCTCTGTACCCCGTCCAGCGCCGGCCCGGTCCACAGCTCCAGCGCGGCGCGCAGGGTGGCCGCGGCCGCGCCGAGTTGCCGGTCGGCGGCCTGCCGGTGGGCCTGGGCCACCTGCTTGGTGAACTGCTCGCTGTCCAGCTCCTCGTCGGCCAGGCTGAGCAGGTAGCCGGAGGCCCGGGTCTTGATGGCGTCGGGCAGGCCGGCGTCGCCGAAGAGCTTGCGCAGGCCGGAGATGCAGCCCTGGATCTGGCCACGCGCCGTGGACGGCGGGTACTCGCCCCACACGGCGCTCATCAGCTGTTCGACCGAGGTCACCCGGTTGGCGTTGAGGGCCAGCGTGGCCAGCACGATGTGCTCCCTCGGACCGCCGATCCGGAACGACCGGCGGCCGGCGACGAGCTCCAGTGGGCCGAGAATCCGCAGTCCCACGAGCTCCCCTCCCGACGCTCACTGTGCTGTCCACGGTGCCCTGGGCAGCTGGCCCACCGGGTCCGCTTGTTGATAGTTATCTATGTCGTCAAGTAGAGATGATCGTGGCCCCGCCGGACAGAGCTGGCTCGCTATTCAGTCAGGCGCGGCCAATGTAATCAACGCTGCCTAATCGACACCACAGATCGGAGGTTAACAGTGGGTTGTTACGCCCACCCGTCGGGACATTCCCTACCGGTAACCATTTCCCCGGGCGGCTATCGGACATATGTCAATGGTCCGTTGAACGCAGAATTGTGTCGGCGTCGCACAGCACCGGGGCAAGCTCGCCCGGGGCGAGCAGCGCGACCGCGGCGGCGTACCCGTCGCCGGCCGGGATGTCCGCCACTGCGCAGTCCAGCGCCGCACCCTGGTAGCTGACCAGTCGGGCCGGCCGGTCGGCGCGGCTGGTCACCACCCCCAGCAGCGGCACCCGCAGCCCGTCCCCGGTCGCCTTGACGATCGCCTCCTTGCGGCACCAGTAGGTGTAGAAGTCCCGCGGTGTGCCGACCGGCTCGTCCGGCCCCACCACCGAGCGGGCCAGGCCGGTCACGTCCCGCCCGGAGATGACCTCGACGTCCACCCCGATCGGCGCCACCTCGGTCACCGCCAACGCGACGAGCTGCCCCGAGTGCGAGATGGAGACGTGTACGCCACCCCCGACGACCTGCGGTTTCCCGTGCGGCTCGGCGCAGTTCGGGCAGCTCCGGTCGACCCGCACAGCGCTCGGCGCCACCCCCGTCCGGGCGCCGACGACGAGCCGGAGCAGCGCCGCACCCAGGGTGAACCGGTGCCGGTCGGCCTCCTGCAGGTAGCGCTCGCGACGCCCGTGCTCCACGGTGTCGAGCAGGGCCAGGTGGTCCGGGCGGACGGCGTCGAGGCGGGCAAGGTAGACCTGGCAGGAGGCCAGCTGCCGGTCGGGGACAGCCCCACCCGCCGGGTCGCCTGCCCGGGTCGGATCCGGCGTCAGCGCGGGGAGCGCGGCATCCGTACCGGGCGCTGACATGGATCGCATTCTATCCGCAAGGGTTGGCACAGCCGTTCCGACGAATGGCGATTCCGCACGACGAACGGCGACTCCGGTCCGACGGAACGGAGGAGTGGTACTCGTTCTATTGACCGATCCCAGTGCGGCCCCGAATTGCTTTACCCGGGGTCCAAGTCACTGCCTGGTGAGATATTCTCACGCTTGCCCTCGGTCCCGCTGCCCGCCGATCGGCCGGACCCGTCCGCCGCCAGATGATGTACGAAGCCGGACAGTGCTGCCGCCGGATCGCCCGACCGCGCGCTTGAAATGCGCACCGCGTGCGCCACCGACGAGCGGATCTTCGGCACCCACCGGCGGCGCAGTCAGCGGCGCCGCCACCAACGCACATCGTCGGAGATCATCCCGGCTATCCGGGTGTCCTCGACGCCCAAGGCCAGGGACCGACGAACGAACCGGACACCAGCGCATCGGATCAGGACCATGCCCGCTATCGCCAAGGACACCGCCGCCAACCAGCAGGCGCCGAACACCCGCCCGGCCCTGTCGCCGTACAGCAGGCTGACCGCTCCGGCGATCAAGCCACCGAGCCACGGGACGACAACGAGTCGCAGCGTCCAGACGCCGCAGCGATAGGCCGGCGTGCGGCGTATCCGGTCGATCTCGTCGTCGCTGAGGGGCACAGGGAGAATGTAGCCACCCGGCCGCGGCGACGTGGTCCTTCACGTCCGCCAGGGTTGCCGGGCAGCCCGCCCGCCACGGGCCGGGTGCCTTCGGGGTTGGCGGAGACCGGCGATCAGGTTCGGCCCCGGATAGGTACCGCTCCGGGCCTGAGCGCTCCCGCCGGAGGCGGGCCAGCAAGCGCCCTTGTCACGACCCGCAGTTTCGTCGCTCGGCTGCCGGACTGGGACACGGCCAGCCAGTCAGGAACGACCGGGGCCACCCTGATCAGCGCGAAGAAGAAGTGGAGACGAGGGGAATCGAACCCCTAACCCCTGCCTTGCAAAGGCAGTGCTCTGCCAATTGAGCTACGTCCCCGGACACACCGATACGGTGGTCGTCCGACCACCGTATCCTGTGCCGTGATGCCGGGGTAGCTGCTACCGGACGTCGGTGGTGGTGGCCTCGTGCCAGAGGGCGCGCTCGTCGTTGGCGTCCTTGACCTTCTTGGCCACATACCCCGCAGCGGCCAGGATCCCGGCCAGAACGATGATCTTCTTCCACATGACGGCGACCCCTCACAGATGTGCGGCACGGTACGGGGGTGGTGGTGGGGCTAGATGGAATCGAACCATCGACCTCAGAGTTATCAGCTCTGCGCTCTAACCGACTGAGCTATAGCCCCGTGTCGCGAGGATGAAGGTTACCGTACCCGCTTGGCATCCCCAAAATCAGGGGGTTTACCGCCCGCCCGGATGCGCGAGCGCAGCGCCCGTGCCGGCCGGTCGCTACCACCGGCCGGCACGGGCGTCGCTCAGTCCTTCTCGGACAGGGTGACCTCGATGCCGCCCACCAGGTCGGCGCAGACGTTGTAGATGAACGCGCTCAGGGTGGCCAGCGCCGTGAACAGCACCACGTTGACCAGGCCCAACACGCCGGCGGTGCCGATCACGCCGAAGGCGGTGACCTTGAACGAGCCGGTCTTGCCGCCGCTGGCGCCGATGATGTCGGCGAACGCCTTGTTCACGCTCTCGAACACGCCCATGGCGTCCAGCGCCAGGTAGAGCACCGAGGTGGCCACGATCGCCACGAAGAACAGCACGAACGAGACGGCGAAGGAGAACTTCATCACCGACCACGGGTCGATCCGCTTGACGAACAGCCGCGCCCGCCGGGGGCCGCGCGACGCCGCGCCGCTGACCGTGGCCTTGGCCGCGCGTACCGCGTCACCGACCCGGCTGGCCGCCCCGGGCCGGAACGTGCCCGGCTTGACCGAGGCGGTGCCGGTCGCCGGCCGGGCGCCGGTGGAGACCGGGCGCACGGTGGCGGTGGCGCTGTAGGACCCGGTCGCCGGAGCCGTACTCCCGGCCGCGGCGCTCTCCTCGGCGGCCGGCTCGGCGCCGTCCGGGGCGACCGGCGGTGGCGTCATGCCCTCCGGGCGGGTGAACTTCGGTGCGCCGTCTGCGGGGACGCTCGCGCGGCCGACCACCGCGCGACCGGTCGCGGAACCGCTGGCGCTCTCGGCGCTGTCGGCGGCTGCCTCTTCCGGGCTCGTCGAGGTGGTGGTCCCCGACTGCGCTTGTGTCTCCGTCATCAACTATTCCTGTTCGTCAGGCTCGTCGGCATTGCGAGCAATGGCCACGAGGGATACGCCCTCAGGAAGGTCCATGAGCTTGACACCCATTGTGTTCCGGTCACGGGTCCGGCGCACGGGCTTCACCGGAGTCCGGATGACTCCACCATTCGAGGTAATGGCGAAAAGCTCATCGTCAGGGTTGATGACGACGGCACCCACCAGACCACCCCGACGCTCGGTGATCTTGGCGGTGAGTACCCCCTTTCCGCCCCGACCCTGGACAGGGTACTCGTCTATCGGAGTTCGTTTGGCGTATCCGCCCCCGGTAGCCACCAGGACGTCCGTGCCGTCCTGGACGACCTCCATGGCCAGCAGCTCATCGCCGTTGCCGAAGCGCATCCCGATCACCCCGGAAGTGGCCCGTCCCATCGGTCGCAGCGCGTCGTCGTCGGCCTTGAACCGGATGGCCTGCGCCCGCCGGGAGACCAGCAGCAGGTCGTCCGAGGCACCGGCCAGCGCCGCCCCGACCAGCTCGTCATCGTCGCGCAGGTTGATCGCGATGATGCCGCCCGAGCGGGGCGAGTCGAACTCGTCCAGCTTGGTCTTCTTGACCAGCCCCTGCTTGGTGGCCAGGACCAGGTAGGGGGCCACCTGGTAGTTGGAGATCTGGATCACCTGGGCGATGTGCTCTTCCGGCTGAAAGGCCAGCAGGTTCGCCACGTGCTGGCCACGCGCCGTGCGGTTGACCTCGGGCAGCTCGTACGCCTTGGCCCGGTAGACCCGGCCCTTGTTGGTGAAGAACAGGATCCAGTCGTGCGTGGAGGTCACGAAGAAGTGGCTGACGATGTCGTCCTGGCGCAGCGTGGCGCCGCTGACGCCCTTGCCGCCGCGCTTCTGCGAGCGGTACAGGTCGGCCTTGGTGCGCTTGGCGTACCCCGTCCGGGTGATGGTGACCACGACGTCCTCGCGGACGATCAGGTCCTCCATGGAAACTTCACCCTCGAACGGAACGATCCTGGTCTTGCGCTCGTCACCCCAGCGGCCGACGACCTCGGCCAGCTCGTCGGCGATGATCTTCCGCTGCCGCTCCGGTTTGGCCAGGATGTCCTTGAGGTCGGCGATCTCCACCTCGATCTTGGCGAGGTCGTCGATGATCCGCTGACGCTCCAACGCGGCCAGCCGCCGCAGCTGCATGTCCAGGATCGCGGTGGCCTGCACGTCGTCGACGTCCAGCAGCTGCATCAGGCCGGCCTTGGACTCCTCCGCCGACGGCGAGCGCCGGATCAGGGCGATCACCGCGTCCAGCAGGTCCAGCGCCTTCACCAGGCCGCGCAGGATGTGCGCCCGCTTCTCCGCCTCGCGCAGCCGGTACGCGGTACGCCGCTGGATCACGTCGATCTGGTGCGCCACGTAGTACCGGACGAATTGGGCCAGGTTCAGCGTGCGGGGTACCCCGTCGACCAGCGCCAGCATGTTGGCGCCGAAGGTCTCCTGCAGCTGGGTGTGCTTGTAGAGATTGTTGAGCACCACCTTGGCGACCGCGTCCCGCTTGAGCACCAGCATCAGCCGCATGCCGGTACGCCCGGAGGACTCGTCGCGGATGTCCGCGATCCCGGTGAGCTTGCCCTCCTTGACCAGGTCGGCGATGCGCTCGGCGAGGTTGTCGGGGTTCACCTGGTAGGGCAGCTCGGTGACGATGAGGCTGGTCCGGCCCCGGTTGTCCTCCTCGGCCTCCACCACCGCGCGCATCCGGATCGCGCCGCGCCCGGTGCGGTAGGCGTCGGTGATCGGCTGGGTGCCGACGATCAGCCCGGCGGTCGGGAAGTCCGGCCCCTTGACGATCTTGATGAGCTCGTCCAGAGTGGTGGCCTCGTCAACGTCCGGGTTGTCCAGGCACCAGCGCACCGCCTCGGCGACCTCGCGCAGGTTGTGCGGCGGGATCTTGGTGGCCATCCCGACCGCGATCCCGTCCGAGCCGTTCACCAGCAGGTTCGGGATGCGCGCCGGCAGGATCATCGGCTCCTGCGCCCGGCCGTCGTAGTTGGGCTGGAACTCGACGGTGTCCTCGTCGATGTTGCGCAGCATCTCCATCGCCAGCGGAGCCAGCTTGGATTCCGTGTATCTCATGGCGGCCGGTGGGTCGTTGCCCGGGGAGCCGAAGTTGCCGTTGCCGTCGACCAGCGGGTACCGCAGCGACCAGGGCTGGGCCATCCGGACCAGGGCGTCGTAGATGGACGAGTCGCCGTGCGGGTGGAACTGACCCATCACGTCACCGACGACGCGGGAACACTTCACGTAACCGCGGTCCGGCCGGTAGCCGGAGTCGTACATGGCGTAGAGGATCTTGCGGTGGACCGGCTTGAGCCCGTCCCGGACGTCCGGCAGTGCCCGGCCGACGATCACGCTCATCGCGTAGTCGAGGTACGAGCGCTGCATCTCGACCTCGAGGCCCACCGGGTCGACCCGGCCACCCACGTGGTTGGCGAAGGCGGCGGCCTGCTCGGGGGTGACGCCGGCGGGCTCGTCGGGGTTCACATCGGGCGAATCTGTCACGTTCTGACCTCAGGAAGGTAGGTGGAGAAGGCTGTGGACAAGCTTGTGGACAACGACATGAGCCTGTGGACAACGGCTCAGATGTCGAGGAACCGCACGTCCTTGGCGTTGCGCTGGATGAACGAGCGCCGGGCCTCGACGTCCTCGCCCATCAGCACGCTGAACAGCTCGTCCGCGGTGGCCGCGTCGTCCAGGGTGATCTGCTGCAGGGTACGGGTGGCCGGGTTCATCGTGGTCTCCCACAGCTCCGGGTAGTTCATCTCGCCCAGGCCCTTGAACCGCTGGATGTCGTCCGGCTTGGCGTTCGGCTTAGTCTGCTGGCGCAGCGCGATGAGCCCGTCGCGTTCCCGGTCGGAGTAGGCGTACTGGGCGTCGTCGCCCTTCTTGTTCCACTTGATCTTGTAGAGCGGCGGCATGGCCAGGTAGACGTGGCCGAGCTCCACCAGCGGCCGCATGAAGCGGAACAGCAGGGTCAGCAGCAGGGTACGGATGTGCTGGCCGTCCACGTCGGCGTCGGCCATCAGCACGACCTTGTGGTAGCGCAGCTTCTCCAGGTCGAACTCGTCGTGGATACCGGTACCCAGCGCCGTGATCAGCGCCTGCACCTCGTTGTTCTTGAGGACCCGGTCGATGCGGGCCTTCTCCACGTTGAGGATCTTGCCGCGCAGCGGCAGGATCGCCTGGGTCCGGTTGTCCCGGCCCTGCTTGGCGGAGCCGCCGGCCGAGTCGCCCTCGACGATGAACAGCTCCGAGACGCGCGGGTCGGTGGACTGGCAGTCGGCCAGCTTGCCCGGCATCGAGCCGGACTCCAGCAGCGACTTACGCCGGGCCAGCTTGCGCGCCTGGGCGGCGGCCATCCGGGCCTGCGCGGCCCGGAACGCCTTGGTGATGATGACCTTGGCCTCGGCCGGGTTGCGCTCCAGCCAATCGGCCAGCCACTCGTTGCAGGTCTTCTGCACGAAGCTGCGCATGTCGGTGTTGCCGAGCTTGGTCTTGGTCTGGCCCTCGAACTGCGGGTTGGCCAGCTTCACCGAGATGATCGCCGCCAAGCCCTCCCGGATGTCCTCACCGGAGAGCTTGTCGTCGCCCTTGAGCAGCTTCTTGTCCGAGCCGTACTTGTTGATCACGCCGGTCAGCGCGGAACGGAAACCCTCCTCGTGGGTACCACCCTCGTGCGTGTTGATCATGTTGGCGAAGGTGTACACCGACTCGCCGTACGACTCGTTCCACTGCATGGCGATCTCCACCGACATGCCCTCGCCGTCGGCGTTGAACTCGATCACCGACCGGTGCATCGGGCTCTTGGTGTTGTTCAGGTGCCGGACGAAGTCGGCGATGCCGCCCTTGTAGCAGAAGGTGATCTCCTTCTTCTCGTCGGTGGCGGTGGGCCGCTCGTCGTGCAGCGCGATGGTCAGGCCACGGTTGAGGAAGGCGGTCTCCTGCAGGCGCCGGTAGATCGTCTCGTACACGAAATCGGTGGTTTCGAAGATCGTGGCGTCCGGCCAGAAGGTGGTGGTCGTCCCCGTCTTGCGGGTGGGCTCGCCCTTGCGCAGCGGGCCGGGCTTGGAGTTGAGATAGGTCTGCTGCCAGACGAAGCCGTCCTTGCAGATCTCCAGCTCGATCCGGGAGGAGAGCGCGTTGACCACCGAGATGCCCACCCCGTGCAGGCCGCCGGAGACCGCGTAGGCCTTGCCGTCGAACTTGCCGCCGGCGTGCAACACGGTCATCACGACCTCGACCGTCGGGCGCTTCTCCACCGGGTGCATGTCGACCGGGATGCCCCGGCCGTTGTCGGACACCCGGACACCGCCGTCGGCCTGCAGGGTGACCTCGATCGTGTCGCAGTACCCGGCGAGCGCCTCGTCGACGGAGTTGTCCACAACCTCCCACACCAGGTGGTGCAGGCCCCGTTCGCCAGTCGAGCCGATGTACATGCCGGGCCGCTTGCGGACGGCCTCCAGCCCTTCGAGGACGGTGATGGACGAGGCGTTGTAGTCGCCCGGCTTCTGCTTCGGCGCTGCCACTCTCGGTCGCTTTCTCGCGCGGCGGCCTGCGGGGACAGGCACCGGCGGGGTCGGTTCGGCTCGGCTCCCCGGGGCTCGCGCACGGCGTACCACCCGCTGTGCGGACGTGGTCGGACGCTGTCACGATCCAGGGGGTACCCGCTGGGTGGTGATCGACTGACTGGTCATCTGCAATCCTACTGTGCCCGGCCGACAGAAGCCGTGCGTGGCGCCCCTGAAATCGCCGTAGCCGCACGAATCACCCCGGGGACAACATCCCCCACGCGCCTACGCTTCCCCGTCAGCGACGGAGGACACAAAGTCGGCCGGTTCGGGGGTCGCGCGCCCGCGTCGCGGTGTCGTAGCCTCCCGCCGGACCCGGAACACCCCGCGCCCCGGCGGACAACCCGGATCCGCGCTGCCACACTGAACCTTCTCAACCCGGATCACGCTCTGCTGTCCCGGGGTGGCACCGGCAGCCGGCTGGTCGACACCGGCCCGACAGACGCGCATCAAGGCGCCGGTGGGCAGCACCGGCAACGACGGACATGAGGTGGGAACGCCGCGATGGGACTGGACAACGTCGCCGTACAGTGGCCCCGCACCGGCCGCTTCTACGAGCCGGTCGCACCCGCAGAGTTCGTCGACTTCGCCGACCTGGCCCGGCGGGTGCCGGCGCACGCCGGCCCGGCCGCGGCGCTCGCCGACCACATCGCGGAGAGCGGAACGGTCCGGGTCACCGGGTACACCGCCCTGGTCGACCTGCTCCTCGGCCTGCAGGGTGTGCTCTACGCCACAGACGCCTCGGCGGAGGACGAGGACCCGGTGATCGACCCGGACGGCTGCGCCTGGATCGCCGGCGGCCTGGAACGCTTCCTCGCCGGCCACGAACCGCTTGGTCCCGAAGTCACCTTCGACAGCGTGGCCGAGGTACTGCGGACCGCGCTGGGCGCCGGCCGCCTGCCCGAACAGCAGCTGCGCTGGCTGGAGTCCCGACTTGCGGCGCTGCGCGACGGCGACGGCGAGCCGCCGCAGTGGAGCTTCACCCTCACCGAACTGGCCGTCCTCGCCAGCTTCTACCGCCGCTGCGCCGACCGCGGCTTCGCCGTCTACGCCGACTTCTGACGCGGCACCGCTGCGGGCGCAACCCGACAAACTCAACTCGGAGCGCCGCCGGACCTAGGCAGCGGGCGGCGGCTCGGGCACGAACACGCCCCGGCCAGGGATACCGACGACGACCCCGCGCTCACGCAGCAGCAGGATCACCTTGGCGACCGTGGCGTGGCTGACGTTGTAGAGGTCGCAGAGTGTCGCGTAGGTGGGCAGCTGCGTGCCGGGCGGGTACTCCCCGGCAGCGATCCGATCGGCCAGGTCGCGGGCGATCTGGTCCGAGGTCATGGGCAGCGGCACACGCAGATCATCTCGCGTAGCCAGGCTGGACCTGACACACTTCTTTACTTATATAACCTGTATAGCTAGTCTATCTAGACCGGGGCGGCGAATGCCAGAAGGCGTCGTAGCTCTGCTGAAGAGGCGGGTCGGGGCAGTTCCGTTGCGCTTCGGCCCTCCTCCCTGTCAAGGGAGCCAGATGGACGACGCGGCTTGGTCTAGGTTCTGTGAACTGCACGAACTCAATGCCGGCCTGACCTTCCACCAGACCAACAGCGGCACCGTCAGCCTGCCGAAACGCACGCCGCGCCCAGCCGGCGAGCCGGCCTTCCGCAAGAGCGCTGTCTGCTGTGTCTGCGCCTGGGTAGGTACGGCTAGCGAGGCGGCTGAGCACCGGGATACCACTCACCACCCGGTTGTGTGGCCGACGGCAGAATGACAGAGCAACAACTGCTTCCCAAGCGCAGTGCGAGTGCCTGACCGCTTGGCACTCGGCGCGCCGGATCGGCGTGCACATGTCGTCGCACCTGTCCGATGCGCCGCTGGGACCACCCTCCATTCCGGTTCGCCAGCCCGTAGCCCAGTTCGGTGCGGACAGGTCAGCCGTAGGTGTCGCGGGGGCCGCGGCCGCGTACCCGCCGAGGTCCCGCCCCCCAGTCCGGCCGGGCGGGGCCGTGGATGCGCAGCCGGGTGACCACGCCGTGGCCGACCTGCGCGGCGATGCCGGCGAGCAGCCGGCCGGCGAGCAGCCGCAGCTGGGTGGCCCAGGCGGTGGACTCCGCCTCGACGGTCAGCTCGCCGTCCTCCAGCTTCACCGGCCGGCAGTGCGCGGCCACCTCCGCGCCGACCGCACGCGGCCAGTCACCGAAGACGCTCGCCTCGGCGGTCGGCCGCTGCCATCCCCGGGCCGCCACCAGCCGGTCCATCAGCGACCCGAAGCGCTGCGGGTCACGCGGGTCCGGCCCCGGCCCGGAGTACCCGCGCAGCCGGCCGCCCGAGCCCGCACCGCCACCGGCGCGCCGCCGGGGCGCCGCCGCCCGCCGGCCCCGGGCCGCCTCGATCGCCGCCCGGGCCAGCTCGGGGCCGCTCGGCGCGGCGCCGTCCGCCGGCCCCTGCGGCCCGGCCCCGTCGACTGGCCGACCCGTCCCCGTCGCGTCCACCGGGCTGGATCCGGTCGCGTCCACCGGCCGGCTCGGCCCCGTCGAATCGACTGGCCGGCTGGGTCCGGTCCCGTCCGCCGATCGGCGGCGGCCGGTGCCGCGTGTCGGCCGGCCGGGTGCGGGGCCGTCCGTAGGCCGGTCCGGTGCCTCACTCGACACGGCGTACCTCCCCCGCGTTGACCTGATACCGGGTCCCGCCCAGGCTGGTCGGGACGTCCTCGGCCACTGCACCGGTAACGAGCAGCTGCTGGGCGCCGCCCACCAGGGCGGCCAGCCGTTCCCGCCGGCCGGCGTCGAGCTCGGCGAAGACGTCGTCGAGGACCAGCACCGGCTCGATCCCGTCGGCCCGCAACAGCTCGAACGCCGCCAGCCGCAGGGCCAGCGCATACGACCACGACTCGCCGTGGCTGGCGTACCCCTTGGCGGGAAGTTCGCCCAGGTTGAGCAGCAGGTCGTCGCGGTGCGGGCCGACCAGCGTCACCCCCCGGTCGATCTCCTGGGTACGCGCCTCCCGCAGCGCTTCGCGCAGCGCCTCCTCCAGCTCGGCGCGCCCGTCGGCACCGGTGGGTACCCCGGCCCGGTAGGCCAGCGTGGCGCCGCCCCGCCCGGCGGCCACCGCGTCGTACGCCTTGGCCACGTGCGGGCCGAGCGCCGCGCACAGTCGCAGCCGGGCGGCGAGCAGCTCGGCGCCGTGCTGGGCGAGGTGGGTGTCCCAGACGTCGAGGGTGGACAGGTCCCGGGCGCCGGCCCCGGTCTTGCGCGCCAGGTAGGCGGTACGCAGCAGGGCGTTGCGCTGCTTGAGGGTGCGCTCGTAGTCGGCGCGTACCCCGGCGAACCGGGGCTGCCGGGCCACCAGCAGCTCGTCCAGGTACCGGCGTCGCTCGGCCGGGTCGCCGCGGACCAGGCTGAGGTCTTCGGGGGCGAAGAGCACCATGCGCAGCGCGCCGAGGATGTCCCGGGGCCGCCGGGCCGGGGCGCCGCCGAGCCGGGCGCGGTTGGCCCGGCCGGGTTCGATGGCCAGCTCGACCAGCAGGGACCGGCCTTCGTGCTGGACCTGCGCCCGGATCACGGCGCTGTCGGCGCCCAGCCGGACCAGCGGGGCATCGGTGGCCACCCGGTGTGAGCCGAGGGTGGCCAGGTAGCCCAGCGCCTCGACGAGGTTGGTCTTGCCCACGCCGTTGGGTCCGATCAGCACCGACACGCCCGGCCCGAGGTCGACCTGGGCCCGCGGGTAGGACCGGAAGTCGACCAGTTCGAGCCGGCTGACGTGCACGGCTAGCTGCCGATGCGGATGGGCATGATGACGTAGCGGTACCCCGGGACGATCTCGCCGTCGTCGCCGGCCGGCGCCAGCGTGGCCGGCTTGCGCGGGTCGTTGACGCCCAGCACGACCGTCGCCGCGCCCATCACCGCCAGGCCCTCCAGCAGGTAGGTGTGGTTGAACGCGATCTGCATGGGCTCGCCGGTGTAGGCGCAGTCCATCGCCTCGCTGGCCCGCGCGTCCTCGCTGCTGCCGGCCTCCACGATCAGCCCGTCCTCGCTGAACGACAGCCGCACCGGGCTGGTCCGCTCGGCCACCAGGGCGACCCGCTTGACCACCTCGATGAGCGCCGGGATGGCGATGCGCGCCTGCGCCGCGTGGCTGTCCGAGAGCAGGTTGCGGACCTTCGGAAAGTCCCCGTCGAGCAGCCGGCTGGTGGTGCGCCGGGTACCGCCGGCGAAGCCGATCATGCCCTCGCCCGCGCCGCCCCGGGACAGCGCCACGGTCACCTGGCCGCCCAGGGCGCCCAGCGTCTTGGCGGTGTCGGCGAGCGTCCGGGCCGGGACCAGCGCCTGCAGGTTGGCGTCGGCCGCGTCGGGGCGCCAGGTCAGTTCCTTGATCGCCAGCCGGTACCGGTCGGTGGCGAGCAGCGTCATGGTGTCGCCCTCGATCTCCACCCGTACGCCGGTGAGCAGCGGCAGGGTGTCGTCGCGGCCGGCGGCCACGGCGACCTGGGCGACCGCCGCGGCGAAGGTGCGGCGCCTCCACCGTGCCGGCGGTGGCCGGCATCTCCGGCAGCGTCGGATAGTCCTCCACCGGCATGGTGGGCAGGGTGAAGCGGGCACTGCCGCAGACCAGCTCCAGGTGTGAGCCGACCGCGGCGACGTCGACCGGCTTGGCCGGCAGTGCTTTGGTGATCTCGGCGAGCAGCCGGCCGGAGACCAGGGCGGCGCCGTCGGCGTCGGCCTGCACCTCGGTGGTGACCTGGCTGGAGACCTCGTAGTCGAAGCCGGAGACGGTCAGCGCGCCGTCGGCCACCCGCAGCATCACCCCGGCGAGCACCGGCACCGACGGCCGGCTGGGCAGGCTCTTGGCTGTCCAGGCGACGGCATCGGCGAGCGCGTCGCGCTCCACACGGAACTTCATTTCATGCCTCCGACGATGGCTGGTCCTGGCTGCCTCTCGCACTGTAGGGCGAGCGACTGACAAGTGTGCACCGACCCCGGGAACTTGGCATCGGCTGATCATGCACACACCGATGATTGATTTTTGTTCTCTATTAAAAATCTCTAAGTCGTAGTCATCAGTGGTGTGGATTCTGTGGACATCCCGCCTTCGCGCAGGCCAGCGGCGCTTCGGACCGGTGGGTGAGCTGTGGGCAGAGCCGGGGACAACCGGCCCGGTTGTCCACAGTGGCCGCTGTCCCCACACGCTTTCCCCAGTCGTGCACAGGTTTTCCACGGGTTGTCCCCAGGGTTTCCCCCGGGCTGTGGGGAAAGCCGTTCGGCGTTGTCAACAAGCCATCCACCCAATCGGAGGGATGTCCACACGTCGTCAACAGGCTGTCAACAGGAGTTGTCCACAGTCTGTGGACACGGGACGGGATGTGCCAACTTCGGCAGCCGGTGACCGGTGGGTATGCACAGCCTGTGGATATCGCGCGTCCGCCACCGGTACCGGGGCGTGAGCGCGGGCCGGTCAGGGGGTCTGCTTGATCCGGTTGGTCAGCTCGGCGATCTGGTTGTAGAGCGAGCGCCGCTCGGCCATCTGCTGGCGGATCTTGCGATCGGCGTGCATCACCGTGGTGTGGTCCCGGCCGCCGAAGGCCTGCCCGATCCGGGGCAGCGACAGGTCGGTCAGCTCGCGGCACAGGTACATGGCGACCTGGCGGGCGTTGACCAGCACCCGGGAGCGGGAGTGCCCGCGCAGGTCCTCCAGGCTGACGCCGAAGTATTCCGAGGTCGTCGCCATGATCTGGTCGGCGGTGATCTCCGGCCCGGAGCCGTCCGGGATGAAGTCCCGCAGCACCTCCTCAGCCAGCGCGAGCGCCACCGGGGTACGGGTCAGCGAGGCGTACGCGGTGACCCGGATCAGGGCGCCTTCCAGCTCGCGGATGGAGTTGGAGACCCGGGAGGCGATGAACTCCAGTACGTCCGGCGGGGCGAACAGCCGCTCCTGGGCCGCCTTCTTCTGCAGGATGGCGATCCGGGTCTCCAGGTCGGGCGGGGTGATGTCGGCCAGCAGGCCCCACTCGAAGCGGGTACGCAACCGGTCCTCCAGCGTCGACAGCTGCTTGGGCGAGCGGTCGGAGGTGATCACCAGCTGCTTGTTGGTGTTGTGCAGGGTGTTGAAGGTGTGGAAGAACTCCTCCTGCGTCCGTTCCCGGTTCTCCAGGAACTGGATGTCGTCGATCAGCAGGATGTCCACGTCGCGGTAGCGACGCTGGAAGGCGCTGGTCTTGTCGTCCCGCAGCGAGTTGATGAAGTCGTTGGTGAACTCTTCGGTGGAGACGTAGCGCACCGACCGGGCGGTACCCAGCGTCTGGGCGTAGTGCCCGATGGCGTGCAGCAGGTGCGTCTTGCCCAGCCCGGAGCTGCCGTAGATGAAGAGCGGGTTGTACGCCTTGGCCGGCGACTCGGCCACCGCCACCGCCGCCGCATGGGCGAACCGGTTGGACGAGCCGATGACGAAGGTCTCGAAGGTGTACTTGGGGTTGAGCCGGTTGCCGTCGGCCGGGCGCCGGTCCAGCCGTCCGGCCGGCGGGATGGCGCCGCGCCCGGTCGGGTCCTCGGAGGCGACCACCGCCCGGCCGGCGAAGCGCTCGTAGTCCGGGTAGGCCGGCGGCTCGCGGTAGCCCTGGTCGGGATAGCCCTGCGGGTAGTCGGCCGGGGCAGGGTAGCCGGGGCCGCCGCCGCGGTAGGTCCGGTAGGCGTCGGGTCCGGCCGGCTCGGCCGGACCCCGGTAGCCGTCCGGTGACTCGGCCGGCCGCCGGTAGGGTTCGCCGACGCCGCGCCCGGGGTCGGCCCGGTAGGCGTTCGGCTCGCCCCGGTAGCCGTCGGGCTGTCGGTAGCCGTCCGGCTGCCGGTATGCGTCCTGTTCCGGGCCGTCCGCGCCGGCCGGCTCGGCGGGGTGCCGCTCGCCCGGGTCGGGCAGCGCGCCCGGGTCGTCGAAAAGGGTGGGCTCGCCGGCCCGGGCGGACGGGACCGCCGGCCGGTCGGCGCCCGGGCGGGGCGGCTCCACCTGTCCCGGACGCTCGCTGCCGCGGTACTGCTCAGGCGCCCGGGGGGCGGCCGCGGGGTAGCCGGGCGCCGGGTAGCCGGCCGGGCCCGGGTAGTAGGTGGGCCGGCCCGGGGCGAAGCCGTCCGCCGGGTAGCCCGGCCGGGCCTGTGCGGGCAGCGGCTCGGCGGGGCTCTCCACCGGGGGGTACGCGCCCGCCGGCTGGCTGTCCTCGATCGGGCGTACGGTCACCGCCACCTGGATGGCCCGCCCGAGGCGCCGGGACAGTGCGTCGGTGACGGCGGGGCGCAGCCGGGATTCGATGACGTCCCGGGTGAACGCGTCCGGGACGGCCAGCAGAGCGGTGTCGTCCACGATCGCCCGCAGCCGGGTGAGGCGCAGGTAGGCGCGCTGCTGGGCGGAGATGATGCCGTCGGCGATCTCCTCGGTCACCGCAAGCCACACTGCGGGCAGGTCGATGTCGCTCGCCACAGTGCCACCCCCTCGCTCCGCGGCCGCCGTCCCCCGGTACCGCCTATGGACGCCACTGTCGCCGGCGTCGCAGTCCCCACCACCCGAGACCACCATCATCCACAAGTTATCCACAGGCTGTGTATGAGCTGGTCAGTGCCGGATCCGAACCGTCGGCGACCGGCTCACCGCGCTGTGTGGCGGTACTACCAGCCGAACGATTGATCGGGCCGTCCGGTTTTGCCCCAATTTGCGGTCGGACCGCGAGGTGGGGAACAGAATCGGGCAGGCGCGCAGGTTAACAGCGTTGTCCACAAGCCCTCAACCGTTGTCCACATGCCTCTGCGGTGCTTGTGGGCAGGTGCCCGGTTTGTGCTCAGCGCCAAGTTCCGATCGTTGACGTGACCCGGGTGACCTGGAGGAGGAATCAGTGCAATTGGCACACCGGCCACTGCCGGCCCTCGCCGTTTTGCCCTGCGCAGCGTGGTCGCGTACCGTGGAACGGCTGCCCGGAAAACCGGCTCGCCCGCCCACCGCCGCCCGCAACGGCCACTGGTAGAGTGGACGGGCCCGGTCGAGGTGCAGTTTCCGCACCGGGCCAGCCGATCCCACTGGTGGTGGGGTGCCGACCGGACGACATTCACCCAGACGGAGTATCGACGTGAGCAAGCGCACCTACCAGCCGAACAACCGCCGGCGCGCGAAGACCCACGGCTTCCGGTTGCGCATGCGCACCCGCGCCGGGCGGGCCATCCTCTCCGAGCGCCGGGCCAAGGGCCGCACCCGGCTGTCGGCCTGACGCCGCGAAGCCATGCTGGCCGCCGCGCAGCGCTTGCGGCGTCGCGGTGAATTCGCCGCGACGATCCGGGGTGGCAGGCGGGCCGGCCGGGGTTCGGTCGTCGTCCACGCGGCCACCGTGCCCGGCACCGGACAGCTCGACGTGACCTGCGAACCGGCCCGGACGGGGACTCCCGCCCGGGCCGGTTTCGTCGTCTCCAAGGCGGTCGGCGGTGCGGTCACCCGTAACAAGGTGAAACGGCGGCTGCGCGCCCTGATGCGGGAGCGGCTGGCCGGGCTGCCCGGCGGTACCCAGGTGGTGGTCCGGGCGCAGCCCGGCGCCGCGACCCGGCCGTACCCCCGGCTGGCCGATGATCTCGACGCGGCGCTCGCCGCCGCGCTGCGGCCCGGACGACCGCGTCGGCGTGCGACGGAGTCCGGCCGTGACTGAACCCACCGCTCAGCCTCCGGTCGCCCACAGTGACCAGGATCCCGGCGTACGACCGGTCACCGGAGCCGCCGCCAAGGTGCTGTTGCTCCCCATCATCGCGTACCGTCGTTGGGTAAGCCCGGCGCTGCCGGCCCGCTGCCGGTTCTACCCATCCTGTAGCACCTATGCCGTCGAGGCGATCACCACACACGGTGCACTACGGGGGTTCTGGCTGACGGTCCGACGGCTGTCGCGCTGCCACCCCTTCCATCCGGGCGGGTACGACCCGGTACCCCCCGCCCGTTTCTGACGTAGTTGGAGTCCCTGAGGTGCTTGGACCGCTTTACTGGCTGATCTCCAAGATCTTGCTGATGTGGCATGGTTTGTTCGCCGCGATCGGCATGACCGGTGAGTTCCTCGCCACCAACTGGGACTGGGTGCTCGCCATCGTCTTCATGGTGATCACCATCCGTGCACTGCTCTTCCCGGTCTTCGTCAAGCAGATCAAGTCGCAGCGCGCCATGCAGGCGCTCGCCCCCCAGCTGAGCGCCCTCAAGGAGAAGCACAAGGGTGACCGGGAAGGGCTCCAGCGGGCGACCATGGAGCTCTACAAGTCGGAGAACGCCAACCCGCTGATGGGCTGCCTGCCCATGCTCATCCAGCTGCCGGTGATGTGGTCGCTGTTCCACGTCCTGCGGCACCTGAAGATCACCACCACCGATTCGGCCACCAAGCAGCTGTACGGCTGGACCATCGGCCAGTTCGACGATGCCGTCCACGCGAAGTTCCTGGGCGCGCCGATCACCGCCTCGTTCCGGTCGCACCCGGCCGACGTGGTCGGGCTCGGCTCCACCATGACCAACGTGCGGATCGTGGCGGCCATCCTGGTGATCACCATGATCGTCTCGACCTACCTGACCAGCCGCCAGATGATCCTCAAGACCGGCTGGTCGGAAGACAACAACCAGCGCATGATGCAGCGCGTCATGCTCTACGGCATCCCGGCGACCCTGCTGTTCTCCGGCTTCAGCTTCCCCATCGGTGTGGTGCTCTACTGGACCACGACCAACCTGTTCTCCCTCGGCCAGCAGTTCTGGGTGCTGCGCAAGTACCCGCCGCCGGCCAAGGTGGTCACCACCGGCGGCGTACCGCCGATCGGTGGTGTGCCGCGTACCCCGGCCACCGCCAAGGGCGTTGCCGGCGGCAAGGTAGCCGGCGGCAAGGCGGCAGCGGGCCGCGGCGGCGACACCGCGAAGTCCGGCAAGCCGGCCACCACCCGGTTCGGCCGCAAGCCGGCCACCCCCCCGCCCGCCCCGGTCCGCGAGGTGAACAAGGCCCTCGCGCCGAAGCCCGGCGCCAAGCCCAAGCGCGGCGGTACGGCCGCCAAGCCGGCCTCCCCCGCGCAGCCGTCGAGTGACCAGACCGACACGGCTTCCGCCACGGCGAAGGACGCGGCTGGGCAGAATGGCAGCAAGGCGAAGAGCGCGGCGAAGCGCACCACGGGTTGAGCGGTGGTGCGCGGTCCGTGCTCAGCGCGGACCGCGCACCGTGCTCCCCGCCAGCCGAAGACTTCCTCGAACCGACGGATCCCACCGTCGCGGTCCGGGGGACCCGCCACCGGCGGACCCGTCGCTCACCCGGACGGGCGCCGCGGCCAGGCGGACCGATTGGGATGACCGTTGCTGGTACGACCGGAGATGAGAACGTGACAGAGACGAGTACTCCGTCAACCGACGAGGCGCAGGCCGCCCCGGCGGCCGCCGACAACGCAGAAGCCGGCGAGCTGTTCCGGGAAAGTGAGATCGCGGCCGATTACGTCGAGGGTCTGCTGGACATCCTCGACTACGACGGCGACATCGACGAGCTGGTGCAGAACGGCCGCCCCATGGTGGAGGTCGTCGGCGGCCGGCTCAATGCCCTGGTAGGGCAGCGCGGCTCCACCCTGGAGGCGCTGCAGGAACTGACCCGGCTGGCCATCTTCCGGCAGACCGGGACGCCCAGCCGGTTGCTGCTGGACGTCGGCGGCTACCGGGCCACCCGACGCAAGGAACTCGGTGCGATCGCCAAGAACGCCGCCGAGAAGGTCAAGGAGTACGGCGAGCCGGTACGCCTGGAGCCGATGTCGGCGTTTGAACGCAAGTGCGTCCACGACGTCATCAACGCGCTCCCCGGTGTGATGAGCGAGTCCGAAGGTGTCGAGCCGAGCCGACGGATCGTCGTGCGGCCCGCCGAGTGACACTACAGCCCGACCCGACCGAGCCGCCGCTCCCGGCGGCTCGGTCCGTTTTCGGCGACCGGCTCGACCTGGCCACCCGGTACGCCCACCAGCTCGCCTCCGACGGCGTTGTCCGGGGAATCATCGGTCCCCGCGAGGCGCCCCGGCTCTGGGACCGGCACCTGCTCAACAGTGCGGTCGTCGGCGAGCTGATGGAATTGGGAGCTTCTGTCACCGATGTGGGCTCAGGTGCCGGTCTGCCCGGTATTCCCCTGGCGATTGCCCGCCCCGACCTCGTGGTGACGCTGCTGGAGCCGCTGGCCCGCCGGTACGACTTCCTCATCGAGGTGGTCGACGCCCTCGGCTTGGCGCACCAGGTGGACGTGGTCCGCGCCCGCGCCGAGGAGTACTCCGGCCCGCCCGCTGACGTGGTGACCGCCCGCGCCGTTGCCCCGCTGGACCGGCTCGCCGGCTGGTGCCTGCCGTTGGCCCGGGTCGGTGGCCGGCTGCTCGCGCTCAAGGGAGCGTCGGCCGCCGCCGAGATCGAGGAGCACGCCGCCGCGGTGGCCCGCCTCGGCGGCGGTACCCCCGTGTTGCGACTGTGTGGCGGGGAGTTCGTGGCACCACCGACCACGGTGGTCGAGATCGACCACAAGCGTCCCGTAGGCGAGCCGAGCGCGGGGCCGCGGGTGAGGCGCCCGGCCGGCCGGGACCGGCCGCGCTACTAGACGGCCGCTTCGGAGAGCCAAGGATCTGGCCTGCCGAGATCTATCGCTCCTGACCCTCGGTCGGGCCGACGGACCGTCTGGCTTGGACCCATGTAGGGCTGGCTGGGCTTTGTCCGTCGTCGGGTGGGTTCGCCGTGATGCTCACCGGCCTATACGGGAACCGGCTCGGCGCCTGGATGGTCTCCGCCGAACAGGCAAGATCGCCCGGCATCACGGGGTCCGCCGCCGGCTTGAACAGCGACCTGGCGGCCGTCACCGCCGGCCTGACCCTTCCGCACAGTTCCGGAGTCGTAGAGGCAACGTCAACCGCTCAAACGGCAGATGTACGGCCGCGCCGGCTTCGACCCGCTCCGCAAACGAGTCCTGCTCGCCCTGTGCTTCCAGCTCTGCGACGGGTACAGCTCCGCAGTAGTCGAGAAATGCAGTGACACAACGCCAGAGCAGCCGCAAGATCGTCGAGTGATGCAGCGACGCAGGGCGGCAGCCGTCATCATCCGTGACGGACACATTCTGATGGTCCGCGAGCGTGGCCCCGGCCCGACCGGGCGCCATGACGGCCTTGAATACTGGACTCTCCCCGGCGGCGGCATAGAGGACGGCGAGACACCCGAGGTGGCAGTCCGCCGCGAAGTTGTCGAGGAGACCGGCCTGCGGGCGTTGAACGTGCGCTACCTCGTCGACATGCCTTACCCATCCGGCATGACGGCGCTCTTCGCGGTCCAGGTCGCGGACGGGAACCCGCGACTCGGCAGAGGCGAAGAGATCTGCGACTGTCCCGCCATGGTTGCCCTCGACTGGATTCCAGTGCCCGACATCGCGCCGATGACGTCCGGAACACCGGTACCCACGTTCATCGTGACATGGCCAACGCTCTGAACGACCCTGGAGATATCACCAAGATCGCCTACGGTGCTCCTCTTCCCCTGCGCACTTCCTGTGCCAGAACCCGGTCCTTGCCCCGTCCTCGGCTTCAGCCCCGGCTCCGGTCCCGGCTCCCCGTCTCGGCCCCAGGCCCATGCCCAGACCCCAGGTTCAGCCTTGGCTGCCGGCCGTCGGCCCCAGGCACAGGCTCGGCCTCGGCTTGCCCCAGCCCGGCCGTCGGCCCCGATCCGGCCTACTGGCTGCGATTCGGCCTACCGGCCCGATCCGCAGTTCCAGCCGCCGGATTCTCTCTGATGCCTTGGCCCAGTTCCGGTTCCAGGTTCGTGCCTATGGCCCCGACCGCCGGTCGTGGTCGCCGGTCGGCGGCCTCAGACCCGGTTTCGTACCGGCTCGGCGCTCGCCCGAGTGAGTAGCCCTTCGGTGGCAGCCGGTTCGGAGCTTCTGCGAGTTCTGGTAGTAAGCCCTCATTCACAGGCTCGACCCGGGTCGTTCTGTGCGGTTCTGTGGTTGGGCTTCTGGAGGATTGGTGCCTTCCGGGGTCGGCACGTGCCGTCTTTGACGGAACTGAACGCTGCGGCGACGCGAATGGCCGCAATACCGGTCCCGACAATGGCCATGCCGTTCGGGCAGCCGTAGGCTGACCGCGCAACGCACGTACGGCACCGGAATCAGCGGGCCGGGGGGACGTGCTTCGGATGGTTGCGACGCGGGCAGGGATGACAAGTATGAGCGAAGACGGGGGCCGAGGCCCAGCCAGTTGGGTACCAGGAGCCGGGGCGGTCAACCGGGATCAGCGGGGTGCGCCGGGCGGCCGCTCGGGCGCGCCGGCGTACAGCCAGCCCGGGGTTCCGCCCCACACAGGGACGGGGTTCGCGGTCGGTCCGACGGTCGCCACCCCGGTCGTCGGACCGACCAGTCAGCCGGCAGCGCCGGCGGCGGACGCTGGCAGCGCGCCGGCTCCGCGGCCGTACCCGCCCGCTGGTGTTACGGAGACGAGCGATGTTTCACGTGAAACCGACGACCCTCCGTTGGCACAGGAGGCGGAACGAGCAGTGAAGGTTCTCAACCCTGGTGGAGAGATCACCATGCCTCGTCCCCCTCACCGGCGGGTGATGTGCGTGGCGAACCAGAAGGGCGGGGTCGGCAAGACCACCACCGCCGTCAACATCGCCGTCGCCCTCGCGCTGCACGGCAACCGTGTACTGGTCATCGACCTCGATCCGCAGGGCAACGCGTCAACGGGGCTGAACGTGCCCCACCACGCGGGCGTACCCGATGTCTACGACTGCCTCATCGACGGCACCGCGTTGGCCGACGTCACCCAGGCGGTGGACGGCATCCCCAACCTCTCCTGCGTTCCCGCGACGATCGACCTGGCCGGCGCCGAGATCGAACTCGTCTCCGTAGTAGCCCGCGAGTCCCGCCTCGCTCGGGCTATCCAGGCCTCGCCGGTCGAGTACGACTACATTTTCATCGACTGCCCGCCCTCCCTCGGGCTGCTCACCGTGAACGCACTCGTGGCCGCGCAGGAGGTCCTCATACCCATCCAGTGCGAGTACTACGCGCTCGAGGGAGTCCAAGCCCTCACCAGTAACATCGCGCTCGTACGTTCCCACCTCAATCCCCAACTGGACATCAGTACCGTGCTGCTCACCATGTACGACCGCCGCACGCGCCTCGCAGACCTCGTCGAGCAGGACGTCCGGGCACACTTCGGTGAGAAGGTGCTGCGGGCAGTCATCCCGCGCAACGTCCGGGTATCCGAGGCGCCCAGCTACAGCCAGTCGGTGATGACCTACGACCCCGGTTCGCGCGGGGCGATCAGCTACTTCGAGGCCGCGCAGGAGATCGCTGAGCGCGGCGTACGTGTGGGGGGCACGGCATGAGCAAGGCACGTGGCGGACTGGGTCGGGGGCTCGGCGCGCTGATTCCGACCGCTCCGGCGGCTCCCTCGCCGGCAGCGCCACCGGACAACGCGGCACCCGTTGGGGCGGCCCCCGGTCCTGGTCCGGGCTACCCGTCGGACCGCCCGGCCCACCAAGCGGGCGGGTACGACACGGGTGAGTCGAGGCTGTCGCCGGTGCCCGGCGCCCGCTTCGCCGAGATCCCGGTCGGCTCCATCGCACCGAACCCGAAGCAGCCCCGTTCTGTCTTCGACGACGAGGCGCTGGAGGAGCTGCGCGACTCCATCGAGCAGGTGGGCTTCCTCCAGCCGATCGTCGTCCGCGAACTTGGCCCCGACAAGTACGAACTGGTGATGGGTGAACGCCGGTGGCGTGCTGCCCAGGCGCTCGGTCGGGAGTCCATCCCCGCCATTGTCCGGGACACCCGCGACGATGCGATGCTGCGCGATGCGCTGCTGGAGAACATCCACCGGGCAAATCTCAACCCACTGGAGGAAGCCGCGGCCTATCAGCAGCTGCTGGACGAGTTCGGCGCCACCCACGAGGAACTTGCCCGGCGCATCGGACGCAGTCGTCCGCAGATCTCGAACACCATCCGGCTGCTCAACCTCCCGCCCCGGGTACAGAACCGCGTCGCGGCTGGTGTGCTGTCGGCCGGCCATGCCCGCGCACTGTTGAGCCTTGACGACCACGAGGGTCAGGAACACCTGGCCAGTCGCATCGTCGCGGAGGGTCTGTCGGTACGCGCCACCGAAGAGTTGGTGGCGCTGACCGTATCGGGTGTGGACGGCGGACCCGCGGCCGCGCAGAAGCGGCGGTCGAAGCCGCACGCACCTGCGCTGAGCGACCTCGCTGACCGCCTCTCCGACCGTTTCGACACCCGGGTACGGGTCGACATCGGGCGGAGCAAGGGGAAGATCACGATCGAGTTCGCCACCGTCGACGACTTGGAGCGCATCGTCGGCATCATCGGGATGGACAAGGCGGCAGAGAGTTAGCAAGCCTGCGTTCCAGGGTCACAGAGGGCGGTGCCGGTGTCTGGCACCGCCCTTCATCTTGGGCGCCCGACGCTCAGACGCTCGTGCCGGACCCTGTGCGGGGTGGAGGTGGAGGCGTCCGATGCGGACTCAGATACTCCGGAGACATTCAGTGCTGGCCCGGCCCTGAGTCCCTACCCGAGTTCGGCTCGCCCGACTGCGCTGAGGACGGGCATCACCGCTGATTGGCGACCTGGGTTTCGCCGCAGATCATGTGTAGGCCACGGACGTAGGTCTCCGGTTGTTCGCGAGATCGCGGGGCCCGAGGCGATGGCAATGTGCGCGCAACTCCGCCTTCCGCGGGCAGCGATGGAACACCCATCGCGCCTGAGAACAGGTAGACCAGCTGACTCTGGGCGCTGGGTGCACATCCTTCTGGCGCCAAGTAGAGGCCGCGTCGTGGCTGATCCTCGGCTTCCTTGGCGCCACACACCGCTGCCCCCGACAAGCAAAGATGATCGGCGCAGGGGCGCAGGGGCGCAGGGGCGCAGGGGCGCAGGGGCGCAGGGGCGCAGGGGCGCAGGGGCGCAGGGGCGCAGGGGCGCAGGGGCGCAGGGGCGCAGGGGCGCAGGGGCGCAGGGGCGCAGGGGCGCAGGGGCGCAGGGGCGCAGGGGCGCAGGGGCGCAGGGGCGCAGGGGCGCAGGGGCGCAGGGGCGCAGGGGCGCAGGGGCGCAGGGGCGCAGGGGCGCAGGGGCGCAGGGGCGCAGGGGCGCAGGGGCGCAGGGGCGCAGGGGCGCAGGGGCGCAGGGGCGCAGGGGCGCAGGGGCGCAGGGGCGCAGGGGCGCAGGGGCGCAGGGGCGCAGGGGCGCAGGGGCGCAGGGGCGCAGGGGCGCAGGGGCGCAGGGGCGCAGGGGCGCAGGGGCGCAGGGGCGGCCGATCGCGGGGTCGCGCAGCGTTCCTAGGGCAGCCGGGCTACTGAGTCTTCGAGAGTTGTGGCTCGCCAGGTCGTCGGGCGGCCTGGCCCTGGACTTCGGACGGTCGGCGCTGACCGGCGTCGGAACAACTGGGAGTGGGTGGGGGATCGTCTGACGAAGGCACGCTCGTCGCCGGGTGATGCTCGATCGGCCCGCATCGTTGTCGGTCGACTCTCCGGTTACGACATTCGCGTCGTCGCCCCGTTCGGTCATTGTCCCGATGCCGGCCGGCCCTCTCCTTCCACCAGGCTGGCCGTTCGAGAGCCTGCCTCGTCGACGAGGCCAGAGCGGCGCCATCCCGGGGCCGCACACCTCACATCGTGGTCACCACCCTCACAAGAGATGCATGCGGAACTGAGCGCCACGCAGGCGCCGCCCCCGGACGGACGGGCGCCGATCCTCCCGAGGTGGGACGGCTACCGCCTGGTCAACCCGAGCCGCAGAGATATCCACAGGAGTTATCCACAGGCCCTCCGGTTTCACGTGAAACATCTCCCGCTCTGCGACGCCCCGCTGGGTGCCTATAGGGCCACTCAACAGGAGGTTTACCTCTCTGGCCGAGGGACGGCGGCTATCGACAGGCCGTCCTGCTCCTCCCCGCGCCTGTGGAAAACTCCGTGGATCATCGTGCTGGCAGTACCGTCGGGCCGTGACCAGGACCGCGACAAAGCACGAGCGCTCCGCTAGTGTTCCCTCGTGGTCGAGACCCCTGGCAATCTCCCCGACTTCGTCAACTGGCCTAGCTTTCCCTTCACCGGCGATATGCGGGTCAAGCCGCTTCTCCCCCAAGCCACCAAGGAACCACCCCGGCAGGGTGAGGACCCGGCGAGCTGCCACGCCTGTATCGCTCCCGACGAGGCGTACATCTGGGTCAGTGATCGCTGGCGGGTACGCGCGATGGAGCGCCCCACCGGCCTGCCGATGGTGCTCATCTTGGAGTCGCGTTCTCATCTCGATCTGGGGGACCTGCCGAACCTGCTGGCCGCCGAACTGGGTGTCATGACTGTCCGGCTGGAGCGGGCGATCCGTTCGCTGGACGGCGTCGCGCGGGTACACGTGAACAGGTGGGGTGACGGCTCCGCGCACCTGCACCTGTGGTTCCTCGCTCGACCCTTCGGGTACCTGCAACTTCGTGGGTCCTTCCTGTCGCTGTGGGATGACATCCTGCCGCCAATTCCGGAGGATGCATGGCGGGAGAACCTGGCGATGATCGCTGCCTGGCTGGCCGAGTTCGGTGGCCGTCCGCTGGCTGAACCGCCCCGGATCGACTGGCAGGCGCCGGCGTCCGTAGCCGCCGCGCAGGCCGCCCAGTCCGCAACTGGCCTGGCGACCTCCGGCGCTGCCACCGAGAACGGCGCGAACAGCCAGGGTGAGCCAGCCGAGAATCCGCCGTCGGTAGTTGGGGCGGATGCTGCCCTAGAGGCGAGTGGAGATGTCTCGGCCGATCCTGAGGAGCAGGCCGCAGCAACTCAGACCGAGCGCTAGCTGGTGCCTGCGGCTCCCGGGCAACGAAGCGCAGGCATCAGCCCACCTCATGGGGCCGGGAACTCGGAGTCTGAGTCACTCGCCTCGAGGCAAGGCCCACACGGAAGCGCGCCGACCCGAGGAACATCACGGACGCCCACCTGACGCAGGCCCGCGCCGGGAGCGTGTTGGAGGCAGGCGCCGAGAGTCCCGCCTGAGGCGAGGCAGGTCCAGGAAAGCCGACCTGACTAACGTCCACGGCGAATGCCGTCTGAGACGCGCCACCAGGAATCCCGGAGGCACGTCAGCGGCTGAGCCATCGAGAAGCACGCCAGAGAACCAGGCTCGTCGGCGCGATGAAGTCACGCGGTCGGGCGGCCTGGGAAGGTCGAGTGAGGCCGGGTGGTGGCGTCAGCCGCGGGCGGCCGCGCGGGCCACGAGGTTGGCGAGCAGCTTGCCGAAGTCCAGTCCGGCGGCGGAGACCGCCATCGGAAGCAGTGAGGTCTCGGTCATCCCGGGCGACACGTTCACTTCGAGGACGGTGGCTACGCCTGCCTGGTCGAGGATCAGGTCGACGCGGGACAGGTCCCGCAGCCCCAGCGCGGTGTGGGCGGCCAGGGCGATCTCGGTGATCGTCGCAGCGGTCGAACTGTCCAGCCGGGCGGGGACGTGCCAGGTGGTGAGGCCGGCGGTGTACCGGGCGGCGTAGTCGTACACGCCGTTGCGGGGGACGATCTCGACGGCGGGTAGTGCCACCGGGCCGTCGCCCTGGTCGACGATGGAGACGGCGATGTCGGTACCCGCGATGTACCGCTCGACCAGCGCGGTCTGGTCGTAGGCGAAACAGCCCACCATGGCGGCGGGTAGTTCCGTGAGGTCACGGACCACCGCGGCGCCGAGCCCGGAGCCGCCGTGTGCCGGCTTGACCATGAGCGGCAGGCCCAGCCGGTCCACGATGCGGTCGAGTACCGCAGCGGCGCCCAACTCGGAGAACCGGTCGTGCGGCAGCGCCACCCAGTCGGGGGTGGGGATGCCGGCTTCACGGAGCACGGCCTTGGCTGACGGCTTGTCCCAGGCGACCCGGGACGCCTGTGCATCGCAGCCGACGTAGGGCACGCCGCACAGGTCGAGTACCCCACGCAGCGAGCCGTCCTCCCCGGTCGCCCCGTGCAGGGCGATGATCACGGCGTCAGGGCGCTCGGCGACCAGCGACGGGAGCAGGGTGACGTCGGCATCGCGCTGAATCGCCTCGATGCCGACGGCGCGCAGCGCGTCCAGGACCCGCCGCCCGGAGCGCAGCGACACGTCCCGTTCGTAGGAGAGGCCGCCGGCGAGGACCAGGATGTGCGGATCGTGCGACATGCCAGGGATCATCCCAGACCGGGCGCGGGCGTATCGCCCGCGGTGGCGCCGAAGGCGCCCGGCTGCGACCAGGAGACGCCGTGTGGTGCCTGGGCCGCCCGGCCGGCGCCGAAGACCGCCCGGATGGCCAGCTCCTGGCCGATGACGTCGGCGAGCCGGCGTACTCCCTCGCGGATGCGCTCCGGCGGCGGGAAGCAGTAGGACAGCCGGGCGTACTCGCCGCCGGAGCCGTCGGCGTAGAAGCCGGTGCCGGGGACGTAGGCGACCCGTTCGGTGATGGCGCGGGGCAGCATCTCCTTGGAGTTCAGGCCGTCGGGCAGGGTCAGCCAGACGTAGAAGCCGCCGGTGGGCCGGGTCCAGCGGGTACCGGCCGGCATCATGTCGGTGAGTGCGCCGAGCAGGGCGTCGCGCCGTTCCCGGTAGATCTCCCGGAAGGTCTTGATCTGCTCGCGCCACGGCATGGTGCCGAAGTAGGTGGTGATCGCCGACTGGGCGAACATGCTCGGGCAGAGGATCTGCGCCTCGGACGCGATCACCAGCTTCTCGCGGACCGCGTGTGGGGCGAGTACCCAGCCGACCCGCAGGCCGGGGGCGAAGGTCTTGGAGAAGGTGCTGACGTAGAGCACACCGTCGCGGTCCCGGGCGCGCAGGGCGCGCAGCGGCTCGCCGTCGAAGCCGAGCAGCCCGTACGGGTCGTCCTCGACGATCAGCAGCCCGTTGCGCTGGGCGATGTCGATGATCTCGTCGCGCCGGGACTCGACCAGCGTGACACCACCCGGATTGTGGTAATTCGGCACCGTGTAGAGAAACTTGGCGCGCTTGCCGGCTTTCGCCACGGTTTCCAGGGCCTCGGCCAGTGCGGCCGGAATGAGCCCTTCGTCGTCCATCGGTACGTGCACCACGTCGGCCTGGGCCGCCTGGAAGACGCCGAGCGCGCCGACGTAGCTGGGGCCTTCGGCGATCACCACGTCACCGGGGTCGAGGAACACCCGGGCCACCAGGTCGAGCGCCTGCTGGCCGCCCACGGTCACCACCACGTCGTCGGGGGAGGCGCCGCACGAGGCGTCGATGCCGGACAGCGCCATCACCTCGCAGATCCGCTCGCGCAGGGCCAGGTCGCCCTGGCCGGAGCCGTACTGCAGGGTGGTCGCCCCGTGCACGCTGCCGAGCTTGGCGAACATCTCGCCGACCGCGTCCAGCGGCAGGGCGGTCACGAACGGGGCGCCACCGGCCAGGGAGACCACCTCGGGCCGGCTGGTCACCGCGAAGAGAGCTCGGATCTCCGACGCCGTCATGCCGTGCACGCGCTGGGCGTACCGATCGGTGAAGTCGTCGAGGGTGGTTCCGGAGCCCATGTCGGCTTCCTCTCCGCTGGAGTGGCCGGACCGCTGGCGCGGGTTGGTCGATCGTACTCTGCCGGCTGCCTCCCGCAGCATCGCTTTCCCGGCTACGATCACTGGTTGGGACCGTGGAACCGGTGGTGTGGGTGTCGCCGGCGGCCACCGGGGGCGGAGTCTTTCACAAGGGAAAGTGCCCATGTCGCGACGCCTGGTCAGCCTGACCCTGGACACGTTGGAAGATCTGCCGCGCCCGTGTCGGCAGTGCGTCTACTGGGAACTCGACCCAGTGGCGGCGCAGCGCGCCTGCGAGGCCGGTGACCCGGCGCTGGAGAAAGAGGCCTGGGTCTCGCAGACCCTGCTGGAGTGGGGCTCCTGCGGAAAACTCGCCTACGTCGACGGGCTGCCCGCCGGCTACGTCATGTTCGCCCCGCCAGCATATGTACCACGATCGATGGCTTTCCCCACCTCGCCGGTCTCCCCGGATGCTGCCCTGCTGATGACTGCGCAGGTGGTGCAGTCCTTTGCCGGCGGCGGGCTGGGCCGGATGCTGGTACAGGGGGTGGCCCGCGACCTCACCAAGCGGGGCATCCGGGCGATCGAGGCGTTCGGCGATGCCAAGTACGGCGAGCCCGACGACACCAGCGCGGGCCGGTGCGTGGCCCCCGCCGACTTCTTCCTCTCCGTCGGCTTCAAGACCGTCCGACCCCATCCGCGGTACCCGCGCCTGCGACTGGAGCTGCGCACCGCGCTGTCCTGGAAGTCCGACGTGGAGTACGCCCTGGAGAAGCTGCTCGGCTCGATGAGCCCCGAGTCGCTGCTGCGCCCGGTGCGCCCGGCCACCCGTAGCGGCAGCCCCGTCGGCAACCGCCTGCGCTGGGCCCGCAGCGCAGGCCAGAGCTAGGGCCGGCCAGAGAGCTAGGGCCGGCCGGCCGCCACCGCCGCCCGGATCTGCGAGACGTCGATGGAGCCGGTGGGCACGTCGTCCTCCACCGGGTAGTACATCCGCTGCACGGCGGCCACCACCGCCTCCACCACCCGCTCGCGGAACAGCGGGTCGACCAGGCGCGCCCGGTCCACCGGGGAGGTCAGGTACCCGACCTCGACCCGTACCGCCGGCATTTTGGTCAACCGCAGCAGGTCCCAGGTCTTGGCGTGGGTCTGGCAGTTGCGCAGCCCGGTCCGCTGCACGATCTCGCGCTGGACCAGGCCGGCGAGGCGTTCGCCGACGGTGGAGGTGACGCCGTTGCCGGTGCCGTAGTGGTAGGTGGCCACGCCGCTGGCGGCCGGGTTGGGGTGCCCGTCCAGGTGCAGCGAGATGAACAGGTCGGCGGCCAGGTCGTTGGCGAGCGCGATGCGCTCGCCGGTGGTCAGCTCGCGGGCGCGGACCGGGCCGCGGGTCAGGTGCACCCGCATGCCGGCGACGGCCAGCCGGCCCTCCAGCCGGGCGGCCAGGTCGTAGGCGAGGTCGGCCTCGGTCCAGCGCAGCGGCCCGTCCGGGACCACCACGCCCAGGTCGGGGCCGCCGTGGCCGGGGTCGATGACGATGGTCTTGTCGACCAGGGCGCGGCCGGACAGGCGCAGCTTGGTGTCCTCCCGCAGGGCCAGCGGCGCCCCGCCGATCACCTTGCGGCCCAGCCGGCGCAGCGCGGTCATGGTGTGCGGGCCGCACGCGCCGTCCGGGATCAGCCCCACCTCGCGCTGGAACTGGGCGACCGACCGGGCGGTACGGGCGCCGTAGATGCCGTCCGCGCGGCCCACGTCGTACCCCATCTCCAGCAGCCGCTCCTGCAGCTGCCGCACGTCGTCGCCGACCAGCGGGTCGGGCACGGCCTGGTAGAGGGTACGGGTGCCGAGCCGCCAGCGGGCCGCGTCCAGCGCCCGCCAGGTCTCGTCGCCGACCCGCCCGTCCACCGACAGGCCGCGGTCCTGCTGGAAGGTCCGCACCGCGCGCTCGGTGTGCTCGTCGAACTCGGCACGCCCGGCCGGATCGACACCGGCCGGCAGGAGTTCGAGGGTACGCAGCACCGCACGGATCTCGGCGACCGCGTTGCCCCGGTCACCTCGCCGGTACGCACGCATCCATGGCCCCCTCGCACGTGTCCTGTCGTTTGCTCCCCCGCGCCGCCCCCAGGCCACCGGAGCCTACCGTGGCGCGCCGCGCGGCGCCGGCTTACCGCCCCCATCCGACAACGGGCGAAAACCGCGCGACGGGCCCCGTGCCGGACAGCCGGCGCAGGACCCGTCGGGCGCCGCCCGGGCGGCGCGGTAGGCCGGTTAGAGCGCCGACTCGATGAGCCGGATCAGGTCGCTCTTGGGGCGGGCGCCGTTGACCGACTGGACCGGCTGGCCGCCCTTGAAGACGGTGAGCATGGGTACCGACATCACCCGGTAGTCCCGGGCGGTGTTCGGGTTGCTGTCGATGTCCAGCTTGACGATCTTGACCTTGTCGCCCATCTCCTTGGCGATCTCCTCGAGTACCGGCGCGACGCGCAGGCAGGGGCCGCACCATTCGGCCCAGAAGTCGACCAGGACCGGGGTGCTGGACAGCAGTACCTCGTCGGCGAAGGTGGCGTCGGTGACCGCCTGCATGGTGTTGCCTCCTACTTCGGTGGTGCTCGGTGCGCCGCTGCGGCGCTGGGAGTCGGCTCGGGTGTCGCTGCGCTGGGCGGGCGACGCCGGTGGTGGTTGTCGGTCGCCGGTGTCCCGGTGACCGTGGGGGGACGGTCGGTGCTGCCGGTTCAGCCTTCCAGGGCGGCGATGTAGCGCTCGGCGTCCAGCGCGCCGACACAGCCGGTACCGGCGGCGGTGACGGCCTGGCGGTAGGTGTGGTCGACCAGGTCACCGACGGCGAAGACGCCGGGGACGTTGGTACGGCTGCTCGGTGCGTCGACCTTCACGTAGCCCGACTCGTCCAGGTCGACCTGGCCCTTGAACAGCTCGCTGCGCGGGTCGTGGCCGATGGCCACGAAGACGCCGGTGACGTCCAGGGTGCTGGGCTCGCCGGTGACCGTGTCGGCGAGGCGTACCCCGGTGACCTTGCCGTCGGCGCCCAGCACCTCGGTGATGACGGCGTTCCAGCGCACCCGGATCTTCGGGTTGGACAGTGCCCGCTCAGCCATGATCTTGCTGGCCCGGAACCCGTCCCGCCGGTGCACGATGGTCACCGTCTCGGCGAACCGGGTGAGGAAGCTGGCCTCCTCCATCGCCGAGTCGCCGCCGCCGACCACCGCGATGTGCTGGTTGCGGAAGAAGAACCCGTCGCAGGTGGCGCACGAGGAGACGCCGTGGCCGAGCAGCTCCTGCTCGCCCGGGACGCCCAGCGGGCGCCACGCGGAGCCGGTGGCCAGGATGACCGCCTTTGCCTGGTATTCGGAGCTGCCGACGAAGACGCTCTTGACCGGCCCGGCCAGCTCCACCCGGCCGACGTCGTCGGTGAGGAACTCGGCGCCGAAGCGCTCCGCCTGCTTGCGCATGCTGTCCATCAGTTCGGGGCCGAGGATGCCGTCCGGGAAGCCGGGGAAGTTCTCCACCTCGGTGGTGGTCATCAGCGCGCCACCGCTGGCGGCGCCCTCGATGACCAGTGGCCGGAGGTTGGCGCGGGCGGCGTAGACGGCGGCGGTGTAACCGGCCGGGCCAGACCCGATAATGATCAAGTTCCGTACCTCGGACACCTGCTACTCCTCAACTTCCACGACCGGCGGGGGGCAGTCCACGCGCAGCGCGGCGGTCCACCGCTACGACTGCGCAAACTCATGGTACGAAGCGCTGATTCCCGCGCGGCCCCGGCAGGTGCCGCGCGTCACGTCGGCACCGGCAGGATCAGCGCGTAGGGGTGACGTAAACCTCGTCCGTGGCGACGCCGGGCAGCCCGCAGTCGGGCCCGGCGACCACCGTGCGGTCCGCCAGCACCACGATCAACGCCGGCGCGCCGCGGAACCGGGCGTAGACCACCTCGGCGACCGGACCCGGGTACCGGCCGGCGACCGCCGTCAGGCAGTCGGCCAGCGCGGCGGGACTCTCCAGCCGGGACAGCGCCTCGCCGTTCTCGGCCTGGCCCGCGTACGCCCCGGTGGCCTGCAGCGCCATGTCGGCGGCGCGTGGCAGGGTGGCCGGGTCGAAGTCGGTGGCGCTGTGCAGTATCGGAGGTACGGCGCTGCCCATCACGGGCGCCTGGGCGCGGTCGGCGTTGGACTTCGCCGCCGACCCGGAGCCGCTGTCGCGCGCCGGCGCGGTGGCCAGCACCCCGACGGCCAGGGCGGCGACCGCCAGCGCGCCGGCTCCCGCCAGTGCGCCCCCCAGCCAGCGTCGCCGCGAGCGCCCCGGCCGGCTGCCCGCCGGTCCTCGCGCCGGTCCGGTGGTACCCCGCCCAGCCGGTCGACCCGGCTCCGGACGGCCCCGGTCAGCGGCGGAGCGGTCCAGGGCATCGGGGCCGTCCTGCGCCCGTGCTCCGGCGTCGCCGGTCAACTGCTCCACCGGGGTCGGCAGCAGGGCGTCCAGTCGAGCGGCGACGGCCGGCGGGATCGGCTCGTCGGGGGCGCCGGCCAGTTCGCCGGCCACCCGGCGCTGGGCGGCCGACAGTTCGACGGCCAGCAGCGCCAGGTCGGGGTCGGCCGCCAGCCTGCTGCGTACCGCGGCGGCGGCTTCCGGATCGAGTACCCCGGCGGCGTAGTCGGCCAACTCGTCGAGGAGGTCTTCGCTGCTCATCCCCGCCCCTCCGGCTCGCCGTTCGTGAGTGGGACGCGCCCGGGGGCGTCCGGGTTCCGTAGATAGCCCAACTGCACAGCCAGCCGGGCCCGGCCCCGGGCGCAGCGGCTCTTGACGGTGCCCTCGGCGATGCCGAGCCGGGCGGCCGCGTCGGCCACCGGGTACCCGAGCATGTCCACCAGGACCAGGGCCAGCCGCTGCTCGTCCGGCAGGGTCGCCAGGGCGGTACGGACGTCCATGGCGAGGTCCGGGTCGCCGGCCCGGGCCGGCAGGTCGGTCCCCTCGGCCAACGGTACCGTCGGCCGCGCCTGGCGGCGGCGTACCCGGTCGATGCAGGCGTTCACCACGATCCGGTGCAGCCAGCTGCTGACCGCCGCGTCGCCCCGGTAGCTGGCGGCGCCGCGCATGGCGGCGATGAGCGCCTCCTGCAGGGCGTCGGCGGCGTCCTCCGGGTCGGCCAGGGTACGCAGCGCCACCGCCCAGAGCCGGTCCCGGTGCCGGCGGAAGAGTTCACCGAAGGCATCGCAGTCGCCGTCGGCGTGGGCACGCAGCAGCTGCGGATCCGAACGGATCGCCGCGCCGCCGGTGCCAGGCTCCTCCACGGCACGCACGCTACCGACCGCGTCCACCGGGCTCTACTGGTTGACCGAGACCTTGATCTCAGAGATGCCGACCTGATACTTGCTGCCCGAGTCCGCCGACACCGGCAGGCCGGTGATCAGTACCAGCAGGTACCGGGTGGGGGCTTCGTCGGCGGGCAGCAGGAAGTCGTGGGTGGCGCCGCACTGCTCGGGCTGGCCGACGGCGGTGTAGTTGAACACCACCTTCTGGTCGCCGTCACTGCCGCCGGTGGACGGGAAGTCGCCCTTCTTGAGCTGCACCGTGGCGCCGGGGTTGGTGAAGTCGACCTTCAGCTCCGACACCGACTGGGGCGAACCCAGGTCGATGAGGATGCCCAGGCCCTTCTTCTCGTTGGTGAAGTAGTCGCTGTTGTCGTTGTAGTGCTGGGTGGCCCAGGCGGTGCCGGGCTTGCCGTCCACGACGTTGCCGAGGTCCTCGTTGTTGTCGTGCTGGCCGTTCGGGGAGACCAGGGACAGCTGGCTGGCATTGAGCGTCAGCGGCGCGGTGTGGCCGCCGTCGGGGCGGGTCACCGTGCCGGCGCTCGGGCCGTTCTGCTGTGGGGTGGCGGCGTCCTTCTTGCCGTTGCCCAGCACCGCGAAGCCGATGAGCAGCCCGACCACGGCGAGGACCAGCAGCAGCGCCACGCCCACGGCGAGCTTGCGGCCGGCCGGCCGGCGGGTCTCCAACCGGTTGGAGATGGGCAGGAAGCCGCCGCCGATGCCGTACTGGTCGCCCGGATCGAGCAGCTCGTCGTCGGGTCCGGCGTCCAGCCGGCTCAGGTCGGCGGTCAGGACGTCGGCCGACGGCGGCGCATGGTCGGTGTCGAGCAGGTCGGCAGCCAGGTCGGAGAGGTGGTCGGGGACTCCGCCGCGGATCCTGCGGACCGGCAGCGGCGCCTCGGTCGCCGGGTCGCGGGCCGCGTCGGGCAGCGAGGCGCCGCCCACCTCGCGGTGCGGCCAGTGGCCGGTGAGCGCGGCGTAGAGCACGCCGCCGATCGCCCGGACGTCGGCGTCGGGGGTGGCGGAGTCGTCGGACCGGGCGTCGGTGAGCAGCACCTGGCCCTCGTCAGCGAGCAGGACCGTGCCCGGGTGGATGTTGCCGTGGGTGAGGCCGGCCGCGTGGAAGGCGGCGACGGCGCCCGCGATGGCGTGCGTCACAGTGGTGGCCCGGTCCGGGTCCATCGGCGTCTCGGCGACCGCGTCGCGCAGCGAGATCCCTTCCACCCACTCGCGTACGACGTAGGCCTTGCCGCCCTCGTCGACGGCGTCGTAGATGGCGACCAGGTGCGGGTGCGCCACCCGGCTGGCCTTGACGGCGGACTGCAGCATCTCGACGGCCAGCTCGCCGCCGGGCTGGCGGAGGATCACCGCGATCGGGCGGCGCAGCAGCACGTCCAGGCCGCGCCAGACCTGGCGGCCGTAGGCGTCGTCGCTGATGTGTTCTTCCAGCCGGTAGCGCTCGGCGAGCACCTCTCCGACGGCGGGGGCGCCGACGGTCAGCACATCCGGTGTACGGAGCGACTCGGGTCCCTCGTCGACCTGGGTCACCCGTCCTCCCTCCGGTTGAGCCAGCCTGTCGTCCACACCCCCTCCGGTCGTGCCCGGGGGGTGCGCCTGACGCCCAGCCTCAGTGGCCGCTACACATACCGGCTCCGACCCTGGCGGGCGGAGCTCTGCTTCCGACTGGCCATTGTTCGCCGTTCGGGCCGTCGGCGCCAGTCTGCCGGCTTACAGCCGACCTAACCGTAGTCTCCCCCGCAAAGGGAAGAAAAGGTCCTGATTCCGCGGTGAACGACCTTACTGGTGCGCCGGGCCGGAGACGACCCGTCGACGGTACCCGCCCGGTACGCGGACCCGGTCAGCGGCCGAGCCGGCCGCGCACCATCGACCACACCTGGTTGACCTCGCGGGCCCGCAGCAGTACGGCGGCGGCCAGGTACACGGCGACCAGCACCAGCCCGCCGACCACCAGCCCGACCAGGCTGCCCACCTTGCCCAGCCCCAGGAAGTGCTCGATCAGCAGCGCGACCAGCAGGGTCGGTACGGCGGCGATCAGCGCCGCGCCGGTGAGCCGCCCCAGCGAGCCGAGCACCCCGGACAGGCCGAGCCGACCGATGCGCCGGCGCAGCAGCCAGTACCCGAGCAGGGCGGAGAAGACGAAGGACACCGCGTTGCCGAACATCAACCCGGCGGCCACCCAGGCGGCAGCCAGGATCACGCCGTAGAGCAGCAGGTCCAGCGCGACCCGCAGGGCCACCACGGCGATGTTGAGCAGCGCCGGGGTCTTCGTGTCGGGCATCGCGTAGAAGGCGAACAGCTGCAGTTGGCTGATCGCGAACGGGACCAGCCCCAGGCCGGCCGCGGCCACCACCCAGCCGGTGGAGATCGCCTTGTCGTTGGTGTAGTTGTGCCACTGGAACAGCGTCACCGCGAGCTGCCGGCCGAGGATGAGGTAGGCCACCGAGGCGGGGACCAGGACCACGGCGGACAGGCGTACCCCGAGGGAGAGCTGTGCGGCCAGGTCGGTGAAGCGCTTTTCGCTGGCGGCGGCGGCCATCCGGGGCATCAGCGCGGTCATGATCGACACGGCCGCGATGCCGTGCGCCATCATGAAGATCAGGTACGCGTTGTCGAAGATCGCCGGGCCCGGGCCGGCGGCGATGCCCGCGCGCTTGGCCAGGTTCAGCATGATGACCAGGCCGAGCTGGCTGACCAGCACGTAGAGCAGCATCCAGGAGCTGATCCGGCCCAGCTCGCGCAGGCCGAGCGCGCGCCAGTCCCAGCGCCACTTCCACCGGAAGCCGACCCGGCGCAGCGCCGGGACCAGCCCCGCCGCCTGGATCATGATGCCCAGCGTGGTACCTACCCCGATCACCAGGATCTGGGTGGTGGTGATCGTCCCGACGTCCGGCGGGTGGGCGACGCTGGGCAGCGCGATGAAGATCACGGCGGTGAGCGTCACCACGATGTTGTTCAGGATCGGGGTGAAGGTCGGCGCCGCGAAGTGCCCCCGGGTGTTGAGGATCGCGGCGAGCAGGCCGGCCATGCCGTAGAAGAAGATCTCCGGCAGCAGCAGGTAGCTGAAGACGGTGACCAGGTGCTGGTCGGCCGGCTTGGCGGTGTTGGCCATCAGCACGGTCAGCAGCGGCGCGGCGGCCACGGCCAGCACGGTGGCCAGCAGCAGGAAGATCACCGCGAGGCTCATCAGCCGCTGGGTGTACGCCTCGCCGCGGTCCGGGTGCTGGCGCCGGGCGCGGACCAGCAGCGGGATGATCACGCTCGCCAGCACTCCGCCGAGCAACAGCTCGAAGACCATGTTGGGCAGGGTGTTGGAGAGGTTGTAGTCGTCGGCCACGAAGGCGGCGCCGAGCGCCGCGGCGAGCGCGGCGGTCCGGATGAACCCGGTGATCCGGCTGACCAGGCTGCCCACCGCCATCACGGCGCTGTTGCGGGTCACCGACTCGGCGCCCTCGGCCAGCTCGTCGCCGACCGGTGGGGCACCCGGCGGCCGGGTCGCGTCGGTGATCACCGGCAGCACCTGGGTGGGCGCGTCGCCATCCACGACGGGGTACGCCGGGGCGGCCTGGAAGGCGGGGAGCAGCACGGTGGCGTCCGCCGGTACCACCGGCAGGCCGGCCGCGGGCAGTGGCTGGCCGCCGGCCTGCGGCGCGGCGGGCAGCAGCACCGTGTCCGGGTCGTACCGGCCGTCACCAGTCCCATGCATGCGCCGACCCTATCCAGTCGCGTCGCACCGGGCGAGTGCGACCGGTGGCACCGACACCGGACCCGCACACCGCCGGGTCCGCACACCTCTGGGTCCGCACAGTGCCGGACCGGCACACCGCCGGGTCCGCACAGTGCCGGACCCTCCCGGCGCCGGACCGGTGCCGGGGCCGAAGCCGCGGGCGCCGGAGGGGTCGCAGCGGCGCGGCGTTGCTGTGCCGGAGGTCAGCCGGCGGAGAGCTCCGCGATGATCAGGTCGTCGACCTCGGTGCGCAGCCGCTCCCGGGCCGGGCGGCTGAGCCCCTCGTCGGTGACCACCACGTGCGCGTCCGCGAGCTGCGCGATGGTCGAAATGCCCAGTGTCTCCCACTTGGTATGGTCGGCCACCACGACCAGCTGCCGGGCCACCGCCACCAGCGCCCGGTTGGTCTCCGCCTCCAGCAGGTTCGGCGTGGTGAAGCCGGAGCGCGGGCTCATCCCGTGTACGCCCAGGAAGAGCAGGTCCAGGTTGAGCTGCTGGACGGCGTGTACGGCGAACGGGCCGACCAGGGCGTCGGAGGGGGTACGGATGCCGCCGGTGAGCACCACCGTGCGGTCGCTGCGCGGGGCGCGGTAGAAGACGTCGGCCACCGGCACCGAGTTGGTCAGCACGGTCAGCCCCGGCACCTCCAGCAGGTGCTGGGCGAGCAGGCAGGTGGTGGTACCCGCGGAGAGCGCCACCGCGGTCCCCGGCGTGACGAGCTGGGCGGCCCGGGCGGCGATCGCCTCCTTCTCGGCGCGCTGGCGGACCAGCTTGGCGGTGAACCCGGGCTCCTGCGCGGAGTGCTGGTCGACCGGGGCGGCGCCGCCGTGCACCTTGGCCACCAGGCCGCGCTCGGCCAGCGCCTCCAGGTCGCGCCGGATGGTGATGTCGGAGACGCCGAACTGCCGGACCAGCTCGCCCACCCGTACCCCACCGCGTTGGCGGACCAGCTCCTGGATGGCGGTCTGGCGCTGGTGGGCGAGCATCAGCGCGCCCCGGCCGGTTCGCCGCCCCGGGCCTGCTCCCGCAGGACGACGACGCCGCCCGCCGGTACCTGTGTGGGGTTGACCGCTCCGGTGAGCAGGTCGGTGCCGGGCCGGTCGACCGGGACCGCGGTCGCCGCGTGGTTGATGAGGAAGAGCAGCCGGGCACCGTCGGGGTGCGTCCGGCGGATCACCTCCAGACCACGCGGCGGCCGCGGGACCGGGGCGGCCACCCCGGCCTGTGCGCACACCGTCTCCAGCAGGGTCCGCAGGTCGGGGCCGGCCAGCCGGGTACCGACGTACCAGGCGTGGCCGTTGCGGGTCAGCGCCGGCAGACCGGCCAGCGCGCCGTCGGCGTAGCGGGCCAGCACCTGCGCCTGCTCGGCCCGGCAGCGCTCGGACCAGACCTGGCCGGTGGCGCCGTTGTCGAGCCGGACCGATCGGCCGGCCAGCAGTGGCGCGTACTCCTCGACCCGGATGCCGAGCAGGTCGCGCAGCGCACCGGGGTAGCCGCCCAGGTGGACCTGGTCGTGCTGGTCCACCACGCCGCTGTACGGACCGACCAGCAGGGTGCCGCCGGCGTCCAGGTAGCCGCGCAGGTTGGCCGCGCCGGCCTCGTCGAGCAGGTACAGCGCCGGTACCAGCACCGCCTGGTACCGGCCCAGGTCGGCGTCGGGTTGGGCCAGGTCGGCGGTGATGCCCAGCCGGAGCAGCTCGCCGTGCCAGCGCCGGACCTCGTCCTCGCCGGCCATGTCGTCACTGGGCTGGGCGGGGTGCTGCTGGGCCCAGAAACTCGGGTAGCTGTGCAGCAGCGCGACCGGCGCCTCGACCGCGGCGCCCAGCACCGGGGCCAGCGCCTCGAGGTACCCGCCGAGGCGCACCACGTCGCGGAAGACCTCGCTGTCCGGCCCGGCGTGCGGCAGCATCGCCGAGTGCCACTTCTCCGCGCCGGCCCGGGACGCCCGCCACTGGAAGAACATGGCGCCCTGGCTGCCCCGGGCAACGTGGCTGAGGCTGTTGCGGATCAGCTCGCCGGGTCCCTTGGGGACGTTGCGCGGCTGCCAGTTGACGGCGCTGGTGGAGTGCTCCATGAGCAGCCACTCGCCGCCGGCCAGGCTGCGGGTGAGGTCGGCGGAGTAGGCCAGGTGGGCGTAGTTGTCCGGCTCGGTGCCGAGCAGGTAGTGGTCGGTGGAGACGACGTCCAGCTCGCCGGCCCAGCGCCAGTAGTCCAGCTTGTCGAACATGCCGGCCATGAAGTTGGTGGTGACCGGGGTGTCCGGGGACAGCTCGCGCAGCACGTCGCGCTCGGCGGTGTAGAGCGACAGCAGCGCGTCCGAGGAGAACCGGCGGAAGTCCAGCTCCTGCCCGGGGTTGGCGAAGCTCGGCGTGGCCCGGGGCGGCAGTACCTGCGCCCAGTCGGTGTAGCGCTGTGACCAGAAGTCGGTGCCCCAGGCGGTGTTGAGCGCGTCGAGGTCCTTGTCGTAGCGCTCGGCCAGCCAGTCCCGGAAGGCGGCGGCGCTGACGTCGCAGTAGCAGTGCGCGACGTGGCAGCCGTACTCGTTGTTGACGTGCCACAGGGCCAGCGCGGGGTGCTGGGCGTACCGGCCGGCCAGCGCCCGGACCAGGGCCAGCGCGGCGGTCCGGTACTCCGGTGAGCTGGGGCAGTAGGCCTGCCGGCTGCCCCAGCTCAGGCGCCGGCCGTCCCGGTCGACGGGCAGCGAACGGGGATGGGCGTGCGAGAACCACGGCGGGGGCGAGGCGGTGGCGGTGGCCAGGTCGACCGCGATGCCGCCGGCGTGCAGCAGGTCGAGCACCTCGTCGAGCCAGTCGAAGCGGTACCCGCGCTCCGGTCCGGGCTGTAGTGCCGCCCAGCTGAACACCCCGACGGTGGCCATGGTGACGCCGGCCTCGCGCATCAGCGCGACGTCGTCGCGCCAGGTGTCGGATGGCCACTGCTCGGGGTTGTAGTCGGCGCCGAAGCAGAGCCGACCGTGGTGCGGCGGGTACATGCGTACAGAGTGCAGTCCTGATCCGTCATGAGTCAACAGAAGGGAACACAACGATTACGTCTCCCGACAACCCGTTGCCTTGCCGGCCAATTAGGTAACAGCAGGGAAACATTGCTGCTGCGGGCTATTGACAGGCGAGCAACGGGGCGTTGCACTGTGACGAGTTATGAACGCTTGCGTTTGAAACCGATCGACAATCGCCAGGAGGAGCATATGGCTTACCCCCTCTCGCGGCGCACCGTGCTGCGGGGATCCCTGCTCGGAGCCGGCGCGCTGGCGGTTCCCGCCGCCCTCGCCGGCTGTGGAGACGACAAGAAGAAGACCGGCGGGACCACCGTCAACAAGTCGGTCACCTTCGGCTCCAACTACTCCGACGACGTGCCGAAGAAGGCGTTCGCCGACAGCCTCGCCAAGTTCGACACGAAACAGGGTTACACGACAAAGGTCAACACGGTCGACCACAACTCGTTCCAGGAGAACATCACCCGGTACCTGCAGGGCAGCCCGGACGACGCCTACAACTGGTTCGCCGGCTTCCGGATGCGGTACTTCGCGGCGCAGGGTCTGGCGCCGCCGATCGACGACGTCTGGGAGACCATCGGCGCCAACTACAGCGACGCCTTCAAGAAGGCGTCGACCGGCGACGACGGCAAGAAGTACTTCGTCCCGTTCTACAACTACCCGTGGGCGCTGTTCTACCGCAAGAGCGTCTGGCAGGCCAAGGGCTACCAGGTCCCGAAGACCATCGACGAGCTCAAGACGCTGGCCGCCAAGATGAAGGCGGACGGGCTGTCCCCGATCGGCTTCGCCGACAAGGACGGCTGGCCGGCGATGGGCACCTTCGACCAGCTCAACATGCGGCTCAACGGGTACGACTTCCACATCAACCTGATGGCGTACAAGGAGTCGTGGACCAGCCCGAAGGTCAAGGCGGTCTTCGACCTGTGGAAGAGCCTGCTGCCGTTCCACCAGTCCGGCGCCAACGGGCGTACCTGGCAGGAGGCGGCCCAGGACCTCGGCGCCAAGAAGACCGGCATGTACCTGCTGGGCAGCTTCGTGGCCCAGCAGTTCAAGGGCGCCGACCTCGACGACCTGGACTTCTTCGGCTTCCCCGAGGTCGACTCCACGATCGGCAGCGGCGCGGTCGAGGCACCGATCGACGGCTTCATGGTCTCCAAGAAGGCCAAGAACCCCGCCGGCGCCAAGGAGGTGCTCAAGTACCTGGGCACCGCCGAGGCGCAGGGCATCTACCTGAAGAGCGACCCGAGCGACGTCGGCGCCAACAACAAGACCGACAGCAGCGGCTACAACGCGCTGCAGAAGAAGGCCGCCGAGTTCATCGGCTCGGCCAAGCAGATCTCCCAGTTCCTGGACCGGGACGCCAACCCCACCTTCGCCTCCACCGTGATGATCCCGGCGCTGCAGGGGTTCATCGGCAACCCGAACGACATCGACGGGCTGCTGAAGAGCATCGACTCGCAGGCCAAGAGCATCTACTCTCTGACCCCGTGCCGGCGGGGACACCCGCCGGCACGGACCCCACAGCCCGTACCGGCCGCCGACCACCTGCGACGAGGAGCCGGCCGGCGTGACAACAAGGCGGTCCCGTGACGTCCCCTCCCTTGACGGCGCAGGCGCCGGCTCCGCAGGCCACCCAGGCCCGCGGCCGCCGGCGCCGCCGGCTGAGCAAGCTGACCAGCCGGGACTACTCGGTGCTGGCGGTGCTGCTCGGCATCCCGGTCCTGCTGGACCTGGCGCTCATCTGGGCCACCACGGTGGCCTCGATCGGCCTGTCGTTCACCAGCTACAACGGCGTCACCGACGTCAAGTGGGTGGGCTGGCGCAACTACGTGCAGATCTTCACCATCTACGAGCCGTTCTGGCGGGCGGTCCGTAACAACCTGCTGTGGCTGGGCGTACTGGGGGTGATCGCCACTCCGCTCGGGCTGTTCTTCGCCTTCCTGCTGGACAAGAACATCCGGTTCAGCCGGGTCTACCAGAGCATGTTCTACATGCCGGTGGTGCTCTCCCTCGCGGTCGTCGGCTTCATCGCCCAACTGGTCTACTCCCGCGACCACGGCGCGCTCAACGTGCTGCTCGGCCGCGCCGACCATCCGACCGACTGGCTCGGCGACCCGAAGATCAATATCTGGGCGATCCTGGTCGCCGCGGTCTGGCGGCACACCGGGTACGTCATGATCCTCTACCTGGCCGGCCTCAAGTCGGTCGATCCGGCGCTGAAGGAGGCCGCCGTCATCGACGGCGCCAACGAGCGGCAGATCTTCTTCCGGGTGGTCTTCCCCACGCTGCGCCCCATCAACATCATCGTGCTGGTCATCACGGTGATCGAGGCGCTGCGCGCGTTCGACATCGTGTACGCGATCAACTCCGGGCGCAACGGCCTGGAGCTGCTGTCCGTACTGGTCACCCAGAACATCGTCGGTGAGGCGAGCCGGATCGGCTTCGGCTCGGCGATCGCGGTCATCCTGCTGACCACCTCGCTGGGCTTCGTGATCGCCTACCTGTCGCAGATCATCCGGGAGGAACGGCGATGAGTACCGCCACCGTTACGCCGCGTACCGTCGCCAGCGGACCCCGCCCGGTGCCCCGGCGCAACCGCAAACACGTCCGCCCGGCCCGCGTCCTGCTCTACGCCTTCCTCACCGTGGTGGCGCTGGGCTGGCTCGCGCCGCTGCTGCTGGCCGTGTACGCCTCGCTGCGCCCCTACCAGGAGACCGCCAAGTACGGCTACTTCTCCTGGCCGCACAAGCTCTCCCTGCACTACTACGCCGCGGCGTGGACCGGCGCCGAAATGCCCCGCTACTTCAAGAACACGCTCTACATCGCCGTACCGTCGGTGCTGCTGGTGCTGTTCTTCTCCTCGTTCGTGGCGTTCGCGCTGTCCCGGTTCAAGATCCCCGGGCGCAAGACGCTGCTGGTGATGTTCACCGCCGGCAACCTGCTGCCCCCGCAGGTGATGGTCACGCCGCTGTACACGGCGTACACCAAGATCCCGGTACCCGAGTGGATGTCCAGCTCGCTCACCCTCTACGACTCCTACCTCGGCGTGATCGCGATCCACGTGGCGTTCCAGACCGGCTTCTGCGTGTTCGTGCTCTACAACTACATGCAGACCATCCCCACCGAGCTGACCGAGGCCGCGGTGGTCGACGGGGCCAGCGTCTGGCGCCAGTACTGGCAGGTGATCCTGCCGCTCACCCGGCCGGCGCTGGGGGCGCTGGCCACCCTGGAGTTCACCTGGATCTACAACGACTTCCTGTGGGCCCTGGTGCTGATGACCAGCGGCGACAAGTTGCCGGTGACCAGCGCGCTGAACAACCTGCGTGGCCAGTTCTTCACCGACTACAACCTGCTCGCGGCCGGTTCGGTGCTGGTCGCGCTGCCCACCCTGATCGTCTTCTTCGCGCTGCAGAAGCAGTTCGTCTCCGGGCTGACCCTGGGTGCCAACAAGGGGTAACCGGTGGCGCCGGCCGGCCCGATCGGTAGGCTGGCCGGCGCTATGGGCGAATTGAGTACCGCACAGCGCCAGGCGCTGGCCGAACTGACCCGCGTCTTCCCCGTCGTCGACGAGGCCGGGCGGCGCTTCGCCGCGGCCGGGCACGAACTGCACCTGGTCGGCGGCTCGGTCCGGGACGCGCTGCTCGGCCGGCTCGGCGACGACCTCGACTTCGCCACCTCGGCCCGGCCCGAGCAGACCCTGGCCATCGTCAAGGGCTGGGCCGAGACCACCTGGGAGACCGGGCGGGAGTTCGGCACCATCGGCGCCGCCCGCAAGGGGCTGCGGCTGGAGATCACCACCTACCGCGCCGAGGCGTACGACGGGGTCAGCCGCAACCCGCAGGTCGCCTACGGTGACAGCCTCGCCGCCGACCTGTCCCGGCGCGACTTCACCGTCAACGCGCTGGCGCTGTCCGTACCCGGGCACGAGTTCACCGACCTGTTCGGCGGCCTGGCCGACCTGGCCCAGGGCGTGCTGCGCACCCCGGCGGCGCCGGAGCGCAGCTTCGGCGACGACCCGCTGCGGATGCTGCGGGCCGCCCGGTTCGCCGCCCAGCTGCGCTTCCGGCTCGACCCGCCGGTGCGCGCAGCGATGGCCGCGATGGCCGCCGACCTGGACCGGATCACCGCCGAGCGGATCCGGGACGAGTTCACCAAGCTGCTGCTCGGCGCCGACCCGGTGACCGGGCTGCGGCTGCTGGTGGACACCGGGCTGGCCGACCGGTTCCTGCCCGAGCTGTCCGGCCTCAAGCTGGAGATCGACGAGCACGCCCAGCACAAGGACGTCTACGAGCACACCCTGACCGTGGTGGCCAACGCTGTCCGGCTGGAGCGCGAGGGCCCCGACTTCGTACTGCGGATGGCGGCGCTCATGCACGACGTGGGCAAGCCGGCCACCAAGGCGGTCGGCCCGGACCGCCGGGTCAGCTTCCACCACCACGAGGTGGTCGGCGCCCGGCTGACCAAGGCGCGGATGAAGGCGCTGCGCTACCCCCGCGACGTCACCGCCGCCGTGGTCGAGCTGGTCGCCCTGCACCTGCGCTTCTACGGGTACGGCCGGGGCGAGTGGACCGACAGCGCGGTACGTCGCTACGTCACCGACGCCGGTGACCTGCTGCCCCGGCTGCACCAGCTGACCCGCTCCGACTGCACCACCCGCAACCGCCGCAAGGCGGCGGCGCTGTCGGCCGACTACGACGAGCTGGAGCGCCGGATCGCCGAGATCGCCGCCGCCGAGGACCTCGCCCGGGTCCGCCCCGACCTGGACGGCAACGCCATCATGACGCTGCTCGGGCTGCCGCCCGGCCCGCTGGTCGGGCTGGCCTGGCGCCACCTCAAAGAGCTGCGCCTGGAGCACGGCCCGCTGGATCACGACGACGCGGTCGCCGCCCTGCTGGAGTGGGCGCGGGAGCAGGGCATCACCGCACCGGGGCGCTGATCCGCGCGCCCGCATCACAGTCCGTCACCGGACAGCGCTGCGTGATCGGAAAGTTGTCCTCTCCGGCTAACGTGCACAGCACATTCCCGCCCCGGCGGGGGTACCGGCACCGTTCGGTCGTGCGCTGAGGAGACATGCGATGCAGCCCTGCCCCGTGTGTGGAAATACGGGCATCGACGCCAACGGCTACTGCACCACGTGCTCGACCTACCTGGGCACACCGCAGCAGGGCTATCCAGGGCAGCCGCAGTACGGCGCCGCCTACCCCGGCCAACCGGTGAGCGGCCCGGGCAACGCGCCGACCACCCCCTACCCGGCGCAGCCGCCCGCCGGGCCGGCGCCCACCACGCCGTATCCGGTGTACCCGCCGAGCAGCTCGGTGCCCTACTCGGGCGCACCGGCGAGCGCCCCCGGCTACGGGCCGGCCAGTTCGCCGCCCGCCTACACGCCGGGCTACGCCAGCGGCGCGCCGGCCGGGTACGGGCCGCCGGCCAGCGCCCCGCCCGGGTTCTCCGGCCCCGGCTACGGGTACCCGACCGCGCCGCCCGAGCCGCCGAAGAAGTCCTACACCGGCGCCATCGTGGCCGCCTGCCTGGGACTGGTGGTGCTGGTCGCCGCCATCGTGGTGGTGTTCGTGGTGAAGAGCCACAAGGACACCCCGGTTGCCCAGCCCACCCGGCAGCCCACCGCCGGCCCGTCGGCGCACCCGTCGGCGTCCGCCAGCGTCAACGCCAAGGGCATCGACACCTGCGTGATCGGTTCCTGGAAGGTGATCTCCGAGCAGCTCAAGGACGACTTCCCGGACATCGACGACGTGCCGCTGTCGCTGAAGAACAACTACAAGATGACGCTGACCGCGGACGGCACGGCGACCGAGGACTACGAGGCGTACGGCGACGAGACCGACTACTTCGCCGACTACCAGGGCCACACCTACCAGCTCGCCTTCGACGGCACGCTGACCTACAACTTCACCACCAGCTCGGGGACCCTCTCGGCCACCAAGTCGATCACCAATGGCCGGTACGGGAAGTGGAAGGACGGCAAGTCCATCGACTCCGGCTCCAACGACTTCGACGACTACGACTGGTCGTACAGCTGCTCCGGGGACACCATGACCCGGCAGCTGTCCAACGACACCCAGCGGCTGACCCGGCTGTAGGCCGCCGGGCGGCTGACCCGGCTGTAGGCCGCGGGGCGGCTGATCCGGCTGTAGGCCGCGGGGCGGCTGATCCGGCTGTAGGCCGTGGGTAGCCGGCGGTACGCGCGGCGGGGCCGGGTCGGATAGCCTCACGGGGTCTGCCGGTACGGCGCGAGCCGGTACGGCGCGAGGGGGGAGGGGCGGCGACCATGTTGCCGTGTCAGTTCTGCGGGCAAATGTCCCCGGTGGACGGCGCCGGTTTCTGCACCAACTGCCGGAACTTCCGGGGCGTCCCGGCAGCGCCGGTGAGCGGCCCGGGCTACCCGACCACCGGCGTGCCCTACCCGACCAGCGCCCCGTCCTACGGTGGCCAGCAGGTCTCCTCGCCGCCGTACGGCCCGGTCTCCGGCGGCGGCTACCCCACCGGCTACCCCCAGCCCACGTCCTACCCGCCGGCCCAGCCCGTGTCCTATCCCCCGGCCCAGCCGACGGCATACCCCGCGCCGGGCGCCGGCTACGCCGCGCCCGGGTACCCCGCCACCGGCGCACCGGGGCAGCCGCCGAAGCAGCGCAGCCCGTACCTCATCCCGATCGTCGCGGTCAGCTCGGTGGTGGTGCTGCTCGCCGCGGCGATCGTCGCCGTGCTGCTGTTCAACGGGCACGGCAAGGCCAAGCCGAACCCGCCGGTGACCCAGGCTGCGAACGGGTTCGACCAGTGCCTGGTCGGCAACTGGAAGATCACCCAGTACACGGCGCACATCACCTTCGACACCGTGGGCTCGGTGCTGTTCACGGCGGTCGACCTGAACGAGACGCTGGAGATCAAGCCGGACGGTGCGACCGTCGACAACTACGGCACCGCCAGCAAGCCGACCACCCTGCACGGCAGCGGCGGCGGGCACACCTACCAGCTCGCCATCTACGGCACCGTGAACTTCCTCGGCCACACCGCCAACAACGTGCTGTCGTTCAGCGACATCTCGGCGAACGGCAAGATCAAGCTGACCATCGACAGCAAGGACAACAGCCTGATCGACCTGAGCGTCAACGACGACCCGACGCCGTACACCTGCAGCGGCAAGACGTTCACCCAGACGACCAGCGACTTCACCGCCAGCGCGAGCAAGACCAGCTGAGCCCTCAGCGCCCGGCCGGCGCCAGGTCTGCCGCGCCGACGGCGGGCTCGGGGTCGGCCCGGCCCAGCACCACCGCCAGCCAGCCGGCCAGCAGCAGGTAGCCGGTGGCGACGCAGACCAGCGCGGGGTACGAGTGCCCGTCGGCCGGCAGCGTCCGGGCCGCCAGGTAGAGGCCGACCACGAAGCACACGTTGAACAGCGTGTCGTTGACGCTGAACACCCGGCCCCGGAACTCGTCGGCGCACTCGGTCTGCACGGCCGTGTCCACCACGATCTTCATCCCCTGCGACGCCAGGTTCACCACGAACGTCGCGGCCACCAGCAGCGCCGGCCGGAACGGCAGGCCCAGCCCGAGTACCGCCAGCCCGACCAGCGCCAGCAGCGCGCTCACCCAGCGCCAGCCGCCGATCCGCCGGGTCACCCAGGGGGTGACGAAGGCGGCGAGCAGCGCGCCGAAGCCGCCCACCACGACCACCTCACCGAGCCCGGCCAGCGCCCGGCCGGCGTCGTCGGGGTAGAACTGGCGCCGGAAGAGCAGCAGCGTGGCCAGCGCGAGGACGCCGTAGAGGATGCGGTGCAGCGACTGCACCAGCAGCCCGTAGGCCGGGCCGCGCCGGCCGGCCAGGTGGCGTACCCCGGCGACCATGCCGCGGGCCACGTCCGCCAGGGCGGCCAGCACAGGTTCGCGGGGCCGGTCGACGTCGTCGGGGCCGAGCGCGGCGACGTCGAAGGAGGCTCGGCAGAGCAGCGCTGAGGCCAGGTAGCCGACGCTGGCCACGGCGGCGAGCAGGGCGTACCCGGCGTTGTCCTTGGCCACCACGGTGTTGAGTAGCAGTACGGTGCTGCCCAGCCCGAGCGAGTAGACCAGGGTGCCCAGGGTGCCGGCCAGGGCGTTGGCGGTGACCAGCAGCCGCTCGTCGACCACGTGCGGCTGGGCGGCGGACAGGCCGGAGAGCATCAGCCGGTTGACGCCGATGACCAGCAGCGCGCAGGTGACGTAGCCGGCCGACTGGTCGCCGTGCCAGAGGTAGGCGGCGGCCGGCAGGACCAGCGCGGCCCGGACCAGGTTGCAGGTGGAGATCACCGTGCGCCGGCTCCACCGGTCCAGTACCACCCCGACGTAGGGGCCGATCAGCGAGTACGGCAGCAGCAGCACGGCGAAGCCGGTGGCGATGGCCAGCGGGCTGGTCTGGTCGGTGGGGTTGAACAGCAGGCTGCCGGCCAGCCCGCCCTGGAACAGCGCGTCCGAGAACTGGCTGACCAGCCGTACCCCCAGCAACCGCCGGAACGCCCGACCGCGCAGCAGCACCCGGACGTTCTTCGAGCTACCGGCCATGCGCAGCAGCCTACGGCCAGCGTGGCGCGCTGCGGCGCGGCACCCGAGGCGGGCACCGCGCCGCAGGCGGGGCGGGGTCAGGCCTCGACGGCCCTGGCCTCCACCTTGCCGTTGCTGCCGGCACCGATGCCGGCCGACCCGAGCCCGGCCGAGCCGAGCTTGGCCAGCAGCGCCGCCAGGTCGATCCCGGTCAGGTCGGTACCCAGCTGCAACCCCTGGGCGACGTTGGAGGCCACCGACTTGGTCAGCGACGAGGCGCCGTCGGTGGAGATGACGGTCAGCTTGTCGATGCTGCCCATCGGTGCGCTGGCCTGCTTGACCACCTCGGGCAGGACGCGGACCAGCAGGTCCAGGATGGCGGCCTCGCCGTACTGGGCGAAGGCGTCCGCCCGGGCCTGCATGGCCTGCGCCTCGGCCTGGCCCTTGGCCAGGATGGCGGACGCCTCGGCGGTGCCTTCCCGCTCGACCGCGTCCGCGATCGCGGTACGCCGCCGCTGCTCGGCCTCGCCCTGCTTGGCGCCTTCGATGGCGGCCGCGTCGGCCAGCGCCGCGCGCCGGGCCCGCTCGCCCTCACCGGTCAGCCGGGCCTGCTCGGCGTTGGCCTGGGCGGCCGCGATGGTGGCCTGCCGCTGCGCGTCGGCCCGGAAGACCGCTGCGTTACGGTCCGCCTCGGCCTCCTGCTCCAGCTTGTACCGGGCGGCGTCGGCCGGCTTGCGGACCTCGGTGTCGAGCTGGCGCTCCTTGAGTTCGGCGTTGCGCTCGGCCACCTTCTGCTGCTCGGTGAGGACGGCCTGGCGCCGCTCGGCCTCGGCCAGCGGACCGGACGCCGCCGAACGCGCGTTGGCCGCGTCGATCTCGGCCTGCACTTCGGCCTTCTTCAGCGCCAGGTTGCGCTCGGACTCGGCGATGGCCTCCTCGGCCTTCATCCGCTCCTGCTCGGCGGCCTGCCGGGCCTGCGCCTCGGCGATGGCGGCGGCCTTGAGCACCCGGGCCGCCTCCGGCCGCCCGAGGTCCTGCAGGTACGACCCGGCGGTGCGGATGTCCTCCAGCTGGAAGGCGTCCAGGATGAGCCCCTGGTGGGTGAGGGCGCTCTCCGCCTCCTCGGCGACGTGCGCCGCGAACGCCGCCCGGTCCCGGATGATCTGCTCGACGGTGAGCCGGCCGACCACCGAGCGCAGCGCGCCGGAGAGCACCTGCCCGGTGAACTGCTCCACCCGGTCCTGCTGGTGCAGGAAGCGCTGGGCGGCCGGACGGATCATGTCGGCGGTGCCGCCGACCTTGACGATGGCCACCGCGTCGGCGTCGCACCGGATGCCCTGCGCGCTCACCGCCCCGCTGACGGCGACCGGGATCTCCCGGGACGACAGGTCGAGCTTGTAGAGGCGCTGTACCACCGGCATGACGAAGACGCTGGCGCCCATGACGACCTTCTGGCCGGACAGGTCGGTGACCGTCGAGCCGTCCGCGGCGGTGATCGCCCGGCCCTTGCGGCCGGTGACGATGAACGCCTCGTTGGGGCCGGCCACCTTGATCCGGGACAGCACGAACATGACGATCAGGAGCACCAGCAGGGCGGCGCCACCGATCGCGAGGAGCAGGGGGGTCATTGTCCTTCCTTCGTGGGAGAGGAGTCGGGTCCCGCGGGCTGCGGCAGCTGCCCGGGTACGGGCAGCGGTTCGACCCGGACACTGGTGGGGGTGGGTACCCCGATGACGAACACCCGGGCGCCGCGGGGCAGCGCGGCGTCGGCGCGGGCGTACACCTTGACCTGCGCCCCGGCGCTGGCCAGCCGGACCTCGCCCAGCCCGTCGGCCGGGATGGCGCTGGTCACGACGCCGATGGCGCCGAGCAGGTCGGAGCTTTTCGGGGTGGCGTCGGTAGGCATGTCGACGGCGGCCGCCATCAGCCGGCCGGCGGCCCAGGCCGCCGGTAGCGCCAGCAGCAGGCCGCCGAGCAGGGCGAGCAGCACCGCGGCGGTACCGCCGAAGGGCAGCAGGGCGGCCACGATCGCTGCACCGAAGCCGAGCGCACCGATGAAGCCGGCGATGGCGGGCAGGGTGAACTGGGTACCGTCGGCCCCGGCGTGGCCGTGCCCGACGTGCAGGTGCCCGAGGTGCGCCCCGCTCACCAGCGACAGCAGCATGAGCAGCACCGCGAAGGCGCCGATGCCGAGGAAAGTGCCGGTTACCGCGTTCACCCCGTCGGCGCCTCCTGCGCCCGGGCCGCGTGGTCAGGGGTACCGCCGCGGCCGGACTCCGACAGTAGACCCTGCCCGCACCCCGGGCGCCCCGCTCAGTCGCGGGTGACGTCGAGCTCCCCGGTGCGCGCCTGCCGGACCAGCGCGGCGAATGCCTCGCGCGGCACGGTCAGCACCGCTTCCGGAGCTGTGGCGTTGCGGACCGCGACCGCCGGTCCGCGGTCAGCGATCTCCAGGCAGGCATTGTCGCCGCATCGCGAACTCTTCCGCCAGGTCCAAGTGTCTGCGTCCATGAGACCGTCCCCGATCGTCGCCCCTGGATCCAGAGTAGAGAGCAGCCGACGTGAATAAAATCTTCACGTCGGCTGTCAGGCGGCTCACTTGTTCCCGGTTCCGATGGGTCGTGCGGCTACTCCCGCCGGGGCGAGTCGAAGTCGCCGGCATGGATGCCGGCGACAAAGGTCCGCCATTGTTCGGTGGACAGGCTCAACGGCGTCAGCGCCGGATTCTTGGAATCCCGGACAGCGAAGCCAATCGATGTACGAGCCACCTCGACACAGTTCGTGTCGCCGCACCGGCTGCTGCGGCGCCATTCGGTGACCCCGTGCTGTATTTCCTGCATCGCGACGTTACCCCTTTGTAGACATGGGGGTGGCGCGAGGTTACCCGCAGATTACACTAAGTAACCGCGCCGCGGGAAAGATTGACAAACCACTGCCACCTCGGCCTGGTGGGCCGAGGTGGTGGGTCACTTCTGAGGATCTGCGATCCCGATCACGGATCGACGATCTATGGTGCCTGGTGTCGTTGTATGACGTGAATGAGCCGTTCGGCGACGTGTCGTGGACCATCCGGTCAACGGCCGCCTGGCGAAAATCTACCGGAAATCAGCCCCGTGTCGCGCACCCGGCCGGCGGGACAAAAGGGCATCCTTCGTAGACCTCCGACTACGGGCTGTGATCAGAGCGCATTGGTCGGCCACGTATCGCGGGAGCCGTCCCTCAGCGATAACGCGTCACTGCCCCGGGCGATCCGCCTCGGCCCGGAAGATGGCAGCCCGGCGCTCAATCAGCGCGCGGGAGGCCGCCTGGTCGAGCGCGGCTTGGCGGAGCCGTTCGAAGATGGTTTCGTGGCGGTCCGCCTCCTGCTGCGATTGCAGAATTTCGTCGCGGTCGCCGGATTCCCGGTAGAGCACACCGTCGCCCAGGTCGCCCAATTCCAGGATGGTGAACGGTCCCATCAGCGTGATGACGGCGCCCGCGTCGAGCGGGACTATCCGGATGACGACTCCCGGCCGGCGGCCGTATTCGAGCAGGAGTTCCAGTTGTTCGGCCATCACCCGGGCACCGCCGAACGGCCGGATGAGCACCGACTCGTCGAGGATGGCCTCGTACCGCGGTGGCGACGGCTGTTCGAGGATCTGCTTGCGCTCCATCCGTCGCCGGATCCGGGCGTCCACGGTCGTCCGGGGCAGGTCGTCGAACCCGTCGAAGAGCGCGCGGGCGTACGCCTCGGTCTGCAGGAACGCCGGGATGACCAGCAGGTGGTAGACGTAGATGGCCAGCGCTGCCGCTTCGTACTGGAACAGCTCCAGCATGGCCGGGGTGAAGTGTTCCCGGTCCTCGGCGTCGGTGACGTAGCGCTCCTTGCGGGAGACGTTGGCGTCCTGTTCGAGCTGCTCCACTTCGCCGGGGTCGGTGACCTCCAGATAGTGCAGCACCATCCGCAGGTCGCCTTTGGAGATGTTGACCTGGCCTTTCTCGATGCGCATGACCTTGCTCAGGCTCCAGCCCATCGCGTTGGCGACCTCGGACTGGGTGAGCTGCTTGGCGCTGCGGGCGTTGCGCAGCGCCAGCCGTACCCGTCGGCGGGCGATGGCCGGGGCGTCGCTGACCGTGGCCCCGTCGTTGTCTGCGTCCATGGCGACCCTGCCACTCGTGCGCCCACCGAGTGCCAGCCCCGTAGGCGACATAACCGACGACCTGTCCACCATCTGGCAACTCCTCCGCGCTCCCGGATTGCCCGTGTGCCAGATGGCAGCCAGGGATCTTCCTGTTCGGCCGAGCATACGCCGCGACGAGATCATTTTCGATCGTCCGGTCGCGCCGGCTCAACCGTCCTCGTGCGCCTCCAGCGCCCTGGTCAGACCGCGTCGTACCTGGCCGAACACCCGTTCGTCGGTGCACGCGTAGAGACAGGTGTAACTACCCTGGTGCCAGGCGGTGATGACGTACAGGGGCCGGCGGGGTCGGGCGGCGTGTACCCCGGCGATCGCGGCACCGGCCGCGAAGATGGTCAGCAGCGCGCAGCCGCCGGAGGCCGGCAGGCACGCCAGGCTGGCCGCGCCGACGGTGAGCAGGCCGACCGCGAGGCCGGCGCTGCGCAGGTCGACCGGGCCGGGTGCGGTCCGGCCGATGCGCACCTCCCACAGGTCCGCGATGGCGAAGCTGCGGTAGTCGGGGCACCAGGTCTCGATCACCTGATCGGTGATCCGGGCGGTCGGGCCGCGGTAGTAGACAACCATGGCTGGCTGCCCCTCCCTGTCACGAACCGGTTGCGGACCGTTGCGGGAGGGTGGGTACTTGCGCCAGGATCGCATGAGGTGGTCCTCCTCCTCGCGTGGATGGAGGTCCTGGAACGGCACCCGGATGGCCCCGGGTGCCGTTTGCTGTGTCAGCCACGTCGCTGGCATGCGCGGACCCAAAGAAGAGAGGTCAGGTCCCGTCGTGCGCACGGCTAGGTTCCTACTAGCAATATGGCAGATAGCCAGATGCCTGTCTATCGGGATCGATGTCGGTCCTCCGGGGGACAATCGAGGGCATGCAGTGGAGTTCGGTAGCCAGCCCGATCGGTCCGCTCGGCATCGCCGTCGACGAGGTCGGCCTGCGCGCCGTCCGGTTCGCCGGGCCGCCGGTGGCCGCGGGTGTCCCCACCGGCCTGGCGGCGGACGTGGCGACGCAGCTGGACGCCTACTTCGCCGGTGAGCTGACCGACTTCGACGCGCCGCTTTCCCTGCCGGGCGGCAGTGAGTTCGAGCGCGCCGTCTGGCGCGCCATCGCCGCCATCCCCTACGGCGAGATGGCCACCTACGGCCAGATCGCCGCCGCGGTCGGCGACCCCGACAGCGCCCGGGCGGTCGGCGTGGCCTGCAACCACAACCCGCACCCGATCGTGGTGGCCTGCCACCGGGTCGTCGGCGCTGGCAACAAGCTGGTCGGCTTCGGCGGCGGGCTGCCGCGCAAGCGCTTCCTGCTCGCCCTGGAGGCCCGCGTCCGGGTCGAGCGCACCTTCGCCAGCTGACGCCGCGGGGGCGGTCGGGTCAGGCTGCCGGCAGCAGTTCGACTCCCGGCCCGGCCGGCAGCGCCGGGATACGGATGGGACGGGCCGGCGCCGACGCCAACCGCTGGAACGCCTGCCCGGTCGCCTCGTCCATCGGGGTGTAGACGCTCAGCCGGGTGGCCCGCTCCCCGGTCAGCCAGGTGTGCACCACTTCGGTGTGCAGCGTGCCCACGTCCTCGTGGTGCATCACCTTGCGCATGTTGTCGATCGGCGCCACGTCCTGCCGCTGCCACAGCTCGCGGAACTCCGGCGAGTGCTCGTGCAGCAGGTCGACCAGCCGCTGCCAGCCGGGGTCGGCCACGTCCGCCGCCATCGCGGTACGCATCTTGGCCACCAGCCGGGGCGCGTTGTCGGACCAGTCCGCCAGCAGGTGGCGCCAGCGCGGGTCGGTGAAGAAGATCAGCATGGTGTTGCGGTACCGGCAGTCCAGCGCGCGATAGTCGCCGACCAGTGCCCGGTAGCCGGTGTTCCCGGCCAGGATCTCCCAGTGCGGCCCGACGACCGCGGCGGGGTAGGGGTCGAGCCGGTCCAGGATGGACTGCACCGCACCACCCACCGCGGCGGGACGCGGCACCGCCTCCGGATCGGTCAGTTCGGCGAGGGTGAACAGGTGCGCCCGCTCGGTGACATCCAGCCGGAGTACCCGGGCGATCGAGCCGAGCACCTGCGCCGACACGTTGATCGGCCGGCCCTGCTCCAGCCAGGTGTACCAGGTGACGCCGATGCCGGCGAGCAGCGCCACCTCCTCGCGCCGCAGCCCGGGGGTACGCCGACGCAGCGTGGGCGGCATGCCCACCATCTCGGGGCTGGTCCGCGCCCGGCGCGACCGGATGAACTCACCGAGCGCCTGCCGGCGCTGATCGGCTGGGCTGACACCAGGCTGGTTCACCCGGTAACAGTATCAACAGGGTCTAGGTACCAGTCTCAGCGCAGCCGCAGGCTGGTGACCGTGACAGTTACCGCCCTCCCCACGAGCACCGTCGCCAGCCCACCGCAGGCGCCCTGGCGCGCCCTGCCGGTCCTGCTGCTCGGCGCCTTCCTACCCATCCTCGACGCCTTCATCGTCAACGTCGGACTGGCCACCATCGGCCGTACGCTGCACGCCGGATCCTGGGCGCTGGAGCTGACCGTCTCCGGCTACGGCGTGGCATACGCCTGCACGCTGGTCCTCGGTGGCCGGTTGGGCGACCGGTTCGGCCGGCGCCGGCTGTTCCTCACCGGGCTGGCCGCCTTCACCGCGGCGTCGGCGGCCTGCGGGCTGGCGCCCACGGCCGCCGCGCTGATCGGCTTCCGGGTGCTCCAGGGGTTCGCCGCCGCGCTGATGTTCCCGCAGGTGCTGGCCTCGATCCAGGCCGGCTTCCAGGGGGCCGACCGGCAGCGGGCGCTGGCCGCGTTCGGCGCGGTGGCCGGCGCCGGCGGTGCGGTCGGCCAACTGCTCGGCGGCGCGCTGCTGGCGGCCGACATCGGCGGTCAGAGCTGGCGACCGCTGTTCCTGGTCAACCTGCCGGTCGGGGTGGCCGGCCTGGTCCTCGGCGCGCGGCTGCTGCCGGACACCCGGGCGGCGCGCGCGGCCCGGCTCGACGTGCCCGGCGCGGCGCTGCTCGGCGCCACCATCGCCCTGCTGCTCATCCCGCTCACCCTGGGGCGCTCCACCGGCTGGCCGCTGTGGGCCTGGCTGAGCCTGGCCGCCGTGGTCCCGGCCGCCGCCACGTTCCTGCTGGTCCAGTCCGCTCAGGAGCGATCCGGTGGTACGCCGCTGCTGCCGCCTTCGCTGCTGCGGCTGCCGCTGGCCCGACGCGGCCTGACCGCGCTGCTCACCTTCGCCGTCCTGGTCGGCGGGTTCATCTTCACCATCTCGATCACCATGCAGGTGGGGAACGGGTACGGGCCGATGCGGGCCGGCCTGGTGATGGCCCCGTGCGCGCTGGTCTTCCTCGCGGTGGCGCTGCGGGTGGGCGGCTGGGTGGCCCGCTACGGCGCCCGGGTGCTGGTGGCCGGCGCGCTGGTCTTCGCGCTCGGTCTGGTCGGCTTCGCCGCCGTGGTGGTGGCCGGCGGCCGGGTGCTCAACCCGGTGGCGGCCGCGGCAGCGCTCGCCGTGGTGGGCGGCGGTTGGGCGCTGTTACTCACGCCCGCGATGGGGTACGTGCTGGCCGGGCTGCCGGCGGACCGGGCCGGGCTGGCCGGCGGGGTGCTTTCCACCGCCCTTCAGGTGGGGCTGGCAGTGGGCGCCTCGGTGCTGGGTTCGGTGCTGTTCGAGGTGGCCGGGGCGGACCCCGGCTGGCCGGACTGGCGGCTGGCCACCCTGGTCGCGGTGACGATCCTGGTGGTACTGGCGCTGGTCACAGCGCTGGTCTGCACCCGGCTAGCGAAGCCCGACCAGCGCCCGGCGTAGTCACAGATTGACCCACCAGTCCCAGACCCGGACCGCGCCGATCACCGCGAGTACCGCCGCGACCGTCAGCGTGACGACGACGTAGAGGCACGGGACGAGGTTGCCGTGGCGGTGCTCGGGCGGCGGCGGAGCCACCAGCACCCGGGGCGGACCGGCCAGGTGCGCGGCGATCACCAGCCGGCGCAGTCGGGCGGCCGGCTCCGGGGCCAGCGTCTCCGGCCCCGGCAGGTAGCGCAGCGCCCGTACCCGGTGCCACGAGGAGGGGAAGGCGCGCAGGAACGCCGCCTCCTCGTCGGCCCGTAGCTCGTCGGTCAGGTAGGCCCAGCGCCCGGCCTCGGCCAGGTTGCCGGCGCGCCGGTACGCCTCGGCCAGCGCCGCCCGGACGACGAGGTCCGCCGGGTCGGTGGCGAGCAGGGAGCGCAGCCGCTGGATCGCGGCGTGCGTACGCCCACGCTCGAGCTCCGCCGCCGCCCTCGCCAGCGCCCCCGAGCGCTCCACCGACGTCACCACTCCATGGTGGACGGTGATGACAACCGTGTTACGCCGCCACGGTCACAAATCGGCGCCGGTACACAATGGCGCCCGGCACGCGGCGGTGCGGGACTCGAAGCGGCTCAGCCCAGGAGCCACTGCGCGACGGTGACCGCGCCGACCGCGACCAGCGCGAGGAGCACGGCGAGCGCGGCGACCAGCGCCATCCGGGCGGCCGGGGGCAGTGCCCGGCCCTGGCCGCCGTCGGCCACCGAGCCCCAGGCCGGGGCGACGGCGCGGGCCTGCGCCTGTGCCGAGAGCGCGGTGAGCTGGTCCCGGGCGTACCCGGTGGGGGCCGAACCGATCGGGGCGTGCCAGCCCAGCCGGCGCCAGCGCGGTCCTGCCTGCGGATAGGCCCGCTCGAAGGCGGCGATCTCGGTGGCCGGCGCATCGGCGAGCAGGTACCCCCACCGCCCGGCCTCGACCGGGTCGCCGGCCCGGCGGTGCACCGCGGCCAGTTGCCGGCGCAGGTCCAGGTCGGCCGGGTGCGCGTGCACCAGGCTGGACAGGCGCTGGATCGCCGGGGCGGTCCGGCCCTGTGCCAGGTCCGCGGCCACCCGGTCGAGCACCGTCGATTTCGGCATGGCACCCACTATCCCGCGCACCGCCGTCCGGGTAAAGCGCGACGCCCCCGGGGAGTACCCGGGGGCGTCGGACGTGCTGGTCAGCGCTCGACCTCACCGCGGATGAACTTCGCCACGTTCTCCGCGGCGATGTCGTCCGGGTACTGCTCCGGCGGCGACTTCATGAAGTAGCTGGCGGCGGAGAGGATCGGGCCGCCGATGCCGCGGTCCTTGGCGATCTTCGCGGCCCGGACGGCGTCGATGATGATGCCGGCCGAGTTCGGCGAGTCCCAGACCTCGAGCTTGTACTCCAGGTTCAGCGGGACGTCACCGAAGGCGCGACCCTCCAGCCGGACGTAGGCCCACTTGCGGTCGTCCAGCCACTGCACGTAGTCGGACGGGCCGATGTGCACGTTACGGGCGCCCAGGTCGTGCTTGATGTTGCTGGTGACCGCCTGGGTCTTGGAGATCTTCTTGGACTCCAGCCGCTCCCGTTCGAGCATGTTCTTGAAGTCCATGTTGCCGCCCACGTTCAGCTGGTACGTGCGGTCCAGCACCACGCCGCGGTCCTCGAAGAGCTTGGCCAGCACCCGGTGGGTGATAGTGGCGCCCACCTGGGACTTGATGTCGTCGCCGACGATCGGGACCCCGGCGTCGGTGAACTTCTTGGCCCACACCGGGTCGGAGGCGATGAAGACCGGGAGCGCGTTGACGAAGGCGACCTTGGCGTCGATGGCGCACTGGGCGTAGAACTTGTCCGCGTCCTCGGAGCCGACCGGCAGATAGGAGACCAGGACGTCGACCTGGGCGTCCTTGAGCGCCTGGACAATGTCCACCGGCTGCTCGTCGGACTCCTCGATGGTCTGCAGGTAGTACTTGCCCAGGCCGTCCATGGTCGGACCGCGCTGCACGGTGATCCCCGTGGGGGGCACGTCGCACAGCTTGATGGTGTTGTTCTCGCTGGCCACGATGGCCTCGGCGAGGTCACGACCGACCTTCTTGGCGTCCACGTCGAACGCCGCGACGAACTCCACGTCCGAGACGTGGTACTCGCCGAAGGTGACGTGCATGAGACCGGGTACCCGCTCGTTCGGATCGGCGTTGCGGTAGTACTCCACGCCCTGGACCAGGGACGAGGCGCAGTTACCGACACCGACGATGGCTACGCGTACCGAACCCATCGCAGTGCCTCCCTCTTTCATCACGGCCGCTCCGGCGTGTCCGGAAGCGGGATAGTCGTTTGTGCGAGCCGCGCGCTCAGTTACGGGTGCGCGGAGTCTGTGTCGGTGCTGCTGCTGCTGCCGCCGGGGGTGCCGCCGGAGCGCTCGGTGGCGATCAGCTCCTCCAGCCAGCGGACCTCACGTTCGGCCGCGTCCAGCCCGTGTCGCTGCAGCTCCAGGGTGTAGGAGTCGAGCCGGGAGGCGGCCCGGGTGAGCGTCTCGCGCAGCCCCTCCCGGCGCTCCTCGACCTTGCGGCGGCGACCCTCCAGGATCCGCAGCCGGGTGTCGGAGTCGGTCCGGGCGAAGAAGGCGAAGTGCACGTTGAAGCCGGCGTCGTCGTAGGTCTCCGGGCCGGCCTGGGCGAGCAGCTCCTGGAAGCGCTCCTTGCCGTCCGCGGTGATCTTGTACACCACCCGGCCGCGCTTACTGGTCAGCGGTGGCGCCTCGGCGTCCGCCGCGGCGTCCGCCGACTCGGTGATCCAGCCGCTGGTCTGCAACCGGCGCAGGGTCGGGTAGAGCGAGCCGTAGGAGATCACCGAACGGATCGCGCCGAGCTTGGTGGCCAGCTGCTTGCGCAGCTCGTACCCGTGCATCGGGCTCTCGTGGAGCAGCCCGAGGATGGCCAGGTCGAGCATTGGGCATCCTCCTCACCACGACCGGCGATCCGGCACGCTGCGTTCACGCGCCGTTTCCCCGCGGCGATGTATCGCTCCGATACATCGCTACATTAGAACCAGGAGGGCTACCGGTGCAATCGGCGGACCGCGTGGTCATCGTCACTGGGCGTCACTGAGGTCGCCGCGCTGCGCGTGGGCGCGTACCCTCGTGCGCATGCGTACGCAGCGCCAGGTCGTCGACTACTCGCTCCAGCGCCGTGCGCTGCTGCGCGAGGTCTACTCCGGCCGGGTCGGCACGTACGAGGTCTGCGACGCTTCGCCGTACCTGAAAAGTGCTGCTCGCTTCCATGGCGAAGCGACCGACAGCCCCTGCCCGGTGTGCCGGCGCGACAACCTCACGCTGGTCCACTACGTCTATGGCGACGAGCTGAAGGCATCCGCCGGGCAGGCCCGTACCCCGGCCGAGCTGCCGGCGATGGCCATGACGCTGCGTGAGTTCCAGGTTTTCGTCGTCGAGGTGTGCCGGGGCTGCGGCTGGAACCACCTGGTGGAGCAGTACCTGCTCGGCCGGGACGGGCTGGACGCCCAGGAGCTGCCGATGGCCGTCGCGGTCGGCGGGCAGCCCGGCGGGACCGATCTGACCGGCGACTCCGCGATCCGGCGGCGCTCCTCGTCGCGCCGACGACGGCCGGAGGCCGCCGAATGACCCAGGCCCGCTCGTTGATCCCGGTGAAGGATCGGAGCGGGCCACACTTCGCAAGTCCGATTAGTCCTACTATCCCCGGAGCCGCGGCGACTCCCCCGCCTCGGCGCGATCCCACCCCGCTACGGGATCACGGCAACCGGACGGCGGCCACCCCGTCGCCGTCCCGACCGGCAAGGTGTGACAGATGAACCCGTCTTCCCCCACAGGCAGCTCCGGCCGGGCCCGCGTGCCCGGAAGCGGTGATGACTTCGACGGCGGTTACGACAGCCGCGGGTACCACGACGGGTATGACGGGTCGCAGCCCGGCCGGGCCAGCGTGCCGGGCGCCGCTGACGCGCCGACCGGCCGGGCCTCGGTGCCCGGCGCGGACGCCCCCACCGGCCGGGCATCGGTGCCCTCGGCCAGCGCCTCCGCCCGGATCCCCGGGCAGGCCGGGCGCGCCCCGGTGCGCAGCGCCGACGGGTACGGCGACGACTACGACTTCGCGGCGCCGTCGGAGGGGACCGGCGCGGTGTCCGGCCGGGCCAGCGTCGGTCGGGCGGCGGTGGGCGCCGCGGCGGTCAGTCCGGCGGTCGCCGGCCGGGCGTCGGTGGGGCGCGCCCGGGTGGGTGCCCCCGACGACTTCGCCGCGCCGGACGGCGGCGGCCCGGGTGGCCGGGGTCCCGGCGGCCGTGGCCCCGGGGGCCCGGACGGCCCGGACGGCGAGGCCGGCCCGGCCAAGCGCAAGCGCAAGCGGACCCGCAGCCTGATCCTCTCCGCCATCGCGGTGGTGATCATGTTCAGCGGCCTGATCGTGGTCTTCGGCGCGTACCAGTTCAACGGCATCCCGGAGCCCAAGGACTTCACCCCGCCCCAGTCGACCACCGTCTTCTACGCCGACGGCAAGACGCCGATGGCCAAGTTCGGCGACCAGAACCGCACCCTGGTCACCCTGGACCAGGTGTCGACCTGGGTGCCGTGGGCGGTGGTGGCCACCGAGGACATGACCTTCTACAGCAACTCCGGCGTGTCGTTCCGGGGCATCGCCCGGGCCGCCTACAACAACGTCCGGGGCGGCGACACCCAGGGCGGCTCGACGATCAGCCAGCAGTACATGCGCCAGACGCTGACCAAGGACCCGAGCGAGCGCACCTACAAGGTCAAGATCCAGGAGGCACTCGGCGCGATCAAGCTGGACGAGAAGTTCAGCAAAGACAAGATCATGGAGATGTACCTCAACGTGATCTTCTTCGGTCGCGGCGCCTACGGCATCGAGGCCGCCTCGCAGGCGTACTTCAACAAGCCGGCGAAGAACCTCACGCTGGAGGAGAGCATGGTGCTCGCCGGCGTGATCAAGGACCCCGGATCGGGTACCTACGACCCCGCCAAGAACCTCGCCTCCGCCCAGGACCGGTGGAACTACACCCGGAAGAACCTGGTCAAGCTCAACAAGATCACCCAGGCGCAGGCCGACGCGATGAAGTACCCGACCACCTTCACCAAGCCGGACCCGAACAAGGACCTCGCCGAGTTCGGCAAGGACAAGCCCACCGGCCTGGTCGTCCACCACGTGATGGACGAGCTCTACCACATGAAGGACGCGAAGGGTAACCCGCGCTTTTCGAACCTGCAGGAGGGCGGCTACCAGATCACCACCACGATCAACAAGACCCTGCAGGACGAGGCGTTCAACTACGCCAGCAAGGCCGGCTCCAAATCCGAGATCAACAAGCAGGCGATGAACCCGGCGATCGTGCAGGCCGGGGTGGTCTCCATCGACCCCAACTCGGGCGAGGTGCTCGCCTACTACGGCAACGACGCCGGTGACGGGCAGGACTACGCCGGCATCTACCGCGACCCGGTGCTGGACAAGACCGCGGACGGCAAGCCCGACGACTCGTGGAGCGGCCTGCACCACTCGCCGGGCTCCTCGATGAAGATCTACACGCTGGCCGCCGCGATCAAGGCGGGCATCTCGATCGACTCCTACTGGAACGGCCCGCCCGTCCGGGAATTCCCGAAGGAGGACCGGACCAAGGCCAAGAACGGCCCGGTCCGCAATGCCGAGTCCAGCACCCAATGGGCCAACGGTGTCACCCTCGTCGGCGCGCTGCAGAACTCCCTCAACACCGTCTACTACGCGGTGGGCGAGCACGTCGGCGCCGCGGCCGTGCTGAACATGGCGCACGCCATGGGCATCAACCACATCTGGGACCAGGACGACGTCCGCCATGACATGACTGACGCGCAGGGCGACGTGGGCAGCCAACTGGCGCCGAAGTACATCTCCACCGAGGTCGCCATCGGCCAGTTCGGCATCACGGTGCAGGACCAGGCCAACGGGGTGGCCACCATTGCCTCCGGCGGCATCTACCGCCCCGCCCACTTCGTCAAGTCGGCCACCGGCCCGAACGGGTTCAAGTACGCCGCACCCACGGCGGCCTACCCGCTGGCGGCCCGGGGCATCTTCACCGCCCAGCAGTCGGCCGACCTGCGCTACGCGATGGCGCAGGTGCTGGTGCCCGGCGCCGGCAACGGGTATTCCGGGCTGCGTCCGAACGGCTGGGACACCGGCGGCAAGTCCGGCACCTGGGAGACCACCCAGAAGTCTTCGCACAACGCAGATGCCTGGTTCGTAGGCTTCACGCCCAAGCTCGCCACCGCGGTCTGGGTGGGCAACGTCAAGGACCGCCAAGACATCATGATCAAGAATGGGACGAAGAACGGCAAGGACCTGGCCGGTGCGAACCTGCCGGGCTCCATCTTCAAGGACGTGATGACCGCCGGGCTCAAGGTCGTCGGGCAGACGAAGAACGAGAAGATCCCGACGCCAGGCTCGTTCACCGGCGACCCGTCCGGCGGGGAGGCGGCCAGCCCGCAGCCGAGCGCCCCGCCGAGCACCAACCCGTGCCCGGGTCAGAACCAGCCCCAGTGCGCCCCGACCCAGCCCGGCCCCGGCCCCGGACCGGGAAACCCCGGCAATCCGGGGAACCCCGGCAACACGCCGACCCCGACCGGGACGCCGACCCCGACGATCAGCCGCAGCCGCCGCAACTGACCGCCGTTGTGCGTCAGGCGCCGGACAGGGTCACCTGGACACTCCCGGTGACCTGGCGCAGCACGGCTTTGAGTGGACCGTTCTGGAACGTCCGGTAGCTCAGGGCAGACAGGTCACCGACGGCGAAGTACTGGTCGAGCCATGCCTTCAACGGCTGCCAGCCGGATCCGGCGCCCTGCGCCGCACAGTCGTAGACGTACCGGCGGAGCGTGTCGTCGGTGCTGATGTCGACCGTGCGGCCCTGGCCGCCGCAGGTCAGCCGGAGCAGGCGATGGGCCGGGTCGACCGCGACGATTCCGGAGAGTGCCCGGGCGGTACTGCCGCCGGCCACGCCCTCGTAGGTCGCGCCGGAGGCGAAGACAGCGGGGCTGGGATAGACGACCTGCCAGGTTCGGGACAGGTACGACATGATGCCGTCCGGGTCGGGCGCTCCTGGGACCGGCGGAGCGGCCCAGATGTCGGTCGGGCCATCGGCAGTGGGAGTCGCGGTCGACGTCGGTGGTGACCCACCGGGAGCGACACCGGCCCGGGCGGGCCGGTCGTCGCCGCGCCCCCACCCTACGGCCGCCACCGCGCCCACGGCGACCAGCAGCCCTGCGACCAGCCAGGCCAACCGTCTACCGGGCCTACGCCCGGCGCGCGCACCGGCATCCGCCACGTCGTCGCCGACATCGTCGTTCGTCATCGGAACCGCCCCCGTATGCACCTGGCAACCCCCGTCGCGGTGCGGGGCGCCACATTACTGACCGGCGGCGAACCAGTCAAGGGTATCTATGGTCAGCCGCGATCCTGTACGGTACGCAGCTACAACGGTCAGTGCCTTGGGTCTATGGACTTACGGGGAAGGTTCTGATGAAACAACGACAGCGATGGCTGCTGCCTGCCCTGGCAGCAGTAGTTCTCAGCGTGGTGGCACTGCTACCCGCGACACCGGCCCTGGCGGCCGCGCCGTGCTCCGGCACCAGTTGCAACGGCAAGAGCTGGCAGGATCCGACCCTGACCGGCTGCGCGCCCTACAGCTCCTACGGCGGCGGCGAGAACGGCGTCGCCCGCTTCACGGTCCGCTACTCCAAGACCTGCCACGCGGTCTATGTGGAGATGGACTACCTGGGAACGCCGCCGACCAACGTTCCCGACGCGGTGCTCTTCTTCTCCCAGCCCCAGTACGGCGGCCGGGAACAGCGCATCCTCGGCGACCGCGTCGACCGGATCGTCTACTCCCGGCTGGTCAGCTGGGACTACTCGGTCAAGGGTTGCTACCTCTACAACTACGCCGTTGCCATCCGCGATCCAGGCGATTCGGCGACCGGGTCCGACATGTGTACCCGGTGGTTCTGAGCCCAGGTCCGGCCACCTTGTCACCGCACCGTCCCAGCTGACCCGCACGATGTCCGCGCCAGGCACTGACCGGCGATGACGCGGACACGAGCGCAGACGCACACGCTGCGGTGACCCTCCCAGGCCCCGGCAGGTCCGCGGCCGCGCCCACTGCGGGTCGGGCGCGGGCAACAGACCGGGGCGACAACTGATCAGTCACAGCTTTACGGGGGAAATAGTGTCCACACATCCGGCGCGGCACCACCGTGCCCGCTTGACGGCGGTCTCCGCCGTACTCCTGGTCGGAGCACTGGCTCTGACCACGCTGGCCAGCACGGCCAGCGCAGCGCCGACACCACCCGCTCCGGCCGGCCAGGGTGCCGTCCCGGACAGCGCCAGCGCACTCGGCTCCGGCTTCGCCAACTCCTCCGACGTCCTGGTGACGGGGGTCGGCGACACCGGCGGGTACCACCTGTTCACCGCCCGGGAGAAGGACGCCTTCGCCTGGAAACCGCTGGCCACCGTGGGGGCGAAGTTCGGCGAGCTGGGTCCACTGACCGGCTTCACCTGCGTCACCGGCTCCGGCAACTACGCGGCCGTGGTGTACGCGCCGGCGCTGGCCGTCAACCGGCCCGCTCTGCTGCAGGCCGGCGGCTTCGCCGCGATCGTCGACCTGCGCACCGGCCAGGTACGCCAGGTCGCCACCCAGGTACAGGTGGCCTACTTCAACCCGGCCTGCGGAGCCGGTGACCGGGTGCTGTTCACCCGCTCCATCAACGGCGACGACCGGGCCCGGCAGCAGACGGACCTGTTGACCGTCGACGCGGCCCGGGCCACGGTCACCTCGACCCGGCGCGTGAACGGGCAGGTGACCACACCGGTGCCGGCCGCCGACGGCGACTACGGCATCGTCCGTGGCGCACTGGCGCGGATCGAGGCGACCGGTTCCACCACGGCGGTCGCCACGCCGGCCGGGCGGCCGTTCGCGCTCAGCGCCACCGGGCACGGTGCGATCGACATGGTCAGCGCCGCCGGGGACCGGGCGGTCGCCCAGCGCTACGCGCACGGGGCGCTGACCGGGTTGGGCTCTGGCCCGCGTACCGGGCTGCAGCTGTTCGGCCTCTCCGGCGGGCGCAGCGCCCTGGTCGGTGACGTCACCGGGGTACCGGCGGCCGCCGACCTGGACCGGCTGACCAGCGACCGGCAGGTCAGCGCCGTCTCCGGGCAGGGCCACCTGCTGCTGGTCCGGGCCGTCACCAGCCAGGCGCGCACCTCGGTCGACAAGGCCGGTGTGCCGGCCGACCCGCGTGCGGCAGGCAGTCTGGAGATCACGGTACGGGCCACGCACAGCGGCCGGAGCAGCACCGCGACGGTACCGCTGACGGTTGCTGCACCGGATGCGGCGGGCGCGGCGGCACCGGCGTCGTCGCCCTCGTTCGACTCCCCGCCCTGCGCCGTGCCCCGCAACGACCTGCACCGGCAGGTGCTCCAGCCCAGCCCCAACATGGTCGAGTGGGCGGTCGACGAGGCGGTGCAGGGCAAGCTCACGGTGTCCCGGCCGGCCAACTACCTCAAGACCGGCCAGCCGGCCTACACCCCGCAGGGGATGTTCAAGTACCCGACCTCGGTGCGGGTACCGGCGCAGGTGATGCTCGGCATCCTGGCCCAGGAGTCGAACGTGTCCCAGGCCTCCTGGCACGCCGTCCCCGGTGACGCCGGGAACCCGCTGATCGCCGACTACTACGGCAACGGCGGCCAGAGCCTGAGCATCCACTACGACAACTCCGACTGCGGGTACGGCATCGCCCAGGTCACCGACGGGATGCGGGTGACCGACACCGGGGTGAACCGGACCAACGCGCAGCAGGTCGCGATCGCCACCGACTACGCCGCGAACATCGCCGCCGCGCTGCAGATCCTGGCGCAGAAGTGGGTGACGCTGAAGAACACCGACAACACCTACGTCAACAACGGCGACCCCCGGTACGTGGAGAACTGGTTCCTGGCGCTCTGGGGCTACAACAGCGGGGTCTACACGCCCGCCGGCGGTGGCTGGTACGGCGTCGGTTGGCTGAACAACCCGGCCAACCCGGCGTACCCGGCCAACCGGCTGCCGTTCCTGCGCTACAACTACGGCGACGCCAGTCATCCCTCGGACTGGCCGTACGAGGAGCGGGTGCTCGGCTGGATCGAGACGCCGCAGCTCAGCTCCGGCGGTGCCAAGTACGCCGAGCCGCTCTACGGGCCCAATCACGCCGCCGCAGCCCGCCTGGACCTGCCGTACGACCCGCTGGAAGTGGGCCAGGATCCCGCGCTCGGCTGGGACAACCTGTTCTGTGGCGCCCCCGGTCAGGCCTGCAATCCCGGCAACGTCTCGAACCCGTGCCCCAACACCGACAGCTCCTGCTGGTGGCACGGCACCGCCAGCTGGGCACAGTGCCCGAACGACTGCGCCACCGAGTCGCTGACCTACCCGGTGACCGCGTCCGAGCCGGCGATCACCCGGGTGTACCCGACCGCGTGCACGAAGTTGACCGCACCGTCCGGGCACACCCTCACCATGGTGGACGACATCTTCGACTCGTCGCTGAACCTGCTCGGCTGCTCGGCACAGACCCAGGGCGGCAAGTTCGTGCTACGCACCGGCTCGCCGACCGGCGACGGTTGGTCCGAGGAGCTGGCCACCGAGCAGCAGTCGTGGTCGTACGACTACTCCTACTACGCGCAGATCGACCTGCACCAGCTCGGCGCCGGATACCTCGGGCACACCTGGTTCACCCACACGTACCCACAGCCGGCCACGGCGAACTCCCCCAACGACGGCAACTACCAGCAGATCGTCGCCTCCTGGACGCCGGACCTGCCCAGCTCGGGCAAGGCGTACGACATCCTGGTGCACCTGCCCAGCCACGGCGGAGCGGCGATGGCCGAGTACGACATCTTCACCAGCGGGGGCGATGTCGTCGGTGCGAGGTCGTGCGTCATCGACCAGAGCCGCGCCAACGGCTCCGACATCTGGGTGTACCTGCCGACGACGACGCTGTCGACCGGGGCACGCGTCCAGCTGAGCAACACCGCCAACGGTGGCGACGGCACCACTGACATCGCTTTCGACGCGATCGCCTTCATCTCGGCGACCTCCGGCACCACGCACAACTGCGGAGACCCCCACCCCTGAGCCGGACGGCGGCGCCGGTCCGGTCCTCCGGCCGGCGCCGCCCTGGATCGCCCGTGTCGTTGCCCCCGGATCGCGGCGGCAGCCGCAGATCCGCGCTCCTGGCAGTACCGGGCGGCACACCCGTTCACCGGAGTCCTGGTCGGCGCGCTGGTCGCCGTCCCGGTGCTGGTGGCGCTCGGCCTGCTGGTCGGGCAACTGAACGGCCTGTTGCCTCAGCAGCAGGCCAAAGCACCGTCAAATAGCATAAAGGAGGCACAATGTTCAAGCGACTGATGGCTGTCCTGATGGTGGGGGCCGCCGTGCTGGTGGCCGCACCGACCGCCGCGTCGGCGGCCACCAACCCCGGATGCGGGTCCGCCTGCGACGGCCGTGACCCGAGCTTCACCTACTTCGATGCCAACGAGACACCGCACAAGTGCCAGAACGACGCGGTGACCATCTACAGTTCCACGCCGCAGGTCGGCGTCACCTACCAACTGCGGTACAGCCGGGCCTGTCGCACCGCCTGGGCGCGTACCACCTCGACGCTGATCTCCGGATTCGGGCTGCGGATCGTCAGCTACAACTCCAACGGCACGCAGCGGCGCATCTACGAGGTCGACTCCAGCGTGTCGGCGTACACCCCGATGGTCAACGACGCCGGGTTGACGGCCGCCGCCTGCATCCACGTGCCGGTCTCGCCCCCTGACTACTGGGGCTGCACCGCCCGGTACTGAGCGGCGACGCCGAGCTGCGGCGGCCGGGACAACCGGCCGCCGCAGCAAAAAATCAGACATTCACCACGGCTGATCCAGGTCGGCGGAGCCCGTGGTGACGCGGTGATGTCGCAACGCCGCCCGATGCGGCAAGATTCCAGGCTATGAGCAGCAGTACCTGGGTGGCCGTCCCCGCCCCGACCCCTGCCGACGACGAGCCGGACATCGACGCGCCGGCCACCGCCGACGCGCCGTCCCGTTCCGACACCTTCGTGCACGGGTTGGCCGAGGTGATCGGCGGGCCGGTCGGTGACCACGCGGTAGGCCCGCGCCGCAGCGGCCGGGCCGTGTCGATCAGCGCCATCGTGCTCGGGCTGCTGCTCGCCTCGCTGCTGCTGCACTGGGGGCAGAAGTCGCCCTGCCAGACAGGCAACTGGCCGGACCTCAAGCAGTACCGGGAGATGTGCTACACGGACGTGCTGGCGCTCTACTACAACGAGGGCCTCGCCGACGGCCAGGTCCCCTACGTCGACCACGCCGTCGAGTACCCGGTGCTGACCGGCGCCTTCATGGGCGCGCTCGGGCTGCCGGTGCACGCGCTCGCCAAGCGCAACCCGCAGATCAACCAGGGCGAGTGGTTCTACCTGCTCAACCTGCTCATCCTCGGGCTGATCGCGGTGGTCTCGGTGGCCGTCATGCTGCGCATGCGCCAGCGGCGCCCGTGGGACCTGGCGATGTTCGCGGTCGCGCCGTCGTTGATCCTCACCGCCTCGGTCAACTGGGACCTGCTGGCGGTCGGTTTCGCCGCCTTCGGCCTGTACGCCTGGAGCCGGCGCTACCCGGTGCTGGCCGGGGTGCTGCTCGGCCTCGGTACCGCCGCGAAGCTCTGGCCCGGCTTCTTCTTCATCCCGCTGCTGCTGCTCGGCCTGCGGGCCCGCAGGTTCTGGCCGGCGCTGTGGGCCAGCGTCGCCGGGGTGGTCGTCTGGCTGGCGGTGAACCTGCCGGTGGCCTACTTCTGGCCGGAGTCGTGGAAGCGGTTCTTCCAGCTCAACGAGGAGCGCCCGATCGACTGGGGCACCCTGTGGTACATCGGCGTGCACTTCCCGCGGACCGGCGCCCTGCCCGGCTTCAACTACCTCGGCGGGCACATCTCGACGCTGAACACGCTGACCCGGGTGCTGTTCGCGCTGGGCTGCCTGGGCATGGCCGTGCTGGTGCTGCTCGCCCCGCGCCGCCCCCGGCTGGCCCAGCTGGCGTTCCTGGTGGTCGCGCTCTTCCTGGTCACCTCCAAGGTCTGGTCCCAGCAGTACGTCCTCTGGCTGCTGCCGCTGGCCGTGCTGGCCCGGCCCCGGTGGGGTGCGTTCCTGGCCTGGCAGGCCGCCGAGGTGTGCTACTTCTGCGCCTTCTACGGCGAGCTGATGGCCGCCTCCGGCAAGGGCATCTTCCCGGAGTGGGTCTTCGTCACCGCGGCCACACTGCGCCTGGTGACCGTGTGCGTACTGGCCGTCCTGGTGATCCGGGAGATCCTGCACCCCGAGCGGGACGCGGTCCGGGACACCTACGCCGACGACCCGGACGGCGGGGTCTTCGACGGCTCCCCGGACGCCGGCTGGATCGCCAGGCTGCGCTTCCCTGTCCGCCGGGCTGCTGAGCCGCTACCTGCGACGGCCGAGCCGATACCTGCCTGACGGACGGCCGTTCCCGGACGTGCGTTGAGGCGCACGTCCCGGCCCGGGCGTACGCCTCAGCGGGTGACGTAGGCGGCGAGGTGTTCGCCGGTGAGGGTGGAGCGGGCGGCCACCAGGTCGGCTGGGGTGCCTTCGAAGACGACCCGGCCGCCGTCGTGCCCGGCGCCCGGGCCGAGGTCGATGATCCAGTCGGCGTGCGCCATCACCGCCTGGTGGTGCTCGATGACGATCACCGACCGGCCGGCGTCGACCAGCCGGTCGAGCAGCCCGAGCAGCTGCTCGACGTCGGCCAGGTGCAGCCCGGAGGTGGGCTCGTCGAGGACGTAGACGCTGCCCTTGTCGGCCAGCTGGGCGGCCAGCTTGAGCCGCTGCCGCTCGCCGCCGGACAGGGTGGTCAGCGGCTGCCCGAGGGTGAGGTAGCCGAGGCCGACGTCGGCGAGGCGTTCGAGGATCTTGTGCGCGGCGGGCGTCCGCGCGTCGCCGGTGTCGAAGAACTCCACGGCCTCGGTGACCTGCATGGCGAGTACCTCGCTGATGTCCCGGCCGCCGAGGCGGTACTCCAGCACCGAGGCGTCGAACCGCCGGCCCTCGCACTCCTCGCAGGTGGTGGCCACGCCGGCCATCATCGCCAGGTCGGTGTAGATGACGCCGGCACCGTTGCAGGTCGGGCAGGCGCCCTCCGAGTTGGCGCTGAACAGCGCCGGCTTCACCCCGTTGGCCTTGGCGAACGCCTTGCGGATCGGGTCCAGCAGCCCGGTGTACGTGGCCGGGTTGCTGCGCCGGGAGCCACGGATCGCCGCCTGGTCCACGGTGACCACCCCGTCCCGGCCGGTGACCGAGCCGTGGATCAGTGAACTCTTCCCCGACCCGGCCACTCCTGTCACCACGACCAGCACCCCGAGCGGGATGTCGACGTCCACGGCGCGCAGGTTGTGCGTGTCGGCGCCGCGCACCGGCAGCGTGCCGGCGGGGGTGCGTACCGACGGCTTCAGGCTGGCCCTGTCATCCAGGTGGCGGCCGGTGAGCGTGCCGCTGGCCCGCAGGCCGTCGACGGTGCCCTCGAAGACCACCTGGCCACCGGCGCTGCCGGCGCCGGGGCCGAGGTCCACGACATGGTCGGCGATGGCGATGGCCTCCGGCTTGTGCTCCACGACGAGCACCGTGTTGCCCTTGTCCCGCAGCCGCAGCAGCAGGCCGTTCATCCGCTGGATGTCGTGCGGGTGCAGTCCGATGGTGGGCTCGTCGAAGACGTACGTGACGTCGGTCAGCGACGATCCGAGGTGGCGGATCATCTTGGTGCGCTGCGCCTCGCCGCCGGACAGGGTGCCCGACGGGCGGTCCAGGGAGAGGTAGCCCAGGCCGATCTCGACGAACGAGTCGAGGGTGTGCCGCAGCGCGTCGAGCAGCGGCGCCACGGACGGCTCGTGCAGGCCGCGGACCCAGTCCGCCAGGTCGCTGATCTGCATGGCGCAGGCGTCGGCGATGTTTCGTCCGTCGATCTTCGACGACCGGGCCGCCGCGCTGAGCCGGGTGCCGGCGCAGTCCGGGCAGACGGCGAAGGTGACCGCCCGCTCCACGAAGGCGCGGATGTGCGGCTGCATCGCGTCGACGTCCTTGGCCAGCATCGACTTCTGGATTTTGGGGATGAGGCCTTCGTAGGTGAGGTTGATGCCGTCGACCTTGACCTTGGTCGGCTCCTTGTGCAGCAGGTCGTGCAGTTCCCGCTTGGTGTAGCGGCCGATCGGCTTGTCCGGGTCGAAGAATCCGCAGCCCCGGTAGATGCGCCCGTACCAGCCGTCCATGCTGTAGCCGGGGATGGTCAGCGCGCCCTCGTTGAGGGACAAGCTGGTGTCGTAGAGCGCGGACAGGTCGAAGTCGGTGACCGAACCCATGCCCTCACAGCGCGGGCACATGCCGCCGGTGATGCTGAAGCTGCGCCGCTCCTTGGTGGTGGTGCCGCCGCGTTCGACGGTCACCGCCCCGGCTCCGGAGATCGAGGCGACGTTGAACGAGAACGCCTGCGGCGACCCGATGTGCGGCCGGCCCAGCCGGCTGAAGACGATCCGCAGCATCGCGTTGGCGTCGGTGGCGGTCCCCACGGTCGAGCGCGGGTTGGCGCCCATCCGCTCCTGGTCGACGATGATCGCGGTGGTCAGCCCGTCCAGCACGTCGACGTCCGGCCGGGCCAGCGTCGGCATGAAACCCTGGATGAACGCGCTGTACGTCTCGTTGATCATCCGCTGCGACTCGGCGGCGATGGTGTCGAACACCAGCGAACTCTTGCCCGAGCCCGAGACGCCGGTGAAGACGGTCAGCCGGCGCTTCGGGATCTCGATGGTGACGTCTTTGAGGTTGTTCTCCCGCGCCCCGTGCACCCGGATCAGGTCGTGGCTGTCGGCGGCATGCGCCTGGTGGGTGGCCGTACCCATGGTGTCTCCGTCCGTGTGGCGGGCCGGCTGACCCGATCGGCGTCAGCGGGCTAGCTGTCCTGGAGCAGCCCGAGCACGTTGCCGTCCGGGTCGGTGACGGTGGCCACCAGGCGACCGCCGCCGACGTCGTGCGCCGCCTCCTTGAGGGTGGCGCCCGCCGCCGTCACTTCAGCGATCTTGGCTTCGATGTCCGCCACGTGCCAGTAGGCCACCGGCGAGCTCATTCCCTGTCCGCCGCCGCCCGGCACCAGCCCGATGTGCTGGCCGGCGGCGTCGAAGCCGACATAGTACGGCGCATCGGCGCTCGGCTGCACGCCGAGCAGGGCGGTGTACACCGCCTTGGCCGCCGCGAGGTCGGAGACCGGGTGCAGCACGGTCAGAATTCCCTGCGTGGATGAGTCGGTCATGGCACTCCCTAAGGTCCTGAGCAGCGGATACCGCCGCGTTCAGCAGCTACGCTAACCGGGCCAGTCGGGTCGGGCTTCTTGATTCCTGAGCAGTTCCGCCGTGTCGCCGGGATGGTTTCGCCGAGCAGCGCCGCCAGCGAGCACCGACCGGCCCGTCCGAACCGCCCTGTGCGTCGTGCGTCGGGTAGATGGCGGCCACGTCATCGGTCGTCGGGGCCGATCGGCAGGGTGTACGGCCAGGTCTGCGGCAGTGCCCGGGCCAACTGCCGGGTCATCGCCGCACTGGCCGTCGCGATGATCTGCAGCGCCACGTTGATGGCATCCGTACAGGGCAGTTCGAGGAGCACCTCGCCCGACTGGACGACCTCGACGAAGTGGACCTGGTTGAAGACGCCCGCCCGCACCTGGACCTGCGGCTGGCTCGGCGTTGTCGGAATGCGCGGAACGTTCTCCACCTGGCGAGTCCTTCCGTCGGCGATGGTGGAAGGCGCGGCACCACCCCGCTGGCATCAGCGGACATTCGACCATGTGCAGCCGACGGGCACGGTGCCGCGCCCGGCGCCTACCGGCCAGGCATCCCGCGCACCGACCAGCAAACCCCTCAGCACTGAGCGTCGTGGTGGGAGGCGCCCACAGGAAGGTGATGTGTGTCAGCCGAACCGAAACCGCTGTCAGCCAGTCTGCCGGCGTAGCCGCCGAACCAGTGCCGCCACCCGTTCCGAACCCTGCGTCGAAGCGATCCGGCCGAGTTCATCGAGCACATTACAGGCGGCCGCCAGATCACCCTCCAGCAGTTGCGCAACCCCCAGGTCGTACAGGTAGGTCGCCCCGTATGCTGCCGTCTTGGGTAGCCCGGCAAGCCCGGCCGTCAACTCCTCCACCGCTCGGCGCGCATAGCCATCGACAGCGGTCAGGTGCCGGAACACCCGACCACGCTCCACAGCGAAGAACGCCTGATCGCGGTAGTAGTGCCAGGGTGGGATCGGGTCGGTGTACTCCCTCGCCTCCGCTTCCAGGTCGACGGAGCGGGCCACCGCGGACTCGACCTCGGCGCGGCCCCCCGCGACCGCGTGCCCGCGGCCAGCCTGTAGCGCGTCGTAGGCCATTTCTCCTGGATAGACACCGTCGATACGCTGGGCCGCCTCGGTCAGCCCGATCATGGCGCCGATCCGTCCGTCCAGCCACGCCAGGTGGCCCTTGAAACTCAGCACCGTGGCGGTCAGGTCGGGATTGCCGGCCTCGACCGCCCAACCGATCGCCCGGTCGAACCACGCTTCCGCGATGCCCGGCCGGCCGGCGCTGGTGTTCAGCCAGCCGGCGAACTGGGCCCACTGTGCCGCGACGGTGATGACCGTCGGCCGCTGTCTGCCGGGAGCCTCTCGGACCAGTTCGGTGATCACGGCGAGTTGCTGAGTAACGGGCACGATCAGCGGCCCGGCGCCGATCTCGTCTTCCTGGTACCGCTGCTCGGCGAGCAGCGTGGACAACACTTCCAGGGTCCGGGCGTCGACCCGGCGGGGATGCCGGGCGGCGTATGCGAGCCGGGCCTCGTCCTCACCGTGTGCTGCCTCGACCGTGAGGAGCCGCGACAGCACACCGCCGGTGCACAGCACCTGGTCGATGCGGCGCGCGAGCTCGCGGGTGGGCTGCTTTCGGCCGGTCTCGACCTCCCACAGCAGCGTGTGCGAGTAGGCAGAGACCGAGCCGAGTGTCCGGTACGACAGGCCCCGCTCCCGACGGAGTTGTCGCAGCATGCTGGGGAAGCTGGGGTCGACGACGACCTTCGTCCGCGACATGGTGCGGTTCCCGGCGGCGGTCAGTTCAGCGTGTAGATGATGGTGTCGGCGTCGACCGTGCGGGAGATGCCCAGGCCGTCGATCGGGTCGTCCGGGTTCTGGGCGTAGGTGTAGTCGTTGTTCACCAGGGTCGGTGGCGGGTTGCGCAGGACCACCACGGTCTTCACGCCGGCCGCGCGCAGCGCGGCCACGCTGTTCGCATCCGGGAACGACTTGGTCTGCTCGCGCAGGTGCCACTGGTCGGTCGGGGTGAAGCCGCTGCCACCGTTGACCATCTTCTGGAACTTCGTGGTGGACCACAGCATGATGATCTCGTCGCTGGTCTGGTCGGAGGGCAGCACCATGAGCGGGCCGTCGACGGTACGCATCGCCGCCGGCTGGACCGGCACGTCCGGGTGGTCGATCGAGTTGACGCCCTCCACGGTGACGGCGAACAGCGGCAGTACCAGCGCGAGGCGGGCCAGTGCGGTCTGCCGGCCGCCGGTGGTCTGCTCGGCCAACTCCCGGGAGCGGGCCGCCAGCTCGGCCACCGCCCCGGCGGCCAGCAGCGCGAGGAACAGCGTGGTCCACAGGAAGACCCGGCCGGGGGTACGGATGGCGTTCCAGCCCGGGGCGTACTTGTAGAGCAGCACGTAACCGACCTGGCGCCCGGCCGGCACGTGGGTACCCAGCGACAGGTACCCGCTGACCAGCACCCCGAGCAGCAGCCACAGCCGGGTACGCACCTTCCAGGTGGAGAAGAACAGCCCGGCCACGGCCAGCCCGTAGAGGGCGAACCCGGCCAGCAGGCAGGTCTCCGCCGGTGCGATCATCGTCGACCGGGCCTGCTCGTGCAGGTCTCCCCACAGCCACGACTGGCCCGGCGCGGTGAGGAAGGAGCGCAGGTTCGGCGAGAAGATCGCCACGTCCTCGATGCTCCGCTTGGCCTCCGGGTGCAGCTTGACCACCTCGAAGAACGGCCGGGCCATGAACGCCGCGACGGCGCCGAAGACCACTATCCCGAGGGCGTCGAAGGCGACCAGCCGGCGCCCCAGCCGGGGACGGCCGCGGCGCAGCCAGGTCAGCACGGCGACCAGCCCGGCAGCGCCCAGCACGTAGGCGAACGGGATGCCGATGCCGAAACTCAGGCTCAGCTGCCAGGCGGCGACCAGCCAGCCGGCCAGCGCCCAGCCGGGGCGTCCGCGCTCGGTACGCCACCCGTTCCGGAACGAGAAGCCGTGGCCACGGGCCAGCATGGCCAGCGCCAGCAGGATGCCACCCATCGACATGACGTGCATGTGCCCGGCCTGCGACCAGCGCCACGGGGCGTACGAGACGGCCACCGCGGCCACCGAGGCGCCCAGCCTGCCGGCGCCCAGCTGCCGCGCCAGGGCGTACCCGCCGATGAAGCACAACGCCATGAGCAGCACGAACAGCGCGTTGTACCGGACGATCGCGGCCACCGGCCCGTGCCCGATGAGCCCGATCGGGAAGTACCCGAGCAGGGTGTCGGAGAACGCGAACGAGTACTGGTCGGGGTAGAACGAGTTCGAGTTCCACAGCTGGCCGGGGTCGGTGGCCAGGATGTGTCCGCTCCAGGCGACCTGCCAGGTCTGCAGCGTCGGGTCCCAGACGTCGGCGGTGATCGTGCTGGCCGGGTGGATCACCGCCGGCCAGAACATCACCGCGGCGAGGGCCAGCCCGGCCAGGCAGGCCAGGGTCCACTCGTGGGTGAGGAACGACCCGACGGCGTCCAGCGTCCGGCGCGCCCGGCCGGCCGGGCGTACCGGCCGGGGGGCGGGTGGTGCGAAGTTCTCCCAGTCGGCCGGCTTGCCGTCCGCCGGGGCGGCGGGAGGAGCGGGCTTGTCCGCGCCACCGGACGGTGCAGCGGCTGCGCCGGTCACGGCCGCCTTGTCCGGCGCCTGCGCGTCACCGGATGGCGAGCCGGTGAGGGCCGCCTTGTCCGGGGCGCCCGTTTCGTCGGTGGCCGTCTCCCGGGCGGGCGCGGAGTCGCGCTCACCGGAGTCGACGTCTGCGTCCGGGTCCCGTGCCACGGTGCCGGTGCCGTCCGGGGAGCTGGCCACGGTGGGTGGGGTGCGGTCGTCCACGGCTGACTCCCGGGCGGGCGGGGCGTCCGGGCCGGCGTCCACGGTGCCGGCGGCGGGCGTACCCCCGGGGTGGGGGGAGGCCCCGGAGGAGGCCAGGGCGCCCGCGGCGAGCGGATCGGGCGATCCGCCGGGGCCGGGCTGGGGGCTGATCCGGTGGTCGTCGATGCTCATCGGCCCAGGTGCTCCCGCAGGTAGGCAATATCGGCTGCCTGGCCCTCGACTCCGCCAGGGGTTTCCACGATCACGTCCGCGTCGGCCGCGCGGACCACTGCCACGATCAGCTCCGGGTCGATGGTGCCGGAGGCGAAATTGTCGTGCCGGTCCCGGCCCGAGTCGAAGGTGTCCTTCGAGCTGTTCGCGTGGACCAGGTCGATCCGGCCGGTGATCGCCTTGATCCGGTCCACCGCGTCGACGAGCTCCTCGCCGCCCGCGTGCGCGTGGCAGGTGTCCAGGCAGAAGCCCACGTCGTACTCCCCGATGGCGTCCCACAGCCGGGCCAGCGAGTCGAACCGGCGGGCGATGGCGTTGTCGCCACCGGCGGTGTTCTCGATCAGGACCGGCAGCGGCAGGCCGCCCGAGTCCACCGCGTAGGCGAACGCCTTGCGCCAGTTGTCGAAGCCGGTGGCCAGGTCGGCCGGGTCGTCGACGTGTCCGCCGTGCACGATCAGCCCCTTGGCGCCCAGCTGTGCGGCGCCCGCGGCGTGCGCGGTCAGCAGCTTGCGGCTGGGGATGCGGATGCGGTTGTTGAGCGTGGCGACGTTGACCAGGTACGGCGCGTGGATGTAGATGGCCAGCGGGTCGGCGGTCAGGGCGGCCGCGTCCGGGCGGGGTTTGGGGCTTTTGTAACTCTGCGGGTCGGTCAGGAAGAACTGCGCCACCTGCGCGCCCCGGGCGGCCGCGCCGGCCACCGGATCGGCGGCGTCGAGATGGGCTCCGATCAGCATGCCCATGAGGGTACGGCCTCCGCCCCGGTGACCGCCGTCACTGGGTCGGCCGGTCGTCGTTACCCCGGTGTACCGGCCCGCCGGAGGTTGCCGTGCCGCTGTCCGTCCGTCGCCTGGTTGCGCTGCTCGTGGCCGGCGTGTCCGGCGCCCTGTGCGCGCCGGTCGCCGCGTCCGCCGCGCCGGCCGCGCAGGTTACTTTCACCGGGGGTACGCCCGACGGGCTGCTCGGCTGCGCCGTGGCGGTGACACCGGCGTCGCTGCGGGTCCCGGTGGAGACCACGGTGCTGGTCGTCAACCGGCTCAACCAGCAGGCGGAGCTGATCGTCAACGACGAGGACTACGGCGCCGTGCCGGCCGGCCACCAGGTCGGCGTCACCGTGCACCGGGGGCCGGTGGGCCTGTCGTTGGTCCCCGGCTGCCAGCTCGGCGGCCACGGCACCACCGCGGTGGTGGAGGTGACCGGCGCCCCGGCGCAGCCACCGGCGTCCCCCTCGGCGGTCCCGGGCGCCGCCGGCGTCCCGGGTGTGGGGGATCCGGGCGCCGACGACCCGGGCGCGGACGCCCCGGGCGTGGACGACCCGGGTGCGGACGACAGCGGTTCGGTCGAGGTGACCTCGGCGCACCCGGTGACCCCGCCCCGGCGGGCGTCCGGCCTGCTGGTGCTGGTCGCGGCGACCACAGTGCTCGGCGTGTCGATTATGGCGTTTAGGGCCAAAACGGCGTTACGTCCGGCTAGCATCCGAGGTGAGAAGACAACCTGGCCCCGGGCTGGGCACGAGATGGGCATCTCGCGCGGCACGGGGTGACGAAGTGGAGCTCCGCGGGGCGTCACTGACAGCTCATCGGTGTGGTCGTTCCTCCCCAGGTCCCACCCAGATCGACGGTCAGGACGCCCCGCGGTCATGCCCGGGCACCGGCGGTGGCCGGCCGCGCCGCCCGCCGACCGGGGACCGCCGGGAATCCGGTACCATGGTGCGGTTCGCCCGACGCCGCCACTGCGCGGCGTCGATCCGCGAGCAGACACAAGACCTCCTGCCACGGAGAGACCGTGGCCGCCTAGCCCATAGGAGGTGAGCACGTCTTGCGTCATTACGAGATCATGGTGATCCTCGACGCCAGCCTGGAGGAGCGTACCGTCGCTCCGTCGCTGGACACGTACCTGAACGTGATCCGGACCGCTGGTGGATCGGTGGAGAAACTCGACGTCTGGGGCCGTCGCCGGCTCAGTTTCGAGATCAACAAGAAGGCCGAGGGGATCTACGCCGTCATCGACCTGCAGGCCACGCCTGCGGCCGTTGCCGAGCTGGACCGGCAGCTGCGACTCAACGAGTCGGTGCTGCGTACCAAGGTCATCCGGCCGGAAGTCCGCTAGGACTTATCCGGGTTCCCGACCAGCGCGTCCACGCGGTTGTCGCACCGCTGTGGCAACCTGCGTGCAGACAAGCTGAGTGCTCGAGGAGTATGCGATGGCAGGAGAGACCACCATCACGGTCATCGGCAATCTGACCGATGACCCTGAGCTGCGCTTCACCCCGTCCGGTGCGGCGGTCGCCAAGTTCCGGGTCGCGTCCACACCGCGCACCCTGGACCGGGCCTCCGGCGAATGGAAGGACGGCGAGCCGCTGTTCCTGGCGTGCTCGGTGTGGCGGCAGGCGGCGGAGAACGTCGCCGAGTCGCTGCAGCGGGGTTCCCGCGTGATCGTCTCGGGTCGGCTGCGCCAGCGGTCGTACGAGACGAAGGAGGGCGAGAAGCGCACCGTCTACGAGCTGGAAGTCGACGAGATCGGCCCGTCGCTGCGGTACGCCACGGCGAAGGTGCAGAAGATGTCGCGCTCCTCCGGCGGCGGTGGCGGATACGGGTCCTCCTCCGGTGGCAGTGGCGGCGGAGGCGGCGGTAACCAGGGCGGCGGCGGAGGCTACTCCAACGACGACCCCTGGGCGACCGCAGCACCGGCACCGGCCTCCTCGGGCGGCGGGGCGAACTACGACGACGAGCCACCGTTCTAAGCACGTCTGGAGTCTGAGAAATGCCCAAGGCCGCGCTCCTGCGCAAGCCGAAGAAGAAGGTGAACCCGCTCGACAAGGAGGGGATCACCTACATCGACTACAAGGACACCGCGCTGCTGCGCAAGTTCATCTCCGACCGCGGCAAGATCCGCGCCCGGCGGGTGACCGGCGTCAGCTCGCAGCAGCAGCGGCAGATCGCGAAGGCCGTGAAGAACGCCCGCGAGATGGCGCTGCTGCCGTACACGACCGTCGGTCGCTGAGGAAGGGGGCTGACATGGGCATGAAGATCATTCTCACCCGTGAGGTCTCCGGCCTCGGTACCCCCGGCGACATCGTCGAGGTCAAGAACGGCTACGGCCGCAACTATCTGCTCCCCCAGGGCTACGCCATCGGCTGGACCAAGGGTGCGGAGAAGCAGGTCTCCTCGATCAAGCGGGCGCGCGACGCACGTGAGATCCGCGACCTGGGCCACGCCAACGAGATCAAGGCGCAGCTGTCCGACCTCAAGGTCACCCTGGCGGTACGGGCCGGCTCCGGTGGCCGCCTGTTCGGCTCGGTGACCCCCACCGAGGTCGCCGCCGCCGTCAAGGCGGCCGGCGGTCCGGAGCTCGACAAGCGCCGCCTGGAACTGCCCGGCCACATCAAGTCCACCGGCAGTTACCAGGTCAGCATCCGGCTGCACCCCGAGGTCACCGCGAACTTCACGGTAACCGTCGTCGCCGCCAAGTAACACCCGCACACCACAGACGGCGCCCGGCTCGACTGAGCCGGGCGCCGTCGTGCCTATCCCACCCGGTCATCCGGCCTCCCGGCCCTGTGGGTCCGGCCAGGTGTCACCCCGGCCTGGGCCGGCCAGGTGTCACCCCGGCCTGGGCCGGCCCGGTGTCTGGTCGGCTGGGGTTGATGCGGTGGCGGTGGGCAGATATTGCTGTTATCCGGAGGTTGGAGGCAGCAGAAAGTGCCATCCGCCACCCGGTCCCGGTCAGCCGGCGGGATCCCGGTCCGCGGTTGCGGCCAGGCCGCTGACCAGGAGGCTGATGCCGAACCTGAGGCGGTCGTCGCCGTCGCCCTGGACCATCACGGGGGCCATCCGGACCAGGTTGGGGTAGCGCTCCGTCGGTAGGGCGGCCAGGTAGCGGCCGAACTGCTCGAACCAGCCGCGCATGTTCTCCTCGGTCTGGCCCTCTTCGGCCTGCACGTACTCCTCGTAGGCGGTGCCGGTGATGAACAGCCCGAGGGTGTCCACGGCCCAGGCCGCGTACTGGTCGGGTACCCCACCGGCGTGCAGCAGCCCGAGGACCGTCTCGGAGAACCGCATCGAGTTCTCCCGGGTGGGTACCCGCCCGAAGCCGAGCCGGGCCACCCCGCTGTGCCGCCGCATCACCTGGACGGCGTCGAAGAGCAGCTCCCGCAGCTGCTCCTGCCAGCGCTGCGGGTCGGGCACGGGCAGTGTCAGCTCGCCGGAGATCCGGTCGAAGACCAGCTCCTCCAGCTCGGCGAGGTTGGCCACGTGCGCGTAGAGCGAGGACGGGCCGGTCCCCAGCTCCTGCGCCACCCGTCGCATGCTCATCGCCGCCAGGCCCTCGCGGTCGAGGATCTTGAGCGCGGCCGCCACCACCGCCTCCTGCGACAACGGCGTCTTCGCTGCTGCGGGTGGACGCGGCGGACGCTGCCAGGGCGGGATCGGCGCGGTCGGGACGGTCATCACACCACCTCCGACGAACACTGTACTTGACACGAACACTGTTCGTGCGTAGAACGGTGTTCGTCAAGTACGAACACCGTTCGCCCGGAGGATCCGATGTCCCTCACCACCGCTCCCGCCCCAGCCGCCCAGGAAACCGCCAGCGCGCCGCCCTACCGCTGGCGCTGGCTGGTGCTGGCCACCGTCCTCACCGTCGAGGTGATGGACCTGCTGGACAGCACCGTCGTCAACATCGCGGCGCCCACCATCCGCGCCGACCTGGGCGGCAGCTACGTGGCCATCCAGTGGATCGCCGCCGGGTACACCCTGGCCTTCGCCGTCATGCTGGTCACCGGCGGCCGGCTGGGCGACATCGTCGGTCGTCGGCGGATGTTCGTGCTCGGCGCCGCCGGCTTCCTGCTCACCTCGACGGCGTGCGCCTTCGCCCAGTCGCCGGAGCTGCTCATCGGCAGCCGGGTACTGCAGGGTGCGTTCGGGGCGGTGATGGTGCCGCAGGGGTTCGGCATCATCAAGCAGGTCTTCCCGCCGGCCGACCTGGGCAAGGCGTTCGGCGCCTTCGGGCCGGTGATCGGCCTGTCCGCGGTGTGCGGCCCGATCCTGGCCGGCGCCCTGATCAGCGCCGACTGGTGGGGTACCAGCTGGCGGATGATCTTTCTCATCAACGTGCCGCTCGGGCTGCTCGCCATCGCCGGGGCGTTCGCCTTCATGCCGGAGTCCCGGACCGCCGGCGCCCGCCGGCTCGACCTGCCCGGCGCGGCGCTGGTCACCACCGCACTGTTCCTGCTCATCTACCCGCTGGTGCAGGGGCGGGAGCTGGGCTGGCCGTGGTGGAGCTTCGCGCTGCTGGCCGCGGCCGTGCCGGTGCTGGCCGTCTTCGCGCGCTACGAGCGGCGCCGCCCCGACTCGCCGCTGGTCGAGCTGAGCCTGTTCCGGCGCCGGGCGTACCCGGCCGGGCTGCTGGTCATCGTCGGGTACTTCGCCGCCCTCACCGGCCTGATGCTCGTGCTCGGCCTGTTCCTGCAGATCGGGCTCGGGTACTCGGCGCTGCACGCCGGCCTGACCTTCGCGCCGTGGGCGTTCGGCATGGCGGCCGGCGCGGCGGCATCCGGTGCCGTCCTCGGCGCCCGGTACGGCCGCCGCGTCATCCACGCGGGGCTGCTGGTGACGATCGCCGGCCTCGGCGTGGTCGCCGCCACCGTCCACCAGGTCGCCGCGCCGGTCGGCAGCTGGCAGCTGCTGCCCGGGCTGCTGGCCTGCGGCATCGGCGCCGGCCTGTGCGTGGCGCCGCTGTTCAACGTGATCCTCTCCGGCGTCGCCGACCACGAGGTCGGCTCCGGCTCCGGAGTGCTCAACGCGGTGCAGCAGTTCGCCGCTTCGGTGGGCGTCGCGCTGCTCGGCACCGTGTTCTTCAGCCTGCTCGGCGGCCACGCCCAGGCGGTCGCCGACGGGCAGGCCGGGCAGTTGCGCGAGCGGCTGTCCGCGGTGTCGGTCGCCCCGGCCGACACCGACCGGCTCCTCGCCGGGTACCGGCTGTGCCTGCACGACCAGTTCACCGCCGACGACCCGGACGCCACCCCGGCCAGCTGCACGGCGCTGCGCAGCAGCGCGCCGGCCCAGGCGGGTCCGGTGCTGGGCGCGGCCGGCGCGCAGGCGGTGCGGACCAACTTCACCGAGACGATCCAGCGGCTGCTGGCGGTGACGGCCGGCGTGCTGGCGGTCACCTTCGGACTGGCCTTCCTGCTGCCCCGCCGGGCCCGCCCCGACGAGGTGTGAACCGTTCCGGTACCGCGCCCACCCCCGCTGCGGCGGCGGTGGGCGCGGTCCATTCGCGACACGCCGGCAAGGTTTTCCAACACACACCGTGTGTACGACGTCTGCGCTGGTCAGTGCCGTGTGATCTCGGTTTCCCCAGCGTTGTCCACAGCCTGTGCACAGGGCTTCACACAGCCTGGAGCCGCCCTGTCCACAGGTTGTCCCGAGCCCTGTCCACCGGTGCGTTTGGCCGGCTGGCGCGTCGTTCGTATCGTTCCCCTTCTGCGCTGGCAGAGTTCGCCCGGACGGACTTGTCGTACCCGCGCGGTACACAGGACGGACGAGGTTGGGGGAGGGGGGTCGGGTGTCGGTCAGCGACGAGGTCAGGCCCGCGCCCTCGGGGCCGGGTGAGCCGCCACGGGCACGCGAAGCCGCGCCCGCCGCCCGGGGAAGTGACAACAACCGGCCGGCCGACGGCCAGTTCGACCGTTCGCCGCCACAGGACGTCGCCGCCGAGCAGAGCGTGCTCGGCGGCATGCTGCTGTCCAAGGACGCCATCGCCGACGTGGTCGAGATGCTCAAGCCCGGCGACTTCTACCAGCCGGCGCACGCCACCGTCTTCGACGCCATCCTCGACCTCTACGGCCGTGGCGAGCCGGCCGACGCGATCACCGTGGCCGCGGCCTTGTCCGACGCCGGTGACCTGGGCCGGATCGGCGGCGCGCCGTACCTGCACACGCTGATGGCGAGCGTCCCGACGGCGGCCAACGCCGCCTATTACGCCAAGATCGTCAGCGAGCGTGCGGTGCTGCGCCGGCTCATCGAGGCCGGCACCCGCATCGTGCAGCTCGGCTACGGCAGCGCGGCCGGCGGCGGCCGGGACGTCGACGACGTCGTCGACCTGGCCCAGCAGGCGGTCTACGACATCACCGAGCGCCGGGTCAGCGAGGACTTCGCGATCCTGTCCGACCTGCTGCAGCCCACCCTCGACGAGATCGAGGCGGTGGGCGCGCAGGGCGGCGTGATGACCGGCATCCCGACCGGCTTCTCCGACCTGGACCGCCTGCTCAACGGCCTGCACCCGGGGCAGCTCATCATCGTGGCCGGGCGGCCCGGCCTCGGCAAGAGCACCGCCGCCATGGACTTCGCCCGCTCGGCGTCGGTCACGCCACAACCTGGCCGCGGCCATCTTCTCGCTGGAGATGAGCAAGGTCGAGATCGTCATGCGGCTGCTGTCGGCCGAGGCGCGGGTCCCGCTGCACGTGCTGCGCTCGGGGCAGCTCTCCGACGACGACTGGACCAAGCTGGCCCGCCGGATGGGCGAGATCAGCGAGGCGCCGCTGTTCGTGGACGACACCCCGAACATGAACGCTGATGGAGATCCGGGCCAAGGCGCGCCGGCTCAAGCAGCGCGCACGACCTCAAGCTCGTCGTCGTCGACTATCTCCAGCTGATGAGCTCGCCGAAGCGCACCGAGAGCCGCCAGCAGGAGGTCGCCGAGCTGTCCCGGGGGCTGAAGCTGCTGGCCAAGGAGATCGACTGCCCGGTGATCGCGGTCAGCCAGCTCAACCGCGGCCCCGAGCAGCGCACCGACAAGCGGCCCCAGCTCTCCGACCTGCGCGAGTCGGGCTCGATCGAGCAGGACGCCGACGTCGTGATCCTGCTGCACCGCGACGACTACTACGACAAGGAGTCGCCGCGCGCCGGCGAGGCCGACTTCATCGTCGCCAAGCACCGCAACGGCCCGACCGACACGGTCACGGTGGCCGCCCAGCTGCACCTGTCGCGGTTCGTCGACATGGCGATCAACTGAGTTCCCGGACGGCGCCGTCCAGCACGTCCCAGCGGCGGGTGAAGCCGACGGCGTCGGCGAAGTAGCGGTCGTGCGTCGCCATCACCACGGTCCCCCGGTACGCCCGCAGCGCCTCCTCCACCACTTCCAGCGCGTCGGCGTCCAGGTAGTTCGTCGGCTCGTCGAGCAGCAGCAGCTCGGCGCCGCTGTTCACCATGGTGGCCAGCAGCAGCCGGCGCAGCTCCCCGGCGGAGAGGGTACGCAGCGGCTGGGCCTGCTGGTCGACGTCGAAGAGGTACCCGGTGAGGGTGGCCGACGCCTCGTCGACGTACATCGGCACCCGGGACCGGAAGTAGTCCAGTACCGGCGTGGCCAGGCGTAGCGCATCGTGCGTCTGCGGCAGCAGCGCGGCCGGCACCAGCAGGGCCACCGCGTCCCCGCCGCCGGCCAGCGCCCGGAGCAGGGTGGTCTTGCCCGCACCGTTGCGGCCGCTGACCAGTACCCGGTCACCGGCGTGCACCGACAGCGCCGGTACCCGCAGCCGGTCGGGTACCACCAGGTCGCTGACCTTGCAGACCAGCTCCCCGTCGGGTACCACCGGATCGAAGGCCAGCGACAGCCGGGGCCGGGTGGTCGGCTCGGCCAGCCACGACGCGGACCGCATCTGGCGGGCCAGCCGGCGCTCGCGGACCTTCGCCTTCTTCGCCACCTTGCGGGCCACCCGCCGCAGGTGCGGCGCGGCCACCCCACTGCGCACCGTCAACTCCACCGACAGCGACTGCTGCTTGGTGCGTTCGATGTCGGCGGCCAGCCGCTGCCGGGTCTGCTCCTGCGCCTGGTATTCCAGCAGCAGCCGTTGCCAGCGTCGCTGCCGTTCGGCCCGGTAGGCGGTCCAGCCGCCCTGGTAGAACCGCGGCTCGTCGTGGATGCCGTCGAGCTCGACGATCCGGCCGGCGAACGCGTCCAGGAACGCCCGGTCGTGGGTGGCCACCAGTACGGCGCCCGGGAAGCCGGCCAGGTGGTCGGCCAGCCAGGCGGCGCCGTCGGCGTCCAGGTGGTTGGTCGGTTCGTCGAGTACCAGCATGGTCGGCTCGCTCAGCAGCACCTGGGCCAGCGCGACCCGGGCCTGTTCACCGCCGGAGAGGCGGCCCAGCGGCGCGTCCCGGGGCAGCGCGTCGATCTCCAGCCGGGCCAGCACAGCCGCCACCCGGGCCTGGTACGCCCAGCCGCCCTGCTGCGCGAAGCGCTCCTGGGTGGCGGCGTAGCCGTCCAGCGCCGCCGGGTCGGCCAGGTCGTAGCCGGCCAGTTCCCGGGCCAGGGCGGCGAGCGGGCCGGGCGCGGCGGCCAGGTGCTCGGCGACGGTGCGCGCGGGGTCCGGGACCTGCTGGGCGTACCAGCCGATGCGCTCGCCGGGGCCGAGCCGGACGTGCCCGCGCCGCGGGCGCTCGGCGCCGACCAGGCAGCGCAGCAGGGTGGACTTGCCGGCGCCGTTGGGGCCGACCAGGCCCACCCGGTCGGTGCCGGAGAGGGTCAACGTGACTGCGGCGAACAGCGGGTCGCCGTCGTAGTCCATACCAAGATCAATAGCCTGGAGCACAGGCCACCTCCACACGCTTCGCAGTGCGCACGCGCCCGGTGGGCAGGCGTGCGCGGGGAAAGATCAGCGAAAGCGGTGGATCACAGCATCGCGGTGGCGGCGCTCCTCGGTCGACAACAGGCCGACTCCCAGGGTGCCCGGTCGGTCGCCGGATCGGCAACCGGGATTTACCCACCGCCGCCAGCGCGGCCGCCCCGGCGGGGGCGGAGAGTGGATCAGCGCGGCCGACAGGGCGCCACGGACAACCGGATGTGCCAGCGGTGCCAGTGCCGCGGGGTCGGCAGCCGAATCCGCCCGGCTGGCAGCGCAGCCGGCATCGGCCTCTTTGCAAGCGGCCGCCAGCGTCGCGGGACCGGCAGCCGAATTCGCCCGGCCGCCAGCGCAGCCGGCAGCTACGGGCCGGCAACCGGCCCTATCGCGCCGCCGCTGCCAGCGCGGCCCGCACCTCGTCGTCTGTGACCTGCGGAAACGTGTCGTAGAAGCGGCTCACCGCGGCGAAGTCGGTCGGTACCAGTGGGCAGATCACCTCGTCGGCCACCTTCTCCACGCCGGCCACCGCAGGTTCGGCGCCCACCGGCGCGGCCAGCACCACCCGGTCGGCGCCCAGGTCGCGGGCGATCCGGACGGCGGCCCGCGCGGTGGCCCCGGTGGCCAGGCCGTCGTCGACCAGCAGCGCAGTGTGCCCGGCCAGCCGGGGCGGTGGGCGGCCCGGCCGGTAGAGCTGCTCGCGGCGGACCAGCTCGGCCGCCTCCACCTCGGTCACCTCGGCGATCTCGATCGGGTCGAGCCGGTCGGCGATGCTCGGGTTGAGCACCCGTACCCCGCCGGGGCCGAGCGCGCCGAACGCCACCTCGGGCAGCCAGGGGACGCCGAGCTTACGGACCACCAGGACGTCCAGGGCCACGCCGAGCGCCCGGGCCACCGGGACGGCGACCGGCACCCCGCCCCGGACCAGGGCGAGCACCACCGGGTGGGGGTAGCCGCGCGCGACGACGAGGTCGGCCAGGTGGCCGCCGGCCTCCGCGCGGTCCCGGTACCCGGGCGGGCGGTTCACCCCTCCAGTGTGAGCTGCGCCCCGTCCACGGTCGCCACCGGCACCGGGTCGACGGCTACCGGGCGCCCGGTCCGCGCTGGGCGCAGGGCGGGTGCGGCTACGGCGAAGGCCAGCGGGTAGAGCAGGTAGCCGAACCGCGTGGACGGCATCAGCAGGGTGGCGGCCAGCAGGCCGGCGGCGCAGACCAGCGCGGCGTCCGCGGCGTCCCGGGGCGGGCGGCGCCACAGCCACACCCCGATCGCCGCCCCGGCGGTGAGCAGCAGCCCGGTGGCGACGGCGCCTCCGCCGGGCAGCCACAGCGCGATCAGGTGGCCGGGGAAGTTGCTGGCCGCCGGGCTGCCCACCAGGCCCCGGCCGAGCGGGAAGCGGACGACGTTCTCCACCGCCGCACCCGGGTCCACCAGCACCGCCGGTACCAGCGCCAGCACCGGGACGCCGAGCGCCCCGGCCGCGCACCGGGCGGCGTGTCGCCACCCGGCCGCCGGGCCGCCCTCGGCCCACCATCCGCGGGCGGCACCAGCCCGGCGCTGCGCCGGATCCGCGGTCGACCGCAGCTCTGACTCGTCGGCGGGCAGGCGCTGTGCGCAGGCCGCGGCGGCGATCAGGACGAGCGCCACCGGCCAGGCGAAGAGCTTCAGCGCTCCGGCGACACCGACGACGAGCCCGGCCGCGCCGTACCGGTCGCGGGCGGCGAAGGCCAGGGCGAGCAGGCACAGCGCCAGTACCGGCAGGTCGTCGCCGCCGACGGCGAGCGCCAGGCTGCCCAGCGGTACCACCAGGACCGCCTGGCCGGCGCGCAGCAGCGGGGCGCCGACGCCGGCGGTCCACAGCAGCCGCGCCGCCCAGCCGAGCGCCGCGAAGGTGACCAGCGCGAAGAACACCCGGGCGTCGCTCCACCAGGCCGCGTGCAGGGCCCGGGGCAGCCCGAACAGCGCCATCCCCGGCTGGTACGGCAGGTAGCCGAGCAGCCGCTCGTCCACCGGCAGCGCGGCCAGTGCGCCCCGACCCAGGTACGGCGTCCCGCTGTGCAGCAGCCGGGCCCCGCCGTCCTCGACGACCAGCACCTCTTCCTGTGCCCGGTCAGTCCGCCCGGCCGAGCGCTGTACCGCCTCGAGCAGCAGCGGCAGCACGGTGGTGGTGGCGACCGTGGCGCCGGCCAGCGCCACCCGGACAGCCAGCCGGCGCAGCCGTGGCACGGCGAGTTGGAGCAGCGCCAGGACGGTGGCGACGGCGTACCCGGCCCAGGCGGTGCGGGCCCACGCATAGTGCGGCGGCAGCGTGGCGGTGGCCACGGTGACCAGGGCGAAGGCCGTGCAGAGCGCGTACAGGCCGGCGTCGGTGGCGCAGCCGTCAGCGGCGCGGTCGATCCGGGTCAGCACCCGACCAGTGTGCCGTACGGCTGGTCAGCCGGTGTCGTCCCGGCGCACGTGCGAGCCGCCGATGCCCGGCCGGCGCAGCAGGCGGACCACCGAGCCGTCCCCGCCGTACAGCGGGGCGGCCAGTGCGCCGGGGCGCCCGGCGTACCCCCGCTCCAAGGTGGTCAGCAGGCGCGGCAGCGGCAGCGAACGGGCGAACAGGTGCCCCTGCCCGGCCGGGCAGCCCAGCTCCCAGAGCTGGCGGCGCTGCTCCTCGTTCTCCACGCCCTCGGCCACCACCAGCATGGACAGTCCCCGCCCGAGCTCGATGGTGGTCCGCACCACGGCGCCTTCGGTCGGCGACTCCAGCTGGGAGACGAACTGCTGGTCCACCTTCAACTCGTGCACCGGCACCCGGGCCAGCGTGGACAGCGAGCTGTACCCGGTGCCGAAGTCGTCCAGGGCGAGGCGTACCCCCAGCTCGCCGAGGCGGCGCAGTACCTCGTCGACCACCGCCAGGTGGGACAGGATCACCGACTCGGTGATCTCCAGGATCAGCCCGTCGGCGGGCACCCGGGCACGGGCCAGGTGACCGGCGATCTCGTCGGGGAACTGCGGGTCCAGCACGCTGCGGGCGGAGATGTTGACCGCCACCGGGAACTTCCAGCCGACCGCCCGCCAGGCGGCTGCGGCCCGCAGCGCGTCGTCCAGCACCGCGGCCGAGAACGCCGGCAGCAGCGTCGAGCGCTCCACCGACTCGATGAAGTGGGCCGGCCCCAGGTCGCCCCGGCCGGGGTGGCGCCAGCGGGCCAGCGCCTCCGCGGAGATCACCTCGCCGGAGCCGAGGTCCACCACCGGCTGGAACTCCAGCGCGAACTCCCGCCGGGCGATGGCCCGGGGCAGCTCGGCGTTGAGCTCCAGCTGCTCGGTGTCGTGCTGATGTCGATCCCGGCGGAGTAGAGCACCACCGTCTCGGTACCCCGCTTGGCCTGGAACATCGCCAGGTCGGCGCGGCGGAGCAGCTCCAGGATGCCGCCGCTGGCCGGCGCGGTCGCCACGCCCGCGCTGGCCAGCAGCTCCAGCCGCATGGTCTGGACCATCATCGGCGCGGTGAGCGCGGCCAGCAGGACCCGCGCCCGGGGTACCGCCAGGGCCGGCGCGCCCAGGCCGCGCAGCAGCACCGCGAACTCGTCGCCGCCCAGCCGGGCCACCAGCTCGTCCGGCCCGGCAGCCGCCACCAGCCGGGCCGCCGCCTCGGCGAGTACCTGATCGCCGGCCGCGTGCCCGAGCGCGTCGTTGATCTCCTTGAAGTGGTCCAGGTCGATGACCAGCAGCGCCACCGTGTCGCTGGCCGGCGCCTGCAGCGCCGCCGACCCGGCCTCCTCCAGCTGCCGCCGGTTGGCCAGGCCGGTCAGCTGGTCGTGGGTGGCGGCGTGGGCGTTGCTCTCGGCCAGCCGCACGGTCTGCTGGTACACGCTGGCGTTGCGGATCGCGGTGCACAGGGCGGCGGTGAAGCTGCGCAGGGTGTACTTCTCCCGGTCGCTGAGCGCCACCTTGCCCCGGAACCGCAGCCGCAGCTCGCCGACATCGGCCATCCCGTCGTGGCTCTCCAGCCCGCTGTCGATGGTCGGGCCGGGCGTGATCGGGGCGTCCTCGGGCTTGCCGTCGTAGGTGATGGTCTCGTCGTTGCCGCGGATCAGCCGGCGCGGGGCGGAGCCGTAGGACACCTCGATCTCGGCCTCGTTGGCGGAAAACAGCCGGGCTGCCCGGTGCACGCCGGCTCTGAGCACCACGTCGAGGTCGACGGCGGTGAAGTCGTCGGTACTGCGGGCCAGCTCCTGCCAGGCGTCGCGCTCCTCGCGGGCGCGTAGCCACTGCCGGGACAGGGCGTGGAGTCCGTAGATGGTGATGGGTACCGCGAGGGCCAGCCAGGGCCGGTACACGAGCAGGTATGCGGCGACGATGGCCAACGCGAACCGGACCATCCCGCTGCCGAGCCGGATGTCCCAGTTGCTGCGTACGCGGGTCCAGAACGAGGTCCGGGTGGCGATGGAGATGACCCCCATGCCGAGTACCTCGTCCAGCGACAGGATCACCAGGGCGGCCAGGCACAGCCGCGGCAGTTCGGCCCATCCGCCCTGGAACGGGCCGCCGAGCACAAATCCGCCGGTCAATGCGGCGGCGGATCCAGCCAGCACTTCCTTGCCGACGTTGAACGCGGCCTTCTGAGCCGGCAGGCGCAGGCGGGCCATCGTGCTGGCCAGGACAGCCGTGATCACGACGACCAGCAGCTGCCAGGGTACAAAAGTCGCTGCAAGGAGAATCGCGGCGTTGGACGTGGAAAGAATATGGGTCTCGGAGCGAATCCGTACCTTGATGTACAGCAGCGTGGCCGCCAACATGATCGCCAGTACGGCGGCCGTGCGCCACAGGAGTTCCGTGGTGACCGGGGGCTGGCGCACCAGACCGGCAACCGCTGCCGCCACGATCGCCGCGGCCGGGACCGTCACCGCGCCGACAATGATCGACAGGTGCAGGTTCATACGGTTCGGTGCGTCGGGCACGGCGCCGCCTCGCTGGGTACTCCGGGGACCGGCTCCAGCCTAGTGACGCGCTTCGTTGACGGCCAGAGGCCGTCAACCGTCACTCAGCGCCGGCCGCTGCGACCCCACCAGTTGTCCCGACCCCACCAGTTGTCCCGGCCCCACCAGTTGTCCCGAGCCGAGTAGCTGTCCCCTGCAACCGAACTGTGCTTCGACATTGGTTCCTCCGAATGAGCTTCGCGGTGGGAGTGACAACACGCTAAGCCGCTTGCCATTCGGAATGGAAATCGTTTTATGACGTTATATCAGCATCCGCGCTAACAGACAGCCTTCATTACCAGTTGTAGTGAATAGGTTTCGCGAAGTGTTCACGGCCTGCGCGGATATGCCGCATCTGGGCGAAAGGAGCATGGTTGAGCCACGCCGCGCACAGCTGCGCCAGCTCTCTCCATCTTGCATGACTACCTCCCCCGAGGAGGAGCCCCCCGTCTCACGGTACGCAAGCCAGGCGCCGCCAGCGCCGGCCCGTAGGCTTCGATTTGTGAACAGCCGCCTGACCCACGTCGACGAGCAGGGCGCCGCCCGCATGGTCGACGTCGCCGACAAGTCCGTCACGGCCCGCCGCGCGGTCGCCGCCGGGGCCGTCCGCACCACCCCTGAAGTGCTGGAACTCCTCCGCGACGGGGCGCTACCCAAGGGCGACGCGCTGGCCGTGGCCCGGCTCGCTGCCATCATGGGCGCCAAGCGCACCCCGGACCTGATCCCGCTGTGCCACCCGATCGCCCTGCACGGCGTCACCGTCGAGCTGACCCTCGCCGAGTCCAGTGTGGAGATCGAGGTGGCCACGCGCACCGCCGACCGGACCGGGGTCGAGATGGAGGCGCTCACCGCGGTCGCCGCCGCCGGCCTGGCGCTCATCGACATGGTCAAGGCGGTCGACCCGGCGGCCAGCCTGGAACGGGTCCGGGTGCTGCGCAAGGAGGGCGGCAAGACCGGCCTCTGGGAGCGCCCGGCGGAGCGGCCGTGATCCGGGCCCGGGTGGTGGTCGCCTCCAACCGGGCGGCGGCCGGCGTCTACGCCGACACCAGCGGCCCGCTGCTCGTCGCCGGCCTGCGGCAACTCGGCTGCGACTGCCCCGAGCCCCAGGTGGTACCGGACGGCGAGCCGGTCGGAGCGGCCCTGCGCGCCGCGCTCGCCGAAGGCGTCGCCGTGGTGCTCACCAGTGGGGGTACCGGCATCACGCCGACCGACCGGACCCCCGAGCAGACCCGGGCGGTACTCGACTACGAGCTGCCCGGCATCGCCGAGGCGATCCGCGCGTACAGCCGGGACCGGGTGCCCACCTCGGCGCTGTCCCGGGGGCTGGCCGGCGTGGCCGGGCGTACCCTCGTCGTGAACCTGCCCGGCTCCGCCGGCGGGGCGAAGGACGGGCTGGCCGTGCTCGGGCCGATCCTGGCGCACGCGGTCGACCAGCTTGCCGGCGGCAACCATCCGGGCGCCGCGTAGGCTCGCAGGGTGAGCGTCTCCGCGCATCCCACCGCCCCGGCAGTCGCCGCCGACACCCCGGTCGACTGGGTCGCCGCCCGGGTCGCCGCGCACCGGGCCGGCGCCGCCCAGCCGGTCGCCCCGCTGGTCCGACCGCTGGCCGAAGCAGACGGCGGCACCCTGGTCGAGCCGCTGGTGGCCCGCGTCGACCTGCCGGCGTTCCCGACGTCCAGTGTGGACGGCTACGCCGCTCGCGGTCGGGCACCGTGGCGGATCACCGGGCGGGTGCTGGCCGGGTCGCCGGCCGGCGCGCTCACCGCCGACGGCACCTGTGTGGAGATCGCCACCGGGGCGATGGTGCCGGAGCACACCGACGTCATCGTCCGGGTGGAGCACGCCACTGTGGTGGACGGCCGGGTGACCGGCGTGCCCCGGCCGGAGCGCGAGTGGCGGCTGCCGGGCGAGGAGTGCGCGCAGGGGGAGCAGCTGCTGCCGGCCGGCACCCCGGTCACCCCGGGCGTGCTCGGCCTGGCCGCCGCGTGTGGCCACGACACCCTGCCGGTACGCCCGGCGCCGCGCGCCGCCCTGCTGGTCTTCGGGGACGAACTGCTCACCGCCGGCCTGCCCGGCGACGGGCGGGTACGCGACTCGCTCGGCCCCCAGGTGCCCGCCTGGCTGGCCCGGCTGGGCGCCGACTGCACCGCCCCGGTGGGCCCGGTGGCGGACACCCTGGACGCGCACGTCACCGCGCTGGCCGACGCGCTGGCCAGCGGCGCCGACCTGATCTGCACCACCGGCGGCACCATGCACGGGCCGGTCGACCACCTGCACCCGGCGCTGGCCCGGCTCGGCGCCAGCTACGTGGTCAACACGGTGGCGGTGCGCCCCGGGTTCCCGATGCTGCTGGCCCGCTGCCCCGCCCGGACGGCGGGCAGGCGCTGGTCGCCGGCCTGCCGGGCAACCCGCAGTCGGCCATCATCGCGCTGGCCAGCCTGGTCGCGCCGGCCCTGGACGGGCTGCGCGGGCGCCCGCCGGCGCCGCTGCGCACCGTGCCGCTGGCCGAGGCGGTACGCGGCCGGGGGTCGTACACCCATCTGGTCCTGGTGGCGCTGGACGGCGACGGGGCGGCGGTGCCGGTGCGGCACGTCGGCTCGGCGATGCTGCGCGGCCTGGCGCAGGCGGTCGGCTTCGCGGTGATACCACCCGGCGACGGCCTGCCGGCCGGGCACCGGGTGGAGCTGCTCACCCTGCCGGGGGTGGCGTGATGCTGATCGCCGTCACCGAGGCGCCGCTGGACCTGGCCGGGCACGAGCAGGCGGTGGCCGGGCCGGCCGCCGGTGCGGTGGTCAGCTTCGCCGGCGTGGTCCGCGACCACGACAGCGGGCGCACGGTCACCCTGCTGGAGTACGAGGCGCACCCGTCCGCCGAACGGATCCTGCGCGAGGTGGCCGACGAGATCGCCGCCGACCCGCAGGTCTTCGCAGTGGCCGTGTCGCACCGGGTGGGGCCGCTGCGGGTCGGCGACGTGGCGCTGGTGGCGGCCGTCTCGTCGGCGCACCGGGCGGCGGCGTTCGCGGCCTGTGCCCGGCTGGTCGACGAGGTGAAGGCGCGCATTCCGGTGTGGAAGCGGCAGGTCTTCGCCGACGGTACCGACGAGTGGGTCAACGCGGCCTGAGCTGCTCCGACCTGGCGGGGGTGCGCTGGGCGAGCAGGGCGGCCCGGCGGGACGGCGCCGACTCCGGGTAGAACGCCGGTTCGGCGCCGGTACGCACGGGCAGCAGCACCAGCAGGGCGATGAGCAGCAGGCCGAGCGAGTTCTCGCCGAGGACGCCGAGCAGCCCGTCCGCCCGGTGCGACACCCCGTCCTGCAGCTTGTGCTCGTACCGCCAGATGGGCGAGCTCACGTAGACGACGTAGACGAACGCGCCGAAGGCGAGCTGGCCCAGACCGGCCAGCGCGGGGATCCCGGCCGGGGTCCGGGTGAGCAGCCGCCGGGAGGCCAGCGCCAGTGCGGAGCCGCGTCGGCGCAGCGCCGAGTCGAGCAGCACGACCAGCGCCGGCACCACGAAGACCAGGTGGTGCGACCAGGAGATCGGGCAGATGATGTTGGCGGTGAGCCCGATCAGCGTGAACGCCACCAGCTCGTCGCCCTCGCGGTGCGCGGTGGCCGCCCGGGACACCCCGATCACCAGGATGACCAGGGCGAAGGCGAACCACATCAGGGTCGGCGTGGTGGGCGAGTTGTAGAGCCGGGCCAGGATGCCGGCCAGCGACTGGTTGGCGGTGGCGTCGGTCTGACCGATCCGGCCGGTGTCGAACAGCGCGCCGGTGAAGTACGCCGCGGTGGCCTGCCCGGCCAGCAGGTACCCGGCCATGGTGACGCCGAGCGCGGTCAGCAGCGAGGTGAGCGCCGCCCGCCACTGCCGGGTGACCATGAAGTAGCCGATGAACAGCGCGGGGGTGAGCTTGATGGCGGTGGCCAGGCCGACGCCGACGCCGGCCAGCACGCCGCTGCTGCACAGGCCGGCCAGGCCGGCGTGCCGGTCGGCGAGGCCGGCGGCGATCCGGGAACGGTGTCGCAGCGCCACCATGTCGGCGTAGATGAGGGCGGCGAGCAGGATGTTGATCTGGCCGAAGCCGAGGCTCTCCCGCATCGGCTCGGTGGCCACGGCCATCGGCACGGCCAGCGCGATGGTGAACCAGCGGGGCCAGCCGTTGCGGTCGGCGACCGGCAGCAGCAGCCAGACCAGCAGGATGACCAGCGCGGCGAGGCTCAGCGCGGTGTTCACGTAGCCGGCGGACATGGCGGGCAGCAGGGCCATCGGGGCCATCGCGAGGGCGGCGAACGGGGGGTAGGTGAAGCCCAGGTCGGTGCCGGGGTAGACGTAGTCGTAGAGGTTGCCGCCGCTGGTCCACCACACCATCGCACCGTGGTAGATGTTCATGTCGAAGAAGTTGTAGAAGCGTCCGTACCGGTGGATCGCCCAGTGGGCGGCCAACCAGGCAACGGCGACGGTGCCGATACGGACGAGTGTCCAACGATCGATTCGACCTGGGTCTACCTTGCTCAGTACGCGATGGGCGGTGGAGCGGTGCGGCCGTCCGTCGACGGTCGCCGTCATCGTGCGCACCCCCCGCACTCGATAGTCAATGGCCGCTCTGGTCCGGAATTGAGCGTAGACGGGCGGCGAGCGACCTACCTCCGGCGTTATCCGAACGTGTCCGATCGCACACTTCTTAGAGACATTTCTTGCTGGTTACGAAGAGGCGACCAGTTTGATGTATTTCACATCGGACTCTAGTCCACGCAGCTCAGGGGATCCTTCAAGACACCTGGGCTGAGCCTGTACTCAACCGGGTAGGTGTCGACCGAGGCTGGCCGCGCGGTACGCCAACCGGGTCTTGTCCTTTGTGGTCTTCGCCGTCCGGCGCACCGTCCGGTTGGCGTCGTGCAGCGCGTGCCGGGTACGCCACGGCAGCCCCGGAGCCCCGCCGGTGTCCGCGGCGGCGAGCAGCAGGCCGCCCAGCACCGAAAGGTTCTTCAGGAACTGGGTACGCTGCGCCGCCCGCTGGGCCGGGTCGTCGATGCTCCAGAACGCGTGGCCGGCCAGCGTGGTCGGCACCATCGAGCCGGCCAGCAGCAGCGCCGCCGGCCGGTGCAGTGCGGTGTTGAGCAACACCCCGCCGGTGACCTGCAGCGCACCGTTGAGCCGTACCAGGGAACGGGGGTCGGACGGCAGCGCGGGGTGCAGCCTGGCGATACGCGGGCCGAGCCGGTCGGTGACCCCGGAGGCCGTGCCGGCCAGCCGGTCCGGGTCCATGACCGCCTTGGCGCCGGAGACGACGAACAGTGCGCTCAGCATGGCGCGGGCTGCCCTACGGACCGGTGTCATGTCACCGTCATACCCCGCCCGGGGCGTTTCACACCGGCGAATCGGCAAGAAGATGTGCCGGTCACCCCTGGGCCGGGCCGGTCAGCCCGGTTGGGTGCGCAGGTAGCGGCCGAAGTGCGGGACGGTGAAGGCGACCGTGCCGCGCTCCCCGGAGTAGATCAGCCCCTTCTTGATCAGCGCGTCCCGGGCCGGCGACAGCGAGGCCGGCCGGCGCCCCAGGCAGCGGGCCACCTCCGCGGTCGGTACCGCCTCGCTGTCCTCAGTGGACAGGGTGGCCATCGCCCGCATGTACTCGCGCTCGGCCGGGGTGGCCCGCTCGTAGCGGGAGCCGAAGAAGCCGACGGCCAGCTCCGCCTCCGCCTCCGGGGCGGCCGCCGCCACGTCGGCGGCGGTGACCGGGGTACCGCGGGGCGTGGTCCCAGGTGGCCTTCCCGTACGCCTGGATGAAGTACGGGTACCCGCCGCTGCACTCGTAGAGCGCGTCCAGCGCCTTGGCCGCGTACTCCACGCCCTCCCGGGCGGCCGGCGCGCACAGCGCCTGGTCGGCGGCGAGCCGGTCGAGCCGGTCGATGCGCTGGTAGCGGAACAGCCGCTCGGAGTAGGACTTGGCGGCGCTCAGCGCGGCCGGCAGGTGCGGCAGCCCGGCGCCCACCACGATCAGCGGCGCGCCGGTCTGGGACAGCTCGTGGCAGGCGGCGCAGAGCGCCGAGACGTCCTCCGGCGCCAGGTCCTGCATCTCGTCGATGAACAGGGCGACGCCGGTGCCCACGTCGGTGGCCAGGCCGGCGGCGTCGGTGAACAGCTCGACCAGGTCGATCTCGATGTCGCCGGAGTCGGCCCGGCCGGTGGCGGCGGGCACGTCGATGCCAGGCTGCCAGCGGTCCCGCAGCCGGCTCTGGGCGCTGCCGGCGCGCCCGCCGGCCGGTGTGCCGGTGCGCAGCGCGAACGCCTTGAGCACCGCCAGCACCTCGTCGACCCGGTCGGGGGCGCGGTGCTGCGGGGCGAGTTCGCGGATCGCCATGTGCAGGGCGGCGGCCAGCGGCCGGCGCAGCGGCTGGTCGGTGCGCGCCTCGATCTTGCCGGTACCCCAGCGCCGGCCGATCGCCTGCGAGCGCAGCGAGTTGAGCAGCACGGTCTTGCCGACGCCGCGCAGGCCGGTGAGGACCAGGCTGCGCTCGGGGCGACCCCGGGGGACCCGCTCCAGGACCACGTCGAAGACGTCCAGCTCCCTGTCCCGGCCGGCCAGCTCGGGCGGGCGCTGGCCGGCGCCGGGGGCGTACGGGTTGCGTACCGGGTCCACGTCTCGCACCGTATCGGGGCGTCTAGCGCTGGTGCTAGAGACACGCGTCGAGGACTGTCTACGTTTCTCTAGCGGCAGCGCTAGAGAGCGCTAGAGAGCCCGAGTCACGGGTTCTTCTTCAGGCAGTAGACCAGGCGCGTGTCGCCGTAGCCGTAGTGGAACCGGGTCGTCACCCGGGGTACGCCGTCGCACTTCTTCTCGTCCACGGTGCCGTCGAAGCGCTTGATCAACTCGTAGGTGCCCGGGCCGCAGGCCACGATGTGCATCTCGGGGGTCTTGTCGTTGCCCCGGTTGACCAGGCACTGACCGAGCTGGGCGGTCGAGAAGTCCTGCTCGGTCGGGCTCGGCGAGGCACTGGTGCCCTTCGTCGTGGCGGGCGTCGGGGTGTTGCCGGTCGACGCCTGCGGCGAGCCGGAGTGCTGGTGCCAGGCGTACAGGCCGAGACCCCCGCCGCCGAGCACCACCACCACGACCGCCGACACCATCCCGATCGCCACCGCCGACATGCCCGACCTGCCCGGCACCGGCTGCGGCGGCCCCCACAGCGGAGCCTGACCGGCCGGCGGGTAGCCGGTGGCCGGCGAGTACGGGTCGGCGATGTGGCCGGACGGCTCGGCGTAGCCGCCCCCGGTGGCGTCCGGGCCGCCACCCCACAGCGGCGCCTCCTGCCACGGGTCACTCGGCTGCGGGGTGGCCCGGCCGGGCGGGGGGTTGTTGGCCATGGACTGCCTCCGGCGCGTCGTGGGGGGTACCCGCACACCGTAGCGAACGCCGCCGAATCCGCGCCTCACCTGTTCGCGCCAGGACTACAGCAGACGCAGCTGCAGGTCCCGTGGCCGGCGCACAGTGTCGTCACCCCGACGCTCGAACAGCCCCGGATCGATGTCGCGCAGGAACGCCGACGCCCCGGTGTCGCGCTCGGCGCCGTGCCGTACCCGCCGCCGGGCGTGACTGACGAACAGCCGGTCCTGCGCCCGGGTCAGCCCCACGAAGAACAGCCGGCGCTCCTCGTCCACCGCCGCGTCGGGCGCGGCGGCCCGGCCGGGTAGCCGCAGCGGCAGCAGGCCGTCCTCCACGCCGACCAGGAAGACCACCGGGAACTCCAGCCCCTTGGCGGCGTGCAGGGTGAGCAGGGTGACCGCCTCGGCGCGCGGGTCCAGGGCGTCCACCTCGGCGCCGGTGCTCACCTCGGCGAGGAACCGGTCCAGGTCCTCCCCGCACCGTCGGGCCAGCGGCTGCACCAGGTCCAGCGCCAGGTGCAGGTCGTCGGCGGTGACCGCGCCGTCCAGCGGCGGGCGTTCGGTGAGCTGGCGGACCACCGTCCGGACCCGGTCGGACACCGGCCCGCCGGTACGCCCGGCCGGCTGGGCCGCGACGCGCCCGCCGGGCGGCTGGCCCTGCGCGGGTACCGGCCGGCCGGGCGCGGCGAAGCGCAGCTCGCGGACGATGGCGGCCACCCCGGGCCGGTCCCGCAGCCGGTCGTGCGAGCGCTTCTGCACCGGGACGTTGGCCCGGGACAGGGCGTCCACCAGGGCGGCGGCCTGGGCGTCGGTGCGGTAGAGCACGGCGATGTCGGAGAAGCCCAGCCCGTCGTGCGCCACCGCGCGGGCATCGACCCGGCCGGAGTCCAGCGACCGGTGCGACAGGCCGCCGACCAGCTCGTCGACGGTACGCACGACGAAGTCCGCCTCGTCGGCCACCGAGTTCGCCGGGTAGAGCCCGATGGGCGGCGCCTCCAGGTCCAGCCGGGCCGGGTCCAGCCGACGCCCGGGTACCAGGGTGGCCGGTGCGATCGCCTGCACGGCTGCCGCGATGATCGGCGCCGAGGAGCGGTAGTTGCGGGTCAGCCGGACCAGCCGGGCGTCGGTGAAGTCCCGGGAGAAGCGCAGGAAGTACCCCACGTCGGCGCCCCGGAACGAGTAGATCGCCTGGTCCGGGTCGCCGATCGCGTAGAGGTTCCCGTCCGGCGGGCAGAGCTGGCGCAGCAGCTCGTACTGGTCGGCGTCGACGTCCTGGTACTCGTCCACGAAGATCCACTGCCAGCGGGCCTGGTAGCGCAGCGGCCAGCTCGGGGTCGTCGCGCAGCAGCGCCACCGGCAGGCTGACCAGCTCGTCCAGGTCCACCAGGTCGCGCTCGCGCAGCGCCTTGGCGTAGCCGGGCACGTCGCCGGGGCCGCGCTGCAGGGCCGCCTTCGCGTCCCGGTCGCCGAGGCCGGCGGCGAGCAGGGCGGCCAGCCGTTCGGCGTCGTCGGCGACCCGGAAGGCGGGCGTCAGCCCGGCCCGCTCCGGCTGCTCGCGCAGGATGGACAGGCCCAGGCTGTGGAAGGTACCGACGGTGACGTCCTCGGCCACCGGGCCGAGCAGGCCGGCCAGCCGGTGCCGCAGCTCCTCGGCGGCCCGCCGGGTGAACGTGATCGCCAGGCACTCCTCCGGGTAGACGCCCAGCTCGGCGCAGAGGTAGGCGATGCGGTGGGTGAGCGTGCGGGTCTTGCCGGTGCCCGGGCCGGCGACCACGAGCAGCGGGCCGCCCGGCGCCGAGGCGGCCACCCGCTGCATGGCGTCGAGGCGGTCGAGCAGGCCGGTGCCGACCTCTTCCATGCCGGCCAGCATCGGCTCCAGCGGCTCGTGCGGCGACGGCTCGGGCGCCAGCGGCGGCGGCGGTGTCTTCGCCGGGGTCGCGCGGCGTTGTCGCGGCGTGCCCGGCGCCGCCGGCCCGGTCCCGTCGTCACCGGCCGGTCGACCTGCGCGCGGAGCCGGGACGGCGCGGCTGCGTGGTCTCGGCGCCCGGGCGGCCGCCACCTCGGCCGGCTCCGCACCGCCGCCCCCCGAACCGCCGGCGGGGGAAGTGCCAGCAGGGGAACTGTCGGTGGGGGAGGTGCGGGTCCGGGAACTGCCGGCCCGGGAGCGGCCGGTCGGGGCACGGGCGGCCGGGATCTCCGGGAGGTCGAACAGGGCGTCCGCGCCGCCCCGGCGGGTGGCCAGTTCGCCCGGCTCGAAGAGCTGGATGACGCCGTACTCGCCGTCGAAGCCGGGGGTCCGGCGCACCCGGCCGGCGCGCAGCCGGGCGACCGCCTCGCCGAGCAGCTCGCCGCCCACCCGGGTGATCTCGTCCACCGGCACCGTGCGCAGGATGTCCAGCTCCGGCCCCAGCTCGGCGGTGAGCGTGTCCAGCTTCGCGGTCACCGACTTGGCCTTGGCGCCCGACGCCCTCCACCTCGCCGACGATCTGTGCCAGCTGCAACAGGTGGGTGACCGCCCGGGCGCGCGGCGCCGGCTGCCCGACCGGCCGGTCGGCCAGCTCCTCGACCCGGGCCAACACCCCCACGGTCAGCGGCTTGCCGCACTGTGGGCAGCGCCCGCCGGCCGCCCGGGTCTGCTCCGGCTGCCAGTTGACCCCGCAGGCCCGGTGCCCGTCGGCGTGGTACTTGCCCTCCTCGGGGAAGAACTCCAGCGTGCCGGCCACCCCGCCGCCGTCGCGCAGCCCGTCCCGAATGGCGAAGTAGTCCAGCTCGGCGTCCATCACGGTGGCCTCCCGGCCCAGCGCGGGCGCCGAGTGCGCGTCCGAATTGGACACCAGGGTGTATCCGTCCAGTGAGGAGACCCGCCAGTTCATCGCCGGGTCGCTGGACAGGCCGGTCTCCACCGCGAAGATGTGCGGGGCCAGGTCGGCGTAGCAGTCGGCGATGGCGTCGAAGCCGGACTTGGAGCCCAGCGCGGAGAACCACGGCGTCCAGATGTGCGCGGGGACGAGGTAGCCGCCCGGGCTGGCGTCCAGGGTGAGCTCCAGCAGGTCGCGGGAGTCCAGGCCGAGGATCGGCCGGCCGTCGGAGCCCAGGTTGCCGATCCGCCCGAGCGCCGTGTTGAACCGGGCGGCCGCCGCCAGGTCCGGCTGGTAGACGAGGTGGTGCACCTTGCGGGTGCGGTCGCCGCGCTTGTAGATGGTGGAGATCTCCACGCTGAGCACGAACCGCACCTGCGCGTCGGCCAGCCGGCCGGGCAGCCGCCGGGTGACGTCGGCGTCCAGGTCGGGGCGCAGCCGGTACAGGCCCGGCTCGGCCGGGACGAGCGCTTCGCGCAGGTGGTCGTACCAGGCGGGGTGGGTGAAGTCGCCGGTACCGAGCAGGGTGATGCCCTTGCGCCGGGCCCACCAGGACAGCGTCGACAGGTCGAGGTCACGGCTGCACGCGCGGGAGTACCGGGAATGGATGTGCAGATCGGCGACGAAGACCACGTCGCATCCTGGCACGCCGCTGCCGGTCGGTGCGCGTCACCCGCCGAGCAGTGACACGACAGACTCCACGTCGGCCAGTGAGTCGAAGACGTGGTGCGCCCCGGCCGCCCGCAGCGTGCCGGCGTCCACCGGCCCGGTGGCCACGCCGACGGCGGTGACGCCGTTGGCGAGCGCCGCCTGCACGTCGTGGACGGTGTCGCCGATGACGAACACGTGGGTGAAGCCGTCGCCGTACTTGACCCGGGCGCGTTCCAGGCTGCGGGTGACCAGGGTGGGGCGGACCACGTCGTCGGTGCCGTACCCACCGACCTCGGTGTCGATCGCCGCGTCCAGGCCGAACGCGGCGATCTTGGTCTCGGCCAGCGGCCGGATATTGCCGGTGACCAGGGTCTGCACCACGTCCGGGCGGGCCGCCAGGGCGGCCACCACGTCGGCTACGCCGGGCAGCAGGACACCGTGCTCCACGATCAGGGCCCGGCGCTGGTGCACCTCGGCGGCGAACAGTTCGAAGAACCGCTCCAGGTAGGGCTCGGCGTCGGCGATGCCGTTGAGCGCGAACGCCTCGGCCGCGATGTACCGGTCGGTACGTCCGGCCAGGCTGGCCGGCGTGCGCAGGTAGGGCAGCCCGGTGGCGGCGGTGAACGCCGCGCCGTAGGCCAGCCGCACCACCTCGCCGGTACGCAGCAGGGTCTGGTCGACGTCCCACATCACCAGCCGGCGCCGGACGGCGTCAGCCGCCGGCAAGGTAGCCCTCGACCCGCTCCACCTTGGCCGCCAGCTGGCCGGTGTGGCCGGGGAAGATGTCGGCCTTGACCACCAGGCTGACCCGGGGCGCCCGGGCGGTCACCGCCTCGGTGGCCCGGCGCAGCACGTCCATCACCTCGTCCCACTCGCCCTCGACGGTGGTGAACATGGCGTCGGTACGGTTCGGCAGGCCCGACTCGCGGACCACCCGTACCGCCTCGGCCACCAGCTCGCCCACCGACTCCCCGACGCCCAGCGGCGTCACCGAGAACGCGACGATCACCCGCACTCCCCCACTCGTCAGCCGCCCGCGAAGGGCGGCAGTACGTCCACCGTGACCCCGGCCGGCAGCGGCGCCGTCCGGTCGTGGCAGGTCAGGCCGTCCACCAGCAGCGACGAGCGGGATAGCACCCGGGCCAGCGGCTCGCCGTGCCGGGCCACCAACTGCTCCAGCAGCTCGGCCACCGACCCGGCACGGTGCTCCTCGGCGGGCGTACCGGCGGCGGCCCGGGCGGCCGCGAAGTACCGGACGTGGACCACCGGCTCAGCCGCCGATCGCCGACATGGACCGGGCCGGCTGCAGGAAGGTCGGATCGTCGATGCCGTGCCCGGGCAGCTTGCCCCACATCGCGGCGCGCCACTGGTCGGCGAGCGCCGCGTCGTCCGCCCCGTCGCGCAGCAGCCCGCGCAGGTCGGTCTCGCCCCGGCTGAACAGGCAGTTGCGGATCTGCCCGTCGGCGGTCAGCCGGGTGCGGTCACAGTCGCCGCAGAACGGCCGGGTGACGCTGGCGATGACACCCACCCGGGCGCCGCCCGCGCCGTCGACCAGCCAGGTCTCGGCGGGCGCGCCGCCGCGCTCGGCCGGGTCGGGCAGCAGGGTGAACTCGCGCCGCAGGGCGTCCTGGATCTCGGCAGCGGTCACCATCCGCTCCCGGGACCAGGTGTGCCCGGCGTCCAGCGGCATCTGCTCGATGAAGCGCAGCTCGTAGCCGTGTGCCAGGGCGAAGCGCAGCAGCGCCGGTGCCTCGTCGTCGTTGATCCCCCGGACCAGCACCGTGTTGATCTTCACCGGTCCCAGCCCGGCGTCCGCCGCGGCGGCCAGCCCGGCCAGCACGTCGGACAGCCGCCGACGGTGCGTGAGCTGCTCGAACCGGTCCTCGTCCAGGGTGTCCAGGGAGACGTTGACCCGGTTCAGGCCGGCCGCGCGCAGCGGCTGCGCCAGCCGTTCCAGACCGATGCCGTTGGTGGTCAGGGACAGTGACGGGCGCGGGGACAGCGCCGCGGCGGCCGCGACGATTCCCAGCAGGCCGCGGCGCAGCAGCGGCTCGCCGCCGGTGAACCGCACCTCGGTCACGCCCAGCTGGCGAACGGCGATCCCGACCAGCCGGTTGACCTCGGCGTCGGTGAGCACGTGCGGGCCGGGCAGCCAGGCCAGCCCCTCGGCCGGCATGCAGTAGGTGCAGCGCAGGTTGCACCGGTCGGTCAGCGAGACCCGCAGGTCGGTCGCGATCCGGCCGTGCTGGTCGACGAGCGGCGCGGCAGAGGTCACTGTTCGACCGTAGCGCGTACCGCCGACAGGACGACAGCGCGGTACGCCCCGCCGAAGATCGCCGTATGTACCAGCAGCAGGTGCAGCTGGTGCAGCGGCACCCGAGCTTGCCAGCCCTCGGCCAGCCGTCCCACGCTCTGGTACCCGTCGAGGATGTCGGCCAGGAACGGTGCGCTGCCGAAGAGGGCCAGGGTGGCCAGGTCGGTCTCCCGGTGCCCGCCCTGGGCGGCCGGGTCGATCAGCCAGCCGTCGTCCCGGCCCCAGAGCACGTTGCCGGGCCACAGGTCGCCGTGGATGCGGGCCGGCGGTTCGGCCGGGCCGGCGTATAGGTCGATGTCGCTGAGCAGCTGCTCGACGGTACGGGCGTCAGCGGCCGACAGGGCGCCGTTGTCCACCGACAGGCGCAGGTAGGGGGCGAGGCGGGCGGTGGCGAACCAGGGGGCCCAGGCGTCCGTACCGACCGTGGGGTCCAGCGGCAGGGCGCCGATCCAGCCCGGCCGGCCGGTGCCGAAGTGCGGCGCCCCGGCCCGGTGCAGTGCCGCCAGCCCGGCCCCGAACCGACGCGCGGCGGCCGCCGAGGGCTCGCCGGGCTCCACCCACTCCAGCGCGATCAGCTGGGGCAGCGCGGCGATCACGGCGGGTACCGGCAGCGCCTGCGCGGCCCGCAGCCAGGCCAGACCGGCCGCCTCCGCCTCGAAGAAGCCCGCCGGTGCGGTACCCAGCCCGGCCGGCCCGTCGTCCCGGGAGCCGGGCGCCGCCGGCCAGGTCTTGGCGAACACCGACGCCCCGTCCTCCAGGGTGAGTCGTACCGCCGCGCAGATGCTGCCGCCCGGCACCGGGGTCTCCCGGATGCGCTGGTGGGTGAGGAAGGTGGGCAGTTGCCCCGGGTGGCTGCGCAGGTACGCCAGGTCCATGCCGGCACGTTACCCGTGCGCCGGGCGGCGAAGCGGAGTAGGCATAGGGGCATGAACGACGGTGCAGTACGGATCCGCTCCTACCGCCCGCTCGACCACCGGGAGTGCCGGGCGCTCTGGGCAGAGCTGGCCGAGTACGACCGCAAGGTGCTCGGCGACCCGAACGTCGGCGGCGCCGACCCGGGTGCGGCGTTCGAGGAGTACCTCACCCGGCTGGACCTGTCCGGCATGTGGGTGGCCGACCATCCGGAGGACGGCGTGGTCGGGCTGGTCGGCCTGGTGCTCGGCGGTGGGGCGGCGCCGGGAGCCGCGTCCGGCGGGGCGACCCGGGGCATGTCCGGCTCGGTCGAGCCGATCATCATCACCGACCGGGTACGCGGCCAGGGCGTAGGCCGGGCACTCCTGGAACACGTGGCGGACCAGGCCCGCAAGCGGGGCATCCGGCGCCTGTCGGTGGCGCCGTCGCCGCGCAACGTCAGCGCGCTGCGCGCCCTGCACGCGGCCGGCTACCAGCACCTCGCGGCGCTCACCCTGACCCTGGGGCTCACCCCGGACGGCTCCGCCGGGGACCAGGAGCTGGACCTGCACGGCCTGCAGTTCCGCTACTGATCCAGTCCCGGCCGCGGCACCAGTTGCGGGCGCGGCACGTCCGTCCGGATCTCGTCATCGGGGCCTCCTTCGCTGGCTGGCCCGGCTGACTTTGCCGGCAAGCCGCGCCCGCCAGCCTCGGCTGAACGGTCGGGATGCCGCCCGTCCCGGTGGCGCCACAGCCGCTACCAGCCCGCCGAGGGCCGCCGTGAGCTGCGGAGATTCGTGGCGACGGCGGTTATCCACAGGCCGGAATTCATCCTGGCCAGCGACCGGGGCGGCGCGACAGGCTGCTCGCATGACGCCGACGCTGTCCCTGCGCAACCCGGTCGACCTGCTGGCGGCGGTGCCCTACCTGCTCGGGTTCCACCCCAGCGACAGTGTGGTGCTGCTGGGGCTGCAGGAGCAGCGGGTCACCTTCCAGGCACGCGCCGACCTCAGCACCCCCGCCGGTCCGCTCGCCGCCCAGCTGGCCGAGCTGCTGGCCCGGCAGGGGCTGCGCCAGGTGCTCCTCGTCGGGTACGGGTCCGCCGGCCCGGTCGGTGCGGTGGTCGACGCCCTGCTGACCGAGCTGGGCCGGGTCGGGATCGAGGTGCCCGAGGCGCTGCGCGCCACCGCCGGCAGGTACTGGTCCTACACCTGCCGGGTGCCGGAGTGCTGCCCGCCGGACGGCAACCCGTACGCGGCGGACACCAGTACCGTGGCCGCCGAGGCGACCGTCGCCGGCCTGGTCGCGCTGCCCTCCCGGGAGGCGCTGCGGCGCCAGCTGGCGCCGGTGGAAGGGGCGGCCCGGGCCTCGATGCGGCGGGCCACCGAGCGCGCCGACCGGCGTTCCCGGCAGATCGTCGCGTCGGCGCTGGCCGAGGCCGCCCCGGCGGAGAGCGGCCTGGACTGGTCCACGGCGGCGGTCGACCGGCTGGAGAGCGGCATGCGTGCCCTGGAGCAGGGCGAGGCGGCCGTCCGCGCGGCCCGGCGCCGGTTCACCACGGCCGGCCGGTCGGCCCTGCGCGAGGCGCTCGACGTCTACCGCGCCGGGCGCACCCTCAGCGACGACGCCGCCGCCTGGCTCTCCGTCCTCCTGCTCCATCTGCCCGTCCGCGACCTGGCCTGGGAGGCGATCACCGGCGACCTGCGCCCGCACCTGGCGCTGTGGACCGACCTGACCCGACGCGCCCAGCGGGAGCTGCGGGCCGCCCCCGCGGCCCTGCTGGCGTTCACCGCCTGGCGCGCCGGCGAGGGCGCCACCAGCACCATCGCGCTGGAGGTCGCGCTGGACGCCGATCCGGAGCACCCGATGGCCCGGCTGCTGGGCAGGGCGATCAGCGCCGGAGTGGATCCGCACAGCTGGCCGCGGCTATCGCCGCCCCGGCTGCGCCAGATCCGGCGCCGGCTGCCGTGAGCAGCCGGTCAGCCGGCGGTGCCGGCGAGCTGCTGAGAGCCGGCGGGCTGTGCGGGATCGGCGGTGCCGGTCAGCCGGTGGGTGCCGGTGTAGACGTTCATGGTGCTGCCGCGCAGGAAGCCGACCAGGGTCAGGCCGAGATCGGTGGCCAGGTCCACGGCGAGCGTGCTGGGCGCCGAGACGGCCGCCAGCACCGGGATGCCGGCCATCGACGCCTTCTGCACCAGCTCGAAGCTGGCCCGCCCGGAGACCAGCAGGGTGTGCCCGGCCAGCGGCAGGCGCCGCTCGCGGACCGCCCAGCCGACCACCTTGTCGACCGCGTTGTGCCGCCCCACGTCCTCCCGGACCACCAGCAGCTCTCCGGCGGCGGAGAACAACCCGGCCGCGTGCAGGCCGCCGGTCGCCTCGAAGCCGCGCTGTGCCGCGCGGAGCCGGTCGGGCAGCCCGGCCAGCGCGACGGGGTCCACGCCCACGCCATCGCCGGACACCTGGTAGGGGGAGCGGACCCGGACCGCCTCGATGCTCGCCTTGCCGCACACGCCGCAGGAGCTGGTGGTGCCGAAGTTGCGGCGAGGGTCGCTGAGCGGTGCCGGTACGCCAGCCGCGAGCTGCACGTCCACCACGTTGTACGTGTTCGGTGCATCGTCGCCCGCGCACAGTTGGGCGGTCTGCACGTCGTCGGCGCTGCGGATGACGCCCTCGGTCAGCAGGAACCCGAGTGCCAGGTCGACATCGTCGCCAGGGGTACGCATGGTGACGGTCAGCGGCGGACGGGGCCGGCCGGCCGGCCCCACCCGGATCTCCAGCGGCTCCTCGGCGGCCAGGCTGTCCGGCCGGGACACCGGAGAGGTACCCAGCTCGATGCGCAGTACGCTGCGGCGTCCGCTGGCTCGGGCCATGCCGCCCATCCTCGCACCCGACCCGCCCGAGCGCCCACCGCCGCCGGTACCCGGCCCGCAGCCCAGATCCGGGCGTCGGGGCGGCCCGGCACCAGCGCCGGAAGGGCGGGCGGCGGCGAGCAAGTTGGGGCCAATGGGTCGACGGCTGGTCCGCCGGCGCCGGACGGCGGAGCCGGGAACCCGATCGGCCGAGGACGGGTGGTCCCCCACGGCTGCGGAGAGTGAGGGAAGATGGCAGCGTGGGAACAGCGCCCGACTTGTGCGTGATCGTGTTGGCGGGCGGCTCCGGCAGCCGGATCGGCGGCGCCGACAAGCCGATGCGGTTGGTAGCGGGCCAGACGATGGTGTCCCGGGTCCTCGCGGCCGGCGCGGACGCCCGGATACGGGTGGTAGTCGGACCGCCGGGGCTGCCGGTACCGGCCGGAGTGGCGCAGGTCTGGGAGAGCCCGGCCGGTGGCGGGCCGGTGGCGGCTGTGGCTGCCGGACTGCGCGCCGTCGGCGCCGATGACGACGGGATCCCCCGGCAGGTCGCCGTACTGGCCTGCGACCTGCCCCTGCTGACCAGTACGGCGGTGGGCGACCTGCGGGAGCGGCTGGACCGTACCGGCGCCGACGTGGCGGTCTACTGCGACCCCCAGGGGCGCCGGCAGTTGCTGTGCGGCCTGTGGTGGGAGCCGGTGCTCCGGGCGGCGCTGCCCGACGAGCCCACCGGGGCGCCGATGCGGCGGCTATTCGACGGCCTGCACGTCGCCGAGTTGGAGCACACCGGCGGCGGCCCGCCGCCGTGGTACGACTGTGACACCCCCGACGAGCTGGCCCAGGCACAGCGCTGGGCCGGGTCGGCGGAGCCCGGTACCGACGGTGAGGAAGCCCCGTGAACGAGCTCGACCAGTGGATGGCCACGGTGTGTGACGCGCTGGGCATCGAGGTGCCCGGCAGCGGCCCGATCCTCGACCTGGCCCGCGACGTGGCGCACGGCGTGCTGCGCCCGGCCGCGCCGGTGACCGCGTACCTTGTCGGGCTGGCCGTCGGCCGGGGCGCTGACCCGGCGGAGGCGTTCGCCACCGTGACCGCCCTGGTCGAAGCCCACACCCAAGCCCACCCCGAGTCCGGGTCCCCGCGGCAGCCCCGGTAGCCGGACGGCTACTCGCTGGCGGGCTCCAGCCGGATCACGATCTCCTTGCTCGCCGGCTGGTTGGAGCGTTTGGCGGTGGCGTCCAGCGGTACCAGCACGTTCGCCTCCGGGAAGTAGGCGGCGGCGCAGCCGCGCGCGGTGGGGTACGCCACGGCGCGGAACTGCTGGGCGCGCCGGGTCGACCCGTCCGTCCACTCGGAGACGATGTCCACCACGTCGCCGTCGGCGAGGCCGACTGCGGCCAGGTCGTCCGGGTGCACGAAGACCACCCGCCGGCCGTTGCGTACCCCGCGGTAGCGGTCGTCCAGCCCGTAGATGGTGGTGTTGTACTGGTCGTGGCTGCGTATCGTCTGCAGCAGCAGGCGACCGGCCGGGACCTGCGGGTACTCCAGCGGGTTGACGGTGAACAGGGCGCGCTTGCCGGCGTTGTCGAACTGGCGCCGGTCGCGCGGCCCCTGCGCCAGGGTGAAGCCCTCCTTGCGCAGCACCTTGGCCTCGTAGTCGGCGAAGCCCGGTACCACCGCCGCGACCTCTTCCCGGATGGCCCGGTAGTCACCCTGGTAGAGCGACCACGGGACGGGCGAGTCGGGGCCCAGCGTGGCCTGCGCCACGCCGCAGACGATGGCCACCTCGGAGCGCAGCATGGCCGACGCCGGGGCGAGCGTGCCGCGCGAGGCGTGCACGCAGGACATCGAGTCCTCCACCGTGACGAACTGCTCCCCGGCCGCCTGGCGATCCACTTCGGTTCGCCCGAGGCAGGGCAGCAGCAGCGCGGTCTCGCCGGGCATCGCATGCGAGCGGTTGAGCTTGGTGGCGATGTGCACGGTGAGCGCGCAGGAGCGCAGCGCCGCCTCGGTGACCTCGGTGTCCGGGCCGGCGGCGGCCAGGTTGCCGCCGAGGCCGACGAAGACCGAGACCCTACCGTCGCGCATCGCCCGGATCGCCTCGACCGCGTCCAGGCCGGGCCGGTCCGGCATGGAGATACCGAGCCGGTCGGCGAGCGTGGGCAGCCAGGGCGGCTGCTGGTGCCAGATGCCCATGGTGCGGTCGCCCTGCACGTTGGAGTGGCCGCGCACCGGGCAGAGTCCGGCGCCCGGCTTGCCGATCATGCCGCGCAGCAGCTGGACGTTGGTCAGCTCGCGGATCGTGTTGACGGCGTCCCGGTGCTGGGTGATGCCCATCGCCCAGCAGACGATGGTGGCGTCGGACTCGGCGAGCATCTTCGCCGCCGCGACGATCTCCTCCCGGGGCAGCCCGGTGGCCGCGAGCACCTCGTCCCAGTCGAGTTTCCTGCGCGCCGCCCGGTAGTCGGCGTAGCCGTCGGTGTACGTGTCGACGAAGGCCCGGTCCACCGCGCCCCACTCGGTGAGCAGCGCGCCGAACGCCTGGAACAGCGCCAGGTCGCCGCCGAGGCGGACCTGCAGGTACCGGTCGGTGAGCTGGACGCCGTCGGTGACCAGGCCGCGCGGGCGCTGCGGGTCGCGGAAGCGCAGCAGCCCCGCCTCGGGCAGCGGGTTGATCGAGATGATCTTCGCGCCGTTGCGCTTGGCCTTCTCCAGTGCGGTGAGCATCCGCGGATGGTTGGTGCCCGGGTTCTGCCCGACGATGACCAGCAGCGACGCCTTGTGGATGTCGTCCAGCGAGACGGTGCCCTTGCCCACCCCGATCACCTCGGACAGCGCCACCGAGGACGACTCGTGGCACATGTTCGAGCAGTCCGGCAGGTTGTTGGTCCCGTACGCCCGGGCGAACAGCTGGTACACGAAGGCCGCCTCGTTGGAGGTACGCCCCGACGTGTAGAACGCCGCCCGGTCCGGGGAGATGGCCCGCAACTGCTCGCCGACCAGTGCGAAGGCGTCCGCCCAGGAGATCGGGGTGTAGTGGCTGGCGCCGGGTCGGCGGACCACCGGCTCGGCGATCCGGCCCTGCTGGCCCAGCCAGTATTCGGAGCGCCCGGCCAGCTCGGCGATCGGGTGCTCGGCGAAGAACTGCGCCCCGACCCGGCGCAGGGTGGCCTCCTCGGCGACCGCCTTGGCGCCGTTCTCGCAGAACTCGGCGTGGTGGCGGTCCGGCGGCGCCGGCTCGGGCCAGGCGCAGCCGGGGCAGTCGAAGCCGCCCACCTGGTTGAGTTTGAGCAGGGTCAGCGCGGTGCGCCGGACGCCCATCTGGGACAGCCCGGGCGCCAGCCCGTGGACCACGCCGCCGGCGCCGGCCGCCGAGCGCATCGGCTTGCCGACTTTGAGGTGCTCATCGCCCACGTCGTCACGGGGTGCCCTGGACGCCATCCCCCGACCCTACGACAGCGCCCGCCGCCCGTTCCCACCACCGGTGGCCGGGGCCGGCTGTCCACAAACCGACGCCCCGCCGTACGCGCCCCCTGCCCTGTCCGGTCGGCTCGCTAGGGTGGCGGAATGGACACCCCTCCGGAAGCGGAAATCTTCGACGACCTGGCCCTGGGTACCGACCTCAAACCCAAGGTGGACCAGGCGTGGCGGGACTTCGCGAAGGCGCTCGCCGAGGCGGTGCCGCAGTTGACCCCCGGTACCCAGCTGGACATCGCGCTGGATCCCACGGCCGCCGGCCTGGGCGAGGCGGTCTACGCCGTGTCGCTGCAGCGCGGCGAGGGTGACCACCTGCGCCTGCTGGCGGTGGGCAACGCCTCCCTGCCGGACGGCTACCACCTGGACCGTTCGGCGATCGCCGGGATGATCGCGCTGGGCTGGTCGCCGCCGGGCGTGGTGGAGGGTTCGGGGGAGGAGTTCGGCCTGCTCACCTCACCCGAGCAGGCCGCCGAGGTGACCCGGACGGTGGTCCGCACGCTGCGCGACGTCTACGGCGCGCCGCATCCGGCGTTCCTCACCTACGTGGCGCAGGACGCCACCGGCGCGCCGGTGACCGCCCCGCCGCTGGCCACCGCCCGCTCGCTGATGGCCGAGCCGCCCAGCGGCGCCCGGCTGCCGGCGCTGACCGGCCCCGCCGCCGGCGGCGGCGGGGCGGACGGGCTGCCGCTGGCCGAGCAGGTCACCACGATCGTCGCCGCGATGCTGAAGACCGAGCCCGAGGCGCTCCAGGTGGACAAGGACGGCGACATCGGCATCCGGTCCGGCTCGGCGATGGTCTTCGTCCGGATCCGCGACAACCCGCCGCTGGTGGACGTGTTCTCGCCGGTGCTGACCGAGGTGGAGGCGAGTGAGCAGCTGTACGTGAAGCTCTCCGAGCTGACCAACCGGATGCCGATCGGCCGGCTCTACTGCGTCAACGACACGGTGTGGGCGTCCATCCCGGTGTTCGGCCGGGACTTCCAGGCCACCCACCTGATGCTCGCCGTGCAGGTGATGACCGGGCTGGCCGACGAGCTGGACGACCGGCTGCACGGCGAGTTCGGCGGCAAGCGCTTCTTCGGCGAGGGGGACAGCCCGGCGCTGAAGGAGACCCCGGCCCGCACCGGCATGTACCTCTAACCCGGCACCGGGGCGACCGTGGTGTTCTCCACCAGCCGGGAGAGCACGATCATGCTGCGCGTCGAGGTGACGAACGGCTCGGCGCGCAGCCGTTCCAGCGCCTGTTCCAGGTGCGCCATGTCGGCGGCCCGCAGGTGGACCAGCGCGTCGGCCTGGCCGGAGACGGTGTAGGCGCCGACCACCTCGGGGTGCGCCCGGGTGGCCGCGCCGATCTGTGCGGGGGTGGTGCGCCCGGTGCAGAACAGCTCCACGAACGCCTCGGTGGTCCAGCCCACGGCGGCCGGGTCGATGACCGTGGTGAATCCCTGGATCACCCCGCCCGCGCGCAGCCGGTCGACCCGGCGCTTGACCGCCGGTGCGGACAGCGACACGGCCGCCCCGATCTCCGCGTACGAAGCGCGCGCGTCCCGGGTCAACGACGCAATGATCCGCCGGTCTACGTCGTCAATCTGCAACAGATCGCCACTTTCACGCAAGGGTTACGGCTGTCAGCGTACCCCGCACCGTCCCTACGCTGGCGTCGTGACGACGGTACGAATCGCAACCAAGCGGACCTACCTCATGTGCCCGCCGGAGTACTTCGCGGTCGAGTACGCGATCAACCCGTGGATGGACACCAGCACCCCGGTCGACACCGAGCTCGCCGTCAAGCAGTGGACCCGGCTGCGGGAGCTGCTGGTCGAGCTCGGCCACACCGTGCACGAGCTGGTCCCCGAGCCGGGCCTGCCGGACATGGTCTTCGCGGCCAACGGCGCGTTCTCGGTCGACGGCGCGGTCTACGGCGCCCGCTTCCGCTTCCCCCAGCGCAGCGCCGAGGCGCTGGCCCACCGCCGCTTCTACGAGTCCACGCCCGGCTGGCGCTTCGTCGCCCCCGACGAGGTCAACGAGGGCGAGGGCGACTTCGCCTACCTGCCGGCCACGGTGGGCTGATCCTGGCCGGCTACGGATTCCGTACCGACCCGGCGGCGCACGCCGAGGCGCAGGAGGTGCTGCGGCCGGCCGGTGGTGTCGCTGCGCCTCATCGACCCGCGCTTCTACCACCTGGACACCGCGCTGGCGCGTGCTCGACGACGCCACCGTCGCCTACTACCCGGCCGCCTTCTCCGCCGGCTCGCAGCGGGTGCTGCGCTCAGCTGTTCCCGGACGCGCTGCTCGCCGACGAGGCCGACGCGCTCGCCTTCGGGCTGAACCTGGTCAGCGACGGCCGGCACGTGCTGCTGCCGGCCGAGGCGACCGGGCTGGCCGCCCGGCTGGCCGACGCCGGCTTCACCCCGGTCCCGGTCGAGCTGGGCGAGCTGAAGAAGGGCGGCGGCAGCGTCAAGTGCTGCGTCGCCGAACTGCGCCCCTGACACCCCGGCCGGCCCCGCCCGCCGCTTCGCGCCTGCGCACCGGCGACGGTCCACCCGGTCCCGCACCGCCGGGTGAGCGGCGCGGGACCGGATGACGGCTCAGCTGTTCGGGATGACCACGAGGTTCGCGGTGGTGGTGGAGCCCTGCTTGATGCCGGCCACGCCGACCTTGGCGCCGACCGCCACGTCCTTGGGCTGGATGGTGGAGCGGTGCTCCACGACCCGCAGCGGCGAGCCGAAGGTCCAGGTCCAGCTGAAGCCGTCGGTGGACTTGACGGTGACCGTGGTGCCCGTGATCGCGGTGACGGTACCCCGCTGCACGTCGACGGTCTGCGCGCCCTTCTTGGTGTCGATCACCACCTCGCCGTGCTCCACGTTGCGGGCCAGCGCCCGGCGCACGGTCAGCCGGCGTACCCGCGGGTGGCCGGGGTGTCCCTTGGGGCCGGTGGAGGAGCTGGCCGACGGGGCCGGCGAGCCGTCGCCGGCCGGGTGGTCGGCCACCACCTCGTCATCGCTGTAGCCGAGCAGGGTCAGCGCAGTCTGCTCGGGGGTGAGGGTGCTCGCGCCGCTGTCCGCGGCTGCGCTGTCGGCGCCGCCGCAGGCGGTCAGGCCGAGCAGCGCGGCCGCGGACAGGGCGGCGGTGGCCAGGGCGAGGCGCAGCTTCATCGGTGGTCCTTCCAGCTGACAGGGGTACCGGGTCGGGCTCCACTGTGCCGGCGCCGCGGGTGCCGGACGGTCAGCGTGATGTTCGGGTCGGGTAAGGCGTCAGCGGCAGCCGGACGGTGAACCGGGCCCCGCCCTCCGGGGCGTGCCCGGCCTCGATGGCGCCGCCCATCCGGCGGGCCAGCCCGGCCGCGATGGCCAGCCCCAGCCCGCTGCCCACCTTCCGGATGCCCCGGTAGCGCTCGGACAGCGCGCCCCGGTCGAAGGCGACCGCCAGGTCGGCGTCGGTGAAACCGGGGCCGCCGTCGCGTACCTCGATCACGGCGGCGCCGTCCCGGGCGGCGGCGGCCAGCACCACCGGCGCACCCGGGGGTACCACCCGCAGGGCGTTCTCCAGCAGCCCGTCGACGATCTGCCGGAGCCGGCCGGGATCCGTGCTGGCGGTCAGCGCCCCGTCCGGCAGCTCGGTACGCAGCAGCACACCCACCGCCGCGCAGCGCCCGCCCCAGGTCTGCGCGGTGGTGGCCAGCAGCGCCGTCACGTCCACCGGGCGTAGCTCCAGCGGGAACTCGACCGCCTCCAGCCGGGCCAGCCCGAGCAGGTCGGCGACCAGCCGGTCGAGGTGCTCGGCCTCGCTGAGCATGGTCTGCCCGGCGCGCTGCGCCCCGTCCGGCCCGACCACGCCGTCGGCCAGCGCCTCGGCGTACCCCCGGATGGTGGTCAACGGGGTGCGCAGCTCGTGCGAGACGGAGAGCAGGAACTCCCGCTGCCGGCCTTCGCTGGTGGCCAGGGCCGCGGCCAGGGCATTGACGGCATGGGCGAGTTCGGCGGCCTCGGCCGGCGGCTCCGGCGGCACCCGCACCGAGCGGTCCCCGGCGGAGAGCCGGGCGGCCGCGGCGGCGGCCCGCCGGATCGGTCGCGCCAGTCGCCGGGCCAGCAGCCAGCCTGCCAGTACGCCGGCCAGCAGCCCGGCCGCCAGCGGCAGCCAGAGCCGGCTCCACACGTCCACCCGGGCGCCGGTGGCCGCCTTCTCGGCGAGCACCACGCCGGAGCCGGGGGTACCCGGCACCGGGCGCCCCTCCAGCAGCTTGACGTGCCCGTTGACCACTGCGCGGCGGGACACGCTGCCGCCGGAGGCGACCGTGGCGACCACGGCCGGGGGCAGCCCGGGCCGGTCGGCGTGCCCGTCCTCGACCAGCCAGATGTCCACGCCGCGCGGGCGCAGCTGGCGGACCAGCCGATCCTCGGCATTGGCGCCGGCCCGGGTGGAGAGCACGGTGGCCACCAGGTTCGCCTTGTCGGCCAGGCCGGAGCGCACCTGGTCGTTGGTCGCCCGCACCGCCACCGGGAACGCCACCAGCGCGGTGACCAGCACAGATACCAGCGCCGCCGCGGTGGTGACGAGGACCGCCCGGCCGGTCAGCGTGCCGGTCACCGGGCGGCGCCGGTAGACCGGCAGGGTCAGGGTCGGCTCAGCCATCGGCGGTGTAGCCCACGCCGCGCACGGTACGGATGACGCTGCCGTGCTCGCCCAGCTTGCCGCGGACCTGTGCCACGTGGACGTCGACGGTGCGGGTGCCGGCGAGCGCGGCGTACCCCCAGACGGAGGCCAGCAGTTCGTCCCGGCCGAAGACCCGTCCCGGGCGCCCCATCAGGTGCGCCAGCAGGTCGAACTCGGTGCTGGTGAGCTGCACGGGGGCGCCCCCGGCGTGTACCTCGTGCCGGGCCGGGTCGAGGGTGACCGGGCCGACCCGCAGCACCCGGCCGGCGTCCGGTGGGCCGGCGGTGCGGCGCAGCACGGCCTTCACCCGGGCCACCAGCTCGCGCGGGCTGAACGGTTTGGTGAGGTAGTCGTCGGCGCCCAGCTCCAGGCCGAGCACCCGGTCCACCTCGTCGTCCCGGGCGGTCAGGAACAGCACCGGCGTCCAGTCGCCGGCCTCGCGCAGCCGCCGGCACACCTGCGATACCGTCCAGGCCGGGCAGACCGATGTCCAGCACCACGGCGACCGGGCGCAGCCGCCGGGCGGCGGCCAGGCCGGCCGCCCCGTCCGCCTCCACGTGCACGCCGAAGCCGTCCCGGACCAGGTAGAGCCGGACGAGGTCGGCGATCGGCCGCTCGTCCTCGACCACGAGCACGAGTCCCCGCCCGCCCGTGGGTTCACTCTCCGGCCGGCTCACGCCGACCATGATGGCCGAGGTCGGCTCAGCGCGGAACGGGTGCGATGTTCGGAAGAGGTACGGGCGTGCTGCCCACCCGGAACACGTAGCTGAACGTCGCCTCCAGCTGCCACAGTGCCCGGGCGGTGCGGGCGCGCAGCTGGAACCGTTCCCGGTCGCCGTCCCGGCTGACCACCGACAGCTCCGCGGTGAGCTGCACCGGGTCGACGCTCCACCGGGCGGCGGTCAGCCCGCTGACGGGAGCGTCCAGGTGCAGCCGGATGCGTCGCAGTACCCGGCTCTCGTGCGTCACCGCCAGCCGGGTCCGGGTGAGCGCCAGCAGGTGCTCGCCGGTCCACGGCCGCTCCGGTCGTAGGCAGCGGCCCACCAGCAGGACCGGGTCGGTGCCGCCGAGGCAGCGCCGGTACAGCGGAAAGTGGCGTTCGATCGCGGCCTGGGCCAGCCCGGCGTGGCCGGCGGACGAGGCGAAAGTCCGGGCGAAAACTTCCATATCCCGCTAACGAGGGATGGAGTTCACCGCAACGTCAAAAGCACGTAAGCGCACCGTAACGTACGCCGCTGACGGGGAACTGACTGACGGTGCTGCATACCCGCTGGCAGCCAAGTCGTACCCTCTTCGCATGTCGCAGAGCCCGAACTACGGCGAGTCCGAGCCGACCCGCCCGATCGACCCTTCCACGCCGTACTCCTCGCCGCCCGCGGCGCCGTCCTCGGGCGGGTACAGCTATCCGCAGGCGCCCGCGCCGTCCTACGGGGCGCCCCAGCCGCCGGCCGGCTACGGCCAGCAGCCGACGTCCGGCGCACCCGGCTACGACCCGAACTACGGGCAGCAGCCCACCTCGGGCGCGGCCGGCTACGACCCGAACGCCCAGCAGCAGTACGCCCAGCCCGGCTACAACCAGCCGCAGCCCTACGCCCAGCCCGGCTACCCGCAGCAGCAGTACGCCCAGCCGGGCTACGCCCAGCAGGCGGCGTACGACCCGCAGGGGCGGCCGTACTCGGACAAGAGCAAGATGGCGGCCGGCCTGCTCGGCATCTTCCTGGGCGGCTTCGGCGTCGGCCGGTTCTACACCGGGCACACCGGGCTGGGCGTGGCCCAGCTGCTGGTCAGCGTCTTCACCTGCGGTATCGGCTCGATCTGGGGCCTGATCGACGGCATCATGATCCTGGTCAACGGCGGTACCGACGCCGAGGGCCGGGTGCTGCGCGACTGACCGCCCGACGCCGCCCGGCCCGGGCGGCGTCCTCACGGGCCTCCCAGCCCACGACCCCGGATACGGCGTCGGCACGGGGGCCCGCGCGGCCGGCTGCGGCGCCGGTGACCCGGCGCGCCCACCGCAGCCGCACCGCCTAGGCTCGGACCCATGCAGCTGCGCGGCGGGGCGATGCCCGACGAGCCGGACGGGACCGGCCGTCCGGCGCCGCCCCGCCCGCCGCGCCCCGGCTACCACGCCCCGCCCGCCGCGCCGGAGCCCGCCCCGGCCGCGCCGAGTGACGGCCCGTGGCGGGCCGACCGCCGGCTGTCCGTCGTCAAGATCGTTGGTACGGTCCTGTTCAGCCTCGCCGCCCTGCTGGTCAGTGACCGGCTGGGCGCCGCCATGCTGGCCGTCGCCGCCCTCGTCTGCGCCGGGTACGCGCTGCGCGACCTGGTCTCACCGGTCCGGGTGGCGGCCGACGCCGAGGGCGTCACCGTGGCCCACGGCTACCTCGGCCACACCCGGCTGCCCTGGGCGCAGGTGCAGGCGGTCCGGGTGGACCGGCGCAGCCGGCTGGGGCTGCGCTCGGAGCAGCTGGAGATCGACGCCGACGAGCGGCTCTACCTGTTCAGCGCCTACGACCTGTCCGCCGAGCCGGCCGAAGTGGCCGCCGCACTGCGGCGCATCCATACCCGCGGATAGATCGGTTCTGTACTACGCTCCCCGGCGCCGCTGTGATCTGGGGAGGGTGACGTGGGACCGATGGCAGTTTCCGGCTCCGATGCGGTCCGCGCCTGGCGTGAGCTGGCGCCGGACCAGCGCGGCGCCGCCTGGGCAGCGGCCCGGACCGGCGCGGCGCCGCCAGATGCGGCGCTCGCCGCCGTAATGGTCGGGTACGGGCTGCGCCGCCAGCGCCAGCTGCGCGCGGTACCCCTCATCGTGCTGGGCGGCCTCCTGCCGATCGGGTGCGGCGCAACGCTGCTGCTCTCCGTCGACGGCAGCTACCTGGACCTGCCGTCGGTGTACCTGGTGCCGGCGATCGGGCTGCTGGTGCTGCTGCCGGTGGTGCTCAGCACGGTCAGCCGGGTCCGGTTCGCCAAGCTGGCCGCCTCCGGCGAGCTGGGCCTGGAGGGGGCCCGCAGCGGCGCGGTACCGGTCGGCAGCCACGTCCCGCTCGATCCAGCGCACGGCTTCACCGTGCCGTACGGCGTGCCGGTGGCGCAGGCCGGTCCGCCCGGTTGGGCGCCCGCCGTCGCGGTGCCCGGCGACGTGGTGGAGCTGCGTGCCCGGCGGGGACCTGGTGCTGGCGGCCGTCACCATCCTGCTGGGCCTGGAGCTGGTCCTGCTCGGCGGCGGTGCCGTCCCGGCGGCCGTCGCGCTGACCGAGGGCGAACTGGATACGGTGCTGCTGGTGCCACTGCTCCTGCTGGCGGTCCTGCTGTTGGCGGTGCTGCTGATGCTGGGCATCTATGCGGCGGCTCTGCTGATGATGGTGCGTGACCCGGTGACCGCCCGATTCACGCCCGCCGGCTGGGAGTTGCCGTCGGTCGGGCAGCGCGGACCGTGGAGTGAGATCCAGGCGATCGAGGTGCGGGCCTTCAGCACCGGCGGTGGGTACGGCCAGCGCAAGGCGTCCAGCATCCGCCTGGTGGTGCTGCGGGTCGCCGCACCGCAGCGGTATCTCGGCGGCGGGCTGGTGCGCCGCTGGGCACTGCGGCGCAGCCTGCGCCGGTACGGCTCGCCGCTGGTGCTGGCCGCCGGCCCCCGGGCGCCGATGGAGCTGGAACCGCTGCTGGCGACCCTCGCCCGGTTCACGGCAGCCCCGGTGCACTGGACCTGACCGGTTCACCACCGCACCGATCGCTGGCTGACCGTTTGAGCAGATGGCGATGCTGGTGAAGCTACGCCCGTTTTCGGGGCATCCGGCGTCGTCGGTGGTTCGTACGCTCCCCACTGGGTTCACCACCGGGGAGGCGTCGTGGAGCCGTGGCTTGCGTATGGTCCGCAGCAGCCGGTCGTCGAGTGGTCGGTGCTCAGCCCGGCGCAGCGCGCGTCGGGCTGGTCCGCCGTCGCGGCGTGCGCCGGGATCGCCGACCCCCGGGTGGCCGCGGCGGCCCTGCGGCACGGCAGCCGGCGTACCCGGTTGGCCTACACGCTGCGGTTCGCGGCGCCGGTGGCGCTGTGCTCGGTGGGCCTGCCCGTCCTCGGTCTGCTCGGTCTGTTCGGCGCGCCCGGCGTCGTTCAGGACGTGGTCGTCGCCGGGCTGGCAGCCGTGTTGGTCGTCGGCCCGCGCCGGCTCGCCCGCCGGTGGCAGGCGCTGGCCACCGCCGGGCAGCTCGGCCTGGAGGCCAGGGCGGCGGCCACCGGCCCGGCCGTCGAACCCCCGGGCCTCCCGGTGGTGGTCGGTGCGCACAGCCCCGCCCCCGCCCGGGCGCTGGCACTCGTCGCCCTCGGCGCGCCACTGGCGGTCCTGGCGCTGCTCACCGTCAACCTGACGAACGGTGCGCCGGACCGGGCGACGAACGCCGTGGTGGTCGGCTACGGGTTCGTCGTCACGGCGATGTCCTGGCGCCGGCTCGCCGGACGCCTGTGGGCCCTGGACGCCACCCGGGCAACGGTCCTCACCGCCCAGGGTGTGCACCTGGCCCACCTCGGCGTCGACCTGCGCTGGGAGCGGGTCACCGGCATCGACATCCGGTTCCCCGGCGCCAGCGCCGGCCTGCGGCTCGACCCGATGCCCGACCGCGTGGTGGTGCTGCGGGTAGCTGACCCGGGCCGGTACCTCACGCTCGCCCGCAGCGCCCGGGCGCGCTGGGCGATGCGGGCCGGCCTGCGCGACCACGGCTCGCCGCTGACCTTCGTCGTCGGCCCGACGACCACCCGGCTGCTCCCCGAGGTGCTGCCCCTGCTGACCGCCGCGACCGGCGCGCCGGTGCGCTGGTACCGGCCCGACGCCGTCCCCCTGCCGGTCAGCCGGTGAACGGGACCATGCCCGGGACGGCCGGCAATCAACCGGACCGTGCCGGGGAGCGGTCAGCCGCCGAGCCGGACCGTGCCGAAGACGGTCAGGGCGGCGAGCACGAGCAGCGCCCCGGCGCAGACTCCACCCTGGACCAGCGCGCGGTTGGCGCGGGGTGCGTAGGCCATGCCGGCGCCCACCACCGCCCCGGTGAACAGGCCGCCGAGATGCCCGGCGATCGAGATGCCCGGCACGGTCAGGGTGAAGACGATGTTGATGATGATCACCGGGAGCACCGCCGAGGCGTTGCGCCCCAGCTTTTGAAGCACCAGGAAGAGCGCCGCGAAGAGGCCGAAGATGGCGGTCGACGCGCCGGCCGACAGGGCGTGCGGCTGGAACAGGTACGCCGCCACGTTGCCGCCCAGCCCGCAGAGCAGGTAGAGCACGGCGAACCGGATCGGGCCGAGCATCGCCTCGAGTGGTCGCCCCAGCACCCACAGCGCCCACATGTTCATGCCCAGGTGGAGCAGCCCGTAGTGCATGAACATCGCGGTGAACAGCCGGTAGTAGGAGCCGTCCGCCACGCCCACGTAGTGGGTGAAGCCGGGTATCGCCTGGCTGAGGTCGAAGCTGTAGCTGTCCCCGGCGGCCTGGAAGGAGGGCCCGATCACGGCCAGCTTGTTCATCAGCGGGGTGGCCCCGCCGAGCAGCCCGCCCAGCCCGCCACCGAAGAGCGCCTTGCCCACCGTGCGGGCCGACGCCAGCGAGACCAGGAACATCAGCACGTTGACGGTGATGATGCCGATGGTGACGTAGCCGTGCACACCGGCCGCGCTGCCGCCGAAGGCCGTCTGCACCGGCCGCTGGGTACGCCGGCCCTCCGCCACGCAGTCAGGGCACTGGTGCCCCACCGACGCCTCGTGCATGCAGTCCGGGCAGATCGGCCGCTCGCAGCGGCTGCACCGGACGTACGTCTGCCGGTCGGGGTGCCGGTAGCAGGTGGGGACCCCGAACGGGGCGGCCTCCGTCATGGTCGGAAGGGTAGCGCGCCGGACCGGTACGCCACCCTTCCGCCGGACGGGTCAGTGCTGGATCTCGACGCGCTCGATGACGATGTCCTGCGCGGGCCGGTCGCCGGGGCCGGTCCGGGTGGTGGCGATGGAGTCCACCACCTTCTTCGACTCGTCCTCGGTCACCTCGCCGAAGATGGTGTGCTTGCGGTTGAGCCAGTCGGTCGGGGCCACCGTGATGAAGAACTGCGACCCGTTGGTCCCCGGGCCGGCATTCGCCATGGCCAACAGGTAGGGCCGGTTGAACGATAGGTCCGGGTGGAACTCGTCGGCGAAGGTGTACCCGGGTCCGCCGCGGCCCGTTCCGGTCGGGTCACCGGCCTGGAGCATGAAGTTGGCGATCACCCGGTGGAAGATCGTCCCGTCGTAGTAGGGCCCGTTGCCCGGCTGGCCGGTCCGCGGGTCGACGTAGTCGCGGGTGCCCTCGGCCAGTTCGACGAAGTTCTTCACCGTCTTGGGGGCGTGGTTGTCGAACAGTTCGACCCGGATCGGGCCGGCGGTGGTGTGCAGAACCGCGTAGGTCACGGGTCCTCCTCATGTCAGCTGGTTTGATCTATCCCCGATCCTGCCATCTGTCGGTTCCGCGGACGCGGCAGGGCGCACCAGGGCAGTATGGCGTTTGGGGCCGGTCCCACCCGGGTAGGCCCGGGTCAGGAGGTGTGACCAGTGTTGGGACGGACAAAAGCGAAGACGCATGCCGAGTTGATGCGCAACGAGCTCAATGACTCCTTCGACCACCTGATGCAGGCGGCCAACCACGGCGCGGCCGTGGTGGGGGAGACCACCGGCCCGAAGTGGGAGTCCACCAAGTCGGCCGTAGCTCCCCGGATCGGGCAGGCGCGTGACTACGCCAGCAACGGTTGGGGCGGCGCGCGGAGCATGGTGGCGCCGATGATCGCCGCGGCCGTCGGGGGTGCGACCGAGGCCAACAAGAAGGCCCAGAAGCAGGCCAAGAAGACCTCCAAGGAGGTCCAGAAGAAGGTCAACCGCAAGCTGCACCGGCAGCAGACCAGCTCCCGCAAGGGCGTGGCGCTGGGACTGCTGGCGGCCGGGGTGGCCGCCGGAGCCGGGGCGGCCTACGTGGCCCGCCGGCGCGGCCGGGCCAAGTGGGACGAGTACGACGCCTCGTTCGGTGACCGGGAGCCGGCGCTGACCGGCCAGACCGGGTCGAAGCTGAGCGAGACGGCCTCGGCGTGGAAGGACAGCGCCGCCGACACCACGGTGCGGATGGCCGACAAGGCCCACAACGCGGCCGACACGGCGGCGGACAAGACGCGCAACGCGGCCGACGCGGCCGCGGACACTGCGCACAGCGCCACCGACAAGGCGGCGGGAGCGGTCAAGAACGCTGCGGACAGCGCGGCGGCCAAGACCGGTGACGTGACCGACCGGGCCTCTTCGGCGGCCCGCAACAGCCGCAACTGACGCGGCCCGCACCAGGCAACGCCACACCGGCCGGTGACCCCGCACCTGGGGTCACCGGCCGGTCGCGCGCCCGTACCCGACCGCCGGGCGGCCCGGCCGATCGCGTGGTGTGCCGGGGTGGCCTAGAGCCAGCCGGACTTGCGGAATACCCGGTAGAGGACCAGCGAGGAGACCAGGCAGACGGCCACCACCGTGGGGAAGCCGTACCGCCAGGTCGCCTCGGGTGGCAGGTACTTGAAGTTCATGCCGTAGAGGCCGGCGACCGCCGTCCAGACCGCCGCGATACCGGCCCACGCGGCGATCTTGCGCATGTCGTTGTTCTGGTCGACGGTGACCTGCGCCAGCCGGGCCTGCAAAATCGAGTTCAGCAGTTCGTCGAAGGAGATGACCTGGTCGACGGTACGGCTGAGGTGGTCGTTGACGTCGCGGAAGTAGCGCCGGATCTCCTTGGGGATCTCCGGCAGCCGGCCGGCGACGATGGCGTCCAGCGGGCGCTGGAGCGGGACCACGGCCCGGCGGAACTCGACCAGTTCCCGCTTGAGCTGGTAGATCCGGGAGATGCCGCCGGTCTGGGTGCTCCGGGTAGGGCGGGCGAAGACGGTCTCCTCGATGCCGTCGATGTCGATCTCGACGCCGGCCGCGCACTCGACGTAGCTGTCGACCACCCGGTCGTAGACCGCGTGCGCCACCGACCAGGGGCCGTGGCGCAGCAGCTCCGGCTTGGACTCCAGCTCGGCGCGTACCTCGGCCAGGCCGGCTCCGGCGCCGTGCCGCACGGTGATGACGTAGTGCTCGCCGAGGAAGAGCATCACCGAGCCGGTCTCGACCACCTCGGAGAACTCGGTGAGCTCGGTGTGTTCGACGTAGCGGGTGGTGCGGACGGCGGCGAAGACCATGTCGTTGTAGCGCTCGATCTTGGGCCGCTGGTTGCGGTGCATCGCGTCCTCGACGGTCAGCTCGTGCAGGTCGAAGACCCTGGCGATCTCGTTCAGCTCGGCGGCGCCGGGCTCGTGCAGGCCGAGCCAGACGAAGGCGTGCTGGTTGTGCCGGCGGGCGGCCTGCAGCGCGTCGGGGTAGTTCCAGTCGCCGGGCTGCCGCTCGCCGTCGATGTAGAGGCCGCAGTCGACGATCGCGCTGGCCCCGCTGTCGGTACGCGGCGTGGGCACGTCGTCCCGCTCGTTGCCGCCCAGGATCCGGGTGACGGCAGTCAGCGCGCGGGACAGTCCCCGCTGGTCACGGTGGTCGGCCATGGGTACCCCCTCAGGTTGTGTGCCCGGCCCGGCGCAGCCCGCGCGGGTCCGCCGAAACGGTACCCGCCGGGGGCGGGGTGGCACCGGGTGGACCGACCACAGGTGGGGGTGGGGGCGTGCTCGGCCCACCCGGTGCCGTTGGGGGCGGGGGGTTATGTCGAGTGGCGAATGGATACGCCGCGAGGGATTTTCGTCTACTCGAAGGAATCCAGGAAGCACTGACTCGGTGTCATAAATATGACACCGAGTCAGTGTTGACACCTTTTCAGGACGAGCCCTGCACCGCCCGTACCGCATCCGCCAGGCGGCGTACCCCTTCGTCCACCTGATCCGCGGTGACCGCGGAGAAGGCCAGTCGCACCGCGTGCTCGCCGCCTTCCAGCAGGAAATCCGTGCCCTTGACCACGGCCACGCCCCGGCTCGCCGCCGCCGGAAGCAGCTGGTGCACGTCCACGTCGTCGGGCAGGTCGACCCAGAGGAAGTAGCCGCCGTCCGGTTCGGTGAACTGCACGCCGGGGATGTGCTTGCGCAGCGACTCGGACAGCAGCGCGGCCCGCTCGCCGAGCGCGGCGCTGACCGTGGCGATCGAGCGCTCGATGTCGCCGGAGGCGCAGAACTGGTACACGATCGCCTGGGACACGATGCTCGGCGAGATGTAGCGGTTGGTGGCCTTCTTGCCGATCTGGGCCACCAGCTCCTTCGGGCCGATCAGGTACCCCACCCGCACGCCCGGGCAGACCGTCTTGGTGAACGACGAGGCGTGCACCACCTCGCCGCGCGGGTCGAGGGAGAGCATCGACGGCAGCTTTTCGCCCCGGAACCGGATGTCCGCGTACGGGTCGTCCTCGAAGATCGTGAAGCCGTACCGGGTGGACAGGTCGATCAGCGCCCGGCGCTTCTGGGTGGAGAGGGTCACCCCGGCCGGGTTCTGGAAGTTCGGGATGATGTGCGCCAGCGTCGGGCGTACCCCGGACTCCAGCAGGGCGTGCAGCTCGGTGACCGAGATGCCGTCCGGCTCCACCGTCACCGCCCGCACGTCGGCGCCCATGGCGCGCAGGTTGAGCAGCGTCCGGTCGTAGGTCGGCTTCTCCACCACCACCACGTCGCCGGGGGAGACCAGGTGCTCGAAGAGGAACGCGTCCACCTCCAGCGAACCGTTGGCCACCAGTACCTGGTCCACGTCCACGCCGTGCTTGTCGGCGATCCAGCGGCGCAGCGGCGGGTAGCCGGTGGACGCGCCGTACGGCGTCACCACGCTCGGGTCGGCATCGAACGCGCGGGCCGCGGCGGCCTTCAGGCCGGCGACATCCACGATGTCCAGCGACGGCGCCCCACGGGCGAAGGAGATGAGCTGCTCAGCGGTCATGACCATCAAGGGTACGGACGCCGCCGGCGGCACCGTCACAGGGTCGCCGGGCGTCCGGCCGGTCAGGCGGGCGTGGGTGCGCGCTCCTGCGCCCAGACCCGGAGGATGTCGCGGACCGAGATGATGCCGAGCACCTCGCCGTTGTCCAGGACCACCAGGTGCCGGAAGCCGCCCCGGACCATCGCGGTGGCCGCGTCGGCCAGCGACCAGCTGGGCGCCGCGTAGACGACGTCCCAGGTCAGGTGGTCGGCGGCGCGCTCCACGTCGGGATCCAGGCCGCGTCCGACGACGTGCAGGACGTCCCGTTCGGTCATGATCCCTACGCCCTCGGAGTCGGGGTCGTGGACCACGGCCGAACCCACCCGGCGCTGGGACATCTGGGCCGCCACCTGGCGGATCGTGTGCTCCGGGCCGACCACGAGCAGTTGCTTGCTCATTGCGTCACGTACCTGCATGGCGCACCTACCCCTCGCCCCGGGGTCCGCGTTGACCCCTCGCATCGGACGTTACGGACATGCTCCACCGGTAGGGGTCAACTTCTCAAGACTTGCGCCGGCTACCCTGCTGTGCATGGCTGCCGCACCCGAGGTGTGCGTCGGTGCGCTGGTCTTCGACCCGCAGGGGCGGCTGTTCCTGCAGCGCCGCTCGCCGACCCGCCGGCTCTTCCCGAACTGCTGGGACACCGTCGGCGGGCACGTCGAGCCGGGCGAGACGGTCGAGCAGGCGCTGGTCCGCGAGGTGTGGGAGGAGACCGGCTGGCGGGTCGAGCGGATCCACCCCGGTCCGGCGCGGATCGCCTGGACCGGCGACGACGGCCGGCACCGCGTCGAGTACGACTTCCCGGTCACCGTCTCCGGCGACCTGACCGCGCCCCAACTGGAGGCGGGCCGGCACACCGACTGGCACTGGGCCACCGAGTCGGAGCTGGCCCTGCTCACCGAGCACCGCACCGTCGACGACGGGCTGCTCGGCTGGCTGGCCCAGCTGGCCGCGGCCTTCCCGGGACGGCAGCCGCCGGCCGCCGACCCGTTGCTGGTCGCCGACGCCGCCACCGTGGGCGCGGCCGTGGACCGGGCCTTCGTCGCCGCCATGCGCCGGCTGCCCCAGCTGGCCGGGGGCGCCGAGCTGGTACGCGCCCACGGCGGCCCCCGGGCGGTCGGGGCGCTGATCGAGTTCCGTACCGCGCTGGGCCGGCCCGGGCGCTGGGTGACCGGCCCGGAGGCGCTGGCCGTGGCCCGCTACCGAGACGCCGGGCAGCTCCTCGACCAGCTGCGCGCCCACGCCGCCGCCGGCACGCTGGAGCTGGCGCCCGCCGGGGCGTTCCGGGCCACGGCCGCCGGTCACGACTTCCTCCGGTCGCTGCGCTCGCACCTGGCGCAGGGGCTGCGGCAGTGCTGGGACGGCCAGCCGGTGGACCGCGCCGGGGCGCTGCTGGCGCCGCTGCTGGCCGCCGCCCCGGACACCGCCGGCCCGGCTTGGCACGCGATGGCCCCGGTGTACGAGCCGCCCGGCACCCCCGCCGAGTTGCTACTGCTCGACCGGCTCGGGACGCTGCGCTACCACCGGGCCGACGCGCACGCGGCAGCCTGGCGGGCAGCCGGGCGTACCGCCGCCGAGATGGTGGCCCTGCCGTCCGGGCCGGAGCGGTCGTTGATCGAGGACCGCACCAACTCGCTGGCCGCCCCGCCGTACCGGTCGCTCACCCCGGCCGAGCGCGCGGAGCTGCGCGACAACCTCGCCGCCCTGCCCGGCTGATCCGGCCCGGGGCGCCGGATCGGGTACGCCGTCTGTGGGCGCCCGGCTACCGTCGGTCAGGGGGCGTGACGAGCTGGGAGAGCTGCTCGTTTGATCGGTGGGTATCGCTGGGTAGGGTGCGGTGGCCGGCGGATGGCCGCGAGGTGTCGAGCAGGTAGCGGTATCCTGCACCGAGCACGGGTCCAGGGGCGCCGAGGAGGTCAAACGCGTGAATGTGGTCATCCTGGCGGCTGGGATGGGTACCCGTCTCGGGCGCCCGCACCCCAAGCCGCTCACGCCGCTGGCGGACGGGCGTACCATCCTGCGCCAGCAGCTGGACCACCTGCGGCAGAACTTCGGCCCGGATGCCCGCATCACCCTCGTGGTCGGCTTCAAGATGGACCTGATCATGGAGGCCGCCGCCGACGACGCCGCCTTCGTCTACAACGAGCTCTACGACCAGACCAACACCAGCAAGAGCCTGCTCAAGGCGCTGCGCCTGGCGCCGCCCGGCGGGGTGCTCTGGCTCAACGGCGACGTGGTCTTCGTCCCCGGCCTGATCGACGCGCTGCGCCCGCTGCTGGAGCGCGACCGCAGCTTCGTGGCGGTCAACACCGACAGCGTCGCCGACGAGGAGGTCAAGTACACCCTGGACGGCGACGGGTACATCAAGGAGCTGTCCAAGCAGGTGGTCGACGGGCTGGGCGAGGCGGTCGGGATCAACTACGTGGCCGCCGCCGACCGCGCGGTGCTCATCGAGCACCTGCAGCGCTGCGCCGACCAGGACTACTTCGAGCGCGGCCTGGAGACCGCCATCGCCGAGGCCGGGCTGCGGGTCAGCGCCGTGGACATCAGCGAGTACGGCTGCGTCGAGGTCGACTTCGAACCCGACCTGCACCGGGCCAACCTGCTGGACAGCCGCCCGGCCGGCGCCGGCGAGGCGGCATGACCGCCACCACCGGGCATACGGCGGCCCAGTTCCTGGCCCGCAACCGGGGCGGCGGGCTGTTCACCGAGACCGTCAACCAGCGCCTCGGCTCCTGGTTCGCGGTGGCCGCCGAGCGCGCCGGGGCCGCCCCCACCGTGCTCACCCTGGGCAACCTCGTGGTCGGGGTGGGTACCTCGATCGGGGTGATCCTGCTCTCCGGCGCGATGGCCCGCGGCACCGTCCCCGCCTGGCTGGTCGGCCTGCTGGCCCTGGCGCTGTGGCAGCTCGCCTACGGGCTGGACTGCGCCGACGGGCAGCTGGCCCGGGTCACCGGGCAGGGCAGCAGCGCGGGCGCCCGCATCGACGTGCTGTGCGACGTGGCGCTGCAGATCAGCCTGGTCACCGCGATCGCCTCGGTGGCCCGGGCGTACCAGCCGGGCACGCCGTCCTGGCTGGCGGCCGTCTTCGCCGCCACCTGGATGGTCAACCTGGTCACCTCGGTGCTCCAGCAGGGCGAGCAGGCGCAGAGCCTGGTCACCTCCCGCTCGCCGGTGGTCCGGGCGGTCAAGCTGATCCGCGACTACGGCGCCGTAGTTACCGTGCTCTGCCTGGTGATCATGCTGGTACCCGGTGGGATGCCGTGGGCGATGGCCGCGTTCAGCGCCGTGAACGGTGGCTTCCTGGTGGCCAGCATCGTGGCCACGGCGCGGGTGGCGCTGCGCGCCGGCCGTACCCCCCGGGCGTAGCGGTGCCCCGCCGGGAGCTGCGCCGGGTCACCGCCGGACTGCTCGACCAGGCCGTGATGGCCTCGGCCAACGCGGCCATGACGCTGCTGCCGATCGGCCTGTTCGGCAAGGAGCGCGCGGGTGCCCTGGTGCTCACCATCGGGCTCGGGTATCTGGTGCTGGCGCTGAGCCGGGAGTTCGTCGGCAGCGTGCTGCTGGCCCAGGCGTCCCGGCTGGCACCGGCCGACCGGGACCGGCTGGTCCGGCACGGCATGGCGGCCGCCGCCACCCTGGGCGCCGTGGCGTCGCTGGTCTTCGGGGCGGTGTGGCTGTTCTGGCGCCACCCAGGGGACAACATCGACCTGCAGGATCTGATCTGGCTCACCCCGTTCCTGCCGTTCGTGCTCTGCTACGACGCCAGCCGGTACGCCTGGTTCGCCGCCCGGGCCCAGGCCGACGCGCTGCTGCACGACCTGACCTGGGTCGGCGCGCAGGCGGCCACGCTGGTCGTCGTCGGGCTGACCGTCGGGCTGCGGCCGGCCACCATCCTCACCAGTTGGGGGATCGGTGCGGTGGTGGCGCTGGCCGGGTACCTGCTGCGGACCCGGGCCCGGCCGTGGCGCGGTGACCCGCGCCGCTGGGTGGCCGAGACCCGGCACCTGTCCGGCTGGTTCACCGCCACCGCGCTGGTCGGCCAGTTGCAGACGCAGGCGGTGGGGTTCCTGGTCGCCGGGCAGCTCGGCAAGCCTGACCTGGCGGTGCTGCGCTCGGCGCAGACGGCGTTCCTGCAGCCGGTGCAGAACCTGGTGACCGCGACCATGGGGCTGCTGGTACCCCGCTCCTCCCGGCTGGCCGCCGCCGGTGACCGGGCCGGGCTGCACCGGCTGACCGTCCGGCTGGCGCTCGCCCTGGCCGGCCTGGCTGCGCTGCTGGTGGCGGTGGCCGTCCCGCTGGCCCACGCGCTGGAACCGTACCTGCGCGGGTACGCCGCGATCGTGCCGCTGGTGCTGCCGATCGCGCTGCAGAGCGGGGTCTACCTGGTCCAGGTGCCGTTCAGCGCGGCGATGCGGGGCATGCACCGGGCCCGGCTGCTGTTCGTGCAGTACTGCCTGTTCACCACGGCCAGCCTGACCGGCCTGCTGATCGGCGCCAGCCGGCACGACCTGCTGGCCGCCACCTGGGGACTGGTCAGCGGCTCGGTGCTGGGCCTGGTCGTCATGATCGTCATCTACCTGTGGGCGGTCCGCCGGCTGACTCCGGCCGACGCCGAGTTGCCCGCCCAGCCTGCCGAGGTGGACCCCACCGTCGACCCGACCGGCGCTGTTACCGGCGCCTGACCGGAAGCCGTGCCGCCGGGCCGGCACCGGTCAGGACTCCGCGGCCGGCTCCGGCCTGGGGAGCAGGAGGGATGCCTCGCCGGCCAGCAGGAAGATCCACAGGGTGCCGCCGGTGTTGCCCAGCAGCCAGTCACTGGCCACGATCGTCACCAGCGAGCCGACCGCCGCCATGGTGAACCACGGCGGGCTGGTCCGCCGCAGCGCGTGCCGGATCAGCAGTACCAGGCCGAACAGGAACGCCGCGACGCCGGCCACGCCGCCCCGGCGCAGCGCCCCGACGGCGGCGTTGTCCGTGGTCAACTGGGGGCGCTCGGCTTCGCTGGCGCCGGTGTCGACGCGCGTGACGTAGCCGCGAACCGAACTGGCGTCCCCGAAGGCCTTCTCCGCCACGCCGTCGTGGCGGAAGTCGGTGAGCACCTGCCGCCAGGTGTCCGCCCGGCCGCTGGTCACCCCGCCGCTGGCGTACCGCGACTTGACGATGAAGGAGGCTCCGCCGGAGCCGACGCCGACCACTGCGACCACCAGCAGCGGCAGCAGCACGGCGGCGAGCGCGGCCCGCCGGTCCGGGTAGCGCACCCGCCGGGCCAGCACCAGTACGGCGTGCAGCACCGCCGCGGCGGTCAGGAACAGCAGGCCGGTGCGCGAGTTGACCAGCAGCAGGGCGACCGCCGCGGTGGCCAGGGCGGCGTAGCGCTGCCAGCGTTCGAAGACCGGGTCGGCGGCGATCCGGATGGCCACCACGACGGCGGCCACGGCGATCGAGTTGGGGTGGTAGAGCAGCTGCGGGCCGCCCCAGAAGCGGTACTGCATGTGCTCGCCCCAGGCGTCCGGGCGGACCGCGTGGACGTTGTCGAAGACGTTGCCGGAGCCGGCCACCAGCAGCGCCGCGAGCCCGGAGAGGAAGGCCGCCACGATGCCCACGCTCAGGTCCCGGCCGGTGCGCCGGGTGACCACCAGCACGGCGAGCGCGCCGAGGGCGAACAGCGCGAAGTAGGCCAGCCGGCCGGCGGCCACCGACAGCCGCAGGGTGAGCACCCCGGCGACCGCGCCGAGCAGCCAGTAGGCCAGCCCCAGCCAGGCGGTGCCGAGCCGGGTCAGCCGGCCCGCCTCGCGCAGCGAGCGCAGCCAGGGCCAGGTCCAGGCGGCGAAGAGGACGCCCTCGACGGCCAGCACGATCCACACCAGCCGGCCGCCGCTGCCGGTGAAGGTCCAGCTGACCATGCCGGCGGTGATGAACACCGCGCCGGTGAGGAAGCCGGGCAGGCTCACCCCGCGCAGCGACAGCGCCAGGGCCACCAGGAATCCGGCGCACAGCACGGCGGCGAAGGCGCGCAGCCCCTCCACCGCGCCGACGCTGGCGCCCAGCGGGTTGTCCCGGCCGGTCTGGATCGCCTCGACCAGCCCGGCCACGGTGGCCACCAGCAGGGTGCCGGCGAGCAGGGCGCGGTGCCGGGGCGTCCAGGCGCGCGGCGCCAGCGGCGGCGGTGCGGCGGCGTCGGCGGCGGCCGGGGCGAAGACGGTACGCAGCACCGAGCGGCGGGGCGGCTCCGGATGGCGGGGCCGGGGCAGCGTCGAGGTGTCCTGCATGAGGGCTGACCCTATCGGGCGAGTGACGAGTAGATGTCGAGCAGGCGTCCGGTGATCAGCTTAGGCGTAAAATTCGCCTCATATCGGGCGCGGGCCGCACCGGACTTCGCCGCCGCCCCGGCAGCCGCCCCGGGCAGCGCGGCGGACAGCTCGTCGACCCGCGCGTCGACCAGCCAGCCGGCCTCCCCCACCAGGTACGGGATGCCGCCCAGCCGGGTACCGAGCACCGGGCGACCGTAGGCCAGCGCCTCGATCACCACCGTGGGCAGCACGTCGTGCCAGGTCGAGGTGGCCAGCACCACGGCCGCCCCGGTGAGCGCGGCGGCCACCCCGGCCCGGTCGGTGGGGCCGGTGAAGCGCACGTCGGCGCGCTGGGCGGCCGCCTGCTCGACCAGCGGGCGCAGCGGCCCGTCGCCGACCACGGTGAGCGTGCCCAGGCTCCCCTGCGGGTGCCGCTGCCAGGCGTCCAGCAGCAGGTCGACGCCCTTCTCCGGGGTCAGCCGGCCGACCGCGAGGAAGCCGCTGCCCAGCGGCGGCGGCGGGCCGGGGTCGGCGACCGCGTTGGGCTTGACGGTGATCCGCTCCTCCGGGATGCCGTAGGAGCGCAGGTGCGCGGCGATCGCGTCGGTCAACGCGACGTAGCGCTCCACGCTGCGCCAGGTGCCCCGGTGCAGGGTCAGCGCGGCGGCCATCACCACGCTCTGCGCCGTCGAGCCGCGGTAGCAGGCGTGCCGGACCGCCGGCAGCGGCAGCGTCCGGCCGGCGCAGTCCTGGCAGATGTGGCCGTCGCGGAAGTACACCCCGTTGGCGCAGACCTGGCGGTAGTTGTGCACGGTCTGCACCACCGGCAGGCCGTGGGCGTGTGCGGTCCGCACGATCCAGGGCGAGATCAGCGGGTACGGGTTGTGCAGGTGCAGCACGTCCGGCCGGTGCTCGCGGACCAGCGCGGCGAACTCGCGCTGCGCCCGGGGCGCGTAGACCGGGCCCACCGGCAGCAGCGCCTTCTGCGCCAGCGGCAGCGTGCCGATCTCGTCCGAACTGCGCAGGAACGGCAGCACCTCGACGCCGGCCGAGCGCAGCTGCTCGATCTCGGCGTCGACCACGACGTTCTCCCCGGACGGCTGGGCCGAGGAGTACCGGTTGTGTGCGACCACGATTTTCATCAGGTGTCGAGGGTAGCCTCGGTGGCCGGTGGGTCAGAGTGCCGGGTGGATCGGCGTGGGAGGGTTCGATGCCCGAGTTGCCGGAAGTCGAGGCGTTGGCGGCCTACCTGCGCGAGCGGGCGGCCGGGCACTGCGTCACCCGGATCGAGGTGGCCGCGATCAGCGCGCTGAAGACCTTCGACCCGCCGGTGAGCGCCGCCGCCGGGCAGCCGGTCACCGGCGCCGCCCGGCACGGCAAGTTCCTCGACCTGCTCATCGGCGCCGACCTGCACCTGGTGGTGCACCTGTCGCGGGCCGGCTGGCTGCACTACCGGGACGCGTTCTCCAGCGCCGCGCCGCTCAAGCCCGGTCGGGGCCCGATCGCGCTGCGGGTACGCCTGGACGACGGCTCCGGCTTCGACCTCACCGAGCAGGGCACCCAGAAGCGGCTGGCGGCGTACCTGGTCCGCGACCCGGGGCAGGTGCCCGGGGTGGCCAAGCTCGGGCCGGACGCGCTGGTCATCGGGCGGGCCGAGTTCGAGGAGCGGCTACGCGCCCGGCGCGGGCAGGTCAAGGGGGTACTCACCGAGCAGGAGGTGATCGCCGGGGTGGGCAACGCCTACTCCGACGAGATCCTGCACGCCGCCAAGCTGTCCCCGTTCGCCCTCACCCACCGGCTCACCACCGAGCAGTACGACCGGCTCTACCAGGCCACCCGGGACGAGTTGACCGACGCGGTGACCCGCTCGGTCGGCCAGCGGGCCGCCACCCTGAAGGGCGAGAAGCGCTCCGGCCTGGCCGTACACGCCCGCGCCGGGCTGCCCTGCCCGGTCTGCGGACAGACCATCCGGGAGGTCTCCTTCGCCGACTCCAGCCTGCAGTACTGCCCCGGCTGCCAGACCGGGGGCAAGCCGCTGGCCGACCGCCGCCTGTCCCGCCTGGTCCGCTGAACCACTCCTGGTGTCGCTGATGCGCAACGCGGCTGTGGTGGCAACTGAGGTATGCCGATTGTTGGGTGTGCCCGGTCAGTGGAGCCCGACGGCGCCCGGCCGGCCGGTACTCTTTGCGCCGTGTCCGACACCATGATCAGCGTGACCGGCCGGCCCGCCGCCGACCCGGCCGCTCCGGGCGACCCGGCCGGGCGCCGGGTCCTGGTCACCTTCCTGGTCGCCCTGGCCGCGTTCTTCTGCATGGGCGCCGGTTGGGCCACCGCGCTGCCCGCCAACGGCACCTATGACGAGGGCCCGCACATCTACCGGGCGTACGGCGTGGCGACCGGGCAGCTCTACGCCTCGGACAACCTCCAGCGGGTGCCCCGCAGCCTGGTGGCCGGCGAACTCAACTGCACCTGGGCGAAGCGCAAGCCGGCCACCTGCCAGGTACCGGCGCCGCACGAGCGCGGCCTGCAGCCGGTGGTCTCCACCGCCGCCGCGTACAGCCCGATCTACTACCTGCCGGTCGGCCTGCCGATGGTGGCCTTCAAGGACCACACCGGGCTGCTGCTGGGGCGCTACGTCTCGGCGCTGCTGGCAGCGCTCGCGCTGGCCGGGGCGTTGGCTCTCGCGGTGGCGCTGCGCAACAAGCTGATGGTGGCTGCGGTGCTGCTGGTGGCCACCCCGATGACGATGAACCTGGCCGGCGCGATCAACCCCAACGGCCTGGAGATCGCCTGCGGGGTGCTCTTCTGGGCCGCGCTGCTGGGCCTGGTCCGGCCGCCGGAGGGCATCTCGGAGCGGCTCACCCACCGGCTGGTGCTGCTGGCCGCGGTGAGCGGCAGCCTGCTGATGACCCTGCGGTACCTGGGGCCGCTGCTGCTCGGGCTGGTCGTGCTGGCCGGCGCCGGGCTGGCCCGCCGCGGGCGGGTGCGGGAGCTGCTGGCCCGGCGCGACGTGCGGATCACCGGCGTGGTGCTGGGGGTGGCGCTGGCGGTCGCGGTCGGCTGGATCCTCAGCGCGCACGCCGAGGACATCCAGGACGTGCAGGGCCGGCGTCAGCACTTCGGGCCGGCCCAACTGCTGCGGCTCATCCTCACCTCGCGGATGCCGTTCTGGCTCAACCAGCTGGTCGGCCAGTTCAGCTACGGCGAGACGACCATGCCGAGCTGGCTGATCGTGGCCTGGTACGCCCTGGTCGCCGCCCTGGTCATCCCGGCGCTGCTGCTGGCCGGCAAGCGGTTCCGGTGGACGGTCATCGCCCTGGCGGCCGCCTGCTTCGCCCTGCTGGTGGCGCTGGAGGTGCACTTCGTCAACTCGGTCGGCTGGGTCTCGCACGGGCGCTACATCATGCCCACCGGGGTGGGCGTCGTGCTGGCCGCCGCGTTCGCCGGGCGCTGGCAGGCGGCCCTGGGCGGGCCGGGCGTGGCCCGGCTGACCCGGGCGGTGGTGCTGGTCACCCTGCCGCTGCACCTGTGGGCGCTGGCCCAGGTGATGACCCGGTTCCAGATCGGCCCGACCGCCCTGATCAACCCGCTGCACGGGTACCTGCACCACGATCCGGCGGTGTGGCTGCCGCCGGGCGGTCCGCTGCCGCCGCTGGCGCTGGAGCTGACGGGCCTGGTTACTCTCGGTGTCCTCGCGTGGCGCTTGGTGACGATGCCGGACGGGTCCCGTGCGGTGGCCGGATAGATCTCGACACGCCGCCCGGAAACCCACTAGTGTCGGCCGGTCGAGACCGTCCGCGGTGCGGCGCCGTGGCAGACTGTTGGACACTGTGCACCACGGGCCTGCCCTGGTGGGCACCGGGGACGGGTGGCGACAGCGGGCTTGCACGGACCAACAGACGACGGACCGGCGGGCGGGTGGCGTGTCGATCGGACGGTCGGTGGCATCGACGGGACGGCGGGCACCGCTCGCGGAGCGGTTGCGGCGCGGGAGGGCACACCAACGGTGACGACGAGCCTCCGGAAGCCGGCGGGTGGGACCCATCCCAGCGACAGCGATGCTGCCACGAGCCGGACGACGACCGGGGAGTCTGTGGATCAGCAGGACGACTGGGCACCACCGGCCTCAGGGGTCCCCCGGTCGGGTTGGGCCCGCACCCGCCGGCTGTCCCGCTGGCACCGGCCGTACACCCTGGCTCTGATCCTGCTCGACGTGATCGCGGTGATCGGCGCCGACCTGACCGCAGTGACCCAGCTGGAGAAGAAGGCGACCGCCGGCTTCGCGCACCATCTCGGGCTGTTCCACGCCATCACCTATCTCCTCCTGCCGCTGGCCTGGGTCGCGGTGCTCTGGGCCAACGGCGCCTACGACCGGCGTTACCTGGGCATCGGCACGGACGAGTTCAAGCGGGTGGTGCGCGCCTCGCTGATCATGGCGGCCATCGTCTCCTTCCTGGCTTTCTCCTACCAGATCACGCTGTCCCGGCTGTCGGTGGCCACCGCGCTGCTCGGTGCCGCCATCTACATCAGCGTGCTGCGCTACTTCGCCCGCAAGGTGCTGCACCTGCTGCGGCACAAGGGCCGGGCCACCCACCGGGTGCTGCTGGTCGGCACCCTCGGCGACGCGCTGGGCGTGCACACCGCGGTGACCCGCAACCCGGCCGCCGGCATGGTTCCGGTGGGCATCCTGGTCAGCGACGGCTACCCGGCCGCCCGGGTGACCAAGGCACCCATCCCCGTGCACACCGGCCGGGACGTCGTCTCGCTGGTCAACGAGGTACGCGCGGACACCGTCGCGGTGTGCGGCTCGGCCTCCGGCGAGGGCGACCTGCGCCGGCTGGCCTGGCAGCTGGAAGGTACCGGCATCGACCTGGTGGTGGCCCCGCAGCTCACCGACATCGCCGGTCCCCGGGTGCACATCCGCCCGGTGGAGGGTCTGCCGCTGCTCTACGTCGAGGAGCCGACCCTCTCCGGGGTGGCCTGGCTGTTCAAGACCATGATCGACCGGGTGGTCGCCGGGATCGGGGTGCTCCTGCTCTCCCCGCTGCTGCTGCTCGTCGCGCTGTCGATCAGGCTGACCGACCGGGGGCCGGTGTTCTTCCGGCAGGCCCGGGTGGGCCGGGAGGGCAAGACGTTCCGGGTCTGGAAGTTCCGGACCATGTACACCGACGCCGAGGAGCGGCTGGCCGCCCTGGTGGACCAGAACGAGAGCGACGGCCTGCTGTTCAAGATCAAGGATGATCCGCGGATCACCCGGATCGGCCGGTACCTGCGGGCCAGCTCGGTGGACGAGCTGCCCCAGCTGTTCAACGTGCTGCTCGGCCAGATGTCCCTGGTGGGTCCCCGGCCGCTGCCGGCCGAGGACGGCGACTTCCTCGGCGACGTGCGCCGCCGGCTGCTGGTCCGCCCCGGCATCACCGGCCTCTGGCAGGTCTCCGGACGCAGCGACCTGTCCTGGGACGACGCCGTCCGCCTCGACCTCTACTACGTGGACAACTGGTCGCTCACCTTCGACCTGACCATCCTGTGGCGCACCGTCGGCGTGGTGCTGCGCAGCAAGGGCGCCTACTGACGGAAGGGCGCCGCCGTCGCCTGGACGGCGGACCCCTGGCCCGGACGGCGGAATCCCCTGGCCCGACGGTGGACACCCGGCCCCGGGGCGGGTGAGGATTCCGGCCATGCGAGCCAACCTCGGTGCGGCGCTGGCGGTGCTGGCCCTGCTCATCGCCCTGGGCGTCGCCGTCTACGCGGTGGTACGCCTGCGTGCCCGCCGGGCGATCGCCACCGAGGGCCAGCGCGCCGCCTACGAGGTGCTGCGCACCGCCGGCCTGGCCGCCGAGCCGCTGCGCGCCGGACTGTCGGCGACCAGCGCCGGGAAGGCGGTCCGCCACCTGCGTACGCTCACCGGGGCGGCGGGGCTGGCGGTGGTGGGTACCGACCGGATCCTCGCCTTCGACGGTGACGGCGCGCACCACCGGGAGCAGCTGATCGCGCCGGCCGTCCGAGCCACCCGCCCGACCCTGCTGGTCGCCCGCGACCTGGCCTGCGACATCGTCGACTGCCCGATCCGGGGCGCCGTGCTGGTCCCGGTGCCCGGCGGCGCCCTGGCGGCGCTGTCCGCCGGTGGCCCGCCGGCACCCGGCCTGGTGCAGGCCACCCGGGAGACCGCCCGCTGGGTCGCCGCCCAGCTCGACCTGGCCGAGCTGGACTCCTCCCGGGCGCGGCTGGCCCGGGCCGAGGTACGCGCCCTGCGCGCCCAGATCAGCCCGCACTTCATCTACAACGCGCTGACCGCGATCGCCTCGTTCGTGCGTACCGACCCGGAGCGGGCGCGCGAGCTGATCCTGGAGTTCGCCGAGTTCACCCGGTACAGCTTCCGGGCGCACGGAGAGTTCACCACGCTCGCCGAGGAGCTGCGTTCCATCGACCGGTATCTCACCCTGGAGCGGGCCCGGTTCGGTGAACGGCTGCAGGTGCGCCTCCAGGTGGCGCCCGAGGTGCTGCCGGTCGGGCTGCCCTTCCTGTGCCTGCAGCCACTGGTCGAGAACGCCGTACGGCACGGCCTGTCCCCGAAACCCGGGGTGGGTACCGTCAGCATCGTGGCCCAGGATGCGGGGGCCGAGTGCCAGATCACCGTGGAGGACGACGGCGTGGGGATGGACCCGGCGAGCCTGACGCCGAGCGCCGACGAGCCGGCCGACGGCCGGCACGTGGGCCTGGCCAACGTGGACGACCGGCTGCGCTCGGTCTTCGGCGACACCTTCGGGCTGGTGGTGGAGACGGCGCCGGGCGCCGGTACCAAGGTGAGCATGCGCATCCCCAAGTTCCACCCGGGGGTACGCCCGGCCCAGCCGGGGGCGGAGGCGTGACCGGGCTGCGGGTACTGGCCGTCGACGACGAGCCACCGGCCCTGGACGAGCTGGCCTACCTGCTGCGGGTGGATCCCCGGGTGGGCACCGTGTTCACCGCGCCGGACGCCACCGGGGCGCTGCGGGTGCTCCGGGACAACGAGATCGACGTGGTGTTCCTGGACATCCGGATGCCCGGCCTGGACGGGATGGAGCTGGCCCGGGTACTCGACCCGGTTCTCCCGGCCGCCGGCCGTGGTCTTCGTCTCCGCCTACGACGACCGCGCCGTGGACGCCTTCGAGCTGGGCGTACCCGACTACGTGCGCAAGCCGGTGCAGGCCGAGCGGCTGGCCGAGTCGCTGCGCCGGGTGGCCGGGGCGCGGCTGGCGCCCTCGCACCCGGCGGTGGCCGGGCGCCGGGACCGGGTGGAGGAGCCGACCATCCCGGTGGAGCTGGCCGGCGTCACCAAGCTGCTGCCCCGCTCGTCGGTGCGCTGGGTGGAGGCGCAGGGCGACTACGCCCGGCTGCACACCGCCGACGCGTTCGCACCTGGTCCGGGTGTCCCTGGCGACGCTGGCCGAGCGCTGGGCGGATGCCGGTTTTGTTCGGATCCACCGCTCGTACCTCGTCCAACTCCGGCTCATCACCGAGCTGCGGCTGACTCAACGGCGGCTATGTGGTGATGATCGACAACCGGGAGTTGCCGGTCTCCCGCCGGCACACCCGGGAGCTGAAGGACCGCCTGGTCCGCGCCGCCAAGCAGGACTGGAGCCGCTGACCGCACAGGTTCTGCACAATCCCTGCTCGGCCTGTGCACGTCCGTCTGGCAGGCTGCGGGCATGGGCAACCGGCGGATCCTGGTGGTGGAAGACGAGCGGGCCATCGCCGAGGCGGTCGGCGCGCGGCTGCGGGCTGAGGGGTTCGACGTGGACACGGCGGCCGACGGCCCGGCGGCGGTGGCCGCCGCCCGCCGGGTACGCCCCGATCTGGTGGTCCTCGACGTCATGCTGCCCGGCTTCGACGGCCTGGAGGTGTGCCGGCGCATCCAGGCCGAGCGCCCGGTGCCGGTGATCATGCTGACCGCCCGGGGCGAAGAGACGGACCTGCTGGTCGGCCTGGCCATGGGCGCCGACGACTACCTGACCAAGCCGTTCTCGCTACGCGAGCTGGCGGCCCGGGTGCACGCCCTGCTGCGCCGGATGGAGAAGCTGGCCCGGCCGGACGGCGACGAGCCGCCCGTGGTCCTCGGCGATCTGGAGATCAACTTCGCCGAGCGTCGGGTACGCCGGGCCGGCGTCGAGATCCACCTCACCCCCACCGAGTTCGACCTGCTCTCCCACCTGGCCAGCCGGCCGCGCACGGTACTGCCCCGGGAGCGGCTGCTGGCCGACGTCTGGGGCTGGTCCGACGCCTCCGGGACGCGCACCGTCGACAGCCACGTCAAGGCGCTGCGCCGCAAGCTCGGCGCCGACGTGATCCGCACCGTGCACGGCGTGGGCTACGCCCTGGAGGTGGCGGCGTGAGATGGGTCCCGGAAGTGGCGGCGTGAGATGGGCTCCGGAAGTGGCGGCGTGAGATGGGCTCCGGAGGTCGCGGCGTGAGATGGGCGCTGGCGCACGCGCCGCGGCCGCTGGACTTCGTCCGGTACATCAAGCTCAAGCTGGGCATGGTGGTGATCGGCAGCGGGGCGGCCGGGCTGGCCGTCTTCGTCATCGGCATCGGCATGTTCCCCTGGTACACCGCGCTCGCCGCGGTCACCTTCGCGCTGGTCACCTCGCAGCTGCTGGCCAACGGGATGACCCGGCCGCTGCGCGACATGACCGCCGCCGCCCGGGCGATGGCCCGGGGGGACTACACGCTGCGGGTGCGGGCCAGCTCCCGGGACGAGGTCGGGCAGCTGGCCGAGGCGTTCAACCTGATGGCCGCCGACCTGGCCAAGGCCGACCAGCGGCGGCGCGAGCTGATCGCCAACGTCTCGCACGAGCTGCGTACCCCGATCGCCGCGCTGCAGGCGGTGCTGGAGAACGTGGTGGACGGCGTCTCCGACCCGGACACCCTCAAGACCGCGCTGGCCCAGACCGAGCGCCTCGGCCAGCTGGTCACCGAACTGCTCGACCTGTCCCGCATCGACGCCGGCGCCCACCAGCTCAACCTGGCCGAGTTCGACGTCACCGAGTTCCTCCAGGCGGTGGCCCGGGAAGCCCAGGTCAACGCCACCGCCGCCGGCCGGGACGTGACCTTCGTGGCCAGCAGCGCCCCGGTGGCCGCCGTCGCCGACCAGGCCCGGCTGCACCAGGTGGTGGCCAATCTGCTGGACAACGCCTCGCGGCACTCGCCCAGCGGCGGCTCGGTGACCGCCACGGCCGCCCGGGACGCCGCCGGCCAGCTGGTCATCGAGGTGACCGACGAAGGTAGCGGCATCCCGGTCCCGCTGCGCGGACGCGTCTTCGAACGCTTCACCCGGGGTTCCCGCCCGGCCGGCTCGGGCGGCGGGACCGGCCTCGGGCTGGCCATCGCGCACTGGGTGGTGGAGCTGCACGGCGGCACCATCGCCGTGCTGGACCCGCCGACCCGCCCCGGCTGCCGCATCCGCGTCACCCTGCCCGCCTGACCGGCCGCCCGGCTCATCGCGGCGGCCTGACCGGCCGGTGGGTGGGCCGCCAGCACTTGCCGGGGGAGCGGGTGACGGCCAGACTGCGCCCATGACACAGACGCCCGACCAGCGGGTACGCGTGGTGCTCGCGCACGTGGCGCGGCAGCGTACCCCCGGCGGCCCGACCCGGGTGGAGCTGACCGCGCAGACCGGCGTGGGCGAGGCGCTGGTCAACGGGCTGGTCCGGGCGCAGCTGGCGCTGGCCCTGCGGCTGGCCGCCGTGGTCGCCGTCGGGCTGGGCGGGCTGCCGCTGCTGTTCGCCGCCGCGCCGTCGGTGGCCGGTGCCCGGCCGTTCGGCGTCGGGCTGGCCTGGCTGCTGCTGGGCGTGGCGGCGTTCCCGTTCCTGGTCGGCATCGGCTGGGCGTACGTGCACCTGGCCGAGCGCAACGAGCGGGACTTCGTCGACGTGGTCGGCAAGCACTGAACGGGTACGCGCTGCCGGCGATCGCCGTGGTGGTGGTCGCCACGGTGGTGATCGGCGTGTACGGGCTGCGGCTGGCCCGGACCACCTCGGACTTCCTGGTCGCCTCCCGGGCGGTGAGCCCGGCCTGGAACGCCGCCGCGATCAGCGGCGAGTACCTGTCCGCCGCCTCCTTCCTGGGCATCGCCGGGCTGATCCTCAAGCAGGGTGTGGACGTGCTGTGGTACCCGGTCGGGTTCGCCGCCGGCTACCTGGCGCTGCTGATGTTCGTGGCCGCGCCGCTGCGCCGCTCCGGCGCCTTCACCCTGCCCGACTTCTGCGAGCTGCGGCTGGACTCGCCCCGGCTGCGCCGGCTGGCGGCCGTCTTCGTGGTGGTGATCGGCTGGCTCTACCTGCTGCCCCAGCTCCAGGGCGCCGGGCTGACCCTGCAGACGGTGACCCGGGCGCCCTACTGGCTGGGGGCGCTGCTGGTCGGCGTGGTGGTGACCGCCAACGTGGCGCTCGGCGGGATGCGCTCGATCACCTTCGTGCAGGCGTTCCAGTACTGGCTGAAGCTGACCGCACTGCTGGTCCCCATCGCCTTCCTGCTGCTGCACTGGCAGGCCGACGGGCGGCCGCCGGTGGACTCGGCGGTGTTCGACCGGACCACCACCGTGCACTTCGACACCGCGGCCCGGCTGACCCTGGCCGACGGGTCGGTGCAGTCGGTGCCGGCCGGCGCCGACCGGACCTTCCCGGCCGGCAGCCCGGTGCCCCAGGTGGCCGGGGCCGCGCACACCGACGGCGCGCGCTGGCTGCTGCCCGGCTCCACCGAGCAGGGCCGGCGCGGGCTGCTGGCCACCTACTCGCTGATCCTGGCCACCTTCCTGGGCACCATGGGGCTGCCGCACGTGCTGGTGCGCTTCTACACCAACTCCGACGGCGCGGCGGCCCGGCGTACCACCCTGGTGGTGCTCGCCCTGGTCGGCCTGTTCTACCTGCTGCCCACCCTCTACGGCGTGCTCGGCCGGGTGTACGTGCCGCAGCTGCTGCTCACCGGCGACACCGACGCGGTGGTGCTGCTGCTGCCCGGGGCCGCGCTGGGCGGCGTCACCGGCAAGCTGCTGGGCGCCCTGGTCGCGGCCGGCGCCTTCGCCGCCTTCCTGTCCACCTCGTCCGGCCTGCTCACCAGCGTGGCCGGGGTGTTCTCCTCGGACGTGCTGACCCGGCACGTGCACCGGCGCGGCTCGGTGCGCGACTTCCGGGTGTCCGCCGTGCTGGGCGGTGCGCTGCCGGTGCTGTTCGCGCTGCGGGCCGGCGGCCTGGACGTCTCGGTGGTGGTCGGGCTGGCCTTCGCGGTGGCCGCGTCGAGCTTCTGCCCGCTGCTGCTGCTGGGCATCTGGTGGCGCGGGCTGACGGCGGCCGGCGCGGCCGCCGGGGTGCTCGCCGGTGGCGGCGCCGCCGTGGCGGCCAGCCTGGCCAGCCTGGTCGGGCCGGACCTGACCGGCTGGCCGGCGATCCTGGTGGACGAGCCGGCCGCCTGGTCGGTCCCGCTGGCCTTCACCGTGATGGTGTCGGTGTCGCTGGCCACCCGGCGTCGGGTACCGGCCGGTGTGGGCCGCACCATGCTCCGCCTGCACGCCCCCGACGCGCTGCGGCTGTGACCCGGCCCTGCCGGCGCGGCACCGGACGGCGCTGGATAGATTGCCCTGCGTGACGATCCACTCGTCGGATCCGTTCGCCACGCCCGAGGGGCAGCGCTCCCCGGTGCGCCGGCTGCGGGGCCGGCTGCCGGCCCCGGTGACCCTGTGGACGGCGCCCGGTCCGACCGGGCTGACCGTCTCCTCCGTCCTGGTGGCCGACGGCGAGCCGGGGCAGCTGCTGGGCCTGGTGGACGCCGAGTCCGACTTCTGGCCGGCGGCGCAGCGCTCCGGTGTCTTCGCGGTGGTACCGCTGGCGGCCGACCAGCGGCAGCTGGCCGACCGGTTTGCCGGGCTGCTGCCGGCGCCCGGTGGACTCTTCGCGCAGGAGCCCTGGCGCGACACCGGGTACGGGCCGGTGCCGCAGGCCGCGCCGAGCTGGGTCGGCTGCCGGCTGCGCGGGGCCACCCCGTGCGGCTGGTCGCTGCTGGTCACCGCCGAGATCGAGCAGGTGGTGCTGGGTACGCCCGACGAGCCGCTGCTGCACCTGCGGGGCCGGTACCGGCAGCCGGGCTGACCGCCCACCGGCCGGCCGCGCCGAGTGGCACCGGTCACACCGCTCGGCGCAGGGCGCCGCCCGCTGGGCGCAGCCGCCCGCAGCGTCCCTGATCACCACCGGGGTGCCGTCCCTACCGTGCGGGCACCTATCCCTCCATTACCGGGTGGTGACAGCCCCATGGCTACCGAAACCCCGGCACCGGCTCCGCCGAGCCCGCCGGTCGACACTTATGTACGCGTCCAGGAGTCCGCGGAGTTCGCCGGCCTGCGTCGGGCCCTGCGCAGCTTCGTCTTCCCGACCACCGTCGCCTTCCTCGCCTGGTACGCCCTCTTCGTGCTGTGCTCCGCCTACGCGCGCGGCTTCATGAGCCACAAGGTGGTCGGCAACATCAACGTCGGGTTGATCTTCGGGCTGCTGCAGTTCGCGTCGACGTTCCTGATCGCCTGGGCGTACGCCCGCTACGCCAGCCGCCGGCTGGACCCGGTCGCCGAGCGGCTGCGCAACGAGATCGAAGGGGGCCAGCAGTGACCGTCCTCGCGTCCAGCGCCACCACCGCGCGTACCCTCACCATCGTCCTGTTCCTGGTGCTGGTCGCGGTGACCCTGGGGATCACCTTCTGGGCCAGCCGGCAGACCCGCGACGCCCGCGACTTCTACGCCGGCGGCCGGTCCTTCTCCGGGTTCCAGAACGGCATGGCGATCGGCGGCGACTACATGTCGGCCGCGTCCTTCCTCGGCATCGCCGGCATCATCGCGCTGTCCGGCTACGACGGCTTCCTCTACTCCATCGGCTTCCTGGTCGCCTGGCTGGTGGCCCTGCTGCTGGTGGCCGAGCTGATGCGCAACTCGGGCCGGTACACGATGGCCGACGTGCTGTCGTTCCGGATGCGCCAGGGGCCGGTCCGCACGGCCGCCTCGATCTCCACCGTGGTGGTGTCGATCTTCTACCTGCTGGCCCAGATGGTCGGCGCCGGCTCGCTGGTGGCGCTGCTGCTCGGGATCAAGCCGGGCTCGACGTTCGCCGGCATGTCGGCCGAGACGGCGCAGGTCGTCACGATCATCCTGATCGGCATCCTGATGGTCGCCTACGTGGTGATCGGCGGCATGAAGGGCACCACCTACGTGCAAATCGTCAAGGCGATCCTGCTGATGGGCGGCGCCTTCCTGATGACCTTCCTGGTGCTGCTGCACTACAAGTTCAACCTGTCGTCGCTGCTCGGCGACGCGGCGCAGCAGTCGGGCAAGGGCTCGGCGTTCCTGGGCGCGGGCGGGCGCTACGGCAAGGACATCGCCGGAAACGCCACCGCCACCACGGTGAGCAAGCTCGACCTGATCTCGCTGGGCGCCGCCCTGGTGCTCGGTACCGCGGGCCTGCCGCACATCCTGATCCGCTTCTACACCGTCCCGACCGCCCGGGCGGCCCGCCGCTCGGTGCTCTGGGCGATCGGCATCATCGGCGTGTTCTACCTGCTCACCCTGGCCCTGGGCTTCGGCGCGGCGGCCATGGTCGGCAGCAAGAACATCAGCGCCCAGGACCCGGCGGGCAACGCCGCGGCGCCGCAGTTGGCGCAGGTGCTGGGGTTCAAGTACTTCGGCGGCTCGACCGGCGGCGCGGTGCTGCTGGCGTTGATCGCCGCGGTGGCCTTCGCCACCATCCTGGCGGTGGTCGCCGGGTTGACCCTGGCGTCGTCCTCCAGCGTGGCGCACGACCTGTACGCCAACGTGATCCGGCGGGGCAGGACCAGCGAGCGGGACGAGGTCAACGTGGCCCGCTACGCCGCCTTTGTGATCGGCGCGGTGGCCATCGTGCTGGCGATCTTCGCCCGTAGCCTCAACGTCGCCTTCCTGGTGGCGGTGGCGTTCGCCATCGCGGCGTCGGCGAACCTGCCGGCGATCCTGTTCTCGCTGTTCTGGAAGCGGTTCAACACCCGGGGCGCGCTGTGGGGCATCTACGGCGGCCTGATCTCCGCGGTCGGCGTGGTGCTGCTCTCGCCGATCTGCTGGGGCGGCGCGCAGCAGGCGCTGCCGGCGGCGAAGCTGACCGCCGTGCAGGCCAAGGACTGCGGGGTACCGGTGGCGTCCAAGGAGGTCGCCAACGCCACGGCGCTGTTCTCCTGCACCACCCCGGCGCCGATCCCGTTCAGCAACCCCGGCCTGATCTCCATCCCGCTGGGCTTCCTGCTGGCGGCGGCCGGTGCGCTCACCTCCAAGGAGCGCAACCGCGACAAGTTCGCCGAACTGGAGGTGCGCTCGCTCACCGGGGCCGGCGCGGCGGTCTGACGCCGGATCGGTCGCAGTGACGGCCGGGTCGCCTTCGGGCGGCCCGGCCGTCCCCGTCGCGGAGCCGGGAAAGCGCCCCCTACCGGGGCGGGTGCGGTCCAGCGCCGGTAGTCTTGACCGAATGACGACAGTTGCACAGCGTTACGGTGACGGGCATCGGGTACTGGTCACCGGAGGCGCCGGCTTCGTCCCGTCCCACCTGGTCGACAAGCTGATCGAGCGCGGCTGCACGGTGGTCGCGGTGGACAACTTCGTCACCGGATCGAAGGACAACGTCGCGCACCTGGAGCACCACCCGCGCTTCACGCTGGTGGAGGCGGACGTCACCGAGCCGCTGCCGCAACTGCCGGCGCTCACCGAGCGCTTCGACGCCATCCTGCACTTCGCCTCGCCGGCCAGCCCGACCGACTTCGCCCTGCTGCCGGTGGAGATCCTGCGGGTCGGTTCGGTGGCGACGCTGGCGCTGCTGGAGCGGGCCCGGGCGGACAATGCCCGGTTCATCATGGCGTCCACCTCGGAGGCGTACGGGGACCCGCTGGTGCACCCGCAGCCGGAGAGCTACTGGGGCAACGTCAACCCCAACGGCGTACGCAGCGTCTACGACGAGGCGAAGCGGTTCTCCGAGGCGGCCACCATGGCGTACCACCGCTCGCACGGGGTTGACGTCGGGATCGTTCGTATTTTCAACTCGATCCTCGCGGACGAGTATGTGCTGTACGACGATGGTGAGCGGCTGCGACACGAGCCGGTTCAAGCGCTCGCCGACCGTATCGGCGCCACCGTGCCGCTCGACGGCTACCGTGTTCCGGCGTTCGGCGAGGGCGGTGTGATCGCCAGCTCCGAGGCGACCTGGCTGGTAGGTCATCCGACGACCGCGCCCTGCTTCCGGGTACACACCGGGTACGGTCGCAGCATCGCCGTCACCGGCGACCACAGCCTCTTCGTCCGGTCCGGCGCCGGCCACCCTGAGGCTCGACCGGTCACGGCGCTCAAGGTCGGCGATCGGGTCGCCATCGGTGGCCGGGTCGACGTCGTCGAGCGGGACCGCAAGATCGTCTCGGTGCTGGAGATGCTCGCCGCCGGTGGGGTGGACGCCTGGTCGGTCGCCGTCTCCTTTCCCGGGCTGGGGCAGCTGATCCATGAGCACCGGACAGCGCTGGTGGACGAGGTGGTACGTCTGCGCGGCGGTACTGGTCGACGGTCGGCCTGGGGCAGCCTGGACCGTTGGCGGAAGGCGGAGAGCGCCCCCTGGGCGGCACTGCGCGCGGTGGGTATCGAGCCGACGGCACAGGCAACGGTGCGTCGGTACAGCGCGGGCTCGCGGACGTTGTTGCCCGAGTGCGTCGAGGTGACCGACGACCTGCTATGGCTCTTCGGGCTGTACATCGCGGAGGGTTGCGTCGTGGATGTCCGGCCCAAGACCGCTGTAGTGGCCATCAGCTGCGACGAGATGACCCTCGATCGCGCTGAGGAGATCATCCGCGCGAGGTTCGGCCTGCACGTGGTGCGGCAGGGACCATCCATCGGGCGCGGCGGGAGTCTGTACGTGCACAGCCAGCTATTGGTGGACCTGTGGCGTCATCTGGAGCTCTACGACGGCACGCGCGAGAAGGCCATCCCGGCCTGGGTGCTCGGTCTGCCGCTGTCCCGCCTCAAGTGGTTCATCGAGGGCTACCGGGTCGGCGACGGGGTCCACAGCGGCAAGAAGCTGGCCGACGGGGTACGCCACGAGTTCTCCACAGTCTCCACCCGGCTCAAGAACGATCTTGTCGTCGCGCTGGGCCGGTTCGGGCTGGTGCCGTCCGTGGGGCGGTACGAGACGACGTTCCGGCAGCGGACGGGGGACCGGCGCTATCCGTTCTGGCAGTTGACCCTGTGCAACGTTGCACCTTGGTCGCCGCTGTCCTGGGACATGGGAGTCGAGCAGCGGCTCGCCGCCGAGCGGTACGGGGATCTGGTCTGGGCGGAGGTGATGGTCATCGAGGAGGTTCCCGCTTCGCCGCTGGTCTACGACTTCTGTGTACCGGGCAGCGAGAACTTCTGGGCGGGCACGGGAGTGCTAGCGCACAACACCTACGGCCCCCGGATGCGACCCGACGACGGGCGGGCCATCCCCACTTTCATCTCCCAGGCGCTGCGCGGCGAGCCCATCACGGTGCACGGCACCGGCGCCCAGACCCGCTCCATCACCTACGTGGACGACCTGGTACGCGGCATCATGGCGCTGCTGGACTCGACCGAAACGGGGCCGATCAACTGCGGCACCGAGCACGAGCTGACGATGTGGGAGCTGGCCGAGACGATCGTCCGGCTCACCGGGTCGCGCTCGGAGATCACCTTCCTGCCCCGGACGGCCGACGACCCGGAGAAGCGCCGGCCGGATCTGACGCTAGCCCGACAGAAACTGGGGTACGAGCCGCAGGTCGGGCCGGACGAGGGCCTGCTGCCCACGATCGAGTACTTCCGGTCCCGGCTGAGCTGAGCTTTTCCGGTGCGGGCCGGCGGCTGGGAACTCCCTGTGGGTCCGCCGTGGCAGCAAGGTCGAGGTGCATCGACTCCGTACCCTGGGGCCATGTCCGCTTCGACTCCTCCCTCGGGCCGCGCCTCGGTCCCCGGCGCCAACCCGTCGGGTCGCGCCGCGGTGCCGGGAGCCCGGCCGGCCGGACGCGCGGCCGCCGGCACCTACCCGGACGCTCGTCCAGTCGGCCCCACGCCGCCGCCGCGCGGCAACTCCTACGGTCGCCGGGGTGGCCCGCGCCCGCGCTGGGGCCGCATCGCGCTGGTGGCCGCGCTGGCGCTGCTGCTGCTCGGCGGGGGCGGAGCGTTCTGGTACTACAAGAGCATCGACAACAACGTCGCCCGGACCGACCCGTTCGCGGCGATCACCGGCGCCCGGCCGGACCGGATCGCCAAGGGCGCGCAGAACATCCTGCTGCTCGGCAGTGACTCCCGGGACCCGGACAACAAGGCGCAGGCCGGTCAGTGGCGTACCGACACGATCATCCTGATGCACCTCACCGCCGACCACAAGAAGGCGCTGCTGGTCTCGATCCCCCGGGACACCTACGTCTACATCCCGAAGAGCCCGTCCAATCCGGATCTCGGGGACACCCACGAGAAGATCAACGCCGCGTTCGCCTGGGGCGGCCTGCCGCTCACGGTGGAGACCGTGGAGGGCTTCACCGGGGTACACGTCGACCACGTGATGCTCATCGACTTCGGCGGTTTCCAGCAGGTGACCGACGCGCTGGGCGGCGTCGACCTGAACGTGGAGCAGACCATCAAGTCGATCCACCCGCCGTACCGGACGTTCAACAAGGGCACCAATCATATGAACGGTGCGGAGGCGCTCGACTACGTACGGCAACGTAAGCAGTTCGCCGACGGAGACATCAGCCGGGCCCGGCACCAGCAGCAGTTCCTCAAGGCGCTGATGGACAAGGCCGCCAGCACCGGCACGCTGACCAGCCCGAAGAAGCTCAACGGCTTCCTGCAGGCGGTGTCCAAGGCGGTGACCGTGGACGATGACCTGCACCTGGCCGACCTGGCCTGGCAGTTCCACGGCCTGAACTCCTCCGACCTGACCTTCCTGACCAGCCCGTACTCCGGCTTCCCGACGATCAACGGGGAGAGCGTGGTGCAGTCGGACAAGGAGAAGGCCTCGGCGCTCTACGACGCGATCGCCAAGGACCAGGTCGGACCGTACGTCAACCCGTCGTCCTCGGCGTCACCAACGAAGTAGCGCAACCGTTTACTGAGCGTAGTGGTATGGGTGCGGAGCGTCTGGCCAGTGACCTGAGGCTCCGCACTGTGTCAGGATCGGCCGTTCAGGGGTACGTGACTCACAGCGAACTTGGGTACGCTCGGCGGTTCAGCCCCCAACCCTCAGGAGCTCATGGTGCTGTACTCCTCTGGCGCGGTCGTTGACGACGCGGTCGACGGCGCGGGTCCCCCTTCCGGATCCGCGCGCTCCGGCGCCCGCCGCCCGAACGGGAAGAAGAAGCGCAAGAGACCCCGGGCGCCACTGTGGAGCAAGCTGCTCATCGTCTTCGGCGTGATCCTGGCGCTCGGCTCCGGCCTGACCATCGGCGGGGTCAAGCTGACCCTGGCCCAGGCGACCAAGAACATCGACCGGCAGAACCTGCTGGGCGCCGAGGGCGCCAACGCGGACAAGCACGTGTCCATCAACGGAGCGCAGAACATCCTGCTGATGGGCCTGGACAACCGGCCCAACCAGAACCCGAAGGATCTGGTCCGGTCCGACTCGATCATCATCGTGCACATCCCGGCCAGCCACGACGGCGCCTACCTCATCTCCATCCCGCGTGACCTGTGGGTGCACATCCCGGCATTCTCCAAGACCCACTTCGGCGGGCAGGACGAGAAGATCAACGCCGCGTTCGCCTTCGGCAACCAGAACGGCGGCGGCTTCGCCGGCGGGGTGGAGCTGCTGGCCAAGACCATCGCCCAGTACTGGGGGATCACCTTCAACGCCGCGGCCATCGTCGACTTCCAGGGCTTCCAGCAGGTGGTGAACGTCCTCGGCGGGGTGACGATGTACGTCGACCAGGAGACCATCTCGGTGCACGTCGGGTACGACAAGAACGGCGTCGAGAAGATCGCCGTACCGGATCAATGCCTCGACCGGCCGGATCGAAGGCAAGGTCGCGGGCGTCACCCCGGTCGTCTACCACGTCGGCACCCAGCACCTGGCGCCCTGGCAGGCGCTGGACTACGTCCGCCAGCGCGAGCTGCTGCCGAACGGCGACTACGACCGGGAACGCCACCAGCAGCAGTTCATCAAGGCCATCTTCAAGGAGATCCTGACCAAGAACGTGCTGCTCGACCACGACAAGCTGGGCAAGGTGCTGGACGTGGTGGGCAAAGCGATGACGGTGGACACCGGCGGCGTCTCCATTCCGGACTGGATCTTCGCGATGCACGGCATCTCGGCGGACTCGATGGTGACCATCAAGTCCAACAACGGCACCTTCCACTCGGACGGCAACGGCCGGGAGACCCTGGACGCCAACACCGTCGCGCTGCTGGCGTCGGTGAAGGACGACGCGGTCGGCGCGTTCGTCGCCAACCACCAGGATCTGGTCACCAACGGCTGACCGCGGCGACGACCCGGCGGGCAGCGCCATCGGCGCCCGGCCCGCCGGTGTCGTTTCCGGTGGTAGAGGCCGGTTGCCGGCTTTCGTCCGGTAGCTTCCTGCCGGCCGGTGCGGCTGGACTTCGGGCGCTACAGTGAGCGCGTCCGCGGTGCGGCGGACCGGACGTCAGCAGGACACGCCCCGTGGTGCTTGACCGGAAGCCCTCAACTTGCTAGGGGGTCGAAAAGGTGTCACGGTGGTAGCGGTCGAACACCCCCTGTGACTTCGTGGCTGACCGTTACCCTCTACCCCTCCGGGAGCGGAATTGTCCTCGACGCTCGGTGCCACCCTGGACCGCCCGGCCCCCGAGGGCGGCGACGGTCCGGGTGACCCCCCGCTGCCCCCGTCCCCGACCGCGAAGCGCCGGGACCCGTTGTGGGCCAAGCTCGCCGTCATCGTCGGCGCCGTCCTGCTGCTGACCGCCGGCGGTTCGGTGGCGCTGCTCAAGGTCGGCGAGCACGCGGCCACCGGATCGGTGCACAAGGTGGACGTCCCGTCGATCGGCAAGGACGTCAACGGCGAGGACCGGCACGTCACCATCACCGGCGCCAAGAACATCCTGCTGCTGGGCATCGACCCGCGCGGCCAGGAGTCGGCGGTGGAGGACGGCATCCGGCCGGACTCGATCATCATCCTGCACATCAACGCCGCGCACACGGCCGCGTACCTGGTCTCGCTGCCCAGGGACACCCGGGTGGCGATTCCGGCCAAGACCGGTCCGGGCACCCCGCAGGGCGCCGTCACGGCCAAGATCAATGCTGCCTTCGACCGGGGCGCCCAGGGGCTGACCGGCGATGCGGCGCTCTCCGCCGGGCTGGACCTGCTGGTCCGTACCATCCAGCGGGATTTTGAGATCAACTTCGACGCCGCCGGCATCGTGGACTTCTCCGGCTTCAAGGACCTGGTCGACTACATCGGCGGCGTGCACATGTACGTCGACGAGGACGTCAAGTCCATCCACGTCGGCCGGGACGCCGAGGGCAAGATCGTCGTTCCCGGCATGCGCCAGTCCAGGGACTTCATGCACGTGTACCCGATCCCCGGCGTGACCCCCGTCGAATACACCAAGGGCTGGCACGACTTCGCCGGCTGGGAGGCGCTCGACTACTGCCGCCAGCGGCACGTGCTGGAGCTGAACGACGGCGACTACGGCCGCCAGCGCCACCAGCAGCAGTTCCTCAAGGCGGTGTTCGGCAAGATCGCCAACGAGTACCTGGGCAACCCGATCAAGCTGGCCGGAGTGGTCAGCAAGGTCGGGGACACGATGACCGTCTCCGACGGCGGCATCAGCCTGGCCGACTGGGTGTACGCCATGCGTGGCATCGGTACCGACGGCCTGGTCACCATGAAGACCAACGGCGGCACCTTCAACTCCAGCGCCGACGGCACCTATGAGCTGCTCACGCCGGAGTCGCTGGAGATGCTGGCCGCGGTGCGCGACGACGCCATGGGCGCCTGGGCCGACGGCCACCCGAACTACGTGTCCACCGACTGAGGTCACCCGACTGAGGTCACCCGACTGAGGTCACCCGACTGTGGCCACCGGCCTGGTCGGGATACCCGCAAAAGAGACGAAATCCTCGCGTATGGTGTGTCGAGGGGCAATCGACTGCCCCGCGGCGCCCCTCGGGAGGAACCACGGCCATCCAAGGCGACCTCGCGCACCCGGTACCCGACCCGTCCGGGTACGGTCGCCTGCCGCCCGACCGGCACCCCGCCAACCGCCGGCGCCGCCGCCCGCGCTCAGCGCTGGTCATCGGCGTCGTGCTGGCCCTGCTCGCGGTGGCCGGTATCGGCGGCGTGGCGTTCCTGGTGCACCGCTACGACTCCGCCGTGCACCGTGCGCCGCTGCTGGACGACCACGCCCGCGCCGACCGCGACAGCGGGCTGCTCACCGTCCACGGTCCGCTCAACTACCTGCTGCTCGGCTCCGACCAGCGACCGGACAACCCGGCCAACGGGGAGCGTTCGGACACGATCATCCTCGCCCACATCCCGGCCGGCCTGGACAAGGCGTACCTCATCTCCATCCCCCGGGACCTGATGGTGGACATCCCGGCCGACCCGGACACCCGGTTCGGCGGCGGTACGGACAAGATCAACGCGGCGTTCGACCACGGTGGCGGCGGCTTCGGCGGGTTCCAACTGCTCTCCCGTACCCTCACCGCGGCCACCGGGGTCAAGTTCGACGGTGCGGCGATCATCGACTTCACCGGCCTGCAGCGGGTGGTCAGCCTGCTCGGCGGCGTCGACATGTGCCTCGACCAGCCCACCACCTCCATCCACACAGGTGCCGTCTACCACACCGGCTGCCAGCACCTGGCCCCCTGGCAGGCGCTGGACTACGTCCGCCAGCGCGAGGACCTGCCCGCCGGCGACTTCGACCGGCAGCGCCACCAGCAGCAACTGCTCAAGGCCATGCTGGTCAAGGCCAGTAGCCAGGGGCTGACCGGCAACCCGGTCAAACTCGACCAGCTGCTCGAAGCGATGGGCAGCTCGCTCACCGTGGATACCAACGGGGTGGCGCTGTCCGCCCTGGTGTACTCCATGCGCGGTCTGGGCGCCGGCGACCTGGTCGGGGTACGCCTGCCCGCGTACCCCGCCGACCAGGACGGCATCAGCTGGGTGTTCGCCGACAAGGCCGCCACCGGCCTCTACCGCGCGATCGCGCACGACACCGTGGACGACTGGCTGGCCGCCAACCCCACCTGGCGCAACTCCATCTGAGCAGCTGCGGCACCGGGCCGGCGCGCACCGCGACGCGGCCGGAGGCGAACTGCCCGGAGTACCGGTCGGGCGGGTCTTATGCTGGCCGTCATGCGCATCCCGGCCGTGCTCTCCGCCGACCTGCCCGACGACTGCCAGCTCATCGACGTCCGTGAGGACGAGGAGTGGACGGCCGGGCACGCGCCCAGCGCCGTGCACCTGCCCATGTCGCAGCTACCGGCGCGGATCGAGGAGATCCCGACCGACGGCGACGTGGTGGTGCTGTGCCGCTCCGGCGCCCGCTCCGCCCAGGTGGTGGCGTACCTGCTGCACAACGGCTGGGGCAACGTCCGCAACCTCTCCGACGGCATGGTCGGCTGGGCGCTGTCCGGCCGCCCGCTGGTGAGCGAGGACGGTCGTGACCCGGAAGTCTGGTGAGCCGCTGGTCTTCGCCCACCGGGGATCGTCGGCCGCGCTGCCGGAGCACACCCTCGGGGCGTACCTGCGGGCGCTGGACGAAGGCGTCGACGGCCTGGAGTGCGACGTCCGGCTGACCCGCGACGGGCACCTGGTCTGCCTGCACGACAGCCGCCTGGGGCGCACCAGCGACGGTCGTGGGCTGGTCAGCTTCAAGACCCTCGCGCAGCTGGACGAACTGGACTTCGGCCGGTGGCACCCCGGGCTGCCGGAGGAGACCGACGAGCTGATCCTGGACCGCGAGCCGGGCGAACCGGCCCGGGTGCTCACCCTCGACCGGCTGCTCACCGTGGCCCGCCAGGCCGGCCGCCCGATCCGCCTGCTGATCGAGACCAAACACCCCACCCGGTACGGCGAGGAGGTGGAGCAGGCGCTGGTGGCCCTGCTGCGCCGGCACGACCTGGACCGCCCGGATCCGGACGGGGTGCACGTCACCGTGATGTCCTTCGCCTACTCGGCGGTACGCCGCTGTCGCCGGCTCGCCCCCCAACTGCCCACGGTGCTGCTCATGGAGTTCCTGCCGCCCTGGCACCGGGGCGGCAAACTGCCCACCGGGGTGCACATCGCCGGCCCCGGGGTACGCCTGCTGCGCGCCCACCCCCGGCTGCCCGCCCGGCTGCGCGAGCGCGGCAACGACTGCTACGTCTGGACCGTCAACACCGCCACCGACCTGGAACTGGCCCGCGAGGCCGGAGTCACCGCCATCATCACCGACCGGCCCGCCTTCGTCCTCAGCCAACTCGGCCGCGACTGACCCGGACCGCCGGATTGCGTCGGGGTTGTGACATCGACGCGGCGCGACGGACAGCCGGGGTGTCGCGGTCCGGGGCGGACCCGGCAGACTCACAGGGGTGACCACCATCCCGGGGAGCGCGGAGCTGATCGCCGAGCTGACTGCGTTCAACGAGATGGTCAATTCGGGCGACTCCGGCCTGCCCGCGGTGGACCGGGCGGTCGCGGTGCTACGCCGGTTCACCGGCGCGGTCGGAGCCTCCTATGTGGAGTACGGCTCGGCCGGCGGCCGGGTGGTGGCCACCGACGGGCTCTCCGACTTCGCCCGTGGCCGCCGCGTCGACCCCGGCGAGCCGGCGAACGTGGCGCTGCTGGGCCAGGGCCGGCTCATCGAAGCCGCCGTCCGCGAGCTGCCGCACCCGCTCTCCGACCAGCTGCGGGTGCACGGCGCCGGCCGGATGCTGGCCAGCCGGGTGGAGCTGGGCGACCACCTGGTCGGCTCGCTGCAGATCTACTTCCCCGACCCGGACGGGCGCTGCACCGCCGAGCAGCGCGCCCTGGTCGTCTTCTTCGCCTCCCTCCTCGCCCACCTCTACGGGGACAACCGCGGGCTGCCCGTCTACGCCGACACCCCGGCCGCCGGTACCCTCGCCGACGCCGCGGCCGTGGTGGACCGGGAGGGGACGGTGCTGTCGTTCAACTCGGCCGCCGCCCGGGCGCTGGGCGAGCCGGTGGGTACCGTGATGGGCCGCCGGTTGCCGCTGCCGCTGCCGGCCAACGGGCAGATCATCGACCACCAGCTGGCCGACGGCCGATGGCTGCAACTGCTCGGGACGGATCTGCCCGGGACCGACGCGCGGATCGTCACGCTGCGCGACACCACCGAGGCGCACCGCAAGGAGCAGGCCCGGGACCTGTTCGTCACGGTCACCAGCCACGAGCTGCGTACCCCGGTGACGGTCATCAAGGGGTACGCCGACACGCTGGTCAATCACTGGGACTACCTGGATGAGCCGGCCCGCCGGGAGGCGGCCACCCGGCTCGGTCAGCGCGCCGGGGAGCTGGCCCGGCTGGTGGAGCGGCTGCTCACTGCCGTGGGCGACGGTTCGGTGCTGGCGCAGCGTCGGGTCGGGGCGCCGTTCGACCTGGCCGACGCGCTGCTCGGTGCGGTCGACGAGCTCCCCGCCGAGCTGCGCAGGCGGACCCGGCTCGGGCTGCCCGGCGAACTGCCGAAGGCCCTGGGCGACCGGGCCAGCATCGCCACCGTCCTTTCCGAACTGGTCACCAACGCGGCCAAGTACTCCCCGGACGGCACGCCGGTCGAGGTGACCGGCTTCGCCGACCCGGGCACCGTCGGGTTCGTCGTCGCCGACCGCGGAGTGGGCGTGCGCTCCGAGCATGTGGAGCGCGCCTTCGAACGGTTCTGGCAGGCCGAGAGTGGCGACCAGCGCCAGTACGGCGGGGTGGGGCTGGGACTCTACCTGGTCCGGCGGATGGTGGAACGGCAGAACGGATGGGTTTCCTTACGTCCGCGCGATCAAGGCGGTACCGTCGCAGAAGTACGACTTCCGCGGGCGGATGCGGGTCCAGGGGAGGAATGACGTGGTGACGGCCGTGGCAGAGCGCGCCTGGGTGGTGGTGGTCCCGCACCACGCCCGCGGCGCCCGGCTGGCCCGCCACCGGTTGACCCGGGAACTGTCCGAATCGGTCGGCCCCGATCTGCTCGCCGACGTCGTCGCGGTGGTCGGGGAGCTGGTCAGCAACGCCATCCGGCACGCCCGCCCGCTCCCCGGAGACGTGGTCCGGGTGGCCTGGCGGGTACGCGCCGAACGCGCCCGGTACATCGTGGACGTCCGGGTCACCGACGGCGGCGGCGACCCGGAGACGCCCCGGGAACGCTGCGCCGGCCCGGAGGCGGTGGACGGCCGGGGCCTGGCGATCGTGGCTGCGCTGGCCGACCGGTGGGGCGTCGAGCGCGACGGGCTGGGCCAGAGCGTGTGGGCGGAGCTGTCCACGGCGGCCTGACCACTGGCCGTACAGTACGGACGTGAGCAAGCGACGCAAGCAGGGTAGCGCCACGCCCCGACAGCGGGAGATGTTCTCGGTCCGCCCGTTCGCCGGCCTGGTGGACGAGACCGAGTGGATCGCCCTGCGCGAGCTGGTCCCCGCCGCCTCCGCCCCGCTGCGCCTGGCACCGGACGTCGCCGAGCAGTTCGGCGACGTCCCGGTCACCCTGGCCACCGTGCTGCCGATGGCCATGCCGGCGCTGCGCAAGCCGGACGGCCGGGTCTTCCTGGGCCTGCAGCGGCACGTCCAGTCCGGTGACTTCTCCCGCGACCTGGCGGTGGCGCTGGCCAGCGCGCTGGACTGCGAGCCGGGCCAGCCGGTGCCGATCCCGGCGGTCCCCGGCGTCGGGCCGCGGCTACAGGATCTGATCGAGGACGCGCCGCTGGCGGTGACCATGCACGCCGGTTTCGACTTCTGGCTGGACGAGGGCGCCACCGAGGATACCGAGGTGGCCGCCTCACTGGAGCGGGCCAACTCCTCGCTCTACCCGACCGCCCGGATCGCCGCCGCGAAGTCCTGCTACTGGACCCGGGTGACGGAGAAGGCGCACGTGCGCTGGGTGCTGCCCGACGACGAGGACACCGCGCTGGACGCGCTGTCCCGGCTGGCCGCCGGTGGCGACCTGGTACTCGGGCCGGACACCCGGTTCGCCGGCATGTTCCGCGCCTGCGGCCGGCTGGTCCCGGTCTGGGACGTGCCGCGCGACGCGGAGCCGGCCGAGTGGGAGGCGCCGGTGGCGGACCTGGCCAAGCGGCTCGCCGACGCGCTCGCGGTGGACGCCGCGCTGACCTCCGCCGAGCGCCGCGCCCGGCAGGGCCTGCTCGGCCGTCAGGTCACCCTGCGCTGACCCGGGGCGCCCACGGCTGCTGCGGCGACCGGGGTCGTCGGCTCAGCGGAGCGGGTCGCGGGACAGCGGGCAGCACAGCGACCGGGGGCCGCCGCGGCGGGAGCGCAGCTCGCCGGCCGGACCGGTGAGTACCTCCACCCCGGCCCGCTCCAGCTCGGCATTGGTCTGCGCGGAGCGCTCGAAGGCCAGACAGGTACCGGGCGCCAGGGCCAGCACGTTGCCCGCGTTGTCCCACTGTCCGCGCCCGCCGGGCACCGGGTCCAGTGCGGTCTCCAGTACCCGCAGCCGGTCCAGCCCGAGCGCCTGGGCGGCCACGGTCAGCAGCGGACGGGGCGCGCGGATCTCCGGCTCGCCGTCGGGGCCGGCGGTCAGCTGGTAGGCGACCAGCTCCTCGGCCGCCCGCCCGGGAGTGACCACCAGGTCCACGTCGACGAAGGTGCACAGCGCGTCCAGGTGGGTGCGCCCGCCGCGGGACGGCAGCGGGGCCACCAGGACGGTGTGCGCAGCACCGCTGGCCAGTACCTCCCGGCTGAGCCGCTCGGCGGCGGCCGCGGTGGTGAAGCCGCCCACGCCGATGGCGACCACGCCCGGCCCGGGCAGCAGGACGTCGCCGCCGGCCAGCGGCTCCTGGCCGGGGCGGTGCAGCAGCGGCGTGCCAAGGAACCGCGGGTGCCAGCGCAGCACCGTGTCGATCAGGGTGCTCTCCCGGTACCGGGCCGGGCCGGTCAGGCTGGCCACCGCGACCCGGTCGGCGACCACGGCTGCGGTGTCCCGGACCAGGACGGCGTTGGGCAGCGGCTGGACCACCCGGGCCGCCGGGTCGAGCAGCGTGTAGACCAGGCCGTCGCCGGTACGCAGCTCGGCCTGGGTGAGGCCGCCGAGCAGGGTGCCGGCCAGGCCGGCGTCGTCGAGGTAGGACAGGTAGCCGGCCAGCCGGCGGTGCAGGGCGGTGCCGAGGCGGGGGTCGGCCAGCAGGGTGTCCACCAGTTCGGCGCGGGCCTGCCCGACGGCCAGCACCTCGGCCAGCAGGTCGGCCAGGTAGAGCACCTCGACGCCGTGGGCGCGCAGCAGCGCCGTGAATCTGTCATGCTCCTCCTGGGCGCGGGCGACCCAGGGCAGTCCGGGAAAGAGCAGGTCGGCGTCGTCGCGCAGTCGGGCCAGCTCCGGGCCCGGGCGGTGTACCAGGACGCTGCGCAGCCGGCCGACCTCGCTGTCGACGGTTTGCAGCACGGCGCCAGGGTAGCCCGGTAGAATGGCGTGAAAGTGGCATTCATCCCAGGTTCACTCGTGTTGAGATCGCATAACAACGCTTCTCAGTAGGCGCGAGACCACCTAGAGTGATGGTGCCCCCCGAGAAACAACTGCACAGCGCAGAGAACGCCGGAGGTACCCCCCCATGACCGGAATTCTCGACTCCAGCCTGCTGCGTGGCCCCGCCACGTACAACGGGCGCCGTACCGACTCCAACGCCTCGTCGTCGAGTAGTTGGGTCAAGCGCCGCCGTGAGGACCGGGAGCTGCGCCGCGCCGAGCTGGCCCGTGGACGGGCCACCACCCGGCTGGCGCGCCTCGGCCCCGACTGGCGGATGGTCGACGTCGCCGAACTCGGCCTGCTCAACCCGGACACCTTCCTGGCTATCGGCCCCGGTGGCCTGTTCTCGGTCTCGGTCAAGGACCAGGGCCGCACCCGCGTCCGGCTGGCCGGCGACGTGGTGCAGATCGACGGCAAGCGCTTCGGCTACGTCGCCGAGGCGCGCAAGGTGGCCAGCGCCATCAGCGGCGCCCTGTCTGCCACCGCCGGTCAGCACGTCCCGGTCACCCCGGTGGTGGCCTTCGCCGGGACCGGCGCGATCGACGTGCACGGCGTGCCGAAGGGCGTACCCGTGACCTCTTACCGGGAGCTCGACCATCTGCTGCGCGCCTACGGCGAGCGCATTTCGGTGAACACCGTCGGGAAGCTCTACGCGATGGCCCGGCACCCTGTGACATGGGTCACCAACGAGGATGCCGACACCGCCGCCAACGGCGCTACCTGGCATTCCCGTGCCGTACCGGGGAAGGGAACTGTCAAGTAACGCAACGGTCGCACCGGCGGGACTCCGCATCGCTGCACGACTACTGGCCCGTAATGAAACACAGGGTTATCGTTGTGCAGCACTGCGTTTTGGGAGGCGCCGGTGGCTCATCTGGAACTGTCCTTTTCGGATACCGCCGGTCACGGCACTCGAGCCAGCCGATGTCGTTGTGGACGAGCACATGCGATCGTTGGACAGGTGGCGCGTGGCCGCGGCCGGCGCCGGTGAAGCCTGCCTCGTGCTCAACGAACTCCTCGACATCGTCGCGCTGTCCCCGACCGCCGCCGGACTGCTCGGCGCCGACTCGCCGGCCGACCTGCTCGGCTGCAACATCCTCGCCGGCATCGTCCGGCTGGTCGACTTCAACCAGCAGCCCCAGCCGCTGCCCCAGGGCGACGTGGAGAAGACCCCGCCGGTACTCGCCCGGGAGACCGGCCGGCTGGCCCGGGGGCTGCTCCGGGTGGCGAGCGAGGACCGGCTGGTGACCCTCGACGCGGTGGCCACCCCGCTGCTCGACGGCGGCCGGGTGGTCGGCTCACTCACCTTCTTCGCCGAGATCTAACCCTGCCGGTACGCCTCGTCGGCGAGCGCCTGGGCGGCGCCCAGTACCTGCTTGGCCGGTCGCCCGGTGGCTTCCGCGATCCGGCGGACGTCCTCGTACTCCACCGAGACGTGGGCCACCCGGCCGTCCAGCCGGGACACCTTCACGCCGACCGGGTGGCCGTCCAGCTCGACGCTGTGCTGTTCGCGGGGTAGCGGCCGCTTGGTCACCGGGGACTCCCGCAGGCCGATGGTGCTGGTCTGCGCGTACACCAGCCGGCGCAGCGCGGCCAGCCGCTCGGGTGCGCACAGCACGTGCAGGGTGTGCGCCGGGCGGCCCTTCTTCATCACCACCGGGGTGAGCCAGGCGTCCGCCGCACCGGCGTCCAGCAGCGCGCCCAGCACCCCCGGCCACAGCCGCGGGATCCAGGTCGTCCACATTGCACTCCACCAGCACAGCCGGCTCCCCGGCCGGCTCCGCCGCGTCGGCGTCCGCGCGGCCGTCCAGCGGCCGGGGGCCGGGGACAGGTGCGCCGAGGACCAGGCGGAGCAGGTTGGCCGCCTCCTGCGGGTCGCGCCCGCCCGCGCCGTAGCCGGTGGCCAGCGGGCGCAGCCGGCGGCGGCTGCCGGGACCGGCTCGGCCAGGGTAGCCAGCAGGGCCAAGCCGGTCGGGGTGGCCGCTTCGTACGGCAACCGGCCGGTCAGCGCCAGGGCCGCCCGGGCGGCCAGCTCCAGCACCGCGGGTACCGGCACCGGGATCAGGCCGTGCGCGCTGCGCACCCGGGCGCCGCTGCCCGCCTCGACCGGGCCGACCAGGAAGGCGTCGACCCCGCGGTGCTCGCGCAGCCAGTGCGCGCCGGCGCAGGCGCCGACGATGTCGGCGACCGCGTCCAGCGCCCCCACCTCGTGGAAGTGCACCGCCTCCGGGCTGGTGCGGTGCACCGCCGCCTCCGCGTCGGCCAGCCGGCGGAAGGTGCGCCACGGCCGGCTCGCGTACCGGCGCGGGCAGGGCGGCCAGCAGCGCCTCGATGTCGGCCAGGTGCCGGTGCGGCTGCGGCTGGTCGCCGGTCAGCACGTGCACGCGGGTACCGCCGATGCCGTGCCGGCTGGTCGGCTCGGCGCGCAGCCTGATGCCGGGCAGGGCGGCCGCCACCGGGGCGGCCAGCGCCGGCACCGGTACGCCGGCATCCACCAGGGCACCGAGCAGCATGTCGCCGCTGACCCCGGCGCCCGCGTCGAACCAGCCGACCAGGCCGGTCATCGGGCATCCCCGTGCGGTGCCGCCCGGCGGGCCACCCGGGCGGCGAAGACGGCCGCGCCGAAGCCGTTGTCGATGTTGCACACCACCACGCCCGGGGCGCAGGAGTTCAGCATGGTCAGCAGCGGCGCCAGGCCAGCGAAGGCGGCGCCGTACCCGACCGAGGTGGGTACCGCCACCACCGGTACGCCGACCAGGCCGCCGACCGCGCTGGGCAGCGCGCCGTCCATCCCGGCCACCACGATCAGGCAGTCGGCGAGTCGAGTACGGCGCGGGCGGCCAGCAGCCGGTGGATGCCGGCTACCCCGACGTCGGTGATCCGGCGGACCCGGCGCCGAAGCACTCGGCGATGAACGCTGCCTCGGCGGCGATCGGAAGGTCGGAGGTACCCGCGCAGACCACGGCGACCAGGCCGGCGGGCGGCGGCGGAGTCACCCACCGCGACGCAGGCCGCGGTCCGGCTCCTCCCGGATCGGGAAGTGCCGCGGCGAGCGCCGCCCGGCCCTCGTCGGTGACCCGGGTGACCAGCGCCGGCCGGTCCGGGTGCGCGGCCCGCAGCGCGCCACGATGGCGACCAGCTGCCCGGGGTCTTGCCGGCGCCGAAGATCACTTCGGGGTCGCCGGTACGTACGGCCCGGTGGGTGTCCACCCGGGCGAAGCCCAGGTCGGTGTAGCCGGCCCCGTCGCCCAGCGCTTTGGCGGCCGTCTCCACCGACAGCTCGCCGGCGGCGACCGCGGTGAGCAGGGCGTAGGATGTCGTCTCGCTCCACGGCGGCAACTCTAGAGGGGGCTCGAACGGCGGCCAGCACCATGTCGCCGCCGGTGGCATTCGCCCGGGAGGAGGCGGGCTGCGCCGGAGGCGTCGCGTGCACCCTGTTCCCCGCGCTGGTCGGCGGTGCCGCGGCACGCTGCGCCGGTGCGGGGGCAGCGGCGGCCGCCCGGCCGGTCACCCGGCAGGGCGCCGGGGCGGCCGGCCCGCTGACCCTCGTCCCGGCTGGCGGCGGCCGGCTGCGCTCGGCCCCGACGTACGGCGCCGCGCAGCTCCCGGCGCCGGCGCGACCCCCACCCGGTCGGCGGCTGCCTCGCCCAGCAGCCGAGCGGCTTCCGTTCCCGGTCAGCTACGCGACGCCGTGCGACGGGCAGCCGGCGGTCGAGCCAGGTGGTGGCGCTGCTGCGGGCGAAGGCCGTACTGGCCGGCGGCGGCCGCCGCCACCGCGACCAGCGGCCCACTGTGCTCCGGGCACTGGCAGTACACGGCCTGGACGTGGCCGGCGCCGGGCCGCTCCAGGTGGTCACCCAGGGCCGCGCCGGCGCGCTGGAACTGTCACCGCCGGGACCGACGTCTGCACGCCGGAGGTGCAGGGCGCGGGCGCCGGCCGGGCATGCGGGCCGTCGCGAGCTGCTGAGCCGCCGCGCGCCGGCCCGGGCGGCCGCTACGCTGAGCCGATGCCGGACCGCACGCCGGCACGCTACGTCTATCTCGGGCCGGAGGGCACCTTCGCCGAGCAGGCGCTGCTCACCATCCCGGCGGCCGCCGAGCGCGGTGCCGTACCCCGGCGCGCAGCGTGCCGGAGGCGCTCGACGCGGTCCGCGCCGGCGCCGCCGACGCCGCGCTGGTGCCGCTGGAGAACTCCATCGGCGGGCAGGTCGGGGTGACCCTGGACGAGTTGGCCCAGCGGCGAGCCCCTGGTGATCATCCGGGAGGTGGTCATCCCGGTGGAGTTCGTCCTCGGCGCCCGACCCGGGATCGGCCTGGCCGACGTGCGGTCGGTGGCGGCCCACCCGCAGGCCGTCCGCCCAGTGCCGGCGCTGGCTGCGCGAGCAGCTGCCGGACGCGACCGTGGTCGACGTGCTGTCCAACGCGGCGGCGGCGATCGGCGCCGGCGGCCGGCGAGTACGACGCGGGGATCTGCGCCCCGATCGGCGCCGCGCGGCAGCGGCTGACCGTACTCGCCGACAAGATCGCCGACCACGCGGACGCGGTGACCCGGTTCGTGCTGGTCCGCCGCCCCGGGCCGCCGCCCGCGCCGACCGGGGACGACCTCACCTCGCTGGCCGTCTACATCGCCCACGACCGGGTCGGCGCGCTGCTCGCGGTGCTGACCGAGCTGGCGGTACGCGGGATCAACCTGGCCCGGATCGAGTCCTGGCCGACCGGCGAGCGGCTCGGCCGGTACGTGTTCTTCCTCGACTGTGCCGGGCACGTGGCCCAGGCCGGGATGGGTGAGGCGCTGCAGGGCCTGCGCCGGGTCTGCGCGGACGTGCGCTTCCTCGGCTCCTACCCCCGTGCCGTCCCGGACGGGCAGGCGCAGGCGCCGCAGGGCACCGCCGACGCCGACTTCGCCGACGCGGCCGCCTGGCTGGCCCGCATCCGCGCCGGCAACCTGGCCTGATCCGTGGCGCCATCCGCCGACTGGAGTCGGCCGGCAGCCCCGGCGTCACAGGCGGGAGCTGCGGGTATGGCCTGAGCCCCCGGCGTCGCGCGCCGGGGGCTCAGGCGTCAGCCCCAGCCCAGCTCGTGTAGGCGGGCGTCGTCGATGCCGAAATGGTGGGCGATCTCGTGCACCACGGTCACCGTCACCTCCTGGACAACCTGCTCCTCGGTGGCGCAGATGCGCAGGATCGGGTAGCGGTAGATGGTGATCCGGTCGGGGAGCACGCCGGCATAGTCCCAGCCCCGGTCGGTGAGGGCGTACCCCTCGTAGAGGCCGAGCAGGCCGGGCGCCTCCGGCGGCGACTCGTCCTCGACCAGGATCACCACGTTGCGCAGCTGGCGCATGAGCTGCTCGGGGACGCCGTCCAGCGCGTCGGCGACCAGCTCCTCGAAGCGCGCCCGGGAGATCATCGACCAAGCCGGCCGGCTCAGGCCAGCTTGGCGTGCAGGGTGATCGGGACGGCGGCCAGCGCCTTGGAGATCGGGCAGCCGGCCTTTGCCGTCTCGGCGTGCTTGAGGAACTCGGCCTCGTCGATGCCGGGCACCTCACCGACCGTGGTCAGGTCGATGCCGGTGATGGCGAAGCCGCCCTCGGTCTGGCCGAAGTGGACGGCCGCCTCGGTGCGTACCGAGGTCGGCGGGTGGCCGGCCTGGGCCAGCGCGTTGGACAGCGCCATCGAGAAGCAGCCGGCGTGCGCGGCGGCGACCAGCTCCTCCGGGTTGGTCCCGGTGCCGGATTCGAACCGGGAGGTGAACGAGTACTGCCCGTCGAAGGCGCCCGAGCCCAGGTGCATTGTGCCCGAACCGTCGCGCAGGCCGCCGGACCATTCGGCGGAAGAGGTACGAGTTGGCATGATCCCCAACCTAGCCCACCCGCCGGCCCGGTGCGAGCGCCTCCGCGGAGCACGGCCACCCGTGTCCTCGCCAATCCGGTTCCTGGCCGATCTGGCACGATGTGCGCGTGGACACGCTCGAATCGGCTGCCAGGCCGGTCCGCCGACGCAGCTTCGGCGACCTGGCCACCGACGCGACGGCCCGCGGGCTGGCTATCGCCGCCGCCGGCGGGCTGCTCGGCGCGGAGGTGCTGCCGTGGATCAGCGTGCAGCTGACCGGCTCACCGGACAACGGCGACGGCTCCGCACCGTCGACCGCCGACTTCTCCCTCGCGCTGCACGCGGCCCAGCTGCCCGCCGGGGTCGTCGTTGCCTTTCAGCTGGGCTGGTCCCTGCTGCTGGCCGCCTGTGCCGTCGCCCTGCTCGGCCCGGACCGACTGCGCCGCCCACTGGCCGCCGCCACGGCCGGTCTCGCGTTCGGCCAGCTCGCCCTGGCGGCGGCCGTCATCGGCAGCAGCGCAGGCACCCGGGGCGTGCTCGCCCTCTTCGGCTCCGGCCTAGCGAACGCGACGAGCGACGAGCTCCGGACACACCGTGGCGCCGGCATGTTCTGCGCCGGGTTCGCGGCGCTGCTGGCGCTGCTGGCGGCCGGACTGGCGCTGGTCACCACGGGTCAGCGGCCCGCTGCCGCCGAGCTCGCGCCCGCCGCTGCCGCCGATCCGGCGCTCGCCTACCCCGCTGCGGGGGTAGCTCCTGCCGGCTCCCCGCCGCCGGAGCCGGACGCCGGCTGGCAGGAGGAGGCGGACGTTCTGGACCTGACGGTGACGCCCCTGCCGCCCAGCGGGTACCAGCGCCCGTAGCGGGCGGGATATCGATGCCGGCGCCGACACCGGGCCGGGTAGTCTCAGCCCGTGATTGACCTGCGCCTGCTGCGTGAAGATCCGGAACTGCTCCGCGCCAGCCAGCGGGCCCGGGGCGAGTCCGAGTCGGCCGTCGACGACGCTGCTCGCCGCCGACGAAGCGCGCCGGGCCGCGGTGGCCGCCTTCGAGGCCCTGCGCGCCGAGCAGAACGCCCTCGGCAAGCAGGTGGCCCGGCGCCTCCGGCGACGGAGAAGGCGGCGCTGCTGGCGCGTACCAAGGAGCTGTCGGCGGACGTCAAGGCGGCCCAGGCGGCGCTGGACGCCGCCGAGGCGGCGCTGAAGGCCGCCCAGTTCGCCGTACCCAACTGATCGAGGAGGGCGCGCCGCCCGGCGGCGAGGACGACTTCGTGGTGCTCCGCGAGGTCGGCGCCCGCCCGGAGATCGACAGCCCGCGCGACCATCTGGAGCTGGGCGAGCTGCTCGGCGCGATCGACACCGAGCGCGGCGCGAAGGTCTCGGGCAGCCGGTTCTACTACCTGACCGGCGTCGGCGCACTGCTCCAGCTCGGGCTGCTGCAACTGGCCGATCGCCCAGGCCGTCGAGCACGGGTTCACCCCGATCATCACGCCGGTGCTGGTCAAGCCGGAGTCGATGGAGGGCACCGGCTTCCTCGGCGCGCACGCCTCGGAGGTGTACCGGCTGGAGGCCGACGACCTGTTCCTGGTGGGTACCAGTGAGGTGCCGATGGCCGCGTACCACGGCGGGGAGATCCTCGGCGGCGCTGGACGAGCCGCTGCGCTACGCCGGCTGGTCGTCCTGTTTCCGCCGGGAGGCCGGCTCGTACGGCAAGGACGTGCGCGGCATCCTGCGGGTACACCAGTTCGACAAGGTGGAGATGTTCTCCTACTGCCGTCCGGAGCAGGCCGCCGACGAGCACCTGCGGCTGCTGGCGATGGAGGAGGAGATGCTGGCCAAGGTCGAGGTGCCGTACCGGGTGATCGACGTGGCCGCCGGCGACCTGGGCTCCAGCGCCGCCCGCAAGTACGACTGCGAGGCGTGGGTACCCTCGCAGGGGCGGTACCGGGAGGTCACCAGCACGCTCGAACTGCACCACGTTCCAGGCGCGCCGGCTCAACGTCCGCTACCGCGACGCCGACGGCCGGCCACAGGTCGCCGCGACGCTCAACGGCACCCTGGCCACCACCCGCTGGATGATCCCGATCCTGGAGAACCACCAGCAGCCCGACGGCTCGGTCCGGGTACCCAAGGCGCTGCAGCCCTACCTCGGCGGACGGGACCTGCTCGAACCCCGTTGAACCGAAGGTAACCGCGCGCTAACCTTGCCAGCCCACCCTTGATCGGGAGGAGCTGCATGACGAGAAAGCGGGCGGTACGCCCCGGACTGCCGAAAATGGTCGCCACCGACCTGGACGGCACCCTGGTGCGCTCGGACGACACGGTGAGCGAATACACCAAGGCGGTGCTCCAGCGGGTCCGCGCGGCCGGCATCCCGGTGGTCGGTGCCACCGGCCGGGGCCCGCGCCTGGCCGACCTGACCCGGGCCGACATCGGCGAGGTCGACTACCTGGTGCTGGCGGCCGGCGGCCGGGTGCTGGACCTGACCGACCAGGCCAACCCGGTGGTGCTGCGCGACGCCCGGCTGGACGGCGCGGTGCTGCTCGACGTGCTGGCCCGCCTGGAGGAGCGGGTCGGCCCGCTGTCGGTGCTGGTGGAGGCGCTCGACGGGCAGAACTCCCCGCTCTGGGGCGACCCCAACCCGCAGTGGCGCTACCCGGACGTGGTCGAGGCGATGACCCGGCATCAGGCCCTGGCCGGGGCGGTCATCAAGACCTTCGCCCGGGCCGCCGTCCACGACGCCGACGAGCTGCTCGCTGTCGCCGCCGAGGTGATCCCCCCGGAGCTGGCCACCCTGACCCAGGCGGGGCTGGGCTACGTGGAGATCCTGCCGCCCGAGGTGGACAAGGCGACCGGGCTGGCCGTGGTGGCCGAGCAGATCGGGGTGGACCCGCAGGACGTGCTGGTCTTCGGGGACATGCCCAACGACCTGCCGATGTTCGCCTGGGCCGGGTTCGGGCGGGTGGCCGTAGCCCCGGCCCACCCGGCGCTGCTGGCGGTGGCCGACGACGTGGCGGAGAGCAACGACGACGACGGAGTGGCGAAGTACCTCGATCGACTACTCTCCAACGGGTGACCCGTCCGCTGCTGATCGCCACCGACCTGGACGGCACCCTGGTCCGCGACGACGACACGATCAGCGACCGCACCGCCCGGACGCTGGCCCGGGCGGCCGCCGCCGGCACCGTGGTGGTGCTGGTCACCGGCCGTCCGGTGCGCTGGCTGCCGCGGGTCTACCAGCAGCTGGCCGCCGGGTACCCGGCCATCTGCGGTAACGGCGCCGCGATCTACGACCCGGCCAGCGACAGCGTGCGCGACGTCCGGCCGCTCGCCGTCGAGGTGCTGGCCAGCGTCTGCGACCGGCTGCGCGCCGCGGTCCCCGGGATCGTCTTCGCCGTCGAGGTCGACGGTGGTCGGGCCATGCTCCACGAGCGGGGGTACGAGCTGCGCTGGGACCTCGGCGACCCGGCGGTCCGCGCGGTGGACTACGGCGAACTGGCCAGCGCCAGCGCCGTCAAGCTGCTGGCCCGGGCGCCGGAGAAGGATCCGGACCGGCTGGCAACGGCGATCCGCGGCGCGGTGGGCGACGCGGTGGAGGTGACCCACTCGTCCACCAGTGGGCTGGTGGAGATGTCGGCGGCCGGCATCACCAAGGCCACCGGGCTGGCGCTGGTCGCCGCCGAGCACGGGGTGGCCGCCGCGGACGCGGTGGCCTTCGGCGACATGCCCAACGACGTACCGATGCTGACCTGGGCCGGGCGCGCGGTGGCGGTGGCCAATGCGCATCCCGAGGCGCTCGCCGCCGCCGACGAGGTGACCCTGTCCAACATGGACGACGGCGTGGCCGCCTGGCTGGAGTCGCACTTCCCGGCCGGCGCGGTCAGCCGGCCAGCCGCCGCCGACCTACGCTGAGCCCGCCCGGCCGGGGTGGGGTCCATGCGCCCGGCCGGGCGCAGCCCGCTCCTGCGTGGTGCGGTGAGTCTACGGCCTGCGGTGGGACGGGCCGGTGGCGCCGCTGGTTCGCCGGGCGCCGACCCGGCCGCGTCGTCAGAGGTACTGGCCGGTGGGGTTGATCGAGGGCTGCGGATTGCCGCTGGACGGGCCGGGGATACCGCCCATCGGCAGGGCCGGCCGGCCGCGCATCTGCTCCAGCTGCATCCGGGCCGCCATCTGCTGCGCCACCAGCGCCGCCTGGATGCCGTGGAACAGGCCTTCCAGCCAGCCGACCAGCTGCGCCTGGGCGATGCGCAGCTCGGGCTCGGTGGGGGTGCGTCCCTCGTCGAACGGTAGCGACAGCCGCTCCAGCTCGGCGCGCAGCTCGGGCGCGAGCCCGTCCTCCAGCTCGTTGATGGAGCGTCGGTGGATCTCGCTGAGCCGCTGCCGGCCGGCCTCGTCCAGCGGCGCCGCGCGGACCTCCTCGAGCAGCTGTTTGATCATGCTGCCGATCCGCATCACCTTGGCCGGCTGCTCCACCAGGCTGGCCGGGTCCTCGGTCGGGGAGTCGCCCTCCGGCACCGTCACCGTGCCGACCGGCTGGCCGTCCGGCCCGACGACGACCACCTGACGTGATTCAGAACTGGAGTCGGTCATGCCCGCCATCTTCCCTCACTCCCGCCAGCGCGCCGACCGGAGGTCACCGCCCCGGCGGTAGCGCGTAGCCCATGCTGCCGTGCCAGGTGAGTGTCCAGCCGGGCGGCAGGTAGGCGAACTCGCAGACGTCGCGGGGAACGGCGCAGATCACCGCGTCCATGGCGGCCGGCTGGGCGGCCGGGTACCCGGGCAGCACCGACTGGAGCGCCTCGATGTCGGTGCCCGGCAGCAGGTACCACCACGGGTACTCCCAGGTGTTGGCCTCCTGGGCGAGGCCGATGTGCCGGGCACCGGCGGTGCGCAGGGCGTCGGCGATGTACTCGTAGTCGGGGCGCCACCGCTCCCGGCGGGTGAACATCGCCGCCGTCCCGTGCGTGGTGAACACCGACCCCTGGCCGACCAGGCGGCGCGGCCACCCGTAGCCGACGGCGAGCCAGCCGGCGGTCGCGCCGACCGCCACGGCGAGCAGCGCCGCCCAGGCCGCGAGTCGCCGTTGCCACGGCGCTACGGGTCGGGCCGGCTCCTTCTCCGGCGGGGCCGGAGCGCTGCCTTCCGAGGCCCGTGGCGGCGGTTCCATGGTCCGCAGCGCGGCCGGTTGGTTCGTCGGTGCGGGACCTCTGTGGATCTTGCTGTCAGCGGCCGGTTGGTCACGGGTCGTGCCGGTTGTGATGCTGGTGGCGCCGGCCGGGCTGCTGGTGGCGGCCCCGATGGTGCGCTGGGTGCCGTTGGCGGTGGCAGTGGCGCCGAGTGGGCTGGTGGCGGTTGCGTCGGGGGCGCCGGCCGGTGCGCCGGCTGGGACGCGGCCGGCGCGCCGGAGCACGGCGTCCAGCCACAGGCCGGCCAGGGGGGCGCCCATGACCAGGGCGTACAGGATCAGCCGGTTGCCCCAGGGCTGCCACTTGACCACGCCGACGTAGAGCAGCACCGAGACCCAGAAGGCCACGGCGTACCCGCGGGCGGCCACCCGCTGCGGGGCGGGTACCCGCCGGCCGGGCCGGACGGCGACGAACCCGGCGCCGAGCAGCACCAGGGCGGCCTGGACCGGGTAGGAGACGCTGTCCTCGTCCGGCGGCCACGCCTGGAACGGGAAGGTGCCGGAGGTGAAGGTGATGGTCGGATCGTTCGGGCCGACGCGCAGCCCGGCCGCCACCCGCTCCACCCCGTCCGCCGTGGCCCGGCTCAGCGGCCGGTACGGCGTGTCGAAGAGGGTCTGCACGATGCGCAGCGCGTTCACGGACACGGCGGCCGGATCGTGGCGCTGCATCGAGATCGAGTCACGGGAGTAGGCAGGCCCCAGCGGGCTGCCGAACTCCTGGTCGCTGCGGTGCAGGTACGGCCCGGCCAGGGCCAGCGCGGCGAGCAGCAGGACCAGGCTGCCGAGCGCCGTACGGGCCACCCGGCGCAGCACCGTGCGCAGCTGGGCGCTCTGCGCAAGGCGCAGCTGAGCCACTCCCCAGAGCAGCAGCAGCGGCGCGGCCGCGAGCAGGCCGGTGGTCTTGGTCACCGCGATCAGCCCGGTCGCCGCGCCGAGCAGCAGTACCGTCGCCGGGCCGCTACGCCGGCGCAGCTCGTCCAGGACCAGGGTGGCCAGGCAGCCGACCCAGGCGGCCACCACCAGATCGGTCTGGGTGCTGCTGGCCTCCAGGGCGACCATCGGCGTGGTACCCAGCACCGCGGCGGAGAGCAGCTGGGCGCGCGGGGAGCCGCCGAGCTGCCCGGCGATCCGGGAGGCGGCCAGCACGCAACCCAGCCCGGCGAGCCACTGCACCAGGTTGTAGCCGGCGCTGCCGCCGGTGAGCAGGCGCAGCTGGAGCAGCAGGTACTCGGCGCCGGGCGGGAAGGTGTTCTGCCGGTGGATGCGGGTGGCGAAGAAGCCGACGTCGTGCTGCACCACCCAGTGTTCGATCTTGGGCAGGTGGTACGTCATCGAGTCGAAGTTGTTGGGCGGCGACACCACGGCGATCAGCAGCTCGGCGGCCAGCAGCCCGATCAGGACGGCGGCCAGCACCCGGTCCAGCCGCCCGGCGGCCCGCCAGGCGTCGGCGAGCCGGCGCAGCGGTGCCGGGCGCCGCCGGCCGTCCCGGCGCCAGCGCAACCCGGCGGCCACCAGCGCCAGCGCCGCCCCGGCCGCCCAGAGGACAGCCACCGCCGGGCGGGTGAGCGCGTGCGCGGCGCTGAGAATTTCCACCGAGGCGACGGTCAGGGCACCGACGAGTACCCCGGCCCGGACCAGGGCGAGACGGACCGGCGCGATCGCCGGGCCGGCCGGGCGCAGTGCGTACCCGGCCAGCACAATCGCGCCGACCGGAAGCAGCGCGAGGGGTACCAGCACGCGCATAGTAAATACGCTGCCGCTGGTCGCCGCGTGGGTACCCGGACACTGGTGGCTTCGTGGCGTGGCCGCATCAGCCGTAAGCTGGTGCCGGTTTGTCTCCTGAGATGCGGAGTGCCTGCAGTGAAGCTGTCGATCCTGATGCCGGTCTTCAACGAAGAGGCCCGGCTCCCCGAGGCGCTCAAGCAGGCGCTCGCGGTCGACTACCCGTGCGAGATCGAGCTGGTGGTCGTCGACGACGGCAGCACCGACGGCACCCGGGAGATCCTGGCCGGCACCGACGACCCGCGGGTCCGGATCATCCTGCACGAGCGCAACCAGGGCAAGGGTGCGGCGATCATGACGGCGGTGACCGCCGCCACCGGCGAGTACATGGTCATCCTCGACGCTGACCTGGAGTACGACCCGGCAGGACATCCCGCGCCTGCTGGTGCCGGTGCTGGAGGGCCGGACGAAGGTGGTCTACGGCAACCGCACCTTCGGCAGCCACTCCTCCTTCTCGTTCTGGTACGTGATCGGCAACCGGGCCGTCACCACCGCCGCCAACATGCATGTTCAACTGCTACCTCGGCGACCTGGAGACCTGCTTCAAGCTGATGCCGGTGGAGCTGTACCGCTCGCTGGCGGTCAAGTCCCGGGGCTTCGGGATGGAGGCGGAGGTCACCGGCAAGCTGCTGCGCCGCCGCATCCGCCCGTACGAGGTGCCGATCAGCTACCACGCCCGCTCCCGCGAAGAGGGCAAGAAGATCACCTGGCGGGACGGCGTCGAGGCGCTGTGGATCCTCGCCCGCGAGCGGGTCCGCAAGGTCAGCTAGAACGGCCATGTCTGAGTCACGTCGGCGTCGGCCTGTTTTACGGTAGGGTCAGCAGCATGCAGCCCGAACCCCAGCCGCCCGCTCGTCCGCATCTCCGACGCCGACCGCGAGCGCGCCGTCGAGATCCTGCAGCGGGCCTGCGGCGACGGCCGGCTGACGCTGGAGGAGTTCAGCGTCCGGGTCGGCGCCGTCTGGGCCGCCGACACTGCCGCCGAGCTGGCGCACACCACCCCGGGCCTGGCGCCGCACCGCCCGTGGTCGGCACCAGCCCCGGATCGAGAGTCACCAACGTCTTCGCCGCCAGCAAGCGCCGGGGCCGGTGGCGGATCCCCCGGCGGCTCCGGGTGGTCAACGTCTTCGGCGATGCCAACTCGACCTGCGGGAGGCGGCGCGTCGGCGCCGAGGTGCTGGCGCCCAGGTCGTGCGAGATCGCCGGCTGCGAACGTCTTCGGCCGATACAAGGTGATCGTGCCCGAAGGCGTGGAAGTCGAGCTGGGCGGTGCGGCCGTCTTCGGCAGCCGGGAGGCGCGCCTCGCGCCGGTGCAGCGCCTCGCCGGTACCCCGATGATCGGGTCGGCATCCACTGATTCGGTGAGATCAAAGTGGAGAGTCGGGGCCCGAACTCCGCTCGCCGCTGCCCGCCGGGTCCGCGACGCGTTCGGCCGCTGACCGGGCCGGTCTGGGTCAGGTCCGGCCGGCGGGTAGGCGGCGGTCCCGCAGCCAGCCGAGGAACCGGCGGTAGAGCGAGCCGGCCGGGGTGCTCGGCAGGTCGTAGGCGGCGTCCACCAGGCAGGCGGCCAGGTAGAGCCCGAGCGGCAGGGCGTCCGCCGAGTACTCGGCGACCAGCTGCTGCCGCCGGGTGGCGCACGGCCACGGCAGCGAACACCCGGTGCACGTCCAGTCCGGGCGCAGTGGCAGGTGGACGCTCACCGGCGCCCCCTCGGGCCGGCGGCCTCCAGGGAGCTACGGACCGGGCAGGGCAGCCGGGCTCCGCAGCGGCAGGTGAACCGTAATCGTCGCCAGCTCCAGCGGCGTCGGTGCAGCCTTCGGATGGTGTACTCGTAGCCGGAGAAGAAGTCATGCGGGGCCACTTCGCAACTCCCGTCGGTTGGGTGCGGCTGTCACCGACGGTAGGGAAGTCAAGATCGTGCAGGAGGGGCCAGAGCGGGGGCCGTTTGCCTCGATTGGTGTCGATTCGGGTTTGCCGTCAGGGCAACGGCATCGCGGTCCAGCCGTCGCTCTCGCGGCGCAGCTGCTCGGCCCATTCGAGGGCGATTGCTTCGGATGGGGCCTCGGCCCAGCGGGAGCGGCCTTCGGAGCCGCCGGTACGGTCCTCGATCGCCCAGCGGCCGGCCTGCTCGTGGACGAAGACATCATGCCGGGCCAGCCGGCCCCACCTGCCGTTCCACCACCAGTGCCGCCGTACCATCCGGCACACGGTAGTCGAACACGTGTACGAGCGGATGTGCTCCCGTCAAGGTGGTGGCTTTCCTTCCCGACGATCCCTGCCGTCCGATTCACGGAATGCGACCGTTCGGGCAGTCTGCAGCCGACGGTCCGGCCGTCGGCTCCCGATTCGTCGATGCTGCACTGCTTCCCGGTTGATTCGGCGGAAGTCTTCACCGCGTACCCCCTTCTGCATATATGGCTCACTTGGCTAGCCAAGTAAGCCATGGCTAGCATGGCCGCCTAGACTAGTCATGTCAACTCCTACGAGATGTCTGACTTAGCTAGTCAAGGTCTACGATCGTGACGTGAGTGCAGACGCCGATGACCTGGAAGAACTCGACCCGGATGATTCGCGACCGTCGTCGCAACAGATCGCGAACGTGCTGCGTGCGGCGATTCGCACGGGTCGGTTCGCGCCAGGAGAGCGACTGCCGTCGCAGAACGATCTAGCTGAGCGGTACCGCGTTGCGCGGGAGACCGTCAAGGCCGCCTTGCGCACGCTCCGGGAAGAGCACCTGGTCGTCAGCAGGCAGGGCAGCGGCGCGTTCGTCCGCTCACAGACCGAGAAGCCGGTTGGCTTGCGTCCGCATATCGAGGCGGCGTTCGAACGCCGGGATGTCTCCATCGACTTCGCTGGCTACGCGGCCGAGACACTCCAAGGCGTTCTGAGTGAGCCGCTCGACAAGATACGGAGTGGTCGGCTGACTCCGGAGTCCGTTCACGTGCGGATGCTCTTGCCGGACCTCAGCGTCCCGATGGCGCTGCCTGCCCGGGCCGACTCGGGCGAGGACGACAAGGCCATCCGCGGCCGAACTCAACGGATCGCCGATCGCTGTATTGCGGCAATCACCGACACGATCCGGGAACTCCAAGAGCTGGGTCTGGTCAAGGCGGCCAGCGTTGAGACTCGGACCTACTCCAGCAGTCCGGTCTTCAAGCTCTACATCATCAACGGTGCCGAGGCGTTCTTTGGCTTCTACCCGGTCGTCAAGCACTCGGTGACTGTGAGCGGCAAGGCCGTTCAGATCTTTGACCCGATGGGCAAGGACGCCACCATGTTCCACTTCACCAACGCCGACGACGACGCCTACGGGCAGTATGTCGAGCAGTCGAAGAACTGGTTCGAGTCCATCTGGAACACCGTGGCAAAGCCGCGCCCCGAGTGAACGCGCTGCGGGTGGTCGCCGACGTTCTGGGAGAAGCCGGTCCTATCCTGCTCGACTTTGACGGCCCGGTCTGCTCGATCTTCGCGGGGCTGCCGGCGCCCGGAGTCGCCGGCAGGCTGAGAGATGTCCTCGTCCATGCTGGAACAGCGGTCCCTGAAGACGTTCTACGTGAGCAGGATCCAATGGAAGTGCTCCGGTACAGCGCTACCCTCGGCGCGGAGGATATCGTCGCGCTGGTCGATGATCGGCTACGGGCGTCCGAACTGGAGGCAGCGAGAAGCGCCGAACCTACAGCAGGCGCCGGCGAACTGATTCACGCGGCGGTACGTGCCGGACGCGAGGTTGCGATCGTCAGCAACAACTCTGCCTCGGCCATCGCGACCTACCTCGAAGCACATGGCCTCGCGGCCCACGTCGCCTGCGTCGCCGGACGGGCATACGCAGACCCGTCCCAGATGAAGCCCAACCCGGCGCCGGTCTACCGTGCCCTCAGCACACTGGGTGTCGCTCCGGCGAGTTGTGTCCTGGTCGGCGATTCAACGGCCGACGTTCTCGCAGCCCGAGCTAGCGGGGTGCGGATAATTGGGTACGCCAACAAGCCAGGCAAACGCACCAGACTCCTCAATGTGGGCGCTAAAGCCATTATCAACGACATCGCTGTGCTCGCCGCCCTGGTCGAACACTCCAGCGCCTTCCGCGCGCCTAATCGGTCTTCACCGGCGGGAGGAGATCGGCGGCACACGGGTCAAGCTACCGAGGATGAGGTGGGATCTGATGGCTGAATGGCACAGTGGCAATGCGGCTGAACAGGGCGCCGACTATCGCGGCTGGCTGGTGGGCAACTTCCTCAGCGCCTCCGACGGCCCTCGCAAGACCGACACGGTCGAAGTCAAGTGGGGAGTGCATCCCGCCGGGGAGCGCCGCCCAGAGTGGAGCACCGACGAACAGCGCACCACACTGCTCCTCGTGGTGAGGGGCAAGTTCCGGCTCGACCTGAGCGTCGGCAGCGTGACTTTGGAGCGCGAAGGGGATTACGTCATCTGGGGATCCGGCATCGACCACTCTTGGCAGGCAGAGGAGGACTCCATTGTCGTCACCGTACGCTGGCCCTCCCTCGCCAAGTAGTCCCGCAGTCGGTCCAGCGTTTCAGCGGTCACCTGTCCGGCGAGCACGGAGGCAGTGCCACCAAGCAAGGAACCTGACGCTTGTTCGAGATTCTCAGCCCACACCGCAGTGCTCAGAGGTGCCCGTGGACGCAGCCAGTCATCCTTTCGGCAGCGCGAACTGGCGTAGCAGCGATGCGTGCTCATCGGTGAGCACCACGAGTCTGTTCGTGGGGTGCGGGTAGATCTCGGCCGCGGCCCACTGCTCCGCTCGAAGGCTCGACGCCGTGCCGGTCTTCACTCCACGGGCGCGCAACTCGTCCAACAGCCGCGCCGCGCCGAACAGGTACACGGACTCGATGCACCAGGGCCGGACGGTGCCGCGTGAGGACTGTGCCAAAGAGGCCGGACCTGTGAGCACGAGGTAATAGTCGAGCGTAGGGGACTGCGTCACGTCCAGGAGACCGTCCCGCGTCGGGTACCACTTGACGTTGACCGTGCGTCCCTGCAACGGGCCTGAGGTGAAGCGTCCGTCGATCGCGGCTGCGGCCCTCCACCGCAACAGGTAGCCGAATGGGCCGGACACAGCGTGCATGTTCTGCTCAAGGTCTATGCCAAGTACGTCGACGGCGAGCAGGCAGCCGCTAGCGCTCGGATCGATGCCGCGCTGAGGGCGGTGTGAGCCGCAAGGGCGGCAGCCCGATTTCCGCAGCTTGACGGCTTGCAGGGCGCACAAATGCTGGCCGGTGCTCGGGTGCGGGATCTTGGCTTGTCCGCACCCGACCACCGGGCTCAGCCGGCTATACGGGGGGCAGGCCGAGCGCCGTGGCAACCATGCGAGCGACAGCCGTCTGGCCTGCCACAAGGGGGTGCGCCTGGCGTTGATCCGTGCCGTAGCTCAGGGGGTTGACTGGGAACACCCAGGAGTCTGTCGTGCACAGCTCGTGCCCGGCAAGGGCGTTCTGAACCGAGACGAAGCGGACTCCGGTCGCGGTGGCCGCCTGTTGGAGGACAGTGTCGAGGGCGAGGGAGAGTTGGTTGGCTCGGTCGCGCTCTATCGGCGTGAGCCAGCCGCAGGTGGCGTTGCCTGACTGGTTCTGGGGGAACAGCCGGGGGTAGCCGACGAGGACGACCTGTGCCTGGGGGGCGGCCGTTTCGATGTTGTTGATGAGTGTGACCAGGCGTGCGCGAAGGTCGCGTACCTGGGCGAGGTTCTGATCGAAGTGGGCCAGGCACTCCCGGAAGAAGCAGTCACCGATGATCGCGGCGAATCCGATGTCGTTACCGCCGATGGTCAGCGTTACCCGGCCAACGTGGGTGCCGGTGGTGTGCAGCTGGTTCTCAACGGCCTGCAGCCGGGACAGTTGGCTCTGGTTGTCGGGTGCGAGCGTCTGTTGACTCTCGTAGAGGCTGAACACCGTCGCGCCGGAACAGGCCAGGTGGTACTCGGGTCTTACGCCGAGAAGGCGAGGCCAGGCGGCCGAGGAGCGGTGGCACATGTCGGCCCCTGGAGTGTCGGTCGGGAGATCGAACGTGGGGTTGCCCTCGCCGGAGGAGTAGGAGTCGCCGAGTGCGACATATGCGGGTTGGCCGTTTCGTGGCACGAAGGTGATTTCGTTATCTTCGCCGGAGAAGGTCGAGAACTCGACGGAACTTGTTACGAGCGGCGCCTGTGCCGCGTCAACCATGGTCAGGTGTGTAACGTTCCATTTCGCCGGTGGATGCGTGATATCGGCATAGGTGTATGGGGCGTACTGGATGATGCAGCTGTCATCCACGCTTGCCATCTGGGGCAGGCTGGCGACGGTCTTGTGGTTAAGCCCGGGGCGTTCAAAGATGCAATCAGCAGTTTTTCCGTGTCCCTTGTATGGGACATGGAGGTCGATAGGCTTTTCGTCCTCGCCGGTTGCGAAGTGTTGAACGTAGGCTTGGAAGTACACTGAGCCGTTCTCGAAGGTCACGCTAGTGTCGACGTAGTCGCCAGGTACGAGTGGGGTGCTCGGCTCGAAAAAAACTGCGTCGGCTGGGAGGACCTCGTACCACACGGAATACTTCGGCATCCCGTTGACGCATGCCATATCGAATCCGTCTTGGGCGAGTTGCGAGCCTGTGTATCCGTCAAATCCCACCCACACGTCCGCTTGCTGCGGCCGCGAAGTGCAGGTGATTGACGGAACTACGAGCGCTTGCTCGACCGACCAGGATGCTGCGTGCAGGTCCGGTTGTACGACATAACCGGCCCAGGTGCCACTCGTGTTCTCGGTTGTCGATCCGACTTTAGTAACCGTTTTGGCGGTGTTGGCCGTTGTTGAAGCTCCGGCCACCCCACTACTTAGGACGACGACCGTCAACGCTATCGCTGTACAGAGCAGCGCTGAGCTTCGTCGGGATCTTCTCGGCAGCATGTTCAGATTATGCGAACGTGTCCGCAGTGGAGGAACCACCGACTGGCTGGTCTTGGCCGCCTTGCGTACTGGCGTACCCCGACCCCGCGATATCCCACGCCACCCGAATGCAGGAACCGGTCTGGTAGAACCCTCACTTCGCCAACGCGGGGGTACCACCGCAACACGTGGCCGAATAGGCCCGACACAGCCTCCACTTTGCTGAAGGTCTACGCCAAGTGCGTCGGCGGCGAGCGGGCAGCCCTCCGCTCGGATCGATGCAGCGCTGAAAGGCAGTGTGAGCAGCACGGAGACCGGCCGGATTTCCGCAGCCATTCCGCACAGACACCCGTGGAAGCCCGTCTACAGCCGTACACAACTGGACACCAGACAGGCCAGGCCGCGATCTCCGGAGCCCCGGAAAACGCGGCCTGGCCTGCTGGTTTGCTTGTGGGAGCGGAGGGCGTGGGATTCGAACCCACGAGGAACATCACTGCCCCTAGCAGTTTTCAAGAGAGCGACCACCTGCCTCTTGACCTGGGCGCGAACTGGTCCGTCCCCGTACTTCGTCACACATTCCGCAGACCTTGCGTCTGGGCGGGTCTACGACCGCCTGACCGCGGCCACTCGGCGACCAAAGTGGATGGGTGCCGAGCCCCCGTCCTGGTCGCGGCACGGATGCCCCACGACCGCCCCGCAGGCACGGCACGGTACCGTCCTCGTCTGTTGATCCGTCACCTGCTGCGCAAGTTGCTGGGCGACCTTGAGAGCCCGCGAGCTCTCAGGCGGTGCTGTCCGCTGACCTCGCGTCGGCCCTGCGCCGTCGTCGACTCGTAGCCTGCGCCGGCCACCGCCATCGCGGCTCACGGCATCGAACGCCGAAATTACCCGCCGCCCGCTGACCGGGTCTACTCGCTCCGTGGCCGTTCGTCGACGAGTGAGTTCTGCCTGGGTACGGTGCGCGTCTGTTCGTGACTCCGTCGGCCCGTCTTGGCGGACGTCTGATGCCCGACCGGCGTTGCGGCCCTGGCCGCGTAGCTTTTTGTACTCTGACTGTTGAGCCAGCTTGCGACGGTCGGCGTGTCCGGCGGACACTGCCGCCCCATATTGATTACGGCACGGATCACCAGCTCTTGCCAGGCATCGGGGGCACCGGCGCTCGCGAACCTGCGCAGTGGTGACCGGCACGTCCGGGGTGTAACGGTCACGCCAGGAGGTATCCCGCCTACTCACCAGGGAAGCCTACGAGCATCGCCGCTGCTCTGGTGGTAACGATGCCGCGACTCTCGGGGTGGACATGGAGAGCTGGCTCACGTCACCGACGACTTCGCGGGTTCCTGCCGGTGCATACGTTCCGTGCAACCGGACGGGTGTCCGTGGCGCACGCCACCTACGCAGCTACACCCGCCGTGACTCACGCCAGTCTCTCGACAGGGGCCGACGCCGATGGCCGTCGAGTGCCCTACAGATGAAACATCCGAGCCGTGTCTGTACGAGACGGCCCCTGTCGGACCATATGGAAGGAAAATCCGGGTATGGGGGTTGACAACTGAGATACTGTCGGTCGACCGACAGTATCGAGCGTGTACGTGGGGCAACCGGCGAGTAACGGCTAGTGTTGACTGATCACGGTGGTCTGTCCCGCCGCCGTGACACTGGATGGAGTGTCGTGATCTCGAATGAGTGAGAGCGCTGCCCTCGCTTTCGACCGCCCGCCAATCGCGGAGGTGGTCGCGGCCGTTTCTTTCAATCAGCTTCCCGACTCGACAGTCGCGCAATATGGGATCTTCTGGCACAAGTATCTAGCGAACGAGTTTCCGCAGATCAAGCAAATGCCGCCGGTGTCTCGGCCCGTAGAGCGGTTCGGCCCTGCGTCGACACTCCGGGATGTTCCGTTCGTCATCGAATCTGAGTACAGATCGCCTCGCCTGTGGTTCATCAACGGTCCGGGCGACGAAGTGGTACAAATGCAGGCGGATTGGTTCGCTTGTAACTGGCGGCGGATCGAGCCCGAAACGGTTTACAGTCATTGGGCTGCTCGTCGTCGCGTCTTCTCACGATGGTTCGAGCAGTTCCGCGCGTTCGTGGGAGATGTATCTAGCACCGAGGTAGTGCCAACTCAGTGCGAGGTTACCTACATTAATCATATTGAATCTGGTTTGACTTGGAAGAATCATAGCGAGGCATCTAAGATTTTCCGTTCGGTCGGCGCTTCGGAGGTTTCTGGGTTCCTCGAAAGGGAAAATGTCCGATTTAACCAGTCATTCATTCTCAATGATTCGCTGGGAGTTCCTGCCGGCCGACTGCATGTCAGTGTTCAGCCTGCGCTGAAGTCCGAGGATCATTCTCCTATCTATGTACTTGAGCTGACCGTCAGAGGGAAGCCAACTACCCCTGATTTGAAGGGTATCGAAGATTTTCTGGACCAAGGGCGTGCGGCGATCAACGCCACGTTCGGCGCTATAACCTCCGACGAAATTCAACGGGAATGGGGAGTCCGATGAGCGTCGCGGTTTGGGAGGAACGGCCCGGTCAGGCGGAATCAACTGCCACAGCTCTCCGTGGCGGAACTTGGCGAAGTGGTGCCTACGGCGTAATTTCCGAGGCGACGAGCATTATTTCCTCGGGCCTGGTTCGTTACGTCTCAACCTTCGGTGGCATTGCTGTTAGCCAGGAGGCTGGTACATGGATGAAGGACGCCAGACGCGACCTTGAAACTTGGTTGGCATTGCCGGACGGTTGGGACTCATTTGGCGCCAAGCGCATCTCGGCGGACAATGCCAGATTCGCCCTAAGCTTGATGGAGAACCTTGCTGCGCTGGACGTGCCGCGGCCCTTCATTACCGGAACCACAGAGGGTGGCATCAATCTTCAGTGGCAGTCGGACCTGTTCGATATACAGGTGTGCTACGAAGGCCCCGAGGCCTACGGGTATTGGCTGGACAAGGAAACTTATGAGGAGTGGGAGGGATCTCTCGCCGGGAATTTGTCCAACTTCCTGCCCTTCATGGAGCGTCATCTCCTGAATGAGAGTGAATCGCCCAAGCAATGACTCAGACGCCCCCTCAGGAGTTCGCCGACGACGAATCGATTTCTGACGGTGATGTCGTCTACAGGCGCATTCTTTGTCGATTTATTGAATGGGTCAAGATTGACGCGGACGGCGACATACCAATTCCGAGTCAGGGATTCCAAGATTATTCGGCCGAGATAGCTCGTAGCAAGTTTAAGCTTCCCGGCGCCTGCATGTCAGTGGATCTGCGTTCGGCATGCGTCGATCACGGGATAGAGGTTGCTGACTTGTTGGCGGACTATGCAGGAGACGGTATCGTCGAGCTGGATGTGAGCGCTCTCCGGGCCTTGAAGTCTGCCGATGGGCAGAATTGGCAGCAAGGGATCATGAGAAATCCTATGCCTGACAAGCCATCCCACGCAGTTTCTTTCGCGGTGGCAGGCAAGAAGACTAAGGGTATGCAGGGGGCGCTATCTCGCATCGCTCGGTGGGTTGTTAGGCCGCAGCGACCTGCCGGCGCGTAGTAGGACGGCGGGCGCCGGAGCGGAGGCTCTGCCCGTCTCGTCGACTACATTTGGCTCGCTCCACGGCGTCGTGATGCAGTGTAATTGTTCTCGATCTCGGACGTTTCATTGGGATCGACTTGTCTGTATTGCTATTGGTCTGTACTTCATCCGCGCAGCACGCTTCAAGGGAACGACCACATGCGTCCTGACCTTGGCTTGGTTCCAACCGTCGCCGTACTCCGTCGGGCATTCCACGCCCCTCCGACGTCGGCTGAAATGTTCCCGCCGGTCCTCAAAGCGGTCCGCGTTTCAGGGCGCTGCACATCGCGGAGCATCGAAGCCTGATGTTCGGCCGGGTCATCCGGCAACGTCGGGCAGGTTCGCAAAGCAAGCCGCCGCCCAATTCCCGCGTCCTTAGCATCGGATGGGCATCAATTGGGCGGCGGGTCACTTGGTCAGGCAGCAGCAGGTCGAGCGCCCTCACCCCGGCGGCGCAGTGCCGCACGATCTTCCGCGCTTGGCTTGATCTTCGAGGCCGACTGCTTCGGGCGCGCGTCGATGACGACGGGCTCAATCTTGATTGAGTTGCGCTCGGAGGCGAGGGCCGCCGCCTGTCTGACCTTCTCGATCTTCTCGGCCGAGAGGTCGCTGTCGGACATGGCCACCGCGACGTAGAACGCGGACTTGATCTCCTCGGCTCGGGCGTACGTGGGCACCTGGGCCAGGACGCCGTCCCAGAGGTGGGAGCTAGCCATCAATTTCATCTCGACCAAGGCGCGGGCCTCCCAGCCTTTCGAGAATACGAAATCGACCGGGCCGAGTCCTGCGTTGGCCTCCCCCACCATGTAGACGTGAGCGGCCTTGCAGTAGTGCTGAGCGACCATACGGAACGCCGCCTGTACCGCTTTCTCCTCCCTCGGCTCGTCCTTGTACCAAAGCAACGTCCATCCGTCCGAATCCTCCAACGAGTGTCGGTACGCCTCGATGATCTCGCGGACAAAAGCATCGAAGTCATCGACGCTCGCCGGCTTGACGCGGAGCGGCGGAAGTGAGGCTTCCTGACGCTGGAGATCGCGAGCACGGACGATCTTCTTGGGATCTTCGAAGACGTCGTAGGGAGGGTGCTCCCGTCCCTCCAACGACCGGAGGTAGTCCTCCACGATGGTCGGATTCTGCCGGGCGAGCCTCGCCCGGATCTCCTTCGTGACGGCCTTCGACACGTCATAGTTGAAATTTGTGCGAAGTGTCTCCGCGTAGTTGATCTCCGCGAAGTCCCAGAAGCCCTCGGAGGTCGCCACCGGGATGTCCCGCAGGAAGCGCTCAGGAACGAGCAGAATCGGCAACCGCACTGGAACCTGTGGCCCGCTCCGGCGCCGACGCCTCTTCACGAACGGATTGAGGGGCAGTTCCACGTCACGATCCTGCCAGCGCCCGTCCTCGCTCCATGAGGCTTTAGGCACACGGAACTTCTCCATCGGGATTCCGTGGCGGCGACAGACCTCTTGTGTGTAGGCGATGAACTCGGACTTGAGGATGTTGCAGATCGTGTCGGACATTCTGTCCAGCCCGAAACCGCCAGTGAACAGCGCCAGCGCTTCCATGTGTTCCAGAGTGTCCATGTCCACACGGATGGCGGTCTCGACGCCCGCTAGCATGCATTCCTGCAAGCGCGGGCCCGAGCCATTGCCTAGAGGAGAGCCTGTAGATACGCCGAGGCAAAACTCGGCTGGTTCCGGAAATAGCAGCATGTTCGCTGCCTTCTTCCAGGCCAACGACTCCCGGTTTCCTCCCGAGTCCCGGATGAGCCCGAAGATCATCCCGAAGAAGTCCAGCACCCGGTCGTGCGACGGCACCCAAGGACCCTCGGTCTCGTCGTAGATCCGAAACGGGTCGACCGCGAGGGCGGTGTCCGATTCAAGATCAATGTCAAACCAGTCGTCCTCGCGACGGGGGGTGACCTTGAAGTAGCGCGAGAAGCGCATGGGGTGGCTCCACCTTTCGTTACAGACGCAAGAGGGCGTCTGAGCAGGTTGAACGCCACGCCGATCGGCCAACTGGCCCCGCGGTCCTTGTCGAATCGCAAGATCGATTGTTAAGGTCCAAGTGCAAGCCCGCCAAGGTTGCACCTGAGACCCCCGACCGACGTCCCCCAGACATCGGGTTGGGGGTCTCGGCGTTTATCAGACGACACGTTAGGTAGTCATCGGCGATTGGGCAACTTCGACACGCCGGTGTGGCCCGTGGGCGGCCGACCACAACATCGGCGGCCAAAGCTCCAGCCCACGGCCCCCATATTGTGGACAACGCTCGCTGTCGGACCGCTGTGATACTCTCCGCCACCTCCACCGTCCGCGCGTGTCGCCCCGGCGTGTCTTATACGGAGCGTAAGCGGGTTCCCGGAAGCCATAGCTGCACGTCAAACGCCTGTTCGAGCCGAGTGGGGTCTAATGTCTTGATCCACTAGAGGCCGTCGACGGGTTTTCTCGGGGTCATGTAGCTGTTGATCGTCCTGTGGATAACCTGTGGGCTCGTTGTGGATGCGCTCCCGTTGCCGGATCCGGAGATGTTTTGTTGCGCCTCGCACCGCGTGCTCTATATGCACAATCAGGCGCTTTCTGATCACTCGCCGTACGGTGAGGGTCCGTACCCCGGAAAGGGCCGACTCGTCCCCGGGTCCAGGTCGACTTCCGTTGGGTGGAGTTCAGCGGCGGCCAGGCCGCCGGGCGCCGGTGATTCGCCGCGACGAGTGACGGGCTACACAGTCACTGGAGTCGATCTAGGCTGCGGAGTCGATCTACGCTCCGGATATGGCCCCTCTGCGTCGTCGCCGCTGGCCGTGGGTCCTGCTCGGTGTAGCACTGGCGGCAGCCCTGTGTGCGGCCAGTGGCGCCGCCTTCGTGGTGTACAGGTACGCCCGAGCTGTCGACGCTGGCGAGGTGTCGCCGTCTGCCGCCGTGAACTCTTGGGTACTGACCTTCAACCACGATCCCGACGAGACGGCCGGGATCACCCGGCTACTCGTGGCGTCCCGCCGTCAGGCGCTGCTGCGGCAGCGGGCGGACTACATCAACGCGATGCGCCGCGACATCCGCAAGCACGACTGGCTACCGGTCCGGTTCACCACGAACGGCGGCGCCGACGACACCGAGCGCATCCACGGCGACCGGGCCGACGTCACTGAGTGGTTCGGCACGCTGGCATTCGACCCCGACCACGCCGGCTTGATGTTCGGCGGCGCCGCGTACCCCTGGCGGTTCCAAGCCCGTCGCCAGGGCGGCAGTTGGCGAGTGGAATCCTTCATGCCGCCCGACTGGTGCAACACATACTCGTCGTGCGACCGGGCACGCTCCGACCCGACCCCCACGTCGACCCCCACCACCGACTCGCCACGGCCTTCCGGCGGGCCGTGCGTCGGCATTGACCCGCTGCGTCCCCTGCGGAGCTGCCCGCCGACGGCTGACGTTCCCTCCAACCGATAGAACGTCCGTTCTAATATGGCGGGGTGAGTTGGTGGGGACCAACGTGGCTGGTGAAGGTCGAGATGGCTCGGCCTGGCGCGTGGCCGACGACTGAACGCAGGGAGTTCGCCGCCGACACGCCGGCCCGACTGCGGGAGCTGGTGACGTGGGCCAGGGCCAGCCAGCGTGTACTGAGCTGGAAGGTCATCCAGCAGCGCGCCCGGATTGGTCCGAAGCCAGACCGCTGCCGGCATGGTCACCTGTACGCCGTCCCCGATTCACACAGGCACGACGTGCATGTTGGCTGGCTGGTCTGCGAGTGCGGCGGGCACGCCGTCTACAGATGCACAAGACTGGTCGACGGCACCGAATGCGCCGACAAACGCATTGACCCGTCGGTCTCGTACTCCTGCGACGCTGCCTGTAGATGACGCCGATTGAGCGCCCAGATCACATTTGCACATTGAGCCGAGTGCACGCCACATGAATCCGGCGGGCAATCTCGTCTGGACTGTGCGTTGATGTGTCGACCGAAATATCCGCGTCGCAAAGCTGTGCGGTGCCGTCCCAAACTCTCAGCCGTTCCTGCTCATCACCCGTACTGCGACCGACGATTCGCTTCTCGGCCACCTCTCGCGGGCAGTGTAGATCCACGATGACCCAGAGCGCGCTCGGGGTTGCCTGCCGTACGGCGGATATTGCGTCGACCTGGCCAAGATGAACGATCGGTCGCGATTCGGCTAATCGATCATGCAATGAGTGCAAGTCAACGACGTACAGCGACCCGTAGGCCCGATTCTCCCACACAATTTCACCTGTGGACCTGAGCTGCTTGACGTATTCGATGGTGGTCGGCCGGTACTGCGCCATCCTGCCTGAACCCACCTTGAGCCGACGGAACAACTGATACTCAGGACTAAGGCTGCGAAGCGCGTCGGTTGTGGTGTCCTTGCCCGACGCTGGTGGACCGTACAGGATAACGCCACAGTTCATTGATTGGCCTCCGTTGAGAGTTGGCCAAGGAACTCTCGTGCCTGGGTCTGGAGCGGAGGAGCGGACTTGCTGTTGTCGATGACGAAGTGGCGCACAGACGGCCGGAAGTCAACATCTATGGACGCTACATAAGTTGTCCAGTTTTGAATCTTGTACGTGTCTCGGGCGGCCCCTCGGTGCCGGATATACATATTCATCGTCTCTGCATCACAGGACACCCAGATGAACCGCACGTCCGCATTGAGATCGCCATACGTAGCTTGGGTCCGCTCAATCCATGCCGAGTCCCGAAATTCCTGAATGAACGGAGCAGTGCCAATGACGCTGTTTCCGCATGCCACGTTCTCAGTAATCGATGCCGCAAGTGCCTCATATTCCCGAGGACGAATCATCTCTACGTATTTGCTTGATTCTCGATCATGTGGAGACAGCCCGATCGTTTCAAGCGCCGCCTCAACAACAGGCCGCGTGATTGTGTCCTTGTCGAGCATCGGCCAAGCGGTTTCCCTCGCCAGAATCCGGCCAAGCTCAGTCTTGCCGCTGCCTGCGTAACCGCCGATGAGAACAACGGCCGGCTTGATCAGTTGTACTTCCGATCGGGTTGGCTCGCCGCCATGCCTCACAACACGCTTAGACCTCGACTGGCTCTCTACAAGTCCTTCGGCAGCCAGGATCTTCATGGCTTCCGTGATGGTGAAGACGCTTACTCCCCACTCAGCGGCCAAGTCGCGAGTCGACGGCAGTACCTGACCGTCGCGCAGTTTACCCGCTTCGATCTCATTGCGGATGTTTCGTGCGATCTGCTGATGAAGCGCATCAGAGCGTGTGAGTTGCGATCTGTCCGGCAACACGGGCGATCCTCGCTGTCTCTAGGCGCCCTTGTGGGCAACGGCATCCTATCAGCGGCTACTAGATGTTATGGCCCCTCGCCCCGTCGATCGGCAAAGTAGCAGGCCAGAGGATGAATGCTGAGCTTGGAAACTAACAGTTGACTCGGCAGGCTATCAGTTGTTAGGTTGCTTGCACCACAGCAACGCCAGGTCGGTCGGTCGGGAACTGCGGCACTCAGTTGCCGTACGCCCATCAGCCCCGGACCCGCATGTTCATTGATCAACTCCACAGCGACAGGAAGACAGCGCCGGTAGCTGCGTGCGCGGCATTCCCTGCCTTGAGCCACACGGGTGGCCGACCCCGGTAGATCCCGGGCGAGCGGGGCGAGCTGCGCAGAGCTGGCGCTGATTGTGAGACCCCGGCCGGGGCGTGGTGCGACTGACGCCTGCGGCCCGGCCGGCCATCCAACCGCCCTGTTCAACCTGCCGAAGTGGGGTGCCCCATGACTTCCCTCGCCGCCTGCGTGCGAGTGACCGCCCGGCAGAGCGCCGTGTGGCGTTCCTGCACCGCCTGTGACGTGCTGGCTCCGCTGGCATCGGATGAGCTCGCCTGCCGAGGGTGCCGCGACGGTGCCCCGAAGAAGCGTTCTGGAAGGAAGCACCGCTGATGGATAGCGACCTGTGGTCGGACACTGCTGGTCCGACCCCGGATGACCTGGCCGCGATCGAGGACGAGTGGCCGCTGATCGCCGCCGAGCTGGATCTGGTCGACGCGGAGATCCGTGTCCTGACCGTGGACCGGCCGAGCGATCTGGACTGGCGCCGGCTGCGCCGCGCTGAGGCCCGGGTGTGCCGGGCGATGGCCGAGTACCTGTCTGACCAGCCCGACCGGGCCGCCGGTCTGGCCGCCTGAACGGAGACCCCCTGACATGACGATCACCGCTGTAGGCAGCGCGTTCCCGCCGGACGTGGAAGCGCTGCTCCCCCAAGCCCGTGCCCTGGCCGGCGAGCTGGGCGCCATCCCCTCCCGCAACAAACTCATGAAGGCGCTGCGCGTCGGTGCGGAGAAGGCCAACGCGGTACGCGGCGAACTCCTCGCCACCCCGGACGGCGGCCCGGTGCCGGTGTCCGCACCACCCGCCCCGCCGGACGGGCCGGTCGTGGTGGACGAGATGCCCGCCGCGCCGGCCGCCGCGCCGGCCGCACTGGTCGACGTAGCCCCGCCGGGGGCGGGGGCATCTCTGCCCTTCACCCCCACCGTCCCGGAGCGCGGGCGGGTGCGGTCGTGGCCGGTGCTGCTGCTGGCCCTGCCCGCGTTCGTGGCCATCTGGTCGGGCTGGGTCGGCCTGGGCGAACTGACCGGCTTCGGGGTGGTGCACCCGCTGCCTGGTATCGCGGACCGGCTGTCGATCAATTCCGCGATCACGTTGCCGATTGGGGTGGAGACCTACGCGGCGTTCGCGCTGCGGGTGTGGCTGTCTGGGCAGGCCACCCGTAAGGCTCGCCGGTTCGCCATGTGGTCCGCGATCGGCTCTCTGGTGTTCGGCGCGGCCGGGCAGGTCGCCTACCACCTGATGTCGGCCACAGGTGTCACGCACGCCCCGTGGCTGATCACCACCCTGGTCGCTTCCCTGCCGGTCGCGGTGCTGGGTATGGGCGCTGCCCTGGCGCACCTGATCCACAACGAGCGGGACGAGCGGTGACCCGCCCCGACAGCGGCCCGGCCGCCGAGCTGGCCCGGCTCCGCAACGCCCTCGCGGCGCTGATCCACGACGCGGATGAGCGGATCAACGACGACACCGCCGACCGGCAACTGATCCTGGAACACCTGCTGGACGCCCTGGACGAGCTGGCCGCGTCCGTCACCACCGACCCCGCCCCGGCCCACCGGCCGGGTGATGACCGCCCGTTGTAGGTCTGCCCGGAGCGCGGCCCCTCGCCTGGCAGCAACCGGCCGCGCTCCGGCCCCCAACCCACCCCGACCCGTTGCCGGGTCAGCCATGGAGGTACCTGCCATCATGTCCCAACCCGACCCCGTCGGCGTTGTTGGCGCTGTGTTCGCCGCGCTGTACGCCGCCCATCAGGTAGCCGACCACTGGGTACAGACCGACTACCAGGCCGCCGTCAAGGCCCGCCCCGGCTGGACCGGCCGCCTCGCGTGCGCCAACCACGTCCTCTCCTACACCGCAACCGCCGTCACCGCCCTGGCCGCCCTGACGCTGGCGACCGGCCTGGACCTGTTCGGCTGGCGCACCGCCGCCGGGCTGGGCGTCTCCGCGCTCACGCACTACATCGCCGACCGGCGGACCGCCCTGTACCTGCTGGCCCGGGCAACCGGTTCCGGACGGTTCTGGCGGCTGGGCGCGCCCCGGACCGGCCGGGACGACAACCCCACCCTCGGCACCGGCGCCTACGCCCTCGATCAGTCCTGGCACATCGGCTGGCTGTTCATCGCCGCCTTGATCCTCGCCTAAGGAGACCACCCGACCATGACCCGCCCTGACCACCTGGACCCGGACGACCCCCGCAACGATCCCGAACTTGTCGACGCCGCCGTGGTGGACCTGACCGCCGAACGGGCACGCCGCTCGCCGCAGCCCACACCGGTCGCAGACCCGGACACCGACGATCACCCCTCCGGCCTCCCGCCGGACGACGGCGACGAGGACGCGGAGTCCTACGACGACACCCCACCCCCGGACGGTCCCCCGGTAGACCGGCCGGACCTGGACGACATCCCGCACGACGCCCGGCGGGTGCAGCGCCGGCCGATCCTGGCCGACTGGGCACGCTCGTGGCGCGGCATTCGCGCCGCCGCGAAGCACTCCGCCGGTAACGCCGGCTACACCCTCGCCTACCACGGCGTCCGGTCCCCGAAGTACACGGGCAAGGCAGCCCTGTACGCGCCGCTGGGCGCGGTGCGGGGGATCGGCCGAGGCGTTGCACTGGGCCAGCGCCGAGGAAGGCAACTGGTCGCTGCGGCAGGCCGCCGCGTCCCGCAACGACGCCGAAGTGTGGCTGAAGCTGGACGCCCGCCGGCAGCGCCAATCCACCTGGCGCTGGTGGGTCATCGCCTTCGGCGCGCTCGCCCTGGTCGCCACCGCCGTGGCGCTGACGGTCGGGCCGGCGTGGTGGCGGTGGCTGGCGCTGCTGGGGGCGGTGCCGGTGCTGGCCCGGCTGGGCCGCCCGGACGACAAGCGGATCACCGACCGGGTGTCCGAGGGCAGCCGGTACCGCAAGCTCACCGCCGAGCTGGTCCGCCGCGCCCTGGTGTCCCTGCAACTGGCCGCGATCAACAGCGCGGTGGCGAAGGATCCCCGAAGGCGATCAGTTTCCCGCACGACATCCACCGCGACGGCCCCGGCCACCTGGCCGTGGTCGACCTGCCGTACGGGGTGGAGGCCGCCGACGTGGTCGCCCGACGCGGCCGGCTCGCCTCGGCGCTGCGGCTGCCGCTGGATCAGGTGTGGCCCGAAGCCGCGCCCGGGCACACCGGCCGCCTCGCGCTGTGGGTCGGGTATGAGCCGGCGTCGCAGATGCGGCAACCGGCCTGGCCGCTGCTGGACGGCCGGAAGGTGGACCTGTTCAAGCCGTTCCCGTTCGCCACCGACCCCCGCCTGAACACGGTCATCGTCGAGCTGATGTTCCGGAACTGGCTGTTCGGTGGCCAGCCCGGGTAGCGGGAAGACGTTCGCGCTGCGGGATCTGCTGCTGGCCGCCTCGCTGGACCCCCGGTGCGAGATCCGGGGGTACGAGCTGAAGGGCGTCGGTGACTTCGCCGTGCTCGCGCCGGTGATGGCGGAGTACGGCAACGGCTTCGACGACGACACCCTCGCGGCGTGTTTCGCGTTCATCGAGTGGCTGTACGAGGAGTGCCGCCGCCGTTCCAAGCGCATCGAGCACTACGCCCGCTTGGGCAAGGCCCCGGAGAACAAGGTCACCCCGGAACTGGCCTCGCTCAAGGGATCTGGGCTGCATCCGCTGGTGGCCTGGTTCGATGAGCTGCAAGAACTCATGACCTCCAAGTACGGCAAAGACGCCGGGGAACTGCTGGAGAAGGTCATCAAGCTGGGCCGGGCGCTGGGCGTCATCATCCTGATCGGGACGCAGATCCCCGACAAGGACAGCCTGCCGACCGGGATCACCCGCAACGTCAACTCCCGGTTCTGCCTGTCGGTGGCTGACCAGACCGCGAACGACATGATCCTCGGCACCTCGGCCTACAAGCTCGGGTACCGGGCCACCGTGTTCCAGCCGGTGACGGAGGCCGGGTGGGGCATCCTGGCCGGCTTCGGCAAGCCCGTCGCCGGTCCGCTCGTTCTACGTCGACACCACCGCCGCCGGCCGCATCATCGCCCGCGCAGTCGCCCTGCGCACCGACGCCGGCACCCTGCCGGTCCCGGACGAGCAGACCCGCGACACCCGGCCGACCTTCGACGTGCTGGACGACCTGGCCCGCATCTGGCCGGCCGGCGAGGACAAGGCATGGAACGAGACCCTGTGCGGGCTGCTGGCCGAGCTGCGGCCGGACGTCTACGGCGGCTGGGAGTCGACCCAGCTGACCGCGGCGCTGAAGCCGCACCGCGGCGATCAGCGTGCAGGACATCGGCCGGCGGGTCGACGGCAAGCCGGTCACCCGACGCGGCATCGCCCGCGCCGACCTGACCGACCGCGCTCACGGAGCGTAACCGGAAGCGGTCGGCGACTAGGGCCGTGAGGGCTGCTAGCGCTAGCGGCACGGGCTGCTAGCGCTAGCAGACCCGCTAGCACCCGAACCGGTCTCCGAGCTGGCGGCTAGTAGATAGCAGCCGACCAGCCAACACACTGAAATCCCGGCCTGCGGCAGCGTTTGCGCCCCCACTCGGGGGCTGCTGACGCCGGTCCCGCACGCCCATCAACCATCACTGTGCGTAACCACTCTTGGAGGTTTTGGATCATGTTCCGCCTTGTGCTGCTCGGCCTGCTCGTGGCCGCTGCGCTGGCCGGCCGGTATGCCCTGGCGTGTTGGTGGCGTCCGTTCCGGGACTGCCGTCGCTGCGGCGGGCTGGGCAAGACCCGAAAGCGCGCCGGCCGGCGTGGCTGGAAGCCGTGCCGACGCTGCCGCACCACCGGCAAGCGCCTACGCGCCGGCCGGGCCGTCTTCAACTACCTGTCCGCGACCCGGCGGGCCGCCACCCACGACGCCGGCAACTGACCGCGAAGGAGTCCGAATCCGATGTGCTGCAACAAGACCCACGCCGGCACACCCGTGGTCGGGGTAGTGGCCGCGTTCTTCTACGGCATCGCCGCCCTGCTACGCGGACTGTGGTGGCTACTCACCTGCGCCATCGCACCCGCCGTGATCGTTGCCCTGGTGCTGGGCTACCGGTGGACGACCGGGGCGCCGATGCGGCCCGGCCGGCGCGGGCGGGAACGGCTGCTGACCCGGCCGCTGCGGGCCGCCCTGCAGAATCTGCTCACCGTGCTGGCCGTGGGCATCCTGGCCAACCCGACCGCCACCCTCGCCACCATCCTGACCGCCGCCACCGTGACCGGCGGCACCGCGCTGGCGCTGCGCTGGCGCACCAAGCGCCGCACCGGCCCCCGCCGTGTGAGGGTCACGGTCGGCACGCGCGCCGGTCGGCCGGCCACGACGCCGGCCGCCGCCATCACCGCCACCGCCGACACCCTGACCTGGACCGAGGCACAGGTACACGCACACCGGAGGGCCGCGTGATGGCCGGCGCGACGCCCCGGCGGATACAGCGGAGCCGGGCCGCCGGGTGGCGGATGCCACCGAACAGCGTCTACGTCGGCCGGCCCAGCCGATGGGGCAACCCGTTCCGCGTCGGCCAGTCAGTCCCGCCGCCCTATGGCGGTGGCCTGGTCGAAACCGCCGAGATCGCCGTCGAGCTGTACCGGGCCTGGCTGGTCGACATGACCCCCGAATACCTGACCGCCCTCCGGACCGAGCTGGCCGGTCGGAACCTCGCCTGCTGGTGCCCACCCGGCCAGCGCTGTCACGCCGATGTGCTGCTTGCCATCGCCAACGGAGGACACACATGAGCGACCGAACCGCCCTCCTCACCGAAGCTCTCCGCTACGCCGCCGTGGGCTGGCCGGTGTTCCTGCTCGGCCGCACCAAACGACCCATCGCCAACTGCGCCCGATGCCGCGCCATGACCCACGACGCGGCAACCTGCGGGTGCCTGACCTGCCACGGCTTCTACGCCGCCACCACCGACCCCGCCCGGCTCAAAGCCATGGTTAGCGAGGTACCCGGTGGGCTGCTGGCCATCCGGACCGGCACGGTCAGCGGCCTGGTGGTGGTCGACATCGACCCGCGCAACGGCGGCCAGCTCGACCGGGCCCTGATGGCTCCTACGGCGACCGTGGCGACCGGCGGGGGCGGCTGGCACCTGTACTACCGCCACCCCGGCGGTCCCCTGGCCGCCAAGCTGCACGGCCGGCCCGGCGTGGACATCAAGCGCGGACGACGGATACGTCGTCGCACCACCCTCCACCCACCCAGCCACCAAACACCGCTACCGCTGGGCTGTGCCCACCCGGCCAGTGGCCGAGATGCCCCCCGCCCTGGTCGACGCCGGCCGCCCCACCCGACCGCCCGCACCGCCGCCGACCCGGCCGGTCCCGCACCACCAGCGGCGGGGGCATCTCCCATCCCGACCGGCTGTTAACAGCTCACCTGCACGCCGTCACCACCGCCGCAGAGGGACGCCGCCGCACCACGCTCTACGGCGCCGCCCGCGGAGTCGCCCGCATGGTCGGTCGCCGGAGCCATCGGCCGGGCCGACGCGATCGCCGCGCTCACCGACGCCGGCCGGCAAGCCGGACAGACACCACGCGACATCCACGCCGCCATCGTCGGCGGCTTCACCGACGAAGGGATCGCTGCATGACCACACCACCATCAACGCCTGTGCACGACGGGACCACGATCCTTGACCGGCTCGTGGCTGTACTGAACCGCTACGTCATCCTGCCCTGCCCCGAAGCGGTCGACGCCGTGGCGTTGTGGATCGCCGCCACCCACGCCCAACCGGCCTGGGCACACGCCCCCCGCCTGGTCATCCGGGCACCCGAGAAGCGGTGCGGCAAATCGCGGCTGCTCGACGTGGTGGAGGGCTGCTGCCACGCACCGCTCATCACCGTCAACGCATCCCCGGCCGCCGTGTACCGGGCCATCGGAGACGGCGACGGACCACCAACCCTGCTCGTAGACGAGGCAGACACCATCTTCGGCGGGAAGAACGCCGACGCCAACGAAGACCTGCGCGGCCTGCTCAACGCCGGCCACCAGCGCAACCGGCCCACCATCCGCTGGGACGCCGGCACCCGCCGGCTGGAGCGCATCCCCACCTTCGCCATGGCGGCACTGGCCGGGATCGGTGCCATGCCCGACACCATCGAAGATCGCGCCATCGTCGTGCGCATGCGACGGCGCGGCCCGGGGGAGACCGTTGCCCCGTACCGGCACCGCCGCGACCGGCCAGCACTCGTAGAAACCGCCGTGGCGCTGGCCGGCTGGCTCACCGCACACCTGCCCGAGCTGGAACGGGCCGAACCGGTCATGCCGCTGGAAGACCGGGCCGCCGACACCTGGGAACCGCTCATCGCGGTAGCCGACCTAGCCGGCTGGGACTGGCCCGAACGCGCCCGGCACGCCGCCATCACCCTCACCGCCCAACGCGACGACAACAGTGGCAGCGACCGGCTACGGCTGCTGTCCGACTGCCGCACCGCATTCGGCCGCCACGACGCAATCCCCACCGCCGTCCTACTCGACCGGCTCAAAGCCGACCCGGAAGCACCCTGGGCCGACTACGCCGGCAGCGGCCTGACCGCGATGCGCCTCGGGATGCTGCTACGCGAGTACGACATCCGCTCCGACACCATCCGCTTCGCCCCACCCACCGGACAAGCCAAAGGCTACTGGCGGACCGCGTTCGAAGACACCTGGAACCGCTACACACCGTCACCCGACAGCGTCGTCGGTCCCGGAGAGGGCACCAAGCCGTACCAGCCGTACCAGCCGTACCCGCCCAGCTCAACCCCGGTACGGCTTGACCAGCGGTACGGCTCAAGCCGTACCAGCCCAGAAGCCGTACCACCCCTGACCAGCACTGGTACGGCTGGTACGGCTGGTACGCCTTCCCCACCCCTAACCGTCATCGACAGCGCCGCCTAACCACCCACCGTCACCACGCCCGGCCCGCCGGCCCGGCCGTCTCGTGATCCACAACCACGCGAGGCGGCCGGGAAACGGCCCGCCGAGAAGCTCCCAGACGGTTGCACCCATCCAATGCCACCAACCCGCCCCTGATCTTGGCTCAGCGACCGGTACAGCGGGCCGCTCAATCGCTCGCTGTCAATGCCGTCATGCCATCCACCGGATCACTCCACCGCACTACGAACACCCCTCAGCGCACAGCACAGGCCACGGGAGGACTACGCACGATGGCTGGAAGCACAGCTCACAGCGGTCAGAACGTCGCCCGGCGGGGCATCTCAACTGTCACGCCGGTCAAGAGCGGGGAGGCACTGACTATCCCGGAGGTAACAGCCGAACTGAAGGTGTCCCGGTCGACGTTCTACTACTGGCGCCAGACCGGCAAGGCGCCCCGGTGCATCAAGCTGCCGAACGGCGACATCCGCATACGCCGCACTGACCTCGACGCCTGGCTGTCGACCCTGGAGGACGCGGCGTGACGGCGCAGACATCCTTCAAGGTCCACGTCTACCGAATCAGCGTCTACAAGGGAGCAAGGGGACGCACATACACCTGCCGCTGGGAGGTCGACGGCAACCGGCACCGAGAGACGTTCAAGACGCGGGCGTTGGCCGAGAACTTCCGCGCTGGGCTGCTCAGTGCGGCCAACCGGGGCGAGGCATTCGACATCGAGAGTGGCCGGCCGGTCTCCCAGGTTGTCCGCGAGGAAGCGCCTCAGGCCACTTGGTATGACCATGCCTGCGACTTCGCGGCGATGAAGTGGCCACGCATCGCCAGCAAATCGCGCACAGCCCTGGCTGACGCGCTCGCGTCCATCACCACTGCCATGGTGGCCGATCGGGAGGGCAGGCCCGAGAGCCAACACCTACGCCAAGCGCTCTACGGCTGGGCATTCAACGTCAACACGAGGAAGGCCGGCCCGCTCAGCGGGCCGGCCGCCCCGGCACTGCCGTGGATCGAAGCAGCGGCACCACTGCTGCCTGCGCTCACCGAACCCGGCGCGATGCGGCCAATCCTCGACGCGCTCAGCGTCAACCTCGACGGCCGGCCGGCAGCCGCCAACACGGTCAACCGGCGCCGCATGGTGCTGCACAGCGCGCTTGAGTACGCCGTCGAGCTGGGCCGGCTGGCCGTCAATCCGCTCGACCGGGTGAAGTGGGAGGCACCCAAGACCGCTGATGAAGTCGACCGACGGGTCGTGGTCAACCCCACGCAAGCGCGGGCGCTGCTCGATGCTGTGGGCACCCACGGCGGCCCGAGTGGGCCGGCACTGGTCGCGTTCTTCGGTTGCCTGTACTACGCAGCGATGCGGCCCGAGGAAGCCGCTGAACTCCACGAGGAGGATTGCCAACTACCCGCCGAAGGGTGGGGTGAGCTGTTGCTGGCTGGGAGTGCTCCGTGGGCCGGCTCAGCCTGGACCGACGACGGATCGATACGGGACTCCCGCCAGCTCAAGCACCGGGCCAAGCGGGACACCCGGCGTGTACCGGCCGCCCCGGAACTGGTGGCCCTGCTGCGGCGTCATCTGGAGGAGCACGGCACCACCAGCGACGGCCGGCTGTTCCGGGGAGCGTGGGGTGGCCCGGTGAGTGAGAGCAGCTACGGCCGGGCCTGGCGTTCCGCCCGGCAGGCCGCCCTGACCCCGGTCCAAGCTGCCTCACCGCTGGTCCGCCGGCCGTACGACCTGCGGCACGCTGCCGTGTCGCTGTGGCTGAACGCCGGGGTGCCCCCGCAGCAGGTAGCCGAGTGGGCCGGACACAGCGTCCACGTGCTGCTGCGGGTCTACGCCAAGTGCGTTGACGGCGAGCAGGAGGCCGCCCGCGCGCGTATCGAGGCGGCGCTAAAGGCAGCCTGACCAGCCAGGATACCCGCTCCAAGTTCGGCACGTATTCGGCACAGACACCCGTGGAAACCCGTCGACAGCCGTACACAGCTGGACACCAGACAGGCCAGGCCGCGATCTCCGGAGCCCCGGAAAACGCGGCCTGGCCTGCTGGTTTGCTGGTGGGAGCGGAGGGCGTGGGATTCGAACCCACGAGGAACATCACTGCCCCTAGCAGTTTTCAAGACTGCCGCCATCGGCCACTAGGCGAGCCCTCCCAGGTAGCGACGCCGATCCCCGTCCCGGCCACCACCGCCCTACAGTCTGCCAGATCACCCCCGCCGCCCCCCGCCCGCCAACACCCTCCACAGCCGCGCAAAACCCCACCCGAGCCGGCAGGATAAACACCATGTACGCGGTCACGATCACACAGCCAGGCGGCCCAGAAGTCCTGACCTGGACCGAGGTCCCCGACCCCGAGCCGGGCCAGGGCGAGGTGCTCGTGGACGTCGTCGCCAGCGCCGTCAACCGCGCCGATCTCCTGCAACGCCAAGGCCACTACGACCCCCCACCCGGTGCCTCCCCCTACCCGGGAGTGGAGTGTTCGGGCCGGATAGCAGCGCTGGGCGCAGGCGTGACCGGCTGGTCCGTCGGCGACGAGGTCTGCGCCCTGCTGTCCGGCGGCGGTTACGCCGAACGGGTGGCCGTACCCGAGGGCCAGCTGCTCCCCGTACCCCTCGGGGTGTCGGTGGCGGAGGCGGCGGCGCTGCCGGAGGTGGCCGCGACGGTGTGGTCGAACCTGGTGGCGGTGGCCGACCTGCGGCACGGTGAGGCGTTGCTGGTGCACGGCGGCGGCAGCGGGGTGGGCACGTTCGCCATCCAGTTCGCCTCGGCGCTCGGTGTCACGGTGCTGGCCACGGCGCGGAGCGCGAAGCACGCGGCGCTGCGGAAGCTGGGTGCGCACCCGATCGACTACACGGAGGTGGACTTCGTGTCGGCGGTGCAGGAGGCGACCGTCGGACGGGGAGTGGACGTGATCCTCGACATCATGGGCGCTGCCTATCTGGAGCGGAACCTGCGCGCCCTGGCGCTGGACGGCCGGCTGGTGGTGATCGGGATGCAGGGTGGGCGTACCGGGGAACTGGATCTGGGTCTGTTGATGGCGCGGCGGGCGAGCATCACGGCGACCGCGCTGCGGTCCCGGTCGGTGGCGGAGAAGGCCGCGATCATGGCGGGGGTACGCGCGGAAATCTGGCCGCTGATCGAGGCGGGCCGGATCCATCCCGTGATTGATCGAACCGTGCCGATGCCCGAGGCGGCCTCGGCGCACGCTCTGGTGGCTGCCAGTGATCACGTCGGTAAGGTCCTGTTGGCGGTGCCGTGACCGGGACGGTGGAATGTCGCCGGCCGGGGCAACCATCCACGGTGGCGCTCGTTGGACGGGGCAAGGGTACGGGCGAGCGCTGACGGCGCCTGCCTGCCGATCTTGCGCCCGTACCCGGACTGTGGAGTTTGTCTGAATCGCGCAAGTCGGCCGATTACCGGGCCCTATAGTCATTCAGTACCCGTCCGCCGGGCGTACGCGAGGAGTTTGCTGCCTTGCCCGGCGGCTACCCCTACGACGGAGGACCGGCATGGGCGAGATCACTGGCGACCAGCGCGTGCAGGCTGAGGTCCTGGAGGGCCTGGCCACCGCGGTCAACCACCGTCGCTGGTTCGTCGAGCTCGCCCTGCCCTACCTCGGCAACAACCCGATCGAGGTGGGCAGCGGCCTGGGCTACTACGCGATGGAGTGGGCGCCGCACTTTCCCCGGTTCACCGCCACCGAGGCCGACCCGGAGCGGCTGGTGCAGCTCAAGGAGCGGCTGGCGGGAGTGCCTTCGGTGAACGTCCGGGAGCTGCTGCTGCCCTGCGAGGACGACGGCGACTTCACCGGCGCGGTCTCCTACAACGTGCTGGAGCACATCGTCGACCACGTCGGCGCGCTGCGCAGCATGGGCCGGCTGGTCCGCCCGGGCGGCGCCGTGGTGATCATCGTCCCGGCGTTCATGTTCGCCATGAGCCCGGTGGACATCGCCACCGGCCACGTGCGCCGGTACACCCGCAGGTCGCTGGCTACCGCGATGACCGAGGCGGGGCTGCGGGTCGAGCGGATCCACTACGCCAATGCGCTGGGCCTGCTCGGGTACTACACGGCAACCAGCATCTTCAAGCTGGCGCCGAAGGAGGGCCCGATGGTCAAGATGTACGACCGCTTCGTGCTCCCCGTGACCAAGGCGATCGAGCAGGTGGTCCGCCCGCCGTTCGGCCAGTCCGTGTTCGCAGTGGCCCGCCGACCGGGATAGCCGGTGTCCCGGGTAGAGGTGCCCGCCGACCCGGCGCTCGACACGTCCACCCGTACCAGCGCCCGCCACCCCTGGCGCCTCGGCCGGTACCGGTTCGACCTGGCCGTGTACCTGGTCTACCTGCTCGGTGGCCTGCTGGTCACGGCGCGGCTGTGGGGCGATCCGGGGCGTCGGGTACTGACCGCGAACGCCACCGACCAGTCCCAGTTCGACTGGTTCCTGGCGCACGGCGCCCGGTTCCTGGTGCACGGCGGGAACCCGCTGTTCTCCGACCGGATGAACGTGCCCGGCGGGGTCAACCTGATGGCCAACACGTCGGTGCTCGGGCTCACCGTCCCGCTGGCTCCGGTCACTCTGGTCTTCGGGCCGGACGTGGCGTTCTCGGCGCTGCTGGCGCTGGCCTTCGCGGCCACCGCGGGGTGCTGGTACTGGGTGTTCTCGCGGAGCCTGCTGCCGAACCGGCTGGCCGCCTTCCTGGCCGCCGGCCTCTGCGGCTTCGCGCCCGGCCTGGTCTCGCACGCCGCCGGGCAGCCCAACTTCGTCGCCCAGTTCCTGCTCCCGCTGATCGCCTACCACGCCGCGAAGCTGGGCGGATCCGGTCGGCTGCTGCGGCACGCGGTGCCGCTTGCGCTGCTGGTGGTGTGGCAGGCGTTCGTCAACGAGGAGCTGCTGCTCTTCCTCGGGCTGGCCGGGGCGGTGCTGACGGTGGTCCTCGCGGCGCTGCGGCCGGCGACCGCCCGGCGCCTGGTCCGGCCGGTGGCCACGGGGCTGGCGCTGGCCGGGGGGATCGCGCTGGTAGCGCTGGCCTATCCGCTGTGGTTCCAGTTCTTCGGGCCGCAGACCTATCAGGGGCTGCCGTTCGACCCGTCGGCGTACGCCACCGACCCGGCCACCTACTTCACCTTCTCCCGGGAGTCGCTGGCCGGCTCGGGCGGGGTGGCGCCCCGGTTCGTCAACAGCGCCTCCGAGGAGAACGGGTTCTTCGGCTTTCCGCTGGTCGTACTCCTGGTGATCTTCGCGGGTTGGCTGTGGCGGGAGCGGCTGGCGGTGCGCGCCGCGACGGTCACCGCACTGGTGTTCGCAGGCCTGGCCGCCGGGGCGCGGCTGACCGTGCACGGGGTGGCCACCGGGCTGCCGGGGCCGTTCGCCGTGGTGGCGCACCTGCCGGTGGTCAAGCTGATCACCCCGACCCGGTTCAGCCTGGTGATGATTCCGCTGCTGGCGCTCATTCTCGGACTCGGCGTGCAGCAGGTGGGCCGGCTGGCCCCGCCGCCGGGGCCGGTGCGCCGGGCCTGGCTCGGCCTGTGGGCGGTGGCCTGCGTCGCGGCGCTGCTGCCGATCGCGCCGACGCCGCTGACCGTCACCGACCGTGATCCGGTACCGGCGTTCTTCACCACCGGCCAGTGGCGCCGGTACGTGCCGCCGGGGCGCACCGTGGTCTCCGTGCCGCTGGCCACCCAGACCTTCGTGGCCCCCATGTGGTGGTCGTCGCACACCCTGCTGGACGCGGCCATCCCGCGCGGCTACTTCCTCGGCCCGACCAGCCCCACCGACCCGCAGGCCCTCTTCGGCGCCCCGCCCCGCCCCACCTCCACACTGCTCAAACGGGTGTACGACACGGAAACGCCGGCCGCCGTGGCGCCCACCGACCGGGCGGCCGCCCTGGCCGACCTGGCCTACTGGCGGGCCGGGGCGCTGGTGCTCGCCCCCGGCCGGGCCGAGCTGGCGCTGTGGCAGACGGTGACCGCGCTGCTCGGCCGCGAACCGGTCTTCACCGGCGGCGTCTGGCTCTGGACGGTGGACCGGTGACCACCACCGAAGAGGTCTCCACCACCGGGGAGAACGACCCGGTGCCGGCGCCGGTCGGGCAGCCGCGCGCCCGCCGCCGGCTGCTCCGGTCGCTGCCCGGTCGCCCGGTGGACCGGCTGGTCACCCTGGTCTACCTGGTCAGCGCGGTCTACGTGATGGGTCACCTGCTGGTCGACCCGAACGGGCGGGTACAGCTCAACAACCGCAACGACAGCGCGTTCTTCCGGTTCGTGCTGGCCCACTCGGCCCGGGTGCTGACGCACGGCGAGCACCCGTTCTTCACCCGGCAGATGAACGCGCCGGACGGCGTGAACCTGATGGCCAACACGTCGATCCTCGGCCTGGCCCTGCCGCTGTCTCCGGTGACGCTGCTGTTCGGCGCGCCGGTCGCCTACCTGGTGCTCTCCGTGCTCGCCCTGGCCGCCACCGCCACCTCGTGGTACGCGCTGCTGGCCCGGCACGTGGTGCGCTCGCGGCTGGCCGCGTTCCTCGGCGGGGCGCTGTGTGGCCTGGGCCCCTCGTCGGTGGCGCAGGCCAACGGGCACCCCAACATCGTGGCCCAGTTCCTGGTGCCGTGGATCGTCTGGCGGGCGCTACGGCTACGGGAACCCGGGCACCGGCTGCGCAACGCCGCCGCCCTGGCCGCCCTGGTGGTCTGGCAGTTCTTCATCAACGAGGAGATACTGCTGCTCACCGCCGTGGGGCTGGGCGTGGTGGCGCTGGTCCATGTGCTGTGGCACCGCCGGACCGTCTGGCCGGACGCGCGGCGCTTCCTCGGCGGCGTCGCCGTGGCCGGGGCCATGACGCTGGTCGTGCTGGCCTACCCGCTGTGGTTCCAGTTCTTCGGCCCGCAGCACTACCGGGGGCTGCCGCCGCTGGTCCAGGTGTACGGCATCGACCTGTGGGCCTACGTCTCCTACGCCAGCGAATCGGTCTCCGGCAACCCCAACAGCGCCAGCCTGTTCACCGAGAACGCCGCCGAGCAGAACGGGTTCCTCGGCTGGGGACTGGTGCTGCTGCTCGTCGTCATCGTCTGGCGGCTGCGGCGCAGCGCGCTGGTGGTCGGGCTGGCCGCCGCCGCGCTGACCTTCGTGGTGCTCTCCCCGGGCGACACCGTACGGCTGCACGGGCACCGCCTGGCCACCGGGCCCTGGGCGCTGCTGTCCAAGCTGCCGCTCTTCGACACGCTGGTGGCGCCCCGGCTGGCGCTGGCGATCACCCCGATCGCCGGGATGCTGCTGGCGCTGGGCTGTGACCGGTTCCTCGCCTGGACGGCCGGTCAGCAGCAGCTCGGCGCGCCGTTCCGGCTGGCCGGCGCGGCGGTGCTGGCGGTCGCGCTGGTACCCATCGCGCCGACCCCGCTGCCGGCGGTGGGGCAGCCGATTCCGGCGTTCATCAGCCAGGGCTACTACCGGGACTACGTGCCGCCCGGGCGCAGCCTGGTCACCGTGCCGCTGCCCCGGCCGCCGTTCGTCGACGCGCTGTACTTCGACGCGGCCACCAGGACGCTGGACTTCGCCTTCCCGCGCGGCTACTTCCTCGGCCCCGGCGTGGACCCGGCCCACCCGGACCAGCTCAGTGCCGTCTACGGGGCGCCGCCCCGGCCCACCTCGACGCTGCTGGAGGGGGTGGCGTTCACCGGGGTCGTACCGCCGGTCGGGCCGGTGGCCCGGGCGGCCGCCGTGGCCGACCTCAGCTACTGGCGGGCCGCCGCGCTCATCCTGCCGTTCGGCGTCCCGCACGAGGAGCAGCTCTACCGGGTCACCACCGAGCTGGTCGGCTTCCCGCCGACGTCGGTCGGCGGGGTGTGGCTCTGGGACGTGCGCGCGCTGGTACCCCCGTCCGGGTGAGCGGGCGACGTTGGCCAGCGTCCACGCCGCCGGATAGGCTCGCCCGCGATGTCCGCTTCCCCCACCGCCGAGCCACTGCCCGCCGATCCCGGGCCGACCGGCCGCGCCTCGGGCGCCCCGGCGACCCGCGCCGCGCCCGCCGCCGCCCCTGATGCGGCCGAGGCGCACCTTGGTCTGGCCGACGCGAACGCGGGTCCGGCCGAGCCTGACCTGGATGGCGCCGGCCCCAATCTGGCTGACGTGGACCTGGATCTGGCTGACCGGGACCTGGCTGACGTGGACCTGGATCTGGCTGACCGGGACCTGGCTGACGCGGATCTCGATCTGACCGACCCGGACCTGGCTGACGCGGATCTCGATCTGACCGACCCTGAGCTGGCTGACGTCGACCTCGATCTCAGCGGGGCCGAGCTGGACGACGCCGAGATTGATCTTGACGATGCTGGTGCGGAGCTGGTCGGCGGGGCGGCGGAGCCGGACGTCGCGGCGTCCGGGTGGCGCTGGGGCCGGCGGGTGGACCTGGCGGTCTATGCGGGGTTCGTGCTGCTCGCGGTGTGGCTGCTGGGCAAGGTGTGGGCCGACCCGGGCGGTGTGCTGCCGGCCGACAACGGCAGCGATCCGCAGTTCTTCGAGATGGCGCTGATCCACGCCGTACGGATCTTCACGCACGGTGAGAACCCGCTGTTCACCGCGCAGGTCAACGCCCCGCTCGGGGTGAACCTGATGGCCAACACCGGGCTGCTCGGGCTGACCGTGCCGCTGGCCCCGGTCACCGCGCTGTTCGGTGCCCCGGTGGCCTTTGCGCTGCTGCTCACCCTGGGCATCGCGGCCACCGCGGGGGCCTGGTACCACGTACTGAGCCGGCACGTCGTGCACAACCGTGCGGCGGCCATCCTCGGCGGCGCGTTCTGCGGCTTCGCCCCCGGCATGGTCAACCACCTCAACGCCCACCCCAACCTGGTGGCGCAGTTCCTCATCCCGATGATCCTCTGGCGGGCGCTGGCGCTGCGGCACCCCGGGCCGGTGCTGCGCCGGGGCGTCGTGCTCGGGCTGCTGGTCACCTGGCAGGCGTTCATCAACGAGGAGCTGCTGTTCCTCTACGCCCTGGCGGCCGGCATCTTCGTGCTGGTCTACGCGGCGTTGCGGCCCCGGCTGGCGCGCTCCGGCGCGGTCCCGCTGCTGCGCGGCCTGGCCGTGGCCGGGGTGACCGCCGGAGTACTGCTGGCCTACCCGCTGTGGTTCCAGTTCCAGGGGCCGCAGCACTACCGGGGACTGCCCGACTGGGTGCTCGCCTACGGCACCGACCTGGCCGAGTACCCGTCCTTCACCAAGCTGACGCTGGTCCACGGGGACGGCTCGCTGGGCCACATCCCGGAGCAGAACACCTTCTTCGGCTGGCCGCTGCTGCTGCTCCTGGCGGTCCTGCTGGCCTGGCAGTGGCGGCGCCTGGAGGTAGCGGCGCTGGCCATGGTCGGGCTGGTCTTCACGGTGCTGTCGCTGGGCCGGGTCGGCCAGTGGCACGGCACCACCTTCTGGGCGAAGGCGCCGTGGGCGGTGCTCAGCCAGCTGCCACTGTTCGACACCGTGGTGCCGGTACGGCTCGGGCTGGTGGTGATCCCGGTGGTCGGGCTGCTGCTGGCGGTAGCCCTGGCCGAGGCGCTGCGCCGGCCGGTGCCGGTCAGCCACGCCTGGGTGGCCGCCTTCGCCGTGACGCTGGTGACCGTGTTCCCGCAGCAGCTGGCGGTCTCGCCGCGCGGCGCCGTACCGCACTTCGTCACCAGCGGCGCCTGGCGCGCCTACGTGCACGGGGACGCCTCGGTGCTCAGCGCCGACACCACCGTGTGGGGCGGCGCCCTGGACGCGATGGCCTGGGCGAACCGCGCCGACCAGGGGTACCGGGTGGTGGGCGGGTACTTCCTCGGCCCGGACGCCAACGGCACCGGCCAGTACGGCCCGGTGCAGCCCCGGACCGGGCAGCTGCTCTTCAACGTGGTGTGGAACGGCGGCGTCCCGCAGGTCACCGAGGAGGACCGCCAACAGGCGGTGGTGGACCTGCGCTACTGGCGGGCGGCGATCGTGCTGCTGGCCCCGGCCACCAACCACCACGACGACGTGGCGGCCACCCTGACCCAACTGCTCGGGCCGGGTACCCAGGTGGACGACGTGCTGCTGTGGGACGTGCGGGGGCTCTCCGGAGCCTGAGCCGCCTCAGCGGGGCAGACAGCAGCCGGAGCAGACCTTCGGCTCCGGCAGGGTGAACGCCAGGCAGCAGGTGTGCCGCTGGACGTTGCGCTGCTCGTCGACGGTGACCAGGTCGGCCAGGTCCAGGGCGCGCAGGATCTCGGCGGCCGTCCCGGCGATCGGGCCGGGCAGCGCGTCGGCCGAGCGGACCAGCGCGTAGGCGATGCCGGAGGCGACCGAGCCGAGCAGGGTGCGCTCGCCGGTGCGGGCCAGCGCGTGCAGCTGCCCGATCAGCGGCAGCAGATGGCCGTCGAGCAGGTGGGTACGCAGGTAGCGCAGCAGCGCCGCGTCGTCGGGGACGGCGGTCACGTCCCGGCGTAGCGCGGTGACCGGGTCGTCGGCCAGCGCGGCGAGCGCCGGCCGGACCAGGCCGAGCTCCACGAACGGCGCCCCGGCGTGCGGGCGGACCAGCACGTTCTCCGGTGCGACGAGCGGCACCCGGCGGGCCGAGGCGTAGCCGACCACGGCGGGCAGCGCCAGCCAGTAGGCGTAGGACTTGAAGGCCAGCGCGGCGGCGACGTGCGGGGCGGCGTTCCAGCGCCGGACAGCGGCGGCGAGCAGGTCGGCGACCCGGTCACCGCCGGTGAATGCGGTGGCCGGCAGCCAGCCGTCGCGGCCCCCGACCGGCAGCCCGAAGCCGCCACCGGCGACCGTCGGTCCGCCGTCGTCACCGGCGCCGGACACTCCGAAGTCGCCGCCGGCGGCCATTGGCCGGACCTCGCCACCGCCGACCACGAGCCCGCTGACCAGGCCGTGCACCGGCGCGGGTCCGCGCTGGGCGCGGACCCGGGAGAGGGTGTCGATGATCGGGGCGAGCGGTTCGAGGGCGGGTACGCGTAGCAGGGAGTCCACCCGCGCCTCCTTCGCCGTCGACCGATCAACTGTAGAGGACTAAGGATAGCCTAACCAGCTTCTGTCCTAGAGGACTACGGACCGTCACGTTGATGCCCTGTCAACCCTTTTGTCAGGAACTCACCAGTGTCTCTCAGCCGAACGTCGCCCGGCCGACACTGGAACGAAGTGCCCCTCGACTGGACGAGGCGACATGAACCCGTCGATGTCCGGAGACGACCCGCCGTTGGCGGCCGCGGTGGCGGCGTTCGCCGCCGAACTGGCTTCCCGGCGGCAGGAGCGCGGGCTGACGAAGAAGCAGCTCGCCACCGCCATGGGCTTCGACCCGTCCTACGTCAGCCACGTCGAGGGCCGCCGGCACCGGCCCACCGAGGACTTCGCCAAGCGCGCCGACTCCGTCCTGCACGCCGGCGGAGCCATCTACCACCTTTTCACCGAGTACGACGAGCTGCGCCAGGCCCGCCGCGCGGGCCTGCCCACCCCGGGCCTCGAGCACTGGCTGCCGCCCGGCGCCGGCCTGGTGGTCGAGCGCGAGGCGGCCACGCTCTCCTTCGTCGACGGCGTCTACCACTGCGTCATCCGGCGCGACCTGTTCAACGCCGGCCCCGACCCGGTCACCCGGTACCCCATCAAGGTCTCCGTCGACCGGTACCCGGGCGACACCCAGCGCTCCAACGAGTTCTACCGGCGCCACCCACTCGACCTGGCCGAACTGCACCTCTCGGCGACCTGGAACGACACCGAGCAGATGGCCACCGCCTCGCTGCACGACCGGGACTCGTACAAGGAGGTCTGGCTGCTCTTCGAGAACGACCAGGGGCGCTTCCCGCTCTACCGCGGCCAGCGGGCCACCATCGAGTACCGCTACCAGATCGGCGAGGACAAGTGGGGGCAGTGGTTCCAGCGCGCCGTCCGGCTGCCCACCTGGCACCTGGCCATCCGGCTGAACTTCCCGGCCTGGCTGCATCCGGCCGTCTCCGGCCTGGTCACCTCACTCACCACCGAGCAGCCGCTGTCCACACCCATCCGGGAACGCCTCGTGCTGGACCTCAACCTCGGTGAACGGGCCATCTTCGACTGGGCCACCGACAGTCCGGCGCTGCACGCCCGGTACCGGCTGGACTGGCGCTTCCGGCCACCCGGATCCGCCGGCCGCCCGGGACTCCTGGCCGCCGTGCCCGTCCAGCGGCCCAGCGCCCGGATGGCCGGCGCCGGCATCCGCCAGCGCGACGACCAGCTGCTGCGCCAGCGGGCCCGGACGTTCACCCTGCCCGCGCAGCAGGCCACCGCCCGGCATGTCGTCGAACGCCTGCAGGCGGCCCTCGATGCGGTCAGCCGGCTGCACGACTTCCGCAAGGGCGTCGGGCTGGCCGCCCCGCAGCTCGGCCTGGGCTGGGCAGCCGCCGTGGTACGCCCACCCGACCGCCCGGGCGAGCCGGTGGTGCTGCTCAACCCGAGCGTCGTCGGGCGCTCCACCGAGCAGGACGAGCACTACGAGGGCTGCCTGTCCTTCTTCGACGTGCGCGGCCGGGTGCCCCGGGCCCGGCACCTGGAGGTGGAGCACACGAGGCTGGACGGCACCCGGACCGTCTCGGTGTTCCGGGACGGCCTGGCCCGGCTGGTCGCCCACGAGATCGACCACCTGGAAGGCTGGCTCTACGACGACCGGATGGCCCCCGGCTCCCCACTGGTCCCGGTCGAGGAGTACCCGGAGGCCGGCCAGCCCTGGGACTACGACTGACGCCCGCCGCCCGCCGCCGCCATCGCGGGCGACCGGGACGGCTGCCGCCCCACCGGCGTCGGAGCCTGGAAGGACATGTGCCGGATGCGCGGCGCCGGTACCCGCAGCCGTTCCAGCACGGTCACCGTCGGCTGCACCTGCGCGGCCGGGCCGGCGACGAAACAGTCGTGCTCCAGCCAGGGGCCGTACTCGGCGACGAACTGGGCCAGCCGGCCGCGCCGGCCCGGCACGGCCGGGTCGGCGGTCAGCACCGGGACCACCGACAGCCACGGGTGCCGGGCCGCCAGCCGGCGCAGCCGGGGCAGCTCGTACAGCTGTGCGCGGTCGTGCCCGCCGACGAACAGGTGCACCCACCGGGTCCGGTTGTAGCTGACCAGCTCGTCCAGGAGCGCCAGCATCGGGGCCAGCCCGGTACCTGCCGTCACGCACAGGATGTCCCGGCTGGAGCGGCGGTCCAGCAACAGGTCGCCGGCCGGCTCGCCGAGGCGCAGCCGATCGCCCACCCGGACCCGGCGCACCAGCGCGTCGGAGACCCGACCACCGTCGACCGCCTGCACGTGCAGCTGGAGGGTCTGGTCCGGGCGGGGCGCGTTGGCCACCGCGAACGCTCGCCACAGTCCCGGGTGGTGTCCGGTCTCCACCGGCAGGTACTGGCCGGGCAGCCAGCGCAGCCCGGCGGCCGGCGCGACGGTCAGCACCGCCAGGTCGGCGGCCACCCGTCGGTGCGCCACCACCTCGGCGTCGCCGCCTCCGGCCGGCCGCCCGCAGCTGAGCACGGTGGCGGTCACCAGCCGCAGCGCCTGCTGCCAGGCCTCGTCATGGACCGGGCGCCAGGCCGGCCCGGCGTACTCGCGCGCCCCGGCCAGCAGCGCCGCTCCGAGCGTCTCCAGGTGCCGGCGCTGGTAGCCGCCGGCCCCGCGGGCCAGGGCGCGCAGGTAGAAGTCGAGCGCGTCGGGGTCGTCGTAGAGCCGCACGGTGGTGTCGACGGCGGTCAGCAGCTGCGCCTGCGCGGCGGCCGGGAACAGCCGGTGCGCCTCGGGGTGGGTCAGGAACAGCCGGGCGAAGGCGTACCGGGCCAGCTCGGCGCGGTGCGCCCCGACCAGCGCCCAGCTCTCCACCAGTGCGTACCGCAGGCTGCTCACCCCGCCATGCTGCGCGGCGCCGGTCGTCCACCGTCGCACGCCGGGTGCGTCCGGCTACCCATCAGCCGGTCGGTAGCAGGCAGTAGTAGCGGTTGCGGGGGCTGTGGTCCACCTCGATATAGGGGACTCCGGGGGTACACCGCTCGGGGTCCTCCACCTCGCTGGCCACCCGGTACGCGCCCGGGATACTGCAGCTGACCCGGCGCGGCTTGTCCCCGGCGTGGCTCACGCAGCTGCCGATCGCGTACCGGCCGGCCGAGTGCGCCCGGACCAGCAGGCCACCCGCCACAGTCGCGACGATCACCAGGGTGAGTAGGGCCAGCCCGGTCAGCACCAGCGCCCGGCCGCGTCCCCGGCTGGCCGGCGCCGCGCCCGGCGGCGGGTACCCGACCGGCGGGTACCCCGGCGGCGGCGGTACGCCCGGACCGCCGTGGTAGGGCTGCCCCGGCGGCGGCCAGGCCGGACCGGGTGCGTACCGGGTGGCCTGCGGCTGCGGCTGCGGCGCGGGCTGCCAGGCGCCAGCCGGCGGCGGATAGCCGGGTGCCGGGTACCCGCCGCCCGGTCGCGCCCACTCACTGCCCGGTGCCCTGCCGTACGGCGGCTGCGCTGCCGGCGCACCGTCCACCGGCCCCCAAGCGGGAGCCGGCTCGGCGGCCGGGCCGGTCGGCGCGCCCGGCGAGTGCGGCGCGGCGCTCGCCGACGTCGTCGCAGCCCCGCCCGGCGCAGCCGATGTGGCCGCCGGCTGGCCGGCTGCGGGCAGCGGATCCGGCGGGAACGCCGGCTGGCCGGTTGCCGGCGGCGGATCGGGTGGGAGCGCCGGCTGGCCGGTTGCGGGCGGCGGATCGGGTGGGAGCGCCGGCTGGCCGGCCGGGACCGGCAGGGTGGCGGAGTCCGGCCCGGGTGCGTCGGCGGGCGACGCCGGGTCGCCGGCCGGAACGGGCGGCTGCGGGCGGGTCGGTTCGGGCTCGGACTGCGCGTCAGGCACCGGCTGACTCTACGGCCCGGGGCACCCGCAAGGCCATCAACCCGGGCCGCGCCACGGCCGACGGAGTTGCCCACCCGGACCGTCGCCGGGCCGCGATACGGGCGCGCGGATCTGCGCGGAGAGCGCCTCGCCGGGCGGTTCGGCCAGTAGCCTTCCTCGCGGGGTCACGTGCGAGGAGGAGCCGGTGCAGGAGGTCATCGTCGCGGATCGCCGGGTACGGGTCCGCGAGGTGTGGCTGCTGCTCGGCGTCTCGCTGGGCGCCAGCGGGGCGTACGCGATCCTCAACATCGTCAACCGGGAGACCGCCGGCCGGCCGCTCGCCTCCCAGCAGGCCGGTCTCAACATCGCGGTCACGCCCGACCGGCCCTGGCTGGACCTCGCCTACCAGCTGCTCGGCATCGTCGTCGACCTGGTACCCGCGCTGCTCGCCCTGCACCTGCTGGCAGTGGACCGCAGCCTGCCGGCGCTGGGGCTGCGCCCGGTGCGCCCCGGTTTCGACGTCGGTACCGGCGCCGGGCTGGCGGTTCTCATCGGTGTTCCAGGGCTCGGCCTCTACCTGCTCGCCCGGCACCTGGGCGCGAACGCCGAGGTGGTACCCGCCGCGCTGGGCCGGGTCTGGTGGGCCGCCCCGGTGCTGGTGCTGGCCGCCGTCCAGAACGCCGTGCTGGAGGAGGTGGTGGTGGTCGGGTACCTGGTGACCCGGCTGCGCCAGCTCGGCTGGGCGCTGCCCGCGGTGGTGCTGACCAGCGCGCTGCTGCGCGGCTCGTACCACCTCTATCAGGGCTTCGGCGGGTTCGCCGGCAACGTACTGATGGGCGTCATCTTCAGTCTCTTCTTCGTCCGGTTCCGCCGGATCGGGCCGCTGATCGTGGCCCACGCACTGATCGATTCCGTGGCGTTCGTCGGATATGCGCTGCTGAGCAGCCATCTGAGCTTCCTTCATTGAGCCCGACCGCTACCCTCGCCGGCACCCTCGGTTCTGCTGCCACATGCCGCCATCTGGCAAATCAGTGCGGTTTCGTGCTTCCCCGTTGACCGAGGAGCCGCTTAGAGTGCGTTCCCAGATCGTGGGCATTCCCCCTGCCCACAGGGGTGCGGGGCCCACTCGAAGGCACGGAGGTGTCCACAGTGTCGCAACGCCGACCAGCCGGGTTGAAACGCCCGGTGGCCATTACCTTGGCTGCGGTGACGCTGACCGCGTTCACGCTGTCAGCGGGTACCGCGGCACAGGCCGCAAACACCGGCCCGACCAGCACGTACATCGTCCAGATCAAGGGCGACCCGGTCGCCACCTACGAGGGCGGCGAGTCCGGGTACACCGCCACCCGGGCGCCGCAGGGCAGCCGGCTGGACGCCCACACGTCCGCCGCCACGTCCTACGCCACCCACCTGCGCAGCCGGCAGAAGGACACGCTGAGCAGGTCCGGCGTGGACACCTCCAAGGTCATCCACCAGTACGACACCACCTTCAACGGTGTCGCGGTGAAACTGACCGCGGTGCAGGCCGCCAAGCTCAAGTCGAACAGCAACGTCGTGGCGGTCTGGAAGAACACCATCCTCACCATCCAGACCGCGCCCACCGACGCCTTCCTCGGCCTGACCGGCCCGCTCGGGGTGTGGAACACCCGATTCGGTGGCGACGTCAACGCCGGTCGCGGCGTGATCGTCGCCGACATCGACAGTGGCATCTGGCCGGAGAGCCCCAGCTTCGCCCCGATCCCCAAGGACAGGGCCGACGACAAGGCGATCGCCAAGAAGTGGCACGGCACCTGCGACCCGGGCGACAACAACGGCAGCTACGGGCCGGTCAAGTGCAACAACAAGCTGATCGGCGCCCGCTACTACGACTCGGCCAAGCTGTCCGGCAACAACGCGGGCGAGTTCCAGTCGCCGCGTGACTTCGACGGCCACGGTTCGCACACCGCCAGCACGGCGGCCGGCGACAAGGTCCAGAACGTCATGATCAACGGTACCAACGCCGGTGACGCCGAAGGCGTGGCGCCCGGCGCCCGGCTGGCCGCCTACAAGGTGCTCTACGAGAGCGCAGACGGCACCACCGCCTCCGGCAGCGGCGACGACATCGTCGCGGCGATCGACGACGCGGTGAAGGACGGCGCGGACGTCATCAACTACTCGATCGGCGACAACGTCGACGGCTTCGGGGCCGAGGAACTGGCGTTCCTGGGTGCCGCCGCGGCCGGCGTCTTCGTCTCCGCCGCCGCCGGCAACGCCGGCCCCGGCGCGGGCACGGTGGACAACGCGATGCCGTTCGAGACCACGGTGGCGGCCGGCACCTACGACCGCTCGTACTCCAAGTCGGTGACGCTGGGCAACGGCGTGACCTACACCGGCGTCGGCGTGGGCGCCGCGGTGCCCAGCTCGCCGCTGGTCGACTCGGTCAACGTGGGCCTGTCCAGCGCCACCGCCGTCCAGGTCCGACAGTGCTACACGGGTGCCCTCGACCCGGCCAAGGTGACCGGGAAGATCGTGCTCTGTGAGCGCGGCGGCAACGCCCGTACCGACAAGAGCAACGCGGTGAAGGTGGCCGGCGGCGTCGGCATGATCCTGTGGAACCCGAGCGCCAACTCGCTCAACGGCGACTACCACTTCGTACCGACGGTGCACGTGGACACCCCCAGCGGTACCGCCATCAAGGCCTACATCGCCGGTACCGCCAACCCGACCGCCTCGCTGTCGGTCGGCACCGCGATCACCGTCGAGGCGCCCGCCGTGGCGTCCTTCTCCAGCCGGGGCCCGTCCCCGTCCAGCGGCGGCGGCCTGCTCAAGCCGGACGTGATGGCGCCCGGCAACGACGTGGTGGCGGCGGTCTCGCCGGTCAACCACTCCGGCAACCTCTACGACACCGAGTCCGGCACCTCGATGGCCACCCCGCACATCGCCGGAGTCGCGGCGCTGATCATCAGCAAGCACCCGAACTGGTCGCCGATGGCGGTCAAGTCGGCGATCATGACGACCGCCAGCACCGTCGACAACCAGGGCAAGCCGATCCAGGGCCAGGCCGGCAACGCCACGCCGTTCGACATGGGCTCCGGTGAGGTCAACCCGAAGGCGGCCTTCGACCCGGGCCTGGTCTACGACTCGGGCAAGACCGACTGGCTGCGCTACCTCTGCGGCATCGGCCTGGACCTCGGCGTTCTGGAGGATCCGAACCTGCCGGGCTGCTCGACCACCGGGGCGGTGTCGGCCAGCAACTTCAACTCGGCCAACTTCGCCGTCGGCGCGCTGACCGGGACGACCACGCTCACCCGCACCGTGACCAACGTCGAGCCGCTGCCCGGCATCTACACGGCGCAGGTCAACGCCCCGGCCGGGGTCACCGTCAAGGTCAGCCCGAGCACGCTGGTGCTGCTGCCCGGCCAGAGCGCCACCTTCAAGGTGACGCTGACCCGGACCACCGCACCGCTCAACCAGTACTCGTTCGGCTCGCTCACCTGGGTCGGGCTGCTGGGCGTGCTCAAGGTCAAGAGCGTCATCGCGGTGAAGCCGGTACCGCTGTCCGCGCCCAGCTCGGTGAACCTCACCGGTACCAGCGGATCCCAGGCGCTCAGCGTGGTCACCGGGTACGCCGGCACGCTGACCACCTCCGTCGCCGGGCTCACGGCCGCCGTCGAGCACGACTTCAACCTGGTCACCGACACGGCAGGCTTCAACCCGGACGCCCCGGCGACCGGCCCCGGAACCGGCTCCTTCGCGGTGACGGTGCCCGCCGGTACGGCACTGGCCAGGTTCCAGACGCTGGCCAGTGACTACCCGGCCGGTACCGACCTCGACCTGTACGTCTACAGCAAGGCCGCGGACGGGTCGCTCACCGAGGTTGGCCTCAGCGCCGGTGGTTCGGCGTCCGAAGCGGTCACCCTCACCACGGCCGGCGACTACGTCGTCTTCGTCGACATCTTCGCCAACCCGGCCGGTCCCACCGCGACGCTCCCGGTGACGGCGTACTCGTACGTCGTGCCGAACGCCGCGGCCGGCAACCTCACCGCCACCCCGGCGAGCCAGACAGTCACCCTCGGCGGCTCGGCGACGGTGACGCTGAACTGGTCCGGCCTCACCGCCGGCCAGCACTACCTGGGCCTGGTCACCTACGGCGACGGCACCTCGGCCATCGGCCGGACGGTCGTCTCGGTCACCAGCTGAACCCGCTCCACCAGCGCCCCGGTCGCCACCAGGCGGCCGGGGCGCTGCCCTGTCCGCTCGCCGTGAGCAGGATGCCGGCTGGTCCGGCCCGCGTTCTGCCGCGGGTCGTGTCCGGCTCGTCGGGTGGCGTTGCCCGCCTCCGTCGTCGGAGCCTGGCCGTGTGTTGTCCGGTCGGGCGCAGTCAGCGCCCGTAGCCGGCTGGGCGCGGTCAGCGCCGGTAGAAGGCCTCGGCGCGGCGGGCGGCCCGCTCCACCGCCGCGGTGGCCAGCAGCGCGCCGCCGAGCACCCCGCCGCCGCGCAAGGACCGGAGCGCGAGGACCGCCAGCGGCTCGCCGCGACGTGTCCGCAGCAGCCGCCACAGCCCGCCCAGCGAGGCGCCGGGCTCACCGGGCGTTGCGGCCCGTTCGGTGGCCAGCGCCACCGCCTCCGTCGCTTCCCGCACACCCGGCTGGGCGCCGACGAGGACGAGCAACTCCGCAGCCCGGTCCGGGTGCCCGGGGTCACGCCCGAAGGCGGCGGCCGTAGCCAGCACCAGGCGCGCCTGCGCGTCCAGCGCGGCGAGCAGCGCCGCCACCGGGTGCAGTGCGCCGCTGGCCGCTGCCAGGCCGGCACCGTAGGCCGCCCGGCGCACGGACCGGCGCCGTGCGTAGCGGGCCAGGGCGGCCGGTGTGGCGGCCGGGTAGGTGGCCCGTAGCCAGGCGTACTCAGCGGCGATGGGCGGGCCGAGCCGGCGTACCGCCGCCACAGCCAGCAACTCCGGGGCGTGTACCGGGTCGGCGCGCAGCTGGTGCCACAGCCGGCTCAACTCGTCGGGCTGGGCGGATGCGCGTACTGACGGATTGTCGAGATCGGCCGTGGACGAGGCCTCGGGTTGGCGCGGCCGCTCCGGCGGGGCGGCGGTGCGCTGGGCCGGCGGCTGGCCGGACAGCGCGGCCGTACGGCGCGAGCGGGCGGGGCGCTCGTCCGGCGCGGCGGCGTCGGGAGTCGGCTGTTCAGCTGACCGGGCCGCCGCCTTCCGCCTGGTCGTCGGTGCTGCCGCCGCAGTCGGCGTGCCGGTCCGGGCGCTGGCGCGGCGGGCGCGGGGCTGGCCGTCGACATCCGGGGCTTCCGCCGACGCCGGGGTCGGCCTGGGCCGGCGGGTCGGGGCCGGCTCGGCCGGGGGAGCGTCCGGACCGGCCGGGGTGCCGGCCCGGCGGGTGCGTGGCGTGCGGGCCGGCGACTCGGCGCTTGTCGTGGCAGACCGTTGCCGGGCGACCCGGCCGGTCGGCGCCGGTTTGCTAGCCGCCGGCTCCGCCGCTGCCGCCGCCGGCTCCGCCGCTGCCCGCGCCGGCTCTGCCGGCCGGGCTGGCTCGACGTCTTGCGCCTGCCCTGGCTCGACGTCTTGGGCGTGGCCTGACTCGGCGTTTTGCGCGTGGCCTGATTCGGCGTTTTGCGCCTGGCCTGACTCGGCGTTTTGCGCGCGGCTGGACTCCGCGTCGGGAGCCCGTGCCGGCTCAGTGTCCTGAGCCCGTGCTGGCGCGGGGTCTTGTGCCGGCTCGGCATCTTGTGCCGGCTCGGCGGCCCGTGTCGGGGCCGGCCGCGCTGTCCGGGGCTGGGTCGGGTCGGTGGCCCGGCCTCGTCTCGCGTTGGCATGCCGTGTCCGGCCCGGAGCGGTGTCCTGCGCCCCGGCCGGGTCAGCGGTCTGGGCCGGAGCCGGCCGGTCGGCTGTCCGTGCCGGGCGGTGCGGCATCGTCGCGGAGCGGTCCGGCGCCTCCACCGGCGGGTCGGCCGGCTCGCCGGCGGTCGCCCGCGGCGGCTCCGGCGACAGGTCACCAGCCAGTTCGGCCGGCGGCATGGTGGGTTCCATGAAGATAGCTGCGGGGGGTACGCCCGCGGGACGCGCCGCACGTCGGGGTGCCGGCGACCGCCCGGACGAGGGGCTGTCCTTCTCCATGTCCGGAGCCTAGTCACCGGTGGAAGACCTCGCCGGATGGCAATTCGCCGCCGAGGCACCAGCCAGAAGAGGACAAAAGGTGCAGGTCGTACCGTCGGTGTTTCCGCTTTGCCGGGCCTACCGCCGTACCTGTATCCTCGACCGGCGGTGGCTCCTCGCGGACCGCCGTTGGGAGGCTTCGCCTAGTTCGGTCTATGGCGCCGCACTGCTAATGCGGTTGGGGTCTTCAAGCCCCTCCCGGGTTCGAATCCCGGAGCCTCCGCGCTCACCCGGTATGTACACTGGGCAGGCACCTGCGCCCGTAGCTCAACGGATAGAGCATCTGACTACGGATCAGAAGGTTAGGGGTTCGAGTCCCTTCGGGCGCGCCAGTCGTCAAGGCCGTGACCAGCGGAGACGCCGGTCACGGCCTTGATTGTCTCATGAGGCAGGGTCGTCTTGTCCCGGGTGTCGGGACGGTGGTGCTCGGTCGGTGCTCCTCAGGCCGGCGCATCCGCTTTTGGGTGCAGGCGCAGTGTGGTGATGAACAGATGCGCTCAGCCGTGACCGGCGCAGCGCGGCCGGGTTGCGCCCGACAAGGTGCGACAGGTGCGGGACAGCTGTGGGGCCTGGCGATCGGCGCCGGGCTCCACAGCTGTGCTACCGCGGGTCGTGGCTACGGTACGAACCGGATGAGCGGGAGGTGCGCGACAGCGGCGGGCAGCGGAACGGATGCGGTCACGTGCCAGCCCGCGTCGAGGATGTCGAGTGTCGGCGCGTTACCGGCGGACTCAATCAACGTGGTGTGGTTGGCGAGGAACTCGGCGTGGACGATCGCCGACTCCGGCAGCTGGACCGGCCTACTCGTGCCGGCGGTGAGGATGGCGAAGGAATCGTCCCTCCGGGAGGGGTCGGTTCCCTTCCAGCCAACAGCCACATAGCCGGCGTCGGAGGTCACGCTGCGTGGCGCGAACCCGTCCCAGTGCGCCGCCTGGTCCGCTGGAGGCGAGTACGTGATCTTGTGGAAATTGCCGCCGTTGACGGTCGCCGCGTACAGCGACATGTCCTCGCCCCGGGCCGCGACGGCGGCCCCATCCACCGACCACACGTCTTCCGTCTCGTCGCCAGGGTCGCCCCCGACCGGCCGGCCGTTGCTGACGTGGAAATCTCTCTTTCCGCCCTGAAGGGTGAACGCCTCGACAACGCCTTGACCGGCCCAGACGATCGCCGTGGGGCCGAGGCAGCTTACCTGGGTCGTGATCTTGATAGCGTGCGTACCGTCGATGCCGGCTAGCATGAGGGTGCCCTGGTCATGGCTGGTGCCGCCGGCGATCCAGGCGAGATGTTGCCCGTCCGGCGAAACGCTGACCGTGTTGTGCGTGCAAGGCGTCGGGTCGGCGGGCAGCGTAGCGGCGACGGTGACGGCTCCCTGGTGCAGCGCCATGATCCGGACCGGGGACATGGCCCCGGCCAGGAAGTAGGCGTTTCCACCGATCTCGGTCTGCCCGGACGTGGTCGAGGCCGACGCAGTGGCGGACGGCGCGGCCGTACCGGCCTCGGCACCCTGGGTACCAGCTCCGGCACCTTGGGTACCAGCCCCGGCACCTTGGGCACCGGTCTGTGAGCAGGCCGCCAGGCACAGCGATGCGGCGGCGAGGACAGCCAGACCCAGGACCCGCCGACGTGCCGCCACAGGGCCGTGCCCGCGCAGATTGAGGTGCTTCATCGAAACTCCCGGTTTTGGTCGGAGTGATCGGCGGTGACGCCGACCGGACAATGAACAGGCTCGCGCCGTGCGCTGAAAAAGGGCGGTACCGAGGCAGTACAGACGCTGTACTGCGCCCCAGGGCTGGCGACGCCGGCGTACTCTCCGCGGTGGGTTTGCGGGTACGTTCTCTGAAAGAGGAGGAGATGGAGTTTCGTCTGCTCGGACCTGTTGAGGTGAGAGACGGGGCAGGCGCTTTGGCGCTGCACGGCGCTAAGATCCGGACCCTGCTGGCCGCTCTGCTGCTCGCCTCGGGCAGGGTGGTCTCCACGGAGCGACTGATCGAAGTCATCTGGGACGACGACCCGCCGGCCACCGCTCCAGCGATCCTCCAGACGTACGTCTCCCGGCTACGTCGGGCAATCGGTGCCACGGGTCCCCAGGTGATCCGTACCCACCCGACCGGCTACCTGGCGGACATCAGCGGCGGTGTCCTCGACAAGCATGTGTTCGACGCGCACTCTGCCCACGGCCGGGCAGCCATGGCGGCCGGCCGGTTCGCCCAGGCGCTGGAGGCGTACCGCGCGGCTGAAGCCCTGTGGCGCGGACCCGCTTTGGACGGGGCGCGCAGCGCGAGACTCCTGCCGGAGGCGATGCGTCTCGACGAGCAGCGGATCGCGGTCGTGGAGGGGCGGGTCGCCATGGAGTTGGCGCTCGGCGGCGGACCCGACCTGGTCGGCGAGTTGTCGATGCTTGTCGAGCAGTTCCCGACCCGGGAGTCGCTGCGGGGCCAGCTGATGCTCGCGCTGCACCGCGGTGGCCGCACAGCCGATTCGCTTGCCGTCTACCGGCAGGGCCGCCAGGCGCTCATCGACGAACTGGGGATCGAGCCCGGGGTGGAGTTGAGCGGCCTGCACGAGGCGATCCTGCGCTCCGATCCGACGCTGTTGTCCGGCCGACTGGGCGAGTCCAGCGCGCAGCTGACGGTGGCGCAACCGGGAACCCCGCAGCCGATCCCAGAGCAGCAGCCGGAGCCCCGCGACGCGGATCACGATGTTCCCGCCGCGCACGCGTACCGGCCCGCGCAGTTGCCCCCCGACCCGACCGACTTCACCGGTCGCCATCTGGTCGTCAAGCAACTCCTCGGACTCTTCGACGGTAACCACCGGGGAACCGCCGTCGCGGTCGTCGCCGGCCCGGGTGGCATCGGCAAGTCCGCGCTGAGCATCCACGTCGCCCACCAACTGCGGTCGGTGTACCCCGACGGCCAATTGCACGTCGACCTGCGCGGCAGCGGGCCGGTGCCGGCCTCGCCAGCTGAGGTGCTGGGCAGGTTCCTGCGGGCTCTCCAGGTCGACCCGAACGCCATACCGGCCAGCGCGGACGAGCGCATGGACGCCTACCGCAGTTACCTGTCCGGCCGCCGAATGCTGGTCGTCCTCGACGATGCCGCCAACGAGCAGCAGGTACGCCCGCTGCTGCCGGGTAGTGGTGGCTGCGGGGTACTGATCAGCGCGCGCAACCGGCTACCCGGCCTGGCCGGTGCGCAGCTCGTCGAGCTGGACATGCTGACCGTCGAGGAGGCGACCGCGCTGCTGGCCCGGGTCGCCGGCCCGGACCGCATTCAGAGCTCACCGGACGCGGCGATCCGTATCGTTCGGTCCTGCGGGCGCCTACCCCTGGCGGTAAGGATCGCCGGTGCCCGCCTTGCCTCGCGCCGGCAGTGGTCCCCGGGTCTACTGGCCGACCGGCTCGCAGACGAGCGCCGCCGCCTCGACGAACTCCGCGTCGGCGACCAGCAGGTCCGCGCCACCATCGAAATGAGTTACCGCAGCCTCGACGGGTTGACCCAGACCGCCCTGCGTAGGCTCGGCCGGCTGGGCCTGCCGGATTTCCCGACCTGGGTGGTCGCCGCGCTGCTCAACACCGACACGGCAGCCGCCGAAAACGTCATCGAGCAGCTGGTCGACGCGCACCTGGTCGACTACACATTTGTCGATCAGGGCGGCCACGTCCGCTACCGGCTGCATGACCTCATCCGGATCTACGCGCGGGAGCAGTCCGAGCGCGAAGAAGACCAGCCCGGTCTGCTGGCCGCGATGACCAGGGTTCTCACCGGGTGGCTGGTCGTGCTGGAGCGCCTCATCGAACACGTCGTCGACCGGGCCACCTCCGGCGCGATCCACGTCTCGCTCCGGTCACCGGTCCGGCTGATCGATCAGGAACTGGCCGCAGCCGCCCTCGCCAACCCGCGGCTTTGGCTGGACGCTGAGCAGACTTCCCTGGTACTGGCGGTGGAACTGGCCGCCGAGCTGGAACTCGACGAGATCGCCGTCGGCCTGGCCACAGTGCTGTGCTCCTCCGGGTACCCCCTCAACCACGTCAAGGATCTGTGGAACCGGGTCCACCAGGTGGGGTTGCAGGCAGCCCGCAGGTCGGGGGACGCGTACGGGGAGGCGGTGCTGATGGCCGCCCTGGGGCAGCACCGGTACGAGCACGACCAGTTCGCCGAGGCACGCCGGCACCTGTCCGAGGCGGTGACCCTGTTCCGGGACCTCGGTGATCCGCGCGGTGAGGCGGCCAGCCTGGTCGCACTGGGGTTGGCCTGCCGCGACCAGGGCTACCTGCCCGAGGCGCAGCACTTCCTCACGCAGGCGGCGACGCCCGTACACGCCCTCGACGACGATCAGGCGCTCGCGCACTGGCTACGGATCCTGGGTTCGGTACACCTCGAACAGGGTCACTTCGCGGAGATGGATGCGGCGTTGGAGGAGGCCCTGGCGGCGTACCGCAGAGTCGGCAACCGGCGCGGCGCGGCGCTGACCCTGCGCACGATCGGCCTCGCACACCGGGCGCGCGGCAGGCTTGGCGAGTCCGAGCAGGCGCTACACCAGGCGCTGACCGTGTTCCGCGACCTCGGCGACCTCACCCTCGAGGCGTTCTGCCTGCGGGCCTTGGCGAAGACGCACCTGCGGATGGGGCGCTCCGCCGAGGCCCGGCCATCGCTGGATGCGGCCCTGCAGGTGCACCGGGCGCGGCATGACCGGTGGAGCGAGGCCATGGCTCTGCGTACGCTCGGCGAGCTGGAGTTGGCCGCCGGACGGCTCGAACACGCCGACCGCTGGCTGGCCGAAGCGCTGGCCATCTTCCAGGAACAGGATGCCACGCTGTTCGCCGCCCGTACCCTGCGGGACATTGCCACGCTCCGGAAGGCGCAGGGCGAAGATGCCCAGGCACGGCTCGCCTGGGCGGAGGCCGTCGAGGTGTTCCGCCACTACGGCGCCCGTGAATACGGCGAACTGACCGCCTGACCGCCCACCCGGCAGGCTGCGTCCACGGGGGGTGGCGTGCGAGCCGCCGGTCCCAGTCCGCTAGGCCGGGCCCTACCACCCCGTGTCCCATGTTGCTTGGGCGCTGAGCGGGGGCTTCGTGGCAGGGTTGCAGACAGCGATGGTGCTCCGGTGGTGCTCGGATGTCGGGAACGTGTTCCGCATGCGGAGGCGCCGCCGAGCACTCACGGCAGCCCTGCGGCGCTGCCCGATTGTCGCCTGTCGGGCCGACCTCGGCGCATGGCGTGGACCAGCGATAACGAGCCAGGCTTGGACGGCAGGGATCGGCCGTAAGCCCATCGATGAATGAGGCTGTTGAGACGGCCGATGGTGAGCTGGTGTCGTCTTCGTTGGTGGCGCTGCGGGAGCAGGCCGGTGGCGTTGGCTCTGCAGTTGGTGGAGCAGGCCGGGGTCAGGGAGTGAAGCTGGTCGGTCCGGACGGGTTGTTGACCCCCGCATGGTTGGTGGGTTGGGGATAGCGGTGGTGGTCCGGTAGGCGGGCGCCGCGGTGGCTTGCGGAGCGGAGCTGTGGAGTGACGGGCTACCGTGCGGTTGATTGCGCTAGCGGCATTCGAGCGCTGATTTCCTTGCGGCTAATTAGGTAGCGGGGATGACCCACAGGCGTACAGTTCCATCCGCTCCCGCGGTGGCCAGGGTGTGGCCGTCGGGGCCGTACGCGACGCCCTCGACGCAGTCGGTGTGGCCCACGAAGGTGGTGACCAGGGCGCCGGTAGCCAGGTCGAACAACCGTGCGGTGTGATCCTGGTCGGCGGTGGCCAGGCGCTTCCCGTCGGGGCTGAAGGCCAGCCCGAAGATCTCAACGGCGGTGCGGTCCGCCGTGGCGGGCCTGACCAGCGTGGTGACCGGCCGGCCGGTGAGCGCACTCCACAGTCGGGTTGTTCCGTCCTGGGCATCTCCGGCGGCGAATGTCTTGCCGTCCGGGCTGAAGGCCACGCTGACGACGGCGTTTGAGTAGCCGGTGATCTGGGTTGCGCTCACGCCGGTGGCCGCGTTCCACAACCCCACCGTGTCCTGTGGGCCTTGCTGGTCAACCGTCTGGCCGCCGGTGGCGAGCAACGTGCCGTCGGGGCTGAACGCGATCTGGATGACGCGAACGTTGGGTGGGGTGATGGTGACGGCAACCTGGGTGGTTGCGACACTCCAGAGCCGCACGTGGCCGTCTTCGCTCGCCGCGGCGATGTTCCTACCGTCGGGGCTGAACTGGACGTCGGTGACGGGGCCGGAGCCCTCAGCCGCGAGGGTCGTGGTGGCGCGACCGGCGGTGACGTCCCACAGGTGTACCTTGCCTTCCGCGTCGGACACGGCCAAGGTCTTGCCGTCCGGGCTGTACGCCACGCTGATGAGCTGGGCCTGCGCGACCCGGAAGGTAGCCGGCGTCCGGCCAGAGGCCACTGTCCACAACCGCACGGTGCCGTCCGCGCCGGCCGAGGCGATTGCCGTGCCGTCGGGGCTGAACGCCACGCTGTTGACCACCCCGGTGTGACCGGTGAGTACGGCATGTGCCGTGCCCCCTTGCCGCGACCCGGTGGCGACGATCAGGGGCGCCGCGGCCGGACCGGCCGGCGGATGGTCCCAGGGAGACGCGATGAATGTGGACGCGCCGACGATCACGGCGCACGTCACCGCGACGCCGGCCAGCTGGCTCAGCAGCCGGTGACGCCCGCGCTGGCGGGCGTTTCGCGGCGGGGCGAGAGCGATCGCATCCGCCTCGACCGCAAGGTCTCCGAACATCTGGTCGATGTCAGCATCCATGACGACTCCTCAGACTCGTGCCGGTGAATTCGTTCTCGCCGACCGGACCGCGCGCAGACGCCAACGCGCCGGCCAGTCCGGCTCGCCCTCGGGACAACCAGGACTTGACGGTGTTGACGTTCGTCGCGGTCTCACCGGCGATGTCGGCCACCGAACGGTCCAGCATGTAGTGCAGGACCAGGGCCCGCCGCTGGTCGACCGGAAGGGTCCGCAGCGCCGCGACGAGCATCACGGTGTTCTCCGAAGGAGGTTCGACGACATCGGGTGGTCGCTGCACACGGCTCGCGGCTCGGCGGACCCGCAGCCGCCTCCACCGGTCCGCGGACAGGCGGGTCAGCACCACCCGCAACCAGGCCTCGGGGTCGTCGCAGGCAGTCACTCTGCGCCAGTGTTGCCAGGCCCGTGCGTAGGCCTCCTGGGTCAGATCCTGGGCTTCGGTCACGTCGCCGGTCAGCCCATAGGCATAGCGGACGAGCCGGCGTGACGTGCCTCGATAGAATTCATCGAATTCGTCTATATCAGCCATACCCATCCTTAACCGCGGTCCAATGCCATCAACCTGGTAGACGGTATGACCCCGGGCCAGGTTGCGGCGCGGTACGCCTGACCGACCCGTCCGCATCGCTGCGAGGCCGTGGCGCGGCCCCACCAGAAGTCCGACCTGGGCACGCCGGCTTCGAGCTATGGCCTCTGTTCCGTGCCAAATCTCATCGCACCTGGTGTGAGCTGCCGCTTCGCGGTCTTGGCGCAGGATGGCCGACGCGTTCGTTTCGATTGCCGTACTTGAGCGCGGCACCCGTGTTCGGCCCTGGCTGCCCGGTCAGACGCAGCGAAACCGCTCTCGTCGCGGAACTGCCCGTGCTGCGGCACGAGGTTGCGGTGCTGCGGCGCCAGGTCGGCCGACCGCAACTGTCCTGGCCGCAACGAGCTGTGTTGTCCGCACTGGTGCAAGCCTTGCCACATCGGCTGTGGAGAAACCGGATCGCCGCCCGGCGACCCTGTTGGCCTGGCACTGTCGGCTGATCCGCCGACACTGGACCTATGCCAAGCAGCAGGGACGGCCGCGGATCAGCGGCGTTGCCCGGCTGGTGGGCCACCGACAGTCCCGATCAACGCCCCTCAGCCCGCTGGGACAACGGCCATGCCGGGACCGGCATCGCCGGCCCCGGCCCACACATCCGCGCAAGCGCCCTACATCGACGTCGGAAGCCGTCCGGCCAGTCGGTCGTCGTTGGACGCCTCCGCCTCGCGTGCTACGCGCGTCCAACCTGAATCCGAGCCGCTCGTCCATGGTCCGGGTGGCGTTGTAGGGCAACGATGCCGAGGTCTGCTTGCCCGCGGGCAGCTCATGCGGTACGCCTCGACGAGACCGCCTCCCGCCGCGGCGATCAGCGCCAGCGCACCCCGCACGGCGACAGCGGCCACTCCACCGCGACGGTGGGCGCGGTGGACGAACGGTCACGTGATCTCCTCATCCCCGGGCGGCGCTATCCCCGGGTGGCGCTGTCGTCACCGGGTGGCCACGGCCTTGTCGGGAACGGCGGCCGGGGTCAGCCCCACCGCATCCAGCCGACGGCGGGCTTCGGTATGGACGTCGTCGGAGAGCCGGCCACGCCGTGCCGCGCTGAGGTTGGCGCGCACGTGCTCGGGGTTCGCCGTGCCGACGATGACCGTGGTGACCGCCGGGTTGGAGATCGCGAAACGGAGCAGGAAGCCCTCTCGCGTGTCGCCGTCCCGAAGCTCGTCCAGGCCTGTCTGTTCCCAGGTCACGGGTTCCCCGGTGGCGGTCGTCTTCGGCCGGTTCCCGCCCTGTGCCACGCCACCCCGGACGATGATGCCCAGGCCCTGACCGTGTGCGGTGTCGATGCGCGCCTCCAGGTCACGTTCCAGCGCCGAGTACGGCACCTGGAGCGCGGACAGTTCCGGGATGGCGAGGTGGTCGTCGATGTTCGGCAGGGTGGAGGAGATGCCGAAGGCCCGGATGTGCCCGGCGTCACGCAGCGCGGTGAGGGTGGCGATGACGTCCTGGGCCCGGATCACCTCCAGGGACGGGCTGATGTGTAGCTGCAGCAGGTCCAGATGGTCGGTGTTCAGCCGCCGCAGGCTCTGTTCCAGGCCGGTCCTGATGTTGGCGGCCGAGAAGTCGTGCGGCAACGCGCCGTGGCCGGCGTCGGGTTGGTGGTCCAGGGGGCACCCGGCCTTGGAGGCCAGGATGTACTCGTCGCGGCGGTCGCCGATGAACCGGCCGATCAGCTCCTCACTCAGGCCATAGTCGACGGACGTGTCGATGAAGGTGATGCCTTCGTCCAGGACCGTTTGCAGCACCTCGCGCGCCCCGTCGGGGCTCAGTGGCCGGGGGCGGCGGTGCGGCGCTCCGCGCAGTTCCATTGCGCCGTAGCCGACAACGGTGACCTCAGGTCCTCCGCTGCCGAGCGGGCGCAGCTCCAGGTCGCTCATGGTGCTCCTTGCGTGTGCGGTGACGGTTGGTGGGTCGGTGGATGGGCAGGGCGTCAGGCACCGGTACCGCGCGGGTCGGTAGCCAGCGGGACGAGGTTCTGCGGTAGGTCGGCGGCACGACCAGCTGGCCTGGAGCCGGTAAGCCGTACCAGGACCTCGTCGGTGAAGTTGGGGATGTCGTTGGGTTTGAGGTGCGCGTGGGCAATGTGCGGCGGCCCGCCGGTGGACTCCCCCGTCGTCCCAGGTCCGGTCGCGTACCGCCGGAGCGGTCGTGACCAGGTCACGGGTCCGGCCTGTCTTGTTGCAATCCTGCTTTGCCTACTATTCTAGTCGGTGATATAGGGTTTTAGCTATGTGGCCGCGGGCAGGCGGGCAGGCCAGTCGGATCCGGACAGCCTGGCAACAGAGGAGATTGATGTGAGCACCACGACAGGCTGGTACCGCACCCTCGGCCGGACAGGCGTCAGGGTCAGCGCGCTGACCCTCGGCACGATGAACTTCGGCCCTCGCTTCCACCCGGATGACGCGCTGGCCACCCAGGTCATCGGCGCCGCCCTGGAGGCGGGGATCAACTTCGTCGACACGGCCGATGTCTACGGCTCCGAGGAGATCGTCGGGCGGGCCATCAAGGCACACCGGGACGACATCGTCCTCGCCTCGAAGTTCTTCAACCGGATGGGTCCAGACGTCAACCACTACGGCGCGTCCCGGCGGTGGATCTTCAAGGCCGTCGAGGCCAGCCTGAGCCGGCTCGGCACCGACCATCTGGACCTGTACCAGGTGCACAAGCCGGACACCGACACCGACTTCGACGAGACCGTCGGCGCGCTGTCCGACCTGGTCCACCAGGGCAAGATCCGCTACTTCGGCACCACCACCTCGGAAGCCCACCACCTGGTCGAAGCGCAGACGGTGGCCCGTGAACGCGGGCACCTGCGCCCGGTCACCGAGCAGCCGCCGTACTCGATCCTGGCGCGCGAGGCGGAGCGCGCCCTCCTGCCCGTCGCCCAGCAGTACGGGCTCGGCGTACTCACCTGGAGCCCACTGGCCGGCGGCTGGCTGTCCGGTCGCTGGCGCCGCGGGGAGAACGTCGAGGCCTCCAACCGGGTGCACGGCAACGGCGCCCGGCACAACCCCGAGCAGCCGGAGAACATCGCCAAGCGGGCGGCCGCCGAACGCCTCGGCGAACTCGCCGACGCGGTGGGAATTCCGCTCGCCAGCCTGTCGGTGGCCTGGATCCTGCGACACCCGGCGGTCACCTCGGTCATCGTGGGTCCGCGTACCCCCGGGCAGGTCACCCAGCTGGTAGAGGCGGCCGCGCTCGCACTCGATGACGATCTGCTCGACGCGATCGACGCGATCGTCCCGCCCGGCGTGACCCTCAACCCGGCCGACCGGGGCTGGACACCGCCGTGGCTCGACGACGCGAGCCGTCGGCGTCGGGTGCTGCCCAACGGTACCCGGACCGTCGGCAGCGGGGCCGTCGCGCCGGCCGGCGACCACTGGCCCGCTCGGTGACCACACCGGTCCGCACCCCGACCGGGACCACTGCGCACCCGATCTGCCAGGAGTTCGCCGCGCTCGCGCGCTGGGCCTGCCGCTACTGCGGCGGCGCCGCCGCACATTCCTGAACGGAATCGGGGCGACGCCGCCGCGATGATCGACCACCTGGCCGGTTACCTGGCCGCAGCCGGCTGGCCGGGGCGGTCAGGACACCGCAACCGGCTGCTCCCGGGCGATTGACTGGCGCAGCCGGTCGATGAGCGCGTCTCCCACCCGGGCGGTCTCCCGCTGGTACGGGGTGTCGGACAGGACGAAGTGGGTGACGCCCAGTTCGGCGTAGCGGCGCAGCGCCCCGGTCACCTCGTCGGCCGAGCCGACCAGCCAGGTGGTACCTGCACCACCCCCGCCGAACCGGCCGGGTGCGGTGTAGAGACAGCTGTCCAGCACCTCACCGCGCTCGCCGAGGTCCAGCAGCCGCTGCTGGCCGACGGCCGGGCCGCGGCGCCGGAACACCGGGTCCCCCGTCCGCTGGGCCATCGCCTCGACCTTGGCCCGGGCGTCCCGCCACGCCTCCTCGCTGGTGTCCCGGACCAGGGTGGTGATGCGCAGGCCGAACTCCAGCGGGGGCAGGTCCCGGCCGAGTTCGCCGCTGAGCTGGCGGAGCCGGGCGATGCGTTCGGCCACCCCAGCCAGCGGCTCGCCCCAGAACAGTTGTACGTCGGCCTCTGTGGCGCAGACCCGCTCGGCGGCCGCCGATGCACCGCCGAAGTACAGCCGTGGCCCGGCCCCGGCGTACGGGCGGGGGTTGACCGTGGAGTCGGTGACCCGGAAGTGCTCGCCGGCGAAGGTGACCTGCTCCTCCGTCCACAGTCGACGGACCAGCCGGATGAACTCCTTGGTACGGGCGTACCGCTGGGCCTGGTCGCCCTCGGCGTCCCCGTACGCGGCGAGGTTGTCCTGTCCGCTGACGATGTTGATCAGCAGCCGACCGCCGGTGAGGTGTTGCAGGGTGGTGGCCGCGCTGGCGAAGTGCGCCGGCTGCCAGTAACCGGGCCGGATCGCCACCAGTGGCTGGAAGGTGCGGGTCCGGGCGGCGATCGCGGTGGCCACCGTGAAGGTGTCCGGGCGGCCCCACCCGGTGCCGATCAGCGCACCGGACCAGCCGTGCTCCTCGGCGGTGCGGGCCAGGTCGGTGAGGTGCTCCAGGCTGCCGTACCCGTCAACGGGCTCGTCGCCCCGGTGTCCCGGGTCGACGGTATTGGGGATATACCACAGGAAGGTCAGGCTCATCGGGTTCTCCTGGTCACGAGATGGACAGGGCGCCGACCGGTTCCACCGGCCGCTCGGCGGCGTGCGCGAACTGGTTGGCGGGCCGCGGCAGCCCGTAGTGTTCGCGCAGCGTGCGGCCGGTGTACTCGGTGCGGAACAGGCCGCGCTCCTGCAGGATCGGCACCACCTGGCTGGCGAACGCCTCGATCCCGGACGGCAGTACCGCCGGCATGATGTTGAAGCCGTCGGCGGCGCCGCTGTCGAAGTACTCCTGGATGGTGTCGGCCACCTGCACGGCGGTACCCACGAAGGTGCGGTGGCCGCGGCCGCCGCCGAGCTTGCCGATCAGCTGCCGCACGGTCAGCCGGTCCCGCCGCGCCCAGTTGACGATCAGCGTGTACCGACTCTTGGCCGCCTCGATCTCGTCCTCGTCGGGCAGGTCGGCCGGCAGCTGCTCGTCCAGCCGTAGCCGTTGCGGGTCAACTTTCAGCGTCTGGGCCAGCTGCGCCACCGCGTACTGCGGCCCGATCAGCCGGTCCAGCTCGGCGTCGAGCTCGCGGGCCTGCGCCTCGGTGTCGCCGATGACCGGCACGATGCCGGGCAGCACGACCACGTGGTCCGGGTTGCGGCCGGCCGCGACCACCCGGCGCTTGAGGTCGGCGTAGAACTCCTGACTCTCCCGCAGGGTCGGCTGGGCGGTGAACACCGCCTCGGCCCAGCGGGCCGCGAACTGCTTGCCGTCCTCGGACGAGCCGGCCTGCACCAGCAGCGGGTAGGCCTGCGGTGAGCGGGGCAGGTTCAGCGGCCCGTCCACCCGGAACGCCTCGCCCCGGTGCCCGATCGGCCGGACCAGGTCCCGGCGGGCGTGTACGCCGGCCTGCTTGTCGGCGACCACCGCGTCGTCGGCCCAGCTGTCCCACAGCTTGGTCGCCACCTGCAGGAACTCGTCGGCCCGCTGGTAGCGGTCGCGGTGCAGCGGCTGGTGGTCCAGCCCGAAGTTGCGGGCGGCCGCGTCGCCGGCGGTGGTGACGACGTTCCAGCCGGCCCGGCCGCCGGAGAGGTGGTCGAGCGAGGCGAACCGGCGGGCCAGGTTGTAGGGCTCGTTGTAGGAGGTGGAGGCGGTGCCGATCAGCCCGATCCGGCTGGTGCCGACGGCCAGCGCGGTCAGCAGTACGGTCGGCTCCAGGTGGCCCGAGGGCCGCCGGCCCGGGTCGCCCCACAGCACCGGGCTGTCGGCCAGGAACACCGAGTCGAACTTGGCGTCCTCGGCTACCCGGGCCAGGTGCTGGTGGGCGGCCAGGGACAGGTTGGCGTGCGGGTCCGACCCGGGTAGCCGCCAGGACGCCTCGTGGTGGCCGGTGTCGTGCAGGAACAGGTTGAAGTGCAGCTGGCGGCCCATCAGGCGGACACCCCCACCGGCTCGGCGAGGCGGTCGGCGGGGCGCGGCAGACCGTAGCGGTCGCGCAGCGTGGCGCCCTCGTATTCGGTGCGGAACAGGCCCCGCCGTTGCAGGATCGGCACCACCTTGTCGACGAAGGCGACCAGGCCTGAGGGGAGCACGGCCGGCATGATGTTGAAGCCGTCGGCGGCACCGGCCGCGAACCACTCCTCGATCGCGTCGGCGACCTGTCCGGGGGTACCGGCGAAGGTGCGGTGCCCGCGACCGCCGCCCAGCCGGCCGATGAGCTGCCGCACCGTCAGGCGTTCCCGCCGGGCCAGTTCGACGATCAGGGTGTACCGGCTCTTGGCGCCCTCGATCTCATCCTCGCTGGGCAGGTCGTCCGGGAGCGGCTTGTCCAGGTCGAGCGCGTCCGGTGGCAGCTTGAACCGCTCGGCCAGCTGCCGTTTGGCGTACTCCGGGCTGATCAGCTGGTCCAGTTGCTCGTCCAGCTCGCGGGCCTGGGCTTCGGTGTCCCCGATCACCGGCACGATGCCCGGCAGGATCTTGATGCCGTCCGGGTCCCGTCCCGACGCGGCCGTCCTGGCCTTGAGGTCGGCGTAGAACGCCTGCGCCTCGGCCAGGGTCTGCTGGGCGGTGAAGACGGCCTCGGCGTAGCGGGCGGCGAACTGCTTGCCGTCCGCTGAGGAGCCGGCCTGCACCAGCAGCGGCCAGCCCTGTGGTGAGCGGGGCAGGTTGAGTGGCCCGTCCACCCGGAAGAAGCGGCCCCGGTGGTTGATCCGGCGTACCCGGGTCGCGTCGGCGTGTACCCCGGCCTCCTTGTCGGCCACGATCGCGTCGTCCGCCCAGCTGTCCCACAGTTTCGTGGACACCTCGACGAACTCGGCGGCCCGCTCGTAGCGCTCGCGGTGCAGCGGTACGTCCTCCAGGCCGAAGTTGCGGGCGGCGTCCGCTCCGGCGGTGGTGACGATGTTCCACCCGGCCCGGCCGCCCGAGATGTGGTCCAGGGAGGCGAACCGGCGGGCCAGGTTGTACGGCTCGTTGTAGGACGTGGAGGCGGTGGCGATCAGGCCGATGTGCTCGGTCACGCCGGCCAGCGCGGTGAGCAGCATGGTCGGCTCCAGCCTGCCGGCCGGTCGCCGGCCGGGGTCGCCCAGCTGGACCGGGCTGTCGGCGAGGAACAGCGAGTCCAGCTTGCCGCGTTCGGCGATGCGGGCCAGGTTCTGGTAGTGGGCGACGCTCCAGCCGGCGTACGGGTCGCTCTCCGGCAGCCGCCAGGATGCCTCGTGGTGCCCGACGCTCATCAGGAAGGCGTTCAGGTGCATGGTCCTACTCATCGACGGTCCTTTCCCGGGGGTGTGGGCCTCAGGCCGGCTGGAGCTGTTCGGCATCGCGCGGGTTGTCCTCGCTGACGCCCAACTGTTCGAGCAGCAGCGCGCGCAGCTTGGCGAACTGGGGATCGGAGCGGGACCGGTTGGGTAGGTCCACCGCCACGTCGGCGTGGACCAGGCCGGCGTCGAGCAGGATCACCCGGTCGGCCAGCGCGATCGCCTCGTCCACGTCGTGGGTGACCAGCAGCACGGCCGGCCGGTGCAGCTGGCACAGCGTGCGCAGCAGGGCGTGCATGCGGATGCGGGTCAGCGCGTCCAGCGCGCCGAACGGCTCGTCGGCCAGCAGCAGCTGTGGCTCCCGGACCAGGGACCGGGCCAGCGCGGCGCGCTGCTGCTCGCCGCCGGACAGCTCGTGCGGCCAGGCCCGGTCGCGGCCGGCCAGGCCGACCTCGGCCAGCGCCCGCCGGCCGCGGGCGAGCGCGTCGGCACCGCGCAGCCCGAAGACGATGTTGTCCAGGATCCGCTTCCAGGGCAGCAGCCGGGAATCCTGGAACACCACGGACACCGCGTCGGGTACCTCGATCTGGCCGTACCCGGCGACGTCGCGGTCCAGGCCGGCCAGCGCCCGCAGCAGGGTGCTCTTGCCGGTGCCGGAGCGGCCGATCAGTGCCACGAACTCGCCCGCGGCGATGTCTAGGTCGAGTCCGTTGAGTACGCCGCCGTTGCGGTTGAAGCTGCGGTGCAGGTTGCGTACCCGTACCGCCGGCCGGGTCAGCCCTCCAGGGTCCGCCGCCATGACAGCACCCTCCTCTCGGTCAGTCGGACGGCGCTGTCGGCGAGGAAGCCGAAGATGCCGTAGAGCACCAGCCCGACGACGATCACGTCGGTCTGGCCGTACTCGCCGGCCAGCGTCATCATGTGGCCGATCCCGGCGGTCGCGTTGTACTGCTCGACCACGACCAGGCCGAGTAGCGACGAGGTGACCGCGAAGCGCATCCCGAGCAGGAAGCCGGGCAGGGCACCGGGCAGCACCACGTGCCGGATGAACTCGCCGCGCCCGATGCCGATGGTCTCGGCCAGTTCGGCGTACCGGCCGTCGATGCCGCGCAGCCCGTTGTGGGTGTTGATGTAGATCGGGATCATGCTGATCAGCGCGATCGTCACGATCTTCATCTCCTGGCCGATGCCGAACCAGGCGATGAACAGTGGGATCAGCGCCAGCGTCGGTACCGACCGCTTGACCTGGATGGGTCCGTCGATGAACGACTCGCCGATCCGGGACAGCCCGGAGACCAGCGCGAGCACGGTGCCGCCGAGCACGCCGAAGGCCAGGCCGAGCCCGGCCCGCTGCAGCGAGGTCAGGATGTTGGTGAGCAGGTGGTGGTTGACCCACTGGTCCTGGAACGCTTTCAGCACAGCCCACGGCTCGGTGAGGATGGCCGGGTTGATCACGCCGGTGGTGGAGCCGACGATCCACACGGCGAGCAGGGCGGTCGGGCCGATCCAGAGGGCGAACCTGATCCGCCGTCCGGGGCCGAGCCGGCGGCGCAGCACCCGGACGTCGGAGTCGGGGGCGACGGTGACGGGGTCGCTGACCGGACGGGTGCGGCTGCCGGTGGCCGGGCGGGCGATGGTGGTCATGACGCGTCCCCGGTGATCAGGTCCGATCCGGCGGCCGCCGCCGCCTCGATCTTCTCGAAGCGCTTGTCGGTCAGGGTGTTCACGTCGAGCTTGTTGTGCCCCTGTTCGGTGGCGAGCAGGTCGGCGGTCTGCTGCAGGCGGGTGGTCGCATTGTCCCAGGTGGCGGGGATGCCCTTCAGCCCGCCGATGGCGATGACGTCCTTGGCGTCGGCCGGGTTCAGCCCTTGGACCTCCTCCAGGTACGCCTTGGCGTACTCGTCGGGGTGGGTGTTCTGCCACAGCAGCGCCTTGGTGCGCAGGCCGACGTAGACCTTGAGGGCGGCCGCCTTGCCGGCGTTCTGTACGGCGCTGGTCAGGCAGTACAGGGTGGATGCGTCGTCCCGGATGCCGGTGGACAGCGCCCCGCCGCCCGGGTACTTCTGCTGGAATTTCTTGACGTTCGTGGAGCCCAGCGGGGCCACGTCGACGGCCTTGCTGCCCAGCGCGGTGACGTAGGAGTCGTTGGTGCTGGTCAGGTCGACCAGGTTGACGTCCTTCTGGGTCAGTCCGGCCTTCTGCAGCACCCGCAGCACCAGGGCGCCCTGGGCCTGGCCGGCGCTGTAGGCGATCTTCTTGCCGCGCAGATCGGCCAGCGACTCGATGGTGGAGCCGGGGGCGGTACCGAGCACGTAGATCGGGTGCTCAAGGGGGCTGACGGTGACCGACTGGAAGACGATCTTGGTGGAGGTGCCGGTCCAGGCGGCGAACAGCGACGGGATGTCGGCGACCGCGGAGCAGTCCAGTTTGTCGGCGCGGAAGGCCTGGATGCTCTGCGGGCCGCCGCTGATGTTGGCCCACTGCACCTTCACCCCGGCGTCGCTCAACTGCTTGTCCAGGCCGGAGGCGGTCAGGATGGCCTGGATGGTCGGGTCGCCGATGCGGATGACGGTGCCGCTGGGGACCTTGTCCGGCAGCGGGGCGGTCAGTGCCAGGGAGGAGCCGGAGCCGCTGCTGCTGCCGCCGCCACACGCGGCGAGGCTGGACAGGGCCACGGCCAGCACGGCGACGCCGGCCAGCCGGGTACGCACCGATCGGGCGGCGGGGCGCGGGTGGCGGGATCCACCACGGGCCTCGGGGCTGCGGGTCGGCGTGTTCATGAGTTTCCCTTCGGGGTCAACGGGTGTGGGAGGGCGTGGTAGCTGCCGTCGTGGTAGAGCAGCGGGGCGCCGTGCTCGGCGAGTCCGACCTGCTCGATCCGGCCGATGATCAGGTGCGCGCCGCCGGCCGGGTGGCGGTGCTCGATGGCGACCCGCAGCCACGCGGCGGCCTCCAGCACCGGTTCGCCGGTGGGCAGCCGGTACCAGCGGGTCGGCGCGGCGAACCGGTCGATGCCGCTGGTGGCGAAGGTGCGGGCGATTTCGGCGTGCCCGGCGCCCAGCAGGTGAACCACGGCGGTGTCCGCGTCGCGCAGGTGCGGCCAGATCGAGGCGGTCAGCGAGACGCTGAAGGACAGCAACGGCGGGTCGGCCGACAGCGAAGCCAGCGAGGTCACGGTGACCCCGGCGGGGCCACGGCCGGCGTCGGTGGTGACCACCGCCACCCCGGCGGCGTGCCGCCGGAACACCTGCCGGAACAGCTGCTTGTCTATGGACGTCAAGGTGCCGGGCCTGAAGTCGAGCACGGTCATGGTGCGCTCCGTTCGGATGGAGGTCGCTTCCGTTCGGACATCGGGGATTGCCCGGGGCGGGCCGGGCCCCGCGGAGGACGCGACTGTCAGCGGTGACAGAGCGTGCCGGGACGCGTGCGATCATCGGCGCCGGTGAAGGGGGTTCCTCGTCTGACGCCGTTAAACCATACTAATACGATGGGATTAGTCGGCAACTATGTACTGGACTGAAATAATTCACGCCTAGCCCGACCCTGACTACCGAGGGTCACGGATGCCCAGGTCCAGCGGCAACGCGTAGACCCGGTCCAGGGCCACCGCCCCGCCGGCCACGGCCAGCGCGTTGCCCGGGAAGCTGCTGGCCCGCACGATCCGGGCCGCGCCGGCGCCCGCCGAGGAGTGCGCCACCACCTCGGCCCGTACCACCGCCAGGCACTCGGGCAGCCGGTTGGCGCCGGCCTCGGTGACCACCAGAACCTCCGGATCGAACAGGTCCAGCAGCAGCGCCGCGGCCCGGCCCACCAGCCGCGACCGCTCCAGCAGCAGCGCCATGGCTGCGCCGTCGCCGCCGCCCGCCGCCGCCACCAGGGCGGGCAGCTCCGGCCGGTCGATCAGGCCCTGCTCCACCGCGCGGCGCACCAGCGTCTGCTCCGACACCGCGGCCTGAAGGCAGCCGGTACGCCCGCAGGCGCAGCGCTCCTGGCAGCCCTCGACCGGCAGGTGGGCGACGGCACCGGCGGCTGAGCGCAGTCCACGGTGGACGGTACCGTCCGCGGCGAAGGCCACATCGACCACGTTTCCCACGAACAGGTGTACCGCGCCGGCCCGGACCCGCTGCGCCACCGCGCCGAACAGCTGCTCGGCGGCGAGCAGTGCCCGGGAGTTGGAGTCGATGCGGACCGGCAGTCCGGTCGCCCCGCCCAGCACCGTGGCGACCGGGACCCGGTGCCAGCCGAGCAGCGGGTGCTCGATGACCGTACCGTTGGCCGGGTCCACCCAGCCGCCGGTGGCCACCCCCAGGCCGAGGAGCGTACGCCCGTGGGCGTGCTCGCGCCGCACGGCGTCGATCCGCGCTGCCAGGTCGGCCAGGACGCTGGCCGCCGCGCGTTCGCCGTGCCGGTCGCGGCGCTGGGTGAGGACCCGTCCGCGCAGGTCGAGTAGGGCCACCGTGGTGTGCGGGACGGCGATGTGAACCCCGATGACCGCCACGTCGTCGGTCCGGATGTCCAGCGGCACGTGTGGCCGGCCGACGCCGGGCGGCCCGGCGGCCTGCGGCACCTCGTGAACCAGTCCCCTCTCCAGCAGGGCGGCCACCACGCCGGTCACCGAGGCGGCGGACATGCCGGCGGCCCGGGCCACCGAGCTCCGGGCGATCGGGCCGTGGTCGAGAATGGCGCGCAGCATCGCCCCGGCAGCATCCCGTGACCTGCGCGGTGCGGGCGGCGGCAGGTCGGCACGCCGGGTGGTACGCCCGCCGACCGGCCCACTCACCAGCCGGCGCGTCTGAGCCGGATCATCCCTTGAGAGTAGCGTGGATCTTCGAAAACCGGCCAGGTAGATGGGAATTTATGTTCGATCGTTGAACTACTTGATAGAGTTCGATCCGTGTCGACCCATGCCCACCGGGAAGCCGTCCGAGTCCTGGCCCGGCTCGCCCGACTGCTTGAACGCAGCACCGGCGAACTCAGCCTCGCCCACTACCGGGTGCTCTCCGCGATCGCCCACGGCGACCAGCGCGCCAGCCGGCTGGCGCAGCGCCTCGCCCTCGGCCGGCCCGCCATCTCCGCCGCCGTGGACTCACTGTCCAGCCGTGGCCTGGTGGAGCGGGGCAGCGTCGCGGGCGACGCCCGCGGCAGCACGCTGACCCTCACCCACGCCGGCCGGGAGCTGTTGCAGCAGGTCGAGCAGGCGGCCGCCACCGAACTGGCCGCCCTGGTCGACCGCACGGCCCAGCCCGCCGCCGTGCTGGCGGCCCTGGTCGCGCTCGGGCCGGCCATCGAGCAGACCGCCGCCGAGCGGCACGCCGCGCGGACCACCCAGGCCGGCGCCCGGCGGACCCGGTGACCCCGCCCCCTCAGCCAGGCTGGCTGCGCCGGCTGGGCGGCGCCGTCCTGGCCCACCGCACCGCGCTCATCCTGGGACTGTCCGGCGCTGTCGTCGGCAGCACCACCCAGGCACTGGTACCCCTCATCGCCCGGCACATCGTCGACCGGGTGATCATCGCCCGCGCCGCCACGCTGTGGCCCTGGCTGCTCCTGCTGGTCGGCGCCGCCCTGCTCACCTTCGCCATGGCGTACCTGCGCCGCTACTACAGCGGCGTGCTCTCCCTCAGCGTCCAGTACGACCTGCGCAACGCCATGCACGACCACCTGGTGGCGATGGACCAGACCAGCCTGTCCCGGCTGCCCACCGGGCAACTGGTGTCCCGCGCCAACTCCGACTCGTCGCTGGTGCAGGCGCTGCTCCAGACCCTGCCGATGATGACCAACAACCTGCTGCTCATGCTCGTCTCACTGGTGGTCATGCTGTGGCTGGCACCGCTGCTCGCCCTGGTCGCGATCGTCGTGCTGCCGGTGCTGTTCCTCGTCTCGTACCGGATGCGCATCCTGGTCTTCCCCGCCTCCTGGGAGGGCCAGCAGCGCGAGGGCGACGTGGCGCAGATCGTCGACGAAGCGGTCAGCGGGGTACGCGTCGTCAAAGCGTTCGGCCAGGAACGGCGGGAACTCCAGCGGGTCGTCGACGCCGCGCAGAAGCTCTACAGCGCCCGGATGCGTACCGTCCGGCTGCAGGCCCGGTTCAAGCCACTGCTGGAGTCCATCCCCACCCTCGCCCAGGTGGCCGTCCTCGGCTTCGGCGGCTGGCTGGCGCTGCGTGGCTCCATCTCCACCGGGACCTTCCTCGCCTTCTCCACCTACGTCGCCCAGTTCGCGGCGCCGGCCCGCAGCCTGGCCAACGTCCTCACCGTAGGGCAGCAGGCCCGCGCCGGGGTGGAGCGCATCTTCCAACTGCTCGACCAGCGGCCCGCCATCGCCGACCGGCCCGACGCCGTCGACCTGCCGGTACCCGTCCGCGGCGAGATCAGCTTCGAGGCCGTCCACTTCGGCTACCCGGACCAGCCCGTGCTGCGCGGCCTGCAGCTGCGGATCCGGCCGGGCGAACGGGTCGCCCTGGTCGGCGCCAGTGGCAGCGGCAAGTCCACCGTCATCTCGCTGGTCACCCGGTTCCACGACCCGGACGCCGGTACCGTCCGGCTGGACGGCCACGACCTGCGCGAGCTCACCCTCACCTCGCTGCGCCGGCAGATCGGCGTCGCCTTCGAGGACAGCTTCCTGTTCTCCGACTCGGTACGGGCCAACATCGGCTACGGCCGCCCGGACGCCACCGGCGAACAGATCGAGGCGGCGGCCCGGTGTGCCCAGGCGCACGAATTCATCACCGCCCTGCCCGACGGGTACGACACCCCGGTGGGCGAGCGTGGCCTGAACCTGTCCGGTGGGCAGCGCCAGCGCATCGCCCTGGCCCGGGCCATCCTCGCCGATCCGGCCATCCTCATCCTCGACGACGCCACCAGCGCCGTGGACACCCGTACCGAGGAGGCCATCCACGCCAACCTGCGTACCGTCCTGAGTGGACGGACCACCCTGCTTATCGCCCACCGGCTGTCCACCCTGCGGCTGGCCGACCGGGTCGCGGTACTGGTCGACGGACAGGTCGCCGAACACGGCAGCCACCAGGAGCTGATCGCCACCAGCCCCACCTACCGGACGCTGCTGTCCGGGCTGGACGAGGTCGACCGGCGCTCCGGCGGCGACCGGATCGAAGCCCTCGCCGACACCGCCCGGCCGGACGCCGTCATCGGCCGGCAACATCCGGGTACCCCCGACCGGGGAGTCACCGCCGCGGCCTGGCAGCCTCCCGGGCAGGCCGCCGGGACCGCCCGCGCGGTGTCCTTCGGCGGGCCGAGCCTGGGCGCCGGGCTCGGCCGCGGTGCCGGCGGATGGCGGCTCTCCCTGGCCCCCACCCCGGAGCTGCTGGCCCGGGTGGCCGCGCTGCCCCCGACCCGCGACCACGCCCGGGTCGACGTGGACGCCGAGTCCCGCCGGCTGCACCACGTCACGCTGCGCGAGGTGCTGCGCGAGTTCCATTGGCCGCTGCTGCTCGGCCTGGCGCTGGTCGTGCTGGACGCGCTCACCGGCCTGGCCGGGCCGGTGCTGGTGCGGACCGGCCTGGACGACGGGGTCGCGCACGGCTCGCGTGCGGTACTGGGCTGGGCCACCGCCGGGTTCCTGGCCATCGGCGCGGTCGCGTTCGGCAACCAGATTGCCGAAACGTTCGTCACCGGCCGGGCCGCCGAACGCATCATGCTCTCCCTACGGGTACGCATCTGGGCCCAACTGCAACGCCTCGGTCTGGACTACTACGAACGGGAGATGGCCGGACGGATCATGACCCGGATGACCACCGACGTCGACCAGTTCGAGTCGCTGATCGAGAACGGCCTGCTCAACGCCCTGGTCGCGATCGTCACCTTCGTCGGGGTCGGGGTCGCGCTGCTGGTGGTCAACCTGGAACTCGGCCTGTGGACACTCACCGTGATCATCCCGCTGGCCGTGGTGACGGTGTGCTTCCGCCGCCGATCAGCCCGGCTGTACGAGACCGCCCGCGACCGCATCGCCGTCGTCAACGCCGAATTCCAGGAGAACCTCTCCGGCATCCGCGAAGCCCAGGCGTTCGGCCACGAACCGGCCACCATCCGACACTTCCACGCGCTGGGCCGGCAGTACCTGGCCGCCCGGCTGGGCGCGCAGCGGCTGATCGCCACCTACTTCCCGTTCGTCCAGTTCCTCGCCGCCATCGCCGACGCGATCGTGCTCGGCGTCGGCGCCCGACTGGTCACCACCGGCCACCTCACCCCGGGCGTGCTGATCGCCTTCCTGCTCTACATCGACCTGTTCTTCAGCCCCATTCAGCAGCTCTCCCAAGTCTTCGACTCGTGGCAGCAGACCCGCATCTCCCTGCACCGGGTCGCCGAGCTCATGCGGCTGGACACGCTCACTCCGGACCCGGCCCGGCCGGTCGACCTGGGCCGCCTGGGCGGCGCGGCCCGGCTGGACGACGTCCATTTCCGGTATCCGCTGGCGCCGGCCCGACCGGGGCGCCAGCTTCGCGGACCGGGCGACGCCCGGCTCCCCCACCAACCCCGAGCGGCCCAGCCGCCGGAGGCGTTGCGGGGCATCGACATCGCCATCCGGCCCGGCGAGACCGTCGCCCTGGTGGGCGAAACCGGGGCCGGCAAATCCACCGTGATGAAACTGCTAGCCCGCTTCTACGACCCGGACACCGGCACCGTCAGCGTCGACGGCCACGACCTACGTACCGTCCGGCTGCACCGGTTCCGTACCCAACTCGGCTACGTCCCCCAGGAAGCGTTCCTGTTCAGCGGTACCGTCCGCGACAACATCGCCTACGGCCGGCCGGATGCCAGCGACGCCGAGGTGGAGGCGGCCGCCCGGGCGGTCGGCGCGCACGACTTCGTGACCGGCCTGCCCGGCGGGTATCTGCACGGGCTCGCCGAACGGGGCCGCGACCTGTCCGCCGGGCAGCGACAGCTGCTCGCCCTCGCCCGCGCCGAACTCGTGGACCCGGCCATCCTGCTACTCGACGAGGCGACCGCCAACCTGGACCTGGTCACCGAGGCACGGGTATCCGCCGCGATGCGGCGGCTCACCGCGCACCGCACCACCGTGGTGATCGCCCACCGACTGCCCACCGCCCGCACCGCCGACCGCATCTTCGTGCTGGCCCACGGCCGGGTGGTCGAGTCCGGCTCGCACGGGCAACTGCTCGACAAGGGCGGCCACTACGCCCGCATGTGGCAGGCGTTCGAACTGGTCAACAGCTGACAGAGATGATGTCGTGAGTGAAGTGTGAACCAATACGACTCCACACAACCTGGGGCACATCAACGACTCCACGGAAGCCGGGGAACACCAAATCCGGCCAGCTGAGTCACCGGACAAGGGGCGGGCTGCTCTGGCGGCCCGCCCCCTCTGGTGCCAAAGATCACCAGTTCGTGGGGCTTTGGTCCCGACAACCACGTCAGGTCGGGCGCGCACAGATCGCTGTCTGTGCGCGCCCGACGCGACCGTCAGTTGGTGCGGAACTCGCCGAACTCGTCGACGATCAGGTCGAGACTGCCGTTCGGGATCCCGTTGTAGTAGTCGACGTTGGCACCGGTGCCCGGCCGGGCGAACGTCAGATTCGGCACGGTCTGGTTCGGCCCGGTGACGTTCAACGTGGAGACGTTCGGCACGATGGGAGCGCCGGAGGGGTTGTTGTCCGGGAAGACGGCCAGGTAACCGAAGGTGCCGGTCGTGTTGGTCACCGTGGAGTTGGTGACGAACGCGGTGACGGCGGTGTCGACACTGCCGTCGGAGTTGCGGGCCAGCGGCACCTTGCGGACCGACAGCGGCCCGAGCCGGCCGACCGCGCCGAGCGTGCGGGTGTCGTACACCCGGGTCGGTGTGGCAGGGAGGTAGGCCGAAGTGCCGTCGTGGGAGAAGTAGCCGTTGACGTCGAGGATCATCGATACGCCGCCGGGGCCCTGCTTCACCAGATCGATGTAGCCGTTGGCGTCCACCGGCACGATGGCGGCGTTGGCGATGGTGTTGCCGGTCGAGTAGTTCAGGTTGGACGTGGTGGAGGTGAACCCGGCCGGTCCGGCGGCGACGTTGCCGTAGCCGGAGGAGTCGGTCAGCGTCAGGTTGACGGCGACGGCGTGTACGCCGGCCGGGATGGTCCCGACTCCGGCGACCTTCAGCCGGATCGGGTTACCCGCGGTGAGCTGGCCGCCGGTGGAGCCGGTGCCGTTGCGGGTGTCCAGCGCCCGGTACGGATCCACCGCGGTGAACCCGTCCGCGGACGACTGCGTGAAGTACCCGGTGGCGTCGGCGATCAGGTCCACCTGGCCCGGGCCCTGCTTCTGGAACTGTACGTATCCGTTCGACGCTATCGGCACGATCACCATGTTCGGCACGGTCTGGCCGGCCGAATAGTTCAGGTTCGAGGTGGTGTTCGGCGCGCCGTACGGGGTGGCGGCGACATTGCCGTAGCCGGTGGCGTTGGTCAGGGTCAGGTTGATGGCGACGGCGGTGGCGTTGGATGGGATCCCGCCCACCCCCGCCACCCGCAACGCGACCGGCGCCGCCGAGGTCAGCTTCGCGGTCGAGCCGAACAGGCCGGTGCCGTCCCGGGTGTCCATGATGCGGGTCGGGCCGTAGGCCGTGTAGTCGGTGCCAGCGGTGGTGAAGGAGGCAGAAGCAGAGGAGATCGTCTGACCGCCGCTGGTGACCGCGGTCGCGGTGATGGAGTAGGTGCCCGGACGGGCGTACGTGTGCGCAAGCCTCCCGGTGCCGGACGACGTGCTGCCCTCACCCCAGTTGATCACGTAGTGGTCCACCGGTGCGGTGTCCGTGACCTGCACGGAGACCCCCAGCGCGCCGGTGGGGGTGGCGTTGATGACCGGCACGTTGGAGCCGATCGTCCAGGTGAACGTGGCCCAGTCGGAGTTCCCGGCGGTGTCGGTCACCGTCACGTTCACGGTGAACGTCCCGGCACCCGGGGTGCCGGAGATCAGTCCGGTGCCCGGTGCGATCGACAGTCCGGTCGGCAGGCCGGTGGCGCTGTAGGTCAGGCTCTGCCCGCTGACGGCGTCGGTTGCCCGCAGCTGCAGGGAGGTCGCGACACCGACGACGCCGCTCTGGTTGCCCGGGTTGGTCAGGCTCACGGTGCCCGGCGTGAAGGCGGCCGTGCCGTTGGGCGTGCCGAGCCCGGTCGGGCCGTCGTATCCGGTCACCGCCGTGCAGAAGTACGCCGGCGAGCAGCTGCCGGTGGACCCGGAGGTCACATCGAACAGGTTCCCGGTGTGCTGGTACGGGTACTTCACGGCGGAATCCCCGGCGCGGGCGCCCCCGGCGAGGGCGTAGATCGAGGCGATGATCGGGGAGGCGACGGAGGTACCACCGTAGACCGTCCAGCCGGAGTCGCCGTAGGTCTGGTACACGGCGACACCTGTCGCCGGGTCGGCGACGGCGGCCACGTCGGCCACCATCCGGTGGGAGCAGCCGGAGTCGGTCTGCCAGGACGGCTTGGCGAGGTAGGCCGAGCAGCCGGATCCCGCACCGGTGCCCTGGGCACTGGTGTACCACGCCGACTCGGTCCACCCGCGGGCGTTCCCGGCGGGTGACAGCGACGTGCCGCCGACCGCGGTGACGTAACGGGACGAGGCCGGGTACGAGGTGCCGCCGGCGAAAGCGTCGTCGCCGGAGGAGGCGGTGATCACCACTCCGGGGTGGTTGAAGTACGCCTCGGCGCTCGGGACGCCGGGGCCCTCGGGACCGCCGTAGCTGTTGGAGACGTACTGTGCGCCGAGGGCGACGGCCTGGTTCACCGCGGCGCCGAGGTTGGTCACGGTGGCGGTGGACGCCTCGACGAGCAGGATGTGGCAGCCCGGGCAGATCGCCGACACCATGTCCAGGTCGAGGGAGATCTCACCGGCCCAGCCGGAGTCGGGGGCGGGGTAGCTGGTGCCGCCGTTCTGGTTGACCTTCCGGAAGCAGCCGTTGGCTGTCGTACACGCGGGAAGGCCGTACTGGCTGCGGTAGACCGCGAGATCGTTCTCGGCGTTCGGATCGTCGTAGGCGTCCACGACCGCCACGGTCGCGCTCGCACTTCCGGTCGCGGTCAGGTTGTACGCCGACCGCAGCGACGCCGGACCATAGCCGGCCGGGGTGGCGGCGACCAGCTGCGGTTTGATGTCGCTACGCCGGAACGCCAGGCACGCCATCTGGCCGGGCTGGGCGGGGGCGCTGCAGACCCTGCTGGAGGGGTGCGGTGCCGGGGCGGCCTGGGCCGGCGTGGCGGCCACGGCGAGCGCGGCCACGGCGGCGGAGACGACGAGCGCCGCAAGCGATGACCGGAACCCGCGATTGTTGGTGTTGCTGCTGTTGCTGTTGCTGCGGCCCACGAAGGACCCCTCCCGTGATGTCGTGGTCAACGGGCACCCGTCCGCGCCGAGCGACGACGGAGGATGCCGGAACCGCGCCCCGCGCCGAAGATCAGGCGAATCACCGCCGTTGGCTACGTGTCCGCTGCGGTTGCCGGGGCTGGATGTGGAAGGGTCCGCCGCCTCTGACTGGAGAGGCGGCGGACCCCGATGGTGCTACTTGTGGGCCTGCATGCTCAGCATTGCCTGGTTCGGGCTGGCTGGTGGGGCGTCGGTGGCCAGCGGCTTGGCGAAGTAGCCGAAGAAGTCCGCGATGAGGTGGGTGGCGGCGGTGCCACCGTTGTAGAAGTCCTGTTTGCCGTTGGTGGTTGAGGCCAGCACGGCGTTGGGGACGGTCTGGCCCTCGCTGTAGTTGAGGTTCGACACGTTGGGGACGATGTCCAGGGAGTCGTCGAAGACGGTGATGAAGCCGTGTCCGGCGGGTTGGGTGACGGTGACGTTGTACAGCATGGCGGTCAGTGCCGAGACCGGTACGTCCAGCAGGTAGGCCATCGGCTCGGGGATGTAGTACTCGGAGGGCAGCGGCCCGCCCCAGCCAGGGTCGCGGGTGTCGAAGACCCGGTCGGCGGGCTGCCAGGGGATGAACTTCGCGGTGGCCGTGGGGGAGTAGTAGCCCTCGAAGTCGGCGATGAGGTCTGCCGAGCCGGGGCTGTCGACCCGGAAGTCGATGGTGCGGTTGGCCGAGATGGACACGGTGACGAGGTTCGGCACGGTGCCTTTGGCGCTGAAGTTGAGGTTCGACGCGGTCGGTGGTGCCTGCCCGGGCACGTCGGGGTAGACGGTCAGGTTGCCGTAGGAGGAGGTGTCCACGGCGGTGGCGTTGAGCACGACCGCGGTGGCCTCGGCCGGCACAGAGGCCGGTACCGGCAGGGACACGATGCCGCCGGCCGGGACCCGGTGGGCGACGCCGGTGCCGTAACGGGTGTCCATGATGCGGGTGGCCGAGACCGGGGCGTAGCCGGCTCCGGAGGTACCGACGGTGTAGTAACCGGACAGGTCGGCGATCAGGTGCGCCGAGCCGGGGCTTTCCACGTACAGGGTGACCTTGCCGTCCAGCACCGGGACGGTGACCAGGTTGGCGACGGTGAGGCCGGCGCTGAAGTTGAGGTTCGACGTGACTGGTCGCGGGCCGCTGTGCGGGTAGACCTTGATGTTGCCGTACGAACTCGGCTGGGTGACCGTCACGTTGAGTACCACGGCGGACAGCGGCCCGTCGGTGTTCGCGGTGACCGATGCCGGCAGTTGGAAGCTCAGTTCGTGCATCGAACCGACCGCCGCCGCCGGAGCGCCCACGCCGTAACGGGTGTCCAGCAGCCGGGTGGGGCTGAGCGGGTGGTAGCCGTCACCGACGCTCAACCACTGCGCGGCACTGCTCGCCGTGCGGTTCAGCGAATCGGTGACCGTGACCGTGACCTTGTAGGTGCCTTCCTTCTCCGACCTGGTCGCCACCGGGTTCTGCGACACCAGCGGCGCACTGCCGTCACCGAAATCGAAGGAGTACGAAGCAGTCGGCACGGCACCCGTGGTACCGGACGCGTCCAGCTTCACGATCGTCTTCCCGGAAGAATCCGCCGCACCAGCCGACGCCGACAGGGAGACAATCAGCGGGTCCGTTGCGTACCCGGGATTGGCCTGGCCGACGAGACCCGCTGTCAGGGCGGATGCGGACAGGGCGAGGACAGTCATGCGTTTCAGACGCATTGGGTGAAACCCCCATGACGTGATGGATACAGTCACCGCAGATCCAGCGGTGATCAGCCGACCGATTCTCGCGTTCACGCGCGGGCCCGTCAATGTGTGGCTGCACATACAGGCCAATAGGCTGAGGCCCGCCTGCCCGACTTCTTCGTTGCCGCACAGCCGTTCCCTTTACGGTGGCCGGTCGCGCGTTTGTCCCGTTGGCTGCAGGTAGGTCGGGGCCTGCCGCAGGTGGTGATGGCGGCGGACCCCGACCCGTTTACTTCTCGGCTGCTTCTACTTCTTCGCGTGGATGGTTGGCTTGGCTTCGCCGGGCAGAGGCGGTGGCGCGTCGGTGGCCAGTGGTTTGGCGAAGTAGCCGAAGAAGTCGGCGATGAGGTGGGTGGCGGCGATGCCGCCGTTGTAGAAGTCCTGTTTGCCGTCGGTCATCGGGGCCAGGACGGCGTTGGGGACGGTCTTGCTTTCGCTGTGGTTGACGTTGGAGACGTTGGCACGTCGGTCAGGCCGTCGGGGTACACCGTGACGAAGCCGTGGCCGAGTGGCTGGGTGACGGTGACGTTGTACAGGCCGGCGGTGAGCGCCGAGACGGGTACGTCAAAGGCGTAGGCCATCGACACTTCGATGTAGTAGCCCGATGGCAGGGCGACGGCACGAACTTTCGAGGCGGCGGCCGGGGAGTGGTAGCCCTCGAAGTCGGCGATGAGGTCTGCCGAGCCGGGGCTGTCGACCGGAAGTCGATGGTGCGGTTGGCGGAGATGGCGACGGTGACCAGGTTCGGCACGGTGCTGGTTTTGGGGCTGGCGGCCCGGCATGGTGTGACGCTGGTGGTTCATTGCTCGGGGGACTCTGTTGGGACCTCTTAAGCGCATCCCGGTAGCTCGGAGGCGACTACAAGGGTCCGATAGTGGTTTGACGACTACACCCAGCGGCACGTCAGCGTCAAAGAAGTAGGTGAGCGATGCCGGATCCCGGTTCCCCGCTCTGGGACACTGCCGGCGAGTTGACGCCGGACCTCGAAACGGTTTCACAGCCGCCCAGGGCGAAGAACTCTCCATGATCGCGTTTCCGCGGGTAGGCGGTCCGGACAGGATCACCGTCCATTCGTTCTCCCCGACCGCTGTCGAAGGCGACGCTGTGTCAGCGATGGCTCGTTTCGCCCTCCTGGGCTTGGTCGACGACGCCTCACCTGACAACGCTGCTAACTACCTGGACGCCGGAGGCTCTTACCGACCTGTCGCTGTCCGGCGGCAGGGATGCCTCACTCACCATCGACGGCCACGTCGTGGATGCCCGAAGGTTCGAACTCGACCCGACGCAGTGGGTTCTGGTCAGCACGGACCCACGCCACACCGTGGTAGTCGGCGGCGGACCAGCCCCATGTCCGCCCATGATCCCTGCCTATCCACAGATCTGGGCAGCGCCGCTCGACGCGCTCATCGGCGCCCGGCCGTAGCGGCAGACGCCGCCAGACCAATGGGTGCGCTGAGCTTTGCGCAGGGCGTGCTCCAAGCCTGTTCAGGGACTGGTTGCGAGATCTTCGTCGTGGGTGTCGTCACCGCTGACGTCCAGCCAGAGGTCGCCGGGCAGTGCCAGTAGGCGTTGCAGTAGTTGTCGGTCGAGCTCGGTGGCGTGCGAGGCGATGTAGCAGAACCAATTGGCCTCGTAGCCGGTGTGGACGAGGTCCCATAGGGGGCTGGGCGACAGGTTCACGGACGGCCAGGAGCCGGTGCAGTTGAACGGCCAACTCCGTACCGGAAAGGATGCTTGGACTCGATGTGAGCATCCACAGGGAGGAGTTTCGGGTAACCGATGATCGTCGGTTGGCAGGCCTGCCGGCCTCGAATGCCTCGGTCGGTTGAAGGCTGCCGCTCCCGGCTGACCTTCGCTCCCGACGTCGCCGGAAGACCGTGCGGGAACCGCGTCGCGACTGCTCAGCGGGTCGGGTTTCGCCTACACTTCCGTGTGCCCGCAGCTGGGCCCCAGGCCCCTGGCCTGGGGCATCCTGCCTCAGTGACGGCGCAGAAGCGGGACAGATTGGTCATAGGTAGCGTCACTACGGTGGCGCACGTCGGGCCTTCGAGGGCGCGCGATCGAGTCGAGGAGCGGGTGTGACGCAGGGCACAGCGGTAGCCGTCGGCGACGGCCGGGAGCTGATACGTCACCGGACTCCCCGGGTGGTCGTGACCGTCGTCGCGCTCGCCGGGCTGGCGCTCGCCGGCTTCGGCGCGGTCCAGGCGACCCGCTTGGGCGTGATGACGATCAAGCCGGCGGGCAGCCGGAGTGCCGACGAGAACCGGACCTACCGGTACTTCACCGATATCGACCAGCGGTTGCGCACCGCGATTCCGGCCGGCAGCCAGGTGTATGTCGCGGTATCGCCGCTGACGCTTCTCTACCAGCGAGTGGTGGAGTTCACCCTTATCGAGGGCAGCACGGTCGTCGCGTCCCCGTCCGAGGCCGACTTCACCGTCGCGCAGGACACCGCCGGCCAGCTCGTGATCTCCCTCGTGAGCCGGTGATGTCGACCGTTGTCGCACTGGCGTTCGCCGCGCTGGGCTTGTTCCTGGTCGCGGGCCTGCCGCTGAGCTATGCGCTCACCCGCAACGCGTTCCCGGCTCTCCTGCTTGCGCCGCTGATCGCGGCGCTGACGGCGGCTGGCGCGACGACCCTGATGCTGGTATTCGGCGGCCGGCTGAGCTTCTGGCTGGTGCCGCTGCTGGTGGCGCAGTGCGTCGGGGCGGTGTTGCTGCTCCGGCGTCGCCCCGAACCGCTTCCGTTCGGCACCTGGGCAGAGGCCCGGTGGCTACTGCTGCCACTGGCGCCACCACTGCTGCTGGCCGTTGCCGCGCCGATCCAGTGGGATGCCAACTCGATCTGGTTCACCCATGCGGCGTACTTCAGCCATGGCGCCCAGTTCGCCCGCAGCGGGATCGGCAGCCCAGCGATGATCCCGCACACCGACTATCCACCGCTCACCTCATCCTCAGTCGCCGCCGTGTGGGAGCTGTTCGGCAGCACCAACCTGTACCTCGCGCAGTTCGTCACCTCGATCGTGACCGTCTCGGCGATCGCCATGCTGGTCTATGCGATGCGGTATGTGACCCGCCGCGCGCCGGTCGTGGTGTCCCGCGTCGTCGCGGTCGGAGTCGGTCTCGCTGCCTGGAGCGGTGCGCCCGGGCAGGTCCTGGGAGGCATGAGCGACGCACTGGCGGCGGCGGCGTTCGTCGCGGCCGCGGCACTCCTGCTGGTCGGTGACGACCCGTGGGTACGACCGGCGATCCCCCTCATCCTGATGGCCGTCGCGGCCCTCACCAAGAACGAGGGACTGGTCATGGCGGGTATCCTCGCGGTGGCCGTGACGCTGCGGGAGCTTCGGAATCTCCGGCGGGCCTGGCTGGTATGGCTGCCGATCGCGGCCGGGGTCACCTGGGTGTTGCTGGTCCGGCACCTCGGCGCCGTTCCGGACGTGGCCAAGGGCGACGGGGTACGCGCGCTGCTCACCGGCGATCCGACCGCAGTGAGCCGAGTCAGGCCGACAGTGGTCGCGATCTGGCGGCAGGTGGGCATCGTCCTGGCCATCTGCGTGTGTGCGGCCGGCTTGGGCGCGGTGTACCTGCGGCGCCGGCGGCGGGTTCTCGGGCTCGGTTCCGACCTGTGGATCTGGGGCGTCGCGGTGGCGTACGCCGGCAGTCTGCTCCTCACATACGCGACTGGACCGTACGCGCTGACTTGGTGGTTCGCTACCTCGATCAACCGGGTGACAGTGTCGCTCACCATGCTGGCCTGCGTCAGCGCCGCCACCTGGGTCACCACTGCGTCAGCCCCGCACGCCGGGACAGTACCTGTCGAGCGCGACGGCCCGCCCCCGCAGCCGCAAGTCAGGGGTGTCGGACCGCTAGCCGAGGCGCGTCAGAAAGTGGCCGCACGCTCGGAACATGACACCTTCGATTCTCACTGAAGGCCTCACCAAGCGGCACGGGGCAGACGGTCACGCTCGCCGGAGTTGATCTCATGGTGCCGACCGGTGGTCTTCGGGCGAGCCGCCAGCAGGGCGCTAAGCGCCGCTGATCTGCAGGAACGGCAGCAGGCCGGTGACCATCGCCGGAGTGATCGTCGCGCCGCGCTGGTGCGCCTCGTCCTAGCGGGGTCCGCCGAGCGCGGCGCGCACTGTTTCGGTGACCCGCAAGTCGTCCGGCTGCGAGCGGTCGGGAAGGCCGGGCGCTTCGCTGATGCCGATGATCAGCTCGGCCGCCCCGGATCGCCGTCGTGGGTCGTGAGATCTGGTCGGGGCGAGCCTACTGCGGCGCGAAGCGGGCGGTGAGCGCTGAGGCTCCCGGGCCGGACAGCTGGGGGAGGGCCACGGTGCGCCCGCAGCAGACCAGGAGCAGCGCGGCCATCGGCCCGTGGACCTGCGGGCCGTCGCCGGCTGTCCAGGGGGTGTCGGTGGCGGCCAGCCGGAACCCGGCCACCGTGCGCACCGAGGGCAGCGGCGGCGGCCAGCGCATGGTCAGCACCCGGCTGGCGGCGACCGCCGCGACCGCGGCAGGCATGTCGTGGCGGCGGCCCAGCGGGATGGCGATGTCCTGGGTGTGGACCAGGCAGTCGACGAGCGACTCCAGGTTGCTGGAGCCGAAGTTGTGCCGGCGGGAGCCGACCATGCCGCGGATCCGGGCGACGAGCTGTCCGGTCGACAGCGCGGTCGCGCGCCGGCGCACGACGTGCGCAACGGTCCGGTCCATGCTGCCGCGCCACTGGAACATCACGGCGAGCTCCGCGCCGAGACCGAGTTCCTGCATGGTGAGGTGCGCGGCGACGTCCTTCACGGTCCAGCCGGTGCACAGCGACGGGTGGGTCCACTCCTGGTCAGAGAGGCTGTCGAGCAGGTCGGCGAGGCGGCTGCGTTCGGTGTCGAGGACCTGCCAGACCTGGTCGCGGTCGAGCGTGGTCGGCTGGCTGGGCTGCTTGTCGGTCATCTCGCCACCTCCGTGGCGCGTGCCTTCACGACGCTGGTGACCAGCGCCGCGATCTGCGGGTACGGGTCGAATGCCGGGTCGGGAACGGCCAGTTGGTGGAGCACCACCCCGGTCCAGTGGTTCATGATGATCGGCGCGTCGCGCTCGGGGTCGGTGGAGCCGGCGACCCGCAGCCAGGTCATGAACCAGGCGTTGACCCCCGCGCCGGTCGCCAACAGCTGGGCCCGCAGGGCCGGGTGGATGCCGGACTCGACGAGGATCGCGTACCGGGCCAGGGTCAGGGTGCGGTGTTCGCCGGTCGCTTCCTGGGCGAAGAGCGCCAGCGCCCGGGCCAGCTCCTGCGGCGTGGTCGGGTACGTCCGCCTGGCGAGATCGTCACCGTTGGCCCGTTCCCGGGCGGCGAACCGCTCGACCACCGCGTTGAGGAGGGCATCCCGGGTCCGGAAGTGGTTGGACGTGGAGCCGGCGGGCAGCCCGGCGGCGGCGTCCACCGCGCGGTGTGTCAGGCCGTGCATCCCGGACCGGCCGAGCACGCCGATCGCGGCATCGAGGACTTCCTCACGTCGGGTCACGCACTCACACTACTATCGTAGTGGCAATCACTACAATGGTAGTGAGTATCTCTACCAGTGCGCCGTGGCGCACGGCTGATGAAGTCGGACAGCCGGGGGATGCTACGTGCTTTCGAGCCCGGGTCTCGGCATCTTTTGCGATCGGATATACGACATAAACAGTTCTGTGCGGTTTTACGGTGGTTCGCCGTTGTACCCGGTAGTCGGGTACGGGCGCGCTGCCTGGCCTACGCGCCTTCGGACAGGTGGGGACAAGGGGGTCGGTATGGACGCCGATAGCGGGTCGGTTCTGTCTCGTCGGGGTCTGCTTCTCCGGGTCGGTGCCGCGGGCGCGGTTGCCGTGGCCGCCGGTAGCGAGGCAATCGCCTGGGCCGACGACGGCAGCTCCGCAGTCTCCGGGCCGGCAGACCTGTCGGATGCGCAGCTGGCCTCCGCCGCGCAGAACCAGCCGATCGTGGTTCACGTGCGCGACGCCCACACCGGCGAGCTCGACATCTTCACCGCCTCCAGCCACACCCGGGTCACCAACCGGGAACTCGCCGCGCGCCTGGTGCGCGCCGTACCAGGAAACTAGGAGCGCCGCGTGTCCTCACACCGTGAAGCGCCGGAGATCGCCAAGGACCCGGTGGCCGACAGCACCGATCTCTACGCGTTCGTCAGCCCGGATCGGCCCGACACCGTCACGTTGATCGCCAATTACGTGCCGTTGCAGGCGCCGGCGGGCGGCCCGAACTTCTACGAGTTCGGCGACGACGTGCTCTACGAGATCCACGTGGACAACGACGGCGACGGCGACGCCGACGTCACCTACCAGTTCCGGTTCACCACCACGGTGGCGAACAAGGACACGTTCCTCTACAACACCGGGCCGATCGACTCGCTGACCAGCCCCCACTGGAATCGCCGCCAGACCTACACGCTGACCCGGGTCACCGAGCAGGGACACACCAGGGTGCTCGGCACCGGCCTGACCTGCCCACCGTGCAACATCGGGCCGCTGTCGACGCCGCACTACGCCAACCTGGCCAGGGCGGCGACGCACAGCATCGGCGACTACCGGGTCTTTGCCGGGCAGCGCGCCGAGGGCTTCTACGTCGACCTCGGCTCGATCTTCGACCTGCTCAATCTGCGGCCGTTCGAGCAGCTGAACCTGTTCGGCGGTGTGTTCAACGGTCCGGCGCCCGGTGTCAACGCCACCAACCGGCTCAACGTGCACAGCATCGCCCTGCAGGTACCGGTGCAGGAGCTGATCCGGTCCGGACACGGCACGCCGAAACCGGGCGACGCACGGGCCGTTGTCGGTGTGTGGACCAGCGCCAGCCGCCGCCAGGTCACCATGCGCAAGCTCGACGGCGGTGACACCACCGAGAGCGGCCCGTTCGTGCAGGTCTCCCGGCTGGGCAATCCGCTGTTCAACGAAGTGATCGTCCCGATGGCGGAGAAGGACCTGTGGAACAGCCTGCCGCCCTCGGACGACAAACAGTTCACCGTCTACGTCGAGCATCCTGAGGTGGCCGGCCTGCTGCCGGTGCTGTACCCGGGTGTCTTTCCGCATCTGGCCGCGCTCAACGCCGCGAAGACACCCCGCGCCGACCTGGTCGCCATCCTGCTGACCGGCCTGCCCGCCGGCATCGTGCCCGGATTCCAGAACTTCACCGGCGCCCGTCATGCCGACATGCTGCGGCTCAACACGGCCATCCCGCCGGCCGCGAAACCGAGCATCTTCGGGGTACTCGCTGGTGACCTCGCCGGTTTCCCGAACGGCAGGCGGGTCCAGGACGACGTCGTCTCGATCGAACTACGCGCCATCGCCGGACTGACCGTCCCCTTGGTGAAGCACAGCTTCACGCCGGACGCCGCAGCGGGAAAGCTGACCGACGGGCTCACCCCGGAGTCGGTGTCGGCTCCTTTCCTGTCCACCTTCCCGTACCTCGGCGTCCCCTACGACGGCTTCCACAATCCCTCCTGACCGACGCGCCCCGGTGGCCTGCGCATCGGCGGGCCACCGGCGTCCTTTACCTCGTGGAGCCGCCACATGCACGAGATCGGACCATCCTTCGCCGGCACGGTCGTCCTGGATGTCGGCGCGGACACCGGAGCCCTGGTGATCTACGCCAGCCGCGAGGCACACCTGCGCGAGATCGAGATCAGCCCAGCCGGCGCACCCGATGCGCCGCGAACCCACGCGGCCGTTAGAGAGCGCCACCTACCGGACCGGATCGCCTACGCCGCCGTCTACTCCGGCCTCGCCCAGGGGCAGTACACCATCTGGTCCCAGCCGCTCACACCGGCCGGCACGGTCACGGTCACCGGCGGCAGGGTCAGCGAGTTCCGCCTCTGAGCCCACCATCCAACCCGACGCCAGCGGAGCCTCATCCGGCTGAGTGTCGGGCCTGCTCCAGGTTGGACCGGTGAGGGCCGGCGAGCCGGTCCTGTTCCAGGCGCTGGTCGACCAATTGCGTCCCGCTCCACAGGGCGTCGAGGTAGCGCGATCGGCGGTGGAGCGGGCCGCCACCTCGGGACCCCGGGCGACGGCGCCGTGGCCGGGACCAGGACATCGACCTGCCGGGCGGGCTCGCCGGCCGGGTCGCCGACGTCAGCGGATGCGGCCTGGCGGGAGCTCGGCCGGGCAGGTTCGCGTCACCGTGTCCCGGCCGACGCTGCGCGCTGACCCTGCGCCGGGGCGGGGCGTATCGCCGCGACGATGCCGCCCGGATGGGCGCCTACGCGTACGGATCCACCCGTGTTGCTGACGTGAGGCGGCGGGCTTGGAGAGGGCAACACCGACGCGTCGGAGTTCGTCCGACGCGCTTTCGACCGGGTCGCTACTCGCGGGCGACCCCGATCGGATCAGGCAACGGCGCATTGACTGCGTAACTCACAGGTGGCCCGGGTGAAACGCCCCGCCGATCTCATGTATCCGCACGGGCAGATGTTGCATGGGCAGGAGGTCCCGACGCCTGCAGGGCGGAGATTTCGATGGGCCTCAACCAAGAAGAACCCTCCGGAGCGGGATCTCCGCGTTGCGGGACGGCGGTGTCGTCGTGCTGGTGAACGACATCGAAGACGCCGGCGACGATCCGGAATCCTTCATCGCGTTCGGCCATGGCGATGCCCGGACCGGCGAGACGAGGGTTCCCCTTACGGCAGCGTGCCTACGCCCCACTCTGCAGCACGCGCTCCTCAGGACGGAGTGCGCCTGCCGAGAGCGAATCGACGCCGCGTTCCCGACTGTCGTTGCCGGCGGTTCCGGCGTGGTCGTGCATCGCCTTACGCCGCCGGTCTGGCACTGGCCCGCGGCTGGATGGGCAGCCGAGGCCGCCGGACCCGGGTGCCAGCGTCCGGATGCGCCAGCGCTTTGCGTGGTACGCGCGATATCCGACGACCTCGGCCTGATCGCGTGCACAGCAGAGCTGGTTGTCGGCGGTCCCGGACCGGCGGCGTAGCTTGTTCCCGAGCCTCGCAAGCGCGACCGGGAAGACCGTTGTGCCGCCGTGGATCACGGCAGTCTCGGCAATGCTCTCGGCCCAGCTGGGTTCGGCGCTGTCGGTTCGGTGGACCAGCAGCGTCGGGCCTGCGGGATCGGCGTGGCTGCGCCTGAGTTTCGGCGCCGTCATCCTGATTGCCGTGGGCCGGCCGCGGCTGCGTGACCTGAGACGACGCGACCTCCCGGTGCTGATCTGCCTCGGTGCGGTGACTGGTACCGCGACCATTGCCATGCTCGCCGCGCTCGAACGCATTCCGCTGGGCACTGCTGTGGCGATTGCCTTCCTGGGGCCCTTGACCGTGGCAGCTGTCAGAAGTCAGAGTCCGCGAGCCCTGACGTGGCCGACGCTGGCACTGGCCGGAGTGATCGGCCTGACGGAGCCATGGCGCGGCGAGGTCAGCCTCGCGGGGGTCGGGGCTGCTGCGCTGTCCGCCGCGTGCTGGGCTGCGAGCATCCTGCTCACTCAGCAGGTCGGCGCCCGCTTCGCGGGTATCACCGGCCTTTCGTTCACGATCCCCATCGCAGCTCTCATCGCAGCGGTCGTCGGCATTCCGCAAGCGGCCGGTCATCTCAGTCCCGGCGTTCTCGTCGCAGCGCTCGGCATCGCAGTGCTGGTGCCGGTCCTGACGGCCGCTCTCGAGATGCTCGCGCTACGCCGGATGACCTCGGCCGCCTTCGGGACCTTGATGGGTGTGGAGCCGGCCATCGGTGCGCTGTTCGGCCTCGTTGTGCTGCATCAGCGCCCGACACACGCCCAGGTTGCCGGTTTCGTCCTGGTAGTGATCGCCGGCATGGCCGCACAGCGCGTCGGCCAACGTGACGACGGCTGTGCGCAGCCACCTGCGGCCTGCGGCGCAATCGAACGGGCACATGGGTGTCGTCGGTGCGTCACGCGGGGCCAGTTGTATCGACGGCGTTGGAGGCTGGCCAGTGGAGCCGCGGAGCAGAATGCCGATCCGATGGAGGGATCCGCTGTGACACCGAGCCAAGAAGGAGCGGCTGACCCAAGCGCGCCGAGGGCGCACGCGGCTGACCCGAGCGCGCCGAGAGCGCGCGATCCAGGACCTGCACGTCACGTTCCGGCGTGGGGACAAGCCGGTCAACGCACTGCGTGGCGTTTCGCTCGACGTACGCCCGGCCGAGATCCTCGCCCTCGTGGGCGAGTCGGGGTCCGGCAAGAGCGTGCTGGGCCTCGCGCTGCTCGGCCTTCTGCAGGGCGTGCCGATGCCCACGGTGACCGGCGAGGTTGACGTTTGCGGTGTCGACATGGTCTCGGCGTCGCCCGAGGTGCGCAGAGCCGTTCGCAGGGCGCACCTCGGCGCCATTTTCCAGGATCCGATGACGTCGCTGAACCCCACCATGAGGGTCGGTCACCAGGTCACCGAGGCGGCGGGCAGCAAGGCGGAAGCGCTGCGCCTGCTCGAACTCGTGGGCGTCCCGGACCCGGCACGTCGGATGGGCGCGTTTCCGCATGAGTTGTCCGGTGGCCTGCGCCAGCGGGTCATGATCGCGATGGCGGTGGCGGGTGAGCCCTCTCTGGTCATCGCCGACGAGCCGACCACCGCGCTCGACATGACGGTGCAGGCGCAGGTGCTGGCGCTCATCCGCGACCTCTGTGACCAACTGGGCACCTCGTTTCTCCTGGTCACCCATGACATGGGCGTTGCCGCCCAGGTCGCCGACCGGGTCGCGGTGATGTACGCCGGCCGGGTCGTCGAGGTCGGCACCGCGGCCGACGTGGTGGCGGCACCGTCGCACCCGTACACCGTCGGACTGCTCAGTGCCCGACTCAGCCTCGACCTGCTGGTCGGCCACCGGATCCCCGCTCTGCCCGGGGAGCCGCCGGATCCGCGGGCACACCCGCCGGGATGCGCGTTCGCGCCCCGCTGCGCCGCCGCCGTGGCGGCGTGTACGGAAACGGTGCCGAGCCTGGAGCCCGCGACGACCCACGACGGTTTGGCCGCCTGCCCGGTGGCCGACTCCGTCGATGCGATCGTGTCGCAGGACCGCACACCCGCCTTCGGGCCGATGCCCGGCGGCGACGGGTCCCGGCCGGTCCTGCGCCTCGGCGGCGTCGACAGGCACTTCGTCGTCAAGCGCGGCAGGCTCGGGAAGGACAAGCTGCACGCTCTCCGCAATGTCATCTTCGACGTCCAGCCGGGCGAGTCGGTCGCGATCGTGGGCGAGTCCGGCTCGGGCAAGTCGACGCTCCTGCGCATCGTGGCCGGGCTGCTGGAGCCCTCGTCCGGCGTACTGGAAGTGGGCGCCGGTGGGACACAGATGATCTTTCAGGACGCCGGCGCCTCGCTGACGCCCTGGCTCACTGTGGGTGAGCTTGTCGGGGAGCGACTGCTCAGGACCACCGACCGGGCGCAGCGTTCGGAGCGCGTGCAGCAGGCGCTGCGTCAGGTGGGGCTGTCCCCGGACATCGCCGGCATCAAGGCGGGCCAGCTCTCCGGTGGGCAACGGCAGCGCGTCGCGTTCGCCCGGGCGATCATCGTCCCGCCGGCCCTGCTGCTGTGTGACGAGCCGACATCGGCTCTGGACGCCTCGTTGGCCGCGTCGGTGTTGAACCTGCTCCAGGAGCTGCGGCGCGAACTGGGCATGGCCGTCATGTTCGTGACCCACGATCTGGCCGCTGCCCGTTTCATCTCCGACCGGATGGTGGTCATGTACCTCGGCCAGGTGGTTGAGGTGGGGCCGACCGGGGACCTCATCAGCTCGCCCAAGCACCCGTACCTGAAGGCACTGCTCGCGGCGATCCCGCGGCCGGGCGGGCCACTCGCGCGTCTCGCGGGGGAGCCGGCGAGCCCGCTCGCCCTGCCGAGCGGATGCTCGTTCCATCCCCGCTGTGCCGAGAAGGTCGACCTCTGCGCCAGCAAGGAGCCGATCCTCTACTCGATCGACGGGAGCAGCAGGAGAGCGGCGGCGTGCCTGCTCACGAGCCCCTGGGCGGAGCAGGGTTCGGCGCTCTACCGGCCGCGACCACCTGCCGGCCGGGCGCCGGGCCGCGCTGCCCAACTGCCGGCGACCCCGGCTCCCAGCTCCCAGCTCCAGTGACCGGTTTGTTGAGCCGGATGCGACATTCGGCGAAATGGGGGCGCCATTGCTGCGCATCGATCCGGACATTTCACCTGCCAGCTGGGCGATGCGCCGAGCTGCCCCCAACGACGAGAGGAATCCGTGATGGCCAAGAAGTTCCATCTGGGATGGTTCATGAACTTCACCCCGCCGGACTGGGAGTCGGAACTCGCGTCGCCGGACGCCAAGGACTGGGCAAACGGCAAGTTCTACGTGGAGATGGCGCGCAACCTCGAACGGGCCTGCTTCGACCTGATGATGATCGAGGACACCGTGATGGTCGCCGACTCGTACGGGGAGAGCATGGAGGGCTCGCTGAAGCACGCCGTGTTCGCCCCGAAGCAGGACCCGCTGCCGCTGGCCACGTTGATCGCCGCCAACACCTCCCACCTCGGCCTGGTCGCGACCATGTCGACCAGCTTCTACCCGCCTTATCTGCTGGCGCGGCTCTGCTCGACGGTCGACTCGATCGCCGAGGGCCGCTTCGGCTGGAACATCGTGTCCTCGGCGGAGGACCGGGCCGCGCAGAACTTCGGGATCGACGCGCTACCCGAGCACGACGAGCGGTACAACGTCGCGGGGGAGTACTTCGATGTGGTCAACAGACTGTGGGACAGCTGGGAAAGTGACGCTGTCGTCATGGACCGCGACTCGCACACGTATGCCGACTTCCGCAAGGTGCACACCATCGACTTCGACGGGCGGTACTTCAAGTCGCGGGGCCCGTTGAACACCGTCCCGTCGCCGCAGCACCGGCCGGTCTTCTTTCAGGCCGGCGCCTCGCCCAAGGGCCGGCAGTTCGCGGCGGGCGCGGCCGACGCGATCGTCGCGGTCGGCACCAGCGTCGAGGCGATGAAGGAGTACCGGGACGACATCCGCGCCAGAGCCGAGGCGGCTGGCCGGGACCCGGAGACCGTCAAGCTGCTCTTCGTGGTCAGCCCGACCGTCGGTGCCACCGAAGCAGAGGCGCATGCCAAGGCCGACCGGCTCCTCCAGGCGCCCTTCTTCGAAGAGCGGGAACTGGTCGGCATCTCCTCGAACACCGAGATCGACTTTTCACAGTTCGACCTTGACAAGCCGCTCCCCCCGGATCTCACGACCAACGGCGAGCTCGGCTCGCTCAAGCTCTTCATGCGCGGCGACGGAAGCGGACCGGGCCAGACCCTCCGCCAACTCGTCGCACACCGGATCAAGCGGGGCATTGAGCTTGTCGGAACGCCCCAGCAGGTCGCCCAGCGGATGGGCGAGATCATGGAAGAGGTCGGCGGTGACGGCTTCCTGATCAGTAAACAGGGCCGTGATCTCTCCCGCAGCTACGTGCGCGACATCACCGACGGCCTCGTACCGGAGCTACAGCGCCAAGGCCTCGCCCGCACCGCCTACTCGGTGTCGACCCTGCGCGAGACCCTGCGCGAGTTCTGAGCCGGGACGCGGGGAATGGGCCACGATCGCCGCGAGCGCGACCTGCCTGACGTGTCCACCAACGGCAGCCGGCTGGTCGCGCAATGAGCAGGCAACCCGATCGCAAAGGCTGCGATACCGCGAACCTGTGCACTCACAGTCGAGCCGCGCACCGCGACTCGACCTGCGGTGAGGAGGCGTGATGGCCGTCGCGGAACCGTTTGCCGTCCCGGATGTCCCGGTGCGCGGTGGCCGGTACGCCGCTCTGGTCCAGCGCCATCTCAAGGGGATCCGGGTGCCGGACTGGATCGTGTTCGGGGCGCTGGGATCCATGTTCGCCATTGCGATCTTCGCCAGGGCGATCGCCCCGCACGATCCGTTGGTGCCGGCAGGTACCCCGATGACCGGGCCGAGCGTCGCGCACTGGTTCGGTACGGACACCGTCGGCCGGGACGTGTTGAGCCGTGTCCTCGTCGGGATGTCGAACAGCTGGTGGGGTGCCCTGGCGGTGGTGGCATCGGGGGTGATCTTCGGCGGTCTGGTCGGCCTCGTCGCGGGCTCCGTGGGCGGCATCGTGGACAGCGCCCTGATGCGGCTGACCGACATCTTTCTCGCGCTTCCCGGCCCCATCGTCGCGGTTGCGGTGGTCGCGGCGCTGGGCCCGTCATACTTCCACACCCTGGTGGGCGTCGCCTTCGTCTGGTGGCCCCTCTACGCCCGCATCGTCCGGGCGGAGGCACGCAGGCTTCGCGCGCTGCCACACATGGATGCGGCCCGCCTCGCTGGGCTGGGCTGGCGGCGCAGGGTGCGGCGGCACCTGCTGCCGGGTGCCGTCCCGGTGACCCTCGTGACCGCGAGCCTGGACATCTCCCAACTCGTGCTCATGCTTGCCAGCCTGTCCTTCCTCGGTCTGGGTCAACCGCTGCCCGCACCCGAGCTCGGCGCCATGGCGGCGCAGGGCATGACCTACATCTTCAGCGCCTGGTGGATCCCCATCTTCCCGGCGCTCGCGGTGTCCGTCGTCGCCATCGTCAGCAATTTCGCCGGCGACGCGCTACGCGACCGGCTCCAGGACCGCTGAGCGCGGGCGATCGAACGGGAGTATCGCGTGCTATTCATCTTCGGCCGGCGGCTTCTCGGCGCCGTACCCGTCCTCTTCGCGCTTGTCGTCGGCGTATTCCTGCTGCAGCGGATCGCCCCGGTCGATCCCGTCGCGGCGCTCGTCGGCGCCAAGGCCTCGGCGAGCGTCTACGCGGCGGCGCGGCACAAGTTGGGACTCGACCAGCCGTTGCCGGTGCAATTCGTGCACTACGTCGGTCGCGTGCTGAGGGGGGATCTCGGTTCGTCCACGGTCACCCGCTCGCCGGTCTCCGGTGACATCGTGAAGTTCCTACCGGTGACCCTTGAGCTGGTGTTCACGGCATTCATCCTCGTCGTCATCATCGGATTTTTCCTCGGCCTCGCTTCCGCTCAGCGGTGGCGAGGGTCCGGGCTGCTGAGGATTCTGATGATCTCGGGCGCGTCCTGGCCGGCCTTCCTGGCCTGCCTGCTGGGGATGCTGGTCTTCTACCGGTGGCTGCACCTGCTTCCGGTGACCGGCCAGACCTCGACCTACGGCGCCCCGACGGGTCCGACGGGATTCCTGCTGATCGACAGCTGGCTGCACGGCCGACCTGACCTGTTCCTCGACGACCTCAAGCACCTCATCCTCCCGGCGTTCTGCCTGTCGATCACGCCCGCCGTCGCAGTCGGCCGGGTGTTGCGCAGCAGCCTGGAAAGCACCATGAAATCGGATTACCTGCGTACCGCTCGCGCGAAGGGATTGTCGGAGAAGAGAATTCTCTTCAAGCACGCACTGCGCAATGCGCTCGGGCCGGTACTGGCCCTGATGGGACTTCAACTGGCCAGCATGATCGGCAACAGCATCGTGGTGGAGATGTTCTTCGCCCGCCCCGGAATCGGGCTCTACATCTCGCAGGCGATCAAGGCGGGCGACTTCAACACCATCGCCGGCGTCACACTGGTCATCGGGTTGGCCTACGTGCTGGCGAACATCGTCGTGGACCTCCTGCAGGCAGCGGTTGATCCACGGGTCGCCGCCTGAACCCGCTCGCGGCGCGGCGTCGCCGGTCGGGCTCAGTCGACGACGTTCCCAGGTGCCGGCGCCTCGACGGGCGAACCGTGCGCGGGCTTGCGCTGGGGTTCGGCTGCGAACACCACGCGGTCGCTGCGCAGCCGGGTCTGGTTCAACGCCCAGGGTCGGCCGGTCTCGTCCTCCAGCACGTCCTCGAGGGAGATCATCGGGGCGCCGGGCTCGACACCCAGCAGTTCGGCGGACTGGGCGTCGGCGGCGGTCGCGCCGATCGTCGTACTGCTGCCGGCGATCCGTACCCCGAGGTGCTTCTCGATGAAGAGAATCGCGTCCGGCTCGTCCATCACGATCTCGCGGCCCAGGTCCGGCCGCAGCGCGATGTAGCTGACCGTGATGCCCAACGGCGTCCCCTCAAGGGTGAGCAGGCTCTCCACCATCAGCACGGCCCAGTCGGCGGGCAGGTCGAGGCGTGCGCAGACCAGCTGCGGGGAGCCGACGGTGTGGTACTCCAGCGCACGGAGCTCGGTGTGGATGCGCTCCCCGGGATTGCCATATTCGTTGAATGGCCCGATGTCACTGATATTGAGCCGAAACTGGCGCAGCGAGTGCGTCCCGCGTTTCGGGCTCCGGGTGACCAGGCCGTCCCTGGTCAGCTGTTGCAGCACGGCACGGACGGTGTTGCGGCTGGCCGAGAGCGCGCTGGTGAGCTCACCCTCGACGAGGAACTGGCTGGCCTCGCCGAACTGCAGCGCTGCGCGAAGCAGATCGTAGGCCCGGCGGAGGGAGTTGTTGAGGCGATCCGGGGTCTGGCGGTTGCGCTGGTACAGCGTTTCGGGCCGGACCGGGCCGGCCGGCGCGGCGCTCACCGCTGTCCGCCCGCGGACCGCTCCGGGTCACCTGCAGGGATTCCGTTCACCGGCCGACCCCCAATCCGCGTGCTGGTGACGCTGAGGATAGCGCACGATCCGGGCCTGGCGGATCACTGATTTTGCGGGGTCTCACCCGCCGCCAGGACCGTCCGCTTGGCTTCCAGAACTGTGCGGTCACCCCAGGTGAGCAGGCCGGCACCCAGGTCGATGACGTCGACCACGGCGGTCGGAGCAGTTCCCGTGAGGCGTGCCGCGACGAGCTCGGCGGCGGCCCGGGTACGTGACATGGGTGGGGGATTGCCGACGACGACGACAGCCATGCGTGATCCTCCGACTACGGACGACGTGGTGATCCTGCCACTGTCGATCTGGCGCATTACCGAGGTCTGTCCCCGCGGAGAACCCCCCATTGCGCCGCCGTGGGCCGGATCCGACCTCGGCGGCGTAATTGAGGCGGAACGACGGCTCGATAGCTTCCGTGGCACACCACTGGGCCGGGCGCCCACGGCGGACGCGACGGTGTCGACGACTGAGGAGGCCGGTCTTGGCAGTACGAAAATTCCACCTGGGGTGGTTCATGAACGGCTATCGCGTGCACGGCTGGCGCGACGAGTGGATTGGTACGCACCGGTCCGAGGGCATGCTGCCGAAGTTCTACATCGACATGGCCCAGTCGCTGGAACGGGCCTGCTTCGACTACTTCATCCTGGAGGACAGCTCGTTCGTACCGGATGCCTGGCAGGGCAAGCACGACTTCTACCTCGAAAACGCCTACGCGGTACCAAAGTTCGACCCCTCGGTGCTCGCCTCCATTCTCGGCAACCACACCTCCCGGCTCGGGATCGTGTGCACCCTCGCGATCACGGAGTACCCGCCCTACCTGCTCTCCCGGCTGCTGTCCACCATGGATCACGCTTCCCGCGGCCGGGCCGGCTGGAACATGGTCACCGCCAGCTCGGACCGTGCCGCCCAGAACTACGGTCACGAGCGCCAGCCAGACCACGACGTCCGCTACGACATGGCCGAGGAGTTCACCGAGCTGGTCTGGAAGCTGTGGGACTCGTGGGAGCCCGGCGCCATGGTCGTCAACCCGGACGGCATCTTCGCCGACCCGACGAAGGTCCACCCGGTCAACTTCGAAGGCAAGTTCTACCGCTCCCGGGGGCCGCTCAACTCGGCCCGTTCGCCACAGGGACGACCGGTCATCGTTCAAGCCGGCGGCTCGCAGAAGGGGCGCGCGTACGCGGCGAAGTACGCGGACTCGGTCATCGTCTCGTCCACCAGCCTCGAACACATGAAGGAGTACCGCGACGACATCCGGGGGCGGGCCGAGAAGGACCACGGCCGCGATCCCGACTCGGTCAAACTGCTCTTCCTCGTCACGCCGACTATCGGCGAAACGCACCAGGCGGCACTCGATCGCAAGCAGCGGGAGATCGACGCCGCCGCCGCGGACCCGACCTATCTGCTGGCCGGCATGGGCTATGCGAGCAACATCGACTTCTCCGTCTACGACCTGGACACGCCCATCAAGGATCTCGACCTGAAGACCAACGGTCACCAGAGCTCGTTGGCGGCCTACGTCCGGCAGAACGGCGAGAAGACCCTGCGCGAGGCGGCGTCGATGTCCCATTCGACCTCCGGGCGGCGGGTCGATCTGCTCGGCACGCTCTCGGAGGTCGCCGACCAGATGGAGGAGGTCATGGAGCAGGTCGGTGGGGACGGCTTCCTGATCACCCAGGACGTGCTGACCCGCCGCTCGATCAGCGAGATCACCGACGGTCTGGTGCCCGAGCTACAGCGGCGTGGACTGACCCGGTCGTCGTACCCGCACGAGATGTTCCGGGACAACCTCCTCGATTTCTGAGTGCCGGCCCCGTCGGCACGGCGGCCCCGATCCGCCTTGGTCGATGCCGAGCCGGCCGGCGCCGTACCCGTGGCTGCCCCCGCGTCGGGTGACCGGCGCGATGCGGAGAACACACGAGGTGCTGTGGCGCAATAGGAAAAGCACGAAACCGACGATCGGACGTTACCGCTGGACGATCTGATCAGGTCTCGACACCTGGTGAGAACCCCACTGTCGGCGACTGGCCAGCACCCGGGCCAGTGGCCTGACGCACGTCTACAAGGAGGCACTCCATGAGCACAGCTGCACCGCTGCGGTCCGGTGTTGACCGTCGTACGTTCCTGAAGATCAGTGGCCTGGTCGCCGGCTCGGTCGGCATCGCCAACCTGGTGGCCGCGTGCGGCGCGGACGGCACCTCGACCAGCGATACGAACAAGCTGGTGCTGCGGATGCCGTTCTCCGCGGACATGCAGGTGCCGGACCCCGACATCATGTACGAGGGAGAGGGCGTGCAGGTCATGCGATCGTGCTATGACGGCCTCATCCTCTACAAGTCCGGAACCTCGGAGTTCGTGCCGAACCTGGCCAAGTCGTGGGAGATGTCGGCGGACGGGCTCACGTACACCTTCCACCTCGTTCCGGGCGTGAAGTTCCACGACGGCACAGTCGCGGACGCCACCGCGTGGATCAAGAGCTTCACCCGGCGGGCAAAGGTCAACCAGGGACCGGCCTACATGGTCGCCGACATCGTCAAGACCGAGGCTCCCGACCCCAACACGCTCGTCGTGACGCTCAAGGCGCCGAACAACGCCTTCCTGCACTACGCGGCCTGCCCGTGGCAGATGTACGTGACCAGTCCCGACGCGATCGCGAAGAACGCCAAGGGCGACGACCTGGCCCAGGAATGGATCAAGACCCACGACGCCGGTACGGGCCCTTACGTGATGAAGGAGTTCGTCCCGGGTTCGCACTACACCCTGGAGCGCTTCGACGGCTACTGGGGTGAGAAGCCGTACTTCCAGACGATCCAGATCTCGGTCACCCCCGAGCTGTCCAACCAGATCCTGCAACTGGACCAGGGCGCCTTCGACCTCGTCAGCAAGGGCTTCGCCATCCCCGACGTACTCAACTACAAGAAGAACGACAAGTTCAACGTCACCACGGTCTTCGGCTCGGCCATGTTGATCCTGTGGATCAACCACAGCGGAGGCGTCTTCGCCGACAAGACCGTCCGCCAGGCGCTGATGTCCGCGCTGGACCGGACCAAGATCGTGAACGCTGCGTTCAGCAACCTCACACAGGTCCAGTCGAACTTCTGGCCCGAGGACATCTTCCCGGCCGGGCTCGCGCCGTTGTCGACCACGGTGGACCTCGAACCCCTCAAAGCGAAGGTCCCGACCCTGCCGAAGAAGAAGATCGACCTGTGCTGGGTGACCCAGTACGGCGCCCCGGCGCAGCAGGTGGCCGAGCTGGTCCAGACCCAGCTGGCGCCGCTCGGGTTGGACGTCACGGTGCGGGCGATGCCGTCGGCGGAGCAGGCGGACCTGCACAACCAGCCCGCGGAGAAGCGACCGGACCTCATGATCGCCGGCATGGGTGGCGACGCGCTGCACCTCGATCCGATGCTGCGGATCTACTTCCGCACCGGCGCCAAGCCACTCAACTTCTTCGGGTACAGCAGTCCGGACCTGGACAAGGCGATGGACGACGCCATCACCCAGCGAACCGTGGACGCGACGAACCAGGCCTACCTGGCCATCACGAAGACGCTGGCAGCCGAAGCGCTGTGGGTCCCCATGTGCCGCCTGCCGTTCAACCTCGTCCTGCACAAGGACATCGGTGGGCTGTTGCTCGACTCCTATCTGCCCGAGATCTTCGCGCCGCAGCTCATCAAGCGCATCTGAATGCTCACCAGCGACCTTCGTCCCTCGGCGGAATGAGCGCGATGTCGGCGGCGGCAACGAGGCCGTCAGCCGACGAGCATCTCGCCACCACCCCTGCGTACGTGGAAGGAGGCCGCTGGTGACCGACCGCCCGGCGGTGACCCGGATCCTCGCGGAATTCGCGGTCACCTTGCGCTTCGACGCGATCCCCGGCTCCGCTGTCGAGATGGCCAAGATGCTCACCCTCAACATCGTGACGGCGGCGATGACCGGATCGACGCTGCCGGCGGCCGCGAGTGTGGTCGGAGTCCACCTGCGCGCCGGCGGTACGGCCGAAAGTACGGTGATCGGCACTCGGCAACGGCTCCCACGTGCTGCCGCGGCAGCCGTCAACGCCCACTGCGCGTACTGCACGATGAACGACGACAGCTTCATGCAGGGAGACATGCACCCGGGCCACGCGGCTGTCGCGGCTGCGTTGGCCGTCGCTGAATCGGTGGGAGCCAGCGGGCGCGACTTCGTGACAGCCGTGATCGCCGGAATCGAGGTCGGCTGCCGCATCGGCGCATCCCTGTGCCAGAGCCAGGAATCCCACAAGGCCCGCGCCGGCTGGCACTGCAACCTCGGTGACGCGTTCGTGGCCGCTGTCGCGGCAGGCAAGCTCCTCGGGCTCACCGAGGACCAGTTCGTGGCCGCCATCGGAATTGCCGCGACAGCCGCGTCCGGGCTGAACGAAGTCATGAATCCCCCGCCGTCCTACGTATGGCCCTGGGACGGGGGTCGCAATACCGGCCAGGGCGTCCTGGCGGCTGAGCTCGCCCTCGCCGGGATGACCGCGGGCGAGACCGCGTTGGAGGGGCACCAGGGCTTCATCGAGATGTTCACCGGCGGTCGGCCGGGAGCCAACGCATTCGACACCGCCATCCACGGGCTCGGTTCCGAGTGGACCACCGGGCAACTACTGATCAAGACCCGGTCGGCCTCGGTCATGACGCACAGCGCCATCGATGCCGTCCAGGACATCGTGCTGACCCATGACCTCGCCGCGGGCGAGATCCGGGTCATCGAAGTCGATACGAACAAGTGGACGGTGGAGAAACTCTGTCACCGTGACGTGTCCGAGTTCAACGTCTCTGTCTTCAGCCTGCCGTTCGCCATCGCCCTCGCGGTGTGCACCCGTGATCGGCTTTCGCTCCCGGCGGCCCACCAGGCCCACCTCGACGATCCCGACGTCCGAGCCCTGATGGACCGGGTGGTCGCCTACGAAGACTCCGAGATCGACAAGGTCTTCGGCTTCTCGCTCCCGGCGCACGTGACCATCCGCACCTTCGATGGTCGCACTTTCGAAGCGCGCGAGGACATCCCGTACGGACAGTATCCGCACAAGCCGCTCGATCCGGCTCTGTTCACCCGCAAGCTCCAGCTCAACGCGGCTGCTCACCTCAGCGTGGACCGGGTTGATCAGCTCATCGCCTGGGTGGGCGAGGAGTTGACCGACGCCACCGACCTCGACGCGCTTCGCCCACTCCTACTTCCCACACCGGAACTCTAAGGAAGGACAACGATGACGCTCTCGTTTTCGGACGCGGTGACGCGCTCCCTCGAACTCGCGGCGACCGCCGCCGCCGAAGGCGACCACCCCTACGGCGCGATCCTGATCGCCACGGACGGCCGGATCGTTGAGGAGCGCAACCGGGTCGTCACCACCTCGGACCCGAGCGCCCACGCCGAGATGGTGGCGATCCGCGTCGCTGCCAGAGCTTGTGGACTCGGCCTGTCCGGCGCGACCATGGTCGCCTCCTACGAGCCCTGCCCGATGTGTTGTGGCGCGATCCTCGAGGCCGGGATCGCGGTGCTCGTCATCGGGCAGCGGCGGACGGTCGGCGAGCCCCCGTTGGGCAACTACACGGTCGAGGCACTCCTCGGGCTCGTCGAGCGCCCGCACGCCCTTCAGCTCGTCCAGGATGTCGGTGCGGCCGAGGCATCGGCCTTCTACCGTTCCCTCGCGGCGTCCCCGTGATGGGCGTGGACGCGCAGGTCAGCAGGCGATCCTTCCCGACCGCGAGCCGGGCCTTCCTGGCGAAGAGGATCTTCACCGCGGTCGGCGATCAGGGAGAGGTCGTGCTGGACGGCGCCCTCGTGATCGACGACAACCGCATCCTGCACGTCGGGCCGGCACGTGATCTCGACCTGGCCGGCACACCGGTCAGCGATCTGGGCGACGTCACCGTCCTGCCGGGGCTGGTGGATGCGCACGCCCACCTGACGCTCCCCGCGGACAAGCGGAACTACGAGCAGGTCCACCAGGAACCCGACGAGATGCTCGCGCTGGTCTGCGTGATGAATCTGCGCAAGCACATGGCGGCCGGTGTCACCACCATTCGGGACAACGGCGGTCGCAACCGCGTCACTTTCGTTGTCCGGGACGCCATCCGGCGCGGCTACCTCGCCGGCCCCCGACTGCTGCTGAGTGGGCGTCCGATCACCCAGCGCCTCGGCCACTTCTATTTCTGCGGCGGTACGGCAGACGGACCGGTCGAGATCCGCGCGACGGTCCGTGCGCTGGTGGCGGAGGGCGCCGACCACATCAAGATCATGGCGTCCGGCGGCGCGACGCTGGGCAACCTCCCCTATTACGCGGCATACACGCAGGAGGAGATGGCGGCAGCCGTCGACGCCGCCCACGAGCTCGGGCGGCTGACCACCGGCCACTGCCGGGCGACCACCTCGATGCGGTACGCGCTGGCGGCCGGCCTGGATGCCATCGAGCACGCCGAGTTCCTGGAACCGGATCTCGGCCGGAAGGCGAACATCGGGGCGCACCACAATCTCCAGGGTGGTCAGAGCGTGTACGACGCCGAGCTGGCCAACCAGCTCCTCGTGGCGGGCACCTTCATCAGCACGACCTTGCAGTGCGGCGGCTACGACACGGTTGTCGACCTCCGCCAGAAGAAGGAGACGGTCGGCATCAGTGCGCAGGAGCAGGGGCAACTGGATGCGCTGCAGTTCTTCTTCGACCAGAAGGTCGGGAACATCAGCCGCATGGTCACCGATGGATTCATCGGCAAGCTCGCGATCAGCAGTGACGCTGGACCCTTCGACACCCAGTTCGGACGGATGGACCTCGGGCTGATGTTGGGCGTCGAGTGCGGCATGTCCAACCGTCAGGCCCTGGTGGCCGCCACCAGGATCGGCGCCGAGCTGTGCGGCGTAGCAGAAGAAGTCGGGACGCTGGAGGCGGGAAAGGTAGCGGACTTCTTCGCCGTCCGGGGCGATCCCTTGCAGCAGATCAGCGACATCGCCAACGTGGTTGGCGTCTGGGCCGATGGCCGACTGCGGTCCCACGGCCCAGGCGCGGGTGTCGAGTGGCCGTGACGGGAGGCCGCCACGCTCCGGGCCGACGAGCGGCCGGCGGCCACGGCGTTGGCGGTGCCGATGTGACCGCTGCCAGCGCCGTCGACGCGGCCAGCCTGCGTCGGGTCGTCGGGCTGTACCCGACCGGGGTGGCTGTGCTCGCGGGCCTGGTGGGCGGAGCGCCGGTCGGTTTGACGGCGAACTCGTTCACGTCCGTGTCGTTGGATCCGCCGCTCGTATCCGTCTGCGTGGCCCACACGTCGACGACCTGGCCGCAACTGCGGGACCTGCCTCGCATCGGCGTCAGCATCCTCGCTGGCGGTCAGGAAACGGTCGGTCGCCAGCTGGCGACCAGGGGCGTCGATCGGTTCGCCGGTCTGCCGTGGCGGCAGACATCCGACGGTGCGGTGCTGCTCGACGGGGTGAGCGGTTGGCTGGAGGTCAGCATCGAACAGCAGGTACGAGCGGGCGACCACGACATCGTGGTACTGGCTGTCCATGAGCTGGACGGCGATCCGACCGTGCATCCGTTGGTATTCCATGCGAGCCGGTTCCGCAAGCTGATCACCTGAGCCGCATCGTCCACCGGTCGCGCGCTCGGGTCAGTCGGGAAGCGGCAGCGGACCGCGGCCAGGACCACATGCCGCGCCACGCCGAAGCCGACCGTGGCGTCGGTCCCGGAGAACGCGACGCACAGCCGCAGACGGTCGGCGGGTCGGATGGGTGGCCGACTCGCCGACCGTTGTGTGACCGGTAGTGCGCTAGACGGTCAGCCGCGGGTCGAGCGCGATCGATACCAGCTGGTCGAAGGGGAGTACCGGATCGGCCTGTCGGCCCGAGGCGGTGTCGAGCTGGCCGCCCTGGTTCGCGGCGACAATCATGATGGTGATGCCGTCCGGTCGGTCCACGATCACGTAGTTGTCCGAGATGCCGTTTTCATGGATGACCCGGCGCAGCACGTGTGTCCCGTCCGTGCTGGTGGTGTCCGTGCATGCGCCGGTCTCCGGGGAGGTGCACGGGTTCATCGGGTGGTACTGAGTGGTCCGCCGGCCCACGTTGATCGCCACGTTGCCGGAGCCGGTCGGGCCGTGCAGGTCCGCCGAGCCGTAGTAGCTGTCGTTGCCCGGGTAGTACAGGTACTTCATCCTGAACGCCGGGCCGTCCGCGCCCGCCGACAGCGTGTACCCGGGTGCCTTCTGTCGAACCACGTCCTTGACGACCTGGGACAGCCGGCTCTCGGTGTGCCGGGCGATGCTTGCCGAGGTCGGCCCGGTGCTGGTGGGCAGAGGCGTGCCGGCCGCCGACGCCGAGGCCGACGCGGTCATCGTCGGGGCCGCGGTTGGCTTGGCCCCGACGGCGACTGCACCGCCGCCGGGCGAACCGCCGAAGGCGATGGCCACGCCGATAGCTATGGCCGCAGCGCCGCCGCCGGCACCCGCCAGCGCCAGGCGGTGGACCATCGTGCGGCGGCGCCCCCGGACGATCAGTTGGTCCACGTCGATCGGCGACGGCGGCACCATCCCGATAGCTTCGTCGAATTCTGTCTTCATCATTGCAACACCTCTGACTTGTTGGAGATGGCCGCTCGCAACGTTTCCAGCCCACGCGCGGTCTGGCTCTTGACGGTGCCGGTGGAGATTCCCAGCATCTGTGCGGTCTCTTCGACCGATTGATCGAGATAGAAACGCAGGACAAGCACGGCGCGCCGCTTCTTCGGCAGCGTCCGAACCAGCGCGATCAGGTCGCCGTCTTCACCCGGTGACGGTGGCGGCACCTCGGCCACATCCGGCAGCCGGTCCGTCGACACTTCGTGCCGCCATGGTCGCCGGCGTTCGTCCAGATAGACGTTGACCAGCATCGCCCGTACGTAGGCATCGACGTTGTCGGCCTGCTCGGCCCGCCGCCACTTGACGTAGAGCTTTGCCAGGGTCGTGGCTACCAGGTCGTCTGCGGTATGCCAGTCATGGCAGAGCAGGTACGCCGTCCGCCGCAGGACATCCATCCTCAGCGTGACGTACTCCCGGTACGCCGCCTCATCGCTTCGCTGCACGCCGTGTCCCTTCCTTGCCTCTAACCGGGGGACGGAACGGGACCCGAACGGGTTGCTTTACCCGCAGAACTTGGTGGGTGCTGGACGGGCAGCTGCCGGTGGAGCTACCCGACGAGGACGAGATCGTGGCGGTCAGGAGCGGTACACGCCGACTGTCAGGCGGGCCCGGCGCGGCTGCTGACCGTTCGGCAGCCCGGCCGATCAGCCGGTTCTCGCCCGAGTCGGCGCCTGCCTGAGGTCCTGTCATCGGCGTGGCGCCGACGGGCAATAGGTCAGACCCGCGAGCCGTCGGCCAGGCCACGGTTGAAGCTGTTCGCGGCGGCAAAGGACAGTTTCGGGTCGCTGCCGGGCCGTGCGTAGGTCGCCCTGCTGCCTGCCTACTCGATTCGGAGGACTGTGGAGCGCCAGCGTTTGCCGAGCTCTTTGGCGAGCCGATCGCCGGAGCTGCCGAGTGGGTCGTCGGTCACCATGTAGGTCCAGGTCGCGGAGGGGCGGCGAAGTCCGAGGGCTTCAAGATTCTGCCCGATGTCCTCGGCGCGCAGGCCCTCGACGAAGGCGGCGGCATCGTTGTAGACGGCATCGAAGAAGCCGCGGAACTCTCGCAGAGCGATGCGGTGGAACTCGTCGGCGGGCCGCTGGCCGGCAAGCGAGCGGAGGTGGATACCATCGCGGACCTCTTGGAGCAGCGCAAGGTGCTCCGTCCAATGGTCGTCCAGGTAGTAGAGAGCGACGGTGCGAATCGTGGCCGCTACCGCGCTCCCGCGAGCACGCTCCAGCCCAGCGAGGTGCTCCGGGATGAGCCTGCGTAGCTTGGTGAGGGCGAGATCGGCAGCGGCGACCTCGCTGCGGTGCGTGAGGACGGTGGCCCGCTGTGCGGCGATGGCGCGGTTGTAGACCCAGGTCGCCCGGTGCCTGTCGAGCCGGATGCCTTCGGCGATCCGCTGGGCCGTGTTCACGATCTGCCGTCGCCGGTCCATCGTCAGGGTCCGGCCGGCCCGCTCGATGGTCGTCAGCACATGCTCGGGAACGTTGGTCTGCACGAGCTCGTCGTCCAGACTCACGAAGGTCAGGCTCGTACCGGGGTCGCCCTGCCGCCCAGCCCGCCCGCGCAGCTGCGCGTCGAGTCGGCGCGAGGTGTAGCGGCCGGTGGCGATCACGGTCAGCCCACCGAGCGCGACCACCCGATCGCGGTCGTGCTCGTCGGCCCCGCCGAGGCGGATGTCGGTGCCGCGACCGGACATCTGCGTGGAGATGGTCACTCCGCCGTGCTCACCGGCCCGTGCGATGATCGCGGCTTCCTCGGCGTCGTTCTTCGCATTGAGCACGCGCGCCTCGATCCCCGCCTCAGTCAGCAGCATCGCCAGGGACTCCGACTCCGCGACATGCTGCGTGCCGACAAGAACCGGCTGCCCCAACGCATGGCGGGCCCGAATCTCGGCCACGACGGCCGCGAGCCTGTCGGCCGTGGTGAGCAGGACGCGATCGGGTTGGTCGACGCGGATGTTCGGCCGGTGTCGTTCCACCCGACCGGAGGGGAGGCTGGTAGAACTCGATCAGGTCTTCCGCGACGGCGGTGACGGTGCCGCTCATCCCGGACAGGGTCGGGTAGCCCAGCAGCAGGTCCTGGATCGTGATGGTGTCGAGGATGACGCCGGGCGTGCTCACGCTGAGGCGTTCCTTCGCCTCGATCGCCGCGTGCAGGCCGTCGGGCCAGCGTTGCCGGTGAGCGACGCGGCCGCGGGCGGTGTTGATGAGCCTGATCCCGTCGTCCGTCACGAGGTAGTCCACGTCCCGGCGCACGAGCACCCGGGCGTGCAGGGCGAGGTTGATCCGGGTCAGGGTGGCGATGTGCTCGCCGTCGTAGAGGTTCACGTCGCCGACCTGCGCCTCGAGCCGGTCCAGGCCGGCATCGGTGAGCGTGACCGTGGCGTGGTCCGGGTCGACCTGGAAGTCGCATTGCTCGTCCAGTTGCTCGACCAGCAGCGTCGCATCGGCGAAGTTCTCGGCGTGATGGTCGGAGGTGCCGGCGAGGACCAGCGGCACCGTCGCCTCGTCGATCATCACCGCGTCGGCCTCGTCCACGATCGCCACGTCGAACACAGGGGACACCCGCTCGTCGTCGGTGACGGCGAAGCGGTCGCGCAACACGTCGTAGCCGACCTCGCTCACCGGCGCGTAGACCACATCGCACCGATAGGAGCGCTGCCGATCGTCGCGCGAGGTGTGCTGGCCGACCCAGCCGACGCTGACCCCGAGCAGCGCGAAGAACGGCCCCATCCACTCGGCGTCGCGTTCGGCGAGGTAGTCGTTGACGGAGATGACATGAACGCGCCGTCCGGCGAGCGCGTGCCCGGCCGCAGCGAGTGCGCCCACGAGCGTCTTGCCCTCGCCGGTGTCCATCTCGATCGCGTGACCGGAGAGCAGCGCGCAGCACGCTGCAAGCTGCTCATCGAATGCCGCCAGCCCGACCGTGCGTGCGGCCGCCTCCCGCGCGAGGGCTACGAAACGCGCCGTCGTACCCGCGTCGAGCGGGCCACCCGTCTTCAAGGAGAGCGAATCAGCCTCCCCCCGGAGTGCTCGGTCGCTGAAGGTCTGCAGCTCGTCGGCGTGCGTTTTCGCGGTGTCCACAATGGAGCTGAAGCGACGAAAGGATATCGAGCCGGGTAGGCCGAGCATCCGCGACATCCACTTCGGGACGGCGGGACTCATCCGGGCGTGCCGGCCGCTACGAGGATCGCCAACGACGGCACGATCCGAGCCGCCGACACTTCGTACCCTGCCTGCCGCCGCCAGCTCAGCCGGCCGGTTGTCGTCAGTTGGCGGTACATCTGCCCCACCGTGTCGATATCCGACGCCTCGACCAGCGCCGCACGTGTGTTCGTGCCGCGCAGCACCGCACGACAAGTCTGCAACCGCACCGGACGCCGGAGTGCGGTCGGGGCCGCTCGGCCCCGTCCTGTTCGAACACCGCCACCGCAGGAAGGGCGAACTGCCATTGCTTGGTGCCGCTGGTCGGCAGGTCCGCCAGCACCGCGCCATCTTCGGGGACGCGCTGCCGCAACCCTTTGAGTGCCCGAAGCGGCTTGTCGTCTGCCGCGGCGCCGGTGGTGACATCGGGCACGGCGCCGCCCTGCAACGCTGAAACAGCCTGCTCCGAGGCGCTCAGCCGCGGCTCGAAGTCACCATTGTCCGCCACGAATTCGATCCTACGTTGTGGCGTAGAAATGCCAGCGGAACACCGCGAGCTACCGTGGCGCTCGGCCGGCGGTTCGTCAACTCCCCGGAGAGCCACTGTCCGGCGCCGAGGGGACCGGCGGCCGTCCAGCGCCTACCACGGTTGCGATGCGGCGGCTGGACTCTGCGGACGGCAGCGACTGCCGGACGGCTGGCTTGACGTCGGCCGGTCCGTTGGGGTTCAGGAGTGGAAGGAAACTCGTCAGGGCATCGGGGTCGCAGTCTCGTAGTGCCGGGTCGAGCCTGGCCCAGAAGAGGTACCGGCTGGTGCGCTGGCCGACGTTCCCATCCGAATCCGGGTCGGGATCAGGAGCTGGGGTCGGCCTTTCGGGCTTTCCTTGTCAGTTGACATTGACGTGGCGTCCTGCGGGTCGCAAGAATCAAGCGCTGCTCCTGCGGGGACGCGCGGCGGCCGAACATTCGCCTCAATCGGGGGTTTCACCGCAAATGCGCTCACCTCGCATCACTGCCGTCGCCCTGTCTCTGCTCGTGGCGACAGGCAGTTTCGTTGCTCTTCAGTCGGGCGGCGCGTATGCCACCGAGCCGGGGACCGATGGTCTCCTGGCGACGTCGTCGAACCAGGGCACAACCCTGGGCAACGGCGACGGAACGGGACAACACGTGCCGCCTCTGTTGTCCTCGGCGGAATCCGCGACGTGGTCGTCCGACGGCAGCCGCATCGCCTGGCAGAACATCGCCGGAAGCGCCAGTCTCGCGGTCAGCGACCCGGACGGCACCAACCAGGTATGGATCCGGGACACCGTCTACTCAACCAGTCCCACGTGGTACGACTCGAACACCAAGCTGGTGTTCGTTGACTACCCGAACAACGACATCACTGGCAATTCACAGCTCTACGTCACGTCGGTGCTCGGCACCGGGTCCAAGACCCCGCTGTTCGCGACGAACACCGGGTGCGCTGACCGGCATCCGCTGGCGCACGGAAACCTGATCGCCTTCACGCGCACCTGCACCTCCTCGCCCAGCCAGGTCTGGCTCTACGACAAGACGACCGCCACCGCGCACAAGGTCCTCGACAACGCATCCGACGCGGACATCTCACCGGACGGCACCAAGATCGTCTTCAGTCGGATTACGTCCGCGCCGTGGGACGACCTGTTCCAGTCTGCGATCGACGGCTCCGGAGTCACCCAGCTCACCACCACGGGAGCCACCCAGGCCAAGCGTCATGAGCAACCGGTGTGGTCCCCGTCGGGCACTCGCATCGCGTTCTACAGCAACGGCGGACCCAACCAACAGGACACGGAGATCTTCAATGTGGCAGCCAAGACCGAGACGGTCTGGCTCGCCTCGAGTTGGGGCTGGCCCTCCTGGCAGCCGATCAACCCCTCGGCGCCGAAGCCGCCCACGTCGCCCGCGACGCTGGTCGCCGCGTTGAAGGCGTCCGCCGGTACCGCTGACTCTTCCGGCCAGACGAACGTGACGTTGGACGCTTCCGGCACCACCGGCGCCGGATCCGGCGCGTCATACTCGTTCGACTTCGGCGACACGGACCCGCCGCAGGTGTCGTCGACTCCCATTGTGACGAGGCCGGAGTGGGAGGGCACGTACAAGGTCACCCTCACAGTCACGGACTCGCTGGGCCGCAAGGCGACCTCGACCCCGCAATGGCTGACCGTCGGCGACGGCTACCACCCGGTGGCGCCGACCCGGCTGCTCGACACGCGCTCCGGCGTCGGCGCCCCGGCCGCTCCGGTCGGCTCGATGAAGGCGCTGACCCTGCAGCTGCCTGCATCGGTGACGGCGAACAGCTACGGCCCGCTGTCGGCGGTGGTGCTGAACGTGACCGTCACCCAGCCCAAGTCCTACGGCAACATCAAGGTCTACCCGGACGGCCTGCCCGCGCGGCCGGACACCTCCAACCTCAACTTCAACGCCGGGCTCACCGTGGCGAACCTGGTGACCGTGCCGATCATCGACGGCAAGGTCACGCTGTTCGTGGAGAGCCCCGGCTCGGCGCACCTGATCGCCGACCTGTCCGGCTACTACACCGCCGGTACCTCCGGGGCCGGGTTCGAGCCGCTGTCACCGAGCCGGATCCTGGACACCCGCAACGGCACCGGCGCGCCGCACGCCCGGGTGCCGGCCGGGGGCACGTTGTCGCTGCCGCTGCCTGCCTCGGTGCCGGACGGTGCCACGGCGGTGGTAATGAACGCCACCGCGGTCGACACCTCCTCGTACGGGAACCTGACGGTGTACCCCGACGTGCCGGGGCAGGCTCCGCCGACCGCATCGAGCCTGAATTTCAACACGAAGGGTACGGTGCCGAACCTGGTGATCGTGCCGGTCTCGGCCAACCGCACGATCGACTTCCACGTGGACAGCCCCGGCTCGGCGGACATCATCGCCGACATCGATGGCTACTTCTCCCCGTCGTCGACGTCGAAGTTCGTGCCGTTGTATCCCACCCGGCTGTTCGACACCCGCAACGGCGACGCCGGTGGCGCGGTGCCCTCGGGCGACGGGGTCATTGCGTCGATTGCCTACGGGTTCGACCTGCCGGTGTCGGCGCTGACCGCGGGGCTGTACAACGTGACAGTGACCCAGCCGGCCGGCCACGGGTTCATCACGGTGTTCCCGGACGGCCTGGCCAGTGTGCCGAACGTGTCGAACGTGAACTATTCCGAGGGCCAGACCGTGCCGAACGCCGTGCTGGCTCCGATGACCGACGGCAAGGAGATCTTCTACAACGGCGGCACCGCCGCCACCCACCTGGTCGTGGACTTCTTCGGTTACTTCGCCAAGCCGTTGGCCACCGACGCCCCGCCGACCGACGCCGTCCGGATGGCCGTGCGGGCACACGTCCAAAAGTCCTGAGCTGATTCGATCGGGTCGGCCGCCTCAACCAGCGGCGGCGGATCCCTTTCGGGCGCACGACCGGCTGCCAGGACAACGGCGCCTTGCCCTGCAGTCAGGTGGGGACCGGTAGATGCCTGCCTGATCGCCGGCGGTCCGCGGGCGCGCACAGCCAGCCAGCTGTGCGCGCCCGACCTGTGTTGACCTCACCGACCAGGCAACCACGGCGGCCTGCTCGTTACCGATCCACCCTCCCAGCGCAACGGGCGGTCAGAAGGACTCGACCGTCTTGCGCAGGTCCTCGGCGCGGGACGTGTCCTCCCAGGTGAATGCAGCTTCCTCCCGGCCGAAGTGGCCGTACGCGGCGGTGCGGGAGTAGATCGGGGCGAGCAGGGACAGGTCGCGGATGATGGCCGCGGGGCGGAGGTCGAAGACGCGCAGGACCGCCTCGCGGATGTGGTCGATCGGGGCCGCCTCGGTGCCGAAGCAGTCGAGGAACAGGCCGACCGGCTGGGCCTTGCCGATCGCGTACGCCACCTGGACTTCGCAGCGGTCGGCCAGACCGGCGGCGACCACCGTCTTGGCGACCCAGCGCATCGCGTAGGCAGCCGAGCGGTCCACCTTGGACGGGTCCTTGCCGGAGAAGGCGCCGCCGCCGTGGCGGGCCATGCCGCCGTAGGTGTCGACGATGATTTTGCGGCCGGTCAGGCCCGCGTCCCCCATCGGGCCACCGATCTCGAAGCGGCCGGTCGGGTTGACCAGGAGGCGGTGGCCGGCCACGTCGAGGCCCACGGTGGACAGGACGGGGGCTACGACGTGCTCGGCGATCGCGGGGGCGAGCGTGTCGGGCACCGAGATGTCCGGCGAGTGCTGAGCGGAGACGACCACCGTGTCGAGGCGGACCGGGCGGGTGCCGTCGTACTCGATCGTCACCTGGGTCTTGCCGTCCGGGCGCAGGTACGGCAGCACGCTCTGGTGGCGCACGACGCTCAGCTGGCGGGCCAGCCGGTGGGCCAGGACGATGGGCAGCGGCATGAGTTCGGGCGTGTCCCGGCAGGCGTAGCCGAACATCATGCCCTGGTCGCCGGCGCCCTGGCGGTCCAGGTCCGTCTCCGCGTCGCCGTCGCGCTGCTCCAGGGAGGCGTCGACGCCCTGGGCGATGTCCGCCGACTGGTGGCCGATCGAGACCGACACGCCGCAGGAGCGACCGTCGAACCCCTTGGCCGAGGAGTCGTACCCGATCTCCAGGATCTTCTCCCGGACGATGGTGGCGATGTCCACGTACGCCGCGGTGGAGACCTCGCCGGCCACGTGTACCTGGCCCGTGGTGATCAGGGTCTCGACCGCGACGCGGCTGGTCGGGTCGGCGGTGAGCAGGGCGTCGAGCACCGCGTCGCTGATCTGGTCGGCGATCTTGTCCGGGTGGCCCTCGGTGACGGACTCGGAAGTGAACAGACGGCGGGACATCGCGATTCCTCTCGCTCGGACACACCTCGGTCGGGCCCGCAGGCGCGCCCGAGGCTCGGGGCAGACCTCAGCCGGGCCACACCGCGGCGGAGGCGTCGATGGTCGGCTGCAGCACCGCAGCCGCCAGCGATTCGGTACGCAGGTGGGTGCCGGCCTGGTACTCCGGGTCACGCACCAGCTGCGAGAACGCGCGCCGGCTCGGGTAGGCCACCAGCAGCACCGCGTCCCACGACTCCCCCGGCTCGGCGACGAGCGCGGCGGCGCCCCGGCCGTAGTAGCGGATGGTGGCGCCGACCCGCTCGGCGAAGGGCCGGAAGTGGCGCAGGTAGTCGGCGTAGCCGGCCGCGCCGCCGGGCTTGAAGCGCAGCAGGTTGAGCATGGTCACGGGTTCGTCGGGGCCGTCCGCGAGAAAGGCCTTGAGCGCGCTGCCAGTCGGGTCAATCGCCATGGGATGGTCCTTCCGGTCGGGTGACCCCATGGTCGCAGGCCGTCGCGCTCCGCCGGGTGAGCGGCACGGTGACCGCGCCGCGCGAGGCGCAGGAGACGAGGCTGCGGTACTTCGCCATGACCCCGGTGGTGTAGCGCGGCGCCGGCGGCGTCCACTCCCGCAGTCGGTCGGCCAGCTCCTCGTCGGTCAGCTGCACCGACAGCTCCCGACGGTCCACGTCGAGGGTGATGCGGTCGCCGTCGCGGACGGCCGCCAGTGGGCCGCCCTCCGCCGCCTCCGGCGCGACGTGGCCGGCCATCAGGCCGCGGGTCGCCCCGGAGAACCGACCGTCGGTGACCAGCGCGACCGACCCGCCGAGGCCGGCGCCGACCAGTGCGGCGGTGACGCCGAGCATCTCCCGCATGCCGGGGCCGCCGCGCGGGCCCTCGTACCGGATGACGACGATGTCGCCGGCCGTGATGCGCCGCTGTTGTACCGCGGCCATGGCTTCTTCTTCGGTGTCGAACACGACCGCCGGTCCGCTGATGCGGGTGGTCTGCGTACCCGCCACCTTGACCACGGCGCCGGCCGGCGCCAGGTTGCCGTGCAGTACGACCAGTCCGCCGGTTTCGTGCAGCGGCCGGTCGGCCGGCACGACGACCCGCTGCCCGGGCGCGTCCGGTGCGTCGGCGACCTCCTCGGCGACGGTGCGCCCGGTGACCGTGAGCGCCTCGCCGACGAGCCGGCCGGCCTCGGCGAGGACCCGGCCCACCAGGCGGGTGCCGCCGGCCCGGTCGAGGTCGACCGCCGTGAACCGGCCGCCCGGGCGCAGGTCGGCGATGAGCGGCGTGCGGGCGCTCACCGCGTCGAAGTCGTCGATGTCCAGCGGCACGCCCGCCTCGGCGGCGATGGCGAGCAGGTGCAGGACGAGGTTCGTCGAGCCGCCGGTGGCCACGCCGGCGGTGACGGCGTTGTGGAACGAGCCGGGCCCCAGCAGCCGGGCCGGGGTCAGGCCGTCGGCCAGCCGGTCCATCACCAGCGCGCCGGCCCGCCGGCACTGTTCGGCCTTGCGCGGGTCGACCGCCGGCGGGTCCATCGAACCGAACGGACTCAGGCCGAGGAACTCCATCGCCATCGCCATCGTGTTGGCGGTGTAGTGCCCGGCGCAGGCGCCGGGGCCGGGGCACGCGCCGCGCTCGAGCTCGTCGAGGTCGTCGTCGCCGAAGGTGCCCGCCGCGCGGTGGCCGACCGCCTCGAAGACGTCCTGCAGCGTGACGTCGGCGCCGCGGAACGTGCCCGGCAGCATCGTGCCGGAGTACACGATGACGCTGGGCAGGTCGAGGCGGACGTGGGCGAGGGCGGCGGCCGGAATGGTCTTGTCACAGCCGACGATGGTGACCAGGCCGTCGAGGGCGTGGCCGCGGGCGACCAGCTCGATCGAGTCGGCGATGACCTCGCGGCTGACCAGCGAGGTGCGCATGCCGTCGGTGCCCATCGTGATCACGTCGGAGATCGCGATGGTATTGATCTCCAGCGGGGTGCCGCCGGCCGCGCGGACGCCGGCCATCACCTCGGCGGCCAGCCGGCGGTGGTTGCTGTTGCACGGCATGGTGCCGATCCAGCTGTGCACCACGCCGATCATCGGTCGATCGAGATCGGCCGTGCTCAGGCCGGTGGCGCGCAGCGAGGCGCGGGCCGGCGCCCGGTGCGCACCGGCGAGGAACGGATTCACGAAAGACACCTCTCGCATGAGCGGCTGTCGATGGAAATTAGCAGCGCGCAGCGCGGGCCGAACAGTGCGCGAAGACGATTCGCGACGATGGTGCAGGCGGTGGTACACCATTCGTCACATCGCCCGCGGCCCGAATCGGAGGCTACGATTCTGACGTGGATTTTGACCAGGTCAGGGCCGATTTTGCGGTCATCGGTGGCAGCGGACTCTATCAATTGGAAGAACTGACCGACGTGCGCCGGACGAATATTCCGACGCCTTACGGGCAGCCCAGCGACGCGATCGTCACAGGCACGCTCGACGGCCTGCGGGTCGCCTTCCTGCCGCGGCACGGCGCCGGGCACACGATCACCCCCTCGGCGGTACCGGCGCGGGCGAACCTCTTCGCGCTGCGCTCGCTCGGCGTGCGCACGGTGCTGGCGGTGAGCGCGGTCGGCAGCCTCCGCGAGGACTTCGCCCCGGGCGACCTCGTGGTGACCGACCAGATCGTCGACCGGACCCGGGGCCTACGGGCCGGCACGTTCTTCGACGAGGACCTCGTGGTGCACGTGCCGTTCGCCGACCCGTACTGCCCGCGGCTGCGCCCCGCGCTGGCGAAGGCGGCCGGTACGGCGACCGCGGCCCGGGTGCACGACGGCGGCACGTACTGCTGCATCGAAGGGCCGCAGTTCTCGACCCGGGCCGAGTCGATGATGTACCGCCAGCTGGGTCACGACGTGATCGGCATGACCGCCGCCCCGGAGGCCAAGCTGGCCCGCGAGGCCGAGCTGTGCTACGTCGGCCTGGCCCTGGTGACCGACTACGACTGCTGGCGCGACGGGCACGAGGACGTGACCGCGGCGGCGGTGGCGGAGGTCATGCGGGACAACGCCATCGCGGCCCGGGCCACGGTCCGCGCCTTCGCGGCCGCCCTGCAGGCCGACGGCGACGCCGACTGTGACTGCACCTGCCGGCGCGCCCTGGCCACCTCGATCATCACCGCGCCGGGACACGGCCGGGCGGGCGCCGACGCGCCGTACCACGCGCTCGTCGCCCGCTACCGGCCGGTGGCCTGAGCTTCAGGTCAGTACGAACGGCGCCGGCGCGAGGTCGGCCAGCAGGGGTACGCCGTCGATCCGGGCGATCACGGCGTACCCGGCCACCTCGCCCCCGGCCGCGGCGACCAGCCGGCCGGCCGCGGCCAGCGTGCCGCCGGTGGCCAGGATGTCGTCGACGACCAGCACCCGCTCGGCCGTGGCGACGGCATCCCGCTGGATCTCCAGGGCCGCCGTGCCGTATTCGAGCGCGTAGTCCGCCCGGTGCACCGGCCCGGGCAGCTTGCCCGCCTTGCGGGCCAGCACCAGCGGCCGGTCGGCCAGCAGCGCGAGCGCGGTGCCGAGGAGGAACCCGCGGGCCTCCACGGCCAGCACGCGGTCGTACCGCCCGGCGAACTCGGCCGCGAACGCCTCGGCGATGCGCCGGACCAGGCGCGGGTCGGCGAAGACCGGATGCAGGTCGCGGAACTGGATGCCGGGCCGGGGAAAGTCGGGGAAGACGCGGCTCGCCGCGGCGAGATCGGCGGCAAGGTCGGTGGTGACGGGGCTGGACATGGGGGTTCCCTCCGCTGGGCGATGGCGGCGGGCCGGCCCGCCGCGGTGCGTCACTGGGCCAGGTAGCCGCCGTCGACCGGCAGCACCACGCCGGTGATGAACGACGCCTCGTCGCTGGCCAGGAAACAGATGGCGGCGGCCACCTCGGCGGGCTCGCCGAGCCGGCCGAGCGGGTGGCGGCGCTCGATCTCGGCGAGGTACTCGGGGCCGCCCGGCTCCTCGGGCAGCCGCCGGACCCGCTCGGTACGGATCGTGCCGGGCGCGACCGCGTTCACCCGGATGCCGCGGTCGGCCCACTCCACCGCCAGGTGCATGGCCAGCCCCGAGGCGGCGAACTTCGCCGGCCCGTAGGTGGCCTGGCCGCGCTGCCCGGCCAGGCCCGAGATGGACGACAGGCACACGATGGAACCTCCGCCGCCGCCCGCCAGCATCGCCTCGACCGCGTACTTGCAGGTCAGGAACATGCCGCGGCCGTCGATCGCCATTACCTGGTCCCAGTCCTGCGGTCCGGCCGCGGTGATGTCCAGCAGCGGGATGATGCCGGCGTTGGCCACCGCAACGTCGAGGCGTCCGTAGCCGTGCACAGCGGCGTCGATCATGCGCCGGGCGTCGTCGGGGTCGGACACGTCGCCGGTGACCGCGATGACGTCGGCCCCGTCGGCGGCGAGCTGCGCGCGGGCCTTGGCGATACCCTCCTCGTCGATGTCGGCCAGCACGAGTCGCGCGCCCTCGCGGGCGAACCGCTCGGCCGTGGCCCGGCCGATGCCGTGGGCCGCGCCGGTGACGACGCAGGACTTGCCCGCGAGCCGGCCGTTGGTCGTGATGCTCATCGGATCTCCTCCGTTGCCGTCGCCCGGCCGGCCGGCCGGGCGGTCTCCTCGGGGCCGGTCACCACGGCGGGGAGAAGCTCCTCGCCCGGGTGCCGACGGATCGAGCGGTCCAGCCAGAAGCCGGCGATCTGGCACGTGACGATCGACATCATCACGAGCGTCGCGAAGAACTTCATGTTGATGACCCCGGCGGTGTAGGTGACCGTCGCCAGCGTGACGCCGGGCGTGCCGCGGGCGTTGAGGGCGACCGCGATGCGGGTGGCCGCGCGCGGGCCTGTCTTCGCCAGCCGGGCGCCGGTCCAGGTGCTCAGCCCCTTGACCGTGCACGCCGCCACCGTGAACAGCGCGAAGAACAGCGGGTCGAACTGGTGGACGAGGTCGAGCTGGATGCCGACGAAGCCGAAGTACACCGGGATGAGGAAGTCGTGCCCGATGCGGCCGAGCGCGTCCCACGCCGGCAGCGTCTCGGCCTCCCGGTCGGGGTCGGCCAGCGCGTCGCCGCGCGCGGCGCTGTAGCCGGCCAGCAGCGCGGCGAAGATCGCGTTGATGCCGAGCGCGCTGCCGATGCCGACCGTGAGAAAGAGCAGCACCAGCCGGAACGCGGTCGGGCTGGAGCGCTCCAGGTAGTTCCAGCGCCGGTCGGCCAGCCAGCGCACGAAGCGCGGGCCCCACCGGCCGCAGACCGCGAAGAACGCCAGGCAGACCAGCAGGTACCGGGCGATGTCGAGGGCCAGGCCGCCGGCCCGTGCCCCGTCCGCCTCCGCCTTGGCCAGGCCCAGCACGGCGGCCAGCACGAGGTACAGCAGCACGTCCTCGGCGACGGCGACGATCAGCACGATCCGCGCGAACGGCGTACCGATGATGCCCAGGTCCATCATGATCCGCGAGATGATCGGGATCGCCGCGACCGCCGCCGCGATGCCGAACGTCAGCATCAGCGCCGGCCGGCTGCCGTGCGGACCGGCGTACGCCCGGTGGCCCAGCAACCAGATCGCCACCACGCCGGCGGTGAACGGCACGACGAGCCCGAACGCGGCGACGGCGGCCGCGATCCGCCGCTCCGCCGGCTTGGCGTGCGCGCGCAGGTGGGCGCCGGCCAGGAACATCAGCAGGAGCAGGCCCAGCTGGTTGAAGGCCGCCTGCCCGACCGCGACCGGCCCGGTCGCCGGGAACAGTCCCCGCTCCAGGCCCGGCGCGAGCAGGCCGAGCGCCGTCGGGCCGAGCAGGATGCCACCGACGATCTCGCCGACCACGCGCGGCTGGCGGAAGCGGGCGAACGCGTGACCGCACAGGTGCGCGATCAGCACGACCAGGCCGAGCGAGGACAGAAGACGGGCCAGCTGGGTGGCCGACAATGCCATTCGAGACTCCCGGAAATCGCATTCGCTGGGCCGGAGCCGACCCAGCGTATTTGCGCCGCGGGCGCCCGGTAACGACCCGAGCGGGCAACCGCGGTACGCAATTCCGGCCATCGCATACGACGAAGGTGACAACGACGCCTGCGCCCCTTGCTCGATGAGCCGGAGCCGGTCGGCGAATCAGACTATCAGCGCACATCAATGCGACCTGCCCGGAAGGGGCGATGAATGATCGTCTTGTATTGCGGTGACGTCGTCGGCGACCGCGCGACCACGCTGCTCGCCGGCGCCCTGCCGGCGCTGCGTGCGGCGCACGACGTCGATCTGGTGATCGTCAACGCCGAGAACTGCGCCCCCGACGGCTTCGGCATGCGCTCGGCCCAGGTGCACCGGCTGCTGGCGGCGGGCGCCGACGTCATCACCGGCGGCAACCACTCGTGGGACACCGAGGAGTCGGTGCAGCTGCTCGACCTGCCGGCCGTGATCCGCCCGGCGAACCTGGCCCCCGGGGTGCCGGGGCGCGGCGTGGTGGAGCTCACCGCGGCCGGCTCCCCGGTGACGGTGATCAACCTGGCCGACAACTGCGCGATGGCGACGGTGCACGCGACCGCGGGGAAGTTCCTCCCCGCCTACCAGGGCTGGCTCGACGCCCCGAAGCGCGGCGTGGTGATCGTCGACTACCACGGCGACCACGTGCTGGAGAAGCAGATCTTCGCGCACACCGTGGACGGGGTGGCCGCGGCCGTCCTGGGCAGCCACACCCACGAGGCCACCGGGCCGCTGCACATCCTGCCGGGCGGCACGGCGTTCGTCACCGAGGTCGGCATGGTCGGTCCCGCCGGTGGCGTGCAGGGCTTCGCGCCGGCCAACCTGGTCGAGGGCCTGCGGACCAACAAGGTGCCGTCGTACCTGGTGCGGCCGCCCGTCGGCGACGGCCCGATCGTCGCCGGCCTGGTCGTGATCGAGCTGCGTGACGGCCGGGCCGTGCGCGTCGAGCGGGTGGCCCTGCCGTCCGCCGACGCGCCTTCGCCGGAGCTGGTTGCCGACCGGGGGCGGTCGTGAGCGCCGCCGCCGGCGGTGCGCCGGCCGGGCCGGCGTGGGCCGGGCACGAGGTGGTGGACCTGAGCCTCACGCTGGCCGAGGACCTGCCCTGCCACTGGTCGACGCACCAGCCGTTCCAGCACAAGATCTGGACCTGGTTCAGCACCCGGCGGGGGGCGGCCGGCTCGGTGTACAACCGCGGCGGTGCGCCCTACACGACCCGCTGGATGGCGATCGACGAGCACACCGGTACCCACTTCGACGCCCCGAGCCACTTCGTGCCGCCGCCTGACTCGGGCCTGCCCGGAGCCCATCCGACCGGCGAGATCAGCGCCGACCGGGTGCCGGTCACGCAGCTCATGGGCCCGGCCGCGGTGATCGACGTGACCGGCCTGGGCGGCGCGGTGCAGCCGGTCGGGACCAGCCCGGAGATCGACCCGGCGGTCGTCACCGACTGGGAACGCCGCCACGGCCGGCTGGCGCCCGGCGACGTCGTGCTGTTCCACACCGGCTGGGACCGGCACTACCTCCGCGGCGCCGACGGCGATGCGTACCTGTTCGACGTGGTGGTGACCCGCACCCGGCCCGGCTGGCCGGCCCCGTCCGTGGCGACGGTGGAGCTGCTGCTGGAGCGCGGCGTGCGCTGCCTGGGCATCGACGCGCCGTCCATGGGCCTGGCCCATGACGGCGCCGCGGCGCACGTGAGCGGGCTGCGCGGGGGCGCGGTCTTCGTGGAGTGCCTGACCGGCCTGGACCGGCTGCCGCCGCGCGGGGCCTGGTTCTGTTTCCTGCCGCTCAAGGTGGAGCAGGGCACGGGCGCCCCGGGCCGGGCGGTCGCCTTCCGGCCGCCGGCGGATCCGGAGCACTGACCGGAAGCGACGTCCCCGGCCCCGCATCCGGGGCCGGGGACGTCAGGGCGTTACTGTCAGGCGATGCTCAGCGTCACCGGCAGGCCGGTGCGCACGCCGTACCGCTCCAGGAAGCTGCCCTGGTTGAGCCCGAACGCCACCTTGCCCCGGCTGTTGGTGTAGATCAGCGGATCGCCCTTGGCGACCTCGCCGAACGTGCGGTGGTAGGCGATCTCCAGCGCCCGGCCGTCGACGACGGCGCGGATGAGCTTGCCGTCCGGGTCGTCGCCGCCCGACAGCGCGTTGAGCGGGATGTTGGTCCACACGTTGCCGAAGGTCTTGTCGATGCGGACGATCTCGCCGGTCACCGAGCCGTCGCTCTCCCGCTTCGCCTGCGCGCGGGGCAGCCGCACCAGGTCCGCCGGGGCGATCGCCGGGCCGACCGCGGACGGCTCGACGCCCGCCGCGAGGTGCGCGGCGCAGGCGGCGACGACGTCCTTGCCGTACCAGGTCGGGGTCACGTCGCTGTGCATCACCGCGGGCGAGGTCACCTCGTAGGCCTCGACCGCCGGCGCCGCGTCCAGCGCCCAGGTGAGCAGGCCGTTGTTCGGCGCGACGAGGAGCTGGCCCTTGGTGTTGCGCACCACGACCGTGCGGGTCGACGTGCCGGTCTCCGGGTACACGTAGGCCGAGATGATCGTGTCGGCCGGGAAGTTCGCCGGCACGTCCTCGAGGAACTGGCCGCCCTCCCGGACGTCGAACGGCGTGACGTCGTGGGTGATGTCGATGATGTCGACGTCCCGGGCGATGCTGCGCATCAGCCCCTTGCACAGGGCGTGGGCCTCGTCGAAGGAGCCGACGTCCGACAGGAATGCGATGAGTGGCCTCACGATCAACCTTTCTTCGAGCCGTGTGGTTGCGCCTCGGTCAGGGAACTCGGCGTCGCCGCCGGCCGCTTGCGCAGCCGCAGCGCACGCCAGCCCGCGTCGGCGAGCCAGCCGCCGTCGACCGGGATGGCGGCGCCGTTGACGAACCCGCTGCGCTGCGGGTCCGCCAGGAACTCGACCAGCTCCGCGACATCGCCGGGGACGGCGAAGCGGTCGAGGGGATTGCGATCGAGGATGTCCTGCTCGGTGTAGGCGCCGGACGCGCTGTCCGCCTCGTCCATCTCGGTCTTGACGAACGCGGGGCACACGGCGTTGACCCGGATCCCCCGCGCGCCCCACTCGACCGCCAGCGTGCGGGTGAGCCCGACCAGGCCGTGCTTGCTGGCGTTGTACGCCACCCGGTCCGGAATGCCGGCCAGCGCGGCGATCGAGGCGATGTTCACGATCGCCGCCGGCGGCCCGGGCTCGAGCATGCTGCGCCCGAACGCGGTGCACAGCAGGAACGGGCCCGTGAGGTTCACCTCGATCACCCGGCGCCACTGGCCCGCGGACGTTTCCTCGGCCGGTGCGATGGCGCTGACGCCGGCGTTGTTGACCAGCACGTCCGGGCGCCCGAACCGGTCGAGCACCAGCTGGTGCGCGACGGCCACCTGGTCTTCGTCGGCGACGTCGGCGACGATGCCCTCGGCCACACAGTGCGCCGGCAGGCCCGAAAGCGTCTCCTTCGGGTACTCCAGATCGATCAGCGCCAGCGAATAACCGCGCTGCGCGAACAGCTCCGCGATGCGCCGGCCGATTCCCTGACGCGCGCCGGTGATGACGGCGACGCGTTCCCTGATTTCGGTCACGCCGCCCAGCCTGGCGGATCGCACCACCGGTGGACCTCTGGCGAAGGTCACATAGAAAATGCGCCGTAGTGGACATTCTTCGGCGGCCCGGAAACCGGTATCGTCAATTGCGTCGCCGGGAATTCCCCCGCTTGATGAGACCGAGCTCGACGGCCTTGTTGATGGCATTGACGCGGCCGACCACATCCAGCTTTCCGTAAATGTTCGTCAGGTGCCGCTTCACCGTGCCCTCGGTGATGAACAGCCGGGCCGCGATCTGCGCGTTGCTGAGCCCGTCCGACACCGCGGCGAGCACCTCGACCTCGCGCGCCGACAGCGGCCACTCCGCGGGCTCGTGCAGTCGCCGCATGGTCTGCCGCGACACCGACAACATGACCTGTGCGGTGTCGCCGGTCGAACCGCGGATCGCGGCGAGCAGCGCCTCCCGGCTCGCGCCCTTGATGACGTAGGCGTGCGCGCCGGCCGCGAGCAGGTGCTCGACGAGCCGCGGGTCGTCGTGCATGGTCACGATGATCACGCGGGCCTGCGGAACGGTCTTCACGAGCTCGCGTACCACCGCCTCGGAGACCGGCTCGGGCATCTCGACGTCGAGCATGAGCACGTCGGGGCGCAGCAGACGGGCGCCGCGCAGCAACTCGCCCGCGTCGACGGCCTGGCCGACCACGTGCAGGTCGTCCTCGCGGGAGAGCAGCTCGACCACGCCCTCGCGGAACAGCGTGTGGTCGTCGGCGACCAGCACCCGGATACGGTCGCGCGGGGCGGGCGGGTCCGGCTCCGGCCCGCGCGCGGACCCTGCGGTCATGCCGCCGGTGGCTGGTCGGCGCGCCGGGACGCGACCCAGTTGGGTACGCCGATGCGCACGCGCGTGCCGAGCCGGGGGGTGGACGCGACGGTGACGCGCCCGCCCAGGATCTCGGCGCGTTCCCGCATCGACGACAGCCCCACGCTCGTCGCCGGGGTCAGCCGGTGCGGTTCGAAACCCTGCCCGTCGTCCTGGACGACGAGGTCGATCCAGGCGCCGTCGACGCGTAGGTCCACCGTGACGTGGTTGGCGTCGGCGTGGATGAGCGCGTTGCGGACGGCCTCGCGTACCACGAGGTAGACCTCGTCGGGGGTCTGGCTGTGGTCGTCGGTGCAGGCGGGTGCGTCGGCGGCGGCCGGGGCCCGGCGCCGGTCGGGCTCCGCCCCGGCCCGCAGGCGCGCGGCCAGGTCGCGGATCTGCTCGAGGGCGTCCCGGGCCGAACTCTGCGCCCGCCATACGGCGCCCGAGTCGCGCTCCTGCGCCTCGAGGAGGTCGAGGTTGACGAGCACGGTCAGCACGGAGTGGGCGATGCGGTCGTGCACCTGCCGGCTGAGCTCACGCAGGTCCACGTCGTGGGGCCGGCCCTCCTCCATGATCCGTGGGCCGTTGTCCGGTCGTTTCATCCGATCCATGGCGATTTCCCCCCCGTATGATCACCGTGTCAGTGCTTGCGTTATAAGCAAAGCTCCCGGTCTCTCGGCGTCGCTGCCTCAGCCCTGGGCAATCACGAACATCTCTTCGATTATTCTGTCCAAAGTCGACCATTGCCAGGTGATACGGATCACTCACGCAGCGTAGTCGTCGAGTTTGGGCAGGTAGGAGAACTCCTCAACGCCTCGTCAGATAGGCGGGAGTAAATCTTCATGGACTGTCGGCAGAAAGAAAATGTCCGGGCCACCCGACGGGTGGCCCGGACATCAGCGGCTGCTGGCTAGGACGCCGCGAGCCGCGGCAGCCAGCTCGGCCGGCGCCGCTCGTAGTCGTCGAGGGAGCCGGCCCGGCGCACCGTCACGCTGATGTCGTCGAGCCCCTCGATCAGCTGGCGCCGGACGTGCTCCTCGATGTCGAAGGCGATCGTCAACCCCTCGGCGGTCACCACCCGCCGGACCAGGTCGACGGCGACCGGCGTGTCCGGACGCCCGCGTACCAGCGCCGTCAGCCGCTCGGCGGACGCCTCGCTGACCTCGGCCGTGATGAGGCGGTTCTTCCCCGCGTTGGTCCGGAAGATGTCCCCGAACCCCGGCGCGACCACCGCCCGGAACCCGAAGTCGTGCAGCGCCCAGACGGCGTGCTCCCGCGACGAGCCGATGCCGAAGGCGGGTCCGGCGACCAGCACGCTGGCCCCGGCGTACGCCGGATCGTTGAGCTCGAAATCCGCCTCCTGCCGCCACCGGTGGAACAGCGTGTCGGCGTAGCCGGTGCGGCCGAGCCGCTTGCAGAACTCGGCCGGGATGATCTGGTCGGTGTCGACGTCGCGGCGGGGCAGCGGCAGGGCGGTGCCGACGTGCACCGACAGCGGCTCGATCGTGGTCATGCCGCACCCCCCTCGGCCAGCCGCCGGGCCGCCGAACGCACCGCGCGCCCCAGACTCTCGCTCCGGTCGTCGCCGGTGCCGGCGCCCCAGCGGACCAGCGGACCGACCGCCGCCTCCAGGTAGCAGACCCAGTCCTCGCGGACCCCCGGCTCCGGCGCCTGGAACACCGCCTCCCGGACCGTGCCCGGCCGCCCGGCGCCGGCCCGCAGCCCGTCGAGGGCGGCCTGCGCGCCGTCCGGCGCGACGTCCGCACCGCGGTCCGCCTCGTGCAGGTACTCGGCGGTGAACCACTCCTGCAGCGCCGCCGGGGTGACCTCGCCGCCGCGCTCGGCCGCGGTCTGCACCACGGCGGCGAACTCGATCTGCAGCCGGCGGGGCAGCTCGTAGCCGTGCTCGGTGCGCATCAGGTAGGCGATGCCGCCCTTGCCGGACTGCTTGTTGATCCGGATGAGCGCCTTGTAATCCTGGCCGACGTCGCGCGGGTCGACCGGCAGGTAGGGCACGTCCCACAGCGTCTCACCGCTGTCCTGGTGCGCCTTGAGACCCTTGTTGATCGCGTCCTGGTGCGAGCCGGCGAAGGAGGTGTAGGCGAAGTCGCCGACCCACGGGTGACGGGGCGAGACCGGCATCTGGTTGCAGTGCTCCACGATCCGCCGCGCCTCGGCCAGGTCGCTCAGGTCCAGGCCGGGGTCGATGCCCTGGGACAGCAGGTTCATGGCCAGCGTGATGAGGCAGACGTTGCCGGCCCGCTCGCCGTTGCCGAACAGCGTGCCCTCCACCCGCTGCGCGCCGGCCAGCAGCGCCAGTTCGGTGGTCGCGATGCCGCTGCCCCGGTCGTTGTGCACGTGCAGGGTCAGGATGATCGCGTCGCGGTACGCCAGATGGCGCCCCATCCACTCGATGCGGTCGGCGAACTCGTTCGGCGGATAGCACTCCACGGTCGCCGGCAGCACGATGCGCACCTGGTCGGCCGGCTCGGGCCGCCACCGGTCCAGCACGGCGTTGCACACCTCGAGGGCGAACTCCGGCTCGGTCTGGCTGAACGACTCGGTGCCGTACTGCAGGAAGATCTCGGTGCCCGGCAGCGAGTCGCGCAGCTTCAGCGCGGTCTCGGCGCCCTGCAGCGCCAGCGCCCGCACCTCGTCGCGGGACATGCCGAACACCACCCGCCGCTGGGTCGGCGACGTCGGGTTGAACACCTGCAGCACGACCCGGCGGGCGCCGGTGACCGCCTTGACGGTGTCCTCGATCATCCCGTCCCGGATCGGGGACATCACCTGGATCGTCACGTCGTCGGGGATCACACCGCGCTCGATGACGTCCCGGGTGAACTCCAGATCCGCCCGGCTGGACAGCGGAAACCCGACCTCGATCTCCTTGAAACCGAGCCGGACCAGCAGGTCGAACATCTGGCGCTTGCGCTCGAGGTCCATCGGGTCGAGCAACGCCTGGTTGCCGTCGCGCAGATCGACACTGCACCAGATCGGGGCGTGCTCCGGCACCCGGTCCGGCCAGGTGCGGTCGGGCAGGCCGAACGGCTGGTACCGGCGGTACTTCGCCGCCGGTGAATGGTCGCGGAGGCCCTGCTTGAACTCGTCCACTGCCGCATTCTCGGCGCCGCCCACAAGCACCCGCATCCATCGGAGGTCGTAGTGGCCTACGACGTGGGTACCGCCGGCTGCCACCTTGGGGCACGATTGCTTGAACCGCCGCGCCGGTCCCCGCAATGATCGCTGTCATGGGTCTGACGCTCGCCGAGAAGTTGTGGCAGTCGCATCTGGTCGACCGCGCCGACGGGCTGCCGGATCTGCTGTACATCGATCTGCATTTCATGCACGAAATGACCAGCCCGCAGGCGTTCGACGGGCTGCGGGCGGCCGGCCGCGGGGTGCGCCGGCCGGATCTCACCGTCGCCACCGCCGACCACAACGTGCCGACGGACCCGCAGGGCCGGCTGTTCATCACCGACCCGATCTCCCGCGCCCAGGTGGCGGCGCTGCGCCGCAACTGCGCCGAGTTCGGCGTGCGGATGTACGACCTCGACCACCCCGAGCAGGGGATCGTCCACGTCATCGGCCCGCAGCTCGGGCTGACCCAGCCGGGGATGACGATCGTCTGCGGCGACAGCCACACCAGCACCCACGGCGCGCTCGGCGCGCTGGCGTTCGGCATCGGTACCAGCGAGGTCGAGCACGTCCTGGCCACCCAGACGCTGCCCGTGGCGCGCCCGCGGACGATGGCGGTCGAGGTGTCCGGCGCACTGCCCGCCGACGTCACGGCGAAGGACCTGGCCCTGGCCATCATCGCCGAGGTCGGCACCGGCGGCGGGCAGGGGCACATCATCGAGTACCGCGGCGAGGCCGTCCGCGCCCTGTCGGTGGAGTCCCGGCTGACCCTGTGCAACATGTCGATCGAAGCGGGCGCCCGGGCCGGGCTGGTGGCGCCGGACGAGCGCACCCTGGAGTACCTGCGGGGCCGTCCACACGCCCCGACCGGCGCCGAGTGGACGGCGGCCGAGGCGGACTGGCGCGAGCTGCACACCGACGACGACGCCGAGTTCGACCGCCGCGTCACGCTCGACGCCAGCTCGCTCAGCCCGTTCGTGACCTGGGGCACCAACCCCGGGCAGGGCGGCCCGCTGGCCGGGCGGGTCCCCGACCCGGAGTCGTTCGGCGACCCCGGCGAGCGGGCGGCGGCCCGGCGCGCCCTGGCGTACATGGACCTGGCGCCGGGCACGCCGCTGCGCCAGATCGCCGTCGACACCGTGTTCGTCGGCTCCTGCACCAACGGGCGGATCGAGGACCTGCGGGTGGCGGCCGAGGTGCTGCGCGGGCGGCGGCTCTCCGGCGACGTACGGATGCTCGTCGTGCCGGGCTCGACAGCCGTGCGCGAGCAGGCCGAGCGGGAGGGGCTGGACGAGGTGTTCCTCGCCGCCGGCGCGGAGTGGCGCACCGCCGGGTGCTCCATGTGCATCGGTGTGAACCCCGACCGGCTGGGCCCCGGCCGGCGCACCGCGTCGACCTCCAACCGCAACTTCGAGGGCCGGCAGGGCGACGGCACCCGCACCCACCTGGTCTCGCCCGGCATTGCCGCAGCCACCGCGGTCCTCGGCCGCCTCGCCGCACCGTCCGAGCTGTGACCGTGGCCGGACAACGGATCGTGCTGCTGCCCGGCGACGGCGTCGGCCCCGAGGTCACCGCCGGCGCCGTCGAGGTGCTGCGGGCGGTCGGCTCGTTCGACCTCGCCGAGTACCCGATCGGCGCGGCGGCGATCGCGGCGAGCGGGGTGCCGCTGCCGCCGGCCACCCTGGCGGCGTGCGTCGCCGCCGACGCGGTGCTGCTCGGCGCGGTCGGCACCGGCGTGCCGCCCCAGCCCGATGCGCCGCGCCCGGAGCAGGGCGTGCTCGACCTGCGCGTCGGGCTGGGCGTCTATGCCAACATCCGACCGGTACGGGCGTTCCCCGCCCTGGCCGACGCCAGTCCGCTGCGGCCCGAGCGCATCCACGGCGTCGACCTGCTGATCGTGCGGGAACTGACCGGCGGCCTGTACTTCGGCCGGCGCGGCCGCACCGCGCACGACGCCTTCGACACCTGCGTGTACACGGCGGCCGAGATCGAGCGGGTCAGCCGGGTCGCCTTCGCGCTGGCCCTCGCCCGCGGGCGCGGCGCCCGCGTCACCTCGGTCGACAAGGCCAACGTGCTGGACACGTCGCGGCTGTGGCGCGAAGTGGTGCAGGGCGTGGCCGAGCGGGAGTACCCCGGCGTCGAACTCGAGCACATGCTCGTGGACACGGCCGCCATGCGCCTGGTCACGCAGCCGCGCCGGTTCGACGTGATCCTGACGGAGAACATGTTCGGCGACATCCTCAGCGACGCCGCGGCGGCGATCGGCGGCTCGATCGGGCTGCTGCCCAGCGCGTCGCTGGCCGCCGTGCCGGGGCCGGAGGGCGTACCCGGGCTGTTCGAACCGGTGCACGGCTCGGCGCCGGACATCGCCGGCCGCGGCGTGGCCAACCCGATCGGCGCGATCCTGTCAGCGGCGCTGCTGCTGCGCCAGGCGCTCGGGCGGGCCGCCGAGGCCGACGCGGTGGAGCGGGCCGTGGACCGGGTGTTCGCCGACGGCCTGCGTACCACCGACCTCGGCGGCCGGCTCGGCGGCGAAGAGGTCACCCGCGCCGTCGTCGCGCGTCTGTAACTGTGAGGGAGGAGCTCTGATGGCCAGTCCGCCGTTGTCGGCGTACACCTTCTGGGACGGCGAGGCCGGCGGCCGCGACATTCCCTTCGGCAGCAGCAGCGTGCAGCACGGTTCCGCGGTCTTCGAGGGCATCCGCGGCTACCCCACGCCCGACGGCCCGGCGCTGTTCCGGCTCGACGACCACCTGCAGCGGCTGCTGACCTCCGCCCGGGCGCTCGGCATCGGCCACGGCTACGACCTGGCCGGCATCCGGGCGTTCGTGCTGTCGGCCACCGCGGCGACCGGCCTGGCCGACTGCTACGTGCGGCCCGGGCTGTGGGCGCGCGATCCGTACCTGAGCATCGACATCGGTCGGCTGCCGTTCACCCTCGGCGTCGAGATCTGGCCGATGGGGTCCGGCGAGGCGCCGCCCGCCCCGATGCGGCTGACCGTCTCGCCGTGGCGGCGGCCGAGCCCGTCGTCGTTCCCGACCGGCGTCAAGGCGGTCGGCGCCTACGCCAACTCGGCGCTGGCGAAGGCGGCCGCGGCGGCCGTCGGCTGCGACGACGCGGTGCAGCTCGATCCCGGCTCCGGCCGGGTCGCGGAGGCCACCACGTCCAACGTCTTCCTGGTACGCGACGGGGTGCTGCGCACGCCGTGGCTACGCGAGAGCCTGCTGGCCGGGATCACCCGCGACACCGTGCTCGCGCTGGCCCGGCAGCTCGCCGTGCCGGTCGAGGAGGCGCCGGTCGAGCCCGAGGAGCTCTCCTCGGCCGCCGAGGTGTTCCTCACCGGCACGGCAAGCGAGCTGGTCCCGGCGGGCTGGCTCGACGGGCGGCCCTACCCCGGGCACCGGCCGGTGTTCGACGCGATCCACGCCGCCTTCCGCGACACCGTGCGGGGCCGGCGGGCCGCCGCTCACGGCTGGCTGACGCCGGTCGGCGCCGCCCGCGTGGCGGTGGCCGAGACGAGCTGACCGGGTTGCCGGCGCTGCGGCGGCCGGGTTTCGGCGGCCACCGCGCGGCCCTGCGCGCACAGCGCGTCGAGCACCGCGCGGCACGCCGGCGACTCCGACGATCCGGCCCGCACCAGGCCGAACAGCGTGCGGCCGGCCGGCGGGAAGCTCAGCGGCCGCAGGGCCACGCCCGGCGGTGGGCAGCCGATCGCCAGGGACGGCACCAGCGCGACGCCGGCGCCGGTGGCCACCAGGGCCAGCGCCGCCGACCACTCGTTGACCCGGTGGCGGATGTCGGGCGTGAACCCGGCCATCGCGCAGGCAATGAGACCGGCCTCCGAGCACGGGCCGCCGGTGGCGCCCTGCACCCAGGCCGCGTCCGCGAGGCTGGACAGGTCGATCTCCCCGCCGGCCGGGGTGGCGCTGGCCGGCACGGCGGCCACCAGCGGGTCGAACAGCAGCTCCACGCGGTCGAAGCGGGTATCGGCCCGGGACGGTGCCTCGCGGTGGTCGGCCGTCACGACGATGTCCAGCTCGCCGTTGTCCAGCCGGGCGAAGCAGCCCGGCGGCTCGGCCTCCTCCACGGTCACCTGGATGCCGGGGCTGCGGGCGGCCAGCTCGGCCCGGACCGGTGCGACCAGCCCGACGATGGCCGAGGCGAACGCGCCGACCACCACCCGGCCGACCTGGCCCTCGGCGTGTGCGAGCAGCTCGGCGCGGGCAATCTCGTGCTGGCGGCCGATCAGGGCGGCGTGCTCGAGCACCAGGTCGGCCTGCGCCGTCAGCCGCACCCGCCGGCCGTGGCGCGACACCAGGGGCACCCCGCCGATCTCCTGCGACAGGCGGGCGAGCTGCTGTGAGACAGCCGACGGCGTCAGGTGCATGGCATCGGCGACCGCTCCGATCGTCCCGCGGTCACGCAGCTCACGCAGGATGCGGACGCGACGCGGATCGATCGTGAAGTCCCTGCTAACGATTTCCACGACTAAACTCTAACTGGACCTGACGTATCCGGGCCGGGAGAATTTGGAACATGACGCACAAGCGCACCATATTCTCGTCCGGCTCCAAGTGGGAGCCGCTGGTCGGATACTCGCGCGCGGTCAAGGTCGGGCCGTTCGTGTCGATCTCCGGGACCTCGGCCTCCGGGCCCGACGGGCCGGTCGGCGGCGCCGACGCCGGTAAGCAGGCGGCCGAGATCTTCAGTCGGCTCGCCGAGGCCCTGCGCACCGCCGGGGCCGACGTCGGCGACGTCGTCCGCACCCGGGTGTACCTCACCGACCTCGCCGACTTCGACGCCGTGGCAAAGGAGCATGCGGCGCTGTTCTCCGAGATCCGCCCGGCGACCACCTTCCTGCAGATCTCCGCGCTGGCCAGCCCTGACCTCCTGGTCGAGGTCGAGGTCGACGCGATCATCGCCGCCGAGCTGTGAGCGCCAGCTGACATGACCGCCCCCGCCGGCCGCTGGTCGTCACGGTTCGTCGGCACGGCCTTCGCGATGGCCGTGCTGATCGTCGGGACCAACATGCCGAGCCCGCTCTACGCGGTGTACGCGCAGCGCTTCGGGTTTTCGCCGCTGACCGTCACGCTCATCGTCTCCGTCTACGTCGCCGTGCTGCTGCCCTCGATGCTGGTGCTCGGCCCGCTCGCCGACCGCGGCGGGCTGCGGCCGGTGCTGCTGCCCGCGTTCGTCGTGGCGCTCGGCGCTGCGGTGCTGTTCAGCCTGGCCGACGCGACCTGGTGGCTGTTCGTCGCGCGGGCCGCCCAGGGCGTCGCGGTGGGGACGGCCTCGGCGCCGCTCACGGTCGCCCTGGTGCGCACCGAGCCGAACGGCGACCGGCGGCGGGCGTCGCTGATCGGCGCGCTGATGACCACCGGCGCGGCGGGGCTCGGTCCGGTGCTCGCCGGTGCGCTCGCGCAGTACGGCCCGGCCCAACTGCGCACCACCTATCTGGTGGAGGCGGGCCTGCTCGCCGTCGCGCTGGTCGCCGTGTCCGCGCTGCCGAGCACGCCGGAGGCCGGCCCGAGGCGCTGGCAGGTGCGCCGCCCGGAGATCCCCGCGACGGGCCGGGCGTCGTTCCTCGTCGCGTCGATCGCGAGCTTCCTGGCCTGGGCGGTCGCCTACGTGGTGCTGGCGTTGCTGCCCTCCTTCGTGCGCAACGTGCTGCACAGTCACAACCTCCTGCTCGGCGGCACCGTCTCCGGTGGGCTGCTGCTGTGCGCCGCGGTGGTCCAGGTGGCCTGCGCGCGGTGGCCGACGTTCCGGTCGCTCGGCATCGGCCTCGCCCTGCTCTCCCTGGGCCTGGCCGGCCTGTTCGCCGCCGGCTTCGTGGTCTCCGCCCCGCTGCTGCTGCTGACCGTCGTGGTGGCCGGCGCGGGTCAGGGCCTGGCCTTCATGGGCGCCATGCGGCGCGTCAACGACCTGGCCCGGCCCGAGCAGCGCGCAGGGGTGCTGGCCACGTTCTACGTCATCACCTACCTGGGCGGCGGCGGCCCGGTGATCATCGTGGGCCTGCTCGCCACCGAGGTGATGAGCCTCACCCACGCCGTGCAGACCGCGGCCGTCGTGCTGCTCGGCGCGTGCCTGCTCACGCTGCTCGCCCTGGACCGCACCGACCGCGTGCGCCCGTCCACCGCCCCATCCGGCGACCTGGTCAGGACCGCCGCGGATTGAGCCCGCGCCCCCCGGGTCGATCCGTCCTCGGTGACATCTCCATGCCGCGGCTACGGCTCCACGGACAGGTCAGGGGAGACGTGGGCTGTCCTGGTCATGGAGAGCGACCGCGGCGGTGTGGCTGCCGGTGGTGCGTTCGGTACTGGCCAGGTCGAAGTATGCGTCGGCCCGCCGCTGTACTGTGGCGGCGCTCACCAGGCCGGCTGCCAGTAGTAGCGCCAGGCCGGCGGTCAGTAACCGGCGCGGGGGTGCCGGCGGAGCGAGCAGTGCCCGTACCCGTTGCGGGATTTCCCCGCCTGTGGCCGCCGGTGCCGGGTGCCGGTGGGAGGTGGCTGCGGTGATGTGCAGGGCTGCGCGGGCGACTGCGCGGGCGGCGAGTTCCCGGTCGCCGACCCGGCTGGCGGCGTACTCGTCGGCCCATCGTTCGGTGGCCTGTACGGTGGCGCGGGCCACTGCGCGCAGCATCGGGTTGGCCGCGGCGCATAGCTCCACCAGTAGCACCCACCAGGCGTGCCGGTAGCGCAGGTGGGCCGCCTCGTGGGCGAACAGCACTCGCTGTTCGTCGGCGTGCAGGGCGCTGAGGAGTCCGGTGGTGACCACGATCCGGCCGCCGCCGGCTGGGGTGGCGTACGCCTGCGGCTGGTCACTGCGTACCACTACCACCTGCTGCCCGGGTGCCACCGGCTGGAGTTGGCGGCAGTAGCGGTGCAGCCTGGCCAGGCCGATGGCGCGCCGGAGGGCGGCTCGGCTGCCGAGCGTCGCGGCGGTCAGCAGCAGCGCGCCGCAGCCGGCGGCCAGCCAGATCGGTAGGGGGTCGCTGTGGCGCAGGTCGGGCCGGGACCATTCGCCGAGCGCCGCGACCGGCGGCAGCTGTGCCAGTGCGGTGGCTGCGGCGAGGCCGAGGACGAGGACGGGTACCCCGGTCGTGATCAGCGCGCCGATGGTGAGTAGCGCGGTGGCTGTGCGGGGTGGCAGCATCGGCGCCCGGCGGGGGGCGTAGCCGGCGAAAGCCGCGGTCAGCAGCAGAGCGAGCAGCAGGGCTGCGCTCATCCGGCGTCCCGGCCGGTCGGGTCCTGCAGGAGTTGGGCGACGATCGCCTCGTCGTCGGGGGATAGCGCCCGCACGAAGCGGGACAGCACCTGCGCCCGGTTCTCGCCGGTGTCCAGGAGTCGGCGCATCCGGCGGGCGGTGACCTCGGCTTCGTCGCCGACCGGCTGGTAGGCGAAGGCCCGACCGACCCGGGTGCGGCGTACCGCGTCCTTGTCGTGGAGTCGGGACAGCACTGTCATGACGGTGGTGTAGGCCAGGTCCTCGCGCAGGGCGTCACGTACCTGGGCCGGCGTCAGCGGACCGCGGGCGGCCTCGAGTACCGCGATGACCTCCTGCTCCAGGGTGCCCCGGGGGCGTCGCCTGTCGTCCACCAGTCACGCCTCCACGAACCGGCTACTACCAACAAAGTAGTAGTCCATGCTACTACTAGCTGTCGTAGTAGCGAGCGAAATGCTACCCGGGGAAGGGCGGTGGGGCATGACGGCACGGGTCGTGATCGAGTCGGGCAGCGTCGGCGACACTACAGCCTGTAGGGTTGACGGGCCGAACAGAGGACCGACCCCGTGACCACTGTGCTTGCCGTCAGCCCGCTGGACCCTGCGGGGCTGTTGCGCACCTTCGGGCTGATCGGTGTCTGCCTGATCATCTTTGCCGAGACTGGGCTGTTGATCGGTTTCTTCCTGCCCGGGGACTCGTTGCTGTTCCTGGCCGGGGTGGCCGCCTCCCCGGTGGCTCTGGACATCGTCGGAACCCGGCTGCCGCTGGCGCCGATGCTGGTCGCGGTCCCGGTGTCGGCCATCGCCGGTGCCCAGGTCGGGTACCTGCTCGGCGCCCGCGGTGGCCGTCGGCTGTTCCAGCGCCCCGACGCCCGGCTGTTCAAGGCCGAGTACGTGGACCGGGCGGAGGCGTACTTCGTCCGGTACGGGCCGGCCAAGGCCGTGCTGCTGGCCCGGTTCGTCCCGGTGGTGCGGACTTTCCTCAACCCGGTCGCCGGGGTACTGCGGATGCCGGTGCGCCGGTTCGCGCTGTGGAACGTGATCGGTGGGCTGGCCTGGTGTGACGGGGTACTGCTGGCCGGCTACCTGTCGGCGCGCAAACTGCGCGACACCGTGGGGGCCGCCAACATCGACAGGTACCTGCTCCCCGCGGTCGCCGTGATCGTGCTGATCTCCGTACTACCGCTGGTCGTCGAGGTGGTACGCGGCCGGCGCCGGGCCCGACGCGCGGCAGCCGACAATCCGTCCCGGAAAGGAGTGGACCCCCGGTGAGTGGCCACCTGAGCTACCTCGAAGCCATCGCCATCGGCGCCCTGCAGGGCGTGACGGAACTGTTCCCGGTCTCCAGCCTGGGCCACAGCGTGCTCATCCCAGCACTGATCGGCGGCTCGTGGGGCCGCGACCTCAACGTCTCCAGCCCCGAGTCGCCCTACCTGGCGTTCATCGTGGGGCTGCACGTGGCCACCGCGCTGGCCCTGCTGGTGTTCTTCTGGCGCGACTGGGTACGCATCGTGCGCGGCTTCGCCACCTCCGTGCGCCACCGCCGGGTACACACCGCCGACGAACGGCTCGCCTGGATGATCGTGCTGGGCACCATCCCGGTCGGCATCACCGGCCTGCTGCTGGAGCACACCTTCCGCACCGTGCTCGGCCGGCCGATCCCCGCCGCCGTCTTCCTCACCGTCAACGGCGCCGTGCTCTACGGCGCCGAGGTCCTGCGCCGCCGAGCCGCCCTAGCGCCAGCCGCCGCCCAGCGGGTCGCGGCCGGCATCTACCGCTCCTCGACCGCCACCAGCGCCCCGGCTCCGGCCGCCTCCCCGGACGAGGTCGCCGCCGCCGAGGACGCCGCCGCGGGCGCCGACGCCGATATCGCCTCGGACCGGCGTATCGCCGGGCGCTCCTTCCTCACCAGTACCCTCGTCGCCAGTGCGCAGGTCCTGGCGCTGCTGCCCGGCATCAGCCGGTCCGGCGTGACCATGGCGGCCGGCCTGACCGCCAAGATGTCGCACGAGGACAGCGCCCGGTTCTCGTTCCTGCTCGCCACCCCGGTCATCCTGGCGGCGGGGGTACTGAAGCTGCCCGACCTGGCCGGGCCGCTCGGCGCGGGCATCCACGGGCAGGTACTGGCCGGCAGCCTCGCCTCCGGCGTGTGCGCCTACCTGTCGGTGCGGTTCCTCACCCGCTGGTTCACCACCCGCACGCTGACCCCCTTCGCGATCTACTGCGTCGCCGCCGGAGTGTTCAGCCTGGTAGTACTGACACTGCGATGAAGCGGCAGCTGCGCCACCTGGCCGGGCTGGCCCTCGCGGTCAGCCTGGCCGGCGTCGCCTGCTCCACGCCGACCCCGACACCGACCCCGTCCGCCCCGCCCGCCGGCTCCGGCGTCACCGGGCCGGCCACTACCGGCTCGCCCGCCACCGCGCCGGCCCGGCCCTCCACCGGCGGCGCGCCCCCCGACCATGTCGTCATCGTGGTCTTCGAGAACAAGGACTACAACCAGCTCGACAGCGGGAACGCGCCCTACCTCACCGGCCTGGCCGACCACTCCGCCGTCTACACCAACCTGCACGCCATCACCCACCCGAGCCAACCCAACTACCTCGCCCTGTTCTCCGGCTCCACCCAGGGCGTCACCAACGACCACTGCCCGGTCCGGCTGCACGCACAAGCCAACCTCGGCCGGCAACTCCTGGACACCGGGCGCAGCTTCGTCGGCTACTCCGAAGCACTGCCCACCCCCGGCTTCACCGGCTGCACCCACGGGCGGTACGCCGCCAAACACAACCCGTGGGTCGACTTCGACAACCTGCCACCCGAGGTCAACCAGCCCGCCACCGCGCTACCGTCCGACTTCTCCGCACTGCCCACGGTGTCCTTCCTCATCCCGGACCTGTGCAACGACATGCACGACTGCCCGATCGCCACCGGAGACGCCTGGGCCCAACGGGTACTCGACCCGTACGTCAGGTGGGCCGCCACCCACCACAGCGCACTCATCGTGACCTTCGACGAGGACAACGGCACCCCACAGAACCGGATCTTCACCCTCCTCGCCGGCGCCGCCGTCCCGACCGGCCACTACAACCAGCCCTTGACCCTCTACAGCCTGCTCGGCGCCGTCGAGCACTGGTACGACCTACCGCTACTCGCCGCCGCCGCCACCGCACCAGTGATGACCCCGACCTGGACCGGCTGAACCAGACAGCTGTGGCGCCCTACGCGACAAGTGCCTGCCGCATCCCCGGCACAGGTGTTGTCCCGCTTCATCGGCCTCCACCGCATACCGCACCAGCAGCTACCAGCACAGCGGGGCAGCTGTGGGTATCCGAGCGGATGTGCAGGGTAAGGAAAAGGGGGCGGCCAGGCGCGTGGCATCTTCCGCAAACCAGTCGGGCGACTTAGCGTCGCGGTGTCCGCTCGACCGAACTCGGCGGACGTCGTCCACCGACTGGAGGTACCTATGCGCAAGCGCGCTCTAGGTGGGGCGGTACTGGCGGTCACGGCTGTGGTCGCGGGACTGGTTCCCGCCACCGCGGCCCAGGCCGAACCCTCGACGAAGGCGATCGCCAACTCAACCCCGGGCTGGCTGGCCCACGGCAAGAAGCTCGGCGCCGCCCCGACCTCGGCCCCGGTCGCAGCGCGTGTCTACCTCGGACCCAACGGCGGACTGAGCGCCCTGACCGCGGCGGCGTATGCGGTCTCGACTCCGGGGAGCGCCACCTACCACCAGTACCTCACGGCCCAGCAGTTCCATGCGAAGTACGACGCCCCGGACACGACAGTCAAGGCGGTCAAGGACTGGCTGGGCGCCGCCGGATTCAAGATCACAAAGACGGAGGCCAGCAACCGGTACGTCGACGTGGCCGGCACTGTGGCGAACGCCCAGGCGGCGTTCGGCGTCCAGATCGGCGCCTACAGCCACGACGGGCTGACTGTTCAGGCGCCGGTGGGCGCCCTCACCGCCCCGGCGACGCTCGGCGACGCGGTCGTCGCCGTCGACGGTGTCGACACCACGCCCAGCGTGGTCGCGCCGAAGAGCCAGAAGCCGGCGCCGCCGCCGACGCTGTTCAAGAACGCCCAGCCGTGCTCGGCCTACTATGGCGAGAAGGTCGACACCGCCGAGCCGTTCGACGGGGCCGCGCTGCCGTACGCGGTGTGCGGGTACAACGCCAACCAGCTGCGCGGCGCGTACGCCGGTAGCTCGACGCTGACCGGCTCGGGCGTGACGGTGGCCATCACCGACGCGTACGCCTCACCGACCATGCTCAGCGACGCGAAGGCGTACTTCTCCGGAAAGGGTGGCGGGCAGGCGTTCCGCTCCTCGCAGTACTCCGAGAGCCTGCCCCACGCGTTCACCCGGGTGAACGACGGCCCGCACCAGTGCGGTGAGAACGGGTGGTACGGCGAGGAGACGCTCGACGTCGAGGCGGTGCACGCGATCGCACCGGGCGCCGACATCCGCTACTACGCGGCGGCCAGCTGCTACGACCGCGACTTCCTCGACACGTTCAGCCGGATCAACGACGAGAACAGGGCGAAGGTCGTCTCGAACTCCTGGGGTGACGCCGGTGACTCGGTCAAGCCGGCAACCCTGGGCGCCTATGAACTCGCGTTCGCCCAGGGTGCGCTCGAAGGCATCAGCTACCTGTTCTCCTCCGGCGACGACGGCGACGACACGACGGTCGACGGCTACCCGACACCGCAGACCGACTACCCCGCCTCGGATCCGCTCGTCACCGGGGTCGGTGGCACGTCCACCGCGATCGGAGTCAACAACTCCCTCGGCGGTATGACCGGCTGGTCGACCAACAAGTGGAGTCGGGACGCAACGACCGGCACCTGGGTGAACCCCACCTACCTCTACGGTGCCGGTGGCGGCGAATCGAAGAACATCGCCCGGCCGCCGTACCAGCCGGGATCGGGTGGACGCCTGGTGCCGGACGTGGCGATGGACGCCGACCCGACGACCGGCATGCTCATCGGTGAGACGCAGACGAACCCGTACACCGGCGCCGTCGTCTTCGACTACTACCGCATCGGCGGCACGAGCCTGGCCTCGCCGCTGTTCGCGGGGATGGTCGCCCTGCGGATCCAGAAGACAGGTCACGGCCAGGCGCTGATCAGCCCGTCGATCTGGACGAGCCACGGCGCCGGGTTCCGGGACGTGACCGGTGACCTCGCCGACGCGGGCAACGTCCGGGTCGACTACGCCGACGGCGTGGACGGCGAAGGCGCGCCCGGCCAATTCCTGCACAGCGTGCGTACGTTCGGTGCCACCTTCGGCACCAGTCAGCGCACCACCACCGGCTGGGATGACCTGACCGGCTTCGGCGTGCCGACCGTCGCCTGGTTCGATCCTGCCAACTGAGTCACGCGACAGGGGGCGGGCTGCTCCGGCGGCCCGCCCCCTTGTCACGTCTGGGCAGCCTCAATCGACGGCCGGCCGATTGTGCGTGGACAGTCAATCCGGGCGGGGGCCAGCCGTCGAAGAATGGGCCCATGCGCTTGTTGTATGACACGGCGAACGTGCAACTCCCCGACCGTTTCGAGCACTACCGTGACGGCGCCGCCAGGGAGCTGGCTCCGGTGGAGGTGCGCGGCCCCGCGCCGAGGCGGATGTCGGCGAAGATGTCCAGCGGGCCGGTCGGCGACTTCGGTTTCGAGATGTTCACCTGGACGGCGGACACCGAAGTCTTCACGGTACGGACCGAGCGACTCATCCGGGCCAGCGACCCGGAGCAGTACCGGCTCATCCTGGTCCTCGACGGTGAGATAGATCTGGAGCAGCGCGGTCGGCGGTCCCGGTCCGGGCCTGATCAGATCGGGCTGTTCGACCTGTCCGTGCCCTGGCGTGCGGTACATCGCCCGGAGACCGGCCCGATGCGGATCGCGATGCTGACGTTCCCGCGCACGCTGCTGCCGGCCGATGAGCGCCGCGTCCGTTCGGTCGTCGGTACCTTCATGCCCCCGGAGCTGCCCGGCAGGGATGTCATGCGAAAGCTGCTCGTCAGGCTCGCCGGTGCCACGGAGCCGGTCGACTACGCCGGTGCTCTGGCCGCATGCACGGTTGGGCTGATCAGCCACTGGCTGGGGCTGCCGGGCGGTCTCACGGCGCACACGCGAACGCTGCTGCACCGGGCCATGATTCGTGGCGCCATCCGGGCCGAGCTCGGCGACGAGACCCTCGATCCGGGCACCATCGCTCGTGCCGTCCACATCTCAACCCGGTATCTGCACAAGCTCCTTGAGGGCACCGGATCGACCGCGATGCAACTGGTCAAAGAGTTGCGCCTACAGGAGGGCCGTCGACGGCTGGAAGATCCCGACCTGACCGCGATCCCGGTCGGACAGATCGCCACGGCCTGCGGGTACCGCTCGCCTGCCCATTTCACGAGGGACTTCGGAGAGGCATTCGGCCTGACCCCCACCCAGGCACGCGCTGCGCGCGGCGACGCAGGGAGGTGACTGTGGAACCCGACCACCCACCGCACCCGGACCACCTGCACGTTACCGTCGCGGTGACCGTGACCCCCCGCCCCGGCTGGCGGACGGTCGGCATCGTCATCGGCGTCCTCCAGGCACCAGAGACCCTGATCCAACTGATCCGACTGGTGCTACGCGCCGCCGGCCACCAGTGACAAACGCCAGCCCGCAGCTCGACCGAAACATTGACACCTTTCGCTGTCCCGGTGATAGTAAGTGGCATCGCTCCATCGGGTCTCTGGCCGTTGGCTGGTGTAGCCATCCGGTCGACACCGCCGTCCTCGACCTCTTCGCAGCCGTCGCCGGCCAGCTCGGCCGAAGCCGCCCTGCACGCCGGCCGCCGTCACAGTCGCCGATGCGCCACACCCGGGGAAGCGCCGTACCGGCACGCCCTTGGAGGGTGAATGAGAAAACGAACCACAGTCAGCGCTGGGCTGGCGGCCGCCGTCGTCGCAGTCGCTACCGCGGTCATGGTGTTCGGTGCGACCTCGGCCGACGCCGCGGTCGGCGGCTCCGGCCCCTATCCGGCCGACTACGAAACCGCGAGCACCCTACCCAACCACACGATCTACCGCCCGCAGAACCTTCCGGCCGAACGTATGCCCGTGTTCGTCTGGGGAAACGGCGGCTGCTCGGGCAACGGCCTGGACCAGCAGAACTTCCTGCGCGAGATTGCCTCCTACGGCTTCCTGGCCATCGCCAACGGCGCTCCCGGCGGCTCCGGCAGCACCAACTCCACGATGCACACCGCGTCCATCGACTGGGCCGTGGCGGAGAACAGCCGGCAGGGCAGCAAGTACTACGGAAAGATCGACACCTCGAAGATCGCCGTGGCCGGCTGGTCGTGCGGCGGGTTGGAGGCCTACGCCGTCTCCAACGACCCGCGGATCACCACCACCGCCATCTTCAGCAGCGGGCTGCTCAACGACGCCGATGACTACCAGCTGGCGCGACTGACCAAGCCGATCGCCTACTTCATCGGCGGAACCAGCGACATCGCCTACCCGAACGCCATCGACGACTGGAACAAGTTGCCGGCCGGACTGCCCGCCTTCATGGGCAACCTCAACGTCGGCCACGGCGGGACCTACGGCCAGACCAACGGCGGCGAGTTCGGCCGCGTCGCGGTGCTCTACCTCAAGTGGCGCCTGAAGGGCGATCTCACCGCCGGCACCAACTTCGTCGGCCCCAACTGCGGGCTGTGCAACACCCAGTGGCAGGTGCAGCAGAAGAACCTCACCCTCGGCGACACCCCGCCGAGTAGTCCGCCACCCAGCAGCCCGCCGCCGAGCAGCCCACCGCCCAGCAGCCCGCCGCCGGGCGCCACCGGTCCGATCCGCGGGATGGGCTCGAACCGTTGCCTGGACGTCAACGGGCGCAGTCAGTCCGACGGGACGCTCGTGCAGATCTGGGACTGCAACAGCGGTGCCAACCAGATCTGGACGGCGACTTCGAGCAACCAGCTGACCGTGTACGGCAGTAAATGCCTCGACGCCTCGGGCACTGCCGCGGGTACCCGGGTCCAGATCTGGACCTGCCACGGCGGAGCCAACCAGCAATGGCGGATCAACGCCGACGGCACCATCACCGGCGTTCAGTCCGGCCTGTGTCTGGACGTGACCGGCCAAGGGACAGCCAACGGCACGGCAGTGGTGCTGTGGACGTGTCACGGCGGCAGCAACCAGCGCTGGACTCGATCCTGACCGGCGACTGAGAGCACGGGTCGGCGACACCGACCACCGGGAGGCTGGGAGTCCCGAACAGGATTCCCAGCCTCCCGGTGTCGGCATGAACCTCCTCCGGGCAGTCAGGACCACCGGAACGCCGGGCACGGGGACGGCCCTGTCAACGGAGGGGGCGGCGGCCCTGAACAAGTAGTTCTTCGCCGTTGCCGCCCGGCTCCCAGACGGCGGTCAGGTCGATGAAGCCTGCCTCGGTCAGGGACGGCAGCAGCCGGGTATCGAACTCCCGTCCGGCGTTGCCGCCGTCAGCGAGGACGGCGTGTTCGGTAATCCCGAAGGCCACCGCACCACCCGGTCGCAGCAGCTGGAATACGCGGGACAGGGACGCCGGCAGCGGCTGCCACAGCTGGACATTGTTCACCGCGCAGATCGCGTCGATGCTCCCGGCGGGCAACGTGATGGTCTCCGCGGTGGCTCCGATCAGCTCGACCCGGTCCGCGAACTGGCGTATCCGTGCTGCGGCCTGGGTGCGCATCACGGGCGAGGGTTCGACCCCGATGACGCGCCCATGGGGCAGTGCCTCGGCCAGTAGCCGCAATCCCACTCCAGGGCCCGGCCCGAACTCCACCACTGTTTCGTCGCCACCCAACGTGAGCGCGGCCACGACGCGGCGGGTCAACTGTGCGTTGCGGCGCGCCATCCTGCGGCCGATGAGACGGCCGAGCAGGCCGCGTGGATGGGCAAACTGCGTAGACATCACGCGTTCACCCTGCCATCCACAGGCCACTCCAGTCATCCCCCAGCGGCGCTGGGGCCATTGGTGGTTCACCACAGCCCACCACACGACCACGGCAACGCACTGTTCCGATCGGCAACGTACCTGCCGATCGGAACAGCTCACCCGGTGCCGGGCCGACGCGGGTCACCGTGCGGTCCGGCGGGTGGGGCGCCGGTCAGAAGACCATGGTGGCGATTGTCCAGTCCTGCGCCCTGAACGACGAGGCACCGTTGACAAGCGCCACCTGCACCTCGATATAGGCGCTGGTGCCGGCGAACCCGCTCCAGTAGCGCTCGATGCTGCGGGCGCCCCAGGTCTCGTTGTTCCCGTCCCACTGCCAGACGAAGTTGCTGCCGTCGGCCGGCGCGAGCTCATAGCCGCTTGCCAGGATGCGGACCGAGCACCAGCCGTCCCAGCCGCCGCTCTGGCACTGGCTCTGGGCGGAGAACCGGACGTCGATACCGCCTTGGTTGTTCTGGTTCCAGTTCACCGACTGGGTCGCGATGGTGTGCCACCCTCCGCCGGTGACGTAGCCCGTCGAGGCGGTGTCGGAGGTGATATTGATGGCGTTGAAGGAGGGGCCGGACGAGTAGGCTCGACCGGTCGCGGCGTGCGCGACGCCGATGCCGACGGAGACGCCCGCGACAGCCGTGGCCAGCGCCGTGGTTGCCATAATGAGGATCTTGGCGGGCTTGCTGCGTCCAGACAGGACACGCATGGTGGACTCCTTCTGCCCGACCTGGTCGGGCACCTTGAGATTGCTGCAGGTAGGCCGGCTTGAAGCGGACGGTACGTAGCGCGCCTGCGGTCGAATCGAAGTCGTCGGACGATGTCGACTCGAATTTGTTGTGGCCAACAACATCTAAGAGATTGATGAAACCGTATGCATGCCCATGGTGGCGGGCAATGGGTCGGGTGACCTGAAACGGCACGGGACAGCACCGGGACAGCTGTCACAGGTGAGGCTGGGTCACGGGGCCGGGTCGCGTGGCGGTGACCGTCCAACATCGCGCTCCGTGCCGGCGCCTGGATGTCGGGCTTGTCAACGGGTCAGCACGCGCCAGAGGGTGCGGGTATGGACGATGCTGAAGCCGAGACGTTGCAGGTTGGCTTGGCTGGCTGAGCCGAAGGCGGTGGTCACGACTACCTGCCGGCCGGCGGCGTCGTGCAGGCGCCGTCGGATCAGGGCGCTCTGGCAGCCCTGGTTGCGCATGGCTGGGATTGTCGCGGCGCCGGCGAAGTAGCTGCGCTGCCCGGTGGTGTAGAGCGTGCCGGCTGCGGCCGGTCGATCGTCGACGTAGGCGAGGTATCGGCGCAGCCGTGGTGACCGGTGTTCGATCGCCATCATGGTCTGCGCTGGCGTGGCTGTGTCACCGGTCAGCCCGTAGCCGTTGAACAGGGTGCTGAGGTAGACGGTGTCGTCGCCGCCGGCCGGCACCTCGCGTACCTGTATGCGAGGGTCCGGATCGGTCGTCCGGGAGGGTGGACCGGGGTTGGCCTGCATGGTGACGTTGACTTCGGCGGCGTAGAAGCCGGCGTGGGCAAGGTGCCGTCCCAGCGTCGCGGATGCGTCGCCGGCCCAGACTTCGATGAGCGGCAGCAGAGCCGCGTCGGTGTAGAAGCCGCAGATGGCCGCCAGCTGGTCGAGGTCGTCGGTGGTGAAGCCCCGAGCCTTGTTGTAGGCGGGATGCCCGGGCAGTGCGGCAAGCCGGGTCGCGGTGGTGCGCCCGAAGCGGGCCTTGGCCGCCCCGAGACCGGGATCGGTGACCGCGCGGGCAAAGTCTTCGTCGATCTTGTCGGTGATGACGACTTCGGCCTCGTCGGCGGGGTGCCCCATACCGGCAATCATCCTCGACAGAACCCGCTGCGGTCGCAGGTCAGAGCCGGGGACGGATTCGTTCGATTCGTGGTACACCTGGCAACACCGCGTCCGGAGTGGAAGTTGGCCATGGTGGGCCGGGGTGCGGCTGGCTAGAGTCGTGGACGTACGCGGAGGAGGAAGCATGGCTGCACGCTCGCTGGCGCCGTTTCGAGCCGATCATGTAGGTAGTCTCCTGCGGCCGCAGCAGCTGCTGCAGGCCAGGCGGGAACGGGCCGCGCAACAGATCTCCGCCGAGGAGCTGCGGGCCGTCGAGGACGAGGCGATCCGCGCCGTGGTCGCGATGCAGGAGGAGGTGGGGCTCCAGTCGGCGACCGACGGGGAGTTCCGGCGTACCTCCTGGCACATGGACTTCATCTACCAGCTGGGCGGCGTGCACCGGGCGGACGAGAACCTCACGGTGCAGTTCTTCAACGACGCCGGTACGCTCGAATTCACCTCGGCCGCCCTGCGCATCGACGGCCGGGTCACGCTGCCGGACACCATTTTCGGTGATGCCTTCCGGTTCCTGAAGGAGCAGGCGAAGCACGCCACCCCGAAACTGACCATCCCGTCGCCGAGCATGGTGCACTACCGGGGCGGCCGTGCGGCCATCGACCCCGACGTCTACCCGGAGCTGGACGAATTCTGGCGGGACCTGTCCGCGGCGTACGCGCAGGAGGTCCAGCGCCTGGGCGAACTGGGCTGCACCTACCTGCAGCTCGACGACACAAGCCTGGCCTACCTCAACGATCCGCGGCAACGGGAGCTGGTTGCCCGCCAGGGCGGCGACCCCGAGCACCAGCACGAGCGGTATATCCGGCAGATCAACGAGGCGCTGCGGGGGCGACCGCCGCAGCTGCGGGTGACCACCCACATGTGTCGGGGCAACTTCCGGTCCTCCTGGGCCGCCGAGGGCGGGTACGACTTCGTAGCCGAGGCGCTGTTCACCAACCTCGACGTCGACGGCTTCTTTCTGGAGTACGACGACGCGCGCTCCGGTGACTTCGCCCCGCTGCGCTTCGTGCCGCCGGGCAAGTGTGTGGTGCTCGGGCTGGTCACCACCAAGCGCGGCGCGCTGGAGAGCAAGGACGAGCTCAAGCGCCGCATCGACGAGGCGAGCCGGTACGTACCGCTCGACCAGCTCTGCCTCTCGCCACAGTGCGGCTTCTCCTCGACCGTGGAAGGCAACGCGCTCAGCTACGACGAGCAGGTCGCCAAGCTGCGACTGATCGTGGAGACGGCGCAGGAGGTGTGGGGCTGACGCACAGCCCGCCGGGGACGGAGTGCCCGCCACAGCGGGCGCCACGGCGGGTCTGTCGGTACCGTCATGGCATGTGTGTGCGGTACTCCACGGTGCTCCAGCGGCCGGCGCCCCGGCCGGGCGTCGCAGGCGCGCTGCGCTGCCCGCCGCCGCGATGACGGCGCCGAGCCGCCGGGAGACGCGCGAGCTGCTGGCCCGGGCGGCCCAGGCACAGGCCCAAGCCGAAGCGATTGTCGAGATTCTCGGCTCGGCCCGTGCGGAGGTCGTCGAGGCGTACGCGATCGCGAGTGAGCCCCAGGTCTGGACCGCGATCGGGAAGATGTCGATCGAGGCGGTCAAGGACACTGTGGACGGTCGGGCCCGGCTGGACGCGCTGCCGGCACACGGCATCCACTCGGTCGCCGACGTGCTCCGGGCCGGTCCGCAGCGCCTGATCGGCGTACCCGGCATCGGCGAAGGCACGGCACGCCGGACCATCCAGGCTGCCGAGCAACTCAAGCGTGCGGCGCGGGACTCGCTGCAGTTCCGGATCGAGTTCGACCCGAAGAACCCGGACATCACCCGGTTGCTGCGGGCGCTGGCCAGGTGGGGTGCGGTGTGGCAGGCGGCCGGGGTACACGAGGCCGACGCCGGGCGGGTCGCCGCGGAGTTGGCCAGGCAGCGGCCGATCGCCGAACCGGCCGCGACGGGACGCATCCGTCGGCTGTTCATGCGGGCCGGGGACAAGGCCGTCGCTGACGACGCGACCCGGCGGGTACGGACGCTGCTGGACACCGTCGACTCCAGTGGCCTGCTGCTGGCCGCCGAGCAGGTACGCGCGGTCCGCACGCCGAAGGACAAGCAGGTCTGGCGCGACTTCGAACAGCACTCGGCGGACTACTACGGCCTGCTCAGCCAGGTGGTCGGCCTCGGCGGCGACGTCGCTGCGAGCGAGGGCTACCTGCCCGCCGACATCGTCGAACGGGTCGGGGCGCAGCAGCTGGACACCTCCCGGCTCAACCCGGGCCTGCGGCTGCGCGGCTACCAGTCGTTCGGTGCCCGGTTCGCGCTGGTCCAGCGGCGGGTCGTGCTGGGCGACGAGATGGGGCTGGGCAAGACGGTCCAGGCCATCGCCGCGATGGCCCATCTGGCCGCCCGGGGCGCCACCCACTTCCTCGTGGTCTGCCCGGCCAGCGTACTGATCAACTGGGCTCGCGAGATCGCCCGGCACTCGACGATTCCGGTCGTCAGCCTGCACGGCCACGGCCGGGCGCGGGCGGCGGCCCGATGGCGGGACTCCGGCGGCGTCGGCGTGGTCACCTTCGGCTCGCTGGGCGCGCTCGGATCCCCACTGCCCAGGCCGGCACTGCTGGTCGTCGACGAGGCGCACTACGTGAAGAACCCCGGCGCGAAGCGGTCGCAGGCGGTCAACCGGGTCGCGGCGGAGTCCGACCGGGTGCTGTTCCTCACCGGTACGCCGATGGAGAACCGGATCGACGAGTTCCGGTCCCTGATCGAACACCTGCGGCCGGAGGTGGCCGCCGGGATGGGGCCTGAGCACGCGGCGATCAGCGTCGAGGCGTTCCGGCGCGCGGCGGCGCCGGTCTACCTGCGCCGCAATCAACCCGACGTGCTGACCGAACTGCCGGAGCTGGTCCAGGTCGACGAATGGGAGGAGTTCGGGGCCCAGGACGGGGCCGCCTACCGGGCCGCCGTGCGGGACGGCAACTTCATGGCCATGCGCCGGGCCGCGTTCGCCGTTCGCCGGCCGCACGACTCGGCGAAACTGACCCGCCTGCTCGAACTGGCCCAGGAGGCGATGGCCAACGATCGCAACGTCGTGGTCTTCTCCTACTTCCGCGACGTGCTGGCCGCGGTGGGCGCCGCGCTCGGTACGCACGCCCGCGGGCCGATCACCGGCTCGACGCCGGTCGCCGACCGGCAGCGCATCGTGGACGAGTTCACCGCCTCGTCGAAGCCCGCCGTGCTGGTGTGTCAGATCGAAGCCGCCGGGGTGGGCGTGAACATCCAGGCGGCCTCGGTGGTGATCCTCTGCGAGCCGCAGGTCAAGCCGTCGATCGAGGCCCAGGCCGTCGCCCGGGCCCACCGGATGGGACAGGTGCGCACCGTCCAGGTGCACCGGCTGCTGATCGCCGACTCGGTCGACGAGCGGATGATCGAGATCCTCGGCTCGAAGGCACAGCTCTTCGACGCCTACGTCCGGCACAGCACCATCGCCCAGGCCGCACCGGGCGCTGTGGACATCACCGAGGTACAGCTGGCCCGGATGATCGTGGCGCAGGAGCAGCAGCGACTCGCCGACGCGCCGCAGCCGCCCCGCCGGCTGGTCGGCACCACGATGTCCGCCCAGCGGACCCGCCCGTAGTGACCGGGCTGGTTCGTCGAGCCATCCGGTACGCCTGCAAGGATCGCGGCATGTCCAGCGACCGCCTCATCCGCATCCACAGCGCCCAGTTCCAGGCCATGGCCGAGCGGGTGCTGCGGGTCACTGAGCTGACCTCCCGCCTGAACGTGCTGCCCTTCCTCGATGAAGCCGGCAAGGCCGCGCTGTTCGAACAGATCCCCGGCCGACCGTTGCCGGCGAGGGCCACGATCTATCCGCCGTTCTCCACCGACCACGGTCTTCACCTGGACCTCGGCGAGCGCGTATTCATCAACCAGAACTGCACGTTTCTGGACTATGCCGGCATCCGGCTCGGCGAGCGCGTGATGGTCGGCCCGAAGGTCACGTTCATCACTGTCGGTCACCCGGTCGATCCTGGACAGCGACGGGAGTGGCTCAGTGGCGGGCCTATCGACGTGGCGGAGAACGTGTGGATCGGCGCCGGTGCCACGATCCTGCCCGGCGTCAGTATCGGCCGCGACGCTGTGGTCGCCGCTGGCGCGGTTGTCGCCGATGACGTTCCGGCGGCGAGCCTGGTGACCGGCGGCAAGGCCACCGTGCGACGAACGTGGTGACAACCGCCGCCTGAGTGGTGTCCGGATCCGGGTTGCCCCGCTGTGGCACGATCAGTCAGGTTCCCGTCCACCAGAGTTCGTCCGAGAGCGAGGACCTTGGTGAAGGCCGACCACTACGACAGCTTCGCCGAGAGCTACTCGACGGACAACGAGTCGAACCTCTTCAATGCCTACTACGAGCGGCCCGCGATGATCGACCTCGCCGGGGACGTCAACGGTCGTCGGGTCCTCGATGTCGGGTGTGGCTCCGGGCCACTGTCGGCAGCGCTGCGTGCCAAGGGCGCCATCGTGACCGGCTTCGACTCCAGCCCGGCGATGATCGAGCTGGCGCGGCAGCGGCTGGGTGACGGCGCGGCGCTGCACGTGGCCGACCTCAGCCAGCCACTCCCGTTCGCCGACGGTGCGTTCGATGACGTGGTGGTGTCCCTCGTTCTGCACTACCTGCGCGACTGGACGGCACCCCTGGCTGAGCTGCGGCGCATTCTGAAGCCAGCCGGCCGCCTGCTGCTGTCGGTGAACCATCCCGTCATCTACAAGCTGGCCGAGCCGAGCGCCGACTACTTCGCCGTCACGCAGTTTTCGGAGGAGTACACCTTCAACGGCCACAGCGCGGTGCTGACGTACTGGCATCGGCCGTTGCACGCCATGGCGGCCGCGTTCACCGAGGCCGGCTTCCGCCTCTCGGTCATCGCAGAACCGCCCTTCTCCCCGGACACGCCGCGCGAGCTCGTGCCGCCCCCATTCCAGGACCGGACGGCGTTCCTGTCCTTCATCTTCTTCGTCCTCGAAGCAGGCTGAGTACCCGATCGGGCGGCGCTGATAGCCTTGCCGCCATGCATCGCAGTCGCCTGGTCGGGATCCTCATCGACACGCCTGCCGCACAGGTCGACGCCGCGGTGGACTTCTGGTCCGCCGCGCTGGGTGCCCAGGCCTATCCGGCGCCGGGCGAGGAGCAGTTCACCGTCCTGATCGACGCCGCACCCGGCCTGTTCACCGTGGTCCAGGCAGTCGATGACGCGCCGCGCTACCACGTCGACATCGAGACCGACGACCTGGCGGCGGAGGTGGCCCGCCTGACGGCGCTGGGCGCGGAGCTGGTGACCCGCTGGAAAGATGCCTTCACGCTCCGCGCACCAGGCGGTCACCTGCTCTGCGTGGTGCCCGTGCACAGCGAGCCCGAGACGTTTGCCGGCTCGGCGCGCACCTGGCCCTGAACGGATCCGGCGAGCCGGGCACCACCACATGCGGGCGCCGCCGTGGTCAGTGGGCGGCCTTGTGGGAGCGGTAGTAGCTTGTCGCCGCCGGGTGCAGGGGGAGCCGGTTGGTGAACGGCGCCGATCGGGGATCGAGTTGAACCGCGGCCGGGATGGCCCGACCCACCTGGGACGCGCTGGCGAACAGCGCACCGAGTACCCGGTTGACCACCGTGGCCGGCACGGTGTCCAGGGTGATCAGCAGGTTGGGGACGGCGACCGTGCCGACGGCCGCGTCGACGCCACGGTAGGTACCGGCCGGGACGGTGCCCAACCGGTAGACGGTGCCGTAGTGGCTGCGCAGTGCGGTGGCCGAGTCGGCGAGGTTGACCAGCCGGATCGCCATGGCGTTGCCCAGCTCGGTGATGCCGGCGGTGAACAGGCCACCGGACCAGAAGAACGCGTCCACCGTGCCGGCCTGCAGCGCCGCCACCGAATCGTTGATACTCAACACTTCCCGCTCGATGTCGCGGTGCCCGTCGAGCCCGGCGACGCCGAGGATGCGGTCGGCGATCAGCGCCGTACCGGATCCGTCCGGCCCCACCGATACCCGCAGTCCGCGCAGGTCGGCCAGCGAGCGTACGGCCGACTCGGCGGGTACCACCAGGTGGATGTAGTCGTCGTAGAGCCGGGCCACCGCGCGGATCGGGACCCCCCGGGCGAATAAGCCCTCGCCGGCATAGCCGTCCATGGCGGCGTCGGCGGCGCAGATCGCGAAGGTGGCCTGGCCGGCCGCGAGCAGGTTGATGTTGTTGACGGAGCCGGACGTGTCGAGCAGCCGCAGCTGTGGCAGCCGGCTGTGCGCGGCGGCCGCGAAGGACTGCGCGTACTGGTAGTACACGCCTTTGGTGCTGCCGGTCGCGATCACCACGGGCTTGTCGGCGGCCGGCCGGGCCGGCGCACCGGAGGCCGTGCCCAGCACCGTGCCGATCGCGATCGCCACCAGCGCGAGTGCGGTGAGCACCCGTCGCCGGGCCAGCGGACGCCCGGGTCGGCCCCGGCGTACCACAGCGGACGGCGCGGCCGGGCCGGCCGGTACGTCCGCTGCCGCGCGGGGCAGCGCGATGGTCACCACCAGCCCGGTGGGGGTGCCGGCCGCGAACCGTAGCTGTCCCGAGGTGGCGGCGAGCAGGCTGCCCGCGATGCTCAACCCGAGCCCGGAGCCGGGCACGTTCTGGTGCGCCGGGCTGCGCCAGAACCGGTCACCGACCCGGGTCAGCTCGGCGGCGGTCAGGCCCGGCCCGCCGTCGTGTACCTCGATCGCCGACCAGTCGGCCCCGGCGACCAGGTTGACCAGCACCCGACCGCCCTCCGGAGTGAACTTGATCGCGTTGTCCAGCACCGCGTCCAGGGCGGAGCCGAGCAGCACCGGGTCGGCGACCGCGCGGGTACCGGCGCCGCCGGCCACCTCCAGGTGCACGCCGCGGCTGCGGGCCCAGGCGGACCAGGTACCCACCGCGGCGGCCACCGTGCCGGCCAGGTCCAGCGGCACCGGGTGCGCGGCGACCTGCTGTGCGGTGGCCAGCTCCAGCAACTCGTCCAGGATGGTGCGCAGCCGGCCGGCCTCGTCGAGGATCGCCTGCACCTCCGCCGTACCCTCGGCCGGCAGGTCGAGGCGCAGCCCCTCCAACCGCAGTTGCACCACCGTGAGCGGGTTGCGCAGCTGGTGGGAGGCGTCGGTGACGAAGTCGCGGCGGCGTCGCATGGCGTCCTGTACGGCCTCGGCCATGGCATTGAACGACCGGCCGAGGGTCCGCAACTCCACCGGGCCCCGGGCGTCGTCGACCCGCGCGGAGAGGGTACCCGCGCGGATCTCCGCCGCCGCGGCACCGAGCACCTCGACCGGGCGCAGCAGCCAACGCGCCAGCCGGGTCGCCGCGGCCACGCACAGCAGCAAGGCGAACGCCGCCGCCACCGCGACCAGCGCCAGGTCACGGGCGATCGCCGCGCGCAGCCCACCGGTCGGCGCCACGACGACAACCGCGCCGACCACGTCGTCGCCCCGGATCACCGGCACGGCGACCACCAGCGGCCGGTCCCGCCACGGCCAGAGCAGCGGCGGATCCTGCGTCTGGTGCCCGGCCAGCGCCCGGCCGACCGCGCGGGCAACCTCCGGGTCGGTCAACCGCAGCGGAAGCTGGGAACTGGCCCGTACCGTCCCCGACCGGTCCAGCAGTACGACGGGGATGCCGTAGACGTCGCCGTACCGGGCCAGATCCGGGGCGAGGGCCTGGTCGTCGGCGTCGAACTGCTGGGCCTGGTTGGCGAAGCGGGTGGCGTCCTGCAGCCGGTCCAGGAACATATCCTGCTGCCGGGTGGCGGCCAGGTTGGTACCCAGCGGGACCGACAGCACCGCGAGGACCAGCGTCATCAGGGCCACCAGGACAGCCAACAGGCGGGTACGCACGGGTCGTCAGCCGGTCGGCGGGCGCAGGCGGTAGCCGACCCCGCGGACCGCCTCGATCAGATCGGGTACGCCCAGCTTGCCGCGCAGCGAGGCGACGTGCACCTCCAGCGTGCGGCCGGTACCGACCCAACTGCTCTGCCACACCTCGCTGAGGATCTTCTCCCGCCGGTGCACCAGCCCCGGCTCCCGGGCGAGGACCAGCAGCAGGTCGAACTCCTTGCGGGTCAACGCGACCGGGTGACCGGCGACGTGCACCGTCCGGGCGCCCGGGTCGACACTCAGCACCCCGGCCAGGTCGATGACCGACGACCGGTCGGCCACCGCCGGGGCGTCGGCGGCCCGGCGCCGGGTCACCGCGTGGATGCGGGCGATCAGTTCACTGAGGCTGTACGGCTTGACCAGGTAGTCGTCGGCGCCCAGGTTGAGGCCGTGCACCCGGGAGTCCAGGTCGCCGCGGGCCGTCACGACGATCACCGGGACCGGGCTGCGCATCCGGATGTCCCGACACACCTGGAAACCGTCCCGGTCGGGCAGGCCAAGGTCGAGCAGGACGGCATCGGGGCCGGTGGACAGCGCCTCGATGCCCGCGTGGCCGGTCCGGGCGCAGGTCACCTCGAAACCGTGCTTGGTCAGGACGGTACGCAGGGCGGCCATCACCCGGTTGTCGTCCTCGATGACCAACAGCCTCATTCCGCCCACCTCGTCGTCGACTCCGACGCTAGTGGGGCGGGGGCCCGGGCGCGACCCCGGTCGATGCGCCGGCACCGGCCAGCGGCGCGTCCGCGGGTGCCGCGACCACCGGCGGGACACCGCGTCGACCCGCCCTGCCGCGGGCGACCCGGCGCTGGATCAGGGTGGCGAGCCCGGACAGCGACGAGTTCAGGACAATGTAGATCGCCGCGATCACCAGCGTGGTGGGGATGATGTTGAAGTACCCGTTGAAGATCCACTTGCCGGAGCTGAGCAGCTCGGGGTAGGTGATGATGTACCCGAGGGCGGTGTCCTTCAACGTCACGACGCACTGGCTGATCAGCGCCGGGAGCATCGCCCGGACCGCCTGCGGCAGCAGGATCAACGTGGTGAGCTGGTACTTGCGCAGCCCCAGGGCGTACCCGGCCTCCGACTGGCCGCGCGGTACCGAACCGATACCGGCCCGGAACACCTCGGCCAGCACCGCGCCGTTGTAGAGGGTCAGCCCGAGCACCAGCGCACCGAACGCGCCGAGCGAACGCGGGAAGGCCAGGAACAGCGCGAGCATCAGCAGCAGCAGCGGGATCGCCCGGGCGGTCTCGACGATGACGGAACTGGGCAGCCGGAGCACCCGGTGCTCGGAGAGCCGGCCGAAGGCGAGCAGCGCACCCAGCGCGATCGCCAGCACGATCGCCAGCACCGCCGCCTTGACGGTGGCCAGTACGCCGATCAGCACGGTGTGCTGGATGCCCGGGTCGGTGAACGGCTGCCACATCAACGAGTCGAACTGCCCGCGCGCCGACAGCCGGCGCAGCACCCAGAGCAGCCCGGCAACGACCAGCGCGCCGGTGATGACGCTGCCGATGACGGTGAGGCGGCGGGTCCGTGGGCCCGGGGCGTCGTACAGGATGGAGGTTGTGCTCATCGGCTCAGCACCGTCCGTCGCTCCACGAGTCGGGCCAGACCGGAGATCGTCAGCGTGAGCAGGACGTAACCGGCGGCGATGGTCAGGAAGATCGGCAGGATCGCGTCGGCGTGGTCGTGCACCAGGCTGTCCAGCACGCCGGTCGCCTCGGTGAGCCCGAATGCCTCGGCGATCGCGGTGTTCTTCAGCAGCGCGATGAGCACGCTGGTCAACGGTGGTACCACCGCCCGCAGCGCCTGTGGCAGCACCACCAGGCGCAGGTTCTGGCCGAAGGTCATGCCCAGCGCGCGGGCGGCCTCCGCCTGCCCGGCCGGCACCGTGAGGATGCCCGAGCGCACCACCTCGCAGACGAACGCGGCCGTGTACACCGACAGCGCCACCACCGCCCGGGTGAAGAAGCTGCCGCGCAGCCCGAGCTCCGGCAGGCCGTGCACGACGATGAGGAACACCAGGGTGAGTGGCGTGTTGCGCAGCACCGTCACGTATCCGGTGCCCACCCAGCGCAGCGGCGGCAGCGGGCTGACCCGCAGGACCGCGAGGAGCAGGCCGAGCAGGCCGGCGATCAGTGCGGACAGCGCGGTGAGCTTCAGGGTCTGGGCGAAGCCGTGCAGGATGGTGTCGAAGTTGTCGGCGATGACGTGCACAGCGCGTCCCCTTCCCGTCCGCCGACCGACCCGCTGGCTGACTGCTCAATCAGCCAGCGGGACGGTCGTCAGGATGCCTCAGTAGCGGTTGATCGCCGGCGGGGTCGGCGTCGGAGCACCGGACTTGCCGAGCGTGGCCTGGTACGCCTTGGCCCAGTCGCCGCCGTCGACGGCCTTCTGCAGGGTGTCGTTGAGGAAGCCGCGGAAGGCGGTGTCGTCCTTCTTCAGCCCGAGGCCGTACAGCTCGGTGGAGAACGGCTTGCCGATCACCTTGAGCTTGCCGGGCTGGCCGGCCGCGTACCCCAGCAGGATCGTCCCGTCGGTGGTGACCGCGTCCACCGAACCGTTGAGCAGCTGCTGGACGCACTCGGTGTAGGTGGCGAACGGCACAGCGGTGGCGGTCGGGTAGTTCTTCTGGATGTTCGACAGCGGAGTGGAGCCGGTCACCGAGCAGACCTTCTTGCCGCCCAACGTTTCCGGCCCGGTGATGCTGCTGTCGTCCTTACGTACCATCAGGTCCTGGCCGGTCTGGTAGTACGGGCCGGCGAAGGAGACCACCTTCTTGCGCTCGTCGGTGATCGAGTAGGAGGCGATGACCAGGTCGACGGTGCCGTTCTGGATGAACGGCTCGCGGTTCTTGGAGACCGTCTCGACGAACTTGATCTGGTCGGGGGTCAGTCCGAGGCCGGCCGCGACGATCTTCGCGATCTCGATGTCCAGGCCCTCCGGCTTGTTGGTGGCCGGATTCAGTTGACCGATGCCGGGCTGGTCGAACTTGACGCCGATGGTGATCTGCCCGGCCTTGTGCAGGCGCTCCATTGTGGAGCCCGCGGCGAAGCTCGCTGCCCCCGTCGCGTACGACGGCTGGGTTTTGGGCTTGTCGCTGCCACAGGCGGTCAGTGATGCGGCGACCGCGACCGCCAGCAACGCGCCGACGAGGGTGCGTACGCGCATGGTGCACCTAGCCTTTCTCGGGGGGAATCTTCGGAATCCGGGTCAGGACGAGGGCTGTCGGGGAGGCGGCGGCGCGACCACGTCCGGCACCGGTGCGGCGGCGCCGGCCGGTGCGGAGGCGTGCGAGAGCACCTGGGCCAGGAAGTCGCGGGCCCGGTCGGTACGCGGCGCGTCGAAGAACGCGTGCGGCTCGCCCTGCTCGACCAGTGCCCCGTCGGCCATGAAGATCACCCGATGGGCGGCGGAGCGGGCGAAGCCCATCTCGTGGGTGACGACGATCATCGTCATCCCCTCGTCGGCCAGCCCGCGCATGACGGCCAGCACTTCGCTGACCATCTCCGGGTCCAGCGCCGAGGTCGGCTCGTCGAAGAGCATCAGCTTCGGGTCCATCGCCAGCGCCCGGGCGATCGCCGCCCGCTGCTGCTGCCCACCGGAGAGCTGCGCGGGATACTTGTGCCCGTGGTCGGCCAGCCCCACCCGGTCGAGCAGCTCGCGGGCCCGGGCCAGCGCCTGCGCCCGGCTGCGGCGGCGCACCTTCACCTGTGCGAGGACCACGTTGTCCAGCGCGGTGCGGTGGGTGAACAGGTTGAACGACTGGAAGACCATGCCCACGTCGGCCCGCAGCCGGGCCAGCGCCCGACCCTCGGCCGGCAGCGGCTGACCGTCGATGGAGATGCTGCCACCGTCGATGGTCTCCAGCCGGTTGATGACCCGGCACAGCGTCGACTTGCCGGAGCCGGACGGCCCGATGATCGCGACGACTTCGCCGCGCCGGACCTCCAGGTCGATGCCGCGCAGCACGTGTAGTGGGCCGAAGTGCTTGTCCACGCCGGCCAGGCGGACCAGGGGCTGCGTCATCGCGACTCCCACGGGTGAGGGTGACCTGACGCTAGGGCCGCGCTACCCGCAAGGGCAGCAGATTTGAGCCAGATCAGAGCTTCGCCGGTACCGGGACCACCGCAGCGCGTTCACTCCCGGATGGCGCCGTCCGGCAGGTATCGCGGGCGTATCCAAAAGCGCATACGCCACCGCAACCGTCCGCCGGCTTCGATCGGAGCATGGACGACAGCGAATTCCGGCCGGCACCGCCCCACCGCACGCGCACGATCGTGCTACTGAGCCTGGCGGTCCCCGCCCTGGCCAGCGCCGTGTTCGTGGTGCGGCGGCCGCTCACCATGTCCGCTCCGACCTGCCTGGCCGGGCGCTGGCACGGCTGCTACGACACCGAGAACGGGGTGGTGCTGATGATGCTGGTGGGGCTGCCGTTGGCCGCTCTCGCGGTGTGGGCGCTGGCGCGCAGTCGGCGCGCCGCCGGCGTCCCCGCAGCGTGGCGGAGGTCGTCGGCCGAGGTGGGCCTGGTCTACGGGACGGTGCCGTTCGTATGGATGACCATGATGCCCGGCCCCGGGGCCGGCACCGTCCCCGGCCGGGTGAGCCTGGTCCCGCTGCGTGACCTCGTCACGATGGGACCGCTCGGCATCGGCGGCAACCTGCTGATCTTCGCGGCGCTGGGGTTCTTCGGTCCGATCCGGTTCGCGGCGCTGGCGTCCCTACCCCGGATCCTGGCGCTCGGGGCCGGCTGCTCGATCCTGGTGGAAACCGCACAGTACGTCCTGCGGCTCGACCGGGTCTCCTCGGTCGACGACGTACTGGTCAACGCCGCCGGTGCGGTGCTGGCCGGGCTGGCCTCGCGCCACTGGTGGAGCACCGCGCCGCAGGCGCCGTCGGACCGGCCGCACCCGGGGCTGACGACGGCCGGCTGAGTCGCGTGTCCGGTGTGCAGGCGTCGGCGACATCTCCTGCTGGTCATAGGGTTCAGGCATGCGCGTACTGATCGTGGAGGACGAGCCCTACCTGGCCGAGGCCGTCCGCGACGGCCTGCGGCTGGAGGCGATCGCTGCGGACATCGCCGGCGACGGCGACGCCGCCGTGGAACTGCTCAGCGTGAACTCCTACGATGTCGCGATCCTCGACCGCGACATCCCCGGGCTGTCCGGCGACGAGGTCGCCCGGCACATCGTCGCCTCCGGCAGCGGCATCCCGATCCTCATGCTGACCGCCGCCGACCGGATCGACGACAAGGCCTCCGGGTTCGGGCTGGGCGCCGACGACTACCTCACCAAGCCGTTCGAGCTACGGGAACTCGTCCTGCGGCTGAGGGCGCTGGACCGCAGGCGCGGCCACGCCCGGCCGCCGGTCCGCGAGATCGCGGGCCTGCGGCTCGACCCGTTCCGCCGGGAGGTCTTCCGCGACGAACGCTACGTCGCGCTCACCCGCAAGCAGTTCGCCGTGCTGGAAGTCCTGGTCGCCGCCGAGGGCGGGATCGTGAGCGCTGAGGAGCTGCTGGAACGGGCCTGGGACGAGAACGCCAACCCCTTCACCAACGCCGTGCGCATCACCGTCTCCGCGCTGCGCAAGCGCCTCGGCGAACCGTGGATCATCGCCACCGTGCCCGGCGTCGGCTACCGCATCGAGACAGCGCAAGGCACCGGGCGGGAAGGGGAGGAGCGTGGATAGGGCGCCCGGGTTGAGCGTCCGCCTCAAACTGACCCTCAGCTATGCCGGGTTCGTCATGCTGGCGGGTGGTCTGCTCCTGGTCACCGTGTGGGTGTTCCTCCTGCGTTACGTACCCGAGGTGATCGACAACCCGCAGCTGCCCGAGCCCGGCCGGCCCCGGGTGCCCGCGACGTTCGTGCCGAACCGCTCCGACCTGCTGCGCGCCTTCGCCCCGAGAGTCGCCGTGGTGCTGACCTTCCTGCTGATATTCGGCCTGCTGGGCGGATGGATCCTCGCCGGCCGGATGCTCGCGCCGCTGACCCGCATCACCCATGCCACCCGGGTGGCCGGGCACGGGTCACTGTCCCACCGCATCCGCATGGAGGGCCGCAACGACGAGTTCCGGGAACTCTCCGACGCGTTCGACTCGATGCTCGCACAGCTCGAAGCGAACGTCGCCGAGCAGCAGAGGTTTGCCGCCAACGCGTCCCACGAACTGCGTACCCCGTTGGCGATTTCGCGGACGCTGCTGGACGTCGCCCGCAACGATGCCACCCACGACCCTGGCGCACTTGTCGAACGCCTGCGCGCGGTCAACGAGCGGGCGATCGACCTCACCGAGGCGCTCCTGCTGCTCAGCCGCGGCGACCGCGGAAACTTCACCCGCGAGCGCGTCGACCTCTCCCTGCTCGCCGAAGAGGCCGCCGAAACGCTGCTGCCCCTTGCCGAACAGCGCCGGATCACCCTCGACGTCACCGGCGGGAAGGCCCAGACCAGCGGCTCCGCCGAACTCCTGTCGCGGATGGTGACGAACCTCGTCCAGAACGCCATCGTGCACAACCTCCCCGCCGACGGCACCGTAACGGTCCACACCGGGGCGTACGGCGACACAGCCGTGCTGCAGGTCAGGAACACCGGTCACCGGCTCGCACCGGAGCTGGTACCGACCCTCACCGAACCGTTCCAACGCGGAACGGAACGCGTCCGCACCGACGAACACGCCGGCGCCGGCCTCGGCCTGGCCATCGTGCACAGCATCGTCCGCGCCCACGACGGGACCCTCGACCTCGTCCCCGACCCCGCGGGCGGTCTGCTGGTCACGGTCCGGCTTCCCGGCACCCGGTAGTCGGGTGACCGAACCCCGGATCTCGGTGCCGGGCCACGTTTGGAACGGCGACGGCCGGTGCCGTCGAGTCAGGCCCGCCCGTCGCCGAGGTATCAGGGGTTGACCGTGAGGGAGATCTCCGCCGACTCCCGCCAGTCGCCCCGGTAGTCGATGATGCCGTGGTACCGCACGGTCTCGTATCGGCAGGACGAACAGTGGTTGACGGTGACGTAGGTGTGCACGGAGCTGGCCGTCGTCGCAGACTTGACCAGTCCCGTTCCCTGCGGCCCGTGCGCACCGATTCCGGTGAACAGCGACACCCCGTCGGTGGCGTTGAGATGGATCGTTGCCAGGCAGTAGGTAACCGAGTTGGTCGTCGACGAACTCTGGGTGATGACGAACTTTCCGATCTTCGACGAGCCGTACATGATGCTCTTGCTGCCGACGGCCGACCCGGAGCACGGGTTGGTGGCGGCCTGGGCCTCGCCGACGTTCAGCAGCACCACCATCGCCAGCACCGCGGCAGCCGTGCCGCCCACAGCGATCTTCGTTCTGATCCTCATCGTTGCCTGATACCTTTCGCCGGCATCCTCGTCGCTCGGCGGCACGCTGCCGCCGAGCGAACCGCGCCCCTCACCCCGCCGGTGGTCGCCCGCCTCGCTGCGTCCACCGCTTCACCAGGGATGAAGATCGTCAATTCGGACCGCACGGTAGCAGCACCGCGCTACCCGGCATCGATGCGCTGGCACGGCAGGCAGACGGTGCACGAGCTCGAGCACCACCTGATGGACCTCGCACCTGTGCCACCGCCGAGCGGTAGGTGCCCGGTGGTCGCGCCGTGACGGGATCCGTGGGTCGGCCGGACCCGTTTTCTATCGGAAACAGGAGTTGACGGAAGAAGGCAGACGTTCTAGCGTCTATAACAACGTCCGCTAGAGATTTCCCGACCGGTCTGTCCCATGGATGTCCGCGGGACACGTCCGGCCATCGATCGTGACACGAGCTGACCGAGGAGGATCGATGTCTCAACGACGTCTTGTCCGGGTGATGACCGTTGCGGCGGTCGCAATACTTTCCACCCTGTGCACCGGCACCGCAGCAAGCGCGGCAACCGCCCTCGACCGCACGCCGCCGACCGCCCCGTTCCTCGGCTACGCGGAAGGCTTCCAGTGCACCATGCTCATCGTCGGTATCGACCGGGCAACCGACAACGCGACGCCCCAGTCGCAACTGCGGTATCAGGTGTACTCGGACGGCGTTCCGCTCGGAGCGCCGCTGGCCGACACCGGCTCCTCGGAGGGCGTGTGGGCCGTGCTGCACTTCCAGACACTGGCGGCCGGCTACCACACGGTCGCGGTCCGCGCGATCGACGCGGCCGGCAACCGGTCGGCGTCGAGCAACGCGGACCTGGTACGCGAGTACTACACGCCCGGCTGCGCGCCGGGGCACCTCTGATCCGCCCGGCTGGACGGCATCCGCGCCGACCGCCGGTAGCGGTGGCCACCGGTCACCGCTACCGGCGGGTCGACTTCGACGGCCCGGCCGCCGTCCCGGTGGTCACCGTGACGCAGCACCGGCCTGGTGACGGATCGAGCCGGGCGCGCAGGCCGGCCGGTCCGAGGGCACCGAGCAGTCCGTTGACCAGCTCCAGGTTCAGCGCACAGACCAGCGCGCGATGGCTCTCGGCGAGTTCGTGGAAGGGACAGTTGGCCAGCGTCACCCGGCCCTCCACCAGTCGCGGTTCGTACCCGTTGGCCGCCAGCGCCTCGGTGACCGCGCCCAGCGCGTCAGCCCGGCCCGCACGCGGCCCGCCCGCCGGTCGGACCTGTTCCGCCAGTGCGCGGCCGGCGGCGCGGGCGGCCTCGCTGATCAGCTCGTCCATCGCGAGCCCGGCGCGCTGCGCCGCGCTCGCCGCTTCGGCCAGCACGTAACCGGCCAGGTCGTAACGGCGTTCGGGCAGGCTGACCGCGATCGGCCGGGCAGACCGGCGGTACAGCTTGGCCGGCCGGCCGGCACCGGGCCCCGACCGCCCGGGCGGTCGACGGTACTCCACCTCCAGCAGGCCGTCCTCTTCGAGCTTGTCCAGGTGGAACTTGGCCACGTGGAGCGCAACGCCCACCCCGCTCGCGGCGCGTTCCCGGCTGACCGGATCAGGTTGGGCCACCACATACCGGTACAGCTTCCGCCGGACCGGCTCGCCCAACGCCGCCAGGCTGCTGACCTGTTCATCGAAAGCATCTGCGGGCACGCGACTCCCCTCGCCCGGAATCTAACATCGAGACTAACACCCGTTAGAAATGTTCCAGCACGACGGAGCTTCCTTCGCAGCGCAGGGTGGCCTGACCGCCTTCGGCGGCGTCTGCGATCTGCCGGCCGGTGACCCGGCCACCGTCGACGAGTACCCCGAGGACCTCGGATCCGTCACCAGCGCGGTCTGCCGTTCCGCCGTCGCGCCAGGTGGCCAGGGGGACAATGGATCGTATGCCTCCCAGCCGCCACCCTCGACGGCTCTGATGGCCTTCGGGGTCGGCGTGAGGTGGCGGTCGCTGATCCGCAACGGCGGCCGCGGAGACTTGGCCGCGCCTTGCGCGCGCCACGCCGAGAGCTCCCGTTGGACCCGGTCGTACCGGGACGGGCCCTGACTCCAGGACAGGGTGAAGTCATCCACAATGGACTGTGGCCATGGGGGAGGGGGCGACTATGGCCGGATTCCGGCCAGCGGGCGCTGACACCTACGATCGGCCCGCTGCGTTGCGCAGCCTGCGCCAGCATGATCCGGCCTACCCGGAGGCCGACGTCGTCGCGATCCTGGCTGACCCGGTCAACGACCACCTGCTGGACTACGTGGTGGAAGAGGCGTTCAGCCATGTCTTCCCGGGAGACCAGCCGAGCGACTCGCCGCAGCGCTTCCTCGCCGACCTGGACGACGCCCTGGCAACTGCCCCGTCGTTCCATCTGTGGGCCGACACTCCGCTGTGCAGGTACCGCTGCAACTTCTGCCAGTTCCCGATCCTTGTACTGAGCCACCAGCCGACGACCGCCGCGCAGACCTCGCGGGTCTGGGTGGACGCGAACATCGCCGAAGCGAAGCTGTGGCTGGACGCCGTGCCGGCGATGCGGACGACCCCGGTGGGGGAGTTCTGTCTCTTCGGCGGCACACCGACCGCCGTGCCGCCGGCTGACCTCGACCGTCTGCTGAGCTTCTACCGGTCGGCGTTCCGCTTCACGCAGGAGACGAGCCTGCGGGCCGAGGGCAGCCCGGACAGCCTGAGCGAGGAGCACCTCCAGGTGCTCCGCGAGCACGGCTTCCACACCCTGACCTACGGCATCCAGTCCTTCGACGACGACCTGTTGAAGCTGGCCAACCGGCGACACACAGGTGCAGAGGCGATCGACGCGCTCCGCCGGGCGCGGCGGCTCGGTTTCGACCGGATCGACGCCGACCTGGTGTGGGGACTGCCCGGACAGCGTGTGGCCGGCTTCCTCGGCGACGTGGACCGTATGCTCGCCGAGGACTTCGACACCATCGTGATGATCAAGCTGCATCTGCGGTCGTTCGCCGAAGTGCAGTCCGCCATCGGGCACGTATCCCCGGCGGTGTGGGAGGAACCGAAGGTACGGGAGCGCATCGCGGAGTCCGGCCATGCCTGGCCGAGTCTCGGGCAGCAGTACCAGATGCGCGAGCAGGCCGTCGACAAGGTGGTGAGCGCCGGCTACTACGAGCACCCGGCCACCTATTTCCCGAAGCGGTCGCGAGGTCCGCAGCGCTGGCGCAGCCTCAACCTCGACCAGCATCTGCAGGTTCCGCAGGTCGGCATCGGCCTCGGCGGGTACACCTGGAGCGATCGTTCGGAGGCCAATTCGTTCACCCGTCCCACGGCATACCTTGCCGAGGTCAACCGGGGTGTCCTGCCGTTGGAGGCGGTGACCACGATCTCCCCGCGCGAGCGCGAGGTGCGTGCCGTGCGGATGGCGCTGTCGACCTGCCAGCCGCTGAGCGAGACCGTGCACCGGGACCGCTATCCGGCCGGCACGTTGCTGGACGGCGACTGGGGCGGCCGGTTCTCTTCGCTGCGCCAGCGTGGGCTTGTCGAGATCGACCGCGCGGCGGGCACCGTCACACCCACCCGCGCCGGAGCCACGCTCATCGAAGCCATCATGCAGACGGAGATCACCTGACGCCACCATCACGTGGGACACACCAGCACGGGGGCACGGCATGGCCGGAAGGCAGCGGGCATGAGGGTCGGTCTCGTCTCGGGGGACGGGCTCCCGGTGAGCGGTCTCCTCACCATCTTCCGCAACGTCCTGGACGTCGGCGTCGCCGAGGGCCTGATCGAGCGCCCCGTGCCGGCGGACCTCGGCTACTCCTGGCGTCCGGACAAGGGTGACTTCTTCCCCGCGGGTGCCCCGGTGGACGGCTATCCGCCGTGGCTGACGGTGGCGGACAGTTCCGGTGTGGCCAGGTCGGCGGAGCCGGAGCCGGACACCATGTGGCAGCAGATCCGCGCCCAGGTGGCCGGGGCGTCGACGCTCTCGCGGGCCCAGCAGGCCGCGCTGTCGGCGCGGATCGACCGGGTCGCCGCCGGTTACCAGGCGCACTTCGCCCGGTGGATGTGCGAAAGCGACATCGACTGGGTCATCGCCGTGAACATGACGCTCTCCGATGCCGTTCCGGTGACGGCCGGACTGCACCGCGCCGCGCGCGCCCGGTACGGCGGCGGCCGACGGCCGGGCGGCGTGGTGTTCTGGGACCATGACCTGTTCCGGTCCTGCGCCGTCTTCGAAGACGGGCAGCGGGTGTATCCCACCGAGCCCAACGACTTCACGCCGCTGCCCGGTGCCGGGGACTACATTCGTTGGGTGGTCATCTCGGCGGAGTTGGCGAACGAGGCCAACCGGTACCCGACGGCGGGGATCCCCAGGGTGATACCGAACGTGCTACCCACCGTAGAAGGCGGTCCGCTCGAGACACGTCATGCGCAGTTCATCCGCCAGCGCGGTCTGGAACCCGGGCGTCCGCTGTTGCTGGCCCCCGTCCGGGTGTTCCGGATCAAGGGGGTGGAGATCTCCATCGAACTGCTGGCCGCCGCGAAGGCCGAGTGCCGGCGGCTCCGGCTGCCCACGCCGTACCTGTTGGTCTTCGGCAGCCTTCAGGAGGATCCGGCGTACGCGCGGGAGGTGCTCGCCTGCGCTGAGCGGTTGGGCGTGACGGCGGACGTGGTGTTCCTCGGCGGCGTGCCGCTCGGCAGCTATGCCGATGCGCGGGGCGACTGGCGACTCGACGAGGTGGACCTCCTCCGCCTGGCCGCGTCGACACGGGGCCTTGTGCTGTTCACGCCGAACGTGCCCGACGTCGAGACCATCGGGCTGGGACCGGCCCTCGCCGCCCGCGCGGGCATGCCCTCCGTGGTCACCGCCTATGACGCCTTCGAGCGCGTCTACGGCCCGGACTTCCGGTACCTGTCCACGGGCAGCGGACAGGGCCGCCTCGCCGACACCGCGGTGCAGCTGGTACAGGCCATCCACGACCCACGGGCCAGGACCGACGTGGGCGGCGGCGCCGCCAATCAGGCTGTGCTGCGCCGGGTGTTCCCGTCCGACGGCTGGCGGGACCTGCTCCACGAGCTGGCCGGCGTCGTTCGCCAGTCGACGGGCGGCCCGGCACTCGTGCGCGCCACACCGGACCCATGCTGAGCCGACGGCCACCGGATGCCGGTGACATTCTGGCGTGCACCGAGCAGCTCGTCGGCGCACGACCCGTGCGGGAGCTTTTCCACGTGGCACATCTGTCCGCCGTCTACGGCTGGGTCCTCAGCGACGGCCGTGCGGTGGTCGGAAAGGTGCGCCCGCCGGCCGAGCGCATCGCGGGGTGCGTGCAGGTACAGCAGCACCTGTGGCGCGCCGGCTTTCCCTGTGCCAGGCCGCTCGCCGGTCCGGTTGCGGTGGACGGGTACTGCCTCACCGTCGAGGCGATGGTCGACGATGGGCCGGCGCTGGCTGCCTGGGCGCCGTCCCCGGCGATCTCGGCGCAGGCGCTGGCCCGCTTCATCGCGCTTGCACCGCCGGCCGACTCGCTACCCTCGGTCGAACCGCCGCCCGCCTGGATGTGGTGGGACCACGGTGAAGACGGCGTGTGGCCCTGGCCGGACGACCGCGACGACGACCTCAACGCCCGTCCCGGGCCGCCGTGGTTGGACGAGCTGGGTCGCCTGGTCCGGCAACGGCTGACCGGTTACGCGGGCCGGTGCGTCATCGGCCACGGCGACTGGGAGGCCCAGAACGTCGTCTGGAACGACGGTCAGTTGCACGCCGTGCACGACTGGGACAGCGTGGTGTGCCTGCCGGAGGCGGCGGTCGTGGGCGCCGCCGCCACAGTCTTCGCGGTGCGTGGCGGAGTGCCGGGGCACCCGACCGTGGCCCACACAGCGGAATTCCTGGACGCCTACGCGCGGGCCCAGGGGCTGGACTGGAGCCCCGAGGATCGTCAGGTGTGCTGGGCCGCCGGCTTGTGGGTGCGCGCGTTCAACGCCAAGAAGGCATCGCTTGACGCGGACGGTCCCGAAATCGTCGGCGCCTTCCACGACGAGGCGATCGAGCGGCTGCGGCTCACCGGTGCCTGAGCTGAGCGACGACCTGCGGCTGGTAAGCGAGGCCGGTGGCCGCTTCCGGGACCCCTCCGGCGGCACGCGGTGGGGTCCCGGCGGCCTGTACACCAACGGTCGGCTGGACGACTCGCCGGGCGACGTCCTGTGCGGGCACCGGTTCGACGGCCCGCCGGTCTCGGCCTGGCACTGAATCCGCCATCCGCGGCGATGCGTCCGCCAGCTGGGCCGGTCAGCCCGGCTGCTTGAGCACAACGGCCGTCCCGGTCATCACGCAGTATGCCGAATCGCCGCCCAGCACGGTTTTCACGTCGATGATGCCGTTCGCGCCGAGGCGTTGGGCCTGCTCGACGAGGGACGCCACCATCTTCTGGGTGTTGCCGCCGCCGATGGCCTGCAGGGCGGCCTGCGCGAAGACCAACCCGCGCACCTCGTACGTGAGGCCCGGTACCTCGGCCAGGGTGGACACCAGCATGCGATCCCCTTTCCATCCGACGCGCTCATTCTCGAGCCGGCTGTCAACGCCGTCGCACGGCGGACCGGTGCGCGACAGTCGATCCCGGCCGGGAGAGCGTCGTGCGGGGCGGCTGCCGTCAGCGTCGACCGGGGACGTCCGGCACGGTCAGCCGGGCGGGGTACGGGTCACTTCGAAGACGCTGACGATCTCCGGCCCGTCCGCCAGCGCCCACGGGGCCGACTCGTCCATCGGTCCGACCGGGCCGTGGATCGTGCCGGCCACCCGGGGCGTACCGCTGCGCAGGTCGATGATGCGGGCGGCCTGTCCGTCGCTCATGCTGGCGAAGGCCACAGGTTCGTCGCCGAAGCCGGGAACCGGGATGACGGAGCGCAGGCCCGGCAGGTCGACGGCGCCCGGGCCGGCTGGGCGCGCCGGCCGTTGGGGTACCGGACCGGCCGCCTGCGGGCGGCTGAGCAGCGTGGTTCGGGTGACCTCGTGGGTGATCCGGCGATCGCCGTGGTCGGCCGTGACCAGCGCCCGGCCGTCGGCCTCGACGGTCAGCAGATTGTTCCGGCCGGCCGGCAGGCTGGCCCGGCGGCGGAACACGGCCGACCGGACGGTGACCGCCCCGTCGAGGCTGCGCCGGCTGACCCGGGTCAGCTTGGCCGGTCCGAGCCGGTCGCGCAGCGACAGGAACACCGGCACCACCGCGCGGCCGTGCGCGTCGGCGCTGACGGTCACGGCGTGTTCACGGGAGCGGAAGGTGACCAGCTCACCGGCGTCGAGCCCGGTCAGCGTCACGAGCTGTACGCCGAGCGCGGCCAGGCCACCGGTGTAGGTGGCCCAGTCCTGTTGCGCCGGCACTCCGACGGCGTCGTCGGGTTGCCACTTGTTCCACTGTGGATGCTGGTCGGTCCAGGACAGCACGCCGGTGGTCGTCTCGACGATGGTGGGGCAGTCGTCGATGTAGATGACCTGGGCGAGCCCGACCATCTGCGCCGCCTGCTCCCCGGTCAGCGAGGTGGGCTGGCCGAAGTCGACGCAGCGCACGCCGCGGCCGGTACGCACGATGAGGCGTACCCGTTCCGCGATCGGCTCCGCCAGTGCCGAGTATCCGAAGTGGATGGTCAACGACTCCGGGTCCCGTTGGTCGACGTGCAGATGGTCGGCCACGCTCCCGCCGCCGGACACCACCTCGAAGCCGCCGTACGCCCCGCAGCTGCCGAACGTGGCGTCCCCGGAGGTCCCCAGGCTGTCCGGGCTGACGTGCTGATCCGGCATGCCCCCCTGGGAGCAGAACACGACGACGCGCAGCGGGTTGTCGCTGACCATGGCCAGCCGCACCCGGTCCCAGCTGAGCCCGGCGTGCAGCAGCACGGCACCGCCGTACAGGCGCACCGGCCCACCGATCGTCATGCCCTCGGGGCTGGCGTACGCCGACTCGTAGGCGAACTGGCCCTCGGCGAACTCGACGTCCGGCAGGCGCTGGCCGTCGATGGCGAACGAGTGGCCGCCCAGCGGGATGCCGCCCACCGCCGCCGGGTCGAACGCGTCCATGATCCTCGACTCGAACTCGCTCTCCACGACGCCCGGTACGCCGGCCGCGTGGATGTGCAGCGACCAGTCCCGGACCACCACGCGGAGCTTCTGCTCCGGCGCGCCCAGCAGCGCCAGGTCACAGAAGAAGGTGCCGTCGACGTCGGCGGTCAACGGGTCGGGCAGGACCGGTTTCCCGGCGTAGTCGACGTCGACGTGCGGGGTGGCGCCCGCCGGCCGCCAGTGCGGGGTGATCGCCGTCGAGGTGACCAACGCGGCCGGCAGCACCGGAATCCTGGACTTCACCAGCGCCTCGATCGAGCCGCCGTCGAGGAACAGGCCCCAGTCCTGGCCGGGGAACAGCCGCTCGGCCGGCGGCCCGGACGGGTCGAACCGGATTGCGACCACGGAGCCGGCCAGCGCCACCGTCGAGCTGCCCGGCGCTGCGACGTTCAACAGCTGCAGGACCGGGGCCAGGTCGATCCGGACCTGACCGGCCAGCGCCGCCACCACCGCCGCGTGCGCGGCGCCGACGTCGGCGCCCGCCGCACCGGCATCGACGTCGACCACCCGCAGCACGGCGGCACCGCCGTCGGTGCCCAGTTCGAGCACCAGAGCGACCCGGCTGGCCGGCGTGCGCGCCGCGGCCGGTTCGCCGTTGGGCACGGCCAGCACGTCGTCGCGGGAGACGACGAACACGTCGACCGGCACGCGGATACGCACCGCCGCACCCGCGGCTTCGAAGCGCACCGCCTCGTCCGCGACATCGAGATGGTCGACCCAGAACGCGCCGAACGGCGGGAGGCTGACCGCCCGCAACCGGCGGTGCACGGACCGGGCCACCAGCACGCCGAAGACCTCGGTGCGCAGCTGGAGTTCGATGCTCATCGGCTACCTGCCAAGGGGGAGTGGGATGGTGTCGAGGTATACCGTGCGTTCGGTCAACTCGGGGACGGCGTCGACCAGTCCGGCCGCCGTCGACGGGATGTCCTCCACCTCGCGGATAACGACCCGCAGGCGGCCGGCGCCGGCGGGTACCGCGATCGGCGGCAGCGGCTGGTTGGTCTGCCCGGTGAGGGTGGCGCCCGGTAGCCGTACCCAGGCGGGAAAAGCCGGTGGCGCGGCCGAGTTGAGGGCGGTCAGGTCGACTGGTACGCCGTCCGGCGCGTCGCACTCTTCAAGTACCGCGATGACCCTGTTCGGCGCCGAGCCTTCCCGGCTGAGCCCACCGAGCAGGATGTGCAGCCCGTCGCCGTCCTGGTGCACGTCCAGCGAGCGGTCCGGCAGCACCGGCACGACCTCGGCGCGCACGACGGTGGACAGGTTCAGCCCGTCCAGGCTCTCCCGCTGGAAGCGGGCCAGCGCCAGCTGGGTGAACGGCGCATACGACGTCTCGGCCGCACCGGGCAGGACGATGTCGGCGTACCAGCGACCGTCGTGCCAGAACACCGGATACGGCAGTGCCCGCACCGTGTCACCGGTCTCCACCAGGACGACGTCGAGCGGGTCGAGCGCGTCGCGGAACATCGACTCGGTGGCCAGCGCCGGTGGCGCGGGCGTCGGGTGGATCGGGTCCCGGTTGAGCCAGGACACCAGTGGCCGCACCGTCTCCGGCACGGTCTCCTCGGTACCCGGCCAGACGAGCACCGCCAGGCACTCGCCCGCACCCGTGGTGTACCAGGGCCGCCCCAGCTCGACGCGCAGCCGGCCGCCCGAGCGGGTCCGCGTCAGGCCGCCCGGCCGCGGCGCATCCGACCAGGAGAACGCCGGAACGGTCGCGACGACCACCGGCGGCGCGGGCCGCGCACTGCTGCGCACCGACACCGGCCCGAACGTCGTCGACGCCGTGAAGGCGTCGTCGTCGGCGTCCGCGAAGTACCCGCGATAGCGGCTGGTCGCGATCGCCGTGTAGCGGATCATCCGGTGCCTGGTGTCGCCGAACTCCTGCCGGATCTCCGGTAACGCCGATGCCCCGTACCCGACCGGCACCGCCGGCACCGGGGCCGACGCGTCGTGCGGCGCGGCCGAGTCGTCCCACTCGGACCAGTCCGCCCGCAGGCCGAGCTGGGCGGTGCTCGGCGTGTGCAGCCCGAGCACGGCGTCCTGCGGCTGCACGACGGCGAAGCTCGCCCCGGCCGGCCGGGACGTCGCCAACGATCCGGCCGGCGCGAGGATCGGCCGGCGGACGGCGTGGACGAGTTCGATCCGCCGGGGCGGGTTCACCATCGGATGCCGGCCGGAGATCGCGGTCTCGGCCGCTGCGGCGGAGACCAGCGCGCGCAGCGCGAACCAGTCGAGGTGGTCCCGCAGGACCGTCGAGGACACCTCGGCGACGACCCGCTCGCCGGGCGGGACGCTCACCCGTACCGTCGTCGACTGGGCGTCGTCGGCCGGGCTGACCGCGGCTCCGGAGGCCAGCCAGCGCAGTGCGAGGTCGTCGCCGGACACCAGTTCGAGCTGCTTGGGTTCGTGGTCGGGCCAGGCGCCGGCCCACGGCCGCGCGTCGCCGAGCGGGCCGGCGAGCCCGCCCGGCTCGGGCAGCAGGGTGGCGGCCATGCCGAGGGCCATCGGGTCGGGCAGCGTCGCCGAGGCGTCGATGCCGCCGGCCCGGTTGGCCCGGTGCCAGCCGGTCTGGTCGTCGACGCTGAGGACGCCGTGCTGCTCGGCGAGCTGGAACGTGGTGGTCGGCGCCGTGAAGGAGCGGCGGTCGTTGGCCGGGTAGGCGGGGTCGCCGGCGAACTCGGCGGAGCTGAATCCGCCCGCCGTCGGCGACGAGCGGATCACCAGCCGGTCGAGGGCGCCGCCCGGGCCGAATAGCCGTTGATCGACCCGCGGCTGTCCGGGGTCCGGCGCCAGCAGGCCGTCGGGCGCCACGATCTGCGGCGGTGGCACCGGCTCGTAGCGGGTGTAGGAGGTCTCCGCGGTGGGGGAGACGGCCGCGTCGGGGTCGTCCACCAGCAGCCCGCCGCCGGCCACGTCGACCACCCGCATGCGCAGCTGGTACGCCGTGCCGAAGCGCAGTTCGGGCAGCGTCTGCGGGGCGACCTCGAAGTCCATCGTGAACGCGTACGGGACGAGGTCGCCAGCGGCCGCCGTCCGTTCACCGGCGGCGGGCCGGCCGTCGAAGGTCGGCCGGGGCACCGCCAGGCTCCATCCGCTCCAGCGCGCCACGATCTCGTCGGTACGCAGGTCGCCGGCGGCGTCCTTGACCATCGCGTGCGGCTTGAGGTGGCCCTCCTCGCCAACCTCCGCGGCGCCGATCGGCGCGCCATCGACCGTATAGCGGGCCAGCCGGGCGTGCAGCGAGTACCAGGTGTTCGTCTTCTGTGGCCGGACGTCGAGGCGGTAGCCGAGGACCAGATCGTCAGCGGTGAACACCCGCCCGGCCAGCGAACCGGAGGCGGTGCCCGCCCGGCCCCGAGCCAGCCGCTGGGACAGCTGCTGCCCACGGTCCCGGCGGGCCAACTGAAGTCCAGCCGACCGCAGCGTGGGCAGCGCCGGGGCGGCCTGCGGGTCGTCGAGCACCGCGCGGGCCGCCTCGGTCAGCTTGCCGACCGCACCGTCGACGTCCACGGTCAGCACCCGCCAGCTGTCCTCGTCGGCGAGGGCGACCTGGCCGGTCACGATGTCGCCGCTGGACGCCGGCAGGAAATGCAGGCGCTCCGCATCGAGCTGGTACGCCGTCCACGGGGACTCCACCGGGACCGGCGACTGCGGCCAGCCGACGCGTACCCGGGCCGGCGGTTCGTGATCGCTGACCGGCAGGTCCGCGGCGGCCAGCTCCAGTTCGAGGATCAGGCCGAGCGCCTTGAGCACGTGCGGGTGCTCCCGCAGCAGCGAGACCGCCCGGTGGAAATCCACCCTGGCGAAACTGGCCGGACCCGACGGCCCGGGCGGCGGCGCGGACCGCCGCTGGAAGGCGGCCAGCTGGTCGTGGACGACAGCGGGGTCGGCGGGGCTGCTTCCGGCGATCCGGTACGCCTGCGTGATGCTGTCGGCCTGCGCCACCGTGGAGTCCACCGTGACGGCCGGCGGTGTCGCCGACCCCGGCGGCTGCCACGGGTCCACCTCGATGCCGTGGCCGAAGAACCCGCGCCAGGTGGCCGAGTCGGCCAGGCGGCGTACCGCGCAGGCCAACGGTGCCGGAGCCTCGTCGCCCACCTGGACCTCGACCACCGGCGCGAGCGCACCGATCGCCGCCGGCCAGTCCGCCATCGCCGTGCCGGCCAGCTGCTCCTGCAGCCGGGGCAGGACGAGAACCCGGAGCACGGCGACGTCCGGGACGCCCGGCCGGGTCTCCACCCGGCCGCCCGGAACCGCGATCCAGCCGAGCACGCTCATCACACGGTCCCCTTCGCGAACGCGGCGCGGTAGCGCCGCCACTGCTCGGGCACGCCGTCGCCGGGGCCGGCCAACCGCAGCGGACTGTCCAGTTCACGGCGCGCGGAGGAGCCGCCGATCAGCTCCCAATCACCGGCGTCCAGCTCGACCGACTCGCTGAACAGCGTCAGGTCGATCTCCAGCACCAGGGTGGCGCGGCCGGTCAGCCGCTCGGTGTGCTCGTCGGCCACATAGGTCAGCGTCACGGTCAGCTCGACCGAGACCGTGACGAGTCCGAAGACGCTGAGGCTGCCGCCGAAGCGCAGGTAGCCGCTCCAGGCGAACTGGTCACCGTTCTTCACCATCCGGATGCCGCCCAGCGCATGCACCTCACCCCGGGCGACGACGAAGTTCATCGACAGCGACGCACCGAACTCCAGGTCGATCTCCAGTCGGCGCAGCCCGGTCCGGTCGATCAGGATGTCCACGTAGCCGCCGCCGCCGAACAGCAGGACGCATGAGATTGAACGGCTTCTCCCGGCTGGCGAAGGCCAGCCCGACGCTGACCGGCCGCCCGTCGAACGGCACGTCGAAGACCGGCCTTGAGCACCAGGCCGGTCAACTGGAACACGCCGGCGGTGACATCCGGAACGGCCAGGCTGTAGGAGGCGGACACGCCGGCCGGCCCGACGTCGATGTGCGGGGCGGAGTCGCCGAGGTCGACGGCCTGCTGAAGCTTTTCGAGCAGCTTCAGCGGCCCGAAGAAGGCGGCGTCGACGCCGCGCACGTCCAGCGTCGGGGCGCGGTCGCCGACCTGTTCGAAGGCGATCCGGTCGAACGAGACCAGCAGCAGTTGCGCCTGCGTCGGACCGTCGTCGGGCTGCACCCGGTCGGGCAGCGCCAGCGCCACGTCGGTCAGCGTGCAGGTCACCTTCTGCCCGGCGGCACCCAGCTCGACGCTCGACATCCACCGTCGAGTCCGGCCGGGTGACGAACGGGCCGCCGTCGGTGTGCAGCTTGACGCCGGTCCAGTTCATCGTGACCTTCGGCGGCCCGCCGGGCTGTTGCACCGTCAGGATCTGCGGCGGCGTGCTCAGGTCGGCCGAGCTGATCAGGTCGGACAGCGGGAAGCCGAGCAGGGTCGCGCCGTCGCTGAGGATCTTCTTCGGATCCAGCGCTCCGGCGGTGCGGGCGAGCATGCCGGCGACGTTGACCGGGCCGTGCGTCCGCGAGATGCCGTCCGCGACGATGTCCGGCGCGCAGATGCCGCCGCTGCGGCCGGTGTGGGTGGCGAACGTGGTGGCCAGTGCGGGCAGGCCCTGCGGCACCTGGAAGGCGATCTGCGGATCGGGCGCCGACTGCAGCAGGGCCCGGCTCAACGCCAGCCGCAGCGGCGGCTGGTCCCCGCCGAGCAGCGCGCGTACGGCGGGCAGGTCGGCGTCGAAACCCCAGCGCTGCGGCGGCGGAACGTCGCCCTCGTCGGCGGCGGGCGGCGCCCCGAGCCGGGCTCGGAACCCGTCGTCGTGCGGCACGCCCACGACGTGCAGCCGGCGTACCTGGCAGACGTCGGCCGGCTGCGGCACGGGTGCGCGAACGAGATCGATCGGGGTGCTGCCCACGTCGACCACACCGTCGTCGGCGTCGGCGAGGTACGCCGCCGCCAGCTCGCCGAGAATCTCGAAGTCGGTGAGCGAACGGAACTGCGGGGTGAGCAGGCCGACCGGCCGGTCGATGTCGGCTACGAAGATCAGCGGTAGCTCGACGTGCAGGTCGCCGAGGCGGCCGGCCAGGCGTACCGGGAACGGCAGGGGCTGCCCGTTCAGGTGCGGGGTGAAGAAGACGTCGACCGGCGCCGTCCCGCCGAAGGCCAGCGCCGCGAGCTGCGTGCCGATCCTGTCGATCTGCGCCCGCAGCTCCAGGTACTGCGCGGCGGCCAGGGCCCGGGTCAGGATCGTCTCCGGATCGCCCCGGACGAAGGGGTTGTCCGGATCCAATGGCTCCCCGGCGTCGTCCGTCAGGCCGGCCGCCAGATCCTCGGTCGGCGGGATGCCGCCGCCCGGGCCCATATCGCCGTAGAGCGCCTCGTACAGGCTGTCGGCCTGCGGCCCCAGCTGTACGTCGCGGAACAGCTCCAGGTTCTCCCGCTCCGGCGACGGCAGCACCTTCCGGGTCCACTGCGGCAGGTCGATGCCCTCGACCTGTAGGCGCCCGATCTCCACCTCGGCGAACGGGAACGCCGCCCGGACCGCGGCGTCGGCCGGCTCCCGGCGGACCGGCTCGGTCACCCGCAGGCTGGTGCTCTTCCGCAGGTGCGCGATCGCACCGTCGGCCGTCGACTCGAACACCCGCTCGGTGAGCTCGACATACTCGGCGCGATGCCCGAACGGGTACAGCACACCCTCGACGGTCACCCGTACCCGCTGGTCACGGCCGAGCGTGGCGACGTGCGCCCAGCTGAACCCGGGCCAGGCACCGGCCACGGTCAACCCGCCGCCGAGCGTGCTCAGCGTGAGCCGGTCGATGCGCGCGGTCGGCTCTTCGATCAGGATCCGGGTACGCGCCCCGCCGGTGAGCGGAACCGGGAACGGGTCGGCGGCGTCAGCGGCGAGCGGCCGCAGCACCAGCCCGGCGGGGGAGCCGGCGGCCGTGCCGTCCGCGCTGAGCCGGGCCTGCCACAGGCCGACCGCGCCGCCCGCGGCCTCCACCACGTCAGCCGGATGCCCGCAGGCCACGCCGGAGTCGGCGTGCGGTGACAGGAGCAGCCCGTACGGGATCTCCACTGCGGTGGCCCGGTCGAGCACGCCGTCGGCGGGGCGCACCCGACCGCGGCGCAGCCCGTCCAGGATGCCTTCGGCGGTCAGCGGCACCGGGCGCCCGTCGTCCAGGTCGACGACGACCCGGCTGGCCCCCGACAGGGCAGCGCGCCAGCTGGGAAAGCCGCCGGTGGTGGCCGGATCGACACCGGGCGCCACCGGCCCGCTGGCCGCGACGACCTCCTCGGCGAGGTGCTGCGGCGGGAACAGTACCGTCAGGGCGCCCGGGCCGGCGGCCAGTTCGGCGGCCGCGCCCGGCGCGGCCTGCACCTGGAAACCGTCCCACCGCACACCCAGCAGGACCAGGTCGCGCGGCCGGACCAGCAGCAGGTCCGGGTCGACCGGCGCGGGACTGAACGCGACCGGGGGCGGCGCCGGCTCGGCCAGGTCGAGGCCCTCGGACTCCCAGGTTCCGTAGACCGGATCGCCCATCCCGTGCCCGGGCTCGTTGACCCAGAAGTCGTGGGTGAAGCCGCCGTCGGCCCGACGCTGCAGGACGTGGAGCTGGTCGTCCTCGATCGACCAGGCCGCGAACGGGGTGCCGCCGTCACCGACATCGTGCGGGCCGGACCAGTGGTCGGGTGACTCGAAGGTCCACTCGGTGAGCCGGCCGTTGCTGGTGCGGGCGAAGAGGGTCAGCCGGTTCAGGCCGAATTCGACGAGCTGGAGGTCGCCGGTGGCGGTGAGCCCGCCCATGTCCAGTCGCGCCTCGGCGTCGAACCAGCGGGCTCCGTTCCAGCCCCAGTGCACCGGTACGCCGTCAGACCGCAGCGCGAAGACGTCCAGCCGGTCGCGCTCGTACGACGCGGCGGTGACCGGGCCGGTAATGTTCTCACCACCCCGGAACTCCGAACGCCAGAGCCCTTCGGTGTCATCCCAGCCGAAGTGGATCAGTCCGCCGTTGACGCCGAAGACGTCGAGCAGACCCTCGTGGCGTCGGACCGCCGCAGGCGTCGAACCGCCGCTCAAATCGCCCAGGACGTGCGGCCCGTGCCAGCCGTCGGAGCTGTACCCCCACTGCCGCAAGGCGCCTTCGATGCCGAACGAGTACACGTTCAGCAGTCCGGTGGAGATCGCGCTCAACTCGCGCAGGCAGTACCCGGGCAGGGTCTGCACGCTCGGCGCACCGAGCCAGCCGGGGGGCTGCGAAGGCCAGCTCCAGTCGACGATCCGGATGCCGACCCGGCCCAGCAGGTGCAGCCTGGTCTCCACGCCGTCGAAAGCCGACTGCACGACGGGGTCGCTGTCGAACCGGCCGCCGAGGCGTTCCGGGCCGAACATCACCCCTTCGCCTGCGCTCCAGTAGTGCTCGATGTCGCCGTCGTCGGTGCGGACGAACACGTCGTACTGGCCGGAGTCCCAGGCGGCGACGGCAAGCTGGTGGCGTACGGCCGATCGGTCGAAGTCCATGACGAGGGCCTTCCTGACCGTTGTGGGAAGGACAGTCCGTGGACGGCGGCGTCGATGCGCGCGAGGCCGGTCCCTAGAGGTTGATGTCCAGGGCGATGGCGAGCGGCCCGAAATCGCTGGCGTAGCCGGAGGTGGCGTCCCCGGCGTAGTGCAGGCCGATGATCTCGTTGGCGTCGTTGACGACGACCGAGCCGGAGTCCCCGGAGTTGGACCAGATGCCGTCGGGGTTGAGGTCCGGGTCGGCGATGACATCGATGGCGATCTGGCCGGTCATCCACCAGAGGAAGTTGTTGTTGGAGTCGTACACCGCGTAGTTGCCGAACAGGCCGGTGACCGTGCCGTAGGTGACCAGGGTGCGGTAGCCACGCTTGCGGACGGTCTCGCCGAGCCGGGCCGTCCCGATCCCGGTGACCATCCCGAGGTCGGCGATCTCGCCGACGGTCGCCCCGCGGCCCTCGTCGATCGAGCAGACCGCCGCGTCCCAGAAGCCGGACACGCCGCCACTGCCCGGCGACGGGAACAACGCCGGGGTGTCCGGAAAACGCCACCGCAGCAGCGTGCCGAGGCGCTCGGAGGCGGGCGGCGGATCGGTGGTCGGGGCCGGCTGCCCGATCACGTCGCCGACGGCGAAGCCGCCGCTCGGGATGTCGCCGAGGAGCACGTGGGCATTGCTGATCGCCACCGGTTCCCCGGAGAACCTGTCCCGGAACACGCAGCCGAGCGTTCCGGTGGTGACCAGGCCGCCGACGATCTGCTGGCGGCCCAGTTGGATCCCGCCGATCACCGGGGCGTATTTCGCGTCGTCCGGGGTGACGGCTTCGGTGACCGGTGTCCCGGCCACCAGGATCACCGAGAAGCCGGCGTAGCTGTCCGGAAGCCCCTCAGGCGGGTCGTCCGGGTCGCTGACCAGCAGGCGGATTGCGAGCTCACCGTCCGGGTCGAGTCCGATGTCGATGCCGTTCACGCCGTCCAGCGGGAGCACCTCGGCCCCGAGGCCGGCGAGTGCCTCCACCATTTCCTGCGGCACATCCATAACGTCTCCGCTTCGTGCACCTGGTTACTCAACGTTCGTCCGGGCACACTCGAGAGTAAGCGTTTTCGACGACCGGAAGTGTCCTTTTCGGTACAGTGACCTCCCCCGCCGTCACTTCCGCGTGGGCGGGGTTGTCGTCAGGTCGATCCATCGAACCCCCGGCTACTGCTGGCGGTCAGCCGCAGATCAGGTCGTCGAGCAGTGCCATCTCCCGCTGGATGAGCGCCGATGCCCGGTCCTGGTCGGCCAGGTCGGTGGCCACGAAGAAGACCGTCGAGCGGTGCCCGTCCGGGGTGACCGCGTTGAGGGTGCTCACCCCGGGCATGCCGCCGATGTGTGCCCAGTAGCCGCCGCACCGGTTCGGGATCCACATGATGCCCAGCCCGTAGGCGAAGCCGGGCCGGATGTCCTGAAGCGACTCGGCCGGTACGGTCTGCCGCAGCGCGGCCAGCTGCGCCGGCCGCAGCAGCTGGCCGCGCAGCACCGCCTGCCAGAAGTGGGCCAGGTCGGCGGTGGTGCTGACCAGGCCACCGGCCGAGCCCGCCACGGTCGGATTGATGAGCGTCGTGTCGACCAACGGCCCGCCGCCCGGCGGGAACTGTTGGTACACCTTGGCGTGGGGCCGGGGCAGGGTCGGCCGGTCACCCGGGTAGAACGTACGGGTCAGCTGCAGCGGCGTCAGGATCCGGGAGCGTACCTCGGCGTACCAGGGGTGTCCGGTGACCCGTTCGATGAGCATCCCGGCGACGAGGTAGTTGGTGTTCGAGTAGCTCCAGTGCGTGCCCGCGGGGAACAGTGGCGGGTGCTGCATCGCGGTCGCCACCTGTTGCGCCTGCGTGTAGTGGTCGAAGCGGTGTGCCCGGAACTCGTCGGCCGACCTCAGCAGGGCGAGGTCGTCGGTGGAGTCGTAGAGGCCGCTGGTCTGCTGCAGGATCTGGCGCACGGTGACGTGCCGGCCGTCGTTGCCGTTGCCGGCGATGACACCGGGCAGCCAGCCTTCGACCGGGTCGTCCAGCCCGATCCGGCCCTCGCCGGCAAGTTGCAGCAGCACCACCGACACGAACGTCTTGGTCTCGCTGCCGATCCGGACGTACCCGTCGACCGGCATCGGCGCACCGGTATTCAGGTCGGCCACGCCGCTTCGGGCCGCGGTCGCCCGGTCCCCGTCGAGGACCACGCCCTGTGCCCCGGATACTCCGAGGTGGTGCAGATCGTCGAGGCCGCGCTGGAGCACCGTGGCCGGGGACAGGTGATCCGGAGTGGGCTGCGCGGCCGACGTGGCGCCGGCCCCGACCACCGCGGCAAGCACCGTGCCAACCGTGGCGGCCGCTACGACCCGGCGCCACTTCACTGTTCTCCGGACGGCGGAATGTGCGCTCACATCAAGTCCTTTCGGTGCAACGCGACTGTGCCCCAACCGTACGAAGGGCTTCCATCTGCTCACCAGCCGGAAAACCCGAAGCCCGGCATTGCGGCTGGCCCCCACCGCAAGGCTGCCTTCGAGCGCGGCGATCAGCGGCCGGCCCCGCTGCCCGTCGCGGGCACCGAACAGGTGTGGACCTACCAGCCCAGGTAGCGCAGGACCGCGAGAACGCGGCGGTTGTCGGCCTCGTCCGGGGGCAGGCCCAGCTTGTCGAAGATGCTCGCCACGTGCTTTTCCACGGTTCCGCCGGTCACCACGAGCGCGTCGGCGATGCCGGCGTTCGAACGCCCCTCCGCCATCAGCGCGAGCACGTGGCGCTCGCGCGCGGTGAGCGCCGCCAGGCCGTCGGCGCGGCGGCTGGCGCGCAGCAGCTGGCCGACGACCTCGGGGTCGAGCGCGGTGCCGCCCGCGGCGACCCGCTCCAGCGCGTCGGTGAACTCGGCGACGTCGGCCACCCGCTCCTTCAGCAGGTACCCGGCGCCCGCCGCGTTGCCTTCCAGCAGCCGGGCCGTGTACTTGGTCTCGATGTACTGCGACAGCACCAGCACCCCGGTGCGGGGGTGCTGGCGGCGGATCTCGAGCGCGGCGCGCAGCCCCTCGTCGGTGTGCGTCGGCGGCATCCGGATGTCGGCCACCACGACGTCGGGCTGATGCTCGGCCACCGCGGCCAGCAGCGCGTCGCCGTCGCCCACGGCCGCGCACACCTGGTGGCCGTGGTCCTCGATCAGCCGGGCGAGCCCTGCCCGGAACAGGACCGCGTCCTCGGCGATCACGACCCGCACGCTCATGCGCGCAGCGGGAGCTCGACGGTGACCTTCGTCGGGCCGCCGGGCGGGCTCGCGATCGTGAGCCGGCCGTCCACCACGGCGACCCGCTGCGCGAGCCCGGACAGGCCGGTGCCCCGGGCCGGGTCGGCGCCGCCCGTGCCGTCGTCGGCGACGCTGAGCAGCAGCACGTCCCGCTGTCCGGCCGCCCGGATGGCGATCTTGTTCGCGAAGCTGTGCTTGGCCGCGTTGGCCAGCAGTTCGGCGGCGCAGAAGTACGCGATGGTCTCGATCGCGGGGGTGGGCCGGACCGGGATGCTGACCTCCAGCTCGACCGGGATCGCGCTGTCGGCGGCCAGCGAGGCGAGGGCGTCCGCCAGCCCGTTGTCGAGCACCGGCGGGTGGATCCCGCGGACCAGGCTGCGCAGCTCGCCGAGCGCGTCCTTGGCGCCCCGCAGCGCGGCGTCGACCAGCTCGCGGACAGCCGCGGCGTCCGGCAACCTCGCCGCTGTCGCCGAGCTTCTCCCGGGCCATGCCGAGGTTCATGGCCAGCGTGGCCAGCCGGATCTGCGCGCCGTCGTGCAGGTTCCGCTCGAGCCGCCGCAGCAGGGCGGCGGAGTCGTCCACGGCCAGCGCCCGGCTCAGCTCCAGGTCGTGGACCCGCTGCGCCAGCCGCCCGGGCCCGAGCAGGCCTCGGATCAGCCAGGCGTCGGCGGACGTGACGGCCCTGGTAACCCACGGGGCGGCCAGCAGCATCGCCGCTCCCGCCGCGGCGGCGGCGAACGTGCCGGGGAGGGTCGCGACGCGGAACGTGCCCTCGCCGAACAACCCGAACGGCGTGAACACCGGCACCGGGCTCAGCCGGACCCCCGGCGGGTGGTTGCGGAACGCCCCCCACCAGAGCGGGTAACCCAGGTTGACCAGCCCGCCGATCCAGAAGAACACGGCGTACAGCTCGATCAGGCCGACCGGCAGCTTGGCCAGCAGGTAGGCCATGACCCGCCAGCCGGCCCCGTCGCGAGGGCCCGGGCCGGGCCAGGCCCGGCCGCCGGGGCGTCCGCCGCACCGGCGGCGGCGCCGCGACCCGCACCCCGAGCAGCCGGGTCGCGAGCCTGCGCTGCAGCGAGCCGAGCCTGCGGGCCGCCCCCGTCGACACCAGCAGCACGAGCAGCAGTCCCAGGCAGGCACCGGCGATGGCCACCTCGGCCGGGGACGGGTTACCCCGCCCGCCGTCCGGCCGCCAACCAGATCAGGTCCACGGCGAGAACGAAGAGCACCAGCGGGCTGAGCCACGGCGAACGGCAGCCCGGCCAGGCAGAACAACAGCTCGCGACGCTGCACGCCGGGTGAACGGCGCCACGGCCGCCGTGCGGGCGACCGCCCACGGGTCGCTGACCGGCGTCCGGGCGCCCGGCGACGGGTCCGCGGTCGGCGTGGTCACCGGAAGGCCCATGCCGCCATCCTCCCTCTCCGCCCGCCTCGCTTACGCGTCCCGCCGGGCCAGCAGCCATCCGCCGACCGCCAGCGCGATCACCGCGTACAGGGACAGCACGCCGAGCCCGGCCCACGCGGACAGGAAATGCGGGCAGGACGCGCCGTCGGTGCCGCAGGTCACCGGCTTGGTCGTGCTCAGCGAGTTCTCCACGATCAGGATCGGCATGTACGGCGCCGCGCCGCGCGCGATGAAGCCGATGACCTGCGCGACCACGTAGACGCCGGCCACCAGCACGCCGACCGCGGGCGCGCTGTGCCGGATGATCGCGCCCAGGCCCAGGCCGAGCAGCCCGATCAGGCAGAAGGCGGCTCCGGACAGCACGACCGCCCGTAGTACGCCGGGCTCGCCCAGCGTGGGTGCCGCGATGCCGTGGCGCAGCGTGGCCGCCGCGGCGAAGAACGCGATGAACGACGCGGCCTCCCCGACGATCAGGGTCACGCGCCCCGAACACCGCCGCCTTCGCCGCCAGGACCAGGCGGCGCCGCGGGATGGCGGCCAGCGTGGCCTGGATCGTTCCCGAGGAGTATTCGCCGGTCATGGTCAGTACGCCGAGCACGCCCGCCAGCAGCAGGCCGGGGACCACCCCGGCCAGCGCGTTGTTGATCACGTCGGCGGAGGCGTTCCGGCTGTTCAGGCCCACAGCGGCCCCGATCCCGACGGTTCGCGGCGACGGTGACGGCCAGGGTCCACCAGGTCGAGCGCAGGCTGCGCAGCTTGATCCATTCCATCCGGGCCGCCTGCGCCAGCCCGTAGCTGCCGCTGGGCACGCGGGTCGCCGCGGTCGTGGTCATGACGTTGCCTCCTCGCCGTGTTTCCCCGGTACTCGACCGCTGCGCTGGTGAGCCGGAAGAACGCGTCCTCCAGCGACGCCGACCCGGCCGACAGCTCGGCGACGGTCGTGTCCGCGAGCAGCCGCCCCCGGCCGATCACCACCAGCCGCTCGGCGGTCAGCGCCATCTCGCTGATCAGGTGGCTGGACACGAACACCGTGCGGCCCTGCGCGGCCAGCGACTTCAGCAGGTTGCGGATCCAGCGGACCCCCTCGGGATCCAGCCCGTTCACCGGCTCGTCCAGCAGCAGCACGGCCGGATCGCCCAGCAGCGCCGCGGCGACCCCCAGGCGCTGCCCCATCCCGAGGGAGAACTTCCCGGCCCGCCGCCCGGCCGCGCTGGTCAGGCCGACCATGTCGAGCACCTCGTCGACCCTGGCCCGCGGAATCGCGTTGCCGGCGGCCAGCGCGGCCAGGTGACTGCGGGCGCTGCGGCCCGGGTGGAACGCCCTGGCCTCGAGCAGCGCGCCGACCTCGCGCAGCGGCCAGCGCAGCTCGCGGTAGCGGCGGCCGCCGACCCGCGCCTGGCCGGCGTCGGGCCGGTCCAGCCCGAGGATCAGCCGCATCGTGGTGGACTTGCCCGACCCGTTGGGGCCGAGGAAGCCGGTGACGCTGCCCGGCCGCACGTCGAAGCTGAGCGCGTCGACCGCGACCGTCCGTCCGTATCGCTTGGTGAGATTCCGGGCCTCGATCACCCGAACTCCTTCCGTCGTCGGTGCCTACGGAAGATCACGCTAAGCACGCGCCCGGCCGGGCGGGAGCCGGCTGACAGCCGTCTTCGCCTGGGGGATTTCCCCCAGGCGGGCCTGCGCCCAACCAGGTGGCCGCAGCGCGTCCGCGGTCGGTACGCCTAACCGGCGGTGGGTTCGCCCAGTCGTTCGGGATCCTGGACGAGATAGTCGAGAACTGTCGCGGGCTGCTCGAAGGGAAAGAAGTGCCCGCCGGGCACCAGGTGCGCGGCGCCCGGGGCGTCGGTCCAGGTCAGCCAGCGCTGGCAGTCCGCCCAGCCGATCGCCGGATCGTCGGCCCCGGCGAGCGCGATGATCGGGACGTCGAGGCGATCGTCGGCCGTCGGTGGGTGGTCGCGGCGGCAGGCGTCGGCCAGGGCCATGTCGGCGCGTAGGCAGGGCAGGATGACCTCGAGCACGTCGTCGTCGCCCAGCATCGCGTCCGGGATGCCACCCCAGTCACGGATCGCGCCGATGAGGGTGGCGTCGTCGGCCTCGGCCAAGCTGTTGACCGGTACGTCCGGCGCCGCCGCACCGGCCGTGACGAACAGGCGCAGCGGGCGGCCGCCCTGCTTCAACCGCCAGGCAACCTCACGGCCGAGCAGCGCTCCGGCGCTGTGTCCGAAGAACACGCGGGGACGGTCGCCGTACCGGTCGATCGCGGCGGCGATGTCGTCGGCCAGCGGTGTCACCGACGAGACGGCGGGCTCCATGAAGCGGTCTTCCCGCCCCGGAGTGTGGATCGCGACCAGTTCGAGCCCGGGTGGCCGGTGCGCAAGCCACTGCCGGAAGACGGATGGGCCGGAGCCCGCCGCGGGGAAGGCGAACACCAGCAGTCCGGTGGTCGGGCCGGAGATCGCCCGGAGCAGCGGATCGCGCACCAACTCGTCAGTTCTCCTTCAAGCAGGCACGTCCGGTCCGGTGCCAGTCTACGTGCGGAGCCGAAAACCGGCTGCCCGGGTCGGCGGCTACATTGGTCGTGACCGAGTCAGACCGGTGAATGCCGGTGGCAGACGCGACGCGCAGGAGGTTGCCGACGATGCCAGTGCACGAGGCAGATGTTGCCCAGGTGTGGGCCGACGTGATCGGTGTCGACATCTCCGAGGTGGACACGGTCACCAGCTTCTTCGATCTCGGGGGGAACTCCTTCCTGCTGATCAAGCTGGTCGACGAGCTCAATTCGGTGCTGGGCATCGAGACCGACATCGTCGCGCTGTTGGAATACTCCACGATCGAAGAGTTCGTCGCGCACTGCAATGGTGAGCTGGAAGGTGCGCAGTCAGACCCAGCTGGACCATAGCCGGGCGTAGGCGCCGTCCCGGTCGAGCAGGTCCTGATGGGAACCGACCTCGACCAGCCGCCCGTGCTCCATCACCGCGATCCGATCCGCGTCGTAGGCCGTGTGCAGCCGGTGCGCGATCGCGATGACGGTGCGACCCTCGAGCACACTGCCAACCGCCCGCTCCAGATGCCGGGCCGAGCCCGGACTTATCTGGGACGTCGCTTCGTCGAGGATGACCACCGGCGGATCGGCCAACAACAGTCGGGCCAGGGCAAGCTGCTGTGCCTGCGCATCGGTGAGGGACTCGCCGCCCGCGCCGACCGCGGTGTCCAGGTTCTCCGGGAGCTCGGCGACCCAGTCGCGCGCGCCGACCGTCTCCAGCGCCGTCCACAGCGCGGCGTCGTCGGGCTGCGCCTGCTCGTCCCGACCGACGCGTGCGGTGGACATCTCCAGATTCTCCCGGAGCGAGCCACCGAAGATGTACTGGTCCTGGGTCACCAACATCACGTGCCGGCGCAGTTCGTGCGGCGGAACCTCGTGCAGCGGCACGCCGGAGATGTGCACGCCGCCCACCCGTGGACGGTAGATCCCGGACAGCAGCCGGGCGAGCGTCGACTTGCCGCTGCCGGTCTGACCGACGATGGCGAGCCGCTCGCCGGGCCGCACCGCGAGGTCGATCCCGTGCAGCACGTCCGGCCCGTCCTCGTAGCCGAACACCACGGCGCGGGCGGACAGGTCGGCCGAGGAGATGACGGGCGGGCTCGTCGGTGCCGGCTCGGTCGTCGTGTCCGCGACGCCGAGCAGCCGCGCCAGTGACGCCTTTCCCTGCTGGAGGGTGGCCACCCAGTCGAGCAGGGTCTCGAGCGGAAGCATCGCCTGCAGGATGTAGAGCGTCGCGGCGGTGACCTGGCCGAGGTTGACCCAGCCCTGACCGTAGGCGTACCCGCCGAGCAGCAGAACCAGGGTCACCGGCGCGACGAAGAGGAACTCCTCGACCGGGTAGAGGACGCTCCGCAGGCGCAGCGTCCGGTCCACCGCGCCGTACCAGGATCGGGTGTCCTCGTCGGCGCGGCGGATGCGGTCGGCTTCCAGGCCGAACGCCTCGACGGTGCTCGCGCCCTGCACAGTGGCGGTCAGGCCCTCGGTGATGCGGGCCGACGCCTCGGCTTCGCGCAGGAACGCGGCGTAGCTGCGGGACAGGAACCACCGGTTGACGATCACCAGCGGCGGCGCGATCACCAGCAGCGCGAACGACAGCTGCCACGACACCAGCATGAGGGCGCCGACGCTGAGCACGATCCACACCACTGCCTCGGTGACCTGAGGTACCGCCAGCTGCATGGTCCGGCGCAGCGTGTCCACGTCCCGGGAGGCGCGGGTCACCAGATCGCCGTCGTCGGATCTCTCCACGACGGCCAGCGGAAGCGCCAGCGCGTCGTCGACGAACTTCTCGCGGATCTCGGCCAGCACGGTCGCGGCGAGCGCCCCCGCCGTCCGGAACGCGACGCCGATCAGGAACGACTGCAGCAGAACAAAGCCGAGGAGTACGACCGCGATGACCGTCACGTGGCCGGCCGTCGTACCGTCGCGCACGTCCTGGACGATGTCGCCCAGCAACCGGGGCACCACCAGACCGCTGCTCGCGGCCAGCCCGTACTGCACCAGCACCAGTGCCAGTTCCCGCTTGTGGTGGCGGGCGAGCGTCGCCAGGAAGCGGCGGACCGCCTTCTCGCTGGCGATGGGGAGCGTACGCGCGCTCATCGGCCGACCTCCAGTGCGTCGTCGCGCCTGATCAGGCCCTGGTAGCCCGAATGGGTCGCGAGCAGCTCCTTGTGCGACCCGGTGGCCACCACCCGGCCGTCGACGACGTAGGCGACGACGGCAGCCTGCTGCAGCAGCAGCGGACTCACCGTGAACACGACCATGCTCCGGCCGTCCGGGAGCGCCTCGTGGTACCTGGCCAGATTGGCCGCGATGGTGTGCTCGGTATAGGCGTCGACGGCGTTGGTCGGCTCGACGAGTACGGTGACGTCGGCGTCGGCCAGAATGGCGCGGGCCAGTCGCAGGCGTTGCAGCTCGCCGCCCGAGAACGTCCTGCCCCGTCCGCGCATCTGCGTGTCGAGACCGTCCGGCAGCGGGTCGATGATGTCGGCCGCGCAGGCGACGTCGAGCGCGGCCGTGACCTGCTCCGCGCCGGTGGTGTCCGCCGGTGCGATCTCGTGCCGCACGGTCCCGCCGAAGAACCGGTCGGCGTTGTGTGCCAACAGGACCCGGGACCGCACGACGGACAGCGGCAGTGACGCCAGCGGCTCGCCGTCCAGCGTGACATCGCCGGAGTCGTCGAAGCGGGCCAACCGTCGGGCGAGCAGTTCGGCGGAGGACGACTCGGCGCAGGCGACCGCCAGCAACGTCGACGGTGGGACGTCCAGACCCGAGGCCCGGTCGACCAGGTGGGCCGTGCCCCGGTTCGCCGTCGTCACCGCCGATCCCGTCCGGTCCGGCGTCGCGGTGTTCAGCAACGTCGTGATACGACGAGCGGAGACCAGCGCCCGGGTCAGTTGGTTCGCGCCCGTCATGATGTCGTTGAGCGGGAGGGTGAGAAAGACCGCCAGTCCGAAGAAGGCGACCATCTGGCCGATCGTCACCTGCTGGTTGAGCGCGAAGCGGGCCGCCGTGTACGTGGCGATCACGGCGATCAGGCCCGGCATCAGCACGCGTGCCCCGTCGAGGTTCGCCTCCGCCCGCGCCACCTGGGTGTCGGCGACCCGCAGCTGCGCCGAATCGGTGTGGAAGGCCGCCGAGAACTGCCGTTCGCCGCCGACCCCGCGCAGCACCCGCAGTCCCGCCGCGATGTCGACGGCGCGGGCCGCCAACCGCCCCTGCTGGGACCGGTACTCGTCCTGGTGCCGGTGCAGCGGGCGCAGCAGCAGTCCGCTGAGTCCCAGCAGCGCGGGAACGGTGACCAGCACCAGCAACCCGAGCGGCAGCGAGATGGTGAGCATGATGACGGTGACCACGACGACGGCCACGACGGAGCCCAGCACCCGGCCGGCGTGCAGCAGTCCGCTGCCGATGGTGGTCACGTCGGAGGTCACCGTCGCGGTCAGGTTGCCGATGTTCTGCTGGCGGGAGAGTGAGCCGCCCAGCTGCGTGACGTGCCGGGTGACCGCCTGCACCGTCAGGCCGCCCGAGACGGTGCGGCTGATGACCGTCTGCCGATAGAACGCGATTCCCGCGGCCGCTCGCACCAGGCCGAGCAGGAGGACGACCCCGGCCCACAGGATCAGGGCGCCGCTGTCGCGGCCGGTGATGCCGAGATCCACGGCGCGGCCGATGGCGACCGGAATGAACGCCTGGCTGGCATTCCACACCCCGGACGTCACCATTCCCCACACCGTGCTGGCCTTCTGGCGCGCAACGAGCCCGAGGAGGTACCGGGCGGCCGAACGGTGATCGATCCCTTCCACGCCGAGCTCAGGGATGCGCCGCATAGATGGAGTCCTTTCAGCGTATCGATGTGTGCCGCAGCCTATCCCGGGTTGCGCGGTTGGTCGCCGGCTGCCGTCGGCAGCTGGGGGTCGGAAGACATGACCACGACCCAACCACGGACCGCGGAGCCGGACAAGACACCAGCTCACCGTCCTGTTGCCACATTCAGCCCGAAATGTGACTAGTCAGCCGGCCATCCCGCCGCTCAGCGCACCGCTCTGGTGATCGGCGTGCGGGTGCCGGCAAACGCGACCGTCGCCGCACTGACCCACACAGCCCAGAGGACATGCAGGTCGCTGCGGGTGTCGGTGGGGACGGTCAGCGTTACTTCCGGCAGCGTCGCGAGGCTGCAGTCGGCTCGGAAAACGGCAAGACTCTGTTCGGTCAGGCGGTCCTGCAGAACGACGGCGAGCCGGCCCGGGCGATTGCGTTCGTCCGGGGAGGCGTCTACCGACAGCAGCGGCCGGATCGTGTCGCCCGGCTGGTGGACGCCGCTGACCGTGGTGGCCAGCACCGGACCCGGGTCCGCCGATTCCTGGATCGGCCCGCACTGCCAGCACTTGGCGGCGACCCGCGTCGACCCGGCCCGCGACGGGTCGCTGTACCGGAACATGGACAGCAGCGACCCGCACCGTGGACAGCAGCCCTCGGTGCGGAAATCGTCCACCCGGTGGCCGGCGTGCAGGGCGTTGAACATGTCATTTCCGGGCACCAGGCCGCCAACCGCGAGGTACGCCTCGCCCCAGCGCCCGACCGCCTTCTCCAGCCGCGCCATGACCCGGTCGGGCGCTCGCCAGCGCTGGTAGTCGACGGCCTCCTGGAGCAGCTCGATGGCCGTCCAGGCAGCCTCCTGAACCTGCTCGCCGGCGCGCTCCAGGTCCTCCAGCGCGTCCTCGATACCGGGATCCATCGACTTGTCACTGACCTTCAGCAGGCCTCGCCGGATCAGGTCCGCCGCCCGGCTACGGTTGACCATCTCGTAGCAGCGCTCCAGCAGCGGGCGGGCGCGGTCGCTGCAGTCGGCGGCAACGTAGGCCGGCGCCCCGGCGGATGCCCGTGTCGGGTCGGGCGCGAATCGCAGCGCCGGATCGCCGGCCAGCGCGAATCCGTAGGCCGTCGGGACCCGATGGGAGCGGTTGAGGTGGTGGACGACGGCCCCGATGCTGCGCCCGTCAGCCAGCGCGCGTGCGCACTCGCCGACCGCGTCGAAGCGGTCGTCGAGGTCGCCCAGCATCGCGACGACCGCGACCGGTTGCCCGCTCAGTGCGCTCGCGCACAGGCTGTTGCTGGTGGAATCTTCGGTCGCCGTGGGATCGAACGACCGGCAGCCCATCAGCGCGACGACGCTGGCTCGCAGTGACCGGGCCGGGACGGCGGTGCTCAGGAACTTCGTCGTGCACCGGCAGGTGTCGTTGTCCGGATCGCACCCGTCGGCGAGGAGTTGCCCGGCGAAGCGCTCCGGCCCGGTCGCGCCGCAGAGCAGGTGCGACCCCAGCCCCAGGTGTCCGAGGTCGGAGTGGCCGCCGATGGCCAGCAGCCGCCAGGACGAGGTCAGCACCGTGCTCAACCGCTCCGGACGCGCGGCGACGAGGTCGCCCGGTTCGCCGCACCATCCGTTGACCGCGTCGATGACGGCATCGTCGCCCGGCAGGACGCGGCTGTGCGCGAGCCGGAGCTTGCCCGCCTGGAAGCGCCCCTCCTCGGGATCGTCCACGAGCAGGAAGCCCAGCGGCACGTCGTAGCGCAGCGACGAGGCCACCCAGGCGCGCGCCGTCTCGGCCGGGAACTCATGACGAGCGCCGAGCAGCAGCACCGAGCTGGGCGGGCGCGGCGTGTGCAGCCAGTGGTCCGCGGCGCGGACACCGACCACCGGGCGGCCCAGATCACCACCCAGGGCCTGCCCGACCTCGGACAGCTCCGCAGTGCAGGCGATGACGTCGTTCGACAGGTCCAGCGCCGCTGTGTCGGGCCGCAGCGGCAGACGTCCATAGAAGTCGATAACTTCGGCGCGGGTGAGATGCTCTGTCATGGATTCACACCTGGCTCGCAGCCGCTCCGTCCGGGTGGCGCCGACAGCGGTGGTGCCGCGGCGTCCGGCTACCCGTGCGTCGTGCGCCGGGACGGCCTCGCTCGGCCAACCGGCCGGCACCCGAAGGTCGTATATCGTGGGACTTGCCGTCTACGGTAGCGCACGGAGCGTAGATCTGCTCCGGTCGTTCTGCGACGACGGTGTGTGACCGAAGCTGTCGTAGGCTTTGCGACCCCCCGGGAAAGGTTTTCCTCGTGAGTGGACTGTCCCTGCTCGACCGGATCAGCGACATCGCCGCAGCTGACCCGCGGCGCCCCGCGTTGCGTGCCGGCGACGGATCGCTCGACTACGGCGATCTGCACTCGACGGTGACCGGTCTCAGTGAACTTCTGCGCGCTGCGGGGGTCGGCCCGGAAGACGTGGTGGCGACGGTGTTGCCACGGGGCGGCAATCCGATCATCGCCATGCTCGCCAGCTGGCAGGCCGGCGCGGCCTATCTGCCGGTCGACAGCAAATGGCCCGAGCGGCGGCGTGAGCTCGTGCTCGCCGAGGTGGCCACCTTCGTGCTGGAGGCGGCGGCCGACGAAGGGGCGCAGCGTGGCATGCCGGGTGAATCGGGGCTGCGGGTCCGACGCCTCGGCGAAGGCCACCCCCGGGTCGACGGCGCGGGCGCGACCGGGCGCAATCTCGCCTACGTCATCTGCACGTCCGGCTCGACCGGCACGCCGCTGGCCGTCGGCGTCGAGTACGGCGCGCTGGACAACTATGCCCGGTACCTGTACGACCTGGTCACCCAGCCGGCCGTGCACCGCGCGGGTGACCTGCGTGTGCTGCTCTCCGCCGACCTGGCTTTCGACGCGTCGCTGCGGCCCGTCCTGCTGCTCGCCGCGGGCGCCGAAGTCATCGTCGCGCCGGACCTGACGGAAGGCTCCTGGCAGGACCACATCGACTGCATCGTCCAGCACAAGGTCACCGTCCTCAGTGGCGTGCCGTCGTGGTACTCCGGCCTGCTGGGCGCGGGCTACCTGCCCGACGACTCGGACGTGCAGCTGGCATTCATCGGTGGCGAAGCGGTGCCCAACGGTGTCGTGCGCCAACTGGCCACGAACAGGTGCGTCGTGGTGCAGTACGGCCCCACCGAGACCACCGTCGCCGCGACCGGCGGTCGGCTGGTCAACGACGAATTCCGCGAAGCGCCGATCGGCGAACCGCTGCCCGGGGCGCAGATCCAGCTGTACCGCAACGCCGATCTCGACCCGGCCACCGACGGCGAGCCGGCCTACCTGTACGTCGGCGGCGTCGGCGTGGCCCGCGGCTACGTGCACAACCCGCGGCTGACCGCCGAGCGATTCGTCCCGAACCCGGCCGGCCCGCCGGGCTCGCGGCTGTTCCGCACCGGCGATCTGGCGAAGCCGTCGGCGCAGGGCAGCTACAGCTTCCTGGGGCGGACCGACGACCAGGTCAAGATCAGCGGCCGGCGGATCGAACTGACCGAGATCTCGACCGTCCTCAACCGGCATCCGGCGGTCGCCCAGTCGGTCGCGTTCGTCCACCGCGACGCCCCCAACCCGGTCCTGGTCGCCTGCTACGTTGGTTCCGGTGGCGCGGACGAACCGGGAGGCGAGGCCAGTGTTCGGGACCATCTTGCCCGCGAGTTGCCCAGCTACGAGGTGCCTGCCGTGGTTGTGCGGGTGGAGTCCCTGCCGATGACCGAACGCGGGAAGGTGGACGTCCCGGCGCTCGCGCAACTGGTGAAGCCGGCGCAGGTCGAGGCCCAGGACGACGAGTCCACCATGACCGAGGTCGAGAAGCGGGTGATCGCGATCGTGCGCACCACCTCGGACACCCGGTGCTCGCTCGACGACGAGTTCTTCACGCTGGGCCTCAGCTCGCTGGACTCGCTGAACATCCTGGCCCAGATCCGCGAGGAGCTCGGCGTGCGGGTGCGCCTGCGGGACTTCTTCCAGGCGCGCACCACGCGCAATCTCTGCAAGCTCATCGGGGACGTCACTTGACGCAGGCGAGCACGGATGCGCTGACGCGAATCTTCCCGCTCGGTCCGCTGCAGGAACAGATCTGGCGCTTCTGGCGGCAGGCCCCCCGGAGTACGGCGTACATCATGCCGGAGGTCTATCTCTTCGACGGCGTCTTCGACGTCGAAGCCGCCAGCTCCGCCATCGACGAGACGGCGCGCCGGCACGAGTCCCTGCGGACCACCTTCCGCGAGGTGGACGGCGCCGTCGTGCAGGTCGTCAGCCCCGATCCGGCGCACCTCCCGGTCGAGGTGCTCGACCTTCGACAGCTGGCCGGGGCCGCGCAGGCCGAGCAGTTGGAACGCGCCATCACCGACGCGGCCAACTCGACGTTCGACCTGACCGGCCGGCCGGCGATCAGGCTCACGGCCGTACTGCTGTCGGACAGCCGGACCGGACTGGTGCTGGCTGCTCACCAGATCATCTGCGACGGCAGCTCGATGGCGATCGTGGTCGACGACTTCGGCGAGTTCTACCGCGCGGCCCGGGCCGGCATGACGCCCGCTCTCCCGCCGGTCACCCCGGGGTACGGCGCCTTCGTCACGGAGCAGCTGGCCACCCTCGCCGACGACGCGTCCCGGGAAGACCTGGCGTACTGGACCGAAAAGCTCGCCGGAGCCGCCGGTAGCGCGCTGCCCGGAGACTGCCCGCAACCGTCGGACACCGACGACCTGACCACCATGCTGTTGTCCACCACATTCGACGACGCGCTGGCCGACGACGTGGTGGCGTACGCGCGCCGGGCCGGATCGACGCCGTTCGCTGTGCTGCTCGGTGCGATGAGCGTCATGATCGCGGTGGCCACCGGCGACGCCGACGTGTGTGTCGGGACCGCGACGAGCTGCCGTACCCCGAAATTTGCCCGCACCGTGGGAATGCTCACGAACCTGGTCGTGCCGCGGTCGCGGATCGACGTATCGGGCACGTTCGCCGCCGCCCTGGCCGAGGTGTCGCTGAACCTGCTGGACGCCATCGACTACCAGGACATGCCGTTCAGCCGGGTGGCCGACCGGCTCAGCGGGGACGGACCGCGCCCCGGCACCGAACTGGTCCGCACGACGTTCTCGGCCGGCGCCAGCGGCGGACTGGCCCTGGGCGAGGGCAGCCTCTCGGAGCGGGTCGCCCGCACCTCACAGGGCCCGTTCGAGCTCAGCGTGGTCTGCGACATCACCGCGGCCGGCATCGCCCTGGACTGGCAGTTCGCGCTGCGTACCTACTCGGGCGAGCTCGCCCGCGGCTACTGCGAGGCGTTTCAGGGGATCCTGACAATGCTGCTGAGGCAGCCCGACGCGGCGCTGGACTCGCTCGGGATCACCGGGCTGCTGCCCCCAGGTCGACTCCGCGCACGCGGCATGACTCGACAGACAGGCGCGCGGGTGAGAGGAGAGGCAGATGCGTGAGCCGCTGGCCATCGTGGGCATGGCCTGTCGTGTCCCCGGCGCCGCCGACTACCGCGCGCTGTGGGCCACTGTCGAGGCCGGCTCGACCGGCATGGTGCAGGTCAGCGAGGAGGACCGCGAGCGCGAGGGGATCGTCCTTCCGGCGGAAGTCAGACACCCCTACGTGCCGGTGGCCGGGCCGCTGGCAGACCACGACCGGTTCGACAACGCCGCCTTCGGCATCACCGCTGGCGAAGCCCAGACCGTCAACGTCAACCACCGGGTCATGATGGAGGTCGTCCTCGAGGCGTTGGAGGACGCCAGCTGCGACCCGCTGCGGTACCCCGGCCGGATCGGCCTGTTCGCCGCCGGTGGCGCCGCCTCGCCGATCATGGTGCTGGAGCGCATCGGTGACCCCCGGTGGGGCGATGCCGCCCGGCCGCTCACCTCGTCGGAGGCGGTCAACTGGGTGGCGGCGCTCGACCACGACTTCCTGTCCACCCGGATCGCCTACGCCCTCGACTTGCGTGGCCCGTCCCTGACGGTTCAGAGCGCCTGCTCCAGCTCGCTGGTCGCGCTGCACCTCGCCAGCCAGAGCGTGCTGTCCGGTGACTGCGACGTGGCCGTGGCCGGGGGAGTGAACGTCGAGCACCCGCACCGGGCCGGCTATTACCACCAGCCGGGCAGCATCTGGTCCGCGGACGGCCGTTGCCGCCCGTTCGACGCGTCCGCCAGCGGCACGATCTCGGCGAGCGGAGCCGGCGCGGTGGTGGTCAAGCGGCTCGACCGCGCGCTCGCCGACGGGGACGCCATCCACGCCGTCATCCGCGGCAGCGCCATCAACAACGACGGCAAGCGCAAGGTCGGGTTCACCGCGCCCAGCGTGAACCAGCAGAGCCAGGTCATCAGCGCGGCGCTGGCCGCCGCGGACGTGGCGAAGGGCGACATCGGCTACGTGGAGACGCACGGAACCGCCACCGAGGTCGGGGACGTCGTCGAGTGGGAGGGCCTGCACCGCGCCCTCGGCGCCGAGGGCACCCGGTGCGCCATCGGCGCCGTCAAAGGCAACGTCGGCCATCTGGGCGCGGCAGCCGGCATCGTCGGACTGATCAAAGCCGCACTCGTCGTCAGCCACGGCCGGATCCCCCCGGTCGCGAACTTCGTGCGGCTCAATCCGCGGATCCCGGCGAGCCCCCGACTCTTCGTGCCGGACGCCCCGATCACCTGGGCGGACGACGGGCGTCCGCGCCGGGCCGGAGTGAGCTCGATGGGTGTCGGCGGCACCAACGCGCATGTCGTCCTGGAGCAGTCGCCGGTCCCCGAGCCGGCAGACCCGCCGCGCGACGGCGTGTACGTGCTGCCGGTCAGCGCCGCTTCGGCGCGCAGCGCAGAGGACACCATGGACCGGGTGGCGCAGTTCGCCACCGCACACCCGGACGCGCTGGACCGACTGGCCCACACGATGACGACAGGTCGACGCGTGCTCCCGCACCGACAGGCCGCTGTCGTGGCCAGGCGGGCCGGTCAGGTCAGCACCTGGCGGACGGAGATCCGGCGGGCGAAGAAGAACCAGCACACCGTCCTGGTGCTCCCCGGCCAGGGGACCGCGCTGGGCGACCTGACCGCCGCGAAGGACGAGATCGACGGCTTCGCCGACGCGTTCGAGCAGGCACTGTCCAGCCTGCCGGTCGAGGACCGGCCGCTGGTGGCGCAGCGCCTCACCGCGGCGCCGGAGGCCGAGGCCCCGCCGCGGATCACCGAGCTGGCGATGCTCGTGCGGTCCGTGGCGATCGCGAGATCGTTGCTCGGCGACGGCCTGCAGCCCCGATCCCTGTGCGGCTACAGCCTCGGCGAGGTCGCCGCGGGCGTGCTCGGCGGCGTGTTCACCCTGGAGGTGGCCGCCGCCGCGATCAACGAACGGGCCCGCATCCTGGCGGGTGCTCCGCCCGGCGAGATGATCCGGGTACGGCTGCCGGAGGACTCGGTGGCCCGGTACCTCGGCGATGCTGTGTCGTTGGCGATCGTGCCCGGCCCCCGGGACTGCATCCTCAGCGGTGAGTCGACGGCGATCCAGGCGGTCGCCGCGCAGCTGCGGGCCGCCAAGGTCGCCTCGGTCCGGATTCCGGTGGCGCACCCGTTCCACAGCACCGTCCTGGAGCCGTTCGTCAAGGAGTACACCGCGGCCTGGGCCCAGTTCGACCTGCGGCCCCCGACGCTGCGGCTGATGTCGCCGACCACCGGCGGCTGGCTCGACGAGGCGACTGCCCGGGACCCCGCGTTCTGGGCCGGCCACCTGATCCGGCCGGTCCGCTTCGGCGACGCGCTGAGCGCCCTGCGCGCGGACGGCGCGGACCTGGCCCTGGTGCTGGACTCCCGCGCGGGCGTCGCCCCGTTCGTCACGGAGGTGTTCGGTCCCGACGCGGTGGCCATGACCGGCACCGCCCAGGCCGGGTACGACGCCAGCTCGCGCGCCCGGCTGCTCGCGACCGCCTGGACGGCCGGAGCCGACCAGGTGCTGCGCAGCACCGCCGGGCGCCGCGCGGACGGCCCGCCGACGGCTGTCGTCCACGCCCCCACCTACGCGTTCGACCGGAGCAACGAGGAGAGGCACGAGCCCATGTCGTCGGCAGCACCAGGCCCGGCTCCCGGTCCCGGCCAGCCCCAGCCGGTGGCGCCGGCCCGGGACCCGGCGCCGGCCCGGATCCCGGTTCAAGCGCCCGCGCCGGTGGCGGCGCAGCCGCTGCCGGGCGCCGACCGCGACAGCATCGAAGAGGGCGTCCGACGGGTGGTCGCCAAGCTGGTGGGGTGCACGCTGGAGGAGGTGCCGCCGAGCGCGTCCTTCATCGACGTCGGGTACGACTCGTTCCTGCTCATCCAGCTGGCCGATGCGCTGTCGGCCGAGTTCCAGGTCGCCATCGACGTCCGGCTGCTGTACTTCGAGCGGGATTCGTCCGCCCTGCTGGCCGGGTACCTCGCCGAGGTCGTGCCGGCGAGCTGGCACCCGTCGGGCGACGGGACAGCGCCCGCCCCGGCCCCCGCGCTGGTCAGCGCCCCGGCGCCGGTCCGCGCCCCCGAGCCGGTCCGCGCCCCGGCGCCGGCCCGTCCGGTCGAGGAGGGCGCTGCGCTGCCGGTGGAGGAGGAGCAGGAGTGGGCCAGGCGTACCCCGGTGTCGAAGCGAGTCACCGAGGAGGACCGGTACACCCTCGCCGACCAGCGCAACGTGGTGTTCTCGCTGCGCACCGGCCGGCGCGCGGTGAGCTACCCGGTGGTCGGGGTCCGCGGTGAGGGCTCGCACTTCGTCGACGTGGACGGCCGCGAGTACCTCGACCTGTGCATGGGCTTCGGCGTCACCATGCTGGGCCACGCGTCCGAACCGGTGAAGGACGCCCTGCGCTCTTTCGACCCGGCCGACCTGCTGCTCGGCCCGCAGTCGTCGAACGCGGGCGACGTCGCCCGCGGCATCGCGTCGTTGACCGGGGTCGACCGGGTGGGCTTCACCACCTCGGGGACCGAGGCGGTGATGGGTGCGGTGCGCGCGGCCCGCGCCAAGACCGGCCGGGACCTGATCGCGATGTTCACCGGCTCGTTCCACGGCACGTTCGACGGCGTGCTGGTCGCTCCCCGGGCCGGCGGGCAACCGGGCGAGACGACGACCCTCGGCCGGGGTACGCCGGCCGGCATGGTCAAGGACGTCATCCTCGTCCCGTACGACGAGTCCGCGATCCCCATCCTGGAGTCCTACGGCGAACGGCTGGCGGCGGTGCTGGTCGAGCCGGTGCAGAGCCGACGCCCCGGATACCAGCCCGCCGAGCTGCTCCGGCGGCTCCGTACGCTGACCAGCGACCTGGGCGCCGCGCTGATCTTCGACGAGATCATCACCGGCTTCCGGTGCCACCCGGCCGGCGCCGCCGGGTACTTCGGCATCCACCCGGACCTGGTGACCTACGGCAAGGTGATCGGCGGCGGCATGCCCATCGGCGTCATCGCGGGCGACGCGGAGTTCATGGCGCCCATCGACGGCGGTCGCTGGCGACAGGGCGACGCCGGACTGCCGCAGCGGCCGAGCATGGTGTTCTCCGGAACGTTCAGCAAGCAGCCGATGGCGATGGCCATCGCCCAGCACATGATCGGATACCTGAAGAAGGCGTCGCCCCGGCTGCAGGCCGGCCTCACCCAGCGGACCGCGGACCTGGCCGAGGCGGTCAACTCGCAGGCGGCGGCGCACGGCTACCCGGTCTCGGTCGAGCACTTCTCGTCCCTGTTCCGCATCAACGTCGGCGGCTCCGAGCGGGCCGAGAACATGTTCTTCCTCGGCCTGCTCAGCCGCGGCGTGTACGTGTGGGAGGGGCGCACTTGCTTCCTCAGCGCCGCGCACGACGACGCGGACTGCGCGCGCATCGTGCAGGTGGTCGCCGACACCGCGGCCGAACTCGCCGCGAGCGGCCTCTGGCAGGCAGCCCGGGCAGCGGCGGCGCCCGTACCGCAGCGGGCGCAGCCGCCGGCACAGCGGTCGTCGGCTGGCGACGCCCCGTCGCCGGTCGTCGGCCAGGCTCCGCTCACCGACGGTCAGAAGCTGCTGTGGATGAGCAGCGAACTGGGCGGCGAGCGCGGCGCCTCCTACCGCATGTCCGACGTGCGCCGCATCGACGGCGTGCTGGACGAGCAGCGACTGGCGGCGGCCGTCGCCGCCGTCACCCAGCGGCACGAGGCGATCCGGCTCGGGTTCGATCCGGACGGCGCGGCCCAGAACTGCGTCGCCCAGGCCGTCCCGAAGCTGACCACGTGCGCCCTGAGCGACGCGTCGCCGGCGGACGTCGAGGCCCTGCTGCACCGGTTCGCCCAGCGGCCGGTCGACATGTCGGTCCCGTCGCTGTTTCAGTTCCAGCTCGTGCAGGCCGGCGACGCCTCGTTCCTGCAGGCAACCGCGCCGCACGCGGTGGTCGACGGCTGGTCGTTCGAGCTCCTCTGGGCGGAGCTGTCCGCCTGCTACCTGGGCGAGGCGGCGAGCCTGCCCACACCCGCCAGCTTCCTGGAGTACGCCCGCTCCAAGCGCGCCGAGGAGGACACCCGGTTCGCCGCGAACGCGGCGCTGTGGCGGCCGATGCTGGACAAGTTCTGGACGGCGGGCCGGATGATCGACGGTACCGGGCCGTTCGCGCCCGATACCCGCTTCGATGCGTTCTCCGGGGAGAGCCTGGCGCAGCTGCGCAGCGTGTCGCGCGCCGGCCGGTCCACCATGCACACCGCGGCGCTGTCGGCGCTGGCGGTGGCATCGTCGCTGCTCACCGGGGCCTCCCAGGCGATCGTGATGGCCCACCGCACCGGGCAACCGCTCTACGCCCGCCAGCCGCTCGTCGGCTTCTGCGTGGACCAGCTACCGGTCGGCGTCGAGCTGCCCGACGATCGCAGCGTGACCGAGGTGACCAGGCAGGTACAGGCGCAACTCGTGGACAGCTCGAACGCCACCGCCGGCCTGTACCGGGTGCTGCAGGAGCGGCGCTACCGCCAACCTCCGGCCGCGCTGCTCGCCTTCGACTACGCGCACGAGAGCCCCGGGCAGCTGTTCGGCCTCGCCGCCGCACCGCTGGCGATGCCGCGCGAGTCCATGCCCTGGCCGGCGATGGTGACCGTCGAGGAGCACCCCGCCGGGTTCGAGATCATCTCGGAGGTGTCGCCGGCCAGCGACCTCGCACCGTACGCGGCGCAGCTGGCCGCCACGGTGCAGCAGGTGCTCTCCAACCCGACCGTCCCGCTCGGCGAGCTGCGCGGGGGTCGTTGACGGCGCGGCAGACCGGACCGTTCAGGCCGGGGTCAGCCGCGCCAGGACCGCGCGGGCGACCGCTGCCGGGTTCTCCGCCAACGGGAAGTGGCCCGCCGAGACCTCGTCGACCTCGATGCCGGCGCTGTACCTCGCCCACGACTGCGCTGCCGAGCGGTCCACGTCGTGGTCGTGCGACCCCACGATGGCCAGCAACGGAGCGTCCAGCGGTTCGGCTGTGGTCGGGAAGTCGTTCACGGCCGCGTAGTCGGCACGGATCACCGGTTCGAGCAGTTCGCGGGCGTCCTCGTCCTCGGCGACCGCCGGTTGGGCCTGGCCGGACGCGACGAGCTGTGCCCACAGCGCGGCGGAGGACTCCGGCAGCGGCGGATGGTGCCGGGGAAGGTGCCACGCGCCCTGGCTGACCGCGACCATCAGCCCCAGGCGCCGACCCAGCCGCGCCTGCGCGAGGATCGCATACATCAGCCAGGCGCCCGAACACTGGCCGAGCCCGACGACCGCGGCGGCCGGGTACTGGCCGGCGAGCTCGGCGAGCGCCTCGGCGGCGGCCGCCACCGTCGGGTCGAACTCCCAGGTCACCGGCTCCACGATGCGCCGTTCCCGGCCCGGTAGGACCAGTCCGTAGACCGCCCACCCGTCCGGGAGGCTGCGGGCCAGGTCACGGCCGATCGCGGCGCCGGCGCCGACGTGCGGGGCGATGAACAGCAACCGCTGCGGGTCGGCGGCAGGTCGCAACAGTTCCCAGTAAAGGCTGAGGGCGCTCATCGGCACCCAGACTACCGACCGGGTCACCGGAGCGTCCGATGTGGTACGCATGATTGGTGACACGTCGTCCCCCGGAATGGCGAGCGCACCTGACCGACCCTGGCAGCGCAACCATTCACGGCGCCTTCCGCGAGCAGGCGCGCCACGCCCCCGCAGCGCCAGCCGTGTCCACTGCCGATCGCACCCTCACCTACGGTGAACTGGACCGCTGGTCGGACGATCTCGCCGCACAGCTGGTGCGCTCGGCCACAGTGCACCCGGACGATCGGGTACCGGTCCTCATGGGACGGTCGGTGGAGCTGGTGGCCACCCTGCTCGCCGTGCTGAAGGCGGGTGCGGCGTACGCGATCCTGGACCGGGCGTGGAGCCACGCCCGACTCGACGCCTCGGTCCGCAGCCTCGGCGCCGACCGGATCCTGGGTGCGAGCTGGCCGGGCGGTCCGCCGGCGTGGCTACCCGAACCGCCCGGTGGCCTCGACCCGCCACCGGACCGGACCGGGCCGCAGGATCCCGCGACGGTGTTCTTCACCTCCGGGACGACCGGCGATCCGAAGGGAGCGCTCGTCCCGCACGCCGGGACGGTGCTGCTGTTCGACCGTTGCGACTTCATGCGCCTGGACGAGACGACGGTGATGTTGCAGGCGGCCGCGCTGCCGTGGGACGGCCTGACCCTGGAGCTGTGGAGCGCGTTGACCACCGGCGGCAGCGTGTACCTGCTCGCCGACGGCGCCTTCCTCGACGGCGCGCAGCTGCGTGCCGCGGTGCGCGCGGGGGTGAACACGGCCTGGTTGACGGCGAGCGTCTTCACCATGCTCGTCGACGAAGACATCGCCTGCTTCGAGGGCTTGCGGCAGGTGCTGACCGGGGGCGAACGGCTCTCGCCCGAGCACGCCCGCCGGTTCCTGGCGCGCCACGGCGACGAGATCGCGCTCACCAACGGCTACGGACCGGCCGAGGCCACCGTCTTCGTCACCACCCACCGGGTACGCGCGGCTGACCTGGACGGCGCGGCCGGCGTGCCGCTGGGTACGGCGGTGCCGGCCACCGAGCTCGTCATCGAGCGGGACGGGCAACCCGTCGGGGACGGCGAGGTCGGGGAACTCGTGGTCGCCGGACCGCGGGTCGGACTCGGCTACGTCGGCCGCGCCGACCAGGGCGGCTTCAGGCTCGACGGCACCTCGCGCGGCTACGCCACCGGCGACCTGGTGAGCCGCCGCAACGGGCTGCTCCACTTCCACGGACGCGCGGACCGACAGCTCAAGATCCGTGGCCACCGCGTCGACCCGGGGGAGATCGAGCGCATCGCGGCCGGGCAGCCGGGCGTCGGCAGCTGTGCCCTCGTCCCGATCCGCGGCGAGTCATCGGGCCTGGTCGAGAGCCTGGCGCTGGTCTACACCGGCCCCTGCGCGGCGGACGCGCTGCGCGAGCAGCTGCGCCGGAAGCTGCCGGCCGCACTGGTCCCGTCGCGGGTGGTCGGCGTGGCCCGGATGCCGCTGACCGCCCACGGCAAGCTGGACGAGGCGGCCGTCCGGGCCCTGCTGACCGCCGGGCCGGCGCCCGCGCAGCCGGCCGCGGCCGATCCCGCCTGGGCCAGCTTCCTCGAGCTCACCCGCGACCTGCTCGACGGCGCGCCGACCGCGCAGGACACCTGGTGGGGCCTGGGCGGATCCTCGCTGGATCTGATGCGACTGGCCATCCGGGCCGCCCGCGAACTCCGCCGCGACATCTCCGTGCAGGCGCTCGCCGGTCTCGGGTCGATCGGGGACATCGTGTCGGCCATCGCCGCCGCGCCCCCGGTCGCCGCCGCGGACGCGGCCGGCCCGGGCGACGACCGGCCGCTGACCGACACGCAGGCCGGCTTCCTGCTGCAGCACGCGATGGAGGACGACGCCGCCGCGCTGAGCACGATGCTCTGGCAGATCAGCGGGGAGGTCGACCGGGCCGCGCTGCGCCTGGCGCTGCTCGACGTGCAGCTGCGACACCCGGCCCTGCGCTCGCGTTACCTGCTCGAACCGTCGCCGCGCGCCACGCCCTCAGCCCGCTCGGACGTCCACCTCGACGAGATCGGCAGCGCCGCCGGTGCCACAGATCAGGTGTTGGACGCGCTGCACCGGCCACTCGACCTGGAGGCGGGGCTGGTCTGGCGCGCGGCGTTCGCGGCCGGCGGCGGCACCTCGGTCCTCGGTGTCGCCGTTCACCACGTGGCGTTCGACGGCTGGTCGGAGTCGGTGCTGGCCCGCGACCTGTCCACCGCCTACCACGCGCGCCGGCGGGGACGGGCGCCGCAGTGGTCGACCGCTCCGCTGCCGGGACGCCCCGGACCGGTGCGCCCCGAACTCACCGCGCAGTGGGTACGCCACCTGGCGGGCACCGCCGACATCGCCTGGCGGGAGCAGCCGCGCGACAGCTGCGCCGGCGACTGCCCGGACACCGGTCACGTAGCCAGCCGCCGGCTCGGCGCCGCACCGGCACAGGCGCTGCGTCGCTGGGCCGCGGCTCGCGGGCACTCGATCTTCCAGGTGATCCTGGCGGCCTTCACCCGGGCCCTGGCCGAGCATGCCGAGCGGGACGACTTCCTGGTCGGGTTGCCGACCCGCACCCGATCGCCGGCGCAGGTCGACACCGTCGACTGCCTGATCGAGGTGTGCTGCCTGCGGACGCCGTCCGGCGTGGCCGACTGGGCGGCGCAGGTCAGCGCGACAGCCGAGGAACTTCGCTGGTGCCTGTCGCGCAGCTCGGCCCCGCTGCGCGACATCCGGCTCGCGCGCAACGCGCCCCGTACCGGCCGTAACCCGCTGTACCAGGTGATGTTCGCCTACCAGGACCATCCACCTGCGACGCTGACCATCGGCGACACCGCGACCTACCAGCGCATCGCGACCCGGCGAGCCCCCGTCGAGCTGCTGCTCGAAGTCGTTCCGGACGCCGACGGCGGGCTCACTCTGGTCGGCAGCCGACAGTGCGAACACGTCGGTGACCACCTGCTGCAGTCGGTCCTCGACCGGACCCTCACCCGGCTGAATCGGCCCTGAGAGCGGATACGACGCTGTGACAGCGGACGCAACGCTGTGACACACTTCGATTGGTGATGAACTGCGGAGGGATTGGCGGGGGAGTGGACTCCACAGATCAGACGATCACGGCTCTGCTCGAACAGACCTGGAGCACGGCGCCGTCGTCGGTGGCCCTGGCAGACGCGCAGCGCTCGCTCGACCGCGCACAGCTGGCGGCGCGGGTCCGGCAGCTGGCCGACGAGCTGGCCGCCGCGGGCGTGCGACCCGGTGACATCGCCGCGGTGTACGTCGAGCGCTCCGTCGACCTGGTGCTCGCGCAACTGGCGGTCCTCTTCGCCGGTGCCGCCCACGTCGCCGTCGACCCGGACGATCCGCAGTCGCGCCTGGAGTACATCCTGGACGACTGCCGTCCGGCGCTGGTCGTGTGCAGCCGGTCGCTGGCGCACCGCGTGCCGCAGCGTCATCGCAGCTACGTCGTCGACGGCGGTCCGACCGGGGGCGACAGTGGCGGCGTTCGGCCCCGCAGCGGCGACATCAAGGGTTCCGACGGCGCGTACCTGATCTACACCTCGGGTACCACCGGTGCGCCGAAGGCGTCGTTGATCACCCACGCCGGGCTGAGCTCGCGACTGCGCTGGCTGCAGACGTTCTGCCCGATGGATCCGTCCGATGTGGTGCTGTACAAGACGGCCTGCGGCTTCGACGTGTCGGTCGCCGAGCTCTACTGGCCGCTCACCGCGGGCGGCACGCTCTTCTGCGCCCGCCCCGGCGTGCAGCGCGACACCGACTACCTGGCCGAGGTGCTGGTCGAGCAGGGCGTCACGATCCTGCACTTCGTACCGTCGCTGCTCGACCTGTTCCTGGCCGGCCGCCCGGATCAGGAACGCTACGACTCGGTGCGGTACCTGCTCGCGGGCGGTGAAGCGCTGTCGCCGGACCTGGTCAAGCGCTGGCAGGCGCGCAGCACCGGCACGCTGGTCAACATGTACGGACCGTCCGAGTGCTCGGTCTACACGACTGCCTGGAAGTGCCCGCAGCCGTTGGGCGACCAGCGGGTACTCATCGGCGAAGCCGTCGCCGACACCGGGCTGTGGGTGCTGGACGCGGACGGCAACCAGGTGCTGGCCCCCGACCAGCCGGGTGAGCTCTACGTGAGCGGCGTCGGGCTGTCCCGTGGGTACCTGGGTCGCAGTGAGCTCACCGCCGCGAAGTTCCGGAACCTGGCCGAGATCAACCCGCAGCTGCCGGCGCTGCGCGCCTACCGGACCGGCGACGTGGTGGCCTGGGCCGAGCCCGGCCAGCTGGAATTCCGCGGGCGCGCCGACCGGCAGGTGAAGGTCCGCGGCTACCGCATCGAGCCGGACGAGATCGAGGCGGTGGCGGCCGCCGTGCCCGGCGTGACCCGCTCCGCGGTGGTGGCCCGACGCGGTGACGACGCCACCGAGCTGCTGCTCTTCGTCGTCGCCCGGCGCGACGACCCGACCGCCGACACGGCGGACCTGGCGGCGACGGTGCGCGAGAGCCTGCAGTCGCGACTGCCGCCGTACATGCAGCCGCGGCAGGTCGTCGTCGTCGACGCGCTGCCGCTCACCCCGAACGGCAAGCGCGACGACGCCGCCCTGCTCGCGCTGGCGGCCGAGGCCGACGGCTCGGCGACCGAAAACCTCGCGGCCGCCCAGCTCACGCCGCTGGAGCGGGCCTGGTCGACGGTGCTGAACACCCAGGTGACGCCGGACTCCGACTTCTTCCTGGCCGGCGGCGACTCGTTCCTGGGCGTGCGGCTGATAAAGGAGATCTCGGCGGCGGCCGGGCAGCGCGTGCCGATCAGGCTGCTGTTCGCCAATCCCGTCCTCGCCGACTTCCGACGTGAGCTGGAACGCTACCTGTCTGCCGGCACGGGCGGGAGCTGACGGGGAGCTTCGCGGTGGACGTGACAACTAGACTAGATTTCCCGCGACCTGACCGGGTCATCGGAGGAGGATTCCACAGTGGCCAGCGCCCAGACACAGACCGCGATGCGTGACCTCGCCCCGGACACCGCGAGCACTGCGTCAAACCCGGTCAAGTGTTACAACGAGTGGGATCCGCTCGAGGAAGTCATCGTCGGCATCGTCGACAACGCCCATTTCCCGCCGTGGCATGTCGCCGTCGGCGCGCCGCTGTCGGCCGCGCAGCGCGAGATCTTCCGGCAGCGGGCCGGGCAGCCGTTCCCGGCCGACCAGGTGGCCGCCGCGCGGGACGAGCTCGACCAGCTGGTGGACATCCTGGTGGGCCGGGGCGTCGAGGTGCGTCGGCCGGAACCGCGCGACCACTCCGTCAGCTACGGCGCTCCCGGCTGGTCGAGCACCGGACTCTACGACGCGATGCCGCGCGACCTGCTGCTCGTCGTCGGTGACGAGATCATCGAGGCGCCGATGTCCTGGCGGTCGCGGCACCACTCGGTGTCGGCGTACCGGCCACTGCTGAAGGAGTACTTCCGGCGCGGGGCGCGTTGGGCGTCCGCACCGAAGCCGGAACTCCCCGATGAGCTCTACGTCGACGGCTGGACCGATCAGCCCGACGGCGAGCCGTTCCGATCGGTGATCACGGAGTACGAGCCGACCTTCGACGCGGCCGACTTCATCCGCTGCGGCCGGGACATCTTCGTCCAGCGCAGCCACGTCACGAACGGGATGGGCATCGAATGGCTGCGCCGGCACATCGGCGACGACTACCGCGTCCACGAGGTCACGCTCGACGACGACCACCCGATGCACATCGACGCGAGCCTGATGCCGCTCGCCCCCGGGAAGCTGCTCATCCAGTCGGAGCGGGTGCCGAAGGTGCCCGCGCTGTTGAAGGACTGGGAGGTACGGGCCGCTCCGGCGCCGGTCATCCCCGACAGCCATCCGCTGTACATGACCAGCAAGTGGATCAACATGAACGTGCTGATGATCGACGAGCAGCACATGATCGTGGAGGCGCAGGACGAGCCGATGCAGCGGCTGGCCGAGAGCTGGGGTATCACCCCGATCCCCTGCCCGTTCCGGAACTTCAACAGCTTCGGCGGTTCGTTCCACTGCGCGACGGTCGACGTCCGCCGCCGGGGCGAGCTGCGCTCCTACGTATGAAGCTGATGTCACGGTCGGCACGGGGCGCAGCGGCATGACCGGGCGCCTGGTACACCGGCTCATCGAGGCGCAGGCCGAAAAGACCCCGGACGCGGTGGCGGTGGTCTGGGACGGTGGTAGCTACACCTTCCGCGAACTCGACCAGCGGGCCACCGTGCTCGCCGGCCTGCTCGTCGAACTCGGTGTCCGGCCCGAACGCCTGGTCGGCGTCAGCATGGAGCCCTCGCCACTGCTCCTGGTGGCGATGTACGCGATCTGGAAGGCCGGCGGGGCCTACGTCCCCATTGACGCGTCGCTGCCCCGCGACGTCGCCGAGAGCATGGTCTCGGACGCCGGGGTGACCCTGCTGATCGGCAACGGCCCGGTCGCGGTGGAGCTGGCCGGAGTTCGGACGGTCGACCTGGCCGACCTGGACCTGTCGGGCCCGCCCACGGCCGTCCCGTCGGTCGAGCTGTTCCCGGCGAACCTCGCGTACTGCGTGTTCACGTCGGGCTCGACGGGCCGGCCCAAGCTGGTCGCAGCCGCGCACGCGAGCTTCGCCAACCACGCGCGGGCGCTGCGTGACCAGCTGTCGCTGGGCCCGCAGGACCGTTCGCTGCAGTCCACGGCGATGGCCTTCGACGCCGCCCTGGAGGAGATCCTCCCGGCCTGGCTGGCCGGCGGTGCGGTGGTGATGCCCGCGCAGCGCAAGTTCACCAGCCGGGAGTTGACGGCGCTCATCGAGCGGCTCTCGGTGACCATGGTCAGCCTGCCCAGCGCCTACTGGCACCTGTGGGTCGACGACCTGGTGACCGGCGCGGTGCGCCTGCCGCCCAGCCTGCGCACCGTGTTCATCGGCGGCGACAAGATCCTCGTGGACAAGCTGGCGGCCTGGTACCGCACTCCCGGGGCGGAGCGGATCAACTGGGTGTCCGACTACGGGCCGACCGAGACGTCGATCAGCGTCGCCCTGCACCATCCCGCCCGCGACGGCATCGGCGGCGCCGACGACTCCGACTACGCCCTGGTGTCGCTCGGCCGGGCGTTCGCCCAGGCAGCGCTGTACATCCTCGACGACGACCTGCAGCCGGTACCGGACGGCGAGCCCGGCGACCTGTGGGTGGGCGGCCCGCCGGTGACCCGCGGCTACTACGGCGCTCCGGCGATGACAGCCGACCGCTACCGCCCCGACCCGCAGGGTCCGCCCGGTGCACGGATGTACCGGACCGGCGATCGCGCGGCCCGGATGCCCGACGGCACGCTGTCCTTCCTCGGCCGCTCCGACCGCCAGGTGAAGATCCGTGGGTACCGGGTGGAGCTCGGTCAGGTGGAGAGCGCCCTGCACCAACTCGACGGCGTGCAGGACGCCGTGGCTGTCGTGGTCGACAACCCGCCCCTGGGGTCGTCCCTCGTCGCGTACGTCGAGGCCCGGCCGGACGTGTCGGAGGCGCAGGTCAGGGCCGGTCTGGTCGAACGGCTGCCGGAGTCCATGCTGCCGAGCGCGATCGTGCTGCTGGACAGGATCCCGCGCTCGCCGCTGAACGGGAAGGTGTCCCGCGCCGCCCTGCCACCGATCGGCAGGGTACCAGCCGGACGTCCCGACCAGGCGGCCATGACAACGCTCGAACGCGCGGTCGCCATGGTGGTCGCCGACGTCCTCGGCGCCCCGGTCAGCGACCGGCAGGAGAACTTCTTCTCCGTCGGCGGCGACTCGCTGCAGGGCATGCAGATACTCAGCCGGGTCGCCGAGGTGACCGGCGTGGCCCTGACCTTCGAGCAGTTCCGCGCGGCCCCGCACGTCGCCGGTATCGCCGCGTCGGTGACCCGGCTGCGCGGCGCCGGCAGCGCCGAACAGGCGGTCCTTGCGGCCGCCAGCCGCGACGAGTGGCAGCCCGCCTCCCGTGGACAGCAGGCCCTCTGGTACCTCGACCAGGTGCACCGGGGTGCGCCGCTGTACGCGATCCCGGTCGGCTACCGGATCCACGGACCGCTGGACATCGCACGCCTGGACGCCGCCCTGACCGCCCTCGTCGCCCGGCACGAGGCACTGCGGACGGTGCTGATCCAGCAGGGTGGCACGGTGTGGCAGCACATCCGACCCGCCGGGCCGGTCCGTACCGAGGTGGTCCGCGCCGCCGACTTCGCCGACGCCGCCGACCGCGCGCAGGCCGCCGCCCGGATCCCCTTCGACCTGGGCGCCGGGCCGCTGCTGCGCTCGTCCGCGTTCCAGCTCGACGGCGAGTGGTTGTGGCTGCTCAACGTGCACCACGCGGTGTTCGACGCCTGGTCGCTGGCGGTCTTCTGGCGCGAGCTCACGGCGCTCTACGAAGGACGGCCGCTGCCGGATGTCACTGTGCAGTACGCCGACTACGTCCAGTGGCAGCAGCGCTGGCTGGCCGGGCCGGAGGCGGCAGCGCAGCGGGCCCACTGGTCCGCGCGGCTGGCCGACACCCCCGCATCCGCGCCGTTGGGAGCGCGCCGAGCCAGCGGGGCCCGGGTGGGCACCGCCGGCTTCGCGCTGCAGTTGCCGCCCGCGGCCATCGACACCGCGGCCGTCCAGCGGGTCGCCCGCGAGTGCCGGTCGACCCCGTTCACCGTCCTGCTGGCCGCCTTCTTCCTCACCCTGAGCCGCGCGGTCGGCACGGACGAGCCGGTGGTCGGCCTGCCGGTCGCCTGCCGCAACCGACCGGGTACCGAGAACATCATCGGGTACCTGGTGAACACGGTCGCGGTGCGCGCCCAGTTGAAGCCGGCGATGAGCTTCCGCGAGGTGGTCGCCGACGTCGACACGGCCATGGCCGAAGCCCTGACCAACCAGGAGCTGCCCTTCGGCGATGCGGTTGACGGGGCGTCGCGCAGCGCCCGGGCCGGCGACAACCCGATCTTCCAGGCCATGTTCGGATTCCAGTCCACGCCGCTGGACAGCCTCGACGGCATCGCGGGGCTGACCATTGTCGAGCACTTCGTCCACTCCGCGACGGCGAAGGCGGCGCTGACCTGGACGGCACGCCACGAACCGACCGGCCTGGTCGGCGAGATCGAGTACGCCGCCGACGCCTTCGACCCGGAGTCCGCCGCGCAGTGGCAGGCCGACCTGACGGCCACCCTGGCTGCGGCGCTGACCGCACCGGACCAGCCGATCGGCACGCTGCTCGACGAGCACCGCGCGAGCTGATCACGCTCCATAGAGCGCTGTGGTTGGACCTCTGCTCTGCAGAACGTACAGTTGAATGATGTCGCCAACTTCCGCTGACACCATGTCGGGCGGGCGAGGCACCCGCCATCGATTCGCTCCGGAGATCCTCGACGCCGTCCGCGTCGCGTCCCGCCTGGACAACTGGCACGGTCCCGCCGAACTCATCCGGCACTGGTTCTGGATCGCGTTCTGGTGCGCGGCGTCGGTGTGGACCTTCGACAACCGGCCACTGTGGGCGGCGGTCCCGGTGTACCTGCTCGCCGTCTTCTTCATCGGCGGGCGTCAGCGCGCGGTGGCGGGTGTGCTGCACATGTCCGCGCACCGCGCGTTCATGGCCAACCATCGTGTCGGCAGCCTGCTCGGCGCCGTCTTCGGCGGGTACCCGGTGCTGCAGAGCTTCACCGCCTACCGCGCGTCGCACCTCGGCGAACACCACGGCCGCCTGGGTGACCCGGAGCGCGACCCCGACTACCGTCAGTACAAGGACAACGGCCTGTGCGGCGACAACCTGGGTCGCCCTGCGTTGAACCGCTACCTGCGCAAGCTGGTGGGCCCGCGGTCCACCGCCTCGTACATCCTCTACCTGCTGCGGCACCGGATCTGGTCGAAGAACGAAGCACCGCTCGAGCGCGCCCTGCGCATCGCCCTGCTCGTCGCCGTACTGGCCTGGGCGGTGGCCGCCCACTGGTGGCTGTGGCTGCTCCTGCTCTGGTTCGTTCCGCTGGTGACCACGCAGGTCTGGGTCGGCGCGGTCGCCGAGCTGATGGAGCACTTCCCGCTCATCGAGAACGCGCCGCGGATCGATCTCTACATGTCCTGGAACCGGGAGTACGGGTTCTGGACCCGCTTCCTGTTCGGCGAGGCCGACGGCGAAGGCTTCCATCTGGTCCACCACCTGTTCCCCCGGACGCCGATGTGGCGCCTGCGCGAGGTGGACGCCATCCTCGCCAACGACCCGGCGTACGCCCCACTCCCGCGGCTGAGCGGGGTGCTCGGCGGCATGGTGCAGATCTACCGGTCGCTGCCGCCGACCGCACGCCGGCAGGCGACCGCCGTTCCGGCTGTCACCTGAGTCGCGCCATCGCGGCGCACGGCCATCGCTCACAGCCGACGGCACCGGCCGGCCGGCACGTCTCACACCGGAGTGGAGTACATGGGCGGCCCGACGTCTCTGATCTCGCAGTTCGAGCGACAGGCGGGATCGACGCCGGCAGCGATCGCGATCGACGACGCCGGTCAGCTCGTCAGCTATCGCCAGCTCGACCAGTGGTCGGATGCGGTCTGCGCCGACCTGGTGGCCGCCGGGGTCGGACCGGGTGGTCTGGTCGGCGTGCTGCTGCCCCGCGACGCGCGCTGGATCGCCGCGATCCTGGGCGTGCTGAAGGCGGGCTGCGGCTACCTGCCCCTGGATCCGCTGTATCCGGCCGCACGGCTGGCCATGATGGCCTCGGATGCGGCGCTCACGCTGGCCATCGGCGAATCCGCGGGGACGGATCCGGCATCGGGCCTGCGGTGTGTGGCGATGCCGGCATCGACCGCGCAGGCCCGGTCGACGGTACGCCCGCCGGTGGGCCCCGACTCACCGGCGTACGTCATCTACACGTCGGGTTCGAGCGGGCGGCCGAAGGGCGTGCCGATCCGGCACCGCAACGTGCTCGCCCTGATGGCCGCCGCGCGCACCCGGATGCACTTCACCTCCAGCGACGTCTGGTCCCTGTTCCACTCCTTCAGTTTCGACTTCTCGGTGTGGGAGATGTGGGGGCCGCTGCTGACCGGCGGCCGCATCGTGCTCGTGCCGCAGGACGTGCGGCTGGACCCGGCGGCGTTCGTCACCTTCCTGGCGGGTACCGGGATCACCGTGTGCAACCTGGTTCCGTCGGTCTTCCGGCATCTGGTCGCCGCGGGCGCCGGTCCGCAGGACGAGCTGGCGGTCCGCCAGGTCGTGTTCGGCGGTGAGGCGGTCGACCCGGGCTCGGTCTCGGGCTGGCTGGCGGCGCTGCCCGCCGCACGACGACCGGCGGTCGCGAACATGTACGGGATCACCGAGTCGACCGTGCACGTGACGCTGCGACAGATGACGGCGGTCGACTTCGCCCGCTCCGCGCCGGGCACCTTGATCGGCACGCCGCTGTCCCACGTCCGGATGCGCCTGGTGGATCCGCAGCTGCGGCCGGTCGGTCCCGGCGAGGCCGGCGAGATCCTGCTGGACGGGGCGGGGGTGAGCGACGGTTACCTCGGCCGCCCGGAACTCAACCGCGAGCGGTTCCCCACCCGCACCGGCGAGGACGGCTCGACGGAGCACTGCTTCCGCACCGGCGACCTGGCCAGCTGGGACGCTGCCACGGGCAGCTACGTCTATCGCGGGCGCATCGACGATCAGGTGCAGCTGCGCGGTCACCGCATCGAGTTGGGCGAGGTCGAGGCGTCGCTGCGAGCCTGCCCCGACGTCTTCGACGCGGCCGTGGTGCTGCACAGTCCGCCGGGGCACGATCCGAGCCTGCTGGCCCACGTCGTCACGACTGCGGCCGCTCCGGGCGCCGCGCAGCGCACGCTCGAGCCGGACGACCCCGAACACTCCCGTCGGGTGGTCCGGGCGATCCGCCGTAGCCTGGCCGGCGTCCTGCCGCACTACATGATTCCGCAGCACATCCGGTTGGTGGCGACCCTGCCGCAGACCGAATCGGGCAAGACCGATCGCGGTGCTCTCGCCTCCGTCCGGCCACCCGGTGGACCAGTGACCCAAGGCCCGTGACGCAGGGGCACCGGCACCAGCCAGATCGGATATTCTGTGCACGCGGGCGCCTCCGACGAGACTGCCGAGATCGAGCGCGGTCGAGGTGTATCCGCGTCCACGCTTGATTGGACAGCATCCGACGTCAGGAGAGTCATGTCGCGTTTCGAGGGCAGGGTCGCGTTCATCACCGGGGTCGGCCGCGGTATGGGGCGCAGTCATGCGGTGCGGCTGGCCTCCGAGGGTGCGGACATCATCGGCGTCGACATCTGTCGCAACGTCGGCTCCGCTGCCTATCCGATGGCCTCCGACGAAGACCTGGCCGAGACCGCGGGGCAGGTGGAGGCGCTGGGGCGGCGAATGGTTGCCCGGGTCGCCGACGTGCGGGACAGTGCTGCGTTGCGGCAGGCCGTGCAGGAGGGCGTCGAGAAGTTCGGTCGGCTGGACTTCGTGGTGGCGAATGCCGGCATCAGCACCGCCCAGTTCCGGATGGTCACGCCGGAGCAGGAGGAGCAGGCCTGGGACGACGTCATCGCGGTGAACCTCACCGGTGCCTGGAAAACCGCGCAAGCGGCCATCCCGTACATGGTCGCCGGCGGCCGGGGCGGTTCGATCGTCTTCATCGGCTCGACCGCGGGGCTGCGTGGCGTGGGCGCCGGCGGGTACACCGCGGCCAAGCACGGCGTCGTCGGCATCATGCGCGGCCTGGCCAACGAGCTGGCCGAGGACAACATCCGGGTCAACGCCGTGCACCCGACGGCGGTCAACACACTGATGGCGGTCAACGAAGGGATGCAGTCCTTCGTGGACGCGCAGTCCGAGAAGGGCACGCAATTCCAGAATGCGCTGCCCGTCGGGTTGTTGGAGCCCGCCGACATCAGCGCCGCCGTCGCGTTCCTGCTCTCGGACGAGGCCCGCTACATCACCGGCACGAGCCTTCCGGTCGACGCTGGGTTCGTCAACCGCGTCGAGTAGCGCGGGGCCGCAGGCACAGCACCACGCTCTGCACCTCGATGACCTCCCGTTCGGCGAGTCCGTCGTGGTAGGTGGCCCGGTCGGCCTGCCCGTCGGCCAGCAGCGAGTGTCGGGGCAGTCGACGGTCGCGGACCATGTCCCGGCTCAGTGCGAACGGCGACGAGCAGTCGGTCACGCTGCTCAGGTGCCAGCTGTCGCAATCGGGGAGCACTCGGCGGAGCAGGCCGTCGAGTGAGCCGTCCTTGGCGGTGATCTCGGCATCGAACCAGACCTGCGCGACGCCCTGCGGATCGAGCAGGTCACTGAGCGTGGTGTTGATGAAAGCGAACGCCGTCGCGCTGTCCGGAGCGTTGAACGCGATCCGCGCATAGCTGGCCGGGTCGGTGTAGGTGGTGCAGTCGCCGACGACGTACCGGGCCTCGACGCCGTTGAGCGCGGCATTCGCGGTGGCGTACGCCACCGATCGCGCGCTGATGTCGACGCCGACCCGGCGCCCGTGGCACGGGGCGGCCAGCTGGGACTGGCAACCGGTCCCGCACCCCATGTCGAGGAACGATCGGCCCGGCAGGTCGAGGCTGGCGACGCTGCGGCGCAGTTCGATCGACGAGGCGTGCGGCGGCATGCAGCCGTCGTCGGGCCAGTCGCGGGTGAAGCCGTCCGGACCGTGCTCGAACAGCCGGTCGGAGAGGAAGAGCCGGTCCTGGTACTCGGTGATGGCGACGGTGCCGCGTCGTCGCGACCCGGAGACGACGGTGACCAGCCCGAGATCGGTGAGGAGGCGGCCGAGTTCCGGGTCCAGCAGCCGCCAACGCTGCTCCGTCACCTGTCCACACAGGAGGAACAGCTCGAACAGGACCCCGGCCGGGTCACCGGTCACCGACAGTCTCCTGAGGTGGTACAACGAGTAGCGCCCGATGTCGGACAGGATGGCGTCGACCGGTGTGTCGAGCGCGAGGAGCGTCGGCAGCCGGTCGGTCCGGTAGTTCGCCGCACGCAGCAGCGCACCGAGCCGGCCGAGCGAGTCGCTGTCGGCCCAGGAGGCGTTGGGTGCAGACCCCATGGGTGGGATCCGGCTTCGATGCGGGGGCGGGTTCGTCAGTTGCCGTCGGTCGCCCCGCGAGCGTCCATCGCCTGGCGCAGGCTCTTGGGCCGCATGTCGGTCCAGACCTCGCCGATGTAGTCCAGGCACTCGCTCTTGCTGCCGGTGCGGCCGACTTCGTTCCAGCCGGCCGGCAACGATCGACCGGCGAGCCAGATCGAGTACTGCTCCTCCTCGTTGACCACGACCGAGTAGGTCCGGTTGTCCTCGTCGACCTCGCTCACGCCCTCGCCCTCCGGTTGTCCTGCTGCCGAATGGCACAAGCCTAGTGGCCCGCCCGCGTCCGGGTGATGCCGGACGGGTGGCCCGCAGTCAGCCGCGGAGGGCATACCAGGACGCCCCGGACTCCCCTCACTAGACTGTCGGCAGGAACGTCGCACGCCGTACCGTTCCGCGGCACCGACTGACCCGGCGGCCCGTTGCGCCGTCCGGACCTGCATTCCGGCTGGAGAGGCTCATGGCAGAGGTCGATCCGATCACGATCGACGAGATGTACGCACCCCGCCACCTGGAGGGGGCTCACCGGGCGTTGGATCGCAGTCACAATCCGCGACGACCGGGACTGCTGTACGCACTCGTCGACGATCTCGGCGTCGGGCCGGGCGATCTGGTGCTCGACATCGGCGGGCGGGACGCGTCGCATTCACTCGCGCTGGTCAAGATGTTCGGCTGCGAGGCGGTATCGGTGGATCCGGTGGCCAGCAACAACGAACAGGCCCGGGCGGCCGTCGCCGAGCACCCGTTGGGCAGCAAGGTGTCGATCCGGCCCGGCATGATGGAGGACATCCCCGCCGCCGACGGCGAGTTCGACTTCATCTTCAGCCGGGACATGTTCTTCCACGTCGTCGGCGCCGACCAGGCGCTGGCCGAGGCTCGGCGGGTGCTCAAGCCCGGCGGCTACCTGCTGCTGTACCAGACGTTCGCCACCGACCGCCTGGAGCCCCTTGAGCGGGCCCACCTCTACGCCGACCTGGTCGTCGCGCCCGAGCGCATGTCGCCGGAGGACTTCGAGAAGCGGGCACTGGCGGCCGGCTTCGTCATCGAGTCGACCGACGTCGTCGGCTCCGAATGGCGCGAAGCGTGGGAAGAGGACGGTGACGGCCTGACCTCCCGGCAGCTGTTGTACGCGGCCCGGCTGATCCGCAGGTCAGAGCAGCTGCGAGCCGAGCTCGGCGAGGCCGATTACCGCGTCGAACTCGCCAACGCCCTGTGGGGCGTCTACCAGATGATCGGAAAGCTGGAGCCCCGGATCTTCGTGCTGCGCAACCCCGAAGCGCCCGACCGGGATCCAGGCGCGCGCTAGCCCGGCACTGTCCATCCGCGACCTCCACGGTGGTGAGGGTCGCGGACCGGCTCCGCGCTGGCAGCGGTCGGCTCGGGACGTCAGGCGGTCAGGCGGTGCCCGCGGGCGGCCAGGAAGGTGTCCATCCGGTCCAGGGCCTGCGGCAGCGCCGAACGGCCGAGCCCGATGCGGAAACGGTTGTCGGTGGTGTCGAAGACCGTTCCGGGCAGCAGCAGTACGCCCTGGTCGCGGGCGAGATCGGTGACGAACTCCTCGACCGGGACGGGCAGCAGCAGCTGTGGGAACGCGAGCAGGCCGGCGGCCGGTGCCGCCCAGGCGAACGTGTCGCGGTGCCGGTCGAAGAACGACTCGGCGTGGGCAAGGTTGGCCTTGACGATCGCCCGGCTGCGCCCGATCAGGTGGTCGCGCGCCCGCAGCGCGATCAGTGACAGGATCTCGGCCGGCGCCGCGGAGCAGACCGTCGTGTAGTCCTTGAGGGTCCGGGCCGCGTCGGTGACCGCCCGGTTGCGGGTTGCCAGCCACCCGATGCGCAGCCCCGCCAGGGCGTACGCCTTGGACATCACGCCCACGCTCACGGCGCGCTCGTCCAGGTCGCAGGCTGCTGGGAGGGTCGCGGCATCGTCGTACTCGAGGTAGCGGTAGACCTCGTCGGAGACGACCGTGACGCCGGCGTCACCGGCCAGCGCGAGCAGTTCGGCGAACTCGGCGTGGCTGGGCAGCGCGCCGGTCGGGTTGTGCGGGAAGTTGACGAACAGCGCGCGGGTGGTGGGCCGCAGCGCCCGGCGCACGGCGTCGAGGTCGAGGCGCCACCCGTTGTCGGCGGTCAGCTCGACGGCCGTGACCGTGGCGCCGAGCGACGGCGCGATGCGGTGCAGCGATTCGAAGGCCGGCCAGACCACGACCGCATGGTCGCCGGGGCCGAGCAGGGTGTGCGCGAGCAGGAACAGCGCCTCGACCGCGCCGCCACCACACACGGTGACCTCGGCAGCCGAGACCGTCGGGTACTGGTCGGCGATGGCCGCGCGCAGCAACGGATGGCCGGTGGTCTCGGTGTAGCCGAGTTCGAGCCCGTCCCACAGCGCCCGGGTGTCGGCGTCGGCCAGCTCCAGCAGGTCGCGCAGGGACAGCGGGTCGACGTCCGAGGCGCAGGCGAGGTACTCCACGCCGTACTCCCACTGGCCGAAGAACTCTTCGATCTTGCAGCGCTGCGGGATCACGTCAGGCGGCGTTCTGCGTCTGGCTCTCGTGCAGCAGCGACCGGCGCCGGTCCAGGAAGCCGAGCATGGCCGGCACCGGGCTGACGATGCGCGGCTGGGCGGCCAGCCGCTCCTGGTGCCGGTCGTTGATCACGGGCATCTGCGACCAGTGGGTGGCCGGGCTCAGGTGGTGCTCCTGGTGGTACCCGTCGTTGAAGGCGACGAGGTTGTAGAGCCGGCCGTAGTAGCTGACCGAGTCGGTCAGTCGGGAGTCCGGGTTCGCGCCGTAGTGGCGGTAGTAGTTCTGCACGTTCACCAGCGTCAGCGCGCAGAAGAAGGCGGGCAGGTAACACAGCAGCGTCCACTGCCAGGAGATCGCCACGAAGCCGACCAGCGCCAGGCAGTGGGCGGCGCGGTCGACCTGGAGCTGGCGCAGTTCGCGGCGGCGCTGGTCAGGCTTCTTGGAGGCCAGGGCGAGCAGGTTCTGCTCGCGGGCGCCGACCCGCCACAGCCGGGTCACCGCCGCCAGGTCGGTGACCCGGTCGATGATCGAATCCACCGCCCCGCGCAGCGCGTAGGTCACCAGCGGCTCGTGCTGGCCGTCCTTGCCGTTGCGGTACGTCGAGGAGCGGTCGCGGGTCTCGCCGTCCGCCTCGGGGCGGTCATTGTTGTACCGGTGGTGGTTGCGCACGTGCGTCAACTCGTACGCCTGCACCGACTGGCCGATGTTCACCGAGTTGAGGACCGACACGACCGCGTTGAGCCGGCCGCTGGCGAACCACGGCACGTGGGTGAACAGGTGCGACACGACGATGATGTTGTAGGTCATCATGACGGTGAGCAGGACCCCGCCGGCGATCCGCGCGGCGAGCGACGCGGAGTGCCAGGTGCTCGCCAGCGTGAACGTGACGGCGAACTGCGCCACGCTGATGGCCACCAGAATCGCGTCCTTGCGACTGTGCTTCCAGAGCGTCATAACCGTCAATCTACTGCGAGGTGGGACCGAGCTACGCCTCGATACTTCGGCAACGAGTGTACCGACCCGGATGCGGTGCGGACAGGACGAGGCTGCGTCCGCGTGGACAGCGGATCACATGCGACAGTGGCATAATCAGCGCCCTCGGCCAGCACCGGGCGGCGAAAGGCGGAGATGACAGCACACGACCAGGTGGTGGCGCAGTCGCAGGCGCTGCGGCCCGACCGCGCGGCCCCCCTCGTCGCGGAGGCGACCGACACGCTCCCCATCGGCCCGCTGCAAGAGGGCCTGTGGGTGTTCTGGAAGCTGAACCCGACCAGCGCGGCCTACAACCTGCCCGTGGTGTTCCAGGTGGAGGGCGAGTTCGATGCCGCCGCCGCGCAGTTCGCCTTCGACCAGACGGTGCTGCGGCACGAGGCGCTGCGCACGACCTTCCGGGAGACCGAGTCCGGCGTCGTCCAGGTCGTCTCGGGCGACCCGGCGCCGCTGCCGGTCAAGGTCGTCGACCTTCGCGGCGTGCCGGAGGCCGAGCGCGACGAGCGGCTCGCCGCCGTCGTCCACGCGGAGACCAATGCACCGTTCGACCTGGCGACGCAGCCGTCGATCAGGCTCACCGCCATCCGCGTCGCGCCGGCCCGCACGTCGTTCGTCCTCGCCCTGCACCACATCGTCTGCGACGGCACCTCACTGTCGCGCGTACTCGCGGATTTCGAGGCCTTCCACCAGGCGGCCCGACAGCGGACGGTCCCGGAGCTCCCGCCGGCTCCGCCCGGCTACACCGAGGTGGTCCGGCGGCAGCTCGCCGGGCTGTCCGGACAGGGCCTGCGGGAGGAGCTCGACTACTGGCGTGACCGGCTCACCGGCGTCCGCGGAAGCGCGCTACCGGGTGACGACGGCGACCGACCGGCAGCGGGCACCCATCGGACCTGCGCCGTGTCCACCTTCCTCGAACCCGAACTCGCGGCTGCCGTGCTCGACCACGCCCGCCGGGCGCGGGCCACGCCGTTCGCCGTCCTGCTCTGCACGATGCAGGTGATGATCGCGCTCGCGACGGGCGACGGTGAGGTGGTGCTGGGCACCACCACGGAGGGACGGTCGCGACGGTTCGCGGCAACCGTCGGGATGCTCGCGAACACGCTCGTGATCAGGTCGGCCATCGACCCGTCCGCCTCCTTCGCGGCGCTGCTCAGTGAGGTGTCCCTGGACCTGATGGACGCGCTCGACCACCAGGACCTGCCCTACAGCCGGGCGATCGCCCAACTGCCCGGCTCCGGCCGCGGACTCGGTGACGACCTCATCCGCACGATGTTCGCCGCGGGTTCGGGCGGCGGCGTCACCGCTCGCGACGCACGCGACTCCGGCGTTCCGGCCTACCGGGTCGAGGGCCCCTTCGAACTCATCACGCTGTGCTACGTCCAGGGTCCCGTGGTCGCCCTCGACTGGGAGTTCGCGCTGCGCACGTACTCGCGCGAGACCGCGGCCGGCTACCGGGACGCCTACCGGGAGATCCTGGCCGCGGTGCTGGGCGATCCCGAAGCGCCGATCGGGTCACTCGGGCTGACCGAGGTGCTCACCCGCCTTGTCCCGGATGCGTCCCCCACCAAGGTCGCCGCGCCGTCCGAGCCGGTGTCCGCCGACCCGGGGACGGCCGACGGCGCCGGGGCGGGCGAGGCGACGCTGTCCCCGGTCGAGGCGGCCGTCGCCGCGATCTGGTCCGAATTCCTGCAGGTCCCGGTCGAGTCGCCGTTCGACGACTTCTTCCAGCTCGGCGGCCACTCGATGGTGGCGAGCCAGGTGGTGGCGGTGGTGCGCCGGAAGATCGCGCCCGCCACCATGCGGAAGCTGTTCGACCACCCGCAACTGCGCGACTTCTGCGCCCTGCTGGAGGCCGGCCAGTGAGCACCGGCACGGCGGAACGGACAGTGCGTTCGCTGGTGGACCTGGTCGACGCCCGGGCCGCCGAGTCGCCGGACGCGCCCGCGCTGGTCGCCGACGGCGCCGAGCTGAGCCGCGCGGAACTGACGTACGCCGCGCAGCGGGCTGCCGACCGGCTGGCCGCCGCCGGGGTCGGTCCCGGGGACCTGGTCGGGCTGCTGGTCGAGCGCGACGCCAACACGGTCATCTGGCTGCTCGGCATCCTCACGCTCGGGGCGGCCTACGTACCGCTGGACCCGAGCTACCCGCCGGAGCGGCTGCGCTTCGTGGTCGCGGACTCGGGCGTCGATGTCGTGGTGGGTACCCGGAAGACGGCCGAGCGGGCGGGGCTGACCAGCCTGCGACTCGTCGATCCCGAGCAGCCGCCCGTTCCGGCGGCGCCGCGCCGCGCCGCCGCCGATGGGCCGGGCCGGGACGACACCGCCTACGTCCTCTACACCAGCGGCTCGACCGGCGCGCCCAAGGGCTGCATCATCACCCACGGCCACGTGCTCGAGCTGCTCGACAGCGCGCTGCCCCTGTTCGACGTCAGCGCCGCTGACCGCTGGGCGCTCTACCACTCGCTGTGCTTCGACTTCTCGGTCTGGGAGCTGTGGGGCGCGCTGGCGACCGGAGCCACCACGGTGATGGTGCCGTGGTCGACCGCGCTGTCGGCCGACGAACTCGTCGAGTTCGTCACCGGGCAGCGGATCACCGTGCTCTGCCAGGTGCCGTCGGTGTTCCGGTACACCGTGGACGCCTACGCCGGCAGGGGGCGCCCGCAGCTCGGGCTGCGGTACCTGTTCCTCGGTGGCGAGTCGGTGAACCTCGACACCGTCCGGGAGTTCCTGGCCGGCGTCGGCCGCAATCCGCCCACGGTCGTCAACATGTACGGCCTCACCGAGAACACCGTCGTCGCGACGACCAAGACCATCGACGCCCAGGTGCTGGCCTCCGCCGTACGCTCGCCGATCGGGCTCCCGCTTGCGCACCTGCGGACGCACGTCCTGACCGATCGGGGCGAGCCGGCACCCGAGGGGGCCGAAGCGGAGCTGTGGCTGTCGGGATCGAGCCTGGCGGTCGGCTATCTGCGCCGGGAGGCCCTCAACGCCGAGCGGTTCGTGGCGCTGCCCGTCGGTCCGGGCGGCATGCTCCTGCGCTGCTACCGCACCGGCGACCTGGTGCGGCGCCTGGCCGGCGACGAGCTCGAGTACCTCGGCCGCGTCGACGACCAGGTCAAGCTGCGTGGGCTGCGGGTCGAGCTGGGCGAGATCGAGATCGCGCTGAACGTACATCCGCAGGTTCGCGACAGCGCCGTGTGCGTCATCGACACCCCTGCCGGCCCGGCGCTCGGCGGCTGCCTGGTCTGCGCGGACGACGTGGACGCCTCGGTGGTCGACTCGGTGAAGGCCCTGCTGCGCCGGACACTGCCCGAGCACATGGTGCCGCGGCAGTACGTCGCGGTGGACCGGCTGCCGCTCACGCCGTCCGGCAAGCTCGATCGGGCCGCCGTTCGACAGTTCTTCGGTTAGGCCGTGCTTGCGCGGCGCAGGGTCAGTGACTGGAACCGGTAGTCGTTGCCGGGATCGACCGGGTGGAAGTCCACCACGTCGAATTCCGCGCGGGTGGCGAACCCGAGCAACTGCTCGTCGGTACGCCAGGAGAAGAAGCGTGGCGGCACGTGCTCATCACCCTCGAACGGACCTTCGGCACTCTCGTTGCCGCCGTACACCCCGACGAAGAACAGGCCACCGGGGCGCAGCACCGCCCGGACCGCCGCCAGGACCGCAGGCAGGTCGTGGTTGGGCACGTGCAGCAGGCAGTTCATCGCGAACACCGCGTCGAACGAACCGGCCGGGAAGTCCAGCTGCAGGAAGTCCATGACGTGCGCCTCGATGCCCTTGGCGCGGCAGTGCTCGACCATCACCGGGGAGAGGTCGGCCGCGACGACCACGCAGCCCTCCTGCTGGAAGTAGGCGCTGTCCTGGCCGGTGCCGGCGCCGATCTCCAGCAGCCGCGCGCCCGGCGCCAGCCGCTCCCGGAACGCCCGCCGCTCGGCCAGCTTCCACGGCTCCTTGCGCAGCCCGTCACGCCAGGCCGCCCGGCCGTCGTACGCCGCACGCAGCGGACCGAGCACCTCGTCGTATCGCACGGTCATACCGACCATTATCGACCGCTGTCTCGCGAGCCGAAACCGACTCCCAGACACGCTGTAGCATCGTCTGATTGCGAGTGGAGTCGATGGAGATGATATGTCCGACTCGGTAGGGTCGCCGCAACGGGACCAGGAGACCGAACGTGCGGTGACCGTGGCCGACCTGCGGCTGGCGCCCGCCTCGATCGGTCAGGAAGCGCTCTGGTTCATCGACCAGCTCTCGCCCGACTCGTCGCAGTACCTGATGATCTTTCCGCTCCGGATGACCGGCGAGCTGGACCTGCCCGCGCTGGAGCGGGCGCTCGACCGGATCGTCGCCCGGCACGGAGCTTTCCGGACGTCGTTCGTCGAGTACGACGACCGGGTGTGCCAGGCGATCCGGGACGACGTGCGGGTGCCGTTGATCGTCGAGGACGTCGCGGGCGGAGAAGCCGTGCTGCAGCAACGGCTGATGCGTGAGGCGCTGCGGGGCTTCGACCTGGAATCGGGTCCACTGTTGCGGGCCACCCTGCTCAAACGTGGCGCACAGGAACACGTGCTGGTCCTGGCGACCCACCACATCGTCTTCGACGGCGGCTCGCTCGACATCGTGATGGCCGAACTCGCCGACTTCTACGCCGAGGAGCTGGACGCGCCCGGTGCCGCCCAGCCGGAGCCGGCCGGCCAGTACGTCGACTTCGCGATCGACGAGCGGGCCTGGCTCGACCACGAGGACAGTCGCGAGCAGCTGGACTTCTGGCGTGCCGCCCTGGCCGGCGCCCCGCAGCTCACGCTGCCGACCGACCGCCCCCGGTCGGCCACCTCGTCGGTGGCCGGTGACGCCGTGCAGTTCACCATCGGCGAGCCGGCGTTCGAGGGCGTCCGCTCGCTGCTCGGCGAGGAGCGTCTCACGCCGTTCATGTTCGCCCACGCACTGCACCACCTGGCGGTGGCGCAGCTGACCGGCCAGCGGGACACCGTCGTCGGCAGCCCGGTGTCGAACCGGACCGACGCGCTGCCCGACGCCGTCGGCTACTTCGTGAACATGGTGGCGCTGCGGGTCGACTCGTCCGGCGACCGCACCTTCCGCGATCTCCTGCGCCGGGTGCGCGGCGTCCTGCTGGACACCTACGAGAACCAGCGGTACCCGTACGCCCAGCTGGTCGCCGCCCTGGCGACCGCGAACCACGGGTCGCGTCCCGACCTGTTCGACACCGTGCTCACCGTGGAGTACGACGGGTCGGGACAGGGCCGATGGCGCGGCCTCGGCGTGACCAACCTGGAGACCGACGGCCGGGCGACCAAGTTCGACCTCAGCACGTCGGTCATCTGGGGCGAGCACGGCTTCGAGACCGACATCGGATACCGCACGGCACTGTTCGACCGATCGACGATCGAGTCCTTCGCGGAGCGCTACCAGGCTCTCGCCCTGCGGGTCATCGCCGAACCGGACGTCGAGCTGGCGACCCTGCTGCCGGCCGCCGCCGGTGCGCCCGGCCAGCAGGTCCGGGTCCGGCGGCTCACCGACGGCGCAGCGTCACCCGCGCCGCAGCCGCGCGGAGCGGGGGCAGCCGGCGCGATCGCGGGCCGGCCGCTGTCGGGGTCGCCGAGCGCGGGCCGGGCGCCGAAGAACTCCCGCGAGGAGATCCTCGCCCAGCTCTTCGCCGAAGTGCTCGGCCAGGAGTCGGTCGGGCTCGACGACAACTTCTTCGACCTCGGTGGGCACTCGTTGCTGATCGGACGCCTGGCCTCACGGGTACGGACGGTGCTGGGCCGCAACGTCGCGATCCAGTGGCTGTTCGAATCGCCGACGGTGGCCGAACTCGCCGATCGGCTGGACAGCACGCCCGACTCGCCGCCGACCGATCGCCCCCGGCCGGAGACCTCGTCGGCGGCCCGGCAGGTCATCGCCCAGCCGCGCGTCGAGCTGGCGGGCCGGCCGCGGTCGGGGTCGCCGGCCGCGGGGCGGGCGCCGAAGAACTCCCGCGAGGAGATCCTCGCCCAGCTCTTCGCCGAGGTGCTGGGCGAAGAGTCGGTCGGGCTCGACGACGACTTCTTCGACCTCGGTGGGCACTCGTTGCTGATCGGACGCCTGGCCTCTCGGGTACGGGCGGTGCTGGGGCTGGACGTGGCGGTGCAGTGGCTGTTCGAGTCGCCGACGGTGGCCGGTCTGGCCGAGCGCCTCGGCAGCGCGCTGCCCGACTCGCTGGCGCCGCTGCTCCCGCTGCGCCCGGACGGCGACCTCGACCCCGTCTTCTTCCTGCCGCCGATCGGCGGTCTCAGCTGGGTCTACGCCCGCCTGCTGCCGTTCGTCCCGCAGGGCCGCCCGGTCTACGGCCTGCAGGCGACCCGCCTGGCCGCCGGCGCGGACCGACCCGCCACGCTGCGCCAGGTGGCCGAGGTCTACCTCGATCTCATCGCCGGGCGCGCCGCCGACCGTCCACTGTCGCTGGTCGGCTGGAGCTTCGGCGGGGTCGTCGCGCAGGAGATGGCGGTGCTGGCGCAGGAGGCCGGACGTGCGGTACCCGACCTCGTGCTGCTCGACGCCGTGCCGGCGGTGCCCGGGCTGATCCGCGTCGACGAGGCCGTCTCGCCGGAGGACATCGAGGCGATCGCGGCGTCGATCCGCGGATCGGTCGGCAGCGACACCGGCGAGCTGACCGACTCCCTGTTCGACGAGATGCTGGGCACCGCGACGCACTGCCTACGGCTGTTGGCCGCTCACCGGTCCCGCCCGTTCGACGGCCGCGTCGTCAGTTTCGAGACCGACGAGAGCGGGTCGAACCGCCGCCGGGCCGGGACCACCTGGGCCGACCTCTCGTCCGGTGGTGCCGAGACGCACCGGCTGACGTGCCTGCACGCCGAGGTGATGGACACGCCGACCATCCGCCGGACCGGCCCCGTCATCGCCGGCCTGCTGGCGCGGCCCCGGTGACGGGCGTCGCGCCGGGTCCCCTCGTCACGGCCGGCGAGCGCAGCCGGCGACCTGCCCGGTGAGAACGCTGCACTCCTGGTTCACCGCGAGCGCGGACCGGTACCCGGACGAGGTCGCGCTGGTCGTGGCCGGGCAGCAGTGGACCTACCGGGAACTCGACCGGGTCGCGCGCAGCGTGGCCACGGCCGTCGCGGCTGCCACGCCTCGACGCCCGGCCCGGGTCGGGCTGCTGCTGGCCGCGGACAGCGTGGCCGCCTACGCGGGCTACCTCGGCGTGGTGCGCGGCGGCCACGCAGTGGTGCCGATGAACGTCGACTACCCGGCCGAGCGCAACCGCCAGCTCGTCGAGGTCGCCGGACTCGACGCCCTGATCGTCGACGACGGCCGCGACGCCGGGTTCGCGAACGGTCTCGACGTGCCGGTCATCGAGTTCGGCAGGGAAGCGGCCGAGCGGGCGTCACGGGCCCGCCCCGCCGGGACGGTCGACGATGCGGACGACCCGCAGCAGGTCGCCTACATCCTGTTCACCTCGGGATCCACCGGCGTGCCGAAGGGAGTGCCGATCCGGCATCGCCAGCTCGACGCGTTCATCCGCTACCAGCTGGACCGGTATGGCGTCGGCCCCGGCTGCCGGCTGTCCCAGACGTTCGGGCTGACCTTCGACCCGTCGGTGTTCGACATGGTCGTCGCGTGGGGCAGCGGGGCCACGCTGGTGGTGCCGTCACGCGCCGAGCTGATCGACCCGGTCGGGTTCGTCAACGACCACGCCGTGACGCACTGGTACTCGGTGCCCTCGATCGTCTCGTGGGTGCACGCCGCCGGGTCGCTGGAGCCGGGCAGCCTGCCCACGCTGCGCCGCAGCCTGTTCGCCGGTGAGCAGCTGACCCTGGAGCAGGCCCGGGCGTGGTCGGACGCCGCGCCGCACAGCACCATCGAGAACCTGTACGGACCGACCGAGCTCACCATCACGGTGACCGCCTACCAGCTGCCGGCCGATCGAGCTGCCTGGCCGCAGACCGCGAACGCAACGGTGCCGATCGGCCCGGTGTACCCACACCTCGAGCACCGGATCGACCCGCTGACCGGTGAGCTCCAGGTCCGCGGGCCGCAGCGCTTCGACGGGTATCTCGACCCGGCGGACAACGTCGGCCGGTTCTGGGATCCCGACGCGGCGCCCGATCCGGTGGCGGCGGACGGCGCCGGCCCGGTAGGCGATGCCGCGTGGTACCGCACCGGCGATCGGGTGACCGACATGGACGGCGATCTGGTACACCTGGGTCGCCTCGACGACCAGGTCAAGATCATGGGTCGGCGCCTCGAACTCGGCGACGTCGAATCGGCGTTGCGCCGGTGGGCCGGTGTCGGTGACGTGGTGGTGGTCGCCGGGCCCGGCCCGACCGGTGAGCCGCAGCTGACCGCGGTGTACACCGGCACGGCCGTCGCTGTCGGCGAGCTGCGCAGCCGGCTGCTGCCGAACCTGCCGATCCACATGGTTCCGGCGCGGTTCGTGCACGTGGCGGCTCTGCCGCTCAACAGCAACGGAAAGGTCGACCGCCAGGCCTGCCGGGCGCTGTGACCGCGACGATCTACCGGCTGACGATCTACCGGCTGTGGAAGGGGTAGCCCCGCTGGTTCGCCGTCGCGATCCGGTTGAAGCCGTAGTTGTCGACGCCGGAGACGAGCACCGCTCCGTACTTCGAAAGGTCGATCTCGCCACCGTACTCGGCCACGTCCTCGGTGTCCGGGTAGATTTTGACCTTGGTCGGGACGTAGCGGGCGGCGAATCCCATGCGGTAGTCACGCACGCTGCCGGTGTGTGGCAGGGACGCGTGCATCAGCGTGGACCAGAAGATGACCGCCTGCCCACGCTGCATGACCAGCGGGAACGCCTGGGACTCGTCCGGCTTCCAGTTCGGGTCCTTCTGCAGCTGCCGGTAGTCGTAGCCGAAGAAACCCCGCTTGACGCCCTGCTTCTCGGTGCGATTGAGCGACTCGGGCAGGTAGTCCATGGGTTTCGACTCGTCGTAGTTCATCTGGTGGTGAGTCCCGGGCATCAACTGGAGGCAGCCGTTTTCCAGGGTCGAGTCGGTGAACGCCGTCCACACCGTGATGGTGCCGCCGAACGCCGGTTCGCCTGCCTCCGACGGCCAGGCGATCTGCGGCTTCTTGCTGGCGTTGGCGAAGGTGGCCGCCTGGTGCCAGTCCGTGCCCTCGTCACCGGCGTACTTGGGGAAGAACTCGGTGCGCCAGCACAGGATGTCGGGGCCGAGGATGGACTGCCACCCGGTCGACGATCCGGGGATTCATGACGTGCTCGGCGAGAGCAGATCAACATCCAGGTGGCGGTCATAGTTGGCGATGTTGGTCGCCGAGCTTCGGGAATCGGTGGAGTAGATGGCATGGGAGCGGTCGACCAGTTGCCGCCGCACGGTCCGCCAGCGCTCCTCCATTTCCTCGGGCTCGTAGATCTGGACCGGGCCGAGGTAGCCGTCCCGATCGAACTGTTCCCGTTGCTCCTGGGAGAGTGCGAAGTGATCGCCCGCGCCGTTGGTCGTCATCGTGGCCGAGTCTAACTCAGGACCGGGGTCACAGGTGTCCTGCGTCCGGTCTACGAGTCCCGCCCCGGCGAGCAGTCGCCGTCTGCTCCGCACGGCCGTCCGAAGTGGACGGATGAGCTGCTTCGGCGGTCCGGAGGCGTTGGGCTACGGTCCGTGACCGGCTACCAGCCTTCCTTCTGCGCCCGTGCTTCGTAGAGCAGGACGGCGGCCGAGATCGACACGTTGAGCGAATCGGCGTACCCCAGCATCGGCAGGAACACCCGCTTGACATCGGGCTGGTACCAGGCCCGCGGGATGCCGTACTTCTCGGCTCCCATGACGAACGCGGTCCGGCGCCGACGGTAGTCGTACTCCCGGTAGCTGCGCGCGTTGTCGGTATCGGCGAGGTAGATGTCGAAGCGGTGCCGGCGCAGCCACGCCAGCGCCTCGTCGGGGCTCTCGAACTCGACGATCGGCAGCGTGAGCATCATGCCCTGGCTGGCCCGGAAGACCTTGGGATGGGTCAGCCGGGTACGCCGGTTGGTGAGGATCAGGCAGTCCACCTTGCAGGCGTCCAGCGTGCGGATGAGCGTTCCGAGGTTGCCCGGGATCTCCATCCCGTCGGCCACCATCACCAGGGCCGACGGCGGCAGGGTCAGCTCGTCCGGGTCCCAGCGCGGCAGCCGGGCCAGCGACAGGAGACCGTCCGGCCGGTCCCGCTCCGAAATCCGTTCCAGCGTCTTGGCCGACACCTCGAACGCCCGCTCGGCGCGGGCGGCCAGCTCCTCGGCCCGCTTGCGCGCCTCGTCGCCGTAGGCCGCTTCCGGGCACCAGAAGAACGTATCGATCGGGATGTCGTGGGTGAGCAGCAGATTGTTCGCCCACAAGCCCTCGGCGATGAACAACCGGTGCGGGTTCGGTGCCGAGTTCTTCTGGATCGACTGGACCTGGCGGACGTGCGGGTTGCTCACGCCGATGGGCTGAAGGTTCAGCATGCGTCTCTCATGACTGGTTTACCCCGGTGCCGGACACGACCATTATCCACCCGACCCACGGGTGAACGGCCGCACCGGGTCAGGCGCCCGCCTCGGTGAGGGCTGCCCGGCGCACCTCGTAGAGCATGACGGCGGCGGCTACGGCGAGGTTCAGTGACTCGGCCGTACCCGTCATCGGGATACGGACCCGCAGGTCGGCCCGCTCGATCGCGGACGCGGGCAGGCCCGGCCCCTCGGCGCCGAACAGCAGGACCGTCGGCGTGCGGTACGCCGTGTTCCAGTGCCGATCCGTCGCGCTCCCGGAGGTGGCCACGATCTGGACACCCGTCTGCCGGCCCCAGGCGAAGAACGCATCGAGCGAGTCGACGTGCGCCACGTCGACCGCGAACAGTGAGCCCATGCTCGACTTGACCGCGGTGGGCGCGAACGGGTCGCTGGCGTCGCCGATGACGATCACACCGGCGGCGCCGGTCGCGTCGACGGTCCGGATGATGGTTCCCAGGTTGCCCGGGTTCCCGACTTCGTGCAGGGCCACGAACACCGCATCGGATCCGACCGGCAGGTCGGCGATCGGGCGCATCCGGCCGCGCACGATCGCGGCCAACCCGGGCGGCCCGTCCCGCTCGGACAGTCGGCTGAACAGTTCGGCGCCCAACTGCGCGACCCGGACGCCCGCGGCGCGCTGCTCCTCGACCATGCGCATGGCCGGTGACCGGCCCAGCAGCTCCGGCGCCACGATCAGGATCTCGATGTCCGCACCGCCCTCGACGGCGCGCCACACGGGCTGGATGCCGTCGACCACGAACGCGCCCTCCCGCCGGCGGTACCTGCGGTCGGCGAGCTTACGGATCCGCTTCACCAGTGGATTCGTGGCGCTCGTGATCGTCTCGTCCATCCGCCCGTCCCGTGCTCCGGCCCGGACCCAGGATACCGGCCACTGATCGACAGACCCGCCGGACCGGGAATGCAGCGCTGCGCGCCCGCCGGCCGTCAGTGTCGACGGGCCGGCAGGACCAGCAGGGTGACGGAGTTCGCCGGGAACGTCGCATCGATCTTGCCGCGGCGCACCGGAAGGTCCGCACCGTGCACGATCGAGCTGAGATCGGCCGGGCTGTAGGTGAACCGCTGCGCCGTCCCGGTGCCGTTGAACCGGGCGATCGACAGCGGCGCCGCCTGGTCGGTGCCCGTCTTGTTGACGACCATGAGGGTCAGTGCGTTGTCGCACAAGCGCTGCGCGCCGTAGACCGCCAACTGCCCCTGGTCGCTGCTGACCGCCGAGACGCTCACGTCGCCGAACCGGCTGCCCGCGCCGTCGTAGTTGCGGTACATCCGGAACGCGTAGGCGCCGGGCTGGGTCGGCTGCGGTTCGCCCCACATGGTGGCCAGGTCGAGCCCCTCGCGGCCGAAGATTCCGAGCAGGTCGGACTGCGTCAGCGCGCCGTTGATGGTGTCCAGCGCGCCCCAGTTGTACTCGGTGATGGCGGTCTTCGTACCGGGGTAGTACTGCGCGACCCAGGTCTTCATCGTGCGGATGAACTGCAGCGGCGGCGCGTTCACGCCGCTCGGGCCGATCCAGGACTCCTCGACGTAGGTCGGGTCCCACAGCGAGCGGGTGGACCGCAGTCGCAGCGCATTGGCGTCCGCGTCGGTGCCGCCGCTGATCTGCGGGTAGTAGTGCTGGTCGAAGTAGTTGAGGAAGCGCTTGCCGCCGTGCGCGGCGCTGTAGTCCTTCATGTTCTTCAGGTACCACTGGGAAAGGTTGAGCCCGCCGTGCGCGGCCGCGTCGGCACCCGGTCCGCAGCCGTCCACTCCGGAGGCGACCCATTCGCAGTAGCCCCAGCCCGACGGGCCGAGCACCGCGGCGCTCGGATCGGCGGCCTTGATGGCCGCCGCGGTCGCGGTGCCCTTGCCGCCCAGTTCGTCGTAGGACACCGCGTCGGGGTGCACGTCGCGGTGCGTGGAGCTCCACAGCACCGGTTCGTTGTCCAGCTCGTAGATCGCCACCCCGCCGTGCGCCGCCGTGCCGAACTGGCTCACCAGGTGCGACACCATCGCCCCGTCGAACGAGGCGTCCGCCGGGATCGACGTGTCGGTGGGTACCGCGCCGGTGATGTTCGCGCCGTCGAGCTTGCCGTTGCCGCAGTTGGCGTCCCACTGGTCGAAGCTGTCCTGGGTGGGGAACCGGGTGGCCGGGAATCCACAGGCGAACGGGTGCGTGTCGGGGGAGTCCTTGGCCACCCAGCCGCTCATCGGCACGGTGACGATCTGCTTGGTACCGCGGTCCCGGTTGGTCTGGACGAACGACTCGACCGTGTTGTCGGGTCCGGCCACGATGTTCTCGAAATACCAGTCGCTACCGGTGTTGTAGGTGTGGTTCTTGAAGTTGTAGCGGGTGCTCGCGTTGCCGCCCCAGCGCGCCACCGGCATGCCGATCTCCGCGGCGAACGCCGGGTCCGCTCCGTTCAGGCCGTAGATGTCCGGACTGATCGCGTGTCGGGCGGCGGACAGGTCGACGGACAAGGTGAGCCCGGTGGCGGCCGACGCGGCCTGGGCGGTCAACGCCCCCGCCACCAGCGAGACCGCCACGCCCAGGGTGGTCGCCGACCGCAGCCTGCGTAGCCGTTGTGCGCCCATCGCCGACATCCCCAATCGATCGGTCCATTGGCATCAATCGATGATCGTGGCTGGAGGCCCCACGTCCGTCAAGTCGCCTTCCATCGATGGCAGCCGCTATCCGGGCGGTGCCGGCGCCGTGACCCTGCCCGTCCTTGGACATGCACTGCTCGAACGGCGCACAGCCGACCCCACCGATGCCGTAGCCGCCCTGAACGTTACAAACGGGTCCGGTTCCGCCGGGTCTCCCTACTTTGGTTGCACGCTTCAACAGTAGCGCGCTGCTACGATTCTTCCATGCCCGACCTCGAACGCCCGCCTTCGCTGCTCGCCCTGCATTCGTACCTGGCCTCGCAGGTCGGCCGGCGCGGCACCCGCCAGCTCGAAGCGGCACTGGACCGCCACGGCCTGCTCCTCGGTCACCATGCGGTCCTCGCCACCCTGGACGACTTCGGCGCCGTGTCCCAGCGCGAGATCGCGCAACGGCTCCGCGTCGACAAGAGCCACCTGAGCGCGCGCATCGACCAGCTGGCGTCGGCCGGCCTGGTGACCCGGGCACCGGACCCGGTGGACCGCCGGCGCCACCGCGTCCTGCTCAGCGAGGCCGGTCACGCCCTGCTCGACGAACTGCGCACCGCCGCCCACGAGTCCCAGCGGCCGCTGCTGGCGCCGCTCACCCCCGCCGAGGCAGCCACCCTGGAAAAACTGCTGCGCCAGGTGCTGGACGCCACCGACCACCCGGCCGCGGCAGGCTGAGCATGCGTATCGTCCGGCACCACCGGCACGGCCCACCGTCCGTGCTGACCGTGGAGACCGCCCCGGTGCCGGAACCCGGGACCGGGCAGGTACTCCTGCGCGTCGAAGCGGTCGGCGTCAACAGCAACGCCGCCCGCCGTCGAAGCGGCGCACAACAGGCACCGCCACTGCCACCGTTGCCGGCGGCGCCGGGCGGCGACGTCGTCGGCATCGTCACCGAACTCGGCCCGGACGTGACGACCGTCCGCCCCGGCGACCGGGTGGCGGCCATCGTGCCGGCCGCCGCCTACGCCGACCAGGTGCTCGCCGACGCCCGCTGGCTCACCGCCCTGCCAGCCGGCCTGGATCCGACCGTGGCCACCATCCTCGGCGCACCGGCACAGGTCGCCCTCACCGTCCTGCAGACCGGCCGCGTCGCCCCGGGCCACCGGGTCCTCGTCCACGCCGGCGCCGGCACCATCGGCCACCTCGTCGTCCAGCTCGCCCGCCTGCTCGGCGCCGGCACTGTCGCCGCGACCGCCGGTTCACCGGCGAAACTCCACTACGCACAGGCCCGCGGCGCGGACTTCGTCGCCGACTACTCCGCCGACGACTGGGCGGACCGGCTCCGCTCGGCCGTACCCGGGGGCTTCGACGTCATCGCCAACGGCGTGGGCGGCGGCACCGTCGACGCCGACCTCCGGCTGCTCGCAGCCTTCGGCACCCTGGTGTGGTTCGGCGCCGCCGCAGGCCCACCGGCCGCGGTGCCGCCCGCGGCGCTGACCGCGATGAACTATCTCGCCGGGTCGAGTTTCCCCGCCTGGCGGATGCACCGCCCCGAACAGGTCGCCGCCAACCTCCGCCAACTGATCAGCTGGCTGGCCGCCGGAGAGCTCGGCACCACCATCCGAGCCGTCGTTCCGCTCGCCGAGGCGGCACGGGCGCACGCCCTCGTCGAAGAAAGGGCCGGCCACGGACGGATCGTCCTGGTGCCATGACCCGAAACCACACGTCCCACGCCCGGCACCGGACGGTTTCCGGCCGGGGATACCGCGCTGTGCCGGCCAGATCGGTCGTACGCTGGCGGTTGTGCGGAGCGATCCGGAGGATCCAGCCGGCCGGGAGGCCGGACCGGCAGACGCGGAACACCCGCTCGACGACCGGGACGCCGAGGTCGGCGAGCCGGACAGCGGTCCCGACCGGCGGGCAGCCGCGGCCGACAGCCGGGACGCGGGCGCCGACCAGCGGGAGATCGCACTGGAAGTCCGTGACGGCCAGGCGGACCTGCGCGACGAGCTGGCCGTGGCCAGCCGGCACCGGGCCGACCTGCGTGCCGAGGGCCTGACCGAGCGGGAGGCGGCCGCCGACCGGCGCGACCTCGCCGGCGATGCACGGGACCGCCAGCAGGAGGCGCGCGAGCGCGGCGCGGACGAACGGGACCGCCGGCAGGACGCACGCGAGCTCCGCGCGGAGGAACGGGACCGGCACACCGACGAGCGGGACTACATCGGGCGACAGCGCGAGACCGCCGTCGAGGACCGCGAATCCGCCGCGGACCAGCGCGAGGTCGACGCGCAGCTCGCTCCCCGGGACGACCAGTCCTGACCCCACCGGGCGACTGCGCCAGGCGGGGGCCCACCGACCGGTCCGGCCAGCCGGTGGACCCGCCAGCTGCGGTCAGCCGAGGCTGTACGAAGCCGTCGCAGCACCGGACGTCCGACCTGGACGCGGTGCCAGCTGGATCTCGGTCGCCCGGCACTCGCCGTCCCCGTCAGTGGACCGGCCGGCTACCGGTGGCCGCCATCCGTCGCGGTACACCACCGGTGACCGGCTGCCGTGACGCAGCCGCCGCTGGTCGTACCAGTGGTCCGGGACCGGTTCGGATTCGATGACCCGTGGTCGCTCCACCACGACGCACACCCGTTCGTCCGGCCACCACCAGCCGCAGGAGCGGGCCAGCGCTGCCCAGTCGTCCAGCTGTTCGGCGTCGTCGGTCCGGTAGTGGGCCAGGCCGAGGCGCCGGGCGACGTCGTAGAAGGCGATCCAGGATGCGTCCTGCTGTCCGTACCAGGCGACCGGCAGCGGGCCCCGCGTGCTGAGCGCGGTCCGTACCGGCAGGTAGAAACCGTCGGCGAGGCTGGTGTGCAGGGCTTCCCGGACCCCGTGGCGCAGCAGCTCCCGCAGCGACACACCGCCGTGCAGCGCGGCTTGCGGCGACAGCGTCAGCCAGGCGCTGCGGTGTTCCCGTCCCGGCCGGCGCCCGGCAGTGGGCTTCGCCCGAGCCTGGGACGGCGGATCGAGGTCGGGGTCGGTCAGGCCGGTTTCCAGTGCGGTGCGCAGTCGGTGCCGCCGGGCCGCGAGGTCGCTGGCCAGCGGGGGCGGCCCCGACGGCTGGTCGGCGGACACCCACGCGCGCAGCGCGTCGTGTGTCGGTAGGTCGGCAACCAGCGGCAGCGCCTGCTGCGGGGAGTCGACCCAGACAAACCGTGGTCGGCGCCGCGAGAGCCGGGCGTAGATGGCGGCCAGCGCCTGTTCGGCGGTGGCCCGGTCGGCCGGTTCGGTGGACAACCCGACGGTCAGCCACTCCCGGCGGGCGTCGACTGCGCGCAGCCAATGTTCACCAGCGCGGTCGGAGTAACGCAGGAGCGTGGGGTCTGCGGCGACGCTGCGCCGCACGGGCGCGGTCACCGCGCGAGGGCGGACACGCCCTTCCCGTAAGAAACGATCATCGTTCCATGATGACGGCACCACCAACCCGGCCGCAACCGACTACCGCCGGCCGGCGATCCACGCTGTCCCGATCCATCTCCAGAGCCGGGCACGGGCAGCGGGGGTGACACCGTGGCGGCAGCGCGACGCACGCTCTGCGCCTACCCGACGCGCTGCGGGCGGGTGCGACCGTGCGGTGAAGGCCGATCGGGCGGTAGCGGCTAGTTCCCGGAAACCGGACGTACCTAATGTGGTGAATGGTACTGTTCGGGCATAAGTGAGCTATGAGGGGCCTGTCGCCTCGGGCCTGCCCGGGCGGGGTACCCCTCGGCGGTGCCGCCGCCGCGGGCGACGCCGTGACCAGCGACAGCCACCGGCTCCACCGGCCCGGTCCCGCCGACGATCCGCCCTGTTGCCGGCCATGCCGCCGTGCTCTTCCCGGCGGCGGGTCGTTTGGTGCTCTGGTGGGCGCGCTGCCGCCGGCCGTGAGCCGCCGGGTGGCGCCCGGTGAGGAGAAGGAGAACAGGATGCCCGACAGTCGTCCGCCGTCCCCGCTGACAGAGACCTCCGCGGTTGCGGCCGGGCGGGTCCGGGCAGCCGCAGCCGCCCGCCTGCTCCCCGGCCTGCTGGCCGCCGTGGCGGTGCTGCTGGCGCTGCCGGTGGCCGCCCAGGCCAAGGGCAGCCCGTCGCCGGTGGCCAGTCACCCGTCGCAGCCGTCGCTGTCCATCACCGTCACCGACAGCGTGACCGAGGCGGCGCCCGGAGAGACGCTGGCCTACACCGTGACGGTCAGCAACGACGGCGACGCGGCCAGCGGCCAGGTGCCGGTGAAGCTGACCCTGCCCGGCGGGGTGGAGTTCGCCTCGGCGGACAACGGGGGTACCAGCGAGCAGGGCGCGGTGGTCTGGAAGGTCACCGTTCCGGCCGCCGGTCACCTGACCCTGACCGCGCGCGGCACGGTGGGTACCCCGGCCGCCGGCCTCAACGGGCTGGCTGGCGTGGCCTGTGTGGACGCGGGCCCGGCGAACATGCTCTGCTCGTCGGACATCGACCAGATCCCCGGCCGGCACGACGTGCACGCCGTCACCCGGGCCGGCGGGCACACCATCACCCCGATCTGGCGCCGCTGGTGGGTGCTCGGCACTCCGGTGGCGCTGGCCGTCGTCGTCGGCCTCGCCCTGGTGTTCGTGCTGCGCCGCCGCCAGCGGACCCGGACCGCAGGCGGCGGCCCAGCGCTCTAGCCGGGCAGGTGGCCCGCCGTGCCGGCGCGGACCGTCCGGTAGGTGAGGTGCACCAGGTCGGTGCCGACGGAGCCGACGTCGGCCAGGTGCAGTTGCCGGGCGGCGGTGAGGTCGCTGAACAGGCGACCGCCGGAGCCGAGTACGTACGGGAAGACGAACAGCCGTACCTCGTCCACCAGGTCGTGCTCCAGCAGCGTGCGCACCAGCTGGTAGCTGCCGTACACCACGATGTCCCCGGCGAGCGCTTCGGTCAGCCGCGCGACGTTGCCGGGGATGTCGCCGGCCAGGACGGTGGTCGGACCCCAGTCGAGCCGCCCCTCGCCGCTGCGCACGACGTACTTGGGCAGGCTCTGCAGGCGCTCCCCCCAGGCGTCGGTGCGCCCGACCCACTTGCGCGCGAACCACTCGTAGCTGCGGGCGCCCAGCAGCAGGGCTTCGGCGCCGAGCGCCTCCTCGTACTCCGTCTTCGCCCACGCCTCCCGGTCGGCCGGGGAGATCCGGTTGAACCAGCCGCCGAACCGGACGCCCTCCTCCCCGGTCGGGTCCTGGCCGATCCCGTCGAGCGTGACGTTGCTACTGACCACGATCTTCCCCATCTCGCTTCTCCTTCGTCGTCGGGCAACCGGTGGGGTAGACGCCGCCGGAGCCGGGAACTGGGCGCTCACGGCGCCCTGCTGCGCAAGTCCCCGGGCGCGGCCAGCGGTGGGTGGGACTGGTGACCCTGGTGCGTCGGGCCGGTGCGGGGCAGGTGGGGGAGGTGTGTGGGCCGGTGCCGTTCGCTGCCGTACCGGCCGGGCGCCGGCTAGCGTCGCCGGTGGAGATCGGAGTCGCCGTGCAGGTGGTACTCGCCGGGGGCACCGGCCAGTTGGGTGGCGTACTGGACCGGGCGCTGCGCGCCGACGGGCACGACGTGGTGGTGCTCACCCGGTCGCCGGCCGGACCGCGACAGGTGCGCTGGGACGGGGAGACGCTCGGCGCCTGGTCGGCCGTCGTGGACGGCGCGGACGTCGTGGTCAACCTGGCCGGCCGCAGCGTGAGCTGCCGCTACACCCCGCAGAACCTGGCCGCCATGATGCACTCGCGGGTGCGCTCCGCCCAGCTGGTCGGCGAGGCGGTGGCGCTGGCCCGCCGGCCGCCCGCGCTGTGGCTGCAGATGAGCACCGCCACCGTGTACGCGCACCGCTTCGGCGCCGCAAACGACGAGCACACCGGCCAGCTCGGCGGCGCCGAGCCGGGGGTACCGGCGTACTGGGCGTACAGCGTGGAGATCGCCCGGCGTTGGGAGGCCGCCCAGGCCGACGCCGACACCCCGGACACCCGACGGGTGGCGCTGCGTACCGCGATGGTGATGAGCCCCGACCGGGGCGGCATCTTCGACGTGCTGAGCTGGCTGGCGCGCACCGGCCTGGGTGGCCCGGTGGCCGGCGGCCGGCAGTACGTCTCGTGGATCCACCACCGCGACTTCACCCGGGCGGTGCGCTTGCTCATCGACCGGCACGACATCACCGGCCCGGTGAACCTCGCCGCACCCGGTCCGCTGCCGCAGCGGGACCTGATGCGGGCACTGCGCACCGCCTGGCGGATGCCGGTCGGCCTGCCGGCCACCCGGTGGCTGGCCGAGGTCGGCGCGTTCGTGCTGCGCTGGGACACCGAACTGCTGCTCAAGAGTCGGCGGGTGGTCCCGGCCCGGCTGCTGGCGGCCGGCTTCCGCTTCGACTTCCCGGACTGGCCGGGCGCGGCGGCCGACCTCGTCGCCCAGCGCCGTTCGGCTGGGTAACCACGTCAACTGCCGGCCGCCAACTGTTCAACCAACGCACCCGTGGTGGAGGTGTTGGCGTACGCCGCCGCCGCCAAGGTGGTGTCGGTCGGCCGCCGGTGCGGTACCCCCGAGCTTTGGAAGATCCCCCACATGGACCGCCTTTCGGCGCAGCAACCGCAGGTCAGCGTGGTGATCCCGACCCGTTCCCGGCCGGCGCTGGTCCCCCGCGCGGTCCGCAGCGCGCTCGCCCAGACCGTGACCGACGTCGAGGTCATCGTGGTGGTCGACGGCCCGGACACAGTGACCCGGCCGGCGCTGGCCGACCAGCTGGGCGACGAGCGGCTGCGCCTGGTGCAGCTGGCCGTCCCCGGCGGGGCACCGGCCGCCCGCAACGCCGGCGTCACGCACGCCCGGGGCGCCTTCGTGGCGCTGCTCGACGACGACGACGAATGGCTGCCGGACAAGCTGGAAACCCAGCTCGCCCTGGCCCGAGGCGCCAGCCACCGGCTGCCGATCGTGGCCAGCCGGCTGCGGGTACGCACCCCGCGCGGCGAGTTCGAGCTGCCCCGCCGGCTGCCGGCCGACGGCGAGCCGCCCAGTGAGTACCTGGCCGTCCGGCACGGCCTGTTCCACGGCGACGGGTTCATCCAGACCTCCACCATCCTGGCCCCCACCGAACTGCTGCGCCGGGTCCCGTTCGCCGACGGCCTGCGCCGCCTGCAGGAGCTGGACTGGACGCTGCGCTGCCTGCAGCTCGACGGCGTCGGCCTGGAGTACGCCGAGCGCGCACTGACCATCTGGTACGCCGACGAGAACCGACCCCGGGTCAGCTTCGACGCACCGTGGCGGCAGGCCGTGGAGTGGCTGCACAGCACCCGGTCCCGGGTCACCCCCCGGGCGTACGCCGCGCTCGCCCTCAGCGTGGTCAGCTCGATGGCGGCCACCAGCCACGACCCGCGCGTCTTCGTGAGCCTGCTGCGCGACGCCCGCCGACACGGCCGCCCCGGCGCCCTGGACTACCTCACCCACCTGCAGGTGTGGCTGCTCCCCGCCACCCTGCGCCGGGTGCTGCGGGACCGGTTCCTCACCCGCCGCCCCGCCCCGTCGGTGCCGCTGGCCGCGCCCCCGCAGCCGCCCGCCGGAGCACTCCCGCCACCGGATGTCGCCCACGCCGACGAACCGTCGGTCACCCTCGGGGCGGCGCACGCCCGGATCCCGGTACAGGCCACCGCTGCCGGTGCGCTCGACGCGCAGGGCGCCGCAGCGCCGGGGGTGTCCCCGTGACCGCCGCGCCGCGCCGCCCGGCGCTGGCCGCCCTGGCCGTCGCCCTGGTCGCCACCGCCGCCATCATCGGGTACGCCCGCACCGGCAGCACCCTGGACACGCTGCGGACGCTGCCCGCGGCCGCGCTGGCCGTCGCGGTCGCCGGTCTCGCGGTGAGCCTGCCCGGCCTGGGACGCCGGGGACTCCTGCTCGGTGGGCTGTTCGTCGCCGCCGGCCTGTTCACCTGGACGTTCACCGGCCGGCCGCTGGTCATCTGGGCGGTCCTGGCGGCGCAGGGCGCCGTGGCGGCGGTGTGGGCCTGGCCCTGGCTGCCCGGACTGCGCGCCCTGCCCCGGCTCGGTACCGCCTGGCTGGGGCTGGCCTACTGGGTGGCCGGTGCGCTCGGCGCCCTGCTCGTCGTACACGTCGGCGTGGCGGCGCAGCGGGTCGCCTACGGCGGCGTCTTCGGACTGTGCGCCATCGCGGTCCTCACCACCGCCCGGCGCCGTGGCCCCGGCGCCGAGGACCCGAGCGTCGGCATCGCCGCCGCCGTCCTGCTGGGCCTCGCGGCGCTGCTGTTCGCGGGCGCCGGTACGCTCTTCGCCGCCGTGCACGCCGTACCCGGGACCGGGGCGTCGGAGTTCATGCGCAGCCGCTTCTGGGGCGGCCCGGGACTCTACTTCCACCCCAACTCGATGGCCGGGCTGGCCGGGCTGGCCGCCGCCCGGATCGGGCCGGACCGCGCCTTCGCCGCCTGGCAGCGCCTCGCCGTCACAGTGGTCACCGGGTACCTGCTGTTCCTGACCAACTCGCGGGTCGGCTTCGTCTTCGCCGCCGCCGCAGCGGTCGTCCACGCGGTGCTGGTACTGCGCCGCCGGCACCACGCGGACCTGCCCGCCTATCGCCGCCCGCTGCTCGCCGCGTTGCTGCCGTTCGTCGTGCTGGGGCTGGTGATGGCTGCCTCCGGCGGGCAGAAGTTCCTCACCCAGAGCCGGTTCGAGGCCACCAGCGGCAACGACGTGACCAGCGGCCGGCTGGACACCTGGGGTCAGGTCGGCCGGGACTGGCTCCGCGACGGCCTGGTGGAGAAACTGCTCGGCAACGCCGACACCTCCCGGGCCGTGGTCATCCGGGACAGCGACCCGCCGCTACCGGACGGCACCCGCCCCAAGCTCAACACCGACAACGCCGCCGTAGGTGCCTTCCGGCGCGGCGGGGTGGCCGGCGCGCTCGCCTTCGCCTTCGGCGTCCTGCTGCTCGCCTACCATCTGGTACTGCGCCGCTGGTGGGCGCGGCGGCGCGGGGTGCCTGTGCCGGACGCGGCGCCGGCCTGGCTGCTGGTGGCGGCGTTGGGTGCGCTGCCCACCATCGCCACCGAGGACTGGTTGCTGGGCGGTACCAACGGCGCCATCTGGATCCTGCTGCTGGCCGGCGAGGCGTACCTGCTCCGGCCTGTCCCAGCGGAACCGACGCCGGCCCTGCCGGTGGAGTCCGTCGACGTTGCGGTGTCGGCTGAACCGGCAGGCGTGACCGCTGCAACGGAGCGTTAGCCGGCGCGGCGGGCCCAGCCGAGGAAGCGGTCGTAGAGCGCGCCGGCTGGGGCGATGGGGAGGTCGAAGGCGGCGTCGACCAGGCAGGCGGCGAGGTAGAGGGTGAGGGAGACGGCTGCGTGGGTGTATTCGGCTTGGAGTTGGCGTTGGCGGGTTGGGCAGGGCCAGGGGGTGCCGCAGCCGCCGCAGGACCAGTTGGGGCGGATGGGGTTGTGGGCGGTCACCAGTCCTCCAGGGAGCGGGCGGCGTCGGCTTTGATCTGGCAGGGCAGTTCGCGGCCGCAGCGACAGATCCGGCAGAGCAGTCGCCAGGAAACTCCGAGCGGTGCCGCCGGCTGATCGCCGCCCAGAATGCTTCCCGGTACGCATCGAATGCCGGCATCTCCACCTCCTGACTGGTGTGAACTGTGGCCATCGACAGCACTGACGCGGCGGCGAACTCGCGCTGACCGCTCGGCGGATTGCTGCTGGCCGCTGCGAGGCGCTCATGACAGGTGTCGCGACTCAAGAATGGGGAGTCCGACGAGGCAGTCACAGGTGTCACTGCGGTGACAACTCGGTGTCCCCAGGCGTCACCGGAGCGTGACGCGGCCATACTTGCCACATGGACGTGGAGGCAGCGCGAGACGATCAGCGGCCCGCGTGGGCGCGCCGCGTCCGGGACGAGCGGCTCGCGCGCGGGTGGTCCCAGTCTGAGGCGGTCGAGGCGCTCCGCGCGCATGCCGGTGTCGAGCTTCCCGCCAACGGCAGTCTCCGGCGCAACTGGAAGCGTTGGGAAGCGGGCGACACGGAGCCGGACGACTTCTACAAGCCGCTGATCGCCGCGACGTTCGGCACCGTGACAGCGGCGCTGTTTCCGCCCGCACACCGTACTTCGGTCGACTCCGAACTCATCGCCGGAACCGGCCTGGACACTCTCGAAATCGTCGCCCGGCTGCGGGCGTCAGACGTCTCGGCACCGGTGATCGAAGCCCTCCACATCACCGCTGACCGGCTGTGCAGCGACTATCCACACCTGGCTCCCGAGCAGCTGTGTGTGGAGGGACGGGCCTGGTTGCGCCGAATCACCGAGGTGCTGGACCGGCGGATGACACTGAGCCAGCACCGGGAAGTGTTGAACCTCGCCGGTACGGTTGCTCTCCTGGTCGGCTGCGTCGAGTACGACATGGGCCGGCGCCGGCAGGCCGAAGCGACCCGCCGGGCCGCGCTGTCCCTCGGCGAGGAGGCGGGCAACGCGGCGGTGACGAGCTGGGCGCAGGAGATGCGCGCCTGGTACGCCCTCACCCAGGGCGACTACCACGGCGTGGTGGCAGCGGCCGAGGCCGGTGAGGCGATGGCTCCGCACCACTGCGCCGCCGTCCAGTTGACTGCCCAGCGGGCCAAGGCATGGGCACGGATGGGCGACCGGCGCCAGGTGGAACTGGCCCTCGACCACGGTCGCAAGCTCCTGGAGACGCTGCCCTACCCGGAAAACCTGGATCACCACTTCGTGGTCGACCCGGCCAAGTTCGATTTCTACGCGATGGACTGCTATCGGGTCGTCGGCGAGGACCGCCTCGCCCGGATGTACGCCCACGAGGTGATCCGGTCCTCGACCGATGTCGACGGCGTGGAGCGCAAGCCCATGCGGGTAGCCGAGGCGCACGTCACGCTGGGCGTGGTAGCCGCGCGCAGAGGTGATCTGGACGAGGCGCTTGTCCACGGGCGCCAGGCCCTCAGCGCCGGCCGGAAGTCGCTGCCCTCCCTCGTGATGGTCTCCCGCGACCTGGTCGGCGCACTCGATACCGGGTACGCAGCCGACCCGGCGGCGCGGCAGTACGTGGACGATCTCCGTTCACTGGCTGCCTGACCTACTCGTTCATGCGGTGGTGCTGGACCAGCGGGTCGCCGAAACGCCTAGCACAGGCTCGGAAAGCGCAGTCCGCCGTCGCCGACAGGTCTCGAGGCCGGCGATCTTGGGGTTATGGGGGTCTTGGCCGCCGGCATGACCCCATAACCCCAAGATCCCCGGGCAGGGTGTTGTCTCGTCATGCGGCGGGGGCGCTCGGCGGTGTACTGTATCGATCCAGAGGGGGTCTGGATCGATACAGAGAGGGGTGGGGGCCTTGAAGGTGACGTTGTATACCGTCGCGGCGGCGGTCGGGGTTTCCCGTAGCACGGTGTCGAACGCCTACAGCCGGCCTGACCAGCTCTCCGCCGAGCTGCGCACGAGGATTCTCGACACGGCCCGCGAGCTCGGTTACCCGGGACCCGATCCGACGGCACGGTCGCTGCGGCGCGGTCGGGCCGGTGCCATCGGCGTGCTGTTCACCGCCGACCTGTCCCACGCCTTCACCGACCCCTACGCCGTGCGGTTCCTGCGGGGCGTGGCCCAGGCGGCGCAGGGGCAGCACCGGGGGATCCTGCTCGTCCCGGTCGGCACGGACGATCCGGAGCGGGCCACCCGGATGGTGCTGGACGCCATGGTGGACGGCTTCTGTGTCTACTGTGTCCCGGACTGGCACCCGTGCCTGTCGGCCATCAGGTCCCGGGACCTGCCGCTGGTGGAGACCGAGCGACGCCCCGACGCCGGCCCGGAGACGATGTACGTCGCCATCGACGAGGAGGCGGCGGCGCACGCGGCCGGCGTCCATCTGCTCGGCCTCGGACACCGACGGGTGGGTTTCGTCGGCGACTGGGTGGTCGCGGAAAAGCGGACCCGTCGGGTCGCGGTGGGCGACGTCGACGTGGTGGCCTCCCACGTCACCCGGGAGCGGCTGCGTGGCTACCATCGCGCGTTCGCCGAAGCTGACCTCGACCCGGCCGGCCTGAGCGTGGTCAACGTCGCCGTCAACGGCCGCGCTGAGGGCGCCGCAGCGGCCGAGCTGCTGCTCGACGGGTCGCCACGGCCGACAGCGATCGTGACCACCACCGACGTGATCGCGCTCGGCGTGCTGGACACGCTCGCCGCCCGCGGCCTGGTCGCCGGTCGGGACGTCTCGGTGGTCGGCTTCGACGATATCCCGGAGGCCGAGACCGCGAACCTCACCACCGTCCGGCAACCGGCCCTGGAGAAGGGCCGCATGGCCGGCGAACTTCTGCTCGACGCACCTGCCGACCGCGCGCGGCGGCAGGTGCTGCTGCCTACCCAACTGGTGGTCCGGAATTCCACCGGACCGGTGTACTCCGGGAGGACCTGATGGAACTGCTGGTCAAGCTCATCATGGACGGGATGCGCGAGGCGCGGTCGGCGCTGCCGGACTCGCCGGTGGTCCCCGATCCCGGTCCGTCGCGCTGGGCGCGGCTCGCGCCCCGTATCCGGGAGGTCGTCCAGGAGGCGCGGCTGGGCGCGGCGGTGGCGCTGCGCCACACCGCCGACCGGGTCGACCCGTGCCCGTGCCACGCCCCGGGCGGCCCGGCCTGAGCGCCGCCTCCGGTTGGCCGCCCGCGACGGGGAAGTCGTCCGGCGTTCTTGTGACGAGCATGGCGCGATGTCACAGTCACGTCCATGACGTGGGAACCGGTACGCGAGTACTACGACCTGACTGCGGAGCCGACGCGCGCCTACGAGACGTATGTGGACCGCATCGGCGAGTGGTGGCACCCGCTGTACACCGGGAACGCGGACACGTTCGACGGTGTGACCATCGAGCCGGTGGTCGGCGGCGCCGTGGTGGAGCGGCACCGCGACGGAAGCCGCGTCGAGTGGGGCCGGGTCCGGTCGATCGAGCCGGGGCGTGGGATCTCGTACACCTCGAAGCTCGGGCAGGGCGGTGGGGACCCGACGGTGGTCACTGTGCGGTTCGAGTCGGCGGCCGGCGGCGGTACCGCCGTGACGTTCGAGCACGGCGGGTGGAACGCGACCAATGCGGCCGACCGTCGGAAGTTCACCGACTGGCGCCTGATCCTGGACCGGTTCGCCCAGCTGGCGGACGAAGGCGCTGTCCCACCGGCGCGGATGCCGTGACCGCCGCCGGTGCCCGGTGGTCGGCGGGATCGGCAGCGGCTGAGCCGGACACGGCGCCACCGGTGTCGCTGCCGAGCGAGCGCGAAGCCTTGGTGTACAAGGCAATCATTGTGGCCAGGCCGGTCGCTGAGCCGGCGGTCAGTCCCCAGGCGGCGCCGGGCAGCCGGTCGGCGGCGGCGCCGAGCACCAGGCCGGTGAGGCTGGCGCTGGTGAAGACGGCGTACTGGACGAAGAGCAGGCGGGCGCGGTGCAGGCCGCGCAGCGCGGCGGCGAACGGCAACTGCACCAGATAAAGCGCCGGCTGTACGGCGATCGGCAGCGCCAACGGCGCGATGTCGGCGAACTTGGGCACCCGCACCAGCACCGTCCCGGCCACCGGCACCACCACCGCGACCAGCAGCGCACCGAGCGCCGCGAAGGCCAGGGCGAGGGTACGGGTCTGCCGGCGCAGCGCCCGGGCGGCGTCGGGTTCGCCGTCGCCGGCCCGCGCGGCCAGCCGGGACGCGCGCGGCACCAGCAGGCCCAGCACCGCCGTGATGAAGTTCTGCACCGGCTGCAGGAGCGCGGTCTGCGCACCGCGCAGGCCGGACAGTTCCCGGGCGGAGAGCTGGTGGGTGACCAGGAAGCCGACCGCCTGGCCCTGGAGCTGACCGATCAGCGCGGTGGCGGTGAACCAGCCGGACAGCCGCCGGGTCCGGGTGAACCAGGAGCGCGGGCTGCCCCGCCACGGGCGTACCCGGCTGCGCGCCAGGAAGGTCGCGGCCCCGGCGGTGGCCCCGAGGCCCCAGCAGGCGAACAGGCCGCCGGCCCCGGCCCGGCCGGCGGCCGCCAGCAGCGAGACTCCGGCGAGTTGGGTACCCACCCAGACGGCGTCGATCAGCAGTGCCCGCTGCGGTTGGCGCGCCGAGAGGTAGGTGTACCGGGCGGTGTCGTGCAGCAGGAGGGCGGGCAGGAACGGCGCCAGCCACACCAGGTCGCGCAGGTCCACCTGGCCGTGCCGGACCAGCAGGCTGACCGGCACGCAGAGCACGGCGGCGGCGACACCCACGGCCAGCGCGGTGGCGGCGCCGTCGCGGACCAGTCGGTCCCGGCGGGCGTCGTCGTAGCGGGAGGCCAGGGTGAGCAGCACCTCGCCGACGAACGCCCGGTTCACCCCGATCACCAGGTACCCCAGGCCCAGCGAGAGCAGCATGACCCCGGCCCGGGTACGGTCCAGCAGGGCCAGCGCCAGCACCGTGTTACCGGCGTTGGCCAGCGCGATGACCGCCTGGTCGAGCAGGCCCACCAGCACCCGGGTACGCCCGCGAGCCGGTTCGCCGGTGCGCTGCACCGGGATGGTCGGGGTCATCCGGCCGGTACCGCCCCGGCCGCCGGTGCCGTGGCCGGCCCGGTGGCAGCGCCCCACACCAGCACGGCGAGCAGCAGCGCACCGGCCGCCACGGCGAGCAGCGGCGGCCACACCCCGGGCAGCGGCTGCCAGGCGCCGCCGAACGGACCGGTCGGCGCGGCCACCCCGCGCTCGTACCGGGTCAGCACCCGGGCCAGCACGTCCACGTGCAGCAGCCCGACCAGCGCACCGGCCACCCGTACCGCCCACCGCTGCGCCGACGCGTGCGCAGCCGCGCCGCCGAGCGCGGCGGCCGGGATGAGTACCACGCCGACCAGGGCGGGCAGGGCGTACCGGCCCTGGGAGAACCAGCCGACCCGGGGCAGGAACCACAGGTCCAGGCCACCGAGCAGGACCAGCGCGCCGGCCAGCAGCCAGAGCTGGGCGGCCAGCACCCGGCGGCCGCCCAGCGCCGCGCCGGCCACCGCCACGGCGGCGACCAGGGCGTACCACAGCGGGCGGGCCAGCCGCGGGGTGTCCACCTCGCCGTAGCCGAACAGGCCGACCAGCTGGTCGAGGTAGAACGGCAGCCGGTCGGTGAGGATGCGCCCCAGTGCGTCGCCGAGCGGCAGGCGTCGGGCGTCCCGGGTGGCCCCGGTGATCTCGGTGATCCGGGAGGCGAACAGCCAGCCGGCGGCGGCGGCCGTACCGGCCAGCCAGGCGCCGCCGAGCACCCACCGCACGTCAGAGCGCCCGACCAGCTCCCGCAACCGCCCGGGTCCGGCCGCCAGCGCGCAGGCCACCACGATCATGCCGAGCAGTACCGGCCCGAGCTGCCGGACGGTGAGCAGCAGCAGCGAGCCGACCGCCGCACCGGCCAGCAGCCGGCGTACCGTCGGCGGGTCCAGCGCCGGGGTGCGCGCCAGGCCGAGCAGGGCGCAACAGGTCAGGATGCCAGCGCAGATCTCCACTCCGTTGGGGTTGACGGCACCGGCCAGGTTGACCGTCACCGGGGTGGCGGCCAGGGCCACGCCGAGGACCAGCAGCCGGGCGCCCACCCGCAGCGCCAGCGCCACGGCGGCGGCCAGCAGCAGCGCGCAGAGCAGCGCGGAGACCAGTCGGGCGGCGAGCACCCCGGTGCGGTCCGGGCGCACCGCCAGCGGCAACCCCACCGCGGCGTAGTAGACCGGGCTGTACCGGGCCGCGCCGCTGGGCAGCAGCGTGGCGTCCGACCGCGGGCTGCGGCGTTGGCAGTCGGCGGTCCGGGGCGGCCGGGGCGACCACGTGCAGTCCACGGTGGCCGTGGTGGGCAGCAGGCTGGCCGGCGCGCGGAACGCCGGTACCCGGTCGCCCCGCCGGTCCACTGTGGACTGTGCGGCGGTCAGTTGGCCGGTGGCCACGGCGTACGCCCGGACGATGTGGTCCTTCTCGTCGTAGCTGCCGTTGACCGGCAGCCCGATCGCCCAGGCGGAGCCGAGCAGCAGGTAGGCGACCAGCGCCAACCAGAACGCCGGCCGTACCAGCATGCCCGTTCCTCTCCGCGCCGGGCCCGAAGCCGGCCGCCGCTCCGGCGGCCCAGCCTGCCACGGCGCCGCCGGGGCCCGCCGAGCGCCGGATGAACGGGGCATGACGCTCGCCCCAGCCCCCGGTGAAGAATCCGTGCCCGGGCAACCGCCGGATGAGCATTGCGCGAACAGCACCGCCGATTCCGCCCAGCGCCGGCATTTCCCCCTGGCGTCCACGGCGCGTGCACGGCTTGATCTGGCTACGCGGCGGCCATCCGGGCGCCGGGACGGGAGTCTTCCGTTGCTGCTGATCATTGCGCTGCCGGTCGCCGCGTTCGGCGCCCTCGGCTACGCCCTGCGCCCGCGCGGGCCGGCCGTGGCGCCGCTGCGCCTGGCGGCGCTGCGCGCCGCGCTGCTGCTCTGCGGCGGCGCGGTAGTCGCCGTGGAGGCGCTCTCCGCGCTGCACGCCCTGACCCGCCCGGCCATGCTGGCCCTGTGGCCGGCGACCGCCCTGGCCGCCCTCGCCGCCGCGGCTGCCCGGCGCCGCCGCGACCGGCGCACGTGGCCAGAAGCCGGGTCCGGGGACCGGCCCGGGCCGCTCCCCGGGACCCTGTCGCCCGGGCAGGGACCGGCGCCCGGGACCCGATCGCTCCGGCTCGGATGGCAGAGCCGGGCGGCGCCGGACACCCCGCTGGGCCTGACCGGGCCGCAGCGCTGGGCGGCGTGTGGCGCAGGGCTGGCCGGCCGGGTGCGGCGGCGCTGGGCCGGGCTGGGCGCGGCGGAGCGGCTGGTGGCCGCCGTGATCGCCGTGCTGTGGCTGGGCGAGCTGCTGATCGCGGTGGTGTCCCCGCCGAACAACTACGACTCGCAGACCTACCACCTGCCCCGGATCGAGCACTGGGTGGCCGACCGGGACGTCGACATGTTCCCCACCGCCATCGTCCGGCAGGTCGCCATGCCGCCCGGCGCCGAGTACCTGCTGCTGCACCTGCGGCTGCTGACCGGCGGCCCGGCCGGGTACAACCTGCTGCAGTGGGTGGCCGGGATCGGCTGCGCCCTGCTGGCCGCGCGGATCGCGGCGCAACTCGGCGGCTCCGCCCGGGCGCAGCTGCTGGCCGCCTTCCTGGTCGCCACCGCGCCGATCGTCGTCCTGGAATCCACCAGCACCCAGACCGACCTGGTGCTCGCGCTGTGGGTGGCCGCCGTGGCCACCCTCGTGCTCGACGACGCCCGCCCGCGCAGCGACCAACCGCGCGACGCCCGCCCCGGCGATGTCCCGGCCCGGGCGGCCGGGCGGTGGGCCGCGCCGGCGCTGCTGCTGGGGACGGCCGTCGGGCTGGTCGCGGTCACCAAGCTGAACGGGCTGGACGCGGTCGCCCCGCTGCTGCTGCTCTGGCTGGTCGTCCGGGTGCGCCGGGCGGGTACCCGCCGGGCACTGGCCGGAGCCGCCCTGATCGGGGCGCTCACCCTGCTCATCACCGGGCCTTACCTGCTGCGGGTACGCGCCGAGTACGGCAACCCGCTCGGCCCGGACTACCTGACCGGCCCGATCGCCATGCAGCGCCACGACCCGCCGGCCGTCCTGGTGAACACGCTGCGCATCGCCCAGGGCGCCGGGCAGACACCGCTGGTCACCGGCGACCACGCGCTGGCCAAGGGGATCAACGCAGTCGGCCGGGCGATCGGCGTGGCACCCGACGATCCACGCATCACCTACCCGGGCACCGTGTTCGCCACCCCCACCTGGGCACCGGACGAGGATCGGGCGGCCTTCCCGGCCAACGCGCTGCTGGTGGTCATCGGCGCCGCCGTCGCGCTGATCCGCCCGGGCCGGCGCGCGCCACCGCAGCTGGCGCCGCTGCTGCGCTGGTACGCGCTCGCCTGGTGGCTGGCCGTCCTGGCCTACACCGCCACCGTCAAGTGGCAGCCGTGGGGCAACCGCCTCATCGAGTTCCTGCTCGTCCTGGCCGCCGCCCCGGCAGCGCTGTGGCTCGACGGCGTGCTACCCGCACCGTCCACCGTGGACGCCACTGCCCGGCGCCGGGCGCTCGCCGTGGCGGCGGCCGTGGTGCTGCTCGCCGCCGGTGGCGCCGGTGCCGCGTCGCTGGCGTACGGGTACCCGCGCGGGCTGGCCGGGCCCGGCTCGGTGTTCCGCGGCGACGACACCACCCGACTGTTCCAGCGCCGGCCGCTCTGGCTGCCCGGGTACCAGCAGGCGGCCGCCGCCGTGCGGGCCACCGGCGCCCGCCGGGTCGGCCTGGTCCAGGCGTACGACACCTGGGAGTACCCGTGGTGGGTACTGCTCCCCGACGCGCAGGTGGTGTCCCTGCGCTCGCTACAGCCGAAGACCCCGGCCCCGGCACCGGCCAGCGTCGACGCGATCGTCTGCGTACGCGCCGACCGGCTCTGCCGCCAACTGCTCCCGGCCGGCTGGCAGCTGCAACCGACCGGCCCCGACGTCAGCTACGCACTGCGCCCGGCAAGGTCGGGTACTCGTCGGTGGGGTCGATGACGTCGCGCAACGCCCGCCGGGGCGTGGCGAACGCCGGCTGCCCGTAGCCGACGCGCAGCACCAGCTGCGGTACGCCGCTGCGGCCCAGGCCGCTACGCAGCTGGGCGCGGGCCGCCGGTACCTCGATGGGCTGCGAGAGCAGGGAGCTGGCCAGGCCGTGCACGGTGGCGGTGAGCAGCGTGTACTGCAGCGCCGACCCGGCCACCAGATGGTCGTACCCGGTGTCGCCGCTGGTGCCCAGCACGGCGACCAGCGGCTCGGCCTCGAAGTCGACCAGCCGGCTCCGCTCCCGGCCGCCGAAGTCCCGCAGCGCCAGCAGGTCACCTGGCGCCGGGGCGACGCCGGCCGCGTAGCGCGGGATGCCGGTACCGGGCTCGGCGGCGCTCCCCAGGTGCGCCACCATCTCGTCGGTGTAGGCCTGCTGATGGCGCAGCGTCCGGTCGGCGGTGCGGACGATCTCGGCGACCAGCTCCAGCGGCTGCCGGCCGACCAGAATCTCCAGCCAGGCCCCGTGCGTGGTGGCGGCGGCGCGCAGCGCCGCCCGGGAGGCGGCCGGGACGGCCACGTCGCTGAACGGGTGCCGGTTGGTGTGCCGGCGCGGAATGGCCCGGGCCAGCGCCGCCTCCTGCGGGGTCGGCCCGTCCGTGCCGACCGGCTCCAGCCGGGCCAGCAGGTACGGCCGGCCCGGCTCGGGCAGCCAGCGCAGGTGGGTACGCAGCCCGCCGACGGCCAGCGCCAGGGCCGCGTTCGCCGCCGCCGCGCCGCAGGCCATCCGCGTCGCCCAGCCGAGCGGGTCGGCGACCGGCAGCTGCCGGCCCGGGTCGGCGCACACCTCCAGGCAGCCGCCGGCCAGCCGGAACCGCCACGGCTGGGTGTTGTGCATCGACGGCGCCAGCATGGCCGCCTCCACCGCGGTCAGGAACCGGGCGGCGTCGAGGGCCGGCGTGATCACGGTCATGGCCGCTCCTCCTGCCCGTCCAGGACCTGCGCGCCGGCCAGCCGCGGGGTGGGCGGCGGCCCGGCGACGTCCGGGTCGGCGTTGCCCAGCCGCACCACCAGCTGCGGGTACGTGTCCGGCAGCAGCATCGAGCGCAGCCGCAGCCGGGTGACCGGCACCTCGATCACCGCGGACAGCGGCAGCAGCCGCAGCCCCAGTTCGGTGGCGGCCAGCCAGCCGGCCGACAGGGCCTGCCCGGCGACCAGCCAGGCGGCCGGGTCGTCCCGGTCGGTGTAGAGCAGCCCGTAGCTGGCGGCCCGGTCGTGCCCGGCGCTGATCGGCAGCTCGCCCGGGTGGTGGAAGTCGCGCTCCGGCACGGTGGTGGCCGGGCTGGTGGCCGGCAGGCTGGCGTCGGGTACGCCCAGCCGGTCCGGGCGGGCGCCGCCCACCCAGTAGTCGAGTTCGGCGCGCAGCCCGGCGTCGGCGTCCTCCACGCCCTGGGCATAGCCGGCAGCGGCGGCCAGCTCGATGACCTGGCCTGGGCGCAGGATGTGCAGGTGCGCGCCGGCCGGTGCGAGCGGGTCGCTGTCCCGCCCGGAGACCGCCGCGACGACGGCGGCCAGCGCCTGCGCGGGTACCGGCTCGCCGGTCACCGGGCGCCGGTCGGTGTGCCGGGTGGCGAGGCTCTGGTACCGGCGCATCGCCTGCGGCGTGACCGGCCGCTCACCGGTGACGGTGAGGACGGCGAGCAGCTCCGGCCGCGCCGGGTCGGGCAGCAGCCGGGCGGTGCTGTCGTGCCCGAGCGCGGCCAGCGCCACCCGGGCGTGGTGCAGCGCCGCGCCGCAGCTGACGGTGAGCATCCGGCCGTCGGTGTCGGTACTGCGCAGCTGCCGGGCCGGCTGCGACCACAGCTCCAGCCCTTCCTTGCGGACCCACCAGTGCCACGGCTGGGTGTTGTGGATGGACGGCGCGAAGCGCGCGGCGGTGGCCGCCTCGCGGTACACCTCGGAAAGATCGATCATGGTCGGCATCGCCGGCTCCTCTCGCTGTCTTGACAGTGCCGCTGGCCAGCTGCCGCTGGCAGGGCCGAAGGTCCCCCGCCAACCGGGAACGACTGGCGCGGACGCCCCCGGGGGAAGGGCGCCCGCGCCGGCTCTGGCCGGTCAGGTGGTGACCAGTTCCTTGGGGCTGCCGGCGAGGATCTCCTCGTCGCCCCGTGCCCGGCGCAGGTGCAGCAGGCCCAGGACGGTCAGCAGCAGCATCAGGGCGCCGAGGATGAAGCTGGCGATCGCGGCGTAGAGGGCGATCTGGGCGATCTTGCCGAAGGCGTAGGCGTTGAGCAGTAGCCCGCGCAGGGTCTCGCCCTTGAACAGGGTGTTCACCTGTCCCTGCAGCTTGGTGTCGGTCGGGTTGGCCTGCGCGGCGGCGCTCACCTGGGCGTAGGTCTTGCCGTCCGCGACCTCGCTGAGGTGTACCGCGATGAAGTGGTCGGCGTACGCCTTGGCCTGCTCGCCGGTGACCAGTTGCTGGCCGGCGTACTGGTTGAGGTACGGCCCGATCTCCGGCGAGGCGAGCGCTGGGCTGCCCTTCTCCGGGAAGTAGATCTGCTGGGCTGCCAGCTGGTCGTGCACGCTGGTGTTGGCGAAGTGGTAGCCCCAGGTGAGCAGTCCACCGGCGACCAGCAGGACAACGGTGAGAACCGCTCCGACACCGGTCAGGATCAGATCGAAGGTACGGCGGCGCATGGTGTTCCTCCTCCACGAGCGCTGTTCGGCGCCTCCGCCGGGGCCAGCACAACCCGCTGTCCACAGTGTTTGGTGCGGCGGAACGCGTACCCAGGGCTGAAGGTCCCCTCCGGTGCGGGCCGATCGCCCCGGCAGCGCCGGCCGTCCGGATCGTGACGGCACCGGCGCGGGGACGGCCGCCGGGCGCCGCCGCACCCGCCTCGGCCGGCCGCGCGGCAGGTCAGCGGCCCTGCGCCGACAGCCGGGCGGGCCGGCCGGCGGTGCGCCGTCGGAGACCGGCCGGGCGGCGCCAGGGCCGAAGGTCCCGTGCCGGCCGGGACACTTCCCGGGCAGGACCCGCCCGGCGGGCCCTGCCCGGGCGCCGGGCGCAGCGGGTACAAAGTAGGGGTGATCCGGGTTTTCCTTCTTGACGACCATGAGGTTGTCCGCCGCGGCCTCGCGGACCTGCTGCAAGCCGACGGCGACATCGAAGTGGTCGGCGAGTCCGGCTCCGCCGCTGAGGCCACCCGCCGCATCCCCGCGCTGCGGCCCGACGTGATGATCCTGGACGGGCGGCTGCCCGACGGCAGCGGCATCGACGTCTGCCGGGACGTGCGCGCCGTGGACGCCAGCATCGCCGGGCTGATCCTCACCTCCTACGAGGACGACGAGGCGCTGTTCGCCGCGATCATGGCGGGCGCCGCCGGCTACGTGCTCAAGCAGGTACGCGGCACCGACCTCGTCGACGCGGTCCGCCGGGTGGCGGCCGGCCAGTCGCTGCTCGACCCGGCGGTCACCGCCCGGGTGCTGGAGCGCATCCGGCGCGGTATCGAGCAGCCCAAGGAGCTGGCCTCGCTGACCGACCAGGAGCGGCGCATCCTCGGCTTCATCGCCGAGGGGATGACCAACCACGAGATCGCCCAGCGGATGTTCCTGGCCGACAAGACGGTGAAGAACTACGTCTCCAGCGTGCTGGCCAAGCTCGGCCTGGAGCGGCGCACCCAGGCCGCCGTGCTGGCCTCCCGGCTGCTCGGCAGCAAGCCGCCCGGCCACGGGTGAGCGCCGCTGGCTAGATTGGCGTCGTGACCGACGAGTCCGACGCCACCTTCTGGACCGCCCCCGCGCTGGGCCTGTCGGCGCTGTCCCGGGTCCGCCTGGACGAGCTGCTCGCCGAGCTGCAGCCCGGGTCGGCGAGGTGATGGCCAGCCGGGAGCGGCTGTCCGGCCTGCTGGAGGCGGTCGTCGGGGTCGGCAGCACGCTGGACCTGACCAGCACGCTGAGCGGATCGTGGCGGCCGCCTGCCGGCTGGCCGGCGCCCGGTACGGCGCGCTCGGCGTGATCGGGCCGGACCGGCAAGCTGGTCGAGTTCATCACCGACGGGCTCACCGTCGAGCAGCGCCGGCACATCGGCGACCTGCCCACCGGGCGCGGCGTGCTGGGCCTGCTCATCGACGAGCCGGAGCCGATCCGGCTGCGCGACATCGCCGAGCACCCGCGCTCCTTCGGCTTCCCGCCGAACCACCCGCCGATGCGCAGCTTCCTCGGCGTACCGGTGCGGATCCGCGGGCAGGTCTTCGGCAACCTCTACCTGACCGAGAAGCGCGCCGGCGAGGAGTTCACCGCCGAGGACGAGGAGGCGGTCGGGGCGCTGGCCGTGGCGGCCGGTGTGGCCATCGACAACGCCCGGCTCTACGCCGCGGCCGAGCGCCGGCAGCGCTGGCTGGAGGCGACCGCGGAGATCACCGCGTGCTGCTCGGCGAGGTGCGACCGCACCGCCGCGCTGGAACTGGTGGCCCGCCGCGCCCGCGAGGTGGCCGGCGCGCGAGCGGGTACTGCTGCTGACGCGCGCCGACGACGGGCCGGACGAGCTGGTGGTGGAGGTCTGCGAGCCGGCGTAGCCGGCAGCTGTCCGGCGCGGCTGGTGCGCCGGCGAGGGCACGGCTGTTCGCCGCGGTGCTCGCCGACCGGCCAGCCGGTGGTGGTAGACGACCTGGGCGCGGCCGCGGCCTGGCCGGTGCCGATGCCGCACCGGCCCGGCGCTGATCGCCGCCGCTGGCCACCGCGGACAGAGGCGCAGGGCGCTGCTGGTGGTGGCCCACGCCGGCGGGCGGCGCCGGCTTCGCCGACGGCGACGACGTGAGCCTGATGTCCACCTTCGCCGGGCAGGCGGCGCTGGCCCTGGACCGGGCCCGGGCGCAGGAGCGAGCGGCAGCTGCTGGCCGTGCTGGAGGACCGCGAGCGGATCGCCCGGGACCTGCACGACGTGGTGATCCAGCGGCTGTTCGCCACCGGCCTGCAGCTGCAGGCGCGCCGCCCGGCTGGCCCGGCCCGAGGTCGGCGGGCGGATCAACACCGCGGTGGACGACCTGGACACCACCATCCGCGACATCCGGGCGGCGATCTTCGAGCTGCGTAGCCCGGCCGCGCCGACGCTGCAGGCCGACCTGCGCGCCACGGTGGACGCGGCGGGGGCGTCGCTGGGCTTCCGGCCCCGGCTGCGGCTGGACGGCCCGGTGGACAGTGCCACCCCCGACGAGGTACGCGCCCAGCTCGTCACGGTGCTCCGCGAGGCACTGTCCAACGTGGTCAAACACGCCCGGGCCAGCGCCGTGGAGGTGACCGTGGCGGTGGACGCGGGTGAGCTGATCCTGACAGTGCGCGACGACGGGGTCGGCGTACCGGGCGGCTACGACGAGCGCAGCGGCCTGGCCAACATCCGCCACCGGGCGCAGGAGCTGGGCGGCCGGTTCACCGTGGCGGCCAACTCGCCGTCCGGCACCGTGCTCACCTGGACGGTCCCGCTGCCGACCTGAACACCGGCGAACCCGGCGCAAAATCTGCCAGTCCGGGTAGTGCGCGGACCCCCCACGGCGCGGCATGATGGCCGGCACGGGTGCGGGCCGGGCGGCCCGGCCATGCCGTGCGGGCACGCACCGGCGTGCAGGTGATCAGCTGGCGGAGGTTGGCGCATGTCCCACAGCGGGGAGCAGTTCGCACGTGACGAGCGGCCCACCTTCGAAACCGCCCTGCGCGGCTACGACAAGCGGCAGGTCGACCAGTTCGTGGCCCAGGCCGACCAGGAGATCGCCGACGCTGGACGCCGAACGTGACCGGGCCGCCGCGCACATCCGCGACCAGGCCAGCCAGCTGCGTGACCAGGCGATGCAGCTGCGCGCGATGCAGACCGAGCTGGCTGACCTGCGGCAGCGGCCGGCGCCCCGGTGGAGCGGGCGTCGTTCCGGGACCTCGGGCCCGATGGTCGACCAGATCCTCGAACTGGCCGAGAAGCAGGCGGAGAACATCACCTCGACCACTGCGCAGCGGGCCGCCGACCACCGCGCCGAAGCCGAGCAGGTGCTCGAAACGGCGCGCGGAGCAGGCCGCCGTCCACCTGCAGGAGATGCAGGAGGAGGTGGCTGCCCGCCGCGCCGAGGAGGACGAGGCGCACGAGGAGCGGCTGGCGGCCGCCGCAGGCGGAGCTGGCCGAGATCCGGGAGCTGGGCGAGCAGACTCGCGCCGAGGGCCAGGCCGCCCGGGAGGCGGCCGAGCAGGAGGCGGCGCGGATCGCCGAGCAGAGCGCCGAGCACGCCGAGCAGGTCCGGGCCGAGTGCGCGGCCCTGGTCGAGGCGGCCCGCGTGCAGGTGCAGCAGGAGTCCGAGGCGGCCCGCGAGCAGGCCCAGCAGCAGCTGGCCCAGTGGCGGGGCAACGCCGAGCAGGAGATCGCCGACCGGCGGGCCGCCGCCGAGCGGGAGCTCACCCGCCAGCCACCGCCGCCAGCCAGAAGAGCGCCGCGCTGCACGCCGAGGCCCAGCAGTACGCGGCCGAGGTACGCCGCCGCGCCGACGAGCAGAACGCCGCCCAGCAGCAGCAGATGGCCGTCGTCCAGCACGAGATCGAGTCGGGTCAGCAGGTGCTGGCCAACCTCAAGTCGGAGCTGGAGGAGACGCTGGCCCGGCTGACCAGGGCCCGCCAGGAGGCGGCCGGCACGCGCAGCGAGGTGAACGCCCTCCAGCAGCGGCTCACCACCGTCACCCAGGAGCTGGCCGGCGAGCTGGACCGGCTGGAGCAGACCCGGCGGGCCGCCGAGTCGGCCGACCGGCACGCCAAGGAGACCCGGGCCCGGGTGCAGCGCGAGGCGCGCCGGGTGGCCGACCTGGCCGCCGCCGCCGTGATGGCGGCCGCCGCCGGCGGCGTCGACACCGGCGAGTACCGGTTGGTCACCCCGCCGCGCCGCCCCGACGGCAGCGAGCGGCACATCGAACGCGCCCAGCACGCCCCCGCCGGCCACCGCGCCGCCGACCCGGCCGAGCCGGTCGGCCACCGTCCCCAGCAGCCGCCTTTCGGCACGGCGCAGCCGGACCGCGAGCCGGCCGCCGACGCCGCGGCGCCCGCTGACGCCGGGCCGGTCGCCGCGGCACAGCGGGTGGTAGCCGCCCCGCAGGTCGCGGACGTCCCGCGGACCGTGGAGGCCCCGCACGTCGTGGATGCCCCGCGGACCGTGGACGCGTCGCGCGTCGTGGGTGCGCGGCCGACCAGCGCCGGGGCACCGGCCGCTGCCGAGCACCCGGCCGCCAGCGACACCGACGGCGTCCGGGCGACCGACACCGACGGCGTGCAGCCACCCGAGGCCGATGCCGGCGCACTTCAGTACGCCGCCCCGCCGGCCGCCACCGGCGACGACACCGACGGGCACCCGACCGCTGGGCACGCGGTTGACGCCCAGGAGACCCACGACAACGAGATCCACGTCGACGAGCCCCGTGCCGAGGGGACTGACGGGGACGGGGCTGACGAAACCGGGTCGGGATGGCGCGGTGCCGAGGGTGGGGCCGGCAACGCCGTCGTCGAGCCGGAGGCGGACGAGGCGGTACCGGCACCGGCCGCCCGGGGCGGCGAATGGTCGCCGGTATCCGTGGCCTGGGCCGGTGGCGGGGCGGATCGCAGCGGGCCCAGCGCCGGCAACGGATTCGGCCGGCACGGCGCGTTCGGCGTGCCGGCACAGCGGGACAGCCAGCCTGGTCCGGTGGGTGCGGCCACCGAGTGAGGTAGCCGATCCTCGCCCCGCCGCGGGGCCACTCGCTAGAGTCGCGTCATGCGGTCGGGGTGGGCGGGCGTGGCGCGGCGGCGGGAGCGGTGAAGGCGGTCGAGTCGTTCGGCTGGCTTTCCCTGGCCATCTCGCTGGCGGTACTCGCGGCGGTGTTCTCCAGCCGGTTCAGTGACCGGTTCCGCATCCCGGCCCCCGGGCTGTTCCTGCTCGGCGCGGCGGTCATCTCCGACCTGTTCCCGGCGCTCGGCCGGCTGCCCATCGGCACCGTGCAGGACGTGGTGACGGTCGCCCTGGGGCTGATCCTCTTCGACGGCGGCATGCACATCGGCTGGCGGCGTTTCCGGCACGCGGCCGGCGCGATCGTCTGGGTCGGGGTGGCCGGCACCCTGGTCACCGCGCTGGCCCTGGCCGGGCTGGCGCACGCGCTGTTCGGCTTCGGCTGGCAGGCCGCGCTGCTGCTGGGTACGGCGTTGGCGCCGACCGACCCGGCGGTGGTCTTCTCGGTGCTCGGCCGGCGTGAGGTGGTGGGGCGCTCCGGCCTGATCCTGGAGGGCGAGTCCGGTGCCAACGACCCGGTCGGCATCGCCCTGATCGTGGTGCTGGTCAGCACCTCCGGCGCTGTCGGGCTGGGTCGGGTGATGACCGGGCTGGGCGAGTTCGCGCTGCAGATGGGGGTGGGCGCGGCGGTCGGCGTGCTGGGCGGGCTGGCGCTGCGCTGGCTGGTGGTCCGGGTACCGCTGCCCAACGAGGGGCTCTACCCGCTGCGCACGCTGGCCTTCGCCGGCCTGCTCTACGGGACGGCCACGGTGGCGCACGGCTCCGGTTTCCTGGCCGTCTTCGTGGCCGGCATCCTGCTCGGTGACGTGAGCGGGCCGTACCAGCAGGACACCCGCAGGTTCCACGCGGCGCTGGCCAGCCTGGCCGAGATCGTCGCGTTCGTGGTGCTCGGCCTGACCGTGAGCGTCCGCGAGCTGCGGCTGGACAAGGTGGTCATCCCGGGTCTGGTGATCGGTGTGGTGCTGGCGCTGGTGATCCGGCCGGTCCTGGTCGGCCTGGTGCTCTGGCCGGTCCGGCTGCGCCGCGGCGAGCGGATCTTCGTGCTGTGGTCCGGACTCAAGGGCGCCGTCCCGGTGCTGCTGGGTACCTTCGTGCTGCTGGAGGGCGTGCCCTCGGCCGGCCGGGTCTACGGGATCATCTTCGTCGTCGTCACCTTCTCGGTCTTCGTGCAGGGCAGCCTGGTGCCGGCGGTGGCCCGCCGCTGCCGGGTGCCGATGCAGCCGGTCACCCAGCGGCCGTGGGAGCTGGCCATGCGGTTCGAGCAGGAGCCCAGCGACCTGCTCCGGTTCCAGGTGACCGGCGGCTCGCCGGCCGACGGCGCCACCGTCCGGGCGCTCGGCGAGGGCGAGCACATCTGGGTGAACGTGGTGAACCGGGGCGGTGCCGCGGTCGCCCTGCGTGGCGACACCGTGCTCGCCGCCGGGGACGAGGTGCTGGCCGTCGTGGACGCCGACGACCCCGAGGCGCCGGCCCGGGTGTTCTCCGGTATCGCAAAAATCTGACTTTCGGCGGTACGTGTCCGCCAGCGTTACGAAAAAATTATGCAGGACCTTGTGAAGACGGTCCGGCGGGTCCTACTGTCACCTCACTCTCACGGGCGTCCCGCTCTCGCCCCGAGCCGTCTTGGCGCGTTCCCTCCCGAGAGAAACGAGTCCCCATGTCACGCAGTAGCACAACAGGCGCGTCGCGACGGGTACGCCCGCCGCGGTGGGCCGTGGTCGCGGTCGCGGCGGCCGCGGTGACCGCAACCGCCGTGGGCGGCGCCGCGAACGCCTTCGCCGGGACGTCCGCCGCCCCGGTGGTCACCCGGGCCGCGCTCGATCCGGCGCTGGTCGCCGGCCGGGGCGCCACCGTGGGCTTCGCCGAGCAGGAGGCGGAGAACGCCGTCACCACCGGCACCGCCCTGGGCGCCAGCCGGTCGGCCTACACGCTCGCCGCCGAGGCCTCCGGCCGCAACGCCGTCCGCCTCACCCCCGGCCAGTACGTCGAGTTCACCCTGCCCAGCGCCGCCAACGCCGTCACCGTGCGGTACAGCATCCCGGACGCGCCCACCGGCGGCGGCGTCACCGCCCCGCTCGACGTCACCGTCAACGGCAAGGCCAGGCAGCGGCTGACCCTCACCTCGCAGTACGCCTGGCTCTACAACCTCTACCCGTTCTCCAACGACCCGGGCGCCGGCGTACTGCACCCCGACTGGTGGATCACCGAGTGCGCCTGCGTGCCGCAGGAGACCGGATACACGGTGAGCACCCCGTTCCGCCCCAACCACTTCTACGACGAGCAGCGGCTGCTGCTGGGCAAGGCCTACAAGGCCGGCGACAAGGTACGGCTGGCCGTGCCGGCCGGCGGCGTCGCCACCGTCGTCGACCTGCTCGACTCGCAGCTCGTCGGCGCCCCGAAGGTCGACCTGGTGGCCGCCAACGTACTGCTGTTCGGGGCCGACCCGACCGGGCACCGGGACTCCGCGGACGCCATCGACGCCGCCATCGCCTTCGCCCAGCGCCGGCACCTCAAGGTCTACCTGCCGCCGGGCACCTACCAGGTGAACCGGCACATCGTGGTGGACGACGTGACCGTCGAGGGCGCCGGCAGCTGGTACACCATCGTCAAGGGCCACCAGGTCAGCCTGGCCACCCCGGCCCCGGACGGGTCGGTGCACACCGGCGTCGGCTTCTACGGCAAGGACGCCTCGGTCGGCGGCAGCCACAACGTGCACCTGTCCGGCTTCGCCATCGTCGGCGACGTCCGCGAGCGCATCGACACCGACCAGGTCAACGGCGTCGGCGGGGCACTGTCCGACTCCACCATCGACGGCCTCTATATCCAGCACACCAAGGTCGGCGCGTGGTTCGACGGACCGATGACCAACCTGAAGATCACCAACAACGTCATCGTGGACCAGATCGCCGACGGCATCAACTTCCACACCGGCGTGACGAACTCGTTGGTACAGAACAACTTCATCCGCAACACCGGCGACGACGCGCTGGCCATGTGGTCGGAGGGGACGCAGGACGCGGGCAACACCTTCGACCACAACACGGTGCAGACCCCGGTGCTGGCCAACGGCATCGCGCTCTACGGCGGTACCGACAACACCGTCTCCAACAACCTGATCGCCGACCCGATCCGGGAAGGCAGCGGCATCCAGATCGGTACCCGGTTCGGCGCGAGGCCGTTCACCGGCCACGTCTGGATCACCGACAACACCACCGTGCGGGCCGGCACCTACGAGCTGAACTGGAACATCGGCCTCGGCGCGATCTGGTTCTACGCCCTGCAGGGCAACATCGACGCCGATATCCAGGTGGTCGGGGACAACTTCCTGGACAACACGTACAACGCCGTCATGCTGGTCGCCGACTGGCCGGTGAAGGACCTCTACTCCATCACCGGCGTGCACTTCCAGGACATCCACGTGGACGGCACCGGGACCTCGGTGCTCAGCGCCCGGGCGGCCGGTTCGGCGACGTTCCAGAATGTCGACGCCCGCAATGTCGGCGCCGTCGGCATCAACAACTGCGGGACGTTCCACTTCACCGGCGCGGGCTCCGAGTTCGCCCCGGTGGACCTGGGCGGCAACGACGGCGGCGGTACCACCGGGCCGTGGATGGCCTCGTGGGAGCTGCCCAACACGATCACCTGCGACGACCGCCCGCCGCTGGCGGTGCCGCCGGCCCCGTCCGCGTGGTGATGAACATCTGATCGGCCGCACCCCACGAAGGGGACGGGCGCCGGAGTAACCCGGCGCCCGTCCTTTGGGCGACAGGTACGATTCGGCCGAGGTCTTCGATACGGGGGTACGACGGTGACAGGTGACGCTGTCGCCCCGCGGTGGATGCACGAACCGGTGACCGCCGCGGAGTACGACTCGTGGTCGGCCGAGCAGTGCGCGGGTATCGAGATCGTGGACGGGATGGTTGTTGTCAGCCCGATCGCGTCCAAGCGACACAACCGGATCGCGAAGACGCTCGCGGTGGCGCTGGAAGCGGCAGCCGGCTCCGCTTGGAACGCCGATATCGGCTTCGATCTGCGCTTGCAGGATGTCCCGCTGCTCAACTGTCGCCCGGACGTGATCGTCTACCGGGCCGACGCGATCGACGTCACCCCGACTCGTCCGGAACATGTCCTGATGGTTGCCGAAGTCGTCTCGCCCGGGTCGGAGACCACCGACCGCATCGTCAAACTCGACCAGTACGCGAAGGCCGGGATCCAGTTCTACTGGCGTGTCGAGCAGGCGCTCACCGGCGTGCCGATCGTGTCTACCTACGTGCTCGACATGGCCACGGCAAGGTATCGCGAGACCGAAGTCTTCACCGGCCTGGTGAAAGCGACCGCACCTTTCCCGGTCACCATCGACCTCACCACGATCTGAGCGACCTCGATGGCTGCGAGATAGCCCGCGGCGTCGAACTCCGGCGGCGTCAACTGCCCGTCCCCGGCAGCCAACGAGGTGAGGTGGTCCGACTGATTCGGCCCGTCCAGCGCGATGCCGAACGTCGTGAAGTCAACGCTCGGTGAACGCGATCCCCGCCAGTCCGAGTTCGGCGGCCCGAGCGCAGGACCCCACCATCGAGCCGACCGGCGTATCCCAGGACCACTCACTGTGCACGTGGCTGTCGACCGGCAGCGTCATCCGGGTCCCATACCCCATCGCGCCGGCGAATCACCCGTCCGAGCAGACCTGACGACCGGCCCCCGCCGTGGGGCGGGGGCCGGCGGCGGTGGATCTGCTTATCAGCCGAGGGTCCAGCTCTGGTTGGTCGAGCCGGTGCAGCTCCAGATCTGTAGCCGGGTACCGTCGGCCGAGCTGGGGCCGGTGGCGTCCAGGCACTTGCCGGAGCCGGTGTTGACCAGGCTGCCGTTCGCGCCCTGGGTCCACGCCTGGGCCGCGGTGCCGTTGCAGTCGTAGAGCTGGATCTTCGTGCCGTTGGCGGTACCGGCGGCCGTCACGTCCATGCACTTGCCCAGCGCCCGCAGCGTGTTGCCGGTGTGCGTCCACTGCTGGGCGTTGGTGCCGTTGCAGGTCCACAGCTGGATCGCGGTGCCGTTGGCCGAGCTGGCGCTGGCCACGTCCACGCACTTGCCGCCGTACCCGTGGATCGGGGTGGTGCTGCTGCCCCCGGTGGGCGGCGGCGAGCTGGGCGGCGTGGTGGTACCACCGGTGATCGCCTTGAAGATGGTGGTGAACTGGTAGTTGCTCTGCGCCGTGCCGCTCTGGCCCTGGTTGTCCCGGCCGAGCGACCAGAAGGTGAGCTCCTGGATACCGTTGCTCGCGGCGAAGCTCTCCACCTCCTGGGCGTCCTGGATGGTGAAGACCTCGGCGCTGGTGTCGTTCACGCCGATCATCGGGCAGTTGCCCTCCATGGCCCACAGCTGGGCGGAGGTCTTGCCGGTCCAGATCTGGCCGAGCTGGGTGTGCAGGGCGTTGGCCGCGCTGATGGCGGCCTGGCCCATGTCCATCGCCGGGCCGTAGTCCATGGTCATGATGTTGACCAGGTTGACGTTGAGGTTGTGGCTCTTGGCGTTCTGCAGCAGGGAGATGCTGTTGGACTCCAGGCCGGTCGGGTTGACCGGGAGGGTGTAGTCGACGCTGAGCGTCCTACCGGCGGCGGCGTACTGCTGCTGGAGGTTGGCCAGGGCGGTGTTGCGGCGGTCGTTGGCGCCGGTGTCGTCGAGCGTGCCGCCCTCGATGTCGAGGTCGATGCGGGTCAGGTTGAACTGGTCGATGACCTTCTTGTACTGCGCCTGCATGGCCGAGACAGTGCTGCACGTGGTCAGTTCGGTGCCGGAGGCGCCGCCGAACGAGGCGATCACGTCGCCGCCGACCGCGCGCAGGCTGTTGATGGCGCTGTTCCAGCCGGCGTCGGTGACCGCCGTGTCGCCGTCGATGGTGGCGTTGCAGGTGCCCTGGCTGACGATGAACGCCAGCGTGTAGTACTTGTTGCCGGTGGCGTTGTAGGCGGCCATCAAAGTGGACGGGTTGTTCCACATCTCCGCGTACGGGGCGGCGTAGTGCGCCGGGAAGCCAGCGCCCGGGTTCGCGGCGGCGGACGCCGATCCGGTGGTGGCGAACATGATCGCGGCGGCGGCCAACGGCAGCGCGCCGGCCGCGACGATGAGCCCCTTGGTGCGGGGTCGAGGCATGGGGGGTCCTCCTGGCGAGGGGACTGGATGGGGACGTGCGGGGAGTGCGGGCCCGGGCGGACAAAGATGTAAGGAAACTTTCCTTATCTTTGTTCAGGGGTTGATTTAACGCTGTCTATTGAGTCCCGTCAAGACAGTGGAGCCCGTCGATTCGCCGGTCACCGGCCCGCTCGGAAACGACCGAATCGGCGTAGCTACGCGTGTCCATGAGTCGATAGGCTGCGGCCGGGATGGCCGGCTGTGACGCCGGTTTCCGTCCCGGCCGGGATGCCGACACGGGGAGTTGAGATGCATCCGGAGCAGCCGACGCCAGAACACGCCCAGCCGCAGCAACCACCGGCACCGCAGCCCGCGCCACCCACCGAACCGACGGAGCGCGCGGCGCCCACAAACGCCGGACCGGCGCCCTGGGGGATGCCGCCGGCCCAGGGGGCCGCGCCCGTTGCGCCGGGCACCGTTCCACCGGGCGTACTCCCCGGGTCTGTGCCGCCCGGATACTCCGGGCCGCCGCGCTGGGTGCTGCAGCCGCCGCCCGGCCGGCCGCCGACGCCGCCGGATCCGCGCAGGCGGCGACGCTGGCTGATCCTCGGTCTGGTCATCGGCCTGGTACTGCTGCTGTGCGCGGGCGGCGTGGCCACCGCCGCCGTCGCCGTCACCCGGCACGCCCGGGCCATGCAGGCCAGCTCGCCGGGCGGGGTCACCCGGACCGCCGCCGACGGGGTCGCGAAGCTGCCCGCGGTGCACGCCGCCCTGGACTTCGTGGACGCCGACGGGCGCACGATGCACGCCGACGTCACGGTCACCGGCGACGGGGAGGCCGCCGGGACGGTGACCGATCCGGTCGCCGGCAAGGCAGACCTGTTGGTACACGGGGGTACCACCATCGTCCGGGGCGACCGGGACTGGTGGGCGCGGCGGGCACCCGCCTCGGTGACCGCGCTGGCCGACCACTGGGTGCGGCCGAAGACCGGGGTGGCCTTCCCGTTCGACCTGGCCGGTGCGCTGCGGCCGGCGGCCCTCGCGGAGCTGACCCGCAAGCTGTCCGGCGCCGCCGCCAGTGACACCGTCACCGACACGGTGGGCGGAGTGCGGGTCCGCACCGTCGTCTCCGGCCAGTGGACCGCCCTGGTCAGCGCCGACAAGGCGCACCGGCTGATCTGGCTCGGCGGACCGGTCCGCGCGGGCGCCCTGGCCCGACCGTCCGGCGCGAGCAGCGTCCCCGGCCGGCTGCTGCCCGCCTACCTCGCCGACCCGGTACCGCTGCCGGTCGCCCAGCCGCCGTACGTGTCCATCACCCCGACGCCCGGGCAGCCGCAGGGGGTACAGGCGGCCATCGCCAACGTCCTGCCCCAGGCCAGCCCGCCGGCCGGAGCGCTGCCCAGCGCCGGGGCGCTGCCCACCGCGGCGGCCACCTCGGCGGCGCAGCTGCCCGCCCAGGCCGACGCGACGCCGAAGTTCCCCGAATTCGAGGTCGCCCTCAACGCCACCGACTGCTTCGGCGCGGTGTGCAGCTGGACGGTCACCGTCACCAACAGCGGCGAGGCGCCCGGTGACGTCACCGTGTACGCCACCGCCGCGCCGGGCATGGCCCTGCGCACCGTGCCGCTGGGGACCCTCGCCCCCGGTGCGTCGGCCAGTACGCCGCCGATGGCGTTCGCCAACCCGGCCCCGCGGCCTCGGCCGGGCCAGACCACCCGGGTCACCATCAGCTACCAGGCGTGGACCTACAGCACGGCGCTGCTCGGCCCCGACCCCAAGAGAGCCCAGGACCTGCGCGGCCGCGGTATCGACCCGGACAACGACCTGCCCCAGGTCGACCCCGGCTACATGCCCACCGTGCTCGGCGCGGTGGACCAGATGACCCGGCACGCCCCCGGCGGTGAAGCCAACCAGCAGGCGCTGGACGGCATCCAGGCGGCGGTCGACGCCGGCATGCTGCCGGACGTGAAGGCGCTGGTGGACTCCGGTCGCCTGGAGAACCCCCAGGACCTCGCCGACAAGCTGCTGCAGGCCCGCAGCACCACGCCACTGACCGGACCGGACGGCACCATCGGCTACCGCCGGGAGATCGAGCAGGCCGCCACCATCCTGCAGCGCGACCCGACCGCGAAGGTGATCCTCGACGGCTACCTGCCCAACGCGCAGACCGGTGGCAAGGACGGCGCCGACCTCCTGGACACCGCGAACCGGCGGGCCTACCAGGTCAAGGCGGTCACCAGCGACAAGGTGCGCAACGCCGTCAACGAAGCGGTCGACCAGCTCAACGGAGCCAAGGGCATCGACGGCCGGACCGGGGTACGCCAGCTCGCACCGCCCGGGTATGCCAAGGTCGCGCTGGTCTTCGTGGAGCCGACCAGCCCGCTGCGGGACAAGACCAGGGCCGAGTGGGAGGACTACCTCCGGCGCGCCCAGAACCTCAAGCTCTGCGACACCGCCGGCCAACCGACGATCGATCGGCTGATGCTGGTCACTCCCGTGGGAACCTTCGACTGGCCCAGCGACCAGTTCGCCACCATCGGTCGAGGCTGTCGCTGAGTCAGGCGATACCGTGGCGCCCCGGGGGCAGGATCAGATCGGAGGTGCACCATCACCAGCGGGCCGCAGGCGGCGACGTGGAGCAGCTTCGAGACCGACGAGGTGGTCGGCTGGGCCGCCGACTTCCCGTGGTCGGTTCCCGGCTCGGCGCTGCTGGACTGGCAGCAGGTGCTCTTCGCCGCCGGTGAGCGGCACCGGATCTTCCGGGTCGAGCAGGCGCAGTTCCTGGACTTCCGCCGGGACCGCGACGGCGATATCGGCGCTTTCCTGCTGGCGCATCCGGAGCGGGTACCCCGGCAGGACGAGCGGCTGCCGCCCGGCTTCCTGCCCGAGGCGCTCGGCTCCCGCCCCGGCGGCGAAGCCGTGACCCGGACCCTGCTGGAGTACCTCGACGCCGCCGGAGCGCTGCGCAGCGCCTGGATCGGGGAGCTGACCGAGGCGTACCCGGCGATCCCGCTGCCGCGGTACTTCCCCTACCGGGCGGTGCAGATCCTGGCCGACACGTTCCCACCGGACTGGGCGGAGCTGGACCGGCTGCGGGTGAGCGTCAGCTCGTCGGTGGACATCTGGTTCCCGTGGACCCGGCAACTCTTCCAGTATCCGGCCGCCGACCGGGTGGACAACCGCCGGCTCAGCCGGCTCAACGGCGGCCGGCTCAACGCCTTCCTGGCCGAGCTCGCGGACGCCACCCGGGCCGCTGGCGGCGAATGGACGATGACCTCGCCACCGGCCCACTACCCACGGGCGGACGGGTCCGGGGTGCTCCTGGACGCGGCGCCACCAGCCTGACCGGATACCGGCAATCGTCACTGTCGGTCACCGGGCGTCCCGGGATAGCTGACAGGCCAGTCCAAAAGGGATGGTCGGGCAGGCAACCCCGCCCTGCCGGGGGGACCGGAACCGGGCCCACCTGCCCTACAGTGCGAGCGCGCCGCGCCGCCTGCCGGCCCCGGAATCAGGGGCTGGCGGAGGTCTGTCCGGATCGGGCGCGTTTGTTTGTCAGCAAGGCGACTGGGCTGTGGCGGCTTGCCGTCACGCTCTGGCGCAGAGCCAGCCCGCACCGCAATCTTTTGGGAGTACCCCCATCCACCCAGGTTGATCACGACTGCTCTGGAGGCGAACGTGACGGCAGCCGATATCGCCTCGGAGTTCGTTACCGCTCAACACGACGAAGACCTCAGCACTGTCGTGACAGCCGTACTCGGGCCGATGGACCTGCCGAACGAGGCAGGTTTCGTCCGCAGCGAGTGGGAAGCGCGGTATGTGCGCCGGATCCTCGCGGCTGAGCTGGTGATCGGCGCCGTCGCCTCGATGGTTGCCCTGGCCCTGCGCTTCGGCGCGTTGGTCGGTGAGTCCTACAACCGTGGCTACCTGTGGGCGACGCTGGCGCTGCCGTTCGCCTGGCTGTTCGTGCTGACCGTCAACCGGGCGTTCGAGTCCCGGTACATGTTCGTCGGCACCGACGAGTACGAGCGGGTGTTCCGCGCCGGGGTGGGGCTCACCGCCGCGCTGGCCATCGTCTCCTTCGCCTTCGACCTGCGCTTCTCCCGTGGCTACGTGGTGATCGCGATCCCGCTCGCCACGGCGATCAGCCTGCTCGTGCGCTACCTGTCCCGGCACCGGCTGCACCAGGCCTGGGCCAGCGGCGACCAGCTGCGCCGGGTCATCCTGATCGGCCACGAGCAGGCGATCCACGAGGCGCACCGGCAGCTGCGGCGGGAGCGGTACCACGGCATGGGTGTGGTCGGGGTCTGCCTGCCGCGCGTCCCCCCGGGGCACCGGCACGGCCTGCACCGGCTGCCCGGCATGCCGCCGGTCTACGGAACCTTCGACGACGTGGCCAACGCCGTCCAGCGCGCCCAGGCGGACACCGTGGTGGTGCTCTCCTGCCCGGAGCTGGACGGGGCGGCGCTGCGCCGGCTGGCCTGGAAGCTGGAGCGCGACGACATCGACCTGATCGTCGCCAGCACCCTGCTGGACGTGGCCGGCGACCGCACCACGGTACGCCCGGTCGACGGCCTGCCGATGCTGCACGTCGAGCATCCCCGGCTCAAGGGCGGCCGGCGGCTGCTCAAGGAGATCTTCGACCGGGTGATGGGGCTGGGCCTCTTCATGGCCGCGCTGCCGGTGTTCCTGACGGTGATGCTGCTCATCAAGATCACGCCAGGTGGCCGCGGCCCCGCCATCTTCCGCCAGGTCCGGGTGGGCAAGGACGGCCGCCAGTTCGTCATGTTCAAGTTCCGCACCATGTACGCCGACGCCGAGGCGCGCCTGGCCGAGCTGCGTCACCTCAACGAGAACGACGGCACCCTGTTCAAGATGCGCAACGATCCCCGGGTCACCCCGCTGGGCCGCTGGCTGCGCAAGCTGTCGCTGGACGAGGTACCGCAGCTGATGAACGTGGTCCGGGGCGACATGTCACTGGTCGGGCCGCGTCCGCCGCTGCCCCGTGAGGTCGCCGAGTACCCGTTCGACATGCGCCGCCGCCTGGTGGTCAAGCCCGGCCTGACCGGCCTCTGGCAGGTCTCCGGCCGCAGCGACCTCACCTGGGACGAGTCCATCCGGATCGACCTGCAGTACGTCGAGAACTGGTCGTTCTCGATGGACCTGATGATCCTGGCGCGTACCTTCTTCGCGGTCTGGCGCAGCTCCGGCGCCTACTGACGCCCGCGCCCGCCGACCGGTAGACAGCGGCGTCCACCGTGTCGGGGTGGCCGGCGCATTGACGGACAACGGTGGTCCGACCCGCCCCCTACACTCGCGCGTGCACGCCATCGCGGGATGGCGGTCACACTACGGGAGGACCCCTTGGCGGGAAGACTGCGCATCTGCGCGACCGCTGCACTCACGCTCTCCGGAATTCTGCTGGTACCCGGCGTCGCCCACGCGGCCACCGGCACCCTGTACGTCAACAACGCCGACCTGACCGTCTGCTCCGACACCGGGCCCGGTACCAGCGCCACACCGTTCTGCACCCTCCAGGCGGCAGCCGACGCCGCCACCGCGGGACAGACGGTCAGCTTCGCCGGCTCCTACGCGGAAAACCTCGTCATCAGCCACTCCGGCACCCAGCGGGCGCCGATCGTCTTCACCAGCGACAGCATCAACTGGTCGACGGTGTCCCCGGCCGACCCGGCCCGCCCCACCGTCACCGTCAGCGGCGGTACCCACGACGTGGTCTTCACCGGCGTCAACCTGTGGAGCGCCAACGCGGGCGCGCTGCTGGTCAAGGGCGGCAACCGGATCACGTTCACCAAGGGTCAGCTCTCCGGCGGGTACGACAACCACACCATCGCCGTCGTCGAGATCGGCGCGAACGCCCGCGCGGTGACCATCAGCAACAACCTGTTCGGCCAGGCGTACGGGCCGGACGTCCGGCTGGCCGCCGGCAACTCCGGCGCGGTCATCGCCGGCAACTCGATCAACGCCGGCGGCACCGGGATCATCGCCGACGCCGTCACCGGCGCGGCCATCGTCAACAACACCCTCATGTACCTGTGCAACCAGGGCGTCCTGCTGACCGGCCAGACCACCGCCACCACGGTGGAGAACAACATCATCGGGTACATCAACAACGCCGCGAACAGCTACTACTGCGCCGCGCAGGACGCCCCCGCCGCGGGCCTGGTGGTCGACGCGACGGCCGCCGCCGGGGTGGTCGCCCGGTACAACTCGATCCGCACGGTGGCCGACGGCGTCGTCAACTACCGGTGGGCCGGGACCAGCTACCCGGACGCCGCCAGCTTCGCGGCCGGCACCGGGCAGGGCGCGCACGACTTCGACGGGGACCCGGGCATCTCGCCCGGCGCGTACTACCCGTACCCGAACGAAGGGGCCGAGGCGATCGACTCCGCCGACGCCGCCGCGCCCGGGGTACCGACGCTGTCCATCTACGACCAGGCCCGGGTGGACGACCCGCTGGTCGACAACAGCGGCGCCGGCCCGTACCCGTACCTCGACCGGGGTGCGTTCGAGTACGGGGACTCGTTCGTGGACAACACCCTCACCGCGGCTGCCAGCCAGGCGCCGGTGGGCGCGGCGGTGCGGTTCACCGGGGACTTCACCGACGCCTGGAGTGAGGCGTTCAGCTGCGCGTTCACCTTCGGGGACGGGCGGGCCCGGGGAGCCGGTCCGTGTACGGCGTCGCACGCCTACAGCGCGCCCGGTACGTACCAGGTGACGGTGACGGCGACCAACGCGGCGAAGTTGAGCTCGGTACTCACTGCCACGGTGACGGTCGTACCCGCCGGAGGGTCACTGACCCCGACGCTGGACCTGCCTGCGACCGGCGCGCTCGGCGTCACCGCCGCGGTCACCGCCGGCTCCGACCCGTGGAACATCGCCTCCGTCAGCTATGACTTCGGCGACGGCGGCACTCCCGTGGCCACCAGCCGGACCAGCCTCTACCACGCCTACACCGAACCGGGCAGTTACCGGGTGACCGCGACGGTGACCGACGCCAAGGGGACGAAGAAGTCGGTGGCCCACTGGTTCACCACGGCCGGCACCGACTTCCGGCCGATCGCCCCGGTGCGGCTGCGGGACAGCGCCGCCGCCGCCATCGCGGCGCACGGCACGGTCAGCCTCCAGGTCGGCGGCGTCGGCGGTATCCCGACCGGGATCACCGCCGTGGCGCTGAACCTGACCGCGGTCGGCCCGACCGCGGCCGGCACGGTGAGCGCCTGGGCCGGCGGTGCGGGCCCGACCAGCACCACCAACCTGCGCTTCGCGGCCGGGCAGACCACCAGCGCCGAGTCGTTCGTCGCGGTCGGGCCCGGTGGGGTGGTCAAGCTGGCCAACGACTCGGGTGCGGCGCTGGTGCTCACCGCCGACGTGGTCGGGTACTTCAGCACCTCGGCAGACGGGGACCGGCACCGGACGATCACCCCGGTCCACCTGGCCGACAGCCGGTCCGGTCTGGGCCTGCCGGCCGGGCAGTTGCCGCCGGGAACGGCGCGTACCGTGCAGGTCGCCGGCGCCGTCGGCCTGCCCGCGTCCGGCATCGACGCGGTGAGCCTGGTGGTCACCGCGCGGAACGCCGCGTCGGCCGGGGCGCTCACCGTGTACCCGACCGGCAGTACCGCACCCGGGCAGGCGAGCCTGACCTACCCGGCCGGGGCGCCCGTGGCGGGCAGCCTGGTGGTGCCGGTCAGCGCGGCCGGCGCCGTCGACCTGTCGGTCAGCACCGCGGCGGACGTGGTGGTCGACGTGACCGGGTACTTCGCCCGGGGCAGCGGCGAGACCTACGTCCCGGTGACCCCGGTCCGGGCGGTGGACAGCGCCGCGGCGGCCAGCCCGATCCCGGCGCACGAGATCGGGTACTTCAGCGTCACCAACGGCATCGCCAACCTGTCGCGCTGGACCGGCACGGTGGTCGGCACGGTCACCGTGACACCGACCGGATCCGGCCCGGGTGAGCTGGCGGTGTTCGAGTCGACCGGCGCTCCTGCGCCGGACACGTACCAGGTGTACTGGTCCGCGGGGCGCGCCACGAGCACGCCGGTGTTGGCCCAGGTGCTCTCCGGGTACAACGGCGTCGTGGACGAGTCGTTCGTCAACGACAGCGATGCTCCGGTCAACGTCACCTTCGACGTGTTCGGGTACTTCGCCTACACCTACTCCTGACGCTGCCCGGGGTCCGGGTGCGGTCCGTTCATCCGGATCGCACCCGGACCCCGGCCGGCTACAGGCGGCCCTCGGCGACGGCCTGCTGGATCCACGGGATGACCTCGTCGAGCATGTCTTCGAGGGTGGTGGTGGCTTCGAAGCCGAGGATGTCGCGGGCTTTGTCGGTGGCTGGTACGCGTTTCTGGACGTCGTAGGTGAACGGGTCGTCGTGGGTCAGGCGCAGTGGGGTGTCGGGGCCTTTGAGCTTGCGCCAGATCACTTCGGCGAGTTGGGCTACCGAGGTGCCCTCGGCGGTGGAGAGGTTGAAGTCGTCGTTGTGGGCGGCTGGGTGCTCCACCGCGGTGACGATGCCGCGGGCGAGGTCGCCGCCGTAGGTGTAGTGGCGGACCTGGGTGCCGTCGCCGAGGACGTGGAGTGGGTCCTGGCCTTTGAGGACTTTTTGGACGAGGTCGGGGACGACGTGGGACATGGCGAGTTTGACGTTGCCGGAGAGGATTTCGACTTCGCCGAGGGCGCGGCCTTCGCCGATGCCGACGCAGTTGAAGGGTCGGACGATGGTGTAGGGGAGTTGGTACTGGTCCCAGGCGGCGCGGGCGTAGTACTCGACGGCGAGTTTTTGGAAGCCGTAGGAGGACAGTGGTGGGGGGATGCGGCGTTCGTCGCCTTCGGTGGAGGGCCAGTGTTCGGCTGATTCGTAGACCATGGAGGAGGACATGTAGGTGACTTTTTGCAGGCGGCCGTTGCGGTGGGCGGCGATGGCGGCGTCGCAGGTGGAGGCCATGATGCGTTCGTTGGTGGCGAGGAGGTCGTAGGCGTAGGTGTGGAAGTAGGAGATGCCGCCGATGAGGGCGGCGCCGGCGATGAGGTGGTCGCAGTCGTTGGCGAGTTCGGTCATGAGTTCGACGTTGCGGGCGTCGCCGAGGACGAAGCGGTAGCGTTCGTGGCTGTCGTAGCTGCGGGTGACCGGGCCGTACTTCGAGTAGTTGTCCAGGCCGACGACTTCGTGGCCCCGTTCCAGGAGTTCCTGGACGACGTAGCCGCCGATGAAGCCGGCGGATCCGGTAACTAGAACTCGTGCCATGCGCTGTTCTCCTTGAGGGTCGGTACGCCGGGTCCACTCGCGGGGACTCCGGACGGCGCCGGCTGCTGCTGCGGGATCGGCGGGGCCAGTTGGACCGGCGCCGGCGTAGCTACCGGCGCCTCCCGGCGCCGGCTCAGCGTGCCCATGCTCAGCCGACGGCCGAAGGCGAAGAAATACCACTTGATGTACCCGGGCAGGAAGCGCCCGAGGTCGAAGCGGGACTCGCCGAGCTGCCGGTCCAGCCAGATGGTCGGCAGCTCGGCGACCGGCAGCCGCAGCCGGGTCGCCTTGGCGGTCAGCTCCAGCCCGATCTCGAAGCCGGTCCGCGACTCGATCCCCACGTCCCGCACGAACGACGTCGAGTACGCCTTGAAACTGTTCGTGGCGTCCCGGGTACCGGCCCGGGCGAACCAGTGCAGGGTCAGTCCCGCCCAGCGCGACATCATCCGCTTGAACCGGGGCCCGCCGACCTGCTGGCCACCCGGCATGTACCGGGACGCCGCGGCGACCACCACGCCCCGGTCCACCAGGCGCGCCAGGTCGTCGATCTGCCGGGGGTCGTCGCATCCGTCGGCCATGGTCACCACGGCGACCGTCCCGCGTGCCGAGTCGATGCCGAACCGGATGGCATTCGCCGGGCCCCGCCCGTAGGTGTTGAGCACCGTGCGGACCCGGGGGTCGTGCAGGGCCACCCGCTGCGCCCAGGGCACCGTGGTGTCGTCCGGGAAGTCGTGCACCACCATGATCTCGCTCGGCAGCGTCACCTCGCGGAGGATGCGCTCCAGGCAGACGACGATGTCCTCGCCCTCGTTGTAGACCGGAATCACCACCGACACCCGGGGGGCGGCCATCACGTCAGGACACCCTGGCCGGTCAGCCCCCAGATGTCGACAACCTCCTGGGTGGCGGCCAGCTCCCGGTACTCCGGATGGGGGCAGGCGATCACCAGCAGGTCGGCCCGGCGCAGCACCTCGTCCAGCGGGACGAACCGGTCGTCGGCGATGTACGGGTCGGTGCAGAGCACCTCACGCGCCTTGAGCAGGAGGATCTTCCGCAGCTTGTAGGCCAGGCTCTCGCGCGGATCGTCACTGCCGCCCTTGAACGCCATCCCCAGCACGCCCACCGTCAGCTCGCCCAGCCGGAACCGCTGCTCCAGCCGGGAAACCAGGTACAGCGGCAGGCCCTCGTTGATCAGCATGGCCGAGTGGCCCAGCACGAAGTTGTTGTTGGTGAAGGCGGCCAGCTGCATGGTGTCCTTGAGCAGGCACGGACCGGCGGCGAAGCCGGGCGCCGGCATGTCGGCGGCGCGCGGATAGTCGTGCCGGATGGCGTGCCGGACGCGTTCGAAGTCCAGGCCGGCGTCGTTGGCCATCATCCAGAACTGGTTGGCCGCTGCGAACTTGATGTACCGCCAGGTGTTGGTGAACAGCTTGGCCAGCTCCGCCTCCTCCGGCGTGAGCGGCACGATCTCGCTGGTCAGGTTGCTGAACAGCTTCTGCGCCCGGGCCAGCACCGGGGCACTGCGCGCCGCGACGATCTGCGGCAGCTCGAACAGCTCCGTCATGGCCCGGCCCTCGGCGATGCGCTCCGGGCAGAACGCCACGTCCACCTGGACGCCGAGGCGTTCGATGAGCCGCTCGGTCAGCGCCGTCACGCCCGGGTGCACGGTGGAGCGCAGCACCAGCAGCTGACCGTCGCGCAGGTGCTCGGCGCAGCGCTCGATGGCCTGGGGGACCGCCCCGATGTTCGGGTTGAGGTGCTCGTCGACCGGGGTGCCGACGATGACGATCAGGTTCTCGGCGCCGGCCACCGCGGCCGGGTCGGTGGTGGCCCGCAGCCGTCCGTCGGCCACCGCGGCGGCGAGCAACGGGGCGGCGCCCTCCTCGTCGAAGGGCAGGGTGGCGCTGTTGACCGTCGCCACGGCGGCGGCGTTGATGTCGTACAGCACCACGGACAGGCCCCGGGAGGCGAGTGCTATTCCCAGTGGCAGCCCCACGCGGCCACAGCCGCCGATGACGACGACGTCGTCGGTGAATCCCGTCATGTGCCCGCTTCCCTCACTCGTCACGCCAGTACGCCAGGCGCCCGCCCACGTCCGGGGACACCGGCCGCGAAGCGGATGCTACGGGCGGTGAGGGGAGCGTCAGGGCGCTCTGTCCCTTAGGTGACAACAGATCCGGCCGGTGGTATGGATTCTGCTCGGTCCCACGGTCAACCCCGGGTGCGGACACGCCGAATACAGCGATCGCAGCGCGATGTGCGGTCAGCCGACCCACCGCAGATTGTCGTCGATACGCCCGGTGGCCTGCAGCGCCTTGATCCGCTTGATCCGCTGGAACGGCTGGCCCTGGAACTCCCCGATCGTCAGGCCGTACCGCTGGTACGCCTCGACCAGCTCCTCCACGCCCTTGCGCACCGTCCAGCGGGGGGTGAACTCGGGGATCTCGGCGGCGATCAGGTCCGCCGAGACCCGGTAGTTGCGCAGGTCCGTGCCGGCGCCCTCGGCGAAGCTGAGCCGGCTGCCCGGGACCACCTCGGCGACGATCTCGGCCACATCGCGGATCAGGTAGTTCTCGGCGGTCTGCCCGACGTTGTACGCCTTGCCGTGGATCCGGCCGCGGTCCACCGCGAGCAGCGCCTCGAAGGCGGCGCAGATGTCCTCGACGTGCACCAGCGGGCGCCAGGCCCGCCCGTCGGAGAGCAGCCGTACCTCGCCGGTGAGCAGGGCGTGCGCGGTGAGGTCGTTGACCACGATGTCGCCGCGCAGCCGCGGCGAGTAGCCGTAGGCGGTGGCGTTGCGCAGGAACACCGTGGAGAAGTCGTCGTCGTTCAGCTCGGCCAGCCCCTGCTCGGCCCGGATCTTGGACTCGCCGTACGGGGTGACCGGGTAGAACTCGGCGTTCTCGTCCAGGTAGGGGCGCTGCTCGACCGGGACGTCGGTGGAGCCCGAGCCGTAGAGCGAGCAGGACGAGGAGAACAGGAAGCGGCTCGCCCCGGCCGCCTTGGCGGCAGCCGCCAGCCGGAGGGTCGAGTGCAGGTTGATGTCGTAGGTCAGCTGGGAGTTGATGTTGCCGAGCGGGTCGTTGCAGAGCGCCGCCAGGTGGACCACCGCGTCGAAGCCGGCCAGATCCTCGGGCGTGACGTCACGCAGGTCCACCCGGATGGTCGGCACCGGTTCGGGGGCGGGACCCAGCAGGCAGTCGGCGTAGAGCCCGACGTCCAGGCCGGAGACCGAGTGCCCGGCGGCGCGCAGGCGGGTGCTGAGCACGCTGCCGATGTAGCCCTCGTGGCCGGTGACGAGTACCCGCATGAGCTGACTCCCAGAGAAAGGAAAGGCGTCGAACGACCGCTGGATTCTATCGACCGCACCGCCGTGGCCGGCCGGTTGTCGCCAAGGCGACTGACGGTCACTTCTCCGCGGTCGCCAGCGGCTCGTCCGCCGGCCGGCTCCGGCTGGCCGGCACCCGGGGCGGGTCGGTGACCGCCCGCCGGCCCAGCACCCGCTGCCAGACGCCCAGGTACGCACTCGCCTGGTGCTCCCAGGAGAGCAGCTCGGCAAAGCGGTGCAGCCCCTCCCGGCGCATCGCGGCCCGCCGGGGCTCGTCGTCGAGCAGGGCGTCCAGCGCGGCGGCGAACTGCTCGGGCGAGCCGTCCGGCACATAGACGGCGGCGTCGGCGGCGGTGCGCCGGGTCTCGATCAGGTCCGCGGCCACCACGGGTACGCCCCGGGCCAGGTACTCGACCGTCTTGGCCATGGTGGACAGGTGGTTCATCCGGGTCGGGGCGTCCGGCTGGATGCCGATCGTGGCGCGCTGCAGGAAGGTGTCCACCTCGGCGCTGCCCAGCCAGCCGGCGAACTCCACCACGTCGGCCAGGTTCCGCTCGGCCACCAGGGCGCGCAGCGCCGGCATGCTCTCGCCGTCCCCGGCGATGACCAGCCGCCAGTCCGGCTTGGCCCGGCGCTCGCGCAGCAGCTCCGCCGCCAGCACGGCAGCCTCGACGTTGTCCTGCGGTCCGAGCACACCCAGGTAGACCAGGCGGTGCTCGGCGGAGTCCCAGTCGGCGGCCGAGCCGGCCGGGGCGATCTCGCTGCCGGCCGGGCCGTTACGGACGACGGTCACCTTCTCCGGGCGTACCCCGCGGTGGTGGGCGTTGTCCCGGAACGACTCGTTGGTGGCGATCACCGCGTTCGCCGTCCGCAGGGTCAGCCACTCGCAGCTGACCAGGATCCGGAACGCCAGCCCGGCGCTGCGCCCGGTCCGGGTGGCCAGGATCTCCGGGCACAGGTCGTGGTGGTCGAAGACCCATGGCCGGCCCAGCGCCCGCATGGCCAGCGCCAGCGGCCAGTAGATGTCCGGCGGGTTGCACACCTGGACCGCCTGCGCCCGGCCGCGCAGCACCTCGCCGGCCAGTCGCAGCGCCACGCAGGTGAACGACCAGAGGAACTCCAGGGCGAAGGTGAGCACATTGGAGCCGAGCACAATCAGCGGGTACGGCCGCAGCCGTACGCCGACGCTGCCGGGCAGCACGCGCAGTCCGCGTTCGCCGCGGGGCGCGATGATGGTCACGCCGTAGCCGCGCTGTTCCAGGGTGAGCGCCTCGCGGATCACCCGCCGGTCGCGTTCGGCGGGAAGGTTCGCCACCACGATCGCGATGTGCGGCTTGCGTTTGGCCATGACGTCCCCCACACGTGGTCGTGCCGTGGAGTTTGCCACGGGGAGATCGGCCGCCCCGGGCAGATGTCGGGTACTTGTCCGCTCCTCCGGCCGGTGCGGACCGAGCCGGCAGCCGGTACCAACCGATCGGCCGATGACGGCTGGCGTCGCGGCCGCTGGCAGCGGTGTCCGGTTCTGGAATGCTTGCGGGCACGGGCGCCCGGCGTGGCCCGGTGTGTAAGGAATCTGTCGGATCGGCTGCGCCGCGGGCCGGTAAGGTAACCCGACGGGAGATAGGGGAACGCCCCGCCCACGCTGCTCTTTTCCAGACTCTTCGGTGTCCAGCCCCCCGGCTCGGCTCCATCACGGGAGAACGCCCGGCCATGCCGGACTCACCACCGGAAGGACGCCGGCCATGCCTGGCTCACCACCGGAAGAACGCCCGGGAATGCCGGACTCACCCGAAAAACGCCCGGGAATCCCGGGCTCACCCGAAGAACGCCCGGCGACGCCGGGCTCACCCGAAGAACGCCCGGGGACGCCGGGCTCACCCGAAGAACGCCCGGCGGCGCCGGGCCGATGCGACGGAATGCGATGAAGATTTCGGTAATCCGGCCGGCTGAACTCGGGCCCGCCGAACTCTCCGCATGGCGGGACATTCAGGCCGCGGACACGACACTGCGCAGCCCGTTCCTGGCGCCGGAGTTCACCCTCGCCGTCGGCCGGGCCCGGCCGGCTGCCCGGGTGGCGGTCCTGGAGGACGGTGGCCGGCCGGTGGGCTTCTTCCCTTTCGAGACCCGCCGCCGCCTGGTCGGGGTACCCATCGGCGCCGGTATGACCGACTGCCAGGGCATCGTGCTCGCCGCCGGAGTCCGCGTCGAGGCCGGTGAGCTGCTGGCCGGGTGCCGGCTGCCGGTCTGGGAGTTCGACCACCTGCTCGCCGGCCAGCCCACCTTCGCCCCGTACCACCAGCGGGTGGTCGACTCGCCACTGATGGCGCTGTCGGCGGGGTACCCGGCCTACGTGGCCGACCGGATGGCCGCCGGTGACGTGATCCGGCAGGCCAACCGTAAGCAGCGCGCCATGGTGCGGGAGCTGGGCCCGGAGCGCTTCGTCTGGGAGGACAAGGACGAGGCGGCGATGGCCACCCTGCGCGCCTGGAAATCCGCCCAGTACCAGCGCACCCAGCAGTACGACCGGTTCGCCGTCCCGTGGGTCGACCGGGTGCTGCGCGAGTTGGCGGCCCACCCGGTCGCCGGCTGCGAGCTGGTGCTCAGCTCGGTCTACGCGGGCGACCGGCTGGTCGCCGCCCACCTCGGGCTGCGCAGCGAGACGGTGCTCGCCTACTGGTTCCCCGCCTACGATCCCGACCTGTCGAAGTACTCCGCCGGCATCCTGCTGTGCCTGCGGATGGCCGAGGCGGCCGCCGCCGACGGCCTGGACCACATCGACCTGGGCAAGTCCCATGCCCTCTACAAGGAGCGGCTGCGCAACGTCGGGCTGCCGGTCGCCGAGGGCATGGTGGACCGCTCCTGGCCGGTGGCGGCCGCCCGCCGCAGCACGGCCGCGCTGTCCCGCACAGTGCGCTCCGGCGCGCTCGGCCGGACCTTGAAGTCCGGCCGCACCGGTCGGGTGCTGCGCCGGGTACGTGCGCGTCTGGCCGGTCGGTGACCCGGCCGTTCCTGGAGTTCCTTCCCCCGAGGAGTACGGGTTGACGAACAGCGTGGAGACCATCGCCGTTGTCGTGGTCACGTACAACAGCGAGGACGTGGTGGCTGACCTGGTGGCGTCGCTGGAGCCGGGCCTGGCTGGACTGGCCTGGCACCTCACGGTGGCCGACAACGACTCGTCCGACCAGACCGTGAAGCTGCTGCGCGAACACGCGCCGCACGCGGTGGTGGTCGAGGTGGGGCGCAATGCCGGGTATGCCGCCGGCATCAACGCCGCCGTCGCAGCGGCGCAGCCGCACACCGCGGTCCTGGTACTCAACCCGGACATCCGGCTGACCCCGGGCTGCGTGGCGACCCTGCTCGACGCCCTGCACGGCCGCCCCGGTGCCGGTATCGCGGTACCCCGGATCAACCAGGGCGACGGCCTGTTCACCCCCAGCATGCGGCGCGAGCCGACGGTGCTGCGGGCGCTCGCGGACGCGCTGGTGGGCGCCAACCGGGCCGGCCGCTTCGCCGTCTTCGGCGAGGTGGTGACCGACGAGGCGGAGTACCGGACGCAGACGGTCACCGACTGGGCGGAGGGTTCGGCGCTGCTGATCGGGCCTGAGTGCCTGCGCCGCTGCGGGGCCTGGGACGAGGCGTACTTCCTCTACTCGGAGGAGACCGAGTACATGCTGCGGGCCCGGGACGCCGGGCTGGCCACCGTCTTCGTCCCTGGCGCGGTGGTCACCCATCTGGGCGGGCACTCGCGTACCTCGCCGCCGCTGTGGGCGCTGCTGACGGTGAACCGCACCCGGCTCTACCGCAGCCGGCACGGCGCGCTGCGCTCGGCGGCCTACTGGTCGGCGCTGCTGCTCCGCGAGGTGATCCGGGGCGTCCTGGGCAACCGGCCCAGCCGGCTGGCGGCCCGCTGGCTGCTGCGCCCGTCGGTGCAGCGGGTGCCGTTCCCGGACGGCGCCGCCGCCCCAGTGCGCTGAGCCGTCACTCAGAGCTGAGTGGTGACTCAGCGTTGAGTGACCACTCAGCGGAGTCGCTTGACCAGCCCCCGGCCGGCCAGGCTGACGCGTTCGGTCAGGGCCGGCGGATTGGTGACGATCTGGCGTACCGTCTCGGCGGTGTCGGTGCGGCGGACGCTGTAGCGCGGCTGTAGCCAGGAGTGCCAGCGGGCCGGCCGGCGGTCACTGGAGTAGACCCGTCGGTAGCCCAGGCGGCGCAGCCGGCCGAGCACCTGGCGGTCGTACTGGCCCATCGGCAGCGCCACCTCGCTGACCGGGGCGCCCAGCGCCGCGGCCAGCCGGTCGCGGGCGTCGACGAGTTCCCGGGCGGTGGTGGGCTCGTCCATGCCGCGCCAGGGCCGGTGCGACCAGCCGTGGCTGCCCACGCCCATTCCGTTGGCGCGCAACGTACGCAGGTCCTCCGCGCGCAGGCTGCCGGCCTCGTCGAGGCGCCCGGCCAGGGCGAAGAAGTCGGCCCGCAGCTCGCGTTTGAGCAGCCCGGGCAGGCCGATCTCCAGGTCGGAGGCGTTGCCGTCGTCGAAGCTCAACCGCACCGGCGGCAGCTCGACCAGCGCGTCCAGGATCTCGGTGAACTGCTCCTCGGTGATCCAGTAGCGGTCCTCGTCCTGGGCGAACTCGCGGACCGGCCGGCCGATGCCGTGGAAACAGATGTTGATCTCGCTGCTCACCGGTTCACCTGATCCGCGCCGGTACGGCTGGAGTCGTCCCGTTCCCACCCGGGCGTCCCGCGCCGGGCCCGTGCGCCGGCGGCCAGGGTGATCGCCACGTACCCGACGGCGGCCGGTGCGAGCCAGGGGCGGGGCAGTACCACCCGGCGCAGCCACGCGGTCGGGGCGGCCGGCCGGACCGCAGCGCCCGACCCGTCGGCCCGGGCCCGCAGGGCGGCGTTGCCGGCGCGTACCCGGGCCAGCCGGCGGACCAGGTCAGCGGTCCGCCGGGGGGTGGCGACCACCGAGCCGGCCGCCGCCACTTCGCGCTTCTGCGCCGGAGTGAACAGCGAGTCGAGGAACAGGTCGTCGGCGGTCTCGGCGGGGAACTGCCCGAACCGCGCCCGCCCCGCCTCGGACAGCGCGATCGCGCCGCGCCCGAACAGCGCGTCGGCGTAGGCCGGGTGGCGGGAGTTGATGGCGTAGTAGGCGCGTACCGGCAGCGGGCGCCCGGCCAGCTCCAGCACCCGCCGGGGGACCACGGCCAGCGGCCGCAGCTCGACCGGTCCGCTGGTCAGCGCCGCCACCAGGGCCGCCAGGCCGCCGTCGGTGAGCACCACGTCGGCGTCCAGGTATACCCGCGGGTAGCCGACCGCGACGGCGTCACCGGCGTTGAGCGCACCGGCCTTGCCCGGCTGCTCCAGCTCGACCACCCGGACGCCGGGGCGCCGGGCGGCCACCGCGGCGGTGGCGTCGGTGCAGCCGTTGGCGACCACGGTGATGTCCAGTTCGCTGCCGTTCGGGGCGGCGAGCAGCGCGTCGAGACAGCGGCCGAGCACCGCTTCCTCGTTGTGGGCCGCGATGACGACAGCGGTCATGAACCTCTCCGGAAAGGTTTGATTACCCGTGACGCTGCCGTGCGGGGACACCCGCCGACAAGGGCGTGTCGGATTTCTTGCACAATTGCTTGCGTATCCGGTGACAAGTGGCCGACTTACCGTCGTCCACGTTGGCCCATCGGGCCTGTTTCCGCTGTATTTTCCCTGGAATTAGCAGCCACTGAGGCAGTTGCCAATGGTTGACCGGCCGGGGGACACTGGCTGCGATTCCCGGCATCCTGCCGGTCAGGCGGCGCGGTTCTCCCGTAAGGAACACTGTGGATCTCTGGGACCTCACCAAACTCGTCTTCCGGCGGTGGTACTTCTCGCTGCCGGTGCTGCTGGTGACGATGACCGGGACGCTGCTGGTGAGCAGTTCGGTGAAGCCCGACTATAGTGCCGTGGGCCATCTGCAGATGATCCCCCCGGCGAACCCGACGCCCACCAACCCCAACGAACCGAATGCGGACAAGACTCACAATCCCTGGCTCGAGCTGGGTATCCAGGCGCTCGGGCAGGCAGCCGTGCTGAAGGTCTCCGACCAGAGCGTGGTGAAGGCGCTGATGGCGCAGGGCTTCTCCGGCAACTTCGTCATCACCATCGACTACCCGTCGACGTTCTTCTCGGTCCAGGTGACCGGGGCGACGCAGAAGCAGACGAAGAACACTGTCAAGCAGGTCATGGAACTGCTCAGCCAGGACGTCAAGGCCGAGCAGGGGGCGTTCGGCGTGGCCGACCGGGACTCGATCACCACGCTCACCCTGGACCAGGGCGAGAAGGTGACCGCGGTGACCTCGAAGCTCAAGCGGGTGCTCATCGTCGCCACCGGACTCAGCCTGCTGTTCACCACCGGCATGACCATCGCCCTGGACGCCATCGTGCGGCGCTGGCGGGTCCGTAACCCGATCCGGCGGTCTGCGCCGGCGGCCGGCGCTAACCGGGACGACCGGGACGACCGGGACGACCGGGACGACCGGGACCGTACCGTGGTCCGCGGGGCGCCGTCCCCGGCACCGATCCGGACAGCACCCTCGCCGGCACCGATCCCGGCGCCGGCCAACGGCCGCGCCCGGGCCGCGACACCGAATCACGCCCGCGCCGTTGACCAGCCCGTGGAATCTCCGGCGCAGGCCAGCGAACGGGAACAGCTCGCCGACGAGGCCGAGGTCGACCAGACCGCCGTGATCTCGCTGCCGCTCGGCGGTCAGCTCGGTGTCTTCCAGTACCTGTCGAACGCCAAGGTGGTGCCGGGCGCCGCCGCGGCGACCGACCAGAAGCCGCCGGCCGCCCAGCCGACCCCCGAGGAGCCGCCGGCCGCCGCCGACTCCCGGGCGCTCCCCTCCGACGCCACCATCGTCCTGCCCAAGACCCTCGACGACTGGAAGCAGGAGAGCCGGAGCCAGGGGCGTTGAGCACGACGACGCGGGAGCGACGGGAGGCGGACATCCGGACCGATCCGGTCCGGATGGTGGACTTCGAACCGTCCCTGGTCTCCCGACAGGTCTACGAGACCCGTCGACGGCGAATGATCCTCGACGTCAGCGGCCTGCTCATCCTCATGCTCGGCCTGCTCTACCTGATCCCCGAGGGCCTGATCCTGCCCAACCTCAACGTGGTCGGCCGACCGGCGCTGATCCTCGCGCTGCTGCTGTTCACCTGGTGGGTACTGGCCCGGCTGAGCCCCTGGCTGTCAGTGATCGGGCCGCAGCCGCTGCGCTGGTTCGCGCTGGTGTACCTGATCACCCTGCTGCTGTCCTACCTCGCCGGCATTCTGCGCGGGCTCAACCCGAAGGAGGCCAACGGCGAGAACACCGCGCTGCTGGCCGCCGCCCAGATCCTCGGCGTGATGCTGGCCTCGGCCGACGGCATCCGCAACTGGGAACGGCTCAACGCCGTGCTGCGTACCCTGGTGTGGTGCGCCGGGGCGATGGCGGTGGTCGGCATCCTGCAGTCGGCCATGCACACCGACATCACCGTCCACTTCCACCTGCCCGGGCTGCAGCTGGTCGGCACGGCCGACCTGGAGAACCGGGGCATCGGCCAGTTCCGGGTGGCCAGCTTCGCGCTGCACTACATCGAGTTCGGCTCGCTGATGGCGATCGCCGTGCCGTACGCCGTGCACTACGCCCGCTTCGGCGCCACCCGCAACCAGCGCCGCCTGGCCATGGTGGTGGCGCTGCTGTGCGCCGGTGCGGTACCCATGTCGATCTCCCGCACCGGCATCCTGGCGCTGGCCGTGGCGATCCTGGTGATGGTGCCGATGTGGCCGGGGCGGCTGCGGTACAACGCCTTCGCCGCACTGGTCGGCCTCACCGGCTGCCTGATGATCATCAAGCCGGGGCTGGTCGGCACCGTCAAGTCCATGTTCAGCACCGCCGGCACCGACCCGAGCATCACCGGCCGCACCGCGCGCTACGCCCTCATCGGCGACTGGTACCACCAGCGCCCGTGGCTGGGGCGCGGCCCGTTCAGCGTCGTCCCCGGCATCAACGGCGGCATCGTCTTCGACAACCAGTGGCTCTACTCGATCGTCACGGTCGGGATCGTCGGCACCGCCGCCATCGCCAGTCTGCATATCGCCGGCATCGTGCTGGCCGGCATCTCAATGCGGCGCTCCCGGGAGGCCGAGGTCCGGCACCTGTGCGCGGCGTTCATCTCCACCCAGCTGGTGTGCATCCTGGCCGAGGGCACCTTCGACGCCTTCTACTTCACCACCTTCACCTCGACCATGGCGCTGCTGCTCGGGGCCACCGGCGCGGTCTGGCGCTTCACCCATCCGAAACGCACCGTGCGTACCTCGACCGTGCGCCGCTTCGTCGGCTGACACCGCCCGGTGGGCCCTCAGACCGGGTCGGCGCCGCCCTGGGCGGCCGCGACCGGCGCGGCCAGCGGCGGGCGGCCCAGGTGCAGCGCGGGCAGCCGGAACAGCAGCCGGACCGGTGCGGCACCGGGTAGCGGTCGCAGGATGCGTCGCCGCGCCGGCTGCTCCCACAGCCGGAACACCAGCCAGCTCACCGCGACGGTGACCGCCAGGCTGATCCCGGCCAGGGCCAACTGGCCGGGCAGCGCCCGGTCGGCGCCGGCGACGTGCAGCACCACCCGCAGCACCAGGCTGTGCACGAGGTAGAAGGCGTAGGACAGCTGGGCCAGCCAGAGCAGCACCGGGCTGGCCAGCCGGCTCGGCCGGCCGGCGGCGTCCCGGGCGCCCAGCGCGCCGATGGTCAACGCCAGCGGTACCACCAGGCCGGCGACGTAGCGGAAGTCGGCTGGCAGCCAGTTGGTCGCCGCGTACGCCGCCACCAGCAGCCCGGCGGCCAGCCGTACCCGCAGGAAAGCCGGCCAGGCGCCGTCCCGGACCAGCCGGGCCAGCAGCATCCCGGCGCAGAACTCGGGCAGCCGGGCCAGCGGGAACACCCACACCAGCCAGTAGCGCTCCGGCGCCCCGAACAGCCGGGCGGCCACCGGGATGAGCCAGCTGGTCGCCAGCGTCGCCGCCAGTACCGGCCAGAGCAGCCGCCCGCGCAGCGCCACCAGGGCCCGGTTGAGCAGTGGGAACAGTGCGTAGAACAGCACTTCGCAGGCGAGCGACCAGGAGACGATGTTCAGCCCGAAGTACACCCGCTGGTCCGGCACCCAGGCCTGGACGAGCAGCAGGTTGGGCACCGCCACGCCGGCGCCGATCCGGTCGCCGCTGGCCAGCGTGAGCGCCACGGCGGCGCAGAAGGTGAGCAGGTGGTCCGGGTAGATGCGGGCCAGTCGGCGCCGCCAGAAGACCAGCGGACTGTCGGTGGTCCGCCAGGTCCAGGCGAGCACGAAGCCACCGAGGATGAAGTAGAACGAGAACCCGCCGGCTCCCTGACTGAGTACCCAGTCAAGAACCTGTCCGGTCCGGCCCCCGGTCAACAGCCCCATGACGTGCAGGTGGAAGACGAAGACGGCCAGTGCCGCCGGGAAGCGCACGCCCAACAGGGAGCGCAGGACCGGCGGGCGCTCGACCGGGGCATCGACCACCGGGCAAGACTAGTGACGCCCCGAACGCGCCGGTAACCGGCCGGATGGACAACCGTTCCTGTAAGAAAGGCGTCACAGCACGCCGGGCGGTTGGTCGGCGCCGTAATGTACCCCGGGTCGGCCGCCCAGTTGGCGAGCTCGCCGTGCGGTCCATCGGTTGACGGTACGGCGATTCCTGAGGAGTTCGCATTGCAGACTGCTGAGCAGATTCCCGTCCGCCGGCCACTGTCGCTGCGCGTCGGCCAGTTGGTCGAGGTACGCAGCGCCGAGGAGATCCTGGCCACCCTCGACGAGTCCGGTGAACTCGACTCGCTGCCGTTCATGCCGGAGATGCTGCGCTGGTGCGGGCAGCGGCTGACCGTCTACCGGTCGGCGCACAAGGCCTGCGACACCATCACCCGCACCGGCGTGCGGAAGATGACCGACGCGGTGCACCTGACCGGGGCGCGCTGTGACGGCTCCGGGCACGACGGCTGCGAAGCCGCCTGCCTCATCTTCTGGAAGACCGACTGGCTGAAGCTGGTCGACGACGCCGACGCCGGGGCGCCGGCCGCGCCGGCCGACGACAGCGGCCGGCTGCTGCCGCTGCTGACCATCGCCAGCCGCCGGCCCGACGACACCGACGGCGCGCCGCGCTGGCGCTGCCAGGCCACCGAGATGCTGCGCGCCACCCCCGAGGTACTGCCGGTCCGGGACGTGCGGCACTACGTGCAGGACGTGCGGACCGGCAACGTCGGCTTCTGGTGGGGCGTGCGCGCCTACCTGGTCGGCATCTTCAACCGGGTACAGACGGTCAGCGCGCAACGGCTGCCCCGGCCGCTGGTCTTCCGCGGCGGCCTGCGCTGGCGCTTCCTCAAGGGCCAGCCCGGCCCCACGCCCACCCTGCGGACCGACCTGCAACCCGGGGAGCTGGTCCGGGTGAAGTCCAAGGAAGAGATCATGAAGACCCTGGACCCCGAGCTGAAGAACCGGGGGCTGGGCTTCGACGCCGAGATGGCGCGGTTCTGCGGGCGTACCGTCCGGGTGGCCCGCCGGGTGCACCACATCATCGACGAGAACACCGGTCGGATGATCACGATGAAGAACCCGTGCATCGTGCTGGAGGGCGTCGTCTGCGAGGGCGCGTACATCGCCAACTGCCCGCGCTCGATCACCGCGTACTGGCGGGAGATCTGGCTGGAACGGGTCGAGGGGTGACCTCCTCGACGCTCCGCCCGGAAAACGACGAGGCCCGGCCGGAACACGAGATCGGTCCGGAGACCGACGAGGTCGAGGACCGGCACAGCATCGAGCGCAAGGCCGGCCGGGGGCTGCGCTGGAGCCTGTTCGGCAACGTGCTGACGAAGATCGCATCGTTCGCCATGGGGCTGGCGCTGGCCCGCCTGCTGGTCCCCGCGGACTTCGGCGTCTACGCCGTGGCCTTCGCCGCGCTCCAGTTCGTCATGCACGTCAACGACGTCGGGCTGATCGCCGCCACCGTGCAGTGGCGCGGCAAGCTGGCCGAGATGACGCCCACCGCCACCCTGCTGGCGGCGGTCTTCAGCGTCGTCATCTATGTCGGCTTCTGGTTCGCCGCCCCGGCCGTGGCCGGCTTCGCGCACACCCCGCAGGCCGTCCCGGTGCTGCGGCTGCTCACCCTCAACATCGTCATCGACGGGATCACTGCGGTCCGCAGCGCCACCCTGATGCGCGAGTTCCGGCAGAGCCAGCTCATCACCGCCAACCTCGCCGGCCTCGTGGTCAACGCGGCGGTGGCCATCCCGCTGGCGGTCACCGGCGCGGGGGCGATGGCGTTCGCCGGCGGTCAGGTCGCCGGGGCGGCGCTCACCGGGGTGCTGGTCTTCGTCGCCGGGCGGGTGCCGTTCCGGCTCGGCTTCGACCGTGCGGTGGCGGCCCGGCTGATGACCTTCGGCATCCCGCTGGCCGCCAGCCTCGGCGTCGAGGCGATCCTGATGAACTCCGACTACATCATCGTCGGCCGCCAGCTCGGCGACGTGCAGCTCGGCTTCTACCTGCTGGCGTTCAACATCTCCACCTGGGCGCTGAGCATCATCAGCAGCGCGGTGCGCTATGTCTCGGTGGCCGGCTTCTCCCGGCTGTCGGAGATGGACCGGGAGACCCTGTCGGCCAGCGTGGCGAAGGCCGTGCCGATGCTGTTCGCCGTGGCGGTCCCCATCGCGGTGCTCAGCGCCGTGCTGTCCCGCCCGCTGGTGCACTTCCTCTACGGCCACGAGTGGGGGCCGGCCGCACCCGTCCTGGTCTGGCTGATGGTGCTCACCGTGATCCGGATGCTCACCGCGCTCGCCATGGACATCCTGATGGGCGCCGGGGCCACCCGGTGGTCGCTGTGGATCAACCTCGGCTGGGCGGTGACGCTGGTACCGGCCCTGGTGATCGGTACCCGCTGGAACGGCATCCAGGGCACCGCGGTCAGCCACTCGATCGTCGGCGTGCTGGTCGCCTTGCCGCTGACCATCCTGGCGCTGCACCGCATCGGGGTACGGGTCGCACCGATCGCCCCCGGCCTGCTCCGCCCGGCGCTGGGCGGCATCGCCGCCGCCGTGGCCGCCCTGCTGATCCGGCAAGCCGTCGGCGCCGCCCCGCTGGCGCAGCTGGCCCTGGCCGGCCCGGTCGGCCTGGCCGCCTACATCGCGGTGACCGTACCCGCGGCGCAGCTGCGCCGGGTGCGGGACAAGCTGGCCCGGCTGGCCGGCGGACGAGGGGGGCAGCCCGATGTCGCGCACTGACCCGTTGGTCTCCATCGGCCTGCCGGTCCGCAACGGCGCCGCCACCATCGCCACGGTCATCGGCTCGGTGCTGGCCCAGGAGTACGACCACTGGGAACTGGTCATCTCCGACAACGCCTCGACCGACGACACCGAGGAGGTGGGCCGCTCCGCCGCGCGCAGCGACCCCCGCATCCGGTACCACCGCCAGCCGGAGAACATCGGCCTGCTGAACAACTTCCTCACCACCGCGCAGCTGGCCGGCGGCGAGTACTTCCGCTGGATCGGCGACAGTGACTGGATCGCGCCGCAGTACCTCACCCGGCTGCTCGACGTCTACGCCCACGACGACCGGCTGATCCTGGTCACCTCCCGGCTGGAGTACGAGCTGGAGAGCGGCGAGCGGGCGTCCGCCCCGTACCACGGCACCGAACTGGCCGCGGGCGACCCGTCCGTGCGCTTCGTGGAGATGCTGCGCCTGCTCAACGACAGCTACCTGACCATCGACCCGATGTACGGCCTGTTCCGGCGCTCGGCGCTGCTGGCGGTGCCGCGGCGCAACATGATGCGCGAGGACCAGATCTTCGCGGCCCGGTACGCCCTCGCCGGGCCCTGGGCGCACGTCAACGACCTGCTCGCCGGCCGGGGCTGGACCGACGACCGTCGCCCGCAGCTGGCCCGGCGCCTCGGGGTACCGGCCTGGCAGGCCCGGATGGCCACCGTGCACCAGTGCCGGGAGCTGCTGCGCAGCCTCGACGAGGCGGACCTGGAGCCGGCCCAGCGGCGCCGCGCCCGGGCCGCCATCGGCCGCCTCTACCTGGGCCGCAAGCGCCGCGTCGTGGTGCACGGCTCGCGCCGCCTGGCCCGCCTGGCCAGCCGCGCCGTGGGCTCGCGCTAGCGCGACGCTCCGGCCCGGTGGCGGCCCGCAGGCCCCGGGTCACCGGGATCCGCACCGCTGCGCCCGGCGGCGTCCGGCTGCGTGGGCAGGTCATCCGGGGCGGGCGCTGCCTCCCGGGCGCCGGGGCGGCGCTCGTCGCGCCGACCGCCGGCCAGTAGCCGCATCCCGGGCAGCTCCACCAGGTGGTGCAGCAGCGCGCTGGCGGCGACGGCCGTACCGAGCGCGGCCAGGCTCAACCCGGTGCCGGCCAGCTGGCCGTGGCCCACCCCGACCAGCTTCGCCAGCGCCCGCAGCACCAGCTCGTGGACCAGGTAGAAGGCGAAGGACAGCTCGCCGAGGTAGACCGCGGTGCGGCCGGCGACGACGGTATGCCGCCCGGCCAGGTCGGTCGCCGCCAGCGCCGGGATCAGCAGGGCGAGCGGGACGACGGTACCGGCGACCAGGCGCAGGCCGGTCGGCAGGTGCGCAGCGGCGACGTAACAGGCGGCGGCGACCAGGGCGACCGCGCGCCAGTCGACGCCCGGCCAGCGGCCCGCGCGTACCACCCGGGCGAGCAGCATCCCGGCGACGAACTCCGGCAGCCGGGACAGCGGCAGCACCCAGATTGCCCAGTACCGGTGCGGCTGCGACAACGGCAACGTCAGCAACGGGACCAGCCACACGCTCCCCAGCGCCGCCGCCACGGCCGGCCACAGCGCCCGGACGGGCAGCCGGACGACGAGCCGGTGCAGCAGCGGGAAGAGCGCGTAGAAGAACGCCTCACAGGACAGCGACCAGGCAACGGTGTTGAGCCCGAAGTACACCCCGGGCTCCGGCGACCAGGCCTGGATCAGCAGCAGGTTGGGCACGATGACGGCGGCCGAGAGCCCGACGCCGGTGACGGCCGCGATGCCGACCGCGACGACCGCGGTGGCCAGGTGGTTGGGGTACACCCGGGCGAACCTGCGGCGCAGGAACCGCCCGGCGGTGTCGCCCGGCCGGGCCGACCAGGCCAGCACGAAACCGCTGAGCACGAAGAAGAACGAGACACCGACCGCGCCCGGCCCGAACACCGCCCGCAGCGCCGAGGCGCCGGGGCCGGGCCGGAACACGCCGAAGACGTGCAGGTGGAAACCGAAGACCAGGAGCGCGGCGACGAACCGCAGGCCGGTCAGCGAAGGCAGGGTGGGCCGGGCTGCCGCTGGCGCGGGCGGCGCCGGGCGGCGCGGGGCGGTGGTCATCCAGCCGACGCCACGAGCAGGTTGACCAGGAACGCCACCGTGGTCGGCTGGGCGTCGTGCGGGCCGGAGAGCAGCCCGCGCAGCCAGTCCGGGTCGAGCTCCGGCCGGTCGAGCAGCGGCGCGCAGTCGGCCGGCCGGTCCCGCCAGTGCGCGACGACCAGGCCCGCCGCGCTCGCCGCGCCGAGCTGCGGGCGGCGCCCCCGGGTGAGCCGCTGGCTGACCTTGCGGACCGCCTTGCGGGCGGTCACCGACGCCACCGCCACCCGGGCACCGGCGGAGCGGGTACCCAGCCGGGCCGGTACCAGCCCCGAGTCCAGGGCGATCCCGGCCAGGTCGGCGTCGAGGCGCCGCATGAGCCGGCCGAGCAGCAGCGAGTCGCGCTTGTCGGCCGGCGCCACGGCCAGTGCCAGCTCGATGAAGCGCCGGTCGAACATCGGGTTGACGGCCAGCCGGCGGACCGCCGCGACGGTGCCGTGCGCGCCCGCCCAGCGGTGCATCCGGTGCGCCAGGTACAGCTCGTCGGTGGCGCGCAGCCAGTCGCCCTCGGGCAGCAGCCGGGTGAGTCGGGCCAGGGTCACCTCGCGGGCCCGGTCGAGGAAGTCGGCGCGCAGCGCGGCGGGCTCGACCGCCTCGTTGCTGAACAGCCGCCACTGCGCCAGGCGCTCGACCAGGCGGGGCGAGGTCTGCGCGCCGGCCGGCTGCCCGGCGTAGTAGAAGCCCCGGGCCACCTCGCCGCCCAGCCCGGACAGCCGGTGCCCCTGGGCCAGCTCGCCCTCGGCGAGCAGCAGCGGCGCCAGCGCCAGCGGGCTCGCCTGGCACTCCAGCGCCCGGGCGGCGGCCAGCGCCAGCTCGTGCGCCTGCGCCGGGGTGGGCCAGGCCAGCTGGTCGAAGCGGTACACCTGGTGGCGCATGCCGTAGCGGGCGCAGAGCCGGGCGGCGATGCGTACGTCCGGGCTGTCCGGGGCGCCGAGGGTGAGCGCCGCGAGCCCGCCGCGCCGGGCCGCGGGTACCGCGCCGAGCAGGATGCGCGAGTCGTGGCCGCCGGTGAGCTGGAGCACCGCGTCCGGGTGCGCGGACAGGTAGCTGGTCTGCCAGGCCACCAGGATGTCGGCCATCTCGGCGACCGCGTCGTCCAGCGCCGGCGCCTGCTCCGGGCGGGCCACCGGGTCGGCGTAGCGGTGGATGCGCAGCGCGCCGCGGTGCAGGGTGGCGATGCTGGCGGGTGGGAGTGCGCGCACCCCGGCAAACGGCGTGGCGTCGGCCAGCTGCCAGCCGACCAGCGCCTGGCCGCCCAGGCCCACCGCGTCCAGCTCGCCGCCGGCCAGCGCGGACAGCGCCCGGGCGCTGGTCGACAGGGCCGCGACGCCGCCGTCGGTCCAGTGGTAGAGCTGGTGGAAGCCGAGCCAGTCGGTGGCCACCACCACCGGGCCGCCCTCGCCCTCCCGGTGCGCCACGGCAAACGGGGGCAGGATGGTCGACAGGTCGGCGCCCCGCTTGAGCATGTCGGGTACCTCGGAGGTGTCCAGGTCCCGCTCGCGGGTGCGCAGCAGCCGGCCCAGCCGCACGGTGAACCCGGCGCCGGAGGGCTGCTCGTCAGCCGCTGCCGCGGCGAAGGCCACCCAGCCGTCGTCGTGGCTGTGCCACTGCGCCGGCCCGGCCACGGCCGGATCCCCGCACAGGCGCGCCAGCGCGTCGCGGACCCGGGCGTCGGACGGACCGCTCGCGCCGGGCGCGACGGATACCGCGAGGAATCCAGTCATAGAAGGCTGAAAGTACGGTGGCCGTGGGCTTTCACCAAGACTCCGGTCGGCAACTCGTCAGTTCTCCGAGCTGACCGACTTGCCGTCGCTCCACACGTTGTTGCTGAAGACATTGCCGGGGCGGCTGGGGTCGTAGCCGGTGACCGGGCCGTAGGCGCCGCATTTGCTGTTGGAGCCGCGGGCGAAGACGTTGTTGGTGACCACCACGTGGTCGGCGTGCGGGTACGGCTTGGAGCTGGACTCGCCGCCGTAGAGACAGTACGACACGCCGGTGTTGCCGCCCAGGTAGTTGTTGTTGATGGTGACGTAGGTGATCGGGCCGAAGTCGCCGTACAGGTTGACGTCGCCGGAGCAGCCGCCGTCGTTGGGGTTGGGCACCGCGTCACAGATGATCGTGTTGTGCTGCAGGTTGGCGTTGGTACGCCCGCCCGGGTCGTTGCCGTTGTCGTTGGCCAGGAACGCGCCCAGGTGCCACGGCGCCGACGGGTCCAGCCGCTGCCCGTGCAGGTACGAGTCCCGGATCGAGCAGTTGGCGTAGCAGTACACCGACGTCACGCCGCCGTGGATGTTGGCACGCAGCAGGGTCATGTTGGTGGTGCCGACCGCCGCGTACTGCCCGAAGCCGGCGTCGACCTCGGAGTCCTCCAGGGTGAACGAGTACGACGTGCCCTCGTTGTTGGTGATCTGCCCGTTCACCTTGGAGTGCCTGATGGTGACGTTCTTGGCCCGGATGGTCAGGTCGCAGTTGACCGTCTTGGCCTCGATCACGGTGTTGTCGGAGCTGACCGTGCAGGGGCCGCTGTAGCTGGTCAGCTTCGTGCCGGACGGTACCCCGGTGCTGCCCGCGCCCGGGTAGCCGGACTGCGCGGGCGGCCCGGCCGGCGGCGCGGCCGGCTTGGGCGTGGGTGACTTGCCGGCGCTCGGGCTGGCGCTCGCGCTCGCGCTGGCCGAGGCGCCGGCTGAAGCGCTCGCCGAGGCGGCCGGCTGTTGGCTCGCCGCCCCGACGCTCGGCGTGGCCCCGCCGGTGGCGGCGGTGTCGGCGCGGTGCCCGCCACCGGACCCCAGGCGCAGCGCGACGACGCCAGCGGCGACCAGGAGCAGCACCAGGCCGCCGATCAACAGCAGGCGACCGCGGCGCAGGCCGGACGGGGTCGGTTCGGGCGGGACAGGGGTCAGCTTCTCGGTTGCCTGGACTGGGCGCACGCTCGGGCCTCCTCGCAGCGGTGCCCGGGCCGGGCGCCATGGCTCTGGGTAGTCAAACGAACCGGAGCCGTCGCCGACTCTAGTGGAACGCTGCCGCCGACGGCACCGCCCCGGACCGGCGGATTGCGCCGCGGCCCAGGCTGGCACAGATCAACAACGCCCCTGGTCAACCGGTCAATCCGCTCAGTGGCGCAGGTAGTCGCAGGGGAGGGTGGCGTAGCCGACGACGGGCCGCCCGACCGGTGCGATGGGCAGGGTCACCGTGGCCGTCGGGTCGGCCTGGCAGGCCACCCGGGCCTGCCGCAGCGCGCCGCTCCAGGTGGGCCCGAGATGCCGCGGGTTGTCCGTGGTCCGCAGGCTGCTGCACCACGCCACCAGGAACACGACGGTGATCAGGTACTTCGGCAGGCGCTCCTGCAGCACGGCGGCGACGGCGGCGGTCAACAGCATCACCGGTACGGCGGCGTAACGCAGCGTGAAACTGTCCAGGCCGGTCGGGACGGCCAGCATGATCCCGCTGTACAGCGCCGCCACGCTGGCCAGCGTCCAGTTCGCCGTCGGGGAGCGCCAGCCGACGACGGCGACCAGGGCCAGCGCCACCCCACCGAGGAGTACCCAGAGCGGCCAGTGCGCACCGCGCCAGGCGTCGCCGGCGAAGCCCTCGCCGAAGAAGGTGTCCGGCACGACGTGCCGTGCGTACCCGTACCCCACCTGGGCCGGCCCGCCGTCCTTCAGCGGCCGCGAGCTGGACCCGAACAGCAGCCCGCAGACCTGGACGGCGACCCCCAGCGCCAGCGCACCGGCGAGGGCGAAGCTCTGCCGGTCGGGCCGGCGGACCAGCCGCAGCAGCAGTACCGGCGCGAACAGCGCCACCAGGATGTCGCTGCCGGCCACCAGCAGGACCACCGCCACGGCGACCGCCTGGCCGAGCCGGCGCTTGGGCGCCCAGAGCAGCGCCCAGAAGACGGCGTAGAGGCCGACCCAGTGGAAGTTGGCGACCGAGTCGGCGATTTCGGCGGCCACCGGGACCGCCACCGCCACGGCGGCGACCAGCGCGCGGGACAGCCGGGAACGCAGGTGCGCGCCGCTGGCCACGTACACGAAGACCGCGAGCAGCGCGGTCACCAGGGACGACTCGACGGCGAAGGCGGCTGCCGCCCAGGCGGCCGGCAGCTCCGCGGTCACCTCGGTGAGCAGCCGGGGTACCAGGTGGAAGTAGCCGGCGTACGACGTGGTCAGCGAGTGCCAGAAGCCGAGCCGGGTGCGCTGGCTCAGGAAGACCGCGCCGTCCTCGCCCCACACCGTGTTCAGCGCCCCGGCGCCCGGCACCCGCAGGACGCCGACCAGGGTACCGACGGCCACGGCGGCGGCAGCCAGGGCGACGCCCCGCCAGCTCAGGGGCGCCTGCGGCGCATCCGGGAACAGGTAGCCCAACCGGGCGTGCAGCCGGCTGCCGCGCGCTGCCGCGCGGTGGGGGGCGGGCCGTTCGACTACTTGGGTCACAACCTCGCGACGCTAGCAGTCCCAGGTGCCGGTGTCGGTCAACGGCAGGACGCGGATCAGTCGTACACCGGACAGCCGGATCGCTGTGCCGCGGGTCAGCAGGAGCGCTGCAGGACCAGCGCCTTCATCGTGGCGCCCCACTGGTAGACGATCTGTGCCGGCCAGTCCAGCAGCGGCAACGGGGTGGTGGCCACGTAGACCGGGCCGTCGAAGCAGCGGCGTACCCGCAGGTGCGCCCGCCATGCCTGGTCCGGGCTGGTGACCAGGATGATCGAGCGCCAGCCGTAGACGGCGGCGAGCTGCCGGATCGACTCCGCCTCACCCTGGGTGGTGCCCGGATCGGGGTGGAAGCACAGCACGGTGACCCCGGCCACCGGTGGCAGGCAGGTGTCCGAGAGGGCATCGCTGGCCATGGTCGACTGCACCACGTAGCCGGCCCGGTGCTGGCGGGCCAGGGCCAGGGCGACCCGGTCCCGGTCGCCCGGCCCGGCGAGCTCGACGATCGCGTCGGCGTGCGCCGGCAGCGGCGCCAGCGGCGGCCAGACGAACACCCGGGCGGTCACCGTCCCGAAGGCCAACAGGACCGGCGTCAGCGCCACCGCGACGATCCGGCGCCAGCGGGCCCGCCGTGCGGCCCGTGGACGACCGGTGCCCGGCTGGTCAGGACTCATCGCCATCCTCTCGGTCAGCCGGGCCGCGGGCACCCTGCCGGTAGATCGCTGCATGCCATCTGTAACGGTGCCGGGTGGCCGGCCGCCCGCGCTGACACCAACCCGACAGGTCGCCGGGCGGAACGTACCGGTCATCCGGTACCGGACGTGCGCTGATCTCGCAGGGTGAGCGGGCTGTAAGAAACGCGTCACAGTACGGTCCGGGTCCGGCCCGCCCCGTAGAGTCCACCCGGGAAGCGGCGGCGCAGCGAGCTGTCGCGGCGCAGTAGAGCAGGAGCCCGAGGCAGAGCCGGTGACCCGTCCGTTCAGATTCAGCGTGGCAATGCCGCGACTCGACCGACCGGCGCCCTCCTGGCGGGCCGAACTGCGGCGCATCGAGGACCTCGGATTCTCCGCCGTCACCATCTCCGACCACTTCACCCAGGGCTGGGTGATGGAGCCGCTGGTGGCGATGACCGCCGCGACGGCGGCCACCGACTCGCTGCGGGTACTGAGCCTGGTGCTGGGCAACGACTATCGACACCCGGTCCTGCTGCACAAGGCGCTCGCCACGCTGGACGTGCTCTCCGGCGGGCGGGTCGAGGTGGGTCTCGGGGCCGGCTGGCTGCCCAGCGACTACCAGGCCGCCGGGCTGCGGTACGACCCGGCGGGTGTGCGGGTGGACCGGCTCGCCGAGGCGGTGGACGTCCTCACCGGCCTGTTCCGGGAAGAAGCGTTGACCTACCAGGGGCGGCACTACCAGATCGACGCTCTGCCCGGGCTGCCCCGACCGGTCCAGCGGCCGCATCCGCCGCTGCTCATCGGCGGCGGCAGCCGGCGGGTGCTGGAACTGGCCGGCCGGCGCGCCGACATCGTCGGCATCAACGCGAGCATGCGGGGTGGTGCCGAGTCGGCGCTGCTCGACCTCACCGCCGACCGGGTCGCCGGCAAGGTGGCCATCGCCCGGGCGGCGGCCAGCGCCGCCGGCCGTGACCCGGACGCCCTCAGCTACCAGATCAGCGTGCTGTCGCTGCGGGTCACCGACGTGCCCGGCGCGCAGCCGTGGACCTCCAGCATGGCCGCCGGGGTCACCGACCCGGGCCTGCTGTCCTCCTCCCCGGCGGTGCTGCACGGTAGCGTGGGCGCCTGCGTGGAGGCCCTGCAGCAGCGCCGCGAGCAGTACGGTCTGGACTACATCCAGCTCGGCGGCGATCTCGCCGCCGCCGCCCCGATCGTCGCCAAGTTGGCCGGTACGTGAACGGATGCTCCAGGAGGACTGTGTGACCACCCGTCGGTGCGACGCCTGCGGGCGCGCCGAGCTCGTTCCCTTCGCCGACCTCGGCGACATCCCGGTGCTGTGCGGGGTGCACTGGGCCGACGCCGCCGAGGCCGCCGCCAGCCCGGTCGGGCGGATGGTGCTCGCGTACTGCCCGGCCTGCGCGTACGTGCGCAACGTCGCGTTCGACCCGGCGCTCATGGTCTACGACACCACCATGGACACCAACCTGCACCACTCGCCCGCATTCCAGGCGTTCTCCGCCGACTCTGGTCGACGCACCTTGCCGGCCGGTACGACCTGGCCGGCAAGCGGGTGCTGGACATCGGCTGCGGGCAGGGCGAGTTCCTGCGCGAGCTGTGCCACACCGCCGGCTGCGTCGGCACCGGCTACGACGCCATGTACGCCGGTACCGAGGGTCCGGACCCGTCGGGCGCCGACCCTCCACAGTGGATACGCACCGCGCGGCGCCGACCTGCCCCCGTTCGACATGTTCACCTCCCGGCACTGGTTCGAGCACATCGCCGACCCGTACGAGTTCCTGGCCGACCTGCGCGAGCAGGCCGGCGACCGGCCGGTCCACGGCTACCTCGAAGTGCCCGACGCCTGCTACGACCTCTCCACCGCCGGCTGGGAGGTGATCTACCCGCACGTGTCCTACTTCGACGCCTCCTCGCTCGTGCAGATGGTGCAGCGGGCCGGCTGGCGGGTGGAGGACACCGGCACGCTGTTCGGCGGCATGTTCCGCTTCATCGAGGTGTCCGCCAACGTTCCCGGCCCGCGTACCGGCGACGCGCCGCTGCCCGGTGACGCCGAACGCGACCGCCAACTGGCCGCCGTGGCCAGCTTCGCCGCCCGCAACGCCGCCGAGCGGGAAGCCTGGCGGGAGCGCATCGCGGAACTCGTGGCGCGCGGCGACAACCCGGTGCTGTGGGGCGCCGGTTCGCGGGGCGTGCAGTTCCTCACCTTCGCCGACCCGGATCGCCGGCTGGCCGCCGTGGTGGACGTCAACCCGCGCAAGTGGGGCCGCTACCTGCCGCTCACCGCGCACCGGGTGGACGCCCCGGACAGCCTCACCGAGCTGAAGCCCCGAGCCGTCATCATCACCAACCCGTCCTACCGCATCGAGATCGGCGCCCAGCTCCGCGCCCTCGGCATCGACGCGGAGCTACTGGTCGCCTGAACCGGCCGCAGCCGGGCAGGCGATCGGGCGGTGAGCCGGCTGAACCGGCCACAGCCGGGGCAGGCGATCGGGCGGTGAGCCGCCTGATCCGGGGCAGGTGATCGGCGTTCAGGGCCGGGCGGTCGGATCGGTGGCGAGGGTGGCCGCGATCAGCCGTGCGGTGGTCGGCCAGTCCGGGGCGGCCACGCCGAACGGCGGTACCGGCTCGCGCTGCGGCCCGAAGAAGTACTGCCAGGTCACCGTGGACCGGATGGCGGCGTGTACCTCGGGGTGGTCGTCCACGAAGTGGGTCAGCCGCAGCTCGGTGCAGTGCCCGCGTTTCTGCGCCCGTTCCCGGCAGAACCGCACGTTGCCGCCGGGCACGCCGGTGCGGCCGTGGAAGTCGTGCCCGGCCAGCCAGCGCAGCGTGCGTGCCTGGGTGGTCGGGCCGCACTTGGAGACCAGCCACACCCGGCCGGCGAACAGCTCGACCAGTCCGGCGATCGCCGCAAACGCGTCCGGCACCTCCGGGGTGGCCAGCATGGTGGCCTCGTCGCCGGTGAAGAAGGCGGTGTCCCCGCCGTCCGGGTGGGCCGGCCCGTTGATGATGACCCGGCCGATGTCGATGCCCAGTCGGGGTTCACCGGCCGGGACCCGGACGGGCCGCAGTTCGGTCCCCGCTTCGCTCATCTGAACAGCCTGACAGTCTGCACGCCGGCCGGCCAACCCGGTTACCGGCCGGCGCCGACCGGGCAGGTCAGGCGAAGTGGAGGGACAGTTTGGTGCAGTCGAAGGCTTCGGCGTAGCGGGAGCGGCACTCCATGCCGCGCAGCCGGGCCAGGCCCAGGAAGACCTCGTCGTCCCACCAGTCGCGGGCCTTCTGCGACGGGAAGTGCTCGTGCAGCAGCGCCACCTTGCGCCGGGCCAGGTCGTCCGGCAGCGGCAGGTAGACGTTGCGGCGGGCCAGGTCGCCGTCCCACTTCGGGATCTCGTAGTGCAGCACCAACTGGTCGCGGAAGACCGTCGGGGCCTGCTCGCCGAGCAGCCGGTGGTCCTGGTGGGCGTCGTTGGTGGCCGGGCAGAGCACCAGGTCGGGGCTGAGCACGCCGGCCGCCGTGTGCAGGATGTCCTTCACCGTCGTCCCAGTGCGCCGGCAGCCGCCCGTCGGGCAGGTCGTGCAGGGCGAAGGAGAGTTCCGCGCCGGGCAGGAAGGCCGCCGCGGCGGCGCGCGCCTCGGCCTGCCGGTCGGGGCTGCCGGTGCACAGCACGTAGTGCACCCGTACCCCCGGATTGGCTTGTGCCAAGGAGAGCAGCAGGCCGCCGGCGGCGATCTCGATGTCGTCGGGGTGCGCGCCGACGGCGACCAGCGAGCGCACCCCGGCCAGGGTCAGCCCGAGCATCAGCCGGTCAGCACGGCGTCGGCCGCGGACCGGCACCAGCGGGGCGGGCGGCGGCGTGGCGCCGCGCCGGTTGGCGTCCCACAGCATCCACGGGCACTGGCCGCGCTGGTACATGTCCTCCAGCTCGGCCCGGTCCTTGAAGGTGTCGGCGGCCCGCCAGAAGCCGGTCGTACCGCTGGGCCAGCAGCCGGCCCTGCGGGATCAGCCGGGCGAACGCGTGCGGCACCATGTCCTCGCCCTCGCGCAGCACGTCGAAGATGCCGGGGCGCAGCACGAAGTAGCCGCCGTTCTCCCACTGCATCAGCTCGCGGACCTCGCGGACGCCGGTGACCACGCCGTCCTCGGCGATCTCCACCACGTGGTGGGTGGAGACCGGCGGCACGGCCAGCATGCTGGCCGCCGCCTCGGGCGATTCGCGGAACCGCTCGATCAGCTCGGTCCAGCGGCGCGTCGGTCAGCGTGTCGGCGTAGTTGGCCAGGAACATCTCCTCCTCGGCCACCAGGTGCCGGACCCGCATCAGCCGCTCGCCGATGCGTGGAGCGCAGGCCGGTGTCGATGAAGGTGATGTTCCAGTCGGCTGATGTCGGTGCTGTGCAGCCGGATCGTCGCGGCCGCCGGCGGTCAGCGTGAAGTCGTTGGACTGGGTCTCGTCGTAGCGGAGGAAGTAGTCCTTCACGGCGGCGGCGCCGTAGCCGAGGCAGAGGATGAAGTCGGTGTGGCCGAAGTGGGCGTAGTAGCGCATCACGTGCCACAGCAGCGGGCGGTCGCCGATCATGTTCATCGGCTTGGGGGCGCTCGCCGGCCCCTCGCGCATCCGCATGCCGAGGCCACCGCAGAACAGGACGACCTTCACGCTCACACCACCTCCAGCGTCGGGGATGGGGAAGACCAGCTGGCCGCCCCAGTCGCGCACGTAGGCCAGCTGCGCGGTGATCTCGGTGCGCAGGTTCCACGGCAGCACCAGGACGTAGTCGGGCCGGTCGGCGGCGATCCGGTCCGGGTGGTGGATCGGGATGTGCGTACCCGGCAGGAACCAGCCCTGCTTGTGCGGGCTGCGGTCGACCGTGTACGCGAGCAGGTCGGACCGGATGCCGCAGTGGTTGAGCAGCGTGTTGCCCTTGCCCGGGGCGCCGTAGCCGACCACGGTCTTGCCCTCGGCGCGCGGCCGCAGCAGGAAGGTCGAGCAGGTCGCGCTTGATGCCGAAGACGGCCTCGGCGAAGCCGGCGTGCCCCTCGAGGGTGTGCAGCCCGGCGGCTTCCTCGGCGGCGAGCACCGCCTTGACCGTGCGACGACGGCTCGCCGGCCGCGTCGGCCGGGCGGGCGTGCACCCGCAGCGAGCCGCCGTGCGTGCTCAGCTCGTCGACGTCCACCACGGTCAGCCCGCCGCTGGCCAGCGCCCGGCGTCGCGGTGAGCAGCGACAGGTACTGGTAGTGCTCGTGGTAGATCGTGTCGTACTGGTTGCGCTCGATGAGGCGCAGCAGGTGCGGGAACTCCAGCGTCACCAGGCCGGTCGGGCTTGACCAGGGCGGCGAGGCCGGCGGTGAAGTCCCGGATGTCCGGCACGTGGGCGTAGACGTTGTTGCCGGCCACCAGGTCGGCGTGGCCGTACTTCGCCGCGACCGCCGCGCCGGTCGCGGCGCCCAGGAACTGCACCTCGGTACGGATGCCCTTGTCCCGGGCCACCTCGGCGACGTTGCCGGCCGGCTCCACGCCGACCACCGGGACACCGGCGGCGACGAAGTGCTGCAGCAGGTACCCGTCGTTGCTGGCCACCTCGGCGACCAGCGAGTCGGCGCCCAGCCCGAGGCGCCCGGTCATCTCCTCGGCGTAGCGCTTGGCGTGCGCCACCCAGGAGTCGGAGTAGGAGGAGAAGTAGAGGTAGTCGGAGAAGATGTCCTCGCCGGCCACGTACGCGGGCAGCTGCACCAGCAGGCACTGCGCGCAGATGCGCACGTGCAGCGGGTAGAAGCGTCTCCCGGGCGTCCAGCGCGTCGGCCGGCACGTAGCTCTCGCAGAGCGGCGACATGCCCAGGTCGACGAAGGTCTCGGTCAATGGCGCATCACAAAGCCGGCAGATCGCCGTGGTCATCCAAGCCCCCACCATCGCACCGCTGTCAGACGCGGATAACCTACCCGCGCCCGACGGGACGCGCGGCGCCCTTGTAAGAAACCCGTCACCCTGTACGACCGGAATACGCGCACGTCAGCACGGCTTTCGCGGCTGCCCACCCGGACGGCGGGGCGCACCCGGACACCCGGTTCGGCGAACCTGGCCGACCGGCTGGCGCGCCGCTCTTGACGGCCGTCCCGGGGCCGCCGGTCCGCCCGCGGAACCACCGTCAGTTCGGTGTCGACTCAGCTCAGGAGGGCCAGCGCGGCGCGTATCGGCGGCTGCCCGACGATGTCGGGAAAGGCGACCTCGCCCCGGCAGAAGCCGGCGAAGATCCGCCAGCCGGGTCCGGTCGACAGGGCCCGGTGGAGGGCGCCCGGGTGCCGGGTGAAGGCGGCCAGCAGCCGCCGCCCGGCGGCCATCTCCGGCAGCACGTCACCGCCCAGGGCGACCGGGTAACCGGCCAGGTCACCGCTGGCCGCCGCGGCGCCGGCCAGCGCTCCGGAGCGCAGCGCGAAGCTGATCCCCTCCCGGGTCCACGGCTCCAGCAGCCCGGCCGCGTCACCGGCGACCAGCACCCGGCCCCGGCGCAGCGGCGCATCCACCCGCCGGCAGCGGGTCAGGTGCCCGGAGTCGTGCACCGGGGTGATGCCGCGCAGCCCGAGCAGCGCCACGAAGTCGTCCAGGTACCGGCGGGTCGCCTCGCCCGCGCCCCGGGCGGCGATGACGCCCACGGTGAGGATGTCGCCCTTGGGGAAGATTTCCGGGCCGTGCAGAGCCATCGCCAAGGACAGGACCAGCATCCGCCCGCCGCGATCAGCTCGTCGAGCGCCCCGCCGACGCGCGCCTGCAAGTCGGCCCACGATTCGCCGCCCGGCGGGGTGATCGCCGCCTCGCCAGGCGGCTCCGGTCCGTCCGGAAAGTCCGCCAGCGGGCGGCCTTCCCAGTCGCCGACGTCGATTTCGCGCCAGCGCGAATCGCGCAGCGCGTCGGGGTAGCCGAGCAGCGCGGCGGTCTCGCTCGCCCGCGCGAGGTCGCTGGTCACGACCTGCTCGAAGCGGGGCAGAGCGTCGGCCAGCGCGCGCGCCTCGGCGCGTCCGGCGTCGGAAAGTGGTGGGTCGGCCTGCCCCTGCAAACGCAGCTGCGCGTTGTAGGTCGACTGGCCGTGGCGGACGAGGAAGAGGCGGGCGGATAGCATGGCGCGCCCTGATGTTTACAAGGGTCCTGGTCGCCAACCGCGGTGAGATCGCTGTCCGGGTCATCAGAGCGCTCGATGAGCTCGGTATCGAATCGATTGCCGTCTACTCCGAAGCCGACCGTGACGCGCAGCACGTCAAGCGCGCCACCGAGGCCCATCTGCTCGGGCCGGGTCCGGCTGCCGAGTCGTATCTCAACGTCGACAAGCTGATCGAGGTCATCAAGGCCTCGAAGGCCGAGGCCGTGCATCCCGGCTACGGGTTCCTGGCCGAGAACGCCGCGTTCGCGCGAAGGCTCGAAGAGGAAGGGATCACCTTCATCGGCCCGCCCGCGAGCGCGATCGACGCGATGGGCTCGAAGACCAAGGCGCGCGAGTTGATGCAGGGCGCGGGCGTGCCGATCGTCCCCGGCACGACCGAGCCGGTCGAAACGATCGAGGACGCGGAGAAGATCGCCGAGGACATCGGCTATCCGATCGCGGTCAAAGCCGCGGGCGGCGGCGGTGGCAAGGGCTTCCGCGTGGCGCTGGAGAAGGACAAGCTCAAGGACGCCTTCGAGGGCGCCGCGCGCGAGGGCGAGAAGTTCTTCTCCGACGCGACCGTCTACCTCGAGCGCTACCTGCCCGACCCGCGTCACGTCGAGGTCCAGGTCCTGGCCGACGGGCACGGCAACGTCGTGCATCTCGGCGAGCGCGACTGCTCGATCCAGAGCCGTCACCAGAAGCTGATCGAGGAGTCCCCGGCGCCGCTGGTCGACGCGGAGCTGCGCGAGCGGATCGGCAAGATCGCCGTCGACGCCGCCAAGCGCCGTCGACTACCGCGGCGCGGGCACGATCGAGGGCCTGCTGACCGAGGACGGCGAGTACTTCTTCCTGGAGATGAACACGCGCGTGCAGGTCGAGCACTGCGTGACCGAGGAGGTCACCGGCGTCGACATCGTGCGCGAGCAGATCCTGATCGCCGCCGGCGAGCCGATCAGCTTCGGCCAGGACGACATCCGCTGGCACGGGCACGCGATCGAGTGCCGGATCAACGCCGAGGACGCGTAGAAGAACTTCGCCCCCGCGCCCGGCACGGTCACGCACTACCGCGAGCCGTCCGGCCCGGGCGTGCGGGTCGACTCGCGGCGTGCTCGGCGGCTCCGAGATCACGCCGCTGTATGACCCGATGGTCGCGCAAGCTGATCGTCTGGGACGCCGACCGCGAGACGCGCGACGCGGCGGATGGCGCGCGCGCTGAAGGAGTTCGAGATCGAGGGCGTCAAGACCCTGATCCCGTTCCATAAGGCGATCATGGCCTCCGAGCAGTGGGCCAAGGGCGAGACCTGCCGCGATTTGATCGAGGACAAGGACGTGGCTCAAGGCCCTCGCCACGCCGACGCGCCGCGCCGCCGGACGACGACGAGGAGGAGACGGTCGCCCGCGACTACGTCGTCGAGGTCTCCGGCAAGCGCTTCGAGGTCACCGTCCACGGCGAGGCGTGCGCCGCGGCGACGCGGCAACGGCGCCGCCGCGAAGGCCGCGCCCAAGCGCGAGCGCAAGGCCGGGCGGCAGCGGCGGGGCGGCGGCGACACGCTCGCCTCGCCGATGCAGGGCAACATCTTCAAGGTGCTCGTCGAGCAGGGCGCCGAAGTCGAGGAGGGCGCGTTGGTCTGCATCATCGAGGCCATGAAGATGGAGAACGAGATCACCGCCCACAAGGCGGGCAAGATCGCCGAGCTCAGATCTCCGAAGGCGACGCGGTCAAGAGCGGAGACACGCTCGCGGTGATCACCAGTGGTGACGCGCTGCTCGACGAGGCCATCGACTGGCTGCAGATCCCGTCGATCTCGGCCGGCGCACGTGACGAGGAGTCGCTGACGCCACGCCGCCGCGTGGGCCATCCAGCGCGTCCGCCGCGCCGGCGGCACGGCCGAGATGGTCGCCACCCCGGGCGGCGCGCCGCTCGTCGTCGGCGAGCTGCGCTCGGCCGAGCAAGAACGCGCCGACGGTGATGATCTACGGCCACTACGACGTCCAGGACCCGGGCGATCCCGGAGCTGTGGGACTCGCCGCCGTTCGAGCCGACGATCCGCGACGGCCGCCTCTACGCCCGCGGCGCGACCGACGACAAGGGCAACTTCCTTCCGCTGCTGCACGTCGCCTGCGCGATGGCCAAGGCGGGCGAGCTGCCGGTCCACGTCCGCGTGCTGATCGAGGGCGCCGAGGAGACCGGCTCCGACGACGTCGGCGAGTGGGTGCGCCAGGACGCGCGCGGCGCCGACGCCGTGATCGTCTTCGACAGCGGGATGGTCGACGCCGAGACGCCCGCGCTGACGCTCGCCACGCGCGGGATGGTCTTCGCCCACCTCGAGGTCCGCACCGGCACCCAGACCGCGCACTCCGGCATGTACGGCGGCGCCGCGCTGAACGCCTTCCACGCGCTGCACAAGGCGCTCGCGCGCCGTCCTCGCCGGCCCCGACGGCAAGCTGCCGGAGCCGCTGCGCGCCGGGATCATCCCGCCCGCGCAGGCCGAGATCGACTCGCTGGACGACGCTCCCCGACCGGCGAAGCGGAGCTCGCCGGCGTCGGCGCGCGCCCCTCCGACGCCACCGCCGCGGCCGAGTTCTACATCCGCACGACCGCCGAGCCGTCGCTCGACGTCCACAAGGTCGAGGGCGGCCAGGCGCGCACGATCGTCGTGCCCGTCGCCACCGCCGATCTGTCCGTGCGGATCGTCGGCGGCCAGCGCTCGCGAGGAGATCGCCGCCAACCTCGAGACGCTGCTGCGCGACGCGCTGCCCGGACGGCGCCGAGCTGACTGTTCAGCGCCGAGCGCGCCGAGCCGAGCGCCTTCGACCCCGAGCTCCCCGCTCTGCAGGCCGCCCGACGGGCGATCGAGAAGGCGACCGGCCGCGAGCCCGCGCTGGTGCGCAGCGGCGGCACGCTGCCCGTCCTGGCGGCGTTCTCCGAGCGCGGCATCCCCGCGATCGTCTCCGGCTTCAGCCTGCCCGACGACGCGCTGCACGCGCCCAACGAGTCCTTCCGGCTCGTCGCGCTCGACCAGGGCGCGGCGGCCGCGCGGGCGCTCTACCAGGAGCTCGCCGACGCTGCGGTGAGCGAGCTCGAGGCCGCGCTGGAGACGCTCCGGGCGCTGCCCAAGCCCCAGCGCCGGGCTGCCGCGCTGCTCGTCAACCGCGACGTTCCAGCGCGCGGTCGAGCTGGCCAGCGCGACGGACCTGCTGGACGGGCGACGCGATCGCCGCCGCGGTGCTGGCTCGGAGGCGCTGGCCCGCCGCGAGCCCGACCGGAGCTCGTCGCCGGGCTGATCGGGCGCCTGTACGACTGGCGCGGCCGCGGGCAGCCGGCGTGTTCCTGCTGCGCGCGCTGGACCGTCACGTCGCACGACGGGCTGATGCAGCTCGTCTTCGAGCTCGCGGGCGCGCCCTGGCGCGGGCAGGCGTTCGAGACGCTGCGAGGGGTCGCGCTGCGCCGCCGCGGCGAGACGGTGCGCGCGTCGCAGCATCGCCGATCCAGACTCGTCGCAGGCGGCGCTCTGGCTCGCCCAGGCGCTGGACTTCAGCGCGGACCTGGAGGCCGCGCTCCAGTGGCGGCTGGACCGCACGAGCGTCGGCGCGCGCGCGCTGCGCAGGTCGGGCGCGTCCGGCGCGCGCGAGCCCGCACGAGCCCGGCGCGAGGCCTGCTGACCGACGAGGCGCTCGACGCGCGAGGTCGAGACGCTGGCCGAAGCGATGCACGGCGAGCAAGCCGGTGCTGGTCGTCGGCCCGCGCGGGAGCGGGCGCCTGAGCCGGCTGCGGCTGGCCGCGAACGTGCTCGCGCCGACGGCTGGATGACCTTCGAGGCGGGCGCCGCCGAGATCAACGCGGGGATGACCTACGTCGGCGAGCTCGAGGGCCGCATGGCGAGCCTCGTGCGCACGCTCGACGGCGAGCGCGTGCTGTGGATCGCGCCCGAGCTTCGACGCGATGCTCTACGCCGGCGTCACGCGCCAGAACCCGCGGGCGGCGCGCTGGACCTGCTGCTCGCGGGGATGGCCAACGCGACCGTGCACGTCGCGGGGATCGTCGACCCGGCGGGCTACGAGCGGCTGGTGCGCGAGCGGCCCGGCGGTGCGCGACGCGTTCGACGTCGTGCGGGTCGAGCCGATGAGCGAGGAGCGCACGCTCGCGCTCGCCGCGCGGCCGCCTCGGCGGACCGCGACGTGCTGCGCGAGGCGCTCGCGCTCGGCCGGCACTTCCTCGGCGACGCCGCGCTGCCGGGCGCGCTGCTCTCGCTGCTGGAGGCGATGCGCCGCGCGGCGAGCGAGGTCACGCTGCCGAGGCGACGTGCTGGCGACGATCACCGAGCGCTCCGGGCTGCCGCGTCGCTGCTCGACGAGCGCGAGCGGCTCGACGTCGACGCGCTGCGGACGTTCTTCGCCGCGCCGCGTGGTCGGCCAGCCGGAGGCGGTCGAGTGCATGGTCGAGCGGGTCGCGCTGGTGAAGGCGGGGCTGACCGATCCGACGCGCCCGCAGGCCGTCCTGCTGTTCGTCGGCCCGACCGGCACGGGCAAGACCGAGATCGCCAAGGCGCTGGCCGAGTTCCTGTTCGGCTCGGGCGACCGGATGATCCGGCTCGACATGAGCGAGTACCAGAACCCGGGCTCGGCGCGGCGGATGCTCGGGCGACGGCGAGAGCTCGAGGACGCGCTCGCTGGTCGGCCAGATCCGCCGCCAGCCGTTCTCGGTCGTGCTGCTGGACGAGTTCGAGAAGGCCGACCCGAGCGTCTTCGACCTGTTCCTGCAGGTGTTCGACGACGGCCGCCTGAGCGACCCGCGCGGCGAGCCGCCGACTTCCGCCACGCCGTGATCATCATGACCTCGAACCTGGGCGCGAAGGTCGCGACGCGGCGGTGCTCGGCTTCTCGCCGGCCGGCGGGGCGTTCGACCGCGGCGGCGTCAGCAGGCGGTGACGCGGGCGTTCCGGCCCGAGTTCCTCAACCGGATCGACCGCACCGTCGTCTTCCGGCCGCTGTCGCGGCCCGGTGATGCGCGAGATCCTCGCGGGCGAGCTCGAGGCGGTGCTGGCGCGGCGCGGGCTGCGCGGGCGCCAGTGGGCGGTCGAGTTCGACGACTCGGCGCTGGAGTTCCTGCTCGACGAGGGCTTCACGCCGGACCTCGGCGCGCGGCCGCTGAAGCGCGCGGTCGAGCGGCACTTCCTGACGCCGCTGGCGCTGGCGATCGCCGGCCACGACTACCCGAGCGGCGACCAGTTCCTGTTCGTGCGTGCGGGCGGCGACGGCCTGAAGGTGACGTTCGTGGACCCGGATGCCGCCCGAGGCCGGCGTCGCGCCGGCGGCGCCGGACGTCACGCTGCGCACGCTGGCGCGCGAGGGCAGCGGGCCGCTCGACCTGCTGGAGGCGGCGTTCGCGCGACGTCTCGCGCGCGGCTCGACACGGTCGAGGACGCCAAGGACGCGCTGCTGGAGCGCATGGGCGAGCCCGGGTTCTGGGAGGACGACGGCCGCGTCGCGGTGCTCGGCGAGATCGAGCTGCGCGACCGGATCGAGGCCGGGCTGCGCAGCGCCAACTCGCTGCTCGGACCGGATCCGCAGCGCCCGCCGCCCGCCGGCCGAGCTGGTCCGCCGCGCCGCGCAGCGCGTGCTGCTGCTCGGCGAGGCGCTCGACGCGCTGGAGGCGGGCGAGCCGCGCCGACGCCACCCTGCGCGTCGACGGCGACCCGGAGTTCGGCCCCGCGGATCGTCGCCATGTACCACGCCTGGGCGCGCGAGCGGGGGATGCGCCTCGAGGGCGCCGAGGAGCCGCGTCAACCGCCGCTACCGCTGGCAGGCCACCGTCACCGGCTTCGGCGCGCTGCGGACGCTGCGCCCCGAGTCCGGCCTCCACGTGCTCGAGGTCCCCGACGGCCGCGGCGGCTACGACCGCCGCCGCGTCCGCGTCACCGTCACCCCGAGCTCGGCGAGCCGCACCCGCCGGCGCGCGCCGACGATCGTCCGCCGCTACCGCGAGCGCCCCACGCCGCTCGTCCGCGACGCCGTCCGCGACTGGCGCACCGGCCGCCTCGACACCGTCCTCGCCGGCGGCTTCGACCTCATCGAATAGATAAAGGGACCTCGTCCCTTTATCTATCGTCGCGTCAGGCGCAACCGTTGGCGACCCGCGTCTGACGCCCGGGTCACGAGCGTCAGGCGCGTCGGCGGCGAGCGCGAGCAGCGACCGGGACGACCGCGCAGCGCCGCGGTGAGCGAGGTGGCGTCGGCCAGCGCGCCGACCGTCAGCGGCGCGAGCAGCACGGCGAGCGAGTCAGGCCAGCACCGCGCGGCCGCTCGCGAGCTGCGCGCGGTCCGGGGCGAGCGCGACGGTCACGGCGAGCGCCGAGCGGGAACAGGTTGCCGAGCCCGAGGCCGAGCACCGCGAGCCCGAGCAGCGCCTGGCAGGGCGTCGCGGCGGGCCACAGGATCGCGAAGCCCGACGGCGGTGACGACCAGCGCGATGGCCAGCAGCGCGGTGCGGGCGTGGCGGCGCGCGAGCCGGCTGCCGGCGACGCGGCCGGCGACCACGCCGCCGAAGTAGCCGACCATCAGCGCGACCGCGGTGTCGGCCGAGACGTCCGCGGCCTCCTCGACGAAGCTCGCGCCCCAGGCGGTGATGCACCACTCGGCCGCGGTCGTGCAGAAGAGCATCGCGGCGGCGACCCAGAAGCCGCCGGGCAGGCGCCCGCGCGGCGCGGCGCCGGCGGCGGCGTCGCGATCGCCACGCCGCGGTCGCGACCACAGGCGAGCAGCGGGACCAGCGAACGAGGCGAGCAGCGCCACGCGCCAGCCGGCGCCGGTCGCCGCCGAGAGCGACAGCGCGCCGATCAGGACCACGTAGGCGACGCTCGCCGGCGCACGTTGGCCTCGGTCAGCGCGACCGCGCGGCGCTCGCCGTGGTGGTCGGCGAGCAGCGCCTGGATCGTGATCAGCAGCAGCCCGCCGCCGCAGCCCATCACGCAGACAGCGAGCCGATCGTCGCCGCCGGGCGCTGCGCCCGAGCGTCAGCCCGATCGCGCCGACGGCCATCAGCCGCGCCGAGCCCAGAACAGCGCGCGCCGCCCGAGCGCGCGCTCGAGCCGGCCCGGCGGTCAGGCCCGCGAGGACGCTCCCGCGGCGAACGCCGCGACGTGCAGGCCGCCGGTCGTGTAGCTCAGTCCGAACTCGTCACGGAGGTGCGGGACGACGAGCCCCGGCGCCGCCTGAAGATACGCGAACCACGCGAGCAGCGCGTAGGCGATCCAGGTGAGACGATCGCGCGAGAACGCCATGACCACGCGACATGGTATATCGATAAACCACACGGAGTTCAACCTCTTGCGAAGCGGCGCTGGAGGAGCGTCCGGGATCGAGCGCGTACTCGGGCACGGAGACGCAGGGCCGTCGTCGAACTGCACCCGCCAGCGGCGCTGGATCCAGCCGGCCAGCGCCGACGACCGTCCCGCTCGCGCCCGCGGCGATCCCCTCGGGCAGCGGCTGGGTCGTGATCACGCGGGAGCCGACGTCGATGTCGGCCGATGCGGGAGTGCCCATGGAGGCTCTAACGCACGGAACCGCCAAAGCCTTCGGTCGTATCCCTGACGATCAACTCCCACGGCTGCGGCTCGACCGGACCCGTCGGCGCCCGTCGGCGACCAGCTCGGCGCAGCGGCGGCCCTGGTCGCGCAGCGACTGGCGCATCGTCGTCAGCGCCCGCCCGCCGCGCCTCCGGCGTGTCGTCCCAGCCGACCACCGACAGCTCGCCCGGCACGGCGATGCCCGCGCGCCGCCGCGGCGCGCAGCGCGCCGATCGCCAGCTCGTCGCTCATGCACAGCAGGCCGGTCGGCGGCTCGGGGCCGTCGAGCAGCGCGCCCGCGGCGGCCTCGCCGTGCTCGCGGTCGTTGAGCTCGCACCTCGCGCCCGACGGTCACGCCGTAGCCCTGCGAGCCGGCCGCGGGTGACGCGGTGCGCGGGGACCTCGGCGCCGCAGCGGCCGGTCGGCGCGATCGGCGAGCGAGAACGGCAGGCTCAGCACCGCCAGCCGCGTGTGGCCGAGCGCGCGCAGGTGCTCCGCGGCGGCCGCGGCCGCCGCGCGCTCGTCGATCGCCACCAGCGGATACCCGTCCAGCGCGGGTCCGCTCTGGACGATCACCGGCAGCCGCCGGCGCAGCACGGCGTCGACGAGCGGATGCCCGTCGGGCACCGAGTAGAGCACGAAGGCGTCGACCGCGGCGTCGATGCACGAGCGCCGCGTCGCCCTCGCCGCCGGTCGCCGGGACGAGGTGCAGCGCGATGCCGGCGCCGGCGAGCCCGCGCAGGAACTCGATCGCCGCGGGGTCCTCGAACGCGTACGCCAGCGCCTCGCCCGAGCACGACGCCGAGCACGCCGGTCTTGCCGCGCCGCAGCGAGCGCGCGAGCACGTTCGGACCCCGCGTAGCCGAGCTCGTCGGCCTTGGCGAGGATGCGCTCGCGCAGCTCGGGCGAGAGCTTCTCCGGCCGGTTGTAGGCGTTGGACACCGTCATCGCCGAGACGCCGAGCGCCTCGGCGACGGTGGCCAGCGTGACCCGCCGGCGTCAGACCACTCGGCGGGCTCGAGGTCCAGTGCCTGCGCGATCTCGCGGTTGATCCGGCCGGCGGTCGGCGGATCAAGAGTCCCGTGCACGCGAGCTCGCATGGTCGCGACGAGTTGCTCGACCAACGCGTCGATCGCGGCGAGCGGCAGCCGGCCGTACCCGACCACGAGCGCGGGGTCGCCGGGCTCGGCGCGAACCGGTAGCCGGCCAGCCCGCGGACCCGGATCCGGCGCTCGGCCAGGCGCGCGACGACCGCCGCCTCGTCGGCCCCGGGCGGGAGGCGCAGCAGGAGGTGCAGGCCGGCGGCGACCCCGGTCACGCGGCACTGCGGGAGCCGCTCCTCGAGCGCCGCGACCAGCGCGTCGCGGCGCTCGCGGTACTCGCGGCGGGTGCGGCGCAGGTGGCGGTCGACCTCGCCGGTGACGAGCAGGCGGGCGTAGGCGCGGGCGTTGATCGCGGGGCCGCCGGAGTCGACCGCCCAGCGCTCGCGCGCGATCGCCTCGGTGAGCTGCGGCGGCGCGACGAGCCAGCCGAGCCGCAGCGCGGGCGCGAGCGTCTTGGACGTCGTGCCGAGGTAGACGACGCGGTCGGGCGCGAGCCGCTGCAGCGTCCCGACCGGCGCGCGGTCGTAGCGGTACTCGGAGTCGTAGTCGTCCTCGAGCACGATCCCGCCCCACGCCAGCAGCGCCCGCCGCCGCTCGGGCGCGAGCACCGCGCCGGTCGGGAACTGGTGCGCGGGCGTGACGAGCACCGCGTCGGCGTCCAGCGCATCGACCCGCACGCCCTGCTCGTCGACCGGCAGCCCGACGACCTCCAGGCCCGCCGAGCGGATCGTCGCCCACGAGTCGTCGAGCGAGGGGTCCTCGACCGCCACTCGCGTCGCGCCGCGCGCCTTCAGCGCCCGGCACGTGAGCCACAGCCCCTGCGTGTACCCGCTGGTGACGACGAGGTCCTCCGGCGCGGCCACCACGCCGCGCACCCGCACGAGGTACGCGGCGAGCTCGGCCCGCAGCTCCTCGTCCCCGCGCGGGTCGCCGTAGTCCAGCGCGGCGTCCGGCATCTCCGCCAGCACCTTGCGCAGCGCCGCCGACCACGCCCGCCGCGGAAACGCGCTCAGATCCGGCGCGGTCGCCGTCAGGTCCCAACGAACACCCGTTCGGGGGTCAGACCCCTTAACAATCCCGTTTTCCTCTGAGCAGGGGTTTTCATACGAACGCAGTGTTGAGGGGTCTGACCCCTCTTTGGGCGGCGGGCCGGCGGAGGGTTGTGGGCCGCCGTTGGGGCCGATGCCGGCGGTGGGGACGGCGCGGACGATCGGGGCGCTGCCGCGGCGGATCTCGATCCAGCCTTCGGCGGCGATCTGGGCGTAGGCCTCGGTGACGACGCCGCGGGAGACGTGGAGGGCCTCGGCGAGGACGCGGGAGGCGGGCAGGCGGGTGCCGGGCGGGGCGCCGCCGCCGGTGATCGCGGCGCAGATCGCATCCTCGAGCTGGGCGCGCAGGGGCTCGGGCGCGCTGCGGTCGAGCGTGGCGAACAGCTCCAAAGTGGCTCGGTTCATCGGCCTCGAAGTGGCTCTGTTGGAAGGACCACTGAGACGGTACCGTGCTGCGGCCATGAGCGACGAGCCGGAGCTGCGTGACGGCCCGCCGTGGGCGATGGAGGAGATGATCCTGGCCGAGCCGGGGCTCGTCGCACCGATCCTCGCCTCCTCGAGGCGCTGGAGGCGGCGGAGTGGATCCGCGAGACCGAGACGGTCGTGGTCACCGGCTGCGGCACGAGCGAGCACGCGGCGATGGCCGGTGCGGCGCTGCTCGGAGCGCGCTCCCGCGACGCGTTCGAGGCGAGCCTCGACCCGCAGTCCGAAGGCGTCCTGATCGCGGTCTCGCACGAGGCCGGCACCGCCGCCACGCTGGCCGCGATGCACGCCACCAACGCCCGCACGATCCTGATCACCGCCAAGCCGGAGGCGGAGACGGGCGCCGAACCTCGTCGATCTCGACGCCGCTGCAGGACACCAGCTGGTGCCACACCGTCGGCTACGTCTCGCCGCTGCTGGCGCTTCACCGCGATCGCCGGCGCGGCCGACGCGGCGACGTGCGACGCGGGTGATCGAGGGCACGCTCGCCCTGCGCCCGCGCTTCGAGCGACGCCGCGCAGACGCTCGCCGGCTGCGAGCGCCTGATCGTCACCGGCTCCGGCGTCGACGAGATCACCGCCCGCGAGCTGGCGCTCAAGATCGAGGAGGGCCTGCACAAGCCGGTCACGCCGCTCGGCCTGGAGAAGGTCCTGCACGGCCACCTGCCCGGCCGCCGACGAGCGCACCGGCATCGTCGTCATCCGGATCGACCCGACCAGCGCGCCGCCAGCGCGACAAGCGCGCGCCGCGACGTGCGGGCGGCGGTCGCCGAGCTGGGCATGCCGACGGTGACGATCGACGGCCTGCCGACGGCCACCCGCTGCTCGCGGGCGCGATCGCGCTGCAGCTGCTGACGTACGAGCTCGTGCTCGCCGCCGGCACCAACCCCGACCTGATCCGCCGCGAGGAGGCGCCCTACCGCGCCGCCGCGGCGGCCGCGAACACATGATCGGCGCGGCGCTCCTCGCGTCGCTGCTGTGGGGCACCGCGGACTTCCTCGGCGGCCAGGCGAGCCGCAAGCACCCGGCCGCGATGGTCGCGCTCGTCGGCCAGGCGGTCGGCTTGGTCGCGCTCGCGCTGGTCCTCGTCTTCCACGGCGTCGACGCGAAGGCGATCGTCCCGGGCATCGTTCGCCGGCCTGCTCGGCGCGGTCGCGGTGCTGTGCTTCTACCGCGCGCTCGCGGTCGGGACGATGAGCATCATCGCGCCGATCGTCGCCACCAGCGCGATCGTCCCGGTGCTCTGGGGCGTGCTGCGACGGCGAGCGCCCGGGCACGCTGCAGTGGATCGGCATCGTCGCCGCGCTGGCGGGCGTGATCCTGGCCTCCAACGAGCCCGGCGGCGAAGCCGGCGAACTCCAAGCTGGCGCTCAAGCTCGCGCTCGTCGCCGCGCTCGGCATCGGGCTCTCGCTCGTCTTCCTCGACAAGGCGGCCGAGCACGACGCGCTCACCGGCGTCGCCGCCGCCCGTGCCGTCGCCGTGCCGATCCTGCTCGGCGTCGTCCTGCATCCAGCGCGCCAAGCGCGCCGGTGCGCGCCTGGCCGACCTTCGCGGCTGATCGGCCTGCTCGACACCGCCGCCAACAGCGCGTTCGCGATCGCCACGACGAGCGGGCTGCTGAGCCTCGTCGCCGTCCTCGGCGGGCTGTTCCCGGTCGTCACCGTCGCGCTCGCGTACTTCCTGCTCCACGAGCGGCTGCAGCCGATCCAGCGCGCGGGCGTCCTGCTCGCGCTGGCGGGCATCCCGCTGATCAGCACCTGATCCTCAGGGAACCCACAGGCTCCGCCAAGCCTCTCCTCAGGCTGCGGGGCAACCGTTGGAGCCATGAGATTGAGCCCCCGGACCACACGCCACGCGGTCGCTGGCGGAGCACCCGCCGCCGGCCGCTACCTCGAAGCCGACGACACGCTCGTGCCCGTGATGGGCACGGTCACCCGCCTCGGGCGCAGCCTGAGCGCGGACATCGAGATCGACGAACCCTCCGTCTCGCGCCGGCACGCGCTGATCGTCCGCCAGGACGGCCAGACCTACCTGCTCGACGACGGCAGCCGCAACGGCACCTGGCACAACGGCATCCGCGTCGACCGCGCCGTCCTGCAGCGACGGCGACACGATCGACCTCGGGACCGCGCGGCTGAGCTACGTCGAGGTCGTCGAGACGCCGACCGAGGACCTGCGGCTCATCGCCGCGTGAGGTTCGTCGCGTGGATCGCCCGCTGGGCCTTGGTCCGGCGGGCGATCGGCAGCGCCGGCGTCCTCGCCGCGCTCCAGCGCCTGCAGGTAGGCGCGATCCTCGCGCAGGATCGCCAGCGCCTGCGTGGCGTCGATCGCGCCGCCGTGGCCCGGGACGACGTGGTCGGCCTGCTCGACCAGCGGCTCCAGCCGGTTCAGCGTCGCGAGATACGCCGACACGCTGCCGCCCGGCGAGAGCATCGGGATCTCGACCGGCGAGAGGTAGTCGCCGGCGACCAGCACCCGCGCCCACGGCATCCAGATCGCCATGCCGTCCGCGGTGTGCCCGTCGGCGGGATGCAGCTGCAGGGTCTCTGAGCCGATGTCGATGTACCCCGGCACGTCGAGCTTCTGGGCGCCGGGCAACGACAGCGGCTTCGGCCGCGCGACGTAGAACTCGTCGTCGAAGTCGCGCAGCTCGCGCTGCGCCGCGCCCGGCTCGTTCGATCAGCCGCGCCGCCGAGTTCTCGCCGAGCCCGAGCGGCGCCTCCGGGAACGCGAGGCCGCCCAGCAGGTGATCCCAGTCGGCGTGCGTGGCGAGCACGCCGACGATCGCTGAAGCTCGACTGCTCGGCGATCGCCGGGCAGGATCTCGAGCTCGTCCGGGAAGACCGGCGAGTCGATGCAGAACGCCTCGCCGCCGCTGCGCACGAGCACGCACCCCGTCGCGTAGGCGCGCGAGGTGACGGCGATGACGTCTTCGTGGAGCGCTACGGCGCGCAAACTCAGGCTGCGCCGAGCAGCTTCGCCGCTTCGAGCAGCGTCTTCACCTCAGCCGTCGGCTTCTTCTGCGAAGCGTCGAGCGTCTCCTTGTTGCGGTTGACCCAGATCACGGGGATCTTGGCCTTGATGCACGGCTCGACGTCGTAGTAGTAGCTCGACGCGACGTGCACCCAGCCCTTCTTGGTGCCGATGCGACGCTCGGCCTCCTTGAAGTGCGCGGGATCCGGCTTGTAGGAGCGCACCTGCTGGGCCGTGACGACCAGATCGAAATCGGTCTTGAACCAGCGGCGGGTCTCGCCGAGGAGCTTGTCGTCGACGTTGGAGACGAGTCCGAGCTCGAACTTCTTGCGGAAGCGATCGAGCTGCGTGTTGGTCTCCTTGAACGCGGGCCAGCGCCCCACCGAGTTCGGGAGGAAACCGGAGCGCGACGGCTCGAGCGGCCAGCCGAGCTGGCGCGAGATCTGGACGGCGGTGCGGCGCAGGACCTCGGCGTACAGCTCGTACGAGCCGCCCTTGATCTCCTGCTGCGTCTCGAGGAAGAGCGGGACGAGCTCTTCCTTCGACAAGGTGTAGCCGTCCTTCTCGGCTTCCTTGGAGAAGGCTTCGTACGCGCCGGTCTCCCAGTCGATCAGGGTGCCGTAGACGTCGAAGGTGACGTAGGTGACTTCTTTAGGGAGCGGCATTGCGGCCGTGCATGATGACATTTCCGCGCGCGCATACCTGGAGTAGCATCGGTAGCAGGAGAAAATAATGTTCGCGCTCGGCCTTCTGCTCGTGCTCATCGGCATCCTCCTGGTAGCCGCTGAAGCCCATGTGCCGAGCCACGGCGTGCTCGGCGCCGGGGCGGTCGTCGCGCTCGCGCTGGGCGTCGCGCTCCTGTTCTCCGCGGCCGGCAGCGCCGCGCTCGTGGCGGTCTTCGCCGGCGCGGGCATCGGGCTCGCGGGCGGGGCGACGGTGGCCGTGATGGCGCGCAAAGCGCTCGGCACCCGCCGACTGCGCCAGCACAACTCGCTGGTCGGCCGGATGGGCGTCGCGCGCAGCACCGACAGCGTCTTCGTCGACGGCGCGCTCTGGCGCGCTCGTCAGTGGGACTTCGAAGGGGAAGCACCGCTCGCCCGCGGCGATCCCGTGGTGGTCGAGCACGTCAACGGGCTGACACTGACCGTGCGGCCCGCGAATGAATGGGAGGTGGCGCCATGATCGAGGCCCTGCTCGTCGCGATCATCGTGATCCTGGCCGTGGGCGTGGCCCTGGCCGCAGCGTCGGTGCGCGTGCTGCGCGAGTACGAGCGCGCCGTGGTCTTCCGGCTCGGCCGGATGGTCGACGTCAAAGGCCCCGGGCTCGTGTTGCTCGTGCCCGCGATCGACCGCATGGTCCGCGTGTCGCTGCGGACGGTGACCCTCAACGTCCCGCCGCAGGACGTCATCACCCGCGACAACGTCACCGCGCGCGTGGACGCCGTCATCTACTTCCGGGTCGTCGACCCCAACGCCGCCGTCGTCCAGGTCGAGAGCTTCCTGAAGGCGACGACGCAGATCGCCCAGACGACGCTTGCGCAGCGTGCTCGGCAAGGCCGACCTCGACACGCTGCTCTCCGAGCGCGAAGAGCTCAACGAGGAGCTGCAGAAGATCATCGACGACCAGACCGAGCCGTGGGGCATCAAGGTCTCGACGGTCGAGATCAAGGACGTCGGCATCCCGGCGGCGATGCAGCACGCGATGGCCCGCCAGGCCCAGGCCGAGCGCGAGCGCCGCGCGAAGGTCATCAACGCCGAGGGCGAGTTCCAGGCCGCGGCCCGGCTGAGCGAGGCCGCCGACGTCATCTCCCAGAACCCGACCACGCTGCAGCTGCGCTACCTGCAGACGCTGAGCGAGATCGGCGTCAACCAGAACTCGACGATCGTGTTCCCGCTGGACCTGGTCAAGCCGCTGCTGGAGGCCCACACGGCGGCGACCAAGCAGGCCGAGCTGCCGGCCGGCAACGGCTCGCCTCCCGTTGTGAACGGACCGCGCTTCTCCCGCACCGAGAGCTGAGGTTTGTCGCGCCCGGTCTTACCGCTCGACAGCGATAAGCTCGGCCGTCCGCAATGGATCTACTCGAATATCAGGGCAAGCAACTCTTCGCCCGGCATGGGGTGCCAGTGCCCAGCGGCGCCCCGGCAACTACCGTCGAGGAGGCCGTCTCCGCGGCCGACGAGATCGGGTATCCCTGTGTCGTCAAGGCGCAGGTGCAGGTCGGTGGCCGAGGCAAGGCCGGCGGCATCAAGGTCGCGAAGGACCGCGCGGAGGCCGAGGAGCACAGCAAGGCGATCCTCGGGATGGACATCAAGGGCCACACGGTCCACGAGGTGTGGATCGAGGCGGCGTCGGACATCGCGTCCGAGTACTACGCGTCGATCGTCTTCGATCGCTCCGCCAAGCGCCCGCTGATCATGCTCTCCACGCAGGGCGGCATGGACATCGAGGAGGTGGCCGACACCAACCCGGACGCCATCGCCCGCCTCCACGTCGACCCGCTGCTGGGCTTCCAGGACTTCCACGCCCGCCGGCTGGCGTTCGAGGCCGGCGTCGACGCCGACATCGTCCGCCCGCTCGGCTCGCTGCTGGCGAAGCTCTACGACGCCTTCGTCTCCGAAGAGGCGATGCTCGTCGAGGTCAACCCGCTGATCGTGACGCCGGACCGCAAGGTCGCGGCGCTCGACGCGAAGGTGACGCTCGACGACAACTCGCTCTTCCGCCACCCGGACAACGCGGCGCTGCGCAACACGGCGGCCGAGGACGCGCAGGAGCAGATGGCCCGCGAGCGCGGCCTGACGTTCGTCAAGCTCGACGGCAACGTCGGCATCCTCGGCAACGGCGCCGGGCTCGTGATGTCCACGCTCGACGTGGTCGCCCAGGCGGGCGGCTCGCCGGCGAACTTCCTCGACGCCGGCGGCGGAAGCCGCGCCGAGGCGATCACGAGCGCGGTCGAGGTGATCCTCTCCAACGAGAACGTCACCGCGGTCCTCTTCAACATCTTCGGCGGCATCACCCGCTGCGACGAGGTGGCGAAGGGCCTGATCGAGGCGTTCAACCAGATCAATCCGACGGTGCCGTTCGTGGTCCGCCTGGACGGGACGAACGACGTCGAGGGCCGCGCCCTCCTCGCCGAGGCGAATCTGCCCAACGTCCACACCGAGGCGACGATGCTCGGTGCGGCGAAGAAGGTCGTGGAGCTGGCTGGCTGATGGCGATCCTGGTTACGAACGACACGAAGCTCTGCGTCTCCGGCATCACCGGCCGCGAGGGCACCTTCCACGCGATGAACAACCGCCGCTACGGGACGCAGGTCGTCTCGGGCGTCACGCCCGGCAAGGGCGGCCAGGACGTCGAGGGCGTCCCGGTGTTCAACACGTTCCACGACGCCGTCGAGAAGACCGGCGCGAACACGGCGATGATCTTCGTCCCGCCGCGCTTCGCCGCCGACTCGATCCTCGAGGCCGAGGACGCGGGCATCAGCCTGATCATCTGCATCACCGAGGGCATCCCCGCCCACGACGAACTGCGCGTCTACAACCACCTGGCGGGCAACCCGAACGTCCGCCTGGTCGGCCCCAACTGCCCGGGCATCCTCTCGCCGGGCAAGGCCAACGTCGGCATCATCCCCGCGTCGTTCTTCAGCGAGGGCAACGTCGGCGTCGTGTCGCGCTCCGGCACGCTGACCTACCAGATCGGCAACGAGCTGGCCCAGGCCGGCTTCGGCAACTCGAGCATCGTCGGCATCGGCGGCGACCCGGTCCCGGGCTCCTCCTTCATCGACATCATCGCCGAGTTCGAGGCCGATCCGGAGACCGAGCTGATCGTCATGGCGGGCGAGATCGGCGGCTCCGCCGAGGAGGAGGCGGCCGAGTACATCAAGGCCAACGTCTCCAAGCCGGTCGTCGCCTACATCGCGGGTTTCACCGCACCTCCCGGTAAGACGATGGGCCACGCCGGCGCGATCGTCTCCGGCAGCGCGGGAACCGCCAAGGCCAAGCAGGAAGCGCTCGAGGCCAACGGCGTGCGCGTCGGCCGGACGCCGACCGAGGTCGCGCAGATCGCGGCCGAGATCGCCGGCTCGCTGAAGACGACGGCCTAAGAAGTTGCTGCACCGGGAGCATGCCCCGCCGCCCGGCGTGGCATGCTCCCGCCGCATGGCGCACCGATCGTCCCGGTCGCGGGTTGGAAACGTCCGATGACGCGTCTCCTCGCCGCCGCCCTCCTGTTGACCATGCTGTTGCCCGTCGCCGCCGCCCAGGCGCGCGCCGGCGACCCGGACAAGCGCTTCGGGCGTCAAGGCACCGTGACGCTCAAGGCCACCGCGGCCGACGCGGTAGGCGGCGCGGTCAAGGTGATCTCCGGCAACCGCGTGCTCGCGGGCGGCGCCGCGGCGGGGCAGTTCGTCGTCGTGCGGCTGCGCTCGACCGGCACGCTGGACTCCAAGTTCGGCACCGGCGGACAGGTCGTCCCCGCGCTGCCCGGCACGACGCTCGACGGCGTCCGCGCGATCTCGGTCTTCCGTGACGGGCGGATCGTCGCCGCGGGCACCCTGCGCCAGGCGGACGGGACGACGAAGATGGTCGCCTTCCGGCTGCTCCCGACCGGGGAGATCGACCCGAGCTTCGGCGCGGGCTTCGGCTACGTGCTGGCCGGGCCTCCAGGCTCCGAGCTCGGCGCGATGGTGATGGACACCAACGGCAACGTGACCCTCGCCGGCTCACGCCCCGGCGACATCCCGATCATCGTCCGCCTGCTCGCCGACGGCAGCCCGGACCTGTCCTTCGGCTCCAACGCGACCGTCGACGGCGCGGTCCTGGGCGTCGGCGGCCGCGCCACCGGCCTGCTGGTCAAGGCCGACGGGACGACGACCTTCACCGTCGGCGGGTTCCCGTCGATGAACTTCCCCGCGACGTTCACGATCATCCGGGTCCTCCCGAACGGCGTGCCCGACCCGTCGTGGAACGGCACCGGCGTCGTGCAGGTCCCGCTCGGCCCGGGTGCGGCGCCCGGGATCGGCGCCGCCGCGATCCGCCAAGGCCCGAAGGGCACGACCCTGGTCGCCGGCACCGACCTGACCGCGGCGGGCACACCGCGCGGAGCGGTGGTCCGCCTGACCGTCAGCGGCGCCCTCGACACCCGCTTCGGCAGCCACGGCGTCGCCCGGATCGCGCGCGCCGGCCGCGAGATCCGGATCAAGTCGATGGTCCGCGACAGCACCGGCCGGATCCTGCTCTCCGGCTCCGGCCAGCCGCCGGAGGGCATGGTCCTGCGCCTGCGGGCCAACGGCGCCCGGGACAAGACCTTCGGCAACAACGGCATCACGTACCCGCTGCTCGGCCGCCCGCCCGGGGGCGACCCGATCTACACGACGCTCGACGCCATCGACGCCAACGGCCCGCGCGCGATCATCGCCGGGTCCGCCGCCGGCCCGGGACAGCTGATCCGCGGCAACCCCGCCGGCACGCTCTACACGGGCCGCTTCGCGTTCACCGTCTCGAAATTGCGATGACCCGTTCATGGAGCCAGGGCACGTGCGGTTCGTGCTCGGGCTTCATCAGGACGCTGCGCAGGACGCGCACGCCGTCCGTGTCCAGCTCGATGTCCGGGTGAGCGGCGGCGAAGTCGGCGGCGTCGATGCGCAGGGTGGAGAGGAAGATCGGGTCCGGGTCGGTCATCCCGGCGTTGAGGATGCGTTCGCTCTCGGCGTCGATCTCCGACGCGCGCGCCCGGTTCGGGAAGTAGCTGACGATGTCCAGCTGGGGCTCGACGTGCAGGCGCAGGTCGTCGGACTCCCGCAACAACTCCGCCCAGGCGCGGGCCGCGCGTACGCCGGCGGCGAGGATCGGCGCGAGGTCGAGCGAGCGCAGCGTCAGCCAGAGGGCGGCCGCGGCGGCTCCCGCGCGTGAGCACTCGAGCGAGATCTCGCCGAGGTGCAGGTCGCCGCTGGTGAAGTACGTATAGGGCGAATCGTGCTTGTACAGGCGGCCGACGCTCGGGTCGCGGAACAGCACCGCGCCGCACCCGTAGGGCTGCAGGCCGTGCTTGTGCGGGTCGACGACGACGCTGTCGGCGTCGGCGATCGCGCGGAAGGACGCCACCGGCACGAGCTCGTCGAGCAGCGTGAAGAAGCCGCCGTAGGCCGCGTCGACGTGGATGCGGACGCCGTAGCGCTCCCGCAGCTTCACCGCCTCCTCGACCGCGTCGACCGTCCCGAGGCCGGTCGTGCCGGCGGTGACGACGATCGTGCCGACGCGGCCGCTGCGCGCCGCCGCCTCGAAGTCGTCGGTCGCGACGCCCTCGATGCCGAGCACGGCGCACATGCGCGAGTGGGTGTAGTGGGCGTTGGTGCCGAACGCGACCCCCTTGCCCGGGTGCAGCTCGCGCGCCACCCACAGCGCCTCCAGGTTGGCGATCGTCCCGCTCGAGGTGAGATGGCCGAGCGCGTCCGCCGGGAAGCCGAACATCGTGCCCAGGTCGCGCACCACCTCGACCTCCAGCGCGCTGGTCGCCGGCCCGCCGTCGAGCGCGTGGTTGTTGGCGTTGACGTGCATCGCCGCGGTATAGGCCGCGATCGCGACCGGGTGCGGCGGCTTGAGCATCTGCCCCGCGTACCGGGGATGGTGGAACGGATACGACTGCCCCATCCGCTCGCTGAACTCGGCGAAGGCCGCGTCGAAGCGCGCCGGGTCGGGCGTAAGGGCCGGGTGGGTGGGCATCGGCCCGGCAGCCTCGCGCCAGGCCGTGACGGCTTCGAGTGCACGCGCGAGGTAGTCCATGCCGACGCTAGTTATCAGAACGTCCGTCACGCGGTCCGCCAGGCCCTCGTTGAACCCGGCATGAAGCGAATCCTCCCCACGCTCCTGATCGCCACCGCCGCCGCGACCGCCGCCACGCCCGCACTCGCCGCCGACCACGCCACCGGCATGCGCAAGGTCTGCGCCGACAGCACCTACGTCCGGCACACGCCCAACCTGACCATGATCGGGACGCTGTTCAAGCACCAGAAGATCAAGGTCACCCGCTACGACACCTCCGGCAAGCACGCCTACGGGTTCGCGTACGGGCACGTCCAGAAGAACGGCTGGGTCAAGACCGCCGACCTCTGCGACTAGGCTTTCTAAGTGCCTCCCGCCCACCTCAGACTGCGCTCGGATGAGCACCTCGTCTCGCTCTTCCGCTCTGGGCGGGAGGACGCGTTCGACGTCTTGCACGAGCGCCATCGGCGGCGCCTGCAGGCCACCGCCACGCGCGCGCTGCGCAGCTCCGGCGGCGACGCGGAGGGGGTCGTCCAGGAAGCGTTCCTGCGCGCCCACCGGGCGCTGCGCGAGGATCGCCGCCCGCTGGAGATCAAGCCCTGGCTGCACCGCGTCGTGCGCAACCTCTGCATCGACGAGCTGCGGCGCAACCGGCTGCCGACGACGGCGCTGGAGGACAGCGATCGAGCCGGTTCCTCCGAGGACATCTACAGCACGCTCAGCCGCCGGCACGAGCTGCGCCGGCTGATCGAGGACCTCGCCGACCTCCCCGAGCAGCAGCGCGCGGCGCTGCTGCTGCGCGAGCTCGACGGGCTCAGCCACGAGGAGGTCGCGAGCGCGCTGGACGTCTCCGAGGCCGCGTCCCGCCAGCTCGTCAAGCGTGCCCGGACCGGGCTCGTCGCCGCCGCCGAGGCGCGCGATGCCGAGTGCGGAGAGATCCGCGAGCTCCTGCTGACCGCCCACGACGAGCGCCGGCGCCCCTCCGAGCACGCGCTGCGCCACGTGCGCGGCTGCTCGGCGTGCCGCGAGTTCCGCGACGGGCTGAAGGCCACGCGCACGAAGCTGCGCGCGCTGATCCCGCCGGTCGGCATGGGGCCGCTGGCCGGCGTGCTGCACCTCGTGGGCGGCGCGACGACCGGCGGCGGGGTCGCGGCCAAGGTCGCGGCCGGCGGCGCCGTCGCCGTGCTCGCCGCGGGCGGCGTGGCGGCGTGGCAGGCGGGTGAGCACCAGGTCGTGCGTGGTACCTCGCCCGGGGTCGAGGCGGGCGGGAAGGTGCTGATCGGCAAGCCGATCCGGCCGGGTACCAAGCTCCCGTCGAGCGTCGCGATCGCGAGCCTCACGGTGCAGCTCGGCGACGGCCAGGTGCACCACGCCAAGGTGACCTGCCCGCCGGGGATGCGCTCCAACGGCCTCGCGCAACCGCGCACGCAGGACGGCAAGGTCGCCCTCGACCAGCTGCGCATGTACAACCTCTCCGACCGCGACGTCGATCTTCTCCGGCGCAACACGGGCCGCCGCACCGCGGTCATCGACTACAAGTCCGAGAAGCTCGCCACGCCGGTCGTCATCAGCGTGGGGACGTTGTGCAAACGCAGCTAGGCTGAAGCCCTATGGCCACGATCTCCTTCGCCCGTGGGGCGCCGTCTCTCGACATCGTCGACGTGGAGGGCCTGAAGAAGGCCGCCAATCTCGCCTTCGAGAAGGACCCGGCGGGCGCGACGGCCTACGGCACGTCGGTCGGCTACGTCCCGCTGCGCAAGTGGATCGCGGAGAAGCACGGCGTCGAGGTCGAGCAGGTGCTCGTCACCAACGGCTCGATGCAGGCGGACGCGTTCCTGTTCGAGCTGCTGGTCCAGGCCGGTGACGCGGTGATCGTCGAGTCGCCGACGTACGACCGCACGCTGCTGAACCTGCGCAACCGCGGCGCGGACATCCACATGGTCGACCTCGAGACCGACGGCATCTCGACCGACGCGCTCGAGACGACCCTGAAGACGGTCAGCCCGAAGCTCGCGCACATCATCCCGAACTTCCAGAACCCCGCCGGGTACACGCTGAGCGCCACGAAGCGCAAGCGGCTGCTGGAGCTCGCGGTCGAGCACGACTTCACGATCTTCGAGGACGACCCGTACGTCGACATCCGCTTCGAGGGCGACACGATCGACTCGATGTTCTCGCAGGACACCGCGGGCCGGGTCGTCTACGCGAGCTCGTTCTCGAAGACCGTCTGCCCCGGCATCCGCGTCGGCTACCTGGTCGGCCCGCAGGCGCTGATCAAGCAGATCCAGACGATCGCGACCAACACGTACATCTCGCCGAACATGGTCTCGCAGGCGATCGTGTACCAGTTCGCCTCCACGGGCGGGATGGACGGCGCGATCGCGACGGTCAAGACCGCGCTGCGGGCCCGCCGTGACGCGGTCGTCAACGCGCTCACCCGCGAGCTCCCCGAGGCGAAGTTCGCCGCGCCGTCCGGCGGCTACTTCATGTGGGTGGAGCTGCCCGAGGCCGTCGACGTGGCCGAGCTCGAGAAGGCCGCGGCCGAACGCGACGTCCTGTTCGTCAAGGGCACGGACTTCCTGCTGGAAGGCGGTTCGAACACGCTCCGCCTGGCGTACTCCGGCGTGACCCCCGAGCAGATCGACGAGGGCATCACGAAGCTGGCCGAGGCCGTACGAAGCCTTGGCGTCGCGGCATAACTACGGCAGTGACCCCTCGCAGTACGGCGTGCTGTACGGCGAGGGGCCCGTTGCCGTGCTCATCCACGGCGGGTTCTGGAAGGCCGAGTACGGCCTCGAGCTGATGGATGCGCTCTGCGCCGACCTCGCCTCGCGCGGGTGGGCGGCGTGGAACATCGAGTACCGGCGCCTGGGCAACGGCGGCGGCGTGCCGTTCACCCTCGACGACGTCGGCGCGGCGATCGATCATCTCCGCGAGCTGCCCGGCGTCGACCTCTCGCGGGTGGTCACGATCGGCCACAGCGCCGGCGGCCACCTCGCGGCCTGGGCCGCGACCCGCGACAATCCGCGCGTGGCGGTCACCGGCGTGGTCTCCCAAGCGGGCGTGCTGGACCTGCAGCGGGCGTGGGACCTGCGGCTCTCCAACGGCGTCGTCGAGCGCTTCCTGCGCGGGCAGCCGACCGACGTCGCCTCGCCGATCGAGCGGCTGCCGCTCGGCGTCCCCGCGCTGCTCACCCACGGCGGGCGCGACGACATCGTGCCCGTCGAGATCAGCGAGCGCTTCGCGCGCGCGTCGGGCGCCTCGCTGATCGTCGAGCCCGAGGAGGACCACTTCGGTCATCTCGACCCGGAGAACCCCCTGTGGAAGGCGGTACGCGCATGGCTCTGACCCGCGGCGACGCCATGCGGCTCGACAACGCGGACCCGCTGGCGGACTTCCGCGAGCGCTTCGTGATCGCCGACGAGCACCGGCTCTACCTCGACGGAAACTCGCTCGGGCGGCTCCCCAAGGCGACGCGCGACCGGCTGCACCGCGTGATCGACCAGTGGGGCGACGAGCTGGTGAGCGGGTGGCCGGAGTGGATCGAAGCGCCGACCCGCACCGGCGACGCGCTGGCGGAGGTCCTCGGCGCGAGCGCCGGCGAGGTGCTCGTCACCGACAGCACCACGGTCAACCTCTACAAGCTCGTCAACGCGCTGCTCGACGCGGACCCGGCGCTGCGCACGCTCAGCACCGACACCGACAACTTCCCGACCGACCGCTACGTGCTCGAGGGCATCGCCCGCGCCCGCGGCCTCGAGCTGCAGATCTTCGAGAACGCGGACCCGCTGAACGGGCCGCAGCCCGGCGACGTGCCCGAGGACGCGCTCGTGGTGCTCTCCCACGTCGGCTACCGCTCCGGCGCGCTGGCCGCGCTGGAGGCGTTCGCAGGCACGGTGATCTGGGACCTCAGCCACTCCGCGGGCGCGGTCCCGATCGACCTCAATGCCCGCGGCATCCGCTACGCCGTCGGCTGCACCTACAAGTACCTCAACGCCGGCCCCGGCGCCGCGGGCTACCTCTACGTGGCCCGAGCCGAGCAGGAACGGCTGCGCACGCCGATCCAGGGCTGGTTCGGGCAGGACGACCAGTTCGCGATGGAGCGCCCGTACGCGCCCGCGGACGGCATCACGCGCTTCATGGCCGGCACGCCCCCGATCCTCGTGCTCGCGGCGGTCGAGGAGGGCGTGCGGGTCACCGCCGAGGCGGGGATCGAGGCGCTGCGCGCGAAGTCGATCGCCCAGACCGAGCTGCTGATCGGGCTCCACGACGAGTGGCTCGCGCCGCTCGGCTTCACGCTCGGCTCGCCGCGCGACCCGTTGCTCCGCGGCTCGCACGTCTCGCTCAACCACCCGGACGCGTGGCCGATCTGCCGCGCGCTGATCGAGCGCGCCGACGTCATCCCCGACTTCCGCGGCCCGGACAGCGTGCGGCTCGGCATCGCGCCGCTCTACACGCGCTTCGTGGACGTCTGGGACGCGATCGATCGCCTGCGGGACCTGGTCGCACGCGGCGTGCACCGCGAGGTCGACCAGACCCGCTCCCGCGTGACCTAGGACGAGCCGGCCATCGCTTCCTCGGTGCGCCGCTGCATCTCCTCCTCGGACATGTCCTCGGTGTGGGTGGCGAGCATCCAGCGGTGGCCGTACGGGTCCTTCAGCGAGCCGGCGCGGTCGCCGTGGAACTGGTCGCTCGGGCGGTTGAGCTCGGTCGCGCCGGCCGCGATCGCGCGGTCATAGAGCGCGTCGACGTCCTCGGTGTAGATCAGGATCGAGCCCGAGACCGGCGCGTCGGCCGGCGGCGCGGCGAGCCCGAAGTCCTCGAACGGGTCACTGACGGTGAAGATCGAGTCGCCGAGACGGAGCTCGGAGTGCATGAGCTTGCCGCCCATCACGAGCTTGCGGATCACCTCGGCGCCGAACGCCTTGGCGTAGAAGTCGAGCGCCTCGACGCCGTTTGCGACGGTGACGTTAGGAGTGAGGGAGTGGAAGCCCTCGGGAATTGGCTTGGCGGTCATGACGACCACCCTAAAACGGCTCTAGGGCGCCGTATTGTAAGAACGCGACAAGGTCTTGACGACCACGTCGGCGGCCTCCGGATCGACCTCCTCGACCAGCGAACGGCCCAGTGCGTCGGCCTGTTCGAGCGCCTCGCGGCCCGCCTCGGTGAGGCTGACGACGTAGCGGCGGCGGTCGGTCTCCGAGCGGGTGCGGGCCACGAGGCCGCGCTCCTCGAGCTTGTCGAGCACCGGCACGACCTGCGCCGGGAGCAGGCCGCACAGGCCGGCGAGCTCCAGCTGAGACGGCGCATCGTCGGCGCTGAGCACCGCCAGCAGCATGTACTGACGGCCGCTGAGCCCCATCTCGGCCAGCGCATCCTCCGCGCGATCGACGATCGCGTTGCCGACCTTGACCAGCAGCAGGGCAGGGCGCTCGTAGATGCCGCGGGGGTAGGTCACAAGGTCCGAGGATAGACGAAATTTCGTTCATGACTTGAATGATTCACTGAACGTCCGTACAGTTCCGGCCATGACCGTTCAAGAGGTGAATGATTCACGATCACGATGGCTCGCCCTTGCGGTGCTCGCCGTCGCGCAGTTCATGGTCGTCCTGGACGTGACGATCGTGAACGTCGCCCTCCCGGCGATCCAGACGGATCTCGGGTTCTCCGCCGACGGCCTGCAGTGGGTCGTCAACGCGTACACGCTGGCCTTCGGCGGCCTGCTCCTGCTCGGCGGTCGCGCGGGCGACCTGCTCGGGCGGCGGCGGCTCTTCATCGTCGGCCTCGGGCTCTTCGGCGCCGCCTCGCTGGCCGGTGGCTTCGCGGGCTCCTCGGAGATGCTGATCGCCGTCCGTGCGATCCAGGGCGTCGGCGCGGCGCTCCTCTCCCCCGCCGCGCTCGCGCTGCTCACCGTCACCTTCCCCGCCGGCCGGGAGCGCAACATCGCGCTCGGCGTCTGGGGCGCCCTGGCGGGCATCGGCGGGACCCTCGGCGTCGTCGCCGGCGGCGTGCTGGTCGACTCGGCCGGCTGGGAGTGGATCTTCTACGTCAACGTCCCGGTGGCGATCGGCGGCATCATCGCCGCGCCGATGTTCCTGGCCGAGAGCCGCGGGACCGCGCGCTCGTTCGACTTCACCGGCGCCGTGCTGGCCACGGGCGGCCTGCTCGCGCTCGTCTACGGCGTCATCCGCACCGACGCGGCGGGCTGGGGCTCGGCCGAGGTGCTCGGGCTCTTCGGCGCCGCCGCGATCCTGCTCTCCGCGTTCGTCTACGTCGAGTCGCGCGCGACCGACCCGCTGGTGCCGCTGAAGCTCTTCCGCGTGCGCGGGCTGAGCGTGTCGGTCGTCGCGCTGGCGCTCAACGGCGCCTCGTTCCTCGGCATGTTCTTCATCTCCGCGCTCTACCTGCAGCAGGTCCACGGGGACAGCGCGCTGGAAGCGGGCGTGCACTTCGTCCCGATGGGGATCGCCGCGATCGCCTCCGCGGTGATCGGCGCGCAGCTCGTCACGCGCCTCGGTACCCGCGCCGCGTACCTCGGCGGGTCGGCCGTGGGCGTCGTCGGCCTGCTCCTGCTCAGCCGCGCCGGCGCTGACGCCAGCTACGCGACGGACATCCTGCCCGGCTTCGTGGTCTTCGGCCTCGGCCTGCCGCTGGTCGGCGTCGCCAACCAGATCGCGGCCATCGCCGAGGTGCCACACGAGGACGCGGGTGCCGCGTCGGGCGTCATCACCGCGGCGTTCCAGGTGGGCGGGGCACTCGGGCTCGCGCTCGTCTCCACCGCTTCGACCTCGCGGGTCGGCGACGTCCTCGCCACCGGCGCCTCGCAGCCGGACGCGCTGGCCTCGGGGTTCGAGCGCGGGATGCTCGTCGCCGCGGGGATCGCGGTCGTGAACCTGCTGGTCGGCGCCATCCGCGCCCCGCGCATCAAGCCGGACGCCGCGCTCGTGGCCGAGGCTGTGGCTGGGTAGCTTTGAGGGCGTGAGCGCGCCCGATCTCGAGAGCCGCCGCGGCATCCTGAACCCGGATGCCGCGGAGCGCCACTTCCGCCTCACCCGCTACGCGCCGTCGGAAGATCTCGCCCACCTGGTCGACCGCCACTGGGTGGTGGCGTGGGACCTCGAGCGGCCATTCACGCAGGAAGTCGTGTCGCACCCGAGCTTCCACATGGTCTTCGAGCCGGGCCTCGAACGCATCTACGGCGTCGTCACGACCCGCTTCCGGCGCCAGCTGCAGCGGTCGGGGATCGCCGTCGCGACGAAGTTCCGGCCCGGCGCGTTCCACGCGTTTCACCCGGTCCCGGCGCACACCCTCACCGATCGCACGATCCCGATCACCGACGTGTTCGGGCCAATCTCGACCGACGGTGACGAGCGGGTGCGGATCGCCGCGATGGAGGACGGGATGCGGGCGCGCGGATTCGAGGACGACCCGCGGATCGCCGAGCTCACCGGGCTGTTCGCCGCGATGCTGGACGGGATCACGACCGTCGACGAGCTGTGCGCCCACGCGGGCTACTCCAAGCGCACGCTGCAGCGGTTGTTCCGCGAGTACGTGGGCGTGTCGCCGAAGTGGGTGCTCTCGCGCTTTCGCCTGCACGAGGCCGCCGACCGGATGGCCGACGGCGAGCACGACTGGCCGCGGCTCGCGCTCGAGCTCGGCTTCTTCGACCAGGCGCACTTCATCAAGGCCTTCAAGGCCGTGATCGGGCGCTCGCCGGCCGACTACGGGCTGAAGACCAGCACGATGTAGACGAAGAAGACCAGCAGGTGCACGGCGCCCTCGAGGACCGTCGTCCGCGGCCCGCTGAACGTCACCATGCTCAACAGCAGCGTGAGGACGACGAGCACGATCCCGGTCGGGTCGAGGCCGAGGACCACCTGCTCGCCCGTGATCAGGCCGATCGTCAGCACCGCGGGAAGCGTCAGCCCGAGCGTGCTCAGGCAGGCGCCGAGGCACAGGTTGACCGTGCGCTGCAGCTGGTTGCGCGACGCGGCCTTCAGCGCGCTGATCCCCTCCGGCGTGAAGACGATCATCGCGATCAGCACGCCGGTCAGCGCACCCGGGGCGCCGATCGCCTTGATCTCGGCGTCGACGACCTTGTCCAGGCTCTTGGAGAGCAGCACGATCGGGAGCGCGCCGGCGACCAGCATGGCGACCCACTTGCCGATCTCCTTCGCGGTGGGGTCGGGGACGTCGTGCTCCTCGATCGGCCCGTGCACGAACAGGTCGCGGTGGCGGCCGGTCTGGATCAGGATGAAGACCACGTAGAGGACGATCGTGGCCGCGGCGAAGAGGATCGCCTGCGGCGTCGAGAGCGTCGCCGCGTGGGTGGAGTGGGTGACGCTGGGCAGGATCAGCGCGATCGTGACCAGCGGGATGATCACGCTGAGATAGGCGCTCGCCCCGGGCAGGCTGTAGTCCTGCGTGTGGTGCTTGAGGCCGCCGATCACGAGCGAGAGCCCGATCACGCCGTTGAGCACGATCATCATCACGGCGAACATCGTGTCCCGCCCGACGGTGGGCGCGCCCCCGCCGAGCATCACCGTGCTGATCAGCATCACCTCGATCGCGACGATGCTGAAGGTGAGGATCAGCGTGCCGTATGGCTCGCCGAGCATCTCGGCGAGATGGTCGGCGGCGACGATCACCGCGAACGCGCACCACAGGATCACGCCGAGCAGCCAGACCAGGAGCACCGCCGTGATCGGCGCCGAGTCCAGGTTGGACTTCGACAGCAGCGAGTCCTTGGCGAAGAGGAAGATGACGAACGTGAGCCAGCCGGCGGCGAGTGCCTTCATCGCAGCAGCTCCTCGAAGTCGTGGGCGACGAAGTCGGCGTCGAACGGTGGTCCCGGGTCCTCGCCGAAGCGCTCGACGAAGGCGGTTGCGAGGCCGACCTGCGCGGCGGCCCGGAGGTCGTCGCGGTGCGCGGCGACCATGCAGACCTCGTCCGGTTCCAGGCCCAGCGCGTAGACGCTCTCGCGGTACACCCGCGGGTCCGGCTTGTAGGCGTGGGCGATCTCGGCGCCGAGGATCGCGTCCCACGGGAGCTTCGCGAACTTCGCGAGGTTGACGGACTGGGCGATGTGGCCGTTGGAGCAGGGCGCGATGATGTAGGTCTCCTTGAGGCGGGTGAGGCCGGCGACGACGTCGGGCCAGGGATCAAGGCGGTGCCAGCCTCGCACCAGCTCGATGCGGTCGGCTTTGGGCAGGGTCAGGTCCATGGCTCTGAGCACGCGGTTGAGCCCGATCTCGTGCAGGACGTCGAGGTTCACCCACGGCCGCTGACCGCTGCGGACGGTCTCCAGCTGTGGCTGGTACTCGTCGCGCCACGCCACGGCCAGCTGGGGCGGCAGGCCGAAGCGCTCGGCCTCGCGCATCATCGAGGTGCGCCAATCGACGCACGTCCCGAACACGTCGAACAGCAGCGCCCGCATCCCCTATCCATACTGACTGTTCATGGAGGAACTGCTCTCCACGCTCAGCCTCGAGCAGAAGGTGCGGCTCCTCACCGGGGCCGACTTCTGGTCGCTGCACGCCGAGCCGGCGATCGGGTTGCGGGCGATCGTGACCTCCGACGGGCCCGCGGGCGTGCGCGGCCGCTTGTGGGACGAGCGCGAGCCTTCGGCCAACGTCCCCTCGCCGACGGCGCTGGCGGCGACGTGGGACGCGGGCCGGGTCGAGCGGGTCGCCCGGCTGCTGGCGTACGAGGCGCGCCGGAAGGGCGTCGATGTGCTTTTGGCGCCGACGGTGAACCTCCACCGGTCGCCGCTGGGCGGGCGGGTCTTCGAGTGCTTCTCCGAGGACCCGTACCTCACGGGCGTCCTCGGCGCCGCGTTCGTGCTCGGGTTGCAGGCCGAGGGCGTCGCGGCGACGGTCAAGCACTTCGTGGCCAACGACTCCGAGACCGAGCGGTTCACGCTCGACGCGCGGGTCGACGAACGGACGCTGCGCGAGCTCTACCTGCTGCCGTTCGAGCTGATCATGACGGCGTCGCCGTGGGCGGTGATGGCGGCCTACAACGGCGTCAACGGAGTGACGATGACCGAGTCGCCGCTGCTGAATGCGGTGTTGAAGGACGAGTGGGGCTGGGACGGGCTGGTCGTCTCGGACTGGATGGCCGCCCGCGGGACCGTCGGCGCGGGCAACGCCGGGCTGGACCTCGCGATGCCGGGCCCATCCGGCCCGTGGGGCGAGGCGCTGGTCGCCGCGGTGCGAGAGGGCTCGGTCAGCGAGGCGGCGGTGGACGACAAGGTCATGCGCCTCCTGCGCCTCGCGGCGAGGGTGGGCGCGCTCGAAGAGGCCCCGCCGGACTCGGCGCGCGCCGCCGCCCCGCCGGACGCGTCGCTCGCCGCAGCGGCTCGCGCGCCCGTCACGGCGCGCCCCTGGGGCGACGACGAAGTCGCGGCCGAGCTCCGGGCCACCGCCGCCGCGAGCTTCGTGCTCGCCCGCAACCACGGGTCGCTGCTCCCGCTCCAGGCCGGCTCGCTGCGCCGCGTCGCGGTGCTCGGGCCCAATGCCGCGGTCGCGCGCACGCTCGGCGGCGGCAGCGCGACCGTCTTTCCCAGCTATACCGTCTCGCCGCTCGACGGCCTGCGCGCCGCCCTGCGCGCCGAGGTCACCTACGCGCCTGGCGTGCGCACCGCGACCCGCGCTCCCGATCGCCGAGATCGCCAGCGCCGACGTGCGCTTCCTCGACGCCGGCGGCACCGTCATCGCCGCCGAGCACCGCGAGGTCGGCGAGTTCACGTGGCTCGGGACGCTCGACCCGCGCACCGCGGCGATCGAGGTCCACACGACGCTGCGTGCCCAGCGGGCCGGGGAGCACCTCGTCGGCCCGTCCGGGCCGGGCGAATACCGGCTCACACTCCGCAACGCACTCGCGTTCGAGGGCGAGCTCACGCTGCGCCCCGGCGCGGATGTCGCCGAGGCGCTCTTCGCCCCGCCGCAACACGGTGTCCCGATCACGCTCGGCGAGGGCGAGACGCTCGACGTGGTCCTGCGCCGCGAGGGCGGCGGCGAGCTGGTGACGTTCGGGCTCGCGTTCCAGTCGCCACAGGACGACGAGGACGCCGAGCTCGAGCGGGCGGTCGCGCTCGCCCGCGATGCCGACGTCGCGATCGTCGTCGTCGGCACCACGCCGGAGGTCGAGAGCGAGGGGTTCGATCGCTCGACGCTCGCACTGCCCGGGCGCCAGGACGAGCTCGTCCGGCGTGTCAACGAGGCGCAGCCGCGGACCGTCGTCGTGGTCAACGCCGGCGCGCCGGTGCTCCTGCCGTGGCTGAACACCGTGCCCGCCACCTTGCTCTGCTGGTTCGGAGGCCAGGAGGCCGGAAACGCGCTCGCCGACGTCCTCTTCGGCGCCACCGAGCCCGGTGGGCGGCTGCCGACGACCTGGCCCGCGAGCGACGACGGTCTCCCGTCGGTCACCCCCACCGGCGGCGTCCTCGAATACCACGAGGGACTCGCGATCGGTTACCGCGGAGCATCGGAGCCGCTCCTGCCGTTCGGCCACGGACTCGGTTACACGAGCTGGGAGTACCTGGCGATGGACGGCCCCACGGTGCGGCTGTGCAACACCGGCACCCGCCGCGGCCGCGAGGTCATCCAGGTCTACGCCTCGCGTCCGGACAGCACGATCGACCGGCCGCGGCGCTGGCTGGTCGGCTTCGCGGTGCTCGACGCGGACGCGGGCGAGGAGATCGTCATCGACGTCCCGCTCAGCCCGCGCGCGTTCCAGCATTGGGACGGCGGCTGGCAGACCGAGCCGGGCGAGTTCGTGCTCGAAGCCGGCCGCTCGGTCGCCGATCTGCGTGTGTCCAGCACATGGAGCTGAGACAGCTCGAGTACTTCGCGGCGGTCGCGCGCCACAAGCACTTCACGCGTGCCGCGGAAGCGCTCTACGTCACGCAGCCGGCGCTCTCGCAGCAGATCCGGCGCCTGGAGGCGGAGCTCGGGCTGACGCTGCTGCGGCGCACGTCGCGCGGGGTCGAGCTCACCGCAGCGGGGGCGGATCTGCTCGTGCACGCCGAGGCCGTCCTGGCCGAGGTCGCCAAGGCCAAGGCCGATATGGATCGCCACACCGGCGTCACGCGCGGGGTCGTCAGGGTTGCCGCGACCGCGGCCGACGCCCCCCGGCTCCCCGAGGCGCTCGCGGACTTCCACGGCGACCACCCGAACATCCAGATCGGGTTGCGCCAGGGGTCCGCGGCCGAAGTGGTCGCGCTGGTTCAGGCGGGAGCGGTGGACGTCGCCGTCCTCGCGCTCACCGAGGAGCCCGCGGGCGTCAGCACCCACGCGCTGCCGGACGAGCCGCTGCGCGTGGCCGTCCCACTGGACGACGAGCTCAACGGCGCGACGGTCACGCTCGACGCGCTGCGCGGGCGCCCGTTCATCCTCGCCGAGCCGGGCACGGCGCTGCGCGACACGGTCATGGCCGCGGCGCAGGCGGCGGGGTTCAGCCCGCTCCCGCTCTTCGAGGTGGGCGACCCGCTGACCGTGCGCTTCCTGGTGCGGGCCGGGCTCGGGCTCAGCCTCGTGCCCGCCAGCTGGCTCGAGCGGCCGGGGCCGATCGTCGGCGCGGCGGATCTGAAGGACCCGCCGCGCCACCGGCTGCAGCTGCTCACGCCGGCTGCTGGGACCTCACCGGCCGGCCGGCTCCTGCACGAGCGCCTGCTCGAGCTCTAGCTCGAGGCGCTTGCGGGGCCGCGAGCCGACGAGCGTCTGGATCGGCTGGCCGTTCTGGAAGAGCATGAACGTCGGCATCGAGAGGACGCTGTACTGCGCGGCGACGACCTGATTGTCGTCGACGTCGAGCGACACGATCCGGAGGTCGTCGCGGTCGGCGGCGATCTCGTCGAGGATCGGGTTCATCGCGCGACACGGCGGGCACCACGCGGCGGTGAAGTCGACAAGGACGGGCTTGTCGGACTCGAGCACCTCGGCGGTGAAGGTGGCATCGGTGACGGAATCAATACGCATGTCAACTACTTTGGCCCGCAACCGCCCGCGGTCCAAGTCGCATCGCTGATGACGGCTATTAGCTATCGGCCGTAACGCTCTTTGCCGAGCACGAGCTGCTTCGGCAGCGCGACCCGCGGCGGCGGGGAGGGATCGGCGAGCACGGAGACCGTCTCGGCCACCGAGCGGGTCAGCGACGCAGTGTCGTCGCCGAAGTCGACGGTGATGTGGTCCTCGTCGACGCTCGCGACCGTCCCCTTGCGCCCGGGCTCGAAGCCCTCGCGCTTGAAGAGGTGCAGGAGATCCTCCGCCTCGCTCTCGAAGCGCAGGATCTGGACCTTCGCCCCTTCTTCGGTGTCCCCGAGCGGGACGCCCTCGATGCGGGTGCCGGGCTCGATCGGGTGGCCGTGCGGACAGGTCTTCGCGTCCCCGATCGCGTCCATCATGCGCGCTTCGAGGTTCGGCGACATCGCGTGCTCGAGGCGCTCGGCCTCCTCGTGGACGTCGTCCCACGGGATCTTCAGCACGTCGGTCAGGAACCGCTCGATCAGCCGG